>OZ252149.1:0-4540735 GCA_965248755.1 Candidatus Latescibacterota bacterium
AAAACCGTCTTCGTCATAGAGCGGAGCCATGCGCACATTTGTCCCTTCCACAGCCCTTTTAACCTCATCGGCAGCGTTCTCCATCAAAACGCCTATGCCCGCAGACAGTATCATAGGAAGATCGTTGTCCCCGTCCCCTATTGCCATCGCATCTTTCATCGAAAGCCCGTTCCTTTGACATATGCTCTCCACAGCCGCTTTTTTGCTCACATCTGGATGCATAAGCTCCAGCCTGTCCGTGTGCGTCTTGGCGATATAGAGTGAATCTTTGTATCTATCCTTAAGTTCGTCGAAAACTCTGTCCCGATTCTCTTCCCCCGGAAGCACCATCATTTTGGGAGGAGGCCCTAGTTTTTATTCATTATCCTATCTGTAAGACCCTCATCAAACTCGTACGTTGCCCCTGTCTGGGTCTCGAGTATTCTCGTAGATGGGGAAGGACGAAGGACTATAAGTTTTTCATCCATCCGGCCGTTTCCGTCCATCTCAAACTGATAATAGACAAGATCATAGCCATTGTCCCGGACATAATCTGTAAGATCGAGCATCTTATCTTCCGTCATCCTCTGCACATAAATCAACTCCCTTGCGTTCCTATCCACAGGTTCCAGGACGACAGCCCCGTTGTAGGAAACAATATATATTCTCTCAAACAATTGAAGCTTATCGTTGAAAGGACTGCTGCTCCTGTCCACATTTTCTCCCGCTCACAGAAGCTATTAGATTACCTCTTTGGAGAGCTTCCTCTAAAACTTTTATTCCATCTTCGGAGAATCCCCTGTCCACTGCTAAAGCAGTATCGTCCAGATCAAAAGCGATTAACTAGCCAATTTTCCTCCCAAAAGTTTATCGAATTTAATTCACAATAATCACGCACTGTCGTCCAGAATCTTTCCCAGACTTCCACCTGGATAGCACTTGTGGAAATCCTGCTTTGTGAATTCCTTGGCGTCATTTAAAGACATTGCAAGGCAATCTTCAAGGACGAGTTGGCACGTTGTGCTTGGAGTAGGTGTCAACTCAAAAGATATCGCCTCTTTCTGCGCTGGGACAGGCAGAAGGACATTGCTCAACTTCGCAAGCTCAGATTTGTATTCCTTAAGTAATCCCTACAACGTAATCCCTATATCATAAGCTCATTTATGCTTGATCGTCCTGATGCCATCCAACAGTTCCCTTTTGGCATCACCCTGAAAGATAGCTATAACCACATCCCCTTCGTTGAGTTAATCGCTCTCACCGTGATTTACGTCAACGGGGTCGAGAAAATAGGCGGGAGTTCCCACACTCTGCAACGCAGGGGCGATCTTCTCGGCTAAAAGTCTCGGTTTACACAAAACCGTCACGTAAATACGGCCTCCCTTACTCTGAACGTTTCTTATCAACCCCATAGCTTCGCGATTATAATCCCCCCCATCCCTAAATAGAGAGCCCCTAATGATCTATCTGGTTCCTCACAGTTTCTATGCCTACGGAAGTGCAATCGTTCGCTCCTTCACTCTGGCCTATCAATATACCTTCAAGGGCATCTACTCTCCCTCTATCGTAGAGAGATCCTACATACTCCAGACTACTGTCCATAACGGGAAACGCGCCAGCCACAGTACAGCACGCAGCCCCGCACGCATTTGCAAGCTTTCCTATATCCTCTAAAGACAAGCCATAATATATCCCGGCAATCACGCCCCCCAGGAAAGCGTCTCCTGCTCCTGTCGTATCTCTCGCAACTACACTGTTGGACTTTACCCTCACGATAGAGCCCCCATCATAGAGAACGCTCCCTTCTGCGCCGTCCGTAACAGCTACTAACCTGGGGCTGTACTTCTGGAATATGTCCCTCGCCTTATCCTCAGATGTATCGCCCCCTACTATCTGGTCCGCAACGGCCTTGGCAGGCTTGATAAGATCAGCCAGAGAAAAGAGCTTTTTCAAACTCCTTTCTACTTCCCAAGCCAGCCAAATCCACAGCGAAACTCGGGGGAACGTCCACATCTAAAACCGTCGGAACATCACTTTCCTTGGCTATACTCAGCACAGCTACAACAGCATCTAACGGGAGCTGTGAGATCTCAGTTGTCACCATCCCGGCGTTCGAAATGCACTCCGAGAACTCCCTTTTTATGTCCTCAGATGTCGTGGTCCCCGTCAGAGCCGACGCCATGTATATGGCCCTTTCCGCATGGGTATCCACGTTTATGATCGCAAAAGTGGACGATTTTCCCTCCTTAACCTTGACGTAACTCCTTTCGATCCCATGAACGTCCATAGTACCCCTTATGAACTTTCCGAATCTATCGTCCCCCTGAAATCCAAAGAGACCCCGTACGGACGCCCAAGAGCCTGGCCCATGCAAGATGATTCAGTACAACTCCCCCTGCGACCTCCTTTACCATATTCCCTTCATTGTTAGGGAGGATATACGTCTTTTCATCTTTGCCCGCGATCCTGCGCACCCTGTAGATTACGTCCACCGCATTGCTCCCGATGCCCATAATCAGTTTATGTCTATCTATCTTGATCTGCATTCTTAATGTCCCTAAATAAGTAAATACTATCCCCCAACCCACAATATGAATCCCCGATAGACTCAATCGGGGATCAGGGGTTCAATCGTGGCTAGACAGCATCCCGACTCTTCCCCAGAGGTGTTGTCTACTCTTTTGGGAGGCACTTCACATATCCTAAAATTAGCATAGTTTAGGTTGGCTGTCAATGTAAAGCGATAAAAAGGAGAGGGGTTCAGTTAAGAAACCCCTCAATCAGAAACTCTGAACTATCCGGCCCTTTATCCAGTTCGGTCACTTGATCTAAAACGCGTTATTCATCTGTCCTGGGATGACCCACAATAGTCCATCCACCGTCAACTACCAGACTTGTCCCCGTAATAAACGAGGCGTCATCAGAAGCTAAGAATATCACAGCCTTAGCTATATCCTCAGGCTGCCCCATACGCTTCATTGGGGTCATCCGGGCCCAGTGGTCCATCTCTTCTTGATCAATCCCACTCCAGGCAGCAGTCAGAATAGCCCCCGGGAGCACTGCGTTCGCCCGGATCTGGGGTCCAAAATCCAGTGCCAAAGAGCGTGTAAGTCCTATGACACCGGCTTTTGCGGCATCGTACGCAGCATACTTATGAAAGGAGACAAGACTGTGAATAGATGCCGTGTTAACGACAGCTCCTCCACCCGTCTTCAGCATCTGGGGGATTGCAAGCTTACATCCCATGTATACAGCCTTGAGACAGACGTCCAGCGTATGATCCCAATCCTCCTCAGAGATAGTCATCGCCGTCCCTCCGGAATGCCAGTAGGCGTTGTTGTGCAAAACGTCTATCTTCCCGTAACTATCCACAGCCACTCCTATCATCTCTTCAACTCCCTTTGCAGTCCCCACATCGGCGTAACAGGAGACGCCCTTTCCCTCTTTCGATTCAATCATAGAAACCGTCTCTCTTGCGCCCTCCTCATCCACGTCTGCAACTATGACCTTTGCTCCCTCCCCTGCCATCAAGAGGGCTGTCCCCCGACCTATCCCCGACGCTCCCCCAGTAACAATCGCAACTTTATCTTGAAGTCTCACGGCTTAATTCCTTCTCCTACAAATAGATCTTGATACCTTCCGCCATACACAACGACGATTTTCAAAATCGCCGTTGAAATTGCGTCGGGGGATTTCATCTCTCTTGCAATGACCAAAAGTAAGCAATATCAATCAGAGTTTTCCGAGCGAAACTATCCTCTTTTTATCTATCTTCAAAAGATAGACGTTCTCGTTCTGATGGCTCTGGCTTCCGAATGAGATCCTCCCTGAAACCCCCTCAAAGTCCCTTACCTTTTGAAGAGTATTCTTCAAATTTTCCCTGGTCCTGTGACCTATACTTAGTTCTCTCAGCACCAGCGACATAGCGTCGTAGCCGAAAGCGGCTGCCGTTGAGGGCGACCTTCCAAATTTACGTCTGAACGAACTTATAAACCGATTGATCGCCGGTGATCCTAAATCTTCAAAATACCCGGATACGAATAGGGCTCCCTCCACGTAGCTCCCGCTCATTCTGATTATGTTCTGAGAATTCCACTGGCTTCCTCCCAAAAGTTGGGTCTCGATCCTCTTCAAAGCTATCTGAGGGGCTATCAATATCACATCATCAGAAGCGCCCGCTATCAGAACGCCGTCAATAGTCCCCACAGGCTGTAATTCCTCTTCCTCGGGGAGGTCCTCCTCAAAAGCGGTAGTGTCCACCCTTGAGGTATCCGCTGCCAATAGTATATCCTGGAGCAAGAGCCCAGCGTTCCTTATCCTCTGTAATTGCTCTTTGAAATCCTTTGTGCCCGGAAAATATCTCTCCTCCTGCAGGACTCTTCCCCCCAATTCCTCCACCCTCGATCTGAAACTTCTGGACATCTCCTGTCCGTACATATCCATAGAGGCGATTAGGGCAAACGTCTCCAGGTTCAGTGTCCCCACAGCGTATTCGGCCATCCTCTTTCCTTGAACCTCTGGAGTTGAGTTGATCTGAAACACGTAAGGTCCAATTGAGGCTATCGGGCCCTCTGAAGCGGTAGGAGCGATCAGTGGAACCGATTCGGAGTTTGCCACCGCTGCTGCCCCTATAGTCGTAGAACTGTAAAGAGGTCCGACTATAGCAAGGACTCTGTCCTTTTCTATCAACTTCTGGACCACCTTCACCGCAGTTATCGGATCGCTTCTTGAATTTTCAACTATTAATTCGATTGCCCCCCTACGGGAAAGCGAGGAGTGTTCCAAGGCTAACTTTGCCCCGTCTCTTAGATCCTCGCCGTAGATTCTTCCCTCGCCGGAAAGTGGACAGATGACACCTATCTTATCCGATGACCAGCTTGTACGATAGCTTACTTGCACTCCCACCTCTATCTCCTCCCTTAAAGCTATCGCCTCATTCAAGAATAGACCGTCTGGGAAGTTCCTAATGTAGCTGTCCACCTTCTCAGCCGCCAGATGAGAATAGCCCCACCTGAAAATCCATCTTGCTTCGCCTAAAAGAAGTCCTTCCTCCACAACTCCTGGATCGAACTTCTCTTTTATGTCCTCGATTTCGGATTTGGACAGATTTGTCAATGCCACGACCGACAGACGCTCAGCTGCTTTCAACTTTAAGTCTGTCTCCTGTGTCCCCACCAGGACAAGCGCGTATTTGAACACAGCCTCGACGAACCTTCCCTGACGAAAATAAGAATCGCCTGCCGCATAATCGGCGTCCCAGAGGTACCTGCTCGACGGGAACTCACTTTTCAATTCCTCGGCGACAGAGATCGCCAGTTCGTAGTCGCTCAGCTTGTAGACCGTCTTGGCTAACATCAACTTTGCTGCGGATGACTTCTGATTGATGGGGAATTTCTCTAATACCTCCTGAAATTCGAGCCGCGCTCTTTGAAAGTGTCCCTTCACATACCTTTCTATTCCTCTTTGGAAGACGTCCTCAGCCTCTTGATCGAAAAGGCGCGTCTCTTTATCTTCCGATTCTCCGAAAGCCTCTGTGGCAAAATAGAGAACCACTGCAAATAGCAGAAATATTCTATATTCTCTGACTGGCATCACAGCTTAAAATTCCCAAAATCTTCAGGATTAATCCTCTGTACTCTGTCCTTCAGACTTTCTCCACTTTCCTCTATATCTTCTATCTGGATACCCTCAACTCGTTCTAGAAGCTCCCCGGCAACAAATATTGGAGCGTGAGTTTTTAAAGCCATAATTATGGAATCGCTTGGACGGGCATCCACCTTTACAATCCTATTTTCCCTTTGAAGATAGAGTTGAGCGTAGTAGGTACTGTCTACAAGATTGGACACTTCCACCTTAATTACCTTTGCCTCTAAAGTGTCAAGGAGCATCTCCAGCAGGTCGTGAGATAAGGGACGCTTGTACTTCTGATCCTGGACCTCCCCAGCTATAGCCCTTGCCTCCGCCTCACCTATCCATATAGGAAGGACTCGATCCCCGCTCAACTCCTTCAACAAAACAATGTGTCCTGTCTGATCGATAAGAAGAGTGGCTATCTTTACCTCAACCATTAGTCCGACATTCCCCATATCACATTCATGAGGGATTATATTTCGATACATTCTTGTTTCTGAATTAATATTACCACTTTTACATTTTTCAACAAGTACTTTTTTCAATTAAAATAGTATTTTCCTCTGAATTATCACTTTCTTTGTGTTTAAATCCTCCAATTAGAGACACCTCTCCATCGACTCACAAAAAAATGTGGCAGTTTAAACAGAATAACATCGCAATCGTTCAATCCGGGATAATATTTCGGCAAATAACCTCTTGTCTATCCCAACCTCAGCCATTTGAAACGTAATATATCCGCTGTGTCTGACAATCTTCGCTCCGATTTTGATAAATTTCACGAGGAGGCTGCGTAGTGACCAGTGTTTGATTTTCTTCGGAAGAACAAAACGTCGCAGGAAGTTGCCCAAGTTGTAAGCCAGAACAAACAGCCAGAGCCTCACCTGATTGGAGACGAAACGCTTGCATGAGAGTCGGGTCCAGTTCAGAGCATACTTGCCCTCCTTAATCCACTGCTCAGCTCTGCCACGGCCATTGTAGAAGTGTACCACGCCTTCTGGCTTGGCGCTCATGTTGGTCACGATAAATCCCACTCTTGGGAATAACTCCCCTTGGTGCCATTCAACCTTGGCGACCACTCGCCTCGATTGATCCCAACTGGCCGCTTTATATTGAAATTCATATAACGATACAATCGGTTTCCTCGGCGGTCGTCCAACTGGCCGAGTCAGCAGGTATCGTATCTTTTCATAGAGTATCTCATTTGCGGGAAGCCGAATGGCATACAAATAGCCGTTTCCCTCCAGATAATCATAAATCTCAGGCTTTGCGAATGCAGCATCGCCTCGAAAGTATTTCCTATTCTTCTTGCTCTCGTATCTCTTGACGATCGGTTCCAGAACTTCCTTCCAACGATCAGCACTGTGAACATTACCAGAGCGAAGTAGGACTCCTTCACAATCCCCGAACTGATTGAAGCAGAACACTGGATGAAAACAGGTACATCCGAAATGACCGTTGTAAGCTGATCCTTCCTGCTGGCCATGTACCGGACTCTCCGAACTGTCCATGTCCAGAATGATTCGTTGATGCTGTGTTTTACTCATCGCTTTTTGAACCCACTTGCCATTGATATCTGACAAGTTTCTGAGATTGTCATGCTGAGTCAGTATATCAGTTTCAAAACGTCCTATCGTGTTGGAGCTGGCAGCTTGCCTGCCTTTGTCCTTCTTTCCGGTAATCGCTCGCATGACGGGATCAACGGATAATCGCTCGGCGTCATTTACATCTTCATATCCTGCAAGACGGCTGTATATCGATTGACGCAGGAGAGTAGATATATCATGTTGGATATTACGGCCTGTGCGTTTATCGGTAAAAACCGCTGATACCGAATCAAATAATCCCAGTGCGTAATCAAGGTCACGATACGCAAGAAGTCCACCGTTTGATGTCACCTTTGCACCATGAAATTCAAGCTTTATTCCTCCATCAAAACCTACTTTGATTCTTTCACCCTCTGGATGATCAATATTTATCCGCCATTTATGAGTCTTATTTATTGTAATATAACATGTTCTGGCGACTTTGACAACCATTTTTCGGGTCTAATATGGCGAATGGGGGTTAGTACCTCCCGGAGTTAAACGCGACCGTGTACCAGAAATGAGACTATATATTCTGCCCGCCTTGGCTGCTTACCTCACCGTGAATATATCAATTTGAGCCGAGTTGGTCAAGGGAAATATTCTTCCCGCACTTGCATATGCCTAATCTTTCACCTGTTCCCACCATTTTTTGGGATGATCTCTGTGAATTCAGTTGACTTTTTGTTCAAATTCATTAATCTTAGGATTATAGACACCGCTGATAACGTACAGCACAGGAGATATGGAGAATGGCTAAATTTAAGATACTTCTGTTTGAGGAGATGAACGAATCCGGGAAAAACTATCTTGTAGAAAACTGCGCTGAGATCGTCTGGTCGCCCGCCTGGGAATCTGGAGACGAAAGACTCCTTGAGGCCATACAAAATATCTCCGGCATAATATTCAGAGCCAAAGGGAGGGCTGATCGGTGGTTGATGGACCACGCTCCCAAACTCAAGGTCATAGCAAGACACGGTGTAGGCCTGGATAACGTGGACGTAGAGGAGGCCACCAAAAGGGGAATAAGGGTTGTCTACACACCTCTTGCTAATGCCGAAGCCGTCGCAGAACACGCAGTTATGATGATGGCTCTTATTGCCAGAAGAATCCTCGAGGTGGATCGCGCCCTTCGGCAGGGTGCATGGGAGGTAAGAAATACTCATACAGGCCCGGAGCTATGGGAAAAGACCGTCGGAATAGTGGGATTTGGGAAGATCGGAAGACGCGTTGGAGAAATATGCCGCAGATCCTACAATATGCAGATCCTCTACTACGACATAGTAGACTATCCAGAGGAAGAAGAAAGACTCCAAGCCCGGAGGGTACCTGTTGAAGAACTCCTCGAACGGTCGGACTACGTATCCGTCAATGCACCCCTTACCGAGGACACCTACCATCTTATAGGAGAGGAGGAGTTGCAAGTAATAAAAAAGGGTTCTTATCTGGTCAACACTTCACGGGGTGCCGTGATAGATGAGTCCGCGCTGGTGCGCGCCCTTGAAGATGGCAGAATAGCCGCCGCCGGCATAGATGTCTTTGAGGACGAACCGCCCACTCCTGATAACCCTCTCTTCAAGATAGACAACGCAGTGGTCACACCGCACATCGCTGGGCAGAGTAACGAATCTATGAAGAATATGTCTATGGTCGCTGTGGACATAATTAGAGTGCTCAACGACCAGGAACCTCAATTCCCAGCAAATTAAGCAAGTAGGGAAGAGCCCCCGATCCCCAATTGACGCTATTGGGGACTCAATCACGGATAGAAAGAGGCACCCACTCTCCGCCTGTAAGGTGTCTACTAATCTAAATAGCCATTAATTTAAAAGCCATAATCTTATCCAGACTGGAGAAGATTTGATTCCGGGGACCTACATCCTGAACATAAAATTGTCCGAGATCTTCGAAGCTGAGATAGGCAAATTAGGTAAGTTTCACTTTCCCACAGGAACCTACCTGTATGCAGGAAGCGCTCTCGGTGGACTTAAGATCCGACTCTTGCGTCACCTAAGGGGCGGATTTCTGCACTGGCATATAGACTATCTTTTGCTTTGCGGCCGAGTAGATGGCGCGTGGATTCTCGTATCCGAGCGAAGCTTAGAATGCCTTGTAGCCGACACTTTGTCGGAATACTTCTGGCAACCTGTTCGCTCATTCGGCTCATCTGACTGCAACTGTTTATCACATCTGTTCTGCGCCCCAGTAAATTATGATTTTATCGATGAAATCCCCCGACTGCTCAGCTTAAGCTTCTCTGATCTTCCCTCTCTATACCTTGCCCCCGACAGATTCAACGACACTGTTCTTGTCGGCGATAAAACATGATCCCTTCCATAGAAAAAAGTGACAGATCAACTACCATTACTTAAGAGGATACCCCTAATCTGTGGATTCGGTATCTTTCTATCTTACAGGCTTGTTGGCATTACATACGCTCAAATTACAGACCTTTCAGAGGACGTATTAGACGCAGACAGTCAATCGGGATACGAAGAGTTAGTTGAGGTCTTAAGCGGTGGACGAATAGACCTCAACTTGGTACGGTCACAGGAACTTTCAATCGCACCTTTTCTGTCAGAGCAGGAGGCTCGGCTGATCCTGAGATTCCGCAGGACCAACGGACCGTTTGAAAGCACAGATGACCTCTATAAAATAGAAGGTCTGGGAAGAGACACAGCGGAAGCACTCTCCAGATACGGATACGTTTCCGGTATCGCAGCGGACGTTCCGCCTCAATCGGTCAAAAAACATCGTAAACTAATATCTCGTGTCAGGTTGATCACAAAAGTTTCCGAAGATGAATCAGGTTCTTTTTTCAAGTTGTCCAGATTCTACCAAAGGACGGAGCTTTCATCGGGACAGGACATAGATGTCCTCATACTTTCTGAGAAAGATCCCAAAGAAGACAGCCCCACGGATTTTGCGGCAGGATACATAGAGATCAAAGACAAGTTCGATCTGGATAAAATTGTCCTGGGGAACTTGAGGCCTGGATTTGCTCAGGGACTGATATTTAGCCGATGGCAGTCGGTCTTAACGACTTCGGAGTCGGTCAAAAGGAAAGACTCCACATCCGTCGGCTATCGCTCCAGCTTCGAGAACGGAGCCTTAAGGGGCGTATTCGCAAAGAAATCCCTCCCCAACTTCCAGGGAGCACTCTTTTTTTCATCCTCCAGAATGGACGCTGCTTTGGACAAAGACGGAAACGTCACACGCATCGACGAAGACGGCGTTCACGTCTCTGATCTCCAGAAAGAAAGAAAAGACGCCCTTACGGAAAAACTGACAGGCGCAAGGCTATCTTTTAAGGTAAATAAGGCGTTGAACTTAGGCTCTACCTTCTCCTTCTCCTCCTTCGATCCGCCATTTCAAAGGGATAACATGGAGAAAAGACGCTTTGCCTTCGAAGGGGATAAACTCCTGCTTTGGGGATGGGATTTTGATTGGAGAGGAGAGAAACTGAACCTATTCGGAGAATTTGCACTATCGGATGAACCGAGCGCCGCCTACATCTTGGGGGCAGTGGCCGACTTGGGAGAAGTAGACATCAGAGTGTTGGCCAGAAACTATGCTGCAGACTTCCACAGCTTTCACGGTTCGGCCTTCTCGTCCCTGGGCGGAGAAGTCAACAACGAAAAGGGCATATTCAGCGGGATAAGCTGGGATCTCAACAAAAGGACAAAGATAAGGGCTTTCCTGGATCAATACAGCCGTCCCTGGCGCACCTTTAGCGTGCCGCTTCCAAGCCGGGGGACAAACTCAGGCGCTACAATTAAATATAAGCTCTCCAGAAAACTAAGATTAAGCTTGCGCTTCAGATCAAAATCCAGCGAGAACTTTCAAGCAGAAATAGGCGTCAGGGATAAAAAGAAGAACAATCTGCGCGCAGACGCCGAATGGAGATTGCAGAAGAACTATCTTTTAAAGTGGAGAATCGAACTTTCGCGGGCTACGCTTAACGATGGGGAAAAGACCGAAAAAGGCATATCGGGCTTTGGAGAAATCCGCTTGAAGCCCTCGAAACTGCTCCGAGTCAATACCAGACTCACACTCTTTGATATCGATTCCCGCGATTCGGCGATATATGAGTTCGAGCAGGATCTCCCGGGGCTCGGATTCCCAAGACAGTTGAACGGAAGGGGCATAAAGTGGTATTTAATAGGGAAATATAAGCTTAAATGGATGATCCTATCCGGGAAATACCGCATATTCAAACGAGAAACACCGATCCGTGAATTTTCCTTTCAAACAGATATAGTCCTGTAGAACAACGGAAGGGGGACACCCTTGCTCTTCCTCGTCCGGGGCCGACACGCGGCTCTGCCCCCACTGTCTGCTTGTTTTTGTGCAACTTTAGTGAATATGTTCAGTCGTATTACTAAGATGCATAAGAGTAGATCCTTCTGATTTCCCTAGGACGATTTCAAGGGCGAAACACCAGTTCAGTAATGAAGACTCTTGCATTAACATTTCTCCTCTGCTCCTTTATTCAACCCTTAAAGTCCGATGTTTACCCCGAAGTTCTCTTCGAGTGCGCCATTATTCCGAAGGAATATGGAGCAGGTAAGCCTCTAATAGAGGCGACAAATGAACAAAATGTTCTTATAATTTTTGCCAAGTTCGCCGGTGAAGCCCCTTTCGATAATACAGCTCCATCCTACGCAGAAGATATTCTAGATCCAGACGTTCCGGGCAGCCTCAGCCACTTCTACTCCACCATGTCCTCAGGGGCCTTCACGATCAAAGGCTCATTCCTGGGAAAGAGGTACTCCTCAAATTCGTAGGCCTCTGATTATGTTTCAGAGACCTCGGAGACTGGTTTCGGAGATTTCGGCCGTTTTGTGACCGAAGTCCTCAAGAATATCAACGAAGACCCATCGGTAGATTTCGGAGATTACGACAACGATGGCCCCGACGGGATACCTAATTCTGGAGACGACGACGGATTTGTGGATTTCATCTTCATCCACTTGAGGAGCAGACCGATAGGGTTTATATCAAAAACAGCCACAGGGGTGGCGATTTTGGGCTTTCCCCATACCTTTACCACCAACGACCAATCGGCGTCAGGGGGCTTCATCAAGATCCTCCCGGATAATGGGGCAATTGGGCGCACGTTTAACTTTAGCCACGCTGTGGGAACTATGGCGCACGAATATGGACATAAGTTAGGTATTGGTGACTACTACGATACTTCTTTTCTAAGACCCAAAGATGATTCTGCGGGGATAGGAGCGTGGGGCATCATGGGCAGAGGCACCCTGGGCTGGAACGAGAATGACGGTCCCAATCCCTTCTGCGCCTACAGCTTAGAGCAGTTGGGATGGATAGGAAAAGACAACGACAGATTGATAGAATTAAACCAGGACATCTCAGGGCTGGTAGTAGAGCCTTTCTGGAGCGGCGGCAATATCTATAAGATCGCGCTAAGCCAGACAGAATATTTTCTGCTTGCCAATAGGCAAAATTCCGTCAACTTCTACGACCGCAACATCCCCGGGAGTGGACTCTTGATATGGCATGTAAATACTGCCTTTAACGGCAACTCTGACGAAAGTAGAAAAGTGCTCGATTTAGAATGCGCTGATGGTCTCTATTTCGATGCCGGATTCCCGTTGGGGAAAGATCCCGACCGGATAAACGGAAAGGATAATCTGGATTTCTGGGCCCATGATGAGGAATATGCCAAAAACAGAGATCAGATTTGCGCGATCGGACGTGCTGGGCAGGGGGACAGACCCTCAAAGGTGCGAGCTAATCGTAAGGGGAAAGATGAAAGCTGACAACGTTCTATTCACATCTGGGGGACCTAATCCTGAAAAGGGCGATTGGTACGGGATAGTCGTCCGTCGCCAGGGGACTGTGACTTTAAGAAGCTCGACTGTGGAGTACAGCCAATTCGGACTGACGGGACAATTTCCTTCCGGGCTGTCGTTCATCAGTTCCGTTGTGCGAAACACCTCAAGGACCGGAATCGATCTGCAAAACAGCAGAAAACTTGTCGTAATTGTCGACTCGGTCGTAGAGGGCTCAGAAGGAAAAGGTGTCGTTATATCAGGCCCCACGTATGTCTTGATAAACAGCACAACTATCTCGGGAAACGCCCAGGGAGGCATAGTCTTGAGCGATTGCAGCTTTGAGATCAAAAATAGCACCTTTTCAAAAAATGGAGAGGGAGCCGAAATTAGTATCCAAAGGGGGAAAAGCAGTATCATAGAGAGAAACAATATAAGCGGCAAAACAGGAGTAGAAGTCTCTCAAACCCCACTGCTCTTGATAAGAGATAATACTTTCCAGAACAGCAATGTCGGAATCTCTTCGGCTTCGTCGTCGACTGTAATATCTAGGAACACTTTTCTGAACAACAAAGAGGCGATAGTAATAGAAAGCGGAAAGGCTTCTGTGGAACTTAACGCCTTTGTCGACAACGGGAAAAATGTGAGAAATCTATCTAAATCACCGGTAAGCGCAAATTTCAACTGGTGGGGGACATCAGACCCTCAGGACATAAGGGACAAACTAGATGGTCCGGTGGACTGGAGCATATTTCTCATGTCAGATCCCACCGTGCTGGACATACCCTTTGCCTTAGAGCAAAACTTCCCGAATCCCTTCAATTCCACCACGATCATACGCTACCAGATTCCAGCCACAACCAGCATTACAAGGGGCGGTAGAGCACTGCTTGTCATCTATGACATCTTAGGGCAGAAGGTCAAAACACTTGTGGATGAGGATCCTCTTCCGGGTTTTCACTCTGTCTTCTGGGACGCTAGGGACGATAAAGGGAGAAAGGTATCCAGCGGGGTCTATTTCTACAGACTAACTGTGGCGCAATTTTTGGATACCAAGAAACTCCTACTGCTAAAATAAGTCCCAAAAACGCTGTTGACAAAAGTCCATTTTGATTTTATCTTACAGTTACGGAAAATCTGTGGTCCTTTTGTGTATGACCTCTATGCATGAAAAATGGATAAGATCGGCTCTGATATTGGCAGAAAGGGCGCGTAAGGAGGGCGAAATCCCGGTCGGTGCTGTCGTGGTTATGGACGACGAGATTATAGGCTCAGGCTACAATCAAACAGAGCATAAGAACGACCCGACGGCCCACGCTGAGATATTAGCTTTACGGTCGGCTTCAGGGCGCCTGGGCTTTCAAAGGCTTTCAGGATGCTCTCTTTACGTTACCTTAGAGCCGTGCCCCATGTGCTCTGGTGCACTTGTGTTATCCCGAATAGACCGTTTAGTTTTCGGAGCGAAAGATCCCAAATCAGGAGCCTGCGGCTCTCTGTACAACTTAGTTCAAGACAAAAGACTAAATCACAGACTCAAGGTCACATCAGGTATTTTAGAACAAGAGTGCAGCCAGCTCCTCAAATCGTTCTTTAGGAGTATAAGGGAAAACAGGTAAAGGTGGAGAGGTGCCTGAGCGGTTGAAAGGGGCGGTCTCGAAAACCGTTGTATCTTTGCGGATACCGGGGGTTCGAATCCCTCCCTCTCCGCCAACCTTATATCGGAGAGATGACCGAGTTGGTCGAAGGTGCACGACTGGAAATCGTGTGTGGGGTTAGAAGCCTCACCGAGGGTTCGAATCCCTCTCTCTCCGCCATTGACCTCACGCGCCACTAGGGTATGCTTAATAACATAAAAATAAGAGTCGGAAATGTCGACTTAGCAGCAGAACTCAACGATTCCAACACAGCCAAAATGATCTGGGAAGCCCTCCCTATCTCATCCTCTTTCAGCACCTGGGGAGATGAGATATACTTCTCTATACCTGTGGAAGCCGGTGAGGAGAATGGAGCTGAAGTCGTCCAATTAGGAGATCTGGGATACTGGCCCCCGGGTACTGCCTTCTGCATATTCTACGGCAGGACTCCCGCAAGCGTAGGTGATGAAATACGCCCTGCAAGTGCAGTTAATATCGTAGGCAAAGTTACAGTCGATCCAACTGTACTCAAAGACGCAGTAAAATCGATTTCGTCGATATCTATAGAGAAAGCCTAAGATGCAGTAAACAGTGCAGAATTTTTTTGGAAGGCCGCGTGATCATTTTAATAAGTTGCGGAAATAACCTCTGTTTCCATCTGGTTCTTTTAGTAGATACTGCAGACAATGTTGCCGAAAGCCAGATTATATACTTCGTACCACCAGCGACAGTTTTGCTCTATGCTTACTCATCGTCAGATAGATGTCAAATCCGACAGAAGTCAGCTTCTGCATTTCCATTGCGAAATCATCTACAACTGTGAAAGTCCTTGGGGACGAACAGTTCAGAAATTACTCGGCCATAAGGATGTCAAAACGACAATGATTTATACTCACATTCTAAACCTAAACCGTGGTGGAAAGGGAGTGATAAGTCCTGCTGACAATTTGTAGGAAATGATGTTGAATTGGGGTTTTATACAGTCTGTTTATAATTCCTACAAAACTTATGATAATTATGACGTAACAGAATGATATTTTTAGTATTACAGGTTTTTTCTTAATATTTCGGTGGGGTCTTATATAGCTCAAATAGCTGTATATAGGTTCTTAGCATAGAAAACTGTATAAGCCCTAGTTGGGCTGCGCTTTCTTGGCCCTTGCCAGAGAAGGGGATCTTGCTATTGACCAATCTGGCCATTATCGAGATGAATGTTGAAAGAAGATGACTTTTTGAGACATATTAAACTATCTCAACAATGGGGTTGCGTAAAATTATTCACTTAGACCCAATATTGTTTATAGCGAGGAGGTTGTACGATGTCTAGTAATCGAGGTGTGGCTTATATAAAACCGGGGGTGGTTGAAGTTCAAAGTATAGACTATCCCAAATTAGTATTGGGTGATCGTCATTGTCAGCACGGCGTAATCTTGAAGATCATTTCCACGAACATTTGTGGGAGCGATCAACATATGGTTCGAGGCCGAACAACCGCTCCAGCTGGACTGATCCTGGGTCACGAAATTACGGGCCAGGTTATCGAGGCGGGACGTGATGTTGAATTCATCGAGGTGGGTGATGTTGTTTCGGTGCCGTTCAACATTGCTTGTGGACGGTGTTCTAATTGCAAGGAAGGCAAAACGGGCATTTGTTTGAACGTGAACCCGGCTCGCCCGGGTGCTGCTTATGGTTACGTAGACATGGGCGGCTGGGTCGGCGGTCAAGCCGAATATGTAATGGTCCCCTATGCTGATTTTAATCTGTTGAAGTTCCCAGACAGAGATCAAGCCATGGAAAAGATCAAAGACCTGACGTTGTTGTCAGATATTTTCCCGACGGGCTATCATGGGGCCGTGTCGGCTGGTGTTGGGCCAGGCACAATTGTGTATGTTGCCGGGGCCGGTCCGGTTGGTTTGGCTTGTGCAGCGTCTTGTCAAATGCTTGGCGCCGCGGTTGTCATTGTTGGCGATATGATCCCTGAACGATTAGCGCAAACGCGTAGTTTTGGCTGTGAGCCCATTGATCTACGTAAAGATGCTACGCTGGCGGAGCAAATCGAACAGATTGTTGGTGTGCCAGAAGTAGATGCTGCGGTTGATTGTGTCGGCTTTGAAGCGCGTGGGCATGGTAGTGATGCACGCGTGGAACACCCGGCCACAGTCTTGAACTCAATTATGGACGTTACGCGTGCCGGCGGAGCCCTGGGTATACCGGGTCTCTATGTTACTGGTGACCCTGGCGCAACAGATGACAACGCCAAAATCGGTCTGCTAGGTATCCGGATCGGGTTGGGTTGGGCTAAGTCACATCACTTTACTACGGGACAGTGCCCAGTTATGAGGTACCATCGACAATTGATGAATTGCATTTTGTACGACAAGATTGAGATTGCCAAGGCCACGAATGTAACCGTCATTTCGCTTGACGAATCAGTGCAGGGGTACAAGGACTTTGATGCCGGCGCAGCCAAAAAATTTGTCATTGATCCGCACAGTATGATTGCTGCATAATAAAAGTGACCGGCTTAGTCCAACTCGGACTGTGAAGAGGCTTGTTTTGGGCCTACTTGATTCGTAAGATATAACGGTTCGTCAAATGAACTATATAGTCCGTGAAAATAATTACTTACGACAATACAAGAATTCTTACGACTCATTTCATACTGCTATATAACCAAAAATCAGGAGGCTACTTATGAGTCCGGACAAGTTGAGCGGTCAAGCGCCGTTTGTGTTTACACATCGAGAAGATTTATATAATCTCCCCTCAGCAGCAAAGGAACACGAGGTAAATTTGCATGGTGGTTTTGCTGTTGATACCCGAGATGGCTATGGACAGATATACTATGGCATGCCAGGTTGCGGCATTATGCGAATCGATGCAGATTTGCAGAAGCAAGACATCATTAATCTGCCAGACGAGTTGACACCGTTGAACTTTCATGGCACCAAGATTGGCGAATTTGATGGCAACCGGCGACTTTTTCTGCCCGCGGACAATGATGAAATGGTCGTCATCCTGAGCTTAGAGGGTAAAGTCGATTTTGTTTTGCCGCGACCTGTCTTTGATGAATACCAGGCACAAGAGGTACCCTACAAACCGACCGACACGGTACTGGTAGGCAATCAACTTTACATTGCTGATGGTTATGGTTCAAATTACATCACTTCTGCGGATGTAAACACCCAACAATGGACGGGTATTTTTGGTGGCAAGACCGATGACCCCGAGGAAAACGGTAAATTTGCGACGGCCCACGGGATCGACTTTAATCCAATTCATCACCATCTAGCCCCCATTCGCCATATTAGACCCGAAAAATGGTTGTCAAAGTCGCCAGAACATGTTATATTACAATAAATAAGACTCATAAATGGCGGATAAATATTGATCATCCAGAGGGTGAAAGAATGAAAGTAGGTTTTGATGGAGGAATAAAGCTTGAATTTCATGGTGCAAAGGTGACATCAAACGGTGGACTTCTTGCGTATCGTGACCTTGATTACGCACTGGGATTATTTGATTCGGTATCAGCGGTTTTTACCGATAAACGCACAGGCCGTAATATCCAACATGATATATCTACTCTCCTGCGTCAATCGATATACAGCCGTCTTGCAGGATATGAAGATGTAAATGACGCCGAGCGATTATCCGTTGATCCCGTCATGCGAGCGATTACCGGAAAGAAGGACAAAGGCAGGCAAGCTGCCAGCTCCAACACGATAGGACGTTTTGAAACTGATATACTGACTCAGCATGACAATCTCAGAAACTTGTCAGATATCAATGGCAAGTGGGTTCAAAAAGCGATGAGTAAAACACAGCATCAACGAATCATTCTGGACATGGACAGTTCGGAGAGTCCGGTACATGGCCAGCAGGAAGGATCAGCTTACAACGGTCATTTCGGATGTACCTGTTTTCATCCAGTGTTCTGCTTCAATCAGTTCGGGGATTGTGAAGGAGTCCTACTTCGCTCTGGTAATGTTCACAGTGCTGATCGTTGGAAGGAAGTTCTGGAACCGATCGTCAAGAGATACGAGAGCAAGAAGAATAGGAAATACTTTCGAGGCGATGCTGCATTCGCAAAGCCTGAGATTTATGATTATCTGGAGGGAAACGGCTATTTGTATGCCATTCGGCTTCCCGCAAATGAGATACTCTATGAAAAGATACGATACCTGCTGACTCGGCCAGTTGGACGACCGCCGAGGAAACCGATTGTATCGTTATATGAATTTCAATATAAAGCGGCCAGTTGGGATCAATCGAGGCGAGTGGTCGCCAAGGTTGAATGGCACCAAGGGGAGTTATTCCCAAGAGTGGGATTTATCGTGACCAACATGAGCGCCAAGCCAGAAGGCGTGGTACACTTCTACAATGGCCGTGGCAGAGCTGAGCAGTGGATTAAGGAGGGCAAGTATGCTCTGAACTGGACCCGACTCTCATGCAAGCGTTTCGTCTCCAATCAGGTGAGGCTCTGGCTGTTTGTTCTGGCTTACAACTTGGGCAACTTCCTGCGACGTTTTGTTCTTCCGAAGAAAATCAAACACTGGTCACTACGCAGCCTCCTCGTGAAATTTATCAAAATCGGAGCGAAGATTGTCAGACACAGCGGATATATTACGTTTCAAATGGCTGAGGTTGGGATAGACAAGAGGTTATTTGCCGAAATATTATCCCGGATTGAACGATTGCGATGTTATTCTGTTTAAACTGCCACATTTTTTTGTGAGTCGATGGAGAGGTGTCTCTAATTGGAGGATTTAAACACAAAGAAAGTGATAATTCAGAGGAAAATACTATTTTAATTGAAAAAAGTACTTGTTGAAAAATGTAAAAGTGGTAATATTAATTCAGAAACAAGAATGTATCGAAATATAATCCCTCATGAATGTGATATGGGGAATGTCGGTCTAGATATTGCTGACCGTCCCCATTCACGCATTCAGGTTCATGATGTAGATGGTCGCTTTGTTGCTTCACACAAACTCCCATCAGGGGCATTGTTGTGTGGGATTAGTTACCTTGAATATCAAGAACGCTGGTATGCCGTCATCGGTTGTCTCGACGACCCAGAGGAAGATCGTCCTGCGCCTATCTACATTATAGATGCAGAGACCTATGAACTTCTGTCTACCATTCGTCCGAAAGAGGACTTAGGGATCGAACTGGCTCAACACCTACACAATGTTGTTTTACACATTCAAGATGATCAACTCTATCTCGTTTGTCAGGCATGGGATCCTGGTCACTACTTTGTATTGCAGAACATTTAATCAACTCAGGACCAATATTTGTATTGGCAGGTTGGGTTGAGGAACGCCACGCAAAAGTGCCTTGGAATAGAAAAAACACGTAACAGTGCCTCAACCTGAAGACGTGAGGCAGCTTCGTTATTGAGGGCCGTATTAGCCGGAAGGGAGGAAGTCGGTGCGTGTTGTTATTATTAAGAATTATAGCAACATCCAGCCCAACCAGCGCGTCAAGCTGACGCCTCAAGATCGGCTTTTAGTATAGTTGTCTTATGTACTTTGAGGTGAATTTTAATTGAGGATACGGCGGGCGCAGCTTACGCGCAGGCCGTTCGGCAAGATAATCGGAGATTCAAAGTACTATTTGCATAAGAAGCAAGAAAATGTCTATTTTAACTTAGTTAGTGTAATTGGTGAATATATTTGGATAGATCAATACATATTAAAAAAAGCTGACAAGTCGGTACAACCACACTGCTCTAATCCATGTGTGGGATTTGAAAGCTTTTCAGGCGTTGGTTCTGTCCTGTCTTTTTCCCAGTTTATGGTTGCGGAAATAACCCCTCAGGTTTTCTCTTAATATTTAAGTGGGGTCTTATATAGCTCAAATAGCTGTATATAGGTTCTTAGCTTAGAAAACTGTATAAGCTCTAGTTGGGCGTATGAAAAAAACACTGGCGGTTAATCATGACACAACTTCTTGAGAAAGCCTTTGAAGAGGCGTCAAAGTTGTCAGAATTGGAGCAAAATGCTCTGGCCCGATGGTTGATTGATGAAATCATATCCGAGAGAAAATGGGAAAAAGCATTTGCTGGGTCGGAAGATGTATTAGATAAACTGGCGGATGAGGCGCTTGCGGAGCACGCACAAGGCAAAACAAAACAATTAGATATTAATCAGCTTTGATATCACATACAACGGAGCGTTTTCGTAAATTACTAACAGAGCCTGCCAAAGGAAACCCAAAGGCAGGCGAGAGAGGCTTATGCGCAGTTCAAAAAAGACCCTTATCATCCGGGGTTACACTTCAAACGAATACATTCAAAGCGTCCGATTCATGCAGTGCGCATTTCAAGAGATTATCGTGCTTTAGGCATACAGCAGGACAGCGAAATAATCTGGTTCTGGATTGGTTCACATTCGGATTACGACAAGATGTTGAAACGGCTAAGGCACGGCTAACCAGGCACTTCACCGTACCACCGAGCACACCTGTTGAATGGTTTGGAGTTTTGGCATCAAAGTCTCATACCGCCCCCTTAACAGAACGATATTTTTAATATTACAGGTTTTTTCTTAATATTTCAGTGGGGTCTTATATAGCTCAAATGGCTATATATAGGTGCTTAGCATAGAAAACTGTATAAGCCTTAGTTAGGCGCACATGGAGCCAGCCAAGTGACCCGGCAAGCTTTACCTGAAGGCACAGCTTTCCTCGATCTCGCGTTCCGCACCGAGGACGGTTGTGCGAGCGCAACGCGAGAAATTCTGCCAAGTCTCGGCAAGAAGGCACCTGAGTGTCATGAGAGGCTGGGAGACCTTCTCTCGCTGTTGTACCGAGGAGCCTGCTGTTTCTACGGGTGTTCGGAGGGCGACCACTTCGGTCAACATATTGCAGGACGTGTAGTTTCGCATTCGCTTGGATCGTACCGCTTGCTCTGTTCGGGCTATTACGACGAGTCTCTCGCACTATCGCGGAATCTCGGAGAGGTCGCGAATCTGTTCTGGTTGTTCGTTCACCGGCCGGAGGAGCTGGAACGGTGGCGTCAATCCGACAAGAAGACGCGAATTAAAGATTTCTCTGCTTTTAGGATTCGCCATGTCCTCGAAAAAGAAGGCATCCCCATACCAATAGATGAAACGCGGTACGCGGCGCTTTGCGAGGTCGCCGTGCACGTTAGCCCGGACACGACGCCGCAGGCTCATAATCCCCAAGAAATCCCTACACTTGGGTTGGTCTTTCAGATGAAAGGTTTTTTGGCCTCGCTCAATGAACTCTCGCTCGCTACGGGCGTATGTGCGGCCAGCCTCGTTCCTCTCCTCACTCTTGACGGAAGGGAACAAGAACTGAAGGAGAGGTCTGTGTCTCTAGTTCGCGCGGTGGGTGGAATTGATCTTTCATCCCCGCACACCAGAATAGGAGGCGTCTAACAACGGCATGCAGCTGCCAGTCCTGCCTGTCACAGCCCTGGCATTGGGTGGTGTCTTGCGACATGGTCCGATCTACCCTATCCCTGGTCCCATCCTTTGCGGGATGGTTTACACTTCAACAATTTGTACGAGTAGCGGCATTCGAGTGGAGAGGTGTAGGTTCCCGTCCGCTTGGTATGGTATTCAAGGGGCTTATCTAACGTATTGTAAGATAGCAAGATACGTGATGAGCCCCCATTTTTAATTGACTTTATTGGTTCTATGTATTATTATGAGGTTATATGATTTTATACCACTTTTGATAGGCTATTGACACTATTTGGTCACCACTTGCACAGTTTCTCTTGACAGCCACTATTGTCTTTCTTATCTTCTTTGGCAAGTTTAAACAGTCTGTATATAATCCCTACAAAACTTATGATAATTATGACTTAACAGAGTGATATTTTTAATATCATAGGTTTTTTCTTAATATTTCAGTGGGGTCTTATATAGCTCAAATAGCCGTATATAGGTTCTTAGCATAGAAAACTGTATAAGCCCTGGTTATATTTTTTAAGAACTGAATTTAAGAATCTAATTGTATGATCTAATAATGAACAAAAAGAAATTATTACTAAAAATACTTTCAGGATCAAAAAATATTAGATTTAATGAAGTAAGAACATGTGTGGAATCATTTGGATTTAATTTAGATCGTATTACTGGCAAGTCACCATATTTTCTCAAATCCAAAAGTTAAAGAATTAGTCAATATTCAAGATGTTAAAGGAAAGGCTAAACCTTATCAAATTAAACAGTTTTTAAGTATAGTAGAAAAGTATAACCTTCAAATGGAGGATTAGTTATGAATGATTATCATATCAATATTTTTTATAGTGAAGATGATGAGGGGTATATCGCAGATTTTCCTGATCTAGATCATTGCTCAGCCTTTGGTAATACACCTGAAGAAGCCTTACATGAAGCATTAAAAGCCAAAAAGGCATGGATTGAGGTAGCAAAATCAAAAAATAAATCCATTCCAAAGCCCTGCTATAAAGCCGGTAATTTATCAAGTAGCGTAATTACTTAAAAATCAGAATATAACAAACCCTATAAGCCGACGCGATAAACCTGCGCGGCTGATGCTCGACGTTCGGTGAATAGAGAAAATGACAAATAGTAACTCAATAATCAATTTTGGAGAACTTTCTAAACCTGCAACTGTTTTGATAGAAAAAATATCGGATGCTGTTGGAGGCTACTTCAAGCCTTATCAAATTAAACGTGTTGCTAAAGCAGAAGGGAATGCAGATATAATAAAAGCACAGGCCCAAATAGATGTGACTGATATTCAACGACGGGCAATCAGTCGATTTGTCTTTGAAGAAGCAAGAAAGCAAGATAACATTGAAAAGATTACTGAAAAGGCCATTCCTCAATTAGAAGAATGTTCTGCTCCACAAAACGTGGAAGACGATTGGATCATAAACTTCTTCGACAAATGCCGAATAGTCTCTGATGATGATATGCAGAAGCTCTGGTCGCGAGTCCTCGCTGATGAAGCAAATTCACCCGGCGCGTTCTCCAGAAAAACCGTCAACTTGTTGGCTGACTTAGATAAGAGCGATGCAGAGTTGTTTATACGCCTTCGCAGCTTCGGTTGGATGATAGGTGACATCGTGCCGCTCGTGTATGACTTTCAGGACGAGATTTACAACCGCCACGGAATCAATTTCAGTTCTCTTGCTCATCTCGAAAGTCTTGGATTTGTCCAGATCAGTCAAATCTCAGAATTTCAGCGTTCGAAGTTGCCGAAGAAAGTTACTGTCTCCTACTACGGTAGACCGGTGGAACTAACGTTTCCCACGGACGCTGACAATGAGCTGGACTTGGGGAAGGTGCTCCTAACACGAGCTGGACAAGAGCTCGCCCCCGTTTGCGGGTCCAAACCAGTCAATGGGTTCTTTGACTTCGTGTACAACAAGTGGGCGAGTCAGTCTCTTGTGTCGAAGAGAGAAACCGAACAAGGCACTCCAGCGGACGGTTAACGCCGGCGCTGAATTCAATCGTTCGGCAACATAATCTGGGGATTCAAAGTACTATTTGTATAAGAAGCAAGAAAATATCTATTTTAACTTAGTTAGTGTAATTGGTGTATATATTTGGATAGGTTAATACATATCAAAAGAAAGCTGATAAGTCGTTGAATGAAGCGTCACAAGGGTTGCACCGAAAGACTGGATTCAAGCCTTATCAGTTATGTTGGAGAAATTGCTGGATACCGGAAGTTTTTGATTTATTGACAGTAGTCAGAGAGAAGTGGGGACGACCCGTATGCTGTCTACTGTTTGCTGTCTACTTACTCAAGGGGGCAGTAGCTCAGTTGGGAGAGCGCATCCCTCGCACGGATGAGGCCAGGAGTTCGATTCTCCTCTGCTCCACCATATAATACGACTGGTCGTGCTAGACGGGGAGATAGCGGTGCCCTGGTTCCCGCAATCCGCTACAGCGGGGTTTAATTCCCGAGTTGAGGCCCAACCGCTGTGAAAACGACCGGGGGAAAGCGGCGTTGAAGATCAGGTCCTGCGCAACGGGAAGCCGTTGAATCCCGTCAGGACCGGAAGGTAGCAGCGGTAGACGGAACTTGTCGTGTGCCGCAGGGCAACCTGGTTGGAGCTGGCTATCCCTGGAACGCTCAGGACGGGGGGTCGAAGGAGGGTGCACGACCATTCTTTACTTTTTGACTCGTAAACCGAGGCAACTGAAGTTATGTCCTACATTGTAATGGCAAGGAAATGGCGCCCCTCCCTCTTTGAGGACGTGGTGTCCCAGGATCACGTGACAGCTACCCTCAAGAACGCTATAGCCTCTGAGAGAATAGCTCACTCTTATCTTTTCTCAGGCCCAAGGGGAGTCGGCAAGACTACGACTGCCCGAATCCTTGCAAAAGCCGTAAACTGCGCAAGTGGGCCAACTCCTACTCCCTGTAACGAATGCACATCGTGCAAAGAAATAAGGGACGGCAGAAATCTGGATGTCCTTGAGATCGACGGGGCATCGAACAGAGGCATAGACGAGATAAGGGAACTTCGGGAGACGGTGGGCTATGTCCCTATGCAGGGCAAGTACAAAGTCTACATCATAGACGAAGTCCACATGCTCACCCCCGAAGCGTTCAACGCCCTTTTGAAGACATTAGAAGAACCTCCACCCCGCATAATGTTCATCTTCGCCACCACAGAACCGCATAAGATCCCTGCTACTATCCTTTCAAGGTGTCAACGGTTCGATTTCAAAAGGATACCCACCGAGGATATAGTCGAAACACTCAGGTCTATAGCCCAAGCTGAAGGCATAAACACAGATGACGATGTGCTTTTTCTCATTGCAAGGAAAGCCGATGGCGCCCTGCGAGACGCCCAGAGCCTCTTCGACCAAATCGTCTCCTTTGCGGGAAAGGATGTCTCCTTTGAATCTGCAAGAGAGATCCTGGGATTAATAGATAGAGATCTACTGTTCCATCTAACAGACGCTATGTCCTCAAAGGACGCCTCACAGGGACTCGGTTTAGTCTCCGCAGCCCTGGAGTCAGGGGCCAATATAGGAGAGCTTTTGACAGATCTCATAGAACACCTCAGGAATCTCCTCTTTGCCAAAATCGAGGGCGGGATGAGAAGTATTGAGGGGACAGAGTCCGAAAAAGAAAGATACCAGGAAGCCTCCCGGGACTTCTCCGAGGAAGACCTTTTGAGGATGATCAAGATACTATCTGATCTTGAACTTACGATAAGCAGGAGTTCGCAACCCAGATTCAGGCTCGAAATGGCAATCGTTAAGCTTGTGCATCTGGAGTCCACGGTCCTCCTTAAAGACCTGCTCGAGAGACTGTCGAATCTGGAAACGAAGCTCTGTTCAGGTGGAATCCCACAAAGTGCTGAGCCGCCATCTGTCTCTCCTCAAGAAGACTTCTTCGAAAATGCTCCTCCGAAAGCCCAAGGGCAACAGGAGATAACGGCCCAGGAGGAAAACCCCGAAGAACCAAAAGGAGATGTTGAGGGGGAGCCTATAGAGACAACCTTAGAAAATCTTCAGGACAATTGGGGCAAAGTTTTGGATAGAGTAAAAAAGAAGAGCATATCTCTTGGCACTTTTCTTTCTACCGACGGACGGCCAGAAAGTATAAGCGACGGTGTGTTGACCCTATGTTTCCAAAGTGACAACTCCTTTTGCGCAACTCAGGTCAAGAGAAAGAAGAAGACTCTGGAAGCTGTGCTGTCTGAAATATTCAGGCAAAATCCCAAGGTCCATTGTGTAATCGTGGAAAACCAAGAGGCTAGGGTTAAAGAAGAAGCCGATAACGACAACGTAGCCCTTCAGAACGTTATGGAGATATTTGACGGAGAGCTGATGAGCTACGATCAATAAACTCAAAAATACAGAGGAGCACAAAATGGCAAAGGGTCTTGCGGGACTGATGAAGCAGGCTCAGGAACTTCAAGAAAAGATGATGAAGGTCCAGGATCAATTGGAAAACGTAACGGTAGATGGGTCTTCAGGAGGAGGCATGGTCACAGTCGTGGCCAACGGCAAGCAGGAGGTTGTATCCATCAAGATAGACACTGAGGTAGTTGACCCGGATGATATAGAGATGTTAGAAGATCTCATCGTAGCGGCTATCAAACAGGCAAAGGACAAAGCCCAAGAACTCGCCGAAGAAGAGATGAAGAAAGTCACTGCTGGAATTTCACCCCAGATGATGGGCGGCTTGAAGATTCCTGGCCTGGGATTTTAGCTTAATCAATTTGAGCGAATATGAACGCGGTGGAAAGACTCATAGGAGAACTTAGAAAGCTACCTGGTGTGGGAGAGAGCACAGCCCGGAGAATGACCTTCTTCATACTCAAACAGGATAGAGAAGAATCCATATCCCTGGCCAAAGCCATCGTGGCCTTAAAAGACAATGTAGGCTATTGTTCGATCTGCTTCAATGTGACAGAACAAGACCCCTGCTCTATATGCTCAAATCCCCGCAGGGATCATAAAAAAATATGCGTCGTCGAAGAAGCCAGTGACGTGATAGCCCTGGAAAAAGCCAGCTTCAACGGGATCTATCACGTTTTGGGAGGAGCTCTGTCTCCTCTGGACGGGATAGGCCCGGAGGACCTCAAAATAGAGGAACTGATAGAAAGAGTTAAAGACAACGCAGAGGAAGTTATAATAGCCTGCAATCCCACAGTGGACGGCCAGGCAACCGCTACTCACTTAGCCACTATACTGGCTAACATACAGGGTATTAAAGTGTCGCAACTTCCTGTAGGACTGCCCATGGGTGGAGCATTGGAGCTTTCAGATGAAGTTACCCTATCCAGGGCTTTAGAAGGACGCCAGAAGATAGTAGACACTGGACAGTAGACAGCATACAGGGTATCCCCACTCCTACCCGACTACTGTCTTACGAGATTGTTCGCTATCCCCGATAGATTCAATCGGGATAGCAATGACGGTTTAGGGACTCAAGATGACGTTACGAGGGCTTTGGCCTTCTGTCACTGCGAGGGTCCATACCCCGAAGCAATCTCAAGGGAGGGTGAGGAGGTGTCCCTGTTTACTGTCTACTTATTTGTGAGGGTCGTCAGAAAGTAGAATAACATGAAAAACCTGATAAATCTACCCAATGCCTTGACCACTTCCAGGATCATACTGACTCCGATATTCTTCATCTTGGTCCTATCCGAAAGTTGGCATTTCAAGGGTCTGGCGCTGGTGGTATTCGGCATCGCTTCACTTACGGACCTTTGTGATGGCTATTTGGCCAGAAAGCGTGGAAACTCATCCAGATTTGGGCGATTCCTCGATCCCTTAGCCGATAAGATCCTCGTCTCATCTGCGCTGATCTCGTTTGTGCTTTTAAAGATCGTAGCAGTGTGGCTTGTGGCCGCTATTTTGATAAGAGACTTTGTGATAACGGCTTTGAGGATGTACGCCATCTATCGGGGCAGACAGATAGCTCCATCCAGATTAGCCAAATGGAAAACCACCATACAATTGGTCGCCATCTTTTTGATATTGGGCTTTATGAGCGCACGCGCCACCTTGGACGAATTCAAATTTAAGATGTGGTTTATCCACGATTCCTGGTCGTACAGTCTGCCAGACGGCCTTATGGTAATAGTAGCATTGGTAACGGTGGTCTCAGGCGTGCGTTATCTTACAAATAGCGGTAGGCAGAAGCCTTGATAGCAGGGGAACCTAAACGCCTTATCGCTACAGGCTGTTATTCGGGGTATTCCCCCTTTGCACCGGGGACAGCAGGAAGCGCCCTCGGAGTCGTAATCTACTGGCTTATCTCTGAGTTGAACTTTACGGAGTGGGCTATATCTTTGCCCCTCCTCTTTCTTTTAGGTGTATATGTCTCCGGATGGGGCGAAAGGCAATGGGGTTCCGATCCTCCAAGAGTCGTAATAGATGAGATCACAGGACTTTATGTTACCTATGCCTTCCTGCCCAAAACGATGTGGGTAATCGTCCTGGGATTTTTTCTCTTTCGGGGATTCGACATCATCAAGCCCACTCCGGCAAGACGCTCTGAGTCCCTCAAAGGAGGATGGGGGATTATGACAGACGATGTAGTCGCGGGAATATACGCCAACTTAACGTTGAGAATTCTACTTGCTCTGGAGATACTTAAATGAAAGCTGAGATAATAACAATCGGGGACGAGATATTATACGGGCACACTTTAGACACCAACTCAGCCTTCATAGGACAGAGACTATCGGAGATAGGTGTCTCCTTAGATTGGATCACCTCCGTAGGAGACGATAGAGAGAAGATCAAAGAGGCCTTCAAGAACGCATACCAAAGGTCCGACGCAGTAATCGTCACCGGCGGGCTCGGTCCTACGCACGACGATGTGACGAAACATGTATTCATAGACTTCTTCGACATGGGTCTCGTCTTAAACGAGGAGATTTTAGACAGCGTTAGACAGATGTTCCGTCAAAGAGGGCTAAAGATGCCCGAGAGCAACATAGATCAGGCGATGGTGCCTGACGCCGCTGAAGTCCTGGAAAACTCCGTGGGGACAGCCCCGGGTGTGCACCTTGAAAGAGAGGAAAAACACTTTTTCCTCGTCCCGGGCGTCCCACGCGAAATGGAGAGAATGGTAGAGGATAGAATAATCTCTATACTCCTTGTAGAGGCAAGAGGTAAGGTCACCCATCATCTCAACCTTAGAACCACAGGCATCAGTGAATCGGGCCTCTACAACAGACTCGAAGATTTAGACGGTCTTGAACACTTAGCCTTCCTTCCGAGCCTCTACGGCGTGGACCTAAGGATCACCATAAAGGGCGAAAGTTTAAGGCTTTGCAAGGAGAGGTCAGAATCTCTAGCCCAAAAGATAGACGAAAGGGCGGGAGAATACATATATACAAGGGATAGGAGAAGCTTGGAGGAGGTCGTAGGCGAGGAGCTGAAAAAGAAAGACTTAAGCATCGCCCTTGCCGAATCCAGCACAGGTGGTCTGATAGCCTCCCGCCTAACGGACGTGCCGGGTAGCTCTGAATATTTTGAGATGGGAATTGTTGCCTACAACTCCGAATCCAAGATCAAGCTGCTCGACGTCCCTGATGAGACCATCAAGAAATACAAAGCTGTCAGCCCGCAAACCGCCGAGGCTATGGCAGTGGGCGTTCGCGAACTTGCTAAAGTCGATATAGGACTTTCCGAAACGAGCATCCTGGGTCCCACAGGCGGGACAGAAGAAAGACCCGTAGGCTTGGTATATCTGGGACTTTCGACCGCTCAAGGCACCATCTCAGAAAAGATTCAATTAGGAACCGAAAGAGCGCCTAACAAAGTAAGGACTTCTCAGGCGGCAATGGAGATGCTTAGGAGATTTCTTATTAAGTGTTAGATAAAACCCCTGGTTCCTTTTTCTAACGATAATTCTTCTATTTTTGGCCGCTTGTTTTCTGGCCTACTCGAACGGCTCCAACGATAATGTCAAAGGAGTAGCAACTCTTTTCGGAAGTTACACCACAACCTACAAAACCGCGATTTGATGGGCAACGGCTACCACATTTTTCGGATCTGCCTGTTCTATCTTCTTTGCCAAGGCTCTTGCCCAGACTTTCTCCGGAGTAGAATTCGTTTCTCAAGATGTTTTTACATCTTTGGAGTTTCTCACCGCTGTTGCAATCGGTGCTGCACTCACAGTGATTTTGGCTACAGTTACAGGGTTCCCCATCTCCACCACTCACAGCCTTACGGGCGGTCTGGTAGGTGGTGGACTCGTAGCTGTTGGAAGGAAGGTTGATCTTGCTACATTGAGATTCTCGTTTGTTCTCCCCCTTGTGTTCAGTCCCTTAGTCGCTATTCTTCTGGCAGGAGCACTTTACGCATTATTTCGTTGCATACGGATTGGGTTGTGTATCACAAAAGAGTGGTGTGTGCATCGGCCATAGGGAGGAAGTGATCCCCATACCTCAACCTGCCTCTGCCCTATTCCTCAGCTGTTTCACAACAGTTGATGTCGCGCTGGACACAGAGGAGAACTACAGGCGGAGGTACAACGGACAAATCTTTGGGTTGAACTGCCAAAAAGCACTGGACTTTGCTCACTTTGTCAGCGCAGGCATTGTGAGTTTTGCCCGTGGTTTAAACGATACACCCTAGATTGTGGCCTTAATGCTCTTGATCAAGGGTTTGGGATTAGAATGGGGGACGCTTGCCGTAGCTTTCGGCATGGCAACAGCCGGACTTTTGAACGCTCGTAACGTAGCAGCGACTATGAACAAGAAGATCACGCCCTTGAACCACGGTCAGGGATTCACCGCCAATATCATCACAGCCACTCTTGTTATCCTGGCAAGCCGAATGGGAATGCCTGTCTCCACAACTCACATATCTGTGGGTTCCCTCTTTGGAATCGGCCATATTACAAGGAGGGAAATCCGTGCATTGTATATCAGATTCTGATGTCCTGGGTGTTGACGTTGCCTGTAGCAGCTATATTAAGCTGATGCCTTTACTGGATATTAGCCGGATAGCATCAGTGTAAAAGATATTGACAAATTCATACTCGGTATTTATAATGAGATGTAGAACGAGCATGTTTTGATCTTTGTTAGGTACAACAATTCTATCAAGAATTCAAAATATCCTTGACATTTATACACACGTGCAGTATAATTTTAGAATGAGTGCTATAGCGTTACTTTCGGCTTATGGAGACAATTCGAACCTTTGTAGCCATAGAACTGACGCAAGAGATCAAAGACACAATCTCAGGCGTTATAGAAACCCTCAAAAGAGAAGGCGGGAGCATTCGCTGGGTGGAGCCACGTAATCTCCATCTGACACTGAAGTTCCTGGGAAATATAGGTAGCAACAGGATAGATGAAATCATGGAGTGTATCAAAACGTCCTGCAACGGGATACATCGTTTCGACATAACGGTAAGGGATGTTGGAACCTTCCCGAATCTGAAGCGACCGAAGGTTATTTGGATTGGAGCCGAGGAAGATGGAAATATGCTAAAGAGTCTATACGAAAGGATCGAGGATGAATTTGAAAAGATAGGGATTGAAAGAGAAAACAGGGGTTTTTCCCCTCACCTTACCGTAGGTAGAGTAAGGACTCCGAGGGGATTAGAGAGAGTTCTGTCCCGTATGGATAAGATAGAATTTGAAACGCGAAAGATGGAGGTTAACCGCATCATCCTGATGAAGAGTGATCCTAGGCACCCAGGTCCTATCTATTCCCCCTTGGGATCTGTAGAATTGGAAGCGCAGTAAATTCATTAATACACTACTGTTATTAGAGTTTCAGAGAGGCGGTGAAAAAATTGGCACCCAAGCTAATTGAAGATAAGAACAAGATGATAGAGGTGGCAGTATCTCAGATCGAGAAGCAGTTCGGAAAAGGATCCATTATGCAGTTGGGTGAAAAGAGCGCAAAAGTGGTGGCAGAAGTCATTCCGACGGGGTCCTTGGCTCTGGATGCAGCCCTGGGGATAGGAGGAGTCCCAAGAGGAAGGGTCCTTGAGATCTTCGGGCCCGAGGCATCAGGAAAGACGACGCTCTGTCTGCACATAATAGCGCAGGCGCAGAAAAAAGGAGGCATAGCTGCGTTTATAGATGCAGAACACGCTTTGGACGTAAACTTCGCCAGGGAAATCGGCGTCGATATGGACCACCTGTGGGTATCCCAGCCCGATACAGGTGAAGAAGCGCTCAACATCGCTGATACCCTGGTCAGGAGCGCCGCGGTGGACGTTGTGGTGGTAGACTCTGTAGCCTCTCTAGTTCCCAGAGCAGAACTTGAAGGTGAAATCGGCGATTCCCATGTGGGGATCCAGGCCAGACTCATGTCCCAGGCATTGAGGTCCCTTTCAGGCTCAATAAATAAATCCAGAACCTGTATGATATTCACAAATCAGATCAGGATAAACATAGGAGTTATGTTCGGCTCTCCCGAGACTACTTCTGGAGGAAAGGCCTTAAGATTCTATGCCAGCGTGAGGATGGACATAAGGAGAATCGGCTCAATAAAGGGGACAGACCAGGGCATTATAGGGAACAGGACAAGGGTCAAAGTCGTTAAGAATAAGATGGCTCCCCCGTTCAGAGAAGCTGAGTTTGACATCATGTTTAACAGCGCAGAGACGGGAATCTCCAAGATGGGAGACATGCTGGACATAGCTGTGGACAAGGAAATCGTAGAAAAGAGTGGTACCTGGTTTTCCTACAACAAAGAGAGGTTAGCTCAAGGGCGTGAAAATACCAAGCTCTTTTTGAAAGCGAACTCGAATATATCAGACCAGATCGAAGCCAAAGTCAGAGAAACTCTCTTTCCGTCAAAGCCTCAAGCTGAGACACCAGCTTCCGAAGTCTAAGTTGATAAAACTTCAACCTTATGATGAAGAGTCCTGATCTTCAGTTCATGTGGGCTTATCCGGCTCGATTCTACTGAAGACATTTAAATCGTGTCAGCGCAACCTGTATGAGCCAAATCATATCGACACATGGAGGCGCCACAGTTTGAATGTAGAACTGCAAAAGAGTGAACTGACAAAAGCCAAGGAAAGATCCCTTAGACTCCTTTCGTATCGGGCAAGGTCAGAAAAAGAGATTGTAGATAGATTAAGAGAGAAGAGATTCAGCAGATCTGTTATAGATCAGACGATTCAGGATCTTAAAGGCTCGGGGCTTATCGACGATTTAGAATTTGCCAGAATGTGGACGAAAAGTCGCCTGCTCGGAAAAAAGATGGGAAAAGGGAGGATTATGGGGGAACTTAGAGAGAAAGGGGTCAAGAGCGACATCGTAGATAAGGCGATAGACGAGTACTTCAAAGAGGTGGACTTTGAAGATGTAGCTTTAAGTCTGTTGAGGGGTAGGATAAACAGATACTGGAGATTAGACAAGAATAAAGCCCTCAAAAGAATGTCAGATTTCCTCTTCAGACGAGGATTTGAAGGGGAACTTATATGGAGCACAGTCCAGATGGTCTGGGATGAGATAGAAAAAGATGAGGAAAGATGAAATCGTCGGACATCAGAGAAGAGTTCTTAAGATACTTTGAGAGCAAAGGCCACAGGAGAATTCACAGCTCTCCTTTGATACCACACAACGATCCGACCCTGCTCTTTACAAACGCGGGCATGGTTCAGTTTAAGGACGTGTTGTTAGGGGCGGAAAAGAGGGACTATAAGCGAGCTGTTACCTCTCAAAAATGCATCCGCGCCGGAGGAAAACACAACGATCTTGAGAACGTGGGACGGACGGCCCGACATCACACCTTCTTCGAGATGCTCGGCAACTTCTCCTTCGGCGACTACTTCAAGGAAGGGTCGATAGAATACGGCTGGGAATTTATGACCGATGTGATGGGGCTTCCCGAAGATAAACTCTGGGTGTCCATATATAAAGACGACGACGAAGCGGAGGAGATATGGATCCAAAAGATCGGGTTTCCGGCGGACAGGATGGTCAGACTCGGCGACCTGGAGAAGGGCGATGAAGAAAACTTCTGGAGCATGGGCGACACAGGACCATGCGGACCCTGCTCTGAGATCCTTATAGACCGCGGCGTCGAGTTCGGCTGCGGCAGACCTGACTGTCGGGTAGGATGCGACTGCGACAGGTACTATGAGCTCTGGAATCTGGTCTTTATGCAGTATACAAGAGACGAATCCGGGAAGCTGACTCCCCTTCCCAAACCGAGCATAGACACCGGCTTGGGACTGGAGAGGACATCGGCCGTGATGCAAAATGTGAACTCCGTCTTCGATACAGACCTGTTCAGATCTATCATTTCGGCAATAGAGGAGATAACAGGCAAAGAATACATTCCCGGCGATGGGAGCGTCCCGTTCAGAGTAATAGCCGATCACATAAGGGCCCTCACGTTTGCCATCACAGACGCAGTCCTACCCTCCAACGAGGGGAGAGGCTATGTCTTGAGGCGGATATTGAGAAGAGCCGCACGATTCGGTCGGATATTAGATATGCACGAACCGTTCATATATAGGTTGGTCTCCACCACAGTGGACCTGATGGGAGAAGCCTATCCCGAAATCGTCGAAAAGGCTCAGCACGTCTCCCTAGTAGTGAAATCCGAAGAGGAAAACTTTAGCAGGACGCTGGACAGAGGCATAAATAGGTTTGAGGAAATCGTAGGCAGGTTAAAAGAGGAGGGGAAAAACAGGATCTCCGGAGCCGATATCTTCAGACTCTACGATACATACGGTTTCCCTCCTGATCTTACGCAGTTGATGACAGAGGAAAAGGGACTCTCCATTGACGTTGCTGGATTTGACAGAGAAATGCACTATCAAAAGGAAAGAGTCAAAAGCGCCTCCAGATTCCGGGCCGAAGATGAGGGAAACTGGATCAGCGTATCGGATAAAGAAAGCTCCAAGTTCATAGGATATGACGAACTCCAGGCAGAGGCGGAGGCGATAAGATACAGGATGGACGGCCATAAAGTCGATCTTATCCTGGATGTGACCCCCTTCTACGCCGAAGCGGGAGGTCAGATCGGAGACAGCGGCGTAATAAAGAACGAGGATATAACGATCCAAATAGACGACACCCGGCCGCAAGGGGGCGAAATAGTCCATAAGGGACGTGTAATTGAGGGAGATATTGAGGCAATAAAAAAACAATTGACAGCCCAGGTCGATTCGGGTCGCCGCCTCTCCACAGCCAGGAACCACACCGCCACCCACCTTCTTCACTCAGCTCTGAGGAAAGTCCTCGGAGAGCATGTCCACCAGTCGGGATCTTTAGTAGCCCCCGACCGCCTGAGATTCGACTTTACACACTTTACTAGCTTGGACCCAGACCAGATCAGACACATTGAAGCGGTAGTCAACGGCAAGATAAGGGAGGACATTCAGCTGCAAGATTCTTACAGACCCTTGGATGAAGCGAAAAGTATGGGAGCTATGGCCCTCTTCGGAGAGAAGTACGATCCTGTAGTCAGAGTCGTCGAAATAGGGGACTTCAGCAAGGAACTGTGCGGAGGGACCCACGTCCGACGGACTGGTGAATTGGGCCTGTTCAGAATCGTATCTAAGGGAGGCATAGCAGCGGGAGTTAGAAGAATCGAAGCCTTAATCGGCCAAAAAGCGGAGCATCTGACCTATCAACAGAACAGGATACTATCGGAGATTGAGAATCTTCTAAACGTGCCTTCAGAAGAAGTCGCAGATAGAGTGCAAAAGTTAATAGAGACAAACAGAGCCCTGGAAAGAGAGATTCAAAAGATCGAAGGACAGTCCACGATCTCCGAAGTGGACAAACTCATAAAGAAGGCTGTAGACATAGACAACAGAAAAATAGTTTCCTCAAAGGTGGAAAGCAGAGATATGGACTCCTTCCGCAGGATGGCTGATTCTCTGAGAGATAAGCTCAAAAGCGGTGTTGGAGTCATAGGCATGATCTCAAACGGCAAAGTATCCCTTTTGGCCGTCGTCACAGATGACCTTATAGAATCCGCGGGGCTAAAAGCGGGCGATATAGTTCAGGACATCGCCACGATAGTCGGGGGAGGGGGGGGCGGGAAGCCCCATTTAGCTCAGGCGGGCGGAAGAGTGCCTGAGAAGTTAGATGAGGCGTTAGGGAAGGTGACAGAAATTGTCCAGGAACACCTAAGTAAGCGTGCATAGTTCAATTAAGCTGTAGTTAAACACCCCAAGGAGGAAAGTTGTGCGTATCATCGGACTCATCATCGTGTTAGGTGTTGGCTTGTCAGGCGGTGCTCTGGTTGAATCAAGGCTTTCCTACTTCCCAATAATAATCAGCTTGTTTCTACGTCCTGTCGGTATAGTCATCGTTTTCTCGTTGGGAGCGCTCTTGCTCGGACGAACCAGCATTCCCACCATGTTCAAGGTTGTGTTCTCCCGCGAAGTCACAGGCGAAGAGTTGACCACCGGCGCAGCGGCATGGGCAAGGGCCCGGACATACACGATGACCGCCGGCTGGATAGGAGTGTCGGGGGGACTGCTGCTTACGGTGCGCGGGCTGATCATTACGTTCCGGGGAATAGCTGAGAGTGGCTGGGCGCCAACGATCATGTCCGCCGGTCTCTCCATGGCGTTGACCCCGACCATGGTCGGTCTCCAGTTTCTGTTCTGCGCAGTGCTACTGGCTTACGGCATCTATATGCCGTTGCAGAGACGCTTGGAGGATCGCATCGGTCAAGCTTCAGAGTCGTGATGTCGCTATCGAATCTCCCAAGACATTCTCTGGTTTATCCTATGCGTGTTCGATAGAAGGCCCTACTCAACTTGGTGAATTGATGCCCGTTTTTCAGTATCTACTCGATGTAAAACGTAAAAAAGGCGCAGGCTTTTTGGTCCTGTTTGACCCGGGGCATGTGGATGAGGATACGGTAGGGCAGATAGCTGCTGACTACCAGGACAGTGGAGCCGACGCGTTCTTAGTAGGCAGCAGTATCCTCCTTTCCGACAACTTCGGCAGAACCATAAGAGAAATAAAGAAATCCTCAGACCTCCCTGTCATTATCTTCCCCAACGGTGTGGGACAGCTCTCTGACGATGCTGACGCCATCCTATTTATGTCAATGATCAGCGGAAGAAATCCCGAACTTCTGATCGGTCAACAGGCAAAAGCTGCTCCTATCGTAAAGGACACCGGCCTGGAAGCTATATCTACAGGTTATATGATAATAGAATCCGGCAGGACAACGTCAGTCGAGTATATGAGTGGGACAAAACCTATTCCGAGAGATAAGCCCGAAATAGCCATGGCGCACGCTCTGGCAGCAGAGTACCTGGGCATGAAGTGCGTCTATTTAGACGCTGGAAGCGGAGCCGCGATGCCTATCTCCGACGAGATGTTGAAATCTGTGGTAGAATATATCTCCCTGCCCCTTATTGCGGGAGGCGGTATAAGAGAGCCCGAAACCTCCAGAAGCAAAGTACAAGCCGGTGCCTCCTTTGTAGTCGTGGGCAGTGCGCTGGAAAAAGATACCAGTGGTCATCTGGCAGAAGAGTTCGCAGATGCTATTCATATTAAGGAGTAGCCTACTTTGGTGGACATACACTCCCATATCCTTCCCTGTGTGGACGACGGAGCAAAAGATATAGACGAATCTATAGAAATGATAAGAGCGGCTATTGGCGACGGCATAGAAGCCATAGTAGCTACGTCCCACGTTTTGAATAATCTGAACCGGGAGATAGATGAACTTTACAGGAACAGATTTGATCAGCTATCCAAGAGGCTTCAAAAAGAAAACCTTCCCATACAAATCTTTCTGGGCTCGGAGATAATGTTTCAGTTTGGCCTGAAGGCGGTGAAAGACCTTAAAATTGCCACCTTAGATGGGAATGACAAATATTTTCTCATAGAAGTTCCGATGAGATCATTTCCCGATCAGTTTGAGGATGCGATGTTTAAAATGAGAGCTGCAGGTCTCACCTCCATTCTGGCGCATCCCGAGCGGAACGCTGTACTCGGAAACGATGAAGAGCTTGTATACCGACTTGCCAATCAGGGACTCCTCTTTCAGATCAATGCTTCCAGTCTATCCCCAAGAACGCGAAGCCGTATTAGAGAGGCCGCGTGGAACATGATCACAAAGGGCTTAGTGCACTTTATAGCCACAGATGCGCACGATCTATCCTCACGTCCCTTGATATTAAGTAAAGCAAGAGACGCAGTAAGAAAAGAATTGGGAGAAGAAACAGCACAGAAGCTATTCTACGAGAATCCCTGGAAGGCGATAAGAGGAGAACGCATCAAGGCAGAGCCTCCATACAGACCCCAGAAGCAGAAAAAGAGGGGAATTTTTGGCAATCTATGGAGAAACCTTGTAAGGACTCAAGATTAAGTGTTAAAGAGCTTGTCTTTTCCTCCCCCACGCAAGCCATCCTGCATAGATAGCCATCGTCTCTGCGGGGAACGTGGCGATCCCTGCTACAATTGACAAGATAGATCCTATCCTGTTGCTCCTTCCTGCAGAGAGTATTCCTCCGAGCATAACCGCAATCCCCGAAAGGATTGTAGCGTTTCCCCAAGAGCCCGAGTAAGTTGTGCAGTATCTCCAGCAGACTATGGAGCAATCGGGCTGCCATATATAAGTGTGATGCGGCTTATCCCACCAGAACATACAGTAGATCCCGCACGATGCAACCGCTAATCCTACTAATACAGGCAGAATCGTCATTAAGAGCACATCGCAGCCTACTCTCTTCCTTCTCCTCCACATCTGAAAAAGAGCGATCGATAGAAGAGGCGTAAAGATAATTAAGGCCAATTCGCCCCAAGGATACCATTTCATCAGATTCACCTCTTGACATTTTGTAGCTTGCTACTTAAATTGACTCTGCGGAGGTCGGTATTTATGATCTGTGAAAGATGCGGCGTCAACCAAGTCTCCAAAGTGACAACAGAGATAATAGACGGAGAAAAGGTGGCTATCTTCCTCTGCGAGCGATGTCTGGAATCGAGCAAAAATGAAGAAGGTGCTATCCCAGAACTCAACAGACCTTGTCCCTTGTGCCGTAGGAGAGAAGGGACGGTCAAGTTAACTCAATTGCAAGGAGACAACAGAAGAGTAAGGTTCCTGTGCGACGAATGTGCTAAATCTCTATCGTTGATTTGACAAGTCAGCACAGTTAGATCTTGGTAATACGTTGTGGAACAGTAGGACACCTCCTATAACCTAACACAAATCCACACACTATAGCAGGAGGAACATTATCTAAATGAACGCTTTGGAAAAGACGCCTGCGGATATGGACGCAGAACCTTCAAAAAAGACGATAACCATCGTGTGGAAGGACAGCCATACTAGTGTCTATCCTTACGACTACATAAGAAAGAACTGTCCGTGCGCGCATTGCAAGGACTCCAGTGAAAGTCAAAAACCTTCGACAGTCGGAGGTCTGGCAGAACTGAAACTCATCAATGAGGACGTAGCCGGGACGAACAGCGACATCGTAGAAGTGGAGGATGTAGGACGATACGCACTCAAGTTCACCTGGGGAGACGGACACGATACAGGGATATACTCATTTGAGCATTTAAGAGAAATATGCCCTTGCGACAAATGCAAAGGGCTGTAGATCCAAGTAGACGGTAGTCAGGAAAGGCAGTGAGCGTTTCTCTGTGTTTTATCCGTTCTATATAGGGGCGAGCCCTGGTGTTCGCCCAAGATTTCAGGGCCAATCCATGCGTCTTTCCCTACGGATGATCAAAGTAAAGACCTATTCTCCATCAGTCCTGGAACCCCGGCAGAGGTGGCAAAGCTGAGGCATTAGGCGAGCACGCCCCTATCAGATAGGCATCTTAAGCTTATCTCTTGTTCTTATCATATCAGAAACAGTCCTTTGACCTTCTCACTCTCTTTCTCCGAGTTTAGCAGTAGGCTGGTACCGGCAAGTAATCGTCCGCAGACGGCGAACCTCCCAAAAGTCTGAGAGATATTCTTCTAAACTCCTTGAGTTCATCTTTCCCCCCAGCCTCTTTGAATAACAAGCACCTGGACACGGTATTATCCATGAACGCTTCGGCCTGAGAGGGACTCAAACCAAGTCTTTTGAAGAGCCATCCTGCTTTGCACCCGAATTTATAAGCCCTCTTGCCCTCTCCGTACGTAGTTACTGGTTGCTCATCGTACCCTATCCTTTTGACTTCTCCTATTATTCCCCCTTGCAGAGCCACTTCGACTATGGGAGCTATCTCGGGGCCGTAGCGCAGTATATCGAAGTCCGCCGACGATGCTTCACGGGTAGAAAGCGCTGCCACTATATACTTTACGGCCGATAAGTTGTAGAGCTTATAACCACTCTGGAAGTCTGGGACATCTGCATAGACGGCTGCATATCTGGTGTCCAATACCACTCCCCGACCAGCTAACTTAAACTTAATCCCGTCGAGCACGAGTTTGTTGATTATTAACTCGTATTGTCCCCTTTGAAATCCCAGCGGCCTGTGGAGTTCAGACCTTCTACCTATCACTACGGATGGAAGGTCTCCGTTTTCCCTTTCTATCTGCTTGGATATGCGAAATAAGTTCAAAAGATCGTTTATGAAGTGATCCCCATCCGCGTCCCTCACCGCGACGAAGTTAACCCTTTCATCTTCAAGAAGAATCTTCATACCATCAAGAACAGCGGCTCCTTTTCCCCTATTTTCAGCGCTGTATATGACTTCAAACGGAGCCATCTCCTCCCGAAGTTTCTCGGCAATCTCAAGGCATCTGTCGCATCCGTCTATCACCACCTTAATCAGCTTCGGAGACACATATACCTCGTAGTCCTTGAGAGTCGTTGTAAGTATAAGTCTTATCCTGTCCTCTGGAATTTCGTCCGGGAACCAAACGGGGATCACCATGCCCATTTCCTCTTTCATCTGGGCTATGGAGTAGTAGTTATCAAGCGACGGACAGTATTCACTCATAATGTTTGATCCTACAACCTCCCTGAACGAAGTATTCCCATCACGAGCCATATACCCAATATCCCTGCAAAACAGAGCCCAAGAATGCCTATGACAGAATATCCCAAAAACTCAGGCCCCTTATCCAAGACGTATGCAGAGCCGACTATCAGTGCAGCTATCAAAAGGCTGAAAGAAAGGCGATTGGACGCCCTGTCCATCTCAGTGATAAACCTGTTAACCTACCTGTGCTGTATCTCCCACGTCAAATTGCCCCTATCTCTTTTCCCAGATATCGTTCTATCTCTGGCTTTATGACACTAAACTCCACCGGAGGCACCTCGTCTTGGAGTTTGCTCAACTCCTCCGCAAGTTGCCTGGGGATCAGAAACGGACGCATACTGAGCGCCTGCCCCAATTTGACGAAGGTAGGTCCCAACTCCTCTAATACCAATCTGAGCCTGACTGCGTAGGATTTGTCATCCCACTCCTTCGTAAGCCTGAAAAGATTCCTGGCGAACCCGAGACGGTAGGCAAGATCTACCCTGACCAGAATCTCGCTGAAGCCGTACCTAATCAACACCGCCACAATTTGACGGTATCTCTTCAGGTTCCTGTAACTTCTGTCAATCCTCGGAATATGCATCGTCCAGATTCACTGATAGCAGCTTAGACAACGGTCTATACGGATAACAAGAATATGTGAACACAACTAAAATACGAAAAATGCCTCCTGACTTCAAGGGAAATATATCAAATGTGCGCAGAAGAACGATAAACTTTTCTCGAAAATTTGCACTCATTACTTACACTTGACGACAGCGCCTAAATACCGTATCTTTAAGAGAGAAATGTAAGTCCACAATGGGCTTCAAATAGGACGGCACTAAAATGAAGCGAACAATCTTAATCTTAACTATTCTGTCACTATTGGTCGCTTTGAATGCACCTACCTATGCGCAGGATCTTTTCGGACTCTCGACCAACTTTCCCGCCGGGGATAATCCCTCATCAGTCTTCATTGCGGATTTAGATGGAGATGGTAATAGTGCCCTGGCTGTGGCTGGAGGCGGCACCGTAACAGTATTGATGAATCTCTCTGATATACTCACTGATCTAAGCGGATATGAAGAACTATGATTAAATGTTACACTGACCAATTACGATCTCCCTTTTGAAAGCCACATTAACATATCTGTCTATAATATTATGGGACAGAAGGTTGCGATATTGGTGGATGGTCATAGATCAGCCGGAAGCTACTCTGTAGTCTGGGATGGCAAAGACAATACCGGAGAAAGACTTGCCAGCGGAGTCTATTTGTATCGGATGAAGACAGACGGATTTGTGCAGACAAGAAAAATGATCCTCCTCCGTTGAAAGTGATAAGAACTCCAAAGGAGAACCCCATGGATTCAACAGAAGACGATGTCCTTGCACCCGAATATCTCAAACGCATAGTCTTAGACTTAACACAGATGAGCGAGTTCGTGCAGGATCCACTCATCATGGCAAAAGCCGACGGCGTGTGGTACGAGGATGTGAACGGAAAACGCTACCTGGACGGGATTTCGGGCATTTTCGTCGTCACAGTCGGGCACAACAATCGCAGGATCATAGAGGCTATGAGAAAACAGCTCGATACACTTGCTTTTTCCCCTCCCATGCACTCTACGAATACCCCCGCTGTCCAGCTCGTGAAACTGATCTCCGAAATCACGCCCGGTGACCTGAACACCGTAAAACTTCTAAGCGGCGGGTCAGAAGCCACAGAAGCGGCGATGAAACTCGCTCGCCAGTATCATAATCAGACCGGAAATCCCGGAAAGTACAAGATAATATCTCGATATCTTGGCTATCACGGGGCCACCTTCGGAGCGCTAAGCGCATCTGGAACACAGAGACGAAAGAGGATGTTCGAACCCACACTCTCAGGATTTATACATGTATTCCCGCCAACCTGCTATCGCTGTCCCTTTGAAAAGGAATATCCATCCTGCGAAGTCCTGTGCGCCTCGATCATCGAAGATACGATAAAACTTGAGGGTCCCAGTACTGTCGCGGCCATCATAATGGAGCCGATAGGAAACACGGGAGGTATCGTTACGCCGCCGCCTGAATACTTTCCTATGGTACGAGAGATCTGCGATAAGCACGACATCCTTTTGATCTTCGACGAGATAATAACGGGCTTCGGCCGCACAGGAGAGATGTTCGCAGCACAGACATTTCACACTACGCCCGACATAATATGCATGGGCAAAGGGATGTCCAGCGGCTACGCTCCCCTTGCGGCTATTGCAATGAGCGACAAGGTGGCATCAGCCTTCTGGGGAAAGCCCGAAGACGAGGTCGAGTTTTCGCATGGACATACGTACGGGGGAAATCCAGTCGCTTCCGCAGCGGGAATAGCCTCCATAAGCGAGATTACAGAAAAAGACCTCCCCAAAAGAGCGCGCCAGATGGGTGCATACCTATGGTCCAAACTTGAGAACTTAAGGGACAAAACAGGAATTATAGGAGATATAAGGGGTAAGGGACTCTTCTTGGGAGTAGAATTCGTGGTGGACACAGCCACAAAAGAGCGGTTCTCAGACGATCTCAACTTCGGGACTCAAGTCGGAAAGAAGGCGATCAAGAACGGACTCCTCACGCGCTTCGATCCTCACTGGATAGCCTTCGGACCGCCCCTTATAGTAACTGAAGAGGAAATAGACTACATGATGGACGTATTCGAAAAGAGCATATACGAAGTCTTAGATAGATGAGCATGATAGTAAACGAGATATTCTACAGCATTCAGGGAGAATCCACGTACGCAGGGCGTCCTTGCGTCTTTGTAAGGCTCACCGGATGCAACTTAAGGTGCGTCTGGTGTGATACAACTTATTCCTTTTACGAGGGGACCAAGATGTCGGTGGATGAGATCATGGAAAAGGTCAAAAGCTACGGATGTCCCCTTGTGGAGATCACAGGCGGCGAACCCCTGCTCCAGAGAGAGGTCAGGGATCTTATGGAGGGACTCCTTGAGGAGGACTTTGAAGTCCTGTTAGAGACCAGCGGGAGCCTCCCCGTAGATAGAGTGCCAGAGGAAGTGATAAGGATCATAGACCTAAAACCGCCTGACAGCGGAGAATCGGATAAAATATGCTGGGAGATACTGGATGACCTGCGACCGAGGGACCAGATAAAGTTCGTGATCTCGAGCCGAAAGGACTATGAATGGTCAAAAGAAGTCATAGAAAGACACAAGCTATCCGAAAAGGTAACACTTTTGATGTCCCCGGTGTTTAATGACATCGAATACAGAGACATAGCAGGGTGGATCCTGAAAGACCGCCTCCGCGTAAGGATGCAGATTCAGATGCACAAGTTCATATTCGACCCGAACAAACGGGGAATATAATGAACATAGCCTTAGTTCTCCTATCCGGCGGGATGGACTCGGCCACCTGCCTCTGGTGGGTCAGGGATAGAGGGACAGAACATATATACACCCTTTCGTTCGATTACAACCAGCGGCACAAAATAGAGTTGGAGTACAGCCGAAAACTTTCGCAGATCGCAGGAGCAGTCCGGCACAAAGTTATCTGTGCTGACCTGACTCAGATAGGTGGAAGTCCGCTGACCGATCCCAATATTGACGTCCCTGCGGCCTCCGATGGTACGCAGTTTCAGACAGTTGTGCCCTTCAGAAACACTATCTTTATGGCCCTATCGGCCGCCTACGCGGAGACAGAAGGAATAGACAACATTTGCATCGCTGCCGTAAAGGACGACTACGCAGCATACCGAGATTGCCGGAGAGAGTTCTACGACAGTCTTGAGAAGGCCCTGAACCTGGGAGCTACCAGAGAACGCGCTATCTGCATCCATACTCCCCTGATCCACATGTGGAAGTCACAGGTCGTAGCCACGGGTTTGAAACTCGGCGTTCCGTACGAACACACCCATACTTGCTATGAGGGAAAACGCCCCGCCTGCGGAGTCTGCGACGCCTGCGTCGAACGCATCCAGGCCTTTAAAGCCAACGGCGTGGATGACCCTCTGGAGTATGAATCCAAGAGCAAGCAATAACTTAAGGGCCAAATTGAGAAATGTCATTCTGAGGGATGAAACCTGGTGGATGAGGCATTCCTGTCTGACAAAGCAATCGCACCTGTCTCTTGAACAGACAAGAATGTCTGTTCAACTGTCTGTGTTGAGAGGAAAGGAAGATGTCAACTAAACCGAGCAAAAATCTGGAGACATTTCCCAATCCCTACAAGGGTAGATACTACACTGTGGATATGAACTGTCCTGAATTCACAAGCGTGTGTCCCATAACAGGACAGCCTGACTTCGGGTCGATCAAAATATCCTATGTCCCCGCCGAATTGTGTATTGAACTTAAGTCCCTCAAGCTCTACATTTGGTCCTACAGAGATGAAGGAATATTTTACGAAGATGTGACAAATAAAATATTAGATGACCTGGTAAAAGCGTGCGATCCTATATCTATGACCGTTAAAGGAGAGTTCAACGTCAGAGGAGGGATAACGACATCGGTGACGGCGACTTACAACAAAGAGGAAGAAGCATAGATGGAAAGAGATCACGCCGTGGTCTGCCTGAGTGGAGGACTCGACAGCTGTGTGACCGCGGCGATAGCTCACAGGGAATACGAATTAGCGCTCCTGCACGTCAACTACGGACAGAGGACGCAGAAAAGAGAACTTACCGCCTTCCACGATATTGCTCAGTTCTATACAGCACAAAGAAAACTGATAGCCGACCTTAGTTATCTATCCATCGTAGGAGACTCCAGCCTAACAGATGCCTCTATCGAGGTTCCGAAAGCCGAACATGATCCCAGCAGAAGCGATGTTCCTTCCACCTATGTCCCCTTCAGAAACGCCAATATCCTTTGCGCCGCCGTATCATGGGCTGAGGCCATCGGCGCAACTAAAGTCTTTATAGGCGCTGTCGAGCCGGACTCCAGATACCCCGATTGCCAAAAACCTTTCTACAAGGTGTTCAACAGACTCGTAGCAGAAGGCACAAAGCCGGAGACAAACATCGAAGTCTTGACCCCGTTGATAGGAATGAAAAAGTGGGAAATAATAAAAAGAGGTATTCTATTGAACGCCCCACTGCATCTGACGTGGTCCTGCTACGAAAGAGAGGACATAGCCTGCGGAGAGTGCGAAAGCTGTGTGCAAAGGGTAAATGGGTTCAAAGTAGCAGGAGTAGAGGATCTATTCCCCTATCAGAAACAGAAGTAGACAGCTACAGGGAAAGGTAAGGGCAGACCCGTGTGTCTGCCCTTACCTTTCCCTGTAGCTGATTGAATTCCCGATTGACTCTACCGGGGACAAGGCTTGGGGGAGGTGCCCTGTCTACTGTTTGCTGTCTACTGATTCAATATCCCCTCGTTTTGTCCACAACGTTGAGCAATTCCCTCCCTTGTGAGAACCTTTCCAGGTTCTGGCAGAAGATGTCCACAGACCGATCCATAAAGTGAGGCGAAACGCCCGCTGAATGAGGTGTGATGATCACGTTGTCAAGACTGTAATATTCGTCGTCGCTGTCGAGCGGCTCCACTTCAAATACGTCTAAAGACGCCCCTCTTATCCATTTGTGCTTGAGAGCCTTGACAAACGAGGGCTTATGGACTATGGATCCTCTTGCCACATTGATAAGAAAGGCGCTCCTTTTCATCTCTTTTAAGACGTTCTCATCTATCATTCCTTCTGTCTCCGGAATAAGAGGGAGAGTAAGTACAAGGAAGTCCGCCTGTCTGACCACCTCCATAAACTGATCCAGGGGATAGAGTTCGTCAACGTTTTCATCCCCTTCGGATACATCCCTTTTGACGGCCACCACCCTCATTCCCATCGCCTTTGCCCTTCTGGCTGTGGGCTTCCCCACGTTTCCCAAGCCCAATATCCCTATAGTTTTCCCGTATATTTCATCTATCAGTGGAGCAACCTGGTCTTTTGCCCATTCCCGACGCAGTTGATTTTCATAGCACCTGTAGAACTGATGCGCAAGCGCTATCATCGTCCCGATGATGTGCTCAGGCGTCTGAACCCTGTGAGAGCCGCTGGCGGTGGTCAGTACGATATCCCTTTCCGTAATCTCAGGATGGTGGAAACCATCCACACCGGCAAATGTGGACTGTATCCACTTCAGATTAGAGGTCAAAGCCGCCGATTCCTTCGAGACGTGTATTGCGTAGAGTATCTCTGCGTCAGCGATTTCCCTTCTACATCCCTCCTCTGATTCCACGAAGACCACGTCGTAATCATCGGAAACGCTCGATATTTTCTCAAGATTCTCCTCTGAAACCTTCCAGAAGCCTTCCTTGTCGAAGACTGACACAAGGACGTCCACGACATCAACTCTCCTCTACTGACAGCGCCCTATCATTGCGTTTTCGTAGGAGCCAGGTAACCTCTCCCCCGCTCCAAGATTTTCTCGACTTCGTCTACTTAAGATACTAAATCATTTACCTTATCGACTATATTTTTCCATCCGATGCCAAATTTGTACAAGAGTTCATCTGCCTTTCCCGATTCAGGGAATGACTCTATCCCCATCTTATGGACGGCTATTCCCTCTGGACATAGCACCTCCATCAGAGCATCGCCCAATCCTCCTACGATGTAGTGATCATCCACTGTGATCAGGCTTCCTCCTGTACTCGCTACGGCTTGAACCAGGAGGTCTTTAGCTACAGGCTTTATAGAATAGGCATCTATCACCTTGACGTTTATGCCCTCTTTTTTGAGTTCCTCGTAAGCCTTCAAAGCTTCGGTGACCGTATAACCAGCCGCTGCGAGCGTAATTTGGTCATCTTCACTTTTCCTGATTACCTTAGCTCCTCCGATGTGAAATTCTTCGTCTTTGCCGTAGATTACGGGCGTTTTAGGCCTTGAATTTCTGATATATACGAAGCCCTGATGCTGGGCGGCACAGACTGTCAGCCTTTCTGCTGATACACCATCGGAGCCGCAGAGGACGACAGAATCCGGTATAGCTCTCATGAAACTTAGGTCAGCTAAAGCCATTTGACTTACGCCGTCCTCCCCTATCGAAACCCCGCAGTGGGAACCGGCAACTTTTATATTGGCTCTGGAGTAGGCGGCCATCTCTATCTGATCGTAAGCCCTCTCAAAGAATCGCCCGAACGAGTTGGCAAAAGCTATCTTCCCCGCTTTGGCAAATCCGACCGCCGCGCTTATCATATTCTGCTCAGCTATTCCGAAGTCGAAGAACCGGTCCTCAAACTCCTTTTTAAAGACATTGCTGAAAGTGGAATTGCTGACATCCCCATCCAGGACTACTATCCGAGGGTTTACTCTTCCTATCTTTGCTAAAGCCCTGCCATAAGCCTCCCGCGTGGCTATTTCATATCCCAGATCGTACTCAGGTTTTTCTATATCAAAGGAAAGATCTTGACTCTGAATGTCTTTAGACGAAGGCCTTTTTATGGAAAAGACAGGCCTGTCCGAGCCGTAGTCAGGCAGGGCTAATTCCTCAAGTGCCCTCTTTTCCTCCTCCTCGGAAAGGGCCTTTCCGTGCAGGTCTAACACGTCTTCGGTGAATGAGACTCCTTTGCCCTTGACCGTCTTTGCCAGCAGCATCGTCGGCCCTCCGTTGGATGACCGTGCAAATTCAAATCCGTCGAGTATCTGGTCAAAATCGTGGCCGTCGATCTCCCTGACTCTCCATCGGAACGCCTCTAATTTCTCTTTTAGGGGCTCGGTGTCCATGATGTCCTTACACCATGCGCTCTGTTGGAGGCGATTTCTGTCTATTATGGCGCACAGGTTATCCAACTTGTAATTAGGTGCGCTCAAGAGTGCCTCCCACACCTGACCCTCATTGATCTCCCCGTCGCCCATAAGGACATAGACTCTATAGTCGAGACCATCCAGCTTTCCGGCTAACGCCAGACCTATCCCGAGAGACAGACCCTGTCCCAGTGCCCCGGTTGCGGCGATGACGCCCGGAAGCCTTGTGGTGGGATGGCCCTCCAACCTACTGCCTGTTTCTCTGAGAGTCGTCAACTCCTCAAGGGGGAAATACCCTGACTCAGCCATAACGACGTACAAGCCCGGGGCTGCATGACCCTTCGACAGAATGAACTTATCGCTATAAGGGTTGGACGGATCAGACGGATCGTGCCTCATCTCGTGGAAAAAGAGTACAGCCATAATATCCGCCGCGGACATACTCGACGTGGGATGGCCCGAGCCCGCCTTTGTAGTTATCTGTACTATACGTCTCCTCATCTGGATAGTTTTGTACCTCAACGACTCTTTAAGATCCACTTTGTTCTCCTTTAAGTTATATCTTACAGAGACTTATCTATATTCTATTAAGACCTTATGCGCCCTGGACAGATAATATACTGATCGACATTATGTGTGTCAAGACAAATCTCAAGAATTTGACCTGAAGTGCTCTAACCCGAATAATTCACAAAAAAGGCCGTGTATTAATTGAGGGATTGTATTATATTAGGTAATGCCGTTTAACCACCTTCGGTGTCATTGCGAGCCGAAGGCGAAGCAATCTCGATTCTGTGGTAGATGTAATACTCTCCGGCTCTCATAGGAAACCACTATAAAACCTTGAGATTGCTTCGTCGCTTTGCTCCTCGCAATGACTCCACCGAGTTTATGAATTAATCGGGCTAAAAGGCATGTCATTCGTTAAAGGACTGCCTGCAAGATGCCGATTATATAGTTAGAACAAGCGAAGAACACGCGGAGAACAGACGTAATCTTTGAACGCAGATCTGACGGAGATAATACAAGTGGCTGATAGATTCGAAACGTTGACAGGTGACGAGTCAAGAACCGCCGTATTAGAAGGCCTACGTTCTGCACCTGACAACGGTCACGATAACGTATCTGTAGCCAGCCTATCATCAAGTACTCTCTTTTCGGGCTTGACAGATGACGATTACACCGTGTTGGCGGCGTTAGGAAGGCGCATGAGCTTTGATGACGCTTCCGTTATCATACGCCAAGGCGATCCTGCCGAGGCACTATATGTACTTGAGAAGGGCATGGTAATCGTAGAAAAGAGCACGGTCGAAAGGCAGGAGGAGATAATAGCGGCGCTTGAGGAAGGCGAATGCTTCGGTGAACTGTCGCTTATTACGGCTGGGCGCCGAAGTGCGCCAGTAAGGGCTATGGGCAAAGTGACGGTCATTACCTTTCTTCACAAAGAGCTGCAGGACTTTTTCCAGAAAAGTCCCCACGCTCACCTTCGAATTATGATCAACTTAGCTCAGACCATAGCCATCAGGCTCCAAAGGTCCAGCGATATTTTCATACATGACATCTATGACAGTGTGATAATTGTAGACAAAGATCACAAAATCCTAAGATGGAGCAAATCGAAAGAGAACAACTATTTTTCCCCTAAAACGGCTATCGGAGCAGATATACTGGACGCTATACCGGGGCTTGCCCAGGCCGATATAGAGACAAAGATAAAGTCGGTCATAAAAGAAGAGAAGATCAGCTCGGTTGAGACGAAGCACAGGATGGGAAGCGGCGAGGTGATATATATCCAGTCTACGCTGACCCCCTTTGTGGATGAGGGTAAGATCAAAGGTGTAGCGATAATAAATAAGAATATCTCAGAGCTTAAGAGATTGGAGAATGAGTTAATAGAGTCCGAGAGGTTGGCGGCTGTGGGACAGATGGCGACGGAGATAGGGCACGAAATGGGCAACTATCTGACGGTGATCTCAGGATACGCATACTGGCTCAAGTCAGACATCAAAAGTGGGGACTACGATAAGACTTTCAGCGGGGCGGAAATCATACAGGAACACGTAGAAAAGATGAGGAGATTCGCCGACGGACTGATGGATTCCTCAAAGCGAATGACGCGAAAAAATACGTGTAGCATAAACGACCTTATAACCAGATCGATCGATTTTATAAAGTTTCAAAACACTTACGATTTTGTCACGTTCAAATTAGCATTAGCTGAGGACGTTCCGCCGATCCAGATTGACGCCTTTCAGATACAGCAGGTGCTCTTAAATCTCTACAAGAATGCGGCAGACGCGTCTCCAAATTGTACGATCTTAACTTCTTCCAGATTGTTAAGATATAGCAACTATGTGGAGATACAAGTCAAGGATGACGGTCCTGGAATACCCCAGGACATAAAGGACAAGATATTTGAAGCTGGGTTCACAACCAAAGAAAAGGGGCACGGGTTCGGTCTTTTCGTGTGCTACCGCATAGCCAAGAATCACAACGGGACGATGATAGTGGATAGCCTCGCCGGAAAAGGCACAACCTTCAAGATTCTCCTCCCCTGCGGAAAAGGACAGTCAAGGACAAAGCAACTATACGACTGAAAATACTCAAGGACGAACGAGGGTGGAAAAGACGGCGAGACCGTCGAAAGCCTCCCCTGTTCGTGATGCGTTTGAAACCGGAGGGAGTGGTCACACACTTCCGTCTCTATTAACGACACATAGCTCGAAGTTGCGGCCACGTATGACGTTGAAAGAGTATCCGCGACCCGTCAGAATGAAAAGTATACCTCTCCGCTCTTTTCTGCTTCGAACGTCAACTGTCTGATGTTTTTGAGATAAACAGAATCCGACACGGAGTCGGCGATCGACCTGTTCAAATCATCGGCGTCTGAATTAGACGATAATAAGCTCAAAAGGATAACTGCGAATGTCAAAGTAGTCCTCAAGGCGGGACCATCGGGTTCCGCGTTAGCTCAGGTAATTACTACCTTAAGCGTTGCTCCTAGGTGGAATGAGTTCTTTTCGTTTTATCCCTTTTCCCCCTTATAGTTGGGCAGCTCAGCAGAGGAACTTCCCGTATCCAGTAGGCGACCGACTGCACGAGTCAATTCTGCTTGGTCTTTGAGGGCTACGCCGATTCGCTCGGCAAGCTCTGTGAGTACTAATCGGATACTCATAGCCACTTCCAGACATTCATCATCCGATTGGGAATGAAGACCTTTGCTGAGAGCCTTGTGCAATAAGGTCAACGGATTATGTCCATTTATCAGTAAGACTTCAGGTATAGCATCTTTCACTTCTCCTACGGCTTTGCTGAACTGAGTCTGATTTTTTGCAGCTTCAAGTTGATGAATTACATCGGGCGAAGCTTCGGATTTCTTAGCTACACGTATTATCTCGCTAATTAGACGATCCTTTTGGTTTTCTACTACCCGTCGGTAATAGGCAAAAGCTCCTATTCCAAGACCTTGGTTTTCAGAACACCGTCCTTTAATGAAGAAGTCACGGTCTGGTCCTATAAGTTTGATTACTCTCGGCGGTACTGGTGGGCCGAAAGGGGGAAACTCACCGATCTTGTATGTTACTCCAACTCCCTTTGCATCTGATCGTGTGGTGATGAGAGTAAAGATCTTCCTGCTTTGCTGGCAATTCTTACAAACATATTGGAGAAAGGTCATTTTCAAATTATGGCTAATTTCTGTTGATTCTGGTCCATCCCCACAGTCAAACAAACGTTCTCCGTTACACAATTCGGATGTACAGTGCAGTTGAAGTGGGGGGGCATTGACGTCCCTTGAAGATGCCGTGTAAAGATCCTGAATTTCCGCTTCCGCCCCTGGAGGTTCCTCTTCCAGAAACTCCGAGAATCTCATAGTTCTACGTTCAACTTTAGGATCATGACCTTGTTGGTTCATTTCACATATTCACTTGAGGCGAATGAGTTCCTTGTAATCATAACCGTTTATGGATATCCTCTTGTAGCTTTTTGGTATCTTATTCCGTTTCTGTAGTAGAAACCTTTATAATTTCTGTCGACCTGCATCTCACTTCATTACTCTATCTAAGACTTGCTTGATAGGTACTGTAAAAATGAGGGATCTGGCGCACCATAAAGATCGTCCCACTCTAACATTCTCAAAATAAGTCTTTCTACCAATGAACGGACACGATATGTCTCGCGAAAGAGAGTATCAATATCTACTTGAGCTGCCCTGTGTATAAGTTTATTCCGTGTGTCGGTGAAGGTATAGTTTTTTTGGCTATGTGGGTATAGATCTTCCCAGGAAACAGAATAATCTTTGAATAGCCGATTAATCAAGTTTCTTAAAGGAGGCCTTTGCAGTTCTCGCACCTTCGCCATGATCTGATCCTTTACATGTGGGTCGTCTATAGTGTCGCGAATAGTAGCTCGAATTTGCGTAAGGAATTTATTTCCTTGACACTTACTTTTGAATATTTCATTCAAATTATGTTCGTCTGCGTACATATCTTTCAATTTTTCGAGGGCTATAAAATAGAGGATAAATTTCTGCTCGAGATACTTTGACTCGTGGCCAGTTAAAACATTTACTATGGGGAGAAACAGGTCCATTCCATTATTACGTAGATAGTTAAGCCGATGAATAGTCGTACGGAGGAAATCTCTAGCTTGCGAACGCTGAACAAGCATGTCTTCTCGATAGACTGTATCTGCGTAATAGTCATCTGTCGATCTTGTGTACGAAATAATGCAATTAGTTCCACTAAACTTGTAATTGAACCACCTAATCCTTTTCCTAGATACAAATGAAGCTAAAAGTGTGAGATCATCTGCTAATTGCTGTACAATGTCAAATAGTTCGTCGTCTGACAATTCTTCTGTGGATTGTGTTGACTCTAAAACTAAAGCATAAGCTAAATCTCTGGCCTGCACCTCTCTTCCTTCATTCGTTAGTGTAGAGTGGAAAAACCAAGGCCTAATCTCGACGCTACCCTCAAACAGGTTACCTACATCCAGACTTTTACCCCTCACGTCTATGTCAACCTCCCCCGTGAAAGAATAAGTAGTGGAGTAAAAACATGGCCAGAAAGTCGTTGCGCCTGCTAGAGCGAAAACTACTTGGCGTTTACTCATCTTTTCTTCGGAACGATTGTGTGTGACCGTGATTTCATCAAGTTCAAGCTCGCCCACTATATCGGCCATTTGGCTGGCGTACTCTTGTGGCCAACTTTTACTTCGCACGTTTCTGATCAGCACTTTTGAGGACTTGATTTTCTCTTGGGAATCTTTATAAGGCGTTGAATCAAGTGTACAATATGGACCCGGTTTATCCATCAATGTACATAGCTTATCGAATTCAGACTGGCTTCCAAGAACGCTACCTTTGATTTTGCTTGGTCTGTGTTCTGGATACTCTATAACCACCTGCAATCCAGGTACAGTTAGATCGTCTTTGGATAGAGAAGCCTGGAATTCATGTTGGACATAAAATGGCTTTTTCGGGAGGAGAGTACTCATTGCCCTTTTGTTTCATAATTACGCTGTAGCCTTTGCAGCATTACTGTTTCTTGCCTGCCTCTATGATCTGAGCCACCAGTCCGTCAGGAGCACAAAACGCCTTGAGATCCTGACCGTCAACAGCCGCTGGCATCGCCCAGAGCATCATTCCACGTGTGCTCTGTACGCCGATCCGGGTTTCAGGCTGCGCTAGCTGTTACGTGCCCCATCCTGAGATGAAGCTTTCGACACTGAAATCCGCCGGCACCTGGTTGAAGTAGTAACGCGTCGAATCGCCCTGGAAGCCGGGCGCCCACTGATCTTCTTCCGCCTGGAGGCTGTCGTCCACCGATTTGAACCGCTCCCATAGAATTTTGGCCTCCTCCGGCGAGAAGCGATCCGCAAGCAGCACGCCCCACTGGAGGGTCATCGGATGCATGCTAGTAGCCCAGGTGCGCTCTTGCTCAGGCAGGATGTCGAAGTCAGGGCGCTTGAGGTTGTTTATGCGCTTGGCGGCCTTGCTCAGGAATATGGTCGACTGGAGCTTGCCCTTTTCACCCCTGCCCGGGTGCAGTTTTTTGAGCCTGGCATGGTACACGGTGCCGTCTTTTTCAATGGCAGCGCGAAGCACCGACTCGGTGTGGCCCAGCATCTGCTCGCTGCGCTGGGCCCAGCGTTCAAAGGTCACCTGGGCTGAGGCAGACAGGTGTTCGAGATAGTTCAGATTCGGGTAGTAGGTAAAGGTGGAAAAGCCGCCGTGGATGGTGCGCCGCATCTTGGTGCTGTAGTTGCTGCCCCAGTGCAGGATGGGCAGGATGTAGACCACGCCGTCGCCGGCCTTGAGATGCGTCTGGACACCGCCGGGCAAGGGTACGCGGGGGTCCTTGCGCAACAGCTGGTTTTCCTGCTCGGTGTTGAAACGCTTGTGACTGCCGGGCACCACCCACAGCACATCGTCGTCGTAGAGGGGGATGTTCCACTGTACGTACCGAGGGCCATTCTCGATGATGTCCTCTGCGTAGGCCTGCAGCGGGGCGCAGTAGGGCGGATAAAAATCGCGGTGCCACCCCCGGTGGTTCGTCGTCCCATAGTCACGCGCCGGATTGCACATCAGCGTCATTTCCGTCACCGCCGCATCCTCTGCCTCCAGCAAGTGGCTGCTGACACCTTGCGTGTTTTCGTGAAGCCAGATCTCCACAGTCTTGGCGGTCTGTCCATCTATCTGATCAGCCAGAGTATACAGGTTCAACCACGGTTGGGCCGAGGTATCCCACGCACCTCCGGGCGGATCGTCCGCGTTGCGTTCGCGCGCCCAGATTGCCCTCTGTCTTTCGACCATGATTTCGTAACTGGCGCGCAACTCATCCAGCTTACCCGGCGGGATGACGTTGCTCAGGATGAGATACCCTTCTTCCAGGAATTGGTCTCGATCTACGTGCACTCTACTGCCTCCTTAGCTAATCCGACATCCCCCATATCACATTCATGAGGGATTATGATTCGATACAATCTTGTTTGTGAATGAATACTACCACTTTTACATTTTCCAACAAGTACTTTTTTCAATCAAAATAGCATTTTCCTCTGAATTATCACTTTCTTTGTGTTAAAATCCTCCAATCGGAGACACCTTTCCATCGACTCACAAAACAATGTGGCAGTTTAAACAAAGTAACATCGCAATCGTTCAATCCGGGATAATATTTTCGGCAAATAACCTCTTGTCTAGCCCAACCTCAGCCATCTGAAACGTGATATATCTGCTGTGCCTGACAATCTTCGCGCCAATCTTGATCAATTTCACGAGGAGGCTGCCAACATTCTTCGGCTCTAATATGGGGAATGGGGGTATAAACAACAAGAACTCTATATTCTTGATCTTTTGGACATTAGGGCACGCCGCTTTACACTACCTTTTTCACTCTGAATCAACCCGCCGCTTCGTTTAAATCTGCCTATATCCCCGTAACATTGTAGAGGATATGCATTAGATTGATGAATTTCAATATGTGTCCTCGGATGTCGCCAATTTCAAAAGGACATAGACATGATCTACAGGACATAGACAAAATCTGCAGGACTATAGACATAATCTGCAGGACTATAGACATAATCTACATTCACAGCGCATCAAAATAATAGACAGTAGTCAGGGCATCTCCTCCGTTTCCTGTCTGTCTATCTCTCCCTATTTGCAGTCTGCTGCATGTGAGGCTATTCCTTCTATCAATCCAGAGACCTTCTCCTGAATTTGATCTCTGATCTCTCTGAAGGCGAAAAGTTTATCTTCATAAGTTCCCTCGATCTTGGCTGGATCGCTGATGGGCCAATGGTCCGTTTTGACCTTCGGGGGAAGGATCGTGCACTTATCCCTGGCATCTCCGCAGAGCGTAATAACGTAGTCCATCCTCCTGGCAAACTCAAAGTCCAGAAGATCGGACGTCTGATCTGATATGTCAATCCCTTCTTCGCCCATGACTTCTACGGCTAAAGGGTGTATCCCACGGGGATCGGTCCCAGCGCTGTAGACATCTATATCTCTACCTGCAAAGTGCCTTGCGAATCCCTCGGCCATCTGACTGCGGGCGGAATTTCCCGTGCAGACGAACATTACGCTCTTCTTCATGTCTCAAGCCCCGCCTGATGATATGGAAAACGCACAACATGGATCCCTCATTCAGAGGGATTTGAAAGATCGTCCGTCCGGGGATAGATCTTATGTCGAGGCTTGCCCTTAAGCACCTCGTCCATCCCCCAGCGGGTTACCTGTCGAAAGAGGTCGCTCTTTATAAACACCATGAAATCCTCCCTGGTCTCCCATTCGCCGATGACCGCATACGAATCAGGATCGTCCACCCGGCGATAAAGGTAGCTCGACTTGTGACCCTTCATACCGTCCGTCACCTTCTGAACCTCCCGGAACTTCTGTTCAAAGATCTCTTGCTTTTCCGGCTTCACCTCGTAATAGAGTCCAATTGTAACCACAATGTTTCCCTCATTAGTTATTGTATTTCGGCTGTCTGCCCCCGTTTGAATCCTAAATAGCATCAATTAGAGATCGGAGATCGGGGCCGAGTATCGTTTCAGGCTCTACAACTGTGTTGTGACCTGGCCCATGGCAACCGATCCACCGTCTACAGCTAGATACTGTGCATGTTTTCGGCATGAGCTTGCAATCCTTATTATGTTAGTTGACAGTGGAGAATTCCGGTTAGCACATACAGTACCACATCAGATGTTCCTAACATACCACTCTGAAGCAATAGTAAATCCTCCTGCAACCAGCATCGAGCACTTGTGTTGATCTAGGTGACCACAGACTACGACAACCTGGACTGCGCCCTGTTCCTTAGCTCTTTGGGATGCTTCGCGCATAAGCACAGTACCGAGTGTTTGCCATTGATCTTCCTCCGCTACACAGAAATCGTCAATTACACAGGTAAGTCCTCCCGGGTCGTACACGGGTGGTGCAGGAACTACGGCTGCAATGACAAAACCATCTATTTCACGATTGTTCTCGTGTACCAATGTAATGACACCTTGCTTGGCTATCAGTTCCTCGAAGTAAGGAGGCTGTATCTTGTGTGAATCTTTCGCTTTACGCCAGAAGATAGGCTGGTACTTCTCGTACGCGGACCGCTTCTTCTCCGATAACTCAACCAGCTGTGGGACATCAGCTAACTGGGCCTTTCGGATTCTGTTTTTCATTACCCAGTCCTCGGCAAGCTAAGGTTCAATGCCTCTATTGACTATAACAATGTAAGAAATAATTCTGTCTGAGTCAAACAAAAAACCCCACTGTATAAGTCCGCGCTATGTCGACTCAATCTATGGCTGCGCGTACGCGCAGAACGCGACAGAATTTTGTAGAAAAGATGAGGATGTTATACAACAGTCTTTTGAGGATTGGTTTGTCATTGACCCTGCGGCAGGAGTGAAAGAAGGATCGGCGCACAGAAAACACATGGAATGGTGCGATCAAAATCGTCTCAGGGCAAAGAACAAAAACCGTCTTTGGAGAGTGGATGGGCGAGAGGTTCGTGAAAGTACAAAAAAATGACGGTGTTTACTACCTGGGAGTTAGTTTAAGGGAAGAAACAGTGTAGGGTGTGTAGGGTCGTACTATATGTTTGCTGTACAAAAAATTTGTTTTTTTGTACAAACATAGTACACCTCCCTACACACCCTACACCGCCTACACCCTATATCAAAAAACAGCAGGCATGTGACAGTCAGAAAAGGAGAAAAAGATGGATCTTGAAGATCTGCTTACAGTCAAAGAGGCACCCAGGCTCTCAAGGCGTTCGGAAAGGCACGTCCGTCAGCTAATAGAGTCTGGATCGGTTACAGCTTGCAGGCCGAGGAAACAACACCTCTTGCCCAGAAGAAATCTCTTAAACTATTTCAAAAGATCCAAAATATGCCCCTTTTGAATAGTGGCTCTCCCTGTCCGCACACTACTGGGCGAACACGTGGGTTCGCCCCTACATTTCTGTCTGCCGACACCGAGATTGCTCCCCCCGACCCCCGATTTAATCGGGGGCTCAATCGGGGATGAAAAATCCATCACCCTTGGTGCTCTCGCTGTCCTCATGGTACAATCTGAGGCAATTTCATACACTCCAATATAAAATATTTGTATGACGACTTCTGTCATCTAATCTGGGAGTTTAAAAAAATATCTATGCCCGATCGCATCCCCAATCGCATCAATTGGGGACCGGGGATCAATTTTGATCTCACCTCCTCAAGAAGATGTCTAATCCGGCTCCTCCTGAATAAAATTTATTTACTTACCTGAACGCTTGTCGCATATTACATATATGAAAATAGCCAGAACGTTTAAGGCGTTGGCAGGAACCTGACCAATAGGGAGGATCAACAAGATGAGAGTTGTGACTGGTGGGATTATCCACGAGACAAGCACCTTTACGCCGGTAGTTACCACCTGGAAAAGCTACGAAGAAAGATTCGGCTACCTGTGCAAAGAAGAGATATTAAGCACATTTCGCGGCACCAATACGCCCATTGGAGGATTTATCGAGGGTGCAGAAGTTCATGGGTACCAACTCATCCCCACAGTCTTTGCCGAACCTTATCCCAGTGGTCCGACGCCTCGCGCAATCTTTGATTCAATCTTAGGTGAGATGCTGGACGGAATTGCTGATGCAGGTTCGATTGACGGTGTCTTGCTTGAGTTACACGGAGCTATGGTGGCAGAGGGGATAGATGATGGAGAAGGTCATATCCTGGAGGCAGTACGAGAGTCAGTCGGGCCCGATGTGCCCATCATAATACAACTAGATATTCACTCGAACGTCTCCCATAGGATGGTCGAGATGGCCGATGTGCTGATTGGCCGGGAGACATATCCTGAGGTGGATCAGTTAGAAAGGGGGCGCGAGTGTGCCGATGTCCTGGTTCGTATAGTCAAAGAAGGCCTGCGCCCTACTATGGGATTGCACCAGATTCCGATGATCTGGGGTATGAACCAGGTCACCGCTCATCCACCGATGAGCGAGGCTATCGCCGAACTCCATAGAGTTGAGGCCGAGCCTGGTGTGATCTGCGGTTCGATTGCCACCTGCTATCCATTAGCCGATGTCCCCGACATGGGCGCCTCGGTCTATATCGTCACAGACAACGATCAAGCTTCGGCTCAAGCTTATGCTGACCAATTAGGTGAATGGATCTTTGAAAGACGTGCGGACTGGCATTACCTGATTCCAACGACACTTGAGGCCTTACAAGAAGCCAGAAGAAAAGGACTCTTTCCTGTCATTTTCGCAGATAGAAACGATAACACCGGCGGCGGGCCCCCCGGCGATAGTACCGGTATGCTGAAAACCTTTATAGATGAAGAGCTTGAGGATGCTTGTGTGCTTTATATAGTAGATCCAGAGGCAATTGAAGAATGCATGCAGGCTGGTGTAGGAGCTGAGTTGACATTAGATGTGGGTGGGAAATCCTCTCCCCTTCAGGGCGGACCCTTAAGAATGACTGTCGAAGTCGTTGCACTTTCGAACGGCCGCTTCCGTTACGATGGGCCGATGTACTCAGGGCTGGAAGCCAGCATGGGACCCTCAGTCCATATCAAACAGGTGGTGCGAGCACTCCGTGGAGAAATTCATGTACTGTTGGTGACCGAACGTGAGCAGCCCTTAGATACAGCCTTTGCACGGACCCTCGGCTTGGATCCCCAGAAGATGCGCTACATCGGAGTCAAATCCTCAGCTCACTTTCGAGCGGGCTTCGAATCGTGGGCGGGGGCGATCTACTCGGTATCCGAATCCAGCGTTCATTCGGGAGATCTCCCGTTCCACCGTCTGGGTCGCAAGCTCTATCCGTTCGATGATTTTTAATGTCTGCATAGGATAGAACAAGGAAAATATGTACGTTTGGCGACAGATTCCAAAGGTGTTGACAAGCATAGGTGATATATGTAAATTGGGTACGTTCGCTGTTGAATGCAGAGGGGCTGATTAGCGGGAATGCTCACTGCAACACTACAACTGTGATCATAGAGATCGCGGCAAACCAAAATGAAAAGGGATTTGAACCATGTTCAAGACACACTTTTACATAGCGTTCTGGATGTTAGTCGCTTCCAATGCGCCTGTCTATGCACAGGAGCGGCCTGTTGTGACATCTATTAATCCCAGTTCCGGCCCGGAATTGAGGGCCACACTTGTGCGGATAAATGGGAGCAATTTCCAAGGGGGAGTTACTGTTACTTTCGGAGATATGCCAGCTACAGATGTGCGCCGCATAAGGTCCTCTATCGTTGATGCTAAGACTCCCGCTCATCCTGCCGGCACTGTGGACGTGATAGTCACAAATCCTGACGGTCAGGCAAACACACTTGAGAACGGATTTACTTTTGCTGTTGCTCCTGTTGTGACATCTATTGATCCCACTTCTGGCAAAGAAATAGGTCTGACATCTGTGACGATAACAGGGAGCAATTTCCAGAGCGGAGCGACCGTTACTTTTAGTGGTAGAGCAGCCACAAATGTGGTCGTAGTGTCCCCTACTGTCATCACCGCTATGACTCCCTCTCATCCTCCTGCTGGCACTGTAGATGTGACAGTCACAAATCCCGACCGTGGGGCAGGTACACTTGAGAATGGGTTTACCTTCCCCTTTGTTTCTGCTCCTGTTGTAACATCTATTGATCCCACTTCTGGCAAAGAAATAGGTCTGACATCTGTGACGATAACAGGGAGCAATTTCCAGAGCGGAGCGACTGTTACTGTTGGTGGTAGATCAGCTACAAACGTGGTCGTAGTGTCCCCTACTGTCATCACCGCAACGGTTCCCTCTCATTCTGCTGGCACTGTAGATGTGACAGTCACAAATCCGGACCGTCAGTCAGGTACACTTGAGGATGGGTTTACCTTCCCCGTTTTTGCTGCTCCTGTTGTGACATCTATTGATCCCACTTCTGGCAAAGAAATAGGTCTGACATCTGTGACGATAACAGGGAGCAATTTCCAGAGCGGAGCGACTGTTACTGTTGGTGGTAGAGCACCCTCAAATGTGGTCGTAGTGTCCCCTACTGTCATCACCGCAACGGTTCCTTCTCATTCTGCTGGCACTGTAGATGTCATAGTCACAAATCCGGACGGTCTGTCAGGTACACTTGAGGATGGGTTTACGTTCCCCGTTTTTGCCGCTCCTGTTGTGACATCTATCAATTCCACTTCTGGCCCACGAAGAGGTGGGAGACCTGTAACGATAGAGGGGAGCAATTTCCAGAGTGGAGCGACCCTTGTCTTTGGCGGCAGCAGTGCCACAACGGTGGTCGTAGAGTCCCCCACTGTCATCAGCGCTATGACGCCCTCTCGCAGGGATGGCACTGTGGATGTGACAATCAGAAATCCTGACGGACAGGCAGGTACACTTGAGGATGGGTATACCTTCTCCGACGCCCAGGAGTTGGCAGTGCGCGAGTTGCGACAGGTCTTTGCGGCGAACCTCTTCGTCGAACCGGTGCTTCTGACACACGCAGGAGACGGGAGCGACCGCATCTTCGTCGTCGAGTTGGCTGGTCGCATCAAAGTCATGCCGAACCGGGACGACGCGGTGGCGACCGATTTTGTCGACATAAGGGATCGGGTGACCTACAGAGAGAATTCATCAGGGCTGCTCAGCGTGACCTTTCATCCGGAACACCGCACCAATGGGTTATTTTATGTATTCTACAGTCGCGTCGACAGTGGCGGCAGTCTCTATTCACGACTATCCGAATTCCGTGTGTCCACCGATCCGAATGTCGCTGATGTAAACAGCGAACGCGTCCTGTTAGAGGTGCCCCAGACCGGCTTCCAGCACAACGGCGACCATCTCGCCTTCGGCCCCGACGGCATGCTCTACATGAGTCAGGGCACCGGGGGGGTGCCGGAGCAATTTCTGACCGCTCAGGATCCCACTAACTTGAAGGGCTCGATGCTACGCATCGACGTGGACGCACGCTCGGCGGGCCTGGAGTACGGTATCCCGCCTGACAATCCGTTCGTCGGCAACAGTCAGGATTGGCGCGAAGAGATCTGGGCATACGGCCTGCGCAACCCCTGGCGCTTCAGCTTCGACAGGAGAAGCGGTCTGCTGTGGTTGGGAGACGTCGCGTGGGGTTTGTGGGAGGAGATCGTTATCATCGAAAAGGGCGCCAACTACGGCTGGCCCACGATGGGGGGATCTCAGTGCAACTCCAGTCTTTCACGAAACACTGCAATAGCTGGCTGCGACAGGGAAGGCCTTACCCTGCCCGCGTTCGAGTACGGTCACAGTGACGGTACCGGTGCCTCGGTTACGGGCGGATACGTCTATCGCGGCGCCCGTCTGAGCGGGTTATACGGAGTCTATATCTACGGCGATTTCGTATTCAAGAGAATTTGGGGCCTGCGCTACGAAGAAGGTGAGGTGCGCTCTAACGACCTGATTGCCACCTCTCCGGCGGCCATCGTTAGCTTCGGCGAAGACGAGAGCGGGGAGGTTTACATCGTGGGATTCGACGATGGGCGGATCTACGCATTTGAGCCGCTGCCGGGTGAGATGCCGACCGTAGTCCTATCAGAAGAGAGCGAACTGCCCCGAGCACACGCGCTGCACCAGAACTATCCCAATCCGTTTAATCCCCAGACAGTGATCCATTACGATCTTCCTGTTGGAGACCACGTTGATGTATCTATCTTCAATCTCATGGGACAGAAGGTTGCAACATTGGTAGATGACCACAGATCGGCTGGTAGCTACTCTTTAGTATGGGATGGCAAAGATGATAATCAAAAGAACCTTGCCAGCGGAGTCTATTTCTATCGGATGGAGACGGATGGATTCGTGCAGACAAGAAAGATGATCCTAACGAGGTAATACAGTTCCCTGTAGTGAAAGGAGATGGCAACCATGCTGAAGACACGCTTTTGCATATTAGTTTGGCTGTTAGTCGCTTTGAATGCGACTGTCTATGCACAGGATGAACCTCCTGTCGTGAGCTCTATTATTCCCAATACCGGCCCGGAATTGAGGGCCACACTTGTGCGGATAAATGGGAGCAATTTCCAAGGGGGAGTTACTGTTACTTTCGGAGATATGCAAGCTACAGAATTGCGCCAGCATAGGTCCTCTATCGTTGATGTTAAGACTCCCGCTCATCCTGCCGGTACTGTGGATGTAACAGTTACCAATCCCGACGGTCAGGCAGACACTACTGAGAACGGATTTACTTTTGTCCCTGCCCTTTTTGGAATCAAAACAGACTATCATGTTGATGGTTCTGTTAATTCAGTCTTCGGTGCGGATTTGGATGGTGATGGAGATAATGATCTGGCTGTGGCTAATTTGGACAGATTCAACGTAGGAACTACTGTATCAGTGTTGTTGAATAATGGGAATGGGACATTTGCACCCGGGGTGGACTACGCCGTCGGGGATGGTCCCAGTTCGGTGTTCATTTCAGATTTAGATAGGGATGGAGATAATGACTTAGCTGTGGCTAATCAGAACAGCGGTACTGTATCAGTATTGTTAAATAATGGCGATGGTACATTTGTATCCGGAGGGGACTATGGTGTTGGGAGTGGTCCCGAATCAGTCTTCAGTGCTGATTTAGATGGGGATGGAGATAATGACCTGGCTGTGGCTAATCTGAGCAGCGGTACTGTATCAGTGTTATTAAATAATGGGAATGGGATATTTGCACCCAAGATGGACTATGACCCAGGCAATAGTCCCAATTCAGTATTCATTGCAGATTTAGATGGAGATGGAGATAATGACATAGTTACGTCTGCAACTCCCAATGTATCAGTGTTGATGAACAATGGAGATGGAACATTTGCACCCAGGGTAGACCATAGGACTGGGGGTCGTCTCCTTTCAGTCTTCAGTGCTGATTTAGATGGAGATGGAGATAATGACCTGGCTGTGGGTGGTGGGAGCGGTGGTGTATACGTGTTGTTGAATCTCTCTCCTCTACGAGATGGCGACAGTGCTGTAATCGAGTATGAAGAACGATCATCAGAAATTCCTGAGACTTACGCCCTCTCGCAGAATTATCCGAATCCATTCAACCCCCAGACAGTGATTCATTACAACCTTCCTGTTGGGGGCCACGTTGAGCTATCTGTCTTCAATTTACTGGGACAGAAGGTTGCAACATTGGTGGATGGCCACAGAACAGCAGGCAGTTACTCTGTAGTCTGGGATGGCAAAGATGATAATCAAAAGAGCCTGGCAAGCGGAGTGTACCTCTATCGGATGGAGACGGATGGATTTGTGCAGACCAGGAAGCTCTTATTACTGAGGTGAGACCTATAACTTAATGTTGTAGAAGTAGATCCCAATGGTCACATCCATCACCGGAGGCGGCCAACTGTGATGGGTATACTAGTTCTGCCGTTCTAGTAGGGGCACATAGAGAAGGTGTTCGTGCTCTCTGTATTTTGAATCTATCGGAGGCTACTGTCTACTTCTGGAAAGCCGTAAGGCCCCTCCAGGAAATTTCCGGGAGTGGGCCAACCCTGTCCGCCCATGAAGCGGAACTGGTCGTGCTTTCCACACAACCAGAAGAACATTTCTGCACTATCGGTGCAATCCCGGAATTGCTGCCGGAAAGTGGGGCTGTCAAGGGTATAGTCTGCGGTGGCGAAATCGAAATTCGGCTCAATCATCCAATCCCGTTGCGGAGGCACAGTTCTCCAATAGTTATACTTCAACATGTTTCGGAGGCCATGGGCAGTAGAGACAGAGCGACGGTGCCAGATCGAATAGACAGTAATGAAGATTGAACCGGCAGGTGCAGCAGCACCGAACGTGCCCAAAATGTTCCTGTAGTGTCCCATCAAAGTAGCCTGGGTGAAGAGAAAATGAGAGCCGGGCAGCAGCTCGGTTGGTCCCATCTCTTTCGGACAGTCCTGTGGATAATAGAAGACCTGTAAGTAATTCAGCGCCGGACCGTACTTCGAGCCACCGTCCCGGTGCCACTCCTGCGTCGGAAGAGGGGTCCTGACTCGATGATTGCTCATCAAGATCGGCAGGCCAAAATCGTCACCCAACAACGACCGAACCGCACCAGCTGCCTCTCGATTGAGAATTACATTGTCCACAAACCAATCCTCCCTGAGGATTTCGGTCGGTTCTTTTGACGTATGTGTTTCGAGAAAATCAAATGTTCTTTGATTAATATCGTCCGGGACAACACCCTCCAGCATAAGGAAGCCCCTCTTGCAGAACTCCAGCACCTGTGTGTCAGTTAGCGTGGGCTGACAGTCATGTGTTCTCACCACTTTCTACCTCCCATTTCTCCAGAATGAACTCACATCCGAGACCGTAGGTGCGTCCCTCGTCCATCATCAAAGCCAGATTGGGGAATTGGATCACCCTCCAGCCATCTCGGATCGCATCGAGTACAGTTTGGTAAGGCCAGTCTTTCGGATCCGACGTTCCTTCGGACATCTCACCGTTTTGCACCATCAACATGCCGTAAACAGTGGAGTTCAAGGAAGTACTTGAGGTCTGAAGGTAGAGCAAATCCTGCCGTATTGAGCTTGTCTGGTCGAGGATTTCGAGGATGCGGCAGAGACTCGCCTCGGTAAGTTTGCCCCTTTGGAACTCCTCGACGCATCGCTCCACCTGATCTTTAACTATCGCTCTCATCGTAGTCACTCCCGGGAATGAGGAACATCCATTTGATTAGTAGAGAACATATAGGGAGGAGAGGAAGTGTGCTGTCCACTATCAACTTTACGTTCTACCAGTTGGTGTAAGATCCATCCCGCCGATGCAGATGGGGCCCCTCCCAGAACTTGAACGTCTCCTCAGCCATATCCTCGTTGAATTCGACGCCAAGACCCGGTCCCTTTGGCACAGGAAAATGGTTACCGTCTAATTCAGCCTGAAGGGGGAAAAGATCCGCATCAATGGAATAATCACGGGCGAGCACTTCCAGCCATGCAAAGTTGGGAACGGCGGCGGAAAAGTGGATGTGAGCGGCGGTGCTTATAGGACTGAGAGGATTGTGAGGCATAAGGTCAATGTAGTGGGCCTCACACCAACCGGCCACTTTCATAGCCTCGGTGAAGCCTCCCACATTACAGATGTCTATGCGCGCAAAATTGGTCAAGTTGCGCTCGATGAACGGCAGAGACACCCATTTGCTTGAGAACTCTTCCCCGATAGCAAAGGGCACCGAGGTCATCTGACGGAGCATCGCATACGCATCGGGACTTTCATCACGGATCGGTTCCTCCAAAAAGTCCAGAGTCCCGGCAGGGAGCATCTGGCAAAAGGAAGCCGCCTCCGCAAGGCTGAGGCGATGGTGGTAGTCGATACCCAACACTGGAGCATTGCCCAAGGCCTCCCGAACCTTGATCAACCATTCCGCAGTGAGTGCGATCGACTCTCGCGGTTCATAAAGAAGATCATCACCACCTGTATCCGGGTGACCGGGGACAAACCTGATGACGTTCCATCCCTCCTTGACCAGGAGCTTGGCGTCCTTTACAACCTCTGGCCCCATCATAGAGGCGCTCGATGTAACAAAACAAGGTACAAAGTCCCGCTGCGCCCCTCCTAAAAGCTGATAGACAGGTACCCCTAACTTCCTGGCGACTAAGTCGTGGAGAGCGATGTCAACGGCGGATATGGCCGCCGTAAGGACGCGTCCACCTTCAAAGTACTGCCCGCGGTACATCTCCTGCCAGAGCGCCCCGATGCGCATCGGATCCTTGCCGATCAAGAACTCGCGAAAGTGTGCTATGGCACCCTTTACGGCCAACTCGCGCGCGGAGATCCCCGATTCTCCCCAGCCGTAATATCCCTCGTCAGTCTCAATCTTTAAGACGAACGAATTCCTGGGACCGGACCACACGGGATATGATTTCACATCAGTAATTTTCATCCGTTTCTCCTAAAGCCTGTCCCGACTGAACCCCTGATCCCCGATTGAGTCTACCGGGGATTCAATTGGGGGTCGGGGACTCGTCTACTGGCCGAACACATGCGTTAACCCTCAAATAGATATGTAGGGGCATAACCCGTGTATGCCCATCAATCATGTTGACCCTCATCCTCTGCCCGGGAAGGTAAGTTCGGCGATCCCTGACTTGTCCAGTTCGCCCTTTCCGATCTGGATCATCCGCTCGTACTGCCGCTTCGTCGCATCAGCTAAAGGCAGATTCAGACCTGCGGCCCTGGCAAGTTCAAGTGCGATTCCGGAATCCTTTGCAGCGTGGGCCGCCGAGAAATAGCACTCGTGATCCCGGTTTTGCATATCCTCTCCATCTGTCTCCAGGACCCGCGAATTAGCCCCGGTCTGCGAAAATACCTCCTGCAGCATCGTCAGGTCAATCCCCAATGCGGCTCCTAATCCCAGCCCTTCAGACAGCCCCGCTGTGTTGATGTTCATCACCATATTCACCAGTGCTTTGACCTCGGCCGCCTTGCCAGACCTCCCGATATATCTCAATTCGGTGCTCATTGCCTCCAAAATCGGCTCGGCCTTCTCGAACACGTCCCTCTTTCCTCCACACATCAGGTAGAGCGTTCCCTCCAGTGCCTGCGTGATGCTGCTGGCCATACAGCTTTCGATGCTCTGCGCCCCGACACCCTCTGCGAGCGCCTCGACCTCGATATGCACCTGTGGAGTAATTGTGGCACAGTTGATAAACAGCTTGCCCTCGGCGCCTTGAAGTAGGCTGTCACCCTGTTGTGTAAAGATAGTCCGCATGGAGTCGTCGTCGTTGACCACAGTGATAATATAATCCGCTAAACTTGTGACTCCACTGAGCGTATCGGACACCTCTGTCCCAAGTTCCTTGGCTAATGCTTTTGCAACATCCGAACGGATATCGTAGACTACTGTTACCGAAAAACCCCTATTCTTGAGGTGACGTGCGATATTGGCTCCCATCCGACCCACGCCGACAACGCCGATTTTATAATCTGAATTTGGCATGACCTCCCCCTCTGAAATGGTAAGCGGCAGCTTCCTTTCGGCCTTCAGACTCCTGACCGCTTGCGGAACAATTTAGGATAATACGCCTATAATAAGAAACGTTTATGCCCACCTGATGCAGAGGTATCTGGCTGTCCAGCCCAAATGTTGAAGACCGGTAGTAGAGGCGAGATTACCTCACCCCAGAGGTTGGGTAACGCAGCGCATACATTTATCTGTTATTACAATAATTTTGTGAAGACGTTCACAACTCTCGAATACAGCTGTTGCGAAACAGACAGAACCATGATCGCACTGCAGCATCACGGGCCCCTTAGGAGGATTGTCGTCGCCCATTTGGCCCCCGGTTGAACCCTTGTTCCTCACGTTATCGTGAAGCTACTTCCCGTTCAACGTGACCCTCAGAGTCATCGCATAAAGCACAATATCCATTGTCTGCCACTCCCCCTCGGGCTTGCTCGCTTGCACATCGGGCGAATTTTGCTAATGAAGGACACTAATTTCACAGGGGTATGCGATTCTTCGCCCGGTTAGTTAATCCTTTACAATTTCCTGGACGCGGAGTCAAGGGCTCGTAGATAGTCTATACGAGACTGGCATCTAATATAAAAGCAATACATTAGATACATTTGTCTCTGCATTTGAGCCCAACGACAGCCTTTGCGTTGAAAACCAGATAGCTGTCACAGTGGTACGGTGCCGACGAAACCGTAGCCCAGAGTTAGACGGCGCTGCTCCGGGACCATATCCCAATCACGTGAGTTGTTATATATTTCCAGTAAAGGCGTTAAGCAGGAACTGGAAAGCAGAATGGGTAAGCTACCCGGCGGCTCGCGTGCTGAGACAGCAGCCGCTCAAGCCCTATCATAACTTAGCACGAAGAGACCTCCAACTGATGTCTTCATTACCGCTACTCTTAATCTTGGTTTCTCCCCGAATAAAATAAGGAGGCGATCTTTTCTGATCGCCCCCACCGGATTCAACGACGGCGCTTCCATTTACTTTGTCCCAAGGGCAATTTTGAGGTTATCCTTCCGGATGCTGACCTGTGATTCGTATTTCTCTCTCAGTTCTTCCAAAAACTGCTCGAATATTTCCGACTCCCTCTCCTTCTTTATATTTACCCTAACACGCCTTTGGGCATCTGAAAAGGGCTCCCTCGGACGTCCTCTGGAAAGCACCTTGAATATGGAATAGCCACCCTTTAAGTTAACAGGACCCTTAAGTTCCCCTATCTGGGCATCCTCCGCAGCTTCCACTATGCCTCCGTAAAGTGACCTTTCGTAGGGATGAAAATGGAATCTGCCTTCTTCGTCCCGCTGCTCTGCAGGCCGTATAGAATGAGAGCTTGCAAGCTTGCCTAATGAAATACCTTTTTGGATCTGTTCCATAAGGCGGAGCGCCTCTTCCTCTGTCTCTACAAGTATCTCCTGTATGTCTATTTGCTCAGGGAGCAGATATTTATCAGGATTGCTGTCGTACTCCTGCCGTATCTCGTCATCGGTTATGTTTATCTTCCCTTCCAGCGCTTTTTTTCTAAGTTGCGACATTAATAACTTCCTTCTCTTTTTCTCAAGCCATTTTACTGTATCTTCTTCCTTATCTATTCCAGCGCTAATAGCAGCTTCCATAATCATTATGTCGGGAATAATTGCACGCTCTGCAAAGGAGACCAGCACTTCGCTATCTGTAAGATTAGGAAGCGCTTCTTTAGCAATAGCGATGATCACGTACATAAAGTCCCCTGAGGTTATCTTTCCCTTGTCATATCTGTAGACAACAATGTTCCGCTCATCCTCTGTTGCAAAAGATGCACCGGTGCGTAATCTTTCAACAAAAGCATTTAAGCCTTCCCGATCCAGTTCAAGGCGATATTTATTCTTGAGCTTTTCTACTAAAGCGGCTCTCTGCAGACTAAAACTCTGCCTATAGAGTTGGTCAGCAATCTCTGTTGCTATCTTTGGGTTAAGCTGGATGGTACTATCAGCGGTGACTTTGAAGATCGTATATCTACCTGCAACCTTTATGGGCTCTGATACTTCTCCCACCTCAAGAACAAATAATTTATTCCGAAGGAGCGGGATCATCATTTCACTGATTATGTAACGGCCTATATCCCCATCTCTACCAGCAGTAACTTCATTTATAGACAACTTCCTGACGACCTCCTCAAAGCTTTTCCCCCTTTTGAGCTCTTCAAGAGCAGCCCTTGCCTTATCTTCACTGTCGACCGTTATATCGCTAAACCTGATTGCCCTGGAAAAATGTGAGTTCTCAAAGAACTCCTGTACTTCCTCTTCTTTTATATCTATCTTTATCTCACTTTTTTGGAATGTACCCACAAGCCTTTTCTTCTTGGTCTGATGCAACTTACTCAAAGAGCCGAGGCTCTTATCAATTCCCTTGTTTCCCACCTCTATCATCATAAGCTTCATATCGATCATCGTCTGAAGATGTTCCTTTGCTTTTTCTATTGCTTCTTTCTTGTTCTGGAGATGTTCGGGGAGTTCGCCGCTAAATTCCTGCAACTTCCTTCCAGTTATCGTCTCATCTGCCACCTGAGCGACTACCAGTTCCCCTTTCTCCTTACCGCAACTCATAAAGACACTCACAAGCCCGATCGAGAGCATACCAATCCCTGTAGCTTTTTTTACAACAGAGGCAATATTCAGTGTTACTGCAATTTTGCAACTGTTCATCTTTGAAAAATCTCCTTTTTTACGGTAAATTACCGGAAGCGCAAGCGAATCTGTCTCTAAAGTTTTCCCATCGACCGAGAGATTCCCAGCTTTTGACAAGGCCTTCTCCTTGTGAAAGTTTGACAGGGCCATCTCCTTGTGAAAGATCGTTAGCTTGGATAATATAATAGGGATACTTTCTCCTGTCAAGGGGAAATAGAGACGTAGCGTCAAATTTAACTTGACTTTCCACCTACAGAAGGTTATGTTTTCTTCCCAAAAGATAACGGAAAGTGGAGTACAGCCGATAGTTTGCAAGGGATAACCTGCAGGATCACAAAATAGGAAGATAGAGATGAACGTCCACGATGCTATTAAGACTCGCCGGACAATTTACAACTTTAAGCCCGACCCGGTACTGCTCAAGGATATAGAGCGCATCTTAAGCGGGTCTGTCTGGGCTCCCAACCACAAATTGACCGAACCTTGGCGCTTTGCAGTTGTGACAGGTAAGACTAAAGAGAGGTTAGCCGAGATCAACCGCAGTCTCCAGATGGATTCGTTCAGCGATGTTGATCCGGAGGACAGGGCAAAACTCGCAGATAAAGCCTTCAAGAAAGTCATGTCCAAGCCGACGATCATCGTCGTCTCCTGCTGTCAGGAGGGCGACGAACAGCGGAAAAGAGAGGATTACGCTGCCACCTGCTGTGCGATACAAAACATAATGCTTGGCGCCTGGGAGATGGAGATTGGAATGCAGTGGAGCACTGGCAAACTGACCCGAAGTGAGGAGACTTACAAGCTCTTGAGCACAGACTCAGCAAAAGAGTACATCGTCGGCTTCCTGTACACAGGCTATCCATCTGAAATTCACAAACAAAAGCGTAAGCCTCTGTCTGATGTCACGTCCTGGTGGGACTGAAGCTTCACATATCTTGAACAACAGCGTGTATATAAGTGCATAAGAAAAGGATGGAAAACGGGCTGAGCTTGCTCTCTCTCGACACAGATCACACAAATGTCTTCAAAATTTCCTGTTGGATGCCTTGTAGTTCCGAGTAGGCATCATCGATCTCGCTGATCTTCTCTTGAAGCTGCTTTATCAACCTCTGCTTTTCGAGTCCATTTCGGATGATGATCCAAAGGTCTTCGTTCTCCCAGGGTTTCTCGATGTACTGAAAGAGTCCAACCTCGTTAATCGCCTTAATGGCGTTCTCTTTATCTGCGTACCCGGTAAGAATAATTCGAGGTACCTCGGGTTTGATTTCTCTTACGCGGGCCAGAAAGGTGATCCCGTCCATTTCGGGCATTAGATAGTCCGAAATGACAAGGCCGACTTCGTTGTTCTTAAAGTACTCCAAGGCCTCTTTTGGCAAAGTGAAAGTGACGACATTATAGTTCGTCTCCAGATCCAAAAAAGAGCTGATACTTGTCAACACCATTTCTTCATCATCGACAATTATAACGGTTTCTTTTTCTTTTAAGTTTGTCATAGGTCTCTCCTATTTATGAATCATCATGTCATCAGATTGTTGTGGACTCCTTGCTATGTGATAAAACATCTCTCATCGAACCGGCAGAAGTATTCGGAATACTGTGCCTACCCCGACTTGGCTTTCTACCTCTATCTCCCCCCTGTGGTCCTCAATGATCTGATACACAATCGAGAGACCCAGCCCAGTCCCAATGCCGAACCCTTTCGTCGTGAATCCGGGATCGAAGATCCGTTCTAGATCCTCTTTGGGGATACCTATTCCGCTGTCCCGAATCTCTATCACAACGGCACCATCACGAAGGTGGGTCTTGATGAAAATCTCCCCTACCCCTTCGATGGCATGGCTTGCATTCACCAGGAGGTTCATAAAGACCTGGTTGAGCTGATTGGGGTAACATTTGATAGGCGGGATATCTTCGTAGTCTCTGTGGACTTCGATGCGATTTTTGATTTCGTGGTGAACGAGCGTCAGGGTATTTTCAAGTCCCTCGTGGATGTCCACCTCATCCAATTCAGCCTCGTCGAGGCGGGCGAATTTCCGCAGGCTGATAACGATCGCCACGATGCGCTCGGCCGCTGTTCTGTTGACAGCATTAAGCTTCTCAATGCTTTCGAAGAGTCTGGTCAACTCCGGGTGCTCACGAACTTCTGCCGGAATTTTCGGATCGGACAAAATGCCCTTCACCTTTGCAAAAGAGCGGATAAAGATGTCGTTGTTGCTCTTAAGTGCCCCAAGGGGTGTGTTGATTTCGTGAGCTACTCCCGCCACCAGATTTCCCAATGTCGCCATCTTTTCAGTCTGAACCAATTGGGCCTGTTTTTCCCGCAGCTCCCGGGTGCGCTCTTGGACTTTTTGTTCCAATTCTTCGTATGCCCTCTGAAGCTCTTCCTCTGCCCGCTTGCGCTCCAGCGCATTCACGAATATTGCTCCCACTATCTTAAGTAGTGTGATAATGTCCTCTTCCCACTCTTTTTCTGCACGTAGCGAACAGAACCCCAGCATTCCAACAAGAGACTTACCATAGACCATAGGAACGGTGACGACCGACTTAACATCTTGCGACTGTAAACGTTCTTTTTCAGCGCTCGCCTCGTCAGGAAGATCTGCAACTCGAGGGATATAAATGTTCTCGAACCGGTCGAGTTTCTCCATAAGCCACGGGAAGTCACAACAGCGCATTCCCTTTTGGTTTTCTATTTCCGACTCGATTCCCTCGGTACACCACTCGTGTATATTGTCCAACCTAGTTTGGTCGTGGGACAACAGAGAGATATAACTAAGATCGACACCCGCAAACTCTCCAATTTCTTGCATCGCCTGCTTTATCCCACTGTCGATCTCGTCTGATGCGAGGTTGATAAATCTTGTCGATATGGTGGTGATGAGATCTTCGAATTCAATTCGATGCTGTAGTGTTTCCTCTGCCTGCTTGCGCTCGGTAACATCACGAAAGCTCAACACCCTTCCAACACTTTTTCCTCCTATCTGCTGAGGCAGGGAATAGCGCTCGAAGATTCTCCCATCTTTAAATTCCAGCACATCGTAGCTCTCTGCATCCGGATGGGCGTACAATTCCATTACTTTTTTGAGAAAGCCTTCAGGGTCTTTTAATTGATCGAGGACAAACTCCAGCGCTTGGTCGTCATCCTGCGACTCTACGATTGACTCGGGGATGTGCCATATCTCTACAAACTTCTGATTAAAGCTCGTCATCTTCCCCTCAGTATCCACTACGAGAATACCGTCGGCAGTTGCGTCGAACGTCGCACGGAGCAGCGAAAGAGATCTCTCAAGTTCCTCCTCGACCCGTTTGCGCTCGGTGATGTCGCGTCCATATGCATTGATGTAGTCAGTGTCTATCACTGGTGTGAGCAGAACCGATAATATCTGGTCTCCGAGCTTGATCTCAATCTCTTTACTCAGTTTGGAGTCGTAAATATCCATAATTAGTTGCTTCCAGTCATCGGGCACAGACTGACCGGTTTCACAACCCCATTCATTCAATAAAGGCTGGCTGGCGGCGTTGGCATATAGAATGGTGCCATCTTTTGCGGTACGTAGCACGGGATTAGAGTTTTCAGAGGGGAATTTTGCCAAATCTTCAAGACTTCGGCTGTGTTCCTCTAACATCTTCTTCACCCGCTTGCGCTCTGTGATATCACGCACTGCTGCTGTAAAAAGAAGACGTTCACCGATCTTTGTTTCTGCAATGCGAATTTCTAAAGGAAACGTTGTCCCATCCTTTTTGAGCCCTTCAAGTTCCAAGCGTTGCCCCAATACTTTTTGAACTCCAGTCTTCAAATATCGTTTCATACCAGCAGAATGGAGCCCCCGATATTTCTCTGGCATCAGGTTGTGCATTTTATTGCCGATAAGTTCTTCCTGCTGGTAGCCCCAGATGTTCTGAACCTCTTGGTTGACCATAACAATAGTGCTGTTTGAATCAATACTGATGATTCCCTCACCAACTGTATCCAGTACGGCACGAAACTGTGTTTGCGAATTAATTTGCTCCTCCGTCCGTTTGCGGTCGGTCACATCGCGGCAGATCCGTTGGATAACCCTCTTATCGCCATAGGTGATCACACTGGCGCTCACATCGATAACTATCAGGGCTCCATCTTTCTTTTGGAAATGGAGGTCATTGTAGATGACACTTCCGGTATTTGCGACCTGTTTAAAGAGCCACTTTACCGTCTCCTTTTCCTCCGATGGATGGAGATCCCACACCTTCATCCCGACCAGTTCCTTTTGGACATAGCCTGTCATCTGTTCGGATTTCGGATTGGCCTCAAGGATTTCGCCATTTTCCGTGTCGATGGCAAATATTGCGTCGTTGGCCCGCTCGTACATCTTGCGATATTTCTCCTCGGACTCCAGCAGGCGCTTTATCTCTTCGTTGTCAGTCATAGGCACTCTCTCCTTTGAAGCGGCAAGCCATATCTTATGTCTCACCACCATCGGTCGGTTCCACACCAACCCGCCCAATTAAGCTGCGCAACCGCTTCGCAAGAGCCTTAAGGACTTCCTGTGTGATTTGCACGTGATCAGAGAGAAGATCGATAAAATCCTCCCGATCGATTCGGAGAAGCTTCGTGTCTTCCAAAGTGGTCGCTGCAGCAACTCGGGGTTCGTCATCGAACAGAGACCAGGTTCCGAAGGCCTCCTTTGGCCCTGCAACGGTGATCTCCGCGCCGTCGCGATGGAGACGCACGCGCCCCTCTAAGACCAGATATAACGCATCCGACGGGTCCTGCTCTTTGTATATGGTCTCCCCTCTCGGGAGCGAAACCTCCTCCACAATAGCCGCAAGGTAGGCCAATTGTTCCGTGGAGACATCAGAAAAGACATCCACATTCTGTAGAAATATGAACTTTTCTATGACCGGAAGCATAGCAGAAATTCCCTTACAATATCTAATCCATTCTGTTGCTCATTTACTTCGGGTCTACTGAAAGTACCACGAAAATTAATTTTAGATCTCTTCATCCAAATCCATCGGCAACATTACAGTAAATGTTGAACCCTCACCTACCCTGCTTTCTACTTTGATTTCCCCTTTGTGATCCTGAATAATTTGGTAACAAATCGACAAACCTAAACCTGTCCCAACTCTCACACCCTTTGTCGTAAATCCAGGATCAAACACTTTTTCAAGATTTTCCTCAGGGATGCCAACTCCGTTATCTTGAATGGCCACGTGCACTTTGTGATCTTTTTGAAATGTGGTGATGGTGATCTCTCCCGTATCCTCTATGGCCTGCTTAGCATTGACCAAAATATTAAGAACAACCTGATTCAATCTGCGCGGATAGCAGACAACCGGAGGAATCTCGCCAAAAGTTTTTATCACTTTGATGCGGTTCTTTAAATCATGATAGATTAAAGTCAAAGTGTCCTCTATCCCCTCGTGGATGTCCACTTCCTTCAACTCAGCTTCGTCCAATCTGGCAAAGCTCCGCAGGCTCTTGACAATGTTCGTCACGCGATCAGAACCGGTTGTGATCACCTGGTTGGCGTCTGCAATGACCTTCAGCGCCGCGTTAAATTCACGGTTATCTTGACACTCTTTCGGGAATTGCGTTTCAAGGGTGGTCTTCAGTTTTTCCAAAGCGCGCATTGAGGTATCGTGCATGCTCTTTATGGCTCCGACGGGCGTATTGATCTCGTGGGCAACGCCTGCTACCAGATCGCCCAATGCCGCCATCTTTTCAGACTGCACCAACTGGGATTGAGTTTCACGCAAATCTAGATTGGCATCTTCTAACTCACTTAAAACTTTTTGCAACTTGCGGGCCTCTTCAAGCTCTTGGGTTTTGCGGGCATTATCAGCCTCTACAATCTTTCGCGCCATTTCCTCTTCTTTGGCCAGGCGTTCCTGCTCTATCGTCTTGGCGGACAGCTCCTTAACCTGCATGAGCTGTGCCTCGAGGTCTTTGTTCGTTCGGGCAAAGCTGCGAGCTAAATACACGGACATCGAAATAAGAAAGCAGAGAGTCCCATAAACATAGATTTCGTCAGATATAGCCTTTAAGACCTCGAGTTCTATCAGAATCTGGTAGGTGCAAGCAAAGATAAAAGCCACGCCTCCAATGCCAATAATCCACGCACCGTCTTTTTTCTTTAGGACGGCCACGAAGATCACTCGGAGCATTTCCACAAAAGTTACCAGAGCAAACAGGTATATATAGAGAATAGGGGCATACCAGGACCAGCCCCCCAGAACTATTCCGCCTGCGAGCAAAACCCAGAACGGCCTGGGCAACTTGGGGTAAAAAAGTTTGTATAAAAATCGGACCCCAGAAACGCATGTAAGTAATACTGCCACCTTGAACAGCCAAAAATTAAATAAAAGCTGTCCTGAGTCTCTTAAAAATATACCTTCGTAGCCTGTGAACGTCAAGGCCGTAATACTGGCCGTAAAGGCAGCGTAGTAGAGATTTTCTCTTGATCGAGGGTAGAACAGAAAGAGCAGAAGATGCAGCAATGTAAAGGCGAGGGGAACGCCCGAAAAAAACATCTGATAGGCTGCTAATCTCCTGACCCATAATCCACTGAGTTCTAAACTGTTCTCCAATTCTCCTAAACCAATGGAAAAGCCCGCAGGATCGTAGACCGTCTTGTTGAAAGTTTCGGCACGGAAGTTTGAGTAGCGCACAGCTATAACGTGTTCGGCGCTCCGCGGGCGCTCTGACGGGGAGGTGGAAGGCCGCGACAGTGGTCTGCCGTCAAACGAAATGAGTTTCGGGGGGTCTAGCACCCCAAGAGAGTGATGGCCTTCTTCTTCCGCTTTTGAAGTTCCGACCTTACCGAAGGTATATATCAGCTTGCCGTCCAAGTAGATTTCAGCCGCACCTGTCTGATGATAAATCAGGGCTAATGGTCTATTCCACAGTGTAGAGTCAACTGCAACGTGCAGTCTGAACCAGCCAATTCCTTTCCAGCCGCCTTTCGGAAGTTTGTCCGACTTAAGCCGTGTGTCTACAGTTTCCCATAAACTGTCATCAAACTCCGGGTCGGCCCAGGCAGAATTATCGCCTGCGTGATATTTCCAGTTTCTAAAGAACTCGATTACGCGGTCCTCGTCCTTCAGGCTGTCCGCCGAAAGAACGATTCTCCCATCAACCTGAGCAGATGCCGGTGAAGTAGGCAGAAAGTACAAGCCCACAAGAACAAACAACAGAATCTTTCTCATAGTAGTTCTTCTATAAGTTTAAAATTCATCAATTCTTATACCTTGATGCTATCCATTGTTCAGCACCATATTTGCAGTTTCACGAACCACAGGGTCCAGGTCGTTTTGAGCTTCCTCGGCCAATCTCATCAGTGTTGGGGAATCTGTCCCCACAACGTTATAAATCGCACAGGCCCTCAACCAGGCATCGCGGCCACGAATCAGATGTACCAAGGCCTCTTCTTTGCTTTTTATCCGCTCTCTAAACAGCTCCTGTCCCTTTTGAATGGTGATTTCAAGAGAGACTTGGTCCAGGAAGGGAAAGAGATATTTCTTTATATCCTTGTTCAGCACAGTATCCAAGAACTCGATTGCGCTGGCATGCACCGCCTGTTTGCTGCTTACGATCCCCTGATAGGCGCTGTACATGTCTTTTGGCGGATAGCGCAGTCCTAATAGTCGGAAGATTCGCTCTAAACTCTGCTCCTGCTTTTCGATGAGAACCTGCTTCAGGAGTTTGGAAGCGGTGCCATCTTGAGTCTCTCCCCGATTGCTTCCATCGGGGATCACATCCTGGATCTGTAGGATCTCGTAATAGGATTTTGTCTCTTGGATCAACGTGGCATCGACCTTACTTTGATCGAACCTCAACTGTTGGTATCTGGCGCGCAGTTTATTCAACGCCTTGATCAGGTGATATTTGAGAGTGGGATCTGCACTTTTCATGCCTTCTATAAGGATATCGACAGACTTTTGGGCTGGTATTTCGCTCAACACACGGGCGATGTTGCCCCGGAGTGATACCGATACATCCACGGTCTCGTCCCTGAGATAATCGTTCAAGGTGTCCAGAATTCGAGATCCAAATGCAGCCAAAGCCATGCGAGCATCGGCGCGGTATCGCTTATCGGAAAGTTTTTCTATCAACAACGCTACGAACTCCTGATCTCTTGTGCGGCCTGAACTTTCGATGGCCTGTCTGACAACTCTCGGAGATGGATCTTCCATCAGCTTGAAAAGATACCTTCGGAAGCTGGGATTGTCCAGACGCCCCAATGCTTTTGCCATCTGCTCCCGCCCCAATTCTCCCTCTTTTCCCTTACGGTCCAGAAACGATTGGATTACCTTCTCATCGATCAGATGTCTTTCCTCGGATAAACCGTACTCTGCGATGCAGCCGATCGCCGCCGCTTGTATCTTGAGATCCGGGTCTTCCAGATAGCCCTTGATCCGGTCTATGTGGTTTCCTTTGGGATGCCGGCATAGGAAGAGCATAGTCTCAAGACGCACCTGTTGATCATCATCTTTCAGAAGCTCCTCAATTTTGGACTCAAGGACCCCGTCTCCCTGGGTCCCGAGCACTCGAACAGCCTGCCTACGCACTTCGGAAGATCTATGTTTCAAAAGACGTTGTACCGGCTCTAATAGTCCCGCATCTTTCACGGATGTTAGGAGATCAAGTGCATAGACCACCTGCCGTTCATTGGTACTTGCAAGGGCAGCTATAAGGGCGTTGACCGTGGACGCCTCCGAGATGTCCATTCTGAGTTCATCCAGATCGATTTCGCGTCCCTCCAGAGCCTTCCGGAAGGCGTTCACATATTCCTTGCGGACGAGTATACAAAAGAGAATCCACACAATCAAAAGGGCTATAACAAGGATACTGATTTGCCTTATGGAGAATCCAAAAACAACGGTAAAAAGCAGCAAAAGTGCGCCGGCAATACCACGTGACCACCGTTCCACAAACACATCAATGAAGATTTTGGTACGCTTCTTAATCTCCATAGGTACCGGGAGGGACAACAGTTCAAAGCCTGTTTTGTTAATAGAATATCCTAAGCTTCGGTCAACCCCACGCAGAAAGATGCCCGCCCACAAGCCCGGCGCTATGAGCATCCCTACGGAACCGAATAACAGGCCGATGGGAAGAAACATAATGGTGCCCCCCACACCCAGAACTCTCAGGAACCGGTAGGTAAAGAGCGATTGAAACAGCAAAGCGACCAGACTCAGGCGGCCGTAAAATTTCCCCAAGAACGACGTAAGATCTTCTTTTGCGGGAAACTCCTCGGCAGAGATCGTTTTGAATTGGAAATCGACAAAGGAAGCGGTCATCACCATCAAAGAGATGATTCCCACGAGAAGCATCAACTGCCGGGAGCGACGAATTGTCCTGAACATTTGGCCGAGCGTCTCCTTGCCTTGCTCTCTGATTTTGACAGGGTCGGGCTGTTCCTGGCTCTCCTTCTGTCCGATCGTCCAAATGATGTTTAAGAGAAAGATGCAGATTGTCAAGAATCCTATGCATAAAAAGAGTAAATTCTCCGTTGACATTCCGAAGACGCGCACAACCAGGCTGGTTACCTCTCCTCCTGTGAAGGCCCCGAAGATCCCCCCCAGATTCAAAAGTACAAAGAGTCGTTTGGCCTGAGCCGGGTTAAACACTGTGTTGGCAAGGAGCCAGAACTGGGAGGTGATCGTTATGCCGTAAATGGCCACCCAAATATAGAAGACGTAGTATACCCAGGAGTAGTCCAGTTGAATCAACCATCGCAGGATCAAGAGGCTGGCGATGAGAACAGCAGTAGTGGCATTCATCAGTTGTGTAAGCTTCAAAAAACGGGTCAATCTGACGTAGACCGTGATCATCGGAAGAGCGACCAAGGCAATGAGAATAAAGACGATAGGAAGCTGTTCCGGACCGATCCGCACCAAGAATAGACCGTCTCTTGCCGGTTTAAGCAAATAGTAGGCCACCAGCACCAAGTAGTAGTAGATAAACATCAAAAAGGTAAGTGTAAACTCTCCTTTTCGTATGTCCACTATTGAACCTAAAATGCGCTTCATCTTGTGCCCTTTGGCCGTAGACAGCAGTAGGGGCGAACCCACGTGTTCGCCCGATTTATCCGTATTTTCAGGGCAGAACATAGGTCTGCCCCTGCAGTGTTCGCCCTCGGATAAAACCTTTATGCAGATGGAGATGGAACAGGGGACGCTTCGGTCATCTTCTGGAACGATCGTCCGGCAACCCGCGCAGCCAGTATCCAGACAACGACAATAGCAGCGGTGGCAAGCGACAGCCACCGGATAGTGCTGAACTCAGAGAATACCAGTGTGATCACCAAGAGGAGACCCACAGACAGTGCCTTTGCAAAACGCTGGACGAACATATCGATAAACGCCTTGGCCCCATATTTCTCCTCTCTCGTGGTCGGCACGTAGAGGACCTCCTTGGCCAACTGGTTCATCGAATAGCTGAAGCCACTGTCACAGGTATTCAAAGCGCTGCCAAGGAGCAGCACCGGTGCGATCATAAAACCGGTCGAACCGAGCAAGACGGTCACCGGCAGGAACAGTAGGGCCGTACCCACACCAAAACGGGTCATGACTAAGCTGGTGAGGAGAAGCTGCACAAACAGGGCCACACCGTTGGAAACGACGTATACTGTGGCAAGATGGACGGTATAAGCCTCCTTAACCAGGTAATGTGTGACAGTCTCCTTGAACTGGAAATCCATAATGGTCGAGACCATCTCGTAGAGACCAACAATCGCCATGATGGATAGTAGGTAACGGGATCGGAACACTAAGCGTGCGCCCTCCAAAGCCGGATTGCCTGCCGCTTGAGTCTCCTTCTTCTGTGATACCTCAGGTGGCGGGCGGCGAGATACTATCCTGCCGACGATCATTGCGATAAGGATGATGATCATGGCGATCCCCAGGCAGATCCAGAGCCACTCAGAGGAACTCAGATCTTTCACTTTTGCCCTGAGCACTAAAGACCCAAAGGCGCCCCCCGTCACACCTCCCAGGCCGATCAGGCCGTAGAGCCGTTTCGCCGTATCGGGATCTACACTGTCGTTGAGAAAGGCAAAAAAGGTAACCACCATCAGCGTGCTGAATAGGTCTCCAAATAGGTAGAAGGACCAGACTGTTACGTCGCCCGGGGTATCCAGCACGGTACTGTAGAGGACATAGCAGGCGATGAAGAAGCCGGAGAAGATGTAGGTGAGTTGTTGGCGCCGAAAGTATCGGGCCAGAAGAGTGAAGACCGTTACAGCCACAAATGCCACGACCATGTTCAGCACCTTGGCAATCAGTTCCGCCTGGGCCGGACGCAGGTGCCAGTAGAATATATCGAAACCGATTTCATCATAATACCAGAGGAAAAGCCCACTTTTGATCGGCTTGAGGATCCAGAAGCTGGCGATGACCAGGAAGAAGTAGAGGAACATCAACAGTGCCAGCGGAACTTCCTCACGCCGGATGTTCATAATCTGTCTGAAAGGATTCGCCTGAGATGCCATATACGCTCCGATCTTATAGGGGAGTTATTCCTCGCGCTCGATCCGCACAATCTGATAGTGTCCCGATTCCCACACGTAAAAATAGACCCTTGTATATTTGGATGTCTGACCGTCACGTAGGGTCCGGATCTCGTACCCGTAAAACTGCCTCGCAGTCAGATTTTCCTCCAGAGGGATAAGAGTCTCCCCGCGCAGTATCTTTTCTGGGCCGATCGCCTTCCCCCGGTCGTTCAACAGCCTATACCGATAGGTCGTCTCCGATAAAGAGGCGAGTTTCCCACGCACGGCTAAGTCTTCAAACTTCATCCCTTTGCTGTCTATGGAAAACCGATCGAGGGGATTGATCTTGCCAAACCAGTAGCGTCCTATTATGTCCCGGCGTTCGATCAAAAGGCGGGTCAGTTCCACCTCCGCTTTCGGGTTGGATAAGCGTCCGGTCTTTACCATCGCCGCGATCTCCTCATCCGAGAACGACATAACGATTTTGGCACCCCAGTAGCCGTCCCGGTTGGTGCGCCGCTGAAACGCCGGGTTAGGATAGGTGGGCGACCACCTCCCCGGATGGAAGACCTCACTTTCGAAATACCCGATGGAGGGATATTTCATCGGCAGGGGATCCTCCCACGCCTTCTTGTAGAAGCCCAGTGCAAAGAGCGACAGCCCGATATTCCGAGGGTCGAAGACATATTCGTTCCCGTACATTGGAGGATGGGGCATCCAGTAGTTGCTGCCAATTGTAGACCCCATGTCGATGAGGTAGTGCTTGATGTAGCGTCGTCCCTTTTCGTCGGTCACGTACATATCCAGCGTGTTGGCGGCGCGCCGGTCGCTGTCGTTTATCCAGGAGCCGATGACCCGCAGGCCGCGCAGTTCCCGCCGATGCTGATGTTTCACCCGGTCGTTCGGGTCGTCCCTGCGCCGGCCGTGAAAATTGAAGACGCCGACAGGAACAATTCCTTCTAAAAACTCGCTTGCCAGGCACCGCAAGCGGCCGTCGGGTTGAACGGGGATGTGATTGAGAATGCCGCGAAGATCGGCTTCGGTCATCGGACGTTTAGTGCCTCCAGGTGCCGGTACCTTCGCCTTCGGGCCGATCTTCAGAATGGACGGATCAAAAAAGACGACGGAGTTTTTGGGGACGCTGTACCCAGAAGCGTACAGAATCTTGGTCGAAATCGTCTCCGCTGCGGAGGCCATCTCCTCGTTCCTCTCGGCGTCGAACTTGAGAACGAATATAGTTCCGGATACATCCTTGATCCTAAAGCCAGCTGATCCCCCTTCGAACTTACCCTTGATGATCTCCCAGGGACCGCTGGTATCGGGCTGGGCAACGCCCGGACCCCGCATCAGCTCTTCAATCGTCATCGGGCGGTGGAAATGCCGGTTGGTGTACCAGGAGGAGTCTGACGCCTCATCCAGGGCGTTGACGTTATCGGCCTGCTTGACGGGGACTATGTTAAGCAGATTTCCGACCCGCCGTGCAGTCCAACCGAGGTCGAGGAGCTTGCCGACTTGATAGAAAAGTGTCATATCTATGATGTCCCAGATCTGGTTTTCCTTGACCTCCTTCGGCTTTGGTATGGTCTTGTTGTCCGCGTCGAACCACTTGATAGGCTTCGTCTTTAGGTTTAGCCCGGAGCCGCAACCCGTCATTATTAGAAGACAGTAGACAGTGGTCAGTAGACGGAGGCACCATCTCCCCTCCCTGTCTACTGTTTGCTGTTTGCTGTTTACTCGCTTTTCTGTATCCATTTGCCAGGTCCCACAGGTTTGAGCGAAAAGTCCAGGCTATCCCTTTCTATGGTCACAAGCACGTAGTGGTCGCCTCGGTAGGCTACAGCCCGATACTTAGGCGTCTCCTTTGAAGGTGTATGCGTAGGAGCGCCGCCGCCGCCGGTGACCACAAAATCGACCCCACGATAGATATAGTGTTCGTAGAAGTGGCTGTGTCCCGTAAAGACTACAGTCCGGGCGTAGGGGTCCTTCTCCTTTCGCCGCGCAAGGTGATCAGCTAAAACCTTTCGCAGACGCTGCTCCTGGGGTCTGGGTACATGTCCTTTGTTCCATCTGAACAGAAACCGCCGGGCCAGCCCCCCCGAGCCGCTGGAAAATACCGTGTGATGGAGCACTACAAACAGGAAGCGACTTTCGGATGCCTCGTCCAGGCGCTCTCGGAACCACCGGGCATGGACATTTGTCGAATCTTCCGCTCCGATCCAGGGTGGCATTGTCGAATCGATAAAGATGAAGTAGGTGTCTTTCATATGGAAGGCGTAGCTTGAAGCCTGTCCGATCGTCTCACCAAAGATATTGACGTAGTCGTCGCTGTCCCCTCCTTTGTGGTCATGGTTGCCCCGGACCGGATAGAAAAACCGTGGCTTCAAGAGAGGTGTCGTATCCTCTTTGAAGTACGTCCAGAGCAATTTGTCCACGCCGCGCTTCACCAGATCTCCTGTGTGGATCACGAAATCGGGGGACTCTTTTGCGATGGTCTCTACCACCGCCCGGCGTCTGCGGCGGCGGGCGGAATCATAGCGTAAATCCTTTGGATTTTTGCTGATTCGATTGTCTCCATACACTACAAAGACAACAGTATCCCTCCGAGCAATAGCCAGGCTGATCGGAGGCGGCACGGACGCCCGTAAACCTTTTTGCGTTAGTCTCGGTGCGGCGCATCCGCCCGCGATCAGGAGCAGAACAAGCATCCCAAGCCAGATCGACACGGAGTGGGCGTACCACCTCGCCATCCGGCCTTTCCCCCGAAAAGTCCTTCGTCCACTTCGTGGCTTGCTGCCTCCCCAGCAAAGCGGCCATACTGCCTTTCGGGGGACTCTGATCAAAATTTCTGCTCCAGTGTAAACCCCACAAGCGCCTCCTCGGCAGCGCTGTGGCCAACCCGCAGCTTGCCCAGGAAACCGGTTTCGGACCCGAAAATGATCCCGCCTCCATAGGAAGTCCGGAATCGATCGAAATAAATCTGATCGTAGTCGTCGAAGACCTGTCCCTCATCCCAAAATAGGAAGGCGTTCCATCTCCCTCTCAAGGAGTCCCAGATCGGATACCGGTATTCAGCGCTCAAAAGCAGTGATCCTTCACCCCTTAAAAAGCCGCGGTGATAGCCCCTCAAGTGATAGCTTCCAAAGATCGCCAGATCCGGGTACGGGATAATACCGTCTCCGATCCGATGAGCCTTCTCCAGACGTGCCCGCAACGCCAGGATCCGGTTGCGGAAGAAGAGAGTAAAAAACCGCTGGACTTCAGCTGTCACCTGCACAAAGCGCACATCATCAGATCCGATCACATAGTCCGCCTCGGCCTGCAATAGTCCCCCACGTTCGGGGTAGAAGATGTCCCGAAAGTTATGATAGAAGCCGTCGGTATAGATGATGACTCGGCCTGGGAAACGGTAGATTAAGGGATGGGAGATCTCCCGCTTAGGCCCTTGGTAGTCCCTGTCGTCGTATGAGATTTGTACCCCGAACGAGTAGAGTGCGATAACATCCGCCAGCCCGATCAGCAACCGGGCCTGAGACGTGGATCCTGGGTCGGTCAGTGTCCCTTCTGGTTCGAACTGCTGTCGGAAATCTCGCCGTCCGTATCCGAACCTGACCTCTATATAGACATTTTTCTGATAGGGCTCCAATTCCCTTGCATGGGGACGCCACCCGAGCGTCGTCAACGCGTCGAGCCTCTCGATCTGAAACCGGCGCGTCGAGTGGTCCCGCACAGCGCCGTTGATAGAGGCACTTCTGTGGCGGGTACGGAGAAAGGTCGCCTCGCTCCTCGAGTAGAGGCGACTTCCCGCCAGGTTCGGATCGAAGTAGAGGACATCACCTCTCTGCCCGCGTCCCCCAGAATAGACGAAGAGGCCCTCAAACCGTTTTCCCCTCCCGGCAATGTTCGAGTGGAAGACTCTGACGCCGCCCCCGGTCCCAGTCTCTCCTCCTAACTGAACATGGGGAAAGATGCCGAACGTCCGGTCTGCGTTCATAAACAGGTTCATAGTCCGAGTCGGCAGATGAGTATGCTCCGCCCAGATCGTGAACTTCTTCAGGGGATGTAAGATCAGATTCATCAATGACTTGGGAATGGTTTGTGGAACGGAGAGGAAGTGCCCTGCAACGCTTCCCTTCGACTCGTAGACATCGTTTGTATCGATCTCCGCGGTCTGCTGTGGGTGGGCGGGCGATGCCCCGACCAAAGTCAGACCAATACAAAGTGGTAAGACGTGCACTCCGTATGCGACCACTGCGTGTAGAAGTGCTGAAAATAAGCTTCGTTCCATAACGGGCAGGCCTTTCCAGGCGATAGGCTAACTTTCAACTATCCTTGATTACGACCACCTCAAGAGTATCTGGCATTGTTCCCTTTCCAATATTATTTGACAAAGGAGATCGAAACATTCGATCAATATTTTCGTAATATAGGTTCCCATCTTGGTCAACGCAAGCGGAAAATGCACTCATACTAAGCGCCCCTAAATAGACAAAACAGAAAAGCAAGGGTTTTTCTAACCCGAATAATTCGTGAAATCTGAGAAGTCTGCATAAATACTGGACTTTCCAGTTATCGCACGAAAACAAAGTTTCTTAGCCTAAATTGTATAATCGATTGTCGTACATAGAATTATAGAAATTTTCAGCAAGTTTATGAATTAATCAGGCTAAATGTATTGTAGAAGATTTTCAGGGATCAGATGATCATGGCCTGATTTGAAGATGCACACTGTAAAAAGGGAGTAAATTGTTCTTGACTACTCTAATATTTCAATATATACTAAACAGGCAGACAGTAGACGGACAGTCCTCTCTCGCATCCCCGATGCTGTCTGCTCATACGGAAGATAAGGAAGGTTCAAGTGGACACTGTAGATCGCGAAGGTGCATGAGGAGTCTAAAGCGGTTCTATATCGGGCTCGCGAGAACCTGAAGACGGCAGTAGCCTAAGCAAGTAGATGATCGTCCCCCAAAGGACGGCGTGGGCACTGCGGACATTGCTGCCGCCGCTTCTTGCGGGGCCACGAAATGCCAGCAAACCACAAATTGGTGACATGTGTGGCGTGCCACTTTGCTTGAGAAATATCAAGCCAGGAAGTAGTCGGAGAAATCTTTAAGGGAAAGTGCTTCTCTGTCGTTTTTATGGCCAGACTGTTTCCGCGCAAACATAAGCCAAGAAAAGGGCCTAAAACTTTAGAGAGACAGTAGGAGGAAGCTAAGATCATGAACGTAAAAGTTGGTAATGCACCGGATTCCTGGGGCGTCTGGTTTCCCGACGATCCCAAGCAAATCCCATGGCAGCGATTTCTGGATGAAGTTGCTGAAGCTGACTACGAATGGATCGAACTGGGTCCCTACGGCTACCTTCCCACGGATCTATCCGTACTGCGAGCCGAACTGGACAAGCGCGGCTTGAAAGCGACCGCGGGGTTTGCTATGCGCGATCTTGAGGATATGGCAGTGTGGCCTGCGCTGAAAGAGGAGGTGCTTAAGATATGCGAATTGGTGGCAGCCTTGGGGGGTAAATTTCTGGTGTTGATTGATGACACCTATTCCAACCTCTCTACGGGTGAGCCGAAGGTGCCGACCCGCCTGGACGACAGCGCATGGAAACGGTTGATCGACACCACGCACAAAGCGGCCGACATTGCGCGTGATAAGTTTGACCTCACCCTCGTCTTCCATCCCCATGCCGAGACGCACGTCGAGTACGAAGACCAGACCGAGGCATTCATAGAACAGACCGACCCTGACCGCGTTTCGCTGTGCCTGGATACCGGACACTATGCCTATCGCGGTGGCGACCCTGTGAGCTTCATGCGCCGGCACCACGACCGGGTTCCCTACCTGCATCTTAAGAGCGTCGATCGGGAAATACAGAAGAAAGTCGAAGCCGAACACATTCCCTTTGCTGTAGCTGTGGGGATGGATATGTTCTGCGAGCCATCCGAGGGGGCAGTCGATTTCCTCGCCTTCCGCGATGTCCTGTTCGACGTTGACTACAACGGCATTGCTATTGTCGAACAGGATATGTACCCTGCCCCGTTCGATAAACCTTTGCCTATTGCCAAGCGTACCCGCAGTTACCTGCGCCAGATCGGGATCGGATGAACTCCGGGTGACCTTCGACTTGACACAGCAACTCCGAGCAGCTTTGGCATCGGTTTGATTGACGAGCTATAGAATAGAGTAAACCTTGCACATCGTGCCCAGCCATCCGGGCAGAATGTGGCCATGGATGTAAGACGATGCGCCGTCTACCGTTTATCCGTTGAAGGAGTTGATGATGATTGAACAGCGAGTAAGGTGGGGCTTGTTGAGTACAGCGCGCATCAATGAGCGATTGATCCCAGCGATCCGCCAGTCGGATCGTTCCGAACTGATAGCAGTCGCCAGTCGGAGTCAGGAGAAGGCAAAGGACTACGCCAGAAAGTGGAACATTCCACGCGCCTACGGCAGATACGAGGACTTTCTGGCGGACGCAGACATCGATGCGGTCTATATGTCGTTGCCCAATGCACACCATGCGGAGTGGAGCATCAAGTGTGCCGACGCAGGCAAGCACATCCTGTGCGAAAAGCCGATCGCCCTCACTCCTGAGGATGTGGATCGCATGGCAGATGCCGCTCAAAAAAACGAGGTGACCCTACAGGAAGCGGCCATGTATCGTTTCCATCCGCAGACACGTAAACTCATAGAAATGGTGGCCCAAGGTGCCATTGGAGACCTGCGTGTAATACAAGGTAACTTCGGCTTTACCCTCGCCAACAGGCCTGACATACGTCTTAATCCGAGCCTTGGGGGTGGGTCTCTGTGGGATATCGGCAGCTATCCGGTCAGCTTTGCACGCGCCATAATGAGAGCAGAGCCAGTTGAGGTGATAGGCTGGCAGGTTCTGGGTGACGATGAGGTGGATCTGACCTTCTGCGGGCAGATGCGTTTTTCTGCCGGCACGCTGGCTCAGTTCAGTTCCAGCTTCCAGACGATGCCACATTCAGAGGCGGAACTGATCGGCAGCCAGGGAACGATCCACCTGGATCTACCGTGGCTGAATCTCCTCGGTGAAACAGCGCATGTGCGTATTCTTCGCGGGGGTAGCACCGAGACAGACACTTTCGGGGACAGTAGAGACGATCTTGCCGCAGAGACTTTCACCTACGAGAATTGTCAAGCCTATTTCAATGAAGTGGAAGCTATGGTAGCCACTATTCTGGATGACGCACCGCCTACCATTTCGCTAGAGGACAGTCGGGGCAACATCGCTACGCTGGTTGCGTTGTACAGGTCTGCCAGAGAAAACAAAATGGTAAAACTTTAATGTCAGCATTGTGAAAGGAGCAGTTCAATTGACAGAGGAACTTCGATCCATAGGAATCGGCGTGATCGGCATGGGGTGGATGGGCACAGTCCACAGTCGCTCCTATCGACAGATAGCGGATCGCTTTGCTGAGAGCAGCATCCGACCAAGACTGGTCATATGCGCTGACGACGTGGAGGCCCGGGGGCGCGAGGCGCAAGAGCGATTCGGTTTTGTACGGTACACGACGGATTGGAAGCAGGTAATAGCGGATCCGGACGTTGAGGTGGTAAATATTACTGCACCCAACAACATGCATCTGGAAATGGCCAGGGCAGCCGCAGCCGCCGGAAAACACATCTTCTGCGAGAAACCTATCGGTCGGAGCCCTGAGGAAACTGCGGAGATCGAGCACGCCGCACGTCAGGCTAACGTCCTGACGTTTGTGGGTTACAACTATCGCTGGGCACCGGTCGTGCAGTATGCCCGACAACTTATTAAAGAGGGGAAACTGGGCAGGCTGACGCACTACCGAGGCCGCTTCTTGGTCGGATACGCCAGCAATCCGCACGCCGTCCTGTCCTGGCGTTTCCAGCGAGAATCTGCCGGAATGGGCGCCCTGGCCGACGTGATGTCACATGTTGTCGATATGGCTCATCTAATCGCAGGCCCAATCAGACGTGTAGTAGGCAATCACGAGACGTTCATCACACAGCGTCCACTAGCGACACCGGGTTCCGGAACCCATTTCTCGGTCAGCACCGGTGGCCCGATGGGCGAGGTCACCAACGAAGACTACGTCGGAGCGCTGGCGCAGTTTGAGAACGGCGTTCAGGGCACGCTCGAGGTGTGTCGAATCATCCGAGGCTCTCAGTGCCAGTTGGCCTTTGAGGTACACGGGACGGACGGCGCCATCAGTTGGGATTTCCAGAACATGAACCAGATCAAGTTGTACCTGGCCAATGAAGATCCTGCACGAGAAGGCTACACGCACATCCTGAGTGGACCAGCACACCCGTTTCACGCGCACTTCAACCCAGGTCCGGCAATGGGTTTAGGCTACGACGATCTGAAGGTCATCGAAGCCCACCAGTTCTTAGAGTCAATTTCAAATGGCAGACAGGGGGAGCCCGGTTTTGGCGAGGCACTGGCGGTAGCTTCTGTGCTGGCAGCGATAGAACGATCGTGGGAGACACAGAAGTGGGAACCAGTACAATCCCTCAAGAAAGGAGAATAGCCTATATGGTTGTGAAGACAGCAGAAGAACTTTTGAAGTTCACCACAGACGTTCTGATAGCTGCCGGAGCCGACGACCGCAATGCCACCCGCGTCGCAGAGGCCTTGATCTCATCTAACCTCTGCGGTGTAGATACGCATGGGGTCATTCACCTCAAGACATACGTAGACAGTATTCGAGCGGGCGAGATTGTACCCACCGCTTGGCCCGAAATCCTGACAGAGGACACCACCAGTGCCCGAATTGGAGGCAACTGGACGTTTGGCCACGTGACAGCAAAGTATGCTGTGAAAGTAGGGATAGAGAAAGCTAAAAAAGATAACGTGGCGGTCGTAGGAATTGTCCAGGTGAACCACATAGGTCGTCTCGGTGAGTACGCGGAAATTGCGGCGTCTGAAGGAATGATTTCGATGATCTGGTCTGGGGGCTTTGGCGAAGGAAAGCCGGTGGCTGTACCATATGGTGGACGCGAACGTATTCTCTCTACAAACCCGATCGCGATGGGTTTCCCCATAGGCGATGGCCCACCGATGCTTATCGACTACGCCACAACCGCTATTGCCGGGAGCAAGATCCACGTCGCCCAAACTAAAGACGAAATGATTCCACCCGACTCACTTATCGACAAAGAAGGGAATCCCACCACTGATCCGTCTGCCTACTTTGACGATGGCGCTCTTCTGCCGTTTGGCAAACACAAGGGTTACGCTTTGATGTTGGCAGTGGAGTTTCTCGGAAGGATTTTTGCCGGAGCTGATACATTTGCCGCAGAAACTCGAGGGGGGAAAATTTACAGACATAGCGGCACGACCATGATTGTCTTGAAAGCGGATCTCTTCGAGCCCCTGACGGACTACTCGAGCCGAGCCGATGAATTAGGACATCGTCTCAGAGCGGTGCCGCCGGCACCCGGGTTTGACGAGGTTCTGATACCGGGAGATCTGGAGGCGCGCTCGCGAGCCACCCGCCAGCGGGACGGAATCCCGATCCCCGTAAAGCTCTGGCAAAGACTGACCGACCTGGCCACGTCGCTCAAACTTTGACGTATAAGTCAGGCAGACTCAAGATAGTAGCGGGTTGCACCCAACAGAAAGGGAGATACAGATGTCAAGCTCAAACAACCAAGAAACTATCCGCCTGACCATGGCGCAGGCGCTGGTGAAATATCTGCAAGTCCAATATACCGAACGTGATGGCAAGAGGCGTCGCCTGATCCCCGCCGTCTTCGGGATATTTGGCCACGGCAATGTGGCTGGGCTGGGTCAGGCGCTGGAGGAATATGGTCAGGACTTACCCTATTATCAACCCTTCAACGAGCAGGCCATGGTTCACACCGCTTCCGGGTTTGCCAAAGCAAACCTCCGCATGGCGACCCTGGCCTGTACCTCCTCGATTGGACCCGGTTCTACCAATATGATCAGTGGAGCTGCAGCAGCCACCATCAACCGTCTGCCGGTGCTGCTTCTGCCATCTGACTACTACGCCACACGCCACCAGGGGCCGGTGTTGCAGCAACTTGAGCATCCAATCTCAGCTGATGTGAGCGTCAACGACTGCTTCCGTCCAGTCAGCCGCTTCTTCGATCGAATCTCGAGGCCAGAGCAACTGCTTCATGCTCTGCCTGAAGCGATGCGTGTACTGACCGATCCCGCCGACACCGGTGTGGTGACCCTGGCGCTACCGCAAGATGTCCAAGCACACGCCTACAACTACCCAGCGCACCTCTTCGATGAACAGGTGTGGCGCATAGAACGACGGCCGCCCGATCCAGAGCGCATCGCCGAGGCCGTGACGATGCTCAAGGCGGCAAAGCGGCCTATGATTATTGCTGGCGGCGGAGTACATTACTCTGAGGCATGGGCTGAACTCCATACATTTTCCGAAAAGTTCGGTATTCCGGTCGGCGAGACCATGGGGGGCAAGGGTGCGCTTAGGGCCGATTCCGCACTCTCATTAGGCGGTTGTGGAGTCACCGGTACACCTTCGGCCGGGATGGTTATGAGTCAGGCAGACCTGGTAATCTGTGTGGGCACACGTTTGGGGGATTTCAGCACAGGTTCGCGGTCTGCCTTCAACCATCCAGCAGTGAAGTTCATGAGCATCAATGTGTGTGGTCACGATGCCTACAAGCATAGGGCCCTGTCCATTATGGCAGATGCCCGCCAAGCGTTGCGCGCACTAGTAGAAGCGGCCACAGCGGCGGAACTTTCGCCTGATTCTGCCTACCTGGAGACGGTTGCGGCAGCCAACAAACAGTGGGAAAAACAGTTGCAGGAAGAGGTTTACCAACAGGTTCCCGGCGAGGCCATGAGCCAGGGACAATTGATCGGTGTCCTCAATAAAGTGGCGCAAGCCGGGGATACCGTCGTTGCTGCCGCCGGCGCCCCGCCTGGGGATTTGCTCAGACTGTGGGATGTCAGCGGCAACCGACACTGTCATCTCGAATTCGGTTATTCCTGCATGAGTTATGAAATACCGGCCAGTCTGGGTGTGCGCATGACCCAGCCGGAGGGTGAGGTCTATGTGTTTCTTGGGGACGGTGGTTACTTGATGAACCCAACAGAACTGGTCACGGCTATGCAGGAGAATTTGAAGATCACCGTTGTCATTGCCGATAACCACGGTTATCAGATCATTCGGCAACTCCAGATGGCCAGCGCCGGTCGCAGTTTTGGCAACGAGTTCCGGGCGCGTGACGGCAGAACAAATCGTCTGGAAGGGGAATATCTCAAGATTGACTTTGCCAAGAACGCTGAGAGCATGGGAGCCCGGGCCTGGCACGTGACCACGCCCGAAGAACTGCACAACGCCTTGTGCGAGGCGCGCGAAGAGACACGCTCCTGCGTTATCGTGGCGGAAATTGAGAAACACCGCTACGTACCAGGCCCAGAGGTCTGGTGGGACGTCGCCCCTGCAGAGGTCAGCAATGACCCGGTCACTCAGGCACTGCGAGCCGAGTACGAAGCCAAGCGTGACAAACTACAGCGCTTCTATTACTGAGCAGCTTGACAAAACTTGTCGGATATACTGAGTCAGTAGACACGTGAGATTGCTTCACTTTGCTTTAAATGATATTGCATGGGCATGTGGCACTGCGGGTGGCCTTCGCCCGAAGCAATCTCCTTTAGATCGCTTCTTCCTCTAAAGTATCTACTATTTTGGAACCTATAGTCTTGTCCAGACTATTCTAATCTGATACTTGACCTCGTATCCGGTTCATCGTACTTAAGACAAAGGTGGAGAATGCTATTATGGAGAAATCGAGACTTGAGATACTTCAGGAGTTTGTGGAGAACGATCCGCACGATTCGTTTTCGCGCTACGCCCTTGGTCAGGAATATATGAATCTGGACAGGATAGATAAAGCCATTGAGACCTTTGAGAGATTAGCCGAGACCGATCCGGATTACGTGGCGGTGTACTATCATCTGGGAGCGGTACTTGAGCATGCGGGCAGAAAAGACGAGGCTAAAGAGATATACCAAAAAGGGATAGTGGTATCTGATAAGGGAGGGGATATGCATGCCAAAGGGGAACTGATGGAAGTCCTGAACATGCTCGAGGGGGACTTTTCCTCCTGATCGCTCACATTCCCATTATGTGATAGCCGCAATCTACATAGATAACCTCTCCAGTTATTCCCCTGGAAAGGTGACTGCCGAGGAAAAGAGCCGTATCGGCCACCTCCGCGTGTTCGGTGTAGCGGCCGAGGGGAGCACGTTCTTTGAACTTGGACCGCATATCGCTAAATCCCGCTATGCCCCTTGCAGCAAGGGTGCTCAAAGGTCCGGCGGAGATGCCGTTGACTCTTATATTCTTGCCTCCAAGGTCGTAGGCAAGATAGCGAATGCTGCTTTCCAAAGCGGCTTTAGCGACGCCCATTACGTTGTAGTGCGGAACTACTTTCTCTCCGCCCAGATAGGTAAGAGCCATGATGCTTCCCCCCCTCTCTTCCATAAGGGGAGCGGCGCGCTGGGCCAGGGCGACAAGAGAGTAAGAGCTTATCTCCTGCGCGATTAAGTAGCCATCTCTGGATGTGTCCAGATAGGCTCCGTCAAGTTCCTCTCTCTTTGCGAAGGCTATACAGTGAGCGAGGAAATCTATGGTCCCGAAACGATCCAAAAGGATGCTGAATACCTGGTCAATCTGGCCTTCATCCGTAACGTCGCAGGGCCCCACAACTGTGCTCCTTTCGAGGGTTCCAGCAAGTTCCCTTACGTTCTTTTCCAACCGCTCGTTCTGATATGCCAGGGCGACATGTGCACCTTCTCTGTGGAGCGCCTGAGCGATCGCCCAGGCTATACTGTGTCTGTTCGCCACGTTGAGTATAATTCCACTTTTCCCTTCCATTAACATCTATTCTCTCCTCTTTAAGTGGTCACAGACCAGGTGGTCATACACCAAGTGCACGCTGCACCACTTTTTCTGGTACATCTGATATTTTCAAATACCGATCTCCTGAGATGGGCACTAGATGTTCCGGCCTTCTCACTGCTAAAATACAAACAATGCCCAAAAATGTAAAGCTAAATCTCAAAACAGGGGGAAAAGTTGAAAGAAGCTATAACGATGTGGCGTTATACCAGAATGGTAGTGCTGGTGGGACTTACTGCGGCGATATACGCCGCTCTTTTAATCCCGTTCAAGCCGATACCTATCATACCAGGGTTTACAGAGATAAGACCGGCAACTGTGTTTCCCGTAGTATGTTCCTTGATGTTCGGGCCTGCGGCCGCCTGGGGAGCAGCCTTCGGAAATCTTATTGGCGATTTCTTCGGGACTCTGGGCCCGGGCAGCATCTTCGGATTTGTAGGAAATTTCCTCTACGGATATATTCCGTACCGAGTATGGAGGGCGATTTCCAACGATGGGCCATCCATCAGATCTTTCGGGTCTACGATAAAGTATCTAGCTGCGGCCTTAATAGCAAGTACGGCGTGCGGCGTTAGCATTGCATGGGGCGCACACATATTGGGACTGGTTCCGTTTGCTGTGTTGTGCAATATAATTCTTATAAATAATCTCCTCGTATCTGCACTTTTAGGCCCCGTGCTTTTGAGGGTATTGTACAGTAGAGTAAAAAAGTTGGGTCTGATATACACAGAAATAATGTCTGAAGATGATCTGCACAAAGGTAGGTCTGAGCATATAGGACAAGCGCTGCTCTGGATAGGCTCGCTTGGAGGGCTGATCCTGGGCAACATCACAGCGGGGAATCCGGAGGCGGTCAGCACAGGCGTGGGAGCATCTGTGGTTATCCTAATAGTCGGAACCCTTTTGATCTGACAGGGAAAAACAAGTAGACAGTAAACAGGGGCTCCTCCTCCCGTCCCTTGAGATTGTCCCCGATTGAACCCCCGATAGATTTAATCGGGGCTCGCGAAGCAATTCCCGTCTTCGGTGCAGAAACTATGGGAAACAGTGTCGCCGAAACTAAGATCGCCATTGAAACCAGGGGCCTCAAGTTTACGTATCTGGGGCAGGAGGACAGAGCACTCAAGGGCGTAGATTTTCAACAAACCCAAGGCGAGTTTGTGGCGATCATGGGCTCAACAGGAGCGGGAAAATCCACGTTCTGTCGTTGTTTAAATGGACTCATACCACAGCTTGTGAAAGGAATTTTTGAAGGGGATGTGATGGTGCAAAATGAGAACATAAGGGGCAAGAGGACTTTCGATCTGGCTCCGTTGATCGGTATTGTGTTTCAGGACTTCGAGGCTCAGCTCTTCTGCACGAATGTAGAGCTGGAGGCGGCCTTTGGCCTGGAAAACAAGAATATCACAAGAGATAAGATGATAGAGAAGGTTAGGACAGTCCTCCATCTTGTTGGTCTTCAAGGCCTTGAGGGAAAAGATCCTTCAACTCTTTCGGGAGGACAAAAGCAGAGATTGGCTATCGCTTCTGTACTGGCGATGGAGCCGGAAATTGTTGTCATGGACGAACCGACGACCGATCTTGATCCTGTGGGCAAAAAAGAGATATTGGGACTATGGGAAGAATTGAAAGGCAAGACAGGGGCAATGTTAGTGGTGGAGCACGAAACGGAGAAACTCTTAGGTGCTGATAGAGTGGTCATTATGAAAGGAGGACGAATCGTCGCCCAAGGAAAAACGTCTACTATGTTGGAAAACAATGACTTATTGGAGGAGTGCGGCATCCGCCCTCTTCAGACAGCGGTCATTGGAAGAGATTTGAAGATAGACGATATTCCATTAGAGGCTGAGAGCGCAGGAGAGTTTATAAGATCAAAAGGATGGTCCTTAGACCTTGAGAAGGAGAAACTTATACAGGACTCGGATAAGAAGAAACGGGATAGGTACGGAGAGATTGTGATTGAAGTAGACAGGTTAAGCCATGTTTATGAGAAGGATATTAGGTCATTAGATGGCGCTTCTTTAACTATAAGGCGAGGAGAGATGGTAGCTTTAGTCGGACCCAACGGATGCGGGAAGACGACTCTTGCCAAGCATCTTAACGGACTGTTGAAAGGGACGGAGGGATCTGTAAAGATATTCGGAGTAGATGTTAAAAAGTGCAAGGTATCCCATCTGGCAAGGAATGTCGGATACGTGTTCCAAAACCCTGATCACCAGATATTTGCAAGCACGGTGAGTGAAGAGGTGTCCTTCGGACCCAGAAACTTCGGATTGCCAGTGGAGGAGATCTCACTTAGAGTAAATGAGGCATTAGAGGCCACAGGGCTGTCAGGCTACCAGGACAAGGATCCCTTCTCACTGACAAAGGGCGAAAGACAGAGGGTAGCTATAGCCTCTGTCCTGTCTTCTGGACCGGAGATTATAGTTATGGATGAACCGACTACTGGATTGGACTATTGGGGTCAACGATCTGTGCTGGAACTTGTAAAGAACTTAAACGAACAGGGACATACCATAATTATTATCACTCATACTATGTGGATAGTGGCAGAATATGCCAGAAGATGCGTGGTTATGAAGGATGGGAGAATCATATTGGACGGCAGTACAAGAGACGTGCTCGGGAATGAGGAAGTGATGGCCTCTGCGCAACTTGAGCCGCCGGAGGTTGTGAGACTGAGTAAGAGTTTAGGTGGTGCTACCACTTCTGGTAGAGTAGTTCTTTCATTGAATGAACTGATGTTCTGTCTCAGGAGGTAACCTTTGTATCTTTATGTGAGAGAACATACTATTCTGCATAACCTAAACCCGATTACCAAGATAATCGGACTCATATTGCTATTTGCCATTCCGCTATATTTTACCCACCCGCTGCAGCTTGCGGCCGCGTTGTGCCTAGTGCTTGTTCTGGCACTCTGGGCCAGAGCGATCCCGAATCTGCGCAGGATGTGGCTCTTTTTTGTAATGTTAGGACTATTCAGCGCTCTCTTGTGGTCCGTCTTTCACAAGGAGGGAGAAGCTATCTTGTCTTGGGGCCCACTGTCGGTTTCGAGGGAGTCGATTCTGTACGGCCTGGGCATGGCTGTGAGACTGAATACGACCCTGATTTCAGGTTTAATCTTTCTCTCCTGCACGAGGATCGAGGAGTTTACGATGGGTTTAAACAAAATGGGACTCCCCTTTTCGATGAGTTTCGCCCTGTCTTTGTCCTTCAGACTCGTTCCTCTTTTCTTCAGCACAGCCTCGACTATCGCTCAGGCTCAAAAGGCGAGAGGATTGGATATGGAAAGCGGAGGCATCATACGGAGAATAAGGAATTACATCCCTCTCCTCATCCCTGTATTCATATATGGGATAAGGAACGTGGACCTCTTGGCTATGGCTTTGGAATCGAAAGGATTTGGGGCAACGAGGGAAAGATCCTATTATCTGGAGTTCAGGATGCAGTTTAAGGATTACGCTGCATTGGGAGTGCTGGTACTGATGAATCTTCTGTCCATCTACATAGTTCTTAGCTGTCAATAGTAACACGCAACTCTTTGTTAGACAATAATCACCAGCTATCTATTTTCCCTCTGATAGATGTTCTCTCTACAGTGATCCAACTCCCATTTGATCTGCCCATCCTGATGATTTGTGACATTGGTACTTTTTCTGCATCTCTCAAATCAAAAAATGTTGTAATACCGAGCATCGAGTGTTATATTAAGGGTCGATTTCATATGGTATGTACTACCGTCATTTATTTCATCACAGGACATAAATGCCATGCCTTACAAGACTGCGCCAGAATGCCTGTTAGCGCTGGTCTGCATCAGTTTCCTTTTCGTGCAGGTCAGCCCGGCTCAGGATCTGACTGAGTTCCAGAAAAAGGTTACTGAATTTACTCTCGACAACGGTCTTAAGTTTATCGTTGTGGAGCGTCATGAAGCGCCGGTAGCTTCATTTCGCACTTACGCCGATGTAGGGTCTGTGGACGAGGTAACGGGCATCACCGGATTGGCACACGTCTTTGAGCACATGGCGTTTAAGGGCACTACTACGGTCGGAACCAAGGATCTTGAGAAAGAGTTAGAAGCTATCCAAAGAGTAGATGAGGCCTTCAGTCGGCTTCGCAGCGAGCGTAATAAGGGCGTACTTGCCGATACTATGCTGATCGAACAGTTAGAAGAGGAATTTGACGCTGCCAGTGAGGCCGCGCAGGAGTGGGCGGAAAGCAGCGAGATGGACCGAGCTAACGAGTATGCCGGCGGTGTCGGCATCAATGCCAGCACCGGTTCGGATGCAACGTACTACTATTCCAGTTTACCTTCCAACAAGATAGAACTGTGGTTTTCGCTCGAATCTGACCGCTTCCTGAATCCCGTACTGCGTGAATTCTACATTGAAAAAGACGTGGTGATGGAGGAGAGACGGCTGCGCATTGAAAGTAGTCCCTCCGGCCGTCTGTTTGAGGAGTTTCGCGCCGCCGCCTTCAAGGCCCATCCATACGGAGAACCTGGGATCGGTCACATGTCCGACCTGAAGACTATGACCCGTGATGAGGCACGAAGCTTCTTCAAGAAATATTACGGCGCAAATAATCTCACCATCGCCATTGTCGGCGACGTTGATCCCCGGACGGTGAAACGACTGGCAGACATATACTTCGGACGCTTGCCTTCCGCTTCCAAACCCGATCCGGTGGAGACCGTAGAGCCGGAGCAATTGGGCGAACGCCGTATTTTCCTCGAAGACAAAGCCCAACCGATTCTCCTTCTCGGCTATCACAAGGGCAGCATTCACCATCCGGATGACGCGGTCTTTGCGGTTATTCTGGATATTATTGGCCGCGGCCGAACCAGCAGACTCTACAAGAATCTGGTCAAGGAGAAACAGATCGCCGTCAGCGCTTCGGGCTTTTCCGATTATCCGGGCGCGAAATATCCGAACCTGATAGTCTTTTACGCCGTTCCGAGCCAGACGCACACCGCAGAAGAATGCGAGGCAGTGATCTACGACGAGATTGAGCGATTAAAAGACGAGCCGGTTTCCGCCGAAGAATTGGAGAAAGCTAAAATACGCGCCCGCGCCGACCTCATTCGCCAGCTCAATTCAAATTCCGGAATTGCCGGCCAACTGGCGTTCTATCAAGCACTTACCGGAAACTGGCGCAATCTCTTCCACAGATTGGATCGAATCAACGCTGTAACAGCACAGGATATCCAGCGCGTGGCCAAGCAATATCTGATCTCCAGGCACCGCACCGTTGCGGTGATCAAAACAGTAGACAGCAGCAATTAGGGGCGAACCCATGTGCTCGCCCGATCTACCGGCATTTTCAGGGAAGGCACCAGGTGTGCCTCTATATATAAATGAGAGGATAAATCTATCCGATTTCATGTACGCTACATAGGTCTAACGCTGCTTGTGGTGCTCACCATTTTTGTGAGTCATAGTGCCTTAGCCCAGAAGCACTATACAGAGCTTACATATCCTCCGCTTAACAAAATTAAGGTCCCCCCTATCGAGCGGATTCAGCTTGAAAACGGCATGATCATATATCTGGTGGAAGATCACGAACTTCCGCTCATCAATCTTTCAGCTCGCATCGGCGTCGGCTCAATTGATGAACCTGCCGATAAGATTGGACTTGCAGACATCACCGGCGCTGTTATGCGCACGGGCGGCACCAAGACAAAGAGCGGCGACCAGATAGACGAAGAGTTGGAGAGCATCGCCGCTTCGGTAGAAACCGGCATCGGCTTAACTTCCGGTTCTGCCTCCATATCGGTGCTCAAAGAGAACCTGGACACTGGCCTCTTAATTCTTTCCGACATATTAATGAATCCGGCTTTCCCAGAGGAGAAGATCGATCTCCAGAAAGTGCAGGCGCGATCCAGAATCGCGCGGCGCAACGATTACGTGCGCGGCATTGCCTTTCGCGAGTTCAGAAAGCTCATCTACAGCTCAGAGAGCGTCTACGCACGACATACGGAATACACTACTGTTGACGCCATCACCCGCGACGATTTAGTCGCTTTTCACAAAAAGTATTTTCATCCGAACAACGTGATGCTCGGTGTCTGGGGCGATTTTAAGAAGAAGGAGATGATCAAGAGAATAAAAGACGTTTTTAAAGACTGGAAAAAGGGGGAATTCGAGCGCCCACAGACGCCGCCGGTGACGTACAATTTTGATTACTCGGTTAGCTTCATCCGCAAGGAGGATGTAAACCAGAGCACTATTCTGCTGGGCCACATCGGCGGGCTGATGAACAATCCCGACTACTTTGCCCTGCAGGTAATGAACGATATCTTGAGCGGTGGCGCCTCCAGCCGACTCTTCCGACACGTGCGTTCGGACCAGGGACTGGCCTACGCCGTCTTCGGCCGGTACGGTGCTAACTTCAACTACCCCGGTCAGTTCTATGCAGGCTGTATGACCAAATCCGAGACCACAGTCAAAGCAGTTCACGCACTACTTCACGAAATCGAGACAATCAAAAAGGAAGAAGTTACCGGTGAGGAATTGGAGCTGGCCAAGGAGGGATACCTGAATTCGTTTGTGTTCAACTTCGATACCCGCTCTGAAGTGGTCGGCCGCCTGATGACTTACGAATATTACGGCTATCCGAAGGACTTTCTCGAAAAGACCAAAGAGAATATCGAGAAGGTGACTAAAGCCGATGTGCTGCGCGTCGCGGGGAAATATCTGCAGCCGGACCAGGTGCGTATTTTAGTGATCGGCAACGAGACAGATTTTCGACAGCCGCTCTCTTCCCTCGGGCACGTGGACGAGATCGACATCAGGATTCCTGGGAGTAAGGATCCATAAGCCCTTTGAAGCACTTTTCAAAGTTTCCAACGTTTTGATCCCGTAGCAGGGGGACTTCATGCAGATATCTATTTCTCCATCGTCAAGCAATCGACGTTCCAGTGCGTGCGTGCCGGCGGAGACTTTGACGAAGTCGGCACAACAGTAGAAAAAAGCAACAAGAATACGGATATGGGAGGCGATGTCCCCCTCTACTTTCTACTTGAAAACGAGGAGAGCTTGTAGTGAAAACCTATCGTGCAGTCGTCATCGGCTGCGGTCGAATGGGCGGATTCATCGACAACGAGCGGATCCGTGCGCCGGCAGATGTACCGCCCTTCTCTCACGGGGCGAGTTTTTACGCCTGCTGCCGGACAGATTTGGTGGCATGCTCGGACTTACGCGTTGAGGTAATGGAAAAGTTCGGAGAACGCTACAATGTACCGAAAGAACGGCAATACACCGACTACCGCCAGTTGATAGAGGTGGAAGAGCCTGACATCGTCAGCATTGCCACTCAGCCGGAGCAGCGAGCGGAGATCGTCATTTACGCCGCCGAGCACCGTGCAAAGGCCATCTACGCCGAGAAGGCGATGGCTGCCTCGCTGCAGGAGGCCGACGCCATAGTGGAGGCTGTCGAACGAAACGGGGTTGTCTTTAACCTGGGCACGAATCGCCGCTGGAATACGGGCTTCGATAAGATGAAAGAGGTCATTGACAGCGGCGAACTGGGAGCTCTCAAGACGCTCATCATATACGACAATTGTTTACTCTTCAACATGTCCACCCACCACTTCGACCTCATCCTGCGTCTGAACGACGACATTCCCGTTACTTGGGTGCAGGCGCACTTGCCGGGTGCCGAAGAATCATCCACGATTGAATCTATCGGGGACGGTGATTCCCTGCGCGAAGACCCGAGAGGGCATGGCATCATCCAGTTTGAGAACGGTGTCACGGCGTATGCCCTTCTAACTCCGCGCGGAAACGAGTATGAAGCGATCTGTGAACGGGGCGTAATGACTGCCTTCAACAACGGACTCGAATGGCAACTGCGCCGCCGCGTCCAGATAGATCCGCAAGGCAGGACGGCATTTGTGATCGACGACTTCCCTGACTTTGATCGCGCCAGTTCAACACTTCGACTTATTGAAGACCTCGTCCACGCACTGGATACAGGCGAACCGGCGCGGGGAGGCGTACTCTCTGCCCGTGCCAGCACGGAACTTATCTTCGCCTTTATAGAGTCACACCGGCGCGGCGGAGCGCGAGTGGCGTTACCGCTGAAGGACTGCAAACTGAAGCTTAAGCGCGACCGCTCTCCGCGCCAGCCGAAGTTTACGCCGTGAGAAACAACGTTTACGCCGTGAGAAACAACAATAACAGCAGAAAGCAAGAGAAGGAGATGCTGCTTCTACTTGTCTAACCCGATTAATTCATAAACTTGATGGAAGTCATTGCGAGGAGCAAAGCGGTCCCCGATTGAGTCTATCGGGGAAGCAATCTCAAGGTTTTATAGTGGTCTCCTATCAGAGCCGGAGAGTATTACATCTACCACAGAATCGAGATTGCTTCGCCTCCGGCTCGCATTGACACCGAAGGTGGTTAAACGTTATAACTATAATATAATACAATGCCTTAATTAATACACGGCCTTTTTTTGTGAATTATTCGGGCTAAAAGGAGCAACCGACAATTCTAAAAGGAGCAACCGACAATGAAAGTCAATCCACAACAACTGCTGGATGACGGATTCGTCATTCTGCCAGAGATCATCCCGTCGCAGCAGTTGGAGGAGTTACGCGCCAGTTTTGAAGTCCTTGTCGAGCGGCAGAAGTCTATCTGGTCAAGCCAGCGCAAGCCCGATGACCCGCCCGGCGGTGTCTGGGAGACCTCAGCTCAGCCGCGGCTGGTGTTTAATACGGTAGTGGACGAGGCGACCGCCAACACCGTGGAGTTCTGCCTGCACGAAAATACACTGGGTGTAAGTCGCCAACTTATGCGCGCTCAAGAAGCGGCGATTACAGCGATGTTCTTCATGTGCAGTCCAATTCGCGACCACGGTCCAGCCCGCTGGCACCGCGATATCCATCCCAATGATGAGGCGCCGCTGGGAGGTCTGCAGAGTGACCTTCTGGAAAATGCGCCAGGGTACGTGCAGTGGAACATTCCCCTCTACGATGATAACGTGCTCTGGGTGGTGCCCGGAAGCCATCGTCGCTTTAACACCGACGAAGAGAATCGCAAGTTGGAACAAAATCCGCTCGCGCCGCTGCCTGCGAGTACCCCGGTAGAGCTCAAAGCGGGAGATGGGGTTGCCTATACTAACACCATTCTGCACTGGGGCAGCGACTATACCACCAAGTTGCGGCGAACGATCCATTTGGGCTATCGTTCCTTCGGGGGCGCTATATTTCCCTATGTATCTCACTTCTACTGGGACCTGGGCTTCACCCGTCATCTTTCTCTCCCTGCGCGCAAGAGATTTGAGCGCTTTGCACAACTGCACGCCCACGAGCGAGATTGCATCGAGTCCCTATTCCGCGCGATGCTCAACAGAGATGTGACCGCCTTTCGTGAAGGCCTTGCTGAACTCCATCCCGGTGAGTGTGGGCGGATCGTCTGTGTGGTTCTGCTGTCCAAGTTGGCGTATAAGATCCGAAAAATCAAACGCCCCGACATCGTTAGTCTGCCGCACTCCGAACGCCTACGCGCCCTAAGGGAACATCCGACCAGTCTTTACCTCTTGGAAGATATTGCCGTCCGCTTCACATCAGAAGAGGCTGAGACGCTCTGGCGTAGATTTGCGACTCTGGATGCTAAACTTCAATCGGAGGCAGAGCAATATGTCCCCGGTTTTCAGTCTGGGCCCATGCGATACTTTTTCAACGAGATGCCCGCCGATTTCGAGGTCGAAGACTTCATAGCCAGTTGGGATGCCTAAACAGGTGAAGAAACTGTATTTTAAATATCCCCATTAAGAGAGGGAGTTGGAACGCTATTTTTACAATATATTGTTAATTTTGCTCTAAAGGTATCCCCACTATGTAGCTCCTCCAGCTAATTCTTCGGATTATCTATTTCGAATCAGAAAAGGAGGCATGCACCATATTTGTTTGACCTGTGGAAATACATAGCATAACGACAAAAGGAGAAACCAACGATGAAAGTCGATCCACAACAACTGCTGGACGACGGATTCATCATTTTACGAGAAGTCATCCCGCCCGATCAGTTGGAGGAGTTGCGCGCCAGTTTTGAAGTCCTTGTAGAGCGGCAGAAGTCTATCTGGGCCCGTGAGCGCAAACCTGAAGACCCGCCCGGCGGTGAATGGGAGAACTCAGCTCAGCCGCGGCTGGTATTTAATACGTTAGTGGACGAGGCGACCGTCAACACCGTGGAGTTCTGCCTGCACGAAAACACACTGGGTGTAAGTCGCCAACTTATGCGCGCTCGAGAGGCGGCGATTACAGCGATGTTCTTCATGTGCAGTCCAATTCGCGACCACGGTCCTGCTGACTGGCACCGCGACACCGATCCAATTACACAAGCGCCTCTAAGCGGTTTGCAGATGGACATGATCCGAAACGCGCCCAGCTACTTACAGTGGAACATTCCTCTCTACGATGACAGCGTGCTCTGGGTGGTGCCATCCAGTCACCAACGCCCTAACACCGAAGAAGAACAGCGCCATTTACTCGCAAGCCCGCGCAAGCCGATGCCGGGTGGCGTGCCGGTAGAACTCAAAGCAGGTGACGGCGTCGTCTATAGCAACCTAATCCTGCACTGGGGCAGCAACTACAGCACCACGTTGAGACGAACAATTCATTTAGGTTACCGCTCCTTCGGTGGTGCCATCTTTCCCTATGTACACCACTTCTACTGGAACCTCGATTTCACTAAGCGCTTGCCGCCAATTATACGGAGTTATTTTGAGCACTCTTTCCAACTACACATAGAACAGTGCGATCTAATTGAATCCACCTTCCGTGCAATCCTCAACAAGGACGCAGCTGTCTTCCGCGATGGACTCGCCGCGCTCCACCCCGGCGATTATACACCGATGGTGTGCGTAGTTCTCCTGTCGAAGTGGGCAGACAAGACCCACAAACTGAAACGTCCCGATGTCGTCAGTCTACCCTTGCCAGAGCGTGCCGGAGCTATTTCAGAGAGTCCACTTAATCTCTACCTCTACGAGGATTTTGCCCGACGTTTCTCGCAGTCGGAAGCTGACGTCCTGTGGCAGCGGTTTGCGACGCTTTTTGCTAAACTCCAATCGGACGCGGAGCGGTGTGTGTCCGACTTCGGATCTCGACCGATGCGATATTTGTTCACCGAGATGCCCACCGCTTTCGAGGTCGAAGACTTCATAGCCAGCTGGGACACCTGAAAAGATAGCAGATACCAGACAGGGTACCTCTTCTCCCTCTGTCCACTAATTTTGTGGGAATACCCTATGGAAAGATCTATTCGTGTGATAGAACGGCTCAAAGGCCCAATTGTTCCGGTGAACGTCTGCTTTGCCGATGAAGATTACCTGGACGTTGCGGCGACGCGCGGGTACGTCAACTGGCTGTGCGAGCAGAACGTACCCGTAATACTGCTCACTTATGGCAGCAGCGAATTCTCCAGCCTGACTGAGGATGAGATTTGGAGGCTGACCGGCGAAGTGGCAGAGGAGGTCGCTGGGCGCTCGCTGTTCATCGCTTCGACCGGTTGGTGGTGGCCGGGGAAATGCCGGGAGTTTTTGAAACACGCCGAGAGTGCAGGAGCAGATGCAGTCAAGGTTCAGATTCACCCTTGGCTGGGTGTCCAGCGTGATGTGCTTCTCAGCTACTTTGACCGCATTCAAGACGCCGCTCCGATTCCCCTGCTGGTCTGGAGTATCGGGACAGCTCCTTTTACCGTGGATGTAGTGGCGGAGTTAGCACAACGTCCTGAAGTGGTCGGCATCAAGAATGACGGTGACGCCTTCTATGACTATTATGACTTTATCCGCGCTACCGATGCTGAGAACTTCGCCGTGATCAGCGGTGGACAGATGCGCAACTTTATGCTCGGCTATCCTATCGGTTCTCCGGCGTATCTCTGCCCCATTGCGCCTTTCCGTCCGGACATAGCGATCAGCTTCTACAATCTTCTGACCGCCGGGCGAAGCGATGAGGCGTGGGCAATCGTGTTCCGCTATGAGGAACCCTGGCTCAAGACCGCTGCAGCGCTGGAATGGGGACCCAGCATCAAATCCGCGCTCTACATTTACGGGCTATATCCCAATCATCGGCTCCGCGCACCAGCCGTTTCGCACACCGCCGAACAGCGCAAGAAATTGCAGGAGACTCTGGAAAAGGTCTTTGGACCTATCAGACAGTAGGGGCCTGTCCCCAGACAGTGACACATCATAAAGGGAGGTAAGGAAAGATGACACAGCAGCGAAAAGTTTATTTCAACGGCCAGTTCGTGTCAGAAGCCGAGGCGAGGGTCTCCATCTTCGACTCAGCGCTGATGTACGGGGATATGGTGTTTGAGATGACGCGCAGTTACAACGGCGAACCGTTCCGTCTTCGCCACCACCTCGAACGGCTTTACGCCGGACTCACGATACTGGAGATCGACTGCGGGTTGACGCTTGACGAGATGGAAGCTGCTACACTCCAGACGGTGGAGATGAACCGCCCGTGCTTCTATGAGGGGTTGGACTTTCAAATTATGCACAACGTCTCACGCGGACCGCTTGCACTCTACAGTTCAGTCTTTCCAGAAGGCCTGCGTCCGACAGTTACTATCAACTGCTGGCCGTTGACCTGGCATCTTTCCGGCATTGCAGATATGTACGAGGCGGGTGTCCACGCTGTCATCACACCGCAGAGGTCCGTACCTTCGCGTCTGATCGACCCGAAGATCAAGAATCGCAGCCGCGTCTACTACCAGGTCGCCAACCAGCAAGCGCAGAAGGTAGATCCAAAGGCATGGGCACTTTTGACTGACGATGACGGGTTCATCACCGAAGGGACAGGCTCCAACTTCTTCATCGTGATGCGCGGCGAACTGTTCACTTCAGAGCCGCGCAACATCCTGCGCGGGGTGACGCGGCAGGCGGCCATAGAGTTAGCAGCAGAATTAGGCGTGCCCTGCCATGAACGCAACCTGGAGCCCTACGACGTGGCGATGGCCGAAGAGGCCTTCTTCACTACAACATCGTATGCTGTGATGCCCGCGACGCGGTTCAACGGGCAGCCGATTGGAGGAGGAAAGGTCGGTCCCGTGACGCGCCGCCTGTTGGACGGCTGGTGCCAGATGGTCGGCGTGGACATGGTGGCGCAGTCGAAGGAATATACAATAGAAGCAGAAAAGGCGGGAAAATGAAGATCACCGCTGTCCGCACCCGCGTTATGGGCACACCGGGTCGCAACTGGATATTTGTCTTCGTCGAAACTGATGAGGGCATCACCGGCGTGGGAGAGGCCACCACCGAGTATCAAGAGCAGGCTGTCGTCTCTTCCATCGAACAGCACTTTGCCCCACTCTTGGTCGGCAGAGATCCCACCAGGATCGAGCGTCTGTGGCAGGTGATGTACCGCCTCTTCTGGTGGCGGCAGGGTGTAGTGATGACCAGTGCCATCAGCGGTATCGAGCAGGCGTTGTGGGACATTGCGGGCAAGGCCTATGGACAGCCTGTCTACCGCCTGCTCGGAGGGCCGTGCCGGGACCGCGTGCGGCTCTATGCGCGCGGCGACCTGGGTTTATCATCGGAAGCTGAGGAAGCACAAGCGGCCATCGCCGAGGGTTTCACAGCCTTCAAATGGGGCTATGGGCCGACGGGTAGGCCGTTCGATGAGGAGGAGAACATCCGCGCCGCGCACGAGGCTGCCAGCGCTATCGTAGAGGCGACAGGCGACCAGATTGACTCCACACTGCCCCTCGAGTTGATGGTAGATTGCGCCGGGCTCTTTTCGCTGGGAGGCGCAATACGCCTGATTCAAGGGTTGCGGGGATATCGAGTGCTGTTCGTGGAAGAACCCGTGTGCGTGGACAACCTCAACGAGATGGAGCGGCTGCATCAGGCGGGGACAGGCATTAAACTGGCGTTGGGTGAGCGGCTCTCCACGCGCTGGGCGTTCCGCGAATATTTGGAGCAGCGGGCGGTAGACGTGGTACAGCCTGATATCTGTCATGCGGGCGGCATCGGTGAACTGCGCAAGATCGCAGCGATGGCAGAGGTCTACGGCGTGAAGGTAGCACCGCACAACCCCTACGGTCCTGTCGCCCTTGCGGCTGCCGTCCATTTCGCCGCCGCAACCAGTAACTTCCTGATATTGGAATATTGCCGCCGTACGCCCCTCTTCTTTCAAGTGCAGAAGCAGGGAATTGAGATTGCCAACGGTCATGCCGAACTGCCGACGGCCGCTGGGCTGGGAGTGGAGTTGGACGAAGAACTCATCGCACAGCATCCATACCAGCCACTTGCGATTCGGGAGTATTACGAGTCGGACGGCGCAGTACCGATGATTTAAATCATATCGCATCCCCGATCCCCCCCGATAGATTCAATCGGGGGGGATCGGGGAGCACCGCAAGGCTCTTACGATATTAAGGAGTTGATAGTATGGAATTGACAGGTCGAGCGGCAGTGGTGACCGGAGCGGCGCGAGGTATTGGCAAGGCGATTGCCAAGGCTCTGGCACAGGAAGGCGCTGACGTGGCTCTGTTGGACATAGACGAGTCGGAGGTGCGGGCAGCCGCGCGGGAAATCGGAGAGAGCACTGGACGGCGGATCCTTCCGGTACGCGCAGACGTGAGCGTAAAGACCCAGGTTGAAGGAGCCGTCGCCTCCGTGCAGAACGCCTTTGAGAAAGTGGACATTCTCGTAAACAATGCAGGCGTGTGGAGTCATGGGAACCTGAGCCAGGTGACAGAGGCCGAGTGGGACCGGGTCTTTGATGTTAATCTGAAAGGTGTGCTGTTCGGCACGCAGGCGGTCGCGCCTGTCATGAAAGAACAAAAAGGAGGGAAAATAGTCAACATAGCGTCGGCCGCGGGATTGGGACCTGTCGCAGAATGGAGCGCCTATTGCATCTCCAAGGCTGCGGTCATAATGCTCTCGCAGGTCGCAGCGGAGGAGTTAGCTCCGTTTAATGTGCAGGTGGCTGCCCTCTGCCCGGGCGCGGTGGACACCCACTTGACCGAGCGCATCACGCAGCAGACCGGTGCACGGTTTCCCCATGCTATGAAGCCGGAGCAGGTCGCTGAAGCTGTGTTGAATCTAGTTTGCCCTTTCGAGCAGAAGCCAAGCGGCGCTATCGTACAGAGGCTGCCAGCATAGCAGACTGCCTGCTGGGACTCCCCCACTTCCCCCTGACTGCTGTCTACGAGTTAGCTTGCCTGACCCTTCCCGACACTCTCAGCTAGTGCTCCTCCAAGTTAATTATACTGGGGAGTGTCATTGTGAGGAGCGCAGCGACGAAGCAATCTCTGAACCTAACCCCATGTAGCATGAACAACGAGATTTTGAATATACAGAATGTAGGGGCGAGGTCTACTGGCCCAGTAGTCGGCAGACAGGTAGAGGCGAGATTGCTTCGGGATGAATCCCCCCGCAATGACTGGGCAGTGCATCCAAGGTTCATCTATAGACGCTTTGAATCAGGGCGCGGATATAACCGTTGGCGTATGCGTGACCGATATCATCTCCCGACCGATGCTGGATGTGCGGCGTGTGATCCATCATGAATGGACCGTTGAAACCGACGTCGCGGTAGGTCTCCATAGCCTTGAGCATATCTACTTCACCTTCATCTATGAATACCTCCTGAAAGTCGTAGGGAGTGCCGCGAATATTTCGGAAGTGGACGTAGAATATCTTGTCCCGCTCCCCCATGTAGCGGATGGTGTCCAGGACATTGACTCCCATCTCGGCGACGCAGCCCTGGCAGAAGAGCATTCCGATGTTGTCGCTGGGGACGATATCGAACATCCTCTGATAGTTCTCCACGCTCACAACGATTCGGTCAGCGCCTCCCAGTGCCTCAGGGATCGGAGGATCGTCCGGATGCACGGCGATCCTTACTCTGGCCTCCTCCGCCACAGGGATGACCCACTCCAGGAAATAGGTCAGATTCTCCCATAGCCTATCGGCCGTGATCTCCTTGCCCGGATGCCGAGGTGGGTCCTTCATAAACTCCTCGTAGTTGAAGGCGCTGTAGGTTGAACCACCGCGACCGGGGATCGAATCCGTCCGAAAATGGCTGATAGCGAAGAACGTAATGGCGGTTTTAGGTACGCCCACCGCGCCGATCGCTCGGAGCATCTCGCACCAGTTGTCGATCTCCCCACTTCGTCCGGGAAGACTATGGATGACCCTCGCTCCAACGCCTGAACGGAGGACGTGAAGTTCCAGACCGTGGGCTTCCACAAACGACTTCAGACGCCTAAAGTCCTCGGTGTGATCCTGACCGTTGGCCATCTCAGGACTCAAGAAAATTTGGAGGCAATCGACGCCCATCGCCTTGAAGAAGTTCAACCTCTCATCGGTAACTTCGTTCCAACCAAGCGAATCCATTATTTTCATGTTTCATGCGCCAGTTTTGAAGCTGTCTATGTAGTGGTGGATGTGAATTCTTCTTACCAGAAGCTTATCGAGGCACGTGCCTTTCTGAACACCTTAAGAGCCTGGCTGCCTCTTTGATCGTAAGCATGTCTTCGATATCCATCTTTCCCTCCTTTTTAGACTGTCACATTCCCGTTGCTTTTTCATATAGGGTGTAGGGTGTGTAGGCAGGTGTACTATGTTTGTATATAAAAAAGTTTTTTGTACAGCAAACATATAGTACGACCCTACACACCCTACACCCTATACACAGGCTACCCCGGCATTTAAAATCACAAGTCCCTTTGTGTTAAGAACCTTACGTTTCTTTTAGCTCTACCATATCTACCACATGCCAGTACTCATATTCCCCTAATCTCTAACTCTTTGGAGGTCTTGATCTCTAACGTGTTGGGGAGCTACACAACTGATCTCTAACCCTTTAGAGGTCTTGATCTCCGATGTCTTGTAAATCTTACTCTTAATCCCCAGCTTCTTGCAGGTCAGTTGCGACATCTAAAGACTTTATAACCACAGTTCGACCCTGACCTGGATACTTTACGGATATATACACAGTATCCACGAGCAAGTTGACGGTTCGTTTTGAGATTGACAGGCGGTCTACCTTTCGCAGCGATCATCTACTTCCCACCCAATGCCGATAGAGCGGCTTTACGTTGTCAGGCAGAGCATCGTAAACATGCGGCGGGACTGCAGGAACTATGTTTTCTTTACTACCCGTCTCGTCCACCATACGGGCGCGCTCATCGGAATCGGGCATCAGCACATCCAAATTGAGCCACCACGGAGCGTAGCGCACCGCCAGTGCGCAGCGGGGTCGGTCGGAGCAATTGGGCGCGGAAGCGTGCCAGAGGCGACTGTCCATAACCAGCACACTGCCCGCCGCGCCTTCCACCCGCATCTCAGTGGGGTAAGGTTCAAGAGCGTCAATGCCGTTCTCACCACTCGGATTGTTGTCTGTCCGGTGGCTGCCGGGCACGATAAAGGTGCCGCCGTTTTCGGAGTCAAAGGGTGAAAGCATCCACAGCGTAGTGAGATGCATGACTGCATCTGGATAAGGTGCCGGAATATGCCCTGCGTTCTTCTGATTGAACGGCCAATCCGCGTGCCAACCGCCGCGCTTATTCCCCGGGTAGTTGATGATACCGGAAGTGAAAGAAATCCGTACGTGCTGGCCCAACAGAGCCTCGGCACTGTTCATCAGGCGTGGGTCGCCTAAGTAGGGAGCGAACGATTGATCGAGCCCGATAAGCCCAGGAACGAATCCGATGCCCTCAGGTGCATTGGAGCTTCTGTGCGCGGCGACTGTTGCCTCCACACTTTTGCGCACGGCTTCAACATTGCTGTCAGGGATAACGCCCTCGAGGACACACCAGCCGTCAATCCTCAGATGAAGCAGCATCTGATCCATATTCATTGTCCTCTTCCTAGGTTTGATCTCCAATTATATCGTGTTACTGGTCCCTTCTACAATCCGAACGGCCACAGACGCGGGACTCACCTTAGATAAATCGGGACCACATTTTCTGTTTGGCTGCGTCCACCTCATCCTCGCAAACAAAGCGCCCACAACGCCCACTTCGCGGCCTTCTGCCACGTTCCCTAGACCATTGAAGATCGTGTCCAACGGTACGAATTCATCACCTTCAGATCAGCTAGCCATTCCGTATCTCTCAGGCCCACGCTGCCCTTGACTGACCTATCCACTCAAGTTGATAGCGAGGCGTCATACCATAGTAGTGAAAAGAATGATGCCGTATGCCCGCCCTTCGGACCATCATCACTTCATCACGCAGCTCCTCCATCGAATTGAAGGCTCGCTGATTGTGCATCATTTCGGGCTCTGCCCACTCGGGGACTTTACTGATCTGCTCAACTAATGAATTCTCCCTCTCCTGGATAGTCTCTCCACTGCCGCCGAGACTGACACGCTTAAGGTGTGGATACAACTTTGAAGAGTCCAGACACTGCATAACACTCCGCTCGTTGCGTGTCCCGAAGGGCATAAAAGCGCCGTCATACCTGGTGACGATCTCCTGGACGTCAGAAAAGAGGCTGGTTACAGTGTTACAACGCACCTCCAGATAGCTCCAAAGCCCGCCAGCAAAGACATTCCTTGCCCACTCCTCGTCTGCAGGACCCATGTCCCACTCCGCGGGAGGTTTAGAAAGCGATTCATATAGGTGCCGTCTGATCTCTCTTTTTAGGGGAAGTGGATCGAATCCCTCGTCCCTGGCCCTCTGGAGACAACTACCGCAGAAGCATAGATTTAGTAGATATTGATCCCGTGGAGAAGGCGGTACCTCCACCTTATCTACCAGAAATCCATCGTTCCATAGGCCAAAACCGAGCGATTCATGTCTAATCCCATCGCCTCCGTAGGTCCCCATAAGCTCCTCGACAATAGCGAGGTCATAGGCGCGGACTGATGGATTAGACGGACATAGATAAGCACGATGGCGCTCCCCCATCGCATCCACGCAGCAGGCATCCGGGTAGGCCTGCGCTGTGCTATGGCTGAAATGAAAAACGACGAAAAAGAGTACCCCCCAGTCGCGTCCTCTGGCATTATCCATAACGTTGTGGAGATAACCAGAGGTATCCACACAATCCCCTAATATCGGTCTGATACGTGTATCTCTCCAGCGGGGATGCTCCGGCGCAAAGAAGACCGAGCCATCATCCCAGCGCACAATCCTCTTGGGATTGTGCGAAAGCAAAAAGGTGTTAGCGTGATAGACAGCAGCCACAAAAAGCTCGTTGAGACCGCAGACCTCATCCAGATAATCGAAGCAGTTATCGATTCCCTCTTCGGTGATGTCCCAGGGATGGATGTATATCCCACCTGATCTTCCTTTTTTCAGCATCTTTCTCTCCTTTTTCTCACAAGAAAGTTCTGGAATACTTTTTGTGGACCCAGATCTAAGTGCAAGCGCTTGAGTCTCTACACATTTTCTTGGACCATCCCACAGATGGGAAAGGGCGTGACGTAGCCTCTGCGACAATTTACGATCTTCTGTTTGATGGCATGATGTTTGATTACGGCTTGTCAACTATCTCTATGGCATAATCTCATGTAATGTACGGTTACTGATCTTAGCAATGCAAAAGACATTCTCTACATAACTTCTGTGTTTGCTGTCTATAAATCTATGACCGCGTGTACATTATATTCGAAAAGGGATGATACAAAGGTGCAGATCACTTAGGAAAGAAAATAAACGGAGATTCTTGGATGTCAATAGGGTTTGTGCACTGGCAGAGCTGTTCAGTTTTCCATGAGGTAACCCGCCGTATTCAATCTACTCGTGTGTGAATCCCCTCGCGTTCCAGGATGCGCACAATTTGGTCCATCAGAAAGTCGATGTATGTGCTATTTTCCTGGCTGGGCGTATAGGTCAGCGAACGACAGGTAGCATGTGCGAACAGACCGCGGCGCACCAGCAACCTCTTTTCTACCTGCAGGTACACTTCGATGTCCTGCAAGGAAAAATTGATGAAGGGCAAAAGTGTTGCAAGCAGATCGTAGGCACGCTCGTCGTCCCGGGCCTGACGCGCCTGGTAGACCCGGTCCAGCAGTTCGCAGATGGGCACGCCCGGCATGATGCCGCAGATCCCTGCCGGTATCGCCTCCAGCATGTAGTACCCGCCCCAGCCTTCGAGGATGCCCACGCTATCGCCGACCTCTTGCCGGATGCGCACCAATTTCTCCACTATCAGGGGTTCCTCCAGCTTGACGTACCGGAAATTGGGGTGCTGTCTATGGAGTTCCTGTATGAAGTCAGCCCCGATGGTCGGCCCTCCCGGATTGAAGTCCTGGATCAGGATGGGGCACGATACAGCGTCCGCGATATGACCGCAGAAACGAAGCAGGTCCGCATCTGTAGTTCTGAACTGCCGGGGCAGGGCAAAGCTGATCACGTCCGCCCCCATGGCTTCGTAGTGCCGGGCCAGTTTTGCAGCTATCCTGGAGGAGCCGTGATTGGCCTGCGCGATCATCGGGATACGCTTGGCGTTTACCTCGATGGCAATGCCGATCACCTGCTCGCGTTCGGCCTCGGAAAGTTTATAGAACTCACTGCCGTAGGCCGGCAAGCACATCGCCGCCATCTTCTGCCCGGCTGTGAACTCAACCGTTTTTCGAAGAGATACCTCGTCAATTGTCTCATCTGGCTGGAAGGGTATCGGGACAACAGGAACGACACCGTTAATCTCAACCATATTCTGACCTCACTTTTTAAAAGGGACATTTGTAAAGAAACGTGGTGATGACAAGTTAGCGGAAAAAGTGTAGCCCAGATGGCAGCATTGGGCAGCATTGGCTTGTAGAAATTCGGCGGTCAAGCAAGCTTGTTATAGGCGAAGCCCTAAGTGAAACCCTGAGCTAACCCCTAATCATAGCCTAAATTTTAAGGCGGGGCATACTCGACGTAGCGCAGGACAGAATGGTCGGTCACACTCTCCTTCCAGATCGTGCGATACTTCGATCCTTCTCCACTTAGGAGCCACTGTCGAAAATCTTCGGCCCCTATTTCGCTCTCCCAAAATGCTTCGTTGATGTACTTAGGACGCTTCTTCTCCTTCTTACTTTTTCCGTAAGGGTCCTCCAAATCAATCCAGAAATACCCAGCTTTTTCGCTCAATACAGCCAAATTCTTTCGCCTTCTGAAAGAGCGTTGCGTCCAGCCAGCTTAAGAAAGTCTCTTAATTTTCGCCAGATTTCAGATCGAAGATATGAACAAGACGTAACATGATGCGCCCTTCTACAGATAAGAGCCAAGTAGACGTGATATAGGGCATGAAATGATCTGTCTACCGACGTTACTACATCCTCCAGAGCGTATAGCCTGCCACAAGTGTTACAAAGATCGCACCCCCATAAGAAAGAATCGCGATGAGTTTATTCAAATGCTTAAGTTGCAAGGCATCGTAGAGTGTGAACTTGAAACGATGTGCCCAGTGAAAAAGAGAAGTGGATATGAGAACAAAGAGAAAAATGCGGCTCAGAGGGTGCTTCACAAGAGTCAACAACTCTTCATAAGATGGCGCCTGGATCCATTCCAAAGGGATAGCCAGACCATTCAGGAAAAGTAGAACCGGTATGAAGATAGCGGAAATCATGCCGCCTGCGCCAAAGAGCGCCCACCAGAAAGGTTCAAAAGGTTTCTTCATGAGAATGTTCCCGTGTTTACCTATTTCCCCGGAAGTTCTTCAGCCACTTGGTGGATCGTCGTCCGTTCGTGCCTCCTGAGAAATGCACTGAAGTGCGCACGCGGCCCTCTGCACGATCCTTTTAAGTAGTCAACATTAGCCACACGATCACTGTAGAAAAAACTCCCCATACGATATAGTTCAACACTACAATAACAGTGCCCGGAACGCGTTTTCTGCCGAGATGGAGCACGAGAGCTTTCGGCGCAAGATTAAACCAGGTGACACTGTGGAAGACCACAAACAGAAAGGCAACTATGTGCAGCGCGATGGAGACCGGCGTCTTGAGCCAAGCTGTGAAGATTTCGTAGGCCTCTGGCCCCTGGGTCAATGCCCTAATTTGAAAGAGACAGACGAGCGCATAAAATCCAACAAATACGCTGGTTAGTTCCCTCAGTATGAATCTTAAATACGCCCAGTTGCGGACCCACCAAAGGATCGGTATGCGGGCGCGATACCACTTGGGATGATACTTGATATATTGCGGATTCTGAGGCATCGCCATCTTTGCTCCAATTCTTCCCCAAAGAGTTCTTCGCCCACTGCTTACTTCGTGCCTGCTACATCGTCAAGAAAGTGGCCATGCAGGCCTCTAACTGCTCTGCTGATACCTGGTTCGCTCTACAAAAGCGCACTAAAGTGCCCACTCCGCCTTTCCAGCTGGATTATGGCCCTGATTCGAGCCGCTATCATCGGTCTGCCCAGGGTAGCAGCATAGATTTGAACCAATCTACCGTACTGGACACTTTGTATCGCTGAATCGCAGCCGCTGGATCTACATCCTTGGGGCAAACCACAGAGCACTCCCCCACTAAAGTACACTGCCAGATGCCTTCCTCCTGTGAAAGCACTGGGAGCCTCTGCTCTTTCCCCTGATCCCGGTTGTCTAAATCGTAGCGCTGCGCCAGCGCTATGGCCGCCGGACCGATGAAACTCGACTCCAGGCCGTAAACCGGACAGGCTGAGTAGCATAGCATACAGTTGATGCACATGCTGAATTGCTTGTATTCGGCAAGCTGGTCAGGAGACTGAAGGTATTCTCCTTCTGAAAGCTCTTTGTCTTGTTCTCGAATGATCCATGGCTTTACGCGTTTCAATTTCCCCATGAAATCACTCATCTCGATGACAAGGTCTCTGACGACGGGGAAATTGGAGAGCGGCTCCACACGGATAGGACCCGGAAGATACTTTTCCATGAAAATTGCACAGGTGAGGACAGGTACCCCGTTGACCATCATTCCGCAACTGCCGCAGACCCCCATTCGGCATGCCCAGCGGTACGATAAAGTCCCGTCTATATTGTCCTTGATGTAATTCAGCGCATCCAGGATAACCCAATCTTCTCGAAAAGGAACTTCGTAGCTCTGGTAGACAGGCTCTGATTCCTCTTCAGGGCGATAGCGAAAAATGTCTAATGTAATGTTGGTTGCCATAAGACCTCGTAAGGTGTTATTGTGCAGCTACTATTAGACTTGACACATCAGTCATAAACTTTAGCCGAATGATTAGCGTTTTTCGCCGGGTTTGTAGGGACGCAGCGCGAATGCCGAGCACGTCTTATTTACAGAGACCAAATTCACCCACTTCAAATCCTCCTCTTCAATTGTATTCCACCCCTTATCGCGGGTCAAGTCAGTCTGAAGCTTTGAAGCCCCTTTCGGGAATGAAATCCACAGCAGGCTGTCTGGCTTCAGCGCACGGACAACTTGGGCCTCAGCTTATCCAACTCGGCCTTGTTCTTCACAAAGATCTGCACCCAATCAAATTTGCTCTCCAATTTTTCCGCTACTTCGACTCCAGCGGGCAGGGGACCAAGTTCCTTCATGTAACCATCCGGTGCATTGATGATGGCGCCGTGAAGGCCGGGCTTGAGTTTCATTTTCTTTGTAAGCGAGCTCTCTGCCATATCCTCTCCGCTTCTCTTGTGCTTTGGTCAGGATACTTAACCTTTAAATCAATGATTCAACTTACTCGAAAGAACGAGCTTACATGTCATTTGTTAATTAAATGGTTTAACCATCATAGCACACTACCTACTTCCCATAAACCCGCTCTCCCGGCGGCCAGCGGGTTATAGTCACCGGCAAATAATCTATTCGAGGCGGGCCGGTTTCGTCTCTGTACGCCAAACTGTGCACCAGGAACTTCTCATCGTCTCGCTCTGGATGATCCGTGCGCTGATGTGAACCCCGAGACTCCGTTCTTTGCAACGCGGATTGCACTATAGTCTCGGCAACATCCAGCATATACGAAAGTTCGATGGCAGAGATGAGTTCAGTGTTGAAGGTGTAGCTTTTATCGGCAAGCGAAATATTGAAAAATCTTTCTTGGAGATCCCTTATGATTTCTTCTGATTTCTTCAAGGAGGCTCGATCGCGATAGATACCGGCGCCCTCTTCCATCGCACGGTTCATTTCACTTCGAAGCAAAGCGATAGACTCGCCTCCTCCTTCATTTTTGAAAAACTGTCTCTCAATCCGTCTTTCCTCATCTGTTGCAAGCGCCTCTACACTCAAGCTGCATTCCTTCTGATCCGATGCAAAGGTGGCGGCCGCCTTGCCTGCCCTGACGCCAAAGACCAACAACTCCGTAAGAGAATTGGAACCCAGACGATTCGCTCCGTTGATGTTGACGCATGCCACCTCACCTGCCGCATACAAACCTTCAAGCAGGGTCGCCCCCTGAATGTCCGTATGGATGCCGCCCATCATATAATGCACCACGGGCCGCACCGGAATCATCTCTACCAACGGATCAAGATTGACATATTTAAGACAGAGTTCACGGACAAAGGGTAGTTTAGTATTGACTACCTCCTGGCCCAGATGGCGAATATCCAGATGGACATACGGACCGTATACCCCTTCGAGTGTCCGTCCTTTTTCCTGCTCTTTGACAAAGGCCTGAGACAGCCGGTCGCGAGGCCCCAACTCCATGGAGCGTAGAACCGGTTTGGGTTGCGGTGTCCCAAGATTGTAATCCTGCAAGTAGCGATAACCATCTTTGTTGAGCAACAATCCACCTTCGGCGCGAGTGGCTTCAGTAATGAGAATGCCCGTAAATGGCAGTCCAGTAGGATGGTACTGAACGAACTCCATGTCCTTCAGCGGCACGCCGGCGCGAAAGGCAAGCGCCATGCCATCACCAGTCTTTATGCTGGCATTGGTAGTAAATGGAAAGACCCTTCCGCACCCGCCGGTGCACATGATAACAGCTTTGGCAGCAATAGCCTGGATCTTTCCAGTTGCAAGCTCGATAGCGACGGCACCCTGACAGCGCCCATCATCTAAAAGCAGTTTGGTTACAAACCATTCATCATATCTTTGAATAGGGTTGTATTTCAGCGACGTTTGAAACAGAGTGTGGAGCATGTGAAAGCCGGTTTTATCCGCCGCAAACCAGGTGCGTTCGATCTTCATGCCGCCAAAAGGACGCACGGCAATGGTTCCATCTTTCTCCCGGCTCCAGGGACAGCCCCAATGCTCAAGTTGTAACATTTCCTCCAACGCTTCTTCGACAAAAACCTCTACGGCATCCTGATCACAGAGCCAATCACCTCCTGAGACCGTATCGTAGGCGTGATCCTCAAAGCTATCGTTGGGCTTAATGACTGCCGCAGATCCCCCCTCCGCGGCTACCGTATGGCTACGCATAGGATAAACCTTCGAGATGACAGCGATGCTTAATTTTGGATCGGTCTCTGCAACAGCAATTGCAGCGCGCAGACCAGCCCCACCGCCGCCAATGATGAGAACGTCATGGGAGAGAATGTCCATTGATTTTTCTTGTTTAAGGCCGCAACTTTATAGGCCTTTTCCTAAAAAAGTCTTTTAATACGAACTATCAAGAATCTGCTTTCGCCATATCTCATGTGAAGTTAATAGTAAGAATTTTCTTTCATGGTGTCAAGTACAATAAATAATTACAAGAAGAGTAAAGGTTTCCTCTGTAGATTTAACGACCTCAAATTTGTGATTTGGAAAGGTAAAGTTCAAGTTTCGTTAAGAGATAATAGTGTGGCTCAACCTATGTATCCGTGGGGGCAAGTGCTTTGCTGCCTTCACCTCGTCCTTCCCGACGAAGCGCCCAAGTCGCCTCACCCCAAGGGAGAGTAACCCCGACCTTACATTTAAGCTGAGTTGCTTATTTTAGGACCCGGCGGGTGCGTACTCATGTGGCAGTGGACAGGAAGGTCTGGCAACGAGCCACAACATGGGAGGCACGGCTGCTTTTTGGGGAATGTAGGCAGCAAGCCACAAAGTGGTTCGCCCGCATTTTCAGTACAGAAATACGTCCCTGATAGAAGCAATCGGGGACTGCCCCTACAGAGGCTCGATGTACACCAGATTCTTGAAGAATGCAATCTTCCCGAATGAGAGGACTTCATAACGAAAATTTGTTGACATACAGGTTCTCTGGAACTAAATTAATTCTGGACTACAACTATAATTATCAGAACCATACTAACCCTATATACTGGGGAAGGTTGAAGAATCATGAAAAAGATAGAAGCTTTTATCAAGCCCTTCAAATTGGACGAAGTAAAGGATGCCCTGTCACAGGTGAGCATAATCGGTATGTCCGTCGGGGAGGTCAAGGGCTTCGGACGTCAACGAGGTCACACCGAGTTCTACAGGGGGACGGAGTATCACGTGGATTTTCTCCCCAAGGTTAAGATAGAAGTAGTAGTCTCTGACGAGAACGTAGAAAAGGCCATAGATGGGATCATAGCAGCTGCAAAGACGGGCGAGGTCGGGGATGGCAAGATTTTCGTTATCCCCGTTGAGCAGGCCATCCGCATCCGCACAGGCGAGACGGGCGAGTCGGCCCTTTAGCTTTCGCACACAAATTGCCACAAAGATGGTGGCGGTAGGTCAGACATTCCTTTCTGACATGGGCGAGGAAACCTCGCCCCCACATTGTGGTATCTGCTTTTTGCTTTTCCCTGACTATTGTCTACTGTTTTGAGAGGAGTTGATAGCTGTTTGCCGTTTTGGACTCTCATAGCGCTAATAATTCTCCTTTCAAAACCTTTGATGTATGAATCGACCTGCGCTCAAGGATACATGTCCCCGATTGAATCTATCGCGGATGATGCAAGAAAGGTCGAAAAAGTGAGTAAGGGGTTATCAACTGATGTCCAATACTCTGCAAGGGACAGCGTCCTCTACGACATAGAAAGAGGCGTAATATATCTTATGGGTAATGCCAAGGTAAATTACGGAAAAATGGAGCTTTCTGCCGAGAGGATCACTTATTATGTGAACGATCAGTCCATCCAGGCAAAGGGGGTCCAGGATTCGACCGGAAAGATGGTAGGGACCCCAGTCTTCAGGGACGGGAGTGAGACATTCGGCGGTCTGGAGATAACGTACAATCTGAAAACGGAAAGGGGCACGATCATTCAGGGTAATACGGAGTTTCAAAAGGGATTCTATCTGGGACAGAAGATAAGGAAGGTAGCGCCCAAGGTGCTTAATGTGGATAGCGGTAAATTCACCACGTGCGATCTGGTTGTGGGGGATAAAGAGCCCCATTACGACTTCTACAGCAGTAAGATGAAGATAATAGAAGACGATAAGGTCATAGTCAAGCCAGTGATATTCAGGATAGACGGCGTACCGATTATGTGGTTTCCCTTTCTCATATTTCCCATAAAGAAGGGTAGGCATTCGGGAATTACCACCCCCAGTTACGAGAGCAATAGTCTGGATGGCAGGCTTGTAAAGAATTTAGGATATTACTGGGCGGCAAACCAATACTGGGACACTACCTTCAGGAGCACCTTCAGGGAGAAAACGGGCTTATTTCTTGAGGCGGATCTAAGATACGCCCTTAGATACCACTTCAAAGGATCACTCAACCTCGACTTTGAAAACAGGACCAGAAGTGGCAAGACCACAACAAGAGAATGGAGGCTGAACTTCCAGCACTCACAGCCTATAGGCAGGACAATGAGCCTGAGGGGGAGCGGAAGCTTTGTCAGCAACAGGAATTTCAACAGTGAAAACAGTCATAATCTCTTCGACAGATTGCAACGAACGCTGAGATCCCATATTACGTTCAATAAAAGATGGAGGACCTCCGGAAACAGCGTAGAGATCAGGATGAGGCACGAGAAGAACCTGACAACGTCCGAGACGATCTTTGAGGCTCCGACTGTATCGTTCAGGAAAAATAGGAAGCCCATATTTGGGAGAGATAATGAGCGTTCAAGGAGTTTTAAGTCGAACGATCAGGACTCAGATCGCCCCAGATGGTACAATTCGATCTTCTATTCCTACAGCGGTAACATAAACAATACGAGGAGAAAAAGGCTGAATACGTTTCGGACAGATCACAGACTGAACATCACAAGTCAGCAGAAGCTCCTACGGTGGCTCAGCGTAACGCCCAATTTCAGTACGAGACAAAGGTGGACAAGAAGCCCGGACGGACTTTATACCAGGAGTGAGTCGTACTCGACTTCCGCATCTTCTAACACCACATTCTACGGACTCTTCAATATAAGCATAGGGAGGCTCAAGGCAGTAAGGCACGTAGCCAAGCCGAGTCTTTCGTTGAGCTACTCCAGAATCGTAACCGATACGACTTTTACAGCAACAGGAGGCAGATTCGGCTTTGGCGGAAAAAGAAACGTGGGCGATCCCAGAAAGACCCTGAGCATGCGGTTAGGGAATATACTCCAGGCCAAGACCGAAAAGGAGGGAAGGGAGAGAAACTTCGCTCTTATAACCTACGACCTTGCGACCAGCTACGACTTCGTAGAAGAAAGACTTAGAGACTTAAGCACATCTCTTTCTATCAAACCTGTCAGGAGATTCGACGTCCGTATGAGGGCTACGTACGATTTCTACCCCGATGACCGACGGGATCTCTTTTTGCCCGATCTGAAGCGCCTGAGTGTAACTTCGGTTTTGAGGCTGAATGGTGGAGGAAGAAGGAAGACGAAGGAGAGAAAAGACGCCGAGGAATTTGATTCGAGCATGAGCGATGCTCTGATAGCCCCTCGCTACGGCGTCAACTCCACAGGGGCCACGTTTGAGGATAATTTCGACGAAACCTTTCTGGAAGGAGGCAGACCCTGGCGCCTCAACTTTTCCCACACGTACTCAATAAACAGGAGATCGTTCTTCACGTCCAAAACATCGTGGTTGAAAGGCTCTACAAGCTTAAATCTGACCCGCAACTGGCGCATGGACTACTCGTTTAACATCAATTTAAACCCTGACCCCGGGGAGGACAGGATCACAGGACAGAGCTATTCGTTTTACAGAGACCTTCACGGTTGGGAGGCGAGGTTCCGCTGGACACCCTCCGGCGTGAGAAACGGGTACTTCTTCAAGATAAATATCAAGGAGCTTCCACAGGTCAAATTCGAAAGGAGACAGGGGGTGGGAAGGTTCCAATGAAAGTTTTAGTACAGAGGGTCCAAAGGGCAGCCGTCTCGATAGATGGAAACGTGGCATCCAAGATCGGTAAGGGACTGGTCCTTTTGGTTGGTGTAGGAATGGAAGATGACATAGAAGATGTCCATTTTGCAGCGGAAAAATGCTCGAACTTAAGGATATTCGAGGACGATGATGGGAAAATGAACCTCTCTGTTCTGGACATCGGTGGTGAACTCTTGGTTATCTCACAGTTCACACTCTACGCGGACACGAAGAAGGGCAGGAGACCTAACTTCACGGATGCGGCTCCTTCCCAGAAGGCGTCACAGCTATACAATATATTCGTGGACATTCTTAAGGAGAGGGACCTTAAGGTGAAGACAGGAGTCTTCGGGGAAAGGATGTTAGTGGAGATACTCAACGACGGGCCTGTGACACTTATGGTGGAAAGCTCCAAGTAAGTAAACAGCAAACAGTAGCCCCCGATAGATTCAATCGGGGGCAGACAGGGAAAGACAGACATGAGTAGAAATTCGGAGAGGCGAACCCGTGTGTTCGCACAGCAGATAGAGAGATTGCTTCGGCGCTTTGAGCCCTTTGCAATGACTTAAGCTCGAAGCCATCCAATCTTGTGGACCGGGAAAGAGACAAAATGAGTCAAAAGGTGGTGCCACCACTCCGTATAGATAAGATAGTTCTGGCTTCAGAATCTCCTCGCCGCGCAGAGCTCCTTAAATTGGCAGGTATCCCCTTTAGTGTTCTTCCGAGCGGAATCTCCGAAGATGAAAAAGTCTTTGATGACCCTGTAGAGCACGTTTTAGAGCTTTCTCGACGGAAGGCGCAGAATGTAGCGCTAAAGGTAGCAGGAGGCCTTATCCTGGGGGCCGATACTATCGTCGTCCTGGAGGGAAGCACAATCGGAAAACCTCAAAACCGTGGTGAAGCGGCGGATATACTCTCCCGACTCTCGGGAAACGAGCATCGGGTATTCACAGGAATGACACTTTTAGATACGGACAAGAACAAATGTGTTTCGGACGTTGTCATCACGTCAGTCAGGATGAGAAAGATGTCAACGGATGAGATAAGGAAATATATAGATACGAGGGAACCCATGGACAAAGCGGGAGCCTACGGCATTCAGGGAAAAGGCTCCGTGTTCATCGAAAGCGTCTGCGGCTGTTATTACAACGTCATGGGTCTGCCTATCTCCAAGTTAGTCCTGATGCTCAGGAAGATGGGCTACGAAATATGGTGATTGATCGAAAAGCAATGCACACGGATAGGAATATATACGCGCAGGTGGTCTTGCCTCTGGCTTTAAAAGAAGAGCTCACCTACCTAGTCCCCGCGTCCTTAGAAGATAGAGCCAAAGTCGGCAGCCGTGTGGTCGTGCCCCTAGGTGAGCGAATAGTGACGGGGTTTATAGTTGGTATATCGGGCAGGTCCGATATGAGGAATCATGAGTACATACTGGAAGCTCCCGATAAGATACCCCTCTTTAATGAAGAGATGCTCAAGCTTACAAATTGGATCTCAGATTACTATCTCTGTTCGTGGGGAGACGTCTTGAAATCGGCTCTACCCTCCGGGATACACAGCCAGAGTTGGCGAAAGCTCATGCTTTTAAGGGACATGTCGGATGAGGAAATCCAAGAGTGCAGGAAACGGTCTCCCAGGCAGGCTGATATATTGAAGGCAGCCTCTCAAAAGAACGAGATAAGTTTCCATCAATTGAGGAGGCTCCTTGGCAGTCCTGGTCTATATTCTGCAGCTTACGACCTGAAACGTAAGGGCTATGTGGAGATAAAACACAAGATTAGAGGACCCAGGGTTAAGATCAAAAGCGAAAAGGTGGTATCTCTGGTCGCAGGGGATGCGGAGACGATAGAGGCACAGATTGCAGGTATAGAGCGCAGGGCTCCTAAGGGAGCAGAGTGTCTGCGCATATTATGGGAAAACGACGGGATAATGTCGTGGAGACACCTAAGGAAAAAGGAGATAGGTACAGGGACGATAAAGAGTCTGAAAAAGAGTAACTTAGTAAAGATCCATCTTAAAGAGATCGTACGAGATCCGTTCGCCCATCTAAATGTGGAAGAACCTACAGACCTGAAGCTTACAGAAGCTCAAAGAGGTGCTCTGAGAGCGATCACGGATGCGATAGATAAGGGCGTATTTAAGGGCATCCTGATGCACGGGATAACGGACAGCGGCAAGACGCTTGTGTATATAGAGGCCATCAGCAGGATCGTCGAAAGGAGAGAAGGCGCCATCGTTTTGGTGCCGGAGATCTCACTGACCCCTCAGACTGTCAGGAGGTTCAAGTCTAATTTCGGGGATAAGGTAGCTGTCCTGCACAGCCATATGTCTGATGGAGAGAGATACGATGCGTGGAGGAAGATAAAGGATGGCGAGCGTCCGATAGCTGTTGGAGCGCGCTCTGCGATATTTGCTCCCGTGAAAAAATTGGGTCTGATAGTGGTTGATGAGGAGCACGACTCGTCGTACAAGCAGGATACACTTCCGAGGTACAACGCCAGAGACGTGGCGTTGATGCGGGGCAAGATCGAAAACGCCGTGGTGGTCCTGGGATCGGCGACTCCCAGTTTAGAATCGTATCACAATAGCCAGAACGGGAAGCTCCTCCGTTTGGAACTGCCGGACAGGGTAGATAACAGGATACTGCCGAAGGTGACGATTGTAGATATGAAGCAGGAGGCACAAGGTGGGAGCACCCCCATCTTTTCGGGGACTCTGATGGAGAAGATCTCCGGCGTCTTAGATAGAGGTGAAAAGATCATACTCCTCCAGAACAGGAGGGGTTATTCCCCCTTCATACAGTGCCGTGAGTGCGGCTTCGTCTTCATGTGTAAAAGGTGCAGGGTTTCACTTACGTATCATTCCACCTCAAGCATAAAGTGCATACTATGCCACTATTGCGGGTTCACAAGCCGAGTCCCGACCACCTGCCCTGACTGTCTCGGATACAAGTTGAACTACAGGGGCGTGGGGACTCAGCGAGTGGAGGATGTCCTGAAAGGACACTTTCCGAACGCTCGGGTGCTGAGGATGGACATTGACACGACCAGGTTCAAAGGCGCTCACGACACGATATTGGAGAGCTTCAGAAAGGGCGAGGCGGACGTTCTACTGGGAACGCAGATGATCTCTAAGGGGCTCGACTTTCCGGCAGTTACGCTAGTGGGTGTCATCTCCGCCGATACGGCGCTGAATCTTCCGGACTTCAGATCCAGCGAAAGGACATTTCAACTTCTGACTCAGGTGGCGGGCAGAGCCGGAAGGGGCAACGTACCTGGCGAAGTGATAATTCAGACATATCAGCCTTCAAACCAAGCAATCTTGTGCGCCAAGGATCACAATTTCAAAGCGTTCTGGGGCATAGAGGCAAAGAATAGAGAGGAGTTGGGCTACCCTCCTTTCGGGAGGCTGATTAATATAGTATTTAAGGGGACGGATGAAGACAAAGTCTGTTCGTTAGCAGAATCACACGCCTCTTTTCTGCGAGGGAGAATAGACGATCCTCCGATAGAGATCTTGGGCCCTGCGCAGGCCCCGCTCGGTAAGATCAAGGACAACTTCCGCTATCAGGTGGTCTTGAAATCATCGAGCGCAAGGGCGATACACAGGTTAGTCGAGGAAGCATCAAAGGAGATAGGAACACTTAAGAGCGGAGTAAGTGTGAGTGTTGACGTTGACCCATTGAATATGTTGTGAGCGACAAACTGCCTCCAACCTATGAATCTGCTTCGACCGTTTCAGCCGCTTTCCCCGAAGGCTATTAACTTGGATTATTCATAAATTCTGATGGATCTCTGATAAGCTACTGTCAATACTGGACTTTTAATTTTTCCGTCTCATTTGAAAAACCAGCGGATTTGCCAGTCAACAAGCTATTGTATAACAGTAACTTATGTAACATTCAAGCCAAGTCTGTGAATAATCCGGGCTAATTGGAAGATTTAAACACAAAGAAAGTGATAATTCAGAGGAAAATGCTATTTTGATTGAAAAAAGTACTTGTTGAAAAATGTAAAAGTGGTAATATTCATTCACAAACAAGATTGTATCGAAATATAATCCCCCATGAATGTGATATGGGGAATGTCGGATAAATACAGTTATGTGCAATATTACTCGGTCGGAAAAGCAAGATTTATATAATTCTCTTATTCAATCAGTATTATGCAGAATGATTTAATTCATATATTCAATAGACTAAAAAAGCTATTGAAAAAATATGAAAATCCTTTGAAACCAAAATTTGATCTAGATAGCAAATATGATCTTTGGTCATTTAAAGAAGTAGAAATTGCTGGTAGAAAAAGAAAAGAAGTATATTTTGCAGGATTGATAATCCAAAGCAACTATGTAGGTTTCTATTTCATGCCAATCTACGCTGAAACAAAACTCCAAGAAGTATTCGAGCCTGAATTAATAAAATTACTCAAAGGAAAATCTTGCTTTCACATCAAATCATTGGATAAGAAACTAGAGAAACAAATATCGCAAGCTATTAAAATCGGATATGACTTGTACAATAAAAGACGTTGGTTATAATTCTTTGCCGACCTGCGTCATACTATGCCTACGCTTCGCTTCGGAATTTTTCTTGCAGAAAAAAACGTATAACAAGGGACACCGTCCTACAATCTACTTATTAAATCATTATTTAAAGAAAAACATATAATTTAGCAGTCTTTAGCTGCTTTTAACCTCCACATCTTTTGGAGGTTATGTGCTATACACGCTAAATTTAACTCAGTTTTCACCATTTTAAGACCTCTTAGCCCGATTAATTCATAAACTTGGTGGAGTCAGTGCGAGGAGCAAAGCGGTCCCCGATTGAGTCTATCGGGGAAGGAATCTCAAGGTCTTATTGTGGTGTCCTATGAGAGCCGGAGAGTATTACATCTACCACGGGATCGAGATTGCTTCGCCTTCGGCTCGCAATGACACCAAAGGTGGTTAAACGGCATAACTATAATATAATAGAGTGCCTTAATAACTATAATATAATAGAATGCCTTAATTAATGCACGACCTTTTCTTGTGAATTATTCGGGTTAGATGCCCCTTTCGCCATGACTGAAGCTTTGCACTAGTAAGGCCGCCGTGATGTGCCAAAGCCGACCCGGCGTAGACAGGGGGCGGAACTAATCCCCGATTGAATCTATCGGGGACAAGAGAGGGGAGGAAATGCCCCTGTCTACTTACTTTAGAAGGGAATATATATGCGGATTACACCATCGGATAGGGTTCAGTCAATTGGGCCGTACGCCTTTGCTGAAGTGGACAGAGAAGTCGAAAAGCTCAGAAGAGCCGGAATAGAACCCATAGACTTCGGCGTCGGAGACCCCACTATCCCCACGCCCGAAATAGTCCGAAACGCCACAATAGAAGGGATAGAAAAGAGAAAAAGCTCTGGCTATCCGAGCTACATAGGCGCCCGCAAGTACAGAGAGGCGGTAGCCGAATGGACAGAGAGGAGATTCGGAGTCCGGCTTGACCCCGAGACGGAGATAGCCTCCACAATCGGAAGCAAAGAGGCGGTCTTCAACTTCTCAGAGGGCTTCGTGAACCCCGGTGACTACGTGATAGTCCCAACACCCGGATATCCTCCATTAGCAAGGGGAGTCCTCTTTTCAGAGGGAAGATCCTACTTCGTCCCTCTCCTCAAAGAGAACGGCTTTATGCCCGACCTCGGCTCTATCCCCCAGGAAGTCCTGGGTAGAGCCAAGATCATGTGGATAAACTACCCCAACAGTCCATCGGGTGCGATAGCCCCCAAGGATTTCCTCGAAAAGATAGTCGAGTTCGGGCACAGACACAATATCATCATCGCCTCGGACGAAGCTTATATTGAACTCTATTTCGACGAAAAACCGCACAGCATCCTTGAGATAACAAAAGAGGGAGTCGCAGCTTTTCATTCCCTTTCAAAGAGGAGCGCGATGACCTGCTACAGGATAGGATGGGTGGCAGGCGACAGAAGGGTAATAGATGTCTTCAAGAAGGTCAAGACCAATATAGACTCAGGCACCCCTACGTTCGTACAGGACGGGGCAATAGCCGCACTCTGGGACGAAGAGCACGTCGAAGGGATGCGGAAGGACTACAGGACGAAAAGAGACATAATGGTGGAATCGCTTGTAGATGCGGGACTACCCAACTGCTCGCCGCAGGCGACTATCTACATCTGGCAAGAAATCCCTGAAGGTGTGACGTCGGTCGAATTTGCCACAACGATGCTCTCTCCCGAAGTTGCGATAGTCACAACGCCCGGCTCCTGGATAAGCGATTCCACAGAGGACGGACTCAACCCCGGCGACCGATATGTCAGATTTGCCCTCGTTCCGAGCGTAGAAAAGACGGTGGAAGCTGCAGGAAAGATAAGGAATCTGATGCTTTAGGCTGGACACAGAGACAAACAGGTCGTTCTGTCCGAATTATTGGGATTGATCCAGACTACTCTTTGGACTCTGAATCTTCTCCTTGACCTTAAACAGATCCGAGGTCTGAGCCAAGAGACTCTTTATCCGTATCAGTCCCTATTACCTCCGTCTCTTGCGATATACGCATGTTTCTGTCTTTATCCGATTCATCTATGAGGTGTACCGTGCGGGTGGGGAAGGCGATAGAAAGTCCCATTTCCTCCAGTGCGTCCATTATTTTGAGGTTGACATCCTCTCGGATGCGCAAGTAGTCCGCCCAGGCTATGCTCTTTGTAAAGTAGTAGACCATAATTTCCAAGGAATGGTCGCCGAAGTCGGTGAAGTAGACAAGAAGAAAGAATTCTTTGCTTACTTCAGAATGTTCCTTCAAAATATCTTCGATCCGTTTGACGGCCTCTCGCATCTCATCGGCTTTGGTGTCGTAGGTTACGCCTACGGTGATCCAGACGCGGCGTCCGCCGCGACGGGAAATGTTGTCGGTAACAAAGTCCGCCAAACGACTGTTTGGGACGGTAATTAAGGTCTGTTCAAAGGTGCGGATGCGAGTGCTCCGAAAACCTATTCGTTCAACGGTCCCCTCGATACCGCTGTCCGGAGATTTGATCCAGTCGCCTACCACGAAGGGGCGGTCGATAAGGAGCATAATAGATCCGAAAAAATCGGAAAGTGTCTTCTGCGCTGCCAGAGCCACAGCCAAACCTCCGACTCCGAGAGTAGCGATAAGACCAGATATTGAGTAGCCCATATTCTGGATGATCATAAGGAAAACCAATATACCAATAAGTACTTTTGCCGCCTGACCGATGAGGGGGGCCAGTTGATCGGCCAGGGGTGACTCAACCCTTTCCGCCCAGCCTTGTAGCCAATAGGTAAGGACATTGACAAGCCTTAGCGTAAGCCAGGCCAGGAGAACCAAAAAGAGGACGGAAAAGAGAGTGCCAGTCCACTCGAGAACTTGCGGTGAAGGCTTAAAGCTCTGTATGGCAAGATAAATGCCAACCAGGACGATGCCCGCATCTAACGGCCTTCGCAGCGCTTTGATCACTAGGTCATCTATGTCCGTATCAGTTAGCTGGGTAAGGCGCAAGACATAGTGGCTGAGGAGGTATAAGGAAAGCGTGCGCACCGCCAGAGCCCCGAGGATGATGCCGAAGGCGATTCCAAATCGGTAGAGTGTGGTCTGACTCCATATCTGATCAAAGAACGTGTGGAGGTTTTCCATAAAAGCATACACCTCTTTGTTGCATAGAGCATATTCCAAGGACTTGGGCCATTGTATCTGAGTTCATTACACTCTGGCTTAAAGGATCGGCTCTTAAATAGCAACTCTTACGTTGATATCAGCGGCTTGTAGAAGGTTACCTGATTCCGTACGGTGTGCCCATCTTTCCACATTTTACACCACAAGCTCCGCGTCGTCACCGTATCGACCAACAACTTGTGCTAAAGTTACTCCTCCGCTGAACAGAGCCACTCGGTGTGATGCTGCGCAGTGTAGTCTTGAAGGTCGGTGTCCTTTACCTCCGAATGCGACACAACCCGGAACTGGTCTATCGTGCTGCCTCCTTAATCGCACAGTTCCTCATTTGGAGTTTAGCCAAATTTCCGGGGGCATGTTTGAGCGTGTGCAAGCGGCGCATGCTATCGTTCTTGCCGAGAAGTCTCCATCTGTCACAGCATACATTTGGAACCTGCAGATCCGTATCTACATAGCCCTCCTGAAAAGAGCAATTATATCGTCGAGAGTGGTCTTTCTGGGATTTATCGACACGTTTCGACTCCCCATAGCGTCCTCGGCCATTTGAGGTATCCTATCTTCTTCTATCCCCAGCTGAGCCAGATTATCCGGTATCCCCACTTCCAAGGACAGCGTCCTTACAGCCTCAACGGACGCCTCCGCGGCGGCCATATCATCTAATCCGTCTGTCCAGACGCCCATAGAGGCGGCTATTTCCGCGAACCTGGAAGGACATGCTATAAGGTTGTACTCCATAACATGCGGCAACAAAACAGAGTTAGCCTGCCCGTGAGGGCAGTCGAAGTGCCCTCCCAGTGGGTGCGACATAGCGTGCACATTCCCCAAACCAGTCTGGGAGAACGCCATCCCGGACATAGTGCTCCCTGTGAGCATGTTCTCTGTCGCCTCGATGTTCTTATCGCTGGACACAGCCTGTCTAATGTTCTCTGAGATGATCCTTATCGCCTCCAGGGCCAAAGCCCCGGAGATCGGACTTGAATTCCAGTTCACATAAGATTCCACTGCGTGTGTCAGGGCGTCCATGCCCGTCGCAGCGCCGACATCCATAGGGAGTTCCACTGAAAGCTCAGGGTCGATCAGTGCCACTTTTGGAATAATATGCGGGCTCGTCACAACTGGTTTTGTGTGCTTCTCCTGGTCCGTCACGACAGCAAAAGGAGTCACCTCGCTGGCCGTGCCGTAGGTGGTGGGAACGCACACCAAGAAAGGAATATCTACCCCTACCTTCTCCTTAACACCCACGTAGTCCAGTATATTACCGCCCTTCACTGCTAAGATTCCTACGAGCTTCGCAACATCCATCGAACTCCCACCGCCCAAACCTATAATAAAGCTGCATCCCGTGCTTTTGAATCTCTCACAGGCAGCATGCACGTTCTGGGTGGGAGGATTGGGCTCAACCTCGTCGAACAGCTCGTAAGCGATGGAAGACTCGTCCAATATTCGGGTAACTTTCTCCACGATCCCGGCCTCAACCAAACCCCTATCCGTTACGACTAATCCTGTATCCTCGGTGTGGTTTCTCAACTCATTCGGAAGTCTGGCTACAACTCCCTTTCCCAGGGTGATACGTGTAGGGGAATAGAATCTGAAAGTATCGCTAAATGCCATATACTTCGCCTCCTTCGAAGTTCAGTTTTGCTCGGATTTTTCCCCAGGAGTTCTTCAATATTTTTGTGGTCCATTATACTTTTGATCGCTTTAGAAGCCTTTGTACTTTGAATACCCCCACAACACCAATCACAGTTATCTACGACGATCACAGATCTTCTATCGGCTGTCGTCCGGAGAACCCGCTGTCCATCTCGTGCCAGAACTTTATCTCTTTTTCACCCCTCTTCCAGCAGAGCCAGATCTGCCGCCCATCCTTCAAGGCGGGGAAATCCAGCAGCCCCACATCGATGTTCTTCAGAACACATCCGATATCGTGGAGCTTCTGCACAGTCTCGTTAAATTTGAATTGAGCGGCCACAACAGGGGCGCCCTTCTTATTCCCGCCGTTGCCTGCGATCTTATCCTCTATGTCGCCTAACGCCTGCCTTGTTGATTCCAATTCCTCCTGTCTTAAATCCAGTTGCTTCAGCCAGTCTTCGACTTGAGGCAGGAGTCTATTGGCCTCTTCCACAGTGAAATTTTTTATGTTCATATCCTCTACATCCTGTAGGATTACCGAACTACGCCTTTACAAGCTAAGTCTAAGAACACATGATAATATAAAACCGCGCTATATTCAAGCGCATTCTTTAAACCATAAGTCGTTTGCAATATCCCAATGATTTAGGACATCTTCTTGTGCCTCGCTGTTGGCCTCGTGCTCGATAGATGTATATCCCCTTTTCTTCAACGTTGGATTTTTGCTAACTTGATATTACTATCAAAAGGAAAAGATGTCAACAGATTTATCAATAAAGCATCACTACTGAATAATATGTAGAGTTCATATCCGTGAACAGGTGGGGAAAAGGCTTGTTTTAGCATAATAAGATGTCTATTATTGAAATCACATCTGCCTTTATGATCGTTTGGGAGAGGACAATTCACAATGAGTCGTGCAGATTTCATATCTAATCTGCGGCGACAATGCTGTGAACGTACTTATCTTATGTTGAAGCGGATGTTTGGGTCCTCAAGTTGTGAAAACCTTGAGCCGTATCACAATCTGATGATTACTGACATAAGACCTATAGGTACGAAACACGAGTTTCTCATTGCGGATGTATCCTCTACAGATCAGGCTATGAGGGCGGCAGATGGGATGGACGCGAGCATTAAGTGCTCTGTCTTCCGTGATCACAGGAAGACAGCCGGCGATGTGAAAGATCTTATGTTTTATAACACGATGACGGCGGCAATAGAGCAAAATATCGTAAGGGCCATAGGCACCGGTTTGTGTTTAGCAAGTGCCGGACCTACTTACAGAAATTACGACTTTATGATAAATGAGGGGACCTCACCTCATGCGGGGATGGATCTATACCTGTTGACCAAGTCTGTAGGTCCGGAGATATGCCCGGAGACATGCAACGTATTTACGCAGAATTGCGATATATATATGACGCACTTCTTGTTCTCCAATTTCCGAGATCCGGACGATCCCGGTTTAAAGCCGGCGACAGATTTAGCTCCCTGTAAAGTGTCCTGAAGGGACGCGGGAGAGGCGTTCTGTCCGGGACTTGAGATCGACTGGAACGATCTTCCATCTAAGAACGAGGCAGTTTATATATGCACCGCCATGGCCCACAATCAATTTTTCAACTCGAAGGCAAAAAGGATACTCGCCTTTCCCCCAAAGATAGATTTGAAAAGTTGTGGCATAAGGCAAAACAAGACGCGGGAGAAATGGAAAAAGGGCTTGACTTTGCTTAATAATATATCTATAATAGCAGAAATAGCAGAAGCAGCTGCTTTTCTCATAATCTGCAAGAACGCAATTGACAATTAGGTGTGCTAACCCGATTAATTCATAAACTTGGTGGAGTCATTGCGAGGAGCAAAGCGACGAAACAATCTCAAGGTTTTATAGTGGTCTCCTATGAGAGCCGGAGAGTATTACATCTACCACAAAATCGAGATTGCTTGGCCTTCGGCTCGCAATGACACCGAACGTGGTTAAACGGCATAACTATAATCTAATACAATCCCTTAATTAATACACGGCCCCTTAATTAATACACGGCCTTTTTTTGTGAATTATTCGGGCTAATACCATTAAGTAACTTGTGGGGATGATGCTATGAACGTCCTTATTACGGGGGGAGCGGGAAATCTATCTCAGGATTTAGCTGCATACCTTAGCAAAGACCATCAAATCCGATTGACCGATATAGTAGATGTCCAGACCGATTTTGAGTTTGTCAAAAGCGATCTGGGCCACGATGAAAAGACAAACGAGTTGGTGAGAGGAATGGACGCCATTGTACATATGGCAGAACTTCCTCCTAGTGCTTCTGACGATTCGGAGAGGACAAAGATAGACTTTCTCACCAGATGCACCTACAATCTGCTGTGGGCGGCGGTGGAGGAAGGGGTCAAAAAAGCGATCTACACAAGCACTCTCACGCTGTTCGATAAGTACGATGAGGACGTAACTGTAAATGAGAACTGGAAGCCGCTTCCGTCCACAGATCCATACATTCTGGGGAAGCATCTGAGCGAGTTTATCTGCAAGGAATTCGCCAGGACGCCAGACATTGACATTATATGTCTGAGATTGGGGAAAGTCGTGCGAGAAGCTGATGTCAAAGGCAAACCCTTCGATTCCACGTGGGTCGAGGTAAGGGATGCGGTTCATGCCTTTGACTGCGCTTTGCATGCTGATCTTTCGGAGTGGTCGGTCTTTCACATCCAGACTGAATCGCCCAGTTCCCGCTTCACAGTCGCCAGAGCTAAAGGTTCTATAGGCTACAATCCTAAGTTCAACTTCGAGGGATAGACTATGAACGTATTGATTTTAGGCGGAAACGGCTACTTGGGTCCTCACGTTGTGAAAGCGCTGGAGCCGTATCACAATCTGAGGATTACCGATGTTAAACCTGTAGAAGATACAAAGCATGAGTCGTTCAGTCTAGATGTGTCCTCGACAGATCAGGTTGTGAAGGCGGCGGAGGGGATGGACGCTATTATCAACTGCTCTGTCCTTCGCGATCACAGGAGGATAGCCTTTGATGTGAACACCCTTGGCTGTTATAACACCATGAGGGCGGCAGTTGAGCATAATATCAAAAGGGTCATAAACACCGGCCCGTTTTTTGCGATTTCCGGACCTACCTATGAGGATTACGATTTTATGATAAATGAGGAGATCACGTCTCATTCGGGAACGAATCTATACGCTCTGACCAAGTCTGTAGGTCAGGAGATATGCAGGGTATTTACGGAACATTACGATGTGTATGTGATGCACTTTCTGTTCTACAATTTCCGAGATCCAAACAATCCTGCCGAGACGAAACCGGGGACTGATTTAACTCCTTTTGTAGTTTCTTGGAGGGACGCGAGCCAGGCGTTCTATTTAGGACTCGAAATCGATCTGAACAATCTTCCCTCAAAGAACGAGACATTCTATATATCTACCGACATCCCCCACGGCAAATTTTCCAATGTGAAGGCTAAAAGGATACTCGGCTTTTCGCCCAAAGATAGATTTGAACAGGTGTGGCATAAGGCAATAGACAGTAGTCAGTAGAAAGCATACAGGGGAGATTGCTTCGGGGTTCCACCCCTCGCAATGACCGCAGGACTCACCACGCAACTCTATTGTAAGTCCTCTTAACCGTCATTGCCAGCGAAGGGAAGCAATCTCGTAGAGAGGGCACTTCACCCTCTGGTATGGTTTCTACTATTCTAGATCTCTATAATCTTGTCCACAGTATTCTCACCCGAAACTGAGATCTCTTGGGGCGGAACCGTGTGCCTGCCCAGAAAATAGGAAAGGGAATAGTGAAATGGCATCGGCTGACGACTTTCTGGCGGATGGCTCAGAACTTGAGGAAGTGGGACGAGGCTTTGGCTTTACTGAAGGGCCTGTGTGGAATTCGGCAGAGGGTGTGCTCTACTTTTCCGATATTTCCAACAATCGCATTATGCAGCTTTCTGCCGGGGACAACCTGAGCGTCTACCGAGAGCCGAGCCATCGCTCAAATGGCCTAATCTTCGACTTGGAGGGGAGGCTTACAGCCTGTGAGGGGGACAGTGAAGACGGCGGAAGACGAATCTCGCGGACGGAGAAGGACGGACAGGTGGTTACGCTGGCGGATCGCTATGAGGGGAAGCGTCTCAACAGCCCCAACGATCTGGTTATCGACAAAGAAGAGCGGATCTGGTTTACCGATCCTCGGTACGGAAGCTACGAAGGCGTGGTGCAGGATTGCGAGGCCGTATATCGGATAGAACAAGACGGGAGTCTCACCAGAGTCATCGAAAGCCTGTCGCGTCCGAATGGGATCCTCTTCTCTCTTGACTATAAGACCCTCTACGTGGCGGACAGCCCGCACGATCCGAATAGAAAGCGCGATCTTGTCGCTTTTGAAGTAAACGAGGATCTCACCTTGTCGGATGGAAAAATCCTGCATAATTTCGGGACCGGTCGAGGTGTAGATGGAATGAAGCTTGACTCAGAAGGGAACATCTGGGCTACAGCGGGAAGGGAGGAAAAAGCTGGCGTCCACATCTTCTCGCGCCAAGGGGAACTCTTGACGGTTATTAAGACTCCCGCTCCTCCTACCAACTGTTCGTTTGCCGGACCCGACCTTACGCTACTTTACATTACTGGCGCAGAATATCTCTGGCGGATCCGGACAAAGATACCGGGGCGGCGTCTTCCGGGGTAAACGAAACCTACGTCAACGGATGGTTGACGGTCGATGTGGAGGATCTCGCCTGTTATGTGGAGAGGCTGAGAGCCTTCGTTGCCGGCATAAGCGTAGCAAAGACGACTGAATACTCGCTCGATCACGAACTGCTGGTGCTGGAGACTGTGCCTCGCGCATCGGGGTGTATTGATTAACAGGAACCGTATGCGATCGTTGTCGTTACGATACCCCTATGTTGTCGTGAGGGAAACAGCTAAACTGGGGTACAAAGGTGCCGACTAAACCTTGGATAGAGGGGCCACTAGAACTTTTGAAGCACGGTGTAGAACATCTACAACTCGGAAGTGACTTTGATGCACGAATAGCAATGATTAGCATAGACAATGCCATTGAACTAATGATCAAAACTTATCTTGGTCTTCCTCGGTGAGTGACTGGTATTAAGGGGTTGTCATGACGAAAATACGATGAAATCAGTGAAAGCTTTTCGTCTCTACTTGATGGCTTCGAGGAATTTGCACCTGACAAGATAGTTGGCATTGAGCTAGGAGACATCGAGTGGTATCATCGTTTGCGGAATCAACTTTACCACGAGGGAAACGGTATTACTGTCGAAAGTGGAAAGGCTGAGGGATACGCTGAAATCGCGAAAATTCTATTTTCTAACTTATTCGAAGTTGCTATAGAAACCTTAATCGAAGAAAAGCCACATAGTTTAGCCGGAGAGTTCATCAGTAATTGGGCAAGATTAGAACAAGAACTTATTCGCCTGAAAGATAAATACGCGATAGATATCCCCGAAAGATCCCCGAAAGATCCCCGATGTTACTGCCTACAGTAATTAGATATTTGGAGCAAACAAACATTCTTCCTGAGTTCTTTTTTCGAGAATTCAACTTGATGCGCCAATTCCGAAATGAACTTGTTCATGGATTCGCAATTCCCTCAGTGAATGATCTGCAAAGACATATCTGTACTCTAAAGAAATTGTTGAAAACTGTTAATGAACTGTAGACCGACACTTCGCTTAATATGAGATTTATGTTTGAGCTTCGTTTTCTCCTTCGGGACATGCCTTACGATGTCAGGAACGTCATGTATCCGAGGAATAATATTTGCTGGAAGGTGATAGATAATGGACGAACCTACTTTGATGGATGAGGTGGACCTGAAGGAGGCTAAATGGTGGGAGTACGACCAGAAGGGTAAGATCCTCTGCACACTGTGTCCTCGATACTGTCACATCGGAGAGGGACAGGTGGGATTCTGCTTTATCCGCAAGAATATCGGCGGTAAATTGTACTCGACCGGATATGGGAAATCCACGGGATTCGCTATCGATCCCGTGGAGAAGAAGCCGCTGAATCACTTCCTCCCCGGCACCAGTATACTCAGCTTTGGGACGGCAGGCTGCAACCTGGGATGCAGGTTCTGTCAGAATTGGAATATAAGCAAGGCCAGGTTAGATGATAAAAGGAGCTTGGACACCACTCCTTCGGAAGTGGTATCCCTAGCCCTCTCCTACAACTGTCCCAGTATCGCCTTTACCTACAACGACCCCACAATCTGGGGAGAATACGTCGTTGATATCTCCAGAATCGCTAAAGAGCGGGGACTAAAGAGCGTGATGGTCACGGCCGGATATATCACAGAGGAGGCCAGGGAGGACGTTTATCAATACATAGACGCTGCCAATGTGGACCTGAAAGCGTTCACTGAGGAGTTCTATCACAAGCTGACCTTCTCCCACTTAGACCCCATCCTAGACACCCTCAAGTGGCTCAGACACGAGACGGACGTCTGGTTTGAGATCACCAACCTGATGATACCCGGTGAAAATGACGATGTCGATGAGACCAAGAGGATGTGCGGCTGGATTTTAGATAATTTGGGCGACGATGTGCCTTTGCACTTTACGGCGTTCCATCCAGATTTTAAGATGATGGACAAACCGCCCACTCCCGCCCGGACGTTGACCAGAGCACGCCAGTTGGCAATAAGCATGGGACTCCAGTATGTCTATGTGGGAAACATCCACGACAGAGACGGACAGAGCACCTATTGCCATGGATGTGGGGAAGTACTCATCCGGAGAGATTGGCATACGGTTTTGTTAGACATTGTGGATGACGGCAAATGTCCCAGATGCAGTTACCAGATCCCGGGCAGCTTTAGAAAATAAGTACCAATGAGATCGCTTGCTGATGAAGCCAAAGCCCGGAGCTATACTAAGGGGCATCCGAGCAATCTTAATAGCGGATGCGGCAGTTGGAGGGGGAATCGCAAATCTTGTGCGGTCTTCAACATAGAGCCTCACTAATCTAGAGAAGGGGCAGAAGGCGCTAGTTAACCCATTATATCACCCCAAACGAAGGAGGGATACCATGAAGGTCATCGCCCAGATCTTAGTAGTCATATCGGCTTTAGCGCTTGTTATCGGGGTTATATTTGCTCCGCTAGACAAGGTGTTAATTGCAGGTCCCAGGGGCTATGTAGAGCTTTCGATAGGCTGCGCAATCCTGGCGATAGCGATTGGGAAGGTGTTCGGGGGCGGCTCTGAAGGAGAATCGTAGATGCAAGGAGAGGCGTGTTGCAGAAGAATGGCCTCTTGTAGGAAATAACAGTCTATTTTCGTAGGGGCGGGGTAATCCCGCCCCTACATCTGTTTGATTGTACAGCTCAAACGAAATCGCTTTTGTCTTTACAGTGAGATTGCTCCGCTGACCATTAGGTCCACACTGGACTTCTCCGACCCCCAATTGAATCTATTGGGGCTTCAATCGGGGACTAGCAATGACGTTGTTTCTGGTTACCAGTTGGCTCTTGGCGTCCTTAACCTTCTCCCTCCCCATCTGAGTATAAGAATAACTCCGGCTACGAACCCTCCAATATGAGCGAACCACGCAACACCACTTCCTATCCCTCCCGAAGCAGCGGTGGCGTTCAAAAGTTGCATAAGGAACCAGATCCCAAGGACTATAAAGGCTGGAATCCGTATTGTATTTATGAAAAAGAAAAAGAAAACAAAGACACGGATTCTGGCGGAAGGGAAGTTGACGAGGTAAGCGCCTAACACTCCGGCTATGGCTCCGCTTGCTCCTACTAAAGGAATTTCAGAGTTGGGGTTGGAGATTATGTGGGCAGAAGTTGCCAAGATGCCGCACATCAGATAGAAGAAGATGAATCGAAAGTGTCCCAACGCGTCCTCGATGTTGTCTCCAAATATCCAAAGATAGAGCATATTACCGCCTACATGAAGTAGGCCTCCGTGCATGAAAAAAGAGGTAAACGGCGTAAGATAGAGAGGTATCGGGGTATTTGAAATAACGTCCTTCAAATGTGTGATCTCATAGGGGATAAGCCCCATCTTGAGGATGAAATCATGTTCCTGCTGCACATTGAGAAGGAAAGTCTGGTAGAGGAAGACAGATATGTTGGCAGCTATAATAGTAAGCGTTATGAAGGGAAATGTCCTTGTGGGGTTATCGTCTTTGTACGGGAGGAGCATATTCTACTTACCTTGTCTTAAAGCGACTTCGGGCGTAAGCTTTATTGCCCGAAATATCGCTTACCCAAAGTTCCAGGGTGTGTTCTCCCGAAGACAGGGAATCTTCAACTCTGTAGAAGACGGATTCTTCGGGCGGATCGTACTGGCATATGACAAGAGAACCGTCAAGCCGCATTTCTATGTCCTGTTCTCTTTTTATTCCCGATCCTTTGTCCTGAATTCTCACGCGCAGTTGGGGATTTAAGTCTTTTATGACGGCTCCATCTCGGGGATAGACTATGTGTATATCTGGAGGGATCTGATCTGAAAGGAGGACATATTTGGAAAAGTGAGAAATATCGGCTGAGACGGTCCTTGCATCGGTATTCAGGTTGTTGTCTATGAACTTCCATCCCCACTCCGTGTCCGCGAAATAGACTCCTAACGTTTCAGGATTGGGGAAATCCTCTGGATAGGACAAAGAGATCCTGGCCTTTCCGTCGAAGGGCACGTCATAAGGCTCAAAAGCATAGCCGGTCCCGATTAACTGGAGACCCCCGGGCACCTCAGGGTCGACCCCCGATTTAATCGGGGGCGATTTCGTGTCAAATAAACCCACGCGGGGATAGAGGACATCATACACGCTTCCGGGATCGAAAACTACTACGGCTTTTCCGTCGTAGGATTCTATTTTACCTCCTGTGTGTCTGCCGATGTATGCGTAGGATATGACCGTCCTGTAGCTCCCCTTTTCGCCGCTAAGAGAAGTTCCTTCGATGCAAACGGTGTTTATGCCTTCGTGTCCGATCTGGAAGGGAATTACCGCCTCGTAGGTTCTAATGTCCCTTTGCCGTACACGAAGTCTCTTGGCCTTTGAAAGTAGGGTCACAGAGGGAAGGCCAGATAGTATATCGCTTGAGACAATCCGGAGCTCTATAAAATCGGGGTATCCTATTTGGTCGCAGCTAAAGAGTGGTGGCCAGCCCATCCTTATGTCCTCTGGAGGCAAGACGCAGAAGACGGGTTCAGAACCGATTCCGTGTGCATCTAAAACGGATATTTTGAGGATAACTGGACTTTTTCTCTTTATCTTCAGGGAGTCCGAAACTTGGTAGGTTTTTCCGCTTAGGGCATTGCGGAGGAGGGATTCCCAGTTTTCTCCTCTGTCGTAAGATGTCTCGACCATAAGCTCTGAAAGTTCGCTGTCCCTGTCGGATATTTGCAACGACAGGTGGACATAGTCTTTCCTGTCTGTAACTCTCTTCACTTCCACACTGTCTATCTGAGGCTTTTCGCCGACAATGACTCGGAAGCGAGCGTAGGATGTGTTGTCATAGACGTCAAAGACCTTTACAGTAATATGATGGATCCCCGCAAGGAGCGATTCAGATTTTAACAGGCCGTCTCCAGTTTTATGATCTTTATAGAAGGGAAGATCGTTTCCGGGGGCTACGAAGAGGTTCTGGAAATGACCTAATCCCTTTCGATTGAGGCCAAAATCAGAATTAAGTTCAATCTTGTGTGCCTTCTCGTATGAGAAGGTGTTGTACTCAGATCTAAATAGAAGGCTGTCGTCGAGGTACAGTTCGTATCGATAGGGGGACAGCTTATTTCGTGCGATATCCGCAATATCGTAGGAGGAGATTCCCAGGCCAACTGTCCCCTCTATGTGGGGAATTTCATCGTTGATAAAGCTCTTCTTCTGTTTGTCCTTGTGGAGATTGAGTATATAGGGAGTATGCGAGCTGTTGACGTAGGAATCAGGCCCAATGGGCGACAGACTGATCTTGACGAGAACAGGCGGTTTGGAGTCTTTGACGCTTAGAAAATGATCGGCCAAGGGGTTGATGGGGCGATTGTCCGGGTCTCTGAGTTCAAAGTGGAGGTGTGGGTGTTTGGTCGCGCTCCTGCCCGACGAGCCGATTATCTGTCCTCTGGCGACTGGAAATTCTCCTTCCTCCGGATAGAAATCTATAGTATACCAGCCGTTTTCCCTCTACTTGGCTTTGACAACCTTTTCTATTTCTGGGGCGAATTTAGAAAGGTGCGCGTAGATGGCCAAGTTTCCGTCTTCGAGCTTTAGATAGACGGCTCTTCCGTATCCCCAGGGAGATGTCCTGATCCTGTATATGTAGCCCGATTCTGCGGCGTGCACAGGGATACCAGTTCTACCCCAGGTCTTAAGGTCAACTCCGGCGTGGAAGTGTCCCTCTCTGTATTCACAGAAAGTGGAAGTGAGGCCGTGCTCTATGTCCATCGGCCACCGGTATCTGTCCTGGGCTTTTGAAAAGGAAGCCGAAAAGATTAGAATTGTGCATAACAGAGCTGCTAGGGTTCGTTTAAGCATGGGTCATTTCAAGTAAGCAGTACACAGTAGCCCCCGATAGTCCCCGATAGGTTCAATCGGGGATAGACTCAAGCAGGGTGGATAGGTCACGTCCTCCTACTCTCCGTTCTTTGTATGTGAAAAGTCCAGCCAGAGGACATAGAGTGTTTATAATAACCATTTCTACGACTTCCGTCAAGGATTTCTTTAACCAGAGTTTCTGATCGGAGAAGCCGCAATTGCTATGAATTTATCACACCCAACCTGTAGAAATCCTTCGAGAATCCTACGGGGTTTCAGCCCTTTAAATGACAGAGAGCCGGAGTCAAGGCAAGGTCATTGCTAGTCCCGCGGCCGCTTTGCTGGAGTGGAAGCAAGCTACGAAGTTGGAGAAGCAATCTCAACGCTGAGGCATCCCCGGCCTCAGTGTGACGTTCATTCAGTAGGTACCGCCAGAGTCAGAACTGCATGACCCTGAATAGATCTGCAGATGAACAAGTTTCTATTGACTTCATGGTTTGCATCGGTTATTATTGCACGATGAAACGGCGATCATGAAACCTTGGAATAGAAAAAGAGGTAAAAGATGTTTTGCACTCGTAAATGGTGTTTTTGGGTATTAGCTATTTTGATTTCAACCGGTTGTTCAGGGGATAAAACTTATACTCCCAAAAGTTTCCGCTACAGGTTGGGCACAGACCCGCCTACTCTGGACCCTGCTTATTCGACAGATACTTCCTCTGCGGCAATTGTGCTGCATATATACGACGGTCTGGTTCGGTTCGACCCGGAGACGATGGACGTGATCCCGGCTGTTGCAGAAAGCTGGGAGATTTCTGAGGACGGTTTAGATTATGTGTTTCATCTGAAAAGAGGTGTGAAGTTCCACAACAAAAGGGAGGTCAAAGCCGAGGATTTCAAGTATTCGTTTGAAAGAGTGCTCTCGCCAAAAACGGGGTCGCCGAGGACATGGGTGTTAGAGCCGATATTGGGGTCACTAGAGTTTATGGAGGGCAACGCAGATAACCTGTACGGCGTTAATGTCATTGACGATTATACCCTTAAGATAAGGCTCGAAAAGCCGTTTGCGCCTTTTTTAGCTCAACTGTGTATGGAGGCAGCCAGCGCTGTGCCAGTGGAAGAAGTAGAGCGCTGGGGTGAGGATTTCACGTCGCATCCGGTAGGTTGCGGACCCTACAGATTTGTGGAATGGAATCACGACATAAACGTAAAATTAGAGGCTTTTGACGAGTACTATGACAGAGTTCCGCAATTAAAGAGCGTCGAGTATGTTGTTGTCCCTGACGTGAGTGTGGCGTACCAGAAGTACCTTGCAGGAGAATTGGATCTGCTAAATGAGATTCCGCCGGGGCAGTTGAAGGCGACAGTGGATCGGTATCCAGATGAGGTCAAGGTCTGGCCCGTGCTAACCATTTACTATTTAGGGTTCAATCACTCCAAGCCACCCTTCAAGGATAATCTCAAGTTGAGACAGGCTATTTGCTATGCGATAGACAGAGAAAGTATCTGTCAGGTTATCCAGGAGGGAGCGGCTACTCCAGCCAAAGGAATACTCCCGCCGGGGATTCCGGGCCACGATCCGACGATAGAAGGATACGAGTTCGATCTCGACAGGGCAGAATCACTCCTTGAGGAGGCGGGTTATCCACAAGGGATGGGACTGCCACCGATCACACTGTGGTACAATACGAACGAACACCACGAAAGGGTAGCTCAGTTCGTACAGTCGAATCTGAAGAAGATAGGTGTTGAGGTGAAACTCAAAAGTCTGGATTGGGCCGCGTATCTACAGGCGTGCGAGAACAACGAGCCGGAATTCTACAGGCTGGGTTGGGTAGCTGATTATCCCGATGCGGACAATTTTCTCTATATACTGCTTCATTCAAGCCAGACAGGAGCATCTGGCAATTACTCCCGTTACAGCAATCCCCATTTCGACAGACTCGTGGAAGACGCAAGGGTTACGTCCGATCCCCAAAAGCGAATAAGTCTGTATACGGAGGCCGATCGTCTGGCCACAAGAGACGCCGCTTGGGCTGTGATCTACTATCAGTCGGAGCAGATGATGATCAAGCCAAAATGGAAGGGACTCGTTCTACCTGCGCAGGGGGATTTTGTGATTCCTCTGGGTGACCTTTATCATGAGCCTTCGGTCGTATCTTCCTCTCTGGAACTTTCCCCTTCAAGATGAGCAATCCTGTTTTTTAGTATCTCAAGTTCCCCCCTAAGGGCCTTGATCTCCCCCGCTTTCTCCTCTCCGCCACCCCTTATGCTCGATGAGACCCTCTCTGCAGTTCTGCCGATGGTCTCTTTGAGTTCTTGTGCCTCTTTGACCATCTTATCCGTCATATCTACAACGAACTTCGCCTTTTCTCCCTCTGCCATCTCTCCTCTTTTGATGAGCTCATCGGCTACGGATTCGATCTTCTCTCTCACAATGTTGATAGCCCCTACTCCGGCGAGCATGGCTTTTTTTACCAGGTCCAGCATGATAACAACACCTCCTCAGACAAGTAGACAGTAGGTAGCAGACGGGACATCCTTCCCTCCCTGTTTGCTGTCTATCGCGATTGAATCTATCCCCGATTGAACCTATCGGAGATCGGGGCTGCTTGCGTAGTCGTCTACCTACGAATATATATACATACTTTTGAATATGTCAATGGAAAAGAATCTATCTAATCAGAACGGCTTTCTTTGAGGCTGTGAATCCGTCCTGTGTTTTGAGGCGGTAGAAGTATATGCCGGAGGCGAGCTGTCCTCCCCCATCGTCGAGGCCGTCCCAGGCTACTGTGTGCACGCCGGATATTTGCTCCTGGTCCATAAGGGTTCTTACCTTCTGTCCGATAGCGTTGTAGACGGCAAGACGTACATGCGTTCTCACTGGAAGTCCATATGTGATGGTAGTACGAGGGTTGAAGGGGTTGGGATAGTTCTGTTCGAGGGAGAAGTCTCGGGGACGACTTGCGGTCTTATTCTCTTCTGCTACATCTGTTCCGATAGGATTTTTCCTGATTGCTATGCCTCTTGGACCTTCTCCTATCTCAAGCGTAGTTACGATTTCGTCCTGACCTGTACCGAGTATCACAATGTTGTCCGAATCCTGATTGGAGACATAGACAGCCGTTCCATCGGGAGTCACTGCGACCCCTCTGGTATTGGTCCCTCCTGTGGGGATTGTCTTTTCGACTATGTCCTGCTGTGTGTCAATGACCACGATGTTTCCGCCCTGGTAATCTGTAACGTAGGCTTTCCCGTCATTAGGTGAAATAGCGACTCCGAAGGAGGATTGCGCAGGAGTGATGTCTATTGTGGTAATAACCGTGTTGGTCTCCGTGTCAATTACCGATATGCCATCCCCCGTAAAGCTCGTAACATAAGCCTTTTCTCCATCGGGAGTCACAGCAACCGAGCGGGGGCTGGGCACGACGGCTATTTGGCCAATGATTGTGTTTGACCTTGTGTCTATTACAGTGAGCGTGTTAAAGTTGATGTTGGTAACATAAAGGCGCGCATCGTCGGGTGAGATAGCGATCCCGAACGGACCCATCACATTGGTTTTAGTATGGGATACTCTATCTGTTCTTGTATCTATAACCGATATGGAGTTCGAATCGGAGTTGTTGACGTAGACAAATCTGCTGTCGGATGTGGAGGCGAGGTCAAGAGGAGAGCCTCCCACGGGAATGGTGGTTCTTACTCTATTTGTGGCAGTTTCTATCACGCTTATGTTATCCGATTGGGAGTTGGATATATAGACCAGGCTGTCGTTGGGAGTGATAGCTATTCCGATCGGGTTGTCACCTACGGGTATGCGAGCGACGTGGTTGTAGGAACCCGTATCTATGATTGAGACGAGGTTGGAGCGTCTGACAGCTATGTAGGCAAGAGGTTCTCCTGTGAGGGGAAATATACGGTATTGAAAGGTCAGCTCTGGAGCCTGAGGGGGCAATGTGGATATGTTTCCGTCAGTATCCTCAGCGAGGATATAGTATCTTATCTGTGTTCCTGCAATTTGGGGAGGGATCTGTCCGCCAAAAATGTGGTCGTTGGATCGGAGCAGGGGTATTTCATCAAAGTCATCCTCCCCTGTGGTGAAGAATAGCGAGGCACTCTGTATACCTTCATCGTCTCGTATAGAGACGGTTACTGTGGCGCCCACTTGGTCGGAGTCCAGAATTCTTGTTACGTTGGAGAGGATAGAAACACCGCTGATGAGAGGAAGTCCAGGAAGGGTAAATCCCGTTACAAAATTGATATTACCGATTTCACCTCCAGCTTCTACAGTTACTGGAAGGGCATCTTGGCTGTTTGGGACGTTGTCGAAGAATTCTCTCTCAAAGTCAGTGTCGAAGTTTTGAAAGATGCCTCCGAAGTTAGCATCTGTTATCGGCCCATCTACAGGAGATATGGAGACAAGATACTGTCCCGGAGAGAGTCCAAAGATTATGTATTCTCCTGACCCTCTTCTCCCTGAAATTGCTCCGGAAAGAGTGCTTACTACAAAGCGTCCTGTTAAGGGATTAAGGGCGACGACGTTGGCTCCGAAGATGGGAGATCCATCGAACTGTGTGACTCTGCCTGATATAGTTCCTGTAGAGGAGAGAAACTGAGATGTGGGATAGATACTAGAGACACCTGCTATATCGTCGGGTTCCAATGTCCTGCCGAAAGTCTGGCCGGTGGCAGAGCTGAACGGATTCATTGTGGGAGTAAACTGCGGAGAGCCTATGAGTCCTGTGTGGTCGAGTCCGAGGAAGTGCCCTATTTCGTGAGTGGCCGTGTCTTCTATATCTATACCGCCTACCCCGTCGGTAGTGAACGTAAAGTCCCTTCCGTTGAAAATTATATCGGCGTCTCGTAGAGCTCCGCTGCTGAAGCTGGCTGAGTTTGTTCTGGTTATGGCTATGACGCCGCTTCCCCGTGGGGAACCGATGATGGACCCGGTCTCGTCGAAGAGGATGAGGTTGACCCCATCGTTTGAAGACACAAATCTTTCAGTAAGGCCTTGATCTCTGAAAGATATGAACGCTGTGGGAACATCCTGCCACGTTTTGAACGACCTCCTTATAGCCTCAAATTCGCCCTCGTCCCCAATGTCGTCAGACCCTCTGGAGTTGATGCTGTAGGGGACCCCGGCTTCGGCGTTGGACCAGAAGAAGTTCACATTTCTGCCCAATCCCGTCTCGAAGGTCTGTCTGACAAAAGCCTGGGAATTTTCCGTCAGCACAAAGAGCATAAAACAAGTAGACAGAAGACAGAAGACAGAAGACAGCGTAGACATCCGCGTACTTTCTCTCATTTTGCAGTGGACGTTTTGCATAAGGTCTACACCGGGATGGGCAAGCTATTTCCTGGGGTCGGTCTCAGAGTCAGACTCTGTCCTGAGGATGGTCTGTATACTTTGTATGAGCTGATCAAGAGGGACAATGACTCTTTTGGCAGACGGGGATATTCTCGCTTCTTTCTTATCGTAGAGCGAGAGTCCATGAGGATCTGCAAACGTGATCTTTTTGCCGGAGATCTCGTCCTTTTGTATGTGGAATTTGCCCTGCGAAAGTCCGACTACCCAGGGATATCCCGCATCGTCTTCGGATGAGAGAAACAGGAGCACTTCTTCATCGAGATTGAAATCGGGGACCCCAGGGACTATGGAGATTTCATCGCCTACCCTGCCTCCGGGATGTCGAACGGTGATGGAGTCGCCTGGTAGGTCGCCTTTGAGAACCTGATTGACTTTAAAGGTAGCGTAGGTATAGATATTGTTGTCCTTGGGGTCAATTTCGGTCCGCTTTGACAGACAGTGTCCTGTAATTATGGTCTGGGCAAGTTCGGACATGTCTGATATGTCGAGCTTCAGGACAGTCGTTGACCACGCAGACTGTGCTATCAGTAGGCTGAGTATAACAAGCAAGATTGACATTTGGCTCTCCCAACAAAAGGGGGGATCATAATGCCATAAAGACGTATAGATACCCCTCGATTTAAGATTCAATGTTCGACCCGCTTAAGTCCTTAAGACGTAAATTATAACAAAAAGATTCATACAAGAGTCAAAAAAATAATTCTCACAGCGGAACTGTGATAGAAAAGCTATTATACTACTTAAGAGGTGATCGGCCTTTTAAAGTACTCTTCGTACCGTTCAAGAGACCGATACCCCAAAATCCCTTGAGCCTTGTCCACAAGGTACTTGCCGTGATCAAGATAGCTCAGAATATTGAACGTCTGAAAATAATCGGGCACCACTTCCATCTCCAGTGCCAGACGACAGGAGTGAAGCTGGCCGTTTTGTCGTTGTCATCCTGAAGGTGTCTCTAGACATCGGCGACAGAGTTGTCGTCTGCGTTCCAGGATCCGAAGTATCCGCGGCTTCGGTTGAACGGCCGACTGGCGATTACTTCCTCGTCCAGGTCAATTCCAAGACCAGGTTCTGTGGGCAGCTCGTAATAGCCGTCCACAATCTTAAGCGGCTTCTTCTGGACCTTGTCGTGCCAGGGCATGTCTAGCGCCGTCTCAAGAATCTGGAAGTTCGGCACCGCCGCACAGAGATGCAGGCTGGCTGCGCAGGCCACCGGGCCATTGGGATTGTGCGGTGCCAAGTTGATGTGCTCCGTTTCAGCCGCAGCCGCAATGCGTCGGAGTTCCGAGATGCCACCGCCATGGCAGATATCGGGTTGAATCACGTCGACCAGCCTGCGTGCAAGAAGGTCCTTAAAGTCCCATCGGAAGTAGAGGCGCTCTCCTGTGGCCAGATCAGTGTGGAACCCTGCCCTGCGGACAAGTTCGAGCGAGTCGAGGTTCTCCTGCGGCACCGGCTCTTCAAAGAAGAGGACATCTAAATCATCAATCGCCTTGATCAGTCTTATTGCTGCACTCGGACGAGATCGGCCATGATTGTCGATCATGATGTCGATGTCGGGGCCGACTTCGGCGCGCATCGCCTTGATCTTCTCGCGCAGCGCGTCTGGAATCTCTTTCTCCTTAGTTTCGTCTGTGTCGGTAATCCACCCTGCGGTCTTGAACGCTGTAAAGCCTTTGTCCACAACCTCACACGCTTCTAACGGATCCAGTGCATGGGAGTACGTCCGGACGCGATCTCGCACAGCGCCGCCGAGCAATTTGTAGACGGGCTGGGCATATACCTTACCGGTGATGTCCCACAGGGCCTGATCGATCGCGGAGATAGCAGAGCCAAGCACTACGCCGCCTTTCCAGAAGCCATGGCGGTACAGCGCCTGCCACAGCTTCTCGATCTGCGTAGGATCGCGGCCTTCAATGCGGTTTGAAATAGCGTGGATCGCGGCTTGAGCGGCGAGCTCATGACCCTCAAGCGTGCCCTCACCCCAGCCATAAATCCCTTCGTCTGTTATGATCTTGACGAACAACCACTGGCGGTCGATTCCCTCCATCAGAAAGGTCGCAACGTCTGTGATCTTCATATCCTCCATCTCCCTATCTACGCGCTCTATTTGTACAGCGTCATAGCAACGTTGACCCTGCTCACGACAGATGATTCAGCCTGTCGGCCTTTTGAAGTAATTCTCAAGCTGTTCCAGTGGCTGATACCCCAGAATCCTTTGAGCCTTGTCCACAAGGTACTTCCCGTGACCAAGATAGCTCAACATGTTGAATATCTGAAACTGATCGGGTACTTCCTCTATCTCCAGTGCCAGAGGACAAGCGTGCTGAAGATCCTCCCACACAATCGTGAAGGGAGGAAAGTCCTTCTTCAACACAGGTTCTTTCGGCTTGAAATCGAGGCCATTGAACACAAAACAGACGGTATGGATGCCATAGGTTCGTGCGTAAATCTTGCATATCTCAAGGCTGAGATACTTGGTGATTGTGTAGTAGCCTGTGCCCGGAGATGGCGGCACATCGTCTATCTCAAATTCGAGGTTATAGGCAGGTACGACAAGCTCTGGGCCGGTGTGGACCACTTTCTTGATTCCGTGTTCTGCCGCAGCCTTCATCACATGATACGCACCCTTGATGTTCACCTCGAAGCTCAAGACGGGATCGTGGCGAACCACCGTAAAGTTCATAATTGCGTCCATGCCACGAGATGCCTCCAACACCTGCTCGTAAGATGTGACGTCAACGGTTTTGATGGGCTTTCCGTCAGAATGTGGCTTTATATCTGCAAGGTGCAGGCGATAGTCCGACTCGAGTCCCGGCGTGACATAAGGCATTATCAAACCAGATGCTCCCAGTACAAGGACATCCTTCATAGCAATGATTGCCTCCTTACTTATGCAATCTGCTCATCCAGCGTCGTAAGATGACGATTAGTTGATCTTAAGAAGTTGTCGGTCTTTTGAAGTACTGCTCAACCTGTTCCAGTGGCTGATACCCTAGAATTCTCCAAGCTTTGTCCACAAGGTACTTCCCGTGACCAAGATAGCTCAACATGTTGAATATCTGAAACTGATCGGGTACTTCCTCTATCTCCAGTGCCAGACGACAAGCGTGCTGAAGATCCTCCCACACAATCGTGAAGGGAGGAAAGTCCTTCTTCAACACAGGTTCTTTCGGCTTGAAATCGAGGCCATTGAACACAAAACAGGCAGTCTGGATGCCGTAAGCCCGTGCGTAAATTTTGCAGATTTCAAAGCTGAGATACTTGGTGATGTAGTAGTATCCCGTGCCCGGTGTTCTCGGTACATCGTCTATGTCAAATTCGTGGCCGTACGTGTGTCGGATCATCTGTGGACCCGTATGGACCACTTTCTTGATTCCGTGCTCTGCCGCAGCCTTCATCACATGATACGCACCCTTGATGTTCACCTCGAAGCTCAAGACGGGATCGTGGCGAACCACCGTAAAGTTCATAATTGCGTCCATGCCACGAGATGCCTCCAACACCTGCTCGTAAGATGTGACGTCAACGGTTTTGATGGGCTTTCCGTCAGAATGTGGCTTTATATCAGCAAGGTGCAGGCGATAGTCCGACTCGAGTCCCGGTGTGACATAAGGCATTATCAAACCAGATGCTCCCAGTACAAGGACATCCTTCATATCAATAACTCCCTATCTGTGCGACCTGTTCATTCTGAGTCGTAATGGGCGCTGAAGTTGTGAGTGGGCTTATACCCGAGCCCCTGCGCGCTATCTATCAGGAACTTAGGATTGGGAATGTCGGCACAGATATGGAACAGACCCCAGCGACCCGCCCACTGGATAGAGTTGCTGGTATCTCGGTCGAGGGCACATCGAAATGCGTGCGCCGCATCCCTCAAATCGAGCCACATCAGGTCAGGGGTATCTTGCTCCACTTCTTCCTCCATTACTAACTCTCCGAGTCGGAGACAGGTAACAGTGACCATGTAATCTCGCGCAAACTCTCGACAGGTCAATTCCCCCAGATATGTTGTCATCTCTTCCATTTCAGGCGAGGGAAGTGGCTTCCACATCTCACTGATATAGACATCGTCGGGATATGTGCGAAAGACTGCCAAGGTCCCTGTACAGATCAGCTTCTTGACCCCAGCCGAAATGGCAGCATCGAAAATGTTGTAGCTTCCCCTTGTCGCAAGATCAAGCAACATCTCTTCTCGCTTCAGTTCATCATCTGGATGTCCTGGTGGAGGTTCCCCTGTGTGAATCAAGGCGTCGATCCCTCGCACAGCTTTCCAAGCATCGTCAGGATCCAGGAGACTCCCCTGTACACATTCAAAATTATCACCCTCAGCATCAACCGGGACAGTGTCCACAAGGCGCAGGTTATGGTCTTTTCCCAATTCCTCCGCAATTGCACGCCCAAGGCGGCTTGATGCTCCTGTTATTAGTATCTTCATGTAGTGCTCCTGCTTCCAAAGGTATGCTCTTTGTCATCCCACAATCTGGATCAACAGAGTTCTGATGATTCATCTGTCTACTCCTAATATTGCCTAATATGCCAAGGTCAGAACATACGTTCTTATCATGCAAAAGTCAAGTCAATTCCTACATATTGTCTCGAATCTGAATGACGCTTCCCGCTGGATATTGATATCAAGCCCGGAGGGATTCAAATCCCAAACCTTAAACTGAAAACTGTCTATCCTATTCAGGTTGCTCATCATCGTTGACAAATGCCTATTTATGCTTCTGCGGTTTGCGAGCCTGTTCTTTAACTTCGTTGACAGCTTCTTCAAGGGATACAGCGGCATTACTCCTGTACTAGAGAGGGGATTAGTATAGCGCGCCGGGCTGGTGAAGTGGTCGGAAGAAGGTGTAAAAAAAGCTTGACACTATTACTTAGGAGAGCTATTTTTATGCCTGATACATTCAGCTTGGCTCGGGCAAGAAATCTGTATCTTCTAAGAAATTGATCAGCTACATACTTAAAATATCTGAAGCACTTGCCCCGAAGCTTCTGAAACGACTAGAGTAGCAACCTGTGAATTTAGAAGTCCTAATCAACAGTAGGATCTCCAGTTGAACGGATAGCACGGTACATTTAGAGGAGTCAAGCATGATTCCCGGAAAGATTTTGAAGTTCTTAGAAGACGAGGCGACGGTTGCCATCTGTGGCACCAGAGACGAGTACCTCATCCCGCATCTTCACCGAGTGTCAGGATGGCGCGTCGATCCAGACCAGCAAACGATCAGCTGCTCCATCCCGGAAAACTTTACCAAAGATCTGATCAGCTCGCTCGAAGACAACGGTCAGTTCGCCCTGACGGTGGAACAGGTCGGTTCACACGAGACCTATCAATTCAAGGGAGAATATGTTGACTCCGGGCCGTGCGACGAAGCCGACATCGTCACTTTCGAGCAATCCAGAGAACGGTTCGGAAAAATCGTCAGCAGTTTATTCGGTTTATCGGAGGAAGTGACCCAGGCCTACATCCAAAAACCGAGCATTGTCATAAGTTTCAAAGTGCGGGAGATCTTCCTTCAGACGCCTGGACCCGGTGCTGGTCGCAGGCTCGTACCGGCGGAGGAGGCATGATGGAAGAGGTCAAGCTTCCGGAGGAAATCAAGCCGGTGATGCAGAACGGATTACCCGCATTGCTGGCAACTTGTTCGGCAGAAGGCATCCCCAACGCGACGATTCCTTCCCAGGTGTATTACGTGGATAGGACGCATGTTGCGCTCTCCTTTCAGTTCTTCAACAAGACAAGCCGCAATGTCAGGGAGAACCCGCACGCGTGCGTCTGTTTGAACGATTTAGAGGGCTACGCCAACTGGATCATCCATATCCAATACGACCACTCGGAGCCCGAAGGGCCGATATTCGATGAGATGGACATGCAGATCGAAGCCATCGCTTCGGCGACGGGAATGTCCGGAATCTTCAAGCTGAAAGCGGCCGATATTTACCGGGTGAAATCCATCGAGGAGGTGACCTGGGGGCCGACGTCTTCTGGGTAATGACCGATGGTTAGAAAAGCAAGCAAATAGTGAAAATATCTTGGAGGAACTCGCTCAAAAGGCGGCGGAAGTCAGCGTCCTTTGACAGATCTCGTTGGAGATAAATGCTACGCTTAATCTCGAGGAGATATTCGACATCGTTCTGCGCACGATGGACGAGCTCTTCGATTTTCACCATTCGATTATCCTACTGCTTGAGGACTCCTGGGAAACGCTCAGGGTCGTTGCAAGCCGAGGTTGCAGTAGGTACCGGGGTCATCGGTATGGTCGCCAAAAGGCGCAGGCTGATGCGGCTCAGCAACCTGAGCCGGCAGCGGACGTACGCTTCGACTATCCGCAGGCAGATGGAGCAGGCCGGAAGGGCCCAGGAACTTGACAAGATCGTTCAAGTGCCAGGCCTGGCAAACGCCGAGAGCCAGATCGCAATCCCTCTCATGATTAAGGACACGCTCATCGGCGTCTTTTCCGTCGAAAGTAGCCAACAGAGAACATTCCGTGAGAGCGACGAGATTTTGGTAACGATCGTAGCCAATCAGGCTGCGAGCGCGATTCATAATGCGCGTTTGTATATGCTTGCGGAAGAGCGGCTAAGAGAGTTGAATAAGGCTAATGATGCTCTTGCTCAACTTAACGAGAGCCTCGAAGAAAGAGTGCGGCAACGAACCAGGAAACTTTCCAATACTCTCCGGGAACTGACGGAAACCCAGAATCAGCTTGTCCTGCGGGAAAAGATGGCATCGCTCGGCAATCTCATCGCCGGCATCGCCCACGAAATCAACAGCCCCATCGGCGTGGTGAACAGCGCAGCAGATGTCTCTCAGCGATGCATCGCCAAAATCGAATCCGTTTTAGCTCCTCAAAGCGATGAAGAGTTTAAGAAACCGTTGGCATTGTTGAAAGACAGCGTGGAGGTCACGCTTACCGCCGGAGAACGTATTGACACTCTGGTAAAAAGCCTGAAGAACTTCGCCCGTCTGGACAAAGCAGAGTTTCAAAGATTCGATCTCCACGACGGTCTTGACAGCACACTGACCCTGATTCAGTCTGAGTTGGAGGAGCGAATTGCCATTGTAAAAGAATACGGAGAAATACCTCAGATCTACTGTTCCCCCAGTCAAATCAACCAGGTCTTTATGAGCCTGTTGCTGAATCCAGCCGAGGCCATTGAGGATACTGGCACCATTCGTATTAAGAACTTCTGGAAGGACGGTCATATTCACGTACAGATTTCCGATACCGGTAAGGGAATTCCTCCTGAGAAGTTAGAAAATATTTTTGATTTTGGTTTTTCTAGGGACAGATCGCGCGTAAAGATGCAAATGGGCTTATCCACTGCTTATAGTATTGTTCAAAAGCACAGAGGGGATATCAGGGTGGAAAGCACAGTAGGGAATGGAAGTAACTTTACAGTGATCTTGCCAATCGATCAATCGATAATAGATAAATGAAAGGGAGAAAAAACGATTGACGAAATCAAGGGGAATTCCAAATTTCAGAAGGCCTTGAAGCTATTGGCAGAAAACAATCAAGTGGTTGGCATTGCAGGTCAGCGCATACCCAAAATAGTACAGAGTCTGAACAATTTTGCCAGGTCAGATGAAGCAGACTTCAAAAAAGCGGATATTCATGAGGGCATTGATAGTACTCTAATGCTGGTTCTGCACGAATTAAAGGATAGAGTCGAGGTGATCCAGGAATATGGAGACATTCCGCAGATCAACTGTTATCCCAACCAGCTGAACCAGGTCTTCATGAATTTGCTTCTAAATGCTGCCCATTCCGTCGAAGATAGTGGAATTATCACGATTAAGACATTTGCAGTAGATAAGTATGTTTGTATAAGAATTTCTGACACAGGGAAGGGTATTCCATCTGAACATATCAATAGAATTTATGACCCTGGCTTTACAACCAAGGGGCTGGGTGTCGGGACAGGGTTAGGTTTATCGATTTACTATAATATCACTCAACATCATAAAGGCACTGTCAGCGTAGAAAGTGAAGTTGGGAAAGACACAGAGTTTACGTTAACGTTACCGATAGATCAAGCTAAAAAACCAAAGGCCACGTACAGGAGTTAGTTGCCGTGTCCTGACAAGAAAGGAGCCAAACATGTTGAGCATCCACCCGCTTCGACACTGGAACTTCTGTTTGGCGTCAGCCTTCGCCATCGCTCTTGCTGTCACCAGCAGGCCAGCCGTGGGAGCGGAAGAAGAGGTGCCGAGCGGGGATCCGAGAATCCTCGCGCCGGGTGCCAAGCTGAAGAAACTGTTCGACCAAGGTTTTCTTACAGAAGGACCCGCCGTGGCACCGGATGGCACTGTCTGCTTCAGTGACATTACCTTTACTTCTGCGTCAGGAATGCAAGCAGGGCACATCTGGAAGTTTGACCCCAAGACCGGTAAGACCGCCATTTTCCGCTCCCCCAGCGGAATGTCCAACGGAATAAAATTTGATGCCCAAGGACGGATGGTGGTGGCAGAAGGAGCGGACTTTGGGGGGTGCAGCATAATCCGCACGGATATGACATCGGGCAAGAGTGAAATCCTCGCCGGCTTGTATGATGGGCGCCCGTTCAACTCTCCAAATGACTTGACCATTGATGAGAAGAGGCGGATCTACTTCAGTGACCCCCGGTATCTCGGGCATGAACCGGTGGATCAGCCCGTGATGGGGGTGTATCGAATTGATCCGGATGGCTCGGTCCACCTCATTATCACGGATGCGGGAAAGCCGAATGGCGTGGCTGTCTCACCTGATCAGAGGACCTTATACGTGGTAAGTAACGACAATGGTACAATAGGCTTTAACCGGCTTCCCCAAGGAGCGAAGCCCCACAAAGGACGAATGGCGTTGATGGCGTATGACTTAGCCTTGGATGGAACCGCCAACTTTAGAAGAGTGCTGGTTGACTACTATCCAGAGGATGGACCAGACGGATTGGTCGTGGACGTGGAGGGGAATCTCTATGTGGCCGAGCGTAATCTGAAACGCCCGGGGATTGCCGTCCGTTCACCTGAAGGCAAGGAGCTGGCGTTCATCCCAACTGAGGTTCCGACCAACGTCGCATTTGGCCGTGGGGCAGAGAGCACGACCCTATACATCACAGCAGGGGAGAGTCTTTATAAGATCAAGATGATGAAAGAAGGCTATCATCTGCCGTCCAAGTAAGGACATACACCATAACAAGGTCAGGGACAACACCTTTGATCCGTATCTTTATATCTTCCCACCTGATCGACCAACACTGATGAATACCACGACCAGATAGTTAGCCCTGGCTGCAAAAACTCCGATGAGAATTCACTCAGGTTAAGAGAGGATAAGAGAAATAAGGGAGTCTTGACACACCGCTCGAAAAAAGTATTAGCCCTCGTAAAGATGTACCGGTCAGAATGGTATCAGAATCTGTATCAATCACAATTGACAACAGTATTGCGCGGGTTTACTGCGACTTCGATTTGCACAATGAAGGCCCCCCCTGATACACTAGCAGTAGGATTCCCAAGGGGGTGGGAAAAGGATCTCTACAACTTCCATGATAAGATGGCCGGTAAGTTTGTGACTGTACGAACTGGAGCACATGAACCCGTACACCCGTTTAACTTGGGAAAGATCGTCGACTGGAAAACGTTTGAAGTGCCTTTTTTGACTAAGGGCAGCAAGGTGCAAGTACGTAATTGGTATTGTACTGTTTTATCTAATACGAATTACGACGGACTGTCCGACCGCCGATTCATATACATCCTGAAAACGGGTGCGCTGTGGGCAGGAACTATTGGCGATGCTACAATCACCATTACCCTGCGGAACACCCATCCTGACCAGATTACAAAGCTAGAACCGTCCGGTTACGTTCAGGAAGGTCAACGAATCACCTGGCAATTCAGGGATTTTGAGCCGACGGAAGACATTGAGATCCATCTTATGCAAGATTTTCTCTATGGACGACTCCTCCGGTCTCAGATGTTGCTCAAACAAGATCCTAATAACGCCGAAGGTCATTTTCTATCCGGGACAGTGTATTTCAATCAAGAAGGGGTTTTTAGTTCAAAAGCTCATGATTCGTTCTCCAAAGCGCTAAGTCTCAATCCGAAATTATGGGATGCTCGATGGTATCTTGTGGCTATTTACTATTTCAAAGAGAACTGGGATGCAGCTCAATATGAACTCGAAACAATAATAGAGGGTAATCCTGAATATATTTGTAGGGATGAGGCCCTCTCGAACTATATGTACGCGGATTTACCAACTCACATACCACAAGGATTCTTAGAGAGTGTTCGTCGCCGCATAAGCGAAATGGAGGAGTAAGTTATCACTTCCCATAATATTCAGAGAAACGATGGGCAAAATTTGAAAGACCCGACAATGGGGGGAACGCCGTTATGTTCAGAGCGATTCTTTTGGTATACGTCAGTTTGCTGTCTGTTCACGCCGTGGCCTTTGAAACAAGTATCGCACCAGGTGAGGGCAGAAAACGTTTTCGGTCTCCATCTGATTCTCTACAACTCCATAGCGCCCCATCTATCCACTCGTGGGTCATAAAGAATCTAAAAGTAAAATCAGGTGCCGAGATTGCATACGATCAAAAACGCTTTAGGACTATAACGCCTGGTCTATTAATAGCTGAAAAATCGGGTAGCATTAGTGGAACCAACTATGGTGTGATTTCTTACCTTTCAGTAGAGGACTACAATAGGTTCAGGGGAGCGAGGAAGGATTTTGAGTATGCGGCGAAAGATACTATTGAATATCTCCAATATCGGGCCGAAGGTACCGGCTTTATCCGTTTGGACAATCAAGTCCTTGCAGTCGATCTTACAAGTCAGAAGGTGGCTAATTTGCTTCAGGTAAGAGACCCAGTTGTTGAGTTTTGGATCAGAGTCATCGATACAGATTCCAACCCTATTGGCTGGTATCGTATTCGTGATAGATCCTACTTCTCTGGACCTAAAACTTCGCCCAAGCGCTACTAGCTTCTGACACTTGAAAACTTTAGCCGTAATGCCACACTATTGACCGAAAGGCTTTATGGTTAGCTCGTGATGAACGAGTGCCTTAAATGCCTGTCGTGTCTCTTCCCAAAAGTCAGCTCGACTGAATTTTTAGAATCTCTTATTTATCAAAATTTTATATCTGCTTGAGATCATGAGATCCGGCAAAGAATAAAAAGAAAGAAAAAGAGAAATTAAGCAAGGCACTCCCGTCTTGGTGAATCAAAAACTATGTACAACTCAACAATTCTCTTCCTGACTCTTTCTGCTTTGCCAATCATCTCTTCTACCTTACATCTCTGCGCCAAAATCTTCACTGCACATCCTGCAAGAGCATCTGGCTTGAAGTCTGTTAAAGGTTTTCCTTCCTGTTTCGTGTTGTTTCCTAACTCTTTGTCTTGTTTGGAGATAAAGGCTATTGACTTTCTTCTTGTTTCGTGTTATTTTATGGTATTCCCGCTTGTTCCAGTAGAAATTTAGTAGAAGTTTGGTAGAAAAGTCAAGGTCAATCAGTTCGACAACTTCATAGAAGCAAAGACAGAGGACAAGGCAGAGCGCATGGATATCCCAGTAGATCGATGACTATAACAGAAAGCGTTTCCAGTTATCCCTGGGGTCCAAAACTCCACAACAATAAGAAAAAGATTTTATATGCTACCCCAGGTTGTATAATTGTCATCATTATTTTGGAGTTACCACACATCCTCTATCGTTTTATCCTTGTATCCGGAACATCGGAATAGATCTTATCAAGCACCGTATTATGATATGGTACTATGTAAATTGGCTATGTCTATAGATGAAGTAGTTATATAGGGAGGTACTATGAGGCACACTGAAGAGCTTGCCTGGGTACACAGAGGCTTTGAGGAGTTTTCCAGGGGATCCTTCGAGAATGGAGGAGATAACCTCTATGTGAACGCCAGGGGAACCATAGAGACGATCCACAGGTTCGATGTCAATGACGACGGCTATGTGGACATTGTGTTCCCCAACTCTCATGGCTACATCGAGCGCGGACCCACGTGGATTTACACGCAGGCAGAGGCAGTGGGCAGAGACTGGTCCAGGGCCGAGTTGCCCAACGACAGTGGGTGGATGAGTCGGGTCGTGGATGTCGACGGCGACGGGTACCTCGACCTGATCGTAGTGAATGCGGAGAACGGCGTTACATCGGAGCTGGACTCGTACATTTACTGGGGCGGCGCTGACGGGCTGAGCGGAGATCGCACCGAGCTTCCTACTGCAGGCGCGTACGACGTGGCCCTGTTTGACCTCACGGGTAACGGGTGCTTGGACATCATCTTGCCATCGGCATGGGTCGACCACCACAACGCTGGAAGACCCCGACTCATGCACGTGTACCAGCAGATTGAGCCACGCAGGTTCAAAGATGCATCAGAGCGCTATGGGCTTCTCGGCGTCGCGGCCCTCTCGGTCGCCTGCGAAGATCTGAACGGAGACGGCTGGCCTGAGCTCGTTGTGGCCAACTACCGCGAGGAATTCGAGTACGATACCGACTCTTTTATTTACTGGGGAACGGAAGACGGCTTTGACACTACTTCGCCTCTCAGTCTTCCCTCTCATTATGCGATGCAGGTTGTTCTGGGTGACCTGGATGGAGACGGGGCTAAGGAGATCATCTTCACCGGTGGGAACAGTATCTACATCTACTGGAACAGGGGAGGCAGCTTTCGGCCCGACGACCTTACGGTTCTGGAAGCCGAAGGCAACACCACTATGTTCAGCCGGGGCGCAATACGTGTGGAAGTAGCCGATGTGGACGGCGACGGCAGGAACGAGCTTGTCCTCGCCACGCTGGAAGGAGTAGAGATACGGGCACAGGACGACCTGCACAACGTGGCGGCCGTGCTGCCGATGAAGTACTGTAGCTGGGTGGAGAGCGCTGACCTCGACGGTGACGGCCGGCTCGACTTGTTGACGTCCAGGTACCAGAACGGAAAGGCATATGAGTCCGAATCGGCTGTTTTCTGGAACGGCCCCGAAGGATTCTCGTGCGACCGGGTGACTTGGCTGTCGACAACAGGTGCTGTGGGCTGTACTGCGGGCGACCTGGACGGCGATGGTAGACCAGAGATCATTTTCAACAATACACTTCGCGGCCCTTCCCAGTTCGATCCTGACTTTCCTGTCTACGTCTATCTCGGTAACGAGCAATGCGAGTACGACGCTTCCCGGAGGCTGGAGCTTCCGACAGGAGGAGAAAGTAACACCTATGCATTGGCGGACCTGGATCTGGACGGCTATACTGATCTCGTGATTACGTCGCCGGAAGGACTTAGGGTCTTTCACGGCGGCCCCGACGGACTGCTGCCGGACAGGTACTCCATCTTGCCCAGCCAGGGACAGTCCCTCGCTTACGTGCTCGTAGCTGACTTCAACCGTGATGGCTGGCTGGACTTGCTTGCAGTCGCCTACACCTACGACGACAAGCCCGAGACCATGGCAAACTCTTCAATGATTTTCTACGGCTCGCCTTCAGGGTTTTCGCCCGAGCGTTCGACAGTCGTGCCGACCTACTGCGGCGGAAACGCCCTGCTCGCCGACGTCAACAAAGACGGCTGGCTCGAAATTATCGTCTATAACAAACGGAATTACCTTTCAATGTACCTTGGAGGTCCTGACGGATACTCTGAAGAAAGAATGTGGAAGGTCCCCATCAAAGGATCCGGTCCAGACGGCGTGGCAGCCATAAACTGCGCCGATCTGAACGGGAATGGGTGGCTGGACTTGATCGTGGTGGTCACGGGCCACTACGCCCGCGAGAACAGCGGGTTCTACCTCCTCTATGGGGGCCCGGATGGTTACTGTCAGGACAGGATCGAATTCCATTCCACAGACGCCTCAGGCATCCGGATATCCGTTGCGGATCTCAACAACAACGGGAACCTGGACCTGCTCGTCCCGGCTTATTCGACTAAGTTCTCCCGGGAGTTGCCAGCCTACATCTTCTGGGGTGATGGAAAGAGTTTCGACTTCGACAATCCCCTGCTCATCCCCTGCGATTCATCGTGTGCTTTCATGGCTGTTGATATAACTGGCAATGGCTACCTCGACCTGTTTACGGTCTGCCACCGCAACGATCTCGGACACCAGGTGGACTCCCTGCTCTTCTGGAACGGACCTGAGGGGATTTCATTCGACCGGGTCACCCGTTTGCCGGGTCTGGGACCCCATCTTGCATCTCCGCGGGATTTCGGAAATGCCCACACACGCGAGCCGCTTGAGAATTATCTTTCGCCGGCATACGATATGAAAGGCGCCAAGCCGGTCAGGTTGTGCTGGAAGGCGGATACCCCTGAAAAGACGCAGGTCAAGTTCCAGCTTCGCTGGGCGGAGAGCCAGCACAAGCTTGAAAGCGCCCAGTGGAAAGGACCAGCATCTGAGGGAAGTTTCTATGAAGAGCCAGGGGAGCAGATCAATGGAGTGGATAGGGCTGCCAGGTGGTTGCAGTACAAGGCGACACTGGTATCCCTGAACGGCTGCCGTTCACCGAAGCTGGAGGAAGTTCGCGTGGATTTCGAACGTTAAGATGCTGCTTGCGTACAAGTCCATCGCTTTCATCAATCCCCGATAGAATCAATCGGGGGCGAACCCATATACGGTTCACACGGTATTGTTCTCTTTGGAGCATTTGAGCAACTTTCTGGTTGTGGTTTACAATCACCAGCGTTTCTATTCAGCGTTGGGTTATCTGATGCCTGGGAAACTCGAGGCGCAGTTTGAACTTCAAAATTGCGAAAAACTTGCTTGACCTGTTCTATTCCCCGCTCAGAAAAATGGGTTCACCTCAATGATTTCATTGAACACGACCAGCTCACTATTTCTATTGAACGGCATAATCCGTACCCAAATACTTAGCTTATATCTCCATCTATAGGTCTTACTGTGGCGAAAGAAGAATTAACAGCCACGACCTTCAAAGAAACCGCTCTCCATTCAATCTATACCTGCCTCAAGTAAGAATTAATATGCAACGCTCACTAACCGGCTGACAGAAGTATTTTCTGCCGAACCTGATTCGGTATCAACATTAATTCTTAAAAGATATATACCGGGAGGGACTAAGTCTCCTGACTTATCGACGCCAGCCCAGGTCACCCCATATGCCCCAGAAGAGAGGGAATCATTTAGCAATTCAACAACTATATTACCGCTAAGATCGTATATTTGAACCTGGACATGACTCGATACCACACGGAATACCGAAAAGCTTATTGACATCTCATCGTTGATCCCATCTCCATTGGGTGTAATTATCTCATGATCTACCACAATATTGTCTAATATCTTATTTCCTTCAAGGGCTAATACTATTGTCCTTTCACTGTCTGTAACGCCGTTTGCATCTCCATCATCCACCCGTTGCCATGAACCCGCTAAGGAAGAGTTAGCGACAGAACCGTTGAAAAATGTGCTGAATGCTAATAAGATCGCTTGGAACTGCACCTCAACCAAAACAGTCCCAGTAGTAGTCCTGAGAGGACTCGGCAGACGCACCCACAGAGAATCAGCATTGTCGGTTATAGCCTTGAATCCTTCGCTTTGGTCGGTGTAACTTATACGTTCCCTAACGCTTATGTCCAGGTTGAGCTGCTTAAAGTCCATCCTGACGCCGGGAGGCGCTTCAATAAGGATCTCATCGAACTGTTGGGTGGCAGAATCGAACGTGGGACGGATGAAATAGGAAAATTCCTGATTGACACCCAGCTTATCCAGACGGGTGGTTTTATCTCGCCGACGACATTTGCGGCAACAGGATTTATGAAATTAAGTGTCACTGAACGCAAAGTGGCCGACTCGTAGGGATCATCCGTCAGAAGCGTAGCCCTGATCGAAGCGAATTTTCTGGGACTCGGAGACGTGATCTTATCCCCCGAATGCTCATAAGGCTGGCTCCAACCGCTCCAGTCACTCCCGGGGAGGATTTTAGTGACTATGGGTCCCACCTCAAAGTTCTTTCCCTCATCTAGAAATTTGCCACAGAGTTTTTGGTCAATGACATCCTCCCCTTTGCTGCAGACGTCTTTGAGGGTCACGTTTTTAGCTCCAAAAAGTTTCCAAACGGTACTAACCCCGGATTTACCCGGCCAGGAGTAGGACAAAAATGCCTGCATCACCTCTGACGATACCCCCTTAACCCTTCCACCTAACTCCTGATTGTATTTCTCAATAAAGTAATCGACAAGGAAAAAGGGAAGGTCCTCGATATGCTCGCGTAGCGGCGGCAGGACGATAGGAACGACGTTAAGGCATAAGAACCGACATTCCCCATATCACATTCATGAGGGATTATATTTCGATACATTCTTGTTTCTGAATTAATATTACCACTTTTACATTTTTCAACAAGTACTTTTTTCAATTAAAATAGTATTTTCCTCTGAATTATCACTTTCTTTGTGTTTAAATCCTCCAATTAGAGACACCTCTCCATCGACTCACAAAAAAATGTGGCAGTTTAAACAGAATAACATCGCAATCGTTCAATCCGGGATAATATTTCGGCAAATAACCTCTTGTCTATCCCAACCTCAGCCATTTGAAACGTAATATATCCGCTGTGTCTGACAATCTTCGCTCCGATTTTGATAAATTTCACGAGGAGGCTGCGTAGTGACCAGTGTTTGATTTTCTTCGGAAGAACAAAACGTCGCAGGAAGTTGCCCAAGTTGTAAGCCAGAACAAACAGCCAGAGCCTCACCTGATTGGAGACGAAACGCTTGCATGAGAGTCGGGTCCAGTTCAGAGCATACTTGCCCTCCTTAATCCACTGCTCAGCTCTGCCACGGCCATTGTAGAAGTGTACCACGCCTTCTGGCTTGGCGCTCATGTTGGTCACGATAAATCCCACTCTTGGGAATAACTCCCCTTGGTGCCATTCAACCTTGGCGACCACTCGCCTCGATTGATCCCAACTGGCCGCTTTATATTGAAATTCATATAACGATACAATCGGTTTCCTCGGCGGTCGTCCAACTGGCCGAGTCAGCAGGTATCGTATCTTTTCATAGAGTATCTCATTTGCGGGAAGCCGAATGGCATACAAATAGCCGTTTCCCTCCAGATAATCATAAATCTCAGGCTTTGCGAATGCAGCATCGCCTCGAAAGTATTTCCTATTCTTCTTGCTCTCGTATCTCTTGACGATCGGTTCCAGAACTTCCTTCCAACGATCAGCACTGTGAACATTACCAGAGCGAAGTAGGACTCCTTCACAATCCCCGAACTGATTGAAGCAGAACACTGGATGAAAACAGGTACATCCGAAATGACCGTTGTAAGCTGATCCTTCCTGCTGGCCATGTACCGGACTCTCCGAACTGTCCATGTCCAGAATGATTCGTTGATGCTGTGTTTTACTCATCGCTTTTTGAACCCACTTGCCATTGATATCTGACAAGTTTCTGAGATTGTCATGCTGAGTCAGTATATCAGTTTCAAAACGTCCTATCGTGTTGGAGCTGGCAGCTTGCCTGCCTTTGTCCTTCTTTCCGGTAATCGCTCGCATGACGGGATCAACGGATAATCGCTCGGCGTCATTTACATCTTCATATCCTGCAAGACGGCTGTATATCGATTGACGCAGGAGAGTAGATATATCATGTTGGATATTACGGCCTGTGCGTTTATCGGTAAAAACCGCTGATACCGAATCAAATAATCCCAGTGCGTAATCAAGGTCACGATACGCAAGAAGTCCACCGTTTGATGTCACCTTTGCACCATGAAATTCAAGCTTTATTCCTCCATCAAAACCTACTTTCATTCTTTCACCCTCTGGATGATCAATATTTATCCGCCATTTATGAGTCTTATTTATTGTAATATAACATGTTCTGGCGACTTTGACAACCATTTTTCGGGTCTAATATGGCGAATGGGGGCTAACTTTCGTTTCATACTTTTTCCGCGCTTTCTTCTGGTCCCCCTTTTCAAATTCTATGAGCCCGCCTTTGTCAAAGTAGTGGACTTCCGTCTCGGCCGTAGCCCCTGTCTTTGTCTGAATGATAACATCTGTGCCTGGCGGCGTATCTGCATCCCACTCTATAGAAACCAGATTCTTTGAAGTCCCCAGCTCTATAAAAGGGGATGCTTCCACAAAAGGTAGACTCGATCTGAGACTCCGGCATGAAGCCCTCGCCGAATAACTGTAGCTGCGCTAACGCATTTTGTCCTGTCCCCCGTCCTGGAAACGCTGGGTAGGTAAATTTGAAAAATTTGACTTTCGTAATCTCGAATTTTTCGTCGTGATATGAATCACGTACGTTTATTCCGCTCTTCGACGCCACAGTCTTAAAGACTAAGCCCCCATCAGCACCCCCGGAGCCGTCCGACACCTGCAGTTTGTATAGTTCAAATCCGCCGGGGAGGAATTGGAGCGACATAATTATGCGGGCGTTATCTAAAAAGAAGGCGCCTCCAAGGTCTAAAAACAAGTCCCGCTCGACTTCCCGAGACTTGTGAGCCGCCAGCAGGTCAGGATCAAAACCGGTCTGGCCGATAAAGATATCCGTTAGATCGCCATTGACTGCGCGGTCTTAATTCCTCTCTTCAGGGCTTGACAATTTGACCTGCCTTCTCAAACCCCAATTTGCGAAATATTTGTCGCTCTGTCAAGGGAAGCGGTATGCGCCTGGAGAATTCGAGGCACAGTATGAAGCACAAAATTGCAAAACACTTGCTTAACCCGTCCGATTTCGTGCTCAGAAAAATGGGTTCATGTCACATTTAGGCAACTTTATTTATTGCAAAGAGGTCATTATGACTGCATATTTAAGGTGTGCCAAAATGTATCTACTTTAGGTGCACCAAATTTTGGAAACTGTCGGATGGTCGATATCGTTGTGAACGATGCCGAAGAAGCTACCGTTTCCGAGCCAATACTTACTGGTATAGGAGCAAGATTTCTCCCTATTGGAAGGGGACGTTTCTTGAGTTTTTTTGTCTTGCGGTTCCAGCTTATCGCTTAAGGTTCCGAGTTCCAGTACATCTACATACTATTGAACGTTTCTACCATATGGTACGTCTTGCTGTCTATCAAAGCTCTCTGGAGGAGTTGAGGTTCCTATCCGGAGAGATGAGACTATGTTCGGTGGCAAGAGACCAGGTAAACCAGGTTGGGGTGCCGAAGGTAAGGTTATTGTCCCCGGTTGAATCTATCGGGGATGCAGAACTCCACAAGAATGGGAAAGAAGATTTTATCTGCCGCCTCAGGGTGCTCAATTGATGTCGCTTTTCAGGGGAGCACTACAGTTTTGATTACACGAAACAATAAAAAGAAAATGCGATCACGCTTTGTCACGCACCTCACAATTACACTGTCCATCGCACGGCAGTAGATCCTCCGGGAAACGTTAAGCTCCTGTTTCAAAACCAGGGTACAGGGTCATGCCGCCATCCACAAACAGGTTGATGCCCGTCACATAGTCGGCGTGGCCGAAGCGAGCCAGACAGCTGTCCGCCCGATGTCATCCACCTCGCCAATCCGGTTGTACGGTACCAATTCCACAAGCTCGTTGTACGCCTCGGATGTGCTCCAGACGTCCGTATTAATCGGGGTACGAATCGCTCCCTGTGAAATGCTGTTGACCCGAATGCGATAAGGTGCCACTTCCTGTGCGATGCTTTTCATAATCAGCATCACACCGGCCTTGGAAGCGGCGTAATTCACATGTCCGGCCCAAGGAATCACTTCATGAACGGAACTGATGCAGATGATCTTGCCCGATGCGCAGGAAACCTCCACCACCACACCCCGGCGCTTGAATTCACGTAGCGCTCCCCGGGCACAGAGGAATTGACCGGTCAGATTGACGTTGATCACCGTGTTCCATTGTGCCAGCGTCATGTCTTCAAAAGGTGCATCTTGCTGCAGTCCTGCGTCATTGACCAGAATGTCGATCGTGCCTAACGTCTGGAACGTGTGCTGAAACATGGCCTGAACCTGATCTTCATGGGAAACATCCGCCTGGTGTGCATAGGCCTGCCTGCCACAGCGTCTAATCTCATATATGACTTCCAGTGCGGCTGCTTCGCCGGAGACATAGTTCACGACCACGTCCGCGCCCGCCTGGCCCAGGGCGATGGCGATCCCTTTGCCGATGCCCGAGCTGGCACCGGTACCAGGGCTTTTTGTCCCTTCAGGATCTTTTCGATAGGGCACGCCGGCATCACAACGTCTGGGAGGTTCTTCTCCCGTTCGGGAGTACTCATGTTCAATTCCCCTTTTGTTGTTCGATCTCTGACCGCCCTTTTGATCGTTCTTATCCCCAAGGCTGTAACAATTTTGCCGACAGACCCGCCCAGCCGATCTGACGCGAGGCACCCCCACGCCTTGCCGTCATCCCCCTGATTGTTGGATCAGCTTCGCCACCAGGCCCGTCCAGCCGGTCTGGTGGCTGGCGCCTAAGCCCGCGCCGCTGTCTCCGTGGAAGTACTCGTTGAAAAGGATAAGATCACGCCAATGGGGGTCTTCCTGGAAAATGCGCTGCCCGCCGTAAATGGGCCGCTCCCCCGCGTCATTGCAGAGGAAGAGTCGCATCAGTCGTTTGGATAGCTCCGAGGCAACCTCGCCCAGGGTCATCATCTCTCCAGATCCTGTGGGACACTCCACCTTCAGGTCGTCACCGTAGTAGTGATGGAATTTTTGCAGGGATTCTATTATCAGGTAGTTGATCGGGAACCAGATGGGGCCACGCCAGTTTGAGTTGCCGCCGAAGAGGCCGCTTTCAGACTCGGCCGGTTGGTAGCTTACCGTGTGGGCGTGACCATCGACGTAGAAACTGTAGGGGTGGGCATGGTGATATTTTGAAACAGACCGAATGCCATAATCAGAGAGAAACTCATTTTCGTCGAGCATCCTGTGTAAGACTCGCACTAACTGCTCCCGGGTTAAGATAGCCAACAGCCGTCGCTCGCCGACGCCGGAGACATCGATGCTGGCCATGTTGCCGCTCAGATGGGGGCGATTGTCCACAAACCAGTGCAGCCGCCGGTTGAAATCAGGGATTGTTTCCAGGACTTCCGGCTCGATGGTCTCGACCGTGAAGAGGGGCAGCAAGCCGACCAATGAGCGAACCTTCAGCGGAATGATGCTGCCGTCCGGCAGGTGGAGCGCATCGTAGAAAAAGCCATCTTCCTCATCCCACAGGCCATGCTCTTGCCCACCGCAATTGGTCATCGCGTGGGCGATGCGCAGAAAGTGTTCAAAGAACTTGGTGGCCGTGTCCTGGTAGACGGGGTTCTCCCGGGCCAATTCCAGGGCTATCTTCAACATCGTCAGGCAGTAGGCCCCCATCCAGGCCGTGCTGTCCGACTGGTCGATGTGCCCCCCGGTGGGCAAAGAAGTGCTGCGGTCAAAGACAGCGATGTTATCCAGGCCCAGAAAGCCACCCTGGAAAATGTTGTTGCCGTCCTCGTCTTTGCGGTTCACCCACCAAGTAAAGTTCAGGAGCAGCTTGTGGAAAACGCTTTCCAGGAAGTCGCGGTCAGGGCGTCCCTGCTGCTTGGCCTCGATTTTGTAGACCCGCCAGATGGCCCACGCGTGCACCGGAGGATTGACATCACCGAAGGCCCACTCATAAGCCGGTAACTGGCCGTTGGGATGCATATACCACTCGCGGCTCATCAATTCCAGTTGCCGCTTGGCAAAATCGGGATCAACCAGGGCCAGGGAAATACAATGAAAAGCCAGGTCCCATGTCGCGTACCAGGGATACTCCCACTTGTCGGGCATAGAGATCACATCGAAGTTGGTGAGATGCTCCCAGTCGTGGTTGCGCCTGTGCCGGCGAGAGGCTGGCGATGGCGCTGTTCCCGGATCGCCGTTGAGCCATTGTTCAACGTCGTAGTAATAAAGCTGCTTAGACCAGAGCATGCCGGCCAGGGCCTGGCGCTGCACCCCTCTCTCGTCCTCCCCCAGATTTGGGTTTTGAACGGCGGCGTAGAATTCGTCCGCTTCGTTCATGCGCTGCTCGAATACTTTGTCGAAGTTCTGGAAAGGCACTTTGCCGGCAATATTTGAGAGGCGCAGGCGGAGGGTTAGCGACTCGCCTGGAGCAATAGTGCCGCCGTACAGCGCTGTGACTTTGGTGCCTTGTCGGTTGGAGTTGACCGCCGCTACCTCACCGTCGATGAGATAGCTGCCAAACGCGTCTTTGACGTAGGGGCTGGCGTTGGGTAGACCGTAGAGCCGCTCGGCGTTCGTCTCGTTGTCGGTGAAGAGGAGGTCGGGTTCACCCTCGGCGTAGAGATAGTGAGTCCCGGCGGTTGGGTGACTGGCCTTGACTGAGGACACACCCTTGGGCCCTTCAATCTGCTGCAGACCCGGTTTGCCTGACACGTCGTTCATCGGGCCGGCTTCGTAGCCCCAGCTCCAGGTGTTGCGGAACCAGAGCGTCGGCAGAACGCGGCAATCAGCCGCCTCCCGCCCGCGATTGATGACGGTGATGTTGATCAGGATGTCCTCCTGAGCGGCCTTGGCATATTCGATGAATATGTCGAAATAACGGTTGTCCGCGAAGACCCCCGTGTCGAGTAGTTCGTACTCGGAATCGTGAAAGCCGCGCCGCCCGTTCTCAGCGACCAGATTGACGTAGGGAAAGGCGGACTGGGGATACTTGTAGAGCATCTTCATGTAGCTGTGGGTCGGCGTACTGTCGAGATAGAAATAATACTCCTTAACATCCTCGCCGTGGTTGCCCTCCTGTCCGGTCAGGCCGAACAACCGCTCCTTGAGGATCGGATCCCGCCCATTCCAGAGGGCCAGCGCAAAACAAAGGTACTGATTGCGGTCGCAGATACCGGCCAGGCCGTCTTCATTCCAGCGATAGGCTTTGCTTCGGGCGTGGTCGTGGGGGAGGAAGTCCCAAGCCGTACCATACTCACTGTAATCTTCGCGCACCGTCCCCCAGGACCGCTCGCTCAGGTATGGTCCCCACTTCTTCCAGTTGGCTTTGCGCTCTCGGTGGGCGGCGAGCCGTTTGTGTTCAGCGGTATGTTTCATGGTGCACTCCTCCGTATTCAGCCAGTGATTCACGTGAAATGTGATGTGTGAATAACTCTTACTTATCACGCATCAGGTAACTCTCTCCAGGCCCGCAGCACCTCCGACACGCTCCAGCCCTGAGCGAAACATCCGCGCGCCGTGTGGGGAGGGTCGCCGTCGAAAATCTCGCTGATGGAGCCCACACAGGCGTCGAACAGGTGGTATTCCAAGCCGGATAAGAAGGACTGTGCAAGGGTCACGTCGCCGTAGACCCGGTAGTGGGCGGCCACGAACGGGCCGAGAATCCAGCCCCAGACGGTGCCCTGGTGATAGGCGCCGTCGCGTTGGAGGGAGCCACCACCGTAGTGCCCCGTGTAGGCCGGGTCTTCATCTGCCAAGCTGCGTAAGCCGTGAGAAGTCAAGAGATGACGGGCGCAGATGTCGACGACGGCTTGGGCCTGGGTGTCGCTCAGCAACGAGAAAGGCAGGGAGACGGCGAAAATCTGGTTGGGACGTATGCTGCGGTCGTACCGTTTTCCATTGGGACCAGGGGCTCCTTCCGGGCCATCAATGACGTCGTACAGGTACCTGCCCGCCTCAAACCAGAACCGCTTTCGAAAGATGTTGGCCATCAGATCGGCCTGCTCGCGGTACTGCTTGGCTGCTTTCAACTTGCGCAGTCGCTCCGACAGGTCTGCCATCACCCGCAGGGCGTTGTGCCACAGGGCATTGACCTCGACCGGCTTGCCGATACGGGGAGTGACCACCCAATCGCCCACTTTGGCATCCATCCAGGTCAATTGTACCCCCGGCTCACCGGCAAAGAGCAGGCCATCGGTGGGGTCAACGTGGATGTTGTAGCGAGTGCCGCGTCTGTGCCAGTCAATAATGTCGGCCAGGGTCGGATAGAGTTCTCTGGCCAGGGTTATGTCACCTGTGTGAAGCAAGTGCTGGTGGATGGCGTGGAAATACCAGAGGGTGGCATCAACCGTGTTATACTCCGGTGGCTCGCCGGTATCGGGGAAGCGGTTGGGCAGCATCCCTTGGCTCACGTGCCCAGCGAAGGTGCGCAGGATGCTGGCGGCGACCTCGGGCCGTTTCGTGGAGAGGGTCAGCCCCGGCAGCGCGATCATCGTATCACGTCCCCAGTCGCCGAACCAGGGATAACCAGCGATCACGGTCTTCATTTCTTCAGTGCCACTTGAAGGGCTCTCGTCTCCATGTGCACGTTGCACAATGAACTGGTCGGCGGCCAGCGCCAGGTGGCTGATCCAAGCCGGTTCGTCGACGGATGTGTCTGCCAATAGCGCGGCTTGTCGCTGGCGCTCCTGTTGCAGTGCCTCGAGCCCGATTTGGGTCTCGGCTATCTCCGCCGAACAAACGACGGTGAGTGTCTCGCCAGGGTTGAGGATCACGTTGAAATGACCCGGTGCGAAGAGGTCTTCGGTATCATCCAGTCCCCGGTAGCTTTCAAGCCGGTGCTTGAAGTTAAAGTACCAATCTCCAGTAGGGCAAAATTCACCCCGGTCGGCTACGACCCGATAAGGCCGAGCGCCATCAAAGGCCTTGACTTCAAAGCCCCCGGTCACAGGATCATACGCAAGATGCCAGTCTCCGTGACGATGGCTGTGGTAGTCACGATAGGTGCAGAGGGGAGTCAGCCGCAACGATAGAGGGTTTGCAGCCCTGGTCAGGGTGTAAGTGATGTAGGTTATATTGTGTCCGTAGGCCATCCAGACTCGTTGCTCCAGGCGAGCATCGGCCAGAGCATAGACCCAAACCGGGATCAGGCCCTCCAGATGAAACGTTTCCAGGTGCCGATAACCGTGCGGATCAATAGTGCCGTCGGCGAACTCGTTGACGAAGAGGGGATAGGGCTTATCATTGTACTCAGCAACCGCATCGATCTTGGCCACTAACACAGTCCGTTCCAGGGGAGGGCGGAGGGCGGCCACGAGCAGGCCGTGGTAGCGACGGGTGTTAGCCCCGCTCACGGTGCCCGCCCCGAACCCGCCCAGGCCATTGGTGACCAGCCATTCTTTATCGAAAGCTCTCTCAAAGCGACCACATTCGGCCCGCCCTAAAGCAATATATCGTGCAGGTTGTTCCATCGACTCCCCCAGATATACAAATACCGCCAGGTCCGGATGCACCGTCTTTATCTGTTGCAAGGCCGCTTTGACATCTGAGGCGACCACAACGCGGTACCCCTCGTCCTCAACCGGCATCGTGAACAAGCCCATCCAGATGACCGGATAGACGTTATTATGTCTGCAGGCGATCTTTCAGTCCGTTGGTCCTAAAGCTGCTTCATCGAGAAACCAGACGGTTCCTCCTCTGCCACTGGAGCGGGTCATGGCGGCGGGATACCACTCCCTTGCCCTCTTCGGGTCTCTCAGGATCGTTTGCACGACCTTCTGTTTTTCGGATCCTGACACAAGAAGAAACATGTGTCTTGCGCGGTTGAGCACTGGCAGTGTCAACGTGACTCGGCTGCGTATCGCGTACTCCGCAGGGGCGTGAACAGGTTTAACCCAGCGTCCCTGCTCCTGCAAGACGCTGTCGCCCGGGAACAGCGAGGCTGTGTGGCCGTCTGCCCCCACCCCAAGCAGGACCACATCCAGGACAGGAGACGTGTGGCCAAGGAATTCACGGAGTGTTATCTCGTAAGCTTCGGCCGCTCTTTCAGGGGTGTCCAGCTCGACGGGGATGCGATGCACCTGGTGCGGTGGGATCTGGATCTTTGAAATCAACGTCTCGTAGGCCATGCCGAAGTTGCTCTCGGGATGATCTGGAGGCACACAGCGCTCATCGCCCCAGAAGAGGTGAACCCCGCTCCAGGGAATGTGCTCACGATATGCCTCTGCCAGGATCTGATAGAGTTGCCTCGGCGTATTTCCTCCAGCCAAACCTAATGCAAAGCGACCTCTCTTAGCCACGGCTATGAGGGCCAGCTCCCCCAGCCTTTCTGCGGCTGCCCGGCTTAGGGACGCCAGGTCTGGATGCACACAGACCTCAGGGCTCACGTGATTTCCCATCGGTGTCTCCTCTTAGCCAGGAGGTTTCGACTTCAGCCTCGTGTACAAAGATCGTCTGATTCCCTTTCATGACATCCAGATCCGCTTTCCGGGCCACGCCAATGGTCAAACAGGGATCGATCAGAATCCCCTGGGCCGTCAGGTGGTAGACGGCCGGGAGCAGCTTACGGCGCGTGAGGTCGCCCGTCACGCCCAGGATCACAAAGAGGTGGGGTTCGATACTGGCGTTGGGCATGGACTACAACTCCTCCTTGATCTCATGACCTCCGAACTGATGGCGCATAGCAGCCAGCAACTTGTCACTGAAAGGCGCTTTTTCTCGGGAGCGAAAACGACGCTCCAGCGCCAGGGTGATGACAGGAATGGAACAGTTCAATTCGATCGCCTCGACCACCGTCCAGCGTCCCTCACCAGAATCGGATACTTAGGCAGCGATGCCCTCCAGGGTGGGGTCCTCATCCTTCGCCTTTGCAGTCAGATCCAGCAGCCAGGAGCGCACCACGCTGCCGTCACGCCAGATTTCAGCGATCTGGTGCAAGTCCAGGCCGAACTCTGTCTTGTGCTGCATCAATTCAAATCCCTCAGCATAAGCCTGCATCAGGCCATATTCGATGCCGTTGTGCACCATCTTCACGAAGTGGCCTGCGCCGTTGGGACCGACGTGCCCCCAACCCTTGTCTGACGCCGGGGCCAGCGTCTCGAAGATCGGGCGCAGCCGTTCTACAGATATTACCTCGCCGCCGACCATCAGACTGTAGCCCCCGGTCAGCCCCCACACGCCGCCACTGGTACCCACGTCCACGAAATGCAGTTCCCTCTCTTGGAGCATGTCCGCACGCCGCAGCGAGTCCTTGTAATTGCTGTTGCCACCATCCACCACCGTGTCGCCGGGCGTTAGATGCTCGGCCAGCTCCTTGATCGTCTGCTCCGTAGGGTCCCCGGCTGGCACCATGATCCACACGACTCGCGGCGTCTGCAATTGTTCCGTCACCTCGCCCAGGGTACACGCCCCTTCCGCGCCTTCGCCCTCGGCCGCCTGAATCGCAGACTCATTCAAATCGTAGGCAAAAACCTGGTGACCACCGCGCAGCAAGTGCGTGGTTATATTGGCACCCATCCTGCCTAAACCGACATTTCCAGTTCCCTAGCCTTGCTCCTTTCTTTAAAGGTCGATAGCGACCTGTTGATTGAGTTGGGTGAGGTCTACGTTCACTCTGCCCGCTCCTCAGTCTGGCTCCCGTTCCGCAGCCATCCGCCGTGCCACGGCGGTCAATGTGCTCGAATCGTCCACGATCCAGCGTTCGTCCAGACACTGTTCGGAGTGGACCGCCTGGCGGGCAAAGGGGGCGGTCACGGCAATACACCACATCTCTGTTGCTAACGTTGCCTTCACACCAGCGGGCGAATCCTCGATTACCAGACACTGGGCCGCGGGGATGCCCAGCTCACATGAAACCAAGAGATAGATTTCCGGGTCGGGCTCTCCCTGTTCCACGTCGTCGCGGCTGGCGACGAAGTCGAAGGCATTCCTCAGGTCTAGCACCTCCAGCACACGCCGCACCTGCACGAACGCCTGCCAGGGTGTGCTTACTCCAAATTCGGTCATACGCGCCCGGGCCGCATCTTTCAGACCGAACCGTTCCATTAACGCCGCGGCCACCTCCTGGCGCGAAAGGCCCACGACTTCTTTGAACGCCTCTACAACCTGCGCTTCGGTGGGCATGCTGGGACAGAGTTCCACGGCGGTACGGGCATAGGAGATGGCTTTGAGCCGCTCTGCCTGCACCAATGTGCCGTCCAGATCAAAGATCATGTCCTGAATCATGCGAGCACCTCCACCAGGTGCTTCAATCCGCCAACGGCATCCTTACCCAGATGGAAGCGGATCAAACGCCGCCCGGCCTTCAGCAGCGCCTGCCGGTCGCCCAGGGCCTGAGCTGCCTTGAGCACGCCAAACGTGATGGACGATGACGACGCTCCTGCTTCATCGGGAATGGGAGTATCCTGAGGGTCATCGGCTGTGAACTGGATAAAGAGCCCATTGCCGGCATCGCCCTTGTGCAGTTGGCCGGTGGAGTGCAGGAAACGTGGTCCATATCCGACGGTTGTCGTCAGCCGCAGTCGATCGCGTATCCGGGTGCGCAGCTCTCGCAAAGCGGCGCTGGTCTCTTCAGCAGGCTGGACATAGGCGTGCAGGGCAACGTAATCTCCCGGCCGGGCCTGGGCTAGGAACGCATTCATCGCACCTTCTATACTGTCTGCCACCGCATCTGTGTAAACCGTGATTCCGTCGGCCTCAAGCGCAGGGGTCAGCGTAGGCAACGTCCCCTCCCTCTGATAGGCCGCCACCATTTCGCGGGCTAGCACTTTGGCAGATTCCACATTGGGCTGGTCAAAGGGGTGAATCCCCAGCCGATGCCCGGCCACGGCAGTCGCCATCTCCCAGCGGAAGAACTCGCCGCCCAGATCGTACAGGTCTCGCAGATCGATCTGTATCATAGGATGGCCGGCCCCTATTAGGGCCTGTACGGCGTCATCGTAGGTCTCATCTCCATCCAGGTGCAGGTAGACGAAGAGGCGGTCGTTGCCGTACACATTGGGCGTCCCCAAGGACTCGCCATCAACAGGTAAGATGCCTTTGCCGTCCTTACCGGTGCTTTCGGCAATGAGCTGTTCCACCCAGGTGCCAAAGGCGGCGAGGGGCGGCGAGGCGATCAGCGTCAGTTTGTCCCGCCCGATATTGGCCAGTTCACCCATTGTGGTGCCCAGCTGAGCACCTGTATTATCCCCTTTTTCCGGGCAGTTGCATCCCTCGCAATTGCACACGGCTGTCATTGCCCGGTCGAGCAGGGACGCCGCGTCCATACCGATCAGCGCTGCCGGCACCAGCCCGAAATGGGAAAGTGCCGAGTAGCGCCCGCCAATGTTCGGGTCGTTGAGGAATGTGGCCCGGAAATGATACTGCCCGGCCAGGTCGGCCAGTTTGCTACCGGGGTCGGTGATGGCGATAAAGTGCTCTCCGGCTCGGTCTGCGCTTACTGCTTCTGTGACTCTGTTGTAGAAATACTTGAAGAATGAGAGCGTCTCCACTGTGCCGCCCGATTTAGTGGAGACTATGAAGAGGGTGTGGGCCGGATCAAGCCGCTCGGCCTGGGCCAGCACGGCAGCCGGGTCGGTGCTGTCCAGCACAGCTAGGTCCAGATAGCCCGGCGCTACCACAAAGGTTTTGCGAAAGACCTCCGGAGCCAGGCTGGAGCCGCCCATCCCCAGCAGCAGGGCATGCGTGTAGCCGTCTCTGCGCACGGCATCCACGAATTGATGGATCTGCGGAAGCTGCTCCATCATCACATCCGGGCTGTGCAACCAGCCCAGCCGGTTGTCAATCTCAGCAGGATCCGGCTTCCAGACGGTGTGATCGTACGCCCAGATGCGGTCCATCACCCGGTTGGCTTTCAGGTCGGCCAGGGCCGCGTCGAGACCCACCTGATGGTCACCCAGCCTTGCTGTATAGCCTTTCTGTCCTGCCAGCAGGCGATCCCGTTTTTCGGCAATGCTGGCCATCAGGGTTTCGAAGGATCTGGTAAAGGCCGCCACACCATCGTCCTGCAGCTTCTGGGTGATGGCGTTCAGGTCGATTGCCAAATCCTCTAACTGAGCCAGTTGGGCCTCCGCCTCGTCCTGACCCTTGGTGAGCGTTTCCGAGACCGTGCCGTGATCACGAAATGCATTAAGGGTCGCCGGTGGCACGGTATTCACAGTATCGGGGCCGATCAAATGGTCCACATAGAGTGCCTCCGGATACAGGGAATTCTTGGTGCCGGTGCTGGCCCACAAGGGTCGCTGCACCCGCGCACCCTGGGCCGCCAGCTCATCCCAGCGGGGACCGCTGAATATCTCCCGAAAGGTTGCATAGACTGCTTTGGCATTGGCAATGGCAATTTTGCCCCTTAAACTTAAACCTGCCGCAAGCGATTCATCCTCGACATGCGCCAGCGCCTCATCTATCGTTGTATCCACCCGGCTGACGAACAGGGAGGCCACCGAGGCTACCTGACTCAAGTCGGCAGTGCTGGCCGTCCGCTTTTCCAGGCCGGCCAGATACGCATATGCCACAGCCTTGTAGTGCGCCAGAGAGAAGATCAGTGTGACGTTGACGTTGATGCCCTCGCCGATGAGCGTCTCGATAGCCGGGATGCCGGCAGGCGTGGCCGGCACCTTGATCATCACGTTTGGCCGCTCCAGTGCGGCAAAGAGACGCCGCGCTTCAGCAATCGTGCCGCTCGTGTCGTGCGCCAGCGTTGGACTGACCTCCAGGCTGACGTAGCCGTCGGCGCCGTCCGTCGCCTCATACACCGGGTGCAACAGACCAGCGGCGCGCACGATATCATCCAGCACCAGGGCCTCGTAAATTTCGTTAATAGACTTCCCCGCTGTCACCAACTTTTGCAGATCTTCGTCATAGTCCACACTTCCGGCGATGGCCTTCTCAAAGATCGTTGGGTTTGAGGTGACACCGCGAACTCCTTCGTCAATCAATGACTGCAACTCTCCTGAGGTGATGAAAGCACGACGAATGTAATCGTACCAAATGGATTGGCCCAGTTGGGCCAGTTTGTGTAAGTTCCCCATGCTCCGTCCTCCTTCCCCCGATCCCCGATAGACTCAATCGAGGATTCAATCGGGGCTTAATCCTGCGCTACTTTCGCCACCTGCTCCCTGGCGGTGGCGACCACGCGCTCGGGAGTAAAACCATACTTCCTTTGTAATTCCACCAGCGGTGCCGAAGCCCCGAAGGTGGACATACCGATGATCTGGCCTGTTGGTCCGACATATCGCTCCCAGCCCAGGGTGGAGGCCTGTTCCACGGAGACACGCGCCGTGATCTCCGGAGGGATAACATGCTCCCGGTATGTTTGATCCTGTCGATCGAATAACTCCCAGGATGGCATGCTCACCACGCGGGCATGGATCCCATCGGCCATGAGCTGTTCATACGCTTGAACGCACAACGATACCTCACTGCCGCTGGCCAGCAGCAGGACATCGGGCTTGCCCCCGTCGGCATCGGCCAGCACGTAGGCGCCCTTCTGGACTCTGGATGCCGGGGCGTATTTCGATCGATCCAGGGTGGGCAGCGGCTGCCGGCTGAGGATGAGAGCCGCCGGTTCGTGATGCAGCGCCATAATCACCCGCCAGGCCTCCACCACCTCGTTGGCATCGGCTGGCCGTAATGTAATCAGCCCCGGGATGGAGCGCAGCGAGGCCAACTGCTCCACTGGTTGGTGGGTGGGCCCATCTTCACCTACACCGATAGAGTCGTGCGTGAAGATGTAAATGATGGGGATTTCCATAAGGGCGCTCAGCCGGATGGCGGGCCGGGAGTAATCGCTGAAGATCAGGAATCCGGAGCCATAGGGACGGATCTTGCAGAGCGACAGTCCGTTCAGAATAGCCGCCATCGCATGTTCACGGACACCGAAGTGAAGGTTGCGCCCCTGGTTGTGCTCAGCGGTGAAATCACCTGCCCCTTCGAACGTGAGGCGGGTCTTGGTCGAGGGCGTCAGGTCCGCCGAGCCGCCGATCAGCCAGGGCACGTTTTGGGCAAGGACGTTGAGCACCTGGCTGGAGGCGTCACGTCCGGCACTTCCCTTGGGGTCAGGTGAGAAGATGGGCAAGCCTTTGTCCCAGCCGTCGGGAAGCTGGCGGTGCTGCATCTTGTAGAGGTGATCGGCCAGCTCGGGATATTCCCTTTTGTAGTCTTCAAACCTAGTGAACCACGCCTCGCGCAGGGACTGCCCGCGCTTGCCCACACCCTCACCTAAATGCGCTCGGACCTCGTCGGGTACCCAGAACGCCTTATCCTCCGGCCAACCGTAGTTCCGTTTGGTCAGCCGGATCTCCTCCTCACCCAGGGGTTCGCCGTGAGCCGCGCTTGTGTCCTGCTTGTGGGGCGCCCCGTAGGCAATATGGCTGTCCACAACGATCAACGTGGGTCTGTCGGGCGTGATCTTGAACGTTCGGAAGGCGCGGTCGAGCATCTCCAGGTCGTTGGCGTCGCCTACGCGGGTCACGTTCCAGCCGTAGGCGATGAAGCGTGTTGCCACGTCTTCGGTGAAGGCCCAATCGGTGTGGCCCTCGATGGTGATCTTGTTGTTGTCGTAGATCCAGCACAGGTTCGAGAGTCGGAGGTGTCCGGCCAGCGAGGCGGCTTCCCCGGAGACGCCTTCCATCATACAGCCGTCGCCGCACAAAGTGTAGACATCATAATTGAACAGCTCAAAGTCCGGGCGATTGAAGTATGCGGCCATCCAACGTCCGCCCAGGGCCATACCGACGCTGGTCGCCACACCCTGGCCCAGAGGGCCGGTTGTCGTCTCAACGCCGGATGTCCAACGATATTCCGGATGCCCAGGGCATCTGCTGCCGAGCTGGCGAAACCGTTTGATGTCGTCGAGCGTCACCGACGGTTCACCCAGTCGCTCGTATTTGGGGTTCACCGCCTTGACACCGCACAGGTACAGCGTGGAGTAAAGCAGCATCGAAGCGTGACCGATCGACAGCACGAATCGATCTCGATTTGGCCAGATCGGGTCTTCCGGATCAAACCGCAAGAATCGCTGCCACAGGCAATAGACAACGGGCGCCATGGCCATAGCCGTGCCGGGATGACCCGAGTTGGCTTCCTGAACTGCGTCCATGGACAGGGTCCGCATCGTGTTGATGGACAACTGATCGATATCTGGTTGCCGAGTCATTGAACCTCTCCTTTGTAGGTCTTGATCATCTTGTTGAGCAGATGCAGGGCTTCTGACTTTTCGCTCTGGAACACATTGCGTCCGATGATGGAGCCAAACCCTCCCCCTCACGGATTGCTCGGGCTTCTTCCAGGAGAGCTTCATCATCTTCCTTCTTCGCGCCTCCAGAGAAGATCACAATCCGACGCCCGTTGAATGTGCTTTGCACCACGTGCCTAACCCCCTGTGCCAACGTCTCTCGTGCGATGCCATACGTCTCGTAGACTTCTTTAGCTGCGTCCAGTTCAATATGTACAGAGGGCAGCTTGACCTTAATGATGTGTGCGCCCAGTTGTGCCGCAATTTGAGCCGCGTAAACCGCTATGTCCAGAACGGTCTCTCCGTCTTTGCTCAACCCCCTGCCTCTCGGATACGACCACACCACGACAACCAACCCCACTGATTTGGCTTCACACGCAAGTTCTCTCAACTGCTCGTATTACCAGCCGCCGATCGGCCGTTCCGGGATAAATCGTATAGCCGATGCCTACGCACCCCAGCCGCAGGGCATCGGACACTGAGGCCGTTTGCGCGCTGTACTGCTCCCCTGAAAAGCGACACCGACTAAGCAACGTGGGGAAGCAAATAGAATTGTTTTTTCCACTGTTGTGGGGTCTTACATCCCAGGGATGAATGGAGACGAATCTTGTTGTAATTATCAATCCACTGAGATATGATCTTCTCAGCTTGTTCAAAGGATTCAAATCTGCCTTGTCTTCAGCGGGATGGATGATAAAGACGTCATAGATCATTGGTGGTCTCTTTGCTCGTTGGTTCTAGTCGCTTACTTTTATCGCCGAACGATCTGCGGTTCACCTGCCGCCGCTAAATAATTTGGTATTTGAAGAATCGCACAGAGCAAAGGCAGTCAGGTGTAATCGCTGGTTAGGCACTGTTTCTGAGAGCACGTTTAGTGCCCAAGGCAATCCCAACACATGCAGCCAATGGTATCAAAACCGAAGAAACCGCATAGCCAGTTCCTATACCAGTGATAATCGTCGAGTAGCCGAGCCTTGCGACAAAATAGGAGTCTAAAGCAAAGGCTGGCAATGCCAACAACAAGCCCCATAACCACCGACCTCCCGCCACCTTGCCACCCAATGCATAGCCGATGCCAAGGAAAATGACAAGGTCCAAAATATTGAAGAAATTTAAGAATAACCAAACGAGTTTTGATCCCCCAAGAAGCAACCCTAACAAGGACAGCACAATGGTGGTTTTAACCTTACTCCATTTCATTCCGTCCGCCTTTATCCAGAAAAAATAGCGTTTGTTATAATGCGCATAACTAGGGTTTATACAGTTTTCTATGCTAAGAACCTATATACAGCTATTTGAGCTATATAAGACCCCACTGAAATATTAAGAGAAAACCTGTAATATCAAAAATATCATGCGGATCGCACTATCGACACCCGCCTCATCGTTTGGAAAGAGGACATACTACCGCCTCGGTTGCCCTGAAGCGATTGGCGGTTTACAGTACCAAAAACCGATTCTATCGAGCCAATCAGGATCTCGGACGCATCTTCAAAACGGAGTTCATCCTCAACTATATGTCCGAGCCTCACCTGCGAGCGCCTATCCGACAAGGTCTCCTCAAAGTCGAGCAACTCCACGCCTTGGCCCGAGACGTCTACTACGGCAGAAGAGGACGGATCAACGCCCGCGAACTGCACGAATAGATCAGCACCTGCAGCTGTCTCACCCTCATCCTCGCTTGCATTATCTACTGGCAAGCCAAAGAGATCTCCAGAGTCATAAGCTCCTGTAACCCGGAGAAAGAGCATATCTCTTTGCTGGGGCACATCAGTCCCATCAAATGGGATAACATCATCTGCTACGGACAATACATCGTCAACCGAAATCTGATCCGCTAACTTCGATCCTCAGAGTATATTTTTACACGAATGTCGTCGGCACCCCTACTTTGCCCCTGGTAACACGAATGTTTGAACTGGGCCAGATTCGGAAAGATAATGATCACCCCATCTGGTTCCCGCTGGATTTGGCAATCCAGGCCGAACGAAATGGAACATTTTATTTCTTCCACATCCCTTAGTAAGTAAGATAACCACCGTCCAGCACAATTGTCGAGCCAGTAAAGAACTGACTCTCATCCGAGGCCAGAAACACGACGGCATCACCGACGTCACGGGGTTGGCCGGGACCGAATGGGGTCTGACGCACATAAGTATAAGGGGACTCGGGGCTCTTCATCAAATCGATGATGGGCTGCACCGTTTCGGTCCAAATGAAGCCAGGAGAGATACAATTGACGTTGATCCCATGGCGTGCCAGTTCGAGCGCCATGACTTTTGTCAAGCCGATCACCCCGGCCTTGGAAGCACAATAAGCGGCTGCAAATTCCTCACCAATTAGCCCATCCACGGACGAGATGTTAATGATCTTGCCGCTTCCCTGCTCGATCATATGACGAGCGGCTGCCTGGGAGCAGAGGAAGACTCCCTTCAGATTGACGGACATCACCCTGTCCCACAGCTCCTCGCTCATCTCCATGAAAGAACTGAACTTGGCCATCCCCGAGACGCCGGCATTGTTGACCAGGATGTCGAGCCCACCGCCCCATTCAATGGTGGTTTCAACGAGCTCCTGCACCCGCTCCCGCTGTGTCACGTCGGTCTGCAAACCCAAAGCTTGTCCACCTTTAGCAACGATCTCGTCTGCAGTTTCTCGGGCTTTGTCCTCGCGCCGCTGTGCAATGACGACCTTGCCACCTTCCTCTGCCAAACGCTCAGCAATGCCCTTGCCAATACCTACGCCGCCGCCGGTTACGATAGCAACCTTGTCCTTCAGACGCATCGGTTGTGACCTCCATAGCTCATTCTATTTGGTCATGTATCCGCCATCCACGACAATCACCGCTCCCGTCACGTACGATGACTCGTCAGAGGCCAGCCACAGCGCAGTCTGCGCTACCTCCTGGGGCTGCCCCACGCGCCCCAATGCTGTGCGAGTCTGCCAGAAGTCACGCACCCCCACGTCCTCGTACGAGCCGGCCGTCATCGGCGTGTCGATGGAGCCGGGACAGATGGCGTTGACGCGAATTCCCTTGGGTCCCCACGTGCCGGCCATCGTGTAGGTCAACGAGATAATGCCGCCTTTGCTGGTGGCATAGGCATCGTAAATATCTTTGCCCGCGCGCAATGCTGCGATGGACGTGACATTGATGATGGAGCCTCCGCCGGCTTCAACCATGTGGGGAATAGCATACTTGCAGCCCAGGAAGGTGCCTTTCAAGTTAATGGTGATGATCCGATCCCAAACATCCTCCGAGAGATCCGGCGCCGGCCCGTCTTGTTCCATCCACACGCCGGCATTGTTGTAGAGGATGTTCAACCCGCCGAACGTCTGCACCGCCAAAGACACAGCCGCCTGTACCTCGGCCGCTTTGGACACATCGGCGACAGCCTCCACAGCTTCACCTCCCTCAGCCCGAATCATGGCAACTGTCTCCTCGGCCCAGTCTGGCTCGCAGTCACAGACCGCCACGCGAGTACCTTCCTGTGCAAAGAGCAAAGCCGCGCTGCGACCGATACCACGGCCCGCCCCGGTGATGAGTGCCGTTTTCCCCTCTAATCGCATGGGAAGACTCCTGTCTTCGTGAAACATGATACGTGAAGATCCCTTTCGTGTACTCGCATCACGTTTTACGTTTCACATTTCACGTTAGATTTTTACAGCACCATACTTAGCGCGCTTTTCTTGATACCAGGTGTAGAACTCAGAGCAACTGGCGTCACAGAATTCCCGCTCGGTGCCGTCTACCAACACCAATGTGGGTTGGTCTACGATCATCTTGCCACAAAACCAACAGCGACGATATTCGTAGACCAGGTTGCCGTACTCTTCCATAGCGTTATAGACCTTCAACTACATACCCTCCCTATGATCACTTTTCGAATTGACCCGTGAGACGCCTTCTGCCTCTTCTGGCGTTAACCCATATACCTCGATTGCGGTGTGGGAGGAGATATAGCCTTGCTTCAGGTCATCTAGGATCAAGCTTCGGTCTCGCTCTGTGGGGTTGCCATAGCCACCTCCACCCGGTGAGACAATCATGATCCGGTCCCCTTCGTACAGCACGCAATTGGCGAACTTGGACTCGGACTTGCTGCCAAACTCCTCAGGGAATGTTTTCCATTCTGTCGAACCTTTGCGTTGGACCAGGTAGGCACTGGTGCCTCCCGGCCCACCTCCGAAGCGTCCACAGGGAGCGATAAGATGGCGGTCAGCCAGCCCATTAACTTCGATCTCCGAGGCGGCACAGCGCATGATGCGCACGGTCCCCAGACCACCTCGCCAGCGCCCAGTCCCACCGGAATCCTGGGCCAGGGAGTATTCCTCTACCACCCAGGGGAAGCGGGTCTCATTAACTTCAACGCCCTGTACACGGGAGTTGCCGACCGGAGGCACGAAGACGGAATTACCATCTTTGGTCGCACGCGCTCCCCAACCGACGCCCTCCCATTGGTAGTTGGCATACTGTTCTCCCGTCTCAGGATGAATGCCCCCATATGTGACATTGACGCACGTGCCCCCTTCGGTCCCCGTAACCCGTTCAGGGATCGCCTGGGCAAGGGCTCCCATAACAGCGTCCAGTACCCGGTTGTGGGTTTCGGTATTGCCGCCATACTGAGCACCTGGGTATTCCACATTGGTGATGCTGCGGGCCGGCGCAATGATTTTGATAGGCCGGAAACAGCCCCCATTTGTCGTAATCGTGGGATCCGTCAACTCCAGGATAGCGTTGTATGTGGCAGAAGCTGTGACGCCGAAGGGACAGTTGATAGGACCCTTGACCTGGGGCGATGAGCCAGTGTAGTCAGCCACCAGCGTGTCTCCATCGACTAGAACACTGACTTTAATGGTGTACGGTCCATCCTCAGACACACCATCGTCATCCATGTATTCCTCGTACTCATAGAGGCCGTCGGGAATAGCGCGAATTTCCTCACGCATGCGGCGTTCCGAGTAATCTTTGATAGCCTCCATGACCGCATTCACTGTCCCTAAGCCGTACCGGTCTAAAAGCTCTAACAGACGTCGCTCGCCGAGGAGTATCGAGGCATACATGGCGTTCATATCACCGTACGAATTTCGTGGGGTGCGTGTGTTAGACAGGTAGATACGCCAGACGTTGAGATCGGGTTCGCCTCGATTGAAGAGTTTGACAGGCGGCAGGCGGAAGCCTTCCATAAAGACATCCGTCGCGTCGCCGGGGAAGCCGCCTGGGGATTTCCCACCGACATCCACATGATGCGCGATGATGGAGGTTAGGGCCAAGAGTTCATCGTCCACAAAGATAGGTTTGATCATGGTGAACTCAGGTAAGTGGGTGCCACCACGATAGACGTCGTTGTGCAACAGGACGTCGTCCGGATAGAGGTTGTCAATGCCGATATCCTTGACACACCACTCCATGGTGAACTGGAGCGCCCCGAGCTGGGCCGGGCAGCCCACCCCCTGGGCTACCATTTCACAGCTCGGGTCGAACATGGCGATGGAGAAATCACGACCTTCGCTGAAGATCGGGGAGTACGCCGTCTTGATCATGGCGGTCCCCATCTCGTTGCAAATGGCAACAAAGCTACTGCTAATGACTTCTAACGTGATCGGATCCAATTGCTCGGTGGTGGCTTGAACCATCTTCGTTATCCCTCCCGCGTCTTGCCGGTCCGCGTACGAATCAGGATGTTGCCGTACCGGTCCACAGACGCTTCCTGACCTGAGTGAATCACAACAGTTGATTCTATCTCTTCGATCACACATGGCGCGGGGAGAGCAACCCCCACCGGCAACCGATCGCGATCCAGGATCGGGACGACCACCTTTCCACCTGCCTCTCTGAAGTAGACCGGACGCTCGGCCTTAACGGCCTCAGCAACAGTGCGATGTCCATCCGGCGGGGCTTGGGCCGTGGGCTTGGGGAGTTGCCCAATGACTGAGATTCGCAAGCTGACAATTTCGAACGGCTCATCGGGAACGTAGTAGCCGTAGAGCTTCGAGTACTCCTCTTCGAAGGCGTGGACCAAATGGCTCAAGTCACTATCCGCGAAAAAGTCTGGCTTGACGGCAACTTGAATCTCATAGTTCTGTCGCGCATACCGCATATCCACCGCATGCTGAATCCGCACCTCACCTTGATATCCCGCGCGGGTCAAATAGCACCGGCCCTGTCCTTCCATGCGAGCAAACATTTCCCGCACGACATCTACCTCGATGAGGCTGGCCGGGCGTACGTATGACTGCACCAAATCGTAGTGGATGTCGCCCAGTATCAGGCCCATCGCTGATAAGACGCCGGGATAAGGAGGTACAATGATGTATGGCATACCGAGTTCTTCCGCCAGCACACCAGCATGAACCGGTCCTGCACCGCCAATGGCCACTAGCGCAAAATCACGCGGATCGTACCCGCGTTCTACCGAAATCTGACGGAAGAGGTGGATCATATTGGCGTTGGCGATGTCCAAGATGCCCTGGGCAGCATGTTCCAGACCCATGTTTAACGGTCTAGCCACTTTATCCTGGATTACACGGTGCGCGGCTTCGGCATCTAACCGCATCGCGCCGCCCAGCAGGTACTCAGGGTTAACACGCCCAAGCGTTACGTTGGCATCGGTCACCGTGGGCTCGGTACCGCCCGCCCCGTAGCACACCGGGCCGGGATCCGCGCCGGCGCTTTGGGGACCCACCTTCAACAGCCCACCTCGATCCATCCAGGCAATGCTACCCCCACCTGCACCGATGGTTAGGACATCCAGGGTGGGCACCTTCACTGGCACGCCCCACTCGATCTCGCCTTCCGTCGAATGCAGGGGACGTCCCTTGTAGATCAAGCTAACATCACAGCTCGTGCCGCCCATATCCAGGGTGATGACACTCTCGAAGCCCGCCAACTCGCCGAAGAAACGTCCGGCCACCACCCCGCCGGCTGGGCCGGACAGCAGCGTATTGACGGGGAGTTCACGGCAGTCTTCCACAGTGCTGATACCTCCGTTAGACTTCATAATGCTCACCGTACACTGAATGCCCAACGCGGCAATACGCTCCTCTAACTCAGTCAGGTATTGACTCATCTTGGGCTTAATGTAGGCATCTACCACCGCCGTACTGGTCCGCTCGTATTCGCGGAACTCGGGCATGACCTGGGACGAAATAGAAAGCGGCGCTTCTGGGTAGATTTCCCGCACGATCTCTGCCACACGCTGTTCATGGTTGGGATACACGAAGGAGAAGAGCAAGCAGATGGCGATGGCCTCCACGCTTTCGGTTTTCATGAACTCGGCCACTGTTCGCACACTTTCCTCGTCCAACGGCGTTAGCACGTGACCGCGATAGTCGACGCGTTCCCGTACACCCCTGCGGAGGTAGCGTGGCACCAGCGGTTTCGGCTTGTCCCATTGCAGGTCATAGTGGTGCTGTCGATCACCTCTCTGAATTTCCAGAATGTCCTTGAACCCTTGTGTGGTGATCAGGCCGACTTCGGCGCCCTTGCGTTCAATCACGGTGTTGGTGCCCAACGTCGTGCCGTGCACAAACGAAGCAATCTGGCCGGGTTCAACTCCACTGCGCTCCACTGCGGTGACAACCGCGTTCACAAGTTCTCTGGGTGTGGAAGGCACTTTAGTAATCGAAACGTTTCCCGAATCCTGATCTATGAGAACCAGGTCGGTGAATGTTCCTCCCACATCGACGCCCATGATGTATTTCGGTGGTGTCATTGTCTCGGTCCTTGAACTTACCTCAACTTAATGTCTAGGGAAGCTTCGCCTCAAACCAGGGCTAGATATTGTGTATTGGATATTAGAGATTGGATTCTTGTTGTTAGTGAGCAATATCTAAAGGCGTTAGAAAGAATAAAACCTTCCAAAACGTAGCGGTAATGTTTATCATGTGGTCAGTTCATGTCGGGTATATTACAACAAAGGCACGTAAACTCTCATAGGATCATGATGACACTGCGTCTAGTCTGGCTGCGTTCTTCGATGCATGTCGCTTTCTCTGTCCACGCATCGCCTTCTCTCCCAGGTTCATCTTCGCTGTTCCTCTTGCAGATCTTTTGATTCCTCGTTTCTTCATCCAGTTGTACAGGTTGCCCTCTGTGGTATGGTAATGCTGGGCAATGAATCTCTGGGTGAAACCATAGGGCAGAAGTGCCTCGATTTCGGGCTTGAAGGGATCCAGTTTGCTTTTTCCCGTCCCTTTCAGCCTCCCCATTTTAATGCCCATAGTTTTCTTGACGCGCAGGGCTTCTTTGGTTCTTTGAGAAATCAGGTCCCGCTCGATTTCTGCTGCCATAGCAAAAGCCATCGCAAGAATCTTGCTCTGGACCGACATTCGCCATATCAAATTCATGAGGGATTATATTTCGATACAATCTTGTTTCTGAATGAATATTACCACTTTTACATTTTTCAACAAGTACTTTTTTCAATCAAAATAGTAATTTCCTCTGAATTATCACTTTCTTTGTGCTTAAATCCTCCACTTGGAGACACCTCTCCATCGACTCACAAAAAAATGTGGCAGTTTAAAAGCCTTGTGAAAAACCCTTAAATCGAACAAATAGTATAAACACATTGACGGAGCAATCTCCATGTATTATATTATATCATTGATAATATTATACATGGAGGGAATAATGACGCCACAAAAGAAGGAACAGACAAATCTGATATTTCACTATTTTCAGATGGAGGATTTAGTTCCCCAAGACCATATTCTCCGTCAAATTGATAAAGCGGTTGATTTTTCATTTGTACGAGACGTTGTGTCAGATTGTTATTGCTCTGATAATGGCAGACCCGGTATTGATCCTGAATTAGTTATTCGAATGATCCTTATCGGCTATTTGTATAATTTGAGTGAGAATCGGCTTTGTCAGGAAGTGGCGATGCATGCGGCATATAGGTTGTTTTGTCATCAGACATTTGAGGATGAGGTTCCAGACAGAAGCACGATCAACAAGCTTCGCAATCACAAGTGGGCATCTAGTGGATTGTTTGAACAGATAATGCGTTAGGTAGTCCAGCGCTGTATAGATGTCGGTCTTGTGAGCGGTAAACACTTAAGTGTTGATGGCACTCAGATACGAGCGAATGCTTCGGTGAAGAGTATTGATCCGATAGAGCTTCCTGTTTCTCTTGATGACTACCTAAAGGAAATGGGTTTTGAAGGTGATAAGGTACAGGCCGAAGATAGGTCTGGGCATTCTTACGATAAGGACTTTCATGGTGAAAAGTGGACGAACCAGACGCACCGTTCGACTACAGACCCCGATGCTCTCTTATACAAAAAGTCAAAAGGCACGGGGGCTTCTCTTTCGTTTATGGGTCATGATCTCATCGACACAAAAAGTAGAGTAATCCTTGAGACACAGGGCACACAGGCGACAGCCGAGACTGAAAGTGCCCTTAAGATGGTTGATGATCTTGAAGTATACACTATGCCCGAAGGCATTCAGACACTTACTGCCGATACCGGTTACGGTTCTGGTGGTTTTATCGCTGATATACTTGACTGGGGAATCACACCCCACATTCCTCTGCGATCAGGTGAAGAGATTGAGCCAATTCCTACTTGGAAAAACAAGACAAATTTCGCACATATTCAGGCCAAGCGAGATAAGAAAGTGCGAGAGGCAAAGGCCAGGAATTATGCACGATCTATCTCATTGACATCTGACTACAGACTCTCCCAGAAGCTCCGCAAACGCAGTGAACATATCTTTGCTGAAGCCAAACAACAGCACGGTATGGGCCGAGCCCGTTACAGGGGATTGGCCTCACTGAATGAACAGTTAAATCTTATTGCAACAGTGCAGAATCTCAAGAGGCTTGTATACTTCATAAGAAGGAGAAAAGCGTCTATATGTGCCCTGTCTGTCAAAGACAGTGCATCCTGTTCTTCAAACAGCTTCTATTCCTTGCTGACCAGAACTCTGATGAGACTATTTTGCTTATTCCATAGCAAAACGATACGATATGCTACTGTTTGACCCATAATAAGCGTTTCAGACGCTGCCTTCAAGATAACTATTTCACAAGGCTTTTAAGACATAGTAGAAATAGCTAGACGGGCTATGAACCAACCCTTTCAAGGTTCCTAATGTTCTGGTATTACCAACCGAAATAAAGCACGATAACCTCCGACTCCTGCTGTTTGAGCGTTCTGACTACCGATCTAACATCATTCTTTAAGGCTTCCTCCTCGGCTAAGACATCCGGTAATTTTTGATTCTTATCCTCAATAATATCCAATAAGTCTGTCTCACCGTTGCCGTTAGATTCGTCCCGGTCGCTTCGCCCCACGCAAAGTATGTCCACTATCTCCTTTACAGGCATATCTAACTTTTGGGCAATCTGCTCGACGCTCGGTTTTTTCGACATCTGCTGTTCAAGGGGTTACAGTTATCCGAAATTCTCATCAATAAGATTTATCTTATTTGCGCGTACTCTGATGGTCCTGCTCTGCTGAGCCAACGCAAAGAGTATAGCCTGGCATATCCACCAGACTGCATAGGTGATAAATCTATGCCCCTTCTCAACTCTTAATCTCTCTGCAGCTCTAGAAGCCATGTGAAATAGTTATGTCCTATGCAGCGTCTGAAGCGCCGATTATGGGTCAAAGAGTAGCATATCGTATCGTTTTGCTATGGAATAAGCAAAATAGTCTCATCAGAGTTCTGGTCAGCAAGGAATAGGAGCTGTTTGAAGAACAGGATGCACTGTCTTTGACAGACAGGGCACACATAGACGCTTTCCCCCTTCTTATGAAAGATACAAGCCTCTTGAGATTCTGTACTGTTGCAACAAGATTCAACTGTTCATTCAGTGAGGCTAGTCCTCTGTAACGGGCTCGTCCCATACCGTGTTGTTGCTTGGCTTCAGCAAAGATATGTTCACTGCGTTTACGGAGTCTCTGGGAGAGTTTGTAGTCAGCTGTTAATGAGATAGACCGTGCATGATTTCTGGCTTTTGCCTCTCGCACTTTTCTATCCCGTTTGGCCTGAATATGTGCGAAATTTGTCTTGTTTTTCCATGTAGGAATCGGTTCAATCTTCTCATCGGCTCGCAGAGGAATATGGGGTATGATTCCCCGGTCAAGTACATCAGCGATAAAATTACCAGAACCGTAACCGGTATCGGCACTAAGTGTCTGAATGTCTTTGGGCATGGTGTATGTTTCAAGGTCATCTACCATCTTAAGGGCACTTTCGGGCTCTGCTGTCCCTGTCGCCTGCGTGCCCTGAGTCTCAAGGATTACTCTGCTTTTTGTGTCGATCAGATCATGGCCCATAAACGAGAGAAAAGCCCCTTTGCCCTTCGATTTGCTGTATAAGCGCGCGTCGGGGTCTGTAGTCGAACGGTGTGTTTGGTTCGTCCACTTTTCACCATGAAAGTCTTTATCCTGAGGATGCCCAGACCTACCCTTTGTCTTATCACCTTCAAAACCAATTCCCTTGAGATAATCATCAAGAGAAACAGGGGGTTCTATCGGCTCAATACTTTTCACTGAAGCATCAGCTTGTATCTGAGTGCCGTCGACACTAAGGTGTTTACCGCTCACAAGACCGACATCTATGCAACACTGGACTACCTGACGCATTATCCGTTCAAACAACCCACTGGACGCCCACTTGTGATTGCGAAGCTTGTTGATTGTGCTCCTATCCGGAACCGCATCATCAAATGTCTGATGACAAAACAACCGATATGCCGCATGCATCCCCACTTCCTGACAGAGCCGATTCTCACTGAAATTATACAGATAGCCAATAAGGATCATTCGAACAACTAATTCAGGATCAATACCGGGTCTGCCATTGTCAGGGCAATAACAATCTGATACAACGTCTCGTACAAATGAAAAATCAACTGCCTCATCAATCTGACGAAGGATATGATCCTCGGGAACCATATCCTCCATCTGAAAATAGTGAAACATCGGATTTGTCTGTTCCTGCTTTTGTGGGGTCATTGTTTCCTCCATGTATAATATTATCAATAACATAATATAATACATCGGAGCTGCTTTATCAATGCTGTTCTTATACTGTTTTCTGAATCTAAGGGTTTTTCACAAGGCTTCTAATGATGCCCATATTCCCTCCGCTTATGATATCAGTTAGCGGAAGCCCAAAGTTTTGATATTCCTTAGCCACCTTCACGACGAAGCGCAGATTAGCCCTGACCAGCCTGTCCCTGGCCTCTATGTCTCCCTTTTTTGTCTTTGCTGCAAGTTCCCTCTCCTGCCGGGTGGACAAGCGTTTATATGGTTTAATCTCTTCCAGGTATCTATTCAAACTCCTGTCTTTGTCCATCGTTACGTCCGTGGCTAGGACCATCTTTTATCCCCTTATTCAGCAACCTATTGGCAGGTTTTCCTATATCCTCTGTATACTGAATTAGCATCTGCCATGCCATCTGCGCGCAAATAAGAAAAAAGGCCTCTTATGTGATGATAAGCGACCTTTTTACAAACTCTTATATAATTAGCAACTTCTTATGAAGATTGAACACACCGCTCTCAAGATATGCAAAGTTTTGCGCATCCTGCGCGTTTTTGTCTCGGACAACACGCAAACATTGCACCATAAAGCTCAAGCCTCCCGAAGCGAACGTTTCATAGTATCTGAAACGTCTCTAAGCCTGCCTTTTTTTCTTTATCTCCCATCCTTTCCAAACCGCATATATAGCAGGAATTACAACTAACGTTAGTATAGTAGATGAGATCATCCCTCCAACCATAGGAGCAGCAATCCGCTTCATAACAGCAGACCCCGTGCCTGTACCCCACATAATAGGTAGAAGACCTCCCATAATAGCTGTTACAGTCATTATCTTGGGTCTCAATCTGTCCACAGCTCCCACGATAATCGCATCGTATAGATCTTTTATCCCCATAGACCCACCTTTTTCGAGGAGCTTCTCCTTGTAGGCCTGATCCAGGTAAATTAGCATTATCACACCTGTCTCGGCAGCGACGCCCGCTAGCGCTATGAACCCAACTCCCACCGCCACGCTCATATTGTAACCTAATATGTGCATAAGCCAGATCCCGCCCACTAAAGCAAAGGGTAGTGAGAGCATCACAATTAGGCTTTCGGTGATGTTTTGAAAGTTGAAATATAAAAGCAGGAATACGATTCCCAGCGTTATCGGTATGACGATCTTGAGGCGTTCTTTAGCCCTCTGCATATATTCGTACTGCCCGCTCCAGATGATGTTATATCCGGCGGGAACCTGCACGTTCTCAAGGACCGCCTTTTGAGCTCGTTCCACGTAAGTGCCCACATCTATGTCCCTGATATCTATGTATATCCAGGCGTTCAGGCGGGCGTTCTCGCTCTTTATCCCCGGCGGACCCTTTCTAATTTTTATATCCGCGAGCTGTCCCATGGGGACCTGCTCGCCCCTCGGGGTGGGGACCAGAACCCTCTTCAGCGCAGGGACGTTGTCTCTAAGTTCCCTTCCGTATCTCAGGTTGACGGGATACCTCTCCAGTCCCTCGACGGTCATAGTGATGTTCATCCCGCCGATAGCGGTTTGTATCACGTCCTGGACATCCCCAACGGTCAGACCGTAGCGGGCTATCTTATCCCTGTCTATCTCAAAGTCCAGATAGTTTCCGCCGACCACTCTTTCAGCGTATACACTTAGTGTGCCGGGGACATCCCTTATGACCTGTTCGATCTTTTTTCCCAATTCCTGAAGGACCTCCAGGTCTTCCCCTGCTACCTTGATCCCCACAGGGGTCTTTATACCGGTGGAGAGCATATCTACCCTGGTCTTAATAGGCATAGTCCAGGCGTTGGTGAGGCCGGGGAACTTGATAGCGGCGTCCATCTCCTCCACGAGCTTCTCATGCGTCATCCCCTCCCGCCATTCGTCCTCAGGTTTTAGCATGATCGTAGTTTCTATCATGCTCAGTGGCGCAGGGTCTGTGGCCGTCGAGGCTCTGCCTATCTTGCCGAAGACGTGATGTACTTCTGGAAAGGTGCGGATTATCTTGTCCGTCTGCTGTAATATATCTCTGGCTTTTGTGACCGATATTCCGGGAAGGGTCGTAGGCATATAGAGAAGGTCCCCCTCATACAGTGGAGGCATAAACTCCGATCCCAATTTCTCAAGGGGGAATGCCTTATCGATGTATGTCAATAGCTTCAAGACCTTTCCATCCTCTACTTTGGATACTATAAGGCTCTCGAACGGAAAAATGGTAATGATGAGGCTCAAAAGAGCCAAAAGTATGGTCGTCTTTCTATACTTAAGAACCAGATGTATCACAGGGCGGTAGATGAATATGAGGAGACGGTTGAGAGGATTCTTATTCTCCTTTGGTATTCTCCCCCGGATGAAAAATCCCATCAACACGGGCACAATCGTTATAGACAAAAGCGCTGCAGCTGCCATAGCATAAGTCTTTGTGAACGCCAGGGGCTTAAAGAGCCTGCCCTCCTGTGCCTCGAGTGTGAAGACGGGCAGAAACGACATTGTAATTATCAAGAGGGAGTAGAAAAGGGCGGGACCCACCTGTTTGGATGAATCAATGATGATCTGCCAGTGATCCTTTACCCCTTTATCCCTTTCTATGTGCTTGTGGGCGTTTTCTATCATAACTATCGCCGCATCTATCATAGCTCCGATAGCGATAGCGATGCCCCCCAAAGACATAATGTTGGCGTTTATGCCCTGTTTGTGCATAATTATAAAGGAGACCAGTATCCCCATAGGCAAAGTGAGGATTGCCACAAGGGAGCTTCTAAAGTGCAACAGAAAGATTATGCACACCGCTGCCACGACAACACTCTCTTCCAAAAGTTTCTCTTTGAGGTTGTCTACGGCCCTTAGTATCAGGGCAGACCTGTCGTAAGCGGTCCTGATCTTCACCCCTTCGGGGAGACCCCTTTCGAGATCTTTAAGCTTCTTTTTTACATTCTCTATAACTTTAAGGGCGTTCTCTCCATATCTCATTATGATTATCCCGCCGACTACTTCACCTTCTCCCTCCCATTCGGCAAGTCCCCTTCTCAGCTCGGGTCCGAGCTGAACGTCCCCCACATCTTTTATCGTAATAGGGGTCCCGTTCATATCCACGCCTATAGCCACCTTTTTGATGTCTCCCACAGACTTGAAATACCCGAGCCCCCTGACCATAAACTCCGTTTCAGCAAACTCCACGAGCCTTCCTCCCACGTCGTTGTTGCTCCTTTGGATGGCCATCTTAACCTTGTGCAGAGGGATATTGTAGGCGATGAGCTTATTGGGGTCCACAGTCACCTGGTACTGCTTGACGAACCCTCCTACGCTCGCCACTTCGGCGACTCCGGGCACGCTCGTAAGCTCATACCTTAAGTACCAGTCCTGTATAGATCTGAGTTCGCTCAGATCGTGCCTGTCGCTCTCTAATATATACTCATAGACCCATCCTACACCTGTGGCGTCAGGTCCCAGACTCGGAGTCACACCTCCGGGCAACCTCCCAGATACGAAGTTCAGATACTCAAGGACGCGGCTTCGGGCCCAGTACATATCTGTCCCGTCCTCAAATATCACGTACACAAATGAGAGACTGAAGAACGAATATCCTCTCACTACTTTGGCAAAGGGCACAGCTAACATAGCCGTCGTTAAAGGATAGGTGATCTGATCTTCCACCACCTGGGGCGCCTGACCTGGATACTCAGTGAAAATTATCACCTGAACGTCCGAAAGATCAGGTATGGCATCTAAGGGTGTATTGAGCATCGCATATACTCCCCATCCCATAGCAAAGAGGGTAAAAAGGATAACCAGGAACTTGTTGTTGATACTCGCTTCTATGATCTTTTCTAACATCTTCTCACAACCTCCACGGAATCATCTTAGCGCTTCATATCTTTATGATTGTGCTTGGACTTTGTTGTGTCGGCCTCATTCTCCTTCATCTTCATCTCTTCGTGCTTCATGCCTTCATGTTCCATCTCACCTTCTTCGGCAGCCGCCTCAGTCTTTGCGCTTATCATCGCGCTTATAGCGGCCTTGAGATTACTCTCAGAATCTATCAGGAAGTTGGCGGATGTGACGATGCGCTCGCCCTCATAGACTCCGTCCAACACCTGATAGTATCCACCGGCCTCAACCCCTAATGTGACCTCTCTCGGCTGGAATTTTCCACCGCCTTTATCCACAATTACTATCTGTCTTTCCCCTGAATGGATCACGGCGTTATCGGGAACTACTACTGTCTCCTTTGCGACTTCGGACATAATGTTGACGTTTACATACATATTAGGTTTGAGCTTCCAGTCATAGTTGGGGAACTCTATCCGTACTTTGACAGTCCTCGTCTTGGATTCCAAGAAGGGATAGACAAAGGTGATTTTCCCCTCAAAAGTCTCACCCGGATAGTAAGCCAATGTCATCTGTGTCTTTTGGCCCTCCTCTATCCAGGAAAGTTCGTATTCGTATATATCCGCGTAGACCCATATTGTCGAAATATCCCCTATCCTGTACAGATGCTCGCCCGACTTTATGTGCATCCCGTCAAAGACCGATTTGTGGACCACGATTCCATTTTGAGGGGAGTACAAAGTCATAGTCTTTTTAATCTCTTCTGTCTCCTCCAATTCCTCTATCTGCTCCTCCGTAATATCCCAGTATATTAGCCTCCTTCTGGAGGACTCCACCAGAGCGTCGGCTCCCGCAACTATATCCGCAAAGGGACTCTTAGATAGCGTCTCTCTATATCTTAAAGCTGTCAGATACTCCTCCTGAGTGGAGACTAAATCAGGGCTGTAAATCTCTAAGAGCCTATCTCCCTTTTTAACTTTCTGTCCCGTGTAGTCCACAAAGAGCTTTTCCACCCATCCTGCTATCTTGGTGTTCACATCGGTCATCTTCGTCTCATCGTAGTCCACCCGTCCCACAGTCCTGATGACTTTGTGTAAGGGACGCCTTTCTGCTTTTTCGGTCTTGACACCGATGTTCTGAACCGTTACAGGGTCTATCACGACCGTTCCCGCCTCCACTTCCCCGACCTCGTCTTCATACACCGGTATCAGATCCATCCCCATGGGCGATTTTCCCGGTTCAAAGCGGATGTAGTTAGGATCCATAGGAGCCTGCCAGTAGAGGATTCTCCTCTCCTTTATGGGTTCCCCCCGGGCTATAACGCTCAAAGTCATAATCCCTATGACGCCTAAAAGCGTCAAAACGCCTATAAGGGTTGTCCGCCTAATCTTTATCAGATTTGCCCACATGATTTCAATCTCCTTATGGAAATTTAAAATAGTCTCTGCCCTATAACTTCCTCTAACTCGGCTAACTTTTTTTGATAGTCTGTGGTGAACCTGTAGTAGTCTATCTGAAACTTTAAAAGGGTTATCTGATTGTCCAAAAGCGTCAGAAAGTCAATTTTGTCCACCTGATAGCCGGAGATAGCAGATTCCAATGAACCCTGAGCTTGTGGTATTATCCCGGTTTTGTACAGTTGGATCAGGTTTTCGTCCCTTTGTAATTCCGCAAGGGTGTCCTTCAGAAGGAAGGAAATTTCGTTTACCATTGTATTGTACCGCTCCTTAGTGAGCCTGATCTGTGCCTCGGCTTCCCTGACCCTGTAATTCTGCTTGCTTTTATACCAGAGGGGGATATTTATGGTAAATAGAGCCGTCATAAAATCCTCTCTACTTTCCCTTTGTCCGTATGCAACGGCCACGTTCAGGTCCGGGTAGTAATCTTTCCGGGCAAGAAAATAGGCAGATCTGCTCCTTTCAATCAGAATATCTAACCCCTTGAGCAACGGACTCTTTTCTCTGGCTATATCCCGGAGTTCCTCAAAGTCCAGGTCCAAATCTGCCTTCGTCACTTCTTCAAGTTTCCCTACAGGAGAATCCTGAGGCCTATATAAAAGGGCGTTCAGCCTCGCTTCTTTTGTCTCCTTTTTTTGCTTGAGCACAATAAGATCGTTGATCATCTTGGACAACTCTACCTGAGCCTTTAAGACATCCTGCTGAATGCCCTTCCCCACAACGTATTTTGTCTCGGCTATCTCCACAAATTGTTTGGTAAGTTCCTTGTTCTGCTCTGTGATCTCTATAGCCTTATTGATAAAGTAGAGGTCGTAGTAGGTCTCTTTCACCTTCCTTACGAGTACATTCTCATTGTCGGAATACTCCTGCCCTACCGCTTCGGCCTCTTTCTGTGCCACCTCTCTCCTTAAGGAGCGTTTGCCGAAGAAGGGCAGTTTCTGCGTAAACAGAATCTGTTTTTGGGTCATATTGAATCTGTCGTAATCCAGTGACCCGGAGGGCAAATTCATAAAATTAAAGCTAAGCTTCGGATCATCGAACGCCCCTGCGCGCGACGGGCGAGCCTTAAAGACATCCCACCTTTCTTTCGATACCTTCAACTCCGGATTACTTAAAAGTGCTTTATTTATAGCCTCATCCAGAGCAAATACGCCATCATCAGCCGACGCCGTGTGTGTCCAGCTTAAATTCACTATCAGAATCGAAAACAACAAGCGTCTAACGATCACGATGCAACACCGTCCCTTCATCGTTCCACAGTCGGAGCACCTTTAGAATCTGTCTCAAACTGTACCGATTCATGTTTAACTATACGCATCTATTGCGCTTATCTAGAATCTTTGCGAACAAGGGGAATCTGAATCTATAGAGATAGCCGAAAAAAAGGCCAATCGGAGGAGGAAAACTTCTTAAATCAGAAAAGACGAATTGAGGAGAAAAACGGAGCTATGGTGAGAGGAAACATCTGTGTTGAAGGCTGTAGAAAGACTACTTCGAGACACGCTATTCGGATCAAAACTGTTGAGCCCGTAAATCTGCAGGGAAACTGAATGTCTCCTATCCTGCGGTTGAGAATAGTTTATCTTGTTGCGAACCAGAGCGATATCGGACTTGAGACAGTTCATTTTTGCATTGAAACACAACTTCCCATGTTCCATATTGCAGGTCTGCTCCACATTCTCCATATCACAGCCGTGCTCTATGTCCTTTATATCACAGCAACCGGGGTCTTTCCCCGCAGAGGCGGGACATTCCATATCCCTTGGCATAAGTCCTGCAAAAAGGAGAACGATCAAGCAAATGACGCTAAATTTTCGATTAATTTTGTGCGACATATTCTTTAGCCCATATGCTTGGTATGGTCTATCTGGTCATAGTGGTGATAGTGGTGAACTTCGTCGGGAGCCATAGTATACCTCCTTTGAGAATTGAGCACAACCTTGCTTACAAGCCACGACTAACATTTCTACTATACAAGATTAATACATATAGTTGAAGAAATACCATAGTTTCTTATACTGATCTATAACTTGCTTTTGTATCAGATCTATTAACCCATCATATCCCATTTTCATCTCAGCTGCTAACCCCTTTTATCTCCACCTAGTTTCTACATCTCCTATATACTGAATCTTTGTTTTTCCTTCAGGATAACTTTGCATTTCTTTACCTCCATTGGATAAATATTTATGTATCTAGCCTGTGGACTATATTAAAATTAACAAAGAAACTCAAAAAAGTCAACGGTTAATAGAGCTGCAAAAGGGTGACGATTTGGACCATCCTCCTAAAATCAAGAAGAGCCACGGCAGCACGTAGGCTGTCAACTTGAACCACTGTGCCCGAGGCTTCGCCAGGATGCGTTCCCCATATTTAGCCACATAAAGATCGACTATCTCCTGCCGAGTCTTACCTGTCTCCAGCATCTTGCGCACCTCCCGCCGGACCCTTTCTGCTGCACCTGAGTAGCGCTTCGACAAAGGATTTCTTGAGGGAAATCGTCAGCAGTATTTGCCACAATTTCTTGGAACCAGAAATCACAGCTTTTCTCCAAATAGCAGACTAGCCCAGAACAGAGAAGGGACAATCTATCGCAACTGCTACAGACCGCGCACCCTAAAGACTCGTACGGGACGCTTAGATTTGAGTGTGCCCCAGGATCGACAGAGAAAATTCCACACACAGTAGTTTGCTCGATATCAACGCAATGATAAGGCGTTGGTATTCACCTCGCAGGGGTCATTTCTCCGATAGATTCTGTCGTGGACTGGGAAGATTCCATCATGACATGGCTCGCCGCACCAATGTGACCGGCATCTTTCCCAACGAAAAGTACTGAGCTCGTCCGGCAGGAGCCATGCCAATCGAGTTTCCCAGGGAGTGAACCAACAGTAGGTGATACCTGGATATGAGCCTTTGTGCAGGAGGCAGAACCTCCATAGGTGGTGATGACTACCGTGGCAGATGGAATGCCCCCCGTCGGATAGGCGATTCTACAGGAAAAAAGGACTTGACCGCCAATAAGCCAGAAAAGTCAAAATTTTTGTTGATCCGAAAGAGAAACTGTGTTAAGATTAGGGTTGCCAAATTTAAGCACGACAGCTTCCGTTGCTGTAAATTTGGTTTTTCCCAGAACTGATAAAAGTCCTTCGATCCACTGCGTGGCATCTTCTACACCATATTTAAGCCATTCAGATATGGAAGAATGACTCCTTACCACAGAGTAGGGGTGTATAGGAGGCGTAAACCTGAACAATCTGGATCGTTCGACGCACCCACCCACCGAAGGCCAAGTATTAAGACAAGGAGGACTGGGTAGAGCACCTCATAGTGACCGCCGCAGTTGAACGGGGCTGATGCTGCATAGATGAGGGGAGAAACTCATGGAAACTATCGATTACCGGAACTTGGACCGCGATATCTGGGAAAAGGAATTGGAGAACTATGTACCCTCTGTAATCTACGACATGCACACCCACATCTGGTCCGAGGCACATAAAGGCGCATCGGAAGACCCTCCCACAGGTCAACGCTGGGAGGTAGATTACCAGGTCCATCTGGCGTGGGCGGCAAAACTATATCCCGATCGCGAGATGCATTACCTGATCCTGGGGTATCCGATACAGGGCATAGATAAAGGGGGTCACAACGCCTGGATGGCGGCCCAGATGGAGGCAGATCCTCAGTCGGCAGTAAACATGTTGGTCACCCCGGATATGAGTCCTGACTACGTCGCGGCTCAAGTAAAAAAGCACAACTTCCTTGGATTAAAGCCCTATCGTATCTTCGCCCCCGATCCGATCAATTGTCGGATTCAGGACTTCCTGCCTGAGTCCTTCATCGAGGTAGCGCACGACATGGGGCTGTCGATCACCATGCATCTTTCCAAGAAAACGGGGGCTGCTGATCCCGAAAACCTTAAGGATCTGCAGTACTACACGAAAGAGTACCCGAAGGCCCAGTGGATCCTGGCACACTGTGCCCGGTCCTTCAACGCCTTCATTATGGAGGAGTCGATCCACGTACTCAAGGACATGCCGAATATCTGGTACGACACTTCGGCGGTGAACGACATGTACTCGCACTATCTGCTGATGAAACATGAGGATAGAAAACGAGTGATGTTCGGCTCGGACAACATCCTAGCCGGGTGTGCTCGCGGCAAGTACATAACCTACGGCCGAGCCTGGGACTACTATGGAGGTTCTCCGGAAGTTTCTCACTGCGATCCCACACCGACGTTTGTGATTTACGAGCAGTTGCGCCAGGAACGGCAGGTAGCGGACATATTAGGGTTGACTCAAGAGGAGATCGAGGATCACTTCTCACGGAACGCCGTGCGTTTTATCGAGGGGATGAGATCAAGTCGAAGCGGATGAGCCGAACTTCCTAGTTCTTGAGAGTGGTCTGCATCGCTATGGCTGCCTCATCGAGTAGCTGACTGACTTCACCGGGAGGCATTCCTATATCGAGCAGATGATCGGTGAGTCCTGTCGGATCATCTCATACAATAGCCGCAACAGTGATTACTATTTTAGTCTGGCATCCACGTGGATGTTGGTCATAGTCGAGAAGAAAGTAGAGCTATAACGATTGACGAGGCGAGATAAAAATGCCGGTAGATAAACTAAAAGAAACGTTTCAAATAGAACTTCAAGAATTAAGGAAAGAAGGAAGATTAAAACCTCCCGAACGTGTTATTGTAGGATATGCCTCACCAGGTGACGGTTTGGGTCCAAGATTTTTGTTGGAAGATGAGGAGGATAAGAGATTTCTAAGGTTGAACTCAAATAATTATCTTGGATTAGCCCAAGATCGGAGATTAATTGAGGCAGAAAGAGCGGCATCAGAAAGATTGGGCGTTAATCCTGGAGGGGTAAGATTTATTGACGGTACAACAGTTTATCATAGAGATTTAGAATTAGACTTAGCAGATTTTCATGGAACAGAAGCAGCGAAGATCTTTAGTTGCGCATATATGGCAAATTTAGGAGTTGCACTAGCTTTAATGAATAGACAGACATATGTGATCAGTGATCAGCTTAATCATAATAGCATTGCCAGAGCAATAAGGATTGCCGGTGTACCCTCTGAGAATAAGGGTATCTACCTACACAACGATGTGGGGCAATTAAGAGAGGCTTTAGAAACTGGCCACGATCTGCTTAGCAGGGCAATGATAATGATTGACCAAGTCTTCCATATGGGAAAGGATGAAAGTGCCTTACCAGATTTAGTAAATATCGCATTGGATATCGCTGGAGTTCCATCAGAGCAACACGGAATCTATCAACATGGCAATATGAGAGGATTAGAAGAAAGATTAGAGACTATGCCTCCCGAAATAGAAAGAGTAATCATAATCTTTGACGGAGTCTTTAGTATGAGGGGCAATTACGCACCTTTGGCAGAGATAGTGGCTGCAGCAAAAGAATATAATGAGAGATTCAAGGATGGTGTGATAACGATTATGGATGATTCTCATGGTACTGCAGCTTATGGAGAAACTGGAAGAGGGACTCCAGAAGTTACTCAAGAAAATGGTGTTGATATTATTACAAGCACATTAGGGAAAGCATTTGGAGCAGAAGGCGGCTATGTTGCTGGCTGTGAAGAAATAATCGAAATTGTCAGACAAAAAGCGGACACTTACATCTTCACAAACCCCATTTCACCCGGTCAAGCTAATGCAGGAATTGCCGCTGTGAATATCATAAATAGTCAAGAAGGCAAGAGAATGCTTGCGCGATCAAGAGAAAACACCCAGAATTTTAGAGAAGGAATACAAAATATAGGATTTGGTACTATTCCAGGGATTCATCCAATTATTCCTGTCCTAATAAGAGACACGGCCGAAGTTAAGAGAATAGTAAATGAACTTTATAAGAGAGGAATTCTGGTCACTGGTTTAGTTTCTCCTGTTGTGCCTGAAGGCGATGAAACAATAAGAGTCCAGATTTCAGCTGCACATACCAGAGAAGATTTAAATTACGCTCTTGATGCATTTGAAGAGGTCAAAAGATAGTGAAATGGAAAAATGAAAGCATGGGTCTACGATAGAAACTTAGATGGGATTCCAATCGAAGGAAGTAGTGATAAGGTGTATCTAGTATTAAAGGATAAACCAATTCCAACTATTGAGGATCCAAATACTATTCTTGGGAGAGTTATAAGAACTTCAGAATGTGGTACTGACATCCCACTTGTTACAGGCAAATTCAAGCATGCCGAGAGCGGCATTACTCCAGGGCATGAAATGTGTATTGAAGTAGTAGATAGAGGAAAGAAGGTAAAAGGAAAAGATCCAGAAACCTTGTTGGCTGTTGAGTCGCACTATATTGTACAGGGTACTGAGGCGGAAGAAGAAGGCATAATTGGGTTATGGGGGCCCAAGACAAAGGATAATATCTATTCCAGACCAATGAACGGCTCTTTTGCAGAATACGTATTAGTTATGGACTACTGCACTTATGAGATTCCCAGACAACTTCTGGATCATTTTTGCCCATCGTTGTTGGAGGCTGGTGGAAATGATTACCTAATTGCAAAATACTTAAAGGAGAATAAGCTATTGGGGAAGGTAGCAATTGTTGGTTGCGGGCAGCACGGTTTATATACACAGATGTTTGCAAAATACATGGGATGTGAACTACTAGCTGCATTTGAGATCGATCCTAAGAGAATAGAATTTACAGGAACTTTTGGGCAAGCTGACGTTATTCTCGATTCCAGAGATACTTATGTAGATCAACAAGTTCAAGAATATACTCAAGGACAGGGATTTGATTCTGTTGTTGATACTGCAGCTAAAAGTAGGAAAACCCTTAAGAGTTGTGTTGACATGTTAAAAGAAGAAGGAACTTTGATTTTGTTCGGACTTTATGATGAAGTTGATGTGCCCTTGCTTAGAGAGGAAACCACAGGGAAAAACCACGCAGTGAACGACATAATATTTGGGCAATTAGAATTCCGGACCAGATTAAATGAAAAGAACTTTTACGTTCGAGGCATCACAGGAAGAAAAGGTGTTTGGGAAGAATTGATTAGCCTGGTAACTAATAGAAAAGACATCAGAGCCAAGATGATGGAACTGGTGCCACAGGTAAAAAGTTTGGATGAATTACTTCACGATTTGACTCATCCCTGTGAAAATATAAGAAAACTAGCTTATTTTGGTCATTAGAAGAGAAAAAGGGAAGGATCACCCCTCGAATCCTCTCCATAGTTCAGCCACCTTTCACGTTAGTGTTGTTGACAAACAAGCTCGTCTGGAAAGATAGAATATACGTCATTAATCCAGCCCACGGAGTAGATAAAACATGTTTTGTAAGTGGGCAAGATGAGCTACATTAACTGATCACCATTTACGCAGGGAGTTCTTCCACGGCAAGCTACACCTGAAGTTGATTGATGAACTGCCGAAAGACTATAAGATTCCGGAAGATAAAACGGGAGAACATGGTCTGTTGAAGGAGTTGACCCAAGCCATCTTTGAGGGCGCTCTGGATTCCGAATTTACGTGTGAACTAGGCCACGAGAAGAATTCGTTCCAAGCGATAAATGGCCGTCATTCACGTAACAGAATTTTCTGTGGGAGCTCGCTGCTGGAGCGTTTAGTTTGACATATAGGTCCTTCAGAATTGACAGTTAGACATTTTGATCCGAGTGGCTGGATGAACTGACGTTGAGACGTACTCTGTCGATGGTATACAAACAGGAGGTCCACGATGTTAAATATAGGGATGGTTCTGACCACCTTTACCGCGCTGCTTCCTATTGCAAATCCTTTCAGCACGGCACCAGTGTTCCTGGCCATTACGGATGGAGACTCGGAAGAAAAGCGAGCACAGCAGATCCGGATGGGCATTATTTACATGTTTGCCATTCTAGTCGTATTCCTGGTTGCCGGGACCATTATCCTTAACTTTTTTGGGATTTCGATTCCGGGACTCCGTATCGCCGGTGGAATCATGATTGTCCGTATTAGCATCCAGATGCTCAACCCTTCGCGAGAGGACGAACAGACACCGGAAGAAGAAGCAGAGTCCAGACAGAAGAAAGATATATCTTTTACCCCTCTGGCCATGCCCAGCCTGAGCGGTCCGGGTGCGATAGCTGTCACCATCGGGCTCACGTCACAGGTCCAGCATTGGTTGGATTACGTTGCTATAATCTGCGGCATATTTGTCGTCTGCCTGTTCTGTTTCGTAGTGCTCCGTAGCGCCAGCAAGATCGTAGCCTTTATGGGCGCTAACGGCATGAATGCCATGACTAAAATCATGGGATTTCTTTTGTTATGCGTGGGAGTTCAGTTTGTGGTAAATGGAATCAAGGGGATCGTCATGGATCCTGAATTTCTGAAAGGGCTCGTGGAGGCGTACAACTCCTTGTCTTCGTGACAGCGGCTTCCATTCACCCCGGGACGCCGAGCAAGTTGAGGAGTCAATAGAAGCTAAGTTCAAGGTGGTGACATTTGCGTCCGGACTTGCAAGCCGTAGCAGAACAACTGGATAATGTAGGGTAGATTGGATATCACACCGAAAAGACCTCCTCTTGTTTGAAAAAGTTTCAATTAGTCGGGTCTTACGAGCTGTCCAAAAGAATCATTAGCTTGAGGAGGCCCCAGACAGGGAGTTATAGAACATGTTCAAGATCATCGAAAGCTGTAGGCGCACCCAACCGCCGGCCTGGGCCGTGCTGGAGCGGCAATTGATAGAAACCATAGTTAAGGCGGCACCGATTTTCCTGGAGAAGTACACTCGGCCCGGCGGGACACTGATCTGGAGGAAGGACTACCCAGGAGACTGGATCTGGACAGATCATCTTTACGAGTCTTTTTTCAACTGGACACTATACACTCTCTGGGCGGAAGCCACTATACTGGCACCATGGCCGTCCAGGAGTGGAATGCCTTCACCCGCCACATCCACCTTCACGACTTCCGCGACGGAGTAGACCATCACGCTCCGTTCGACGGTGACATTCAATGGTTGGAGATCTTCCAGTCGCTTTACGACATCAGCTATAAAGGACTCATCCAATTCGAACCGTCTCCCCCACCGCGCTCTGTGGATGCCCTCCCTGAGATCAAAGACGTGCCCAAAACAATCATGGAAATGCACGCGCAACAGGATGGATAATTGCTCCACTTCAAACCATACCGTAATATTAAGGAGGACACTTAAAAAACTTGGCCTTCTACACTGAGAAAGAGATCAGGAATCGCCTGGCGGTGTCGACATATATTTTTCGCCGCAAAAGGCCTTTGGATCGAGAGACGTTGGGGGAGATCAAAAAGAACGACATCGGGACTATTGAGATCGGCTTCCCCGAGGATCCCGATCACTTTGCACTGGACGATCCCAAGTCGATGAAGATAATCAAGGATATATGCAATGATCTTGGACTCGCCGTCGGGACGTATCATTCCGGCAAAACCAACTTTGAGGTGGACAGCGAAGCCGAAAGGCGCAAAAGGGTGGATAATTGCAAAAGGCAGATTGGCACACTGCTGTGGATGGGCGGAAATATCTGGGGATGCCACGGGCGCGTCAAGACACCTGCCACCTGGAAAAGCTTCGAGGAACTCCTCCGACACTGCGAAGGAGAGGACGTGCACCTACTGGTCGAGAACTTCGGGCCGGGACAGACCATTGAGGACAACATAGAGTTTATCAACTCCATCGGTCATCCTCAGCTTGGGATGATCATCGACATCGGGCACGTGCGCAATTCAGAAGGTAAAAACCCTATGACATTTTCTGGAGTCCCAACCGAAAAGTTCCATAAGGTCAGTTCCAGACTGCGCCATGTCCACCTTCACGACTTCTACGATGGGATAGATCACCGCGCCCCGTTCGACGGCAATATGCCGTGGCTGGAGATCTTCCAGGCGCTTTACGACATCGACTATAAGGGATTCATCCACTTTGAAGTGGCTCCCCCGCCGCGCTCTGTGGATGCCCTCCCCAAGATCAAAGAGGTGCCCAAAAAGATTATGGAACTACACGCGCAACAGGATGGATAATTGCTCCACTTTAAAGAGGAGCTAAAGTCATCAATCTACTCACTGAAAAGGGTGTTTCAAATGCGTTACGTAAATGTCAAGATGTTAGGGGGACGCACAGATGAACAGAAGAAAAGGCTTGTGGAGGCTATAACAAAGGATTTGGTGGAAATATGCAACATTAAGTAGTTTGATAAAACTTGCTGGCTTTATGAAGTCAGTAGATAGGTGAAATTGCTTCTTCCTCTAAGCTGTCTACTATCTTGGATCCTATAATCTTGTCCAGACTATTTTCACGCGAAGCTTAGAATGAGATCAAGTGGTTCTTGATCGAGAAAGGAAGGGACCATTTCAAACGTGGCCGGCAGCCGGCTGGCTTCGTTCTATGCGGGAATGATGATGCTCAGAAATGGTGTGTTTTCGACCTGTGATGACTGAGTTTGAATCACAAGATCAGTTTCTTGTACGAATGGCTTCATTATCTTACTCTCACCCGTGTCTTGGGTCAACTCTTCGACCATGATTGGCTTGACAATACGCCATTGATCTTGTATAATGGAGCCATGTGTGCTGAATGGCGAGATTTCCTCGTTATCCATTGCGGGATTCCCATTTCCAACTTGACGAAAGATATTTACATGAAACCGAGATTCGAAGTACAAAGTCGCTTTCGGAAATATGGAGCGCCGGCCGTGCGAGCGGCTGTCTTGCGTGATTCGTAATTCGTGACTGACGTACAAAGTCACGCGTCTCGTTTCACGTCTTCAGTCCACCACCACGCGGAGGTGTAGCGATGCGACTTGGCATAGTCGGCTTCTTTCCCAATGATTTAGACGCTATTGATGATCGTGCGGCCGCGAGAATTACCAGTTTAGGCTTTAGCGGTATTGGTATCCATCTGGCGACTGATCGAGAGCCCTTCTCTCCCGCCGCATTTCAAAATGCACGATCTGTATTTGCTAATCACGGTATACGGGTCGTGCAAGCCTGGACAGTGCCACAGGTCATTGTTTCCCCTGGTGGCTCAAATCGTGATGAGGCCGTTCGGCAGTTGCAGAATACAGTCAAATTCGCGGCCGATCTTGGTGCAGACATGGCCGGCATTAGACCCGGAAGCATGAACCCGGCTGGCGCCTGGACACCACATCCTGCAAATCATTCACCTGAAGTAGAGGATGCCATTGTTGACATTCTGCGACAAGCTGTTTCTGCTTGCGAGGTTCATGGCATTCCGTTTGCTTTCGAAACCCACGTCATCAGTCCTCTAGATAGTCCGGAGCGGATCAAGAGAATCATCGAACGCACCGAGTCTCCGTGGGTTAAGTTGAGTCTAGATCCAGTTAATTTTGTGAGTGATGTTCAGAAGCTCTATGATACAACGTCTCTGTTGAACCATTTGTTTGATACACTTGGCCCTTATATTATTGCTGCACATATCAATGATGTCTATGTTGAGGATCGATTGACTGTTCATATCAGCGGAACGGTGCCAGGCGATGGATTGTTGGACTTTGGCACATTTTTTCGACGATTTGAGGCCCTGTTGCCTGGTGGCTTCGGATTGATCGAACATTTGCCCGCGAGTTTAGTCCCACAAGCATCTGCATTCGTAAAGAGTAAGCTAGCTGAGTTAAATATAGTGATTCGATCTGGCTAATATTGTGTAGGCTCTTGGGGATTTCAGGGGATCAACACGCAACGCGGCTTGTCGATCCCAGGATTTCCGTAGGGCCCTTACCGATGGAGGTTTTGTGTAATGATTGATTTAGCCGAAAAAGTGATTGTTGTGACTGGCGGCGGCCGGGGCATTGGGGGGGCGGCGGCCAGACTATGTGCGATGCAAGGCGCCCACGTTATGATGGCCGATATCGAGAAAGATGAGGGTGAAGCAGCTGCCGCAGAGATCCGAGAGGCGGGAGGAGATGCCCGATTCTTACGCACCGATGTGCGACATGAGGACGAAGTTGGGAATCTGATGGACCACGTGCAAGTAAAACATGGTAAGATGGATGCGTTAGTGTGTGCCGCCGGTGTGTGCCGCGGGGCGTATCTGCAGCCAGAAGAAGTGCCTATTGACGTTTTCGAGGATGTGATCGATGTGAACGTTAAAGGCAGCTTTCTGTGTGCCAAGTATGCGGCGCCTCTTTTGGAAGCAAGTCAGCGTGGTGTTGTGGTGCTGATCGCATCCGGCGCCGGCGTCAGAGGTCCGAGTTCATCAATTGCGTATGCTACGAGCAAAGGCGGTGTCAACGGTCTTGGCATAACGCTAGCCAAGTATCTTGAACCACGAAACATTCGCGTAAACGTGCTGTGCCCAGGTTCGATTGAAACGGTGATGAAGCTAGAAAACATCGCGGAGGCGGCTGAGCGCCAAGGTCGATCCCCTGAGCAAGCTGTCGAACAAGCGAAGAAGGAGCTCGGGTCACCAGATGGTGTCGGACGCGTTATTGCCTTCCTGGTGTCGGATGCTGCGGACTACGTGCGAGGCACACTTTTCACGCGCTGACGTTGGCTGTGTGACGCATTCAAATCCGCAGATTACGCAGAAAAACTAATATGAAATCTGCGAGTGATCAGGTGTTTGTTATGTTGTACGATTGCATGGGTGAATGTGTTCGGCTAATTGAAGCGCGTAAACTCAGGCTTTCAAAGCGTTCTTGATACGCGCCTATTGTTCGAATTCGGGACGATTCTTGCAGAGGTCATCCAGGGGACAGCAGCCGGATACCATCTTAGTCCTCTTAGTCCTCGATGCCGGTGACCCCACCATCGGAGATGCCCCATTAACCGATAATAAAACGAATGGCGAAGAGGGACGGTATCACGCTCATGAAACGATCATACAGAGAGTTGTGAAAGAGGCCGTCCGTATAACTGATATCACAAAACATATCTCGTCGCACACCTTTCGACATTCTTTTGCGACTCATTTGCTGGCAGATGGTTATGATATTCGCACAGTTCAGGAATTACTCTGGCAAAAGGATGTCAAAACGACAATGATTTATACTCAAGTTCTAAACTGTTGTGGAAAGAGAGTGATAAGTCCTGCTGACAAGTTGTAGGGAATGATATTGAATTGGGGTTTTATACAGTCTGTATATGATTCCTACAAACTTATGATAATTATAACTTAACAGAATGATATTTCTAATATTACAGGTTTTTTCTTAATATTTCAATGGGGTCTTATATAGCTCAAATGGCTGTATATAAGTTCTTAGCATAGAAAGCTGTATAAGCCCTAGTTAGGCAAATGAACATGTTAAGTGAGCGGCAAGTTGAGGCGTACGAGCAGGATGGTTTTCTGTCTGGCATTCGGGTGATGACTGATAAGAAGGAGGTGCAGTCTTACCGGGATTCTTTTGATGCACTGGAGGCGAAAGAGGGACGTGAAAAAGCTCAGACGGGGCTGTTCAACCGACATGTAGATCAACAATTCATCTGGGAGATTGCGACGCATCCGAAGATCCTGGATAGCGTGGCCGCGATCATCGGCCCGAACGTGCTGCTACTTTCCACGCATTTCTTCTGCAAATATGGGCCGGAGGAAAAGTTCGTGGCGTGGCATCAAGATCTGCGGTACTGGGGGCTGGAACCGCCAATCGAAGTCTCGGCCTGGTATGCGGTGGACGACAGCGATCGTGGCAACGGGTGCATGCGGGTGATCCCACGGCTGCACCGGGACCGACTGATGAATCACGGTAAATCAAAGCAGCAAGGCAACTTGTTAAGCATCAATCAAGAGGTCGAACTAACCGAGCAAGAGGAGAAGGACGCAGTGGATTGTATCCTGCCAGCGGGTGAGATTTCGCTGCACGATGGGATGCTTATCCATGGTAGTTTGCCGAATCGATCGCCGCGACGCCGCTGCGGACTGACAGTCCGTTATATTCCCACGCACGTCAAGCCGACCGCGGCGGGTCCGCTTGGCATCGATTTAAAGTGGAGACCCATTCTGGTGAGGGGCACAGACCGTGAAAAGAACTTCAAGGTACAAGGACATCCGTTTCCTATAAGGTAGCCAGGGTCCATGCCTAATCAGACGTTCTACGGACGGGTCTTATTCTTTTCCGAAAGGATGTGGTGGTTTGATGACTAAGCGTGACTGGTATTGCGAAGATGTCCTCTCGGGGAAGCTCGACGTGCAGCGCGTCTACGAGGACGACCACGTCCTCGCTTTCCACCATCCCAGACCCGCGGCCGAGATTCACGTCGTTGTGGTCCCCAAGAGCCACGTCCCGTCACTACTCGACGAGGCCGCCCTCGACGGTGACCTTCTGTCGTCGATGGTCCGAGCGATTCAAGCAACCGTGACTCCGCACATGCACTGGCATGTTCTCGGGCCGGGTGCAGGTGCCGATTGGCCTAGGTTGTGATGCGGTCGCGTCGCCCTGGTCTTCATCGGCGAAGTGTTGGTCGTCGCCGTAGAACACGCCAATCGAGCCGACCTGCTGAGTTCCCGATTTTTCGAAGTTGAACTTCCGCATAGAGCCATTACGATTGATCAAGAGTTCGTTCTGCCAATAACGAGGCGGCTCATTGGCATACCGTTAGGAAAATGAACATGTTAAGTTAGCGGCAAGTTGAGGCGTACGAGCAGGATGGTTTTCTGTCTGGAATTCGGGTGATGACTGATAAGAAGGAGGTGCAGTATTACCGGGATTCTTTTGATGCACTGGAGGCGAAAGAGGGCAGTGAAAAAGCTCAGACGGGGCTGTTCGACCGACATTTTGATCAACAGTTCATCTGGGAGATTGCGACGCATCCGAAGATCCTGGATAGCGTGGCCGCGATCATCGGCCCGAACGTCTGGGTAAGCCAGGACCATACGGCCCATGCCGACAAAGTCGACCATATTTTTCCTCACGACGGCTTGCGCGACGTTAGGGAGCCAATCTTGCAGATAAGAATATCCGAAACCAACGTAAATCAAGTTGGGGCGCTGTTTCTTTAATGTTGCCACGGTCGATATCTGGGCTGCACAACTGTGGTTAGCCGTTATTCACTTGAAGGGGAACAGACATAAGTCAGGTAAATATCCAGATGTCATAATAGACCGAAATGTTGAGTTTTTGTTGACATCCAAGATTGTTCTTGGTATTTTTCCTCTCGAGTATAGCCCGCACACAGAATTATTTGATTTAGATTGCAAAGTAAATAAGACGTATAGTCCACAATTCAAGACCAAGGTAGTGCTTGAAACGTTGCAGGGGGAAGAAAGCGCAGCCTAAAATGGGGAATCCACACTAAGAGAAAGAGGGACATGAAGCTCGCCACATTTGTAGAACAGGGCAAGGAGCGGTTCGGGATTATTCTGAACCATCCGGCAACCGGAACGGACTGGATCTTCGATCCGGAAGAGACTGAGAGGCGGCTGGAACAGTATGCATCAGGTGGGTCGACCGGTTATCGTGTCAATCGCCCACATTTTCTTCAGCTGAGACCCTGGCCAAGGGACCTGAAGACCTTCCTGGCCTTGGGAGAACCGGGCATGACTGCTGCTCTCCGGCTCCTTGACTTTCTGCAGCGATTTCTAGAGCAGTCCGATCAGTTCCTCATGATCGGAGCGGGGTTCCCAGTGGATGAAGTACGGCTGCGCGCCCCGATCCCTCGACCTCGGCTGTACTTCGGCATGGTTGGTAACTCGCCGTCCTTTGTCCGCCATGCACCCAGTTGGGTCTCCCTCAACCTCTATCCAAAAGGTCATCAGCGCCCTCAGGGGACAGTGATAGGGCCAGGCGAGCCTCTGGTCCTGCCCAAAAACGGCCTCCCATGGGGATTTAACGTCGAGTTAGGCGTGATTATAGGGCAGGGCGGACGTTATATCCCGGTAGACCAGGCGATGCAGCACGTTGCGGGTTTTACCGTTGTGACTGATGCGTGTGGCAACAACTATACTTGCCAGATACAAGCCGGGGCCGGCAAAGCTGACTTTCTGGATGGCGCCACCGAATCGTGGGGCGGCAAAAAGTGCGATACTATGTGCCCTATGGGTCCTTATCTGGTCACTCGCGATGAAATCGGTAATGTCTACGATCTGCTGGTCTATACCCGCCAGTCGGGCTGGCTGCGAGACCGTTCTCACACAGCAGGCTCGTTACTGGGTGTAGAGCGGCTTATCCACTGGTTCTCATCTTTCGCAACCCTCTATCCTGGCGATGTGCTCCACTGTGCGACGATGGGAGTAGATGGCTTATCGTGCGACGAGGACGTGCGCTTTGGCCCGAATGACTACATAGAGTCGGAGATTGAAAGAGTCGGCGTATTGCGCAATCCCGTGGTCATTCCAGATCATGAGGGAGGAGACTGGAGACCTGCCGATAACGTAGGACGAACAGTGCATCCCGCCCCTGCCGTGCGGGATTTGTTCCTGGAAGGTGCATCGGAGCTTCCCCAATCCGATGCATGGCGGATTGAGGATGCTCGCCACCTTTGGACCTTGTACGGGAATTACACAGATGTCGAAAAGGTGGAAGGGGCCTCAGTGGGTAAATACCCTCGATTCCTCAACGGTCCTAATTCTGCATTGAGCCGATCTCCGGCGGAGGTGGAGATTCCACCGCGGGCTCGGGCCGTCCACGCTGGGCCGGAGTTGGCCTTCATAGTTCGCAAGGTCGCCTGCCGAGTACCCGAGTCGGAAGCGGACGAGTACATTCTGGGTTATGTACCGCTTGCTTCGTTCTGTGACCTCTCGTTCAAGGACGAGATCAGACAGATCTTGGACGATCACGACTGGGGCATGCCTAAGGTGTACGGCAGGTGGGCCGACGGTTTCTGTGTGGTCGATGAGACACCTATCCCTTTGTCGGCTGCGCAGTTGAAGGGTAGAGAAATGATTCTACGGATCGAGGGGTTTGGTCAAGCACTGGGAAATACCGATGAATATGTTCATCTGGCCGCTCAGACCCTGGCGTTTATCACCCAGGGTATTACTCTCTTTCCCGGCGATATGGTGACTCTGGGGCGAGTTGCGAAGCAAGTGATCATTGCCTCCGATCAGAAGATTCCGCGGGGCACGCGCGGCGAGGCGACAGTAGAGGGGGTGGGAAGCGTCGAATTCGTACTCAAAGACAGGAGCCGATCGAGACAGCAACAAGAGGTCGAGAGTCAAGTGTAATACTATAGAAGGAGGTATCTATGAAGCGAAGAAACTTTACGTTGCCGCTGTTAGACAGGTACCAACACTTCTAACCCGAATAATTCGTGAAATCTGAGAAATCTGCATAAATACTGGACTTTCCAGTTATCGCACGAAAACAAAGTTTGTTAGCCTAAATTGTATAATCGATTGTCGTACATAGAATTATAGAAATTTTCAGCAAGTTTATGAATTAATCAGGCTAAAAGGATATTCAGATGCTGTCTAATCGTCCCAAAATCGCTGCCATCGTCACGGAGTACCGCAAGCACTCCCATGGCCAGCACATTATTGACCGCTTCCTGGAGGGGTACGGCTGGAATAGTCGGCACCATCGCCCGCCCATGGACCTGGTCTCCCTCTACGTCGACCAAGTCAAAGAAGAAGATCTGAGCCGCGATCGTGCCGAGCGCTTTCCTGCCATGAAGATTTATCGCACTATCGCTGACGCCCTGACCCTGGGAGGCAGCAAGTTAGCAGTCGACGGCGTTCTTCTCATCGGCGAGCACGGCAACTATCCGACCAACGAAAAGGGCCAGCGCCTCTACCCGCGCTACGAGTTCTTCAAGCAAATCGTCGCTGTCTTCAGAACTACCGGCCAAACCGCCTCCATCTTCAACGACAAACACCTGTCGTGGAACTGGGATTGGGCCCGGGAGATGTACGACATCTCTCAAGAGATGGACTTTGCATTCATGGCCGGCTCGTCCCTGCCGGTCACCTGGCGCACCCCGTCCATTGATATGCCCTTGGGCGTCCGCGTCCGGGAGGCCATGTGCATCGCATACGGCGGTGTCGACAGCTACGACTTCCATGCACTGGAGACAATCCAGTGCATGGTGGAACGCCGCAAGGGCGGCGAAAAGGGCGTCAAGTGGCTGCAGGCCTACCGCGGCGACCCCTTCTGGGAGGCCCATCATCAAGGGCTCTGGTCTCGCCAGCTCTTCGAGGCAGCCCTCTGCCGCAGTCACACCCTCGCCCCCTCGCGACCGGGCTTCAACAACATCTTCCCGACCCTGGACGAGATGAAGAAACTTGTAGAAGATCCCATCGCCTACCAGTACGAGCACGTGGACGGCCTCAAGTCCACCATGATCCTGATGAACGGCCTGGTGCAGGACTTCAACTTCGCCGCCTACCTTGAGGGCCAGGGTGCACTGCTGTCCACTCAGATGTACCTGCCCATGCCGCCGGACCGCACAACCCTGGCTAACTTCTTCAGTCCCCAGGTAAACAACGTCGAAAAGATGTTCCTGACCGGCCAGCCATCGTACCCTGTCGAGCGCACCCTGCTGACCACCGGTCTGGTGGCCGCTGGCGTGGAGAGCCTCTTTCAGGACCAGAAGCGACAGGAGACCCCGCATCTGTCCATCTCCTATGAGGCGCCCGAGGAATCCAACTTCTGGAGGACATAAGTCAGTAGACAGTAGCCCCCGATTGAATCTATCGGGGGTATCTATCACTTCGGGTCTCTATAATTTGTCCGAACTATTTTGACCTGATACTTAGTCGCTGTAATTCACCAAACTCTTTATGGAGAACACGGCAAAATGGCAGCTGACACACCTCCCAAACGCATCGCCGTCATCGCCACCATTTACAGATACCGGTCGCACGCTCAACACTTTGCGGATCGCTTTCTGGTAGGCTATCCCTACGAAGGCCGCTGGCACAGGCCTAACATGGAGGTTGTCTCGCTCTACGTAGATCAGAAGTCCGAAGGTGACCAGAGCACGGATCGCTGCCGCGAGTTCGGCCTTTCCGCGTACCCCACGATTGCCCAGGCTCTGCGCTGCGGCGGGGATGACCTTGCCGTGGATGCCGTGTTGATCATCGCCGAGCACGGCGACTACCCCAGGAACCAGAAGGAACAGATTCTCTATCCGCGCTACGAGTTCTTCAAGGAGTGCGTTGAGGTCTTCGAGGCGGATGGGCGCTCCTTGCCCATCTACAACGATAAGCACTTGTCCTACAGCTTTGAGAAGGCCCGGGAAATGTTGGATGACAGTCACCGCTTGGGATTCCCGGTTTTGGCAGGCTCGTCCCTGCCGGTGACATGGCGCCTGCCTGACATCGAACTGCCCTTAGACTGCGGAATTGATAGTGCTCTAATGGTGGGTATGGGCGAATCGGACGCCATGGACTACCACGCCCTCGAGGCCATGCAGTGCATGGTCGAGCGCCGCAAAGGTGGCGAGACCGGGGTCAGGGCTGTGCAGTTGATCGAGGGGGACGCCGTGTGGGAGGCCGGCGAAGAGGGCCGCTGGTCCAAAGAATTGCTGGAGTCCGCCCTCTCCCGCAGCGATAGGCCGCAGGGCCTCACCATGGAGGATGGCCGCACACAGGATATGTTAGGCAACGGAGAGCTTCCCAAACTGGTCGAAAACCCGGCCGCCTATTTCATCGAGTACAACGACGGGCTGCAGGCTACTCTGCTGATGCTCAGCGGCGCTGTAGGAGACTTCTGCTTTGCCGCCCGCCTCAAGGATGTAGTCAACCCGATCTCCACTCAGTTTTTCCTGACCCCGGGGCCAAACGTTACCTACTCGGCCTGCCTGGTGGCCAAGATCGAAGAGATGATCGCCACTGGCACAGCCCCCTTCCCGGCCGAGCGCACCCTCCTGGTCAGCGGTGTCCTGGAGAGCTGCCTGACCTCGCGCCTGCAGGACCACCAGCGGCTGGAGACCCCACACCTGCGCGTCGAGTACCGCGCTCCAGCCGAGTCCCACCACGCCCGCGGCTGAAGCTGTTGTCGTTATGGTCTGAATTTCAAGCCCAGTGGATTTTATTCCCAGCTTGGGATACCGATCGATTCACAAGGATAGCGGTTATCCGACTTTAATTAGCGCAAGAAAATGAGCCCAGACCTTAGCACTACCCGTTGAATAGTGCTCGGTTGGGCTATCTCGGCAGATCTATGCGGGAGTTGCCAGGGTATTACAACCGGGGGGCTCTGTAGGGAAATCTTCACCAATTTAGCAACGGAGTTTGTGGACATCAGTTCCTGGTAAGGCGGGGTCACTGCATCACCGTACCCCGTGCTGAGAAAGATAGGATCGAGAGGCCCGGCAAAAACGGATTACATCCAGTTTCTGCACTATATGGGTAAATGTTCAGTGGGCTTCTTTCTGTGGAACTATCTATTGAACGGGTCAAGGTCTCAACTTATTGCTTCCGACAATGCCCGACAACCGGCCAGGAAACTGGAAACACGTGCTGATGTGTTTGAGTGGTTTCACTATAATAGCGCGGAAGGAGTGAGTTGGAAAATGGGTTCCTGATATCATCCCATGGACAAACAACCGAAAGACAAGGGAGGGAAAAGTGAGCAAATCCCAGCAGACAACAGACTTGGAAAAACGAATGGGAGCACCCGACCTGAGACAACGACCGCCCCGCAGTCCCCGCGTACGCCTTGGGGGTTTCGTAATCCTACCGCGCATGTTGGACAAGGGGCGTGCTACCATCGCCAACCAGAACGGCGAATACCATTATGCCTGCCCTCTCGACAAGCGCTTTCTTAGCTACACCGGCATCGACCCGGAGCAGTTAAAGGAGGAACTAGCCGAGGGTAAGAGCGATTCCGAAATCCTTGAGTGGGTCCAAGCCAATGCCCCTCACAACCCCGAGCCGTGGGAGATCGCCCAGTGGTCCGCCTATCAGGAAGCCCGCGTTCCCCCCGACCCCGAGTCGCGCGAATTTTTTAACGAACTGCACAAAGCGGCGAGTGAGCAGCGCGAAGACATCGCCACCTGGTTCGAATTACTCGACCTGGACGACCACGTCACATGTGGCGGAAAGGCGTGAATGATCGGGTCTTGCAAGATCGGCGTATCCCGACCGCTCAAAGGATCCACAACGCAAACCAATTTATTAAATAGACAGTGGTCGGTAGACTCCTGATTGAATCTATTCCCGATTGAACCTATCGTGGACTAACGAGGGAGACAGGGTGCCGTCTCCTATCCCCTCGTGCTGTCTACTACTGTGGACCTCTACAATCTGTCGGCAAGCGATTCCTCGAACTGTAGGAATTTTCTGCAAAGGAATTGACTATGAAATACTGTGTTAGTCTCTGCTGTGCACTCCTGGGGATCTCGGCTTCAATCTCTGACGCCCAGGACTTGCCAGCGCGCGAGTTGCGACAGGTCTTTGCGGCCAACGACTTCGTCCAACCACTGTTTCTGACACACGCCGGAGATGGCAGCGACCGCATCTTTGTAGTAGAGAAGCCTGGCCGCGTCAAGGTAATGCCTAATGTCGACGACGCCGTCGCTACGGATTTCCTGGACATCCGAGATCAGGTAAACGATAAAAGCGAAGGGGGCCTGCTCAGCGTGGCCTTCCATCCGCGCTACGCAGAAAACGGCCGCTTGTACGTCTACTACACACACGGCGACTTCATCTCACGTGTTTCAGAGTTCGAAGTGTCCGCCGACCCTGACGCCGCCGATATTCAGAGCGAGCGCGTTCTTTGGGAGACGTCACAGCCATCGGCGATTCACAATGGCGGCCAGCTCGCATTTGGACCGGACGGAATGCTCTATGTCGGACTGGGCGACGGAGGAGGAGGAGGGTATCCACTCCTGAACGTTCAGGATCCCACTACCTGGTTGGGCTCAATTCTGCGCATCGACGTCGACGCTCGCACGGCAGGCCTCGAGTACGGTATCCCGCCTGATAATCCGTTCGTCGGTAACAGTCAAGACTGGCGCGAAGAGATCTGGGCGTACGGACTGCGCAACCCATGGCGCTTTAGCTTCGACAGGAAAAGCGGGCAGCTGTGGGCAGGAGACGTCGGGCAGAATAGGTGGGAAGAGGTCGATCTCATCGAAAAGGGCGCAAACTACGGCTGGAACAGGATGGAGGGATTTCATTGCATCTTTATCGACTGCGACACGGTCGGCGTTGCCCTGCCCGTGTTCGAGTATGGGCACATTGGCGGTGCCGGTGCCGCGGTTACGGGCGGATATGTCTACCGCGCCGCCCGTCTGGGCGGGTTATACGGAGTCTACATCTACGGCGATTTCATAAGCAAGAGAATCTGGGGCCTGCGATACGAAGAGGGGAAGGTGCGTTCTAACGACCTGATCGCCACCTGTCCGTCGCACATCAGCAGCTTCGGCGAAGACGAGAGCGGAGAGATTTACATCGTGGGATTCGAAGGGCCAATCTACGTCTTCGAGCTCCTGCCGGGTGAGATGCCGACCGCCGTCCTATCGGAAGATGGCGAGCTGCCCCAGGCCGACGCGCTGCACCAGAACTACCCCAATCCGTTCAATCCCTCGACCACTATCTCATTCACGGTGGCAGCGCGCGGTCCGGTCGAACTCAGCATCTTCGACCTTCTCGGCCGTCGGGTACGGATACTCACCGAAGGACCAAGATCAGCAGGGCAACACACAGTCGTCTGGGATGGCAGCGACGAGAAGGGACGAGCGGTCGGGTCCGGCATCTACGTCTACCGGATTCGCATCGCTGACTTCGTGCAGACGCGCAAAATGGTGCTGGTCAAGTAGGGCGGGACCATCATGACTGAGAGTCTCGATTAGGAGTAAGGGTATGAAAATTCTGATTACTGTGGAACTGGAAGATCGCCTTGTTGAAGCAATTAGGGCCGTGTCGGATGAAGTGGAAGTTCTTTGCGCATCTGGCGAAGAAGCGCTGAGCATTATCCCTGAAGTGGAGGTGGTCTGCGGAGGGATTGGGCAGGAGATGTTTCTGAAGGCGGAGAAGCTGAGGTGGGTGCAGAGCTGGAGTGCGGGAGTGGATGAAATGCTCTTTCCAGAGCTGGTCGCGAGTGAGGTGGTGCTGACCAGCGCCAAGGGGACGGTGGGGGTGCATCTGGCCGAGCATGCAATGGGCTTTGCTCTTGGGGCTAACGCGGGGGATCAATCGGGCTGTCCGAAAGCCGAGCTGGGACCAGCGGTTTCCGATTCGCTCTATATCCTGGGAACTGCTCGACCGGACCATGGGCATCGTCGGACTTGGGGGGACGGGGAGAGAGCTGGCGAGAAGGGCAGGCGCCTTTGGCATGCGCATTGTCACCGTCGATCCGGAGGAGGTGGAAGTGCCACCAGAAGTGGAGGTCTGCTGGAAGATGGGTCGTTTCAACGACCTCCTGGCTGAGTCGGATGTGGTGGCAGTCTGTGCGCCGCTGACGAAGGAGACACAGGGGCTCTTCGACCGCAACGCGTTTCGCCGGATGTTGCCCCACGCGCTGCTGATCAACGTGACACGGAGGAAGATCGTCGACGAGCAGGCGCTGATGGAGGCATTGAGGACTGCGCAAATCGGCGGTGCCGGGCTGAACGTGCTGCCGGAAGAGCCACTGCCGGAGGTTCACCCTCTATGGAAAATAGAGAACGTGCTCATCACACCTCACACTGCCGATGGCTCGCCGAACCGGAACGATCGGCTGGTGGATCTGTTCTGCGAGAATCTCAAGAGATTTCTGGCAGGCAAAGAATTGCTAAGCCCAATCGACAAAGAGATAAGGGTACTGATCAGCGGTTTCGTGGCGCCTTCGAGCTTCTCCAGGTAGATGCTGCAATCGGTCCTTTTGTGTCGGTAAACATCCGCGCTCTGCTGGGTAAGGAAACCAGTCCAATACGCCACGTAGGAGTAGTAGGACAAAACAGCCTCGGCCCCGTCCAGATCAGTCAGGGGTAGGAAGGGCTTCCGGTAACGGGCATGGCAATAAGGGATCGGGTACCGTCGTAGGTGAGGTGGGAGAGGCCCGTTGTCCCCTGGGGGTTGGGGGTAGGCGCGCGCGTCCACACCGGATAACCTGGAACTGACAGCGAAGGTCGACCACGTTGAACATGTCTGCCAGCTTGCTGGAGGCACCCTGCACGCGGCCACCGGTAGGCTGACCCGGGTCACAACAACGATATCCCGTCCGACTACCAGATCACCGCTGATTTACAACACTCACGGATGATCCTGGGCCAGTCTGGGTACAGCACCGCAGACATCGATAAGATCTTCCACGGCAACTAATTGTGCTTCTTCCGCCAGTGGATGTCCGGGAAGTCCTTGGTCGAGTACCGGCCATTTGTGCAAAGAAGGCAAGGACATGATCGGGACTGTGCGGATCTAAGCTGTAGCGGGTCTGGCTGCTAGACTACTTGAGCATCCTTTTCGAATGTATCTCGCTCGGGAAGGTCTTCGAGTGCAACATGAGTGAAAGAGCCCAGGAGGAGCTATTTCTACCCCACACCCAGGAAATATCGGATGGCGAGGTGGTATATGTGTGGGGAGTGTTCGGTCTGGGATCCCGCAGCGGCTTCCAGTTGTTGACATGCGGTAACACCCAAGTCATTGGGCGGGCAGTCCTGACGTTCTAAATCATGAGGGACTCTGTATTACTATGGCGTCTCCTTCACCAAGAGAGCCCCAAGTACCTGGACTCCAGTGGAAGGTCGTGGTCGAAATTGCAATGGATACCCTTACTTCATGTCGACACTGAATACCTTTCGGTCTTTCCTCTGTCAGACCACAGCAGCTTTCAAAATATCCACCACTCCGACAGACTTCTCTAGCGGAACAGCCGTTGACTTCTTGCTCTTTCCGTCATATATTGGAACTGAGCAGAGGAGTTGGAAATCTTCCTCATTTGGTGACTTTCTAGTCAGGATAACTTAGCTTCGGCTTACGACTGACGACGGTAAGATTGTAGTGACTAGAATAGAAGAAAATGTTACAATCAGATCCTACTTTCCCCCGAATGAACCCCCGATTGATTCTATCGGGGGCGATCGGGGGTCGCGGTAGAGGAGTCACCATACTGAATTAAGTCATAGGCTGGTCTGGAATTGACAGAGAAAGGAGATTGCGCATGAGACGACGCCGAACGATCTACTTTAACGATGCGCGACATTACTATCTGTACGCCTTCGAGCCGCCCATGAAGTTGGAGGACGCCTGGAGACCGATAGATGAGATCGCCGGCACCGCCGTTGACACGTTCATCTACGGCGTCTCAAGCGGCGGACTCTTCTACCCCTCTAAGATCGGACAACAATGGGGTGGAGATAAAAGTCCAGTCGCGTATTTTTGGCGTGCACGGAAGAATATGCAGAGCCTGATTGACAGGGGCCTCAACCCACTAACTGTACTCATCGACAGGGCGCATGAGGCAGGTTTGGACTTTTTTGCTAGCCTGCGGATGGGATCCTTCAGCGGAACTGATTCGAGCTATCAGATTGGTGTGCCCGGACCAATGGACGGCTGTCTGAATCTAGCTCATCCAGAGGCGCGCGACCATCAGTTTGCAGTCCTTGAGGAGCTGGCCACAGAGTATTCTGTAGAGGGGATAGAGCTGGACTTCGGCTATCCCCCGTTCTTCCTCAAGCCCGACGAAGTGGAAAAGCAAACTCCATTGATGACAGAGTACGTCAGTAAGATCTCCCAGATGGTCCGGAATAGGCCGGGCGAGCCTGGGCAGGTCGGAGCTCGAGTATTCCCCACCGAAAAGATGTGCCTTGAGGCGGGATTGGACGTGCGCACGTGGTTTGAGGAGGGAATCGTTGACTTTGTCGTGCCGCTTTTGTACGGGTATTTCATGCTCGACCCTGACATGCCCATCGATTGGCTCATTCAATCGGCACATCAAAACGACAGCGCATCTGTCTACGCAGTGCTTCAACCCTACTCAGAATACGAGAGCGGACCATCTCACCGGAGAAAGTATGCTACACCTGAGATGATGCGTGCTGCTGCGGGAAACTTCTGGGATCGAGGCGTCGATGGTCTCTACACCTGGTTTTTGCGCTGGCCATTAGGAGATGCGGAACGCAGAATTCTCACGGAGATAGGCAATCCCGAACTATCAAAAGAAGGGGAAAAGCACTATGTTCTGCCGAGGCGTTGCGAAGATGCGGCAGGTGTTGGGCTTGTCTACGATGCGGCACTGCCCATCCAAATCCCGTCTGCTGACTCGAATGCACGCTACGAGATCCCCTTCTATGTATCAGATAATATACAAGGTTCTTCTGAGCGCGTACGTGAAGTGCGACTTAAGATCAACGTCAGTAATCTGGTGACGGCGGACAATCTTGCGATACTGCTGAACGGAAGGTCTCTGTCCCAAGAGACTTGCACGCGCACCTTCGGTGGAACACAGAAGATCGGAAATAGTAATGTTCCGTACAACGGTCAGTGGTTGGAATTCCGCCTGGAAGGGGAACGTCCACATAAGGGTGAGAACCTGTTAGAGGTGTCGCTGGAGAATAGACCCGATGGGCTCACAGGAGGAGTGATAATTGAAGATGTGGAAATCGTCATCGAGTACGGTCCGTATACGTCCAGGTTGAACTACGGACCGTACTCGTAGCCCCCCGATTGAATCTATCGGGGGTATCGGGGGTAGACCTGTTCGAAAGGTTCCCAGGTGCACTAACTAAATGCTTCTAATGACCCGTATTTATATCAGAAAGAATAAGTTAGGATTCAAGCGATTAGGTTTAACCAACGATGATTAGTTTAAAATAACACATGACTAACTGAAATTAAATGTGGGGGCCAGGTCATCCTGCTGTTGAGACCAGACACAGCACGCACCGTGTCCGTGTCTGTCTCCCTTGTGCAGGAGGCACGAAGTACCAGCAAACCACGTAGTAGCGAGGTTCCCTCGCCCCTACTAATACATTACGTTGGGGCAACTTGTCATCTCTTGGAAAAACTTAAACCTCGCCTTTCCGAATCAGAGGTAGCTCTTAGTTTTTCCTTGACAGTATAAATTATCCTGACTATATTTTAAGCATTCTGGCAGAATACCGCCACAGGTGAGCGGCGGATGGATGCCATGTGGGGGAAAGAGGGACAGCTCCCGCGAGAGGGGGTTTGAAGCCCCGCCCAGGGGAGTGCCGGTGTCGAGCCGCGCCGGAGGCGTTAGGCTCTATGTGGCTTCTCTGCCAAATTATTATTACAAAGCTTGTTAATGGAAGGCGATTTAGTACCAGAAATTCCGCGAGTTTCATAATTTGCCGCCTGTGTCCGCATTCCATCTGGAACTGGAAGAGTTGATGCACCGTTGTAGTCTTTCTACACATCTGCCAAACCTCTGGGTCGAACATCGACTTCGTAAGACAGGAAGCGGACGTCTTTGTCTTGGGCTTGCTATCTTAGTAGTGTGCTTTCTGTGTTATTCTGAGGCGGCTTACGGGCAGAAATTAAGCAAGGAGCCGAACAGTGATTCCGAGAACACCCGAAGCGGACAAGAACAGTATAAACTCGGACGCTACTATGCCAAGAGTGGCGACTACGGGGCCGCAGAGACAGAATATAAGAAAGCCATCGTAATGGATCCAAAGAACATCCGTGCTCGCACCGGCCTCGGCTTAATTTATACCATACAAGCCAGGTATAGTGAGGCAGTAGAGGAATTTAGAGGTGCGCTCCAAATCGACCCTAACGATGTCCCCTCACTCTTTCATTTAGGTAAAATATCTTTCATACGAAAGGAATACGACAAGGCAAGGGATGCTTACGAACAGGTGGTTAAGCTCTCTCCAAGGTACTTGCCGGCACATCATGGCCTCGGCATTATCTACTCTCTGAATCAGGAGAAGCATAAAGCGGAACAGAGCTTTAAGAGGGCCATCAGTCTGAATCCCAATTACGGACCTTCTCGCTACAGCCTTGGGAGAATTTTCCTTGAAAGGCAAGAATACTCCAAAGCTGTAGAGACATTGCAACTTGCCTCAACATTACTACCCAATGACCCGTCTACCTATTACGCTCTGGGGCATGCTCTCAGAGCCGTAGGTAGATTTCCCGAGGCTGTAGAGGCGTTCAAAAGGATTTTAAAGCATGATCCCAACCGCGCAGATGTGCACGATAAATTGGGTCTGCTTTACATCGAACTGTCCGTTGCCCCTTTGGGTGCTGTATTTGCGGAGCAAGACGTACTATCTGAGGCTATCGGGGAACATCGTCGAGCTGTGGAACTCGCTCCTTCCAACAGGTGGTTCCACCACAACCTCGGCATGGCCTATGAACGGCAGCGGAAGTACGATGAGGCGGCCCAGCAGTACGAAAAAACGATCGAAATAGATCCTAATATAGCTCGTACGCACTTTCGGCTCGGGTTGATATATTCAAGACGTAAGATGTACGCTGAAGCTATCGAAGAATTTAAAAAGGCCATCAGTCTTGAATCTGACGATGGAGAATTTCATCACAATTTAGGCGCAATGTATGCCAAGCTCGGAAGACATGGAGAAGCCATACAAGAATACAGGAAAGCTATTGAAGTCGAGCCCCATAACGCAGAAGCTCATTTCAGCCTGGGGAACGCCTATATCAGAGAGGGTAAATCTGAAGAAGGAAAAATGGAGTTGGAGATATTCAGGAAGCTGCGCGAACATAATGTAGACGATCTGGAACGTAGGGTAAGTATGGTCCCGAGTAACCCTGAATTTCACTGCGATTTGGGGATAGCCTATTCAAATCAGGGCAGACACATAAAGGCTGTCAATGCGTACAAATACGCCATTGCTCTTGATCCCTATAACCCTGAGTTTCACTCTCGTCTTAGAGATGCTTATATAAAACTGGGCAGACAGCAAGACGCACAGAAGGAACTGGAGATCCTCCAGAGCCTGAAAAAGTAGGAACAAATGCGTATTCTCTTCTACATATCGTTCCTTGTTCTTGTGGGGTTATCGTCCTTCGGATGTCAGGGAAGTGACGAGTCTTCTAAGAAAAGTTCGGACAACAGTTTTCCGGAGGATAGTCAATTCGAGGTGTCAGAGGGCAGCAGTGGATCTTCAAAAACTATCAGCACTGCCAAAAGTCCCCCAGGGGACGGTCGCGTTATGTTCGTCGATGTATCATCGGATCTGGGGGTCGTTTTGAAAAACGTCTCCGGGGACAGTGAGCAATCCTACGTAGTCGATGCTATGATGGGAGGATCGGCGCTTTTCGATTATGACAACGATGGCGATTTAGATCTGTACGTTTTGAATGGATCAAGAGTGGTGGGGTTTCCAGATGGCGATCATCCTCGAAATGCCCTTTACAGGAACGACGGAAACACGTTCATCGATGTGACCGAAAAATCAGGAACGGGTGATGAGGGTTGGGGCATGGGTTGCGTAACCGGAGATTACAACAACGATGGAGACCTGGACATCTATGTGACTAATTATGGGAAAAACGTTCTGTACAGCAACCAGGGTGATGGAACTTTCAAAGATGTAACAGAACGCGCCAAGGTGGGAGATGAAGGGCTTAGCACAGGCTGCGCGTTCTTCGATTATGATGGTGATGGAGATCTGGACCTGTACGTCGCAAACTACATCGATTTTAATCACTTTTTAGAGACCACTCCCGATAGATCTTACAGGTGGAAAGGACTAAAGGTCCACTTCGGACCTCGAGGGATAAATGGAGATGGGGATATATTGTATCGCAATGAGGGAGATGGGACTTTTTCGGACGTGACTGAGGAGGCTAAAGTTGTGGGTGAAAAGATGCTCTACGGTCTCGGAGTGATCTGTGGGGATTATGACAACGACGGCGACCAGGACATCTATGTGGCGAACGACACTGGCCCTAACTTCCTCTATCAAAACAACGGCGACGGGACCTTTACAGATGTAGGCTGGATGATAGGTGCCGCCTACAGCGCATACGGCGAGGCACAGGGATGCATGGGAATTGCCTTTGGAGATTACGATAACGACGGTTATCAGGATATATTTGTCACTAACTTTTGGGAACAGACCAATACTCTCTATCATAACGATAAAGGAGCATTCTTTTCAGATGTCAGCTTTGATGGCGGAGTAGCAATTGAGAGCTTCGAATTTTTGGCCTGGGGCACAGGGTTTTTCGACTACGACAACGATGGGGATAAAGACCTTTTTGTCGCTAATGGGCACATCTTTCCGCAGCTGGATAGGGCGAACTTGGGCACCAGCTATGCCCAGACCAATCAACTCTTTGAGAATTTGGGAGATGGCACATTCGAAGATGTTTCCGAAAATTCGGGAGCGGGGCTGCAAATCAAGAAGGTAAGCAGAGGCGCATCCTTTGGAGATTACGACAACGACGGAGATATAGACATATTCGTCCTGGATCTGAACGATACTCCTACTTTTCTGCGCAATGAAGGCGGCAACAGAAACAACTGGTTGATGGTCAAGACTGTGGGAGTCCAAAGCAACAGGGACGGTATAGGAGCAAGGATAAAGGTCAGCTGTGGTGAACTGACTCAGATAAATGAGGTCAGAAGCGGTTCTAGCTATCTATCACAGAACGATCTTAGAGTTCACTTCGGGCTGGGGAAGAGCAATACTGTAGACCTGTTAGAAGTAATCTGGCCAAGCGGCCTTGTTGAAAGGTTCGAAAACCTTTCTGTCAACCAACTTGTGGTAGTCCAGGAGGGAAGTGGCATAATTAAGGGAAGTACGTTTTCTGCTATTTCCCGGTGAACTGATGAAATTTAAGGAGTATAAATGAGTAGGCCCTTTTTAACGCTGTTGACGGCATTTCTTTTTCTTTGCAGCTCGTGCGATAGGGATAGAGATGCATCAGTAAGATCCCAAAGGGAAGACGTTCAAGATCGCTACTGGATGGGTATCAGTTACTATAAGCACGGCCAACTTGACAAGGCCGCGCGGGAATATGAAGCGTGTCTGAAAGGAGATCCCAATTACTATGAAGCCCTTGTTGAACTGGGAAGGGTGCACATCGACCAGTATAAGTTCGATTTGAGCGTCCGTGAACTCAATCAGGCCATAGAAATCGATCCTGACCGAGTCGAGGCGCACCTCCTATTAGGCGAGGCACTTGCGCACCAGAAAAAGTTTTACCAATCGTACCTGGAATTTCAGCGGGCGGTTGAGATAGAACCAGGACACATAGAAAGCCGTGTGTCGCTTGGAGAGGCTCTGATGAATCCTGCTACTCCAACGATGAACCTCCAGGAATCCAAGAGACAGTTCCAAAAGGCACTGGAACTCAATCCGGGTTCTAGGCGCATCAGGTTCTTTCTGGCAGTGGCAGAATTGAACTTAGGGGAGTTTGAGGAGGCTGCCAAAGAGTTTAAAGCTCTCACTCAAGAGTATGCCAGGTATTTGGATTACCATTATCTCTTGGGCGTGACCCATCTTCGGGCTGGGGAGTATGAAGATGCTATCTCGTCGCTGAAGCGTGTAGTTGATATAGAACCCCTCCATATGGAGGCGAAGTGGAATTTAAGACTGGCCTACGCCCAACAAGGAGGGTACCCCAACGACTTACACCAGAAATACAAAATAGAGCTCTCCAGACAGGGAATTGTTGAGTCACCCATTAAATTTACCGATATAGCTCCCGAAAGTGGGACTATGAAGGTGGATAGAGGGCGCGGCAGCGCCTGGGGCGATTATGACAACGACGGAGATCTGGACATCTTTGCCGTAGGAAATTACGATGGTCTTGCCCTCTACCGCAATAATGGCGACGGCACCTTCGATGACGTAACCCAACAGACTGGGGTTGATGACCCCAACGGCGGCTGGGCTGCGCTCTTTGCAGACTACGACAACGACGGAGATCTGGACATTTACGTAACTAAAGACGGTTGGAATGGCAACGGTCGAAACACCCTCTATCGTAATAATGGGGATGGTAGATTTGATGATGTTACCGAGCAGGCTGGCGTCGGAGATACCCGATCGAGCTTTTGCGCCGCTTTTGGCGACTACGATAACGATGGATTCCTGGACATCTACATCGCCAACGGTATAGTGGGAGACGGATCCCCCAATGCCCTCTATCGGAACAACGGCGATGGCACCTTCAGGGATGTTTCTGCTCAAGCGGGTGTAAATCATAAGGGTAAGGCAATCGGGACAGCCTTCGGGGACTACGACAACGATGGGGATTTAGATATATATGTGGTCAACTCTGGTCAGGAAGATGTTCTCTATCGCAATAACGGGGACGGAACCTATCGGGATGTGACCGAACAGGCTGGGGTGGCGGGGTGGTCCAGAGAGGGATTTATCACATTCTTTTTAGATTATAACAACGATGGCTATCTGGACATTTTCGTTTCCACGATGGCGACGTACCCAGATGTGATAGAGAGTCATGTGTTTGGGAAAGCCCCGAATGACGACTGCAAGCCACTCCTTTTTCGCAATAACCAGGATGGCACCTTCTCCTACGCGACAGATGAGGCTAAGCTGCACAAGTGCTTCGGCACCATGGGGGGCAATTTCGGGGACGTGGACAACGACGGCTATTTGGATATATACCTTGGTAACGGTGGACCGCAGATGTGGCGTTTGGAGCCGAGCGCGCTCCTTTACAACAACGGCGATGGCACATTTTCCGACATCACAGAATCAGCAGGAGTAGGACACATAGGTAAGACTCACGGAGTCATCTTCGCAGACTACGACAACGATGGAGATCAAGATATTTATGCCGCCGTTGGGGGAGCCTTAGAGGGAGATAGATGGGCAAATAAGCTCTACCGCAACGAAGGAAATGGCAATAACTGGCTCACGGTTAAATTAGTCGGAACAAAGAGCAACCGGGATGGCATTGGAGCCAAGGTAACAGTCACTACGGGGCAGTTCTTGCGCTATGCTGAGGTGAGCGGGGGATGCGGATTTGGATCTACGAACAGTCTTCCCTTAGAATTTGGATTGGGATCTTATGAAAGTGCTGATCTGTTGGAGATCAAATGGCCCAGCGGCATAGTCCAGAGCTTGCAGGACGTCCCTGCGAATCAGATCATCACAGTTGTGGAAGAGCCTGGACCTTAAGCACCTTGATATTTTATGAAAGGCGATTGGAAAATCGACTGTTCGTAGCAGTCTAAAGCGCGATATTTTTGAGTATCGGGTCCAAATAATATGGACAAGAATAATAGAGATCCAATATAGTATACAGCTATACAGCCAGCGGTAGTCTCACTCAGATTGCTTCACTCCCCCCAGATTGACACACGATAGAAGCCATCGGGGACAAGGGAAGAGTGACTTGACCTTTGTTCGCCGTTACATCGGTCACGACGGATAGTAGACCGGTCGGGTTTAACTGGGCTAAGGCTCAGTTTTGGAATATCTCCGTTGACTTTTAACATAGTACAAAACTGACCAGCCTGGTGTCCAGAGATAAATTCTGGACATTCAATTGCTTCTGGCATATCGTAATGTGATTGTTGTATAGTTTGTACAAAGGGCATTATTCACGACTCGCTGCAAGATCAAAATCGTAAGGTCGGAGCTGAAGTTCATCACAATGTCAAAAAGGAGGAATACCATTACAGGAACACGATGGGTTTTTCATCTCATAGCTCTGCTGAGTGTCCTCTTGCTGCCACTGGAGACAGGCTTTGGTCAAGACAATAGCACAAATACAACAAAATCCAGTCTATCAAAGTCGAAAATCGCTTTTGTCTCATACCGCCAGAGCAATGATTTTTTTACTTCGAAAAGCTCCGAAATTTACGTGATGAACGTTGACGGTACAAACCCAATAAGACTGACCTACAACACGGCGAAGGACTACCTGCCTTCTTGGTCGCCGGACGGGACAAAGATCGCATTTGTGTCATATCGCGATGGCAACGGGGAGATCTACGTGATGAACCCTGACGGGACAAACGAAATAAGGCTGACCCACAACTCCGAGTATGACACCGCGCCTTCCTGGTCGCCAGATGGGACAAAGATCGCCTTTCGGTCACACCGCGATGGCAACTATGAGATCTATGTGATGAACGCTGACGGTACAGACCCGATAAGGCTGACTGACAACCCGGCGCGCGACGGTTTTCCTTCTTGGTCTCCGGATGGAACGAAGATTATCTTTATGTCAGATTCCGATGGCGACTATGAAATCTATGTGACGAATGCTGACGGCACAGACCCGATAAGGGTGACCGACAACACGGCGGATGATTTTAGACCTTCCTGGTCTCCGGATGGGCAGAAGATCCTCTTTTGGTCACACCGCGATGGCAACTATGAAATCTACGTGATGGATAGTGACGGGACAAACCAGACACGGCTGACCGATAACAGGGCGGTAGACGACTCGCCCTCTTGGTCTCCGGATGGGACGAAGATCGTCTTTCAGTCAAATCGCGATGGCAATGCGGAAATCTACGTGATGGGCGCAGACGGGACAAACCAGACACGGCTGACCGACAACCCGGCGTATGATTGGGGGCCTTCTTGGTCGCCCGCACCGTCCTCCGATTGAACCTATCGGGGGCTAGACATCACGCAGCTTCCGCGATAGAGTACCGAGCACCCTCGAAGGCTCCTGACAAGCAATGAATGAAGGCGCAAGTGAAGAGAGGTTCGTCTGCCAAGATACGCTATGGCAATCCTTCCAATCCCTGAGAAAGAGAAACATATATTCAACGTTACACTACAGCAAAACTTAAGCAAAACTTAAACCTTTACCTTTCCGCAGAATCAGAGTTCTTATGAAAAACAAGTCTTGACATCCGAAAGAGAGACTATTAAATTCGGAAGTAATTCGAATTTAATACGTCCGAGTAGTATAACTTCACAGAGAGTACGCTGTTTGGCACATTTAAGGTGAGCGTCCCTCGAAGGTGACTGTCCGTTGATTGAACTGCACACTAAAGTTGTAGAAATGTAGCCGCCGTAGGTATGTCTACTATAAGCCCATAAGCCGGTTTTTTTCAAAAACCATGTGGCATCTCAAAAAAATATCTTGACATCTACAAGAGATATTAATAGATTAGTAAAGCAAAGCTGGCGCAATTTCCACAAGTAGAGTCTTGTTTTTGAATCCTGCAAGGGATGTTAGGCGTCCCAAGGACGGTAGCGTCTCGCAGACACAAAATCTCAAGAAAGGAGGTGGTGTTAAGTTATTGATTCTGGAATATGATAACCGCTAAAGGAGGTGGTGAAAAAGGAGCGTTATACTGGTCTAAGTGTAATATATAGAATCCGTTGTATGAGTTAATAATCTTCAACGAAAGGATTGTCACAATGAAGAAGATGTTAGCAATGTTCATAGTACTGGGAGTCGTGGTCTTTGCTGCTTCGATGAGTTCCGCTCACCTGAGGACAGATGAGATCTTTGTCGTGCCCCATGTTCCTGATAATCTTTCAGTGGACGGTGATGGGTCCGAGTGGCAGATGCTTCCTCGGCAGTACTATTTAACGATGGATGATCTGTTAGAGACCACCGATAAGGGGGTTTCAATGGACCCCGCCAACCTCGCCGTGAAGGTAGCCTGGGGATGGAGCTCGGTGACCAACAAGATCTATATGTGGGAGGAGAGATTTGACAACTTCTCTAATGCACGGATAACTACGACAGACCGTCAGGAAAACATCGAATTTGGTCTCGATGCTGACCACGGCGGAGAACGGATGAACAACGTGGCTGTAGAAGATCTGGATGGGGCCAGGTGGGAAGGAGCTCGAGGTCAGGGCTATCGCTATTATCTGAACAGAGAGGATCCACTCTGGCATTGGGGAGCGTCCACGTGGGCAAGTCTGTCTCCTTATGCCGAGATCGGCTGGGATTTGGATGGCGAAATAGGTGGGGAAGGCGTCCAGACTGTAGAATTATCCGTCACTCCGTTTGACGACCTGCATCCTGAGGGTATTGATCAGAGCACGATACACACCCTTACAGAGGGAGAGGTCGTAGGAATCGTCTTTGCCGTTAAGGACAATGACGATCCCGAAAGTGGTGGCTACGACCAAGGCTGGTGGTCTAGCAGTCACGCAACTGCCGACTGCTGTGCGGATTCGTTTAATGATTACGTCCTGCTTGGTTTTGAGCCTGATATCTGGACAGCTGTTGAGACAGACAGCTGGGGACGCATCAAGTCAACCTTTAGAGAATAAGAAGGAAAGAAGTTAGATGTCAAGGGGGGCCGGTTGTTATTCACTACGCGCCCCCCTTTTTCTTGGGTCCGCAGGACGTAGCAGTGGACTACGAACCATTCCTGCTGAGATCCAGTCCAATTAGCTAACGTGCCTTTGTCTGCAACAATCAGGGTAACGCCTCCTGCGTTATCGTCCATAGAATTGGGAGGCCCCCTTCACCTGCAGGCAAGGAGAGTCTTCAGGAGATAGGAATCGATTTAAGCAAAGCAAGCTGCTTGAACTCTGAGTTCATGGAAGGTCTCTCTCTTCAGCACGCAAACGTTGGCTTGCATCAGCCTAATCCGACCCAGGACGGTGAGAACATAGCTTTGCCGATATTTCAGCAGTTATGGATGCGCAAACTATCGGTAGATTGATAGTTAAAGTGATTGTCTATTAATTACACTATTACATACATAAGAGTACAGAAGTAGATGGCGATTTGGAAGTAAACTATCTAGGCTGGCAGGTTCGACTCTGCTTGCTTTGGTGGACGTCGTTATTTCAATATATGTTCCTCCTCAATGATTATCTACAGGACCAGAACGGCCTTTTTATCCGCAGAAAGAGACGGCCTCCAGGTGATAGGAGTCGATTTTAGGGAGATTGGCTGGTTGAAATCTGATTTTCTGTCGGACCTCGTTACAGATGCGTTAGATCATGAGGGAGAGAACATAGCCTTAACGGTCGAGACAGAGGGACATGTTACTTCTGACGGAAGAGTTACTGTAAATCTACCAGGTTATGACGGAGACCGCGGATTAGCTGAGATACAACTTTTCGGGGAGGGCACCGTAGCAGAGACCAGACGGCATCTAACTTTTGCGGAACAGCCCCCTTATTAGAGCTACCTGCGCCAAGGAAGCTGAGGTCCTTATCGAGGACCTTCTGGAGTCAGGCTGAACTTTAAGCAGGTAAAGCTTTCAAGTAAAGCTTTACAGAAGCGGCAGCCAACGTGAAAGTTATACAGTTGACAGCAAGGGGGTAGACATCATTAGCAGATTAGGATGATTCTCTTTGGTTTCGTCTGCCCAGCCTTATGAAAGCTACTACTGGCGACTCTTCTAATCGAGGTCAAGTCCGCGAATTATACGGATTTAGCACATTTTTCGATGGTTCAATAGCCAACTCTTCCATAAAGGGTCCCTGGCAGACAACGGACGATGGTGATGCAAATGGCGTTACAGACAGCGAAAAGACAGTAGTATTAGCGCTTGAAGGAAACAAGATATTAGATAGCCAAGATATTAGATATCATTAAAGTAGTCGATCCTGAGAATCTCACACCGAAGGGTGATGGGATCAACGATGAGCGGACATAATCTTTTCAGTGTTGCGAGTGAGGTTATTAACACCTGTCCAGGTGCAGACATAACTATCCTGGCGGCAACAAAGTTCGTGAATTGCTCAATGATCCTCTTTCCTCCCGGAGATATACAGTTCCCCGGTGATGGCACCGATAAGTCAGGAGAGCCAGCCACTGTGCTGGTATATACGTTATGAGGCTTATTGTTGATACCGATTCAGATTCGGGGGAAGATACTTCAGTCAGCCGGTTAGTTCAGGTTGTATATTAGCTTTGCCTAAAAAGAGGAGTAGATTGAATGGACAGCAGTTTTTTTAGAAACTCATGGCTATTAGCCCTTCTTTTTGTGTCAGTGGTACTTATAACAAGAAAGTCTCATGGGGAAACGATCGTAATAGGAGGAGGCCCGGGCGCCCTTCCCTGGGACGAGCAATATTCTGATTTGTCGGTCATAGATTTTGACACGAACCCCGGTACGATTCTACCCCGACAGACCGATCCTAACGATAACCTCTCTCTGGGTTTAATCGCAAGGGGGGGGGCTGTAACTTCACCTAACGCGGATAAAACGCTTGGAGTGACTAATGATTTCGTAAACAAGCGGTTAGCAACTATGGTTAGCGGTGATACTTTGGCTTTTGAAGTTAGTGATATCTCATCCGCAGGAATAATAATTTTTATAGACCTGGGCGAGACTTTTGGTGTCAACAGGATCAAGTTTTTCCCAAGAAGTGACCATGAACAGTTTTTTTTGAGGGGCTATGAGATATCCGTGAACGATGGGAGCAAGGAACAGACGAGCCAGCAAGGGAATCCTGTGTTCAGGCACTGGTGGTCGACCTCTAACAACACCGATCCTGTGGTTGATCTGCATGTCCCACTGCAAAATGTCCGTTTTATACGGCTACAGCAGATTGTAAGTTCGGAGTGGGAGATAGACGAGTTTCAGGTCTTCGGCGAAGGTTATGTACGCTCAGCGGCGTACACATCAAGGATACTCGACTCTTTTGATATGTTAAACCAGGGACAGCTTTCCATCTTTGGCGGTATAGAATGGTCCAAGGGGAGTATAGGCCAACCGGACAAATCGAGTGCGACCGTAACGGCAAGGAGTGGAAATGGAACAAGCTCCAGCGACGTTGTTTGGAGCGATTGGTCTCCGCCCTATCCGGCGGGCGCCCTTACTGATATTCTCTTGCCAGCACCCCGCCGGTTTTTTCAGTTTCACATACTCTTTGAGAGCAACGATCTTGAGTCCGCCGCGACTGTCGATTCACTGGCCTTTCAAGTTTCTCCTGCAGTGGCTGACTCCATAAAGGGCGAGATATGGCCGCAAACTACACGCGTCGCCCAGGACACTAGGTTCGCCTACACGATAAGATCCTTTAACAGCACAGGCTTCGACACCCTCGAAATAAAGACCCTCGCTCCAGTGGACGTGGTAAGCTCGGTGCAAATAGATGGAATTGAAGTTGATGATATTGACAAAACGGATGTCAAAGACGGGTTCAAAATAGCCTTTCCTAGAATTACGGGGGACAAGACCCTCAGGGTAATGTTCAACAGCTTGGCTTTACAGTATAACACAATCTTCAGCGGAAAGGTCTGGGATAGCCAAAGACCCGACTGGTTTCCCCAATCGGTAGTAGATGGAGACGTAGCCTCGGATTTTGGCATATTCCTGGATGGCTTGGGCAATATCTATATCGCAGATACGTTCAATCATCGGATACGCAAGGTGGATACGTCAGGTATCATCAATACTGTGGCAGGAAATGGCATTGCTGGATTTTCCGGTGATGGTGGTCCTGCTACCAGTGCGAGCTTGAATGTTCCTTCTGGCGTATTCGTGGATGGCTTGGGCAATATCTATATCGCAGATACGTTCAATCATCGGATACGTAAGGTGGATATGTCGGGCATCATCAATACTGTGGCAGGAAATGGCATCCGGGGATTTTCCGGCGATGATAGTCTGGCTACGAGCGCGAGTTTAGACTTTCCTGAGGGCGTATTCGTGGATGGCTTGGGCAATATCTCTATCCCGGATCAGAGAAATCAACGGATACGTATTGTGGATACGTCGGGCATCATCTCCACCGTGGCCCGTACGCTGCCAGCCGGAGATGACCTTTCTGTCGAACTAAAAATAGATAAAGAATTAGATGTGATCTATTCCATAAAGACAGAGCCTAATCCCTTTACACCAAACGGAGATGGAATAAACGATATCCTCTTTGTAACCTATGACATTGTAAACCTGACAGATATAGTCCCGGTCTCCGTAAGTGTATACGATCTTTCAGGCAGGCTTAGAAAGGAGATCTATTCGGGTCAGGACTCCAGCGGGAGATACCCACGGGACTGGGACGGAACAGACGACGGCGGAGAACTGCTTCCGCCTGGAACGTATTTACTTCGTGTGGAGCTAAAAACAGATTCGGGGACACTGGGGAAAACAGAAACCGTATCTGTAGTCTATTGACCCCCGATTGAATCCCCGATAGAAGCAATCGGGGATTCAATCGGGGGCTTTAACTAATGTCAAAGCTGTAGCTGTTCTAACTTGTACCCGAGGGAGGGTTCAATGATAATTGGTCACACCTTCAGATCTAAGGCGCGTGGTATCGTCCCTCTTATGCTTTGGGCGGGGATGATTTTCAACTCTATTGCTTACTCCCAAGATTACAGTGCGTCTCGGATAGGTGTGCGTCGGGGTGGGAAGATCACCTACGAACCGCAAGGACCTGGTGTCCTGTTCGGCGCTTTGGACCCGGCGGTCAAGAAATGGTATGTGCCGCAGGAGCTCTTCATGGAGTACCAATGGAAGCAGTGGGAGTACACAAACTACGCCCGGGACCGCTACCAGCGGTATGTGGACATCTCACATGAGGGAGATTATTTCTACGATCTCTATGGCTCCTATATCAGTCGTGGGTGGTTGATCTACGACTGGACCCAGACACAGGACCAGCCGAGAGGTAGCAGGATATTCAAGACTGAGAAATACAAAACTTTTTTCAGCAACTTGCTGGTGTCCTCTGATCAAAAGGGACAGTACCATCTGGGGGTAACAATAGGCGATGAAATCAGGACGACGCTGACTCCGATGACCTTCTCAAAGCCTTCGTTCAGCGGGATCCAGATAGATTATCAATCCGACGTATATGAAGCCACGGCGCTCCTTGCCCGGCCCAGTTCCCCCGCAGGCGCCGGTGCAGTAGCCTCAGAACAAACAAGCCAGACGGTCTTAACTGGGGGGAGGGCCACGGCCCAATTGGGCGATTTTGTCAAAATCGGAGCCACCTACGTAAATGTCCATAACTCTACGACACTTTTAGAGAGCTTCGAGGGGAGTCCGAGAAGCGGATCCCTCTCCATAGGCCAAAATTTACAGAGCGTAACAAAACTTTTCATAAGGATTTTGGACGATTCCCCCGAGGATAAGGAGGATGGAGCCGCCCTATTTTCATGGGATCTGATCATAGAAGCGGATATTAAAATCGTTACTGAAAACATTGACGAAGAGGGAATCGGGACGATCGTAAGGACGATCGAAAGACAGGTAGTCAGGGCAAGCGAAGTGGGACTCATCCCTTCTCCTCAGGGCGGCGTCCCGCGCAGAGGTTTCTGGGAGGCATCAGGAGCTGAAGCGATAGACCTGCTGTTTGATCTTAGAGAGGGGTCATATACAGGCCCTGATCCGACGCAGATAAAGAAGGTCACGTTCGAAGTGGTGGTGGCAAACGACTACAGGGTAGAGGTGTCTTCAGACCGTCAGAATGACAGGATTGGAAACATTGTATATCTGTTAGCAGCCAGAGCCGATGGCAATGTAAAAGACAGCTCGAATCTGAAGCTCCTCAGGATCGACTACGGTCTGCCAACAGCCACCGAGATATATGGGGTAACGCTGGAGGCAAACGATATTTTGGGATTTGATATTTACGGAGAATATGACCGGAGCCGCAGTTACAGAAAATATCCCAACAGCCTGGAGACAAAACACAAAACAGCCTCCGACGAAGCCGATGCATGGATGGTAAACATATCAAAGATTGAGTATCCATGGTTCCTCTTCGGAGAGGCTTACAGCATGGAAGACAATTATAATACATCCGCATTTCTTACGAATTTTGGTGCGAATGATATATTTTACGATGAAATTGGGAATTTCAAGTACGAACTTGTGGACGATAACGACGATCAAGATAGAAACCCAGATTGGGGTAGGAAATTCCAAGGTTTGGACACTAAGGTATTTCCGGGCTTCGATGAGAACCAGGATTTTATATCCGACTTTAATCAAAATGACAGCAGGGACAGGCCAAACGCGGTGCCTGACTATGATGAGCCCTTTTTAAGGTATGGCACAGATCGGCCGGAGTTTCTATTCGGGATAGATATGAACAACAATAAGTGGGTGGATCGCTTCGAAAATGATGACGACGCCGACTTTCCTTACGACATAGACCATAGAGGATTCAACGCTTATGTTGGTCTTCATGTAACTCCGGAAGTGAGGCTTATGATCGGGCAAAACAGAGAAGAACTCCTTTCCGGAGATGGGGACAATATCACCAGCTACGTCCTCTTTACTCTGGACAAGGACTTCCCAGCATTGGGTAGGCTGAAGATATTCGAGAATTTTAAGTTGGCAAAGGACAACATAGAAGATGACCTTCGCCAATGGGATGAACGAGCAAGGAGGAACGTTCCAACTCCCGATCCTCTGGCAGCTCAAGATACCTGGATAAATTCGGCCTTTGTAAGTTTTGACTACACAAAGAAGAGAAACCTGAACATTATCAGCAAGCTAAAATTCGATGTGTGGAACCAAAGGTCAGAACGGGAGGATTTCAACTTTTTCGGCCTGATCAATAAAGCCGACTATACCTTTAAGATAGGGGTTCTTGATATCCAACCTCGGATTAAAAACGCACTCAGGATCTCCCACGGATCACCGCCTATATTTGTGGCCTCGGAAGCCGCGGAGCTTAGATCGGATCCCAAGCGAAGGGAAAATACTCTAATTCTCTTTACGATAGCGACACTACCAGTGCTTAATGGCTCGGAATTTCAAGGTGGAGTTGAGTACACGATCTTCCGACAGCTGAGGCAAGAGCTGAGGCAAGGATTAACAGACCACTTTAAAGAATCAGTACTTGCAGTGCAATTCTCCAACGCTGTGGACTACCTGGGATACAAGCTGATAAGCCAGTTCGGGATGAGATGGAGCAGAAAGAAGCTCGCCGGCGAGGAGGATGCGGTAACGGGCAGTGTAGCCTTTGCTACGGTATATGCCGGTGTGCAAGAATAAAAGATGGGTTCAGAGCTTCCTCAGTAGTAAGACAATAGGCATTTTCCTTATTGCCTTAGCAGCAAGGCTTTTCTACCTCAGTCAGATATCGGATAGTCCGCTTTTCGACTCCCCTGTGGTAGACTCATTAACTTATGTAGATCAAGCCAAGGATATAGTTGACGGAAACTGGCTCGGTGTCGAGAAGGGCCCTTTTTGGCAGCCGCCTTTTTATCCGTACTTTCTGGCTTTAGTAAGGTTGATCTTCAAAGACCAGTTCTTCTGGGCAGTTCGCCTGATACAGATTGTACTCGGTTCTTTGGGATGTGTGCTGATATTTTTGATTAGCAGACGATTTTTTAATACGTCTGTGGCTATCATCGCCTCGGTGTTGGGTGCTCTTTACGGCATCTTGATATATTTTGACGGTGAACTCCTGCCCGCATCCATCGCCCTCTTTTTGGATCTGCTTCTTATTCTGTCTCTTTTAGAGGCTTCTGAACGTCCACGCATCTGGAAGTGGCTCCTTTCGGGATTCATCTTCGGCTTATCGGCCATTACGGTTCCCAATGTTTTAGCACTTGCACCTTTTATCTTGCTCTGGATGTGGATAGCGTTCAGATCCAGGTCAAACGTTGATTCAGTTCTGTCCGCTGAAAGCGGGCCGATAGAGACTGCAGAACCCAAACTCGAAAGAGGTGGCAGAACTTCACAATTTGCGGTATGGTGCGGCAGCTTCCTTCTGGGTGGGCTTCTGGTGATTTCAACTGTTACACTGAGAAACTACCTTGTAGGCGGAGATTTTGTCATAATTTCCTACAACGCGGGGATAAATTTCTACATCGGTAACAACCCTGACTATGACCGAACCGTCGGGATCAGACCGGGATGGGAGTGGGAGAACCTCTCCTTTGAACCTTTAGAGAAGGGCATAGATAAGCACTCCGAAAGTTCGAGATACTTCTTCTCCAAGGCGTGGGAATTTATCAGAGACCAGCCCTTAGAGTATTTCAAACTCCTTTGTAAGAAGCTCTTTTTATTCTGGAACGGGAACGAAATTGGTCGCAATCAGGAAATCTATTTTTCCAGGGGGTATTCCTCTTTGATGTGGGCTTCCGTATGGAAGAGGATCATCGCGTTCCCCTTTGGAATTTTGTCTCCTCTTGCTCTTGTGGGTCTGATCATATCTCTTCCCCGTTGGCGTAAGCTCCTGCTGCTGTATATCTTTGTTACAGTCTACGCCGCTTCTGTGGTCCTTTTTCTGGTGACGTCCAGGTATCGCCTTCCAGTGTTGCCCTTTTTGATGATCTTTGCAGCCTACACGATATGGTGGTGGTTCCAGAGCGCTAAAGGCGGTCGCTATCTGACTCTGAGTCTTTCGGTTGTACCGTTTGTCCTTTTCACCCTGGCTACAAACACAAAGATCGGAAAGATGGACACCGCCGACAATGCTGAGGTTCATTATAACGTCGGCACAATGTACATGAGCAAGAAAATGTATGCAAGCGCTATCGTGGAGTTTGAGAAGGTTGTCTCTCTTAAAGAGAATTACTGGGAGGCATGGCTGAATCTCGGTTCAAGCTACGCTGCGGTGGGGATGTACGATGAATCTATAGCTACCAGAAGAAAAGTTGCGGAGGCCAGGCCGAGCTTGATGCTTGCCCGAAAGGACATGGTGAAAGGGTATATCAAAACCAGTCTTTCTTTAGCAAACACTTACACACAATTAGGTATGTACGACAGGGCGCAAGATGAGTGCGAAAGTGCCTTCAAAATAGACCCTGGTAATGTAGAGGTTCGTCTTATGTTAGCTTACATCCTTGATAAGAAGGGACTCTATGACGAAGCTGTGGAAGAATACATGAGAATCATCGAGACTGGCGACGCTAACCTAGAGGCGCGAAATAACCTGGGCGTTGCTTATGCCAAGAAAGGGATGCTGGACGAAGCAATAGCTGAATTTACAAGACTGTTAGCGATCGAACCCCCACATCTAGATGCCCGTTATAATCTCGCTACTGTCTATAAGGAGAAGGGGATGTACGAGGAGGCTATTACTCAATACGAAGAGATTCTCAAGATCGAGTCGGACTATTCCGACGTCCACCTCAAATTAGCGCTCCTTTATAAGGAGAAGAGCGTTGTCAAAGATGAGGACTCAGTCAAAAGATGAGAGCTGTCACTGCGCCCTTAAGGTCGAAATAGAAAATGGGTTAGCTCGTTTTCAACAGTCCGTAACAGGAAGTATGTCTCGCGTGTGGCATCATCGTCGGGCAGACCTGCAGGAGCTCTCCTTGCCAAAGAGGTGAACACACCCGGGCCTTGGGCGTGTATCTCTGGAACGTAAAAATCTGCACGCTGAATTCTCCTTGCCTGGAGCAGCGAACGTCGAAACTCCTCCCAACATAAGGGGTGAGGCGAACGACTGGTTGATCGAGACAAAGATCAAACTTTTCGGGCTCGCCCGAATCAAAAAACCGCGAGCATTATTGATTGCTCTGCAGGCGAGAATGCGGCGGGTTACAACGTACTTGACTCACACCAATTCCCTCTAGTAAACAGGTGATAAAGGTGTATCCGTTCCACCATGACGACTGCAACCAGCAACAAATCGAGTTCATCAACGGTATTTCGGACAAGTTTAACATGGGTAGAGACTTTTGTCGCAACGAAAGGTAGGCCTTGTTCTCAGGTAACTGGGAACTCCCTGAGGGACACCTCAGTTCATATCCGATCCAACCCATGACGCAATGAGACACGTGTATTGCCTAACCAGAAAGGACAAGCCATGCACTTTACGGAGAAACAAATCGAGTTCTATCGAATCAACGGTTACTTGGCCGGGCCTCGGGTAATATCAGACGAGGAGATCAGCACACTTAAGGAGCGTATCGACCTTATCCTTGAGGGTCGCGTCGCGTTTCCCAGCCACCTGATGGGAGAAACGGTAGATAAGTCTAAACAAAAGGGGCAATTGCCGTCAGTAAAACTTGTCAATTTGTTTCGCCACGATCCTGTCTTCGCCAATGTTTGGAATAACAAAGCGATCAGTTCACTCTCCCACGATCTGATGGTCGAGCCCGTACGGGTGTGGGAGGACCAGATGATCTACAAGCCACCCTTCGACCGCAAGGCCGCGCTCGCATGGCATCAGGATTACACTTACTGGGACAACGTTGGACCCGCCGAATTAGGAACCTGCTGGATCGCCCTGGACGATGCAACAGTTGAGAACGGTTGTATGTACGTTATCCCCAAAAGCCATCGCTGGGAACTCAGTTACACGCGTGACGAAGTCGACGTCGGTGATCCAGAGTGGTTGCTCAAACGACCAGGGATTCCCCCCGAGGCGGACCCCACACCCGTGCCATGCGAGGTCCCGGCCGGCCATTGCCACTTCCACCACTGTCTGACCTTCCACGGCTCATATGGCAACAAGACGGATAACGCGCGCCGCAGCTACATCCTGCACCTGATGCCGGGAAACACGCGCAGGCTCGGCGATAACTGGAACCCTCGAATGGAGAGTGTCGAAGACGTCCCGATCGGCGCAATCGTCAAAGGCCCCAACTACCCTGAATTACCCACGCCACTGGAGGATCAGGGTTAAGCCCCAAGGCGATATTCCATGGCGTTTGGTCCTGGAATTAAGATGAAAAGGAGAAGTTTCCGGACAGGGCGCCTGCCTTGTAAAGCCTTTCACGAGAAGATATCTCTACGATATACCCACAGGCTCGTTCAAGCCGTTGGTCCAGGCCAGGAACAGTTTAATTGTCCCGTATATTGCCTTTGATTTCAGGCCAGATTACTGCTAACCTGAGTCTCCAAAAAGTATCCAAGAACTCTTCGAAGGAAGAGGAATTTCCTGATTGCCAGAAGCAATGCTTTCGTGTATCATAGAGTGTATCTTCGCCCCTGCGGATACATGTGTCATATCAACAAAAGCTTCCAGGACCACGCTATCAGCCAAAACCTTGCCCTTTGTGGGACCCGAAGTATCTTGACCATTGCAATCCTATCCGAGGACACTATTTCAACCATAAGATCGAACCTTCAGGGGTCTCAAAAGATATAGACAAAGGCTATCGTCGATTTTTCAATTTCGCATATCATATCGTACGAATATCCGATTTCTGTTCACATTTCGGACTGGTGCTCCTCAGTATATCAGACAGGAAACGCCCGCACTCATTCGAGGCAAGTGGAACTAGCTCAAATTCCTTGGCCCCATACTTTAGTCCTCTGAAGCACCTGATCACTTGTTTCTTATTCGGACAAGGTTGACTTGACGCGACCGAGCGTGTCACACTCCACTGCTGTCCCGGCGGGCACCCAGATACTCGGATCAAAGGCGGCCAGGATATAGTCGACGAAGTTGTCGGCATGTCTGTCCAATCTTGTGGCCCCGCTGTTCGTCCAGAAACCGTTGTAGCCATCAACTTCGCTCTTATCAGTGTCTATAACGGCAAAGCCTACTCCGATGATAGCGCCCTCCTCATAGGTATGTATTATGCTATCATCAACACTTCTAAAATCTATATCATCAAATCCCATGAAGTATGTCTCAACATTCAATGTGCCCGGTCCGCCCATTTCACCCTCAAAGGTCCAGCTTATGTGGGCATAAGGAGGTAAGCCCGGCCACGAGGCCGCTCCCCAAAACCAGATGGGATCCTTTCTCTTCAGAAAATAGTGGTAATTCTGAGCCTGAGATGAGTTGTTCCTGTCCGGGTCCAGATCGAGATCTTGCATGACCTGGTACTGTCCTCCGCTGTGGTCAGCATCGATGACCCACTCGAGCATCTCGTAAATGGTTTCTGATGTAAAGTAAAGAGAAACATCGTCGTACCTATCCTCCATCGTGTATATCAGGTTGGTCACCGGACTCCATCCTACGATTATCCTTTCGGCAAGGCTGGAGGAGTCCGGATCCCCGAGGCCCCGCACGGTCTCTATCAGATCGTTATGCGTCACCCAGAGCGAATCAGGAACGTTAGCCCACTCGCTGAGGTCACCGTCTATCTTAATGTTCTGGAACTCACTGGTATTGATAGGTACCTGGACAGCTACGAAGGTCCTATCCATCCGCAGATGCGGAAAACCCGTCCCGACTGTAAAAAGCACAAATCCCAGAATGGTAGATACCGAAAATATGTTTTTCATCATAATTCCTTCTCGTATAATTTGTTTTGCTGACTTTTCTATGTTGTTATTTACTTTTAAGAGAGATCTCGTATCATACCTTATGGAAGGGCATAGAAGGAAGAATCTAGCACCTCCTGGTGTCCCAACTAATTGGAGCTTCTGTGCAAAGTATGTTTTCCTTAAGGTTAGACCCACAGGATTCTGAGGAACAAGGGGTACCTAAATGGACTCAACCATGGCCGCTAGCACCTTCAAGAAGAGAAGACTCCTTCGAACTGTACCTGTAAGGATCGTCTTAATCCCCCCGATTGAATCTATTGGGGGTTAGCTTTCCTTTCTAACCTCTTATATCTCATGCTGTCTTTCCTGCAATTCCTTTCTGAACGTCATAACCTTCTTTTCTACCTTATCGGGAATCTGAATAGCAGCATAAGGATACACAGCCACATCCACTTCGCTATTCCCATATCTTTCGTACAGATCGTCCAGCAACTTATGCCACGAACTATAAAAAGCGCACTCTGGATAGACCCTGAACGCCTCGGCTGGACCTATTATCGGCGAATAGAGGATAAACTCCGCCTCATCTATATGTTTGCCCACCTTCGTAGTCGCAACTCCGGGTCTTAACAGACTGTGATAGCCGACTCCGTCTGGACATCCACCGATCAATATCCTGGTCCCGCCCTCCTTGGCATAGTGGATGGGCCAACTTCCCTTGGCTACAAATATCAGTTGATAATCCATCGGGTAAGTATTCGCGATTACAATGTCGGCATCCTCTGGAAGGGGCACGGCGCACGCACGACTTGCAAACTTCACGCCCTCCCTGTGAGCCTTGATGAAATCCCCCACAAAGAGGCCTATTATCTCCTTCCTCTTGTTCAAAACCACATTGGCGATTGCATCTAATCCCACTCTTCCTGCGGCCTCCTCCATATCCATCCTCCACTCATTCTCCAGATCCCCGGCAAGACCTCCCGCCTTCAGGTTCATATGATTATGTCCACAGCTATCCCTCCCCGCGATCCCTGCCAGTACGATCTTAGCCCCTCCTCCCCAGGCTGACCCTCCATGCGGATATATCCCTCCAAGGCCGATCTTCAGATCGCACTCCATCGCATACTTATTAACATAGAGCGGAGTTCCTCTCGAAAGTTTTCCCAAAAACTCTAAATCGTTCAGAGCGTCGTGACATATCGCCTCGATCCTCCCCATGATTCCCGCACCCAGCTTCTTTTCCATCTCCGACCGCGTCATATGTCTGTGACATCCGTAAGCCATTATGATAAGGATGTTACCTTCATCGATCCCTCCCTCCTTCAACTCCTCCAGGATATAGGGAAGCACCTTATAAGATGGAGTAGGGCGGCTCAGATCGTCCGTCAAGATGCAGACTTTCTTCTTTCCTTTTGCAAGTTCCCTTATAGGCAAAGTTCCGATAGACTTCTCAAACCTTTCCCTTAACTGATCATCTGTCAATACCGGACATTCCTTAGACTCCAGCACCTTGACACTCCAATTCGACGGCATCTCCAGGTCCATGTCCCTGTCCTCCCACGAACACATAGGAAGAGTTATTCTATCCATGAGCTTATATCCCCATTATGTTAAGAGATTAGACCTACTCCTTTCTCACATCTGACCACTGACCTCTACAGCGTCGGCTCCTTAAAGACCTACTGTTTAAATGAAGTTGACAACGTGCAGGAATAGGGAGAGGCAAAGGAAGATTACTTCGCTGACCGCTTTGCTTCGTTCTGGGCCAAAGGTTCTGGGCTTAGGCTGGCAAGGACATTGCCTGTCTTGGCCTCCACTAATTGGGAGGTGCCAAACCGGACCCCGTCAGGAATTGCGACCCCGGGGGAGACGCGAAGCGGAACCAATCCCCGATTGAATCTATCGGGGCCAAGGGATGAGAAACTGCGTCCCGTCCACTGTGCAGTGAATACTATCTACTATTCCGGAAGAGGCGTTCTTCTCCACACTATCTGAAGTCTGTTACCCTCAGGGTCGTTTCCAAAGGAGACCTTTACATCTCCATCAAAAAGCGTCAACGCGTCCTCCATCTCGACTCCCTCGGACTTCAATCTCTCAATCTCCCGGTCAAAATCGTCCACCCAGAAAGACAAATGTCTGACATTCTTATCGACCAAATCGGGGATTCTGTAATCCCCTAGGCCCGCAGGTATGATCTCAACCGCACTTCCCTTTTCACCTTTGACGAAATAGATGGGGTTTTCTCCCCCTCCCTCGTACACAACTCTCAACCCGAAACGGTCACAGTACCACTCGGTCAGAGCCTTCGTATCCTTTGCAGGAATAGCCGTGTGTTCAAGATACGTCCCCATGGAATCCTCCTTTAGGTTTTCGACTACAGATTATGGAGCCACACCTTCTTCATCCACAATCCGTATTTCCAATTCCAACCTGACGCCACAAAGGTCCATTACCTTCTCTCTTACTATGTCTATCAGCGTCAACACGTTATCTGAAGTTGCACTGCCCTGGTTGATAATAAAATTTCCGTGCACATCCGACACACAGGCATCGCCCACTCTCAAGCCTTTACAGCCCGCCTTATCTATTAACATCCCTGCGGATTTTTCGCCATAGTTCTTGAATATACACCCCGCGCTCCTGTCCGAAAGGGGCTGAGATCTCTTCCTGTAATCCAGCATCTCGTCCATCCTCTCCCTTATCTGCTCAGTGTCCCCTCTATCCAACTTGAACGTCGCCCCTGTTATCACTATGTCTATTGGAAAATCTGCGCTCCTGTATTCAAACCTTATGTCCTCCTTCTTCAACACAGTAGACTCTAGAGAGTTCATATCTATTCCCACAACCTCGATCAACCTGTCAGAAATGCTCTTGTCAAACGCCCCGGCGTTCCCCCTTACAGCTCCTCCCACAGTCCCTGGAATATCCCACACAAACTCCAGCCCTGACAGTCCTGCATCAGCGCATTTTCCCGCAAATCGGGACAGATTGCCTCCCGCTCCAGCTTTAGCCATGGATTCGTCAAAGGACACATCGGGGGCAGATCTTCTCATGTTAATAATCAGACCTCTAAACCCGCTCTCTGCAAATAGCAGATTCGTTCCACCTCCTAAGGTCATAACCCGAACCCCTTCATCCCTTGCAAGGGTCAAGGCCCCCACAATATCCTCCACGCGGGCCGGATAGAGCATAAAGTCCGCGGGTCCACCGATCCGCAAAGACGTATGACTCGAAAGCATCTCATCCCTACGTACCTCCCCTCTGTACCTTTCCCGTAATTCTCTTCCGACATCAATTGTCATCTTCTACATATCACCAAATGTAGGGGTGGGATAACAGCACCCTCTCTGTTACTCTACATATTCAATTTCTCCTGCTAAAAAGTGCTGCTGCAATCCCTTATCCCCTTCCACAATCAGCGCGCCGTCCACGTCCACGGCGACAGCTACGCCTTCTATAATCCTATCACCTTCACTTATTCTGATTCTCCTGCTCAAAGTATCTGAGAACCCTCTCCATCTTTCCAAAATCCTCTCGCCATACTCTAAATCATGGCATTCCCTTTCCATCTCCGTCAATATCCTCCCAGCTAATTCCGCCCTTTTGTATGACCGGCCCGATTCAATAAAAAGTGAGGTGGCTTTACCCTTGAGATAATCCGGGAAATCATCTGTTTTATGATTCACGTTGAGACCTATTCCAACCACAGCGAAATCGAGCCTTTCGCCGTCCAGCCTAGTCTCCGTCAAGATCCCTGCTACCTTTCTGCCATTTGTTAAAACGTCATTTGGCCACTTCAACTTAGCAGAAAGCCCTGAAATTTCTCGCACCGCACATGCTACGGCGATGCCTGATAGCATCGTAATTCTCATAATCTTTGCCGCCTTAATCTTCGGCCTTAAAATCAACGACATCCATATTCCCAAGTTGCTGGGCGAATGCCATTCTCTTCCGAGACGCCCTCTTCCTGCGGCCTGCCGTTCCGCCACTACTAACGTCCCTTCCTCTGCACCCTCTCTTCCTAATCTCAAAGCCACATCATTTGTAGAGCCAATCTCATTATACGAATAGATCGTCCTACCTAATCTATTAGTAGACAGACTATTAGCTATCTCAACGTTAGATAAAATATCAGGTGCAGAAAGGAGTCTGTATCCTAAAATTGGGTGTATCTCAATATTATATCCCGCGCAAAGGAGACGACCTATTTCCTCCTGCACATCCACGGTCTTTGCCTTAATTTCCGCGGACAACTCGCCACCGGATAGATGCTCCCCCCTCCTTTCACGCAGAACCTGAAGTATGTCCCTGCTTATGCTATCCACTGCACTCCCTGCAATTTACACAAGTAGACGATAAAAGGGGAACCTTCCCCCTTCGTCTACTGTCTAAGAGATTTCCTTAGTCGGGCTGCAACGACGGTTCATTTGTCCCGTTCAGTTTCTTGGCTTTGCCCCTCAGTCATCCGACAGGCGAACCTCCCGATGCAATCTCACCTGTCTCTTGACTAGTATCTGCTACTATTGAACTGAAGACTCATGTCCAGCGCACTTACAGAATGTGTCAGAGCCCCAACAGATATAAAATCGACTCCCACAGAAGCCATCTTTCTCACGTTCTCCACGGTCACATCCCCCGAAGCCTCGATCTGCACCTTTCCCTTCGACCTCTGGCGCCATTCGTTTACAATCCTGACGGCCTCTTTTGTCTCAACTATTCCCATATTATCCAACATAACCCTGTCGGGGCACGCAGAAAGCGCCTCTCTAAGCTGGGCGATATTCTTAACTTCAACCTCCACCTTCAAATCCTTACCCCGATCCCTCATATGCCTCCTTGCTCCATCCACAGCCGCCGCTATTCCACCGGCTGCCTCAATATGATTATCCTTGATCAGAATCATATCGTACAGCCCAAGCCTGTGGTTACTCCCTCCGCCCACACGGACAGAGTATTTATCCAGGACCCTCAACCCCGGTGCAGTCTTTCTCGTATCGAGTATCACAGCCCCTGTTCCTTTAACTGCATCCACATATCTTTTTGTTGCAGAAGCAATTCCAGACATCCTTTGAATGAAATTCAGAGCCGTTCTCTCCCCTGTCAGAATCCCCCTTGCACTACCTTTCACATCAGCGACAACATCCCCTGTGCTAATAAGATCTCCATCTTCAAAGTAGTCTATGAAATCTATCTCCTCATCTATCCTCAAGAAAACTAACCGGGCTACATTCATCCCGGCTAGGACACCTTCTTCCTTTGAAACAATACGGCATTCAAATTTAGCATCCTCTGCAACACACCAAAGGGTTGTGAAGTCCCCTGAACCTACATCCTCCTCCAACGCCGATTCCACTATCCTTTCGGCATACTCCCAATCGAACCCCTGAATATCCCTGCTCAAGGTGAATGCTCCTTTTAGCTAATCCGAAACCTTAGCTTCTTTTTCCATCTCCTCCCCTATCCTTCGAATCTGATCCCTCAACCTTGCAGCCCTTTCAAACTCAAGCCTTGACGCCGCCTCAATCATCTGACCCTCCAGGACCTCTATCAACTCTTCTCTATCCATCTGTGCCGTGTACTCTGCCATCTCCTCCTTTACCTGGTACCTGTCCTTTCTTATGACATCCGCCACAGCTGTAGTTCTCATAACCTCATCTACCGACTTGTATATGGATTTAGGTTCTATTCCGTGCTCCATGTTAAACTCCTCTTGGATTCCCCGCCTCCTGTTTGTTTCGCCGATAGCCCTCCTCATAGAATCTGTCATATTATCCGCGTAGAAGATGACCTCCCCCGCAACGTGCCTTGCCGCCCTGCCCGAAGTCTGAATCAACGATCTTTCAGACCTTAAGAAGCCCTCCTTATCCGCATCTAATATCGCTACCAAAGATACTTCGGGCAGGTCCAACCCCTCCCGTAAAAGATTAACCCCCACTAGTACATCGAACTCTCCCAGCCTTAAATCTCTCAAGATTACGACTCTGTCTAAAACGGCTATTTCGGAATGCAGGTATCTCACCTTGATACCCATCTTATCTAAATAGTCAGCAAGATGCTCCGACATCTTTTTGGTCAGAGCAGTAACTAAAACTCTCTCCCTTTTCTCCACCCTTGCCCTTATTTCCTCCAACAGATCGTCCACCTGTCCCCTTGCAGGCTTTACGGTAATCTTGGGGTCCACAAGCCCCGTAGGACGGATAATCTGTTCCACCACCACACCGTTGCATTTTTCATGCTCATACTCGGCTGGAGTGGCTGATACGAATACAACCTGATTCACAACCTCCTCAAACTCCTCAAAATACAAAGGTCTGTTGTCGTATGCTGACGGGAGTCTGAATCCGTACTCTATCAATGCCTCTTTTCTCGATCTGTCTCCAGCCCACATACCCCTAATCTGTGGCACAGTTGCGTGTGATTCGTCCATGAATATTAAGAAGTCCTTGGGGAAATAGTCTAAGAGGACCCAGGGTCTCTCCCCTGGCCGTCTTCCTGTAAGGTGTCTCGAATAGTTCTCAATTCCCTGACAGTAACCTATCTCGTTCAGCATCTCCACATCGAACTTCGTCCGGGATTCCAACCTCTGCGCCTCCAGCAGCTTTCCCTCAGACTGAAATTTGGCCAACTGTTCGTCCAACTCCCGCAGGATAGCTTCGCACGCCTGTTCAAGTGTAGGTTGAGTAACCACGAAGTGCCTCGCAGGATATATCGCAACTTCTTCCAGTTCGTTTAGAATCTCACCGGTAAGCGTATCAATCACCGAAATTGCCTCAATCTCATTCCCGAAAAGGTCTATCCTTATCGCATCCTTTTCATAAGCGGGAATCACCTCAACTACATCTCCCCTCACCCTGAAAGTACCTCGTTTAGGCTCAAAATCGTTCCTGTTATAGTGAATATCTATCAATCGTCGCAAAACCTCATCCCGCTCTATGTAATTCCCAACCTTCAGAGCAAGGTTCAGTTTTCTGTACTGCTCCGGAGAACCTATTCCATATATACACGAAACGCTCGCCACGGTAATGACGTCATTTCTCTCCAAAAGAGAACTCGTCGCACGGAGCCTTAATCTGTCTATGTCGTCGTTTATATCCACCTCTTTCTGGACATACGTGTCTGTAACGGCGTTGTACGCCTCAGGCTGATAATAATCGTAATAACTTATGAAATACTCCACAGCGTTTTCGGGGAAAAAGCCCTTAAATTCTCCGTACAACTGCGCCGCCAAAGTCTTATTATGAGACATCACTAAAGTCGGCTTCTGCAACTTTTCTATCACCGACGCCATAGTATAGGTCTTCCCACTCCCTGTAACGCCCAAGAGCGTCTGGAACTTGTCTCCCCTTTCTATCCCCTCCACCAACTCTTCTATTGCCCTGGGCTGATCCCCCTGAGGCTCGTAATCCGACTGTAGCTTGAATTGGGGCATACAGGAATCCACCTTATCCAGAGAGTTTAACCAGAATTTCTATCGCAGTACCCATGTTTAAGGCTACCGACCATATAACACGCCAGTTTTTATAATTTATCTATATAGCCCTTCAAAAGCAACAAAAAAAGCCTATCAAAGAGAAAGGCTCATAGACTTGGCAGGGAACTATGAAAAAGCTGATCTCACGATGCGGGATATAAGGGTTTATCTAACATATTGCTAAACATTAAGATATATCAGAAGATCCTGTTTTTACTTGACTTTATTACTTGCATCTATTATTATGCGGTTATATAATTCTGATATTCACAAGGATTTAATATGGGAAACGCAGCTTTGACAATAGTCTTCGTTTATAATGCAGATAGCGGCTTTTTTAATGCGCTTACCGACTATGCTCACAAGATAATCTCACCCGACACCTACTCCTGCAATTTATGCACTATTACTTATGACAATATGGGTATGAAGCAGAAGTGGAAGAAGTTCATTGACAATCTCAGCATACGTGTTGAGTTTTTACACCGTGATGAATTCTTGAAGCGTTATCATTTGAAGGAAATAGAGTTCCCATCTGCCTTTATCAAAAAAGAGGAAAATATCACTTTGCTTATTACTCATACCGACATTGACAACTGTAAGTCGATGGGAGATTTGATGAACCTGGTGACAAAAAAGGTGGAGGAGATTGGATAGAAAAGCGAATGGACTTTCGAACTGACAGGTGACATCGTATGATGCGTGTTCTGATCGTGCTAACTCATCTATTTGAGTTTCTTTCAGTTGTTTCTGGGTTACTGTTCGGGGCAAGCTTCACCCCAGACGAACTGAAAAAATATCCGATCCTTGATCCGATCGTTGCCGAGCTTAAGGGAAATCGACTACTCCTATTAATTTTCGCCATTGTTTTCCTAGCAATTTCCCGTATAGCAAACGCATGGAAGGAATCCTTAGGCAAGAAGGAACCTGTGATTGTGTTCATTCGGGGATCTCAGGGAGAACTCATCCCAAAAGCAACATTGACTGGATTCAAAAGAGAGTTGGTAGAAGCCGCGGCTGAACGAGTCAGAGAAGTGGAAGATTACTTTAATGTTGCTGAACGTCGTTTTGCATCGAACCGCTACCGAGATGCTGCCAGCAATTATCAGAAATCTATTGGTGTGTTTCCAACGATGTCTGCTTACCTGAACCTTGGCATTTCACTTTCTTATGTCTCGCACTTTCCGGAAGCCGAGGATGCTTTCATCTCTGGACTTCAGATTGCTCGAAAGAAACATCATAGGGAGTTTGAAGGACTCTTTCTCGGTAATATCGGTATCGTCTACTTTAGGCAGGGGAATTTGGATGAAGCACTGAAGTCTTACGAAGCGGCATTTAAGATTTTCGAAGAGATTAGCATTCCTTTAGGCCAAGCTAACACGTTCGTTAACATCGGCAACATCTATAGGAGTCAGGGGAAGTTGGATGAGGCACTGAAGTCTCATAAGGCAGCACTTGACATTTACAAGGAGATTGACAATCTTTTAGGCCAAGCCAATGTCCTAGGTAACATAAGCAACGTCTACTTTAATCAAGGGAAGTTGGATGAGGCACTGAAGTCTCATAAGGCAGCGCTTGAGATCGACAAGGAAATTGGTAATCCTCAAGGTCAGGCCAATGACCTCGGCAACATAGGCACCGTCTATGCTGAGCAAGGGAAGTTGGATGAGGCGCTGAAATCTCACAAGGCAGCACTTGAGATTCACAAGGAAATTGATAATCTTTTAGGACAGGCCAATGCGCTTGGCAGCATTGGCATTGTCTATAAAAAATGGGGGAAGCAGGAGGAGGCTCTCAGTTCTTACAGAGCGGCACTCGAGATTCACAAGGAGATTGGCAATCCTTTAGGCCAAGCCAATGACCTCGGCAACATAGGCACCGTATATGCTGAGCACGGGAGGCTGGAGGAGGCTCTGAAGTCTTACAAGGCAGCACTTGAGATTCACAAGGAGATTGGCAATCCTTTAGGCCAAGCCAATGACCTCGGCAACATTGCCCACGTCTATGCTAACCAGGGGAAGAAGCGTGAGGTCCTCGAGTTGCTGAGGCAGGCTCGTGAAATTTATCGAAAGATCGGTGCAACAAGGGAGTTGCAGACAGTTGAGAAGAACATTGATCGGATCAATGCTGCAATGGATAAGCCTGATAGGTAAGAGCTAAATATCAATATTAAGGAGCAAGATGATCGCACCCCGTAAGGAGCAATTCAGCGGGTGTCTGATCGGTCAGTGTTTGGGTGATGCGTTAGGTTTCCCGGTGGAGGGCTATCCCCCGGAAATTTGCCAGCAGTACGTTACAGAAGTACTAAAGGCAGGGCGCGCAGGGGAAAGAGGTCGTGGCTCTTTTTCATTCGGTCAATATACGGATGACTCTCAGCTTGCCCGCGAGCTATTAGAAAGCTATGTCGCTTGTAAAGGGTTCGATCCGCGCTATTATGCGGGTCGGATCAGTTCCATCATTGCAGAGGGACGGATTGTCGGTCGCGGGCGGGCAACTGAGGAAGCTGCAGGGCGTCTGGCAGGGGGCGCATCGTGGGAGGAAGCGGGAACTCCTCCTCCATCTGCCGGAAATGGCAGTGCCATGCGGGCAGGGCCTGTAGGCTTGTTGTTCTTCGACGACCCAAAAGAGCTTGTTCGGAGGGCGCACGATCAGGGCCGCATCACTCATCAAGATAGGAGATGCTCAGCCGGTGCGGTCGCCATCGCCGGTGCTGTGGCATTAGCCCTTGAAAGCGAGAGAATTAGGGCAGATCAATTTCTCTCCCAGCTTGTCGAGTGGACAGAGATGATCGAAGGGTCGGTCGCCTCAGGTATTGGACAATTGAGGGAATGGATGCCCTTACCTCCCCACGAAGCGGCCACTTTTATTTCCAAAGCCGGTTCGCCTGACTATTCGGATGAATGGCAGGGGATCTCGCCGTTTGTTACGGGCAGTGTCCTGTGGAGTTTATATTCGTTTCTGAGAACACCAAATGACTATTGGGAGACTGTCTGCACTGCAATCGCCGTAGGTGGAGACGTGGATACAACTGCCACTATGGCTGGAGCTATCAGCGGAGCCTTTTTGGGGCTAGAAGGGATTCCGTCTGATTTATGTCGTCACCTTACAGACCGAGGAACGTGGGGCTTTGCCGAACTTGTTGACTTGGCTCACAGATGCTACGAGCTGAAAGTGCAACTGGGGAAAAAGGGCGGCAAATCCGGATCAGATACTACTTCACCTGAAAGCTGATGACTAGTGTGTCATCGAAGGAGTCATCCCCCACAACATGGTGGACACTGTGTAAACCTTTCTCTTTTATGTCAACGCATGCGTTATCTTATCTCATAGTCCGTATGATTTGTTACCGGTGGTTCCAGATCGGGTGTGAGGGGATGAAAGTTAAACACACATTCACTTTGGGACGGCGGGCCTTTCGATCAGTTGGTTCCGCTTTGTCATTTTGGAAGAAAAATGAATGAGTTAGATGGACAGATAGATTCTGTAGAAATTGAGGCGCCTCTGCCCGATGATTTGATAGAGGAGTTGATCGATTTCTGGGAGGTGATCTTCGAAACTTCCTTTGAAGATCTTCGAAGTGTACTCGCTGCTGCAGAATCTGTACAAAACAGCGATATTCTATACTTAGTGCGCCATGGGAAGAAATTAGCTAGCAGCTCCCACTTGACAATTTCCAAGTCGAATCCGGAATTGGGAGGATTGGGGGAAATGGCGACTGCTCCTGAATTTCGTCGTCTGGGGCTAGCCAGCAAACTCTGCGAGCGTGCGCTTGACGATTTTCGAACACAGGGAGGCCAGGCACTTTTTCTTGGGACGGGAAACCCGGCAGCCGCTCGAGTGTACAATCGTCTTGGGTGGCGGAAATTGGCAGGAGCCAGCGTAATGGTCTTTATTGCAAGTGGGGACTCACCGGAGACTTTTCTTGTGGACTACTTCAGGAAAGATGGCTCAACAACAACTGCAGTAGCCTCGGCCTCTGAGCGCATTCCTATGATCCCACTGCTTATATCTCCTCACGACTGGCAGGTGTTGGACGCCAACGTGGGTATCTTTTCAACTCGATACGTTGTGCAGTCTTCATGCATGGGGCTCTATCCCCGGTATGAGGCACTCGTCCGAGAGGGCCGAGGTGAATGGTTTCGTGCTCGCACAGATCGAGGCAATCTGGTCGGACTAGCAACAGCACAACTTGATCAATCCACGATTGACCCCCGATTGAATCCATCGGGGAGCAGGGATCAACCCTCAATTGAATCTATTGGGACTCAATGCCAGGTGGACGCTTTCACTCATCAAAATTATATAGGCGCTTTGGAAGACCTCATCCAGGCAGCCATGTCCTGGGGCGTTTCCCGCGGTGTACCTCTATGTTCGGCAACTCTCTCAGTCGAGGATGAAAATAAGCGAGCATTATTCGAGTCCCTGGGATTTCGCGAAGCTGGAACGGGCGAGGAATTCAATTTGGATGGGAGGCGAGTGGCGTCCGTCCGTTTGGAAAGATCGGCTGCTGATGCCCTGTCCACTTAGCTGGAGAGATAGCAAGCCCCCGATAGATCCAATCGGGGGCTTGCCACGAAGTGGGTGGAGCTGCCTGAAATCTATCTGCACAAGCCCGTGGCGCACGCGTAGGGACATCCAAAAGGTAAGGTAACCGCGAGCGAGGTCCACAAACTCTTCCTCGAATACGAAGACTGCTTCGCTTACCAGCTCAATCACTACTACGTTCCCACAAGGCGCACCGTGTACGTAGTGCACGCGGACGACGGAACAGTGGGCTTGGTGGAGAGCGGCTCTACCGAGCCTCAGGAGGTCATCGACCAGTACATAGGCGCTAAATCCTCTTCAATTGATTGAGGGACGAGACCTCGTTGGGCTTAGGGACAGTAGGGGGGTCATCGTCAGCGGTAAAACCCAGGTGGACACTGGCGAATCCACCACACCCGGAGAAGGATTAGGTCGGATTCTTCGGCAAGTGGAGAACTGGATGACGCTGTGCAAGAACGCTATCGAACTAGTGAATCTTCAAAAGCCAATTTCTACAGCAGAGGAGAACAAAAGATGCTGACCCGAGACACCTTCACCGGACCCTGGGCGGGTCTACCTGTGGCCTGGACTGACGATGACCGATTCGACGAAGAGACCTATCGCGCAGATGTAGCGCGTTGCTGCAAGGCGGGCGTGCCCGGTGTATACACCGGAGGAACAACAGGCGAGTTCTATGCAATGGAATTGGACGAGTTCAAGGCCGTGGCCAAGGCCACAGTGGAGGAGTGCCGCGCACATAGCACGCCGGCTATGATAGGATGCAGCTCGACCTACACACTCGGCGCAGTCCGACGCACCTCCTTTGCCGCTGAACTCGGCGCCGACGCGATCCAGGTGGCGCTGCCGTTCTGGATGGAGGTCGGGGATACAGAGATTGTGCCGTTCTTCACGGAGGTTACCGAGGCCGCAGACGGACTGCCGCTCTCGATCTACGAAACCACGCGGGCAAAGAAGACGCTTACGCTAGATCAGCATCGGGCGGTCAAAGACGCCGTCCCAACTTATCTGATGGTCAAGGCCAATGCGGGCACTGTAGGGGCCACGCCTGAGGGCTGTAGGGCACTTTCCGAGTTCATCAATGTATTTGTCGGTGAGCGCCTCTGGCCGACACTCGGGCCACAAGGGGCAATAGGATGCTGCAGTTCGATGGTCTACGAGAATCCCAGGGTCACCCTGTCCATCTGGCAGTTAGTGCTGAAGAATGACTGGGCCGCTCTGGAGGAGTCCATAGCCCGCTTTAGGTCCGTGGACAAGCTTTATGAAGAGTTAGGACAGCGTGGATACACGGACACGGCCTACGACCGACTCGGAGGTTTGGCAACCGGATTCCTCAAGACCAGTATAAGGAGCCGCGGTCCATATCCTTCTGCCACCGAGGAGGATGTAAAAACCCTGCGAGAGTTGTACCGAGAGCACGTCCCGGAGATGCTGGAGTTGTGATCGCGATAAACAGGTAAGGCGGTAGCTCTACATTTAGTAAACAGTAGATAGGGCACCTCAGCCCTCTGTTGCTATCTAATCGTTGAGGCAGAATTGATGATACTATTGTTCCTTATGTTGTGAGGCATCTAAAGCAGTAAGTGGATAAGAGTAGAGAAAACATAAGGAAAGACAGGCTCACAATGACAGAGATACCTTGGGCAAAAATCGGTAAACCCCTCGAAGACCTGCTCAGGTACGAGCGCCAGCTAGGCCACTACGAACACGCCGGCTACGATCTCATCTCCACCCTCGTCCACTCCCCGATCCCCGACAGAAGCAATCGGGGATCAATCGGGAACTGGCGCTCATTCATCCTGGGGGACGACCACTTCGAAACCGTGGTTTCTCAGGTCATCGCCATATCAATAAAGGATAGCATAACTCCCAAAACGGCCCTCGACACAATTCGCACAATTGCTGAAGCAGCCTATGCCAACTTCCCTCAACAGGCCCCTTTGTTCCTCGAAGCGTACCTGAAACAGAGGCCGTACTTCCCGGGTTCCGTGCGCGACCAGCTGGACCAGCTCGCCGCAGCGGGAACTACCTCGATCCCTCTCTGCGCGGCTGCCTTGGCCGTGGAAATACAGCGCGCCAAACCCGTGGAGACGCAGGACGAGGCTGAAAAGGAGGTGTTCGACCACTGGTACGGGCGCATCGTCCGGGAGGAAATCTCCGAGCATCAGGCAAAGACCATACCTGCGCAGATCCTGGAAGCAGAAGCCCGGCTGCTGGAGCACTTGCAGGAGATGGAGGAGAACGTACAGGCCGACAAAGCAACCCTTTACAAAAGCTACAGCTGCATCCTCAAGTCGAACAATATTCCGACGCTGACCGATCTGGTGACGGCCGCGTCCAAGTCCGGGCTTGGCATCAGCGTCGAACAGGTCGAAAACTTTCTGGAAAACCTCTCGAGGGACGAGGCCCTACATCGCTTCGAGCAACTGGGCGCGTGGATTGCCCGGATCAACAACCAGAACCACGACGGCGTCACGTTGACGCCCGTGCTGACCGACTACCTGGCGCAACCATCTGATTTCGAGTCCCTCATAGGCGAACTGGATCGCCTCAGAGCAGAGACCCGCGCCGGCCACTTCCGCATGAACAATGAACTGCAAAAAGAACTGGAATACATGCGCTTCACCACTGAGTACAACTGGCAATTCGACGAGCCGTTGGACACCTCGGAGCACTACGCCATGTTCGAGCAGTTGCAAAAACTGCCGCCGCCCTGCGAGGAAGAATTCGAGCTGGACGGACAGCACCTGGTGGAAGTCAGGCGCGTCGCGTACGAGGCCGTGGGCTTTCTACGCTTCCTGAGAGAATTTCGCGCGAGGACCAGCCGCCGCATCGCAGTTATAGGCAACGACCGCTACGGCAGGCAGTGGGTCGTCGAGCCCCAGGAGGACTACCTGCACGACGGCTTCACTCTGCACTACTTCCGCAACCCCTCGCACATGTCCATGCGTCTGAAGGTCCGCCATGAACTCTTCTACAACATCCGCATGGGGTTCACAAGGGATTTCGTCAAAGACCTCAACCAGCACATGCCTCACGTGGTGATCGCCGACAGTTGCAGTCCCAGGGGTGGCGACCAGATCATGCAGCTCTCCCGGGGCTGCCGCGATTACGTCAACTGGTTCATGGTCTTCAACGATATCCGCGCCCAGAGCGATGGCTCCAGGTACGAAGCCCACAGCTCCCTGCCGCCAGAGCACTTGCCCGAGCTGAAGAAGTGGCACGAGTTCACCAGGGTGAGGCGGCAGTTGCAGGACTGGGTCGACCCGGGACCCACCTACAAAATCGCGCACTGGGCCCCGGTGCAGAAGGAGACGGTGCTCCTGGGGGATTTCACAGTGCCTCGCAAAGACCCGGACTTGGACGACGACAGCCCACAGGTCATAATCGCCAATCCCGTGGTGTACCCTGACGATAATAATGAAATCCCTGAGCCCTTGCGCGGAACTAGCCCTTACTATTTCGATGACCCCGAGAGATACGAAAAAGAGGAGGTACTCTTCGGCTTCGGAGATCACGGCTTCGAGACCCGGCTCAAGGGTGTGACCACCGATACCTTTGTAGCCGCCATCCAGCACTACATGAAGACGGAAATTGATAGGCTCCTGCGGGAAACAGGTGACTGACCACAGAAAGGATATCTCATGAAAAGATATTATTAGTAATTGCCTTTGGTTGCATTCTGCTGATCTACGTTTTATTGGTACGGACTGTACAGTCTACTTCAAAGCAAAACCAAATAGAAACCGTTGCTAGGATAGCCATCTACAGTGAACAAATCGCACAACGTCTGGCAGAAGCCCTGCGGTTTGAGACTAATTCATGCAAGCGAGCTAGAGGAGTATTCGTAGATGCCAGACCGTGAAAACTTCATGGGTAAACAGCCAGTACGAGTGCTAGAGAACAATATACTCGCCTGGTTTGAGGGCAAATATCCCGAGTTCCGCCAAGAGCTTGAAGAAATCGGAAAGAAGTTTGGTGCCAAGAGAGCTATCAAGTACTTCTGCGATGAGGAACCTACAGTCGGCCTCAAGGAAGGTAAAATGATCCCACATGTTACTGAGGAAGGTCAGATCTGTATTCACGAGACCTTCCTTTCCTATCTCTGGGGTTTGAGCTACGCATTTCTGGTCATCTTCGACGAGCAGGTCCACGGGCCAAGAACCGGCAGATCTCCTTCTCATGGCAAGCCTTTGGGGTACTTTACCAGTAGAGGATATCAGGTACTCAACTACGCCGTTGGCCTAACAGACGACTTTGAGAAATGGCCTTCACACCTCCTGAACCCTGAGACCTATGCCACCGAAGATCGGCCCTTTGTGGAGAGAGCTAACGGGATCTACTTAGCTGCCGTTGATTTCATCCTCTGCCACGAATTAGCGCACATCGCCTGTGGCCACCTTAAGAGACAGAAAGAGGCTTGCGACCGAGGAGAGTATATTACCTCTGCTGAGAATTAAGGAGTTTGAGCAGCGAAGCCGACAGATGGGCTTTCCACTGCGTCTCCAAGGGCATTCGCGATCCAGAGCGTAGTGCGACTAATGTCGGTTTCGGAGCAGCAACTGGTCTCGGCTGTCTTCTATTCCTAAATAGCGGGCTCACTTCATGCAAGCACCCAGATACAGACGATCGAATTGCCAACGTACTTACAGGCCTATCCCTTGATGAGATTGACAATCTCTGGGGCGTTGCAGCCACTTTCTATATTGCGTGGAATCAGCGGTTCCAAATTGGCCTGGATTTCACAGGCGAATTTGACACCTATCAAGCGCTGGCTCATGCTATCTACAGGCAACTTGATCCCATAAAGCACAAAGAAGAAGACAGACGAATGGGTCTCGACTGAAGATAGGATAATCCGAGGTAGCACTGACCAGGCAAGGCCGTCTACGCAGTAACTGTGCAACAATTGATCAGGAACTGTACGCAGGTCTAACAGCAGCAGTTAAATGTGAATGACCAGCTCAGGCGATGGAGTAGAATCCTGGTTTATATCTGATCACAATCATCTATCCCCAACAATACACGCAGTACCACGGCGCCTCAACCGTATGCAGCGTACGATCAGTGCTCGACCTACACAGCCCGCCGTACTTCCTCGAGGGTCTCTGGGTTCATCAGGCTGGAGGTATCGCCCGGATCTTCACCCAGATAGGCGCTGCGGATAACGCGGCGCATCACCTTCTGATTGCGCGTCTTCGGCAAATCCGAGACGAATTTGATCTCCTTTGGCTGCAGCGGTTTGCCCATTTCTGCGGCGACTTTGGCTTGCAGTGCCCCCCGTAGGTACTCACTTGGCTTAAAGTTAGGTGCCAACACGCAAAAACAGACCACCGCGTTACCCTTGATCGGATCTGGGGCGCCGATGGCAGCCGCTTCATTGACCGCCGGATGGTTGACCAGCACGGACTCAACCTCCGCAGGGCCAAGTCTCACCCCCCCGACGTTGATCGTGTCATCCGAGCGGCCCAGGATGTACCAGAGCCCGTCTTCGTCCACCGCTGCCCAGTCGCCGTGCACCCAGATGTTCTTCCAGCGTGACCAGTATACCTCCAGGTAACGCTCTTCGTCACGCCAGAACCCGCGCGTCATCCCGATCCAGGGGGCGCGAATCACCAGCTCCCCAACCTGGTTACGCACCGAATTCCCCGCTCCATCCAGCACGTCAGCCGCAATGCCGGGACACGGCCCGGAGAAGGCCGTGGGCTTCAGCGGCGTCAGTGGATTGCCCATCACGATTCCCCCGGAGATCTCCGTTCCACCCGAGTAGTTAATGATTGGGCGACGTCCTTTCCCCACGACGTTGAAGAGCCATAACCAGGGATCAGGGTTCCACGGCTCGCCGGTGGAAGCAAAAAGGTGAATGGACGACAGGTCGTGTGCTTTAACCGGCTCTTCCCCGTGGGCTATCAGGGCCCGCACCAGCGTCGGCGAAAGGCCCAGAGCGGTGATGCGATGTCGCTCGACCAGTGCCCACAGCCGATCGGGACCGGGGTAGTCCGGTGCGCCATCGTACAGAAGGCATGTTGCTCCCAATAGGGTGGCACCGAACACCAGCAAAGGCCCCATCATCCATCCCATGTCCGTCATCCAGTAGATCACGTTACCCGGGTGTACATCGGTGCCGAAGGCCATATCCTGTGCCGACTTGATAGGGAAGCTGCAGTGGGTGTGCACCGCTCCTTTGGGGCGTCCGGTTGTCCCGGAGGTGTAGATTACCATTAGTACGTCTTCAGCGTCGGTGGGTTCGAGTCCGGCCTGATCTGATTGGACAGGTATCAGATCGTGCCACCAATGGTCACGTCCGCTTTGCATCGGAACATTGTTCCCTGCCCGCTGGAGCACGATAATGTGCTTCACGGTCCCAACCTGTGCTGTCGCCTGGTCAGCGGTCGCTTTGAGCGGAACGACCTTCCCGCGCCGGAAGAATCCGTCTGCGGTGAACAGCCCTTTGGCACTGGCATCATTCAGGCGAGCGGCGAGCGCTCCGGCGCCAAAGCCGGAGAACAGAGGCAGAACGATACCCCCGATCTTGCCAATCGCAAAAAAAGCGATAACGATTTCCGGCGTCATCGGCATGTGCAGTCCAATGGCGTCGCCTTTAACAAAACCTAGTTTACGGAGGGCGTTCGCGCAGCGGTTGACCTGCCTCCCCAGTTCTCCATAGGTCAGCGTGCTGCTATCCCCTTCTTCTCCCTCCCAGATCACCGCCCCAAGCTCACGGGTCGCAGGGTCTTCCGCCCATTTGTCCACGCAGTTGTAGACGATGTTCAGCTTGCCGCCCACACACCATTGAGGGTGTTGAATTCCGCCCGACAGGTCCATAACCTCTGAGTAGGGCTCTTGAAACTGGATGTCCAGATACTTGATCACCTCATCGGTAAACCAGGCCACGTCACCTGTCGAACGTTCCATCAATTGGGAGAACGACTCCATACCGTGCTTGTCCATGAACCGCTTCAGGTGACTGCGTTCGATGTATTCAGGGGTCGGTTTCCAGACGATCTCACCGCCGAAGTCGAAGGTCGGGCGGCGGTCAGATGGAGCACGACTGCGTGCAGCGGGCATCGCTTACCTCCTAACAGGATGGTCGTTCTGTACTATAACAGGCGTACGATCCTGTTCTTTGCATCAAAACGCACTGGATGGGAATAGTGGTACACGCTTATGTCCTCGGCAACGGGTGTAGGAACACACACGATAAACTCGATCCAGCCAGGGTTATTAAAAGCGGAAAAGGCCAGTTCCAGACCGCTTATCATATCCTCTAACTCCTTGGAAAAATCGGGCAGAAGCACCGGACCGGTATCGGTCTGATAGATTTTGTCGCGCTCACTGGCATTAATAGTTTTGACCGGGTAGTCGAGAACGGCTATATAGTGTTCCTCCTCGATCTCAGTCTGCGCGACCAGTATCTGATTTTCAAGGACAGCCTCTACGATCTGGTCAGGAGTCTCCAGCACCTCACCGCTGACAGAAGTCAGATCTATGCGCACGCTGTCGTAGGCTTCGGCCACGCTGCCAACCTGCCTTAGGGGCTGGGGACCTAACGAAGGTGGATGAAGCATCACCTGCTTATCGGCTTGGTCAAAGGTCTTCAAGATCATAAATCGTTCCCGGGAAAAAATCGGAACGAAATCCGCATTTGGTACGGTCCAGATATCCTTTTCCACTCCGACCCGTTCAGTTTTGCAGCTAACACCCAGAACAAACTCCTCAGATTCACCGGTGCGTTTATCTGTAATCTCACAGCGGCAATCGATCGGAATACGAGAATTATTCAGGGTAAATGGGGGCTTGTGACTCGCGGTGGTAGGGGGCTTCTTGAGTGTGTCGACGCGAAAGGTCAAAAAAGATCGCGAAAAATCAATTGTTTTCATCTGGTTCGCCTCGTGGAGCTGGGAATTTGTAGAGAGTCCGTTGACAAGACGTAAATACGACAAAGCGTCATTTTGATGGCGCCCTGTTTTGCCCTATTCTACCAACTCGAGATTATAGGAATATCCTTGAGGATGCTACCTAGGGGATAACTTGAATCAGTAGACCGGGCATCTCACTCCGGTGGCTTGCCTCCTACTATTTTGCATCGTAATGATTCTGTTTTGCAAAATCGTTTGGTCTACTGCGATTTACAGAGATTAGGTGTGTTCTTCTTGATTGCGAATGACCGAACGCCGAAAACAATCCCTTTCCGGTCGGTCAGTGATAAAACCCCGAAGGAAATTGCTTCGCTTTGTCCTAAGAGGTTCTCCGAACCCCTTTCGCACTCAACCACGCTTTAGGGCGGAAGCAGGGATTCCCTGTCTACTGTTGCCTCTTTACTGGATCGTTTGTCAAGCTACTTAAGAGATATTAAGTGTAAGTATAATATGGCTTTGGACAGGACAACCAATGGCAAGGACTGAACTGACACTATCTTACACGATTTCTATTGACATCCATCTTTTTCTTCTATATCTTACGTTTTGATTGATTCACACCTGCCTTTTGTACCTTTTCTTTCGAGTACGACTTACACGAGACCACAGACTCACCGGCAGAAAACAGGCATTACACTAAAGATTTACCCTTTTACATTAATAAGATCAACAGCCACCTAATCCAGCGGCTTATCCCTCGGAGATACTTGGCAAGAAACTGTGCAGCGTTGTGGGGTCTGTAGCAGAAGATTTCACAATCAGATCGTATTACACTACTGTAAGAGGATCTTCTATGCGGAATCAGTTGGGTTCAGGTCTGTCAGAGAGGAGCAAATGCAACGGCATAGACATCAGAAGTCGAGGCTTTAGAAAGATGAGAAACGATCCATTCATACATCTTTACGTCTCTTTCTCTTCTATACGGTGATGTCTATCCGTTGTCCCTTATTAGATTCGGCGTCTTGGGAGCTCAAGGCACTGTTATTCTGTTCTTTGTCTTCTGAGTCTTGGAACTCATCTGTGTGATTCTGTTCTTCTGCCAAGAGGAAGTCATCGTCTTCGTCCTTTTCTCTGTATATGTAGTCAGCATATGCCCTGTTGTGGTCGGCGTAAGCCCTGATTATATATGTCTGAGCTTCCTGAGGCTGTAGAATTGGAACCACCGTTGCGCGCTTTGCCTCGACGCTTTCCTGAACCTGCAGGGCAAATCCCTTTTGGTCTGTGTCCGGCTGTTGTCTTAGCTCATCAAACATCCTTTCCACGAGCTGGGTCTTGGAAAGAGTGTTCTGGAGATATGCTGATTCGGCCATTGGACGGTCACCATCTAATGAAAGACAAGGAACAAAGAACAGGAGTCAAGCCTATGCTTACAACTAACATCCGAAGCATCTTTAGCATAATGGAGATAAGGATAGTACAAACACCTCTTCGGCATACTTACACTTCTTAATTACGAACCAAGATAAACAATAAATCCTACTTTGTCAAGGAAAAGTGTAGCTGTTGACTTAAGTACAATAAACACAGCAGATTATTGTCTGGTACATGAAGAGTAAGAGAGTCGCCTTATGAAAACAAAGAACCCTCATGCGGCGCGAGGGCGTATTGACCGATAATAATGAATTGCTATGTGCAGGGTGTTTGGGAGGGCAACGAATACGACGAGGAAGGTCACACTGCCTGCGACCTTGACGCCTGCGGAAAGAGTACGGTCGTCTTCATCAACGTACACTATTATAAGTCGCAGCAGTTTAGATGGGGAAAGGAAAGAACTTTTAAGGTTGCAGACAAACTACCGATCAGTGCGGGCGTGGATTTCAGGTTTACCCGGACGGCGGTACTGTTCAGATGAAAGGCTTTTTTTAACAGAGTAATACACAATAACACTGTTTGCAAGAACCAAGTTTCTGAATCAAACAGCAGTGCCGAGGTCAGCATGAATATCCGTTCTGCGTCCTGAAGCCACAGGAGTCAGAGTGGACGAAAGAACGGTAATTTCACGATATACACACACTCCACCACAGGCCATAACAAAGGAAGGTTACCGATGCGCTTGATCCTCATCGGCTGCGAATATGCTGGCAAGACGACTCTGGCCGTGGAGATCTCCAGGTGGATGATAGGAGCGATGGGACTTCCGTTCGTGCGCTGGCACAATCACTTTGTCGTGCCACACCTGGACCAACATCTGGTGGTGCAAGCACGGGCAGATGGCCGCTATGTAGTACCGGGGAAAGAGGCTGGAGACCTTAACAAGGAGGAAGAGGAAAAGCAGATCCTGAGCTTGAGACCCTTGCTGCTGGAGCAGTTCCAGCGCCACATGATCTGGCGGCATCTGCACCCCGACATGTACCGCGACTGTGACGATACCTTGACGATCAACGGCTATTACGCTGATGCCGTCTACGCGCCGCTTTACTACGGCTACGGTGAGCCGGGCACTTTTGCCGACCGCAGGCGGAGAGCACGGGCCTGGGACGCCGAGCTGCTGAAGCTGGCGCCGGACACAGTACTGATAATGGTGAAAGCCTCGGCCGACGTCATTCGGGAGCGTATCCGCCAGAACCTCCGTCCAAGGTGCATTCTCAAAGAGCGGGAAGTACAGATAGTGTTAGACCGCTTCCAGGAGGAATACGACAATTCGCTGATCCACCGCAGCTTTACGCTGGACACGACCGGTACGTCGGTGGAAGGGACTCTGCAAGAGTTTCTGGGGCAGATGTGGCAGCACCTGTCACAAGTAGACCGACTGCGGATGGTCTCAAGTAGACCGACTGCGGATGGTCTCACAACCTGACACATCCTACAGACCTTCAGGTATTGAATCTGAAGAAAAGTAGTGCCTGAGCGTTACAGAAAACACCCAAGGCTATTTGTTTCGCCTTTTTCTTAGTGTCATCCGCTGCCAAATGGCGAGGGAACCGTCGCCTTCTTTGTATCTCCTATATTTGCGACCTGAAACTCTCCATCCCGAAGCTAAACTGTCACTTATTTCTTGAGTGAGCGCGGAATACTTTCTATCGGACTCGAGTTTCTCGTCAAGGGCCTGCCTTTTCTGGTTTCTTATTAATACGCGATGCTGTATAGTTCCTTTGTACGTCCTATTTTCTGTTTCAATTACTTCCCATCCCTTAGCCAGACTGTCACTTATTACTTGAGCAAGTTCAGAAAAGCTTTTACGACCTGTAACTTCTTCCTCGAGATCTCTTCCAAGCTCGACGAATATGGCAACGAGAAAGTCATATTCGGAAGCAACCTTCCCAATGTCTTCCATCATCTGTTCAGCTCGAATATGGAACCCGAAGCTCGTATTATCGGACTCCTCACTATTAGCGACCCAGACAAAGAGCGGTACTTTCTTCCCCAAAATTAGAGGTTCTTGAAAGATTCTTCCCTTCCTGACAGCATCGTAGCCAGTAATGTCATAGGGGTGATAAGATATGCTAGGATATGGATCCCCCACCGTTATCTTAAGCTGATCATCCGATTCGCGGACGAAGATCGTCAAGCTGTGCTCACCCGGGGATATACGCCTTGTCTGTGCACGGTGGTCTATCCCCATTCTCTGCCCATCTATGAAGTAGTCGCACGTATAGGTGATCTTATGTTGGAAGGGTACTTCATATACAAGGCGGTGCTGTGTTATTCCTAAGAACATGAAAGTACCAGTAATCTCTAAGGATGTTGGTGGCTCAGTGGCATGTTTAATAGGGTAAGTGGCCTCTTCGGACTCTGCGGAAGACTTATCTCCTTCGAGATTCGAGGCCAATAGAGCCTTCTCCTGAGCACTGGCTAACCTCGTCTGCATCATTTTGGGCGTAAAGGATTCCTCCTCGGGCAACTCAGATTCCTCCTGGCCGGACGCCAGCCAGCCTACAAATCCACCGATCAGAGCAAGGGCTCCGATACCTGTGAGAATCCCCTTCGAACTCAAACCCCATTTCAAAAGCGGAGCGACGGGCTTCTGATCCGGAAAGGAAATCAGAGGTAAAGCTGACTTAACCTTCTCTGTAAACTTTCTCCCCAATGCCTTCTCCTTTACCGTTACCTCTACAAACGGAATCATCTTGCTCTCCAGCTTCTCCCTGCCATTCTGCAGATGACTTAAGACCGTGCTCGGCGCAACTCCCAGGAACATGGAGATCTCTATATGCGACATATCGTTGAAGTAGAACAATAGGATCGCCTCCCTGCTTTTCTCAGGAAGTTCCCCGATAGCTTTCCAGATTGCTTTCTTCATCTCCTGTAATTCGTACTCCTCCTCAGGGGTCTTAGGAACAGTCGCATTCTGGATCGTTAGAACTCCTTCTGCCTCTTCTCCGAACAGGGACAACTCTCCCATAACCTCCGATTCCCTCCTTTGCCTCTCCAGCCACCTGTTGCAGAGATTCGTGGCTATCCCACACAGCCAGCTTGAGAAATTGGCAGGTTTCCTTATCTTCCCAAGATTGACATACGCCTCGATAAAGGTGTCCTGCGCCAAATATTCCACCTGGTCGAAGTCTCTGATACGGCTCAAGAGCAGGCCGTAGACCAGATTCTTGTACCGGTCAATCAATTCTCCGAACGCACTTTGATCACTGTTCAGAGACATCTTGACTAAAGTCACATCTTCCCTTACTCTCATCTTCTGCCTCCGGTCTTATCCGTGCGAAACCGTTTACTGTTCACTACCTCCTCTAATAATTAGTGACATGAGAGACAGAAAACATCCAAAACTTTTTTGAGTTCTTTCAAAATTCTTGAGTTCTTTGCCACAGAAGCATTATGCTACATATTTGCACTCGACTTTTAGTAGATCAAAATAGAACTTTTGAGGAGATACCTCTTGATGCCCAACGGCCCGACGACCTGCAGCGTGCGCACAAGTTGCCCGGCTGACAATCCAACTGTCAGTAGTACAATTCCGAACATGTTTCGTTTTCTCATCGCTTTTCCGTCCTCAATCATTTTTCGACCATCAGACTCACCGGCTTATAGAGTCCGCCAGAACCGGAATAGTTATGTACCTTGATCGCAAGCAGATACTCACCCTGGCTCTTGAGGCTGCCCGACACGTCCAGAAGGAACGGCTTGCTCCAGGTCTCGTCTGGATCGGCGGTGTCGTACCAGGCGACGAGCTTGCCATCGACATAGAGCCAGGCGGATTCATCGACGGCTCCAAAATGGAGGAACAACCGCTTGCCGTCAGGCAAGTCCGGACACTTGTATCGAAGCCGATACCATCCCTCTCTGAGGTCCTTGAATCCTTGCTCGTCCCAGAACTCGGCGATCTTTATTTCGCTAAGATTTGCGGACGGAAAATCCGGCCTGAAATATCCCTCTTCAACGCCGACTCCCCGCGGATCGTCCTTAAACCGCCAACCGTCGATCGGCAGTCGCGCCAAGACCCTCAACCGCGGGACAAGGTTCCGACAATCGGCGCCATCCACGTAGTGCGCCTCGGCCGGTGACGTCTTGCCGAAACCGGATACTCTCTTGGTATTGGTGAACTTGCCGTCTTTCGTAAGGCTGCGAACAGCGTCGCCAACCGGCGCGGCTCTAGGGCCCAATTCATCGAAAAGCGTGACGACGTAATTCTTCGTGACCACCGTTACCCTCGGGTTCTTGAGCAAGTTGACCATTTTCCACAGGTCCGCAGTGCCTCCGCGGATACAGGTGAGGGCATAGTAAGACTCTGCCTGCTCGTTGCCGGGATCGTCCTTCGCGGCGTATTTCTCTAGTGCCGGTATGGCCATCTCGGCGGCTGGCCCGATGGCAGCCAGTGCCTTTATGACGGCGCTGTTGCCGGGACTCTTAGCGTGTAGTTCCGCCAGCGTTGCCGCTGCCCCTGCGGCATCCTGCCCGAGGCCGGTGATCAGGGCGACTCCAGAGGCGCGAGTGGCCCGGTTGGAGGATTCAAGCATGGTGATTACCGTCGGAATTGCCAGTTTTGCAGCTGGCCCCAACGCTGAGATGATTGTAGCGACTTTACGCGCTACGACGGGGTGCTCATCCAGTAAGGCGCCCGCCAGCGGTCCGGCGACAGTGGCAGCCTGTGCCGACGGCGATCGACGCCCACTTTTTACGCGCTTATCCAACGGGCAACCAATCCTCGCGAGCGTTAGCACCGCCCCCATGCGGAAGTAGGAATCCGGATGCTTCAGCAGGCGCGCGATTTGCGGTACAGCCGGATACGCCTGCGGACCGATGGCCTCAAGGGCATGCAACGCCGGCATCCGTACATCGTCGTCATCAAGCAGCTGTGCAAGCGTCGCTGTCGCCGCCGCTGCCTTCGGCCCCATATCAAAAAGGGCCCAGGCTGCCGCACGACGCTGTGACGCGTCAGCATCACGCAACCCCTTTATGCACGCCGTCACGGACTTGCCCCTGAAGGGAGCCGCCTCATCCGTCGGGCGGCGCCTCGGCTGGGGCGCCATAGCCGCAGGAGGAATCGGGCCCAGGCGCTGAATGTAGGACGCAGCCCTAGCGCGAATTTCGTCATATTCGGCAAGTGCCAATGGTTTTCCGGCCACCACGTCCAGGGGCTGCGTGATTTTTCCCAGTCGCGCCCGCAAGCCCGCCAACCAGGACTTCGCCTCTCGCGCCAGCGGCTTCTCATGATTTGCCTCCACGGCATCCTGGAGCATCTGCAGATAACGATAGTCGTCGACTCCTTCGCGGCGCATCTCCCAACCGGTCACCGGCTGCGGCTCATCACTGCCCGGTGCAAACCAAGCATGCCGGTGCTTTCCATGATTATAGGCCCATATCCAATTACCACGGAGCCCCATCGACCAAGTGTGGAGTCCGGCGAAATAACGCTGGCGCACGGGATAGAAACCATCTCGCCATATGGTGTAAGAATAGACCTGCATCTCGGTCCCCAGGCGCTTTGCTTCGGCCATGACCTCCGGTGTAACGACGCCCTCTGCTACCGTTTGAATGTCGTACAGTCCATACGTGGAGTAGCCGTATACTGCGGAAAGCTCGGATTGATCCAGGTTCATCCGAAACGAGGTGCCGCGCATCGACTCGCAAGCCTCCCTGACCTCGATATCTTCCTCCGGATAGTCCGGCTCATCCGGGCCGAAACCAACAAGCTCCGGCCAACCCTTCTCGCGGCACTCGGCCTGCAGCCAGGATGCCGCCTCCTCCACCTGCTCACGCGTGTACCCCCCTGTGATGCCGCCGATCAACGTACTGCTGACCTGAGGATCAACGAGTCCGGCCTCCTTCGCCAATGGCAGTAACTTGTGCAATACGTGGTCGTTCTCCGGCGCCACCGGAAAAAAGTTGCCGGCCGGATAGAAGGCGCCGGCGTTTTGGCCGTGCACTGCCATGTCCCGGTAAATCTTTAACATCGTCTCCCGCGATGTCGACACGCCGCCGAAACGCTTCGGCAGCATGTCTTCGCGGCACCACATGCCATACGGAATTCTCGGGCGCTGTAACGCGAATGGGCGCACCGTTATCGCCAAATCTACAAAGGTTGGTGACTTACCGGCCGTTCTTATCCGGACCTTTCCCAGATGCCGACCAGGCTTGGTGTCCCGGTCGGCGTGAAACGTCAGCCAGAAGTTGACGCTCTGCCCTGCTCCAAGGACAGGAAACACATTCCCCCGCTGCAACAGAATTTTGCTCGGTATCCAGCCGCTGACCTCCCCCGAATCCATGGGTTCGAGTGCCAGTTGTTCCTTGACAGCTGGCAGAATCCGGTGATATACGGTAACATCAAGGTCTGACTCTACATTCACTGATATAGCCTCGACATCGTCAGCAATCGCGTGCACACCGAATTGGAGCGATTCATACTCATCTGTTGCCAGGACGCATGTAAGCCTGTTTACAGTACTTTCCCGACGCGGTACGTGGCCTGCCGGAAGGTTTTTCATCGTGGAGTAGGCGAAGACCACATAACCCTTGTCCCGTTCGGCTTTGGTCCACTTGTCCTTCGCGCTCGCCTCTCCTTGTCCACGTGCACTGACCGCCACTAACCCAATTGCCAGCAGTGCAAGACCAATCATGCTACGGTGTCCCATGTTAAACCTCCTAATTTCGTCAGTGAATCGTTCCTCACAATGTCTTGGTACACGCTTTAGGACTTCTCTCGAGTGCATTTCCGATGCTAGTCAACTTGCGTTTTGTTGACTGTATTGCCTCGCGGCATTGGTCATTGCCCGGATGTTCTCAGGGGGTGCTTCGGGGGGGATCCCGCATCCGCCGGAGAGAAAGAAACGGCCCGAAGCCCCGAGTGCTTCGATGTTGTGCCGTGCCCACCGTGCCCATAAACGGTGATAGTCGCCGGCTGAGCTTGGCAAACCACACGCGGTCGTCGCGAATGGGTAGTTTGCGCACCACTTCAGAAAGACTCTCGGTAAGCATTGCCGTAACCGTGGTTCCCGTGAGCAGGCCGAATCTCGGCACCAAACCCGTAACCGCCCGGTCCCGAGTAATTTCGATGTCATCAATGTGCACGAGCAGGGTGTCGCCCTCCTCCTCGCCATTGACGTAGACCGGTCCTCTTTGCGGGTTCTAGTACGGATATTCACAGACCTCGGAATAACTTTGGTCTTCGCGCACCAGGCGATTCTCAAAGCAGTCCACACAGTGAATACGTACACGCTGCCCTGGCTCTACATTCGCAATCGCTTCATGGGCAGCCAAATACGTATACCCATACCGTTGGTGTTTATGAAAATCCACGATTTAGTCACTCGTGCTACTGCTCCTTGCGACTCCTTCTTCAGTTGTACGGCAGCAACCTGAGCGGGCTTCCGCCTTCCTCAACTCTGCGGAAAAATGTCAACTCGAGTTGGCTGACCAGATCAGGTCTAGCCTTCAGAAGGGACAATCGATCCCGCACCAGGGGGGCGACCGGTGCGGCTTTGGCGCCGAGAGCGATGAGGTACCTGACTACATCCTTCCACGCCCCCGAATTCTCCTTGTCACCCAGCAGCCCGACCATAGTTTTGAGGTCTGACTCCTCGCCACGAATGCAGAACAGGGCGTAGCATGTGTCAGCCAGGTGTGAGTTTTGCGGCGTGCGGTACCGCTCCAGGACGGAAACGGCGTCGGATGCAGCCGGTCCAATGGCTGCCAGCGCCAGCGTGACATAGCGATTTTTGGCTTTGGCAGCGGTGTAATGCTCGACTAGAAGGGGGACGGCTGCCGCGGCTGCCGGCCCCATCCCGGCCAGCGCCCGCGTCGCGGCGCCAACGTTGTCGTGCGGTTTGCCTGCGACCAGCTTCATTGCGTCGGACAGTGCCGGTGCAGCGGCCTCGCCGCAACGGGAGAGCCCGTACCCGGCTACCCACACGATGTCCTGATGCGAATCACGCAGCGCTTGCCGCAACGCAGGTACGACTACGTGAGCATACGGCGACACATCCTCGAGTGCATATCCGTTGAAATCTTCATCCCAGTTTCGGGGGCGGGCGATACCGGCCAGGGCGAACGTCGCGCCCTGGCGCACGACAGCATCTGGATGTGACAGCAGCGAGGCTATTTTCGCCGCCGCCGGATACGCATCGGGGCCGATCGCCTCAAGTGCGTGCAGGGCGGGAAAACGAACTTCCGGATCATCGAGCAACGGGATAAGCGCCGGCGTGGCTTTAGCGGCCTGTGGGCCCAGTTCATACAGCGCCCACGCAGCTGCCCGGCGTTTAGAAACATCAGAACCACGCAGCCCCGCGATACACCGTTTCACCGACTTGCCGCGGAAGGCCGCAGCCTCGTCCTTCAGACCCCTACCGGTCCGCCGCTCTTTCCGGTTCACTATCGGGCCGAGCTTTTCAATGTAATCGGCCGCCGTGGCTCGAATCGCGTCATACTCCTCAATCGTCAACGGCGCGCCTGCCTCCACCTGGTGCGGCAGGATGGATTTTATCGTCAGGCGTGCCCTTAACGCCTCCACCCATGCCCCCGCCTCGATAGCTGTCGGGTCGGGTGTCTTCGCCTCGACCAGGTCCTCGACCATCTGAAGGTAGCGATAGTCGTCAACGCCTTCGCGGCGGCCCTCCCAACCCGTGTGTGGCATCGGCTCGTGGCTGTCTGGTTTCCACCAGACCTGACTGTGAACCCCGGTGCCCGCGTATACCCACAGCCAATTTCCTTCGATCCGGTGCGCCCAGGTGTGCAGTCCGACGTAGTAGCGCTGAGTAATCGGGCTGAAGCTCTGCCTCCATATACGATAGGAGTAGCTCCAGACCTCTGCACCCATCCGTTTGGCCTCGGCCTGAAACTCGGGTGTGAGCAAGCCGTCGTGTAAGGTCCACACGTCGAGAAAATCACCATAGGCGTACGCCGGCGAGATGTGACTCATATCCGCCGACACGCGAATCGGCAACGGGCGCAGGGGAGTAAAGATTTTCCGAAACCCGAGCGCTGGATACATCCCTTCATCCCGACCGAATAAGACAATCTCCGGCCAGCCGAGCCGGCGCCCCTCCTTCCCCAGCCAAGCCACTGCCGCCTTCTGCTGCGTTCGGGAAATGTCATCACCGACCATGCTGGCCACGGTTACAACGGGAATTCGCGGGCGAGTGAGCCCCGCCTTTTTGGCCAATGCGAGGGATTTCTCCACCATCCGGCTGTTTAGTGGCGGCAACTCGGTCCGGTAGTCTCCCCCACCATAGAATGTAACCGAGTTCTGCCCGTGCGCCGCCATATCCCGGTAAAACGCCAGCGCAACCTGATCCTCCAGTTCCCAGGATCCAAATCGCTTGGGTAACATATCCTCACGAAAGTACACGGCAAATACGGCTCGCGGCTCTGCCAGTTGAAAAGGCCTGACGCGCACCTGCAAGTCCAGCTCGGTCGCTGGCCGACCGTCCGGCTCAATGCGGATCTTACCCTGATGCACACCGTGAGGTGTTTCAGGATCAGCACGGAACAGCAGCCAAAAATTGATGGATTCGCCTTTAGCAAGTTCGCCAACAACCTCTCCTCGCTGCAAATACACTTCGCTTGGCACCCGCATTAGCACCGTCGCGCCGGGTTCTGAGGCCACTTGTTGCTTGATGCCTGGATCGATGCGGTGATAGACCGTCACCTCGAGGTCAGATATCACCGTGACCCGGATGTTGGTCAAGCCACCTGCCAGCGCGTGAACACCAATCTGAACCGGCTCGTACTCATCCCCGGCTAACGAGCATGAAACTTTCTCGGCAACGTCGCCCGGCGTGGGCACGTGCGAAGGCGGCAGGTTCTTAAGCGTGCTGTAATTAAAGACAACGTAACCCTTGTCTCGATCCACTTTCATCCACTCCATGGGCCCACAGGCATTGAGAGCCGTTAATCCAACGGCCAGCAATGTATAGGCAACTATGCTGCGTTTTCTCATGTTCCATCTCCTTCCAGCGAGTTAAGATCCGAATTGTCCGCACGCTGCGACCGGACAACACGCTTGCCCAGATGTGGGCCCTTTATCCCAATATCCACCTGATGATCCGGTTTGTTAGGCCGGGGCATGAGTTCACCTTCAAAACAAGAGCTGTCAGTTACCTCCCAACCACAGGTGCTAGAGCCTCCCCTGGAAGTTTCGTATAAGCTTGACGTCGAAGACCCGTCGTCCGGGTACGGTCACTTTGACCTCGCCGGCCTCGACCCAGGGGATAAACGGCGCCAGGATTGTCCACTCCACCAAGCCCATAACCAGCATCTATGCCGGCACAATCAAAATTCGACCCTGAACGCCGGGCAGCAATGGGCACGCCGAACGCTATTGGCTCTGATCTCTTTATTCGTCTCGAATGATATGGAAACAACTGGCCAACCGTACAGGAGCTGATAGAGGTTTTTTATGCAAGCCATTGCCTATCTTGACGGGCAGTTGACGGCAATTCGGTCAAATAGACCGTCCCGTCTGATTCGGCCAGCGGTTCCAAAGCGACATCAGGACTACCACCTGAAAGAAACACCCGGCACCTCTCCCCTTTTCACTTTGTCAAGGAAAGACTCCAGGTCCTCTTCCCAATCGGAAAACTTCCCCGACTCGACCATCTGGCGGATCTCATCGGCAACAGGTTCCGCCTTTGCTCCCAGTTCATTGAGGAGCTTTACAACTCGCTTCTTCGTCTCGGTGTCCTCATCCGCGTCCTTTAGCAACTCGACCATTTTCCGGAGGTCGGAAACCTCATTCCGGATGCAGAAAAGCGCATAGTATGAGTCTGCCCGATTAGGACCGGAGTCCTCCTTTACGGCGTATTCTTCCAGAGCCGGAATGGCCGATTTGGCGGCCGGGCCAATGGCTGCCAGCGTCCAGGTTACGGGACGATCTTTACCTTTGGCGGCCGCGTAAGATTCGACTAGAAGGGGGACGGCTGCCGCTGCTGCCGGACCCATCCCACACAGCACCCGCAGCCCGGCCGCGCGGTTGTCGCTTGTTTCCTGGGCCATCTTCATTGCGTCGCGCAGTGTCGGCGCGGCGGCCTCTCCGCAACGGGACAGCCCATACGCAGCAATCCACACGACATCCTGATGCACATCACGTAGCGCTTGCCGCAACGGCGGTACAACCGTCTGAGCATAAGGCGACACATCCTCGGGTGCGTATCCGTTCACATCCTCATCCCAGTTTCGTGGGCGGGCGATGCCGGCCAGGGCGAAAGTCGCGCCCAGGCGCACGAAAGCATCAGGATGTGACAGAAGCGAGGCTATGTTCGGCGCCGCTGGATACGCATCGGGGCCGATCGCCTCGAGTGCGTGCAGGGCGGGAAAGCGCACTTCCGGATCATCGAGCAACGGGATAAGTGTCGGTGTCGCTTGAGCGGCCTTGGGGCCCAGTTCATACAACGCCCACGCCGCCGCCCGGCGTTTAGAAACATCAGAACCATTCAGTCCCGCGACACACTGTTCCAGCGACTTGCCGCGGAAGGCCGCAGCCTCGTCCTTCAGACCCCTACCGATCCGCCGCTCTTTCCTCTCCACTATCGGGCCGAGCTTTTCAATGTAATCGGCCGCCGTGGCTCGAATCGCGTCATATTCCTCGACGTCCAGGGGCTTGCCTGCCACCACCTCGTGCGGATCGATGGCCGTGAGCGTGAAGCGTGCCCTCAGCGCCTCCAGCCATGCCCCCGCCTCGATGGCTGTCGGGTCGGGTGTCTTCGCCTCGACCAGGTCCTCGACCATCTGCAGGTAGCGATAGTCGTCAACTCCTTCGCGGCGGCCCTCCCAACCCGTATGGGGCATCGGCTCGAGGCTGTCCGGTTTCCACCAGACCTGACTGTGACGCACATGAGTGTATCCCCACAGCCAATTGCCTTCGATCCGGTGCGCCCAGGTGTGCAGTCCGACGTAGTAGCGCTGAGTAACCGGGCTGAAGTTCTCCCTCCATATGCGATAGGAGTAGCTCCAGACCTCTGCACCCATCCGTTTGGCTTCGGCCTGCAACTCGGGTGTGAGCAAGCCGTCGTGCACAGTCCACACGTCGTGAATACCACCATACGCGTGCGCCACCGAGATGTGACTCATGTCCGTCGAGAGGCGAATCGGCAACGGGCGCAGGGGAGCATAGGTTTCCCTCATCCCGAGCGCTGGATACATCCCTTCATCCCGGCCGAATAAGACAATCTCCGGCCAGCCGAGCCGGCGCCCCTCCTTCCCCAGCCAGGCCACCGCCGCCTTCTGCTGCGTTCGGGAAATGTCATCACCGACCATGCTGGCCACGGTTACAACGGGAATTCGCGGGCGAGTGAGCCCCGCCTCTTGGGCTAGTGCGAGGGACTTCTCCACCATCCGGCTGTTTAGTGGCGGCAACTGGGTACGGTAGTCTCCCCCACCATAAAATGTAACCGAGTTCTGCCCGTGCGCCGCCATATCACGGTAAATCGCCAGCGCCACCTGATCCTCCACGTCCCAGGTCCCAAAGCGCTTGGGCAGCATGTCCTCACGAAAGTACACGGCAAATACGGCTCGCGGCTCTGCCAGTTGAAACGGCCTGACACGCACCCGCAGGTCCAGCTCGGTCGCTGCCCGATCGTCCGGCTCAATGCGGATCTTACCCTGATGCACCCCGGGAGGTGTGTCAGGATCAGCACGGAACAGCAGCCAAAAATTGATGGATTGCCCTTCAGCAAGTTCGCCAACAACCTCTCCTCGCTGCAGATACACCTCGCTTGGCACCAACTCCTGCACCACCGACTCGGGTTCTGCAGCCAGCTGTTTCCTGAGGCCTGGATCAATGCGGCGATAGACCGTCACCTCGAGATCCGATGCCACCTTGACCCGAATGTTGGTCAAGCCATCGGCCAGCGCGTGAACACCAATCTGAACCGGCTCGTACTCATCCCCGGCTAAGGTGCATGAAACCTGCTTGGCAACGTCGCCCGGCGTGGGCACGTGCGAAGGCGGCAGGTTCTTAAGCGTGCTGTAATTAAAGACAACGTAACCCTTGTCTCGATCCACTTTCATCCACTCCATGTGTGCACCTGAATTATCCTTCATGTTAGCTTCCCCCTCCGTTGACATTGAGAGCCGTTAATCCAGACGTCGAAGGCCCGTCGTCCGGCATCCAGGCGAGCCACTACCTTGTTGGTGAAGAGATCAATTACCTCCAGATTCTCTCGTCTGGGTACGGTCACTTTCATCTCACCGGCCTCCGCCAAGGCGACAAACAGCGCCAGGATCGCCCACGCCACCAAGCCCATAACCAGCAGCCATGCCGGCACAATCAAAATTTGACCCTGAACGCCGGACAGCAATGGGCATGCCGAATGCTATTGGCCCTGATCTCTTTGTTAACCTCCAATGATATGGAAATAACTGACCAACCGCACAGGAGCTGATAGAGGTTTTTTATGCAAGCCATTGCCTATCTTGACGGGGCAGTTGACGGCAATACGGTCAAATAGAACCGTACCGTCTGATTCGGCCAGCGGTTCCAAAGTGACATCAGGACTACCACATGAAAGAAACACCCGGCACCTCTCCCCTTTTCACTTTGTCAAGGAAAGACTCCAGGTCCTCTCCCCAATCGGAAAACTTCCCCGACTCGACCATCTGGCGGATCTCATCGGCAACAGGTTCCGCCTTTGCTCCCAGTTCATTGAGGAGCTTTACAACTCGCTTCTTCGTCTCGGTGTCCTCATCCGCGTCCTTTAGCAACTCGACCATTTTCCGAAGGTCGGAAAGCTCATTCCGGATACAGAAAAGCGCATAGTATGAGTCTGCCCGGTTAGGACCGGAGTCCTCCTTTGCAGCGTATTCTTCCAGAGCCGTAATGGCCGATTTGGCAGCCGGACCGATAGCAGCCAGCGCGTTAATGTACCTGATGTCCTCAGATTTGTTCTTGTGCATTTCGATGAGCTTTGGCACTGTTGCGGCGGCATCCGGACCCAGTCCAGTAATCAGGCCGATTGCTGCGCTTTGACGCGTGTGAGAAGGGTCATCGAGCATTGTGATCGCCTGCGGCAGAGCGGGCCTGGCAAGATTCCCCATGACGGAGAGCATTCCCGCCGCCTGGGATGACAGCGATGCATTATCATCCCGGTAGGCGACCATCAGCGGTTCGGCGACGATCGCGGCCCATTCCGAAGGCGATCTGCGCCCGCTGCGGTCGCGTTTATCCAACGGGCACCCGATCTCACCTAGAGCTAATATAGCACCCAGACGCACGTAGAAATCGGGATGATTCAGCAGCCGTACTATCTTGGGCACGGCCCGATATGCCTCCGGACCGATGTGCTCAAGTGCGTGCAGGGCGGGTATTCGCACCTCGGGATCATCAAGCAACCGGGCCAGCGGCTCTGCGGCCTGCGCCGCTTTCGGTCCTAGCTCAAAAAGGGCCCAGGCAGCAGCGCGACGTTCTGACACATCCGAACTGGCCAGACCGGCGATACACTGTCTCACCGACTTACCCCGGTAAGATGCTGCCTCATCCTTGGCGTGCGATATCGGCGGACGAGACACAGCCTCGTTTGGAACAGGGCCCAGTCGTTGGATATAGTCGGCCGCCCTGGCTCGAATCTGGTCGTATTCATCAAGCTCCAGAGGCTTGCCGGCCTCCACTTCGTTGGGAACGGTGGCCGAAAGACGGACCCTCAGGGCCTGCAGCCACGCCGCTGCTTCAATCGCCAGTGTCTCGTCTGGATTGGCCGCAACGCAGTCCTCGACCATCTGCAGGTATCGGTAGTCATCAATCCCTTCCCGCCGGGCCTCCCAGGCAGTAACGGGCATCGGCTCGTGACTCTCAGGCGTAAACCAGACATGCCGGTGATGCCCGTGGTGATACGCCCAGACCCAATTGCCCCCGAGCTGGTATGTCCAGGTGTAAAGCCCCGCAAAGTAGCGCTGGCTGAAAGGATAGAAATGCTCTCGCCATATGCGGTACGAATACGTCCAGATCTCTGTTCCCACACGTCTCGCCTCGTCCAGCATCTCAGGCGAGATCATTCCATCCATCACGTTCTGGATGTCGCAAAGATCGCCGCCATACCCGTATGCCGACGTTCCAGACAGATCCACGACCACCCGCATGGGAAAGCCGCGCAGATTCCTCAACTCTCTGCTGACCGCATCATAGTCCCGCGGGTAACTCGGCTCGTCCGTGCCAAATACAATCAACTCAGGCCATCCCCGTTGCCTTCGCTCTGCTTCCAACCAGGCAGCCGCTGCCTTCAGTTCCTCATCATTGAGGCCCCCGGGAATTCCGCCTGCGATCAAGCTGGGCACTTCCGGGTCAAGGAGGCCGGCCTGCTGGGCCAGCGGGATCAGCTTGTCAAGCGCATAGTTGTTCCTGGGCGGCAAGTCGCTAAAGCTTCCCAACGGATAGAACCAACTGGAATTGTGGCCGTGCTCCGCCATGTCCCGGTACATGGCCAGTACCGATTCCTTCGGCGTCGCCAGGCCCCCAAAACGTTTCGGCAGCATGTCTTCTCGAAAGTACACGCCAAAAGGCACTCTGGGGCGCTGAAGCTGGAACGGCCGCACCTTCACCTCGAGACCCAGCACAGTCCCCCGCCTGCCCGCAGCCTCTATCCGAACCTTCCCCCGGTGCAGGCCCTCTGTCGTCTCGGCATCCGCCCTGAACGTAAGCCAGAAGTTGACGCTCTCACCTGTCGGAAGCTCTTCAAACACGTTCCCTCGCTGCAGATGTATCTGACTTGGTGTCCGCCGTGCAATCTCATCCATCTCCGCTGGTTCGGATGCCAGTTGCTCTTTGACACGCGGGCTGATCCGGTGATAAACTGTCACTTTTAGATCTGACTCCACCTTCACCTGTATATCTTTGATGTCGTCCGACAGCGCGTGCACGCCGAACTGAATAGACTCGTACTCATCCCTGGCTAAAGCGCACGAAACCTTCTCCGCAACGTCACCCGGCGTGGGTACGTGCGAAGGCGGAAGGTTCTTAAGCGTACCGTAATTGAATACTACGTAGCCCTTGTCTCGATCCAGTTTCATCCACTCCATGGGTGCACCTGAATTATCCTGCATGTTAGCTTACCCCTCTCTATTGACATCAAGAGCTATTAATCCGACGGCTAGGACCGTATAGGCAACTATGCTGCGTTTTCTCATGTTTCATTTCCTTCCAGTGAGTTAAGATCCGAGTTGTCCGCCTGCCGCGACCGGCCAATTGGCTTCTCCAGATGTGGGCCCTTTATTCCAATATCCACCTGATGAGCCGGGCTTCTCGGGCTGGGATAGAGGAACGGCGGTAGAGTTTACTATCGTGGTTTCCGGCTTCAAAAACATAGATAGAATAGTGAAGGACTGAAGGGTTTAAACCCTTAGACAGTAACTTTTTCAAAAACATTTTTTCTTTTTTCTGGAAAAGTTCATAGAAAACCCTTCATCTCTTCAGTCTCCCTGGACAAAAAAACGTAATAGCCAGGTAACGTTTTCTCAAGGGAGGAAAAAATGAATGTTTAAGACCTCGTTACAGTCAAAGAGGAAGCCCAGTTCTTAAGGTGCTTGGAAAGGCACGTGCACAATGTTTATAGAGTCTGGATTGGTCGCAGCCACAAACCGGGGAAACAGTTCCTCCTACCCAGAAGCAGTGTCTTGAGCTACTTCAAGAGATGCAAATATGCCCCCTTTGAGTAGTGGCTCTACCTGCCCCCAACCACCAATTGAATTTATTGGGGGTTCAATCTGTGACTCATCATGACCCAAGCTGGGATGGGACACGTACCCCTGTCTACTTTCTACTAAAAAGCGGCCTGGCATCCGGAGACTGGCCTTGACCGTCTCGCTACCCATCGGACACCGTTAAAGAGGCCCCTGGCTCTCTCGAGCGTTTCATCCGGCAGCGGCCCCTTTTCCAAGAACCGCACGGCCTCCGCCACATGTTCAGAGTTTGTCGATCCGAGAAGAGCTGTATCTACGTCAGCGTGTGAGAGTGTGAAGCGCAACACAAATTCCACCATGGATAAGTCTCCTGCGAGTTCTTCCAGAGGCAACTGGCGAGCCCGCTGCCACGGCTTCCGATAGAAGTCGTCCTCGGGTTCTTCCTTCAACTCCCACACTACATTTGAGATTGGCCGCTTGACGATAGTGCCTACTCCGCTTTCCTGAAGCGCCGGAATCAGCTCAGTGGCCGCTTCCTGAGACAGGAAATTGTAGGTGAACTGCCAGGTGTCCACCGGCCACTGCCGAACGAGTTCAGCGGCATATAGCACACCGGTCGGCTTCCCGACAAAGGCCCCGGCCGCAGGCCCATCAGCCGAAACCCCGACGAACCGGGCCCAGCCCCTCTCCCTAAGTCCCAGAAGAACCTCGAAGGCTTGCTCCACCTGTCCCACGGGGGGAAGACCGTGGAACTGGACCAGATCGATCATATCCACACGCAGCTTCTGCCTGCTTTGGTCCACAGTCCGGAGGATACCTTCGCGCGTATAGTCTTCGGAGATCTTTCGTCTGCCGTCACTTTCCAGCCAATAGCTGCCACACTTGGTAGCGATGGCGAATTCATCCTTTCGCTGAGACAGCAACCTGCCAATGCGCTCTTCACTCAGACCATAGAGTGCAGCAGTGTCAAGGAAGTTGATGCCCAGGTCCAAGGCCTCATTGAGCACCTTTTCCACGTGGGCATCTGACAGCTCCGCACTACCCAGACCGGCTGTGCCGAGACCAATCCTCGACACTTTTAGTCCTGTATTGCCGAGCACGCGATATTCCATACGATATCCCTTTGCGGTGAGTCCCACTCACCTGTTGTAAGCAGTGTCCTGGCAGGCGCATGTGGGACATCCCGGCCTCGCAGAGGGGGAATATAATTGTGCCTCATCGCTCAGTCAGGTGCATCCCGTTGTTAGGCCGCTTGTTGACGGTACTCTGTTATTGTACTGTCCAGCCACAATCAATCGTCCAACATGCTCCAGTTATCGATACGCCTTTTTCAGAACAAAGATAGAGCACAAGGTCGGCAACTTCCTTTGGTTCTATTAATTTCTTTATGGCAGCTGATTTGAGCATGATGTTCGCCACTACCTCTTCTTCACGAATCTGGTGTATTTTGGCCTGATCGATGATTTGCTTTTCAACTAAGGGAGTCCGTACATAGGACGGACAAAGGGCATTTACGGTTATCCCATGAGCCCCACCTTCAAGGGCGGCCGTACGGGTCAATCCTATTAGACCATGTTTGACTGAGATATATCCAACCTTGTTCTGGGAAGCAACCAGTCCATGTATTGAGGCGATGTTCACAACACGTCCCCATTTTTGAGTTTTCATGTAGGGCCACACATATTTGGTCAGCAGAAAGGGCGCTGTCAGCATCACTCTCAACATCTGATCCCATTTTTCTTCTGGAAAATCCTCAAGCGGCGAGACATGCTGAAACCCCGCATTGTTTACCAGGATGTCGACTCTTCCGTATTGGCTAACCGTCGCATCGACCAAGTGACGGCACGATTCGCGTTCAGTCAGATCAACGTTGACAAAATAACCACCGACCTTTTCGGCTACCGAAAGACCCTCCTCCTCCGTCCTGTCAGCAACGACAACTTTATGCCCTTCTTGACTCAAGGCTTCAGCTACTGACCTCCCGATGCCACGTGCACCACCTGTTACTATTGCGCATTTCTTCATGGTCTTCTCTGGCTAACGGCTGAGCTCAGCCTATCTACCAAATATTCGAGACCTTCCTTACTAAGTGTATTATTGTATGTATAATAGCCTTGATAGATTTGATGGAATAATATCAGGCGACTGGGTAATTAATATTTGCGGCTTATTAAGTGCCACTGCCAGTCCCGCTTCAAAATAGACATTTTGATTTCTATCCGAGAGTTCTGCTAGAACCATATCCAAAGATTTAATACTTTCCTGAATGTTGCTGGACAGATCCATAGCCCTAATCTGTTGCTCGGCTCGAACTATCTTGAATGGATACTCGAATGAATCACAAGCTTTTCTAATTACGTCAAAAACAAGCTCCCTTTTATCTTCGAGTTCCAATGGCTCTTTTCTAAGTGAGGGAGCGGTATGAAACTCCCATCCCAGATGAAGGGAACCGCTTGGCCCACGGCAATCAAGGTATCCGCTGAATCGCAAAGCAAGAGTTGATAATCCGGGAACATTTCAAACAACAGATGCCAGTGGTAGATATTGCCATGCAGCAGAAAGGGAGGCCAGGCTTCGTTGCACAGTCGGTCGATCTGGTGGCAAAACTCTGGTTTCTGGGCGAAGGTATAAATTGAATACGTCCTATCTTCAGTCCAACTCCGGAGATGAGCAGAAAGCCCGCCCAACGGTCGGTTGTAGTAAGTGTTAGGGCCACGCGTGTTCATAGCCACCGACGGACAGCTGCCTTGTACTGAAAAAATTCCTCGCCAAATTTGGCCTCCAGGTGACGTTCCTCTCTACGCACCACCCACAGATCCATCACAAGGAACACTGGTGCCACCAAGATTAAGATCCAACCATTGTTAAGGAGGTTTCCAATGCCCAAGTACAAAAGCGTCAACGATACATAGGAAGGATTACGCGAGAACCGATAGGGTCCCTCCGTAATCAGAGCCGAGGCCGGCTTCCGTACGTCGAACGACGTACCCGCTCGGCGAAAGCGCTTGAGGACGGGTGGCATTATTAGCCCACTAACGAGAATAACAACCGACCCGATGACGTATCTCAAGGAGCCTGATAAAGGCGACGTAGGCCATAGGTAATTGAGCACGGATCCTATAGCGAGCGCCGCCACGTAAATTACTGGCGGCGGAATACGGATTCCAGGCCCTGATGATGCTTCCACGTTCATAAAGTTTTCGTGCTGGCGCGCGCCTTAACGTCCAAGCTCACCTGCTTCTATGAAGAGTAGCGGATTAGCGCTCAGGTGCAGCGTCTTGTTAGGCGCTCATACTGACTTGTCCAATAACAGTTTCTTAAACACAATATAATGAGTGACTAGAAGGGTAGGAACCCAAAATGATGGTATCCAGTATGAAGCACCCATATATGGCCCAATGTTGTGTAGTGCTCCCATAAGAAATGGCGTATGTAAGGTCAATTGTGCCAACCACATTAAACACCCACATAGCTGTTATCTTAAACGGCTTATCTTGCCTAATTGCATATAAGGCAAACAGCGCCAGTAATGCTGTGTACTGCTTCCCAGGAAAGCGACACCAATTAAGCAACCTGGGGTAGTAGATAAAATTGTTTTCTCCACTCTTTTGGGGTCTTATATCCCAGGGATGAATGAAGCCTGTTCTTGTTGTAATTATCGATCCACTGAGATATGATCTTCTCAGCCTGTTCAAAGGATTCAAACTTGTGAAGCCAAACACACTCTTGCTTGAGGGTCCTGAAAAAACGCTCTACAACACCGTTCCAATCGGGTTTACCACTTGGTATGTATTCCTGACGAATTCCCCAATATTCGGTACTGGCCAAATAGGCCCGAGCCAAAAAGATGGAACCATTGTCAGAGCGCAAAGTGAGACCCTGGGGGACAGCCTCCTTGGAAGTGTATCGAGAGATCACGGCCCGATCCAGGGCATCTGTGGCCTCCAGTGCCCTCCCTTTTCGACTAAAACGATACCCAGGAACCTCCCGGCTTCCGTTGTCCACCACCGCAATAAGAGGACACCAACCATCTTTTCCACAGTAAATCTTTGTCAAGTCACTCGACCACAAACTGTCGGGACTATCCACCACAGAACGCTTCTGGGCAACCTGTGGCCCCTTTCTCCCGGGACGATTCCACAGCTTACACTGCCACCCCTTAAGCTTCATTATCCTATGAACCTTCTTAACGTTGACACATTCCCCTTCCTTGAAACGAAGATGCGCCCAAACCCGCCTGTGACCAAATGCCTCTTCTTGGTCCAGTATCCCTCGAATACGAAAAGCAAGCTCCTCATCTATCACAGGCTCTTTAACAGAAGAACTGACACCTCTATCCCTAAACCTATACAGAGTCGAACGATGCAAACCCAAAGCCAAAGCTACCACCTTGCGGGAATAGCCTCGACCCAAAAACCGCCCACTCAAGGCAACCGCTTCGTTTTTTTTAGACGGGCTACCTCTTCGAGTATCTCCAACTGGAGCGTCAACTGCCCTACCTTGCGCTCCAACCGGCTAACCTCTCGCTCCTTCGGATCCTTGCGACCACGCCGAGACTTCAGACTCTCCTGGCCCCCTTCTAAGAAACTATCACGCCAAGCATACGCCTGCGACTGGCTAATTCCATTCTTACGACACACCTCAGATAGATCTGCTCCTCTCAAAAGAGCCAACACAATCTCTCCCTTACGGGTCGCCGTCCAGCGCTTACCATCTTTCACTTCGGGGCTCGACACCTTGACCTCCCTTCTCAAACCCCAATTTGCGAAATATTTGTCGCTCTGTCAAGGGGAGCGGTATGGCTGATATAAAGTCACCAATCCCAGAAGGGTACGCAAATTGTGGGGGCATGCCTTCATACACCGCACCAGATGTCATAAACATAAGACCAAGATGTCTCAGCGAATGCAATATCAATATTGGAACAAATATAGCTGCAGCAGATATTTCTTTTAACTTTGGCATCAAATATATCATTGCTGCCCAGTAAAATATGATCGTACTCAGTGCTAAATTAAATGGCAGGATTCTATCTAAAATAATCTGATCCAATATCATCTCCTTCGTTCTTGTTTGCGCCTAATTAGGACTTGTGCAGTTTTCTAGGCTAAGAACCTATATACAGCTATGTGAGCTATATAAGACCCCACTGAAATATTAAGAAGAAACCTGCAATATTAAAAATATCATTCTGTTGAGTATAATTAGCATAAGTCTTGTAGGAATTATATACAGACTGTATAAAACCCCAATTCAACGGTTTAGAACGTGAGTATAAATCATTGTCGTTTTGACATCCTTATGGCCGAGTAATTCCTGAACTGTGCGAATATCATCACCATCTCCCAAGCCGCCTTGCGCGGCGCAGCGCTAACTTGACGTTACACGCTGTCCTGAAGTTCATCGAATAGTCGAGTAATGAAAAACTATGGACGACATCTCAGGACCTCAGATTTACGCCATATATCTCTACCTTTTCCATCCTTCCGCGCAACTCCACGGCTCCGAGAAGAACAAAATCAAGCTCTGCATCCTGCAGGAGTTGCTCTTTCACGTAAGTAGAGACCAAAAGGGATTCGTTGTATTTATTGCATTCTCCCTGAATTCTGGCAGCCGTATTCAAAACATCGCTCAGATAAGCGATATCTCTTTTTACATCTCCTACCTCCGCTACAGTAACTGGACCTGTATTTATGCCGGCCTTAAATTCGGGGATGATTCCGTAATTTTCATTGTAATAGGTTGATTTTGACTTCAATTCCCTCTGAAACTCAAAGAATACCATTATACAGTTTTTATTTCTAATGCCATCCTCAATTGTCCAAGTAAGTATCACTTCATCTCCGACATATTGGTATATCTCGACATCATGCTTTCGCACGGCGTTTGTGAGGTCACTGAAACAGTCCTGTATCAGTTTGGAAAACTGGATATGTCCAAGTCGTTCGGCATGAGTGGTTGACGATTTCAGATCCAAAAACATAAATATGCGCTTTTCTTCTCTTGGGAAGTGATATTTACCCATCATAAGATTTATCAGTACCCGTTTCCCCACCATGTTTCCCATCTGGTCAAAAAACGATACTACAGCAGTAGCTGTGACTAAGTAGGCTAAGGCTACAATGGCAGGTGGCTTAGCAACTCTTCTTGCAAACGAAGGCAACAATTCTGACCAAGAACTTTGGTCTTGAATTATTACCAGCATTCTTGAAGCGAAAACTAATATTACCATCGATAAGAAAACGATAATGGCTCTATACACAATTATGTAAACATATGATTTTCTGCGAACACTGGGTCTTTCAGATAGACCCAAGCTGAACCAGTATGATATACCCAGCAATACACTTGCAAATATCCACATCGAAACGAGGGCTTTATTCGTAGATGCCCAGTCAGGTCTGGATTCGGAACCCACAAATCGAACCAGTAAGTATAAAGCGCTGACTATACTCCAAACGATGATACTTGAGACAACACTTTTCATGCGTGTGCTTCCTTTAAGCTTAGTTTATGTACTACCTGTTACACATCCGAAGTAAATAGGAAGAATGGTCGGTTAATTAATCGCCTCTAACGTTTCGAGCATTCGCGAACCGCGAAGCGGTCGGTCAGCTGCATCCCGCTGTTAGGCCGTGACCTACTTATACTCCGGTTTGTAGCGCGGCTCATAGAGCTCGGCTACGACTCCGCCTGGCATCCGACATTGAGTGATGAGGCAGAAACCAGCATCCGTGATTTTGTCTGCGAACTCTACGCTTCGCCTACAAGTCAGCAACGGTTCGGGCCAGATCGTCGCCGTAGAAGGAGATGCCGTATGTTCCAGCGGAAGAACCTATTTCCACGGTTTCAACACTTTTTGACACTATGATATCCATTAAAAACCGGCCTTTAGATCACACACATTCAATAAAGGCTCACCGGCAAGATAGCGCCGGAGATTATCTTTGAATATCTGCCCACGACGCACCCAGAGCTGCGGAGAGTGTGCGGATACATGGGGAGTTAAGAGCACATTGGGCATATCCCACAAGGGACTATCAGAAGGCGGAGGCTCCTGGGCCAAAACGTCCAATCCAGCTCCTGCGACGTGTCCCGATCGAAGGGCATCGATCAGAGCCTCTTCGTCTACGATCCCCCCTCTTGATATCACGATGATATGAGCGCCCGGCTTGATGCGCTCGATACACCGGCGGTCAATCATATTACGGCTCTCAGCAGTATAGGGAGCAGTAACAACCAACCAGTCGGATAGCGACAGGAGGTCGTCCAAGCGTTCCATGCCCCAGACTTCGCGGACACCCGGCGGTGGCGATATTGGGTGAATATCGACAGCGTAAACGTCCATATCGAAGCCACGCGCTCGCTGAGCAATGGCCTTGCCCACATCGCCCAACGCAACTACCCCCATAGTAGTACCTGCCAATTCTATCATCACATCCATGTAATTTTGTGTATCCCAACGATGAGCTTTTTGGTCGGCTATGAGTTCGGGAATGTGGTGCGCAAACGCCAGGATCATAGCAAAGGTATGATCCGCCATAGGGATGACGTGCGTGCCCACAGCGTTAGTAAAGACGATATCGCTTTCAACGATTTCCGGTACTTCTTTCAAAATCTTGTCAAAACCCATACCAATACAATGGAACCAGCGCAGGCAATTTGCTGCCTGGAAGGCTCCTTGGCTGATCAATCCAAACTGGACTTCAGCGTCAACTACCTCTTTTACCTCATCCTCAAGGTTGTAGGCGGGTCGGAAATCGACATCCGGGAAAGTTTCCCGTAAATCTCGGACGAATTCCTCACCTAAATCAAAAGCCAATACGATCTTCATAAGCCAATCCTCATCACCAATACCGGGAGAATCCATTTCCATAATTTCAACACTTTCTGTGAATTCGATCATACCATTTAGAACCGCACTTTAGAGCACACACATTCAATGAAGCGTCGCTGGCAAGATACCGTTGGAGATTATCTTTCGATATCTTATTAGGACCTTCACAGTTTTGGGGCGACTCGACAGAAGCATCGGGAGATAACGACACACAAGGTATATTCATAGAAAAGCGCGCCGTCCTGTTACGGCCACGAAGCCTCAAGCTAGTCCGCTATCACGGCGTCCTGGCTCCAAACGCCAGCATCCGGGACCAGCTCGCACCCGCCCAGACTGTATGAGATCAGCCAGCGCTGACACAGCAGAACGATGACCCCATCCGGGGACGACAACTGCATCGCCTCGTCTGACCCGCCTTACTGGCCAGTGTCTGCGCCATCTACGTCGCTGTCCGCCCAGCCCGTGCAGGCCGCCTCGAGATCCACTTTTGTGCGATGATCTCGACTTCGTCTTGATCTGTACGCCCCGCGGCGGGCAATTGGAGCCAGCACTCGCCGCCGATCCGCGTGCGATTATGCGTGACAACCATCGCCGTCAAATGGAGAGTATCATACACAGTGTTGAAACTGAGGCGCTACCCCTTTGCGATGAGCGTCAGCGGTTCAAGGCAGTCGAGATTGTCCTGTTGTGTATAAATTGAGTCAGGGTGTACGGATTGTCAACTTACCGCTCCAGTCACAGGCCAGGCACGTAACCTTGTCCCCATTGTTCTTGCCGCGGCTCACGGAAATCCCCGGACAGCGGCATGATCCCGTTCTGGCCCCCGTCGGAGATGAACGTCTGGCCAATGATATACCGCGCATCCTCAGACGCCATAAAGACAGCCAACCGTCCAATGTCCCAGGGGTCTCCAATGATACCCGCGGGAATCGTGCGACCGGCAGCTTCCGGGTCCAAGTCCTTCAGTACTTTTAGATGGTTTTCCACGAGAATCCAACCCGGTGCAATCGCGTTAACGCGAATGCCCTTGGGCGCCAGTTCCAACGCCAGAACACGTGTGAAAGCAACGATTGCCGCTTTGGTTCCGGCGTAAACCGTATGCTCGGTCATTCCAGTGAACGCATGCACCGAACTCAGGTTGATCACCACACCGTGACCCTGTTCGATCATAGCAGGAACTGCCGACTGGGTCGCAAAGAACATAGCACGTATATTTACGTGGTAGAGCGTGTCGAATTGCTCGGGCGTCACCTGCAGGAATGGCTTGTTCATCGTGATGCCTGCGTTGTTCACAATGATATCGATCCCGCCTAGAAACTCCATCGCCGTTGAGACCAATCCCCGAACCTGATGGATGTCACAGAAATCCGCCTTGAATGCCTCTGCCTTTCCGCCGTCGCGCTTGATTTCATCTACTGCCGTACTGGCTCCTGTCTCGCTGTGAGCATAATGGAGAACGACGGCAGCTCCTTCCTTCGCAAACTCCAGCGCGACGCCCCTGCCAATTCCGGTGCCCGAACCCGTCACGAGCACACGTTTGCCTGCCATCTTTTTCGTCTGTGTGATCTTGCACCTCCTGTTGAAAATAGGATTGCCAACATCTATCCGACAATAATAGAACGCCTCAAACCAGATAGATTGGGATTCCACCTTCTAACTGTCCAGAGAGCTCTAACTCCTGTCACTACAGCTTATCCTAAGTGGTATTTCGCAATGCCAAACAGCCTCGCCGCGTTGCCGCCGAGAATCAGGTCTTTTTCTTCCTGCGACAGGAAATCGCAGTGCAGGCGAATGAAATCCAATGCCTGGCGGTACGTGCACCACATGGCCATGCCGTACGGACTGTCCGTTCCCCAAAGCAGTTTGTGAGCGCCTACCTGATTGCGCAATTGCTCAAGTTGTTTCTGGCCAAGCGGATACGGATAGTCCGGTGACTTGGCGGGAAACAAAACCTCCGCATAGATGTTTGGGCGATCCAGCAATGCAATCACTTCATCGGGGATGCCGATGTCATGAATAATCGCGGCCGGGACAAGTCCATGTGTGATGACCGACTGAATATCAGGATGTCTCCGGGCCCATTCATCAAACTCAGCCACTCGCCTCATGAACATATCGACGCGATCAATCGTCCGGTCGTCGAGGTACCAGAAAATCGGAATCTCGAGTTTCCGCACGAGGCCCCACAAGGGGTCGAATTTCGGGTCGTTGAGTATGAAATGCTGCTGCAACACTGAGAAAGGCTCGACGCTGAAGTACAAACCTTTGCTGCCGTACTCAGAGATCGCCCGTTCTACGTCCCCCAGGCGCCTGGGGTTGTCGGCCTCCGGTTCCCAAATCTGCGCCAGCCCGATGAATCGGCCAGGGTGATCTTTCATCGCCTGGCCGAAGTATTCGTTTAAATCGCCGTAGACGTGATCGGGTTGGAGGACACCCGTATCGACCCCAGCCAGATTCATCTCGGCGACCATACGCTGCGGCGGGGCTTCATTGTTAGCGAGGCTGGGCGGGTAAAGCTGCATGACGTAATCCACCCCGGCAACTGTGATTTCTGCCTGTCCATAGTCGGTCAGACGGAAATTAACTTTCGGCATATCGTCTATCTTGTAGGACTCAAACTGCAGAAACTTTTCGGTGACGCGCGTGCCGTCGTCCTTTCGCCAGAAGTTGTTAGATTCGCGCAAGTGAATCTGCCAGAATTTCAGGAACAGCTCTGGGTCGATCCCCTTGCGCTGCGAGCCAAGCCGGGGAAAGATGTGGTAGTGCGCGTCGATGATCTTGCTTCGCTTCTGGTTCTTCGAAGCACCCTCGATCACCCAGCCCCCGCCGGTGAATACCATCTTGCCCTCTTTTGTCATGCTATCTCTCCGGGAACCTATCCGCATAACGCTTGGCTGGACCCTCCACACCTTCAACTATCAAAGCCTCCCGGAACTGCTTGACTTCCCCACCGAAAAGGCCCCCTATCTTTCCTGATACGTTTTGGGAGATCCTACAGACGACAATGTGTAGGGACATGGAGTGTTCTCTTGCTTCACCGCAACAACAATCTGAGAGGCGGCGCCCCTTCCTCCACTCTTTTGAAGAAAACGTCCTCGATGTAGCGCCTTAGCGAAGGATCGGTATCCAGAAGTGGTAGCCGTTCCCTGACCAGGGGGACGACAGACGCGGCCTCGCTGCCCAGGGCCGAGAGGAACCTGACGGCAGCCCGCCACTCTGCGCCGCCTCTTGGACGGCTCTTCTCTCCCACAATCTCCGCCAGGGTCTTGAGCTCCGACTCGCCCCCACGAATGCAGTAGAGGGCGTAGCAGGCGTCAGCCAGGTACCTGTTTTCCGGCGTGAGATACTCCTCCAGAATCGGGACGGCCTCAGAGGCCGCCGGCCCGATCGCCGCCAGCGTCCGGGCGGTGAGCCAGTCTCCTCCGCCTTTGGATTCCTCGTACATCTTCACGAGGACGGGAACGGCGCTCGCAGCCCCCGGACCTATCCCCGATAGCACCCGTAAACCGAACTCCTTGTGGGTTCCCAGCAGAGCCATCGCGTCAGGCAGCGCGGGTGCACCAGCCTCACCGGAGAGGAACAGCCCGAGTGCGGCCATCTGCACGACCGAGCGGTACCCGTCTCGCAGCGCCTGCCGAAGCGGTGCGACAACAGTGCGAGCATACAACGACAGCTCATCCGGTAGGTAGCCCTTTACATCTTCATCCCAGCTCGGAGGACGCGTCATGCCGGTGAGGGCAAACGTTGCACCCAGACGCACGTAGGCATCGGCATGCGACAAAAGCGACGACACTCTCGGCGCCGCTGAGTACGCATCCGGGCCGATACCCTCAAGCGCTCGCAGAGCGGGGATGCGAACCTCCGGGTCATCAAGCGCAGCGACAAGCGCATCTACTGCAGGGGCTGCCTCCACCCCCATCTCAAAGAGCGCCCACGCAGCGCTTCGACGCTCGGAGGCATGGGCCCCCCCCAACCCCGCAATGCACTCTTTTACGGACCTGTCGCGGAAAGAAGCGGACTCGTCCTTGAGGTTTGTAACCGGCCACGGCTCAACGCGGCCGGTCGGCGCGCCCAGCTTCTCAATATAGTCGGACGCCGTTGCGCGGATCTCGTCGTATTCATCGAAGGTCAACGGTTTTCCCGACTCGGCCAGGTGGGGTACGAACGGGGCCAGGCGGGCCCGCAGGGCCTCGAGCCATGCGGCCGCCTCCACGGCTAGGGGGTCACCCTCGTTCGCCGCCGCGCAGTCCTCGACCATCTGGAGATAGCGATAGTCGTCAACGCCCTCGCGACGCGCTTCCCAGCCGGTGAGGGGCATCGGCTCGTCACTGCCGGGCAACCACCAGACATGGCCGTGGCGGGTTCCGTCGGTGTAGGCCCATACGACATTCCCCCCAAGCCGGTGCGCCCAGGTGTAAAGTCCCGCATAGTAACGCTGCCGAACCGGCTTGTAGTCTCCTCTCAGTATGCGATAGGAATAGGTCCAGACCTGCGCTCCGCGGCGCGCCGCCTCGGCCCGCATCTCGGGCGTGATATGTCCGTCATGAACGATCCACACATCGTGGACGTCACCGTGCGCGTACGTCGCCGTGCCAGACATGCCTGTCCCCAACCGCATGGACACGTCGCGCATAGGAAGATAATCTTCCCTCAACCCAGGCGCGGGATAGGGCGGCTCATCCCAGCCGTATACGATGAGTTCCGGCCATCCCTGCTCCAGTCGTTGCGCCTCCAGCCACGCCACCGCCGCTCTTCTCTGTCCTTCCTCAATTTCCGGGATGTTGCCCTGTAGAATGAGACACGGCACATCCGGATGGATGAGTCCCGCCTCCTTCGCCAGCCCCAGGGACTTCGGCAGGCTGCTCTTGGGTGGCGACTCGCTGAAGTCTCCCGCCCCGTAGAACGTGACCGAGTTCTGCCCGTGCACCGCCATGTCCCGATAGTCGGGCAGGGAACCCCCGCGATAGAACATGCCGAACGCAGCGCGCGGCGTCTGCAGCACTATGGGTCGCACCCGTACGTTAAGGTCAACAACCGTCACCGGCCTGCCCGCGGGTTTGATGCGGATCTTGCCCGCGTGCGGACCCTCGGATGTCTCGCGATCCGCACGAAACGTCAGCCAGAAATTGACGCTCGTGCCCCTGGGAAGGTCGGCTACGACATCACCCCGCTGCAGAAAGACTTCTCCGGGTATCGTGCTCAGCCACGGCATGTTCGTTTCAGCTAGTTTCTGTTTGACGCCAGGGTCGATGCGATGATAAACTGTTACCTCGAGGTCCGATTCCACCTCGATCCGGACGTCCTTGACGCCGTCTGAGATCGCGTGTACGCCGAACTGAATAGACTCGTACTCATCCCTGGCTAAGGCGCATGAAACCTTCTTCACAACGTCGTCCGGCGTGGGCACATGCGAAGGCGGCAGGTTCTTCAGCGTGCTGTAATTAAAGACAACGTAACCCTTGTCTCGATCCAGTTTCATCCACTCCATGGGCCCACAGGCATTGAGAGCCGTTAATCCAACGGCCAGCAATGTATAGGCAACTATGCTCCGTTTTTTCATGTTCCATCTCCCTCCAGCGAGTTAAGATCTGATCTGTTCAAACACTGCGGTCAGAGAATTGGCTTTTCTACATGAGGTTCCTTTATTGCAACATCCACCTGTGGATTCGTCTTGGTAGCAGGAACATGGGCTCACCTCCAAAATAAGTACTATGAGTTAGCTGCCGGTCGCAGGTGGTAGAGCCGTGCTTGAAAGTCACGGATGAGCTTGACGTCGAACTCCCGTCGTCCGACGGCCAGGCGGGCAACTACTTGGTTAGTAAAGAGGTAAATTACCTGCAGCTTCGCTGATCCGGGAACGGTCAATTTGGCCTCGACGCTACTCGTCACCGTCCAACTATCTGTTCTTCAAGGCCACCGGCTGACGTTCGAGCTGCGACAGGGCAACCGTCGTTTTCAACGTCTCGTACTGATCGCTGTACCGCTTGTAGATTCGCAGCGTTACCTGCTCCGGCACCGGCGCTTTGATCGCCCAGTGATAATACCCGTCCGGGTCAGTGTGGCAATGCCAGCGATTCAACACAACGCAGACACCACCGATTGGTTTGCCGCGCTCATCGACGACCTGTCCGCGCACAAGTCGGCCCTGCTTGAGGGTAAAGTCCTGCGGCTCGGCCTGCGGCCTGACTCTAACGTGTCGATGCTGAGGCGCGTAGCCCTCCACCTCCACCGTTAAAACACACTCACCCAATTCAACATCGGTGAATCGGAACCGCCCGTCCCCCTCCGACTTGGCGGTTGGATATCCATTGACGCTCTGTATCGATCGATACGAAAGGTGAGGATTGTCAATGAGCCTAGGCGCAGCCTTCCAGAGATCCAGCTCGGTCTCTTTGTCCTCTGCCCAGTCGTCAGCTACGTAACGATTCGGACCTCGCTCCACTGTAGCACCAGCAATCGGCGCGCCCCCTTCATCAACGACCTGGCCGGCCAATGTGATCCTCGTCGGTGAGATCCTCACCCGTTCAACGGTCACCGGGAACACCTGCGCTCCCCCTTCGGTCCCACCGATCGCCAGCAGCTTATTCGGGCCAACCTTGATGCCGTCCACCTGACCGGTGACAACCGGTTCGGGCGCATGCGAAAAGCTGATGCGATCGCGCCAGGTGCGTCCGTAGTCCGTGCTGAACGCTACGTGGAAACCCGGCCGGCCATATACACACGCCAGAACGCCGTTATCCAGCATCTGAACGGTTGGCCAGATCGTCATCAGATGCGGATTGGTTGGCCGCGGCTTCGTCCACGTCTTTCCCAGATCATCCGACCAACTGACGGACATAGGCCGATACTCGCTCGGGAGGTGCGAGTATTGCGTCCGCATGACGCAGATCATCTGCCCATTGGACATCAATTCGATGCTCGACTCACACGGGCCGTTGTACTGGCCCGGCCACTCGGGGTTCGGATCAACGCGTCCGTCGGCCACAGTCGCGTAATAACGCCACGTGTGGCCGCGATCACTCGAGACGGATAGAACGACGCGACTGCGGGTGTCCCCCTTAAACAGTCCGTACATCGGCGCTAACAGATCCCCGTTGGGAAGCTGTAGAATCTTGCCCTTATCGAAGATCGGCCAGGTGGAAACTCCGAGATGCGCCTGTTTGGTCGTCACCGCGTCGGGCATGTAGACCTGGACCGCTTTGGCTTCGAATTGTGTAAAGTCGTCGTTGAACCAGGCAAAAGTAGAATGGAGCGTAAACCAGCCATCCTTGTACTCGCCCTCCATAGGCGATTTGTGGAACTCGGCCTCGCCCTTAAACGAGGAATCACTGGTGAGGAATCTGAGTACGCCGCCGTCGCGTAGCGCCACGCTACTGGCGCCGCCGGCGAGTTGATGTGGCGATTCCATTTCCTCTCCCCACGTTTCACCGCCATCGGTCGACGTTCTGTAGAACCTCGGCCCCGTTTCCGGCTTTGGATAGAACGCTGCCGCTACGCCTCTCCGTGACACCGACATGCTGGCGCTATTCAAATAGGTCAGATCGCTTAATTGGGTCGGCTTACCGACTGTGACATTCAGGATCTCAACCTCCTCCACAGCGGATTTCGCGTTCTTGATCATTCTTCCATTTCCTCGTCTTTATGGAATCTCATCGGCAAAGCTCAGCGGCGCAGCTTCTTCGCGTCCCCTGGAGCGTCTGTTTAAGTGTTTATGTGCCTGACTCACCGCGCCTGAGGAATCGCAATCCCACCTCTGCTGCCAGATCATGAAGACGTGAGAAGTTCAGCACGTAGTCGCTTTCTTCGGACATGTGCTCGCAGAAACAAGGCGTGTCCGACGGTAGCTGGCTGAGGTGCTTGAGATAGGTGGCATAGTCCATCACGCCGTCCCCAATGTGGACTTCATCCCACTTCAGGAACATATGGCGATGGTCGCAGCGGATGTCCTTCAGGTGGACGCTGGCCACAGTGTTGGCGAGGAGGTCGAACGTTCGGTCGATGAGCTCGGTCGTCTTGTAGAAGTACTTCTGGCTCACTAGGTTCATCTGGTCCAAGTGCAGGCCGAAGGCGGGATGGTCAACGCTATCGATGAAGGAGCGGATGTCTTCCGGCTGGTAGAAGAACGTGTTGTGCCACGGCTCGATGACGTACCTGGTGGCCTGCAAGTCCAGCCCGTCCAGGATGCGGAGCACGATGTCCCGGAACTCCCGCCTGCAGTCGTCCGTGTACATGTACGGGTGTGGAGCCAGTACTGCATCCGAGGGATCCTTGGTGCCCACCAGCGTGACCACGCACCCACATCGCATCACCTCCGCTTTGCGCAGCAGGGTACGCACAGTCTCGATCCGTTCGCGGCGCGCTTCCGCGTCATCGGTCATCAGGTTCTGCAACATATCTGCCTCACCCACCACCATTCCGAGGTCACGCGCCTTCGAGCCGAACCTGGCGCAGGCCTCATCGGTCATTCCGGCCAGATTCTCCGGCGCTGGGATTGCTGACAAACCGTGCGCGTCCAGCTTCTCACAGAGCCCATAAAGTTCATCCACTGCCTGTGCCGAAAAGTAGCCTCCCAGTCTCATGGTTCTCCTCCTTTGCTCCTACAAGCGCCGACAACGTCGCCCGGCAGGTCCAGATCAACCACCCGCCTCTCCAGCAGACTCATCACCAGGGCCTCGATAGTGAATATGTTGAGCACAGACTGATCCAGGGGCAGCACCGGTTCCGCCTCGCAGCGGATCACTGCGGCGAAGTTCTCTAACTGATGCTGATAGGCATTGGCCTGCTTGACGAAATGTTCCGCGTGACGGTAGTCGGCCCAGCCCAAGCTGCGCTGGTCCACGATCTTAATCTCGCCCGGAATAGTCCAACTGATCGGGAGTACGAGCCGGCCGTGCGTGCAGACGATCTCCAGTCGCTGGCTGTGGTCTGCTTTCTTGCTGCTCTCCACCACACCGACGCACCCGTTCCCATATTCCACGAACCCGTGCATACGGTTGATCGTGTCGTAGTGAGGGCTCACGTCCCCCAGGCAGTAGACGCGAGTCGGAATATCACCGGCGAAACGGCCACAGGCGTTCACGCAGTAGCACGCGAAGTCGTAGGGGACTCCTCCCCCGCACTCTTTCCGTTGCCGCCAGTTGCGTGTCGTGTCGTCAGCCGGCGCCGTTTCGGAATCCAAGTCGCTGAAGTCGGCCCGGACACTGTCGACAGCCCCGAGTTCGCCGGACGCAACGAGCCTCTCCATGGCAACTACGGCGGGATGGTGAAGATACATGAAGCCTTCCGTGACGAAGGCATTGTGTTCGCGTACCAGGTCGCGAATCTCGATTGCCTCGCGGCCCGTGAGTGTGAGAGCTTTTTCGCAAAGGATACTCCGAACCCCACACCGCAGGCAACTCTCGATCTGTTCCCGGTGCTGATTGGGCCAGGTCGCCAACAGGATGCCGTCCAGATCTTCCCTCTGGATCATCTCGACATAGTCGGTGTAATAGCCGTCGCAACCGTACTGCTTGGCCCAGGCTTCCGCGGTTTCCTGTCGGATATCACAACAGCTGACTATCCGGATTTGATCCGGGATGGCGCTTGCCGCACGAGCGTGCACGTGCGAAATGACGCCGCAACCGACGATTCCCAACCTGAGTGGAACGCTGCTGCTCATTTCCTCATCCTCTGTGCACCCAATGATAGGTTGAGTCGCTGCGGGACTCCCGCCTCAGTATGAGATTTCTGCACGAAGGTAAGGAGCATCATCGCCTTGCCGCCTCGCAACCAGCGCGTATGCATCAAACCTATCGCACCGAGATCTCTACCCACGTGATCTGGATATCGTGCTTGGCGCTCACCTCGATCAGATTGTAGCCGTCGCTCAGGGCCTCCGGGGATACGTCATAGACTTGTCGGCGCGGCTCAGGCTCTTTCCAACCTGACGCTTTAACGTGTTCGGCTTCGACAAGTCCCGACCATGGACAGGGCATGCCGTTCAGACACACCTCCAGCGGCTCAAGCAGAGGCTGATCTAGGTCCGGCACGACGAGTTCGACCCGGGCGCTCTGCTCCGGCAGCGGCTTCGGGCCGATGTGAAGACGGAAGACACCGTGCGTACCGGTGTAAGGCAGCGACCTGTCTTCGCCCGGCTCACCCTCCGCCCAGGGACTCGTGATGGTGATCGCATGCCGTCGCAGCCCGCCGCGAAGCGCGGCATAGGACCCGGCGTCCCTTAGTAGCCGGTCATGGTCCACGCGCGGCCAGCGCTGAAACGGTCCCGTAAAGAGATTGAAGAAGTATACCGCGTCGGCCCCGCGGTCCAGCCCGCTCACTATCACCCCGCGCATCTCCTCGTGCATCACGGTGCGATTTGCAGTCCCCGGATGCATCCCGCTCTCTAAACCTACTGCGACAGGCACATTCGTGCCGATGAGCAACCCTTTCCACGTCTCGATCGGCACGTCACTGTCAATAGAGGGCCAGAAGGGCGAGGCGATAATCAGGTCAACCAGTCCCGCCTTGGCCCACGAGATCGCATCTAGTCCGTGCCTGCGGGCGATCCATGGAGTTGTCGGTACGCGCACGGAGAGTTCGACAGGATGCCCCAATCGCTTCGCGGCTTCTTCTGTCGCCTGCCGCGCCTGCTCCACAAAAGCCGTCATCAGCTTCGCGCCTACGTGCTCACGTCCGGAGCGAAAGTACAGCCAGAAGCGCAGAAAATCCAGTTCCAGACCGTCCAGGTCGTAGCGAGAGCACACCTCCCTGACGAGCTTCATGTAGTGCTCACGCACCTCGGGCTGTTCGTAGTCCAGGCCATATGCAAGGCGCCATTCCGGATGCGACTTCCAGATTGTGCTGTGGGCCGGGTGGTCCGGCAGGTGGGGATTGTGGTCGTCGTTCATCCGCAGCGAGATCCACGCCTTTACTTGGTTTCGCCTCGCACGATCGATCATCCGCTTCGGGTAGTCGCATCCCTGCTCGTGAAGCGCCAGCACGTTCTTGAACAACTGTGTCTCGAACCTCCGATTCGGATCGATCCCTGAGAAAAACGGCTGGTCGTCACCGGCGCTCGGGTCGTATCCGTCCCAATCTGATTCCCACACATCGCTCCGGTAGTTAGTGCGCTTTGCGTTCACGTTGACAAAGAGGTCCGTGACTCCAAGAGCGGCGTGAGTGTCCACGAACTTATCGATCGTCTCAGGGACAATGGGGCCAAACGTCCCCACGAAGAACTCACTGCAGTCCAGGTTGTAGATCACCCTCCCACGCGCAGCATTGACATCATTCATCCTGGCTTCTCCTCTCGTATCAATCGACACATGACCAGCTGTTTCTCCTGTGCCGATTCATCACTCCTGTGTTAACGTGAAACGTCACTTTCTCCGAAGCCCAACTACGATTATACAGTCCCCTTAAACTTGCCTAAGAACTAGACTCTTTTCTTCTTATAAACCAGACACCTCGCGAGCCTCTGGTCGTTCGGGAGTCTAAATACTTATATTTTCATATCCTATCCTCTTGGCCATCTCGGTGCGCCTGGTTTATAGAGTCTTTATAAGCCGATCCATATCCCTTAAATAGGGCTGCGCACACCGTGGCCGCTTCTATTGCGCGATGGGTGTAAATCCTGGTCGTGCTGACATACTCGTGGCCCAGCAACTCATCTTGTCAAAGTCCGAACTCAGACGATAGAAATCGTCACCGTACCCTCCAAAATAATATCCGAGCATCGAGAAGTCAACCTAAGAATCCACAACACCAGTGCTGTTTAGTCTTCTCAAAGGCATCCGTCGAGTAGAAGCACAGCAACACAACAAGATGCAGCAGGACTCGCTCACCCCTAGACTGAAAACTGGATGACCTTGGTAACCCCAATTCCCATTGACATCCACTATCTCAACTCTAGACCTCCTGGTCGCTTTGAAAGCGACTGCCTAGGCACAGATCCTCTCCGAATGAGGAACATTCGGTTTCAGTTTCACCCCGGTGCACACAATACTCGGCCTGGAATACCTACTCGCCATCAACCAGGCATCACCAGCTTTGATTCGTCCATAACACACCACCGGTATCTATCGCTCCGGCCTGCTCCATCTAGCATTTCTGGACTGAAAACTACCATACCAAAGGTCAGCTGGGTAAAGTCATCTGTCTGTCCCTCCGGCATACGGAAGATGTTGTAATTCTCCGCCGCCTCAATCTGTGCTAGATCAATCAGATCCCGCATCGCGAATCTGCGCACGGCCGAGTTTCCGATAGCCGCCATGCCGACCAATCCTCGTTCTTCGAGCATTCTTCCGAGGCGACCAAAATCTGGCTCCCGCTCATAATATATACCGTCCTCGCCCGGTTTGGGCTGGTAATCAATCATCTCTTGTCTTACGACCCGGCCGTCCGAAAGTTTTAGATTTACATTCAGACGTATCGTATGCCTGTAGGGTACATCACAAAGAAATTCTGCAAAGTGGTGGCTGGTTGAAGCGTCATAGGTCATACCACATATAAGAATCTGGGTATTTAGGGCGAGCATGACACCGAAAGAAGAGCGGAGGTCAAAGGGAGATAGGGCAGGATCGATGTCAGTAAATACTGGGGCTCTGTGCCCTACAGCGGCAAAACTGTGTCGAAAAGCGGTGCATCTAAGGGCATCCGGCCGTAAGCGAACAGTTTCGGTAATTACTCCCATTTCGGAGGGATCTTTGCTGGGGTCAATGACAGGATCCTGTTCGGCTTCGTGGACAAGTGTAAAAGTAGGAACGATCAATGTCCCTCTCTGGCCGAGCACTTCAAGCAGCGCAGAGACCACCGTCTCGGCGCCCCCTTCGATGGCCCCGAACGTCCGCATTGCAGAATGAACCAGCACTACGTCGCCGGATTTCAGGCCCGTTTGCCGCAGGCCTTGCACAATTTCCTTTCTCGACAGGCCATACGCACCTCTGCATTGATGCGATGTCATCATAAGTATACCCCTTTTTCAAAGTACCGCTGTGATCAACATCTTTGGTTCACGCATGCATTCCTCTATTAGGTGTCCTTGACAAACAGAAAGGCCACTATTCTTGTGTAAGCTTCGCACCACTGGCCTGACGGAAGTACTCCTGAATCTCCCCAGCCGCGTATTGCTCACTGGGGATGCGTTCTCAGCTGCGACAATGTCGCAGCTGTTTAGTCTGACCAGGGCTACGCCCTCAGCCTTGTTGGCCATCCCTGGAATAGTTCCGCGAGCCAATAAAGCTACCACAATGACAGCGCTAACAACTGTCCCGTGTCATTGTATAACTCCTTCTACTCTGGTCCGTTAGAAGAGGTCTATCCCAAGCCAGCCTTTGCAGCTACTTCCCTGTAGGGTCACGGGTCCCCAGAATGGTTTCAAGACGCTGACGGATCGTCTGCGAGTAACCGTACGCATATCCCGCGACATCCGAACCGATACCGTTCCTTTCACACAATCGGAAGAATTCCTGGACAATTGGTCGCATCTGTTCAGCGACAGCCCGATCGACTTCGGCATCCTCCTTCAGTTTAAAAATCGGGTCAATGGCTGCCCGGTAGGCACTGATGGAGGCCTTTTCCACACGAGCTTTGATCGCATCGCTCTTGGCCAGTTTCAGCGCCTCGACGAACAAGTTCACGCCAGTGGCCGCAACGGCTTCATCGACGGGTAAGCCATGCGGCTTCCATTTTGTATGGTGTATTTTGATGTCTCTGTAATGGTTGTGCACCAGATCTATGAAACGGCGGATCGGCGGGGCTGCCTCTGAGTAGTGCAGACTGACGAACTCATCAATTATATCCCTATCGTTGAGATCAGGGTTCCACAATAGCCGCGTCATCAGATGTTGCCTTAGATCAACCAGTTCTGTTGTAGCAGCCTGATAATCGGACTGCATAAAGACGCCTTTGACTCCGTGGGCTACCAGAGTGTTGATGTTCGGTTTCATGAAAAACAAATCAGGATAGGGCAGAAGAGAGTGGCCCGCGCCAAAGTGGTAATCCCAGAAATATAGGTTTTTGCAGATTCTGCTCCATCCTTCCAATTCCTGCAGGAACTTGACATTCGGTGGGCAATTGCGTTCCGTAATTAAATGTACATGACATCGACCATGAGTGGTCAGGTTGACCTCCACATTGGGCCGGCACTTGATGGTCTTCGGAGGTTTGCGTGAGAAGCCATAGGCCAGCGTACCTATCTCGACATCTGGATGGGTCTTTGCAACCTGATCGGCCACAGCGTTGACGAACTTTAGCAACGCCCCCATGTGGGATTCTTCCGGTCCGTCAATCGCAGCGCACTCTTCACACTGGCAGTATTGCCAGACCGTGTCGTTTTGAGAGACTGAAAAGTTTTTTCGCCCGACGCAACTGGGAAATCCGATTTCCTCCAAAACCGCACTGGTAACGATGGGAATCAGATCCGCATTGGTCAAGCAAAGATGAGTGTGCGGGGCTTCATTGCGGCGTGTGCCGTCCCAGAGACCAAAGTACTCCGGATGTTCTTTGCCGTATTTGTCGATGGTGACCTGTCGGTAGAGGCTGTGATTGATATTGATGAACGCCGAAACTCCACCAAATTTTGGCGCAGCATGAGCGGCATTGTTCCGTGTGCGAACCGCAAAAACCGGGTATTGAAGTGATGCTTTGTAAACGGCATTACGGTAATTCGCGAAAGGCGGGCGATAGACACGGTCCACCGGGTCGATCAATCGCTGCTGGCCAACCGGCGGGACGTGGGTATGGTCGTGTGTGAGAAAGCGTACGCCCAGGTAATCTTCCAGGAACGTGTAGACGCCATAAAGTGTGCCGCGCGGGCGCCCACCGGCTATGGCAATGTTGTTATCACGTACAACGATGTGTAGATCCTCAGGTCCCAAATCCTCAACGCTGAATCCGACTGGGCTGGCTTGCATCACCTCCCCAGGTCCGATGAACACATGCTTGTCCCAACGTTCAATTTTGTGGACGATAGGAAGCTTTACATCGCTGGCCTGGAGGAAAAACTCCTGGAATTCCTCAGCCGCGTATATCTCACTGGCGATAGCATCGTCAGCCACAACGATGTCCCAGCCGCTTAGGCGGGCCAGGTCTAAGCCCTCATCAGTGTTGTGCATCGCAGCAATGCCTCCACACGAAAATATAGCTACCACAATGACAGCGCTCACAACTGTGGTCAGTTTCATCGTATAACTCCTCGTTGTTAAAAACACAACATAACGCGTTTGCCAAAATACTTCCGCAGGCAAATCGGGGAACTAGGCTGATAACACTCACAAGTAGAATACATTCCATAGTTATAACTCCTTCTACTCTGGTCCATTAGAAGAGTGCCATCCTAAGCCAGTCTTTGCAGCTACTTACCTGTAGGATCGAGGTTCCCCAAGATGATTCCGAGGCGCTGACGATGTGCGTCATACCCGCCGAGCCCATACTTCTCGCATAGCCGGAAGAACTTTTTGACAAGCGGTCGCATCTGTTCAGCAACAGCCGGATCGACTTGAGCATCCTTCTTGAGTCTCCAAATCGGGTCAATGGCTGCCGCAAAAGCGCTGATGGAAGCGTTTTCTACTCGAGTTTTGACCTCATCGTTCTCAGCTAGATCCATGGCCTCGGCGAACAACTTCAAACTAGCTTTAGCGACGCCTTCATCAACCGGCAACTCCCAGTGATGGTAGGCGAGTGGATCGTTGTGAGTCCCTGAGTCTCTGTAGTGGTTATGTATCATGTTGATGAACCTACGGATCGGTGGGACTGCCTTACCATAGTGTAGATTGAGAAACTCATCAATCAATTCCCTGTCGTTGAGCTTCGGATTCCACAGCAATCGGCTCATCATATAATGGGGCAGCTTCGCCATCTCTGTGTCGGGCCATCGTCCCGCGTGAGACTGCATGAAGACCCCTTCAACGCCAGCGTCCAAAAGAGTGTTTATGTTAGGCATGATCGTGTACAGGTTTGGGTACGGCAAGGGAGGCGCGCGGAAGTAGACGTTATATGTCCAGGCATAGAGGTTCTTGCAAATCCTGCGCCAGCCGCGGAGGTCCTGCATATAAGCGACATTCTTAGGGCAATTGGCATCAGCGAAGGCGTGGAGCTGACAGGCCCCAGAGCTGGAAAGGTTGATTTGAACATTGTCACGTGGCCTGATATTCTTGGGAGGCTTGCGAGAATAATTGTAAGCCAGCGTCCCTATAAAAACGTCTGGATGAGTCTTGGCCACCTCGTCGGCTACCTTGTTCACAAAGGTCAGCAGAGCTCCCATGTGCGATCCTTCACGCTCATCGATGGCGGCACATTTCTCGCATCGACAGTAGTCGGTGCCCCCGTCGTTCTGGCTGACCGAGATATTCCTGGTCTCCGGTCTGTTTTTAAGCTCATCCCGTACCGCCTGGATCACGATTTTCAACACCTCCTGATTGGTCATACAAAGCTGGCTCTGCCATTTAACTTGCCGCTTATCGTCGATCAGCGCGTAATATTCAGGGTGGTCCTTCCCATACTTCTCCACGGAAACCTGTCGGTAAAAACTGTGGTTGGTATTTCCGAACGGTGAAATACCACCAAACCGCGGCTCATCATGATCTACGGTGTTGTTACGAGTACGGACCGCAAGAAAGGGATACTGATGAGGTGCTTTGTATGCGGCATTACGGTAATTCACGAAAGGTGGGCGATAGACGCGGTCCACCGGGCCGATCACTCGCTGCTGGCCAACCGGCGGGACGTGGGTATGATCGTGCGTGAAAAAGCGCACACCTAAATAATCTTCAAGAAAACTATAAACACCGTAGAGCGTGCCACGAGGACGACCACCAGCTATGGCGATGTTGTTATCACGCACGACGATGCGGAGATCTTCTGGGCCTAAATCTTTGACACTGAATCCGACTGAGCTGGCTTGCATCACCTTACCAGGCCCAATGAACATGTGCTTGGCCAAATCTTTGATCTCGTGGACGATCGGGAGCTTTACTCCGCTGGCCTGACGGAAGAAGTCCTGAAACTCCTCAGCCGCGTATACCTCACTGGCGATAGCATCGTCAGCCACAACTATGTCCCACCCATTTAGCTGCGCTAGGTCTAAGCCCTTAGCAGTTTTGTCCATAGTAGCAATCCTTCCACAGGCAAATATAGCTACCACTATGACAGCGCTCACAACTGTTGTTAGTTTCATCGTATAACTCCTCGTTGTTAAAGACCCAACATTACGCGTTTTCCAGAATGCCTCCCCAGACAAATGGGACAATTAGACTGATAACACTCACAACTGCGATCCGTTTCAACGTTTAACTCCTTCGAGGCTGGCCCGTTAGAAGAGTTCCACCCCAAGCCAGCCTTTAACCTACTTGCCTGAAGGGTCACTGGTCACCAAGATGCCTTCGATGCGCTCGCGAGCTCTTGCGACAAGTCCGCCGATCCCATAGTCGTCGCACAGCCGGAAGAACTCTTCGACAAGCGGTCGCATCTGTTTGGCCAGCGCTGGATCAATTGCGGCGTCCTTATTGAGTCTCCAAATCGTCTCGATGGCTGCCCGATAGCCGCAGATGGAAGCCTTTTCCACTCGTTCTTTGACTTCATCGTTCTCAGCCAATTTCATTGCTTCAGAGAACATACCAAGCCCGGCTTTGGCAACGGATTCATCGACCGGCAAATCCCAATGGTCGCGGATCAACGAAGTGTGGTGAGTACCTGCATCTTTGTAGTGCTTATGTGTCATGTCGATAAAGCGGCGGATTGGTGGGGCTGCTTTACCATAGTGCAAATCGAGGAACTCGTTGATGCACGCCCTATCGTCGAGATCGGGGTTCCACAACAGACGGTTGATCAGGTAATTGCGGAGGTCCGACAGTTCCGCCACCAAGTCAAAGCTGCATTGCATGAACACCCCTTCAACTCCGGCAATTACAAGAGTGTTTACGTTTGGTTTGATCGTAAACAGGTTTGGATACGGCAGAAGAAAGTCGTGAAAATGGCGGTTATACGTCCAGGCGTAGAGGTGCCTGCAAATCTTGCTCCAACCGCGGAGGTCCTGCATGTATGCGACACTTCGGGGCAACTGGGATCGGCCAAGAGGTGAAGCTGGCAGGTCTCGATGCTGCTGAGGTTGATCTCCACATTGTCTCGCGGCCTGATAGTTTTGGGCGGCTTGCGCGAAAAACCATAGGAGAGCGTCCCGATAAAGACGTCCGGATGAGTCTTGGCCACCTCGTCCGCTACCTTGTTCACAAAGTCCAGCAGGGCGCCCATGTGTGATTCTTCGCGCTTGTCAACGGCTGTACACTCTTCACACTGGCAGTATTGCCAGATAGTGTCGTTCTGAGAGACGGAAAAGTTCTTGCGCCCAATGCTGGTGGCACGTTCGCTTTCCTGCAAGACCGCATCGGTAACGATAGGTAACAGCTCCGCATTGGTCAGGCATAGATGAGTATGCGTGAAATGGTTCCGGCGTGTCCAATCCCAGAGACCAAAGTACTCCGGATGATCCTTGCCGTACTTCTGGTAAGGCACTTTCCGATAGAAACTGTGATTGGTATTGCCGAATGGCGAAATGCCACCAAACCTCGGCTAGTCATGGTAGCCATTGTTGCGAGTACGCACCCCAAAAACCGGGTAATGATAAGATGTTTTGTACCCTGTCAGCCGTAAATTCGCAAAAGGTGAGCGATAGACACGGTCCACCAGGCCGATCACTCTCTGCTCACCAACCGGCGGCACGTGGGTATGATCGTGTGTGAGAAAGCGTACGCCCAGGTAATCTTCCAGGAACGTGTAAATCCCATAAAGCGTGCCGCGCGGTCGTCCTCCGGCTATGGCGATGTTGTCGTCACGTACAACAATCTGCAAATCTTAAGGTCCCACATTCTCAACGCCGAATCCCACAGGACTGGCTTGCATCAGCTTGCCAGGACCGACGAACACATGCTTGTCCCAACGTTCGATTTTGTGGACGATAGGGAGTTTCACACCACTCGCCTGGCTGAAGAACTCCTGAAACTCCTCAGCCGCGTATATCTCACTGGCGATAGCATCGTCAGCCACAACGATGTCCCAGCCGCTTAGGCGGGCCAGGTCTAAGCCCTCATCAGGGTTGTCCATAGCAGCAATGCTTCCACAGGCAAATATAGCTACCACAATAAGAGCGCTCACAACTGCGATCCGTTCCATCGTTTGACTCCTTCTAATCTGGTCTGTTAGAATAAATCCATCCCAGCCCGGCCTGTGCACTTACTTGCCTGAGCGGTCAAGGGTTTCCAACATACCTTCGGTGCACTCGCAAGCTCCTGTGACACGTCCGCCGATCCCATAGTCGTCGCACAGCCGGAAGGGCTCTTCGACAAGCGGTCGTATCTCCTCGGCCAGCGCTGGATCGATTGCGGAGTCCTTATTGAGTCTCCAAAATCGGCTCGATGGCTGCCCGATAGGCGCAGACCGAGTCATCTTCCAGCCTGGCTCTTGACGCTACTCGTCACCGTTCAATTATCTGTTCTTCAAGGCTATCGGCTGGCGCTCAAGCTGCGAGAACGACACCGTTGCTTTGAGTATCTCATAATGACCGCTGTAACGCTTGTAAACCATGATCGCCACCTGCTCTGGCAGCGGGGACTCCACCGACCAGTGGAAGAACCCAGCAAGATCGGTATGGACGTGCCACCTGTTCAGTACCACACAAGCACCGCTAACCGGCTGACCTGTGTCATCCACAACCCGGCTGCGAATCTTTCGACCATGCTTCAAACGGAAGTCCTGTGGCTTGGACTCCGGCGATACCTTAATATGCCGATGCTGTGGGGCATAACCGTCAGCCTCAACCGTCAAGACATATTCACCTAACTTGACCGACTCGAACTGGAACTGTCCCTGAGCGTCCGTCTGCACCGTCGGATAGCCATCCTCCTTACGAATTGATCTGTATCCCAGTGCCGGCGAACCGATTGTCAGAGGGGTCTTTTTCCAGGGATCCAATTCGGTGGGGTGCTCAAGCCAGGAGTCGAGATAGTAGCGGTTGGGACTGCGCTCGACAGTCGCGCCGGCAATCGCAGTGCCCTGCTGGTCCAGAACGCGGCCCTCTAAAGCTACATGGGCTGGCGACACCTTCAGAAGCTCGACCGTAATCGGCCAGACCTTTATGCCCTCAGCGTCGCTGCCGACCGCCACCAGCCGGTTCGGTCCAGTCTTGATCATATCGAACTGACCGGTAATAAAGGGCTCCGGTAGATCTGAGAACGTAATGCGGTCCTGCCAGGTATGACCGTTATCCAGACTGAAAGCTACATGGAAGCCCGGTCGGCCGTACTGACAGGCTACTACACCATTGTCCAGAAGCTGCAGCGTAGGCCAGATATTCATCAGGTGCGGCTTGGTCGGCGTCGGTTTGCTCCAGGTCCTGCCAAGATCGTTCGACCAGCAGACGTACAACGGTCTGTATTCGCCCGCTAGATGTGAGTACTGCGTACGCAGAATGGCCAACATCTGACCATTCGGCAGGAGCACGAAGCTCTGTTCGTCAAATCCCGCGTACTGACCCGGCAGTTCTGGGTTGGGATCCTGAGGGGTATAGTTGATTGTCACGTAATATAGCCACGTCCTGCCTTCATCGATCGAGCGGACCAAGTAAGCCCGAAGGACGTCTACGTCACCGCTAAACCGCCCGCCCATCGGCATCAACAGTGCCCCATCAGGCATTTGAAGAATCTTGCCTTTAGCGGGATTGGGGGTGTATACATGGCTGAGAGCAGTGATGTGATTGGGTACATACATCTTGTCTGTTTCGGTTTCCCAACTCATAAAATCGTCGGTGAACCGAAAAACAGTCAAGTCATACCAGTCCCTTTCTCCTTCAATAGAAACTGTGCCTCCTTGAGGCTTGAACACACCGCCATCGCGGAGTCCTACACTTTCAGCCCCGCCAGCCATCCCGGGACCAGCCATTTCCTTGCTCCAGGTCTGACCCCCATCAGTCGAGACCCGGTAAAACCTCGGGTTATGATTCGGCTTTGCATAGAAGACAGCTACGACCCCCGTCCGTGAGACAGACAGACTCGCGGTATTCTGGTAAACCAGATCGCTGATCTTGGTCGCTTCGCCGACTGTGATGTTGAGAATCTCAGTCTCTTCTCCTACAGCAGGCTGTTCCGCATAACCGGTATCAGCAACAGTCGTGGCAATGCAAAACATGATCCCTATTACGTAAAGACAATTCCGTTGCACTTGAATCCCTCCAATCTTCGTAACCGTTCAGAACCTTCGCGGCCATGATGCTTCGCCTGACCGGGGAACGCCCCAGACGGCAAAACACCAAATTCTCAGCTCATCCCACATAATACACATTCTCTGCCGTGACCTCCCAATGCGCTTTCAGAAACGTTTTCCACGTGCTATGCCGCTATCGATCAGGCGCTGGCTGAAGGCCATGGTCCTTAAGAATCTTCCGCACCGTTGTATCTAAGATATCGTGACCCCGATTGACCATCGCAACTTGAAGGCTAACGTAGCACTAACTGGGTTGCTCTACACGCCATACGCAGAACGAACTACCTAACTTCTTCGGACAGCGGCTTCTGTCTTCGTCGGTTCCGTAATCCAACTTAGCGGTAGCCACTTAGCAATGTCAACAGTGGCTCGCGTCCGGCCTAAGGATCTTTAGATATTTCCTGCAAAGCCTTACCGCCCAGCATCTTGACTCTTTCTACCTCACTACGGCGCTAACCGGACTTCACCTCCTCAGGCAAGATGCCGCCGCCCAGCGGGTTGGCCTTGAAATGCTGTTCGATCCATGGCTTGTGCATTTCAAGGCGTAGTTCTTCGGCGAAACTGAAGAGGTTGCGCGTCAGATCGTCCTCCGAACTCCGTCGATGCGTGGGAGGCGGACCCGCAGGATCGGGCACTACCTGTCCCTTCAACCCCACAAAACCACCGACTACCTCGTCGATCCGGGCATCGCTTAAATAGCCCAGCTTCCAGTCAAAGTAGAGATCCAGTGCCGCCCTGAAAACCATTGCATCCACGCGATTACCATGCAGGCGAACCGCCATGGCCTCGTGCACCGCCACATCCACCGTCCCCCTCACGCTCTGCCAGAGGCCAATCATCCGATCGATCAGTTCAATTGCCTCATCCTTCTCGGCCAGTGCGCGGACCTTTACTTCCGGCGTGATCGGCTCACTGCCGAACAGCAGACGGGTGCCGGGGAGGGCCCTAATCTCGGCGGCGCGTTGCTCAGGGTACATATCCAGCGGCAAATCCAGACCGATATGGCCCGGTATGCGTGGCGCTTCCCGATAGGGCCCGCAAAGATGCGAATCAAGGTAGACCAGAGATGCAAGCTGGCTCTGCCCACTGGCCATCAGGCCCTGACACATGAACACGTTTATGCTCGCCTTCTGGCTGAGACGAAGAATCTCCACGACGGCGGGCGCTGCATCCGCACCATACGTCTGCGCAGCCCAGTCAAACATGATGGCCCCAGGCTCCGTCTCCGGATCGCTCGCATATCGGTCCAGGGCATACCAGTGCGCCATGTTCCAGGGATGGTCCCACTCGGTACGGTTGATGAACGCCTGTACCCAATACCCGGACAACCGCAAACGGCTGATCTCCCGAAACGTACGCGCCCATGCTTCTACCATCGAGCAAGGAAAGAGATTCATACCCCGGTACTGCCCGGGCAACTGGATGCGCGGCAGATAAGGCGCACGACCAGAGGACGGAACCCGAAGATGGTCATACATTGGATTCGCCGGCCATCCTGGTTCCTGGTCCCAGTAAAGATCAGAGAACATCACCACAACGTTCTCAGGCAGCTGACCCGTCAGGTCAGAAAAGAGTTCGATTTCAACGCGCTGGCCCCAGGGGTCGTCCTGGTGGTTGTTCCAGAGCAGCAACGCGTCGTGACCAGCGAGCAGTCCCCCCAGAAACCGTAGCGCCTCGATCAGACGCTCTCGGCGGCTCAAAGACCCACACCTGGAACAGTCACACATCCAGGGCGCACCGTTCGACATGTAGTATTCAGTCGTAATGCCGAATGAATAACCTCCCAGATCGGGAATCTCCCGGAAGTCTGCGGCGACCGCCTCCTGCCAGAATCGCCGGACCTGCTCATTGAAGGGACACAAGAGAGGGGAGGTGCGCTTAAGGTCTCGATTACGGAGAGGCAGCCAGATCAGCTCACCCGTCTCCAACTCCGTCCACTGCCGGCAGATCAACAGCCGGATGCCCCTGGCCTTCAAATATCCAGCAAACGACGCCAGCACAGGACGCTGTTCATCCGTGTAATAGCGAAGGTCCAGCGCGTTGATACCAATCGATGCGATAAAATCCACGAACCTGCCCAGCTCCGAATCCGCAGTAGGATTCAGCATCTCCCGCGACTGAAGAACTGTCGGTTCGTCGGTAAACAAAACGTCTCCGTCAATCTGCTGCCACAGAGTCATCACCCGCCAGGGCAGATCGTGTGAAGACATCGTGAACCTCCTCTCAGAAAAGCGTCTCGTCAGAGACGAAGCAGCAGACCCGATACCAGCGCGTTTGGCTCATACGCCAGTGATCACGCCGATACAGCGAAAAGAATCAGCCGCGTTAGTTGAACTTCTACGAAATGGCTGCGCATCTTGCGACCTGCATCGTCCCAGTAATCAGCCAGACCCGCGGCGCTCAGCTTGAGCGGCAAGGGCAATCATGACAGCCACCTCGCAGAGTTCGGATGTTTCCAATAGCTCAGGCCGCACCCGATGCACAGATAAGCTCCGCTAGCACACGGCACCCGTGCTACTGACGTCTCGCCTCATGTTATCCTACGTCTTACGGGTGTAACGTGATCGGCTGACGCTCGAGCTGCGACAGGGGAACCGTTGTTGTCAACGTCTCATACTGATCGCTGTAACGCTTGTAGACTCGCAGCGTCACCTGTTCTGGCAACGGGGCCTCCACCGACCAGTGGAAGAAACCAGCGGAGTCGGTATGGATGTGCCACCTGTTGAGCACTACACATGCGCCAGCAACCGGCTGACCCGTGTTATCCACAACCCGGTTAGAAATCTTTCGGCCTGCTTTCAGCTGGAACTCCTGTAGCTTAGCTTCCGGCCGGACCTTGATGTGACGATGTTCTGGGGCATAACCCTCGGCTTCAACAGTCAGGACATAGTCGCCGAGTTTGACGGACTCTAACCGGAAGCGGCCCTGTTCGTCTGTCTGCACCGTTGGATATCCGTTCTCCTTTCGGATTGATCTGTATCCCAGTTCCGGAGAGCCGATTGTCAGCGGGGTGGCTTTCCAGGGCCCCAATTTGGTGGGGTGCTCCAGCCAATCGTCGGCCGCATATCGGTTGGGGCCTCGCTCGACCCGCGCACCCGCCACCGGTCCACCTCTTTCATCCAGAACTCGGCCGGTCAACGTGACGTGCGCAGGCGAGACCATGACCCTTTCAACAGAGAGCGGCCACACCTTCACACCGTCCTTGTCGTTGCCAATCGCCACCAGTTTGTTCGGACCAGCTTTGATCATGTCGAACTGGCCGGTAATGAACGGCTCCGGCAGATGTGAGAAGCTGATCCGGTCTTGCCACGTATGGCCGTTGTCCAGGCTAAAGGCGATGTGAAAGCCCGGCCGACCGTACTCGATGGCTATCACGCCGTTGTCCAGCGCCGCCAGCGTTGGCGAGATGTTCATCAGGTGCGGCTGGGTCGCCACCGGCTTTGTCCAGGTCTTTCCCAGATCGTCGGACCAGCACACGGCCATGGGCTTGTATTCGCCGGGATACTGGGAATATTGCGTACGCAGCATGGCCACCATCCTTCCATTGGGCAACAGCGTGATGCTCGGCTCAGCGGCGCCGCAATATTGGCCGGGAAGCTCCGGATTCGGGTCCACCGGCTCATATGCAATGGAGGCGTAGAAGTTCCACTTCCGTCCTTGATCTATTGACCGGACAAGGATCGCCCGATGGATACTTTCGTCGTCCCCTTTGAAGCCTCCGTACATCGGGGCCAGCATGTCTCCGCTCGGAAGCTGCACCATCTTTCCCTTTGAGAGGCCGGGGTGCTTAACGTCCAGAGAGGGTGGGCCGGCATCGGGCAGGTAGATCTCGACGAGTTCGGACTCCCAGCTCATCATATCGTCCGCAAAGCGGACGAACATCACGTCGTACCAGCCTTCTTTGCCCTTGGCTGAGGGCTGCGGATCGTTTGTCGCCATGATAACGCCGCCGTCTCGCAGTGTGCCGCTGTCGTGGCCGGTCTGCTGGAGCGGGGAATCCATCTGCGGCCCCCAGGTGACCCCGCCGTCTGTGGACGTTCGGTAATACTTCCGCGCCTTTGGATAGAAGGCCGCAACGACCCCCGTCCGGGAAACAGACAGACTCGCGGCATTCTGATACCTCATCGGGTGGAGGAAGGTTGGCTTACCGACTGTTATTTTGAGGATCTCAATTTCTTCCGCTGCCGCAGACTTCGCCCCACAACCAGCATGAGGCGCAATGGTCGCAAGGCAAAACATAATACTTATTAGAGAAAGACAATCCCATTCCATGTGGATTCCTCCCATATTAGCAGCCGTGCAGGCCCTTTACGGGCCGTGATGCTCCGCCTGCACGGGGAAGGCCCCGAACGGCAAAATAGCAAATCTCAGCTCATCCCACATAATACACGTTCTCTGCCGTGACATCCCAATGCGCTTTTAGAAACACCTTTCACCTGGTCTGCGCCGGCTGGGGAATCGAACGATTTTGCCCGTCGCGCTTCCAGCACACAGGCTCCTGCAAGGTCCTCGTTGACATGCTACTGAGTACGACACCATTAACCGGACTTTCGCTCTTCGGGCAAAATTCCGCTATCTAACGGGTTGGCCTTGAAATGTTGTTCTATCCATGGCTTGTGCATTTCAAGGCGCAGTTCTTCGGCGAAACTGAAGAGGTTGCGCGTCAGCTCGTCCTCCACACTCCGCCGATGCGTGGGAGGCGGACCCGCAGGATCGGGCACCACCTGGCCCTTCAACCCCGCAAAACCACCGACCACCTCGTCGATCCGGGCATCGATTAAACAGCCCAGCTTCCAGTCAAAGTAGAGATCCAGTACCGCCCTGAAAACCATGGCGTCCACGCGATTGCCATCCAGGCGAACCGCCAGGGCCTCGTGGGAAGCCGCATCCACCGACCCCTGCACGCTCTGCCAGAGGCCGATCATTCGATCGATCAGTTCGATTGCCTCATCCTTCTCGGCCAGTGCACGGGCCTTTACTTCCGGCGTGATCGGCTCGCGGCCGAACAACAGACGAGTGCCGGGGAGGGCCCTAATCTCCGCAGCGCGTTGATCAGGGTACATATCCAACGGAAAGTCCAGACCGATCTGGCCCGGTATGCGCTGCATTCCCCGATAGGGCCCGCAAAGATGTGAGTCTAGGTAGACCAGAGACGCAAGCTGGCTTTTTGCACTGGCCATCAGGCCCTGACACATGAAGACGTTGATGCTCGCCTTCTCGCTGAGACGAAGAATCTCCACGACGGCGGGCGCTGCATCCGCACCATACGTCTGCGCAGCCCAGTCAAACATGATGGCCCCAGGCTCCGTCTCCGGATCGCTCGCATATCGGTCCAGGGCATACCAGTGCGCCATGTTCCAGGGATGGTCCCACTCGGTACGGTTGATGAACGCCTGTACCCAATACCCGGACAACCGCAAACGGCTGATCTCCCGAAAGGTGCGCCCCCACGCTTCTACCATCGAGCAAGGAAAGAGATTCATACCCCGGTACTGCCCGGGCAACTGGATGCGCGGCAGATAAGGCGCACGACCAGAGGACGGAACCCGAAGATGGTCATACATTGGATTCGCCGGCCATCCTGGTTCCTGGTCCCAGTAAAGATCAGAGAACATCACCACAACGTTCTCAGGCAGCTGACCCGTCAGGTCAGAAAAGAGTTCGATTTCAACGCGCTGGCCCCAGGGGTCGTCCTGGTGGTTGTTCCAGAGCAGCAACGCGTCGTGACCAGCGAGCAGTCCCCCCAGAAACCGTAGCGCCTCGATCAGACGCTCCCGGCGGCTCAAAGACCCACACCTGGAACAGTCACACATCCAGGGCGCACCGTTCGACATGTAGTATTCAGTCGTAATGCCGAATGAATAACCTCCCAGATCGGGAATCTCCCGGAAGTCTGCGGCGACCGCCTCCTGCCAGAATCGCCGGACCTGCTCATTGAAGGGACACAAGAGAGGGGAGGTGCGCTTAAGGTCTCGATTACGGAGAGGCAGCCAGATCAGCTCACCCGTCTCCAACTCCGTCCACTGCCGGCAGATCAACAGCCGGATGCCCCTGGCCTTCAAATATCCAGCAAACGACGCCAGCACAGGACGCTGTTCATCCGTGTAATAGCGAAGGTCCAGCGCGTTGATACCAATCGATGCGATAAAATCCACGAACCTGCCCAGCTCCGAATCCGCAGTAGGATTCAGCATCTCCCGCGACTGAAGCACTGTCGGTTCGTCGGTAAACAAAACGTCTCCGTCAATCTGCTGCCATAGAGTCATCACCCGCCAGGGCAGATCGTGTGAAGACATCGTGAACCTCCTCTCAGAAAAGCGTCTCGTCAGAGACGAAGCGGCAGACCCGATACCAGCGCGTTTGGCTCATACGCCAGTGATCACGCCGATACAGCGAAAAGAATCAGCCGCGTTAGTTGAACTTCTACGAAATGGCTGCGCATCTTGCGACCTGCATCGTCCCAGTAATTACCCAAGCCGTCCGTCCGGGACTGATGCTTCCGTGTCCATCACGTTGTCCGACGCGCCTTGTGACGGCTGTAGGCGATCTCGGAGACACGATTAGAGATGTATCGCCCATCTGGACCCGGCGGCAGTGCCCGATTTGTCCGTTAATTCTGCCCTCAAGAGTTACCAGTCGTGCTGACAATCGCAGGCGTTGGAACCCTTGCTATTGTCCAAGCAGCGCCTTGCGATAAGGAGGTTGAAGCCCCGTCCGAGTTTCCAAATCCTTTGGTGGTTTCCATTCGGCCTGGGTAATCGTCGTATTGTTCTCGAACTTGAAATCTTCTTCTTTCGAGTTGTAGTAAGCAAACGGTTTGACTTCGACCTCCGAAACAACAAAGACATTGTGGCGAAAGACTATGTCCCTCGAGTAATGGCCAATCAAAACAGGCGTGCAGGGCCATTTGGGCTGTGCCAGTCCGTAGACCGTGTTGGCCTCGACAAGGATCTGGGAGGAACGACTGTCAACGTACAGCCCGGCGTAGGGGGCACCCCGGGCAAAAGGGTTGCGCCTGACATCATGGATCAGGTTGTTGCGAACGACCGTGCCAGGTTGAAAGCCCAGCGTGTATATGCCAGCCCCGTCACCCATCTTTTTCATGACGTCGTAGATGTGGTTGTACTCAATGATATTGTTACGACATACGGTAGGTTGGCCACCCCACATCATACCCACGTTGATACCTGTGTAGGGAAGGTCGTGAAGTAGATTGTGCGCAGCGACCGTTCCGTCAGTGAAGGCAATGTATATCCCTACCCCACCGTAGAAATCTGCGCCACATCCGTGGATATAGTTGTTTGTGATGCGGTTGTCGCGAGGCGTGTCAGAATCAGGTGGCTTAAAATTTTCATCGTAAATTGTTGATAAGTCCTCTCCGACATTGATACCGTTGGAACCGATGCCATTGATATGGTTGCCCACAAGAAGATTTTTGACACATCCTTTGCGCAGACTTATCCCGCACCCGCCCACGTGGGCGATCTCGGAGGCAGTCATGCTGCATGACTCTGCGAACTTCCACAAAATCGCCTCGCCGACGAATCCTGTGCCTCCATACATCGTACCGGCCTGCCTGCCTGCAAATCCCCCTGGGGGCAGCGGCCACTGGGCATGCCTGAAAGCCAGACCTTTGAAATGCACATTTCGCACGAATTGATCAGATGTGCCTGCAATTTCCAGAAGTTGCGCGAGGACCGGCGCCATAACCTCAACCTTCGACATATCCTGGCCGTCCAGTGGCCAATATGAAAGGACGCCGCTGGAATGGTCCAGGTACCATTCCCCGGGCTGATCGAGCATCTCGATGGCATTTTCGAAGAAGCACCAACTGCCCTATCCCGGATCGTGGTGGTGTGTTGGAACGTGAGGCGGGGCCAGAATTATACTTCGCCTTTCGCCTCATCAACGCTTGCCAGTTGCTTGCGCATAATATCCCATAGTCCAAGAACGACGATCTCGACATCTGCCATATTTGACCAGTCTCTGACCAGGTCGGGGGCCAGGGTGACTTTCCAGATACCGTCTTTCAGCTCTGCGTCCTTCACCTGCAGATACGGATCCTTGTTGTCGGCGTTGGGAGTCCGGGATCGAGTGGCTCGCTGGCCATCAACAAACAGTTGGCGAAAGTACCATTTCTGCGCCTTGACTTGCGGCAGTTCGACGGCCCATATCGTGCCGGGCCCCTGTTTCCAGCCGGTGATTCTTTTTCCCCCGCTGATGATCGGTTTCTCACCAGGATAGGCCACATAGGTAATCGAGAATTTGTAAGTCCCCGAATCTGCGGGCCCCAGAACCAGCGGTTCTTTCAGTTCGTAAGTGCCACCTCGAAGGAACACAGCAATGTTGGCAGTCTGCTCTGTCTTAGTCCTTTCTCTGACTGCGTTCCGAGCTCTAGTGAGGCCGGCGAATGGCTTCTGCTTGGTGCCGGGATTGTTGTCAATCCCCGTCGGTGAAACATAGAACTTCACCGAAGCTTCAGCCCTAAGGCCTCCAGCCGGCAATAAAATGGCCGTCAATAGCACGACTGTAAACACCATTAGTGTGGATAACTGTTTCATCTGAGCTCCTTTACATAACCGAAATTTAGCGGACAAACCGCTGTCGAAGCGGTCCCATATGACTCTTGCGGCGGCCTTCAAACCGCCAGTGTAACGCCCCTCCCGGAGTTTCCAATTCCAGAGACCAAAGTACTCCGGATGATCTCTGCCGTATTTCTGGTAAGGCACCTGCCGATAGAAGCTTTGATTCGTATTCCCGGATGGCGAAGTGCCAGCTTACCTCGGTTGGTCATGGAAGCCGCTGTTTCGAGTACGGCCCCCCAAAACCGGGTAACGATAAGGTGCTCTATACCCGGTCGGGCGTAAATTCGCAAAAGGTGCGCGATAGACACGGTCTACCGGGCCAATCGTTTGCTGCTGGCCGACCGCAGTTACGTGTGTATGTTCATCTCTGAGGAACCGTACGTCCAGGTAGTCTTCCAGAAACGTATAGACGCCGTAAAGCCTGCCGCGAGGCCGGATACCTACAAGGGCTTGCCACCATCGCGGATCACGATGCGGAGGTCTTCGTGACCGGAGTCGTGAACCTCGAAGCCAACGTTACTCGCGCGCATGGCCTGGCTGGGACCGATAATTACGTGCCTGCCAAGCCCATCCACTTCGCGCACGATCGGGAGCTTCACGCGACTGGCTCGGCCAAAACATTTCTGAAATTCCTCAGCCGCGTATATCTCACTGGCGATAGCATCGTTAGCCACAACGATGTCCCAGCCGTTCAGCCGGGCCAGGTCTAAGCCGTCGGGAGTCTTGGCGTCTGCCAAACTGCTTCCCCATGCAACAGCGATAATTAGACTGAAAACACTGACAACTGCAATGCATTCCATCTTATATCTCGTGTAGTCAAGACCCAAGAAAAATCTGCCTTTTTCCAGGTGCGAGTCCGCCTGGCCTGAGATTGGTCTCAGCTTTCCCAGAAGATTCACCCAGCCACGCTAACTCGTCCCTCCCACAGATCCTCGCCCCAGAGCCGCCGGTCGGGGTGCATCAGTCGTTAATGTGCATGGGCACGGCGTGAACGCCCAGAGTCAACAACGTAGGTCGGTCCGCTCTTGGCAATGTAATAAAGCATCAACCCGTCCTCGATCCATTGCGCTGCCGGGCACCGCCTGTGCTGATTTGAACTTCTTCTGATGTTACCAGTCGGAGGTACGGCCAAGGCAAGGTGCTCCTCAGACCTTACGTGCACTTTAGGGACATCGCACTAATCTGGCTCCTGTGCTCTCCGCGAGGACGGCGGATGCTTTGGCGTAACCGCGGTATGGCAACGGATGATCCCCCCAGGTATGGCGGGATAAAAACCCACCGGGCGAACTGGCCCTTGTACAGCATCCCGGACTTCTCTTACGGTAAACGCCAGCGAACCACTTCACAATTGAAGAGCTTTCCCGATTCTCCTTCTTCAGGCTTCCAGTAGGAATAGCTGGTCACCAGAGTGCCGTCGTCCAGCTGGACGGTGTTGCCGAAACCTCCGCCCGAGCTGCGGTCGATGGGAGTCTTGGTATCAATCATAAAGATGTCGTGCTCAAAATCGAATTCGAATCCGTCTTCGGTTTCCCGACCGAGCACCGCACGCACACCGAGAGGAGTATCGATCGAACGCTGAGTATAAGTAAACAGGAGCCGTCCATCCCTCAACCGCAGAATGGAATGAAACATCTGGCCGTGGTCACCCAGGTCCTCACCGGCCTGCCACGTGTGGCCTTCGTCGGTAGAAACCCAGGCTTTCATTCGGCCGAACTGGTCAAAGTCGGTATCGGCAAGATCCTGCACCGGGGGCTGCCCGTAGTGCCGCAAGGTTACGGCCACGTTTTCGAGCTCCTGGGGGGTGAACACCCGCCCGGGAAGGGGATAGAACTTATGATCAAGCCTGGCTATGCCGTAAATTTTACCGGAACGCGCCTGCCAGAGCACTACCTCCCCAAAGATGGACCGGGGATAGCCTTCCGCCACCCCTTCTACTTCCATCGTGTAGCAGTCCGGCCACGTCCGACCCCCATCGTAACTCCGGGCGACGTATCCATTCCCGTATTGAGAATGGCGAAGAGGGGGATCGTCTTCAGGTATATCGACAATCTGCAGTAACGAACCGTCCTCCAACTCCAGTATATTTCTCGAGTTGTTCCCCCTGACCCTGGTGGCAAATTCCGGAGGCAACTGGTATTCGGACCAGGTGAATCCATCGTCCTCCGAGCGGTACCCCCAGGGGCCTCCCGTTACCAACAACGTGCCGTCTCGCATTTGCGACAAATACGGCTCGCCACCGTCCGGCAGACTGGTCTCGTCGCGCCCTCCTTCCCAGGTCCGCCCGCCGTCGTGCGAACGATAGAGGTAGGTGGGTAACCCCGCTGCCACATCGTTCAGGTAACACAATAGCAGCAACTCATCTCCACCCAGGTGTGCGATGTTGGGCTTGTATTCAAGCTTTTGGCCTATCGGAACCCGTTCCGCTGGTATCTCTGCCACTTTTAGCTGGCGCGGGTTTCGAATGGCAATGAACTTCTCTTGGGACTGCAGAGGTCTTTCACTTTCTTGTTTCGGGGAATCCTGTTGCAAGTTCTTCATCTCTGCTTTACCCCTTTCGCTCGTTTCCTCGGCGTTTGCCAAAATCGTTCCCCAGGCAAACGCGACAATCAGACTGACAACACTCACAATTCCAATGCGTTTCATCTTATAACTCCTGTTAGTTAAAGGGCCAAAAGAACCTGCTTTATGCCAAGTGAGTCTCTGCCAGGCCTGAGACTGTACTGGTTTCCCAACAGGGAATTGACCCCGGTTTACTTCTATACTCATCTGTGCGCATATTGCTCGTTGCGACACGCAAACGCCAATAACTTCAAACTACCTGTAGAACCATTCCAGCGGATAGATGCGCATTACGGTTTCCTGTTTCTTTAGGTTCTGCTCCGCAACTCCCTTTACGGGCGTACCGCGAGTGTAGCTTATGAACACCTTGTCCCCGATCACGTCCACGTTGGCGTAGTGGAACCAGGCCCACCCGTCCGGCAATGGGCCGACCCAGTCACGAGCTCGCACCATCTGGATTGGGTACTCGCCAGGTAGGTGGGAAATATCTCTGAGACCGTCGCTTAGTTCAAGAGTCTTGAAGTGCTCCCAGCTGTGTCCACCGTCCCTGGAAACGGCGACTGATAAGCGACCTCGCCGATGGCCCAGTCGAATCTCATCACGCGAAACCTGGTTCCAGACTACCAGAAGGTCTCCGGTCTGGGGGATACGAGCCAGAACGGCAGGTGACGCCGAACTGGCCAGCTGGCTGGGCGTCACCGCATACCAGTTTTCCCCTCCGTCCGGACTGTAGCTCTGCACCAGACGCCCGACTGCGGAACGTGCCAGCAGGAGTACCCCTCCGTCTTTGGTCTCCGCCACAGTGGGCTCAAAACAGCTCGTCTGCCCGGCGCGGCCGTTCGGTACGCCCTCGGCGTCAAACCACCCCATCAATCTGCCAGCGACATCCTTATTCCAGTTCTTACCCTTGTTATCGGAACGATAAACGACTGACATGCCAAACTCGGGGATGTGGCCGTGACCCTCTATCTGAATGCGCTTGCCCCGCCAGAGACCGTAGGACGACTTTTCATGATAATCCAGGTCCGGGTGCGCTCCGGCCCAGCCTTGCTGGAAGGTGAGCAGCAATCGACCGCTGCTGAGCTGAACCATGCTGTGATTCATCAATGAAAATGACAGCGGGCAGATCGCCGTTGGCTCGCTCCAGGTCTTGCCCTCATCAGTCGACAAAGAGAAGAGCCAGTCGTTACCGTTTATGGGTATATTGTGTCCATAAATGGCCAACGCGCCGGATTTGAGTCGGAAAAGACCCACAATATTCTTCATCTTCGCCTTCGGCGGCCGAGCTTCGCCCCAGGTCAAGCCGTCATCGGTCGAAATGCGAAATCCGCCGCCCTGAGAAAGCATTAGCGAGCCATCCTTAAGCTCAACTATGCCGCCGAGAGGGACGCTGAAACCTTTTATCTCCACGACACCCTCCGGGACGGGCTTGCGGAAGACAAGCTCCTGACCGCCGTGTGCCACATTGCCTCCCAAGCTAAACGCTGCAATCAGACCAATAACACTAACAATTACAATCCGTTTCATCTCATAACTGATAGCTCCCGAGGCAATCGCAACAAGCAGACTGACAACACTCAGAACTGCAATGCGTTTTATCTTGTAACTCCTGTAGTTGAACGCCCAAAAGGACCTGCTTTATGCCAAGTGGGTGTCTGCCTGGTGTGAGATCTGTGCGAGCTGTGCGCAGAGAAACCAGCCATCCGTGATCACCTGCTCAAATACCCAAACTTTCACCACATCCTGCCGAACTCTGGTCTCATGCAACGGCTGTCGTCTCCGCATCCCTAAAGTAATATCCGAAGCATCCAGAAGTCAAGCCAAAAATACATAACATCGGGCTATTCAGTTGTCTCAGAGGCGTCGGTCGAGTAGGTGCAAAGGAACGCATCAAGATCGAGCAAGCTTTCAGAAATGACTGACCACATAGGGCTGAACAGAAACCGAAACGAGAGGCCGACAAAGGGTTTCAACTGAAGTTGATTCAGTGCAACACCACGAGATACGGCAAGGAGGACACTTCATTAATGTCATAGCCTTCAAAGATTACGGGATCTAATCCAGGTTTACAGGCAGTCGTTGTTAGCCAGAGCGATCCACTGCACAATTTCCATTGACATCCACAGTCTTATTTCGTATCTTCAGTGCTGATTAAGCAGTACCCTACCGTCGGATCCTTCCTCGCGAATATAAGCTGCAAGTGCCCATAGGAATGCTGATGGATAGCCAAATGGAAATTACATATGCACTGTGACAGAGGATGTCACAATCGGAGGTCCAGCGGACTCCTGGGGGATGCGCTTTCCAAGCGATCCAAAGCTGATACCATGCCAGCGGCTCCAGGATGAGGTCGCCCCGCCCAGCTACGAATGGAGCTATGGACATGTTCTGTGAGCCGCTGAAGGGCACAGTCAACTTCTTAGCTTTCCGGAACGTGCTGTATGAATTCGACTACAACAACCTTGCGAGCATGAAGTAGGACATATATGCGGTGGCCGTTCGACAGACCATTGCCCATCACCAAACGCACCCGCGTTTTCCTGCGCCAAATCGGCATCCAATGAATTTCCCTGTAACCACAATAGTAGTTCATTAAGTACCTGTCGATTTTAACCCATTAGCAAAGGAATGAACAAATGAAGATTGCATTGGATCCCTTCTGCCACGCTGATGTCCCCTTTGAAAGGCTCCCCCATTTAACGGATGAGATGGGCTTTGAGAACCTTGAGCTCTGCTCACGTGATGAGTTTTTTCCTGAATACAACCCGCCGCGGGCAAACGACGATCGCATTCGCGCATTCAAGGAGGGGTTGCGCGAGTGCGGCGTGAACTTGGTCTCGGCCCTGGTGACGTATCGCTGGGCCAGCCCGTTCAAAGACGAGCGCGAAGCAGCCGTGCGCTACTGGAAACGGGCCATAGACATCGCCGTCGAGGTGGGATGCCAGACGGTAAACTCCATATTCGACAGAGGGCCGTCGCCGCAAAGGTCCAATTTTCGAGTGGGACCTGAGATGGCAGAGGAGTGCGAAACTGCGTTCTGGAAGTCAATGGACGAACTCGTTCCCATCTTTGAGAGCAAGGGTCTTCCCCTGCACCTGGAGGCACATCCGGACGATTTTATTGAGGACAGCAACCTGGCGGTGGACATTATCCGGGCAATCGGTTCGCCAATGGTGAAGTATCTCTACTGTGCGCCGCATACTTTTCATCTGGGCGATGACATGCCCGCGATGATCCGTCACGCCGCGCCCGTGTTGGCCCACGTCCACGTGGCCGATACGTTCAACCACAAAGCTAGCTGGCGCTACGTGGTCAACCCTGCGGGTTCAACAGCTCGGGTTCATCAACATCTCGACATTGGCGAAGGAGAGATCGACTGGGATCTCTTCTTCCAGACACTGGCCGAAGTCGGCTTCGACGGGATCATGACCAGCCAAGCGTTTGCCTATCTGCCGGACCGGGCGGTCGAATCCTCGCGCTTCATGCGCGAACGCATCCAGCACTATGTGGATAAGTATTGGACGGACAAATGACTCGAGCAAGAACAGTGCAGCTCAGCACCACCATTTATCAATCATAATGATCGTGTAATTTGCTTTTGGTATCGCTGACGAGCATCGGAGAGCGACCTAACAAAGCGTTGCAGTGGAACTGGCTCACGGGTCGGTTTTCAGTACCGTGATCAGAACTCGCGGGTGTGTCGGTCACAAAATCCGCTGCACAATTGCATTGACATCCACCACCTGATTTCGTATCTTCCCAGCAAATAGACCAACACCTTTTTATCTTTCTCCCGAACATAGGCTACACGCGGCCCTAGATGGACTATAATACGATGGACTATAATACATAGTTCATCTGAAGAACCCGCAAGGACGTCTGTGAGAGATAGGAAGTTTGAGATATGATAATACCGTTATGTAGCTCACAGAAGCGCATAAAGTCAACAATGCCCCTACCAAGCATAACATCCCGACTGCGGAGGTGATGAAGGATGGCGATAGATTTGTGCAGGGCAACCTATCCGCAAAGCCACGGAAGTATCTGCGAGCACGTGGCGCCGAGACAAGAGCTCTAACTGGAACGAGACCGGTGCTTCGTACTCGAACTCGAACCTCAGCCAGCATATTTCAAAGCGGCTTCGGACTTTAAGAAAAGCGGCTTCGGGCTTTAAGAAAAGCGGCTTTGGACTTTAAGAAAGGTACGTCATGAACAACGAGATAGGCTTCTTTCTGAATCTGGATCAGGGCTCGATGACCGACGAGCAAGTCGTGGCCATGCTGTCAGAGATTGGCTACCAGTGCATCGGATACTCCATGTGTCACCTGAACCCGCAGACTATGACCATAGCACAGATGCAAGCCCTTGTGCGCATGACCGAGGCCGGTGGCCTGACAATCTCGGAGTGGGTCGTACAGCGTGAATTCGTCCACTTCGACTCCGCTGTGCGGGACAGAGAAATCCAGCTTACCGTGGATTGCCTGCGCGCAGCCGGCGATCTGGGGATCGGCGTCGTTAACTGCTTCACCGGCCCGGCGCCGTTCATGAGGATCGGCTCACCAACACTCCATCAAGAGATTAGTGAGGGCGAGGCCTGGGGAATGGTCTGTAATGCATATGACTGCGTTATTCCGGTCGCCGAGCAGGCCGGCGTCAAGATAGCTGTAGAGGCCGTCTACGGTATGGTCTGCCGCGACTATTACACCCTTGCCGAGCTAATGAGGCGTTACGACTCGGATTCCTTCGGCGTGAACTACGACCCCTCCCATATGGCCCTGCATTACAACACGGTCCCCTGGACGATTCATCAACTCGCGGATCGGATCTTTCACTGCCACGTGAAGGACGTTGCCGGCGTCCCCGGCAAGATTTATGGGGACACCTTCGTCTTCCCCTTCCTCGGCGAGGGACGCGTGGAATGGCCCGGCTTTTTCGACGCAATAAAGGCTATCGGATATGAGGGATGTCTCAGCGTGGAATTCGAAGCCTTTGCCTACTTTGACACATCACTTCAGAAGGATCTGAGACGGGCGGCTGAGCTGTTCTATTGCGACTTCCGGAGTTTGCAGGAGCAGTACAACTGATCTCGCTCCACGGGTCTCTGCCGCAGCGGCGGGTCAGCCGTAACTATTCCCACGCAGTTTGTGGAAGCGATTTAAAGGTTATACCCCCTGAAAAATGAGCTCTAAACCAGAGCTGCTGGCAGTTGTTGTTTGTCTGAGCAATCCGCTGCACAATTTCATTGACATCTGCAATCTTCTTTTGTATCTTACAAGCGAAATGATCAGTACCTAACCTATGTATCTTTCCTCTGGAACATAAGCTCCACATGGCCACAGAATCACTATATGTAGTCTGCTTGACAAAAGAGAGTCCGTAAAATAGCATGGAAAGTCTTATATTCACCTCTAATCGTGTTAGTCGCTTTGAACACGACTGCTTATGCGCAGCAAATAAGTGACCTAAGCGATTTCAACGGGTTTGCCAGAGACGTAGTTGACTTCTGGGTTACTGGTTCTCTGTCAGGATCATCGACTCAGAAACTCCACAAAGTACGGGCCAGCGATTGGAAGTTGGTAAGATCCGTAGATATACCCTATTCTGTAGGTGTCGAGCAGCTATCAGGTGTTGCATATCGAAGGGGTGCCGCTCATCTCGCGGCCCGTTAGTTTCCCATGAATTGTGGCTTCACTTCCGCCGATGAGAATAGCTAATTTTCATATCAGACGAAAAGGATGATTACATGAGTACACAGATGGATTTTACCTCAAAAGTCCCGCAGCGCATCTACGCGACCGCACAAGATGAGCAGGTGAAACAACTAAAAACGGATGAGCTGATGATGCGATTCGCTGAGTCGCGCAAACGACTGTCCTCCGACCCCTACCGGCCGATCTATCATTACGTCAATCCCGAGGGGAAGCTGAACGATCCGAACGGGTTGTGTTACTGGCAGGGGCGGTATCACCTCTTTTACCAGGCCTACCCTCCGGAAGACCCGCGCCAGCACTGGGGCCACTCGGTCAGCGATGACCTGGTTCACTGGAAAGACCTGCCTCTGGCCATCTATCCGGGCATAGAACGCAGCTGTTTCAGCGGCAGCACTCTCGTGGAGGAAGACCGCGTCATCGCCATCTACCACGGCACGCGGGCGGGCAACATGGTCGCGGTGTCAGACGATCCCCTGCTCCTGAACTGGCAGAAAATCCCAGGCAACCCCGTTATCCCCCTGATACAGGCGGACGAAAAGGGACGGCCCTACCGTATTTACGACCCCTGCATCTGGAAGGAAAAGGACGGGTACTACTCGCTGTCAGGAACACTCAGGGACGGGATAGTCTTAAACGACTGCCGGATGGTGCAGCATCTGTTTTTTTCGCAGGATCTAAAACGCTGGACATACCTCGGACCCTTTGTCGAGGGCGATATCTTCACCGAGCCTGGCGAGGACGGCGCTGTACCGTACTTCTGGCCGATCGGCGATAGGTACATCCTGTTGTTCGCCAGCCACCTGCGCGGCTCACAGTATCTGCTCGGCGATTACGACGAGGTACATCACAGATTCAAACCCTACGCGCACGGCCGGTTCAATTTTGGACCGATGGAACCCGGCGGCGTCCATGCCCCATCGGCCACACCTGATGGCACCGGAGGTGTGTACGTCATCTATAACATCAACAACGGAAAACCTACCCAGGGCTGGGACCACATCATGTCTCTCGTGCGCCTGCTGACCCTGCGCGAGGACAAGAAGCTGGGCATCGAACCCGTCCCTGCGGTCGAATCACTCCGATTCGACCGCAAACACCTCGGCGAGACCTCCTTGCCCGCAAACCGGGAGATCGTGCTCGAGGGCATAGAAGGAAACGCCATGGAGCTCGCTGCCGAAATTGATCCGAATGGCGCTCGGGAGGTCTGCGTCAATGTCCTGCGCTCACCAGACAGTGATGAGTATACAGCCATCAGATTCTACAGGCACGGCCACTTGACGGTGAACAGAGAGGATCAGGCAATCCAGCAGGACGCCCTTGTAATCGACACGTCCCGCTCTTCGCTATTGCCGGACGTGCTCGCGCGTTCACCTGAGGTGGCACCGTTCCTACTCGAAGCCGGGGAGCCCCTCAAGTTGCGGATCTTTATAGACAGGAGCGTGGTGGAAGTCTTCGCCAACGGCAGACAATGTCTCGCCCTCCGGGTATACCCCGAGCGTAAGGACAGCGTGGGAGTATCCATTCGTGCCCAGGGTCGCGATGCGTCCTTGCGCTCTCTGGAAGCGTGGCAGATGAAGAGCATCTGGAGGCAGGAGTGAAACGCCCTTGGAGGACATTGAGAACCCACCACATCTATATCCCGCTATAGTTGCTGCTCTTTACAGGGACATGAGAAAGGGTGAGATCCTTAAACTCAAATTGGGAGGATGTAGACTGTAAGTAGAGAGTAAAAGTAGTCAAAAATAGAAAAGATCTTCGCACTGGAAACTGCGACAACCGCACTATACCTCTGAAGCAGATTTTAGGGGAAACCTTACGCAAACATCCACAACATATTGCCAGCCCTATGTGTTCTACAGCGAGAAATTAGCTGCTGCCATGAAGTGAGGAACTACTTTGCAGGTGCTCTGAGAAGGCAGGAATTACGAACTGTAAGCTCACGATATGAGGCGCAACCTCACCTCATGGGTTGTGATTTCTACTTTTGACCTTGCCACAGTCAAAAAGCTCAAAGGACACAAACCAGATTGAGATGATACTACTCTAAGCCCATGTTGCTCCAGATCACCTGAGGGATTCGATTGACAAACTAAAGCTTGGGGGTCACCAGAGAGACTCCAAGGAGAAAGAGGAGGCGTTTTGCTGAAAGCTGACTTCCTATAAGTGATTTATTTAAGTGAGATATATTTTAGATAGTTATCACAATATAAGAAAAGGCTGATCTCACAACGAGAACAGCCTCAACTTACTTCAAAATTTGGGACCATCGTACAGAAGCGGATCACGCTTCTGCCTGGACCTCCGCGCACTGGAAGACGATGCAGGAAACAATCGCTCCGCCTGTAAGCGGCATCCCGCCCCCTTAGACCTTAATAAAGGAGGAGAACCTGCGATTACGTACCTTATCGGCAGGTTCTTGGAAATCTTTAATTCTGGTCCCCATCTGTTTCTACCGCTACAGACTGATCCCCGATAGGTTCAATCGGGGACTGACAACATCTAAAGCCTATCAGATCCAGCCTGTAATCTGGAGTCAGATATCTTACGTATCTGGCAGAACACGTCGCGAAGTTCACGTTTTGAAACCACGATCCCCCCTTGACCACACGCCATCCCTCCCTTGAAGAGTAGACCCCATCGACCCACTCCCACACATTCCCGCTCATATCATAGACACCGTAGTCGCTGACACATTCTTTCCACTTTCCTATCTTTGCAATACCCCTGTCGCGTCCCCAGTTTCCATCCACTTGATGGGGCGTATTGCACTTGTCTTCATCGAAACTGTTCCCATAAGGATACACGTGATTATTCATCCCGGTGCAAGCTCTTTCCCATTCCGCTTCGGAACATAGGCGTTTCCCTTTAGATTTACACTTAGCCTGAGCTTCGTACCAACTCACATTATAAAGTGGATATTCCCCCACGATATTTGGATACTCGTACCTGTCTATCTTGAAATTCTGGATCTGTACCATCCCGGAGTCCCTTTTCAAACCAGTCCGTGACTTGTTGCCATCCTCCCCGATAAAGCGGCCGTGCCGCTCATCTTGTGCATAGCAGGAGACTGCCAGACAAACAAGATGCACCAGAATCATCCATCTTGAAAGAGCAGCCATCATCGCTTTTCCTCCTTGTTTCTCCCCAATGGAATCCCCGATTGAGTCTATCGGGGATTGGGCATCAAGTAACGATCTCGAATTCCGATCCAGATCCAGCATTTTTTCTCACTTCAATCCTGACGGGAAAAGCCCGTTTCAACTCCTCTAAATGCGTAACCACAAGTATCTTGTCGAAATCCTTACTTATCTTATCTATGGCTCCAACCAGATGTCCTAATCCCACCGAATCCTGCGTCCCGAAACCCTCATCTATCACTAAAGTCCGCAGCTTTGTTCCCGCCCTCCGGGCCAGAAGTTTTGACAGGGCTATCCTCAGCGCAAAGTTGGTCCTGAACGCCTCTCCCCCGCTGTAAAGCTCATAATCCCTTTCCCCCAGCTCATCGCTGATCTTGATATCCAATGTCTCCCTTAATCCTCCTGATTTTAGACCCCTTTGAGACTCGATCGAGATATGCGTCTTATTATCTGTCAGTCTCGACAGTATATCGTTCGCCTCATCTTCAATTTCAGGGATAGCGTTCTCTATTATGAGAGCCTGAATCCCATCCTTTCCGAAGGCCCTTCTAAGCTTATCGTAAATATCCCTCTCCTCTTGTGCCTTCCTTAAAGACTCAGTAACCTCCTTTTTCTCCTCCTCAAGTTCAAGACACTTATCGTACCTCGCCTGAGCGCTGCCCTGTTCTCCAAGGAGCTTCTCCCTATTTACTCTGGAATCCCGAAGCGTCTTTTCAATCCCTGAGATCTTCTCCTCCACATCTACTATACCCGCTATCTCCACTTTCAAGCCTTTGATATTCCCTTTGGTCTCATCCTGTCTTTTGATCCTATCTTCAAATCTCTTCTCCAATATCTTCAGTACCTCTTTTACCGCATCTATCTTATGCCGCGCATCCCTGAGCCTCTCAGCCTGTACGGGGGCCTGGCTTAGGCTATCCAACTCTAGCCTTATCTTTTCGTGCTCACGCTTGTCGTATTCGACCTTTTGGATCTCGTCCAAAACCCGCTCAAGTTCCTTCTGCTCCTTTTCGGCGTACTTTTTTTTATCTAGAGATATCTTGGCAGTCCTTATCTCCTCCTTTATCCCAGGTATCGCCTCCATCGCAACGTTATATCGCTCTAAAGTGGAATCCAGACGCGCCTTTTCTGCCTCAAAACCCCTCAACTTTTCCAGAGTCTCCCTGATCTCCTCGTGCTTTTGTGGGTTGTAACCCAATCCCTCAATTTGCCTTCTTACCCTCTCCAGATCCTCCCTCTCCTCTGGGGCAAAGTCCTCCTCATCTAGCCTCGTTCGCACAGCTTCCTCATTTTCTTTGAGCTCTGCTATCTTACCCTCAGCCTCGACTGCTTCGTTGAACAAAGCATCAGCCTGAGCCGCTCCGCTTCTGATCGAAGGCAGAGACTCTAAGACTTTCTTTGCCTCCCTATACTTTCTCCTAAGTTCCGTTCTTTCTTTCTCATCCTCCTCTAACTCCCCCCGTATAACCCCAATCTCCCCCTTCACCTTTTCCATTTTCTCCTCCATCTTCCTTACGATATTCTCTCTTTTTTCCTCATCTATATGGCTTTCGCACAGCGGACAGGAAGCATCTTGGCTCTCCTTGATCAGATCCAGTTTATCGTTCTCCTCCGCTATCTCCTTCTCCAAATCCTGCATCCCCTTTATGTCTCCATCTATCTTGACGTTCAATTCGCTGCCCGTATCCCTTATACCGTCACTTTCACTTTCTAAACCCTCTAACCTTTCCAATTCCTGCCTGATCTTTTCAAACCTACCTTTGAGATACTCTTGGGCCTCTGATTTACTACCCAATTCCGTAATCTGATTCCTTAAGGTCCCAAGCTCCACCTCGAAGCCGGACTTAGCCTTCTCAATTTTTCTTTCAATCTCCAGTGCTGCCTTTTCCAGCTCATCCTGTCTCCCTCTCAAATCCTCCATCCCCTCATTCTCTTCCCTGGAATTAATCAACTCTTGATACTTATTCTCAATCTCTTTTTCTCTCTTCAAAATCTCCTTTGCCTCATCTAAAACTTTTTCCTCTGAAGCGAGCCTCTCCTCCCACAGATTCTTGCACTTTTCAACCTCATGTTTTGCCTCTTCGACCTTCCTAGCGACATCCGCTTTCCGAGATTCCAGATCTCTCAGCCTACCAAGTCTTTGGGTAAACTCTCTTTCCTGACCAATCAATCTATTGTACGTGGAGATATCTCTCTTAATCTCATCTTCTTTGCATATTATCTTCTCATATTCACCGATCTGATCGCTGGATGAATCTATCTGTGCCTTTATGTCATCAATCTCGTCCCGGATTCTGTCAAGTTCAGATTCCAAATCCTCTACCTGCTCTCGCTTCCTTTCTAGATCCCCCTTTTTTTCCCGAAGTTCTGAAAACACCTTCTCCAGAGACTCAATACCTCTGGACAGCTCCGACAGTCTGACTGTCAGTCCGTCAATTTGTTCTTTATAAAGATCCTTGTGCGAAAGCTCCTCATTGATCCTTTGAGACTCCCTACAATAAGCTTCTATCTCATTATCCAACTTATTATAGTGAGACCTCGACAGCTCCCAGAGAAGATCGTACTTGGAGAGACCCAGAATATCTGCCAGAATCTGTTTCCTCTCTGTCGGGGTCTTCCTCGTAAACTCATCAGCCCGTCCTTGAAGTATAAACGCAGAATTTATGAAGGTATCGTAATCTATCTTTAGAGCATCATCTATCTCCTCCTGTGTTCTTCTGAGAGACGACACATCGGAAAGGACCCTGTATTTTCCCTTATCGTTATCATAGACCTGAAACTCCAAACTCGGATGGCCGCTCCCTTTGCCCCTCCTGAAGGATCTTATCACCCTGAATCTCTGCCCCTCAACATCGAACACAAAATCCACCCTCATCTCAGACGCACCGATCTTCAATAATCCTTCGTTTGCGCCCCTACTTCTGGATTTTCTGGCTTGGCCCCAGAGAGACCAGGTCATAGCATCTAAAAGCGCTGACTTTCCGTGACCATTCTCCCCAGAAAGGCACGCAACATGAAACCCTGTAAAATCTAAAGGGCGAACATCTTCCCCGTAACTCAGGAAATTTCTCAATGACAACTTAACAGGAATCATGGTGATATACTATCCCTTTAGCTTAGCAGTCGGTAAGATTAAACAAGCAGAAAATAGCACATTTGAAGGGGTCAGCGCACTTCCTGCCTTGCAGGAGAGTGCAGGCAACAAGCCACGAAGTGGTCGCCCCGAGGGCTGGGTAACCCAACCCCTGCACTACGCAGTATACGGAGTGAGAAGGTACCCTGTCTACCCCCGATTGAATCTATCCCCGAGTGAACCTATCGGGGGCTGCTGTCTACATTTTCACCCTGTCTTTCAAGCTGATCCTCTAACTGGGCGGCGTATTTTTTTAATTCCTTACGAAAAGGTTCAAACTCAGGAGTGTTGTCAATGTACTTATCCAGAGCCTCGTCGACGCCTAACTCCTCGGACACCTCAGACCTCCTGATCCTCTCAGGGATCTCAACTTTCGGAATGATCCCTACAACGTAGAAAGCTCCAGTATCTCTTAAAGCCTTATCTATCGCCCTATAATCCACAGAACCTATGACGTCCTCGTACACAGTGTAAAGAACCCTCACAACAGCATCCTTAAGGTCGTTCTTTTTTATCTCTCTTAAGATAATCTGAGTCGGGTCTTCTCCCTTTTTCACCTCAGATATTATGGTTATAAAGGGTCTTGCGGGAGTCTCTATAAACTCGTATCTCACCTCCCTTTCCAAAGGTCTGTTATCTTTCTTCGCACACGCAACCTCCGAAAAAAGAGAAAGATTCTCATCCTCCGATTCAGTCCTGACGCCAGGCCCTTCGCTCTTATCTTTTATAGTCACCAGACAGAATCCCTTTTCCTCCTTCTCCTCGCCGAAGTCCACGCGCTCGACGCTCCCCGGATACACAACGTAGGGCCTTCCCCGTGGATTCAAATCCTGGAATTTGTGTATGTGCCCCAAAGCCACGTAATCGAACTGACTATTTGTCAGAACACTCGTCAAGAGCGTAGGATCTCTTCCTATCACCGCAGTCCTTTCGGATTTCGAATATTCCGCGTCAGCCGCAGTCACGTGAGCCAAGAGCACAGATGGAATTCTCTTGTCCAATTCATCACCAAATTTCTCAACAATGTCCGCGCAAATGCTCTCAATCTTCCTGGTAATCTCAAAAGCAGACAGCCCACTATATTCGTCCTTTGTCATAAGACGGCTCTGAGTGGGCCAAGGCAGACACGCGACCTGAATAGGCCCGGACTTTGTCTCGATATTAAAGATTCTTGGACCGGTCGCCACAGACACCTTTGAAATCCCCAAAGTCCCAAAAATATCAATAGAAGTCGCCCTCCCAAAGGCTCCAGGAATATCATGATTCCCCACGACCATCACAAAAGGAACGCCTGCACCGCTGAACTTCTTAACAAACGAAGCAAAGATCCTTTGATGAGTCGGACTGGGATGGCAGTTCTTATAAGCATCTCCCGAAAAGGCCACCAGATCGATCTCCTCCTCCATGCCCTTCTCATACACAAAATCCAGGCACTTTTCAAAGTCCTGCGTCCTGGTATGGAGACCCGTAGAAGGATCTATCAGCCCGTGATTTTCTACGCCGATGTGAATATCGGCAGTGTGGAGAAACTTTATTTGCATTTGTAATAGATCCTCAGCTAAGACCTAGAAGCCTTAAGGCATTTTCTCCTAACACCTTGTGTCTTGCCTTATCAGATATATCAGCGGTCATAACCCTCCCTAAATGTATCCTCGGATCCATAAGAGGCATGTCAGACCCAAACAACACTCGGTCCTCCCCCGCTCCGTTAACGAGGAATTCCACAGACCCGAAAGTGCTGTAAGACGAACATAACTCAAGATAGATATTTGAACACTTTCTCGCCGCCTCTATCGCCTCAATTCTACCTGGGGGAGTCACGCCCGCATGTCCCAACACCCACTTTACATTCTTGTATTTCTGGGCCAACGGCACGAAGAAAGACGGATTACTGGGACCGCCAGTAACATCTGTGTGCGATATAATCGTTAAACCCCTTTCATTTGCAAACTTGAATATCCCTTCCCATGCGGGATCCTCCGCTGACCTCCCAAAATACGGAGGATATATCTTTATCGCCCTCATTTTGAGTTTATCGATCGCCCTAAGTAGCTCGTTTTCCACCTCCTCAGGGTAGTACGGAGTCACGAAAGCAAAGCCTACGAACCTGTCCGGATAGCGCTCCACAGCTTTGGCTACTTCATCGTTCCCGAAACTCGCATTCCCCCGGTGGATGTTAAAGAGACACGCCATATCTACCCCGGCAGAATCCATAACCCTTATCAAATCCTCCAGATCGTCGTACATACACAAGCGCTGGCAGGGGCCTATGTGACAGTGAAAATCTACGACCTTAGCTCCATCAATCACCATTTAGAAGAACCTCCAGAATATCCCGGCGGATAGCCCTCAAAACGTTATCAGATAGCCCGCAGTTGTTCAGATAATAAAGATACGCCCCTCCGTCCATCTCAGGGAAGCCCGACCCGAATATTAACCTTTGGGAACCGAAACTGCTGACAAATCTTTCGACAGGTACCATAACGTAATACCGTGAAAGCTGCACGTAGAGATTCGGTAAATGCTCCATCATTCCAATAATCACAAAGTGTGGAGAAATTTTATTTGCATTGTTAATAGATCCTCAGCTAAGACCTAGAAGCCTTAAGGCATTTTCTCCCAATACCTTGTGTCTTGTCTCCTCAGATATATCAGCGGTCATAACTCTCCCTAAATGTATCCTCGGATCCATAAGAGGCATGTCAGACCCAAACAACACTCGGTCCTCCCCCGCTCCGTTAACAAGGAATTCCACAGAGCCGAAAGTGCTGTAAGACGAACATATCTCAAGATAGATATTTGAACACTTTCTCGCCGCCTCTATCGCCTCAATTCTCCCTGGGGGAGTCACACCCGCATGTCCCAACACCAACTTTACATTCTTATATTTCTGGGCTAACGGCACGAAGAAAGACGGATTACTGGGACCTCCAGTAACATCTGTGTGCGATATAATCGTTAAACCCCTTTCATTTGCAAACTTGAATATCCCTTCCCATGCGGGATCCTCCACAGTCCTCCCAAAATACGGAGGATATATCTTTATCGCCCTCATTTTGAGTTTATCTATCGCCCTAAGTAACTCGTTTTCCACCTCCTCAGGGTAGTACGGAGTCACGAAAGCAAAGCCTATGAACCTGTCCGGATAGCGCTCCACAGCTTTGGCTACTTCATCGTTCCCGAAACTCGCATTCCCCCGGAAGATGTTAAAGAGACACACCATATCTACCCCGGCAGAATCCATAACCCTTATCATATCCTCCAGATCGTCGTACATACACAAGCGCTGCCAGGTGCCTATGTGACAGTGAAAATCTATGACCTTAGCTCCGTTAATCGCCATTTAGAAGAACCTCCAGATTATCCCGGCAGATAGCCCTCAACACGTCGTCAGATAGGCCGCAGTTGTTCAGATAGTAAAGATACGCCCCTCCGTCCATCTCAGGGAAGCCCGACCCGAATATCAACCTTTGGGAACCGAATCTGCTGACAAACCTTTCGACAGGTTCCATAACGTAATACCGTGAAAGCTCCACGTAGAGATTCGGTAAGTGCTCCATCATTCCAAAAACCACAATTTGATGGGTGTAATGCACCCCCACCAGCACTATGTTTATCGCCGGATGCGCCCTTGCCATCTCATAGAGATCCTTCATGTCCACCTCATCAATTGGGAGCCATAAGGCTATCCCCTCATCCTCCATCCACTCCATCCAATCCCCCACCATCCACGACACGAATGGATACGTATGTGTCTTTGGGTATGCCCTCAGACTCTTTATCCCTTTGTCCTTAACACCTTCCTTAAAATCCTCAAATAACTCAGCCGGGAAATTGGCTACAAACTGAGGCACAAGCCCTGAAAACCCCTCAACGGTTTTCAGAATCTCTCTATTCCCCTCAACGCTATCGTATGTAACCCCATAGGGATTGTAAACCAATGCCTTATCTATTCCAAGTCTTTCCATAACCATCAGAAGACCCTCTGGGGTGTCCACGCTCACCCTCGCATCGTGCCTCCTCCCCAAAGCCACATTTCCATCAAAGACAGGAACTCTGGATTTGAACAACGTTTGTCTCCTCTCTCCTCAAGTAGATAGGGTACCGTCTTCCCCTGTTGAATGTCTAGCCCCAATAGATTCAATTGGGGACTACTGACTACTGTCTCCTTGCCCTCCCTTCACACCCCCGAATATGATCTTCCACGGATGCCTGGCCACATCCTTGAAAGACGCCGAAATATCCTCCATGTTTTTGAGCGTCGAATCTATTTGCGCTCTATTTTCTACAGTTAGATTGTCCAGATTCGACATCAACTTCTCCATCTGATTCAAACTCCTCTGGAGAGCCTCCAGCGCATCCTTTATGTTCTCACTGTTGTCACCTAATATTTCGTTCAGACTCGTCAACGTCTCCTTCGAGTAATCCAGGTTTTCATTCAACTTATCTATAGACTCCTTAATACCCGGCTCCAGGGTAGCAATTAGGGACTCGCTCCTTGTGAGCATAGACTGAGCGTCCTTGCTCAAGCCCTCCACGTCTTTTGAAATCTTGTGAACTACCTCCACAAACTTCCTGAATCTACCCCCAATTTCTGCGTCCCTTATCTTCACTGACATTTCAGTCATCCTCTCCAGCATAGTCGCTGCCTTGGCCATGAGTGTCCCGGTATCCAGAGCTTTCTTACCCTTCATAGTAGCACCGGCCTTAAACGGCAGGTCCCGCTGACTCGAAACGTCTAAATTTATAAAACTATCGCCCACAATTCCCCCTCCCTTAACCTCTCCCACTGTCCCCTCAATAACAGGATATTCGTTCTTGATAGCCAATTCTACAACAAAAAAGACACCCTCTTTTTGCGGTTCAGGATAAAACTCAACTTGCTTGACCTTTCCCACCTCAAAGCCCCTCAACTTCACCTTCGCGCCCACTCCTATATTTCCTATCGACTTAAACTCCACAAAGAGCGGATAATGCCCTAATGTCAGCCCCTGTTTGAGCACTATGGTAAAGACCAAAAGGCCGATAGCTACGATCACGCACCCTCCGACCAATATATCCGTCTTCTTGCTCCTCTTAAATTCCATCATATCTACCACACTCCCCAAATCCTTCTCTATCGACCGAAAACAACTTTAAGAGAGACGGATACGACATAATCCCCCTCGATCAATCCTGTTCTGCCCTTAATCTTTTGATCTGCCTCTGCTCCTTCTCTTTGATCTTCTCTTCAAACGTCCTTATGTCTATAATGTGTTTTTGATATGTCCCCTCGGATATAATGCCCTCCTCGTCCAATATCTCCACATCGAACACTATCCTCCGACCATCAATTTTAACTAACCTCACACGACACGCCACTTCCATCCACATCGGTACCGGAGCACTATGTGTGACGTTCACGGCCGTCCCGACTGTGATCAAACCTGGCTCCAAGTAAGCGTCCACCACCTTTGCCGCCGTCCTTTCAATTAAGCCTATGAGCGGCATCGTGCCCAAAACATCCGGCCTTTTAGGATGCACAAGTTTCGCCGAATGCTCAGGTGAAACTGTCATCCTCATTTCACCCCTCAAACCGACCTCAAGCATTCTATTCATCCTAAGATTAAAGCAACTAGACTGTAACTTAGCATTGTCCGATCTTTCCCTAAATAATAAAGGCATATATAGTACCTTTGTCAAGAAGATTTGAAAGGTCATCCTATGGTTTTCTGTTGACAGAGCCGCAAATCTTTGATATATTGGTCTACTACCTTTTTCGAGCAAACTGCAACTACTGGGTTAGATGGAAAGGATGATATTTGCAAAGTGAAGTTCGACGCTAACAGCATAGATCACATAGCCATAGCAGTCCAAGACATTGATATGTCTTTAAGAGTTTACTCTAATGCCTTGGGATTCGAGATAACCGGTCAGGAAACATTAGATAGCGAAAACGTAAAGGTCTCCTTTCTAGACTGCAAAGGGTGCCGGATAGAGCTTTTAGAGCCTCTGTCAGAAGAGGGGCACATCTCCAAATTTCTGAGAGATAAGAAAGGTGGCGTTCATCACATCTGCTTCTCCGTCGAAGATATAGGTGAATCTATCGAATCTTGCAGACGCGAGGGGATGAACTTTATAGAACCTGCTCCAAGAGAAGGGTCAGAAGGGAAAAAGGTCGCCTTCATACATCCCGAATCATCAGACGGAGTGTTGATCGAACTTCGTGAAAAATAAAGTCCCCTTTCAACCGTCATCCTTGACTTCAAAAGTGGACAAGGCTAAATTTAAGAAGATTGTCTTGAATCACAGATCTGAATACTTGATCTGTCGAGTTGTTATCTGCAAACAGATCTTACATTATGAAAATATACACGAAATCGGGAGATGACGGATACACAGGCCTGCTTCGAGGCGGAAGAATCTTAAAAAGTTCGCTTAGAGTCGAGGCTTACGGAACTGTGGATGAACTTAATGCGTCTATAGGCGTAGTAAGGTCGTTCAACCAAGATAAGGAGATAGACTCCATTTTGGAAGGGATTCAGAACGACCTCCATATCCTGGGCGCTCAATTAGCATCGGCTGTCTCGAAGGGAAAGGCGCCATCAATTTCCTCCCAAAGAGTAGACCAGTTAGAGAATATCATAGATAAGTGCGAAGGAGAGCTGAATCCCCTGAGGTACTTCATCCTTCCCGGCGGATCATCTGCCGCGGCGTTTCTGCACCTTTCCAGAGGGATATGCCCCAGAGCCGAAAGGAGAGCCGTAGCCCTATCTAAAGACGGAGCCATCCCTGAACACCCATTATCAGGAACTTTCAATCAGTCGAACAAGGAGGTGAAAATGAGGGGATGAAATATAAGCATATCGATGTCAATTCAATCACTAGCGCGCTTGGGGCAGAGATCACTGGCGTTGATCTGTCAAAGCCGCTCAACAACGAAACCTTTGCCGAAATCCACAGGGCGCATCTGGAGCATCTGGTTCTATTCTTCCCGGGTCAGAAAATCACACCGGATACGCTCAAGGTATTCGGACACAGGTTCGGTGAACTGAGCGTACACCCGTTCCTGCCCAATCTGGAAGAACATCCGGAAATCATCGTCATCGATAAGCAGGAAGATAAGATGACCAACGTTGGCAACGGGTGGCATTCGGACATGTCTTTTCTTGAAAAACCACCGCTTGGCTCGATATTGCATGCTCAGATCATAGCCCCCTATGGTGGCGATACTCTCTTTGCCAACATGTACCTTGTGTATGAAGCTCTCTCGGAAGGGATGAAAAATCTGCTCGACGGGCTGTGGGCTATACATGACTACACTAAAGTCTTCAAAGAGTCGGCACGCCACGGAAGGACCAAGGTCAGCGAAACCGACGTGGAAGCAGCCCGGGAAGAGCTACCCTCGGTCGAGCACCCGGTCGTGCGAACCCACCCGGAGACGGGCCGGAAGTTACTCTATGTCAACCCCTTTTTCACATCGCACATTAAGGGCATGACCCAGCAGGAAAGCCAGCCGTTGCTGGAGTTTCTCTACCAGCATACCGCCAAACCGGAATTCACCTGCCGCTACCGTTGGACGCAAAATGCGATCGCCTTTTGGGACAATCGCTGTACGCAGCATTATGCGATCAACGACTACCACGGATATCGACGTTGCATGTACAGAGTGACGATCAATGGAGATCGTCCGTTCTAAAAGTATGCCTCACTAGAAGCCTTGTGAAAAACTCTTAAATCGAAAACATAGTATAAAAACATTGACGGAGCAATCTCCATGTATTATATTATATCATTGATAATATTATACATGGAGGAAATAATGACACCACAGAAGAAGGAACAGACAAATCCGATATTTCACTATTTTCAGATGGAGGATTTAGTTCCCCAAGACCATATTCTCCGTCAAATTGATAAAGCGGTTGATTTTTCATTTGTATGAGACGTTGTGTCAGATTGTTATTGCTCTGATAATGGCAGACCCGGTATTGATCCTGAATTAGTTATTCGAATGATCCTTATCGGCTATTTGTATAATTTGAGTGAGAATCGGCTTTGTCAGGAAGTGGCGATGCATGCGGCATATAGGTTGTTTTGTCATCAGACATTTGAGGATGAGGTTCCAGACAGAAGCACGATCAACAAGCTTCGCAATCACAAGTGGGCATCTAGTGGATTGTTTGAACAGATAATGCGTCAGGTAGTCCAGCGCTGTATAGATGTCGGTCTTGTGAGCGGTAAACACTTAAGTGTTGATGGCACTCAGATACGAGCGAATGCTTCGGTGAAGAGTATTGAGCCGATAGAGCTTCCTGTTTCTCTTGATGACTACCTAAAGGAAATGGGTTTTGAAGGTGATAAGGTACAGGCCGAAGATAGGTCTGGGCATTCTCACGATAAGGACTTTCATGGTGAAAAGTGGACGAACCAGACGCACCGTTCGACTACAGACCCCGATGCTCTCTTATACAAAAAGTCAAAAGGCACGGGGGCTTCTCTTTCGTTTATGGGTCATGATCTCATCGACACAAAAAGTAGAGTAATCCTTGAGACACAGGGCACACAGGCGACAGGGACAGCCGAGACTGAAAGTGCCCTTAACCCCCATTCGCCATATTAGACCCGAAAAATGGTTGTCAAAGTCGCCAGAACATGTTATATTACAATAAATAAGACTCATAAATGGCGGATAAATATTGATCATCCAGAGGGTGAAAGAATGAAAGTAGGTTTTGATGGAGGAATAAAGCTTGAATTTCATGGTGCAAAGGTGACATCAAACGGTGGACTTCTTGCGTATCGTGACCTTGATTACGCACTGGGATTATTTGATTCGGTATCAGCGGTTTTTACCGATAAACGCACAGGCCGTAATATCCAACATGATATATCTACTCTCCTGCGTCAATCGATATACAGCCGTCTTGCAGGATATGAAGATGTAAATGACGCCGAGCGATTATCCGTTGATCCCGTCATGCGAGCGATTACCGGAAAGAAGGACAAAGGCAGGCAAGCTGCCAGCTCCAACACGATAGGACGTTTTGAAACTGATATACTGACTCAGCATGACAATCTCAGAAACTTGTCAGATATCAATGGCAAGTGGGTTCAAAAAGCGATGAGTAAAACACAGCATCAACGAATCATTCTGGACATGGACAGTTCGGAGAGTCCGGTACATGGCCAGCAGGAAGGATCAGCTTACAACGGTCATTTCGGATGTACCTGTTTTCATCCAGTGTTCTGCTTCAATCAGTTCGGGGATTGTGAAGGAGTCCTACTTCGCTCTGGTAATGTTCACAGTGCTGATCGTTGGAAGGAAGTTCTGGAACCGATCGTCAAGAGATACGAGAGCAAGAAGAATAGGAAATACTTTCGAGGCGATGCTGCATTCGCAAAGCCTGAGATTTATGATTATCTGGAGGGAAACGGCTATTTGTATGCCATTCGGTTTCCCGCAAATGAGATACTCTATGAAAAGATACGATACCTGCTGACTCGGCCAGTTGGACGACCGCCGAGGAAACCGATTGTATCGTTATATGAATTTCAATATAAAGCGGCCAGTTGGGATCAATCGAGGCGAGTGGTCGCCAAGGTTGAATGGCACCAAGGGGAGTTATTCCCAAGAGTGGGATTTATCGTGACCAACATGAGCGCCAAGCCAGAAGGCGTGGTACACTTCTACAATGGCCGTGGCAGAGCTGAGCAGTGGATTAAGGAGGGCAAGTATGCTCTGAACTGGACCCGACTCTCATGCAAGCGTTTCGTCTCCAATCAGGTGAGGCTCTGGCTGTTTGTTCTGGCTTACAACTTGGGCAACTTCCTGCGACGTTTTGTTCTTCCGAAGAAAATCAAACACTGGTCACTACGCAGCCTCCTCGTGAAATTTATCAAAATCGGAGCGAAGATTGTCAGACACAGCGGATATATTACGTTTCAAATGGCTGAGGTTGGGATAGACAAGAGGTTATTTGCCGAAATATTATCCCGGATTGAACGATTGCGATGTTATTCTGTTTAAACTGCCACATTTTTTTGTGAGTCGATGGAGAGGTGTCTCTAATTGGAGGATTTAAACACAAAGAAAGTGATAATTCAGAGGAAAATACTATTTTAATTGAAAAAAGTACTTGTTGAAAAATGTAAAAGTGGTAATATTAATTCAGAAACAAGAATGTATCGAAATATAATCCCTCATGAATGTGATATGGGGAATGTCGGCTTAAGATGGTTGATGATCTTGAAGTATACACTATGCCCGAAGGCATTCAGACACTTACTGCCGATACCGGTTACGGTTCTGGTGGTTTTATCGCTGATATACTTGACTGGGGAATCACACCCCACATTCCTCTGCGATCAGGTGAAGAGATTGAGCCAATTCCTACTTGGAAAAACAAGACAAATTTCGCACATATTCAGGCCAAGCGAGATAAGAAAGTGCGAGAGGCAAAGGCCAGGAATTATGCACGATCTATCTCATTGACATCTGACTACAGACTCTCCCAGAAGCTCCGCAAACGCAGTGAACATATCTTTGCTGAAGCCAAACAACAGCACGGTATGGGCCAAGCCCGTTACAGGGGCTTGGCCTCACTGAATGAACAGTTAAATCTTGTTGCAACAGTGCAGAATCTCAAGAGGCTTGTATCCTTCATAAGAAGGGGAAAAGCGTCTATATGTGCCCTGTCTGTCAAAGACAGTGCATCCTGTTCTTCAAACAGCTTCTATTCCTTGCTGACCAGAACTCTGATGAGACTATTTTGCTTATTCCATAGCAAAACGATACGATATGCTACTGTTTGACCCATAATAGGCGTTTCAGACGCTGCCTACAAGATAACTATTTCACAAGGCTTCTAGATAGTCCAAGAAATAAGACTGGACTTTGGCAAGTTTTTTGCAAAATATCTTTTTAAAGGTAATCAGTTCGTCTTTTTTAATAGCTTACGTAAGGAGCTTACCCTGATAAATCTTCCTAACCTTGATAAGGCTTCCGAGGCTTTATCTGAGCTTTTGGCATCAGTGTTGCCTGTGTTAGTGGAACGTCGTAAGCAGTCTTTTGCTTTGCGATCTAATCGCAAACGTGCCCCAGGTGAAGGACGCAAGCGACAGCTTGCGCCATGTCAGGAGGTGGTGCTGACGTTGATCTATTTGCGTCATAATGTCTCTCTTTCGGTGGTAGGAGTCCCCGATTGAATCCCCAATTGATTCTATTCAGGACAGTTTTCAGACGCCATTCTTCGGATCATCTACTGTCTTAAATCCTGAAATACTCGATCTGTCGAGTTGTTATCTGCAAACAGATCTTACATTATGAAAATATACACGAAATCGGGAGATGACGGATACACAGGCCTGCTTCGAGGCGGAAGAATCTTAAAAAGTTCGCTTAGAGTCGAGGCTTACGGAACTGTGGATGAACTTAATGCGTCTATAGGCGTAGTAAGGTCGTTCAACCAAGATAAGGAGATAGACTCCATTTTGGAAGGGATTCAGAACGACCTCCATATCCTGGGCGCTCAATTAGCATCAGCTGTCTCGAAGGGAAAGGCGCCATCAATTTCCTCCCAAAGAGTAGACCAGTTAGAGAATATCATAGATAAGTGCGAAGGAGAGCTGAATCCCCTGAGGTACTTCATCCTTCCCGGCGGATCATCTTCAGGAGCGTTTCTGCATCTTTCCAGAGGAATATGCCGCAGAGCCGAAAGGAGAGCAGTATCCCTATCCAAAGACGAGAATGTGGACGCAAATACAATAATTTACCTCAACAGGCTCTCCGATCTACTGTTCGTCCTATCTAGATTAGCCAACAAAAGAGCGGGCATAAGCGACACCGAATGGCATTACAGCGAGTAATCTAAAAACTGGGTTATGCTCCATTTATATCTTGGAGGGACCATTAGTGGATAAACTGAAGCTTAAAAATAGAAAAGCCCTGAAGGAATGGGCTACGGCTGTGAAAGCGATGGACCAAGGCCGTCAATCTATACTGCTCAGGAAAGGCGGCATCGCAGAGGATAGGGACGAATTTACCCTGGAAAACTGGGAGTTTTTCCTCTACCCTACGTATGAGCATCAAGACCAAGGCCTAATCAAGCCCCTATTTGTTCCCGATCTGGAAAAGACAATTAAAAGTGCTGTCGGTGGCAGCGTGACTATAAGTAGTTACGCCGTGGTTCAGGATGTGGTAGATGTCCTTAATTTGGACACAGTCTGCGCCCTTTCTGACTACCACATATGGTCAGCCGAGTACATGGAAGAGAGATTCCACTGGAGAAAAGATGTTCATCTTCAGCTCTTGCTCCTGAGGGTCTTTCGGCTTCCTCAACCTTACGAGATACCGGACCTTGAGGAATATGGAGGCTGCAAATCGTGGATAGATCTGGAGATGGAACTTTCAACGGAAGGCGCTTTACCCGTTCTGTCTGATGAGGAGTTTAAGAGAGTGTCTTATGAGATCAGGGGCGTATTGTCATAGACCGAAGTTCAACTGAATAATTGAGAGATCAATATGAACTCCTTATTTGCGGTTGTACTATCTATAGGCGCTTTTCTGTTGGCCTATAGATTCTACGGGACATATCTACGGGACAAGATATTAGGCCTGGGTGACAGCGATAAGACCCCCGCAAATGAACTGAACGACGGAGTGGACTTCGTCCCAACCAGGCGCGTCGTCCTCTTCGGTCACCACTTTGCATCTATCGCCGGACTTGGCCCAATCATCGGTCCTGCAGTGGCCGTCTATTGGGGATGGCTGCCGGCCCTTTTGTGGGTGGTCTTGGGCACTATCTTTCTGGGAGGTGTACACGACTTTGCTGCTTTAGCCATCTCCCTCAGACACCAGGGCAGATCCATAGGCGATCTGACACGGGAGATAATAGGCGAAAGAGCCCGCATGCTATTCTTATGGATCATCTTCTTTTTGCTCACCTTAGCAATGGGACTCTTTGTCTTCGTAATCGCTGTCATATTCACCTTTCTCCACCCTGAAGCCATCATCCCCGTCTTCTCGTTAATGATTATCGCCTCTCTTATAGGCACTGCGGTCTATAAATACCGTACGAGCTTGGGACCGGCGACCTTTGTGGGCTTGGCCCTTATGTTCATCTCCATCGGCGTCGGCGTATATAATCCCATCCCTGTCTATAAGTGGTTTCTGGAGCCTGAGGCTAGAACCGCTCTCGATACCGCTGTTGCATCGGGCGAATTGGCAGATACAAAACTAAAAGCGGCCAAGATGGGAGTGGGAAACGCCAACCTTCCGGGTCAAGCTGCAGCCTACTTCAAGCAGAAGGGACAGGACTCCTTTGCAGCCGACGTTAACACCGCTGCTACCAACACCCGCACCTTCTGGATAGTAGTTCTTCTGGGCTACGCCTTTGTGGCCTCAGTTTTGCCCGTCTGGCTGCTCCTTCAGCCGCGGGATTACCTCAATTCCTATAAGCTCTATTTAGGCATGGCGGCAGTTATCGTGGGCCTGATAATCATGAATCCACAGATCGAGGCTCCCGCCATAAATCCCAACGCAGCCTCTGATGAATCCGCTGTACCATGGTTCCCCTTCCTCTTCATCACAGTGTCCTGCGGAGCCATCTCAGGCTTCCACAACCTGGTCGCATCGGGCACAACAGCCCGCCAGCTCCAGAACGAAAGAGACGCCCGTGCTGTCAGCTACGGAGCTATGCTGGCTGAGGGACTTCTGGCGACTCTGGTCATCATGGCATGTGCAGCGACATTCAGCGCACGAGGCAAGCTCTTCACGGATGTCTACGGAACATGGAAGGCAATAAACGAGGGAGGCATCGGAGTGAAGCTCAACGCCTTCATCGAGGGCGCGGCGGTCTTTGTCTCACAACTCGGTGTAAGCGTTGAAGTTGCCGGCGTCTTTATCTCGGTGATGGTAGTCGCATTTGCGATGACAACATTAGATTCAGCGACTCGTCTTTTGCGCTACAATATCGAATCCATAGGCGAAAGCGTGAAAATAGCCCCAATAACTAATCGCTACGTGGCCACTTTTCTGGCCGTCGTAGCCATAGGCTTCTTCGGCCTTTTGAAGATTCCGACGGTAAGCGCAGCAGGACAGACCGTCTGGCAGCCTGCGGGGATAGTGCTTCTACTGCTCTTTGGGACAACGAATCAGCTACTTGCGGGCTTAGGTCTCCTTACGGTAAGCGTCTATCTTTTCAAATCCCGCAAACCCCAACTTTCGACTGTCCTGCCGATGGTCTTTATGCTGATCGTGACAGTATATGCGATGACCCTGAACATAATCAAGACAGGCAGAGCTGAACAGTGGATTCCAACTGCCTTAGGAACCGTAATATTAGCCTTAGCAATATGGCTGGTCATAGAAGGGCTGATCGCCTACAGGTCCTACTCCGCAGCCAGAGCAAAGGAGACTGAAGGCGTCGTGGAAGCGGCCAGTTAAGCGTTTGCATACACTCTCCTGTAGCATGTGAGTATTAGCATATGACACCGGCTTTAATGGCTCAGTCAAAATTGACTGGGCCTTTTTACTTGGGATCCATAAAACTCTTGGATTACAGGACAGGATGTGATATATTAAGTAGCTTGACAAAACTTATCGCATATAAGTAGACAAGGGCCTCTCTTGAGTCCCCGAGTCCCTGGCAATGACCGAAGGACGAAGCCAAGCAATGTAATGACGAGCACATCCCAGTGTCGTTGCGAGCGACACCCGATTGAATCTATCGGGGGGAAGCAATCTCACATAGATTGCCTCTCTCTTTATGCCTATTACTATTTTGGATCTCTATAATCTTGTCCAGATTATTTTGACCCCATACTTAATTGCAAGGAAGTAGGGCGAGGTTACCTCACCCTATATTCGAGGGAAATCACAAAACTTATGGGAGCTAAATCAACAGAGTACAAATTCGACACAAGGGGCGAGCTGTCCTACGACGATATATTAGAGTGCGTTCACTGCGGGCTGTGCCTTTCCGACTGCCCCACGTATAGAATCCTGGGAAATGAGATGGACTCTCCGAGAGGGAGGTTATATCTCATAAAAGCCATGGCCGAGGACAAACTCCCCATTACCGAAAGACTGGACGAACATATCTATCTGTGTCTGGAATGCAGAGCGTGCGAGACAGCCTGTCCCTCAGGTGTGCACTTTGGAAGAGTTATGGAAAGTGCGAGGGATCAGCTTGAGCAGAGGAGACAAAGAGGTCTGATAAGCCGCACAGTAAGATATATAGGATTTCACAAACTGCTTCCCTCAAAAAAGATGATGTCCCTTTTGGGATTCGCGTTGAGATTGTATAAGATTTCGGGAATTCAGGCTTTAGTAAGGACTTCAGGACTGTTGAAGATACTCCCGGGGAATCTAGAGGTGCTTGAGAGCCTAACTCCAGATGTCTCAAAACTCAGGATGCAGCGTCCATTACACGAAGTCACAGGAGCCGTAAGTGAAAAGAAATGTAGAGTGGGCTTTCTATCAGGATGCATGATGGGCATCGTATTTGGAGAAGTAAACAGAACCTGTGTAAGGGTCCTTGCCGAAAACGGATGCGAAGTAATAGCTCCAAGAGATCAGACCTGCTGCGGCGCTCTGCACGCTCACAACGGTGAAAGAGAGAAAGCCAAACAGTTAGCAACGCATAATATCGATGTCTTTGAAAAATTGGACGTGGAAGCGATTGTAGTCAACGCCGCAGGCTGTGGAGCGACTATGAAAGAGTACGGCGAACTTCTGAAGAACGATCCAGTTTATGCAGAGAGAGCTGAAGAGTTTAGTCGTAAGGTAAAGGACATATCGGAGTTTCTGTGCGAAATATCCTTCCGGCCGCCCGGAGGAGAGATCAAATCCAGAGTAGCCTATGACGAGCCGTGCCACCTACTTCACGGACAGGGGGTATCAGATCAACCCAAGGAACTTTTGAAGTCAATTCCCGGTCTTGAGTTGGTCAGACTAAAGGAAGCCGATTGGTGCTGTGGCAGCGCAGGCATCTACAATATCTCAAATTGCGATGTCTCGATGGAAATTTTGGAAAGGAAAATAGCTAACATAGCCGCATCGGGAGCCGAGACAGTGGCCACCGGAAACCCAGGCTGCATGATTCAGATTAAGTACGGTCTTAAGAGAGCTAATCTCAACGTAGAGGTCGTTCATCCTGTAGAGCTTCTGGATAGAGCCTACAGCAATAGTAACACCTGACCTTTCAGGAGGCCCGCCATACCCCGCCGCCGCAACGATCCCTGTCCCTGCGGCAGCGGAAAGAAATACAAGAAATGCTGTATGCTCAAGGAAAAGACATCAACTATAGTCCTCACCCATCATCTTCTCCGAAAGACTGCTGACCAAGTTCCAGACCTCCTTCTTGGCTACGCCAAAAAGATTTATGGTGAAGAAGCTATCTTTGAAGCCTGGGACGACTTCTGGATAACGGAAATGGAACCAAAAGAGGATATTTCTAACAGCCCCTACCTTCAGTTGTTCACTCCTTGGTTTATGTACCACTGGTATCCTGGTGATGAGGAACAATATAATCCTGACCTTCAATTTCCGTGCGAACACACGACCGTAGCCCAGTCTCTGCAGAAGAGGGGATGGAAACTAGATTCCTTCACAAAGAGGTATTTGGAAAACGCACAAAGAGAGCCCTTGAGCTTTTGGCAGGTAGAAACACTTGACCCAGGGAAAGGGATACTGCTTAAGGACCTTGCTGTGGAGCGTGAGCATTTTGTCCGTGAAGTTTCTGGTTCCAAGACTCTCAAGAAGTGGGACATTATACTGGGACAGGTAGTTGGCTTGGATGGAGAATATACTTTGAGTGCAACTGGACCTTATTCGCTGACACCATCGAGGTTCAGAGAGTATATCACAGGATTCATCAACACAATTAGAACAAATCGTTCTTTTGCTGCTGTTGATCTGCTGGAATATGACATCGACTTTCTAGCGCGCTATCACGAATGTGTTGAAGAAATTCTCAACCCGACTCTTCCAGAAATCAGAAATACCGATGGGGACAAATTAGTCTTCACAACATCTAGATACACCTTTAAGCCTACTAACAGGGAAGACATAATACTGAAACTGAAATCAATGAGAAATATCGAGTATTATGGTGACAAGGAAGATGAGTCGGAATTTGCGTGGACTATTGAAAATAAGAAGAAGGCTATGATGCAGAGTGTAACCAAAGGAAACATTAAGGTTGGCTTAGACCATATACTTACTGACTGCAACAGCAAACCTCGTGATAAATACTTGAGAAACCGATTGGTGAAGAACCTTGGAGATTTAATTGAGCATATAGATACAACACACAAGCCATATGATTCCGATGAGCTTCCTGATGCATTGCCAGAAGCATCAGGAGAATCAAGCGCTCTCGACTTGGATATGCTACCAGAGGATGCCAGACGACAGATAGTAGAGTATCTGGAGCAAGAGTATATGAACTGGACAGATCAAAGAATCCCTGCCTTACAAGACAAGACTCTGAGGGAAGCAGTAAAGACTCCTAAAGGCAGGGAGAAAGTGGTTGCTCTCATCAACGATAGGGAGAACTCTCAGCTCAGGACGCCAAACTCGCAGTTTGAATTTGATTTCAACAAATTAAGGGTAGAATTGGGGTTAGAAGTGGAGTAGGATAAAACTGGAAACGAACTCTAACTTGAGCGATCTAACAACAGTGAAAAATAGAACTTCGCGCTATGCCTGACCACGACCGATTGACAAGGAAAATGGAGGATATAGTCGGCTCTTCCAACGTCGCTCCTCCGTCCAAATTGGCACTTTACGCAGTGGACGGTATGTCTCCCCAAATAACCGTCTTCCCCGAAACGGTAGAACAAATATCAGACATTATGAAAATCGCATCCTGTGAGGACATGTCCGTCTTCCCGAGAGGCGGCGGAACAAAGATGCATCTGGGTGCTCCTCCACAGAGGATAGACATAGTACTTTCGACATTACGCTTGAACAGGATCATATTTCACGAAGTGGCAGACCTCGTGGCATCGGTTCAGGCTGGGATCGTGATGGATGATTTGCAAGCTCAGTTGAAAGAGAAGGGACAGTGCATACCCCTAGACCCTCCTTATTGCTCCAAAGCCACAATAGGAGGCATCATAGCGTCCAATTCGAGCGGACCCAAGAGGCTTTTGTACGGAACAGCACGCGATTTAGTGATAGGGACAAAAGTAGTGAGGGCCAATGGAGACATAGTAAATGCGGGGAGCAGGGTCGTCAAGAACGTAACTGGCTACGATCTTAACAAGCTTTATATAAGCTCTCGGGGAACGTTAGGAATTATAGTCGAGTTAAACTTCAAGCTCTATCCCTTGCCGGAGTCAGAAGGATCGCTTATTGCCGGCTTTTCATCTATCGAGCCTGCGCTGAAATCCGCCTCCGAAATCCTATCATCACAACTAATTCCCAGCGCTATAGAACTTCTAAATTCCGCAGCATCTTCCGGCGTGTCAGAGCAGGCGGATATATCCATAAAAAAGGGCAACTTCCGCACGGAATCGAGGTTCGACCTCGTGGCCTCAGTTGAAGGGCTAAAAGAGGCTGTGCAAAGACAATTATCGGACATCAGCAAGATAATAGAGACCAAAGATCCGCTCCATATAGAATGCATCGAAGGTAGTGAACATGAAAAGCTGTGGGACAGCGTGAGAAATTTCGGGAGGAAAGCAGAAGCAGAAATACCCATAATCTGCAAGGCGTCTGTTCTACCTTCACACGTAGGCGATATATTAAGGGCCTCTGAAGATATATCCGAAAGATACGACACAGATATTCCGGCGATTAGCCATGCGGGTTCTGGCGTACTCTACATCTATCTTTCGGAATTAAGCGCGGAAACTGATGTGGTCGTTGAAGCCATAGTTGAGCTCAGGAGAAGGGCTTCCGATTCAGGAGGGAGTTTAGTAGTAGAATCTGCTCCTACACAGATAAAGGAAAAGATAGACGTATGGGGAAAAATGGGAGAAAACCTGGACCTTATGAAACTCATTAAGACCAAGTTTGACTCCAAGGGAATATTGAGTCCCGGAAGATTTGTGGGAGGGATATGATCTCATCTGGGTACCGTGAATGAAAAGACTTTTTAACAACTCCCCCGTTCTCAGTTAATCGCCTCGCTTCATAAAAGGAATACAGTTAGAATGTGTCAAAACGTTCACATTGGATTTAATTCAATAGAGAACTTGGGTGCAGAATTAGCTGGATTCAAACCTACCATAATACTTTTGGTTAGAGATAGAGTAGCTTATGAGATATCTGGTGCCAAAAGAGTATTAGACCCAGTATTGGAAAATTGTAGTATAGCAGAGTTTTACGATTTTGAACTATATCCTAAACTTCCCGATATTGAAAGAGGAATCAGTCTTTTTGGTGAAAATGATCCAGACCTGGTCATTGCCGTTGGCGGGGGAAGTGTTATCGATACGACAAAGTCTATTGCTATTCTTGCTAATCACTCAGGGTCCGCTGAACAATGCGTAAAAGGAGAACACTCCCTTTCAGATAGAATCACACCATTAATAGCAATCCCCACTACAGCCGGCACAGGTTCGGAAGCAACACATTTTGCTGTAGTTTACAATGAGGGAGAAAAATATTCACTAGCCCACCCAACTATTTTGCCAGACGTAGCTATTGTTGATCCTCAATTTACAAGGAGCTTGCCACCCTATCACACTGCATCTACAGGAATGGACGCATTGGCGCAAGCAATTGAATCCTATTGGTCAATTCATTCGACTTCAGAATCGAAGCGATACGCAGCTGCAGCAATTACTCTGATCATGACCAATCTTGAGACGGCTGTAAATCATCCAGATGATACTTCAAGAGAATCTATGGCAATGGCTGCGCATTTAGCAGGTAAAGCAATTAATATCGCCAAGACTACCGCACCCCACGCAGTATCATATCCAATGACCTCTTATTTTGACCTCTCACATGGCCACGCAGTGGGGTTAACTCTTGCTCGAATGATGGAATATAATACAGGTGTTACTCAAGACGATCTGTTAGATAAAAGAGGAGTTGCTTATGTCCAGAAAACTCTTCAAGAGGTCGTCCAATTAACCGGTGCTAAATACCTCGGCGAAGCAGCAGGCAAAATTGATGGTTTGATGACCTCAATTGGGCTAAGCACAAGATTGCATGAGCTAAGAATTACAAGAGAAGAGGACTTTGAGCTAATAGTTAAACATGGTTTTAATTCTCAGAGAGTAAGAAACAATCCAAGAGAATTAACAGAAAGTGCTTTACGCCGCATATTAGGTCAGATCAGATGAAAGCTGTGTACGAATTATTAGACAAACCGATGTTACTAATAGCAGATGGAGCGGGAACACTATTTGATTCGGGAGGTGTTATTCCGGCATATGCTTTTCAAGCCGCATTTGCTGCTATGGGATTGGACCTAGATACTGATACAATCATGAAATATATGGGTAGGCAAAAACAAGAACATATTTCACTTCTGCTGAATGAGCCGGAACTTTTAGCTCAGTTTAAGACCAAGAATAATAGAAGCCCAGATGAGAGTGACGTTCAAACGCTCTATGCTGCCTTTAGAGAACTATTGTATCCTTCAGCTACAAAAACAGAAGAGATTGACGGTGTTAAGGATGCTGCCTATGGGCTTAGGGAAACAGGAATTCCCATTATTATGACTACTGGTTATGACAGGCGAATGGTTGAAGAAACCAGACGTACACTTCCCTGGCTTGACGAGGGTGTGTAAGGAAATTTGTGTAAATGGGGAAATGAGTTATATTAGTTGTCCACCATTTACATAAGGAGTTCTTACATGGACAAGCTAGACCCGAAGTTGATTGATGAGCTTTTGAAGGACTACAAGAAGCCGGAAGACATAATTGGTGAGGAAGGTCTTTTGAAGCAGTTGACGAAGGCGATTCTTGAGCGGGCTCTGGAGTCAGAGCTTACGTATGAGTTAGGCTACGATAAGAGTTCTCCAGAAGGGAGGAACAGCGGTAATTCGCGCAACGGTAGGAGCACAAAGGGATTGAAGACAGATTATGGTGATCTGGAGATATCGGTGCCACGGGATCGGAACAGTCAGTTTGATCCGCAGATAGTGAGGAAGGGGCAGAGGCGATTTACAGGCTTTGATGATAAGATACTGTCTATGTATGCCCGAGGGATGACCACACGTGATATACAGGCTCATTTGGAGGAGATATACGGTGTAGAGGTGTCCCCTGATTTGATATCGACTGTGACCGATGGGATCATATCAGAGGTGAAGCAGTGGCAGGATCGTCCTTTGGAAGGGGTGTATCCCATAGTATTCTTTGATTCTCTGGTGATGAAGATTAGAGACGAAGGCCGGATCGTAAACAAGGCGGTGTATCTTGCGGTAGGGGTCGGTCTGGATGGGATGAAAGACGTTTTGGGTATCTGGATTGCAAAGAGCGAGGGGGCGAAGTTCTGGCTGCAAGTTTTCACGGAGCTTAAGAATCGGGGGATGAACGATGTGTTGATAGCTTGCGTGGATGGTCTCCAGGGTCTTCCAGAGGCTATTGAATCCGTATTTCCCCAAGCAGAGGTCCAGCTCTGTATTGTCCATGTGGTGAGGAATTCCTTGAAGTTCGTGTCGTATAGGGATCGTAAGAAGATTGCCGCCGACCTCAAGAATATATACCGAGCCCCCACGGTAGAACAGGCTGAAGAGGCCCTTGGAGATTTTCAGGAGGCTTGGGACAGCCGTTATCCGATGATAAGTAAATCGTGGCAGAATAACTGGTCTCGGATCATCCTGTTTTTCGCCTACTCTGAAGAGATCCGAAGGGTGATCTATACCACAAACGCCATCGAATCGCTTAATAACTCTCTACGGAAAGTAATAAAGAACAGAAATAGCTTCCCAAACGACGAGACAGCGATTAAGTTACTCTATATGACACTCAAGAATATCAAGAAAAAATGGACGATGCCGATCAGGAACTGGAGCTTGGCCATTCACCAATTCTCCATCCACTTCGAGGGGAGATTTGGTATAGAATAAGCCGAAAAGGGTACAGAAGAAAATCCCATTTACACAAAAAAACTGACAGACCCCTTGACGATGTCTTAACAGGTTCTGTGACCAGTTCCGATGTCAAGAAAGGTAGACCAGCGCCATTTATGATTTATCGTGCGCTCGAACTTGCGGAAGTTGACAATCCTGCTTACGGAGTAAAAGTTGGAGATACAAAAGTAGATATGGAAGCGGCGGATAATGCACACATGCCGGGTGTATTAGTTACCACCGGCACTCTTCCAGATAAAGAAGCGGCCGAGGCAGTAAACGAACAGATTGGAAGAGAACATCTTATAGTTGCCAGTTTAGTAAACGTAATTGAATTTACACTTGATGAAACATTATCTGACCGAATAAGAACGCAGAACAGATAGTCAACACGATGCTTTATATTAGTTCATCTCTGCTTACAGATTCACTGACGGTACAAGAAAGGCCGATATGGGGAATCTGATTACTGATTACGCATACAGAAACCAAAAAGGGAGGTTCTCCTCCCAGATCCAAAGAAGGAACGTACAGGTGACCGGTAAATGCTGACGATTAGGAAGTGAACACCTATTTGTCCGTAAAAGACGAAAAATGCTTCAAATCCCCTAGCTCACATCCTGGCGGATTTCAAGCGAAGGATGAGGGCCTCTGGAGAACTGACCAGGGCACAGATCGAGTCCAAAAGGTAAGCGACGAGGGCAGTTCCCTACTTCTGAACCTTCAGACCGAATCCTACTGACCCGGCGGCATAACTTTTTCGGGCGACGACGGTGGATTTCCTCCACACTCGACCGGAGGATACTCAAAGTCTCACCTTATACGGCTCCACAATCAGGTCCTTTCCATCTGCCGAGCCCACGAGCAGGGGATCACACGGATTCAATGGAAAGAGGGGAAGCTCGGGGTCTCAAATCCGCCCTCTGCCACGATCTATCAACTCGACCCGGAAAACCTGTCGGTCCTCCAGTCATTCCCCGCGCCCGGAGGCAGACCTCACGGTATAACTTGGGAATCCGATTTCCTCTGGTGCGTTGAGACAAACCGTAGAGCCATATACGAATCCGACCTTCGAATCGGAGAGATCGTGGATGAAGTACAACTTAATGAATCAGACCCCGAATCATACAGACCGGCCATAAAAGACTGAGACTTCTGGCTCTGCGGCGCAGAAACTGCAACGCTTTGCAGGATAATCCGCCTATAAAACAAGTAAACAGTAGCTCCAGATATACTTAATCGGGGGATAGACAGGGCGACTCCTCTCAGCCCTGTCAGAAAAAAGGAAGGGAAAGGATGCCCAAGTTAGCCGTCAACGGAGGAGAGAAAGTCCGCGTGAAACCTTTTACAGGCTGGCCAGTGCACGGCGAAAGAGAAAAAGAACTCGTAAACGAGGTACTCAGTAGTGGAAAATGGTGGTACGGAGAGAAAGTTCACGAGTTCGAGGAGAAATACGCAGCTTACCACGATGCAAGATTTGGCATCACCACCACGAGTGGCACAACGGCCTTAGAGACTGCCATCCTATCTTTGAGAATCGGTGCGGGAGACGAAGTCATAGTCCCCGCCTACACATTTATGGCTACCGCAAGTTCAGTGTTAAAGATGAACGCCGTCCCCATCTTTGTTGACATAGAAATTGACACATGGAATATAGATCCCCAAAAGATAGAAGACGCCATAACCGAAAGGACCAAAGCCATCCTCCCCGTCCACTTTTCCGGACTCCCCGCCAATATGGATGAGATCAAGGAGATCGCCAAAAAACACAATCTCGGCGTAATAGAGGATGCTGCTCAAGCCTGGGGAAGCATATGGAACGGCACGAAAGTCGGAGCTATCGGAGATGTGGGCTGTTTCAGCTTCCAGATGAGCAAGAACATAACCGCAGGAGAAGGCGGCATACTCCTCACCAATAACGAAGAAATTGCAGATCAGGCTCGATCCTTCATCAACTGCGGCAGGGGTAAGGACAAGCCCTGGTACGAACACTACATCCTTGGCACAAACTACAGAATGACTGAAATTCAGGGCGCCATTCTCCTTGCGCAGCTTGAACGATTCGAGCAACACAGCCACCTCAGAGAGAAAAACGCAGCCATACTCACGGAAGGATTCTCACAAATAGACGGAATTACGCCGGCAAAGAGAGACCCTCGCGTCGGCAGAAGCTCAAACCACCTCTACCTGATCAGATATGACCAGGATAAATTCGAGGGACTCCCAAGGGAACGCTTCGTAGAATCCGTTAACGCTGAAGGAGTACCCTTCGGAACGGGTTATGACATACCTCTCTACAAGCATCCAATCTTCCAGAATATGGGAGAAGGACCCAAATACCGTCCCGTATCGCGTTCCTACTACGCAGTGGAAATAGACTACACAAAAGTCTATCTTCCCAACTGCGAGAGAATCTGCAAGGAGACAGTGGGCTGGCTTAAACACAGCGTTCTTTTGGGAACAGAGGAAGATATGAAAGACATACTAAGAGCCGTCGAAAAAGTAAAGGAAAATGTGGATGAACTGCTGTAGCGGCGTCAGATTATTACAGTAATTCCGTGAAGACGATTGAAGTTATAGCAAGGAAAACCTAATGGACTGCATCGACTTTGGTAGATCGTTTGTCTGCATGACGGGGCCAGCTAACGCACCCCAGTTTTGGGTCGAGTCCTACTGCAAGATCATAGATGAAGAAAACGGGACTCAAGACGATTACTACCAGTGTGCATCGTGCAAGAGCGAACATACCTTTGCAGAAAAAGATCTCTTCCAGGATCCCAACTACGATTTCCTGCCTGTCTTCAGTCAAGAGGACATCGTCTTCTTCAGAAGACACGCCCTCTGCAATCCAGACTACATCGAACCCCGCAGGGCAAACTACACTGAATACCTCAAGGCAAAAAATGTCTGGGGAGGACACAGATTTGTCATCAAGAAGGCAAATTCAGTGCAGGTTCTCGACGATAATGTAAAGGTTGTACAGACAGCGCTGAAGGGTCTGCCGGTCATCGGAAGGACCGAAATATGGGACGATAACACCAAGATGCGAGCGGTCATGGAATATCCTGTCAAGACCTTGAACGCCAATGAGGGAAAAAACATCTACCAGGTCGATACCGGCCCTGTTTTGTTTCCCGATCTGACAAAGGGGTACGGTCCAAACATCGAGGCGTTGAGTCTGGCATTTGTAGCGTTCAACACTCCCCACTTCTCCGACTTTGTCATTGAAGAGCCGACACCCATAATTGAAAATGGGAAAGAGATCACCAGGGTTTATCACTACTCGGGCATCAAGAGTGATATACCAGCCAAAAACTCGCTCTTTTGCATTAACGAATAGATTATGCTTTAACCAATAGATTATGCTCCTATGCAGCCTCTATCCCTAAGTGCTTCATAGCATCTCCTACAACATAGAAAGAGCCCGTTACCAATATAAGATCATCCGGGGCAGCCTCCGAGCGCGCTTTGTCTATAGCCTCAGCCACATTCTGAGTTATTATCACCTTGCTTTTAGGCTTTTCTATCCCCTCATCTATAAACTCAGGCTCCACCGCCTTCGGGAAATCCACTTTCGTCAGCACTACTATATCACACATATCCCCGATCTCTCTCCAGAATGCCGGTATGTCCTTGTCCAGATTTGCTCCGAATACTAATATCAACCTGCTGTATCTAAAAAACTCCTCCAAGGCCTCTCTGAGAGCTTTAGCCTTATCCGGATTATGCGCCCCATCTAAAACAAGGGTAGGCTTTTGGGAGACTATCTGAAGGCGCCCCGGCAATACTACAGAAGACAATCCATCTCTAATTGCCCCTTCAGATAGGGCACCTCTCTGTTCGGGCGGAATATCTTCCGAAAGAGATAAGAGGTCTACAATCGCCACCGCCATAGCGGCGTTCTCCACCTGATGCCGTCCTATCAAAGGGATCCTGAGATCATCGTACTTTCTTTTCGGAGTACTTACAGAAAAAGTCTGACTTGACAAGCAGAATGACTCCCTTTTGAAATTCACATCCACGCCCAATTCCACCAACTTGGCCCCACTACGCTCACAGAAAGAACGGATGACCTCTGCGGCTTTCGGGGGCTGAACCCCACTTATTACAACTCCGTTCTCCTTGATAATCCCCGCTTTCTCCGACGCTATCCTCTCCACCGTATCCCCCAACTTATCCGTATGATCCAGGCCGATAGGAGTTATAGCCGAAAGGGCGGGAGAAAGAACATTCGTGGCGTCCAACCTCCCACCCATTCCCACTTCGACCACAGCAAAATTTACCTTCTTTTGAGAAAAATAGTCAAAAGATAGAGACGTCAACACCTCCCAGAAAGTTACGTCCTTAAACTCAGGCTTTCTCGTTATCTTTCGCACACAAGGCTCAATGCGCTCGACCTCTCGACATATATCCTCTTTAGAGATCATCTTCCCGCCAACATTTATCCGCTCTCTGAAATCGAGAAGATGAGGAGACGTAAAGAGACCTACGGAAAGCCCCGCTGACCTTAAGATGGACGCCACCATCGCAGCGGTAGACCCCTTTCCCTTCGTGCCAGCTATGTGCACAGCGTCAAAATCCCTGTGCGGATTCCCCAGGAGTTCAAGCAGAGCCGAAGTCCTCTCTATATTGTAAGAGCGGCGGTCGTATCTACTGTCTATTACCCTCTCGTAGTCTATGAAGCTGTAGACATAATCGTACGCCTCCTTGTAGTTCATATCCTCTTTGCCTTGTTTTCATCGCCCATCTGCTGATTCATATCCCAAAGCCCGTCGCACATCATCGAGGGGGGCTCAAAACGTGATAGGTGATGTTCTGGGACTCCACAACTTTTCGGGAAAACTGTGCGGCGGCGTCATTGCTCAGCCACAATGCATAGGCCCGGCCAGTGCGTAGGGAGGAGTATTTTCATCCGTTCTGACCCAACCTATCCTGAACATAATCACCTCCAACCCGTACGCCTGATGAAAACTTAAAGATAGCTTCTCCTCTATATACTTTACAGCCCCATAGGGATTTCCAGGGTTCGGTTCTGTTTCAGGAGTGTAAGTCTCCGGTGGCTGTTCAGCATGTTCGTATCCGCTTAAGGTATGATTGGAGCTTGCCATTCCGATTCGCTTTACGCCACGGTAGACGCAAGCATTTAGCACGTTGGCAGCCAAACTGAAATTAACTCCTGCCTCCCTCCACGATATTGATGCACTCGGATTGGAGGCAAAATGGAGGACCACATCTATAGATTCAAAGTGCTCCGTCAATCATTTATTGTACCGGCGCACGTCCGCTTCAATAATCCCTTGTCCAACCTTACAATATATCAAGGTCAGAACATGATAAGGACTGAGAGCTTTAGCTATATTGGATCCGATATTCCCCGCAGCACCAGCAATCAGCACTGTTTTTCTATCTGTCTTCAGGGCATCTCTCCCTTTTTTGATCGATCAGTAGAATATGAAACCTATGATTCCCGCCCCTAAGATTGTCCACAAAGGATGCACGTTCAAAAAGACCACTAACACAAATGCAGCAAGAGCAATTGCTGCCGTGTGCCACGAAATCACAGACTTGGGGAATATCTCGTAGACTATCATGAACATAAGCGCCACGATCACCGGCCTGACCGCCTCAAGGACCGACTTGGTCTTGGGAGAATCCTTTATCTCAAAAAATACTGTGACCAGAACCAACATAGCCACAGCCGAAGGGAATATTACGCCTATTATCCCCGATATAGCCCCCAGGATACCGGCGATCTTAAATCCCACATAGGCAGCCATCTTGGTGGCTATCGGACCTGGGAGCGCATTCCCCAAAGCAAGGGCATCCGTAAACTCCTCGACGGTCATCCACCTGTTTACATCCACAACCTCCTCCTGGATCAGAGGCAGCATTGAAGGTCCTCCGCCGAATCCAAAGATCCCGACCTTGGCGAAGGAATAAAAAATCTTAAGTATTTCCACTGTCCCTCCTCATATTTCAGTAGACAGTAGTCAGTAGACAGGGCACCGCCTCCCATCCCTGTATACTGTTGGCTGTCTGCATATTTTGACTATGTTCGGTGCAAAATGCACAAATTTAACTGGATATTTGAAAGACAAATACTTATCTTATTCCATTGCCAACCCAAGAAATATAAGACCGATAAATCCACAAGTCAAGCTCATATTAGTTATCCACAGGAGCGTACGACATGCACAAAGATCAACTCGAAACTCCCGTAGCTGTGGTAGATCTGGACAAACTCTCCAGAAATATTTGCGAAATGCAGGAGGCAGTCCAGAGCTATGGGGTCAAACTCCGTCCCCACATCAAGAGCCATAAGATACCGGAGATCGCCCGAATGCAGATAGGGGCGGGAGCTGTAGGCATCACGGTCGCCAAACTCGGCGAAGCGGAGATTATGTGCTGTGAGGGAATAGAAGACATATTTGTCGCCTATCCCCTTATAGGCGAACGTAAGATGAGGCGATTAGAAGCCCTAATGGATAGATGCAAAATAAGAACCTCCGTAGAGGACCTGGAAGCCGCCTCGATGATGTCGGATTACCTAAAACCAAGAGGGCTTTCCGTAGACGTACTGATAGAGGTAGACACAGGCTTTAAGCGCACAGGGGTTCTACCGGGAGAGCCGACTTTGCAGTTTGCAAGAGACATATCCAAGCTCGACGGCATCAATATCATAGGGATATACTCTCACGCAGGGCATGTACATACTACCGATGACAGAAAACAGGGAATAAAGATAGGCACAGAATCTGCCGAAGAAATGGTAGCAAACGCTGATCTACTGCGGGGTGACGGCTTCAACATCGAAGAAATCAGCATGGGTGCCACGCCCACCTCGGCAGAGACCTGCAAGGTCAAAGGAGTCACTGAAGAAAGACCCGGAAACTACGTCTATTACGACGCATCAGCCGTAGGGTTGAACGTAGTAGACCAGGAAAGATGTGCCCTTAGTGTCATATCCACAGTAGTCAGCAGACCTGCACGAGACAGAGCCGTCATAGATGGAGGAAATAAAACCTTCACAAGCGACACACATCCCTTTGCAAAGGGACTGGGAATAATCAAGGGAATAGACGGAGTCATCTACGATTGGTCGAACGAAGAACACGGAATCCTGAGGTTGGACAAGCCATCCAAAGATATAAAGATCGGTGACAGATTGGAGATAATCCCCGTACACGCCTGTGTAGTATCCAACCTGTGGGACGAAATAGTCGGAATAAGAAACGATAAAGTCGAATTAGCCTGGAAGGTCAAGGCCAGAGGAATGGTGAAATAAGTAGAAAGCGACGGGGGGAACAGTGGAAAAAAATTACTTGACAACTGATCAATAAGCTCATGGTTCGCGTCCTTCTGAATACGACATAACAACGCAATGGGCTACGAAAACTCTGTCGAAGCCCGTTGCGTTGTTTCTACTGTTTTTCTACTGTAAATCTCCTAAACCCGCCAAACAACTGGTCGTCCAGTCGCTTTGCTGCCTCCCGATGAACCTCCGGCATCAGATGACCATACCGATCCAGTGTCGTTGTGATGGACGCATGTCCAAGCTGATTCTGGATATACTTGGGACTTTCCCCATGGGCGATCAACAAGCTGGCGTAAGTGAGAGCGTCAGATCGTTCTTGCCACTATTCGAGGTGTCGCGACCAATTCAGTAGCACAGAGGCGATCCGATCACCGATGGAGCGCAGAGACATGTGGAGGGCGCAATCGCGTCGCGTTGTGTTCGCGTCGAGACAATGGCCTGATGTCGTTCGGACAAGAGCGTGAGTTACTCGAGCGCGGTTCGTGACATCCTGCGATGCGAAGGCATCGATGATCCGATCTTCCTCGGAGAGGGCGAAGATGCCATCGCCTTCTGGTTCTCCGACAATGAGGCGATCCGCATATTCTCGGAGGCGTCGCCAGAATTTGTCTCAGAGTTGGCGGCTTTCTACGAGCGTCTCCGAGAGCATCCGTTCTCTTTCCAGTGTCCGTGCATTCACGACGTGCGAACACACAGAGGCGTCGCCTACACAATCGAGACGAAGCTACCCGGTCGTCCAATGGGAGAGGTCTGCCGCGACGTTGATGGGAATGCGCGTCAGCGGATTCTGCGGAACTATCATGACGCGATCCGAGAGTTGTCGGCGGTTGAGATGAACGACTGCGATTTCGGCGGTCTGATTCCCTCGACCGTCTGGCTGACGGCTACGTCATGGGAGGAGTTCCTACGTCGTCAGTTGGAGGCGTCGTTGCGAAATATTGGATCGCGACTGTCGGGGGAGTTTCCCGATCTCGGCCGCGTTGTTTCGCGGCTCGAAGCGATGATCGATGGTCCGATGAGTTGGGAAAGGAAATCGCTTGCCCATGGTGACGGATATCCCGGGAACGTCCTTATAGGCGACGGCGGAGAGGTCGCGACGATCCTGGATTTCGGCAGGCATTCTCTTGTCGGGGACCCGCGTCTGGATATCGCCATCGCCATCGAATTGACAGAGATGGAGCGGGGCTTCACGCCGGAGGATACAGCTTATCTGCGCGGACTGATCGACGACGACCCCACGGTGGCGAACGCCTGCCGCGCCGTCACGGCGATCCTTCTTGCAGCTGAGTATCGCGGGGACGAGCGCATCGTACGGAAGTGTCTGGGAAGCTTGCGGGAGACGACCGGCAAGTTCTGATCGTCCGGAGTGGCACGAATGCGTCGAGGAGACCATAACGCAATGAAAATGCATAACATGCAATGGACCAGACGGCTCTTGCGGAGGTTCATGTTCCTGGACGATAATTCGCCGAGTGATGTCGCTTGAGTCAAAGCAATCGGTGTGTCTGGCCGCAGGTCATTGCTGCGTTAATCCGTGTGTATTTGGTATTGGTACAGGAATGAAGAATCCCACTTCATATATTACATCCATTTACGCTGCGGCGCATTCGCGGTTTCGGTAACTGGAAAACGTTATGAGAGATGCCAAGATTATACTTCCAGTCAAGCTACTAGGAAGGGGATTATCGGTTGTATGCCAGAGCGATTAGAGCAATTCGATTATCAAAATGAAGGTCTATTTTACCTATGTTACCTCCAATGAATCAAAAGGTATCAGAGGACGCGAAAAATGGGTGAACGCTTGAAGGATAAGGTCGCCATCGTCACAGGGGCAGGCTCCTCAGGTCCTGGATGGGGCAATGGCAAGGCGACCGCAGTACTCTTTGCACGCGAGGGGGCACAGGTATTCACCGTTGACATCAATCTGCCGCAGCCCAGGAGACCCAGGCCATCATCGACAAAGAAGGCGGTGACTGTACCGTACACCAGACAGATGTGTCTCGCGCTGACCAGGTCGAAGCTATGGTCGAGCACTGCCTCGGCACCTATGGGCACATCGACATCCTCCACAACAACGTCGGCATCTTGGAGTTGGGTGGGCCCGTGGAGACCAGCGAGGAAAGCTGGGACCGGGTCTGCGACGTCAATCTCAAGAGTATGTTCCTCACCTGCAAATCGGTCCTGCCACATATGGAACAGCAAAGGGGTGGCGCCATCGTCAACATCTCGTCGGTTGCCGGCATCGTGTTCTTGGCGGTCGGCGCCTACCACCACCCAATCAGCTTCCACCATGCCAAGCCTACGCCGAGCCAGATCACGAGGTGGAAAAGTGACATGAGGAAGCCGATCCGGAACCACTTGCCCGGGTCCACGTAGCCGAGGCCGAAGTAGATGATGACCGGCCCCGTCGAGTAGTTCGTCGTGCAAGCGCATAGGTTCGAGAAGTAGGCGAGTACTGCCACCGTCAAAAACGGGGGGGTGTCTGCGGCTAGAGCCACGGCAAAGAACGCAGCCACCATCGCGGAGATATGGGCCGTGAGCATGGAGAAGCCGTACATGGAATAGAAGTAGATAAGGCCCAGCGTCACAACAACAACAAGGCCGGAAAGCCCAGAGACCTGGGTCTGCACGGACAGGGCAAACCAGTCGACGACGCCCAGGCCTTTGAGAGCGTTGGCCATAGTAAGCAGGCCGCCCAGCCATACGAGACAGTCCCAAGCCTTGGCGTTGTTCTTAACGTCGTCCCACGTGTCGACTTCGGTCAGCTGCAGCACCAGCACGCCGATCCAGGCAACGAGTGACGTGCCCATACCGTGAATTGGCTTCGTCGACCACAGAACCAGCAGGAGCACGAAAACGGCCCCCGTAATCTTCTCCTTGCGCGAAAGAGCACCCATCCGGTCGAGCTCTTGAGTGGCCCGCTTCTGAGCCTCTGCAGTGCTCTTCAACTCCGGCGTAGACAACAAGCGCATCCACAACGGCAGCAGTCCGAGACCGACCAGCCCCGGCACCAAGCCGCCGAGGGCCCACGCGCCCCAGCCGAATTCGATGCCGAGTATATCTCCAGCCGCTTTGGCAACCAATGGGTTCGCCGCCATACCGGTCATGAACATTGCCGCGGTGATCAGATTGGCGTGGGCACCCACCAGGGTCAGGTATGCCCCAGCTTTCTCGCGAGTCTCGGTATCTGGCTCCGACTGCAACGACCTGGCGAGGGATTGGGCGATCGGCGCGAGGATCCCGCCGCCGCGCGCGGTGTTGGACGGCACCACTGGCCCAAGGATGAGTTCCGCACCACACTGCGCATAGCCAAGGCCCAGCATGGACCTACCGAGGCGCTTGACCAGCAACAACGCGATGCGCCTGCCGAACCCGGTTCGCTCAACCGTGCCGGCGATCAGGAACGCGGCGACCACCAGCCACACGGTCTGGTCTCCAAACCCATGCAGTAGGGCTTTGAATTCGATCGTGCCTGTGGCCGCAAGCGCAACCAGAGCCAGCAGGACCATGGGCCCCATCGCCAACGGCTTGATGAGGAAACTTGCAATGGTGGCGACGAAAATCCCGACCAGGTGCCACCCGCTCGTGCTGATCCCGTCCGGCGCGGGAACGACCCAACCGAGTGCCCCGATAGCTGCGCAGACCCCTAACCGTACCAATACTGATTGTTCCAATTAGCCCTCCTGGAGGATGTTGCATAATGCCTCTTGTAGCTTAGGCGTTAGCTTCGTCTTTCGACCTATTTTCTTTTTATTTTTTTTCATCAGTTTTGCCTCCTTTGCGTCTGCCAACAAAAAATCCGACGATTCGATGGGGATCCCAGTCATCGGCTTTTACCTTCTTCGAACTCCTACGGGGAAGCTATCCCCATGGATTCGTTGGCAATGTAGAATATAGCTACTTTCTTGTTACACTAAATATACAAAATAATCTCTACTTGCAAGACTCAAATGTGGATTATGTAACCAATGATTGGGTAATACCACAGCAGATGTGGCGGAATCATCATCTTGATCGTCCGGCCCCCGAATGCTGGGCGCCTAGCATGGCTCGTCGCCGGCCAGCGTGACACGATGCATTATGCGCCTGAACCCCTGATAGTCATTCACTGGATTGTGCTGGGCGCAGCGATTATCCCAGAGGGCGAGGGAGCCTTGCCCCCAGCGAAAGCGGCAGGTGAACTCTGGCCTGACTTGGTGCTCGAAGAGGTAGTCGAGCAGAGACCGGCTTTCCTGTTCCGTCCAACCCTCGAAGTGCGTCGTGTGGGCGTTGTTGACGTAAAGCGCCTTGCGCCCAGTCTCCGGGTGCGTGCGAACCGCAGGATGCACTGCGCCTAGCACTTTCAGTTCCGCGCCTGCGTCGCGTAAGCGGTCCTCTCGCGTCTTGGCGACCTCGGGTTTCGTCGAGGTATTGACGCCGACCAGGCCGGCGAGCGTTTTCTTAAGACCCTCCGAGAGTGTCTCGTAGGCCATATACTGGTTGGCGAAAATCGTATCGCCGCCGTAGGATGGGACCTCAACCGCGTAGAGCATGCTCGCCATCGGCGGACGCTCCAGATAAGTGGTGTCAGAATGCCAGACGCCGCCGAAATTCAGCCGCTCGTGCTCCAGCTTGATCACCGCTGTGATCAACGGACATTCGGGAAGTCCCTTCATCTGTGGGTATTCCATTGGCTGGCCGAACTGCTGGGCAAAGGCGAGCTGCTCCTGTGGAGTGAGTTCTTGGTTGCGGAAGAAGATCACCAGATGGTCGAGGAAGGCCTGGCGGATCTCCGAAATGGTTTCACGTTTCAGGGGCCGCCCGATATCCACGCCTTTGATTTCGGCGCCGAGCGCACCGGAGATTGGGCACACCTTGATGGTACGATAGGTACGGCACACTGCGTTTTCCATTTTTTCCCTTTCGCCAGGCCCCTCAGTCTAACGACTCAGTTGAGTTGCAACGGATGGTTAGTCAATCGTCGGCTCCGAGACTCTCGAGTAGAGTTCGGAAGTCATGCTGGAACGTCTCGAACCGACACATGTAGTCATACGAGATCATCTCCGTGGTCAGTTTCTCCAACTGAACGCACTATTGGCCGTCATTCTGCAACCTCGCTTCCAGCAGTGCCTGAAACGAGTGAAGGGAAAGGTCGTCAAGCTCAGGTTCTCAGCACGCAGGTGGCGACAGTTTCGATTCGTTAATCACGCACTATTGGTACTGTTTGGGCCGCCCGGCGCCGTCCAGCATCTCCGGACTGAACACCATTGTACCGAACTCGAGGGGCGTGAAGGCTTCTTGCGCACCTTCAGGTTCTTGCCGCTTGCGGTTAACGGTTCGCTCATACCCGAACGGCGTATAGCCGTTGCCCGATAGGGCCAAGCCGCGTAAGCGGTGCAGTGGGTATGGACGTGTTATATGCTGTGCTTCTCTGGAGTGACAACTGGACACGCACTCCATCTGGCCTGGGTGTGGCGTCTCCATCAATCCAGCTTCATAGGAAATCCACTGAGTATGCCACCATCTACCGGCATGGCGATCCCCGTTATCCAAGCAGCATCATCCGAGGCAAGGAAGACAGAGGCTCGACCGATATCCCGGGGTGTGCCCAGGCGACGGATTGGCGTGACGCTTTGTATGGCTTCGAGAAGCCCCTCGGCCGCATCACCAAAAAGATCCTGCATAGCCGTTTCGATGGCTCCTGGGCAGATCGCGTTGGCGGTAACACCCGCCTCACCGACTTCCACGGCCAGATCGCGCGTCAGATTCACGACGCCTGCCTTGCTAGCTGTATAGGCCGGACCTCCCCCGCCACGGAAGGATTCCACCGAGGCGATGTTGATGATGCGGCCGGCCGGCGACTGTTTGAGGTAGGGCAAGGCGTGTTTGGTGGTTATGAACACACCCTTCAGGTTGATGTCGAGTATCCGATCCCAGTCGGCCACGGGCAGGTCCTGCGTACCACCCAGCACTGAGATACCGGCGGTGTTCACCAGGATGTCCAATCGACCGAAGTGCGCGGCACCTTCTTCGACAAGACGTCCCACGTCGGCTTCTTTGCTGACGTCTGCTTTGATGAAGAGACCTTCGCTGCCGAGCTTCTCGACCTCGGCAACCGTGGGGGTGACGGTGTCTCGTTCAAACAGGTTCCCTCGCTTGGGCTCTTCCTGAAGATCGGCGACCACGACCCGGGCGCCTTCCCGAGCTAACTCCAAGCATATTCCCCGACCGATCCCCGAACTACCTCCAGTGACAAGGGCAACGCGACCCTGCAAGGGCATGGTTTCCATAACCTACCTCCTAGGGAAAGAGAATTGAGCTATCAAGAAATCGACGTAGATAAAAGCCAGATGATTTTGTCCTTAATCTTTAGTTTGCATGGCATAAAGCTTGTTTATATCCGAACTATTTCTCACATCTTTCCAATTCGGTGTGATATCAAAGCTCAGATATACATCCCTTCTGGCAATCCACAGAGCGTGCCACTCAGTGTAATGCAAAACATAGGTTGCAGTATAGTGCTTTGCCCTTTCGGGCAATCTAAATATGTAGCAGGGGGGGGTAGAGCGGCTAAACGGTCGTCGCCGATGTTGGGGGACCCGTTTCTCCTATTGTAGAATCCCTTCTTTCGACACTGATGGTATGTTACCCCACTGTCATACTTGCAGCTATTTCTGGGCTATTAAATGACGATTATGACGCTTTGAGGACAGCTATGGGGCCTGAAAGAGGACTTCTCCTTCAGTTGGAGAAGCTTGACTTGATTCGGCCACAGGTGTCAGCTTCAACCGATACCCAGATGCTGGAATCAAAGGGGGCCAGGTGATAATCGACGAAGTTGTCGGCATGTGAGTCCAATCTTGTGGCCCCGCTGTTCGTCCAGAAGCCGTTGTAGCCCCCAACTTCGAGATCGTCATCGTCTATAACGGCAAAGCCTACTCCGATTATCGTGCCTTCTTCATAGATATGTATTACGCTCTCATCAACACTCCTAAAATCTATATCGTCAAATCCCATGAAATATGTCTCCACATTCAGCGTTCCTGGTCCGCCTGCTTCACCTTGAAAGGCCCAGCGCAGGTCGGCATAAGGAGGCAATCACGCCCTGCGAGCCTGAGCAGCGGCAGCATGGAGAGCGATCCGAGCCGCGGTTAGAGCAGCGTTGCCATTGGGATCTCTCTCCGGCGCGAACTCGACCAGGTTGAAGCCACGCAGATTCGCCTTGTCCGCAGCGCGGTGCAGCATATCCACCAGGTCCCAGTAGGCCAGACCCCCTGGGGTCGGCGCAAGCACCGCGGGCATGACGCTGGAATCCAGGGCATCGCAGTCAAAGGCCACGTACACGGCGGCGTTGGCCGGGAGGAGATCGATCACGGCGTCGATGCCTCCCCGACAAACCTGTCGCGCTGTGACGAACTTCACCCCCCAGTCCAGAGCTTCCTGGTATTCGGCTCGTCGCGCGCTGCCTATGGACCGCATCCCCACCTGGATGATGCCCTCTATCCACGGCATTTCAGAGGCGCGCCGCATGTTGCTGCTCAGACCGTATCTCTCGCCCTTGACTTCGTCCCGCCAGTCAATGTGCGCGTCGATCTGTAGAATGGTCAGGGGACCCCGGCCCTCATAGGCCTGTAATACGGGAATAGGAACGGAGTCATCCCCGCCGATGACGACGGGAGTCGCCCCGGCATCCAGAATCTGCTGGACTGCTGCGGTGATGGCGTCCCGGTTGCCCGCGAAATTCGATTCGCTGACTACCAGGTCTCCGGCGTCCACCACCGTACCGAACTGATCCTCCAGCAGGGAACCGTCTATCTCGAAGTCGTGATGGCTGAGCTGGGGGCTGTATTTCGATATGGCCGCACGGAGGGCCGCCGGCGTCCCGGCCGCATACAGACCCGAGTCAGTGTAGGGTGTGGCGATGGGTGCTCCGATGATGGCCACGTCGGCATTGAGTTGCGATAGGTCTTCGCAGGAGGTTAGGCCGAGAAAGGTGGCCTCCCCGGGATGCTGCGTAGCTGGGCTCTTCTCTCCTTCGGACATGTTGATCGTCTCCTTGGTGTTGTCTGCCTTGCATCTGTATTAACTTGTCGGAGCTTAAGCGACGGTCAAGTGCAATGCAGTTGTTAAACGTCCTCTCCTGTCAATAGCAAGATTGAAACATTAGATTTGGCTTCCTACAAGTTGCCCAATATGCACCAGATTTTAGAGCTATTTGACACCAATTTATCATTACTTCAAAGCGAGCCTATAGAGCCTACCTCATCAAGACCAGCTTCCTAGTCTGCGCAAATTCATCCGCCTCCATCCGATAGATATAGACACCGCTGGCAAGATTCCTTCCATTATTATCTTTTCCATCCCATACGACAGAGTAGGTACCGGATGATCTGTGACTATCCACCAATGCCGCAACATTGTGGGGGCCTACGAACCCATCTGGGTTTTCAGTCTTTCTATGATCTCAATCTGACCGGCAATAGTTGGCCCTTCCGCTTTTGTTCTATCAAGTCTCAGCAAGGTCGCAATAGCTTCGTGCAGTTGTTCACTAATATCGCTTACCATTTCGATGTACCCTTCATTTATAATGTTTAGATAAAACTCTCCGTTCCTTCAGACGTTCTTATGCGATCCATCGCAGAACGGGGCGTCGCCTGTGTGCTTACATCGGCAGAACACAAACCGTTTCTTCTCCTCTACTGTAAATTCCACCGGAGTAAATCCAGTTCCTTTGTGAGATCCATCACAGAACGGCTGATCTTTCGAGCGTCCGCACCGGCACCAGTAGTACGTGTCTGGTTCAAGCTCGAGGGTAATAGGTTTTTTAGCTGCGATTACCGGTTCGCTCATGTCACTTTTCTCCTTGCTAAGGATTCCACTCGTGGGAAGTCGTTTAAAAAGAAAGATACAAAAAATTGAACCTGCACAATGTTCAATAAATCTTCACATCATACAAATCCACCTATATAATCAGTCCAACTCCTGCGAAGCAACAGTCCCTGAACTGCGCCCCAGGACAAGTTCTTGCTTTACCTTAAAAAGACTCCTCTTCAGACTTGATATTGCCTGCGATATTTAGAACGCATCACAAGGGCGTGCTGATGCACAAATTTTCAAATGTTAACTATAACTCATTGTTCGATTTCATTGCATATATCAAGCCCATTTAATCTACGCACAACGTCAAAGAGGACCTGCATCCCAAAGAGAACGTTGTCGGCAGAGACCTTCTCGTCGTGACCGTGACACAACTGAAAGAACGTAGGCCCTGGTTCGTACTTCATCGGGAGGAAGCCGTAGACCTTCGTCTTTGTCCCTACAAAAGGCCTCGCATCTGTCCCACCCGTTGCCATATATGGTATCACAAACGCCTCCGGATGATGCTTGGCGATAGCTTCCTGTACATACCCAAAGAGCGGGGTATCGTGCCCGGCTTCCAGCCCCCGAGCAAACCCCTCAGCACTTATGTCCACGTCGTCGCCTACGATCTTCTTCATCTCCTCTATAAACCCTTCTGCATCTACATCGGGAAGGGTCCGACCGCTCAATTTGACCTTCACCTCAGACGGAATCACATTCCTCTTTACTCCGCCCTCTAACATAGTAGGAGCGCAGGTGTTTCTGAGCATAGCATCGAACATCCAGGCAGTAGGCGCGTCTACAGGTAACTTTTCCAAGACCTCTGGCTCCTTCTGGGGATCGAGCATATCCAGATATAATCTTTTTGACTCTTTGTCATCCTGAGCATTTGCGATCCCCTCGAAGAATTTACGTACAGAATCCGTGACCCTATGAGGCATTTTCTCTTCAGATATGCGCTCTATTGTCCGAGCTAAACGATAGATAGAATTGTCATCGTGAGGTGTCGAACTGTGTCCCGGCTGTCCCTTTGCAATCAGATCCACGTTATATGCGCCCTTTTCAGCGGTCTGACACAGATAGAAGTGCTTCCCTCCCACGAGTATAGCAAATCCTCCGCCTTCGTTTATGCAGTACTCCGATTCTATCAGATCGTAGTGATTGTTCACAAGCCAATTTGCACCGTATGCGCCCCCCATCTCTTCATCCGCACAAGCGGCGATTATGATATCCCTTTTCAGGGGAACTTTATGCCGGGACAGAAGAAGGAGGATCATCATTTCAACGGCAGTCGTCAGCTTGGAGTCTATTGCGCCCCTCCCCCAGATGTAGCCGTCAACGAGAGTAGCTGAAAAGGGTGGATACGTCCACTTATCCGGTTCTACGGGCACCACGTCCACGTGCGAAAGTAAAAGGAGGGGCGGAAGTTCCCCTGTTCCCTTCAATCTCCCTACCGTGTTCGCCCTATCCGGAGCAGACTTCAAGACAGAAGTCTGGATTCCATTATCAGACAGCACATCGGCTACAAATTCAATAGCCGGAAGTTCATTTCCCGGAGGATTCGTGGTGTCGAATCGGATCAACTGCCGTAAAAGCTCAACCGCCTCGTCTTTGACTGGCTTCCAATCTATATTTTCCATGCAAGTCTCCACAAATCTGCAGTGGCAGATCCAAGTGCCCGCCGTAAAAGCTTGGACTAATCACGCGAACACATAGGTTCGCCCTTACAGGTATCCTCTTAAGCCTGAGAACCAGCCCTTATCGCATTCCTTATCAAATCCTTGGCCGGAAGCGGCCATCCTCTTCCGTCTTCTATCTTGTAGACTCTGCACGTCAGCGCATAGTGCTTCGTAGACTCGGCCTCGGGGTCTATGTCCACTCCGTTTACCCTGATAGTCGGAGATACCAAAAACTTCAGATCTACTGCCTGCTGGTCTGAGTCCACCTCGATGCGCTCTATATCCGCAGTTACTCCCTCCTCTTGGAGGACTTCGTTCAAGAGTTCAAATCCCCGCTCGTGGGAGGGACAGCCCTTAAAGAAGAGATAATCTATATGCATATTCGGCGCCAGTGACTGAGTATCAGTTCCAAATTGTCTGAAGGGTAACTGTAGAGGTCAAAATAGTGGAAAGCAACAAGCACACGACGCAGTTAAAGTGAGCATATTTAGCTTCCCCCGGTTTACCCGATAGCTTAAATCGGGAGACGTTGCAATGACGGCTTGGAGGAGAGCCGCTGCTCCCTGTTTACTGTCTCCTTACTTAAGTGCCACTCGCCCCTTGGATCCGCTCCCACCAGTCCGGATCTACACCCGTCATCATGGCCCGTTCCACCTTGCTTAATGGACGCCTGTCTTCTATGTTGTATTTGCTCTTATCGCACACTTTCCCGTTCCGTATTGTAGCCACTGCCGAAAGCTTCTTGTCCCATGTGGCCTTCTGGCCGTGAGCTTCCCCTGAATAAATCTCAGTCAACAAATCAGCTGAGATGAGGGATCCTTCAGAACTTACGGTCGTAAAGTTCATGTTCTAATCTCGGACTTCATGTTCCCGCTATCACCAGAGACGAATCCCATTTTACTATTCTTTATAGTCGAGTTTGTGGCTTCCCAGAGTTAATTCAAGCGGTTTTGTACGTGGAGCAGTTACGCAGGCAGATACGAAAGCAGCTGTTGAATATCAACAGAAACCATCTGGGACCTCTTAGTTCGGCCGTCCGGGCGACTCATCTGGTGGAAGAGCCACTTTGCATTCTCGGCCTCCCAGTGTGTCGGCAGCAAATAAGTCCGCCTCACATAAGAGTCTTCAGACTCTCCTGGCCGACGGCGACGGCGCCTCAAAGCCAGAAAGATCGTAGAAGGCTCGCAGCGAAAGATCAACTTCCGAATAGCACGAGCTGGAGCCGGTCCAGTACAGCCACGTGTTATCGATCGCCCACCCGCTACGGACCACTTATTACTGGTTCCTGATCACTGGTAGGCACAAGGCGGCTCATCTGACAGATCACCCCCGTGGCCTGCTGGAAACTGGTGGGGTCCGCCTTGCCCTGCCCTGCAATGTCATAGGCGGTGCCGTGCGTCGGCCCGGCGCAGGGGAAAGGCAGACCACTGTAAATCATCACGCCCTTGCCAAAAGCAGCAGTATGCATCCCAATGTTGCCTTGATCGTGATAGAGAAAGACGATCCCATTGAAGTCTCCCTTCATGGCGCGAACGAAAATGGTATCCGCCGGATGGGGACCAGAAACACCGATACCCATCTTTTTGGCCGATTCAACGGCTGGTGCAATCTCGCGGATCTCCTCATCGCCAAAGGCACCACCTTCACCCGCATGGGGATTCAAGGCGGCTACCCCGATTCGAGGCGATGCGACCCCCTGGCGCTTCATGGTATCTGAAAGGTTCTTTATCAGCGGGACGATCCGTTCTTGGGTCACCAGATCCGCGACTTCACGTAACGGCACGTGTCCAGTCAAAGACGACCGAAAGATGTTGTTCCATGTCACCACGGTTCTCACTTGCGTGCCCGTGAGGCTACCCAAGAATGCCATCTCATCAAGAAATTGGAATCCGGTCATGTGCATGGCCTCCTTGTTGAGAGGGGCGATGACAACGCCATCAACCTTGTTCGCAACAGCCAGTCCCACAGCCTTTTTCATCTGCGCAACAGCATTGGCTCCGTTAATGGCGTCAGGAACGCCCCAGCAAAAATGCGGATTCTTTTCTACTTCACAGTGAAGGACCGCAATCTTGTCTGTGGCGACGTGGGTATGGTCGACTGACTTTACTGGCGTAAAAGCCACTTGTTCGTTTAGTGCATCAGCGGCTCGTTCCATTATCTGGAGGCTCCCGATTACCAAATAGGAGCCCCATGAAGCCAGGTCTTTGTTCTGCAACGCCCTGATCATCAGTTCTGGCCCGATCCCCGCTGCATCTCCCATCACCAACGCGATGAGCGGCTTGCTCGAGCACTTCGACATACCGTTCCTCCTTTCTCATCTGGGGCATGATTCCGTTAACTGAGTTGGTGTATCGGATCTTCACAAGAACAGCGGCATAACTAGCCGGCATCAGCCGCGGACTTCAGGAAATCGGCTGGATGCGGTTGTTCGCCTTCTGCCTTCAGTAGGGCCAAGATTCTATCCCGGTGCACTTGGACGAACGGAAGACCAAGATACGGGAGATACTCAAGCTGTTTGGCGACCGGCAAGGCGAAGAAATCAGATCGGTGCCGGCCTCGGCAGTTGCGTGACCCGCACAGACAGTCGAGCCAGTCACCGCCGACCTCGCCGATAGCGTAGTCAAAGACGAGTTCTTCTCCTTCAGTGATCCCACGCATGGCCAACACGAGCCGCTCTTTATCCACGCTGTAAACGTGGACGTTCGGATCACAGGAATGGTTGATATAACGCTCCGGCTCCTGCATGAGGATGACCGTGCCGTCCGGAAGGTAGTCACAGGGATCGGGTTCGCTACCGATCAGCTTGCTGAGGACCGGGTCGTCCGCGCTGATGACGACGGAGTCGTCAATGGCAAGGATGACCTCGCCTTGGGCCATCGGACGCGCGGCGAACAGGCCCCTGCCATTGATCTTGGAGTCTCGCGCTTCGACTTTCTTCATTGTCTCTTCAGCCGAACTAGGGCTTATACAGTTTTCTATGCTAAGAACCTATATACAGCAATATGAGCTATATAAGACCCCACTGAAATATTAAGAAAACACGTGTAATATTATAAATATCATTCTGTTGTGGCCTAATTATCATAAGTTTTGTAGGAATTATATACAGACTGTATGCTTTCTTCTGTATAAGCCAATTCATAGCTCGTCGATGGAGCTACACGTCCAGCGTCTTACCGTTCGAAATCCACGCGGACTTCCTCCAGCTTCGGTGAACGGCAGCCGTTCAGGTAAACCAGTGTCGCCTTGTACTGCAGCCATCTGGCATCCCTATCCACTCCATTGATCTGCTCCCCTGACTCTTCATAGAAGCTTCCCTCCCCTGCCGGTCCTTTCCAGTGGACACTTTTAAGTTTGTCTTGGCTCTCCGCCCAGCGAAGCTGGAACCTGAGCTGCGTCTTTTCAGGCTTCTCCGCCTTCCAGCTCAACATGACGGGCTTGGCGCTTTTCATATTGTAGGCCGGCGAAAGGTAATTCTCATGTGGCTCGCGGGTATAGGCATTTCCAAAATCCCGCGGAGATGCAAGATGGGGTCCCAGACCCGGCAAACGGGTAACCCGGTCAAATGAAATCCCCTCAGGTCCGTTCCAGAAGAGCAGGGAGTCCACCTGGTGTCCGAGATCATTGCGGTGGCAGACCGTAAACAGGTCGAGGTAGCCATTGCCAGTTATGTCAACAGCCATGAAAGCACACGAGGAATCGCAGGGGATCACCTGGGGATTCTCGAAGTCGAAACTCTTTCCATCACCCCAGAAGATGTAGGCTGGCAACTCCCGGGAGAATTTAGTCGAATAAGCCGGGACAAGCAGGTCCAGGTTCCCGTCGTTGTTGAGGTCCGCAACAGACACCAGGATGCTTGAAGCGTCTGTGGGATGGAATTCGATTCTATCCTGGGAATAACCATCAGGGCCGCCGAAAAGGATGTAGAATCCGCTGTCGTCGCGGGTGTAGTGGCCCATGACTACCGCGATCAAGTCCATCCAGCCATTCCCGTTCAGGTCGGCGCAGGTGATGGCAGCCACACCGCCTGCACCGGATCCTTCGAGGGGGACCTTCCACATTCTCTTTTCAGAGTATCCATCCGGACCTCCAAGGTACATTGACAGATATCCTCGTTTGTTATAGACGATGATGTCGAGCCAGCCGTCTTTGTTGACGTCGGCGAGCTGAGCGTTTCCGCCGCAATATGTCGGCAGTACGGTCGAACGGTCCGGGGAAAACCCGGAAGGCGAGCCGTAGAAGATCACCGAAGAGTTTGCCATGGTCTCGGGCTTGTCGTCGTAGGTGTAGGCGACTGCAAGCAGGTCCAGCCAGCCGTCGCGGTTGAAGTCGCCTACCAGCACGTAGTGAATCTTCTGCGCCCGGCAGGGCAGGATGGAGTACCTGTCCGGCAGCAGTCCGTCGGGGCCGCCGTGAAATACCCGGAGGCCTTCCGGGGACGTAAACGCTAGATCAGGATAGCCGTCAAGATCCAGATCCGCCAATGCATAGGTGTTGGCTTCCCCTCCTGTTGGAAGCTCCAGCCTCCGGGAAGCGTCGTACTCGCATTGCTCGTTACCGAGATAGACGTAGACAGGAAAATCGGGATCGAACTGGGACGGGCCGCGAAGTGTATTGTTGAAAATGATCTCTGGTCTACCATCGCCGTCCAAGTCTCCCGCGGTGCATCCCACTGCACCCGCCGTGGAAAGCCAGGTGGCGCGGTCGCACGAGAATCCTTCCGGACCGTTCCAAAAAACAGCCGATTCGGACTCATATGTCTTTCCGTTCTGGTACCTGGACATCAACAAGTCGAGCCGGCCGTCACCGTCGAGGTCAGCGCTCTCCACCCAGCTACAGTACTTCATCGGCAGCAGGGCCGCCACTTTGTTCAGGTCGTCCTGTGCCCGTATCTCTACTCCTTCCAGCGTGGCGAGGACAAGCTCGTTCCTGCCGTCGCCGTCCACATCGGCTACTTCCACACGTATTGCGCCCCGGCTGAACATAGTGGTGTTGCCTTCGGCTTCCAGAACCGTAAGGTCGTCGGGCCGAAAGCTGCCTCCCCTGTTCCAGTAGATGTAGATACTGTTCCCACCGGTGAAGATGATCTCCTTAGCCCCGTCTCCATCCAGGTCACCCAGAACAACCTGCATCGCATAATGAGAGGGAAGACTGAGAGGCGAAGTAGTGTCAAAGCCGTCTTCCGTTCCCCAGTAAATAAAAGAGTCGGTATCGTACTCGAATTCCTCGCGGTAGTTGGCCACAACGAGCTCAGGCCAGCCGTCTCCGTTCAGATCTTCGCAGGCGACCGAGAGGGCCGCGACGCCGAGAAGCCCATAGCGCTCTGATGCATCTTTGAACCTGCGTGGCTCAATCTGCTGGTACACGTGCATGAGTCGGGGTCTTCCAGCGTTGTGGTGGTCGACCCATGCCGATGGCAAGATGATGTCCAAGCACCCGTTACCCGTGAGGTCAAAGAGGGCCACATCGTATGCGCCTGCAGTTGGAAGCTCGGTGCGATCTCCGCTCAGCCCGTCAGCGCCGCCCCAGTAAATGTACGAGTCCAGCTCCGATGTAACGCCGTTCTCCGCATTCACTACGATCAGGTCGAGGTGCCCGTCGCCGTCGACATCCACGACCCGACTCATCCATCCACTGTCGTTGGGCAACTCAGCCCTGGGCCAGTCTTGGCCCCCTGCCTGGGTGTAAATCCATGTTGGTCCGCGCTCGATGTAGCCATGAGAGTTGGGGAACACAATGTCCACATAGCCGTCGTTATTGACATCGAACCTGTGGATCGTCTCTATGGTTCCCCTGGCGTTCACATAGAGGTTATCTCCCCCATTGTCGAAGAGACCCTTGGAAAACTCCTCAAAGTCTCTGTGTACCCAGGCAAGCTCTTCAGTGTGCCTCATAGTCCCTCCTTATACAACTGCTCCATCCATAGCCAAACTAGACATAACTATCCCAAGATAAGGTGCTTGATAAATTCTATTCCCATTCCCAGATAAAAGCAGAAAATGATAGAGGAGGTATAGTGACCCCCAGAAAGTCGACATTTATTGAGCACCCTGAGGCAGCAGATAAAATCTTCTTTACCATTCTTGTGGAGTTCTGCATCCCAGGGACGAATGGAAACGCTTTCTGTTGTAGTCATCGATCCACTGGAATATCCCTGCGGTCCGTCTTGACCTCTGGCATTACTTCTTTGAAGTTGTCGAACCGATTGACCTTGACTTTTCTACCAAACTTCTACTAAATTTCTACTGGAACAAGGGGAATACCATAAAATAACACGAAACAAGAAGAAAGTCAATAGCCTTTATCTCCAAACAAGACAAAGAGTTAGGGAATAATACGAAACAGGATAGAAAAGCTTCACTTGACAACTGATCGGCATTATCCTTTATTTGAGCGCAAAATCAATGAAATTCTAATCGAAGTCCCAAAGAATGTTGAAAGCACTCCTTTTGAGAAAAGATCAGGATCTTTTTTGGAGCTCATGCGCCATTATTTTCCGAACAATTCATATTGACTGTAATTTTGCTTTTCTCCTCACGATGAAAGGGGCCTCCAAAAAGTATCGAAAGAACTTTTAGGGGAGGAATCGGCAGGTTGTCTATTGGAGATTTTGATGAAGAAAAAGGAGTTACTATTCTATAAGAAACTACTGCTGGAACGTCAAAAGGAGATCATAAAGGGAATTGACTTCCAGGAGGATAATATAAGACAGCTTCAGCATGAGCGTCCCTCCGATCAGGCCGACACAGCCACCGATAGTGCGTCAGTATCGTCCTCCCTGGAACTGCTGATGGCGCTTGGAGATAGCGACAGGATAGAACTCAACGACATCGATTTAGCGTTAGAAAAGATAGAGGACAAAACATATGGCACGTGCGAAGTATGCGGCAGCAACATAGGCAAAGACAGATTAGAGGCAATTCCAACTGCAAGCCTGTGCCATCCCTGTAAGGAAAAGGAAGAGAAGGAAAAAGTACTCTATACTCCCCGCAGGGGAACAGCATGGTCCCACCAAACCGTAGAAGGAGAGAAGGAGTCTAATTTGAACGATTCCAATAAGACCGATGAGGAGTAAGTTTCCGAGAAACAAGCCTGGACCAACTGAAGTACCCGAAGAACTTCGCAACGAACTTACAAGAGTCCAGATGCTCAAAGGGATGAGGCTGATCATCTTTCAGAGTATATTCGGAACAAGCTGGTTCAGCCTCACCAACGGAGTATTCTTCACAGGGCTGGCGCTTACTCTTGGGGCCTCTAACTTCCAGATAGGAATCCTTGCTTCCCTTCCGGCGCTTACCAATCTCTTTCAGCCCGTTGCGTCCATCTTCGTCGAGAAACTCCGCCGCAGAAAAGCCTATGTAGTATCTCTTGCCGAAACCTTCAGAACGCTGTGGACGCTGCCCATCTTCATACCATTTTTTGTCCCGCAAGACCTCTGGATTACCACCTTAGTAGCCCTTATATTCCTCTCCAGTCTCGCCTTTTCAATGGCAGTACCAGCCTGGACGGTATGGGCCTCCGACCTTGTGCCCGAAAATATGAGGGGCAGGTTCTTCAGCAGGCGAAACACAGTCGGCGGAACAGTGGGCATGCTGGTCGCATTGGCTGCCGGAAAGGTCCTGGACAAATTCAGCGGTCGACCCGAGGGCTTCCCCGAAGGATACAACGGCTTTCTAATAATCTTTGGAGTCGCCTTTGTCTTCATCGCACTGGATACTATCTTCTTCCTTCAAAGGCCTGAGCCTCCTCCAAAAAGAGAAGAGAACCTGACCATATCTTATCTTTGGAAACTACCCTTCCAGGATAAGAATTTCCTGAAGTTCTCCCTCTTTATCGCCTTTTGGTCCTTCGCAACTGGAATCGCAGCTCCTTTTTACGCCGTCTTCATGATAGAAGAGCTTAAGATAAACTACTCCACGATAGCCCTCTTTACCGCTTTGGGAACGCTGAGCACCATCCTTTCATACCCTTTTTGGGGATTCCTCTCCGATAAATTCGGCAATAAACCCATACTCAAGATAAGCACGTCAATCGCCATGTTCCTGCCTATCCTGTGGATGTTCAACACAAAGGATAACTACCAGCTTATCCCCATAGTCCACATTCTTGGCGGCATGTCCACCGCAGCTATCACCTTAACCTCCTTCAACCTGCTTTTAAGGGTCACTCCTGAAAAGAGAAGATCTATCTACATTGCTATCTACGCCATGTTCTCAGGGATAGCCGCCTTTGTTGCCCCCATAGCAGGAGGATACCTAGCCGAAACCTTGTCCGAGGTGCAGTTATCCATCGGAAACTTCCCAGTTGGGAGCCTTCAGATTATATTCTTGCTATCTTCTGCCTTGACCCTTATCAGCGGACACTTCTTTCCCGACGTCAAAGAGTCGAGCCAAGTTGGAGCAGGCGAGGTCATAAGAAACCTTTGGACATCCAACCCCTTCAGCGTATTCTACAACCTGTACTTGTTCTCCAGGTCCGATACTGAAAGCGACAGGTTCAGAACCGCAAGAATCCTGGGAGTGCTGAAGAGTCCCCTGGCTGTGGACGACCTGATAAGAGCACTGAACGACCCCAGCCAGGAAGTCAGACGTCAGGCAGCAAGATCCCTGGGAGAGATAGGACACAAAAAAGCTCTAACAGCCTTGATAGAAAAGCTGGATGACCCCGAAGCCAACATACAGCCCCAGGCAGCATGGGCAATAGGACAGATAGGCTCTCACGAAGGGACAAAGCCCCTCATAGACCACCTATATGACCCGGACCTCCAGGTCCGCATAAACTCTGTTATGTCCCTGCGAAAGATCGGAGATAGAAAAGCAATAGATGCCCTCAAGAAATTAGCGCAGGACGAAAGGAGAAACCATCAGATACTCCCCGTCGTAGTAGACGCCCTTGCAGAGCTTGGAGAGAGGGACATCGTATGGCTCTGCTTTGACGCCTATCCCCAGTTCAAATCACCCATAATCAAAAGACAACTGCTCTCATCAATCGCAGAGATGGCAGGAGACGGCAAGACCTTCTACAGATTGGTAGGATTGGATGCCTACAGACGAGACCTATACGTAACAGATCTTCTAAAATCCGCAGGAGCCAGACTTGGCAGCAGATCTTCCTTTCTTGCTCCACGCGAGCGCACAGAGACTAGACAGGTTATCCAAGCCTCGATAAATGCCTATCAAAGAGAAAGATACCTCGAAGCTATATTAGTCCTAGAGGGACTGATAGACACGTTAGAAGATTGGAAAGAGGGAGTTAAAACGTCCCTTAAAGAAGACGAGCAAGGGGAATTAGTCTCAATCGCCCTCTCTCTGAGAATCTACAAGTACCTGGTTAAGAAATCCGAAAGTGAGCAATTAGACACAGATGAAGCTAACCTCGGTTTGGTAGCTTTCCTCTCCGTTGTCGATCGCGCGATTGGACTGAAAGGGAAAATTGGAAGAATGTCATAAAAAGAATACTTAAGATCTCATCCAATCTTAATCTATCTGATTCAAAACTCCCGACGGCACATTCACTTTCATCTTGACTTGGACACAGGTTTTCCCTACCTTTATAGAGTTAAGTTAGTCTCTTCTTTAGTCATAGACACCACATTGTGAAATAGCACCCTTGCCTAGTATACTGTCAGAGTTATCTAGTACTGATTGAACACCGTGTAGGGGCGAGGTCTCCTCGCCCTAGAGGCAGGGGAACACTGCCCCTACATTATTCATTGCTGGATTTTAGTGCTATTTCTTGATGCGGCACCTATATTTATAACGAAAGGGGTCACAGATGATCAAATCTAATATCCTTGGCACAGCTGTCTGTGTGCCAACACGCACAGACAGCGCTGTTTCCAAGATAGGGATGGGCTGGGTTGCCCTGTCCACTGCCTACTGCCTACTGTTTACTTCCTTGGGGTGTTCTAATGTCCCTCAAAAGGAGATAGGCGAAGCTGAAGGGGCTATCCAAGCTGCACAGGCCGCAGGTGCCGAGAAGTACGCCCGGGCTGACCTGGCGGAATCACAAAATGCGCTTGCTGAAGCCGAGGCGAAGATCCAGCAAAAGGACTACGAGGCCGCCAAAAAGTCAGCTCTCTTGGCCAAGCATAAAGCCGATCTGGCTAAGAGCAACGCCGACAGGCAGGCCAAATCTGTTGCAAGTGACGCCATCAGAAAGGCCCAAAAAGCTATAAAGTCCGGGTGGCAAAGTGTTTCAGACGCTGCGGTCCTCGGGATCGCAACTTCCGAATCTGAAAAGAGGCTTGACGACCTCGACATAACTTTATCTGATCTTGAGAAAAGATACCAGGAGGGCGATGTGGTAGAAAAAGCGAACCAGATTGGTAAGGAAGCTTCAAATATCAATAATCAACTGAACAACAGCGTGCAAAAGCATAGAGAAGACGCCTTAAAGAAAGATCCCGATGATCCTAACGAAGTTGCTGTCATCGAGACCAAGTTCGGAAAGATAGTGCTTGAGTTCTTCCTCAAAGATGCCCCAAACCACGTGGCTAACTTCAAAAAACTCGCCAAAACGGGATTCTATGACGGGACGATCTTCCACCGCGTGATCCCTGGATTTATGATTCAGGGAGGCGATATGAATAGCAAGAACAAAGATCGAGGCGATGATGGAACAGGCAGCCCCGGATATACCATTGACGCTGAGTTCAACTCCCGAAAGCACCTACCAGGGATATTATCGATGGCGAGATCCTCCGATCCCAACAGCGCCGGAAGTCAGTTCTTTATATGTGTAGCCCCTGTGACTCACTTGGATGGGAAATACACCGTTTTCGGTCAGGCGATAGAGGGCATTGACGTGGCAGAGAAGATAGTACAGGTTCCAAAAGATAGAAGGGATAATCCCTTGGAGAGGGTAGAGATGAAGGTGTCCATTGTGGATCGAGGCTCTCTATGACAATGTAAGGGCGGAGTAAACCCGCGCCCTACGAAATTAAGACAGGAACGGAACAGACCATGAAAAAGGTGGTAATTGTTGGACCTGGCGGACTGGGCGGCACTATTGCAGCGCTTGTAGCCAAAAGTGGAGAATGTGAGATAGCTATAATAGGTCGCCCGGGAGCTCATATTGAGTCCATTCGAAAGGACGGACTCCGTCTCACCGGGCTTCAGGAATTCACAGTTCAGATCGATGCCATAGATGATCCTCAAAGCCTCCGGGAATGCGATTTCCTGATCTTCGCAATGAAAGCCCAGGACACACAGGCAGCGCTAATGAATACAGAGCATATACGCGTTCGCGATTCGGTGTCCTCTGTTCAGAACGGAGTGATAAAAGACCAACTTTTGGCTGACACGTTCGGGAAAGAAAAGGTGATCGGGGCTGTGGCCGTCGTCGCAGGAGAACGTCCGGAGCCAGGTGTGGTGAAATGGACGTACGATGGACTTACACAATTTGGCGAACTGGACGGCGGGACGTCGGAGCGGGTTGCATATAGTGTAGATATATTCCAAAAGGCAGGTCTCACCACACAAGCCTCCGATTCTGTGCTGTCCTCCACGTGGTCAAAGATGGTAGGCTGGATACCGATTGGACTTATTGCTACCCTCTCAAGACAGAATAATGCTGGCCTTTTATCAAACCGGCTACTCGCCAGGGAGTACGTCGGCATGGTTCGCGAACTCAGCGCTTTAGCTGAAGCAAAAGGGATCCCCTTGATTGATCTTGGTCCCTATCACGTCAAAACGTGGTGTCAGGGTACAGTAGAGGATGCAGTTGAGCGGGTGATGACATCACCCTTAGCCAGCAGTAAAGCTACTCACTCCGCTCTCCAGGATATACAGAAAGGGTATCCTACTGAGTTTAGCATCTGTGTAGGTCCCATGTTCGAGGATGCCCGAAAAAATTCTATTCCCATTACGGCACTACAGGCGATGTATTCCACGCTTATGGGATTGGAGGAGACGCTGAAGATACGATAGAGAGCATATAGGGTAAGACGGTCCAACGGCGATTGCTTCGGGATAAACCTCCGCGCAATGATACCTCTTCCCATCAGTCATTGCGAGCCGAAGCCCAGAGCGAAGTCAAGGGGCAGCGAAGAAATCTTAAGGGATAGGCGGCGGTACCCTGCATACTCTACTGTCTACTTCCTCTGTAGAGTCCCATCCCGTGAATAAAGGACTCGATCTGGGGAGGCACAAGGTCGCTAATGCGCTTCCCTTCTTTTGTGCAATCTCTAACCTTGGTAGATGAGATAAAAGCTGTAAGTTCCGATATCTTAAGAACATCCACCCTGTCACAAAATCTCCTGTTTTCCTCCATCTCAACTAGATTATGTACTTCATCTATTCCCTTATCCCCCCTGTTTGCCACCAGAAACTTGCTCTTTGCAAAGAGGCTATCAAGCGAAGAATCCCTGTCTTCGTAATACTTCCTGTCCAGCACTCTTGCGATAGTGTCATAGCCCACGATGAAGAAAATCTCCGTATCCGGAGGATATAGCTTCTCCAACGGTGGGAGCTTGTCCAAGAAACGGCCTTTATTGGATAACCCCACAGAGATACTCGGGCTGTCTTGGGAGAACAGAATAAGCATAAAAAGCCTATCCTCCAAGGAGGCTCCGAAGATCTCTTTATCCATTGCCTTTTTGTCCAACACCAGGAGTATCTCATCTAATCTGGCAGACTCTGCCGCCTCGAAGATGAGTTCGGCGTGAGATACAGTAATGGGGTTAAACGACGCCGGAAAGACCCCCAGTCTTTGACCCATTCGCCTCACGCCCCTCTGTGCTCTTGCCACCAGATCAATAGTCGGAGGACCTGCCAAGTCGCTCTTCTCCACAACCTCACGCAAGCTTGATATTTTCAGATCGTAGGTGCTATCAGCCATCTTCAGATTATTCCTTATAAGTGCTCGCTCCGAATCAACAATTTAGGGAATATCGGGAAATTCGTCAAGGCAAAACTATGCTCCGAGATGAGGTTATTGAAAAAACAAAAAAAGTACTTGACCATTAATTTTTTAACTTGTAATATTAAGAAGTTTATTGAGTTATCAATGCTTTATACTGAATAATAATTGTTTGATTAGAACGTTATTATGTGTCATGATGAATCCGTTCCAAGAGGTAATAAACTATGAATACGGATGATCTGGTGAACCAAGCTAAAAGAATTATTGAAAGCGGGCGGAGAAGCTCGGGTCCTGGGTTACTTGCAGAAGCGATGGAATTCCATAGAGTTTATTCAGGTGAAAGAAGCTCTTTCTTTAAGAATCTCAGCAAAGTTGATCAAAAACAGCATGATGTATACCTTTCACAAATAGTCGTCAGCAATTTAGAAGCATTTATTAGATATGTTGAAAATGGCCTTCTTGAGGGTATTTCAATTGAACGAAAAGCTCAAATCGATGTTGTTTCTGACTTCCTCGATCAAGCGAACACTCTCCTAAATTCAAGAGGCGTCCATCCTGCTGCACCAGCCGTAATCAGTGGGGCTGCATTAGAGGAATTTCTGAGAAATTGGATCGAAGAATCTGATTTGAACCTGGGAGGTAAGAAGCCATGCTTGGATACTTATGCAAAAGTTCTAAGAGAAGAAGGTGTAATAACAAAACAAGATGTTAAGGATATTACTTCATGGGGTGGGCTTAGAAATCATGCTGCTCATGGTGAATGGGATGAAGTGAACGATAAAAATCGGATTTCCATAATGTTAGAAGCTGTAAATCTTTTCATGAGAAAATATGGTGAACCTGCCTAGCGCCCCCTTGACAATCTGGAATGAGTAAAACATTTCAACTTATCCTCGATTTGATCGAAAGTCGAGAGGTGAAGATATCAGCTCATGGTTATGATGAATTATCCGAAGACGGCATTCTTGTTATGGACATTGTGACAGGAGTTAAAGAGGCCATAGTTCTGGAAGATTATCCTCATTATCAAAAAGGACCTTGTGTTCTTGTATTACAAAAAGACCTTCAAGGCGAAGCAATGCATGTGGTATGGGGTATTCCAAAGAATGCTACTGCTCCGGCTGTTTTGATCACAGCCTACAGACCTGATCCAGAATATTGGTCAAAGAATTTCACAAGGAGGAGATCGTGACAAAAAGACGTCATACAAAGTTAGTCCATGAGGGACAATATGTGGCTGAAGTTGATATCGAATTAGTGGATACAGAAGAAGGTTGGTCACCGTACTTGTCTCTTGAGGATGCGCAAAAGTTGGATGATGTGAGACAGGCACTCCGTCAGGAAGATGTAAAGACAGCAACAAAACTTGCCCGAGTTTTTACTTTGACTCCCGTTGCAACTTAATGGCAACGGATTTATACTCAATACTAATGCTTTGATTAGGAGACGTTAGGTAGGCAACACAAATAATGACAGTTGCTTCATAATGCCTACTGTCCTGAGAATAGGACCTTATCGCTTTTCCTTGTATCACTTGCTCGTGGTGAGCCACCGCACATTCATGTGAGACGCGAGAACATGGTGGCAAAATTCTGGCTGGTCCGGTAGCCCTCCAACAGACGGGCGGATACAGCCGGATGGAACTCAACACCATCGCGAGCTTGGTACACGAGTATCGCGACACGTTGCTGGAGAGCTGGTATGACTTCTTTGGTCGGTGATATGCAGGATGCCCGTGCACAACAGGTCAACGTGAGTGATGATGCACTGACGGTGGACCTGGTGGATGGCCCTAGTATTCTTGTGCCCTTGGTCTGATACCCTCGTTTATGGCATGGGACACTACAGGAACACAACCATTTCGAAATCTTCGCGGATGGGGCATTCATCCACTGGCCAGACTTAGATGAGGATTTGCGTGTAGTGGGCTTTTAGCAGGTCGCCCCTCCGGCGAGAGTCCCCAATCCTTGAAAACATTTCTCGATGCCCGGAATCCACAGGACAAGCAGGCCTAAGTGATGATTCGTTGTCTGGTAAGAGATTTCTCACAGGGTAGTTAATATGAACAAGGATATAACACCCATACTTGAAGGATGGGACTACAAATCCGATCAAATATCCGTCAGAAAGATAAAGGGGAGCGACGGCAAAGAGAAGATACAGTTGCGCATCAGTATGGGACTCAGGCAGATGGAGGTGTCGGGAAGACCTGACGGACGGAGGCCATACGGCAAGGAGTCCCTCTTGGAATATTATCTTTCCTCCATCGAACAGTATAGAGCCAAATATGGAACAGAAGAGGGATTCGGACTGGATAGCAACGATTGCGCCAAACTCCAGTGTGAAGCCATACAATACTACTACAGATACCTGAGCTTACTCGGTCTTGAGGAATACGAAGGCGTAGAAAGAGACACACAAAGAAACTTGAAGGTCTTCGACTTTGTAAAAAAATACGCCGTTAATAAGGACGACAAATGGGAGTTTCAACAATACAGGCCCTACGTAATAATGATGAACACCAAAGCTAAGGGCTCCATCCGCCTTCAGAAAAAGGATTACAAGCAAGCAATGCAAACCATAGAAAACGGAATACTAGAGATTGAATGCTTCTTCAGAGAATACAAGAAAGAGGATGAAATTGAAACAAGCTGGGAGATAGCCTTTCTGAAAAACTGGGCAGAAGACGTGCAATGCACGAGGCCGCAGAGTCCAAAAGCAGATCTTGAAGAACAGCTCAAACACGCCGTGGCCAATCAAGAATTTGAAAGAGCCGCCCAAATAAGAGATAAAATAAGAAAGATGTGATAAGCACAAATTCAACTTTGCTTTAGTGCGAAGTTTTGCTATTTTGCACGGAGAAATACGATCTATCGATATTATGGACATCACGGTCGATATGGGCGTTGTAAGACTCGCCGAGAAAGAAAGAATATTCCCCCAGTTGTTCGAGATCCTCGACGAAATAGATATTCCCTCCTTTCACGAATATGTGCTTCCAGCCAACACTACTGTAGAGATCCACTACCACGACTTCGACCAATACTGGCTCTTTAGAGAGGGGACTCCCGAGGTCACACTCAGACACCCCGATGGGACAAAGAAGGTCTATCAATTAGAGCCCGGAGAGCTCGTAGTCGCCGCCTATAGGGGATAGAGCACACGCTTCATGCCGATCATACGCTCAAATACTGCCAGTTTTCGGGAATCAAACGCCCCGGAATCAGACCCGGTCATCTGGTCAGAGAAATGTGAACTGCCCATACGGATAGAGCCTTGAGATAAGAGACTGTCAGAATTCCTTTGATAGCGGTATCCTCACCAATTATCCACACATAAAGTGAAGGCACGGCGAGCCTGCCGCCTTCGGCGCGTCTCGACATCAGCGCTCCGGTGTGGGACTTCAAACCCCACCCCTGGGAGCTATCCGCCGCAAGCCCCAGATGACAGAATACCGTTATTTGTGAGTGGAGGCATTCCCCCAAACATTCTACAACAGGAGATCCAATTGCCTGTATTCAAGGTCGAAGAGTTAACCCAAATCACGGAACAGATAATCAGGGCGACAGGAGCGTCAAAGGAGACAGCCCGAGTAGTATCACGAGTCCTGGTAAACTCCAACCTTACAGGACACGATTCCCACGGAGTCATAAGGATCCCCCGGTACATCAAGTTCATAAAAGAGGGTGGCATAATCCCACAGGCAGAGACACAGATAGACACAGAGACTCCGAGTACAGCCCTCTTAGACGGAAACTGGGGGTTTGGACATCCCACAGGTATTAAGGCGATGGAGATCGCCGTCCAGAAAGCAAAAGAATGCTCAATCAGCGCAGTCGGAAGCTTCAACTCCAACCATGTTGGAAGGCTCGGCGAGTACACCCCTATCGCATCAAAAGAAGGGATGATCGGGGTTATGATGGTCAACAACCACGGCGCCGGGCAATTTATGTCTCCCTGGGGCGGAAAAGAAAGGAGGCTTTCTCCGAATCCTATCAGCATATCCGTTCCCACAGTGGACAAGGGGCACATAACGCTGGACATAAGCTGCAGCGTCGTGGCTGAGGGCAAGATCATAGTTCAGAGGAACAGAAACGAACGCACTCCAAAGGGATGGATCATCGACTCAGAGGGCAATCCCACAACAGACCCAGAGGACTTCTACGGTCCTCCCCAGGGATCCGTTCTGCCCTTGGGGGACATAGCTGGACATAAGGGCTTCGGACTTGCCTTTATGATCGACATCCTGTCGGGAGCCCTCACGGGAGCCGGATGCAGTCAGGCTAATTCTCCCCTGAAAGGAGCAAACGGGATCTTTGCGATGGCCATAGATATATCCAGCTTCAAGCCCCTCGACTACTTCACAGAGCAGGTCCAGAGCCTAAAAGACTACGTTAAGAGCTCCCGGCTTGCGCCCGGATTCGACGAAATACTCATCCCCGGAGAAAAAGGAGAGAGAGAACGCCAGAAGAGACAAGAAAAAGGCATTTTTGTGGAAGCTGATACCTGGAAGCAGATAAGAGAGGCAGCGGCATCGCTAGGTCTTGAAGTGTAATAAAGAGCCCATAAAATAGCAGCAAAATGCTAATTCACTGAAAGCTGAGATTTGGCACGTTCGATTTTGGAGCTTTTCGTTTCGACAATTGACCGTTGAACGGTGTTGGCACTCTTTTCACCACTTAAGGCGTGATACGACCGAAAATAGGCCGAAAACAGCTCTTAAGCTCAAATACCTTTATTTGTATAGGATAAATGAATTAGAGTACGTGAGTCTGTACTGCATCTGGAAAGAGTATGATTGCTTGTTAGCAAAAACCGGCAGCTTCAAAAGCGGTATTCCGGTAGCGAACGCCATAGGTGGCTCAAAGCTCCCATGGCCCTTCACTACGATAAAATTGCCTCTACACCAAGCATGCAAATCCCCAGAAATTCAGTCTATTTCCCTATTTAATTAAATATGATTGTACGGAGAGTTAGATGCTGAAAATATTGTTGATTACGCCCCCTATGCATTCGCTCTATCACGCCACCCGTGTCATCCTCCCACCCTTGGGATTACTCTACATTGCGAGCAAACTTGATGCAGATGGTCACGAGGTCGAAGTGAGGGATATGACCTTCTTATGAGGGAACTGAATCGTACGACGGGTTCGACCTGGTGGGCATTACGTGCACCACGGCGCAGTATCCTTCGGTGCTTGAGTATGCCCGTAAAGCTCACGATGCTGGCTGCCGTGTATTGCTGGGTGGAACGCATGTGACCTTTACAACTCAGACGACCCTCAAGCTCGACTTTGTCGATTTTGTTATCCGCGGCGAGGGAGAGCTTGCTGCTTCTGCTCTGGCGCGGGAACTTGCCAAAAAGGGCACGCGCTTCGATCCCGCAAAAGTACCGAGCCTGTCGTGGTACGATAAAGAAGATGGCGTCGTGGTGGACAATCCGCAGCGTCCCGATATAGAGGCAGTCGATAATCTGCCGGGTCCGGCGCGTCACCTTTTGAACATGGAACCTTATAAAGCCACGCGGCTGAGGGGGGTGCCGGTGACCAGTGTGATCACCAGCCGCGGTTGTCCGTACGCCTGCACGTTCTGTTCTGTGCCGACTTTGTATCAAAAGAGGAAATGGCGCTCGCGCGAGGCACAACTTTCAGTCGACGAGATGGAGCGATTGGTGGAAGAATTTGGATTTAAGGGCGTATTACTGGTCGACGACCTTTTAACAACGAATGTCAAGCGCATTCATGATCTCTGCGCAGAGATCATCGAACGCAAATTGCAGGTTTACTGGTGGTGCCAATCTCGAGCTGATATTCTGGTCAAACATCCTGACCTTGTGGAACACATGGCCAAGGCTGGCTGCTCCAATGTCTTTCTTGGAGTTGAATCGGGAAATGAGCACGTTCTCAAGTACTGCAACAAAGCGATGAAACTCGATACAGGAATACTAGCGGTTGAGCTTTTGCGCCATCACGGCATCCGAGCGCTCACCTCGTTTATTATCGGTTTTATGTACGAGACCGAAGCGGACATCGATCGCACCATCGCGTACGCCAGGCAACTGGACGCCCATCAAGCTCAATTTTCTATTTTGACGCCTTACCCCGGGACGGTGGACTGGGACAGAACTAAAGATCGTATCTTCGACGACAACTGGGCGAATGTTTCCGGAACCAACACAGTCTTTCATCGAGATAGTGTACCGGCAGAACTCATCGAGGAGAAGATAAAGAAAGCGTACCTTTCGTTCTATAACCCCCTGAGACGTTTGGATCGGGTCGTAAAAGGCATCTCTGGCTTGAGCCTGAAAGGACTGTGGAACGTCTGGCAGACACTTGGGGTCGAAGATCAGGTACAAAACCTCGATCCCTGTCTCCAACTTGACCGCACTTGCCACGCCGAATCGTGAAGAATTCTTCAGCACACTGCAAGAAAGAGTGGAAAGAGACGACCCGGAATTAGATCCAGTCATCTGATCAGAGAGCCGAAGCCGTAACTTAGAGCTGAAGCCGTAACTTAGAGCCGAAGCCGTAACTTGTCAAGGCAAAGCTATAAAGTGGATCTCTTGGACTTACACGAAGCTATAACCTTCTGCGCCTCTTCTATAAAGCTATTGTAAACATCCTCCACCTGCCCCTGATAGTCGCCTTTGATCTTTCGGTATCGTTTCTTTGCCCCTTTAATTAGTTCCCTCCCGAATTCCCACATGTCAGCTGAAGACGTTTCGTATCCCTTTATCAACTGATCGTAACTCTTACTCAACTGTTTTAACGACTTATCCAGGTAGGAATTCAACTCGTGCACGTCAGACGCCTGCTGAGTAATTGTAATCAAATGATGGCCGAAGATAGCGCTCCTGATAGCTGAAGGAAAATCCTTCAGATTGTATATACAGACCTTAGCTAGAAACGACCAATATTGCCACTTGTAGTTCCCCCTAAGGCCCTGTCTATAGATAGAATTGAACAATCCTCTAATTTCAGTTTTCCCGACCGGAGGAATAACAATCGGTGCTCTTTCCTTAATCTTCAAATACTGCAGAGCGCGCTTGAAGTAAACTTTGGGGCTGTTTAGGGTCTCTACAATCTTCTTGTGACGCCCCATTATCACGCTGGGATCTATCTGGTTGCCATCTCTGTCGTGAGGTATGTAGCTCAACTGGTCTGTAAAGATTCCCGAATTCCCCGTGTACAGCTTGTCGGTCAATCTACCTGCTCTATCATACCTTATATAGTCAGGTGTGCCCCTCATAACCCCTAAAGGCCCGACCATAGCTACTTCGATATTGACGCTGTTGATAAAATCGATCATTATTTCGGATATATCATCCGGATCGGTGTCGAAGCCGACTATAAAACCCGCCCAGACTTTAAAGTACCTCTTTTCGATCTCGAGGACCTTTTCAAGCATTGATTTCCCCTTGACCAGGTTCTTTTGAGCGCCCATAAATTTGAGACTTTCCGCCGACGGAGATTCCAATCCGATAAAGACGGAATCGAATCCCGCCTGATACATGGCCTCCATCAAATCGGGATTATCGTACATTTTCAGGCTGGCTTGAGTATAAAAATGAAAGGGATAGCAGCGCTCTTTTTGCCAGGGGATGATTTTTTCTAACTTCATCAAAACTTCCTCCTGATTACCCACGAAATTATCGTCGGCGAACATAACAGATCCACGCCATCCCAACTCATAAAGATAGTCCATTTCTCGGATAACCAACTCCTCTGTCTTCAGCCGGGTCGTCCTTCCATAGAGTCCCGGGATGTCGCAAAAAGTACATTTTTCAGGACAGCCGCGGGTAAGCTGAATAATCATGCCAACATAATCGGATAAATCAAGTAGATCGTACCTCGGGAGTGGAACCTCCTCTAAACTTCGGAACTGGCCTTTCGTATCTATTACGCTCCTTTTGATCTCCCCAGGTGAGTACAACATCTCCTCCAGGGCATCGGCAAACCCATTTTCCGCCTCGCCTAAGAAAAAAGTAGCGTTGCCCTCTATCAAATCGTGGTACTGGGTCGGATAGGGTCCACCCAGCATGATCGGAGTTTCCAGACGATTACACCTCTGAATTATTCCCCTTACAGACTCTTTATGAATTATCATCGAAGAACATAAAACCGCGTCCGCTCCTTCAATCGCTTCGTCCGTGAGCGGTTCAACATTCATATCGATCAGTCTTGGATTATACCCTTCGGGCAGCAGCGCGGCCACCCCCAATAATCCTAACGGGGGCTGAGCCGCTTTTTTTCCCAGCAGCTTCAAAGATTCAGTAAAGCTCCAAAAGGTAATAGGGTTTTCTGGATAGACCAACAGTATATTGGGCATTTTTCTGCAATCCTTTATCTAAAATCCTTTAAAATACCTAAAAAAACCAAAGCATCTTGTTACTTGAAGGACAAAAGTATCGATACGCTGATTCTAAAGTTCGTAATATAACACTATGGCGATGCAAAGTCAAGCAAAAGTTTAAGAGCATAAGACACTAAATATCAATCACTTTACTGTGCCACACCATTCAACCCACATTCTGACCGAAAAGACGTGTAAAACGCCTGTTAAGTGAAAATGCTTTTGTTCTGTCTCTACAAAATAATATAATTTGTATAATGTTAAGCTGCGCACAACAACTATCGATAGAGATAGAAAATGCCAATTTAACATTTATCAGAACCATTAGCAATTACCTCAATTGTTCCAAACCGTTCAACCCACAATCTGACCGAAAAGACGTGTAAAACGCCTGTTAAGTGGAAATACTTTTGTTCTGTCTCTGTAAACAGATATAATTACCACAAGTACACGCACCGATGGAAATAGCAACTATTAGCAGTGAAAGCTAACGAAGTTGAGCCTGATCAGTTTCATAAAAGTAGGGAAACCTTAAAAAGTAGGTAAAGAGACGTATTATTTTGACATATTAGCAGAAAAAGAGCAAGAAACGACAGTAGACAACCAACAGTAGACAACCAGTAGACAACCTTAATAGAGAAGAGAGGTGCAATATGGCGACCCAGCCAATCGTAAAGGGCGGACTTCTGGAGATCTCCTCAATCGAGGATGATATACGGCAGAAGCTCGAAGAGGAAAGAAAGCGGTTGATGGTGGAGGAAGGGATCGAAGAGAAGCATACACACCACTTCGAAAAGCCCATAGAAAACGCCTTCACCGCCGATCAAAGAGATCACACGACTATCCTCTTCGGCGGGCTCACCTGGAAGCACGAACACCTGATTCACGGAGCATTAGAATCCCTTGGCTACAAGTGCAAAAGCGTTCCCACCCCCGATGTTGCGGCATTCCAACTCGGCAAGGAATACGGCAACAACGGACAGTGCAATCCCACATACTTCACAGTAGGCAACCTCGTCCAGTACCTCCAGAAGCTGGAGGAAGGGGGGATGGACAGGAAAGACATAATTGATAACCACGTCTTCTTCACCGCAGGGGCGTGCGGTCCATGCAGGTTCGGAATGTACGAAGCTGAATATAGACTCGCCCTTAGAAATTCAGGCTTCGACGGCTTCAGAGTCCTCCTCTTCTCGCAGTCCGGCGGACTCGACCAGGCGGAGGTCGAAGCCGGACTTGAGATGAACCTCGACTTTTTCCTCGGAATACTCAACGCCCTTAACATGGGCGATCTAATAAATGAAGTGTGCTATGAGATTAGGCCCTACGAGGTGAACGAAGGGGAAACTGAAAGGGTCATGAAGGAGTGCATGGACGATATGCATGACGTAATAAAGAACAAAAAACCCTTACAGTTAGATGGCAAAATTGGGAGTTTTCTGAAAAAGTTCCCCAGCGTCTTCGACAAATCTCTATATCTAGGTAAATTTCTAGAGCAGCTATTCGGCGACAAATACACCAATGCCCTTGAAGAGGTCAGAGATCGCCTCAATGAGATAGAAGTGGACCGCACCAGAGTCAAGCCTCTAGTCAAGATTACGGGCGAGTTTTGGGCGCAGACCACAGAGGGCGACGGCAACTTCAACATGTTCCACTTCCTGGAAAGAGAAAACGCTCAGGTGTTAGTAGAGCCCATCGGGACGTGGATTACATACATGATTCACCAGGCAAAGCAGGAGACAACAGACAGAAGTGGCATAAAGGAAGGCGAAGAGCCTCCCGCTTGGTGGCAACTTGATAAGCGCTTCTCCAACGCTTTTGCCTACAGGAAAAAAATGGGAAGCCTCTCAATTGCAGAGAAGATTTTTAAGAGAGAATACGACAAGATTCGCGAAGCCTTGGGAGGTACAGCTCACGGGCTCACCGACCAGTACGAGCTCCAGAGGCTCGGGCACACCTTCTACAACTCCAGAGCAGGAGGCGGTGAAGGACACCTCGAGGTCGCCAAGAACATCTACTACAGCAACAAAGACCTCTGTCACATGGTGCTCTCCATGAAGCCGTTCGGCTGCATGCCCAGCACTCAGAGCGATGGCGCGCAAGCCGCAGTTGTCTCCCAGTACAAGGACATGATCTACCTCCCTGTTGAGACGTCCGGTGAAGGCGAGATTAACGCCCACTCCAGAGTACAGATGGCACTCGGCGAGGCAAAAATCAAGGCCAAGAACGAGTTCAAAGAAGTCCTTGAAAAGACCGGGCTCACAGTAGCGGAGGTCAAAGACTACGTTGAAAGACACCCCGAACTCAAGCGGCCTATGTACCAGGTTCCTCATCAGAAAGGATTCGTAAGCGTTGCATCTAACTTCGTGCTGCACATAAAAGAACGCATGGATGCAGAAGAAGGCAAAAAGGACGCAAAAAAAGCCGCATAGGGAGAACTTACAGGAGGAGCCAGGGCGAAAACCCCGGTTCCTCCTCCTTGAAACGAATGGCTATATTTAGCTATAAATGCCCACTAGGAGCGGATTTATATGAGCACGGAAAATAATATAGATAGCTTGTTGGTCGGACTGGACGTTGGCTCCACCACCGTAAAATTCATCGTAGTCCACCCGGACACAGACGAAATCCTCTTGAAGGACTACCAGCGGCACGATACCAGACAGCCGGAAAAGGTGATGGAGTTCTTAACTCAAATAGAGGACGAGTTTGGACTCCCTACGGAGAAATACCGCATCTTTATAACAGGGAGCGGCGGTAACGCGGTTGCGGACTACTTAGGTGCAAAGTTTGTCCAGGAAGTCAACGCTGTATCCCTGGCCGTCGAAAAGCTCCATCCTGAGGTAGGATCGGTCATAGAGCTTGGAGGTCAGGATGCCAAGATCATCATCTTCGTGGAGGACCCCGAGACCGGCAGAAAGAGGAAGATCCCCAGCATGAACGACAAATGCGCAGGGGGAACAGGAGCAGTTATAGACAAGATCAACGCGAAACTGCGCATCCCCCCGGATGAGCTCTGCGACCAGGGATACTTCGGCATCAAGCTCCACCCTGTCGCAGGAAAGTGCGGCGTCTTTGCCGAGACAGACGTCAACAGCCATCAAAAATCGGGCGTTCCAAGAGATGAAATTATGGCGTCCCTCTTTGAAGCCATCATAGGACAAAACTTAAGCGTCTTAACAAGAGGAAACACACTAAGGCCAGAAGTTCTGCTCCTTGGTGGACCCAACACCTTCATAAGAGGTATGACCGAAGCATGGAAGTACAACATCCCCAAAGTCTGGGAGGAAAGAAACTATCCCCTGCCTGAAGGCGTAGACCCTCAAGACCTCATCAAAGTCCCCGAAAACGCCCAGTACTTCGCCGCCATAGGCGCAGTCGAATTCGGAAAAGGGGAGGAAGAAGAAATAGGTGTCTATAAAGGCACAGCTGACTTAGAGCACTACATGAACGTCGGTCGGCTTGAGGAGAAGCAGAAGGCGGGAGGAAAGGGACTCGCCGAAACTCCCGATGAACTTGCGGCTTTCATGGAAAAATATAAGACGAAAAAGTTCATCCCCGCCACCTTCTCCCCCGGACAGGTCGTCGAAGGCTGCATTGGAATCGACGGCGGATCTACCTCCACAAAGGCTGTCCTTTTGGACAAGGACAGAAACGTCCTTGTCAAATCCTACCAGCTTTCAAAGGGAAATCCCATCGAGGACACCATAGAGGTCGTAGGAAAGGTACGAGAGCAGGTTGAGGAGCAGGGAGCGACGCTAAAGATCGTGGGAGTCGGCACAACAGGTTACGCAAAAGACGTCCTGAAAGATGCGGTCGCCGCAGACGTAGCGTTAGTCGAAACAGTCGCACACACGGAAGCCGCCCTCAAGTTCTACGATAAAGTTGACGTCATCTGTGATGTAGGCGGACAGGACATCAAGATCATGATCCTCAAGAACCGCCAGGTCAAAGACTTCAAGCTCAACACACAATGCTCTGCAGGAAACGGATATTTTCTACAAGGTACTGCGGAAGGCTTCGGCTTTACCGTCGAGGAATTTGCCGATATAGCCTTCGGCGCGGAGTCCATGCCCATGTTCGGCTACGGTTGCGCAGTCTTCATGCAGTCCGACATAGTTGACTTCCAGAGACAGGGCTGGAAGCCCGAGGAGATAATGGCAGGGCTTGCCAACGTCCTCCCCAAAAACATCTGGCTCTACGTCTCACAGATACCCAATATAGCAAAGCTCGGAACCAACTTCGTCCTCCAGGGCGGCACACAGTACAACCTGGCTGCCGTAAAGGCACAGGTGGACTTCATAGAGGCCAGGTTCAAAGACCAGGAGGAAAAAGCCAGGATTATCGTCCACGAGCACTGCGGAGAGAGCGGAGCAATAGGCTCGGCCATTGAAGCTGTAAGGCTGTGGGAGAACGGAAAAGAGACTTCATTTATCGGTCTGGATGCTGTCGAAGCTATCACTTACCAGACCCACAGAGACGAGAACACCCGCTGTTTCTTCTGTAAGAACAAGTGCCTCAGGACATTCATAGACGTAAAGGTCAGCGACGAAGAGGTCTCAGACGCAGGATCCAAAAAGTCCAAGATACCCATAGAGACCGGCTTTAAGAGACTCATCGTCGGAAATAGCTGTGAAAAGGGACTCGTCGAAGATATAGAGGACATGCGGGGCATCAAGGAGGGACTCGATGAAGCCAAAGCCCAAAACCCCAACCTCGTCGAGTTAGCCGCAAAAGAGGTCTGGAAAAGCTACAAACCCGAAATAGTGGCAGAGCCGATCCCAAAATACGCCTTCACAAAAAAGGCCAAAGAGAGCGTACAAAAGATAAAAAGCCGACAGGAGATCAGAATCGGCATACCCCGCCTTTTGAATATGTACTCCATGAATCCTCTCTTTAGCGCATACTTTGAGGCGATAGGAATCCCTCCAAGGAACCTCGTCTATTCGGATTTCACCACACAGGAACTATACAAAGAGGGAGCAAAGCGTGGCTCGATAGACCCCTGCTTCCCCAGTAAGGTAGCTATACCGCACGTCCATAACCTCCTCTACGTCCATCACAAGAAGAAGCCGCTGGAATACATCTTCTTCCCCATGATAGACTCCATCCCGACCGATCTGGTCAACGTACAGAGCAGCAGAGCCTGTCCCACAATTACAGCCACACCCGAGGCGGTCAAAGCCGCATTCACCAAGGAGGGCGACCTCTTCAAAGAGATGGGAATCGAATACCTGGATACGTTTGTCACTATAGACGAACCTGAGCTCTTCCAGAAGCAAATGTTCGAGGAGTTCGGACCCAGGTTTGGACTCTCCAAAGAGGAGAACAGAAGAGCTGTCGAGGAGGGCTACAAGGCTTTAGACCACTTCAACAATGTAGTCCAGAGAGGCAAAGGAAGGGAAGTCCTCGATATGCTAAAAGCCGAAGACAAGCTCGGTATAGTCCTTCTGGGACGTCCATACCACAACGATCCCGGAATAAATCACGAAATAATGGAGGAGTTCACAAAGCTCGGCTATCCTGTCTTCGCCGAGGACACACTTCCCATAGACGACGATATCCTTTGGGAACTCTTCGGAGAAGAGGTTGAAAAGGGTATAATATCCCATCCCTTGGACATCGCCGACGCCTGGAAGAACTCCTACAGCGAGAACACGAGCCGCAAGGTCTGGGCGGCAAAATTTACAGCCAGACATCCCAACCTGGTCGCTTTAGAACTCTCCAGCTTCAAATGTGGACACGACGCTCCTATCTACACAGTAGTAGAAGAGATCGTCGAAGACTCCGGAACGCCCTCTTTTTCGTTTAAGGACATCGATGAAAATAAACCCGCAGGATCTATCAAGATCAGGGTTGAGACAATCGATTACTTCCTCAAGAGATACATGGAGGACATGGTCCGTGAAAACAAGAAGACGGCAAAGGTCGAGAATAGGCTGAAAGAGTTCGAAGACCGACTCAGACGGGAATTGACAGAAAAGGGAACCCTCGATGGAGTCGAGGTAACCCAAAAAGAGGAAGAACTCGTAACCGCATAGTATCTGTAGAAAAGATGCCGCTCAGGCTTTCAACTTGAGCGGCATCTGATAAGGAGTAGAAGTATGCTAGAATCTGAGAGGATCATGTTCGAAATCTACAAAGAGGGAGGGTATCACGAAAGAGGATACGACGTCGTCTATTACACGGAGTTAGACGATCACGATAAAGAAACAGAGATAAACAGAGCCATGGCCGGGGAACACTTCTACAACGGTTTTATCAAAGAGTTTAAAAAGGAAGAAGCCAAAAGGATAATAGAACGCATAATTGAAAGACTCAACAACGGTGAGGAAGTAGACCCTAAGGATGTTGATAGCGAATTAGCAGAATATATACCTTAGACCAAGTAGACAGGCGCCTTCCCCCTGTCTAGCAGACTAAAAAGGTGGTGCAACTATGGAAAGCGTGGTCCTTTACGGAGGCTTAACAGTCCTTCTTACACTTTACGTGATCAATCTGAGAAGCGCCTCTAAGCTGAAAGAAGAGCTTGAATTTATAAAAGATTCTATAGATGGTGTTCGAAGGCACGTAAATGTCTCCAGCGAAGATATGAAGCAACAGATGGGCAGTATGATAAAAAAGGAGTTAAGAAAGCTCAACGGAGATGCCATATTTCACAAAGACATGACCGTCGCTGAAGCCTTACGGCTCCATACCAACGCAGAAGTAGTTATGTCCAACTTTCATCTGGGAGGATGCTCAAGCTGCAGCATTACTGAACAGCATGTTCTGGGCCCCGCGGCTGAAGGCTACGGAGTCGATATAGATGCCCTTTTGGAGGCACTGAACGGTCTTTTGGACGGAAGCGAGACCCCGGAAGCTCAGAATCACCCGCAAAAGGATAGCGAACTGCTTGATATATCCTTAAAACAATAGGCAGTAAATAGTAGGCGCGAATACATGTGTTCGCGCAACTCGAGGCAGACAGACGGCTCAGCCAGCCTCCTACAAATTCCGTGCCGGAAGAAAGCTTGTTCTTTCGGCATTTTTCATTGTAACATCTGACAAATAGAAGATCTCTTCTTTGGTACTCAGTTTATGAATACAAAAGAAGTATTTGAAAAATATAGATTCATCGTAGGTCTTGTAGAACAGGAGTTTGACCGCAATCTTCGCATCTATCAGGACCAGATACTGTGTGGCAAAGGATGCTCATCCTGCTGCAGTCAGATGTTCAGGATCACGCTCATCGACGCAGCCCTGGTTTCGCGCTCTGTCAAAAGATTAGATACTTCTGCCCGCAACAAGATGCAAGAAAGAGCAACTATCTATCTGCGTGAAAAAAAAGACCTAATCCGTCAAAGAGCCGAAGAATCCGGCGCGCTTCTTGTAGACAACGGTGAAGAGATCTCATCGCTCGGACTCAGACTCCCCTGCCCAGCCCTTGTGAACGACGCCTGCTCCATCTACGAATCACGACCGCTAATATGCCGCAAGTACGGTATCCCCTTGTACGATCCGACTACCCCAGAACGACTCTACGCCTGCGAACTCAACTTTGAACCAGGACGGGAGATCCAAGACGACGAACTAATAGAAAGACAGACCGAAATATGGGAACACTGGATGGAGCTCAAGACAAGCGTCAACGAGGCTTTAAATCCCGGGAACAAAGTGACGACCATCGCTGAGGCTATCCTATTCGACTACGATGAGATGCTAAAATTGAGTCTTTCCAAACCCAAGGAACTCTAAACGGAGGAATGCTTTGGACATAGGGCAAGAGGATAAAATATCCCTTACAGAATATTTAGGCTGTATGCATGCCTTCGTAAATGTATTTATTATGGAACTCTACACGGTAAGAGACTTCGCCAAGCGACTTGAAAAGGTGGACAGAGCGAGCTCCTTCGGGTGGGAATCTACTCTTGACAGAGCGCGAAACAGAGCCCCCATAGTCCTCGACCGCTGGAAGCACTTCAACGACAGATTCCGGGACAAAATAACAGTAGACCAATATGAAGAAAAGCACTTCGGAGCCTACGTGCCGCTTTTCGAAGAATACAAGCACACCTGCGACCGACTATACGCGATTTTGGAAAAGTTAAACAGATACGCTGACGAAATTGTAGAATTCAAGGCTGAAGAAGTTATCAGACTCGAAGGTTATATAGAGGAAATGATGGCTGCAATCAACCGAGAACAGAGAGCCTCTTCCTCTGTCGCCTCCACCTTAGAGAGGGGAACGCCGGACGATCTAAAACTTCAGGATCCATTTCAGGCTGAATTGATTCAGATCAATTCAGATCCAATTCAGAAAGAGACTGCAAAATACTTCAGGTTCTTTGTTGAATCCCGTGATATCTTTCACAGAGACCTGAACCTTGGAGTAAGAGGCCAGCAATATAGTGGATAGATCACATAGAAAAAAGGGTGTCTTCCGGTGGCTTTCTGAGTTCGCGCTTGACAAAGATGTAAGTGACGCTGTAAAAGCGCAGAAAAAAGTGGGCGAATCCTACCCAGAATTTTCCGAGGGACACTACAACCTGGGTATTCTCCACTACAGCCAGGGCAAAGTTCAGGAGGCCATAGAGTCCTACAAGAAAGCTATTCAAATTGATCCCAAAAATGCCAAAGCTCACAAGAACCTCGGTGAAATCTACGCCATCCAGGAACAATACAACCTGGCCTGGAAGCACGCCGAGATAGCCGAAAGTCTTGGAAATTCAAAACTGATGGATATGCTAAGAAGATACTTAAGGCAGTAGACAGGCCTCATCTTGATCTATCGGGAAAGCGTAGAGCCTTTAGCCCACAGCAAAGCAAAGGGTCTGCGAAGCAATCTATTCCCGTAACCTGTCTACTTATTCGTAACCTGTCTACTTATTCGGAGATAGATTTGCTCAGATTCGGGATGTTCAAACTTTCGGACATCTCTTATCCGTCCTCTTCTGGTAAGGACGAACCATCTTCCTCTTTGCCGGATCACACCGACCTCAAAGAACATCACATCCAATCCTCAGAATGACCGCGCACTTCATGACATTACACAACGCTTCATAAGATTCGGATGGATAGCCATATAGATACTCATATGTACAGGACCATTCAGCGCCTCAATTCGAGGAATAGTAGCTACCTGTCACTACAACCCGACATGTCTGTATCTTTTGGCCCTCAAAACCAATATCGTAGTCATGCTTATAATCGGCCATACCCTTCATTCGTCCTACCTTGGAAGATCGTTTTAAATTCTTTATGAGCAAGATCTGGAACGTCCACTATCCTGCTTCTGGCTCTTATGCTCGGATCGTCCTGAAATTAGCAGGGGCAGACCCACGGGTCTGCCCTGAAGATAGGGATAATCGGGCGAACCACTTCCCCGATTGAATCTAGCAGGGATGGCATGTCCCCCCATCTCCTCGCTACTACAACACCAGTTCACGCCCACAAATGTCTTTAAAATAAGCTCCACTGAGCTTGGAAGTTTAGCACTTCCTCAGTTTCGATCTCTCCCATTTCATTTAGGGAATGCAAGAACCTCGCATCCACCAAAACGCCCAGCCCGTCAACAATGTCGAAGCCTATCAGGTACCCGAAGAGCGTATCGGGAGTCCTGTCGAAGAACCTGGCCTCATTCGTATCTATATTATACTTCTCGTAATAGACCTCCGCTCTATTGAGCCTCGGAACCTGCACTAACATCTCAGGCAGGACATATGCCCTTGCCAAAAGCCTCTGATCGGAGGCGTCTCCTTTTCCCATCAAGTTCTGATAAGTTATAGACACGCTAAAAATATCAAAAAAGTCCGATCTTACCTTTCCAAACACACCGTCCAGATCCGCATTTCGGAGTGAATCCTCCTTCGTAAACACACTATCCGATCCTGCAATTATCCTTGCCCTTTCGACCTCATAGAGACTGTTAAAATACTCAGGTTCAAATCTGTTCTCAATGTGCCGGTATTCCACCTTTGCAAGCAGGGGACCGGCCTTCAACCTGATCCCCGGTGCCCCCCAACCCCATCCTATAGTATCTATAGTATCTATTTTAGTATCTATAGTATCTCGATTTTCATCCACATCGTCCACGTTTCGCGCATACTGACCGTAGACTGACAAATTCAGATTTTTGCGCTGAACTAAAGGATAACCTAAGTCTATCCCCCACATCCCGAAAGCATCTGCAGAGAGAGTATCCGCTGGGAAAGATCCGTCTGAGAGACCCAATCCACCGTATTGATTTATGTCCATAACAAACGTAAAGCCCACCTCTAAATCCCCAATTGACGGCTTGGCCGCCACACGACCTCCCAGGAGACTCCCCTTTCTGTCGAAATCCTGAAAATCGTTCAACACAAACTGGAATCCGAACCCGGAACTTGAGATTTCTCTCAACTCCAATTGGATTCCCGTCTTCTTCACGCCTGGATACCTCAAGGTGTTCCTGTAACCCTCCATTATGAACCCATATCCTAAAGACACGTCTTCCAGTGCGCCCAGTCTTATGTGAACCCTCTCGCCCGGATCGCCGTATCTGATGTAATATATCTTTCTCAGAACGCTGTTGATCGATTTCGACCCTGATTCAAAGTCCCACGACTTATCTGAAAAATCCCCGTCGCTATCCATAAAGAGTTCCACATCGAGTCCTATCCCAAACTTCTTGTAAGAAAACTCCGGTCTTAGGTTAAACCTGAACCACTGCTCGTCGTCCACTGCCACACTCCCAAGCGATATACCCGCCTCCGTTTTCCCTCTATCCAGAGGCTGACACATACCCTTTAAGCTCCAAAGGAAGACGCTCATTATCACTAATATGCTCTTGAAGATGAACCCTGTTTTAGTCAACACTTTCAACCTCCCAGTCGGGCATATCAGTCTCCTGCCTGTGAGTTTCCAATTCCCGGAACGCCGCATATTTATCCACCCATGAGAGCATCACTGTCCCTGTGGGACCGTTCCTCTGCTTGCGGATAATAATCTCCGCCACGCCTTCTTCTATCGGATTCCCCTCTTCATCCTTCTCGTCATACATCGACGGGTGATAGACGAACATCACCACATCTGCGTCCTGCTCGATAGCGCCGCTTTCTCTTAAATCCGACAGCTGCGGTCTCCTGTCCCCCCCCCTCAGCTCCACCGCCCGTGAAAGCTGTGATATAGCTATTACAGGAATGCGCAGCTCTTTTGCCATAGACTTTAAAGACCTGGATATATAAGAAATCTCCTGCTGCCTGTTCTCGGATCTCATGTGAAATGACATTAACTGGAGATAATCCACTATGACTAAACCGACACTGTGCTCAGATAGTAACCTCCGTGTCTTTGCCTTCATCTCTAAGACATTGATCGAAGGAGTATCATCTATATAAAGAGGAGCCTCGGCAAGCTTACCCACATTTCTAGCCAAGCGATTCCATTCATCATCCCTCAATCCCCCCATCCTCAGCTTTTGTGAATCTACACTCGCCTCGGCACACATAAGCCTTTGAGCCAACTGGCTCCCGGACATCTCAAGGCTGAATATCCCGACACCTACTTGCCTGTCCACAGCTACATTTCGAGCCACACAGAGCCCGAGGGCGGTCTTACCCATAGAGGGGCGGCCCGCTACAATAATAAGATCTCCCCTTTGAAACCCAGCCGTCATATCGTCAAGCTCACGGTAGCCTGACCGCAATCCCGGCAGATAATCTGTCCTTTTATGCGCCTTCTCAAGCTCATCGAACTCCTCGTGGAGAATTTTTTCTATTACTGTGAATCCTGTACGCAGATTCATCAGTTGCTCCGATAGACTGAATATCCTCTCCTCAGCCGTGTCGATCAATTCGCGCACATCCCCCACATCCTCATAAGACTCACTGGTTATCTGAGTCGAAAAGGTTATAAGCTTTCTTAATAAAGCTTTGTTTAAAACGATCTTAGCGTGATATTCAACGTTGGCTGAAGTCGCCACATCTCCCGCCAGTGTCGCGAGATAATACGCTCCTCCTACCTCCTCAAGCTGACCCCTTCTTCTCAACTCCTCGGAGACCGTGATCTGATCTGCCTCTTCATCCCTTTCAAAGAGAGATACCAGCGTAGAATATATCTTCCTGTGAGCGTCCCTGTAGAAGGAGTCTTCATGCAGAATCTCAATAACCTTCGCAATCGCCCCTTTATCGATCAGCATCGCCCCCAACACCGCCGTCTCTACATCCACAGCCTGAGGCATTACCCTTTCATATGAAACTTCAGCCATACTGTCCTTCCTGATCTTTGCAAGGCTTGGTTTAACATTATATAGGTTTTATGTACATCTGCAGAACTAAGGCTTCTCGAAACCGAGACGATAATTTCTCTCTCGCTTGGAGAACATATGCTCAATCCTGATCCCCGATAGATTCAATCGGGGACTCAAGGGAGGAGGCAGTGCCCCTGTCTACTGTCTACTGTTTTCTGTCTACTTTCTTATAGCTCCACTCCGTCGTATTCCCTCCTTAACATCTTCATATCCTCCCACGTGGGTTTTTTCCACTGAGGGTTCCTCAGAAGCGCAGCAGGATGATAGGTCACAATCACCTTCGCTCCTTTGTAATGGTGCATTTTACCCCTTAAAGCCGTAAGACTCGTAGAAGTGCTCAAAAGGGCCTGAGCAGCTATCCTCCCCAAAGCACAGATTACGTTAGGCTGGATGATCTCTATCTGTCTGTCCAAGTAGGACCTGCACATCTCTATCTCGCCCGTCTGGGGATCTCTATTGTTCGGAGGTCGGCACTTCAACATATTAGCTATATATACATCTTCCCTTTTCAACTTAAGCGATTCGATTATCTTCGTTAAAAGCTGTCCTGCCCTCCCCACGAACGGCTCGCCCTGCAAATCCTCATTCCTCCCCGGTGCTTCCCCGATAAACAGAATATCCGCCTCTGGATTCCCGACACCGAAGACAAAATTAGTCCTTGTCGCCCCCAACCTGCACTCTTGGCAGTCCTTGATCTCTAAGTAAAAATCGTGCAACAGCTTCTTTCTGGACACCGGGTCGCTCCAAATCTTTTCTTTGAAGACAAACTCGTCCTCGCCCATTTCGATCTTCTGACCTATGAATCTCTTGGCCAAGTTCAAAACACCGTAAGTTTCTTTCCTTGCATCCATACAGTTCACTCTATACAGCAGGGGCAGACCCGCGTGTCTGCCCTCAAAATTTGAGCGAACCCCCTCATGGCTTATTGCAACTTCTCCCCCTCCGCTGCCGTGTGGGTTCGCCGCGACATGCCTTTCCCTGCCCCCGATTGAATCCATCAGGGGCCTGCCTTTCTGTCTATTTGTTTAGGAGCTTTACAACCCTGTCTAAAACCACTTCTGCCACATTCAGTTTGCTCATCTTGGGAAGCGATTCTACGCTACCATCTGTGGAGATTATAGTTACCACATTAGTATCAGTCCCGAAACCTGCGCCCTCTACCAATACGTTGTTAGCCACTGCTATATCCCAATTCTTGTCCTCGAGCTTCCTTTTTGTCCTCTCAACCTCGTCTTCGGTCTCCATAGAAAAACCCACCAGAATCCTTTTCCCTTTATTCTTTCCCAGGCTTTTGGCGATGTCCTCAGTCTGTTCCAATTCAAGTGTCATATTCCCTTTGTCTTTTTTCAACTTTCCCTTTGATCTCACCTTAGCGCGAAAATCGGACACAGCAGAAGCCATAAGCACCACATCTGAGGACTCAAACTCCGTCTCCATCTTATCCTTCATCTGTCTTACAGATCTGATACTTTCGACTCTTGCGCCCAAAGGCGGGGTCAAATTCGATGGCCCGCTTATCAAACAGACATCAGCTCCCCTTTCTAACGCCCTTTTGGCTAAAGCGTAGCCCATCTTTCCCGTAGACTTGTTCGTTATGAACCTTACAGGATCTATGTCCTCCTCGGTTCTCCCCGCAGTCACCAAAACCTTTTTCCCCACTAGTTCCTCAGATTTTTGCAAGGCCTGTGCTACAGTATCCACTATAATATCTACCTCTGCCAGTCTCCCTTCGCCCATCTTTCCGGAGGCTAGAAAGCCCTCGCCTGTCTGTATGAACCTGTAGCCTAAATCCTCCAATTTCTGTACATTTGCCTGTACGATAGGATTTATCAGCATGTTCGTCTCCATAGCTGGGGCAAACACAACCGGGGCCGCTGTAGCCATAACTACACAGGAAAGAAGATCGTCAGCTATCCCGCCTGCCACCTTTCCTATGATATTCGCAGTGGCAGGAGCTATCAGCAGCAGATCAGCCCAATCTGCCAAAGATATGTGCACCGTATCCATTATCCTGCCTTCCCTTGGGAAAAGATCAGACTCCACCTTGTTTTCCGAAAGGGTCTCAAACGTGGCGCCCCCCACAAACTCCTGGGCCGTTCGGGTCATAATCACTGTCACACTTGTGCCAGATTCTTTCAGGACTCTTAATACCTCCACAGCCTTATATGCGGCGATTCCACCCGTCACGCCTAAGATTATGCGTCTTCCCTTTAGACTTTCCCTGTTCATGCTGCTCATCCTAAGAACAATCTATTCTTTGCGGTCTTTGTGCACAATTTCGCCTTTTCCTTCAAGAACCCTTTTTATAGCTAAAGTAGTAGGATTCGTGCCGTCTACCACTCCTTCAATCCTTCTTTTTTGATTTATTCTTCTCACCTCTTTAGATACCGCAACTATGAACTCATACCTACTAATTCCCTTTTCATGCAGATCCCCTAAAGAGACCTCAGCCATATAACTACCCCCTTAAAGCATCTTCAGTTGTTAATCAAAAAATCGTTATTATCCTTTTGGTGCGATGCCGTTCCGCCTCTATGATCGCCTCAATCCGAAGGATAGAATCGTCCAGATTCTCATTAACTATAACATAATCATATTCAGCTATATTCTCCATCTCCTTGCGACCGGCGTTCAACCTCCTTTCTATGACTTCCCTTGAATCTGTCCGCCTTGCCTTCAACCTCTTTTCTAACACCTCTATCGACGGCGGAGCGATGAACACCGTCGCACAGTCCTTAGAAAAAATCTTCTTGAGATTCCTCGCCCCACCAACCTCCACAACTGAAATTATCACTTTCTCCTTGCTTAAAGCGTCCACAAGCGTTTTTCTTAGAGTCCCGTACAAGAATCCCTGATACTGTGTCCACTCTGCAAAATCTCCTTGATCCAATCTATGCTTAAATTCATCCTCCGACAGAAAGACGTAATCTACACCGTCCTCCTCACCTTCCCTTTTTGGCCGCGTCGTCACCGATACGGAGTAAACCACATCTTGGCTCTTTTCTACCACCCTTTTCCTTATAGTAGTCTTTCCCGTACCCGAAGGAGCTGACAGCACCAGTATGAATCCCTTCCATTTCACCTTGCTCTTTCCCCCTGTACGCTCCGCTTATTAAGCTACTGCGTAATTATCCTGCCCACTGATCGTCCCACCCGCTGTGGTCGCACCACCTTCAATTCCATATCACTCCACATTTTGAACCTGCTCGCGCAGTCTTTCTACTTCCTCTTTGATATCCACTACAAGGTGAGATATGTCAGCATCGTTAGCCTTGGCGCCTATTGTATTTACCTCTCGACCTATCTCCTGGAGCAGGAAATTTAGCCTCCTTCCCACCGGCCCGCCATTGTCCAAGGCGGCTATAAATTGACTATTGTGACTTTGGAATCTCACACACTCTTCAGTCACGTCGCTCTTTTCAGCCAGCACTGCTACTTCCATATAGAGCCTCATCTCATCTATTTGGGTATCTTCCAAGAGCCTCTGGATCTTCTCCTTTAATCTTTCCCTTGTTACCTCCACTTTCAAAGAAGCAAGCTCCTCAATCCTTTCTATCAGATTCTCCATGATGTCTATTCTCTTTCTGAAATCCACGCTCAGTTCCTCTCCCTCCCTTTTTCTCATCTGGCTGTGCTCTGACAGCGCCATATCGCACGCCTTCTCCATCAAACTCCATGCAGACTCCCTGTCCAGTTTCTCTTCCTCATGCTTAAATACATCGGGCATACCTAGAAGCACAGAAAGGTCTACCCTGCCTTCCACCCCTAACTCATCCTTTACCTTTGACAAAACCTCTCGATAAGCTCTGAGAACATGCACATTTAAGCGGACAGGGCTTTCCTTTTTGCTCTCCCAGGATACTGACACACTTATTTTTCCCCTTGAGATAGATTTGCCAACACGCTCCTTAATCTTCTGCTCCAGATCCACCAACTGTCTCGGAAGGCGCACAGAGATTTCAGAGAAACGTCCGTTTACAGACCTTATCTCAACCGTCGTCCGGCTCTCACCACCCTCAGCCTCTCCCCTGCCGAACCCTGTCATACTTGCAATCATGGAAATATCTCTCTACGTTTATGACCTGAAAACATTGAAAAGTGCTTCTCTCTTGACTCCTGCATTAGGACATCCACGCCGGATATGGATGAAACATAAAGCATCAGCACCGCGGAGTGATGATCTACCTTTCCTGGACCTCAAAGGCAGAGATTGAACCTTTCTGTGACCATGTCGCCCTCACTCGACGCGGATGGATCGCTCCGACAAGATCTTTGGAGACCTCCAAAACCGGGCGCGTAATGAGCCAAGCATCCGGGAGTAGAACGACCCCGCAGACGAATCGCACGATGCACAGGCAGGCCAAAGGCAGTGTATTGGAGACAGCTACTTGGCCCGAAATGTCCCCTATTAGTAGTTTTCCCGAATCGATAGCCAAATACGACAGGAAAGCACAGTCCTTGTCGCCTTGAAAACGCCAGATAATGTTGAGAGCTGTGTGAACCGCCTGTCGTGGGTGATTATCCAGGGAGATGGGCGCTCCGAAGAGTGCCAGAATCTCATATCCCTTGGCGGCACATACGTTGGCAGTCAAGATGGTACCACCACCCTCAGATACTGCGTTTGCAATGACATCCAGATAGACCTCTATCTGACTGCTGACCTCTTGGAGATTACGGCTGTCTGCGAAAGAGACGTCCGGCGCGATAGCCACAGATAACACCGAAACGTTACACACCTTCTGTCCCAAGATTGTCTGCTCCATCATTGTCATCTTCCTTCATGTCTCTTTTGACCTATGCCATCAATTAGAATCGAACTTTATATCGACGCCGCTCGTCTCCCATCTGGATCTTATCGCCACAGTATCAGGATAGGAGGCAACAGGTTCAGATGGGATGAAAGGGAACGCCTGTCCGTAGTCCTGCTTCCCGTCCCCGTCCCTATCCATAAAGGCGGATACAACGTATCTCCCCGAAGGCAAGCCTTCCCAGAGATAATCCCCTTCCACTGCAACTCTGAGACTGTATGCTTCTTTGCCCTTCTCAACAGATGTTGCCCTTAAATAAAACTTTGCCTTCAAGCTATCGCCCAAGATCACTTGTCCCGACATCGAACCCAGATCCCTTTCCTCAAGCACAGCAAAAGAAAAGCTCAAGAGACTATCGGCAAGAGCGTTACCTGCTCTATCTGAAAGACGTCCTGCATCCCCATGTAAGGTGTACGACTTTCCCTCCACCCATCCTTCCAATGGCGAAAATTTCAATGTCAAATTGCCCTCCCAGTTGAAAGTCCCGTCCAAGGGGATATCCGGCTGAGATCCGAGCCAGAATCGGCTGTCCAACTCCACCTCCTGCATCGCTTCGCTGAAGATGACCTCAAGGGCGCTTTCCGGGAACACAATAGAAGCTTCACTATCTGGATGGATCGAAATAACCTCGGGATTCTTCCTATCATCCTTTCGGCTCCCTACGAATAGAAGTGTATCTTCTACAGCCTGATTCCCGTTAGAATCCTTTATACCTTGCACACTAACCCGATATTCTACAGCCTCCTTCTGTACTCCCGTCAGTATGTACACAGACGAGCTATCCTTGGGATCTACATAACTTTCAAAAACATCCAGATTCCCCAGGTTTTCGAACTCGGCTCCTGAAATATCCACCTTCTCATTAAATCTGATGAGGACTCGTCCGGCATCCACAGCCCTAAGGGACAAGATTAGTGGGCCCGTGCTATCTCTCAAAGAAAGGTAAAATTCCCCAACATTCACAACTTCATCTTCTTCTCCCAGAGCAACATCTCCGGGAGGTACACCCAATTTCTCACTACCCGGGTCGTACCTCTTATCCTTGTCCCTATCCTCGAAAGCGAAGCTCCGGTAATTACCGGTTCCTATACGCTCAAAACTATATTCCCCATTCCTTCCCGCCTCTGTCACGTAATTGGGCTGATCCCTTGAGGGATCTGGATCTCTGGTCCTCACGGAGTCAACGCTTGACCTCAGATCGTAAGCCAACACTAAAACAGGAAAACGGCTATATATTCTCTTGATTCTTCCCTTCATTTTCCCTTGGGCAAGCCGACTCCCCGTTGAAAACGCAAATACGTAGGGCTCCTCCATACGGTTCCTGCGCTCATCCCGTGCCCCTGTGCCTACAGTCACTAAGTAAGTCCTGTCATCATAGAGCCCTTCCAAAACCGAGACTTTCAGTGTATTCCGGTGCCAATCAAATATTAGATCCCCAGGGTCCGGGGATACGATAATGGAAGCTTCTACAGAGCGCCTATACATCCCCTCACTGAATCCGATCTTTATATCCGAATTAACTTCCACGTTCACTGAGTCCGACCTTGGAGTCGTCCATAGAGCCTTCGGAGGACTCTTGTCCGGCGGTCCCCCAGGAGGGAATCCCTCTTTTGCACAATTGACTGCCAAAAGCAGCAGTAGACAGTAGACAGTGGACAGTGGACAGGCCCCTGCCCCCAATAGATTCAGTTGGGGGTTCAATCGGAGGCATGGGACCACCTCCCCACCCTGGATGCTGTCTACTGGCGGTCTGCAAAGGCGTTGCTGTCTATTTACCGTTGACGAGATATTAGTCAAGTTTACAACGCAAATCTCTTCGGACTGCGATCACTTCAAAAGTCTCAGCAACACAGCCTTTTGAACGTACAGCTTGTTCTCCGCCTCATCGAACGCTATAGAACGCGGGCTGTCCAAAACCTCATCTGTGATCTCCTTCCCCCTGTAAGCCGGAAGACAGTGACTCACCAGACAACCGTTCTTAGCCTTATCTAGAAGTTCCATATTCACCTGATAACCACAAAACGCTTTAGACCGTTCCTCAGCTTCATCCTCCTGTCCCATACTCGTCCATGTGTCCGTGTAGATCACATCCGCATTCCTGACAGCATCATCCTTGTTCTCCACAATCTCCATCCGCGTGCCCGCATCACTTGCCAAACCTAAAGCTTTGCTCATTATCTCCTCGTCCGGCCCGTAGCCCTCTGGACAGGAGATCACAAAATTCATCCCCACTACGGGACAGAGCAACATCATAGAATGAGCCACATTATTCCCGTCCCCAACAAACGCCATGTTCAGTCCCTTCAGATTTCCCACCTTTGCCACACGGAGTCGACGTTCTACCATAGTCATCGCGAAAGCCAGAGCCTGACACGGATGTTCCTTATCGCTTAAGGCGTTCACCACCGGGATCTTTGAAGAATCTGCAAGCTCAACTATGGTCTTGTGATCGAACGTACGTGCCACGATGCAGTCCACCCATCTTTCCAGACTCCGGGCTATATCCGCCGGACTCTCTCTCTTACCAAGCTCTATATCCGCCTGCTGGAGATGAATGGCATAACCTCCCAGGTGAGCTATAGCTGCTTCAAATGTCACCCTTGTCCTCAACGAGGGCTTCTCAAATATCAAAGCTATCGTCTTACCCTCAAACGGCCTCTTGTTGTTCTTCCGCAAGGAGTCAACGCTCGACTTTTTTATATCCAACGAAATTTCAATAAGCTTAAGAATCTCATCTCCAGAAAGATCAGATACAGATATGAGATGTTGGTTCAATTTGGAGCTCCCTTAATTTCAGTAGATAGCACACAGGCTAGCCCTCCCCTCTCTACAGTCCACGAAATTGCTTCGCCCACCCACTTGGTGGCACCCACTTCGTGGCTCGTTGTCTCCCCAGCAAAGCTGCCACTCCACCGGGCATCAGACGAAGCCAACTCAAGGCAGAGGAGGAGGTGCCCCTTCTAGCCCTGACTTGAATCTATCGGGGGCTCCTGTCTACTGTTTTTACAGTATATACCTGCTCAGATCTTCGTCTTCCACGATCTCTTGGAGCTTTTCTTTTACTACCTTTGGAGTTATCCTTATTGTTTTTTGGCACGAATCGGGCAAGGAAAATAGAATATCTTCCAATAATGTAGTCATCACCGTGTGCAGCCTTCGTGCTCCGATGTTCTCCATCCTCTGATTTACCGTATCGGCCACCTTGGCTATCTCCATGATAGCCTCTTTTCCAAATGAGATCTTTACACCCTCAGTCTCCAATAAGGCCGTGTACTGCTTCAAAAGAGCGTTCTTGGGTTCAGTCAATATTCTTACGAAATCCTCAGCTTTTAGACTATCCAACTCCACTCTGATCGGGAAGCGCCCTTGGAGCTCGGGGATCAGATCAGAGGGCTTCGACGCATGAAAGGCCCCCGCAGAGATAAACAGGATGTGATCTGTTCGTACCATCCCGTACTTCGTCGTCACACTCGATCCCTCAACAATCGGCAGAATATCTCTCTGGACGCCCTCTCTGGATACGTCCGCTGAGCCCTTTACGTCGCCCCCTGTGATCTTGTCTATCTCATCTACGAACACTATCCCGGAATTCTCCACCCGCTTTACCGCCTCACCTACCACCTCATCCATATCTATCAACTTCTGTGCCTCCTCTTGGGCCAGAATCTTTTTTCCTTCAGGCACAGGTACTAGTCTTTTTTTTGTCCTTTGTGGTATTATTCCCCCCAACATCTCCTGGACGTTGATCCCCATCTCCTCTACCCCTCCCCAAGGCGAGAATATCTCCACCATCGGGAGCTTATCCTTTGGCAGATCAAGCTCCACCATCCTTTTATCTAACTTTCCCTCGTAAAGTTGTCTCCTTAGCTTTTCCCTTGTCCTTTCCCAGCTTGCCTGAGACTCATTGTCCTCCTGCAGGTCATTGTCGAGTTTCTTGTCGGCTGTAGTAGGTTGCGGCAGAAGGATATCTAAAAGTCTTTCCTCCGCTAATTGTTCTGCTTCCTCGGCAACTTCAAAACTTTTCTGCCCCTTTACCATATTTACCGCAATATCCATCAGATCCCTTATCATTGACTCCACGTCCCGCCCTACATATCCGACCTCAGTAAACTTTGACGCCTCAATCTTTACGAACGGCGCATTCGCTAAATTTGCAAGCCTTCTTGCTATCTCCGTCTTTCCCACGCCTGTCGGCCCGATCATAATGATATTATTGGGCATTATCTCTTCTCTAAGTTCATCAGGAACCTGCTGTCTGCGCCATCTGTTCCTTAAGGCTATCGCCACTGCTCTTTTTGCCTTTTCCTGACCTATGATGTACTTATCCAATTCTCTCACGATCTGCTTCGGCGTCAGTTCCTCCACAATCCCCTCCAAGATAGTAAACAGCAAACAGTAAACAAGGAGAAAGGGGAGACGGCGTGCCTACTGTCTGCTCACTACTGTCTACTGGGTTTATAGTTTTTCTATTATAATATTATCGTTTGTATAGATACAGATAGAAGCTGCCACCTTCAAAGACCGTTCTACTATAGAGCTGGCACTCAGATCCGACACATCCAAGTAAGCCCTTGAAGCCGCTAAGGCGTACGCACCTCCCGAACCTATCGCCACCACTCCATCGTCCGGCTCTATCAGATCTCCATCTCCAGACACGATGTAAGAATGATCTGGATCCATCACTACCAAAAGCGCGTCTAAACGCCTCAGCGTCCTGTCAGACCTCCAATCCCTGGAAAGCTCAACAACGGCTCTCTGGATATTTCCGCTGAATTCTTCTAATTTCGACTCGAACCTCTCCAAAAGCGTTGATCCGTCAGCCGCTCCTCCTGCAAATCCGGCAAGAACACTGTTATTGTAGATCCTCCTCACCTTCCGAGCCCTATGCTTCATAACAGTATCTCCCATACCCACCTGACCATCAGCCCCCATTGCACACTTGCCCTTGTGCCTTACGCCCAGAACTGTAGTAGCCCTCAACTTCAGCGCTTCCAAGTACAATTACCTCCTAAAGAAGTAGACAGGGCGCCTTCTCCCTTCCCTGGATGCTGCTACTTTTCTTCGAAGAAGCAGGCCTTCCCTGTATCCTGTGTACTGACTTCTGTTACTTGTTAAGCTCTCGGATGAGCCTTTTCGTATGCCTTCTTCAGACGATCCAGGGTCACATGCGTGTACATCTGAGTCGTCGAAAGGTTCGAATGTCCCAAGAGCTCCTGCACTGCCCTCAGGTCTGCCCCTCTGTCTAATAGATGAGTCGCGAAACTATGCCTCAACACGTGGGGACTTGCCTGTTTTCCCTTTGTCACTTTCGAAATATAGCCCACAACTATCTTCCGAACTCCCCTGTCCGTCAACCTTCTCCCTCTACTGTTCAAAAAGAGCGCATCTTTGTCACCGAGTCGTGCCCTTGCAGACCTGCCCCCGGACTTATCATCTTTTGCCTTCTCAGCCAAGAGTCCCCTTGCGTCCAGATAACTCCAAAGAGCCTGGGACGCCATGCTCCCTATCGGGACAATCCTCTCCTTTCCCCCTTTTCCCATTACTTTCACAGTTTTCTTTACAGCGTCCATGTCCGACACATCCAATCCTACAAGCTCACCTAACCTCAGCCCCCCTCCGTACAGCACTTCCAGAATAGCCCTGTCCCTTGATCCTAAAAGATCGTCCTCCGGCATTTCCACGGTCTGCCTTGTCTGCTTCACGCTCAAGAAAGCTGGAAGCCTTTCATCTAACTTCACAGAGGCCATCCCGGCGCTAGGATCGGATTCTAAAATCCCCCTTCTGCACAGATACCTGCAAAAAGATCTGATCGCCGAAAGCTTCCGAACTATTGATTTCTTCTTCATTCCAGAATCCGTCAAAAAGCTCAAGAAACACCGGATCGCTTCCTTATCGATCTCTGTCACACTCACATCCTCTACCCCCCGGTTATCTCTCATGGAAGAAGAAAACTGCTCAAGATCGCATCTGTAAGACTCGACAGTATACACAGACAGATGACGTTCCTTTTCTAAATAAGATAGGAACTCTTCAATCCATGTTTTGAACGATAGGTAAGAGAACACCACTAAGTTACTCCAGTTAGAATACAAAAGGTCCTTTCTTTATATAACTGCTATAACTAATTGTCGCACAAGACTAACTTCAACTTTTTAAGTATTCAGCATTATCTATACTATACCATAGGAAACTCCCCTTTGCAGTTAAGACACTTGAGGAAATCCCCTTTCTTTTGAGAGATCTTCTCCACCATAAAATCAGCTCCGCATTCGGGACACCTTTGACTTACAGGACGATCCCAGGAGGCGAATTTACACTCAGGATAATTAATGCATCCATAGAAGATTCTCCCCTTGCCCGTCTTCCTTTCTACTAACTCTCCGCCGCAGCTATCTTGTGGACAAGCTATTCCCAGGGTAAAAGGCTTGGTATTTTTGCACTCAGGGTAATTGGAGCAAGCTAAGAACTTCCCGTAGCGCCCGGTCCTCAGCACCATATTGCCTCCGCATTCTTCGCACTTGCGCCCTGCCGTCTCAGTCTCTTCAACTTTCTCTTCCAAAGGCTTGGTATTCTTACACTCAGGATACCCTGGACACGCTATAAACTTCCCGTTTCTCCCCCACTTTATTACCATCTCCCTGCCGCAAAGCTCACACTTTACCCCCGATTTTTCTTGAAGGGATTCCTTAAGATCCTTTCCGCGCTCCTTCACATCGGAAAGAGTTTCTTCAAACGAAGTGTAGAACTTATCCACCACTTCCACCCAGTCGTCCTTGCCCTCCTCTATCCTGTCCAGTTCATCTTCCATCATCGCCGTGAACTTCACGTTGAAAATGTGGGGGAAAGCCCCCACAAGCAGAGTGTTTACATCCATCCCCAGATCTGTGGCAACGAATCTTCTCTTATCCTCTTTTACATAATCTCTGCTCTTGATCTTACTCATTATATCAGCATAGGTGCTCGGACGACCTATTCCCTTGGCCTCCAGGTCTTTAACCAAAGTCGCCTCAGTGTATCTAGGGGGAGGTTTAGTAAAATGCTGTTGGGGGGACAGACCCAGCAAAATCAACTCTTCTCCAACTTTAAGGTTTCCAGGCACCCGCTCATCCTCCCTCTCCTCCCCATCTTCGTCCTTACCCTCAGTATAGATCACAGTGAAGCCACTGTATTTAACCGAGGACCCCGAGGCCCTGAATATGTAATCCACTGCCCCTATATCTACAGATATAACATCCAAAATAGCAGATTTCATCTGAGAGGCGACGAACCGCTTCCATATCAACTCGTACAACTTCACCTGATCGGGAGTCAGGAACCTCCTCACCGACTTAATATCCGTTTTTACAGAAGTCGGTCTTATCGCCTCGTGAGCGTCCTGTGCCCCCTTCTTAACTTTGTAGCTCCTGGCCTTCATCGGCACGTAATCCGCACCCCAGGCCGATGCTATGTACTCCCTCACCTCGCTAATTGCTTCAGGCGCCACCCTCACAGAATCGGTCCTCATATACGTGATCAATCCTACGGACTCGCCCTCAAGCTCAATTCCCTCATAGAGCTCCTGAGCCACTCTCATCGTTTTATAGCTCGAAAATCTTAACGCCCTTGCAGCATCCTGCTGAAGAGTACTCGTAATAAAGGGCGGAGGGGGATTTCTTTTCTGCTCCCCCTTTCTCAAGTCCAACACCTTGAATACGCTATCCTTAAACTCCGCTACAATCCCCTTGGCCTCTCCCTCATTCGGAATATTAACATTGCTCCCGCCCTCCCGAATCAACTTTGCGTTAAAAGGTAATGTATCTTCCCCCTTTAGGTTTGCCGTTATGGACCAGTACTCCTCGATCACGAAGCAGCTTATTTCTTCCTCTCTTTCGCACACCATTCTCAGAGCCACAGACTGAACCCTCCCCGCGCTCAGCCCCCTATAGATAGCCTTCCACAAGACAGGGCTGACCTTATAACCCACGAGCCTATCCATCACCCTGCGGGCCTGCTGAGCGTTAACCTTCCTCAAATCCAACCCTAAAGGGCTCTCCAGCGCCTTCGACACTGCACTTTGAGTAATCTGATTAAACGTAATCCTGTAGACACCATCCCCATTTTTAGATATAACCTGAGCCACGTGCCAGGCTATCGCCTCCCCTTCCCTGTCAGGGTCAGTCGCCAAAAGCACCCTATCGGATACCTTTGCCTCCTTCTTCAACTCAGCTAAAACCTTCTCCCTGCCCTTTATGATCTGATACTTGGGCTTAAAGCCGTCAGCTATATCTATGCCCAATTCTCTTTGAGGAAGATCCCGCACGTGACCCATACACGCCCTTACAGCAAAATCCTTCCCCAAGAATTTATTTATAGTCTTGGCCTTAGCAGGAGATTCCACAACCACTAGCGATCTCCTACCATCTACTTTTTTTCTACTTGCCATATCTATTTCACCAACTGATAAGTTCTACTAAGAACTCATAAGAAATACCTGATGCCATCGCAACGGCAAATTTGACTATCTCTGTGTGAGATTAAATCTAATCGATTGTGTATATACTGTCAACAGGAAATCTGAGGGTGAAACTTCATATTAACAGAATTACCTCCCAAACGTAAGAAAAAGATTTACTCATACTACCAGAAAGACTCCCAAACTCCTTCAGAGTTCCCGACAGATCCAACTGACTGCACTGCTCAACAAAAATAGACAAGACAGCAGTGCCTCGTCTATATATAATGTTTTTGCGCAACGTCATACTATTTACAAATCCTCAATTCATCCATATATCATTGACTATCTTCTCAAACTTATCAGTTATCAAAGCCTTTTGCTTTTCGATCCATTCTAATGCCCTGTCGTCTATCAAACCTCTCCTTTTGCAGTCATCCACTTCATCCTCATCTAGGATCAAATAACTGCCGTCGGGGTAAAACCATACATCCAAGAGTAGATCCAGATAACTTACGTAATCCTCATTTATCTTTACATCCCCGCATATGTGGAAGCTGTGCCCCTTCAAATCTCCGGAAGACTCGTACATCCTCCACAATACATACCCCCTATCCACCCAATAGTGTGCTACAGTCCTTGATCCCGCATCGAAGAACACATCGCCTATATTCCCTGCTGTGTCGTTTACAAAGAGCAGAACTAGATATCCCTCATCTCTGTGTAGAAGCTGACATTCATAGACTTCATCGTCCTTATTTATATGCCTTTTGACCTCTCTTATTATCTTCAAAACGTCCTGTCCAATCTCAACTGCCATCTTCCCTCACCTTTGTCCCTACCCACAGGATGAGCCCAATTTACCCTCATTAAACCACCATCAAAAGTGCCTATCTCTGCTCCCAGGCCCAAATCGCATCTTACATCTGTCAGATCTATATCCTCAGACTTATCCCACACATAGCCTGCATCCCCAAACGGAGCTACTCTCAACAGCTTATTCCCGGCTCGATATTCCACGTTTAGAAGGAGGATTTTATCCCCTTCAAACTCCTTGTACCCATATCCAGCCATAGTCCCTATTCCACCTAACTGAAAGCTCTCAAAAAGTGGAAGCTCTGAGTCTGCACTTCCTACAACAAATCTGAAGTCGAGCCACTGACTATCCCTCAAACGACTGTATCTTCTCATTTCCAAAACGTACTTGTTAAAATCGAAATCACCGCCCAGGCCATGTCCAGATGCCTTAAAAGAAGCCTTAAAGCTCCAATCCACGCTGATATTCAAATTGTACGAAAAAGATATACTCCTCATATCCCCACCCACAAACTCCCTGATCCCTTCCGCGCCGTCAGACTCCCAATTTTCCTTTTTAGTCCTCCCCTTCCTGTACACGCTGAAATCCGTCTCTTTAGCTATGCCCCTGTACTCATCATCACTGTATCCTACGTGGAATACATTCCTTTTACCTACCTTGAGAGTTGCACCTGTGCTGTAGCCCTTGCGAACGTAGTAATCCCTCGAGGCCACTCCGAAGAAAAAAGCCAACGAAGTAGACTCCTGATCCCCGACTATGTCCCTGTCCGCCGTATCCACAACATTGTAGACATTCCCTTCCAGACAGAAGCTGCTGCCTTCAAAAAATGATTTCTTGCCGCCCGCATCATAAGTCCACTTTTGAAGAGATAAGGCACGGCCCCAGGTTATGGAAAACATAGTTTTTTCCGGATCACCTATTAAGAGAGTAGTACCTGCAAATGGTCCCTCCACTCTGTTAAAACGGGATATCCTGTAGACCGATACCTGTCCTTTAGTATTCAGCCCTCTTGCGTGTGATAGATCAAATAGCCCCAAAAATATCCAACTGCACACCACAAATGAAACGATCTTCTGTCTTCGTGATAGCATTAGTACCGTTATAAATGATAAGTTATGGTAGCGTTACTGAAGAACCCGCCACCATTTCGACTTCCCCCTATGAAATCTGGTCCATCTCGGAACAGATCCTTTTCAACGATCCCGTCCAGATCGATTCTCCCGAACTTGAAACCGAAACCGAACTGAAGATCAAAATCTGTGTCGAACGTCGTAGTCTCAATCACCTTACCGTCCACTACCTTCTCAGTCTTTCCGAAAGTAGCTTCTCTCTCTATACCCACTCTCATAGCGAAAGAGTCCGAGAGCATAGTCTCCCCTGCGGCCACCAACTTAGGTAGCAGCACAGTCGTGCTCCTTACCTTCGGCTGTCCTGGAACATCCCTCTCCTCAGACTTGAAGCCCAAAATAACTCCGAATATCGCGTTTGTCCCTTCGGCCACTTCCGACCTTACTCCTAGCCCCGCTTCCACATCTACAAAATCCGTCTTGTTAGGAGCCACATCTATCCCCCCAAAAGATGTGCTCAAAAGGGGGACTAATTGGGCACTCTCCCCTACGGGAAAAAAGAGCCTTACCTCCAAAACCGCTCCTGTCCCACCTTCGCTTTCGGCTATGACATTGTCCGCCTCATCATCCTCGAAACTTTGACGATTAAACTCCACAGCCACATCCAAAGATGAATTCTCCCCGATGTCTGCCGACAGACCTAAGGTCACCTCAAAAGCAGAAGCTGTCGTCTCCGTCCCATTCCCTTCAGCATCGTACGACAGACTCACCTGTCCCCCTATATCCAGGCCTTCTGAGAGACTTGTGCCGTACATAAAATCGAACCATGAACTTAGATCCATCCTCGAAAGACGCACCCTGGTGTCAGATGAAACGTCAGAGAAAATCTCAGAAGTCCCGGAAGTATCAGCGTTCGCCAGAAAAGTGCTCAGTTCGTCTGCAGTTCGAAGTGGACGCCTGAACATTATCCCCACTGTGCTCGTCTTACCAATCTTATATGTCGCCCCTGCCCAGCTGGGCGAATCGTCCAGATCGAACGGCTCAGCGATCACCTGCGGATATTCCATAACTAAGGATGGATATACGAAGATATTCGTATCGTCCTTTAATATTCTCGTCTCACCTCCTAAAGACCTCAGACGTGATGTTGAGCCGTAGATCACATTTGCAAATACCAATATAAAAGATACAGAAACCCATACCGACCAATGACCTAAACCACATCTTCTGTTAATCATTCTCCCTCTCCTCTTAAGTTTTGTCTGCCTGTGGGTTGAGCGCATACAGGGCAGCTGATGAACGATAACTCACAGTCATATTTACAACCTGTAGAATTCCTTCACTGACGGAATAGACAATATCGCTCCCCCTTTGAAGTCCACTTTCGGTACAAACCCAAGCATCCTTCTGGCCTTGCTGATGTCCGCAAGAGTGTGCCTCGCCTCACCCCTTTGGCTCTCCTCATATTCCACGTCTGTCCTCTTTCCTATTACCTCCATCAAGACCTCTATCATCTTCTTTAAAGTGATGCTATCACCACCCCCAATATTGAAGACCTCCCCTGTACAATCAGCCTCGGAGGCGCGTATATTGGCGTCCACGACATCTGACACATATGTAAACCCTCTCGACTGCTCCCCATCTCCGTTTACCCTCAAAGTCTTTCCCTCTAAAATCGCTCTTATAAAGATGCAGAAAGCCATATCAGGACGCGGCTTTGGCCCAAACACTGTGAAATACCTCAAAATCACCACAGGTACGCCGAAATTCTTCCAGTAAAGATTACACAATTTTTCGCCTGCTACCTTGGTCACACCGTAAGGAGAAAGGGGCATCAAAGGAGCCTCCTCGCTCGTCGGAAGTTGAAGAGCATCGCCATAGACAGAGGAGGAAGAAGCGTACACAACCCTCTTTACATCGCATTCCTTCAACGCGTCTAACAACCTCTGCGTGGCATTTATGTTATTATCCACATAGAGGTTAAAGTCCTTGCCCCATCCAGACCTCACTCCCGGCTGTGCAGCTTCGTGAAACACGACATCCACACCGTCCAGTAAAGGCCTCAAATCCAACTCCAATATATCTCCCCTCACAAACTCCATCCTATCATAATCCATGAGTGGCTTGACCCTGTCCTCCTTGACCTCCTTTGCGTAATAATCCGTAAAGCAATCTATCCCAATCACTTCGTGCCCTTCCTCTAACAACTTTTGAGTTATATGCGACCCTATAAATCCCGCAGCGCCAGTAACCATATATCTCATTTAGCTATCTCTGTCCATATAAGTATCTGGCTGAAAACCTCATATCCGCGGCAACCAATATCGAGAAGATTACAATTATTCTAACAGTGTCATGACATCTTTCAACGCCGAGACCGTCGGCCCCTGCCATTCCTCCGCATCCGGACGGTGAACATCATAGGTGTCTTCATACGGAACACGAATAAGTGCCGAGTGCATGCCGAATTGAGAAGCTCGGGTTAGCTCACGGCTGCTCCCATCGCCTATGTAGAGACAGTTCTGCGACATAACTGCCAGCCGCTCACACGCGAGTTGATAGATGCAAGGATCAGGCTTTCTGAGGCCCACCGCACACGAGAAGACGGGAGCATCCACCAGCCGAGAAAAGAGTGTGTCTTTCCAGAGGAGCGGAACTTCTGCCGAACAGTCGCTGATGAGCCCTATTTTGTAGCCTGATACTCTCAGTTGAGACAGCGTCTCCACAGCGTCAGGACGCGGTGTGAGGATGCGCCGTGTAAAATCCGCCCGTATACGGGCGGCCCCTGTGACCCGAGCAGATTCCGAAGGCAGAGCCAGAACCCGACAGATACGCTCAATAATGGCCTCCAGGGTCGGAAAAGACCCTGTCCCCCGCTCGTTGAACGTTTCGACCCACAAGCGGGCAAAATCGTGGGGAGACGCCAAAAGGGCAGCAGCCATTTCAGACATCATGCGCTCATGTTCCCGAAAGGGAAAGGTGTCAACCAATGTCCCGAAGAGATCGAAAATGACAGCGTCGTATTTCATGGAACCAGAGCTTCCTTCTGCTGGCACGGCACTTGGTAGACTCTGGGCAGGAGCGCAGAGCCCGGGACTTCGACCTCTTAAGATATCTAGCTAGCTAAGGCCTGTTCTCCTTAACCCAGACGCAGTCATCGTAGAGCGGGCATCCCTCACATTCGGGATTCCGGGCGTGGCATACCTTTCGCCCGAAACGTATCATATTTATGTGCAACAAATACGACCTCCCATCGGGAACAAGCTCCGACATAAGATCATACGCCCTTTCTGCTGTACAGTTTTGAGGCACAAGCCCCAATCTCCTTGTGATCCTGTGAATATGTGTATCTACAGGGAAAATATCCGTGCCGCACGCAGACATTAGCATTACACCTACAGTCTTGGGGCCTATCCCTTTCCGCGAGCAGAAGAGATCAATAGCCTTGTCTGTCTCCATACCACATACGAAATCTATGTTCAGCTTTCCGTAAGTCTCCTTGATCCAGGTCAGTATCTCCACTATCCTGACGCTCTTCTGATTCGCCAAGCCTCCCACTTTGATAACATCAGCTATCTCTTGGGCATCGGCCTCCAGTACATCCTCCCACGTCGGAAACCTGTCCCTCAAGGCACAATATGCTCTATCTCTATTTGTGTCGTTGGTGTTCTGAGAAAGAACAGTCCTTATCAAGCTCTCCAGCGCATTGCCTTCGCCCTTCCATTGGGGTCGGCCGAACATCCTTTCCAAAGCATCAGCTATCCTCTTCGTCTTAAGGGAAAGATCGCACATCGCAACCTCCAGCAACTATCCGAAGTACCCATCTGGATATGGATCTGGATTCAAAAGAGGAGCCTGCCAATCCCCTATCTCCGACAGAGCAACAGGCACACCACCACACTCTACATGAGACTTGAAGCCCGCAAGAAAGAGCTGCGTCTTTTCGTAGATCGTTTCATAAGATTCGGGCATCTCTCTCGTCTCAAACATCTTCTGAATCTCCAAAAGCTGGGGGACCCAGTAGTATAGATCGTTCCCTATAAACTGTTCAAATGTCCTCTCTCCAAAGACCCGGATCCATCCCCATGTTCCCGTTATCTCCTGAACACATGCGTAGAACGGCTTGCCTCCGTCTCTACCCTCATACTCGATAATAGCTATCCCGTTGGGAGCCCTCCAATCAGGAGTCTGATAGGACACACTCTTAATACCACTACCAAGACAAGAGTACATAAAAAAAAGACCGTGAATACCATGAGTGGGATAATCGGACATAGAATTTGCTGCTACACAGCCGGAAATAGGCTTAATGTCTTCCACTTCTCTTTTGATATTGTGCACCTCAGGGGCGTACTGATATGACGAACCCGACATAAGCGGAGTGTTGTTCTGCTTGGCAAGATCGATCATGTACTGAGCGTCATCGAGGTTCAAGGCAAAAGGACGATTGATGAAAATGGGAATACCAGCTTCAAGGTAGGGCTTTGCCAACTCCTTAAAGTGGAGGCAAGAGTCGAAATCAGAAAGGATGATACCGTCTACCTTCCCCACCATATCGTAGTAATTTTCGACCACTTCTATACCTTTGTACATTCTGGCAAACTCCTGTGCACCTGGTACCTTCCGCCTTATTCCTGAAAATACTCTCTTAGTTCTGGATCCAATTCCGGTCTTGTCTATGTCCCATACATGAGTCATTACCATCCCCGTCATTCGAGTTTTGGCCAACTTGAATTCCGGCTCACAATAGGGCTGGATGATAGGCCCCCATACTCCCATGTGGACATACCTTTCACTGGTAAGCACACCCACCCTGACAAGGGACATATCAGACATAATTACCTTTCCATTTATATTACGAATGGGATGACACCCACTATTTCCTGTGCGTAAAAGAATCTGTACAAGCGCGCTTAGGCCGTTTCGGACTCGGTGGCTTTTCCGTTATCCATACCCCAAGAAATCAGCAGTTCCGCCCACTTCCGAGCTTGTTCTAGAACTTTGGCGGAGTACCGTCCAGGTCAATCCCTCCTGCGGCCACCTATGCAAAGTATCCATTCGGATACGGATCTGGATGCAATAGAGGAGCCGTCCAATCCCCTATCTCTGACAGAGCAACAGGCGCACCACCACACTCAACATGAGACTTGAAGCCCGCAAGAAAGAGCTGCGTCTTCTCATAGATAGCGTCATAAGATTCGGGCATCTCTCTCGTCTCAAACATGCTCTGCATCTCCAGAACTATGGGCACCCAGAAGGGTAGATCGTTCCCTAAAAACTGTTCGAATGTCCTCTCTCCAAAGACTCTTATCCATCCCCACGTGCCAGATATCTCCTGTATACATCCGTAGAACGGCTTGCCTCCATCTCTACCCTCATACTCGATAACGATTATCCCGTTGGGAGTCCGCCAATCGGGAGTCTGATAGGACACGCTCTTTATACCACCTCCAATACAGGAGTAGACAAAGAGCGGGCCGTGACTCCCGTGGGATGGATAATCCGACATAGAGTTGGCGGCTGTATACCCCCTGATCGGCTCTATCTCCTTCACTGTTCTTCTGATATACTCGACCTCAGGGGCGTACTCAAACGACGATCCGGTCATAATCGGAGTGTTGTGCTTCTTGGCAAGATCTATCATATACCGAGCATCTTCCAGGTTCATGGCAAAAGGCCGATTGATGAAAATGGGAACACCAGCCTCAAGATAAGGCTTCGTCAACTCCTTGAAGCGGATGCACGAATCGAAATCGGAAAGGATGACGCCATCTACCTTCCCCACCATATCGTAGTAATTATCTACTACCTCTATACCTCCGTAGATTCTGGCAAACTCCTGTGCACCTTCTCTGTCCATATCCCACACATGAGTCATTACCATCCCCGTCATTCGAGTCTTGGCCCCCTCACCCTCCAGCTCGCAATACGGCTGAATAATAGGTCCCCATATCCCACTGATGTGGACAAACCTTTGACTGGTAAGTACACCTACCCTCACAAGAGGCGTATCAGACATAATTCCCTCTCCTTTTGATTATAAACCGGGTGGCTTTGCGGAAACCTCTACGCGTAATATCTTCTACCAGATCCCCAATTTCCCCTCCCCCCCAAACTTCTTCGATCCACTTCGGAGCTTGTTCTAAAACTTTGCGGAAGTCCCGTCCAGGTCAATTCCTCCTGCGGCCACCTATGCGAAGTATCCATCCGGATACGGATCTGGATTCACAAGAGGAGCCGTCCAATCCCCTATCTCTGACAGAGCAACAGGCGCACCACCACACTCAACATGAGACTTGAAGGCCGCCAGAAAGAGCTGCGTCTTCTCATAGATAGCGTCATAAGACTGGGGCATTTCTCTGGTCTCAAACATGCTCTGCATCTCCAAAACCATTGGCACCCAGAAGGGTAGATCGCTCCCTAAAAACTGTTCAAATGTCCTCTCTCCAAAAACTCTTATCCATCCCCACGTGCCAGATATCTCCTGTATACATCCGTAGAACGGCTTGCCTCCATCTCTACCCTCGTACTCGATAACGATTATCCCGTTGTAAGTCCTCCAATCGGGAGTCTGATAGGATACACTCTTGATACCTCCTCCAATACAGGAGTAGACAAAGAGCGGGCCGTGACTCCCGTGAGATGGATAATCCGACATAGAGTTGGCGGCTGTATACCCCCTGATCGGCTCTATCTCCTTAACTGTTCTTCTGATATACTCAACTTCAGGGGCATACTCAAATGACGATCCGGTCATAATCGGAGTGTTGTGCTTCTTGGCAAGATCAATCATATACCGAGCATCTTCCAGGTTCATGGCAAAAGGCCGATTGATGAAAATGGGAACACCAGCCTCAAGATAAGGCTTCGTCAACTCCTTGAAGTGGATGCACGATTCAAAATCAGAAAGGATGACGCCATCTACCTTCCCCACCATATCGTAGTAATTATCTACTACCTCCATACCTCCGTAGATTTTGGCAAACTCCTGTGCACCTTCTCTGTCCATATCCCACACATGAGTCATTACCATCCCCGTCATTCGAGTCTTGGCCCCCTTAAATTCTTCCTCGCCGTAGGGATTAATGATAGGTCCCCATATTCCACTGATGTGGACCAACCTTTGGCTGGTAAGTACACCTACCCTCACAAGAGGCGTATCAGACATAATTCCCTCTCCTTTTGATTATAAACCGGGTGGCTTTGAGGAAACCTCTACGCGTAATTTCTTCTACCAGATCCCCAATTTCCCCTCCCCCCCAAACTTCTTCGATCCACTTCGGAGCTTGTTCTAAAACTTTGCGGAAGTCCCGTCCAGGTCAATTCCTCCTGCGGCCACCTATGCGAAGTATCCATCCGGATACGGATCTGGATTCAAAAGAGGAGCTGTCCAATCCCCTATCTCTGACAGAGCAACAGGCGCACCACCACACTCAACATGAGACTTGAAGGCCGCCAGAAAGAGCTGCGTCTTCTCATAGATAGCGTCATAAGACTGGGGCATTTCTCTGGTCTCAAACATGCTCTGCATCTCCAAAACCATTGGCACCCAGAAGGGTAGATCGCTCCCTAAAAACTGTTCAAATGTCCTCTCTCCAAAAACTCTTATCCATCCCCACGTGCCAGATATCTCCTGTATACATCCGTAGAACGGCTTGCCTCCATCTCTACCCTCGTACTCGATAACGATTATCCCGTTGTAAGTCCTCCAATCGGGAGTCTGATAGGATACACTCTTGATACCTCCTCCAATACAGGAGTAGACAAAGAGCGGGCCGTGACTCCCGTGAGATGGATAATCCGACATAGAGTTGGCGGCCGTATACCCCCTGATCGGCTCTATCTCCTTAACTGTTCTTCTGATATACTCAACTTCAGGGGCATACTCAAATGACGATCCGGTCATAATCGGAGTGTTGTGCTTCTTGGCAAGATCAATCATATACCGAGCATCTTCCAGGTTCATGGCAAAAGGCCGATTGATGAAAATGGGAACACCAGCCTCAAGATAAGGCTTCGTCAACTCCTTGAAGTGGATGCACGAATCGAAATCAGAAAGGATGACGCCATCTACCTTCCCCACCATATCGTAGTAATTATCTACTACCTCCATACCTCCGTAGATTTTGGCAAACTCCTGTGCACCTTCTCTGTCCATATCCCACACATGAGTCATTACCATCCCCGTCATTCGAGTCTTGGCCCCCTTAAATTCTTCCTCGCCGTAGGGATTAATGATAGGTCCCCATATTCCACTGATGTGGACAAACCTTTGGCTGGTAAGTACACCTACCCTCACAAGAGGCGTATCAGACATAATTCCCTCCCTTTTATAGAGTCATAGTACAGTTAAAAAGCTCTGACGATTCCGCCGTAGTGCCGCTTTACTTTGCTTTTCTTAACACAAGGAACATCCCGCAAGCGGTGAAGAACAAAACCGCGCTTAAGCCCTGATTCGCATTCATGGGAACATTGCCGATATTAAATAAGATCATACTATCGTAGTAGCGCAGGAAATCCACTGAGAACCGGGCTATCGAATAGAGCCCCACGAAAGACCAAAACGTAAAGCCATCGAAACTTTTGAACCTCTCTATGAATGTCAAGATACCGAATATCCCCAGACCGTATAAAGAGGAATATATCTGAGTCGGGTGTATCTTGGCATCAGGGAAAATATAACCCGCAAGACTCTCATCGGGGAATACTACGCCCCATGCAAGATCGCACTCCCTTCCGAAGCAACACCCGTTCAGAAAACAACCGATTCTAGTAAAGAATATGCCCAGAGCAATCGAAGGGGCCATCACATCGGCCATTTTCCAAAAGGATATATTTCTTTTTCGCGTATAGACCACGCTCGCAAAGATAGACAGTATTAATCCCCCGTAGAAGACCAATCCCGATATTCCTATGCTATCACCCCCAAAAGGATTTACAATATCCAAAGGACTCTCTGAAAACTCGTTCCAGTGAAAGAGGACATAGGCAAATCTTGCGCCTATTACGGCCGCTATTATAATATACAGCGACAGATCCACAATATCCGCCCTTTTGATCCCAACCTGCTTCCCTCTTCTGACCGCCAGATAGATTCCACACAGAAAAGCAAAAGCCAGCATCAACCCGTATCCTCTTATCTGAAGATGCCCCAAAGGCGTAGAAATCTCGAATAAAATGGAACGCATCTGTTTCTTGCTCCTTCCCCCGATTTTGAGTGTCCGGTAACAATAGTGCTTGAGTAATTAGGGGGTGAAATACCCTGTCCTCCCCGAACCCCGATTGAATCTATAGGGGGACAATCGGGGGCTACGGTCTATTTGCTTAATATTCGTGCCTTCGCACGCTTACGTTAAGCAATAATCCCACTAAAATCATGTTTGTTAAGAGCGAAGATCCCCCATAACTCAAAAAGGGCAATGGAAGACCCGTCACAGGCATTAAATCCAAAGTCATCCCCACGTTCACAAACACGTGAAAGACCAATATCGAGGCCAGCCCTATTGCCAGAAGACCGGAGAACTTGTTCTTGACAGAAGAAGCGATCTTTATCGCCCGCCATGCAATAAGATAGAGCAGAGTAAGCAGGACAATAGAGCCTAAGAATCCGTGCTCTTCCCCTATGACAGAGAAGATAGAGTCCGTGTGACCGAGCGGTAAAAAGCCAAAGTTTGTCTGAGTCCCATTCAAAAAGCCTTTCCCCCACATTCCTCCAGAACCTATCGCCACTTTTGACTGAGACACCTGATAGCGCGCGCCCAGAGGATCCATCGCAGGGTTTATAAACGCCAGTATCCTTTGACGCTGATAATCGTGCAGGCGCTCCCATATATAAGGAGTCGCTGCCCCTACACCCACATTCAGCATAAGCAGTAACGCTGTGATCCACGGTCGCGGCCTCCAAAACCATATAGCCCCTATCAAGACAACGAAGAAAAGCCCCCACCACAGCGCCGATCCGATCTCTTCACCGTATAGTGCAAACGTACAGCTCAAAAGAGGAGAAAGTATCGCAAAGAGATAGATGAACCTTGCACCCGCCCAGTAGAGCATAGAAAAGAAAATCGCGCCAAAGACCAAAGCCGTTCCTAAATCAGGCTGCTTAGCTATCAAGGCCATGGGAATCAAAGTCATAACGAGCGGAACTATAAGACGACTCGGTTTTTCCAGACTCCAATCCTTCAAAGACAAATATCTGGCCAGCGCTATAACCAAGCCTATCTTGGCAAGCTCCGAAGGCTGGAACTTCAGAGGTCCAAGGCTGAACCATCTGGTGGCATTTGCCACACTTGCCCCCCAAAGAAATAAAAGGATGAGCAAGATCACCGATATTCCGAATATCACATAGGCAAAAGCGTAGAAAAATTTGTTCGGAATGGCTACAGAGAAAGCCATCGCTCCCAATCCCAGAACCGCCCATAGAATCTGCTTTTTATATATGCCCTTAAGATCATTATCTTCATTATGCGTGGCGCTGTAGATAGCCACTATCCCTACTACAACTATAAGCAGAGCTGCTCCCAAAAGGACAAAATCAATATTCTTTTTGAAGACTTCACCATTTAACATCTTAATCTCCACCAAACAAGTAGACATCAGTCAGTGGACAGTAGACAGCGCATGCTCTCCTCCTGCCTGCATGCTGTCTACTGTTTGCCGTCCACTTATTTGCTTCAGATAGGTCTCTATGATCTGGCCCACTAAAGGAGCCGCCACACTTCCCCCATGACCTGAATTTTCAACTATAGCGGCCACAGCGATGATCGGATCCTCAAACGGAGCGAACCCTATAAACCACGCGTGATCTTCTCCGTGAGGGTTTTGGGATGTCCCGGTCTTTCCCGCAACCTTGTATCCCTTCACCCTTGCGAGCCGACCCGTGCCTCTCTTTTCCTCAACAACTCCCAAAAGCGCCCTTCCCATTACTTCAAACGTCTCTTGCGAGACACCACTGATCTTTCTAAATTCATTTTGCGGCTCCGGAGACCACGAACCGTCCGGCGCAGCAGATCCCTTATAAAGATGAGGACGTGCCACCTTCCCCTTGGTAGCTATACCTCCGATAAAACACGCCATCTGAATCGGACTTACCAGAGTCTCTCCCTGACCGATAGCTAGATTCAACAGAGCCCCACCAGACCATCCCCTCTTTCCATAAGCCGCGTCAAAATATTCCCTTGTGGGGATAAGCCCTTTCTCCTCTCCATCTAAGTCTATCCCGGTCTCCTTTTCGAATCCGAACTTCTTAGCATAATTGACCCAGCTTTCCAGCCCTACCTGCACGCCCAATTGGTAAAAATAGACATCGCACGACTGCTTTATCGCCTCATGGAGGTCTAAACTTCCGTGTCCCTTCTGGCTCCAACACTTAAAGCCTCTATCTCCGAAAGTCATCACGCCCCTACACGGAATCGGCATCCTCTTTCCTTCATCTACGATCTCCATTTCGAGCGCGGCTGCTGCCATTATCAATTTGAACGTCGAACCTGGAGGATAGAGCCCTTGAATTGTCCTGTTTAAAAGAGGGCGACCAGGATCGTTTCGGAGAAGGTCCCACTCCTTCTTGCTCATCCCTGACGCAAACTCGTTCGGATCAAAGTTCGGCCTGCTGACCATCGCCAATACCTCCCCGGTGCGCGGGTCAATAGCTACTAAACTCCCTTGTGCGCTGTCCGGAAACGCCCTTTCAGCCGCCTCCTGAAGGTTCTTATCTATGGTCATCCACACATCGTTCCCTGGCTTAGGCTCCTTCCCCCTGCCTGGAATCACCCTTATAACCCTCTCCACAGCGTTCACCTCTCTCCACTGGACGCCGTTTTGCCCCTTTAAGACATTCTCATAAACCAATTCAACCCCCTTTTTGCCCAACCACTGATCCCTGAGATATCCCTCCGACTTGAGTTTCTCCAGTTCCCTCTGGCTTATTACCCCCACGTACCCCAACACGTGGGACACAAACTTCTCCATCAGATATCTTCTTTTCGCATCCAACTGTATCTCTACACCCGGCAGATCATCCCTGTTTTCCTGTACAACAGAAGCCACCTCAAATCCCACATCTCTCCTCAGCTTAACGGGTTGAAAGATCATAAGCGGCCCTATCTTCCTATCCTCTATAGCACCATCCAGACCTGTAAGGTTCCTTATGCTCTCTATGGCCCTCTGCATATTCCCCCCAACGTACGGCACATACGAGATAGTGTAAGAGGGTTGATTATCCACCAATATCTCTCCATTTCTGTCCTTGATCAGCCCTCGTGCCGCCTCTATCGGGACTGAACGTTCTATATTCCCCTGAGATGCATCTCCGTAGCGCTTTGAAGCCATCACCTGAAGATAAAAGAGCTTCCCCACCAACAGAAGAAATAAAGACAGCATGAACCATATACTTAATTTTGCTCGCCTTTCTATAAACGAAGCGTCCCTAAATCTGTATCCAGGAACCGTCATAAATCATCCCGTTTCAATCCTAAAGCGGCGAAAGACCAGATCGCTATCCCCAAAACTGTGCTGTAAAGAGCAGTTCCCAAGCCCTGCTGAAAGAACGCAAAAAATGTCCTAACTACATCTCGGCTCAAACAACATACCGAGTAACATAGCAAATAGATAATATCGTGCAGGACAACCGTGCCAAATATTATAAAGGCCCGCACCAGGGAACTTTCTATTACCACATTACCTCGCCCGTATCCCACGGCAAATCCCACAAGAGATTTAGATAGAGCGTTAATCCCCAAAGGCTCAGCAGAGTACACGTCCTGAATAAACCCAGCAAAAAACCCAAAGAGCACCGCCTCCATCTGCCCTCTCGATAGCCCTATATAGACCAAAACAAGGAGTATAAGATCAGGACTGAAGCCAAACACTGAGACATTTGAAGCGTACGACAGTTGAACTACTAAAACCAGCGTCATCAAAAGGATGTCTCTTATTGTCCTCACTAAAGCGACCTTTTTCTAAGTAAACAGTAGAGGGCGTGCAGGAAGAGGGAACGATGCCCTGTCTACTGACTACGAGATCAGCCTGGCCCACTCCGTGGCTTGCTGCCACCCCAGCACAGCGGGCACGCCGCCTCGCAATGACAGTTGAGGGGAAAGGAGGCGTCCTGCCTACTTTCTACTGATTCAATTTTACCTCCATATCTTAAGCTTATCGCCCGGATATATCCTTTCCAATTTGTGGATTCCATTCCACGTTGCAATATCCTTGACGCCTATGCCCAATCTCAAAGATATCTCCCCGAGCGTGTCCCCCTTTTCCACTGTATATATCACAAGCGTTTTAGACGCCTTTCCATCCTTGTCACCATCTGTTTGCTCGCGAAGGATAATCCTATCCCCAGGATGGATATACTCTTTGGCCGATATACCGTTCAACTTCAAAAGCTTGTTCGTACTGGTGCCGTACATAAGGGCGATCTTATTCAGATTGTCCCCCTTTACCACCGTATATATCACAAGCGTTTTAGACGCCTTTCCATCCTTGTCATCATCTGTTTGCTCGCGAAGGATGATCCTATCCCCAGGATGGATATACTGTTTGGCCGACATACCGTTCAACTTCAAAAGCTTGTTCGTACTGGTGCCGTACATAAGGGCGATCTTAGTCAGATTGTCCCCCTTTACTACCAAATGAACATCTTTATCATACCCACCATACTGTGCAGGCTCTAAGTTCGAGAGCCTTGCTAAATCTATCTTACCGTCAGGCACAGGTATCATAAGATACTTTCCATGTCTGATCCTGTTCGGGTTTTTCAATGAATTAGCATAGACGATAGCCTTCTGGGATGTTTTGAACTTTCTTGCTATGCGCCAGATGCTGTCTCCCCTTTTGATCCTGTACCTTTGCCAGATGACCTTTTTGCTACTAGGGAGCTCATCATAATTGAGCACAAATTTTTCCATCGCACCCTTGGGTATCATAAGCCTGTAACTCTCTACGTTCATAGGCACATAATTACGCCTCAGCTCAGGATTTAATGACTTTATCTCCTGGTATGATGTCCCGGCACACTCGGCTGCAACTAAAAGACTCATCCCCCAGGGAACCTCTACTTCGTCGTACTCTATCGGAGGATCATATACTAAATCGTCGAATCCGAATGCTTCAGGATTTTTTGACATAACCACCGCGGCCATAAAAGCCGGTACGAAGTTTTTTGTCTCCCTTGGGAGATCCAGATCCCAAAAGTTTCTGGATTTAGCCTTACTTACCGCTCTATTCAACCTCCCTCGGCCGCAGTTGTACGCAGCTAATGCCAGTCGCCAATCCTCCAGATGAGTGTAAAGATCCTTCAGATGCCTGGCAGCTGCTACTGTGGACTTTATAGGATCTCTCCTTTCATCTATTCCCCAGTCTCTCCTGAGCCCGTAGAGGAGCCCCGTAGAAGGTATAAACTGCCACAATCCCGCGGCTCCTGCTTTCGAGTAAGCCTGAGGCTTAAAACCGCTTTCAATCATAGAAAGATAGATCAGATCTAAGGGCAAACCCTCTTCTTCAAATATTCCCCGCATCATGCCCAAATATCTTCCAGATCGCCTCAGTCTCTGGCGGAAAATCTCTTTGGCCTTGGTCTGAAAATATTCGATAGTTCTTTTGACCTTCATATTATAATCTATCTGGATGTCGCACGCCTTGGCTATTTGGCTCACCAAAATAAATTGATGTAAATCTCCGTCTCCCTTAACTTCCTCGTCCATCCCCTCCAAAAACACGGACAATGGACTCTCTGCAGACAGGGCTGACACGTCCGGAATCAGTCTCTTATACTCTTCCTCCAAAGATTTTATGGCTTCCACGAAACTCTTAAAAAGCTCAGGCTCTGATTCCATTCCGACTTCACAACCAGAAAGCAATAAAGAAGCTGCATCCAACTCGTTCTGCGCCCCATCTGCGTCTCCCGCCTTATGCACTTTTACCGCCCTTCCGATCATATCTTGCGCCATCCTAATTCTCTCTTCATCTGAAATCTCAACCACAGGTGCATATACTGAGTCTGGCTCTGATATAACTAGTTCCTTTTCATCAACAGGTATCGAAGAACTTCTCGGGGCCTCCGATTGATTATTGCGTTGAATCCCAACTAACCCCGATAACCCACATCCTCCTGTTAGAACAACCAACAGTGATAACACCTGCAGTTTAGCTTTCAACATCGCCTCCCTTTGGCAGTTAAGAACTCAGAAAACGAGTAGACAGGGGAATGTCCTCTCATCTCTGTTTGCTGTCTACTCTTTTGGCATTTCCTTATCTATTCCCCCTCCACTCTCCTTTCCACCCAGACCTTAGATGTAACAACAAAAGCATCTCTATATCCCTTTGACCTGACAATCTCCAGTGTTACCTCAGCCTGAAACCTGTCAGTGAAATCACCGATCCTGACCTTATAAAACGCAGGCTCAAAGTCCACGTAGACGCCTATATTGAACAGTTCTTCCGCCTCCTGCCTTACCTTCTGCGCAGTATCTGCATTTTCAAGCATCATTATCTGGATCCGAAAGCCCTCTGCCTCCTCCTTAATTGTCTTCATCTCTTTCGTGACATTTATCTGTGTAGGAGCCCAGAAGGCGTCGCTGTAGCCCTTCAGCTTAGCCTCAGCTGTCAAGCTCTGCACCTCCTCCACTGTCCTGCAATCTCCTATTCTCACCCGGTAAAGGGGCGGATCATACTCAACATATATTCCTACGTTAAGTTTTTCCAACGCCTCCCCCTTTACCCTTTCTGCCATACCCCGATCGATGCCAGCAAAAATCTGGACCCTGTAGCCGTCAACTATCTCATAGCTAAGCGTATCACCTGAAGGCACGGGCTCATACTGCAAGATCTCCTTCTCAACTCCAGGAGCAAAAGAGGCTGTATCCTCCGTGGTGTTCTCCTCAGGGCCCACATCAGGTCTTATCACTATATCGTTATCGTCTAAAGATCCCGGATCAAAATCCTCCCATGCAGGAGGCATCTTTACTACATCTTTCCTGGTACCCGAACAACCGACCGCAAGGATCAAAGACGCTATTACGATCCCCACAAATCTCAACCGAACAATCACCTTTGTTCCTCCTCCCAGAGGCACTTTACGGCCGCCGCCAAGAGCGGGATCATTATCTCGTGATGCCCTATGATAGAAAAACCCCTTGCCGTCGGCCTATCAACCACATTTACCTTCGTACGATAGTGATCTATCATATCAAAATTGACAGTCATAAAGTCTTGCGCCTTATGACCCAAATTCCTTACCACACATAAAGCCTTCAGGAATACCTCAGGCATGATTACGGCCGAACCCACATTCAACACAGCTCCTCCCTCTATATTCTCAAGGGAAGCAGTAAATATCTTAAAATCCCTGTAGCTGGAGTCCCCGAACGCCGCGCCCTCAGCCGTAGGCTGCTGATGCACAATATCGGTTCCCAAAGCCACGTGAACTGTCACCGGAATTGACAGCCTATATCCTACGGCAAGAAGGCTTAGGTTCAGATTTTCCGCCTTAATTTGGTGAAGTTCCCTCCCAAGCGATTCGCCGTATCCCAATTTCTCGGCCATAGCCTTGGATGCTGCTCCATTTACAAATCTGCCCGTATCTTCGGACATTCCGAACGACCCATTCTCCAGGTTCTCCAGCACGTCCTCAGACGTCTTTCCCCAGAGCGCAACCTCGGAGTCGTGAATCGCCCCTGCCCCGTTCATCGCCAAGTGGCTTATGAAATCTCTTTCCATCAGGTCTATTAAAATAGGATTCAACCCGCACTTAATAACGTGCGCCCCGATCATCCATATTACGGGCTTTTTTCCTCTCCTTGAGGAGACGATCTCCTCTACCACATCCCGCAGATCTTTCCCCTTCAAGATGTTCGGCAGAGAATCTATAAATTCTTTGAAACCTCCTCCCGCTGCAAAAACAGATGCAAAATCTTCTACCAAGACCTTGCTCTTCCTATTCTCGAACGGGTGCATCCTCACTTTCCCAAGATCTGTCTGCCTGTATTTCGACATTCTCTCCGTTTTCCCCATTGATGCTATATTCCACAAGTCTAACGTCAATGTGTCCTATCACTATCTTGCTCTTCATACGGACCGGAATCTTTCTGTCATCGTCCGTCAGCCACACAGTCAGTCTTCCCTGGTGCTTAAAGAGCGCCCCCGACTTTAGCATAGGTTCTATCACCAGACAAGCCAACTTTCCTAACTTAGTCTTTATCACATCTCTCCTCAGCACCTTTACCTTTAGAGGATAGACCTTCGCATTATCATGATTGTCCACCAACAGTGTCTGTCCTACTTCAAGCTCTTGGGTCCTTATATAATAGAACGCTGAAAGTCCGTCCTGAACGTACGGAGGCACCGGGATCGTATCTCCATTTGTGATTGCCAGGTGATTTATCTGGTCGTAGATAACCGACCTGTCAGCCCTATATGTTCCCTCCCGCAAATGCTTCTCAAACTTCCAGGGATATATCCCCTCCACGTCTATAAACGACTCAACCCTATCTCTGACTCTGTAGAACACAGAAAAAGCCTTGTTAGACTCTGTAGTAGAGACCGCACGATAACACTTTCTCCCGTTCACCACTTCTAACCCTGTGATCTCCACCACCGATTTTCCGGCCTTAATAGGCCCGAACTGTATCGAATAGACCAGCTTCTCTCCCACTTCGAACGCGCCGTTTTTTATCCTTCTTGCTCCATCCCCGATAGGTTCAATCGGGGACGCGGCGGTCGTAAGACCTGTATCCATATCAGGGAGACTATCCGTCACCACACTGTCCTGACCGTACGCCGACCCTAAAGACAGCGCGAAAGAGGAGAGGATCCATAGCAAAATGCGAAATTTAGAATACGATCTCATAACCTGTATAAAGCTCATGTGTACAATCGGGATAAAGAATCCCGATTGTAAAATTAAGAGGAAGTTACTTTACATTCTTACCAAGTTCACATTAATCCTTTCATTTTTATTTGCATGAGGTGTCTTCGCATCAAAAACACAAGGAGGTTACCTCCGTGTGGGGAGTCACCAGCATGGCCAAATGGACTATTGGAAAGCACGCGCGCAGAGCCGTCACAACTGGCGTCGAAGGAGAACATCATACAGTGGGTGAGGCGCCCTGTCTACCACCGATTGAACTCCCAATTGAATCTATTGGGGGTCGAGGCCTACTGTCTTCTGTTTTTGCCCAGTTCCTTAACACCACATTGTAATTTCCCCTTGCGATTCCCTTCTCAGAGATGATAGCCGACACATAAGAATACGGAGTCACATCGAAAGCCGGGCTGTAGACCTTGACGTCAAAAGGAGCTGTCCTCTTTCCGAAGCCCTCCGTCACCTCCTGCGGATTTCTCTCTTCGATAGGGATCTGATCCCCGCACTCTATATCCACGTCCAGCGTGGAAAGGGGGGCCGCCACGTAAAACGGTATGCCGTGTACTTTGGCCAGCACCGCCACAGAATAAGTACCTATTTTGTTTGCCACGTCCCCGTTTGAGGCTATCCTATCTGCCCCCACGACCACACAGTCCACCATTTTGCTCTTCATCACAGATCCTACCATGCTGTCACATATGAGCGTCACGTCCACGCCACTTTCCATCAATTCCCACGCCGTCAGTCTTGCTCCCTGCAGGAGAGGTCTCGTCTCATCTGCAAAGACCCGGATTGTCTTTCCCTGCTCTACGGCCGTGTATATCACAGAAAGAGCAGTCCCAGCACCTGCAGTAGCCAGAGATCCAGCGTTGCAGTGAGTCAAAACTGAATTATTATCCTTTAAGAGTCTGGAGCCGTTTTCTCCGATCTTCCTGCAGGTTTCCCTATCCTCGATATAGATAGAATTGGCCTCATTCAGAAGAGCGTCTCTGACTGTCCGCACGTCCTCCTGCTCGACCCTTTTCAACACATTTTTCATCCTCTCCAAGGCCCAGAAGAGATTCCGGGCCGTGGGCCTTGTCTTTTCCAGACGCTCAATTGCCATCTTTATCCTCTCAACGCCGCCGCTCTCCCTCTGTGCTTCGATCGCCCCTATCACTGTGCCGTAGGCCGCAGCCACGCCTATTGCAGGCGCACCTCTTACAGAGAGGACCTCAATTGCCCTTGCCACTGTCTCCACATCCCTGCAATCTATATATACCACTTCGTTCGGGAGCCTGGTCTGATCTATCAGCCTCAAGGCATCGCCGATCCACTCTAAGGTCTTTACCATAAACCCACGTCCGTGCCTCTATGACACTTCTTCAAAATAGGTAATCCGCTTAAATTCCCTGAATCTCTCTTTTATCTCTTCATCCTTTAAGTCCTTCAGCCTCTCAAAGCTGAACCTCTCCACGTTGAAAGATGCCATCACGCTCCCATAGACCATTGCCCTCCTTAAATTCATCTCGCTCAAATCTTCAGAACTTGCAAGGTATCCCATTAATCCCCCCGCAAACGAATCCCCCGCTCCTGTCGGATCAAATACCAACTCCGTCGGAAACGCGGGAATCGCAAAAAAGGAATCCTTTGAGACCATGATCGCCCCATGCTCCCCCTTCTTTACTATCACTACATCTGGCCCAATATCCAGAAACCTCCGAGAAGCCTTAAGAAGATCCGGCTCTGCTGCAAGTTCCCTTACCTCCGAGTCGTTCATTATCACAACATCCGCCTTCCCCAGCACCTTCAAAAGTTGGTCTTTTTTTCCCTCTATCCAGAAGTTCATAGTATCGCACGCCACGAGCTTGGGCCGGCTTACCTGCTTTAGAACGTCCAGTTGAAGCTCAGGGTCTATATTCGCCAGAAAAACATACTCAGAGTCTCTGTAGCTTTCGAGGATCTTCGGCCGAAAAGATGCAAATACATTAAGATGCGTCTCTATAGTCTCCCTTTCATTCAGATCATATCCATACCGACCCGACCATCTGAACGTATCCCCATCTGAAACGTGAAGCCCGTCTAAATTCACATTCCTGTTCCTTAGAAAATCCACGCTCTCCACGGAAAAATCGTTCCCTACGACACCGACCACCTTAACACTGCAAAAATAGCTGGCAGCGGCCGAAAAATAGAGAGCAGATCCCCCAGGAGCATCTTTCACCCTACCGAACGGTGTTTCCACCGTATCCAAAGCTACCGATCCGACTACTAAAAGACTCATAAAGAACCCTACTATGGTGCCGAAAAAAGAAGAGGCCGTTACCGATTCAACAAAATGCCGTCTTTTCACTATCCATCACCTTCTCGCCATCATCTATCCGCTCTATCTGTGCGTCGCCCCACAGCCTTTCCAAAGCGTAAAACTGTCGCGCTTGTCGACCGAATATGTGAACCACCACGTTCACAAAATCTATCAAAACCCACCTTAGATTGGAGTAGCCCTCGACGTACCACGGCCTTTCGCCCGCCTTCTTTATCCCCTCTATAAGGCTGTCCGTCAGTGTCCTTATGTGAACGTCCGAATTCCCAGTACATATCACAAAATAATCTGTAGTATCTGTCACATCCCTTAGATCCATAATCACTATATCTTCAGCGCCCTTAGACCTTGCTAATTCCACCAGAACGTCCAAAACATCCAGCGTATTGAGTCCCAAAAAATCACCTCCATAATATAATGGATGTCCCGTTAATCAGACAGATCTATCAAAAGTTTTCTGTAATCCTTGCCCACCACAACAGACACCTCCACCACTTTGTAGCGATCCGGGTCTATCTGCTGAATCCAATTTTTTGTCCCTAACGCCCTTGCGGCCCTTTCAGCGCTTTTTATCGATCCCGTTCTATCTACCACAATAGTCTCGGGGAAATCGAAGCTTCGAGCGTTAGCCACACTTACGACATCGAACCCCTCAAGTCTTAAGAAATCACCAATCTTCCTCCCTATTCCATTCGTGCCGCATCCGTTCAGAACCTCCAAGCGGATGACCTGAGAGCCACTATGCTCCCACGCAAGCGTCCCATCTTTTCCCCTTTGCGATATTCCGATAGATAAGACACATATCACCGCAAGAAGGACTAGAACCGACCGTACAAGGAGTCTTGAGACTTTTTCCCCTTTCCTTTCTATGCCCTTGAGACATACTGAAAGAACCTTCATCCCACCGACAAGAAAAGGGACAAGCGCAAAAAATGCGTAAGTCCCTTGTAGAAAAACTCCTAACTTACCAAATCCAACTTAAAGTCCCAGTCAATCTTCGCTCCGCTCCTTTCAGCGATCCAAAAGATCGTCCCTGTAATATCTCCCCGGAAGATTGCTGTACTCCATCCTGATACTAAAATAGCTCGTCGGTCTGTATTCAAACCCCATCCTTGGAATCACTATCTTTCCCTCATTTGATCCCGATAGCCGATTGAAGAGCGATCCTGAACCGTAGAGAAAGCCAACGTCCATTTTGAATGAAAGAGAATTAGATGCTTTGTACTCCATCTTATTCAGATATATCCCCTCCATCCCGGTGGATCCGCTACCCGAATAAAAACCCATGCTGTAGCTTTGCGACCTAGACAGCCTCTCCGGGTCCAGCAACCCCTTTAGTCCACCCAGGGTCTTCCCCACCCTGTCAAGATTGATCCCAGGAGTACTTTCCTTTGGCACGTTCAAAGCCTCAGGCTTTACCCCTAATTCCCCGTACGACAACCCCGGCAAAGATAGAATCGCTATCAGACATATCAAAAGTCTTCTCACTTTCAAAACTCCTTCCAAAGATGTCCCCCCGTTTGTCTATCAGCTCTAGGACTTTAGAAGCAATAGACTTTGAAAAGTTTCCTGATTCTTGGAAATTCTCAATTGCGAGTTCAAATATAGAAAATTAAACAGCAAAGGTCAAGTAGTTTTTGCAACTTATGAAATACTGATGTCGAAGATTTCTACCATCTGACAAGAACAATTCTGGATTTTCTGAAATAGCCTCCCGAAGTATGGGTTGTCCAGCAATTCAAGTTATGAAAGTTCTTCTTTAAAGTCAAGTGAAATCGGCTCCATATCAAGACTAATTCTGTCAGCAGTTCCCCTTTTAGGGATCTGACATACTCTGAAAAGATGCTTGATAAGATCCATTTACCCTGTTATATTACTACAGCGAGCGGCCTTCCATTTGGACGAATTGTGCTTGACTAAGCCTCGTTTTGGCCGTATGTTTAGGTTGTACCGACTCTGTCCCTCTATTTTCTAACTTTCATAAATTCCTTAAGAAAATAGATATATCCTTGCAACAGCAATTCAACGGAGAAATCAAAAGTAGTATGGTGTTCAAATCTATAGAAGAGGTTCAACAATCTTTTTCGGAAGCGGGTTATATCAGCGATAGATCACTTGCCACCACAGTGTATCTCGCGGACTCTCTAAAAAAGCCTATTTTCCTTGAGGGAGAAGCGGGCGTCGGAAAGACCGAAGTTGCCAAGGTAATGTCCAAGGTCCTCAACACCAAGCTTATACGCCTCCAGTGTTACGAGGGACTCGACGTCAACACCTCTCTCTACGAGTGGAACTACCCCAAGCAGATGCTCGCCATGAGGCTCGATGAACCCAAAGACTCACGTAGAGAACAAACGGAAAAGGTGATCTTCAGCCAGGAGTTCCTCCTCAAACGCCCCCTTTTGGAGGCCATACAAAACGACGGGAAGCCCCCTGTCCTACTAATAGACGAAATAGACCGAACTGACGACGAATTTGAAGCCTTCTTATTAGAAATCCTTTCAGACTTCCAGATTACAATCCCCGAAATAGGGACCATAAAAGCCCCAACGGTACCGTATGTTGTCCTCACGTCAAACCGCACACGAGAAATTCACGATGCCCTTAAGCGCAGATGCCTTTATCTTTGGATAGACTATCCGACCTTCGAAAAGGAACTCCAAATCGTCAAGACCAAAGTTCCAGGCATAGAAGAGAAACTTAATAAGCAGATATGTTCCTTCATGCAGTTGATGAGGACAAGAGACTTCTACAAGCGTCCGGGCATAGCTGAGACTATAGACTGGGGTCTTGCCCTCATCTCACTCGGGATCAACGATCTGGACTCTGAGACGACAGACGCCACTTTAGGTTGCATATTCAAATACCAGGACGACCTCCAGAAGATACGACAGGAAGGACTTCCCACGATCATAGACAGAGTCAAAATCACCGTCGGAAAGGAGAACATCCTTGGCCACGCTCCCATATTCTCCCAAGGACCCGCAAACCGCACAACCAGATCCGATTGATCCAGAAAGTGATCTCCAAAAAGGCGGCCTGGGCGCTGCGTGCATTGCTACCACCCGCTTCCCACCGGTAGTGAGGAGAAATTGATAACAAAGCGTGAAGTGGTCGAAGAACTTCTTGGAGTAAAACAGGAGCGGAACAGCCTGTTGGGATGGATTCTGTCTTTTGCCAGAACCCTTAGAGAAGCCGGAATTGAGATCACCTCGGGCCGCATGATAGACCTTTTCAGGAGCTTCGACTGCGTAGATATTAGAGATAGGAGGGACTTCTACCACACAGCTAAAGCCAATCTGATCTCCAGAGTAGAGGATATAGAGACCTTCGACAGAGTCTTCCAGACCTTCTGGGAACACCTTCCATCCACAGAGCCAGTAGACGATAAACAAGTGCAGGAGGAAGATCAGATTATCGACCATACAGGTCGCGAACCCGACTCCATACAGATGGCCGAACGGTCAAACGATCCACAGGAAGGGAGCGACAAAGAAAACCAAACTGTAGGCTACAGCCCCTACGAGATCCTCGCCAAAAAGGCATTTGACAAGCTTTCCGAAAAGGAGATAGAGGATACAAGGAGAACCATAGCCAAATTAGCCCCGAATATAGCCACCAAACTTAGTCGCAGAAGAAGGCCCAGTATCAAAGGATGCCAGGTGGACTTTCGCCGTACGTGGCGCAAAAACATAAGATATGGTAAGGACACCATCGAAATCATCAAGAAGAGAAGAAAGATAAAAAAGAACAGACTGGCCTTGATATGCGATGTCAGCGGCTCAATGGACTTCTACTCCAGATTCGTCCTTCAGTTTATGTACGGCATCCAGAAGGAGATCCCCGACGCTCAAGTAGCAGTCTTCAGCACCAGACTAACAGACATCACTGACCTGCTAAGCACGGAGGGAGTTGAGACATCTCTAAGAAAAATATTTGAAAAGACACCCGACTGGTCGGGCGGCACGAACATCGGCAAATGCCTCTTTGAATTCAATTCCAAATTCGGTAGAGACTTGATCAACTCCAAAACCGTCGTCATAATAGTTAGTGACGGCTGGGACAGGGGAAAAACGGACCTTCTGAAAAGAGAAATGGAGCTTTTAAAGAGGAGAGCCTACAGGATAATCTGGCTCAATCCACTCTTGGGTAATCCCGATTATCAGCCCCTCTGCTCCGGAATGAAGACATCCTTGAGCTATATAGATTATTTCCTCCCGGTGCACAACTTGGAGAGCCTCTTAAATCTGGGAAGGACCCTCAAAAGGACATGGAGTTGATTAAGGGTAGGCCACAATGACACAAATTTATTGTCTTTGTGCCTTGGTGGCTGAACAGGAAAAACCGAAATTCTACCTCAACTCCAATTCTTCTCATAATGGAGGAACGCATGAAGCGATTCCAGTACCTTGAGCCTGAAAGCCTCGATGAAGCCGTATCGCTGCTTCTAAAATACGGCGGCAAAGTTAAAATCCTTGCCGGAGGTACACACCTGGTACTTTTGATGCGCCAGAGAAAGATCACACCTGTTTATGTAGTGGACATTAAAAAGGTCCCCAACCTAAAATACATAAAATACAACACCAGAAACGGCATGAGAATCGGAGCTTTAATCACATACAGAGAAATCTCAGAATCTCTACCCGTTCGGGATCACTACAGTGCCCTTGCAGAAGCCGTCAATAAGATCGGTTCAATACAGACCAGAAATAGAGGCACCATAGGAGGGAACCTCTGCACCGCCTCCCCCACATCGGAACCTGCAACTGCCCTTATAGCCTTTGGGGCCGGCTTCAAAATAGCTGGACCAAAAGGCGAAAGATGGGTTGCAGCCGACGAATTCTTCAAGGGACCGGGCAAGACCGCCCTTAGAAAATCCGAACTTTTGACAGAGATACATGTCCCCAATCCCAGAAAGCGCACAGGAGCAGCCTTTGCAAGACAGGGCAGAGGGGCAATAGACACGAGCCTCGTCAACGCCGCAGCAACGGTAGTATTGGGAAGGATAGAGGCGATTTGCGCCGACGTAAGAATCGCGCTCGGGGCTGTCGCACCCAAACCTATAAGAGCAAAAAGGGCCGAAAGATCCCTGAAAGACAGGACACTTACCCCCGAAGCAATAGCAAATACAGCCCTGATAGCCTCGAGAGAGGCAAAACCCATAGACGACAGAAGATGCACAGCCGAATATCGAAGGGAGTTAGTCAAGGTCCTCACAAAAAGAGTCCTCTGCAGAGCACTGGAGGAGGCGAAAACAAAGTAGCCAATAGAAAGGGCACCTCCCCAACTTAATAATTTGGACGAATCGAAATGAAATACTTGATCGAGCTTACTGTAAATAAAGAGAAAAGAGAGGGCTTGGCTGAACATCAAATAACGCTTTTGGACTTTCTTCGTGACGAACTTGATCTAACCGGTGCAAAGGAGGGATGCGGTTCCGGCCAATGCGGGGCCTGCAGTATAATAATGGACGGATTGCTCGTCAATAGCTGTCTTATCCTGGCTGTGGAAGCCCGAGGAAAGAATATCACGACCATAGAAGGGATCTCCGGTCCGGATAAATTGAGTCCGATTCAGCAGGCCTTTGCCGAATACGGCGGCATCCAGTGCGGATTCTGCATACCCGGAATGGTGCTTACAGCCAAAAACCTCCTCGAAATGTACCCCAAAGCGACAGAAGAGGAGATCAGAATGGGGATAGCTGGAAATCTGTGTAGTTGCAGCGGCTACACCAAGATTGTAGAAGCTATAGCTTCCGTAAGCCGAGCCAGAAAATTATAAGGATTATAGATGCCAGACCTATCCGTAGTCGGAAAATCTATACCCAGACTCGAGGGCGCCTCCAAGCTCACAGGACAGTTGAAATACGCATCGGACTTCAAGCTCCCCGGAATGCTTTACGGGAAGATATTAACAAGTCCCCATCCGCACGCAAGGATACTGGACATCGATACATCCCGCGCCCAAGCTCTGCCCGGTGTTGTAACCCTTACCACATATAAAGACGCGCCCAATGTGCTCTTTGGAGGGATATATAAAGACACCCGCATCTTGGCAAAGGACAAGGTCCGCTACCAGGGGGAAAGCATCGCCGCTGTCGCCGCTAAAGACCTATCCACAGCCGAGGATGCAATAGAACATATAGAAGTGCAATACGATGTCCTCCCCTCTGTGCAAGACCCCTCGGAAGCCATCAAGCCCGACGCTCCCGTAATCCACGAACACTTAAGTAAATACCAGACCGACTTTTGCTTTTCCCCAGAAAGTTCTTCGATACCTTTGGGGAACTCCAATCCACCGGGAAAAGGAAAACCTAAAAACGTACTCGGATTCTACGTCCTGGAGCACGGAGATGTCCAAGAAGGCTTGAAAGGATCAGATTACGTTTTCAAAGATACGTACAGAATCCCCATGTTTTATCACGCCGGAATCGAGCCTCATGCAGTCCTTGTCGATGTGGATGAAAACGGCAAACTCACCGTCTGGACCTCCACACAGGGGCACTTCATAGTAAGAGAAGTGCTCTCAAAGGCACTCCAGATGCCCATGACAAAGATCAGAGTCATCCCTGCTGCCGTCGGAGGCGCCTTCGGAGGAGATCTTACCCCCCTAATAGAGCCGTCCTGCGCCCTTTTAGCCCTCAAATCCAGACGCGCGGTCAAAATGGTCCTGACTCCAAGAGAAAGTTTCCTCTGCTCCAGACCGAGACATGCCGTCCATGTCGAAATCGAAACCGGCGTAACAAAAGACGGGACTTTTCTTTCCAGAAAGATGAAGATGATCTTCGACACCGGAGCCTACAGCGGCTGCGGTCCCCTCACCGCCCAGACAGCCTCCCAGAGCGGTGCAGGGCCTTACAGGATCCCCAATCTTAAAATAGAAGCCTACTACGTCTATACCAACAAGCAAAGCTTCGGAGGATACAGCGCCTCTGCACATCCCCAGATTTGCTTTGCCATCGAAACTCAAATAGAGGAGATAGCCGCAAAACTGAACCTTAGTCCTGTTGAAATCAGACTCAAGAATTTCTTAAGAAAAGGCAACCGGCTCCCCTTCTCTGCAAAAAGTTCTTTGGATATGCCCCTTGCAGGCGAAGCCCTTAAAGGCGATGGAATGTACCGGACATTCAGAGCAGCTTTGAAGCGCGCAGGGGGCTTAGAGAGCCGCAAACTCGGAACGGGGACGGCGACTGACCCTTGTCGGGGAAGAGGTATCGGATGCGGATACTGGCTTTCTAGGGGACTCGCCTCCTGCGTATACATCAAACTCAACCAAGACGGCACAGTCTGCGTCAACACAGGCGCCATAGACCTCTCAGGCTCAGATACAGCCCTGGCCCAGATCGCCGCTGAGGAGATGGGCGTCTCTGTGGAAGAGATCACGATTAGCACGCTGGACACCGATTCTGCACCCCATTCGACATCCAGCGCATGCAGCGCGGTCACAAGAGCTGTGGGCAGGGCCGCGATAAAAGCCGCACGGGACCTTAAGAGAAAGCTCTTCGACCTTGCTGTCGAGAGACTTGAAGCCAGCAGGAGCGATCTCGAACTCAAAGGAGGTCACGTCTATCTGAAGAGTTCATCGAAGAAAAAGATAAGCATAGCTGAACTTATAAAGTTAAGCCTTTCAAACCCGAAGATAGGTCCTGTAATCGGCATCGGATCGGTCGGAGATCTCCCCGAGGAGCCCTCCTTCGTAGCAGAGATAGCCGACGTTGAAGTAGATCCCGAAACTGGATTTGTCAAGATCCTGCGCTTCGTTGTAGCCCAGGACGTGGGTTTCGCCTTGAATCCCCTCTGTGTCGAAGGGCAGATCCAGGGCGGAGCTGTCCAGGGCATAGGACAGGCCATATTGGATGAATACCCCAACCACTTCGCGGCGGAGGCAGGAAGCAACGCACTAAGTGGCAAGATACCCAGCGCCCTGGATGTGCCTCAGATCGAAGCCATACTCGTAGAGGACAAAACTGGCGATGGACCGTACGGCTCCAAAGACGTTGGAGAACAATCCATAATCCCCGCCACACCAGCGGTAGCAAACGCCATATACAACGCGGTCGGAGTCAGAATCAAAGAACTCCCAATTACTCCCGAAAAGATAGTCAAATCCCTAAAAAGCAGGGGACCCACTCGGCAAAGACGAAAATGAATCAGGGTGCAGACATGTATTCGCCCAGTTTACCGGAGGTGAATAATTAAGATGGAAGAAGTATTTGTAGAACTCATAAATCTAATAGAAAGAGGCGAAAAGGGTGCCCTTTCCACCATAGTCTCCAGCTTCGGCTCTTTGCCTATGAGCAAAAAGGCCAAAATGCTTGCCAAAAGCGACGGCAAGATCGTAGGAACAGTCGGAGGAGGCTGCATGGAAGCTGAGGTCTGGACGGAAGCCCAGACTGTCATGGCAGAGGGAACACCGAGACTCCAAAGCTTTATCCTGACAGAAAAGCACGCCGGAGAAGAAGGGCTAAATTGCGGCGGCAGTGTAGAGATCTTTACAGAGCCCATATCCTCCGAAGGTTCTAACGAGATTTTCAGAGAGATAGTAAAGCTTAAATCAGAAAGAGGGTACGCCGCGCTTGCCACGCTGGTCTCCGAAGATCCCAAAGAACTCAGAAAGATGCTCGTAAAAAGGGATGGAGATACAATAGGGACACTCGGGTCAGAAGAACTCGACCGCCGAATCAGAGAGGAAGCCCAGCGCGTCGTAGACGAAGATACACTCAAAGTCCTCGATATAGACATACACCAGCCCGACAGTGATGTAACCTTCAGAATATTCCTCGAAGCCATCCTCCCTGATCCCACTCTCTATATATTCGGAGGAGGTCACGTTTCAAAAGCCATAGGAAGAATTGCCAAGACAGCAGGGTTCAGGCTCGTCATAATAGACGACAGGCCCTTCTTTGCCAACTTCGAGAGATTCCCCGATGCCGACGAAGTCATAGTAGATGAGTTCGACGGCGTCGTGAAAAAGCTCCCCATAGACGACTCATCCTATCTTGTGGCCGTCACAAGGGGCCACCAATGGGATGAAAAGGTCATCGAGCAGGCAGTCTGGACCGAAGCCAGATACATAGGCATGATAGGCAGCACAAGGAAAATAGCCCTTATGTGGAAAAAGCTCGAAAAAAGAGGCATTCCAAGAGAGCTACTTGACGCCGTCCACGGCCCCATCGGCATAGACATAAATGCCGATAACCCAGAAGAGATAGCGGTCAGCATAGTTGCAGAACTCATAAAGTCCCGTCGCCAAAGAGGAAAACCAAAGCACATCAGAGCGACGAAGAGGAAATCATCCGCAAAATCCGTCCCGATTGAGACCTAAGGAAACACTGCGATTTACAGCAATCTATCAACAAAAGATAAATCCCCGATAGCATCAATCTGGGACTGGAAACTGAGAGGCTGGATGTTCTGGAGTTTACCCAGAGTAGTGTATACCCGAACTTCGGATATCACACGGAAATTGCTAACGAAGATTCAATAGCCTTTTGAATAAAGGCCTACAACAATGACTTTAGATAAAGACACAACCGATCTTCTGGCCAAAATAATCCCAACTTTGCTTACAATAGTGGGCGGTGCAATAGGCTGGTTTTTAAAATCACGATTAGAGGCCAAACGTCGGGCTGAGGATGCTCTTAGAGATCAACGGGGTAAGACCTATGTTGATATCCTGATGCCCTTTGCGAAGCTTTTCTCGGATCTGTCACCTAAAAGCCAACAAGCTGCTCTTCGCCAGCTAACATCAGCTGATTATCGGAAATTAGCTTTTCAGCTTGTTTTGATTGGCTCTGACGAAGTAGTCAATGCCTGGAACGAGATGTGGAATAAGGTCTATCAAGCGGAGAAGGGAACCTGCAAGAATACAGATGTGATTTTGGCATTTGGTGATGTACTGCTGGCTATTCGAAGAGGCCTAGGAAACGATACTACGCGCCTGAGCAACAAAGATATCCTTAGGTGGTTGATCAAAGACGCTGACTCGTTGTAGCAGAAAGAAAGCCTATTTCTCATGGAGGATGACTACAATGAATTCTGCCAAGCTAACTCTTCAGGTATTATTGATCCTCACATTCACTGCTATAACTTCCATCAGCACGGCACAGGAATTGTCAAAGCATGATGAGTCCGCCGAAGAAAGCACAGCATCTCGAATTCTAAAGTCCGCCGGGAGCTTATTGGTCAAAGAGTTCCATGTCTTACCTAATATTCGCTACAATATCAAATGTAAGATTTTGATCATTCGGAATTTGCTTGATTCTGCTGATGGCAAAGGGATCTATGTTGGTTTCAGCATTTCGGAAAAGGATGGCAACTATACACGCAGCTCAAATATTGATTCAGATGAAGTAGACGGGCTACTCGCATCCGTTGAGATATTTGAAAAACAGGGAGTTCAACTCATGAGTAACCCATTAGCCCATCCTCAAAGAGCGAGCTCAAGCTCTGTAGAAATAGCTTACACAACAAAAGATGGTCTTACGTTTGGCGTATATCGAAGTAAAGAAGAAATGAAGTACGCTTTGAGAATTACCAGGACATCTGATTGGATTTTGCTTAAGGATGATGAGGCTGCCAAATTTGTAGAAAATCTGAAGGAAGCGAAAAAGGTAGCACAGCAAATCGCAGCACGCTAAAAACGCCAATGATCAGCTCGGTAACAAAGCGGCCTTGTCGTCCTGACAAGGCCACATCCTACTACCCCAGGCCGCGACAACATTTAACAGCGCACTCCCGGCTCGCTTCGCTCGACCAAAATGGCCGTGACTGATTCATTGACTAATTGTAAAAACCCTGATTCCTTTTCCGATGCATGCCCACTTCGGGAGTGCGCGGACCGTTGGGCGAAAGAGCAAAGCAATAGTCTATCGAAAGTCTTAAATCGATATTGTCATATTTAACCGACACAAAACTATAACGCTATTCATCAAACAGGAGCGCGACCCATGTCGGAAGAATATAGATTACATCTTCAAGTCAAGAGAGTAGAAAACGGCCAATTTTTAGCTACTTCGGATAACTTACCTGGTCTAGTCGCTCAAGGCAGAACTGTAGCCGAAACGGCAGAGATTGCGCAGGATGTGGCACGAAAACTGATCGAATCCTACCGTCAACAAGGTGATCCTCTCCCGGAAGGATTGCAGATGCTAGATACTGAGGTTGTTGAGCTGGACATACCGGTAGGAGCCTGATGGGGCGCCTTGCAGGTCTCACATATCGACAGGTGACAAGAAAACACAGTAGCACATCTGCAAATTGGAGTGACCCCCACCTTATTGGCATATACAGATGAACTCTTAGAATACCTCAACGAGCGCGGAGCCCCTGCTACGACCTGAAAGCCCATCCGCTATATGTGGAGAATTCTCAAGATGCCCTCAGGAAGAATCCACATAAGACTCGATCTCATGGTCCTGATAATATTCATTGGACTTTTGTACACATACAAACACCTGCTCAGCCAATTCAAAGATGAGGAGATACTCACGTTCATGATCGTCTTTGTCCTCTCCTACTCCTTCTCATCTCTATTCCTGTCACCTGACCTGGACCTTTTTAGATCTCGTTCCCGCACGAACTGGGGTATACTCATAGTACTATGGTGGCCCTACTCCCACATATTCAGGCACAGAGGATTATCCCACTCAATAGTCTTCGGTACACTCACCAGAATTGTCTATCTTGCCCTTGTAGCCACAGCCCTGATAACGATCATAGACTACGTCTTTGACCTGCACATAGATATATCCAAAATCAAATTCAGAGATATAGACATTCGAATTGCAATTGCTGTTCTTATGGGACTTTATCTTTCCAACGTAATCCATATCTTGGCCGACCGTATAGCCAAAAGATAAGAATAGGCAAAAGATGAAGAGCAGACAGCAAGCAAGATGCACCATGCAGGTGGGAGGAAGCACCCTATCTACTGTCTACTGCCTTCTGTCTACTTGTTTGCCGTGTCTACTCCCTACTGTCTGCTGTCTACTTCTCTTAACGCTCATCGCACCCTCAGGGCTATCTGCCGACGATAGCTCATCCGTTCTTATCGAAATCCACTGGGATAATCTAAACGACCTCGCAACTATAGATTCCTACAAGCTAGACGTGCGTCATTGCTCCCAGAACGCAGTCCTTGTATCCGTCCATCCGGATCAACTCCAATCTTTGAAAGATCAGAGCTGGGACGTCCAGATACTCGACCGAGGCGAGGGCCCTTTAGAGTATTACTCTGCCCTGTTGGAGCAGAGCCATTTTTCAGAGATATCCCGCTTCTGTCAGATCTTACACAGCGCGACTACTCCGTACGGACCTGCGATCCTCAAAATATCTTCGGACGCCCTCTATCTCCTCGAACCTTACCTGCATGCACACTATATCCATCCACTTCCGCACAACATCAGCCTTAGGGGATGGTTCCCTCCTCCATCAGGCAAAATGGCGCTTCCGCACAAAGCCAGCCCTCGGATAGCGTCTCTTCTCCAGCAGGTAAGTGCAGAGAGAATAGAAAACGATGTAGCCAATTTGACCTACTTTGACATCACCAAAAATAACGGAAGATACAACAACGAAAAATCCAATCTCCGCACGAGATTTGCGCTCCGTCCCGAAACCCGCGACCACGCCGCAGGCTACATCATGAGTCAGCTCGAAGACGCCCTGCCGGGAGGATCGGTCGAGCTTATTCCCTTCGTGCGCAGCGGCTACGAAGAATATACGATGTACAACGTGGTTGGAACGCTACATGGACAGGAGCCCAGCTCTGGATACTACGCTATCGTGGGACACTACGACTCTATTGGAGGCTCCGGCAAGGTAAATTGGGCAGGGTGGAGGACAGAACCTGCTCCGGGATCAGACGACAATGCCACTGGAATCGCCACCCTTATTGAGGCTGCAAGGATACTCTCCCAGTTGGAATTCCCCTGGACCATAAAATTCATAGCCTTCTCAGGAGAGGAACTGGGACTGTGGGGGAGTCTCAACTTCGTCAGCAACGCTACTAAAAGTGACGAGAACATTATCGGAGTCATCAATCTGGATATGTTAGGATTCAATAACCACTTTGACAGAGTCGAGATAGTGGCCAACCGAAGCTCTTCTTGGATTATAGATCTTCTCCTTCAGGCGAAAGATACCTACGACATTGACCTCATAGTAGATACCCTCGTGGATCCCAATGCCGGATTCAGCGACCACGAAGCCTTCTGGAGATTCGGATACGACGCCGTTATGGGAATCGAGAATTTCCTGCCCAACAGACACGCCCTTCGGCCTGACACACTGGGTCACTTTCCCCAGTTCAACAGGCACTTTCACACCATAAACGACGTTGCCGACAGCCTCAATTTCCCTTTAGTAGCCAAAGTGGCAAAGCTCTGCGTAGCTGGTCTTGCCCAGTTAGCCATCGGAGAGGAACCCCAGGATGAAATGCCCGACCTTGCCATCTTCGGACGCGACGAGCGCGAAGTCGGCGCCTTAAAGGGTCACGTCCGCTTCTCCGAACAGGAAGAAGCCCTCATAGTCCCCGTAAACAACATCAGCACATCATCAGTAGAGAAAGACTTTACTGTTAAACTCTCAATCTGTAAACCGGACTCCACAGAATGCACAACAATTTTGTCCAAAAGGGTTAATGCCCCCATTTCTGGTGGCGGCAATTACGTCTTCAAAGTCCCTTGGAACAGACCCGGCGATGTAAACCTCCTTATCCAAGTAGATCCTGACAACGAAGTAGCTGAGGAAAAAGAGGATAACAACACTATCTACCAAGCGCTGCAATATATGTCCCCTAAACCGATAGTATATCCCAATCCCTTTATCATCTCCCGAACAGAAGGCGCCAGAGTTACCTTTTCCGGTCTTCCCATAAGATCCAACGTGTCAATATTCACACTATCTGGAGAGCTTATATGGGAAAAACAGGACTTTCGAAGGGACAGATTCCTCAAATGGGACGGCACAAACACAGAGGGCTTCTTCATCGCATCAGGTACTTACTTCTACATAATAAGGGACCAACACGGCGATAAAGTAGAGACAGGAAAGATAGCCGTTATAAGACAGAACTGATTCAATTATTCTATGAACACCGATCTGAAACGGGCTGTAAACGATATACGAAACCAGATTCGGAAGACTCATAGAGAGGGAGCGTCACAAAGTGAACCCCATAATCACACTTACCACAGACTTCCACGACCAGGACTATTTCGTGGGAGCCATGAAAGGCGTCATCTTGAATATCAATCCCGAAGCACGAATCATAGACATCAGCCATAAGATACCCCCCCATGACATTATGGATGCCGCCTTTGTTCTCCTAAACGCCTGTCTTCACTTTCCCAAAGATACAATTCATATAGCCGTCGTAGACCCAGGAGTCGGAGGAGAGAGAAAAGCCATCATTCTCCAGACCGATCGCTATACCTTTGTAGGACCCGACAACGGCATATTCAGCCTCGTCTTGGAAGACACCCAGAAAAAGGACGCTTACGAGATCTCCAATCCCGATTTAACGCTTCCCGATGTAAGCGACACCTTCCACGGCCGCGATATCTTTGCCCCCGCCGCAGCGCATCTATCTAAAGGAGTAAGTCCCCCACAATTTGGTCCCAGACTCTCGCAAATAGTTCAACTGCCCATCCCCGAACCTACGATCTTTCAGGATGTGCTCACGTGCCACGTCATCCACATAGACGCCTTTGGCAATCTCGTCACAGACATCTCCAAAGACAAATTCTACACCTTTACCTCGAACCATCACTTCCGGATACTGGCTGGCCAACACTCCACAAACTCTATTTCCCACTCGTATGCAGAAACGGCACGACCACCACGAGGGGAAAAACAAAAGCCCCTTGCTATATTTGGAAGCGCGGGACTTCTGGAAATATCCGTTACGGACGGAAATGCTCACAAGATCTTAAACATAAAAAGAGATGATCTCATTAAGATCGAACGCGGGAGATAACAAGCAGATTTGTTCTTTCCCTGTCAACTGAAAATCACTTCCTCCATCCTCTCTATCCTCCTTTCAAAAGTCTCAATATCGACGCTTTCTACACCATTCTTTGAAAGAACGCTCAGGCCCAATCTTATCTCCTTCAATTCCTTTTCAATGTAATTCATCTGTCTTCCCAACTTTGCGTTAATCTCCCTGCCCTCATTTATTCCCATCTCCATCCCCTGTACCTTCATCTTCAGAAGATCGTGATCCATCTCAACATCCGAAATGTCCGATTCAGAGGAAAAGTACTCCTCCCTGATCCTGGAAAGGTCATCCTGTATCTTCAAGAACTGATTGGCAATCATCGTAGCTAATTTTTCCTGAGATTTGCTCACAATCTCGTGTACTACGTCCCTGATCTGCATAAGATCCTCATTTTCTATAGGCATCTTTTCCTCCCAAATTTTTTTGTGGTTCCATACCGCTCCCCTTGACAGAGCGACAAATATTTCGCAAATTGGGGTTTGAGAAGGGAGGTCAAGGTGTCGAGCCCCGAAGTGAAAGATGGTAAGCGCTGGACGGCGACCCGTAAGGGAGAGATTGTGTTGGCTCTTTTGAGAGGAGCAGATCTATCTGAGGTGTGTCGTAAGAATGGAATTAGCCAGTCGCAGGCGTATGCTTGGCGTGATAGTTTCTTAGAAGGGGGCCAGGAGAGTCTGAAGTCTCGGCGTGGTCGCAAGGATCCGAAGGAGCGAGAGGTTAGCCGGTTGGAGCGCAAGGTAGGGCAGTTGACGCTCCAGTTGGAGATACTCGAAGAGGTAGCCCGTCTAAAAAAAACGAAGCGGTTGCCTTGAGTGGGCGGTTTTTGGGTCGAGGCTATTCCCGCAAGGTGGTAGCTTTGGCTTTGGGTTTGCATCGTTCGACTCTGTATAGGTTTAGGGATAGAGGTGTCAGTTCTTCTGTTAAAGAGCCTGTGATAGATGAGGAGCTTGCTTTTCGTATTCGAGGGATACTGGACCAAGAAGAGGCATTTGGTCACAGGCGGGTTTGGGCGCATCTTCGTTTCAAGGAAGGGGAATGTGTCAACGTTAAGAAGGTTCATAGGATAATGAAGCTTAAGGGGTGGCAGTGTAAGCTGTGGAATCGTCCCGGGAGAAAGGGGCCACAGGTTGCCCAGAAGCGTTCTGTGGTGGATAGTCCCGACAGTTTGTGGTCGAGTGACTTGACAAAGATTTACTGTGGAAAAGATGGTTGGTGTCCTCTTATTGCGGTGGTGGACAACGGAAGCCGGGAGGTTCCTGGGTATCGTTTTAGTCGAAAAGGGAGGGCACTGGAGGCCACAGATGCCCTGGATCGGGCCGTGATCTCTCGATACACTTCCAAGGAGGCTGTCCCCCAGGGTCTCACTTTGCGCTCTGACAATGGTTCCATCTTTTTGGCTCGGGCCTATTTGGCCAGTACCGAATATTGGGGAATTCGTCAGGAATACATACCAAGTGGTAAACCCGATTGGAACGGTGTTGTAGAGCGTTTTTTCAGGACCCTCAAGCAAGAGTGTGTTTGGCTTCACAAGTTTGAATCCTTTGAACAGGCTGAGAAGATCATATCTCAGTGGATCGATAATTACAACAAGAACAGGCTTCATTCATCCCTGGGATACAAGACCCTGCAAGAATGGAGAAAACAATAATATCTGCTACCCCAAGTTGCTTAATCGGTGTCGCTTTCCAGGGGGGCAGTACAGTTCTGAATGCTGCACCCAGAAGATCTGCAAAATAATTAAACTGAACAGAAAGCGCCCGGCCCTGATTATGATCCACCCATACGGCCCTTTCCATCTTGAAATCTGAGCCTGTGTGGTGAAAATTATCGTAATATCTGTCCCAGCAGCTGTGCCCAAGCGTCTTGCTCAAGTTACTTCACCATACGAAACATATCCTAAGCCTTTATGACACTTGAAGATGTGCAGCCGCTCAAGATTTAGTGTTCTATTAAGTTATTATAAAACAATATATTATATCCATATAGTAATTGTTTATTGTCCACACTTGACAGTGTATATGACCTATGGCTATAAGCCGCTTACACTTGCGGAGATACACACACCAGGCAGTGTATTTGTCCCACTACACAGTGTGATCTTCTCACGCCAGCATAGGATATACACACTATTGAGTGTGTTGTCAAGGAAAAAATGTTTCTTTCTAAAACAATTTCAAAAATCGTTCGCCCAAATATATAGAACACCTGCATAGCACTTTTTTCTTGGCTTAATTCGAGTTTTGGATTAAATTACTGTTAGGATTCCATATTTAAGTTACATTTCCACTCTTTGGAAGGGATTACAGATGACACTTGGAGAAATTATCAGAGAGGAAAGGAAAAACAGATTTAGCCAGAGGGAATTGGGCGACCGCATAGGCGTATGGGATACCTACAAGACATACCGCTCCCCTTGACAGAGCGACAAATATTTCGCAAATTGGGGTTTGAGAAGGGAGGTCAAGGTGTCGAGCCCCGAAGTGAAAGATGGTAAGCGCTGGACGGCGACCCGTAAGGGAGAGATTGTGTTGGCTCTTTTGAGAGGAGCAGATCTATCTGAGGTGTGTCGTAAGAATGGAATTAGCCAGTCGCAGGCGTATGCTTGGCGTGATAGTTTCTTAGAAGGGGGCCAGGAGAGTCTGAAGTCTCGGCGTGGTCGCAAGGATCCGAAGGAGCGAGAGGTTAGCCGGTTGGAGCGCAAGGTAGGGCAGTTGACGCTCCAGTTGGAGATACTCGAAGAGGTAGCCCGTCTAAAAAAAACGAAGCGGTTGCCTTGAGTGGGCGGTTTTTGGGTCGAGGCTATTCCCGCAAGGTGGTAGCTTTGGCTTTGGGTTTGCATCGTTCGACTCTGTATAGGTTTAGGGATAGAGGTGTCAGTTCTTCTGTTAAAGAGCCTGTGATAGATGAGGAGCTTGCTTTTCGTATTCGAGGGATACTGGACCAAGAAGAGGCATTTGGTCACAGGCGGGTTTGGGCGCATCTTCGTTTCAAGGAAGGGGAATGTGTCAACGTTAAGAAGGTTCATAGGATAATGAAGCTTAAGGGGTGGCAGTGTAAGCTGTGGAATCGTCCCGGGAGAAAGGGGCCACAGGTTGCCCAGAAGCGTTCTGTGGTGGATAGTCCCGACAGTTTGTGGTCGAGTGACTTGACAAAGATTTACTGTGGAAAAGATGGTTGGTGTCCTCTTATTGCGGTGGTGGACAACGGAAGCCGGGAGGTTCCTGGGTATCGTTTTAGTCGAAAAGGGAGGGCACTGGAGGCCACAGATGCCCTGGATCGGGCCGTGATCTCTCGATACACTTCCAAGGAGGCTGTCCCCCAGGGTCTCACTTTGCGCTCTGACAATGGTTCCATCTTTTTGGCTCGGGCCTATTTGGCCAGTACCGAATATTGGGGAATTCGTCAGGAATACATACCAAGTGGTAAACCCGATTGGAACGGTGTTGTAGAGCGTTTTTTCAGGACCCTCAAGCAAGAGTGTGTTTGGCTTCACAAGTTTGAATCCTTTGAACAGGCTGAGAAGATCATATCTCAGTGGATCGATAATTACAACAAGAACAGGCTTCATTCATCCCTGGGATATAAGACCCCAAAAGAGTGGAGAAAACAATTTTATCTACTACCCCAGGTTGCTTAATTGGTGTCGCTTTCCTGGGAAGCAGTACAAAGAAGGCTATTTATAATCGAAGATAGGTGCGATAATCGAAGATGGGTGGTTGCCATATCATACCGTTCCCCTTCACAGAACGACAGATATTCTGTAAATCGGGGTTCGCGAAGGGCAAGATGTCAGCGCCAGAGCAGAAGACGGCTAGCGCTGGACAACGGTTCGATCTTTCTTTCTAGATCCTATTTGGTAAGTACCGAATATTAGGGGTTTGTCAAGAATATGTTCCGAGCGGAAAGGCCGATTGGAACGGTGTTGTAGAGCGTTTTTTCAGGACCCTCAAGCAAGAGTGTGTTTGACTTCACAGCTTCGAATCCTTTGAGCAAGCTGAGAAGATCATATCTCAGTGGATCGATAATTACGACAAGAACCGTCTTCATTCATCCCTGGGATACAAGACCCTGCAAGAATGGAGAAAACAATAATATCTGCTACCCCAAGTTGCTTAATCGGTGTCGCTTTCCAGGGGGGCAGTACAGCCACTATGTGGTTTCGCATGAACCAAATCACAAGAGGGGTAACAGAAATTACACCAAAAACTATCGCATATTTGAATCTCTGCAGTAAAGGGGTCTTTGGCATGGAAGTAACGATTAAGACTAAACCCGTCATAATTATAGTAATTCCTATGTATCTTTGAAGACAAGAAAGTGCTGCGATGGCTGAAAGTAAAAAGAGTAGGGATAATCGCTTCTCATTTAAAAACTGTGATATGTAAATGACAAATAAGACGGCTAATAGTGTAAACAATGGTTCTGACATAGCCGTAGTGGAAACATGCAAAATTGGAACAGACAACAATATAGAGACTGTCCCACATATGAGAAGGCCTTTTGATCCTATTTGCCTCAGAAATAATTGTCCAGAGGTAAAAATAATCAACCCAAATACAAAAGCATTCAAGAATCTAACCCCTTCTACAAGTTCGACGCCTATTAAACCAAGAACAGCCAATACGGTTGGGAACAAGGGCGGCCAGCCTATAAATGGACTGCCATCATACAAAAAATATCCATTACCCGATAACAGGCTCCTTGCAGTAGATATGTAGGCCACAGAGTCTGAAGATATGCCTACTCCATATCGAGATGTGCTTAAAAGCACAAGTCCTATACCCACAACGCTTAGAATTACCAAAGCTACCTGAATTTTGGCATTATTTTCAATGTCTTCGGACATCTTGTCTTTCTGAATTAGACAGATATTTTGCTCGGTCTAGTCCTCATGAAGCCCAGGGCTACGCGTCAGGTGAGACCAATACGATGTTCATAATGGAACTTTATATTTCCGTAAGATCAATTATCTCTCTTTTCAGATGGTCTATTTTCATCTGACGCACATTCGCGCTCTTCCATCCTCAATTCCAGATATTTGACTCTTCCAACAAATTCGACGAAGGCACCGAAGATAGCGTAAATCAGTCCGGGAAGACCGTCTTTGTATGCCTTTCGCAGCAAAAATCTCCTGCCGAACCATAATATAGGGTCCCAAAACAGGAATTTCAGAACGGAAAACGTACTTTCCAAATTCAACTGGATGGGACGATTCCTCTTTGTCATCCCATCCACTTGCATCTGTTGCGCATCGAACGTTGTGTAGCCGTTGAACTTCTCAAAGTACCGCTCGATACTAGGAGAGCAGTGATATATCATTCCCTTGAGTATTCCAAACTCGCCGGATATGGCCGGACCTTCGTGGACAGATACTCTCTTCTCATCAAAATGAGCCTTTGCAGTGCGATAGAGACGGGGAGATGTTAATAACCATCCTCCGTGCCTTAAAGGGTGGTCCATGAAATGGGTCAGAATAGAGATGGAATACTTGTCGTATTGGGGATCATTGAAAACTGTCTCGACCATCTCCTCCCACGCACAATCCTCAATAACCTCGTCAGAATCGAGAAAAACTATCCAGTTATAGTTGGCCTTAGAGATAGCAAAATTCCGCTGTCTGGAGAAGCCGAGCCATTCTTGCTGATATATCTTCGTCCGATATCGCTGGCATATCTCAAGCGTCCTGTCGGTGCTCAGAGAATCTATTATAACGATCTCATCGGCCTCTTTGACGCTCTCCAGACATATTTCTATAGTATCTTCGTTGTTCCTGGTCAGAACAAGCACTGATATACCCTGCATAGCTTTGACCTTCTACTATATGTATCCGATATCCTCAGGCGGAAGCTTACTAACTCTGTGGATCTGATCCTGGTTACGTTTGTTCTAAGTCGGAATATGCAAAATGTCCAAAATAAACGTTGTCACATCTATGGCTCTGATCTGCTCAAGATACCTCCTACCGGAGATGAAAGATATATTATTCACTGTATGTAGCCCAAAGATTTCAGCCTTTGTATTGTTTCCTCATCGACACTAATTTCTTCCCTATCTGATGTTGACGTATACCCTCTCCTTGAAACGAAGATGCACCCAAACCCGCCTGTGACCAAACACCTCTTCTTCGTCCAGTATCCCTCGAATACGAAAAGCAAGGGCTTCATCTACAACGGGCTCTTTGACCGAAGAACTGACACCTCTATCCTCAAGACTATATAGAGTCAAGCGATGTAACCCCAAAGCCAAAGCTACCACCTTGTGGGAATAGCCTCGACCCAAAAACCACCCACTCAAGGCAACCACTTCGTTTTTTTTAGACGGGCTACCTCCTGGAGTATCTCCAACTGGAGCGTCAACTGACCTACCTTTCGCTCCAAACGGCTAACCTCCCGCTCCTTCGGATCCTTGTGACCACGCCGAGACTTCAGACGCTCATGGCCTCCGTCTAAGAAACTATCACGCCAAGCATACGCCTGCAACTGCCTAATTCCATTCTTCCGACACATTTCAGATACATCCACTCCTCTCAAAAGAGCCAACACAACCTACGACCTACGGGTCGCCTTCCAGCGCTTACCATCTTCACCTTGGAGCTTGACATCTTAACCTCCCTTCTCAAACCCCAATTTGCAAATTCTTTGTCGCCCTGTCAAGGGGAGCGGTATGCCGTTTATTATTTAGCGGTGACCCTGATCACACCCTCTGGAGCTAACCGATTAAACAGAGCTATCTGAGAATATAATCTCTTCTTTTTTGACTGTCATTGACTTCAGCAGTTGATATTCAGCGGATCTTCAGGAAGGGACTCCAAAATAAGGTACGGCAGCCTATCTACGTGGCTTGAGAAGGACATCAAAAAGGTAAAGGATCACGTCACTCTTTTGAAGGGTTTTACAAAAGTTGGATCAGCTAAGTATCTGGTCAAGATAGTCTGGAGGTGATTATAAAGATCTAAAATAGTAAACAGCACACAAGGAAGGAGGTACCCTGTTTACTCATCTGTGGGGTAAACATATATGTCAGATGAAGTCAGCAGATGTCAAGAATCTCTTCCGATTTTCCACCAAATCGCACATGTAGCTCCCATGTTCGGTTATTGCTGAAAGACCTGCTTAGCCCAATCTACTGATTCGAGATAAAGTTCAGGGGCTTCTGTCTCATCTGACTTGAGCTTGGTCGCACATTCGGAAAACCTATCCCAGTCCCCTCTTTCATAGGCCAAAACTGATTCATATACATCTCCAAAACGGTTCTCCCCACCCAACAAGGCGACCTTAATATCTTCGGATATCGGAAGCTCCTCTAAAATTTCAGAAATGGGTCGGTCAACAAGGGCGTCTATCAAGGAAAACATCCCCATCAGGAAGAGATCTGAACTCTGCTCTTTCATACGGAGCCCCGGGGCCATCAACTCGCAAAACCTGGCCCTGATGAGGGAATTCATCACCAACTCCGCCGGCTTATCGTCCCCCATGGCGCTCAGTGCGATAATAGATACCCACTTTTTGATTTCATCTTTACCCAAGATTATCAAAGCGTGCCTAATGGAGTTAACCTTGTTACGAAATCCAAAGGCGGCGGAATTGGTAAGTTTTAATAGCTTGTACGAAAGCGAAACCTCCCGTTTGACAATGTCATCCAAATGGTCAAATTCTAATTCTGGCCGGTGGATCTCCTGCAATATTTGGAGATAGTTGAGCTTGGAGCTGGGAATATCTTGGCCCGAGACGATAACAGGTTTACTAAAAAAATACCCCTGGAAGTAAGAATAACCCATCTCTAATGCCCGGTCGAATTCTTCTCTGGTCTCCACCTTCTCCGCCAGAAATTTGACTCCCCGGGAAATGAACTCTTGAACAAGCGATTTAATTTCTTCAACTTCTAAATTAATAAGTTCCACCTTAATAATATCCGCCAATTCGATTAAGGGTTGAAACTTATCCTCGAAGACAAAATCATCCAGGACCAAAAGATAACCCAATTGCTTCAAACTCTTACAGGCGGCTATAACCTCTTCATCGGGTTCCACATTTTCCAGAATCTCCACCGCTACCAATTCTTTTGGTAAAGCACTGATAAACTCACCGACCAACAGATTGCGCGTAAAATTGATAAAAGCCATCTTACCCTCGGTAAGCTCATCCATACCGATCAAAAGAAAGCTGTTACTGATAACCCTTGACGAGGCTTGGTCGCCGTCCAGGTTCTCATAAAAGTTGTCAAGCCCGGAGCGAAATAATAGCTCATAAGCCCAGACCTCTAGTTTTTTATCGAAGATCGGCTGTCTGGCCACAAAAACTTCCATAGCTAAACTCCCTGTGCTTCGTATAACAAGATTTTCCAGCAAGGCTTTCGGTGAACCCCAAGAGCACCAAATTAGAAAGCTAATATTAGGTATAAACATAACACACATAATCCACAAAGTCAAGTAAAAATACAATCTTCTATATCCTGATATTTTATAATATGATAGCTAAAGTCACATAGGTCTACACGTACAGGCACCGTCTCTGCGTCCCTCTTGAATCAAGAGGACACTCTGGAAATCTGCGCATGTCCGCTCTGAAACGGGGCAAAAACATTCCCTTGACAACAACGGTTTTTTCCATTATCATACGTATGAGGAAAGATCAATCTTAAAGATTGGAGTCCGTTATAAGATGGATATAGTTGAGGACAAAGAGATAGATACTTGCGATGTGGTGTTTGTGGACGAGGAGAAGATCAACAGCATAAGAGCCAATATGAAGTCCAAAGAGATAATAAACAGCCTCTCAGAGACGTTCAGTGTGCTGAGCGACCCGACGAGACTGAAGATTGTGCTGGCTCTTTCCGATGCTGAACTCTGCGTCTGCGACATTGCGAACCTTTTGAGCATGAGCAATTCTGCCATATCACATCAGTTGAGGATTCTGAGAAACCTCAGGCTAGTAAAGTATGAAAAAAGGGGTAAAATGGTCTATTACTCACTGGACGATTTCCACATCGAAAATTTGATAGGCGAGGGATTGAAACACGTGGAGGAGTAATTTTTTTGGAGTAACCATTGAATAGTTGTTCAATTGATTGTATATGGAGAATGTTATTATGTCTCTATCCGATGTCTGTGATTTGCGCCTTAAGATTAAGGATATGGACTGTCCGGCTTGCGCCTCAAAGATAGAGCGTGGTGTTTTGTCTTTGGATGGCGTCGAGACCGCCAGAGTCGATTTTGTGAAGGGAAGTCTAGTGGCGAAAATAGATGAGGCAAAAATCGATATAGCCAACATCGCCTTTCAGATCCAAAAGTTGGGTTACGATGTGATTCAGGAGGGCGATTCTTCACAGAGTAGTAGCACCACAAATTCCGTATTTAAAGTTGAGGATATGGACTGTGCAGATGAGGCCTTTCTGATAGAGAGAAAATTGAAGTCTTTGGAAGGCGTAGAGGAATCTAGCTTCAATTTTGTGGCTCGGACGATGACGGTGAAGCACAAAATAAAGGATGAGGACATAGAAAGGGCTTTAGCTGAAATAGGTTTCCAGGCGACAGTTCAAAGTGATAAGGAAGATGAAGGAGCGTTTTGGGAGAAGCATAAAAAGACGGTTTTAACAATCGGATCTGGGATATTTACCCTTTTGGGGTTTGCGCTTTGGTACTCCGGATTCGAAGAAAACATAGTTATTCCGATATATGTCCTGGCTATGACTTTGGGAGGACTGCAAATTGCAAAGAAGGGATTGGCTGCGGTGAGGAATCTTTCATTGGATATGAACTTCCTTATGACAATCGCCGTGATAGGAGCCGCTGCAATAGGAGAATGGCTAGAGGGTGCGATGATTATATTCTTGTTCTCTTTAGCTCAGCTGCTTGAGATCCTCAGCATGGACAAAGCAAGAAATGCCATCGGTTCGCTGATGGACCTTTCGCCGGCTGAGGCTACGGTCAAAAGAGACGGCGGGCAGATGAAGCTTGCAGTTGAGGACGTGCAGATAGAAGATGTAATGGTGGTAAAGCCCGGTGAGAAGATAGCCCTGGATGGAGTTGTTCTGTCTGGAACTTCAGCTGTGAATCAGGCACCGATGACGGGGGAGTCGATCCCTGTCGAGAAGTCAACGGGAGATGAAGTCTATGCGGGGACCATAAATGGAGGAGGATCCCTCGATGTTAAGGTAACTAAGCTATCGATGGATACGACCCTAAAAAGGATTATTCATATGGTGGAGGAGGCGCAGAGCAGAAGGGCTCCATCTCAGAACTTCGTGGATAAGTTCACAAAGTATTACACTCCGACTGTGATAGCGGGGGCCGTAGGAGTGGCAACAGTACCCTGGCTCTTTTTCGAAGCACCTTTTGGACACTGGTTTTACAGGGCCTTGGTGCTTCTGGTTATATCGTGTCCGTGTGCCTTGGTGATCTCGACTCCGGTGTCAATAGTCTCAGGCATTATGAGCGCGGCAAAAAGAGGCGTGCTGATCAAGGGAGGGCTACATTTAGAGAACACAGGAACAATAAGGGCTTTAGCCTTTGACAAGACAGGTACACTGACCGAAGGAAGACCGTACGTAGACGAGATCATTTCGATAAATTCTTTCTCCCACAAGGAGATAATAGAGATCGCGGCTTCTGTGGAGTCGAGGTCTGAACATCACCTAGCACAGGCTATCGTAGAGAAGGGTAAAGAAATAGGCATAGACATTAAGGAGAGCAAAGATCTCCAGATCATATCGGGTATGGGGGTTCAAGCTGAAGTTAAGGGATGGGATAAAAAGGGGAAATTATTCATTGGAAATCACCGTCTTGTAGAGGAAAGAGGACTATGTAGCCCTGAGATAGAGGCTCATTTAAATCGGTTGGAATCGGAGGGTAAGACAGCTGTGATTTTGGGAGATGAACAGGGTGTGATAGGGATTATGTCTATTTCAGATAGGGTCAGAAAGGGGAGTAAGGAGGTTATAGAGGAACTCCACAAAAGCGGAATCCAAAAGATTATTATGCTGACAGGAGATAACAAAGGGACCGCTGATGCCATCGCCAAAGAATTGGGGATAGATGAATATAAGGCTGAGCTTTTACCACAGGACAAGATGGATACGGTTGAACAGCTAAGAGCAAAGTACGGAAAGGTGGCGATGGTCGGAGACGGCGTGAACGACGCTCCTGCTTTAGCGGCCTCGACCGTAGGGATAGCTATGGGAGCAATAGGGACAGATACGGCCTTAGAGACGGCTGATATAGCGCTCATGTCGGACGATCTTTCCAAACTGCCTTACACTGTGGAACTTTCAAGGAAGACAGTCACCACTATAAAGGAGAACATATTCCTTTCGATTCTGATCAAAGTCCTCTTCTTGGCTCTTGCAATAGGCGGCATGGCCACCTTGTGGATGGCTGTAGCTGCGGATATGGGTGCGTCGCTCCTGGTGATCTTCAACGGCTTGAAAGTGCTTAGGTTTCGGGCTAAACAAGAGTAGGAATTCTTTTTTGTTCGGCAAAGAAAGACCATGGTTTTGGCATAAGTAGTATTCGGAGCAAGGTGCTTGAAATGAAAACAAAGAAGTAGATTTCAACATCTGGTAAGTTCACTTAATCCACGAAGTCCTGAACCACCATCACTGATCAAGATCGATCCCAGCGATCTGTTGTCCGCTACGCCTCCTGCCACACTCCGACCTATACACTCACAATTTCCATCGAGGAATGGACGGCATCGGCCCATGCGCGGCAGATTAGTCACGAGCCACGTTTTGAACCCGTTCTGTGTCGTTCTGACGTAAGATGCATTGGATCAGACTTTGGCCGTGAACGTGCGCGCGGTGATGATTGTTTCACAGGTGGTGTCGCGAGGCATGATTGAACGAGGAAGGGGCGGTACAATTGTGAATATCTCCAGCCAGGCATATAAGGTCGCCCCACCCGATCACACAACCTACTGTATATCAAAGGGCGCATTAGACCAGCTGACACGCATGATGGCTTTGGAACTTGGAAAGCACAACATCCGTGTCATCGCCCGAATGCGACTCTGACGATGACGCCGATGGCCAAGATGGCTTGGAGCAATCCGGACAAATCGAAAGATATGCTCGCCAAAAGTCCCTTAGGTCACTTTGCAGAACCGCAAGATGTGGCACGTACCGCAGTCTATTTACTCAGCGATCAGACAGATATGATCCACGGCGCTACCCTGCCGATAGACGGTGGATCCCTGTCCAACTAACTCCGCACTGCAGTTGATCCGCATGAGATACATGGGCAGTCGAACCGGGGGCCATCTACTTACTCATTAACTCATCCCCTGGGTATGCTAGAACCACTCGAGGTGCACGTCCCGGGGCACGTATTTGTGGATGCAAACGACAACGAATAGTTTGATGCCGCGATCGCTGTCTTTGTGGTGCGCCTGTCACCCTGGTGAGAGGGTCTGTCGAACGAAGATAGATTGACGAGGGTGGTTGATGGGTCGCGGAACGACCCAGTCCGCTAGAAATCCGCCTCAGTCATCCTTTACAGGCATATAATCTCTCTTGCGAATCATCCGTAAAACCCAATAAACGGTTACAGCAGCAAAGAGATGCTTTACAGTATGACCGCTCACTATCTCCTCTAAGGCGAAGATCTGCCTATCCAGTATCTCACCTGTCTTTGCCAACGCGTAAAATGCCAATACTCCCCAAATATCTCCACCCCTGGTGTATTTAGGGGAGAAAAAGAATAAGAGTAAGGGAATAAGCAGCAAAGGATAGAATTGGACTAGGATGTAGGGACGCAGATCGCCGGCACCTGTTTGCTCGCTCATATGCCAATAAATCACACTGGAGGTGCCTAAAATCAACAGAGGGAGGAGTGAGAACAAGCCGGCTTTTAGGCTAATCCTTTCGGCTATGATTGACGTTAGGAAAGACATAAAGATAATGGCCATCGGCAGGCGGTCCCAGACCAGTCGTCCGTTGTTTGGCAACAGATGATAATAGGCCGATCCAAAGCCGGTGAGAAATGCCCCGAAGAAAAACCCCACATAGGGCCAGTATACCCATCTATCAGCGGAGGTTTTGCGATCACTCGATAGAATTCGTCCCCATAGAAAACATAAACCGATCCCGCCGATTAAAACAAAGGGAGCATTGGAGACCACGTTGAAGAAATTAGGAAGGCCCCAAAAGGCACGTCGGTCAGCAAATTGGTGATATTCTGGGTCTTGAGGAATACGCGGCAGAGCTGCACCGCTCACTACAACTGCTAAACTCAGACCCCCTACCAACAGAAGCCATGTGCTACGATTCATGCTTATTCATCCCCTTCAAGACCTCAGCCAAACCTGAGCGGAAAATTAAGATTAGCCGCACAATTCGTGTGCTTCACCGACACCTCGGGGAATGCGAATCTCCTCTACAAGCTCCTGTATCTCTTTAGGCGGCGCGTGCGATGCCAAAGATACAAACCCCGCCACGAGGAAGTTCAACACCATGCCGAGTGTCCCGATACCCTCGGGTGATATGCCAAACCACCAATGTTCTTTTGAGTTAAGTTCAGGACTTATAAACTTGAAAGTGATGATGTAACCCGCCGTAAACGTAATCCCGGTGATCATCCCACTGATAGCGCCGTATTTGTTAATGCGCTTCGAGAAGATGCCCATTACGATCACCGGGAAGAATGAAGAAGCAGCCAGACCGAATGCAAACGCAACCACCTCTGCGACGAAGCCGGGCGGGTTCATACCGAAGTAACCGGCAATGCACACAGCAATCCCTGCTGATACTCGTGCAGTAATCAACTCCCCTCTCTCGCTAATCTGTGGATAAATCTCCTTTTTGAACAGGTCGTGCGCGATAGATGTGGCAATCACCAGCAGTAATCCTGCAGCTGTCGAGAGCGCTGCAGCCAGTCCTCCCGCTGCAACAAGACCCACGACCCAGTTCGGGAGCTTGGCGATCTCGGGATTTGCAAGCACCATGATGTCTCGATCTATCGTCAGTTCATTTTCGACATCCGATCCGGGACCACGATATTGGATAACATTGTCCCCGTTCTTATCATCGAATCGGATTAGACCAGTCTTCTCCCAATTTTCAAACCAGTCCGGAACCTCCTCATAGTGTGTATTTGAGATCGTTGTGAGCAGATTCGTCCGGACAAATGCAGCCACCGCAGGTGCCGTCGTATACAAAAGCGCAATGAACACCAATGCCCAACCGGCAGAACTGCGCGCCTGAGCGACCTTCGGCACGGTATAGAAACGTACAATTACGTGTGGCAATCCGGCTGTTCCGACCATCAGTGCCGCAGTAATGAAGAAGATGTCGATCGTGCCCTTGCGACCATCAGTGTACGCGTTGAAGCCGAGCTCGCGACTGAGTCCATCGAGCCTGTCGAGCAGGTATTGACCCGAGCCGTCAGCCAACCTCCCACCGAAACCGATCTGCGGGACGATTTCTCCTGTCATCAGGAGGGAAATAAAGATTGCCGGCACAAGGTAGGCAAAGATCAATACACAGTACTGTGCAACCTGCGTGTAAGTTATGCCCTTCATTCCTCCCAGCACAGCGTAGAAGAACACAATCCCCATTCCGATCAGCACACCCGAGGCAATATCAACGTCTAGATACCGTGAAAATACGATCCCCACCCCGCGCATCTGTCCCGCAACATACGTGAAGGACACAAAGAGGGCGCAAACGATCGCAACCAAGCGAGCCGCTCGAGAGTAATACCTGTCGCCGACAAAATCCGGCACGGTATATTTGCCGAATTTGCGCAGATACGGTGCCAACAGCAGCGCCAGCAATACATAACCGCCAGTCCAACCCATAAGATAGACGGATCCATCCCGGCCCATAAACGAGATGAGGCCGGCCATCGAAATAAACGAGGCAGCGCTCATCCAGTCCGCGGCTGTCGCCATGCCGTTCATAACCGGCGGTACGTTGCTGCCTGCTATGTAGAACTCGCTTGTGGATCTGGCCTTTGACCAGATCGCAACACCGATATAGAGCGCAAACGATAAACTAACCAACAAGAATGTCCAGGCCTGTACGTTCATGATTAATTAGGCTCCTGCTCGTCCACGCTGTACTTTCTATCCAGGCGATTCATCAGTTGAACATAGATGAAAATCAGCACGACGAAGACATAAATCGAACCCTGTTGCGCAAACCAAAAGCCGAGATGAAAACCGCCAATTCTAATTCGATCCAGGTGTTCAACAAAGAGTATCCCGCAGCCGTAAGACACGATAAACCACACAGCTAAAAGGATACCCAGATAATGGAGATTCTTCCTCCAATATGCCGATTTCTTATCATTTGTCGTCATGCTGTTCCTCCACTATACTCTTGTTGCATGCAGATGTGTTCTGCGTGCTCATGTGATTAAGCCCGATTAATTCATAAACTTGGTGGAGTCATTGCGAGGAGCAAAGCGACGAAGCAATCTCAAGGTTTTATAGTGATCTCCTATGAGAGCCGGAGAGTATTACATCTACCACAGAATCGAGATTGCTTCGCCTTCGGCTCGCAATGACACCGAAGGTAGTTAAACGCATAACTATAATATAATACAATCCCTTAATTAGTACACGGCCTTTTTTTGTGAATTATTCGGGTAAGCAGGTGTCTTGACAAAAGTTATGGTATATATTAAATTTGTAGTGAATCCCTGGAAAGGGAGTGAACACAGATCATAAAGACAATATATTAAACTCATATTACGAAAGTCAACGTTTATTTTAACAGATAAAATGCGGGAAAGGAGCGAATTCTTCGCACATGATGGACATACAAGCCGTTGCCTTTGGAGAGATCGTCTTCGACTGTTTCGAGGACAGCAGCTGTATAGGAGGTGCTCCGCTAAACTTTGCCTGGTATCTCCGCCAGTTTGGCATTTCAGTGGCCATGGTAAGTGCAGTTGGCCAGGATAAGCTGGGCAATACCGCGCTGCGCCTACTGCATGAGGCGGATATCGACCCATGTTGGGTCTCTCGTAGATCAGAGCCCACAGGTACGGTGGATATCCAGCTGTTGGATGGCCAGCCAGAATACACGATCAACGAAGGCACAGCCTGGGAATACATAGAGCTTCCATGTGACCTGGGAAAGATACAACCAAGTCTGCTCTATTTTGGTACGGCGGCGCAGAAGACCCAGGTGAATCGTTCTACCCTTAGAAAACTATGGGCGCTCAAACCCCGCCACTCTTTCTTCGACGTTAATCTGCGCCAGGACCACTACTCTGATGAAATCGTCCTGGAAGGGCTCAGAGCGGCCACCATTTTGAAACTCAACCACGAGGAGTGGAAAGTAATCCAACAGTTTACCTCTCTGGAGGCGCCGGCCCAGATCTTAGAGACCTTCGCTCTGGAGATCATAGCCCTGACCCGGGGCAGCCAAGGGGCGGTTGTGTATGTCCACGGTAAAGAGTACGAGGCGCAAAGTACCCCGGTAGATGTGGTGGACACTGTCGGCGCCGGAGATGCTTTCAGCGCAGCTCTGGCTGCAGGCGTGATCCAGGGCGCTGATCTGGAGTATACCTTGCAGGTCGCCTGTAAAGTGGGCACCTATGTGGTGCAGCGCCGGGGAGCGCAAATCGAGCTAGCGAATGAGTTACACGGTGCTTTCGAGCACAAATCTCCTCCTTTGGATAGAAGAAAACAGCAGAGCCCGCCAAGAACGCCCAAAGTTCCGAGAGAGTAGATTCTTTTCGATCCTAGCCTCTCCTTTGTGCCCTTTGCGGTTCAAGTTACAGCCCGGTCAAAACAAAATCGGGAAGGAGAGAACACGGTGAAGCTACAACTTGCTTTAGATCTTGTCGATATTCAGGGCGCAAAATCACTGCTTGAAAAGGTCGCTCATCTGATAGACATAGCTGAAATAGGGACCCCCTTCGTTATACAAGAGGGCATGAACGCTGTTACTCAGATCAAGAATGCCTATCCGGAACTTGAAGTGCTGGCCGACCTCAAAATCATGGATGAAGGAGCGCTTGAGTCAAAGATAGCGTTTGAAGCCGGAGCTGATATCGTAACCGTGCTTGGTGTGACTAATGACATCACGATTCAGGGCGCCGTAAATCAGGCCCGCGCATATGATAAACAGGTGATGGTGGATATGATGGCGGTCATTGATTTACCAGAGCGCGCCCGGCAAATAGACGCTATGGGAGCCGATTATGTCTGTGTCCACACCTCCACCGATGTTCAGAAACTGGGTCTGAACCCTTTACACGAACTTGAACTTGTGCATCCAATCCTGGAGCATGCTGGGTTGGCGGTAGCTGGTGGAGTAAAACCAGAGATCCTATCTCAGATTGTGACTTTTCGTCCGGAAATCGTAGTTGTGGGTAGTTTCATAACCGGTCATCCGGATCCACGCGAGGCGGCCCGTGCAATAAGGGAAGGGCTGAACTAGAGAGGAAGATGCGGTGAGCATACAAACATACATCGATCAGATACTCGACGAGCTAAGACGAACCCTGGCTCACATATCCAACGATCAGGGGGAAAAACTGACCAGGGCTATCGTAGATGCCGGGACTGTCTTTGTTGCAGGCGCAGGCCGGTCGGGTCTGGCGATGAAGAGTTTTTCTATGCGTTTGATGCACCTGGGTTTTGACAGCTATGTGGTGGGAGAAACCATAACACCTAATATAACGGACAAAGATCTGCTGTTGATCGGCTCAGGTTCCGGTGCAACTGAAAGCATAGTAGTAAATGCCGACAAAGCCCATAGAATTGGCGCTACAGTTGGCCTCATAACTATTCAGGAGGACTCACCTATCGGTCGGGTGGCAGATCTGGTCCTCACTATACCCGCCCCTACGCCCAAGATAGATAGAGACCTCGGCTTTATGTCGCTCCAGCCCATGGGATCTCTGTTTGAACAGAGCCTCCTCTTGACCCTGGATGCGATCATCCTTATGCTGATGGACAAAACCCGGAGAGACAAGGATGCCATGTTCGAAAGACACGCCAATCTGGAATAACGGAGTATGAACATAGCGCGTATTCTGGCCGTCTGCATGAACAGAACAGCAAGATTCACATTTTAGATTACGGGCATGCGAGCGCGATACAGGAGTTGAAGCGGTGCGGAAAACAGATTAATCAGTGCAACTTTAGCTATGCATTACAATATGAAAACATCATATTCTGAAAGCCAACGTCTATCTTAACAGAACAAAAATGAGCAAAGGCCGGAATCGTTCCTGCAGAAACTCAGCAGACAATAGTCAGTCAATAGATACTGCACTTCCTCCTACTTTAGGCACCGCTGCCAGGCGGCGCGGCACCAAATCCCCGATAGATTCAATCGGGCGCAGGCCACAAAGCAGGCTAAGCAATCTGCGTTATACTGCCTCCACCTTCATGCTGTCCAATGTGTGCTGACTGTTTGTCCTGCGACTATAGCTTCTATGTTACAGGAAGTTCGACTTCCGCCTCCCTTAAGTACCTTGCGGCGTCCTCAGGCAGAGTGGGATTGATGTAAAATCCGGTTCCCCACTCAAAGCCTGCTACCTTTGTCAGCCTCGGGATGATCTCAATATGCCAGTGGAAATCGAACTCCAGAGTTCCCCAGTAGCCGGGTCTTCTGGGTCCTGCCTCCGTGTTCGGAGCCGTATGCAGCATAAAATTATACGGTGGATCTGAAAGACTTACCTTCAATTTGGCTAAAATATCCTTCAAACTCTCACATAGTGCCCCTATCTGGTCCTCTTGTATATCCCCAAAATCATGAGAATGCCGGGTTGGAGCTAAAAAAACCTCAAACGGGAACCTGGATGCGTACGGAGCTATCGCCACAAAGTCTTCGTTTTCCATGATAACTCTCTCCCCCGACGAAATCTCCTGATTTATAACGTCGCAGAAGAGACATCTTTCCTTTAGCATATAATGATCCTTGGCCGAATTGAGCTCCTGAGCCATGATCTTAGGAGTAACTGGAGTTGCTATCAGTTGAGTGTGAGGGTGAGAAAGCGACGCGCCGGCAACTTCCCCGTAGTTTTTGAATATAAGGATATACCTGAACCTTGGATCCTTCTTGAGGTCGTTCAATCGGTACTTATAAGCTTTCACCACGAGTTTTAGATCCTCTAAAGGCATATCTGCCATATTCACAGTGTGGTCAGGTGTCTCGATCACCACCTCATGTGCACCAACGCCGTTCATAACATCGAATATACCGACGCCCCTTCGGTCCAAATCTCCTTCGATTCTCAAAGCTGCAAACTTATTGGGAACTACCCTCACCTTCCACCCCGGAGAGTTAAGTTCTGTCCCTTTATCCCTGAAGGCGAATATCTCGGGAGGCGTCTTATCCTCATTTCCACCGCAGAAGGGACAGAAATCCGGCATCGGTTCCTCGGCGGTTATATTGAAGTCTGAGGGTCTCCGTGCCCTTTCTGTAGATATTATAACCCATCTTCTCTGTATGGGGTCGTGCCTCAATTCTGGCATATTAACACCTCAGATCCCCGACCCCTGATTTAATCGGGGGTTCAATCGGCGACCAAAACACAAAACTCAAAGTTGCATTCCCATCTATCTTCAGGACCTATCCCTATCTTCCAATTGGGAAACACAACGGAGCTTTGATATGTTCTTTCAAAGCCTTTTTCCGATTGCGAAACTGTCTCCACAGGAAAACGCCATACGTCTGTCTTTCTATCAAATTTTAACGACACAGTCAAATTCCGATCATCGTCGTCTAAATCTATCCTATCTATTCCTTCAACAGCTCCTGTGCTTCCTAAACTGCTATCCTCTAAGTCCACTTGTAAATCCCGACTCCGGATCTCGTAGTGCCTTGCTGGTCCCTCTCCTGATAGAAATGAAAAATTAAACTCCACGCCGAACCAGAGTTCTACATCCGTATCCAAAGGGTTTTCAATAACGTAGCGCACATCCACTTGGGCGTTAGATTTAGACATCTTAAGCTTCTTGGACACCGTCAGAGGTTGTTTCTTTTGTCCGTATATCCCCCCATCTCTTCGCATTGACACCTCTTTGCCACCATTTTGATCCTTAATATCGTACAAATAAGGTTGATTCACAAAATCTCCCAACTCCGGGTACTCGCACGCCTTGAATCCTTCAAGTGAGGCCCCTTCTCCCAGGAAATGATCCAGAAAGCACACTCTGTTGTACCAGTCATATTTGAGATAACGCTCGATTCCCTCCTCCGTCACCTTAGCCAGGTCGTGAATACTGCCAGGCCCTTCATACTGTTTGCCCTCCACTTCTACCTCATACCTGCCCTCTGCGATATCCCTATGATAGCTTTCAGGCCTCCTTGACAGAGTGTTCACCAGATTGAAATCTCTCGGCTTGTAGTCCAATTCAAAGAGTGACCCGCCGTAGGAAGGATCAAGATACAGATTCATCAGGCCGTTGCTCAAGATAACCTCATCCTTTCCATCCCCGTCAAAATCCAGCTCCTCGGACTCAATCCAATCTCCTGAACCTTTTTCCTCTTCATCGGAGATCCTTTCGGCCCTTATAAGGTGTCTGTAAACGGCGTCCCTTAGATGAGGCAGATAGAGACCTCCGAACACGCCGTGCCAGTAAGCACAGTTACACTGCCCTTTCCATAGTTCCCTTATAGCTTCTCCCTCCCCTTTTAAATCGGCTTTCCTGCTCACAGAGAGCATCTTTTTGTGCATATTGTTGCTCTCATCGTACTTGGCCAGGAACCCCCTCCAGAATCCGCCCTTTAAGAACACCTTATACTTTTCTATCTCTCCTTTGTCCTTCAAATCCTCCACAATATCCTCAAGCTCCGCTGCCTTTTGAGATGGGAGAGTCCATTGGCTCATCTCAAAATAAGAGGCTGTCGGGAGGTATGCCCTGCCTGAAGCTGGATGCTTATCGGTGAAGTCCGAAAAGGTAGTGGTATTAATCCAATCGCTGTTCTCCTCCAAAGCACAAAAGAACTTCTCCAGCCACTTCTCCTTATAGACCCAATCGTAAGTCTTGGGCCATAGGCCGAACTTCTCTCCGTCATCAACGATCACCGATAACCTGTCTCGATTCAGAGAGGCCGGATCGCTCTCAGTGGCCATCTCTCGTAGATAATCGACTGTAAATTCTGGCAACTTGAACGGAATTCCGTATCTCAGCCTTTCGCTTATCGGAAAGATAGAGAGCACATACCCCTGTTCTTCAGTATTGAAATATCCGTAGAGTTCCTCTTCGTTGAATCCGGCGCTTTTGAAGTGATAATCGTCGAGGGCTACATACTTTATCCCCGCCTCAGCCAGCGGCTTGGATAGGTGAGGCTCCCATACCCTTTCAGGCAGCCACATCCCCCTTGCCTCGTACCCGAACCTATCCTTGATGTAATCAGTCAACATCTGTATTTGACCTATCTTATCTCTGTCGGGGATAATAGGCATAATAGGCTCGTAGAATCCCCCGGTCATCATCTCGACTTGTCCTCTATCTACTAACTCTTTCAGCATAGCGATAAACTCAGGTCTCTTTTGCTCTATCCATTCCAGAAGACAGCCGGAATAGTGCAGAACCATCTTTATAGAGGGGTGCCTTGAAAGGATCTGGATAAAGGGCAGATACGACTTTTCGTAGGCCATTTGAAAGACAGAGTCAAAATTCCCCACTGGTTGATGGCAGTGTATCCCGAATATGAGATTTATCCTCTTCATACGTACCACATCGTCTCCAGAAAATCCTTCCCGGGGACCTCTACTGTCATGGCTCCGTGCAGAGGCCACACCTCCGTCTGTGAACCACCCTTCACAACGTATATCCTTACCCCAACGCTCTCTCCCTTCGACGCTCCTAGGGTGTCAAACGGCACCTTTACCTCGAACACCTTATCTACTCCTACTTCGATATCTGGGAAGTTCTTATTGTTATTCTCAAGGGACATATCGAGTCTCAATCTATCTTTCCCCACAACCTCTATCGCGACAGAGATGCCTTCATCTCTCATCTGGTCGGGACTTATTGTCGTATCCACTCTCAGATAGAGATTCTCTAGATCGAAGCCGTAATGCACGTTCTTCAAAATCGTTCCTCCTCGATGCATCGAACCCCTTTCGCCACCCACAGTTTGGCATCCTGCGCTCAACCACTCATAGTACCCTGTCACCTTCCCATCTATAACGGGGAATATGAAATCCACAGGCTCCTTGAAAGGGAGTCGCTTCTCCACCTTTGTAAGAGGAACATCCAGATATCCCGGGGGTTCTTCGCCTATCAACCGGTAGAAATTCTTCAGATGACCTCTGAAGAGACAGTCGAACTGCTCATCGTGTGATGACGAATGATCGGCCCCGTACCACCAGAACCAGTCGCTTCCCTGGGCGATATAGATCTCATCTTGCGCTCTTTTTACTGCACGAGATCCCCTCCGATTAAATCGGGGGGGATCCTCTTTCAGACTGTCCAGTTCATCACCAGCCATTTTCAGATACTCCCAGCCCCTATTCTCCTCTTCGTCGCCTATCCAGGTCCCGAAATTGGCGTCTATCCACGAACCCGGAAATATCCTGTTCAAACGCGTCCCTTCAGGGTGCATCTTTAGAAAAGAATTAAAAGTTATAGTCTTTAATCCTTGGGTGTTACTCAGCTTCTTGTACAGCGCCCTTAGAAACTCGGCTCCATTTTCCCTGTAATTCTCCCAGGCGTTCTCACCATCCAATATTATCGAAACTATGTGCGCTCCGCTGTCTGCCTCAATGCCGTCTCTTATATTCAAAAGCCGCCCCACGAAGTCCTCCGCCGCTTTTTTGGCATCCCATGTTTGATACACAAACCCTATAAGGTCGGACAATTTGTGGTCTCTGAAGAAGAGCTTTATGTCCCCGATTGACTCCCCCCCGATTAAATCGTGGGTTAAATCCGAGGCCGGGGATTTGTCTCCATCTCCGAAGCTGTACATCCGAAAGGGCGTTCCGCTTTTTCCGTTTAGCTTGAGAGACTCCCTCAAAACTCCGTCGTCACTTGCCATCCAATCTATCCCCAAACCGGCGGCGATATTCCCAACTTCCTGGCTTATCGAACCTTCAGATGGCCACATTCCAGAAGGAGTTTTTCCGAGAATCCTATTGTGAAACTCTAAAGCTTCCACAATCTGAGCCCTGGCATCCCCTGGCCTTTTTAACTTCAAGCGGGGGAGCTTCGCTTGCGGAAGACCCTCCCTTGCTGAATCAGTATCGCACAAAAGCGGCAATATGGGATGATAAAAGGGACTAGTAGATATTTCGATCCTTTCTTCATCCCACAATCTTCTGTAAATCTGGGTTATCTTGCCTATAATTTCTCTTTCCAACTCAAGGAGGCCCCTCTTATCGTCTTCAGAATAGCCCCTTCCCTTCCTCAAAAGTTCCACTATCTGATCTTTCTCTTTCAGACTATTCCCGCACCACGCCAGATTGAAGCAGACCTGAAGGTCCAGAAAATCCTCCTTCTTAAACCTCTGTACTGCCCTTTCCAGATTATCCACGTCCCTACGTCTCATCGCATAGAGTTCATAATATCTCTTAAAGGGTTTTATCATATTCTCAAAATTTGCGTGGAAGAAATTTTCCAAGATAAAGACCTTATCATCCAAAGAGAGTTCTTCGGCCTCCTTTTTCGTCAGCTCCAAGAATTTATCGCTGGCCTTTCCCTCAGCGTAATCCTTCAACTGGACTAAAAGCGATGGGACCAAATTAAACGTCACCCTCACCTCCTCGCATTCATCCACGATAGCTGCCATATCGTAATAATCCTTAATACCGTGCAGATACACCCATGGTAGAATGTACTCCCCTGAGGAAAGGTCCTTATAAAATGGCTGGTGCATGTGCCACAAAAACGCCACATAGAGCGGATCTCCCGATTTTGTCGAAGCATCCACTCTATTTCTCCCTCCTGACTTCCACCTTCAAAACCCTCCTGTCGGTCGCATTCACAACCCTGAACCATACGCCCTCTTGTGACATAGTCTCCCCTACCTTGGGTATCCTTCCGAAAAACGAGATGAGCATTCCGCCTATCGTCTCGTAATCCTCCTTTTCAATCTTCAAGCCAAGTTTTTCGTTCAATTCATCTATCTCCATCCTACCTTCTACGACTACTGCATCCCTTGTGAGCTCAATTCCGCTTGATCTATCGTATTCATCCTCTATTTCTCCCACGACTTCCTCTACAATATCTTCCAAGGTTACTATCCCGGAGATTCCCCCATACTCATCCACGACCGTACCCATATGCTTCCCGTTGGCCCTTAGATCGGCCAGAACTTCCTCGGCGCTTTTCGTCTCAGGTACGATATAGACGTCGTCCATGACCTCTTGAACAGGGGCATTTTCGTCCAACCCTATTAGATCGACGGCGTGAACCATGCCCACCACATTATCCACTCTGTCTCTATAGACCGGAATCCTCGAATGTCCCGTCTGGATCATCAATTTTGCAGTATGACCAACATTTTCAGCCACAGACACAGCCACAATATCTATCAGGGGGACCATAATCTCCCTAGTTCTGAGCTCCCCAAAGTGGAATATATGGTGGATCATTCTTCTTTCATCTCTGTGCAGAGCTCCGTGCCTTTCACCCTCCCTTACGAGTATCTGAATCTCATCTCTGGTGACAAAAGGGCTTTTATTTTTGACATCGACGCCAACTATCTTGGCAATAAGATTTGAAATAGAAGTAACAATCGCCACAATGGGGAGCATGGCAAAATACGACACCTTCAGAGGAAAGATTGTTACGAGGACCAACCTGTCGGCATACTGCCTTGCCAGGGACATCGGCACTATCTCGCCGAAGATAAGGATCAGAGGCCACATAATCGCTGCAGAGACTATAGCCACAAGGTCGTTGCTCACCCATTCGACCGCCAGGCTCGCAGCGACTGCAGACCCTGCGACAATAGGCAAGTTCACTCCCACCATCGTAGCTGCCAAGAATTTCTGTGGCTCATCCAAAAAATCCACGGCAACCTTTGCCAGCCTGTTACCGCTTTCGGACAGATGGCGCAATTTTAGCCTGTTGCAGGAGAGCATAACCATCTCAACTCCGCTAAAAAACGCCTGTGTTACCAGGCACATAAGGATGATGATTATTCCTGTAAGTTCACTCAAAGTATCCGGCGCTCTCCTTTTTAACAATTAAGTGGCCAGGCGTGCCCCCGCCGCTAAGATTGCTTGGGTCTTAGGTCCCCTCGCAATGATCGAAGAGAAAGCCAAACGATGTCATCGCGAGCAACAGCAAAGCTATTTCTTAAACAGGACATCACCTCCCTGCGTACTTTCCACTTGTTTAATCTGTGTCCTCTGAAGAAAGTTCCCCCTGATCTTTTAGCTTTCTGACTTCAACCAAATGTATCCTGTTTGCCTCTGCCTCTGTAACCACAAACTCCATATTATCGTGCACTAACTTATACCCTACATCAGGTATCTTTCCCAGGCGACCAATTATAAATCCTCCAATTGTCTTATGAGCCTCGTCCTGAAGATTCGTACCAAATACCTCGTTGAAGGCGTCAAGCTCTATTTGGCCGGCTACCCTCACGGTCATCGAATCAATCCTTTCAAACAAAGTATCCGTTTCCTCTTTATCAGCTACCTTGCCGAATATTTCCTCCAAAAGGTCCTCCATAGTGACTAAACCCGACACAGAGCCGTACTCATCCACCGCCAGAGCGATGTGGATTCTATCCCGCCTGAATTCCCTCAGAATCTCTCCTGCCCGCTTTTGCTCAGGCACGAACGACACAGAGCGCAGTCTCCTGCTCATCTCAAAGTCATCTTTGCCCTTAGCTCCTAAAAGGTCCTTAGCGTAGAGGATCCCGACCACATTGTCAAAATCACCCTTGTAGACCGGTATCCTGGAATATCTTTTCTCCCTTATCGAACTTATAACTTCATCTATAGGGGAGTCTATATCCAGCGTGAACATCTGAGTCTTGGGACTCATCACGTCTGCGGCCCTTTTTTTTCCCAGGTCTATCACCCGTTGCATCATCTCTTTTTCCTTTAGATCGAGCACACCTTCCTGCCCTCCCGCCTCAAGAGCAACCTTCAATTCCTCCTCCGTAATTCCCGATTCAGGGGGAGGTTCCCCCATGCTTACCAGCCTGATTATAAGGTCCACAATCGCTCTTACCAATCTCCTCACCGGAAATATGACTTTCGACACCGTGCTTATGATGGGCGCCACTGTAAAAGAAATTCGCTCGGCGTTATGAATTGCTATTGTCTTGGGGGCGATCTCTCCGAACACTAATATCAAAAAGCCCATAACGACGATAGATATTTCCAGCCCCATCTCGCCTAAAACCCGCTCGGCTATACGCTCGGCTAGAGTTGAAGAATAGATATTCACAAACATGTTCACCGACAAGATAGAGATCAAGACTCTCCGTGGGTTCTTTAAAAGTTCCACTATGAGCTTACCCTTCTTATCCTCCTCCTGTTCAAACCTTTCTAATCTCACCTGGCTTAAAGAGAAAAGCGCGCACTCAGAACCTGAGAAGAACGCTGATAAAAAAAGCAGGATTACCAAGATCAATAATTGAAGCCATAGATATTCCATTTTCGGAACCTATGATAAAAAAAGGCGTTAAAAGGCCGACGGACTCTGTCAAAGATTATATCGACTCTTCAAACACCTCCACCAACAAGCGTTCAGCCCTTTAGAAAAATACGTGAAGTTCAAAGGTTAACCGATCTTCACTTTCCCGGGGTCTCTGAGGGATACTATCATTGATGCGGTAAAACACTCTCAACTGAAGAAACTGGGTTATGAAGGGTTCCAAGCCAATGGTTACCCTTTCGCTTTCGTCCTCATCAACTTCGGGATCTGCATCGAAAAATCGGTCCCAGAAATCGTAAGTCACCTTGAGGTTGATACCCTTTGTAATCAAAAAGTCAAGTTCCCCCAAAAGGACAAGCTCCTTTCCAAAACGGTCGTCTCTGTCACTATCTATAAAGTCTAACTCGCTTAAAAGAGTCAATCTTCCGAAATTTGCTCCCGCAAAGTGTCCATATACCTTCCTGGTCGTTCCGGGGAGCTTGTTCCTTGAAAACGATCCCCCGAACCTGAAATGTCTGAAAACAACAGAACCTATCAAGGACACCTGCTTACTCCTGTTGTCGTCAGATAATCCCCGTCCGGACCCGTTGCTTAGAGCTACGCTAAAAGAAAAAGGTCCGGGCTCTATGCCGCCTTCTATACCGAAATCTTGTTTTTTGTAGTTAAATCCTGTCTTTATCCTTATAAATGCGTCATCGTCTAAAAGCCTTAATCCGAACGGGAGCAGCATCCTTCCCGCCTTGAAATAGCCCCTCAAGGGCAGATTGTATAAAATCCCGTATGCCTCCCTGTTGCTGGCACCCGACGGACCGAAGTTCTCATCCACATACAAAGTCAGAAAATCCTTTATAAGTTTCATCTCCACATAAGCGTTTGCGGTTCCGATCTCTATGCTGTTATCGTTTTCTCTATCCACTCCGAATATCGTCTGGTTATTAACCCTCAAGTCCGCGCCCAAGGATATATAATCGTTTAGCCTGTTGTCAAAAAGGGCCTCATTAGAGCGTTTGACAAATCTGTGGGGCAGACGAATGTAGCTGTAAATCAGGCCGAAATCGGTCCTTTTTCCTCCTCCCGTCGGATTCACATGGCACTGGCTGCACTTGTATCCCGTCCTTGCTGCCAGATAAGGCTCAGCGCGGCAGAACTTTGGAAGAACCCCGGCGCCCAAAACTAGTATCCAGATCAGACACACAGTCTTTAAGTTTTTTTTCACCTTCCCTCCTGTGACTCGTAGAAGGGTTCAATCATTCTTAGCTCCTCTTAATATCCACTCCTTTATCACATCTATTTGCTCCTGGGGCAGGGGTCGCTCACCGGAAAAGAAAGGCGGCATCTGAACTCCCACGATTCCGTTCCTGCCTTCCAACTTCCAGATTATATAGCTGTTCTCAGGGTCGCCCGGTACGACTCTCAGGACTTCCGGTTTTCCCTCGCTATCGACCCCGACCAAATTCTCGAAGGACTTGCCCTTCAGCAAGGTGGGCCTTTGGCCTCCTGCGAAGTGGCAAAATATACATATTGCGCTAAATACATTTTCCTGAATAGCTGACAGCGTAGGCGGGAAGGGTCCGGGAATCTGGACGCTGACGCTGATGTTGACCACCACACTCGATTCGTCGCTGTCATTGCTTATGATCTCTAACGCACCCGCACCTGATGTATCTTGGAGGAGTAATGTGTTGATCACCAGCTTAAGGAGCATCGACCCACCTGGTGGTACTGTCTCATCAGATGACGCCAGGGGGGTGATCCAGGCGACAGTGGGGACGAGACTTATCAACACCAGATCGGCAGTTCCCCTGTTCTGGATAGTCACAGTAAGAGTGTCCGACTCTCCTTCCACTATTTCTGCGATAAGGTCAAGGGGGGCAACATTTATCTCCGGCAGCGGCATCTCTGTGACGGTCAGTACGATTGCGATTGTCTCAGATGGACTCTCTGCGTCGTCGCTCATGATAGTCAGCGCACCCTCTGATGAGCCGAGGGGAATGTCTGTCGCATCAATAATAATGAGGATCTCCATCGACTCGTCTTGGCCCAGCGCTTTGGAGGTCACACCCGGCGTGGCCCACGGCACATCCGAGCTGACACTCAAGACAGTCAGCGGAAACCCTCCCACGTTTGTGACCGTCAACGAGACTGTGTCGACCGTTTCCTGAGTCAGTGAAAGGCTGACCTGTCCGGGTGCCACCTGGATCTGAGGCGGACCGAGAGGATTCCCCTGCGGATCCAAAGTGCTGCCGTCTCCGGAACAGGACAGAGCAGAAATAGCGAACCACAACAATAGACAAAAAATCCAAACTACCCTATTTTCCGCCTTGATAGTCCCCTTCCTTCGTCTTCTCATTATCCTCCCAGAACACCCTGTAAAAGAATCCCTTTTTCTCTGTAAGCGACTGAACGTAGTGAACCAAAGACCACTTCCTACTCACCTCTAAAGCGGTCTCCTCCTCATCAGACATAGTGTCCCTTTCCTGCCTTGTAATCAGACTCTTTATGTACTCCTTAACCCCTTCGATTTCATCATCAGAGTAATAACCCTCAAAGGTCACAAGGTCCTGATAGCTTTCTCTCGTAAAGAGAAAACTCCTGGCGTAGGAGGGCATGGGAGTTCCGCTCAAGCCCGTATTAAACACCCTGTAGATGTCCTTATTCGCCCGACCGCCTTTGTACTCTCCCTTTGTAAAATCGTAAGCCTCTATCGGATTTCCCCAGCTATCTTTGAGATTATCGGAAGAGGGTCCATCCCCTTTTCCCCTCTTGCCGTGGCATTTCCAGCACTGCATGAGCATGTATATCTTTTCACCCTGGGCTATCGTCTCCTTGGTGACCGGAATCTCCGCTGGTATATCTATCGGCGCTTTAGGTCTTCTCTTTTCAAACTTACTTGAAAAGGTCTTGATGTACTGAATTACAAACATCCGCTCGCCCTCCGAGAGAATATCTCCCCAGGCGGGCATGGAAGTACCCGGAACTCCCCTGGATATAGTCCTGAATATATCCTCATCTGCAGGAAGAGATCCCGATGGCGTAGAGCGGAACTTGTAAGCCCCCTTGGTAAAGTCTCTCGGCTTGGGATCAAGATACTTCGCAGCGGGTCCACTTCCGTTCCCGCTCTGGCTATGACACGCTGCGCACGCCTTTTTGTATATCCTCTCTCCCCTGAGGGCTGAGACGCTCCATTCTTTTCTTGATGCGCTGTCAGATGAAGACACTGTGCAAGGAACACAAAGCCACAAGACACTGACGGTCCAGAAAAGCAGAAGCCATCTCATTTTTATCTTTCTTAATCATCCTTCACAAATAAAAAGCGACAGACACTGCAACCCAGCGCCTGAACGTATTTTCTTCTGTGCCCTCGATAACACAAGCAATTTAATATATAAGATATAAAATGTCAAGGAAGATTTGACGCACATATAGATAGCCCTAAGCATAAGCTTAAGTTTATAGTTGACAATCATCTTTTGCCGTTTTATCTTTTCTCATGAGTAGAACTTTAGTCATAGGCACAGCAAATCGCAGATTAAACTATCTTATGCGATAACCCAAAGAAGGGGATAAGAATAAAAGTATCAAAAGATAAAATCAGGAGGCCTGCAGTTGCGGGTCAGTTCTACTCTGGCGACCCTGAGGTCCTAAAAAGAGAGGTTGTGGAACTTTTAGAGCACGCCGATGACGCCGATATCAAGGGACAAATCACAGCCCTTGTGTGTCCACACGCGGGATACCCCTACTCAGGCAGGATAGCCGCATCAGCCTACAAACAGATCCAGGGACAGGACATAGACACAGTCGTGGTCACGGCCCCAAGCCACAGGGATTTCTTCCGGGGGGCCTCCATCTACAACGGAGGATCCTACCAGACCCCATTGGGGACTATTCCTGTGGATGTGGAACTTGCTTGTGCCATGGTCCAGCAAGATCCTGACATATTCCGTCTCGGAGACGACGGGCACAAGGATGAACACTCCTTAGAAGTTCAACTTCCCTTTTTGCAGGAAACCCTAAAAAACTTCAAGATCATCCCCATAGTCCTTTGCGAGCTTTCTCTTGATCTTGTAAAACGCCTCGCCGACGTTGTTGCCTCCGCTATAAAGGGCAGGAAACTCCTCATCGTCGCAAGCTCTGACCTCTATCACGGTTACTCATATAAAGAGTGCTTACGATCCGATTCTAATACCCTCTCCAAGATCGAAGAGTTCGACCCTGAGGGCTTTTTTGAAGGAATCCAGAAAGAGGCCTACCATGCCTGTGGGGCAGGACCTATAACCACAGCCCTTTTAGCCGCCCGGAAGATAGGAGCTGACAAGGCCCAAATAATCGCAAGGACTAACTCCAACGACGTGACGGGTCAAAAGTTCGGGTACGTCGTTGGCTACGGAGCCTCCGTCATCTATAAGTCCGATCTGTAAGCGAAAACCGGTGGAAAGAAAATGGGATTTTCCGAAGATGAGAAGGAAAAACTGCTCAAAATCGCCAGAACCACTGTAGAGCAGGCCGCAAAGGGGAAAGGAATCCCCGACTTTGAAGTGGAATCGGAGGCGCTGAAAAAGGAGTGCGGCGCCTTCGTCAGCATCCACAAGGGCAAAGACTTAAGAGGATGCGTAGGCTTCATACGCGCCTGTGATCCCCTGTACATCACAGTCCGAAACGCCGCCGAAGCCGCAGCGACACGAGACCACAGATTCTCCCCCCTGAAAAAGGGAGAACTTGGCAGAATAAAACTCGAAATCTCCGTCCTCTCCCCCCTAAAGAAGATAGAAAATGTAGAAGAGATCCAAGTCGGAAGAGACGGGATAGTGATAAGAAAAGGAGAAAACCAGGGGCTTCTTCTTCCTCAAGTTGCGACTGAGTTCGACTGGGATCTCACGACGTTCCTGGAACACACGTGCCTTAAAACCAATCTCCCGAAAGACTCCTGGAAAGACCCCAAAGCAGAAATATGGATCTTTTCAGCCGATATAATCCAGGAGAAGTAGAAGACAAGTAGACAAAAGTAAGGGAGATTGCTTCGGGATTTCATCCCTCGTAATGACCAAAGGACAAGCAACTTCATTGCGAGCGAAGCGAAGCAATCTGGTGGGATGGGAGGCAGTGCCCGTGTCTACTATCTTCTCAAAATTTATAATTTCCAGAGAAGAACAACCTCTTCGTCTCCTCGTCCCGGTCGACTTCAGATCTTATCTGTCTGAAGACTGCGCGCGACCATGCAAAGTCCAACTGAAGCGACTGATCTATCAGGACTCCTGCTCCTAATGTGATAAAGTCCCTGTCGTCCCTTATATCGACAGGAAGCTCTCCGAGCACGGTCAAGGTCGGACCTATGAAAGATAGCGGATCTCTGTAGAATCCTCCCCGCAGTTTGACCTCGATGGCCGGCAGTGAATATTCGGCTCCTATGTGGAATCTGGTGACTCCTTTGTACTGCTTATCGAAGTCAGCTTTTCCGTCCCCATCTATGTCCTCTACAAAGGAGATCTCTTCACGGAACTCATCCTGGAAGGTAAAGATAGGGTCCTCTTTGAACTCGGTCTCATCCCAGGATGCGAAGCTTACATCGGCGCTCAAAAGGAAATTGGAAAGAGACAGCGATCCTCCGAGTCCGAACTCGAAGGGGATGCGGATTTTGTACTCTCCCAAAAAAGGCGTAGGAGGCCTAAAATCTATTGTTAGGCTATCTGGGTCTTCCTCGAACCAAAGGGTATCCGCAAATTCACTCCTACCTTCCACCTTTATCTTATAGGTGACGGGACTGGAGACGGTAGCTCCGAGACGAATATGTTCTCCCCCTTTTATCAGCATCCCGAACTTGGCGTTGAATCCGCTGTATTCATCGGATCGGGATATTGTGTTAAAGAGACCGATTAAGTCTGGATTAGTGTCAGGGTCATTGGCTAATGATTTGGCAGAAAGATCGGCTCTTTGGGAAAATTCGTCGCCGCCGTCCCATATATTCAGACTTAATCCCAAAGAGACAGACGGCGAAATGTCCGTCGCGCCTGCTATGGAAAAGACCCCCAATCCTCCTTCATCTCTTTGCTGGACATCGTTCTCATATTCAAATATGGTGTCATCCACACCTTTATATCGGATCTTCGAATCGAAATCTTTGATCCTGTTATAGCCTATAGCGAAGACCAGGCTCCCCTGATATACGGGTACAGGATAAACAAACCCCAAAGACCCGAGGGGCGTGTTGGAGATGTCAGCCGAACTTTTGGTCCCAAAGAAGCTCGTGTCCGTTTCGTGTCTGGTTTGGATGATAGCGCCATATATTTCGGCTCTTTTTATCTGAGCCAATCCGGCGGGGTTCCAGTAGGTGGCGGAAAAGTCATCTGCGACTCCGATATAGGCTCCTCCCATCCCCATAGCCCTCGCCCCCACACCTGAGAAATTGTCTATAGACACCTCCTGACCCGACGCACTTCCTGAAGCTAAAAAGAATATAACCGCCCAGAGAGTTCTGATCCCGGACCCCCGATTTAATCGGCGCTTCACTCGGGGACAGGGTTGATCAATAGAACGATCCATCTCCATTCCTTTCTATCCGTTGGTAGCTCAGACGACTTCGTGTGCTTATCACTTTCTTGCCACATCCTGCCTCCTGCAGGAGAGGGGTGGCAGCGATGCACGGAGTGCCCTCCCCCCCGATTGAATCTATTTGGGAGTCAGGGATCAATATGTTTGAAGGCGTCTGTTTGCCTTATGTTATGAACTAATCGAAGCTTTAAGTTAGACTAATCAGGCCTCGTTTGGTTTCCGAGCTTTTTTAAGTGCACAAAAAACAAGTCCCTGAAGTCAGCGCGCGATAGCAACGAGAAACTCTACTCTTTACCGTCTCTATGTATAATATGCTCTGTCACCTCAGGGATCGAATTGAGGGATTCTTGCAGGAATGTCGGGTATAGTGGGATCTTGTCAAGTTCGGAAGGTTGAAACCACTTAAAGATCAGCATCATTCCTTCTTCATCTCCTCTAAACGGTTCATCTGTCTTATTAAGATGGCGATCATTTGGAAAGGTCATCAAAAAATAGAATCCTAACTCGTGATTGGATTTGCCGTCATGTTCAAAGAAGTTTTCGACAACCCAGACCAATCTCTCAACCTGGATCTCAACACCGAGTTCCTCTCGCATCTCCCTTCTCAGTGCACCTGTTGCGGGCTCCAGTAGCTCACATCTCCCTCCCGGCAGGCACCCAGGAGTCATCTATTCTTGTTCTGTGAAGCAGAACTCGATCGCCATTCAAGACGATCCCGGCTACTTGATAAGTGAACTTTATTTTATCTTTTTCAAATCTGATCATTTTCCTGGAGACCGCGATTTCATTTACCATCTACCTATCGCGAGGCCGCCACCACACCGACCGGCTTTATATTGTCAACCACCACTTCCACGGTCACCGCCTTGGGGGACTGCACAGCCAAAAACAGAGCCGCATGGGCTATGTCTTCAGGGTCCATCCACTCGGACCAATCCTCATCGGGGTAACCAGCTTTGGACATCTCAGTCGCCACCACTGCCGGACAGATCACGTTGACTTTTATGTCAAACTCTTTGACCTCCTCAGATAGGGAATGTGTAAATCCTACAACAGCGAACTTGGAGGCACAGTACGCCGTCCGCTTTGGGAAACCTATTTTTCCAGCCAAAGACGAGATGTTAATTATATGTCCGCTCTTCTGCTCCATCATAGCCTCTATCACAGCCTTTGAGCAGAGAAACGTCCCTCTTACATTCACAGCCATAGTTTCGTCCCACTGACTGACTGTAGTGTCCTTGAGAGTCTCCCTGAAGATCGCTCCAGCGCTGTTTACAAGGACGTCAATCCTGCCAAAGACATCCATCGTCCTTTCGACCATACCGTAAACGTCGCTTTCTTCCGACACATCGGCTGTCAACGGGAGCGCCTCGACTCCTAATGACTGTGCTTCTTTTGCCACCTTCTCTATTTCTGACTCGGTCCTTGCCACAGGGACAATATTTGCACCTTCTCTGGCAAAAGCCAAGGCTATGGCTCTCCCGATTCCCCTTCCTCCTCCCGTTATGATAGCTGTTTTGTCTTTCATCTGCATGTGATATCTCCTCCATAAAGGCAGTAGATCCCCGATTGAATCTATCGGGCATAACAGGGCACCGCCGTAAACAGGGCACCACCTCCCGTCCCACCAGATTGTTTCGGGCCGGGCGTCCCTCGCAATGACACTAAAGAATAATCAACGCCATTACGAGCCGAAGCCCAGAGCGAAGCGATCTCAGAAGGGGGAAGATGTGCTCCCCGTATGCTATCTATTGTTTGGTGTCTACTTAATCTTGACCTCTTTCCCCGTCTTAGATGAGCGATAAATCCCGTCGATCATCTGCATCAGCAAAACCCCCTGCTCGGCTGACGGCATAGGTTCTTTACCCTTGGTGATGCAATCTATAAAGTGCTCGATCTCCAAGGCAAATGGGTTTAAGTCCTTCACATTGGGAGTGATGTCCAGAAACGTGCCCTTCCGCTCTGTGTATATCACAAGCGGGTCTAATCGCGCTCCACCTTTGGTTCCAGCGATAGTATTAAACGATCCGCTTTCATAGTTGACCGCCCAGGTAGCCTCTACGTAGAGCGTAGCGCCATTCTCGAACTTAATGAGTCCAAACGCCGAATCGTCCACGTCAAATTTGACCTTCCTGGGGAGGGTATGTCCGAACTCTGAATAGACCGATCCCGACACAGATACTGGCTTGGGATTTCCCATCATATACCATGCCCTGTCGAGCGCGTGAACCCCGATGTCAATCAGTGCTCCCCCTCCCGCTCTCGACTTGTCCAGAAACCAGCCTCCAGAACCTAAGGGGATATCTCTCCTCCTGACATAACCTGTCTTGGCGAAATATATCTTTCCTAAATCTCCTGACTCCACAAAATCCTTAACTATCTGGACGTCGGCCCTGAAGCGCTGCATCAGGGCGTACATGAGTATCTTGCCGTTCCCCAATGCCACATTTGCCATCTTTTGTGCCTCTCTGGCGTTCAGTGCGGGAGGCTTTTCACATAAGACGTGCTTGCTGGCTTTCAGGGCGTCAATAGTAACCGGGCTGTGCAGATAGTTCGGAAGACATACGCTCACAGCATCTATTTTCTCATTTCTCAACAGATCCTCGTGGTCGCTATAAACTTCCTTCACATCATTTTCCGAAGCTATCCTTTCGGCAAGCTCTGCGTCAATATCGCACAGCGCCTCCACCTCAACTTGCTTTATAGCCTTATAGTGCTTCAGGTGTTCTTGTCCAGGCCAGCCTAAACCTAGTACCCCTATCCTCACTTTCCGGGGCATTTTCAAGTCCTCCGCAGCATACGTGGTTACATCGTGATAAAATAAGCGACTCGGCACCATCGGAAAAGAGGACGGAGTCTATCTGAACACGATAAGCGTGCATTACAGCTCGCTCGGCAGAAGAAGCAGTTCAGACACATACACCCTGCAGCTCCTTTGGGCTCCGAGCAGCCAGCTCCACCTTCGCCTCTTCTTCTCCAACAGTTAAGGCGATAGCTTTGCCTATACCTATCCTGCTTCCCACGATAATCGCAGTTTTACCTTCTGGCAGCTTGCCCAAACGACATGCTTTCCTATCATAACTCTACATTGCTATTTACGTCCAAACGATACATGGGCCAATATAGCCAAGATCGATTTCAAAGTCAACCCCCGATTCAATCCATTTGGAGGAGAAGTTTCTCACAATTGAGTATAGCGTTCATAGAACTGTGTTTCCCCTTGCGCATTCTGTTGCAATGTCCTATTTTATCTTATATCGGATCAAATCAGCACAAAAGGTACCATAGAGAATAAAGATGGCTTAAAACTTGTCCTCACGAAAGTGGGGAACGGAGGGAGATAATGGTGAACGATACAACTTATGAAGATTTGACTGTGCAGAGGGAACAGGCCGTTCAGATCGTCCTTGCCACCATAAACAACGGAACGCTATCTATCGGATCGTTTCCCAAGGGACACCAGGCCAGACGCAATGAGATATGCAGATACATCGAGGTTATCGCTAAATCGGCGTACGAATCGGTCAGGAACATGAGGCCGGAGGGTGAATAGCCTTAAAGCTGAGTTCGGCAAGTGCAAGAACATCTTAGCATTAACCCGGCCTCAAGACACACCTAAACCCTATAGTATCGAGCCAGTAGGCAGGATTAAGCCTGTGACGGTAATAGCACAGACATTCGTTCTTGTAGCTTACCCACGAGCTGCCCCTTAAGATATACACGCCTGTTCCCGGCTCCTCTTCGCTTGAAGTCCATTCCAGGACATTTCCGACCATATCGTAACACCCGTACGGGCTAACCCCTGCTGGAAACTGATCTACTGGAGTAGTATCCCCTGTTCCACGCTCCCAGGTGTTGCACTTGTACATGTCAAATTCATCACCCCAGGGATAAGTCCTTACATCAGTTCCTCGCGCTGCCTTTTCCCACTCCTCCTCAGTGGGAAGTTCTTTGCCAGCCCAATGGGCGTAAGCCGAGGCGTCCTCCCATCTGATGTGCGTGACCGGATGATTTTCCCTTTGGCCCGGATATGCCCCCCCTTCCCAACCGTCAGGCGCAGGGTGTCCGGTGAAGTCAACGAATTTCCTATACTTCAGGTTTGTCACGGGATACTTATCTATATAAAAATCGCATTCTATATTTAACCCCTTCTTATCTTTCCCATAGAAGAACGCTCCCGAAGAAACCAAGACCATCTTCGCCTCATCTACAGAGGAAAATATCCTTTCAGGACTCTTTTTTTCAGGAGACATCCTATAGTCCTCCACCATCATCTAACAGTCCGCTCTTCTCCTCAATCTTGCTATATTGGCAGATGATTGTAAATAGCCGGATCTATTCGAGCTTTTATGACCTAACAACTTTTGAATATACTGATCTATAGCTAGGAATTCAAGAGGAATTTGAGAAATCACAGCAAGGGAAAAGATAGATACAACAGGAGGGATATCTTCTATCGAGTATATCACTTCTGGTGCCGAAGCCGGGAGTCGAACCCGGATGGACGTTAAAGCCCGCGGGATTTTGAGCCCCGTGTGTCTACCAGTTTCACCACTTCGGCACCTGTATTCAGATCGTCCAAATATGCGGGTAAGCAGCCAGCGCCAGACTGGAATGTCTGACGCGACACCTTGAATCAAAAACTATCAGCCCGATCCAATCCAGGGGCGTTTGCCTTGCACGGTCCTATGATCTCTGAGAAGACGACCGCTTGTACGACAGATTTAGAGTTGAATCGAATCAGCAGACCCACAGGAGCTTTATATGCTTCTTTTTGAGCAACTTCCGTTTCAGGAGACTTGGAAGGTTTTGAAGGTGCAACGTGCACAGCGGGTGGAACGACCACTTCGGATTGTCCACTCGATTCTGGCTGAACATACCCTAAAGACTCTAACATTTCAGTCCTTTCCTGTGCTAAAGTCTCCCGCTCGTGTATCTGATCTTCAGCTTCAAAATCGTATTCTTCTTCCATTTCATCCGCCGGCATTGTATCCCGCAGCACCCTGGGAATAGGAACAGCAGGCGGCCCAGCTGTGGAATCTTCCTTCGCCTTTCTCTCCGCCTGCCGGATCTTGCTGAATATATAGGATATTACGACGAGAATGATGACAAACCAGAAACTATCCATTACACGATCTTCCTTTTTCGAACCTGCTTCTTACAGAGTCAACATGTTTTCCCTAAATGTAGGGGCGAGATAATCTCGCCCCTACTTCGATACCCCATATCGCAACTATAGAACTCTATGAAGAACCGTCCTAATCTCCGCCAGGAGGAGTTGAATCAGACGCGCTCTCAGATATAGAGGTCCTCATATCTGAGTCCGACTCGATATTCCTCATACGATAGTAGTCCATAATTCCCAGGTTGCCGCTCCTGAACGCCTCTGCCATAGCGAGAGGAACCTGGGCTTCGGCCTCCACCACCTTTGCCCTCATCTCCTGTACTCTCGCCAGCATCTCCTGCTCCTGGGCTACGGCAAGGGCGCGCCTTTCTTCTGCTTTGGCTCTGGCTATTTTAAGGTCCGCCTCCGCCTGATCCGTCTGAAGCTTGGCGCCGATATTATCTCCAACATCCACGTCCGCTATGTCTATGGAGAGTATATCGTAGGCCGTCCCCGCATCCAGCCCCTTCTCAAGCACTGTCCTGGAGATGAGATCTGGATTCTCCAGAACAGTCTTGTGGGTCTGAGACGAGCCTATAGTCGTGACTATGCCCTCTCCGACTCTGGCTATTATGGTCTCCTCCCCCGCTCCGCCTACCAGCCGGTCTATATTGGCTCTGACAGTTACCTTTGAAGTGGCTATAACCTGGATCCCGTCAACAGCCACCGCGGCCACTCTGGGGGTAGTTATCACCTTGGGATTCACGCTTACCCTGACAGCCTCAAGCACGTCTCTGCCTGCAAGGTCTATGGCAGCGGCCCTTTCGAAGTTCAAGTTTATATTGGCTTTGTCAGCGGATATAAGGGCGTTGATTACGTCATTAACGTTGCCGCCTGCCAGATAGTGCGCCTCCATCTTGTCTATATCCACACTTAATCCGGCCTTCGTGGCGCTGATCTTGGGTCTGATGATGCCCTGAGGGGGAACCTTGCGCAGCCTCATACCAAAAAGGTCTCCAAAGATCTTGACCTTCACGCCGGAAAAATAGGCTGTGATCCACAATCCTATCGGAACAAAATGTAGAAAGATAGACACTAATATTATGAGAACCACTATGAGAACCACTATTAATATCGGACCTGTTGCTTCCATCGGTTCCACCTCCTGGTGTGTAGTCCTGCAGTTAATGGCAAGTCCCCCGATTTAAGAAGGAGACCTGCAATTTACGCTTCTCTTACGACTATTTTGCTTCCCTCCACGGCTAAGATCTTTATCACCTTATGTTTCTCTATGTAGTCACCCTCCGAAACTACATCTAGCCGTCTTCCGCCGAAGGTCCCCGTTCCCGCCGGTCGAAGCATTGTTATGGCGAGGCCTGTAGCCCCCACCAAATGCTCGTACTCGGACGGAGAGGATCTAAAGCCTTCCTCTGTCTTCTCCTCAGCCTGAAGTATAAGCTTGTTCCATAAGCTGATTCTGGGAAGAGACCTGAGTACTAAGATAGAAACGATTATCGAAAGTAAAAATGCAAGCCCCATAGAGGTTACAGCTCCTGACACGTCCTCCATTGTCCAGAACGTCCAGTACTCGATTCCGCCCATTAAACTTGCAAAGAGTCCCGCGAATATTGACACGATGCCCGCAAGCCCCACCAGTCCAAAGCCCGGAATATACAGAACCTCGATAAGGAGCATTATAGCTCCCGCTGCGAACAGCAAAGGTCCTTCCCACCCTGCCAGATGGACGAGATGTTGGCTCCAGAAGAAGAGTCCCAAAGAGATGAGACCTACACTCCCGCCGACCCCCCAACCAGGAGTTCTCAACTCGAACAGGAGTCCCAAGAAACCCAAACTCATCAGGAGCGAACTTACTATAGGGTGGGTAAAAAAACGCGCTAAAAGTTCCGCCCAGTTTGTCTGGAATCTGTTTATCCTTGCCCCCGACAGGTCATACAGACTCAGGACTTCCTGGAGCTTTTCGTCTTCATCCAACTTTTCAACTTTGTGGTCAGCTATTTTATACTGTAGTGCCTCCTCTGTGGTAAGGGTTAAGAGCTTTCCTTTCGGGGCAAGATCGGGAATATCCACATCTTCGTCCACCATCGCCTCAGCCAGGTCGGTAGGTCGGCCGGTCTTTTCGGCCGTGGCCTTCATCTCACTTCTGAAATAGGAGATGACCTTCTCGCTGGCTTTCTTGCCTTGAAGATCAACAGCAGTCGCCGCACCTATGGTGCCTCCCTCGGACATAACTATATGATCTGCGGCTAACGATATTAGAGCGCCGGCGGAGATAGCTCTCGGGTTGATGAAGGCGATGGTCTTAGTCTCTGTATATAAAATAGCGTCCCTAATTATTAAGGCCGCATCTACTCTGCCTCCGGGCGTATCTATTTCGAAGATGATGGCATCAACCCCCAGTTTCTCACCTTCTTTGATCGCTCTTTCCACAAAGGCAGCCAAGCCCCTGTCAACTACATCCTTGATGGGAACTACAGAAACGCTCTTCCCCGAGGCATGAACGGGCAGCAGGAGCATAAGACTAAGGGCAAAAAAGGTGGCATATTTGGCTGCTGCTTTCATTGTGATCTTATCCAGGATTAAATTATTAGTATTCTCCACCGTAATTTTACTACAATCCTCTGCATTTGTCAACACCTTTTTCAAAAGCAGGAAGTCCTACTGATTCCTCCGGATAAAATCTCGGATAGCCTCCTTGCCGCCTTCGAGTATGGACGCGCCGTCAGCCGCTAAGACCGGCCCATATTCGTACTCTAAAAGCACCTTTATGCCCTCCTTGGCCTTCTCTATGTCCTTATATTTCTCTGCTGGAAGGAGATTAAGTTGACCTTGCGGCTTTCCTATCAGAGCGTCTCCCAATATCAGGCCCGGTTCTCCTCTCTCCAAAAGCAGGGCGGATTCCCCCGGGGATTTGTTGTCCCGAACATGGATAACCACCAAGCCTCCGGGGAGTTTAGCTTTATGTTTGAAGGTTTTATCTGCCTCCACTTCCTCCAATAGTGGAGCGTCCAATTCGTTTATGTAGACCTGGGCATCGTACTTGAGCTTTGCGTGGGCCGCCTCCCTTTCGTGATCCCTGTTGGTAATGATAATATACTTCGGCGCGCCTATCTTATCTATCTCCTCCTCATCCGAAGGCGTCATCTCAGTCGGATCTATAATAACGTTTCCGCCCTCAGACTTTATAAGAAAACCGTTGAAATCCATCCCCTTTTCCTGGGAATACCACGACCATGTATATATGTCTTTAAGTATCTCTTTCATGCTCAGACTCCTCCTGCATCTATATTAATGCATAGTTAAGTAACATTTCCGTTTTTATGAAGCTTTTCACCATATTTTGCATCTGAGCTGTATAGTATGACTCATAGGCTTCAAACTCCCGCTCCGACTGCTGGACTGTCTCCTTTCGATGATGTACTCACCTATCAGCTTGTAGTCATCACCGACCCTTTAAAATGCTTTATTTCCCCTTTCTCTTCCACTCTTCATATTCCCTTAAGGTCGCCTCATCGGGAGGATATGTCTCGAAGATCTTCCGCTGCCCGTCCTCCTTGAGCTTGGCTTTCAGGAAACTCTCCCTGTGTTCTAACTCAAGGGCCTCTTGGGCCACTTGGGGGGACAATTCCTGAGGAATTACAATCACTCCCTGCGCATCGCCCAACAGCACATCCCCGGGAACTACAGCGACTCCTCCGCAGCTTACGGTCACGTTCATCTCTATCCCCACTATTCTTCTGGCGCTTCCAGACGCATGTGCTCCTTTGATGTACAGGGGAAGATCCATGTTGCTGAGCGCAGAAAGATCCCTGATTGCTGCATCTACCACTAAACCTCCGCCGCCTCTTACTACAAATCGCGTCATAATTACGTCTCCCACAAATCCCGCCTCCGTACAGCCACCGGCGTCCACAACTAAAATATCACCCGGGTTAGCTGCCTCCACAGCCTGTTGATGGACGGGATAGCCATTTTTCTGCAACTTTTCCTGGATGTCCTTACGCACAGGGACGTATCTGACAGTTGTCGCCTGTCCGACCATCATCAGCTCGGGACGTATTACTTCAAGCCCAGTCATAAACGTGTCCGGGTAACCCAGGTCGTCTAAGATGCTCCATACAGAGTCCGTGCTGACCTTCTTCAGAGCTTCCATTATCTTTTTGTCTACCACGTATCTCCGGCCATAGATATAAGCCTCGATATGCTCGCGTAGCGGCGGCAGGACGATAGGAACGACGTTAAGGCATAAGAACCGACATTCCCCATATCACATTCATGAGGGATTATATTTCGATACATTCTTGTTTCTGAATTAATATTACCACTTTTACATTTTTCAACAAGTACTTTTTTCAATTAAAATAGTATTTTCCTCTGAATTATCACTTTCTTTGTGTTTAAATCCTCCAATTAGAGACACCTCTCCATCGACTCACAAAAAAATGTGGCAGTTTAAACAGAATAACATCGCAATCGTTCAATCCGGGATAATATTTCGGCAAATAACCTCTTGTCTATCCCAACCTCAGCCATTTGAAACGTAATATATCCGCTGTGTCTGACAATCTTCGCTCCGATTTTGATAAATTTCACGAGGAGGCTGCGTAGTGACCAGTGTTTGATTTTCTTCGGAAGAACAAAACGTCGCAGGAAGTTGCCCAAGTTGTAAGCCAGAACAAACAGCCAGAGCCTCACCTGATTGGAGACGAAACGCTTGCATGAGAGTCGGGTCCAGTTCAGAGCATACTTGCCCTCCTTAATCCACTGCTCAGCTCTGCCACGGCCATTGTAGAAGTGTACCACGCCTTCTGGCTTGGCGCTCATGTTGGTCACGATAAATCCCACTCTTGGGAATAACTCCCCTTGGTGCCATTCAACCTTGGCGACCACTCGCCTCGATTGATCCCAACTGGCCGCTTTATATTGAAATTCATATAACGATACAATCGGTTTCCTCGGCGGTCGTCCAACTGGCCGAGTCAGCAGGTATCGTATCTTTTCATAGAGTATCTCATTTGCGGGAAGCCGAATGGCATACAAATAGCCGTTTCCCTCCAGATAATCATAAATCTCAGGCTTTGCGAATGCAGCATCGCCTCGAAAGTATTTCCTATTCTTCTTGCTCTCGTATCTCTTGACGATCGGTTCCAGAACTTCCTTCCAACGATCAGCACTGTGAACATTACCAGAGCGAAGTAGGACTCCTTCACAATCCCCGAACTGATTGAAGCAGAACACTGGATGAAAACAGGTACATCCGAAATGACCGTTGTAAGCTGATCCTTCCTGCTGGCCATGTACCGGACTCTCCGAACTGTCCATGTCCAGAATGATTCGTTGATGCTGTGTTTTACTCATCGCTTTTTGAACCCACTTGCCATTGATATCTGACAAGTTTCTGAGATTGTCATGCTGAGTCAGTATATCAGTTTCAAAACGTCCTATCGTGTTGGAGCTGGCAGCTTGCCTGCCTTTGTCCTTCTTTCCGGTAATCGCTCGCATGACGGGATCAACGGATAATCGCTCGGCGTCATTTACATCTTCATATCCTGCAAGACGGCTGTATATCGATTGACGCAGGAGAGTAGATATATCATGTTGGATATTACGGCCTGTGCGTTTATCGGTAAAAACCGCTGATACCGAATCAAATAATCCCAGTGCGTAATCAAGGTCACGATACGCAAGAAGTCCACCGTTTGATGTCACCTTTGCACCATGAAATTCAAGCTTTATTCCTCCATCAAAACCTACTTTCATTCTTTCACCCTCTGGATGATCAATATTTATCCGCCATTTATGAGTCTTATTTATTGTAATATAACATGTTCTGGCGACTTTGACAACCATTTTTCGGGTCTAATATGGCGAATGGGGGATAAGGTTCTTCTCTGTTAGATAACTCCCTATAATCTCCGCTGCGAGTTTGTGTCCTTCCGGGCTCCAGTGAGTGTTGGGATAGAAGAGATGTGCTCCGATTTTGGCGCGTTTTGAGAACTCCGGGAGGAGGTCCATAAGCGGTATCCCGGCTTTTCGACAGTATTCTGATATTATTCTGTTAGGCCTATATAGATCGTACTTTCCCTCCATTCCTAACTCCCGTTTTCTCTTCTCCCATTCATCTGTATGAACCTGTAGTTTAGCCGGAACGGTGACCACAAGCATCTTCGCCCCTGCTTTTCCCACCTCATCGGAGAACCTGCCGATGAGAGTCTTGGTCAGCATCCAGGTATTATATAATTTAGGACGATACACATCCGAATACAGCAGATCGTAGTATCTGACGGACAAATCTGTTATCTTCTGCGATGTGAACTGTGAGCGTACCAGGTTATAAAGATGGCATCTATCCCAGAGAAACTGGTCTACTTGTCGCACCATCTCTTGAGGCTTTGGCCGAGCTTCATCCCAGAAGAGGGACCTCGGAACAGGGATGCCCCGAAGGTCAAGGTTCCCATTTCTCAAACGGAAATAAGGTTTGAAGCCCTTTTCCCTGCCTATGCCTACCTTTGAGGCGTTGTTCCCCACGTCATTTAGGTAGAAGAATACGATCACAAGATCGGGCGAATACTTTAGGCCCTCTCTTCGAAAGAACAAAAGCTCCTGATCTGTCCCGTATCCCGCCACACTGCAGTTTACAACTTCGTACTTTTTATCGCCTGTTTCAAGGTTCAGGATCTTTTCGAGCCTCCGTGTCACAGAATCCTCAAGCTCCACTCCCCATCCCTCAACGAAGGAATCTCCAAAGGCTAATATGCGAAATGTATTATCTTTCTTGGCGTAGTCCCTCTCGACGTCCCTTAGTCCCTTGGAGTTGATCTTGATACTCACATCAAAGTCCCTGTGAAGCCATCTATCTTCGGCTCCCGGAATGTGCTCCCATCCCAGATTCGCCTCGTATCTCCAGACCTTGGGAGTGGGGAATATTTGAGGGGCAACAATACGAGTCCCGATCTCCAATACGCCTACGCTCAACAAGATTCCGATAAGTATAATAACTACATTTGAAAGAAACTTTTTCATCTGTAAGCACTTTTTGAAAGATACACCTTATTAAGATAATGACGCCCTTGTGCGTTTTCTGGATCCCACTCCAAAAGATCTTTTAGCACTCTTTCGGCATCATCTGATCTGTTTTCCTTCATATAAGCGTGAGCGAGGAAAACATATACCTTCTTATCCTGCCTGGGATAGATATTTATCCCCTTAGATAGGTGTTCAATTGCCTTTTTATAGTCCTCTTTCACGAGAAAATATTTTCCAGAATCTCTATACTGTACCCCCTCTAAAGTCTTTAATCTTGAAAAGCTCGATACTCCTATGAGCACAACCAAAACTGCCGTCAGTGCTTTCAGAGACACTCTTTCCCTGTTCCATAGCGCATAGGGAAACACACAGGCAAGTATCCAGACTATCCAGAACGACACTTTGGGTTTTGCCTTCCACAAGAAGAAGATCAAAACCCCTAAAAGAACGTAGCCCAACTTCCACATCCAGTGTAAAGATTCCTTCGAGCCGATAAGATTCCAGTGAGCTTCCGTTAAGAGCCAAAAGAGATAACTTGAGTAGTTTTGGAGGACATGGAGTCCCATTTCGTACGTCTCATTGCTCGAGAAGGGGCTTTTGTACACAAATCTATCGGCCGACCAGAAAACAATTGCTGACAGTATAAAGGGGAGGACGGACTTGAAGAACCTATTCCCCCTCAATTTGCCTATCCAGAAAAGATAAGCAAAAAGAGGAACTATCGCTATCCCCATAGACTGATGCATGAACATCGAGACCAAAAATGAGACCCCAGAAAGGACGATCCAGCGCGTTTTCTTCTGATTTACGTAATACTGTGCAAATATAAACGATGTGAGGACAAAGGTGGTTCCCAAAAGTATCGATACCGCTGAAATCCAATAGGTCGCCCTGTAGTGAGAGCAGTTAAGGAGAAAGAGGAATCCCGACAGTAATCCCATCTGGGTGCCGCACGGGTAGGACCTCGCTGGCAGGCCACTACGTGGGTGGTTGAAGAAAACACTCACAAGATATGCAAAAACGAGGGCGTTGACTGTATGCACAAAGACGTTGAAGAGGTGGTACGGCTTCGCGTCTTCCTTGAAGGGTTTGTAGAGAAAATAAAATAGCGTGTGGACTCCGAGCCTGCTCGCCCAGGGTTTGGAGAAAGATGGAGAGAATATATACTTGGGATCGCTCTGGGCCAGCCGGGCATTTTTTACGTAGTCTTCATCATCGAATGTAAACGAGTGAAACCCCATATTGTAGAACGTCGCCGACGATACGAAGACCGTAAAAAGGGCATAAATCGCCCATAGTTTCACATTCGCGGCTGCACTACGGCCCATATCGGCGCTGTCTCGGTTAAGTGTGTCATTTGACAGTCCTTGTCTAAAATTCTTCGCTCTGTCTCAGGCCTGTTTTCTCTTTGCCTTTATCGCAGCAATACAGGAAGACCCGCTCCCGCAGAAAGGATCTAACACAACTTCATCTTTGAAGGTATAAAGATGAATCAGCCGACGTGGAAGCTCAACCGGAAAAGGGGCGGGATGTCCGATCCTTTGCGCAGATTCGGCGGAGAATGTCCACACACTCTTTGTCAACTCCAGGAATTCTGCCTTATTGATTGTATCTTCCCTACCTTTCTTCTTTCGACTGAAGGAATCCTTTGAAAAAAACTAGGATATACTCATGAATATCCCTTAAAGTCGGATTCGCTGCCGATTGCCAGCTTCCCCATGCCGTTGATGGACTGGAACTTGTCGCCTTGTTCCAGATCATTTCACCCCGCATCAGGAAGCCAATCTCGTGCATATCCTGAATAATATAACTGTGAAGAGGAATGTAAGGCTTTCGTCCCAGATTCGCTATGTTCACACATGCCCTGCCCCCGGTGACAAGAACGCGATAGGTCTCCCTGAAAACCCGTTTCAGCAAATCCCTGCATTCATCCAATATCAGATCCTCGTCATACTCTTTAGTTACATTGTAGGGCGGAGATGTCACCATGAGGTGTATGCTGTAGTCAGGGATCTCCTCCATCACCTCGCTACTTTTGCAGTATACCTTTTCCAGAAGCGACTCATCTATAGGATTTTCAATATGCGTTACATCGCTCGGAACTGTTTGCCCTTTGTATAATTTACTGCTATAAAACTTGGTCGAGTCGTGGCCGATTCTACCGGGTGAACCAAAGGAACTCGTTGAAGTACTGTTCTTCTTACTTTTAGGCTTCATAATGTTATTACTTTCACACACATCTCTGGCCCGGCACATCGATACGGGAAATCTTACACATCAATAAAATATGAAAAAGACAGACTAATGTAAAGGGATTTTTGTCCACACCGAGTCGATCTCTTGGCAAGCCTCCTCATATACATAGCCCCTTGGCTGACATAAGTTCGATACTGCACTTTATGCCTGTGGGCTATGTTACAGATCCGGATCGTCCGGACTTTTCAAACTAATAGTGAGGTAGAGATAGCATACATAAAACATCTGTAAAGAACAGACAACGAAAAAATATTTCATATCACAAAAAGGGAAATTGCCATTTACCCGGTTGATCCATTCATCTACGAGGTCCTGCTGTTCTAAATGCAAGAAATACTCATCTGTAAAATTATCCTTTACATTCGAGGATCTTTTTTGTATCTTGTGTTAGCAATAGATATTTACAAGATCAAGAAATTTAAGAAATTAGGTAGGTGATGTCTATGTACTTCTGATGAGAGGCTCCAGAAACTCTCTTTCAAAAGAGAGATTACAAAGGCGTGGTCACAGCAGCAGCTTGCATCTGTCAGCAGGATGGTTTTCCTGTATAAGGGGGGATAAGCAATGAAAGGAATGAAAACAGCAATAGTTCTTCTAGGTGTTTTGTCCCTGTACGGGTGCGGGGTAAGTGAAAAAGACGACCTGATTGAGTATATGAATCAGGTGACCAAGTTGGATGAGTACAACGGGGAGCTTCAGCAGTATGCTGAACTCCTTGAGGCTCAGAAGGATACCATCACCATAGAGAGTTTAGAGCCGATATATAAGCTGTTCAAGGATTACAAGGAGGTTCTCTCTCAGATAACGGTTCCCAAAACTACCAAGATCAGGTCAATTCACAACAGTTATGAGAGGTTCCTATCGAACGCCCAAAAGTCCTTTATGCTATCTCCTGAACCGACCGAGAATAACATCTATAAAGCGGGAATCGCACTATCGCGAGCCAGAAAGAGCGTAGAAGGCAGGATACATCTTCAGCTTCAAACGCTCTTGGGGGTGCACGGTCTTCAGGATCAGTATCCGCTCAAATGGCCGTCCGCACAAACAGCGGGATAATTGCCTAGCAAGTTATACCAAAATTGCCAAGTTTTCAGGGGGATCAGCTATGACAGGAAACAAAATCTTGACGTTCGGTCTGTTCGTTCTGGCTCTCAATGGAAGCATCATTACAGGCTGTAGCAAGGGTGAGGACATAGACCTTATAGCGTATCTGGAAGAGCTTTCCAGGATAGAAAAATATCCCAGGCAGTTGGAGGAGTACGATAAGATGTTGAAGGAGACGCCTGACTCTATAGCTACTTTGGAGCCGATGTACAAATTTATTGACGAGTACGAAACGGCCGTAAAGAGCATAGTGTCCCCCCAGACCAACAGAGTAAGAGCCATCAACGGCCTATATGAACGGTGCTTTAAAGAGGCTAAAAGACAGCTTACAAATGCCACAAAGCCGGATCAATACAGCATTTTAAGGACGGGAGACGCCTTCAGTAAAATAAGGGACGTGGTAGTTGAAAAGGTCCATCCTAATATCAGGGGAATGCTGGAGGAGTTTAATCTTCAGGATAAGTATTCTGTGGAGTGGCCCAAGATAGAAAAGGAGGTTATAGCCGACATTCAGGAGGAACTATAATGAGAGTGGATGTAAGGCTTTTCTCTTACTTTAGGGACTATCTTCCACAGGGAAGTAATGGGGGAAAAGCAAGGTTAGATCTGCCCGATAACTCAGATGTAAGGGGTATCTTCAAAAAACTGAGCTTGCCCGTTCCACTGATAGATAACGATACAAATCTCCCGTTTATCATACTCATAAACGGTCAAAAGTCTTCTTTGGATCACACGCTCGAAGAGGGGGACGCGGTGAGTTTGTACCCCCCGATAGCAGGGGGCTAGAAGTGGCTCTTAGCACTAAATTTCCCTCTCTTCTGGTCTTGGATTTAGGCTGGAGATCAGGAAAGGGCAAGAATCTCTTGCCGCTAGAGTTGTCTTCTAAAAAGGGAGCGGATCAGCTCCTATGAATGGCAACGCGGGTTGCGTCAGGCGAACCGATGGCTCAGGGACCAACATTAGCTCTTCCCAATTTCCCCACATGCTACAACAGCAGATTCATCTAAACCCGTACAAGTTTCGCTACTACTTCAATGTGCGGTGTGTGGGGAAACATATCCACAGGCTGAACTATTTCAACTTTATAACCTGAAAAACTGAGTATCCTCAAGTCGGTAGCTAGGGATTCTGGGTTGCATGAAACACAGACGATCTTGGCGGGAGACAGTCTCGAAAGTTCCCTGCACGCCTTCTTATGCATCCCTTCTCTGGGAGGGTTAACTACTGCCACATCGAAGAACTCTCCCGTCTGCAAGAATCGGGGCAGAATCTCCTTAACGTCGCCATATATGAACTCGCAATTAGAGATTTCGTTCAGCGTTGCATTCTGACTTGCATCCTCAACAGCACTTTCTACAAGTTCCACTCCGACCACACTCTTTGCCTTCCTCGAAAGGAATAGGGAGATAGCCCCAGTCCCGCAATAGAGGTCCAATACATCCTCGTCCCCCTTCAAATCGGCGAATTCCAGAACGATATCGTATAACTCTTCAGACTGAAACGAGTTGGTCTGGAAGAAAGAGTTCGCCGAAATCTGGAACGATAGTCCCCCGATATTTTCAACGATATAACCTCGTCCGTCCAAGATCTCCTCCCTCAATCCCACAGCGATCTGCGACTTCTCAGGATTGACGTTCCAAAGCAGGCTCTTTACGTCGTGTCGCTTTGTAATGTAACGCGCCCAATCTTCCTTATCCTTGAACTCCTCATCAGACGTTACGAGATTTACCATCACCTCGCCTGACCCCTTCCCCTCCCTTATAGTCACAAATCTTAGAAGGCCTTCGTGGCTCTTAAGGTCATATATGGAAAGTTTCTTGCTTTCGACAAAATTTCTTATGTCTTCGACTATAGAGTTCGATTCCTCCGACTGGAGATAGCATTTATCCAGATTAAAGACCAAGTCGTACCTTCCCTGGACGTGCAGTCCTAAAACAAGTCGGTTCTCCTTGTCTGACCCAAACGAGAATTCCATCTTATTGCGGTAGAAAAATATATTCTTGCTTCCTATAGGCTCGGCCACATCCAACCCATCGAAACCTGCTCTCTTCAGGGCGTTTTTCACTATCCTGCTTTTGAGCTTTAACTGCTCCTGGTATTCAATATCCTGCCACTTACATCCGCCGCATTGATGGAAATGTCCGCATCTGGGTTCTATACGGGGGATGCCCTCCTTCAATATAGTTACAGTCTCAGCCTCTACAAAGCCCTTTCTTCTCCTTTTGATTTTAGCTCTTACCACGTCCCCCGGCAGAGCCCCTTTCACCCTGAAGATCTGCGAATCTATAATTCCTATTCCATCACCCTTTGTAGATATATCCTCGATTGTTAGTTCTACCAATCTTTCCATATGGCATCAAATGTAGAAGGGCAACTCGAACGATGTCCGCTTTGCCCTTCTTTGCTAAGTTTAGAGGTTTTTTGCCCTTAGGATATTTTCTCCTTGAAGAACTGAGCTAATCTTTGTCAGAAGAATTATCGGAATCGTCTAGGGTAGTGGACCTTTCACTCCCAGCAGATTCTCTTCCGCTCGAAACGGATGCTCTATTTTGCTTTTTCTTCTCCTCGGCTTCAACTGGAGCTTTTTCCTTGCTTTCATCTACTTTCTCTATTTCATCGGTTTCCTGTTCTTTGGTTTCCTCTGGGACAGAGGCCACTTTACTCTCCTTTTCTTCCCCCTCTACCGCCTCGACATCCCCTTTTTCCGTCTCCTTTTTAACCTGTTTGACTGTTTCAACTTCCTCCACTGCTTTGGTTTTCTGGACTGCCTCCTCTCCATCTCCCACCTTGCTCTCTACGAACTCTATTATTGAGAGCTTTGCCCCATCCCCCTTGCGCTGACCTAATTTGACAATCCTGAGATACCCTCCGTTTCGATCGTCAAATCTTGTGGCTATGTCATCGAACAGTTTTGCCACCAAAGATTTGTCCTTGATGACCTTTAGAACTTGTCTTCTGGCGTGCAGATCACCTCTTTTTGCCAAGGTTATCAATCGCTCCACAACCGGCCTTAGTTCCTTTGCTTTGGCGTCCGTAGTCCTTATTGACTCTTTGTTCACCAAAGACGTGGCCGTATTTGATAACATAGCCTTCTTATGACTGGCGGTCCTATTCAGTCTATTTCCTTTATTGCGATGTCTCATCTATAGTTTACCAAGTCTGTATATCGTGTTAATCTGCCTTGTCTGTTGACTCCAGTTGGTACTTGGACACATCCATGCCGAGGCTCAGACTCAACTCGTCCAGAGTGGAGGCCAGCTCGTTGAGAGATTTCCTGCCGAAGTTCCTGTATTTGAGCATGTCCTGTTCTGACTTGTGGACCAGATCCCCTAAAGTCTCTATCCCCGCAGCTCTCAGACAGTTAGCCGACCGAACCGAAAGTTCCAGTTCATCTACAGACATCCGCAAAAGATTCCGTATCTTTTCATCCTCTTCGTCTATTTCTTCCTCTTCTATCTCCTCCGGTTCCTCCTCAAAATTGATGAACAGTTCCAGATGATCTTTCAATATCTTGGCCGCGAACGCTAAAGCGTCGTCCGGCTGCATGGTTCCATTCGTCCAGATCTCCAAGATCAGCTTATCGTAATCTGTCCTTTGGCCTACCCTTGCATTTTCCACATGGTAGTTGACCTTCTGTATCGGGGAGAAGAGAGAGTCCACGGTTATAGTTCCTACGGGATCATCTTCAATTTTGTTCTCCTCTGCAAAGACGTACCCTCTACCGCTTCCTATCACGATCTCCGCCTCGAAGTAAGCGTCCTTCCCCAACGTTGCTATATGAAGGTCGGGATTTAATATCTCTACTTCGGGATCTACCTGAAGATCTACGGCTTTAAGATCGGCCGGACCGCCCTTTTCGACTATTATCGCCTTATCCTCGTCTGAGTGTAGCTTAACGTTTACCTGTTTCAGGTTCAATATGATCTCAGGTACATCTTCAACGATGTTCTGCATAACGGAGAATTCGTGTTGAACACTATCTAATCTCACGGACTTGATTGCGGCTCCCTGGATCGATGAAAGAAGAGTGCGCCTAAGGGCGTTTCCCAGAGTAATTCCGAATCCTCTTTCGAGCGGCTGAACCACGAACTTGCCGTAATTATTGGAAAAATCGGACTCATCAAACTCAACTGCCTTGGGCATCTGAATACTTTTCAATTTCATACGGATCTATCTCCCGGAAATTCAGTACCTCTATCTAGCATCGATCTTTGTGCAAAAACGCTGTATCCACTCAAGCTTTGTAGTTTGGTTCTGCAGCTTTTCGCGCCTCCGTGGTCGATGTGGTAAGATTCTGTTACATCTATGATATTAACCCGATCAAAGATCGCTACCTTGAATAGAACTCCACAATCAGCTGTTCTTCGGCCGGAGTTGGGATGTCCTCCCTGGTGGGTATCGCAAGCAAAGTGCCTGTCAGATTCGCCTTATCTACAGAAAACCATGAAAGTTCCTGTTCCGGAACCATCCTACTCAAAGAGGCATGGATCATATCCATCTGTCTGCTTTTCTGTTGTACCTTGATCGTATCCTCTACACAGACCAGATAAGATGGAATGTCAACCAACTTGTCGTTTACCAGAATATGCCTGTGTCTCACTAATTGCCTAGCAGCCTTCCGGGAAGGCGCGAATCCAACTCTATAGACGATGTTATCCAGACGTCTCTCAAGCAGTCTCAACAGATTCTCTCCCGACTCTCCCTTCTGTCTGGACGCCTTTTGGAAATACTTCTTGAATTGCTTCTCCAATATCCCGTAGGTTCTTTTGACCTTCTGCTTTTCCCTCAGTCTGATTCCGTATTCGGAAAGTTTTCTCCCGTGACGTTGACCATGCTGGCCCGGACTGTAGGCTCTCTTTTGGATAGCGCACTTGTCCGAGAAACATCGCTCTCCCTTCAAGAAGAGCTTGGTTCCCTCACGTCTGCACAACCTGCAGTTGGCATCAGTGTATCTTGCCATTTAAGATCCCCTAATTAAGTAGACAGCATACAGGAACTACCCCGCCCTGACTACCTACTGCGCGAATACACGGGTTCGCCCCTACTGTCTTTTGGTGGGCGGGTGAATGTGCCCCCTGTCTACTGTCTACTGTCTACTGTTTGCTGTCTACTCATTCTACACCCTCCGTCTTTTGGGGGGACGACATCCGTTATGAGGAATAGGTGTTACGTCCCTTATTGCTGTGATTTCAAGGCCGGCGGTCTGAAGCGCTCTAACTGCCGATTCTCTGCCTACACCTGGACCCTTCACCCAGACCTCTACTCTCCTTAAGCCTAAGGCCATAGCTTCCTTAGCAGAAGCATCCGCTGCCAGTGAAGCTGCGTAAGGTGTGCTCTTCCTTGAGCCCTTAAAGCCCACCTTACCGGTGGATGCCCACGCTATCACATGGCCGTCCCGGTCTGTTAGAGTGACTATGGTATTGTTAAAGGTCGCCTTTATGTGAGCGATCCCATCGGCATCCACCTTCTTGGCTTTCTTTGATCTCCTCTCAGGCGGTGACAAATCGCATTCTCCTCATCTTTTCCCCTTTATAATCGGGCGTCTTGGACCCTTGCGCGTCCTGGCATTTGTATGTGTCCTTTGACCTCTGGCCGGCAATCCCCTGCGGTGCCGCAAACCCCGATAGGTACCGATGTCCATAAGCCTCTTTACATCCATGTCCACATCGGCCCGCAGGCTCCCTTCGACCTTATAATTGGACTCAATAGCCGTCCTGAGCTTATTAATCTCCTCCTCCGTAAGGTTTACGATTCGGGTATCTGGATTTAGACCTGCCTGGCCTAAAATCTTATTGGAACTGGATCTGCCTATACCGTATATATAGGTCAAAGCTATCTCCACCCTCTTATCCCTGGGCAAATCAACACCCGCGATCCTTGCCAAGATGAATCCCCTCCTTAAAGTTGAAGTTCAACCTGCTTAACAACCCGCTGCAAAGTTGCCAATCGCTCTATAACCTGGCGGGCTATTCAGTTTCCGCAAAAGCGTCTCTACGCCTACGCTTCGACAGGTTCAATGTGGTGTTTAAACAACACTCACTTACTTCTTTCTCTGCGCAGAGCTGAATGACCCTGGGCCCTGTCTCTGCTTATGCCTTGGATTGGCGCTGCATATAACCCTTAAGACACCTTTCCTTTTTATTATTTTGCAGGAGGTACATCTCCTCCTTATAGACGCCTTAACCTTCATAGATTTTTATCTTTCCTATAGGACCCCAAAGAGGCAGCATACGCGCTGCGTGAATTCCTCCATTCGTCCTTGCAAGGAGCACGAAGTACCAGCAACATTGTCAACAGCCCACGAAATGGAGAAGTGGTCGGAGAACTTTTTCGGGAAAACTTGTCATAGACGTCACTTGTAGCGATACACAATCCTGCCTCTCTCCAGGTCGTAAGGAGACAGTTCTACAGTCACCTTGTCCCCTGGAAGGACACGGATAAACCTTATTTTCATCTTCCCGGATGTGTATGCCAGGACGGTGTGTCCATTTTCTAACTCCACCTTGAACATATCGTTTGGGAGCGCCTCCATAGCTGTTCCTTCAACCTTGATTGCCTCTTCCTTTGGCATCAAAAACGCCTCCGTTATCGAACAGAAAGACTCTTTAAGATCCTATCGTGAACCTGTTCTACAGTGCCTTCACCATCAATGTCCAGAAGATTTCCCCTGTCTCTGTAGAACACATTTAAAGGCTCGGTTTTCTCGTGATATACCTTCAGTCTGGTTACCACTGCTTCTTTTGTGTCATCCGTTCTGGACGTCACCTTTCCCCCGCATAGATCGCATACATCTGCAGATTTAGGATCTTTGAAGGTGTATTCTTGGCGGCAGACCTCGCACTGCCTGCGACAGGCAAGTCTCTCTACCAGTATGTCCTCAGCGACAGAGATATTGAGAACTAACTCTATTTTCGACCCCAAATCATTTAAGATACGCTCCAGGCCCTGGGCTTGATTGATGGTTCTGGGGAAGCCATCTAACACAAATCCATCCTTACAGTCAGCGTTCAGGAGCCTTTCTCTTACAATATCTAGCATAACATCGTCGGGGACCAGTTCCCCTTTATCTGCGTAAAAACGTGCTTTAAGACCCAATATTGTCCCTATTCTGGCAGCTTCCCTTAGAATATCTCCTGTGGATATCTGGGGTATACCCAGAACCTTGCACACTTTCTTAGCCTGAGTTCCCTTTCCGGAGCCAGGCGGTCCCAACAGAACAAGAATCAAACCCTATCTCCTGCCCTTCAGTCTGCCCTTTTTCATAAAGCCGTCGTAGTGGCGCATAAGCAGATGAGATTCCACCTGCTGAAGGGTGTCCAGCGCCACTCCCACTATGATCAAAAGACCCGTACCGCCGAAAAACTGTGCAAATTTTTGGGCGACATTCATAGACTTTGTTACAAAGAATGGGAAAATGGCTATAGCGGCTAAAAAGAGCGCCCCTGGTAGCGTAATCCTCGTTAAAATTTGGTCTATGTACTCGGCTGTCCTCTTGCCGGGTCTTATGCCCGGAATAAAACCGCTCCGGCTTTTCAGGTTGTCCGCCGTATCCACAGGATTAAAAACGATAGCGGCGTAAAAATAGGTGAAAAAGACTATCATCAGTCCGTAGACGAACCAGTAGAAGGGCGAATCAGTCTCAAAAAAGGTCATCAGCCAGCTTATAAATTCGTTTCCCTGGAAGAAGGTTCCGACAGTAGAAGGCAAGAACATAATAGCCTGGGCAAAGATTATGGGTATTACCCCGGCTACATTTATCTTCATAGGAAGATGCGTGCTCTGTCCGCCATATATTCTTCTCCCCACGATCTTCTTGGCGAACTGGATCGGGATTCTCCTTTGACCCTGGGTCAGCAGCACCACCATAGCAACTACGCCTACCAACAAAGCGCAAAGAAGTAGCTCAGGGATAATGCCCTTATCGTTTATTCGGAAATAGTTGAATTCCTCCTTCAGCGCATAGGGAAAATCTGCCACGATACCTATGAATATGATCAGAGATATGCCGTTTCCTATGCCTCTTTCTGTGATCTGCTCTCCCAACCACATGATAAGTACGGTCCCTGCCGTGATAGTCAACATCGTCAAAAGCGTAAACACGGGACCCGAATGCGGTACTACCCGTCCTTCTCCAATATTCTGCCAGTAGACAGCCAGTCCCAGAGACTGTGCCGCCGCCAACAACACTGTGCCATATCTGCTGTACTGATTTATCTTATTTTGTCCCTCTCTTCCCTCCTTTTGAAGCCTCTGGAAATAGGGCATCACGGATCCCAAAAGTTGCAATATAATCTGAGCGCTGATATAGGGCATTATCCCAAGGGCAAATATAGTCGCCTTGGAGAAATTTCCCCCTGCGAACATGTCGTAAAGCCCGAATATCCCCGACGTTGGCGCAAACTCCAAAAGAGCACCAGAATCGATCCCCGGAATTATCACTAATCCCCCGGACCTATATATTACCAGTATAGATAGGGTAAACAGGATCCTCTTTCTCAACTCTGGGATTTTGAAGCTATTTTGAAAGCTCTTCAGCAACTATATCACCTCAATGCTTCCGCCAGCTTGGGTTATCTTCTTCTGAGCTGACTCTGAAAAGGCATTGGCTTTGACGTTTAAGGCCTTATCTATCTTTCCGTCTCCCAGTATCTTGACGGGTTTGTTGAGACTGCGTATCAACCCTGCCATCTTCATAGTCTGGGGAGTAACGTCCCCGTCCAGGCGCGACATATCCTGCACGTTGACTATCTGAAAAACCACCTTAAATCTGTTGTTAAAGCCCCTCTTGGGCAGTCGCCTTTGAAGTGGCATCTGGCCGCCTTCAAACCAATTTCTTGATTTGGATCCAGACCGGGATTTTTGGCCTTTTTCACCTCTTCCAGCAGTTTTTCCGTGACCCGACCCTACTCCCCTTCCGACCCTTTTTCTATTCTTGACTGCACCTTTGGGTGGCTTCAGACTGTCCAATTTCATTTTTGGCTTTACCCTTTGACTTCTAGGACTTCGACTAGATGGGACACCTTACTTATCATTCCCCTTATCTGGGGAGTATCTTCTTTCAGTACCGTTCCCCTCAACTTCTTTATCCCCAGAGCCCGCATCGTTCGCTTTTGGGTCTGATTCCTTCCGATTGTGCTTCTTTTCTGTGTTATTCTTAATTTCAAGGGCTACGTTCCTTATGCTCTATGATGCAATGTACTCAGGTCAATGTCGCGCTCAAGGGCAACGCTTTCCGGGTCTCTTAGCACCTTCAATGCCTCCATAGTCGCTTTGGCTGCGTTGTGCGGATTCTTCGACCCCAAAGATTTGCTCAGCACGTTTTGAATCCCTGCAGCTTCCAGGACAGCTCTTATTGATCCTCCTGCTATCACGCCCGTACCTGGGGAAGCTGGCTTCAAAAACACCTTTCCGGCTCCGAACTTCCCAACGATCCAGTGTGGAATAGTACCGTTCACCAGGGGTATGATGTACATATTCTTCTTTGCCGTCTCTGTACCTTTTCTGATCGCCTCTGAAACCTCACCTGCTTTTCCCAATCCCAGGCCTATGTGTCCGTTCTTATCCCCTACGACAATTAAAGTGTTGAAGCAGAACCTGCGTCCCCCTTTCCTTACGTGAGCCACCCTATGGATAGGAGGAACTACAGCCTCAACCAATTCTCCCAAATCATCTGATTTTACGCGACGCGCCAAAACTATTCTCCTTTAGAAGAAAATGAAGTGTTGGGTCAAGATAGTATGGACAAGATTATACACGCCAGAAAGGGAGAAGGCGTCCTGCTCACTGTCTGACTAGAAAGAATATCTGTTCTAGCGTCTACCTCTTTAGAACTCCAAACCGCCTTCCTTTGCACCTTCTGCCAACTCCTTGACCCTGCCGTGATACAGATATCCACCCCTGTCAAACACAACTTGGGTGATGTTTTGTTCTTGGGCCTTTTCGGCCAGAAGTCTTCCTACTTCTTTACTTATTCCACATTTTCCGTTCTCTATTTTATTCATATTCCTGATCTGGGCACACAGGCTCGACACTCCCAAAATCGATCTTCCTTTTGTATCATCTATTAACTGAGCCTGGATATTCTTCAGGCTCCTGCTGACTGAGAGCCTCGGCCTTTCAGTTGTCCCGGAAACCTTCCTTCTGATGCGCTTGTGCCTCTTTAGCCTTCCTAGCATCCTTTTGATATTCTTATCCTTCAATCCTATCTCCTTTATATTGCAGTCTTGCCAGCTTTCCGTCGTACGAACTCACCGTCGTACCTGATTCCCTTCCCTTTGTACGGCTCAGGTGGTCTCAAGAATCGGATATTCGCTGCCGTTTGACCTACTACCTCTTTGTCTATACCACGGACGGTGATAATTGTGACTGTGCCCTCCACCTCACCGCCCACTATATTCAGCTGACTGGGACTTGCTGTTTGGACCTCAAATTCGATGTCGTCAGGGGCGGGAACTGTGACCGGGTGGGAAAACCCTAATAGGAGCCTCAAGTTTTTTTCCTCTACATCGGCTCTATATCCTATTCCTATCACATGGAGTTTCCTTTCAAATCCCTGAGTGACCCCAAAGACAGCGTTTGCCACCAAGGAGCGAGTCAGTCCCTGGAGCGCCTTCCCTTCTCTATCGTCAGAACGAGGGTAAACCTCGACTCGACCGTCCTTAAGCTTAAGCTCCACTTTGCTGTTCAACTTTACGGTCAACTCACCCTTTGGTCCCCTGACCATAGCCCGATCTTTATCTACGTTTAAACTCACTCCCTGGGGAATATCGACAGGTTTTTTGCCTATCCGCGACACTGAAATATCCTTTCTCGGGGTCCCCCAAAAGTCGGCGTGGGCACTGCGTGCATTTCTACTACCCCTTTCCGTGTGTAGTGACGAGTACGCGATGACAAAGCGCGGAGCGCACGAAGTAAGCGAAGAACTTTCTGGGGGGAAAACTAATATCACCAGACAAAGCAGAGGACCTCCCCCCCCACTTTGGCCAATCTCGCCTCCCTGTCCGTCATCAGACCCTTAGAAGTAGACAGAATAGCTATTCCCAGTCCGTCTAAGACTCTGGGTATCTCTCTCCTTGTGACGTACTTTCTCAGCCCCGGCTTGCTAATCCTTTCAATTCCTCTTATTATGCTTTCGCCCTCGGAGTTGTACCTAAGATATATCCTCAAAACGCCCTGCTTCTTGTCCTCAGCGTAAATGTAATTTTCGATAAACTTATTATCTTTTAGTGTCCTGGCTATCTCTCTTTTCAGCTTGGACGCAGGCATGTCCACCTTGTTGTATCCAGCTCTCCATGCGTTCCTTATGCGGGTCAACATATCGGCGATAGGGTCCGTCATAGACATAGACATCGTCCTCTATTTGAGAAGTTCCGGTTTAAGCTTACCTACAGTGTTGACTATTTCTGCATCTGTCTACATAAACTTACCAGCTTGCTTTGGTAACTCCAGGGATTTCCCCCTGCAGGGCGAGTTCCCTGAAGCATATGCGGCATATCTTAAACTTCCTCATATAGCCCCTTGGCCTGCCGCATCTTATGCATCTGTTTCGATGCCGCGTGCTGAACTTGGGCTTTCTTTTTGCTTTGACTATGAAAGCCTTACTTGCCATAAGAAACCCTCTATTCTAAGCCCTAAAGGGCATTTTGAATTCTTTTAAGAGCGCGAACGCTTCCTCATCGATCCGAGCCGTGGTCACAATAGTAATGTCCATGCCGCGGATCTTATCTATCTTATCGTAGTCTATTTCGGGAAAGATGATCTGCTCTAATATTCCTATGGAGTAGTTTCCTCTTCCGTCCAAAGAGCGAGAAGACACACCTCTAAAGTCCCTTATCCTCGGGATAGTGAAAGTCAAAAGACGGTCCAGGAACTCATACATCCTATCTCCCCTTAAAGTCACTTTACATCCTATGTTCGTGCCTTTTCTCAGCTTGAAATTGGATACTGACTTTTTGGCTTTCCGTAGAATAGGCTTCTGACCGCTGATGATCGTCATATCTGTCACTGCTTTTTCTAAGGCTTTTGAATTTCCAATTGCCTCTCCCACGCCCATATTCAAGACAATCTTCTCTATCCGGGGAACTTGCATTCTATTCTTGAAACCGAACCTTTCCATCAGAGCTGGAACTATCTGATTATCATAGAACTCTTTCAGTCTTACTGACACAGTCTATACCCTCTCCTTTAGGCTGAACTGATCATCTCACCACACTTTCTGCATGCCCTGGCCCTCTTTCCACCGCTCAAAACCGAAACTCTGGGACTTACCCTACTGTCACACTTGGGACACACCAACATCAGATTTGAAACCTGCACAGATGCCTCTCTTTCCAATATTCCTCCCTGCTGAGTCCCCCTGGCTTTGGTGTGCCGCTTTATAAAGTTTACTCCTTCAACTATAGCTCTTCCTTTTTTGGGAAAGACCTTAAGGATAGTTCCTCTTTTACCTATATCTTCCCCTGCTATCACTTCGACCCTGTCGTCTTTTCTGATCTTAATCACCTTTGAAGACCTCCAGAATCCTTAGATGACCTCCGACGCCAAAGATATGATCCTCATATAGCGCTTCTCCCTGAGCTCTCTTGCAACAGGTCCAAATATTCTTGTTCCTCTCGGTTCCCCCTGACCGTCTATCAAAACAGCGGCGTTGTCGTCGAACCTTATATACGATCCGTCGTTCCTTCTTGTCTCTTTTCGGGTTCTAACCACCACAGCCCTCCCGACTTCTCCACTTTTGACTGTCCCATCTGGTATGGCGTCCTTGACTACCACTACAACGACGTCTCCGACACGCGCATAGCGCTTTTTAGATCCACCCAATACCCTTATGCACATGGCTGTCCTTGCACCGGTGTTATCCGCAATCCTTAATCTTGTGTACTCACGTATCATTCTTTAGGGCCCCGACAAAAAGACGCGCTATTTCGACTTTACGACAATATCTAGCAAGCGCCACCTTTTAGTCTTGCTCAAAGGTCGCGTTTCCATTACGCGTACAGTATCTCCAACTTTCGCTGAGTTTTCCTCATCGTGCACGTTCAGCTTTTTGCGACGTCTTATGACTTTCTCATAGACAGGATGCCTTATGGTCCTTTCTACCTCAACCATAATTGTCTTATCGGCTTTGTCGCCCAGTACTTTTCCTACTGCAGTTTTCCTGTGTCCTCGCTCCAAACTTTAGCCCTCCTCTCCCACGACAGGTTCAGATTGGGAGGATGAAGATGCAAATTTCCTTATTCCCAGCTTATGCTCGTGGATAATAGTCGTAAGCCTTGCCACATCGCGTCTGACCTGTCTAATCCTTAAGGGGTTGTCCAGCTGTTTCGTCACTAACTGAAACTTCAAATTGGTAAGCTCCTCCTGAGAGTCTTGGAGTTGTCTTTCTGCCTCATCCACGGTCATATCTCTGATTTGGGAAGCTTTCATCAGTCCCATTCACCTCTTTCGACGAACTTAGTCTTAATAGGAAGCTTGTGCCCGGCAAGTCTTACTGCTTCTTTGGCTAATTCTCTTTCCACTCCTTCGATCTCAAACATAATTCTTCCGGGCTTTACGACGGCCACCCAGTGTTCAGGCGATCCTTTGCCTTTTCCCATTCTTGTCTCAGCTGGCTTGACCGTCACAGGCTTATCGGGGAATATCCTTCTCCACACCTTGCCGCCCCTGCTCATATGCCTTGTTATGGCTACCCTTGCCGCCTCTATCTGGCGGTTGGTGATCCACCCCGGTTCTATGGCCTGGATCCCGTACTCTCCGAAGGAGATATTTACACCCCTTGACTCTTTACCCTTCATCCTGCCCCTTTGGTGCTTTCTCCATTTCACTCTTTTAGGCATTAACATATTTTAGTCCTCAAAGAATCACGAAGTGCCGAAGATCACTTCCAACAGAACTGATCTTAAAGAATTAAGAAGCCCCGCTGCTTTCGGGAACTGGGGAGGGTTTTAAGATCTCACCGTGACATATCCATACCTTCACACCGGTGGTTCCCGATTTTGTAAATGCCGTGGATCTGGAGAAATCTATATCTGCCCTCAGCGTGTGGAGAGGGACCCTTCCCTCCAATTCCTGTTCCCTACGCGCTATCTCTATGTTCCCCAAACGCCCAGCGCATTCGATCCTGATCCCTTCGGCTCCCATACGCATAGCTGATAGAATAGCCCTTTTCATAGCCCTTTTCACAGACACCCTCTGTTCGAGCTGACGGGCTATGTTGTCTGCTACCAACTTTGCGTCTAACTCAGGCGACTTTATCTCCTGAATGACTATATATATATCTTTATCTGTGATGTGCCTAAGCTCATCCCGGAGCTTGTCCACCTCAGCCCCTTTCCTGCCTATCACGATCCCCGGCCTTGCGGTGTGAATGTTTATTGTGACTCTTTTAGGTGCCCTTTCGATCTCGATAGTCGAAATCCCCGCCCTTTGAAGTCTGCTCTGTACGTACTTTCTGAGCATTATATCTTCCTCAAGAAGATCTCCAAAGTTCCCCTCTTCTGACGGAAACCATCTGGACTTCCAGTCCTTAACTATCCCGAGTCTTAATCCTATAGGATTTGTCTTTTGTCCCAATGTGCATCTCCTTATAAAGCTAGTAGACAGGCCATCTCATCCCCTCCCCTATGCCCGACCCCAATAGAGTTAATTGTGGGCTCAATCGGGGGTTACTTCGGTTTTCCCTCCTGGCAATGAAATGGCCAAAGGCAAGAGCAGGTCATAACTGTAGGTCTCACCAGCCAGCAGACTGTCAGTTTTAACCAAGGTCCAGAGCCTTCATCCCAGAGTGCAGCGATGGGTCTGCGAAGCAATCTCACTATAGACTGCGTTGGCCTGTATGTTATCTTCTTTTTTGGATTTCTATAATTTTGTCCAGACTATTTTGATCCGCTACTTAATCATCAACCTTATCTGATATTACCACAGTAATATGACTAGATCTTTTCCTTATTCTTGTTGACATTCCTCTGGCCCTTGGGCGTATCCTTTTGAGCGTTACGCCTGCGTCCACGTATGCTTCTTTAATTACAAGGTCTTCCAGATTCACGTCAACCTCCCTGTCGCTTTGCATGGCGTTTCCTATAGCACTCCTTATTACCTTCTCTATTAGTTTTGCTGCGCGTTTAGGTGAAAAGTGAAGGATGTTTAAAGCGTCCTCCACCCTTTCCCCGTGGACTAAGTCCATCACCCGTCTGACTTTTCTTGGTGATATGCGTATAAATCTTTCTTTGGCCTTTGCCTCCATCTGATATACCCTCACCGCCTAAACTGCAGTAGAAGGAGGCGTTGCCTCTCGTCCTTGTGTGTCGTCTACTTGCAGTTGTCTTTCGCTTTTGTTGTCCACTTGTTTATTTGAGGGACGTGGACCTTTCGGTTATTCTCCCTGTATGTCCCCGGTAGGTCCTTGTGGGAGCAAATTCCCCCAACTTATATCCAACCATACTCTCGGTTATATAAACAGGCATAAACTTATTACCATTGTACACTCCAAGGGTATGTCCCACAAAGTCAGGAGATATAGTGGATCTTCTGGACCACGTTTTGATAACTCTTTTTGCTCCTATCCTGTTCATTTCATCTATCTTCTTTTTCAGGCTGTCATCTATAAAGGGACCCTTCTTGACCGATCTGGGCATAATCTATTTCCTTCTCCTAACGATAAGATCATCTGACTTCTTGTTAGGTTTTCTTGTTTTATAACCCTTGGTAGGTTTACCCCACGGCGTCATCGGAGGACGCCCTCCTTTGCTCTTACCTTCGCCTCCTCCTTGGGGATGATCTATGGGGTTCATGGCCGCACCCCTTACTTTGGGCCGCTTTCCGAGCCAGCGCGACCTTCCAGCCTTGCCAATGGTAATAATCTCGTGATCTACGTTGCCGACCTGTCCCACAGTTGCATAGCACGTTACATCCACCACCCTTATTTCTCCGGAAGGCAGCTTCAGGTGCGCCCATCTTCCCTCTTTAGCCATCAATTGAACCTGCGACCCTGCCCCCCTTGCTATCTGTCCTCCTTTGCCCCTTGCTAGTTCAATGTTGTGAAGTGCCATTCCCAGGGGGATGTTCTGTAGAGGTAGGGCGTTTCCCGGGCTTATTGGAGCGTCAGGGCCCGACATTATCCTATCTCCTACCTTCAAGTCTAAGGGGGCCAGGATATATCTTTTCTCTCCATCAGCATACGCTAAGAGGGCTATCCTTGCCGAGCGATTCGGATCGTATTCAATCGCCTGCACACAAGCAGGAACTCCGTCCTTATCCCTTTTGAAATCTATAATCCGATAGTGCCTTTTGTGGCCTCCTCCTCTCCTCCTCATAGTTATCTTGCCCCTGTTGTTCCTGCCTGCTGAACTCTTCAAGGGCGAACATAGCCGTCTTTCTGGATTAGTCTTTGTGATTTCCTCAAAGGAAGATACAGTTGCGAACCTCTGTGTCGGTGTTGTTGGCCTTAAAGTTCTGATTGCCAATTTATACTCCTCCAAAAATTTCTATAGTATTTCCGCCTTGGAGCGTCACTACGGCCTTTTTCCAATTCGGTCTCCTGCCTTCGGCCTTCATCCCTAACCTCTTCAACTTCCCTCTCATAGACATAGTCCTAACTCTTGTCACTTTCACATCGAATATCTCTTCCACCGCCTGTTTGATCTGTAGCTTATTTGCTTTTTTGTCCACTTCGAACAGATATTTATTCTCTTCCGTCCTCAGAGCCGTCCCCTTCTCTGTTATCAGAGGGCGACGAATTACCCATCTCAGATCGTTCATCAGATAGGATCTCCCGTAGCTTTTCAAGTCCCTTTTGTGTAAATACTACTAAATCGGCCTGTAAGACATCCCACGTGCAGAGGCTATCTGCCTGTTTTAGTTTCAAGCCCTGTATGTTCCTGCAGGACTTTACCAACTCAGAAGAGGCCATATCCTCTAAGAGGAGCACCTTTTGACGCTCAGAAAGCCCCATAGCATTCAACAACCCTATCACTATCTTCGTCTTGGGCCCGGAAAGCACAATATCCTCTATGATCGAGATCTTGTCCTCCTGGACTTTCAGCGACAGGGCTGACTTGAGGGCCAGCCTCCTGACCTTCTTTGGTACTCTTTGTCTGTATGACCGTGGGCCAGGCCCGAAGATAGTCCCTCCGCCTACACGGATCGGAGACCTTGCGCTGCCTGTCCTTGCCCTTCCTGTGCCTTTCTGTCTGTAGAGCTTCTTGCCTGAAGCGGTTACTCTTGCCCTGTTCTTCGTGGAGGCTGTCCCCTGCCTTTGATTGGCAAGATAGGCTACCACAGACTGATAGATAGCTGGCTCTGAGGCCTTTATGTTAAAGATGCCATCTGAGACCTTGGCGGTTCCCGAAAGAGTCCCATCTTTAGTGTAAGTTTTTATTTCTGCCATGTAGGATCTCCATCTAACTCTATTTCCTTATAGAGACATAACTGTTTCTGGCCCCCGGCACAGCGCCAGAAAGAAAGAGCAGATTCGTCCCCTCATCCACCCCAATAACCTCTACATTCTTCACAGTCACCTTTTGGTTTCCCATTCTCCCGGGCATCCTTGTGCCTTTAAAAACTCTCGCCGGGAAGGAACTTCCGCCTACAGATCCTGGCGCCCTCCATCTGTCCGATTGACCGTGAGTTTTAGGACCTCCTTTGAATCCATGTCTCTTGACAACTCCTGCAAATCCTTTACCCTTGGAAGTCCCTGTCACCTTTACCTTATCTCCAGCCTTGAAGATGTCCACCTTCAGTTCTCCTCCGACATCGTACTTATCCCCGTCCTCAATCGGGAACTCCTGAAGGACTCTCAAAGGATCAAGACGAGCTGCACGGAAGATGCCGTTCAAAGGCTTATTTACCTTCCTTTCAGGTATCTTCTCAAAACCCAGTTGTACAGCATCATATCCATCCCTTTTTGCATTCTTGACCTGAACCACATAGCAGGGACCCGCCCGGACAACGGTTATGGGCACGAGGTTACCCTTTAAATCGAATATCTGAGTCATCCCGATCTTTTTTCCTATGATGCCGTTCATTCATCCTCCGTAATATCAGTTGATCACCTTAATACCTATGTCCACACCTGCAGGAAGGTCCAGCTTCATCAAGGCATCCACAGTCTGAGGTGTGGAGTCGTAGATGTCGATCAATCTTTTGTGCACCTTGATCTCAAACTGCTCGCGGGACTTTTTATCTATATGAGGACTCCTTAGTACGGTGTAAAGGGTCCTCTTTGTGGGAAGCGGAATGGGTCCCGCAAGCGTAGAACCGCTCCTTTTTACCGTCCTTGCTATCTCATCAGCCGAACGATCCAGGGTCACATGATCGTAAGCCTTCAGCCTTATCCGTATCTTCTGAGTTGGCACTCGGATCTCCTTACTCTAAAACCTTTGTTACCACGCCTGCGCCTATGGTTCTCCCGCCCTCGCGGATAGCAAACCTGAGTTCCTGCTCCATAGCGATGGGCTTCTCCTCCAGATCCACAGACATCGTGACGTCGTCTCCAGGCATGATCATCTCAACACCCTCAGGGAGCTGGACAACTCCGGTCACGTCGGTTGTTCTGAAGTAGAACTGCGGGCGGTATCCGGAAAAGAAGGGCTTTTCCCTTCCACCTTCTTTTGCGTTCAATATGTACACCGAAGCTTCGAAACTCGTGTGAGGTGTTATGCTTCCCGGATCCGCGATCACCATACCTCTTTCTAGTTCTTCCTTATCCACGCCCCTTAAAAGGAGACCGACGTTATCTCCGGCGATGCCTTGATCCAGAATCTTTCTGAACATCTCTACACCCGTCACTACCGATTTTCTCGTCTCCCTCAGCCCTACAATTTCCACCTCATCTTGAACATTAATCGTGCCTCTTTCTACCCTTCCTGTTCCGACAGTTCCCCTACCTGTGATGCTGAAGACATCCTCAACAGGCATCAAGAATGGTAGATCCACGTCCCTTTCTGGAACCGGGATATATTCATCCACAGCAGCCAACAGCTCGTCTATGCACTGTGTATTATCATCGTCCTCTTCCGCCTCCACGGCCAAAAGCGCAGAGCCTCTTATCACGGGGATATCGTCTCCTGGAAACTCGTACTCGCTCAAAAGTTCCCTTGTCTCCAGTTCCACCAGCTCTAAAAGGTCAGGATCATCGACCATATCTACCTTATTGAGGAACACTACGATATACGGCACGTTCACCTGGCGTGCCAGAAGGATATGCTCCCTTGTCTGAATCATGGGCCCATCTGCTGCTGATACGACCACGATAGCTCCGTCCATTTGAGCGGCACCGGTGATCATGTTCTTGATATAATCCCTGTGGCCAGGACAGTCAACGTGGGCGTAGTGCCTCTTTTCTGTCTGGTACTCCACGTGGGATATTGCGATAGTGATGCCTCTTTCCTTCTCCTCCGGAGCCTTGTCAATCTCTTCGAAGGGGGTGTAATCGGCAAGACCCTTTCTGTCCAAGACCTTCGTGATAGCAGCCGTTAAGGTCGTCTTTCCGTGGTCTATGTGGCCGATTGTGCCGATATTCAGATGGGGCTTTGTCCTTTCAAACTTTTCCTTTGCCATCCTTAACCCTCCTTAAGGAAGTAGCCAATAGTCAGCAGACTGGGACACCAAGTCTCCTCCCTGCATGCTGTCTACCTGTCTTTGCCTTCGCTTAGCCTGCTTGCTGTCCACTGTTCTGTTTCCTTGTCCTTTATTGTTTTCAAACTTCTGTTCTAGTCCCCGACAGATTCCACGATTGAATCTATCGGGGATCGCGTACTATACTGCTACACCGTGAACTGTGGCTATGATTTCCTCTGCTATATCTTTGGGAACTTCCTGATACTTTGAAAATTCCATAGAATAGATAGCCCGTCCCTGTGTGAGTGATCTGAGACTGGTGGCATAGCCAAACATCTCGGATAGCGGAACAACAGCGCTTATGATCTGAGCATCTTGTCTCGGTATTATACCTAGGATGTCGGCTCTCCTTGAATTTAAGTCCCCCAGGACCCCACCCAGGTACTGTTCAGGCACTACCACTTCCACATCCATTACGGGCTCTAACAGATACGGATCTGCCCGTTTGACAGCATCTTTAAAAGCCATGCTCGCCGCTATCTTGAACGCCACCTCTGACGAATCCACCTCATGATAGGAGCCATCGCGCAGCGTAACCCTGATATCCTCCAGCGGGTACCCCGCAAGCACACCTCCTGTCATAGCCTCTTTGACGCCCTCTCTAACAGGCGGGATATATTCCTTAGGAATAGTACCCCCTCTGATTTTATTTTCGAATATCAAACCGCTTCCCGATTCGACTGGACCCACCTCAAGCTTTACGTGCCCGTATTGGCCTCTTCCACCCGACTGGCGGACGAATCTGCCCTCGCTTTTAACAGTTTCTTTTATAGATTCCTTATATGCAACTTGAGGTTTTCCTATGGTGGCTCCCACCTTGAACTCTCTTAGGAGGCGATCTACGATAATTTCTAATTGTAGCTCGCCCATCCCTCGGATGATGGTCTGTCCTGTTTCTTCATCTAACTCTACCTTCAGGGCCGGATCTTCAGCCGTAAACTTGGCCAGGGAAACCCCCATTTGATCCTGATCCGCCTTGGTCTTCGGTTCTATTGCCACAGACACAAGAGGCTCGGCAAATTGTATGGATTCCAATATGATAGGGTGATCCTCAGAGCACATGGTCTCGCCTGTGCTTGTGTTCTTAAGACCTACAGCTGCAACTATGTCCCCCACGTGAATCTCTTCTATGGCCTTTCTCTTATTGGCGTGCATCTGAAGCACCCGTCCGATCCTCTCCTTTTTCCCTGTATTGGCATTGAGTACCCAAGATCTTGCCTTCAAGAGGCCAGAGTAGACTCTAAAAAACGTCAGAGTACCCACATGTGGATCAGTTTGAACCTTGAAAGCCAGAGCAGAGAAAGGTTCTTCTTCAGATGGACCTCTGACCTCCTGCTGACCTGTAAAGGGATTAAGCCCCTTAACAGATGGTATATCCGAAGGCGAGGGAAGGTAGTCCAGCACGGCGTCTAGGAGCCTGTGCATTCCCTTGTTCCTTTTGGCCGAGCCGCATAAGACGGGAACAACCCGAATCTCTAAAGTGGCCTTTCTCAGGGCCTCTCTTATCTCTCTGGGGTTTATTTCGTCTCCATCAAGAAACTTTTCCAGAAGGTGATCGTCGCATTCTGCTACTGTCTCCATGAGCCTTGTGCGGTAGAAGAGCGCTTCATCCATAAGATCAGAGGGGATCTCGTTTTCCGTATAGACAGCGTCCAGGTTCTCTTCATTGTAAGTTATGGCTTTCATCGTCACAAGGTCCAAAAGCCCCGTAAACATATCCCCTGCGCCTATCGGGATCTGAACCGGAACGAACTTTGCTCCCAACCTTTGGCTCATCATATCCGTAACTCTGAAGAAATCAGCTCCTGTCCGATCCATCTTATTCACAAAAGCGATCCTCGGAACGCTGTACTTATCTGCCTGGCGCCACACTGTCTCAGACTGCGGCTCAACGCCTCCAACGGCGCAGAATATCGCTATAGCTCCGTCCAGCACCCTAAGAGAACGCTCCACCTCAGTGGTAAAATCCACATGACCCGGAGTGTCAATAATATTTATCCTGTGTTCTCTCCATAAACACGTGATCGCAGCCGAAGTGATGGTTATACCGCGTTCTCTCTCCTGATCCATCCAATCCGTCACAGTCGTCCCCTCGTCCACCTCACCTATGCGATGCGTCCGGCCCGTATAGAACAAAATCCGTTCGGTAGTCGTAGTTTTCCCCGCATCTATATGTGCCATTATGCCTATATTACGCGTATTATATAAAAAGCAATCTTTTGACATAGTCTACATCTATCTCAAAGTGTTAAGTGTTCAAACTTGCTATATCGGACCTACAATCTATAATGAGCAAATGCCCTGTTGGCTTCTGCCATTCTATGGATTTCTTCTCTCCTTCTCATTGACGCCCCTTCGCCTTTGGAAGCGCCCATAAGCTCAGCGGCTAACCGTTCTACCATAGTCTTTTCTGGGCGCTCCTTAGCGTACGTGATCAGCCATCTTATCGAAAGGGCTGTTTTCCTGTCGGGTGAGAGCTCCGTAGGAATCTGATATGTTTGTCCTCCCACCCTTCGGGATCTTACTTCTATTGCAGGCTTGACGTTCTCCACGGCCTTTTGAAAGACCTCTAATCCATTTTGATCTGTTTCCCGTTCGATAATATCCAAAGCACTGTACAGAATTCTTTCTGCTCGGCTCCTCTTGCCTTTCCGCAAAATACAATTGACAAAACGCGTCACCAAGACACTGCCCCACTTGGGGTCAGGTGAGAGTTCTTTTTTTTCGGGTCTTCTCCTTCTCGACATCAGATTCTCCTTGTGAGGTTGCTTGACTTTGCTGGCAATATGGTGTGGCACATTGCGCAACAAGGACAAGCATCCAATAGACAGGAACGCTCGAAGGCAGCACTCTTAAGTTCAGCTGGGCTTCTTTGTGCCATATTTGGATCTCGCCTGCTTCCTGTCAGTAACGCCCATAGTATCCAGAACACCACGTACTATGTGATACCTCACACCCGCAAGATCCTTAACGTGTCCGCCTCTTATAAGAACAATAGAGTGTTCCTGAAGATTATGACCTTCGCCTGGTATATAAGCTGTCACCTCGATACCGTTAGTCAACCGCACCCTTGCTGTCTTCCTAAGTGCAGAGTTCGGTTTTCTAGGAGTTGACACCCTTACCTGAACGCACACACCTCTTTTTTGAGGCGATCCACCAAGTGCTGGTGTGGACGTCTTGTTGGAGGCCTTCTTGCGGCCCTTTCTGATCAATTGATTTATAGTGGGCAAACCTAACTCCCTTCTTAAAGACAGTAGGTAGTAGACAGGGCACCGCTTCCCTTCCCCATTTACGGTCTCCTGTCTTTATGTTGCTTGCCGATTACTATCGGGTACAGAGAAGGGAGGTTGCCTGTATGCTGTCTATTGTTTGCTATCTACTTGTTTATGCTATCCACTTATTTTCAGTCGTTTATCGTCAATGATTCTGGCTGTTTGTCCTTCCCTTCGTCGCCAAGAGCCTCTACCTCCGGAACTGTCGTCTCATCTTCTTGGGCAGCTTCGCCGTCAGGCTCTGTCAGGGCCTCTATCTTAATTCCCTCGCCTTCTGCGGCTCTGTAGTAAGCGCTTCGGTAATGTGGGGACCCGGTCCCGGCAGGGATCAGGTGTCCGATGATCACGTTTTCCTTGAGTCCTAAAAGTTTATCCACCTTGCCCTGGATTGCAGCTTCGGTCAGTACTCTGGTCGTCTCTTGGAACGAGGCAGCCGAAATGAAGCTGTTAGTCCTCAAAGATGCCTTAGTTATCCCGAATAAAATAGGCTCAAATGTCGCCGGCTCTCCGCCTTCTTCCCCCACCTTGTTATTTTCATCTGCGAATTTGAATCTATCGGCCTCATCACCTTCCAAAAATTCTGTATCACCGGGATCTATCACCCTGACCTTTTGAAGCATCTGACGCACGATCACTTCTACATGCTTATCGTCTATCTTCACGCCCTGGATCCTATAGACTGCCTGGATCTCGTTCACTAGATATTCCTGAACCTTATATATGCCTTGAATACTTAAGATATCGTGGGGATTTATTGGGCCTTCGTTGAGTCCTTCTCCTGCTGTAACCCTGTCTTCTTCTCTCACCTTGAGGTGTTTGCCATAGGGGATCACATATTTTCTCTCTTCGCCGTCATCTCCTACCACGATTAGCTCTCTGGAGCCCCCTACCATTTCCCCCAACTTTACAATACCATCTATTTCGGTCACGATGGCAGGGTTTTTGGGTTTTCTGGCTTCAAATAGCTCGGCTACCCTTGGGAGTCCCCCAGTAATATCTCTTGTCTTACTTCTTTCCCTGGGTATTTTGACCAGAAGACTTCCGGCAGAAACCTCCTGTTCATCGTGCACGAACAGATGGGCGCCCACAGGGATGATGTAGTTTCTGATCCTGTTGCTATTTTCGTCTATTATTTCGATTCTGGGACTCAGGGATCTATCTCTTTGCTCTATGATCACTCTTTCCTTCAGACCCGACGTCTCATCCAATTCCTCGCGGAAGGTCACGTTCGTCACTATATCGGCGAACATGGCTTTCCCCTTAACGTCTGTCAGGATAATATTGTTGTACGGATCCCATTCATACAGGAGCTGATTTTCCTTGACAGAATCCCCGTCCTTCACCTTCAACAGCGCGCCGTAGGCAATATCATGTCTTTCTCTCGATCGCTTATAGTCGTCCAGGATCTCTATCTTTCCTTTGCGACTTAAAACCCTCAGGCCTTCTCCTTCTTCTTGGCTTAAGTACTCTACGCATTCAATATCCTTAAAGCGTATTGTCCCTTCCCTTTTTGTCTCTATCTTAGACTGCTCGGCGATCCTGCTGGCCGTTCCGCCGATGTGGAACGTCCTCAGCGTCAACTGTGTCCCCGGTTCTCCTATGCTTTGAGCCGCTATTACCCCAACTGCATCGCCTATTTCGACGGGCCTGGCTGTGGCCAGGTTTCTCCCATAGCACTTGACACATACACCTCTTCTGGACTCGCATGTAAGGACAGAGCGAATGTGCACCGACTCTATCCCGGCGTCCGAGATGGAAGCTGCGATTTCCTCATCTACAAGCTCATCGGCAGAGGCGATCAGTTCATCTGTCGATGGGTCATAGACATCGTACAAAAGCGTCCTGCCGACGATCCGGTCTGAAAGAGGTTCTACAACTTCTTCCCCTTCCTTTAGTTCTACAATTTCGATACCAAGTATAGTATTGCAGCCTTCCACCGTGACGACAATATCTTGAGCCACATCCACCATCTTTCTGGTCAGATACCCAGCCTCTGCAGTCTTTAAGGCTGTATCTGCAAGTCCCTTTCTGGCACCGTGAGTGGAGATAAAATACTCCAGCACAGATAGTCCCTCTTTGAAATTTGCTATAATAGGGGTCTCGATAATCTCACCAACTGCTCCTGTTACCTTTCTTTGAGGCTTTGTCATTGGACCCCTCATTCCGCCTAACTGATTGATCTGATCGCTGCTGCCCCTTGCTCCCGAATCCCACATCATATACACAGGATTGAATCCCTCATCTATCTCTTGAAGAGCCTCAAGCATAGCCTCAGATACGTCGCCGGTAGTGTGCTGCCAGACATCAATTATCTTATTATATCTCTCACCGTCTGTGATGATGCCTCTTGAATACTGATCCTGTATGGTCTTAACCTCTGAAAGCGCCGCATCTATGAGCTTATCCTTAACCTCCGGAATCACAACGTCGTCTATGCCTATGGTCACCCCTGATTTGGTCACATAGTTAAATCCCAGATCCTTGAGCCTGTCCGCAAATAGGGCGGTCTGTTTACCTCCATACTTTCGGTAGACCTGGGATGTGACTTCCGTGATCTTGCTGTTATTCACAAGCTCGTTTACGAACGGATAACCCTGAGGCAGGATCTCGTTGAAGATAATCCTACCCACAGTGGTCTCTACAAGCTCTCCATCTATCCTTACTTTGATCTCGCTGTTTAGAGCGATCTTCCCGTGGCTATGAGCTGCCAGGGCCTCGTCCTTATCTGAGAACACTTTCCCTTCGCCCAGATCCTTAGGCCTAACCTTCGTCAGATAGTAGCATCCCAAAGCTATATCCTGGGGCTTGTCTATCACAACTGGAGAACCGTCCGAAGGCTTCAACAGGTTATTCGACGAAAGCATCAGAACTTTCGCCTCTGTCTGTGATTCAAAAGACAGCGGGACGTGCACCGCCATCTGATCTCCGTCGAAGTCAGCGTTAAACGCCGCACATACTAAAGGATGGATTTTGATAGCCTTCCCTTCAACCAGCACGGGCTGAAACGCCTGAATTCCAAGTCTGTGCAGAGTAGGAGCCCTGTTTAGGAGCACGCAGTGCTCGGCTATGATCTCCTCTAAAATGTCCCATACTTCGGACTTTTCCTGCTCGACCATCTTCTTGGCACTCTTGACTGTCTGGACCAAGCCCTTCTCCTGGAGTCTCTTGATGATAAAGGGCTTAAAGAGTTCCACCGCCATGCTCTTGGGCAGACCGCATTGATGCAGCTTCATTTCTGGACCTACTACGATCACAGACCTTCCGGAATAATCAACTCTCTTTCCCAGAAGGTTCTGTCTGAATCTGCCCTGTTTGCCCTTCAAAAGATCAGAAAGGGATTTTAAGGCTCTGTTGCCATTGCCCCTTACGGCTTTTGATCTTCTCCCATTGTCAAAGAGGGTATCCACAGCTTCCTGGAGCATCCTCTTTTCGTTTCTCAGGATCACTTCGGGGGCCTTAATCTCTATCAGCTTCTTCAGGCGGTTGTTTCTATTGATTACACGCTTGTACAGATCGTTTAGATCAGAAGTTGCAAATCTTCCACCATCCAGTGGAACCAGCGGCCTCAAATCCGGCGGAATAACCGGTATCGCGTCCATAATCATCCATTCTGGTCTATTATTGGACTGCCTGAATGCCTCTACTACTTTCAGTCTCTTTAGGGCATCCTGCTTCCTCTGCACAGAGGTCTCCATTCTGGCCTGAGTCCGCAAGCTAGCCGAAAGTTCCTCTATATCTATGTTTTGGAAGAGTTTCTTCACGGCGGGCGCCCCTATACCCACCTCGAAGTGACACCTTTGTTCCTCCAGGTCGATCACCTCATCCTCAGAAAGGAGATCCTTTTCATTTATCGGGGCATCTCCTTTGTCGATCACTACGTACGACTCGTAGTAAAGGATCCTTTCCAAATTTCGTACTGAAATATCCAGAAGATGGCTCATCCTGGAGGGGAGAGATTTGAAATACCATATATGAGATACAGGAACAGCCAACTTGACATGCCCGAGCCTTTCTCTTCTGACCTTACTCTGAGTTACTTCCACCCCGCACCTGTCGCATATAACGCCTTTGTACCTTATCCTCTTGTACTTTCCGCAGTGACACTCCCAATCTTTTACAGGTCCGAATATCCGCTCGCAAAAGAGTCCATCTCTTTCGGGCTTGAACGAACGGTAGTTGATAGTCTCGGGTTTGGTCACCTCTCCATGTGACCACTTCAATATACTCTCAGGAGACGCCAACTGAACCCTAATAGAATTAAAACCCCTGGACTTCCTTAGATTAGAATCGATCACTTAAGATACCCCCTAAATAAGTACGTAGTAGGCAGCGCGCGTTCTCCCTTGTTCACTGAGTACTCTCTACTCTTGTAAAGCTTCGCTGTTTTCCAGACGGATATCTAAACCTAAACTCTGAAGTTCCTTTACCAAAACGTTAAACGACTCCGGTATCCCCGGCTCAGGAGAGTTTTCACCCTTGACTATGGCCTCGTAGATTTTGGATCTTCCCACCACATCATCCGACTTGACTGTCAGCATTTCCTGTAAAAGATGGGCCGCGCCGTAAGCCTCCAGAGCCCAGACCTCCATCTCTCCAATGCGCTGACCGCCAAACTGAGCTTTCCCTCCCAGTGGCTGCTGAGTTACGAGTGAATACGGCCCGATAGATCGTGCGTGTATCTTATCTGCCACAAGGTGTGAGAGCTTCATCATATAAAGATAGCCAACTGTAACCTCTTTGTCAAACGGTTCTCCCGTTCTTCCGTCGACAAGGACAGTCTTTCCGCTTTCAGGGAGTCCCGCCTCCTTCAGAGTTGATTTGACTTCATCCAAAGTTGCCCCGTCGAATACAGGAGTCGCTACATACCTGTTCAGCTCTTTTGCCGCCCACCCCAGGTGAGTCTCTAATATTTGGCCCAAGTTCATCCTACCTGGAACTCCGAGGGGATTCAGTATAACATCCACAGGCGTTCCATTCGGAAGACAGGGCATATCCTCCTCGGGCACGATCTTAGACACGACCCCTTTATTACCGTGTCTTCCTGCCACCTTATCTCCTACCGAGAGTCTCCCCTTCCTTGCCACGTAAACCTTTATAAGCTGCACGATCCCTGGGGGTAGCTCATCTCCCCTTGTGATCTTATCTATGTCGCGGTCCAAACGTTCCTTCACCGACTCGATCTCGTCTTGGGCAATCTTTATCAATTGCTCTGCCATCCGATTCACTTCATCGTCGGCCGTCCATCCATCCTCTGGCCGAGCTCGGTCAAAATCGATGCTTGTGAGTAGCTTTTCAGTAAAAACCCGACCTTTATTAACCACCACAGAGTCATCTTCCTTGTTCCAAAGAGTCCTAGTTCTTCTGTGTTGCAGGATTCCTCTTATCTGTTCATCCCTCAGCGATTTGATGTTTTTTATCATACTTTCTGCTTCTACTCTCAGCCCCTCTATCTTTTCTTTATCCACCTTTTTAGTGTTTTCATCTCTTTCCTTCCTTGAAAAGACTACTCTTCCCATAACCACGCCGTCCATTCCTGCGGTAGCTCTCAGTGAAGCATCTCTTACGTCCCCCGCCTTCTCACCGAAGATAGCCCTTAAGAGTCTTTCTTCGGGTGAAAGCTCAGTTTCACCTTTGGGGGTAACTTTCCCAACCAAGATATCGTTTGGGCCTACTTCTGCCCCAACACGAATGATCCCCCTTTCATCGAGATTTCTGACGAACTGTTCGTTTACATTGGGGATCTCTCTTGTTATTTCCTCCACACCCCTTTTTGTATCCCGCACCTGAATCTCGAACTCTTCAATATGTATTGAAGTAAGCACATCGTCTTTTAACAGCCTTTCGCTTACCACTATAGCATCCTCGAAATTACATCCGCTCCAGGACATAAAAGCCACCAGGACGTTTGCTCCAAGCGCAAGGTCTCCTCTGTCTGTGGATGGACCGTCCGCTAAAACGTCTCCCTTTTGCACCTTATCCTTTACTCTTACGATGGGCCTTTGATTTACACAGCAGTCGTGATTAGACCTTTTGAACTTAGTCAGGCGGTATCTGTCGCAATCGGAGAACCCCAATGAGGGCGATTCGTCTTTACCTGATTTATCTTTCTTTACTGTGATCCTATCTGCCGTCACCTCTATTACCTGTCCGGAGTTTTTGGCCATAATCATAACTCCGGAGTCCATCGCAGTCTTGCGCTCGATTCCTGTGCCTACGTATGGAGCATCTGTCTTCAAAAGTGGGACGCCCTGACGCTGCATATTCGACCCCATTAAGGCTCTATTTGCATCGTCGTGCTCCAAGAAGGGGATCAGTGCTGCAGCCACGCTTACCAACTGCTTGGGGGACACATCCATATAGTCTATCTCTTTTGGTGACACGATGGGGAAATCTCCTCTCTTTCTGGCCTTAACCAAAGAATCAGAAAACCTCCCGTTTTTATCTAATTTCGATTTAGCTTGAGCTATAGTGTACCTATCCTCGGCATCTGCAGACAGATACTCTATCTTTGAGGTCACTTTTCCGTTTTTCACCACCCTGTAGGGAGTCTCCAAGAACCCCAGCGAGTTTACCCTTGTATAGGTGCTCAACGAGGCAATAAGACCGATGTTAGGACCCTCTGGCGTCTCTATAGGACATATCCTCCCGTAGTGGGTGTGATGGACGTCCCTGACCTCAAATCCTGCTCGATCCTTTGTCAAGCCTCCCGGTCCAAGAGCGGAAAGCCTCCTTTTGTGCGTCATCCCATCCAAAGGGTTTATCTGCGCCATAAACTGAGAAAGCTGGCCGCTTCCAAAGAACGACATTATGGCTGTCGAGACTGTCCTTGCATTCACAAGTGCTTGAGGTGTTAGAGAATCGCTGTCTCTTAAGCTCATTCGCTCTCTTATAGTCTTTGCCATTCTGGAGAGCCCAGCTGAAAACTGTTTTGATGCGAGTTCTCCGACCGATCTCACCCTCCGATTGCCCAGATGATCTATATCGTCTGTGTAGCCGCCGCCGCTGTGAAGTTCCGAGAGATAGCCTATGATGCTGATAAAATCCTTCTTATGAAGAACTGTGCTCTTGAGGGGTATGTCCAGTTGCAGACGCTGATTTATCCTGTAGCGCCCCACTTCTCCAAGATTATAGCGCTTAGGGTTAAAAAATAGCTTCTCCAAGTGACTTTTAGCTGTCTCAACGTTAGGAGGATCACCCGGCCTCAGAAGGCTATATATCCTGGACAGGGCCTCCTCTTGGCTGTCGCACGTATCCTTATTTAACGTATTCTTTATGACCCCATTTTCTACCTCTTCTGGATCCATACTGACGACTTCTATGCTCTTGATACCGGACTTTTGGAGAGATATTACGGAATTCTCTGTTACGACCTCGAATTCTTGGAGAGTAAGCTCCCCGTTCGACTCGTCCACGATATCCTCAAGGCAGATATGCCCGATTATGTCTTCATCTACAGTCCTTCTTTGGCGGGAGAGCACCTGAACTCCCTTTACCCCGACGCTTTTGAGAATCTCAAGGTGTTCTGTATCCAGCTTTGTGAGCCAGTCTATCAGGACCTCTCCGGAATCCTTGTCTACTACCTCATCCATCAAGATTTGGTTCGCCAAATTCTTATCTATCTTCTTTGACTTCCTTGATCCATGGAACACAGCAAGGATGTGTCCCTCAGTTGGGAATCCTAAAGCCCTCAGAAGGACTGTTACGGGGATCTTTCTTTTTCGTTCGATCTGGACATACATAAGGTCGTTTATGTCCATGCTGAACTCGAACCACGTGCCTCTGTCGGGTATAACCCTCGCTGAGTAGAGGTTCTTTCCGTTGGGGTGAGTCGTTTCGTCGAAGAAGCAGCCGGGAGAGCGATGAAGCTGACTTACTATCACCTTTTCGACCCCATTAATTACAAATGTCCCGTTTGGGGTCATTAGTGGAAGCTCACCTAAAAAGACAGATTGTTCTATAATATCCTTTATCTTTTCCTTATCCTGACGGTCCCTGGAAATAAGCCTCAAAGTCGCCTTCAGGGGCGCTGCATAGGTCGAATCTCTTTCCTGGCACTCCTCGATGCTGTATTTGGGTTTGCCCATAGAGTAGTTGACAAACTCCAAAGTATATGCATTGTGAATATCGGAGATCGGAAAAATAGCCCTGAATACCGACTGAAGGCCCTTATTTTCTCTCTTTTCAGGCGGTACATCAGCTTGAAGAAACAAATCATAAGAATTGATCTGGATTTCCAAAAGATCGGGTATTTCGATAATCTCAGGCGTCTTGGCGTAGGACTTACGCGCTAAAATTCCTATCTCGTCCAAATCAGCTCACGCTCCTTAAGTTAGAATATGACGAACCATAAACGACCGTTAAGGGCTTCAAGGGTCACCTCTTTTCACCGTTCACATCTTTAGAGGCAGAAGGCATTTCTAACTGATACTTGACTTTTTAGATTCCTACTTTATCTCAACTGTAGCGCCGACCTCTTCGAGTTTGGCCTTAATATCTTCGACTTCTTCTTTGGATGCGCCTTCCTTAACGGAGTTGGGGGCAGAATCCACCAGAGCCTTAGCCTCCTTGAGTCCTAAATCTGTCAGCGATCTTACCACCTTTATAACCTGAATCTTCTTTTCTCCGATCTCGGTCAGGATCGCATCAAACTCTGTCTGTTCCTCCTCCTGGGGAGCCTCAGCCTCTGCACTGGGGGCCGCGGGTCCAGACAATACGGCGGGAGCAGCCGCAGTTACGCCGAACTCGTCCTCCAAAGACTTCACAAGGTCTGTCAACTCCAAGACGGATAACTCCTTGATAGATTTCATAATTTCTTCAACGCCGCTCTTGCTTTTAACAGCCATATTTACTACCCTCCAATGCTACTGTCGTTAAGAACATGGATAATTATCATCCCGAGTTGTCTTCTTCTTGTCTTTTCTTGGCTACAGCATCCAAGGTGCGCACTAATTTTAAGGAGATCCCAGCCAAAGCCCAGACTAATCTGAAGATCGGAGACTTCACCCCTTGGACCACCTTGGCTAAAATCTCATCCCTTGGCAAAACCTTCGACAGAGCATCTATTTGATCCTCATTGAAGAAGTTTCCCTCTACAAGTCCGCTCTTGATAGTTGGCTTTCCAGTGTCCGTGGCAAACTTTTTTAACAGTCTTGCAGGTGCCACAGGGTCACCTTCTGTATAAGCAATAGCAATAGGGCCTGTTAAGAATTCTTTTAACTGGGGAAGCCCTGCCTTATCTGCCGCCAGCCTCGTCAGAGAATCCTTTACGACCCGATAAGAGATTGAGGATTCCTTCAACGTCCTCCTCATGTCCGTCATAGACTGCACATTTATGCCCGTAAAGTCCGTCAGGAATATGCCGCTGGACGAAGAAAGAATATTCGTCAGCTCTTCCACAATCGCTTCTTTTTCAGGCGCAGGCATGATCCTTATATCCTTGTGGGTTATCCTAGTGAGTAGACCACATACAGAGAATGGAGTAGGTACCCCCTGTCTGCTGACTAACGTCCATCGAATGCTTATCTGTTGGTCAGGACCGACTCACTCAGTTTGATTCCCGGACTCATTGTAGATGAAATCGTAATAGACCTTACATACTGTCCTTTTGCCGCAGGAGGTCTTGCTCTCAGAATAGCGGTAAAGAGGGCCTTCGAGTTTTCCTTTAATTCTTCATCCTCAAACGATATTTTGCCCACAGGGACGTGGACATTCCCTGTGTTGTCCACCCTAAACTCTACTCGACCAGCTTTGGACTCTTTCACGGCCTTTCCTACTTCCTGGGTAACCGTACCGCTCTTAGGGTTCGGCATAAGTCCACGGGGACCCAATATTCTTCCGAGCTTTCCCACCTTGCTCATCATCGCGGGCACAGCTATAGCTAAATCGAAATCCGTCCATCCGCCTGATATTCTCTGGACTAACTCGTCCGCCCCTACGTAATCTGCTCCAGACTCTTTGGCTTCCTGGGCCAATTCACCCTCAGCAAATACCAAAACTACTGTCTGCCTTCCCGTACCGTGAGGTAACACCAGCGTTTCCCTTACTATTTGATCGGCATGCCTTGGATCTACTCCCAGCCGCATAGAAACTTCCACGGTCTCATCAAACTTGCTCTTATGCATTCCCTTTAATAGTTTCAATCCCTCCTCTAGGCCGTAGCGTTCTTTCCGGTCTAAAGTCGAAACATTTTCTTTGTAATTTTTGCCCCTGAACATACGAAGTTCCTCATTTACTGTTAAAGCATAAGCTCTTGTATTGTTAAAGCATAAGCTCTGGCAACCATACCTCAAAGTTTTGCTGTAGCTCTATTCTCCCTCAACCGTAATCCCCATATTCTTTGCAGTTCCAATAACTATTTTCATAGCAGCATCTATACTTGTAGCATTTAGATCGGGTATCTTGACTTCTGCTATTTCCCTTATTTGATCGATCGTTATAGTTCCCACCTTTTGCTTATTTGGCTCAGGTGATCCTTTTTCGATATTCAAAGTCTTTTTCAGAAGGAACGACACAGGAGGTTTCTTAGTTACAAACGAAAAGGATCGGTCGGCATAGATCGTAATCACCACGGGAATAAGGAGTCCAGCATCGCTCTGGGTCCTTGCGTTAAACTCCTTGCAAAACTCCATCATATTCACGCCGTGAGGCCCCAAAGCCGGAGCTATAGGAGGTTCTGGCTTTGCGCTCCCCCCTGAAATTTGAAGTTTGACTGTTGCAATAACTTTCTTAGCCAATTTGAAGGACCTCTCCGGTTACTTTTGCTCTTCTTCTGGCATACTTTCCACCTGGAGGATGTCTAACTCTACAGGTGTCTGTCTTCCGAAGATGCTCACCATCACCTTGATCTTGTTCTTTTCAAGATTCATCTCCCGAACAATCCCGAAAAAGTCATTAAACGGCCCGTCGATCACCTTGACTCTGTCGCCTAACAAATACGGGACGTCAGGACCCTCCTTGGACTTACCTCTATCTATCTGTCCTAGGATCCTGTTCACCTCACTGCTCCTCAATGGCTCGGGGTTTTTCCCGGAGCCCACAAAGCTTGTGACCCCCGGTACGTTTGTCACCAAGTACCAGGTGTCCCTATCTACTTCCATTTCCACAAGTACATAACTCGGAAGAAACTTCTTGGTCAAAGTCATTCTCCGTCCATCCTTTATCTCCATGACTTCCTCAGTAGGGACTACTACTCTGCCTATCCTCTCTTCAAGATCTGAAATGGCAATAGCGTTCTCCAGATAGTTTTTCACCTTATTTTCGTGTCCAGAATAAGTATGGATAACGTACCACTTTTTCGCCATTATAAGGTACCCCTACTTGACCAGTTCCAAAAATTTGGCTAATATATTATCCACAAGAAAAATAAACACTGCAAACGCTAAGCTTGTAACTATCACGACGCCAGTAGAGCTTGTCAATTCCTCCCTTGTTGGCCAGGTCACCTTGCTCATTTCGCTTTTAACCTCTTTTAGAAACTGTGTGGGCTTTTTGAACATCTTTTCCTTTTTCGTTACTACGTATTAGAAATTGGCAGGCCAGGGGGGACTCGAACCCCCAACCATCGGATTTGGAGTCCGGCGCTCTAGCCAATTAGAGCTACTGGCCTTCAAAGTCTATCTAGTCTCCTTATGAACTGTGTGGGTCCTGCAGAGTGGACAAAACTTCTTATATTCTACCCTGTCGGGATGAAGTCTTCTGTTTTTGGTCGTCCTGTAGTTTCGCCTGTTGCAGACTCCGCACACTAAAATTATCAAATCTCTTGGCATTTATAGATTCCGAATAACATCTGATTCAAGATAGGCGTAGCGTCAAAAGCCACCTGCGAGGGCACAAAGGGCAGGTTTACATACTTAAAGGAGACTACTTACGATTCCCAAAGATTCAAAATGGAGCCGACGACCGGAATCGAACCGGTGACCTCATCTCTACCAAAGATGTGCTCTACCTACTGAGCTACGTCGGCCCTATTATCAAAGCAGAGATGTTACTGTCACACCCAGATAGAACAAGATGGATTATCTTTCTATCCGATCTACAGCCTTCTTAAAGGAGAATTCCGAGCCTTTGGACCATTCGGCTATAGAAAAAGGGAAAAACATAACCCGCAACATTTAAAAGCCATCACGGGTTTGTATCTTGTTAGTGGAGCGGGAAACGGGATTCGAACCCGCGACCACCGGCTTGGAAGGCCGGAGCTCTACCATCTGAGCTATTCCCGCCTGAGCTATTCCCGCGTATAGCAACTACCTCATCGCCTCAACTTACGCAGGCATATCCAGACTTAATAATATAAGTGGATTTGAATCCTATGTCAAGAAATTTTTGTATATTTTTTCTTTTTGAATCCCCGAAAAGATCGACTCCCGATCTGTTGGGCAAACAGGGAGTCTTTAGTCTATTCAATAGTATGGTGGGGAGGGAAGGATTCGAACCTTCGAAGGCAACGCCGACAGATTTACAGTCTGTTCCCTTTGACCACTTGGGTACCCCCCCAAAGATAGGTGATAACTATCGAGAATAACAGTGCTACCCCTTATGGAACGGGCTTGTCCAATTGAGGAAGGCTTGCCTGGAAACATAGAAAATATTTATTGAAAAGTCAAGGGAAATCTCGCCGTGGGGTTTACCCTGGACCCCTCAGAAATGTTTATTATGTTGAGCAAGGCGCTTGGGCTGCCCGTAGCGTAAAGGGACAGAGTCTTAATCCTTGGCCAGAAGTCCCAGTGCCTCCTGTTGCATCTTTGTCAGCTCCTCAATGCCCTTTCTGGCAAGGGCTATCATCTTGTTCATTTGATCCTCTGAGAACGTCCCACCTTCGGCGGTTCCCTGTACCTCTACAAATTTTCCCGATCCAGTCATGACAACGTTCATGTCAACTTGGGCCGAAGAATCCTCCTCGTAACAGAGATCTAGAGACGGAACTCCCCCGACTATTCCCACGCTTACCGCCGCCACCGAGTCAGTTATAGGATCCTTTTCTATTATCTCCTGCTCCAACATTGCCCAGATGGCCTCCTTTAGGGCCACATAAGCTCCCGTTATGGCGGCCGTCCTTGTGCCGCCGTCAGCCTGTATGACGTCGCAGTCTATATCGATAGTCCTTTCTCCTATCTGATTCAGATCGATAATGGCCCTTAGAGATCTTCCGATGAGCCGCTGTATTTCAAAGGTTCTGCCCCTGACCCTTCCCGAAATCGATTCCCTGGTGTTTCTGGTTTTGGTAGCACGCGGCAACATGCCGTATTCTGAGGTAAGCCAGCCCTTTCCTGTATTATAAAGGAACGGTGGAACGCGGTCTTCCAGGCTGACAGAACAGATAACCTTTGTATTTCCCATCTGTATCAGAACCGATCCCTCTGCATGTATGAGATAGCTTCTTGTAATCTGAACAGGCCTCAGCCGGTCGGGTCGTTTTCCAGCCGTCCGAGCAGAGCCTCCATCAAAAGTCAATTCGTCCCCCCTATCTCAAAAGATCTTTCCAGTTTGAGGCGATAATCGGGCGATTTTACATTAACGATGTGACACATCTCCGCAAAACGGGAATATATTCTGCCTCCCGCCAAAGATTTCACCTCGTCCAGGTTCAGGTTAGTCGTAACCGAAGTCAACCTCTCCTGCCCGTATCTGGTATCCACAAGGTCGTAAAGCATCTCTTTTTCCCAATCTGTATTGCGTTGGACACCGAAGTCGTCTATAACAAGGAAGGACACTTTACTTACGTACTCTACTATTTCGAAAGCGCGTCCGTAATCATCGCTCCCACGGTTGAAGGTGTCCCTGAGCTTTTGGAAATAACTAGAGGATAGGTTAAGATATCTCCCCTGTCTTTGGCAGTGCAGCATAAGCTCATTCAATAAGATGCATCCTGCCATGGTCTTCCCATTCCCAGTGTTTCCCCATAAAAAGAGACCCCTACATGGAACGCCACTTTCGCACTTTTCGACTATGTTGCTTATAAGACCTTTCAATTGAGGGACTCCCCTAATTTCAGCACCCGTGGGGTCCTTTTCTTTATAGTCTTTCAGAAACTTGAACTTAAATCTTTCGGGGATATCCGAAGCTGCGAATATTCGCTCCACCTTGTCTATCTTGTTGCGATACTCCCGGCACTGGCAGAATCTGGCCTGATCTCCTTCAAAATACTGGTAGGGGCTTTCTCCGCTGCACTGACAGATAACATTGCTGCAATCGCAGATGTCGAATATCCCACCTTTTTTCCCACTGCGGTAGTAGATTCCTATGCCATCGCATTTTTTGCACATCTTCAGGCTCCAGACAATTCTTGCAGAGCATAAAAAGCTCACCTTCGACGACGTACCGGTCGCAAGGACTAGAACAAGGCCGGGCTTAACCTTCACTCAGTTCAGACTCGTGCTCGATCTTAAATTCCTTGACTGCCTCATAGATAGCCCTTGCTATCTTCTGGCGGAACGAGGTCCTTTTTAAGAGCTTTTCCTCTGTGGGATTGGATAAGAACGCTGTCTCGACCAGCACGCTGGGCATATTTGCAAGTGTTCCCTTCATCACATAGAAGCCCGCCTGTTTAACCCCCCTGTTCTTCAGGTTTGGGATTTTACTCATCTCGTCCTGTATCAAAGCTGCAAGGTCCTGGCTTTCTTTCAGGAAATTGCCGGACGCCATATCTAAAAGGACCTCGTACTGTATATCCCTCAACACGAAGTCCTGGGGATCTACGGAGGCTATCCCGGGGACGCCCGTGTCAAAAGCTAAAACTGAATTTTCCTTTTGGGCGACCTGTTTTGCTTCCTCCGTCTCAGCCTCAGATAGAAAATACGTCTCCGACCCTTCGACTCTCCTCGACTTATTCGAATTGCAGTGGATACTTATGAAGACCTTGCCTCTGTCCTTCGTGGCTATCCGAGAGCGCTCCGTAAGGGGGACATAAACGTCAGATGATCTCGTCAGTACCGTTTGAACCTTGAGGCGCTCTTTCAACAACTTACCTAGCCTTTTTGCAACGTCCAACGTTACGTCCTTCTCCTTAAGGCCTGTTGGCCCTATAGAACCCGAGTCTTTGCCTCCGTGTCCCGGATCTATAATTACGGTATTTATAGACCACGTCTCCTGGTCAATCTCTATCTCCTGAGCCCTCCTTAATGACAGGACGATCTGTCTGGGACTGTCCCTCGTGGTGATGTCGTAGTTGCTTATGTCTTTATCAAGGAGAAACAAAATTTGAGCTGAGTCTTTATTTTGTACAGCCAGTATCTTTCTAACTGCTCCTTTTTTGGGAGATCTCTCTATCTTCTCAGGGTCAAGGCTCCCCCCAGAGACCGTTAGGTGCAGCCACTTAGGTTTACTGGTGTAGTCCTCTATCTCTTCTAACTTAAAATCTTTTTCGGTATATATAAAGACAATCGTCCCGTTGGTTCTTTCCTCTATCCTTAAAGAGGAGATATTGGCCACAGATGTCTCAACCACAAGGGTTTTGAACTTTTCCTGCCATCGGAGCTTCCCGGGAACAGTCTTGCTCAGAAAATGAACAAAGGTTTTGGCTGGAACATAAACAGAACCCTGATGGAGAAGGGAGGGAAGAGATAGGTTGTAGCTGTTGTCGTCAACGATGATCAGAGGACTAAACGCTGTAAGGGTGATACGGCTATCGCCCATTCTAAGGACCATCTTTTTGGTCAGAGGATTCCAGTAGGGCAACTGCAGACCGTCGAATTGACGCCCCAGCGATATGGCTGATATGTAGGTCACCTCGTCAATCGTTACGATGTCTAGCTTTCCCTCTTGGCTCCCGTCAGTATAGATGACCTTAGCTTCTTCAGCTAGTACATCTGTCCAGAATATCGCAAAAACAAAAATAAGAGCGGCAAACAATATGATCCTTAGCATAATACTCTCAAATCCCCCAATGATAAGTGGACAGCATACAGGGACGGTAGATAGTCTAAGTGAGATTGCTTCGCTATCCCAAGGGAGGGAGGGAGGTGGCCTGTCTACTGTCTACTTGCTTTGAGGGCCCTGTCGATCTCCATCTGCGCTGCTTTTCTTGCCATATCCTCGCGCTTGTCGAACACCCTTTTGCCCTTTGCCAGTGCAATCTCGACCTTAGCTTTTCCTGAGCTGTTGAAATATACCTTCAGCGGGACGAGCGTTAGCCCGCGCTCTTGGACCCTTCCGATGAGCTTCTTTATTTCGTATTTGTGCAACAACAATTTTCTGACCCTTTCAGGATCGTGGTTGTGCACTCCGCCCTGTTCGTATGCGCTTATGTGCATATTGTAAAGCTGTACCTGGCCCTTTTCGACCCTTGCATAGCTGTCCTTTAAGTTGGCTTTGCCCTGTCTTAAGGATTTTACCTCAGTGCCTTTTAGTTCTATTCCGGCTTCAATTGCGTCGAGTATATGGTAATCGTGCCGAGCGCGCCGGTTTTGTGTTATGATCTTCATCTTCTACATATATCCTTCACAGCTTCCACCAACGTATCGAGTTCTCTTTCCAGCGTAAAGAACCTCACAGACACTCTAACACCGTCGAATCTCAGCTCCGTGGATCTGGCCTGATTAATTCATAAATTTCGTGAAGTCATTGCGAGGAGCAAAGCGGTCCCCGATAGAATCAATCGGAGAAGCAATCTCAAGGTTTTATAGTGGTCTCCTATGAGATCCGGAGACTATTACATCTACAACAGAATCCAGATTGCTTCGCCTTCGGCTCGCAATGACACCGAAGGTGGTTAAACAGCATAACTATAATATAATACAATCTCTTAATTAATACACAGCCCTTTTTTGTGAATTATTCGGGTTAGAAGATCTACTATGTGTTTGTGCTGTCGAGATCTGCTCAGAACAGGGATCTCCTGCCCTCCTTCGACTATGAGCTTTTTCCAATTTAACTCTACGGCCGCGTCTATTGAGTCTTTTGTCTCCTCTATGAAGTCCTCTCTGTTGGAGGGATCGACCAGCGATCCGCAGGAGTTGAGAAAAGCTGCTATCTCCATGCCAGATACTGAAGCCGTTGACTTGACGGCATCCAGCTCCTTGTCCCTCCATCTCCAAAACTCAAATGCCTTAAGACCAGCAGAACCCAGCTTTCTTATCCTCTCCTTGATCGGAAGGTCCTTATAGAAAGATTCTATGCATCCTGAAAGTCTGATCAGTGGATCTGTCCTTGTGAGACCTTATCTTCCAGGATACGCCCTGTTTTCAAGCTCAGCGATGAACTTCTCGGCCTCTATGGCAGCCGCCGCTCCCGTCCCTGCCGCCGTAATCGCCTGGCGGAAGACGTAATCCTGCACATCCCCGGCGGCAAAGACACCTTCGATATTTGTGTGCTGGACCCTGTCAGTTATGATGTAACCCACCTCGTCCATTTCGATCTGACCTTTGAAGATCTCCGTGTTGGGATAGTGGCCGATGAAGATGAACACTCCATCAACAGGCTTTATCGCCTCCTCGTCTGTCTTGACGTTCAAGAGACGGCTGGAAGTAACACCATTTCCGTCCCCGATAATCTCGGTGACTTTTGTATCCCAGATGAAGTCTATTTTATCATTTTTCCTGGCTCTGGTCTGAAGGATCTCGCTGGCTCTCAGTCTGTCTCTCCTGTGGATCATGGTCACCCTGGTGGCAAATCTGGTCAGGAACATCCCTTCCTCCACGGCGGCATCTCCTCCTCCGACCACTACTATTTCCTTGTCCTTGAAGAAGAACCCGTCGCATGTAGCGCAGTAGGACACACCCTTTCCTATGTATTCCTGCTCTCCGGGAATCTGCAGCATTCTGGGGGATGAGCCTGTGCTTATCACCACAGCTTTTGCGATATACTCAGTGTCATGCGTCCACGCTTTGAAGGGATAGCTCAAGAAATCCACCTTGTGCACGTAGTCGTACACTATCTTAGCTCCGAATCGCTCCGCCTGCGCTGTCATCTCCGCAACAAGTTCGGGTCCCTTTATTCCGTTTGTAAAACCCGGATAGTTTTCTATGTCCTCCGTAATAGATATCTGTCCTCCATGCTCCTTACCCGTTACCACTACGGTATCGAGTTCCGCCCTTCCAGCGTAGAGCGCAGCGGTCAGTCCGGCAGGTCCTGAGCCTATTATGAGGATCTCTGTAGACTTTGAATTGCCATTCCCCCGGTTTTCCTCTTTTGTTTGGTCCGATGCCATATCGTCTAATTCCCCTGAAACTGCTAAGTTGTAAAGATCGTCATCGTCTCCTACGTACTTATCGTCTATGAATATCTGAGGGACGTCTCTGCGTCCCCCTGTCAGCTCCATTATTTTGTCCCTCATTTCCAAATTTCCGAATATATTTATCTCCTGGTAGGCGATTTTCAATCCATCGAGTATCTTTTTAGCCCTGTCGCAGTAAGAACAGTATTCCGTCGTGTAGATCTTGACCTTCTTCATTAGCCCCTTATTCCCACGGCTTTTTCGGCTTACTCAGTTAAGTTTGAGGCGAATAACTACAGTTTTGAAGTATAAGATAGACGGCAGGGAAAGTCAAGAATGAAAATCCGAAGCCAGACACATGAACTACTAAGCGTAAGGAAAGTCCCATATCTCGGGGCATAACTCAAGAACGATTATTCTTCAATCCCAAATAGATGCGGTCGGTGATCTGCGTCCTTCAAACACACAGCGGAAACTTGGCAAGTATTAAGGCTATCCGACTTTCTCCTATCCTGCCTAGCCCATCTTGCTCAAGAAATACACCCAAATCACACCTGACGCTGCATAAGGAACCCACAGTCCAAATACGATGCTTGTCCCCTTGCTCGTGGACATTCTGGCTACAATCCCTATTCCTATTGCCAGGATACAAAGATACCAGATTGTGAAAATATCGATCTTGTATGCGACAGCGTACCAGACGGAGTCCTCCATATCGGGTGGCAACAGGAAAGTCAGACTTGTAAGGACCTCCATTGTCCCCTTGTTCAACATCAAAAGTGTCTTAACGACTGTCTCCACAGTTACTATCAACCAACTGTAAGACACGACTGAAAACATCTGTGTGTAGTCCGTCTTTCCTCCCAGTACCACATTCACCATAAACAAAAACACAACCGCCTGCACAAGAGCCGTAAAGATAACACCTATGCCTCCTCCGACCGCAGTCATCGCACCCATTTGGCCTTCTGCCTGCCACAACTGCTCTAACATCTCCTGCTTCTGCTCAGAAGACATACTCTCATTCTTCTCAATTGCAACTCTTTGCTGCTCTACCATAAGCGGTCTTAAAGCATTTCCCGCAGCGATTACCACAATCACAGCAATAAGAAGCGGAACCGCCCAGTCGATCCAATGCATTTCATCTCTTACGGCCTCAAACGTCCTTTTAGGCGAGAAGAAAACCCCAACTATCCTTGACATCAGCAGAACGTTGTCCCGCTTTGAAGTCTCATCTGACATAAATGAATTACCTCATTTGATTATCTTGGATTCCAAAAACGATAGAATTGGGATCGCTTCGCTTTGCTTTTATGACGTTGCTCGACCTCGGCCTTCCGTGCACTTTCACGTACCACCCTCAAACAATATAACGTGAACCTCCTTGGGACCGTGCACACCTGTAGCTAAAGTAAGCTCAATATCCGCAGTCTTACTTGGCCCCGTAATGAAATTTATGCAGTTCGGTGTATTTTGGACTAGTCCTTCATCCTTAAAAGCGGCAAAAAGATCGAAAAGATCGGGGACCACCTGTTTTGGCTCCACAAAGGCAACGTGAATCGGGGGAAGGAGACTAACGGAACGTCCTCTGTGGGAATCTGACACCAACACCAGTGTCCCTGTCTCGCCGACAGCCCAATCTACGTCTGAAATCCCCATGTCCGCGTTGAACATTATCTCAACTTTGTTATCGTCATCCTTCAGTTGGTCCCACCTCCATACTTTAACGCCATTGGCCTTTAAGGCACCCTCCATTTTCAACCTATCCCAAAGCGGGAAATCCCATCTGATAATAGATTCGACTCTACTTTCTTTTATGATTTTCAGCATCACATCGATGGTCTCATCCCTATCCTTCGTCCTATAGACCCTCATCCCCACCTTTTGTGCCTCAGACGCAAAATGCTCTAAAATGTCGTCTCCCGCCCCCAGGTAACCCGCGTTTTCATCCACATTGTGATCGTGATCGTAGTCGAATGTCCCCCTGCTCAAAGCCCTCTTCACTCTGGCTAAAAACATGTCCTTAGACGTGCTCATCTTTTTACCCTATCGCTTGAGTTTCTTTATCTCCATTACCAGAATAAAAAGGCCCAGCCCCAGGATAATTGTCCCTATGATACTCTGGAAAGAGCTGATCCTGGTGTAAAACACGTCAGCCGACTCACCCCAGGGGATGCTCATTTGGCCGGCGTCCATTTTACGGTAGACATCGCTCTTCCATTTCTCTATTATTATTAAACCTATCACATCTGTCCACGCTATATAGATTGCAAGGAACATAAGTCCCTTCAGATGCACAGTAGCGTAAGCCCAGATAGCCGTCGCCATAAGAACGATCTTCAATATAAAGACAAGGATCGCTATCACAGAATCGAACATAGCATCTACCTCCTTAATAAGTAAACAGTAATCAGTAGACAGGAGCCCATCCTCCCCCCTACGACCGTCATTGCGAGCAAAGCTAAGCAATCTCGTAGACAGTAGACGGGGAGGAGTAGGGATGCCCTGTCTACTAACTACTGTCTACTATTTTATATCTTTCCACATTGCTCGAAACGGCTTTTTAGCAAATGCCGGAAAATCCCTCTTATCCGTCCATCCTGAAATTGGGAGTGGGAGCCGTTTTATCCATCCGTCCCGCGCGGATAGGTTAAAAAGGAGTCTGGAAGCCCATGAGCCCAGACGATAAAGGACGCTTGAGGACAGCCCCATTGCCCAGAGCTTAAATATGAACCTTTCGCCCCAGGATGCGATCTTCCTCTTTACAAGTTGATTCCTCCACGTAATAAGCATCCTTGGAATCTGTATTCCCACAGGGCAGACATCCTGACACGCACCGCATAGAGAAGAAGCATGCGGAAGTTCAAAGAACTCCTCATCTCCTTCGTAAAACGGTGTCAGTACTGAACCTATCGGTCCCGAATAGACGCCTCCGTAGGCGTGCCCGCCGACTTTTCCGTACACAGGACAGACGTTAAGACACGCACCGCATCTAATGCAATATAAAGACTCCCTAAAAGGGCTCCCCAAGATCTGCGACCTGCCGTTGTCCATAACGATAAGATGAAACTCTTTTGCGCCGTCCAGCTCATCCGGAGCCTTAGGACCGGTTACAAAAGACACATATATCGACATCTTTTGACCGGTTGCACTCCTGTTTACAAGCTTTAAGAACACAGGAACGTCTTCCAACTTCGGTAGAACCTTTTCCATGCCCATAATCGCTACGTGAACGTCAGGCAGAGTCATGGTCATCCTGGCGTTCCCCTCGTTCGTGATGACCAAAACCGTCCCCGTCTCGGCGATAGCGAAGTTCACTCCCGTGATCCCCATATCGGCGTTTTTGAATTTTTCCCTCAGAACTTTCCTCGCTTTGCCTGCGATCGCATCGGCTGAAGGGGGAAATTCTTCTCCAAATTCTTGAGAAAATAGCTCTGCAGTCTGTTCCTTCGTCTTGTGGATCATAGGAGCCACAAGATGAGATGGTCGCTCCCCCGCAAGCTGAATGACGAAGTCCCCCAGATCTGTCTCCGACACCTCAATTCCCGCACTCTCCAAAGAAGCATTAAGCTCGATCTCCTCGGTCGTCATAGACTTCGATTTTACGACAGACTTAACTTTCCTGTCCTTAGCTATCCCAACGACAATCTTCCTCGCCTCATCAGCATCTGAGGCCCAGTGGACAATTCCCCCGGCACGAGATACATTTTTTTCAAGCTCATCTAAATATCTATCCAGACCCTCGATAGTCTTCCTTTTGATCTCCCTTGCCCTCTTAACCAGGGCCTTCCTGTCGGGAATCTCAGCAAATGACTTTATCCTCCCATCCACAAACTTATCAGTCGCTCTCTTTACCGCAACCTGAAGAAGCTCGTCCTTGATAGCTTCTGAGCTTTCCTGTGTAAAGTTATGTCTGTTCAAGTATAGCTCCCAGAAAACAAGCAGACAGTAGACAGGGGCACCTCACCCCTCCCTGTCTACTCTTTAGTTGACTCTACACCTCTCCCTTTTACTAAAAGCTCCGCAATATGCATTACCCTTGTCTCGATCCCCCTTCTTTTCAATCCTCCTGCTATATTCATCATACAGCCCGCATCGTTTGCAATTACCACTCCTGCCTTACATCCCGCAATCGAGTCAGTCTTATCCTTCAACATAGCACCGGAGATCTCGGGGTACCTCACGGAGAACGCCCCGCCGAATCCACAGCATTTATCCATTCCCTCCATCTGGATGTACTCTGCGCCCTTCACGCACTCTATCAATCTGACCGACTCATCGGTAAGACCTATTGCCCTTTGATGGCAGGAAAAATGATAGGTCACCTTCCCTTCAAAGTGCGCATGCACATCCTTAACACCGAGGACATTTACCAGAAAATCGGCAAATTCATAGCACTTTTTCCCCAACTCTTCAGCTTCTCTTTTCATCCTGTCGTCGTCTTCAAAGAGCAGAGGATAGTACTCCTTCACCATAGCGACGCACGACCCCGAAGGAGCCACGACATACTCACTCTTTTCAAAGACCCTTATCATCCTCTTGGCAAGCCTTCTCGTCTCATCCCAAAAGCCGTTGTTGAAAGCGGGCTGACCGCAGCACGTCTGGCCCTTTGGAAAATCCACGTCCACGCCCAGGCCCTTCAGCACTTTTACAGAGCACACTCCTGCCTGAGGATAGAACAGATCAGCTAGACAAGTGATAAAAAGCGAGACTTTCAATCTATCTCCCGTTCAGTTTTAAAGACTAAGCTACTACCTCATAAACGACCTTAGATACTTCTCCGTCTTCGGGCCAGTAGCCTTAGCGGGCTTGTTTTTCCCTCTAACGCTATTGACACAAATCCGTTGTAGCCCACGTTCCTCAATAGTGGGAATATCCTGTCATAATCTAAGACCCTATCTTTTCTAAAGACCTCATCTTTTCTAAAGACCTCATCTTTTCTAAAGACCTCATCTTTTCTAAAGACCTCATCTTTTCTAAAGACCTCATCTTTTCTAAAGACCTCATCTTTTCTAAAGACCTCATCTTTTCTTATGACCTTATCTTTTCTTATGACCTTATCTTTTCTTATGACCTTATCTTTTCTTAAGACCTTATCTGTTCTAACTTTGTGTCCTCCAGTCCCCTTGAAAACATGTACATTCCTCCAGAAAAAACAAACGCGGCTGTGATCACAAGGGAAAGCGGAGTGTGAACGACCTCCTCTGTGCAAGGAATAACATTGTAACCTGGGATAGCGAACGAATCTCCGGCATTTAAGAGCACTATCGGAAGGAGATTGAACAGACCGTGAGCCAGAATCGAAGGGAACACCGAATTTGCCTTCAAAGCTATAAATCCCAGGGTCAATCCCGCCGGAAATGCCCCGAAAGCTTGCCAGGGAATCATGTGAAACACGGCGAAAAATAGGCTCGAATAGAACACACCTTTAAGCCTCCCCCTATTCTTAACCAGCCCGTATTGGAAAAGCCCTCTGAACAACAATTCCTCTCCCACAGGAGCCACAATCGCAATGAAAAATATCACCTCCAAAACCCCTGTCCAGCTATTTGCTGTCATAAGATCTACAAACATCTGGGTCACAAAATCGGGCGCAGGGAAAAACTCCTGTATTATATTATCCAATTCGCTTATCAACACCGATAAAGACAAGGAGATAAGCACTACGGGCCAAAGTATCCTCAATGGAAATTCTCTTAAGCCCAAAACCTCCCAAACCGTCGCATGACCCCTTTTTCTCAGGCCCAAACCGATCAAGAAAGCTATTGTCCCCAAGCTGATCAGCAGAAGCTTCAGGTTATCCGTCAGAACAGGAATAGGGAAAAGCATCAACCCCAGTACGGTAGATGCACCCCAACCTATAAATATGAGAAATATGCAGTTTGATACGTCAGGATAGACCTTATCTCTATCTTCACCAGTATCCCTGTCCTCGTCCAAGATTTAACCTCCTGTAAGTGCTATTGTTCCGACCTCTCATATTTATAAGATCTGGGAGATATTTGGATACTGGATGCGAACAGACTGAGGCTTGTGTAAAGTTAGAAAGATGAGAACCTTCTAGATGAGCTGCCAGATGAACTGATAAAGTAACAGAGCCATTTCTGTAAGATCCCGTAGGGCAGATTAAAGAGAAACTACGAAGGCTATCACCTAGTCTGGATCGTCCCCTCGTGGATATCGATCTCGTCCCTGTTCCTTACCTGGTCAACAGCTCCATCTCTCAGATCAACTACCCTGTCGGAGGCTACTAACATCTTGTGGTCGTGAGTGTTAGTTACAACTGTCGTTCCAATTTCCTTACTCATCACCTTCAGCAATTCGATGATCTCGGCGCCCGTTTGGAGATCCAGATTTCCCGTGGGCTCATCCGCCAGGATGATCTTGGGATCGTTAGCCATAGCCCTTGCGATAGCGACGCGCTGTTGCTGGCCGCCCGATAGCTCAAAGGGTTTATGGTGCAGGCGATCTCCAAGTCCCACTTGTTCAAGCTTGCGAGCTGCCTTCCGGTCATATTCCTCCCTGCTTAGCCCGGCAAAGACCATAGGAAGTGATACATTTTCCAGCGCCGTCATAACTGGAATCAGGTTGAACGTCTGGAAGATATAGCCGATGCTGTGACAGCGAAGGTATGCAATATGGTATTGATCGAGGCCGCCGATGTCCGCCCCGCCGATGAGCACCTTTCCTTTTGACGGTCGGTCCAGCGCACCGATCATGTTGAACAGAGTAGTCTTTCCTGAGCCTGAGGGTCCCATAATAGAAAGATATTCCCCCTGATACACCGTAAGATCGATACCCTTTAAAGCGTCCAGCTTAACGTCGCCCATTATATATGTCTTCCACACATCATGAATCTCTATGATATTCATGTTCTCCTCCTTGACGTTTTTCAACAGATGAAAATCAACGGTAAAAGTTCAGTAGGGATCTCTAAAGGACATCATTTCAGCGTAGCGCCAAGGTAAGCCTTTTCCCAAAAAGTGTGGTGGGTCAGACATTCCTGTCTGACATGGATACTTTGAGGACAGACAAGAATCTCCGTCCTACTCTTGGTGTCCCGAGACCCTAAAGGGACGGGAGAGGTGCCCCTGTCTACCCCCATAGATTCAATCAGAGGTCTACGCTTTGCTGTCTACCTGATTTCTCCGTCGTATCTTCCTCTTGCCCGCCTGAAGATGACAAAATGCAAGATGATGCCCACAAAGAGTCCGAGCACATAGAGCCCCGTCGCGCCGACGCTTTCGGTAAAATGTTTTACTGCCATTCCTCCGACGAACATCGGTATTACGGTGATCATAATCTTTGCAGTCGAATCGCCAAATTTCGGAGCGAGGAATCTGATCAGGCCTCCAACGATCAGGCCGAAGATGATCGAAGCGATTATGATCATTTTCTTTTCTTCCCAGACGGGGATCTGGCGGACTGTCTTTTAAGTCTTTGATTCACAATGTAAGGATGAGGAATATAGCGGCGCAGATATTCGAGCGCCCTCTTTCGAGTGCGTTCTTTTCCCTCATTCGGGAGGGGCTCTTGCGGTTCTTCAAAATTCTTGTCCGTCTTACCTTTCAAAGATGACATTGCAACATCCCTTTCGCTGTGAACGTTTTTCTCAATTAACCCGAATAATTCACAAACAAAGGTCGTATATTAATTAAAGGATTGTATTATATTATAGTTATGACGTTTAACCACCTTCGGTGTCATTGCGAGCCGAAGGCGAAGCAATCCCCCCGATAGATTTAATCGGGGGTTACTGTGGTAGATGTAATACTCTCCGGCTCTCATAGGAGACCACTATAAAACCTTGAGATTGCTTCCCCGACGGATTCTATCGGGGATCGCTTTGCTCCTCGCAATGACTCCACCAAGTTTATGAATTAATCGGGTTAAAAAGCCTTTCAATAGAGTCCAGCATTTCGAGCGCGTCTTCGTATCCCATATTCAGCGTTTCGACTATCTTTTTTCGGTCCTTCGTTATTTTACCTGCAGGCGTCTTAGCCTTGGGACGCAATACTACGGTAGTTTTTTCCTCTCCATTCGGTAGTAGAGTCCCAGCCTCTCGTTGAGATATGTAAGAAATCGTCTCATTGTACGTATTGTGCCGGTTCTGTATGGCCCCCATAACCCCGGACGCTGCATTCTTGAAGTAATTTCTAAATATCAAGAGTTCTGCATCTGATTGTCTCTTCTTCTTGTACCCCTTCATCTGTGTCAGTACAATAAGAAGGTGTGTGCATCCCAAGTCCAGGGCTTTCTTGACGGGTATGGCGTCGGCTATGCCTCCGTCTGTGTAGAAGGCTCCATCTATTTCAACTTCCGAGGGACAGGCTCCCGGAAGCGAAAGACAGGCGTAGATCACCTTAAGCAGATCCTCACTTCGGTTTGTGAAATATACCGGTTCTCCCGTCCGTGCATCGGCAACAGTAAAACAGCATTCGATGTTGGAGCCCTTGACCTCCTCAAGGCAAAGGGGAACCCTCTCGGCAAAGACTTTATAGACCAGGTAATCCAGGTTCAGCAGGGGATATTCTTTGTATCTTTGCGTAAGACCGCAGATCAGATTGGAATATCTGACGAATCTGTCCCCGTGCAGGTGGTTCTCCCATATTTCGACCATGTCATCGTACTGCCCGCTGGAAAAGTAGGCCAAAGTAGGGACGCTTGATGACGTGGCAAAGGCATAGTTGAAGCCTGTAAGACCATTTTGGGAAAGGGCCTTCAAGACGCCGACGACGTAAGCGCCTCTGAGCCCGCCGCCCTCCAGGACTAAACCGATTCTTTTGGTCGAATCGCTCATAGGAGTCTCTAATTTCAATGAAGCTCCACAGCCTGCCCCGTCCGCGCCGATCGATAAGCCGCTTCCACTACTTCCACCACATCCAGGCCATGGGTTGCGGGCGATAAGGGCTCCGCTTTCCCAAGTATGACATCCAGGAAATTGGCCACCGGCCCCTCCACCTGCCTCATATCCGATTCTTCGAGCGTCACCGGGGACGATCCGGACTTTTGGAACGTAACTCTAAAGGGGAGTCCCTCTACCTCAAGGGTGCCTTCAGAACCGAAGTAGCGCTTCTGTACTCGGCGGTCGATTATTTCGCTATCTCCTACTCCCAGAATAGAACAGATCGAACCGTTCTCCATTTTCATAGATACGGCAGAACGCAAATCCATATCCGGATTGTCCATGAAGGCGTAAACTTCCACTGGCCTTAGGCCGGTCGTCCACAGGACCTCCGAAACAAGGTGCGAAGCGCCGTCTATGAAGTACCCTCCACCGCTCAAGGAGGGATCGGATCTGTAGAGCGTAGGAGGGACGACTCCCGGAAGCGATTCGGGAGCAGGGACCTTTCCGAAGACATGTCCTACGTTGCCCACCCAACTTAACGCTAAAGCCTCTATCTTTCCTAACTCGCCAGATCCAATAAGGTCCTTAACATAGTTTGTATGAGCCCCGTAAGGGGGATTCAGAGCCACTATAAGAACTGATCCCATCCCATCTGAAAGTTCTACAAGCCTTTTGGCTTCATCAGAGGTTAAAGTCATCGGCTTTTCTAATAAAACGTGCAGGCCTCCTTCCAGAGCGAAGACCGTCTGTTCGTAGTGCAGCGATGGAGGCGTGACGATCACAACACCGTCCATTTCCACCGACTCTATCATCTCTTTGTAATCGGTGAATGTGCGCTCCACACCGAAGTAATCGGCCATCTTTTTGAGCTGAACCTCGCTGCGCCTGCAGATAGCCACAATCTCGGCATCCTGCGATGCTGCAAGGTCAGGCATATGCCTCCTTGAGGCGAACCATCCCGCTCCGATCACCCCTATCTGCAATTTCCGCTCCGTGCTCATAACAGAAGGCATTGAGGCTGTCCGATCTACCTGAAAGAGAGGTTGCCCATCCTCCTTTCCTGCAAATACTACTGTCCCCGTTAGTAGGCGAAGACGCGAGCGTCTACCCTCTAAATACGCTTAAATCGGGCACAGACTCAGGGCCGACCCCACGCAAGTCTATATCAAAAAGTGCTTGCTTTAAACCAGCATATCTGTTAGATTTTATCTTTATCTCTTTCTTAAAACAATTCAGAAAAATAGAAAGTGAGGTCAACTTAACATGGCAAGGAGATGCGAAATCTGCGGCAAAGGTCCTGTCAGCGGCAATACCGTTGCGCGCAGAGGATCACCCAAGAGAAAGGGCGGAGCCGGAAGGAAGATCACCGGCATCACCAAACGCACTTTCAAGCCTAATCTACAGAGAACGAGAGCTGTGGTGGACGGATCGCCGAGAAGGATAAAAGTCTGCACCCGATGCATACGCTCCGGCAGAGTAACCAAAGCAGCGTAACACTTTGAATTTCAGCTCGACCGGCGCAAGTTCCTGAATACAGATGTGCGTATCAGTCCGTCCTCTTTTCTGTCCTTTGTCTGCAGGCAACGATAAAGGCACAACTCGATTCCCTCGAAATCCAACCACTCATCTCTCTACTGAACCAGAACAAGGGCGATATCATTTTGATTTCATCTGGATGATAGACAAAATAGGGAAAAGAAACTCAAAAGTCAAGTAAGGAAAAAAGTTGTTTTAGCCGGCAAACTCCACCTGAATCTGCTTGGGGATCACACCCTCCTCAAAGCCCCGTCCGAGGAGCGTCTCTATCGCCTTTTTACCTCTCTGTCCGCAGTCGAGTGTGTAATCGTTGACGTACATCCCGATGAACGTATCGGCCAAGTTCTCATCCATACCCCTTGCCCAGTTTAAGGCGTAAGACAGGGCCTCCTTTCGATGATCCAGTGAATATTGTATGCTTGCGCGCACTATCCGCCCGATAAGTTTCATCTTCTCCTCGCCCAAATCCTTCCTAACCACATTTCCCCCTAAGGGCAGCGGAAGTCCCGTCTCTTGATGCCACCACTCTCCTAAATCTATAATCTTGTGGAGTCCCATCTTTTTGTACGTCAACTGGCCTTCGTGTATGATAAGACCCGCATCTGCCTTCCCATCTGCTACTCTTTCTAATATCTGATCGAACGGAACTACGATATATTCAAATTCTGTGGTGAGGAGGTTCAAGGTCAAAAAAGCCGTAGTCATAGTCCCCGGTATCGCTATCTTCTTTTCCACAATCTCATCTGCAGTAGTAAAATGCGAAGAAACCAGCAGTGGACCGTAGCGGTCCCCCATGCTCGCCCCAGAGGTCAAGAGAGAATAGTTATCCGAGACGTAGGCGTAGGCGTGGATTGAGATAGCCGTCACCTCCAACTCACCGCTGAGAGCCCTTCGATTCAAGGACTCTATGTCCTCCACCACGTGTTCAAACTCAAGCCCATAGGTGTCTATCTTCCCTTCAGCCAGACCGTAGAACATAAACGCATCGTCCGAATCGGGGCTGTGTCCGAGTCTTATGGCATCTTTCATCTACTATTCTCCCGAACTTTTCGAACCTTGCCACTCAGGGTAGAGTTTGTGCTCTATTCCCAAGAGACTCAAAACGCGTCCTGCGATGAAATCTCCCAGGTCGTCGAAGGTTCTGGGCTTTTGATAGAACGCCGGCATCGCAGGCACCACCCTTGCACCGGCTTCAGCTACCGCTACCATATTGCGGAGTTGTATCAGGTTCATCGGCGTCTCCCGCGGGACGATGATCAAGGGCTTGCCCTCCTTGAGCGTCACATCCGCAGCCCTTTCAAGCAGTGTGCTTGAAGACCCACAAGCTATTGCAGAAAGCGTCTTTGCAGAGCAGGGAACCACGACCATGCCGTCCGTCTTGACAGAGCCGCTTGCCAGAGTCGCCGAGAGGTCGTTTATGTTGTGCTCCTTTAGGATGCCATTTCTGACTTCGTCCCCGTACAAGCGTATCAGAAAATCGCTGAACTTCTCCTTGGACGGCTCAAAATCGGTCTCGTCCTGAAGCAGAAAACGGCCGTACTTGGATATAACAAGTCCCACCTGATGACCCTCCACAAGGAGGGCTCTTAGAAGCCTCAACGCGTAGACGGCCCCGCTGGCTCCTGTTATAGCCACAACAATATGTTTCATTCTTCTACTCGATAAAGATAGGCTGAGTCCACGCCATCGCTCCGCCGGAGCCGTAGCACTCAGCCCTGACATAGACCAGCTCGTCTGGTTCTATATTTTTAAACTCAGAGATCGAAAACGAAGCATGAGGAGCATCTACGGTGGAGCGAATCGCGCCGTATCTTGTTATAAAGCGTATCCTCTGGCAGTTCTCCGTAGAGACAAAGATCGTATCTCCATCCACCCTAAAATCCCTGATCTCCACACCTGTGGATGAGTAGAATGACCCATTCCTTATCGCCTCCAATATTCCTTCCAGGCTATTATCGTTCGTCTTGACCACAATCCACGCCTTCTCCACGTCACCGGGAATGTGTGAATCGTCATTGGCGAATCCCCATGTCCTCCTTCGCAGAGATAACAACATATCCCATTTGTCCGTCGCAAGGGAAACCCCCGGTTCGCGCTCGATCACTCCGTTGTAGATCTCTATCCCTGCATAGCCATCTAAAGTCCGCATCAACTCATGTGGGCAATGATTGAAAGCTTCCTGCCAATTCGGGTGATTCAGGATAGCCATCGCCCCCTGAGCGTTTATTTTTTCGATCACAACCTGCCTGTCGGAATCTGGCTGGATCCTCTCTTTCGTCCCCACATGAAGGATGTGAGGACCGTTAGCAGTGACTTCCACACCCGGAATTAGCGTCATCTTCGTAAGACTCTGATAATCCTCAGGCTTTACCAGTCTATCGTGATCTGAAATAGACAAAAAATCGTATCCCCGCTGATCATAATCGGCGATAACCTCCTCAGGAGGACGACTGCCATCGCTCAGCGTCGTATGCGTATGCAGATTTCCCTTTAACCAACGCCCACCTTCGATGTAAGAACTGACAAGTTTCATCTTAATAGCATTTACCTGTGATTAAGGTTTGTAAGAATGCTTGGATTGACTCGTATCGGGGAGAATATTTGGCTTTCTAATAGCAAATAATATACTACCTGGCAGTGTCAAATTTCCTCTTACTCGCATGAAGAAGCGTCACCACTATTACCTCTGCCTTTTCGTACCTGATAATAATATAATCATCGGTAAGCTCACTTTCATCAGCGTGACGTGACTTTTTGAAGTTTAGATACACTACATCCGCTCCCTCGTCATAGCTGTACCAGATCCGCTTAAAAGGTATGTTTAACAGTTGAGGAACAGCGTTTAGAATATCTTTAATTTCTACTGTGGCCATAATCTTGTCCTTCTTTGGATCTAGTCAATTCTCCTCGTATAAAAAGGTATTAGATGGCTTTCACTTTTTCTTTTCTGAAAGGCATTTTGTTATAAACTGCCTTTACAGACTCATCGGTATCAAGCAATAATTGATTTGGACAATAATGAGTCTGATCTAACAACGTTCCTTGTCCGTATCCTTTTTCATCTTCAACAAAACCTAAGAAATGAATTCTTTCCTGTATATTCTTTGCAGCCCGAAGAGGATTATCATTCTCAAATATCCCTTCGATAGGTTTGCCGTTCCAGCAATTTACCCATCTATTCTTAGATGCTAACCCAGACTTTCCCTGTGCAATTTCATCATAATCAAAAACATCGCCACCGCCATCAAGATAGCCTCTCATATCAACCAAGATTAGACTAAAAACATTGTCTGAAATAGGAGGGAATTTAATAGGCTTATCGTTTGAGTACACCTTTTCCCCTACTTTTTCTTGAAGCTTGATAATCTCACCCTCCACGCTTTGCCTTTTATCCTCTGCATCAGACCGTAGAAGGGTAGTGGACAATAGTCCTTCATCTTTTGTTGCACGCTTTACGGCATCACTTATATTTATGCTTACAAGCTCGATCAACCATGAAGAATCATCTTTAATTCTAAAATCCACAGTGGAGTTTTTCATACCAGCTTTATGTTCATAGTCAGCCGATAATCCTAAATGATACAGTTCCGCTGCAAACCGTAATTCGAAAAGAAGCGGTTTAGTTTCTTTACAAATTCCACCCCCTTTTTCAATTTTTTTGATCAAGGGTTGGACCCATGGGCAATATTTCAAATCAATGAGAAGGCATAAACAATAATCCCGTTCCTCTTTTGTTAGAAAATCAGTCCACATGTCTTTTATCTATTAGGGCTTGCGTTTTCTATAGCTAACCATTGAGCAGAGAAGGCATTTTGCTGTTGCACAAGATATCCCCCAAAGTAAATGCGAAATAGAGGATGCTGACAATTCCGTTCATATTGAAAAAGGCGACATTTACCTTAGACAGATCATCGGACTTTACAAGGCTATGTTCGTAGATCAAGACTGCCCCGACGATTATCACCCCTGCAAGATAGATACTGCTCAGCCCTAACAGAGCCTTGATAGATAAAAGCAAAAACAGCGAGATTATATGAAATATGCGCGCTGTTATTAGTGCCCATCTGATTCCAAATCTCTGAGGGATGGAGCAGAGCTTATTGGAAGTGTCAAACTCGTAGTCCTGACAGGCGTATATAACGTCGAAGCCCGAAACCCACATCAGAACCGCGAGACCCAATATAAGCGGCGCGGCGTCCAGAGTGCCCGTTACAGCTATCCAAGCTCCTATGGGGGCAAGGCTCAACGATAAGCCCAAAAAAAGGTGAGTCGCCCAGGTGTACCTTTTCGTATAAGAGTAAAGAAAGACAATAGCCAAAGCCAGAGGCGATAGATAGAAACACAACGGATTCAGGTTGTATGCCGAAAATACCAACACCAGCGACGAAAGAACGACAAATATCCCCACGGCGGGAGGCGACAGGAGTCCCTGCGGCAGTTCCCGATTGCGAGTTCTGGGATTTACTTCATCTATCCTTCTGTCCACCAGACGGTTGAATCCCATCGCCGCGCTCCTCGCTCCCACCATAGCTAAAACTATCCAGAACACCTGCTGTGAACTTATACCCACTTTTGCCGCCGCCAAAACTGCCCCAGATAAGGCAAAGGGGAGCGCAAAGACGCTGTGGGAGAACTTGATCATCCTACCGTAGGTGACTATAGTATTCGTCAGCCTGTTCATCACTTTTGTAACCGATCTGCCGAAGTTCCAAGCACACTTACCAGTAGGCCTGTTGGATTGTAGTCCGGAGGCATCCCACAACGCAGGCCAATCCTGCATTATCCTGAGGGAAGCAGGGCCTATGATCCATGATTTTCAGGTCGATAGAGGTTCGATCATCTTCTGTTCAACCGATTCAACTAAATATTCGTAAGGATCTTTCACTGTTCTACCGTCTAAACCTATGGCAATCATACTCGCTGCTTTGCCCTTCCGTATGCTCCCTACATTCTTATCCAGCCCCAAAGCCGTAGCTCCGTTCAACGTTGCCATCTCCACAATCCTTTGCGGCGCTACGTCCGGATACAATTCGTGCATAGCCTTCATCTCGTTGAACAGATTCAGGTCTTCCACGCTGGCAAGGCTGTCCGTCCCTATACAGACGTTTATATTAGCATCCATAAACCGACCGAGGGGGGCCACGCCGACCCTCAAGTTCCTGTTGCTGCGGGGGCACAGACACACGCTCACTTTCCTTTTCTTTAATATCTCGATATCCTCATCTGTAGGATGCACAACGTGCACAGCCAGCGTCTGAAAGTCCCAGAAATTCAGCTTATCCAAATATTGCACTGGAGTGGTTTCGGGGATCTCCCATTCACTGTCCCATGCGCCTGCGAACTGGAGGAATCTCTTGAATCTGCCCTGTCCCGTATCTATAAAAAGAATCTCCTCCTCTGACTCGCAAAGGTGAACAGTCCTGATCTGATCACGCTCCCTTATTTGTCTGAAAAGCTGAGGTGAGACAGAGTAGGGAGCGTGCGGACTCAGAGCATATTTTAGGCGTTTGCTTTCGGGAAAGTCGCTAAGAAGCTCCGTGCCCTTTTGAAAAACCTCTTCCGCCTTATCTTCAGCAAATCCGATCAATTCGTGGAAAATTACGCCTGTAAGCCGGCTTTTGTATATCAAAGGGACAGAAGACCCCGTATTAGTCACGTCACCAATAGCCACAGTCCCCGTAGAGATCACTTCGCCGATAGCCTGCTCTATGGCCTCTTCATCCTTTTCCGGGCTGCGCCTCCACCTTTTTAGTACGAGCTTCTTAATCCAATCGACGAAATCCCCTTCGTTTCTTATCTCTCCTTTTAGAGAAGATAGCTCTAAATGCGTATGGGCGTTGACAAGACCCGGAAGGATAATCGTATCATCAAAGTCAGAAATTTCTCCGCCGTATGTCCCCAGTATATCCCGTCTCTTTCCAAAATCCAGGATAGTCGAATCGCGAATAACTACGGCTCCGTCCTCTATCGGCAGAGTCGCGACGGGCAGCACCCACTTGGCGGTGTAAATCTGTTCGATCTGTTCCGAGATCTCTATGGAACTCCTTACCTGTTGTAAAACCTGATTTCGGGCATCCGTTCCCCGGTTAAATCGGGGATCAACCCCAGACCGCTACTATACCTAAAAAACTCTCTAAGTCCCTCAATCTCTCTGTCACCGAGGATGTAATTTATCTTATTTTTTAGATAATCCTTGTAAACCTCCGATGATCCGGGATGATTCTGGGCGTATTCGGAGGATATTTCGTCTATATGACCAGTTCCGACTTCTGCAGCCTGAATCAACGTTTGAACACTCTCTTGAGACAGAGCGTCCCTGCGTCCCGACCAGAAGGCGTAGACAAAGGGGAGTCCCGTAAGCTCCGTCCACTCGTCTCCCATATCGAGTCTTGGGATCTCAGCCAGACTGTCCAACACACTGTCTCCAATCATCAACGCTGCATCGGCTTTCTCGAGCATAGAATCCAGGTCAGGACGGCATCGTATAAAATGAGGCTCTATCCCGTATTTTTCCTTTAAAACGATCTTCGTCAACGCTTCAGACGATCTCGAATTTCTGTCAACCGCCACAGTTTTGATCTTGCCAATCTGTTCAATCTGTGGGGCAAAAAACCCCACGCTCGCTACAGGACCATACGAAGATATGCATATTTGGGGGACTATATGATAAGGGTCGGGACTCCTGGCGTACTCAATAGAAGGTATCAGGCCCACTTCGGTCTCGCCGCGCGCAAGTTTATCCGAACAGGCGGATGGAACGTCGAAGATAATCTGGAAGTCGTGACTGATCAGGCATCTTTCTAAAGCGTATAAAAGCGGCTTGGAATTTAGAAAACTTACAGCGCCTAAGACTGGCATCGCTCCTCGGAAGAATCTAATATCTGATATTTCGTATTCCTGCGGCGCGGCTCATAACCCGCATCAGTTATAAGATGATGTATCTTCTCAATCGACATTTGGAATCTGGTTCCTGCCGCACTCACCACGTTCTCCTCCATCATTGTGCTGCCGAAGTCGTTGACCCCGTACTTAAGCCCGATCTGAGCTATCTTCTCCCCTTGCGTTACCCACGACGCCTGAAAGTTGTCTATATTATCCAGCATAAGGCGTGCGACAGCTATGGTCCTCAGATAATCGTAGCCGGTGGCCTTCTTTCCGTTCCAGCCGCCGCTCCGGGCAAGCTCGGTTTCGTCCGGCTGAAAGCTCCACGCTATAAACGCCGTGAAACCTCCCGCTTCGTCCTGAAGCTCCCTTATCCTCAGAAGGTGCTCCACGCGCTGTTCGTCGGTCTCGACCGACCCGTACATCATAGTCGCAGTCGTCCTTATACTTAAATTGTGCGCCGTTTGATGCACCTCCAGCCACTGTTGGGTCGTATCCTTCCTGAAGGCTATCTGGTCCCGAACATCGTCGGATAAAATCTCCGCCCCTGCTCCGGGGATAGAATCCAGGCCTGCGTCCCTTAGCCTCTCTATCGTCTCTTTTATAGCAAGGCGCGAGATATGGGCTATATATATAATCTCCGTGGCTGAAAGAGAATGTATGTGCACGGGGAAGCGCTCCTTGATGGAGCTTAGCAGATCCTCATAGTAATCTATCCTCAACTTGGGGTTGAGTCCGCCCTGCATCAGGATTTCACATGAGTAGGGCTCGGCCCCCCCTACATCTACCAACTCCTGGATCTTGTCGAATATCTGTTCCTTTGAGAGCAGATATCCCTCATCAGATCCGGGCGGGCGGTAGAAGGCGCAGAAAGAACATCTCACCCAGCAAACGTTCGTATAGTTGATGTTCCGACCAATATTAAAGGTCACCATCTTGGCGGGATGCTTCTTGTGCCTTATATAATCGGCTAACATTCCCAACTCAGGCAGGTTGTGATGCTTAAACAACCTGATGCCGTCTTTAAATTCCAATCTCTCTTGGGAGAAGACCTTTTCTGCTATATCTGAAATGCCTTTCATATCTATAGGCCTTATATAGTAGACATCAAAAAGTAGGGTCAGACGCACGTGTCTGCCCTGAAACTTTGGGCGAACACATGGGTTCGCCCCTACATTCTGTCTACTGGTTCATTGATCACATTATACATAGGATCACGCTCAGTTGGTTCACGTCCCGCCTCTGTTATCATATCTATCAACTGCTCCCGCGTTAGTGCCTGTTCTTTTCGTCCATCCTCCGGCCGGGTGATCTCGTACTCCACAATCGTCCCGTCTATATCGTCTGCTCCGTACCACAGTGAGAGCTGAGCCACCTCGGGAGTTATCATAATCCAGAACGATTTTACGTGATCAAAATTATCCAACATCAGACGGGCTAAAGCCACCTCCCTTAAGTCCATACATCCCGTCGGGCCCGGAAGATGGTCCAGCTCGGTGTTTTCAGGATGGAAGGACAGTGGTATAAAGCTCAAAAATCCCCCCGTCTCGTCCTGAAGTTCCCGGAGTTTAATCAGATGCTCCACCTTCTCCTCAGGATACTCCATATGTCCGTAGAGTATCGTAGCGTTGGACTTCAATCCCACCTGATGCACAGAACGAGCCATACTGAGCCATTCGTCCGCCCCTATCTTCAGCGGAAAGAGCTCCTCATGCACGCGCTCTGTCATTACCTCTGCTCCACCTCCGGGGACAGCGTCCATGCCCGCCTCTTTAAGCTCTAAGAGCGTCTCCTCCAGTGGTTTTTTGGCCACTCGCTCTATCTGGACGAGTTCCACCATTGTAAAGGCTTTCAGATACGCATCGGGCCGAATCTGCTTGATCGCCCTCAAAATATCCAGATAGTACTCGTACGGCAGTTTTGGATTGACGCCTCCCACCATGTGTATCTCCATGATAGGGACGTCTATATGTTCTAATAGCTTGGCCTGAATCTCCTCCGGTGAAAGCGTATAGGCGTTTTCACCTTTCGGCACATCGTAGAACGAGCAGAACGTGCAGAATTTGTTGCACACATTTGTGTAGTTGATATGTTGATTCCTGACGTAGTAAGCCCTGTTGCCGTTCTTACGTTCCCGTACGATGTTAGCCAGATACCCGACGGCGCTTAAATCGTCCGACCTATAGAGCTGGGCACCGTCGTCGAACGAAAGCCGCTCTCCCCCCATCACCTTTTTGTATATATCCCCTAGTCCGGCCCCTTCTATCATTCTTTCCCCGATTAAATCGGGGATCAGATTCCCAGTTGTTCCCATATTTGATCTATCCTATCCTTTACCTCCCTGGACATTTCCATCACATCTGGCCACTCCCTCAGAAAACCCTCATCCTTCCACTTCCTCGTAGCGTCAATGCCCATCTTCGTACCATAGTCCGGAAGCTGTGTCGCAAAGTCCAGAACGTCAGCGGGACCCTCGCCAAATACCACATCCCGCTTGGGATCTATATGAGTCCCAACCTTCCATACCACCTCCTTCAAGTCCTGAACATCGCAATCCTTATCCACCACTATGATCACCTTCGTAAACATCAACTGTCCTAAACCCCAGAGGGCGTGCATCACCTTCTTGGCGTGTCCCGGGTATCTCTTGTCCATGGAGACTATCGCCAGATTGTGGAAGATGCCCTCTATAGGCAAATGCATGTCCACTATCTCCGGAATACTCGTTTTGACCAGCGGCAGGAAGAGCCGTTCTGTAGCCTTTCCCAGATAGGCATCCTCCATAGGAGGAGGTCCTACGATTATGGTCGGATATATGGGGTCACGCTTGTGCGTAACACAAGTCAGATGAAAGACTGGATAATCGTCCTCCATCGAGTAGTACCCGGTGTGATCTCCGAATGGACCCTCAAGTCTCCGCTCGCCTGGCTCTGCGTATCCCTCGAACACGATCTGAGCGTTTGCAGGCACCTCTAAATCCACAGTCTTGCACTTTACAAGCTCCACTCGCTTCCTGCGCAGAAATCCCGCAAACATAAACTCATCTATCTCATCCGGAAGCGGCGCAGTTGCGGCATACAAGGTAGCAGGGTCAGGCCCGAGGACAATTGCCACCTCAAGCCGCTGCCCTAACTCCTCGGCCACCCTGTAGTGTTGCGCTCCACCCTTGTGCCTCTGCCAGTGGGCCCCGAGGGTGCGTTCGTCGAAGACCTGAAACCTGTACATCCCCACATTGCGCGTACCCAAGGTCGGATGCTTTGTAATCACCTGAGGCAACGTAATATATCGTCCCCCATCCCCGGGCCAGCACTTGATGATAGGGAACTTGTCGAATGAGGGATTCTCGGTTTCAACCACCTCCTGACATGCCCCTTTACTCACCAGCTTGGCGGCAAGGTCGCCCAAACGCTTCAACTTGGGGAGCATCTCCAGCTTTCCGATGAGCGTGGCAGGCATCTTCGGCTCCAGAAGCTCCTTTATCTCCCCGGCTATCGTCTCCAAACTGTCGGACTCCAGCGCCAGTACCATGCGCTCCATCGACCCGAACGTATTGATAAGCACAGGGACGCTGTGACCCTTTACATTAGTAAATAAAAGAGCTGGACCGGCATTCTTGACCGTTCGATCCGCTATCTCGCTGATCTCAAGCTCCGCGTCCACCTCCACGTCTATCACCTTAAGCTCATTTTTCTTCTTCAACGTCTCGACGAATTCGTTAAGGTCTTTGTAAGCCATCTTTTATCCTCTCAAATCAAAACACATTGCTTTACATAACCAAATATAACGATTTTAATCGGGTTGTCAATCTTTTGTATCTACTTTAATGCAAATTGGAGATTGTCAGGTATGCTGTTGTAGTAATGGAGAGGTAACCTCAAGCTTGTCCTCACGAAAGTGGGGAGCTGAACTAAATTGAAACTTTTTCTTGACATCTTTTTCGTCTCTCCTTATACTTGTGACTTGTGTCACAGGAAAAACACTTAGATTTAGCCCCCATTCGCCATATTAGACCCGAAAAATGGTTGTCAAAGTCGCCAGAACATGTTATATTACAATAAATAAGACTCATAAATGGCGGATAAATATTGATCATCCAGAGGGTGAAAGAATCAAAGTAGGTTTTGATGGAGGAATAAAGCTTGAATTTCATGGTGCAAAGGTGACATCAAACGGTGGACTTCTTGCGTATCGTGACCTTGATTACGCACTGGGATTATTTGATTCGGTATCAGCGGTTTTTACCGATAAACGCACAGGCCGTAATATCCAACATGATATATCTACTCTCCTGCGTCAATCGATATACAGCCGTCTTGCAGGATATGAAGATGTAAATGACGCCGAGCGATTATCCGTTGATCCCGTCATGCGAGCGATTACCGGAAAGAAGGACAAAGGCAGGCAAGCTGCCAGCTCCAACACGATAGGACGTTTTGAAACTGATATACTGACTCAGCATGACAATCTCAGAAACTTGTCAGATATCAATGGCAAGTGGGTTCAAAAAGCGATGAGTAAAACACAGCATCAACGAATCATTCTGGACATGGACAGTTCGGAGAGTCCGGTACATGGCCAGCAGGAAGGATCAGCTTACAACGGTCATTTCGGATGTACCTGTTTTCATCCAGTGTTCTGCTTCAATCAGTTCGGGGATTGTGAAGGAGTCCTACTTCGCTCTGGTAATGTTCACAGTGCTGATCGTTGGAAGGAAGTTCTGGAACCGATCGTCAAGAGATACGAGAGCAAGAAGAATAGGAAATACTTTCGAGGCGATGCTGCATTCGCAAAGCCTGAGATTTATGATTATCTGGAGGGAAACGGCTATTTGTATGCCATTCGGCTTCCCGCAAATGAGATACTCTATGAAAAGATACGATACCTGCTGACTCGGCCAGTTGGACGACCGCCGAGGAAACCGATTGTATCGTTATATGAATTTCAATATAAAGCGGCCAGTTGGGATCAATCGAGGCGAGTGGTCGCCAAGGTTGAATGGCACCAAGGGGAGTTATTCCCAAGAGTGGGATTTATCGTGACCAACATGAGCGCCAAGCCAGAAGGCGTGGTACACTTCTACAATGGCCGTGGCAGAGCTGAGCAGTGGATTAAGGAGGGCAAGTATGCTCTGAACTGGACCCGACTCTCATGCAAGCGTTTCGTCTCCAATCAGGTGAGGCTCTGGCTGTTTGTTCTGGCTTACAACTTGGGCAACTTCCTGCGACGTTTTGTTCTTCCGAAGAAAATCAAACACTGGTCACTACGCAGCCTCCTCGTGAAATTTATCAAAATCGGAGCGAAGATTGTCAGACACAGCGGATATATTACGTTTCAAATGGCTGAGGTTGGGATAGACAAGAGGTTATTTGCCGAAATATTATCCCGGATTGAACGATTGCGATGTTATTCTGTTTAAACTGCCACATTTTTTTGTGAGTCGATGGAGAGGTGTCTCTAATTGGAGGATTTAAACACAAAGAAAGTGATAATTCAGAGGAAAATACTATTTTAATTGAAAAAAGTACTTGTTGAAAAATGTAAAAGTGGTAATATTAATTCAGAAACAAGAATGTATCGAAATATAATCCCTCATGAATGTGATATGGGGAATGTCGGTTCTTATGCCTTAACGTCGTTCCTATCGTCCTGCCGCCGCTACGCGAGCATATCGAGGACCTTCCCTTTTTCCTTGTCGATTACTTTATTGAGAAATACAATCAGGAGTTAGGTGGAAGGGTTAAGGGGGTATCGTCAGAGGTGATGCAGGCATTTTTGTCCTACTCCTGGCCGGGTAAATCCGGGAGTTGGAGAACGTCATCAAGCAGGTCATTGTGATGGGTAAGGAGGGAAGTATTTGCCTGGAGGATCTTCCACCTGAGATAACGTGTGTAAAATAAACTAAGTATCTTGACAAAATTTGTCGGAAATATTAAGTCAGTACAGGTGAGATTGCTTCGCTATCCCCGATAGATTCAATCGGGGATCGGAATGACGGTCGCAAGGGACCCGCAATGATATTACTTGGCTTTTGCTTATTGTCATCGCGAGGGGCACTTGCCCAGACCCTGTCAGGAGATGCGAGAAGCGGAACCAATCTCAAGGTAAGGGAGGCAGTACCCTGTCTACTTGTTTACGCTACCTCTTTTTCGAATATCTGGATCTTGAATGCGGCCTTAAGGACATCATCTATACTTTCGGCAAGTATGAACGTCATCTTGCCTTTGATATTCTGGGGCACATCCTCCAGGTCTTTTTCGTTCTTCTTGGGGAGTACGACGGTCGTTATGCCCGCCCTTTGAGCCGCAAGCACCTTCTCCTTGACTCCCCCTATCGGTAGGACCTTTCCCCTCAGCGTGATCTCTCCGGTCATGGCCACGTCCCATCTTACAGGATGACCCCTCATAAGGGAAACTAAAGCCGTCACTATGGTAACTCCGGCAGAGGGTCCATCTTTGGGGATAGCTCCTGCTGGCACGTGGATGTGAATATCGTTCTTTTCGAAGAAATCCTCGTTTATGCCCAGATCCACCGCTTTCGATCTCACGTAGCTTAAAGCCGCCTCGGCCGATTCCTTCATTACGTCTCCGAGTTGGCCTGTGAGGGTCAAGACCTTGTTCCCCTTCATCTTCGTAGCCTCAACAAACAGAATATCCCCTCCTGACTCAGTCCATGCCAATCCGGTGGCGACCCCAGGGTCGCTGACCCTTTCGGCTACATCCGAAAAGAATCTGACAGGACCCAGGTATTTGTGGAGGTCGTTCTTTCCCACCTTAAATGGGCCCTTTTCTCCCTCGGCTTTCCTTTTTGCAATTTTTCTGTATATAGCCCCGATCTCCCTTTCGATGTTCCTCAATCCAGCTTTAGTTATCTTCCATTAGTTAACTTTTCGTAGAGGCAAGCTTACCTCGCCTTTACGGAAACACGAGATATTGTTCGACTCCTCAAAACTCACCACAACACATTTCAAAGCAGGGGGAATAATAAAAATGAACACCAAAAAGGATAACTTCAAAGCAATTCTGATTGGTATTTTGGTATTGGGCTTTTGGTTGTTTGCATTTGCCCCTTCACCTGCTGCTGCACCAGGCGACATCAATACCGTGGCGGGAAATGGCACTTTTGGATTTTCCGGTGATGGCGGTCCAGCTACCAGTGCGAGTATGTCTAATCCTGAGGGCGTATTTGTGGATGGATTGGGCAATATCTATATTGCGGATGAGAGAAATCACCGGATACGTAAGGTGGATACGTCGGGCAACATCACCACCGTGGCCGGAAATGGCATTGCTGCATTTTCCGGTGATGGAGGTCCAGCTACCAGTGCGAGTTTACGCTTTCCTACTGGCGTATTCGTGGATGGATCGGGAGTTATCTATATTGCGGACAGCCAAAATGACCGGATACGTAAGGTGAATACGTTGGGCATCATCTCCACTGTGGCAGGAGGTGGCTTTGCTGAATTTTTCAGTGCCGGGCGTCTAGCTACCGATGCGAGCTTGGCTGGCCCTACTGGCGTATACGTGGATGGATTGGGCAATATCTATATTGCAGATACGGGTAGTCACCGGTTACATAAGGTGGATACGTTAGGCATCATCTCCACCGTGGCAGGAGATGGCACTGCTGCATTTTCCGGTGATGGCGGTCCAGCTACCAGTGCGTGGTTGAGCCTGCCTCGTGGCGTATTTGTGGATGGATCTGGCAATATCTATATTGCGGATTATAACAATCAGCGGATACGTAAGGTGGATACGTCGGGCATCATCAATACTGTGGCCGGAAATGGCACTGGTGGATTTTCCGGTGATGGAGGTCCGGCAACCAGTGCGAGCTTGAATTTTCCTGTTGGCGTATTCGTGGATGGATTGGGCAATATCTATTTTGCGGATAGTAGCAATCATCGGATACGCAAGGTGGATACGTCGGGCAACATCTTCACCGTGGCAGGAAGCGGGGGTACTGGTTTTGGCGCCGGTGGATTTTCCGGTGATGGAGGTCCGGCAGCAAGTGCGAGCTTGAATTTTCCTAATGGCGTATTCGTGGATGGATTGGGCAATATCTATATTGCGGATAGCAATTATCGGATACGCAAGGTGGAGCCTGCGCCCGATATAGCTGTGAGTCCGGGTTCTCTGAATTTCGGTCTTGTAGAAGCGGGAGTCCAGAAGTCAGATACTTTGACGGTGAGCAACGCCGGTTATGATACGCTGAGAATCTCCAGCATTACTACAAATACGTCCCCTCAACCGTTTGATGCATTCCCAGTTGGTCCATTGCCGGCAGCTGTCCCTCCGGGCGCATTAATGAAGATCGTGGTTCAGTTCCGGCCTCCTTTTGTAGCTACCGTTAGCACCTTTACCGATACTGTGAAGATTACCAGCAACGACCCGGACACTGGTATTTTTAGAGTTCCTCTGATCGGACAGAGCCCTTCACCTAATATAGTTGTTAATCCGACTTCCCTGAACTTTGGTCCTGTGGACGTGGGCGCTTCCAAATCAGATAGTGTGGTGGTGACAAATAGCGGAACGGATACACTGAATATCTCCACCATCTCTACCTCTCTGCCGTTTAGTGCGCTCCCAATTGGCCCATTAGTTGTCCTTGCGGGCGGATCGTCCACGATCGAGGTTCGCTTCGAACCCGGTAATGTGGGGGTATTTAGTGATAGTTTAACTATCAACAGCAATGACCTGGATAGTCCTGTTGTTAAAGTCCCTCTGCTTGGATTTGTCCCTCAAGCTGCTGAACCGAGCATCATCACCACCGTGGCAGGAGATGGGTTCAGTGATGTGTTTGGGAACGGAAGGTTTTCCGGTGATGGAGGTCCAGCTACCAGTGCGAGTATGTTTAGTCCTAAGGGCGTAGCTGTGGATGAATTGGGAAATCTCTATATTGCGGATGAGAGAAATCACCGGATACGTAAGGTGGATACGTCGGGCAACATCTCCACCGTGGCGGGAAGCGGAACTGCTACTTTTGGTGGATTTTCCGGTGATGGTGGTCCAGCTACCAGTGCGAGCTTGGCGTTTCCTAATGACGTATTTGTGGATGGATCTGGCAATATCTATATTGCGGATACAGTCAATAACCGGATACGTAAGGTGGATACATCTGGCATCATCTCCACCGTGGCAGGAAATGGTATTCTTGCATTTTCCGGTGATGGTGGTCCAGCTACCAGTGCGAGCTTGTTTTTCCCTAATGACGTATTTGTGGATGGATCTGGCAATATCTATATTGCGGATACAGAAAATAATCGGATACGTAAGGTGGATGCGTTGGGCATCATCTCCACTGTGGCAGGAAGTGGCACTTTTGGAGATCTCGGTGACGGGGGTCAAGCTACCAGTGCAACTTTGAGAGTTCCACGTGACTTATTCGTGGATGGATTAGGCAATATCTATATTGCGGATAATAGCAATCAGCGGATACGTAAGGTGGATACGTCGGGCATCATCTCCACTGTGGCAGGAGGTGGCACTTTTGGAGTTCTCGGTGACGGGGGTCCAGCTACCAGTGCGTACTTGGGGGGTCCTGTTAGCGTATTCGTGGGTGGATTGGGCAATATCTATATTGCGACTGTGAACGATAACCGGATACGTAAGGTGGATACGTCTGGCATCATCTCCACCGTGGCAGGAAATGGCATTGCTGCATTTTCCGGTGATGGAGGTCCAGCTACCAGTGCGAGCTTGGATCGCCCTACTGGCGTATTCGTGGATGGATTGGCCAAAATCTATATTGCGGATTCGGTAAATAACCGGATACGTCTGGTGAGGTTTGGGCCCATTATAGCTGTTAATCCTCCTTCTGTGAACTTCGGTAATGTGAAAGTGGGAGGTGGCAAGGTAGATACTGTGGAGGTGAATAATACAGGGATTGGCACCTTGAGTATCTCTAGCTTCTCTACCTTTGCACCGTTCAGTGCAGTCTCAATTGGCCCAGTATCTGTGCCTCCGGAAGGATTGTCCGAGATCGAGGTCACATTCCAACCCGGTTCTGTGGGCGCATTTAACGATACATTGACTATCAACAGTAACGATCCGGAAAGTCCTGTTGTCAAAGTCCCTCTGAGCGGAATAGGCTTTGTCCAGCCTCCTGTTGGTGATCTTTCCAACACTAAGATCGCCTTTCGCTCAGACCGCGATGGCAACAATGAAATCTACGTGATGGACGCAGATGGCAGAAACCTGATCAAGCTGACCAACGACCCGGGGAGTGACGGGGGGCCTAGTTGGTCACCTGACGGAACGAAGATCGCCTTTGTGTCAGAACGCGATCTCAACAGCGAGATCTACAAGATGGACGCAAACGGGACAAACCTGCTCAATCTGACCAACGACCCGGCCAGTGACGGGCGGCCTAGTTGGTCACCCGACGGGACAAAGATTGCCTTTAATTCAGACCGCAATGGCAACAATCAAATCTACGTGATGGACCCTGACGGGCTAAACCAAACAAGACTGACAAACAACCCGGATAATGACAGGCATCCTAATTGGTCACCTGACGGAACGAAGATCGCCTTTGTGTCAGACCGCAATGGCAACAATCAAATCTACGTGATGGGTGCTGACGGCTTGAACCAAACAAGAGTGACAACCAACTCGGCCAATGACGGGGGGCCTAGTTGGTCACCTGACGGAACTAAGATCGCCTTTGACTCAGACCGCGAAGGCAACACACAGATCTACGTGATGGACCCTGACGGGCTAAACCAAACAAGACTGACAAACAACACGGCTAATGACGGGCAGCCTAGTTGGTCACCTGACGGAACGAAGATCGCCTTTTTCTCAAACCGAGATGGTGACGAGGAGATCTACGTGATGGACCCTGACGGGCTAAACCAAACAGAACTGACAGGCAACTCGATCCGTGACGATCAGCCTTCTTGGTCGTCGTTCCTGCCTTCTCCTGGGCCCAAGATAGCTGTAAATCCGGATTCCGTGAACTTCGGCACTGTGTCAGTAGGTGGTTCTAAGTTGGACACAGTGATGGTGAACAATGCAGGAGGTGACACGCTTGATATAACTGGCCTTTCTCCGGCACCGCCTTCGCTGCCGTTCAGTGCGTCCTTGATAGGCCCAAACAGAATCGCTCCGGGCGGATTCACTAAAATCGAGGTTAAGTTCCAACCCGATTCTGTGAGGGTATTTAGCGATAGTTTGACTATAATCAGCAACGACCCGGATAGTCCTGTCAAAGTTCCTCTGACTGGAGAGGGCGCACTTAATCCTGGACCCGATATATCCAATGTATTCCCTTCCAGAGATCTCGTTCCAATCGGCGCTCATGTGCGGATCTTCGCTGATGTGACCGATGAAGACGGCGTAGCCTCGGTGACAGCCAATATCTTCGACGCGAACGATGCGGGCTTTACTCCTGCGCAGTTGACGCTCTTCAATGACGGGGAGCATAAAGATGGGCTACCCGGAGACAGGTTGTGGGGAAGCGAGCCCTGGCCTACTCCCGCCGATCGTCCCCGTGAGTTCCTTGTGAACATCTTGGCGGCTGACAGCTTGGGCGCAGAGAGCCATGCAGACAGCGCCGCCTCGTTTGCGACAGCCGACTCCTCAATCTTTGTCACTGTGGGAGCGGGAGATGAAATCGCAGGCCCCGGCGGTCAAGCGGAAGTTTCTATCTTTGCTTCTAATCTAACAGGTCAAAACGTGCTATCAGGCGAGATAACGCTCGGTTTCGATCCAGCCCTTGTGCAATTTGTGAGAGCATTTCCGGGACAACAACCTATCGAAGGTTTCGACTCTAACTCCCCAGAGCCCGGTAAAGCTATAGTAGTCTTTGCCTCAACGTCCCCGCTTCTTGATACTCCAGATAGTACCTTAGCAGTTGTGCTATTCCAAGTAAACCCCAATGCACCGTTAGGTTCAAGCATGCGCGTATCTGTGGAACAAGCCAACCTGAACGAGGGATTTCCTCCTATAGTCACGTTTGATGGAACTGTCACCGTTAAACTTGTTGGAGACCTCAGCAGAAACGGTGAGGTTAAGGCTTTCGATGTTTCACTAATGCTGATGCACCTGGTTGAAATTAAAAATGTAATAGATGAATTCTTTGGCGGTGATGTAGGACTATTCGTTGCGATCTCCGACGTGACTCGCAATGGGGGAGTAACGTCTTTTGACGCTGCTCGGGTACTCCAATTTTTGGTCGGAAAGATCCCGGGACTCCCATTCCACGGGCACGATAGTATTCCGAAAGCCGTGGATGTTGCTGCTCGTACAGTTAGCATCTCGGATCGATTTGAATTATCTGATGACACTATAAAGTTCCCTCTCTCCATAGACGATATGTCAGGAGTGCTCGGAGCGGATATATCCCTAAGCTACGACGCATCGAGACTGAAGCCAGTAGGTGTATCTCCTTCAGATATGTTGTCCTCATTTATGTTCCAAAGCAACATAGAGGACAACGAGGTTAAGATAGCCTTTGCCTCCGCAGAAGGAGTAGAAGGCAGCGGAGACGTAGCCTACATCGAGTTTGAGATCATCCCTGGTGCGGGTGACAACCTAGGTGATGACCTGTTGAAGATCTCAGACGTCCAACTCAACGAGGGGTTGATCCCCGTAGTAATTGAGCAGACGGAACTATCGTTGGCTGTCATTCCCGAAGTCTACGCCCTCTCTCAGAACTATCCTAATCCCTTCAACCCTGAGACAGTGATACATTATGATCTCCCTGTGAGAAGCCGCGTTGACATCTCTGTCTTCAACCTGATAGGGCAGAAGGTAGCAACGTTGGTGGCCGTAGAAATGGATGCGGGGAGTCACTCTGTGGTATGGAACGCTAAAGATAGCAACGGTGAGAACCTTGCCAGCGGAGTTTATCTCTATCGCATGGAAGCGGGTGGATCGGAAACATTTGTTCGGACGAGGAAGCTGATACTGTTGAGATAGGCTCCTTTCCTGCATGTCTCCAAATCTCTAAATTAGGCTCAGTCCATTCGGACTGGGCCTTTTCGTTTGTCCATAAGCTTGATTTTTGCGCTATGTATCGTTACATTTTTGGGCGGAATACCGCTTTACTGAATAGCCCCGCCATTTTAGCTTGACACAATTGCGTTAATTGATTAACTTGAATACTGTGAAAATTCCTCTTTAATAAATGCCCTTCAATTCTTATTAGATAAGGCAGGTGAAAAGATGCTGAATCTGAGAGGATCGTTTGTCGCCCTCGTCACGCCCTTTAAAGATGGAAGGCCGAATGAAAAGAAGCTCGGGGAACAGGTCGAATTCCACATCGAAAACGGGACGGACGGCATAGTCCCCTGCGGGACAACGGGCGAATCTGCCACTATGACTCACGAGGAGCACCACAGGGTGACGGAAGCCATAATCGAGGCTGCCAACGGCAGAATATCCATTCTCGCCGGAACGGGCTCCAACAACACGGAGGAGGCCCTGACCCTCACAAAGCACGCCAAAGCTGCCGGAGCCGACGGGGCGCTTCTGGTCAGCCCATACTACAATAAGCCCACGCAGGAGGGCATCTTTCAGCACTACAAGAAGATCAACGACGAAATCGATTTTCCTTTAGTCCTCTACAACGTCCCCGGCAGGACGTCCAGCAACATACTCCCTGAGACCACAGCCAGGCTCTCTGTTCTTTCAAACATAGTCGGCATAAAAGAGGCCAGCGGCGATTTGAACCAGATCTCCACGGTGGTGCTAAAATCCTCGTCCGACTTTGCCGTTATCTCCGGCGACGACATGCTCACTTTGCCCATACTCTCCGTCGGAGGCAGTGGCATCATTTCAGTTGTCGCCAATATAGCTCCCAAAGAGGTTGCCGATATGGTCAGGCACTGGGAGAACGGAAAGTTCGACGAAGCCCTTAAACTCCACAAGAAACTCCTTTCACTTTCACAGGCAATGTTCTTCGAGACCAGCCCTGGCCCAGTCAAAACAGCAATGAACCTTTTGGGGATGGACGCCGGAGAACTGAGACTTCCCCTTTACAGGATGTCTGAGGATAATCTCAAAAAACTCAAAGCCGCAATGAGAGAATTCGGCTTTTCCATCTGATAACCTCAGGGAATCAGATTCAAGACACAAAAGCGTCAGGTTCTTGATGAGACCCGGCGCTTTTGGCTTTTAAGATAAGAAGGAGAGATGGAAGTTGGCCACCAACCCCCCTTTAATTCCCCCCTTGTTAAGGGGGGATATAGGGGCGTGGCTTGCTACCTCCCCATCAAAGCGGCCACGCCGCCTAATTTTAATAGCTTTGTGCCTTAATAGCTGAAAGGAGAAGTCCCGATGACAAGAGTGGTCGTCTGTGGGGTAGCCGGAAGGATGGGTGTGAGGCTGTCCAATCTCATCCTCGAAAGCGACGACCTGGAACTTGTGGGCGGGACGGAAACTCCAGGTCACAGCGCTATAGGCGCCGACATCGGAGAGACCGTCGGCGCCGGTAATTTAGGGATAAGTGTCTCTGACAATTTGGAGGAAATTACATCCCGGGCCGACGTAGTCACCAACTTCACCGCGCCCCGTGCCACAGTCGAAGCCGCCGAAATCTGCGGGAGAACTGGTGTGGCCATGGTGGTCGGCACCACGGGACTGGACGAAAGCCAACTTTCGCAGTTTAAGAGGGCCGTATCCAACATCCCATGCGCCTTTGCTCCCAACTTCAGCGTCGGAGTCAATCTCCTTTTCAAGCTCGTAAAAGAGGCATCGCAGATACTTGGTGACGCCTACGATGTTGAGATAATAGAGACGCATCACAACCTCAAGAAGGACGCCCCCAGCGGCACTGCCGCCAAATTAGCCCAAATAGTCGCAGAAGCATTAAAAAGAGACCTTTCCGACTCTACTGTCTACGGTAGAGAAGGCATGATAGGTGAGCGCACCCAACAAGAGATAGGCATCCACGCTGTAAGGGCAGGAGACATAGTCGGCGAACACACTGTCCTCTTCGGAGGCACAGGTGAGAGCATCCAGCTTCTGCATAGAGCCCAGAGCAGAGACTCCTTCGCCACAGGAGCTTTAAGGGCTGTGAGATTCGTGGCAAGAGCAGAACCCGGACTCTACGATATGACAGATGTGTTAGGGATAAAATAAGTAGGCAGCAACGAGGGCATCCCTCCTCCTTCCCAATTAAAAAACAGACAAGAATGTCTGTTCTACCAATTACATTATCAACACACTCTTGTGGTGGGTCAGACATTCCTGTCTGACGAGGGAAGGGAAGCGGTGCCACTGTCCACTGACTACTGATTATGATGGCAGCCTACAAAGACACAGCCTTCTTCGCAGTTGTTATAGCGCTATTTGCGGTCTATCTCACGGTATCTTTTCTCCTGAAAGACAGGAAACTTCCGGCAGGGATTCAGGATCTGATAGATTCTAAGATTCACTATGCCGCGATCGGGGCCCTCCTAATGGCGCTCCTGCCGGAGCCTATCCGACCATATTTTGGGCAGGGACGTGATTATATTCTCACGATTCTGGTAGGATGGATAGGATTCGATCTCGGAAGACATATCGAGCTCAGACGCCTCACAAAGATATCGGGCTGGCTCTTTTCGACGATTACATTCCAGGCGCTATCAACTTTTACCCTCATCTTTCTGGCTCTCTACATTCCTATGCCTCAACTGCCCGGTGTCTTTGCACAACTGCTACCGTACAGGACTCAGATCGCCCTCGTCCTGGCTGCCGCCTCCTCCACAATGGCCGTCAGGAGAACTTTCCACGTCGATTCCACAGGACCGGTCACCTCTTATCTGACAGAGGCTCCGCCTTTGGCAAACTGCTTGATAGTGCTGATTCTGACGGTATACACAGTCCTTTCACAGGAAAGGGGAGACATCATTATCAAAGAGATAGTAGTGTCTGGTTGGGTCGCAAAAATGGGGGTATCTGTGATCCTGGGCTTCGGTACAGGGATACTACTGGACATGCTCTCCAGAGACGATCTGGACTACAAAAGGAAGACAGCACCGATGCTCGGCGCCCTCATCTTGGGATGCGGCCTTGCGGCTGCTCTCCGACTGCCCGTCATACTCATCGGACTCGTCTCAGGGGCCTGGCTTATCAACACTACGCTCAGGCGAAGAGAGGTCATTAACCTTGTAAATCCCCCGTCAACTTTCCTCGAAGGAATATTCATGATCCTTTGGGGGACCCTGATCGGTGAAAAAAGCGCGCCAAACCTTTACTTGGTCCTCGTTATGTCACTGCCCCTTTTTGCCGCAGCGGCAGTCGCCAAGATCCTAGGAGCCCACATAGGGGCATGGCTGTTCACCAGAGAAATTTCCAAAGGCAGAGAGGTCTTTGGACTGGGTCTCCTGCCCTGTGGGAGTATTTCGCTTGTTCTGGTTCTAATAGGCACAGATGCTCTGCCCATTCTCCCTCAGAACATAGCCCTAATCTCTATACTCACAGCGACGATACTCAGCCGGCTTGCTGCTCCTTATTCCATATTGACAGCTTTGACCAGGACCGGAGAGGTCAAAACGCAATATCAAGCTTCCAGACAAGCAGGTAGTAGATAGTAGGTAGATCGAACCATAACCTTAAAGATAAGGACAGCCCCCTTTGAGAAGTATTATTGTATTTGTCATAACGATTAGTTTAGCCTATCTGGGAAAAGAGAGCGGACTTTCTGGGTCTGCCGAACCCCTGTGGTCTTTGGGATGTCTCCTCATATTGGCGTCTGCAGTCGGATCTCTCCTTGGGAGAGTAAAGCTCCCCTTGATCGCAGGATATGCCGCTGTCGGAATCGTACTTTCTTTTGGACCTGTGGGTATTGTTTCAAGGGGCATTGCAGACTATCTATCCCCTCTACTGGCCCTGTCCGCAGGCTGGATAGCTATGCACATCGGAGCGCAGCTTTACGGATCTTTACAGATATTCAGATGGAGAAACGCTCTAATTTCTCTCCTCCCACCTGTCGCCTCTTTCCTTGTGACTACAGTGCTCTTAAAGCTCATTTTTGCGGAGCTTCCCACTCCTTTATTACTGCTCCTTGGGACGGTAGCTTCTGTCCTTGCCCCGTTTGCTATCTTCTCCTTGCAGTCAGGCGGAGCGTCCACCGCACTGCTTGCATTCATTTCCCTTGGAACAGTCACATCCTTCATCGTCTGGTCTATCGTCGTAGCCCTGGTGCGAGCTGAGCATATCCAGGGACTTTCGCCGTACCAGATTGCTCTCCCATCTGTCGCCATTTTCGGCTCGTTGCCTTTGGGGTTGATATTAGGAGAGATAGTGGGCACGTTCTACAGCAGCTTGAGGCGTCCTCCTGTCTATATTCTCCCATTTGTCGCTATCTTCCTCTCACAGATCCTATCGCAAATGACAGGCACAGATCACATACTGGCATCTATGCTAGCTGGGATCTTTGCCGAAAGACGCTTAAGATCGGGAAAAGACGGAGGGATATCCTTGAACTCTGTGTTCCAAGCAAGCGAACCTGTGACGCAAACTTTTCTGGTCGTCACCTTTGGTGCACTTGGAGCCCAGATCCTTACTCCCAGCCCCCTGTACAGCCTCTGGAAAATAGGCCTGGTCTATGTAATTTCCTCATCAGTTGGCAGAGCTGCAGGTGGCTTTATCGCAAGCAGGATGCTTACGTCCCGACCTTTGCAGGCGAGAGAGTTCTTGATCGGTTGTCTCCCACAGGGTGTTGTAGCGTTTCATCTCATTACGAAGACTCACGATACGATCTCTGAAATCTCCTCCTTGAGGGCATATTCAGACATATTTGTGACAACAGCCACAGCAGGTGTACTCATCGGAACCCTTATATTTTCCATCCCCGCGGGGTTTTTGATGAACTCAAGGTCGAACGTCAATTCCGTGAGGGACAAAGATGAGCTTCAGGAAGCCATGGAAACAGATAGGATATAATAACGCAGTCAGTTCTTCTAAAATCCAAGACCTGATGAAGATCGCAAGATTCAAAAAAGTTATAATCATTCAAGGACTTGTCCTTATAACCACTTTTTTTCCCGATAGCTCTTCTGCTTTGTCCCCTCTTCCAGGAAAGTATGTCTATTCCATAAAATATGCCAACATCCCTGCCATAGAGGTGCAAGTTAACATCACGCCACTTATCAAAGGCGGTGCGGTCACTCCGTACAACAAAGGACATTCTGTCTACAGCATCCGAGCGAGCACAAAGTCCAACAGGTTCTTTTCTTCCTTCTTCAAAGTAGACAACACGTACGCATCTACGGCAGACCTGGAGAGCGGATACTCCATAGACTTCAGCAAGGACATCCGTCAGAGCAACATAACGCAGGAATTGAAAGTCCGATACGACCAAGAGAATCACAGAGCCGAGCGCGCTGACGGGAGCACTTATCCTGTCCTCCCGAACACGCACGATCTTCTATCTTTTCTCATATACACAGCCGCACAGCCTCTATCAGTTGGAGATAAGCTCCAAATGAGCATAGACGTGGAAGGAACCCCCTGGCACCTTGTGGCAGAGGTGATATCCAAGGAAAAGGTGAGGTCTCCCTGGGGAAGAATTGACGCAATACTTTTGAAATCAATCTTTACAAAAGTGGGAGAAGGCAGACCTGATATCTGCAAGACAGACCTGCTCACCAACAACCTTATACGAGCAGATACAGAGCTAAGAGTATGGCTTTCAGACAACAAGGATAGAATCATACTCAAGATCGAATATGGCCGACCGCCCTTCAAAGTGTCTATGGAATTAAAAGAGATGATCAGATAAAGCGATGCGATCTTAACCCGCATTCCCCCTATTAAACCAGAACAATGCTTTGATAATATGTCATAACATGTTATTATGTGATAAATAACATTAGAAAATATATGGCAAGTACTGGTCGCCCGGAGGGTGAAAGAATGAAAGTAGGTTTTGATGGAGGAATAAAGTTTGAATTTCATGGTGCAAAGGTGACATCAAACGGTGGGCTTCTTGCGTATCGTGACCTTGATTACGCACTGGGATTATTTGATTCGGTATCAGCGGTTTTTACCGATAAACGCACAGGCCGTAATATCCAACATGATATATCTACTCTCCTGGGTCAATCGATATACAGCCGTCTTGCAGGATATGAAGATGTAAATGAGGCCGAGCTATTATCCGTTGATCCCCTCATGCGAGCGATCACCGGAAAAAAGGCCAAAGGCAAGCAAGCCGCCAGCTCCAACACGATAGGACGTTTTGAAACTGAGACACTGACTCAGCACGACAATCTCAGAAACTTGTCAGATATCAATGGCAAGTGGGTTCAAGAAGCGATGAGTAAAACACATCATCAACGAATTATTCTGGACATGGATAGTTCGGAGAGTCCGGTACATGGCGAGCAGGAAGGATCAGCTTACAACGGTCATTTCGGGTGTACCTGTTTTCATCCAGTGTTCTGCTTCAATCAGTTCGGGGATTGTGAAGGAGTCCTGCTTCGCTCTGGTAATGTCCACAGTGCTGATCTCCCCTATTGAATCTATCGGGGACGAATCGTCAAGAGATACGAGAGCAAAAAGAATAGGAAATACTTTCGAGGTGATGCTGCATTCGCAAAGCCTGAGATTTATGATTATCTGGAGGAAAACGGCTATTTGTATCCATTCGGCTTCCCGCAAATGAGATACTCTATGAAAAGATTCGATTCCTGCTGACTCGGCCAGTTGGACGACCGCCGAGGAAACCGATTGTGTTGTTATATGAATTTCAATATAAAGCGGCCAGTTGGGATCAATCGAGGCGAGTGGTCGCCAAGGTTGAATGGCACCAAGGGGAGTTATTCCCAAGAGTGGGATTTATCGTGACCAGCATGAGCGCCAAGCCAGAAGGCGTGGTACACTTCTACAATGGCCGTGGGACAGCTGAGCAGTGGATTAAGGAGGGTAAGTATGCTCTGAACAGGACCCGACTCTCATGCAAGCGTTTCGTCTCCAATCAGGTGAGGCTCTGGCTGTTTGTTCTGGCTTACAACTTGGGCTACTTCCTGCGACGCTTTGTTCTTCCGAAGAAAATCAAACACTGGTCACTACGCAGCCTCCTCGTGAAATTTATCAAAATCGGAGCGAAGGTTGTCAGACACAGCGGATATATTACGTTTCAGATGGCTGAGGTTGGGATAGACAAAAGGTTATTTGCCGAAATATTATCCCGCATTGAACGATTGCGATGTTATCTGTTTAAACTGCCACATTTTTTTGTGAGTCGATGGAGCGGTGTCTCTAATTAGAGGATTTACATACACAGAAAGTGATAATTCAGAGGAAAATGCTATTTTGATTGAAAAAAGTACTTGTTGAAAAATATAAAAGTGATAATATTCATTCACAAACAAGATTGTATCGAAATAAAATCCCTCATGAAAGTGATATGGGAATGTCGATTAGAATCTAAGCGCTGAGACTTCCCAGCGTCGTATTAGTGTCACGGAAGGAGGCATAGTTCAATGTCACCGAAGATACTCGCTGGCCCTCTCTTGGGCCTCGAGGGAGATACCATATATACCATCTGCTTCCTATCGAATCAGCACACTGCAGCTCCCGAGGTCGTTGTCGACGACATTACTTATCCGGCTACACGAGTTCAAAGTACACCAAGCGGCGTCTTCTAGCGTGCAGTCGTTCAGGTGCAGAAACCGGACCAAGGCAAGTTCTCTGTCTACCAGATCCGGTCCGGTGGCTCCCGAGTGCCGGATGTTCGTCGCCGCAGCCAGTGGGAGTTCTGGGTGCCTGGAAATGAGGAGCCGAGGATCGCCTACGCGTCGTGCAACGGTTTCTCAAGCGGCGATGCGAGGACCAAGCTTGCAGAGCCCTACGCTCTTTGGAAGCACATGGTCGAAGATCACAGGCAGTCGCCCTTCGCGCTGCTCATCATGGGGTGGCGACCAGCTCTATGCAGACGAACTCTGGGAGAGCCGGCGGGCACCTTCTATCGCGGCCTGGTCCGAGCTGGATCGAAAGCAGCGTATTAAGCGGGCCGCGGGTCCCCGGTTGCACGGCCAACTCGATCGCTTTTACGAGGATCTCTATCTCCGCCACTGGAACCAGGAAGAGATGTCGCTAATGATGGCGTCTATTCCATCGATCATGATGTGGGACGATCATGACATCTTTGACGGTTGGGGTTCGTATCCACGTGATTTACAGACCTGCCCCGTCTACAAGGCGGTTTTTGGAGCTGCGCGCAAATACTTCGAGCTTTTCCAGATCCGCTCGAACGCCAACACAGCGCTTCTGAACGGCGGTAGCGGACACTACTCATTCGGCATTCGCTTCCGTGGCTACGGAATCCTGGGGCTGGACAATCGGTCGAATCGCACCGATAAGGTTGTGATGAATGCACAGAACTGGTCGGACGTGAAAAACTGGCTCAGCGCAAACAGCGGACGGCACCGCACACTGCTCGTGCTTTCGGCGGTACCGGTCGTCTACCGCGATTTCGGAAGGAGCGAGACCATCTTAGAACTTACTCCGTGGGAGGAAGAGCTTAGCGACGATATCCGAGACCAATGGCGCTCGAAGCACCACGAAGGCGAGCGCATGAGGCTGATAATGAATCTGCTCAACTTCAGGACGCGCTCCCAACCATCCGACGGAAAGACGGTAATTCTCTCAGTGGATGTGCACGTGGGCTGCCTCGACGTCATCCGTGACCAGCGCAACCCCCTTGCGACACGGAGGATCTACCAGGTTGTCTCTTCGCCTATCGTGCACCCGGCGCCGACCTGGATCCAGTGGAGAGGGGTCGTCGCCGGAAGCAACGACGATCCGGAGAGCCTCGATGATGGTCAGATCGTCACCGAAATCATCATGCCTTACGGAGCTGACGACAAATTCCTTCGGACTCGCAACTACGTCACACTACAAGAGGGCAATGATAGCAAACTCTGGGTCAACTGGATCTGCGAAAGCGGTATAGCACCGGTCTATGTCATTGAAGGGTCCTGATGACACAGACCGTGATCTGTCCTCGGCCGTAGTACCATATCCAACGTATAATCTCAGGGTCCTCTTCGCAAAAGTGGAACGGAGTAACCCTGCACTGGCGGCCAGTCTTCGACGCACTAACATAGAATGTATTACAATTACTGGGGTAGGTCACTGCAGCTGGTTTGGAGAAGGACCAGCATGTGTATCGCTATCTCGCAAGGGATACAAAGAATAGCCGAATCGCTGTTGTATACATGGATAGCAAGCTGAGATAAAAATGAGCGCTTAATAGACTCTGCCTGCTCGTACTATACTAAGTAGCATAACAGAAGTTGTGGGATATGTTAAGTCAGAAGATAGGTGAGATTGTTTCGGAGCTAACGCTCCTCGTAATGACCCAGGGTCGAAGCCAGGCAGTTGAAAGATACAGATAAACCGTCATTGAAAGCGAAGCAATCTCGTGATTTGTCCAGACTATTTTGACCTGATACTTAATCTCTGGCTCCAAAGTAAAACTCATATACTTTCCTGGCTTCGTCTTAGCATTTTCTTCCTATCTTTAAGGCGTCTTCAGCGTCTTTCACGTCAAATATCTCCGATGGACCCACTCCTGCAGATTCGTCCCATAATCTTATAAGAGATGGGGTTTTCTCCCCAAAAAGTTCTTCGATACTTTCTGGGGACCCCGATCAAATCCTAACTTATCGAACAGAGGTAGAGCTTCCTCGATCACTGCGACCAGGGACGCGTCAAGATTCCCATTTTTCAGCAACCGACGAATCTGATCGGACGGATTATGAGTTGTTTCGACCGGACTCATCGCTGCAATAATAGCTTTTGCCCCATTTTCAACCGACATTTGAGAATTATCTACATACGATCTTCACCGTGAAAGTTTGAAATCCTCCTCGGCCTCCTTTAAGAAACCCTCCGCCAACCTCAGCCGATATGCCGAATCAGTCCGAGGCATCATAATATCCTCGCCAATCTATTCCCCATTCCACTTTAGGCTGAAACTTCCATTCCCAGTGTACCTCACCGTTTTCCTCGACTCTTTTTAAACCAGCCTCGGCTATAATCTCCCTGATCCTCTTCAATCTGTTCTCCATAAATCCATCAGTATCATAGATCACGATGCCGTCCAACCCTAAATCCAGGAAAAAGGAGGGAAATTCCTCCTCAAACTCGTCCTTTGTCTTGACTATCAGATTTGCCCGCTCTTGTAGCTTTCCCGCCATACCCTCTCTGAGAGAATAAGCCGCTCCATCCTGCGAAGAGGGAGCTTTCTTGCAACTACAAAAAGGTCGTAATCGCTGTAGGTATCACCCTGTCCCCTGGCTCTCGAACCGAAGAGCACAACGGCCACAAGGTTATCTCCTAAATGTTCCAAGAAGACGCGCTTTGCTCTATTGAAAAAGTCTTTTTCAACCCGTAGTGGGCGTACCACTTGAACTTTACGTTTAGCAGCGGACATCGGACTCTTATCACTTTTCATCCAGCACGTGCACGCCTTCCCAATCATCAGCCGGAGGATCCTTCTTCCCGCTTTTAAAATCCTGGGCCCTTTTGAGAAATACCTTCGACGGACCATCTGTGCTGTTTATTTTCAGCACCCTTTCGAAGAACGAAATGGCTTTGTCCCACTCCATCTGTCTATGCATCTCAATCCCACTTGCAAACAGTTCTACGACGTCCGCCTTCTTTTGATCCAGCTCGCCTTTTTTAGCCAGGACCTCATAAATCCCCCTCGAATCCTTCTTTCCAACCACCAGAACCCTGTCAATTTCTCGAGCCTCGATGACATCCTTTGCCGCTTCGTAGCATTCATCGCTTATCATGATCGACGTGCCATACTGCTTGTTGATCGGCTCAAGTCGCGCCGCTAAGTTCACCGCATCGCCCATGATCGTATAGTCCATCCTCGATCTGGAGCCCATGTTTCCCACGACCATAGCACCTGTGTTTATACCCATCCTAACCTGCATATTCACCACTACGTCTGACCAGCCTTCCACCTTCCACTTCCCTTTAAGCTCTAAAAGTTTCTTCTGCATTTCCAGGCAAGACAAGCACGCATTTTGGGCGTGTTCCTCAAAATATATGGGAGCGCCCCAGAAGGCTATTATAGCGTCACCCTCGAACTTGTCCACTGTACCCCTGTTTTGCTCTATGGTGTCCGTCATATCGCCCAGATAGTCGTTCAAAAGCGCTACGAGCTTTGTAGGCGTCAAACTCTCAGAGATATTTGTAAATCCAGCCACATCGGAGAAAAAAGCCGTTATGACCCTTTCCTCACCACCCAACTGAGGCATATCCTTGTTTTCAACCATCTGCTCTACTACAGCAGGAGACAGAAAGTGTCCGAACGTCCCTTGAATGAATCTCTTTTCCTGTTCCTCATTTATATAGTTGTAAATAGTTATGCTCAGATAGCCCAACAGTAAAGTGGACACCGGACCTATCATATCCATCAGCGTCCCGAACCTCAGAAACATGGCAAAGTAAGAAAAGACTAAAAAGAGACCTAAAGCGCAGAATACAAAGGCCGCTCCAAGAAATGGTGGTAATCTCGGTATCAAAAGACCTACTAGAACTCCGAAACCGAACATTATCAATATATTGGTAGACTTAGAAGTCCTTTCCAGAAAGTTGCCAGTTATGATAGTGTTAAAGGCATTTACGTGGAGGCCCACCATAGGATAGCGCTTTGAGTGGGGAGTCGGGTTCAGATCGTGAGTTCCAGCCGCTGTGGCACCCACGAAAAAGACTGTACCTTCAATATCCTCAGGTGTGATCTCCACTCCGTCGAGGACCCTTGGATAAAAGTAGAGCGGATGGTCTTCGGGCTTGATGCCACCGTTTTGAATCAGGCTTTTGATTTTGTGGTAGTTAGTCGCCATGTCTTTGACATTCTCTACGCCGAGTCTTTCGGCGGCCGCTTCCAGGATCAAAGTCGGATCTTCCTTCAGCATATCCGCCAGCGTAATATTAGTCTTTATCTGATTGAACATATCGACAGCCGGTTTGGGAATGCTAGCCACATCCACTCCCTGAAGCTCTGCAAACTTATCCAGCGTTATACCTGATTGTATCACACTCTCAAAGAACATAGAAACATCCACATCGTTGTATATATCCTCCACAACCGTTGTGTCCCCCAGATCCTGCGACATCACGAACGCTTTAGCTTCTGCCGGTTTCTCCCTGAATTCAGGGTGCTCGTAAAGTATTTTCTTTATATTACTTAATATATCAACCCTCGGAAAGTCGACGACAAAATTATACGGGTAGTGAGAGAATGTCTCGTGATAGTCTCCAGCCCAATTTACCATCATTTCACATTTTTCGTTGACCGGGATTGTAACATCCTGCACTGTTCCGTCCGGAAGATGGGCGTTCGGCAATCTTAGGTATTCTCCCGGAACGATCTGCACGTTTTGCAACGGGACATCCAGAAAGTCACAGGCAGATATGAATCCTAAAGCGAAAAAGATCCTGTCGTCGTACATAACGATCAAACGGTAGCGTCTGACCACGCCGTCGCTGTCGGCATCGGGCGTAGCAAAGCCGACGCCCCTCACGGCCTTTACAAAAACCCTCAGGGGAACGTCTATGTCAGTCATTTTGAAGATCTGGGTCTTGTCGCCCTCTGGATAGTCAAGAGAAAAATCTTTCAACAGGCCGAAGATCTCGTCCTTTTCGCCAGTTCTTGCCTTCGTATTCATTTTGATAAAATCTATATCTTGATTTTCCGACGGCTCGAACGTCTGAGCTAAATACACGTTCCCCGCTTCCTTCATCGCCCTTGCCATATCCTCATCGTAACTGCTCAGGAGATTCCGTACAGCTTCTGCCGTGTACTCTACCCCGTCGCGCAGTACATTCTTAGGTATTGTACGGGGACTCGGCTCGTAGAAGAATACATCAAATACCGTCAGTTTAGCTTTGTATCTGGCAAGAATGTCTACGGCCTTTGCGTGTTTATCCCTGGTCCATGGCCACTCTCCCTGGGTCTGAAGAGCTACTTCGTCTATATCCATAGTGGCGACCTTGGGAAACTGTTCTATCTCCCCTCTGAACTTGAAGAAAGAGTCGTGCAACCTGAACTCCAACTGGTCATACAGATGCGTCCAATGTGCTATTGCCACGGCTATGCTCACAGCTATTGCAAGAATAAGGTGAAGATAGCTGAACTTCCCCTTACTCTTTTCTTTTTTTTCTGGCATTTTGAAACCCCCTTGGCAAAAAACAAGAGGGCAATCCCAACCGAGACTGCCCCGAATCTGCGTCTTTTGCGGACATCATACTACGAAATGCCCGTTGCACTACCCAAAATGCAAATCTGGCTCCCCCAAGCAGGAGCGATTATCTAAAATAGTCAAACGTAAATACACCAATCATCATCAATATCACGAGTACAATCAGTACAATCCAGAACCTTTTGTTGCTCTGCTCCTCCGCGTGGCCGACCTGGATCTCAGGTTCAACTTCCGTTTCAGGTACGTCCTCTATAGCAGATAACTTGGCTGTCTTGTCCACGTTTTCTTCGTTCCCGTCCTCTTCATCTACCTCCTCATCCCCCATCACAGCTAAAATGGCAGAAACGTTATCGTGTCCCCCGTTCTGATTCGCCATTGAGATAAGCTGCCTGCACACAGCGCTCGGATTCCCGCTGTCCAGAATAGCTCTCAAAATGTCGCTATCTTCAACTGGCCCGGAAAGCCCGTCACAACACAACAAAACACGGTCTCTCTTCTTCAGCGTGCCTGTATAGATGTCCACCTCCACTTCCGTATTTATGCCCACACACCTGGTGACTATGTTTCTTTCAGGATGATGTCTGGCATCCTCGGGACTTAATGTCCCGCCGTCAACCATCTCCTGAACTAACGAGTGATCCTTGGTGATCTGAGTTATACCCCCATCGCGAATCAGATATGCCCTGCTGTCCCCCACGTGACTAATGATGTAGCTTTCACCTTTGATCAGCATCGCTGTAACTGTAGTTCCCATTCCCTTTTTGGCAGGCTCGTCTTCTGCCATCTGGAATATCATGCGATTAGCTGACTTTACAGCATCTTTCAAAATCTTTCCGTACGCGCCTTCATCCCCCTCCTGGACCTCCTGTATCTTTGAAACCACATCCTGGTTTATAGATTCCACAGCAGCGGTGCTGGCTACTTCTCCTGCGGCGTGCCCACCCATTCCGTCAGCCATTATGAGCAGGCTCTGATCTTTATCTATGGAGAAGCTATCCTCGTTGTGATCCCTGATCACCCCTACATCTGTGTCCCCTGCAACGTTTATCTTCATAATTTTACTCCCACGCGAGGGCCTAAAACTCGAAGAGGTTATTAAATCGTCAAAATAAGAGCGATCAGCTTTGAATTACTCGCTACTGCCTGTATCTTCCCCTTTTACTATCTGATTGCAGGTAGACACGAGAAGGAGGATACTCTGTCCACTGTTCATTTACTTTTGGCGCATCGGAAGCCGTAAGTGTTATCTTTCCTTCCAGGGTTATCCCTATATCTGTAAGTCGTCCTAAGGTCTGAACTGGCATAGTACCACGAACCGCCCCTCAGGACTTTCTCCCGGCCCGAGGTAGGTCCTTTGGGATTGCGATTTGACGTATCTTTATAGTATTCCTCAGAATACCAGTCGCTTACCCATTCCTTCGCATTTCCCGCCATGCCCAAAACCCCGTAGGGGCTCTTATCGTCTGCAAAGCTTAAAATCGGAGCGGTGAATCTATATCCATCTTCATCGTAACTGCCAGGATCATAGTTGGCTCTGTACTTCCCTCCAGCATCGGGGGCTGAGTTTCCCCACGGGTACTTCTGTCCACCTGTGCCTCTTGCCGCCTTTTCCCATTCTGCCTCTGTAGGCAATCTCTTGCCCGCCCACTCACAATAATCGTTGGCGTCCTGCCCGCTGACGCCAATAACAGGATGATTGGAGCCGTTGAATTTGGAATCGTCCCAATATCTCGGGTCTCTCCGTCCAGTATCCAAAATGAACTTTTCGTAATCGGACACGGTAACTTCGTTTTTGTCTATATAGAAGGAGTTCAGATAGACCTTATGCGCCGGGCCCTCGTCCGGGTCACCGTCATTAGCTCCCATCATAAATTCACCGGAGCCAATCAAGATCATATTAGCGGCAAGCTGTCTTTGCCTGTTCACCTCAGCTGAGCTACGGGCCTCTGCCTCCTGCTGCCTTCTAAGTTCAGCCATCCTGGCTTTTTCCTCTCCCTCTTTGGCCTTCCTTTCTGCCTCTGCCAGTTTTACACTGTCCTGTCTTGCCTGCTCAAGACGCTCTGCTTCACGCTTTGCAAACCTCAAACTGTCCTCCCTTGCTTGCTTTCGTGTCAGAGCTAAACTTACCGCTTTTTCTTCAGCTTCCTTCTGCTGATTCCATATATAAAAGCCTGCAATGGCTAAGACCGCCACTATCACCGCGCCCGCTATGGCGAAGAGCTTGGTTTTAGACTTCTCTTCGACCCTGACTCTCCTAGTGGGAGTTGTCGGCGCCCTCCTTGGAACAGCAGTCGTCGTTGCGGCTTCGGTCTGCTGAATGACCACAGGACCTTCGCCCGACTCTATGATCTGGAAGTCTGCAGTCTCCAGGGAGTTTGAAAGATCGTCTGCGTTCTGGAATCTGTCCTCCGGCTTCTTCTCAAGGCACTTCATCACAATCTTGTTCAGGCCGTCCGGCAGTGATGGATTGATCTTTTTAGGCTCGGTAGGAATGTCGTGGACGTGCTGGTACATAAGCGCCGTAGCATCGTCACTCTTGAAGGGGACCTCCCCGGTCAGCATCTCATACAGAGCAACTCCTAAACAGTAGATATCACTCCTGCCATCTACGGGCTTTCCTCTGGCTTGCTCAGGCGACATATACTGAGGCGTCCCGATGGCCACCCCTTTTGGGGTCGTAAGCTGTACACCGGACGCCGCCTTGGCGATGCCGAAATCCGTCACCAGCACCCTGTGCTGGCTGTCCAGCATGATGTTATCGGGCTTTATGTCCCTGTGTACTATCCCCCCGCTGTGAGCGTACGAGAGGGCTTTGCTGACTTCCTGAGCGATGAAGACAGCCTCGTCTATGGACGAGATCTCCCCGTCTTCGATCATCGAGGACAGCGATTTTCCGTCCACAAACTGCATTGAGAAGTAGTTAATCGGACCTGCCTGATCCACATCGTATATCCTGACGATGTTCGCATGATCCAGGCTGGCGGACATCCTGGCTTCATGATGGAATCGCTTTACGAACTCCTCGTCAAAGGAGTACTCCTGCGGGAGGATCTTCAGTGCATCCATCCTGTCAAGACCTAAATGTCTGGCTTTATACACGACAGCCATTCCGCCCCTACCCAGCTCAGTTATAATCTCGTATTTATCCGAAAGATGACGCTTCAGGAGTTCATCTAAATCCTCCTCCCCTCCTTCTACAGGCTGCGCGAACAGCTGAGTCGCTCCCGTATCCTTGCCCTGACCTCCCATCTTGCCTGCCCCAGGAGCATCTATGCTTTCAAGTCCGTCCTTAGGCGTGTCAGAGGACTTTTCCCCACTTTCCGAACTATCTGTCCTCCGCACTCCGTCCTTAGGCGTATCCGATCCCATCGCAAACGTCCTTGAACCTTGTGTATATCTTGTTGTTGAATACTCTTGCTGACCAGAATACTTACTATCACTACTATGACCTAACGCATCAGCATCAGTTTCCGCGTATATGCCTGTCCATTAGCCTTTAGCCGGGCTATATACATCCCACTTCCCACCAACTGGCCGCGATCGTCCTGTCCATTCCAGATGACTGAATGGGCACCAGGGCCAAACACCACATCGTCCAACAGCGTCCGCATCGACTGTCCCAGCAAGTTATAAATCACCATAGAAACATGGTCTGTCCGAGGTAACTCGAAGCGTATCGTGGTGGTGGGATTAGCTGGATTGGGAAATGAACTCAGCGATACACGGGGCTCCGCTTTCTTTGCCCCACCCTGCACGAGTTTCCGCCCTTCAAGCTTGGCTTTCACCATTAGCGTCTCAGTCCAGTCGGGATAGGTAGCTGCAATCTGGGCGAATATCTCAGTGGCTCCATTTGCATCCTTGTAGGTATAGTCCAGAAGAAATGCCTTCTCTAGCAGAGCATACGGCACATAGGGAGAGGTTGGATGATCCCTAAGAATCTGATCTATCCTCGACAGTGCCTCGGCTGGTCTCCCCTGCGAGACGAGCCCACTTATAGAGACGTACTGCGCTGCTGCTTTGACCTCCGATGCTCTTTGATTCTGGAGATTATTGAGATAGGAAAGGGCTTCTTCTACCTCGTCAGGGGTCTGGGACGCAAACATGACCCAGTGGATAGCCGTCCGGGTTTCCTGCTGGGAAGTGGAGGATGCAATGATGGTCTTGAAGTCGGCCTTCGCGCCGGAGCGATCTCCTGACCTCAGCTTCTCCTGTGCCAGCGCCATAGGACTCGTGTCAACCACGATCTTTGCCGGTGTGGATCGGGAATTCGCGGTGGTGATGTTATACCCAGGATGGGCGTGATCCACCACTGGATCTCGGAGTGGACCGCCAGTGTCGTAGCCCCAGAAGTCCCCATCAGCGTCGATGTCACTAAAGACATCTGTATTCGCATACACATCGTACACTGAGTTATGCGGGGACGGGTAGGAAAAGTTGTTGTTAGGACCCAATACAGGATCTGCTGCGTTCACACAATAAACCCCAGTAGAATTGTCATAGATGTCGCTGGGAGAAGTGACGTTTGGACGGCTGTTGTTGGTGTTGATGCCGTAGTAACCCCCATGGAAACTGCAATCATCTAGGGTAGGCGGTGATGATCCTCCAGAGACGTAGATGCCAGCGTTGCCTGAAGTTGTGCCTCCTTGGAAATCGCAGTTACGGAAGACAACACCGCTACCACTGTTGATCACCTCCACGGCGTTCTCAAAATACGCACCGAACGTGATGTCCTCGACTAGGACATCATTGACCCCACTCAAGGTTGCAGCCACTGTGAAAGTTGGAGGCCAGATCGTTACTGCCCCTGAGCCTTTCAGATCCACACCGCTTTTCATATTAAAGCTCTGGCTGTAGGTACCAGCTGACACCTTTACCGTTGTCCCCGACAAGGCCGCCTTATCTACTGCTGTTGAAATAAAGCTATAGTTTCCAGGTACATAGATGTTACTTGGACCAATGCCATGATCCCCGAATGCATCGATGATTTTCGTATCGTTGGGAGTACCGTTTGATAGGTTGCCATCGTTATCATCCGCCCGCAACATGTTATCACAAAACTCCACGAAAGTGTCTGGATGGGGGGTGATCTCCATCGCCTCTATCCAGAGATCATCCGCTGTCGTTTGTCCCACTTGCGTCCTTAAATCCCATAGAGCTCCTCCGATTATCTCACCGTTGTGTTCGGTAGGATTCTCGCCTCCACTGGTTATAAAATCATCAGGATATTTCTTGCTGTTAAGCAAGAATAAAGTTTCTGCGTCAGAACTCTCTCCCACAGTCATTTCGTTGCTAATAGTTCCAGCAAGATAGTTAGGGAACCCTTCATTCATGGCGTTACCCTGGCTATAAGGATCTCCAGCCGGATCTATATTGTTACCATATATATCAAATATAAGGACATGCCCATACTCGTGGTATATGATATCCCTTTCCCCAGCGCCATCAAAAATTTTGTTAAATTTTATCGTTCTGGGAAAGTCCGTTAGGGCTACTGCTCCTGGACTTATCGATGCATCTACGTGTGCGTCAACTTGGAAATCGATTTGTCTAAAGTTATTTACGTGATCCCGGGCTAGGTTAAGGTGGTAGAAGACATTTGTTTCTTCATAATCTATATCCCATGTCCAATTATGCTGGATAGGGGGATCCGGTATTTCAGGACCCCATTCGTGATAATTCTCATTGCCATCGTCGTCGAAGATCTCTACATATGGACCTTCAAGCCAGCTCTTTATCCAATAAGAATTATAACCGCCATTCCAAGTAATGTTATAATCTCCAGTGGTGTTGGTATTCCCAGAAGTTGCCTTACCAGTAATAGTCCACACCTCCACTTCCTCATGTCGAAAATTCTTAGTTACTAGCGGGTCAGTATCGTGTTCAAGGTACACCTTACCCTGCACTTTCCCGTAGAATTTCATCACATGACTTGTGGCTTTCCATTCCTCTACAACTGTTCCGTCCGTTGCATCTATAAAATATATCATACTCTTCGAGGGCTTCTGAGAGGACAGTCTAAGTTGCCGCGTCAGATGATATTCTATACTTCCATTGCTCTCCTTGGGAAAGACAAACAACAATGGTTGATCATTAACGGTGGCATCTAACGATCCTAATCTTTCCTTGGCTATATCTATGGTTCTATCCACACTAACAACCGGCGTTGTAGAGACATCTATGTGAGGATGAAAATCAGAGCCCATTAGGATAACGTTCCAGTTAGAGTCAACTGTGAAGCTGACATAGGCACCATACACGGGAACCCCTTGATGTGTCTGCTGAAAGGTAACATACCAATTTCCGGAACCTTGACTCGCCTCCTTAAACTCAATGTTAGACATCTTCACCTGAAGAACATCTTTGTAATCGGCTATGAAACTTCTACTTATAGCTTCAACATTGCCCTTCTGAAGCGATACAGCACCCGACAAATATCTATCGATCTTGACCCCATGACCCATTATCCTGTGGGGGCTTCTGGTGATCGGATTCTGAAACGCGATAAGCTCGTTGCCATATCTGTCCACGAGCATCTGTCGTTCCAAGTCTGGCTGGGCATAGGAAGGCCTGAAAAAAGCAAGGAATAAGACTATGCCCAAGAATAAAGCCATGTACCTGCAATTTGAATATTTCATGGTAATTTCTCCTTTCTTGTCCCGCTCCAAATTCCGGCATCAACTTGGTAACGATCTCCGTCTTTAATTCCAAATTCTTCATGTGATCCTTCTACCATATCGTCCATGATAATTCCTTTCATGAGCTTATATGTAATGAAGAATCCGTCAGCGCTAACAACGCCAAGCTCCAGGCCTAATCCCCACGTTAAGGAGAACCCTCCCCTAACTACTAAGGTATCTACTTGATTATCTGATTGTATCTTGAATACCCCGTTGACACCAACTGGCAGGGCTGCGATTTTTGGACTACTCTCAATAAGATCCAAATAGTACGGAGGCATTATGTCATCATTAAATCCATAAGACAATATAGCCTCATAGGTCTTTTCCTGCCCTGTGTTTTCGCTGATCAGGTTGCCTGTCCACAAACCATTTATGATCTCTCCCGGATCAGGTTCTTCATCTTCACCACACCCTGCTAAGAATACAGATATTATTACGACACTAGCTGGGATTGTGACAAAACATTTTCTAACCAAGCATTTTATTTGTCTGTCCATTGCAATATTCCCTCTGATCAAGATTGAATTGGAGAATGTTGTTTGTAGCTATAGGCTTTGCTTTATTGTAAACCCTCCTCCTTTCCTTCGCCCGAAATAACTGCCGTTTGTTGCTATCTTCTCACCTCATCACGAAATAGGCCACAACTGCTATTATAATTATGACTACTACCACGATGGCGATTATCTTGCCACTTCCACCTTTCTCCGGCTCTCTGGGTGGTCTCCTTGCAGGCTGAGGTCTGCCAGGTGCAGCGGCGGGCTCTTCTTCCTCTTCATCCGAGGGTACAGCCTGTCTCACCATAGTGGCTCCTGTATCCTCCGGGACAGCCTGTCTGACCATAGTGGCACCTGCATCTTCCTTTCCCGCAGCGACATCATCCACAAAGGCGAACTCCACCGTATGGAATTTGACCGTCTGACCATTCTTTAACACGTGTCTTGTGACCTTCTGTCCATCCACATAAGTCCCGTTTGTGCTCCCCAGGTCCGCACTATGTATCCGTCGTTCTCCTTTTTAATCTCAGCATGATTACGCGAGATTCCATCATCTGTCAGAACGATGTCATTTTCCTCATCCCTTCCGATCTTATAACTTTCCGCCGTCAGTTCTAACTCTTGACCATTTAGACTCCCAGATTTGCAGAGAATCTTCGCCATAGGAATACCCCCTAAAATCAGTAGACAGTAGACAAGGCACCTCCCCTCACTCCTTGTCCCCGACCCCCAACTGAATCTATAGGGGGTTCAATCGGGGATTGCTTCGGGGATAGCGAAGCAATCTCGACAGACAGTAGTCCGGGGTTGGGAAGACTACCCTGTTTGCTGTCTACTGCCTTTATGCTGTCTATTATTTACCCACTTATAAGCTCAGTCACAAATCCACTTAGGTTGGATGCCGATATCTTCTTTTGATACTTTTTTGCAAAATCTCCAAATTCTCTGTCCAGAATCTTCTGTACACTCCTATTTATATCCTTTGCATTAGTTAAGTAGTCTGTCATAAGTCGTATCAAGCCATCCCGAACTGTCTCTATACGACCAGCCATCTTTACCGCTGCTGTGTTCGCGATAAACCTGTCCCCATCGAAGTTGAACCCATCTGGAGTCAGTCCCACCCCCTGGAAGAGATCAGGCAGCTCTGCATATGCACGGCCCAGGGCTCTGGCGCCCAACTGGGCAGCTGACTCTCCGGATCCTTCTGCAGCCTCTGAGACTGTCCCAAAAGCGTCCTGACAAATTTCGACCATTGTGCCAATATGATCGGGCGGAATGAAGAATTCATCGCTCCAGTCGCCCTCTGTCAAGTCAGCATAGAACTCCAGGGTCATCTTCCCACCCTTTGCAGCGCCTTTGACGCCACTTATAAGTTCCTCCACAACGTCCCCATCTTTGGAGGCCCTATCCGTAAGGTATAGATCTGAAGGCTGTCCGTCAGCAAGCTTTACCAGAGATAGAGTGTCCCCGGCTACGACGGATATGATGCCAGAAGAGGCTGATCCCATGATACTCTGCATAAGCTGATCCACAGAGTCGCCATCTACCACTTCTTTCCTATCTGCTGTCTCCTTAAACACCACACAGAGAATGTCGAGAAGTCTACTTTCGGCGCGACACACAGCTACTTTTATCTGCGCGTTAGACTTTGATATGGAAAAGAAGGTCTGGAAATCTGTGGCCTCTAAAAACCCGGCATGCTCTCTCCCGGCCCCTACCATCTTTCCATCCCTGAAGAGCATAAACAACTGATTGGCTCTCAGCGCAAGCTGGAGATAGCCGCAAAAGGTTTTGTCGGTCCTTGAGATATCGTGTACGATCAGGTCTAGGTTATGAGCTGGAAGTTCACTCCACTGGCACACAATGTTTTGATACGGCAGTCTTAAAAGCCCCATAAGCTCGGCTCTCATATCCTTTGTGCCGTCGTCGAAGTCGAACTCCCACTTATCGAACCTTAAGACGTCGCCGTTTTTTAGCCCCCCTACGGCCACTTGCTGATCGTTTACGAACGTCCCGTTCGTGCTCCCCGAATCCGCTACTGTGTAGCTGTCGCCGGCCCTTTCGATCTTGGCGTGGCATCCAGACACAGTCTCTTCAGACAGCACCAGCTCACAGGAAGAATCCCTCCTCACAGTAGTCGTCTCTTTATCCAGAGAGGACTCCACCCCGCTATATCTGCCACTCCTTCCCACGAGCTTGGCTGCTACTCGGGCTATTGTAAACTAAAACTGAACCAGATCGAATCTGATAGTCTGACCTGGCATCAATACTTGGCGGGATACTCTCTTGTCGTCTACAAACGTGCCGTTGGTACTACCTGCATCCACCACAACGTACGTATTCCCCTCAGTACGAAGCTTCGCGTGGCCCCCCACTTCGACGCCCGGGGGAACGTTACGCGGGTGGACTTCTGGCTGTTCTTCAAGGCACTCGACTACCACGAGGGCTTCCAGCACGCCCACACCCTCAAGGTGCTCCGCTGGTCCCAGGACGCCACCTATGAGCTGGACCTGGTCAACGACCGCCAGCGGCGCTTTCACGTCGAGCTGATCTTCCCGGACTTGGAGTCGGATCTGGCGGCCGACGGGGACCGCTGGGGCGAGTACAAGGTGGAGAACCGGGAGATGTTCGAGCGGATCGATCAAGCACTGCTCGAGGAGCACATCGAGATCGCGGAGAACTGGCCATCCTGAAGCTGAGATACATGGTCGAGTACGCGCTGCTCGACCGCATCCGGGCGCCAAATGGGTCGTCAACCGGCTGGTGGAGAATGAGGTCCAGTCAATGCCCGAGGATTTCCTGGCCTATCACCAGTCGACCGTCTCGCCCTACCGTGGCATGCGCGGGGCCGTGGTCGAGACCGACGAATACCCGTCAGCCGAGGTCTGCGCCAAGTCAATCCTGGGCAACATCGCCTCCGACCGCATCGCCTGATTTGGGACAGGGTGAAAACCTTTGCGCCGCAAGGAGATCACCGGCAGCGACATTCATGCGCCCGCTCTCGGGCTCGTCCTCGTACTCCCCTATTTGTAATAGAGCGCGATATAGCCGTGAAAGAGGCCCAGGATGACCGTCAGCGCGTCCAGCATCACGTGGATAATCCCCCAGGAGGCTGTGTAAGATCTGTTGTGAATCTTGATTCCAACGGGACTCGCCACTCCAACCACCAAGTTGCCCAGGAAAACCCAACTCAGCACGGCTAGGTACCCGTAGCCGATCTCTATGCTATGAACGTAATGCTATGAACGTAAAAGAGCGCCACGACAAACACGCCACTCCTTTGATGGAGCGCTATTAGGCGGCCGACCTTCCATCGCTTAAGCCGCGCCAGGAACAGGTACCACTGCCATCCGACATACAGGATCAGACAGGTGCCGGTGGCATATTTGAAGCCGTCGACCGCTTTGAGTTGGTAAAGCCACTCCCACCGAAGATCGATGGCGTCTTGGACAAGATATACGAAAACGAGAACGACGACCGCAAGCCTCCATTTCCATTCGGACCGCCTCGATGATATGAGTCTGCTGGCACGGATTCGAAACTGGAATCTATTGCGACCTTCGGTGTTCTCAGAGGCGGCCACTGTGGTTATCTTTCTTGGCTGATCGCCAGGATTTCGTGCACACGGAATCACTCCTTGGCTCGTTGAAGCGCAAGGAGCTTTCGTAATGTCCTGGGGGACGCTCTCCGTTCCGCTTCTCCCATAAAGACATCGGCGGACGGCAAGAAGTAACCATCGGCAGGCTAGTTGTCGCCGACGGCAGGGGGGGTGGAGAATGTCGCCGCCTTCGCCAGGTACTCTCCGTAGGCTTCGTTGAATCCCTGTCGCAACGCGTTCACCATGGAGAACGCTTCATCCATGCTGACCTCCGCCTTCGGGTAGGACCAGGTCGTCTCACCCATGATGTCGCCCAACATCCAGTCGGTCTTCGTCGTTTCCGGCTCATTGTTGTGACAGCTGACACAAGCTTCAGCGACCGCGATGTCCGAGAACATGGCGGTTTAGAATTTGATGTCGTCATCGAAAAAGAACTGTGGCTCGCCAGTTCTTTTGATCTCGTTAAAGTATGTGGTCTGTAGATCTGTGAACTTGTTAGCGTCGTTGATCGGAAAGGCGGAGCCCAAGAAGAGATAGAGAGGCACCGGGTTTCGCCGCAGGCTCTCCGCAGGCTCTCGGAAAAACAAGGCGGGCAGAGGACCGGCTTCGACGTCTTGTTCCCGCCAGTCCTTATCGAACTTCAGCCATATCTCTTGACCCGCTCCCACGATCTGCTTCGTCCACAGCTCGCGCACCGCATCGTTCTCCGCTTCGAGAATCGCAAAGACACTCGCGATGGGAATGAGTGACCCGCCAGCGGATGTGTCGCTGTCCGGGGGTGGGGCGTTCACAATGATAACGGTGACAATGATCACGACGAGAGCGGTGGCAACTACGACAGTCTTCATTGTGTCCGGCCTCCCTTCGTCTTGGACGGCTCAACGATCTTTTGCAGGGAGTACGGTGACGGAGCGCCGTTAAAGTAGCTCCAGACCCGCTCCTCGGACACACCTTCCTCGATGCGTTGAGGGGTAGTGATCTTGTGGTTTCCGTGGAAGTCGTGCCATTGGAGGCAGGTGTCCCAGGACTCACTACGCACGAGTTCCACATGCGTGGGCGAGATCGGATCGTTCTTGAGCTCGGTACCTTGGTGGCAGTGCGTGCAAAAGCCGATCGTCGGCAGCGTGACCCGTTTGCCCTGGTGCTCCGTGTGACAAGCCATGCACTCGTAGACCTTGATATGCCCACGCACTTAGGCAAACCGCGGCTCGAGAAAGCGGGAGATCGGATGCCGGTCGTGGGGGCGCTCATGGCACGCCAGGCAGTCCTTGCTGTCGACGTCTTCCGATCCGAAGCCAATGGTGGATTTACGGAGACCGAGCCAGTGGTAAACGTTGGAACTCACTTGCTGCGCGACGGTGCCTCTCACCGGCGCGTGGCATTCCTGACAGCCAAGCCCCTCGTGTCCCGTATTCAGCGGGCCCTTCGCAACCACGCTGTTCCTCCCGGGGAAATTAAGAAATCCCACTAATAGCAGGCCCAGCGCGATTCCGGCGAGCAACCCGATATACCGCCACTGTTTCAGTAGCGTTTTGAGGAGAGCCGTCTTCATAGGCATGGATACAAATCAGGCTCCTACGAGGACGTTTATGCGCGGACGTTCCAACGACGCGATGGGTCCCGAAATTACGGTAAAGGATGGGTACGGCCTCGGTACGCGAGCCCCGGAAATAGCACCAGACTCCAAAAAACATCTCTATAAAGAATCGATGGTCATTCGTTCCTCAGAGAGAAGTCAACGCCATTGTCGGGAAGCGGTGTCGATCAGGCGGGCTCGTAGCGTTGGACGCTGACCTCACTTGCTCGGGCGCGCATCTGGCGAGACCTCGTACCAGGCCTGCATCCGCAGCAGCATGTCCATACTCACGCCGAATGCCTTCTCGATGCGTAGCGCCATCTCCGGCGACAGCGAGGCGTTGCCGTTGAGCAGGGCCGAGCGTCGCCCGGCGAATCCCCAGAATCTCGGCCGCCCGAGTCACGTTCAGGCCCAATTCCTCGATGACCTCCGTGCGGATGAAGTCACCCGGATGGGAAGGGGCCATGTTCACTTTGATGCCGTTGGTAGCCATCACTGGTAATCCTCCAAGTTCAAGCGGTCGATGTAGCTGTCCTCTTTCTTCAAACGTGATCCACCAGTTTCTGGAAACCGAAACGCTCCATTCATCCTTCCTGCCGCCTGTGAGACGATGGAGGCGCCAGTCACGAGGTGCATCAGAAATAAGACCTCTTCAACTCCCCAGCGTCATGATCTTGCACACCCCTTGTGATCAAGTTGGGCAAGAACCGAGGTTTAAGAAAAGAGCCTATTGCGTTTCTCCCCTGGCCGGTAGAACCTCCCCCGGTCCACCGCCAGAGGCGGCGGGCTTGAGATGAGAATTAAAATTCCATAAACAAGCGCGTGTACCAGAAGGCGCCGTTGTAGTCCCAGGGGGTGCTCTCCGGGCGCAGATTGCCCTGGCCCGCGGTCTCGTCGGGGTCGGCATCGGGCACCGAGTCGAGGATGTTCTGCGCCCCCAGGCCGATCCGGTAGCGCTCGCCTAAGGCATAGCCCACCTCGGCGTCGACGATGACGCCCCCGTCAAAGGAGTCGAGATCGCCGCAATCGCTGGCCTGGAAGCGGCAGGCCTTCCAGGCGCTGAAGTAGCTGGGCCGCACCGTGGCGTCCCAGGCGCCCCGCTGGTGGCGGCCGGTGAGCACCAGGCGGTGCTCGGGGTTCATCTGCTCCAGCTCCACCTGGCGCCGGGGCGTCAGCAGGCTGACGTCGATCGGTTCGGCCAGGGGCGTGCCGAGGAACTCGGTGACCTGTCGCACCTGGGAGAAGTCGTCGAGGTTGGACTGGGTCCAGTTGTAGGCGAGATCGACGTTTGACAAGGACTGGCTGTCCCACACCCGTGTCCACGACAACACCAGGTCGATGCCGCGGTTGCCGGTATCGAAGTCATTGGAGAAGAACTTGATCTCCTGGAGAACGCTGACTCCCTCCAGGGCCTCCGTCTCCCGGATGAGACTGGCGATCTCCTCGGTGATCTTGATGTTCCCCGTCAGGGAGATGCGGTCCTCGATGGAGATGTCGAAGTAGTCGAGGGTCAGATCGAGTTCGTCGGTGAGCTCCACGGCGGTGCCGACCGAAAAGCCCACGGACTTCTCCTCGGTCAGTGCCACGCCGCCCAGGGCCGCGGCGATGGGATGGGTGGGCGGTACCTGCCCCTGTTCGGTCAGACCGCCGATGCCGGAGAAGCCGGTGGTCACGGCGGTGAAGTTGGCCTGGCCGGGCGACGGGGCGCGGAAGCCGGTGCTGGCCGTCGAGCGCAGGATGACCCGGTCGCTGGCCCGCCACAGGGCCGAGAGCTTGCCGTTGAGGGTGTTGCCGAAGTCGTCGTAGAAGTCCTCGTAGCGCAGGGCCGTGCCCAGCTGCAACGCCGGCACCACGTCCGCCTGCACGTCCAGGTAGAAGGCGTAGTTGGGGCGGCTCCACGCGCCGGCGTTTCTCGGGTCCAGCCCCTGGTAGCCGTTGGAACCGCTGCTGAAGCCCTGCTCGGCGTACGGGCCGAGTACATAGGAGGCCTCGTCGCCGGCCACGGACTCGAAGGTCTCTTGGCGCCACTCGGCTCCCCAGGCGACGTCGAGGGGGGACGCCAGGGCCCCCACCTCCACCGCGTGGGAGAAGTCGAGGTTGGCCGCTACTTCGGTCTGGATGTAGTCGCGCGGGCGGAACGAGGTCGGCGTATCCGGCCCCAGCGAGGCGTTGATGGTGTTGAAGATGAAGAACTCGATGTTGCTGCGGGCGGCGCTGACGCTAGCGTCCCACTTGAGGCCGCTGCCGCGTTCGCCGCGCAGCCCGGCCACCAGGCTCAAATCGCGGATGTCGGCGCCGAAGCGTGGTGTGAAACCGCCGGGGAAGCGCTCGTTGAACAGGAAAAGGTCGCCCTTGTAGCGTTCGACGAAAGCCTGGACCTCCTCGAAGCTGGCGTCCAAGGAGGGGACGTCCAGGTTCGAGGGGTCGACGTCGTCGCCGAGGTCGAGATCGGCTACCGCCCGCTCATCGCCGATGCGAAAGACGCCGCCGCGCGCCGAGGAGGTGCCCGGGGCGCGGAAGAAGAATCCCCCTTCGGTCCGGCGCTTGGCCCAACCGCCAAAGCCGTAGGCTTCGGCCCGGATGTCGAGATCGACCCCGGCGTTGAAGAAGGTGTTCCAGGCACCGTCGACGTCGGGGCTGCCCCAGATCTGCGCCGGGTGCTCGACGGGATAGCCTCGGTCGCTCAGGGTCGCGGCATTGGCGCGGGTGCCGCTGCGTATGGTCGGGTCGAGCTGGCGGTACTCGAGGCTGAGATTGAAGAACCCGTCCCGGGTGAGCGGCAACCCGACGTTGGCGGCGGCCTGGACCAGGCGGCCGTCCCCCTCGGAGTACTGGCCACCGCGCATTTCCACAAGCACGCCTTCGGAGGCTTCGCGCAATCTCATGTTCAGGACCCCGGCGATGGCGTCGGAGCCGTACTGGGCGGCAGCGCCGCCCCGGAGAATCTCAATCTGCTCGATGGCGATGGTCGGAATCACGCTCAAATCCGGTCCTTGCGAGCCGGCATTGAGCGAGCTGCCCAGCAGGGCAATCACGCCGGAGCGATGACGGCGCTTGCCGTTGACCAGCACCAGGAGGTTGTCCGGGGGCAGGCCCCGGAGAGTGGCGGGGCGCACCAGGGTCGCCTCGTCGTCAATGCCGTGCCGCTGGATGTTGTACGATGGCACCAGGGTGCGCAGGATATCGTCCATATCGACAGCGGCCTGGGTGCGCAGCTCTTCCGCATTCAGCACATCCACGGGCGCGGCCGATTCCTTCACCGAGCGCGGCGCATGCCGAGACCCTACGACCACCACTTCTTCGAGTACGTGGACAGTGTCGATGTAGGACCCTCCTTTGCGGATACCCTCTTCCTCAGAGGCGGTCTCTTCCACCGTCTCCTCGGACCACACCACCGCCCCGGCGAGAAGCGAGGCAACGAGGGCGAGACTCAGGGCAGCCGTCCAAAAGGGACGCATCAGACCAGCCAGGGATGATGCCATCTCTGCATATATTCTTCTCCGCATATAAACCTCCTGTTTGATGATCTTCTCGACTTGCAAAAATAACGGACACCTGAAACCAATTCCTCGATGACCTCCGTGCGGATGTAGTCACCCGGATGAGAAGGGGCCATCTTCACTTTGATGCCGTTGGTAGCCATCAGTGGCAATCCTCCAAGTTCAAGCGGTCGTGGCTCTTCTATATATGACACACTTCGCATCCTCGTCACATGTGCAGGAGTTCTATGCCCTTTCCGCAGGATCGGTCATCCTTGTCGAGAGCCGCAATGCCGGTCAGCGCGATGGGTGGACGGTCGGGGAATTCCGCCACCAAGCTCGATTTTCCGCCCATTGCTGCGACGTAGCCACCAAGCGTGGATATCAGCAGATCGCTACGCTTTTCGATACGGGATACGTTTTCCTGATGGTAATGCATGACTAAAGTTGCACTAACTCGTGTCACTTAGAGCCTGTTGATGGAGTAGCTTTCTTATAAGAGGAAGTAGATTTTCGTGGCGGTGGTTGAAACACCACTTTACCTCTTTAAGGTAACGGTGGAAGAAGCTTCTGTCAACACCTCGATATTGATAGAGCCAGTGTTTGGCATACGACCAGAAGCCTTCCACTCCATTGAGGTGATCTCTTCCTTTAGCTATACTTTTGTGTTTTGGCATTACCACGTGGTTGCCGCTGATAGAAAGCGAGGCATAGGCTATCCAATTATCGGTGTAATACAAGCTCCCTGGTCTGGTGTGTTGGGTAATCAGAGGCAGTAGTGAGTCACGACTCCTTGAGGGGACAGCAAAGGTCAACACCTTACCCCTTCTCTGATACATTCCAAAGACAATAACTTTACCTTCAGCACCCCAACCTCGCTTACCTGGTCTTTTGCCACCGAACATAGCTTCATCCATCTCTATCTCTCCAGATAGGAACCTCAACTCCTCCAGAGAATCCTGGTAGATAGCAAGGTGAACTATACGGTAGAAACGCTCAATAGTATGTAGGTGTATTGGAACTCGAAACCTTAACCGGTAAGCTGGAACCGCAAGACCAAAAAACTTAATGAGCCTCCCCTTCCAGTAGGGAGAAATCTTGCTCTTGGACCAGTAGCTATTGGTTCGAAAATGGTAGTCCCTGAGACACCCTTGACAACGATATCTACCACCCGATAATTTCCAAAATTTGGTGCACCTACAGTAGCTACATTTTCGCATAGCTCAATATACAGTAATAATCGACTCTTCGCAAGATCATAAGGTGTATAATGTTGTAGTCTTACCAAAGAAAAAATCGTTACCAAAGGTATTTTGGCCTGTGATTACTATACCCAGATCACCATCGTTGTCAAAATCTCCCAAACCCACATCGCCATCCCACAATCCGAAGATTCCCACAGAGTCGTCCTTCTCCAGGATCCCATCGTAATTCCTGTAGAATATCGTCTGCGAGCGTCCATCAAAATTCTCACCCGCAAGGATCAAGTCCAAATCCCCATCGTTGTCCATATCGCCCCAGCCCGTAGCGCTACTACGCATGCCCTTTATGCGTTGGTTGGAATCTACAAACCTTTGGATCGTCAACTTTCTTGCTGGAGACCACTCAGATTTCCTGAACCCGCTGTCCACAGTCTGAACGCTCCATAGGAAGTCCCCCTGCTCCAAGGCAGTAGAAAGGGCCTTGCTGTTATTCTTCCCTATGTTTCCTATCCCAACTCTGCTCAATCCGGAGATAATCTTGTTCGGATTGGAGTCATCGCCCAATCTGAGGTTATAGGTCAGATCCCTTTCCGTAGTTATGTCGTCAGAGCCGCTGCCCCATACGAACGTCACCTTAGTGTCAGTCACAATAGCCCTCTCTAAACTGATCGGCTGATCAGGAGGGAGGTTTCCCGTATCCTCATCATTCCCGTATATTAGGGATACTCTCTGTCCATCACTGCCCTCTCCGCTCGATATTAGGTCCAGATTTCCATCATCATTATAATCACCCCAGTCCCCACTACCCCCTACCAGTCCGATAAGGTTCTCTTGCGTTGCATCCTCAGCCAGGACTCCGTTGTCATTCTTGAGCACAAATACAGACTTTTGGGAAAACTGATTCTGCCCGATAGCAGACAGATCTAAATCTCCGTCGTTGTCGAAGTCTCCCCACGAAAGAGAACCGACTAGCCCTTTCGTAAACGTCCTTGAGAAGAATCTGTCCTCCACGAGTGTCCCCGTGGGATTATTTTTATAGATGATTATCTTCGATTGCCAAAGATTGTTCCAACCTGAGAGGGCAAGGTCATCATCCCCGTCGTTGTCGAAGTCCCCCCAGGCTAACGAGCCCTGGGTGACCTTTTCTAAATTGACAGATATGTCTTCCAGAAAAGTGCCTAAAGGATCGTTCTTGTATACAAATGACGCCCGTGCGCCCTGCGCGCTAAATCCTGTGATAACCAGATCCAGATCACCGTCGTCATCATAGTCTCCAAAAGCGACATCGCCCTTGTTCAAATCTGCTATCGCCTCGCTGTTTGCCTGATCAATAACAAATCTTCCGTCTTCATTCCTATATATCGTAGTTGAAGCAAAGCCACGGTCATGCATACCCATTATTACCAGATCCAGATCACCGTCTCCATCGTAGTCGCCAAAGGCCAACGAACTGTACTTGAATCCTGTTCTCCCTTGATGCGTGTCGCCTATCTGATCCTGTATAATATCTTCTTCAAACCGTCCGTTGTTATTCTCATATATCCTGGCTATCTCATGGTTGTCTTCATCCCAACCTGAAAGGGCTATATCCAGGTCCCCGTCGTTGTCATAATCACCCCATATAGCCGAACCGAAGTAGATCCCCCCATCCTCTAATTCCTGCATTCCACTGTTCGGAAATGCCCCACCGGTATTGGTATAGACCCTTGCTATTCTTCCAAATGCAGGATCCCCTTCAGAACCCGTCTGTCCCGTGATTAACAGATCCAAATCCCCATCGTCATCGTAGTCGCCCAGATCTATAGAACCAGCCCAGACCCCTGGTATATTCCCTATACCGGTATCTATCAGGTCTCCAGCCCAGATCGTTCCCGCCAAGGAAAAAAGGATGCTCAATGTCAGAATCGTTTTTGTTATCATAAGAATACCAAACGTTTTAGCCCAGAGAGACTGTCTGTAGTTAATCTACATAAACATATGCCGGAGGAATTCACAACTGTCTAATTATGAACATCAAGTATTATACAAAAACACCTCACCCTTGTCAACACTTTTATTGACATTTATTTTCCCATAACCAGATCGAATTTAGAAGCGTAGTTTTTGACCGCTTCCGCAAGTCCAAGAGCGACTTTTCGCCTGTAGGAGTCGGTTTTGAGTAGCCTGGCCTCCCATTTGTTAGAGATAAAACCGACTTCTGTTAGCACAGCTGGCATCTGTGCGCCCACAAGCACCACGAACGCGGCACGCTTTACGCCTCTATCTATGCGCTCGGCACTCTTGACGAGACCATCTTGAACTATCTTTGCTAATGCCTTGCTATCCTTCACGTTCTCCTCTTTGACTATCTTTTTGACCATATCCTCAAAATCGCTCATCTTATTTCGAGCCATAGCGTTTTCAATCGTCGCCCTTCCCCTTTCCCAATCGGTTGAGGCGAATGAAAGATAATACGTCTCTATTCCCATTTTGTCCGTCTTTTTAGTCGAGTTGACGTGTACGCTTATGAAAATGTCCGCCCCCTTCTGGTTGGCAAACGCCGTCCTTTCCTCCAAAGGGATATATATATCCCTATCTCTCGTCAGATAGACATCGTAGGAGGGATCTTTATCCAGGATCTCTTTCAATTTTTTCCCAATATCCAGCACAATGTCCTTTTCCTTGAGTTCGCGCCCTCCGGTTCCTGGGTCCTTTCCGCCGTGACCGGGATCGATGACTATCGTCCTGATCTTCAGACCCAACTCCTGCGACAAGGAGATAGCTGATTGCTTACTTTCCTTATATATTATCTCCTTTCCTTTGTACTTATTGTCCTCAGGATAGAAGTCCATAACGATCCTGTACGGATCTGGGAGGGTAAAATGAATAAAATCTACCATTTTCTCCATTTCCATAACAACCCTTACGTCTTCCTCTGAATACTGTGACGCCCTTATGTTCTTAACGGTCTTACCATTAGCCTCGAGGCGATATTTAGGAGGATCTAGAAATGCCCCCTTAATGTCCATATAGACTCTGGGAGGATCTAAAAGAGGAGAGCCGAGTTTGTACTTCGCCTCTCCATCCAGTACGACCACAGCCCTATCGGCAGTCGCCGATGACGAAAACCTTATTTCAGGTATATATCTTAAATCTCCCCTCTTAAATTTACTGGCTTTGGCCTTGCCGCTGACCTTTCTTTGTACCAATTTGCCGCCATTCATTTCAGATTCTTGGGATTTCTGCCGGCTCATCTGATCTATCAAGGACACGTACTGAGAAACCATCCATCCCATTTCCCCCTCAGAGCTTGCGATCTGATTGTAAATCTCCTGAAGCCCTTCAATGTCCTCTGTACTTTGATAGTGTTCCATCAATTTGGCCAGAACCTTATAGTACTGATCCCCGTGGGGATACTCCGAAATCAGCCTGATATAGATATTTGCCGCTTCCTCTTGCTTTCCCTGCTTGTAATAAGAATACCCGGCAAGGTAGAGGGCGTCATCCGCCAGAGTACTTTGGGGATGGTGTTCTGCGACCTCAAGGAAAGCCACCACCGCTCTTGTATAGTCCGATGCCTTCCAGTAGCAAAGACCGATTGAGAACCGGGCATCATCGCTTCTGAAGCTTTGGGGAAACTTCTTTACAAAAGATCGGAACATCTGTACCGCTCTATCCCAGTTTTCTGGGGTCCCTTCCACCTTACCGCCTTTGATTTTGTGATAATAACTACTGGACTCGTTGTAAGCTCTCTCGACCTTCTTCTCCAATAAGTCATCGGCCCACAACACAGTAGACAGTAGACAGTAGACAGTAGACAGGGAAAAGAACACACCCACAATATATCGCAAATTTCCTTTAACGCGGATCATAGGGCAAACAGCGATCTTTCACAGTAGGGGCAAGGTAACCTCGCCCTTACCAAAATTTAGATGCAAATCCAAAACTTGTCTGTGATGCAGAACACACCGAAGACTGCAAGTGCAACTAAAATATCAAATTCTGTGAAAAGAGTCAACAACTAAATCACAATTACTGCACCCTTTTACGCTCAACTTTCTTCCCGGTCACTTCTTTTTCTTTCCACTGGAACTTCATAAGATATCCGAGCAGACCGAAAAGGGCAATATATGGAACGTGCAGTATCTCCACAAGTGGGAAGTATCTCAAAAGTCCCTTTACCCGAAATAGCCTTGTCACCTTCCAAAGAACCACAAAATCTAGGCACGCCTTCATTCCGAAGGCGTAAAGCGGGGCCGGGTACTTTGCTGGATTTACAATTGAAAGGGGGAGCAGTAGAAAAAGCAAAAGATGAAAAAGATATACGATAACCCCCAGAGACAAGATCGAAGTTGAGTAATAAGCGGCTTTGGAGGAGTGTCTGAGCTTCTGATTGAAGAGAGTATAAGGGTCTCTGGGGGGCGGTCCACATGGAACGAAGCTCCCAGGTGAGAGGGAGTGTATTATCTTCCAATCCGTCTTCTCTCTTAAAAGACGCATAAATAATACGTCGTCTCCCGATATAATCTCCCCTATCTTGTCGAATCCGCCCGCCTCTATGAACGCCTCTTTTCTATATCCCAAATTCCGACCCGTGCAGGAGATGGGGACTCCTACGCCTATGCTCCCTGCGGACAAGGCGGCGATATAGAGGGATTCTAATGCGACCATCTTCTGCACGAGCGTTTTTCCCTTGTCTAGGGGCGAAAACCCTGCCACGAGTCCGACTTCCGGCTCGAAATGCCCTACCATATCCCCTATCCACGAACAAGGGGGGCGACAGTCGGCGTCAGTTAAAAGAATGATCTCTCCCCTACTCGATTCGATCCCCAAGTTCAAAGCGTTCTTTTTGGGACAGGCGTATAGTGGCTCCCCAGTAACGTTCAACAGTCGGAAGTTGTAATATCTATCCTCAAAAGAGCTTGCTATCTGCTCTGTGTCGTCGCTGGATCTATCGTTTACCACCACCACCTCATACATATCGTCAGGATATTCCTGAAGCGCCAGAGCCGACAGACAAGCCTCGATGTTCTCCTCTTCGTTCCTGGCAGCCACGATTACGGAGACCATAGACAGAGTGGTATTTCGCCCCTTTCTATTTCTGAATAACCCCAAAAAGATCGCGCCCACAACTACACAGTACAAAATGCCCAGGGCGATCAAGACGTTAGAGATAATTTCATAGATCAAGAATCTTTTTCTTCCTTGTCTTTGTGGGCGAGGCAATCTCTTCCCAAAAAAGTTGGTGGGTCAGACATTCCTGTCTGACATGGATACTTTGAGAACAGACAAGAATGTCCGTTCTACTTTCGGTATTTTTGGTGTTCCAAGCCCCTACATTTCTGAATCAGTGTCAAGGTGAAAGATACCACATTTACAATTACAATTCAAGGGAAAAGTATTATTCTCCAGTGGGGACTGAGAGATTATTTGTTGACCTCCAGCAATTTCTTTTGTATTTTCCTACGCAAGTACCTGACCAAAAAATCATGACATGCTGTGGTAAAGTTTTACCAACCCTAAAAAAGAGGAGGTTCAAAATGCAACGTATAACCCTTTCTATTCTGATACTCCTGGTCGCTTTGAATACGACTGCCTCCGCACAAGTCCTGTTCGCAGCCAGGACCAACTATCTTGCTGGAAATGGTCCCACATCAGTTTCCAGTGCGGATTTCGATGGAGATGGAGATAATGACCTGGCTGTGGCTAATGAGTTCAGCAATAGTGTGTCAGTGTTGTTTAATAATGGAGATGGGACATTTGCAGACTCTACCAGGGTGGACTATAGTCTTGGGTTTGATCCCACATCAGTTTTCAGTGCGGACATAGATAGTGATGGAGATAACGACTTAGCTGTGGCTAATGAGGGCAGCGATAATGTGTCAGTGCTGCTGAATAATGGAGATGGGACATTTGCACCCAGGGTGGACTACCCCGCAGGGGATGGTTCTCGCTCAGCGTTCAGTGCGGATTTCGATGGAGATGGAGACAATGACCTGGCTGTGGCTAATTTTAACAGCGATAATGTGTCAGTGTTATTGAATCTGTCTACCATGCCAGCTCCTCCTCCTGTAGACACAGCCTCAGTCAGCCTCCCGAACGTATCTACCTTGGTCGGCGATACAGTTTCAGTAGCTGTTGCTGTCCAGGAGGACGTGACAGGGCTTGGAATCTTCTCAGCCCAGATGAATATCAGTTATGATTCAGATCTAATAAAGGCAATAAATGTAGCGTTGGAAGGAACACTGACCCAGGGATGGGTGATAGATGACACAGTTGTAACAGGCATCGGAACATCTATAGACACTGTCAAGATCGCAATAGCGACTCCGGGACCTGACACATTATCAGGGTCGGGAGATATAGTCCGTATCAAGTTTGCAGTCTCCGATTCGGCAGCCATAGGTGATTCCATACCATTAGTCTTTGAGGAATTCTTCTTCAACGAAGGCGATCCAGCGGCAAATGCACAGGACGGGTCTGTGCAAATTCTGGAATTAGGAGACATCAGCGGCAACGGAAGGGTGACGGCGTTCGATGCTTCTTTGGTGCTTAGATCCACAGTAGGTCTCTTTGTAATCTCTGACACCCTGATAGCAGATGTCAGTGGAGACGGCACCATAAGCGCCTTTGATGCCTCCTTGATGCTCAGGTTCGTTGTCGGTAAAATAACTATATTTCCTGCCGAGACAGGAGGCACTCCTAAAATTGTGCTTGGCGAAAGGATTGTCAGTTTAGGTGATATAAAGACTTTGCCTGATGGCCGCTTTGTACTCCCTATTCTCATAGATGAAATGGACGGTGTCCTCTCAGGTCAATTTGAACTCTCCTTCAATCCGATCAAGCTAAAACCATTAGATGCTACGACATCCGATCTGACTTCTGATTATCTTTTCGTCCATAATGCTCAAGACGGCAGATTAAAGCTATCGTTTGCCGCAGCAGAATCGGTTGAAGGCAGCGGCAGGATCGCAGAGATTATATTTGACCCCCATTCGCCATATTAGACCCGAAAAATGGTTGTCAAAGTCGCCAGAACATGTTATATTACAATAAATAAGACTCATAAATGGCGGATAAATATTGATCATCCAGAGGGTGAAAGAATGAAAGTAGGTTTTGATGGAGGAATAAAGCTTGAATTTCATGGTGCAAAGGTGACATCAAACGGTGGACTTCTTGCGTATCGTGACCTTGATTACGCACTGGGATTATTTGATTCGGTATCAGCGGTTTTTACCGATAAACGCACAGGCCGTAATATCCAACATGATATATCTACTCTCCTGCGTCAATCGATATACAGCCGTCTTGCAGGATATGAAGATGTAAATGACGCCGAGCGATTATCCGTTGATCCCGTCATGCGAGCGATTACCGGAAAGAAGGACAAAGGCAGGCAAGCTGCCAGCTCCAACACGATAGGACGTTTTGAAACTGATATACTGACTCAGCATGACAATCTCAGAAACTTGTCAGATATCAATGGCAAGTGGGTTCAAAAAGCGATGAGTAAAACACAGCATCAACGAATCATTCTGGACATGGACAGTTCGGAGAGTCCGGTACATGGCCAGCAGGAAGGATCAGCTTACAACGGTCATTTCGGATGTACCTGTTTTCATCCAGTGTTCTGCTTCAATCAGTTCGGGGATTGTGAAGGAGTCCTACTTCGCTCTGGTAATGTTCACAGTGCTGATCGTTGGAAGGAAGTTCTGGAACCGATCGTCAAGAGATACGAGAGCAAGAAGAATAGGAAATACTTTCGAGGCGATGCTGCATTCGCAAAGCCTGAGATTTATGATTATCTGGAGGGAAACGGCTATTTGTATGCCATTCGGCTTCCCGCAAATGAGATACTCTATGAAAAGATACGATACCTGCTGACTCGGCCAGTTGGACGACCGCCGAGGAAACCGATTGTATCGTTATATGAATTTCAATATAAAGCGGCCAGTTGGGATCAATCGAGGCGAGTGGTCGCCAAGGTTGAATGGCACCAAGGGGAGTTATTCCCAAGAGTGGGATTTATCGTGACCAACATGAGCGCCAAGCCAGAAGGCGTGGTACACTTCTACAATGGCCGTGGCAGAGCTGAGCAGTGGATTAAGGAGGGCAAGTATGCTCTGAACTGGACCCGACTCTCATGCAAGCGTTTCGTCTCCAATCAGGTGAGGCTCTGGCTGTTTGTTCTGGCTTACAACTTGGGCAACTTCCTGCGACGTTTTGTTCTTCCGAAGAAAATCAAACACTGGTCACTACGCAGCCTCCTCGTGAAATTTATCAAAATCGGAGCGAAGATTGTCAGACACAGCGGATATATTACGTTTCAAATGGCTGAGGTTGGGATAGACAAGAGGTTATTTGCCGAAATATTATCCCGGATTGAACGATTGCGATGTTATTCTGTTTAAACTGCCACATTTTTTTGTGAGTCGATGGAGAGGTGTCTCTAATTGGAGGATTTAAACACAAAGAAAGTGATAATTCAGAGGAAAATACTATTTTAATTGAAAAAAGTACTTGTTGAAAAATGTAAAAGTGGTAATATTAATTCAGAAACAAGAATGTATCGAAATATAATCCCTCATGAATGTGATATGGGGAATGTCGGACTAATGGTTGAGGTAAAGATAGCCACTCTTCTTATCGATCAGACAGGACACATTGTTTTGTTGAAGGAGTTGAGCGGGGATCGAGTCCTTCCTATATGGATAGGTGAGGCGGAGGCAAGGGCTATAGCTGGGGAGGTCCAGGATCAGAAGTACAAGCGTCCCTTATCTCACGACCTGCTGGAGATGCTCCTTGACACTTTAGAGGCAAAGGTAATTAAGGTGGAAGTGTCCAATCTTGTAGACAGTACCTACTACGCTCAACTCTATCTTCAAAGGGAAAATAGGATTGTAAAGGTGGATGCCCGTCCAAGCGATTCCATAATTATGGCTTTAAAAACTCACGCTCCAATATTTGTTGCCGGGGAGCTTCTAGAACGAGTTGAGGGTATCCAGATAGAAGATATAGAGGAAAGTGGAGAAAGTCTGAAGGACAGAGTACAGAGGATTAATCCTGAAGATTTTGGGAATTTTAAGCTGTGATGCCAGTCAGAGAATATAGAATATTTCTGCTATTTGCAGTGGTTCTCTATTTTGCCACAGAGGCTTTCGGAGAATCGGAAGATAAAGAGACGCGCCTTTTCGATCAAGAGGCTGAGGACGTCTTCCAAAGAGGAATAGAAAGGTATGTGAAGGGACACTTTCAAAGAGCGCGGCTCGAATTTCAGGAGGTATTAGAGAAATTCCCCATCAATCAGAAGTCATCCGCAGCAAAGTTGATGTTAGCCAAGACGGTCTACAAGCTGAGCGACTACGAACTGGCGATCTCTGTCGCCGAGGAATTGAAAAGTGAGTTCCCGTCGAGCAGGTACCTCTGGGACGCCGATTATGCGGCAGGCGATTCTTATTTTCGTCAGGGAAGGTTCGTCGAGGCTGTGTTCAAATACGCGCTTGTCCTGGTGGGGACACAGGAGACAGACTTAAAGTTGAAAGCAGCTGAGCGTCTGTCGGTCGTGGCATTGACAAATCTGTCCAAATCCGAAATCGAGGACATAAAAGAGAAGTTCGATCCAGGAGTTGTGGAGGAAGGACTTCTTTTAGGCGAAGCAAGATGGATTTTCAGGTGGGGCTATTCTCATCTGGCGGCTGAGAAGGTGGACAGCTACATTAGGAACTTCCCAGACGGTCTATTCTTGAATGAGGCGATAGCTTTAAGGGAGGAGATAGAGGTGGGAGTGCAAGTAAGCTATCGTACAAGCTGGTCATCGGATAAGATAGGTGTCATCTGTCCACTTTCCGGCGAGGGAAGAATCTACGGCGAGGATCTAAGAGACGGGGCAAAGTTAGCCTTGGAACACTCCTCGCTTTCCCGTAGGGGGGCAATCGAATTAATAGTTGAAAATTCAAGAAGCGATCCGATAACTGCGGTGAAGGTGGTCCAGAAGTTGATAGAAAAGGACAGAGTCCTTGCTATAGTCGGACCTCTTTACAGTTCTACGACTATAGGGGCAGCAGCGGTGGCAAACTCCGAATCGGTTCCACTGATCGCTCCTACCGCTTCAGAGGGCCCGATAGCCTCAATTGGACCTTACGTGTTTCAGATCAACTCAACTCCAGAGGTTCAAGGAAAGAGGATGGCCGAATACGCTGTGGGGACACTGAACCTGGAGACGTTTGCCCTAATCGCCTCTATGGATATGTACGGACAGGAGATGTCCAGAAGTTTCAGATCGAGGGTGGAGGAATTGGGGGGAAGAGTCCTGCAGGAGGAGAGATATTTTCCGGGCACAAAGGATTTCAAAGAGCAATTACAGAGGATAAGGAACGCTGGGCTCTTGCTCCAGGATATACTATTGGCAGCGGATACCTCAAGGGTGGACACTACCGCTTTTGAGGAGGACCTCCCCGAGGAAGAGGAATTACAGCCTGTGGGGACTATTGACGGCGTTCTGATAGCGGGCGCTTCTGATGATGTGATATTGATAGCCCCTCAGATAGCTTTGAAGAGGATCGAGACCCAACTTTTGGGAGGAAGCCAGTGGAATTCTCAGAACATAATCAGAATGAGCGGGAGCTACGTGGAGGGAGCCCTATTCGTATCCGGGTATTTTGAAGATTTAGGATCACCGGCGATCAATCGGTTTATAAGTTCGTTCAGACGTAAATTTGGAAGGTCGCCCTCAACGGCAGCCGCTTTCGGCTACGACGCTATGTCGCTGGTGCTGAGAGAACTAAGTATAGGTCACAGGACCAGGGAAAATTTGAAGAATACTCTTCAAAAGGTAAGGGACTTTGAGGGGGTTTCAGGGAGGATCTCATTCGGAAGCCAGAGCCATCAGAACGAGAACGTCTATCTTTTGAAGATAGATAAAAAGAGGATAGTTTCGCTCGGAAAACTCTGATTGATATTGCTTACTTTTGGTCATTGCAAGAGAGATGAAATCCCCCGACGCAATTTCAACGGCGATTTTGAAAATCGTCGTTGTGTATGGCGGAAGGTATCAAGATCTATTTGTAGGAGAAGGAATTAAGCCGTGAGACTTCAAGATAAAGTTGCGATTGTTACTGGGGGAGCGTCGGGGATAGGTCGGGGGACAGCCCTCTTGATGGCAGGGGAGGGAGCAAAGGTCATAGTTGCAGACGTGGATGAGGAGGGCGCAAGAGAGACGGTTTCTATGATTGAATCGAAAGAGGGAAAGGGCGTCTCCTGTTACGCCGATGTGGGGACTGCAAAGGGAGTTGAAGAGATGATAGGAGTGGCTGTGGATAGTTACGGGAAGATAGACGTTTTGCACAACAACGCCTACTGGCATTCCGGAGGGACGGCGATGACTATCTCTGAGGAGGATTGGGATCATACGCTGGACGTCTGTCTCAAGGCTGTATACATGGGATGTAAGCTTGCAATCCCCCAGATGCTGAAGACGGGTGGAGGAGCTGTCGTTAACACGGCATCTATTCACAGTCTTGTCTCCTTTCATAAGTATGCTGCGTACGATGCCGCAAAAGCCGGTGTCATAGGACTTACACGCTCTTTGGCACTGGATTTTGGACCCCAGATCCGGGCGAACGCAGTGCTCCCGGGGGCTATTCTGACTGCTGCCTGGAGTGGGATTGATCAAGAAGAGATGGACCACTGGGCCCGGATGACCCCAATGAAGCGTATGGGGCAGCCTGAGGATATAGCTAAGGCTGTGATATTCTTAGCTTCTGATGACGCCTCGTTTATTACGGGGACAAGTCTGGTAGTTGACGGTGGATGGACTATTGTGGGTCATCCCAGGACAGATGAATAACGCGTTTTAGATCAAGTGACCGAACTGGATAAAGGGCCGGATAGTTCAGAGTTTCTGATTGAGGGGTTTCTTAACTGAACCCCTCTCCTTTTTATCGCTTTACATTGACAGCCAACCTAAACTATGCTAATTTTAGGATATGTGAAGTGCCTCCCAAAAGAGTAGACAACACCTCTGGGGAAGAGTCGGGATGCTGTCTAGCCACGATTGAACCCCTGATCCCCGATTGAGTCTATCGGGGATTCATATTGTGGGTTGGGGGATAGTATTTACTTATTTAGGGACATTAAGAATGCAGATCAAGATAGATAGACATAAACTGATTATGGGCATCGGGAGCAATGCGGTGGACGTAATCTACAGGGTGCGCAGGATCGCGGGCAAAGATGAAAAGACGTATATCCTCCCTAACAATGAAGGGAATATGGTAAAGGAGGTCGCAGGGGGAGTTGTACTGAATCATCTTGCATGGGCCAGGCTCTTGGGCGTCCGTACGGGTCTCTTTGGATTTCAGGGGGACGATAGATTCGGAAAGTTCATAAGGGGTACTATGGACGTTCATGGGATCGAAAGGAGTTACGTCAAGGTTAAGGAGGGAAAATCGTCCACTTTTGCGATCATAAACGTGGATACCCATGCGGAAAGGGCCATATACATGGCGTCGGCTCTGACGGGGACCACGACATCTGAGGACATAAAAAGGGAGTTCTCGGAGTGCATTTCGAACGCCGGGATGGTGACAACTGAGATCTCACAGCTCCCGTTAGATGCTGTTGTAGCTGTGCTGAGTATAGCCAAGGAAAGTGATGTTCCGACGGTTTTAGATGTGGACGTTCCCCCGAGTTTCGCTGTGGATTTGGCTGGCTTGGGAAGTAGAAAGGAGTTTGAAAAAGCTCTTTCTCTGGCTGATCTTATCAAGCCTGCCAAGGCCGTTGCGGACCAGATAGTAGGGGGCGATACATCTGAGGATAAGGCGAGGGACATATTCCAGAAGTACAGCCCCAGGTTAGTAGCTGTTACGGACGGCGCAGAAGGGAGCGTTCTCTATGATGGGGGCTCTATCGTGAGGGTAAAGTCCAACAGTGTAGTTGCGAGAGATACGACAGGAGCAGGAGACGCTTTCCTGGGGGGCGTGATTGCCGGGATATATTATGGCTTGTCTTTAGAGGATATAGGAAAGCTTGCAAATGCGTGCGGGGCTGCGTGCTGTACTGTGGCTGGCGCGTTTCCCGTTATGGACAGTAGTCTGGAGTATGTAGGATCTCTCTACGATAGAGGGAGAGTAGATGCCCTTGAAGGTATATTGATAGGCCAGAGTGAAGGAGCGAACGATTGCACTTCCGTAGGCATAGAAACTGTGAGGAACCAGATAGATCATTAGGGGCTCTCTATTTAGGGATGGGGGGGATTATAATCGCGAAGCTATGGGGTTGATAAGAAACGTTCAGAGTAAGGGAGGCCGTATTTACGTGACGGTTTTGTGTAAACCGAGACTTTTAGCCGAGAAGATCGCCCCTGCGTTGCAGAGTGTGGGAACTCCCGCCTATTTTCTCGACCCCGTTGACGTAAATCACGGTGAGAGCGATTAACTCAACGAAGGGGATGTGGTTATAGCTATCTTTCAGGGTGATGCCAAAAGGGAACTGTTGGATGGCATCAGGACGATCAAGCATAAATGAGCTTATGATATAGGGATTACGTTGTAGGGATTACTTAAGGAATACAAATCTGAGCTTGCGAAGTTGAGCAATGTCCTTCTGCCTGTCCCAGCGCAGAAAGAGGCGATATCTTTTGAGTTGACACCTACTCCAAGCACAACGTGCCAACTCGTCCTTGAAGATTGCCTTGCAATGTCTTTAAATGACGCCAAGGAATTCACAAAGCAGGATTTCCACAAGTGCTATCCAGGTGGAAGTCTGGGAAAGATTCTGGACGACAGTGCGTGATTATTGTGAATTAAATTCGATAAACTTTTGGGAGGAAAATTGGCTAAGTTAATCGCTTTTGATCTGGACGATACTGCTTTAGCAGTGGACAGGGGATTCTCCGAAGATGGAATAAAAGTTTTAGAGGAAGCTCTCCAAAGAGGTATTCTAATAGCTTCTGTGAGCGGGAGAAATGTGGACAGGAGCAGCAGTCCTTTCAACGATAAGCTTCAATTGTTTGAGAGAATATATATTGTTTCCTACAACGGGGCTGTCGTCCTGGAACCTGTGGATAGGAACGCAAGGGAGTTGATTTATGTGCAGAGGATGACGGAAGATAAGATGCTCGATCTTACAGATTATGTCCGGGACAATGGCTATGATCTTGTCTATTATCAGTTTGAGATGGACGGAAACGGCCGGATGGATGAAAAACTTATAGTCCTTCGTCCTTCCCCATCTACGAGAATACTCGAGACCCAGACAGGGGCAACGTACGAGTTTGATGAGGGTCTTACAGATAGGATAATGAATAAAAAACTAGGGCCTCCTCCCAAAATGATGGTGCTTCCGGGTTTGAGCCTGTAGGTGAGACTATTAGTGGAATTGATATAGTCTCCGCTCAATTTAACGAAGGTCTCTTCAGTGTGGTTATATCCCAATTTGAAGGCATTTCCAAAGCCCCGGACAGCTTTTCATTGCATCAGAACTATCCGAATCCGTTCAACCCTGAGACTGTTATCCATTACGATCTTCCTATTCATAGCCACGTTGATATATCTGTCTATAATATAGCGGGGCAAAAGATTGCAACATTGGTAGACAAGGAGATGGACTTAGGCAGTCACTCCATAATCTGGGATGGAAAAAATAATAAAGGAGAAGGTCTTGCCAGCGGAGTGTATTTCTATCGGATGGAGACGGACAGATTTGTGCAGACAAGAAAGCTGATCTTGATGCGATAAGCTGTTTAGTCCTGTTTCGCAAAAGTCCACGGAATCTCGAACACCAAGCCCGTCAGCAATGGCGGGCTATTTCTTGCTTCATTTATAAGACTACCCCTGTAAAAAGAGTATTTTAATTGACAGTAAAGCGCAGGTGTTGTAAACTCATGTTTGATCTGCTAATATTTTATGAAACTATTCCTACACCCAGACATCTTTTGAACAGTGAACGATCTATCCAAAAAGCAGGGGCGAGGTCGGGGCGTCCCACTATAACTCTATGCACAAATTAGCCTATTTAGTGATTGCGATCTCTACGATAGCCCAAGTTGCATCGGCAGACGAGGGACACGGAGATGGCGTCGGATCTGAATTTAGAGTTGGAAATATCAGCATACAAGGCGCAAAGGGCCTGTCCGAAGATCAAGCGCTAAAACTACTGGGGATAGATCAGGGCGATCCCCTTTCGACCGAAGCCTTAAATGCTGGCATAGAGCGACTCCTCAGTTTCTACGATCAAAATGGAAAGCCGTTCTGTCAGATCAGCACAGGGGATTTCTCATTAAGGGATAAAGAGTGGATAGACTTTTCCGTCCGAATCGACGAAGGTCCCGAAGTCAGGATAGATCGAATAGAGATATTCGGAAATAAGACAACCCAGGTGCAAGTTATACACAGAGAACTCAAAGTTGAAGAGGGAGATCTATATGATCAAAGGCAGATACAGGCATCCCACAGAAGACTTAAGAAACTGGGTTTCTTTGAGAGGGTCTATCCCCCCGAAATATCCTACGACAACGACTCTGAACAGATGGTGCTTTCGGTGGTAGTGGAGGAGGGGAAGACCAGCCGCATAGATGGCGCTGTTGGCTACATCCCCAGGACCGTATTCCAGAACGGCTACCTGACGGGGCACTTCGACCTGTCATTTGTCAATCTGGTCGGCACCGCAAGAGTGGCAAAGGCAAAGTGGGCAAGACTCGATCCAAAATCCTCCGATTTGCGCTTAAAATACCAAGAGCCCTGGATTTTCGGAATTCCCCTCACATCCGCAGGGGATTTCAAACAGACTGAAAGGCCCGGATATGTGCAGACTGTCTTGAAGATGTCTTTTAAGACTCCTATTTTAGACGACCTCTATGGAGAACTTACAGCAGGATGGGAAAAGGTCGTGCCTGATTCTCTTGGAGGCTTTGGTATGGCAAGAACCAGGACCTGGACTGGGGCTTTTGCGCTCGGTTACGATACGCAAGACGACAGGAGCAATCCAAAAAGCGGCGGACTTTATCGGCTCTCTTTTCGCGCTGGAACGAGGCGGAACTTCACCACTACTAATTTTACTCCCGACAAGGACAAGACTTCACTTGCCAACTTCAGAGTCGATCTAAGCCAGTTTCTGAGTACTTCATCAAGGCACGTAATCGCGCTCAGCCTGCACGCCTGGGGGATAAAAAGCAACGAACGCTTGGTTCCCCTGAGCGATAAGATCCGTCTAGGAGGTGCAAATACAATAAGAGGTTACAGGGAAGAACAGTTTACGGGTGTTCGGGCTATCTGGACAAATTTGGAGTATCGCTATTTACTATCTCCAAAATCCAGGGCCTTCGCCTTCGTGGATGCAGGCGCATACCTCGATAAGAAGAGGGATTCAAAGGGAAAGATAGAAACTGTAGATGAACGACCTATCGGATATGGAGCCGGAATACGAATACGTTCCAGGGCCGGAATATTAGGCATTGATTACGGCCTGGGGAAAAAGGATAAAATAGATGAAGGCAAATTGCATTTCAGTCTGGCAAACGAGTTTTAACAGAACCAAGACAGGTCAGATGTGACCCCTCAAGAAGTGACAGAATCGTCCCCTCCTTACATTATAACAGACGACTTAGAAATAGACAACATACAACATGCATGCGTGCGGTGATGATGTTTTTTGTGATTTTAAAAGAACAAAAAAGCAAATTCAGTCCGCAAAGCCGTAATCCGCGAAGCCGCAATCCGCGAAGCCGTAATAGGAAGATAGCAAATCCTGCGGCTTGACTGATCTTTGGCTTTGCCCTATATTTATCTGCAATAGCAGTTCGAGCCTGTCAAATGCGTTTGACGGGACAAAGGAGAACGAACAATATGAACAGGAAGAATAGAGTTTTAGTGGCGAGGAACTTCTTGCTTGCGCCTTTTTCCTACCTACTACCTACTGCCCTTTCCTTGTTGTTCTTTTCCCTATCTACTATCTTCTACCTGCTACCTACTTCTGTTTACGGAGAATCGTTTGCATGTGCTGGAGATCCTAAAGCTCGCATAGAGGGCCTGGGCAAGGTCGCATACATCGAGCCCAAGGGCAAAAAGAAAGTCCTGGCAATCTTTGCCAAGTTCAAAGGCGAAGCCCCTGCCGATTCCCTGGCCCCCTCCTTTGCAAATGACATATTCGACCCGAACAGACAAGGGAGCTTCAGCCACTTTTACGAGAACATGTCTTCTGGGGCGTTAGAGGCGTCGGGAACTGTGCTGAGGAAGAGATACGAATCCGACTTTCCCGCCCAGGAATACGTTATAGCACCTGAACGACAGCTCGGAAAATTCGATCAGTTCAACTTAGAGATCTTGAGCAAGGTAGATAACGACATAGACTTCGGGGAGTTCGACAACGACGGCCCGGATAATATCCCCAATTCGGGAGACGACGACGGCTTTGTGGACTTCGTCACAATCAACTTAAGAAGCAGACCCACCGGCTTTTTCATAGGCACCGCGACGGGCATTGCATCCCTCGGATTTAAGAATGATTTTATCACAAACGACACAAAGAGCGGCGGCGGATTCATAAAGGTTCCCGGGATATTTACAGCGATGGGGGGCACTACGCAGAGGGTTAGAAATTTTGCCAGCACCGCGGGCACGATAGCCCACGAATTCGCGCACGTCTTCGGACTACCGGACCTCTTTGACCAGACGTTCCTTTCCAATCCTAACCTGGACCTACAGGACGACGGCGCGGGAATAGGCAACTGGGGTATGATGGGTCGGGGAACCTTGGGATGGTCAGGCACAGACGGCCCCAACCCCTTTTCGGCCTGGTGCAAGGAACAGTTGGGGTGGATCGGAAGAGAGAATGACAATCTGGTCGTTGTCCAGGAGACGATGAGGAACGTAGTAATATCTGATTCAGAGATGGGAGGTAAGGTCTACAAAATCCATATAAGCAACGAGGAGTACTTTTTAGTCGAAAACAGACAAAAATCGGGAGGATACTACGACAGGAATATCCCCGGTGGAGGCATCTTCATCTGGCATGTGGATATGACAGCTGACAACGATGAAGAAAGACACAAGCAGGTCGATTTGGAGTGCGCAGATGGCCTTTTTAAGGCCGGATCTGAAGATCCTTCCAGCGGAGCGGATCAGCTCGACCGATGGTCAAGAGACGCTGACTTTGCGGAGACTAACGACGGCAACCTCGGAGATGCCACCGATCCTTTCGATGGGATAGCTTTCACATCGTTCGATTCTGAGTCGAATCCCAGCAGCAACGCCTACGGGGGATTCGTCCAGACTATAAGTACGGGGATCGCTGTGGAGAATATCAGAAAGAGCGGCAACGATATGATAGTGGATTTCGTGATCGGCTCTCCGGCGCCGGGACGAATTTCCCGGGACACTACATGGTCGGTGACGCATACTGTCAGGGGCGATGTTATAGTTGACTTCGGCGCTACGCTTACTATCGCAGCCGGCACCCGGGTCGATATCTCCAAGGGCGACGTCAGGAAAAGCGGTGTAGATCCAGATAGGTGCGAGCTTATAATCTACGGTCGCCTCCTGCTTGAGGGGACTCCTACGAATCCCATAAATATAGCCTCCTTATCTCCCTTTCCGTCCGAAACAGATTGGTACGGCATAAGACTTATAAACGATCAAAAGGATATAAATAGGGCAGGAGTAGTAATCGAAGGATCAGAATTTGGCTTCGTAAGACAGCGTCTTCCGGAAGATGCGACATGGTCAGGAACAGTCATTGTTCCTGAAGACATGACAATTCCCGAAGGCACCACGCTGACAGTATCTGCCGGGACGACTGTGCGCTTTGCCGATAGAGATTGGGCAGGTCGAGGAGCCAAGCCTCTGCGATGTGAGCTAATAGTGGAAGGTTCCCTGATAGCGTCCGGAACGTCGGCAAGCGGTGTATTATTTACATCCATGCTGAGTCAGATTAGAGACGCAGACCAAGCCTGGGGCGGCATAAAGCTTGTGCCGGGTGGGGTACTGGATATGAGCTTTACACTACTTCAGTTTCCGGCTTTTGCCCTTAGTGGAGAACTCAAAGGAGCGCAGGCTTATCTGAGGGACTCCATAATCAGGTCTACTCCCGGAGGCGGCATCAGTCTCAGGATTAGTGACGGCACTTTGAACCTCGAAAGGACGACTATCGAGCAGAACGGAGCGTCGGGGGGCATAAGTGTGAGCGGAACTGGATCTGTGGTTTTGAAGGACTGCACCATCAGAAATAACGTAGGAGTCGGATTATCCACGGACAACTGCTCCGTTCAGGCTGAGGGGTGCACCTTTTCGGGAAACGGGGATATTCAAAGTGCACTTGGCAATATCAACCTCCAAAATCGGTCCGGAGTCGAGGGCTCTGGGGGCGAAGATCACATAATCGACCTCCGAGACTGCCTAATCGAAAGGAACGCCAAAGAGGGCATAGATCTCTCCGAATGGAGCGGTCAGGTGCACATATCCGACAGCATTATCAGGAACAACAGGGAAGTTGGACTTAGTTTATCAGAAACTTCAGGGGAAATCGTCCGTTCGTTATTTGCCGACCCTACGGGCATAGAATTAAGGGACGTGGCATCTCTGGACATAGAGGAGAATACCTTCACTTTTAACCAGATCGGCATAGCCTCCATATCCTCATCTGCCCGGATAGCCTACAACACATTTCGGGAGGCATCCACGGCATTGAGGATAGAAGGAAGCAGAATTCCTGAGCGTATAAGCCGTAATTCCTTCCTCGGCAACAACATCTCGGTGGACAACCGAACTTTCCTCAGGGTGAACGCCGAAGGCAACTGGTGGGGCACAGTTATTCTTGAAGAGATCGCCGCACAGATTCAGGGAAGCGTGGATTTCGAGCCCTTCCTCACATCAGAGCCGCTCTTGGGGGATTTCGACGGGGATAGCAAAGTAGGTCTCTCCGATTTTGTCCTTTTTTTAGATGCGTTCGCCACAACGACCAGTTCAACCGATTGGGATCCCCTATTCGATCTGGACGACAATGGAGAGGTCGGACTCTCCGACTTTGTAATCTTTCTAGATAACTTCGGGACGGCATAACTTTATGGTTGCAGCCAACAAGATAGAGGGCATCTATGGGATCGCAGACTCCGTAGATCTCGCAGATACCTATGCTCAATAGAGATCGATCGTCGGAAGGAGTTAGCGTCCTTATGTCTGATAATCACCGTAACTTGGCTATTGCGCGGAACAAGATCAACAAGATAAACAGAGACATACTCAATTCTGTCGGTCTGACCCAGGACGAAATTAAAGTCGCTATCGAGGCTGGGCTTATTGATGAAGACCAGGCCTACTTCTGGACGGAGGAATGGCAAAAAGGCATGCGTGAGTCCGAAAGGGATATACGTGAGGGGAGAGTGACCGGCTTCGATAACGCTGATGACTTCTTTAGACATTTAGATAAACTATGAAAGAGACAATGAACTTCACAGATAGGTTAATTCAAGAAATAATCCAAAAGCAGAGCCACACAGTTGTGGGACTGGATCCGAGGATAGAGATGATTCCCGATTTTATAAGGGAGGAGAGCTGTGCAGAGTTCCAGGATCCCTTCCAGGCCGCCTCTGAGGCGATTTTGCGCTTTAACAGAGAGATCATAGACTCAATCGCAGATATAGTCCCCGCCGTCAAACCTCAGATCGCCTTCTACGAAAGATACGGCCACTGGGGCGTCAGGGCCTTCGCCGAGACAGCAGACTACGCTAAGGATAAGGGCTTGATAGTCATAGGCGACGTTAAGAGGAACGATATAGGCTCAACGTCCGAGGCATATGCAGACGCCTACCTGGGAGATGAACTTTCTCCATATAATCTGGACGCCATAACCGTCAACCCCTATTTCGGCTCAGACGGCGTTCTTCCCTTCATCCAGAGGGCAAGAGATCGGGGAAAAGGCATCTTTGTACTTGTCAAGACATCTAACAAATCGTCAGAGGAACTTCAGGACTTAAAGACAGACGGCAGGCACATTTACGAAGTCGTGGGAGAGATGGTGGACAGATGGGGAGAGAGCACAGAGGGAAACAGGGGTTATAAATGTGTGGGAGGGGTAGTTGGAGCCACATTTCCAGGACAGGCGGACGATCTGAGACACATAATGCCCAGATCCTACCTCCTTGTCCCCGGATACGGCGCCCAGGGCGCCACCGCAGCTGATGTGATCTCCTACTTCAACCCGGACGGATTGGGGGCAGTGGTGAACTCCTCAAGGGGAATCATATTTGCATATAAAGATGAGTCAAACCTATACGGACCCCGTGAATTTGGAAAAGCTGCAAGGGCAGCTGCTCTTCGCATGAATCGAGAGATCAACGCTGCCTTAGAAAAGGCGCAAAAGCGCGCCTGGTAGCAGTAGATTAGGGCGGACACACGGGTCTGCCCCTGCGAATGAACGTAGAGGAAAATCGTCAGAGCCGAACCCGCGAGTTCGCTCAGTTACGTATACTGTCTACTCATATTTAGCCCGATACTCAACCCGATTAATTCACAAACTTGGTGGAGTCATTGCGAGGAGCAAAGCGGTCCCCGATTGGGTCTATCGGGGAAGCAATCTCAAGGTTTTACAGTGGTATCCTATGAGAGCCGGAGAGTATTACATCTACCACAGAATCGAGATTGCTTCGCCTTCCGCTCGCAATGACACCGAAGGTGGTTAAACGGCATAACTATAATATAATACAACCCCTTAATTAATACACGGCCTTTTTTGTGAATTATTCGGGCTTAATTCACTATGTCCGACACCTTCACGAATTTAAATCCTCTCTTTTCCAGCTTTGGAAGGACAGCGCGAAGGGCGTGGAGCGTCTCTGCCTTATCGTGACCGACCGCTATAACCGTCCCTTCTGCAGCGGCGAGGTCGGCGGCCTGCATAAGCCTTTCTTCTATCGTCATGACGTCGTCGGGATTATCTATAAACAGTGACGCCTTAGCGCACTGTATCCCCATCTTTTCTGCCAGATCATACGCTATTGAATTGGAGGACGTTCTGCTATCTACAAAGTAGAGTTTTTTCTCTTTAATCTCCGAAAGCACAGCTCTCATAACTCTCATGTCCTCGGTTGCCCTGGAACCCATATGATTGCTGAGTCCGAGGGCCTTCGGCATCGCCCTTATGGCCCTTTTTGTGATCCTTTTTATCTCCCGGGTCGAATAGATGGTGTATACCGCCCCTTCTCCCGGCTTCTGCAGAGGGAAACCCTTCGGCTCCATGGGCAGATGGATCATAACCTCGTGGCCCCCATCCAGAGCCATTTGCGCTATCTTTTGTGAGTTGTCGGTGTCCGGAAAGACTGCTAAAGTCAGGCTCTGCGGAAGCTTACAGAACTCCCTTGCCAGCTCCATGCGCTGATAGCCAAAATCATCCAGTACAATTGCGATCTTTCCCTTTTTGCGGACTATTCTATCATTCCTTGAAAGGAGTATCAGATCCGTCTCCACTCCGTCCATCCCGGCGCGGATCGATACCTTTGTTCCCTTCTCATTCTGCCGGGCTTCCAGTACCTCTCCACCCAGATCCTTTACAAGACGGGATACCTCCAGATTGCACACTAATAAGGACAGATCCTTAGGGACTCTCACCCGCGTCCTTTTAGGCCCCCTGTCGGATCGAGGATATTTGTTTATCAAATCACCCTCGATGCCCAATCCCCAAAGGACACGATCTAAATAGACGTTCAGACTGTCGGAAAAGGCGCGGCTGTCGGAGGTAGCAGTGAGGGGGTAAGGTTCTTGCACAACCCCTTGCGATGAGCCCCTGACTGTTAAGCTGCGGTATATGAGCGCTGCTCCCGCAGAAATAACAAAAAGGAGCACTAACGTCCATAGTAGAGGTTTAAGTGACCTCTTCCTTTTGGCCATGCTCCGAGCGCGCGGTCTGCGCCTTCTATCCTTGTCCATATCAGATCAAAAATATAGGGAAGAAAGGCTCAATCTTTCTTCCCCAAAGGTTAGATCACAAAAGGAGTCGCTTACCGGGTGAGAGGATCATCATCCCACCGAACTATCTTCCACAGGCCCTCTTCATTCTGTCTCAGCTTAAACGTCATATTCTGATTTACGCGGAAGCCGTTTTCCCCTGTCTCATCCACCATAAGCATATTCACAGGACCGAAGAAAACCTCCCAATCCTCGTCCTCATGGGCGTCAGGGTCGCCCTCAAATGCTGGAAGCACAGTTCCCTTTGGCTCTGTGAACCTCCCGCGGGTGCCTCCAGCCTGTGTAAAATCGAAATCAAATATCGTGAACTCCTTGAAGATTTTTGTTATAATTGTTACATCTCGATCCTTCCCCCAAGCAATATCCAGAGTGTCCGTCTCGCTCCGTTCTGTGAACCAATACCTTTCATCGAGCAGGTCTTCATAGACCTCGATGTCCCTATTATCCATAGCAAAATCCAAGTTTTCAAGGAGGATCTCAGCCTGTGTGGCATCTGGTATAGGCCCTCCGTTGCCACTTTGGTTACCACCACCGTTACCACTTCCGGTGCCATCTCCGTCGACACCATTGCCATTGGGAGGCTTAGTTGTTGGAGGGGAAAAGGGATTTCCGCATCCAATCGTAAGCATAAAGACAACGCATACTGTTACAATACAAAGGACAGACTTCATCAACATTTTCTTGTCGCCTCCTGTTGAAGAAATTAAGGGACTTCGAAATAAATAGACCGGAGAGCCTCACCTAGAAAGAATTGCCAGATAAGAATGTCCGACCCACCTTGTTATGCATGTTGGTAGAACAGGTTTTCTTGTCTGTTCTATTTGGACCTCTATATTCTCCAGACTGTTTTGACTTGATACTTAATTTAGAAACCTGGCTCTGAGTTCGCCCCAGGTGCTTTCTTCCTGACTTGTCTTGAAGTCCCGCCATCTGAATATTTCCCAGCTTCCTTCCTCATTTTTTCGCAAGGAGAGCCAGAACTCTCCGCTGATCCTACCTGGGGTGTCTTCTCGTTCCTCAAGATAGAATATTGTAGCTATATAATTGTCTCTGTATTCCTCCTGGTTCCCATCTGATGAAGCTTCAAAGAGCGTCGGAGGCCAGTTTCCAAGCATACTGATGGATCTGACCAGGAGGCTGTCGCTCAAAAAGAAATCGGCAAAACTCTCCTCTTTTTCTTTGTCCCAGAGATCGTCGTATATATGGCTAAAGTCGCTGGAGTCCTTCTCATCGGGCGTAAAGATGAAGTCGTCCGACAGAAGCTGAAGATAATCGGCCGGCCTCAGACTTTGCACAGCTTCTTTCAAATTCTCCAATAGTTCTTCCCCACGGACCGCAGTGCCGATAGATGACCTGCCTCCCGTGGGAGGTTGCACTTGGTCATCCCTGGTCGAGAAGGGATTTGAACATCCCGAAGTCCAGATCGCCGCTATCAAGAATATGCAAAGGTGTCTTATCATATATGGTGACTCTTCATCTCTACACCACTTTTCATCTTATCGTAACACGGGAAAGCGAATATCAGGCTATGCTTATCGGAGCCGGCATAAAGCAAACTACAAAAATCCCCATAGATAAGTAGCCAAGGGCTCTGCGTCTATTATCCAACACGATATACGAGTCATAAGGAGGTGGATGTCGCCTTCCGAAGACAAACAGAGACATAAACGCCCAAAGGAACCACCCGTACCACCCGGATACGAACCCCAAGACCACAAGTCCGACAATCGCTAGCTTCGATATGAGGCGGTGCCATCTCCCAAAAAGAGAGTAGGTTATATGTCCTCCGTCCAATTGACCTATGGGCAGAAGATTCAGAGCCGTGACAAAGAGTCCGATCCATCCGGCAAAAGCCACAGGATGGAGATAAAGCTGCGCATCAGAGGCCAGCTCACCCACTACGATCTTAGAAAGCAGCAAAAAGATTAATGAATCTCCCAATTCGATGGAAGGCCTTTCGACTGCCTCTGTAGCAAATACTGTCTCTGACATGCTGAGTCCGATTACAGATACGATGATGGCCGCTACGAAACCCACAAGGGGTCCTGCGGCTCCGATGTCCACTAACGCTTTTCTGTTCGGTATGGGAGATTTTATCTTGATCACAGCGCCGAACGTGCCTATGAACATAAGGAAAGGCTCCGGTATAAAATAGGGAAGCGTGGCTTTTACGTTCCAGCTCCTTGCGGCGAAATAGTGTCCGAACTCGTGAACACCGAGTATCAAAAGCAGACTCGCTGAAAACGGCAGGCCCTTATAAAACAGGAGAGGATTTGCAGCCAGATCGACATCGGGTCTCATCAAAGCTCCTGCAGTCGTCGTAGTAATTGCTGTAAGGATAAACAGCACGAAGTTAATGGCAGGATTGGAGGGCTTCGGCTGATGCGGAGTCCACATCTGATACGGAGGTATGGCTGGTTGAATCCATTCTTTACCTTCGGGCAAATTCACTTTTCCATTCCGCTTCCACAGCAAGGTGACTCTCCTGCCTTTCCTTTAGTCTGCCATCAATCCTACTGCAAATCTGTGCGAATTTCCGAGCCCGAAGTTCAAGGGAACAAAGGCATAGTCCAGCCTCCATCTTCTAAATCTGAGTCCGAACCCCGTGGAAATATCCATCGTGTCGCTCCCGCTTTGTCCTCCGAATCTCAAAGCAAATATCCTGCTGTACTCCCATTCGACCCCGGCGTGCAAACTAACAGCCGAGTCGTTCGGCACCCTTACGTCAGTCGAGGCTAATATATCTCCCCATTCTAAAGCTGATAACAGATAAGAGGCTCCGAACCTTACTTCTACAGGCAAATCTACCGATTCTTCATTTAGCTTGTTCATCCCTCCGACGTTCTTCAATGAGAATCCCCCTGCAAAGTTCCTATATGTATAGATGGCTCCGAGATCCAGCGCCGCTCCGAGTGCGCTTTCCACATGTATCTTCTCGGCGAGCCATTTGACCGTCACGCCCACGCTCACATTATCGTGAACTCTTTGGGCGTAGGACAACAAGACCGCTGAATCATAGACGCTAAAATTCCCCAAAGGTTTCAAAGAAGCTCCTGTCCTCCTTTCCAATCCTCCGGCGGAGTTTATGATAGTACTCAGGGCAAACGCTCTGTCCTCTCCTCCAAAGGCGGCACCGGCGTAGTCGTGGCTTATATCCTGTATCCATTCGTTGTGAACAAGTAACACGTCTCTGCCCTTTACTCCAATAAGACCTGCGGGATTCCAGTAAGCTGATGATTGATCCTTCGACACGGAGGTGTAGGCAGACCCCATTGCGGCTGCCCTTGCGCCTACGCCTAACTTCAAGAATGAGAGTCCGGTCCTGCCGGCATCCGGATCTACCCCGGCGTAAGATACAGTAGACAGTAGACAGTATATAGAAGACAGTAGATAAAGGAGATTGCTTCTCCGATTTAATCGGGGGACCCGAAGCAATCTCAGAGACACAACATCGGCTCTCCCCCTCTGTTTAGTGTTCTTTGCCATAATGTCTAAAAACTCAAAGCCCCATATATCTAAAAAGTCAACGCAGTTGAGAAGACATGACTCCCCCCGGCGTCCATCTGATCCGTTATAAAAACGTACTGAAAATCTATCTGGCGTTCAAAGATTGGGCCAAGACCTATGCCGAACCTCTGGGAACTTTCGCCGATGTCATCTGAGGATATGTCCCCGACACCTGCTCTCAATCTCAAAAATTCGTTCAGCGCCAGCTCCCATCCCGACCTTACCTCCACTTCTCCATTGCTGCGCTCTACATCGAACGAGATTAAGACCCTCTCATCAAAGAATCTGTAGGATGCCCCCACGACGAGCGACTCAGGGATTTCGTCCTGGTAGGAGACCTCGCCGATGCCCCTTGAGATCTTCCAGGAAAGCTCTGTATTTATATTTCTGACCACAAAACCTATGGACAGATCCTCCGTCGGCTTTACCATAGCCCCGACATCGAAGCCGAATCCCCTACCTGCTTCTCCCGCAAGAGAGTGACGCAGATATTTTCCGTTCAGCCCGATTGCCCCCTTGCCATCTACATCCTTTGCGAACGAAAAGTAGAAGGCATTGCGATTATCAGAAATCTCCCCCGTTTTTCGTCCATTTATGTCCCGACCCTGGATATTCGCGGTTCCCGCATATATCCACATAAATCCGAATGCTGCTCCCTGTTCCGATCTCTGGCTGTAGGAAAGGACATTTTCCTTTCTGTCTAAAGAAAGCGATCTGTAAGTCTCAGACACCTGCCTTTTCTGAGTATAGATAAGTCCAGCGGGATTCCAGAACGCTCCCGAAGCATCGTCGGCTATAGACACATAAGCCCCTCCCAGACCGATAGCTTTGGCTCCTACGCCGCTTCTGAGAAAGGCGCTGGCATCCCCCCCGCTTATCCCTTGGGATGAGGATATTGAAGACATTACTAAAAGCCACAATACAGTAGACAATCGACAGCAAACAGTAGACAGGGGCATCGCCTCCCTTCCCACCAGGTTGCTCCCCCCCCGATAGAGTCAATCGGGGGTAGAGTCAATCGGGGGCGCTCACAATGACGGTTTATTCGCTATTGAGTTCTTCGGTGGTCATTGCGAGGGGCACAGCCCCGAAGCAATCTCGCGGACAGTATCATAAAATTTTTCCTTTTCATTTAATCACGACTATCTTGCCGAACGCCTCATCACCTCTGTCGGTGCTTATGCGATAGAAATAGACCCCGTTTGCTACGGTATCTCCCACCCCGTTCGTGCCGTCCCACTTCTGATTGTGATTCCTTGCACCCGCTCTCAGTTCCTCCTCCACTAAAACCTTAACCAAACGACTAACAAAATCGTATATTTTAATAGTAACAGATGCGGGTTCAGATAGACTGTATTGGATTCTGACTGCCCTATCTTCGGAAGCCGAAAACGGATTCGGATAGGCATAAGTTTTGATATTCTCCTTTTCTGCGGCCTCATCTACGGCTACACCCTTGTCAATCGAGAGCGTCCTTACGAAGGTCTTTAAAATCCTCCAACTCCCACCTGAATCTAATGACCTTCCGAGACCGTTTTCTGATCCTGTCCACAGTACAGAACCTACTCTTTCTACGCCCACGAATCTTCCCTCTAACTCCTCCCTGGAGATAGAATCTACCACCTTTATTCTATCCCAACTTTTTCCCTGGTCGTCCGATGTAAAAAGTCCTCTATCCGTAGTAGGCCACACAGTACCATCGGAAAAGACGAAATTCCACGCGGCAGTTTCAAAGGCGCTGTCCACCTGCGTCACCCCCCACGTTAACCCACCGTCAGATGAAAAACTTATGCCGTCTCTTTCCCAGGGATTAAGCGTCCGTTTTGTCCCCGCCCAGATTATCGTCTTCCCGCCAATTTGCTGTCTGGATAGGACCACAACCCAATTGCCGGAGATCGTACCATCAAGGTGATTTCCGGCGCTGTCGGCCTCAGAGGAAAAGAACGCCCAGGTCTCTCCGCCATCTGTGCTCTTTGACATACCCGAAGACGTACCCACCCAGACCGTATCGCTGTAGGCTAAAACGGAAAATGTCCTATGTTTATTACCCTCAAATGACCCGGAATAGTCTATCTTATCTCTGGAATCCGGCAGGACGCGCTCCCAGGTCTCCCCCCTGTCCTTAGACCTGACCAGAGAACCCGCAAAGAACGCCGCCCAGACCACTTCGTGGCTTGTTTCCGACTCCCCGTCCGCCCTACCCACATCCGCGTCAATAGCCACTCCAAATGCCCCATTTTGAACATTCGTTCGAGGGCCGTCCTCAAATCCCCCAAATATCTTGTTGTTGTCAAAATGCTCCCACGTCGCGCCGCCGTCGAAAGACGCGCTCAACCCATCTCCCACTTGCAAGGAACCGTTCTCTGTGGTAGTATCAAATACTGTTGCTATCCAGATCACATCCCCGGCCGCATCTAAAGCGCTGATCGAACCTTTGCCTATCCCCTGATCCGATCCGTAGCTTATCCAGTCCAGAGATCCTTCGCCTGACCCTAAAAGCTTGCTCAATCCCGAGTCCGTTCCCACCCACAGATCTTTTCCACTCCATTTGATGTCCCCTATGTCGTTTCCCGCCAATCCCTTCTTAGGCTCCGATGGAGTATCCTGATTATACCTTTCTGGAAGAACTGCAAAGGCGCGAGCACAAAAGCATATCGTTACAAGCGAGGCGAGGTGGAATGCAGATTTTAAAGAGGACATATATTTTTGTTTCTTCTCCGGCGGTTCGGGGCATATCGAAGAACCTTTTGCGGACAAAGTTACAAGTTGAACACCGACCCTTGGGGGACGCAACCCAAAATATAACCTTCAAGTATCGAGTATGTCAAGTTATTTTTCCTCTGTCCTTGTCTTCCTCTACGAAGTGGGCTTCCTACTTTTTGAACGCTTCTCCGCAGGGACTTGCCTCAAATATCTTGGTACTTGCTTTTAGCGCAAACAGCTATTATATTCCATTAACGTAGCACCTTTACAGACATTCTTTTCCTGCGGGGATTTTCCAATGCACAATGTGGCCCATAAGATATTTGACCCATCTTTATCCCCGGGCGATCATGCATCGGTAAGCCCGACCCTGATGGAACTGATAAGGGACGTAAGCACCAAAGAGATGATGACCGTAGACGTAGGATGCGGAATGGGCGGACTGACGTTCGAAACGGCAAACTACTTGAGGCATGTCGTCGGGATAGATATATCCGCCGAACCGATAGAGTCCGCAAAGAAAATCACATCCGATCGGGGAATTTGCAACGTAAGTTTCACAGTAGCAGACGCTGAGACGATAGATTACAAAGACGTAGTGGAGGGCAGGAAAGTCGATATGGTCATCGCCAATTTGTGTATGTCGGACGATATTATCAAAAAAGCGTACGAAGCTCTGGATAGAGGACGTTATCTGATCTTTGCAGCTCTGGAACTTGAGCAGTGGAAGGAGACGGGTCGTCCATCGCGGTTTGCGTACAGTAAGGAGGGGATAAAGAGCATATTAGAGAGCAGGGGCTTCGACACAGAGCATATAAGTATCGAAAGAGAGATCATAGATTTCAAGCGCAGAGAAGATATAGATGTATATTTTGAAGGGAGCACGCTGAAGAAAAGGTGGCAAAAAGACGGCAGGTGGGATGGTCTTTTGCAATATCTGAATGCGGGAGGACTAAAATTTACGACAAAGAGCCGACTGATTGTGAAAGGCAGAAAAGTAAGCTGAGAAGGAGGCATTAAGAAGATGTCAGAGACAATCAAGATCAAAAAAATCGGCGAGTGCGTCTGGGAGATCCCCAAGACCGGCGGGATGAGGGTCCCCGGCAGGATCTACGCCAGCGATGAACTGATGGAGGGCATAAGACTCGACAAGAGCCTGGAGCAAGTTGCAAACGTGGCGCATCTTCCGGGGATAGTGAAGTATTCTATAGCTATGCCGGATATTCACTGGGGATATGGCTTCCCGATCGGGGGAGTAGCGGCAACCGATCCACAGGAGGAAGGCGTTATATCGCCCGGAGGTATAGGCTTTGACATTAACTGCGGAGTGCGTTTGGCGGCGACCCACCTCCAATACAAGGACGTTCAGAACAAAATTAAAAAATTGGTGGATGTCCTGTTCGACACCGTACCCTGCGGAGTGGGCTCTGAAGGAGCTATACCCAAGCTTTCGAAGAACGAGGAGAAAAAGGCGTTAATCGGTGGAGCCGGATGGGTTGTAAAGGAGAGAGATCTGGGATTTGAAAGCGACCTTGTGAACACGGAGGCAAACGGCCGGCTAGACGGGGCAGACCCCGACAGGGTGACAGAGACCGCCCTTTCTAGGGGCGCAAAACAGATGGGAACTTTGGGCTCTGGAAATCACTTCTTGGAGATTGGGGTTGTGGACCACGTCTTCGACGATAAGGCAGCGGACACTTTGGGTCTGAAAGAAGGATGCTTGACCGTCTTCATCCATTCAGGCTCAAGGGGCTTCGGATATCAGACGTGCGACGACTATTTAAGGACGATGGAACGAGCAGCGCGTAAATACAACATTCAACTCCCCGACAGACAGCTTGCTTGCGCTCCCATAAATTCTGAGGAGGGACAGGCATATTTAGGCGCTATGAGATGCGCCGCCAACTATGCCTGGGCGAACAGACAGACCATGATGCACCTTGCCCGCGGGGTGCTAAAAGACGTCTTCGAGTTAAGCTGGGGCGACTTGGGCTTCAAGCTGGTTTACGACGTGGCCCACAACATAGCCAAGTTCGAAGAACACGACATAGGAGGAGGTGTAAGAAAGACCGTCTGCGTCCACAGAAAAGGAGCCACAAGGGCGTTCCCGCCGGGTCACGATGAGACTCCCAAATCCTATATGCACATCGGTCAGCCGGTGTTGATCCCCGGGGATATGGGGACTTACTCCTACGTGTGCATAGGGGCGCATACTTCCATGGATGAGACCTTCGGGAGTTCGGCTCACGGCGCAGGACGAGTCCTAAGCAGGACCAAAGCCAAGAAGATAAGCAAGGGAAGGTCTATCAAAAGAGAGCTTGAGGACAAGGGGATAACCGTAAGGTCCAAGGGCAGATCAACATTAGATGAGGAGATGCCTGAGGCGTATAAGGACGTTGAGGCTGTGGCTGACGTTATGCATAAAGCGGGCGTCTCGCTGAAGGTGGCAAGGCTCAGGCCGGTGGGCGTGGTGAAGGGATAGGTTAAGGCAGTAGACGGTAAACAGCAGACAGTAGACAGGACGCTGTCTACCAGCCTTTGAGATTGCTTCGTCAGACAGAAATGTCTGACCCACCTTTCTATATATGTTGGTAGAACGGACATTCTTGTCTGTTCTGAATGTCCGAAGTCCTCGCAGTGTCATTGCGAGCGCCCCCGATTGAATCTATCGGGGGAAAAGCAATCTCACTTGTGCATTTGTTTAACTTGTTCATAAAAGGTGTCCTTAACAGTGATATTGCTAAAGGAACCTATATCTGCGCGAAGTGTATATATAGCAGGCATAATCCTATCTTTATTACTTGTTAGGATGCTCTAAGGAAAGCCAAGCAGTTGTCTTCACGGGAGTTGATACCCTGCAAGTAACTCAGGGCTTTGATTTCACTAAGCCGTCTGTTCTAAGGGCGGATGGAGCTCGAGACTTCTCACTTGAGCAAATTGAGGACGTTGCGGGATACGTATTGATGAGGATCTGTACACACGCAAGGGGATCCGGGACATGGGTCTTGTATCGTTCGACAGCTTGGTTACAATTCCGGAGGACCTCAAACCGGATTCCAGCACTGCTATATACGATCGTCGGACGGAAGAGTTTCTTAGCTGGGACGTTCTTCCTTATCGTGGGAATTCTGTATATGATATGGACTCGGGAGGGCCATTTTGCTAAGATATTGGTTGAGGATATAATCCCTATAAGAGAAGGAGTGTGGGAGGATTTTATCAGCCGTATTATCTTCCGATGGGCTTACCAAGCTGATGGATCACGATCTTTCAGCACGGGTAGTGCCGTCAGTAAAAGCTCGTGGGGTCTTTTGAAATTCTTAATCAAGGCAGGGATATGAAATCGTATTTTATATACACAGACAAGTACTCAAGCTACGACTACGGCCCTACTCACCCGATGAAGCCCATAAGGCTGAAGCTGACGCACGATCTGATTCGAGCTTATGGTCTTTTTGATATTCCTACGGGAAAACTGGTAGAGGCAGAAAAGGCTGATGAGGACGATATCCTGTCTTTCCACACGAAAGAATATATAGATATTTTGAAGAGATCAAATCAGGGAAGCTACTTTAGCGACGCAACAAGATACGGTTTAGGACCGGGAGATAACCCGATATTTGAGGGTATGTACGACTTTTCGCTACTATCGGCGGGAGCGTCACTCCAGGCGGCAAAGGCCGTGGCATCGGGAGAGGCCGATGCAGCCTTCAACATCGCAGGCGGACTGCACCACGCATCTGCTAACAGAAGCTCTGGGTTTTGCTATATAGACGATCCGGTTGTGGCTATACATTATCTGTTGAAAAAGGGTCTGAAAGTCGCATACATAGACATCGACGCCCATCACGGCGACGGCGTCCAATATGCGTTCTACAATACCGATCGAGTACTTACGATCTCCATACATGAAAGCGGGAGAAATTTCTTTCCGGGCACAGGTTTTGAAGATGAAATTGGCGTTGGAGATGGCCTTGGCTATTGTGTAAACGTACCCCTTACTCCCGAGAGCGACGATGAGGTCTTTCTGTGGGCGTTCGAGGAGGTGGTTCCCACTTTGATCGAAGCTTATGAACCAGATGTAGTCGTCTCCCAATTGGGCGTGGATACTATGAGGACCGACCCCTTAGCGCATCTGAATCTTACCACAAATGGCTTTGCAGAGATGGTGGAGAGAATCAAGCGACTATCGCCTAAATGGATCGCCCTGGGAGGAGGAGGCTACAACGTCGCCAACGTGCCGAGATGCTGGACGTTGGCGTGGTCCATTATGAACGAGGTCATCCCGGAGGACGATCTTCCGGGTCGGTACAGAAAGATAGCGGGGAAGTACGGATATGAGGACAAGAAGCTGAGAGACGAGCCTTTTAATATAGATAATGGGAGGGCTATGGCTGAAGCCGAAAAAGTCGTGAGATTCTTGAAATATAATGTCTTCTCCATAATAGGTGCTTGAAACAGAATTTTGGAGGTTCCCCCTGTCTACTGTCTGCTGTCTACTGTCTGCTGCTTTTTCCCTGTCTACTGTCTACTGTCTACTGTCTACTGCTTCTGCTGGGGGTTATCAAAACCATCAGGGCTACTTCGAATACGACCAAAGCGAACCGTTGGCTGTAAAGACAGAGCAGAGAGAGGCTTTTGATACTTACATCCAATACACGATACGGTTCGATGGCTTCAAAGGCGACTCTGTAGATGCATTGCTGGATGTTCCAAGGAGTCCTGAAGGGCCATTCCCGCTCATTGTGTTCCTCAACGGTTATGGCCAGGGCAAAGGTGTTATTGACCTCGTAGGCGAGCAGGCAGCAACAAGAGGCTATGCCGTAGCCACTATGGATTATCCTGCAGTCGGCTCTTTGAAGGACACCTTTAGACTCTTCTTTAAGGCCAGGGGTGCTGCCCGGACGGCAGTGATAAACACAAGAAAACTGATCGACTACCTTCAGAACCAAAAGGAAATCGACAGCGAGCGTATAGGACTGGTAGGAATAAGCCTGGGGGCGATCTTGGCTCCGATCATATCAGCCCATGACAAGCGGTTTGATGCTGTAGTGCTTGTGCACGGCGGCGGAGACCTACAGCTCCTTGCAAAATCCAAACTCACCAAGCCTAACCCTATCCTGCGACATCTGACCCTCTTTTTCGGGAAGATCCTCTACGACCGGTTTGAACCTCTCAAATACGTGGGGCAGATTGCGCCCCGGCCGCTTTTGATGATCAACGGTCGGGACGACAGGTCTTTTCCCGTTGCGTGCGTCCTGGCGCTGTATAAGGAGGCGAAGGAACCCAAACACTTGATCTGGCGTGAAACGAAGCACATAAAAGCGAAGGACACTTCGGAGATCCAAGCTCTTTTGGAAATTGCTTTAGACTGGTTGGATGAGAATCTTTAGGATGAATTGAAGCGTGTCAAAGAAGGGGACACGTCCGCGTCGCTGGGACTGGGTGGCAACAAACCACGAAGTGGTCTGACACACAACACACAGGTTGACCCTTACATAGTAGTCAGGGAACAGATAAAACAGTCGGAAACCGTAGGGCCAGACCCAAGTGTCTGCGCTGAGAATACGGATAAATCGGATGAAAACACAAGCTCGTCCACACCTGTTTTCGCATAGAAAGGGGGAATGCAACCATGGAGATCCAGAGCGTCCAAGCGCTAAGGAAGTTCTCCGATGAGAAGTTCCAGAAGATAAACCTCTTTGAGAGTGAGAGGATGTTCTGCGACATTTACTGCTTCGAACCCGGCCAGGAGCAGCCGCTCCACGGCCACGAAGGATGCGATAAGATATATTACGTTATCGAAGGCAGTGGCACGTTTACCGTAGGAGATGAGAAGAAGAAGCTGGGTCCCCAAATGGCGGTGCTATGCCCTCCGGGCGTAGATCACGGTGTGCTGAACACAGGGGAAGGGAGGATGGTTCTCCTCGTCTTTATGGCACCTCATCCCTCGACGATAGGCTGACTTGAACCTACTCTTACTTTAAAGAACCGCTCATAGAAAAGTGATGAGAAAGACCTAGAACGGGGTGAGTGTGAAACGAATAATCTATCTTTATCCTCTTGACGTTGAATCCGGCTCCCAAAGAAAAACGAGATGGCTCCCCTCCTGTCACACCTGTCCTGATGAAAAAGACATCTGATACCTTATGCTCGCTCCCTGCCCTTATCTGAAAGGGGAAATCCGCATCCTTCCTGCCATCTACCGATAGCACAAGTCCTGGCATCGGCTCTAAACTCAACCCGGTGGAGAAGGACCTTGGAACGCTTTGTCCATTTTGAACTATCTTTGCCGTATTCACATTCCATAAAGAGGCCCCCCATCTTACGTTCTCAGAGATATAAAGAACTGTCCCGAGGTCGAACGCAGCGGTCCACGTTGAACCAAAACCTTCGAGGGATAGATTAAGTCCCCTCAAGTTGAAGCCGAAAGACAGAAACTGAAAAGGGGCGTTGCTGTAGGAAAACATCAAAGAAGTTTCTCTGTAGAGGGTCAGCCCATAGACCATCGCTCCCAAACCTATGTTTCCCACAGAAGTCGGAAGCAAGAGCGCCAATGTCGAAGTTGATAAGTCCCCTAATCCGAAGGGACGACTGTAGGAACTGAACCAGGAAGCTTGGGACTTCCAGAGACCTGCTGGGTTCCAGAAGAGGGTCTCAGCACCTCCTGAAAGGGATACGTACGCGCCGCCCATAGCAAGTGGACGGGAACCTACACCTCTCCACTCGAATGCCGCCTCTCCTACAAGTGGTTGGAGGGTACAGAATCCCGCAAGGGATAGGACAAGGAGTATTTTTTCCCTGACAGAGCTAACAAGAAATCTCTTGCCAAGCATTTGGCTTTGTGTTATCCTTCAAAGTCCCAAGTCCCATCAAAATAATGGAGTTTCGATCTATGAACCACGCCTCCGATAAGAGCAGAAGAAGCAGAATCCTTGCTGAAGATATATTTGTCATTCTCTGTATAGCGGCACTATGGCCCAGAATACTCGGCTGGGAAGGTGTACATTTTGCCATAATAATGTATGTAGCTGTGATAGGACTCATAGTTATCCTCTATAGGAGAATAAGACGTATCGGGCAAGTTACAGACGAAAGGAGAAAAGATGACGATACCACTCCAAATAAGATGCATTTGGAGTGAAGGTATACCCTCATTCTAATTGTATTCGGGATCTACCCTGTCTCCCGGAAGAGCACACAGGTTCGTCCACAATGTCTACTTATTTTCAGGGATGGGAGGAGGCTCCTGTCTACTCTTTGCTTGTTTTCCTGCCTGCCTGTGCTGTTTCACCTGAGGAGAGATGCGAGGCGATGGGAGTTCAACTTTGAAGTTCCACCCGATCCAATACGGTTGACCAAGGTATATAGAATAGTAATAGCTATGCTTCAAGCTTCCCTCCATTGTGAGGGAGAACTTATTCTGAGGAAAGAACCTGGCTGCAAAAGACGGCAGAAGTTTCTGGTGCAGATCACTTATGGGGGCAATTGCCGCCCCTATCTGCTCTTCAGCATCTTCCTGCACCCCAGCGGGCGGAACCTCCAAAAGATTAAGCCTGTTCAAAATGGGTTGGAAACTACTTCCGACTAAAGGAGCATCCTTTCCGACCAGAAACAAGATAAAAACGGGCCTCTCCTGCCTTATCGTGAGCGGATATTGTTCCCTGATCCAGCGCGATATTCCGAAAGAAGATTTCTTGAACCTTGAAAAATCGACAGTCCTCAACTTGAAAATAGTACCGTCCTGTGTATAGTAATAGAGTCCCCACTCCTCGGGAGTAGGATACCTGCTGCACGATGCAACGAGGATCAAGGCTCCAAACAGGGCCACAAGTGTCTTCAAGACGATTCCCCCACAGTGGAAATGCCGCACGATATGCTCTAAATCGTCCGATCCAACATAACAGCAAACACCGCCGGTGTCAAGAAAAATGAAAACAAGGCCTGAAAAGAGCACCCTATCTGGAAAGCACAAAAAAGATCCGCTCCCCTCAGTCACCGTAGTGACCTTTTTCCAGCACGGTTCCTACTAAGAGCGGATCGCGCGTGGCCTTCACTCCTTAACGAGAAAGGAAGTTTAGGCTTAGGATCACCTGTGGATCCTGTTTGCTGGGATGTGGGGAAGTGTTTTCCCTAAAATGAGGAATGAATTCCCGATTTTCAAGCGCTCAGCGGCTTCTTTAACGTCGTGCCCGCGGAAGAACGCATAATTAGGAAAATAGGTATTTATAGTATTTAGCGAGGTCCTCGTCAATTTCTTTTATCCATATCTTGCTGGTGCATCTACACAGCTAACGAGCAAATACTGTGCCAAAAAGATCCGACAACGGCAGATGACTGTGAACGCCGTATCCTGAATCAAGGGTAGAACATTTGCTTAAAAGACCTACACGACATCTCACAACGGAGTTTTGTTGACATCCCAGAATAGACCTTGACAAGATAGACGAACTTTTATATAATTAATTAGAAAGCTTCATGAAGTTTGGTGGGCTTGGACGGGACAAGGGTGCAGTCAGAATCTTGCGGTGTCTCTGTTTTTGACAATAGATAGGATAATCTCTTGTCCTTGTAGTCTCACGTTTACGTAAACGTTTATGTCCACGGAACAAATCTGTTACTAAGTCGTCTTATAATACTGGTAGTAATGTGAAATCTTGGTAACTATTGAAACACGTGAAATCTCAACGTTGCTATTGAATTTGTACCATTAATTTGTAGTGTTAATTTGCTGGGGTTACTTAACTTTCCGGTCTGAACGGGAGTTATCCTGTCCAACAGTGGAGATTCAGAAGATGATAGTTGAAGTCAAACTTTTTGCATATTTGGACAAATATCTGCCCCCTGAAGCAGATGGGAGGAAGGCTACAGTCGAGCTTTCGGACTCTGCTGTTCTGAAAGACCTAATCAGCAAGTTGAAAATTCCCGAAAACCTCGCCCATCTTACCCTCGTCAACGGCAAGAGTTCGGACCATGACACGGCTTTACAGGACGGATGTCTCGTCAGCATGTTCCCTCCGGTAGCCGGAGGAGCAAGACGCAAGGGGATATCGAAGGACTTTCTGGGGACAAACCGGACAACGTCTCGCAAAAGTTATGACCACAATTGGGAGATGAGAATAGTATGAAGAATAAGGCATTCTCTTTCAACGAGGATGTATCCGTAAACCTTTATCTGAAGGACATCAGGACGTACAAACCTCTTGAAAGGCAAGAGGAAGTCGAACTGGCTGAAAGGATCAAAACAGGGGATAGGAAAGCCCTGGATAAGTTAGTTACGGCCAACTTGAGATTTGTCGTCTCTGTTGCAAAGGATTACCTGGGAAGAGGACTTTCTCTTTCTGATCTGATAGCCGAAGGCAACATCGGACTTATCGAAGCAGCAAGAAGATTTGATGAGACCAGAGGTTTTAAGTTTGTAACATATGCGGTTTGGTGGGTCAGACAAGCGATATTAAAGGCATTGTCAGAACAGACTAAAATAGTGCGTCTTCCTATGAGTCACTTTGACGATCTTGAAAGGATGGTTAAGAAAGTTGGGCCATTAACTCAGAAGTTAGCTCGCAGTCCATCAGCCGAAGAGATAGCGCAAAGTTCAGAAATAAGTGTCAACAGGGTCTGTAGAGCTTTGGTGTGCCTACAGTCGGACATATCCTTGAACGTCGCACTGGACGAATTTGAGGACAAGCCGCTGCTGGACACAATATCAGACGAAGGTGCTGTGACGGATAGGCAAGTTGAGGAGGAGAATTTTTCACAGGAAATAGAGAATTGTCTATCCAAGCTTAATGATAGGGAGGCTAAGATAGTCCGTCTTTACTATGGGCTTGGCTACGATGAGCCGATGACGTTGCAGCAAATTGGATCGGCTTTTGGTATAACCAGGGAGAGGGCGCGTCAGATCAGAAACAGAGCTATCGAGAAGCTGAAGCACAAATGTCATGATGTGCTGGAGGATTATTCTTTTGAAGGAGCAAGGTCAGATGGCGGTGGTAACTGAACAGCAGATCGTTGATGCGCTTGGGGATGTCATAGAACCGCAGTTCCACAAGGATATTGTAAGCTTGGGGATGGTGAAGCACATAGCTATAGACGGTCCGAAAGTCAGCTTTGAGGTCGTACTCACCACTCCAGATAGTCCTTTCAAGAAGGAGATAGAGGACTATGCCAGGCGAACCGTTGCAAAGATAAAGGGAGTCAAAGACGTTGAGATAGTTTTCAGCTTAAACGTGCCTCGCAGCGTTGTTGATCCCAACAGGAGCAGTATTATGCCCGGGGTCAAAAACGTGATCGCTGTAGCCAGTGGAAAAGGAGGGGTGGGAAAGACGACTATAAGCGTCAATTTAGCCGTAGCCCTAGCCGAGGCAGGCGCGGCTGTCGGCCTTATGGACGCAGACATCTACGGTCCCAATATCCCGATTATGATGGGGGCAAGCGGGAGCCCGGAGACCACAATGGATAACAAAATGAAGCCGCGTGTCAACCACCGAGTGAAGCTGATATCCATGGGTTTTTTGGCAGACCAGAATACCCCCATGATATGGCGCGGACCCATCGTAAGCAGGGTGACCCAGGAGTTTATGAGCAGGGTGGACTGGGGAGATCTGGACTATCTGATTATGGACCTGCCTCCTGGTACCGGCGATATTCAACTTACGATCTCTCAATCGGCCCCCTTAACAGGAGCGGTGATCGTCACAACCCCGCAGGACGTGGCCTTAGAGGATGTCAGGAGAGGAATCTTAATGTTCCAGAAGGTCAACATCCCTATTTTGGGCATTATCGAAAACATGAGCTACTTTGCCTGCCCCCACTGCGGCGAAAGGACCGAAATATTCGACCACGGCGGAGGGAAAGTAGCTGGTGAAAAGTTCGATGTCCCGTTCTTGGGGGAGGTCCCGTTGGACCCTGAAATAAGGATAGGATCAGATATCGGAACGCCAATAGTGAAGCTGCATCCTGCCTCGCCCCAGACTGAGGCTTTCAGAAAGATAGCTGGAACTCTTGCGGCAAGAATAAGCGTTATTGGAATGGGTGAACCTCCAGAGGGCGGTAGCGGCGGATGGGGTGGAAAACTTATGCAGAAAATAAGGGGAAACTAAAAATAGTAGGCAGCAAAGAGGGTTGGGATACGTGGCCCCGTCTATCCCCGATAGATTCAATCGGGGGATGCTGTCTGCTCAAAAAATAAGGTGTCTACCAAATGCAAACGATAGAAATAGAGGACTCCATACTTAGAATAGGAGGTGAGGGAGGAGAAGGTGGGGGTGCAACTGGAGAGGTTATAACTCAGGCGGCCGCCAGGGCCGCTTTAAACGTTTTTACGTTTAGGACTTATCCAGCCGAGATAAAGGGAGGCTTGGCCATGTTCCAGCTCAGGCTCGGATCGAGGGATATCCTCTCAAAAGGAAATGCTGTGGATGTACTCCTGGCATTCGACCAGGAAGCCTACGACACGTACTATAAGGATCTGAGAGACACAGGTGTTCTTTTGTACGATCCTGCTCAGTGCACCCCGCCTGAAGGATGCCCGCATAAGTGTATTGAGCTTCCGATCGATCAAATCGCAAAAAAAGAGATCAAAAATCCCAGAAGCAAGAACATCGTTGCAATAGGGGCGCTGGCAGAGATATACTCCCTTCCAAAGGAAATAGTCAAGACTGGCGTAGAGAATAAATTCAAAAAGTACGGAGCCACTACACTTGAGACTTATCTTGGAGCCTTTCAGATGGGAATAGACTATGCCAAGCAGAATATTCCCATCAAGTACTCCTTCCACGGCAGAGAAAAGCCAAATTACAACGAGATAATCATATCAGGCGGTGAGGCCATAGCCTTGGGAGCTATAGCCGCAGGATGCAGATACTGCGCTGGATACCCCATAACGCCGGCTACGCCGGTCTTGCAGTTTCTTACCCTGGAACTTCCGAAATTCGGTGGAACCGCTGTTCAGTCAGAGGATGAGATATCTGCTCTTGCGTCCTGTATTGGGGCGTCTTTTGCAGGAGCTAAAGCCATGACACCGACATCGGGCCCTGGGCTTTCGCTTATGAGCGAGCTGATCAATTTGGCTTCGATGGTCGAGCTCCCCGTGGTAGTTGTGGACGTTCAAAGAGCAGGTCCCAGCACCGGGATGCCGACCAAAAATGAGCAGTCGGATTTAAGGTTCGCAATGTACGGCACTTCCGGAGAATCGCCCAGGATAGTCATAGCTCCAACCTCTTTAGAGGACTGCTTCTATCAGACTGTGGGGGCGTTCAACTTGGCTGAGGCCTATCAGATGCCCGTGATACTCCTTTCTGATCAGTCCATGGCTTACAGCACACAGAATATAAGAGAACCCGACCCCTCATCTTTAAAGATCGTAAATCGGCTTAGATTCGACACGAAAGACACGGAAAATGGATACTTCAGGTATCTGATGACCCAAAGCGGAGTATCGCCTATCGCGATTGCCGGGGATGTGGACGGATACCACATAGCCACAGGGCTGGAGCACGACGAAGAGGGTGCTCCGAATTACACGCCCTTAAACCATGAACAGATGATGGCCAAGCGCTTCAAGAAGTTGGAGGCTGTGGAAGCAGACTTAACCGATAATTCCCAAGGTGAGATTTCATTTCCCGAGGGGGCAAAGATCGGGATAATCGGCTGGGGATCGACAGAAGGCGCTATCAAGGAGGCCATATACGAGGCGGGGAAAGAGGGTGTCAAGGTCGCCCACTATCACCCAAGGGTACTTGCACCTCTTTGTGAGTCAAGAATGTCCCGGTTCGTAAGTTCCGTAGATAAGATAATCATCCCAGAGGAGAACTTCACCGGACAGTTCGCACATATCGTGAAAGGACAGTTCGGCATCAAACCCATAGAAATGCATAAATCTCAGGGAATACCTTTCTCCCCGGAAGAGGTATATGAGAAGATTATGGAGGTAGCCTAAATGCCCATACCTGCTGTTGTAGAAAGAAGACCAGCTGTAAGTGATAAGAAGACGTCCACTGCCGACACCAATCCGAAAACCGATGCAAAGAGGAGGGCCGCAGCGTTTAAGAGCGACGTTAAACCGATCTGGTGCCCCGGATGCGGGGACTTCGGAGTGTTGAGCAGTTTCTATCAGGCCTTGGTGGAACTGGAGGTGGACTCCAAGAATCTGGTCATTTCCAGCGGAATAGGATGCGCAGGCAGGTTTAATCACTTTGTAAAGTGCTACGCCTTTCATGGTGTCCACGGACGGGCACTGCCCGTAGCGTTCGGAATGAAGGCTGCTAACCCCCAATTGGAGGTCTTTGTAATCGGCGGAGACGGCGATGGATTGGGCATAGGCGGAGGGCATATCCCCCATATAGCCAGGCGAAATCCCGATTTAGCCTATATCATTCTGGACAACGAGACATACGGTTTGACCAAAGGACAGGTATCTCCTACAAGCATCCTTTTGCAGGTTACGCCCACCACACCATACGGTTCGGTGGAACCACCGCTAAATCCTATAGCAATGTTCTTATCCTACGGTGTCAGCTTCGTGGCAAGGGGATTTGCCGGCGATCCTAAACAGTTGAAGCAACTCATAGTAGAAGGAGCAAAGCATAAAGGATTTGCAATTATCCATGCGCTTTCGCCATGTCCAACCTTCAACAAGATTATGACGTTCAAGTCTGTGGAACCCAAAGTAGAACATATCCCAGATGATTACGACAAAACGGACAGACTGAAGGCTATGGAATTTGCCATGGATGATGAGACGATATATACCGGTGTGTTCTATAAAAATCAACAACCCACCTTTACCGACAGAGCCAAATCCATAGAAGACAAGGCTGACGCTGACCATAAGACTCAACTTGTGGACATATTCAAGCGATATAGGTAGAATATAACCTTGAAAACGGGGAAGATAATTAGTGGCCGAAGCAGAGGAAAAACCCCTAAGACAGAAAAGGCCTAAAAAGCCAAGACCTAAAGCCATAGTGGACGTTGATGGTTGCACGGGCTGTGAAGTATGCATGGATTTTTGTCCGGTAGATTGTATTTTGAAGCTCCCAGGCGAAGAATTTTCCATAGTACACGGTATATGCGTGGTCGATGAAGAAAGATGCACAGGTTGTACTATATGTGCAAGGGAGTGTCCCTGGGAGACTATCGCTATGGTCTATCCTGAAGATGCAGATCTCCCCGAAGAAAGCTTTGTGGGAAGATATAAGATACAGGGGAGCAGGACATCTGTTGACAGCCGCTTTTTCCCAACGGCGCGCAGGGAAGAGGCTATGGCAAGCACATCAAGAACCCTTCAAGAGCTTTCCTACAACATCGATACTGAACAATAGACAGCACACAAGGCTAGCTTTCCCACCCCCTTGAATCTAGGGGCTGGGTGACCCAACCCTTGGCATAAGGATAACTTGTGCTTTGCTGCCTCCGCGTATTCCTCCCAACAGGGCGCCTATGGCGATCGCCCCTACATATATCCACTTGTGTCTGCCTGGCAGGACTGAGAGGAGGCGGTGTACTGTCTATTCCTTTTGAGGAGACACAGTTGGTAATCTTAAAATCAAGGAGAGAGATAGATCTCATAAGGGCAGGTGGGAGGATAGTAGCTTTAGTCCAGAAAGAGCTGCAGAAGACCATAAAGCCAGAGATAACTACAGAGGAACTGGACAGAATCGCTGAGGAAATTATAAGGTCGAAAGGAGCCGAACCCGCATTTAAAGGCTATCGTGGCTTTCCCGCTTCTATATGTACCTCTATCAACGAAGAGGTAATTCACGGCATCCCCGGGAATCAGGAACTCTGCTCCGGCGACATTGTTAGTATAGATGTAGGAGTTAGGCTCTCGGGCTACTATTCCGATGGGGCGTTCACTTGTCCTGTAGGAGCGGTTGAACCTCACGTGTCGAAGCTCTTGGAGGTGACCAGGGAGGCGCTGTACAAGGGCATAGAAAAGACGATTGAGGGTAAAAGGGTCTCGGATATTTCCCACGCTGTTCAAACTCATGTGGAAAAGGGAGGCTTTTCTGTAGTCCGGAACTTCGTGGGCCACGGAATAGGACAAAACCTTCACGAGGACCCACAGGTACCCAACTTCGGAGAACCAGGAAGGGGCTTGAGATTAAAAGAAGGGATGGTCTTGGCTATTGAGCCGATGGTGAACCTGGGCACTGATGAAGTGGCTATAGATCAGAAGGACGGCTGGACTGCCTTCACACTGGACAGGAAACCTTCAGCTCACTTTGAACATACCGTCGCTGTAACGGGCCAAGGGCCAGAGATACTTACGCTCTCTAACAAACAAAATATGGATAACTAAAGAGAAGATGAAAGAAAGGATATACAAGGGAAATCCTATCTCGCCCGGAATCGTTCAGGGGACAGTGGTTGTCTTTGAGGAGAACGGCCGCAAGGATGTGCCTAGATACGCGATAAGCATATCGGATGCAGAAAGGGAGATACAGAGGTTCCAGGAGGCGGTGAACCGGGCTAAAGGCGATGTGAGAGGTCTGATAGACAAGGTAGCCTGCCAGGTTGGCAAAGAGGAGGCAAAGATATTCGAGGCTCACCTGATGATCCTTGAGGACAAGGTCTTTTTAGCCGAAGTAGAGGACAAGATTCTAAAAGATAGGATAAACACAGAGGCGGTCCTGTCAGATATCATCGAAAAGTTCAGTTCTAACTTCTCCTCAATGGAAGACGAGTACATAAGGGAAAAATCGGCGGATATAAGTGAGATCGGAAGCCGCATATTGCGTAAACTCCTCCCTGGGGAAGATGAAACTACATGGTGTGTAGAGCACAAGGTCGTAGTAGCCGCAAAAGACCTGTTCCCCGGCCTTACTGTCCATCTGGAATTAGATAAGATATCGGGCTTTATAGGCCAAACAGGGGGAGTAACCTCACACGCTGCGATATTAGCGCGTTCTTTGGGCGTCCCCGCTGTGACGGGAATCGAAGCGAATATCATTCAGAATCTCAAGCCTCAGGACATAATAGTTATAGACGGAGATTCAGGGACTTTAGTCGTCAACCCAGAAAAAGAGACATCACAGAAATATGCAAAGATTAAGAGGGAATCCTTATGCGCAAAAGAACGGCTAAGTGGGTTAATCGATCTTCCGTCTGTAACTTTGGATGGGCACAAAATAGAGCTTCTGGCAAACGCCGGGAGATGGTTTGAAATCGAAAGATCTCTATCTTACAATCCCGACGGCATCGGCCTTTATCGCACAGAATTCATGTTTATGTCAAGAAGAGACTTTCCCTCCGAGGACGTTCAATACGAACAGTATAGAATGGCTGCAGAGGCTTTTGGAGACAAGAAAGTCACGATAAGGATATTGGACATAGGTTGTGATAAATCTCCGTCCTATTTCCCTCTTCCTCGTCAGATGAATCCTCAGTTGGGGTGGAGAGGATGCAGGCTACTTGTTAAGTATCCGGATATACTCAAGACCCAGATGAGGGCGATCCTAAGGGCGAGCGCACATGGAAAGATAAAGATACTATATCCTATGATCTCAAGCATAGAAGATGCGCGCAAGGCCAAGACAGCGTTAAAAAACGCTATGGATGAGCTGGCGGAAGAAGGATTTGACTACAATCGCCATTTAGAGCAGGGGATTATGATAGAGGTGCCCTCATCGGCCCTGATCGCCGATCTCCTTCTGGAAGAGATGGACTTTTTGAGCGTAGGCACAAACGACCTTGTGCAGTATCTCCTGGCGGTGGACAGAAACGACGAGAAGATAGCCCAATTCTACGAACCCTTAAATCCTGCTGTCTTAAGAGTTCTGGAAGGTATCCTAAAAACCGCTTCCTCCTGTAGAAGGACCATAAACATCTGCGGAGAGATAGCCGGTGACCCCTCTTACACAAAGCTCCTCCTGGGGATAGGGTACAGGTCTTTTAGTATGAACTCAGCTTCTATATGTCCGGTCAAAGAAGTGGTGCGATCAGTCAGCATAAAAGAGTGTGAAAAGGTAGCTCAAAAGGCCCTTGAACTTTCAACATCCGAGGCAATAAAAGAACTAATCAGCGCTGATTCGATATAGTTCCCAAAATAGAGAGGTGTCGAGTTGCCTATGTCCATAAGCAACCCTTACACCTCTTTTGTGTTGTGCGGCAAATATTGCTGCTGCTCTTGATTATTTCAAAACAACCTCAAAAATTCCTTTGACATGGAACCTTATTATCGTTATTTTATACCACGCTTGATCTTTTAGTAATGAGTTGTATTGTCAATTATCTTTTTTATTTGACACTTAAGGAAGCAGATAAGGTAAGAAAGCTTTTTGAGTGGGAGGCCACCGGAGCCAACAGCTCGGTCGTAGGTATAACCGATATAGACTTTGACAGCATCATGCACGCCCATCAGTTATGGAAGAGTATGTATCCAGATACCAAATTACTGAACAGGGAACGGAAAGTAAGAGATCGCAAAAAAAAAGAAAACGTAAGAAAAGGAACCAAAGACTTTAAGAAGGCAAAGACTAAAGTTGAAGAGATCAATGTCTCAACGATAGTAAACAAAATTGTACCTGGGGACAGCCAAGTTGTTTTGGAAGAATATCCCGATAATTTTGTGGATATAATAATTACGTCTCCCCCTTACAATTTCGGCCTGAACTACAGGGACGACGAGAAAGAAGATGCGGTAAATTGGAGGGAGTATTTTGAAAAACTGGATTCCGTCTGGAAAGAATGTTTCAGAGTCCTAAAGCCGGGCGGTAGAATATGTGTCAACGTCCAACCGTTGTTTTCGGACTATGTACCGACGCATCACATCATTTCAAAGCAGTTTTTAGATTTGGGAATGCTGTGGAAGGCTGAAATTTTATGGGAAAAACATAACTACAATTGCAAATACACTGCCTGGGGCAGTTGGAAGAGTCCAAGCATGCCGTATCTGAAATACACGTGGGAATTCGTGGAGATATTTTGCAAGGAGTCGCACAAAAAGAAGGGAGATTCGGACAGGATAGACATCACCGGGGATGAATTCAAAGAATGGGTCTATGCAAAATGGGACATTGCACCTGAACGCAATATGAAGCTATACAACCACCCGGCAATGTTCCCTCAGGGATTGGTAGAAAGACTGTTGAAACTGTTTAGCTATCGAGATGATATTGTTTTAGATCCTTTCAACGGCGTGGGTACCACTACTTTAGTTGCATTCAAACACAAGAGAAGATATATAGGCATAGACATTTCGGAAGAATATTGTAAAAGCGCAGAAAAGAGAATTGAGGATCTCCCATCTCCCCAAGTATATCTTGAACTTGTCGCCCCGTGATCAGGCACTTTAGGGGTTCAAATTACTTGAGATTCAAAGAATGTACAACGAAATCATAATGGATCACTTCAAGAATCCGAGGAACGTAGGCCAGATCGAGGATGCAGATGGAGTGGGAGAGGCCGAGAATTCCGTGTGCGGGGACACTACGAAGCTCTATCTGAGGATACAAGAGGGCAAGATAAGGGACTCCAAGTTTAAGACGTTCGGATGTACAGCAGCTATTGCGGCCAGTTCGATGCTGACGCAGATGCTGAAGGGTCTGAGGGTGGAGGAGGCAGTAAAGATTACAAAGGAGGATGTATCAAACGCCTTAGGGGGACTTCCTCCACTGAAAGTTCACTGTTCCGTGTTAGCTGAGGATGCCGTCAAGTCGGCTGTGGAAGATTACAAACAAAGGTCGAGGAATTAAGATAGATTAAGCCGAAAGGAGATACGGAAAATGGCCCAAGACTATTCCGTGCTTGGTAAGAGACTCTCAAGAGTGGATGCATTTGAGAAGGCGACGGGGCGGGCGGTGTACGCGGCTGATATCTATCTTCCGGGGATGCTTTACGGAAAGTCTTTAAGGAGCCCTTACTCCCACGCAAAGATCGTGAATTTAGATACCAGCAGAGCCCAGAAGCTTCCGGGAGTCAAAGCGGTACTGACATATAAGGACTTAGCATCTGGACAGGCGCTTGCCACGAACGACATGGCGCACGGAATGAAGCTAGCACAGGAACTTTTTGCCTCAGAAAAGGTGCGCTATCAGGGTCAGAAGATAGCGGTGGTTGCGGCCACAGACCCCGACATTGCTGAGGATGCCCTCGACCTTATCCAGGTTGAATTCGAGGAGCTTAAGCCGGTCTTCGACCCGATGGAGGCCATAAGGCCGGACGCTCCCCTGGTACACGAGGAAGTGGAGCCGATAGAAGGACCAGACGGGGGGAAGCTTTACAATATAGCGGGGGATACCCACTACAGCGTCGGTGATGTCGACAAGGCATTTTCAAAGGCCGACTATGTCTTCGAGGATACGTACACTATCCCTAGGGTTCACCACACTTATATAGAACCAAACGCTGTGGTGGCGGACATGGACCCTACGGGGAAGGTGAACATCTGGACGTGCACCCAGGGCATATTCTCCGTCAGGTCGAGCGTGGCAAGCTCCCTGAATATTCCCATATCTAAGATCAATGTGATAGGAACAACCATAGGCGGGGGGTTCGGAGCCAAGTTCGGAATGCTGGATCACCCTTATGCCGTCCTCCTATCTCAGGCGACGGGACATCCGGTCAAAATCGTGATGTCCAGATATGAAGAGTTCCTGGACGGAAGACCCGCTCCCGGATGCGTGATAACCCTAAAGACGGCTGTGAAGAAAGACGGGATGATAACAGCAAGGCAGGCGTCGGCTTACTGGGATACAGGCGTCGCTCCGGGCGCATCCATAGGACAGACCGGAAGGATCAAAGGCGTCTATAAGATCCTGAACATCAAATACGATGCCTATGCCGTATATACGAACAAGCCCTCCCCGGCAGCTTACAGGGCACCTGGAGCCCCTCAGACGACTTTCGCTTCGGAGGCTCAACTGGACAGGATTGCCTGTGAACTGGACATAGACCCTGTGGATTTGAGATTGAAGAACATGTTAGTTGAGGGGGATAAGCTCCCTGAGGGTGGAACTGCGCCAGTAGTTGGGCTCAGGGAGACTCTTCAAGCTGTTGCGGCTAAAGTGGACTGGCCGAACAGAAAAAAGGGAGAGTACGAAGGATGGGGAGTCGCCGTTGGAGAGTGGACGAACGGAGCAGGAGGCACCAGCGCCTGCATCTCACTGCATGAGGACGGAACCGTGAAGGTGCACCACGGGACGGTGGACATCTCAGGCACAGATACAGCTCTAGCCTGTATAGCCGCTGAGACACTGGGCGTTCCCTACGAAAGCGTTCTCATGAAAAGAGGCGATACCGACAGTGTACCCTTTGCCATCGGCAGCGGTGGAAGCGCCGTGACTTTCTCCCAAGGCAATGCTGTCAAACAGGCTGCAGAGAAAGTCAAAGCCAGGATACTTAAGATCGCCTCTGAGATCCTGGAAGCGTCTCCTGAGGATCTGGATATAAAGGACGGGAAGGTCCTTGTCCTGGGATCTCCCGATGAGACGATAACGCTTCAGGAGGTGGCAACTGCGAGCCTCCACGCCCATGGAGGTCCCATAGTCGAAAGCGGTGTATTTTCACCCCAACCGAGCGCACCTGTAATTTCGGCGCAGATAGCCAGGATAAAGGTCGATCCTGAAACAGGTAGGATCAAGGTCTTGAGGTTTGCAGGCTCTCTGGACGTGGGCACAGCGCTTAATCCTCCAGCAATAGAGGGTCAGATGGAGGGTGGAGCTATACAGGGCCTCTCCTGGGGGATTATGGAGGAGATGAAGTACGAAGGTCAGACGAACAGCAATCCCAACCTTCTGGACTATCAGATCCCCACAGCCCTGGATCTGCCCATGCTGGAGTCGGTAATAGTCGAGGTCCCCATAGAAAACGGGCCTTACGGTGCAAAGGGAGTAGGTGAGCCTCCTATAGCTCCGACGTTAGCTACCATGGCAAACGCAGTCTATGACGCTATAGGAATCAGGATCAACGATATCCCCGTAAACCCCGAGAGGATAGTAACAGCTGTCAAGAACAACAGGGAGAATCACTAGGCTGCATATAGAGGAAGTCTAAGTAAGATTGCTTGTGCTTAAACTCGGTGGGTCAGACATTCCTGTCTGACGAAGCAATCTTATCTGTCTACTGAACAGAGGTGAATGTCTGTTCTACTGTCTACTTGAGAAAGGAGGGGCAAGTATATGAAAACGCTTAACATCATCCCCGAAAGATGCACCGGGTGCATGCAGTGTGAGCTGGCATGTTCTTGGGTACAGACCGGCACGTTTCAACCTTCAAGATCGCTCATACGAGTGAACATCTTCGATGAGCAGGCCACCTTTTCACCCTACACCTGCTTTCAGTGCGATGAGGCGTGGTGTATGACAGCCTGTCCTGTCAACGCTATCGGCATAGATGCAGATACAGGAGCAAAGGTCGTTGCGGAGGACACATGCGTCGGATGCGCTCTATGTATGATAGCGTGTCCCTTTGGGACCGTATTTTTCAACCCCGATACAAATAAGGCCTTCAAGTGCGATCTTTGCAGCGGTGACCCCGCCTGCGCCAGATCCTGCCCGACCTCAGCAATAGAGTACGTAGAAGTGGAAGACCCCGATTGGATAGGCCCATGGTCGGATAGGGTGAACACAGTCTACGCTGAGACGATGAGAGGAGGTGTAGCATAATGTACGGATGGACGGGAAAAGTACTTCGCGTAAACCTCACAAAGGGTACATCCGAGGTGGAAGGCCTGAACGCTCAATGGGCCAGAGATTTCATAGGAGGAAGGGGTGTCGGTGCAAGGTATCTGTACGAGGAGATGGACCCGAAGACAGATCCGCTAAGTCCTGAGAACAAGCTTATCTTTGCCACAGGCCCGCTGACGGGGACTAACGCATCGTGTGGGGCGCGTTACATGGTTATAACAAAGGGCCCTTTGACAAATACTATTACCACTTCTAACTCCGGAGGTCACTGGGGACCGGAGTTTAAGTTTGCGGGATACGACCTTCTGATCATAGAGGGCAAAGCTGACAAACCATCGTACATCTGGATATACGACGATCAGGTTGAGATACGCTCTGCGGAGAGTCTGTGGGGCAAGACTGTCTGGGAGACCGAAGACGATCTACGGAGTGAGGTCGGAGTCCCGGACGCTGTAGTTGCAAATATCGGTCCTGCGGGAGAGAATCTTGTCAAGTTCGCCGCAATTATGAACGACAGACACAGAGCTGCGGGTCGTTCGGGCGTAGGAGCCGTTATGGGGTCCAAAAACCTCAAGGCCATCGCCGTTCGGGGGACAGGGCAAGTTTCATTGGCCGACCCAGAGGGCTTTATGAACGCTATGTGGGCCCTCAAGGCGAAGGTTAGTGAGCACCCCGTGACGGGCGAAGGTCTGCCGACATACGGGACGCTTGTGCTGATGAACGTGATAAACGAACACGGGTCACTCCCCACGAACAACTTCCAAAAAGCCCAGTTTGGGGGAGCGGAGAACATAAGCGGTGAGACACTAACTGAGACACGCTTGCAAGCTAACAAGGCCTGCTTTGCATGCACGATAGCCTGCGGACGTGTGACCAGACTCCCGGAGGAAGCGGCTAGCAAATTCATGGTGACAACGCATCCGAGAAACTGGAAGATAGCGACCGAAGGACCGGAGTTCGAACCTGCATGGGCGATGGGAGCCGACTGCGGCGTGGACGATATGGACGCCCTGATCAAAGCGAACTATCTTTGTAACGAGCTAGGTCTCGATCCGATCTCAATGGGAGCCACCCTGGCAGCCGCGATGGAGCTCTATGAGAAGGGGCACATATCCGACGACCTGACAGGGATTCCGCTTAATTTCGGAAGCGCAGAAGCTCTGGTGGCTATGGTGGAAAAGACGGCATATCGAGAGGGATTCGGAGACGATTTGGCCGAAGGTGCCAAGCGCCTGACGGAGAAATACGGGAATCCTGATCTCTTCATGGGTGTCAAGGGATCAGAGTTTCCGGCGTACGATCCGAGGAGCGTGCAGGGTATGGGATTGAGCTACGCCACTTCCAACAGAGGAGCATGCCATCTCAAGGCCTACACCGTATCGCCTGAGATATTGGGCATCCCTCAGAAGATGGATCCATCCGTAACTGAAGGCAAGGCGGAGATAACCAAAATATTTCAGGACGCTACATCTGTGGTGGATGCTACGGGACTGTGTCTCTTTTTGACATTCGCCATCGGACTGGAGGACGTACTGCCTGAACTTACTGCGGCAACCGGAATAGACTACGATATGGAGGGACTTATGCAGGCCGGCGAGAGGATATGGAACCTCGAGCGGCTGTGGAACCAAGGGGCGGGCTTTACGGGTAAGGACGATACCCTGCCCAAGCGCATCCTCCAGGAGGCGGTTCCAGAAGGTCCTACAAAGGGTCAGGTGAACAAATTAGGCGAAATGCTGCCTGAATATTACGAACTTAGAGGCTGGACATCCGACGGCAAACCGACGCCCGAAAAACTTGCCGAGCTTGGACTTTCAGCCTAATAGCGAGAATCGTTTCAACGACAGAATTGAGATTGCTTCCCCCCGATGATTCAGTCGGGGGCGATCGCAATGACGGTTTAATCGCTGCTGATATCTTCTGTCATTGCGAGGGGTGAAACCCCAAACCAATCTCAAGGGAGCCGAAGAGGTGCCCTGACTTCTGTCTACTTGTTTTGCGGAGGGAATAGATATGGCAAATAAGAACGTGATAGTAGGAGGCGGCCCTGCAGGGATCAACGCCATAGAGACGATAAGACAGATAGACGGCAAAGGCTCGTCCATCACCTTGATCTCAGATGAACCCGCATACTCAAGGATGGTCCTGCCGTACTTCATCGCAGGAGAGATAAACGAAAAACACGTCTATACTGGAGGAGATGAGTACTTCGACAAATTAGGCGTGGAGACTATGTTCGGCAAGAGGGTTTCGTCTATAGATTCAAAGTCGAATCAGGTGTCCCTGGATGACGGGGCATCGGTTGAGTACGACAATCTCTTAATCGCCACAGGATCTTCGGCTCAGATGCCGGATATTCCGGGCGCAGACGGTGATGGGGTCTATAACCTCTGGACACTCAACGATGCCAGGAAAGCTCTATCTGCGGGTGGAGAGGTAGCGGACGTGGTGATGATCGGGGCCGGCTTTATAGGCTTTATCGTCCTGAACGCTATGGGCAAGCTCAACTGGAACTTGAGCGTGGTGGAGCTCGAAGATCAGGTCCTCCCCCGGATGCTGGATAATAATAGCGCCCAGATGGTGCAAAAGTGGCTGGAGAAAAAGGGCGTTAAGGTCTTTACCGGGACGAGTGTCACAAATATAGACACAACTTCAAGTGGAAAGAAGAACGTCAAGCTGGCCAGCGGGCAGGAATTGACTGCTGATCTGGTGATCATGGCCACAGGTATAACCGCAAATATAGACCTGGTAAAAGGCTCAGGCATAGAGACCAACCAGGGCATCCTTCTGAACCAGAAGATGCAGACCAATATCCCTAATATCTACGCTGCCGGGGATATGGCTGAGGGTCCCGACCTTTCGACAGGCAAACAAGCCGTCCACGCCATTCAACCCACAGCAATAGACCACGGCCGCGTGGCAGGCGCAAATATGGCCGGACAGGAAACAGAGTACGCCGGAAGTCTGCTTATGAACGTGCTCAACGTGCTCGGGCTCCACTGTGCAAGCTTCGGCATATGGCAGGGGAAGGACCATGATGTGACAGAAATTGCGAACCCCTCAAGGCCTATACTCCGAAAGTTGGTATGGGACGACGATAGGATAGTGGGCTCCATCTTCATAGGTCCGGCGGACGATGTGGGCATGCTCAACGACGTCGGCATGGTCAAAGGAATGATCCAGACGAAAGCTAATCTCGGCGACTGGAAGGCTTATATAGAGAAGAATCCGTTTGACATAAGGAAACCCTACGTAGCCACCAAGACGGCATCTAAGGTCCTGGGAAGTACGATCTTAGGGAAACCATCGGCTCAAAGGGCATATCGTTATTCTGATGCCAAGCCGGGCGCTGCTCACGCCGTCCTCACCCGAACGCGTCCCTCGTGATAGAGTAAGATTAGAGACCGTATTTTAGTGTACGATCAAGGCGTAGAGACATCTGTACAATACAGGAGTCGGTGTACAGCATGCAGGGGGAAAGGGGGCTACTGTCTACTTGATTTGTCCCTGAGCCTTTATCGCAATTGAGGTGGTACTTACTGCTTGCTTATCGCAAAAATGAGGGTAAATTTCCGCTGTCCGTCCTGCACATCTTCGAGCAAGGTGGTGCGCCCACTCCGTCTCGAGATTTTAGAGGAGAATAGGATAAGCTGTCCTGTCTGTTCCAGTAACTTCGATGTATCAGAGTCCATCCGAAAATCGAAAGTAGTGGATAAATGCTGCGTATGCGGCTTTGAGAAGTTTTACGTCCAGAAGGATTTCAACAAGTTCCTGGGCTTGGGCATAGTGGGGATCAGCATCCTTTTTAGCTATCACACCTATCTTATGAGTCTCTTTGCCGGGGCTCTTTTGGACTGGATACTGTACCGCACGCGTCCGGAAGTGACGATCTGCTATAAGTGCAAGGCAAAATACGGGGACTTTGTGAAGAACCCCGATCATGGACCTTTCGACCTGTATACGGCTGATAAACCGGAACGCGTCCTTCGTGATACAGTAAGATTAGAGCCCGTATTTTACTGTACGATCAAGGCGTAGAGATATCTGTACATTACAGGAGTCGGTGGACAGCATGCAGGGGGGAAGGGGTGCCCTGTCTACAGTCTACCCCCGCTCCCCGATTGAGTCTATCGGGGAGCGGGGGCTACTATCTACTTGATTTGCCCTGAGCCTTTATCATAATTGAGGTAGTTCTACTCTTGCTTATCGAAAAATGAGGCTAAGTTTCCACTGTCCGTCCTGCACATCTTCGAACAGGGTGGTGCGACCACTCCGTGTCGAGATTTTAGAGGAGAATAGGATAAGCTGTCCTGTCTGTTGCAGTAACTTCGATGTATCAGAGTCCATCCGAAAATCGAAAGTTGTCGATAAGTGTTGCGTGTGCGGTTTTGAGAAGTTTTACGTCCAGAAGGATTTCAACAAGTTCCTGGGCTTGGGCATAGTGGGGATCAGCATCCTTTTTAGCTATCACACCTATCTTATGAGTCTCTTTGCCGGGGCTCTTTTGGACTGGATACTGTACCGCACGCGTCCGGAAGTGACGATCTGCTATAAGTGCAAGGCAAAATACGGGGACTTTGTGAAGAACCCCGATCATGGACCTTTCGACCTGTATACGGCTGATAAAGCTGAGGGGCGATATTAATTTAGCAGACAGGGTGCCAGGAAGGGGGCAGTCTAACAGAGATTGATTAGCTCTAGCTTTCTGTCATTGCAGAAGGTAAAAGACATACCTCGTTGGAGGTGCCAAGCATGCCGATAACAAGGGATAGGTAGTGGGGGTCTTTCTACAGACTAAAGTAGAGCCATGCATCTTTTACAAATGCTCCAAGAAAAAGTAGTAATCTGCGATGGGGCTATGGGGACGCTTCTTTATGAAAGGGGCATAGCCTTCGATCATCCGTTCGAGATGGTCAACCTGACGCGTCCGGAACTTGTAGAAGATGTGCATAAGGAGTACATTCAAGCGGGTGCGCAAATAGTCGAGACCAATAGTTATGGGGCAAACAGCTTCAAGCTTAAAGAGTTCGGAGTTGAGGACAGAGCTGACGAAATTAATGCAGCTGCTGTGAAAATTGCGAAAAAGGCATCCGAGGGAAAGGCTCTGGTGGCAGGGGCGGTCGGCCCTGTGGGGAAACCAATTAAGCCGATAGGTAGAATAGGTCCGGTGGAGGCACATGAATCCTTTAAAAGTCAGATGGGAATCCTCCTTGAGGAGGGCGTGGACCTACTTATCCTTGAGACGTTTTCCGATATAGAGGAACTCAGAATAGCCCTTGAAGCCGCAAGGGAACTTACAGATATTCCTATCGTGGCCCAAAAGGCTTTTATAGAGGACGGCGGGACTCTGGCCAAGGGTCTTCCTGGGAAGGTGCGGGACAGACTCTTAGATTGGGGAGCAGACATTGTGGGCGCCAACTGTATTGTGGGTCCTCAAAGGATGCTCTCTATAGTCAAAGACATAGCTTCCAAGGAGGACATAAAAGTCTCCGCTCAGCCTACCGCAGGTCTCCCTCAGTTCGTAAGAGGAAAGATCACGTACAATGCCTCTCCAGATTACTTTGCAGAGTACGCCCGAACCTTTGCAGAGTCCGGAGCAGGCTTAATCGGCGGCTGCTGCGGAACCACGCCGCGGCATATAAAAGCCCTTGCGGAGGCTATAAAGGATGTCACTTTAGGATCTAAAAGGGGCCTGCAAGACGGAGTGGGCGTCCCATCCCTGGAGGTGGAGCCGCTGGATGAGGAGGTGGAGGTATCCGGGGTCGGACCGCGCGAAAGGTCTTTATTCTCCCAGAAGATAGGGACAAAATATCTCATTACTGTGGAGATTGATCTGCCGAGAGGGGTGGATATATCAAAGGTGGTGGAAGGCGCAGGAATTTTGAAAGATAACGGCGTGGACGCCTTGAACATCTCCGACGGAGCAAGGGCAAGGCTCAGGATGAACCCGATGATTGTGGCACATCTGCTGCAAGAGAGAATTGGGATAGAGGTCATAATGCACTTTACGTGCCGCGATAGAAATATCCTGGGGATTCAATCGGAACTCTTGGGTGCCCACGTTTTAGGCGTCAAGAACATACTTGCGATCACAGGAGACCCTGCTCAGATAGGCGACTATCCAGAGGCCACGTCTGTGTTTGACATAGACTCCATCGGACTGGTCAGAATTATCAACTCTTTCAACCGTGGTCAGGACCTGGCGGGAAATACGATAGCCCAACCGACATCGTTTACCATATCTGTAGCCTTCGATCCCCTGGCCAACGATTTAGACGCTGAGATTGAGAGGCTGGAAAAAAAGAACGAGGAGGGGGCTCAGGTAATATTCACACAGCCGATTTACGATATAGAATCTCTTGAGATTGCAACCAAGAGGATAGAACACCTGAACATGCCCCTTTTGGTAGGCATTCTCCCCTTAAGGAGCTCTCGCCATGCGGAATTCTTGCATAACGAGGTGCCAGGTATGGTGGTCCCCCAGGATATAAGGGAAAAGATGGCCAGTGCTTCTAAGGAGGAAGCACCAAGGGTCGGCGTAAGAATAGCGCAGGATTTTATTAAATTAGCCGCAAATATGACCGACGGCGCATATCTTATGCCTCCATTTGCTAAATATGACATGGCTTTGGAGGTCATAAGCGCCTTATGAGAGACTAAAAGAAAGACAAAATTCTTATTTGAGGGCTGGACAGAAAGCGACTAACCATAGCGCATTTCAGAGAAGATTATGCAATCAACCATTGTAGGACCTTACCCGAGAGTCGGATCTGAGGTCGGGAATGAACTGAGAAGAGAGCTAAATAATATTTACAGAGGCTCTGGGAGCGTACAATTAGTGCAACGTCTTATGGAGAATTTGACAAGGGAAGTAGTTCAGGAAATGGTTTCTGCTGGAATTGACTTGCCAAACTATGGATTAGTAGATGTGCATGATGAGTTGACGTGGCCTTTAGAATCTGTTGAAGGCGTCCAATTCGGTGGAATGAAAAAAGTATTTCATACTAACACCCACTATAGGGAGGTTATAGTAAACGGAGAAATTGTAAAGAGGAGGCCAATCGTCAACGATTTATGTAGAATCGCATTAGAAGTCCACCCAGAAGTAAAAGTAGAACTCCCTGGTCCGTATACAATGGCAAAACATTCTGTTTTCGGTAAGAAATCTCCGTACAAAACTTTTGCAGAGCTGGCGCGCAAATATGCAACGTTATATAGAGAAGAACTATCAGGATTAAAAGATGTTCCTTTAGTTCAATTCAATGAACCATCAATAATTGCATATGGTAGGCTGCACGACGATGCAGCCATAGTGCCAGAATTGTACGAGATGATGGTAAGTGACCTGAAACTTCAGACAGCCGTCTGGACATTTTATGGTAGATACACGCCAGAAGTTTTAGATATGTTATTATCTCTACCTGTGGATATTGTAGGTCTGGATTTTGTTTGGGATCCTGATGTAGAGACTCTGGTTAAAAAGAAATGTCCCGACAAAGGTATAGGGATCGGTTTAATCGATTCTGGAGACAGAGGCTACACTGGCTTGGAAGAACAAGATTCCGTTATGAGTAGATTGCGGAGTCTGGAAGGTTATGTGGATTTTCAGAGAGCAATTCTATCGTCAAATGCCACTTTGGAACATCTCCCAAGGGACAACGCCAAACAAAAAATAGCTCTGATTGCCGATATAACTGATAGGATGAACTAATGGGGTTACCACTGTTGCCCACGACTGGGGTCGGCTCCTTTCCAAAACTTGACTATGTGACTCGAGCCAGAGGCCAGCTGGATGAGAACAGTAAGAGAGCATCGGAAGAATTTATCAGACGTCAAGAAGCTCTGGGTGTTGATGTCCTTGTTGACGGAGAAATTTATCGAGGAGATATGGCCACTGATTATGCTCGTGCATTAAGTCTCCCGATAGCAGATTGGACAAGATCTTATGGCAATAGATTTTGGAAAAAAGGAACAGTAGATAGACCGTTAAAAAGAACAGGGGCAATCCAGGTAGAACAGTTTGAGTATGCACAGGGTCTTGCAAGAAGACCCGTAAAAGCTATGCTAACTGGGCCTACTACACTTAGCAATTGGAATTTTGATAACCACTATAAGGATAGGGAAAAGCTTGTACGGGCATGGGCTGAAGTTATAAGGGAAGAAGCATTGGCTCTTGAAAAGGCTGGCGCAGAATACATTCAAGTGGATGAGCCAGCTGTTGCAGAAAGATTTTTGGAAATCGACTTGTTTAAAGAGGGCTTGAGAACAGTAACCGAAGATCTGAATGCATACACGATTACCCACATTTGTTATAGCGATTTTCCTGAAGTTTACCCATACATGCGTGACCTACCTGTCGATCAAATAGATATTGAATTATCGAGTGAGCTCGATTTAGGGTTAGAAAGATCTGATTTACTAAGAATGATGAAAAAAGACCCTTTAACGAATTACAAGGATGTTGCTGTTGGTGTAATTGATGTTAGGCCTGGTATTGCCGTGGAGGATGTTGACACTGTCGTTAGAAGAATTAACACAGCATTAGATGTTCTTGCCCCTACAGCAGAAACCTTAAAGCGAATTTGGATAGACCCTGACTGTGGATTTAGGACAACTAAGGATATTGACATTGCATATTCAAAAATGAATGTTATGATGGAGGCTGTCAACCAGATAAGACAGAGTTTAAGTAAAAATGATAACTAACACAAATGTTAAAGCTATATACGAAACAAGAAGATCGAATGGAACCAGCATAAAGCGCAAGTCACTAACTATGAATTAAAGAGATACTTACCTATTCTTTAGGTACAGGAGTTTACTCGTAGGAGAAGTTACCGTTGCCAAAGTTTACTACCGGACTTTACGATTCTAGGTTTGAACATGATGCATGTGGTGTTGGATTAGTTGCCAACATAACAGGCAAGAAGACACACGCTATTCTTGAAAAGGGCATCGAAGTGCTTGTTAACCTAGCTCACAGGGGTGCGTGTGGTTGTGATCCGTTGACTGGGGATGGTGCTGGGATACTGATACAGGTACCACATGAGTTTTTAAAGAAAGAATGCCCCTGCTTGGGCATTAATCTACCAGGGTTAGGTGATTATGGGGTCGGCATGGTTTTCTTACCACCAGGCTCGTCACAGAGACAGATATGTGAGGATGTGGTCGAGGGAGTCATAGAGGATGAAGGACAACGTTTCCTGGGTTGGCGTGATGTCCCTGTGAATGATTCTGAGATTGGCTATGTGGCTAAGGAATCACAGCCCTTTATCCGTCAGGTATTCATCGGTCGTGGTCCCGGAATAGAAAGCGAAGCTCACTTTGAGCGCAAACTGTATGTTGTCAGGAAGATGATTGAACGTGCAGTCAGCCAAATGGGTGATGATGTTCAGAATCATTTTTACATCCCGAGTCTCTCTTCAAACCGTTTGGTTTATAAAGGGCTGCTTATTGGCACACAGCTAAGAGGGTTTTACCCGGACCTATCAGACCCAGATATGTCCAGTGCCTTCGCAATGGTTCATGCTCGATTCAGTACTAACACTTTGGGTTCCTGGAGACTGGCACATCCATACAGGCTCATTTGCCATAACGGTGAGATTAATACTCTCAGAGGTAATGTCAACTGGATGACTGCACGCGAGCGTATGTTGTCCTCGAGTCTCTTTGGAGAAGATATGGGTAAATTATCTCCAATCATTACGCCAGGTGCTAGCGATACCGCATCTTTTGACAATGCCTTGGAGTTGTTGTTGGCCACAGGCCGTTCTCTCCCGCATGCTCTCATGATGATGATTCCAGAGGCTACTGGGGAGCGTGTGGAAATATCACAAGAGAAGCGGGATTTTTATGAATACCACTCGTGCTTGATGGAACCTTGGGATGGCCCGGCTCTTATCGCTGCCACTGATGGTACCAGTATAGGTGTGGTGCTTGACCGGAATGGCCTTAGACCGTTTCGGTATCTGGTGACCAAGGACGATTTGTTAGTTATGGCATCCGAAGTCGGTGTGTTAGAAATCGATCCTGACAACATCAAGTTCAAAGACAGAATTCATCCCGGGAGAATGTTCCTTTTAGATACTAACCAAGCGAGGATTATCGGGGACGAGGAACTGAAATCTGATTTATCCAAGAGACAGCCTTATGGTCTATGGTTGGAAGATAACAAGGTGACTCTGGATCAACTTCCAGAACCCGGCAGCCTTGAGAAAATAGATCCAACAGAACTGCAAAGTCTAAAAAGGGCCTTTGGTTACACTTTAGAGGATCTACAGATTATTATGGAGCCCATGGCCTTAACTGGATCCGAGCCAATTGGATCTATGGGGAATGACACGCCGTTGGCTGTGCTCTCCGTAAGACCCCAGTTGCTTTATGGCTATTTCAAGCAGCTTTTCGCACAGGTTTCTAATCCACCTTTGGATGCCATCAGGGAGGAATTGGTCACTTCGCTTGAAGCCTTTGTTGGGTCCGAACAGAATTTGTTTGAGGAAACTCCCAAGCACTGTCGTCAACTGAAACTCAAACAGCCTATCCTCACTGATACAGAACTCCAAAAAATAAGCAATATATCCCAAGAAGGCATTAAGTCCACCACGTGCCATACGTTATTTGACACCCAATTAGGGAATGGATCTTTGGAAATTGCCTTGGATGGATTATGCAAACAGGTTTCTGATGCAGTTGATTCCGGGAGCAATATTATCGTTCTCTCAGATAGGGGAGTGGATGCTCGTTACGCTCCGATTCCAATACTTTTGGCCACTTCTGCAGTACACCACCACCTGATACGCCAAGGCAAACGGACCAAGGTTGGCCTCGTGGTGGAATCGGGTGAGCCGCGTGAGGTAATGCACTTCGCACTCCTGATTGGTTATGGAGCGGGAGCAGTCAATCCATACCTACCATTTGAGATTCTGAGGGAACAGATACCAAAAGATATGAATTCACATGGTGTCGATTCCTATGTGGCCGAAAAGAATTTTACAAAAGCAATAGCCAAGGGTGTTTTAAAGGTAATGTCCAAGATGGGTATTTCTACGGTCCAAAGTTACCGAGGCGCCCAAATATTTGAGGCTATAGGCCTTAGCCAAGAATTCATTGACCGCTATTTCACTTGGACATCTTCACGTATTGAAGGAGTAGGCATAGAAACCATAGAAGAGGAATCAAGGAGGCGCCATTCATCAGGATACGGTGTCGGTTTGGTTTCAGGTTCTTTGGATATAGACCACGGAGGACTTTATCAATGGCGCCTCGATGGTGAGCACCACATGTATAACCCTGAGTCGATCACACTGTTACAACAGTCAACGCGGACGAATAATTATCAGACCTATAAGAGATTCTCGGAGTTGATAGATCGACAGGACCGGGAATCTTCCACGCTCCGTGGGCTCTTGGACTTTAAACAACTAGACGAACCTATACCTATAGAAGAAGTAGAGCCTGCATCTGAGATTGTGAAGAGATTTGCTACTGGTGCTATCTCTCTAGGGGCTATTAGCCGTGAAGCACACGAAACGTTGGCTATTGCAACAAACCGTATTGGAGCCAAGAGTAACACTGGAGAGGGTGGTGAAGACTATCGTAGGTTTGCTCAAGACAAAAATGGTGACTTCCGCAACAGTTTCATAAAACAAGTTGCCTCGGGACGTTTTGGTGTTACGACAAACTATCTGGTGAACGCGACAGATCTCCAGATAAAAATGGCACAGGGTTCTAAGCCAGGAGAGGGTGGGCAGCTGCCAGGTCATAAGGTTGACGAATACATAGGGTGGATTCGTCACACTACACCAGGGGTAGAATTAATATCACCACCCCCTCACCATGATATATATTCTATCGAGGATTTAGCTCAGTTGATTCATGACCTTAAAAATGTCAATCCAAAGGCTAGAATACATGTCAAGTTGGTTGCAGAAGTCGGAGTTGGAATAATTGCTGCTGGTGTTTCAAAAGGCCATGGTGATGTGGTGCTAATAAGTGGAGACAGTGGTGGAACCGGGGCTTCCCCTGAATCATCTGTAAAGCATGCAGGCCTTCCTTGGGAACTGGGACTTGCCGAAACCCAGCAGGTATTGTTAATGAATGATTTACGTGGGCGTATCGTCGTGCAGACTGACGGCCAGCTGAAAACTGGGCGTGACGTGGCTGTCGCATGTTTGCTGGGAGCAGAAGAGTTTGGCTTTGCAACTGCCCCTTTGGTTACACTAGGGTGCATTATGCTGAGGAAGTGTCATCTCAATACTTGTTCGGTCGGCATTGCTACTCAAGACCCGGAATTGAGAAAGAAATTTGCAGGGAAGCCGGAATACGTTATTAATTACTTTTTCTTCGTTGCAGAGCATTTGAGAGAAATAATGTCCCAGCTGGGATTTCGCAGTGTTAACGAAATGGTGGGGCGAATGGACATGCTTGAGCCCTACAAGGCCATTGAGCACTGGAAAGGTAGAGGATTAGATCTTTCGCCAATGTTACAGCTCCCAGATGTTCCTAACGGCACTGCCATGTACTGCCAAACGGAACAGGATCATGGACTTACAGATGCCTTGGACCACGAGATTATTGAGAAGGCCAGTGTGGCTTTGGATAAAAAAGAACCGGTTCAAATACAATTACCTATTCGTAACTCTAACAGGGTTGTTGGCACTATGCTAAGCGGGAAGATAGCTGAGCGTTATGGAGAGGAAGGATTGCCGGATGACACTATAAACTGCTCCTTCAAGGGGTCTGCTGGGCAAAGCTTTGGGGCATTTCTCGCCAATGGTGTTTCCATGACTGTAGAAGGAGATGCTAACGATTATTTTGCTAAAGGGATGTCCGGTGGACGAATTGTAATCTACCCACCTCGTGAATCAACGTTTGTTCCTGAGGACACCACTATAGTAGGTAATGTGGTTTTGTATGGTGCCACCGGTGGGAAGGTATTTATTAGGGGTCTTGCAGGAGAGAGATTCGCCGTCCGTAATAGTGGAGCTATTGTAGTAGTCGAGGGAGTGGGAGACCATGGTTGTGAGTACATGACGGGTGGTATAGTGGTAGTTCTTGGTGACACAGGGCGCAATTTTGCTGCCGGGATGAGTGGTGGGATATCTTACGTTCTTGATGAAGGTGGCAACTTTGCTAGCCGTTGCAATCTGGATATGGTTGGGTTGGATTCAGTTTCTGAAGAGGAAGACAAAATCCTTTTACGGAAGTTGATAGAGGAGCATTCGTATTATTCTGAGAGTCTCAGTGCCAAAAGAGTACTTGATTCTTGGGATGAAATACTACCAAAGTTTGTGAAAGTGATGCCGCATGACTATAGGCGGATACTAGATGAGCGTGCGCAAAACGGTCTGGCTAAGGAAGCTGTGAATATTGGGTAAACCTACAGGGTTTATAGAATTTCAAAGGAAGCCACCTGACAGACTCTCAGTCCAGGATCGTCTTAAGGACTCAAGGGAGATCTATCTAGAGTGGTCGGACCAAGATGCTCAGAGGCAGGGCGCTCGCTGTATGGACTGTGCGGTGCCGTTTTGTCACATGGGATGCCCGTTAGGAAATTTGATCCCGGAATGGAATCACCTGGTGTACACCGAGCAATGGAGGATGGCTCTAGAAAGATTGCATGCAACGAACAACTTCCCTGAGTTTACCGGGCGTATCTGTCCGGCCCCTTGTGAGCCGGCGTGTGTGCTATCCATAAACCAAGACCCTGTCACTATTGAATACATAGAGAAGGCCATAGTGGACAAGGGTTTCAAGGAAGGGTGGATAAAACCAGAACTCCCTGCGTATCGTACTGGTAAACGGGTCGCGGTGATTGGTTCTGGCCCTGCGGGTTTGGCTGCGTCCCAGCAGTTAAATAGAGCGGGTCATCTAGTAACCCTTTTTGAGCGGAGCGAGTCTATTGGAGGATTGCTTCGCTTGGGCATACCAGACTTCAAACTGGAGAAACAACTCGTACAACGCAGGGTGGATCTCATGGCGGAAGAAGGGGTAGTATTCAAGACAGGTGTGGAGGTGGGTGTTGGAATTTCTATTGGGGAATTAAGAAAAGAGTTTGACGCCGTCTGTGTGGCTATAGGTTCATGTGAGGCTCGAGAACTTCCTGTACCTGGACGTGAACTTGAAGGTATACACCTGGCAATGGAGTACCTGACTCAGCAGAATCGTCGTATTGCTAGCCATTCTGTGAATTCATCGGAAACTATTACTGCGGAGGGTAAGCGGGTTATTATACTGGGAGGTGGTGATACAGGAGCTGACTGCTTAGGGACGGCACATCGTCAGGGAGCAGAGGTTATATATCAGATGGAATTATTGCCTCAACCGCCCGGGGATAGGGGGCCTGAGAATCCATGGCCTCAATGGCCACAGATTTTACGTACATCTCCAGCTCACGAGGAAGGCGGGGTGCGGGATTACAATGTCCTTACGAAGAATTTCTCTGGCAAGAATGGTAGGGTCGAGGAGCTCAATGCAGTACGTGTAGAATGGGAACAACCAGACGAATCTGGTAGGCCTGTGATGCACGAAGTTCCAGGGAGTGAATTTTCCATTGGTGTAGATTTAGTCCTGCTCGCCATGGGGTTTGTACATCCAGAGCACCAAGGGCTCGTTACTGATTTGGGGGTTGAGTTGGATAGTCGAGGGAATATAGTGACTAACCCTGAAAGAGCTACCAGCGTGCCCGGGATATTTGCTGCCGGAGACTCAACCAGAGGTGCTTCATTGGTGGTTTGGGCCATCGCGGAGGGTCGCCAGGTGGCTTACGGTATAGACAAGTATCTGATGGGGCATTCCAACCTGCCTTCGGTGCCTGTTTAGATACACAACAGGGCTTGTGTGGAAACTTATCTGATTGGTGATTGGGTTCTGGTTGACCAATTATTGCTCATGACTGGATTTGGAAAGAAAGTCCTCTTTTCCTGCCGATCCAGAACCCGCCAGACCATAAGATGGCAAGCTTAACCTTTTCCCCCTGATTCGGAAAGGGGAAGTTTAAGCTTTGCTAGAAGTTTAAGCTTTGCTAAGACATAACAGTTCGCCCCAGCTTATGTATTGGTGGGGGCCAGCCACCGTGGGAGATCTGCTGGAGACAGATGCAACAGACCGCGAAGTCCCAGGGTAATTTGAGGCATTTTGAGGGCAGACACACGGGTCTGGACCTGAAGATGTGCGACCCACGACAAATTCTTGAAAATGCTGCCATTCCGAATCACAGAGCTTTTCCTCTTTTCATTAGACTTTGGGCAAGAAATTTGCTAAACTATACCTTCGTTTAGGAAGTCTATAAGCTTAGTGACTTTTCTCTTTCTATTTTGCATCGTCGCTGTCTTCAAAGGCAATGCCTAAGATTTTGCCAAGGATTCTTTCGTAATGAACAATCCCAAAGATCCAAGACATCCAGATAGAGGCAAGGGCCAAAAGCCCTCAAGGAGTCGTATTGATAGAGAACCCGGAGAAGAACCTGAGGACTTTTTCGCCGGTTATAACGAGGATTACGACGAAATCGCCGCCGATGCTCGGGCTTTGGCGCTAGTCGATAGAATGCTGCTGTCACTGGATGAGAAGGATAGAAGGAGGCATCTGCTCTATCAATTGAGAAGGCAGATAATTGAGGATGAGATGACGTTCCAGGAAGCGCGGCAGACAATCGTCGAGCTTGAGGGAGCCCTGGAGAAGGTGACCTCCCCCTCCAACAGAGTGGGGACATACCTGGGGTCTCCAAAGGAGGGCATAGCCTGCATCGTGGTGGGAGGCGCCGACTACTACGCCAATGTCGACACCAGACTCGATATTTCGGAGTTGAAAGTAGGCACAAGAGTCCTTGTCAACGAGGCGTATGCAGTCGTAGGGGACCTCGGATATAGCCCGTATGGCCCTATAGTCAAGGTTGTGGACGTTATATCTGATGACCGTCTCCAGGTAGGACAGGAACACGGACTTCAAAGTACGATATTATATAGATCCTCAGATTTGCTCAATATTAATATAAAGGAGGGTGACCAGGTAAGAGTAGATCCCAGCTTCAGAGTCGCCTTAGAGCATATTGCCACCTCTCAATCTAAGGAATACTACCTGGAGCAAGTCCCTGAACTTCCATGGAGCAAGGTCGGGGGTCAGGACGAAGCGATAGGAGCGATAAAAGATGCTTTAGAGATGCCACTGCTCTATCCTGAACTTTTCCAAAAGTTCCAGTACGCCCCCCCCAAAGGCTTCCTTCTGCACGGCCCCCCAGGTTGCGGCAAGACCCTGATAGGAAAGGCTACCGCCTATAACCTCGTGCGTCAGTTCAAAGAGGGTGGCGGCGATGGGGTGGAAGAATATTTCATGCACGTCAAGGGACCTGAGATCCTGAACATGTGGCTCGGTGAATCCGAGAGAATGGTAAGAGAAATATTCTCAATAGCCAGAGAAAAGCACAAAGAAGGCTATCTCCCTTTCATATTCATAGACGAGGCCGAGTCAGTACTCGGCACAAGGAGGGCTAACAGGACGCACAATATAGCCAATACGTTAGTGCCAATGTTCTGTGCGGAGATGGACGGAATAGAGTCACTTGCCGAGATGGTGCTAATCCTTGCCACCAACAGACCAGATCTGATCGACCCTGCCATATTAAGACCCGGCAGGATAGACAGAAAGATTAAGGTCAAAAGACCCAGCCGAGAGGCGTCAAGGGAGATATTCCAAATCTACCTCACACCCGATCTTCCGATAGATCCCGAACTTTTGGAAAGATCCAATGGCGATGCGAGCGCCTCCCAAAGCTATCTGATCGATACAGCGATGGTGGAACTCTTTGCAAAAAGAGACGATACCAAACTCCTTGAGGTATCCCTGAGGAGCGGCAGGAGAGATATCCTACACAGAGGGGATCTCGCAAGTGGAGCAATAATAGCCTCCATCGTGCAAAGAGCAAAAGAGTCCGCTATAAAAAGATCCATCGCCAACCAAAAGGACGAAGGCATATCGGAAAAGGACATCTTGACGGCAGTTGAAAGCGAATATAAAGAAAACGACATCTTCCCGCCGACGGATAATACAGAGGATTGGATGAAGTTGCTGGACTACAACCATGAGAACGTCGTCAAAGTGGTGCCTGTAAAGGATCGTGGCACAGACAAAAAGAAAATTGCAGGCAGAATCATATAGAATCATATAAAGAGCGTAAAGAGCATACAGAAAGAGATCTACTAAGTGAGATTGCTGCGCATAGGCCTTGAGTCATTGCGAGAGCTGAAGCCCGGAAGCAACTTAATCTTATGAGAAGATATAAGATTGCTTCGCCCACATGGTGGCTCTTGCCCCCGACTGAATCTATCGGGGGCTTGTTGCCTCTCCATCAAAGCGCTCACGCCGCCTGGCAATAACGTCGCTGTGGTGATTATATGTTCAGAATGTTCGGAATAGAGACCGAGTACGGGGTCACCATCGATGGAGTTGATGAAATAGACCCTGTAAAAGAATCCATAGAGATTGTAAAAAGCTACAGACAAAACGACGTAGCAGATGTAAAATGGGATTACAGTATGGAGGACCCTCTAATAGACGTTAGGGGCTTTAGAGCCAAACAACTTCTGGAGGACCCGGACGAGAAAAAACACCAAAGGAGAGATTCAAAAAGGAATCTTTCTTTTAAGGAGATAAAAAGCGATCTTATACTGATAAACGGGGCAAGGCTCTACAACGATCATGCGCACCCTGAGTACTCCACGCCCGAATGCACAGGGCTATTTGAACTTGTAGCCCACGATAAGGCGGGCGAGAGGATCCTTGAAGCATGCACAAAAAGGAGAAGCGAAAATCTGGACGGCAAAAGGGTAAGCCTCTACAAAAACAACACGGACTTTCACGGCCACAGCTACGGATGCCACGACAACTACTTCATGCTTCGTAAAGTTCCGTTCGATTATTTGAAGGAACGCCTGATACCATTTTTCGTCACCCGCCAGATCTTCGCAGGAGCTGGAAAGGTGGGAACAGAATCGGAGTGCAGATCTGAACCCGGTCCTTTCCAGATAGCTCAAAGATCGGACTTTTTCATGGTAGAGACCAGCGTGGACACTATGTACAAAAGGCCGATCATAAATACCAGAGATGAGCCACATGCCGACCCCACGAGGTTCAGGAGACTCCACGGAATCGTAGGCGACGCCAATATGTCAGAGTATTCGACAGCCCTCAAGATTGGAACAACTGTTTTGGTCCTGGACCTTATAGAGGAGGAACTAATCCAAAACGCTCCATCTTTGAGAAGACCAACCAAAGCTATTAAAGATATATCCAAAGATCAAAGCTTAAAGTGGATCGTGGAATTAGAAGATAAGAAGACTATATCGGCAGTGGACGTCCAAAGAGAGTACCTGAGCCTTGCCGAAAGACACCTGAAGGGAAGAGACCCTGAATACGATTGGGTCCTAAGAGAGTGGGAATTCGCCTTGAATACACTCGAGAGCGATCCGATGAACCTAAAAGACAGACTCGATTGGCCCGCCAAGAAGTGGCTCCTTCAGACCTTTATACAAGAAGAGGGTCTGTCGTGGGAAGATCCGTGGGTTCAAAGTTTAGACCTTGAGTACCACAACATAGACAGACAAAGGGGGCTGTACTACGAGCTCTTAAGAGAGGGGATCATCAAGAAGCTCGTGCGGGATGAAGATGTCGAGAATTCCGTTCATTTCCCTCCTTCAAATACCAGAGCGTACTTCAGAGGCAAGTCACTGGATAAGTTCAGAGATGACATCAAGTCCATACAGTGGAACAGCATAGTATTCAGCAATGACGGAATGGAAATCTCAGTAAGTATGAACGATCTGATTGACAGTTGCTCGGTCAAGGCTTACAATAGGGCTGTGGACGACTCAACGACGTCAACGGAGCTTTTGCACGCTATAAGGAGGCTAAAAAATGAGTAGATTTTTCTATAAAAGCACAGAACTCAGGGACAGAATACCCAGACCCGTCGATCCCTGGGATAAGAAAGAGGGCCAGGATGAAGGCCCATCGAGACCGAAGGTGGACAGACCAGATACAAGAGAGCTGCTCAAAAGGATGAGAAGGGTCGATCCTAATCAGTCGAAGAGATACAGACAGAGAACGGGCGAGTAGTAAATGGATTATAAGGGCGACTTTTTAAGCCTGATAGAAGATCAAGGAAACAAATCGGAGAGCAAGGAAAGGACTCTGCGCCTTCCTTCAAGAGAGGAGGGGTTATCAGAAGGTTCTCTTCCCTTTTCGACAGAAGGGACCACGATCTTGGCTGTCAGATACAAAGATGGAGTCGTCGTAGCGGGAGATCGCAGAGCCACATCTGGCACGTCAGTGGTCTACGACCGGGCGGATAAGGTCATAGACATAGATGAGTACTCCGTGATGGCGATCTCAGGCTCTCCCGCAATGGCTTTTGAGATAGCAAGGACCCTGGAACACTCGTTTAAGTACTACAGGAGGAGTCAACTTCAGGAAATGAGTTTAGAAGGTAAACTCAGAACTCTGTCAAGGCTGATAAGGGATAACCTCCCCTTAGCTCTACAGGGCATCGGGGCAGTCATACCGATATTTGCGGCGTTCGATCTCTATCAAGGGGAAGAGGGCGAAGGTAGGATATACTTCTACGACGGTCTTGGGGCGCAGTTCGAGTGCGCCGATTTTTCCACGTCTGGTTCAGGTTCTCTTGGGATCAGAGGTGCCCTGTATTATCTTAATAGATGGGGCGAAAAGCCCTTTGTGGATATGACCAGGGACGAATCTATAACCTTAGTTTTAAGGATGCTCGATTCGGCCTCCGAATACGACACAGCCACGGGCGGATATAACAAAAAATCCAATATCTTTCCTCTTGTTAAATCTATAAGCAAAGACGGAATACAGGAAATATCCGCAGGAGACTTGGAGAGGACGTACAGCCAGAATGTGGAGATACAAAACAAGTAGGTAGCAAACAGTAGACAGCATACAGGGAGGGTGAGGTGCCCTGACTACTGTCTACTTTCTTTTGGGAGACGATGGATGTTCGATGAGCCCTACAGATGGGTCGAGGCAATCTCAAATCGCAGAGAATATATAGAAGATCAGTTGAGACTTGGCAACCCCGTCGTTGGTCTAGCTTATGACGACGGGGCTTTATTGTTGACAGTAACGACAGGACAGAGAAAACTCTTTGAGATACACGATACGATAGCCTTTTCGGCTCTCGGGCATCCTGCTGATATCGAAAGGCTCAGGATCGTGGCTATAGACCAGGCTCACGTTGAAGGATTCACCAGGTCAGCCGATGATGTATCTTCGCACAGGCTCGTAAACTTCATAATAGCCCCCATAATTAAGCAGGCTTTCGATGAGATATTCAGGTCCCCTTATATAGCCAAGATATTCATAGCGGAACTTGAATCGATAGACAAAAACGTTCAGTTTTACTCCATAAACTACGACGGTTCTTTCCAAAGCGGAGGTGGCTTTAAGGCCCTGGCAGGCACAGAGGATGCCGAAAGCGATATGAGCAGATTCCTCTCTGATATCAGCACGGATAAGCTGAGCTTGGGCGATGCGTTGGATGGGGCGTTGAAGGCATGGGCCCTCGGGAGGATAAAGAGCCTATCCACAGATGAGTCAGCAGAAGATTCAAGCGATTCGAAAGATGTGGACATCGAAGAATTCCTCAGAAAGGAATTCCAAAACGGCTCTTTGGAAGCAGCCGTGCTGGAAAGATCAACGCAGAGAGAGAGCAAATTTAGGTTCTTATCAAAAGAGGAAGTTGAACCGTTAGAGTCCAAATACGCCCGAAGTAATCAGACAGCTAAAAGTAGAGAGTAGACAGGGGCAAACTGGCTTCCTGTATGCTGACTACCGGCTAATTATCTAAGTTGTCTACGCAATTACTCTCTAATTCCATTTTAAATCAATGATCAAAAGAATATACGGACTTGAGACCGAATATGGATGTTTAGGCAAGGACGATATGTCCTTCGGCGCAGTTTCACGGAGTTCGCAGAGGCAGATTAATCTACGTTGAGCAACCCGAGAACGCGAATGGCGTGGCTACGGTCTATGTTAGGGCGTCGGCGATGATTACGCGTAGCCGAAATCTGACCGCAGCCAAGTGGCAAGAAGACGGGGACACACTTCCCCCTGACTTCGGTCGGCCACTTCGACCTCCTACGGCTTTCATCAGATTACCGTCGGATAAGCCCGCAGTTCAAGCGCTTCGAGAGTTTTTGATCCATCATCTGATTTCGTGGCTCCAACGGGTAAACCGCCAGCCAGGGGCAGGACAGCGTGCGATCACTCAATATGTGGGTCGTGCCGGCAGCGTATATATTGGATTGGCGGTTTTGGCAGCATTAAGTGGACTTTAAAAATAAAATTAACCGTTAATATTTGAGGAGAAGTATAATGAATCAGAATTTCACGAAGTTAGCGTTCACTGATAGTGTTAAAAACTTTCAGGAACAATACGGCTCGCGTAAATCATACGCCCGTATGGAAACGTCCGGTGATCAGTATGTTTTAACGAACAGGGAAATTCCTTTCATAAAATCAAGGGACAGTTTTTATATGGCTACAGTTGGAGAGAACGGCTGGCCGTATGTTCAATACCGCGGTGGTCCGAAAGGATTTTTAAAAGTAATTGATAGTACAACTCTTGGCTTTGCTGACTTTCGCGGCAACATGCAATATATCAGTGCTGGAAATATGAATGCGAACCGCAAAGCATCTCTGTTTTTGATCGATTATCCTTCCAGGCAGAGATTGAAGATATGGGCAGCATCCAAAGTGGTTGAAGCGGATGAAGATCCGAAATTGTTCAAGAAGCTCATTGTTCCGGATTATGAAGCAAGAATCGAAAGAATGATAGTTTTCAACATACAGGCATACGATTGGAATTGCTCGCAACACATCACGCCGCGCTACACTAATGAAGAAATTGCCGGAGAAATAGGAAGATCAAATCCGGATATCTTAAAATCTTGTTGTCCCGATGATGTTGAGTAAGTGCACAATTGCGAAGCACATACTTAAGGCGTTATAAAAATTAGGTAATGCAGTAGGAAAGTTGCACTTGGTACGTTGACATTTTCTTGATCTGTAGCGATATTTGGGACATGAAAAATTGCCCTCGCTGCAACCGACGGTCCGCTGACGTGTCCGGCGGCTGAGCTTGGCCGGTAGGCTTCCAGATACGAGAGCCAACAAAGGAGAGGCTATGACTAATCTAAAAAGAATTTTGGCTGTATTTTTGGTTTTATTATTAACAGGATGTGCAACAACTAGAGGAGGTTTATCTAGGAACCAAGAAATCCAGAACCTGATACAGACCTATCAGCGCAGCTTGAACGAAGGTGACCTGGGCTTAGTCAGGAGCGTCTACGCCACCGACGCGATCTTCATCGGCCAGCCTTTTCCCACAGCTACCGGCGTTGAGGAAATTGTAGCGCTCTATGCAGACTTCTTCTCGAAGGTCGACTTCGACATTCAGTTCGACGTTCAGGAAATCGAGCTGAGCAGCGACCTGGGCTTCGTTCGCACTCTGTCTCACGGCACCATCGTACCCAAGGGCCAGAATCCCGAAGGCACTGAAGGCAACCGCGAGATCTTCGTGGTGAAAAAGATCGACGGTGTGTGGAAGTTCTACCGCTACATGTTCAACGCCGAGGTTTGACGGCGCGGGCCATTAAGATCGGAGCGACAGGCGGTTCGAGAAGCATTTCCTGCCCTCCGAGCCGTTGGCTTGAGCAGTCATCAGAACTGGCTCTGCCAGGAGCGCTGGTAGAGTTTTAGCGCCTAACCTGAAATAATAAGAAGAGCGCAAGCTTGTCGGAAGCCGGAGAGGTTTTGCGCTATGCAAAATCAATGATCAAAAGAATATACGGACTTGAGACCGAATACGGGTGTTTAGCCCAGGACGATATGTCCTTCAGCGCGCCCGAAAACATCTCTGTCAAAGTTAAAGATCACATCTTCTACAAAAATAACCTCGGGGTTATGGACATACACCACAGGGGATGGGATGAGCCACCCGGCAACGGCGGATTCCTCTTCAACTCAGGCAGAGTCTACATAGATATGGGACACATAGAATATGCCACGCCAGAATGCACAGGCCTTTTCGATACTGTGACATCGGATAAAGCAGGAGAGAGAATATTACAAAGGGCACTGGCAGATTTGGGCCTGAAGGGACAGGCTTCCTTCATCAAAAATAATGTGGACCACTTCACAGGTGCCACGTTCGGATGTCACGAAAACTACCTTCTTCGAAGAGATATCCCCTTTTCCAAAGTTGTGATTCCCAAACTCCTCCCATTTTTCGTAACCAGACAGATATTTACGGGAGCCGGAAGAGTTGGAAACCACAACGAGATGTTCGACTATGGGATTGAGGACGGAAAAGGGATAGAATATCAAATATCTCAAAGAGCCGATTACATAGTTACTGAGATCTATCAGTGGATACAGTTCAGCCGCTCTATAGTCAACAGCAGAGACGAACCGCTTGCCGACTACACCAAATACAGAAGGCTACATCTTTTGGTCGGCGATTCCAACATGTCCGAGTACGCTATAGCTTTGAAGATAGGTACAACCGCGGTGATGCTAAGCCTGGTGGAGGGTGGACACATAACCGAGGACATAAGCCTTATGGATCCCGTGCAGGCCTTAAAGGACATATCCCGAGATCAGCATTTCATATGGCTGGTGCGCCTTGGTGCCGGAAGAACTATATCGGCCGTAGATATTCAAAGGATATACCTGTCTCTTGCACAGAAATACCTCAAAGGCAGGGATGAAGAACTCGATTGGGTGATCAGAGAGTGGGAGTCAGTGTTAGACAGTCTGGAAAGAGACCCTATGGAACTGATAGATAGAGTCGACTGGGTGGCGAAAAGATCTCTCCTGGAGACCTTTGTAGAAGAAGAAGGTGTATCCTGGGATGATCCCTGGATCGTGAGCCTGGACCTTGAATATCACAATATAGATCCGGAAAATGGCCTCTATTACGGACTCGAAAGAGGTGGAGGAATGCGCCGCGTAACTACGGACGAACAGATAGAAAAGGCGATCTACAACCCTCCACAGAACACCAGAGCAAGGGGCAGAGCGCAGGCTGCAAGGAAGCTTTCAGAGAAAAAACTCCGCCGCCGATACGCTATAGATTGGGATTCTATATACCTTGAGGGTGATAAATATTTAGATATGAAAGATCCCTTTAAGACATATCAGAATGAGGTATCCAAACTCTTTAAACTGTCCAAGGTCCCCTTCTTCCTGAAAGATGAGGACAGATCCCGATTGAAGCAGGAAAGCAAAAGAAGCAGAAGGGCGAGATAATAGAGATACAATCTCGCGCGGTGGTTGTACTAATCTGCACCATATGTCTTCTGTTTAACCCTGTGGGAAATCGAGATTCTATGCAATCTACATGCTTAATCTTAAAAACCATACTTAATCTTTAAGGCTTTGAAAGATGTCCAAGAACTTTCCCCTTGATCTTCTCTAATTTTCTTAGTATTATGTATATAGGAAATACCAAAGGCATCCGTCTATCTACCCTTTGACGACGAGATTAATTTAAATGGCTTGTGATTGCAATTACCCGGAAGGGGTTCATTATTCTTGGAGTGCTCTTCGATGAAAAAGAGACTCCTACTGACCGCTATAGTTTTGTCTTTTGCAATTTCGGTGTCAGCTCTGTGGATAGCTATAGAGAGGGCTCAGGCATCCAGAAGTGCCAATATTGCTCAGAGACTTGCGCTTTTGAACGAAATTATGGTCAAGGTCCGAGATCACTACGTTGAGGAAGTAGATGTAGTTGATCTGACGGAGGGTATGATAAGAAGCCTCTTGGAAGGCCTCGATCCCCACTCCAATTATATTCCTCCGGAAGAGACCAAGAGGATGAACGAAAGATTTCAGGGCCACTTCTACGGGATAGGTATAAGCTACTATATAATGCACGACTCCTTAACGGTCATGTTTCCTATTGAGGGAACACCGGCTTATAAGGTCGGACTCAAACCCTGGGACAAGATCGTAAAGATAGACGGAGAATCGGCCCTCGGGATAACCAGTGATAAGGTTCAAAAAAGACTCAAAGGATCCCGAGGAACCACTGTAAACGTCTCTGTCAAGCGGGAGGGCAAAGACGAGCTTTTGGAGTTCACCATCATAAGGAATGAAATACCGCTCAAGAGCATATCTTACTATTTTATGATTCGCCCAGGGACAGGCTATATAAAGTTAAGCAACTTTTCGAACACTACATCTGATGAATTAGATCAGGCCACAGACGATCTTAGACGGAACAGTATGGAGCGGCTCATACTCGATCTGAGATGGAACGGCGGAGGTCCTCTTGATCAGGCTGTGCAGGTGGCTGACAAGTTCCTCTGGGACGGCAAGATCGTATATACTAAGGGAAAATACCAGGCCAACAATCGCGAGTACGATGCCCACAAGGGCCAAGATGATTGGAGACCTCCACTTATAGTTATGATCAACCACAGCAGTGCCAGTGCGTCTGAGATAGTCTCCGGCGCGATTCAGGACCAAGACAGAGGACTGGTCGTAGGGCAGTCAAGCTTCGGCAAGGGGCTTGTCCAGCATCAATTCCCCCTTGAAAAAGATGGAGGCGGCACGCTGCTGCTTACAGTGGCAAAATACTACACTCCACTGGGACGCCTGATTCAAAGGCCATACAAGGGCAAAGACAGACAGGAGTACATTTACGAAGGGATAGATACAAACGCGGATGCCGACAGTTTAAACCTCTCAAATAAAGATGTCTATTACACACCAGGCGGCCGCAAGGTCTACGGAGGAGGAGGCATCACACCGGATATAATACTCCAGCCAGATACTCTGACAACCTTTGGATATAAACTGCGTGATCCTAAATATATATTTGAATTTTCTAACAGATACCTCAGAGAAAACAAAGACATAATAACCGTTGAGTTTGAGCAATTTCTGGAAGACTCTAATATACCAGAGGATGAGCTGCTATCGCAGTTCAAGGAATTCTTGCTAGATAACAGTCCTAAGTTCAATGAGAAGGTCACTAAGGACTTCCAAAAGGACTTCCAAAAGGCCAGAGGTTTTATAGAAAGGAGCATAAAAGCTGAGATCGCCAGGATCGCCTGGGGTCGTACAGAAAGCGGCAGAGTCTATGTAGAAGGTGATTCAGAGGTGCTGGCCGCGTTGAACCTTTTCAAAGAGGCCCTGGTTATAGTCCAAAACAAAGAAAAAGCTGAGGCCGAAAGACACGTAAGATAAGCACTTAATAGGGAGAATCAAAGATGGGCTGGAACGTATATGTAACTCGCAGGCTTCCCCAGTCTGCAATGGACATTGTTGAGGCTAACTGTGACATAATGGATGTCAATCCCGAAGACAGGATCCTCTCAAGGGAGGAACTCCTTTCCAACGTAAAGGGCAGAGATGGTATTCTGTGCCTTCTGACGGACACTATTGACGAAGAATTGCTCTCTGTAGCAGAGGGCGCAAAGATATTCGCAAATTACGCCGTTGGGTTTGATAACATAGACGTGGAGGCTGCTACGAGGCAGAAGGTAATAGTCACAAACACGCCCGGAGTCCTTACCGAGACGACGTCGGACATGGCGTGGGCCTTGCTGTTCAGCATAGCAAGGAGGATCGTGGAAGCAGACAGATTCACAAGAGCGGGCAAGTTTTCTGGCTGGGGACCGATGATGTTCCTCGGGAACGATGTGACGGGCAAAACCCTGGGAGTGATCGGATCCGGAAGGGTCGGAGAGTCCATGGCTCTCAAGTCCAAAGGATTCGGGATGAACGTGCTGTACAACGACATGGTCGGTAACGAGACGTTGGAAAAAGAGCTGGGTGCAAAGAGAGTCGAACTCGATGAACTCCTTTCCCAATCGGATTTTATCTCGACCCACGTCCTTTTATCTCCCCACACGACACACCTTATCGGAGAGCGTGAATTCGGCTTAATGAAAAAGACCGCCTATCTTATCAACACCTCCAGAGGTCCCGTAATAGACGAGGCAGCGCTTGTAAAGGCACTTAAGGACGGCGAAATAGCCGGAGCCGCTTTGGACGTCTTTGAGAACGAGCCAGAGCTTAAGCCGGGTTTGGCTGACCTGGACAACGTCGTGATAGTCCCGCATATAGCCAGCGCCACAGTCGAAACCAGAACAAAGATGGCGGTGATGGCAGCGGAGAACCTTATAGCGGGACTAGAAGGACGGCGTCCTCCCAACATAGTAAATCCGGAAGTTCTTCATTAGCATTAGACTGACACTTTGCCAAATCTAAACTTGGAGGAAAACACAGTTGGCAGCGACTGAAAGGATATCAGACGCCAGCAGAATCACAATTGGAAAGCAGATCGTTCTGCCGTGGAGCAAAGCGGTCGAAATCAGTGTCAAGGGCATCAAGGTAAGACTTGGGCGTTCACTCATCACCATGAGCGGCATCGTATTAGCGATAGCGTTCCTGATGTCTATATGGACGAATAATTCTATAGTAGTGTCCCTCAGAGAGGCAAATGACGCAGACGTAAATCTGCTGCTCCAGCAGAAAAGGATACAGACAGGCCCTGATGCCGATACGAGCGAGGAGGACTCTAAAAACGCATGGCTTGTGGCCTTATCCCTGCTGGTCTGTCTGGTGGGAATAGCCAACGCAATGCTGATGTCAGTCACGGAGCGATTCAGAGAGATAGGTACAATGAAGTGTCTGGGGGCCTTGGACTCGTTCATAGTGAAGCTATTTCTCCTGGAGTCGATGTTTCAGGGGCTGATAGGCACGATAATGGGAGTTATTACGGGATTTTCCTTGAGTCTATTGCTCTCGATGGTCAGTTTCGGGGATTATGTCTTCGAGTACTTCCCCGAGGCCACAATAATATTGCGATATGCGGGCTGGGCTATTTTGATCGGCTTTGTAGTGTCATTTTTCGGGGCGATCCTGCCCTCCTACAGGGCAGCTAAGATGGAACCTGCTGATGCTATGAGAACAGAAGTATAAGGCAAAAATAGTAGACAGCTTACAGTAGACATCATACAGGGAAAGGCAAAAGCACGTAGACGGATACATAAGTAGACGGCAAACAGGGATGGGAAGCCGTGCCCTGTCTGCTACCTGCTGTCCACTTATTTACGGTGTTAGGAGAAGAGATGGCACAAGAGGAAAAGAAGGAAGACAAAGGGCAAAACCAGATAGAGCAGAGCGTGGTCAGAACCCAAAACGTTAAGAAGATCTATGAAATGGGAGGTATCAAACTAGAGGCCCTTAAAGGCATAGACATGGAGATTGAACCCGGGGAGTACATCTCGATTATGGGCCCTTCCGGATCTGGTAAAAGCACGCTGTTCAACATGATAGGAGGACTTGACAAGCCGACTTCGGGAAAGGTTTACATAGACGAGGTGGACGTGGCTCAACTGGACGCCTATGAGCTCGCGTGGCTCAGGTGCAGGAAGATCGGCTACATCTTTCAATCGTTCAATCTTATCCCGGTTATGACCGCGCTTGAAAACGTGACTTTGCCGATGGTCTTTGCGGGACTGACAGGCGATGACGCCAGAGAAAAAGGAGTGGAACTCTTGGGCAAGGTCGGACTGGGAGACAGAGTATCTCACAAGCCGTCCGAGCTTTCGGGAGGACAACAGCAAAGGGTGGCTGTGGCAAGGGCTATGGCCAACGATCCGGCGATTATCTTAGCGGACGAACCGACAGGGAATTTAGATCTTAAGACTGGGACAGAGATAATAAACCTACTAAGGGAGATGAACGAAGATTCGGATGTCACGATAATAGCGGCTACGCACGATCACAAGATGCTCTCAGTCTCTGACCGCATAGTATGGATCAGAGACGGCATGGTCGACAGAGTACAAAGCAGAGAAGAGGTAGAAATCGAGGTCGGTACGATAGACGGCCAGACAGAATAGAACCCTTCCGTAACGACTATACCCCCAACAGCCTATTAGTATTAGACGGGCCATTTGTACTTTCAGTGTCGAGTCCGTGTTAGCTTATAGAGAAACTTGAAGTGTTATGAAAGTACACGAACATCAAGCCAAAGAGATATTAAGAAGTTACAACGTAGCCGTTCCCCAGGGAAAGGTGGCATCCTCTCCTGAGGAGGCCCGAAAGATAGCAGAGGAACTGGGCGGCAAAGTCGTGGTAAAGGCCCAGATTCACGCCGGAGGCAGAGGAAAAGGAGGTGGCGTCAAATTGGCTGATGGGCCCTCTGAGGCCGAAACCTTAGCCTCAGAGATGATCGGAATGAACTTAGTCACTCATCAGACGGGTCCCGAAGGCAGAACGGTCAAAAAGATACTGGTCGAGGAAGCTACAGAGGTGGAAAAGGAATTCTATCTAGGGATAGTTCTGGACAGATCCGAGTCGAAATTAGTGGTGATGGCCTCAGCGGAGGGCGGCGTGGAAATAGAAGAAATAGCGGCAAACTCTCCGCAAAAGATATTAAAAGAGTGGATCGATCCCGCCCTCGGATTACAGCCCTTTCAAGCTCGGAGACTTGCGTTCGGTCTGAAAATGAACGTGGGGCTCGTCCGGAAAACGGCGGAATTCATAATGTATCTTTATGAGGCCTACGTCGAGACCGACTTCTCTATTGCTGAGATAAACCCGCTTGTGCTTACAAAAAGCGGAGATATTATAGCTTTGGACGCCAAGATAAACTTCGATGATAACGCACTCTACCGCCACCCCCAAATACGTAAGATGAGAGATATAGATGAGGAAGACCCTTTGGAGGTAGAGGCTTCCAAGTATAATTTGAACTACATAAGACTCGCCGGGAAAGTAGGGTGCATGGTCAACGGGGCTGGACTTGCTATGGCTACTATGGACATAATAAAGCTTGTAGGGGCCGAGCCTGCCAACTTCCTGGACGTGGGAGGAGGAGCAAGCGTCGAAGCCGTGGAAAATGGATTCAGGACATTGCTTTCGGATAAGAACGTCGAGGCAGTAATAATAAATATCTTCGGCGGAATAGTCAGGTGCGATAGAGTGGCAGAGGGAGTCGTGGAGGCTCTGTCCAATATGGATGTTGCCCTCCCTGTCGTGGTCAGGCTCGAGGGCACCAATGCCCAGGAAGGGGCCAAAATCCTCAAGGATTCCCCGCTTTCTTTTGCCGTGGCGACGGACCTCAAGGACGCTGCAGAAAAGGTAGTAGCTGCTGTCGGAGGAAAGAATGAGCATTCTGGTTAATGAAGATACTACAGTCTTGGTGCAGGGGATCACTGGGGGGGAGGGTTCTTTCCACACTGTAAGGATGGTAGAATACGGAACAAAAGTAAAAGCTGGTGTAACTCCGGGAAAAGGAGGAGGGAACTTTGAAGGGATACCGGTCTTCGACACTGTGGAGATGGCAAAGCGAGAAACTGGAGTCAACGCATCGGCAATCTTTGTGCCCCCTGCTTTTGCGAAGGATGCTATAATGGAGGCGGCTGATGCAGACTTAGACATTGTGGTGTGCATTACTGAGGGTATCCCGACACTGGATATGATAAGAGTGAAAGAACACCTAAACTGCCGAAACACCCGGCTTGTCGGTCCCAACTGTCCGGGTGTCATATCTCCGGGCAAGTGTAAGATCGGGATTATGCCTGGTTCTATTCACGAAGCCGGAAGCGTCGGAGTCATATCCAGGAGCGGTACCTTGACTTATGAGGCAGTCAGTCAGTTAACATCCCTTGGCATCGGTCAATCTACCTGCATAGGTGTAGGGGGAGATCCAGTCATCGGAACTACGTTTATAGACTGTCTGGAACTATTTGAGGCCGATCCTGAAACCGACGCGGTCGTCATAATAGGCGAGATAGGAGGATCAGCTGAGGAAGAAGCAGCAACTTTTATAAAGAATAACTTTAGCAAACCGGTAATCGGCTTCATCTGCGGTAGAACCGCTCCAGAAGGCAGACGCATGGGACACGCCGGAGCGATCATTTCAGGTGGCAGTGGAACCGCCGAAGGTAAGATGGATGCCCTCAAAGACGCAGGAGTACGGGTCTCTGATAGCCCAGCTGAAATAGGAAAGGCGGTAAAAGATGTATTATAAAACATAATACCGAGTAGGAGAAAGATCCCTGCTTGTCTGTTAGAGTTTAGGTTTACGTGTGACACTGTGCATTTTGGCAGCAACTGCTTGCCTACTTGAACCTAGGATAGTTCACCATCTCCCCGACCCCCGATTGACTCTATCGGGGATCGGGGATCAGCTTTCAAATCTCGATCAGGAGTAACCAGTGAATAGAGCAGCCAGAGATCATCAGTACGAGGCGATGTCACCTTTGGGGCTTTATCTTGAAGATATTTCAGATACGCAGCCCTTGTCCGCTCAGAAGGAGACAGACCTGGCCAAGAGGATAAAGGTAGGCGACCAGGATGCCCTTGAGGAGTTGGTCAAAGCCAATTTGAGGTTTGTCGTCAGGATAGCCAAGAAATATCAAAACCAGGGTCTCCCCCTTGAGGACCTGATCAGCGAAGGGAATTTAGGACTCATCGAGGCGGCAAAGAGGTTCGATGAAACGAAGGGCTTTAAATTTATATCCTATGCTGTCTGGTGGATAAGACAGGGGATGTTATCCGCTTTAGCGCAGCAGTCCAGGATGATCAGGCTGCCTATAAATAGAGTCAGCAATCTCCATAAGATAAGCAAGACGGCCAACATCCTCAGACAATACCTTGGAAGAGACCCCACTATACTTGAAATAGCCGACGAACTCGGAGTGGACACAGAGTACATCACAAATACACTTCAAATATCCAGGCATCATCTCTCGTTAGACGACTCTCCATCCAGTGACGATGAGGACAACAACCTGCTTTCTGTGCTAAAGGATGAACTTGCGTCCTCCCCGGATCAGAACCTCATGGACGAATCGTTTGTGAGAGCCTTGGGCAGAGCCTTGGACGCCTTAAAGGACAGAGAGGCTGAGGTGTTGAGGCTCTACTTCGGAATAGGTAAGGAAAGACCTATGACGCTTGAGGAGATAGGGCAGGTGTTCGGGCTTACCAGAGAGAGGGTCAGACAGATAAAAGAAAAGGCGATCTCGAAGCTCAGACATCCCTCCAGAAGCCGTCCGATGAAGACTTATCTGGATTGACATCCTCGGCAATCATTTGAAATTTTCAAATCCCTGGTGAACTCGAGGAGACCCTTGGGAGACATTATATTGCAGAACTTCAGCTGGTTAGTAGAAGGTGTGATAGCTGGCATGGCCTTTCCAGGGAGAAGGGACGCCTCTTCCTCCTATGATCATCACAAAAGCAACTATGAAAAGCTCAGAGACGATCTGGCGTTTCTGGAGAATAAGGGTATCTCTGCCGTCGTATCTTTGACCGAGGAGCCGCTTAATCGGGAAAGCCTCCGAAAATTTGGCATGGATTACTTACAGTTGGCCGTCTCTGATATGTCGGCTCCTACGTTCGAAGACGTGGAGAAGTTTGTAGATTTCGTGGAGGAGAAGGAAAAAGAGGCAAAAGCTGTAGCAGTTCACTGCACAGCCGGCATAGGCAGAACAGGAACTATGTTGGCGTGCTATCTGGTAAAGAAGGGGAAAAGTTCGATACAAGCTATACAGGAGATCAGACACAAAAGACCAGGGTCAGTCGAGACAGAGGCCCAGGAGCAGTTGGTTATAAACTACGGGAGCAGTCTGAAGGATTTAGACGTATAAAAAAAAGATAAACTATGACACCACAAGTAAAAGGTCACAAAAAGCCCTGAATCCAATATCTGTATTGAGAACCACTATCCCGCTGGAAGTATAGGCTTCAGAAGTACAGCTTCACTGCTCGTCAGGGGCGACAAGGCTCTGTGAAATGTAGACATCTCCACATTTTCAGCTCGTGCAATGACCGAAAGAAAATAATTACATTGCAAAACCGGTAGCCGCTCTGCTGGGATGGCAGCAAGCCCACCGAACGCCGATAGACTCAATCGGGAGCAAGCCACGAAGTGCGCGAAGCATTCTTTCGGTATACTGTCTCCTGTTTGCTGTTTAGAAGAATTAGTCTTCCTCTCTTTTTTCCATCCGGGTCAGTATGCGCTCTTTTATGGTGTGAAACCTGGGGGAGTCCACCACCAAGCCCTCTTTAGGCGGCAGTCTATTTATCTGACTCTTGATGTTTTCTATCCGATCTTCTGTGGGAGGGTGAGTCGAGAATAGCTTCTCAACTCCGCCCGATTCCCTGTCGTTCAGAACGAGTAATTTCTCAAAGAAGGTGGTTATTCCCAGCGGGTCTATGTTCGAGGCATACATCTCGTGAACCGCTAAGATATCTGCCTCTTTTTCAGCGTCCCTTCCGTATTTCAACAGACTTAAAGTCCCTCCTACACCGATCATACTGGATGCCAATTGCCTCGTAAGGTCGGGATCGCCGCCTGCTGCCACCTGGACTATGACTGCTAATCCCAACTTCTTGGTAAGCTGCTTGGCCCCGTGTCTTTCCACAACGTGAGCTATCTCATGACCCATGACTCCCGCGAGCTCCGACTCGCTCTCAGCCGTCGTTATCAAACCCCGATTTACGTACAGATACCCCCCTGGAAGGGCGAAGGCGTTCACCTCATCTGTATCCACAACCTTGATATAGTAGGGGATATTAGCTCTTTTAGAGTTCTTTGCCATAAGTTGCCCCAGACTATCTATGTAAGCCGTTACCACAGGATCGGGATATATCGTGATTTCCTTTTCTAGCTGCTTTGAGAACTGCGCGCCTAATTCGATTTCCTGCCTCGTGGATATGAGATTCAACTTCCCAACAGCGGCACACGATAGTACAAAGCCTAAAAAGAACAATATCACCAGATAGTGAGCTTTAAATTCAGACTTTCGGCTAACTCGACAATAGTTTCGCATGTCGCATCCTCCACAAATATGCCCCCTCTGGATATTTTCTGTTTTTCACTTGAAGGTAACTCCCCTGGAATCAGAATCTCGTCGAATTCCGGCGCTAAAGCGGACTACTTGGCCTAACCTGTTACGTTCTCTATTTCCGCTGTCAAATAGCCTTTACAAACCAAATTTGGAACAGTCTGTACTTACAAAAAGATATGAAAAATCCATCCAGATGTAAAGCGAATTTTATTTCTGCTATTTGACGCAGAAATCACTGTCTATTTTTGAACGTCGGAGTTACATTTACATTATCCAGGCACCTTACAACAAAGTGTAGATTAGCGTGAAATCTTATGAGGTATTAAGCGAGCTTGAAGCTGTAGCCGAAAAGCTGTCTGTCGATGTCAGATACGAGGAACTCGAAGAGGGAAGGGGCGGGCTGTGCAAATACGGCGGCAAGAGGCGTCTCATCATCCACAAGCGTCTGTCCGCGGAGCAGAAAAGCCAGATTTTTCTGAGAGAACTATCCAAGCTTCCTCTGGACGACGTGTACATAGTGCCCAGGATCAGAGAATTGATAGACCAGAAGATCAAGGAAGGGGAAACATCCATTGTAGATGGGGATAGCTAATAGCAGGCATCATCTTCTTTGTTGACTTGAGAAGATGGCATTATTATCTTCAGCGTCCTGATCGTAATTGGGACTTGTCTCGAAATGCTGATCTTGTTATTTTTATTACTGAAGAGTATTGGCGATAGATTTTCAAAAGATACAGGAAAGCAAGAATGCCGCTGTTAGGGCCGGTCTGTGGATTCTATCCCTCCTCTACGGCATAGGAGTGAGACTCCGAACATACGCGTATAGTGCTGGCATACTAAGGAGCTCTTCCCTGTCTGATCCTCCACTGCGGTCTGTAAAAGTAATCTGCGTGGGCAACATTGCAGCAGGAGGCACAGGCAAGACCCCGACAGTAGAATATATCGTTCGTCGCTTACGGGAGGCAGGCAAGAGAGTAACGATAATCAGCAGAGGATACAAAAGGCAGGGCAGTGATATATCAGTAGTCTCAGACGGACGTGCTGTAAAGCTGAACGCAGAAGAGGCGGGCGATGAGCCATATCTCCTTGCACAAAAGCTTCGGGACATTCCCGTCGTAGTCGGGGCTGATAGATACAAGGCAGGCGTCTTCGCAGTGGAAAACTTCTCCCCTGACTTCATAGTCCTGGACGACGGATTTCAACACTTGAGTCTGAAGAGAGACGTAAATATCGCCGTAGTAGACTCTCTTTATCCGTTGAGCAAGGATCATCTCTTGCCCAGAGGGACCTTGAGAGAACCGCTATCCGCCCTAAATCGGGCAGACGTAGTATTCCTGACGCATACTGATTATGCAGACGACAAAGAGAAGATCAAAAGGGAGATTATGTCTATAAATCCTGCGATACCCGCAGTAGAGACGATACATCGTCCGATCTGTTTACGGTCGCTGGCTGACAATTCGAAGATCGGGATAGATCAGCTCAAAGAGAGGAAGGTATTAGCTCTATCCGGAATAGGAAATCCGAAGTCATTCCAGATGACTCTTGAGGGCTTGGGCGCCCGGCTAACAGGTTTCCTAAACTATCCAGATCATCACTACTATACAGAAAGGGATCTTGAAGAGGTATCGCTTAAAGCGTCCGAATTAGATTCTGAATTTGTAATCACAACCCGAAAGGACGCTGTCAAATTCCCCGAATTTAGGTCAAAGATTCCGATATACGCCCTTGAAATAGAGATACAGATCACAGTGGGAGCGGATAAGCTGGACTCGCTCCTAAAAATTTAGAGATAGATCATGCAATCGGTCACAGATTACCTCGTAATCGGTAGTGGGCTAGCTGGATTTTCGTTCGCGCTCAAAGCGGCACAACACGGGAATGTCGCCATAATCACCAAGAAAGAGCACAAGGAGTCCAACACTAATTACGCTCAAGGCGGGATAGCAGCCGTGTTCTCGGACGATGACAGCTTTGATCTCCACATAGAGGATACTCTAAGAGCCGGCGACGGACTCTGCTGCAGGGAGAGTGTCGAACTCATAGTCAGAGAAGGTCCCCAGATGGTGCGGGATCTCGTGAAGTGGGGAGCGGAGTTCACAAGGCGGGAAAATAGCGAAGAATTTGAGCTGGGCAGAGAGGGCGGACACTCTAAAAACAGGATCGTGCACGCCCGAGACCTCACAGGTGCGGAGATTGAGCGGGCTTTGTCAGTCGAGGTGCAGAACAATCCTAAGATTGAGGTCTATGAAAATCACGTGGCTATAGACCTGATCACAGAGCACCATCTCTTCGGTGTGAAGGAAGTTCAGAAGAATCGCATCACGTGTTGGGGCGCCTACGCCCTCGATACAGATAAGGGGGAGGTCAAAAAGTTCCTTTCTAAGATAACGCTCCTTGCCACAGGAGGCGCCGGCCATGTCTATCTGCATACCACCAATCCCTCAATAGCCACAGGCGATGGGATAGCCATGAGCTACCGAGCGGGCGCCACAGCCGGGAACCTCGAATTTATGCAGTTCCATCCTACAAGCCTCTATCACCCGGAGGATGCTTCGTCCAGATCCCAATCCTTCTTAATATCAGAGGCAGTCAGAGGCTACGGAGGTATCCTTATAAATGACAAAGGCGAGGGCTTTATGGATAAGTATCATCCCCAAAAATCGTTAGCTCCAAGAGATACAGTGGCAAGGGCTATCGATGCGGAGATTAAAAAGAGTGGAACTCCTTGTGTATACCTCGACGTGACCCATAAAGACCCGGAGATAACAAAGGAGAAATTTCCAAATATCTACGCAAAGTGTTTAGAGGTCGGAGTCGACATGGCTAAAGACCCCATCCCCGTGGTTCCTGCAGCCCATTATATGTGCGGCGGAGTGAAAACTGATGAGTGGGGAAAAACGGATATTTTCAACCTCTACGCCGCAGGTGAGGTCGCCTTCACAGGGGTCCACGGTGCCAATCGCCTGGCGAGCAACTCCCTTTTAGAGGCACTGGTCTTTTCGGACAGAGCCTGCCGACATTCCGCAGAGTTCCTCAAGGACAACTATTACACCTTGCCTGACATCCCCGAATGGGACGAGGAGAACACCTTCAACGCCGAAGAATGGGTCATCCTCTCTCATGACCGGGAGGAGATAGAGCGGCTTATGTGGGACTACGTGGGCATAGTTCGCTCCGACTTTAGGCTCCAGAGAGCCCAAAGGAGAGTCAGGATCATCAAAGAGGAGCTAGAGGAATTCTACAGGAGGACTAAGGTGACGCCCGAACTGATAGAACTCAGAAATGTCGCTTGTGTGGCCGAACTTATAATCCGTTGTGCCCTTTGGAGGAAAGAAAGCCGTGGACTGCACTACAACACCGACTATCCGAGAAGGGACGATTCTGGCTGGCTTAAGAATACAATTTTGATTAATTCAGATATAAGGTAATGAAAAGAGAAAAGATAATAGTCCTGGACTTCGGGGGTCAATACGCACACCTTATTGCCAACAGGATAAGGAAACTCAACGTCCACTCCCAGATAAAGTCTCCCGCATCTGCTACCAGAGAGATAGAAGATGCAAAAGGAATAATCCTTTCAGGGGGTCCAGCAAGCGTCTACGACCCCGACCAGCCCCGATACAATCCCGAAATCTTCAGCCTCGGAAAGCCCATCCTTGGAATTTGCTACGGTCATCAACTACTGTCGCAACATCTGGGAGGTAAAGTAGAGACCAAAGACAAGAAGGAATATGGCCCAGCCGAGCTTCTGATAACGTCCTGCTCAACAATCTTTAGGGGGCTTGAAGGCAAGGAAAGGGTCTGGATGAGCCACGGAGACTCTGTTGTGGCACTCCCCCCGGGCTTCAGAACAATCGCTTGCACAGCCGACTGTCCACAAGCGGCGATAGAAGACCCTATAAGAAAGATATACGCTATACAGTTTCATCCCGAGGTTACACACACGCCCGGGGGGATGAAGATCCTGGATAACTTTCTTACACTCTGCGGATGCCGGAGGGACTGGACGCTGTCCAACTATATAGACAGCGCGATCCAGGAGATAAAAGATATGGTGGGGACAAGGAATGTCTTCCTCTTTGTAAGCGGGGGGGTAGATTCTACCGTAGCGTTCGCGCTTTTAAACAAGGCCCTCGGATCAGACCGCGTGTTGGGGCTCCACATAGACAACGGATTTATGAGAAGGGGTGAGACCCGGCTTGTGGAGAAGGCGTTGAAAGAGCAGAAAATGGGCAATTTCAAGGTTATAGACGCCTCAAAGGAGTTCGTTGATGCTCTTGGGAGAGTTGTGGATCCCGAGGAGAAAAGGAAGATCATAGGAGACAAATTCGTTGAGATAAGAGAAAAGGCTATACGAAAACTTAATCTCGATGCCGAAAAATGGATTCTCGGACAGGGCACTTTATATACGGATACTATTGAAGCAGGAGGTACAGCGGACTCTTCAGTCATAAAGACCCATCACAATCGCACGGATGCCATACAAAGCCTCATCGTACAGGGACGGGTCATAGAACCCCTGTCGAACCTATACAAAGACGAAGTAAGACAGGTTGGGATAGGCCTGAACCTCCCTCAAAGCCTCATCTGGAGACATCCTTTTCCCGGACCAGGCCTGGCTGTGCGGACGTTATGCTGGAATGGACGGGAAGAAGATAGAGGAAATATCAAAGAGATAGACCAAAGGGTAGAAGTTATAGCAAAAGGATTTAACCTTACGGCCTGTGTGCTTCCCCTCAAGACTGTGGGGGTGCAGGGCGATTTTAGGACCTACGCGCATCCTGTGGCGCTGGCTCCAAGCAAAGGCCGTGATCCGGACTGGGAAACCCTTGAGAAAATCTCGACGACGATCACAAATAGCATAAAAGAAATCAATCGCTGTGTATATCTCCTCAAGCCTGATAGACTACATAGAGGACGCCTCAAAGAAACTTACCTTTCCCAGGATCGCCTCGACCTTTTGAGGGATGCCGACTATATAGCCACAAGAGCGATCGAAAAAGCTGGTCTGGTAAGACAAATATCCCAGATGCCTGTAGTTCTGATACCTCTCAGCTCGGATGGGGAAAAGGAAAGTGTAGTCGTGCGGCCCGTTCACACAGACGATTTCATGACTGCAGCCTTCAGCAAGATGCCGATGGACATAGCCATCAGGGTAGCTCAAGACATACTATCTATAGAACAGATAGAGGCTGTCTACTACGACATAACACACAAGCCGCCCGGAACTATCGAATGGGAGTAGCCGCCGCCGAAGGGCAAGAGATCAGGAGGAATTCCCCCGCTCCTTTGTCAGCTGAGCAATCTTATCTCTGATCTTGGCTGCTTCTTCGTATTCCTCATAGGCTACAGCTTCCTTGAGTTTGGCTCTCAAGGCTGAGATGTCATCATCCTGATCTGTGTCGGGCTGTGCAGGGGATGCCTGTTCTAAGAAGGCATCTACTGTTTCAGCCCCAAATACCTCCTCAATATCATCGGCTCCTAAAGGTTCATTATCAGGCCCGATTCCAAATTCAGCGCTCTCCTGCCCCGCTTCTTCCAAGACCTCCTCAGATACGTAGATTGGAGCCTCCATCCTCAGTGCCAATGCAATAGCGTCGCTCGGGCGTGAATCTATCTCCGTGGATGCCCCGTTGTGCTCCAAGGTTATCCGTGCGTAGTAAGTTCCACCCCTAAGATCGCTCACCAGAATCTTTGAAACATCGGCGCCAAAGCTATCCAGAATGAGCTTTAGAAGGTCGTGAGTTATGGGTCTGGCAGGAAGCTGTCCCTTGAGATGAGAGTAGATAGCGATCGCTTCAGGCTGACCTATGCTTATGGGGAGCACCCTTTCCCTGGTCTCATCGCTCAGCAAGACCAAAAAACTTCTGCTCATCGAATTGAAGCTGATATTAAATACCTCCATTTTTACCATTTGCCTACCTCCTGTCTCTAACCGCACAGGGCGCGAAATCACCCCTGGGCCTGTCCTCACGCAAAAAAGCAATGCTACTACAATTTAGACGCCCAAACTATCACACAGGATCCTTTCCCACTTTTTTTCTCCCCCAAAACCGATATTCTCCTTCACATGTCCTCTTTATCCCATCACTCCCCCAATAATATCACTAGATCCTAAAGGCTCATCATCAGGTTCGATTCCAAATTCAGCGCTGTCCTGCCCCGCTTCCTGTAGGACCTCCTCATAAACGTAGATTGTAGCCTCCATCCTCAGTGCCAATGAAATAGCGTCGCTCGGGCGTGAATCTATCTCTCTGGATGTCCCGTTATGCTCTAAGGTTATCCGTTCGAAGTAAGTTCCATCCTTGAGATCTCTCACCAAAATCTTTGATATCCCGGCGTCAACGCCATCCAGAATGAGCTTTAGAAGGTCATGAGTTATGGGTCTGGGAGGAAGCTGTCCCTTAAGCTGGGAGTAGATGGCGTTTGCCTCGGCCTGACCTATACTTATACGGAGCACAGTTTTCCTCATCTCATCGCTCAACAAAACCCAAAACGTTTCTCCCTTGGCATCGGTGTCTATATTAAATACCTGCATTTTCACCATATGCCCACCTCCTGTCTCCAACACTTCCGATGCGCAGGTCCTATACTCCTTTACGCCCCCCTCTATCTCCTTCAGATCGTCTTTGATGATCTTCGCTTGAGTGTTCAATAAGGCTGTAAGCCATAGGCACAATATAGTCGTGCTCAAAAGATTATCTTTATGTTGCCCTTCTATCCTTCGGTTTATCCACCATAAATCCCACTAATCCCTTTTTTCCCAATGTCTTGAGATAAGCAAGAAGAGATACCTCAGATTCTTTCCTGTTGAGCTTGTACCTTTGTCCGAGTCCCTCGATTATGTCTTCTACAGTGTTCTGCCCGTCGGACATTTCCCACACCTGGGAACCTATCTCATCTAATTCAATCTTCTTCTCCTTGGGAACGTGAAAGATCAGGGACAACAGGCGCGCTTTCCATCCCTTTTGTCTGGGGATGGTGACTACAATATTATCCTGGGAGTCCCTTGCCCACCCCAGCAGGTCGTTCCTGATCGGTCTTGACGACAGCATCGCCTCTCGGCTGATGCGCCTCTTCCTTCTTATGACAGCCAATCTCTATCACCTCTACTTTTGAATCTTCCTCGTTTCTGGTGAAGTTGTGCACCACAAATATCTTATTGGAGTCCTCACAGTACCAGGTCTTTCCCTTCAAAAATAGGCGTGGTTTCCTTTCCACCCACGGCAGAGGCTTGAAGAGCCTTTTCCACCTGTTTTTGGGCACACCCAAAATCTCAATTCCTGGATGTCCCTGAAATTGAATCTCCTTGTACGAACAGTTTAGGTCTCTCAACTTCTTCTTGAAAAAGTCACTATGCCACTCTATTGTGCTGATTCCCTTCAACAGGATGTTAGCTAAGCTTATACAGTCTATGCTGAAAGAATTTTTTTCCCTTTGAAACTCCAATTGGATGTGACCGGATTTCAGGGAATATTCTTCTAACATCAGGTCATCAGGAACCCAGCAGGCAAGATCATAGATGCCCCAGAAATTGCGTCCTCCTTTTGAGTGATCCTCTAAAGAATATAAGATTTTGGCTGCGACCTTTTCTACATTATCATCTAAGCGCGAAAGTACCCTCAAAACCACAACCCTTCCACATGCTTTGCATTTTATGGCCAAATTGTAAGCTCGGTAATCAGCCTCCCAGATAAAACATTCGTAGTCAAAGTCTACATCCTTGAACTTTACCAGACCCACCTTTCTATTGACTTTGAAAGTGGCCCTGACCTTATTTGCCTTTTTCTCCAGATTCTCGAGGTATCTTGACACCAAACGTGAAATGGAGATCCCCTCATGCGACGGTCTCCACTCCACCTCCACCCTTGCTATCTGGGAGTCATCGAGTCTCAAATAGCCGGAATCTTTCTTCCTGTTAGGATCAGAAGTAACGCTTCCCAGGTTCCAATCTTTCGGAACGTCGAAGGTTATGCCCTTCCAGCCGAATTTGTACCATTCTGAATAGGTTTTAGATTTCATATATCAACTATTTAGAATATGGCCATGCCACAACATTATACACCTTGAAAGTGTTGATTCATAACCTGTCTGGATATCTACTACGTCCTGATCTTGGTTGTTGAATTACCATTCTGTCTCTTTGAGGTAGAAATGGAAATATTGCGTGGACATCTCAATAAGGCATGAGAAGTGTTTGGAATATGACCAAGAACCTTTGATTCCATTTAGATGGTTTCTACCTTCGGGTTGTCCTTTGTCTTTGTCAACCATGAAGTGGTTACCACAGATAGATAGAGAAGAGTAGGCGTGCCAGTCATCGGTGTAGTAGAGACAGTCTTTTCGCTCCTGCCTTCCGTCTACAGCGGCGATGAGCTTATCGTAATCCAGAAGCACTCTGTGAGTCCTCCCACAAAGCCGCCATACCGATCGGTAGAGCTTTTTGTTAACCTTTTGTCCTACCTGATAGACCTCATGTTTCAAAGCGAAAAAATAGCCTTATATTCAAGCTGCAGAAGCGAAATTTCTTCCTCTTTCTATGTCTCAATACCGAGCTTTGCGTAACCTCGCAGGGAATCTATACCCCATCTTCAATATAAATATATCTCCACAATATAGTCAAGCCTTTTCTTTTTCTGGCTACATACGCGTAGCGGCAGAAAACTTGCTAGCAGACACGGTGATTTACATCGCGTATGAACCTTGGTAAGAACGTCTTCATCCTTACACCAATTCTCCTACAAACCAACTGGAATTACGAACCAGCACCACGCTTGAGAAGCCTTCAATCATCTCCAGAAGCGGTTCAGCATGGGCGATCTCCTCTCCGGGATCCGGCTGCACCAAGCCCACAAAGACCACTAAGGCCTCCCGAGATTCTTCCCACTGTATGAGGAAAAGATAGTTGCCCCAGAGCCCGGGAAAGATCGGAGCTGGAGCAAGGCGTGCCGCGCATCCCAAGTTAGGGCGTCGGTCAGAGAACATCCGTATGCGCGCTGAACGCCAGGACTATTGGCACAGGAGGACAGACGATGACACAGATTGTGATAGCAGCAATAGTGTCAAAGGGAACGGATCGTTGCGGATGCTTCAGGTCTCCGAACAGGGCCTCGCCAGCCGTAATCTCCGGAACCTCCCGAAGGAAGACTGCAAGTACCCTCCAGAAGAGGGGAGTCTTACCTTGAACGCTTGAACGTGCCACCAAGAATGGGAGTGATGGCCCTATAGCCCTCATAGTAGGTATGTGCAGTTTCAGGGCTATTTTCGGCTCCTGTGGTGGAGATCGGTGTCAGAGCGGCGATCGTTACTGCAGGCACAATCTGGATGGGCACTTCTGGGCACACGGTCTGGAGCGACTCAGCAAACCAGAAGGCGTAGAACGTCGCCGACAGCGACTTTGACAGGAAGAGCGGAATACCGATTGCTCCGCTGATCTCTACGCCTTAGGCTACGGAAAATGATATATTAGGCTCCCCAGCAACCCTCCACGCTACGTAGCCAGTACCGATAGCGACAGGGCTGTTATCAGAGTGATTCCGTTGGATAGACATGCGCTTGTCAGAGTCGGCAGGATCCCCGCGTTTCCGACCACCCAGCCGACGCCGGACATAAACAATTACGCCTAAGATAGTTACCATCAAAGGCGTAAAGACTTCCAACAATGTTCCCAGTTTAGACAAATTCATCTGTTTCTCGGCTTGAGCATAAGGAGTCTAAAGATCGGAAGAAACATACCTGCCGGTATTGGATGTCGCCTTACCTTCGGCTATCGCAAAGCTGCTGGGGGCGGATAGGCGAAAGCCATATTGAACTCAGCTGGTGCGCGCAGAACCTCCGTTCAAGGGCTCTCGAGGACCTCCCGTGCTTGCTATTCGTTGTAGATGAGTAGGTTTCGCCGAGACTCCTTTCTCTGACTCTAAAGCGCCGGACACTGTCATCTCGAAGGTTTAGTCCTGCACCTTGTTTGCACGAATAATCATACTCAAAGAATCCCACGAATATTCACCCTCCTTAAAGTCGCCCCAGACATCTGTAGTCCTTAACCCTGCTGAATTCATCAACATCTTAAGCTCCGTGAAGCAATAGAGCCTGACAGAATGCCGGTATTTTCTTTCTCGGTTTCCCTCAACAACTGTCACCTCGACATTAGACATCCCCGTTACTATATCGAACGATCTCCTCTCCAATACGACCATCTTGCCGTATTTGAACCATTCCACAGGATAGAAATGTTTGACAACGAAGTCCCTATTGGCCGCCTCTAACAGCAATGTTCCATCGGGGGTTAAGGCCCTGCCCATCAGCTTGAAGATGTCAAAATCTACTGCCTCATCTTCAAAATACCCGAAAGAAGTGAACATACTTATTATACCGTCGAACTTTTCCTCAAACCATAAGTTCCTTATATCACCACATATCAGATCAATATCTACGTGCTCAGTTCTGGACCTTCTCCTTGCTACTTTGAGCAAAATCGGGGAAAGATCGTATCCCGTTACCTTGTAGCCCCTCTTTGCCAGTTCCACCGCGTGCCGACCGTAGCCGCAGCAAAGATCCAGTATCCTGGCCGATGCGGGAAGATCCAACTTGGCCTCCAGGAAATCTACTTCCCCGCGTGTATCCTCGTGCACATCGAATTTTAGGTAATCTTCGCCGAAGAAAGTCTTGAACCACTCCACAGTTTATCCTCCATCAAGAACCGTTGGCAAAACCCGATTTTGAAGCCTTGCCATAAGAAAGCTTACGGGGCCAGTCCTGTTGTGACGGTTATTCCATTCGTAATGGCTGAATAGTAGACAACTTACGGGGAAGGGAAGAGGGACCCGGTCTAACTCCGATTGAATCCCCGATTGAGTCTGTCAGGGATCGGGGGCTGCTCTCTACCTATTTAAATTCTCCTGTTAGAGAGAACCTGTGAACTTCTCCCAAGTCCGCAAACGAACTGAAGGCGTAATCGAATCTATACCTGTCTATCACAAAGCCTGCTCCGGCTGATATTCCCGCTCCTTCGCCTGTTTCCAGGCCGTTCGAGACAGAGCTGTATCCCGGACGTATCATAAAGTTCTGTGAAATTTCAAACTCGCCGCCTATGGAAAAGTAAAGGTCGTTATCGTTAGGTAGATTAGCGTCTACAACGATCATCAGTGGAAGATGTTCAGGCTTGTGGGTGATACCTATCTTCAAGTTTACGGGCAGACTATCCTTCAAATCTTCGGAAAATCCGCTCCTGACGAAGCCCAGATTTAGAATCGAAACCCCTAAAGTCGTCCTTTCGCGGGGCCTTATGAATATACCCAGATCCAGGGCGTAAGCGTCCGACGAAAACTCATCTATTCGTGAAAAGATAAACTTCAGATTACCTCCAACAGATACCTTGTCGGAGGTGAATCTTGAATAAGAAACGCGAGCCGCCAGATCACCCGCTCCGAAATCTCCTATCACGATCCCATTCTCATCCGTCTTGTCAAACGTCCCATACGATATATAACTTATCCCTATTCCGAACGTGGCCCTATTCTTGAGAGGAAATGCTAGGCCCACAAAGCCTGACTGAGTGTCCACCAGATAATTCGTAAAGGAGGCCGTAGCCATCTTGTTTTCTATTGTAGCCATAGCCCCGGGATTCCACACTATAGAGTTTATGTCCTCAGCCACAGCCGCAAAGGCGCTTCCAAACGCCGCCGACCGCGCAGAGTTGTCTATCTTCAGAAAGTTGAATCCTGTGGTTCCGACCTTGTCGTTTACTTCCTGTGCCCAAACTCCCCTTACAAATAGCGCAGAGATGGACAGGGCTATGCCGAAAAGCAGTAGAAAGTAGGTAGTAGGCCCCGATAGATTCAATCGGGGGAGATAGGGCATTGCCTCCCATCCCTGTATGCTGTCTACTGTTTGCTGTCTACTTTCTTTTATGTTGTGCTTCAGAATCTCCACTAACCTCTTCATATCCATAGGGATCTCCTCTGTTCAGGAACACATAGCTACCAGTTCATTCTTCTAACTTCTGCTTCAAAAACCGATTCACAAGCTGAGGGTCAGCTTTTCCCTTTGTCTCCCTCATTACCTGTCCAATGAAGAACGCTAGGAGCTTGGTCTGGCCTTCCCGGTATCGCTGAACCTCATTATCGTTCGCAGCGATTACGTTATCTATAATTCGCCCTATTTGGGAATCATCCGTAATCTGTGTTAAACCTTTCCGTTTCACAATCTCCTCAGGCCCTTTTCCACTCTCCGCCATTTCCTCGAACACAGCCTTTGCGATCTTTAAATTTATAGTCCCGACCTCCACCATTTTGATCAGTTCAGATAGACGCTCGGGCTTTACGTTAAATTCATCCGCCTTTATCTTCCTCTCGTTCAAGACCTTCAGGACATCTCCCATAACCCAATTGCTCGTCTTTTTTGGATCAGCTCCGGTTTTTACCACAAACTCATAATAGTCCCCCAACTCCGGCGTAGACGTTAAAACCTCTGCATCGTAGTCTCTTATGCCATACTGGCCTGTGAATCGGTCCATTCTCTCTAAGGGAAGTTCGGGGATTTCTTCTCTTATCTGGTCGACCCACTCCTTACTTACTTCTACAGGCATCAAATCGGGCTCTGGGAAATATCTGTAATCCTCCGAAATTTCCTTGCTCCTCATAGGGACGGTAACGCCCCTTTGGGCATCCCACAACAGAGTCTGGTGCATCACCTTATCGTTCTGCCTGAGTATTTCGGTCTGCCTCAGTGTCTCGGCCTCTAAAGCCCTCTGCAGATTCCTGAACGAATTCATGTTCTTGATTTCAGTCTTCGTGCCCAGTTCGGACGATCCCTTGGGACGCAGTGAGATATTGGTATCTATCCTTATATTGCCCTCCTCCATATTGCAGTCAGATATATCCAGATACTCAAGTACCTGCTTTAGTCTCGTAAGATAGACGTAAGCCTCCTGTGGAAAAGCCATATCTGGATAGCTCACAATCTCGATTAAGGGAACACCGCATCGGTTCACGTCAAAAAAGGAAGAGCCCTCCGACACATACTCCTCATCGTGTACTAATTTCCCCGCGTCCTCCTCCATGTGTATTCTAACCAACCTTATCACTTTGGACTTCCCGTTAATCTCAATATCTATGTGACCGCCAATCGCAAAGGGCATCTCGCTTTGAGACTGATACTGAGATATCTGATAGTTTTTCGGAAGATCCGGATAAAAGTAGCTTTTCCTGAGGAACCTGCTCCTCGGCTGGATCTGGCAGCCTAAAGCTACAGCTAACTTCAGAGCGCACTCCACAACTTTCCTGTTCAAAACCGGCAGTACCCCCGGCATGCCCAGACACACGGGACAGCCATGAGAGTTGGGATCAGCGCCGAACGTTGTGCTGCAGCCGCAGAATATCTTGCTCTCAGTAGAAAGCTGAACATGTACCTCTAAGCCTATATTTGCCTCATACTCCATAGTATCTGCTCCATCTTCTGTAATCCCCCCCGCCGCCGAAGGGGAGCGCTATCACTTCATCAGACGTTTCAATCCTTAAAGTCGTTCCCTTTTAGAGTCATCCCTCTTCCTCACCTTACTGTGCTTTACGGCCACGTCCACAACACCGTTGCATCTTTTGTCAGGGATCCACGATTACTTCATCTCTGAACAGCAGATCACATTTTATTGATTTCCCTGATTCTAGGAGCGTATGCTCCTTTAACTCTGAAACGTATGCTCCTTTAACTCTATCTTATCATTATGAGGAAATAATATAAGCCAAAACGTGCTGAAGTCAAGGATGTTTAGAAATTTTTTGTTCTCCGATTCGGAACGGTTGTATTTTTCAAGCTCGTCTTAGCGAATTATTAGAATTCCCTTGTGGATTGTTTCAGGACATGACAACTTCAAAGAATGTTTCCTCCTTGCGACACTTAGTCATTGCGAGTCCCTGATTGACTCTATCGGGGGGGGGGCGGGGGGAAGCCCAGGATCTTTAGCCCAGAGCTAGGGGAAGGGTCTGCTACGGGTCAGATTAGCAATCTGAATATCAGGCGACCGTAAGGTTCCAGATAAGCAGCGTCATTCTCCTTCAACCATATCTCATTTGCAATACCTAGTCCAGATCAACTTATCCTCCCCAATCAGTGAAGATTCTTCATCTTTTCATTCTGATAGTCCACGAAGAACTGGTATTTCAGTACGAAGGGCAGCTTATTTCACCATAAACCTCAAAAATACATCTATAGGGTTGACACGCAAAGCACTATAGCTTATATTACTAATGTGAAATGTAAGGAGTCAATTCGCCTGCCGATATGAAGGCAAAACCATTGACCTATACTCAACGCTCCGATAATACTACAGATACTTGTCAGGAGGAGAACATAGATGCCCCAAGAGGAGATAATAACGGAGGGCAGGTACGGAAACAACATTATCATAACCTCCGTGGATAAGATATTTAACTGGGCAAGGGAATCATCCCTGTGGCCTATGACGTTCGGACTTGCCTGCTGCGCCATCGAGATGATGGCCACGGGGGCCTCAAGATACGACCTTGACCGCTTCGGGGCCGGCGTCTTCAGACCTAGCCCCAGACAGTCCGATCTCATGATCGTAGCCGGAACAGTAACCTTGAAGATGGCAACCAGGATAAAGCGGCTTTACGAGCAGATGCCCGATCCTAAATACGTCATCTCGATGGGGAGCTGTGCCACCTGCGGAGGTCCCTACTGGAACTTCGGCTACCATGTCCTAAAGGGTGTAGATCAGGTTATCCCCGTAGATGTCTACGTCCCGGGATGTCCTCCCAGACCTGAAGCACTTATGGAAGGACTTATGAAGCTTCAGGAGAAGATCAAAGATGAGTCCCTTTTGGCGGATAAGATCAATAAGCTGACCGGGAGTGCAAGTGCTGAGGAGGAGGCTGCATGAACGCCGAGGAGATCCACAATAAACTTAAAGAGAAGTTCGGCGATTCTATCTTGGAATTTAACCCCCAAGCAGTCCAGCTATACGTGAAACTCTCTCCCAAATCTGTGCTCGACGTAGCCCGCTTTATGAAAGACGACGAGGAACTTGCCTTCGATTGTCTGATGTGCTTAAGTAGTGTTGACTACCCGGAAAGCATCGAAGTCGTCTATCACTTCTACTCCAACGTAAAGGGACATAAGTGCGTGCTGAAAGTCGAAGTCCCAAGAGAAAATGGCTCCGTCCCATCGGTGGAATCCGTATGGAGAACGGCTGACTGGCACGAAAGAGAAGCCTACGACCTTGTCGGCGTGGTCTTTGAGGACCATCCCGATCTCAGAAGGATACTCCTCCCCGAAGATTGGGAGGGATACCCCTTAAGAAAGGACTATCAAGTGCAGGAGTTTTACAGAGGTATGAGAGTTCCCTACGACGAAGATCTGGATCCAAACAGAGGGACCTTCATAGAGCCGATGTTTCGTAAAGAAACTGCTCAAAAAGAGACGGAGTCCGAAAAAGAGGAGGAAAGCGAGTCGTGAGAGGATATTTTTCCGACATATTCTCAGGGGTGTGGACTGTCCTGGTCGGTATGAGACTTACGTTCAGACACCTTTTTACCAGGGCCGTCACACTCCAATATCCGGATGAAAAGTGGGAACTGCCACCAGGGGCAAGAGGCCAGCTCTTCAACGACATAGACGACTGCATAGGCTGTGACAAGTGCGCCAGGATCTGCCCTGTGGACTGCATCTATATAGAGACAGTCAAAGTTGGCCCCGGTGAAGACCTGAGTGAGACCACTACGGGGCATAAAAAGAGACTGCACGTTGTGCGCTTTGATATAGACATGTCCAAGTGCTGCTACTGCGCCCTCTGCGTCTATCCCTGTCCCACAGAATGCCTCGTCATGACGCCAGAATATGAGAGCTCCGTCTATGACAGGGACGATTTCATCTATCGCTACGCCACATACACCCCTGAAGAGGTAGAAAAGATCAAAGAAGAAGGGGCTAAGAGGGATGTTGAAATGGCCGCAAAAAAAGCGGCGGCGGCCAAAGCCAAGGCAGAAAAAGCCAAAGCCGAGGGCGGTGGAGAGGAGAAGCCTGCCAGAGTCAAAGCATCGGCTACCAAAGCCGCAGGGAAAACCGAGGGTGGCGATGCTGAAGAAACACCCAAACCTGCGAGAGTAAAACCCAGAGCCGCAGAGGAGGCGATGGTGTCAGGTGAAGCTGCCCAGAAAGAACCCACATCCTCCGAAGATGAACAGTAGATAGGTTCGATTGCCATAAACGGAGAACATAATGTTAAGGTCTCTGTTCCAGAAAAAAGAGGAAAAGCCCGAGCTTCCGGTTGGATTTGACAGTCCCCCTCCACACACCATTGGCGTTGAATTTGAAGGCGAGGACATGATCTTAAATATGGGTCCTCAGCATCCGAGCACCCATGGGGTTTTGAGATTAGAGCTTGTGACCGACGGCGAAATCGTGGAGAAGGTGACGCCACATATAGGCTACCTCCACAGATGCTTCGAAAAACACTCGGAAAATATGACATATCCCGAAGTCATGCCCTATACGGACAGGATGGACTACATTGCTTCAATGAACCAGAACTTCGCATATGCACTGACAGTAGAAAGGCTCATGGACCTTCAGGTCCCGGAGAGAGTCGAATATATAAGGGTCATAGTAGCCGAACTCAACAGGATCGCAAGCCACCTTGTCAGCGTCGGCACCTACGGACTCGATATAGGGGCGTTCACGCCCTTTCTGTGGGCGTTCAGGGATCGAGAAAAAATATTAGACCTTCTGGAATGGCTCAGCGGGGCAAGGATGCTCTATAACTACATCTGGATCGGAGGTGTCGCAAGAGACCTTCCTGACGGCTTTCTCGATAAGACGGAAGAGTTTCTGGATTACTTCGAGCCCAAGATTGATGAGCTTAACGGCCTTTTGTCCTTCAACAAGATATTCATCGCAAGGACAGCCGAGGTCGGCATCCTCCCTCCCGAAGTAGCGATAAGCTACGGGGTCACGGGGCCCAACCTCAGGGGTTCAGGTGTCAGATGGGACCTCAGATTAGACGATCCTTACTCTATCTACGACAGATTTGAATTCGACATCCCCATCGGAACCGACCAACACGGACCTGTAGGCTCCTGCTGGAACAGATACATGGTCAGGATATGGGAGATGAAGGAGTCCGTTAAGATCATACACCAAGCCCTGGACCATGGCATCCCCGAAGGCGATGTTCACGAAGCCATACCCAAAAGGATCAGACCTCCCGAAGGCGACATATACGTCCGCACAGAGACGCCAAGAGGAGAATTAGGCTTCTATTTAGTCAGCGACGGATCCGACACACCCTACAGGCTCAAGGCAAGATCTCCCTGCTTTACGGCTATAAGCGTCCTGAATGAAATCGCCCGCGGCGGGATGGTAGCAGATCTGGTGGCTATCGTCGGAAGCTTGGACGTAGTCATGGGAGAAATAGACAGATAGAAGATGTGCAAAAGGTCTGTTCTAAGCAGATTACTCATCTTAAACGCCTTTCTACATAGGGCTCCTGAATCCCCGGATGACAAGTCCAGACAGGAGCCCTATTATTTTGGTAAGTGTTGGTCAGCAGGAAAGACCAGACGGGTATTAGTACGCAGGTAGATGGACGGGTGGCGGAGGTTTCAGTCTCTGTGCACTGAGGGAAGGGCTTTTTGTCAGAGTTAAAGACGCGGGACTGCTGATGATCAGTTCTGAGTACACCGATGAGCTTCTGGTAGCTGTAGTGGCAACCTGGAGGATTTGAGGCTGAACAATGCTGAAGAAAAGATTACGAAATCCTTCCTTGAAGCCATAGTTAAGTGATTTTCCGATGGTAAATCCCTGACCATATACTGTTTTAAGCGGGCAACGGGTCTGAAGATGCCAGAGGAGGTCAAGGTCAAGCGGATGCCGAAGGAGTTACAAATCCCAAGATATCTTTACACTTTACAAAATGGAGGTCCAGAATGAAAACCTTCACCCCTTATGTTGAGTGGGACCGTGAGACCAGACTCTATGGGGGTATAGTTCCGGGCATCCCAGGCGCACATACTCAAGAGGCCACCTTGGATGAACTCCGTAAGAATCTCAAGGAAGTGCTGGAATTGTGCGCAGAGGAGAGCAAGGAGGTTCAAGATGTCTAAGAAGTTTACTGCTGTGATCACGAAGGAGGAAAACTGGTATGTGGCCCATTGTGTGGAATTGGGAGTAGTCAGCCAGGGAAAGACGATAGAGGAGGCACAAGCGAACCTTAAGGAGGCTGTGGAACTTTACCTGGAGAGTTTTGGGACAGAAGACTTACCTGAGAGCTTGGGGGAGGTAGTTCTTTATCCTCTTGAGGTAGTAGTCAGTGGCTAAACTCCCTGTACTTTCGGGTGATGAGTTGATCAAGGCTCGTCAGGAAGACAGGTTTCCAAGTCGTGCGTAAAAGAGGGAGCCATGTTACCCTTCGGAAGGGAAGCTACAACACGGTCGTTCCCCTTCATCACGAGTTGGCAAAAGGTACACTTCTTGGAATCCTTAAACAGTGTGGTCTCAGCCGAGACGACCTTGAAGAATTGCTGGAGAAGATATGAACATCATAAAGGACTTTGCGCGGGATATGAGCCTCTGTAAACCTCAACGAGAGGGTCTGGAGGTCTTTGATCGAGTTGTGACATCCTCTCCGATTGGTCGGGGTATCACAAAAAGCAGAACCTTGGTGCTATGATGGTCGGTGAACCTTCAGTCTCCTATGCCGTTGCCCCAGGAGAAAGAGGAATAAAGAAAAAACAGGAAGAATGGGCAGAGACAACAAAAATGACGCAAGCAAATATTGCAGCGAGTACAAGCATAGCAATGAAACTCGAAAAGGATAATGGGGAAAGATCAAATGGCAGATGAATTCGATTTAGCCATCATCGGCAGCGGACCGGGAGGATACACCGCGGCTATCAGGGCGTCGCAATTGGGAATGAATACAGCCCTGATCGAAAGAGACAGGCTCGGAGGCGTATGCCTAAACTGGGGATGCATCCCCAGCAAAGCCCTCCTGAGGAGCGCGGAGATCTACCAGCTCATCCGTAGAGCAGACGAATTCGGGATAAAACTGGACAATCTCGGCTTCGATTTTGAAAAGATTATCAAAAGGAGCAGAAGGACAGCCCAGAGACTCTCAAAAGGCGTAGAATATCTGATGAGTAAAAACAAGATCACCGTCTATAAAGGGAGCGGAAGGTTTTCCTCAAAGGGCAATATAGACGTCATAGACGACGATGGGAAGGTTGTTGAATCCCTTACCTATAAAAATGCAACAATATCCACAGGTGCAAGACCGAGATCTCTTCCCAATGTGGCGATAGACAGGGCGAAGATCATCACAAGCAGCGAGGCTATGAACCTGGAGACTTTCCCCGAATCCATGGTAATCATCGGAGGAGGAGCCATAGGAGTGGAGTTTGCCTACTTCTACAACGCCTTCGGATGCGAGGTCACACTGATGGAGATGATGCCCAGCATCCTCCCCCTGGAAGATAGTGAAATTACAGACGTACTCACCAAATCGCTTTCCAAGAGCAGAATAGAGATATTGACAGATTGCAGAGTGGAAAGTGTAGATACGACCTCAGAAGATGTTAAGGTGATCGCATCTGCAAAGGGGGATAAGATAGAACGCAGCGGAAATATCGTTCTGATGGCTGTAGGAGTTCAGGGAAATATAGAGAACATAGGACTGGAAGAATTAGGCATAGAGACAGAAAGAGGATTTATAAAAGTGGATGAAACCCTCCAGACCACCGTCTACGGAATATACGCCATAGGGGACGTAGTCGGGCCCCCCTTATTAGCTCACGTCGCATCCTCAGAGGGCGTTTCAGTGGTAGAGACGACGGCAGGTATCGAAAGAGATCGTATTGACTATGGCAACATCCCCTCCTGCACATACTGTCAACCCCAGGTAGCAAGCACAGGGCTTACAGAAGAGCAGGCAAAAAAGGAAGGTTACGAGGTCAAAATAGGAAGATTCCCGTTTCAAGCCAGTGGGAAGTCGATCGCCATCGGAGAAAACGAAGGACTGGTCAAGCTCATCTTCGACGCCGAGTACGGACAGATATTGGGTGGCCACATCGTAGGTGCAGAAGCCACAGAGATGATAGCCGAGCTCTGCACAGCTAAAACCCTTGAATCCACATACCATGAGCTTTTAAAGACCCCTCATGCTCACCCCACCCTATCAGAAGCCGTAATGGAGGCCGCAGGACAGGCTTACGGTGAGGCGATCAATATTTAGCAGAGACAAGAGCGTGCGCTTTATCTCGTACTAACAATTTATTTACCTGAGTTATCTTTCGATCTGGTGCAAACTTAGGAAATTCTCTCCCATAATCGACCCGAAAATTCTGAAATGGGGGGTTGACATTTCGTGTGATATGAATTATGTTTACTACCACAAAAAGATCCCCTTTCCCCTTTGAATTAAACCTAATCTCCCCGATAAGTTAAACAAGTACAGGTTCTTATGAATGTAATGTCTTCCCGTACCAGGGAGATGTCATCTTTCCTGAAACTCCCCTTTTGAGCTATACTCTTTCACTCTAACACCTTTATCTTTGGAGCGATTCGGAGGAGCCTCATGCCATCAGCCGGTTTTGTTCATCTGCACAACCATACCATGTACAGCCTTCTGGACGGTGCCGTCAAGATCGAGGATATGGCTCAGCGAGCATCAGACTTGGGAATGCCCGCCATCGCCATCACCGATCACGGAAACATGTTCGGAGCCGTGGAGTTCTACAAGAAAGTTAAGGAAAAAGGCATAAAACCCATAATCGGCTGCGAAGTCTACGTCGCAATCGAGGGGATGAATAGCAGAAGAGAGGTTATGGGCATAAAGGACGGAGCCAATCACCTCGTCCTCTTAGCCAAAAACAACAAGGGCTACAAAAACCTTATGAAGATAGTCTCAGCAGCCTATCTGGAAGGTTTCTACTACCACCCGAGAGTCGATAAAGAGATCCTGAAAGAATACTCCGAAGGACTCATATGTCTTTCGGCCTGTCTCAAAGGTGAACTCCCCTACCTTATCAGCATGAATCGACCGGAAAAAGCTAAAGAAGCCGCCTCGAAGTACCTGGAAATATTTGGTGAAGGGAACTACTATATAGAACTCCAAAGACACGGGATAAAGGAACAGGGGGAAGCCAATCCCGTCCTGATAGAAATAAGCAAGGAACTCGGCATACCGCTTGTGGCTACCAACGACGCCCACTATCTCCAGCAGGACCACACAAGCATGCACGACGTTTTGATCTGCATTCAGACCGGAAAGACCATAGAAGACGAAAAGCGGATGAAGTTCATAACTGACCAGGTCTATCTCAAATCCCCCGAAGAAATGCACAACCTATTCTCAGACGTCCCCGAAGCTGTGGAAAACACAGTGCAGATAGCCGAGAAGTGCGACGTAGAGATAGAACTTGGTAGACTCCACCTCCCGGCCTATCCCCTCCCCCAAGGATACGATTTTCCTGAGAAGTATCTGGAAGACCTTGCGCGCGAGGGGCTCCAAAAACGCTACGACGAGATCATGCCCGAAGTAGAAGAACGCTTCAACTTTGAGATGGATATCATCAAAAAGACGGACTATGCGGGATACTTTCTCATCGTAGCCGACTACGTAAGATACGCACTGGAAAATGGAATAAGAGTAGGATACGGCAGAGGCTCAGGTGCTGCAAGCATTGTAGCTTATGCCCTGGGTATAACGGGAATAGACCCGATCAAATACGACCTGATATTCGAAAGGTTTCTGAACCTTGAGCGCATCGAGATGCCCGACTTCGACATAGATTTTTCGGACAAAGATAGGATCATCTCTTACGTGACAGGCAAGTATGGTTCCGACAGCGTATGTCAGGTCATCACGTTCGGGACGATGGCGGCAAAGGGCGTCGTCAGAGACGTAGGCAGAGCCATGGGAATACCTTACTCAGAGGTGGACAGGATTGCCAAACTGATACCCAATGAGTTGGGAATAACTCTTGAGGGAGCCTTAAAGTCAGTCCCCGAACTCAAAGCGATGGAAAAGTCCGACGGTCCACAAGCTGAGCTCATACACTACGCCAAATTCTTAGAGGGCTTAGCCAGACATGCGTCCGTACATGCGGCTGCAGTAATCATAGTCCCCGGTAAACTCACAGACTACGTGCCGCTTTACAAATCCCCAAAAGGAGACAAGATTACAACGCAGTACGACATGGACATCTGCAAGGATCTGGGTCTTTTAAAGATGGATTTTCTGGGTTTGAAAGAGCTTTCCCTACAAGACAACGTCGTTAAAATGGTAAGCGAGTACACCCCCGACTTCAATATCGAAAAGATACCTCTCGACGACAAGAAGACCTATGAACTGTTCGGAAGGGGAGACACCTGGGGCGTATTCCAGTTTGAAAGTCAGGGCATGAGAGAGAGTTTAAGGAAGTTGAAACCCGACAACATCGAAGACCTGATAGCTATGAATGCCCTCTACAGACCCGGTCCTATGGCTTACATACCCGATTACATAGCCCGCAAGCACGGGGTGAGTATAGAATACGATCACCCTCTATTAGAACCCGTACTGAAGGATACCTATGGGGTCATAGTCTATCAGGAACAGGTGCTTAGGATAGCAAGAGACTTAGCTGGCTTTACCTTGGGAGAGGCGGACATATTAAGAGCTGCTATGAGCAAAAAGAAGATGGAAATTATGGAGAAGCAGAAGGGAAAATTTTTTGAGGGATGTGAAAAAAAAGGCGTCGAGCCCAAGATCGCCGAAAAGATTTACAACGATATTGCCGTCTTCTCAGGCTATGCTTTCAACAGAGCTCATGCCGCCTGCTACGCTGTGATGGCTTACCAGAACGGCTACCTAAAAGCCAACTATCCTAAAGAATTTATGGCTGGCAGCCTTACCAACGACATGTCCGACAGCGACAAGATGGCATTGATGATCGAAGAATGCAAAAGGATTGGTATCGAACTCTTGCCTCCGGACATCAACGAAAGCCAGGCGGACTTTACAGTCACAGAAGAAGGTGTAAGATTTGGCCTTGCCGCCCTCAAGAACGTCGGAAGAGGAGCAGCAGACGCTATCAGCCAGGCCATAAAGAGAGTCGGAAAGTTCGAGACAATATTCGACTTCTGTGAGACAGTCGATCTGAGAACTGTGAACAGAAGGGCCATAGAAAGTCTTATATGTGCAGGAGCTACAGACTCTATAGAGGGACACCGAGCACAACTCATACAAACTCTGAATACCGCTATCGAATCTGCCCAATTTGCGCAGGACCAAAGGGTGAAGGGCCAAATTTCACTCTTTGACGATAATCAGATAACGTCTGGTCGCACAGGTAAAAGGACCCTTCCTCCAGTCGAGGAGTGGACTGAGACACAAATGCTCGAAAAGGAAAAGGAGGTCTTGGGATTTTTCATGTCAGGTCATCCGCTCAAAAAATACGAAGATCAGCTAAACGCCCTCATTGCCCATCCTTCGGACACCCTCCCTCAGCTTTCAAAGGGGGCCCCAGTCAAAATAGGAGGCATCATAACAGATGTCCGCCGAAACACAGATAAGAAAGGCGCACAGATGGCGTTCATCACACTGGAAGATCTCAAAGGCGCTGTGGACGTAGTCGCCTTCTCGGAGACATACGGAAAATACAGCTCTTTGATTGAACCGGACAAATTAGTCATCATAAAAGGCAGGATGTCCGCCAACGGAAATAAGAGTGTCCAGGCAGAAGAGTTTGTCGTTCTGGATGAAGCCCTAAAGGGCAACGTCAAAGCCGTTAACCTTTCTATCCCCTTTGAACTTGTTGAAAGGGGTAAATTGATGGAGCTGAGGAAACTCTGCGAAATGTACAGCGGAGAATGTGATATTCTAATCCATCTGGAAGACGAAGGCAACTCTAAATCTGTAATAAGGTCCAGAACCGTGACCGTCTCCCCCTCCAGCGATCTTATATCCGCTCTCAAATCCAGATTGGGAGAGGACAGGGTATGGATGAAATAAATAGAGGGCAGCCCCCGATAGATTCAATCGGGGGTGAGCAGGGACATCTCCTCTCTCTACCAGCTATCTCAGTGAATGGGAGCTCCTCAATGGTCAAAATAGGAAATTTGCAGATCCAAGAAAAGACCATCTTGGCGCCGATGTGCGGCATATCCGATTCCCCCTTTAGACGACTCTGTAAAGAGTTTGGAGCAGGACTGGTCTATACAGAGATGATAAGCGTAGATGGAATATTAAAAGGAAACGAAAAGACAAAGCGCTTGGCAAAATTCACCGAGTCCGAACACCCTATAGGAATACAGGTCGTCAGCAGCGATCCCAGACTCGCTGCAGAAGGAGCTAAGATCGCGGCGGACCTGGGTCCCGATCTGATAGATATCAACTTCGGATGCCCCGTCCCCAAGATCGTCAACCAGATGGCAGGAGCCGCCGCACTCAAGGACCCACCCTTGATGAGCAGAATCATAAAATCAGTATCCAGTGCTGTAGATGTTCCAGTCACAATAAAGACCAGGAGTGGGTGGTCACAAGACACAATAAACGCTCAAGAGATAGGGAGAATTGCAGAAGAGTCCGGCGCCAGTGCAATAGCACTCCACGCCAGAACCAGGAAGATGAGATTCTCCGGAAGGGCTGACTGGAGCTTAATAAGACAGGTAAAAGATGCAGTATCCATCCCCGTCATAGGAAACGGGGATATTACGACTCCCGAAGGTGCCCTTGTGATGCTTCAGGAGACCGGGTGCGATTTAGTCATGATCGGAAGGGGAGCTGTGGGGAACCCGTGGATATTCAAGAGGATGAAGGGCCTCCTGAAGACTGGCAAACTTACTCCCGAACCGACTCCTGCAGAGAGAATAGAAATGTGTATTAGACACCTGGATATGCTCATCGAGGAAAAGGGCGAATACGTGGCTGTAAGAGAGATGAGAAAACATATAGGCCCGTACACAAGGGGCATGAAAAACGGTGCTATCTTTAGAGATAAGATTGTCAGAAAAGACGAACCGGATGAGATCAAAGGATTGCTGAGACAACTTGCTCAACTACAAGAGGAACTACCGGTGACTTTACCCCTGTGAGGATTACAAAGCAGCAGGACAGACATTCACCTCCCCCAGTGCGATGAATCCAGAGAGAATAAGAGAAATTCTACAGAAGATAGAAGATGGCACACTCGATGTGGATGAGGCGACAGATCAATTAAGATCGCTGCCCTTTGAGGATCTGGGGTTTGCCAATGTAGATCACCACCGGGCCTTAAGGCGCGGCTTTCCAGAGGTGGTGCTCTGCCAGGGCAAGACAAAGGAACAGATAGTCCGAATCTCCGAAAGCATACTTGAGGCAGGATCAGTACTCCTTGCCACAAGAGCCGATCAAGAGGCGGGAGAAGCCGTAAGAAAAGCCATTCCTTACGCCCGGTACAACCCCGTAGGCAGAACCATCATCGCCCGTCCTAAAGGGTCACAAGAATTACAGGAAGACGGCAAAGGCACAATCTTAATAATCACAGCGGGCACGTCAGACATCCCCGTAGCAGAGGAGGCCTCCGACACGGCCCAGGTAATGGGCAACAGGGTCGAAACGCTCTTCGACGTAGGAGTTGCAGGCATTCATCGCCTCTTGGAACGAAGAGAACTCATCCACTCTGCGGCCGTCATTATCGTGGTCGCCGGGATGGAAGGGGCGCTGGCAAGCGTGGTCGGTGGTCTGGTAGACGTTCCCGTCATCGGCGTTCCGACGAGCGTGGGCTACGGGGCTAGTTTCGCCGGTCTGGCCGCCTTATTAGGAATGCTCACGTCCTGCGCATCGGGAGTTACGGTCGTTGGCATAGACAACGGCTTTGGAGCGGGCTACGCCGCAAGTTTGATAAACAGGGTCAGAGAGGATTGAGCACTTCGCCACGTTCAAATCTCAGATTCAAAAGATGAGACTAAACTACTTATCAAGACTTGGCACCTTAAATGAAACCAATCGAGCCTACCGCCTTCGGCACGTCTCGACATAGGCACTGCGCGGGCGGGGCTTCAGACCTGGCCCTTAGGTGCTGCCCCCTACGATGCATGAGATGGCATTCCTCCGCCACTGGTGAGTGATGGTATTCCGTCATATTTTTTATAAAGGAGATAGACAGTAAAATAGTTGGACTATCCCCGCTGGTCTGCCCTGACAGTAGTCAGGCTATCTCCTGCCCTCCCTGTATGCTTTCTGCTGGAACAAAAGAAACCTAATAATATGACACTAATAGTATTCTGTGCTGTCCTGACACTGTTAGTCGCTTTGAACGCTACTGTCTATGCGCAAGACCTTTCCGACACCAAGATCGCCTTTGTGTCATTCCGCGACGGCGACTTTGAGATCTACGTGATGGACACAGATGGAACAAACTAAATGCGGCTTACCAACAACTCGGCGATTGACGTAAAGCCTTCTTGGTCGCCTGACGGGATGAAGATTATCTTTGAGTCAAACCGCGTTGGCAACGCGGAACTCTACACAATAAACGCTGATGGAACAGACCTGACGCGGCTTACTAACAACTCGGCTAATGACTTCAGTCCTCGTTGGTCTCCTGACGGGACGAACATCGTGCTTATGCGCGATGCCCCGGGCTATGAGATATACACAATAAAGGAGGATGGAACAAACTATACGCGGCTGACCAACAACAGGGCGCTTGACGTAAGCCCTTCCTGGTCTCCAGATGGGATGAAAATCCTCTTCAATTCAAACCGCGATGGCGATCCGGAAATCTATGTGATGAACGCTGACGGGACAGAACCAGTAAATCTGACCAACAACCTGGTGCGTGACTTTGCCCCTTCTTGGTCGCCTGACGGTTCGAAGATTGCCTTTATATCATACCGCACTGACGGGCCGCACATTCACGTTATGAACACGGATGGAACAGACGAGATGCAGTTGGCCAATATCCATGTGACGGAATTCGTCCTTTCCTGGTCACCGGACGGACAGAAGCTCGCCTTTACAACAGCCCGCTTTGGCCGCCGTAATATTTACGCGGTGAACTCCGACGGGACAAATTTACGTAATCTGACCAACAGCTCGACCCAGGACATGCTTCTTTCTTGGTCTCCGGACGGACGGAAGATCACCTTTACAACTGACCGCGATGGCAACGATGAAATCTATGTGATGGACTCCGACGGGACCAACCCAGTCAATTTGACCAATATCTCAACAAATGACGGCGGGTCTGTTTGGTCGCCGTTCCTCTCATCTGCCCCTGCTCCTCTTGCAGGAGATTTTGACGGGGACAATGAAGTTGATCTATCCGACTTTGTCCTTTTTCTGGATCTGTTCGGGAGGACGGTCGCTTCAGGAAGCAAATTTGATCTGGACGGCAATGGAGAGATCGGTCTATCCGACTTTGTGGTCTTTCTGGATAACTTTGGAAGGACAAACAAGTAGACAGGGAGTAAGGGGAGGGCACTTCGTGCTCTGCTCTGCTGCCACCTCAGGTGGGCTTATGTCTTACCGTATCATATCAGGCGGAATGGCGACATATTGCTTACTGGGTTTCCACCTCACCATCCCTACCATTTGCTACTGCACATCCATTAGTTCTACTGTCTGTTCTACATCATTTGCTCAAGGATCACCGTCAATACTTCTTCTTCTCGGCTGAGATGACGATGTCTTTCTTCGTGCTTTCCACTATGGCGATTAGTTCCTCTTGCTCCTTTTCGGGGACTTGGAACTTGTCCAGGGTCTTCCGAAAGTCAACTACCATCGCCTGCCACTCTTTCTCGGTGATGTTCATATGCTGATGTACCACCTTCATCGAACGCCCCGTATATTTCTGAGGTCCACCGGTTACCTGGCAGACCAAGGAGGTGACGCGGTACTTGAGCCCTGCCTTGGGCACCCGATCCCTGGCCTTGTTGACCACTGGGTTGGCGTTCAGGACGTCGTTGACCAATAGACGCTCGATGAAGTCGTCCACCACAGTCGCGATATTGTACACGCCGCCGAGCCGCTCATAGAGCGTCTTTTCCAATTTTTCCTGGGCTACGCCCGGTGTCCCATTCCACAGCACGACCAGAACAAAAGCTAAAAGAGGATGGAATATCCTCACGAACAAGCGTTCTATTTGCATATTGTTCACTCCTTTCCTTGCCGCTATTCCGCCTATGTGTTCAGAGTTGCCGAACTGCCTTGTGCAATCCCCGATTGAATCTATCGGAGACAATATCACTAAGCATAGATTCCAATTTTTCTTTCAGTTTCGATTCAACAGCTTGGTTAACATATAACGTTCTCATTGTTACCTCCCCCCTTCTGCCACCGTTTCGCTTAATTAGTTTGTATCCGAAGTCTAAAATGCGAAGTGCTTCGGATTAACAGTGGAGAATATACAAAAGAAGCCTCTTAATGTCAATGGGTTAATGAAAACACTTGGCAGATGACCGATTATACATTACATTCTGGCAGTCTACTAATACAGGACTGGGAGACGGTATCATGTGTGCTGTCTACGAGATTGCTTCGCCCACTTCGTGGCTTGCCCCGATTGAATTTATCGTGGGCTTGCTGCCTCCCGAGCCAGGCGGCCACGCCGCCTGGCAATGACAGCTGCTGAGACCCTTAGTCATTGCGAGGGGCCAAACCCCGAAGCAATCTCAACGTGCTAGACCGTTATAGAGACCATATGGAAAAGCGACCTATTTGGATTTTACCTACTATTATAATTTCTCAATTTGCAGGGACCTCTCTTTGGTTTGCAAGCAACGCAGTCAGTACAGATTTACAAAATCTGTGGAATCTTAGCGCCGATTCTCTGGGCTATATGACATCCGCCGTTCAATTCGGTTTTATCGTGGGGACACTCTGTTTTGCTTTCTTTAATCTATCGGACAGATTTTCGCCCAGAATTCTATTTTTTATCTGCTCTCTTTTGGGCTCCCTTTCAAACCTGTTTATCTACCTGCTGGCGGAGGACCTCTCTTCTTTACTGCTTTTCCGCTTTATTACAGGAGTATTTTTGGCGGGCATTTACCCTGTGGGGATGAAAATAGCTACCGGTTGGTACCACAAAGATCTGGGGAAGGCGATAGGCTTCCTTGTGGGGGCATTAGTTTTAGGGACTTCTTTTCCGCATCTCCTGAAGAGTCTTGGCCAAGTCGTCGGCTGGGAGACAGTCATTTTGTCTGTCTCTGCAAGTTCCACGGTAGGCGGGATACTTATGTTCCTTCTGGTCCCCGACGGACCTCACCTGTCAAAAGGGACGGGATTTAGTAGCAAAGCCCTGATTGTAATATTCAAATCTAAAGATTTTCGTTCGGCATCGTGCGGGTACTTTGGACACATGTGGGAGCTATATACATTCTGGGCATTTACCCCTCTTATCTTATCTGTCTATGCCTCTATGAATGCATTTGCAGATATTAATATCTCCTTTGGGTCGTTTTGCATCATTGCGGCAGGCAGTCTTGGGTGTGCTGGAGGAGGGCTGATCTCAAGAAAGATAGGCAGTTCAGCGGTCGCTTTTACTCAATTGTCACTATCGGGCCTCTTCTGTCTTATCTCGCCGCTCCTTTTTCACGCCTCTAAAGAGGTATTTTTGGGGTTTCTAGTCCTCTGGGGAATAGTCGTCGTAGGTGATTCCCCTCAATTTTCGGCTTTAACAGCTCAAACAGCGCCCAAGGAGCTGATCGGCTCTGCCTTAACAATAGTAAACTGCATCGGATTTTCTATCACTATTGTTAGTATTCAGATCACAAGTTACTTATCCAATATTATGAATTCAAGCTGCATCTTCTCTCTCCTTACTATAGGGCCGATATTCGGCTTGGTATCTCTTTGGCCGTTATTTCGATATAGTGAGGAAAAGATTTATCAAACGTAGAAACCCATTAGAGCATAAGAGATCAGTCTCATCAGTGGGATGAATGAGTATCAGGTCCCTTGCAAGTCAATATCTCCCTTAACCTTTTGGCAATTACCATTTCGTCTCCCTGCATAAGCGTGTTTGTGCTGATCGCTACTCCCATCTCAGTGGTCAAAAGCTCGATGCTTGGCTCGCCGCTCCTCAAGACTTTGAGCATTTCATCGGGAGTCATCCTCACTGTATTCTCATCAAACTTTATGTATAGCCTCGGGACGTGGTTCATCAGCTGATCAGGCACGCGGCCTGTCTCCACGTAATCTATGTCCGAAAGGACATCTGCTATATAGTCTATCTGTCCTTCCCACCTTCTCCACTCGGCCTCGTGATCTTTCTGGATGTAGAGTTCCACAGCGGTCAAAAGTCCCACTATCTCCTCCTTCCCAGCCTTCATAGGTCTGCCTATGCTGTGGTTTGGAGAGCTATTTGCAAGACATGCAGAGATTATGTCCTTCCTCCCCAACACTAAACCAGAAGCCTGGGGACCTCTTAGTCCTTTGCCTCCGCTGAACGTCACGAAGTCCGCTCCCATCTTTATGAATCTCGTCAGATTCTCGGCGGGAGGCAACTCCCCAGCGGCGTCCACCATCAATGGCACATCGGCAGCTTTGGCGATCTTTATGGCATCCGAAAGAGACACCGCCCCGTCCCGTTCGTAAACCGCGATGTGAGCTATCGCAGCTGTCTGTTCGGATATAGCGCTCTCCATCTGTTCCTCGGTCTCAACTTCAACTAGCTTGACCCCCACCTGACTTATCGCCTGATCGTATCTAGTTCTGTGGGCTTTCTGGATTATGACCTGACTCTTCATACCTGTCGTGTCCGGGAGTCGGGCGATCTTCTCATGATCGCATCCCGCTACACACGCGGCTGTGCATTCAACCAGTGCCGCCGCTGCGCCCGTAGCGACATAAGCGGCCTCTGCACCGGTTAGCTCGGCGAGCCTTTGACCAACTTTCTGCTGAAGCTCGTGTATACCCACATAGTTCTTTGAGGCCTCAGCCATCTCCTCGACCACCTCCGGCGGCATAATTGAGCCGCCTAGTACGGTGTATGTCCCCTGCCCGTTGATGAGTGTCCTCACGTCCAGCTTATCGTAGACTCTGTTACTCAAAGTTGCAGCCCTTTCTACATGGAAAGTTAGCTATTTTCCCCAAAGGTTTTCCGATAAGCCTCATTCCCAACGACTCGTCACAGGCACGCCAACGTGTCTCTTCCGAATCTTGTGGAAGTGACGCCAATCAATTACGAGATCGTGCGTCAGCTATCGGCTGTGCACCTGGAGATCCTCTTCAGGCGGGCAACAGGCGACCGGCTCGAAGTCAGCAGCGGCACGAATCGTATGGGTGTCCGGGGTCTGATAAATGGTCGGCAGGGAGGCGTCTAATGAGACTTTGGTCAAATCGTTTTCGTTTCTCCCTCTCAGTCAATATCTAAGTGGCGCTTATTTAAATCTGAAATGTCATTCCGGAGCAATTTAGCAACGTTCATCACCTAATCGTACTGGGGACAAGAAGTAGCACAAGTAGGTGCAGAGTTTACCTTCCAAGTTTTACTTGTCGTTCACTGTGTACCCTGGGAACTATTCGGGAGTGCGTTCGATGATGTTTCCTACCGGTCGTCAGGTAAAATTGATGGTGTCGCGGAGTGTGGGAACTATGGAGTCAGGGGAGATTTGTTTGGACGTTCGGCACTTGTTGGTTTCTCTGCTCTTCCTCAGGTGGAGAGACGCTTATACTATTGTTGACCCCTTTTGTAACCTACTATGTACTCGATCTTTCCCTATTCATTTTCTATAGCGCTTCATACTTGAGGTGGATATCCGTCTCTCTAACTTTTTGCGCAAAAGAACGCTCGATTTTCACTCATTATCGGACATACGACACTGACACACCTTCTCTCAGGAAATCCGGAATCTGCTCCTCGACAGCAACACCGCTGAGAGGGTTGTTTCTCAATCTCAGACTTGTCAGTTGCTTCAAATCCGACAGCGGGGATAGATCGGTGATACGGTTGCGCTCCAATTCCAGATGTGTCAGTTGTGTCAGTCCAGACAACGGGGACAGATCGCTTATCCGGTTGGTGGTCATCCTTAGGTGCACTAGTTGTTTCAGTCCAGACAGTGGGGATAGATCTTCGACGCGGTTATCCCCCATATACAGCCTTTCCAATTGTGTCAATCCAGCCAACGGTGATACATCAACAGTATCGTTACCCTGAAGATTCAACTCCGCCAATTGTGTCAGTCCCGCCAGGGGTGATAGATCACTGATACTCCCTCTTTGAATGTTGCAAGACAGGTTCAGAAGTGTCAGCTCTGTCAGTCCAGACAACGGTGATAGATCCGTGAGACTGTTGTCCCCCAGATCCAGTTCTTTAAGTCCATTCAGACTGAACAGCGGTGATAGATCGACGATATTGTTAGCCCGCAGATTCAGATTTGTCAGTTGTGTCAGTCCACTCAAAGGCGAAGCATCCTTAATATGGTTGTTTTCCAAATCCAGATGCGTGAGTGTAGTCAGTTGGGACAGTGGAGACAGATCACTGATCAGACTGCCCGCCATGCTCCCACGTTTCAAGTTGCCCGCCAACTGCAACTTTGTCAGTTGAGCCAACTGCTCGATTCCATCCAATTCAGCAATTAACAGTGGTGGATCTATTGCCCGCAATTCCGTCAGATTCAAGAGATCATCCAGGGTTGGTTTTCTGGGGAGAGTAAAACTAAAATCTAAGAAGCGGATCCGTTTTTTCTCCTTCACAGTATTACGCACTACCTTTTCCAAACCCGCATCAGCAAACTTGATGATATTGCCTTTCTCCTGCATCGCATCTACCTCCTGAAGAATAATACTTTGAACAAAATATTGATTGCTTGTCCAGCCCTTTTTTCATTGCGAGGCGGCGTGGCCGCTTTGCTGGAAGTGGCAGCAAGCCACGAAGTGGGCGAAGCAATCTCCGTGTTTTGTGATCGCTTATAAGGCTCATGCTCCTTGCAATGACACGGAACTATCCATAGGGCGAAAGTTTTCCAATGATTTTAGCGTGGAGTACAGTGTACTGCTTCCCAGGAAAGCGACACCAATTAAGCAACCTGGGGTAGTAGATAAAATTGTTTTCTCCACTCTTTTGGGGTCTTATATCCCAGGGATGAATGAAGCCTGTTCTTGTTGTAATTATCGATCCACTGAGATATGATCTTCTCAGCCTGTTCAAAGGATTCAAACTTGTGAAGCCAAACACACTCTTGCTTGAGGGTCCTGAAAAAACGCTCTACAACACCGTTCCAATCGGGTTTACCACTTGGTATGTATTCCTGACGAATTCCCCAATATTCGGTACTGGCCAAATAGGCCCGAGCCAAAAAGATGGAACCATTGTCAGAGCGCAAAGTGAGACCCTGGGGGACAGCCTCCTTGGAAGTGTATCGAGAGATCACGGCCCGATCCAGGGCATCTGTGGCCTCCAGTGCCCTCCCTTTTCGACTAAAACGATACCCAGGAACCTCCCGGCTTCCGTTGTCCACCACCGCAATAAGAGGACACCAACCATCTTTTCCACAGTAAATCTTTGTCAAGTCACTCGACCACAAACTGTCGGGACTATCCACCACAGAACGCTTCTGGGCAACCTGTGGCCCCTTTCTCCCGGGACGATTCCACAGCTTACACTGCCACCCCTTAAGCTTCATTATCCTATGAACCTTCTTAACGTTGACACATTCCCCTTCCTTGAAACGAAGATGCGCCCAAACCCGCCTGTGACCAAATGCCTCTTCTTGGTCCAGTATCCCTCGAATACGAAAAGCAAGCTCCTCATCTATCACAGGCTCTTTAACAGAAGAACTGACACCTCTATCCCTAAACCTATACAGAGTCGAACGATGCAAACCCAAAGCCAAAGCTACCACCTTGCGGGAATAGCCTCGACCCAAAAACCGCCCACTCAAGGCAACCGCTTCGTTTTTTTTAGACGGGCTACCTCTTCGAGTATCTCCAACTGGAGCGTCAACTGCCCTACCTTGCGCTCCAACCGGCTAACCTCTCGCTCCTTCGGATCCTTGCGACCACGCCGAGACTTCAGACTCTCCTGGCCCCCTTCTAAGAAACTATCACGCCAAGCATACGCCTGCGACTGGCTAATTCCATTCTTACGACACACCTCAGATAGATCTGCTCCTCTCAAAAGAGCCAACACAATCTCTCCCTTACGGGTCGCCGTCCAGCGCTTACCATCTTTCACTTCGGGGCTCGACACCTTGACCTCCCTTCTCAAACCCCAATTTGCGAAATATTTGTCGCTCTGTCAAGGGGAGCGGTATGACAGGCTGCACTTTAACATGTATATCGGCAATAATATGGTGCTTCTTACGTAACGTTCCTTACCTGTCCTTAGAGCAAAAATTAGGACGTCGCTGAGTTTAAGTACAATGGGGTTGAGGGAGATGGCATCTGTGTATGGATTTTTTCTCATCGATCTTTCGAACGGTCTGCTCAAAGGGAATCGTTATCATCAGGCTCTCTCGTAGGCTATTTAGACCCTATTTTTTAGTTCTCAAAACAATTCTTTCTCTATCAACTTTAGGTACTTATTGACATAGAACATATCAGGTTCATGTTTGATTGGTCAGACCCTGATTTCAAATTGAGGGTTTTCTGCATTGCCATTGACGAATAGAACTAATCCCATGCCGAAAATCAGACATAGAGAGTCTAGCCTTGAGATGTCACCCTGAGATGAGTTTTTGGGAATCACTATATGGCACTTATGACTGAACAACTTATATGAACAAGTTTGCCCAAATGCTGTAATTAAATCTCTTGTAGCCGCTTTTATCTCCGCTGAAATAACTTCAGTAGGAAACTGTATAATATCGCTCGGAAGTGGATTTTTTATTACTATAATATCGGGAGTTCCCCATTGGTCCTTAAATATATTTCCTCCCAGAGATATTGCTTTCGTACATTCCTCCAAATCGTCAACAAGCCAGTCTGCCATAGGTTCATAAAAATCCTCTTCTCTTATCTTCTCAATTTCTGAAGGAATTATTCGCTCCTCTTGACTAATTTCTTTTTCCCGAAAAGAAATATGGCGAAAAATTCCTCGTTCAGGCCTATAGACTTCATCAAGACTTGCGTAAATCTAAGTCCCAAACAGCACCACGGATAGTATTTAAGTTAATGTTTGGTAATTCTTCTTGTATTGTTTCCAAAAGGATCGAGTGACGAACACCATCAGGCTCCGATTCAAGTTTCTCTATCGCCTTGGACGTGATCGTGTCCTTTCTTGTTGCCATATTGCTACCTCATTTTTAACTCATTCTCTGTCACACCTTTTTCCCGAACTATCCCAAGGGCGAAAATGTACGTACGATCTTATCGTGCATCAGGGGTTTTACATCTTTTCGAATCGAGGCAATACGGTCTTCGATCTCTTTCACAGCTTCCGCGCTGTCGCACACTCCTATGGTAAGAGAGGTCAAATAGCTCTCCCGGGGGGAGATGGAGACTACTCTGCCCTGTTCCCTTTCAAATTTCCTCTCGTTGGGATAGTCTGTACCCGGCTCCAGTCCTGTCACATATCCGTCCTCTAAAGCGGCTGTATTTTTCCATACAGTAAAGCATGGCAAGTCAGCCGTAGAGTAGCAAAGATAACTGCCCTTGTCACCCTCGGCGTTTTTCAAAAGAACGCATGTCTCTTGATTCTCGTCGCTCAAAAGATCGAAGTAATAGACCCGTTGTACGTACCCGGATTCAGGTCCCCCGTAAACATCGTAAGAATCTAGGTCCGCCAGTGCCCTCCTGTCCCTTGGGCTCATCTCCTTGACAGGGACGACCAATCTTGAGCCTTCTTCAAGGAGGGGTGTGCCGTAGTTGCAGTGATAGAGAAGCTCCAACTCAGCAGGGATAGTCTTCAGATTCTCAACCTCATCTTGGATAGTAAGCTCATTCGATCCCAACTCTGTGGAAATAGTTGTGTGAAGCCTCAACGCCGGGCCGAACAGCATCGTCTCGTCCACGATCCCCGATACGCTTAAAGTGTGGGGTTCATCCAAATCTACTGTAACCTCCACGTGCCACGCCGGGATATTGGCTATCTTCCCATGGAGTGTAAGCTGAGTTTTCATCTCTTCACCGTCGTGGTCGATCACGACATCCTCGCACGGTATGCCGTTGCTGTCCAGCCCACACCTTACTACCCACTCGTCAAATCCTGATAGCCATCCCAATCCTGCTCTGTCCCCTAAATCCACGAACGAGGGATGCACAGGCCCCGTGACGGGAGATTCCCAGCCCAGAGCAAAGTCATTATACAGGCCAGTCCATATTCCCATTCCCCTTGTAGGAACTATCGAAAAGGACATGGCCCCGTTATCCACGACAATTATATCCACGCCGTCCTGGAGCCCGCCCTTCAAGGTCATCTTGGTCACGCTCCATTCGAGATCTGTGCCTAAATCCAGTACCTCATGGTCTACATGCCACAGGTCAAGCCAGATGTTCTGCTCAGTATCGGTAAGAACCCGATTGTAGGTCATAGTCTTTCTCCTTCTAATGTTCTTGGGCCTGCCAGGTTGATATATCGTACGTAATGTTACGGTCCTGCCATGTGGTCGCCCACTCCGTTTCTAAATATGCTTCTGAGCTCTTTTGTTGATTACATATTTTTTCGCCTCACCTACGTTGTTGTAGGACAATCAGTTAGAAGGAACAAGTGTGCCATTTTTGTACATGTTTCTTACCTTTTGGTACACTTCTGTAATGTACCTTTCTAGCAGACTTCCTAGTAGACTTCATCTCCCTCGGTGCTGACAGTTCCGAAAACCATTACAGTCAGAATTAAGGTTTCGTTTAATATCCAAAAGATAAAGTTACTTAGATTTAACCGATGTGTCAAGGGAAAGATCAAGGTTTTTATTGGTTTGAATTGATGAAAACCTTTGATTTTTGTCAAGAATGTCGTTATATTTGCAGCAATGGCTAAGGTCAAAACGAAATACGTGTGCCAATCGTTTGGCGCAGGAGACGGTGCTGGGATTAGGTTCCCTAACCGGTATCTACTGAAGTTAAGGATCGCCTCACCCACGTGCTGTCTTGCGGCCTATCCAGAAAAGCGGCCACGCGCCTCGCTAATGACAGGTCTATTAATGCTGAGGTAAACTATGAATTTGTTGTTCCGCACGCTTGCCAGAATCAAGAAATACTGGCGCCACATGATAGTCTCTATTATCCTCACGGTGGCCTATGCCCTTCTGAGCGGTTTTAGCATTTGGATGCTCATACCCTTTATCGGCAATATATTTGACGCCGATAAGAAGCAAGAGATCATCCAATTCGAAAAGAAGGTTAAGGTAGGCACACTTGCCGACTTTAAGGCTAAGATAAAAAACCAGGTGGATGAGCTAGTAGCAGGAAAGACTAAACGGGATACGCTCAAGCGACTCTGTATATTAATCGTGGTCGTCTACTTTCTGAAAAACCTCATCGGCTACGCCCAATCATATACGATGTACTTCATAGAGCAGAGCGTCGCAAGGGATTTCAGAGATTCTCTGTACCGGCACCTCCACAGACTCTCGCTTATGTACTTCCACCAGCATAAGACAGGGGAGCTCATCTCCACAATCATAAACGACATAAGAATTGTCAATGAGACCATCGGGATGAGTCTTATTTACTTTATACGAGATCCTGTACTGCTTCTGTCGTATCTGGCAATTATGATACTTCTGAGCTGGAAGCTCACGCTGATGGTGCTCTTAGTAACCCCTTTAAGCCTGTTTATAATTGTAAAGATCGGAGCTAAACTCAAGAGGTACAGCGCGAGGTCGCAGGAAGGAATGGCCGAGATGATCTCTATCCTTCAGGAGACCATATCCGGTATCAGAATCGTTAAGGCCTTTGCAATGGAGAGGTTCGAGATAGAAAAATTTAAAAAGGAGCTGAACAAGTTCCTCAAGACCATGCTCAAGATGGCCCGGGTCGGCAGGGCTGCATCGCCTATCAACGAGTTCTTAGGAGTCTTATTCGGGATGATCATCCTGTGGGTAGGCGGAAATCAGGTCCTCTCTGGGGCTCCGGATGCGCTTCGACCTGAAGAATTTATCGTCTTTTTGGTGGCGCTATTTATGCTGATGCAGCCTGTAAGGAACCTCAGCCGCGCCAACAATAAGATACAGGTTGGGCTCGCCGCCGCCGAAAGGGTGTTCAGGATGCTGGATACAAAACCCAGGGTAGCTGACCGTCCTGGTGCAATAAGGGTCAATTATATAAGAGATTCAATACGCTTCGAGGACATTTCTTTCAGATACGACGACAACGACGCTGTGCTTTCAGACGTAAATCTGGACGTTACAGCAGGAGAGATGGTCGCCATAGTCGGTCCCTCGGGAGCGGGGAAATCCACGCTTGTGGACCTTATCCCACGTTTCTACGATCCCTCAAAAGGACGCATCACCATAGATGGAGTAGACCTGAGAGACATCCAGATAGATTCGTTAAAAGGGATGATGGGAATAGTCACTCAGGAGACCGTCCTCTTCAACGATACACTCTGGAACAACATCGCTTACGGGTTATCTGATATTGCAGAGGAACGCGTCATAGAGGCCGCCAAAGCTGCCAACGCTCACGACTTTATAGTGGAGTTTTCCGGTGGATATGAAACTATTATCGGAGACAGAGGGGTCAAACTTTCTGGCGGACAAAGACAGCGCATCGCTATTGCCAGGGCAATACTCAAAGACCCTCCCATACTTATACTCGACGAAGCCACGTCGTCTTTGGATACTGAATCTGAGGCGTTGGTACAAGAGGCTATAGAGCGTTTGATGGAAAACAGGACATCCATAGTCATCGCTCACCGTCTTTCTACTATACGGAAGGCCCACAGAATAATCGTTATAGATGAGGGAAGGATAGTCCAACACGGGACGCATCGGGATCTTATAGCGGGCGATGGAGTCTATAAGAAGCTCTACGGTTTGCAGTTTTCGCATTTCCAATTCGATGACACCCTCTATTTGAAGCGCGCAGAAGAAAAATAGATCCGGACTCACTGTGCGGGAAAACATAAGATATGGGAAGCCATTAAGATGGAAAGGAATGATAATAATTATGCGCTTGCCAAAGTCTCAGATCTCATCCTTCTATGAGAACGGCTACCTGCTCTTATGAGGAAGTGCTGAACGAGGACGACATAAGCCCGGTGATGGAGGAATATTCCTCCATCACCGACAAATGTGCACAGCAGTTGTATAAAGAGGGAAAACTCAGCGAGCTTTTCGCAGATGAACCCTTTGAAAGGCGACTGGTGTCCTTAGCCAGGGAAACCCCACAAATCGCCGGAGGGCTTGCCATTATGCAGGAGCGCAGGGTGGCGACCTTCAACTTTTTGAAGATTCCCAAGATTCTGGACCTGGCTGAATCGCTTGTCGGCTCTGAGATTGTGTGCAATCCCATCCAGCACATAAGGGCAGTCCTTCCGCACCAACAGACCGGCACACGGCCGAGCGCCTGGCATCAAGACGCCGGCGTGTAGCTGGCCCGACGCTGACCCCTACTTTATGCTCACAATCTGGGTACCCCTTGTGGACGCAACGCTGGAGAACGGCTGCTTAGAGGTGATGCCCAGAAGCCACACAGACGGTCTTAGGCGGCATACTCAGAACTCTTACGGGCTGGGCATAATTCCCGAAGATCTCCCATCCATCGAACCACAGCCCCTGCCTCTGCAGAGAGGCGGAGTCATCCTGTTCCACAACTACACCTTGCACCACGCTCGACCAAACGAGACAGATGCAGTGCGATGGAGCTTTGACCTGCCGCTACAACGACGCATATCAACCGACAGGACTCCCCTTCCACCCGGCGTTCCTTATGCGCAGCAAGCTGCGCCCAGAGGTGGCGCAGACCGACTACGAGACCTGCCGCCAGAGGTGGGAGTTTGCACTGCGGGCATCACATGAAGCCAAGCACTATCGCTGGTCGTTATAGGGATCTACTTGAAAATTGGATATGATCCATGTCACAACATAGATTCTACAGAATATTTATATTAATACTGCTGTTAATTCCTATTCTGGTCTATAGAGAAAAGTCCGGAGCCTTTCCGGCAGTCCAAGAGAAAAAGTTTCGTCCCACCTGGCAAAAGGGCGTCTCTTATACGCACGGATACCGGCAGGACAATAGCTTGAGGTCGCGAAAGTCCAGGAAATCTCTGGGGATACTCTCAGACATAAACGTAGAATATATATCTATAACTCCCTTTGCATTTCAGAAGAAATTTGACGATGTTTATATCGGTTTCGGAGTGGATCCAACAGATACGGATGTCATACATGCCGTAAAAGAGGCGCACCGTATGGGCCTCAAGGTTATGATCAAGCCCCACATCTGGCTCGGGAAGAGATGGGATGGAAACTGGAGGGGTACTATAAGGATGCCGAACCAGTCGGCGTGGAAAGAGTGGTTCCGAAACTATAGAATCTTTATCCTCCACTACGCCCGGATAGCCGAAGACTATAACGCTGACATCTTCTGCGTAGGCACCGAACTTATGGCCACCGCTGTGCAGAGGAAGGACGACTGGAGAAAACTTATAAAGGAGATCAGGACCGTCTACAGCGGACCGTTGATCTATGCCGCGAACTGGTGGCAGGAATACAGTTTAATAGAGTTCTGGGACCTTTTGGATTACGTGGGCATAAACGCCTTTTTTCCCTTGAGCGACAAAGAGGACGCCTCGCTTGAGGAGCTTCAAATGGGATGCGAACTGATAGCCGATCAGTTGGATGAATTTAACAAGAAAGTGAATAAGCCCATAATCTTTACGGAGGTGGGATACAAAAGTGTCTATGGCACGAGCGTTCGGCCCTGGGAGTGGACTTCGCGCTCTCCTGTAAACCCCCAGGAACAGGCCGAATGCTACCAGGCTGTGTTAGAGACTTTCTGGGGAAGGCCCTGGTTCTACGGCCTCTACTGGTGGAAATGGTTCACCGACCCCAACATCGGAGGATATTCCAACAGAGGGTTTACGCCGAGGAAGAAGCCAGCAGAAAAGGTCATAGCCCGATGGTTTGAAAGACCTGCGCCGAGGGGATTTTACGGATATTTCCCCGGTGAATCTGAAGCGGAAATTGCTCAGGTTTCCACAGCTATAAAATGACCAAAATAACAGAAAAACTCATACGGGATATCAAAGACAAAATAGTCGAAAAGATACATCCCGAAAAGATTATATTATTCGGATCGCACGCCTATGTAATTCCAAATAAGGGCAGCGACTTAGATAAAGTCCTGATTAAAGAATCCGATCTGCTGAGGCATAAGAGGGCAGTAGAGGCATAAGAGGGCAGTAGAGGCATACGAGGAGATCTCTCCCTTCGGCGTTCCGATTGATATCATCGTCTATACGCCCCAGGAGGTGGAAGAATACGAAGATGTGAAAGGGGCTTTCATAAACAAGGTTGTAAGAACGGGCAAGACGCTCTACCAGCAGCCAGGACAGGAGAAAAAGAGGGTGCAGAAGACTATGAACCACCGAGATACTATTAAAAAGTTAGTTCGGGAATGGTTCAAAAAAGCCCGGAGTGATCTAATAGCCGCCGAGGCTCTGATCGAACTGGACTCTCCCCCTGAGGATATTATCTGCTTCCACTCGTAGCAGGCGGCGGAGAAATACTCGAAGGGACTTCTGGTCTTTCACCAGATTGAATTTGAAAAGACCCATAATTTAGTCGATCTGAAAGACCTATGTGCGTTGGCAGAACCAGCGTTTAATAGCATAACGTCTGAGATAATAAGTTTAAATCCTAACGCTGTAGCAGTAAGCTATCCAGACGATTTTCGGGATTACTCTCTCGAAGATGCAAAAGAGGCTATCCAGATGGCACAGAAAGTGGAGAGTTTTGTGTTAGAAAGATTTCCTGAATTCTTGGCGGAAGAGGAAAGAAAGAATTGTCGCAATACGTAGTTATATTCGTAACGGCAAGCTCAGACGAAGAGGCGCAAAGAATCGGACGGGCGCTTGTGGAGGAGAAGCTTGTGGCTTGCTCCAACATAGCTTCCTCTATAAGGTCGTTCTACTGGTGGAAGGGCAAAATTTGCGACGAAACCGAAGTCCTTTTGATAGCCAAAAGCACGCAGGATCATATGGAGGAAATAATAAGAAAAGTCAAAGAACTGCACAGCTACGAGGTCCCTGAGATAATAGCCCTTCCCATCTTAGGCGGTTCAAAGGACTATCTAAATTGGATAGAGGAGGAGACTAAGTAAAAAGACAGGGCACCTTGTCCTTTCCCTGGAGGTTAGATTCATTTCCAAGGAGATAGAGGTAGAAAAGTAAGATGTACAATCTTTCCGGATGTCCCTATAAGGATTTTGGAGGGATACCGATAGGTGAGCAAGAGAAGTAGCTTTAGACAGTCAGTGCCAAGGGAGGAATCTCGCGATTCCAACAGTTCAAAAGATTCTTGAAAGTGTCTGCAAAAATGGAGGGATAGACAGAAAGGTAGCGGTACACTATTTGAGGCACAGTTTCACTACGAATTTGCTTGAAATTGGCATTGTTTTGAGATATATTAGGGAACTATGCGGGCACAGAAGCAGTAAGACTACTAAACTTTAGACGCATTTACAGAAGTCTTGCATCCGTAAAAAGTCCAGTTGATAGGTTATTTGAAGAGCAAGTAGGTGAACAATATATGACAAGAGAGCAATACTGGTCTTTCACCGAAAGTGATGCATGTCCGAGGTTTGCATATCACACCGAAGTAGAAAGATAAGAGAAATAGATCACATATAAGCAAGTGGAGGACAGCCCCATGACTGATACCGTGACGGCCCGTCACACCGATGTTTTCAACTACTTCATGCTCACGGACGAACAGATCAAACGATATGGCGAAGAGGGCTACCTCAACATCGGCAGCACGCTGACGCACCAGGGACTGGAGCTGATGCGGCAGGAAGTGATGCAAGCCTGGAGTGCAGAGAAAGACGCGTTTGATCCAAACAAAACATGGCTGAACAATGCGTTGCTTCCCAACATTCATCACCGCTCGGACGTGGTACGCCGATATTACTTCAGCGGACCCCTGGTGGACATCGCAAGGCAGGTGATCGGGCCGAACATCAAGGCCGCGACTTCCCAGTTAACATTCAAAATGCGCGGCAACACACAGCCGTTTGCCTGGCATCAGGACAACGCGTATGGTGAGTTGGACCCCTACAGCGCGATATCCTGTTTGACGGCTCTGGACGACACTGACGTGGGCAACGGATGCCTGTGGCTGGTCCCTGGCAGCCACCAACAAGGCCAGTGTGAGGTCTCGCGCACGAAGGCGGACAAGGGGGGCAACCGTCCCGTGGAGCTGACCGTGGATGACAGCCTTGGCGTGCCGATGCCGGTGAAGGCTGGCGAATGCTTTTTTTTCCACTGTCACATGCTGCACAAGTCGCAGGGTAACCTATCAAAAGATCGCGACCGACGTATCCTTTTCATGCGATACGCCGACGCCGACGCGGTAGAGGTTTACGACGATCGCCGCCCGCGATTAGGCCGGCTGCTGTGCGGCACGACACGGTTTCCAGAGGTCGAAGCCTACGAAGCAGACTTACCGTTAGACTGATTGGTACGGCCAATCCGGAAATTTGGTAACGCCAGACCTGACGAATACTGAATAATAGCGAAAGGAGAAATCATGGACTGGAAGAAAAACGCCCAAGAGATCAAGGAAGCCTTCGACAGGGATGGTTACATGGTACTGCGCGGATTTTTGAGTTCGGAAGAAGCAGAAGAAATCAATCTCCAGACCGACCGCTACATTGCCGAGATACTGCCCCGACTTCCAGACAATGCGGCTTTCTACGAGGTGAAGGACGACCCCGAGGCCATCATGCGGCTGGAGAGCATGTCCAAACACGACGCCTATTTCAAGGACCTTTGCACCAGCAGCAGCCTTGTTGAACTCGCCGAGTTGTTGATGAACGACCAGGTGGTGACCAACGGAATGTCGTGGTTCAACAAGCCCGCCCGGGTTGGCAAGGTGACCCCACCCCACCAGGATGGGTTCTACTTCATGCTTGAGCCCAACGAGGCCGTGACCTTGTGGCTGGCCCTGGATACAATCGACGATGAGAACGGCTGTATGCGCTTTGTGCCGGGGTCGCGATGGCGGGATATGCGTCCGCACCAGAGCTCCAATGTGCTGGGTTTTTCCCTGGGCATAACGGACTACGGCGAGGCGGACTACCAGATTGAGGCGGCGATTCACGCCGAGCCGGGCGACCTTATCGCGCACCACTGCATGACCATTCACCGGACTGACGCGAATCCAAGCGAACGGCACCGGAGGGCCCTGGGGTTTGTCTACTACGCCCAACGCGCCAAAGAGGACAAGGAACGGGTCGAGGCCTACAAGAAGCAACTATTTGAGGAATGGGAAAAAGAAGGCAAGGTCTGAGCTGCTTCTTCAATCCGACTCCTCAATAAACTCCTCCCTGATCGATACTGAATAATAGCGAAAGGAGAAATCATGGACTGGAAGAAAAACGCCAAGGAGATCAAGGAAGCCTTCGACAGGGATGGTTACATGGTGCTCCGCGGCTTTCTTAGCTCAGAGGAAGCAGAAGAAATCAATCTCCAGACCGACCGCTACATTGCCGAGGTACTGCCCCGACTTCCAGACAATGCGGCTTTCTACGAGGTGAAGGACGACCCCGAGGCCATCATGCGGCTGGAGAGCATGTCCAAACACGACGCCTATTTCAAGGACCTTTGCACCAGCAGCCACCTTGTCGAACTCGCCGAGTCGTTGATGAACGAGCAGGTGGTGACCAACAGAATGTCGTGGTTCAACAAGCCCGCCCGGGTCGGCAAGGTGACCCCACCCCACCAGGATGGGTTCTACTTCATGCTTGAGCCCAACGAGGCCGTGACCTTGTGGCTGGCCCTGGATACAATCGACGATGAGAACGGCTGCATGCGCTTTGTGCCGGGGTCGCGATGGCGGGGTATGCGTCCGCACCAGAGCTCCAATGTGCTGGGTTTTTCCCTGGGCATAACGGACTACGGCGAGGCGGACTACCAGATTGAGGTGGCTATTCACGCCGAGCCTGGCGACCTTATCGCGCACCACTGCATGACCATTCACCGGACTGACGCGAATCCAAGCGAACGGCACCGGAGGGCCCTGGGGTTTGTCTACTACGCCCAACGCGCCAAAGAGGACAAGGAACGGCTCGAGGCCCACAAGAAGCAACTATTTGAGGAATGGGAAAAAGAAGGCAAGGTCTGATCTGCTTCTTTAATCCGACTCCTCAATAAACTCCTCTAGGGCCTCTCTGTAGGGCCCCATTGACAGCAAAAATCCGTCGTTGTGGCCCCCAGCGATCTCGAGGAATTTCCTGAGTTTCCTGGCCGCCTCGTCGAGCCGCCGGCCGCGGACTGAAGGTATGAAATCATCCTCGCGGCTGTGAACCACCACCGGACGGGCCTGTAGGGAAAGGTGCTGAGGGGTATTGCACTGATAAAGCGCAAGCACGTGGCTCCAAAAGCGGGTACAGATCCTGGCCGAGATCCGGGTATGCAGATTACTATTGCGGATCTCTATAATCACCTCCAGACTATGTTGACACGATACCGGAACAAGGTCAAAGGAGAGGAATATGGCAACATCTAAGGTGGCAGTGCTTAAGACTACCCCTGAGACGGTAGTGGACGATTATGCGAAACTTATGCGCCTTGCAGAGTACGAACGGTTCATCTCCAAAGATGTAGATACGATAATCAAGCTGAATCTCTCCTGGACAAAGTACTTTCCCGCCTGCTCGTCCCAGCCGTGGCAGTTAGAGGGCGTTCTTAATACCCTTCTTCGAGATGGATTCGAAAGGGACGCCATCTTTCCCCTGGAAAATAGGACCGTGGTTACAGATCCCAAAAAGGGGGCGGTGGAGAACAACTGGATGCCCGTGCTCGAATCATTCGGACTGCCCTTTATACCCCTTCCCGAAGTAGAGTGGACTACTTACGAGTTCCAAGAAGAGCTCCTCGTCCTTAAGGAGATATTCCCTCTCGGGATACAGATTCCGAAGATATTTATCGGGAAGAATATAGTGCACCTTCCCACAGTAAAGACGCACGGTCACTCTACAACCACTGGGGCTATCAAGAACGCCTTCGGCGGGCTGTTGAAGGAGGTCCGCCACTATGCCCACAAATATATTCACGAAACGCTGGTAGACCTTATGATCATGCAGAAGGAGATCCACCCGGGCGTCTTTGCCGTTATGGACGGGACGGTCTGCGGTGATGGGGCAGGTCCCAGGACTATGGACCCCCATATCAAGGACTACATATTAGCCAGCGGGGACAGCGTAGCCATAGACAGCATAGCCGCCAAGATGATGGGGTTCGAACCTATGGAGATACCCTACATCAGGATGTGCCACGAGAGGGGATTAGGTGTGGGTGATCCCAGGGAAATAGAGATCGTCGGAGAGGATATATCGGACACAAACTTCGGATTCGAGGCAAAAAGGAGCTTCGTTATATGGGGAGATCAGATGCTGAGGAAGGGCGCTCTGCGTCCCTTTGAAAAGATACTTCTGCACTCTCCTTTAGTTGCCTGGGCTCCATTTGCTTCCAACGTCTACCACGACTTTATGTGGTATCCCACGGTGGGCAAGAGGATCATTGACGAATTTATGGATACAAAGTGGGGGCATCTCTTTTGCGAATATGGAGAGGGAAAACTAAAGACGAGGCAGTCTGCTTCCGTCTGATTCGGAACGTTGAATCCCCAGGGAACTGGATATGTGTACGGGCTGAGTTTATCGCCCCTATACTGAACATTGACCGAAATACAGAACGCATGCTGCGCTTATGCTCTTATCAATAGCGGACAGGAAAATCGAAAGGAAGGATATCTATGTCGCCTCCCTATGTTCCCTTATCTCCTTTGTAGTCTACCTCAATACCCTCTGTCCGACGGTCTATGTGGTGGGAAGCGGAGAACTCATAACCGCAGCTCATACGCTCGGTATAGCACACCCTACAGGCTATCCTCTCTACTGTCTTTTGGCAAGAATATTTTCTCTGCTCGTCCCCGGAGGCAACGTTCCCTTTAAGATCAACCTTATATCCGCCATTTTTGGATCGTCCTCCATATTCGTCTTCTACCTTCTCCTCTACAGACTCACAAAATCTGTAGCGGCATCCTTCTCGTCTGCCCTTATCTTCGCCTTCTCATCGGGGTTCTGGTCTCAGTCCGTTACAGCTGAGGTCTATACGCTTAATATCCTTTTAATGAGTCTTCTTACCTTTGCGCTTTTGACGTGGGAACGGACTCTGGATAAAAGATACCTTGCGCTTTCGGCATTTATGTTTGGACTTTCCCTGTCGAACCATCTGACGTCTGTTCTGCTACTTCCGGCTCTGATCTTCTTCCTCGTATCGTCCCCCGGCAGAATAAGGCTCAAAGATTTCGCGTATCTACTTCCCCTTGTGATCCTGGGCCTGACCCCTTATATATATCTTCCCCTCAGAGACGATCCATCTCTACCATTTAGGTGGGCTCCTGTAGATACCTTGAGCGACTTTTTAAGATACATGCTCACATATTCTCACAGGATGTTCAGCCTTCCCTTCCAGCTGCAGGCCGAGTCCGCGCTCTATAATCTGCTGAAGTACATTAAATCTCTCCCTCGAGAGTTCACCACATACGTAATCTGGCTTGCGCCCGTGGGAATGGTCGCAAATATGAAGTCTAACAGGAGGATATTCGCCTTCTCAGCTCTGATATTTACTCTCTCAGTTTTCTATGCGATCAACTATAGAATACTAGATATTCAGGTGTTCTTTATCCCATCGTTTTTCGTGGTCTCCATCTGGATCGCATACGCTCTGACGTATATTCAGCAGAAAACGGGGGAAATATCCTTCGGATTTTCCACACGAAATGTAATATCGGCGGTTATGATCGCACTTGCTGTCTTTCCTTTAGCGTTTAATTTCCACAGAAATGACCTGAGCCAGAACAGGCTCGCATACGACTATGGAAGAGATATACTAAGGTCTTTGGATCATTCGGCCGTTCTCTTAACAGAGGGTGACGACGCATCGTTTATACTGGACTATCTGAAGGTCGTAGAGAACATGCGACCCGATGTGGATCTTTACCACAGGGATGGTCCTGTATTCAGCGGTATCTACGGGAAGGATTACGCCAAACTCCCCTTCCAGCAGAAATCAAAGTTTCGGCGCAGAGTTGAAAGGGCCCTCATCCAGAAGGAAGATCGCCCTGTCTACTACGTTATCAAGAAAAACCTCGACTTTGCTCCCGGATACACCCTTATGCCCGAGGGACTCTGCTACCGGGTCGTAAAAGAAGGCTCCGACTATCGGATCCGGGACCATTTTGGGAACTTTGTAGATCCGGATTCCCTCTCTACCACCCCCTCTTACAAGGACAAATGGACGGCCAAGATCGTTTCCAACTATCATTTCTCGAAGGCGGACTTTTACATAGCTTTACAGGACACCCTGAAGGCTTTTCAGGAGTACGAGAAGGCTTCTACTGTAGCCCCAGAGTCAGCGACGCTCCATTACAACCTGGGGATAGTGTATTTCCGAGCTAAGAGATACTTCAAGGCTGAGGAGAAGCTGAAAAAGGCGATCCAGCTGGATCCGTATCGTTCTCCGCCTTATTATCTCCTCGCGCGGGTCAAACTGGCGCAGAGAGAAAGAGGGGAAGGCAGGAGTTATCTCGAAAAGGCGGTCCCTCTCAACCCGAACAACAGGAAGGCGGCGGAGTACCTCCGACGGATGAGAGGCAGGCTTTGAAAGGAGAAACATAATATGCTAATTCGAAAAGACATCAACATCGTGGGAGTGGTGGGAGCGGGAAATATGGGAGCAGGGATAGCCCAAACCTTTGCAGAGTCCGGTTTCGACGTCATAATGCACAGTAGAACCCCCGGTGGGCTTCAAAGGGGTCTGGACCTTATAAGGCTGAATCAAAGGCAGTTTCAAGAAAACGGCCTTATCACAAAAGAGAAATCTGAACAGGCTTTATCCAAGATCTCCACTACCACAGATATTCAGGATCTGTCCGACTCGGACTTTATAAACGAAAATGTCCCGGAAGATCTGGAGATAAAAAGGTCCATCTTCTCAAAGTTAGACCAGATATGCAGGCAGGACATTATCCTATCCACAGACACGTCCGGTCTCCCCATAACCGAAATCTCCAGAGCGACAGAAAGGCCAGAAAGGGTGGTGGGTATGCACTGGTGGAACCCGCCGCACATTATGCCATTAGTCGAGATAATCAAAGGAGAAAAGACGGAGGCCGAGGCTCTCAGAAAAGTTCGCGATCTTTGTCCTAAAATTGGCAAAAAGCCGGTGATGGTCAAAAAGGACGCCCCGGGCTTTGTAGCCAACAGGATGCAGTTTGCAATCGCACGAGAAGCCTACAGCATCCTCCAGGAAGGGATCGCGGACGCAGAGGACATAGATCTTTCGATAAGGGAGGGACTCGGATTCCGATACTCCGTAATAGGTCCCCTGCAGACGTTCGACATAGCCGGACTCGACACGGTCTATAAGATCGCCGGCTATCTGTTGAAAGAGATCGATAATTCTACAGAGCCTCCGAAGATCCTCAAGGAACTTGTGGAAAATGGACACTACGGCGTAAAGACAGGCAGGGGTGTCTATGACTACGCATCAAAAACCCAGGAGGAGGTCGTATCCGAGAGGAATTTGGGGCTGATAAAGATGCTCAAAATGTTCAGATATATGAAGTCCGAGAGCGATTGAAAATATTGTTGACAAGGATAGCAAAAGAGAGTAGCTTTATATATTGAGTTAAACTAAAGAACACATTTCCAATGCGAATACTGAAACTATAGGTCAAACCAAAGGAGGCCGTACTTGCCGCAACATAAGTCTGCTATCAAAAGGATGAAGACCAGTAGGGCTGCAAGAGCTAAAAACAGGGCGTCGCGCTCGACTCTAAGGACAGCTATTAAGAATGTCCGGACAGCCAATGCCAAAGAGGACGCCCAGAAGGCTCTCGCCGCCGCGATTCCCATAATCGACAAGATGGCTCAGAAGGGAATTATACACAGGAATACTGCTGCCAGAAATAAGTCCAGATTGACGAGACAGGTCAACGCTCTGGAGTCTTGAAAAATAAACCCGGAGAATTCGGCAGGAAAGAGTTCTTTGTCTTTGTGAAGACGGGCTCCCTTGTTTGTAATAAAAACACGATAGGGCATCGCGCAAACTTTTGCATCGACACCCTACCGTGCGAGGGAGGGATTACATTTATAAGACGCCTGTAGAGAAGAATAGGTTCCCATAATTCTTGGGATAAACTTTGAAGGGACAAGATCAGTTCAGTTCTAGCACCCTCTGAGCTCCGCGACGCTCTGTGCGGCTAGAATTCCTGAGGAGTTCCGCAACGCAAGAATAAGCGATGAACCTCATGCCCTTTTCTATCCACATCTTCAGGCTTTCCACGTTTCTGTTGCGTATTCCCCGCCACCACTTTGTGCCTTTGACAGCTTACCAAGACCTTCCCGATGTGCTCTATCACTAACGGATAATCTATTTGGCCAAGAACTCCCAAAGAAATAGAAGGGTCGTTCAGGCCTATTGCTCCCCCAGTGTAAAGTTTTCAACGGGCGGTATATCGGGTCTCCCCGCTTTTACCCACGCTGTGTACCACAGAGACGCGATTGCCCAGACAGCCTGATTCAACCTGCTTTCGGCCAATTTCCCTGTCCGTTTCCACAGCGCTTCGTAATACTCGTTATCGTACTTGTCCGATACTTGCTTGGCTCCGTCGTCCGCTTTGAGGACAGGTTCTACTCCCTTCCACGATTCGGTCAGGATCTGGAACGCAAACTCCACAGGGTCATCCACAAATACAACTTCGTCAGTACTCAGATCCAAATCGGCTATATGCCTGTCGATCATCTCCACTTCGAACCTCTTGTGGATGCCCTCATTTCCCGTAAGTTGTCCGTTGTAGTTTTCGGTGGCGTGAAGAGGCTGGCAGGCATCACAGACGTAGTGCCCTAATACCGAAGCCAGCCACGCTGTATGGAGCCACCAACTGTGCTTCATTGACTCTGAGAGCCTCTCTGTGTACTCTCCCACAGCCCAGGCGAGGAGTCCCGCCTTGTTCAACTTTTCCCTTCCGAACTTCTTTATAGCCTCGTCCTTGTCTCTGGGAGCGTTTTTGAAAGGATACTCGTCCAGCATATCCAAATCCATGTAGTGCCGGTTCTTGTCCTCTGTGTATATATATTTTAGGAAATCCAAGTCCGAAGCGTGGTCCCCCAAAAACTCGGCGTAGCTTTTAAAGGCCGACATCTCATCGGGCAGAGAAAGCACAGCCTTTCTATTTATAAGCCTGTGTGTGTTGTACCCCCAACCGTAAGCTGTCCCACAAAAGATAAAACATAGCCCTAAAAGAACTGCAAATGATAATGTCCTGGTATATGTGTTCATTTTTTATGTGCGCCCGGAAACTCGTATGCCCTCTTCTTCGTCAACAGACGCTAAAATCAAACTACCCGTTACAAAAAAGAGGAGAACGACAGACATACCTGCCCTCTGGGAACCGAATATTTCCACGAGGAGGCCCAAAAGAAACGGTCCCAAAAACGCCGTGGCCTTTCCCGAAAAGGAGAAGAAACCGAAAAACTCAGTCTCCTTATCGAGCGGAACAAAGCGTCCCATAAGGGAACGGCTGGCCGCCTGGTTGGGACCTACGAAGATGGCCAAGATTATCCCGGCCGCCCAGAATACAATTTTGTTAGGAGCAAATACCGCCATAGCGGAAGATAAAATGAGAAAAAAAAGACTGATCTGAATGGTCTTCTTCCCTCCGAGAACATCATCCATAAATCCCATAACCAAAGCGCCGATTGCGGAAGCGATGTTCAAAACAATGCCGAAGATCAGGATATCTTTAGGAGTAAAATCGAAAGTCCCTGCCGCATAGATAGTGCCAAAGACGAAAATCGTGATCAACCCGTCGTTGTACATCAGGCGGGCGGCAAGAAATTTGACAATCTGCCGATACCGTTTAATTTCATGAAAAGTATCCACTAATTGTTTTATGCTGGAGGAGAAAATCTTTTCACCTCGTAGTGGTCGCACCACTTTTTTGACGATCCGGGATTTATCCTCTTTGACCCACAGGAAAATCGGAAGACTGAAGACCGTAAACCAGGCCGCCACCAGAAGGTTGGCCGCCCTTATGTTCTGGCCGGCTTCCGTAGATAAACCGAACCACAGCACATCTGGCTCCATAAATCCAACCATGGCGATGAACATTACCAGCAGACCACCTGCATATCCCAACGACAGACCGTAACCTGAGATGCGTCCTATCACCTCCGGCGGTGCGATGTCAGGCAGAAAAGCATTATAAAAGACCGATCCCATTTCGACCGCGATATTCGCCACAACAAACCAAAAGAGCGCTTTTGAAATCTGCCCAGGCAGGGTGGTGTAGAGAATAACCGAACCTGTTACCGCAACGGCAGTTGTGATCAAAAGGAACAGTTTGCGATAGCCGCCGCGGTCCGCTAACGCGCCCATAAAGGGAGAAAGTAACGCAACTGTTATTCCTGTAATGGCAACGCCCCAGGACCATAAAGCCATGCCCTCGATCTCATTGCCTACAATTTCCTTGACGAAATAGACGGAATACATAAAGGTCACCACTACCGTCGTGAACGAGGAATTTGCAAAATCGTACATGCACCACGAAAAGATGCTTAGCCTATTTGTCCCTTTTTGCATCCCTCAATCCTCTTCGACCCAGAACGCGTTTTCGATGTGCTCTAACCTCTCTTTTTCACCCTTAAGATCTACAGTTATCACATCGAATCTGAGATCCACATCTGGCACGTTATTATTCTGCAAGAAGGCCGCAGCCACTTTCGCAATCCTCTTTTGCTTTTTCCTATCCACCTTCAGCTCTGGTGCCCCGAAAGCACCTGTCTTATCAGCTTTCACCTCCACAAATGCGAGAATATCTCCCTTTTTGGCTATTATGTCTATTTCTCCTTCGGCGGATCTATAGTTCCTTTGGACTATGCTGTACCCCTCCTTTTCCAGAAACTCTGCGGCTATCATTTCCCCTTGGTTTCCTGTCTTCTTGAAAAAGTCCTGATATTTTCTATACATACCTCTCAACTCGGATAACTGATCTTTTGTAAGCTTCCCCTTTACCTTCCCTATAGACGTTCCTATGTCTTCAAGCTCCGAAACACTTCTTGCCCTCTTAATCTTCTCTTTGAAAATAACAAAGTCCCTGGATTCGGGATTTTCCAAATCCCTTACTACTTGAAAAGAACGCCTGTGGATCTTGCAAGATCCGTATTGCCTGAGAGCATCTATGTGCCTTGCTGTCCCGTAGCCCTTGTGTTGGGCAAATCCGTATGCGGGGAATTTCCCCTCGTATTCGAGCATCGCTCGATCCCTCGTCACCTTGGCTATAACGGAGGCGGCCGCTATGGACATAGACAGGGCGTCGCCATCTACAACGGGCGTTTCGGGAAATCCCGTCTTTGGATGTATATTGCCATCTACAAGGATATGATCCGGTTTAACTCCCAGATTCATTACGGCGATCCTCATGGCCTTTAAAGCCGCCTGCAGTATCGAAGTGCTGTCTATCTCTTCGTTATCTACCGATCCCACACCTGTATATAGCGCAACTTCTTTGATAGTATCAAATAGCTCATCTCTTTTCGGGGGCGTAAGCTTCTTGGAGTCGTCCAATCCTGCGATGATTGTGTCCTCGGGAAGGATCACGGCCGCCGCTACCACTGGTCCGGCAAGGGGTCCCCTTCCCGCTTCATCCACTCCGGCTATCAATTCCACTCCCCTATCCCAGAGTCTTTCCTCCAGACGCCGCATATTCTTCAGCCGCTCCCTCTCTGCAGTCTGACGCGCTATCATTTTCCGAAAGGATAGACCAAGTCTTCGCACCCCCGCCCTTGGATCCCTCTCTAATGCTTTCATAACTTGAGGTTTTATCTCATTCCATTCTGAAAGTATTGCCTTGATCCGGGGGATGGTAAGGGATCGAATATCTATACAATCATAAGACGCCATAGCAAATCCTCGCACATAATTTACCGATCCACAGCTTTTAAGTCAAGCATAATCTCCCCTTTTATGAACGCTGGCTTTGGAGGATTTAACAGGGAGTGAACGGTTAACAGGTCTGTTAACCATCTGTGCTGTTTTGGCAGACATAACTGTCATTGCAACATCAAATATGTAATAATGGCAGTAGTATCGAGGTCTCTGTGATCTCTTTTTCCCTTATATTACTTTTGGGTAATACGTTAGGATATACATAAGTTATCGAACAAGCGATAACATCTCCAGTTCCTTTGGAACGGAATTTGCTTATTAATACTGTATTTGGAGATATATCCGTATAGTCTGTGAAGGAGTATATAGCAGACGTTAGGGTCTGCATAATCTATGCTTCAAAAGGGGAAATTGCGATGATAGATGACTCCAAAACAAAAGATCAAGATTCAGGGATAGCCGTAAAAGAACCCCTCTCTGGTCCGGTGAAGGAGTTCGGCGTCCTACCGGTACGAGGAATGGTTCTATATCCCTCAATAATGTCAACTCTTACAGTAGGTCGCGAACGCTCGGTTAGACTGGTGAACGAAGTCATAGCCAACGACAGGACTATTGTAATAGTAACACAGAAGGATCAGGATGTAGCGGAGCCCGCGCCCGATGATCTATACGATGTGGGTGTGATAGCTGAGATCGTGCGGATGCTGAGGATGCCGGACAATAACATCCATATCCTTGTAAATAGCAAGGGAAAAGTAAGACTTAAGGAGTTTACGCAGACCGATCCCTATCTGAAAGCCTCCGTAGAGAAACTCTACGATATACCGGACGATTCTCCAGAAGTTAAAGCATTAGCTCGTAATATATCTTTGCAGTTCCAAAGGATAGTCTCCATCGTCCCGCACCTTCAGGACGAACTCCAAATATCGGTGATCAATCTTGAGGACGAGCCTTCAAAGATGGCCGACTTTGTGGCGTTCTGGATGGTTAACATGGACGTTAATGAAAAGCAGGAGATTTTAGGGACGTTGAACGTTAAGGAACGTCTCTCCAAGCTCACGATCCTGGTAAGCAGGCAGCTGGAGACGCTGGAAGCCGCATCTGAGATCCAAAGTCATGTGCAGGCTGAGATGGGCAAGCTGCAAAGGGAGCACTATCTAAGGGAGCAGCTCAAGGCTATACAAAAGGAATTGGGCCAGGGGAACGAGCAGGAGATGGAGATAGAGGAGCTGAGGCAGAAGATAGAGGCCGCCGGGATGTCCGAGGAGGGCAAGAAGGAAGCCGAAAGGGAGCTGAACAGACTAACAAAGATGTCTCCCGCTGCTGCGGAGTACACTGTGGCAAGGACGTATCTGGACTGGCTGATCTCCCTGCCCTGGTCAGTTTCTACAGAGGATAATCTGGACATTAAGGGTGTCAAGCGCGTGCTGGATGAGGATCACTACGGCCTTGAGAAGGTAAAGGAGCGGATATTAGAATATCTGTCCGTTCGAAAGCTAAAGCCAGATACCAAGGGTCCCATCCTCTGCTTTGTCGGACCTCCGGGCGTAGGAAAAACTTCCCTGGGAAGGTCCATAGCCAGAGCGTTAGGGAGAAAGTTCATCAGGATCTCGTTGGGGGGCGTAAGGGACGAGGCGGAGATCAGAGGTCACAGGAGAACCTATATAGGGTCCCTGCCCGGAAGGATCATACAGAGCATAAGGAAGGCCGAATCCAATAACCCGATCTTCATGTTAGACGAAATAGACAAAATGGGTGCAGATTTCAGAGGTGACCCCTCGGCGGCGCTCTTAGAGGTTTTGGACCCTGAGCAGAACTTTTCGTTCTCCGACCACTACCTGGACGTTCCCTTCGACCTTTCCAAGGTTATGTTCATAACCACTGCCAACCTCCTTGCGCCGATTCCTCCGGCATTGAAAGACAGGATGGAAGTTATAGAGCTGCATGGATATACAGCACAGGAAAAGGTCCGTATAACGCTGCATCACCTGATACCGCGGCAATTGAACGAACACGGCATTAACAAGGAGGATCTCAAGCTGAGCAAGCAGGCTATCTTAACGATGATAGGGAACTACACGCGCGAGGCTGGATTGAGGAACATCGAAAGGGAGATCGGGGCTATATACAGAAAAATTGCAAAAAGGAAAGCCGAGGGAGAAAAGGGCCCATTTAAGGTGGGAAAGAACGACCTCCACAAATACCTGGGTCCTGTCAGATTCTTTTCGGATGTAGCCGAAAGGGTCAGCGACCCTGGGGTCGCCACCGGATTGGCATGGACTGAGTCAGGAGGGGATATTCTGTTTGTTGAGGCTACGAAGATGAAGGGGAACAAGGTCTTGACCCTCACAGGCCAACTCGGAGACGTAATGAAGGAATCGGCCGAGGCGGCTTTAAGCTACGTGAGATCGAAAGCGGTGGATCTGGGCATAAACGAGGATTTCTTCGAAAAGAACGATATTCACATCCACGTGCCAGCAGGAGCTATCCCCAAAGATGGACCCTCTGCCGGAGTTACCATAGTGACGGCTTTAGTTTCCCTTATGAGGGGTCATCCTGTAAGATGGGACGTGGCCATGACCGGAGAGATCACGCTGAGGGGAAAGGTCCTACCGATAGGGGGAGTCAAGGAGAAGGTGCTTGCGGCTCAAAGGGCGGGCATAACGACCGTCGTACTCCCCAAGAAGAACGAAAAAGACCTGGAGGATGTGCCCCAGAATATCAAAGGCAAGATGACGTTCATACTTGCCGAAAGTATAGATGATGTCCTTAAGGCCGCATTCAAGATCCAGATATTCGAAAAAGAGGTAGCGTAAACAAGTAGACAGGGTACTGCCTCCCTTACCTTGAGATTGGTTCCGCTTCTCGCATCTCCTGACAGGGTCTGGGCAAGTGCCCCTCGCGATGACAATAAGCAAAAGCCAAGTAATATCATTGCGGGTCCCTTGCGACCGTCATTCCGATCCCCGATTGAATCTATCGGGGATAGCGAAGCAATCTCACCTGTACTGACTTAATATTTCCGACAAATTTTGTCAAGATACTTAGTTTATTTTACACACGTTATCTCAGGTGGAAGATCCTCCAGGCAAATACTTCCCTCCTTACCCATCACAATGACCTGCTTGATGACGTTCTCCAACTCCCGGATTTACCCGGCCAGGAGTAGGACAAAAATGCCTGCATCACCTCTGACGATACCCCCTTAACCCTTCCACCTAACTCCTGATTGTATTTCTCAATAAAGTAATCGACAAGGAAAAAGGGAAGGTCCTCGATATGCTCGCGTAGCGGCGGCAGGACGATAGGAACGACGTTAAGGCATAAGAACCGACATTCCCCATATCACATTCATGAGGGATTATATTTCGATACATTCTTGTTTCTGAATTAATATTACCACTTTTACATTTTTCAACAAGTACTTTTTTCAATTAAAATAGTATTTTCCTCTGAATTATCACTTTCTTTGTGTTTAAATCCTCCAATTAGAGACACCTCTCCATCGACTCACAAAAAAATGTGGCAGTTTAAACAGAATAACATCGCAATCGTTCAATCCGGGATAATATTTCGGCAAATAACCTCTTGTCTATCCCAACCTCAGCCATTTGAAACGTAATATATCCGCTGTGTCTGACAATCTTCGCTCCGATTTTGATAAATTTCACGAGGAGGCTGCGTAGTGACCAGTGTTTGATTTTCTTCGGAAGAACAAAACGTCGCAGGAAGTTGCCCAAGTTGTAAGCCAGAACAAACAGCCAGAGCCTCACCTGATTGGAGACGAAACGCTTGCATGAGAGTCGGGTCCAGTTCAGAGCATACTTGCCCTCCTTAATCCACTGCTCAGCTCTGCCACGGCCATTGTAGAAGTGTACCACGCCTTCTGGCTTGGCGCTCATGTTGGTCACGATAAATCCCACTCTTGGGAATAACTCCCCTTGGTGCCATTCAACCTTGGCGACCACTCGCCTCGATTGATCCCAACTGGCCGCTTTATATTGAAATTCATATAACGATACAATCGGTTTCCTCGGCGGTCGTCCAACTGGCCGAGTCAGCAGGTATCGTATCTTTTCATAGAGTATCTCATTTGCGGGAAGCCGAATGGCATACAAATAGCCGTTTCCCTCCAGATAATCATAAATCTCAGGCTTTGCGAATGCAGCATCGCCTCGAAAGTATTTCCTATTCTTCTTGCTCTCGTATCTCTTGACGATCGGTTCCAGAACTTCCTTCCAACGATCAGCACTGTGAACATTACCAGAGCGAAGTAGGACTCCTTCACAATCCCCGAACTGATTGAAGCAGAACACTGGATGAAAACAGGTACATCCGAAATGACCGTTGTAAGCTGATCCTTCCTGCTGGCCATGTACCGGACTCTCCGAACTGTCCATGTCCAGAATGATTCGTTGATGCTGTGTTTTACTCATCGCTTTTTGAACCCACTTGCCATTGATATCTGACAAGTTTCTGAGATTGTCATGCTGAGTCAGTATATCAGTTTCAAAACGTCCTATCGTGTTGGAGCTGGCAGCTTGCCTGCCTTTGTCCTTCTTTCCGGTAATCGCTCGCATGACGGGATCAACGGATAATCGCTCGGCGTCATTTACATCTTCATATCCTGCAAGACGGCTGTATATCGATTGACGCAGGAGAGTAGATATATCATGTTGGATATTACGGCCTGTGCGTTTATCGGTAAAAACCGCTGATACCGAATCAAATAATCCCAGTGCGTAATCAAGGTCACGATACGCAAGAAGTCCACCGTTTGATGTCACCTTTGCACCATGAAATTCAAGCTTTATTCCTCCATCAAAACCTACTTTGATTCTTTCACCCTCTGGATGATCAATATTTATCCGCCATTTATGAGTCTTATTTATTGTAATATAACATGTTCTGGCGACTTTGACAACCATTTTTCGGGTCTAATATGGCGAATGGGGGAAGAAGAGATCCTCTCTGAACGTCCCTTCTTTCACAGCCAGTTTGAGATCCCGGGTTGTCGCAGCGATCAAGCGCACGTCAACCCGGCGAACCTGGGTCTCCCCGACTCGACGGATCTCCCCCTTCTGCAACACATGCAGCAGCCGGGTCTGAAGTTCCAGCGGTGCATTGCCGATCTCGTCTAAGAATATCGTCCCACCATCCGCCACTTCAAAGAGACCCTTCTTGTAGCCGAACAGTTCACTCTCCCAGAGCCCCTTCGGCATCACCCTACAATCCGCAGTCAAAAAGGGCTTATCCCGCCGGGGGCTCCGATCATGGATCACCCGGGCGACCAGCCCCCTCCCTGTCCCACTCTCCCCCAACAGCAGAACAGTTACTTCTCGCTGGACAGCGCGTTCGATCTGCAGGGCAACCCCCCGCATTGCCTGGCTCTGCCCGATTGTATGCTCCAGCTCTAATCGTATCTGAAGCCGTCGATTTTCCGCTATAAGCTCCTCGTGGAGTCCCGCGTTATCGATACCGATGGCTGCCAAGTCTGCAAAGATTGTGAATACCTTCAAATCCTCATCGTCGAAGAACTGTCCACCTCGCTTGTTGAGTACCTCCAGGACGCCGAAGATCTTCCCCTTGACCTGCAGCGGCACAGCCAGGACCGAATGGGTCTTGAACCCCGTCATCTGGTCAATACTCTCCAAGAAGTGCTTGTCTTGCCGGACGTCTGTGACGATCCTAGGCTCCCCTGTCTCGGCAACCAATCCTGCGATTCCCTCACCCTTTTGGAACCTCTTATCCTGCACCTCTTGCCCCTTCAGTCCTGTGGCTATCTTAATGACCAACTCGTCCGATATCTTATCCAGAAGGATAACAGACCCAGCCTCCGCGTCCATCGCCTTAGTTGCCCACTCCAGGGTCAACGGCAGAACTTCCTCTAAAGCGAGTGAGGAGGTGATCAGCTGGGCTACCTCCATTAGCATAGCCTTCCGGTGGTCAATCCCAACTTCTCCAGCAGGCGATAGCTTCCCGACCGACCTCCTATCAGCTTTTAACTGTTCCTTTGATTCGGTCAAACAGCAATCCCCTTATTGAAGGCTCATCCTGTTGCCATACCACCAACAGGCTCTTTACTCGGATCAGGAAACACCTCAAACAGCTACTGACCACCAATATACGACAATTCTAACTCTTTTCCAACCTTTTTTGATCATATATATATACTTAACAACTATTTAGTATTTATCAACTATTCTACAATAGTGTCATATGTGATGAAGATGAGAGGAATAAGGTTGTTCAGGTTAGAGATCTTTGGTGGAAAAGGTGGTATGTTTCCAAAGTTCATACCCCGGAGATCCTTATAAGCTCTCTTATCTTAGGGATCTGCTCATCTAAATCTTCGAAGAACCTTTCCATGTCCATCTTTTCCAGTCTCGGATTTTGACTTTGGAGTATCCTCCATCCCCCGCTATCGGTAAGTGAAGGCAAGGGGGCGTTAGTCTGTTTGCCTATACCTTTGTAGTTGCACAGTATGTTTGAAAGATAGACGATGGACGTGAGTATGGGATCTACCGTCGATTCAAGAGGATAGTGGTGGCAGGATATGACGTCTATCATTGGACTTGGGAGGTTCCATTTTCTTCCAAGCCAGCTTCCTATGTATGTATGGTTTACGCCGAAGACGGAGTCCTCAGCGTCGATCATCGGGATTTCATCTTTCAGCGATTTGTCGAACGCTTCTATAAATTCCTCGTGAAAGTATTGATCCATAAATATCTTCCCCATATCGTGCAAGAGCCCCGCAACGTATTCCCGCCCTTCCATCTTATATCCCAGGCGGTCGGCGATCATCCTGGCCACCATACCACATCCGATTGAATGTTCCCAGAACTTGGATCTGTCAAATTCATCCTTCCCGGATACCTCCGGAAACGCGCTGAAGACTGAGACGCTAGTGACGACTTCGCGGACTCTCCCGAGACCAAGAATGACTATGGCGTCTGTCAGAGAAGTTATCTCTCTTTGAATAGAATAAAAAGCGGAGTTAACTATCCCAAGCGTCTTCGTCGCTATAGAAGGATCCTCCAATATCACCTCACTTATGTCGACTATAGATGAATCGGCATCAGATGACAGCTCCATGATCTTCATAGCGACAACAGGAAGGGTCGGAAGATCAGTTATTTTCTCTATCTTCGCTTCTATCTGTCTTATTTTGTCGTCTTCCATCCTAAGTCTCTCCGTTTGATGTCTAACAAATGAGCGGGAAACAAGGTCATTGCGGCGAGGCGTGGACAGTGCGTGTGCTGCTGCCACGCCTTTTTCAGTGAGCGCAAAGTGCCAACGAACCACGAAACGAGAGGCACTGTCGCTTTGCTGGGGGAGGCAACAAGCCACGAGGTAGTACGCGAAGCAATCTCAATGTTGTCGATGAGCTTGCATCGAGGCTTGGCACCTAGTAATGAGCGTAGTCCGAAGCGATAGCGGCACCGTGGGTTAACGGCCACCCGCTCTGCCAAGTGAGCAACAGATGAAGGCTTATCATATAGTGTTAAGATTTCCGCCGGTTTCTTGTCGATTCAGTAAGGCACGACGGGTGCTTGCCGAGGATGAAAAGGAATATGATCTTGATTCAGGAAAAAGCGGACTTCAGATCAGACAACAGGGCCTTATATATAGGATTACAAAATTCCGCAACACCGCCGCCACTACTTTCCCAACTCGATGTCCAAAGGACAAAGGTGGCCTCTTCGTCCGTCACGGGAAATACTCTGATTTCTCCGATATAGCCAACTACATTGTCTTTGGACACGGCCTCTGGCCCATCATCAATGCTATATCGTACTACCCGAGCCTCTTCCTCAAGGGCAAGCAAGGTCTCATGAATAACACCGTTCAAGACTCTTTTCGCGCCTATCTGCGTGCCAGGCGCATCGCCCACGATGTCAAGCTTCTCTACAACATTGGGAAAAACTGACATATTGTGAAAATCTCGAAGTGCTGCCCATACCTTTTCTACAGGAGCATTGACGACAGCAGAGTTGTAGCAACCCATAGTAAAATCTCCTCTCTATTTCCAGGAAGCAACTTGTCTTAAAATAGATAGATGGATGGGAAACCTCGCGTTCAGATCTCATTATCGTAGCTGTTGGAATATAATTGATCCTGTGCTGGTTGTCAACAGCAAAATAAACTGGAGAGAAGAGTAAAGACACATGGTATCCACCCTCACGGGATAATTTTGCCTATATTTAGGTGAGGACTGAAAAAAGGAGGGTAGATACCATGGAGAATGCTATCACTTATAGTGATGTTCTTGTTCTTAATCGTAATCCTGTTGATCTTCGTATCAAGATGGTTCAGACTGCTCAACAATACGGTGTCTCGTATGCTGCAAGGGCTTTTAATACAACACGCAAGAGTATAAGAAAATGGCTGAAACGTTATCTTGAAGACCGATCCTTGAAGAGTCTAGAAAATCATACGAAAGCACCCATAAACCCTCACTGTTTGTTACCGGAGGAGATCAGAAAGATCATCGTAAAGTTCCGACAGACCCATCGTTCTTTGGGATATCCCTATCTATTGGGCTTTCTGCAAAAACAAAATGTTCCAACTGATCAAATCCCCTCCAAGCCGACTGCCTATACTATCTGGAAAAAACACAATCTCATAAAGAAACGCAGGCGAAAATGGAGGAGAAAGAAACTTGTGTGCCAGTGGAAAAAGAAACTACGCCCCTTTGAATATATCCAGATCGATGTCAAACATCTGTGCGATATCCCCAACTACCTGAAACAACACTACAAAACAGGTGCCCAACTCCCTATGTTTGAGTATACTGCCGGAGATATCAAGACAGGCGGTCTCTTCGTAAGCCTGGCAGACGAACAGAGCCTGATCAACTCCTGCATCTTGGCCGAAGCATTACTCCAACACCTGGAAGACCACAAGGTCTATCCACGAAAGATCCAAACCGACAACGGCAGCCAATTCGTCAATACATAAGGATGCCCTTAAAAAGACCCTCTTTACCGACTTCATCCAACAAAGAGGCGTAGAACATAAACGCATCCCACCAGGGGATACTACATACCAATCCGATGTAGAACGCGCCCACGGCCTAATCGAATATGAATTCTACGACACCATCAAGACTACCAACCGTGCCAACCTCTGCCGGAAACTCCAGACTTATCAATGGTTGTTCAATACCCAAAGACATAATAGCTACAAAGAATCCAAAACCCCTCTGCACATAGCAACCGAACATACACCCACAGAAAACCTCGACCCTCAACTTTTTAACTTCCCAATCTTGATTCTTGACTCTCTTCTCTCTATCTTTATCAAGGGTGGATACCATGTGCCTTTACCCGACAAATTCTTACTGATCGCGAAAAGCTAACAAGGAACCCATATCCTCCGAGTGCTCCGATCCATGGCTGACCTCACACCTGACGAGGAAGCACTGTGCTACCTGCTGGAATAATCTTCTTGACTATCATCCCCGATTGAATCTATCGGGGAGAGGTGCTATACATTTCCTTCTGTGAGAGGGCCGATTGTGAAAGTTTCCAAGCGATACCGGTACTGTCCGCTGAAATTTTGATATTTACCGGAACTCAGATAATCTTATCCAGAAAAAAGCTTGACGGAGCGGATACACGTTAGTATCTTTGGGATCAACGTGGAGACAATTTTTCTGGAGGAACTCTCTTCCTCGTCGCAATCAATATAAAAAGGAGAACTTCATGAGTGCAGCACGTAAGAGTCGTCTCGTCGGACCCGTAATTGCAATTCGCACCTATCGGACCGATGACGGCAAGCTGGACCTGGCGAAACAGCGGAGGCAACTTCGCTGGATGATAAATCAACGTATGAACGAGGGGAACGGGATCATCATGGGCGCCGGCAGGGGCGGCGATGGCTACTTTATGAGCTATGACGATAGGTGGACTGGAAGGAGTAACCGTACAGTAGACAGAATGTAGGGTCATGGCTCCCTTCGCTTAGGGTAAAGGGGCTCACCCCCTATAAATATGAAAACACGACCGTAACCTCACCCCTACGAAAATATATTATGTTGTGAAGAGGAGACCCGAATAATGTTGATCGTTGACAGTCATTTAGACCTGGCTCACAATGCCTTGGAATGGGACAGGGACCTGACGAAGCCTGTGGCCGAAATCCGAAAGGACGAAGCCGGTATGAGCGGGAAGGCGCGCGGACAGGGGACCGTTGCATACCCCGAATTGCGGATGGGCAAAATCGGACTCTTTTTCTGCACCGTGCACTGCCGACTAGCTTCCTGCGAAGGAAAATTTGCTGGCGTTAGAACACAGGACATTGCCTACGCCAAAGCACAGGCAGAGGCCGCATACTACAGGCTGATGGAGCAGAAGGGCATCCTCAGGAAGGTGGTGGATCGAGATACCCTCGACGCCCATCTAGAAGATTGGGAGCGCAATCCTGACGGGACACCTTTCGGATATGTACTCAGTATGGAGGGTGCCGATCCTATCGTAAGCCCCGACCAAGTTCCCGAATGGTGGGACATCGGTCTTCGCATCGTAAGTCTAGTGCACTACGGTGTCAGCACCTACGCTCACGGAACCCAGACAGAAGGAGGACTACTGCCTGCGGCCCGTGCGCTCCTGGAGGCTATGGAGGAAGTGGGAATGATCCTGGATCTGACGCACACATCGGAAGGCAGCTTCTGGGAGGTGCTGGACATTTTCAACGGGCCAGTCATAGCTACCCACAACTGCTGCCGGGCGCTTGTACCCCACGACAGGCAGTTTACCGACGAACAGATCAGAGCTATCATCGAGCGTGACGGTGTTATCGGCGTGGCTTTGGACGACTGGATGCTGGATCCCCTCTTTGACCCTGAAAATGCCGACAATTCCCGCGTTACTTTGTCTACTGTCGTGGACCACATTGACCACATCTGTCAATTGGCGGGCAACCCTAATCACGCCGCCATCGGCAGTGACCTGGACGGCGGATACGGCAAGGAGCAATCGCCCTACGACCTCGACACAATTGCGGACTTTCAAAATATACCGAAGATCCTCGAGGATCGAGGCCACAGCGAGGGTGACATTTCCAATATCTGTCACGGAAACTGGATCCGACTGCTTCGGCGGGCCTGGAGCTCTGACTGATATTTTATGATCATTTTACAACTGGTTATCCTCTAATGTAGGGGCATGGTTACCCTGCCCCTGGGGCGAGGAGACCTCGCCCCTACATATTGATTAACATAAGGAGACTGTAATTATGGCGACAGACCTTCACTATCACATACAGAATACACCTCTGTGCGATACGCACGAGCATTTAAGTTTGGAGGACGAATGGGTTCAAAATGGACCAGACATTCTCCAAGATCTCTTCGGAAACTACGTGCCCGCCGATTTAGTTGTTGCCGGCGCCAGTCAGGAGGTGGTGGATAAGCTTCAGGATGGTTCAGACCCCGATATAAAGGGACGCTTTATGGGCATCCAGAAGGCCTGGGAAGCGACCCAACATACTGGGTACGGTGAAGCGGTGAGACTGATCGCAGAGCACATTTATGGTCTATCGGAGATTACTCCGCCAGGGCTTGAGCAAGCTCAGAGCAAACTTTTACAACTTCGCCGTCCCGGGGAGCGACTTCGCCTTCTGCGAGACGTTGCTAAATTAGACCACGTCCAGATCGACAACTTCAACAGGCCCTGTCTCCCAGATGCATCAGGTCCGGATTTCTTCCTCTACGATATATCGTGGCGGGGATTCTGCAACGGAGACCTTAAGCTTGAGGAACTGGCTGAAGAGACCGGGGTCACGGTGGAAAATATAAGAGATCTGGATGAGGCTATGGCGGCGATATTTGAGAAATTCGGATCCTATGCCATAGCAGTCAAGGCCCAGCATGCGTACAATCGAACGCTGTTGTGGAAGGAGAGGAGCGACGAGGAAGCTGCCTCTGTGCTCGAAAAGGTTTTGAAAGGTTCTGAGCTATTGGAGGAGGATCGTCTATGTTTAGGTGACTGGTGTTGGGCGCGTGGCGTTGAACTTGCAATCCAGCACAACCTGCCCTTCAAGTTGCACACCGGATACTATGCCGGATATGGACGCATGCCGATAGATCGTATCAAGGGAGGCAACCTGTGCGGCATTCTGGCCCAATATCCCAAAGCTCAGTTTGTACTTATGCATATCGCCTATCCCTACAACGACGAATTGGTCGCTCTGGCCAAGCACTATCCCAACGTTTACGCAGATATCTGCTGGGCATGGTCTATCAACCCCTACGCCTCATGCGAATTCGTCCGCCGCTTCATCCACGCCGTGCCCTCCAACAAGCTCTTCGCCTTCGGAGGGGACACCGTATGGCCCACAAGCTCTGTGGCTTACGCGGTTCAGGCGCGAAAGTGGCTAACCAGGGCGCTAGAGGCAGAAGTGAGCGAAGGGGATCTGACAGAAAAGCAGGCTATGTATCTGGCGACGCGCTTTATGCGCTCAAACCAGATGGATTGCTTCGATCTGGAGGGCACAAAAGCTGCGCTCCGTGCAGCTTGATACCATCCCGGGAAATAGTAGTCAGGAGACAGGCGGCACCACCTCCCAGCTTCGGGATTACCTTGAGGGCAAAGCTCCTCGGAATGAACTAAGGTAGATGGAAGCACCGTCATCGCGAGCGAAGCTAAGCAATCTCCCTGTTTGCTGTCTACTTGTTTTCAGCTTCTGGCCTCCACTCCTGCCTGCCTTTCGTAGGCCTTAATCAGGGCCTGTGTGCCGTCAGCTGCAAATCCCGCGCCTTCAACGATGTTAAATGCCTGGTGAGCCAGACTGACACCCGGCAGAGATAATCCCAGTTCGTTTGCCGCCTCTATTACGAGTTTGAGGTCTTTCTGCTGAAGCTTGACCATAAATCCCGGATCGAAGTCCCCTTTTAGCACCCTTGGCGCTAGGTTGGTCATCTGCCACGACCCGGCGGCGCCTCCTGAGATTGCAGCCAACATATTGTCCAGATTGAGACCCGCCTTGGCTCCGAGCATAAGGGCTTCCGCGGTGGCTAAATTTGTCACGGAGACCGCTATCTGGTTGCAGAGTTTGGTCATCTGACCTGCACCGTTATCGCCTATCAGCGTGATCTTACCGCCCATAACTTCAAGCACGGGAAGGCACTCGTTGAATACATCCTCTGCCCCGCCTAACATGATGGAGAGCGTTCCTTCGATAGCCCCTTTGTCCCCCCCGCTCACGGGTGCGTCCAGCATATTTACGCCCTTTTCAAGGAGGCCCTCTGCCATCTCCTGAGTTGCCTTGGGTGATATGGTGCTCATATCTATGACTACAGATCCGCTTTGGGCTCCTTCTATTGCTCCATTTTCTCCTAAGATCACCTCCTGAACATCAGGCGTGTCGGTTACTATCGTGATCGTTATGTCCGATCCTTCGGCCGCCTCCTTGGGGCTTGAGACCCGTGTGGCTCCCAGCTTGACTACCTCCTTTACTATGGTTCTATCGCTCCTGTTGAAGACTTTAAGCTCGTATCCCGCATTAACGAGGTTTCTGGACATCGGTCCGCCCATAATCCCAAGTCCTATGAATCCTATCTTAGTCTTTCCGGGTTCCGCTGGCATTAGGTACCTCCTTCCAAAATGAGCAGACAGTAGAAAGGGTACTGCCTATCTTCCCAAAGTGCTGTCTGCTTGTTCTATCCCTCCTTCAATTGGACACGGTACAATCTCCTATCAGTTCGATTTATCCGACTTAGACACTACCTTTTGAAATATATTCAGTATGTAGTCAAAGTCAATTGAAAAGTGTCCATTGTGATTTCTAAAAGTTATATTTGCTTCACCTTTTCGGTTATCAGGCAGCGTTGAAGCCTCCAAATAAGCAAGTCAAATCAAGGGCAGGGGAGTTATCCCACCCTGGGGTCGAGCAGACCTCATCCCTACGAATTCATACGCTAGAGTAAATCGTAACCTGTATGCAAATTAGTACAACTTGGACCTGATCCGATTCAGAGTCAAGAGCATCGGTAAATAGTTTGAAGAGATCAAATGTCGGGTAAAGGCACATGGTATCCACCCTTGATAAAGATAGAGAGGAGAGAGTCAAGAATCAAGACTGGGAAGTTAAAAAGTTGAGGGTCGAGGTTTTCTGTGGGTGTATGTTCGGTTGCTATGTGCAGAGGGGTTTTGGATTCTTTGCAGCTATTATGTCTTTGGGTATTGAACAGCCATTGATAAGTCTGGAGTTTCCGGCAGAGGTTGGCACGGTTGGTAGTCTTGATGGTGTCGTAGAATTCATATTCGATTAGGCCGTGGGCGCGTTCTACATCGGATTGGTATGTAGTAGCCCCTGGTGGGATACGTTTATGTTCTACGCCTCTTTGTTGGATGAGGTCGGTAAAGAGGGTCTTTTTAAGGGCATCCTTTGGTATTGACGAATTGGCTGCCGTTGTCGGTTTGGATCTTTCGTGGATAGACCTTGTGGTCTTCCAGGTGTTGGAGTAATGCTTCGGCCAAGATGCAGGAGTTAATCAGGCTCTGTTCGTCTGTCAGGCTTACGAAGAGACCGCCTGTCTTGATATCTCTGGCAGTATACTCAAACATAGGGAGTTGGGCACCTGTTTTGTAGTGTTGTTTCAGGTAGTTGGGGATATCGCACAGATGTTTGGCATCGATCTGGATATGTTCAAAGGGGCGTAGTTTCTTTTTCCACTGGCAGACAAGTTTCTTTCTCCTCCATTTTCGCCTGCGTTTCTTTATGAGATTGTGTTTTTTCCAGATAGCATAGGCAGTCTGTTTGGAGGGAATTTGATCAGTTGGAACATTTTGTTTTTGGAGAAAACCCAATAGATACGGATATCCCAAAGAAGGATGGGTCTGTCGGAACTTTACAATCAGCTTTCTGATCTCCTCCGGTAACAAACAGTGAGGGTTTATGGGTGCTTTCGTATGATTTTCTAGACTCTTCAAGGATCGGTCTTCAAGATAACGTTTCAGCCATTTTCTTACGCTTTTGCGTGTTGTATTAAAAGCCCTTGCAGCATACGAGACACCGTATTGTTGAGCAGTCTGAACCATCTTGATACGAAGATCAACAGGATTACGATTAAGAACAAGAACATCACTATAAGTGATAGCATTCTCCATGGTATCTACCCTCCTTTTTTCAGTCCTCACCTAAATATAGGCAAAATTATCCCATAAGGGTGGATACCATGTGTCTTTACTCTTCTGATCAGTAAGAATTCCTATTGACATCCACTGTTTACTTTTGTATCTTACCTCCTGCATTAATCTTCATTCCGCCAGTGTATTCTCCTTTTTAGGATATAGTCTACACGTAAGAATTTCAAAATTAGGCCCTGACTTAACTTTAGCAAGTCCTACAACACAGACCACATCCTGGAACCATAGGTTCTGAGCTGATTGGGTAGAAGGTAGTCGAACCACGGAACACCAGAAAAAAGGAGGCAAAGTCTCCAAGGATAAGGAGGAAAAGCCTCAAGGAGCATGACGAATGAGTAAACGACGTTTGCTGTTTTACAACGACGCTCGGCACTATCACCTGTATTGTTTCGAGCCGCCGATAAGCCTCGAAGACGCCAGGTTGCCGGTAGATGAGATAGCCGGAACGAGGGTCGATACCTTTGTCTATGGATTCGGCGCCGGGCCTGCCATGTTCCACCTTACTGAGGTAGGTGAGGTCTTTGGCTCGCATCTCAAGACGTTCAAGGACATTCCGGGACTTCATTGTGGCACACTCCCGACGTGGCGCGCACATGAGAATATTATGAGCCTCAAAGAACGCGGCGTGGACCTGCTGCAACTGCTTATTGAAAGGGCGCACGAAAAGGGGTTGGAGTTCTACGCCAGCCTGCGGCAGACACACTCGGTAGCCCCGGACGACGTAGACAACTACTTCAACTGGCAGTTCAAGATCGACCATCCCGAGTGGTGTCTGAAGGGAAGAGGGAAGTACGCCTTCAACTTTGCGTACCCGGAAGTGCGCGCCGAGAGATTCGCTCTGGCTGAGGAAACGGTCAATAGGTACGATGTAGATGGCTTTGAGATCGATTGGGACTTCTGGCCTTACTTCTTCGAGGAAGACGAAGTCGAACAGAACACACCGATCCTAACTGAGTATATGCGCGAGCACAGGCTGATGATCGACGAGACGGCCAAAAGGCGCGATAGGTCTATCATGTTTGGAGCGCGCGTCCTCCCGACGCTCGCAGGCAATCTGGCTGCTGGCATGGATGTTGAGACATGGGTGAAGGAGGGCCTGCTGGATTTTGTGGTGCCCAACTACTACGTGGACGAGCAGATGGACGCGGATTTCCCGTTTGAGTGGCTCGTTGGACTGGCAAGCGGGACGGGCTGCAAGGTGTTCGCCGCGCTTCAGCGACAGATAGGGCGCCCGGCCGAAGAAGACGGAGAACCTGTAGGGGAAGAGATGGCGACCCCTGAGCACTACAACGCAGGAGCGGCTGCTTATTGGAGCAAGGGCGCCGACGGCATATACCTCCCCTGGTTCAACTGGCCGATAGAGGTTCCCGACCGTCAGGTGCTCTCAGAGATTCACGATCCTGACTTACTCTCCGAAAAGGCCAAACACTATGTGGTAAGGGGGCACAAGGAGGACGCTGCTAGCCACGACTACACAGCTCAGTTGCCAGTGCTGTTAATGAATGGGCAGGATGTCCCCGGACAGACAGTGCGCCTCTTCATCGCGGATGACCCGGAGAAGGTGGATGCAATCTTGAGAGTCCGGCTGAGATTCACCACAATCCATGACTCGCTGACGGTCAGCGTGAATGGGGAGGCTCTGTCCAACGATGCTTGCCGGCGAGAACCACACAACTATACTCCGGTGGAGGCTGCATTATCTGGAAAGGGTATCAGTTCAGTTGCGTACACCTGGTTGGAGTACCCGGTGCCGCTCGGAGTGCTGCTAAATGGGGCGAACGAAGTCGGGGTCGCGATACACTCCCGGCCTCCAAACTTAGAAGGTCAGGTCGTGCTGGACAGAGTCGATCTGATTGTGAAACATCCTGTGTAGAAATCGTTTTGATAAGATTCTGTCCGCGTTGCAGAGAAGGAAATGGAGTCTGTCGCCAGCGGACCTGGGTAGAAGGCAGCTGCACCTCAGAAAGCCACAAAACAGGAGACAAAGCCCTTAAGAGGATGACGAATGAGCAAACGACGCTTGCTGTTTTACAACGACGCTCGGCACTATCACCTGTATTGCTTCGAGCCGCCGATAAGCCTTGAAGACGCGAGGTTGCCAGTAGATGAGATAGCCGGAACGAAGGTCGATACTTTTGTCTATGGATTCGGCGCAGGGCCTGCCATGTTCCACCTTACTGAGGTAGGCGAGGTCTTTGGCTCGCATCTCAAGACGTTCAAGGACATTCCGGGCATTCATAGGGGCACACTCCCAACCTGGCGCGCACATGAGAATATTATGAGCCTCAAAGAACGCGGCGTGGACCTCCTGCAACTGCTTATTGAAAGGGCGCACGAAAAGGGGTTGGACTTCTACGCCAGCCTGCGCCAGACACACTCGGTGGCCCCGGACGATGTAGACAACTACTTCAACTGGCAGTTTAAGATCGACCATCCCGAGTGGTGTCTGAAGGGACAAGGGAAGTACGCCTTCAACTTTGCGTATCCAGAAGTGCGCGCCGAGAGATTCGCTCTGGCCGAGGAAACGGTCAATAGGTACGATGTAGATGGCTTCGAGATCGATTGGGACTTCTGGCCTTACTTCTTCGAGGAAGACGAAGTCGAACAGAACACACCGATCCTAACTGAGTATATGCGCGAGCACAGGCTGATGATCGACGAGACGGCCAAAAGGCGCGATAGGTCTATCGTGTTTGGAGCGCGCGTCCTCCCGACGCTCGCAGGAAATCTGGCTGCTGGCATGGACGTTGAGACGTGGGTGAAGGAGGGTCTGCTGGACTTTGTGGTGCCCAACTACTACGTGGACGAACAGATGGACGCGGATCTCCCGTTCGAGTGGCTCGTCGAACTGACGCGCGGGTCGAGCTGTAAGGTGTTCTCCGCGCTTCAGCGACAGATAGGGCGCCCGGCCGAAGAAGACGGAGAGCCTGTAGGGGAAGAGATGGCGACCCCAGAGCACTACCACGCAGGAGCCGCAGCGTACTGGAGCAAGGGCGCCGACGGCATATACCTACCCTGGTTCAACTGGCCGATCGTCGCCCCCGACCGTAAGGTGCTCTCCGAGATTCACGACCCCCACTTACTTTCTCAAGAGACGAAACACTATGTGGTCAGGGGCCATAAAGAGGACGCTGCCAGCCACGACTACACAGCTCAGTTGCCCGTGCTCTTAATCAATGGGCAGGATGTCCCCGGACAGACAGTGCGCCTCTTCATCGCGGATGACCCGGAGAAGGTGGACGCAATTTTGAGAGTCCGTCTGAGATTCACCACAATCCATGACTCGCTGACGGTAAGCGTGAATGGACAGGCTCTATCCAACGATAGTTGCCGGCGAGAACCACACAACTACACTCCGGTGGAGGCTACATTGTCTGGAAAGGGTATAAGCTCAGTTGCGTACACCTGGTTGGAGTACCCGGTGCCGCTCGGAGTGCTGCGAAATGGGGCGAACGAAGTCGGGGTCGCGATACACTCCCGGCCTCCAAACTTAGAAGGTCAGGTCGTGCTGGACAGAGTAGATCTGATTGTGAAATATCCTGTTTAGAAGCTACTCTAATACGATTCTTGCCGTGCAGCGGATTGAACAGGGATAGCCAGGCTATTAAATGCAAAGTGACGAAACTGTAGCCAGACCCCCATCGATAGAACACCATAATTCTCGTGCACTTCGCGAATGTAGTAAAGTAACGGCGCAGTGAGGTATAATAACTCCTATGAAACTTGGAATGACGTCGGGCTGCTATCGCTGGGATCTGAGCCTGCAGGAAGATCTCACTTACACCGAGCTGGTAGAGGGCCACCAGGGAGCACTTATACGGTCCCAACGCCAGCGCCCTGAGTTCAACTATATGGGACACCCCATCTTCTATTTCTCCTCTGTTCCTTCCTTCTTGTCCGAAGAGGAAAGTCTCATGTGGTTGATCCGACACACCGCTGATCTGGGACTTACCGTCTTATGTGCGTCTTTTGGGTTGGGGCAGGCTTTGGAACCCGGCGCTCTTAAACAGATTAAACAATCGCTGGCAGAGGGACAAGTGGAGATAGTGCCGATCGTGTCCTTGAATTGGGCGGCCGAAGACTATGAATCAGAGGTGCAGACGTTCCTGCCTGGCCTGGAGACGGCTGAAGCTTTGGGAGCCACGGTCGTGTGCACCACCCACAGCCGAGCTGTAGACTACAACCACTTCACCCACGATCCACCGGTTGAGCAGCAATTAGATCGTGCCACACGGCTCTTCACCTGCCTGGGAGCCATGGCCGCAGAGCGCAAGATGGTCATCGCTCTGGAGAATCATATGGACTATACCTCACAAGAACTGGTCAGTCTCATCAAGGCCGTAAACTCGCCCTGGGTACGAGCCACACTGGATACGGGAAATCCTATTGCCCTCATCGAGGATCCTGTGGACGCCGCAACAAGACTTGCTCCTTACACGGTTCTGGTGCATTTCAAGGATCTGCGGATCCAGCCGATAACGCAGGACGGTGTACCGATGATCTTCGGTGCTCCCATCGGCCGGGGCCACATAGATCTTGCGTCTGTTCTGGAGATTCTCCAGACTCGAGCTCCGGATTCGCAACATTTGCCACTCTGTCTTGATCTGGTTCCTCACCGCACCGCTGATAGCCAGCAGTGGGTGCGAGGAAGCTTTGACTATATACGAACGCACTTCGAGCGATTCCTCATTTAATATTGCCTGTCGCCAACAAAAAAAGAAGGTTAAAAGATGAAATTAGGCATTTCTATGGCCTGTTATCGCTGGGAGCTCTACCCCCATTTACATCGAGGTCAACCTGATTTTCTCTATAACGGCCGTCCCTTGCTCTATTTCTCCTCCATACCCGATGCGCTTCCCGAAGAAGAGGGTATGGAATGGCTGATCAATCACATCGCCGACCTGGGCCTATCAGTGCTCTACGGAAATTCGAAAAAGTTTCAGGAGCCAGAGTACCGGAGGCGTATACGAAAGCTGTTGGAGGAGAAAGAAATGGAGTTTGTCCCCAGTGGAGCTGTGGACTGGGTGGCTACAGGAGATGAAGCTGAACAGGATAGGGCGGCGTTTAGCGAAGAATTGGAGGTCGCGAGGGCGTTGGGGGCCCGGGTGATAGACACCACGCACACGGGAGTGTCCTGCAACAATCATTTTACCAAGGATCCGCCTATCGAACGCCAAATCGAAATCATGATTGAGAACTTCAAGCGCCTGTCCGAGATCGCTGAAGACTATGGCATAGTCATTGCATTAGAAAACCATCTGGACTATCGTTGTAGTGAGATCGCCCAGGTGATTGAGGGGGTGGATTCGCCCTGGCTACAAGCCATGTTGGATACGGGCAACTCCGTCGGTGTAATCGAAGATCCAGTTGATGCAGCGCGCAGTGTCGCCCCTTACACGGTTATGGTACATATCAAAGATTTCCGTATCCAAGCCATGTCAGTGGATGCTGTGCCCAAGATTTTTCTGGTTCCCCTGGGCCGCGGTCAGATTGATCTTGAGACGATAATGGAGATTCTCCAAGAACAAGCTCCAGACCCTGAAAATCTCCGGCTGTGTATTGAAGCCATCGGCCCATGGGAGCAGGACAGCGACCTGTGGGTACGGGAGAACATCCGCTACATCCGGGAGCACTTCACCCAGTTCTTAACATCCTGAAGATGCGTCTCTCGGGCTCTGATATTTGTCAGAGGGTCGCACATGAACCCTGAGATCGTACCACAATGGATACGATGCCATCCGGTGAACCTGAGAATCCCGGAGAACGGCACGGAAAGAGCGAATTAGTGTAACTCTCTATACTGTACTTGTTTGGAGGAATTATGCTCTTCAACAAAGAGCGGGCTGTGGAGTATATGCGTCGTTACGATTTAGATGTGCTCATTGCTACCTCGCCTGTCAACATCACCTATTTCTCGGATTACTACTGCTGGCTCGATTCGTCGTTCAAAGAGTACATGATTACGCCAGGAGCATCCAGCAACTTGTTCCAGGCATATGCAGTCTTCCCGCTGGAAGGCGAACCCGCCCTCGTCGTCAGCCCGCTCTTTGCGGTGAATGCGGCCGACCTGTGGGTGCGCGACTTACATATCTTCGGCGACCCCGGACTGGACGACTCTTTGCCTCCGGGCGAGCTGCCCGACACTATCAACCGCTTAAATGAACTGGTTCATGGGCCGCAGCGCAATGCAACGTCCACAGACGCGCTCTTGAGCATCTTGAGCGGGCGGGGACTGACTGGCGCTCGCATCGGACTGGAGATGGAGAGCCTGCCTGTGGAGATAGCAGATGCAATTGCGCGAGCACTGCCGGGGGCAACAATTAAGGATTGCACGAATCTCATCCGCTTAATTCGAATGGTAAAAAGTTCAGAGGAGAACACCCGGGTGACCCGAGCAGCCCAGATCAACGAAGAGGCCGCAATGGAAAGCCTTGCCCTGGCTCGTCCAGGTACCCCGGTCGCCGATCTTGTCGCCTGCTATCGTTCGCGTGTGGCTGAGTTGGGCGCAGAGTTCGAGCATTTTGCATTCGGGGTGCGCGGTCTGGGCATTGCCACTGAGCCGAACTATGTGCTGACCGATGACGATCTCCTCTACGTGGATTCTGGCTGCATTTATCAGCATTATTTTTCGGACAGCGGCACGACACTCACGATGTCCGAACCTTCGACAGATCTCTTTGAAAGGCACGCTGCCCTGCGCGCCTGCATAGCGTCAGGTGTCGAGACAATCGAGCCGGGAGCCAGAGCATCTGCTGTGAGTGATGCAATGTGGAAAACTCTCAATGCCCACGGCATCACTGCATCTTTTCCGCACGGGCACGGCCTTGGACTGGAAGTCCGCGATTACCCGATCGTTGTGGCGGACAACGGGCTGCGCATCCGGGACGATTGCGTCGACGTTCCCTCTGATCTGCCCCTTGAATCGGATATGGTAATAAATCTGGAGGCGGGCATCTTTATGCCCGCCATCGGTTCGTTACAGATCGAGCAATCCTTCGTTGTTACAGCTAACGGGTGTAGATCGCTTGTGCCCCAGGATCGGACACGACCGGTGCAGCCCCCAGCTTAAATCGAGCCACATGAGAGTTCTGATCTCTCAATAGATTCAAACGGGAAGATCGAAAGGTAGAGACTGCAATGGCATCAACACGACTCACCGACCAGCAGATGGCTTTCTTCGACACGTTCGGCTTCCTGTACTTTCCCGCGCTGCTGGCTGACTGCATCAAAAATATAATCAGCGAGTTCGAGGCCATCTGGACAGCTCACGGCGGCGGGCACCACGGCAAAGACCACGACGGCGTGAGTCGCTCCTGCATCCTCCCGTTCCCCGATCAAAGCGAGTACCTAAGCTCTCTCCTGGATGACCCGCGCATCCACGACATCGCTGCCAGTATCTGCTGCGACGACTTCAATTACACAAGCGGCGACGGCAACTTCTACGCCAGTGACACGAATTGGCACTCCGACGGCTACAGCGGAGAGCGGATACTGAGCATCAAGATCGCTTTCTACCTCGACCAGCTGACGCGCGACACCGGAGCCCTGCGTGTGATCCCCGGCAGCCACCGCTGCGGCGACGCCTATGCCGATGCCATTGACCGCGACATCCGGGAAGGCGAGCAAGTCTGGGGGCTTCACGGCAGAGAAGTCCCGGCCCTGGTCCTGGAGACAACACCCGGCGACATAGTAGTCTTCAACCACAACCTCAAGCACGCCGCCTTCGGCGGGTCAGTGCGCAGACGGATGTTCACGATGAACTTCTCCCGCCGCTATCCCGACGATAGACTCGAGGAGTTGCGCGCCGTGCTGGGCAAAGAGGCGCGATTCTGGATCGATCGCATCCACGGCGAAGCGATGATCCGCACCGCAGGGGCAGAGCGGATGGTACACCTTGAGCAGGTGATGGCCAATGACACTCACCTTGCCGAGCTGACCCGGCAGCTCAAAGCGAAAATGAAAGAACCATCGCGCGGCTAACGAAGTTAGCTCTTAATTGAACAGCATACAGGGGGGCGAGATCCCTTCTACTGTCTACGACTATATCCCGATTGAACCTCCGATTATTTCGGAGATTGGGGAAAGGAAATGCGACATGGCACGTTTCAAAGTAGCGTTAGTCGCACTGGATGAACAGTTGTCACATGATGAAGCCTTGCCACCTGATTGGATAGCTGAGAGTCTGGCAAAAGCAGGCATTGACTTCATTGTTAGGGAATGTACCACACAGGAGGAACTGGCACAGCATGCCGGTGATGCGGATGTGGTGTGGGTGTTCGGCGGCAGGCCGGTGGTTACGGCCGAGAGCCTGAAGGTCATTCCGCGCTGCGGGGCAATCATCCGAACTGGCAGTGGTACGGACAACATACCGGTAGACGAGGCGACTCAGTTGGGTATCGTCGTCGCTAATACCCCGGAAGGGGTCAGCGATGAGGTGTCTGATCACGCCATCGGCTTGTTGTTGGCTGTCGTACGGCAGATTGCTGTTCAAGATCGCGCGCTGCGCAGCGGTAAATGGGATTTCACGCTGGGCCGGCCACGCTGGCACATACGTGGACAGACATTAGGATTGATCGGCTTCGGACACATCGCGCGTACCGTTGTGCGAAAAGTGAGTGGGTTCGACATGACGATCCTGGCGTATGACCCATATGTGAACGCCGAGACGATGGCAAAAGAGGGAGTACGCCCTGCGGGACTCGACGACGTGCTGTCCCAATCTGATTTTGTGTCGGTTCACTGTCCGCTCGTGAAAGATACGTATCACCTGATCGGCGAGCGCGAATTGGGGCTGATGAAGTCCACATCAATCTTGATCAACACATCGCGCGGCTCGGTTATTGACGAGCCCGCATTGGTCTCTGCACTGACCGAAGGTTCGATCGCGGCGGCTGGGCTGGATGTGTTTGAGCAAGAGCCACCAGATCCAGCCAACCCGCTGTTCAAACTCGACAACGTTGTGGTTACACCCCATATAGCAGGCTGGTCAGATCAACACATGGAAGCCTTCTGGCGCTTATCTTATGAGACCGTGATAGCACTGGCGTCAGGCCATTGGCCGCGCTCTTGTGTCAACCCCCAATTGAAACTATCGGGGGTCAACTTAAAGGTGAAGCCGCGTTGGAACCTGACCCCCGATTGAATCTATCGGGGGAGATCGGGGGCCATTGTCTGCTGGAGATCAGGGGAATTGCATTTCACATCAAGCCGAACCATAGGGAGGTCATACGATGAAATTGGGTCTGTTCATGATGCCGCTGCATCCTCCGGAAAAAGACCGGACAGAGTGTTTCGAGGAGGACATCGAGCTGGTCGTTCGCGCAGACGAGCTCGGGTTTACCGAGGCCTGGATCGGCCAACACAATACGCTGGCCTGGGAGCCCATCCCGTCTAATGACCTGTTCATTGCCAATGTGCTGCCACGCACCAAGAACATCCGCCTGGGCACCGGAGTATCCATTGTTCCCCAGCACCATCCAGCCAATATCGCTGTCCGTCTGGCGTTTCTGGATCATCTATCCCGCGGCCGTCTGAATTGCGGTTTTGGGCAGGGAGGGGTGCCGACCGATTGGGGGTTGTTCAACCTGCCTGACCCAAAGACCCAGGGGCTGATGACACTGGAGGGGATCGATATGGTCCTGAAATTGTGGCAATCCGAAGCCCCCTTCGACTTCCAGGGGCAATTCTGGCGTATAAAGGTCGAAAATCCCGATCATGAGTTCGGGATAGGAACACTGCTCAAGCCGTACCAGAAACCACACCCACCGCTGGCAATGAGCGTGGTCAAGGGTACCTCAATGGCGGCTAGTACGGCTGGGCAGCGCGGGTACATACCCATAAGCACGAATCTTGTTCCTGCTACTACGGTCGCCGAACACTGGCGGACTTATTGCGCCGGTGCCCAGGAAGCGGGTCGACCTGAACCTGACCGCTCAATCTGGCGCGTCTCACGAAACATCTATGTCGGCGAATCGAACGAAGAAGCATGGGAGCACACCCTGAACGGTACGTTCGGGCGCTCTTTCAAGTACCTGAGAACAATACTCAAATCGCTGGATATGCTGGCGCTGATCAAGCAGGATCCGGACATGTCCGATGATGAGCTGACACTGGAATACATCCTGAAGAACAATTGCATAATAGGTGATGTGGACGAGTGCATCCGTCAGCTTGAGGTTGTATGTGACGTGACCGGCGGTTTCAGCACGCTGCTTATGATAACGCAGGACTGGGACGACAAAGCAAAGTGGGTGCGCTCGATGGAGCTGCTGGCAAGGGAGGTCGTGCCCGCTCTACCGACTATCTGAGTACAGATTATGGCTAGCGCTTAGGGCTACCGCTTACGGCTACTGCTTACGGCTACTGCTTACGGCTACCGCTTAGGGCTAGCGCGGAACGGCGTTTGGTTCGATGCTGCAACATTAAATGGAAGGGCCACTTTGCGGCTGGGCCAAAGCTTGCAGGTACCCAGGAACACTTTCCGCAGTATTAATTTCCAGACAACGACCCGACCCTCGATCCAGTCGGGGGTTCAATCGGGGAGTGCCGAGGAGCACTTCAGTTTGATGTGCAGGGCTTAAACCCTCCTTGGGCTTAAACCTTTCTTGGGCTTAAACCTTTCTTGGGCTTAAACCTTCCTTGCACATGGGTGAACCTATGAATACGGAATTTATTGCTGATTTTGAAGTCTATATGCCCGCAGAATTTGACGGAAAACCGTATGGAAAGGCAGGTTTGCTGGGTGTGGCAGACGAAGCGGGGATCGATACCTGTGTCGTATTTCCCGGAGGTTTACCACCGGATCCACATAAAATCAACATGCAAGTCCTTAACGCAGCCAAGGGTGAATCGCGCATTATACCGGGATGTCTCATCAATCCGACTATGGGATCCGAGGCATGCGAAGAGCTGAGGCGTTGTGTGGATGCGGGTGCACGGACGCTCAAACTTATGGCTGCGGCTCATGGGTATCGCCTGGACTCGTTCTGTGTTGATCCAATCATGGAGCTGGCAGGTTCCCTGGACATACCAGCAACGATTCATTCGGGTTCACCGATGAGCGGGTGTTCACCCGGATACATAGCCACTCTTGCAGAGAGGCACCCGGACGTGACGATCATCATGGATCACATGGGGTATCGTGAGTGGATCAACCTGGCCGTGGAGGCAGCAGTGGAGAATTCTAATATCTATCTCGGTACAACGCTTATCGCTGCGGCAGAGCCGATAAGAATCAAGGAAATTGTACGCAGTGGAGAAATCGGTGCAAATCGCATCGTTTTTGGATCTAACTCTCCGAGTGGGGTCGCCGTACATGGAGTAAATGGCATCCGGAAGATCGGGTTTGCCGATGAAGAGGCCGCCCTCATCCTTGGAGGCAATCTAAAGGCGATTTACGGACTCTAAAGATTTGAGTGGTGCGGCACTTTGTGTTGCTCAATTGGATCCCCCAGATCGAATGCATATGGTGCATATAGATAATACAGGAGCTCTCCTATGTCCGGAATGATTGTAGCGCCCCAACCTATTGCCGTCGAGGAGGGCGCAAAAGTCCTAATGGAAGGGGGCAACGCCATAGATGCTGCCGTGACCTGTGCTTTGGTGCAGTCTGTCGTCAACCCGCAGATGTGCGGCATCGGAGGTTTTCTTACACTCAATCTGTACAACCCCCACAGCTCTCAACGCCATTCCATCCTTCTGGACGCCCCTGCCCTTGCCGGTTCAAATGCCACACCGACGATGTGGAAAGATATACTTATCCGCCCGAATCCAGGTGGCTGGGGCTACTTCCTGAAGGGAAAAGTCAACGAGATAGGCTACCGATCAGTCTGCACGCCCGGCGCGGTCAAAGGACTGGCTGAGATACTGGAGCGCTGGGGCACGATCCAGTGGGAACACGCTATCGCACCAGCGGCGCATATCGCTAAGGAGGGCTTTATGGTAGACAGTCACCTTGCGGCGCGCTGGAAGGAGGTGGCAAAGTATCCCGAAGGGAGCTCATTGCTGGACGGCATCAAGGCCAATAGAGAGGCAAGCCGCATCTATCTTAAAGACGACGGTAGCTCCTACGAAGCGGGCGAGATACTCCGCAATCCCGACTATGCAGATACCCTGCTCCAACTTGCCGAGGGCGGCGCGGACGACTTCTACTCTGGCGACCTCGCCCGACGCATGAGCGATGACCTCGCCAGAAACGGGAGTTACGTAACCGAACAGGATTTCGCTGACTACCAACTGCGCCACGGAGAGCCCATTGTCACAACATATCGCGGCTTTACTATTACGACTTCCCCACCGCCACACGGCGGATCGACACTGCTTTCCATCCTTAACATCCTGGAAGGCCATGACCTTACTGCGCTGGGGCACAATTCACCTGACTATATCTACTTCGTATCGATGGCGATGAAGGCCGCCTTTTCTGATCGCAATTTGCACCTTGCTGACCCGCAGTTTGCTGACGTGCCTTTAGAATGGTTGATATCCAAAGAGCGCGCCTTAGAGTGGCGGCAAGATATCGATACGGGAAAACCTATTAGTGTCTCTTTTACACCGCCCGAATCGCCCGACACAACTCATGTGAGCGCGGTGGACAAAGACGGAAACTGTGTTGCGCTCACACACTCTCTCGGTTTTTCGTCGGGTGTCATTACGCCGGGGATGGGATTTATGTATAACAATTCGATGGCAAATTTTTATCCCCTGCCCGGACACCCAAACTCCATCGCCCCGCGCAAAGGGCGCACAACGGGCTTGACGCCGACCATGGTTTACAAAGGCGACAGACCTATAGTTGTCATCGGCGCGCCCGGAGCCACCTACATTATCACTTCGATCGCGCAGGTGATTCTAAACGTGCTCGATTTTGGGATGAGCATCAGTGATGCAGTGCTGGCACCCCGCTTCGACTGCCAGGGCGACTCTATCAAGTGTCAGGCACGTATTCCCGAAATTGTCTGCGCTGAAGTTCGCAAAAAGCATCCCATCGAACGCCTGCCCCAAAGTCACGGCGGACTCGCCCTGGTCCACGCCATTACCATAGATCCTGAAACCGGGGTGCTTGAAGGCGGCGCAGACGCGGGCAGCGGAGGGATGGCGATGGGAGTTTAAGCCCACTTCTGCAGCGGAGTATGCAGAACCATGTTCCGATGCTCCTGATACTTATTGCTGCTTCCAGCGGATCAACAGGAGCAAAAGAGCAAGTTGCGTTAATGCTGCTGGTTAGATATGTGATGTGTCCCCTATCATTAACGGAAATATATACGAAGCAGGGCGGAAGTAAAACACCTTATCAGTCAGTGTTAAGAAGCGAATGAAGACCGGCATGTGCTGAGAATACCTTGCATACTGCCAGATCGGTCGCTAGGATATTAGGGCGGCGCGGAGCGGCCTCGTAAATGTTTATTGCTGTCCACTTAAACTGGCACTCGATAACAGGCACTATGCAACGACTCATAAAAGTGGACTTACGGCTTAGGTCGCTTGGCTCTCTCCGACCCAAGCCCTGCTGGGTTCCTAAGTGCGCTGGCCGCTGTGTGCTGATGCAACTTTGAGGGGAGGTCTGATGTTAACAGCAGAGCAGATTACGTGTTTCAAAACCTTCGGTTTTCTGGTTCTTCGACAGACATTCTCGCCAGAGGAGATGGAAACGATCACCCATGCGGCTGAAGAAGTGTGGGAGAGAGAACTGGGGCGTCCGCCAGGAGAGGAAGAGAAAGTAAGGATGTCGCCCTTTGTCGAGAAACATCCCCTGTTGACGCAACTAGTTGAGGACAAGCGCATTTACGAGTCCATGGAACAGTTGTTGGGGAAAGATTTTATCTGGGCTGGATCCGAAGGTAACAGGGGCATTCAAACCTCGGGAGATGCACACCATTGGCATGCAGACAGACCGGGGGTAGAAGAACTCAACTACATCCGAATCAAGATTATGTTGTATCTGGATCCGATGCAGAAAGAAAAGGGCGCCCTGCGGGTTATTCCCGGTTCGCATAGGTTGCCGATGCACGAAGACCTCGATCCGTTCCAGCGCAGTCACGCGGAAAGTGAACCGAGGTTCTTTGGGATGGCAGGCTCTGATGTACCCTGTTACGCTGTGGAGACTGAGCCCGGTGAGATGATGTTGTTCAATCAGTCTTTGTACCATGCTGTGTACGGGAAAAGTGGCCGACGACGTTATATCGCCCTGAAATACGCAGCCCGTCCAATCAGAGACGAACACATCGCCTCTTTGAAGCGTTGGTCCCCGAATGTCTTTCACCCGGAAGAGGCGTTCCAGAACAGCGGTAGGCCTCGCATCCAACGCATGGTTAAGGGCCTGGTAGAGTTGGGGGAGAAATCCGACAGATTGGAAGGAGTAGACTGAGTCGTTCTGCGTTTTAGCAACTTCTTCAGTGCCTTGCCCTTCTTCTTGAGATTCTGCAATATGTGTTTCCGCTTCAGCGAACGTCATAGATTTCTCGACTCTTGGTGAAACGCTAAGGAGAGTGTATGGAAAGCGTACGAGACAGGCTTTGGATCTGGGCTCACGATGCAGGAAGTCACAATTCTGGATATAACCTTCCGGGGAGTTCGCGCATAACACCTACAGAAGGGGCATGCTACCTCGGCGTGCAAAATCTCATTATGGTTAGTTATCACGACAGACCTTCACCACCCTTTGACCAGTATGCTGTGCCTTTCAGGGCACTAAAGCGTATTGTCTGGTCTATTGTCGGGGCCGGTGGAAAGACGCAAGAGGAGGAGAAAACCCACGTCTTTGAATTGGCCACTCGTTTTCCGAATATCACTGGCGTGATGATGGATGACTTCTTCAAGAGTTCGTCGGATGTTGGAACGGTCGGTGTCTTATCTCTGGATGAACTTCAAACCGTAAGAAGCCAGTTGACTACGTCAGGGCGCAAGCTGGACCTCTGGGTGGTTCTCTACGACCATCAGCTTGCACTTCCAGTCGAACATCACCTTGAGCTCTGCGATAAGGTGAGCTTCTGGACATGGAATGCCCCTAATCTGGAGAATTTGGAACGCAACTTTGACATAGTTGAGAAGTTGGCTCCTAACCGTGCCAAGATTCTTGGCTGTTACATGTGGGATTACGGTGCCAACTGTCCTATGCCCCTTGATCTGTTGGAGATGCAGTGTGACATTGGATTAAGCTGGCTGAAAGAGGGACGAATTGAAGGGATGATATTTCTGGCAAGCTGTATATGTGACCTTGATTTAGAGGCGGTAGAGTGGACCAGAAAGTGGATCGCTGAAGTGGGTGACGAACAAATATGAAAGGTGGACGCGATGCACAACTTATCTGATCATCCCTTTTGTGCTCTTTTTTGAACTCTTACATGTTTATCTTGCATAATTATAAGATTAGCTAAGCCATCTGTCCGGTTCCTGGCGTTAGTCAAGTTCCTTGGACTCATAGTGGTTACGATTCCATTTGGGTTTACTGATTTGTGCCGCCAGATTGTCAGCAGAATCTAAAACGCCTGCTTCAAATAGAAACCCCATGAGATATTGAACTCGTGGGGTTTAAGAATGGTCGGGGTGGGCGGATTTGAACCGCCGACCTCCTGCTCCCGAAGCAGGCACGCTAACCGGACTGCGCTACACCCCGACGTTTTATATCCTAAGATAAAAAAATCTTGTTGCATATTCAAGGACTTTTTCGTATTTTGAGGAATCTTTTAAAATCTGAAGGCTGTAAAGTTTCTTGAACATAGCGGTAAATAGCAGACGATATATAAGATAAAGGAGACTGCATCCTGGATGATTCAGAGGCAAAGGTAAATGAAAGTGCTGTAGTAGGTGACGCCGCCAGATCTAAAGTGCCCCTTTCCCGGAGGCTCGGTTTCTGGAACAATTGCTTTGTCCTGTGGGGATTTGTTCTGGTCCTATCCAGCTTCCTTGTGGGAGGGATGGTGGGAAAGGTCTTTCCCCTGAAGATGTCCATGCCGATCATATTCTTCGGCACACTCAGCAACGCCATCGTGGGCATCCTCGTAGGGGCTGCAGCATCCAGGACCGGATATTCCAGTGCTCTTTTATTCCGATACACCTACGGCAGAAAAGGAGTTATACTCCCCAATGTCCTTATGGGGCTGACCAACATGGGCTGGTTTGCCGTCATCCTCAACATCACGAGGGACGGCTTTGTGCAAGAGGCCGGAGCAGAGGTCGGCTCGGCCCTGTGGCTCATCTGCACGATCGTAATCGGAACTCTTTTCATCCTCCCTGCTGCTATGCGCATCCGCTGGATAGCGTACATTAACTGGTTTGCAGTCCCCGGTTTTCTGGTTATATTTGTAGTGGTGCTCGCAATCACGATTAAAACCGCGGGGAGCTTCCCCTCGCTGTGGGACAAATGGTACGATCCGGCCAAGCCCGTCTTTATAGGTTTTGACATGGCCGCAGGGGGCTGGATCGTAGGCGCTACGATCATAGCAGATCTCGCCAGGTTCTGGAAGAACGCCAAACAGGCCGTTGTGGGCATAATGACCGCTTACGTGGGACTCGTGACCGTGCAGTACTGGGGCGGAGCCATCGGTGCTGCGCATACGGGGGAATATAACATATTCCTCATAGCGAGTTCACTGGGGCTGGGATTCTTGGCATGGCTGGCACTGTGGTTAGGGGCGCAATCCACTATGCAGGGCGGTACATACGCAGCAGGTCTGGCCTTCTCCGCACCGCCCATACCTATGATCAAAGGGCAGGAGTTTACAAGGAGGATCGCCACCATCGGCGTGGGAGCGGTGGGCTTCATCGGCAGCTTTGTAGGCCTGGACAAATACTTCATGTGGTGGGTTCAGTTCCTCGCCTGGGTGGTCGGTCCGATAGCTATAACTGTCATCCTCGACTACTGGGCGTTCCCACAAAACAGAGAGAGGTACGAACGAGCAGATGGGGCGGATATGAACTTGAACCCTGCTGCGTTCCTTGCGTGGATTGTCGGATTCTGTGTGGGATTCTACATAGGCGCAAACGAGATATTCAGCGGTCTTTTGAGTTCTATGGTAGCAGCGGGACTTGTGTACTACGTCTGGATGCGCTACGCCCTTGCCAAAGGCACCACACCTGAGGCACAGGTGTTCAGAACCAATCCTCGACCCCCGATCTATCCACAATAGATTCAATCGGGAGGGTTCAATCGGGGATGAAAAGGAGATAAAGGTGACTCCCTTAGCCTGGCTGGTGATAGCCCTTGAGGTTCTTTTAGCAATCTGGGTGGTCCGACTCATCTGGCGAACTGAGAAGGAAAGACCCACAGAGGAGATAGTTCCCGAAACCGATGAAGATGTCCAACTTGTAGAGTAGGGTATCTTATATGCGAACCTCTACCCCCGATTCGACAGATTCCATCTCCTTCAGGCACAGGTAGAGAGAATCCCTCGCCGACTTTCCAGATAGAATCTCCGGATCCTTATTGTTCAGGACACAATCCACAGCATATCGTATCTCCGCGATAAAGCCGTCTTCGGTGGGGGTTTCAGGTGTGCACTCCTTCCCGTCGGCTGTGAAGAGAGTCAGGGGCTGACCGGAGGAATTGAACCTCAACGTAGCATCTTCCAAATAGACGTCGTAACCGTGCTCGAACATGACGCCCGGCATGGCTATCCATCCGCACTGAGACGTAATCGTAACGTTCTGATCGTTATAGATGTAATTCGTAACCAGATACTCTACGCTATCTTCCCTGGTCATCAGGCCCGCAGACGATACCGAATCGGGCATTCCCAAGAGGTACCGCACAAAGTCCGAATCGTGTATGTGGAGATCGATCCCCGCGCCTCCTGCCCTCGATTCGGTGTCTTGTATCCAATCGGGCCTGGATATAATCCTCTTGAAGTGCGCCCCCAAGAGCTTTCCGTACCCTTTGCTATCTACAATCTTCTTTGCAAGCGCAAACTCAGGAAAGAACCTCAACACCTGCGCCACCATGAACTTATTCCCCGACTTTCGGGCAGCCTCCACCATACTGTCGGCGGCGTCCAGATTGACGGTGATCGGCTTCTCCAAAAGCACGTGTTTTCCACCTCCCAGAGCGCCAATCGTTGCGTCACAGTGCAGGTCGGTCGGCAGACAGATGTCTATCAGATCCACGTCGGAATCGTTGATAATGTCGTCCACTTTCGAGTATCTATTTATCCCGGACAGATCCTGCACGCCGCCGCTATCTCCAAAATTTCCCTTGACGTCTCCCCAATCGCCTGAAAGCTTATTAGGATTACGAGTGCAGATCGCCGACACTTGGGCATTCTGGATTTCCTGTATCGCCTTGTAGTGCGTAACCCCCATAAAGCCTATGCCGATGATTCCTATATTAAGCATCCTTCCATCCCCATAACTTTGAAATAGTGTGATCTTGCTCCTGTCGGGCTGTTTGAGAATATGATACTCAATAATTGTCTATTGTCAAGCAAAATACCTTGACACGGAGAGAGCGCTATTAGGTTTTCTGGGGAAGCATCAGAAGGCCACTGAGAACTGAAATGACTCTGACACACAGATGATAATCCTTGCACTTTGATGCAGACTCGGCTATCTTTTTTACTGCTTGTTTGAAGTCCGACATAAAACAGCGGGTGAGTTTCCTCCCAACCTGGAGCATTGGGCGGCTAAAGATGCAGATTGTCTCAGAAGAATCTGGGCTGATTTGGAGTGATGCATATCTGCAACAGTGTGGATATGCTGTCTTGCTGTTCTATAGATTATTATGTAAACATCTAAGGCTAGTGCACAATTCTCCGAACTGTCTCGACAAGCTTATACAAGCCCTTGCAGCGATTTGATTATTGCAGTCGGCATTAAGTTCCTGTATCAGCTAATAAAGACGCTAGTAGCATGAGAAGACGTCCAAGTCATCGAATAGTAGCAGTATCCCTCGTCTGTGCAGCGCTCTTGCACATACTCGCGTTCTGGTTAATTGACCTATTTATTCCCCCTGAGGTCCAGCAGCAGTTCTTCCGTGCGCGCTTAGTTGTAAGACCCAAGCTGAAACCCAAGCGCTTTGAACCTCGTCGGGCTATATCCATCCCCCGTCAGATATTGGAACGGATGCGCGAAGAAGTTGTCCCTCTTTATCCAAAAGCAGAAAGTTTGGAGATGAAGCTTGAAGCTCTTCCGATATCGGAACAACCTCTGGCAGAGGAATTCTTGCCATTGAGTTGGGAAAAGGGGAAGGGCAGGTGGGAAACCCAACTGGACACGGTGGATATAGATCTGGATATTGCGACGCATGAGGCGGAACTGCCCGAGATGAATGCTGTGCAGTTGGATGCGGAGCGCCGCCGATATAACGTAGTCCTGATCGACCGGGAGACAGGAAAACTGAAAGAAGCCTATTTGCATCTTCCGGCCTATAGGGGCTATACAGCTAATAGACTTGAAAAGTTGTTGAGGGCATTGAAATATGGCGAAAGTTTGTCTGGGAAAATGCCCCTAATTTATGAAGTACATGTTTACAAATCTTATCCCCGTAGACATATACTTCACTATTCAGAGATGAAGGAGTATTCGGTCTTACTTCTGGAGTACATCGACGTGGAATCTACGGAGGCTATGGTTCGTTACCTGATGGATGGCGGGTTTGCTGTGGTGAACCGTGGACAGATTCATGTGCTTCGAAGAGAGATCCAGAGAAACGTGGGAGATCGTCTTCAAGCAATTAAGATAGGGTTGGAACATCCACTCTTTCACACTTACTATGATATAACTGAATACACCTCTTCTAGTGATGGGCAATGTCCTCCATTGGAACCGGTGGACGGTCTCGAGTTTGACGGACGTCTAATAGCGGTAGTGGGAGTGCCATTCACCTTAGGCAGACTTTGTAGGATCAACGCGCTTTACGTTAATATACTGGTCTACGGCTTGATCCAGCCCAGCAAGATGGGGGGACGCTATGTAGTTAGGTGAAGAAGGCTTTGAGCCTTATGTGCGTTTGAGACAGACACAGCTCACTTGGATGAACTAATCAGATTAACATAAGAATTCGGGAGACAATGTGACGACCACAATCCTTCTGATTCGGCACGGAGAAACCGCTTGGAATCAAGGGAAAATACTCCGCTTAAATCTATGAGAGGTCTCAAAAAATATTCTCACAAAGACAGAGAAAAAGTTATCGAAGAAATGATCCCTTTAGCTAAGAAGAAATTCGGTAAAGACTTACTTGCTCTTGCCGCTCAGGCGTCTTATGCCAGAAATGAAGACTTCGATTATTCGGACTTGGAGCTGATTGCCTTTGTTCGGGAAATGCCGAAAAATAAAAAGATGGGCGGCATGGGTAAAATTAGAGATGGTCTATTGGTTGAGCTTATCTGGACAACGAAAGAAACATATTTAGAAGAAATCCGCGAGGTGACAGGAGATTGGTATATCACTGGTTCCGATACTTTACTACCGTTAATCAATAAAAGATTCATTGAAGATCTGAATAAATATAAAGTTAAGAACCTGAAGGAAAAATGTTTAAACCATGCCGACCAAGGTTGGTATGAAGTTCAAGAATCAACGGCTAAAGTCCTAAATGCAATTACAAAGAGAAACAAAGTCGGTATTTCCCTTATAACTTTTGACATGTTTTTGCACATGCTGAGGGTATTATCCCATACCGCTCCCCTTGACAGAGCGACAAATATTTCGCAAATTGGGGTTTGAGAAGGGAGGTCAAGGTGTCGAGCCCCGAAGTGAAAGATGGTAAGCGCTGGACGGCGACCCGTAAGGGAGAGATTGTGTTGGCTCTTTTGAGAGGAGCAGATCTATCTGAGGTGTGTCGTAAGAATGGAATTAGCCAGTCGCAGGCGTATGCTTGGCGTGATAGTTTCTTAGAAGGGGGCCAGGAGAGTCTGAAGTCTCGGCGTGGTCGCAAGGATCCGAAGGAGCGAGAGGTTAGCCGGTTGGAGCGCAAGGTAGGGCAGTTGACGCTCCAGTTGGAGATACTCGAAGAGGTAGCCCGTCTAAAAAAAACGAAGCGGTTGCCTTGAGTGGGCGGTTTTTGGGTCGAGGCTATTCCCGCAAGGTGGTAGCTTTGGCTTTGGGTTTGCATCGTTCGACTCTGTATAGGTTTAGGGATAGAGGTGTCAGTTCTTCTGTTAAAGAGCCTGTGATAGATGAGGAGCTTGCTTTTCGTATTCGAGGGATACTGGACCAAGAAGAGGCATTTGGTCACAGGCGGGTTTGGGCGCATCTTCGTTTCAAGGAAGGGGAATGTGTCAACGTTAAGAAGGTTCATAGGATAATGAAGCTTAAGGGGTGGCAGTGTAAGCTGTGGAATCGTCCCGGGAGAAAGGGGCCACAGGTTGCCCAGAAGCGTTCTGTGGTGGATAGTCCCGACAGTTTGTGGTCGAGTGACTTGACAAAGATTTACTGTGGAAAAGATGGTTGGTGTCCTCTTATTGCGGTGGTGGACAACGGAAGCCGGGAGGTTCCTGGGTATCGTTTTAGTCGAAAAGGGAGGGCACTGGAGGCCACAGATGCCCTGGATCGGGCCGTGATCTCTCGATACACTTCCAAGGAGGCTGTCCCCCAGGGTCTCACTTTGCGCTCTGACAATGGTTCCATCTTTTTGGCTCGGGCCTATTTGGCCAGTACCGAATATTGGGGAATTCGTCAGGAATACATACCAAGTGGTAAACCCGATTGGAACGGTGTTGTAGAGCGTTTTTTCAGGACCCTCAAGCAAGAGTGTGTTTGGCTTCACAAGTTTGAATCCTTTGAACAGGCTGAGAAGATCATATCTCAGTGGATCGATAATTACAACAAGAACAGGCTTCATTCATCCCTGGGATATAAGACCCCAAAAGAGTGGAGAAAACAATTTTATCTACTACCCCAGGTTGCTTAATTGGTGTCGCTTTCCTGGGAAGCAGTACAAAGAAGGCTATTTATAATCGAAGATAGGTGCGATAATCGAAGATGGGTGGTTGCCATATCATACCGTTCCCCTTCACAGAACGACAGATATTCTGTAAATCGGGGTTCGCGAAGGGCAAGATGTCAGCGCCAGAGCAGAAGACGGCTAGCGCTGGACAACGGTTCGATCTTTCTTTCTAGATCCTATTTGGTAAGTACCGAATATTAGGGGTTTGTCAAGAATATGTTCCGAGCGGAAAGGCCGATTGGAACGGTGTTGTAGAGCGTTTTTTCAGGACCCTCAAGCAAGAGTGTGTTTGACTTCACAGCTTCGAATCCTTTGAGCAAGCTGAGAAGATCATATCTCAGTGGATCGATAATTACGACAAGAACCGTCTTCATTCATCCCTGGGATACAAGACCCTGCAAGAATGGAGAAAACAATAATATCTGCTACCCCAAGTTGCTTAATCGGTGTCGCTTTCCAGGGGGGCAGTACAATCCTTCTTAAACCAAACTCCTTACAAAACCTTTTCTCAATTCATTTCACAAGCGAAAAAGTTTAAAGTTAAACGGAAGACCTTCGACGAACTGATTGAGATCATGGTCAAGGGGAAATGTCAGAATTTACGTCATATAGAGGAAGTGGTTTCTAACGTATTTTCCCAATTTGAGGATATTTTTGAGGAATTAGGCTTTGACCTTTACTATGACGATGTAGATCCGAATAAACCGATGAAGAGATTCGCTTAGTGAAAATTGCCCGCGTGCGTCATCCGCTTCGTGGACGCTGGCAAAAATTGAACTAATCAGATTAACATAAGAATTCGGGATAAAATGTGACGACCACAATCCTTCTGATTCGGCACGGAGAAACCGCTTGGAATCGAGGGAAGATATTCCGCGGTACGTATGATGTTCCCTTGAACGAAAACGGAGAAAAACAGGCGAAATTCCTGGCAAAGGCACTCGGTTCTCGTCAAATCGACGCTGCCTACATCAGTCCCCTGTCACGCGCACAGAAAACCGCTCAGATCGTCCTTGAGAATCGAGGCATTGACGCTGTGATAGACAAACGTCTAATCGATTTCTGCTACGGTGAATGGGAAGGGCTCGAAGAATCTGAGGTCGCCCACCGATGGCCCAAGGAACATAATCTGTGGATTTCCCATCCAGAATCAGTGCGGGTTCCTGGGGGAAATACGCTCCAGGAAGTATACGAAACGGTATTTTCAGCCATGGAGGAGTTTGCATCGAGACATCAGAGCCAGACGGTCGCTCTTTTTGCCCACCGCGTCGTAAACAAGCTGTTGGTGCTCGGCGCAATGGATCTCGGTATTGAACGATTCCCATTCATCCGCCAGGACAATAGCTGTTTGAATGAGTTTGAGAGAACTAAAGAAGGTTATGTGATTTGCAGTCTCAACGATACCTGTCACATACGCCAGGCGAATATTGATGTACTAACGGAGGATTTTTGAGATTGCAGAGGTTTCATTCAAGAGTATCGAATTGATCTTCGATCGCCCATAGCATCAATTAGGTATTGAATCGGGGATTGATCTAAATATGAAACAGTTTTTATCAAAGATACAGTCGTTTTTCCAAAAATATAGAAAAGCGACACTCATTATAACTGTTTTAGCTATTGTTCTTCCAGAGGTTACGGTCTATTTTCACAGACCAGCACGTGGTGGAGATATGCATGGATATGTCCAAGCGGGCAATGACGCGTTGAAACTAAATGACTTATACCGTGATTCAGCTCCCAGTAAGAATAACACTTGGCCACCATTTTTCTCGTTTTTTATAATGCCACTTGCGCTCTCTGAAAAATATTTAGGTAGGCCAATTACCAAGGAATTATGGTATCTATTCAACTTTTTATGTCTACTCTGGACAATTAAGCTTTGGACGTTGTTCTTATTAGATCAAAAACCAAAATTTATCTCTGACCATCACATAGATTTTACCTCACCTTCTGTCTTTATGCCAGTTTTGTTCATTATACCAGCTATCATAAACAATTTTTTTCACCTTCAAATTAACACCTTCATTCTATTTCTGGTCACTTTGGGTCTTTATTATGTTAGGAGTGAAAGGTCTCTCCTTGCTGGCACGATGCTCGGCCTGGCCGCTTCGATTAAAGCATTTCCCGGTTTGTTCTTACTCTATTATCTGATTAGAAGACAATGGAGAATAGCTGGCTGGATTTGTCTTATGGGATTACTGTTTACTCTTAGCCCTGTATTTTTCTACGGGATAGATAGTTACGTTGAACTTATGAAAAGGTGGTTATCCATAAGCCTTATAGATAAATTTGTCGTTGGAAGTGGTAGATATAATTATCAGTCCCTTTACGCTATGTGGGAGTATTATCTGGCTTATCACTTAAAAATAACCGAACCGGCATCTTTATTGATACGCAGCGCAACTAAGGTATCAGTTTTATTATTATTCATTTCATCCCTGTTCGTCTTTTTAAAAAAGGAATATGATAAAAATTCTATTACAGCGTTAATGGAATACTCGTTAATATGCGTTTTAATGATTTTGTTTTCACCCATTGCTTGGAGACACTATTGGGTTTATGTATATCCAGCATCTGCGACAGTATTTATATATCTGAAGAATAATCCTAAACTTTACCAGAAAAGAGCAATTAGATTCTTAATGATCGCATGGATAGCGTTATTGTTAGTGCCGTACATATCTGGTAGTCATATAAGGAGTTTTATCAGGACATTTTCAAACTTTACATTCTCAGCAATTCTGTTAAATATTTTGTTATTGATTTTACATTACAGATATAATTATTCAGATAAATCAAGAACGTAAAGTCCTTTCGTCTACGTAACTGCAGTTGGGCGAAAGCTTCACAGCAAGCATCTAAAGAGAGAGGGGTTACAGCCGTGACAATGCGCTACATCACACCAGAAGCACTTATTAAAAACCGTCTTGGAAGTAACCCTTTGCCACAGTGGTTTGCGGCAATTTTATGCTTTCACGGCCCTAAACATTCAGAACGGCTTGTAAAAGAATTTAATGCACAACCGCTGGGCTACAATGTCTTTTTGGGGTTAGGGGAGTCACAAGTATATGAAGTAATTGTGGGAGATAGACGTATTGGAATCCTTACTGGCTTAGTTGGGGCAGGTCCACAGGCGGCAATTCTGGTGGAAGAATTAGCGTATCTGGATGTAAAATATCTGATCGGCTATGGAGCTGCTGGCAGCATCCATCCAAAATTGCCTAAGGGACAACAGGTTGTTGCTAAGTTAGCATTACCAACTGACGGAACAAGTCAAATATATTGTCCAGATTCGAAAGAAATCGCGGCCGATCCGGAATTGCTAGAGTTAGCTGTTAATGTAGGGAAGAGCTTATCATGTGATATACAGCAGGTTACTGCTGCAACTGTAGATGCACTATACAGAGAAACTGAGAGCCTAATTTCAACCTGGCGGGAAAAAGGAGCTCAAATCATAAATATGGAGACAACACCATTCTATGCTGCATCTGATGTCTGTGGGCGGCACAGCCGCTTTGTTGGGAAGGAGGCAACAAGCCACGAAATGAGTGGTATTAAAAGCGTTTGGTTTGGTCATATTAGTGACCGTCTGATTAAGGGAGAATGGGAAGATTGGTATGTTGATCGAGATGAGATGTCATCTGAAAGCGCAAGAATTTGCTTAGAATTCATGAATTCTTTGGTTCAACAAAGAATCTAAGTAGCAGGAAAAACCTGGAGATGATTTTGGAAATCCGAAATAGTGGATAGCATACCGACACGGGAGTTGGTGCCCTCTCTACCCCGACCCCCAATAGATTCGATTGGGGGCTACTGTACAATAGAAAGAGGTGTTGTCTAGCTGGTGGAAGAACAATTTGCCATGCGCTGCTCCATCTGTAGACGGAAGTGCACCGCAGGGTTTGTGTCATCATACTCGACGTCAGACCAACGAACAGGCTGACCCGCTGGTATCTCATTTTTAAGCCTCACGTTATGCGCCAGGCCAATAGGGATCATACGGTCCGCTTCGGGGCTTGTTACCTTGTCCACTAAGAGAGCGGCCTTGCCCGCCTTTAGGGAATCCTCCGCGGGCATGAGCGAACCATAGACGCTATACCCGCCTTCCCCGTCTAACAATTCGCCCGCCTTTAGATCACGCTTGGCCGTTGCGATGACATCAGCCCTGAATCCGACGGGGGATCCCGTCGCCTCACCCCGCAAGCCAGCCTTCAGAATACTTACAGTCAGTTCCAGGCCGACCAGGTGATAGGGCCGATACATGGACGCATAGCATCCGGTGGAGTCGGTCAAGAGGCCATACTCGGCAAAGCAGTGCCTGACATAGTCACTTGGCGCTTCGAAGGTGACGTAGACCCCCCAGCGCAGGTCGCGGTCTACCGGCCGACCATCGCGCTCGAGGCTGGAGATAACCTCAACCGTGCCTTTGTGAGCAAGCTGGCCACCGTCGCTTTTAGGCCGGCAAACGTTCGGCAGATCATCGATCCCGCAGGGCGGAAAGCGCAGCCCCTCCGGCTGGGGCTGTAAGTTAGTGGCGTTGGCCACCGCCGCCATTTCAACGGCTGACTTGGTGCCATCGAGGAAGGAGTTGAACATCCGGGGATTTAAATTGCCCTGCGCAACCATCTCCTCCGAGAAGCCATAGTGCTCCCAGACTGTATCGGGTGTAGAAGTGTGGTAGATGGGCAGATACTTGGTCCCTTTGCCCGCGCAAACGACCTCAAAGCCACTGGTCCGGGCCCACTCCACCAGTTCGCAGATCAAGGCAGGCTGGTCACCGTAGGCCAGGCTATAGACGACACCAGCCGCAGCAGCGTGTTCGGCCAGGAGGGGGCCGGCCAACGCATCTGCTTCCACGTTGACCATGACCACGTGCCGGCCGTTTTCAAACGCCTTCAGCGCATACTGGATACCGACAGACGGGTCGCCTGTTGCCTCAACCACAACTTCCAGGCCATTGGCCTGGATAAGTGACTCGCCGTTGTCGGTGAGATAGGTGGAGCCGGTTTTGAGGGCCTGCGCAAAGCTCGTCGCCGCAAACTGCTCCGGCAGCCACTCGGCGCGTCGCAGCGCCTTTGAAGCGCGCTCAGGTGACAGATCGGCTATCCCCAAAACGTGCAGCCCCGGCACTCGACGAGCCTGGCTCAGGAACATGGTCCCGAATTTGCCCGCCCCAATCAGCCCCACCCTCAGCGGATTACCAGACTCGACACGGGCAGATAATAACTGCAGCAATTGACCTCCGGTCATTATTAAACTCCTAAGTTCGTCTGAGCCATAGCCGAACGTAATGACGCCACGTGGAGTCACTGCCATCGGCTTGACTCACGATAGGCACTCCGCGGGTGTGGCTTCAAATCCTGCCCTTAGCGGATAGGAACAGACCCCTTAGAACCGTAGAATAGCGGCGGATCGCGTTCCTCAACCGCTTACGAATGGCGGTATGCTGACGCAATCCCTACAAAGCGGGAAGCCCTCACCGCTTCGATTCTTCAGGATCGGGCTTTTATAAAGCAACCTAAGATGTAAGACCTGACGAGGCTCTTCCGTGGAGCGCTGGACAGGCTTCTCCCTATGGGCCATGGTCTGGTCCATAGGGTTATGTGCGTAGTCTTACAAGAATACGGCAACGTGCGCTGTATAGTCTGGCAAGGCTGGAACAGGAACAAGCTGCGATTGAATCCCCAATTGTTTCTATTGGGGATCGGGAATCAACACAAGATACTCTTATCTAAAGAGTTTGGCAAGAAAAATCCCTTGCATGGGATACAGAAGAATGAGTTTTCGTAAAATCCTTATAAAATTGAGCCTCATAACCCCTTGATTTTACAAAGTAATTTTTTTATAATAAGATCAATGACTTTCGCTTCGTGTTTCTACCAAGCATCAATCGCGTATCTAAGCAACGAGGTCAACAATGTCAGCCGCGAGGGTTAAGTGCAAACACTGCAAAGGAAAAGGCAAGTGCGATTGCGGCAGTTGTGGGGTATGGGACGGCAAATCTGTCGGGAAAGACACTGGCTTACCAAGACGTGAATATGGCATCTGTGCAACTTGTGGTGGCAGGGGTTATCAGGAGGAGGGCTGCTGGCAGAACAACGGATAAGAGCATTGGTAGCTTTTATTCCTGAACAGAAAAAACCAGAATATAGATGATTTCAGCAAACTCCTATTTTCAAAAGTGAGGAATGAACTGTATGGAACTGCAACCTATACCGAATACACAACTAAGTGTCTCAACGATCTGCTTGGGCACGATGACCTTCGGCAGACCCGTCGCTGAGGCTGAGGCGATTCGTATCGTCCATCAGGCTATTGACAACGGCATCAATTTCATCGATACCGCCGACATATACGAAGGTTATGACCGTTTCCTGGGTTCTCCCGGAGGTGTGGCGGAAGCGATTCTTGGAAAAGCGCTTGAGGGACGTCGCCAGCAAGTGGTCATCACTACCAAGGTAGGCAACCCCGTCGGCGGAGGAGGATACGATGGTGGTGGTCTGGGTCACACGCACATAAGCCATCAAATTGATGCCAGCCTCCAACGTCTGCAGACCGACTACGTGGACTTTTATGAGTTGCACCGTCCTGATCCGAAGACGCCGCTGGACGAATCGCTTGCCGTGATAGAACAACTAATTGTTGCAGGCAAAGTTCGCCACTGGGGTTTTTCAAACTTTGACGCCACCCAGATCCGCGAAATGATCGTTCTCTGCGACGCCAATGGCTGGCCGAGACCTGTGATCAGCCAGCCACCTTACAGCTGGCTCACGCGCGATGTGGAGGCTGAGCATTTGCCAGTTTGTCGGGAGTATGAGATTGCCGTGACGCCTTATAAGCCGTTGGAGGGCGGTTTGCTGACGGGGAAATATCAACGGGGTCAAAGAATCCCTCCCGACAGTCGCGCTACCGAGATCCCGAACTGGATCGCCGTTCCCGACGATGCCATGTACTCTAGGCTGGAAGAGTACGAGAAGGAAGCCCAAGCCGCAGGCCTCAAGCTGGCCCGGTACGCTTTAAGGTGGCTTTTGGACCAACCCGGTGTTTGCAGTGTCGTCGTCGGGATAAGGCGCATCGAGCAGTTGGAGGGACTTCTGAAGACTTGAGATCGTTGCAGATCACGGAAAATGACAAGTGAGATAGCCTGTCCGCGCGCTGTTCAAGATGGCGCACCGGCTCTTGGGATTGATTGAGAAAACACAGAGGGGCAATGGCTATGAAGATAACCGATGTGATCCTTCAGTGTTACGCATGCCCGTGTCCAGAACCCATCAGGAATGGGAAATAGACCTGCACGACGTAGGTGTTCGGAGTCCATTCTAGGATACCGTAGGGGCAGACCCGCGTGTCTGCCATGCAAATAAGGATAAATCGGGCGTGTCAGAAAGGGCAGCACGGACGCCTTGCGGGGTCAAGTGGCAACTAACCACGAATTAATGTGACGCTCCACACTGGGGGTTCCCCCTAAATAGAACTGTGCGAAAAGGAGTAATTTATGCAGATGGAATGTACAAAGTGCGGCACATCAGTTTCAGAAGGCGCAAACTTCTGCCCTAACTGCGGAACCAAAGTTGAATCTAACAAATCCTGTCCTAACTGCGGAGTGGAGGTGGAAAAGGAGGACAGCTTCTGCGGAGAATGCGGACAGGAGCTGAGTATATCTGAAGCTAAGACAGATGATATAGATCCCAAGGAGGAGCGCTCAGGAACAACGTCTTCCACTTACCCAGTTCTGAAGTGGGTCTCTATCCTTACCATTCCTGTCATTGTAGTGCTCGCGATTGTCTTAGCTCAGCGAAGCGGAAAGGTCGAACAAGCTCCTTCCGGGGGAGTGATGTCTCCTCCCGGGGGCTCAGAGGTGATGGAGCAGGTCTTTCGGGAGATTGAAGATTTGAAAGAGCAGATTGAGGTAGACCCTAAGAATACTGCTGCTTTAGTGAGACTGGGCAATATGTACCGAGACGCCGGGAAGTTCGAGCAAGCGATCGATTACTACAACAGATCTCTCGAAGCGGACTCCACCAATGTGGACGTCAGAGTTGAAATTGCTGTGTGTTATTTCAAAGCAGAAGAACCACAAAGAGCCATACAGGAGCTAACTGCCACTCTTAAGTACGATTCCAAGCATCTGGATGCCCTGTTTTATATAGGTGGTATGAACGCTTCTGTCGGAAAATGGCAGGAAGCCGAAATGTGGTGGGGAAAGCTTATCGAGCTTTATCCTGATGACCATATGGCCCACATGGCCAAAGAGGCGTTGGAGGGGAGGTGATTTTTCTCTGCTTTAGCCCTGGCTGCATCTGCAGAACCATCCCTCTTCTCCCTTAAATATCCTGTGACCGCAGGCGGTGCAGTGTACGGCCGTCCCGCTGTACTCTCCATTTCTGGCGCCGTTTAAGAGCGTTCGCACTTCTTTTTGCATCCACTTCAGATCTCTCTCACTTCCCCAGGGCGCCGACTCAATCGTTATGGGGTCGCCAAAATCCATCGTGTCCAGACAATCTACGAAATCCGCCCAGTTGATGGTCCCGTAGGGTGGCTGGAGGTGCATATCTTTCATGCCGTCGTTATCGTGAATATGAAACGTAATTATCTTGTCTTTCAAGATCTCCATAGTTCCCCTCATATCCCCATTTACGTGGGCATGACCCGTATCGAAGCAGACACCCAGCCACTCAGAACCGATGTCCTCCACCACACCCAAGATTTCCCTTCCATCTGCACCTGGATGCTTGGGGAGCATGTTCTCCAGGGCTATCTTGACCCCTTCAGACTGTGCTACAGGCACCAGCTCGGACAGACTCTCCCTGATAAGGGAATGCATAGTCGGAATATCTTCGTCCTTCTCAACACTAGACCCCGGATGCACGACGATCATCTCCACGCCCGCTAAAGAAACATTCCTCAACAGTCTCTTGTGGACATCTAGAGCCTCTTTCCTCTGACCTTTATCTAAAGCGGAAAGATTCTCCCTCTCCCCGAAGGGAGCGTGGACAGACCGCAAAGCTATGCCGCTTTCCCTGAATGCCGCCCCGGTATCCTTCAGCTTTTGATCGCTCGAATTCAAGTAGAATATAAAACCCGTCTCTGTGGTCTCCACTTCGTTGGCCAGCAGTATAGGCAAACCGGTATCTATCTGTTCGTAACTGCCAGTCGTAATCGCCAGAAAGTTCCCTATTATTGTCGCTACCCTCATATTTATTGTAACCTTTCTATATCTTGACGGGGATATCGAAGAAGTTTTTGGGGGAAAATTGTGAACTATCCATAGAGGGCACCTGTAAAACGATACAAAGACATGAAAAACACACTTCGGTGTAAAGTATTTTTGAAGGGAAGAAGGGCTGATAGACTTTCACAAACCCATTGACAACTGGTGTTTCAAAAGTTTATTATTATACGTGTGCTATACCTTATGAATATATTAAAAAAGGTCGTGTAGTCAATACCTAATTCTATTTTTTTCAAAGTGATCTTTTGATTAGCTGACCCTTTGTTTATATTTACATTAGGAGGTGGTTTCAAGTGAGTGTATCCGATCCCACAGATGGCAGAGATACGATCTTCCACCGTCTGTGTTCAATAGATGAGATGCCTGAAGGCGATATAAAAGCTTTCACGGTTAACGGTGTCCATCTTGCGGTCTTCCGCTACAACGCGGAGTTCTTCGCTGTGGACAACCGCTGTCCTCACATGGGGTATCCCCTTTCGAAAGGGAGCGTCAAAGACGGAATATTGATCTGTCACTGGCATCACTGGCAGTTTGACCTGCGCACCGGAGGATGCTTCTTGGGAGGTGGTGACGATGTCAAGTCCTTTCCGATGGAGGTTTCTGATAGCAAGCTCTACGTCGGTCTGGCTAAAGATGAGAGCGAAGACACCCGGCGACGGATGATAGAAAGGGGCCAAAAGGCGCTGCAACAGGGGTTGAAGGACGCCAGTTCGTTCCTGATGGCCAAGGCGATTACTGCCTTGAGGACCTCCGGAGCGGATATTAAGGACATTGTGCAACAGGGATTCTACTACGGTGCCACCAGGACGAATGAGGGATGGTCGTCAGGTGTGACGATTCTGACCATAGCGGCGAACCTGTGGGACGATGTGGATCTCAACGATCATAATCTCTTTTTGGTGCACGGTCTTACGCAGGTCGGGAGGAGGACGGCGGGACGGTCGAATCGCAGGAGGCGTTTTCCATTCCCCGGGGATGCGGTTCACGATTTAGGTACCCTGAAGCGCTGGTTCAGGAGATTCGTCGAGCAGAGAGATACATCCGGAGCGGAACGGATTCTAATGACGCTCTGCGACAGGGGACATTCCAAAGAGACCATCGCCGACTTCATCTTCACGACAGCGACCGACTATTACTTCACCGGAGACGGCCACGCCCTCGACTTCGGCAATAAGACTCTGGAGGCGCTGGACTTCATAGATTGGGAGGGCGCAGTTGAGATACTTCGTCCGATCGTGGTAGATCTGGTCTCAAGGACAAGGCACGAGGAAACCTCGCTCTGGGCGGACACCGTCCCTGTCCTGGAGGATGTCTTCTCGCGTCTGGACGAAATATGGGAGGAGAACCAGTCGCGCGAATCATCGTTGGACATTTCAGAGTTTGCCCATACGCTTCTGGGAGATGACTTCGGGGACGTGGTAAGGGCAGTTGAGGAGAAGCTGAGACAGGGCGTCTCCCCTACCGATCTCTGCCGAGCTATGACCTACGCAGGGGCGATAAGGACTGTAAGATTCCATCTTAAGAACGAGGGCGACTGGCACGATGTGGCGAATCTCTATTCTTACGCCCACGCCCTGTATTGTGCCTTCAAGATCGCGCCCAGCAAAGAACTCCTTCGCGGGATCTTCCACGGAGCGGTATTTACCACGCTCATACGTTGGCTGAACATGCCCTCTGCCCGCGTTCCGAAGCCGGAAGACGGTCTGGACGAACCCTTTAGGGGTCCGGAGGACATGTTGGATCGTCTCGGGGAATTGGCGGACTTCCAGAAGGTCTATGAGTCGGAGCTTCTGGTCAACCGCTATCTGAACGAAGGTCACGACATATCCCATCTTAGAAAGACCCTCGCTCATATCCTGCTTAGGGAGGATGCCGAGCTGCACATGTTTCAGGTGTTGGAGGTGGCGTTTCGGCATTACGATCTATCGGATGATCCGGAGGAGAAGCGGATTCATCTTCTGGCTGCGACCAGGTATATAACGGCGCAGAAGGTGATGAAGGGGATACTCTGGTCAACGGAGAATGCGGAGCGGCTTCAAAGGGGTGAGCTGTTGAGCGAGCGTGAGGATGATGATTAGGAGGTAGTTTTGTTACAAGTTTTTGGGATCTGGTACACAAACGCCGATTATTCTGACTCAAACTTCGGGTAAGCAAATAAGTACGGTCCATACCATAGACGGCCGTAGGCTTCTTGCATTAATTTATAGACATTACCTCTAATTGTTTCTACTTCCTGGTCAGTGAGAGTAAAGTGCCTTTTTTCTTCAAATGAGCGATCAGGTTGGGATGTTAGAACTTTTATCATTAGACTGTATTCTCCTGCTTCCCAGTAACACATACGTTCCAAACGTTTATAGGAGTCTGCGTACACATCAGTTTTCCCAAAATTTTCATACTCTTCATTAATAGCCTGCTGTAATTCTTGCGACACTGAAGGTGTTTGGTACGTAGCTTGTTGTAATAGTTCATCTGATAATAGTCCCGCCCTTTGCAATTTATCTCCTATTTTGGACCTTTCTTTGGACCACGCCTCACTTACTTTGTTAGTGAGTTGCCGCATTTCGGATTGCACCTGAATGTCGCGGAATTGGATGTGCAATTGTAGAGGCAAGGAAGGCGTTACCAAGAAGCTATGAGCAAATTCATATGTAGTCTGACTCTCTGCACCAAGTGTCATTTTTGTCTCTAGGAACGCACTCCACTCAAACTTGTGTTTTAGTGAATCTTTCTTTCTAACGAGCTCCAAATCTATAGACTTAACAAATAAATCCTGGTTTACACATCTTAGTGTGAATCTCAGTCCAATCAAAGGCCCATTGTCACTATAGCCGATTTCTAAGTGTTCGATCGGATGTATGTCAATTTTGCCATTTCTAAAGAATCGTTTCCACATGATTGGTATCCAAAATTGAACTACAGCAATTAAAGCTAAGATAAATGCCCCGTAGCTTTTAAGGGAATCTGCCAATTTTCACCTCCTTTTCGTCAAACTTTTCCCGGATTACCGCTCCCCCAATACATTGTTAGACGAACAAACCTTTTACAAGCTTTGTGCCAAGGAAAGAAGCTTGCTGAGAAACTGGCGAAGATTGTCATCTACAAACTGGAATAATTCACGTAATTCGCTTTGGGATAGTCCGATTCCTCCAGCGATAGTAAATAAAACTCCTATGAGTGTTTGCAGCCAATTTAGACGGCCCTGGTGCCGTATAGTTTCCTTTAGATAATCAAACCGTTCTCTCACAAGTTCTGTATGTTCTTTTGATACGTTCTGTGTGGTGATCAAGTGTTTTTCAATTTTATCTAAGCGAGCAGAGATGTCTTCTTGTTCCTCCGAGGTAAATGGTGTCTTAGGGATACCAGATGCTGAAGCGGCTTCAGCCAGTTTCGATTCCTGAGAAATAACATCCCATAAATCAGGAGCTTCGATCTCCTGTCTTAGGGAATTGAGCCATTGAAGAACGTGCCTATACAGTTGATCCCAGTTACCTGGGTATTGTCTATGTACCTGAGAATCTGGCCCTGGTGAATACTCTGTCCAATGCCTGTCTTCAAGAAAATCAAAGATAAAATAGTATCTCGTGTTCTTATGAATAAGTTCAGACACTTGTAGACCTGCAGTGTTTGTGCTATTACATTCTATCCATTGGAATTCTGAAGGGTCAAGACCATTCTGTAGAATAGCTTCTAATACCACATTCTTCTGTGTCTTCAATATCAGATGTTTTGCCATTTTTGCTACCTATATGTTTTCACCTAACTGTTTCAATATTGCAGAAGTTCACCGTAGACGAATTTAGCTGAGAGTATCAGCCTGAACCTGCTATACTGCATGTGCGAAATCGGCTATTAATACTCCCTATGAGTTGTATTCCAACATGTCTCGCAGGGTTCTGTCTTTGCTTTTCACAAACTCTACATAGTGGCGCAACCGTTCGTACTTAGATTTTATGTCGGGGGAATCTTCCCATATTTCTTGACCTTCGATCAGTCGCCGTATCTTGCCTCCCAGAACATCTACACCAGCCCAGTCTTTCAAAATCCCTGGGTTGAATAGTAACCACGCGAAGAATCCTTCCCAATACTTTCTTATCCAATCCCTCTCTGGCTTCGAAAGCTCATCCCGATCCCATATCCTATCGATGTAATCATGGGTAATGGACACCATCTGCTCTTCAGCGCTATCTGCTCCTTCTGTGTCTTTCAGTTTTTGGGTAGTTTCCTTCAACAAATCTGGGAAAGGATCGGAGAAACTCCATAGCTTGTCGAACTCTTGGTACCACTCATGTTTCACCTCTCTATGGCGTCGGCCAGGTGTTCTTTGAGATTCTTCGTCCTTCGTTTTATGAACGCGATGGTAGGGTCGTCCATAAATGATGAGATCAATCGTTTCATGTACCCATCCATTTGCCATTGTCTGTGTCCTTCCTAAGCCTTTCTCTGGCAGGATCGTAATGACCCTTATCACTCAACTCGTTCATCTCAAAGCCAAAGTTCAAGAATCTCTTCTTTGCCGTCCGAGAAATAAGACGCGTAATCCCTATTTAAAGTAAACTGCGGGCCTGCAGCATTGTCCTACAAAGAATCCAACGATCAAACTGTTTTGCTACTTTTTATGAGTGGAGTATTTGCCTTCCCATTCCGCAATCCAGATCGTCTTCGAAATCGGCTTTCCCTTGTAGGTGCCACTTCCATGGATGTTCTCGAACTGACCTGTCCCTTTGGTAAAAGAGAAGGTCCCTTCAAATGTGATGATAGGGCGGCACTTGGGGGAAATGGTAGTAGTGACCTTTCCCTCCCATTTAAAGAAAACGGCATCGCCATTTTGGGTAAATTTTCCGTAGCCTTGCTCAGGTCCGTTTCCCTTAACAAGGTCACTGGATCCCATGACAACAATTTGAGCACTGTCCATGAACTTATGCTTACCTGTGCTGACATTAGTCCCTTCTGACTCGTTTAGGCCAATGACGTGACCCTCAGTATCACCAACAATAGCCTTTTCCTGTTTAGTGAAAGCGGCTGTCATCTTCCCTGCGATCTTGGTCTTATCCCCTGCTGTCGAAGACATCACACCGACAGCAAAGATCAGAGTGAGGCTAACAGCTAACACTATCGCTCTATTGGATGTAAGTATCTGCATAAATTTGACCCCCTTTTATAACGTAACGTTAGGCCCACAGCTTCTTTTTAGATTTATTATCAATCTGGAAAGTTCGGGAAATTAGGCCCTTTGCTTATTCCAGCCCGAGTTGATCTGCCACGCCCTGCATCGCCTTTATCACAAAGTCTATGTGCTCGTCTAAATCTACGCCTAACTCCTCTGCCCCCTCTTTGATGTCTTCTCTACTGACTCCGGCCGCGAACGCCTTCGCTTTCATCTTCTTTTTGACCGAGCTGACCTTCACGTCCATCACGCTTCTGGAAGGTCTGACCAGGGCGACGGCAGTTATGAGTCCCGTAAGCTCGTCAACTGCAAAGAGGGCTTTGTCCATAGGGCTCTTGCGCTCAAGGTTCAGGTACTGTGCGTGCGAGAGGATGGCGTAGATGATGTCCTCAGGGTAGCCCTCTTCGCGGAGGATCTCAGAGCCTCTGATCGGATGATCCTTGGGGTCCGGTTTCTCCTCGTAGTCAAAGTCGTGGATGAGACCGACTATGCCCCATTTGTCTTCGTCTTCTCCGTATTTATTGGCGTAGGCTCGCATGGAGGCCTCCACAGCCAGGGCGTGTTTGATCAGACTGTCGCTTTTAGTGTATTTCTTCAGAAGTTCCATAGTACTTTCGCGGTCCAAAATGTACCTCCTTTTCTATCTGATTACGGATGTTCAAAATGTATCTTGCTCGACACATATAATACTTTCACCTGACCCGAAAATCAAGCTATTTTTGCATCGCCTTCCTTGAGATGACACCAGATTCTGCTTGATTTATAAATGCCAAGTTCGTATTGTTTACCTGAGATTGCAAAGATATTATCGGTTTGAGTGATTATGTTAGGTACAGAAAGGTAGGATAGCTTTGATGACTGGCGGGGAAATACTTGTAGAGTGCCTCAAAGCCCAGGGTATCAGTATGATATTCGGCATGCCGGGCACTCATAATATTCACATCTACGACGCACTATACAAACGGGGTCAGGGGATTGATCGCGTCCTCATCCGCCACGAGCAGGGAGCCGCATTGATGGCTGACGGCTATGCGAGGGCTACAGGAGACGTAGGCGTGGTGCTGACCATCCCAGGTCCCGGTGCATCGAACGCCGCCACAGGGATAGGCGAGGCCTACACAGCCTGTGTCCCGGTTCTGCTGATCGCCGGCGGGACCGATGTCAAGCTCGCTGCCAAAGATAAGAGCAAGTTGATACACGGCCTCGACCTGATGTCATTTTTTGAGCCTATGACTAAATGGTGCGCCCGCGCGGATTCAGCCGAAGGGATCCCGAAGCTCATAGAGACCGCCTTTGGTGTCTTAAGGTCGGGCAGACCTGGCCCTGTGGTGATCGAACTTCCGAACGATGTCGCGAGCTCCGCAGCCGATTGTGATATTCCCGACATGGTGGAGATGGAACGAATTGAGGGCGATATGGAGCAGATCGAGGCAGCGTCTGATCTGATAGTACGGTCGGAACTTCCTATAATTTTAGCCGGAAGAGGAGTAGTAACGTCCGATGCACGGGACGAGCTTTGCCTTCTCTCCAAGCTATTGGGAGCTCCTGTTGTCACGACCCGTTTTGGCAAAGGGATTATGCCTGAGGACAACCCACTAGCTCTGGGCGACATGGCCGGCCCTGTAGCTCGAAATGCCCTATCGGAAGCGGAAACAGTATTAGCGATCGGATGCCGATTCACTGAGTTAGATACGAGGAGCTGGTCTTTAGAACTTCCCGAACAGTTGATACAGATCGACTGCGATGAGGAGGAGATAGGGAGAGAATATCCGGTCGAAGTGGGAGTGGTGGGGGACGTCAAGACCGTCTTAAAACAGCTTATAGACCAACTGAAATTGAGGGGCGATCGCGCCAACAGGTGCTGGGAACCTACGCCCCTAAGGATAGGTCAAAAGGTTGAAGAGAGAACCAAAGCTCCGATCCTCCCAGACCTGAGAGACGTTCTGGAACGGGATGCGATACTTTCTGTCGATGTGACGGTATTAGGGTACCGAACCCGATCGGAATTTGAAATTTACTGTCCCAGGAGCTTCCTCTTTTCGGCAACTTATGCCGCGATGGGATACGCACTTCCGGCAGCATTAGGCGCAAAGTTAGCATATCCACAGAGGCAGGTCGTTTCACTCAGTGGAGACGCGGGATTTATGATGACCTGTCAGGAGCTTGCAACAGCTGCGCAATACGGGATTAACGTGGTGTCGGTCGTGATAAACGATGCCTGTTTAAGCTCGATAATGAGCGCTCAGAACAGATCGTGCGACGGAAGGTTTATAGATATCGACATTTATAACCCTGACTTTGTGGACTTGGCCAGATCGCTCGGGGCACATGGGATGAGAGTGGACAAGTTGGAAGACCTTAAATCGCTCCTGTCCGAGGCCCTCAAGATGGATAGGCCTACTTTGATAGAGGTGAAAATGGATAAAGATGAGATAGTAGGTCTGACGTGATGCTGTGATGAATATGCTTTCTGTGTGACTGAGGGTTTCGCCAATCCTCGGTAGTATTTATAGAAGTATGGACTCAATCTTTTGGGGTACCTGACGACGGGCTTTTAGGAAGAAATATACTAAAGTATCCTTAGAAGGTCAAGCGACTTGAGTAGGTGACTGCGACTGTTATCATAGATTGTGATTTTAATCTCTATGATCTTCTTTTTAAACACTTTTTGGCAAGATTAGAGTAACCCCAGTTTATTTTTGTCGGGTAAAGGCACATGGTATCCACCCTTGATAAAGATAGAGAGAAGAGAGTCAAGAATCAAGATTGGGAAGTTAAAAAGTTGAGGGTCGAGGTTTTCCGTGGGTGTATGTTCGGTTGCTATCTGGAGAGGGGTTTGGGATTCTTTGTAGCTATTATGTCTTTGGGTATTGAACAACCATTGATAGGTTTGGAGTTTCCGGCAGAGGTTGGCACGGTTGGTAATCTTGACGGTGTCGTAGAATTCGTATTCGATTAGGCCGTGGGCGCGTTCTACATCGGATTGGTATGTAGTAGCCCCTGGTGGGATGCGTTTATGTTCTATGCCTCTTTGTTGGATCAGGTCGGTAAAGAGGGTCTTTTTGAGGGCATCCTTGTGTATTGACGAATTCTGTTCCGTTGTCGGTCTGGATCTTTCGTGGATAGACCTTGTGGTCTTCCAGGTGTTGGAGTAATGCTTCGGCCAAGATGCAGGAGTTGATCAGGCTCTGTTCGTCTGTCAGGCTTACGAAGAGACCGCCTGTCTTGATATCTCTGGCAGTATACTCAAACATAGGGAGTTGGGCACCTGTTTTGTAGTGTTGTTTCAGGTAGTTGGGGATATCGCACAGATGTTTGACATCGATCTGGATATATTCCAAGGGGCGTAGTTTCTTTTTCCACTGGCAGACAAGTTTCTTTCTCCTCCATTTTCGCCTGCGTTTCTTTATGAGATTGTGTTTTTTACAGATAGCATAGGCAGTCGGCTTGGAGGGGATTTGATCAGTTGGAACATTTTGTTTTTGGAGAAAACCCAATAGATACGGATATCCCAAAGAAGGATGGGTCTGTTAGAACTTTACAATCAGCTTTCTGATCTCCCCCGGTAACAAACAGTGAGGGTTTATGGGTGCTTTCGTATGATTTTCTAGACTCTTCAAGGATCGGTCTTCAAGATAACGTTTGAGCCATTTTCTTATGCTCTTGCGTGTTGTGTTAAAAGCCCTTGCAGCATACGAGACACCGTATTGTTGAGCAGTCTGAACCATCTTGATACGAAGATCAACAGGATTAGGATTAAGAACAAGAACATCACTGTAACTGATAGCATTCTCCATGGTATCTACCCTCCTTTTTTCAGTCCTCACCTAAATATAGGCAAAATTATCCCGTGAGGGTGGATACCATGTGTCTTTACTCTTCTTTGAAGAGATCAAATATGTTGACATTTCTAAATTCTGGCTTATATTTATCGCTTACACTACTCCCACGCTACTTGCACACTCTTACCAGGACCCTGCTTGGGGAAGACCAAATTTTTCGATGTGTGAGTTGGATCACTGCGAAGATCCCTTTAATCTTTAGATTTTAAGTGATTAGCTAGAAAGGCAATATGTACCCGTTGAAGGTATGCTATCTTAATGGTTCTTCTTATTAAGGAACTTTCAGAATGAACATATTGCTGCTCGTAGGAAAGGCCGTGTTAGTACTGATTCTGCTTTCAGATGAGGCTTACGGATACATAGACCCGGGCACGACGGGCTATGTGTTCTCCGCCCTTGCGCCCATAATCGGTGGGATACTCCTTTTCTTCGGCTTCTTGATCCGACCTTTTGTAAGATTATTCAAATTTATCGCCAGAAAGTCCAAAGAAAAACCTAACGTGGCGATACCCCTTGTGTCTGTAACGTTTTTGGGAGCTGTAGCTGTAGCGGTTGCCTTTATTTTTGAAGGGGAAGGAGACGAAATCGCAATGCCCGATGTTAAGTTCGAAAGAGTCATAGTTTTAGGCATAGATGGCCTCGATCCGAATATATTGGAGGATCTGATGGAGGTAGGTGAGCTACCCAACTTTGACAAGCTAAGAAACGAGGGGACTTTCAGACCCCTTTCTACCAGCAACCCAGCTCAAAGTCCAGTAGCGTGGTCCTCGATGGCCACTGGAAGCAACCCGGGCTACCACGGAATATTCGATTTCATCATCAGAGATCCGAAAAAATACCTGCCCGATCTTTCACTGATGAAGATCAACAAAAAGAATATCCTCGCTTCAAGAGAATCGATGTTCTTACGCACGCGGAAGGGCACGGCCTTTTGGGAGGTCACGTCCAAAGCTGGCATCCCTACAAACGTAATCAGATGGCCCGTCACATTCCCGCCTGAAGAGGTTAACGGACATATGTTTTCTGGACTTGGGGTCCCTGACATAAGGGGTAATTTAGGGCGCTACGCTTTTTACACGACTCGTCAGCTGTCCGAAGATGAGGAGGGCAGGGAGAAGGTCATACAGGTTGCTCTGAACAACCGCACTATCAAGACGTCCATATCAGGCCCTACTGTCTCAAAGATAAAGGGGAAAAGGGACGTCGAGATCCCCATGAAGATAAACATCCACAACGAAGATTCAGGCGTAACTTTGGACATCGACGGCAAGTCATACTCCCTTAACGAGAAAGAGTGGAGCGACTGGATCAAGCTCGATTTCAATCTGGGGTTTTTAAAACGCACAGCGGGCATCGGTCGCTTTTATCTTTCGAGCGTAAAGCCCGAGGTAGAACTTTACCTTTCACCCATTCAGGTGGATCCTGAGAACGCGGCTTTTCCGATCACTTATCCAGACGAGTACGCCAAAGAGCTTGCCCAAAACATCGGCTGCTATCACACCTTGGGGATGCCCGAAGACACGAAGGCTCTGTCAGAGGGCCGCTTGGATGAGGACGCTTTTTTGGAGATGTGCGACCAGATAATGTCCGAACGGGAAAAGATGTTGTGGCACGAGCTGGATCACTTTGACAAAGGGGTCTTGGCGTTCGTGTTCGATACCACCGACAGGATACAGCACATGTTCTGGCGAACGAGGGACCCCGAGCATCCCATCTACGATGAGGAAATAGCGAAAAAGTACGGCGACGTCATCGGTGACTATTATCGCCGCATGGACAGAATCCTCGGAAGGATGTTAGAATATTTGGATGAACAGACAGTCCTTATCATCGTCTCAGACCATGGATTTTCCTCCTTCAGGAGAGCAGTACATCTCAACTCATGGCTGGCAAAGAGCGGCTTTATGGAGCTCAAGCAGCCGCCCCAGCAGGGAGAAGACTATGCGCTGTTCCAGAATGTCAACTGGAGAGGGACGCAGGCTTACGCTTTAGGATTCGGGAGCATCTATCTCAATCTGAAAGGTAGAGAGGGAGCTGGAATAGTAGATGATGGAGAGGAGGCAAAAATGGTAAGGGATAAGATAAAAGATGCGCTTATGCAGTTGAAAGACCCACAAACAGGCCAGCTCGTAGCAAAGCGCATCTACACGAAAGAGGAGCTCTACAGGGGACCCTATACCGATCAATCGCCCGATTTGGTGGTCGGATTTAAGGAGGGCTATCGGTTCTCCTGGCAGACGGCTATCGGCGGAAGCCCCCGTGGACTCTTTGAAGACAACAATAAGAAATGGTCCGGCGATCATCTGATAGATCCGAGTTATATCCCCGGAATATTCCTTATAAATCAAAAGTCAAATGTCCAGAGCCCGCGTCAGATAGATATAGCTCCTACAATCCTAAAGTGCTTCGGGATACCCAGAACAGATGAGATGGAGGGGATTTCTCTTTTATAAAAGTAGAAAAAAGCTCCTAATAGCTGGAGACGAAAAACATGATTCGACCTCATGGTGGAAGGCTCATAAACAGATTATTAGATGGAGATGAAAAGGAAGCAGCGCAGGAGAGGACGAAGTCCCTGCCTCAAGTTAGGGTCGAGGATGAAATCCTGCAGGACGCCGAGAACATAGCAAAAGGCGTCTTCAGTCCCCTTGAGGGTTTCCTTTCAAGAAGCGACCTGGAGAGCGTCCTTTCAAAGGGCAGACTTAAAGACGACACGCCCTGGACTATCCCCATTCTTCTGGATGTGGATGAATCGGACGCTCGTAGGTTTAGGGAGGGAGAAGATGTGGCGCTGGCAAAGAAAGATGGGGAGCCTGCGGCTATCTTGCACTTAGAAGAAAAATATACGTGTGATAAGGAAAATATGGCTCTTTCCACCTTCGGTACGACGGACAGGAATCACCCCGGCGTGGAGGGGGTTTACCGCATGAAAGATATACTCCTGGGGGGAAAGATCAGTCTGTTTCGAGAAATGCCTGACCCCTTCAAAGAGCACAATCTGCCCCCCGAAGGAACCCGAGCCGAATTCGAAAAGAGAGGTTGGAGGACGACGGTGGCGTTCCAGACCAGGAACGTTCCGCACGGAGGACACGAAAATCTACAAAAGACAGTCCTTGGGCTCGTGGATGGGCTTCTGATACAGCCTGTGATCGGCAAGAAGAAGAAGGGAGATTTCAAGGACGAGATTATCATCGAGACCTACAAGTTGCTTATAGAAAATTACTTCACAAAGGACAGGGTCCTTTTGAACATCCTCCCCTTCCGGATGAGATATGCAGGTCCCAAGGAGGCTATCTTCCACGCTATAGTCAGGAAGAACTACGGGTGTACACACATAATCATAGGCAGAGACCACGCAGGCGTCGGAGACTACTATCACCCTGAGGCCGCAATAGAGATATTCGACGAGTACGACGACTTGGAGATACAGCCCATAACGATAAGGGGGGACTTTTTCTACTGCACCGTTTGCAGGCAACTATCCAGCGACAGGACGTGTCCTCACGGAGAGGACAAGCACATCAACTTCAGCGGCACAGCCATAAGAAAGTCCATACTAGAAGGGAAAATGCCGCCCCAGGAGATCATGAGACCGGAGATCTTCGATGCCTTGAGCCGAAGCTCGAACCCTTTTGTGGAGTAGTTGCAAAGTAACCAGTAAAACTACTAAAGGAGAAAGCACAGTGGAAAAAGGCTTTACAGTATGGTTTACGGGCGTCCCGGCATCTGGAAAGACGACTATAGCCATGGAAGTAGAACTGAGATTGAAAGAAAGAGGAATAAAGGTTGAGAATCTGGACTCGGACGAGGTAAGAGCCAACATAAGTCCCAATCTGGGCTACACGCTAGAAGCCAGAGATGAGAACACAAAGAGGCTGGCCTTCTTGAGCAATATTTTGTGCAGAAATGGAGTCTGTACCCTCGTCGCTGCTGTATCGAGCCTACGCAGCTTCAGAGATCGCGCAAGGGGGATGATAGATAATTTCGTGGAGGTTTGGGTGCGGTGCCCATTGGAGGAATGTCAAAGGAGAGACCCCAAAGGGCTATATGCCAGAGCCGAAAGGGGAGACGTAAACGACATAGCTGGACTCCACCAGCCCTACCAAGAGCCGGCAAACGCAGACGTAATCCTGGATACTCTGGGAACTACACCCCAGGAGTGTGCTATAGAGGTGATAGATAAACTAGAGGAATTGGGCTATCTAGAGCCGGATGATGCGTACACACAAGATGAGAAGGAGGAGATCAAGGAAAGGCTGTCGGATCTAGGGTACATATAAATTCAAGCTACACAGCAAACAAGGATGGGAGGCAGTTGGTTCCCCACTGTATTTTGGGTCAGGCTTCAACCTCCTGGGCGTAGGACCTATTGATGTCTATCATAGAAACGTCTCCCGGGAGATATTCCTCGAGGACAACGCTCTTCATGCTGCGGAGTTTTTCGGTGATCCCTGCAATCTTATCGGCCTGTTGGAATATGATGTTAAGCTTATCCACAACATGTTCGTCGTCCACGGTGGCCAAAAGGAGTTGGACGTTTCCTGAAATCACGGTTAAGGGATTGTTTATCTCGTGATTTATACTGGCTGTAACTTGACCTATTGCTGTGAGCTTCTCAGATTCAATGAGCTTTTGCTGGGCTTCTTTCAGTTGCTTGTTTGTCTCTCTTAATCTGATAGTCGTGTCTCTGAGCTCTGTCACAAGACTGAGCTTTTCAATTATCAAAGAGACCTGACTACCGATGACACTGAGAAGATCAAGGTCGCTGTCTGTGAATTTCCCAGGTTCGGAATGACCAAAGTTCATAACTCCTATACTCTTGCTATGCAGGACAAGAGGCACGGAGAGAAAACACCTTATACGGTCTCCTTCAAATCTTTTTGTCCTGTGTATGTCGGACAGAAGGATCGGTCTTTGACTTCTGGCTACCCAGGCGGAGAAGCCCCGTCCAAGGTCGAAGTTGACTTTGTTGATAAGGTCAACAGCTTCGCCTTTGCTGGCCACTATCTCCAGTTCCCCTTGATCTTCCCTAAGTAGGAACAGTGTTCCGAACTCGTAGTCCACCACTGTTTTGATGAGCGAAAGTATTGAGTTGAAGGTCTCCTTAGGTTTCGACTCTAGTGAAGCCTGTATGGCTTTTCCTATCTCTAAGAGGACCTTTACCCTCTGATCCGTTGCTCCGTTGCTTTTCATAGTCAGTTCCCCTCTTTCTCAAGCGCTAGGGCATGGTTTAAAGACCGCACCTTTTCCCCAAAACAATATCAACGCGGAGGACTTTTTTGGGGCGCCTTTCTTTTTTCTACAGCAGTTCCATCCCCTAACATGGACGGCTCAGACTCTCTGCCACGGCCTATCTCTTTAAAAACTTTTAACAGTTTGACTTCATCTCTGCTTAGTCCGAATTTCTTGGCTGCCTCTCCCTCCTGGGACCCACTTTCGATCGAATCGCTCCATAGATTAAACAGATCCAGGGAACTGCCGCGTTTAATCGTCTCTCTTTCTGCAGATGTAAGAGATTCATCTTTGGCAGTTCCGTTTCGCATCTTCTGTGTCGTCAAAAGGAGGCTTTCGTACGCTGTCTGAAGGTATTTTACCTTTTCATGTAGCGACGAAATTTCCTGGGAATTCTCTGAGCCTAAACTCTGATCCACATTGTGGTTATGCTGTTCGGATGAGATTCCACCAGCTTTTGAGTTGTTCCACCTTCTTAGAATCAAAAGTGCGACCAGTCCAATAGATAGTCCGTTGGTCAAGAAGAGTCCAAACATGATCCACTTATACATTATTCACCTTTCTCTTGTCCCCCGAAACATTCTTCCCCGATAGAATCAACCGGGGATGGCGAGCGTCGCCTGCGACCTTTTTGGGGGCCATTCTCTATGCCTCGATGTCTATCGCCTTCCCCTTATCAGATTCGGGGCCTTGTGAACTCGAAGGCTCGTTATTCTGTTCTTCATCTTCTGAGTCTTGGGGCTCATCTTTGTGCTGATGTTCTTCCGATAATAGGAGTTCGTCTTTGTCTTGGTGCTTTTTCTTATCTTTGTCTATCTGGGATTCCTGAGACTTGGAACTCCGAACCGTTTTTCTCCGATTTGCCTCGGCGTTTTCTTGAAGCTGTGCCGCAAATTTCTTCTGGTCTACGTCCGGCTGTTGCCTTTGCGCATCGAGCATCCTTTCCACGATCTGGGTCTTGGATAGGGTGTTCTGAATATCCACTGAATCGGCCATCTGACGATCACCACCTTACGAAGAAACAGGACAAAGGACACCTATTTGTCCTTACATCTGTCACCCAAAAGTTCCCCGACACCCTTGCTGTCTGATATTCAAGGCATCTTTGAGCTCTACGATGTCTCCTTATTGTGGAAGGTCAAAGTCTAATCTACAAAGCCAAAACTTCTTTCATCCCTGCCCTCAGCCTGAGTATAGACTCTGTGTGTATCTGTGATACCCTGGATTCGGAGATCTCAAGCACCTGGCCGATCTCTTTCAGCGTCAGTTCTTCGTAGTAGTAAAGAGCAACTATAAGTCTTTCACGCTCTTGGAGACTGTCGATGATGTTCGTAAGGACGGCCTTGGTTTCCTCCTGCTCAAGGACATCTGATACTGTAGGTGCTTGGGGGTCTGAGATTATCTCAGCAGTGGTTAGCTTATCCCCCTCTTCTTCTGGTATAGGTTTGTCCAGGGAAAAGATAGAGATCGGACTGAGCTTGCCTAACAGATCTCTGTAATCTGTAATGTCAATGTCCATCTCTTCTGCAATCTCTGACTCTTCGGGGGATCTGCCTAATTTGTGTTCAAGTGTGGAGAGCACACTCTCAAGTTCGCGGGCCTCTCTCCTCAGTGACCTCGGAACCCAGTCTATGGATCTTAGTTCGTCCATAATAGCGCCTCTTATTCTGGGGACGGCATAAGTGCTGAATTTGACCCCCAGGTTGGGGTCGAACGATCCTATAGCGTCCATCAGCCCTAAAACTCCCGATCCTAAAAGATCGTCCGGGTCCACAGCGGGCGGCAGATGTATAGAGATTCTGCCCACGATGTACTTGACCAGGGGTATATACTGGAGCGACAGAGTCTCCTTGAGTTTGGGCTCTCTTGTCCTTACGAATTTTTTCCAGGTTTTTATCTCTGATGCCGTCATGCAACAAACCTCTTAAGACTAACAAATTAAGCAAACGATTGGCCAGGATTTCTAAGTTACCCGTTGTTCAGCTTGCTTTTCCTCCTGAACGTCTTCACCCTCCTTAGAATCCTCATCGGTAAGCTCAGCTTTTTCGACCGGATGCAGCAATTTAGGGGACAGAGTCTTTAATATCAGGATCCATGCAACCGCCCCCAGAGAGACGACAAGGGATCTGAATAGAGCCGCTTCCAGCGAATTTCCCATAGCCACTCCCAGAAGGGTCACGCCGCAGAAGATAAGGAGCGATAGATTTAGAGCAGTATTCTTCATTTTCGGTTCTTTTCCTTTTTGCACTATGTGGCAATATACCTCATCAGCGTTTGGACATTCTCCCCGAGGTAGGACGCCGACTCCGTAGGGCCTTTCTACTATTGTCTACTGTCCAGGTGGAACGTCCATCGCGATCGGGACTTCCAAAGATTTTTTTGCGGTAAGAATATCCGATTCAGGCGTCAGGAGTCTTGCTGCAACGCGTTTTACATTTTGGGATGCCTGTGAGCTCGGCTTCGATATGAGGAAAGGCTCTCTTTGGGCGACGGCTTGGGATACGCTTTCATCCTCGGGGATAAAGCCCAAGTACCCTATGCGTCTTTCGAGGAACCGTTCCACGACGAGCTGCATCTTCTCAAAGGTGTCCTCCGCTTCATCCTCCGAGCTTGCGCGGTTGATCAAAAGCTTTATGTCCATATCACGATATCCGCTTATTATGAGTTTAATCATAGCGTAAGTATCGGAAGCCGTAGTAGGCTCTGGCGTCGTTATGAGTATGACTTCTTTACAGCTTAGGACAAAGTCCATAACGTTCGTAGAAAGGCCGGGCGCTGTGTCTATTAGCACGAAATTGAATGCTTTCTCCAAAAGGGACAGCTGCTTTAAGACCTGCTGTCTTGAAATCTCAGCCGATTTTGGTATGGCTGTTCCACCGGAGAGAATTTTGGTGCCGGAGGGGCCGTCAAAAACGGCTTTTTGTATGTCCACATCGCCCAATATTACGTCTGCTGCTGTGTACTGTGGGTCAATACCTGCAAGTATATCCACATTAGATAGCCCCATATCTGCGTCAAAGATCAGGACATCGTGATCCAGACCCGAGAGCGCTATAGCCAAGTTAAGGGCAAAATTCGTCTTGCCGACACCCCCCTTGCCACTCGTGATCGCTATTGCCCTTGCGGGGGTGACGTTGGAAGCTCGAGCACCCTCCGGGCGTCCATTGTCAGGTCTTTTGAATTTGTTGATGTGGTTGGGCATATCTATCTATTTCATAATTAGTTCTGCCAGCTGGACAGGATCTGCTCTTTGTATTTCACCTGTGATGCTGGGTTCAGAAATCGTGTAAGAAAGAGGTTTTTTGACTCCGTCTATCAAATTGAGTATCGTACCTGGATTTTCTGTCTCATAAAGCCGAGTCAGAAGAATTCTGTCGACCCCAAGGGGTTTAAATTTCTGGAAAAAGGCGAGGGAATCTTCCGGTTTGTCCGAGGCGCTCAAGACAAGATGCACCTCGTGAGGATCTATCTTCTGTACGAATCCTGCCAGTTCATCAAGAAGTTCTGAGGAGTTTTTGCTGACTCCGGGAGTATCTATGAGAACGAGATCTTTATCTTTGAATCGCTCCAGTGCCCCTTCCATTTCAAAAGGAGAATAGACAGCGCTTGCTGGCACATTTATAATCTTTGCCAGTCCTTCTATCTGTCCGAGGGCTCCGGCTCGGTAGGTATCGGCCGAGACGATAGCTATGTCTTTTGCTTTGTCAGTCTTATATTGAATCGCCAATTTGGACAGAGCTGTGGTCTTTCCTGAACCGTTGGGTCCCACAAATAGTATCTTCATGCCCGTCTTTTGGAGGAAATTGGGAATTTTGATCATCTCTTTTGTCCGCTCAAGGACAGCTCCTCTGACAGATGAAGCGTCCCAGGGCTGTTCCTCCAGGTCTTTTTTCACTTTTCTAAGTAAGCTCCTTACAATCTTCTCATCTACGCCGTTTTTGAGCAATCCAGAAAAGATGTGTGCTGCGTCCGAGCCGTCCGAAAGGCGCGATACATCTGCATATTTGATCTGATGCGAAATATCTTCGATGGATTCTGAGATAGTCTCAATCTGCGCGGCAAATTGCTCCCGCAAGATTTTCGTTTCACTCTGAAGGACAGATCTTATGTCCTTCTCTACAGATGATTCACCGTTTGACTCGTTGTCGTAGGCCTCCGATAGCTTTGATCTAAAGGCAGACCCAGATGATACATCTTTTTGGAAGCCTGCAGGCTCACGAGCTCGCCTTTCGGTTTGGATAGGTTCTTTATCGGCAAGGGCAGCGGTGACCTCTATCTGCTCATTTTTTCCCCAGAATGCTCTTTTCATACTCTTTGAAGTCCCTCTTCCGTTGCCTCCCGAGCTAGACCTGCCCTGAGACGATACCTTTCTAGTCTTGAGGATAACTGCATCCTGTCCCAGGTCGGCTTTGACCTTAGATAGAGCTTCATCCATCGTGGGGGCTGTGTATCTTTCAACTTTCATCGGGTATTCCTATCTGGCCGGATATTCCTACTGTGCCTATGGATTCTAATTCGACGTCCTGTGGAATTTCGCTGTAGCTTATGACCGTCAGATGGGGGAACGCAGCTTCAACTAATTGTCTGAAATGGTATCTTACCGTCGGCGAGCAGACTACAACGGGCTGTCTTCCCACAGCTGTTATCTCTTCTATTCTCCTTGCAAGATCAGCATAAATCTCCCTCACTACCTCGGGCGGGAGGCTAAAAGAGCTCTTTGTGGCATCAGCTTCTCTTATCCCGTCAGCTATGATCTGTTCCACCTGCTGGCTCAGAATAATGGATACTATCTTCCCCTCCTCGTCCTGGAGTTGACCTGAGATGGTATGAGAGAGTGTGTTTCTGACGTATTCGGTCAAGATAGCTATATCTTTGGTCATAGGGGCGTAGTCGGCAAGGGTCTCCAGGATAGCGACCAGGTCTCTTATGGGTACGCCTTCTCTTAAGAGATTCAGAAGGACTTTGTGTATAGATCCGACTGTAGAGACATCAGGTATAAGCTCCTCCACGACCGTGGGATATTCTTCCTTTACGTTTTCTATTAACTTTTGGACATCGTGTCTTGTAAGTATCTTGTGCGCTCTGTTTTTTAGGACCTCCATAAGGTGAGCAGCAAGCACCGCGGGCGCCTCTACAACCGTGTATCCGGCGATTTCCGCTCTTTCCTTTTGGGCCGCTGTGATCCAAAGAGCAGGCGTCCCAAAGGCGGGCTCTGTTGTCTCTATTCCTTCTATCTCTTCCTCAGCTGTTCCGGGGTTCATAGCCAAATAGTTACCCCTCATAATCTCGCTCCTTGCAACATCTATGCCTCGTAGCTTTATGACATATTCGTTGGATTTGAGTTGTATATTGTCTCTGATCCTTATGGGAGGAACGATTATGCCTAATTGGAGGGCGACCTGTTTTCTTATTATTGTTATCCGGTCCAAGAGGTCCCCGCCCTGTGAGGCGTCCACTAACTTTATGAGTCCATAGCCTATCTCTAATTCTACGGGATCGACTTTTAAATATTCCTCTATTCTTTCCTCTTCTTTTGGGACCTCTTCAGCGGCTTCAAGTTCTTCCATCTCCAGGGCCATTGGACTGACTTTAGTCGACATGTAAGCTATAGCCCCAGTTACTGCCGAAAGGAAGAAGAAGGGAACGGTGGGAAGACCGGGCGTCACCCCTAGCATAAAAAGGACGCTGGAGGCTATATATATGGCTTTCGGCTGGAGAAGTATCTGTCTGGTGACGTCCTGTCCCAGATTAGATTCGGAGGCGGCACGGGTGACTATGATTCCGGCTGCTGTAGATATTATAATGGCCGGTATCTGGGCCACAAGCCCGTCGCCTACTGTTAGAATGCTGTAGGTCTGTGCAGCCTGTCCAAAACTCATTCCCATCTGTACTACACCGATTATGAGTCCTCCGATGATGTTTATGATGGTTATTATAAGTCCGGCTATCGCATCTCCCCTGACGAACTTGCTGGCTCCGTCCATAGCTCCGTAAAAGTCGGCCTCTCTTGCTATCTTTTCTCTTCTATCCCTTGCCTGGACATCGTCGATAAGCCCGGCGTTCAGGTCTGCATCTATACTCATCTGCTTGCCGGGCATAGCATCCAGCGTGAACCGTGCGGCAACCTCGGCTATCCTGCTTGAACCTTTTGTTATGACCACAAATTGAATTATGACCAGGATCAGAAATATGACAAATCCGACTACGTAGTTACCCCCAACCACGAACGTCCCGAAAGATGAGATAACGTCGCCAGCGTAGGACTCTCCTAAGATAAGCCTGGTGGAGGCGATATTTAAGGAGAGCCTGAACAGAGTCACCAGAAGGAGTAGTCCAGGGAAAACGGAGAATTGCAGCGGTTCTGTGGTGTAAACTGCGACCATCAGTATGATCAGGGCGAACGTGATATTTAAGGCTAAAAGCACATCCAGTATGGGCGTGGGGAGAGGGACAATTATTATGGCCAGTATGGCTATGACGCCGGCTGCCAAAAATACGTCGCTGTGCTTGGTGATCGCACTCAATGAGAGGTTTGTACCTGAAGTTAGTGCCATTTTACTTTCTTTATCGTTGATTTAGGTGGTTAATCCAGAACTTTTATCAGACTACTACACCCTTAAGTCTGTATATGTAGGCCAGGACCCCGGCTACTGCCCTGTAGAGATCTTCGGGTATCTGCATCCCGACTTCGGTAGAGTCGTAAAGTGCTCTGGCCAGAGGTTTATCCTCTACTATGGGGATTCCGTGTTCGTCAGCTATATCCTTGATCTTCTGGGCTATTAGTCTCTGTCCTTTGGCGATGACAGTAGGCGCCGCCATGGTCTCTTGGGCGTACTTGAGCGCGACGGCTATGTGAGTTGGATTTGTGATGACAAGGTCCGAATCTGGGATCTGCTCCATCATCCTTTTCTGCGCCATCTCCCTTTGGATGCTCTTGACTCTGGCTTTGATTTCGGGGTCGCCTTCGTATTGCTTGCGCTCCTCTTTTGTCTCCTGTTTGGTCATCATCAGCTGCTTGTCGTACTGCCATTTGGTGTAGGCGTAGTCAAGAATGGCTAATATTATAAGAGCGACCGCACACCTTATGGCGATTTTAAACGACGATTTGAGAATAAATGTTAATATCTGTCCGACATCCATGTCAATAAGATAAATGGTATCCTTCATATCAGAACTCAAAGCGGTGTAAGCTACGATTGCGACGATAGATATCTTGAGGAGTCCTTTGACAAGCTCTACGAGGGATTGTTTAGATACCAGTTTCTTTATCCCAGAAAAAGGGTTGATCTTGTTCCCCTTGGGCTTGATAGTCTCCAACGTGAAGAGAACGCCGATCTGCATATAGTTGGATGCAAGCCCGACAGCCATAATCGCCAAAGCGACAGGCCCCACGGCCCTTGCGATGAATCCCAGTACAAACGGGAACAGATTGTTGACATTCTGATGTGTCAAATTGATGCTGTGCATATTCACGAAGGCAAAGTTAGCAAGTGTCTCTATATTGCTGAAGATGGCCTCTCCTGCAAAATGAAGGGCTATTATTCCGGTCAAAAGGACCAAACTGCTATTAAGATCGGTACTCTTGGCTACGTTTCCCTTTTCTCTTGCCTCCCCCTTTTTTTTGGGAGTAGCCTGTTCTGTTTTTTCCTGTACTGGGTCTTCTGGCACTGTCTTTGTCCTTATTAAACTTAAACTGCTATCTTAAGACTTCAGTTTTCCCCAAAAGGTTCTTTGCCCACTTTTCAGCTTGCCGTCACCCCAGCAGCCACACGGCCCTTGGGGGCATCCCTTTCCAAAATAGTGTTACAGGAGCTTGAGTATCTGTGTGATGTCTCCTTCTGCTCTTATCCAGAACTTATGGAACATATGGACGAAGAACGACAGAGAAAATCCTATAGCTAAGAGCCCGACTCCTATCTTTAGAGGAAATCCGACGATGAATACGTTCATCGAGGGAAATGACCTTGCGACAACTGCCATAGCGATCTGAACCATAAAAAGGGCCGCTATGACCGGGGCTCCGATCTTGATAGCTATTACGAAGACCTGCGCCGACATTCTGATTAACTTGTCGGCGAAGGCTCCAGAAAGTGACAAAGTGGACACAGGGATCGTCACAAAACTTGCTCCTATAGCATCTATAAGGAAGTGGTGTCCATCTATTATCAGGAATATCAAGATAGCAAACAGGGCTTTGAGCTCTGCTATAATGGAGATCTGAGACCCCGATTGGGGATCAATAACGTTGACTATTCCAAAGCCCATCTGCATCCCTATAATCCCTCCTGCGATCTGCACTGCTGAGAAAAGGAGGGTGGTGGCAAATCCAATAATAACTCCTATGACTGCTTCTTTGGATATCATAATCATAAGTGACATAATGTCGGTGGCTTGTGGAACTTGGGAGCTGTAGGCCACGGGAAAGATAATCAGGCTCAAAAGAGCTGCAAGTCCGATTTTAACTTTAGCTGGGACGCTGTTGTGTCCCAGGATAGGAACCAAGCCTACGATAGCTAGTATCCTTATAAATATTAGTATGAACTGTTCAAACTGCGGTAGAGTGATGTTCATCGGCTGGGCCATAGTATCTAAATACAGTAGACAACGGGACAGCAGTTATCAGAAAAGTCAGCGCCACCCACGCTTGTATGCTTTCTACTTTCATTTGGGGAGAATAGAAAAGATCAATCTGGTGAAATCCGTTAGTTTAGTAAGCATCCACGGCATAAATAGGACCAGCGTTATAAGTACCGCCAGGATCTTCGGTATAAACGTTAGCGTCATTTCGTGTATCTGTGTTACTGCCTGAAAGATGCCCACAGTCAGGCCAACAATAAGTCCCGCCAAAAGAGCTGGAGCAGCTACCATCAAAGCTGTAAAGACAGCTTCTTTTCCGATGTGTATGACAAACTGTTCAGTCATTGTCCTGTTTTATTGAAAAAGAGGGAAAGTAGTGACCATTTGGCGTTTACCTGAACCCGCCCATAAGCGAATCGATAAGGAGATACCATCCGTCCACAAGCACGAACATGAGTATTTTAAAGGGTAGAGAGATCATTATGGGGGGAAGCATAAGCATTCCCATAGACATCAATAAGCTTGCGACTATCATGTCCAAAACTATGAAGGGCAGATAGAGCAAGAAACCTATCTGAAAGGAGATCCTGAGTTCACTTATGACAAACGCAGGTATAATAATTCTGGCGGGGATCTCATCGCTGTTTTTCGGCTTTTCCATCTTGGCCAGGTGCACAAAAAGAGCAAGGTCCTTTTCCCTTGTATGTTTCAACATGAAGTTTCTGATAGGGCCCATTCCCACCGCCATAGCTTCGCTTTGAGATATTTCTTCGTTCAGATAGGGCTGAAGCGCCTCTGTGTTAACCTGGTCCCATACAGGAGCCATTATGAACAGAGTCAAAAAGAGTGCAATTCCAATAAGTAGTTGATTAGGTGGCATCTGCTGCGTGCCCATGGCGTGTCTTAAGAATGAGAAGACTACTATAATCCTGGTAAATGCAGTCATCATAATGAGTATGGAGGGAGCAAGCGATAGGATCGTCAAAAGAAATATTATCTGAAGCGATACCGAGATATTAGCGGGCGCTGTGGCCTTGTCGATGTCAAAAGGGAACCCTTGAGCGCTAGAGATTGCAGGCCACATAGCGGACAATGTCAGCCAAGTCAATACAAATAGACTCAAGAGTCCTATGAACTTGAATCTTGTATGAGCCTTAGTATCTTTCATTAATCTTGATTTCCTTATAGATGCAAAAGTATATTCAAAGACTACCAAGAGAATTTTCCAGCTTATTTGATGAACTTACAAGGCTCGTAATCCTCACGCCGAAGTTTTCATCTACAATTACGACCTCCCCTTCTGCAAATTTCCTATCGTTCACCAGCAGGTCTACCGGTTCACCGGCAAGTTTATCCAGTTCTACCACATAGCCTGTTCCCAGCGTAAGAAATTCTCTGACGAGCATCCTCTTCCTGCCGAGTTCTATCGATACTGTAAGAGGCAGATCTATGATGACATCTATATTCGCGTCGTCACCTGAAACAGCGTCGGGAGCAAGTTGTTCAAATTGAGCTCTTCTGACTACTACAGGCTCTGTCTCTTTTTCTTCTTTTGTGACCGGTGCATCTTGTTGCTCTTTCCTTACATCGGCCATCTCCTCATCAGGCAGTTGGACGGTAGCTTCATCCATCTTCAAATCGATGGTCTCTTCATCGGTCGGTTGGACAGCGGCTTCATCCGTCTGGCTTGGGTTCCAACCTTCTAGTAGGCCGTAGCAGCCTTCCTTGCTGATCAACTTTATCACAAAGTCATTGGGCGTATCTTTGATTTTGAGGGAAAGATCGATGGATACAAAGTCGGATATCTCTATTCCAAGATTCTCCGAATCTACAAGTTTTGCCTGGGACGGGAGGAACTCTATTTTTTCCTTTAACTGGCTGGAGATGCCTGTGGATGCGGCTCCCATTATCTGATCTGTTGCCTCCTGAATAGGGCCAAGATGTTCTTCGGAAAATTCAGCGCTTCCATCTCCCGACGTCATAAAACCAGCGATCTTAGCGGTGGTATCCTTCTGTAAGAGGAACACGATCTTTCCCTCCGTCCCACCCTTAAAATCGAGTCCCACCACCACACACCCATCGGCGTAGTCCACCTCTATCTCGGCGGGACTTGCCTGGCCTATCTTTTCTATAGTTATCTTGGCTTCTCTGGACGAGAGCGTCGACAGAGCCTCAGCGGCGTACTCTGAAAAGACCTTTTCGATATCAAATAGATCGTCTTTTTGGCTGTCATTCAACAGTTCTTCGTCGGCCATTGTTCTACCTTTCCTCCGTGTCTTCTGATACTACTTTTGTAATCTTAACTGCTTTTTTCTTACCTACCAGCCCGGGATGTCCGCGGAATTTCACCTGGTTGTCGATGGATACCTGTACTTCATCATTTACCCCCTGGTCGAGACGTACAACGTCGCCTATTTGGAGCTGTGAGATATTCTTTAGGGTCATCTCTACGTCACCCAGTGATGCAACTACAGGGACTTTGGTCCTCATTAAGTTTTCTTCTACTAACTCTGAATCCCTTTTAGAATCCTTTTTCCTTTCTGTTACAGACATATGTTGAGCTCCGAGCGTAGGCATTATGTCCTCTACCAGGTATAATGGAATGCATACATTGAGGAAACTAGAAAAATTTCGCGTTTTGATCTCGAATGGAACTAATAAACAGGTTTCGCCCGGCGGAGCGATCTGAGCGAAATGGGGATTGGTCTCAAAGGTCCTAAATTCAAACTCGAAGTCAATCACATTCTCCCAGGCTTTGGATAATTCCTCCATAGTTCTATCAGCGGTTCTTCTTAATACATTTCTCTCTATATCCGTGATTTCCCTTGCTTCTACCCCAACATCTCCGCTTCCCCCAAAGAGTCTGTCCACGACATAGAGAGCAAACTGAGGGCTGATTTCAAGCATAACATCCCCACCCAAATGTCTGGCGTTGTAGATGTAGATGCAAGTGGGATCGGACATCGAGTTGCTAAAATCCGCAAACGGAAGCATATCCGCAGAGGTAATATTGACCTCTACGAAAACCCTTAGGCTGGAGGAAAGAAAGGTCTGCAAGGTCCCTGCAAAGCTCTTGTGTATTGCATCGAACGCCCGAATCTGTTCTTTGATCTTGCCGAATATCTGGGGATTCCTGAAGTCGTACAGACTTGCTCTTTCTGTGAGCAAATCAGATTCGCCCTCGGCCACATCCGTGGGGGACATGGATTTCAAAAGAGCGTCCATATCGTTCTGTGATAGTTGGTCCAAGTTTGCCGTCCTTTTTCCAAGAAAACTCTTCACACACTTTGTGGTAAGCCCCCGATTGAATCTATCGGGGGCTTGCTGCCACCAAAAGAAGGAGCCAGGCCACCGTTTTGGGCCCTGATCCTACTGGATCACAAATTTGCTAAAGTGTACTTTCTTAAGATCGCCTTTGGTAATCTTCTGGTTTACTTTAGTGAGCACTTCTTCCCTCAATTCTTCTTTATTACGAGTTCCCTCCAATTTATCCAGTGTCCTGCTGGAAAATATATCTATGAGGGTATCTTTCAATTCCATGTCTCTCTTCTTGAGCAGCTCTAAAGTACCTACCCTTCCCACTTCTAACCCGATAGTCACGGCAAGGTATCTTGTGCCCAAGGTTCCTGCGGGGTTAACTATTACATCTTCGACGAGATATATTTCTCCGCTCCCTTCTTCAGTATCCTCATATTCTTCAGTTTCCTCAGTCTTGACAGAAGCCTCGCTGGGATCCTTCTCAGCCAAAAGTGCGGGAATTATGAAATAGGTGATAAGAAAATATGCTAGACCTATTTGCGCTACAACTATTAAAGCTATCAGGAGGTACTTCTTGCTCATAATTCCTCCAAAGATGCCAGAATGTGTTCTGAAGCATCAAAACTCTTCTTCTAGATACAGCCATTCTAGTAGATGAGCAAAAAGAATGCCACAGAACGAAAATTCTGGATATGTTGTATATCAGAATAATTATCAATGACTTACATAGGATTATCAATCAGGGAGAATCGGGTGTGTGGTCGTGACACTGTGCGATCTCGGAAAACTTTTCCTCTTTACAGGCATACTGTCGAGATCAGTCAGCGTATCTATTGTCGATGTGAAGGAAGGGTAAAATGTTAGTCACTATTCATTGTCTGCGTCCATAGCTTGAAGGAATTCTGCAAAGGCGCTGTCAGGTTCTGTGCCGTGTAAGCCGGAGGGAACTATTTCTTCTTCACCTCTATATTTAACGAATATCTCTACTCTTCTGTTTGAGCCTCGGCCCTTTGCCGAGTCGTTGGGTTTTATGGGTCTAAACTCGGCGTATCCGGAAGCCGAGAGCTTGGCGGGATCTAATCCTCCTTCGTCTACAAAGTATCTTATGACGGTGGAGGCTCTGGCGGTGGAGAGTTCCCAGTTAGAGGGGAATTGAGGTGTTTTGATAGGAAGGTCGTCTGTGTGACCTTCGACACGAATGCTGGACCCCTCTCCCAGCTTGACTATATGTAGCAGCATAGGGATGATCTTGGGTTTTAAGTCGGCTTTCCCCAGATCGAAGAGGACAGGATTGCTTATCCTTATAGCTATCTCATCCCCCTGGGCTTGGATATGAATTGAGTCTTCGAGCTTGTTTTCTTTAATGAACTGCTGCATCTCGTTCAGGGCAGATACAACGCGCCTTGGCTGAAAGCCGGTCAAGTCAGACTTATAGACTTCAGGATGTGCAATAACTGTAGGATCTGCAGTGAGGATTCCCAGCGCTCCCTGAAGCGATCCCATGGCTTTCTCAAACTTGACAATTTGGATGGAGGACATAGAGACAATAAGCACGAAGAAGGTCAAAAGGAGCGACATCAAGTCGCCGTATGTGACCATCCAGCTCGGGGCCCCCCCTCCCTCACTTTCCTCTTCTTTCTTGGCCTTCTTATTTCTTGCCATCTTCCTTTCCCTAACCCGATTAATTCATAAACTTGATCGAAGTCATTGCGAGGAGCAAAGCGGTCCCTGATTGAGTCTATCGGGGAAGCAATATCAAGGTTTTATAGTGGTCTCCTATGAGAGCCGGAGAGTATTACATCTACCACAGAATCGAGATTGCTTCGCCTTCGGCTCGCAAGGACACCGAAGGTGGTTAAAAGGCATAACTATAATATAATACAATCCCTTAATTAATACACGGCCTTTTTTTGTGAATTATTCGGGCTAAGACAGTTCTTCGATACTTTTCGGGGTCGCCTTCAATCACCCTCCGGTGTCGCCTCCTGCCCTCTGCCCTTGGGAGGTATGAAGGACATAAGTATCTCTTTGATTGTTCTGGGATTCTGACCGGCTCCTATGGCTACTAGTCCCTCTATTATCAGCTCTTTTTCGAGTAGTTCCTGTTTGGATCTTGTCTTCAGCTTTGCGGCTATGGGGAGAAATATCATGTTAGCCATCAGAGCCCCGTAGAAGGTTGTAACGAGGGCTACGGCCATTCCGGGACCGATAGTGGATGGGTCCTCCATGGTCCTTAGCATCAGCACCAGGCCGATAAGCGTTCCTATCATTCCGAACGCGGGCGCATAGGTGCCCATAGCGGTAAATATGCTCTGACCCAAGGCGTGTCTTACCCCTATGTTATCCATATCAGTTTGGAGTATCTCTCTCAATTGTTCGGATTCGGTTCCGTCCACTGCCAGTTGTATTCCTTTCTTAAGAAATTGATCTTCGGTGTTTTCTATTTCCTTTTCCATTGCAAGGACGCCTTCGCGTCTTGCTTTATCCGATAAGTCGACAATATATTCAACGGTCAGCAGAGGCGTCTCAGACTTATACAGGAACACTTTCTTGACTACGCCTATTACTCCCAGAACGTCAGACAGAGGAAAGTTGATGAGCGTCGCTGCGATGGTTCCCCCCGCCGTTATCGCAAATGACGGTCCGTCCATGAAGGATTCCAATCCACCCTTGCTCCAAATAGCATAAAAGATAAGCGACATACCGGATATTATTCCGACGAAAGATGTAATATCCATAGCGGATTCTCCAAGTAATAGCTCTTAACTAAAGCCATAGCTAGTTCAACCGACTCTATCTGTAGGATTTGTCGGCGATCTCTCTGACCGAAGGAAAACTCTGACGGCGGTAGTCCATGACCTTATCGACCACACCCTCTACCGACTCTAATACCATAATTTTCTTGCCCGTAGTCAGACTTATTATGGTATCCGGCGTCGATTCGACCAGTTCTATCAGATCGGCGTTGATAACCAAGTCCTGATTATTTAAACGGGTAACAGAGATCATAAAAGGGCCTCCTTTCGTCATAATGTACAAATTAAGATTGGGAATGTCAAGCAACAATGCCCTAAGAAACACAGCAAAATAGGCACCCTTATTTAGGCCGTAAGCCATTTAGGCCGTAAGCCTCTCAGTGCACAACTGCAAAGAGAATAAAGTCATACGGTGTTCTTTTCCTCGAAAAGTTCTTTGCATACTTTTGGGGACCCCTTCTGCAGAAGATCCCAGACCTTCCCACGAAAAGCGGAAGGCCTGGGTTATCTTATGTGATTATCTGCGGTTAGGACTACCTCTTGAGGTTCACGATTTCGTTGAGTATATCGTCACTTGTAGTGATCACTCTGGCGTTAGCCTGGAAACCTCTTTGAGCGATGATCAGATCGGCGAACTCTTTAGTCAAATCCACGTTGGACGACTCAAGAAAGCCGGAGTTTATAGTTGCCTGGATGCTTTCCCCAGCTATTCCGAGTACGGAAAGACCTGAGTTAGCTGACACCTGATACAGGCTGTCTCCGACCCTCTCAAGGCCGCCGGGGTTGGTGAAATCGGACAGGATTATCCGCCCAAGATCATTAATCTGCCCGTTTGTGAACACACCGACGATTGTGCCATCCGGTTGAATGGAGGCGGAGGTTAGTTTCCCGATTCCGAATCCGTCCTGGTCCTTAGCCGCAGCGGTGGACGTACCGGTAAGCTGCGTGACGCCGTCAAAAGAACCCACGGATCCGACGTTTAAGTTAAGATTCACCGGAGAAGCTCCATTACCCGGGTCGAAGGAGAAGGACGATACGCCTGCGCCGTCGTACAAGAAGGCCCTCAAAGAACCACTAGGGGTGAAGCTAATGCTCCCGGTGTTGCCCCCAAAAATTGTCTCGTTGCCGGCCAAGGTAGCTTCCCACGTCCATTCACCGGGGGTATCTGTGGCCGTATAGTCGACAGTGACTGTATGCGCCTCCCCAAGGCTGTCGAATGTGGATATGGATGTGGAGTGAATGCCCGCATCCCTGCCCACGACGGTATTAGTGAAGGTGGGGAACGTGATGTTTCCGGTGCTTCCTGCAGATAAGGTGCCCAGCACTAAATTGATGCTCGTGCTGATTTTGCCTGTTGCATTGTCAGTCAAGACTATGTTGCCGGAGGCGTCAAGCACAGCCGTGGAACCGTCAGCTGCTCCACTGTCAAACGCGGTGTTGATAGCGGCCAGGAGATCCCCGACAGTGCTTGCTGTCGTGCTATCGAACGTGAAAGTTCCAGCGGCGGATGAACCGTCGGCTTTGGTACTGATTAAATTTATCACGTCTCCGTCCGCAAGAGCGAAGTTAACTATCGACAGGTTATTTATCAACGTGCCGACCACGGCAGGGCCACCTGCAACGGTGTCTGTACCCAGACTCCCCGACCAGACCGCTTGTTTGGGATCGGAGTTGGCGTTCAGATTGCCCCGGAAATTCACGGCCGTAGTCGACTTGGGCGGAGATACCTTCCCGAAGGAAATGGTTAGGTCTTCCACCGTAGGGGTAGGAATGACAACCCCTTGCTCGTCGGCGAGACGACCCTGAACTATGAAACCGTTGCTGGGGTTGATGAGAGTTCCATTCGCGTCAAACGCGAAGGACCCTGCTCTGCTGTAGAACTTTTCATCCCCGTTGCTGAGTATGAAGAACCCTTCTCCCTGGATAGCCACATCGGTTGTAAGTCCGGTAGCTGTTAAGCTGCCCTGTGTGACGATGCTGTCTATACTTCCGATAGCGGAACCGAGTCCGAACTGCACAGGATTCACACCTCCAAGGCCCTCCTGTGGGGCCCTTGCCCCCGACACCGTCTGGGCGAGGAGTTCCTTGAATGTGGTTCTGCTGGACTTGAAGCCGATAGTGTTGATGTTAGCAATGTTGTTTCCTATTACGTTCAGTCGAGACTGGTGGTTCTGGAGTCCTGAGACTCCTGATGTTAATGCGCTAATCATTTTGTGACCTCCTTGGGTTTACTGAAGACAGCAACCACTAAAAAGAGTCTGTGGCGAGGACCGCCTCTGTCGCTCTGGCGGTATTGAAGGCTTCCTCCTCGATGGAGGTCCGGCCTTTTGGTAGTTACACGACCACTGTGCTGTCTATGTTTGTGAAGACTTTATCTTTGAGATTGTCTCTGTGCAAGACGGTTATAACCGTCCGATTCTTGACACTGACCAAGAACGCCAGGTCGTCGAGCAGCACCAAGGATTCCTTAGAGCCTTTGTGCGCCGCTCTTTCGACGGCTTCGTTTAGCTGATCTTTCTTGACTTGAGTCAGATTGATGTCTCTGGATTCAAGTCTGCTTGCGGCGTGGGCGGAAAATTTGACATCCGTCGTCCCAGCGGACGTTTCGCCTTTCAGTACCTCCTGAAAGGACTTGCCGCTCTGGATCGTCTTTCGGCTCTTTAACTTGGAGATGTCCTGTGGAACTGTGGCACGTTTTACAAAGCCGACATTTCCGATTCCGCCTGCCAATGTGTTCACCTCCTTTATATTGTTCTTGTTACTCTTGTGAGACTTCTGTAATTGCCGATAAAGATACTGTTTGACCCTCTTCAAGTACGACTAATACGTCTCCATCTTTGTACCTGACTGCGGTAACCTTCCCTGTGACAGCCGATGAGGCCGTGACAGGATTGCCTTCAGCGTCCGCTGCGAGGATCGAGTAAGTGTACTCGCCAGCTGGAAGCCGGGTTCCGTTGTCGTCTCTTCCATTCCACACGATCTGAAGATCACCTGCGGACGCAGGGCCTAAATTGAGGGTTCTGACTACCCCTGCTCGGGAGTCAATTATGCCCACGCTCACAGTCTGAGCGTTGTTGTCTAACTGGAAGGTTAGCAGGGGATTATTTTCTCCCGTCAGGCTTATAGTACTACTTTGGGAACTTATATTTTTGCCGATGAGAATGGGCGCCATTGCGTTGTTCATCAGCCGGCTGAGCAGAGTGTCTGTCTGAAGGCCCTCTTCCAGCTTAGAGTTAATATTTTGAAGCTGTTCCACCGAACTGAACTGCGACAACTGAGCTATGAATTCCTCGTTTCGGATCGGATCCAAAGGGTCTTGATACCTAAGCTGTGTAACGAGGAGGTTAAGGAACTCCTCTTTCCCCAGCGATTCGGGAGCTACGTCGGACGATAGGGGGCCTGTGGGAGTGGAAAATCCTATCGGGTTTGTCTGGATCATATTCTTAATCCTCCGAGAAAAATGTTTATCAACTTCCCTAAGCTACGAGTTCCATGGTATTATATCCGAGATTCCTCATCTTTATTCTTGAACCGTCCTGATTACTCTCATCTTGACCGTTATTGTCCCTTGGTGTCCTGCCGGGAGCATTGAAGGAGTTCCTGTGAAATTCGTTATTCTGGCGATGTGAGGAGCCGTCTTTTACAAAGACATCGAATTTATCAATGTTCACTCCTAATTCGGCCAGTGCTTCTTTAAGTCTCGGTAGATTGGATTCTATAGCTACTCTTACGGACTGATTTTCGACATTGACTCTGGCTGTCAAAGTGGAGTCTTCGACGACAAGGCTCATCCTGATAAAGCCAAGGTTTTCAGGCTCTAACCTCATTCTGAATTCGGAGCGTCCGTTTCTCAGGGTAAGTTGGGCGTTTCTCACGATTTGACGGACTATATTGTCAGAGTCTTCAACAGTGCCGTGTCGAGCATCGGACTGTACGGAATGAGTCTGCAACGGCGAAGCCTCTCTCGACGTTACCTGTTGGAGTGGAGTTTCACTTTCAATTTGTGGGTTCATGCTTCCCCTTGCTGCGACCTCTGTCCTTGTGGTCTGGGGCTCCATCGTAGGTTGTTTGGCAGAATCAGATCTTTCCATTACAGGTTCTTTCTGTACATTGCTTCTTTCGGCCGGGACCTCCTGATTTTTTGACGTCTGTGGCGTCCGCTGTGGGTTATCCGTTAATCTATCCTCCTGAGAGGTCCCCTTCCCTGCCGAATCGGCTCCAACGGTTGGTGAGCTTACAGATTCAGGTCTTGTAGTACCTTTGTTTCCATTTGGATCGGCCTGGATGCGGGTCGCAGGTTCTGTGGCGGCTCTCTGCGACCTGGGATCGCTGGACGACTCTACGCCTCCAGATTCAGGTCTTGTAGCACCTTTGTTTCCATTTGGATCGGCCTGGATGCGGGTTGTGGGTTCTGCGGCGGCTCTCTGCGACCTGGGATCGCTGGACAACTCTACGCCTCCAGATTCAGGTCTTGTAGCACCTTTGTTTCCATTTGGATCGGCCTGGATGCGGGTTGTGGGTTCTGCGGCGGCTCTCTGCGACCTGGGATCGCTGGATGACTCTACGCCTCCAGATTCAGGTCTTGTAGCACCTTTGTTTCCATTTGGATCGGCCTGGATGCGGGTTGTGGGTTCTGCGGCGGCTCTCTGCGACCTGGGATCGCTGGATGACTCTACGCCTCCAGATTCAGGTCTTGTAGCACCTTTGTTTCCATTTGGATCGGCCTGGATGCGGGTCGCAGGTTCTGTGGCGGCTCTCTGAGATCTGGGATCGCTGGACGACTCTACGCTATGTTGAGGATTATTTCCGCTCGCGGACCCCTTGGTTCCACCTTCGGATACTCGAAAGTGGGGAGTGTCGGCTGAGTTGGAAATCGCGCCATTTTGGGGTCTTGTCGGATGTGAAGACAGTTCTTGTGGGTTCCGGCTCGCATTCGAAGGATTCTGCGGGCTGTTTTGACTGTTCTGCATCCTTGAACTATCAGATACGGATTTATAGGGTCTGCGAGATTCCAATTCCTGAACTTCAGCTACGATTTTTACAGGCATCCTTATATCGGGAGTTTGTGAATTTCTAATTTCTCCCTGCGACGAAGACTTACCTTCCTTAACTATAATAATGTCCTTTTGAGAGCTCTGCTCATTGACGGGAGCAGATGTGGCTCTACTTGTCTGCTCAGGTGACGATGTGCGCTCCTGACCAGGTCGATGGTTCCCTGAGGACGCCAGAGCCTTCTGTGTAGGATGTTCGGCATCGAGTCTCGCTGTAACAACAGAATTCTTGGACGGATTAGTGGATGCTCCACCTTCAACCGATAGATCTTGTTGAGGTCCTACCTTGGAAGATGAGGCCGAATTTCTACTTATACCTCTGACCCTGTCACTGTGCAAGTTGTCAAAGGCAAGCTCCGACGCCGCAGGTGACCCCAACTCACGAGTAGGGCCATAAGCGTATTCTTGAGGACGCTCATACGCACCTTGCTTTGAGCTTTCAGAAGGAGTTGCCGCTTTTTGATCTACCTCAATTGTAGTCTCTTCAGCACCTTCTACTCTGTCAGGCGGTCTTTGAGGGATATATCCGACGTCTTTTGATGGTTTAGAGTCAGTTTTGTCCACTCTTGCGTATGCTATTGGCGCCTCTGGACTCGTGGAAGATTCTGCGGGCCTGTCGACCTTATCTGACCCCTGAGGGAGATTGGGGTCATTAGCTTTAACTGTCACAGCCACAGCCAGGCTGTCCTGTGTGGGTAACTCCAGAAAAGATTTTACTACAACACCTTCAGCTTTTGTAACAGCATTACGTTCTGATGAAGGTTCTATGGCTTCCGAAGCAACACCATCGCGGTTGATCAGTTTGGAGGCGCCACTATTCCCGAAAACGTTATCCGATACATTTAGTGAGCCCCATCTGGAAACAGGAGTATGCGCATCAGCAGATGGTTCCTCATAGTTGCCTTGTGATACAAGTGACGATTTTATTAATGTAGCTAAAGCGTCAGAGCTTGTCTCTGACGATCCTTCGCTCTGGGGTACCAAAAGGACGTATACAGGTCTTCCAGCATCATCTAAAGTCGTCGTGTAGAGTACACTTATTTCCTTTTCCCCTGTCACATTGTTGTAGTTACCAATAGGAATAGAAATCGGTACATCTTTTCTCTCCCCAGAAAGTTCCTCGCCCATTTCGTAGCCTGCTGCCTCCACAGCAATGCGGCCGCTCTGCAATTTTGAGGACCCCGATAATTGAAAGGCGCTTTGGGATGCGAGCGATTCAGGACGATAGATGTTTCTAGGGTTTTGGTTCGAGACATCAGATCCCAGATACGTTACAACAGCGCCTTCACCATCTTGATCTTGGGGAAGATGGATGATCATAGTGTTGGGATGTTCAAGGCTGTTGTGCATTTCTATGTACTCGGCCGCAAGTAACTCAGTGGGTAGCGATGAAAGGGGTAATCCTTTGATACTGGAACCTTCCACAGTTGGAGCGATCTGGAGAGATGAACTGGCTGAATCTGTGGATTTGAGTATAGAAGCTACTATATTCTTAATAGTTTCGGACAGTTCGGAAACGCTTATGTATTGGTTATCCTTTTGCCCGGAGGAGACCTTAAAGTTCATCACTCGTCTCAAGATCGATTGGAATCCCCCGGCTTCTTTAGGGGAGGGGAATCCTGTCTGTGGGGCCTGTGGAGATGCATTCGAGAAAGCAAACGGTATTGGGGAGGATAAGAATATCTGCATTTTATATCTCCTTTAGGGAATTACGAATCTTTCCAGTAGCGATTCATTTGATTTTCAAATTTACGATCTTCCTGCTCAAATCCGCGGCTAATTTGGGCCTCATGTTCGACAGGATTCCAGCCGCACCTCGTTCTTTCATGTTGCTTAGTATGTTTGTGACAGTCTTTTTGTCCATAGCTTCGATGATCGGAACTACGCTTTGAGGATTCATAGATGCGAAGACCTTTGCAATTTGTTTTATCCTTTTAGCCTCGAAAGAGTCGAGCTGAATAGTAGACTGTTCTATCTTCGCTTCTTGCGATGTTAACTCTTTCTCCAAAGCCGCAAGTTCTCTTTCTTTAGCCGCAACGTCTCTTTCTTTTACGGATAATCTCTCTTCCCGCTCTTTAAGCTCCCTTTCCTTTACATCGAGCAGCGATTCCTGTACGGCAGAGGTGTCAACTTCAACCTCTGCTAAACTGGAGAATGTTTCTTTTGTTATCACGCCATATTCCTTTAACTGGGGAATGGCTATCAAGGTGAGAGAGAGGATCACCAGGAAGGAGCCTCCTGACACCAAAAGGTATTTGAGTGCATTAGTGCTTGGACCCTTTCCAGCCTCTTCAGTCTCATCTATGGTGTTCTGATCTGCCATCTTTAGTTTCGTTCCCCCTTCAAGACATTTTTCTTTAAGTTAGACCTAATCTCCAAGTTAGACCTAATCTCCCTGCAACTTCATCCGTAAGGGCTTGCTCTTTTGATTCTACCGTTTTTTGGAACTCTTCAAACTTGCGCTCCTTGAGCTTTTCAAGTATCTTACGGTCTTGGGATGCTTTCAAAAGTTCCTCTCGTTTTTTCTCTTCGGCTACTTTTAGGTCTTGTATCTTATGATGCTGTAATTGTATCCTATTTCTCAGATTCTGAAGATATTGTACCTCAAGCGTCATATCCCAGGGGCTGACTTCTCCTGTAGCTTTACCCTCGACCTGATCCAACCTTTGGCGTTGTTCGGATAGAAATCGCTCAAGTGTATCCTCTTCTTTCTTAACCTCATTTCTGATGACCCCGAGTTGGTTCTTGATCTGATCTTCTATCGTAATTCTCAGATCGAGTACTCGTTGGAGGCGGAAGTTAAATCCCTTCATGCGGCGCCCTGCTCCTGGACGGGCACTATATTAGGCGATGCTATTTGCATCAAGGCCTCTACGCTTTCTTCCATTTCGGATTTCTCGTCGATGCCTTGTCTCAGATACGAATTTATGCGGTCGATCATCTCTATGGCTCTGTCTATCTTTAAACTGCTCCCTTTGACGTACGCGCCTATGTTTATAAGGTCTTCAGACTCCCCGTAAGTGGCAAGGAGATCCATAACACGCGCTGCGGCAGATATCTGCTCAGATGGAATGATGTCGGGCATGACTCTGCTTACACTTTCCAATGGATCGATAGCCGGATAGTGTCCCGAAGACGCTAATCTCCTGGATAGAACAATGTGTCCGTCGAGGATAGCTCTTGTGGCGTCTGCTACTGGCTCGTTCAGGTCATCGCTCTCCACCAGAACTGTATAAAGACCCGTTACGCTGCCTTTATCGGAGCATCCGGCTCTTTCCAGGAGTTTTGGCAGCAGGGCGAAAACAGATGGGGTGTAGCCCTTGGTAGTAGGAGGTTCACCAACCGCAAGGCCTATTTCTCTTTGAGCCATAGCTACTCTTGTGACAGAGTCCATCATAAGCATAACGTTCATTCCCCGGTCTCTGAAGTATTCCGCTATAGTAGTGGCAGAGAGGGCTCCCTTGATGCGTGCAAGGGCGGGCCGATCCGATGTGGAGACCACGACGACAGATCTTTTGAGTCCCTCTTCTTTCAGGTCTTTTTCGATGAATTCCTTGACCTCTCTGCCCCTCTCTCCGATGAGGGCTATAACGTTGACATCGGCCGAGGTGTTTCTGGCAATCATTCCTAAAAGCACGCTTTTACCGACGCCGCTTCCCGAAAAGATCCCTAACCTTTGACCCTTGCCACAGGTCAAAAGTCCGTCTATTGCCCTGACACCTGTGGCCACGGGATCAGTAATCCTTTTTCTGTCCATAGGATTGGGCGGAGCGTTGTATATGGAGCGATCTTCATCTGTTTCTATATGTCCAAGTCCATCTATGGGATGTCCGAGTCCATCTATCCCCCATTCGCCATATTAGACCCGAAAAATGGTTGTCAAAGTCGCCAGAACATGTTATATTACAATAAATAAGACTCATAAATGGCGGATAAATATTGATCATCCAGAGGGTGAAAGAATGAAAGTAGGTTTTGATGGAGGAATAAAGCTTGAATTTCATGGTGCAAAGGTGACATCAAACGGTGGACTTCTTGCGTATCGTGACCTTGATTACGCACTGGGATTATTTGATTCGGTATCAGCGGTTTTTACCGATAAACGCACAGGCCGTAATATCCAACATGATATATCTACTCTCCTGCGTCAATCGATATACAGCCGTCTTGCAGGATATGAAGATGTAAATGACGCCGAGCGATTATCCGTTGATCCCGTCATGCGAGCGATTACCGGAAAGAAGGACAAAGGCAGGCAAGCTGCCAGCTCCAACACGATAGGACGTTTTGAAACTGATATACTGACTCAGCATGACAATCTCAGAAACTTGTCAGATATCAATGGCAAGTGGGTTCAAAAAGCGATGAGTAAAACACAGCATCAACGAATCATTCTGGACATGGACAGTTCGGAGAGTCCGGTACATGGCCAGCAGGAAGGATCAGCTTACAACGGTCATTTCGGATGTACCTGTTTTCATCCAGTGTTCTGCTTCAATCAGTTCGGGGATTGTGAAGGAGTCCTACTTCGCTCTGGTAATGTTCACAGTGCTGATCGTTGGAAGGAAGTTCTGGAACCGATCGTCAAGAGATACGAGAGCAAGAAGAATAGGAAATACTTTCGAGGCGATGCTGCATTCGCAAAGCCTGAGATTTATGATTATCTGGAGGGAAACGGCTATTTGTATGCCATTCGGCTTCCCGCAAATGAGATACTCTATGAAAAGATACGATACCTGCTGACTCGGCCAGTTGGACGACCGCCGAGGAAACCGATTGTATCGTTATATGAATTTCAATATAAAGCGGCCAGTTGGGATCAATCGAGGCGAGTGGTCGCCAAGGTTGAATGGCACCAAGGGGAGTTATTCCCAAGAGTGGGATTTATCGTGACCAACATGAGCGCCAAGCCAGAAGGCGTGGTACACTTCTACAATGGCCGTGGCAGAGCTGAGCAGTGGATTAAGGAGGGCAAGTATGCTCTGAACTGGACCCGACTCTCATGCAAGCGTTTCGTCTCCAATCAGGTGAGGCTCTGGCTGTTTGTTCTGGCTTACAACTTGGGCAACTTCCTGCGACGTTTTGTTCTTCCGAAGAAAATCAAACACTGGTCACTACGCAGCCTCCTCGTGAAATTTATCAAAATCGGAGCGAAGATTGTCAGACACAGCGGATATATTACGTTTCAAATGGCTGAGGTTGGGATAGACAAGAGGTTATTTGCCGAAATATTATCCCGGATTGAACGATTGCGATGTTATTCTGTTTAAACTGCCACATTTTTTTGTGAGTCGATGGAGAGGTGTCTCTAATTGGAGGATTTAAACACAAAGAAAGTGATAATTCAGAGGAAAATACTATTTTAATTGAAAAAAGTACTTGTTGAAAAATGTAAAAGTGGTAATATTAATTCAGAAACAAGAATGTATCGAAATATAATCCCTCATGAATGTGATATGGGGAATGTCGGTTGTACTCTATCTTGAATTTATAAAAACTCAAAAAAGTTTTGGATGTTTTGTCTCTCTCACGTATCTATAATACGACAGTGATATAAATTTCTCATAAAGTATTTGTAAAATAGTTGACAAATACTAAATATATGTAAAATAAATAAGATATGTCATCAAAGAAAGCTTGACAAAGCTTGGGAATTGTAGTATATGATACACATACAGTTACTAACATTATCCTGATTAAGCAAAGAGCTTGATGACTTCTATGCGGTGTCTTTCACGAATCCTACGTAACAGCCATAGGTAGTCCTAATTTGTTTGCTGAAAAGATACTGCTATTAACTTAAAAAACTTTCATGCCGGAAGGGGAAATGGTTTCAGGCAAAGGAAAGGAGGGAGCAATGCTGCAGAAAAGAGGTTTTGTATAACCGTAGATGGAACTTGTCTTATTATATGGAGTCGATGAACAAAATGAACAGACAGGCATTAAGATTCTCTGCAGTTGTTGCTGGGATGATGCTTGTGATCGCGTGCACCCCTCTAGAGACTAGCACCGAGATTATCGGGCCGCTGATCAAGCGAAATATCACGGCGATTGCGGTGGCCCCTGGGGGAAATCCGGTCTATGTGGGTACTTTTGAAAGTGGGGTCTTCCGCTTGGACGCAGATACTGGAGAGGCGAAGGCGATAAATGACGGACTGGAGAGTTTGTTTATCAGAAGCTTGGCAATGGACCCTGTAAATGCATCACGTCTCTACGTTAGTTCAGGCAAAGGGGTTTTTCGCACAGAAGACACAGGAGAGCATTGGGTGAAACGGGATCTGGGGGTGCACGGTATCAACGAAATTTGGATAAGTTCTCATAATTCAGATTTCCTTCTGGCTCAGGAAAAGTTGGGCGGGGTTTTTCGAAGCAACGATGGAGGCGAGCAGTGGCATAGCTTGAGAAATCCTGTAACCGACCACGGAGGCAACGTTGGGACGGAAATAGTAGTGACAAAAGACGAAAGTACCATTTTTGTAGCTAAGGAAGATGTTGGAATCGTTCGAAGCAGGAATGGCGGTCAGACCTGGAAAGATGTGAGCCCCCGAGATCCGACCGGTGTCATGGCGTTATCTGCAGATCAGAGCGTTCTTTATGCCAGCTCGTGGGAGGATGTCTCATCCCCAGGTGAAAAAGGGGTTGTTGTGTATCGCAGTCTGGACGATGGGGATACCTGGGAAGGACTAGAATACACACCAATTGTTACTGAACACGATTGGTTCCCTTGGGGAATAACTCTCTATCTCTTGCCCGATCCCGACGTACCTAACGTTCTTTATGCGACTGCCTCTGATGGGTCATTCTACACGACCGATGGGGGAATGACCTGGCAGCCCTTCACCGATTTGAGATATGGTATTCTGTCTGGACTGATATTGGCAATAGACCCGGACAGATCTCGCCTCTATGTAGCAACGGTAGATGGCTTGTTCATCACGCCAACACCAGATTTTCCAACTGCTGCGGAAGCTAACTCGTGGGGCAGCATCAAGTCACTTCACTAAACAGATTGACACGAATGATCAAGAGAAGCTCGTTAACAAATCCTTAGCTACTCATCGTTGATTAGGTATGCAGCGCAAGGCAGGTCTATTTCTCGACCTCCACATCGGTTGATTTGATGTGACGGACGCAATGTTTCGCGAAAGAAGATGTGATAGAACCAACGTAAGTAACTGAACCCATGGGTTGCAGTCAAACACACCAAAACAGAGGAGGCCAATCATGTGCAGGCTGCATACCGTGCTAGAGATAGTATCAATGGTGATAGTTGGAATCGTCGCCTCGTACGCTTCAGGAAAGACGATCATTTTCGAGCAAGCGCTGGCTTGAGATGCCGGGGGATGTTTGGATTCATATCGGAGTCAGACCGCTTCTAGGTCGTAACAGCAAAAGATCTGCATATAGTATTGATACCAGATTATCCTTCGGAAATCGCGGCTAATTCGCAGGATACAATTAGGTCACAACTTATCAAGGAGATTAACGATGTTGCCAACAAAAATCGGTATATCCTTGAGGCTAGTTTGTACGATGGCCTTTTGGGGCGCTTCTGTTTTGCTAACAGTCTCATCCATAGAAGCAACAAGCTGGATGAATACGTCGGAAGATTATCTGATTTCGGTTTCCGACTATGTGATACGCGGAAAAGCAGTGGACCAAGAGACGAAACTGGATGAGAAAGCACAAAAGGTTTATACCTATACCACCTTCGAAGTATCTGAGGAGGTAGTAGGAGTATCTTCCCGACATCCAGTGATAGTCAGAACAAGGGGGGGTCGTATTGGTGATCTAGAATATCATATACCCTAGGTGAAGCAGAACTTAGTGTCGGTGCACAATATTTCCTTTTTCTGCGGAAGGTTGTGGACAACGAGTATGACGTCATCGGAATGAAGTTCGGCAAATTCCAAGTGATCAATGACCGGATTTTGGACAGAAATCTGTCTCGCCAGGAGTTTAGCGACAAGGTGAAGGCGAGTGCACGTGGTGAAAAAGTGCAATGGGGCACTCCATCCGGCAAAGTAGCCAAGACACTTGATAATAAGTTCACTAGGTGGATAAAGTCGTGGCTTGAATCCGACTTGCCGATCACCTACAAGATTAATGCGGATGATGCACTTTATCCCAATGGTGACTCAATCCCATTGGATAGTCTTGAGGCTGTGACAGATCGATTCTTCGATACTTGGGAGAATGTCGGCCACTCCTATGTCTCCTTTTCGTACGGCGGTACAACTACTGCAAAAGAGGTAGATAATGATGGAATTAACGCCGTATGTTGGTTTGATAAGGGCGATCTATCCGAAACTGCACACGTCAATTGGGTGACCAGCGGTATATACAGGATAATAGAAGTCGACATAGTATTTAATTCATTTAGTGAACTTCCCTGGGATACTGTTGACCCACCGAGAGCAGATAAGGCAGGTACTTACGATCCCAAAGACATCCAGCATGTCGGCACTCACGAAGCAGGGCATCTCATTGGACTTTTTCACCAAAACAGCGACGCGGCTAATACAATGTATTTTAATAGTGGAGCTCGGCGGGCCATCCATTTCAGAACTCTGGAGCCGGGAGATGCTGCGGGGGCTTCATACCAATACAGGAAGGCTTACGGTACATTGTCGGGCAATACGGATTTGAAGGAATACGAGTGGAAGTCTCGAAACTTCCATGTAAAGATGGTGGGAGATGTTACAATACCATCGGGAGTAACGTTGGACATAAGACAAGGTACGACAATCGAGGTATCTACAACGGACTCACAATCAGGAGGCGCCGACAACTCTAAGTGCGAGCTTATTGTCGATTATGGTAAGCTCAGAGCAGAAGGCTTCTCTGGCATTCAGATCGTTTTTAAATCTGCGGCTGGGGGTACGGCCAGTAATAAGTGGTACGGCATCGTCTTCAAGTCGAATGCTAACGACAGTAGCATCGTGAAGTATTGTGACATCAAGAACGCGAAATACGGTGTCTATGTCGATAATGCTGCTCCGGATATCTATAACAACACCATCACATACTCGACAGTAGGGATCAAGACCGTGGGAATGGGCAGCGGAGGTGAAATCAAGAACAACACCTTAAGCAATAACACCACTGGGCTTTCCCTTAACTCCGGTTCAGTGCCAGATGTGCATGACAATACAAGTAAGGACAACGCTAACATAGGGGTATATATGGACAGCAGTTCTCCTTCTTCGTTCTACGACAACACAATTAAAGACAACGACGGTGAAGGGGTCTACCTCTTCAGTAATGCCAGTCCCACATTCGGGAACAACGTGATTACTAAGAGCGGTTTATGGGGGCTCCGCTTGTGGAACAATTCTGATCCGATACTCGAGGGCACGGGTACAACTGGAAGAAAAAACGATATCTTTAACAACGGGGGCAGCGCGAAGGCAGAGATCTACTGCCAGAAGAACTCAGAACCTAAGCTTGGCCTTAGCTCTAATCCCGGTGACAATAATATCTACGATGATGCGGGGGGAAAAGTTATCTTCATCGACACAGGATACTCTTACGGTTCCATTAATGCAGAATTCAATTGGTGGGGGACTGATCCTCCAGATCCCGCTGTACTCTTTTCTCCTAGTTCTGAAGTTGACTACGTGCCCTACGAAACAGAGTTAATCCCAAAACCTGTCGCGTTGGCCAGAGAAGTGTCCTTGCAAGAGGAGCGTCTGATACAAGCACTGCTGGCAGAGGAGAATCGGCAGTACGACGTTGCCGTAGGACATTACGATCAGCTTTTGCTGGAATCCTTTGAGGTGGAAATGGTAGAGCGTGCCGCCGATGGCCTTTTTCGGGCTGCACTGCATAGAGGAACAGATTTAAGCTCCGTAATCAGTCGGTTTGAAGCCCTGGCTTCGAGTCATCCGTCAGCCTCCGTGCGGCGCAAAGTGGTTGCTCTGTGGCGTCAGGCCCTGGTAGCTGATGGGCAGTACAATGCCGCTATAGCTGCGTATGAGCAGGAGATGACAGAAGCAGAGGATTTTGACGACCGGCTCTCTGCACAGAAGTCCTTGGGCGAAGTGTACATGTACTACATGAAAGACGAGACACGGGCTCGACAGTTGTTAGAACCGATATTGCGAGATTATCCGAATCACCCTGTGGCTTATGGCGCTTGGATGGTTCTTCTGGACGTAGAGGATTTGCCTCCACCGCCTGCGGGAAGAGAAGCCTCTCAACCAATCGCCTCAGCTTCAACAGCATCAGGAGCATCTTCAGACATAGGTCTGGAAACATCACCTAATCCGTTCAACCCGAGCACTACCATAAGGTTCCAGTTACCGGAGACAGTCCGGGTACAGTTGTCCATCTACAATTTGTTAGGTCAACGTGTGCAGGAGTTGTTGCCGGAGGAATTACAGCCCGCAGGAGAGTATGCGGTAATTTGGAATGGACAAGACGAGAGTGGGCAACTAGTAGCAAGCGGGATGTATATTGTCCAATTGAATATCAATGAAAGGACATATACATTGGAAACCAATGAACGGACATATACACGGAAAGTCATGCTGATGCGTTAGGTCGGCAGCATCATCTAACAAAGATGAGGGCCTCGGTTCTTAGCAGATCCGGGGCCTTTTCATATTCCTACATCTGCAATACATCACGACATAAAGGTTTTGGCTAAGTGAAACAGAAGCTTCGGCTCTCTTATGAGCGCGGTTCTGAAGACTCTACCGACAGTTCTCTTTTTGTAGTCAATTCTGTTTAAGATATCAGCTGTTCTATTTAAGACATCGTCTCCAAGCTGCACCACCGCCTGTTTGATCTTGTAGAAACGCCTGTTTATCTTGCCTTCTGTGTTTTCCCATTCCTCCTGGTATTCTCGTAAGCGTTCTTCACTGACATCTCCCTCAGCGACTGCCTGGGCTGCTACTCTTCCTGCTATCCTGCCGGCTTTCATCGCAGTGACGATGCCGCCACCAGTCATAGGGTTTACCTGATGAGCAGCGTCTCCTACGAGCATCAGGCCTCCCATTACTATTTTCTTCATGTTGTCTGTGCAGGGCACACCGCCGACCAGCGAGCTCAGCATCTGGGCTTCGGGATACTTTTGGGCGATGAAGCGGTCTAAATAATCAAAGGGGTGCTCCGTATCTGTGTAGTTTCCCGATATTCCGATACCGACATTGGCGACGCCGTCTGCTTTTGGAAAGACCCAGAGATAACCGCCCGGGGCCACGTTCATTCCCAGATACATTTGACAGGCATCCCTTTCAATCCTGGGGCTATAAAGAGTGTACTGGGCGCAGACCTCCATATCGCGCATTCTGGTGTTTGTCGTAAAGCCCGCTAATCTACCTATTCTGCTTTCGACTCCGTCGGCGCCAATGACTACTTTAGCTTTTATTTCGTGTTCTTCGCCTCTGAACTTTACCTTCACACCTTCTACTTTACCGTTGTCCATTATAAGGTCTGTCACAGGGGCACTAACGAGGATCTCGGCTCCAGAATCGGCTGCCATTATCGCCAAATCCCGCTCGAAGCCTTTTCTGTCCAGTACAAATCCTTCATCCTCCACGTGGACATCTACCTCTGTGCCGTTGGGCGCTACGAGCCTCAGACCATTTATGCTATTGAGCGCCCATTTAGGATCCGGGTCTATGAATTCTCGTAAGCCCGCTCCGCCGAGGCCTTCAGCGCATCGGACGGGAACACCTATTTCTCTGTCTTTCTCCAAAACGAGGACACTGGCACCCTCAGCGGCTACGAATCTGGCAGCAACTAATCCCCCTGGTCCGCCTCCCACGACTACGACATCGTACTGCTCTCTTTTCCCAAAAAAGTTCCTCGATACTTTTCTGGGGTCCTGTTCTTTCAACTGAACCCCTCCAATGCTTGCACCGGGCATATCTTAACGCATTTAAGACAGCTTGTGCAAGTTTCGGTTATCACTATTGCATTTGGCTCTAAATCTATTGCTGTGTCTATGTGGCACACGCCTACGCACGCGCCGCAAAGATCGCATCTGTCTTCGATCCACTCTATAGGCAATTAGGCTCTCCTCTATTATTTTTCTGAAAGTAAGTGCTGGGCCCCCTAACACTGCGTAAACTGTCAGGGAGTGGAGGCAGCAAGGCACGAAGTGGTCTCCCCTGCGAATCGGGTTCTCTTCTATCTTTCAAGCTCAAGCTTGCCTATGTTATCGTCTATCTGGACCGGGTAATCTCCTGTGAAACAAGCTGTGCAGTAGTGTTGGGGAGGATTGGGTACGGACTTTAGCATACCCTCTACAGATAGGTATTTCAGGCTCTCAACTCCTAAAAGTTCTCTTATCCCTTCGACGGACATCGAGGAGGCCGTCAGTTCCTTGTGGGTCTGGAAGTCTATGCCGTAGAAGCAGGGAGATTTGATAGGCGGGCAACTTACTCTTACGTGGATCTCCTTAGCTCCAGCCCTTCGCATCATTTTGGCCAAGTGTTTCATTGTGGTGCCCCTGACTATGGAGTCCTCCACTACTACAATCCTTTTATTTTTAAGGACGCCGCCCACGGGGTTATATTTGATTCTGGTATTGAATTGCCTTATGCTTTGACTTGGGTTGATGAAGGTCCTTCCCACGTAGTGGTTTCTGATAAGGCCGATTTCGAATCTGATGCCTGACTGTTCTGAGTACCCCAATGCGGCTGTGTTGCTGGAATCGGGGACAGAGATGACAATGTCAGCTTCTGCGGGATGTTCTTGCGCTAATTGTCTGCCGAGCCTCCTTCTGGCCTTGTCCACATAATCGCCGAAGATTCTGCTGTCGGGTCGGGAAAAGTAGATGTACTCGAAGATGCACAAGGCGAGTCTTTCGCTGTTTAGGGCCTGCACCGAATCGACTCCGTTCTGATCTATTACAATGAGTTCACCAGGTTCGATGTCTCTTATGTATTTGGCTCCTACCATGTCAAGGGCACACGATTCGGAGGCTACGACCCAGGCGTCGTCAAGTCTCCCGAGGCAGAGCGGTCGGAAACCATACGGGTCTCGGACGGCTATGATCTTATCTCTTGTCGCGAAAAGGAGACAATAGGCTCCTCTGACACAAGACAGGGCGTCTGTGATCCCTTCAACTATGGTTTGCTTTTTTGATTTGGCTACAAGATGGACGATGATTTCGCTGTCCATCGTGGTCTGGAACAGAGCCCCTGCGTCCTCAAGCTCTCTTCTGACGCTTACTGTGTTAGTAAGATTTCCGTTGTGGGCAACGGCTAATTGGACATCTTTGCACTTTACCAGCAGCGGTTGGGTGTTGATCGCCACAGAAGATCCGGTGGTGGAGTACCGGTTGTGGCCTATTGCTAAGGTCCCCTTCAATCTATCGAATATGGAGTGATCTTTGAACACATCCGATACTAATCCTAGGCCCTTGTGCACATACATCCTTTCACCGTCTCCCGAGACTATCCCTGATCCTTCATCACCCCGATGCTGAAGGGCGTAGAGACCCAAATACGTTAGCTCAGCCGCCCGTTTATGCCCATATATGGCGAAGATACCACATCCTTCTTTCATACGTGCCTCTTGGAGACTCGCGCGCTGAAAGGAACCAACTTGAACAATTTCAGATTATATTATAGGAAATTTTTCCTCCAAGTGCAAGAGTAAAATAGGTTAGGAAGTTCTGTATGCTGCAGAATCTTAGAAAATAGCTTGTCTCATAAATTCATTTTATATAGCTAAATCCGGACAAGTGCAGCCAGAAGAGCCAAATTGAAAAATTAAGGTTGTGCTCGACCAATTCTTTGGATTGAAAGAGGCGGGAACGGATCTCAAGACAGAGGTAGTAGAAGGAGCTACGACTTTATGATCTGGCTTATATTATCTTCGTGCAGCCTGCCGTCTTATCGGGCTCCTGTATGGACTTTGGGGCTGTGATGATAGCTGCGTGTGTATCAGGGGCACTGACTACGCTCCTCATGGGGCTTCACGCAAATTATCGGATCGTACTGGCCCTCGGCGATGGGACAGAACTTCTACTTTGCTTTTACAGTGTGCGGAGCTACAACAGCGGGGGGCTGGGCTATTCCTGGTAGGTGGGATTGGGGGCTGTGTTTCTGGCGGGGTTTATATCTTATTCTCTACTGAAGACAGTCTCCCACAGGCGCAAGGAGGACATTGGATTGTTCATGGGATTGTTCATGTCTTTGCTGTGCTGTTCATCTTGAGACATATGTTTCTCAAATAGTTTTTGCCGAAGTTTAGGGGCAGGGTAACCCTGCTCGTGTGGCAGGGCGCCGCAAGCGCTCCGTTACGGAGCATGAGGTGGAGAGAGTAGATCACGAAGTGCCCTGGCCCCTACATCTTTGGGCTCTCTACTATTTTCCCCAGACGTCCAGTATTCTGATCTTTGAGAGCGCCTCCCTCCAGAGGTCGAACTCTAATATCGCTGATACTATTACGATCACGGCTGCGATTACTAATATCGCTGCTTTGTGTCTTATATCGATTTTTCGAGATTGATCCATCAGTGAGGAATGTGAAACTTTTGTTAGCTTTACGTCCCTTTTGAGCGACAAAATTATGAGCGCTACAACGATAAAGAGAGCGGCTGTGGAGGTAATAGCTCCCGCTCTAAAGGCTTCCGATCGGTAGAAGAATTCTACGTTGTGGCGCCCCGGACTCAAATAGACCGCTCTGAATAGGTGATTGGCCGTGTATATCTTGTCTTTACTTCCATCCACGCGGACGTTCCAGCCGGGATAGTTGGCATCGGCAAGGACCAGGAAACCGGGTTCTGTGAGATTAGCTTCTACGACGACCCTTTCGGGAGTATATTCTATGATCTCGGCAAAGGTGCTTTCCGTTTCTGCCTTCTGTCTGTTGATCGGATGATTGGGGACACCTTCTTCGATGATGACGGTTTGATCGGGTTTGAACGAGGGATCTTTGAGCTTTTTTAGTCTGTCCACTCTTTCGGGAATGACCTCAAAGTCGTAGGCGATAAATGCCCTTTCAAGGGCTCTTTTATTTTCGTATATCTTGACCTTTCCCTCGAAAACCAGTTCCAGGTCTCTCCTCCTCATTGCATCGTATGTGATGACATATTTGACGTTGGAAAGGTCTATAATGCGTTTATTTAGGGTTTGTCTGCCTGCTAAGTCCCAGTGGTGCTGAAGGTGGAGCGGGCTCCAGCCGGGGGAGAAGTTATGTAGGCCATAGAGCGTTCCGCTGTACATCCTCAGGGTTTCGTAGTAGTCGGTGTATGAACTTTTCTCGTTAGCCCAGCCCTGATGCCACTGGAAAGGGGAGTTGCTTTCGGATATGTTGCTGAATATGCGGTAAAATGTCCTATCTTGCTCGAGAAATTCGGCTGTCTGGGGTCCATGTAAATAGACCTTGGGGTTGATCGTGGCGTTGAATCCAATCCCGAAGCTGAAGAGATCCGATACTATCATAACTGGAATAAGAACTTTTAATAGCAACTCCCCTTTTGCCTTGAAGATTTTGGGAAAGCACAAAAGGACGATTCCGGAAGCCGTGACGAGGGCGAATCTTATCAGATCCTTAACGAGAGTGGAATGGAGTTTTATAAGACTATACGCGTGAGAGGAGAACAGGCGTTCGATCTGTTCTGACGATAGGAATATGAAGTCGGAATTGGCGTAGAAAAGGCAGGCTGCTATAACCATAATCCAAATGCCGACGATCAGAATTAGGCTTGTTCTGACAATCCTGCGTTCACCTGTCCGTTCCATTCGGATCGAATCTATGAAGCTCTGCAGCCCGAGGGCTGAAAGTACAGAGATGGAAAAGGAAAAGATCACAAGGAACCTTGCGGGCGATCTAAAGAGAGAAAACCCGGGGACATAATCGTATAAAACTCTGTAAAGGACCGTATATTTTCCGAGCGAAAGGAGCAAAGAGAGCAGGAGTAGTGCAGCAAAAAAGAGCGTCTTTTTGTCGTTGCGGAGGACAAAAGCCGATGCTGAAAGCATCAGGGGGATTATGCCTATATATCCGCAAAGCTGCAAGAAAAAGCGCGAATCTATATCCAGATGCTGCGCCCAGTAGGAGTAGTTGGAGGTGTTACCGAAGAAGTTGGGGAGGATGAAGGTTATGAGATTGCGCGGCGGGAGGGATTGAGAGGCAACCCATTCGTAGTCTCCTCCCCCACTCCTTGTGGAGTGCTGGATTAGTTCGTAGGTGGGAAGGATCTGGACGGACGATATTATTATTCCAATTGAAAGAGTTATAAAAGAGCACAATAAAACAGTAGATAGGAAAAGGACTTTCGAGTTTGGGCTGTAAAAGCTCGTAAAGCTTTTAAAGATGAGATAGAGTCCGGCAACAAGGATGCAGTAAAGGACTGCCTGAGGATGTCCGGCAAGGAGTTGTATTCCAAGGATAAGTCCCGAAAGTACAATATATATGAGTTTGTTCTTCTTGAAGGCAAGTTCTATTAGCATAAGGATTAGGGGAAGCCACGCCAATACGTCTATGAAGTTTAAGGACATAAGGTGGACGGTGAGAAACCCGCAGAAGGCGAACGTTATAGCTCCCGTCAGTGCACTGGATGGATCCAGGTCAAGCGTCTTCAGGTACAGGTAAGTGAAGAGACCTGTTAAGAATATGTGGATGATGATATTGTAGTTTATGGCGGCCCAGGTCGGAAGGAGGAGGGATAGGATCAAATTGATGGGATAGAGGACTCCCGACTGCCCTTCGGCAAAAAGGGGAAAGCCGCAGGCTATGTTGGGACACCAAAGGGGGATGCTCCACTCTTTGAGTGCACCGGAAAAATAGTGCCTGAAGGGGTAATTCTGGAACATAACGTCCTGTATGAAGAAGGCTCCTTTGAGGAAGGCGGCTCTGGGGAAGAAGGCTATCGTGAGGAGCAATAGAACAGCTATGGGAATAAGGTCCCTGATAGGGATAAGGTCTATCTTTTTCGAGCTATTGTCTAACATTTATTCGCTTGTCGAATGAGCCCTTTCGTTGTCTTTAAAGTACTCATACATCTCACACCTCTCGATAGCCGAGCCTTAAATAGAGCCGATGGGCATCGAGTTCAGGGGAGACAAAGATCGACAGATGTTCTATATTCTGGCTTGCAACATGACTTTGCACAGTAAGTATTAGACTCGTTGCGACCCCTTTCCTTCTCGCTTGGGGGATCGTTTCGACCTGGCAATTCCGAGAGACGTCATCCACCACAAAGAATCCGGTCGATCCGACAGGCCTGTTGTCCAGATACGCGATGAATATTGAGGCATTCAGTTTTAGGTAGCATTCAATCCGGAGATCAGTTAAAGGTGGATGACCCCACGTGTCACACGCAGTTGCGATAGCTCGATAGTCGTCCCAATCACCATCGTTTGACAGCTGTCTAATCTGGATGCTGCTTGAGGCAGATAGTTGGGGCTTTTCTCGTAAGATCATACATAGCATCTCGCTGACATTGAAACCCCGCGCCGACAGGTGCGCTCCTGGGGATTCGGAGGCGTCTTTGCGATGCATTGTGACTTTCCTGAACAGACGAGGATGGGACCTATAGAGGTCTTCGAGAGCCTCGTCGAACTCTTCCAACGAACCGTTGTTCGGCATCATAGCGTCTGTGAGCAGGCAGGCGCCGTGAATGCCCAGATAGCGGTCATCAGCCACAAACGTCCCGAAGTCGGTATCGTACAGCTTCCCGGTGGATCTAAGTTCGGTGTATTCGGTGGCAGCCAGTTTATCTTCCAATGTAGCCATAGTTTTTTTCAAAAGTGCAAAAGTTTGGGTTCGCGCTGACAAGTTTCTAAGGAATAATACATCAAAGTGAAACTTCGGTCAAGACATTTGTGAAGGTCTAAAAAGGGCTTGCTATATGAGGGGGAATATGTTAATATGCATGGGGAAAAGGGAAAGCTCGATAGTATCCGATAAACTTTTAGAAAGAGAGGATATAATGTCCGAAAAAGTCTATAAGTCGCCTTTAGAGCCCTTTACAAGGCGGGTCCTTGACAACGGCTTGACCGTGATAGTCAAGGAAGTTCATACGACTCCAATTGTGGCTGTCTATTTCTGGACCCGGACGGGGTCGGTCAATGAGAGTCCCCGACTCAACGGCATCTCTCACTTTTTTGAGCATATGTTCTTCAAGGGGACAGTAGAAAGGGGTGTGGGAGAGATGGACAGGGCGATAAAGGAATTAGGAGGATATAACAACGCCTTTACAGGGTCGGAATATACAGCGTATTATGTGGTGGTGCCGAGCCAGAATTTTGCCACAGCCTTTGACGTTTTGTACGACGCCACGGTAAATTCGGTCTTCGACCCGGAGGAAGTAGACAGAGAAAGGAACGTAATCAAGGAGGAGATCAAGCGCAAAGAGGATAGCCCGGGAGGTAAGATCTCGGATATGTTCACAGAGGAGATATTCAGGGGGAGTCCTTACCAGATGCCGATCTTGGGGACCAATGAATCGTTGGACAACATTGGCAGAGAGGATTTCCTGGCGGATCTGGAGACCTTCTACTGCCCGAATAACATGGTACTCGCCATAGTAGGGGACATAGATGAGGCTGAGATTGTAGGAGAGATTGAGAAATTGACAGCCAACTGGAAGGCGAATCCAGAGGTAGAGGCGGCACTTGCGAGCTTCGAATTTGAACCTCAAGAAGAAATCAGGCGTCAGGTGGTGGAAAAGGACGTAAATCAGGGCTATCTACTGATAGGATTCCCCAACTTCGGAAGGAAGAGATTGGACGATATGTACACTTTGGACGTTGCATCCACCATATTGGGAGATGGGAAAAGTTCGAGGCTCCATCAGAGGTTAGTGGAGAAAGATCAGTTGGCTTCCGTGGCAACCGGATGGTTGTGGCCCTTAACGATGGCAGGAACATTAGCTATAGAGGCGGAGTTCAGAGACGAGAACCTGAAGAAGGTGGAGGAAGTTGTGATAGAAGAGGTGGAAAGGATGAGGGATGAGTTGGTGGATGAGGACGAGCTGAACAAGGCCAAGACCATGATTAAAAACGATTTCGCGTATTCCAACGAGACGGATTCTAACATAGCGGGCACTCTGGGGCAGTACGAGACAATGTCAAGTGTAGAAGAGGCCCTGGAATACGTAGAGAGAATCGAGAAGATTACTGCCCAAGATGTAGAGCAAGCAGTAAACGAGTATTGTGATCCCAACGCGTATACGTTGTGTTACCTGAAGCCGAAGGGGGAGGAAAATGGGAGCTGAGCTTGTAACTTTGGATAGCGGTTTGAAGGTGCTGACGAAGGAGTCAAAAGCGAACGATATAATCGCGCTGTCAGTGTTAGTGGGCATGGGTAGTTCCTACGAAAATGACGAAGAGGCGGGTCTTTCGAATCTGACTCAGAGTGTGCTTTTGAAGGGGACGGAAAACAGGAGCGCCGAGGAATTGATGAACCAGATAGATTCGGCAGGGATCAAATTATCCTCCTCCGCTTCAAGGGATTCCGGGAGCGTGTATCTTTTGTGCACGACTCAGGGACTGGATGTGGGTCTGGATCTCCTGTTCGATGTCCTCCTGAATCCCACGTTCCCCTCAGATGAAGTGGAAAAAGAAAAAGAACAGACGCTTTTAGAGATAGCGGCAAAAGAGGATCAGCTAATGTCGAAGGCTATGGAGCTTTTAGCGGAAGTCCACTACGGGGTCCACCCCTATCACAAGCCACTTTTGGGTTATCCTGAGACAGTTAAGAGATTTGAAAGGGCGGACATCGAACCATTCTTCCGCAAGCACTATGTGCCGGGGAATATGATATTTTCTGCGGTGGGAAATTTGGATGCCGAAGAATTAGTCGGAGAAGTACAAAAGAGGTTCGACGTGAAAACTTCACCCGAAAAACCTGAAGGGATAGACACAAAAGTGCCTCGTCGAGTGGAACCCGCGGCCCTATTTAAGGAGAGGGAGAGTCAGGCGGCGTGGATCGGCATAGGATATAACGCTCCGAGGATAACGGACGACAACTACGCCGCTATGGAGGTATTAAACGGAGTGATGGGCGGTTCTATGAATTCCAGGCTCTTTGTGGAGTTGAGGGACAAAAGGGGTCTGGCGTATCAGGTGGGGTCCATGTATGCGGCAAGGCCGGGTCCGAGCCTGTTCGTGTCGTATATGGGGACGAGTGTGGATCAGTTTGAGGAGGCGAAAGATGGGATTTTACAGGAGATAAAAAAGATCGCCTCTTTTCCTGTTACTGATGAGGAACTAAGGCTTTCCAAGACCTATCTTAAAGGGACATTTATCATGGGTCAGGAGGGGAACAGCAGTCAGGCCTCTCTTTTTGCGCACTACGAACATTTCGGGCTGGGATACGGCTTTGTGGATGAGTATCCGAAGTTGATAGATGACGTGTCCAGAGAGGATGTGTTGAGGGTAGGTGAGGAAAATTTTGATGATAACTATGCTTTAGGATGCGTGATGAGCGGCACACCAGAATAGTAGACAGTAGACAGGGAAAGGCCAAGGCAGTAGGAGCAGACCCGTGTGTCTGCCCTCAAGAGCATCCAGATGAAAATAAGATTTATAATACTATCCGTTCTGGGGTTATTTATATGTGCGCTCTCCTCCTCGTGCGGCTCGTCGAAGCAGAAGCTCTCTTATGAAGAGGAACTGGCACGGCTTCACAATAGCGGCATATTTATCGAGACATGGGTGGACAGCACCTACCAACTGCCCTCTTACATCGGCATCCTTCCGAGCGATCCCAGGAACGCTGAAGACGTGACATTAGCCGATCGGATACCGGTCTATCTTGCAAATTATCTGGATTACGGATTCGAGTTGGCAGGACGGGCACAGATAGAGCGTACGAGAGATGTATTTGCTCCGCTTGTGGGCACTTTGGGTCCCAAAAATCTGAAGGTTCACGTTATAGTCGATCTTTGGGGATGGAACAATCTAAAGTCGTTGTCGAATCTGATGGGTCTTGATGCCGTTCTGATCTGTTCCTGGAGGGTTCAGGGAGGGATGATGTCGCGTCGGGAGAATGTGATAGATGTTTCACTGATCCACCTGGAAAGCGGAAAGACTATCGGGTGGACTCGGTGCAGGTACTCGCATCCGGGACGGGATCTCTATGCAACAAGATGGGTAGCTACGTCTCTGGGACATGAGCTTACCAGTAAGTTGTCCAGAAAAGGTGGAGATTGAGAAATCGGAGAATTTTGAATTTATCACTCTTAAAAGATAGAGGCTTAAAATAAACGGTATAATTTCCTATACTGCTCTGATACTTTTAGCTACTTTGAATGTGCGTGCCTATGCACAGGTTAACCCCCCTGTCGCAACTTCTATCATTCCCATTTCTGACACAGACTTGGGCGGTACATCTGTAACAATATCAGGGGGCAATTTCCAAAGTGGATTAACCGTTACTTTTGGAGATAGCACAGCTACAGATATAGTCGTAGTATCTTCTGATAACATCACTGCTACATCACCTGCTTATCCTGCTGGCACGGTGGATGTGATAGTTACAAATCCCAATGGTCTTTCAGACATACTATCCAGTGGATTTACATTTGTTTCTCATCCTGATGTGACATTTATTAATCCTTCTTCTGGTACAGAATTAGGCGGGACCATACCGCTCCCCTTGACAGAGCGACAAATATTTCGCAAATTGGGGTTTGAGAAGGGAGGTCAAGGTGTCGAGCCCCGAAGTGAAAGATGGTAAGCGCTGGACGGCGACCCGTAAGGGAGAGATTGTGTTGGCTCTTTTGAGAGGAGCAGATCTATCTGAGGTGTGTCGTAAGAATGGAATTAGCCAGTCGCAGGCGTATGCTTGGCGTGATAGTTTCTTAGAAGGGGGCCAGGAGAGTCTGAAGTCTCGGCGTGGTCGCAAGGATCCGAAGGAGCGAGAGGTTAGCCGGTTGGAGCGCAAGGTAGGGCAGTTGACGCTCCAGTTGGAGATACTCGAAGAGGTAGCCCGTCTAAAAAAAACGAAGCGGTTGCCTTGAGTGGGCGGTTTTTGGGTCGAGGCTATTCCCGCAAGGTGGTAGCTTTGGCTTTGGGTTTGCATCGTTCGACTCTGTATAGGTTTAGGGATAGAGGTGTCAGTTCTTCTGTTAAAGAGCCTGTGATAGATGAGGAGCTTGCTTTTCGTATTCGAGGGATACTGGACCAAGAAGAGGCATTTGGTCACAGGCGGGTTTGGGCGCATCTTCGTTTCAAGGAAGGGGAATGTGTCAACGTTAAGAAGGTTCATAGGATAATGAAGCTTAAGGGGTGGCAGTGTAAGCTGTGGAATCGTCCCGGGAGAAAGGGGCCACAGGTTGCCCAGAAGCGTTCTGTGGTGGATAGTCCCGACAGTTTGTGGTCGAGTGACTTGACAAAGATTTACTGTGGAAAAGATGGTTGGTGTCCTCTTATTGCGGTGGTGGACAACGGAAGCCGGGAGGTTCCTGGGTATCGTTTTAGTCGAAAAGGGAGGGCACTGGAGGCCACAGATGCCCTGGATCGGGCCGTGATCTCTCGATACACTTCCAAGGAGGCTGTCCCCCAGGGTCTCACTTTGCGCTCTGACAATGGTTCCATCTTTTTGGCTCGGGCCTATTTGGCCAGTACCGAATATTGGGGAATTCGTCAGGAATACATACCAAGTGGTAAACCCGATTGGAACGGTGTTGTAGAGCGTTTTTTCAGGACCCTCAAGCAAGAGTGTGTTTGGCTTCACAAGTTTGAATCCTTTGAACAGGCTGAGAAGATCATATCTCAGTGGATCGATAATTACAACAAGAACAGGCTTCATTCATCCCTGGGATATAAGACCCCAAAAGAGTGGAGAAAACAATTTTATCTACTACCCCAGGTTGCTTAATTGGTGTCGCTTTCCTGGGAAGCAGTACACATCAGGATGAGAAATAAATGTAAATCCACTAGATAGTATGTCTGAAAGACCATTGGGATTTGTAACTATCACATCCACAGTGCCAGCAGGATAAGCAGGTGATGTAGCAGTGATGTTATCAGAAGATACTACGACTATATCTGTAGCTGTGCTATCTCCAAAAGTAACGGTTAATCCACTTTGGAAATTGCTCCCTGCTATCGTCACAGATGTACCTCCCAATTGTGTGCCTGAATCAGGATCAATAGATGTCACAGCAGGGGGAATCCCAATAAACTCAAAGCTATTAGCTAGTGTATCTGAAAGACCATTGGGATTTGTAACTATCACATCCACAGTGCCAGCAGGATGAGCAGGAGTCGCAGCGGTGATGATGGAGGAGGGTACTACGAATATATCTGTGGCTGAGGTATCCCCGAAAGTAACGGTTAATCCACTTTGGAAATTGTCCCCTACTATCGTCACAGATGTACCGCCTAATTCTGTACCAGAAGAAGGATTAATAAATGTCACATCAGGATGAGAAAGAAAAGTAAATCCACTGGATAGTGTGCCTGAAAGACCATTGGGATTTGTGACTATCACGTCCATAGTTCCGATAGCATGAGCAGGAGTTGTGGCCGTAATTATGCTATCTGATAATACGAATACATCTGTGGCTGCACTATCTCCAAAAGTAACAGTTAATCCACTTTGGAAACTACTCCCTACTATCGTCACAGATGTACCCCCCATTCGCCATATTAGACCCGAAAAATGGTTGTCAAAGTCGCCAGAACATGTTATATTACAATAAATAAGACTCATAAATGGCGGATAAATATTGATCATCCAGAGGGTGAAAGAATCAAAGTAGGTTTTGATGGAGGAATAAAGCTTGAATTTCATGGTGCAAAGGTGACATCAAACGGTGGACTTCTTGCGTATCGTGACCTTGATTACGCACTGGGATTATTTGATTCGGTATCAGCGGTTTTTACCGATAAACGCACAGGCCGTAATATCCAACATGATATATCTACTCTCCTGCGTCAATCGATATACAGCCGTCTTGCAGGATATGAAGATGTAAATGACGCCGAGCGATTATCCGTTGATCCCGTCATGCGAGCGATTACCGGAAAGAAGGACAAAGGCAGGCAAGCTGCCAGCTCCAACACGATAGGACGTTTTGAAACTGATATACTGACTCAGCATGACAATCTCAGAAACTTGTCAGATATCAATGGCAAGTGGGTTCAAAAAGCGATGAGTAAAACACAGCATCAACGAATCATTCTGGACATGGACAGTTCGGAGAGTCCGGTACATGGCCAGCAGGAAGGATCAGCTTACAACGGTCATTTCGGATGTACCTGTTTTCATCCAGTGTTCTGCTTCAATCAGTTCGGGGATTGTGAAGGAGTCCTACTTCGCTCTGGTAATGTTCACAGTGCTGATCGTTGGAAGGAAGTTCTGGAACCGATCGTCAAGAGATACGAGAGCAAGAAGAATAGGAAATACTTTCGAGGCGATGCTGCATTCGCAAAGCCTGAGATTTATGATTATCTGGAGGGAAACGGCTATTTGTATGCCATTCGGCTTCCCGCAAATGAGATACTCTATGAAAAGATACGATACCTGCTGACTCGGCCAGTTGGACGACCGCCGAGGAAACCGATTGTATCGTTATATGAATTTCAATATAAAGCGGCCAGTTGGGATCAATCGAGGCGAGTGGTCGCCAAGGTTGAATGGCACCAAGGGGAGTTATTCCCAAGAGTGGGATTTATCGTGACCAACATGAGCGCCAAGCCAGAAGGCGTGGTACACTTCTACAATGGCCGTGGCAGAGCTGAGCAGTGGATTAAGGAGGGCAAGTATGCTCTGAACTGGACCCGACTCTCATGCAAGCGTTTCGTCTCCAATCAGGTGAGGCTCTGGCTGTTTGTTCTGGCTTACAACTTGGGCAACTTCCTGCGACGTTTTGTTCTTCCGAAGAAAATCAAACACTGGTCACTACGCAGCCTCCTCGTGAAATTTATCAAAATCGGAGCGAAGATTGTCAGACACAGCGGATATATTACGTTTCAAATGGCTGAGGTTGGGATAGACAAGAGGTTATTTGCCGAAATATTATCCCGGATTGAACGATTGCGATGTTATTCTGTTTAAACTGCCACATTTTTTTGTGAGTCGATGGAGAGGTGTCTCTAATTGGAGGATTTAAACACAAAGAAAGTGATAATTCAGAGGAAAATACTATTTTAATTGAAAAAAGTACTTGTTGAAAAATGTAAAAGTGGTAATATTAATTCAGAAACAAGAATGTATCGAAATATAATCCCTCATGAATGTGATATGGGGAATGTCGGTGTACCTCCCAATTGTGTGCCTGAATCAGGATCAATAGATGTCATAACAGGGGGAATCCCAACAAACTCAAATCCATTAGATAGTGTGTCTGAAAGACTATTGGGATTTGTAACTATCACTTCGACAGTGCCAGCAAGATAAGCAGGAGTTACAGTAGTAATGGTATCAGAAGATACTACGACTATATCTGTGGCTGAGCTATCTCCGAAAGTAACGGTTAATCCATTTTGGAAATTGCCCCCTACTATCGTCACAGATGTACCGCCTAATTCTGTACCAGAAGAAGGAATAATAAATGTCACATCAGGATGAGAAATAAATGTAAATCCACTGGATAGTGTGTCGGAAAGACCATTGGGATTTGTGACTATCACATCCACCGTGCCAGCAGGATAAGCAGGTGATGTAGCAGTGATGTTATCAGAAGATACTACGACTATATCTGTAGCTGTGCTATCTCCAAAAGTAACGGTTAATCCACTTTGGAAATTGCCCCCTACTATCGTCACAGATGTACCTCCCAGTTGTGTGCCTGAATCAGGATCAATAGATGTCATAACAGGGGGAATCCCAATAAACTCAAATCCATTAGATAGTGTGTCTGAAAGACCGTTGCGATTTGTAACTATCACTTCAACAGTGCCAGCAGGATATGAGGAAGTCTTAGCGGTGATGATGGTGGAGGATACTACGACTATATCTGTGGCTGAGCTATCCCCAAAAGTAACGGTTAATCCACTTTGGAAATTGTCCCCTACTATCGTCACAGATGTACCACCTAATTCTGTACCAGAAGAAGGAATAATAAATGTCACATCAGGATGAGAAAGAAATGTAAATCCACTAGATAGTGTGTCTGATAGACCATTGGGATTTGTGACTATCACGTCCATAGTTCCGATAGGATGAGCAGGAGTTGTCGCCGTAATTATGCTATCTGACAATACGAATACATCTGTGGCCGCACTATCTCCAAAAGTAACGGTTAATCCACTTTGGAAATTGCCCCCTACTATCGTCACAGATGTACCTCCTAATTGTGTTCCTGAATCAGGATCAATAGATGTCATAACAGGGGGAATCCCAACAAACTCAAATCCATTAGATAGTGTTTCTGAAAGACCATTGGGATTTGTAACTATCACATCCACCGTGCCGGCAAGATGAGCAGGAGTTACAGTAGTAATGGTATCAGAAGATACTACGACTATATCTGTAGCTGTGCTATCTCCGAAAGTAACGGTTAACCCACTTTGGAAATTGCCCCCTACTATCGTCACAGATGTCCCGCCTAATTCTGTACCAGAAGAAGGAATAATAAATGTCACATCAGGATGAGAAATAAATGTAAATCCACTGGATAGTGTGTCTGAAAGACCATTGGGATTTGTGACTATCACATCCACCGTGCCAGCAGGATAAGCAGGTGATGTAGCAGTGATGTTATCAGAAGATACTACGACTATATCTGTAGCTGTGCTATCTCCAAAAGTAACGGTTAATCCACTTTGGAAATTGCCCCCTACTATCGTCACAGATGTACCTCCCAGTTGTGTGCCTGAATCAGGATCAATAGACGTCATAACAGGGGGAATCCCAATAAACTCAAATCCATTAGATAGTGTGTCTGAAAGACCGTTGGGATTTGTAACTATAACATCCACTGTGCCAGCAGGATATGAGGAAGTCTTAGCGGTGATGATGGTGGAGGATACTACGACTATATCTGTGGCTGAGCTATCCCCAAAAGTAACCGTTAATCCACTTTGGAAATTGTCCCCTACTATCGTCACAGATGTACCACCTAATTCTGTACCAGAAGAAGGAATAATAAATGTCACATCAGGATGAGAAAGAAATGTAAATCCACTAGATAGTGTGTCTGATAGACCATTGGGATTTGTGACTATCGCGTCCATAGTTCCGATAGGATGAGCAGGAGTTGTCGCCGTAATTATGCTATCTGACAATACGAATACATCTGTGGCCGCACTATCTCCAAAAGTAACGGTTAATCCACTTTGGAAATTGCCCCCTACTATCGTCACAGATGTACCTCCCAATTGTGTTCCTGAATCAGGATCAATAGATGTCCTAACAGGGGAAATCCCAACAAACTCAAATCCATTAGATAGTGTTTCTGAAAGACCATTGGGATTTGTAACTATCACATCCACCGTGCCGGCAAGATGAGCAGGAGTTACAGTAGTAATGGTATCAGAAGATACTACGACTATATCTGTTGTTGTGCTATCTCCGAAAGTAACGGTTAATCCACTTTGGAAATTGCCCCCTACTATCGTGACAGATGTCCCGCCTAATTCTGTACCAGAAGAAGGATTAATAAATGTCACATCAGGATGAGAAATAAATGTAAATCCACTGGATAGTGTGTCTGAAAGACCATTGGGATTTGTGACTATCACATCCACCGTGCCAGCAGGATAAGCAGGTGATGTAGCAGTGATGTTATCAGAAGATACTACGACTATATCTGTAGCTGTGCTATCTCCAAAAGTAACGGTTAATCCACTTTGGAAACTACTTCCTACTATCGTCACAGATGTACCTCCCAGTTGTGTGCCTGAATCAGGATCAATAGACGTCATAACAGGGGGAATCCCAACAAACTCAAATCCATTAGATAGTGTGTCTGAAAGACCATTGGGATTTGTAACTATCACTTCAACAGTGCCAGCAGGATATGAGGAAGTCTTAGCGGTGATGATGGTGGAGGATACTACGACTATATCTGTAGCTGAGCTATCCCCGAAAGTAACCGTTAATCCACTTTGGAAATTGTCCCCTACTATCGTCACAGATGTACCGCCTAATTCTGTACCAGAAGAAGGATTAATAAATGTCACATCAGGATGAGAAAGAAAAGTAAATCCACTAGATAGTGTGTCTGAAAGACCATTGGGATTTGTAACTATCACATCCACCGTGCCAGCAGGATAAGCAGGTGATGTAGCAGTGATGTTATCAGAAGATACTACGACTATATCTGTAGCTGTGCTATCTCCAAAAGTAACTGTTAATCCACTTTGGAAACTACTCCCTACTATCGTCACAGACGTACCGCCTAATTGTGTTCCCAAAACAGGATCAATAGATGTTATAGCAGGATGAGAAAGAAAAGTAAATCCACTAGATAATGTATCTGAAAGACCATTGAGATTTGTAACTATCACATCCACCGTTCCAGCAGGATGACCAGGAGTTACAGTAGTAATGGTATCAGAAGATACTACGACTATATCTGTGGCTGAGCTATCCCCGAAAGTAACGGTTAATCCACTTTGGAAATTGCCCCCTACTATCGTGACAGATGTCCTGTACTGCTTCCCAGGAAAGCGACACCAATTAAGCAACCTGGGGTAGTAGATAAAATTGTTTTCTCCACTCTTTTGGGGTCTTGTACTGCCCCCCTGGAAAGCGACACCGATTAAGCAACTTGGGGTAGCAGATATTATTGTTTTCTCCATTCTTGCAGGGTCTTGTATCCCAGGGATGAATGAAGACGGTTCTTGTCGTAATTATCGATCCACTGAGATATGATCTTCTCAGCTTGCTCAAAGGATTCGAAGCTGTGAAGTCAAACACACTCTTGCTTGAGGGTCCTGAAAAAACGCTCTACAACACCGTTCCAATCGGCCTTTCCGCTCGGAACATATTCTTGACAAACCCCTAATATTCGGTACTTACCAAATAGGATCTAGAAAGAAAGATCGAACCGTTGTCCAGCGCTAGCCGTCTTCTGCTCTGGCGCTGACATCTTGCCCTTCGCGAACCCCGATTTACAGAATATCTGTCGTTCTGTGAAGGGGAACGGTATGATATGGCAACCACCCATCTTCGATTATCGCACCTATCTTCGATTATAAATAGCCTTCTTTGTACTGCTTCCCAGGAAAGCGACACCAATTAAGCAACCTGGGGTAGTAGATAAAATTGTTTTCTCCACTCTTTTGGGGTCTTATATCCCAGGGATGAATGAAGCCTGTTCTTGTTGTAATTATCGATCCACTGAGATATGATCTTCTCAGCCTGTTCAAAGGATTCAAACTTGTGAAGCCAAACACACTCTTGCTTGAGGGTCCTGAAAAAACGCTCTACAACACCGTTCCAATCGGGTTTACCACTTGGTATGTATTCCTGACGAATTCCCCAATATTCGGTACTGGCCAAATAGGCCCGAGCCAAAAAGATGGAACCATTGTCAGAGCGCAAAGTGAGACCCTGGGGGACAGCCTCCTTGGAAGTGTATCGAGAGATCACGGCCCGATCCAGGGCATCTGTGGCCTCCAGTGCCCTCCCTTTTCGACTAAAACGATACCCAGGAACCTCCCGGCTTCCGTTGTCCACCACCGCAATAAGAGGACACCAACCATCTTTTCCACAGTAAATCTTTGTCAAGTCACTCGACCACAAACTGTCGGGACTATCCACCACAGAACGCTTCTGGGCAACCTGTGGCCCCTTTCTCCCGGGACGATTCCACAGCTTACACTGCCACCCCTTAAGCTTCATTATCCTATGAACCTTCTTAACGTTGACACATTCCCCTTCCTTGAAACGAAGATGCGCCCAAACCCGCCTGTGACCAAATGCCTCTTCTTGGTCCAGTATCCCTCGAATACGAAAAGCAAGCTCCTCATCTATCACAGGCTCTTTAACAGAAGAACTGACACCTCTATCCCTAAACCTATACAGAGTCGAACGATGCAAACCCAAAGCCAAAGCTACCACCTTGCGGGAATAGCCTCGACCCAAAAACCGCCCACTCAAGGCAACCGCTTCGTTTTTTTTAGACGGGCTACCTCTTCGAGTATCTCCAACTGGAGCGTCAACTGCCCTACCTTGCGCTCCAACCGGCTAACCTCTCGCTCCTTCGGATCCTTGCGACCACGCCGAGACTTCAGACTCTCCTGGCCCCCTTCTAAGAAACTATCACGCCAAGCATACGCCTGCGACTGGCTAATTCCATTCTTACGACACACCTCAGATAGATCTGCTCCTCTCAAAAGAGCCAACACAATCTCTCCCTTACGGGTCGCCGTCCAGCGCTTACCATCTTTCACTTCGGGGCTCGACACCTTGACCTCCCTTCTCAAACCCCAATTTGCGAAATATTTGTCGCTCTGTCAAGGGGAGCGGTATGTCTTGTTTCAGTTATTACTACCTGCTAACAATTCCTTATTAACATCCCAACCACTTCTCTGCAGTGCTTCTTCTTGTCCGGTAATACTATCCTTATGAACCGCAATGCAAAGGAGACGAGATGGACGTGACATCCCTACAAAAGCCATTTTTAGATTTTGAATTACTCTTTCTTTTGGCTTAGTATGCTCTCCCTTTATATAATTTATTATTCGCTTAATGTCATAGTCATAAAAGAAAGTTTCAAGGTAACATGTTGCCGTATGGGTTTCGCCTTTGACACCATGAATAGTTGAAACTTCTATGTCGATATCAGTTGTTCCAGAAGAATATTTGTAGATGTTATTGCTCGAATGGGTTTCTTCATCATCCGCTTCCAAATCTGATGAATTTATAAAGATTGTAAGTTCAACATTCACCTGATAATTAAAAAACTCCTTAAATTCATTGGTTAGATAATGTTTTATTTCTTCAAAAACTTCTTCTTGCCTGTGTATCTTCAAACACCAATTGGCGAGCCTTACCCTAAAATCCTGGTAAAAATCCGAGTTTTTTTCTGATATATATTTATGCAGTTTTTTCTCTGTGAATGCCCTTCCATCGTCAGTTACTCCTGCAATTCTTAAGCACTTTAAGAAAGCTTCCCCTAACCTCTTCTTGTAAAAATTAACTCCATTAGATGAAATAAAACTATCAGATTGTGGAGCTAAATAACTTTTTAGATTACTAAATTCAGTTTTTTTAACTTTTATTTCTTTGGAGTAGCCGTCCCAATAACTTGGTATAGTTCTTTTTGTGTCATGCGGTTTTCCACGCCATCCAACTGCTTTAAATACCCTTTTCTCATTCTGATGTAGATTATTTCTGATAATTATTTCACCGAATTTATCTAATACCTGCTGAATAGTATAATCATCATAAACAATGATAACAGGAGTAATTTCATTTTGCCTGCCATTTCCCGTTATTGTCTGCCGGAAAACACAAAGTTTTTCAACCTTGCTTGCTATAGCGTTAGAAAATCTTTTACTACCTGTAATACACATAGTTCTGTCGTCAATTACTGCCCAACCGCATTCCAAGTTAGGGTCATAGTCAAATATTGATTGATTTAAATCACCTATTTTTTGAATAACAACATTATCATTGAATATTTTATTCATCAGTTCGGACTGTATTGTACTTGAATCCTGCATTTCATCTATGAAAACATAGGCAAATCTTTTTGCAAATACGTTTTTCAAATTAGGGTGCTTTTCAATGTGTCTTTCTGCTATATAATATGCATCATCATAGCTTAGTATTCCATCCAAAAGTATCCGTTCTTTTAGTCTTAGCAATCTATCATAGTGTGCTCTTTGAGTTGTATCATTTGAATCTAATTTAAGTCTTTTACATATACCATTATCATCCAGGGAAAAATCTTCAAATCTAAGTGAATAAGGCAAATCTTTATGACCGCTCTGATAGCAAAATGCATTTGTTTTTCTACCTAAATATTTTCTCGTTCTTTCCATCCTATCAAGATAAATTTCGTTGTTTATGAATAATGGTCTTCGGTTGAACTGATTGATATACGTCGGTATGTACTGCCCCCCAGAAAAGCGACATCAATTAAGCAACTTGGGGTAGCAGATAAAATTGTTTTCTCCACTCTTCCGGGGTCTTGTATCCCAGGGATGAATGAAGCCTGTTCTTGTTGTAATTATCGATCCACTGAGATATGATCTTCTCAGCTTGTTCAAAGGACTTGAAATTGTGAAGCCACACACACTCCTGCTTGAGGGTCCTGAAAAAACGTTCTATGACCCCGTTCCAATCGGCCTTTCCGCTCGGAATATATTCTTGACGAATGTCCCAATATTCGGTACTTGCCAAATAGGTCCGAGACAAAAAGATGGAGCCGTTGTCAGAGCGCAAAGTGAGACCCTGGGGGACAGCCTCCTTAGGAAGTGTATCGAGAGATCACGGCCCGATCCAGGGCATCTGTGGCCTCCAGTGCCCTCCCTTTTCGACTAAAACGATACCCGGGGAACCTCCCGACTCCCGTTGTCCACCACCGCAATAAGAGGACACCAACCATCTTCCCCACAATAGATCTTGGTCAAGTCAGCCGACCAGAGACTGTCAGGACGATCCATCACAGAACGCTTCTGGGCAACCTGTGGCCCCTTTCTCCCGGGGTCCCCGATTGATTCTATCGGGGATTCCACAGCTTACACTGCCACCCCTTAAGCTTCATTATCCTATGAACCTTCTTGATGTTGACATATGCCCCTTCCTTGAAACGAAGATGCGCCCAAACCCGCCTGTGACCAAATGCCTCTTCTTGGTCGAGTATCCCTCGAATACGAAAAGCAAGCTGTTCATCTATCACAGACTCTTCGACAGAAGAACTGACACCTCTATACCTAAGCCTACACAGAGTCGAACGATGCAAACCCAAAGCCAAAGCTACCACCTTCCGGGAATAGCCTCGACCCAAAAACCGCTCACTCAAGGCAACCGCTTCGTTTTTTTTAGACGGGCTACCTCCTCGAGTATCTCCAACTGGAGGGTTAAGTGCCCTACCTTACGCTCCAACCGGCTGACCTCCCGCTCCTTCGCATCCTTGCGACCACGCCGAGACTTCAGACTCTCCTGGCCTCCTTCCAAGAAACTATCACGCCAAGCATACGCCTGTGACTGGCTAATTCCATTCTTCCAACACACCTCTGATACATTCGCTCCTTTCAAAACAGCCAACACCACCTCTACCTTACGGGTCGCCGTCCAGCGCTTACCATCTTTCACTTCGGGGCTTGACACCTTGACCTCCTTTCTCAAACCCCAATTTGCAAAATATTTGTCGCCCTGTCAAGGGGAGCGGTATGGGTATCGCAAGATATTTATCCACGAAACTTTGAATTGTCCCAAAATGATTTGGGTAATTAGAGAGCTTTTTAGAAGCAAAGTAAGCGTGGCTTTTTATTTCATTTATAGCCACATTTGTGTGAGTTAATACGCAAATACCCCTATTATTTTCAAGAGGCATTTGCCGGGACAAAATCAACAACTTGGCAATCAAAGCCTTTGTTTTACCACTACCCGGGCAGGCAAGAATATCTTTGGTTTCAAAACATTTTATTACTACCTTTTGTTCTTTATCGAAGTGCTCACCGGGCGGTAAAAGAATTCTTTCTGCCCAAGAAATATTGTACTGCTTCCCAGGAAAGCGACACCAATTAAGCAACCTGGGGTAGTAGATAAAATTGTTTTCTCCACTCTTTTGGGGTCTTATATCCCAGGGATGAATGAAGCCTGTTCTTGTTGTAATTATCGATCCACTGAGATATGATCTTCTCAGCCTGTTCAAAGGATTCAAACTTGTGAAGCCAAACACACTCTTGCTTGAGGGTCCTGAAAAAACGCTCTACAACACCGTTCCAATCGGGTTTACCACTTGGTATGTATTCCTGACGAATTCCCCAATATTCGGTACTGGCCAAATAGGCCCGAGCCAAAAAGATGGAACCATTGTCAGAGCGCAAAGTGAGACCCTGGGGGACAGCCTCCTTGGAAGTGTATCGAGAGATCACGGCCCGATCCAGGGCATCTGTGGCCTCCAGTGCCCTCCCTTTTCGACTAAAACGATACCCAGGAACCTCCCGGCTTCCGTTGTCCACCACCGCAATAAGAGGACACCAACCATCTTTTCCACAGTAAATCTTTGTCAAGTCACTCGACCACAAACTGTCGGGACTATCCACCACAGAACGCTTCTGGGCAACCTGTGGCCCCTTTCTCCCGGGACGATTCCACAGCTTACACTGCCACCCCTTAAGCTTCATTATCCTATGAACCTTCTTAACGTTGACACATTCCCCTTCCTTGAAACGAAGATGCGCCCAAACCCGCCTGTGACCAAATGCCTCTTCTTGGTCCAGTATCCCTCGAATACGAAAAGCAAGCTCCTCATCTATCACAGGCTCTTTAACAGAAGAACTGACACCTCTATCCCTAAACCTATACAGAGTCGAACGATGCAAACCCAAAGCCAAAGCTACCACCTTGCGGGAATAGCCTCGACCCAAAAACCGCCCACTCAAGGCAACCGCTTCGTTTTTTTTAGACGGGCTACCTCTTCGAGTATCTCCAACTGGAGCGTCAACTGCCCTACCTTGCGCTCCAACCGGCTAACCTCTCGCTCCTTCGGATCCTTGCGACCACGCCGAGACTTCAGACTCTCCTGGCCCCCTTCTAAGAAACTATCACGCCAAGCATACGCCTGCGACTGGCTAATTCCATTCTTACGACACACCTCAGATAGATCTGCTCCTCTCAAAAGAGCCAACACAATCTCTCCCTTACGGGTCGCCGTCCAGCGCTTACCATCTTTCACTTCGGGGCTCGACACCTTGACCTCCCTTCTCAAACCCCAATTTGCGAAATATTTGTCGCTCTGTCAAGGGGAGCGGTATGTTCTCATCCTGATGTGACATTTATTAATCCTTCTTCTGGTACAGAATTAGGCGGTACATCTGTCACGTTAGTAGGGGACAATTTCCAAAGTGGATTAACCGTTACTTTTGGGGATAGCTCAGCCACAGATATAGTCGTAGTATCCTCCACCATCATCACCGCTAAGACTTCCTCATATCCAGCTGGCACAGTGGATGTGATAGTTACAAATCCCAATGGTCTTTCAGACACACTATCTCATAGCTTTGAGTTTATTGGGATTCCCCCTGTTATGACATCTATTGATCCTAATACAGGCACACAATTGGGAGGTACATCTGTGACGATAGTAGGCAGTAGTTTCCAAAGTGGATTAACCGTTACTTTTGGAGATAGCACAGCTACAGATATGTTCGTAGAATCTTCTGATACTATTACTGCTGCATCGCCTGCTTATCCTGCTGGCACGGTGGATGTGATAGTTACAAATCCCAATGGTCTTTCAGACACACTATCTAGTGGATTTACTTTCGTTAGCGTCCCTGACATTGTAGGAGATTTTGACGGGGACAAGGAAGTAGGCCTTTCAGATTTTGTCCTTTTTCTGGATGTGTTCGGGGCGACAACCACTCCAGCTAATTCTATATTTGATTTAAACGGTAACGGAGAAATCGGTCTATCTGACTTTGTGATCTTTCTGGATAACTTCGGTAGTTCAGGTTAGTTTTACGATCAGAGACACATGGATTTGTGAAGACACGGAAGCTGATATTGATGAAATAGGCTCTTCCCATCGTGTCAGAGGGAGAATGTCTGACCCACCAAGTGATAGGGTGCAAGGTTAAAGTCAACAGCGACCGCAATGGGCGTAAAGAGTCCGTCACGGTCGCTGTTTCTATTTCAATCCCCGACCTCCAATTGAATCTATTGGGGGTTCAATCGGGGATCAATCCGGATAATTTCTACGTCACCTGTTCTATTTCTTCCTCAACTTCCACCTGCCTCCCAAGTAGCCTTGCGCCCAGGCACTTGAGATCCTCAAGGATGAAGTAGCCTACGGGGACGAGCAACAGGGTGATAAAGGTCGCGAACAGGACTCCGAACCCGAGAGAGATAGCCATAGGTATGAGGAACTGCGCCTGCAGACTCCTCTCTAACAGCAGGGGCGTGAGTCCGGCAAAGGTGGTCAAGGATGTGAGCAAGATGGGACGGAAGCGAGCCACACCTGCCTGCCGAAGTGCCTTCTCTATGGGGGTTCCATCCGCCCGTGTGCGGTTGACAAAATCGACCATGATCAAACTGTCGTTTACTACCACACCGGTAAGCGCAACGATGCCGAACATCGACAGGATGGTCAGGTCCATTCCCATTATGATGTGTCCCCATATCGCTCCGACCACGCCGAAGGGGATAGCGGCCATAACGATTAAGGGCTGTATGTAGGAGCGGAAGGGGACAGCCAAAAGGGCGTAGATCATCAGCAGGGCGATCAAAAAGCCGCGTTTTAAGCCATCTAAAGTTTCGCTCTGCTCCCGCTGTTCGCCTTCGAGGGAGTAGCTGATCCCAGGATGGTCTGCGAGCAGCTTGGGCAGGGCCGAACCGGTAAGATCGGCTAATATCTCATTTGCATTGGCCTTGCTCTGATCTACATCGGCTGTGACGTTGACGGTGCGCCGGCGGTCGGTGCGTTGAATGGCAGCATAGCCGCGCCCGAGTTTGGCGGTTGCCGCAACGGAAAAGGGAACTTCCCCGCCTGAGGGAGTTCGAATGCGCATGTTTTCCAGGTCGCCGAGGGAGCGCCGACCATCGGCGGGGTATCGCACCATCACGCGGATGTCGTCGCGGCCGCGCTGGATGCGTTGTGCCTCTTCTCCGTAGAAGGCTTGTCGCACCTGGCGCGCAAGATCAGAGAGGGAAAGACCTAAAGCCTCAGCGGCAGGCGTGATGGAGAGTTCGACCTCCTGTTTTCCGGGTCGGAAGGAGTCTCTAATGTCGATGACGCCGGGATAGTTGTTCAACCTTCTCTTAAGTTCGTCCGCCACTACCTTCAACTGATCGTAGTCTAATCCCCGATTGAATCTATCGGGGACAGCAAGCTGGATGTTGATGGCCTCGCCGGTGGAGAAGAGAGACGAGGTGAAGGTCAGCTCCTGAGCGTCGGGGATAGGACCGGTAAGGTTGCGCCAGCGGCTGGCGATCTCGGGACTGGTGATGCTCCGCTCCTCAGAAGGGGCCAGTTCGATGTTAACTTCTCCGAGATGGGCGCCTGAAAAGGAGCTGGTGCTTTGGCCCGGACGGCTCTGACTTGCGCTAAAGGGGTGTTCACCGATAGAAGCCAGGACGTGGCGGAAGACTCCGTTGTGTATTCCTCCTCCTTCAGCTTCGAGTTCTTTGCGCAGCTTCTGGGCACTCTCTTCAAGGCGTTGCACGGCATCGGCTGTGACCTCGACAGGCGTCCCCTGCGGCATTGTCAAGAGAGCGACGACGTTATCCGCATCCACATTCGGGAAAAAGAGGAACTTGATCCAGCCGCCGCCGACCAGACCGGAAGTGATAAGTAAGATGGACACGCCGATGGCAAGTGTAAGATAGCGCCAACGCAGGCCCAGCTCTAAAATAGGGCGGTAGACCGTGTCGACGAAGCGCCGCATCTTTCCCGCGAAGCCCTCCTGGAATCTCCCCCAGATGCCGCGTATCCCCCGAGACGGATCAGGCTGGCCCTTCGACCTGGAGTGAGACAGATGTGCGGGCAAGATGAACAGCGACTCCACAAGGGAAAATAAAAGGGTGGGGATCACGATGAGCGGAATGAACTTCATAATCTTGCCCATGTTCCCCGGCACGGACAATAGGGGAGCAAAGGCCGCTACTAAGGTCATAACCGCGAAGATCACCGGCGTTGCTAACTCCTGGGCACCGTCGACAGCGGCGCGCAGGCCTTTTTTGCCTTTCTGCTGATGCGTGTAGATGTTCTCACCGATGACGATGGCGTCGTCGACGACGATTCCGAGCACAGCGATGAAGGCAAAAAGCGAGATGAGATTGATCGAGACGTCGAAGGTCGGCATCAGCCAGATGGCTCCCAGGAAGGAGATCGGAATCCCCAGTGCGACCCAGAAGGCAAGGCGCAGCCGCAAAAAGAGCGCTAAAGAGAGAAAGACCAAAACCAGACCGGCCCGGCCGTTGCGGATCAGCAGGTCGAGCCTGCCCCTAAGGATCCTTGAAAAGTCCTGCCAGATAGTCAGAGTAATCCCTTCAGGCATGCGGGGCTGAGCCGCGCGGACATAGTTCTTGATCGCTTCGGCGACCTCTAATGCATTCTCTTCCCCGACCCGGAAGACCTGCACCATGACAGAAGGCTTGCCATCGAAACGCGCAGACTGATCGGTGTCAGCAAAGCCGTCCACGACCTGTGCGACGTCACCCAATCTGAGTCGTGTGCCGTCCGGGAAGGAGCGGAGGATGAGGTCCTCAAATTCTCCCCCTCGGTAGGCCTGACCCTTTGTACGCAGAAGTATCTCGCCTCCTGAAGTCTTCACAGACCCTCCCGGAAGGTCCAAAGACGAGCGGCGCACCGTACGGACGACCTCATCGAAGGTGAGGCCATAGCGCTGCAGAGCATCTTCGGAGACCTCTATAGAGATCTCATACGGCCGGGCGTTTGAGAGTTCCACCTGGGTTATCCCGGGCAGGGCGGCGATCTCGTCCCGAACCCGTTCGCCGAGGTATTTGAGCGTTACCTCATCGGCATTGCCCAAGATGGCAACGTTTATGACTTGGCGGCGAAGTATTACCTCCTGGATAACCGGTTTCTCGGTCTCTTCAGGGAAGGTATCGATAGCGTCAACTCGGTTCTTGATGTCGTCAAGGAGCTTGCGAGTATCAACTCCAGGCAAAAGTTCCACCGTTACAACACCGACACCCTCCACGGCGGTGGAGGTGATGCGCTTAATGCCCTCAAGGCTCTGTATCTCCTCCTCAATGCGTATGCAGACACCTTCTTCTACCTCTTCGGGAGCGGCGCCGAGATAGACTACGGAGACAGTGATAAGCTCGGACGAGAACTCGGGGAAGATCTCCTGCTTAAGGCTCATAGCGGTCAAAACACCGCTGACCAAGATCAAGAACATAAGGAGGTTTGCAGAGACCCTGTTTTCGGCAAACCAGGCGATGGCGCGATTCATCTTGCAACCCCTCGGATCACAGCAGAGGCATCCTCATCTCCCATAGGTTCATCGGGCATAGTGCGCACCCGCATTCCGTCCGTCACAGCGTCCAGCGGAGAAAGACAGACACGCTCCTGGCAGGTCAGTCCCGAGCGGATTACCACTTCCTTCTTATCGGCGCGTAGGACCTCGACAGTGCGGAAGTGGAGCCGGTTTTCATCGTCGACGACCAGGGTCTGGTTGTGACTCCGCATCGCTCCACGCGGCAGCACGGTTACATCTTCAACCAGTCGGCCAATGATTTCAGCCTCCACAAAGAGGCCCACAGCTAACGGAGGCCTTTGGGGTTCGTCGCCGCGGCCGTAGGGGTTTTCGACCCGCGCGACGGCGTGGACCATGTGGCTTTTCGGGTCAATCTCTCCCTCGAGGCGCACGATGTGGCCTCTCCAACTGTGCTGACGGCCGGCAAAGGTCGAACTCAGGATGACTTCCGGACCGCGGCGGTGTACTGTATCTCCTCGAAAGTCGAGCGGCAGGTCCAAAAAGGCGAGCTGATCATCGGGAATAGGCAGTCGGACCTCGGCGTAATCGACTGCGTAGATTTTCGCTGAAGGTGCACCTCGGTTTACAAATTGGCCGACGTCAACGCTCTTTGTGCGGACTCGGCCGGCGTACGGCGCGCGGATCTCGGTGCGCTCCAGATCGAGTTGGGCCTGCTGCAAGACAGCTTGGGCAGCGGCTAGGTCAGCTCGGGCCTGTGCTAATTGAGGGCGTCGTACGACCAACGGGTGAGGCTTTCCCTGTCCCAGGAGCTCCCATTCACGGCGGGCTACGTCTGCCTCTTCTTTCTCCCACGCCAGGCGTAGCCTCCCCTGCGCTACCTGTGCCTGCGCGCGCACTAACGCCAGTTCGTAGTCACTTGGGTCGATGGTGACTAAGAGGTCACCGGACTCAAAGAAGCCACCCGCAGCAAATGCCGGAGATACAGCTATCACGCGTCCAGATACCTGAGAGATCAGGGTGCTTTCGGTGCGAGGAGTAACGCTCCCTTGCGAGCGAACCCTCAGTTGAAGGTTCTGACGTTGCACGGTGAGAACCCGAACCAGCGGTGCGGGGACTGCTGCTGGTCGGGATTCGACAGCCGTCCGAGCTTTAACTAACACTATTAAGCCCACAATTCCCAGAGCGAGGACAACGAGTGGAAGGATAATCTTTAATTTTCTGTTCATGGTGTACTAGCCCCAGTATCAAGTAGTTCTGCAGAATCAGTCACGAAACCTCCGCCGAGAGCTAAATACAGGTCAATACGGGCATCCAGCCGCCCTCGGCGGACGGCGAGCAGTTGGCTTTCGGCCTCAAAGGCACGCCTTTGTGACTCGAGCATAGTGATGAGATCGGTCAGGCCACTGGCGTACCGATCCTCAGCAAGCCTGCGTGCGGCTAAGGCCTGCTCGGCAGCAGTTTCCAAAGCCTCTTGCTGCTTGACCAGAAATCCTTCGGCCGCCAAAGCAGCCTCCACCTCGGCGTACGCCCTGAGGACGCTCTGGGCGTATAGTGCCAGTGCCCCTTCGGACTGAGCATTGGCAAGATCGACGCCGGCCCGCAGGCGACCTCCCTGAAAGAGAGGCTGTACCAAGTTGCCGACCAGATTCCAGACCGCAAAGTCTCCGTTCAAAAGATCGCTCAGTTCGTTACTGGCAGTGCCCCCAGAGGATGTTAGACTAACTCTGGGATAGAGTGCAGCACGGGCCTTGGTCACGCGGGCATCGGCAGCGGCGAGTTGACGCTCGGCCGCAATCAAGTCCGGACGGCGCGCCACCAGGTCTGCCGGTAGACCAGCAGGGACACTATCAGGAACCTCTGGGAGTTCTTCTCCCACTGCGATGACCGCGGCGGGATAGCGCCCTAACAACAGTTCGAGTTGCCGCTGCACGTTATCCAGTCGTTCTTGCCTCTGCTGTAGGGTGGCTTCGGCTGTGGCCACATTAGAAAGCGAAAGGCGCAGATCCAGCGAGGGGCGCAGTCCGCGTTCGTAGCGGACTCGCACCTGCTGGCTGGAGGTACGGAAGTTCTCGACCGTCGCCTGGGCAAGTTCCACCTGGCTCCTGGCTTCGATGGCCGAAAACCACACCTTGGAGGTCTGACCAGCAAGTGAAAGCTTGGCGGCTCTCAGGTCCGCCTGCGAAGCCTGCAGATCCGCCAGGGCAGCCGATTTTTGCGCACCCAGCCGACCCCACAGATCCACCTCCCAGCTTGTGTCCAGAGAGACGCCAAAGCTGTTCGAGATCGAAGTTAGAACACCCCTCCTACCCGGGATAGGAAATCCGATGAAGTTCTGCCGACGCCGGTAGGCGTTAAAGTTAAGTCCGGCCTGAGGCAGCAACGGAGCACCGGCAATACGGGCCTGTGCAGAAGCAGCATAAAGTCGGGCAGCAGCGATCTGCAGGTTGTAGTTATAGGTTAGGGCCTCGGCCACCAGTTCCTCTAATTGAGGATCGCCGAAATGGGACCACCAGAGGGTGTCGCCGGGCATTTCCGTGTTGACAGCGGCAGTCCACCGATCGGGCGTTGCAACCCAGCGATTGGGATTCTGTGTCTTCGGCGCCGATGCGCAGGCCGCGGTCAAGAGAGGAATTACCAAAAATAGGAATTTGACTCTCATACCGTTTCTCTTTTGTAAAGGTGCCTTTTATGTCCTGCGAGGGAATAACCAGAAATATTTTACTTTCCCCGATTGAATCTATCGGGGATCAATGTTGTATTATTACCTTTTACTATGATTTACTTTTGAAAGACGGTTCTGATATCTTTGTGCAATCCACCATATTGTTCTAGCCTTTCCGCTCTTTGTCTGTCCAATTCTCTCTGTCGCACCCCAAATTCCGAAGATGAAAATAATCTTTCTGGGTGCATTAGAATAGAATCGACTAATCGTACAGATTTCGGAACCAGCAGTCCCGTTGCTTCAGATTCGATCCAGTCTTCTAATCCTCCCCTAATTACTGCATCTAAAATGCCTACGGTATCTTCTAAACGAATGTCGTGGTAGTGAGCTCCTTCGCCGATCCCCCCGGTATTGAGAAGATAACAGTTTACATGAGGGTTGTCTGTTAATATATCGTAAAAGAGATTTGCATGGTCTGCTTTGTCTCCTGCGACAAAGGGGTCGTAAAAGAATTCATTTTTTATTTTGCCCGCCTGGGTCGGATCTCCTGCAGAAGATTCCATAGACTGGCCTAAAACCATAAATGCTGTCGCCTCTTGCGGTGTTAACTTCGCAATCGCAGGGATAATGCTCCCTCTTGTTATGATAAATAGATTATCGATTCTTTCGACATTGATATCCCTGCTTGCATGCATAAAATCTCTTCTCTCGATAATCGCTCTTCCATTTGACGTTCGCTCTATGTTGTAAAAATCGATTTCTCCGTTTTCATCGACATAGACATTTTCAAGGAATGTATCCGATTTTAGAGTTCCATAATAGGTTTCTATTTGATTGTGAGGATTTAAGCCATCTGTTTTGACGAATAGTCCACCTGCTTCAAATCCACCAAAAGATCCCTCTCTTCTCAAGATTCCTCCATCGTCCTGGATTAACCATGATTTCTCCTCTGTCTTTCGCGCCAACACCTTGCACGTTAAAGATGTCTTGCCATTTGCACTCAGGGCGACAAACAAGGAACACCGTGTTTCGCAGCCTCCGTGAGACATTTCCAGATAATCATGTCTGCACCCTGCATGCAGGAAAATCGCATCGCTCTTTTGCTTGGCTCTATAATTTTCCCCTGCAAAGATGGCCTTTTTCCACTCACCGGTATAGTTGCTATTTCTCACGATCTTGGTGAGGCAACCTTCCCGAGAGTGTGCATTCCTTATGGTAATACTCTTTTGAGGTAGCGTTTTTGAACTGTTTTCTTCGTATTCTTTATCGAAAAAGATAATGACTTGATGCGTAGGACGTTCTACAGATGTCGGCTTAAACAACTTCATTCCACCGTAGGCCAGATGAGCAAATCTCTTTGGAGTAATCAATCTTGCCGTTATCCCTTCGCTCCCGTCTCCAACTACGACATCGACGCTGATAAGATGCTCTTTACGTAGATGCTCTGTTGCCTGATCTAATAGCGCATGTTCACCTTTTCCAAAAGGAGTGTCGATATTGTTTTTTGTAAACATAGCTGCTCTGGAGGTCGGTTCTGAATTAGCCATAATATTGCCATATCGGGTCTCTTTCACCCCCGGTTCTTCAAGAGCAAGATTTCTCAAAAGGTCTCTACTCGGGTTATGTGTCAGTCTGCCATCCTTCCTTGCATCTTCATAAATCTTCCTTGCAGTTTGTTGAAATTCATCTATCATTAGAGTTTGTCTCCTTAAATAGACAGTAGAAACATTGTTATCTATCCCCATTTGATAAATATACTGTAATTGGGTTTATCGGACAAGAAAAAACCCGCAATGACATTGGTTGCATCTTACCTTCGGTTATTGCGAAGCGCCAAACCCCGGCCCCGTCAGTAGGCGCTATCCGAAGGAACGCCAAGGGAAACCAGAAACAATCTCTGTGATAAGTAGTCGCAACCTCTTCCAAGGTCGTAACCTCTTCCAAGGTCGTAACCTCTTCCAAGGTCGTAACCTCTTCCAAGGTCGTAACCTCTTCCAAGGTCGTAACCTCTTCCAAGGTCGTAACCTCTTCCAAGGTCGTAACCTCTTCCAAGGTCGTAACCTCTTCCAAGGTCGTAGCCTCTTCCAAGGTCGTAGCCTCTTCCAAGGTCGTAGCCTCTTCCGAGCCAACTTTATGTTGTTTCACCAGCGCGTTCTCATATTATATATACAACTTATTGATAGAGATCATACTTAAATCCATTTTCCCCTTGTCAGATAAACTCACAAACAGTATATTAAGTCTCTTTGAAGGGCGCAGCATATTTTTCTAGATATAGCTAAGAAGACTTGCCGCGGAAGGACCAAACAATTGAAAAAACTTAACGAGGCGTTGCTATGGTAAAAATTGATGTCTCAAAGTTTAAGCAGAGTCGAAAGGCGAATGCAGGAGAGGCTTAGCCTAAATCTTAACCTTCGCCTACCTTTACCGGGAGCGTGACCCGGGAGCGTGAGAATGATGATTTCTTCAATCGACGCTTATTCACCGCGACAGATCGCGCAGAAGGTCGAAGCCTTGGGAGTGACAAAAGCTCGGAGCGATACCTTAAGCATATTAGTCTTGGCTGTGCTGGCTGGCCTGTCTGCGCCAGGGAGCAGGAAAGGAAAGTGCTGATGCCTCAGTCGGCACGTGAGACCCTTTGTCTTATTGCAAAATCGAGTCAGGCACAAAGATATTAAAACGTAGTACCTCGTGTCACACTCCTGTATCCCCCCTTAATAAGGGGGGAATTAAAGGGGGGTCGCTAACTTTAGCGTTGATAAAAAATCAACAATTTAGAAGCAGGAGTTGCATATGTCCACTCTGCCAGCTTTACTCTATGAGACTGTTCACTTACTTCGCAAGGATCAGCTCGATCTGCTTACATATATAGATCAGGTTTGCGATCGGATCGACGCTGTCGAACCTCAAATTCAGGCGATGATTTCTGAGCCGAATCGACGTGCTCGTTTAATGGAGGAGGCTGCTTCGCTAAAGGAGCGTTTCCCTGATCTGGAGATGCGCCCGCAACTTTACGGCATCCCAGTCGGGATCAAGGATATTTTTCATGTGGATGGTTTCGCAACCAAAGCCGGATCGAAGCTCCCGGCGGAACTCTTTGCCGGCCCTGATGCGGCCTGCGTGGCGACCCTGCGCTCTGCTGGTGCGCTGATTTTAGGTAAAACCGTTACCACCGAGTTTGCCTACTTCGAGCCCGGTCCGACCCGTAATCCGCACGACCTTGATCATACCCCCGGAGGATCCAGCAGCGGATCTGCCGCGGCTGTTGCTGCAGGCTACTGCCCTCTGGCGCTCGGAACGCAGACCATCGGTTCAGTGATTCGTCCAGCCGCCTACTGCGGGATAGTCGGCTTCAAGCCGAGCTTCGGCCGCATCGCCACTGTTGGCGTGATCCCCTTTTCCAAGTCAGTCGATCATGTCGGCATTTTCACACAGGATGTGGCCGGTATGAGGCTGGCTGCGTCGATTCTCTGTAACGATTGGCGGGCAGATCGGGAGGATGTTCGGTCCTTCACACTGCCGGTGCTCGGCGTCCCAGAAGGACCTTATCTGGACCAGGCATCATCCGAGGCGTTGACCGCTTTCGAAGCACAGCTTTCATCGTTCGAAAGAGCCGGTTACTCCGTGCGGCGCGTGGCGGCGCTTGGTGATATTGAGACGATCTCCCACCGCCATCGGCAGATGATCGCCGCTGAGGTTTCAAAGGTGCACAACGAGTGGTTTCCAAAGTACGAGCCGCTCTATCGTCCTCGCACGGCCGAGATTATCCGGCAGGGGCGTAAAGTGAGCGCTGATGAATTGGCAGAAGCCCGCGCCGGGCGCGGTATACTGCGAGATGAGTTAGAGGCACTAATGGCAGAGGTCGGGATTGACTTATGGGTCTGTCCCGCTGCCCCTGGTCCTGCACCGGAGGGAATCGGCTCTACTGGCGACCCGGCCATGAATCTGCCCTGGACTCATGCGGGCCTGCCTGCTATCACACTTCCTGCAGGGTTATCCGAAAATGGTCTTCCGCTCGGACTGCAATTTGCCGCTCCTTTCATGGCGGACGAACGCCTGCTGGCCTGGGCTGAGGCGTTAGCCAGAATATTCGATTAGAACGACATCATACTGCTTTCCTGTAAAGGATCAATTCGGGCATGCCAGAAACAAAACGACACAGAAATTAGAGTGCGCCCTGACCATCCGCGTCCAGAAAGATCGTCCGGCATCTGAACGGATTGAGCTGACCAGACTGGGAAAGATCCAGGGATTACGAGGCTAACGCCTCAGGCTGTATCCGGATTATCTTTGGGTCGTAACTTAAACAGCGAAAGCGATAGACGGACTTATTGGATAGTTACTTAAGGTGCTGTAATCAGTCACATTGGGCAGAGTGCAGATTAGGTAAACAAATCACGTTATCAGAGTAATAATTAAATCCCGGAACTGAGGATAAGAATCGATCATTAAGTCTCTCTCCTGCTTCGTAGTCGGAAAACTCAATTCCCGGCGCAATCGTCGCGCCCAACAGGGCGAATCTCCCTCCGGGGATGAGCCTCGATCCCTGACATACTCCGCTCGGCACTACAACTTGCGGATAGCATACCCTTCAAGATGTCGTTCCCAAGTGTGATGACTCTGCCAGATCCATCAGGCATCAGTTGAAGCATCTCGACCGGGTCGCCCATATAAAAGTGGAAAATCTCGTCCGTCGGGAGTCGGTGCATGGCGGAGAGGGTATCGGATGTCAGCAGATAGTAGATCGCAGTTGCAAACGATCTATCACCTTCATAGCGATTCGGAAGGGCATTTTGAGGGATGTGCTCATCAGAGCGGTAGGTCTCAACGAAGTAGCCGCCTTCTTCTGGATGCGGCTTAAGATTAAGCTGCCGCTGTAACTGCTCGGCTGTGATCATGGGAACGACGGAAACCGACAAGAATGTCTGTCCCACCAATTAGAGTGGGGCGGGGCTGCCCCACCCCCACTTAAATCGCTTAAGAATAGAGGTAGTTAGGACTGGCTTTGAGATTACGAGTTAAAACATCTTCAAAAGGTTTTCAAGTGGTCGATGAAGCAGCAAGCCACAAAGCTTCAGGCAGTTCATATCCCGACTTTAAGCTCCATCGAGAAATTGATCCCGTTCGCCTGATTGGGAGTCGCGCCGCCTCGCTGGACGATTGCAAGGTCGAAAGTGATCAACTTCCTTCCGAATCCCAATCCGAGTCCGAGGTCGAAGTTGCTCTTTCCCCCGAGGGATATTCCTCCCCTTAAAGGCAGCCACGTGAGGGGCCTGAACTCCGCTCCCCCGGAGAGCTTCGGAGTTGTAGTGGATCCCGGCTCGTCGGAGAATCCCTGCTCGTAGTCCACAGCCCAGAGCACCTTGGAATACTGATACGCCGCGCCTAATCTCAATATAGTCGGAAAGTTACTATCAAAGGAATCTATCACAATCGTAGTGTCACTCTTGTCGAATAGATCCTCAAACTTGTCCACATCGCTGATCTTTGTGACGGTCAGAGAATCTACAAAGATCTTTCCTTTTACCTCCTCTGTGTCCTTGTTCCAGGAGATAGTCCCGAACAGATTTATTAAAGAACCGCCGAACGTCCATCTATCTCTCGTCGCCGCGACTCCTAAATCCAGGGCAAAGCCCGTTCCGCCCTGTGCGATCTGAGCTATTACCTCAGCAGAATCCGTTCCGCCCTCTGCTCCGGCAATCTTGATCCCCTCCTCCAAGGTGGATAGAGTGCCTTCGGATTTGAGCACCTTACCGTAGCCAAAGCCCTTGAGTATCTTTACAGTTCCTCCAACTGTGAACTCGTCGAAGATGGGCGCCAAAGAGGCTATCTGGAGCGGTCTGGCTCCTGACAGGGCTATGCTGGCGAGGGCCCATCCCTCGCCTTCGACATCGCCTAAGCTGGTCGTGTCGTTGAAGGTATTTCCGAACAGAAATATCTCAAATGGTTCCTTGGGAATAGCGGCATCTCCAGCTCCTACTCCCGAGAATCTAATAGCGTAGGAATCGTAGGAAAGAGACAGTATACTGGCTTCTACATCCAAATCTATGCCAAGACCCTCGTCGGGAATCTTATCCAAAATTGTCCTTTTATCCGATTCGGTCCACTGGGGGGTATCTAATTTGTCCCTGACCTTCTTGTCACCGTTGTACTTACGGTAATCATCCGGCGAAAACGAGTCGTTGTGGATTCCAAAGCCAAAGGAGAAGATGGAAATAGAGAACTTGGTATCGCTTTTCAGCGCTAAATTAGCGGGATTCCATCCGATGGCGTGGATGTTCCTCCCCACTGCGGTGTAGGCCCCGCCCATAGCCTGACTCCTGGGGTTAAACCCCTCAAGAGAGAACGCGTCATCGGAGGAGAGGATTCCGATTGTCAAAAGGAGGCTAAAGACTACACGCTTTAGTACACGTAATCGTAATTTTTCCATATCGATCTCCTATTTCGTAGGGGCGAGGTTAACTCGCCCAAGGGCTGCCTCCGATAGATTCAATCGGGGGCCAGCCCCTACATTTATTATTTCGTCTCTAATAGATCCTCATCTATCAGAATTTCTATTTCGGCACGCGCCCTTACCTGCACCTGATCGGTGTTAAGGACAGCTATGTTTCCATCTGTCTTTGGAATGGTGATCAGGACAGCCGAAAAGAGCGGAAGCTTCGTAAATATGTCTATATCGTTCTTGTTAAGCGTAAATTCTATGTGACTCGACACAGGGATATGCCGCCCTGTCTCCGGATCCACCTCTTGTGCCGCTGCCACTACTATCGGCCCTTCCTTCAGGGATGACCAATTCCGGATCTGAAAAGATCTTTGTCGTGTCGTGAGCTATATTTATCTGCACACCTATGCCCAGCGGAAGAGAGTTGTCCACATCCGCAACTATAGAGCCACTTAACACATTTTCCCTGATCTTATTGCGGGATTCTTCGTCTTTAATGCTGACGTCCTCAGGGTCGACTTCTATACGCGTAGTATCCGTGATTGTCAAACTTAAAGGAGTGCTGAATTTGAATCTGCCGGAAACTACGTCGTCCTTATTTATGGTCACTTCTGTGAAGCCATCTCCTAACAGAGCCATTCCTGATGCCTCAACATCTGTAGGGAGAAGATTTAAGAAGGCTGCCACGTCCGGTCCTGCCACAGTCAAGGTAGTATCCCCTGGACCTATTGTTTCATCTATTATCAGGAAACCTTCGTTTCCTCCTTTGTTGGTCCCCTTGACTGTCAGATCCAAACTCAGCGGAAGCCCGAACGGTCCGTTGTTTTTAAAAAAACTCAATACGAATGAAGCCGTCTCGAACTGCACATTGTCCAGCCCATCGGGGATATCTATGTCCCCCTTTTTAGTCTCGGGAATCTCCACTTCTAGTCCGGCGGGTTTCCCGCTTACCTCGTCAAAGATAATCTTGCTCGGCTCTGATGTCACCGTTACAAAGTCCCCTCTGCTTAAAGTCCTGAACTCCTCTCCTGTATCCTCAGTTAACACATCCCACTGGACCCTTATAGCATCGGATTGGAGAGGGGCAAAAACGGTATTGTCCAGTACTATATTCTGAGTCCGTGTAACGTTCCTTTCAAAGGACAGATCAACCGACAGTACCGCACCGTCTTTTTCAAAGTCGGGAAATTGTACTATGAACCTCTCCACGCCTATGGGCAATCGGTTGACGATCTCTAAGGATATACTTCCCGAACCGATCACGGCTCTGGTCACGAATATGTCGGGCACACTTATAGTCGTGCTCCCATCAAACTCCTGTTGGGGTATCTTGGCACTTGCACTGTCAACCTGAAGCGCCGTGATGAAAGTCTCCACCACGAAGGAACTCTCCAGTAGATCTGGCTCTCCAAGATCGACGGTAGCTTCGGGTATCTCTGCATCTATGAAGATCGAAAGATCATTGGTAAAAGTCTTTCCTGCAAGGTCCAGCCGACTGGTATCCGATCCCCCTGGCGGTATCACCTCGTTAAACCCGACTGTGCCTATAGTATCTGTCGATATATCGTCTATAAGATCGATAGTAATCCTGCCCAGAGGGATGATCAAATTGTTCCTGACCGTTATATCGATTTTGTTTATATCTTCCTCTTCGCTGCTACTGAGGGCCACAAATTCGTACTCGTCGAATTCTCCAAGATCTCTGTCGATCTGGAACGTAAGGCGGGGCACCGGAACGCTACCTGTTAAAAGTGGGTTTTCTAATATTTCCACCACTTCGGAAGGAGCTATCTCTCTCAACGTGATGGCGGGCGTGCTCCGTGCGCCAGGGGAATCGACCTTAAAGTCGCCAAGGTCAGTGCGTTCGTCCACACGCGGCGGTTCTATGGAGAGATCGTCTCCCACTTCATACGGGTCAATGTCCCGCTCTATTGCAAAGGTAACAATGTCGCCCGAAAGGGTCAGAAAGTCAGGGTTGTCCTCAACGATCTCCTCCATCGTTTGGATTTTATCTGTGATCGGGACCGTGATGGTCACATTGAACGAAGGTGCTTGGGGCTTCTCGGTCAGAGCGCATCCGATCCCAAGAAGCACAAACATAATAAGGACAGCAGAAAGGCAAGTCGAACGTCGACTCCGTGTTGACATCCTTGCGTAATCTTTCTCCCTCACTGTAAGTTCCTCCTTTTAAGTGGGGGCAAACCCATGTGTTCGCCCAACTTATCAGGGCACAAACGGGTCTGCCTCTGCTGTTTGCAGTCTACCTCTTTAAGTTCCTTCCGTCCACGAGTTTAGATACTTTTCCTGTTCAGGTGTCAGACTATCTATCTCTATCCCCATAGCCTCCAGTTGCAGTCTTGCCACTTGGTCGTCTATCTCATCGGGTAGGCGATAGACTTTCGGCTCGAGCTTGCCCTTATTCTCAACGCCATACTCTATACCCAATGCTTGATCGCAGAAGGAAAGTGCCATCACTGCAGAAGGGTGTCCCTCAGCGCACGAAAGGTTTACGAGTCTGCCTTCTCCACACAGATAGATCGACTTGCCATCTACGCTGTACTCCTCAAAGAGCGGTCTGACCTCCTTTACATTAGTGGCCATCTCTTTTAGGCCCTCTACGTCTATCTCATTGTCAAAGTGTCCTGAATTGGCCAAAATTACGCCGTCCTTCATGTCCTTTATGTGATCTTTGGCGATGACCTTCGAATTCCCCGTCACCGTCACAAAGATATCCCCTACATTGGCCGCCTCGGCGATGGGCATCACGCGGAAGCCGTCCATCCTGGCCTGAAGCGCTCTGAAGGGGTCAACCTCGCATACGATAACATCGGCTCCTAGACCCTTGCCTCTTAAGGCCAATCCCTTGCCGCAGTTTCCGTATCCTGCTATCACCATAGTCGTCCCGCTGATCAGGATGTTGCATGCCCTTATTATCCCGTCCAGCGTGGATTGACCAGTTCCGTAGTAGTTGTCCATCAGGTGTTTGGTATTGCAGTCGTTTACGGCTATTATCGGATACTTCAAAGCGCCGTCCCGCTCCATCGCCCTCAGGCGTACGATCCCCGTAGTCGTCTCCTCACAACCGCATACGATTTCGGGCAGGGCTTCTTGACGCTTGGTATGTATCTCGGTGACAAGGTCGCAGCCGTCGTCTATTGTCACGTTCGGCTTAAAGTCGATAATTTCGTTTATGAAGGTGTAGTACTCCTCTGAGGTTTCGCCCTTATGCGCAAAGACGATTACACCCTCCTTAGCCAGGGCAGCTGCCACATCGTCCTGGGTAGACAGCGGATTGCAGCTTGTTATCGCCACATCTGCTCCGCCTGCTATAAGTGTCCTGACGAGGACTGCCGTCTCCTTGGTGACATGGAGCGCCATTCCAATTCTGTATCCCAAAAGCGGCTTTTCCCTTTCAAATCTCTCCCTTATCCTTAAAAGTGCGCCCATTTGCTTTTCAGCCCACTCCACGTTTTTCATTCCCTGTTCGGCTAAGCTTATGTCCTTAACTCTATAAGTCATTGCTTCTCCTCACACAAAAGTACTGATCCGTCAGACAGGACAAGCTCCCTTCCCTGTCTGACGTCTGCTTATCCACTGTACGCTGGAAGCTGTGCGCTTTCTCTGAGAGCTTCTGTCTTATCTGTCTTCTCCCAGGTGAAATCGGGCAGATTCCTTCCGAAGTGCCCGTAGGCGGACGTCTGCCTGTATATAGGCCTTATTAGATCTAAAGACTCGATTATCCCTTTAGGGGTAAGGGAAAAGTGTTCCCTTACCAGTTGGGATATCTTGGAGTCCTGGATGGCTCCTGTCCCGAACGAATCCACATTTATACTCACAGGCTCAGCTACACCTATCGCGTAGGCCAACTGAACCTCGGCTCTGGTTGCCAGCCCTGCTGCTACTATATTCTTGGCGACATATCTGGCAGCGTAGCTTGCACATCTGTCCACTTTAGTGGGGTCTTTGCCGGAGAAGGCTCCGCCGCCGTGCCTGCTCATACCTCCGTAGGTATCAACGATGATCTTCCTTCCCGTAAGCCCTGTATCCCCATGCGGTCCTCCCGTGACGAATCTGCCGGTCGGATTGATATGGTAAATCGAATCTCCATCCAGATATTCCTCAGCTATGATCTCCTTGATCACATGTTCGATCATGTCGGACCTGATCTGGTCGTGTCCCAAATCTGGGTCGTGCTGGGTAGATATAACTACAGTATGGACTCTGACAGGCCTATCGCCTTCGTACTCAACTGTCACCTGCGATTTGCTATCAGGCCTCAAATAGGGCAGTATTTTATCTTTTCTCAAGTAGGCAAGGTGCATAAGCAGCTTATGAGCCAGCATGATCGGAAGGGGCATGAGCTCTTCTGTCTCGTTGCAGGCGTAGCCGTACATCATCCCTTGATCTCCCGCGCCCTGATCCTTGTGAAGTCCCTCTCCTTCGGACACGCCCTGAGATATGTCCGCTGATTGCCTACCTATGCTCTGAACGATAGCACAACTTTCATAATCAAGACCGTAGTTGGAATCGGTGTATCCTATATCCTTTATCGTATCCCTCACGATAAGTGGTATATCTACCCACGTATCCGTGGTTACTTCTCCGGTCACAAATACTATCCCCGTCGTCACTAAAGTCTCACACGCCACCCGGGCTTTTAGATCCTTCTCAATAATAGCGTCTAAGACAGTGTCGGATATCTGGTCGGCTATCTTATCGGGATGTCCCTCCGAGACTGACTCAGACGTGAATAGACGGCGATTTAGCATTAAGCGTTCCTTTTCTCCCCAAAAAGTTCTTCGATACTCTTTGTTTGAAAGTTTCTATCAACAATAGGGATGTTTATCCCTCATATATCCATCAAGAGCTACCGCACACAATTGCATCAATGGAAATCTATCTGGGATGCATCGCCCACATTTAGCTTTTTAGATCCTCCTCTGACCGTTGCCTCGTTCCCTATTAAAGAGCCCTCTAAAACGCAGTCCCGAACTATGGAGTTTTCGCTGATTATCGAGTTCCGTACTATAGAAGACTCCACATAAGCCCCGTCGGCTATGGAGACGTAAGGACCTATAATTGAATTTTCTATTTTTGTACTCTCTGATGTAAAGACAGGATGCACTATGATCGATCCCGGGATCTGTCTTGACTTTGAATTCAAGGATAATAGATGTCTATTGGTCTCTAAAAGCGTCTCCGGCTTTCCGCAGTCGAACCAGTCCTCGATGGGAAAGATCGAAAGGATGGCGCCTCTTTCTACCATAAGCCCAAAGGCGTCTGTCAGCTGGTATTCTCCTTTTGTCGTTACGTTCTCCTTTAAGAGTTCCTCCAGGCACTCAAAAAGGAGCCCTGAACTCTTAATATAGTTCACACCTACAATGGCAAGGTCTGATACGAACTTATCGGGCTTTTCCACAAGCCGCCTGATCTTGTTGTCCCCATCCAATTGGACTACTCCGAACCTGTGGGGATTCTCGACGCGCTTTACCCCGATCATGCCGTCGAATCTGTTGTCTATGCCGACTGTTATGTCGCCCTCAGTTATGGTATCCCCATAGACTATAAGACATGGATCTTCGCCAACTATCTTTTCTGTCAGTCCCACAGCGTGTCCCAGTCCTTTCATCTCCTCCTGCTCCACATACTTCGTCTTTTCAAAGCTGTAATTAGTTTCCAAATAGTCTGCTATCTTACCTCCCATATAGCCTATTATGAGTACGACCTTCCTTATTCCTGCCTTTGACAGTTTGTCCAGAATATGGCCAATTATCGGTTTTCCGGCTACTTGTACTAACGCCTTTGGAGCTGTATGAGTAAGGGGGCGAAGACGCGTCCCCACTCCTGCGGCAGGGATAACCGCCCATATATTTGATGCATTGGGAATCATATTTATATTTTGTTCCTTGACAAACGCACTGACTAAATACGGGTTTAAGCGGATCTTGGATGTGATATACGTCACACTATAAAAGCTTTACTCCTCTCCAAATCCGCTTTCCACAATAGCCACAAGTTCCTTTACCGCCTCCTCCTCGTCAGGGCCTCTGGCCATTATGGTCAGCTCAGAGCCCATCTCAGCCGCCAGCATCATAACCCCCATAATGCTCTTGCCATTGACCTCTACGTATTCCTTAGAGACCATAATTTCAGAATCGAACTTCGAAGCCGCCTGAACCAATAGTGCGGCAGGACGGGCGTGTATGCCTAATTTATTGTTTACTATAGCAGTTCCCTGCTGCATAAACTCCTCTATAATTGTCCCTTTATACTCTCATCAATTTAAGCTAAACCGTTCTGTTTGTCAAGTAAATTCCTCTTTATCTACAACTTACTATCCTGGGGCACGTCCGCTCAAATTGCCGATCGTCAGTGTAAGTTATCTAAAAAGTGGTTGATTTTAGGAAATTAATTGACTATTATTTGGTCTGACCCGTCAGAACCCATATTGAGCATAAAGTAGAAATAACCGGATCGTATCTGAAGGAGTACAGATGGCTGAACTTTGCTGTGCAGAATGTGGACAGATGTATCCCGGAAATTCTCCAGCTTGGAGATGTGAGTGCGGCGGCATATTGGACTTGGAGTACAAGGCGCGTTTCCCACTGAACCAGATAGAAAAAAGGGAGCCGACGCTTTGGAGGTACCGGGAGGCTATCCCAATATTGGATGACGATAATATAGTCTCTCTGGGTGAGGGCTACACTCCGTTGGTGGAGACGGACCTGAACGGAAGCAGATTTCTATTGAAGCTTGAGTATCTGATGCCATCGGGGTCTTTTAAAGATCGAGGGGCGTCGGTCCTCATAAGTAAGGCTAAAGAGCTTAAGGTGGACAGCTTAGTGGAGGATTCCTCGGGAAATGCAGGAAGCGCGATCGCTGCTTATTGTGCTCTTTGTGGAATAGAGTGCGAGATTTTTGTGCCTTTCGGAACTCCCGCAGGGAAATTGGCTCAGATTGAGGGATACGGCGCAAAGCTAAGGAGAATAGAGGGCTCAAGGGAGAATGTAGCTGAAGCTGCCTTAGAGCGGGCTTTCAACATCTATTACGCAAGCCACAGCTGGAATCCGTTCTTCTTACAGGGGACAAAGACGTTTGCATTTGAGGTATGCGAGCAGTTGGGCTGGAGAGCACCAGATGTGGTGGTGGTCCCTGTGGGCAATGGAACGCTACTCTTAGGGGCTTATATGGGTTTTAAGGAATTGTCCCTTGAGGGGATTATAGAGAGCGTTCCAAGAATCGTAGCGGTACAGTCTGCAGGGTGTGATCCGATTTGCAAGGCGTTCGAAGAAGGTTCAGATGCTCCGGCTGAGATCAAAAAGCGGGATTCAATTGCCGATGGGATCGCAGTGGCGAAACCCGTAAGGGGAAGGCAGATATTAGCTGCTCTTAGGGAGGGCGGTGGCATGACTCTATCAGTGTCGGACAAAGAGGTTGCCGATGCTCTCTGGATGCTGTGCGGAAAGGGACTCTACGTAGAGCCTACAGGGGCTGTGGCCCTTGCGGGGGCACTGAAGTACGTAGAAAATAATGAAGATGGGAAGACAATTGTCCTCCCGCTTACAGGATCAGGGTTAAAGGAGAAAGAAAAGATGACCAACTTGTTGACTCGACATTAAAGGACATTCTTTTGGACAGCTTGTTGGACTACATCCGCAGCTTATTTCCCCTGTTATCGGGGGCCGGGATAGTATGTCTTCTGGTGTGGTTAGGTGTGAAATTGGCGGGAGTGGAGGGCGTTACAGCGGGCGGAATAGTAGTTGTGGGGGCTATCTACACTGTAGCAAGTCTGATGTTGAGTATGATTTTCAACTATACTGTATTACCCGGAGCAGTTATCATCTATACTCTGGGTATCTGTGTTCTCTTTTTACTGATCAGATTTCTATTTGAGACCTCGAACAGGGAGGCCCTTTTGAGTTTGGTTCCGCTTCTGGGGACGTCGGGATTATTTTTAGTATATGAGTTCTTAAACAGGCTTTCAAAGAAAGTTCCCTGGATCGGGATCATCGTGTCCGCAGCGGTCTTAGGGCTCTTGATCTCCAGGTACATTTCAAGAGGCCAAAAAGGGAAGAGTGATTAGTATGTTCGGTTTGCTGGGCTTTGTAGGTTATAAAACGAGGCGTCTTTTCGAGGTCGTAGCGGATATTTCCGCCTTCTCTCTGAGGACCTTAAGGGGGACCTTGGATTTCCACAAGCAGGGGTTTTGGACTTCTTTCGAGGTAGTGGTAAAGCAGGTATATTTTACAGGCCTGGAGGCTATACCGTTCCTGACTCTAGTCTCGCTGATTTTAGGGTCTGTGGTTATCATTCAGTCTCTACCACAGTTGATCGGCGTAGGAGCGCAGAGATTTATAGGGACAATATTAGTTATAGCGATCATAAGGGAGTTAGGCCCGCTCATAACAGCCGTCATCGTGATAAGCAGATCGGGAACTGCCATGGCTGCAGAATTGGCGACCAATAAAGTGGACGGGGAGATCGAGGCTTTAGAGGCCATGGGAGTGGATATGTTTAGATTCAGCGTGCTTCCCAGGATCATAGGTTGTATTATCTCTACGTTTTGTCTTATAATCTACTTTGATGTGATAGCCCTGGTGGGTGGGTTCCTGGTGGCGAGTTTTAAACTGACTATGCCCTTGACGATTTATTTAGGTCACATATTCGATGCGTTGACGCTTACTGATGTGTATATAAGCTTTTCAAAAGGCGCCCTGTTCGGGATGATCGTCGCTCTTTTCTCCTGCTACAACGGACTATTAGCTCATAGGGCAAGTTGGGAGGTCCCGGCAGTCGCAAGGGACGGTGTGATGCAGGCGATGTTCTTTGTGTTCGTATCGAGTGCGATTATCTCTGTCGCATTTTATCTGTAGTTGAATTATGTCAGAAGACTATGCCATACAGTTCGAGAATGTCTTTGTAGAGATCGATGGACGGCAGTTTATTAAGGGTATAGACCTTTGCATCAAAAGGGGAGAAAATTTTGTGCTCTTCGCACCGAGCGGGAGCGGTAAGTCGTTCTTCATCAGGCTTACACTGGGACTCTACAAGGCAAATCGGGGAGTTGTGAGAGTAAACGGAATAGATATTTCACAGTACGGAAGGTCAGAACTCCTGGATCTTCGAGAAAATTTGGGCACTGTCTTCTACAGGAACTTCGGACTGATAGGCAATATGACTGTGGCTGGGAATATATCTTTGCCTTTGAGCTATCATACAAAGATGAAGACGGATGAGATCGAGGGGAGGGTGAACGAGCTGTTAACGGTGTTAAACATTGAAAAGGAGAAAGATAAAAGGCCTTATCTTTTAGATAGTTATGTAAGTAGGAAAGTGGCACTGGCCAGAGCCCTTGTCCTTAATCCCGAGATCCTTCTGTGCGACGATCCGTCTCTTGGGCTATCTCCGTTGATGGTAAGGGATATAGTAGAGTCAGTCTTTACGCTGGAAAATCCGGGCCCGAAGGGAAAGCGCACGAATTTTGTGGCTGTGTCGGGGATAGAGCATTACACAAGCTTTGCAGATAGATTGGCACTATTTAAGGATGGAAAGATACGGTTTGTCGGGACTTATGAAGAACTCCTGTCGTGCGAGGAGGATTGTGTTAAGGAGTTTATTCAAAAAGTCAATGTTGAAAAAGGAATATAGGAGCTTACGGAAAAGCTCATTTCAAGAAGATAGGTAACTCAAGATGAACACCTCAATACATGACGAGGTTTTAGCAAGAGTAAAGCTTGGGGGAGATCTTGTGGGTGCGGACCTTTCTGGTGCCGACCTGGAAAATGTAGATCTTTCGGGTGTGGACATGACAAGGGCGAAATTAGACGGTACAAATCTTAAAGGGGCAAGGTTAATAGGAACGAGATTAGAGCATGCGAGCCTGAAAGAAGCAGACCTTTCAAAGGGCATTCTTAAGGTGGCCTTTTTAGTGCATTCGGATCTGGACGGGGCGAAGTTCGACGATGCGGACATGGAAGGAGCCTTCCTTTCGGGGAGCAATCTTAAGGGCGCAAGCTTCAGAAGGACAAATCTTAAGGATGCGAGATTCGGGGTTGTAAAATTCGGAAAGCCCAATGCCGAAGAACTGCCGACGTCGTTTAGGGGCGCAAATCTGGAGAACGCCTTCTTCTCTCAGGTGGACTTCAACGGCGTGGATCTAAGGGAGGCGAACCTTACAAAGGCTTTTCTGCACGAGGCCAAGCTCTACGGAGCGATATTGGACGGCGCTATTATGGATGGGGCGATTCTGAAGGGGGGTCACGGCTCTGAGAGGTTTTGAATGAGTAGAAAGTGGTCAGTAGCCCCGGATAGATTCAATCGGGGCGCTTGCCATGACAGTTTTAAGGTACCCGTAATAACCCAAGTCGGGCTACGTCACTGCACGTCCCTCCAGGTCATTACAAGGGGGATGAAATCCCCCGAAGCAATCTTCCCGTATGCTGCTACTATTTTGACCTGATACTTAGCCTGATACTTAGCAATGTATAGCTTGGTCAGATATTTCATAAAGACGAGTATAGTCTTTCTCTTTATAGGCCTGGTGTCGGGCGGCTATATGATTGTGGCTCGAGAGATATTAGCCCGGATTTACCCGGCCAGGAGTAGGACAAAAATGCCTGCATCACCTCTGACGATACCCCCTTAACCCTTCCACCTAACTCCTGATTGTATTTCTCAATAAAGTAATCGACAAGGAAAAAGGGAAGGTCCTCGATATGCTCGCGTAGCGGCGGCAGGACGATAGGAACGACGTTAAGGCATAAGAACCGACATTCCCCATATCACATTCATGAGGGATTATATTTCGATACATTCTTGTTTCTGAATTAATATTACCACTTTTACATTTTTCAACAAGTACTTTTTTCAATTAAAATAGTATTTTCCTCTGAATTATCACTTTCTTTGTGTTTAAATCCTCCAATTAGAGACACCTCTCCATCGACTCACAAAAAAATGTGGCAGTTTAAACAGAATAACATCGCAATCGTTCAATCCGGGATAATATTTCGGCAAATAACCTCTTGTCTATCCCAACCTCAGCCATTTGAAACGTAATATATCCGCTGTGTCTGACAATCTTCGCTCCGATTTTGATAAATTTCACGAGGAGGCTGCGTAGTGACCAGTGTTTGATTTTCTTCGGAAGAACAAAACGTCGCAGGAAGTTGCCCAAGTTGTAAGCCAGAACAAACAGCCAGAGCCTCACCTGATTGGAGACGAAACGCTTGCATGAGAGTCGGGTCCAGTTCAGAGCATACTTGCCCTCCTTAATCCACTGCTCAGCTCTGCCACGGCCATTGTAGAAGTGTACCACGCCTTCTGGCTTGGCGCTCATGTTGGTCACGATAAATCCCACTCTTGGGAATAACTCCCCTTGGTGCCATTCAACCTTGGCGACCACTCGCCTCGATTGATCCCAACTGGCCGCTTTATATTGAAATTCATATAACGATACAATCGGTTTCCTCGGCGGTCGTCCAACTGGCCGAGTCAGCAGGTATCGTATCTTTTCATAGAGTATCTCATTTGCGGGAAGCCGAATGGCATACAAATAGCCGTTTCCCTCCAGATAATCATAAATCTCAGGCTTTGCGAATGCAGCATCGCCTCGAAAGTATTTCCTATTCTTCTTGCTCTCGTATCTCTTGACGATCGGTTCCAGAACTTCCTTCCAACGATCAGCACTGTGAACATTACCAGAGCGAAGTAGGACTCCTTCACAATCCCCGAACTGATTGAAGCAGAACACTGGATGAAAACAGGTACATCCGAAATGACCGTTGTAAGCTGATCCTTCCTGCTGGCCATGTACCGGACTCTCCGAACTGTCCATGTCCAGAATGATTCGTTGATGCTGTGTTTTACTCATCGCTTTTTGAACCCACTTGCCATTGATATCTGACAAGTTTCTGAGATTGTCATGCTGAGTCAGTATATCAGTTTCAAAACGTCCTATCGTGTTGGAGCTGGCAGCTTGCCTGCCTTTGTCCTTCTTTCCGGTAATCGCTCGCATGACGGGATCAACGGATAATCGCTCGGCGTCATTTACATCTTCATATCCTGCAAGACGGCTGTATATCGATTGACGCAGGAGAGTAGATATATCATGTTGGATATTACGGCCTGTGCGTTTATCGGTAAAAACCGCTGATACCGAATCAAATAATCCCAGTGCGTAATCAAGGTCACGATACGCAAGAAGTCCACCGTTTGATGTCACCTTTGCACCATGAAATTCAAGCTTTATTCCTCCATCAAAACCTACTTTCATTCTTTCACCCTCTGGATGATCAATATTTATCCGCCATTTATGAGTCTTATTTATTGTAATATAACATGTTCTGGCGACTTTGACAACCATTTTTCGGGTCTAATATGGCGAATGGGGGATTAGATGTACCTCTGCATTATCAGATAATAACAGCGCACGTTCATTTACTGCTTGTGGGGTTTATACTGATGATGATCATGGGCGTGGCGCTGTGGATGTTCCCGAGACTCCCAAAGGGCGACGAGGGATATAGTCCGGACTTGTCTAAAAGCCTTGTGAAAAACCCTTAAATCGAACAAATAGTATAAAAACATTGACGGAGCAATCTCCATGTATTATATTATATCATTGATAATATTATACATGGAGGAAATAATAACGCCACAAAAGAAGGAACAGACAAATCTGATATTTCACTATTTTCAGATGGAGGATTTAGTTCCCCAAGACCATATTCTCCGTCAAATTGATAAAGCGGTTGATTTTTCATTTGTACGAGACGTTGTGTCAGATTGTTATTGCTCTGATAATGGCAGACCCGGTATTGATCCTGAATTGTACTGCCCCCCAGAAAAGCGACATCAATTAAGCAACTTGGGGTAGCAGATAAAATTGTTTTCTCCACTCTTCCGGGGTCTTGTATCCCAGGGATGAATGAAGCCTGTTCTTGTTGTAATTATCGATCCACTGAGATATGATCTTCTCAGCTTGTTCAAAGGACTTGAAATTGTGAAGCCACACACACTCCTGCTTGAGGGTCCTGAAAAAACGTTCTATGACCCCGTTCCAATCGGCCTTTCCGCTCGGAATATATTCTTGACGAATGTCCCAATATTCGGTACTTGCCAAATAGGTCCGAGACAAAAAGATGGAGCCGTTGTCAGAGCGCAAAGTGAGACCCTGGGGGACAGCCTCCTTAGGAAGTGTATCGAGAGATCACGGCCCGATCCAGGGCATCTGTGGCCTCCAGTGCCCTCCCTTTTCGACTAAAACGATACCCGGGGAACCTCCCGACTCCCGTTGTCCACCACCGCAATAAGAGGACACCAACCATCTTCCCCACAATAGATCTTGGTCAAGTCAGCCGACCAGAGACTGTCAGGACGATCCATCACAGAACGCTTCTGGGCAACCTGTGGCCCCTTTCTCCCGGGGTCCCCGATTGATTCTATCGGGGATTCCACAGCTTACACTGCCACCCCTTAAGCTTCATTATCCTATGAACCTTCTTGATGTTGACATATGCCCCTTCCTTGAAACGAAGATGCGCCCAAACCCGCCTGTGACCAAATGCCTCTTCTTGGTCGAGTATCCCTCGAATACGAAAAGCAAGCTGTTCATCTATCACAGACTCTTCGACAGAAGAACTGACACCTCTATACCTAAGCCTACACAGAGTCGAACGATGCAAACCCAAAGCCAAAGCTACCACCTTCCGGGAATAGCCTCGACCCAAAAACCGCTCACTCAAGGCAACCGCTTCGTTTTTTTTAGACGGGCTACCTCCTCGAGTATCTCCAACTGGAGGGTTAAGTGCCCTACCTTACGCTCCAACCGGCTGACCTCCCGCTCCTTCGCATCCTTGCGACCACGCCGAGACTTCAGACTCTCCTGGCCTCCTTCCAAGAAACTATCACGCCAAGCATACGCCTGTGACTGGCTAATTCCATTCTTCCAACACACCTCTGATACATTCGCTCCTTTCAAAACAGCCAACACCACCTCTACCTTACGGGTCGCCGTCCAGCGCTTACCATCTTTCACTTCGGGGCTTGACACCTTGACCTCCTTTCTCAAACCCCAATTTGCAAAATATTTGTCGCCCTGTCAAGGGGAGCGGTATGGAATTAGTTATTCGAATGATCCTTATCGGCTATTTGTATAATTTGAGTGAGAATCGGCTTTGTCAGGAAGTGGCGATGCATGCGGCATATAGGTTGTTTTGTCATCAGACATTTGAGGATGAGGTTCCAGACAGAAGCACGATCAACAAGCTTCGCAATCACAAGTGGGCATCTAGTGGATTGTTTGAACAGATAATGCGTCAGGTAGTCCAGCGCTGTATAGATGTCGGTCTTGTGAGCGGTAAACACTTAAGTGTTGATGGCACTCAGATACGAGCGAATGCTTCGGTGAAGAGTATTGAGCCGATAGAGCTTCCTGTTTCTCTTGATGACTACCTAAAGGAAATGGGTTTTGAAGGTGATAAGGTACAGGCCGAAGATAGGTCTGGGCATTCTCACGATAAGGACTTTCATGGTGAAAAGTGGACGAACCAGACGCACCGTTCGACTACAGACCCCGATGCTCTCTTATACAAAAAGTCAAAAGGCACGGGGGCTTCTCTTTCGTTTATGGGTCATGATCTCATCGACACAAAAAGTAGAGTAATCCTTGAGACACAGGGCACACAGGCGACAGCCGAGACTGAAAGTGCCCTTAAGATGGTTGATGATCTTGAAGTATACACTATGCCCGAAGGCATTCAGACACTTACTGCCGATACCGGTTACGGTTCTGGTGGTTTTATCGCTGATATACTTGACTGGGGAATCACACCCCACATTCCTCTGCGATCAGGTGAAGAGATTGAGCCAATTCCTACTTGGAAAAACAAGACAAATTTCGTACATATTCAGGCCAAGCGAGATAAGAAAGTGCGAGAGGCAAAGGCCAGGAATTATGCACGATCTATCTCATTGACATCTGACTACAGACTCTCCCAGAAGCTCCGCAAACGCAGTGAACATATCTTTGCTGAAGCCAAACAACAGCACGGTATGGGCCGAGCCCGTTACAGGGGATTGGCCTCACTGAATGAACAGTTAAATCTTGTTGCAACAGTGCAGAATCTCAAGAGGCTTGTATCCTTCATAAGAAGGAGAAAAGCGTCTATATGTGCCCTGTCTGTCAAAGACAGTGCATCCTGTTCTTCAAACAGCTTCTATTCCTTGCTGACCAGAACTCTGATGAGACTATTTTGCTTATTCCATAGCAAAACGATACGATATGCTACTGTTTGACCCATAATAAGCGTTTCAGACGCTGCCTACAAGATAACTATTTCACAAGGCTTTTAATACTCCTCCTACTTCGGTCAAGTGCATATTAACATTCGGCGCCCTCTTGTTTGGATCGCTAAAGTAACTCACTAAGCCAGAGATATTAAACCCTACAGACGTTGCGAGAAACGGCGACCAAGAAGCACTGGCATCAGTTGCCGTGTTGTTGGTCAGATTGACAGGGTTTGTCCCATCAGCATTCATCGCGTAGATTTCAGCGAGGCCATCACGGGTTGAATAAAAGGCGATCTTCGTCCCGTCTGGCGACCAGAAAGGCCCTTCGTCACGCGCCGTGTTGTTGGTCAGTCGTGTCTGCTTGGTCCCGTCTGCGTTCATCACGTAGATCTCGAAGTTGCCATCGCGATCGGACCTGAAAGCCATCTTCGTCCCATCAGGGGACCAAGAAGGATCGCAGTCAAACGCTGTGTTGTTAGTCAGATTGACTGGGTTTGTTCCATCGGCGTTCATCACATAGATCTCGAAGTTGCTATCACGGAATGAACAAAAGGCGATCTTCATCCCATCCGGTGACCAAGAAGACCGGTTGTCCTCCGCTGGGTTGTTGGTCAGATTGACAGGGTTCGTCCCGTCTGCGTTCATCACGTAGATTTCTCTGTTGGCATCACGATCTGGATCAAAGGCAATCTTGGTGTTAGTAGAAAGGTCACCATACCCGAATCTATTAAAGAGCGTGTCCTCCTGACCATCAGGATATGTGACTATTATACTCACAGTGCCGGCAGGATGAGTGGGAGTTGTAGCGGAAATTGTATCAGGGGATACTACGACTATACCTGTGGCTGGGCTACTATCGAAACTAACGGTCCCACCACTCTGGAAATTGCTTCCTGTAATCGTCACACCCGTCCCGCCTGCTACTGGACCAGCAAGGGGACTAATGGAGGTCACAACAGGAGAAGCAGGTGGAGAGGAGAGGAACGGCGACCAAGAAAGGTTCTGGTCACCTGCCGTGTTGTTGGTCACACGTGTCTGGTTTCCCCGTCTGCGTCCATAATGTAGATTTCCCAGTTGCCATCGCGGGCTGACCGAAACGCGATCTTCGTCCCGTCAGGCGACCAGGAAGAGTACAGGTCATACGCCGGGTTGTTGGTCAGCCGTGTCTGGTTGGTCCCGTCTGCATCCATCACGTATATCTCCCGATTGCCATCTCGGTCTGACCAAAATGCGATCTTCGTCCCATCAGGTGACCAAGAAGGATTCGCGTCAAGCGCCGGGTTGTTTGTCAGGTTGATTTGGTTTGTCCCATCTGCATTCATCACGTAGATTTCATCGTTGCCATCGCGCTTTGACATAAAGGCGATCTTCGTCCCGTCAGGCGACCAGGAAGAGTACAGGTCATACGCCGGGTTGTTGGTCAGCCGTGTCTGGTTGGTCCCGTCTGCATCCATCACGTATATCTCCCGATTGCCATCTCGGTCTGACCAAAATGCGATCTTCGTCCCATCAGGTGACCAAGAAGGATTCGCGTCAAGCGCCGGGTTGTTTGTCAGGTTGATTTGGTTTGTCCCATCTGCATTCATCACGTAGATTTCATCGTTGCCATCGCGCTTTGACATAAAGGCGATCTTGGTGTTAGTAGAAAGATCACCAAATCCAAATCCATACTTAAGCGTGTCTGTCTGACCGTCGGGATTTGTGACTATCACGTCCACAGTCCCAGCAGGATAAGCGGGAGTCGTAGCAGTAATGGTATCCGAGGACACAAATATCACACCTGTGGCTGCGGTACCATCGAAAGTAACAGTCGCACCATCTTGGAAGTTGCTCCCTCTTATCGTCACAGCCGTGCCTCCTGCCACCGGACCAGCAAGGGGACTAATAGATGCCACAACAGGAGAAGAAGGTGGAGAAGATAGGAACGGCGACCAAGAAGGATTTCGGTCCTCCGCCGGGTTGCTGGTCAGCCGTGTTGGGTTTGTCCCGTCGGCGTTCATCACGTAGATTTCACCGTTACCATCGCGGAATGACTAAAATGCAATTTTCGTCCCATCAGGTAACCAAGAAGGAACTTCTTCCTGCGCCGTGTTATTGGTCAGATTGACAGGGTTTGTCCCGTCGGCGTTCATCACGTATATCTCATGGTTGCCATCTCGGTATGACGAAAAGACGATTTTCGTCCCATCAGTTGACCAAGAAGGACTATTGTCCTCCGCCGGGTTGTTAGTCAACCGTGTTGGGTTTGTCCCGTCTGCATCCATGACGTATATTTCCCTGTTGCCATCGCGCTCTGACAAAAAGGTGATCTTGGCCCTATCAGGTGACCAAGAAGGAAGGGCATCAACCGCCGTGTTGTTGGTCAGATTGACTTGATTTGTCCCGTCTGCGTTCATGACGTAGATTTCAGGGTTGCCATCGCGCTCTGACAAAAAGGTGATCTTGGCCCTATCAGGTGACCAAGAAGGAAGGGCATCAACCGCCGTGTTGTTGGTCAGATTGACTTGATTTGTCCCGTCTGCGTTCATGACGTAGATTTCAGGGTTGCCATCGCGGCTTGACCGAAAGATGATCTTCGTCCCGTCTGGTGACCAAGAACCGCCGGGTTGTTGGTTAGATTGACTTGGTCTGTCCCATCTGCGTTCATCATGTAGATTTCATTGTTACCATCGCGCTTTGAATCAAAGGCAATCTTGGTGTCCGTAGAAAGATCACCAAACCCAAACCTATTAAAGAGCGTGTCCGCCTGACTGTCAGAATTTGTGACTATCACGTTCACAGTGCCCGCAGGATGAGCGGGAGTCGTAGCAGTAATGGTATCCGAGGACACAAATATCACACCTGTGGCTGCGGTACCATCGAAAGTAACAGTCGCACCATCTTGGAAGTTGCTCCCTCTTATCGTCACAGCCGTGCCTCCTGCCACCGGGCCAGCAAGAGGGCTAATAGATGTCACAGCAGGAGGAGGTGTCACAAGAAACGGCGACCAAGAAGCACTGGCGTCACTCGCCGTGTTGTTGGTCAACCTTATGGGGTTTGTCCCGCTCGCGTCCATCACGTAGATTTCAGTGTTGCCATCGCGATTCGACAGGAAAGTAATCTTCGTCCCGTCCGGTGACCAAGTAGGAATCTTGTCATCTGCCGTGTTGTTGGTCATCCGTGTCTGGGTTGACCCGTCGGCGTTCATCACGTAGATCTCATAGTTGCCATCGCGGCCTGACCCAAAGGCGATCTTGGTGTTGGTAGATAGATCCACCATACCCGAATCTGTTAAAGAGCGTGTCTGCCTGACTGTCGGGATTTGTAACTATCACGTCCACAGTGCCAGCAGGATGAGCGGGAGTTGTGGCAGTAATGGTATCGGGGGATACTACGACCACACCTGTGGCTGGACTACCATCAAAATTAACAGTCACTCCACTCTGGAAATTACTCCCCGTTATCGTCACAGACGTATCATACCGCTCCCCTTGACAGAGCGACAAAGAATTTGCAAATTGGGGTTTGAGAAGGGAGGTTAAGATGTCAATCCCCGAAGTGAAAGATGGTAAGCGCTGAACGGCGACCCGTAAGGCAGAGGTGGTGTTGGCTCTTTTGAAAGGAGCAGATGTATCAGGGGTGTGTCGGAAGAGTGGAATTAGCCAGTAGCAGGCGTACGCTTGGCGTGATAGTTTTTTCGAGGGAGGCCAGGAGAGTCTGAAGCCTCGGTGTGGTCGCAAGGACCCGAAGGAGCAGGAGGTTGGCCCCGATAGAATCAATCGGGGATTGGAACGGTGTTGTAGAGCGTTTCTTCAGGACCCTCAAGCAAGAGTGTGTCTGGGTTCACAATTTTGAGTCCTTTGAACAGGCTGAAGTAATTATATCCCAATGGATCGATGACTATAACAAGAACCGGCTTCATTCATCCCTGGGGTATAAGACCCCAGAAGAGTGGAGAAACCAATTTTATCTGCTACCCCAAGTTGCTTAATTGATGTCGCTTTCCAGGGGCGCACTACAAAAAGCTACAATAAAATTCTTGACATGCATAAAGAGATACTATTATTTTAGCTCAACTTATCTTTGGTATGTAGCGCTGACTATGATTTCACGGGTTGTAGTACAAGCTATACCAATTGTAATATAATATGTTGTGCCAACAGTACAACCATTCTTAGAGCTTAATATGGCGAATAGCGGGTAATATTTCTTGACGAAAGTTATGGATGAATGTATCTTATGTGACTGTACGGGGACCTATTCTGATGGGTAGACTCCATAGCGCGGCAAAGGTGAGACGGACAATACTGCCGTTTTTGATTTAGGTCTGGCCGCGAAGGAATCATGAGGGAATTCAGGAGTGCTCATTACGTTTTATGACCAGTACATCCTGCCTGGAGACTACGGTGATGACTACAGAGAGTGAAAGGCCTGAGCCTGAACAACGTCGAGCTGTGAGGAGGCGTAGGTCAGGTTTTTCGGATAATGAGATGCAGCACGCAAAGTAATGTCAAGCTGGATATAGAAGACGAAGAAATCGGCCTCATGCACATCGACTGCACCGACTTCGCTCCTTTACCCTGGCCGAGCGCATCCGGCACTTAGAGGTGGAGGGCCACGTTGTGCTGCCCGATGTGCTCGACGTCCCACAGATTAAAAGACTCAAGGCCGAACTGTCCGACGTACCTATGCAGCACAAGGACTACAGCGAGGCCCAGACCTATGCCATGGGACCTCAGTGGCTGAGTGCCGCCGCCGCTGTCCGATCTGATCGGGTATCCGCCCATCATCGAGTTCCTAGAGCCCTTGATGGGCCTGAGACCGTGTTCACCCACGGGCTCTTTATCCGCACCATGGCCTGTTGCGACAGGAACACACCATCCCAAGACGCGGCCAGCCAAGTCGGCATCACAGCTAGAACGAACTCTATGAGGACAACACCCACACCGCTGAACATCAGCCAGGTACCGCAACTATTTTTCGACAGCTACATGATCGAGATGGTCAACTTTGTCACGCGGATGATGCACAAACCGAGGAAGCACGGTGAGAATCCGCTTGTGAGAAAGGACAGGCCGTGGGAAAAGGTCGTGTTCGTCCGCACCAACACCTGGAACGTGCATTGGGATGAACAGGAGCAACTGTTCAAGTTCTGTTACGAGGACATAGGCTTTGACTATGAAGCATTCATGAGTATGGAACCGTCCGCAGACAACCTGCTGCACTGGGACTTCCACAAGACCTGCGACCACCGGTTACTGTACGCGGAATCGAGTGACGGCATCCATTGGGAAAAGCCGGAGCTAGACTTCCGGAGCCTCGCCGGGCGGAAGACAAACATCTGCATGGACAATGAGCGGTACGGCAAGGTGCACGCCTACTCCGTCCTGTTGGACCCGTTCGAGACCTAGGAGGCCTACCGCTACAAGGCGATCTACTGGACCTAGAAGGCTGGTCCAGACGAGGCGAGAATCGCTACGGCGTCCCGCCCTCGGTTAGGCGATGACCTTTTTTGGTTCAACCAAATTTACAGAAATTTACGGACTCAATCGTAAATGAGGGTTATCACTACAACTAACCAAAAGGAGGTAATCAAAAATGGGAAAGGGAATGTTTTCTCGCGCAGTTGACATCACTAAAGCCAACATCAATGTGCTTTTGGACGGGGCTGAGGACCCTGAGAAGATGATCAAGCAGATGGTGATAGATATGGAGGCGGCGGTAAATAAGTCCACTTCGTCTGTGGGAGTGGCTATCGCTAACGAGAAGAGATTGGAAAGGGAGTACGAAAATAAGAAGAAGCAGGCGGAAGAGTGGGAGAGGAAGGCGATGTTAGCTGTAGAAAAGGGAAACGACGACCTCGGCAGAAAAGCCCTGGAAAGAAAGACTGCGCTGACTACGGAGGCGGATGATCTTTCGCCTGTCCTGGAGGAGGCAAGAAATACATCCAGGTATTTAAGGGCTCAGCTGGATCAGTTGAAGACAAAGCTTGAGGAGGCTCGTGTTCGTCAGGGCACTCTCATAGCCAGGCATAGAGCGGCGCAGGCAAAAAAAGAGCTCGCTCAAAGCGTCTCAGGACTGGGAGGAGACGCCTTTGCCAGCTTTGACAGATTCGAACAGAAGATCGAAACTTCCGAGTCCGAAGCTGATGCTCACGCTGAGCTTGCAGGAGAAGACTCGCTGGATGACGAGTTTGCCAAGCTTGAGCAGGAAGGCAGTGCGGACAATGAGCTTGTAGCTTTGAAGGAAAAGATGAAGAAAAAGTAGATGCGCAAGGCTCAATAAATTGTGAAACCACGTCGAGCTACTGCCTTTGGCGCGGCTGAACATCCAAGGTCGGGGCTTCAAATCCCGCCCTTGGATGTTGCCCTCCACCACTCACGAGTGGCGGTATTCTGCCATAATGTTTATAGAAGATACAGTCGTTTGACTGTAATCCGTGCCTTCGTCGTTGTGAAGCCCTAATGCGTAGTGGTTGAACCACATTTCTTTCATTACAAGGAGGTCAAGCATGTATTTGCGTGGGACCGTTTCGATCAATCTTAAAGGGACGCAAGTACAACTCATGCTGCCCAAAGATTTTTTCGGCGGTGTGGCGAATCTAATCAGAAAAGGTTCATGGTTAGATACCGATTCACGAGTTCAACAGGAAACGTTTAAGCTGATGGCTGTGGTGCAATCAACGAATGAGGTACTGCGGGAGTGTGGTGTCGATAATGTGGTGCGAGTTGCGATTGGAGATACGGTCATCTACGAGGACTTTGAGAATGTTCCCAACGACCTTGATCTAGCGATGGAGGCGTTGCAGCATAAGGTGAAAGAGGGGCTGGAGCTAGGGTATCTGGATCGGTTCGACTATATCCTAAAACGCGATGACGGTGTCCTCAGTTACGTCATTGACTTTGACATCTACCGACAACACCGTCCAGACGTGGATCCGATCGTCATCCACATCACAGGGTTGAGCTCCGAATTGAAGCGCAACCGTGACGAATCAACGGAAGCCTATTCCGCTCGGAGGGAACGCTTTTTTGCTTCCCAAGAAGCTTTCGACCAATTCGGCCAGCGTTTGGAAACACACTTTGAGGAATTTCTGAACCGGATCAAAGAGGGCTTTAAGCGCCGATTAGGCATCGAAGGTATCCAGGTAGAAACAGAAACGCGCATCGTGAGAAAGCAGAGAAGTGTTGAAGCACGAGATTATGAAGAGTATATTGACTACGGATACCCCTTCTACGGCTATGACTCGGAGTCGGACTTGTACTACCTCTGGTATTGGCACAATTTAACGGAAGCCCAAGCGTTACACCAGAGTAATTTTACCTATGTAGAGCCGAGCGGCGGCATAATCGCAGAGGTGGCAGAGGAGAGTTGGGGTAGCAGTGATGTTGAACAGTTTGATGGGATCTCTATCGCGGAGGGCACCGATGCCAGTGGAGTTTCGATTGACACTGGGGCAACCGTGATCGGTTCCGGTAGCGTGGAAGGGACGGAATCAATTGGAGATATCACTTCCGATAGCGGGGGATGGCTGGACTCAATCGGAGATTTAGATATTGGAGGTTTCGATTTTTGAGTGAAGCCACGTTGAGCCACCGCCTTCGGCACCGCTCAACATAGCCACTCCGCAGGCGGAGCTTCAAACTCCGCACTTGGCCAAAGGGGAACAATTCCCCTTTGGAAACCCCAGAGTAAAAACAAATGGCATTCATCCGCCACTTATGAGTGGCGGTATTCTGCCAAAATCTTTATAAACGAGTGGGACATGTGGGCTTGGAGGTAAAGCCCAAAAACTTCCGAACCCGATTCTATTGACGACATTTGAACCGTTTTACCTCGACATGAGCAGAAATAATTATCAGGAGTAACCACATTGGCACGTTTGGCTTCTGTCCTGTCGTCATCCAATGAATGATGCCGTCCGTACTCATCACATAACCCCACACGCGGCTGAAGAGGATCTGCGTGGCTTCGGCGGTGTAAAACAAGATCGCCACCGTCGCTGGTTTGTGCACCGTGGGGCGTGAAGAAGACGCGTTTGTTGTTGTCGCGGAAGACCTTCAACATTCTCTCAAGGTTGGAAACCATCGTTTCGACACGTTTGAGGAATACCTTTTGCAGCTCTGGACTGCGTCGTTGCACTGTGTGAGCCAGGTGCCCGTCGGTGTCGATCAATTAGGTGTGAGCATACAATATAAAATAGTGGATGTCAATAGAGAATTGCGAAGGACCAGAGCATTATGTTTTCACTCTGGAAGTGAGAAAGCGTCGATTAGTCTGGATACGTTACTTAGCTCATACCTGCGGACGTATCTGTGAAAACTAAATGGCCATAGGTAGATTTGTCAAAGACTCTTCTACTAAATTTCTACTGGAATAAGCCAAAACACAGTGAAAAACAAAGAAACACCGTAAAAGGTGAGAGGCTGTTAGGCTAAATAAAGTAAAGAGTTAGGGAACAACAGGAAACACGAGGAGAAAACATTTTGGGTCTCCGGAACCAAAAGTCGCGCGTTCGAATCTCGCATAGCTCTCCATCCATAACGACCTGTAATACAATGGCTTACAGGGCTTATTTAATTTTTGAATTTCTCTAACTTTTTGCTTCTGGGGATACTATGGGGATTGTTTTCTTCCAGTTGTTCCTATATAACGTCTTGATGCGGGACGTTATGACGCTTCAAAACCACAGGGATACAAGGAAGCTGAATGTCAGATAAAGAAGCCACAGCCCGAATCAAGATCAACAAACTGCTTGAAGCGGCAGGCTGGCGCTTCTTTCCGGAAGGGAGCACGCTCGCCAACATCCGCCTCGAACCCAGCGTTACGATCAAATCATCAGATCTGGATGCCCTTGGCGACAACTTCGAGAAGACCAGCAAGGGCTTCATCGACTTCCTGCTGCTCGACACAAAAGGTTTCCCGCTCATAGTCCTTGAGGCCAAATCGGAGGACAAAAACCCACTCGTCGGCAAGGAGCAGGCCCGCAAATACGCCAAGTCCAAGAACTGCCGTTTCGTTATCCTCTCCAACGGCAACCTGCACTACTTCTGGGACTTGGAGCGCGGCAACCCCTACGTCATCACGTCCTTCCCTGCGTCGGACTCGGTGATCGGCTACCAGCAGGTCTCGCCCAACCCGCGACGCCTGGTCGAGGACCAGGTCGGCGACGACTACATCGTGCTGACCCAGCGCCCGAACTACCAATCCGAAGCGGCGTGGCGAAACGAGGGGGAGCGTCCCGGCTACATCCAGGCCAACAAACTGTGTTTCTTGCGGCCCTATCAGTTGAAGGCCATTCACGCCCTGCAACGAGCCGTGAAGAACGGCAAGGACCGCTTCCTGTTCGAGATGGCCACCGGCACCGGCAAGACCCTCACGGCCGGCGCCGTCATCAAACTATTCCTGCGCTCGGGCAACGCCCGGCGTGTCCTCTTTTTAGTTGATCGTCTTGAACTGGAGGATCAGGCCAGGAAGGTCTTTGCGACGCTCCTGTCCGCCGACTTTCAGACGGTGATCTACAAGGAGAACCGTGACGACTGGCGGCGGGCGGAAATCGTCGTTACCACGGTGCAGTCGCTGCTCTTCAACAATAAGTACCAGCGACTCTTTTCGCCGACCGATTTCGATCTGGTCATTTCGGACGAAGCCCACCGCTCCATCGGCGGCAACGCCCGCTCTGTCTTCGAGTACTTCATCGGTTACAAGCTCGGCCTCACCGCCACGCCTCGGGACTACCTCAAGAGATTCGACAAAGCCAACCGCACCACTCGGGACCCGCGCGAATTCGAGCGCCGTCTGCTACTCGACACTTACCGCACTTTTGGCTGCGAAGATAGCCAGCCCACCTTCCGCTACTCGCTGCTTGATGGCGTGAAGGATGGCTACCTCGTCAACCCCACTATCGTGGATGCCCGCACCGAAATCACCACCGAACTGCTCTCCGAAGACGGCTTCGTAGTCACCTTGACCGACGACACGGGCGAAGACCAACTGGAGGCCTTCAAGCAGCGGGAGTTCGAGAAGCGCTTTTTCGCCGAGGCTACTAACCAGCTTCTCTGCAAGACCTTCCTGGAGAATGCCCTCCGCGATCCGGTGAGCGGCGAGATCGGCAAGTCCATCATCTTTGCCGTCAGTCAGAACCACGCCGCGAAGCTGGCGCAGGTCCTCAACCAGATGGCCGACCGCATGTTTCCCGGCAAGTACCAATCCGACTTTGCCGTGCAGGTCACCTCGCAGATCCCCGACGCCCAGCAGTTCAGCATCAACTTCAGCAACAATAACCTGCTCGGCTCCGCTAACTTCCTGCCCGCCTACAAGACCAGCAGGGCGCGCGTCTGCGTGACGGTCGGCATGATGACCACGGGCTACGACTGCACCGACATCCTGAATCTCGGCCTCTTCCGTCCGATCTTCTCGCCGACGGACTTCATCCAGATCAAGGGGCGCGGGACCCGCAAGCACAACTTCCTTGAACAGCTTTTCGATGACAGTCTCAAGGACGGCGTCTCGCAGCCACAAAAGAACGCCTTCAAACTATTCGACTTCTTCGCCAACTGCGAGTACTTCGAGGAAGACTACAACTACGACGAGGTGATCAAACTTCCAAAGCCCAAGGGCAAAGGCGGGGAGGGAGGAGGAGGCGGAGGGCCGGAGGTAGCCGGCGGCACCTACGAGCACTTGGGCGCCGACATCCTCTCCATGGTCAAGGAGGAGACCATCGGCTTCGAGGGGATGAAGATCGACCGGATGTTCTTCGAGAAATTCCAGGACACTGTGCGCGAAAACGAAACCATTGTTGCCGCTGTCGAAGCCGGTCAATGGGACCGCGTCATCAACTACGTGAACCGCGAGGTCTTCAACAAGCCCGAGGAGTACTACACCCTCGGCAAGTTACGCAAGGCCGCCTCCGTCGATCGCCGCCTGAGCCTACGCGAAATTCTGGAGAAGATCTTCGGCCTTATCCCGCGCTTCAAGTCCAAGGAGGAGCTACTGGAAGAGGAGTTCGCCAAGTTCGTCGCCGACTACAAACCGCAGCAGGCCACCATCATTCCAGCGTTGAAAAACTTCTTCAAGGCCTATGCTACCAACGGCCAGCTCCGCGACATTATGGAGACTAGGAAGTTCGCCACGCTTTACACAACTTCCTCTTTCACCGCAGCCGACCTCAAAGCCGTGCCGTCCAAATACCGCACCCTCATTCCTGAATACATCAAGGACTATGTGTCCCTTAACCAATTCGCCGCTTAGGAGTCACCATGCTCGACACCGACACCAAACGCCGCATAGACACCGCCCGCGACATCCTCGTCGGCAAGGTGCCCGATCCGAAATCCCAGGTCGAGCAGATCACCATCGCCCTCATCTATAAGTTCATGGACGACATGGACGCAGGGTCCGAGGAAATGGACGGGGAGCGCACATTTTTCTCCGGCGATTTCGCCCGATACGGCTGGGCCAAACTCATGCGATCCGGCCTCGGCGGATATGATGTTAGGGATCTCTATGACGAAGCGCTCAAGCGGATGCCTCAAAATGAGGGCCTTCCAAAGCTATTTCGGCAAATATTCAGTGACGCCAGTCTGCCTTACCGCGACCCCGAAACGCTAAAGATGTTCCTCAAGATCATCGACGAGTTCGAGTACGATCACTCCGAACGCCTCGGCGACGCCTTCGAGTATCTGCTCTCAGTCCTCGGTTCCCAGGGCGACGCCGGGCAGTTCCGCACGCCGCGCCACATCATTGATTTCATCGTTGCGGTCGTTGATCCGAAGAAGAACGAGACCGTTCTCGACCCCGCCTGCGGCACGGCCGGGTTCCTGATCTCGGCGTACAAACACATTCTTCGCGCCAACACCGACGCCAGGGGGAACTCCGCCCTGACGCCAGACGACAAGGGCCGCCTCGCCAGCAACTTCAAGGGCTACGACATCTCGCCCGACATGGTGCGCCTGTCTCTGGTGAACCTCTACCTGCACGGCTTCACGGACCCGCACATCCACGAGTACGACACCCTCACCTCCGAGGACAAGTGGAACGAATACGCCGATGTGATCCTCGCCAATCCGCCCTTCATGTCTCCGAAAGGGGGCATCAAGCCGCACAAGCGCTTTTCCGTGCAATCCAAGCGCAGCGAGGTGCTGTTCGTGGACTACATGGCCGAGCACCTGACACCCGGCGGCCGCGCCGGCATCATCGTGCCCGAGGGTATCATCTTTTCGAGCCAGACCGCGTACAAACAGCTCCGACAGATGCTGGTGGATGATTATCTCGTCGCCGTCGTCTCGTTGCCGGCCGGCGTGTTCAATCCCTATTCTGGCGTCAAGACCTCGATCCTGATACTCGACAAATCGCTGGCGAAGCAGAGCGACACGATCGCCTTCTTCAAGGTTGAGAACGACGGCTTCGATCTGGGCGCCCAGCGCCGCCCCATCGACAAGAACGACCTGCCACAGGTCGCCGCCGAGATAGAAGATTACCTCGGCAAACTTCGCGCCCGCGAATCCGTCGAGGACCTCAAGGCCACGCTCGACCTGATCGTGGAGAAGGAGAAGGTCGCGGCGAATGGCGACAACAACCTGAGTGGGGAACGGTATCGAGAGAATGGGGCACGCAAGTCAACGTATACTCTGAGGAAATTCGAGGACGTGTGCACGCTGGAGTATGGAGCAAGCCTTCCAAAGGCTAAACGCATTGAAGGACCGTACCCAGTAGTTGGTTCAAATGGGGTCACTGGTTACCACAACGAGTTTCTTGTGGAAGGCCCAGCCATCATAATTGGGAGAAAGGGTTCGGCAGGGGAGGTCACATGGATTCCAGAGAGCTGCTTTCCTATTGATACGACCTATTGGGTCAAACAAGCAAAACCAGAAGAGTCGCTTATGGCCTATCTCTACTGGGTATTGAAAACTTTAGGTCTCCCGGCTCTCAGGGGTGGCGCCGGAATACCGGGGCTCAACCGGAGCGATGTCTACAACACGCACAAAATCCCGCTTCCCCCGCTGGAGGTGCAGAAGGAGATCGTGGTGGAGATCGAGGGCTACCAGAAAGTCATCAACGGCGCCCGCGCCGTTCTCGACAACTACCGCCCCCACATTCCCATCCACCCCGACTGGCCGATGGTGGCGTTGGGGAAAGCCTGTATCGTGAACCCCCGCAAGTCTGAGGTGACTGACATTGAAGGCACAACGGTTGTGTCATTCGTACCAATGTCCGACATCGGCGAGCATGAGATGTTCTTCGAACTAAAAGAAACGAAGCGCCTGGACGAAGTTGCCACGAGTTACACATACTTCAAGGATGGTGATGTCCTTCTCGCGAAGGTAACACCTTGTTTTGAGAACGGAAAGGCTGGCATTGCTAGGAGGTTGCGCAATGGTATCGGCTTCGGCTCAAGTGAGTTCTATGTTTTAAGACCTACGGACGCTGTCCTCCCCGAGTGGGTCTTCATGTGTTCTGCAACCCTAGCATTTCGGGCGTGGGTCACGCCACAAATGACGGGAACCGGCGGTTTGCAACGTGTCCCACGAGCGGTCGTAGAGAGCTATCATATCCCCCTCCCGCCCCTCGCCACGCAGCAAGCCATCGTTGCCGAGGTCGAAGCCGAGCAAGCCCTCGTCGCCGCCAACCGCGAACTGATCGACCGCTTCGAGAAGAAGATCCAGGCCACCATCGCCCGCGTCTGGGGCGAAGCCGAATCCGTAGATCGTTGAGACTATCACCAAATAATATCCGAGACTTCATCCACACATCAACTATCTTTTTGGTTAAATGTGGGCCGTGGGAAGAGAACTAAATAGTGGAATGTTTTGCCCAGATTGTGGCACAAACAGAAGAATTAGGAGGAGCAAATCATGTCCGAGTACCCCAGCGTTACCCGTTCCCTGGAAATCTACAAACGTGCAGGCGAACTTATCCCCGGCTGGACTCAACTTATCAGCCGCAGGGCCAGTCGGTTTGCTGACGGCATCAGCCCCATCTATGCTAAACAGGCCAAAGGTTCCCGTTTTATCGATGTAGATGGAAATGAATACATCGATTGGATCAACGCAGTCGGAGCGATCATCCTTGGCCACGCCGACGATGTGGTAGATCGGGCAGTCAAAGAGCAGATAGCCTGCGGTAGTATTTACACCTTAAATAGTCCCCTGGAGATTGAACTGGCCGAGGAACTGATCGATACCATCCCCAGTACCGAGATGGTCCGGTACACCAAAGGAGGTGGCGAAGCCTGTGCAGTGGCTGCTCGCATTGCCCGGGGGACAACGGGCAGAGACAAGATCTTATTCTGCGGCTACCACGGGTGGCACGACTGGTATCAAGCGGCAAACTACTTGGTCGATCCCGAAACCGGCGAATTTCCATTTGCGGGGATTGAGCCAATCGGTGTGCCGAAGGTGCTGGCCGGCACCGCCATTCCCTTTAGCTATGGGGACCTGGCTATGCTGGAGCATCTGTTAGAAGAGCATCGGGGTGAAGTAGCTGCGATAATGATGGAACCGGCCCGCTCCGAGCTGCCGGAGCCGGGGTATCTGGAAGGGGTCAAAGAACTTGCCAGAGCGCATGACGTGATTCTGATCTTTGATGAGGTCTCCTGTGGCTGGCGGCTCTCGATCGGAGGTGTGCAAGCGTACGTTGGTGTTATCCCGGATATCACGGTTGTCGCCAAGGCCATGTCTAACGGCTACGCGATGGGCGCCGTGGTTGGCTCACGGGCGGTGATGGAGCCGGCCAAGCGCATGTTTATCTCAAGCTCCTATTGGAGCGACAACATCGGCCTAATTGCTGCCCTTACCACCATTAGAGAACTGAAGCGGCGCGATTCTGAGGCTCGCTTTTTAGAAATCGGCCAAAAATTGCGCGCGAGCATAAACCAGGCTATCGCCGACGCCGGCCTCTCCGGGGCCTGTACTGGCTTCCACACGGACCTGGCCATCACTCTGGATCTTCCTGACAAAGCGCTGCACCCCAAGGTTTCAACGCTATTCATCCAGGAAATGGCCAAGAGGGGCGTTCATCTCTCTATGGGGTTCAAGCCGACCCTGGCCCACAATGAAGAAGATATCCGCCTGACGGCTGAGGCGGCAACCGAAGCCTTAACTGTGATCAAGTCCGGACTGGAAACTGGGGATGTTGAGGGTCTGTTAGCTGGTGATACCAAGAAGGAACCGTTTCGCCGGCTTGTCCGATAGCTAAATAAGTGGAGAGCAAACAGTAGGCATACTACAGGGATGAGCGGCGTAGTCCTTGTCCCCGACTGAATCTATCGGGAATTGAGGACATCCTTCGCCCCGATTAAATCAGGGGAAAGATGCCGCAGAACACTCTCCAACGGAGGAGGAGTATCATGAACAGCACTGAACGAAATATCCTGGAGCTCTTTAGCTTGCAAGGCAAAGTTGCCATAGTGACAGGGGCATGTGGCTGGCTGGGGTCGGCCATGAGCCGAGCCCTGGCCGAGGCTGGCGCCCGGGTAGTGGTCAGCAGCCGTGACGCGGAACAGGCGGTTCAGTTTGCAGCCACCCTACCCGGCAGCGGCCACCTCGGGTTGGGTTTCAGTCAAGGCGATACCGACACTATCCCTGATTTCGCAGGCGAGGTGGTGCAACGAATGGGCCAGCTCGATGTGCTTGTCAACAACGCCTACGGCGGCGGAGCACCGGACATTGACACAGTCACGGCGGAGGATTTTAATCAGACGTATCATATAGGTGTCACGGCCTATTTCCTGCTGGCGCGAGAAGTGATGTTCCATCTGCGAAAGCGGCAGGCATCAGGTTCAATTATCAATATCGCAAGTATGTACGGCGTCGTGGCAAGTTATCCCACCGCTTATGAAGGACTATCGGTCAACAGTCCAGCCAGCTACCATGCCCTCAAGGGCAGTCTGGTCCATTTGACCCGTCATCTGGCGGCTTATTGGGCAAAGTATAATATCCGGGTCAACGCCATCAGCCCAGGTCCGTTTCCAAAGCCGGAAACGGTTGAAAAGTTCCCTGGTTTCGTCCCTCGGCTGGAAGAGAAGGTGCCGCTGGGCCGTATGGGACGACCGGAGGAACTGAAAGGCGCTCTACTGTTGATGGCCAGTGATGCCGGAAGCTATATCACGGGCCAGAATCTTTTGGTCGATGGAGGGTGGACTGCCTGGTGAGGGCACTGTGTGCGTTGCCGCAGCGTTTCTAACAGGGGACGAAGTGCGAAGAAAGTGGCCGGGCCGCGCCGTAAGGCGTTGCAGGGAGAGACGTGTTGCCATATTATCTGGCACTATCATCGTTATGTGGACAAAAATGTTACCTATAGGTGAGCCGTGATTACCTGAGAAAGGAGCATCGCCACGAATGCAACAAGCTCCTGATTCCATTGTCTAGATAGCAGACGTAGGAAGACCAATGCCTCGGCTCTGTTAGGGAACCGAGGCATTGGTCTTCGTTAACGTTACTATTGACCTAACGCATCAGCATCAGCTTCCGCGTAGATACCTGTCCATTCGCCTTTAGTCTGGCTATATACATCCCGCTTCCCACTAACTGGCCGCGATCGTCGTGTCCATTCCAGACTACTGAATGGGCACCAGGGCCAAACACTACATCGTCCAACAGTGTCCGCATCGACTGTCCCAGCAAGTTATAAATCACCATCGACACATGGTCTGTCAGAGGTAACTCGAAGCGGATCGTGGTGGTGGGATTGGCTGGATTGGGAAAAGAACTCAGCGATACAACTGGCTCAGCATTCTTTGCTCCACCTTGCACGAGTGTCCGCCCTGCAAGCTTGGCCTTCACCATCATCGTCTCTGTCCAGTCAGGATAGGTAGCAGCAATCTGGGAGAAAATCTCAGTGGCTCCATTATAGTCGTTGTAGGTATAGTCTAGAAGGAATGCCTTCTCCAGCAAGGCATACGGTACGTAGGGAGAGGTTGGATGATCCCTAAGAATCTGATCTATCCTCGACAGTGCCTCGGCTGGTCTCCCCTGTGAGACAAGTCCACTGATAGAGACATATAGTGCTGCTGCTTTGCCCTCCGTTCCACTTTGATTCTGGAGGCTGTTGAGATAGGACAGGGCTTCTTCTACCTCGTCAGCGGTCTGGGACGCAAACATGACCCAGTGGATAGCCGTCCGGGTTTCTTGCTGGGAAGTGGAGGATGCAATGATGGTCTTGAAGTCGGCCTTCGCGCCGGAGCGATCTCCTGACCTCAGCTTCTCCTGTGCCACCGCGATGGGACTCGTGTCAACCACGATCTTTGCAGGCGTAGATCGGGAACCAGCAGTTTGCACTGAAAACGGAGGATCCACACCGTGAAACACCACTGGATCTCGGAGGGGACCGCTACTCCCACTGACATATCCCCAAAAGTTCCCCTGCGCGTTGATGCTACTATTGACATCAGAGGCTGCATAAACGTCGTACACTGAGTTATGTGGAGAAGGATAGGAGAAGTTATTGTTATTATACAACCAAGGAACACCCTGGTTTACACAATATACCCCATATGAACTGTCATAGATGTCACAGGAAGGAAAAACATCAAGAAAGTCGTTGTTGACGTGGATGCCGTAGTATGCCCCCTGGAAGCTACAATTATCTAATCTAGGCGTTGATGATCCTCCAGAGACGTAGATGCCAGCGCTGCCCGAAAATGTGCCTCCCTGGAAATCACAGTTGCGAAAGACAATCGAGCTGCCGCTGTTGATTACCTCTACGGCGTTGACAAGATCAGAACCTATCGTGATGTTCTCAATCAGGATATCACTGTCCCCATATATGATCACACCTACTCCGTTAGAGGGACCCGTGATCGTCACAGTTCCTGACCCCTTCTTCAGATCCACTTTGCTTTTCATATTCACACTACCCTGGTCGTACGTGCCACTTGCTATTGATACGAGCACTCTTGTACCTGCTGCCTCAGGCCAAGCATTAAGTACTGCTATATTAATATTGGTGTAGTATGCAGGGACATAAATGGTTCTTGGACTTATTTCTTTATTCGAGAATGCATCAAGGATTTTCGTATCGTTGGGAGTGCCGTTTGACAGGTTGGCATCGTTGTCATCTGCAAGCAACATGTTCTCACAGAACTCCACGAAGGTATCTGGACGGGGAGTGATCTCCATCGCCTCTACCCAAAGAGCGTCGGTTGTAGATTGTCCGAGTTGCTCTCTTAAATCCCACACAGCCCCTCCGATTATCAGACCGTTGGAGTGTGGAGGACCTGATCCAGTGGTCTCAAAATCTGCATATGTTTTGGTGTTATTAAGATCGCGAGAATTATAAGGAGGAACGTTTTCCCCCTGTTGTGAATCGTTGTTGATAGTGCAAGCTGCGTAGTCAGCAAATCCCTCGTCCATAGCCCTACCTTCACTATAACTACCTGTGCCAATTGATTGCCAGCCGTAGATATCGAATATAAACTCGTGCCCATACTCGTGGTATATAACATCACTTGTTAGAGAGGCAACGCAGTTTTTACCAAGCTTTATTATCTTGGTAGTAGATGCACTAGCGCAGCTTTGCATGTTAAAATCTACGTGTGCAGTAACTTTGAAGTTGATTGTTCTATAACTATTCCAATGATCGCGAGCAAAATTGATGTGGTAAAAGGTAGTGTTTTCTTCTATATCCTCATTCCACGTCCAATTATGTTGGATAATAGGGTTAGGTGTTACAGGTCCTAACTCGTGGAAGGAGTCACTGCCAAGGTCGTCCAAGACTTTTACATACGGACCGTCGAGATAGCTCCTCAGCCAATAGTCTTGAGAATTTCCGACCCAACTGAGGTCATAATCTCCATTGGTGTTCGTATTCCCAGATTTTACTTCTCCAACAGAATCATCCACCGCAACTTTCTCATGTCGAAAACCCCTAACTACATCGGCTTCGTTATAATATTTAAGCTTCACGTTACCCTGTACTTTACCGTAGATTTTCCGATCCGCTTCCAATATGGTGCTCCACTCCTCAACGACCTTGCCATCAATTGCATCTATGAAATACATCATACCTTTTGAGGGCTTCTCGGAAGATAACCCAAGTTTCCACGTCAGGTGATATTCTATTCTGTTATTGGTTTCCTTAGGAAATATAAACAACGCCGGATGATCATCAACGATGACATCCAACGATCCTAATCTTTCCGTTGCTAAAACAACGGCTTCATCTTCACTAACTAGCGGCGTGGTTGAGACGTTTATCTGAGGATGGGAATCAGAACCCATAAGAATAACGTTCCAGTTCGGGTCAACTGTGAAACTTACATAAGCCTTGTACACCGGAATCCTCTGATGTCTCTGCTGAAATGTAACATACCAATTTCCAGAACCTTGACTCGCCTCCTTAAACTCAAGGTCAGACATATTCACCTTGAGCAGATCTTTGTAATCAGCAATGAAACTTGTACTTATCGCTTCAACATTGCCCTTCTGAAGCGATACAGCACCCGCGAAATACCTATCGATCTTGACCCCATGGCTCATTATCCTGTGGGGGCTTTTGGTGATTGGATTCTGAAAAGCAGTAAGCTCGTTGCCATGTATGTCCACCAGCATCTGCCGTTCCAACCCTCTTTGGGCATAGGAAGGCTTGATAAAAGCAAGGAACAAGACTATGCCCGAGAATACAGACATGTAACTGCAAGTTGAATGTTTTATGGTAATTTCTCCTTTCTTATTGCGCTCCAAATTCCAGCATCGACTAGATATCGACCCTCATCTCTTAGTTCAAATTCCTTATGCGATCCCTCAACCATATTATCCCTTATAATTCCGTTTATCAGCCGATATTTAATGAAGAAACCGTCAGCACTAAAAACGCCAAGTTCCATGCTTAATCCCCAAGTAAAGGAGAAGCTTCCCCAAACCACTAAGGAATCCACTTGGTTATTCGATTGTATCTCGATTGCTCCGTGAACACCGACAGGAATAGCTGCGATTTTTGGTATTCTCTCAATAATATCAAAATAGTACGGAGGCATTAGGTCATCATAAAATCCATAAGTCAATATACCCTCAAAGGTGTTTTCCTGCCCTGTGTTTTCGCTGATCAGGCTCCCTGTCCATAGACCGTTTATGATCTCTCCTGGATCAGGTTCTTCTTTTTCTTCACCACACCCCGCTAAGAATAGAGATAATATAACGACACTAGATAGGTTTGTGACAAAAGACTTCCTCATCAAGCATTTCATTCGTCTGTCCACTGCAATATTCCCCCTGACTGAGTTCAAATTGGAGTACGCTGTTAGCAGCTATCCGTTTTACTTGATTAAGCATCCCTCCGTTCTATCTCAATCTGGAAACCACTGCACACTTGCGGAATCAAAGCTCTTAAGCCAATAGTCCTGTGAGCCGCCGTCCCAATTAAGATCATAATCCCCACTAGTGTCGGTATTCCCAGACGTTACGTCTCCCCAAACATCATCCACCTCAATTTTCTCATGTCTAAAATCCCTAGCTGCATCCGCTTCGTCCCAATATTCAGGCTTCACGTTCCCCTGTACTTTACCCTTGATTTGTCGGAAAGCTTCCTTGGAAGTGCTCCACTCCTCAACGACCTTGCCATCAATTGCATCTATGAAATACATCATACCTTTTGAGGGCTTCTCGGAAGATAACCCAAGTTTCCACGTCAGGTGATATTCTATTCTGTTATTGGTTTCCTTAGGAAATATAAACAACGCCGGATGATCATCAACGATGATATCCAACGATCCTAATCTTTCCGTTGCTAAAACAACGGCTTCATCTTCACTAACTAGCGGCGTGGTTGAGACGTTTATCTGAGGATGGGAATCAGAACCCATAAGAATAACGTTCCAGTTCGGGTCAACTGTGAAACTTACATAAGCCTTGTACACCGGAATCCTCTGATGTCTCTGCTGAAATGTAACATACCAGTTTCCAGAACCTTGGCTGGCCTCCTTAAACTCAAGGTCAGACATATTCACCTTCAGCAGATCTTTGTAATCTGCAATGAAACTTCTGCTTATAGTTTCAACATTGCCTTTTTGCAGTGATACAGCACCGGCAAAATACCTATCGATCTTGACCCCATGGCCCATTATCCTGTGGGGGCTTTTGGTGATCGGATTCTGAAAAGCAGTAAGCTCGTTGCCATATATGTCCACCACCATCTGTCGTTCCAATCCTCTCTGAGCGTAGGAAGGCCTGAAAACAGCAAATGATAAAACTATTCCGAAGAACAAATATAGATACCTGCAATTTGAATATTTCATGGTAATTTCTCCTTTCTTATTGCGCTCCAGATTCCAGCATCAATTATATCTTCTTCACCGCTAGGTCCAAATGCATCATATGTTCCCTCCATCATGGGGTTGTTTACGATTCCACTTGTCGTCAGCTGATATTTGGGAGGGTAAAACGCGCCAGCTCTGAGGAATATTACCAATGGCCACTCAAACGAGAAACGATAACTACCAGATATCAATGTATCCGCTTGGGCATCTGATAGTATTATGAACACCCCGCCAACACCCAATGGAGTATCTGTATTTTTTGGACTTCTGTTCGCTATATCACTATAGTACGGGGGCAGTAAGTCCATATTACCATAATTCAAGATGGCCACAAAAGTCTTTTCCTCCCCTGTGCTTTCGCTGATCAGGCTCCCTGTCCACAAGCCATCTATGATATTTCGAACCTCTTTTATATCAGGGTCTTCGTAATCGCCTTCCTCTATGACTTCCTCTATGACGCCTTTTTCACCGCACCCCGCTGAGAATAGAGAGATTATAAACACGCTAGTTGCGGTTATCAAAGAGACTTTGCTCATCAAGCACTTCATTTGTCCGTCCACTGCAATATTTCCCCTGACCCAGTTTAAATTGGAGTACGCTGTTTTCAGCCATACGTTGTATATACTAAGTATCCTCCCTTCTGCTTTAAGACCGAAACCACTTCCCACTTGTAATATCAAAGCTTTTTAAGTTAACACCAGTTACCTTTTTAGCATACAATAGGGAAGCCGAAGGGATAGGCTGATACCGATTTGCCAATATATAAACCAATTCTTTAGGGTGCGTTAAAAGACACCTAAGCTGATTATGGTGAGGAGAGTGTAAGTTTCCACGCCAGGTGATATTCTATTCTGCCATTGTTCTCCTTAGGAAATATAAGCAACGATGGCTGATCGTCAACGCTGGAAGGCAAAAATACTAATCTTTCCCTAGCTAAATTTATGGCTATATCCGCAGTAATAACAGGCGTCGTGGAGACATCTATCTGAGGATGGAAATCAGAGCCCATAAGGATGACATTCCAGTTTGGGTCAACTGTGAAGCTGACGTATGCTCCATACACCGGAACCCCTTGTTGTCTCTGCTGAAAGGTTACATACCAGTTTCCAGAACCTTGTCTGGCCTCTTTAAACTCCAGATCAGGCATATTCACCTGAAGTAAATCCCTGTAATCGGTTATCAAGCTTCTGCTTATAGTTTCAACATTTCCTTTTTGCAGTGATACAGCACCGGCAAAATACCTATCGATCTTGATCCCATGGCCCATTATTCTATGGGGACTCTTGGTGATCGGATTCTGAAAGGCAGTAAGCTCGTTGCCATACATGTCCACGAGCATCTGTCGTTCCAACCCTCGCTGGGCATAGGAAGGACTGAAAAAAGCAAGGGATAAAACTACGCCCAATACTAAAGATAAGCACCTGCAAGTTGAATGTCTCATGGCAATTTCTCCTTTCTTAATGCACTCCAAGTTCCAGAATCAATTGTATTTCCTTCACCGCGAGGTCCAAATTCCTCATATGTCCCCTCCATCATGGGGCTGTTTACGATTCCACTTGTTGTCAGCCGATATTTTGGAGGGGATGACCCGCCAGCTCTGATGAATATTACCAATGGCCACTCAAAAGAGAAACGATAACTATCAGATATCAAGGTATCCACTTGGGCATCTGATTGTATAATGAACACCCCGGCAACACCCCCTGGAGTATCTGTAATTTTTGGACTTTTCTTCATTATATCAAAAAAGTGCGGTGGCAGTATGTCCAGATTACTAAAACTCAAAATGGCCTCAAAAGTCTTTTCATCCCCTGTGCTTTCGCTGATCAGGCTCCCTGTCCATAGACCGTTTATGATCTCTCCTGGATCAGGTTCTTCTTTTTCTTCACCACACCCCGCTAAGAATAGAGATAATATAACGACACTAGATAGGTTTGTGACAAAAGACTTCCTCATCAAGCATTTCATTCGTCTGTCCACTGCAATATTCCCCCTGACTGAGTTCAAATTGGAGTACGCTGTTAGCAGCTATCCGTTTTACTTGATTAAGCATCCCTCCGTTCTATCTCAATCTGGAAACCACTGCACACTTGCGGAATCAAAGCTCATTAAGTTAATAGCAATGCCGTTTTTGGCAGATGCTCAGGCAACCACCCTACTGTTACGTAGAATTCGTGAACGACGCTGCACTTGCAGATGTGCTTGACAATCTTCTGCACTCCCTGTACATTAGAATGCAAGTCTAATTTCTGCGACGCTATAAACGTTCCCCCATTTTATCTGTTGGATAATATTTGACTGTGACATTTTCTGTCACAGATTACGGAATTCCCGCAATGTTCTTGTTAAGTATTTCTACAGGATAATATGATGGCTTGTCTGATCCCGAATTAGGTATAAAAAGGTAATTCTTTGTCATGTACTTGAAGTAGCCAAAGATGATTTTGGTTTCGAAAAGGAGGATTTCAGATTGGCGAGTACACAACACAACACTCCCTTTCATAAATATTGAATCCAGCCCAAATACAACACGTAGTTTCCTCGGATCGGGATAGGGAAACACCCAAACTGAATTCGCATCTTAATATACGAGAATTCCTACACTCTGTCAAGCTTTTCTTAGTACTATTTTGAAGATAACCATAATATGTTACATAATATAGAATATATCAACGATTATATAAATACTATAAGACATTTGTAAACATGAACTATATCAGCTATAGTTGTCAAAGCCAGGGAAGTTGGAAATACAGAAGTCATCACCATTCCAAAGCCCATCTCTCAACTTCTGCATATCAGGAATCTGGAACCTGTGGTCGAAGCTGCGAACGGCAGAGCCCCTTTGTCTTTGGCTGTTGGCGTATCTCCACACCGCAAAGTGTGCTGCGTTCCAGGCCGCTTGGGAAGCTGGCGCGGATGCAGTTGTGCGCTGGCACCTCCTGCAGCAGACGCGGATTTGGACATTGATCTCCGATTGAATCTATCAAGGATTGATTTTGAAAGGCAACCGATTCCTTGGCTGACTACGACTGACACAGGTTTAGACAGCCCCCTGATCGTGCACACTGGATATAGCTTCGGCGAGCCGATCATTCCCCTTGACCCATCCTACAGACCCCGAAAGAATGATCCCCGATTGCTTCTATCGGGGAGTGCAGGCCTCTTTTTCACCTCTTATTCCCGCCGCACAGTTGATCATAGAACACTGTTCATTAGAAAGCATGGTGAACTCATCTGCATGGGAGGCCCCAATGACCATTGACATTGAAAATAGTTACGCCAAGTACGTCATTCAGAGCGATGGCAGGAATCTCCATTTTGTGGACAAGTCAACGGGGCTAGACTATTGCGTCCAGAACCCCAGATCCTCGTTTGCCCGCGTGAAGAAAACAGGCCGGTACTACGGCGCTTCATCGGTCTCCTACACCGATGGGCAAATAGAAGTGCAGTTTGGAGAATCGGGGGTGAGCGGTGTCATAGGAGTTGTCACCCATGACCACTATTTCATCCTGGAAGTTGTGTCCGTGGGCGACGAGCATGTGGAAGAGCTGGTGTTCGCCGACATCCGACTCACGCTTGGAGGAGTGACGGAAGAATCCTTCGCCGCCTGTGCACTTGCGCTGAATCTCCAGACCAAAGTCACTGAATTACCGGGACCGAACAGCCATCTCCGAGCCGCGTGCTATCCAAGATTCGGATTTCCCGGTGCCAAGGTGGCTCTTATCGGATGTCCACAGAGCGAACTTCGCAGGGTGTTGCAGGAGGCGGTAAGTGCCGCTGAAGAGCTGCCTCACTCGGCCATCGGAGGGTCGTGGGCGTTAGATGCTCCCATAAACAAAGGCTCGTATCTTTTCAATTTTGGCAACGTTACCGAGGAGACAGTAGACGACTGGATCGGCTTGGTCCAGAGCCTGGGATTCAAACAGCTCGATTTCCACGGAGGGCGCTCCTTCCGATTTGGAGACTGCCGGCCCGATCCAGAGATGTACCCGCATGGGTTGGCCAGCCTGAAGGCCGTGATTGACAGGCTCCACGCGGCGGACATCGCAGCGGGCCTGCACACCTATTCATTCTTGATCGACAAGAGTTGCCCATGGGTGACTCCCGTTCCTGACCCGCGTCTGGGGATGGATGCGACATTCACTCTGGCCGAGCCGTTGACGCCCAAGGCCGCCGCGGTGCCGGTAGTCGAGTCAACAGTGAATATGTCCACAATCACGGGCTTTGTCGTGCGCAATAGCGTAACGCTGCAGGTCAATAACGAGCTTATTACGTACACCGGTGTCACCAGGGATCCGCCGTACGCTTTCACCGGCTGCGAACGAGGCGCCTACGGCACTCGCGTCGAACCCCACGCCAAAGGAGCTGAGGTACACCATCTCAAGGAGTGCTACGGGCTGTTCGTGCCCGATGCTGATTCCACACTCCTTGCGGAAGTGGCGGCCAAGACTGCGGAAGCCTTCAACGAATGCGGCTTCGACATGATATACCTGGATGCTCTGGACGGCGAGGACGTCCTGGGAGGCGAGGAAAACGGCTGGCACTACGGTTCGAAGTTCGTCTTTGAGCTGTGGAAGCGACTGAAGAAGCCGGCGCTTGTGGAGATGAGCACGTTCCACCATCACCTCTGGTTCGTCCGCTCCCGCATGGGGGCCTGGGATCATCCGAGGCGCAGTCACAAGAAGTTCATCGATATCCACTGCGAGGCGAACGAGAGCTACCAGCGTATGTACCTGCCGGTGAACCTGGGGTGGTGGGCCGTTAAGACCTGGTCCGGGGCTCAGGGCGAGCCGACATTCCCGGATGACATCGAGTATCTGTGCTGCAAGTGTCTCGGGACTGACGCCAGCTTATCTTTGATGGGCATAGATCCCGACAATGCCCATGAGATTCCGGCGTTATCCAGGCTGGCCAACATCATAAAAGATTATGAAACCCTGCGCCTCTCGAACTATTTTCCAGAATCGGTTAAGGCCAAGCTGAGGGCACCGGGCGAGGAGTTTACGCTGATGCGGAGTCCACGCGGAAAATACCAGTTCCAGCGCGTTCAGTACGCCAAGCACAAAGTGGAGTGTATGGACATGTGGAGCAACGCCTGGAAGACCTATAATAGATTCGACCGACATTCCCCATATCACATTCATGAGGGATTATATTTCGATACATTCTTGTTTCTGAATTAATATTACCACTTTTACATTTTTCAACAAGTACTTTTTTCAATTAAAATAGTATTTTCCTCTGAATTATCACTTTCTTTGTGTTTAAATCCTCCAATTAGAGACACCTCTCCATCGACTCACAAAAAAATGTGGCAGTTTAAACAGAATAACATCGCAATCGTTCAATCCGGGATAATATTTCGGCAAATAACCTCTTGTCTATCCCAACCTCAGCCATTTGAAACGTAATATATCCGCTGTGTCTGACAATCTTCGCTCCGATTTTGATAAATTTCACGAGGAGGCTGCGTAGTGACCAGTGTTTGATTTTCTTCGGAAGAACAAAACGTCGCAGGAAGTTGCCCAAGTTGTAAGCCAGAACAAACAGCCAGAGCCTCACCTGATTGGAGACGAAACGCTTGCATGAGAGTCGGGTCCAGTTCAGAGCATACTTGCCCTCCTTAATCCACTGCTCAGCTCTGCCACGGCCATTGTAGAAGTGTACCACGCCTTCTGGCTTGGCGCTCATGTTGGTCACGATAAATCCCACTCTTGGGAATAACTCCCCTTGGTGCCATTCAACCTTGGCGACCACTCGCCTCGATTGATCCCAACTGGCCGCTTTATATTGAAATTCATATAACGATACAATCGGTTTCCTCGGCGGTCGTCCAACTGGCCGAGTCAGCAGGTATCGTATCTTTTCATAGAGTATCTCATTTGCGGGAAGCCGAATGGCATACAAATAGCCGTTTCCCTCCAGATAATCATAAATCTCAGGCTTTGCGAATGCAGCATCGCCTCGAAAGTATTTCCTATTCTTCTTGCTCTCGTATCTCTTGACGATCGGTTCCAGAACTTCCTTCCAACGATCAGCACTGTGAACATTACCAGAGCGAAGTAGGACTCCTTCACAATCCCCGAACTGATTGAAGCAGAACACTGGATGAAAACAGGTACATCCGAAATGACCGTTGTAAGCTGATCCTTCCTGCTGGCCATGTACCGGACTCTCCGAACTGTCCATGTCCAGAATGATTCGTTGATGCTGTGTTTTACTCATCGCTTTTTGAACCCACTTGCCATTGATATCTGACAAGTTTCTGAGATTGTCATGCTGAGTCAGTATATCAGTTTCAAAACGTCCTATCGTGTTGGAGCTGGCAGCTTGCCTGCCTTTGTCCTTCTTTCCGGTAATCGCTCGCATGACGGGATCAACGGATAATCGCTCGGCGTCATTTACATCTTCATATCCTGCAAGACGGCTGTATATCGATTGACGCAGGAGAGTAGATATATCATGTTGGATATTACGGCCTGTGCGTTTATCGGTAAAAACCGCTGATACCGAATCAAATAATCCCAGTGCGTAATCAAGGTCACGATACGCAAGAAGTCCACCGTTTGATGTCACCTTTGCACCATGAAATTCAAGCTTTATTCCTCCATCAAAACCTACTTTCATTCTTTCACCCTCTGGATGATCAATATTTATCCGCCATTTATGAGTCTTATTTATTGTAATATAACATGTTCTGGCGACTTTGACAACCATTTTTCGGGTCTAATATGGCGAATGGGGGTTCGAACGTCAGTCCGTTGGTCTGCGCATCGAAGCGTTGATGGCCGCCGGCCCCTACGATGCAGCGGGGAATGTGACCCTGGCCGATTTCGAGGATGTCGCGGATTTCGACGATCGGGAAGCCGAGTCTGAGATTCAGGTAGACCTGCGGATGTCGTGGGACAATGTGCAAAGCGGAACGAGCAGCGGTTTCCTGACGGCGTCGAGCAGTCGGTCAAGCCGGAAGGGCGCGTGGACGAAGGTCGGCAAGAGGTTCTCGCCCCCGATTGACCTCAGCGCGCTTGAGGGCCTCGGAGTCTGGGTGTATGGCGACGGCAAAGGAGAAGTCCTGAACTTCCAGGTGAGAAGCCCCGAACATGTTGTTGCGGGCATCGGGGAGCACTACGTTATCGTCGACTTCATGGGGTGGCGCTATTTTGAGCTGATCGAGCCCGAGGGGGGCCGCTACGCCGATTACGCGTGGCCATATGGCCACGCGTATGCGATTTACCGCGAACGCGTGCAATACGACCAGGTGGCAGGCCTTTGCCTGTGGTATAACAACCTGCCTCCGAACGATGCGGCAACTTGCTACCTAAGTCCCATCAAGGCCCTGCCGCTGGTCAATGCCACACTCATCAATCCCGCAGTCACTCTGGGCGACAGAAGGATTCTCTTCCCCACAGATATTGAGAGCGGATGCTACCTGGAGTTCCATTCGATGTCAGACTGCAAGCTTTACGGTCCCCAGGGTGAACTGATCCGTGAGGTAGTTCCAGAAGGGGGCGCGCCTGTCGTCGAAGCCGGAGAGAACCTGGTGAGCTTCACCTGCGACGTTCAAGGGGACATCAATCCGCGAGCCTTTGTGACAGTAATCAGCCGGGGTGAGTCGCTATAGAAACTTCTTGAATATTCCCTTAACGTTCTGTGAAACAGTTTTGGCATAGGTGGTCGCAGAGCCCTCACTCCCTTACTAAGTGAGATGTGCGAAGCGTCTTCCAGGTGTCTGAGAAACTTTCTCACATAATCTGTCTTAATCATTCCTCTGTCTTAATCATTCCAAGGAGGCCTGCCCCCGAATGATTCTATCGGAGGTTCATACCGAAGCGGTCACATATATGGTTTCTTCCGTGACAGAAAGCCCCGATTGATTCTATCGGGAGGGTTGCTTGGCGTCGCTCGCATTGACAGTGCCAACTATTATTCTCCTTCCTATACCTATGGCGTTGCATATATTACGTGTTATCAATAGGATAAACAACGCCATCTTAAATTAATTGGGTGTGTAAGGAAATTTGTGTAAATGGGGAAATGAGTTATATTAGTTGGCCACCATTTACATAAGGAGTTCTTACATGGACAAGCTAGACCCGAAGTTGATTGATGAGCTTTTGAAGGATTACAAGAAGCCGGAAGACATAATTGGTGAGGAAGGTCTTTTGAAGCAGTTGACGAAGGCGATTCTTGAGCGGGCTCTGGAGTCAGAGCTTACGTATGAGTTAGGCTACGATAAGAGTTCTCCAGAAGGGAGGAACAGCGGTAATTCGCGCAACGGTAGGAGCACAAAGGGATTGAAGACAGATTATGGTGATCTGGAGATATCGGTGCCACGGGATCGGAACAGTCAGTTTGATCCGCAGATAGTGAGGAAGGGGCAGAGGCGATTTACAGGTTTTGATGATAAGATACTGTCTATGTATGCCCGAGGGATGACCACACGTGATATACAGGCTCATTTGGAGGAGATATACGGTGTAGAGGTGTCCCCTGATTTGATATCGACTGTGACCGATGGGATCATATCAGAGGTGAAGCAGTGGTAGGATCGTCCTTTGGAAGGGGTGTATCCCATAGTATTCTTTGATTCTCTGGTGATGAAGATTAGAGACGAAGGCCGGATCGTATAACAAGGCGGTGTATCTTGCGGTAGGGGTTGGTCTGGATGGGATGAAAGACGTTTTGGGTATCTGGATTGCAAAGAGCGAGGGGGCGAAGTTCTGGTTGCAAGTTTTCACGGAGCTTAAGAATCGGGGGATGAACGATGTGTTGATAGCTTGCGTGGATGGTCTCCAGGGTCTTCCAGAGGCTATTGAATCCGTATTTCCCCAAGCAGAGGTCCAGCTCTGTATTGTCCATGTGGTGAGGAATTCCTTGAAGTTCGTGTCGTATAGGGATCGTAAGAAGATTGCCGCCGACCTCAAGAAATATATACCGAGCCCCCACGGTAGAACAGGCTGAAGAGGCCCTTGGAGATTTTCAGGAGGCTTGGGACAGCCGTTATCCGATGATAAGTAAATCGTGGCAGAATAACTGGTCTCGGATCATCCCGTTTTTCGCCTACTCTGAAGAGATCCGAAGGGTGATCTATACCACAAACGCCATCGAATCGCTTAATAACTCTCTACGGAAAGTAATAAAGAACAGAAATAGCTTCCCAAACGACGAGGCAGCGATTAAGTTACTCTATATGGCACTCGAGAATATCAAGAAACAATGGACGATGCCGATCAGGAACTGGAGCTTGGCCATTCACCAATTCTCCATCCACTTCGAGGGGAAATTTGGTATAGAATAAGCCGAAAAGGGTACAGAAGAAAATCCCATTTACACAAAAAAACTGACAGACCCCACTTTTAGACTGAAAGGGGAAATTGACAGGGATTTATTAAGCAGAATATTGCGATCAGCCCGGATCAGTAAGGATGATTAGGAAGGGCTATAAGGCTTTGAGTGCCTATGTCGTACTATACAACTTCCTCTGCTCCTCGTCCAGCGCTCTCCACGCCAAGAACTGCTTCCTGATGTCATTTAAGAAGGCCCGATTCCCCCTGACCCAGTACGACCGATCTCCCGATACCCTCCTTATATTTAACCTTATCGCAAAGATGCCGTCGGTATCCGACTCTTCGGTCAAAATCTCCACTTCCTGCCTTACTCCCATGTCGAAAGGAGAGAGCCAGACCGTAAACCTGAGGTTCAAAATTCCCTGTTCATCAGAAAGGGAAGTCTCCGCATCAGGTGGCTGGCAGTAGAAGCCTCCACCTATGGAGCGCTCTTCGTGCGCCTCAAAATATTCTCCCAAGAAGGCCCCCAAGCCCAGAGCATCCCTTCTGCTCAGCGTGAAAGGGAGTTCCAAAGACAGAAAATCTCCAGCGGGTTCGGACAATCTCCATCTCCTTTCAATCCCAGGAACGCAGAGTTTAGACGCCATCCTCGCCGGATATATCGCCGATCCTATGACCACTACCATGATCAGGAATATAGTCGCAACAGTGGAAAGAGAAGAATAGTTCAGCGTCATACCGGGGAGGAGTTCCAACTCTACTATGACCTTCGCCGCTCCCTGACCGATAATGTACCCGAATACACCTCCTAAGACTGCGTACACAGCGGCCTCGGCCACAAATAGCCCGGCTATGTGAACCGGCGCGAGTCCCACAGCGTTAAGTGTCCCTATCTCTTTAGTCCTCTCATAGACCGCGCCTAACATCGTATTGAAGACGATCAGAGCGGCTATGATTAACGGAATTAAAAGATTCCTCTCTGCCCTGAAAGACTTCATCCCTACAGAGTTCACGATATATCTGTCTCCATCTATCCCTGCAAATACGTTACAAGCCTAAAAATGACATCAACTCCTCCAGGGCCTCCTCGGGATCATCCTCATATACGCCTATTGACCTGAGTGACCCCCTCCCTATGGACATGACGATTTCATACGGTAGGATAACTATCTCAGAGGGAGACGAATGGACGAAGGAAAAGTCCTCGTCCCCCCTTTTTCCTATGCCGAGGGATTTGCTGTCTGGCACTTGAGCGTCGGGATCCAGGGGCGTCTAAGGATATCCGTTTAGATCTTCAATCTTATCGAATCTGTTCTCATCTATTACGCCGATAACCTTGAACTCCATCCCCCAGACCTTAAATTTAGCATTTTCCCGGTCGTCTTTCCCGATCCCCAACTTTGAAGCCGCGCTACTTGGGACAATGCAGGCGTCATTTTCGCCTTCTTTGAACCATCTTCCCCAGATCAATGCCTTCTGGGAATGCGTCACACGACTCTCATAAGCGGAAAGTCCCAATATACCGCTCACATTAAAAGTGGTGCGACCACTGTGGTTCTCTCCACTACCAACTCTCTCCAGGACGACAGTTGAACTCCTCCCCTGACTCCAGATCCTCCACGCCCGCGGAGCGACGTTTTCAGGTCCGTATCTGTCCCTTAATATGTTCAAAACGGGTCTTTCCAGAGGGGTCCATCCAGGCATCCTGAAAAGGACACCTTCGTACTCAGACCCTTTAGAAAGGAGCCTCCTGTTGACCCTCAAAGAGGACTTGATGGAACTAAACGACACTACGGAAAAGGTCATCAAAACGATCGTTGAAAGGGTCAAGGCCGTCCGGAGTTTCCTCCTTTTCATATTCGACACGCCCACGATGAACGCCCTGAGAAGAGTCTCATACCTCTGGAGATCCACTCTGTGAGCCGCAAGCCGGGGAGATACCGCCTCTCTTATCTGCCTGTTGAACTTCGCAAATCCAATATACATAACGATCCCAGCAAGGGCTAACACTACGAAGCCTTCAAGTATAATTACAGGATGCAAAGTAAGCTCGAACGCCGGATGCACGTAACGTAAGATTAAGAAGGTCAGGACAAATACGAGGAAGAATCCCGCTATTTTGCGTCTTATGTCCACAGATCCGAACAGAAGCCTCTCGCAGAAGTAGGAAAAGGGCAAGACTAAAGCCAAAAAGAAGAGGACACCGTGCGCTACATCCCCCATCGTATTCTCCACGTCTGTGTACGCTCTGGAGGCATATCCCCACGCCTTCCTTGCAGAATCGGTGAAGCGGTCGTATCTTCTGTCCTTTAAGTAGCCCTCAGACTCTTTTAACAGTTTTTCGACCCCTTGGTGCAGACCCTCTAAACGAGGATTATGGATCCCGTTTCTCTTGAGCTTCTTTATCCTGCTCTCGTTCAGTAGAAAGGCGTCTAATGCCGCTTGATAAGATGTATGGGTTATTCGATCTGTGCTTTCAATGTCAAATCCCACACCTTGAGGATCTTCGGGGTTTGAATTGGTGAGAACCATCCTTCTTCCGAGGCCGTATATCCCCGTCGTCATAGTTATCTTGATCTTTTTGTCTGTCTCAGCGAATACCACAGCGCACGGTTCCACGTCCGAGAACAGATTATTCGTATATACAAAGAGCGACACCTCCCTCGGGGTCAGCGGCAGACAATATCCGAACGAAAGGGCGTCAGCTTCGGTCTTGGCGTCCAACACCTGTATGTCGTCCAGCGTAAACAGATACCTTTGATCTACCATGTCAAAGAGCGTTATCCCTTTACATCCGAACGCAACGACAGTCACCCGATCTTTCTTCCCCGTCATAAGGACATCTGTCGGATAATCTTTGTAGCCCCTTATTCCCATATCGGGGGCATATACTATATCTCCCGTCTGCTTATCGACTCCATAGGCTTCTATCCTTGTCGGCTTGAGATAGATCGTGCTGTGCTCAACTCCCCTGATCTCGAACTTTCCTGAACTATCTGTAATCGCAAAGAGATCCCCTCTTACACCCATAAACGCCTTCGTCCTTAATCTTGCCCTGACGATCGCCCCATCTACAGGGACATCGGGGAGGTAACTCGTCTTCTCGAAGCTTGCAACCTCACCCTCTAAGATTCCGAAGGAATCCTCCCTCCTCCTGTCCATCGAAGCCCGAGGATCGTCTACAACTTTGGAGACGATGTAGACTAACAGCTTCATCTGCTCTTTCAGATTATCGTAATTGACACTTTGAGGGAGGTCCAACGGAGTATCCCACAGACGTCTGGAGTCGTTTATAGTCACAAAAGTAATCGCAAGCTCCCCAGCAAGGTTTATGGCCTCCCCGTCGTAAGCTATATGAGATGGGACCTTCCCTAAGTTTCCCCTTTCCCGTGAGGACTTAATACCGTTGTGCAGCATCACTTTTCCCCCGTTCACCCGCTTCTCATATTCCTCGGCATAGGCTATAACTCTTTCAGTTACAGGGGAATCTGCGTGCGCCGACCAGGGAATCCTGTAGACCCATCCTCTCTTAGACATACTAAGGACATCCGACCCGCTGCTCAAGTCCAGGCAAACGTACAGATCCATCTCGTAACCCTTCAGCAGACTTAAAAACCTTTGATCCTCAATATTCAGTCCTTCAGTATCACTTCTTAGAAGAGCTACGAAGTCCCTTGCCCCTGCAAGGCATTCGAAATGACCCGGAAGAGCCAGAAATATCACCGACCTTTTCGGCTTTGTCTTTGCCAGCAACCGTGCCAACTCTAATAGACCCGCAATCCCAGATGCCTGATCTGCTCCCGGCGCAAGGGCAGGGACCGCGGAGATCGAATCGTAGTATCCCTCGATCACTACGGCTCTTTTTCTCAACTCTGGATCGTTCCCTTCAATTATCCCCATAACCATCGTCCCCGATTTCAACTCCCAATCCATGCGTCCTTCGAGCTGTACTATTTCTCCTCTTTCGGCTAAGATCAGCAAATACTCCCTATCTTGACTTGAAGCGTAGAACCTGGGCAGATCGGCTGGAGTCGTCAAAAACTTATCCTCAGCCTGCTTTCTGTAAGTGTCCAGAGGAGAAAGGAAGACCACAGCTTTTGCCCCTAACATAAATGCGTTCAGCCAGTCCATCCCAGAGTTGAAATCCAGGAGCACAACGCTCCCCTTCATCTCCTGTCCGTTCAACTCCCGGAGCTCGCCTTTCCCTCCGTATATGATCTTTCCCTCCACGCTGCAAGTAGAAGTCCTCGCCACATTGGGCCATACGGAATATATATCTATTACTCTACCGTCGGACAAACTCTTTATCGTCCCTCCCCTATCAACAGGCACAGGGATCTCGAACGATCTGTGGACGACATCGTCCAGACCTGATTCCTTGAAGCTGTCGTAGATATACATTCCCGCCCTTTCGCTTCCCTCGTAGCCAGTGACCCTCGACCCTAATCGCGCCATGTCCCCTATGGTCTCTTTCAACCTATCTTTCTCGACAGAGTACGAGAGTTCCCAATACTGGTCTTGCCCAGCCACGGATAAAGTGGCAGTCATCAACAGCATCAAAAATAGAATTGTGAAGGTATTACGTGTGTTTTTCATGGACTTCACACAATCGGGGATTATCCCTTTGGAAGCTCGGCAATCTCCTTCTCCACCTGCCTTATCATATCCTCGATGTCAATCCCACCGTTCTCGCGGTAGCCATCATAAGCCAACTCCACTTTGTCCTTATCTCTGGGTGGTTTTCCAGAATATAATCTTCAAGCTCGTCCTCGCTCAGACTCCTTAGGATCGCCTTTGGCTTCCCCCTGTACAGCTATTACTATCTCCTCACCTTCGTTCGTCTGACGAAGGATCTCAGATATATTAGCCTTCAACTGCCCTTTCCTCTCCCTTGAGATTGCTTCGGGCTGAAACTCCTCGCAATGACCCTTCTCTCAGTCATTGCGAGCGAAGCGAAGCAATCTCATAGTTAGTAGGGACAGACCCACGTGTCTGCCCTAACGTCTGTGCGCTCACATAAATAATATACACAAAATACATCTGTCTGCAACAAATCTAAGAGACCGCTGTGTAAGGGCGAGGTTACCTCGCCCTTACATTAATTTACAGGGGAGGGTCGTCACATAGAATATCCTTCGCCAATCTTTCCCGCGAAAGTGCCCACACAAGCCCAGGACAATTTCATCATCAGCCCACTGAGGATGACACCTCTAAAAAGGGCTTTGTTCTTCTAAACATTACCTCTCCGCCATATTGGACGATAATCCACTTAATTAGCAACCCGACTAACGTCTAACCCCATATTCTCTGGCTGTAGCCGGCAGCAAAGATGTAACCGATAGTATAAAATGGGCACCTTGAGGAAGGATTACCTCACAATCATAAAGAAACACACAAAAGAAAAAGCCCGCCGTCTGTGGCGGGCTCTGATGCATCAGGGGCCCAAACGGGCCTCTGTCTGCAAATCTCTCCCCGGGGCAAAGTACTGAAAGTATCCGGAGGGTGTGATTGAGTAGAAGTATAGCACTCAGGCCTTCTTCTACTGGGAGCAGGAACTACATGTCGTGCTCTTTTCTCCAACGCTCCATCGTCTATGGCATCTCCTCCCCCACCGCCCTCATAAAGAAAAAGGAAGTCGAACTTCCCAGATGTGAAAAGCGTTTGCTCAGGGTCTTTACGAGCTCTCCCTCACCGTTTGCGCTGATTTCCTTAAGAAATACCCCGAACGATCCGTGCTCTTTCTGTATGGTCAACAGTTTTCTGGCATTTTCGATAGCGGCCCTGATCTTTCGACCGTTCCGAACGATGCCCTTGTCGCTCATCAGCCTGTCAAAGTCTGGCTCATCAAACGCAGCGACCTTGGCGATCGAAAAATCGGCGAAGGCCCTCCGAAAGTCAGGCCACTTTTTCTCAATCACCTTCCAGTTGAAGCCGGCTCGAAAGACGGCCCTGGTCATCTCTGCAAAATAGCGGTCGTCATTTTCGGGCCTCGTGCCGAGCACGCAATACTTCATTTCAGATAGTGCGGACGAAGCTGTCGCGCCTGTTCCACGATCTTGCATATCCATGCTCCTTAGTCATGGTTCTCCGGCTGCCAGAGGGCGAAGGCAGCACCGGTTGGGTCTATCATAACGCTGAAGCGCCCGTAATCCGTAATCTCCGTCACCTCGTGAACGATCGTACCTCCTAATGACTTTGCCTTCTCGGTTGAGGCGGCAATATCGTCAACCTGAACGTAGGCCAGCCAATGCGACGGAACGCCCGGAACTGGATTCTTCATCATCCCGCCGCCTGTACCTTCCCCCACCTCGATCATTGTGTATGTGGTCTCGTCCATCGGGATGTCTTGAAGCTTCCAGTCGAACAGGCCGGCGTAGAACTCCTTCGCAGCGGCCACATCTTCCGTGAGAAGTTCAATGTGCACGAATGGATTAGCCATATACTCCCTCCTTCCTTAAAGATGCTTTGCATCTTGATTTCTGGGACCAGATTATTGGGTCCCACTATAGATAATCGTCCTCTTTTTGACGAGTCTCAGCTTCAGTCCGGTTCTGTGTTGTCTACAATACGAAACCAGAAAGCCGCTACTGTACGTAATATTAAGAAAGTCTCGGCCCTGTGTCAATATCTTTTCGATAGCTCTCTATGCATTTCAGGCTGGAAACTCCTGCAACGAATTTCGGTAATCGGCTCAGGCGGGACCTCATCGGCAGATAGGGTGAAGTGACCCCGGAGTGGAAATCACATTTTCACATGCCGTAAGCTTGGCCAATCTTTCCCGCGAAAGTGCCCACACAAGCCCACACCAGTTTCATAGTCAACTCACCCAAGATGAGACCCAGGAAGAATGGCTTGGCCCTTCTGAAGATCACCGCTCCTCCGTATTTGACGATAATCCATTTCAGGAACCATCCCACTAATATCGAGCCCCATATTGCCTTGCCGAATCCCACCGCGAAGATGTATCCAATAGGATGAAATGGCCACCTTAGGAAGAATTTCCTCATAATCGTTAAAAACCACACGAAAGAGAAGCCCACAAAATGGAAGAATATCCTCAGCCAGTCCGTAGGGGATTCAAGATCTCCCGCGGACTGATAGGAATAGGGGTAGTACCTCCCTATTCTGGCCTCGGAGAGAGCGCCGCCTTCGTTATCCAATACAAACATCCCGTATTCGTAGATCGTGTTCAAAGAGAAATAATAGCCCACAAACAGACCGACAAGGAGACTCATAACCAGAGCGATGGTCATCTTTCCCGTCTTTATCCCGACCTCCTCTCCTATCTTCCACCCTTCAAGCTGCATTGCAAGGAACGTCCCGAGACAGCCGTAAGTCAGGATGTTCAGGTGAGCGAAGACTACATAATCGGATTCGCCATAGACTCCGGGTCCCGTCCCACCGACTATGTAAAAGAGATGCGACACCATGGGCAGACCCAAAAATAGAGGGATCCCCCCATCTATCCTGAGCCGGGCGATCCCTATCGAAAAGATGAAGAATAGGGCAAAATAGATCAGTCCCAGATGAAATTTCAATCCTGCGGCATAAGACCAGAAGGAACAGAATAGGAGGGAGGCGGCCAGACCCAAAAAGGCCCAACGTGGAGGGTCTTCTGCAAGGTGCGTTGGTCTTCCCAGCCCTCTGAATACCCCCAAAAGATGAGACCTTGCAGCCCACAGGCTCAGCACGACCAGACATATTATCCCACCCCTTGCCTAGGAAAAGAGGAACGGAAAATGTGGCGGCCACTCCAGACCGAAGGCCTTGCACACACCCCTGTTTTCGGTAAATCCAAGAAACTCGGTGGCCAGAAGCTGAACCCTGGTCATAAGAAAGAAAAACCAGATACTGAATGAGATCTCAAGCGACAGCAGATACGCGATTCCGACTATCATCGGAGAAAAGTCGAAGACGAATCTCGCCTCAAACGCCGCCATCGCCTTCCAGGGTGCTTCTAACAGAATCTCCCCCATGTCCAGCGAGGTACTTATCTCTCCGATTTGCGGAAAGTAGTGATGAAGACCATTTATCGTGAATATGATAACTGGAACGGCCATCCCCTCTAACATCGCCCTGGGAAGCTCCAACATCGGAAAGCTCAGCCCTTCGTTCTCGGACCACTGCCGCCTCAGGATGATCCCTATGCACAACATACCTGCAAAGACTGCTGCAAACAGCAGTGACCACAGAAAAAGAGGAAAAATCCAGTGCTCCCATGGCACAGGGCCACCCTCAAAGAAATCCACTGCCGTATCGATTTTCACCTTACCCGGAACCATCCATTCTGGGATAAACTCTAAGAACCTGAAATACCTCCCCGTCTCGCGGTAGAAGGGCGAGCGCCCGAAGCTCGTTACCAGCCCCGGCAGGTATCTGTGAACCAGCCCCACAGAAGCTAAGGGCAGCTAGATGACCAGCGCAGAATATATGAGAACCAACTCCGCCTTGCCGAGACAGAGTCTTTCGTTCAGCTTCCGCAGCAGCCCCCCTATCAGAAGCAGAAGAACAAGGACGCCTATTCCACCGGCGGGAGGAACGTGATCGGACAGCTTTGGCCCCGCGTAGATCAACTCGTTCCTTTGAGTCCACATTCCCACAAGGACTGTGAAGAATATGAAGATTAAGATAGCCCTGATTGTAAATCCAGATTTATCGTTTGACATAGAGGTGGCGAAGATAAGGTGTTCTTGAGCGTGCTTCCCCGATTGAATCTAGCGGGGATCGCTCGCAATAACATTTGAAACACCAAAATTCTGTGAACATTAGAATATAGCTCTGCTATAACATCCTGTCTAAAGTTTTCCTTTGTACACAAAAAACCCCGAACAGAGTGTCCGGGGTAATTATCTCTAAAGAGGGAATTCTATCAGGATTTCTCATCTTTCGAAGTCTGTGCAAGCAGAGCCTCAACGCTCCTTTCAAAGACTTCTAAATCGTTCGGGACTCCCACAATCCTCAGATATATCTTTCCTTCCTTGTTTAAAATAAAGGTCGTCGGTATCACCCCCCTTACGGGAGCGTCGCTCAAATAAGGCTCTGTTTTGCCGGGAATGTACTGAGGTACCCCGGTCACAGTGAAGAAATCCGTTAGCACCAAGCCCTTATCATCCGCCATAGTGACGGTGTAATTCATCTTATTATCCTTTACGAATTCCCTCACATTGTCCAGCCGATCGTTCACCGTCACAGCCACCATCTCGAATCCCTTATCCTTATATTTTTTTTGAAGCCTTATAAAATGGGGAATTTCGAACCTGCACGGCCCACACCAGGTAGCCCAGAAGTCCACTATTACCACTTTGCCCTTGTAGTCCGACAGCTTTACGTCGTTTCCGTCTATGTCCTTCAGTGCAAAATCAGGCGCAGGCTTTAAATCAGAGGCTAAACTGTGGAGTCTGGCCTCTCCTATCTTGGAATCCTCTGTCTTTGATTCTTCAGTCTTGGAAACCTCAGTCGTGGAATCCTCCTGGGAAAGAACGCTATGCTCCTGAAGAAACAGGACATATAGAACCAGAACACCCAGAATAATCAGAACGAGCCGGCTGATAATCTTTGTTCTTTTCACTGTTTTGATCTCCTATTGTTTTAGGCTTATCCTACATTCAGCCTAGGCTTATCCTACATTCAGCCATGGAAAGAGTTTTATTATATATATAGACAGGACGTTGAGATAGTTAAAGAATATCATGAAACCTACGAGTACTAAAAGGGTTCCGCTGGCTATCTCTATGGCCTTAAAGTACCTTTTTATCCTCGCAAAGACGCTCAGAAATCTATTAATGCCTATTCCCGTAAGGAAAAAGGGAATCCCCAGCCCTAAAGAATAGGCGCTCAAAAGCTTTATCCCCTCCCCCACCGTCTCCTCTATCATCGCCAGACCCAAAATCCCGGCAAGGATAGGTCCCACGCACGGCGTCCATCCGAAGGCGAAGGCCAGGCCTACTAAGAACGTCCCCAGGAGTCCCACAGGCTTATTTGAGGCATGAAATTTTTTCTCATAGTTCAGAAACCTTATCTTGAAGACCCCTGCCATATGCAGCCCGAATATTACGATCACGACCCCCGCTATCTTGCTTAAGACGCTCATCTTCGACAGCAGAAGCTGACCCGCAAACGTGGCTGTCGCCCCCAGGGCCACAAAGACAATTGAAAAACCTAAGATAAAGGCGAGCGAATTGAGCATAATCCTCCTCATTGTCTGGGAGTTCTCCTTGCTCAGCTCCTCCATCGAGAGTCCAGATATAAACGAGATGTAGGCGGGGATTAAAGGGAGCACACAGGGAGATACGAACGATATGATCCCGGCTCCGAATGCCGCCATGAGGGATATGCCGCCCAATTTTGTACGTCTCCTTTAGATTGTATTTATTGCAGATCAGAACTCGTATATGAACAGTCTATCACACTCTATGTATGACGATGCAGGAGCGCTTTAGTTCCAGAGCTTGCCCACTGAATTGTAATAGACAGAGAGGAGGCACCGCTCCCACCTGCTTAACTTAATCTAATCCCAACCCCAACTGCAAATCGTCTATATCATCCACTTTGCCATCTCCGTCCTCCTCGTCCAACTCGCCATTTCCGTCTGAATCCCCCTCACCCTCATCTTTGACTGCCACGCGTGCCACGTCTATAACCTTGTCCTCCGCGTCCAGCTTGATCAGCCTTACGCCCTGAGTGTTCCGGCCTATGACGCTTATTGCTCGGACAGGCTGTCTCATGATTATGCCCTTTTGAGATATGATTATCAATTCGTCCTCATCCACGACCTCTTTGACACTGATGACCTTTCCGTTCCTCTCATTCGCTTTGATGGATATTATCCCTTTGCCGCCCCTGTGGGTGACTCTGTAGTCCGATATCTGGCTCCTCTTGCCGTAGCCGTTTTCACACACAGTCAGAATCGTCCCCTCTCTTCTGACGATCATCATTCCGACAACTTTGTCGTTCCCATCCCTTAGGCTTACGCCTCTTACCCCTTGAGATGTTCTGCCCATATCCCTCACCTCAGACTCGTCAAATCTGATCGCAAAACCGCCCTGAGTCACAAGGACGATCCCCTGAGTCCCATCCGTTATCGCGGCATCTATCAGAGAATCCCCATCCACGATATTTATCGCCCTGATTCCGGTCTTTATGGGACGTCCGTACGCCGAAAGGACAGTCTTTTTGACCAGTCCCCTCCTGGTAGCCATAACCAGATAGCGATCGTCGTCGAACTCCTTAACATGGACGAACGCCTCTATCTTTTCACCCGTTTCGACCTGAAGCAGATTCACAATCGGCCTACCCCTTGCTGCCCTTCCGCTTTCGGGAATCCCGTAAACTTTTAGCCAATAGCACTTCCCCCTGTCCGTGAAGAACAGCATATAGCTGTGAGTCGAGGCTATAAAGAGATGCTCTACGAAATCCTCCTCCTTCGTCGTCATACCCGTAATACCCCTTCCTCCGCGCCTTTGCCTCTTGTAGGTGCTGACGGGAAGTCTCTTTATGTATCCCGCATGCGATATGGTGATGACCATATCCTCTTCGGCTATTAGGTCTTCGATGTCGAACTCCGCGCCGGAAGGGACGATCTCCGTTCTCCTTTCGTCCCCGTACTTTTTCTTGAGTTCGCTCAACTCCGACTTTATAATATCCATCCTCTGGGGTCTGCTATCTAATATCCCCCGAAGCTCCGAGATGTTCTTAATCACCTCCAGGTATTCGTCATCCACCTTCTTCCTTTCGAGGGCTGTGAGTCTCTGGAGCGTCAAATTCAAGATAGCCCGCGCCTGTGTCTCGGAAATGTTGGATGACGACTCGGTCTGAAACGCATCCATGAGTTTGACTCTGGCATCGTCGGGGCTGTCGGAAGCTCTGATTATCCGTATCACCTGGTCTATGTTGTCCAGAGCTATTTTGAAGCCCTCCAATAGATGCGCTCTGTTCTCGGCTTGAGTCAGGTCGTAGCGCGTCCTCTTACGGATGACCTCGTGCCTGTGATCCACAAAATGAGAAAGCATCCCCTTGAGGTTCAAGACTACGGGACGATTGTTCACAAGCGCCCTTTGGATGGCATTGAAGCTCGTCTGAAGCTCGGTGTGCTTATAAAGTTGATTCATCACCACGTTGGGGTAAGTGTCCCTCTTAAGCTCAATTACGATCCTCATCCCGTCTCTATCGGACTCGTCCCTCACATACGCCACGCCATCTATCCTCTTATCGCTTACGAGATTTCCTATCGACTCCAGAAGATGGGACTTATCCACCAAGAACGGAATCTCGGTTATGACTATGTTCTCCCGTCCGTTCTTCAAAGTCTCGATGCTGGCTCTTGCCCTTACCACAATCCGTCCCGTTCCCGTCCTGTAGACATCCCTTACACCGTTCATGCCGTATATTATGCCTCCCGTCGGAAAGTCAGGGGCTTTGACGTACTCCATCAATTCGTCGTCTGAGATATCGGGGTTGTCAATTAGGGCCACTATGCCATCTACGACCTCTTTAAGGTTGTGAGGAGGAATCGCGCTGGTCATCGCTACGGCGATGCCCCAGGTTCCGTTGCATATCAGATTCGGAAAGGCCCCGGGCAGTACCTTCGGCTCCTGCCTGGTATCGTCGTAGTTTGGTACAAAGTCCACCGTCTCTTTTTCTATGTCCTGAAGCATCTCCACTGCAAAGGCAGTCATCCGGGCTTCTGTGTATCTCATCGCCGCGGGACGGTCGGGGTAATCTATAGAGCCGAAGTTGCCCTGACCGTCCACAAGCCGGTACCTCATTCTGAAATCCTGCGCCATCCTGACCAGCGTCGGATATATCCCCTGCTCGCCGTGTGGGTGGTAATTTCCCGATGTATCGCCCGCCACCTTGGCGCACTTTCTATACTGCCTCCCCGGTGTCAGATTCAGATCGTTCATCGCCACAAGGATGCGCCTTTGAGACGGCTTCAGACCGTCCCTGACATCCGGAAGGGCTCGATCTATAATGGTGCTCATCGCGTACGCCAGATACGATTTTTTCATCTCATCTTCAAAATTGACCTGAATAACTCTGGATCGCTGCGCCAACATCTCTTTCCCTCTCTTTATTTGTAGGGGCGAACCCGTATGCTCACCCCATTTATCCATATCTTCAGGGCAGACACGTGGGTCTGCCCCTACAGTTAGACTGATTTATCAGTGTAGGGGCGAACCCGTGTGTTCGCTCTAGAGCATCCTCCAATCCCTGTCTACTGCTCTTCAAATGTCCAGATTAGTAACCTCATCTGCGTGCTCTTCGATGAACCTTTTCCTGTTTTCCACCTTCTCTCCGTGCAAAAGAGTGATGATGCGATCTGCTTCCGCTGGATCATCCACGACCACCCGATGCAGTGTCCTGGTCTCAGGGTCCATCGTCGTCTTCCACAGCTGGTCGGGATTCATCTCTCCGAGGCCCTTGTATCTTTGGACCATCACACCTGAGCTGCCGTCCATTCTCGAGAGTACAGAGTCCCTTTCCTCCTCGCTGTAGGCGTAATTCTCAGTCTTTCCCTTCTTTATCAAGAAGAGCGGAGGCTGACCTATATAGACCTTCCCATTTTCCACTATTTGCTTCATGTATCTTAAGAAGAACGTCAGGATAAGGGTCCTTATGTGAGAGCCGTCCACGTCTGCGTCCGACATTATGATTACCTTGCCGTACCTAAGTTTGGAGATGTCGTAGTCCTCGCCTATGCCTGCGCCAAGGGCCGTAATAATCGGCATGAGCTTATCGTTGCCCAGGACCTTATCTACCCTTGCTTTCTCCACGTTTAAGAGCTTTCCCCACATCGGAAGGATCGCCTGAAAGCGCCTGTCCCTTGCCTGTACTGCTGATCCTCCCGCCGAATCGCCCTCGACCAGAAATATCTCTGTGGACTCTGGATCATTTAAGATGCAATCGGCAAGCTTCCCAGGGAGTCCCGATCCGTCCAATACGCCCTTTCTCCTGACGAGCTCTTTGGCCTTCCTTGAGGCCTCTCGCGCCCTTGCCGCTTCGATCACCTTTTCCACTATCTTCTTAGCCACGGAGGGATTTTCGTCCAGATATTCCGACAGGCTCTCTCCAGCAAGGGACTCCACAATGCCCTTCACCTCGCTGTTTCCCAGCTTCATTTTGGTCTGCCCTTCAAACTGCGGATCAGGCACTTTCACACTTATTACCGCTGTCAGACCTTCTCTGGTATCGTCCCCTGTCATCGAAAACTTTATGTTCTTTAGAAGATTGTTCTTCTCGGCATAGCTGTTAATACACCTGGTTAAAGCCGCCTTGAACCCGATAAGGTGCGTGCCGCCCTCTGTGGTATTTATGTTATTTGCGTACGTGTACAAATTTTCCAGATACGAGTTGTTGTACTGAAGCCCTACCTCTACCGATACACCTTCCTTTTCCCTGCTGAAATATATCGGTTCTTTGTGGAGAGGTTCTCTGTTTTCGTCCAGGTACTCCACGAAGGCCGCAAGCCCGCCTTCGTAGTGGAACTCTTGAGACTGACCGCTCTTTTCGTCCGAAATCGAGATACTCACGCCGCTGTTTAAGAAGGCAAGTTCTCTTAACCTGTGGCTTATGGTTTCAAAGTTAAAATCTCTTTCCTCAAATATCTGTGAGTCAGGCCAAAAAGACGTCTTGGTGCCAGATTTCTCACTCTTTCCGACTATCTCAACTCCGGTTTTGGGTATGCCCCTTTCGTATCTCTGTCTGTAGATGTTCCCGTCTCTGTAGATTTCCACCTCGCACAACTTTGAAAGGGCGTTGACTATCGAAACTCCCACGCCGTGAAGTCCTCCCGAAACCCGATAGGTCTTTTTGTCGAACTTGCCCCCAGCATGGAGCGTGGTCATAACCACCTCCAACGCAGCTTTCCCCTCACCGGCGTGAATGTCCACCGGTATCCCCCTGCCGTTGTCCTCTACTGCCACACTTCCGTCCTGATTTATCGCCACATCTATCTTGTCGCAGTATCCGGCCATTGCCTCATCTATGCTATTATCCACCACTTCATCAACAAGGTGATGGAGCCCGCGCAGAGCCGTATCCCCGATGTACATAGCGGGCCTTTTGCGCACCGCCTCCAGACCCTTCAAAACTTGAATCTGCTCAGCGCTGTAATCGTCAGTTATTCCCATTATCTGTTTTCCAGTAAGTTCTGCCTCCTTAGCCATACTCCATTTCTCCTTTTCATCAGATAGGAAGGGGAAGTGCCCTGCCCGCTATCTACTCATTTTTCGTCCTCGTTCACAAAGAAAATATCTTCGACTACGTTTCTGCCCACATTCTCGTTTAATTTAGCTATCAAATCGGGCTTAAAGAGCGTTAATTGCTGCTTCCAGGGGGCTGTCTTTACAGCCACAAATAGTGTTCCTCCCCTCATGCTGAGCACAGATGTCATCTGGGAAATTCTCTCTCCCACAGAGTCGTCCCAGAGGACTTTGGCCCTTGCTTGATAGAACTTTTTCGTCAGCCCCAGCTCATCTAACACCCTCTGGACTATTCCTCCTATATCCTTCGGATAGCTCGACTTCCGATCAGGCTCTCTACGGATATTCATCCTTTTCCTCCTCTATCCTCATCTCTGCAAAACCTTTATCTTTCATCGAAAGGTTGGGGCACCTTGCCGAAGTTACGATGACCTGGTCGAAACCCTCTATTATCTCCAACAGCCTCTCTTCCCTTTTGCTGTCTAACTCAGAAAAGGCGTCGTCCAAGAGCAGAACAGGCACCTCTTTTCTTGTCTCCTTAACAAACTCCGTCTCAGCGAATTTCCACGCCAAAAGGGCGCTCTTCATCTGTCCGGCCGAACCGTACCTTTGAATGTCCCGTTCTCCTATGAGTATCTTTACGTTGTCCCTGTGCGGTCCCAGGATCGTGTATCCCAATTCCATCTCCCTTTTTCGCTTGCTTTTCAACTGCTCCATAAAGCAGTCCGATATTTCCTGCAGATCTTCAAATTTCACACAGGCCGAGTAGGACGCCGTGATGTCCTCTTTTTTATTTGAAAGCATGACGTAAAACTTATACAGGCCCCTCTTTATATGTTCTATCGCTTTTATCCTCTTTTTAATGATCCGGCTCCCTACCCTTACAAGTTGAACGTCCCACGCATCTAAGGGAGAATTTTTCAGTTTTCCGTCCCCAAGGATCCTGTTCCGCTGGGACAGGATCCTCCGGTAGTCCTGCAGATCCGCAAGGTACGATGGACTGGACTGGGAGACTACAATGTCCAGGAGTCTTCTCCTTTGAGAGGGGAATCTTAAAACGAGGTCTACATCTTCAGGGGAGAACAGGACCGAGTTGAAAAAACCGACAAGGTCCAACAGACGGGGGAGAGGATTACGATCCAGATAGATTCTCTTTCCTACATTCTGATGATAATAAATCCTTAAAGAAAACTCGTTAGGGACCCTGGCGACTTGGGCACCGATTGAAAACTCATCTTTACCCTCCTTTGCCACCTCCTTATCCTTGGCACCTTTTGAGGACTTTCCCAGAGAGAGGAAGTGGAGAGCTTCTAAAAGATTTGATTTCCCTGCACCATTGTCACCAGTTACTATAGTTTTAGATTCTGGAAAGTTGAACCTTACATTGGGGAAATTCCTGAAATCTTTAAGCGTGAGTTCTCTTATGAACAATCGGGCATCTCCCCCTGCTTGCTCAAGTAGACAGTTGCCAGGGGGAGGAGGGACGCCCTGTATGCTGTCTACTGATTTAGGGACCCCTTCTCAACTTGTGATCCTGAGAGGCATAATCAGGCACAGATAGTCTTCGTCGTCGGGCTGTTCCAGCGGCTTTATTACCCCGGCTTCTGTGGGGCTTTCAAGCTCGAATACTATATTTTCAGAATCTATCTTCCTGAGTATCTCCATAAGATAGGAGGCGTTGTATCCTAATTCCATATCTTCGTCCGTGTATTTTGCCGGAATCGCCTCGCGGGCTTCGCCTCCCAGCTCCTGACTTGTTGCCGAAAGCTGTATCTCATCTTTTTTTAACGACATACGTATTTGATGCGTCTGCGCGCTTGACAGAATGGAGACCCTTCGCACTGCGGGGGAGAACGCGCCGTTGGACACTACGAGCCTCTTCTGGTTCTCCTTGGGTATCACCTGATCGTAGTCAACGTAGGGGCCCTCTATCAATCTTGAAGAAACGATCGTATTTCCCAGGTCGAATATTATGTACCTTTGGCCGATGGTCACAGATTTCAACTCATCTGAGCCCGACAAAAGCTTGCCCAGGCGATCCAATCCCTTGGGTGGGACGATGGCCTCTATCTTTCCATTTTCTCCTGTGGACGGAAATACCACCTTCTTTGTCATCTTAACTAACCTGGCTCCGTCCGTTGCCACCATCATCATCCCATCCTGTCCGATATGCCAGTAGACCCCGCACAAAACAGGTCTTGCCTCGTCGCTGGAGGCGGCATAGGATGTCTTGGAGATCATCTCCTTCAGGACAGCGCCGTCGGGGCTATCGGCACCGTTAAAGTTCAAGACGACTCCCTCCTCCGATGAGGGAGGAGACGGAAAATCGTCGGGAGGCATTCCAGATAGACTGTAGACGCCATCAGACTGTCCACCATCCTCCGCCTTGGAAGTCGAAATAGATATCTTTTCCTGTGAAACCGAGATAGAGACCGGCACCCTGGGAAGTTCCCTGACAATTTCGGCGAACTTGCGCGCAGTAACGGTAACAGCCCCCTCCTCTGATACCTCCCCGGAGGCTGTTGCAGAAATGGATATATCCAGATCAGTGGCTCTGAGCTTAAGTTTCCCCTCCACGGAAGCCTCAAGCAGTATATTGCTGAGTATAGGAAGGGCAGCCCTGGTCGGAACAGCGTCTAACACTTTCTCCACAGCATCGTAGAGATCATCCCTCTGTATGACTACTTTCATGTCCGCCTCCATAAGCCCAGGTCAGGGCTGTACAGTTATGCGAGATCAGGCAATAGTGCAGTAAGATGTCCTGTTTCCCGACAGCTCTGTAAATACAGCACTTTGTGTATATAGAAAAATATGTCCAGCATAACGTATACGTCATAATATATACGGCGTTCTGTACTATATATATAATAACAATTATAGGCAATTTTTGCAAGGAAAAAATTGAAAATAATCACTTATTTTAAGGGCAAGTTTCAGCTAATAGACTCCAGGGTCAAGGGGGAAATTAATCCTTGCAATTGTATGGCAAATAGAGTAAATTAGGGCACAAGATCCCGTAGTCTTACTGACTATTTTTATAAAGAAATTCTGAAGGAGGATTCAAGTGAAGATTCTCGTGACTATGAAGGCCACAGAAGAACACATCAATCAGTTAAGTTCTGTATCACAAGACGTGGAGATATTTCACGCAACCGATAAAGAGGAGATAAAAATACAGATAACCGACGCCGATGCTGTCTTTGGCGTTACGGTATCTCCCGAAGAGTTGAAAGCAGCAGGGAAATTGAAGTGGATACAGTCCTTAAGCGCTGGTCTGGAAATATATCTTACTCCTGAGCTAATAGAAAGCGACATTATCTTCACCAACGGAAGCGGCCTTCACGCAGTTCAACTATCCGAGCACGCGTTCGCATTTATGCTCAGCCTCGCAAGGGGATTGAATCTGTACATACGGAACCAACTGCAAAGAAAATGGCAAAATACGGCTGTAAGTCAATTAGAAGGCGCGACCGTCGGCATCGTGGGTCTTGGCGGTTCAGGAACGGAGGTCGCAAGGAGGGCCCGCACATTTGATATGACAGTCCTGGCTATAGATATATTAAAGAGACGTAAACCTGACTTTGTAGATGAGCTTTGGGGACTTGAAAGGCTGGATGATCTTCTGGACCAGTCTGATTTTGTGGTTTTGACCGCTCCTCATACAGATCGCACACACCATATTATAGATCGTCAGGCGCTAAAAAGGATGAAGCCCACGGCGTATCTGATAAATGTAGCAAGGGGAAAGCTGATAGACGAAAAGGCTTTGGTAGAAGCTCTGAAGGACAAGGAGATAGCAGGAGCGGGTTTAGATGTCTTCGAAGAGGAGCCACTTCCCGAAGACAGCGAACTCTGGGCATTTGAAAACGTTATCATAAGCACCCACGCTGCGGGCCACGCCCCTTCAAGACCCCAAAAGATTGTGGATCTCTTCTGCGAGAACCTGAAAAGATACTTATCGGGAGAACCGCTCCTAAACCTTGTAGACAAGAAAGCGGGATTTCCCGAACAGCCCTTAATTAAATCTTGAATAGCAGATACTAGAATGAGATATGTAATCTTATATGCTACGCTGCTATGGGTCGCCTTGATTGCGCCTGTCTATGCACGGGGTCTTTTCGGACCCAAGACCGACTATCCCGCTCCTATTTCTCTCTTTTCAGTTTTCACAGCAGATTTACACGGAGATCGGGACAATGACTTAGCGTAAGAATGTCGGATGAAGTTCTTTTGAGATAGGATAAAGACAAATACGCAGTCCATTGGATAACTTCGAATGCCAAGGAGATGAGCCAGATGAGCTAATCTCATCTATTTCCTCGTTATCCCGCAAGATCCTGTGTTGGAATCTAATGAAGATGTAGCTGTTCAATGCCGTTAGGTGTATTTCATTTAATCAAGTGAGGTTTAATATGAAATTCGATTCATACAAGTTTTCGGTGATTTATAATTTAGCAAAAAATATCCGAGTATATATTTTTTCTTGTGCCGTTGCTTTTATTTTATCAAGTTGTGCAAGTCGGTCAAGTCAATTTGAAGTTGGAGTGGACTCTATTGTAGATCCTTCAATGATTGAGAAAGAAAATTATTTCTTATACCCCGCTGATTCAACAATTTCTATTGAAGATTTACATTTCAAAGAATATTCAAATTATATCAGAACAGCATTAAAAGCCTTGTGAAAAACCCTTAAATCGAACAAATAGTATAAAAACATTGACGGAGCAATCTCCATGTATTATATTATATCATTGATAATATTATACATGGAGGAAATAATAACGCCACAAAAGAAGGAACAGACAAATCTGATATTTCACTATTTTCAGATGGAGGATTTAGTTCCCCAAGACCATATTCTCCGTCAAATTGATAAAGCGGTTGATTTTTCATTTGTACGAGACGTTGTGTCAGATTGTTATTGCTCTGATAATGGCAGACCCGGTATTGATCCTGAATTAGTTATTCGAATGATCCTTATCGGCTATTTGTATAATTTGAGTGAGAATCGGCTTTGTCAGGAAGTGGCGATGCATGCGGCATATAGGTTGTTTTGTCATCAGACATTTGAGGATGAGGTTCCAGACAGAAGCACGATCAACAAGCTTCGCAATCACAAGTGGGCATCTAGTGGATTGTTTGAACAGATAATGCGTCAGGTAGTCCAGCGCTGTATAGATGTCGGTCTTGTGAGCGGTAAACACTTAAGTGTTGATGGCACTCAGATACGAGCGAATGCTTCGGTGAAGAGTATTGAGCCGATAGAGCTTCCTGTTTCTCTTGATGACTACCTAAAGGAAATGGGTTTTGAAGGTGATAAGGTACAGGCCGAAGATAGGTCTGGGCATTCTCACGATAAGGACTTTCATGGTGAAAAGTGGACGAACCAGACGCACCGTTCGACTACAGACCCCGATGCTCTCTTATACAAAAAGTCAAAAGGCACGGGGGCTTCTCTTTCGTTTATGGGTCATGATCTCATCGACACAAAAAGTAGAGTAATCCTTGAGACACAGGGCACACAGGCGACAGCCGAGACTGAAAGTGCCCTTAAGATGGTTGATGATCTTGAAGTATACACTATGCCCGAAGGCATTCAGACACTTACTGCCGATACCGGTTACGGTTCTGGTGGTTTTATCGCTGATATACTTGACTGGGGAATCACACCCCACATTCCTCTGCGATCAGGTGAAGAGATTGAGCCAATTCCTACTTGGAAAAACAAGACAACTTTCGCACATATTCAGGCCAAGCGAGATAAGAAAGTGCGAGAGGCAAAGGCCAGGAATTATGCACGATCTATCTCATTGACATCTGACTACAGACTCTCCCAGAAGCTCCGCAAACGCAGTGAACATATCTTTGCTGAAGCCAAACAACAGCACGGTATGGGCCGAGCCCGTTACAGGGGATTGGCCTCACTGAATGAACAGTTAAATCTTGTTGCAACAGTGCAGAATCTCAAGAGGCTTGTATCCTTCATAAGAAGGAGAAAAGCGTCTATATGTGCCCTGTCTGTCAAAGACAGTGCATCCTGTTCTTCAAACAGCTTCTATTCCTTGCTGACCAGAACTCTGATGAGACTATTTTGCTTATTCCATAGCAAAACGATACGATATGCTACTGTTTGACCCATAATAGACGTTTCAGACGCTGCCTACAAGATAACTATTTCACAAGGCTTTTAGAGACTTTCCTTTTATATTAACACCTAACTTCTCCCAGACTTCATAAGTATTCGCAGCATCTGTGGTTCGTTTGAGGGAGGGGAAATGCGTCTTTGTCTACTGTCATTGGGATTGCTTTGCTATCACTCCCTAATGACAGTTTATTCCCTCGTGAGTTTTTCAGTCATTTTGAAGGGTGAGACTTCGAAGCAATCTCTGGGTAGGGGAGCCCCTGACTTATGAATATGATCGATATGCGTACAGATACATCGTCCCGCCCCACTGAGGCTATGAGAGTGGCGATGAAAGAAGCCTCTGTAGGAAACGACGGGTACGGCGAAGATCCTACGGTCAACAGACTCGAAACGATGGCCTCACAGATGCTGGGTAAGGAAGATAGCCTGTACGTTCCGAGTGGAATGATGGGAAATATGCTGGGGATTATGGCTACGGTCGAAGCGGGGAAGGCCGCCCTTGTGGGACGTTGGACTCATATAGCCTTATCCGAGTCGTTCGGGCTGTCGAGGCTGGGGGGCATAAGATGCATAGAGGTCAAGGAGCTCCCAAACGGAAACCTGGATATAGACGACACAAAAGAGCTTCTGACAAGGCTAAATACCTCCGAGGGGATTGACCTGATCACCTTGGAGAACACCCACAATCTTGCGGGGGGGACGGCTATGTCCAGAGACGACAAGGAGCCCTATCTCCAGATAGCCCGGACGCACGGTCTAAAGACCCATCTGGATGGAGCAAGGATATTCAACGCATCTGTAGCACTAAACGTGGACGTAAAGGAATTGACACAGGACGTGGATACCGTGACGTTCTGTCTTTCAAAAGGACTGTGTGCTCCGGTCGGTTCGATCCTCTGTTCGGATGGGGAGACTATAGTCAAGGCGAGATATCTAAGGAGAATGATGGGCGGTCAGATGAGGCAGGCGGGAGTCATCGCTGCAGCGGGCATCGTGGCTTTGGAGCAGATGATCCAGCGTCTGGAAGAAGATCACCAGAAGGCGCGCCTGCTTGCAGATGGTCTGGCATCCCTGGAAGGTCTGTCCTTAGATCTTTCAAGGGTTCAGACCAATTTAGTGATGGCTGACGTAGCTGGTCTTGGAATCACAGCGAAAGATTTCTGCAAGAAGATGCAGGACAAAGGCGTCCAGATCATAGCCATCACACCCCACCTTGTGAGGTTTTCGCTTTACAAAGACATCACCTGGGACGATGTCCACTACGCTTTGGACGCTGTCAAGCAGGTAGTCTCTGAGGTTATTGATTATTCCCCTATCACTTAAAGTTTATTTAAACCATGTCGGACACAGATAAAGATCAAATAACATTATTATCTGAAAGATACGGAGAGCCTATCTATTACAAGGAACATCTTTCTGCAGGGGATTTCGGGCCGGTCAACGGAAAGAGGAAGGCGGAAGTGGCCTTAGTCGTAATGAGGGAGAACGGGAAGATATTGCTCCAGACCAAGGATTTTTATCCTGAAGGAGTATATAGGATACCTACAGGCGGGATTGAAGAGAATGAAGATATACCTTCATCCCTGCAGCGGGAGACAACGGAGGAGACTAACCTAAAAGTCGGGATAAGAAGGTTTTTAGCCCTTATAGATTACTCTTTCGCCGATAGTGGGAAGACTTTCAGGACTTACGTATTTTTGTTAGAGGAACGCGGAAAAAACGCTTTGAAAGCGAACGACCATAAGGAGAAGATAAGCGGCTGGAGGGAGATCAACCCTTCCAAGCTCGACTCTGTTGCTGAAAGCCTTTCAAATATAAAGGAGGATAAATACAGAAATTGGGGACTGTTCAGGGCAATTGCTCACCGGGCCTCAGCTGATGCGCTAAAGCAGTAGACAGAACACAACCCCCTATTCCTGTATGCTGTCTACTGTCTCAATCTCATCAAGATAAGGATGATTCTGTGAACCCTGATGCTAATTCTGAGGACATCTCCTCCAAGGAGAATCGGGACGAAGACTCCCATCAGATTTTGGAGAGCTCCGACGACATCAAGGAGATGCCCTTTTTAGATCATCTGGAGGAATTGCGCTGGAGGATAATCAAATCCCTGTCTGCTGTCCTGTGTGGTGCGATTTTGTGCTTTGCATTTTCCGAGTATCTGGTTGATATTCTTACCCTTCCGGCGAAGACTCAGGGGATAAAGTTGATAACCGTCAGGCCTATCGGCATGTTCCTTGTCAGATTGAACGTCTCACTTGTCGGAGGTTTGATGATATCACTTCCTCTTGTACTCTACCACATTTGGGCCTTCGTAGCCCCCGGGCTTTTGGAAAAAGAGCGCAGATATGTGCCCTGGATGGTAATCCTTACGATCTTCTGCTTTACAGTTGGAGCTTCTGTATCCTACCTTTTAATTCTGCCGATCGGATTGAACTTTTTCGCTGGGCTGGCTCCCGACTACATAGCGGTGAGCTACAACATCGATGACTACATAAGCTTTATACTCAGACTCATCTTGGCTTTCGGGGCGGCCTTTGAACTTCCGATGCTGTCTTTGCTTCTGTCCAAGATAGGTGTTGTTACGCCCGAGCTTATGCGCAAAGGCAGAAGATACGCTCTCATCGCCATAATCATCGTCGCTGCTATTTTCACTCCTCCTGATGTTCTTTCGCAACTTATGATGGCTGTACCTCTCGTCCTGCTATACGAAATCAGCATACTCGTCTCCCGACTTGCAGTACCCAAAGAAACATTGGACAGCGAAAAGGAATAGAGAAAAGCTAACGGAGATGGCTTAGCTCCCCCGGATTAAATCGGGCGGTCGAAGTGACGTTGCTTGGTCTTCAGGACGATATTCTTTCGTTGAGGATTGCAGACTCTTTTCGGATCAGATTCGAGGCGAAGAGGACTGGGAAGGCCCGGCACAATTGGATAACAAAGCTATGGAGATCTCCCTTTTAGCTCAGAAATCCGCGGACATAGGCCAGATAATTAGATTAGTATGATCCTGAAGACTGGAGCAATTCGGTGAAGTCAATTATCGTGATTCGACATGGACAGTCGGAACATCATTTGAAGGATTTAACCGGTGGATGGACGGATACTGGTTTGACAGAGTTGGGGCGTCGTCAGTCCGCTCATCTTGCATCCAGACTAAAGCGTGAGATCGGAGATACTCCCATAAAGCTATATTGCAGCGATCTTAAGCGAGCGTTTCAGACGACAGAGATACTCGGCAAAGAGATGGGGCTGACTCCAAATCTCGCTCCCCAGTTGAGAGAACACAATAACGGTATCGCTGCGGGCAAGACAATACAAGAGGCGAAACAGTACACTTTGGAACGGACTGAGCCATATATTGATTGGCAGCCATATCCCCAGGCAGAGACATGGCGTCAGTTCTATTTGAGAGTGTCATGTTATATGGAACGTCTTACCGAGAACCAGGAGTACGCTTTACTGATAGTCACACATGGAGGGACCATAATAAACATCCTCGCCTGGTGGCTTAAATTAGAGGTAGATATGCTGTCTGAGGTATCCTTCGACGCTTCACCGACGAGCATCACCGTGCTGAGAACGAATCAGTGGGACGAGCGTACGATAGAGAGACTAAACGATACGGCACACCTTTATGCAGCGGGACTCCATGAGCGGATAGAATTATAGCCGTGATAATCGGTAAAAGAGTCGGTTCGTTCTTAGCGTATTTGAGGGACGTTTACCTGATGTTAATTTTAGAAGGAGGATCACTTGAAGCAAATAGATCAAACTGACAACAACATCCTGATAGTCGGCATCTGTGGGAGCTTATGAAAAGGCAGCTATACCCGCATGGCAGTGGATGTGGCATTACAAGGTGTTCAGGAGGTGGGTGTCCAGACCCAATTGATTGACTTGAAAGAATACGCCTCATTTTTTGCGGTGGGAAGGAGGATGAAAGCGCCTATCCTGAGGACATCCTTAAGCTGCGGGAAGACGTAAGTAGGGCACAAGGCATCATTCTGGGGACACCTGAGTATCATGGTAGCTTGAGTGGTGTGTTGAAGAACGCCTTAGATCTGATGGGGTTCGACGAGATTCGCAAGCAAGATGATCGGGCTTGTGGGTGTATCGGGGGAACAGATGGCGGTCTTAACGCCTTGAACAGTCTGCGGACGGTCGGACGTGCGCTCCATGCATGGGTCATCCCGGAACAGGCATCTATCCCCCAAGCATGGAATGCGTTCGATGAGGAGGGAAATTTGAAAGACGACCGCCTGCAGGAAAGGGCCATGGACATCGGACGCCAGGTGGCTCGCTTTTCTTATCTGCACACGTCGCAAAAAGCTCAGGAATTCCTCCAACTCTGGGAGGGCGCGTACAGTAACTCTCTACGCTTGTTTAAATCTCAATGCTGGGAATTGTTGCCGCTACACTTACAAATACTCCGCTTCAATTAGACCGGCCATTCCTCCTCGTTGTAGGACATCTCCCAGAACATGTATTCGTATCTACTGCTGGTGATGAAGTGCCCTTCAAGTTTTCTGAGTTCGTGCTCGTTAAGGCCGTTAGACAGCGAGTCGAGCAGGTCCTTCAACCAGTCGGCGAACTCCCCGAACTCCTGCGAGGAGTAAGTTTTGATCCACTCTTCGTATAGCAGTTGGGCTTTCGGTTCTCCCTTCTTTGCAAGTCTTGTTCCGATCTCCCAGTAGCCCCAGGCGCATGGGAGCACGGCTGCCACGAGTTCCGCCGTGGTTCCCGTTTCGGCTACATGCAGAAGGTGTCGGGTGTAGGCATGCGTCGTAGGGGACATCTCTGTATCTTCTAATTCCTCCTCTTCTATGCCGAACTTTCGAGCGTAGCTCCTGTGCAGATCCATCTCAACGTTGAGGGTGGCGGAAAGGAGTTCGGCAAATCTGCCCATCGTTTCAAGGTCATCGGACCTTGCGACAGCTAGCCCAAAGAGCCTACTGTATTCAATCAAAAAGAGGTAGTCCTGACACAGATAATATTTGAATTTATCGAGCGGGAGCGATCCGTCGCCTATGCCAGATACGAACGGATGCTCCATTTCTCTCTCCCATATAGGTGCAGCTTTTTCTCTGAGGCGGTCAGTGAATTTCATAGTTGCATCTATCCTAAAATGAGACTGCTTGGCAGATCCTTCACGTTGCTCTGGGCTTCGGCTCGCAGTGACGGTTCAGGGAGGAAACGGTCTCGCGTCTACCCTCCGATTGAATCTTTCGAGGAACGGAGGCTACTGCCTATTTGTTTAAGTCACTACGTTCTGCGGTTGTCCCTCCAAAAATGCGATGACGTTGTCCACCGCTCCAGCGTTCAAAAGGTCTACTCCCTCCGGGGTCTGATCGGCATTGTGGGGGGTGAGCACCACCTGCTGGCACGATAGAAACGGATGGTCAGGTGGAAGCGGTTCCTCGTCGTAAGCGTCTATGGCCGCGCCGCCGAGATGACCTGAGTTCAGAGCCTCTATCAGGGCCTGAGTGTCCACCAGGCCTGCGCGCGAGCAGTTGACCAAGAGCGCCCCTGGCTTCATCAATTTTATCTGTATCTTCCCTATTATCCCACGGCTCTCTTCGGTCAGCTTGATGTGGAGGCTGACCACATCGGACGACTTCAAAAGCTCGTGCAACTCCACGAACCGGACTCCCAACTCCTTTTCCCTTTGATGTGTCGGATGAAATGTCCAGGCGATGACTTTCATACCGAGGGCGCGTCCGAGCTTCAGTACCTCTTTCCCGATGTTTCCTGTACCGATTACGCCGAGCGTCTTGCCTCTAAGCAGTATATTGTCCATCCGAGTCCAGCTTCCGGCCTTCAGCTCGGAGGTCTGGAACGCTGTGCGCTTTGCCGCAGCAAACATAAGACCTATTGCGTGCTCGGCGACAATGTAAGAGGTGGCACCGGGGAGGTTGCTCACAACGATCCGCAGCTCCTTTGCGGCATTGAGGTCTATCATGTCGGTGCCGATGGAACAGATCGCGATCATACGGAGCTTGGGCAACTTGAAAAGGGCATCAGCGGGCCAGTTGACAGCACCTCGACTGTTTATCATAATGTCGGCGTCTCTTGCGCGGGCGATCTTTTCGGATAGCGCTAAAGGTCGGTCAGTGTAGAGCGTGACATCACCGTAGAGTTTGAGCCGCTCCAGATGGGACGATCCTTGAATCTGCGGCGGGTCGTCGGCTGGAACGACGATCTTTGGCCGGTGCGAAGGATTCATCGTAACGTTCCGTTTCACCCTCTAAAAATAGTTTGCATTAGTAGAATGTTCGGTTCTGACGCTAAATATACGCAAAAGGTATTGCAAGTCAAGTACTTTTGCCTCTGCCAACATTTGGGCGGACTTATCGAATTCAGTTGACATTATTTATATAAGATTTTACATTATAGCTTGAAAAAAGTCCTAATCGAAACATGACTCAGTCGAAAGTGAAGATCTATGTCACCTATGAACAAGCTCTTAATCTCTATGGGAATTTTGATCTTCCTTGTGGCGGGTGGGAGCTTGGGATATATGTTAATAGAGGACTGGAGTCTTCACGACTCGCTCTATATGACCATCATAACAATGGCTACTGTGGGCTTTAGGGAGGTGAAAGGACTATCCGCGTTAGGGCAGTCATTTACTATGGTGCTTATAGTACTGGGAGTCGGATGGGTTGCCTATTCTCTTGGGAATCTTACAGCCTTTGTGGTGGAAGGTCAGATAACAGACATAATGAAGGGGAGAAAGATGCAGAAGGAAATCGAGAAACTGGAGGGGCACTACATACTTTGCGGGTGTGGAAGGGTCGGAAGACACGTGGCATCCGAGTTCGTACGGACGGGTGTAGATTTTGTAGCGATAGACCGGAATCCGTCTGAGGATCTCACGATAGATGGTCGCAGCATACTGATGGTCGGGGGAGATGCTACAGACGATGAGGTATTGAAAAGGGCGGGAATCGAAACGGCAAAGGGGCTTGTTACAGCTCTGTCTGCAGACGCGGACAATGTGTTTGTAACCTTATCGGCGCGGGGGATGAACCCGGAGCTTACAATCGTGGCGAGGGCATCTGACGACACAGTGGAGGAGAAGCTGATCAGGGCGGGGGCGGATAGAGTGATAAGTCCGCCGAGAATAGGGGGACTGAGGATGGCCTCTGTACTCCTGCATCCAGAGCTAGTGAATTTTTTGGATGTCATGGTCCATGGCGACGACGTTTCTTTAAGACTTGAGGAGGTCTTTGTAAAGCCGGGCTCGAGTCTGGCAGACAAATCCCTGCTGGACGAGATCTTTGTAAAACCGGAACTGAAGGGGTGCATCGTCATCGGACTTAAGGATAGAGATGGAAAGGTCTCCATCAATCCGCCGGGGCATACCAAGTTGAAGGAAGGGGATATGCTCATCGTTCTGGGAAGGCAAGAGCAGATAGATAAGTTGAAAGAAATGATTCGAGCATGATCAGTCGGTCCCCCGGTATCTTCCCATTATTTCGGTAAGCTGAACTTGGGGTATCGCCTCTATCGTCCGTCCGTCCTTGCCTTCTGCACTTTTTGATGTGGTAAGTGAGTTCAATCCGGACTCTTGAGCAGCTTCTATGGCAGCGTCGAAGAGAGGATAGAGGTCTTCCTGGGGAACAGATCTGATTCTGTAGGTCTTTTGATCCTCGAAGGGAGCGTCTATGGAATTTGAAGTGGAAAAAGAAACTATCAATCCCTGGTCTATATAGGCGTCTATGAACCCCGCTTTGATCAAACCTGCTCCGGTCATCTCCGAAAGGTGGTCCAACTGCTTTGGGGTCAGAGGCGCGTCTGTGGCGGTAATTGCAACTATCGATCTTGTGATTATGCCTTCTGGCTGAGGCACAGAGAGATGTCTTCCAACCGGAACTCCGTCCACAGTCAGGCTCCTCCTGATTCCTCCGTTGGACGCTACAAGGACGCCCACGGTGTAGCCAAGGACCCTTCTGGACGATTGCCCGATTCCTCCTTTTAGTCCGAAGGCACAGAGTCCTCTACCGATTCCCACGTTTCCCTCTTCCACCTTTTCCCCCTGCGCTTTCTGGAAGCATTCAAAGAGGATGTCCTCCTTTATCTCTCTTTCCTTTTCAGGGTCGTTCAGGTAGGAATCGTCCAGGCCTATCACGACGGGGGGCCATCCGGCGTCTATGGGCAGACCGCTCTCTCTTTTGTGTCCGTAGGTTATGCAGGCGTTGTAGACGACGCCTACGCTGGCAGAACTCGTCAATACTATGGGAGATGAAAACGTCCCGAAATCCTCGGCTACGCTCAAGCCTGTCATTCCATCCCAGTCTTTGACGCCGTATCTCCCGATGAAGAGTTTTCTCCTCTTATCTTGTCTAGGAGGCACTACGGCAGTTATTCCAGTCCTTAATCCGTCATGACCTATGTCAACGTGCCCTACTTTCGTGCCCTCAACGTCACAGATACAGTTGAGTTTTCCCGTCGGCAGGTCGCCTATCTTTATGCCGATGTTCCTTATCCTTGTCATCGCGTCATCCGTAAAATGGAAATTCTCCGAAGTCTTATTTGTGCGATACCTCTATTACTGGTTTCTTAACCGAATTGCTCTTGCACGTTCTTCAAACCTTTCCGCTTCATCTTCCTTTCCAATCTTTTCGTAAAGGTCTGCCATGTTCTCGAGGGTAGCCGCCACATTGGGATGGTGCTTGCCAAGGGCTTTTTCTACTATTTCCAGTGCTCGCCTATAAAGGGGCTCAGCCTCGGCATACTTGCCTTGGGAGCCATACAGTACCGCTAGATTATTCAGGGAAGTCGCTACATAGGGATGGTTTTCTCCAAGAACCTTTCCCCATATTTCCAGTGCTCTCTTGAAAAGGGGCTCAGCTTCTACATAGTTGCCCTGAGCTCTGTAAAGTTCCGCCAGATTATTCAGGGAGGCCGCTACATCAGGATGATCTTTCCCAAGAACTTGATCTACTATTTCCAGTGACCGCTGATAAAGGGGCTCAGCTTCTAGATAGTTGCCCTGAGCTCTGTAAAGTTCCGCCAGATTATTCAGGGAGGCCGCTACATCAGGATGATCTTTCCCAAGAACTTCTTCCCTTATTTCCAGTGCTCTCTTGAAAAGCGGCTCAGCCTCGACATACTTGCCCTGTGAATAATAAAGTCCTGCCAGGTCGTTAAGGGAGGTCGCCACAGAAGGATGGTCTATTCCAAGAACTTCTTCCCTTATTCCCAGTGCTCTCTTGTAAAGAGGCTCAGCCTCGACATAGTTGCCCTGGGAATAATATAGTTGCGCCAGATTATTCATGGACGCCGCCACATTGGGATGGTCTTTTCCAAGGGCTTCTTCCAATATTTCCAGTACTCTCTTGTAGAGCAGCTCAGCTTCGATATACTTGCCCTGGGAATAGTAGAGTTTCGCCAGATTGTTTAGGGAAATGCCCACATTGGGATGGTCTTTTCCAAGGGATTTCTCCCTTATTCCCAGTGCTCTCTTGTAAAGAGGCTCAGCCTGATCATACTTGCCCTGACTCTTATAAAGTAACGCCAGATTGTTCAGGGAGGTCGCCACACCGGGATGGTCTGGACCAAGAGCCTTTTCTTTTATTTCCAGTGCTTGCCTGTACAGGGGCTCAGCCTCGATGTACTTGCCCTGAGCTCTGTAAAGTTCCGCCAGATTGTTCAGGGAGGTCGCCACAGCAGGATGGTCTGGACCGAAACTTTCCTCAGCTATTTTCAAAGTCTCTTTTGCAAACTTAACTGCTTCCTCATACCGACCTTGTTGGTAGAGTCTTCCTGACTTTTCCATCAGTGTTTCCCATTCAGATGCTTCTGGGGAAGAGCAGTTTGCGGCAAAGAACAAGCATAGGGATGCAATCACGAAAACATTTGAAAATACTCTCATATCTGGTGCTCCTTTCGGCTCAGCTGATATACTAAGCCCACAACTGTAACCTTATTTCAGGGCAGACACACGGGTCTGCCCGTACAACAGATGAAAGTAGCGGATTTCCCCACGTGTTCGCCATTTCTCATTGTGTTCTCTCTAACTGTCATTGCTACCGGCCCCGAGTGAATCTATCGGGGGGAAGCAATCTCGTATTTCGCAAACGAGAATTTTGAGGCAAAAGGAGTTTCAGCTTGACATTACTCTTCTATATTGCTAAGTTTAATGTCGCCTTTTAGTATAACCAATTATATTCTCAACATCAACATTTTTTGTCTATTCGAAGAATAGGTAGCCTTGAATTCAGACCAGATCAGACGAAACTTTATCTTGCTTGCTATTTCGGTATTTGCGCTCTCGTTTACGTTAACCGGGATACACGTCCCTATATACAACAACTACGCGGTAGACCGCATCGGGATCGAGGCGGATCAACTGGGTATAGTCGAAGCGATAAGAGAGGTTCCGGGTCTGCTTGCCGCCTTTTTAGCCGGTCTGATAATCAGCTTTGCAGAACCCCTGATGGCAGGTATATTCCTTATGATCTACGGATTCGGTCTCTCTTCGTATGCCTACATATATTCCGTAGAGTCACTTATCATCTTTTCCTTCATCTGGAGCATAGGCTTCCATCTGTGGATGCCTCTCAGCGACAGCATGGCGCTGAGCCTGACGGAGGAGAGGGAACGTGGAAAGAAGTTAGGACAGCTAAGGAGTGTGGCGGGCCTGGCTACGCTTGCAGGGATTGTGCTGACATATATAATCAATCTGTTTGGATACGGCTACACAGAGATGTACTGGACTGCGGGAATCGTGGGAGTGGCGGGGGCATTTGCCCTCTTTGCTATGTCCAAAGACACGGGCAATCCGACAACGGTCCGCCTCGTCTTCAAAAGAAAATACAGTCTATTCTATTTCTTGACGTTCCTTTCAGGATATCGCAGACAGATATTTATGACATTTGCGTTATTCGCTTTGGTTAAGATCTACAACGTCCAGCTGTCCAATATATTGATCCTGTCTCTTATAAACAGCGGCCTGAACGTTCTGCTCGCACCGCAAGCAGGAAAGCTTGTGGATAAGATGGGCGAAAGGGTCGCTTTGAGCATCAGCTACGGAGGTCTTATACTCGTCTTTTCGGGCTATGCGCTTATTCACAACGTATACTTGCTCTTTTTACTATACATCACTGACAATCTCCTTTTCCTTTTTAGCATGGCTATTACTACATACATAGGCAGAACGGCGTCATCAGAAGATATAAAGCCGACTTTGGCTATGGGCGTCACTATGAACCACATAGCAGCGGTCATAATGCCACTTGTGGGAGGATTCATCTGGATTTCCCTGGGCTATGAAGTTGTGTTCTTCCTTGGAGCAGGCGTCGCAGTTATGTCCTTTATAGCCTCTCAGAAGATCAAGCCCAAGGATGCCCTCGCACTGTCCCCAGTTGCTCCTTCAGATGCTGAATATACCAAATTTCCTGAAGGTTAAAATCCTTTCCCCGCATCGGAAGTCTATATGTATAGTTTTCCCTGACTTCTCACAATGAGAGGCTAGACCATATTAATCGGAGCGCGCCATGCAGATTTCAGATCAACTACGAGAGTCGGTTATTCGTTCGTTGCCTGAGCTGAGCCAGATCGGCGACGAGTCACTGCGCAACAAGGTCATTGATGCGTGGGCGTACAGCCTGGGTCACAGTTCGTTCACCTCAATTGACCAGATCCGCCCCTCAGGCAACCCTGACACGGCTCGCCTCAAGTCGGGCACGCAAACGGACCACATTCGCGGCGTGACGCAGCTAGCGATCGCGTTGGCCGACTCGCTTCATAGCCAGTTTCCCGACTTGCCCATAGATCGCGACATGCTGATCGCCTGCGCCCTGTGTCACGATGTGGGAAAGCCCTTCGAGTTTGACCCAGAGAACCAGCAGCGCTGGAAACAGAATCCCGACACCTCTGGTTTCCCTGCAATTAGGCATACGCAGTACGGCACTCACGTTTGCCTCACAGTGGGCCTGCCCGAAGAAGTATGCCACGCAGCCGGCTGCCACTCCGGGGAAGGCGAATTGGTCAAGCGATCTTTGCACGTGACCATCGTGCACCACGCTGACTATGCCTTCTGGGCAGCGCTGGAAGTTGGCGGTCAACTGGAGGATTGAAAGCATAACATGGCCACATTGCTCAAGTAGCTGAAAGGATCTATGGAATTGCCTCCTCGTAGCTGTGACACACGCCACACCCCATCCGGTGTGAGTCTGTTCAGGCGCCTGAGAGTCGCTCTAGGCCTGCTAATTGGCCTGCGAAAACCTGACTTCCAGGCGGCCGGCACGTACGTGAAGAAGCGCTACGGCGACCAGCCCTTCGTCTTGCGATGGTGCCGCTTCCTAGCATGGTGCCTGTATCAGATGTTCGTCGCCATCCCCGGAGGCATGCAGCACCTGACGATCGACAGAAAGGTTTCTTCCACGCCCATGTGGCTGCTGGATGTCAACCCGCTGGAAAACCATCCGTGGCAGAAGGAACCGGCGACAACCTTACCTGATGAGGCTGATACTGTAGTTATCGGCGCGGGCTTCACGGGAGCCGCACTGGCGTACCACTGGTCGAAGAAGGCGCCGCCACATCGGCTCATGGTCGTGCTGGAGATGGACGATCCGGCCAGCGGCAGTTCCGGCCGCAACGAAGGGCTGGTCGTCATGGGCAGGTACTTTAAGATGGTTCGGGACACGGTTCTCCAGAACCTGGGTCATGTCCGCCGGGATCTGACTGATACCGAGCGCGACCAACTGTCCAGACAGTTCGCCTCTGCTTACTGCCGCGCAGCGTACAACAACGCTGACCTAATCGAAAAGACCATAGAGGCCGAGGGCTTTGACTGCAATTATGTGCGCGCTGGATGGGTGCAGTCCAGAGACGGCCATGAGCAGGAATCACTGCAAGAGTCAGTGAAAATGGCGCTGGCTACCGGCTTTACCGACTGGACTGACATCACGCCCGAAGAGGCCCTTGACAAGTCGGGCATGCAGCTTGAGCACAACGCCGGTTTTTCACTGGCAGCCGCATCGTGGCATCCTGCCAAGTGGGTCTGGTCCCTGCTCCAATCCGCTCTGAGCACGACATCTGTCCAACTGTTCACGCGCACAAGAGTAACCTCTGTGGAAGACCAGGGCGAACATTACGTAGTCCACACACAGCGCGGGCCGATCCGGGCGAGCCACGTAGTTTATGCCACCGAGTCCTACACACCCGGATTACTGCAGCAATTCCACGACGCGATCCTCCCGTTGCAGGAACAGGCCGCCAGCGGTAACGGTGGGCCGGAGACGATGAAGCCACACGTCGGCATCAGCGGTGCCTGGTTCTTCGCCGGCCGCTACGGAAAGAGGGTCTTATTCGGCTCTGGAGGGCCCCGCTTGCCCGATCACGAGGCTGGACGCAACAGGCCCTCGCGCTTCCTCACCAAGTTTCTGGCAGGCCAGATGAAGCGATATTACGGACCATACCAACTGCACATGACCCACGAGTGGAGCGGCACCGTTGGTTACACACCCGATGAGTATCCGGTCGTCGGCATAATTGACGGTAAAGGTCGGTACATCATTGGAGGCATGTGCGGCTCTGGCAGTAGCGTGTCGTTCAACAGCGGGCGCTGCATAGTGAACCGCATCCTGGGGATCACCGACGAGCCGGACGACTATCCCAAACCTTATTTTGCACCGAGCCGTTTACTTGATCCCGAGAATCATCCCTGGCCCCAGATTGAGAAGTAGTGAAAAGATCAGGAGATTCCAGATCCGCATAGCACCCAAGCTTACCCTGCGTGGAGACGTTAAATACGCTGGACGATCGTCTCAAGGACGAGCACTGAGAGCAGCTGTACGGTACCCTGTACGGAATGCGTTCGGGACAGAAATCCAGCCAGACACCTGTGGAAGCAGCGATCAAAGCCCGCCGATTCATCGACATTTTGGAAGGAAGATGGGTAGGAGACTAACCTATATAGACATATCTGGAAGATGGTCATGGTTACCGGGGCGAACAAGGACGTTACGTGGAGTGCGACAGTTCGTCTTCCAACTGGCCCAGTCCCTCGTCCAGGATGCTGATCGCTTCGTCAATCTGTCTACGAGTGATGATAAGCGGGGGATAGAGACGCACGTCGTCACCGTTTATCCAGTCCGCGCCGCCGCCGGTGGCCCCCACAGATAACCCCTTGTCCAGGAGAATCTTACTTATGCGCTTGTTGACCCCCAGCCCTGCGGGAAAAGGCTCTTTGGTCGCACTATCGCGCACCAGTTCGATCCCGAGCATCAGTCCCTTGCCGCGAATTTCACCAACGCTTGGATGTGCTTGCAATTTTTTCGCGCTTGTCAGCAGGTACTCGCCCTGCTGCGCAGCCTGCTCAAGAATCTCCTCCTCCTCTATGATGTCCAAGACCTCCAGTCCGGCTCTCGTAGCTACGGGGTTATTAACATAGGTGAAAACGTGGGCGAAGGGTTCGCCGCTCTCGGCAAAGCTGTCGCGAATTTCTTCCTGAAGGATCACGCCGCCCAGAGGACAATAGCCGCCGCTGACCCCCTTGCCAAAGACAATCATATCCGGCACAATACCCCAGTGCTCGATGGCAAAATACCTGCCTGTTCGGCCAAAGCCGGTGACTATTTCATCCGCAATAAAGAGTATTTCGTATTTGTCGCATATTTCGCGGATCAGTGGATAGTAATCAGGCGGCGGGACGCCAATGGCGATCCCCGCATTCACCACCGGTTCAGCGATGAAGGCAGCGACATTTTCCGGTCCAGCCTGCAAGATTGCCTCTTCCAGTTGGTGGGCACAGGTCAGGTTACATTTCCCCATGCAGCCTGCAAAGGTGCAGCGGTAGGGATAGCAGGGCGCTATATGCGGAAAATCGCACAGCAATGGGGCAAAGGGGGAGCGCAATGACGGCAGGCCCGTGGCCCCCAGCGCACCCAGCGTAGCACCGTGGTAGCCACGCCAGCGAGCAATGATTTGGTACTTCTGCTTATTGCCGCGCTGTACGTGGTATTGGCGGGCTATCTTGATCGCTGTTTCGACGCCTTCCGAGCCGCCGGAGACGAAGTATACGTAATTGAGGTCGCCAGGGGCCAGTGCCGTAATGCGCTCAGCTAAGTCCAATGCTGGCTGGTTGGTAAAATTGCCGGAGAAGCAGTAAGCCAGAGTCTTTCCCTGCTCGGCCATCGCCTCTACGATACGTTGGCGGCCGTGTCCCAGGATGACGTTGCTCACACCGGATATACCGTCCAGGTAGCGTTTTCCGGTATTGTCGTAGAGGTAAATCCCCTCCCCACGCACTATAATGGGATAGTTGTAAGTCAAATCGCGATGGAACAGAGAATCGGTCTGCTCTGTAGCGGACATTTGGCTGCCTCCCTTTCCGTTGTAGATAGGCCCATCTGCCTCATCGGCAGACAGTTGATTCACAAGCTCTCTATGCAGGCAAGTCGTGCACTCTCCCACCTGCGCTTCCTCAAGACTGTGAAGAATCAATCCCCGATTGAGTCTATCGGGGATCCATCAAATCCTATGGCGTGAAGAAACGATGCGAACTGATCCAATCCTCACGCAATATCCCGAAATAAGCCATACTTTATTTGGGTTCATGGTTATGCCACAAACATGACCTTGAAATCCCTTCCTTTTGCATATGGGAAAAAGGCTACTCCATCAGTATCAGAAAGTGTAATCCGTCTGTGTATCCCGCAAAATATTACCCGAGCGTCCAGAAGTCAACCCAAAACTGCATAGTACTACTTTAAGAATCATCCATCTCTATAGATAGTAGATGACGTTTCTGGCTTCAAAACTGTCTTACAGTAGAGAAAATATAACAGACTTAACCTAAATCTCAGAGTCTATCCACAACAAACAGGATATCAAAAAGATTAATTACGCCATCAGCTCCATCTCCTCTTCCGTCCACGGCATCCATAAGGAATCTCGTAACTCTATCCGCTCCTGATATCACGTCCGATACACCAGACTCAGAAATCCTGCTAAGAACTACATCCACCAGAAAGTCCAAATCCTCCGTGCCAATCTCACCGTCCGATACTCCTCTCTCAAAAGGTGAGAACCTCGACACATCCCCCATAATCCCCGTCACAGTCCGTATCATAAATCCTCCATCACCTGTTATTCCCACAAAATCAGAGCCCCGTCTCCAGCGTGTCACTCCTCCGATTTCATCAAACGTCCAGCTCTTGCTTGGCTCAAGACCGATATTTACTCCTATTGAAGGACCACCAGCGGAAGATAACTCCATAGCTATGAACAGAGTTTGTCCCTGAGTGATTCCTACACTGACTCTGCCATCCTCAAACCTCGTGAATCCTTCTGATGCAAGCTGACTGAGACCTCCAGCAGGATCTATCACCTTACTTGTCAACGACACTCCCGGCTCACTGCCGCTGGCGTCAAAGACCTTCGCGACAAAGGGATTAAGTGCTACAGTGACATTATAACTCACAGCCAAAAGACTATCCCTCAATGTCCCGGCAGTGTTGACCTTAACCGTATCTATCACGGTCTCAATAGCCGCCCTGTCCCCCACAGCATCAAAGGAGACAGTATCGGTTATCGCATCAATAGAAACAATAGTAAATCCGTTAGAGAGCGTGTCTGCCTGACCATCTGGATTTGTGACTATGACATCTACAGTACCGGCAGGATGAAGGGGAATCACAGCGGTAATGATACTATTTGACACTACGACTACACTATCGGCTGCACTACCATCGAAAGTTACGGTCGCTCCGCTTTGGAAATTTCTCCCTGTTATCGTCACAGGCGTACTGCCCAATTCCGTGCCGGAAAGAGGATCAATAGATATCACAACAGGTACCTCCAGGACAATGAAGAGAATTTGACCGATCTCGATGTTGTCGACGAATTCGCCGCGTACGGGGTCGAATTGGTCAGCGTAACCAGCGAACAATTCGCTGCCAACTCCCCGGGCAAATATTGGTATCAGGGCATTAGTATGACCTATGCTATGCCATTCCATGCCGGGCAAGTTGCCTTGACCGTTGTTGACCAGAGTATTCCAGACGGGTCCTGCTTCACTCTGTCCCGAACCAGGTCCGGTGAGATAACCGGTCTCGTGATCTCCAGTCACAATTACCAACGTCTCGTCCCAACTGCTATTATCTTCTACCCAGGATACCACCACTTCCACGGCATTGTCAAAATCAATCTGCTCTTCGATCATGCGCCCCGATAGGTTTTCATGGCTGGCCCAATCAACGGCGCCACCTTCCACCATCAGGAAGAATCCGTCCGGATCGTTGTCGAGCACATTCAGCGCCGCCCGGGTCATCTCCTCCAACGTAGGCACTGTCTCCATCAGTGGAACGACGTACGGATCAGCACTGGGGTCTCCTTCGCGCATCTCCTGCAGAGTCGAGCGCACCTTCGGCACGCCGATAACTCGCTTGGGCGTTGCCCCCGACATCAGAGACTGAAATTCAGATCGGTCCTGAATCAAGGTCCATGCATCTGCTACCCCATCACCGTCCGCATCGTTCCCAGCTGTGCCCACAATTAGAGCCTGCCAGGTAGACTCCCCACCTACGTACTTGAAGTTAGGGACACCCACAGCCATCCCATTGTCAAAGAAGTAGGGATGGCCAGCGCCCATGATCACGTCTACCTTGCTGTCAAAAATCATTTCCTGGGCAATGTCAACGGAATTATCGCGGCTAACGTTATGCGCAACGAACCCGGCTGGAGTAGCGTGACTGAGCTGCACACTGGTAATCACCCAGGTGGCTTTACCTAACTCTTCGGATCTTTGGACGATGTTTTTCAGAGGCACTCCAGTGGCATCTACTCCGATAGCGCCGTTATTTGTCTTGACACCGGTCGCCATGGCGGTAGCCGCAGCCGCCGAATCCGTGAGTTTTTGCTTTTGATTGTCGAACTGACCCCAGGCTTCTTGAGGGTCATAGCTACCTCCGCTAGCAAAGGTGGACATAGCATATTGTACTGGAAAGCCCGCGTACACCTGGACGCCTGTCTGACCATGCTGGTATATGCTCGCAGCATCAACGTGATTGTAGCCCCAGCCATCGCAGATCAAAACAATAACGTTTAGGGGAACATTGGAGGGTGAAGCGAAGGCGTAAGATCCAGTACAAATTGAAGAAGCAAAAAGTATCGTTTTGAATAGGATTTTTGCATAATCTTTCATTCTTCTCCTTCTTTTATAGCATCCCACACTTGAAACCGAATAATTAGTTCACAAATTCGAGGCGTTTACCATCACAGCGCATGGCACTACAGTTGTGTGTGTCGACACTACAGTAGAAAGGAACACCAAGACAGAAAAACTTACCAACTTCCCCTTCCATTAGGGAATCATTAGATTCTTTTCTGAAGGGTGGTAATCAGCCTTGTGAGGTCAAATTCACTTTTTAAACGAAGTTTATGAATTAATCGGGTTAGAAACTTATTCGGATGACTTCACGTTTATGGGAGTCTACCACGCCGACTTGGAGTTTTCCACCACCACCTCACGAACGAATATGGAATGCGTCAAAACTCTACGCGTTAGGCGCATGTTGATCCCTGCGAGGTGGAATCTCTGTCCCTCTCAATTCTCTTATTAATTCAATGAGTCCCTCAATTGCCGCTTCTAGAAACTTCTTCCCCTTTTCCACAGTCGCCTTGGTAGCATCACCCATCACGCCGCTTGCTGTCTGTGAACTCCAGTAGGGTATCAAACGTGCAGCCGAACCTTCAGGATGAGCGCCACCGGCCAGGATGTCGATCTTGAAGCTGGGCGGAAGAGGCGATCTCTCATCAACAGCCTTGCTCATATCTACAAGCTCGGGTTGTAATGCAAGATAGAGGGATGTTTCAAATTCCCCTGCATGTCCCGTCCCTCCATAGTCCGATTCTCTTATAGCATTACCAACTTCTTTGACTCTCCGAAGATCCCAGTGGTTGACCGATGCGCAGAGTATCTTTCCATCGTACTCCATATTGGATAATCGCGCCGAAAGGTCTAATGGGGAACTATTACTTCCGTGACCGTTGACGACCAGAATTCGCTTGAAACCGTGATGGGCAAGGCTGCAGCAGACATCCTTGACATATTTGATAAAGGTATCCCAACCGATCGTGATCGTGCCGTGAAAATCCATGTGATGTGGGCTGTAGCCGTGTGTCACAGGGGGTGCTAAGATGGCTTCAGATGGGATGCGCGCCACCGCGCGTTCTGAGATCTGTGTGCAGAGGAGAACATCAGTATCAATAGGGAGGTGTGGGCCGTGATCCTCGTACGTTGCAACGGGTAGAACTGCCACGCGATCCTGTTCCGCTGCCTCTTTGCACTCGTACCAGATCATCTCAGCATAGCGGTATTTCATATCTCTCTCCTTGGTTTCAGGCGGGTTAGTGTTGTCAAACTGCCCCACACCCGAGAGTCCCGGAAGCGTCTTGCGCCGACGAGGCGTCTTCAATCTGTTCCAGCCGATTCGACCAGCCCATTCAAATAGAGGAGAGTTACGATGCGTCCGGCGATGCTTCCAGCAGGGCGAGGAGATCTTCGGCTTTCTTGCGCTTGGCCGGGTCAGGGTCGCGAGCGACAATCCGCTGAAGCACGGAAAAGGCGCGTGGGTCACCGTCCTCGGCCATTTCAAAGGCCAGCCGATCGCGCTTTTCCTGGTAGCTGCTGTCGTACGCCTTGACCTTCAAATCCCACTTTTGCCAGTAGTACTTCAACTCGCTGGGCGGCCAACCGGCGTAAATCTCCTCCCAGGTGTTCGGCTGGCTGTGCGGCTCCAGGCTGCCGGGCGAGATGGGGTCGCTGACTTTCTGGTACCTGCCGTCCACAGACATCCTAAGTCGGTCTGACGTGCAGGGCAGCCCCTTGTGCACGGCCATGCTGTGAAAGATAAGCACGTCCGACTTCCTGAACGGATTGCTCACCCAGGTGCCTTCCAGCGGATCGGTAACCTCCGTACCTCCGGCGCCTAAGGACGGGCGAAAATCGTAGATGCCGTGCCGGTGCGAGCCGGCCGCAATCTGAAGGCCCCCTAATTCGGGCGGCACATCACTCAACGGGATCCATGCGGTGTAGGTATCGGCGGTGCCCTGGATAGGGATAAAGTCCTGATGCGGCGGCGTGGTAAACGCCTCCCGCTGAGGGAAGATCGTCCTGCCGATGATGCGTGGGTGCGGCATCACCGGCTCGCCCAACATCCGCTCAAAGATCGCGATTAGGTTGGGATGATGCTGCAGCGCGTGGAACTCCCGGAGCTTGTACATATGGTAATAGACCTGCATGTACTTCGGCTCAGGCTCGACACAAAAGCCGTTCAGGTCTGCAATGGCGTCTTCCAGAGATGTATCGGCCTTGACCCAACCCGCCTGACGCGCGATCTCTAGCAACTGCATCCGCAGGCTCTCCAACATATCGTCGGGCAGCAGGGAGCGGATGAACAGGTACCCGTCTTTCTGCATGCGCTTCTGCAGTTCAGAACCGTTATCTACGATGTCTGTCGAATCCAGAAAAGGTTGCATGTGTTGCTCTCCGTATGAGGGTTTCAGGGGATGGACTGTGCTGTTGCAGGATAGACAGGGAATTACTTTCCTACAGGTGAAGCCCCTGCCGGCTCATCGCCTTTAGCATCCAGAATTTCCACGATTCCGCACCCAGATACTGCGTCGGCGTTGATTAAGCGCTTCTTTCCACTGAGGGGAATGGATTCGCCTGGTGTTATCGGAAGCAGGCCAGACGATGAATATGCTCCATTAAGTAAGCAATCCAGTTTTCAGAAAAACCACGATCTTGCATCTCTATTGCCCTCATACCGTTAAGCCTAATACGTTAAGCCTAATACGTTAAGCCTAATGCCATTAAGCCACTTCAGCCGCAGACGAATCGTGCACCGAGTTGGCAATCTGCTGCAAGAGACAGTTGGAGATGCACTACGCAAAGTACGTAAGAACCTGCTCGGCGAACTTCTCCCACCCCAAGGCAGTAAGCGCTATCGGACGAACTCGGCGTACGGTATTGATCGCCTCGTTAGGAGACAGACCAGAATGCTGCATGAGGAAATAACAGAGAAAAAGCCCCGTTCTATCTTTGCCCGCCGAGCAGTGAACCAAGACTCCACGATCCTTCTCTATCTGCGCCCTGACGAACTCATAGGCTTTAGGGAGGGCGTCCAGGCAGATTTTGTCGTCACCTGGAAGTGGGGGCGCGTGGTTGGACAAGGGCACACAGGCGTAGCTAATATCATATACCTCGAAGTCCTCTCGATTGCACAATAGGCCGTCGTTCACAGACAGGACAGCGCCAATGCCGCCCTCTCGCAAAGATTTCAGGTTCCATGGATACTGATCAGGCCCAGCCCGACCAGCCAATTTTTCAGGTATTATCCAGAACAGTTTGTCCATTTCCCCCCCCCAATTTAGGCAACCGTAAACAAGTAGATAGAGCTACCCCCTGCTCCCTCTATCTGCTAATCTTGCAACTCACCTCGTCATGTGGGGGATGAAGACAGTAAAAATGGGTCCGAATGCAGTCTTGTAGCAACGGCCATTAGTGAGCTAATCAGACCTTAGCGTTTTCACTCCGATATGGTTCACAAGATAGGACAAAACATGATAAATGTCAATGAAAATCATGCAGGCATTGACAGACAGAAAGGTATATATTATCTTGAATTTTATCTACACTTAACTTGGTAGTAGATACGCCCCACCTACTGTCCACTGGAAACGTGGATGCACTATGCTGAGGCCTGTTGCTCACAGGAGATTTTCCGGTGGGATATTGAGGGACTATCTGGATCAGTTGCCGTCAGATCAGAGGTAATCAGGATCCAAAACATTCGTGTGGCGGCTGTTCAACTGGCATTGTTGTCGGGTAAAGGCACATGGTATCCATCCTTGATAAAGATAGAGAGAAGAGAGTCAAGAATCAAGACTGGGAAGTTAAAAAGTTGAGGGTCGAGGTTTTCTGTGAGTGTATGTTCGATTGCTATCTGGAGAGGGGTTTTGGATTCTTTGTAGCTATTATGTCTTTGGGTATTGAACAGCCATTGATAAGTCTGGAGTTTCCGGCAGAGGTTGGCACGGTTGGTAGTCTTGATGGTGTCGTAGAATTCATATTCGATTAGGCCGTGGGCGCGTTCTACATCGGATTGGTATGTGGTAGCCCCTGGTGGGATGCGTTTATGTTCTATGCCTCTTTGTTGGATGAGGTCGGTAAAGAGGGTCTTTTTGAGGGCATCCTTATGTATTGACGAATTCGCTGCCGTTGTCGGTTTGGATCTTTCGTGGATAGACCTATTGGTCTTCCAGGTGTTGGAGTAATGCTTCGGCCAAGATGCAGGAGTTGATCAGGCTCATACTGCTCCCCTTGACAGAGCGACAAATATTTCGCAAATTGGGGTTTGAGAAGGGAGGTCAAATTGTCAAGCCCCGAAGTGAAAGATGGTAAGCGCTGGACGGCGACCCGTAAGGTAGAGGTGGTGTTGGCTGTTTTGAAAGGAGCGAATGTATCAGAGGTGTGTCGGAAGAATGGAATTAGCCAGTCACAGGCGTATGCTTGGCGTGATAGTTTCTTAGAAGGAGGCCAGGAGAGTCTGAAGTCTCGGCGTGGTCGCAAGGATCCGAAGGAGCGGGAGGTCAGCCGGTTGGAGCGTAAGTTAGGGCAGTTAACCCTCCAGTTGGAGATACTCGAGGAGGTAGCCCGTCTAAAAAAAACGAAGCGGTTGCCTTGAGTGGGCGGTTTTTGGGTCGAGGCTATTCCCATAAGGTGGTAGCTATGGCTTTGGCTTTGCATCGTTCGACTCTGTATAGGCTCAGGGATAGAGGTGTCAGTTCTTCTGTCGAAGAGTCTGTGATAGATGAACAGCTTGCTTTTCGTGTTCGAGGGATACTCGACCAAGAAGAGGTATTTGGTCACAGGCGGGTTTGGGCGCAACTTCGTTTCAAGGAAGGGGTATGTGTCAACATCAAGAAGGTTCATAGGATAATGAAGCTTAAGGGGTGGCAGTGTAAGCTGTGGAATCGTCCCGGGAGAAAGGGGCCACAGGTTGCCCAGAAGCGTTCTGTGATGGAGCGTCCTGACAGTCTCTGGTCGGCTGACTTGACCAAGATCTATTGTGGGGAAGACGGTTGGTGTCCTCTTATTGCGGTGGTGGACAACGGGAGTCGGGAGGTTCCCGGGTATCGTTTTAGTCGAAAAGAGAGGGCGATGGAGGCCACAGATGCCCTGGATCGGGCCGTGATCTCTCGATACACTTCCAAGGAGGCTGTCCCCCAGGGTCTCACTGTGCGCTCTGACAATGGTTCCATCTTTTTGGCTCGGGCCTATTTGGCCAGTACCGAATATTGGGGAATTCGTCAGGAGTACATACCAAGTGGTAAGCCCGATTGGAACGGTGTTGTAGAGCGTTTTTTCAGGACCCTCAAGCAAGAGTGTGTTTGGATTCACAATTTTGAATCCTTTGAACAGGCTGAGAAGATCATATCTCAGTGGATCGATAATTACAACAAGAACAGGCTTCATTCATCCCTGGGATATAAGACCCCAGAAGAGTGGAGAAAACAATTCTATCTACTACCCCAGGTTGCTTAATTTGTGTCGCTTTCCTAGGGGGGCAGTACAGGCTCTGTTCGTCTGCCAGGCTTACGAAGAGACCTCCTGTCTTGATATCTCTGGCAGTATACTCAAACATAGGGAGTTGAGCACCTGTTTTGTAGTGTTGTTTCAGGTAGTTGGGGATATCGCACAGATGTTTGACATCGATCTGGATATATTCAAAGGGGCGTAGTTTCTTTTTCCACTGGCACACAAGTTTCTTTCTCCTCCATTTTCGCCTGCGTTTCTTTATGAGATTGTGTTTTTTCCAGATAGCATAGGCAGTCGGCTTGGAGGGGATTTGATCAGTTGGAACATTTTGTTTTTGCAGAAAGCCCAATAGATAGGGATATCCCAAAGAACGATGGGTCTGTCGGAACTTTACGATGATCTTTCTGATCTCCTCCGGTAACAAATAGTGAGGGTTTATGGGTGCTTTCGTATGATTTTCTAGACTCTTCAAGGATCGGTCTTCAAGATAACGTTTGAGCCATTTCCTTACGCTTTTGCGTGTTGTATTAAAAGCCCTTGCAGCATACGAGACACCGTATTGTTGAGCAGTCTGAACCATCTTGATACGAAGATCAACAGGATTACGATTAAGAACAAGAACATCACTATAAGTGATAGCATTCTCCATGGTATCTACCCTCCTTTTTTCAGTCCTCACCTAAATATAGGCAAAATTATCCCATAAGGGTGCATACCATGTGTCTTTACTCTTCTGTTTTGTGATCTTTCCCTGTTCATTCGAGATCCTCCGCAATTGTTTTGCACCTGACATTTGTTTCTTGACAAGACGAGCGATATAGATTACAGTATACTATACTAAGGTACACTATCACACGAGTTATCAAAAAAAGGGGGTTAACGATGTCCAAGTCCGGACCGTATTTAGAGAGGCTGTTCAGGGAGTTTCATGAGGATATGGAGAGGCTTGATAGGGAAGATCCGCAGGAGTACGAGAGGCTTCAGAACGATCCAGGTGAGCTGGACATACCGGAGGAGGAAATACAAGCGTTTCTGGAGGAATTTAAGAGGGAAGGTCCAGAGGGATATAAGAAGCTTCAGGAGGAGGTCAGGAAGGAGTGGATGGTCGAGGCTGGAGAGGCATACGGAGCGTATGTCAAAGGGTGCCAAGAAAGGGGGCTTTTCCGGGAGAACAAAACAAAGTTTGGAAGACGAATGGGAGAAAGATTTGAAAGGCGCAGGTCACATGGAAAGACGTACTATCTTGGCCTGAGACTTAGGAAAGAGGGGGATATTTAAAGCAGCACCCGACCTGCACCCGCTACAAGCCCCGTAACTGCTGCACCTATGCCAAACGGGTGCAGGTGGAGCAGGTTTTTCGGTATTGTTGTATTGTAAATGATACTCAAATATATACAACAAGATACTGCAAAAACCGTGTAAACCCGTACCCAGGTGTCTTTTAGAGAGTCCTGACGCGGGTTCTGGCGGGTGCGGGTTGGGTGCAGGTTCCGGGTCTACTGTCTGCTTGTCTCCTCAAATCGTTCGCTCAAGGTCCAGATGGACATCTTATCTGTCCATAGATAGTAGAAACCCAGGATATTGGTAAGGATCCAGTGCAGAAGGTGTATCACCACAGCGTAACTTACGGCTAAATTCGGATCTCTTATCCCGGCAAACGAAAGACCCTCTCTACAAAACCAGTGGAACGTCCCTATGAACCCCGGAGCCGACGGGATTACCACTCCCAAGGTGGTTACCACTTGAACCAACAAGGCGTCAGCGAGTCCCAGATCCATCGAAAAGGAGGACATGACAAAGTAGAAGGAAGCCGCGGCTGAAGCCCAAAAGCACAGGGAGCAGGCTATCATCAGCCAGAAGTCTTTGGGACTCTTGAAGAGATTCAGATTGCCGATAAACTCGTCGGCCATCTTTGCGGCCCTTTGGGCGATTTTGGATGATACGGGTCTCAGCAATCTGTCCAATAGATTGATAGTGACCCTCCTGTACTTATACGTTCCCCATATCCCTCCTATCAAGAGAAGATTCATAAAAAGCAGGCTCAAACCCCATTCTCTTATAACGTCAGAACTCCGAAAAGCGAGCGATCTGTAAAAGACCAGACATCCCCCCAAAAGGAAGAGCAATATGGTCACATCTGTCACCCTTTCCACAAAGACAGTGGAAAAGGCGGACGAACCGCTTAAATTCTCTTTTCTCCCCACAAGGTAGGCTCTTCCGAATTCACCTGCCCTGGCAGGAAGTATATTGTTCAACATAAGTCCCACAGACAGAATCGGAAAGAGACGACCTGTCGGAATATCCTTAAGACCTAACAGAAGATACCGCCATCTGAGCGCCCTGAAGTATACGGACGAAAGAAAGAAGACAGTGCTCGGGATCAGAAAACCTGCTCTGATGTCCTTTACTATCTCAAATCCTCTCACCAGATCCACATCCCTGAATGCCTGCCACAAAAGTATGCCGCTTACAACTATCCCTAAGTAAACCGACCATTTTTTCATATACCCTTGAAAATCCCGTGCTTGAATATAGTATATAGAATCTTCGCCCCCGCCAGAATCGTCCCTTTGAAGGTTCCAGTTATCTTGGAGGTTCCAACTCTCTTTCGATAGCTTACGGGGATCTCCTCCACCCTAAGTCCCATCTTTGCCGCTTTGATCTGCATCTCCACAGTCCATCCGAAGCTCTTATCCTCCATGTTCATAGCCATAAGATCTCTATACGAAATGGCCCTAAAGGGTCCTAAATCCGTATATCTCGTTCCGAAAAAGATTCCGATTAAAAGGGAGGATAAGGCGTTACCGAATCGGGCTTGAGGCAAGAGAGCGCCCTTTTCTCTTTTGCCCAAAACTCTTGAACCTATCACCATCTCGGCTCTGCCGGACAGAATGGGCTCGACTACCTTTGTCATCTCATCAGGATAGTCGCTGTAGTCCGCATCTATAAACACCACCACATCCGGCGATTCTAAAGCCGCTATCCCCGCAAGACACGCATATCCGTATCCTCTCTTTTCCTCATAGACCACCTTAGGTCCCATACGCTCTGCTACCCGGGCCGTGTCGTCTCTCGATCCGTTGTCCACTACCACAATCTCATCCGCCAGCCCATCGGGAATATCGCCCAGGACCTTCCCAATGGAATCCGCCTCGTCTAAGGCCGGAATGACGACAGATATTCTATGTTTTCGGCGACTGATGGACAACTTCTCCGCTGCTGCAAAGGCTCAGGTAAGACACAAAGACGCTAACTCTAATATCTTTGCGCCGTGGTGCTTTAATGGCTGAAGAGTCTTAGGCTCTGCCTTTCCCTGTCTGCTGAATACTTTCTACTAGCTTGTCCTGATGTCTGAGACAATTCTCTTACAGGCGTTGAGGAATATAGCCGTATCCACAGAGATAGATACGTATTGTATTCCTGCATCTATCCACATCTTGGCGGACTCAACGTCGTCTGCGAAGGTTCCCACCGCCATCTTGGCATCCCGAATCTTTGAGACTGCCTCTTTCATATGGTTTATTACTCTGGGATCTTTCACCTGTCCTGGTATTCCGAGAGACTGAGACAGATCATATGGGCCTAAGAAGACGACGTCTATATCGGATACAGTAATTATGTCAGCCAGATTTTCTATGCCCTTTATCCCCTCCACGTGGATTACCGTCATCGTCTCTTCGTTCAACTCATCCGTAATCTTCGTACCCCGCGCTGAGTAATCAGTAGCCCGGACGTAGGGAGAGAGCCCGCGCTCGCCCGATGGGCGATATTTGGCGGCCCTTGAAGCGGCTTGGGCGTCCTCTTTGCTCTCTATCTGAGGGATCTGAACGCCCGCTGAACCGATATCGAGGGCTCTTAATATCTGAGGTGGATCGTTCTTCCTGACTCGAATTATGGGAGCAAGGCCTGAAACATCCGCAGCGCGGCACATGTCCTCCACTAAACGAGCATCCAGCGGGCCGTGCTCCATATCCAGAATAGCAAAGTCGAACCCAGCGTATCCAATTATCTCCACCGTGCCCGGATAGGCCCCCGCTACAAATGGCCCAAGAACGACCTTTCCGTCTTTCAGCATCTTTTTGACTCTGTTTTCTTTCATAGCCGCCTCACAAGGGTTATAAAGACAAGTAGCAAGAGTACCACTCTCCCATCCCTTGTCCCCGATTGATTCTATTGGAGATTGGGGGTCGGGTTGGCGAAGCAATCTCACTTAGACTGCCTCTCTCTCTGCTGTCCACATTTTTCGTTTAGGCTTCGTCTATCTCCTTATGGACTTGGCCAATTTAGCACACTGGATGCCATCTGTCAAGCTAAATGCGGCTAGAACCTGCTTTGGGATCATAGCATTGGCTCTTGTTAAATTCGAGCGTTCAAAAAACTGTTGACTTATCAAACTTTACTCTGTAATTTTCAAGATATAAATAGTGGGTGCAGACACGCGTTTCTGACCTCAAAACCTGGGCAAACCCCTGCGTGGTTTGTTGCCGACTCTCGTCCAACCTACCCACTGCTTGGCCTGCTGCGCCATCGTCTTCTCAACTGCCACACGGGTTCGCCCCTACATTCTGGTATTACAAATGGAAAACACACAAACAATGGAGATTAGATGTCTTCCAGATGGGATCTTAAAAATATAACCTTCAAGGTTGTCCAGGAAAAGAAATACAGGGTCGCAGTTTTGCCTGTGGGATCCACGGAGCCTCACGGCTTTCACCTTCCTTACGGCACAGATACTATAGAAAGCGAAGGGATCGCCAAGAGAATATGTCAAGAGGCTGAGGCTAGAGGAGCTAATGTCGTTCTCCTTCCCTCGATCCCTTACGGGGTGGACTCCAATATGATGGAATTCCCAATGACAATAAATGTGCATCAATCGACGCTGAACACTCTAATTGGGGATATAGTCAGGTCGTTAGATTACCATAAAGTTCCGAATTTAGTAATATTAAACGGTCACGGTGGAAACGAGTTTCGCCCCCTTTTGAGGGAACTTTCCAATGAGACTGATGTATTCATATCCTCGGTCGATTGGTGGAAGGTGGGACAGGACGTGTACCATGGGATATTTGAAGAAGGCGGCGAACACGCCCACGAAATGGAAGCCGCTGTCACCCTGGCTTTGTGTGAAGAAGTGGTTCACATGGAGGACGCTGGCGATGGTAAAGTGAGAAAGAGCCGCTTTGAAGCTGTAGATAAGGGGTGGGCAGTGATAACCCGGCCGTGGCACCTTCTGACCGATGATTCTACCTTCGGGAACCCTAAAAAGGCGACTGTTGAGAAGGGGGAGAGATATATAGAGATTATAGTCGAAAGGATCAGTAAGTATATAAGGCAACTTTCGGATTCACAAAGGGATGAAACGTTTCCGTTTCTGTCCTGAACATTCATCTATGCGAGGAGAATATGGACGAAGCGAAGGTAGGCATAGTAATGGGCAGCAGGTCGGATGAGGAGGCAATGTCGGCTGCCGCGAAGACGTTAGAAAAGTTCAATATACCGTACGAGATCGTAGTTACATCGTCCCACAGAAATCCTGAACGGACGGCCCAATATGGATTGTCCGCCGAATCGAGAGGACTTAAGGTTATAATAGCTGGAGCAGGTCTTTCGGCGGGGCTGCCCGGAACCCTTGCGGCCAATACCTTAATTCCGGTCATAGGAGTCCCCATAGACGTAGGTCCCCTCTCTGGAGCGGATGCCCTCTATGCCATAGTGCAGATGCCCAGAGGAGTCCCTGTAGCGACAGTAGGTATAGGAAACTCCGCAAACGCAGCGATATTAGCCGCCCAGATCATAGCCCTCTCCAACGAAGGGGTGAGGAAAAAGCTTTTGGAGTACAGGGCAGAGATGTCCGAAAAGTAGGTGTATGACGTGACTAGCCGATTTACCTATTTCCAACGGGAAGGACGCGATACTCCCACAATTAGAGTCGATCCCAGAGATCCCGACAAGGAACTTCTGGAGAGAGCTGCGCACACAGTAAGATCAGGCGGAGTCATAGCATATCCCACGGAGACCGTCTATGGCCTGGGCGCTGACCCTTTCAATATCCCTGCTATTGAGAGAATCTTTGGAATCAAAGGTAGATCTCCCGAAAAAGCTATCAGCATACTCGTCCCGCACCGGGATATGCTCCCAGATCTCTGCGAAGAAATCCCATCCGATATAGCAAAACTTATCGACAAATTCTGGCCTGGACCCTTGACTGTTGTGTTTAGAGCCAAAAACTCTCTACCGAAGGAACTCTTGGCAGGCGGGGATTCTGTAGCCGTCAGATTGTCCAGCAATCCCTTAGTTGAAGCCCTGATGAAGAAACTTCAATCCCCGATCACATCTACAAGTGCCAACATCTCAGGCTATCCTGCGTCTAGATCAGCCTCGGACGTTGCCGGTCAATTCAAAGACAAAATCGACCTGATAATAGATGGAGGGATCAGCCCAAGCTCAAAGCCATCAACAGTGATTGCCTTTTTGGAAGGAAAGGTCCAAATTCTCAGGGAAGGTGCTGTGACGGCAGATGAAATTAAATCTGTATAAAGATGAGAAGCAAATAAATCGTAAAAACGGACATTGGAAGTGAAGATGTAAGACGCAAAGCTAAAAGAAAGGCTCCCAAAATTGTTCTGCGGGACGGCAAGCCAGCAGCAGTAATCCTGGATATTGATGAGTACCGGGGAATGTTAGATCGGATAGAAGATGTGGAAGACCTGGAGATGTTGGGGGAGATGAGAAAGAAGTCCCTTCCGTTCAGGAGGTTAGAGGACTTCCTAAAGGAATATAGTCCGAGTGTATGAGGTCTATCTTGAGCGCGCGGCTGAACGGGACCTCAGGCGGCTTTCAGCAGAGCAGTTTTACCGCATCATTTCCGAAATTCAGACTTTAGCCAAAGACCCACGTCCTGCTGGATGTCGTAAAATCACCAGCTCAAAGAGTGATTGGCGGATTCGGATTGGGGAGCATCGAGTCATCTATGAGCTTGATGAGCAGGCAAGGGTGGAAAGGGTGATGCGGGTCAGACATCGGCGAGAGGCATATCGATAGAAAATGGCACTTATTGAGATAGACCAAAAAGTTAAACAAGCCATCCAGATCAGCCTCGGACGTTTCCGGTTAATTCGAAGATAAAATAGACCTGATAAAAGATGGAGGGATCAGCCCAAGCTCAAAGCCATCCACAGTGATTGTCCTTTGGGACGGAAAGGCCCAAATTCTCAGGGCAGGTGCTGTAAGAGCATATGAGATTAAATCTTGCATCGCCCTATAGCTTTCTTATGTTCTCGCCCAGAATCTCCTTTTTTCCTCATACGAAAGTTTAGCGTAATATGTTCTGTTAAGCGCCATTGCAGCGTTGGAGAAAGAGGAAAACGACTATGCCTGAGCTGATAGACCGAAACTACCTGCTGACAGATCAGTATAAGGGAGCGTCGAATCTCAATGCGCGGTTTCAGCTTCATGAACGCTTCAGCACAAATAAGTACGGTTGGCACCCGCGGGTCTTTGATCAGTTCAATCTATCTTCAAAGAGCTGCATCCTTGAATTAGGCTGTGGACCCGGCCTTTTATGGCTCACGAATAACGACCGCGTTCCTGAGGGCTGGTATATTACTCTGTCAGATTTATCGAGGGGAATGTTGCAGGAGGCCCGACAAAACCTTCGCGAGGGCCATCGGCATTTCAAATTTTCAGTGGTTGATGCCCAGTCGATCCCTTTTGAGAATAAAACCTTTTACACCGTTATTGCCAATCATATGCTCTATCATGTGCCGGATAGGATGAAGGCATTTTCGGAGATCCGTCGGGTCTTGAAAACCGCTGGACGCTTCTATGCAGCGACAAATGGTCGGGACAGCAACCGAGAGCTTCGAGAATTGGTAGAGAAAGTTGATCCGAACGCCTAAAGGGCCATTGACAACTCTGAGATGTTCATCCTTGAGAATAGTTGCACTGAGCTCTCCCGATGGTTTTCAAAAGTCACACTACGTCGATATAAGGACGTTCTTGTCGTTACAGATGCTGAGCCTCTGGTTGCTTATGTCCAGTCGGGAAAGTTTCTTGTTGATAGCAAGTTAATAGAATTTAGAAGACACGTAGAAAAGGAAATAAAATTACACGGCGCCGTTCGTATCACCAAAGCTCCTGGTATCTTTGAGGCCTGTCGGGACGATAGTGCTTAAAACGAAGCATCGTCGAATGTGCCAGCCATAGGATACTAGATACGTCCTTTCTACTTCACGCACCCCAAGCTTCTCAGATATTCGACGGACTTTGCGACCCTCACCTACGTCTGTGGGTGCGTGAGTAGCAATATCACATCCGAAGCTATATGTCGAGCGAAACGAATGGCTACAACGACAGAATATGTCGTAATTCTATCAAGGAGTAGGTTTTCTGTTTCCCCTCGAATTCCTTCCGTTGGTTGTTCGCCAGATGTAAATACCGTTGGCTATAAGCAGGACTAATCCGAGGGCAGTAACATCGTAGACATAGGTAAACCATTCTCCGAAGAAATATCCCGTATGAATCGAATGTACCACATCCCAGAGCCCATTTGATTCATCCTCCTTTTCCAACCATCGCCAGGTTTGGCCTCCATTTGAACTCGACAAAGCGCCCTGAGATGTATTCAACCAAATCGTCCCTTGGGGGCCTAAAGCCAGACTTCTAATCTGAATTCCTTCTGCAGCCGGTACAAAGGGCAGATTTAGATGCTCCCATATCCTCCCGCCGTCATACGACCGTATCGTTCCGAAATCTTTTATAGCCACGTAGACTGTATTTGTCTGATCCGGTGCAAAGGTTACGTCCACTACATTTTCAGATGGAAGCAGCATGGGAACTTCATTCCAGCTTTCGCCGCCGTCCGGGGACAGGTACAATCCCATGTTAGTACCTTTGAACAACCTTGTGTGATCTGTACTGCTTCCCAGGAAAGCGACACCAATTAAGCAACCTGGGGTAGTAGATAAAATTGTTTTCTCCACTCTTTTGGGGTCTTATATCCCAGGGATGAATGAAGCCTGTTCTTGTTGTAATTATCGATCCACTGAGATATGATCTTCTCAGCCTGTTCAAAGGATTCAAACTTGTGAAGCCAAACACACTCTTGCTTGAGGGTCCTGAAAAAACGCTCTACAACACCGTTCCAATCGGGTTTACCACTTGGTATGTATTCCTGACGAATTCCCCAATATTCGGTACTGGCCAAATAGGCCCGAGCCAAAAAGATGGAACCATTGTCAGAGCGCAAAGTGAGACCCTGGGGGACAGCCTCCTTGGAAGTGTATCGAGAGATCACGGCCCGATCCAGGGCATCTGTGGCCTCCAGTGCCCTCCCTTTTCGACTAAAACGATACCCAGGAACCTCCCGGCTTCCGTTGTCCACCACCGCAATAAGAGGACACCAACCATCTTTTCCACAGTAAATCTTTGTCAAGTCACTCGACCACAAACTGTCGGGACTATCCACCACAGAACGCTTCTGGGCAACCTGTGGCCCCTTTCTCCCGGGACGATTCCACAGCTTACACTGCCACCCCTTAAGCTTCATTATCCTATGAACCTTCTTAACGTTGACACATTCCCCTTCCTTGAAACGAAGATGCGCCCAAACCCGCCTGTGACCAAATGCCTCTTCTTGGTCCAGTATCCCTCGAATACGAAAAGCAAGCTCCTCATCTATCACAGGCTCTTTAACAGAAGAACTGACACCTCTATCCCTAAACCTATACAGAGTCGAACGATGCAAACCCAAAGCCAAAGCTACCACCTTGCGGGAATAGCCTCGACCCAAAAACCGCCCACTCAAGGCAACCGCTTCGTTTTTTTTAGACGGGCTACCTCTTCGAGTATCTCCAACTGGAGCGTCAACTGCCCTACCTTGCGCTCCAACCGGCTAACCTCTCGCTCCTTCGGATCCTTGCGACCACGCCGAGACTTCAGACTCTCCTGGCCCCCTTCTAAGAAACTATCACGCCAAGCATACGCCTGCGACTGGCTAATTCCATTCTTACGACACACCTCAGATAGATCTGCTCCTCTCAAAAGAGCCAACACAATCTCTCCCTTACGGGTCGCCGTCCAGCGCTTACCATCTTTCACTTCGGGGCTCGACACCTTGACCTCCCTTCTCAAACCCCAATTTGCGAAATATTTGTCGCTCTGTCAAGGGGAGCGGTATGGATCTTCAGGGTCCACAGCTATCGAAAGAGTCTTCTCGGCTGCGCCTCCCAAGAGTCCAGGATAGTGCAAAAGTAACCCGCTTACAGAAACCAGGAATACGAAGACAGCGCTTGAGGCTCCTATATACCGGAACCTGCTTGGTTATATCCTTACGTCTCTTTATAGCTCCATTAGATTTGTTGACAAGAGTGCCTCTCTTGGTCGGTTTATCTATTCTTACTTGCGCCATTTCCCTCCCTCATATAGAGTTCGTCTATCAGGGTCAAGACCCTCTTGGTGCCAGCAATCACAGCCCTAACAGATAGAGTAGCCCCTGTGATATTGATAATATCCCTGTTCATTCTGATTTTGCTATGAGAACTTTTTCCGAAAAATTGGTGCAAAAAACGCTTTCTTTTAACTTCTCCTCCGCTCTATTCTCTATACACTAGAATAGCCATATTCGCTATTTTCCCTTCGGGATCGACCTTGACTATAAAGGTGATGGGTCTGTACATACCTATCTGGTTCGCTATCATCGAATAGCCGGCGATCTTCCCTTTGCTCCATCCGATAGAGACCTTGAACCGGTTCTGTTCCAATCTCCATCCCAAACGTCCCTCTATCTCCTTCTTCTCCTCATCGCTCAAAATATGTATTCGAGAGAGACGCTGTCGGTGTTCGGAAACATCTTACTTAAGGCCTCCTCCTCGGTCAGATAGACCTGGATAGAACCTATCTCCTCCTCGCTCGGTCTTTCCTCTTGAGCGTAAGCAGATCCCCATGGAAAGCTCAATATCACAACGCACAGGAAAATTCTGATTGCTTCTGTTGGCTCGCAATGACATTGCTTACAGATTCTGATCTCCTCCACATTTATCTAAAAATAGGAAGCTATCGAGAAAAAGAAGCGGTTCTTCGGCTCGCTCCGAGTGCTAATATTTTCGCCCCTCTCCCAATTGAACTGCCAGTCTATCTTGAAGACAGAATCTTCCACAGGTCTAAAATTTAAGCCCAATGTCAGTCGTTCCTCATCATCGCCCTCTATATCCGCATCGAAATCTACGGAGTCCCATCTGACCACGCCTGTAGATACAGAGCCGGGCAAGATGACGTCGTGTAGAAAATGATAGCTTCCCTGAAGGTAATATCCTTGCTGAGACCCTGCGGCGTTCGGTAAATCAGCCTTTCTATATCTATCTCCGCTCTTGCATACTCGCCCAGAAGGTCTAAGGCTCCTCTGGTATATGCTCCGTCCAGAGCGAAAATCGTCAGATTGTGTTTGCCCTCGTCGTCGTAATCCCCCGTATGAACAGATGCTCCCAAATCTATGCCCAATTTCGGACTCAAGTTCACCCTTGCTGCAATCGCCTTATCCTCGTTGTTATCGTTTTTTTGACTCCCTCTTCCGCTCCTGATCCTGATATCACCGTCCCTTATAATCCCGTTATTGAAGCCGTTCACCACATATATCTCATAGCCCAAAAGTGAAAGATCAGTCGGATAGAGCGTCCCGTAGATACCCATGCCCGATTCGCTCAGGCTCGTGGGGATAATCTGTCTGTCGACCATAGGTCTGTCCGTAAGATCGTTTATTGGGCTGTCGTGTATGAGATTAAATTTCCCAAGCGGGGACAATATGACTCCGCCGCGGATGTTCAACCATTCGTCTATCAGAAAGTCGAAGGTAGCAAACTCCAGCTTTATCTCGCCGTCTGTATCCCCTTTTCCCTTTACCAATCCTCCGTGCTCGTACTCTATCTCTGCGGATATGTGGATGCGGTCTGTAACCTCTGAGTAGATAAAGGGGAGAAACCTGTGCTGATCGAAGGTCTTATCCCCGTCTTCGGCCCACTCCAATTCGTGGTCCATGTATCCCCCTAGCACAGTAGCCCTTCCGGCTCGCCGTATATAGGGCTTGTCGTATATCCCCCCTGGCACTGACAGACGTGGCTTTTCAACCTCCTCCGCCCATATCGCTCCGCTGCAAGCAACAAATATGAATACTGCAGCAGACACCACCCACCACCTTGAAAGCATTTCGATATCCCCCTCTTGTTTTTTGTTGTTACAGAGAGTCATTATCCATAGATTAAGAGTGATCCAGGAACTCCACTCGTAAAAAGGGCAAGTACTTTACGGCTCCTCGATTCTGACATATACCTCGTCCGCCATCTCGCTGTCCACCGCAAATTGAGAATGCTCCACCTGAAATACAAAAGAGTGGAACCTTCGAATAAAATCTAACGACATCACCGGAAGTATCCCCATAGACATAAGCTTTTGAAGTTTTTGAGAGTCGTGAGAGTGAATATAAACTATCTTCCCGCTCTTGCCGACATTCGGATTCCCTACCAGCGCTACTTTTCTTAGCCCGTTTGACACCCCATCATCCAGACGATGCTCACAGGGAAGACCTAAACATTTCATAAGTCCTGTCGAAAGAGATTCCATTTTGGGCATCAATTCACCGTAAGCGAGAAAAATCACCTCTTGTTATATAGTTTACGGTTGATCAAGATGTGGGAGAGATTCATTATACGATAATATAGAATGGCATCCATTTCGATTGGAACTCTATTAGGACTGATGCATAAGGCATTCGCCCTCGTCGCACACGGGACATTTCTCCAAATCGGTACATCCGTCTTGGTGTTTTTCAAACGCAGCCAGGAATGCATGAGTCTCTTTATTATCCTGAAATAGGAATCGTAAGAAGCTCAGAAGCTTTTCAGCCGTTTGGTCGCTGATCAAGTGTTCCACCTTGCAGGCGTCTATCTCCGCCTGCACCGGGCTCACTTTTAGCACTTCATCGAAGAATTTTATGAATATCTTTCTCTTGGACTGGATAGCCTGTGCAAGATTCTCCCCTTCAGGCGAAAGTTGGAGGAATTTGTTACTGTCTTGAAGGATATATCCTCTCATCTTAAGTGGTCTGAGAGTAATAGATACACTTCCCCTGGTTATGTCTAAATTCCTGGCAATATCAGATACACGGGCGTATCCGTGGGCCTGAGTCAGTTCCAAGATTGACATCAGATGATGCGCCACGCTGTGAGTGATATTGTTCTCGTCAAAGCTCTTCCAAACCTCTTCTAACATTTTGATCACTTCCCCAGTTAGTTTGGTATAGTTATCGCATGATTTATTATTAATACATATGACATAACTATAAAACACTTATATCTGTCTGTCAAGGTATTTTTGCTAATTTTTGAGAATTATATAAGCCTATAACAAACCGCTTGACTTTGACTCTCTTCCAGTCTAATTTAAGCTTATGTTTCTGGCTACCTACTGATCTTTTCTTTCTGCTAATTTGGTATTCTTTTAGGAGTCAAAAGACGATGACTGGACCCTTGAGAGGAGTGAGAGTCTTAGATACAAGCAGAGTCCTGTCAGGGCCCTATGCCACGATGATCTTGGCTGACATGGGGGCCGAGGTAATTAAAATTGAGCTTCCAGGGACAGGAGATGAAGCAAGGGGCATAGGTCCTTTCAAGGACAAAGAGAGCACCTACTTCATCAGTATAAATAGGGGCAAAAAGAGCGTAACCCTGGACATGAGAAAGAGGGAAGGCGCTGAAATTTTGGCGAAATTGGCCCGCAAGTGCGATGTGCTCGTGGAGAACTTCACACCGGGGACGATGAAGAAGTTTGGGCTCGATTACGAATCTCTAAAAGGTGAAAATCCAAGACTTATATACACCTCTATATCGGGCTTCGGACAGACGGGTCCCTACTCAGAGAGACCCGCCTACGACGCCATCATACAGGGAATGGGGGGAATAGCCAGTCTAACTGGAAGAGAGGGAGATCCGCCCATCAGGGTCGGCACATCTATAGGTGACCTGGGAGCGTCTATGTACGCCGTGGTGGGTGTAGTTTCCGCTCTTTACGCCAGAGAGTTCACGGGCGTGGGACAACACATAGATATAGCCATGCTGGACTGTCAGGTCTCGCTTCTGGAGAATGCCATCGCTCGCTATGCTGTAAATGGAGAAGTTCCCAAACCGCTAGGATCCCGTCATCCGACCATTACGCCCTTTGAATTCCTCCAGACCAAGAACGGATACATAGTAATAGCTGCGGGCAATAATACGTTGTGGGCAAAGCTCTGCCAGGTGTTGGGACTCCCACACTTAATTGAAGATAAGAGATTTCGAACCAATGCCGACAGGACGGATAACTATGAAGAACTTCGACCTATCCTAGCCCAAAGTCTTCTAACCAAGACCTCTCTGGAGTGGGAGGAGCTGCTTCAGCGGGCAAATGTCCCCTGCGGTCCTATAAATACAATAGACAAAGTTGTGGAGGACGAACACGTTAAGGCTAGGGAGATGATATTGGAGTCAGAACATAAGAAGATCGGAAAGCTCAAGGTTGCAGGATCTCCCTTGAAATTCTCAGAGGATAGAGTGGAGATAACCGACTCTGCTCCTCTTCTGGGGGAGCATACTGATGAGGTCTTAAAGAACATTGCAGATTTGAGCGACGAGGAGATAGCAGATTTAAAGAAGAAGAAAGTCATCTAACCCGATAAATTTATAAACTTGGTGGAGTCATTGCGAGGAGCAACGCGACGAAGAAATCTCAAGGTTTTATGGTAGTCGCCTATGAGAGCCGGAGAGTCTTACATCTACCACAGAATCGAGATTGCTTCGCCTTCGGCTCGCAATGACACCGAAGGTAGTTAAACGGCATAACTATAATATCTTACAATCCCTTAATTAGTACACGGCCTTTTTTTGTGAATTATTCGGGCTAAAGGAGGTAAAAAGCTGTGGAATGTACGCCGAGAATTATCAGAGAAAGAAAACAGGTGGGAAAGTTTCCCGGAGACAAGTCGCAGACGATAGTTAAGATATACTGCCCCATCTTGGGAGAGATAGTTCTCAGAGGAGAGCAGGCGGAAAAAGCGGTCAAGAACATAAGAGAAAAAGGCGGTAACTTCTAAGGTAGAGAGTTCTATGACCACAAGGGAGCTTGCCAGATTGTCTCTGCTTACTGCCCTGACCGCTGTGGCTACCATGATCATAAAGGTTCCTACTCCAGCTACCAAGGGCTATGTGAACCTGGGCGATTCGATGGTGTTCGTCTCGGCCCTTCTGTTCGGGGCAAAAACTGGAGCCATAGCAGGGGGCCTGGGATCATCTTTAGCTGACCTTTTGGGAGGATACTTCCTTTGGGCTCCGATGACACTATTTATAAAGGGGATAGAGGGACTCTTGGTCGGAAAACTTTTCAGTATGACTCGAAAGTCGCTTCTGGACAGAACCGGCATCCTTCTGGCTATTCCCATAATCCTTCTGGGCGGCGCCTGGATGCTGTCCGGCTACTTTATGTGTGAAACTCAGCTGTTCGGGTGGGGCGCCGCCTTGGGAGCACTGCCCGGCAACACCTTTCAGGCGATATTGGGGCTCGCAGTGTCCATTCCTACAGCAGCGGCGCTCACGAGGATGGGAATCGGTCAGGACGAATATATGGAGTAGCCCCCGATTGAATCTATCGGGGGTAGATTGAAATCGGAGAATTAAATGGATCTTTGCCGAAGGATATTGCCTCTTTTTCTTACCTTTATAATCTTCCTTACAGCTTATGAACCCGTCTACGCACAGAGGCCATTTATCACAGAAAACGCAGAACTCCTGGCTCCGGGCAGAATAGAACTGGAGATCGGCTTTGAGTATTGGGGCAAAAGCTACAACTTCCAAACGGACGCTAAATCAAGAACCCAAGTCAGATTGGGCGTCCTCGGAGCAAATATCGGAGTCGGAAAGATAGTCGAAATACAGCTCGCCTTCCCCTCCGCAGTCTTACAAAGTGACGACATCATCGGGAACGACAGGGACGTCGGTGATGCGACGTTCTTCACGAAGGTGAGACTCTTCAAAGAACGAGGATCCTATCCCTCAGTAGCAGTCAGGTTCGGAACGAAGCTACCCAACGCCGAAGAGGAGTTCGGCATTGGCACAGATGAAAACGACTTTATGGGATCGTTCCCGATCACCAAGAATTTCGGCTCGCTGCGCACTTCTTTGGACTTGGGGTTAGGCATCCTCGGAAATCCGACAAGGAACAACGCCCAGCACGATGTCTACACTTTTGGACTGTCGCTTATGTACCCGTCGAAAGGGACTTTGAGCTTTCTGTCGGAGATATACGCTAGAAAAGGGACATCACGGTTCGATGACCTCTTATCCGTCCGCGCCGGTCTTCAGTTCAAGAGCAAAAAGGGACACAGATTAGATGTAGTGGGGAGCATCGGAATGGCTGAAGAAAGCCCCGAATGGGAGATTACTACCGGATTGGCGTGGGATTTCAAGGCGTTCAGCCTGCAATAGCCCGAAAATGGTAGACAGCAAACAGGGACTCCCCCTGCTCCCTCCGGTCTACGACATTGCTGCGGGCCCCCGATAGATTCAATCAGGGGTCACCCCTCGCAAAGACTAAGGGTCGAATCCCAGCACCGTCACTCCGAGCACGTCCTGTGTCATTGCGAGACAAAGCCCAGAGCGTAGCGAAGGGTCAGCGAAGCAATCTCAAGGGGTGGGAGGAAGTACCCCCTGTCTACTAACTGCTGTCTACTTGGTAGGGCTGGGAGGAGATGGAGAAATATAGTGAGACCCGCGTGGATAGAGGTGGACCTTGAGGCCGTAAAGCAGAACATAAGGAGCATTAAAAGCGTTGTAGGGGATAAAACCCAGGTCATGGCCGTGACGAAAGCCAACGGCTACGGGCACGGGTTAATAGAGGTCTCCAGGTCATCCCTCCAGGCGGGGGCGACGATGCTCGGGGCGGCGATATTAGACGAAGCGCTTGCGATCAGAGAGAACGGTATAAAAGACCCCATACTCATCTTGGGATGTCCTCTCCCCGATCAAGCCCCGGATATAGTAAATAATTACATCTCTCACGTAGTAACGAACATAGAAGCGGCGGAATCCCTTTCAAGGGAAGCGGTAAAAAGAGGTATCCCAGCTAAGGTTCACATAAAGATCGACACAGGGATGGGAAGAATCGGGGTGACTATGGATAAAGCCCTCAGCTTTGCTCAAGAGCTTACGGCTCATCCCGGAATAGAGATAGAGGGTGTGATGATGCATTTTTCCAGTGCCGACCAGCCCGACCTGAGCTTTTCAAGGCAGCAGATTGGTAAATTCGCCGATGTTCTTTCGAAGCTCTCCTGTGCAGGCATAGCTCCCAAATGGAGACACACAGCAAATAGCGCCGCCATAGCCTTCTTACCTGAGTCCCACTTTGACATGGTCCGCCCCGGGCTCTTGATCTACGGGATACCGCCGACTCCAGAGTCGTGCGATATCCCTTTGAGACCCGCTATGACCATTAAAGCGCGCATAACGCAGATCAGGAGTGTGCCGAAGGGCCAAAACATAAGCTACGGCAGGAGCTTCGTAACAAATAGGAAAAGCGTGTTAGGAATAGTCCCACTGGGCTATGGAGACGGCTATTCCCGCGCGCATAGCAACAGAGGAAAGGTGTTGGTCAAAGGCACGTTTGCCCCGATCCTGGGGAGAGTCTGCATGGATCAGTTCGTCGTAGACCTTACGGATATTCCCCGGGTCGCGTTGGGAGAGGAAGTCGTAGTTATGGGGAGGCAGAGGCATAATCAGATAACCACCTGGGATGTCGCAGAGTGGATGAACAGCATCCCCCACGAGGTAGTTTCAGCGCTCGGGACTCGGCTCCCAAGGGTTTTCATAAGCTGAGGAAAAAACATGAAACTTGCCCAACTGAATTGGCCCGACATGGAGAAGGTGTCAAGAGACCTTGTAGTGATATTCCCTATAGGATCATTCGAACAGCACGGTCCACACCTTCCGTTCGTCACTGACACAGCCGAGGTAACGGTGATAGTGGATCGTCTGGATGAAACGATACCGGATGATATTCTATGCCTGCCCACGCAGTGGCTCGGTTACTCTCCTCATCACATGAGGTTTAAGGGGACAATAACTGCGAAGTCGGAGACACACATAAATATCATCGTGGAAACTGTAAGCTGTATGATAGATGCTGGCTTCAACAGGATCATTGTCCTCAACGGACATGGGGGAAACGTACCTAATATGGGAGTAGCGCTCCAGAGACTCATGGAGGCATGGCCTGATGCGAACGTCTACGGGATAAATTGGTACGAATTTGACGAGTTGGAGAAGATAAGAGAGGCAGGGCCCCACGGATGGGGACACGCAGGCGAGATGGAAACGTCCGTTATGATGACGGCCCATCCCGATTTAGTCAAGACGGACAGGTTCCAGAAGGACGGCTTCCCGCCTAAATCAAAATTAGCTTCTAAGACCTTACTATTTAAGAAGATAGATCATATTACTGCCAGAGGAAACTACGGAGATCCAAATTTTGCCTCAGCAGAGAAGGGAGAACGTTTCCTGAAAACCGCGGTGGATGTCCTCATCGGGATCGTCGAAGATATTAAAAAGGGAGCCTTATAGGCCCGCCATTTCTGACGAGCCGGATGTTCCAGACTCCGTGGGCTTTTATGAAAACGACACAACGTCGCACAATGTTTTTCGATCCATCTGCCTTCATTCGTTACTGAACTGGAAAGTCTAACTCTCAAAGTTAGGTTGCTTCCTCTGAGTCTACAGCCTTTCCCACTTCCATATCTTGACCCACCCCTCAGCTGATTCCGGCCCCCAGTTTGGATGAAATAGCTGTAACTGATATAGATTCCCATTTCCATCTACAACAAAATCATCACCATCACCTGGTCTGGGTACGGTTTTCTTAGGACATTCAGGAATTTTCCCAAGGTACTCTCCACCACTACCGTAAATTTCCATACTAAACTTTCGCTCATCTAGTGCATTAACAAATGAGTTGCCTTGTCCATCAATTGCGACTAGATCTCCCACGCGTGAGCCCTGCTTAGTAAATGTTACTGGCAATCCAGAGATGCCTTTTTCAGGGCGTTGCGCATATCGCTCAAACGCTCCCCAAGGGTCTCCGCCTTCCGGATAATTATGTAACAAAGTATAATCAGAAAAGGCTGAGGTAGTTATTCGGCGAACATATCCCCTTGATAGCACAGTCGTGCCTTCCTTGTTAAGAAATAGAGCACGTGAGTCACCGAATATGGATATATCCCCCTTAGAATTAACGCGCAGGGAAAGCTCAGTAAAACGTCCAAACTCACACTGAAAGTGGCTCACAAACTTAGCCTGATTGTCTAATTTAGAGCCTCTCAAAACCTCCATCGCCCTATTCTCAGTCACTACATAAATGTTACCCTGGTTATCCGCCTCCAAACTTGCCCCTATGCGTATCCGCCATCCATCTTCAGGCGGCCTCCATGCAAGTATGAACTTTCCATTCCTGTTAAACTTCTGTATCCTAGCATTCACATCGTCTTGAATCCAGAAGTTACCATTGGAATCAACAGTAAAATCATACGGATATACAGGCTCACCTTCTGGCTTTGGCTCACTCCGTCCAAACTCTCCTGGATTTGCCCCTTCTGGAGCGGAGAAAACAACTTTGGGGTTTTTAAACAGAATCTGGGCTTTGGCTGAGGCAATACAACAGCACAGTAGCGCCGCTGTGATTCCTACGGAAATAGAGAAAATTCTTTGCTTCATATGTATAACTCCTAGTATTTACCGAAGTCTTTCAGGACCGAATCCTATATGAAGGAACACATTAACTATTTAATTCAGTACAGTGATCAACACCCCTTGGGTCTTAGAACTACTCGATCATGGGTTGAATTCTCACCCCAATAGGTGTTAGTTGACATATTTCTATCATTTTTTTTGTTAATGCTGTCAGGATCGTCATTATTCTGGTTACCAGATGCTGTGTGTATATCGACCACATTATTGCCTTCCAGTTTTGTAATAATTCCACCGTGGGTAAATTCATTGCTATCAACTTTTAAGGCAATGATATCGCCTCTTTTATAGTCGCCTGTCGCTGTGACTTCATCGAAGTGAGTACGGTTATTAGCGATACCGTCCATATTTGTGTCGCCAATATCTTTCCCGGACACTGCAAGAGTCGTAAGGACAAGTCCTGAACAGTCCAAACCCTCATCACAAGTACTCGTGAACTCGTTGTTATTATATTCATCTTCCCGTTCAGAGGGTGTACCGTGTCCTCCTCCCCAAGTATAATCACAACCATTCAGGTTTTCCGCAATGTCTGCTATACAATCGCCTATGCTAGAGCAGCCGCCACCAGAGCTCCCTATCTGTTTCAAACTAACTACGCAAAGCAAGCAAATCAGCGCTGTGAGAAGAAATAACCACTTTTTCATACTGTAACCCTCCTTATTGTCAAGACTTTATAACGTCCCACCGCTTCTTTTATGTATCATGAGCAAGACTCTCCTTGATTTCCGCACTAGTTCTGGATAATTCACATGCTCGTCTATCAGCTTCTCCAGAATTTCTTTGGCTTGTTCGTACTCGCCCACTCTAAAATTGATTTGACCTATCGAGTAACGTTCCACCGCTTCTTTTATGTATCATGAGCAAGACTCTCCTTGATTTCCGCACTAGTTCTGGATAATTCACATGCTCGTCTATCAGCTTCTCCAGAATTTCTTTGGCTTGCTCGTACTCGCCCACTCTAAAATTGATTTGACCTATCGAGTATTGAGCCAATGCTACAAGGTTGGGATATAACTCGCCTACTTTATGATATTGGGCAATGGCATCCTTGTATTTTCCCTGTTGTTCATAAACGTACCCTAACGCCATTAGAATTGATACCCCGCTTTCCCCGAGGGAATCCCTTCTTTGCGCCAAAACCTTCCAAGACTCCTCATACATCTTCGCGACTTGCTCGAGTCCTACGAGTTTGATCCTGGGATGCACTGTGTGTACGACATCAAACTCATATTGGGCAATGGCATCCTTATATATCCCTTGTCGATAAGCATCTCCAAACGCTATTAGTCGGGAACCTTCTCGCTCCTTCCAGACCTCTTCATACAACTGGAAGCCTTGATTATATTCTCCCAGTTTGATCTTATATAGCCCCATTTCTACGGTCGCATACTTTGCCAAATATGAACCTGAGTCCACAATATTGAGTATCTGCTCACAACTCGTAATAGCTTTTTGATATTCCCCCAAGGCATCATACGCATTAGCCATCACCTGTTGGGCCTGGCATCTTACAATCTCTGATGATGAAAGATGCACAAGTCTTTCCATTGTCTGAATCACTTTCTGATACTGTCCAGACTGCCAATAAAATCTGCCCAGAAGGTACACCGCCCGTCTTCTTTGCCTATCTTCCTTGCGGATCTCGACCCACTCTTCCAATTTTGCCTGAGCTTCAGTTATCTTGCCTTCGGAGATAAGGCCATAAATATCCTGAAGTTCTAAGTCCTCCTGCGGCTCCATGGTCACCACCAGCTCCTGTGAACCTTGTTCTACTTTCACCTTCCCGACGACTAAGTCTACCATCTCCGAAGACTCTGTAACACCTTCTATCTGTACCACCCCGTAGGGACCCCCACTCTCGGTTCCCATCTGTACGACCTCGTAGGGATACCCACTCTCGGTTTCCTTATACCTAATCCAACTTAATACATTATCACGTTCTCCCCCATCATCATCATCTACAATTCTCACATTCAAACCGATTTGAGTTCCTTGAACGAATTGCCTTAAACCTAATACTTCTTTTGGTATACGCACTTCAACTGTATATCCGGTATCTGTCTGCTTAACTCCTGCCTCTACTCCTAAAAGCTCCCATATATACGGAATCTCCTGCGCATAGGGATATGGCTCGACATTGAAAAAGACACCCGCACCTTCCAGATGAACCTTTCCCGGTGCGTCCATCACAATCCGTATCTCCCCGTCGTTGAGATCAAAATAGTCCTTCTCTTTCCCCCGCAACACTTGTACGTTCCCGTCCAGATCCCCATTAAAAGACACCTCCACAACATCATCCTGAAACCATTTTCTGCCCCATGTAGTGCCTGAACAGACCAGGTCGTCGCTTACCTTAACCCCTATATACAGGTGATCCCTTCCCACAAAAGTCCGGAATCTTCCCGAAATGTCTGCCGCATCTGCTGTGGGTCCAAACCAGAAATGTTCAATATTGACTGCCTCTAACCCTATCTTGTCCCAGTCTGCTAAATCCCCATTTAGAGTAATCTTTAGATCTTCAACCAAAATGGTGGAGTAAGTTGTTCCTACAACATCGGACCAGGCTGAAAAAGGGAACGAAAGTGCAAGCGCCAAAGCTACTATACTGATCTTCCAATCCATGCTAATCCTCCTTTGCATTTATTTTAGCAAAACCATTTTCCTTGTCTTCACAAATTTTCCTGCAGCTAGTTTGAAGAAATACACTCCGCTGGCGACCTTCTGTTCCTGATCATCCAAGCCATTCCATATGACGGAGTAATAATCAGGCGCCTGGGGCTCATTCACCAATGTCCGTATCTTCTGCCCCATAATGTGAATATCTTCAATTGCGTGGGAACAGTTTCAGTTCCTCCCAATGTATACTGAATCACTGTAACTGGATTGAACGGATTGGGTGCGTTCTGCGTGAGCGCGAAGGACTTTGGACGAGCCTTTTTAATCTCTACCAACACCTCGAATGTCCAAGTACGGCCATCCGCAACGCTTAACACTATTGGTAGCTCGAAGGTTTCACCCACCACTTCTTCCTCCACATACATGGGAATCGTTAGTTTTTCTGTTCCAGTAGACCTTTTAGGTATATCTATCCGCTTCACTAGTTCTCCGATCTGAACCCACTCGGGTAGATCTTTCGCTCTCACTTCAACCCCTACCCCCTTTAAAGTCAATTCTCCCTCATTTACTACTGAAAGAAATACTAAGTTATCACCTTCATATAAACCCAACACCGGCAATTCATCTCCCTGCACTACTCCAAGAAACATTACCAGCATCAATAATCCTATGAAATAAATTATGCGAATCATCGAACCCTCCTTCTTTTGTAGGCTTACTAATTCATAAGAAATTCTTTTTTTTTCTACTAGAATAAATACGTCTTCTCGATCACATCTGCCATCGACAATACTATAGTACAATTCCAACCCTTTTTTGATGATAAAATATATATATTTTACAAATATTTAGTATTTATCAATCATTCTACAAATACTATAAGAAATTTATATCACTGTCATAGTATAGATACGTGAGAGAGACAAAACATCCAAAACTTTTTTGAGTTTTTATAAATTCAAGATAGAGTACAATACCTTAAAGAAAGTATTAATAAAATTAAGAGTTTAGATGATATATAGAATTTTTGAGGACTTTGAGTGATTTCACAGATTTCAGCCTTTAATCAGCTAGAGTCACTGGAAATGGAGAGATTTCGCCTACAGATAAACTTAAGGGAAGAGGAAAACAATGTGGGTGAAGTAAGGATGATTTGCCTAAAAGAAATTAGCCTGTGAAAGTAGATACGTCAACTGGGGATGGGATCATGCACTTCTTCAAGAAAATCTGACACAGTAGCATCGATTTTAGAAGAGTGCAATTCATACCACTTCGATCTGGAAATATGGAATCCATACATATATTACTCAGAATTCACAGGGCTCTGTGACTCGTTTTTTGATTGCCGGGCAGCTCTTATCTTTTCTATAGCCTTCTTTGCATAGATCCTGTTCTCGTACCTACCACTGTTAGGTTGAACATATGGATCTTGCGCTGCTATCTTCTGCAGAATAGGAATAGTGGAAGCATCCCCAAAAACCTCTAATGCCACGATATTGGGTGTCCTATATGTGACCTTCGAATCCCCTAAAAGAGAATGAAGACGCTCCCTGATATTATCTTTATCTTCTTTAGTCAAAAAGTTGGGATCCAACGTAGCAATCTTCCTGAGTGTTAACATAGCTCCCCTTCTTATTCTTCGTCGGGTACTACCTAGCGAATCAATAATGTCAGGCACTACGGAGCGTCCAAGTTCCATCAAACCCCAAGCTACTCCTCGTCCATACTTCATGCCTTCAAGCTGAATAGCTTTGGAGCGCTCATCGCCTATTCTACCCAACAGCTCTAGAATTCCTAATGTACTTTCCGCTTGTAATTCCCCTGGTGGCCCCTTTAATAGAGGTTCCGTCTCTAGTTCATTGAATCTGTATATTAACGCAGGCACAGCTGGCCTGACTGCGTCTTTACCCTCTCTACCGAGAAGTCTCCACAATTTAGTAATCACAATGCTTGCAGAACGAAGATCGCCGTGCTTGATTATTTGGGCATCATCATCTGAAAAAGACCAGCCCTCCACATCAAATAAGGTTCTTTGCTCTTGAGCATCCCCTTGTGTACTTAGCCAATTGGTAGCGGAGAGAACTAAAGTGACACATACGAAGAAAAGTAGCAGAGAGTATTTTCGTTTCATCTTATATTCCTTTCGAGGATCTTTAAACTCATCTTTGGAGATGGAAGCGAAGAAGGTAAATTCTCAATATTCCATCAGCTTGCACATATATCCATGTCCACCTGTTAGCAAGGAGGGACAGAACCAGTTCTTAAATGAAGATGATCAGACTTCTTTTTTACAAAATCAAAGTAAAGATTAACTCCGGTCTCAATTCTATCCCTTTCACTATCAGATGATAGGGATTGCCATAAAGTATCCCCTACACCATACTTCCAACCATCACCAGCTGTACCATACATATGGCGACTTTTTGGTGTACCACCTTCATTATCATTCCAATCGGGAGTTCTGTAAATACTTGAGGCAGTAACCTTGTCATCATACCATTCTCGAAAGCAATCCATGTTATCCATGTGTTCTTGGTTCCATACCCAGTAGTTAGCACCATCGTTACTATTCATCTCGTTCTCTCCGAAATAAGTAGATGTTTGATCACAAGTAAATTCTGCCCTATCAGGTTCTGGTAAACCCAGAGCTCCGTACTGTGATTGTATCTGATGAATCTCGTCATGCCACGAATAAGTATTGCTCCACAAAAGCGCTGCTACTAGTAACACGACAAACAGAATTATGATTTCTCTTGGCTGCATCTTTATCTCCCTTTCCATTTCACGTTAAGGTTAGCAACCTTATGGTGTTCTGCTTCGCTATGGACTTGTAGTTCATAAAGATAATACTCCTCTCTTCTGCCGGGAATCTAAGCCAGGATAATTGTTAGTCTTACTGTTCAATTCCCTGCAATTGCAGGAATTCGGAGAAGACTTCCTTAAACACTCCCCGTTTGCGGAACATATCCCCTACAGTGCGAATGAGTCGGCCATTGAGGCCCTCATGAGCATGGTCAAGGAGATCTTTATATATGGTTGCAGCTTCCTCATATCTGCCAGCATTCACCATATCCAACGCATTTCCGACTACCCTCCATTCCTCTCCGGGATAATTTCTTCTCATAGCATAGAGTTGTTCCAAATAAATTTGTGTATTAGCAAGGTACTCTTTAGAAATAACGTCAGCATAATTATCCAGTACCTTTTCGAACTCCACGATAGCACGATCAACTTCAAACAGTAACCAGTAATTGTAGCCTATCGAATATTGAGCCGATGCTTCAAGGTTGGGATATAACTCCATAACTTTCTGATATTGGGCAATGGCCTCTCTATGTCTTCCCTGTTTTTCATAAACAGATACTAGCGCCATTAGAATTGATACCCAGCTTTGCCCGGGGGAATCTTTTCTACGCTCCAAAACCTCCCAAGACTCTTCATACATCTTCGCCACTTTCTCAAGTCCTACCAGTTTGATCCTGGGATGCACTGTTTGTACGACATCACTCTCATATTGGGCGATGGCATCCTTATACATACCCTGTCCTTGATAAGCAGCTCCAAACGCTAATAGTCGAGAACCTTCTCTTTCCTTCCAGGCCTCTTCATACAGCCGCAAGCCTTGCTCATATTCTCCCAGTTTGATCTTATATAGCCCCATTTCTACGGTCGCATACTTTGCCACATATGAACCTGAGTCTACAATATTGAGTATCTGCTCACAACTCGTAATAGCTTTTTGATATTCCCCCAAGGCATCATACGCATTAGCCATCACCTGTAGAGCCTGGCATCTTACAATCTCTGATGATGAAAGATGCACAAGTTTTTCCATTGTCTGAATCACTTTCTGATACTGTCCAGACTGCCAGTAAAATCTCCCCAGAAGGTACACCGCCCGTCTTCTTTGCGTATCTTCCTTACGGATCTCGACCCATTCCTCCAATTTGGCCTGAGCTTCAGTTACCTTTCCTTCGGAGATAAGAGCAGAAATAGCGTGCACTTCTGAGCTCTCCTGCGGCTCCATAGTCACCAACAGCTCTTGTGAACCTTCTTCTACTTTCACCTCCCCAACAACTAAATCTACCAACTCGGAAGCCGCTGGAACTGCTTCTACCTGTACTATCCCATAGGGTATCGTACCCTCGGTTTCCTTTTCTCTAGTCCAACTTAAAACATTGTCATGTTCTCCCCCATCATCATCATCTATAATTCGCACATTCAAACCGATCTGGGTTCCTTGAACGAATTGCTCCACACCTAATACTTCTTTAGGTATACGCATTTCAACTATATATCCTGTATCTGTACGCTTAACTACTGCCTCTACTCCTAAAAGCTCCCATGTATACGGAATCTCCTGATCGTAGGGATCTGTCACGGGATAGAAAAAGACTCCTGAACCTTCCAGATGAACCTTTCCCGGTGCGTCCGCCACAATCTGTATCTCCCCGTCGTTGAGATCGAAATAGTCCTTCTCCCATATCTCAAACACCGGTATCTTGTCAGCGTCCAGATCCCCATTAAAAGATATCTGCACGACATCATCCTGAAACCATTTTCTGCCCCATGTAGTGCCTGAGCACACCAGGTCGTCGCTTACCTTAACCCCTATATATAGGTGATCCCTACTCACAAAAGTCCGGAAGTTTCCCGAAATGTCTGCCGCATCTGTTGTGGGTCCAAACCAGAAATGTTCAATATTGACTGGCTCTAACCCTATCTTCTCCCAGTCTGCTAAATCCCCATTTAAAGTAATCTTTGGATCTTCAACCAAAATGGTGGAGTAAGTTGTTCCTACAACATCGGACCAGGCTGAAAAAGGGAACGAAAGTGCAAGCGCCAAAGCTACTATACTGATCTTCCAATCCATGCTAATCCTCCTTTTCATTTATTTTAGCAAAACCATTTTCCTTGTCTTCACAAATTTTCCTGCAGCTAGTTTGAAGAAATACACTCCGGTGGCGACCTTTTGTTCGTGATCATCCAAGCCATTCCATATGACGGAGTAATAATCTGGCGCCTGGGGCTCATTGACCAATGTCCGTATCTTCTGCCCCATAATGTTGAATATATTCAATTGCGTGGGAACAGTTTCAGTTCCTCCCAATGTATACTGAATCACTGTAACTGGATTGAACGGATTGGGTGCGTTCTGCATGAGCGCGAAGGACTTTGGACGAGCCTTTTTAATCTCTACCAACACCTCGAACGTCCACGTACGGCCATCTGCAACGCTCAACACTATTGGTAGCTCGAAGGCTTCACCCACCATTTTTCCCTCCACAAACATGGGAATCATCAGCTTTTCTGTTCCAGTAGACGTTTTAGGTATATCTATCCGCTTCACTGCTTCTCCGATCTGAACCCACTCGGGTAGATCTTTCGCTCTTACTTCCACCCCAACCCCCTTTAAAGTCAATTCTCCCTCATTTACTACTGAAAGAAATACTAAGTTATCACCTTCATATAACACCAATACTGGCATTTCGTCTCCCTGCACTACTCCAACAAACGTTACTAGCATCAAAAGTCCCGTGAAATAAATTCTGCGAACCATCGAACCCTCCTTACTTTTATAGGGTTACTACTTCATAAGAAATTCTTTTTTCTTCTACTAGAATATATACGTCTTCTCGATTTATCTTTAATCACCGACAGTATACGACAAGTTCAGTCCTTTGTCAAGACTTTTTTTGGTATTATTTTGATAATACCTATATATTTTACAAGTTGTTATATATGTCCAGTATTCTATAAATACTACAATAACTATATGTAAAAATAGACCATCCCTGCATTAGATTACTGCCCCTGTATGAGAGCAATCTTAGATGGACACTTTGTCGAACACTACCGGGAAATTATCTTCCAACCTGTTTCTCTTCCCTATAGTCTATCATCTTTTTCAGCATCATATCCTGTCAGCCGTAGAAAGGAGGAACGACTCGATCTCCTCCCTGTATTCACACCCCTTCTTCGATTCCCTGAATGTCGTAAGCCACGTTCTCATCTTTTTTGATCCCTCTGCTTTTCCGTTCAACTCGATCAGGCCCTGCAAGATGCCCTTGAACGCTCTAAAAGGTGTCATTACCCCGATGTGCAGAGCCTGTGCTTCCTCAGATTCCGCATCTGTCGCCTTTAACGTTATCAATCTATGAATAAATTCAGGAACGTCCACACCGTCCTCGTAGCCCTTGACCATAGTCAACTTAACGCTGATTTCCCCCGCAGTGGTCTGACCACCTGTAGCCGAGTTCCGCCTGAAGACAAAATCCCCGCCGTTGATCCATAGCCCCTTGGACAGAATCGACCGCCCCTTTTCCGGATCGGAATAGATAGTCAAGATCTTGGCGATCTCCTCGCTTACGCTGCCCGAATCCTCCTCATCCAGCAACTCGTGATCATCCTTGCTGTGCCACACTATAAACCTATCACCATTTTCCGAATACTTCATGTGTAGCTCTTTATATCCATCCAGCCACTCTTCAGCCACAATCCCGATCTTGATAGATTCCTGGCTCCTTTTCGCTTGGGAAAACCCGAATAAGTAGGGCTGGGGCACATAGCTGCCATTTACGGCGTAGCATTCCGCAGCAGTCCGATACGCTCCGAGCAGCACATCGCTGCTTGGTTCGTTTTTGGCCGCGTGCAGGGCGAACTCTGCGTTCTGTTCCCTGTCCTTTAGCTCCACCCTTATATGAAAGACGCCTGTAAATTTCCCCTCAGCTATAGACTGCATCTCTACATCCCTAATGTCTTTAAGATCCACCCTCTCTCTGAGAAGGCACTCAAGAACATGCAGGAGATACCTCGCCCCGTCTCCGGACAGATGGCGATGGACCACAGCCCTCATCTGCTGCGGAGCGATCCCCTCTTCCAAATAGGCGTTGATGTCGAATCTCTCCTCTCCTCTATCAGGATAGAAGGGCTTAGATTTGAAAGCCACCTGCTCTCCACGGGCGTCAATTATTCTCCAATATCGGCCTATTTCCATCTCAAACTGACGAATCTTGAGATAATCAGACGCCTTAAGAAACGCTGTAAAGGCTCCATAAGAGGCAAGCTGACCTAAACACTTCATAACGCCCTGAATGCGCTCCTCTAACGTCTGATCTTTCAATAATATCAGCTTCTCGACAAGCTCTTTCTCTTTGCTGTTCGCCTTCAACCATCCATCCAGATATGAACTCCGTCCATCCGCTTCCGTTCCATTGAAGACATCTATGGCGTCTACCAGTAAGACGCTAATTGAGATCCAGGGGTCCATGTCGGGGTTGATCCCCATGAGACGATCATATAATGGATGTTGTCTGATGAAGCGATCCATGTAGCCTCGCATCTTCCCGTGGAAACGGGAATCCAGCCTTATTATTTCACAATCACTGCATCCTTACCCTGGGATCAGTTAGTGCGAGCAGAATATCCGCCAGCAGATTCCCGGCTATCAACAGCATAGCCCCCATGGTCAGACTCCCCATTACCAAGAACATATCCTGACTCAACACAGCATCCAGGATAAGCTTTCCGAGTCCCGGCCACGAGACGATAGCCTCCGTTATTCCCGCTCCGGATAATAGACCCGATATTTGATACCCGAATATGGTCACAAAGGGATTTATGGCGTTCCTGAGAGCGTGCTTGTAGATGACGATCTTCTCCGACAGCCCCTTGCTCCTGGCTGTGGTCACAAAGTTCTCCTTCAACGCCTCAAGCATGTAGCCCCGCATCAATCTCACCAGCCCCGCCATTCCCCCTGTGCCCAGAACTACCGTAGGAATTATAAGATAATGCAGCCTTTGCAGGATCTTCCCGAAGGCGCTGAAAGAATCGTAGTCCGAGCCGTACAGTCCCCCTATGGGGAACCATCCCGTCACAGATGCGATATAGAGGAGAATGAAAGCCAGAAAGAAATTGGGCACCGACATGCCAAAGAAGGCTAAAAAGGAGAGGATCCTGTCCATCCACGTATGCTGATGAACCGCAGAGTAGATCCCTATCGGGATAGCCAGACCCCACGAGAAGACCATCGCACAGAGGGACAGGATCAAAGTGTTTACTAAACGTCCCTTTATCAGGGTAGATACAGGAACGTGGTATGTGAAGGAATAGCCAAAGTTGAGCTTAGGCCGTATAATCGGAATGCCCCATACCCTATCTACTATTGGAACTAAAATCTCCTTGAGCCATCTGACATACTGTACATAGACAGGCTTATCCAGGGCAAATTCCGCCTCCATCTGCCTTATCGTCTCCTCCTTGATCTCGGGATTCATCTTCAACTGCGTAAAGTAATTGCCCGGCGCAAGCTGGAGGATCAAAAACGAAAGCAGAGTTATCCCGAACAGAAGGGGGATCGTATGGAGCAGGCGTCTTGCTATGTACCCGATCATATTTGACTACCGAATAAGTTGGTAGAACAGACATTTTTGTCTGTTCAGTAGACAGGTGAGATTGCTTTGTCAGACAGGAATGTCTGACCCACCAGGTTTCACCCCTTGCGATGACTGAAGGCCAAAGCCAAGCAACGTCATTGCAAGCAACCTCCGATTGAATCTATCGGGGGGAAGCAATTTACGTTAGACTGCCTCTCCTCCCTGTATGCTGTTTACTATATGCTGTCTACTGTTTTGATGAATATCTCCTCGATATTATGCAGATAGCCGCCGTATGCCGTCGGCTTCAGATTTCCAAATTTGTTTCTAACCGCCATCAAGCTGGCGGGACTAGCTGTGTAGATCATCGGAAGTTGCTCTGACACTATCACCTGCCAGTGATCGTAAAGCTCTTTCCTCTTATCTTCATCTAACTCGACGGCTCCTTTTTCGAAGATCTCATCTATCTCTTTTTCCCACTCTGTCTCAGGGGAGTCTTGCTTTGGATTCCACATGTGCAGATGGCCGCTTGAGTGCCAGACATTTTTGCCACCGTGAGGCTCAATACCTCCCGTCAGACCAAGGATTATGGCGTCGAAGTCGAACGTGGCGTCTATACGGATCACTAACGAATTGAAAAGGATAGCGGCGTAGTTCACCTTCATACCTATCTTCTTGAGATCGTCCTGTATTATCAGTGCGATGTCCTCTCTGACCTGATTCCCGCTGTTAGTCAAAAGGTTGAATTCAACTGTGTTTCCATCTTCATCCTCTATCCATCCATCGCCGTCCCTGTCCTCATATCCCGCCTCTTCAAGGATAGCTTTAGCCTTTGAAAGATCGTATTCATATTTCTTCGTGTTGGGATTAGAGAAGAACTTCGCGGCCTCCGACACAGGGGAGTCCTGAGGATAGCCTAGGCCGTTCATCACGCTTGAAATTACCGTCTCCTTATCCACAGCGTGAGCCACAGCCCTGCGGAAGTTTATATCAGTAAACCACTTCAGTTTATGAGGCTGGACAAACCACTCTCCTTCATTATCCCTCCTTGAATTGTGATTGAAAAACACAAAGTTGGAGCCGAACGTGGGTCCTGCGTTGTAAATGGTGAAATTACCCTCCTGTTCCTTCGGCTTTAGTAGAGGAAAATCCTGACCCCTTAACCGCAATCCATCTAGCTCCCCCGCCTGAAACTTCAACACCTGTATAGCCTGATTCGGAACGGTAAGGATCACTATTTGATCTAAATAAGGGAGTCTGTTCCCTTTTGTATCTTTCTTCCAGTAATTTGGGTTCCTCTCCAATATCACGTGCTGACCGGGCTTGAACTCCTTTAACTTGAACGGACCTGTCCCTATTATCTGAGATGGGGGGGTGTCTATCCCCCAGGTGGAGTTGAATCTCCCCTCCTCGACCGACTTTTCGAGAACATGCTGTGGCATTATCTCCGTGCCGATAGACCTCAGAAAAGGAGCAAAGGGTTTAGGAGTCGTTATTCTCACCGTATAGTCGTCCACCTTTTCGACCTTAAAGAACTCCCCCTCAATGTTGAGAATGTCCCTTGCACTTGTAGGAATGTCCTCATTGTATATCAAACTGTTGAACGTAAATACCACGTCATCCGCAGTCAGCGGCTCCCCGTCGAACCACTCAACGTCTCTCCTTAAATGAAACGTCCAGGTCTTCTTATCCTCCGCCACCTCCCACGACTCCGCAAGGGAAGGCTCAACCTCCGTAGTTACCCCATCCACAGTCGTAAGCCCCTCAAACATATAACCCGTGATGCCGGTGGTCGAGGTCTCCTTAGCTATTACTGCATTAAAAGACTTGGGATCAGAGATAGTTGAGTAGGTAATCTTCCCTCTATATCTCCCAATCTGTGTCTTTAGCATCTCCTGCTCTGTCGTCTTTTTGTCAGAACGTTCGCTGCTAACTGCCCCTTTCGATGCCTCCTTGTCTGTTCCTGAGCACGATAGGAGGACAACATACCAGAATAATGCAAAAATCAAATATCTGAAGCTCATTTTATCGTATCTCCGCTACGCTGTATTTCGTTCAATCTATAAGGCAATCTGAATTTCGTGATTCAGACTGCGGCTGAAGCCCTGCGGGAGTCCGCTGTAAATTCCACTTCTGGCTTCCATATTTTTTGGAGGACAGGATCTCAGCCACTTGGAACTCATCTGACGTAGGCTCTTCACATATCATCTCAACATCCAGATGCTCTTCAAAGCCCCTCTTAAGGGCGCAGCCAAGCTGATCGAAACCTATCCGGGAAGATGAAATCTCAGAGAGACTAACTGTCGTTCTGTCCAGTTCCTCTTTTAGATCTGTTTTGAACTTATCAGAATCCCTCCGGAGAATCTCCGATATAGCCTTGTGAGCAGGTCCCATCAATATAGAACCGTGTTGAAGCATTGTATTTTTTACTCTTCGCTGTGCGCTCCCCACAAGCTTCCTGCCCCCAACTGTAATCTCATATTTAGAGGCACTGGCAAAACAGGCTGTGCGTCCACTGCGAAACGATGTCACCATATTCCTGCGGCCTGAAGAACTCACACATTCGAACTCGGCCGGTATTCCTATACTTCTAAGAGCCAAGAGCAGACACTGGCTTATCACTTTATAGACGCTCTCTAAGCTTCCCTCTATGCGGTGATGGTCTTTAAAGGGTCCGCCAAAACGTATCGAACAACTTTGTCCTATATGACCGCTTGGGGAAAGAGGGGCGATAACACTGTACGTAAGTTCCTCCCAGTGTAAGACAGCCCTTCCACCCGTTATCCGTCTAACTATGTCTATCCCCATCTTTTTGCATCTTTCTAACTCGATCTTTCTGTCCACAGGCTGAGCGTACCCGAAGGACACGGCCGGAGGGTTCCATCTATAGACGCGAAGGGTCGGAGGAGATTTGCCCTTCCGCACCGAGCTCAGGATCGCCTCATCTAAAGCCATATTAAAAAAGGCGTCTCCCGGACCTGTATTTAGGAAACGCCATCTGTTATCTTTACCATCCACTGTTGAGCAGGCAGTAGACAGGGGAATCCCTCCTATCCCTCTATGCTGTCTATCGTTTGCCGTCTACTGTACATTAAAGAGGTTCTATTATTGGCCATCAGATTCTTTGAAAGCCCCCAATTTCTTGAGAGCCTCTTTGGCCGCTCTTTGCTCGGCCTGTTTTTTGCTTTTGCCTGTCCCTTTTCCCAGGCCTGTGCTCTCAAGGCTCACCTCGATCGTAAAGATCTTTTGGTGATCTGGTCCCTCCTCAGAGTTGACGCTGTATTCGGGCTGCCCGCGCCCATTTTTTTGAGCGTGCTCCAGAAGAGAGCTCTTGAAATTGACGTATTTGTCGTCAGAAGCGATCTCTTGGATCTTGCTGAGTATCTGGTTTGAAATAAATCGTCGAGCGCTGTCCAATCCCCCGTCTGTGTATATAGCCCCGAGTAGGGCCTCGTAGGCATCGCTTATTATTGAAGTTCTCTCTCTCCCGCCTGATGCTTCCTCTTCAGGGCTTAACAGTACGTAGGCTCCAAGATTTATCTTTCTTGCCTTGCGTGCCAGGATAGTTTTGCTCACCATCAAAGACTTTATCTGAGTTAGCTCTCCTTCGCGCTTTTGAGGGAAATTCTGATGGAGATATTCTGTGACGACCAGGTTCAGCACTGCATCCCCTAGAAACTCCAGCCTCTCATTGGAATCTATGCCGTCTTCCTCCTTGAAGTAGACATACGAGCGGTGCTTCAAGGATCGAATCAAGAGACCTATATCCTGAAACTGATAATCTATAATCGTCTGTACATCAAAAAGCATAGCCTCAAGATCTTTCTCATCCAGGGAAAACTTCCTCAGAATACCCCTGGGGATTATCCTCTTGAGCGATCGTATTAAATTCATCACGTAAGCACAACCACGCAGGGCATAGAATCGAGGTCGGTCGTCACGAAGGTTCTGGCGGCTGTGACTTGGCCTTTAACTCTAACCTTTCTCATTCTTGAACCGCCCTACAGCGATCACCGCGTTGTGTCCGCCAAATCCGAAGGAATTGTTCAAAGCCACCTTTACATCCAAAGATCTGGCCTTGTTCGGCACATAATCAAGGTCGCAGTCAGGGTCTCTATATTCATGATTGATTGTGGGAGGCACAATTGAGTGGTAGATGGACAATGCGCAGGCTATCATCTCAACTGCGCCTGAGGCTCCTAAAAGATGACCCGTCATCGATTTTGTGGAACTTGCAGCAAGCTTGTAAGCGTGTTCCCTAAATAGCATCTTTATCGCCTTGGTCTCGTTCCTGTCCCCTACGTCGGTCGACGTCCCGTGTGTGTTGATGTAATCCACGTCCTCAGGCGAAAGTCCAGCGTCCTCTATGGCCAGCTTCATCGCCCGTGCTCCGCCCTCGCCGTCGGGAGCCATCGCCGTTTCGTGATAAGCATCAGCCGTAAACCCTATCCCTAGGATCTCTCCGTAGATCGTGGCTCCTCTCCCTACTGCGTGCTCCAGACTCTCAAGGATCATAGTCCCTGCTCCCTCTCCTATCACGAAACCGTCCCTTTGGGAATCGAATGGCCTGCTGGCTTTCTGGGGCTCATCGTTCCTGGTAGACAGGGCCCTCATTGCCGCGAAGCCCCCTACTCCCATTGGAGTTACCGCCGCTTCGGCTCCTCCCGTTATCATCACGTCTGCCTCTCCTCTTTTGATTGTCCTGAAGGAATCACCTATGGCGTGAGCCGCAGATGAGCAGGCCGACGTAGTTGTGTAGTTTACACCCTTGGCTCCTAACAATATGGAGATCATCCCGGATGACATATCTGATATGAGCATGGGGATGAAAAACGGGCTTATTCTCCTTGGCCCTTTTTCCAGGAAATTGCAGTGTTGCTTCTCCAGGGTTGTGATCCCGCCAATTCCCGATCCGTAGATTACGCCAACTCTTTCCGGGTTATTTCCTCTTATATCGAGCTTTGCGTCCTCCACAGCATCTAAAGCGGAGCAGACAGCATACTGGGTGAAGGGATCCATTCTCCGTGCGCGTTTCTTATCCAGATAGAGATGAGGATCAAATTCCTTAAGTTCACCGGCGATCTTGGATGGGTATTCCGAAGTGTCGAACTTGGTGATCTTATCTATCCCGCTTACACCCCCACAGATGGACTTCCAGAACTCATCAACAGAAAGACCATTAGGCGCAAGTACACCCATGCCTGTTATTACCACTCTCTTGGGATCCAAAGTCCTCTCCCCTTAGAACAGGTAGACACTAGATAGTAGCAAGAGCACCTCCTGCCCTTCTCTAGGGCACCTCCTGCCCCTTTCTACTATTAGCTGGCTACTGATCTGGCCGTCAATGGCTCTCTAAATACCCTATCGCATCTCCTACAGTTACCATTTTCTCAGCGTCCTCGTCGGGTATTTCCAAGTCAAACTCCTCCTCAAACGCCATTACTAATTCCACCGTATCCAGTGAATCTGCTCCAAGATCGTCGATAAAGGATGCATCTTCTGCGACCTGTTCGGGGCTTACGCCTAATTGTTCAACCACAAGATCCACTATTTTTTCCTTAATCGACGCCATAGGTCCCTCCTTTTAAAATTAGTAGACAGAGACCGGGCATCCTCTCCTCCGACCTGCTATCTACCTATCTACTGTTTACATAATCATCCCGCCGTCCACGTTTATCACCTGCCCTGTTATATACGACGAACCCTCTGACGCCAAGAATGCCACCACCTCAGCTACATCTTCCGGCTTTCCTGGACGCCCAATCGGTATCTTATCTATAAAAGACTTATTAACTTCCTCGGGGAGACAAGAGGTCATTCTGGTCTCTATATGTCCGGGCGCAACAGCATTTGCTGTGATGCCCCTTGTTGCAACCTCCTTAGCTGTGGTCTTGGTAAGACCTATAATCCCCGCTTTTGACGCTACATAGTTGGACTGTCCGGGATTCCCGGAAAGTCCAACGACAGAAGTTATATTTATTATCCTGCCGTACTTAGCCCTCATCATCTGTTTCAGGGACGCCTTGGTGCAGCTGAAAGCCCCTTTGAGATTAACATCGATTACCCTATCCCAATCCTCTTCCTTCATCCTCACTATCAGACTGTCGCTTGTAATTCCTGCATTGTTTACAAGTATGTGAAGTCCACCGAGCGCCTCAACACTCCTTTCTACAAACTCTCCTACCTGCTGGGGATCCGATACGTCCACCTGCATAGCCAGAGAATTTACACCTACAGATCTTATCTCTAAAGACACCTGTTGAGCCTTATCCACACTCTGGCTTGAGCATACTGCTACATCTGCACCCTCCTTAGATAGCCGGATCGCCACAGCTTTGCCTATCCCCATGGAACCACCTGTGACTATAGCCTTTTTGCCTTTCAATCTATCCTTGCATATCATCTTATGCCTGGAACTGGATCGTTTTAGCGACAGAATTCCGCTTCGTGTCTCCTCTAGTGGTACGATTGCTTCGCGTTGTTTGAACTGACGATATAAATTCCTTTATTTGCTCTCTATCTCCCAGTGCGATTGTCTCAACACTCTTATCGATTCGTCTTAAAAGCCCCACCAACACATGACCTGGCCCTACTTCAGCCATACTTGTGATTCCAGATGAAATTATGCTTATCATGGAGTCCGACCATCGCACAGGACTCGTCAACTGCTCGACTAAAAGCCCTCTGATCTCTTCAGGATCTTTTTCAAAATCCCCGGTCACATTTGCCACAAACGGGACTTCGGGTTCTGATAACTTAATCTGCGACAGTGCCTTTTCCATTCCACTTTTGGCGCTAGACATCAACTCTGAATGGAACGCTCCACTGACCTCCAGTTCGACTGCTCTTTTTGCCCCTTTTTGTTTGGCTATCTCCATCGCTCTTTTAACAGCCCGCGCCTCCCCTGAAATAGCCATCTGCCCTGGACAGTTAAAGTTAGCTGCCCCAACAATTCCCTCTTCTGAAGCTTGCCGGCACACTAAAACTGCATCCTCAAAAGAGAGTCCTATTATCGCTGCCATCGTCCCCGGACGTTTCTCGCCCGCCTCCTGCATGAGCCTTCCGCGCAGCCCTACTAAACTTAGAGCGTCAGGCAATTCCAAAGCTCCAGCGGCAAAGAGAGCCGAATATTCTCCCAGACTGTGCCCGGCTACCGACGAAGGCTTTACACCTTTGCCTTTCAGAATAAGGACTGCCGCCGCGCTGTGCACAAATATGGCCGGCTGGGTGTATTTTGTCTGCCTTAAATCCTCCTGTGGTCCCTCAAACGATAACTTCTTTACATCGAATTCCAGTATCTCTTCGGCCCGGTCGTAGATCTTTTTAGCGACATCAAAGCTTTCGTAGAGATCCTTCCCCATCCCCACAGACTGCGAGCCCTGACCGGGGAATATAAACGCAGGACCAACCATCTAATACGTCCACCTTAGAAGCACACTTCCGGCAGTATATCCTGCGCCGAAACTCGTTAAGAGTATCAGGTTACCAGCCTTAAGCCTCCCCTCTTCAACTGTCTCCGAAAGACAGATCGGTATAGTCCCACAGGTGGTATTTGCGTATTTATCTATATTTATGATTATCTTTGAGTCATCGAGTCCTATCCTCTTTACGCTGGCATCTATTATCCTTTTGTTGGCCTGATGAGGGATAAAAAGGTCAATATCCTTTCCCGTAAGACTGTTGCGGTTCAATACATCCAAAGACACCTCTATCATTCCCTCCACAGCCGCTCTAAACAGAACTCTGCCGTCCTGGTGGACTCGGTGCATATTTCTATCTATCGTCTCGTGGGTCGGCGGATTCAGACTCCCTCCTCCGGGCATGTAGAGGAATTCTCCACCAGAGCCGTCTATGTAGAAAGAAAAATCCAAAATTCCCACCTCGGGATCGTTCGTAGGCTCCAAAAGCACAGCGCCCGCTCCATCACCAAATAGAACACAGGTAGCTCTGTCATTATAGTCAACTATGGAACTCATCTTGTCGGCGCCGACTACCATTACCTTTCTTTCCGCTCCCGTCTCCACAAACTGAGCGCCGACCATCAAAGAATATATAAAGCCGCAGCAGGCTCCCAAAAGATCGAATCCCCAGGCGTTCTTAGCCCCTATTTTGTTCTGGATGATGCAGGCAGTCGAAGGAAACATCATATCGGGAGTCACTGTGCCTACTATTATCAGTCCTATCTCGTCAGGTGATGTGCCTGTAGAATCCAACAGGCTCTGCGCGGCCTTGACAGCCATGTAAGACGTCGGCAAGCCATCGTCCAGGATCCTCCTTTCCGAGATGCCTGTCCTTGCCTTGATCCACTCGTCAGAGGTATCCGTCACCTTCTCCAGGTCCAAGTTAGTGAGCCTTCCTTCGGGAAGATACCTTGAAACTCCTGTGATCGTTGCGTTGAATGGTTTGTCAGGGACCCCAGAAAGGTGGTGTGGCCACTTTGACAGGGTGGGGGCAGTGGTCGAAGAGCTTTTTGGGGACAAAGAAGAATCTCCCACAGCGCCCGGTTTTTTCTTCAATCTGCTCATAACTTCCTCAAACAATTAGACGGTAGCCCCCAATTGAATCTATTGGGGGTCGGAGTAGTCAGGGCACATCCTCCCTTGCCTGTATGCTGTCTGAGAGTCACAATCTCCTCGATGAGGCTATGCAAGCGTGTAGTGGTGATCCAACGCCTCTTTGATGTGATCGTTTATCCTTCCTTCAACTGTCCTTTTGGCGACCTTTATGGCGTTGCAGATAGCTTTTGAGGATGAACTCCCATGACATATAATCGTGACGCCGTCCACTCCTAAAAGTGGAGCCCCCCCGTATTCTTCATAGTCCATCTTCCGGCCTATCCCCTTAAAGACAGGCTTTAGAAGCAAAGCCCCAAGTTTTCTGCTCAAATTTTCGCCACTCTCCTCTTTAATCATTTGATAGAACATCCCTATGATGCTCTCTGTAAACTTGAGTATTATGTTGCCCACAAAGCCGTCGCAGACCACAACGTCCGCTGTCCCTCTCAGTATGTCCCTTCCCTCTACATTTCCTATGAAGTTGAGATCAGAGCCAGCAAGCAGATTGTGAGACTTGATTGTAAGCTCATTCCCCTTGGAACTCTCCTCTCCGATGTTCAAAAGCCCCACCTTCGGAGCTTGGATACCGAGTGCACAGTCCACGTACACACTGCCCATAACAGCGAACTGTAAAAGGTTGCCAGGTTTACACTGCAAGTTTGCTCCCACGTCAAGGACCAGGCACGGCTTTCCCTTTTCTGTAGGGAAGACGCTTGCAATAGCAGGTCTCCTTACATGCTTGAGAGATCCAAGTTCTCCTAAGGAAAAGCCCACGGCCGCCCCTGTGTTCCCTGCGCTTATAACCGCCTCGACTTCCCCTTTTTTGGCAAGCGCCATTGCAACAGCTATGGATGAATCCCTCTTCCTCCTTAGAGCGTGGCTGGGGGACTCGTGCATCTGGACGACCTCTCCAGCGTGAACAATAGAAATATTGTCCACGTCTGGGAACTTGGAAAGTTCTCCTTCTAAAATATCCCTGTCCCCTGTCAGTACTATCCCAAGGTCATCCGTATCCGCCGCTTGCAAGGCTTCCACTACACCTTTGATCTGGGCATTAGGAGCCTTGTCCCCTCCTGCTGTGTCTACGGCGATTCTCATAACTTCTCTATCTATCCTATAATTCGTGACACTAGTCTTAGGCCTCTTCGACCTTCACTATCTCTCGTTCGTTATAGTATCCACAGCTATGACAGATCCTGTGAGGGAGCTTAGGTTGATGACAGTGCGGACATTCAACTAACATCGGCCGCGAGAGCTTCCAGTTAGCTCGCCTCTTATCTCTTCTGGATCTAGATTGTCTTCTCTTAGGTAGGGCCAATTGTTTTTCGCCTCCTTGCTGTTATGTTTCTGGGAACTATCAATCCATTTTCCCAAAATATCTCTATTTATAAGTTTAGTATGATTGGATTCGGCCAGTTCGTATGCACCTTTTGTAAAATAATTATTCGTAACCACCATAGATGCATTGCACCCATACTCCTTAATTCCGCCCACTGCGTCACTTACAGCATTTCTTGGAACAGGTGTGGCTTGTCGCTTGGCCTGAATGGAGTACTTTTTGCCGTCCTTCTTGGCCACAAGATCGACACCTTTATCTCCAGGACGGCCTGTAAGTAAAACGCCACTATAGCCCTGATGTCGAAGAAGATGCCCTACGTATTCTGGAAACTCTTTACGTCCATCCATGTTATCTACATCCGCTATCCGAAGTGCTTGAATACGTTGTTTTTCATCGAACCTGAGAGAAAAACTTCTGATTGTAAATATCACGTATACTGGCAATACTAGTAATGCTGGTAGCCCTTTAAGTCTGGTCCTCTGTCCTGAGTAGTATACGTCAAGCGTGAAATCTTTCATGATTTTAAACAAGATTAGTATTAATACTGGTACTATTATTAGTTCCACTCTCCATTTTCCCCTTATTAGTGTAACGCCAAATCTCAAGAGCCATCCGAATTTAGAGATTTACCTTTAGCTGAGCAAGAGCCTCCCATCTGGGATCTATCTTGGTATGATCGCATCTGCAGGGTCCCTCGTTCAGATTCGCCCCGCACAGATGGCACAGCCCAGCGCAATCGGAAGAACACAGTGGCTTGCTCGGCACATCCAACAAGATGGCGTCCCTTATCACCGCCTTCAAGTCGATGTAAGTATCATCGAATCCTATAGTGATAACCTCGCTGTCCTCCAACTGATCTTCAGAGCGTGCCTCTTTTTCCCTCTGGAAGATCGCGCTGAATTGAGGGGCGATCTGGGACTCAAACTCCTCTAAGCAGCGGCAGCATGACATCATAGCCATCGAGATTACGGATCCATCTACAAAGAAGGAGTTAGAACTTTTGCCTATCGTCAATTTTACGGTCACAGGATCCATGAACCCTACGTCCTCATCCGTCAATTCCAAGCTCAGAGCCTTGGCCTTCAACTCCAGTCTATTGATCCCTTCCTCCAGCTCCTTCATCTCAATTTGCATAACTTACCAGCGCCCTTCTATTCAGACGGAATTACACCTTGTATATATCCTTCGTTCCGAAGAAGAATGTTATTTCAACCTCAGCGTTTTGGGGAGAATCGGATGCGTGGACAGCGTTATTTTGAACATCCGTGGCAAAGTCGCTTCTGATAGTTTCAGGTTCAGCCTCTTCGGGGTTAGTGGCTCCGATGACCTTTCTTAAATACTCGACGGCATCCTCCCGCTCTAACACCATCGGAACGATCCTGCCGGACGTCATAAAATCCAAAAGGCTCTCGTAGAAGCCCCTCTCTTTATGTACTTCGTAGAACCTTGCGGCTTCTTCCCTCCTCAGAGTTGTCATCTCCATAGCTAGAACTCTAAAGCCTTCTTTTTCGACTCTGCCTATTATCTCTCCTATATGGTTTTGAGACGCAGCATCAGGCTTGATTATCATCAAAGTTCTCTGCATAAGCATACTCTAAAAGCCTATTGGCTTATCGCCTCCCACGTCGTGGGCCACGTAGATATTCCCGGCTTACGAGTTTGCGACCGATGAACTTGCTGATGATCCTGCGTAGAATCCTCACCGGATTCCCCGACGTCAAGGCCTGAAGATCGGCGCTTCTTAGAGCCATCCCAAAAAGTTTTGAAGTCAAAGACATTGCTCGCCTTCTCGGTTTTGAGGCCTCAACACTGTCGACTGCATTCTGATGTAACGTAGCACACCAAAACGAGCAAAGGGAGGACTACGAATTTACTCAGCCCAACGACTAACTGCATGTTACTGTCAATGGATAACAAGATAGGCTTTTTCGCCGTTCTTGTCAATATATATTTTTCTCCCAACAACACCCGATTTCTTTGAACTGTTGGAAAAGCCATCGTGGAACACAAGGTAATTTATCGCCTGGATAGGGTGTATCCAACGACTTCTTGTGGAAAAGGTAAGATCTATTTTAGAAGCGTCATCTTCTTTTGGAAGACGCCGCCTTGTGAAGTTCTGAGGAGCGCAAAATAGACCCCGCTTGAGACCGGATCGCGGTTCTTATCCCTACCGTCCCAGTTGAGACGATAGCTCCCCGCTCGGATTATCTCATTTAAAAGGCTGGCAATTCTTTGTCCCGAAGAATTGTATATATCAAGTTTGACCTGTGTGCGATCTCCTTCGTGAGGAACGAGGAAGGTAATAAAAGTTGTGGGATTAAAAGGATTCGGAAAGTTACCTTCCAGCTCCCAGTTCGAAGGCAGAAGGCCAAAATCTGTCTCTTCCTCCTGCACCAGCGAGATGGTACTCGCTTGAGCAGAGTATCGATAGTTGCCGCCAAAATCAGAGGTCTTTGCTACAACAAGCGTTACCGTATCTGCCTCTATAGCTTCCAAAGTAGAGTTTAAGTCCTCATCCGAAGCAGGAAAGTCCAGAATCTGAGCTTTTCCGTTCCTCCTCAATATCAAACGTGGAGTAAAGCCCTCCCCCCTGAACGTGATTTTGAGGTTCTCTCCAGTTACAAACTCTATATATTGAGCCGCCCATCCTTGGACTCGACCGGAGGACGTCTCAACTGGCAGTAAATTTTCCAGGGACGTTTCAGGTTTGTCTATGTCGAGTCCGCTGTAGCCATACTTGCCGTTGCCATCCAGATAATTGGCGACTGTCCAGTCTGAGAAGATATCCTTGAATTGAGCGGCCAATTCCAGCTTCTGAAGAGTCCTATCTATCCCCAAAATACCGTTCTCTTTGGTATCCACAAGCTCCCTTACAGTGGGAAGTCCTCCGTAGTGTTCCGCAAAATACGATACAAAGAGGAAGGTCTTGTCGTAGTCCGCCTCTGTGGCTATCGGAAGGGAGAAAAATGTCAGACTGTTGTTGGGATTAGGTGGGAAGAGGGTCCCGTAGCGTTCGTCAGCGTAGCCACATATATCCTCAGCATAGCCGGACAGTCCTTCGTTGATCCAGGCGTCCTCATCAATATCGTGCGCCCAATGTATCAGATGCTGGAATTCATGCGCCAGCGTAGCCTTGGCCAATCGACTTTCTAGATCCAGTGGATCGCTGTCTAAATAGACTATCTCCCTGCCCCTGGAGGGAACCTGATTGTTGAAATCGAAGTAACCAGCTACAAAGTTGGTCAAAGTTCCCGGCAGGTGACCGTCCTGAATGTCCAAAAGGACTATGTATATCCGGGGATCAGCGTCCACATCGGGAGGATCGCCAAAAGCAGAGATATCGATTTGGAATATCCCTTTTCCCGGATCGGCGTCTGTAGACTCGTCGAAGATATGTGCCATAAGCTCCACGTCTTCCTGGGTCACATTCAAGTTCCACTGAGAATCCTCCACAAAGACGTAGCAATTAGCTCCGACAATTCGTAAGGTTGTCTCTATATCGTAGCGCCCTGAGGTCAGGAAACTGTAGGCTTTAAACATCTCAGACTTCCCCAGGGATATGGGCTTAGATGAAGGCAAAGACAAAGGCTTTGGAGGTGAATCAGGTGATCTATCCCGGATACGGGACGTCCCGCATATCCCTTTTGAAAAGCATTCTTCGGCTCTGGGACTGGCGGGGAAAGTTGCTAAAAGCACAAAAAGAAGGATAAGAAACATTTCAAGTATTAGGTCAAAATAGTCCCGACAGGATTATGAAGTTCTGAAATAATGGACAGCGTACAGGGAGAGGTAGTCTAATTAAGATTGTTTCTGGCTTCGTCCCTTGCAATGACTGGTAGTGGATAGTAGCACGTCATTGCGAGCGAAGCGAAGCAATCTCAAGGGAGGGGAAGCGGTGCCCTGTCTACTGTCTACTGTCTGCTGACTGCTATCTACTTGTTTAGAAGTGCTTCGATAGTCCGATGTGAATGTGGGATACATAGTCCGTCTCTACGCGGAAACTTAAGTCTCGATCCGAGGGAAGACTTCTATCAAGATCCTTTGCTACTCTTGAAGCGTTGATCGCGCTTATGGTCCTGATCAGAACACCAGCACCTATGGCAAAGAGCGATCTTCGCCGGGCAACTTCACTGCTGTTTTTGAGCTCTCTATATCTTTTTCTGGATTCTCTAGAGTTCCATTCCCACACAGAAGCCGGATCGTCCTCAGAGTAGACGAATCCGCCGGGACCCTCATCTGCGCGGGCTGTGCTGTTGTGCTCGTACACGCTGGAGTAAAATCCGAGGTCGTCGAAGAACTCTTGCGACTTTCCCCCAGGCGACGCTTTAGCGTGCACAGCAGCAAATGTCTTATAGTCCTCTTCCCGTATGTTCCCGTACTTCCTGAAAGCCGCGAAACTAGCCCAGACTGCTGCCTCAGTACTCCAGAAGAACTTCGTCGTCCTGTTCATGCCCTGGACGGAGTATTCCCCAAGACCGGGAACGATCAATGACAAAACGAACGCTCCTTTTGAGGACTTCGTCTGGGCGCAAGCTTGCGGCGTGAACAGCATTCCGCCAATTAAACCCAGAAGAATTGCAATCTGCAAGAGCCTTCTCATCTGTCTCATCCGTCTGTCATTTCCGCGAAAGCGGGAATCCAGTGTCGGGAACAATTAGAACCTCCTGGACAAATATACCATCAACACATCGCGGCCGTCCCTGTTCTCCATTCTCGCTTTGAACTTGGTCTTTCTTTCTAATAACGCGTTTCCCTTCAGGGACTTTGCATGAAGAGCCGCATCTACAGCGCTTACTACATGGTTGAACAGAACCGCGCCCGTGCTGAAGGACGCCCTTTTGAGATTTCTGTTGCTGTCGTCTCTTCTATCTTCGTATTGTTCTCGTATTACGGACGTTACAGTGTATGTACGATCGAAAGAGCCATCGCTATTGGGACCTTTACTCCTGTCCTCCCAGCCATAGACGAACTGATCGTACTTGCCTATCAGTTCGTAGTACTGCTGAATATCCTCTTCCTTGGAAGGCAGAACGTGCGTAGTATCTCCGCGGGTAGATCCTGAGCTGAGCCATTCTAAATATCTTTCTCTACCCCAGTTTTGATCGGCAAAGGCCCGAAACTCCTTTTCTATGTCATTTCCCCTGTCTCTAAATATTCCGTACGATATCCAGGAGGCGATCTCAATCCCCAGAAAAGCTATACCCCTTTTTTTCGCCCCACTGTATAGTTCCCCCAGCCCCGGCACAAGCAGAGAAAATAAAAACGCCTTTTTAGGAGACTTGGCACTGTAATTCATCTTTACAGGATCGGATTTACTTGCAAATTTCACCTGATGTCTTGCACCGTCAAACATATCAGGATCGATTTTCTCGGACAACTCAAATCGGTTCAGGCTACTTTTATCCACAGCCAGAAGCAGTTGTGCAGACTCAGCGAACTTCTGCGCACCAGAAATCGTATCGGACGCTCCACTGGAGACAAGTATTGACGCTACAACCTCGGAAGCTCCCGATAAAACAGCCACAGTGAGGATCGTCAGGATAGCTTTCATGTTCATTTTTTCCATTTAGCAACATAAAAGGAGCGATTTTGCAGGATAAGATTGCCTCGCTCCCCCCGATTAAATCAGGGGGTCGCAATGACGTTGCTTGGCTTCAACCTTCAGTTATTGCGAGGGGTAAAACCCCGAAGCAATCTCAATCTGTCGTTGAAACAATTTTGCAATACTCATTTCAGTTCAAGTATCCAAACAGGAGCGAAAAGTAAAATTTCAGAGGGTCTTTAGAATTGACTTCATCGAATCCGTAAGCAGCGTCAAATGCGATCCTTGTGGGAATTCCGTAAAACGACACTAAATCCAATCTCAGTTGACTCCCTATGTCCTTTTTGTATCCTTCAGTCCTAAAATCTATAGAGCTTTTGTCCCACGCCCTCCCTATGTCCCCATAGACGGCTCCGTATATCTTGTCAAGATAAAGGTGCAAAAAGCGTTTCCGTATGTTCTTAAATATCGGGAAGCGATAGATCGCGTTAGCCATAACGGCCTTCCTGCCCTCAAGGCCGTAGAAGGTGTATCCCTTCATATAGTTGATCCCACCTATGTGGTAATCGAAGAAGTCGTCAACCTTCTCGTCTATTACGCCCAAATAGAACCTCAGAGCGAGTGTGCTCCTGTTCCAGGGAATAGGCCTGTATTCCCTCCAATCTAAGGTAAATTGATTGTAAAAGAACTTGTTATATCGCTCCGCCAGGACAGACGTATCCTCTCTGAATCCTTTTAAAAGAAAGTTAAAGGTTCGGTCGTAGTGGAAGTCGATCTCTCTGCCTCCTCTGGGATTTATGTCCCTATCCCTTGTTCTTGGAATCGATCTGTATCTGTACCGGAAAGAGAGGTCTATACCGTTGAAATACGTCGCCGAGGGGAAGAATCTCCTGCTACGGTCGCTCTGTCTGAAGGCAGATACCTCTTGTTTTTCCGTATATCTGCTCAAAACAAAAGCGGCTCGCAATTCATCGTCCCCGAGCAACTTGCCTCTTAGGCCCACATTTGCCTCGTTTAGATCGAATACTCTCTCATAGAGAATTACATCGTTGTCCCTGTCGAATATCTTATCGTCCACGTGGCGCGTCTGACGGTAAAACTCCAAAAAGAAAGTGGGCCTGAACCTTTTGTAATCGTAGAGCACAAAGATGTCCGAATCTAAATTTCCTCCTAAGAGCACCCCTCCAAGGATAGACTGTTTATCTAAAACGTCGCTTGAAGACAGATAAGTTCCTAACTTGAACTTACCATCATCAAGGGCTAACCTCGGCATAATCAAAAAGCCCGAAAATTCGCTCCCATAGGGTTCCGATATGGAGTCTACATCAAGTGTATTATTCTCCTGAATCTGTGTGGAATTTCCGTTGGGTGAGGCAACGTTATTTGAAGCGGAATGTCCGCTGGGGCTTGAAAATGGATTGGGATCTATCGGATCCCCTTTGTCCTCAAAAGATAGACTCCGTATTTCGTACCCATCTTCTCCGTAGAGAGAGAAAGCCAGCTTTTTGCCATCGGCAGCGACACAGGGGTCGAAGGCACCGCCTATTACGTTGGTGATCCTTTGCATCTTCTGAGCCTCAAGATCTATATAGTAGAGATTGAAGATCCCCGTTATATCAGATGTGAATATTATCCCATCTCCGTTCGGAGTCCAGCACGCATCCCGCTCGTCCGAACTTTCCGAACGGGCTACGTATGTTATCTTTCTATCTGCTGTGGCATCGGCTGGGATGAAAGCTATGTCCCTTTTCCTACCGTTGGATATGGAAAAGAGTATATTACTTCCATCGGGCGACCATTGAGGGCTGTATAACTGCGTCCAATCGTCGAAATTTGTGAGATATGTTACACCTCTGCCGTCCGAGTTCATAACCCCAAGGTTGTTAGTCCCTCCGGCGTTCCTCACAAAAGCAATCCTGCTCCCGTCCGGAGAATGATCAGGATAGATCGCTCTCAGTCCGTGCGTCAACCTCTTTTCCTTTTTCCTCTTGAAGTCGTACTCATAGATGTCCCAGAACCGGGATCCGTATTTATCGGGCTTACTCCTCTTAGAATAGATTATCTTTTCCCCGTCTGGTGACCAACTTACGGATGAGACGACACCTCCTGCTATAGCCTTTTCCACATCCTCCTCTACAGAAAAGATATAAAGAGCATAGAGACTGTAGTCTTGTCCCTTATTGGAGAGATATGCCAGCTTCTTCCCATCGGGCGACCAGGTGGGATGCCTGTTGGAGTATCCACCGTCCTTCAGCTTCTCCCCTTCAATTATGCTTTTCTTTATCTCCTCAGCCTGAACCTTGTAATTCTGAAGGAGGCTTTGCTTCCATTTCCTGTGAAGTTCTTCTCCCGATATTCCGATGGCGTCCTCTATCGCCGAGCTGAAGCTCATACGCCACCAAGCGGACATATTCTTGGCAATCTTCTTGAGCTTATCCTCCCCGAAATTCTGGGCTACAAAGCGTACCAGAGAATAGCCGTGATTGTAGACCATCTCATTTCCTCTGCCGTCCTTTTCGAACACGCTTAAGTCTGAGTAATTCAAGACGCCTCCGTTCAACGCCGACGTCCTAAGGATCATGTCCCTGTGAGAATCCCAGTAATCGTGCTTGGCGCCCTCGGCTTGGTACTGAGCAACCCCCTCTGCAAACCACGGAGGCATGACTATCATTGGAAGGGCATACGACACTAAAACATCGGGGTAGCCCGTGAGTATATCGTCCCTGTCGTTCTCCTGCTGATAGCCGAAAAATTGCAGAAACGCAGCCGGGACCCTTCTGGAGGCCTTAAAAGAGGCCTGAAGAGAGACTATGTGAGTAAACTCATGGGTTATGACGTCAGAAAGCCAATCTCTGGTTCCCCTAAACTCGTAGTCTAAGCTCGTCGCCCATATCTCGATCTTATTATCGTAGAAATACGCAGCTCCGTTCGAGTAATCCTCCATATCTTTTATTATTAGTCTCACCTTCGTTCCCGGCTCATAATCGTAAAGAGATGTTATGGGTCCGTAAGCCTCCTCCGCGATAGCCGCAGCCAGCCCCGCAGTCTTTTCCAGCCCCTGATGATAGTATATCTTGAAATGCTCTGTCTCAAACGTCTTCCAGTCCAGTTCAGGATGATTCTGAGCCTTTGCTACCGCGGCCGGAAGGATTGCCAAAAGCAGTAGACAGTAGACAGTAGACAGTAGACAGGGCATCGTCCCCTCCCTATGTTTGCCATAGGACGAACACGTGGGTTCGCCCCTACTTTGCCTTTCGCTGTCTACTATTTGCTGTTTGGTGATAAGGATCATATTTCGCTCTTTCCAAATATAGATACCACATTAAGAAATGGCACTAAAATCCAGCAATAAATAATGTAGGGGCGAGGTGATCTCGCACCTACTATACGCTGTTTACTTACTCACGGCCGCCTTTATGAAGACCTCTTCCTGTTTCCCGTTACCCGTAGCCTCAAGCCGAAAGATGTAAAGACCGCTTGCGTAATTGCTCATATCCATCAGGATTTCATTATCCGACACCGGTTCTAAATCGTCCTTTGACATCTCTCCCACAAGCTCTCCCGCTCCGTTGAACATTTTGACGTTTATCCTGGCTTCTCCTCCCAGGAAGAACCTTAAATGAGCCGAATCACCATCTATGGGATTGGGATAACAGTAAGCTCTGTCCGAAGGCAGAAGACTTACAGATTGCGGGGGGGGGGATGTAACACCCGGATAGACTCCTGGATTAGCCGGACCTGCGTTTGACTGACCCCACGTTATATCGGTTCCCGTGTAGGATGAAGCTATCTTGGATATGTCCCAGACATGAGCAGTACCCGAGGCGGTCAGAGCGCACAGTTCGAGGCGGTCATCGCCATCCAAATCATCTATTACAAGCGATGAGACGATATCTCCTATCGAGGTTAGAGGAAATCCGGAGGCTATTTGACCGTCAGAACGGAGGGCGTAGACCAGATCTTGCGATGTCCCGAAAATTATCTCCTGATCCCCGTCGCCATCTATGTCAGCCGCGATAGGCGAAGATGCGATCCCTCCGACCTTATCCTTCAGAGGCAAAATGAGGGGAAAATTGGCCTCTGGGATGCCGTTAAACCTCCAGGCGTGCACCTTTCCCTCTCCCGTAAATACAACCTCCAAAGAACCGTCTCCATCCAGATCGGTCAAAATAGGGGACGACCGAATATCATCTCCGATATCTGCCTGGAACAGCGGACGTTCCTCCCCGATAGACTCAATCAGGGATTTAGAATAGACAGTCAAAATCCCATTTTCTGACAGGAGGATAATTTCAACCTTCCCGTCTCCATCCATATCTCCAAGCACGGGAGAACCTGAGGGACGACCTTCGATATTGCCGACCGGAGCTTGCTCTCCGCTTCCGTCCTCTCCTACGATAAATAGTTCTCCCTCTTCGTTGACAGCAATTATGTCCTTGCCCTTTATTGCTATCCCGACTATCTTTGACCCTCCTGTTTCGACTTTGCGAAGGAGGCTCCCATCCTGGCCATCTAAAATGGCAATTGAACCGTCGTCTGAGCCTACTATAACTTCTCCTGTCGCATCCGTATCCACGTTAGAGATAATTGGAGCCGTCGAGGCACCTATCCCCTCTATTCTCCACAGTAGAGAAGTGGACTCAGAGTTCCAAGAAGATACGTCTCCGTTTTCGTGAACCAGCACGACTTCTGGCGTCAAATCCCCATCCACATCGCCTACCGCAGGGTCGAGTAGGACACCAGAATCCGTCTGAAAGGCAGAAAGAGTCGTCCCATCCAACCTCCAGATATGCACATTGCCATCGCGCGCGACGGCTATTATCTCTTTTTCCCCATCTCCATTTACATTAACGGTCTTCGGAGACGCCACGAATCCCGACGGCAAAGAGAGCGGCCATCCTTCCTTATTTGCGTTAAACGTAATTTCCACCGTCATTTCATCTTGTAGAGAGTCCTTCACAACTATCGTAATACCCGTCACTGTCCCGGACTTGCTATCTGAACTCGGGACAGTAGAGGGCGAAAAGGCCGTCGCTCCGCCCACAAAAAAAGGATCTTTCTTTGACCCGGCGATCCCGGCGATCCTATCGAAATTAAGATTGCCGATGTCCTCATAGCCGTCTGCCTCTTCAAGGTCTATGCCTCTGTCAAAGGAATCATCATTTATACTTCCTGTAGCTCTTTTTCCCCTTATAACGGCCTTGTCTATATGCCATATCAATATCCCTGATCCGGGGATATAGGAATCGTAGCTGTCGACGGAGAGCCACACTCCCGCGCTGTCCCCTGTCGAATACTCCACATCGGGAAGTTCACCCTCCCGTCGTCTCATCTGTCTGTTTTCCAGGAGAAAGTATTCGTCGGAGTCTATGGGAACCAAAACCGCTTTGGGGTGGTGGGACGAAATGTCTGTTGCTGCAATGGTCAGAGTCGTATCTCTGGTCACCTTTAGGGGGTCTATCCATCCGAGTTCTATCTTCGACCACGCCATGGGATAGCTCGGAACGTATCCCAGAAGCCCAGCTCCCACGTTTATAAATCCAGTATCCATCAAACTCCAGCCACCTACGGCGGGGAGATTATCTTCAAAGTTCGATAGCCCCGGAAGTCCCAGTTGATTCCCAAAGATCCGCGCCGCCGTCCCGTTCAAGCCGCCTACGCCATTTTGACTTATAGACTCCGGAAGTATCCAACCGTTATCTATGGCGAAAGATCCTTCCTCCACAAAGACAGGACCGCCCACAAAAGTATCAAAGTCACGAGGAGATAGATAGGCAGATGGGATATCGTTCAAAGCTCCTGTGCTGCCGTCCATCCCTGCGTGGATGACCAGAAAACTGTTGTACTGCTCAAAATCTAAGTTGTCCCCTTCCACAGAATCGGCCAAGGATAAGGCGTTCTTAAACAGATCAACCAACCTTTGATCGATCTCGTCCTGATTCCTCCCGTTTCCGTAGCTTATCATTGTTCGTCGGAGCTTGTAGCTGGAGTCCTGTTTTGTCGGGAAGACATCGAATCGGATCTCTACCTTGCCCTCTGAGACTTTATCGTAGTAGTTGGCAAGGGCCTGAAGATGCCATTCGAAGTACTGGCGATTGTGCGGGGGGGTGTCGTAGGGAAATTCATACGAGGGGAGGGCTTCCTGGAAGCTCCTCAGATCAAATATACCGTCCCCTGTGGTTGTAGGATCGTCCGGCTCCTCTTTAGGGAACTCCACCCTTAGTGCCAAAATGTTCCACACGGAGTCGACCCCCCCGATTAAATCGGGGGTCGACCTCTCTTGGTCCGAGGACGAAGATGCGGCAAACGATAACACCAAGCAAAGAGCAGATAGGCTAAGGCAAAGACAGCTACGCAGTTCCTTCGCCTTTCCCTTCTTCTTTCTATAGTGTGGACGTTCCTTTGCCTTAGGAGCGTTGCAAGAAGGCTTTGCCATCCTCACAGGTGGACGATCCGCCTTAGAAGTTCAAGTTTACCGAAAACTTCGTGCTGTCCTGGAGGGGAGAATCCTTCGAACCGCCAGAGATGTAGGCAAAATCGAATCTCACCCAGTCGTACTTGAGACCTACGCCGAAAGTCGGGGTTTTGATCTCGCCGTCCTTGTCGTAGGTGTAACCGGCTCTCAGAGCGAAAAAGGAGTTTTGATTGGGATCCAGAAAGTACTGATACTCTCCTCCCAAGTGGATGTCAATTTCGTCTCTTTCATTCTTGAAGGATTCATCTCCCCACGCCTTGACCAAAGCTACCAGGAAGTTACTGTCCCTGGTTATTAAGGGCTTATAGAAGTCGGTCGTCAGCATTATGTCGTTAAACTCGGTGTTGAGGATCTTGTACGACGCTCCGACTACGATGTGCTGAGGTAGTGGATCTGCCTGAGAAGCATCTACGAAGCTGATTTTGGGCCCCAGGTTGCGAAGGGCGACTCCGAAGTTGATGCCGTCTTCTGAGCGCCGCAGGTAGCCAAGATCGGTGGCGAACGTTGTGCCGACGCCATCTCCTCTCTCCTTACCGGTGCCTACACCTGCAAGATTGCTGCGGATTATCTTGAGCGTAAGACCCGCTGCACTCTCTTTAGTTACAAACGCTCCGTACGAAAGTGAAAGGGCAAAATCGTAGCTGGAGAACGTTCCTAAATCGTTGTTGAACTCGTCTCTCCTTTCCTGAGTTCCCAAAGTGAGGAACGAAAGGTTGACCCCGAAGTTTCCCCATCCTTCAATAGGCTGAGAGTATCCGACAAACTCGAAGAACAGGTCATCCGCCAGCCCTGGAAGCCACTTGGTATGGGTAAAGGTCATATCCCTCTTTTTCTGTCCCGCTAAGCCAGCAGGATTAAAGTAGCTGGCTGTGGCGTCGTCCGCTATAGAAACGTAAGCGTCGCCTAAGGCTGAGGCCCGTGCCCCCGGCTCTATCAACAGAAAGAGGACAGCAGCCTGGCTTTCTGGCGTAGCCTCTGAAGGTGGTGCAAGAGAGAGGAACATTATCGCTGAGATGACGATACGAATGACTAGTTGCATTTTTACCTCCTTTTGACAAAGGGAATAAAATAATTCCTTTGAGATTGCTTCGGGGTTCCACCCCTCGCAATGACTAAGGCAAAAGCCAAGCAAACTGTCATTGCGGGCGAAGCGAGGCAAACTCAATTCTGTCCTGGTTGACTATCTCATAACTACAATCTTATCCGTCTTTTCATCTTTGTCTCCTCCAGATCCGAGGACCTCAATTTTGTAGAGATATACGCCGTTTGCTAACTTGACATCGGGTATCCAACCAGTCTGGTTGTATCCCGTTCCAGTCTCCCCCTCAAGATCGTCTATAAGTCTGCCTGAAGGTGAGAACACTTTGATCTTTACCCTCCTAGCTGGATGACTGAGTTCGTACGTGAAGGTCGTTTGGGACGTCATCGGATTCGGATAGCACAAAAGGTTTGAAACCGAAAACTCCCTTTCGGAAGCTACCACGACCCGTACAACCTTCTTGGATGAATTGTTGAACGTATCCCAGGCTTTAACTACTATAGTATGTTCTCCTTCTGAAAGCTGCGGGAGTTGATACTTCAGAACCCCCATCTGGTAGCCGTCTTGGTTTACAAAGTTATCCGTAACCTTAAAGACCTTTTCGTCATCTATTTTGATCTGTATCTCGTGCCCTATTTCCCCTGTTACGTTTATTCCGTTTTCGTCCTGGATAGTCGCTTCTAGAATAGGAGTGCGCGATACAAAATCCCCGTCTTGAAAGCCTTTTTGTCCCTGGAATCCTATCTCAATAGTAGGTCCTGTCTCATCTTGCACGGAAGTTTCTGCAGTTCCAGTTATAGATATAGACTCAACTTCACCTGTGCCTGAGATCCTGTCGTTCCATACAAACGCGCTTATTCTGGCAAAACGCCCCCCGTATGTTATGTCCTTGGGGACCTTAAAAGCGCCCTCAAAGTGACCGTTATCCACGGGGAGGGTGCCTTTAAATATAGTAGCTCCGGGGAGAAGATAGCTGACGTCTCTGGGAGACAGAATAGTCCTGATTACTTGAATCCCCGAGTCGAAGACCTTTATAATGGCCTGTCCCTGGAAGTCTGTAGGATCTCCATCAGGTGATAGCACGGAACCTTCAAACGTAACCTCTTCTAACGCCTTGATGTTCTTTGAGATGGCGATGTCAACAGAAAGTCGAGGGAGGGAAAGCCTTGTGCCTGGGTCCCCGAAGATGGTGTATCTGCGGGTGTTAAAGATAGCGGAAACGTTGACCAGTAGCTTTGCTTCCCAAAATGCCAGGCCTATGGGGACACTTTCTCTTTCTGAAAGGAAGAGCCTGTCGTAGAATCTCCTGTTCAGATCCATGTTTGAATTGTGAAAGCCTATTCTTGTGGCTCCGATGACGGCTATGCACCCTCCCTCTGGCCATTTGACCATCGTCTCGGGCATAGATTCAAAATCAGGGTCGTCGAACCAGCCTGTCTGGCTTGCCGCCAGATACATCAGCGGAAGCTTCCTGCCGTTGTTTATCTTGGACATGTCGCTTGAGGCTACAAAGACATGCTCGTGGGCAAGGACATCAGAGTTTCCGTGCCCGACATAGCTTAAAAGCAACGCCCCTTTATTAAAAGCGTCTATGAATGCCCTGTTGGCATCGGGTTTGAATCTTCCTATTTTGTCAAATTCCATAAGGAATATCTTAACCTGATCCAACTCCTGCGGCACAAAATTTAGCGATATATCTTCGGCATCCTGGGCAAAAATGGGCTCTATTCTACCCGGCCTGGACTGCCTTTCGTCATCCGCCACGATAATGATCTTGCTTTGCCAGTCTCCTATCTCGGGATCTCTGTCGTAGCCGATGATCTTATCCGAGACAATCTTCGCCTCTTCTTTAGTCTGAACGGAGATCCTTCCTATAGCCATATCAGGACGCCTGTCTCTGTCGCCACTTACAAGGACGTACCACTCGTCCAGACTGCTTATGCTCTTCTCATAGGGAGGTATCCAATTACCCGGGCTGATGCCGCTGTTGTTCTTGTAATCGAACGACCCGTCGCCGAAGAGATTGACAAATGTCGGTCTTATCCTCCAGTTGCCGAAAGTATGCTTCATAAAATCCCTTATGGCTGTAGGATCGAAGACCCCCCAGGAAAACTCATCGTAGATGTGTTCAACATCTATAAGCTCGACAGATAGGGGCGGTCCAAAGCGGTCATCGGTCTCCCTCCATTCGGCAAGCCTTCTGGCCTCGTCAATAAAGTCCCTGTGCGTAATGAGCAGATAGTCGGCGCCATTATCGGGGCTTCTGAGGTTGGAGTTTTCCTTCAAAGATATTCTAGCGGGAGACTTCCACTGAGAATCTAACGCAATACAATACTGCATGGGAGGATCTCTTCTACCTTGGCCCTGAAATGTGACGGACTCCTTGCCACTGTCGTAGGAAAAGTTGACAACCCTTAAGACATTGAAAGGATCTGAGACCTCAAGAATTTCAAAGATCGGACTTAAAACACCGGAAATTTCAAATTGGGCGCTCCCGGAATCGACAGGGGAGGTGAAGAAGAGTTCCCCCTCGTCTATGACGAACTTTCTAGAATACTCTAATTCGTACCAGTCCAGTCGGACGGATGTCTTTCCTATCTGTCTTATCTCTAAATCATTAAGTCCGTCCCTGGGAGGCTCGGGAGACTCAAGCTCTACGATCTCTGGAGTTCTGTTGTAGAACTGAGCGTTCCCAAGGGAAGAGCCGTTGAAAGAGAACGAAAACTCGTGCTTTACGTTGTCTTGATTGCCTAGAAATCTGACTTTAACGTTTGTAGGTCCTTCGGCAGGAGAGGTGATCAACCGCCTTTTGACTCTCCTGTTTCCTGAGTAATCTTCCCAGTACCACCGTTTTCCCGAGTCCTTCTCAAACGAAAAGAGTTCCTGCTCAACGTGGAGTCTGTCCCTATAACTTAAGGGACGCACAGGGTCAGGTTCCTTGAGACTGCCGTCCTGAGGGATCATCCTCTTGCCCTGTCCACTCCCGAAGGTAAGCCAATATACGTTCTGTCTGGTAAATTCATTAAGGAAGTACGCAAATTCCTTCTTCCTCGAGAAATAACGCCATCTGGAGATATTGTTCCCGTAGAAGAGCACATAATCGTCCGGATCCAGCCTTCCGTCTCCTTCGTCCTCCACGAGGATAGCTATCTGGTCCATATTCTGTCTTCTTGGGGTGAGCATTCCCTCGGGGAGTTGTTCCCCCCCTCCGTAAAACATCTTTATGGTCTTCGGATCGATCCTAGATATGTCCACTCCGGAGTTTTGGATATCCCGGCCGCTTATGACATGTATTCCATCATCTTCGATGTAAATCTTCAGCCACTCTCCCGAAGCAAAGGGACCATCAGAAATGACCTTGGGACTGGAGTCATCTGTACCTTTCCTCCAGTACTTGCCCTGTTGATAGTTGAGAAGGATTTTGTATATTTCTTCTCCTATTTCCGATTCACGGTGAGAGACGGAGAGGGGACCTTCATAATCGCCGTAGAACCCAATATTAGCTTCTATTTGCTTGTAGGCGACGATATGATCTTTTGAGGGATCGTACACCGCTGGGTAAAAGGTGAGGGTAACGACACTTTGATCCCTCAAAGTGCCCGGTTCTGAAAGAACCACCGCTTGTGTTGGCGCGTCACGATAGTCCTTTGTGGACTCAGTCTGAAAAATTTTATGCGGTGGAACACTATCTACTCGTCTGAGTATAGCCCCGCCCTTAGGTGGAACCGCTATCAAGAAGGATTCTGAAGGGAAGACTATCGAACCTCTGCCTGTCTCCGCCTGATCCACGTCCATAAAAAGAGCTACGTCCTCCCTTACGTTTCTTTCTAACCGGGCTCCTTCAAATTCATCTATCGTGTAAACTAATCCTATTCCAGAACGATCCGAACTTGTCACTGCTATATGTCCGGCCTCACTGTACGCCGATAGGCCTAAAATTAAGGAGGTAAACAGAGCAAAGCGATGCATATATAAGCCTTCTGCGGACACCTTGCGAATTTTTTCACCGATGTTCAATCTTCGATCTTTTCCGCCTCATCTATGAGCATAATAGGTATGTCATCCTCAATGGAATATCGCAGCTTGCACGACCAGCAGGTAAGCTTTTCGTTGTCTTGATCGTATTGCAACTCCCCCTTGCACTTAGGACATGCAAGGATATCCAGAAGTTCCTTTTTCAGAGACATTTCCCTTTCCTTCTAATAATTAGAATCTGAACCCAGTAGCTTGACAAAAGTTAGCGGATATGAGTACACAGCGGAACTTCCCCCTATCCACCGCGTACAGGTTATTCGTCCTATGAAGTCAGGAGACTTCTCCTTGGACCTTTGATTAATCTTGAATGATAGGTTTTGACATCCTGATGACGCCCTGCATGTCGCATGACGCCCTGCATGTCGCCGTCGCTGGCTGCTACATGCCCTTTATATTCGTGACTGTGATCCGTCCCGCCCTCATCACCAGCAACAGCATCCCTATGACAACCACGATCAACTTCGTGTTCTATGTCATCAGTCACTTCATCACTGTGAGAATCACTATCGCCGTCTTGCTCTATGTCATGAGTTATCTGATCACTATGAGAACCACCATGACCCTCGGGATCCGCGCCAGCCACAAGGTCAATCAGGTTCCTGATGTCTCCTGAATCCTCCGTACTGACCACGAGATCACCGCTGTCGTCCTCTCCTGCAGCTTTCTTAAGTCTATCTGTTGACTCCTGATCAGCCGATGTGGAGCCTGAGTAATCCGATCCAATTACACTATCGGTTGGTCCCCGACCACATCCAAGAATGAGGAGCATAGCACCGATCCCCGACGAAAATGTTACAATCATGCGCATCCCAACTCCATCTCCTTTTGAAGATGTTATGCAACATCTACTAAGTCTATATGACTACCTCTTCCGCCGGTGGGATTCAACTTTTTCCGCTTTGAAGTTATAAATTTGCAACAATGTCCACATCATGTCAAGTTAATTCTATTTTGCCCAAAAGGTTCTTCGATACCCCTTCATCCGGGCGGCCAGTTCATGCTCCTGCCTCCCAAAAGGTGCATATGTATATGAAATACCGACTGTCCCGCCCCGCGGTTGCAGTTAAAAACGAGCCTGTAGCCCGAATCCGATATCCCTCGGTCCTTGGCTATCTTGGCTGCTGCTATGATCATTTTGGCTGTTGTATCGCTATCACCCACTGAAAGATCGTTCAAGGTAGAAATGTGCCTTCTGGGAATGACCAATATATGGACTGGGGCTTGTGGGTTTACATCCTCAAAAGCCACAAGATCGTCGTCGCTGTATACTATAGTGCTTTGGATTTCTCCATCAGCTATCTTGCAGAATATGCAGTCGGGCATAGAAGGCCTCCTCAAAAGAAGTAGTCGGTAGCCCCCGACCCCCGATAGAGTCAATCGGGGGTAGACAGGGCCACTCCACCCCCTGCTTACTGTCTATTAATCACACTATCTGTCGCAGTTGGTATAATACGAGAGCTGTCGAGACTATTCCGGCGGTCTCGGATTTAAGCTTTGTGGGTCCAAGAGAAAAGGTGGATGCTCCGAATTTGCGAGCTATTTGGACCTCCTCCTTTGTGAACCCTCCCTCAGGACCGATAACGACTCCTACAGATTCTACTCCCTTACATTCAGAAAGCGCATCTTTGAGGGTCCCATCCGTTTCGCCCTCCCAGGCCATCAGAAGGACGTCCGTATCGTTATTAAGCAGACAGAGGGAATCGTCAAGGGATAGTGGATTACAGATTTGGGGGAGACGGGATCTTCCCGACTGTTTCATAGCCGACTTTGCTATCTTCCTCCACCGCCCTGTTTTCCCCTTCAAAGCGCGCACGGTTCTACAGGAAATGACCGGCACTATCCTGTAGATTCCGACCTCCACAGCCTTTTCGACCACCAGATCGAATCTGTTTCCTCTTATCAGAGATTGTGCCAAAGTTACCTTATATTCAGGCTCTCCGACGTTCTGATCGCAAAAGAGGATGTGGCCTTCGAGTCTGTCACTCTCGACAGAATCTATTTCGATCCGGTAGTAATTTCCGATGCCATCTACCGCGTCTATGATATCTCCTATGTTAGTCCGCTTTACGTGAATTGCGTGATGAAATTCTTCACCCCTGAGGATGGCGCGGTCTTTACGCACGTCATCCGGAGCGATGTAGAAGCCGGACATTACTTTCCTTTCGAGATGGCCGATATTCCCACCCACTGGCCCATCTTCTCCGACGAGGGATTCTCAAATCCCCGCTCTTTGAGTTTTGAGCTGAATAGATCCTCCTCAGATGCCAGAATACCAGAAAAAATAACCCTTCCCCTGGGCTTGAGAAGCTCTTTGAATCTGTCTAAACAGGGAAGGAGAGCCTGTGTCTCTATGTTAGCCACAATAAGGTCAAAATCTCTGGCGGCTATATCTGTTACTGTACCGGTCTGGAGGAGGACTTTAGAGGAGACGTTGTTCAAAGTTAAATTCTCCCCTGCATCCCTTATCGCCTGTAGATCTATGTCAACAGCCACTATCCTTTCTGCCCCTAATTTGGCGGCCGCGATGCTCTGTATTCCCGTTCCTGTCCCCACATCGAGCACAAAATCTCCTTTTCGCATCGTTTTTTCCAAAAGCAGAAGCGCAACCTGTGTGGTCTCGTGCTTACCCGTCCCGAACGCCATCTTTGGATCGATAACGATAAAAAGTGGAGCGTTCACTTCGGTCTTGGAAGGACTTTTCCCCCAAGGAGGGATAATAATAATCTTTTCGGAGATCCTAACCGGAGGGAAGTGCAGCCGCCTTTTAGCCTCCCAATTCAAGGCTTTCAAATCACAAAGCAAAGGAGGCAAGATCGAAGTCAGAGAGCCGATATCTAAGAGACAACGCAGGTAGATATCCAGTCGGAATAGAATCTCCTCGGGGTCTGTTGTCCTGTGAAAATAGGCGGTCAATTTGACGAAAGGGTCAGACGATGCCTCGTCCAACTGGATTCCCAAACTTCCCATCTCCATCAGGAAGTTAGCCACCGAGTCCGCAGATTGGTATGATACCTGTATCTTTAACTCGAACCAATCCCTATCCTGAGAGGCCTGTCCTTTTACATCCGTCACATTGTCAGCCCCTATAGTCACTGTACGTTCAACTAAGTATCGGGTCAAAATAGTCTGGATTGGTGATTATAGAGATCCAAAATAGTGGACAGCAAATAGTAGACGAGGCAGTTTAAGTGAGATTGCTTTGCTTCGCTCACAATGACGGTTTGGAGGAGAGGCGGCACCCCCTGTTTACTGTCTTACTATTGAAAAGCATCTTTGAATTTTTGGAAGAATCCCTTTTCAGATACGGGAGGAGAGATATTTTCGTGTTTGGCTAGTTCTCTGAAGAGCTCTCTTTCTTCTTGACTAAGTTTAGTTGGCGTCCAAACCGTAACTTTGACCAATTGATCGCCCCTTCCCGATCCGTTCAACTTAGGTATAGCCTTTCCTCTGAGTCGAAGTATCTGGCCGGACTGAGTTCCTGGTTTTATTGTCATTTTGACCCGTCCCGAAAGAGTTGGAACCTCCACTTCATCTCCCAAAGCAGCTTGGGTGACGTCTATTAGATGTTCGTAGAGCACATCGTCTCCGTGCCTTTCGAAATACTCATGTTCCTCTTCTTCTAGGAAGACCAGAAGGTCACCTCGGGGTCCACCTTTGGGTCCGGCGTCTCCCTGCTCGCGCATAGAAATATAGTTTCCCGCAGCCACACCGGCCGGAACATCTACAGAGATAGTAGTTGAGCTTTGCACTCTTCCCTCACCCGAGCATTTGTGGCACTGCTTATCTATCGCCTGTCCTTCCCCACCACAGGTCGGACAGGTCGTCACGTTGATGAACTGACCGAACAGCGACCTGGATGCCTGTCTTACCTCTCCGCTCCCGCTACAGGTCGGACAGGTCTTTGGAGACGTTCCTGGCTCAGCTCCGCTCCCCTGACAGACATCGCAGCGCTCCAACCGTGAAACCCTCACCTTCTTCTGGACGCCTGTAGATATCTCCTCCAAAGTCAGCCTTAAAGTGATCCTTCTATCCCTTCCCTTTCGAGGACTGCCTCTCCTTGAGCGTCTCCTGGAACCGAAGAAGTCCTCAAAAAGGCTGCCGCCGAAAAGGTTCCCTAATACATCCTCAAGATCCGCAGCGTGCGTAAAATCCGACCACTGGAAATTCCCCGTTCCAAACGAACCACCCAGACCCTCGTGCCCAAATCGGTCGTAGGCAGATCTCTTTTCAGAATCGGTCAGAACCTCGTAGGCCTCGGATGCCTCTTTGAACTTTTCCTCTGCCTCATTATCTCCAGGGTTTCTGTCCGGATGAAATTTGAGAGCCTGTTTTCTGTAAGCTTTCTTTATCTCCTCAAGAGAGGAGCCTTTGTCTATTTCCAATATCTCGTAATAATCGCGTTTTGCCATTTAACTATGTCCGTTTAATAGGTTCTTCCTGCTATTTGTTTACCACGACCTTTGCATGGCGGATTACCTTATCCTTGAGCATATATCCCTTTTCAACTTCTTCGATCACGGTGCTCGAATCCTGCCCTTCTTCCTCCAACTGCATTACGGCTTCATGGAAATCGGGATCGAAGGGTTTACCCAAAGACTCTATCGTCCGGAGTCCCTCTTTGCTTAAGACACCCTTGAACTGTTCCAATATCATCTCGATTCCCTTCTTGAGAGCCTGCGGATCCGTATCATCTTCGACGTGATTTAGCGATCTTTCAATGTTGTCCAAAACAGAGATCAACTGCACTATCAAATCCTCGTTTGCCGTCTTGATAAGCGTTGCGAACTCCTTTTGGGTGCGCTTTTTGTAATTCTCAAACTCCGCTTTCAATCTAATCCATCTGTCGTAATGCCCATTTGCCTGTGCCTTAATCTTATCTAATTCTTCTTTGAGTTTATCTTTTTCACTTTCCTGCTCTCCTTCTGTGTTTTCTACCGTGTCCCCAGAATCGTCAGCAAGGTCTGATTTTACCTTTCGTGTTTGCGTCTCCTCATCCTGTTCCTGCTCATCTTGAAGATCGGTCTCTTTTGCCATTCTGCATCCAACCTCCGCGATATCTTAACTTATTATAGAAGACTGCTCGTCAGTTCGCACGCGTATTTAACCAACGCTGTCAATCTGTTATACTTCATCCTGGTCGGGCCTATCAAGCCTATAATGCCGGCGTTCCCGCCGACAACATAGGAAGAGGTAACCATACTGCACATCTCCATCCCCTCAGCCCTATTTTCATGACCGATAGTTATGGAGATTCCTTCTTCATCTGTATTCTTGTGGAGCATATAGACAACGGACTCCCTGTCCTCCAGAAGATTCATAAGGTCTGAAATTTTTTCTCTATCGCTAAACTCAGGCTGCATAAAAACATTGGTGGTTCCGTCTAGGTAGAGCCTACCTAGACCAACGAAATCAAAAAGGACGTTAACCTCTTCAACTACTATTTGGATCAGTTTAGGATTTCCTCTGGATACCGATTTGAACCTGTCCTTTATAGATCTTCTGATCTGGCCTATTGAAAGTCCAGATAGCCTGTCGTTTAATATGCCAGCGGTCTCCAAAAGCTCATCGGACGATATTCTGGAATCTAACTCCACTGTGACCGTCTTGATAGGGCCAGAAACAACCTTAAGTACTAAAAGGAGCTTATAAGTTGTGAACGATACTAACTCAACTTTCTCAAGTAAGCCATTTTCAAAGCGGGGAGCCAGAGCGATACCGAGCTGTTTCGATACATCTGCAATAGCTTTGGAGACCTGCTCCAGGATGTTTTCGATATCACCTTCCCTGATGTGTGAACGCACCGCTTGACTGATCAAAGACTTCTCAGTGCTTGTTAATATCCCATCCCCCATAAGAAGATCCACATAACACCGATAGCCTTTATCAGTAGGGATCCGGCCCGCAGACGTATGAGGCTGGCGGACGTAGCCTTTTTCCTCCAGGTCAGCCATAGAATTCCTGATTGTAGCTGGACTCACCCCAAGAGAACCGGTTTGAGATATTGCCCTCGATCCGATGGGTTCAGCCCTGTCTATATATGCGTCGACCAGAAAGTGAAGGATAGTTTTCTCCCGCCCTGATAATACATCATCCATGGTATACCTCTTTTGGTCTTTTTGTGTTTGCGCTCGGCTCCTTAGCACTTTCACATCTTGAGTGCTAAGATACTCTACACCATATATTATTAGATAACCTGGCTTTTGTCAAGTCAAAATACGTTCTTAATAGGATGCTACTTGGTAACATCGTGGAGATTAATCCTTGACAAATGCCTATAGAATAGATATATTGCCAAAGAAGTATCATGTTCGCATATAACCACCAGATTCATATATAGACGGACAGGGCATATCCTATGGGTAAAATAGACGCCATAATCGTCGCAGCAATCGTCATCAGCGTCATCTACAGCCTCTTCAGGGGCTTTCTCAAAGACTTGATGTCTGCCGTATCCGTTATCGCTGCAATCATCATAGCGGCTTATATCCAGAAGATCCCTCAAGGCTGGGCAGAAGAGCTATTCGGAGAGCCGGGACTCGGGATTCGTCTTTTAAGTTTAGGAGTCCCTTTCATCATTATATTCATCGTCCTAAAGACGGTCACAACTCTACTCAGAGGAATCCTTGGGGTGCTCTCAAAGCCGATCGACAAGGTTCTAGGAGGGGTAGTCGGACTCGCTAAAGTGATCATGTTAGTAGCTGTGACACTATTTTTAATTAACGCATACGCGGATGATCCCGATCAGATCATAGGAGATTCGGTAATCGCCCCTTGGATAATAGACAGATCGGGATTCCTGGCTGACCTCTTCCCTGACGACTTGACGGATGAGCTTGAGAAGTTAGACGAAGCCATGAAGGAGCTGAAGGACTACAAAGAGGAAATAAGCGATACAAGTCATATAACGGAAACACGCAAGAAAATAGGAAAGGCCCAATTGAGAAAGGCTGAGATAGAAAGTAAAATGAAGGAGATAGAGGAAAAGAGAAAGGAGGTGCTGTCAGGAACTAAGTAACCGATCATTCTTGAAGATCCAAAAGGAGGAAGGCTTTTCGTCGCTTATGGAGTAAGGGTCGCGTACCTAATCTGCTCCGCTGAAACTAAGAATCAGCTTGTGCGTCAGCTAATAGAGATTTTCTATGGCGGCAGGGATCCTAAACGACAATTTCCCAAGACCGATACAACGTAATGGGATTACATATAGCTCTGATCCTTTTAATATATCTTCTCCTCCCTGATACTTTGTTTGCCGGGGCGTGGATCCTTCCGAAGAAGAGTCTCTGGACTAAAGTCTCTTTCTTCCACGAATCGGACAAAGAGAGATTCTGTCCCGAAAGAGAGACCTGTAAAGACGGAGAGAAAGTCCCTTTAAGTCTTTTCACCGATGACGCTGAGAACGTCTCCACAGTTCTATCAGTTGATGTATCCTATGCATTGACCGACAGGTTAGAAATAGGGACTCAGATACCTTACTTCAGGTTGGATTTTGAGGAAAACCTCGGTAACATAGCAGTTACAGATATATCTAGCGCTGGATTCGGAGACATAAGATTCTTTGGAAGATATAACGTTCTGTCTGAGCCAGCCGTCGTGACGGTCAAAATAGGGGTCAAAGCCCCGGTAGGAAAGTTCGACAACGACATCTTTGCACTGCCTGTGGGCGAAGGTCAATGGGATGTGGAGTATTTCCTCCAGATCGGAAGATCGCTCTATCCGATCCCTGGATATGTCAATCTGGACATCGGCTACAGGTCCAGGCAGGAAAACGACACTAACAAGTTCAGACCGGGAGATGAGTTTGTATTCCTTGCAGAGATAGGATACACCGCACTTCATGGGATAGGGTTAAAAGCCACAACTTCAGGCCTATTTGGAAGGGATCCTGAAAACTCAGGCATAAGCGCCAGCGGAGCTCGCCGTCAGATAATATATATGGGGCAGGGGATAATCTTGGGTCCTGTAATGGGAGTGAATATAGAAACTTCTTTGAAATTGCCTGTAAAAGGCTTAAATTTTCCAGCGGGCGCTCAGTTCTTAGGGGAAATTTCCTATAACATCAGTCTGTAGAATCTTCAGCTACAGATCTTAAGCTCTACCGAAAGGGACCCTGCTTTAAAAAGACCGCTGGGTCTGGGGTCTCTGCTTTTAATTGCTCCTCACAACCGGAAAGAATGTTAATTATGAAATTCAGAAAGCTCGTTTTCTTATCGTTGTTCTCCGTAAGCATGGGATTCATATGGGGCTGTGGAGACGATGAAGAAAGCCCCTTGACACCTGGCAGCGGTACTCCAATAGAGGGCGCATATTCTATAAAGACCGTCAGGTTCTCCACAAGCGATGATCTTACAATATCTGGAGGCTGGACCCTTCCCAAGATGGAGAAAGACAAATTCCCGGCGGTGATCCTCCTTCACTCACTCCGCTCCGACCGCGACAATTGGATCTTAAGTTCTCTTTGGACTGAGCTTCTCGAGGGCGGATACGCTGTGCTTCGGATAGATCTTCGAGGACACGGAGAAAGCCAAAATCCTGGCGGTCGTTCGTGCGATTTGTCATCTTGTACCCTGACTATACAGGATCTGGAAAACACTCCTCTGGATGTTAAGGGAGCCTTAGACTGGCTCTTTAGCAAACCTGAGGTAGATACGGACAAAATCGCCCTTATCGGCGAGGATATAGGAGCCAATGTCGCTTATGTAAGTTCAGGGGCTTTCAGCGGGATCAAGACCGCTGTTTTAATTTCACCTGTAGCTTTGCAGAGCGCAAGTACAGGAGAGACCATCCTGATCGCGCCCCGGTTTGTGGGAGCCGACGCTGGGAGCTTCAGTCCTCGTTCTATTCTCTTTGTAGCGTCTCAAGCTGATTCAAATTCTGTATTCATGGTCGACAACATGCTGCCGCTTACATCAGAACCGAGGGGATCCATAGGGATTAGCGATACCAATGCCCACGGCATCGCAACGTTGGCAATCCAAGGGGTTAGGAACGCGATTATAGAGTGGCTGAGGGACAGATTAGGAGAGGAGTAATTATCTAGAGATCAAAAACTAAATTGCGCGATTATGGGGGGAGTGATCGTAGCTTCTCGAAAGGAGCGGATAAAGGTGCTAAGATTACTCTTGACCGCATTAGGTGTACCTGTTATTTTTCTCTCCATCTCCTGCGGCGGTAGTGGCACAGACAGAGACACTAATATCCTATCGCCAGGATCTGAGTCTGATAATACCAATCAAACTCCCTCTGATTCAGAAGCTCCCCAGCCTGGTGGAGATATTGCAGATCAGATCCCTGTTGAAGACGGTGGAACTGGCGAATCTGCAGTCTCTTCATTTTCTCCCTTCAGGATCAAAGATAAAGAGACCGGAACCGTCTGGAACATCAAAGGTGAAGCTGAAAGCGGCCCCCTTAAAGGTGCCGTCTCGAACAGATAGCAGCCTACAGTGCATATTGGTTCGCCTGGGCATCTTTCTGGCAACGCACTCAGATATGGAGTCCTGATGGAACATCCTCAGAAAATCTGGTCTTCAGAGAAGTTTCCCCCGGCGAAATATTTCAGGATCTCCCAAAAGATGCAATCCCTCCTTTAGATTCCCCCCTCTTTCTGAATGCAGATGAATCGTTCGGCCTCTTCGACGACGACATAATCCTGGGAGTAGCCATCAATGGCGATGCCAAAGCTTACCCCATAAGGATTATGAACTGGCACGAGATAGTAAATCATTCGGTCGGCGGACAGAAGATATCCGTGACCTACTGTCCCTTGACCGCATCAGGCGTCAACTTTGACGCATCAGAGACAGAGTTCGGAAACACAGGAGCACTCTTCAACAACAATGTGGTTGTATATGACAGAGAAAATCGGGATTACTGGACTCAGATGGGGTTTACCAATCTGACTGGAAGCATGGGCGAAAAGGAGCTTACGATGCTCCCTATAGTCCAGACTACGTGGGGAATGTAGAGGAAACTCTATCCCGACACAGAGGTCTTGTCTTTCGATAGCAGGATATAGAAGGAACTATGACGTAGACCGCTACGTCGAAGCTGGGTACACTGTCCAGGAAGTCGTATGGTTTAGGCAATTTGTCCCTATTGACAGACGTCTGAATTTAAAAGAGATGGTCCTGGGCCTTGTGGACAAAGAGGCGGAAATCGCCAGAGCTTATCCGTACTCCAACATGGGGAATCAGGCTGCGATAAACGACAATTTCGTCGGACGCGATGTTCTGATCCTCTATAAAGGTTCCGGACTCTTGGCCATAGCCTACGAAAAATCGGTGTCTGGAATGACTCTTACCTTCGACATTATCCCAAATATATAAGCAGATTTCAAACAGTAGAAAGCATACAGGGCATCCCCACTCCTTCGCAATTCCTGTCTACGAAATTGCTTTTTTCGCTCACAGTGGAAGCTTCTGAAACGTTTAGTCATTGAAAGGGGAGTCTATGTCTACTGGGGCGAAACCGTGGGTTTTCCCCTACATTCATCTCTACGGGCGACGCGTGTGTTTGTCCCTGCTACTGACTACTGTCTACTGCTCTTAGCTGGTCCATCACCCGGCGCACTATCTCTCGTATAGTATCCTGATCCACCTCCTGATCGCGACTTTCACAGGAATCTTGAGGGCCCTCTTCCGCTGTCTCACACAGAAGGTCTCCGGGTCTGTAGCTCGTATCCATAAGCCTCTGAACCTTTTCCGAAGAAAGGACGTTTACGTTTCCCATCTGACGGGCGATGTAGATGATCTGAGCCGAATGCTCCACAGTCTCCATCTTGTAGTAGGCGTCCATCAGGTCCTTACCCACTGTCAGAGCACCATGGTTCTCCAGCAAAAGAGCGTCATAATCGCGCACGTATTTTCGTACGGACTCAGGGACCTCCTCCGTAGAGGGAGTGCCGTACCTGGTCAATGGGATCGAGCCCAACTGCAGAATAACCTCAGGCAGAACGCATTCTCTGATCGAGATACCTGCTACTGCAAAGCCTGTTGCATAGGGGGGATGAGCGTGAACCACACCAGCCACATCTGCTCTCTCCTTGTATACCATAAGGTGCATCTTGATCTCCGACGACGGCTTCAATCCGCCCGATACTACCCTCCCATCCAGATCGCAGAGGACCAACTGATCCTCACTTAAGAATCCCTTGCTAAAGCCGCTCGGAGTCGAAAGGATCCGATCGTTAGTGACCTTTGCGCTCACGTTGCCTTCGCTTGCCACCACATATCCCCGCTCATACATCCTCTTGCAGACCTCTAAAACCTCTCTTTTTATCCTGTAAGCCGAATTCATCTTTCAAGCTTCTCCATCTACCGAATCTATCACTCCAACTATCACCGACCTCAGGGGCGCGACTTCCAGATCCAATATTTGCCTTGCTCCGATCCCCTCACTCATGACAAGCACCGTCTCGCCTGCGCCTGCGCCTACACTATCGACCGCCAGAAACGTCTCCTCTTGAGGTTTAAGATCCGTGTCCAGAGCCTGAACGATCATCAACTTCCTTCCCGAATAAGCTCCGTTCTTTATCGTAGATACGACACTGCCAATCACCTTAGCGATCTTCACTATAGTGTGTCCTCTCAGGTTTGAGGGTCAAGATCAGGACACCCCCCACAATTCCCGGCGCTGCGACATCTATAAGGAACAGCATAAAGGCAGCGTTAAAAGCGTAGACGCCCTCCACGTTAAAGTTGGAAAGCAGCAGCACAGACACGGCCTCCCTGACTCCCAGATCTACAAAAGTTATGGGGAAAAGGCTCTTTATCACAAATATGGAGGGTATCACAGACGCAGCGGCTTTCAGCGATATATCTGTAAAGGAGAGAACCAAGAGATAAAATTGCGCAAAAAACGTGAGGTTGAAAAGAACGGACAAGATCAGGATATATAAGATTCTCCTGTTGTTCAGCACGTTAAAGCTCTCCAGAAGTGGATATATCTTCTCCTTGAAGGGCAAATTTGGGAATTTTTCCTTTAGCTTGTCCCCCAGGCGATCAACGTTGAAGCATCCCCACGTCATGACGCTGATAACCGCAAGTCCCGGCAGGACGATAAGATAGGGATAGAGCAGGAAAAGGCCCAATATCGCCGCTATAAGAGTCACGGCAAAGGACGAGAGCTTATCAATAAGGGCAAGTCCCGCTATTCTGGCCGGACTTTGATCCTTTATACACAAGCCCCGCATAAGCTCCCCCGACCTTGCCGGCGACACAGCCCCCAAGGACATGCCGACAAATAGAGAAGAAACTATCTCCGCAACTGTCACATTGGGCTTGAGGGTCTTGGCTAAATATCCCCACTTTAAGAGCTGAATCAACAGATTAGGGATCAAAAGAAGAGCCGCCCAACCTAATAGACCTGTATCCATGTTTCTCAACACGGATACGATCTCAGATGGACGGACCTTGAAGACGATGAGAGCCAGAATTCCTATTGATGCTGCGATCTTGAGAGCTGTAAAATAGCGCCTTGGGATCATATCCTACTCTTTCTTCTCCTCTTTTTCTTCCTTCTCAGGCTCTTTGACGCCCTTTACCTTCTGCTCCAACTTCTCGATCTCCTTCTGTATATCGGATCTAAGCCTCTGCTCCCTTTCCTTCAGCAGCTTCTCCCTAAAAACATCCGCCTCAGACTTTGCAGCCGGCGTTATAATAGCCGACTTTACCCCCAATTTGATCTTTAGCAGATCCTGGGAACTTTCCAACTTCAGCACATCTGACTCAGCCCTGGCCGCAGTCAATCTCTCCTTCAGTTCCTTATTTTCCGACTGCAGACGCTCTATTTCTCCTTCCAGCTCAGCTATCTTCTCCTTGAGAGTCCTCTTCTTTATCTGTGTCCTTTCCACTTCCGCTGTCAGGTCATCTACCCTCTTGTTCAGAGCCGCAGAACTCCCGCATCCGGCCAGCATAGAGAAAATCAGAGCAATTGACATCAAGTTCAGTGCTTTTATCATACGGATTCATCACCTTCCTGCATTACATCTATTCTGTCCACGATCCCTACCACAGCCGCGTCCACAGGCCCGTAGACGTTCGGGAGAGCGTGCGTAGCGTCCCGGCTCGTCACGTAAAAGACCGTCTCCTTATAGTCCGCACCCACCATATCCACAGCCACCAATGGCTCCTCGACCTCCTCGCGCCGATGATTCAACGGCTGGACGATCCTCAGCTTGATGCCCTCTAAATTAGGGTCTTTCCGCGTGGCTACGACCGAGCCTATTACTTTTCCTAAGCGCATTGAATTGAATTATCCTCCAGACTATCGAAGGCAATTTTAGTCAAACGTAGTGAGCCGTAAAGCCCGTGTTATATGAAGTCGCCTCGTTCCTGTTATTTTAGTTTTACCGCGGTCCCATAAACCAGCAATTCTGACATATTCGAAGCAATCATGCTGGTAACAAAGCGCACATTCACGATAGCATCTGCACCCAGCTTATCTCCTTCTTCAACCATACGCTTGAACGCCTCTTCGCGAGCCTCAATAAGGAGATGTGTGTATTGGCCAATCTCGCCGCCAATGATGCTCTTTAAGCCAGCGAGAATATCTCTACCAATATGCTTTGCCCGTACCGTATTGCCACGAACAACGTCCAATATTTCTGCAATGTCTCTGCCGGGAACTGTTTCTGTGTTCGTTACAATCATTTTCCCGTCTCCTTGTGGGCCGCACCGACCATGTCCACGGCAACCAGAGGCTCTTCGATCTTGTCACCCCTATGATTTAGAGGCTGAGACTATCTTCAGCTTGATGCCCTCTAAATTAGGGTCTTTCCGCGTGGCTACGACAGAGCCTATTACTTTTCCCAAGCGCATTGGATTGAATTATCCTCCAGACTACCCGTTTATAAATTGGAGAACGTTCAGATGGAAGGAGTTGAACACTACGATGTGTTACCTGAAGATGATCCTCTTATCCTGTGCCCGTAGGCCAACCCCATCAGGAAACGACCATCTTTCAATAGGTAGACACCAACCCCAAGAAGTATGTATCCAGGCACAATGTAAGACCACAACTGCATCTGAAAAGAAGGATTGAGCATTATCCTCATAATCCCCTGTCCCACAATCTGAGGGATCGAGAAGGCAACACAGACAGCGCCGATAACTTTCAACGCAAACTGGAACATATCCTGACTCTTAGAGAGATCATTCAATCCTCTTATATCAATCTCTTCATCGGAGGAGACAAATTTTGCGGTCAGCGGATCCGCATATCTAAAAAGCAGACAGGCTGCGACAAGGCTCAGAATAAAAGCTGACGCTTGAGATGCGATATTGGGCCACTGGGAGGGTTCATGAGACAGGAGTTGCGCCATACTCCAGCCAATCATCGGTACATAAACAATGGCGTGGATCCCCAACAGTAAGGCAATAAGTCTCATACTGAGAGATAATATAGCGGACGCTTTCATCTAATTCTTCCTGCTTAAATAGATTCAGAATTAAATAGATTCAGATAACTTGCTAATACCCATTCAGACTTCAGTCACTCCAGCTCCCCATAGATAGAAACTCCTGTAATTGCTTCTGTAGTTCGTCCAAAGAGACTTGTATCTGTTCGATCTCCTTCTGGGGAGCGCCCTTGAGCTTCAGATTCTCCAGTTTTAACTCAAGAATTTCGTTCTGGCTAATATAACCATATCCTCTTATCGTTGTCATAAGATTTGGGAAACCTATATGTTGTACTTCCCAGCCTAAATCCCTTTTGAATCGCTTCAGATCTTTGCCCTTAACTTTAAAGATGATAACCTGATCATCGGAAATCTTGTTAAAGTGAAGCTTATTGGGATGATTAAGATTGCTGTTTTCTCCAAGCAGATTGGTAAAACCAGCGAAGTTCTTCAGGGTAGTACCTACCCTTTCAACTTTCTCTCTAAAGTTTGTGAAACTGAATCTCTTATCATCTGCCTTTAACTTCGACCATTCATCCTCTCCGGATACAGAATTTTCTGGCATGAGCAGTATCACGACCAGAGACAGTAAACAGCTAAAACAGCGTACGAACCACATAGCAACCTCATTAGGCGATGCCCATGACGCATTATGATCGTACTTTCTCAAATAATCCTAAAATAATCCACAAGCGTGCACCGCCTCTGCCTTGTGAACGTGCGGGGCGAAGTTAAGCCTTCACCCGTCGGACCTGCTATCGAAAACGAAAGGTGCCCTTCGCCGCCCACTCCAAGACCCGCTATCGAAGGCCCGTTCTTCACAAAGATGGCGGTGTTGCACTTCCTCGCCATCTCGGTCATATTCTCCACGCTCTTGGAGTGCATCACAGCCGTATGCCCGTAGCCGTGCTCGGCCTGTACCGCAAGGTCTATAGCTTTATGGACATCGGAGACCCTCACTATAGGCAGAAACGGCATCATCTGCTCCTCCTGTACAAACACATGCTCGGGGGAACTCTCACCGATCAAAAGCCTCGTCTCCTTTGGAACAGAAACGCCGATCTTCTCGGCCAAGACAGAGGCGTCCCTCCCCACCAACTGCTTGTTTACCATCAGGTGACCAGCCTTCTCATCCTTCACAAAGGCAATCTTGGCGAGCTGTTCTATCTGAATCGCCGTAAGCTCGTGACAGTTGTTATTTTTCACATGTTCTTTAAACTCATCCGCCACAGATTCCACTACGAAGACCTCTTTTTCGGCTGTGCATATAATATTATTCTCAAAGCTCGCCCCCTCCACAGTATCCTTTGCCGCCCTTTCGAGATCGGCGGTCTCGTCCACGACTACAGGGGGATTGCCCGGACCTGCTGTAATAGCCTTCTTGTTGGACTCCATCGCCGCTTTCACAACGCCCGGACCTCCGGTCACTAAAAGCAATCTTATCTTCGGATGCCTAAACAGCACCTTCGCCGTCTCTATGGTCGGATCGGTCACAGTTGTCAGGAGATTCGGCGGTCCTCCAGCCTCGACTATACCCTTATTTATCCTGGCTATACCGCACGCCGAGACCCTCTTTGCCCCCGGATGAGGATTGAACACCACCGAATTTCCAGCGGCGATTATAGAGATAGCGTTGTTGATCGTCGTCGGAACAGGATGCGTGGATGGTGTGGCAACGCCTATCACTCCGTAAGGTGCCATCTCCACAATCGTAAGGCCCCGGTCACCGGACCAGGAATCGGTCTTTAAATCCTCCACTCCCGGTGTCAGCTGAGACACCATAAGGTGCTTTTTCACCTTATCCTCAAACCTCCCCATGCCGTCTCCTCAAGGGCCATCCTCGACAGGTCCTCGGCGTTTTCTGTCCCCACCTTCCTTATCGCCTCAACGATATCTTTCCTCTTTTCCAGCGAAAGATCAGATAGCTCCTTTTGAGCTATCTCTGCAGCGTCAATAGCGTCCTCTATATTTTCAAAGAGACCGTCCCCTGTCTCCATGCCGGACGCTATCTCAGATCTGCGTCCATCGCCCGAGTCGAACGCCGATTCCGACCGGGAAAACTCCCTTACCACCTCCTCCACAATCGTCCTTATCTTTGCCTCATCTATCTTGATATTGCTTGCTATCTTTTTTCCGTTAGCCATCTTTGCGATAAACCACTCTGCCCTCTATCTCAAAGGAATCCACAATCGCCATGATAACAGCATCTACGGGCGTGTTTTCCGTTATACTCGTCTGTCGAGCCGAGCTTCCGCTCGCACACAGGACTATCTCACCGTATCCCGCTCCTACAGAGTCCACAGCTACCAGGTACGAATCCACAGGCTCCACATCCATATCCACAGGCTGGACTATCTGAAGCTTCGTCCCTTTGAGCCTCTCATTTTTTTGTGTGGCCACAACAGTGCCCACGACCTTGCCCATTATCATTTAACTTCAGTAGACAGTAACCCCCGATAGATTCAATCGGGTGTAGACAGTAGACAGGGCATCTGCCGCCGCCTACTATCTAATCTGTTCTCTCTACTCCTCTATCTCCTTTCAAATCGTTTACTTTCCCGGCTTACTTATAGGCAGCACTTCGTCCAGGCTCGCATGCGGGCGCGGTATCACGTGCACAGACACAACCTCTCCCACCTTCTGGCCGGCTGCAGCACCCGCATCGGTAGCGGCCTTCACAGCCGCCACGTCACCCCTCACGAGCGCCGTTACGTATCCCCCGCCTATCTTCTCCCAGTTCACAAACTGAACGTTTGCCGCCTTGACCATGGCGTCAGCGGCCTCAATCATCGCCACAAGCCCGCGAGTCTCTATCATTCCCAGAGCCTCACCCATTACATTTTCTCCTTTCTAACAAAGTTTATGGACAGTCCGTCCTCAGCGCAAGCTTAAGTTTTACAGATCACTTAAGTATCACCTCGTCCAGATCCGAATGCGGGTTGGGGATCACGTGAGACGACACTAACTCCCCGACTTTCCCAGCGGCTTCCACACCCGCCTGCACCGCCGCCTGCACCGCGCCCACGTCGCCCCTTACGAAGGTCGTAACGTAAGCCGCGCCTATCGCCTCATACCTTTGGAGGGTCACATTAGCCGCCTTGACCATAGCGTCAGACGCCTCTATCATCCCCACCAAACCCTTCGTTTCAACCATCCCAAGCGCAGTTCCTTCCACTTTCTCACCTCCTTGACTTTTATTGCCAAAGCCTGAAGCCCTGTTAAGAACTGAAAATACCACTATCCGACCATAAAGTCAAGCATAAAAAATCACACGGATCACTGCGTTGACCGCCCTGGATGTCCTATTAGACTCCAAGGAGAAGCAACAAATAAAAAGCGGATAGATTTTGAAATCTATCCGTTCAGACTTGATAAAATGCACACGAGTAGCTACATTTAACAATCGAATAATCAATCCACTGTCAAAGGAGAATATGATGGCTGCGACATCTGTAACTATAAGACTTAAAGATGAGACTAATAGCTCCATTGAAAAGCTCGTCACAGAGGCTATCAACAGGACGGTAGTAGTGAACGCAGCTCTAAATCACTTTGTGAGCCTGCCTTACAGGGACCAGAAAACCATCATTGTGGACTACGTCTACAAAGAGCCTGAGATAGAGTCTCTGGCAAGCGATTAGAGTTAGCGGAACACAGGCCACCAAGATAAGCGTTCCAAGGAGATGTCTCCATTGTTGATGACAGTGCGCCCAATACCAGGGCACGAAAATACTGTCACCATCCCGGATAGAATGTTCCTGATGATTTATGATGAGAGTTCCTACACCATCGGATGAAAAATAACTCCTGAACCTCAACTCTACGTAAATGCCCGGACGCTCGGGAAGAGCGATGCGCCCTCGAAGAAAACAGGACCGTAAAGCAGTTGTCGGGATTATGCTCCGCCCGGGCCCTTTCTAACTCTCCGGGTCGCTTTCAGCCACCGCTGCAAGGTATACTTCATTTTGCGCTTTGCCATCTTAGAGTGCGACTGAGCTGCCCGCCTGCTCCGACGCAGCCGCTGTCAGCTTGTCCATCCGGGACTCGAAAGTTTTACGATCAATGATGAACAAGCACATTTGGAGGCAATGATATTAAATGAGGGTGCGAAAGTCAAGGATATTGTTCTGCAAAATCCCGGTACAACGCGAAAACTGGGAAATCGATTGAAATTGGGTGAATTTTAGCGGAAAGATGGATAGCGTGGAGATAAAACCCGTTCGGCAAGGTTTTGAAGAAGATATTGTCACAGAAAGGTAAAAGATGCCTTTCAGGCAGCATTCACCCCATCTCTATTGAGGTCGAGTCTGACGGAGACGAGCTGAGACACTCCCGGTTCTCCCATAGTTACGCCGTGCAGACAGTCCGACGCCTCCATGGTGCGTTTGTTATGAGTCACGATTACAAATTGCGTTCTGTCTGAGAATTTGCGTATGACCCTAATGAACCTTTCGATATTAGCGTCATCTAATGGAGCATCCACCTCGTCGAGTATGCACAACGGGCTGGGCTTGACCAGGTAGATGGAAAAGATGAGGGCTATGGCGGTCAGTGTCTTCTCACCGCCTGACATAAGGTTTATAGACTGGAGCCTCTTGCCCTGTGGCCGGGCAACGATGTTAATCTCGGACTCCAGGGGATCATCGCCTTCGGATAGGATCAAATCGGCCTGGCCCCCTTCGAAGAACTCCACGAACGTCTTTCGAAAATTGGCTGCCACCTTTGAAAACGTCTCGATAAACATGCTCCTTGCGGTGCTGTCTATCTTGGCAATAGTCTTTTTCAGATCATCCTCCGCCTCCAAAAGATCGTCTCTTTGACCGGAGAGGAATTCATACCGCTCCGTTCCTCTTTCATATTCCTCAATAGCCCCTATATTGACTGGTCCGAGGCTCCTTATCCTCCCCTGTGTCTCCTCTATTTGCATCTGGGCAAGTTCAGGGTTGAACTCTTCCTCCAAAGGTTCTACCTCCACCACGTCAACTCCGTATCTGTCTCTTAAGTTCTGTCTTACTATGCCGGCTCTGGACGTAAGCTGTGAATGCTCAAACTGGAGATCTGAAAGGTTTTCCCTGCGCTCGTCCTGCACTCTCCTCTTAGCCCTTATCTCATTCTCTAATTCTCTTTCTTTGACCTCTAGTTCGTGATATTCCGAATCTTTTGTGTCCCTGTCCTTTTCTATCTGGGATCTTTGGGAATAGAGATGTTCAAGCTCATCTTGGTCCCTGTCTTTTTGAGCTTTGAGCCTATCGAGTTCCTCACCGGCCTTTTCGGATTGGGCTTTGGAGTCCGACAGGGTCTTCTCAAGTTCGTCTGTCTGTATGTTACATCTCTTCACATCCGACGAGAATCCCCGCAAACGCTCCTCAAGCGAGGTCATCTTTCGTCTCAGTTCGTGGACTCCCTCAGCCTTTTGGTTCCTGTTCTCCTCCAGAGTGCGCAAAGCCCGTTCGTACTCACCTGAGGATTGACTCAGTTCCTCTTTTTGCCCTTCGAGTCTTTTTATCTCCAATGCTTGATTTTCTATATCCTCCAGAAGCTGTTCGGATCTTTCTTTAAGCTCTAAGGTCTCCTTTGAAATGGACTCCAACCTGGCCTGCAACCTTTTTATGTCAGATCTACTTTGAGCCTCCTGTTGTTTGAACTCGGACAGCTTATCTCTGAGCTCTAATAGGCTATCCAAGGCATTTGACAGGCTAGCTGAGATTGCCGAGATACGAGCCTCCGATCCCGCCATCTGCTCTGAGAGGCGATTTAGGTTTATGCCCTCTTCCTCAATCTGTGCCTGTATGACCTCTATCTGCTCCGTCCTGCCTATAAGGCTCATATCTACCTCTGTCGGATTACCTCCTGTTATCTGGCCCGACGGTTCGACTATGTCTCCCTCGATCGTAACGAATCTTGTGGAATTACCGTTCTCTAAGGAGCAGGAAAGGGCCGTCTTCAGGTCTTCCACCACAACTGTTTTTCCCAACAGGAGGCGGACAATGGGGGCAAGCTCATCATCGAACCTGACAAGATCGACAGCTTTACGGAGTCGCCCCCGATTTAATCGGGGGTCGACCTTTTCTTCGGATCCCCTTCTTGTCAGGGGCTTTTGGCTGGACTCGTTTTGCTCTTTGTCATCTTTAAACTCCCGATCGAATCTATCGTGGATCACTCTGTCCATCGGAAGAAACGTGGCTCTCCCTCCCTCCTGTTCCTTCAAGAACGAGATCGAACCTGTGGCTGTCTCCATCTTGTCCGTCACCAGATACTCCAGTGACTGCCCCAAAGCCGCCTCTATAGCCTTGGCGTATTTCTCCTGCGTGTGAAGCAGATCTGCTAAAGTTCCCCTTATCTGGTCTTTATAGGGAGAGCTTAATATCAGGGTCCTTACGCTCTCTGAATATCCCTCATACGACTCCCTTATCTTTTCCAGGAGCGCCAGAGCCGCCCTTTTGGCCTCTATCTTCCCTTTAACATCTGATAGCTGCTCCCTGATCGAATCTAATCTTTTCCTCTCCCCCTCAAGTTCCCCTTCAAGAGTCACTTTTTCGCGGCTGATCTTTTGGATAGCCTCGTGTGTTTCTCGATTAGCTTCAAGGGCATCCTGCTCTCTTTTTAAAGCATCTTTAAGCTCTGATTGAGCGCCACACTCCTCTTCGAGCAGTTTCTCCAGACGAGAGAGGATATTGTCCTTGTGGGCTTTATCCCTTTCAATGGCTCCCCTGTTCTGAGACTCAGAGCGGAAAAGCTGGATCAGTTTTTCTTTGTGAACCTCGAGTTCAGACCTCTTTTCCGAGTAGGAGCGATCCAGCCTTGCCAATTCCTCCTCTTGGACATTGAGGCTATCTTTGATCGATAGATAGTCCGCCTTGACTCTTGTTTTACTCTCTTCGGCTTTTTCACTTTCTCTTCTGGTTTGATCTAACTTTCGAGTCGCCTCGGCGACCTCCAGCCCAAGCCGCTCGATGTCCTTTGTCAGGCTCTCCATCCTTGCTTGGGCCTTTATCACCTCTTCGCTTTTTCGTTGGATAAGCTCCATCTGGCTGTTGAGAACTTGTGCTGTTCGAGAGCGCTCTTTGTCCTTCTCGATAAGATTGAGTCTTATTCTCTCAATCTGGGACTCCATCAGGGAAAGTCCAGACGCGTCTTCCTCTATCTCCACTCTAAGTTTTTCTATCTGATCTGCCAAGGGACGTATCCTTGTCTCCAGATGATAGTAATTATGCCGACCTAAGGAGATCTCTGATTCCTTTAACTTTTCCTGATACGCCTGATATCTTCTGGCTTTGCCGACCTGTCTTCTAAGATAGGCTACCTGATTTTCCACCTCCGCTATGATGTCTCCTATCCTTAGAACGTCCTGCTGTGTGGATGTCAGCTTGTTCCAGGTCGCCTTGCGGCGCACCTTGTACTTTGTTATGCCCGCTACCTCCTCAAACAGACGTCTCCTGTCCTCCGTGCTATTTCCGATAATGGCCTCAACCATGTTCTGCTCCATAACGGTGTAGGCGTGTGGCCCCATCCCTGTATCCATAAAGAGGTTATTTACATCCATCAACCTGCACGGGACCTTATTAAGCAGATAATCGCTCTGACCTGACCCGAAGATCCTGCGTGTGATCTGAACTTCGCTAAACTCTATTGGCAAAATATTCTTGGTGTTCTGGATGGTAAGCGTAACTTCCGACATTCCCAGCGGTTTTCTGGTCTTACTGCCGCAGAATATTACATCCTCCATCCTATCGCTCCTTAGCAAGCTCGGTCTCTGCTCGCCTAAAGCCCACCTTATGGCATCCACCACGTTTGTCTTGCCGCACCCATTGGGGCCAACTATAGACGTGATCCCGTCTCCCAAGTCCAAAGTGATCTTATCAGCAAAGGACTTAAAGCCGAATATTTCAAGACGGTGTAGATACACTAAACGCTTCCCTTTCTATTTCTCCCCTTTTGGCAGAGAAGAGATCTGTCCTTACTATATCAATATCTTGTATGCTGAAACGTAATATACAATATATAGTATTAGTAGTCAAGAAAAAAATTCTCAAGCGCTTTGAAAAACATCCGTTTTGCGAAAAGAGTTTGTATAAAAGTATATCGTTATTTATATTATATTTCAAGTCGAATCGAGTCGTTTCGGCATGTCTTACAGGTAAAGAAATGCAGACAGAAGCAGGTAAGTATAGCATAATTACAAATCTCACGTAATCGGAGGCAAAATGGACCGAGCATCAAAGCTCAGAGAATTGATCGAACGTCCGGGGACGACCATCCTGCCGGGCGTCTTCGACGCAGTCTCAGCCAAGTTAGTGGAACAGATCGGTTTTGAGGTAGTTTTCACGAGTGGGTTCGGAATTTCAGGTACTACCTTAGGGATGCCGGACATGGGTCTTCTGACGATGACGGAGACCCTGGAGCGCGTCAGGAAGATCGTTGGAGCTGTGGACCTGCCTTTAGTGGCGGATGTGGACACAGGCTATGGCAATCCCTTAAACGTTATGCGGACAGTTAGGGAATGCGTTGAGATGGGGGTAGCAGGAATTATACTGGAAGACCAGGAATGGCCCAAGAAGTGCGGCCACTTTGAGGGCAAACGCGTAATCCCGTGTGACGAGAAGATACAGAAGGTCAAAGCGGCTGTAGAAGCCAGAGGGGATAAAGACCTTGTGATCATAGGACGCACCGACGCCCGCGCCCCGCTCGGTCTGGACGAAGCTGTAGAGAGGGGCATTGCCTACTTCAAGGCGGGGGTTGACGTGGTCTTCGTCGAAGCTCCTCAGTCTGTGGATGAACTGAAGAGAATTTCAGAGAAAATAGACGCGCCACTATTTGCCAATATGATAGAAGGAGGCAAGACCCCGTTTCTCTCCAGAGTGGAGCTGGAAGATTTAGGCTACAAGCTTGTGGTCTATCCTCTGTCCGCCCTTTTTGCTGCGACAAAGGCTATGGCAGATGTGTTTCAGAAGTTGAAGGACGATGGCACGACAGCAGGATTTGAACCTATGGTCTCCTTCCACGAATTTGAGGAGATTATCGGAGTGCCAAGATACAGGGAGATTGAGAGCAGGTTTGTCACGGGCGAAAGGGACGCTGTCTGAAGGGATTGCTTCGGGGCGCCCGCCCCGAAGCAATCTGGTGAGACAGGAGGCAAATCCACCGTCAGTGGTCATGACCGGCACTGGCTGATGAAAAGCCTACCCTCGGATAGACGATTTTGCAGTAAAAAAAAGGACTTGACCCCAAATGTTAGAAATGCTTATATGGATTATAGTTTTTGTGGTAAGTTTATCTGTTTTAATTAAAGCTTCAGATTATTTTACACGCTCAGCTGAAAACATAGGTTTATACTTTGGAATACCTGCTTTTATTGTTGGAGTTACTATTGTGGCTATAGGTACTTCCCTTCCAGAACTTATCTCTTCTATTTTTGCTGTCTTAAGTAATTCGTCAGAAATTGTTGTAGGTAATGTAGTCGGTTCAAATATAGCAAATATATTCTTTGTTTTAGGTATTACCGCTATTGTTGGAAAAAGATTGAAAATTACCTATGAGCTCATTCATGTTGATCTGCCCCTATTAATTGGTTCTGCATTCTTATTTGCTGTAATAATTTGGGATGGTGTTTCTACTTTGCCAGAGACTTTGCTGTTAATCTTAGGCATCTTTATTTATTTTTTCTATACTGCAAGTTCGGAAAAAAATCATAAAAATGTTGAGATAAAAAAGGAAATGAAAGAAGAGCTTAGAATTAGAAAAAAGTTAGACGCAAAAACTATTGTCATAATTTTTGTCAGTGCATGTTTTATTTGTATTGGTGCAAGGTACACTATTGAGTCTGTAATAAAACTATCAGAAATATTTAACTTGGGAAAAGATATAATAGCGGCAAGTGCTGTGGCTTTAGGTACTTCGTTGCCTGAATTGACTGTATGCATTATAGCAGTAAGAAAGGGGAAACCAGAAATAGCTGTTGGAAATGTGCTCGGCTCAAATATGTTTAATACGTTTGCAGTAATGGGAATACCAGCATTATTTGGAACTTTAATTATCCCTCAAAGCATATTGACTTTCGGCTTACCAATGATGCTGATAGCAACATTGTTATTTTTCTTCATAACCCAAGATAAAGAGATTACAAAATGGGAAGGATGGCTACTCATAATGTTCTACATTTTTTTTATAGGAAAATTGTTTAAATTACTGTAAATTATTAATGTAACTCAAGTTGTGACCTGCAAGGAGTTAATGCTGTAAGCCATAAATAACCTTTAATTCGAAAGCCTTCGGCGGTTACCGCATGAATGAATATGTTTAGACAAAAGACACTCTTACCAAGGCAGTTGTCATGATCTCGGCATCATTGACCTTGCATTGGGGTTTTCTCGGTGATTGAGGCTCTCTTAGCAACTCGTCGCGCAGGCAATAGGTCGTAATGATCTTTACCTATTTAGCAATACATCACAACTTAGGTTATAGTATCCTCACCTCCGAAAATAGATCCGCCACGCGAAAGCCTTGATGGCGTCGTATCGAACGCGTCCCAATAGACGGTAGGCCAAACCTTCCCAATTGTCGCTCTTGCGGAGAATCCACAACAACATTTTCTTTGTTAGTGACAACTCCCTTTTGCCACTTTTCATAAATCTATCTGAACAATTGTCACACCGTCCCCGCCTTCTTCCCATGCTCCGGGCCTTTTGGACTTTACTCTCGGATGCTTTTCCAAGAAAGCGTTCAACTTGGTCCGCAATGCGCCTGTCCCCTTCCCGTGAATGATCGATACCTGCCTTAATCCTTTCAGAAATGCATCGTCCAGATACTTATCCACCACCTCCGACGCGTCGTCGAAGGTCATGCGTCTGACTGTTACTTTGTCCGAGATATTCGATGAAGCTACCAGCTTCACTCCAGCAGGAGCGGATTTAGACACATTCTGCTCACAGAGTCGCGCCCGATTAAATCGGGGATCGGCCTTACCGCCGTCGCCTTTTGACAAAACCTTCAAGTGTGAAGTAGGGATTTCAACTCTGATTTTACCTACATCAACGTTCGCCTTATCAGAGTCTGTTAAGGATACAACTACCCCTTCTCTTTCAAAACTGTCAACCCACACAGTATCTCCAACCTGGACCTTTCCTCTGTCCATCTTGGCACTGGTATAGTCCTTCAAACTCTTGTCTACCTGCTCAACTGCATCTTTTATGACCCCTCTGGCTTCCTTTATCGCCTGTGTGCTGGCCTTTTGGGATCTTATCTCGGCTACAGTCCTTTCCACCAAAGCCTTAGCCTGATTCAAAATTCTTCTGGATTCCTCAAGAGCTTCCTTCTGGATACTTCTGCTCTCCCGCTTCACATCCTGGAGCTTATCTTCGTACTCGGACTCCATCCTTTTGGCTTCGCTTAGAGCCTTTTGTAACTCTATGTTATTTCTCTGGTAATCGAGTCTTTGACGGTCCAGCTCGACGATTAAGTCCTCCATACTCCTGACCACGCCGCCTGTAATTGAGGCGGCTTCTTCCACTACATCCTCCGGCATTCCCAGTCTTCTGGCTATCTCGAACGCATAGCTGCTCCCCGGAGTTCCAATCCTCAGAACGAACGTCGGCTCTATCGTCTCAGGATCGAACACCATCGAAGCGTTCTCCATGTTGTCCTTTTGATGTGCAAATAGCTTCAAAGTTCCATGATGGGTTGTAGCTACTGTCTTTGCACGCTTTCGGGACAGAGTTTCAAGGACAGCCATTGCCAGGGACGCCCCTTCGTCGGGGTCGGTGCTTGCACCTATCTCGTCGAGGAGCACTAAGCTATCCCTGTCCGACTCGTTGCAAACCTTTACTAACTGTCGGACGTGAGACGAGAATGTGGAAAGATCGTCCTCAATCGACTGCTCGTCCCCTACGTCTGCATAGACCTTCTTAAAGACGCACAGCTCAGATTTTGGATTTGCCGGGATGTGTAGACCGCATTGAGTCATCAGTGTCAAGAGTCCAACCGTTTTTAAGGCCACCGTCTTCCCGCCTGCGTTCGGACCTGTTATAATCAGTGTATTGAACTTATCTCCTAAGCTTATATCCAGAGAGACGATTCTCTGTGGATCTTCTACTGTTTTCTGCCTTAATCTCCTTTCCAGGATAGGATGCCTTGCACCCATGAGGACGATCCTTCCTTCATCGTTCAGTAGTGGTTCTGTCCCTTTGAAGTCCAAGGAAAAACTCGCTTTAGAGAAGAAACCGTCTAACTTCCCTAAAGCTCCCAAGGACCGGGAAATATCATCTTTTACCTTTCTCACTTCCTGCGTAAGCTCTCTTAGTATCCTTTCGACTTCCCTTTTTTCCTCGATCTGCAGCTGACGGAGTTCGTTGTTAAGTTCCAGAGTTTCTAAAGGTTCTACAAACACCGTCGCTCCACTTGCGGACTGATCGTGGATGATCCCCTCGACTTTGCCCCTTTGCCTCTCCCTTATGGGGATCACAAATCTATTGTCCCTTATTGTCACCAACCTCTCCTGAATCACTGAGCTTGGAAGTCTCTCTATCATCTTGTCCAGCTCGCCCCTTATATCGTCCCCTACTTGCGATGTCCTTCTCCTGATCTCCTTTAGCCGTCTGCTGGCTGAAGTCTTGACGAGGCCCTTCTCATCTATTACTCTATCTATCTCATTTTCCAGTACCTGTGAGTCTATCAACATACGTGCAAGATCAAACAAGGACGGACAAGTTTCTTTTCGCTTCTCAAGATAACGTTTGAGATGCCTCGAAGCCGAAAGCGTCTCCTTTATGTTCAGAAAGTCATCGGTGTTCAGCATCGAGCCTTCGATCGATGATTTATCTATAGCTTCGCGCACATCCCTAATCCCGCCCATAGGCACGGGATCGTCGAACGCTATGAGATCGACAAGTTCCGATACCGTCTTGAGTCTACCCCTTATCTCGCCAAGATCCTCTAAAGGATGCATCCCTGCTATCTCATCTTCCCCCAGAGCAGATACGGCGTAGGAGGAGATCATCGCTTTGACCTTCTCGAACTCTAAGACCTGCAAGGTATGTTCATCGATCATGGCATTGATCGTCTGAAAATGAGAAATGTCCAGCGCTGTTGACAGTTCGACAGAAACGATACAATAACTTTCCAAGCTTTTAATAATAACAAATTTAAGGCTCAAAATCAACTGATTTTTGGGAATTGCTTCAAGTTAGGAAAGATAAAGATCGAGATTGCTTCAATGCGCTCACAATGACCAAGTAAAGAGAAGCAAGTCATTGCGAGTTGCAAAGTTCTGAAGCAATCTCAAAAGAAAATGTGGCAAATTCTTAAGAAATACGATCTTTTCGAACCACAGGAGGATTTGACGCTGAAAGTTTAAGATCTTAAGGAATCGTTGGGGGGCTATTTCGTAGTTTCAGGAAGGTGCGAAGAAAACATCAACGATCAGTGTACACCGGATCTTCGGTCTCTGCGGAACGCGCATCTGACGGCTGCTGATAATCTTCGTGGATTCCGGCTATCTTCAGATCAGCGTGCTGTTGGATCCAATCGGGATATTCCAAGTAGGGATCGTTGCAAACGAGCCACGGGTCTCTGAAGAATATCTCGTTGTTACCAAACTTAACTGTGACCACCTTTCCATCTATCAACAACAGATCTACTCTCTCGGATTTTGTGGCATGATGTACTTCCCGACCGCTTCGTATCCTAATGCTCCTATATTGAACCTTAAGTACATAATCTCCGGGCTTAAGGCCTTTGAACATAATACCGTTGCTGGTATCTGGAATCTCAGAGACATCTAACTTTACGCCATTCAGATAGACGGAAAGCCTATCTGGCTCAATGCTCTTGTAGGAAGGCACTCTCAAAAGGGCAAGGTATGCTTCTGTGCTAGCCACCTTGTTTTTCTCTTCTCCCCCAAGCTCAGCGACTCGCGGTGTACGCTTCAACCACATGGGGATAGGTCTCGTCTTCACTATGGAAGACGGAGCGTGTGTAAGGGTGTAGACGATAAGGTTCACGCCGAACTGGAGATATCTCTCGCCACGGGCACGCAAGATACCGGCTGCGCTTAAGAGAACTGCAAGCCTGTCATCTATCCAGACTCCTTCCAGATAATCATTCGTATAGTTGGGCCTCGGGATCGGTGGACCGTCTTCAAAGTCGTAGAAGGCATGAAAGAGGGGATGAGCGTTAGAAATTCTTCGGAATTCAGGCTCCCTGCCCAGCGAGTCCCTCAAGGCCTCTTTGAGATATATCTTCATCTGTCTGATAGATTGACTCTGTTCGAATCCTCCGCTCGAATCTACAAAGAGCGTGCCGCCGCCTCTGAGGTAGATACCCAAGTTCTCAATCTCAAATTGATTCAACAGGACTGAGCTGCCACCCATATATATAAGCGGAGCCGAAAAGATAGAACGGGAACTCAGCCGAATGGTGACATCCTTTATCTCCGTGCCGATAATTGTGTAGTCCCTCACATAGCGCAGGAGGTTATCGACTGTTACGTTCGTAAAGGATGGTCTTCCCCATTGATTTCTAAAGTGGACGAAAGCCATCTTGAAGTAACCTGTTATGTTCCTCTTGTTATCAGGGTCGCGTAGGATTGTGGCGTCGTACTTTTCGTACTGTAAACGCAGATCATCTATACGAAAGAGTTCAAATTCCTCCTGTGAGGGCAGATCGTAGGGAGTAGTTATGTCCGATGCAGATAAGATCTCCTCCTTTTCCAATTTAATGATCCCTGTTTTTGAGCCTGCGGGCTCTTCAAGACTCTCAGGAAAAGTAGCTCTCAACGCACTTTTCCGAAGTTCATCCACCCATCTGCTCGTATCATCAATAGCCGCAAATCCCTCCGGGGGGAGTTCGGGTTTGCCCTTTTTAGGGAGCATCTCCATAACCGCGCTGGGAATTTTGGGTCTTTCCGCAGGATAAAGAGGCCTTACAGGAGCAGGTCTGTAAGGTCTGAAGAACACTTTATAACCCCCATTCGCCATATTAGACCCGAAAAATGGTTGTCAAAGTCGCCAGAACATGTTATATTACAATAAATAAGACTCATAAATGGCGGATAAATATTGATCATCCAGAGGGTGAAAGAATGAAAGTAGGTTTTGATGGAGGAATAAAGCTTGAATTTCATGGTGCAAAGGTGACATCAAACGGTGGACTTCTTGCGTATCGTGACCTTGATTACGCACTGGGATTATTTGATTCGGTATCAGCGGTTTTTACCGATAAACGCACAGGCCGTAATATCCAACATGATATATCTACTCTCCTGCGTCAATCGATATACAGCCGTCTTGCAGGATATGAAGATGTAAATGACGCCGAGCGATTATCCGTTGATCCCGTCATGCGAGCGATTACCGGAAAGAAGGACAAAGGCAGGCAAGCTGCCAGCTCCAACACGATAGGACGTTTTGAAACTGATATACTGACTCAGCATGACAATCTCAGAAACTTGTCAGATATCAATGGCAAGTGGGTTCAAAAAGCGATGAGTAAAACACAGCATCAACGAATCATTCTGGACATGGACAGTTCGGAGAGTCCGGTACATGGCCAGCAGGAAGGATCAGCTTACAACGGTCATTTCGGATGTACCTGTTTTCATCCAGTGTTCTGCTTCAATCAGTTCGGGGATTGTGAAGGAGTCCTACTTCGCTCTGGTAATGTTCACAGTGCTGATCGTTGGAAGGAAGTTCTGGAACCGATCGTCAAGAGATACGAGAGCAAGAAGAATAGGAAATACTTTCGAGGCGATGCTGCATTCGCAAAGCCTGAGATTTATGATTATCTGGAGGGAAACGGCTATTTGTATGCCATTCGGCTTCCCGCAAATGAGATACTCTATGAAAAGATACGATACCTGCTGACTCGGCCAGTTGGACGACCGCCGAGGAAACCGATTGTATCGTTATATGAATTTCAATATAAAGCGGCCAGTTGGGATCAATCGAGGCGAGTGGTCGCCAAGGTTGAATGGCACCAAGGGGAGTTATTCCCAAGAGTGGGATTTATCGTGACCAACATGAGCGCCAAGCCAGAAGGCGTGGTACACTTCTACAATGGCCGTGGCAGAGCTGAGCAGTGGATTAAGGAGGGCAAGTATGCTCTGAACTGGACCCGACTCTCATGCAAGCGTTTCGTCTCCAATCAGGTGAGGCTCTGGCTGTTTGTTCTGGCTTACAACTTGGGCAACTTCCTGCGACGTTTTGTTCTTCCGAAGAAAATCAAACACTGGTCACTACGCAGCCTCCTCGTGAAATTTATCAAAATCGGAGCGAAGATTGTCAGACACAGCGGATATATTACGTTTCAAATGGCTGAGGTTGGGATAGACAAGAGGTTATTTGCCGAAATATTATCCCGGATTGAACGATTGCGATGTTATTCTGTTTAAACTGCCACATTTTTTTGTGAGTCGATGGAGAGGTGTCTCTAATTGGAGGATTTAAACACAAAGAAAGTGATAATTCAGAGGAAAATACTATTTTAATTGAAAAAAGTACTTGTTGAAAAATGTAAAAGTGGTAATATTAATTCAGAAACAAGAATGTATCGAAATATAATCCCTCATGAATGTGATATGGGGAATGTCGGTTATAAACCTGATCCTCCCTTTCGCCTTTCAATATATAGGCGAGAAAAAACAGAAAAGAGTGTAAGATCACAGAGGTAGTAAGTGATAGTACAAGGTTCTTATGACTCTTACGGGACATATTCAAGCGTCCTGGCAAAAATTGCTTGCACCTTTAGGTTGCAATTGGTAATATTGTATAGCGAGAAATATGTCTATTTATTAGTGTAACACCCGATAGGGAGCACGGTTACTCTAATACGACATCTGTAATATAGAGCAAAACTATGCCAGAGTCAAAGCTTATTACCTCCTGAGGCCTTCAGCCATTCCAAGATGCAAAACCCCGAAGCAGTTTCATCCTGCAAGGTCGTTTCAACGTTAATCTTGATAAAAGCAGAAAAATTTTAGGGTATCTGTGGAGGCTGTTTTGCAGTTTGGGGATGGTGAGAAGAAAAAATCAGCGCTCGGCGCGTGCCGGATCTTCAGTTTCTGCGGGAGGAGCATCTGGCAGCGGTTGATAATCTTCGTAGATTCCGGCTATCTTCAGATCAGCGTGCTGTTGTACCCAATCGGGATATTCCAAGTAGGGATCGTTGCAAACGAGCCACGGGTCTCTGAAGAATATCTCGTTGTTACCAAACTTAACTGTGACCACCTTCCCATCTATCAACAATAGATCTACTCTCTCGGACTTTGTGGCATGATGTACTTCCCGACCGCTTCGTATCCTAATGCTCCTATATTGAACCTTAAGTACATAATCTCCGGGCTTAAGGCCTTTGAACATAATACCGTTGCTGGTATCTGGAATCTCAGAGACATCTAACTTTACGCCATTCAGATAGACGGAAAGCCTATCTGGCTCAATGCTCTTGTAGGAAGGCACTCTCAAAAGGGCAAGGTATGCTTCTGGAGCAGGTAACTTGTTTTTCTCTTCTCCCCCAAGCTCAGCGACTCGCGGTGTACGCTTCACCCACGCGGGCATAGGTCTCGTTTTAACCAGGGATGGTGGGGCGTGTGTGAGGGTGTAGACGATAAGGTTCACGCCGAACTGGAGAAATCTCTCTCCGGTGTCAGTCCAGCGAGCGGAGATACCGGCTGCGCTTAAGAGAACTGCCAGCCTGTCATCTATCCAGACTCCTTCCAGATAATCATTCGTATTGTCGGGGTTCGGGATCGGTGGACCGTTGTCAAAGTCGTAGAAGGCATGATAGAGGGGATGAGCATTAGAAATTCTTCGGAATTCAGGCTCACTGCCCAGCGAGTCCCGCAAGGCCTCTTTCAGATACATCTTCATCTGTCTGATAAACGCACTCTGATAGAATCCTCCGCCTGAATCTACAAAGAGCGTGCCGCCGCCTCTGAGGTAGATACCCAAGTTCTCAATTTCGAACTGACTCAGCTTGACCGAGCCGCCACTCATATATATAAGCGGAGCCGAAAAGATAGAACGGGAACTCAGCCGAATGCCGACACCCTTTATCTCCGTGCCGATATTTGTGTAGTCCCTCACATAGCGCAGTAGGTTCTCGACTCGTACGTTCGTAAAGGACAGTGTTCCTGCCTGGGTTATGAAGTGCACGACAGCCATCTTGAAGTAACCTGCAAGCTTCCTTTTGTCATCAGGGTCCCGTATGATTGTGGCGTCGTACTTTTCGTAACGCAGATCATCTATACTAAAGAGTTCAAATTCCTCCTGTGAGGGCAGATCGTAGGGACTAGTTATGTCACATGCCCATAACATCTCCTCTTCTTTAAATTTAATGATCCCTGTTTTTGAGCCTGAGGTCTCTTCCAGACTCTCAGGAACAGTAGCTCGCAACGCACTTTTCCGAAGTACATCCTTCCATCTGCTAGTATCATCAATGGCCGCAATCCCCTCCGGGGGCAGTTCGGGTTTTCCCTCTTTAGGGAGCATCTCCATAACTTCTCTGGGAATTTTGGGTCTTTCCATAGGATAAAGCGGCGTTAGGGGTGCATGCCTGTAGGGTCTGAAGAACACTGTATATACCTGTTCCTCCCTTTCACCTTTCAATATATAGGCGAGAAAAAACACTAAGGAGTGTAAGATCACAGAGGCAGTAAGCGATAATACAAGGTTCTTATGGCTCTTGCGGGACATATTCAAGCGTCCTGGCAAAAATTGCTTGCACCTTCAGGTTGTGATTGGTAATATTGTATAGCGAGAAATTTGTCTATTTATTAGTGTAACGCCCGGTAGGGAGCAAGGTTGCCCTGATCTGCTGGCTGCAATATAAAGAAAAACGGTGCCAAAGTCAAATCTTAGAATCCCCCTCTTTCTGTTGACGGTTCTGATCTCAGGGTGCTCTATAGTGCCCTTCTTGTCCCGGCGGGACGACGCCTACAGTTTTCTTGTAGAATCTCTGGATGATCTGGATGTGTCCGCGCTTCAGGGGAAGGTCATAGTCATAGACCCCGGACACGGAGGCAGGTTCTCAGGCGCTGTGGGCAAGAAGGACCTGAAGGAGGCAGACGTAAATTTAGGGGTGGCTTTGAAGTTAGCTCGCCTCCTCTTAGAAGGCGGGACTTACGTTGTTCTAACGAGGTACAGCAAAGGAGATCTCCTGCCGCTTGGGAGAAAAGATGTGGATACCCCCCTTTTGAAGGAAGACCTTCAGGCGCGGGTGGATATTTCCAATAACATAGAGCCCGATCTTTTCATCTCCATACACCACAACTCCGATGCGAAGACGAATAGGGACGTCAACAATACAAAGGTCTTTTACAAGATGTCGGACGAAGGGCCATCTTTAGACGCGGGCAGGGACATACACCGTCGTTTGGTGCAGAACTTAAGGATCACAAGCCCGGACAACAAGGTCCTCCCGGGAAATTACTTTGTTCTCAGAAATAACAAGACCGCGGCTATTTTGGGCGAACCTTCGTATATATCGAACCCCAAGATTGAAAAGAAGCTGAAAACACAGGATGCACAGTTGCTTGAGGCGCAGAGCTATTTTCTGGGGATCCTGGACTATTTTGCACGGCAAGTCCCTCGGGTCCTTAACCTCTCTCCCCGGGATACCACCATTTCGGATGCAAGACCCACAATAGAGGGATTTGTCACAGACGGAGAAGGAGGAGCGGGGATTGACCCTCAGACAATAGTTATGACGCTGGACGGGGAAAGGATCGCACACATCTTCGATCCTCAAAGAGGGACAGTCAGCTACAGACATCCTGATAGACTCTCCAATTCTCTTCATACAATATCTTTGTCTGCAAGGAATCTGCGTGGAAATTCTTCAAATCTTGCCAGTGCAAGCTTCTACGTATCTCTTCCTCCCGCCCGGATCCACCTTTCTGTCCGACCGGAGATGGCTCCACCTGAGAGTGGAATCCCCCTTATGATAAGGGCTTTTGTAACCGATAAAGATAGGATGCCTGTCATGGATGGCACCGAGGTCGTTTTTGCTTCAACGTTGGGGAGATTTGAATTGGATACGCTCACGACGGAGAACGGAATTGCCAGGGCGTATCTCTTTTCGTCCCGGCCGGGCGATATGCAGATAACTGCTTCGGATGGGAATATAGAAAATCACATTATTGCGAGTTTCGACTCGATCGGGGGACTTCTGGCCATAAGGGTCAAAGGGGGCTTAGATAATCGCCCGTTGAAGGGAGCAAGGATAACTGTAGACTCCGACATACCTTCAAGGAGTGAGCGACCCACCTTCTCAAATGCAGAGGGCTATCTGATCATAGAGGATTTTGAGTCGGGGATGCATCGGGTCTTCGTGGAAAAAGATGGATACGTCCCTCAGAGTCTGAATATAAATATAGACGACGGCAAATCGTCTTTTTTGAAAGTTGAACTTTCTCCGGTATCAGGCGGAGTCCTTTGGGGTCGAAAGATAGTGATAGACCCCGCTTTCGGAGGCGAAGAGACAGGTCCGATGGGTCTTTGGGGGACGCGGGCTTCGGACATAAATTTAGGCGTAGCGCGGTTCGTAGCGGAATATCTTAGAAAGGCAGGCGCGATAGATCATCTAACGAGGGATGGCGACAAAAGCGCGACACCTCTTCAGAGAGTTCAGGTCGCCTCGCGTGCATCTGCTGACCTTTTTATCTCAATCTCATACGAAGCTTATAGAAAGGACAATCCAGCCCGGAGTAGTCGCACCACCCGGACAGGACACTATCCCCAAAGTCCGGAGGGTAAAAGACTGGCAGAGGCTATTCAAGAGGAGGTAGTATCGGCCCTAAAAACTCAGGACGGTGGGACATATCAGGACGCAAGCTACGTGGTTCAGCAGACACCTTGCCCGGCGGTGTTGATCACGCCATCTTTCTTTTCCGACCCACAGGAAGAGCCTATCCTCATGGAGCCTTCCTGGCTTAAAAAGACGGCGTACGCTATCTATAAAGGAGTACTGCGGCACTACGGTACACCCGATTCTTCTACTATCTCAGGTAAGATATTAGACAATCTATCCAGGCCGTTAGGGGACGCCTTAGTAGTTTTAGACGATTATCTTCCCGTTCAAACAGAAAAGGACGGGGCATTTTCATTTGGTTATATTGAGGGTGCAAGCCATAAGATCAGAGCAAGCAGAGGAGGATATAAAGGTGCTCAGGTGGAAGTAAATGTGGAGAGGGGAGAGCAAAGACACATAGAGATAAGTCTCCATCCAGAAGGAGCAGAACCCGGCTAATAAGATATACAATAGAAAAAGCTTTGGTTTTTTTATATAACTTCGCTTATATTTATAATCGAGACCTCTGTGATTTTGACCTTAAGGAAGGAAAGAAACTGTCGGTTGATCAGGGAATAGATGGACCCTCGACACCGCTGATTTCCAAAACGGAATAGGCATCAAGCGCGCAAAGGCTTTAGCGTCGGTCAGCATAGAGACCGTAGAAGATCTTCTCTATTACATCCCCCGAAGATATATAGACAGGAGTTCGATCATATCAATATCCGATCTGCCCTTCGACGAGCAGGTCACGGCGATAGGACAGGTGGAAAAGACAACAGATTTCGGCGGTAAGGGAAGACGATTCGTCATGACCTCAGGGGACGGAACGGGCTATTTAAGCTGTGTGTAGTTTGGGGGAATCGACTACGTAAAACGGGCGTTTTAGAGCCAGTAAAGAGGCGTTTGATCTGATCGAAAGTGAACCCAGGTTGGAGAACTCCGAAAACCGGCATGTAAAAGAGATCCTTAAAGAAAGGTATATAGGGAAAATTGGGCTTGCTGAAGTGGGTTGATCAGACTTAATCGGCATATTCAAAAGGCACGGCTTTAAAGCTTATGCCTAAAAAGCTTATGCCTAAAAAGCTTATGCCTAACAAGTTTATGTCTAACAAGTTTATGTCTAAGAAGATTGCAGTTGTCGGCACGGTCAACAGGGATACTATACGGGCGGCAGACGGAGTTGTAACTGAAAGCTATGGTGGTCTGTTGTACAGTGTTCTGCCTTTGGCTGCCATAGCTGAGTCCGATGCCGTCATATTTCCCCTGTGCAATCTGGGAGAGGATGCCTCCGAAAAAGTATTAGGCTTCCTAAAAAGGTGCGACTCTATTGATATAAGCGGCGTTGAAGTGGTGGCAGAAAAGAACAACCACTGTATCATACAGTACTACCAGGATGGGCATAAGGACGAAACGCTGTTGGGAGGTGTGCCTGCCCTTACGTACGAACGATTGGAGCCATTTTTGGACTGCGACGCCATCTGTTTTAACTTTATATCGGGATTTGAGATCAGCATTAATGATTTAAAGAAAGTAAAGAGATTTACTGATGCACTCATCTTTATGGATGTTCACAGCCTTACCCTTGGGATAGACAGCAATCGCAAGAGATTTCAAAGAAAGCCCGATTCGTGGGAGGAGTGGTTTTCAGAGACAGATGTTGTTCAGATGAACGAGGCCGAAGCGGAGCTCCTATATGGGTCAAAGATAGAGACAAAAGAGGACTTTGTAAAGTTCGGTCGGAAACTATTAAATCTTGGCTCTGATGGAGTCATAATTACGCATGGAGGTGATGGCTCAATATGTATGTATAGGGGTGTGGGGGGCAAGATGGCGTTAGAAAAGACCGATGCGTTCAAATTTGAGCAGGTCCTTGACCAGACAGGTTGTGGAGATGTATTCCTTGCAGCCTTTGCCTGGGAGTATCTCAAGACCGGGGATTTCCCGTCTGCATCGGTCTTTGCAAACAAGGCAGCGGGATCCAACTGCTGTCTGAGAGGCATCGAGGAGACATACAAGATCAGAGATTATCTGACTTTAACAACAAACGCAGGAGAGTAAGAAAACGTAGAGCTCTCCGGCGCAGAAGGGAGTGTTTCTATATGCAGCAGTACGATTTTCCGAGGAATCCGTTCCCCTTCGAGGTGACAGCCAGTAAGATCTACATCGGATTGGCAATATTGGCGTTGATCTGGTTGGCCAGCGGGATATATATAGTCGACCCTGGTGAACAGGGGGTCGTAAGGAGGTACGGGGAGATGGTGGATGTAGTGGATGAGGGACTGCACTGGCACTTTCCGTCCCCGATAGAGACAGTGGATACGCCGACTGTGGACCGCATCAGGAGGATCGAGGTAGGCTTCAGGACAATTGCCCAAGGGCCTCCTGCTCGGTACCGTAATGTTCCCAGTGAGGCGGAGATGCTGACAGGCGACGAGAATATCGTAGGTATTTGGATCGCAGTTCAGTACAGGATAAAGGACGCAGCGAACTATCTGTTCAAGATCAAGAATCCTGAGATTACGATAAAGGTCGCGGCTGAGGCGGCGCTGAGGCAGGTGGTAGGGAATCACAGAATTGACGAGGCGCTCACAGAGGGGAAAGCCATGATTCAGACGGAGACCGAACAGGAGCTCCAGAAGATCCTGGACATATACGAGTCAGGCATAGCGGTAGTAACCGTGAAGCTCCAGGAGGTGTTCGTCCCCAAAGAGGTAGATCAGGCGTTTAAAGATGTTGCTTCGGCAAGGGAGGACAGGGAGCGGCTAAAAAGAGAAGCCGAGGGCTACCAGAACGATGTCATCCCTAAAGCGAGAGGAAATGCAGAAAAGCTGATCAAGGGATCCGAAGCCTACAAAGTGGAGAGGGTAAACAGAGCCCAGGGCGACGCCCACAGATTCCTTCAGGTTCTGGCAGAGTACAAGAAGGCCAAAAAGGTCACAAAGACCAGATTGTATTTAGAGACTATGGAGAAGGTGCTCCCCGGCCTCCAGAAGTACGTGATTAAGGCGGAGGGAAATAGCGGAATTTTGAACGTTCTGCCGTTGGAAAGAGCAATAGGAAAAGGAGGAGGAAGATGAAAGGAGCTGTAGTTACACTGGCGATATTGATCATATTGATCATAGCCTCAAGCTTCGTCATCTACACTGTGGATGAGAAGGAGCAGGTCGTCATAACTCAGGTCGGGAAGATAGTAAGGGTGGTCAAAGAGCCCGGACTCTATTTTAAGCTCCCGTTCCCGATGCAGAAGGTGATCCTGTTCGACAAGCGGATCTTAGAGTACGATGCCGATCCTAAGGTTATCTACACGAAGGATAAGAAGAACCTGATAGTAGATAATTATGCGCGTTGGAGGATCGAAGATCCCCAGATGTTCCTGGAGAAGATAAGGACCGAAAGATCCGCCCAGCCCAGATTGGACGATATAGTCTATGCAGCTTTAAGGGAGGAATTGGGAAAGCACACGTTGATAGAAGTGATCTCCGAAGAGCGTAAGAACATCATGGAGACTGTAACGAATTTATCTAGAGAGAATGCCAAGGACTACGGGATAGAGGTGATAGATGTGAGAATAAAGAGAGCGGACCTTCCGCCGGAAAACGAAAGGTCGGTCTTCGACAGGATGAAGGCGGAGAGGAGCCGTCAGGCCAAGCAGTACAGATCCGAGGGTGAAGAAGAGGCTCTCAAGATACGTGCCCAGACAAATCTGGACGCGGCGACGATCGGCGCGGAGGCATACAAAAAGGCTCAGGAGATGAAGGGACAGGGAGACGCTGAGGCGCTCAAGATATACGCCCAGGCGTATCAACAGGACCCTGGTTTCTATGAGTTTGTAAGGACTCTCGAGGCGTACGAAGTGTCGATAGACGCCAACACTGTACTTGTGCTTCCGCCCGAATCCGATTTCTTCCGGTACTTGGCAGACGGTGTAAGCTCGAGGTAGGCTTGAGGATCTCAAGGGCACTTTTAGGAATATTTCTTCTTGCCGTCCCGGTTTCCTCCACGGAGTCGGCGACCGACCAATCTTCAAAGTCGATCCCCGATTTAATCGGGGGCGACTCCGTGTGGAAAGGGGAGGCGTCCGAACTGATAGGTGTATTCTATCACGGAGCGGACCCTACTCTTGCAAAAAGGGTGCTCGATGAAGCAAAGTTGAGTCTGATAGACGTATCTGAAAGGATAGGGACAGACTCATACGGATATACCAAGATATATCTGCCCTCGTCCGACGAGGAATTCGAGACGATAACAGGCGGAGCCATACCCGAGTGGGGAGCAGGTTGCGCATTCCCCCAGGATAGCCTTATCATCTTAAAGCCCAAGGCTATAGGTGCGGGGAATATGCGAGAAATTTTGACTCACGAGCTAACGCACGTAGTGCTGGAACGTACCCTCAAAGAAAAATGGTCCGACCACTCAGTGAGAGTCCCACGATGGTTCAACGAGGGCCTGGCTATGTACCTTTCAGGGGAATGGAGGTTAGGTCAGAGTGTTAGTATGGCTTTCGCTGCTCTGACCGGGGGGATTATTCCACTGGACAAGATAGATTCGGTTCTGACATTTTCATCCTCCAAAGCACAACAGGCTTATATGCAAAGCTTCCTTGCCGCCTTATATCTTGTAAAGCTTTCAGATGAAGATGTCTTCAGGCGACTTGTGGCAGAGATGACTGCTGGAGCTACGTTCGAGCAGGCGATAGTAAGTGTGTTAGGCATATCGCTTGATGAGTTTGAACGGGGATGGAGAAGATATTTGGAAGACAGATTCGGCTTCGTGTCCTTGGCTACAGATTCGTTCACGCTGTGGGTAGGCATGAGTCTGCTCTTTATACTGGTATATGCGCTGAAAAAAATGAGAGCAAAAAGGATCATGAAAGGGTGGGAGATGGAGGATAATAGAGAAGCGGGATACTAAAGATTAAGACGAAAGACGAGATCGGCTCTCTGCAGACCGCCGTGCAACCATGTCTGTAAAATATTTAGCCGAATATATAGGTGTCGAAGTTCTAAAAGCCCTGGCAAACGTCCTCCCACTCAAAGCGGCCCTGTTCTTCGGAGCGATCTTGGGAGACCTCTCGTTCTATGTGATAGGAATCAGAAAGAAGATCGTATTTCAGAACCTAAAAAGGGCGTTCGAAACTGAGAAGAGCGACAGGGAACTGAAAGATATAGCAAGGGGCACGTACAGGAACTTCGGCCGGACTCTGATCGAATTCCTGAGGCTCCCGTATATGGATAAGGATGAGATCAATAGGTCCGTCAGATTCATCAATTTTGAAAAAGCAAAGGAAGCTTCCAGCTTAAAAAGAGGGGTCATCTTAGTGCTAGGGCACTTCGGGAATTGGGAGATAACTGGAGCGGCGATCTGTAATTTAGGTTATCCTCTATCTGTACTGACAGCTCCCATGAAGAACGAATTGGTGGAGCGTATCGTTGTACACCATAGAGAGGCGGTCGGGTTAAAGGTGATTCCGAGGGGGAGTAGTTCAGTTAAGGAGGTCTTTAAGGCCTTAAGGCGTGGAGAGTTCGTGGGCTTTCTGTCCGATCAGGACGCCGGTCCCGATGGTGTGTTCGTGAACTTTTTTGATAAGTGCGTATCGGCCCCTCCCGGACCGGCGGCAATAGCTCTGAAGAGAAATATCCCTCTTGTGCTCTGTTTTCCGATAAGACAGAAAGGGGGGAGACACAGGGTAATAGTCGAAGGCCCGATATATCCGTCTGAGTTCGCAGGGTCAAAGCACGGCATAAGGGAATTAACGCAGAAATATACATCTGTTCTGGAGGAGTACATAAGGAAATATCCAGATCACTGGCTGTGGATGCACAGAAGGTGGAAGAGCAGTAGACAGGCCCCCGATAGATTCAATCGGGGGCAGGGCGCCTCCCCTCCCCCCTGACTACTGCCTACCGTCTATCAGGAGGAAGGATGATTATAGGCGTTACGGGAGGGATAGGTTCGGGGAAGACGACAGTATCTGGCCTCTTTGAGAAGATGTCTGCGTTTACGGTGGACGCTGATCGAGTCGGAAGGGAAGTGGCCGAGGATCAAAAGATTCTGTCGAAACTTGTCGAAGCCTTCGGCCCTGACATCCTGGATCAAGACGGAAAGCTTGTTAGGAGAAAGTTGGGTCGTCTGGCCTTTTCCAGCCCCAAGAGGCATCAGAAGCTCAACGAGATAGTCCATCCGCCGCTCGTAAACAGGTTATGGAAGACGGTCGAAAAGGCGTTAGACGAAAACCCCCACAGGCCTGTGGTTATAGATGCTGCCCTCATAGTCGAATGGGGAGAGTTGGAAAGGTTCGATGTTCTGGTAGTAGTCGCGGCGGATGAGGATAAGGTTAAAGAACGATTCCTCGAAGATACCAGGTTATCTGCCGAGGAGGTAGATGAAAGATTAAGGGCACAGCTACCCCTGAGAGAGAAACTTCAAGTGGCGGACTATGTGATATACAACAATGGATCCACGGAGGATTTGGGAAAAGAGGTATCCAGGGTGTGGAATAAGATAATGTCTCAAGGGGGATAACGACTTATGAGCAAAGTCATTGCATCCTGGAGCGGTGGGAAAGACAGCTGTTTAGCCTGCTATAAAGCCATGCTCACGGGCTGTAAGGTTTCCTATCTTGTAAATACGATCTCCCAAGAATTTCGGCGAGTGCGATTTCACGGCACACAGGACATACTTATCCAGAAACAGGCAGGAGCAATCGGCATTCCGCTCTTACAAAGGGAAACCACCGCTTGTGGCTATGAAGCAGAGTTTAAGGAGACCCTTGGAAGCGTCATCCCCGAAGGTATAGATGGCGTGGTCTTTGGGGACATCCACCTGCAGCACTGCCTACAGTGGGCCAAGAAGATCTGTGGAGAACTCGGCGTTGGCGCTATCGAACCCCTGTGGGGCCTGAGTCCTGAGGAAATTCTTTTAGACTTTATTGACTCAGGCTTTGAAGCGATTGTCGTCAGCGCTCAAGCGAATCTCCTCGGAAAAGAGTGGATCGGACGCATACTGGACAAAGCATTCCTTGAAGACATAAAAGGATACAAAGATATCGATGTCTGCGGAGAAAACGGCGAATATCATACGCTTGTGACCGACGGACCGCTGTTCAGAGAGAGAATAGACATTTGTGAATCCCAGGAAGTTCTAATAGACGGTTACTGGTTTTTGGATATTTGCAAGTATCAGTTCCTCCACAAGGCTCCTTTACCCGCCCCTGAACGTTCCTAAATCGAGGTGCGAAAGATTGTACTGCAAAAGATGCGGATATAAGATGACGGAGCAAAAGCGCAGCTTCCACAAGCGTAGAAAGTGGATATGTCGAAGATGCGGTGCTGTGAGGATGCAGACTCAGCGATCTAATTCCAGATAAAGGGAAAATTTGAGGAGAAAAGGCATGTCAAGGATCCCCGTAATAGGCGGGAACTGGAAGATGAATAAGCTTGTGGGAGAGGCAGTAGAGACATCAAAAAAGATCGTGGACTTAGTGAAGGATGTAAGTGACAATGCAGAGGTTTTCATTGCCCCCCCCCTTACGGCTTTGGATGCGGTAGGCAAGGTAATAAAGGGATCAAACGTCGGTTTAGGAGCCCAGGACCTGTTCTGGGAGGAGGAAGGAGCCTTCACAGGAGAAGTGTCACCGTCTATGCTTGAAGATATTGGATGTACCTATGTGATAGCGGGTCACAGCGAGAGGAGACAATATTTCAAAGAAAGCAATGATGAGGTCAATAAGAAGGTTATGGCTATATTGAGACATAACCTGACCCCTGTTATGTGCATCGGCGAAAAGTTGGAGGAGAGAGAAGAAGGAAAAACGTTCGATGTGGTGAGGGATCACATGTCGAACGGGTTGGCAGGGATCTCCTCTGATGAGGTCAAAAAACTTGTGATAGCCTACGAGCCGGTCTGGGCTATCGGAACGGGCAAGACAGCGACGCCCCAACAGGCCGAGGAGATGCACTTCCACATAAGAAACCTGCTTTCAGAGATATACGATAGTGATACAGCCGACGCAGTGAGAATAATCTACGGAGGGAGCGTCAAGCCTGATAATATATCGGACTTGATGGAGGAGGATAATATAGACGGCGGGCTGATAGGCGGAGCCTCACTCGACCCCGAATCTTTCTCAAAGATCGTTCATTTTCAGTAATAATGCGACCTGCGCGGATGACAGTTATAGAAAAGTTATTCTGGGGTGTCTTCACTTTTGTCTTTATTACTCCGTTGTGCGGGTTTATCTTCAGATGCGGATGCACCTGGCTCTGGTCAGGGGCAGTGTCTTGCTGTAATATAAACCATCCTCAGACACCGAATTGTCCCTGGTGTACAGCCTCTGAACGGGTTTTTCTCTTTCTTCCGGGAGTGATAGTATTCTTGGGACAGATAAAAATTGTATCTAAGGTCACCAACAGATTCGGAAAGCCCACAGGATTCATATCGGGATTAGCGGCTTTTGTGATACTGGGAATATTGGTAGGCTTCATTTACAATCTAAATGTTGATTATCCATATTTTCTGTGGTGGAGCATATAGGTAACACCAAATGTAAAAACTCCGACCTAAAGGCCGAAGCTTTCCACCTACTGAAAATTCTCTTTGAATCCCTGATGGATTATAACAGGGCAACGATGTTGCTGTTGACATACACCATACACGATGTACACACAATCAGACTTATACCTTTTATCAACATTAGTAATGTCACAGTTGTCACAGTCTTTCACCTCCCTCAAATGATTTAAAGTTGAATTGTCTGTGTTTCGTGCCGCTCAATAATATTACAGCAATCTACAAACCTGATGGGTTAGAACAGGGTAGCGACGCTGTTGTAGGCATACATCTCAAACGCTGCTACTGCCACAATCAGACTTATACCTTCTATTAGCATTAGTAATTTCACGGTCTTTCACCTCTCTTATATGATTTAAAGTTTGAATTGTCTGTGTTCTGTATTACCAATTTTAAGTCTATCTGCACTTTCAGCTTGACGAAGAGACGACCTTTGCTTAATTTTCATATTAATTGTCGGCTAGAAATTCACCAACATATTGTTTTGCTTGCATTAATTTGACAGTTTCGGCACAAAGTAGGGAACTATCCTACATTGGGAGTTCCCCGACGGGTTATGTGCGAAACTGTTTTTTAGTAGGGACAAGAATAAAAAAATGAACAATGATCTTATAGTCCTCTCTTCTCAAGATGGAATCCCAAAGACCATCCGGGAGCGCCTCGACCAAGCCCAGATAGAAGAGGATGACATCCTTATCGCCGCAGAGGGAGACCTCAGCCAGCACGGCCAGATGACCTGCGTCTGGCTTGTGGCTACCTCGGAACAGGTGGCCGCTATAGCGGAATCACCAGAAGTTCCCATAGTCGGACCCTTCAAGTTCAAAGAGACAGAGAACTTTAAACTTCGAAGCACTGTGGGGAGCACCTGCCTTCAGACTTCAGTGGACGGGCTTCACCTGGATCTGGTTCGCTTCTCCAACGGCTATCGGGAGCGATTCGGTAGGGTCCTTTCACAGCTTAAACGTCTCAAAGATAACAGGGATATTCAAAAGGAGGCCCTGCTTGCACCCGATCCAAACGTCTGTCCCGAATGTGGCTTAACGCTTCCTGATGCCAACGCTCCCTGTCCGAAATGCATAAAGCAGGGAGCGGTTCTGTTCAGGATCATAAAGATGATGCGGGGACACTTGATGTGGGCGCTTGTCCTTTTCCTGTTGGTGCTTGCGGGGATCGGTATGGATATGCTCCCTCCATATTTGACGAAGATACTGGTAGATGACGTCCTGACAGAGCGGACTCACACGGAGTGGCTACTGCTCATAGTGGCGGCGCTGGCAGGGGCGCATGTTTTCAGAAATTCAGTGAATATCCTCATAAGCCGCCTTTCCAGCAAGGTGGGCACGCAGATTGCATACGATGTCAGGAAAGAGCTCTTTGACAAGCTCCAGAGTATGTCCGTGGACTACTACGACAAGATGCAGGCGGGAGACTTAATGAGCCGCGTAAGTCAGGACGTAGAGGAACTACGGGGATTTATAGATGAAGCCACCCAGGGATTCCTCGTCAATATAATCCTCATCTTTGCCATAGGAGGGATGCTCTTTCATCTCAACGAGAGCCTTGCTTTCTACATACTGATCCCCATCCCGTTTGTCATACTTGGGACAGTAGTCTTCTGGCGATACATCTATCCCAAACAATTCAAGATCCGGGACAGCCGGTCCAAGTTCTCCTCGATGCTGTACGGCGTCCTCTCCGGGATCCGTCTGGTCAAGGCGTTTGCCCAGGAAGATAGGGAAAAGAGTCGCTTTCTCAATAGAATCGGGTATCTGAGGGATAGCAGGCGCACAGTGGAAATGAGCAGTGGGACGTTCTACCCTATTATGGCTTTTGTATTTAGTCTCGGTGGACTCATCGTATGGTACGTCGGCGGGAAAGACGTCCTGGAGGATAAGATAACACTGGGGACCCTGATGGCGTTTTTAGGTTACATAGGGATGTTCTACAGTCCACTATCCAGACTCACTCAGTTTTCCAACTGGCTGACGGCCTTCATGACTTCAAGCCAGCGCATCTTTGAGATATTAGATACAGAACCAGGAATCAAAGATAATCCAGATGCCGAACCTATGCCGGAGGTTAAAGGCGACATAGAATTTGACAACGTCGTCTTCGGATACGATCCCTACAATCCCGTTACAAAAGGCATCTCCATCTCCATAAAGTCAGGAACGATGATAGGAATAGTGGGCAAGAGCGGAAGCGGCAAGACTACGCTCATAAACCTTTTGTGCAGGTTTTACGATGCTCAGGAGGGTTCTGTACGCATAGACGGCAAGGATGTAAGAGACATATCAAGTCATGACCTCAGAAGCCACATTGGGCTTGTGCTCCAGGAGCCTTTTCTGATCCGGGCAAGCGTGGCGGGAAACATCGCCTACAGCAAGCCGGGCGCAACTCCAGAGGAGATAATAAACGCCGCCAAAGCCGCCAACGCCCATGACTTCATAATGCGTCTCCCATCCGGATACGACACTATGTTGGGGGAAAGAGGATCGGGGCTTTCAGGAGGAGAGCGTCAGCGCGTATCAATCGCCCGTGCCCTTCTCTGCGATCCCGCCATCCTTATTCTGGACGAAGCCACCTCCAGCGTGGATACAGAATCGGAGCGACAGATACAGGAGGCTTTAAGTGTGCTTTCCAAAGGTCGTACGACCATAGCTATTGCTCACAGGCTCTCCACTTTAAGAGGTGCCGATCATATCTACGTCATAGACAACGGGATGTTAGCCGAACACGGCGATCACAATGAACTTATGGCAAAGGGGGGCATCTACAGTAGATTGGTTCGAATCCAGACCGATCTTGCGGCTATTGAATCTGATTAAGACCAAAGAATCGGAGAAAAAGGGAGATGATAGAAATCCACCGACCGAGGACGGGGCTATACATACTAACCCCCGAAAACTGCGAAATTTTCAAGGGCATCTTCAGTCTGCTTCACACCCACGTCAAGGATGAAGATGGTCCGGGAGAACTCTACAGAGGGGTCTTTGCTGTCTTGGCCTTTCCCGTGTCCTCTCCCGATCGTTATATTTCTCTGCGTTATCACGACGAGAACAATAAAGAAAATGAGATAGGGGTTATAATAGACCCTAAACCCTTTTCAAGGGAGGCTCAGGAACTCCTCCTTGAGTCCTTATCGCGTCACTACTTTGAGTATGAAATAACAAAGATTTACAACGTAGAATGGAAATATGGACTCCTCTTTTTCGATGTGGAGACACAGCAGGGGCGGCGCGGCCGCTTTGATGGGAAGCAAACAAGCCACGAAAGTGGCAGAAGACAGTTTGAGATGCTCTGGCAGCACAATAAGACTCAAGATCACGGCGATAAAGGCAAGATCCTTCTGGATGTCCTCGATAATCGCTACGTAATTCCCGATTTTGAAAAACTGCCTCGAGAGGATTTACAAAAACTGACGCGGTATATTTACTGGTAGGTGCTCTGCCCGGAATATCCTTCCTCTACTTCTATTCATATTAAGAGCTTCCTCTATATTGTCTCTCCGTACTCTGATCTATACACAAGATCCAGTGGATTAAGTGTCGGTTCAAAATAGTCAGGACGAGCTTAGGAGAGTACTCAGCTTACCATGGAAGAGGGCACTGTCTCCGAGATTACTTGGCGGACCCTGAGCAACCCTTCGCTTGGCTCTCGGCTAAAGGCTCTGGGTTTCCCCTGTAGACTTAATCTGGCACAAGCTTCATAGTCACATAAGCGTTCAAGAAGGTCCTGGATAAAGCGGGTGCCATCTTGACAAAACGTCGTATCTTTACTTCTGAGTTCAAGCTTGACGGAAATCGGCCAGCGCGGAATTACGCTTCATCGTCTTAGTTCTTAGCGAAGCGCTTCGCAGAGTTCTTCAAAGGTGTCCGCTACGAATACTCCCGCCTCACGCAGGGCCTTCGCCTTGCCTCGAACGGAGCCGCGTCCTCCTTCGACAATCACTGCGGCATGTCCGAACCGCATGCCTTCCATATCATCCACGAAACGGCCGGACAAAAATGCGATGATGTGCAGTCGACTCGGCTTCTTCCTTAGCCGCTCTGCCAGCTCCTCCTCCGCGGAGCCGCCGGGTTCCCCATAGATAACGACGGAGTCCGTGCGCGGATCGTCTTCGAGCAGTTCGATAAGATCTCTGAAATCGGAACCGACAATCGAGTCCCCACCAACACCGATCGCTATGCTCTGGCCGATGCCGCGACTCGATAAGTAGCTGGCGATCTCCGTAGTCATGCCCCCGCTACGGGAGAGGATGGCTACACGACCCGGAGTGAACGAACGGCGTGTATTGTCGATGCGCCCTCCGATGGTGCCCAGTTTGACGATGTTCGGACGGATGAGCCCAAGCGTATTGGGGCCGATGACTCTGCAGCCCGCGTCCCCTGCCGCGACCAGTAATCTGCTCGTGTCCAGGCGCGGTACCCGTTCGGTCATGATCATACAGAGCCGAATACCGGCTGAGAGGGTTTCTAATGCTGCGTCCAGCACGGCGGGAGCCGGCACGGAGATGATGCTGACGGTCGGATGCCACCGATCGACGGCCTCCGCAACCGTATCGTACACAGGCACCCCATGAACGCTCTGTCCGCCCTTTCCGGGCGTTACACCGGCCACAATTCTGCTCCCGTAGGCCAGCGAGTCCTCCACCATCCCCCTCGCCTCTCTGCCTGTGATTCCCTGAACGACAATTCCCGCCTGTGGGTCAAGCAACATGATCCATATTTCCTTCCACGGCCAATCTGGCGGCCTCATTCAACGATACGTCGCGCCCCTGCGCCTTGATCCCAGCCGTGGCCATGATCTCCTGCGCCTCCTGTTCCCACGAGCCGGGCACGCGAAAGACACTGATGGTATCGGAAGGGTTTCTCCCCGCCCTCTCAATTCCCATGAGAACCCCGCGGGCCATGACATCTGAACGAGTGTTGTTGACCACATTCATAATAACGGCCATCCGCTTAACTTCTGGTTTGGATAACAAAAGCGCACTTAAAGCGGCCACCTTCTCCTCGGTCGGGTTTCCCCCCACCTCACAGTAGTTGGCGGGTCTCCCCCCATAGAGCTTGATCGCGTCGAAAACGGTCAGACTGGCGCCGCCCCCACCGATAAGCAGGGCCATGTCGCCGTCAAATTCCACAAGGCGGCCTGCGACACCTCGGTGATCCATTGCATCGATGCGCTGTGCCTCAAGCTCCAAAGGCGTTGGAGGGCGACCCGTTGCGCTCTGCGTTAGATCACCTAACGGTTCTAATCTTTTATTCTGCCGATATGCAGCGTCGTCCTCAATTTCCACGTGCGCATCGAGGCCCACCGAAGCGCCATTTTCGGCAATAACCAGAGGATTAATCTCCATAGTGACCCCATCGCATGCCAGGAAGGCTTCGGACAGCGTTGCGAGGACCTCTCCCAACCGGACGAGCGTTTTCCCCCTCAGGCCGAGTTGGGACGCCATCCCTCGTCCTTCATACGGCGCAAGCCCCCTCCACGGATGAAACGAACGGCGTACAAGACGATCTGTCGGGGAGGATTCGACATCGACCCCGCCGCTGGGACTCAACAGGGCAAGGGGCAGCTTTTCTACCGTGTCCCAGGCGATGCCGACATAGAACTCCTGATTAAAATGCAGCTTGGGTTCAATCGAAACCCTCCCCACCCTGGTGCCGCGCAATTCCATTCCAAGCAGCTCCCCGGCGCCGGCTTCCACTTCGTCCAAGGTCTCCGCGAACTTCACCGCCCCGGCTTTACCGCGTCCGCCGAAAGGCACCTGCGCTTTGAGAACGGCGGGCAGCCCGACGCCCTCCACGGACGCCCGCACCTCCTGAAGGGATTCAATCACCTTCTGTTCGGTGAAGACCAGACCGAAGCTTGAGAGCAGTTTCCTGCTTTGATGTTCGAGCAGTCTCATCTCATCATCTCGTGCAATCTGAGAACTCGTCGGGCCCGCTCCACGATCGGCAGATCGACCATCTGGCCTTCCACCACGAGCGCCCCTTGTCCTGCGGCCTCCGCCTTTCCGAAGGCCTCCACCACACGTTGGGCGTATTCCACCTCATCGGCAGTCGGAGAGAAGACATCGTGAACGGCCTCGATCTGGCTCGGGTGAATCAAAGCTTTGCCCGTAAAGCCGAGCTGGCGGGCCCGGCGTGCATCCGCAAGGAGCCCGTCCGGATTCTGGATATTCGCGTAGATTCTGTCTACAACCTGAAGTCGCTGGCTGACCGCTGCGACGACGAGGGCCGAGCGGGCGTAGACCATATCTGTGGCCTCACCATCCCGGAGGGCAAAAATCCCCAGATCCAGGGCGAAATCTTCCGCTCCAAACATCAGCCCGACCAGTCGCGGACAGGAGGCCGCGATAGCGGGCGCCTGAATGAGCCCGCGGGAGCTTTCAATTGTAGCCAGCAGTCGAACGCTTCCAGGTTGGAGTCCGGACCTGGATTCCTGTTCTCTCAGAGTCGCGTCGACTGCAATCACGTCTTCGGGACATTCCACCTTGGACAATGTCAATCCATCCAACCCGGGTCTAACGGCGGTCTGCAGATCCGCATCCGTCTCAGCGCTCCCGGCGGCGTGGATGCGGACATAGCGGGACGGCCCGCCTGGAGGACGCCCAAGGGCCGCAGCCACCAGATCCCGGGCGGCATCCTTCTCGGCGGGAGGCACACCATCCTCCAGATCAAAGATCGCGACATCCAGCTTCAGGGCGAGAGCCTTATCGATCATCCTACTCCGATGCCCGGGCACGAACATCCAAGACCGCATAATCTGCATATATACCCACTTTCCTTTTTTATCTGCGCGCGGAACCCGCCTGTTGCAGCGATGCACCGTAGCGTACCAGCCGGACACCAATCCACAACCCCATCAGAGCGCCGGCCCCTATCAGGTATCCCAGCCATACCGGCACCAAACGGTCGATGGGAATCACCTTCGGCAGGAGCAACTGCGTAGCCATCTGGCGCCACGCTTCCATAGTAGGCCCTTCGCCCCCTGGGCCAAGGGTTGCCGTCAGCATCCGCTCCGTCGACCACATAGATCCGTAGTATACCAAGATACATATGCCCGGCAGGAAAGCTAACAACCAGAATGCAGCCCTCAAGCCGCTGTTCTTACGGAGAGAATAGAAGAATAGCACCGACGGAACGATCCCGAATAGGACTACGGCTCGTCCAAATCCCGAAAAGAAGGTGATGAGCAGCAACACACATAGACAGAGCCCGATGAATATCCACCCGTTCAGAACATATCTAGCTGATGTGATGTAGCAATGCCCTGTTTTCCGCTTTTTCTCGATAAATTCGACTATCCGCTCTTCGAGGGGTGTGCCCGGCTTTGGAGTTTCCCGCGAAATCTCGTAACCCAGGATTTCTCTTTCACGGGCCTTCTCGTGACGCTTTCTGGTGTTCTCCCTGTCCATATACACACCCAGACGTGGCAAGCTACTAAGGATCTATAAGAACGATCATCCCTACCGGGCAACGTATTCGAGATCCTCTCCTAAACTCCACGTCTCGAAACGCATCAGCTTTCTACCGTCATAAGATGGATTTTACCCCTCCCGATTGAAAGAATGAGGTCGCTAGCTAGAAAGCTAAATCGCTATATCTACCGTCGTCTAAAAAGAAAACCGCGGAGCATGGGCCGCCGCGGGGGCAGCAAGCAACTAGGACTTGAGGGGATGATATTCACCCGTAATATACGATACTCACCCCAGAATGTCAAGCCAAACGAGTGTGCAAAACAGAAGAGGTCGTCAATGAGCCTTGCGGTAGGGGAGCCTGATCAGCGACAGCTCAGGGGAGGAAAACCCTCCGAGACGATATCGTCTTACCGCAATCAGGATATATCGCTTCATTACTATTTTGATTTTATTAAGTAATTTGACAAAACTTTTCGGACATGCTAAGTCGGTGGAAAGTTGAGATCGTTCCCGCTTCGCGACTTCTTCTTGTGGGGAACAGCCAGGCACTCTCAATTGGATTCCTCTCCCTGTATGTTGGCTACCTTTTGGATCTCTACAATTTTGTGGGGACTGTTTTGACCTGATACATCGTAAGAGTCCAAAGATCACAGGAGCTCAGATGATCACTATTTTGGAGTTAACATTGGAAAATGTTCTTGACATTGCTAAAACTTTTTCTTATATTCTATATACCCTCAGGGGGTGGGGGTATAAACGAAAGGAAACAAGATGATCGAAGAAATCAAGCTAATCTCACAAGATCGCAAGGACCAGACAATAAGACGCCTTAAATCTATTGAAGGCCAGATGAGAGGATTACAGGGCATGATAGAAAAGGAGCGCCCTTGCGTGGAGGTACTGACCCAAATAGCAGCGGCAGAGGAGGGTCTAAAGCAGGTGGGAAAGATTATGATGAGAAACTACCTGGAAAACTGTGTGACCAATTCCATCAGGTCGCAAGATGGCCAAGAGGCTGATAGAATATACGACGAGTTGATGGACATTATCTACAAGTTTGCGAGGTAATAAAATGTCAAAGGGTCTTAGGAGTAATCTTTAGGAAGGAGGTATATATGAAAAGATACATCATTTTATCATCCATTCTGTGCTCTGTTGTTCTTCATATGGTTTATCCAAAGGGGACATTGGCTCAGGGGCCACCGATCAACACCGAGACAGCGTTCGTGGTCGGTCTTGAGGGCGCCGCGCTCAGGACACTCGTTAAAACGACGAGGAAATCGAAGCTTTTAAAGGGCACCACGAAAGTCTCTGATCCTTCAGATCGACAAGTACAAGTTGTGGCTGTTCCTATTATAATTCCCTACGAATTGATTCCAAACAGAATAGTGGTCGCCGCAGCGATTCCCTATCTTCACAAGGAACTGAGTCTGACTCAGGACGGGATAAGACGTGCTCTGTCTGACAACGGCTTTGGGGATCTTTCTCTCTTATTCAAATATCAACTCCTTCAATGGGACGCTCATCGAAAGACGACCAGAATTACGTTTAAGGGAGGGCTGAAACTTCCCACAGGCGACCACGATGAGACGGATGAGTTGGGCGAACTTCTCCGCAGGGGGCTACAATTGGGAACGGGCTCCCTAGATTACTCAGCCGGGCTTATCTTAACTCACAGCGTAGGCAGACTCGGGATCAACACAGACGCCATCTACACATTCAAAAGGGAGGCGGACAAGTACAGATTTGGAGACTCTTTAAATTACGATCTTGCGGTCGGATACAGGATCTATCCTTCGGTCTATGAGACTTATCCATCGCCTTATGCCACTCTTTATTTAGAGGTAAATGGTCAGTTCAAACGAAGGGATGAGGAAAATAGAGGGACAGTCGAGGACTCAGGCGGACACATTTTGTCTCTCTCACCTGGGATACAATACATCCCTTTGAGCACATTAATCATCGAGGCATCGATACAGATTCCTGTGCTCCAGGACCTGAACGGAACTCAACTCGGGACGGACTTTGCCTTTGTAAGCGGGATTCGATGGCTGATCTTTTAGTCCGAAACTCAATATTAACCTGCAATGTTGAAAGGAGGTCGTTTCAAGATGACGGTAAAAAGAATTCTTTCTTTGCTGCTCTCAGTTACTATTGTGTCGGCTGTACCTGTGGAGAGTCCGGCTCAGATAGAAGAGGCTACAGTTAAGGTGGACGGTCTTTCGTGCCCTTTTTGCGCCTACGGCTTGGAGAAGAAGCTCAAGAAAGTAGAAGGAGTTGAGAAGTTAGAGATCAAAGTGGATCAGGGAGTAGCCAAACTGACTGTAAAGGAGAAAAAGAACCTCTCCATCGAAGATGTAAAGAAGGCTGTGGTGAACGGCGGCTTTACCCCAAGAGAAATCGCGATTACGGTTAAAGGCCGTATGTCCGAGCATAATGGCAGAACAGTTTTAAAGTTTGCAAAGAACGCGAATGTCTTTCTGATCGCTCAGAACGAGCAGTTGAAGAAGGTCAAGGATGCGCTCAAAGGGCAGGACAAGCTCCTTCGGATAACTGGCACGCTCTCCAAGGAAAAAGTCGAAGGCCATGGGGAGCACCCTTATGTCCTGTCTATTGAACAGTTCAAGATGCTGTCCTCTACTACCAAGGTGAATTAGAATGATGAAGGCAAAGGAATCAAGCCTGACAGCTATCCTTGCGGCACTGCTGGTGGTCTGGACGGTTTCACCCGTTCTGGCGCACGAGCCCCTGTTTGGGGTCGGGCCACACACCATCTATCAGAACGGCCTGGGGCTGGAGATGGAGCTCGAAGTCGAAGATGAGGAGGTATCCGTTCACAACGAGGCCATCTATGGGGTCACGCCCGACCTGGCTGTGACCCTGGTGGCCCCCTGGGTTCGGAAGGAGGAGGGGAATAGGTCCATCTCTGGACTGGGGGACATCAGCCTGCGGGGGAAGTGGCGCTTCTTCCGGCGGGACGGAGCGGGTCGGCAGGACGCCCTCGCCCTGGTCTTCGGTGCAAAGTTTCCCACCGGAGACGAGCAGGCGGAGATGCCTCTGGGGACCGGATCGACTGACTTTTTCGGTGGGATCGCCGCAGGCCGGGAGTCGCGCCGGTGGTACTACTTCGGCGACCTGCGCTACCGGGCCAACACAGAGGCGGACGGTCTGAGGCAAGGGGACATCTTCTTCTATGACGTGGCCTGGGGAGTGAGACCGGTGCGGGCGGGTTATGAGCAACCTGACCTGGTGCTCCTGGTGGAGACCAATGGAAAGATCGCGGGGAAGGCCGAACAGGATGGCGTCACAAACCCCAACACAGGGGGACATGTGCTCTCAGTCTCGCCCGGATTTCTCTTCAGCATCCGGAACGTGATGCTCAAAGGGGGGATCAATGTCCCTGTCCTCTGGGATCTGAACGGAGTACAGGAGGACCCAGAAACCGAGATTCTGTTCGGTGTGGAGTTTCATGTCTAGTAGAGGAGGCAGAACCATGCGAAAGATCGTGTTTATCTTGATAGTAGTCGCCCTGATGGCCGGGCTGAGTGTGCCGGTGCAGGCAGGTGTGAAATCTCTGACACTGAAGGTGGATGGACTTGCCTGTCCCTTCTGCGCTTACGGCATGGAGAAGAAGCTGAAGAAGGTAGAAGGGGTTGAGAAGCTTGAGATCGATCTCGACGGAGGGACGGTGACTCTCAAAATGAAGGCGCGCGTCCGTCTGACAGCCGCCTCAGAGGGAAAAGAAAAGGCCCCCGCAGGTCTTGTGGCACAGGTGCAGAAAGCCGTAACAGAAGGTGGCTTCACGCTACGAGAGTTGACGGTAACGGTGGAAGGGCAGGTGGTAGCCCAGGAAGGAGTATTGCGTCTACGGCTGTCCGGGACAGAAGAGATCCTTGTCCTAAAGGAAAATGGGAAGGTAGCTGATCTGAAGAAGGCGGTCTCAAACGGGTCAGTGACTTTAATCGGCACTCTGCAGACGGAGGACCCGATGCTTACCTTATCCGTCGAACAAGTCAGTGAAATGTCCGTTATGGAAGGCGAAGTTCATCGCCTGAAGGTCTCAGGCATGGTCTGCACCGGGTGCGCGGATGCGATCAAGGCTGCCCTGGAGAGGATCAGCTGGGTGCAGCAGCAGAGGTCGATCTGGAGCAGGGGCTGGCCCAGGTTACGGCCGCGGCAGGCAGGGTCTCTGCAGAGCAGCTCGTCGAGGCCGTCAACGGGATTGCGATGAGTGGGATGCCTGAAGGGACGTTCCAGGCATCGGTGGTGGAGGAGTGAAGAGTTAGAAAGCTGTGATAAGAGAGAAAAAGAAGATATTAGAACGATGAAGATAAAGTCATCGAGCCTGATGGCCCTTCTTGCGGCACTGTCCTGGTGTTGAATAGTGCCTGCGATCTTTGCCCTGCTCGGCTTAGCAGGGGTAGCTACTGCAAGGTTCCTTGCGATAAAGTTTTATCCTTTCTTGCTTACTCTGTCTGTCCTGCTTTTGGCAAGAGCGCACTATCTGGTGTACGTAAAGCGGCACGGGCACAGACTGAGCGTGCTTGTAGTATGGGTCTCCACCGCCTTGGTGATCGCCGTGTGGCTGCCAAGGATACTTTGACAAGGGAGAGATTATGAGACCAGCAAGTTTGTTCCTGATAATATTGATCCTTTCGACAGGCCATCTTTACTGTTCCAAAGAGGACAAACTGCAATTCGTCTTCGTCCAGAAATGGGGAACAGAAGGAGAAATGCCAGGGCAGTTCCAGGGCCCTATAGGGATCGCTGTTGACGATGTCGGAAGTGTCTATGTCTCCGACAGTGGGAACAATCGCATTCAAAAGTTTGACAGAAAGGGCAATGTCTTAGCCGAGTGGGGAAAAGATGGTGATGCCCTAGGAGAGCTTGCGCGTCCCATGCATATTGAAATGAAGGATAGTAAGCTCTATGTGGCAGAATATTTCAACGACAGGATACAGGTTTTTGATCCTTCTGGGAGTTTCATTGGGGCTATCGGTTGGCACCAAAAGGAGGGCGGCTATTTTGACGCCCCGGCGGGCGTATCTGTGGACAGCCAGGGGAATATCTATGTAGCTGATTTCTACAACCACAGGATAGAAAAGTTTGATAGAAATGGCGAATTCGTACGTCAATGGGGAGATCACGGAGAAGGCGACGGACAATTTAATTATCCCACCGATGTAGCTGTCGGTTCTGACGGTACTGTCTACGTGGCCGACGCCTACAATCATAGGATTGTCAAGTTCACGCGTGAAGGGCAACTTCTTACGAGCTGGGGAGGTTACGGAACAGATGAAGGCAGGTTCAACGTGTCCACCGGTATAGGCTTAGACGGAAAAGATAGGATCTACGTAGCGGATTTTTACAATCACCGCATCCAGGTCTTTGGCAGCGATGGACACTTCCTTCTCCAGTGGGGAAGGCAGGGGAACGGCGACGGCAGGTTCGAACGTCCGACTGACGTGGCAACAGACAAGGACGAAAACGTCTACGTAACAGATTGGGGGAATAATCGTATTCAGAAGTTCCGAGTCGTCAAGCAGGTGACAGAGTGAAACCACGTCGCCTACCGCCTACGGCGCGGCTCGACATCGGAACTCCGCGGGCGGGGCTTCAAACCTCACCCTTGGAAGATGCCCTCTTCCTCCAGTGGTATTCATCCGCCACGCACGAGTGGCGGTGTTCTGCCATAATCTTTATAAAGAAAGATTGAGAGTCAATTACGGCGGTTCAAAGGATACTGCTCCGACAAAAAAGACTTGACAGTATTCTGGATTTCTTGTATATTGTCTGTAGTATTTGTAGAAGTATGTATATCCGACATTCCCCATATCACATTCATGAGGGATTATATTTCGATACATTCTTGTTTCTGAATTAATATTACCACTTTTACATTTTTCAACAAGTACTTTTTTCAATTAAAATAGTATTTTCCTCTGAATTATCACTTTCTTTGTGTTTAAATCCTCCAATTAGAGACACCTCTCCATCGACTCACAAAAAAATGTGGCAGTTTAAACAGAATAACATCGCAATCGTTCAATCCGGGATAATATTTCGGCAAATAACCTCTTGTCTATCCCAACCTCAGCCATTTGAAACGTAATATATCCGCTGTGTCTGACAATCTTCGCTCCGATTTTGATAAATTTCACGAGGAGGCTGCGTAGTGACCAGTGTTTGATTTTCTTCGGAAGAACAAAACGTCGCAGGAAGTTGCCCAAGTTGTAAGCCAGAACAAACAGCCAGAGCCTCACCTGATTGGAGACGAAACGCTTGCATGAGAGTCGGGTCCAGTTCAGAGCATACTTGCCCTCCTTAATCCACTGCTCAGCTCTGCCACGGCCATTGTAGAAGTGTACCACGCCTTCTGGCTTGGCGCTCATGTTGGTCACGATAAATCCCACTCTTGGGAATAACTCCCCTTGGTGCCATTCAACCTTGGCGACCACTCGCCTCGATTGATCCCAACTGGCCGCTTTATATTGAAATTCATATAACGATACAATCGGTTTCCTCGGCGGTCGTCCAACTGGCCGAGTCAGCAGGTATCGTATCTTTTCATAGAGTATCTCATTTGCGGGAAGCCGAATGGCATACAAATAGCCGTTTCCCTCCAGATAATCATAAATCTCAGGCTTTGCGAATGCAGCATCGCCTCGAAAGTATTTCCTATTCTTCTTGCTCTCGTATCTCTTGACGATCGGTTCCAGAACTTCCTTCCAACGATCAGCACTGTGAACATTACCAGAGCGAAGTAGGACTCCTTCACAATCCCCGAACTGATTGAAGCAGAACACTGGATGAAAACAGGTACATCCGAAATGACCGTTGTAAGCTGATCCTTCCTGCTGGCCATGTACCGGACTCTCCGAACTGTCCATGTCCAGAATGATTCGTTGATGCTGTGTTTTACTCATCGCTTTTTGAACCCACTTGCCATTGATATCTGACAAGTTTCTGAGATTGTCATGCTGAGTCAGTATATCAGTTTCAAAACGTCCTATCGTGTTGGAGCTGGCAGCTTGCCTGCCTTTGTCCTTCTTTCCGGTAATCGCTCGCATGACGGGATCAACGGATAATCGCTCGGCGTCATTTACATCTTCATATCCTGCAAGACGGCTGTATATCGATTGACGCAGGAGAGTAGATATATCATGTTGGATATTACGGCCTGTGCGTTTATCGGTAAAAACCGCTGATACCGAATCAAATAATCCCAGTGCGTAATCAAGGTCACGATACGCAAGAAGTCCACCGTTTGATGTCACCTTTGCACCATGAAATTCAAGCTTTATTCCTCCATCAAAACCTACTTTGATTCTTTCACCCTCTGGATGATCAATATTTATCCGCCATTTATGAGTCTTATTTATTGTAATATAACATGTTCTGGCGACTTTGACAACCATTTTTCGGGTCTAATATGGCGAATGGGGGTATATACGATATAATTGTCGTACTTGCCGAACCGAGTTGAACCGACACAAGTGGCTTGTGTACACAGAGTGAGCGTTCCAGATGGGATAATGCTATAGAACCGTCCGATCCTTCAGGAACTGGCTAATATGTCAGCAACGACGAGGAAGATATTCTCCAGATTCCTGAAGAGATTAGAACGTCAGGGCTTTATCGCAACTTGAGGGAAGAATGTAGTAATACCTGAAGAATAGGGATACCAAAGTAAGATTTAGCTCTTGAACTTGAAAAGTCTTTTGTATATCGCAGTTGAATAACATATTGAAAGTTTTAGTAGTGAAGCGTGACAGACACGTGAGGAGGTCAATATTTTCAAAAGTTGAGGAGATGGTTTAGTAGATTTTCCCATCCTAGATGAGAAAATGGTACAAGTCTCTTCTCTCAAACTGGAGGTACATGTGAACGACATGGCGGAATTCTTGCGAGCTACAGATATAGGCCGAGGCCTGAACGATGAAGAAGCGGAGAAGCTAGCAGGACTCGCAAGGGAAGTGGAATACACTGCGGGCGAAAAACTCTTCGCACAGGGAGATCTAAATGACGCCCTCTTTATTGTTAGATCAGGGGCTGTGGACATAGATATAACTAGAGGCGAAAGCATGAAGCTTGTGATTTCAATGCACCACGGGGATATGTTCGGAGATATGGCGTTCGTAGACACCCGACCCCGCAGTGGCGAAGCAAAAGCCGCTGTGGACTCCCAGATCCTTGTATTCAGTAAGGAAGAATACGACAAATTCGCCGAAGAGGAGCCACAGACCGGACGTAAAGTGATGACAAACATAGCAAGAATCCTGTCCTCAAGAATCAGATCTATGGACAATTGAATACGTGATAAACCAGACTGTGTCACGGAAGCAATAGGAGAGGTTGATGACGCTGAAAGCTACAGATGGAGCCCGAAAAAGTATTGTTCTTTGTGACTTGAATGAACGCTATGCTGAGTTGTTGAAGTCTAACCGCGAGTCATTTCTTACCCCAAGCAAGTAACATAGGTAGAACCTTCGAGCGGTGTTTGAGTTTCTCAGTACCAAGAAAGATGGTAGTTGAATCCAGCCTAAACCGTGGAGGCTCTATCGCAATTCCGTATCCCTAGCTCAGAGTTGACAGAGGACGTTGGAAGACGTCAAGTGTTTCTCTCACGCCAACTGGAAATGTAAGTTAGTGATTTCCCGTGGCCGGGCGCCTCAAGTGTTATGGCTTCACCGGCTACCCTCAGAAGGTTTTGAAGACCCCTCCCATTGGCTATCGTCACGGAACGGATACCGAGGGCAATTGTGAAGCTCCCAGCAAACGAGCTATGACGAAAGGTAAGAGCCGAGCCCCTCGGGTGAACCTCCTCACAATGACACCTTCTGCCATCTGTCATTGCGAGAAAAGCGAAGCAATCTCGGTTTTGAGTATACATAATGCAGGAGCTAGGTTCACTCGCCCAGTAGTCAGCAGCTAGGTAGGGCCACTACTCAAACGGGGCATATAGTAGCACAAGGCGAAGAGAAAGATGTCCTTCAATGAGATCACGGGGAAGGAGGCGTTTACGGGCGGGCTCTTTTTAGGTGTTAGTGGATCTCTGGCGGGAGGATGTACTATGGGCCACGCTTTGTAGGCCTGCCCCTCCTATCCCTGGGTAGCACAGTCAACACAGTCTTTGTCATCCTGGGAAGCTGGACCGTGGGATATTTCGAGATGAAAAATAGTAGATAAAAAGATAAGTTCTGATAAATGCAAGGGCAAAGTACCCCGCCCGATCGGACAGCTTATATTATCTGTGTCCGAAAAGGGGTATAAAGTTCAGTCATCGTTGTCAATTGGTGGAGCTGAGGAGGATTGAACCCGTGACCTATTGTCCCTCAGGCTGCTCAGGGCTTTCCTTCCTGTTTAGTGTTATTCTGTCATGTTCCATCCTGTTACAGTAGAGATCTGGTAGAAACTAGTGGAAAAAGCAAGGTCAAAATTGCCTTGCATCTGCTCCGATTCCTTTGCAAAATTAGTGCGCGGTTAAACAAAACAATTGAGGGTGTAGGAGCTGGCTTGTCCGAACCACTTTTTGCAGGCTACGGACACTATTTGGACACCAGCGGTGGTAACTATGTTACAAGGCCTGTGCTTCATTGTCAAGAGTAGGATTTTGTTGCGAGCCATTCACCGCACAATTTGATTGACATCCGCCGTCTTATTTTGTATCTTCCCACCAAATTGATCGATATCTTCACTTGGGATCTTTCCTCTCGAACATAAGCTCACCCTGCGATAGATTCACTATATAGTCTGTCGCAGAAAGGGAATCTCTAAGATGAGATGGAAAGTCTTCTATATTGTTATGATCCTGTGAGTTCCTTTGAATGTATCTGCCTTGCACAGGATCTTTTCAACACCAAGATCGCCTTTGTGTCATTCCATGCTGGAAAAAGGGTAATTTACGTGATGAGCGCTGAAGGGGCACGCCAGGGACGGTTGCCGACAATATGGAGGATTACATGTACTGGCACCTTTCTTGGTCCCGGACGGGATTAACATAGCCTTTGTGTCAAGACGCTATGGCAATGCTGGTATCAGATGACATAAAGAAGGGCCCGATGGAGTAGAGACCCTAAGGAGATCCCCCATGAAAATTGCTATTCTTCACGGTCCGAGAGACCTTCGCCTTGAGGAGCAGTCCCTCAACACTGACAATCTGAAGCCAGACGAAATCTGGACCAAGACTCAGATTTCCGCTTTTAAAATCGGGACCGACCGCGGCAACTACGAAGGAGCCGAAAGGGTCCCGGGCGCACCCGACTACCCCAGATGGGTCGGCGACAGCAATCTGGGCATTGTGAAGGGTGTGGGCAAAGAGGTCACCCGTTTTCAGGTGGGAGATCGAGTGGTGACCAGGCAGCCTCATCAATCCGAATACATAACCGACCAGGCAGACAGCATGGTCAAAGTCCAGGATGGCGTGGATTCAGAGGATGCTGTCTTTGCCCACCTCTACGCTCTCAGCTCCCTCTGTTATCGTAAAGCCCATTTCCAACCGGGGGAAAATGTAGCGGTCGTCGGTCTGGGCGTGCTCGGACTGGGTGCGGTTGCTCTCGGCCCGCTCTTCGGAGCCCGTGTGGTGAGTCTTGGCAATAGCCCCATCCGCTTGGAAATGGCAGATCGGATGGGTGCTCATGCCGCCTACATGTCCGACGATCCTGACCTCGAAGCAAAGCTGGACACCTTTACTGACGGCGTGGGCCTCGACCTGGTTATCCTCACTGCGAATCCCTGGCCTGCTTACCGTACAGCCCTGCAGATCGTTCGGCCAAACGGTCGCGTTTCCATCGTCAGCCTCCTCGGTCGCGGAGAGACCCCGCTGGATTTTAATCCGCTGTCTATGGATCTTTTCTATATCAAAGGTATTTCACTGATCGCTGTCTCGGGACCAGCGGGTTATTTATACCCGAACGACACCCAATACGCTACTATGGTGGAAGACCGCTTCGCAGCGGATCGGGACTGTGCCTATATCCTCTCCCTGATGGAAGAGGGTCGCCTGGAGCCCAAACGCCTGATCACTCACCGCTTCCACTATACCGAGATGGTCGAGGTCTACGAGATGGCCTACCGCAGAGAGAAGTCCATGTTGGGCGTCATTTTCAACTGGCGGGATTAGGGCTTTGCGGGATTAGGGCTTTTAGGAGTCTCAAAAGGTGCGCTTGGATAGTCGGATAGCTTTGGGTTAGCCGGAAGTGCGGAAACCCCTATTGACAGTGACTCAAAAACGAGTGTAGAAGTGACCTAGTAGAGCGATGATTCAAGGAAGATAGACAGATGTCAAATGTCTCCTCTCATCATTGCTCTACCTGACCTAACTGCCCTTTCCCCAAATTGCTTACGTAGTGAGTCGACTGCTTTTTGTAATCGCTGCTTCTTTTCAAGTTCCTCATTCCACAACTTCAGTTGGCGGGCATCTCCACTCAAGTTTCTTACACCTACGCCTAACAACCTCACTGGCTGTCCCGGAATCCAATACCGTTCAAAGACACGAACCACTTCAGCATAGATCACCTCATCCAGATCGGTAGGATCTCTCATTGTGGCTTGCCTCTTCAGGGTCGTAAAATCGGGCCAGCGCAACTTCAATCTAACTGTACGGCAGGTTAAGCCTTTTCTCCTTAGTTCCCTACCAACTACCTCAGACCAAGCGTACAGAGCCCCTTTCAAGACATCCTCATCGGAAACATCCCGAGAAAACGTTTTCGCCTTGCTTATGGATTTCACCTGCAAGGTGCTTTCTATCGGACTTTCATCTATTCCCCTTGAGTGGAAGGCTAACCATCGTCCACGCACTCCGAAACGCCAGGCAAGGTATTCATCGGGCAAGCGGGCAAGATCACCGATGGTTTGGATGCCGAGTTCTTTAAAGGCTGCGGCTGTTTTTCGTCCTACACCCCAAAGGTCTGCAACCGGCAGCGGTGCAAGGAAAGCTGCTTCCTGACCAGGGGGCACCACCATAATGGAACGAGGCGGACCGTCTTTCTGGACAGCATCTTTACCTATGTTATTAGCAACCTTAGCGACTACCTTATTACTTGCAACACCTATTGAACAAGGAAGACCCTGCTCATCCCATATGGAGACCTGTAACTGATGTGCCACCGCTTCTCCGGATACTGAGCAACGTGTCACATCCAGGAATGCTTCATCAATGGAGTATTGCTCAACAACAGGAGTCCATCTATACATCAGTTCCATTACCTTTCCAGAGACAATTTCATATGACAGCTCCCGCCAAGGGACAATCGTTAACTTAGGACAAAGTGTAACAGCCTTGGCCATAACCATTCCCGATCGGATTCCAAACTTTCGAGCCGGATACGAACAGGAGGCAACTACACCTCCTCGAGTCCTCGGTTGACCACCGACCGCGAAGGGCTTACCCCTGAGGGATGGATCTAATCGTTCTTCTACAGAACAGAAGAAGGCATCCATGTCAAGGTGTAATATTGTTCGATTTGTAGGCATGACGTTAGGATTTTCAGAACAACCCCTAATTTAAAGACTATGTAAATAGAACATAAAGGGCTTTAGACTTTTCTGCAGTTATTTCAATAGTATTCCCGTCTGACACAAATAGTGGAACTATACATAAAGATACTATTCATACATATACTTGTCAAGGATTCTTTTAGTTCTCGACTGAGAATGTTCAATGAATTCTTTACATGATGAACATATAGAACCTAATACGGACTGTAGCTCCCTTCGATTTAGACAACAACTAAACAACCTGGGGTAGTATGTAAGTCTGTGCGTAAGCTTGAATGAATACTTGCTTGGGGAGACTTGGTGGACTTTGAGGAGGAAGAACAAATTTTAGCTTGACTTCTCAGAGGGAAATCTCTATCTTTTTCCCCATACGAAAAGCTAGATGAAATCCGGCAACATACCTTTTCCACTGCCCACACAGTTCCAAAATCGTTTAGAAAACCCTCGAAAAACGCATAAATTTATACGAAATAGTAGAAACGACTCTTGTCCGCGATTGAACCTATCGGGGATTGCTGAGTTTACGTTGCCTAACATACTTAAAATAGATTTCTTACACATGGAAATTCTCACGGCTCAACGGTTTGAAAGGGTTGTCTCAAAACTGTGCCCAAAATTAAGAGCTTTCGGTGGAGGTCCTGACGTCGGTGGCATAGAGGCCAAGGATTCAATCCCGCACATCTAACTCCTTTCCTGAAGCCTATTGAGATGCTGCCCTCAAACATCTCTCCTGCCACAGGGTGGATCCCATTCAAGCACAGAAGTCCAACTATAGTCTGGCTAAGTAGCCAAGCCAGATGACGCCGCAACCCTGCCCGAGCGGTGGCTCCGCCGCGTAAGAAAGGCAGAGGACACATCAGCCATCAACGAGATGTTGGCCGCGGATGCCCTATGATCCAGGAGGTCAGCTCATTCCGCTCCGTAAAGCGTGCTCTTATGTCGTCAAATTAAAACCCATTCCAGTGGAGGCACCCCTGATGAGTTCCATAAATAATGTCGAGCGGTTCCGTAAGAGACTCGACGAAAACAAGATCTGCGTCGGCACGTCGGTGCAACTGTGTGATCCATTAGTAAGCGAGCTGGCTGCGGAGGCCGGCAACGACTTTCTCTGGATCGAGATGGAACACTCCCACATGGGCCTTGCGGACGCGATGGGACACATCATGGCCTGTCGAGGTACGCAAACGGCGCCGCTTGTGCGGGTCTCCCATCCCGATCGTAATCTGATCAAGCCGTTCCTGGACCTGGCGCCGGCGGGAATCATCGTTTCCATGCTCGAGTCAGCCGACCAGACGTCGGAGATGGTTAAGGCATGCAAGTATCCACCGCAGGGCAACCGGGGATTTGGGCCGATCCGCAACATGTACGGCAAGAACTCCATGGCAGAACACCTGGAGACGGCCGACGAACAGATCATGGTCTTCGCACACATCGAGACGATTCAAGCCGTGCGAGATCTGGATGCGATCACGCGTATACCGGGGCTCGACGGGCTCAGCCTTGGCCGCAACGACCTCTCCGGGACGCTGAACAAGCTCGGCCAGCACACCGACCCTGAAGTTCTCGAAGCAATTGACACCGTCATCACGAAAGGAGTTGAGGCTGGACTGCATGTCGGCTGCTCGATCGGGACCGATCTAGATCAAGTCAGGGAGTGGCGCGCAAAGGGCATGAAGTGGTTCGCGCTGGGCGAAGAAGTCGGCCACATCTTTGACGGTGCCAAAACCATTGCAGACGAGGTACATGCAATGCAGTAGGTGATCGTCTTCCCACATGGTCGACGCAAACCAGAGCGAACGCTTAACGATCGGCTGGGTGCCTTGACCAGACGGGAATTTGGCAAGGACACAAAAGGCTGAAAAATGCACTTGTCTTGACGTCACTGCTGCTCTGCGCCGCAATATATCAGGTCCGAGAGAGCCTCTTGGGTTACTAGCGGCTTCCCCGATAGGTTCAATCGGGAAGGACTTCTCGAAGGGTGCTTTTGACGCGGCGGGTGCGAACTTCTATGTGTCTTGCGGTGAGCGCGCTCAGATGATACGCACGTGGGACGTCAATAACGACGAGAATATCGATCTGTATTTCGGTAACTCGCACGATCTGATAGAATACGAGCCATCACGGGTCTATCTTCAGCCAGATGGTAAGCCAAGTCCTGACGCAAGATTAATGTTGCCCACGCGGCATTCATCTTCACAGTGCGTAAGCGACTTGGATGGTGAGGGTTATACAGACGTTATCATACTCAATTATATGTGGGTGCCCGATCCTGTGGTTAGGGTTTCATCTACTGGGGTGGACCTGAAGGTCTGAGCCCTAAGTATCGGACTTCTATTCCGACGTTCTCTGCCCTGTAGGCGTCAGCGCTCGGGATGATGGTGGCTGCTTTCAACCACGACGGCTGGCCCGATCTTTCATTTTGCAATTTTTAAGCATGATCCTGGCGGTAACCATCGGACACTTTACATTGCCGCGAACAATCGTATGGTGCTGATCGCCACCGTTGACAAGCCCCACCAGTAGGTGACGGCTCACCTGGAGGGACGGCGATTGGCGCTACGACGAGGTGCTCGCCACCGGGGTATGCGCGGGATCCCAGAATACAGGAGACTGACATGGAATCACAGATGGAGGCGCCGGGTACAAGGACAATTGCTCCAACCGTCCGACCAGTTACGGCCCGGAATATTGTAAACATTGTGCTGGAAGGCTGGAACGTCTGGTCTTCACGTTTTGTTTCCGCGCCCACGTGGACGTGGGGCGCCATTCCGGACGCTGCGGGCTATGTTGTGAAGCTGGCGATCGGGAAACAGAAGGCGAAGGATTACAAGGTTGATCAGCCGCAGTTTGATATGTCAGATATCTGGGATCAACTGCCGATCGGCCCGATCGACGCGATGATCCTGGGCGTCGGAGCTGACGGCGCGGAAGTGTGCAATTCTCAGACGAAGAGTTTCTATAAGGTGCAGGGCTACGATGGTCGCAGGGCCGAGCCGTTGGATTGGGTTGCGGCCGTGCGGTGTAACATGGAGTATTTGCTGGCACCGCCGCGGGATCGTGTAGAGGATTTCGAAAAAGGTTTACCGCGAGGCATCTGGTCGTGTATGGAGGACAGTGTGACGGGGCAGCGCTGGTCAAGCGTGGCGTGTCCCTGCCTGAACGGCGCTGGACACATCAGGTCGTTTCTGACTTTCTGTGCATATTTCCCCGATGATGAGATGGCAAGCGAAGCCAGACGTCAGGCGAAAGTGTTTGGTGATTGGTTCTTGGACAGTCGACATCCGAAAGAGTCGTACTGCAGCCTCTTTCCATACTCGGTGATTAAAGGCGGAGTACTGAAAGAAGGGGGCTACGGCAATACGATCTTCCGCGCAGCGCGTCTTGGCATCGTGATGATCGCTCTGTTTGAGACATTCGGCGACGAGGCATACCTGGAATATGCCCGGCACCTGGCCAACTTGCTCGCGAAGATTCAGCGGGACGACGGGTCATGGCCATTCCGCGTCGATCCGACAGATGGTTCGATTGTTCATGAGTACACTTCGAATATGGCGACGCAGGCTCGCTTCTTTGGCCTGCTTGAAGCGATCGAGCCGCACAGTGCGTACGAAAAGGCGCGTCGTAAAGCGATTCAGTGGATCATGAACAATCCGGTAAAGACGCGGCGCTGGGAGGGCATGTTCGAGGACATGGCGGAAGCACCACCGTACTCCAACCTGGAAAACTGGGCTGTCAACGAGACGATCAATTACCTGGTACACTATCGCGAGAACGATCCGGCTTACCTGGAGACGGCCGAGGAGCTGAACCGATGGGTCGAGGACCAGTTTGTCATCTGGCAAGAGGGAGATTCGTACGCGGTCGGCGACGGCCATATTGGCAATTCGGCGCTGCGTCCCAACTTGATCACGCCGACGCCTATGGTGCTCGAGCAATATGTATGCCCGTTCCCGATGGAGGCGCATAATGGCAACTGGCTGCTGGCGCTGCTTGCGTTGCATCGGGCGACGCAGAAGGAAGAGTATTTCAATAAGGCCGTCGCTGCGGCCAATGCGATCGTTCGGGGCCAGCAGGAAAGCGGGGCGTTTTCCACTTGGGGATTCGATCTTCGCTTCGATCGGCCCCTGTCCAAGCTGAACTGGCCGGGTTACAATGCCTGCGCGAACACCGCCTTGATGTATTGTGATCAGTACTGCAAGGCGCGTGCAAAGGGCGAGTCGTTTGACATCGGGCTGCGAGGTGTTTGACTTGCCCCAGTGCGGGTTAGAGTAGTGATTGGTCCCCGTTATCTCGGGACAGAGAAGTAGATGCCACACACAGATGCATATCTATGGCGGGTGGACGGGGGCTGAAAGCTGGGCATAAGCGACGGTGGAAATGATTGAGGCATTGGATTACGGTTAATAGGGAAGGTTTGGGTTTCCGCTTGTGATCAGCTACCAAACCTCTCTGCAAGGTGAGGTGATCTCATGATAACGGAGCTAATGGTATTGAGTTACGTGGTGGGTTTTACAGCGTGGAGACTATAGGTGTGGCTAGTGCTGGTGAACCGATCCAGCCGGTGTTTGAACTCTACATGGAAGAAGTCGATGTCTGGAAGAGCCAGTGGAACTTTCACCGCAGTGTGGATGGAGAGCTAGTTCTGATAGGCTCCGGGTCCGCCATAACCAGCAGCGATGAGGGTCGAACCTGGCACGATTGGCCGGATATCAGCATGTGGCCGCAGGGTGGTATTGAAGCGATTGCTCGGCGCGGCGACGAACTGTTCATTCAGGGCGGCGACACGCGCATCTGGCGCTCGCAGGACGAAGGCAAGACGTGGTCCGGTGGGCAACACCTGCTCATGTGGCCCAAGCACTTTCAACTCGAAAACGGTAAGAAGTTGCTATGGACGCCGACCGGTGATAGGATTCTGGTGACTAAAGAGAACCTGTTGCTGGTCGGCGTTGATTTCCTGTTGGGGGGTGAAGGGCCGGGACCGGAACTTGTCGGCGCGCTTGTCAGCGAAGACAGCGGACAGACGTGGCGGCTGTATGAGTTGTTTGGTCCGCCGCCGGGTTTTCGTGATCAGCCTGAAGGTTTTGGTGAGCCGAAGCTGGTGGAGCTGGCCGATGGCCGTATCTGGATGGTCTTTCGCACCTGTCTGGGTCATTTGTGGCAGGCGTTTTCCGAGGATGGCGGGCGAACGTGGGGTAAGCCGTCTTCGACCGGCCTGGTCTCACCGTTGGCGCCGCTTAATGCCCAGCGTGTGCCCGGAAGCGACGCGGTCGTGGTCGTGTGGAGTCACGCCAAACCAACCGACTCGACGGTCTGGCGTTCCGAGTATAACTACTGGTTCCCGCGCGCCCCGATGGTCTTTGCCGTCAGCCACGACCACTGCAAGAGCTGGAGCCGGCCGGTCATCGTCACTGAGACTGAGGGCTTTATGCGGAACATTTACTTTTCCGACAAAGCAATGTTCATCAACTACGAGGAAGGCACCAGTGCAGAGCACTGGGTGAAAGGATTTCGCTACCTACCGAAGCTTGTGATTTACGACTTGAAATATGTGTTGGCGCTGCAACCCCAAGAAAAAGGATAATCATTGGTCTCTGGGAGAATTGAACAGATAAGAAGCATAATCTCTGGTGCAATTGTGCTACTGAGTTTTTCCGAATTCTGCCATGCCGACGATCCTATGGAATTGCCCAGAGCCTCTTCGGCTGACGTGGCGGGATGGCAGCCACATGTGGTCCGACAACTAAACGGCAGGGCCGGGCAAATCCGGCTCCCTGCACAGTTCCAGATCGTCACCCAGAGTTGGAACAGGGTAGTAGCTGTGCCCTACGTTATCTATATGCCGGAGAAGGATCGGCTGCTCATGCTGGTCAATTGCGATTATCCGCATATCCCCTATATCATGACCAGCGACGATCATGGAGCCACTTGGACTGATCCTCGTCCGGTGAGTGTCGACAAGGATGGGAAGCCCTTGCATATTGGTCTGGGAACGAGCCTAACTTATCTCGGCAGTGGGAATACACTCTTGTATGCGGGCACCCGCCGCTGGTTCAGCAGGGACTACGGTAAGACCTGGGGCGACACCGTTCCGATCACCCCGGCTTCTGACGGAAGGGGTTGGCACATCTGGGACCCACCGTTGGTCGAACGAGACCAGAAGACCGGCAAAGTCATCCGGCTTGCCGAGACGGGCTACTCCTGGTTGCTGACCTCCCGAGGTCGAGCACGCCTATCAACGGGGCTATATCCGCTTCAGTGCCGACGAAGGGAAAACCTGGAGCAAGAGTATCAGGGTGTCGCAATGGAAAGGCGTCAGTGAGGTCGCTCTCGTTCGCGCCGGCAACGGCGACCTCATCGGCGCTTGCAGGACCGATATTCCACGGCGGATAGAGTCGGGTCTGGACCACTTCGAAGACCTCGGGATCTCCGTCTCCAAAGACGATGGCAACACGTGGTCAACTGTTGAGAAGCTCTACGATTACGGTCGCCATCACCCGTCCCTGATTCTGATGCCCAATATGGACATCGTGATGACATATGTCGTCCGCTTGGGGTACGTCGAAAGCTTGGATGGCTTTCCCCAGTTCGGGGTGGTAGCGGTGGTCAGCCACGACCACGGACGGACGTGGGATCTGGACCACCGCTACATTCTCCATGCGTGGGTGGGCAACCGTAAGGGGCCAGATGAGGACGGCATCGGGCGCGCTTATTGGCCGAGCCCGCAGGCTACCTCTTCGGTGCTGCTTCCGGACGGGTCAATCCTGACCGTCTTTGGGACAGGCTACCGCAGTAAGCCGGGTCTGAGTGAGGATGGCACCGGTACAAGCAAGTTCGCTCCAAGAGACGTCGGGGTTGTCCACTGGCGTACCAGCTCTGAATCCCTAAACGCCGATCGGACAATTCGTGACGCGGCATTCGACTCTGATCACCGCAACATCTTTGATCCGTCGCCCTGAGGTCAATACGACCTGTCCATGGCAAAAGCGGACCGGTCATTGCTGTAATGGTCCTGGATAGCCCTACGAAAAAACAGAAATGGGAGACGTGATGACTGACAAACTGGCATTGGAAGGCGGAACACCGACGGTTCCGGTGGAACTGATGGCCCACGATTGGGAGCGATACCGCAAGGCCAATGACGAAGAGATCGAAGCTGTGGCGTCGGTTCTGCGAATCGGGCATTTAAGCATAGCCTTGCCCGTCGGCATGCCGCAGGCTGACGCGCTCGAGAAGGAGTTCGCCCAGTGGACGGGGGCCGAATACTGCGTGGCGGTCGATTCGGGCACCGCGGCTCTGCACTGCGCCGTGGCGGGCGTCGGCGTCGAGGCAGGCGATGAGGTCATTATACCGGCTCACACCTTTATCGCCTCGGCCATGGCCGTGCTGCATCAAAACGCCATCCCCGTCTTCGTGGATACCGATCCACAGACCTTTCTGATCGACGTCAATAAGATCGAGCAGAAGATCACGTCCAGGACAAAGGCCATCATGGTGGTGCAACTGTTCGGGCTGCCGGCCAACATGGACCGCATCCGCCAGATCGCCCAACGACACAACCTGAAAGTCATCGAAGACGGTTGCCAGGCCTACGGCAGCCTCTATCACGGAAAGAAGGTCGGCACGCTGGGTGACGCAGGTGGGTTCTCCATGTGCACCACCAAACAGTTGATGGTCGGTGAAGGTGGGTTGGTGACCACCAACAGTAAGGATGTCTATGAACGCGCCGCCACGCTTCGCCTTTTCGGCGAGCAGGGCAGCGATATGAAGGCCAAAGATCGAAAGTACATGTCCGAAACGATCGGCTGGAACTACAAGATGGCCGAGACTCTTTCGGCACTGGCGCGAGTCAGGTTGAGGCATCTGGACGAATACATCAGCGGTTGCCAGCGCAATTCTGAATACCTGACGCAGCAGCTTCAGCCGATAGATGGTGTGGAGCCGCCTTTCGTGCCGGAGGGCAGGACTCACACCTATTACATCTACTCGGTTCATGTCAATCCCGGACAACTCAATCTGGACATCGAAGCGGGCCATCTGCGCGATGCCGTGTTGAACACCCTGGCGGCGGAAAACGTGGATGTGGCACTCTGGCAGAACGCCCCTGTGCCCGCCCAGCCGCTGTTCCAGAGCCGTAATGCTCGCGGCAAGGGCAGCCCGTGGATCTGGCTGGGTTCCGAGGTTACGTATGACCTGCACGACTATCCCAACACGTTTGAGTCATTGGACGATTCGTTCATGGTTCGCCGAATGTGCCCGCCCAATGACACCGAATTGATGGATCGCTACGCCGACGCCTTTAGAAAGGTCTTTAGACGGATCGATCGCGTCGTCGAGCAATACGATCAGACACATCGATACAAACCACTTGAACAGCGGATCGCCTCCCTCAGGGGGGCCGTGATCAGTCCCGATAAAGCCGCCGAGAATACCACCAGGACAGGATGAACCCGATAACCGAAACTGCCAACGACCCGCAGCGCGTACAGTGGGGCGTCCTCGGATGCGCCACCGTGGCTCGCAAGGTCATGGTGCCGGGTATCCAGAGATCAAACAACGGCGAAGTCCTGGCCGTCGCCAGCCGAAGGGTGAAGAAGGCAGATGACTTTGCCCAGTCGTTTGACATTGAACGCGCCTACGGGAGCTATGAGCAGCTGCTGGATGACGATGACGTGCAGGCTGTCTACATTCCCCTTGCCAATTCTCTGCATTGCGAATGGACGATTCACGCTGCCAGCCGGGGCAAGCATGTACTTTGCGAGAAACCGCTCGCGTGCAATGCCTCCGAGGCGCGCGACATGGTAGAGGCCTGCCACAAGCACGGCGTGCTGCTCATGGAGGCCTTTGCCCACCGGTTTCATCCACACAACGTGCAAGTCAGGCAACTGATCGACGACGGCAGGATCGGCAAGGTGCTGAGGATGTCGTCGGTGCACTCATCAGCCCGACCGGCTGCCGATAACATCCGGCTCAGCAAGGAGCTCAGCGGCGGCGTGCTAATGGACAAAGGTTGTTACTGTGTCAACACAGCGCGTTTCATATTCGGCTCAGAGCCCGTTCGCGTTTACGCCAGCATGGAATTCGGGGAATTAGGTAGAGACAGCGGCGTGGATGAGCGGGTGGTCGGCACGCTGGAATTTCCCTGCGGCGGTGTTCTGCAGTTCGACTCAGGCTTTAAGTTAGCCGAGAACAACATCTACCAGCAGGGCTACGAGGTCTTCGGAGCGCGCGGCCACATCTACATGCCCACAGGCATTGGGCAGGTTGAGACCTATCGCACAGGTAAGCTGGTGGAAACCTACTTCTTTGTTAGCGATGACGCGGTAACAGGCGCGACAAATGAGAAGATCCATTGTCCGCCTGCGCACCAGTTTCAGTTCCAAGCGGAATATTTCGCCGACCGCGTGCTGAAAGGTGAACCGATTGAACAGCCGGCTGAAAACGGTCTGGCCAACATGAAGGCCATCGATGCGCTCTACGATATCGCCAGACAGGGCCGGCCTGTCGAAGTTGCATGTTAATCCAATAAAATCAGAAGATGGTACAGACCATGAAGAAGCTTCGCGTTGCATCAGTACAGATGGAGCACACGCCGGGCGACAAGGAGGCCAACTTCGCCAAGATTCGTGACTTTGTCCAGCACGCTTCGCAGCAGGGTGTGGAGTTTATCTCCTTCCCGGAATGCTGCATCACAGGCTACTGGCACCTGCGCCATCTTTCGCGGCAGCGTCTGGTCGAGCTGGCCGAGCCAGTCTTTGACGGCCCGGCATCTCAGCAACTGCGCTCACTGGCAATGGATCACAAGATGACCGTCGCCGCCCTGCCCAATGGCGAATGTCAACGTCATCGCAAGCTGCACTGTATTGTCAGCGAACATATGTCCTCGGGTTCGGAATTTACCGTCTTTGATTCGTCGCCCTGAGATCAATACGACTTGTCCATGCCAAAAGTGGACTAGTAATTGGTGCAGCAGTCTTGGATATCCATTGACCTGTGCAAGAATCTGTGGAAAAAGCAACTTACAACTAATCAACCCCTTTATTAGCTGGGCTGCCGGATTAACTTAGGCTCCGTGAGCACATCATTAGGATCAAATTCCCTATCAGTTCTTGACAATGTCTTGTCGAAGTGCTACTGGTAATGCCTACTAGCCAACGGGTCGCCCGTTTCAGGATCGCAATCACATGCCCGCAAGCACGATAACACATACACGCGAATACGAATTGTTCTGCCAGGGGAGGCTAGCCAATCCCTATCCACTCTATCACGAGCTACTGAGCGATGCCCCCGTTCACTGGTGTGAACCCTGGGGTTGCTGGGTGGTCACCCGTTACGACGATGTCCGGCAGGCACACGCCAACCTGCACCTCTCTTCGGACAAGCCGCGGGCCAAGATGAGCGTCCTCCCACAGCTGCTGCGGAGCAAGGTAGACGCCCTGGGGCAGCATCTGTCCAAATGGGTATCGCACAGTGATCCGCCGGACCACACGCGTCTGCTGGGGCTGGTCAACCAAGCGTTCACCCCACGCTCCATCCAGGCGATGCGGAGTCGTATCTCCATGATCGCCAACGAGCTCATCGATACTGTGGAGCCGCGCGGCCGGATGGATCTGATCGCCGACTTCGCCTATCCCATGCCTGTGACGGTGGTCTGCGAGCTCTTGGGCATCCCGGCAGAGGACCGCGCACAGTTCGGGGTGTGGATCGAGGACATCGTGGCCTTCCTCGACGGTCCGGCGTCGCAGCTTGCTGACGTGGCCGAGCAGTCACTTTCAGGTCTGACCGACCTTACAGAATACTTCGATCAGATCATCAGCCGCAAGCGCGCTGAACCGGGCGACGATCTGATTAGCACGTTACTTGGCATTGAGGAGGCCGGCGACAGGCTCACGGATGAGGAACTGCTGGCCATGTGCGTTCAGATGCTCGTTGCAGGGAACGACACAACAACCGGTTTGATCGGCAACGGCATCTTCGCGCTGCTCCAGAATGGGGAGGAGATGGAGCGACTGAGCGCACATCCCGAGATGATCAAATCGGCCGTTGAAGAGTTTCTGCGCTACGAAAGTCCCGGCCCGCGAAATACCAGGATCGCGACGGAGGACATGGAGATCGGGGGGCTTCGGATCAGGGAGGGACAGACGGTCGCCCTGATGGTGGGGGCTGCGAACCGCGATCCGAAGCAGTTCCCAGATCCGGACAGGCTGGACATAGGCCGAAGACCGAACAAGCATCTGGCGTTCGGCTGGGGCGTACATTTCTGCCTCGGTGCGCCCCTGGCCCGATTGGAAGGCCAGATTGCGGTTTCCTCGATCCTTCGCAGGTTGCCCAGGCTTCGTCTGGCAGATGAACAGATAGCCGACCATCCGCCCTGGCGGCACTCGTCCGGCCTGCGGCTGCTCGACTCGCTGCCGGTGGAATTTGGAGTTTGACGGAGATCCGGCGTGGCATCTCACGCCAATGCTGCGAAGTTGTTATTGCTGTTGCGCGGACACAGGATGACTTCACACGTAATAGCTGTTCACCCCGACGGCACTATAGGTAACAAGGACACCAAAGCACTGAAAAATGTACTTATCTTGACGTCACTGCTGCTCTGGACCGTAATATCTCAGGGGGACGAGAGAGCCTCGTGGGTCACTAGCGGGTTCGAGGACTTTTCAAAGGGCACTTTTGACGCGGCGGGAGCGAACCTCTATGTGTCTCGCGGTGGGCGCGTTCAGATGATACGCACGTGGGACGTTAATCACGACGGGAATATCGATCTGTATTTCGGTAACTCTCACGATTTGATAGAATACGAGCCGGCACGCGTCTATTTTCAGCGAGATGGCAAGCCGGATCCCGACGCAAGCTTAATGTTGCCCACACTCCATTCATCTTCACAGTGCGTAAGCGACTTGAATGATGATGGGTATACAGATGTGATCATACTCAATTATATGTGGGTCCCAGATCCTGTGGTTAGAAGTTTCATCTATTGGGGCGGGCCTGAAGGTCTGACCCCGAAGTATCGGACTTCCATTCCGACGTTCTCTGCCCGACAGGCCTTCGCTGCGGACTTGAACGGTGACGGATTAAAGGAAATTATCGTGTTTAACCAAGAACGGGAGCGGTTCGATCTCAAAGGGGGCTGCATTTCCATTTATTGGCAGACGGGGGCCGGTGTTTTCCCTCTCGACCGTCGTGATGACATCGTGGTGCCGTCACTTGGGGAGGCAGACATGGCCGATATAAATGGTGATGGTTTTGCCAATATAGTTTTTCACGGCATACCTGCCGAGGATAGCCTTGGCCCTGTAGCCGTGCCTGTTCTTGAGGCCATCGGCAGCTCCAAGGAGGTGGAGAATGTCTTCCTTCTGGCCGGAAGGGAGGGTGGATTAGAGCCGATGCAAGTCCTTGCGATCAGCGGTGACCGATCTGGTAGACCTCGTTTGCTGAAGCTCAACGGAGCTTATCATCTGGGAATGTTGACCGAAGAGACAATAGATCTGTATCCCTTTTCCGGACTGCAGGTGGCAGAACCCAGACAGATCGAACTGTCCGGCGAAAAGCGCCAAGTGGTTGTGGCTGATCTCAACGCCGACGGCCTCGATGACCTGATCTGTGTTCGATCCGGGAATATCCACTTCCTGTGGGGATCGGATACCGGCTACGACCCCAAGCGGGAATTCACCTTACCAATCCAGGCAACAAACATTACCATCGGAGATGTTACTAACGACGTATTACCGGATCTGGCTGTAGCGGTATATGAACACGGTAAAAGCTACACTGCCCAATCCCGGGTGTACATAAACAGCAAAAAAGGCCTGGACGAAGATCGCTTCATTGCTCTGGAAACTTCCGGTGCTACGGAAGTCCACGTTGCGGATTTGAATCACGATGGGAAGAAAGATATCATCTTCGCCTGCTCTCTAGGAGGACACTCCTCGCTCGATCCGCCTGTTCGGGTTTATCTAGGCAGTTATGACGGCATCTATAAGCCAGGTCGCCATTACGATCTGCCCGCCGTCAGTGCCTACGGAGGGTTCATGGCTGACTATAACGACGACGGTTTTGTCGATTTGTTAGTCTCGAACCAACGTGAGGGCACCCGCGCCCTTGGCGAGCAAACCAGCTCAATCTACTGGGGCGGCCAGGATGGCCTGTCCGTAGATCGTGTCTCGAGGTTCCCGACCGAATATGCGCTTATCTCGATGACCGCTGACATTAATCGCGACGGCTATCTGGATATCGTCATGGGTGCAGTCCAGGGGGGCACGACATACGCATATTGGGGCGGCGAGACTGGGTTTTCGGCAGAGCGGCGACAGGCCGTCAAGCTGGGTGATGTGTGGGGAATACATCTGGCTGACGTGGACAGAGACGGCTGGCTTGATTTGGTCTATACCGCCATCGAACACAACGCTACCTATATCCTTCTGGGTGATAAGAAGGGTTTTGATGTGGACCGTAAAATCACACTTCCCATGCCCTCCGGCGGAGCAGGAGTGGAGACGGCTGACCTGGATGGCAACGGCTGGCTTGACCTGGTTCTCACCGGCTGGTCCAATCCTCGAAAGGGCTTTGCCGGGACCAACGTACCGAGCTATATTTGGTGGGGTTCCGAGCGAGGTTTCTCCGCGGCCCGACGGACCGAATTTATGTTGCAGGGCGCTGATCACGGCGTCGCCATCGCCGATCTGAACAGAGACGGACATCTGGACATTGTTTGCAGTAACTACGATCAGGGTATCGAGCGCATCTTTGATGCTTACATATTCTGGGGAAATCCAGAATCCATATACTCTATGGACAAGAGGACACGACTACGCCAGGCCGCATCGCTTGGGATGATGGTTGCTGATTTCAACCACGACGGTTGGCCCGATATTTCATTCTGCAATCACAATCCAGGCGGTGACCATAATACCCTTTCGCGTGTTCACTGGAACCGGCAGGGTAAATTCACCGATGACGATGTGACCTTGCTGCCCACCCTTGGTCCGCACGGATCGATCGCCTCGGACCTCGGCAACGCCTATACCCGAAAGCTCGAAGAAACGTATACCTCGACCGTGTTCCAGCGCCCGGCGAACGCTAGCTTTGATAAACTTTCATGGAAGGCCCAGAATAAATTCGGTACGTCCGTCGTTTTCGAGGTCCGAACCGCGGCTACACGTAAAGGCCTAAATAGCACAGCTTGGCTCGGGCCTGACGGAGAAAGTTCCTACTTCACCGAGCCCAGTACAAGCCTAAAAATGCTTCCAGCCAAGCATCCATGGATACAATACCGTGCTGTCCTGAGGACCCCGGACGGTGCGGCCACCCCCATTCTCACAGAGGTACAGATTGCCCTATGCCCTGTGGATTAGGAGTTATACCAGTCCCAGAACCAGACGTAGAACAAGGAACCTTCCTGATGACAATCATAATCTCTGCTGCAATTGCCCTATTAATTCTTTCCGCATTCTGCCTTACCGACGATTCTGTGGCGTTGCCCAGAGCCACGTCAGCTATCGTTATGGGATGGCAGCCACATACGGTCCGACAACTCAACGGCTCGGCCCAGCAAATCCGGCTGTCTTCAAAGTTCCAGATCATCTCTGCAAAGAGTCGCCATCGGGTAGCGACCATCCCCTACCTTGTCTATATGCCGGAGAAGGATCGGCTGCTCATGCTGGCCAATTATGATTATCCGCATCGCCCCTTTACTATGACCAGCGACGATCATGGAGACAGTTGGACTGCTCCGCGTCCGCTGACCCTCGACAAGGATGGCAAGCCTGCCGGTGGCCTGGGGCTGGGCCTAGCTTATCTTGGCAATGGGAATGCACTCTTGTACTCGGGCCGCGACCGCTGGTTCAGCAGGGACTACGGTAAGACCTGGGGCGATACGGCTCGGATAGCCCCGCCTTCTGACAGAAGCTATTGGGCCCCCTGGCTCCCACCGTTGGTCGAGCGAGACCACAAGACCAGCAAAGTCAGCCGGATTGCGGAGACGGGCTACGCCTGGTTCAAACCTCCCGAGGTCAAGCACGACTATCAGCAGGGCTACATCCGCTTCAGTACTGACGAAGGGAAAACCTGGAGCAAGGACATAAAGGTGCCGCAATGGAAAGAAGTCAGTGAGGTCGCTCTGTTTCGCGCCGGCAACGGTAACCTGCTCGCTGCTTGCAGGACCGACCTTCCACCCGGGGTCACAGGAAATGACCACTACGAAGGGCTCGGGATCTCCATCTCTAAAGACGATGGCCGCACTTGGTCAACTGTCGAGAAACTCTATAATTGGGGTCGCCATCACCCGTCCCTGCTCCTGATGCCCAATGGGGACATCGTCATGATTTATGTCGTCCGCGAGGGATACGTCAAGGACAAGAACGGGTTCAAGCAGTTCGGAATCGAAGCTATCGTCAGCCACGACCACGGCCTGACGTGGGATCTCGACCACAAGTACATCCTCCACGCCTGGGTAGGTAACCGTACGGGGGAGAAGGACTACTGGCCGGCCCCCTATTGTGCCTCGTCGAGTCTGCTTCCGGATGGATCAATCATTACCGTCTTTGGTACCGGCTACCGGAGTGAGCCCGGTCCGCCGGAGGCTCCGAACCGGTTCGCCCCAAGAGACCTCGGGCTGGTGCAGTGGAGGCTGAACCCTGAACCTGTAAACTCCGATCGGGAAATTCGTGACGCCCCATTCGACTCTGATCTCCGAAACATCTTTGATCCCTCGTCTTGAGGTCAATACGCCCCGAGTGCTACCTATGCGACTACTTGGAGCCGGGAGCGTTCTCCTGCCTGTTTAATGAGAGTAATTATCGGTAGTCTGTTTGTTCTTTGACTGAACTTTGAAAACTGAAAGGACTCGACATTAAACTCAATTGTCTTCGTGTAATAGCTGTTATGTTTTGCATTGCGTCCATTGTAGATGATGCCGGTGCGGTGGACCCTGCGGCAGCGGAAGAAACCGATATCCTCAAGATCACCGTGGGTGAACCGACTCTGCTCGACCCCCGGAGCCAACAGAATACCGCCAGTCTCGCCGCCTCGCGAACAGGAGCACTGATCGTCTTTTATCCTTTTGGGCCCAGGGAGTATCGCAAGTGTCGCATTTCAAAAGACGCCGGCCTGACCTGGGGCAAGCCGACGGATCCTCCGCCTCATGAGGGTGGTGCTCAAGAAATCGGGCTGCGCGATGGCGGCGTGCTCAAGATTGGCAGTGACGCTACTCCTACCCCAGGAAAACCAGACTGGTTTGATGCGAAAACCTTTAAAATGGTCGACGATTTCAGGATCAATAGTGACACGGGGAAAGTCGATCATGAAACATTTACAGCCAAGATACATATGCCGAATTCTATAGCCTCTCTTGACTCACCATATCCAGGTATGTCCAAAGGCCCAATCATCCAAGTACCCAACGGGGATCTGTTAATGCCGATGCATGGCGGCTTAACGGGTGATCGCGAAGATGTACACCGGGCATACCTTGTCCGATCTACCGACCACGGCAGAACCTGGTCGTATCACGCGAGCATCGATCATACCCCCAAGGATCCCAACCCGGAACTTCCCGGTCAGTACACCGGCTCCTGCGAGCCGAGTGTCGGGCTTTTGCCCAACGGTCAGATGTTGGCCATGCTCCGCGAGCAGGGTGCCCATTACCCGGGCGAATACAAACCCATGTACGTGTGCTGGTCTAATGATTTGGGCAAGACCTGGACCAAGCCGGCGCCCACCAAGCCGCACCTTATGAATATCTCGCCGACCCTGCAGGTGCTGGACAATGGCATAGTGGCCTGTCAATATGGTCGGCCGGGCTTTCATGTAGCCTTCAGTTTAGACAACGGACATACCTGGCAAGACCGCGTTAGTCTCTCACCATTCCCTGTCCGGCCAAGCCTTATCAATCCAAAGACAACGTCCGGGCCGACCGGTACAGGCCAGTATGACATGGAAAAAGCTGGTCCCAACAAATTGGTGGTAGTAGGCAGTGACGCCGAGGGCACAAAGGTTTGGCCAATCACGGTGGAACGTGTGAAGGTATCGCCGGCTCGCGTAGACTTGACTGGCTGGGTGTTGGCCCAGCAGGGCGGCCCCGATCCCGATCCGATGGCGGGTGTGAAGGTGGAACTGAGCCCGAATCGCTACACCCTCGACTCCTGGCTGGAGGATCCCGAAGTACTGGACGCCTGGAAGGCTGCCCCCAGGACAATCGGCTTACCCCAATTGAGCTATCTGTCGATCCGTAAAGAAAACGGCTATCCGACGGTGAAGACGGACGCCAAGGGAGACTTCCGCTTCGAGTCCGTCAAACTTGGTGAATATGTCCTGACGGTTGAAGCTGACGGTTACACCCCCCAGCATCGACACATCAAGGTCGGACCCCAAGCTAAACCACAGGAGTTTCGCTTGAATGCTGGCCGAAAGATTTGCAACCAGGTTGTAGATGAGAAGGGTAAGCCGGCTGCTGGTGCATGTGTGGTGCTGAACAATTGGCACATGCACACAGATGCCCAAGGTTTCTTTCACTGGTCGTTGGAGAACCCGCTTCCGGAACAGGTATCGGTCAAGGTTTACAAGCGATATGGTGGTGGCCCAGTTCGTATACCTCTGAAGCAGCATTACACGGTTTCGCTCTCGCAGATCGAGAGTCAGCCGATGATCCTGAGCCGCTAGAGCTAGGGTAAGCGGTTTTCTTGCTTGGGCGTATCCCATTGCTCTATAGGCTATGCTTCAGAGATTTTATCGGATGCACTAGGCCCTCCGCTTGATTTTTGAAGAAAAAACAGTGCTTGCAAAACAGCACGGCACGTGTATATTACCAAACAGATTGAGGATTTGGCGTTTTGCCACCGAGTGCGCTGCCCGGTCAGGCGAAACGCTGCAGGTCCCAAAGGGCCTGAACGGTTAAGGATATACAAAGTGACTTGGGAAATCCCAGTTAGTACTTGAGTAGTCTGTTTGTTCTTTGACTGAACTTTGAAAACTGAAAGGACTCGACATTAAACGCAATTGTCTTCGTGTAATAGCTGTTATGTTTTGCATCGCGTCCATTGTAGATGATGCCGGTGCGGTGGACCCTGCGGCAGCGAAAGAAACCGATATCCTCAAGATCACCGTGGGTACGCCGACCAAGCTCACTCCTCAGATCTTTCAGAATACCTCAGCCATAACCGGGTCACGAACAGGAGTCGTGGCTGTCTTTTATCCAAAGCCGCCACGCGGGGTCAAGAAATATCGCGTTTCAACAGACGCCGGCCTGACCTGGGAGCCGGAGATAAACGCTCCGGCTAATTGGAGTGGTGCTCAAGCAATCGGACTGCGCCAAGGCGGCGTGATAAAGCTTACGACTTACGTCTTTCCTATCAAAGGGGAACCCGGCTGGTATGATGCGGAAACTTTTCTAGGCACCGACAATTTTACGAAATGGAAACAATTTATAGCCAAGATATATATGCCGGATCATATAACCTCTACTGACGTAAAATATCCGGGTCCGTCCAAAGGCCCGATCGTCCAAATACCCAACGGGGAGTTGCTAATGCCGATGCATGGCGGCTTAACGGGTGATGACCGCACCGTAGACCGGACATACCTGGTCCATTCGAGAGACCAGGGCAGGACTTGGCGGTATTACGCGAGCATCCATTACGCCTCCAAGGATCCCAACCCGGAATTACCTGGTCGGTGGGCCGGCTCTTGCGAGCCGAGTGTCGGGCTTTTGCCCAATGGCCAGATGCTGGCCATGTTGCGCACGCAGGGCACCCAGTACCCGGGCGCATACAAGCCCCTGTACGTCTGTTGGTCGAATGATCTGGGCAAGACCTGGACCAAGCCGACGCCGACTAAGCCGCATCTGATGTGTATCCAACCGACCCTGCAGGTGCTGGACAACGGCGTAGTGGCTTGTGTATATGGTCGGCCGGGCTGTCACGTAGCCTTCAGTTTAGACAACGGACGTACCTGGCAAGACCGCGTTACCTTCTCGGACCTACCAACCCCCCCCATTACGGGCCAGTTTGATATGGCAAAAGCTGGTCCCAACAAGCTGGTGGTAGTAGGCAACGACGCCGAGGGCACGAAGGTCTGGCCAATCACCGTGGAACGGGTGAAGGTATCGTCGGATCGCGTAGCCTTGACTGGCCAGCTGGTGGACCCACACAGTGGCAATCCGATTGCGGCTGCGAATGTGGAACTGGGCCCAAATCGCTACGCCCTCGATTCCTGGCTGGAGGACCCCACACGACTGGACCACTGGGATGCTGGGCCCAGGACAATCGGCTCACCGGTACTGGGATATAGATCGATCCGTAAAGAAAACGGCCATCCGACAGCGCAGACGGATGAGCAGGGAAACTTCCGCTTCGAGTCCGTCAAACTTGGCGAATATGTCCTGACGGTTGAAGCTGACGGCTACGCCCCCCAGCATCGGCACATCAAGGTCGGACCGAAAGCCAAACCACAGGAGTTCCGCTTGAAGCCGGGCCTAAAGGTTTACAATCAGGTTGTGGATGAGAAGGCTAAGTCTGTTGCTGGTGCATGTGTGGTGCTGAATAATGAGCACATGCACACTGATACCCAAGGTTTCTTTCACTGGTCGGTGGAGGCAGGGAATTTTGATAAGCTGACGCGGTCTCGCCAGGTACGTCCGTTGTTTAATTCGCTACCGAAAGAGGTGTCGGTTAAGGTTTACAAGCGGTTTGGTGATGGTGGCCCATTTCGTGTGTCACTGAAGCAGCATTATAAGGTTCCATTCTCGCAGATCGAGAGTCAGCCGCTTATCCTACGCCAGTAGATGGCCGGTTGCCATGCCGCGAGACGTCGTTACAGGTTTCCATTCGGACCAACGGGCCACTGTTTGGCTGAGCTTTAGAAACTGAGAGGACTCGGCATGAAACGCAATTTTCCTTGTCTGATAGCTGTTATGTTTTGCATCGCAGCCATTGTTCCCGATGCCGGTGCGATGGACCTTGCAGTAGCCGAAGAAACCGAGATCCTCAAGATCACCGTGGGTACGCCGACCAAGCTCACCCCTCAGCGCTATCAGAATACCTCAGCGGTAACCGGGTCACGAACAGGAGTCGTGGCTGTCTTTTATCCAAAGCCGCCCCGCGGGATCAAGAAATATCGCGTTTCAACAGACGCCGGCCTGACCTGGGGGCCGGAGATAAACGCTCCGGCTAATTTCCACGGTGCTATGAGCATCGGACTGCGCCAAGGCGGCGTGATAAAGCTTACCACTGAGACTCCTCCTGTCGAAGGGAAACCCGGCTGGTATGATGCGGAAACTTTTCTAGGCACCGACAATTTCACGAATTGGAAACAATTCATAGCCAAGATATATATGCCGGATCATATGAACTCTACTGACATAAAAGCGCCGTCAACGGCCAAAGGCCCGATCATCCAGCTTCCCAACGGGGATCTGCTGATGCCGACGCAGGGCGGCTTGACGGGTGATGACCCCAAACGAAACCGTGCATACCTGCTCCATTCGAAAGACCAGGGCAGGAATTGGCGGTATTACTCTAGCATTGATTACACTCCCAAGGATCCCCACCCGGAACTGGCGGGTGCGTGGATCGGCTCCTGCGAGCCGACTGTCGCCCTTTTGCCCAATGGCCAGATGCTGGCCATGTTGCGCACGCAGGGCACGGAGTACCCGGGCGCATACAAGCCCCTGTATGCCTCTTGGTCGAATGATTTGGGCAAGAACTGGACCAAGCCGACGCCCACTAAGCCGCATCTGATGTGTATCTCACCGACCCTGCAGGTGCTGGACAACGGCGTAGTGGCCTGTCAATATGGTCGGCCGGGCTCTCACGTAGCCTTCAGCTTAGACAACGGACGTACCTGGCAAGACCGGGTTAGCTTTTCAGATCTGCCGGAACCGATCATTACCGGCCAATTTGATATGGCAAAAGCTGGTCCCAACAAGCTGGTGGTAGTAGGTGCCGATGCCGAGGGCACGAAGGTTTGGCCAATCACCGTCGAACGCGTGAAGGTGTCGTCGGATAGCGTACCCTTGACTGGCCAGCTAGTGGACCCACACAGTGGCTATCCGATTGCTGATGCGAATGTGGAACTGGGCCCAAATCGCTACGCCCTCGACTCTTGGCGGGAGGACCCCAGACGGCTGGATCACTGGAATGCTGCAGCCAGGGCAATCGGCTCACCGGTACTGGGATATAGATCGATCCGCAAAGAAAACGTCCATCCGAAGGTGCAGACAGATGCCCAGGGAAACTTTCGCTTCGAGTCCGTCAAACTTGGTGAATATGTTCTGACGGTTGAAGCCGACGGCTACGCCCCCCAGCATCGGCACATCAAGGTCGGGCCGGAAGCCAAACCACAGGAGTTTCGCTTGAATGCTGGCCGAAAGATTTGCAACCAGGTTGTGGATGAGAAGGGTAGGCCGGTTGGGGGTACATGTGTGGTGCTGAATAATGAGCACATGCACGCTGATGCCCAAGGTTTCTTTCACTGGTCTCTGGAGGCTCCGCTACCGAAACAGGTGTCGGTCAAGGTTTACAAGCGGTTTGGTCGCGGTAACGAAACCCATGAAGGTGGCCTAACTCGCGTAGTTCGTGTGTCTCTGGATCAGCATTATGCGGTTCCATTCTCGCAGATCGAGAGTCAGCCGCTCATCCTACGCCAGTAGATGGCCCTGTTGCCATGCTGCGAGACGTCATTCAGGTTTCCATTCGGACGAACGGGACACTGTTTGGCTGAGCTTTGAAAACTGAAAGGACTCGGCATGAAACGCATTTTTCCTTGTTTGATAGCTGTTATGTTTTGCATTGCAGCCATTGTTCCTGATGCCGGTGCGATGGACCCTGCAGCAGCGGAAGAAACCGAGATCCTCAAGATTACCGTCGGTACGCCGACCAAGCTCACTTCTCAGAGCTATCAGAATACCTCTTCAGTGCTCGTGTCGCGAACGGGAGTGGTGGCCGCCTTTTATCCAACGCCGCCCAGGGGCCGGCCGATGTATCGTTTTTCAAAAGACGGCGGCAAGACTTGGGGCAAAGAGTTGGATGCCGCCGGATCACATTGGGGAGGGGCAGTGCACGTCGGGCTGCGCGATGGTGGTGTGCTCAAGCTTCGGAGTGACACGCCGCAAACCAAAGGAAAAACCGGGTGGTATGATGTGAAAACGTTTAAGTTCACCGACGATTTTACGAGTTGGGAAACCATTATGGGCAAGATGTATATGCCGAATCATATGCCATCTCTTGACGTAAAAACTCCGAGTGCCGCCAAGGGCCCCATCATCCAGCTTCCCAGCGGCGACCTGCTGATGCCGATGTACGGCGGTTTTAAGGGCGATGAGAAAGATGTACACCAGGCGTACCTTGTTGATTCGACCGACGAGGGTAAGACGTGGCGGTATTACGCAACCATCGACTATAGCCCAAAGGATCCCAACCCGGAGCTGCCGGGTCAATACGTCGGCGCCTGCGAACCAAGTGTCGTTCTATTGCCGAATGGACAGATGCTGGCCATCATGCGGAAGCAGCTTGCCCATTTCCCCGGTGAATACAAGCCCCTGTACGTGTGCTGGTCGGATAACCTGGGCAAGACCTGGACCAAACCGACGCCGACCAAGCCGCATCTGATGAATATCTCGCCGACACTGCAGGTCCTCGACAACGGCGTGGTGGCAGTTGAATATGGTCGTCCGGGATTTCACGTCGCGTTCAGCCTCGACAACGGCCATACCTGGCAAGACCGGGTTAGCTTTTCAGACCTGCCGGAACCGATTATTACCGGCCAATTTGATATGGCAAAAGCTGGTCCCAACAAGCTGGTGGTAGTAGGTGCCGATGCCGAGGGCACGAAGGTCTGGCCGATCACCGTCGAACGTGTGAAGGTTTCACCGGCACGTGTGGCGCTCGAGGGCCGCATCCTGGATCCGGAGGGTAATCCGATTGCAGGCGCGACTGTTCAGCGCGGCCCCAACCGCTACGCGCTTGACTCGTGGCTGGAGGACCCCAAAGTACTGGATTCCTGGAAACGTCGTCCCAGAACAGTTGGCACACCGGTAATGGGATACCGACCGATCAAAAAGGAAAATGAATATCCGGCCGTAAAGACAGACAAGGAGGGACGTTACCGCTTTAAGTCCGTCAAGCTGGGTGAATATGTCCTGACGGTTGAAGCCAACGGTTACGCCCCCCGGCATCGGCATATCAAGGTCAGACCAAAGGCCAAGGCACAGGACTTCAGCATGAAAGCCGGCCGGAAGATTTCCAATCGCGTTGTGGATACCAAAGGAAAACCGATTGCCGGGGCCTGTGTCGTGCTTAACAACTGGCACAGCCACACTGACCCCACTGGTTTCTTCCACTGGTCACTGGAGGATCCGCTGCCGAAAACGGTGACGTACAGGGTAGACAAGCGGTACAGTGCCGAAATCCGCGGTTCGACAGCCATGAAGTACGGGACGTTGAAAGGTACGGTGCCGCTGTCGACGGTCGAGCTACAGCCGATGATCCTGCGCTAAGACGTAGGATGACATGAGGCCAGACGTCATTCAGGTTTCCATTTTACCTGCAGTTGCATTGTGCATAGGCAATACTAGTGTTACATAGTTCGACTGTTTCACTTCGCATGAGGCCCAAAACTGTAACCTCTTATTTGAGAGTGACTTGCGAATCAGTGCGTAATTGCCCGCCGAGTACCATAAGTGACTTGGTTTAAATGCGTTAGAAACAAAATGCAACAGTCGAAGTAGGTAACCGTAAGGAGTCACATCACTGGAAGGCAAGCAGCCAGGGCACCTCTTCGACGCTGCTTCCGGACGGGTCAATCATCACCGTCATCGGATACCGTAGTCATGCCGGTCCGAAAGTGGAGAACCACTTCACCCCGAGAGACATCGGGCTGGTGCTCTGGCGGCTGAACCCTGAACCCGTAAACAACGATCGGACAATTCGCGATGCGCTATTCGACTCTGATCTTCGCAACATTTTTGATCCGTCGCAGTAAGGTCAATGGGACCTGTCTATGGCGAACAACACGCAGAGTGCTAGCTATGCGATTTTTCAATAACCAATGAATCAACTCTCTGTTTGGGACTACTTCGTTATTGTGGGGTATTTGATCGGTGTACTTGTGCTTGCCATCGTGTGTTCCGGTCGGCAAAAGTCACTGAAGGAGTACTTCCTCGCCAGCGGCTCTCTACCCTGGTGGGCGGTTGCACTGTCGTTATACGCTACCACAACGAGCCCGATTAGTTTTCTGGGAATATGCGGCTGGATATACCAGAAGGACAGCCGATGGTTTTTCGGCTCTACCTTGCTGGTCATGGTCAGCCTGCCCCTTGCAGCATATTTCTGGGTTCCTATCTGGGAACGACTGCGGATGTTGTCTATCTATGAGTATCTGGAGCGACGTTTCCACCCGGGGCTGCGCACCTTTGGCGCCACGATATTCCCGATTCAGATGATCTTCTGGGTTGGCAATGGTCTGGTGGCTGCCTCGATGGCATTCAATGCAGTGACTGGCGTGCCGGTCGTGTATTGCCTCTTTGGAATCGTTGTATTGGGTACAGCTTACACCATGCTTGGTGGCTCACGCGCGGTCATCTGGACTGATGTTGCTCAGGCGACTATTTTCGTCTTTGCCTACATCGTGATAGGGTTGTTGTTACTTAAATACTTTAACTGGCAACCAACGGAAATCTACAACATCGCTTCCTCTGTGATATCCGAAGAATCAGGCTATCCAAAGACAAAACTCTTTTCCGCTGAATTCAGCCTGCACGTGGAAGCGACGATATGGGCCATCTTGCTGTCAAAGATAGTGGAAGTGTTCATGTTCGGTTCCAATCAAGTCCGCATTCAGCGACTAATGGCGACAGGCACAAAGCGAAATATGTTCAAGGCGCTCGTAGGACTCGCAGGTGTCGAGGTGATCTTTATGCTCCTGGCTGTGTCCGTTGCCTGGGGATTTATCGCGTATTACCAGGTGAATCCGGAGGCCAAGGCGGTGATCACACAGGCCGACGAGGTGATGGCCCGCTATGTCGTCGGTCATCTGCCGATTCTGGTGCGGGGTGTGATTATGGCGGGCTTGTTGGCGGCGATGATGTCCACATTTGACTCGGCGGTGAACTCGATGAGCAGCATAACGATCAGCGACTTTTACAAGCGGTATTTAGTGCGCAGTGCCTCTGAAAAGCATTATGTATCCTGTTCTCGCTACGTCACGCTCGGTTGGGGCCTCCTGGTGCTGCTCTTTGCTCTGTGGCAAAGTGGTCACAGCGATACAACAGTACTTGAACGAATGGGCAAGCTCAACCTCCTAGTTCTACCCGCGATGGGTGTTTTCTTTATCCTCGGCGTCTTCACAAAGCGCTGCAACACAGCTGGGGTGCTGATCGGCGCATTTGCAGCAGTCTTGCTGGCATTGAGTTTCAGCGGATTTCCAGGACTTATGAAACCGTGGATAGACCCCGATGCGCTTTCTATCAACTGGGTCTGGCTCGATGGACTCTGCACGGTCACAGGTTGCCTGACAGGCTATCTAGCGAGCCTGCTCTTTCGCGCACCTCCTGAAGACAAATTGAAGGAACTCACGGTTTACGCGTAATCGTTTGATGACCAACTCCTCTAAATCCTATGCAAGCTAAGTCTGACGAAAGGACTACCAATGCAAGCTAAGTCTGATGAAAGGACCACCGAAACTGGTAGGCGCCCGCTTGTCTATCTGAACGACAGCGCACCCGAGTTTGACCTGCCCAAGTACCAGGGAGAGCGATACGAAGCTACCGTTCCGGACACCTACGATATTCACGAGCGGGCCCTTGCGGTGCAAAACGTGATGACGCGGGCCGTGGATCGGGACTGGGACTATCAGATGTATTTCCGGGTCGAATTTGCCTGTAATCCGGCGGTCATGTGGCACGGGCTTGACGACATGTGCCAGCAGAAATATTTGCAGGCCTTGCCGCTGATCCGGCTCATCACCGGCGACGATAGCAATATGGAGATCGACAGGTCCTGGCTGGAGGCGGCCTTCAAGCAGATTGGCGCCGACGGTCTCAACTACTTTCCTCGGTACCCGTTCGATATTTGGAGATTCTCTGCGTTGCTGGAGGATCCGAAAACTGAGCATTTCACCACAGGCTCCGTCAGCTTCCTTCCTCCGTTCGTCCTGCAGCATCTGCTGCGGCCGAACGATCTGTGGCTGGAGTATATGCGCCGACAAATTGACGGGCTAAAACTGCTGGCTGTTGATGAAGGAGACTATGCCTACATCCCGTACCGTTTATTCCCTTACGGCGGTAACTGGGACGAGCAAAGCCCTGTCCCACCCGGAGGATCCGCAGCATCAGAAGGTATAGGATTCTGCCTGCAAGGTGTTGGGCAGTGCTACCGTGTGAGCGGATATGAACCCGCTGGTGAACTGGCGCGAAAGATTTGCTATTACCTGAAAGATCACGCGTACCTTTTCGATGCAGAGGGCAAGTTTCTGCCCAACGATCCGCCCAAGATGAATGAAGGGCAATCTTTTGCGGATATGGGCGGCGGCGGCGAAAGCCATTTTCACGCTCATACGCTCTGTCTGTTGAATATGCTGGAATACGCCCTGCCTGCCAATGACCAGACACTCCTGGAATTCATTAAGAAGAGTTTTGATTGGGCAAGGGGACAGGGTGAACGAACCCTGATAAAACCTTCAACACAGCTCTCATCAGCCCAATATGTGTCGGAATGGCATCTGGGATATTTCCCGGAAAACCTTTTCGCAACCTGCCACGAACAAGCCGAGAGCTGTGAAGTCGCCGACATGATTGGTATCGGGCTGAAGCTGTCAGCATCCGCCTTGGGCGATTACTGGGACGACGTGGACCGGTGGATCCGCAACCAATTTGCCGAGAATCAACTGATGGACACCCGGTGGGTGCACGAGCTATCGGAGTCTTGTTCGTCCAGTGATCGGCCCATCGACGAGATAACCAGCAATGAGGACGTGATTGAGCGCAACCGAGGTTCCTTTTCCGGGTGGGCGATGCCGAACGCCTGGATGGGAGAGGGGCCCTCCAGTCGCACGGGGATTATGCACTGTTGCACAGCAAACGGCGCCCGCGCCATCTGCTACATCTGGGAGCACATCCTACACTATGAGAGCGGCAACTTGCGGGTGAATCTGCTGATGAACCGAGCCTCCCGCTGGGCTGATGTTGACAGTCATATTCCGTACCAGGGCCAAGTGGATATTCGAGTCAAAGAGACCCTGGATCTACAAATCCGGATTCCCAGGTGGACAGATCTGAAACAGGTGCGCTGTATGGTCAATGGCACCGAGCGCGCTGTAAGCTCCTTGGGACGCTACCTCCAGACAGGTCAGGTCCGCCCGGGTGATATGGTAACGGTTAGCTTCCCCATAGCTGAGACAAGCAAACACCTGGAGATCGAAAAGCAACTCTACCACGGCGTGATCCGCGGGGCGGATGTCGTCAACATGGATCCCCCGGGGGTAAGGGGGCCTTTCTATCAGCGGGACCACTACAGCACTGGCCAGACCCGCTGGCGCAAGGTTCAGCGATTCGCTGCATCCGAGGAAGTGAATTGGTAGCCGGAAGATTTACTACCTCCCAGATGCAATGCAACATCTTGCAGTACAAAGTGCTATGAAAAGCTAAATGGCCGTCCGAAATTGGATGGATGGGTTTAAGTCCGATTGCCCCATCACCCGATTGCTGAGGGCGGAGTAGCTAAGCTTATTGGCGGATGGATCGATTGTGACGGCCTTCGGAACCGGCTACCGCAACCAGGGTTCGAGCAGCCGTGGATGGGACATTGCGCTGGTCTGCTGGCGCACCTGTTCGAAGAGGTTTAATTCTGACCGACATATCGCCGCCGGTAGTACGATTCGAACCCGCACAACGTCATAGTTCAGGATGTCGGCGACTGCACCATCGGAGATACCGCCGATCGTAAGAACCTGCGTGCATGTCACCCTCAGGTTAAGAGAACCAAACGGATAATGAATTTTTCGCTGCAGAAGCCCGCTAGATTATGGCGTTTCTTTCACCGAGAGCTTCTTAAGGAATGCTCCGCTGTATTTTAACCTGGTCATTTGCATTAGAGCACCTCAACGGAGGTTTCTTTAGAACTAGCATATTTCTGAAAGGACTCAAAATGAAGATACCCAGTAACCGCTCACAACAGACAGCCAAGGACTCAAAGCTCTTTCCGCACCTGGCCGCTTGGCTCAACGCTGATAAGCAAGACTACGTCGGGCCGAATTTCCTGTCCGTCTTCCCCGAATGCATTCACCCGGTTAGGGAAAAGCTGGCGGGTGATCCGCACCGACCCGGGTACCACTTCCTGCCACCGACTGGCTACGGGTGGGACGTGGAGGGACCGATTCAGTTCGACGGACGATACCACTTGTTCTATCTTATCACACCCCACGGTGCGAAGCCCTCGGGTCTGAGCCAATGCTGGGGGCACGCCGTCAGCGAGGACCTGGTTCACTGGCGCGACCTTCCCATAGCACTGGCGCCGCAGGATGAGAACGGCCCTCATGGCTATGACAACGCCGGGATCTATACCGGCTCGACGGTGATCAATAACGGCGTGCCCACCATCATATACACTTCGCCCAGAATCGGCGGCAAGAGTATAGCCACAAGTGACGACGCCATGGTCACCTGGAAGCGCCACCCTGATAACCCCGTGATCCCGGCAAGGGGCGCCGATGGAGAGCGTCTTAACCTGGATGTGTTCGCCTGGTGGGACGAGGACGATCAGACCTGGTACGCGCTGATCGGTGGGCTGGCCGGCGATGCGCAGAACGACGCCGGGCAGAACGTCGGCACTACCTATCTCTTCCAATCCGACGATCTGGTGAACTGGAGATACCTCAACCCTCTGCTGAAAGGCAAATCACCCGCCGTCTCCGGCGAACAGTGGGACATGTCGCACATGTTTAAGTTAGGCGATAAACACGTGTTGCTGATCACCGCCTACCAGCCGGAGAAGGCAAGAATAAACCCGGCTTTCGATATGACGAGGGAGTTGGGATGGGTCGGCCGCTTTTCGGATCATCGTTTCATCCCCGAATCCGAAGCGTTTGTTCTGGACCCCGGGGGCTACTATGGCTGTGCGATGAGCTTCGAGGATGACAAGAATAGGCACATCATCTTCGGGTTGGTCTGGGAGGGTAACAGCCCGTGGTGCCGCGCCAGAGACGAAGCGGCAGACCTGGGACAGGAGAATGAGCAGCCCTCCAAGGAGGATCCGGAGAACAAAACGCCCATCGAGTGGTGGAGTAACATCTACTCTCTGCCCCGCGTGCTCACGCTGCGACCTGACGGCACATTAGGCCAGGAGCCGGTGGAGGAACTCAAGAGTCTGCGGCGGCAGCACTGGCACTACGAGCGGATGCCGATTACCGAATCCGGATCGAATTTTGTGCCGAAAGTCCAGGGAGATATGCTGGAGATCATCGCGGTGATTGACCCCGGTGACGCCGATGCCGTCGGCATCAAGGTTCTCTGTTCGCCCGACCGCAAGGAGCAGACGCTCTTCATCTACGACCGCAAGAAGAGAGAGTTCATCGCCGATCAGACCCACGCAAGCCTCGACCCCGAAACGCTGGTCATGAGAAAGGGCGGCAGTTACCCAAACCTGCCGGTGTACAGCGGCGACCTGGATCTGCCCGATGATGAGGTGCTTGAGTTGCACGTCTTTGTAGATCGCTCGGTGATCGAGGTCTTTCCCAACAGCAGATTCTGCATGACGCAGCGCGTCTATCCTACGCGTGCCGACAGCAAGGGCATCGACGTGTTCGCCCGCGGCGGCGATGCGACGCTCGTCTCGCTGGATGCCTGGGAGCTCGAGCCGATCTGGCCGGTCACCCCGGGACGGTGAGCGACAGCGGTTTGGCGATCATTGGGCAGGACACTTATTCGGCCGAATTTGGCAAGCTCCTACCCATTTCAAATAGGTAGGAGCTCGGTACGAGGAGATGGAATTCGGGGATACAAAAAGGCAGAGGCTGTTATAGTTACAGATAACACAAGGTAATGCTACAATATTAGGCACCTTTATATGTTGCGAAGAGTCAATTATTGCTGCATGTTAAGGTTTGCAAATATGCAGCTACTGCAGATGTACAAATTTTGGAGATTATCGGACGGTCGATTTCTTTGTCAACTTGGACATGCGTCCATCACAACGACGCTGGATCGGTATGTTCATCTGATGCCGGAGGTTCACCGGGAGGCAGCGGAACGACTGGATGATCAGTTGTCTGGCGGATTTGGGAGATTTATAGTAGAAAAAGAGCAGAAATACGAAGCAAGGATTTACAATGATTTTTGTAACTCCTTGCTTTTATTGGTGGGGCTGAGGGGGATCAAATCCGTGACCTGTTGTCTTCCAGACTGCTTTAGGTTTTCCTTCCTCTTTCGTGTTGTTTCCTAACTCTTTATTTTATTTAGGCTAACAACCCTTCGCCTTTTACGGTATTTCTTTCTTTTTCGCAGTGTTTTGGCTTGTTCCAGTAGAAATTAAGTAGAAGTTTGGTAGAAAAGTAAAGGACAAAATTTCCCAGGGCTATTGAGTGTTCCCAGAAGTGTTGGTTGGGTAGGAGCGAAGCAACGTATCATGTCCAATCAGGGCTCTCTCACCCCCGGACTGAGAACTGTAAACTCTGTGGCAACTTACAATCATCTATTGACATTCACTATCTTATTTTGTATCTTCCCTCCTGATTGATCGACACCTTAGGCAGCTACCTAATCCATCAGATCCCCTGTAGAATTACTTATCAGGACAATAACGCAGTGTTGTATGGACTGTGACAGAAGTGGAATATTTTAGGGAGTAGAAGATGGAACTTGAGACGAGAAGAATCTACGATGAAGCGATCGTAATAGACGGTCTGAACGTGAGCAATTGGAACAGCGTCGCCGTTTTCGACGCCCTGCGCGCCGGTAACGTTACCGCCATAAATGCAACTGTGGCGACCTGGGATAACTTTCAGCAGACCATGGACCACATGGCCGCCTGGCAGCGCCGCTTTCGCGAACGCTCCGACATCCTGAAGGTAGGAAGCACCTATGATATCCGCGCTGCCAAGGAAAGCGGTAAGACAGGAATCATACTCGGCTTTCAAAATGCTTCCCCCATCGAGAACGATCTGGACCGACTTGGACTATTTCACGCTTTAGGCGTACGGGTTATCCAGCTCACGTACCACGAACGGAACCTGCTCGGCAACGGATGTTGGGAGCGACGCGACGAGGGGCTTAGCAATTTCGGCATTGACGCCGTTCGGGAGATGAACGCACTGGGTATCGTCATCGATCTGTCCCACGTGGGAGACCGGACCACCCTTGAAGCCATCGAGACATCCGAGCAGCCCGTTGCCATCACTCATGCGAACGCGCGCAGCTTTTGCGATCACCCGCGAAATCGAACAGAAGAATCGCTGAAGCTGATGGCCGAAAAGGGTGGAGTGGTGGGCGCCTGTTCTTTTGCAAATTTCCTTCCCACTGGATTCGATTCCACCATAGACGATTTCGTTGACGCCATTGACGACATGGTGCAGCGTGTCGGAATCGACCACGTCGGAATTGGCACTGACAACACGCAGGACCAGCCCCTCCCCTTCTGGCACTACCTTGTCTCGCAGCAGGGCACGAAATACCCCGCCACTTTCGCCGACACATCTCTGCGCTACGACGAATTGGTTTTCCAGCCGAAGGGCATGGAGACGCCCGCCGAATTTCCGAATCTCGTGGGCGCTTTGATAAATCGAGGCTACGAGTCGGAAGACATCACCAAGATCATCGGTGGTAACTGGCTACGGCTGTTTGAACAGGTGTGGAAGGTGTGACCGGAACAGGATCGGAAGAGGCAAGCCTGTGGAGTTCATCGTATCGGGACGGGATCCAGAAAGGATTGGTGTTCCTGGTTTTGGCAACGGTGAAGAACTGGCGGCCTATGTGATCGGTAAGGTAGGCGGTTCCGTGGGCCTGTCCTCTTGGGGCGCCCGCCAATAGAATGTAGGATAGCAGACTTGCCCTTCCATATTTTAAGTAAACTATTTTTAGTCTTTTCACTAACAGGAGGCGTCATGCTTAGAATCGTGTTCTTACCTGTATGTATCGCAGTTTTCCTGGTGTTTGGTGTAAGCGCGGCTCAAGCTGCTGAGCCGCGCGCAATAATTGAAAAAATGATCAAGGCTATTGGTGGCCAAGACCGGCTTCATGAACTGCAGGACGTTGAGTATACTTACACTTATCACGTGCTCAGCGAGAATAAGAAGGATGTTTCGCTCGAAAAATATATTTTCAATGGCGAGCTCTCGTGGGCGAAATACACGACCCGTCAGAAGTACGCCTTCCCGCAGATGAGTGGTGAGATTGTTCAAGGTTTTGACGGCGAAAAGAGCTGGATGCTCCGTGACGGGTCTGCGGTTCATAACAGCGATCCTCAGATTTACAAATTGGTCGACTTTTCCAGGAAGACAAATTACTATTGGTTCACGATGATGTTCAAACTGCTGGACCCTGGTATTATTTATGAAAATCAGGGTAGCAAAGAGGTCGATGGAAAAGATTATGATGTCGTGAAGGTTTCCTACGAAGAAGGTGTTGGGGACGCTCAGGATACTTACATTCTTTACGTTAACAAAGAGACCCACCTCGTTGATCATTTCCTCTTTACTGTGATGGATTTCGGCCTTGCTGAGCCATTTTGGACGAATGTTTCTTACGAGGTGATTGAAGGCGTGAAATTTCCTACAAAGAGAAGAATTGTGGCTTCTAATTGGGAAGGAAAGCCTAAGGATGACAATTGGGTTGAGGCGACGTGCACGAACATCAAATTCAAGAATGGTTTCGATCGGTCGTTGTTTTCCGAACCGATGAACTAGCGTCGCGATTCCTAAACGTATAGGTATCATAAAGCAGGTTTATCGATGGTTCGGTCGAGGATGTCAGGGGTTGTTTGAGTGTCCCTCGTAGTCTGCCCCCACCCTTCCCTGGGCTGGCACAGCGCACAACACCGACTGCCAGCCTTCGCTTCGCTCCGGAGAAACCTGCTGCACAGGTTCGGGCACTCTCGAACGTTATGCGAAATTGCAAACGAGCTATTAATTCTCAAAAGTATGCTATCACCTATCAGGTTATACAAAATGGTAAAAATAACTCTTGACTCAGAATACAAAAAATCACTGCTATATCTAACAAAATGGGTGGTTATTGCAATTCTCGCCGGAGTTATTGGAACATTCATCGTACGATCATTCACCTATCTACTGAAAACTATAAGCAGTTACTTGCTAATCACACAACTACCTCTTCCCCTATGGAGCATTTTAGGTGCTGTTATAGTAGGAGCCTCAATCTATCGTATTGAACCCGGAGCATCAGGAGAGGGCATTCCTTCATATTTGAGGGGTATTAGTTATAACAAAGGTAAGCTTCCCTTCTCCGAAACTTTCTTTAAATTTTGGGCTGCCCTTGCAACAATATCAACGTTTGGAAATGGAGGTATTGTTGGCCCCTTAGGAAGGGTTTCGTCTGGTCTTATGTCATCAATTGGGGGAAAAATTGGATTTTCTGATTATGATGTTAGAACTGCATCCATTTGTGGACTTGCTGCAACCGTGGGTGCAATATTTCACAGTTCTATAGGAGGAGGCATTTTTGCTGTAGAAATAATACAAAAATCTGAAATGAGATATAGTGATCTGTTTCCTTCAATTTTGGCTAGTTCGATAGCAGTTTATATATGTAAAGTTTTTGGATGGGAGACCTTTTATCCAATCAAAGCAGTAAATGAATTCATGGACGTGAAAATACTTGGTTGGCTCTTAGTGTTGGCTATTTTAGCCGGCTTACTTGGTAAGGCATACACAAATTTTTATGCAAGAATATCCAAGCTCATGAAAAGAGAAAAGGTTAGCAATATTTTATTGAAGGTAATCCTTGGTTCGTTTGTAGCCTCCTCATTTGCATGGGTTGTAAACCCTGATCTTCTTGGAACAAGCGAAAATATTATTGTCTCTATATTTAACAATGATAATATAATCTTATATGGAAATCTCAGCAACTCAATTCCAATTGCTCTTATTCTTATAATCATGCTGATAGTAAAAGCTATTGCAAATTGTATAACGGTCGGATCAGGGATGAGTGCAGGCTTCACTGGTCCAGCAGCTATCATTGGGATGCTTCTTGGAGCTTCCATGGCTAATTTATTAGGTATTGATAATTTTTCAGCAAGTTATTCTGCTTTTATTGCTGGGGGATTTTGCGGTGTGCTTGCAAGTAGTATGAATATTCCTATAGCAGCAAGTGTAATGACAATCGAAACTTTTGGTTTGCAATACAGTTTTCCAGCAGGACTTGCTGCAGTTGTTGGTTTTCAGGTGAATAGACATAATACCATTTATGATTATGCTTTTATCACTAAAGATGATGAAGCAAGCGACGATTATGATAAACGGTAGAATAATTTTGAAGATATTATTCCTTTATGTCCAAGTAATTAGACATGAGAAAGACACATTCATACCGCTCCCCGGTCAGGCAAAGCATCACGGCCCACAAAGGGCCTGAACGGTTACTAAGATTGGAGGAATCGATATGGAATGGAATTGTCTTTGTGTAATAAGTATTATGTTTTGCCTTGCGGTTATTGCGCCTAATGCTGGTTGTGGGGCAAAGTCTGCGGCAGCGGAAGAAATTGAGATCCTCAAAATCACCGTCGGTAAGCCAACCTTCCTGCACCCTATGAGGTATCAGAATGCCGCGAGTCTGTCCGTCTCTCGGACTGGGGTTGTCGCGGCCTTCTATCCAAAGGGGCCGAAGTATTACCGAACGTCCACAGACGGCGGAGTCACCTGGGGGCCGCAGATGGATTCTCCGGCCCAACTGGGTGGCGGCAGCGCCAGCGTGGCCTTGCGCGACGGCGGAGTGCTCAAGATCCTCACCACTGATGAGAAAACTATAGGTGAAGCGGAGTTCCACAAATCCCCGATGACGGGAGAATACGAGGACGGCTGGTTCACGCTTCACTCGACGTTTGCCTGGTTCAACGACGATTTTACCAAATATGAAGTCGCGCCGGTCCAGGTCTACATGCCCGACGCTGTGACCACCAAACAGACCCACCTGGCCATGTCAACTTGGCCAATCTTCGCCGATGACAAGATTATCCAACTGGCCAATGGCGATCTGTTAGCTTCGATGCAAGGTATCTTCAAAGGCGACACCACAGCTCGCACGATACTTTGCCTGTCCAGTGATCGGGGCCACACGTGGCGTTACTACGCGACTGTTGCGGTTGACCCGGAGGACCCGAACCCGGAGCTCCCGGGATGGTACCTCGGCTACGCTGAGTCGACCACAGAGCTTCTTCCCAACGGACAGATGATCTGTGTCATGCGAACCCAATATGCACACATAAACGCAGAATACCGACCGCTGCATGTGAGCTGGTCGGATGATCTGGGCAAGACATGGACCAAACCGGTGGCAACCGAGCCGCACCTGATGAACATCTGCCCTGAATTAGCCGTTTTGGACAACGGCGTGGTGGCCTGCGAGTATGGACGGCCGGGCTTTCACATCGCCTTTAGTCTGGACAACGGCCATACGTGGCAAGACCGGATCAGCTTCTCACATCTTCATGAGCCGATCATTACCGGCCAGTTCGACATGATCAAAGCTGGTCCGAACAAACTGGTGGCGATTGGCAACGACGCTGAGGGCTTGAAGGTGTGGCCGGTCTCCGTGGAGCGTGTGAAGGTATCGCCGGCTTACGTGAGTCTGGAGGGCAGCGTGTTGGACCATCAAGGCAATCCCATTGCCAATGCAGCGGTCGAGCGCAGCCCCAACCGCTACGCGTCCGACGACTGGCTTGAAGATACGGAACTGGACGCCTGGGGTAGTCCAAACTTAATCGGCAATGCCAAGCTCGCGTTCCGATCGATTCAACCATCCAACGAGTATCCAATCGTGCAGACAGACGCCCAGGGACGCTTCCGTATTGACGATGTCAAACTGGGTGAATACGTGCTCACCGTGGAGGCGGACAGATATGCGCCGCAGCATCGTCACATCAAGGTCGAGCCGGAAGCCAGGCCGCAGGACTTCAGGCTCAAGCCGGGGCGGCTCCTGCGCGGAAGGGTCGTGGATGAGCGTGGCAAAATGATCGGCGGTGTCTGCGTTGTGCTGAATCGCTGGCACTGCCACACCGACCCATTTGGGTATTTTCACTGGTCAGTCGAAGCTCCAGAGCCAGAGCGGGTGACGCTGCGAGTCTACAAGCGTTACAGCGATCAATACGAGACACTCAAGGAAACAGTGCCGTTCTCAGAGCTGGAGCGCCAGCCGATCATCCTCCGGCCCAAGTAGGGTCAAAATACTACGCATTACCGTTGGAGTAAGGATTTTTTAGAAGCAGGTAAGAAACGCTTGCGTGGAGATACAGTAAGAGCAGCCAATGCATCAGGCGTCAAACATATTCGCCAGGAGAACGCTCATTTAAAGCAATTGGTAGCTGATCTGTCATTGAAGAATGATGTATTAAAAAAAAGCTTGAATGGTTTGGAATCAGACAGGGCAGACAGAGGTCTCGGTTCTTTATTTGCCTGCCAGCAATTAAATATAGTACAACTCAGTAAATAAAAATTTAGGGCGTCAAAAATGAACATAGATTTATTAATGGTGGTCTTATACTTTGTTGTAATATTCATAATTGGAATATATAAAAGCGCTGTCCAAAAAAAGGATGCGATCAACTATTTCCTCAGCGGTAGAAAACTGCGTTGGCCCTCCATAGCAATGTCTACGATTGCCACGAATATTCAAGCGGGACATTTTGTCGGTATGGGAGGCGCTGCATATGCTTACGGATTAGCTCAGGCAAATTTTGAAATTGGCGCCATTTTCGGCATACTTTTAGCCGCATTCTTTTTTGTCCCGCTCTATTTAAAGTTAAAAGTATTTACACTGACACAATTTTTTGAAGACCGCTTTGGTCCTTTTCTGGCTACTTGCTATTCGGTTTTTTCCATCATCCTTTTTGGTGTTATCTATCTTGGTGGTGCGCTCTATTGGGGCAGTTTCGCCATTAATGGGATTTTTGGTGATCAATTGAGCATACTCCATCCGGATCCTATAATCAGGCTCTACATCCTTGTGGTCCTTATGGGTTTATTTTCTGCTGTCTATGTTTATTTTGGTGGGCTTGCGGCTGTAGTGCGAACCGATGTGATCCAGATGGTTACGTTGTTGGGGGGCTCCACCATCATCCTGGTGTTGGCGATAAAAGCACTTGGTGGTGTGTCTGAACTCTATAACCCTGATCTTTATGATGGCATTAAGACAGGTAAGGATCATCTGATGCATTTGTTTTTATCTTCAGATCATGAGAAAATTCCATGGACAGCGGTATTTTTCGGGATGTTATTAATGCACATTCAATATTGGGGAGCAAACCAGGTTATCCTGCAGAGATCTCTGGCAGCACGTTCGGTAAGGGATGCTCAATTGGGATTAGTTGTAGGTGGCTTTTTGAAATACTTTGTGGCAGCGCTCATTATTATTCCACCCATTGCCCTGGTTGGTTTTCATGAACGGTTGGAGGACCCCGATCAGGCCTACATTGTGTTAGTGAACACCCTATTGGCTCCGGGAGTTCGCGGCTTCGTTCTAATGGGACTTTTTGCTTCTCTTATGAGCACGGTCGATTCCATAATTAATTCGGTGAGTACGCTCTATTCTTTTGATATTTACAAGAGACGAATTAATAAAGATGCGACGGACAAACAATTGATCCGGATCGGGAAGAATACCATTGGGGTATCAACCCTTGTTGGAATTCTGTTTGCATTTTCACTCATTTACATAAAGTATCACGGGCTTGATTTTCCGCTTTCCCATCTGACGAATGAGATTTCATATCACATCAAAGCCGGTTTTACCATATTAATTCTGGCAGCAGTATTTTGTACTGGAGCACCCAAGAATCTTGTGGCAACTGTTTTCGTGGCAAGTGCCGTTGTTTCACTTGCGTTTAAATATCTCATCTTTCCTGATATGAACTACCTGAACCGAACCGGATGGGTGATTGTCTTGTGTTATGGTATTATTGCCGGAATATCGTATTTCTTACCAGGACAAAAGATCAAATGGGGAGAACTGATTATTGTTGATACCCGGACTGTCGGTTACTTTGGCATGATTCTTGCCGTAATTTTGATTGGACTAAACATTATTTTCAGGTAATCGGTCGATACACAATTTCTTTCATAATTTAACTTGGGACGTAGCGAAGTACCCACCCCGGAGCCTTAACAGGTGTAGGTAGAGCAGGAGCGAAGAAACGTATTGAAAGCAAGCAGGTATCACTGATCCCAAGACTTAGAACTGAATGACCCTGCGAGAACGTCCAATTCCTATTGACATCCACTGTCTTATTTTGTATCTTCCCACCAAATTGATCTACCTCTTTGTATCTTGTCTCCTGATTGATCGACACTAACATACCCCCCCTTGACAGAGCGACATATATTTTGCAAATTGGGGTTTGAGGCTTGTCCCCGAGTGATGCTGTCGGGGAAAGGATGTCAAAGTGTCAAGCCCCAAGGTGGAAGATGGTAAGCGCTGGACGGCGAACCGTAGGGCGGAGGTGGTGTTGGCTCTTTTGAGAGGAGCGGATGTATCTGAAGTGTGTCGGAAGAATGGAATTAGCCAGTCAGAGGTGTATGCTTGGCGTGATAGTATCTTAGAGGGTGGGCAGGAGCGTTTAAAGTCTCGGCGTGGTCGCAAGGATCCGAGGGAGCGGGAGGTTGGTCCCCGATAGAATCAATCGGGGATTGGAGCGAAAGGTAGGAGCTCAGTACGAGGAGATGGGATTCGGGGATACAAAAAGGCAGCGGCTGTTATAGTTACAGATAACACAAGGTAAAGCTACAATATTAGGCACCTTTATATGTTGCGAACAGTCAATTATTGTTGCATATTAAGGTTTGCGAATATGCAGCTAATGCAGGTGTACCAAATTTTGGAGATTATCGGACGGTCGCTATCGTTGTCAACTTGGACATGCGTCCATCACAACAACGCTGGATCGCTATGGTCATCTGATGCCGGAGGTTCACAGGCAGGCAGCGGAACAACTGTATGATCAGTTGTCTGGCGGGTTTGGTAGACTTATATTAGAAAATGAGCAGAAAAACGAAGAAAGGAGTTACAGTGATTTTTGTAACTCCTAGTTTTTATTGGTGGAGCTGAGGGGGATCGAACCCCTGACCTATTGTCTGCCAGACAATCGCTCTCCCATCTGAGCTACAGCCCCACTTGCTCTATATGATAATAAAAATGGCTCTAAATGTCAAGAACAAAATGTCCAGAGGTAGAATGTGCAGGAATTTAGGTTCACGTTTCCCAGTTCCAGGCAAACCACGTTAGTCGAGTGAAAGAAAGGGATTTGGGAACAATGCTGTTAAGACGTTTGCCCGGTACAGGCGAAGAACCGCAGATAGATCAATCGTACATACAGTAGTAATACGAAGTACCAGTGCTTATGCCGGTTCTGAGTCTCGGTAGAATGACCTTCAGATGCAGCTTGTATTTCTCTGCTTTTTCCGTACGGAGGGCCTGTTCATAATAAGCCAGGGCATTTAATCTGCTCGATTCAGTATACTGCTCGTATTTGGTCCACTTCGTCCACGGAACGGCCTCACCGTTCTTATCCAAGCCCAGGCTAAAAAGAGTCTCTTCTGCCTTGCCCAGAAAGAACAGCACATCATGAGTGAATTCGGATTCAGGATAGTATTCCAGAAAGGCGCGTCCCTCCGACAAGACCTTCGGCCATTGTTCATTTCCCTTACGGCATCTGGGCGGTGTATCGAAACCCACCCCCATCATTTGAACGAACGCAAAGTGCCCCCAATATGAATCCCCATAGTTACTAGCCAGATTTGCGAGGAGATTCTGGTCGTATGTATATGACCTTCCAAGTGCAGAATAATAATATTCCAGACCATAGCGTTTCAGCCATAGCTTGTGTGGATCTACCTTTTCCCTCAGCCCAAATCTAAAGATATACGTGACCACATAGTTCTGGAAGAGAAGAAAGAGTGGCCTATCTTGTTCACTTATAACCTTTTGGTCTATCGTCTCGTATATTGCTATAAGATCGGGAACATTCATCCACTTCTCCTTGGGCAGATAATTTCGTTGACTGGATCGAGAGATCTCCTTGATTCTCTCCCACTGCGCTCTAGTAATAAGCTGAGCGATATTTCTTGCCTCAAGCTCCTCGACAAGCTTTTCCGGCATCTTAAGGGGCTCCCACCAGATCAACTCCCACTGTCCTGGAGACCACCGTATGTGATCGTACTCGTCGAACCTCCTATGCCGCAAGACGGTTTTTACATACCTTTTCTTCTTGTACTTGTCGTACGCATAGTATACTAATCCGCTCAGCTCCCCCTTCTCTATGCTCAAGACATTTTTCCAATGCCCCAGCCCAAAATGACGATAGCTGTCGTTTGCACCAGCTTCGATACTGAAATTACTATTTTTCAGCGATTGGAGGATACTTTCTTGTACACTCTTGCCTTCTTCTTCAGACTGAACAGATATTCGCAGATACCCCATCAGCACTATTTCTGTAACCGCATGAAGAGAAGGCTCAGCATAAGTGAATAGTCTCAGCCGGCTGTTCTGTTCCTCTTGCGTGAATGATCTCAACACGTAGCCTTGAGCCTCCTTGAGATTCATTTCTCCATAGTGTTCTGTCCTCCAAGTAGAATCCTGCCGCAAAGCAGAAGAGCTGTCTGCCCATGGAGCGTCCAGCAGCTGTTTCAGCATCGCCTCAGGACCTGTATCGCCATAAACCGGCCGATATACCAACAGAAGAAATAGTACGACACGGATTTTCATCACATTTACTCTCCACTTGCTACGGTTTTTCGACTTCTACGAAAAAGACAGTGAAAGCAAAATCTTCAAAATCTGGATCAGCGTCCTTACGCCTGTATTGATGATAAGAAAAAGAAGACAGGAGACAGAAGGCGAATTCCTTTCATTCCCTCTTGACTATATGTGTTCTCGCCATCTTCTCAAGGACCTTGCACACCGCCGAAAAGTCCTTCGTTCCCAGGTCCATCGCGCTGGCCGCCGTATATAACTCATAGGCTATGGACCCTAAAGGCATCGGTATATCCATTTCCTTGCCCATCGCCATAGCCAGTCCCACGTCCTTTTTCATCAGGTCCAGCATGAACCCCGGCTGGAAGTGGTCTTCCAATAAGAAATCGGCAACTCTCGCCTGAAAGAGCACCGAGTTTCCAGAACTGACGCTTATCACCTGCCTCATCACCTCAGGATCGGCTCCCGCCTTGGCGCCGAGAACTAATCCCTCCCCGATAGCTGCCATCGTTATCCCGCCTATCAGCTGGTTCACTATCTTCACTATCTGTCCTGTGCCGACTCCCCCGACGTGAAATATATTCTCCCCCATCGCCTCAAAGAGAGGTCGGCACCTCTCCACGTCCTCCTTGTCTCCTCCGGCAATGATTGTCAAAGTTCCAGCCTCTGCCCCCACATCTCCTCCGCTTACAGGAGCGTCCACAACCTTTACGCCCTTGTTGGATGCAGTCTTCGATATTTTCCTTATAGTCATCGGAGAAATGGTGCTCATATCGGCGATTATGCCTCCCGCCTTCATCCCCAAGAGCAGTCCGTTATCGCCCAATATCACCTCATCTACCTGGGGGTCAGCCGTGACTATGGTGATAACTATATCTGAGTTACGGCCTACCTCCGCGGGAGACTCTGCGGATTCGGCGCCTAAATCTGCCATCTGCCTTAAGGGCTCGGGTCTCCTTGCGTAGACACAGAGATCGAATCCCGCGTTTTTCAGGTTCTTCGCCATAGGGAGTCCCATCGTGCCCAGACCTATGAATCCCACCCTTTCCATTTTCTATCCTCCTCCGAAAAAGATAAGCGGCCCCGACCTTTAAAAAAGAAGGAGCCGCTTTAAACGCAAATACCTCTACGAGACAACCTTGAACACTATACTCTCAGTTACTGCGGGAAAGAACCTGTTTACGGTTAAGAGAAATCTGCTCTGAAGACTTGCGAAGACCTCCCGTTTTCCTTTGATCACACCCTTTACTAACGCCTCTGCAACCCTTTGGGGAGGTATGGCCTTTGGACTCCATCTCTTCCTATCCTGCCCGTTTGCCATATCAGTATCTGTTAAGGGCGGCAGGACCGCCATCACATTTATCCCCAGCGGCTTCAGCTCTCCCCTCAGAGACTGAGTGAACCCTAAAACCGCAAACTTGGTGGCGCAGTAACTGCTCGACATCGGCGTGCCTATCTTACCTATCACCGAAGAGACGTTTACAATCGCTCCGCTTTTTCTTTCTATCATTGAAGGGAGCACGCGCTTTGTCGTATATACAATTCCAAAATAGTTTGTCTCCATCTCCTTGAGGAAGACGGATATGTCCTTATCTATAAAATAGCTGCGATCCAGTATCCCGGCGTTATTTACGAGGACATCTATGTGCCCGAACCCCTCTAAAGCCCTATCCACACACTTATTGACCGACTCCTGTGAGGTCACGTCCATCACATGCGCCCATGCCCTCCCTCCATCTTTTTGGATCTGGGACTTCAATTCTTCAATCAGTTCCTGATTCCTTGCCGTAAGCAGAACTTTAGAACCCCGCTTGGAAAAACACAGCGCTGTCTCCCTGCCTATCCCCCTTGAAGCCCCCGTTATAAATGCGACCTTGTCTTTGAGGTCATAGGACATCTATGTTGCCTTTTGCGGAGTGGTGGTTTATTGAAATTCAACTATGTATCGGGTTAAAATAGTCTGGGCGAGATTGTGGGATCAAGATAGCAGATAGCGTGGTGATGGGAGGGTGTAACCCCGTCTACTCTCTACTTGTCTATTTGACCTCAATCGGCGGCTCCTCTATCCTTTCAAAGAACTCCCCGGCTTTATCTCTGGCTTTTTCAATCGGCTTCCTTGTATCCAGAGCCATCTTGGTTCTTTCTCTCACACTGGGTCTGATAGTTGCTTTCATAAGGATGATCAACTCTCTTTGCATTACCTCTTTTCTATTCACTCCGAAAAGATACTTAATTCCGAAGAACCACCAGGGCAGATCCTTTAGAATCGGGAATCCCTTTCTTAATATCCTGTAATCGTTCGAGTAGAGTCCGGCAATAGCGGTCTCCTCACCGTCCATCAGAAGGACTTTGGTTGCCGCCGTGGTTATGTTTATCGTTTTGAGTACCGGGTCTATAAGTGTGCTGCGCTCGGCGGATATGTCCAAATTGATGAAGTCTATGTCCTCTATGGTGATTATCTGTGGCGTGACGGTTAACATAGTCCCCACGTGGAAGAATTGGGTTATCGTATTGCCTGAAAAGTCCGTCGTCTGCACAGCAAAGTCCTGACCCACCTGTATCCTCCCCTGCTCTCCCGACACGACAGTTATCTCAGGACTGGAGATAACCTCACCCTTGTTTTGAAGTTCAAAAGACCTTAAAAGGAAATCAACCCTGAAAGTATTTGAGGGTTCTGCAGTCCCCTCCACTTTGAATATATCCTCGCTCACTCCACTTCCGGCTATGCTTTGGGTCCTGACGCTTACCTTTCCCCCTGTCAGGGTACTCCAATTCACGCCGAGTTCCCTCAAGGCTCTCCTATCCGCCTCGAAGAAAATGGCAGATATGTTCACCTCTCTGCTGTCCAGGTCGAACGGAGGGGGTTCAACTTCCTCCTCAACAACTGGTGGACCGATCCCTGTTATCTCAATATACTTTTCGCGCCTTACGAATCTCAGATTGTTGTTGTTGACGATCAGTTGAAGGGTCCGCGCCCAGGGGAGACTCTTTATCTCTATCCCTATGGGAGCAGTGCGAGCTTCAGGATCGATGATCGGTACGCCCCCCACCTTCTCTATTATCTTAAGGGCCTCGTTGAAAGGAACATCGGGGCTCAAAGATATGGGCTCCTGTCCGGCGTAGATTCCTCCAGGGCCTGGAAAGACCCCCCCAGGGGTTACCATCTGGGACAGGGCCCCAGAAGATGTGAGCAACAAGAACAACACGCCCAAAAGAACTTGTAGGAGCATTTACTGGTCCCCTTCTATCTCTATTGCAGTCTCCAGTTGGATGATGATTTCGCTTCTTATCCCCGATGCATTCTGAACAAACTTTATCTCTCCTTTTTTCTGATCGATCCACGCTACATGGCCCAGATATATCTCATCTCCTTCTGCCAGATTCCATTCTGCGCCGCTCTTGTCGATCAGATATGCGAAAGTTCGTCCTAACATCCGATATATAGCCAAAAGCCGTGCGCCGTCTGGATCGAAGAGCTCATCCACATTGGGTGGAACGGTCTCGTATACGAGGGGTCCGAACGGATTTATGGACGGCGGCTCAGCTCCTAAACCGCTGTCACCTGTCTTTGCTGTGTCCGTACTTTCAGGGCTGAAATAGGCTTCGAGGATCATATTGAAAGTGATCTTGCTTTGAGGCGCTCCGTCCACCTGGTAGCGCTTCTCGGACAAAGATGGATCCTTTAACTTGTACAGGGTCGACTTGTTTTCCAGGTACCATATAAAGTTATAAAGGTTTTCAAAGTCACCTTCGCCCGAAATCCTGTACACGTTGTATCTTGCGGGAGGTTCTTCCTCGTTTTTGTTCTCTTCCTTTCCCTTGCCTTCCTCTCCAAACTTTTGGGTTGACTCGAATGTAAAGTCAAAATCTATTGAAGTGTTCGGATAGTTGAGTATCTCATCCAGATAAGCCAACGTCTGGGTATCGTTATTCGATTGGGGGATCACCTTTTTGCGTGCTTCCCATTTTGTCTTTAGCATTTCCAACCTTTTGCGCAACTCATTGAAGATAGCAGATTCAGCCTCTGCAATATACAGCTTCTCCTGCTGTTCTTTAACCATCTTTTCCAAACGCTTCAACTCATCGCCCTGGCGAACAAAGACCCAATATCCACCGCTAGCGCCTACGATCAAAAGTAGGATTCCTATAATCAGACTGTTGCGTACTGCGTAGGACAACTTCTATTACCTCCACTGCAGATGCCGAAAAGACTGACTACATCACTTCTCCCCGCGTCATATATTTCCGGTCCTTGTGTCCGGTTTTTGGGCATAAGGATAAATATCCACTACTATCCTCTGCGGCTCTGGTAACTTTAGCGTCTTTATCTTAAAGTTGGGTCTGGTGATGGATATAATCGCCCTTATAGTCATCCCTTCTGTGGATATTTCAAGTGACTCTATTACGGGATCTCTAAGAATGGATATAACCGCCCTTATGACTGTCCCTTGTGCGGATATTTCAAGGGACTCTATTACGGAATTTCTAAGACCTAAAAGGAACTCTTTATCCATGATTGTGGCATTTTCTATCTTGAGGGTTACCGTTTTTTCTCCTTCTGAAAAGTTGAAGTCAGACGTCTTGTTCAGCTGGAATACAACCCTTGAGAATCTATCGTGAGCCCATGCCCTTACAGCCACTACCTGAGTTATCTCTCCCTTTTGAGCAGACAGGAGGTCTCGGTCTGCCCTTGTGATCTGTTGTCGCCCTGCAGGAGTCTTCGGAATTAACAGATCTTCGATTCTGATGACATCTGTATCCCCTGCTGGCCTTTGGGAGAGCAATTGCTCAATGTCTAAGGGAAGTCTTTCTGCATATTGCAGAGGCTCTCGGGGAACGACATCTGAGATAGGTTCAGGCGATGCAGGCTGTGCTTTGGCCACCTGAGTCTCTTGATCGGGTTTACCTCGAACAGGCACTTCTTGCTCTTGGACCTTTTCCTTCGGTAGCTCAACGTCCGACGCAAGTTCAGATACCGCTGTTGTCTCCCTTATATGTGCAGTCTGCTTCTGTGCCTCCGCAAGTTGCTCCGATTTCTCTTGAAGACTCCTTTTTCCCTCCATTGCAGCTATCTTTGTTAATGATTCCTTTTGGGGCTCTTCATCTTTTTCATCTGTGGGGGCAACTTCCAACTCCTCCTCCGGTTCGGAAGGGATTATTTGATCATATAGAGCGTCGAACTGGAAGCTAAATATTTCCTTTCCCCGAAGCTCCGAGCGAGTAATCTGATTGATCCTGGATACCCCGAAAGAGCTGGCTATTTCGTGTATTTTGTTGCGTTGTAGAGCCCTTCCTGAAAGTGATATGCCCTCATCTGTGCTTTTCATCTGATCGAACCATATGGAATTCGTCCGGTCGGTCTCCTCCACCATCTTTTTGAGGATGCGGCTCCACCTGTTATAGTCCGAGCTTACAGTATCGATTCTACTTATCTTGGCTTCCAACTCTCCGATTCTGTTCTCTATAATGCTGATAGTATCTGCCAGGGGAGTTGCGTCTTCTATCTGTTTGATTTGCAGTTCGACTTTACGATTGTCCAAGACGATAGCGTCGATATTTTTCTCATACTGGAACCCCAAATAGAGGGCTGTCCCGGCCAAAAGGGCGATCAGCGAGAGTCCGTGCCAGGCTATATGAAAAGGATTCTGACGCCTTTTACGTTCCCCCGGGAGCAGATTCGTAGGATAGAAGCGTTCGTTTTGAGGATCCAGGACCTTCCAGGCCAAAGCTATGGGTATTGCAAAGACGGAGACCAGATCTACTTGATCGCGTTCGATCTGACTCGTGTCCAGCATATCTGGCACCAGATACTCGATACGGGATTCTGGAAACTGCCCTGAGAAGAACTCTTGGGCGTTAACGGATTTGCTTTCCCCAGCCAGAATGATCCTGTCTATGTCGGGTATGTCTGAAACGTCCTGAGCAAACAGGATTCTGCTGAATATAGTTGTCAACACCTGAGGCGAGTCGAAGCCTTCGTTTATAACCTGGGCAAAGCCGAGGTACTCGCTGCCCCGTAAGAATACAACCCTGGAAAAATCCGTCCCTATGTAGATTATGGCGGTTACCTCGTCCTCTGGGGTTTCAGACAGCCTGACCAGGTTCATTAGGGCTACTTCATTGATGTCTATAACGCTGACTCTTACGTTCGTGTTGAAAAAGAATTTGAGCTGATCTATGCTGGACAAAAGCTCCATCGGATCTGAGTGTAGAGCTGATACTACTGTACCATCCACCTGGAAGTAACCCAGATTATCGTCGTTGATCCCACCATCTTGGCCCTTGATGTTTTCTATTTCAGATTCGATCCACTTTTTGAGTTTTTTGCCTTTGAGTCCTTCGGTGTTCGCCAGGTCGAAGAAGTCAACTGAAGGCTCGAGGAGATTGACTCCGAGCAAGCTTTGCCTGATCGGGAATTCACCTAGCGCAGAAAATAGGATGCTGGCATTGTTTTCCTCTTCGTCCTCTGCTTCCACGTCTTCTCCACCCCCTTCGGCTGCCAGCTCCACTTCCGGCTCAGGTTCGGTTTCCATCATAGCGTCCAGACCCAGAATATCTTCTTCCGTCTCGGGCGCTGTCTCCTCTTGCGCGACCTCTCTCTGATCGGCTTGCTCCTCGGCTATCCCCGGCAGCTCTCCTTCTAATGCCTCAATTTCACCTGTCTCTATTCTCTCCTCCATCCTCTTCTTCAATCGTGCCCTCTTGATGGCCTTGAGAACTATGCTTCCCCCCTCCCTGGCAAGATAGGCGATCTTTACATCCAGACCATCTACCATCACACCTATTGCGTGCTTGGATATACCGATTGAAGAAATAGCCATTTAAACCACCGAAATCCCTGGGGACGTAGACAGTGTTATGGTTACTAATCGACCGTCCCCGAGATATTTACTAAATTGTTTCCGTTTAGAGAGATCACCCTTATGGTCATCACCGCGTCCTCAGCAGCTTTGGGAGGGTCTTCGCCAGGTGCTGAATCGAAGACCGTAAGGGAGAAATTTGTGATGCCAGGTCCGCTATCCCTCGAATCAGGGATAGTAATGTTTACATCGCCCGAAACGCCTCCGGCCGATGTGGTAACTGTAATAGTGCTGCCTCCCATTAGGGGATTGCCATTTATATCCTGCACGGTGTAGGAGAAGTTCTGACTTCCCCCGTCAGATATTGTAAAGGGAATAGAGCCCGCACTGGTCACCGCGATGTCATCTGTAAGGCCGGAAAAGAGCACAGTTGTGCGATCTTTTATAACCTCCCCGATCTTGTTGACTGTTTGACCTGTCACGATTGCCTCAAAATCGGTCGTGATGTCCGGCAGAAGTTTCGCTGTAAAGAGTGTAACCGAACCTTGACCGTTCTGGTCGGTTACGGTGGATCCCTGGATTCCTCCTGCAAGTGTCTGGAACTGTACGGACGTGCCCTGGGGGACCGGGTTGGAGAACTCGTCGAAGACAAATACCGTAATGGTGCTCTCAAGCCCGAAAACTACCAGACCCGCTAAGTTGACCGGAGTGGCTGAGAGGCTAAAGTGGGCCTGATCGGGCGGACCTCCGTGAATAGCTAAGGGAACGGGACCCGATTCTACAGTATCTGATCCGACAATCACCCTCGCGATTACCCTGACAGTCCCTGCAACTATGCCGCTATTAAGGGTCGTGCGTGCAAGACCGCCGACAGTAGCAGTTTCGGTCGGCGTTAGGAATTCACCTCCCGGGGTTAGGACACCGTCCACAATTGCAGATGTCTTCCCCTCTATACTGAAGACGACCGTCTCTCCGTCGCCGACTCTGTTACCCTGATCGTCCTGAACCTCGAAGACGACCTCGGAGACCTCGTTGTCGCCTGATCCTCTTATGCCTATCGAAGTCGCGCTTACCGATGACAGGACTATGCTTGCCGGAAGACCCTTAATGAAGCTAACCTCCGCAGTCTGGGAGATTGTAGCTCCGAACTCTGCGTTTATGATCGCCCGCCCCACATTTGTGCTTGAAGTCAGTATGACTATTGCCTGACCGTCGCTGTTTGTGATCTCAGACGTCGAAGAGAGTGTCCCTAAGGTCGTTGAAAAGTCTATCTGTCTGTTGGCAAGCCTTGCCCCGCTCGTGGTTCCCGTCAGGATCGCAGTGACAGCTGACTGAGCGCTTTCATCCGCTATAATTGTATCTGAATTGGTCTCTACGGTCAGTGTTACGCCCAAAAGATTTACTGGAATCGTGTTGGAAAGACCACCTGCTGCCGCCCGGATTTTAACAGTCAAAATGTCCCCAGTACTCGCTCCGCTTGTGAAGACCACACTAGCCTGCCCGCTTGCTCCGGTCGTGCCAGTCTGCTCTATAGACCCGATATTTTCCTCTCCAGCACCCTGTACCCCATCCCCATCCTTGTCGTTGAAGCTGAAGAAGTTAACTGCCATCCCTTCTATCGGGTCCCCGTTGCTGTCTAAAACTATCGCCGTCACCTGGGTTGTGGACACGCCGTCTGATAGCACATTGGCCTCGGAGACGGAAATGAGTATAGTATCAGGGATGGCTAACACTATGCCCACTACGCTAATAGTAGCCTTCGCCTCGATCAACTTACCTTCTTTATCTATTGTTCTTGCCGTGACGACGACCGTTCCGTCTAAGGGTAGCGGCTCCCGAGAAGTGGCAAGTTGAGCTTGGGCCAGCCCGTCTTCATCTGTCTGGGCAGACCCTGAGATTCCACCGGCGCTCGTTTCAAATGAGACCAATGTTCCCTGAGGAACTGGATTTGAAAATCTGTCGAATACGAACGCCGTTACAGTCGCTGCTCTTGCTCTGAACGGCTCCCAGACTATCGAATCGGGCTGGACGGCCAAGCTGAAGTGACCGGAATCGGGAGATCCTCCGCTTATTGCCACGGATGCCCCTGAAGTCACGTTTGTGTCCGCCTGCGCCCGGGCTATGACATTGACGGTTGTGGCTGTGGTGTCGCTCCTTAGTATAGTTGTCGCCCGACCATCTATCGTCGCAGCCACAGCAGGAGATAGAGACCCCATACCCGACGGCACAAGCGAAAACTCTACGCCAGTTCCGTCTGCTACTCTGTTGCCCTGAGCGTCGCGCACCTCAAAGACGATTGTGGAATTCTCGTTTTGACCGGCCCCTTTTACGCTAATAGATGCGGGATTCACATCCACCATTACTATGCCTGCAGGAGACCCTGGACCCATTACCACTCCAGTTGTCCCTTGTGTCGTAGGCCCGAAGCTCGCCGTGACAGTAGCTGTCCCTATTGTGGTTGGACTCGTCAACACAGCCACAACTCGGCCGTTCGCATCGGTTGTGGCCTGCTGTGGGGAAATGCCCCCCAGATCGCTGGAGAAATCGATTGTTCTATTCGCAAGTGGATCTCCGCTTATGCTCTCAGTCAGTACCGCGCTTACGGTAGTAGTATCCGATCCGTTTGCTATTAGAGTACTCCGAGACGCCGAAAGCGTCAATGTCACGCCTACAATGTCGATCTCCAGAATAGCAGATATGCTCGAGCCGAACGACGCAGTAACCCTTGCTATCCCGGCGTCTGTCCCACTTCTAAGAGTCGTTATAACTTTACCACTCCCATCCGTCAGACCTGATAGAGGCGATAAAGTGCCCGAACTGGTTGAAAAATTGATGTTTCTACCCGATATGGTCTCTCCTGTCGCAGCGTTTGAGAGGAGAGCGGTAATCGTCGTCTGAGCCGTTCCGTCCGCAATCAGACTGCTATCGGACGCAGAAAGCGCTATGATCATCCCTACAAAATCTATCTCTACAGCCCCGGACACATCTATTCCGAAATTAGCTGTTATCGTAGTTGTTCCTGGCTCTGTACCGCTTGTCAGGACGACCGAAGCCTGGCCGCTTCCATTCGTTACCGCCGATTCAGAGGACAAGGCGCCCAGATTGCTGGAAAAATTGATAGCCCTTCCAAAGATGGGTTCTCCTGTGGCGGAGTTGGTCAATAGGGCGGTGATGAGGGTTTGGTCTATGCCGTCAGCCACTAAACTGTCCTTTGATGACTCCACCTCGAGCCCTATACCCAGAAGAGTTACTTTAGTCGTAGCGCTCAAGCCCGCCACAGTGGCCCTTAAAGTCGCATCTCTCGACGTTCTACTCGCCTGGCTTGTGAAGACGGCTTTGGCCTGTCCTGAAAAATCCGTCGTATCCCTGGACGTTAGGGAGCCTATCATATCCTCGCCGGCGTTCAGCTTTCCGTCACCGTTTCTGTCGTTGAAGCTTATAAAGTTTACGACCTGTCCGACGATTGGAGCGTTCTCCTCGTCAGCATAGATTGCGATCACCTCCGCGGTCGAAGATCCATCGGCAAGGACTGTATCTGGGGCGGCGTCCAGAGAAAGTGAAACACCCTTGAACCGGACGGTCATCTCACCGATGACGGTGTCAATTGACGCTGTGACTGTGGATGTAACCGTAATTGGACTGACAGAACTTTTGAGTATGACTGAAACCTTGCCATTTTCGTCGGTGAGGGTAATAGATGGGGACAGGAGTCCTGAACTTGCCGACAACTCAACGCGCTGATTGCGAACAGCATTCTGAAAGTTGTCCAGGACTGCGACCGTAATAGTTGTAGTGTCAGCTCCATCGGCTAAGATCTCCTCAGCGAGGCTTTCGAGGTTGATCTGCGATATCTCCGTAGGGGCTAAAGGCCCGCGTCGTATTGTGGTCTCCTCGTTCCCATTAAAAGACGTGACATCTATAGTTATCGAAGGCTCCGTCGTCTCATCGTCATCGTCTTTAAAGACGAAAGAGAAGAAGGTAGAAGAGCGACTTCTCGTATCAGGGAGAGTAATATCGACCTCTCCAGTGACTTCGCCTCCTTCAACCGAGACTTGAATAGTACTTCCGCCCACCAGTGGATTTCCGACCAAATCGCCCACAAAGTATACAAATCCTTGGATTCCGCCCTCGCCTACAGTAATGGCGGACGGCTGAGCCACAATCGGCGCGGTATCTCCGCTGAACAGGACTCCGACGCTGTCTTTTATGGCGTTTCCGTTCTTATCTAAGGTCTGGGCTACAACTATCGCCTGGAATTTGGTAGTGCTGTCAGGCAGAGGCTTAGCGGTGGTGAGTTCAACAGTGGCTGCGCCGTCCGAATTCGTGACTGCTGAGCCCTGGATTCCGCCTGCAGATGTCTGGAATTGTACTGCTGTCCCCTCCGGAACGGGGTTGGAGAACTCGTCAAAGACAAAGGCCGTTATCTGATCCTTAATTCCGGAGAACTTGAGCCCAGCTATGTTGACGACGTTGGCGACGACCGTAAAGTGAACACCATCGGGCGGACCGCCGTGTACGGTTACAGGCACAGGGCCTGAGTTTATGATCTCTCCATCGGCGCCTGTAGTGGTCGCTATTATCTGAACCGCTCCCGCCTTCGTGCCACTCCTGAGCGTGGTTGTAACGAGACCGTTGAACGTCCGAGCCGATGTAGGAGAGAGCGATTCCCCGCCCGTTGTGGCCCCGGAGATCTTAAATGTCACCTGCGTAGTGTCAGAGGCGTTTCTGCCCAGTGAATCCACCACTCGGAAGGTTAAATCAGTAGTTTCTCTGCCACCTGATCCCCTGACGCCTATGGTCCTTGAGGTTATACTCTCAAGCTGGATGCTTGCGGGTTCGCCTCCTGTCAGGGGGAGTATCTTGACCCCGACTGTATCGCTTATACCAGCGCCGTAGATGACTATGACATTGGTGACTCCAAAGCGATTCCCGCTCTTTAGGATACTTGTGGCGACGCCAGTTTCATCTGTCGTCGCAAATCCGGCCATCGTCCCGAGCTGCGTTCCGAACTCTATTGTAGCCCCCTGGATGGGAATTTTGGTCTTCGCCTCCTTGAGCACAGCCGTTACGGTAGCCTCCGCACCGTTTACAGATACAGATTCTGGGTTGGCCGAAGCCTCCAAAGAGATACCCCTGTATTCCACAGTTATCGGATCTGCTACCCTTTCACCTACGCGGGCGCGCACGGTATCTATAAGTCCCTCCTCTGACGTTACCGCCGGACTTTGGAGCTTAACCTTCGCGGCGCCCCATTTCAGGTTTATCGTGTCGAACTCTAAGAACTGAGCCCCTGTCTTGGCGGACGGTTCTATTGATCCGAAGTTAGCCGAAAAGTCAACTACTATGTCCCCTACGGGGTTTCCCTCAGTGTCCCTGACCAAGGCCGTAATCTCCAGGGTCTCGATCCCGTTTCCAAGGACACTGTTTATGTCTGCAGAGAGCACGACGTCTGCCACAGTGCCCGTAAAGCCAGGTATAATAAAGGGCTGATTCTTCTCGATAGATCCGGTCTGAGTCCTTATCGTTGCATCCCGTCCTGCCATCGTCCGGGGATACGTAAAAGTAGTCTGTGCCTTTCCGTTGACTGTTATAGCTGGACTCTGGATTACGCCGAGGGGCTCATCTATCCCGAAGTGCACCAGCGTCCCGTCCGCCACAGGGTTCCCGTTGATGTCCGCCACAACCGCCGACACAGGCAGGTCGAAAGTTCCATCACCGTTATTTCTGGGTGGGGGTATGAATCCGACTTCAAGCGTAAAAGGGGCGCCAGCTATCGTAAGCTTCACCACGTTCGACCTTATCTCCTCAGCGCCGGGCACCATAGCCACGATCTGAACGTCGTTTAAAGATTTGCTCGGTTTGAACCCACTGGTGAAGGTAGTCGTAGCTACTCCACTTGAGTTAGTGGCGGCGGTTCCCGGATTTATATTTTCCCCTCCGGAAGGTCCGGAAATTGTCGTGAAGCTTATCGTGGCATCGGGTATGGGATTGCCCGCAGAATCGGAAGCGACAGCTATCAAGGTCGATGTCCCACCGTCGACTCTGACTATAGAGGGGCTAACCGAAAGTTCTATCGAAGCGGGCAGTGCTGCCTTTATCTCCACTTCGATCGTCTTGGATATAGTGTCAGTGCCCCTTTTGGCTATGGCGGTCACCAACGCCCTACCTGCTCCAGCGGAGGTTAAAATAGACTCTGCTCTACCGTCAGAATCCGTAAAAGCCACAAAAGGCTCTATCTTCCCTAACGTAGTTGAAAAATCTATCTCCGCGCCCTCTACAGGCTGATTCTCATCCAAAAGACTCGCTGAGATTAGGGAAGAACCTACATTAGCGATGAACGTATCCGGATCGGCTTCGATTTCAAACGTTAAAGCCGTAAAGGTGATCGAGACTTCCCCAGAGACTCCCGCGGCTTTGGCTGTAACTATTGCTTTACCTGCTGCGGAACTCGAAAGCGTGGCTTTTACTCTCCCTCTGACATCAGTGGTATCCACCTCTATAAAGAGATTCCCCAATGTGGTCGTTAGCTCCACCGGCTCTCCCACAATAGGAGTTTCCGCAGCGTCCGTTAAGGTCACACTTATAAGGGACCCTTCTGGGTCATCCACAATCAGATTTACGGGGGTCGCTGAAATTGCCAGATCGATCCCTGTAAAGATCACCTGTGTGTTCCTTTCTATGTTGCTGTGTCGGGCTGTGATTATGGCTATCCCCTCCGTCCTCTGGCTGATCAGCTTGACGGTGGCTCTTCCATTGGCATCCGTGATCGCAGAACGCGGTATCACTCCGAGCGTGGAAGAGAACTGTATTTCCGAAGAGACGACGGGGTTGCTATCTGCGTCCTTCAAAAGAGCCGTGATCGTTGACGTGCTCGCTCCGTTGGATAAAATATCGGTTGGGTTTGCCGTCAAGATGAGAAATATCTTCTTAAAGACTACAGCTATAGTGTCCCTTGAATTGACCACCTGGGCCTCGACCCTAACCATGTCGGGAGTTGTGCTGCTTGTAAGCTTGGTCATAGCTGTTCCACCGACTGTAAAGCTAGGACTCAAAACCGAGCCGCTCCCTCCAGGGAGGATGTTGAAGATCACTTCTGTCCCGTCTGAGAGCGATGTGCCATTATCATCTGCCACGCTTGCCACTATAGTGGTCGAAGAAAGGCCGTTTGCCACTATAGCTGTCGTATCAGCCGATAGGGTCACCTTAATACCCTTGTAGGCCACCTCTGTTGTGTCGAGGGAGTTTATCCCCCATTCGCCATATTAGACCCGAAAAATGGTTGTCAAAGTCGCCAGAACATGTTATATTACAATAAATAAGACTCATAAATGGCGGATAAATATTGATCATCCAGAGGGTGAAAGAATCAAAGTAGGTTTTGATGGAGGAATAAAGCTTGAATTTCATGGTGCAAAGGTGACATCAAACGGTGGACTTCTTGCGTATCGTGACCTTGATTACGCACTGGGATTATTTGATTCGGTATCAGCGGTTTTTACCGATAAACGCACAGGCCGTAATATCCAACATGATATATCTACTCTCCTGCGTCAATCGATATACAGCCGTCTTGCAGGATATGAAGATGTAAATGACGCCGAGCGATTATCCGTTGATCCCGTCATGCGAGCGATTACCGGAAAGAAGGACAAAGGCAGGCAAGCTGCCAGCTCCAACACGATAGGACGTTTTGAAACTGATATACTGACTCAGCATGACAATCTCAGAAACTTGTCAGATATCAATGGCAAGTGGGTTCAAAAAGCGATGAGTAAAACACAGCATCAACGAATCATTCTGGACATGGACAGTTCGGAGAGTCCGGTACATGGCCAGCAGGAAGGATCAGCTTACAACGGTCATTTCGGATGTACCTGTTTTCATCCAGTGTTCTGCTTCAATCAGTTCGGGGATTGTGAAGGAGTCCTACTTCGCTCTGGTAATGTTCACAGTGCTGATCGTTGGAAGGAAGTTCTGGAACCGATCGTCAAGAGATACGAGAGCAAGAAGAATAGGAAATACTTTCGAGGCGATGCTGCATTCGCAAAGCCTGAGATTTATGATTATCTGGAGGGAAACGGCTATTTGTATGCCATTCGGCTTCCCGCAAATGAGATACTCTATGAAAAGATACGATACCTGCTGACTCGGCCAGTTGGACGACCGCCGAGGAAACCGATTGTATCGTTATATGAATTTCAATATAAAGCGGCCAGTTGGGATCAATCGAGGCGAGTGGTCGCCAAGGTTGAATGGCACCAAGGGGAGTTATTCCCAAGAGTGGGATTTATCGTGACCAACATGAGCGCCAAGCCAGAAGGCGTGGTACACTTCTACAATGGCCGTGGCAGAGCTGAGCAGTGGATTAAGGAGGGCAAGTATGCTCTGAACTGGACCCGACTCTCATGCAAGCGTTTCGTCTCCAATCAGGTGAGGCTCTGGCTGTTTGTTCTGGCTTACAACTTGGGCAACTTCCTGCGACGTTTTGTTCTTCCGAAGAAAATCAAACACTGGTCACTACGCAGCCTCCTCGTGAAATTTATCAAAATCGGAGCGAAGATTGTCAGACACAGCGGATATATTACGTTTCAAATGGCTGAGGTTGGGATAGACAAGAGGTTATTTGCCGAAATATTATCCCGGATTGAACGATTGCGATGTTATTCTGTTTAAACTGCCACATTTTTTTGTGAGTCGATGGAGAGGTGTCTCTAATTGGAGGATTTAAACACAAAGAAAGTGATAATTCAGAGGAAAATACTATTTTAATTGAAAAAAGTACTTGTTGAAAAATGTAAAAGTGGTAATATTAATTCAGAAACAAGAATGTATCGAAATATAATCCCTCATGAATGTGATATGGGGAATGTCGGTTTATACTCCTTGCTTCTATCAGAACACGTCCTGGTATCGTGCTGCTTGTAAGCGTGGTCGTGGCCTTCCCGTTTGCCGTCAATCTCGGGCTCCCTATAGACCCCGTTCCCTCTATGATCTTAAATTCCACCTCTGTGTCGTCGGAAAGAGAGGTCCCATTTTTGTCCGTGATGTCTGCCGTGATCGTGGATGTACTGATACCGTCTGCGACTATAGACCTCGGATTAGCCGAAAGTGTTACTATCACGTCTAAATAGACAACTTCTATCGTGTCGGCTGACTCTAACACCCTTGCCTCTACCAGAACGGGTCCCGGAGTCGTTGTGCTTGTAAGGACGGTTTCGGCCTCTCCTCCAAACGTGAGTCTCGGGCTCAATACAGAACCGTTGCCGCTGACGATCTCAAAGTTCACTTCAGTGCTGTCGGGGAGCGCACTGCCTGTCCTGTCGGTGACTGTGGCCGTGATGATAGAGGTTCCCACGCCGCTTGCGGCTACAAACCTCGGACTTGCAGTCAAGTTTACTACGATTTCGGTGTATATGACCTGCACACTATCCCTCACATCTCCCACTCTAACTTCTACGGAGACTTTGTCGGGCACAGTACTGCTTCTAAGGATAGTCGAAGCCCTTCCCTCCACGGTAAGTTTAGGGCTTAGGATAGATCCTGAGCCTCCGGGAAGGATAGCAAAGATTACAGTAGTGCTGTCCGGGAAGGGATTGTTATTCTGATCTAAAAGAGTGGCAGTAATAGTGGAAGTGCTGACGCCGTTTGCTACGATAGAAGTAGGACTAGCGGATAAACTTAAGTTGACCTCAAGGTCACTAACTCGGGCCTCGGCCGCACCCAAGGCGGTGGCAGTGAATGTTGTCGGCGATCCGGAAAGGCCCGGGGACGTAGCGAAAACAGTGTTTACTCCGGAGATAGGACCGAGCGTGAGCCTTGTGGAAGCTAACCCGTCCGAGCCAGTGACGACAGTATCGGCAGTGACGGTTCCCCCGCCGGCTGTTACCGTAAAGATTATCGTCACGCCTGCTACAGACGTGTTATTCGGGTCTATAGCTGTGACTACAAGGGGATTGGGGAGGGTATGTCCTGCATTGCCAGACTGATTGTTGCCTGAGACTATACGGATATCGAAGTTGACATTGGAACTTAAGCTCGGTTTGCTCGGAGACACTGGATTGTCTTCATCGCCGCAGGAAAGAGCAAGAATAAGAAACGTTAAGGACAATAATCCAATTGTAAGACCGAACGCCCTTTTGTTGTCGAACACAACGTCTCCCTTTGTGGTGATTACACGCCCGATACGCATTCTGTAATATTATGCTTTCCCCTATTGAAGTAGATAGTAGAACAGACGTTCTGTCTGGTTAGACTGGGTATCCCTTTCCTGTATGCTGTCTTCTATTTTACTTCCCCCTTATAGACGCTTTTCAAGACCATTTGGACCTTGTCTATGAGTTCTATCCATTCAAAAGGCTCTATTAGATACTCATCTGCCCCGTACATCATCGCTTTGACTTTATCAGGCGTATCCGAAAGGGGCGTTAACATTATTATCGGTATATGAGATGTCCTTGAATCTTCCTTAATCCTCTGACACAACTTATGGCTGTCTGTGTCTGGAAGATTTATATCTAAAATGACCAGATCGGGAATTTCCGCTGTGACTCTGTTGAATCCTTCTTCCCCGTTTCGGGCTTCGATCACTTGGTAGGAAGCCTTGAGGATATCTGACGCCATCTCTCTTTGAGAGGTATGGTCGTCAATTACCAAGACCTTGTCAAATATCCTTTCCTCTCCAAATTCCAAAAGGGTGTCCAGCTCAACTATCCTGTTGTCCAATTTCATTATCAGGTTAATCTGAATATTAAAGACATTTAAGAAGAATCGTTTGAAGAGACGCTCTTTATCTTTGAAGAATTTCATAAGATCGACTCTTTCGAACCTTAAAAGGACACACGGGGCCTCTGTCTTCACGGCCTCTTCGTTATCAGCCTCTGCCTTCACGGTCGCTGTTCTGGCGTACTGTTCTATTATGACCTGAGATCCCAGAGTATCGCCTTCGGTGACTTCAGCCAGCTTTATCCCTCCAAACCAGACTGAGACCCTTCCTTTTTCAATAATATACATATTCGACCCTTCTTGCCCCTCCTCGATCACCACCTCTCCAGGCGGAAAGTCCTTTCGCACTCCCACCTTGAGGAACTCCTCTCTATCCTCGTCCGAGAAACCTTTAAATAGTACCTCGATATCTTTGACCATATTATTACTCCTCTGCCAATGAGGGCAAAGAGACGAAAAAGTTCAGCGGCTCGGTCACAGCGTCCAGGAACGAAGCCGTAACCTCAACTCTTCCCCGTGTCCTCGGCGACACCGCAATAAACGTGACATTGGATGTGAACTCCCTCTTGTTGTTCTCCAGGATATCGACCGTAATCTGTTTGGGAGCTAAAGATCCGCCGAATGTAGTGTTCAAGACTATTTCCCCAGTCGTTCCGACGGGTATATTGCTCCCGTCTGTTCGCCTGAGTGTCGTTACTATGGGTGCTTCATCACCTACTTCCAAAAATCGGTTCGGCGTGAAAAGCGTCAGCGTGAAATCTAGATCAGAAGTGACAGCTGAGACTGTCTTTCCCTCCGTACCACATCCTGAGAGGAAAATCAAAATCAAAATCGAAGAGAGAAGATAGTAGACGATAGACAGATCCCCGATTGAATCTATCGGGGACAGGGCACCGCCTCGCATCCCTGTGAGCTGTCTGCTTGCCTCTGCGTGTTTACTAATCTGAATCAACCTAATAGCTCCTCCATCTTCTTTTTGTTGTTGGCAAAGTTCATCGTCTCTTCTTTGGATATCTTCCGGTTTTGATAGAGCCGTTTGAGTTCCTGCTCCATAGTCTGCATCCCCAGCGAGCTCCCCTCGTACATCATCTGGTAAATCTCGCCCGTGTTGTTATTTTTTATCGCCGATTTGACGGACGAGGTCATAAGCATAATCTCCCTGGCAGCAACGCGCTTCCCATCTAAAGTCGGTATAAGCTGTTGTGATATCACGCATTTCAGGGTCTCAGCCAGGCGCTCTCTGACCCTGTTTTGCTCCTCTGAGGGACATTCGCCAATAATTCTGTCTATGCTCTCCACAGCCGACGCCGTATGCAACGTGGAGAAGACCTTATGACCGCTGTCAGTGATCTCCAGTGCCGTTATGATGGTCTCCGGATCTCTCATCTCTCCGATCACTATGATATCGGGGTCCTGACGAAGCGCCTCTATCGCCCCGAATTTGAAAGACTTGACGTCCCTTCCCACCTCCCTGTGGCGGACTATGCAACTTTTCGACTCGTGGATATTTTCTACAGGCGAGGCTATGATCACGATGTGGCCATTTGACATCTCATTGTTGGCATCTATTATGCTGTCCAAGGTTGTACTCTTACCACTGCCTGTGATCCCCGTTACGAGCGTGAGCCCTTGTTTATCGTACTTTAAGATTATGGATCTGGCTACGTTGGGATGCAGTTCCATGCCTTTGAAGGGCCGTATCTCTCCGGCGATGAGCCTCATATTAAGAGCCAGATGATCTAAGTCGAAGTACATATCCGCCCTATAGCGATTTTCCTGCCCGTTGTGTGAAACGCCGTAGGAGAAGTCAAGATTCCGATTTTCCAAAAGGTAGTCCCGCTGGCTCTCCATTATGAGGCTGTGCAGCATGAGGTCCATCTCATCGTGGCTGAAGGGATCTATCTCTTCATCCGGCTCCTTCTCACCCTGAACCCTGTACCACACCCTGTTCCTGCACCCAGAGCTTCCCATGTCTACGTCCGAAGAATCCTTCTCCGGCATCTTCACGAGAAAGCTATCTATAGTCTCCTTCAGCACGAGCTGAACTTTAATGGGCAGCGATGTGATGATGCTTCCCACTTGTTGCTGTCGTTCTATCCCGGTCAGGCTCTGCTGGATCTTCGGTGTCAGCTTGCTAAGTATCTCTTTGACGATCATCTATACTCTACACCTCCTTCATACAGGTTCAGTCAAAAAGCCCGTCTATCTATCTCTTTGACCATAGCAGCAGATATTGCGTACGCTCTATTATTAAAGATTTTTAGGGGCTATTTTAAGGTAATAATAGGCCGTCGCGTAATCTCCGTCGTATTCGTATAGGCTCTGAACGGTCATTTCCACCTCAATTTTCTTTATTTCGGCCTTATCTGTCGTAGTATTTCCATCTGAGTCGTAATAAGTAAGATTAAAACTCGTCACTCCCAGATCTATGTCATTTTCCGACTCACTTCCTGCAAGGCGGTAGAGAATATAAGTATCCGTATTCCGGTCACTTATAGTTGTATCGGTCGGGTTCGAAGCCATATAGTAGCGGAGTGAGTCCACATCGCCGTCATCGTCTATGTCGGTCCAGAATGTAATGCGGTCGGTGCCTGCCGTTATGATAGCAGTATCAGGATCATCCACTCCATATCCTATCTGTCTGAGATCATAGTCCAGAAGCTCTCCTATCGAAGCCGCGTTTTGTTGAGTTATAAGCTCCAGATTCCCCGAGAAAGACCTGTCCATAAGATCGGCGTTCAGGTTCAGGACTATAATCAATAAGATCCCGCCCACAAAGAACGAACCTAATATATCCAGAGCCGCATTCATTGCCCCTCACCTTACTATCGAGCGCTCCCTTAAAAGTCGCTCCAATTCTGCGATATGTTGATTCGTCTTCCTTATCATATTGACCACAATCTTCAAGCTGTTCACGCAGAACTTCTGGAAGAGATGTGCAGGTTTGTTCTTGAAGAAATTCATCACGTCCTCCCTGTTGAACCTCAGAAGAGTTACTGTACTTTCCGCCAGCACGGTCGCCATCCTTGTATGAGGTTGTACTATCACCGTCACACCGATTAGATCCCCTCTTTTAAGACCCAACAGTTTTGCCGACTTCAGCCAGATTGACACCTCTCCTTCAAGGATAATATACATATGCGTGCCCGGCGCTCCCTCCTCCAGTATATTCTCGTGCAGCCGGAAGCTCTCTCTTATTCCAGTCCTTAAGAACTCTCTTTTCTCCTGTTCTGAAAAGCCTCTGAAAAGATATTCGCTCTCTGTGGGCACCCTCAGACACTCCCTTTAAAGAAAAATTTCATTCTTCGCGCCAACTGATCACATAGTAGTAGTGGACGTCAATTATGCTATCGGCATTGCTGACAGCGCCGCTGTCGTATGCTATATCAAAGGTGCCGGTGATGTCTATTACTGCCGTATCAGCCTCGACCATAAACGCCCCGTCAATTGACGATGTCCCTGTTTGGCGAACGGAGACGTTACCCCCGACTACTATTACCACACCCTCCCAGCGGAAGTTACCGCCCAAGGACACCTCGGCGGCGTTTACGGCAAGGAGACCCGCCCCTCTGAATCCCCCTGTCAGACTGGCAGTCCCACTGGCAGGTTGAAGATAGGTGATTTCAGGAGTGACGGTCGTTCCGAATGTCCCCTTTGGGTTCGAATCGGTCGAGTAGTTATCGGCGTAGTCTTCAACTTTTTCGATAAGGGTCGAAAGATCGGGAAACTCGCTTATAGCTTCAACTAATGTCGAACCGGTAAGTTGAGTTACTGTATCGACGCCGGAAGAAATAATAGCTGCGCTGTCGGCGGAACTTCCGACAACTATCCCTGGAAGATTACTTCCTCCAGCCATATCGTTTCCGCTTACTGTGGCGGAGCCTCCCAGGCTGAAGCTTGAGATGGTTCCATTTATGCCCATTGAGGACGAAACTTCAGGAATAATGCTCAATCTTCTGGCGGTAACGACGCTGGAACGGCTGGCATCCCCTATATCCGCTGTGCCTGTTATCTGTACTTCATTTGACGCCAAAGTTGGAACTGCGGTAGAGTCATCTACAGAGATACTAAACGTTCCTCCGAATGCACTTGTACTACCCGAGCTGCGCCACGTCTCATCTGCCACAAGGTTTCCAAAGGCTATGTTGACAGCGCTTGCGGCGGCGGAGCGGGCGACCGCCATCTCATAGTGGCTTACAAAGGTGTCCACAGCTTCTTCGTTGGTCTCATTCAGGTTAGTCTTTATGACCGCAAAAATCACCGCGAAAGCTGCAACCATAATCAGGGCAAATTCTCCCATAGCCCAGAGCGCAGAAAAGCTGTCCTCGATTGAACCTATCGGGGAGCAGAACCTGATTTTCTGCTAAACTTATCTCTCCAACTGTTCACGACCAAGAAAGGAGCAGCAATTGATATTTTGAGTTTAAGTATTGGCACAAAATAGTCTGGAGGTGATTATAGAGATCCGAAATAGTAGATAGCACACAGGGCATCCCCACTTTTCCCTGTCCACGAGATTGCTTCCCCCCGATTGAATCTATCGGGGACTCAAGGGATGAGGGGTGGTGCCTTGTCTACTTGCTCAGTCCTGACTCTCGAATTTTGCCAAAGCTGCTTCCGCCGCATCTCGAACAGAAATATCTTTGTCTTGCATGGCTTGAGTCACCGCTTCTAAAGCCCTGGGGTCGCCTATCTTGCCCAAGGCCTCTGCCGCGTTCTTTCGGATATCCCTGTCCTTATCACTTAAGGCCTGAGTCAATGCTTCTACAGCCTTGGGGTCGCCTATCTCACCCAGGGCCTTTGCTGTATTTCTACGTACAGAAGTGCCTCTGTCTTTGAGAGCTCCAATCAGTGGTTCTATACCTTTGGGGTCACCCATCAGACCTAAAACTTCAGCCGCGTCGGCTCTGAAGAGATAGTTCTCATCGCCTAAGGCGTCGATCAACGGCTCTAGGGACTCGGGGTTTCCAATCCTACCTAAAGCCTCTGCCGCGTCGTTTCGAAATACGTAATGCTTATTATCCAGGGCTTTAACCAACAGCGCTGATGCCCTGGGATCGTCCATTTTTCCCAGAGCCCTTGCCGCATGCTTTCGTACGTGAGGCTCGCTATCGTTCAAAGCCCCAGCGAGCGATTTTATTGCGGGTGCGCCTATCTTTCCTAAAGCCTCTGCAGCGCGCTCGCAGGTGGAGAGATCTCTTAAAGCGTTAGCCAGCGGTTCTATAGCTTTGGGGTCGCCTATCTGCCCCAGAGCCTCCGCTGCATTCCGCCGTACAGAGGCACTCATATCGTTCAAATCTTCTATTAGCGGTTCTACAGCTTTGGGGTCGCCTATCCGGCCTAAAGCCTCCGCCGCATTCTCTCGGAGAGAAGGACTCTCAGCGTCCAGAGCTTCGATCAGCGGTTCTACAGCTTTGGGGTCGCCGATCATACCCAGGGCCTTCGCCACCGAATCTTTGGCGAGAAAACGCTTATTCTGAAAATCTTGAATCAACGGCGCCACCGCTTTGGGGTCGCCGATCATACCCAGAGCCGCCGCCGCGCTACTCTGGACTGATTGATCTTCGTCTCGCAGGGCCTGTGTCAGCGGTTCTGTTGTTCTTCTGTCTCCTATTTTGCCTAAAACCTCGGCCACATCATCTCGGAAGAGAAGAGTCATGTCCTGCAGAGACTCAATCAACGGCTTTATTGCCCGGGCGTCGCCTATTTTACCTAAAACTTCTACCGCGCTCTTTCTGCCCAGATTATTCCCGGAGTGCAAAGCTTCAATTGAAGGGTTTACTGCTGGTGAGCCTATCTTGACCAGAGCTTCTATTGCTGCATCCCGGACTTGGCGCTTCTGGTGCCCAAGGGCCTGAATCAGTGCTTCTACCGCCGGTGTACCTATCCTGCTAAGAGCGTCTGCCGCTGTATCTCGGACGTGTGGGTCCTTGTCGTCCAAAACTTGAATCAATGGTTTTACCGCCGGCGCGCCTATCTTGACTAAGGCATCTGATACCGCGCTTCGAACAGACAGAGTAGAGTCCTTGCGCTTTAAATCTTTGATTAAACTTTCAGCTCTTATCTTGCCTTTAAAGGTCGCATAGCCTTGAAACAACGGCATAAAAGAGCCTCACCTTCTGTTACAGATGCCTAGAAGCTTTTCCACATTTTCAAAAGCTGGTTCAGGACAAATTCCAAGCAAAGTGTCCAGAACCTGACTTCCTGCTAAATCTGTCCCGATTGCTTCTATCGGGGATCGGGGGCCTGTTTTTAATTTTCTCTATAACTGTTCACGGCGTAGTAGTATCTCGTTGGTAGATTATTCTTCGTGTTAGTGATCGCTTGACTGCTGTATACAACTGGCTCTACATTGCCGGCTATTTTTATTGTTGCTGTATCGGCTTCGAGCATAAGTCCTCCCTCAACAATCAAATTTCCGCTCATGTTGAAATCGAGATTGTCGCCAACTACTACTATTGCACCATCCCATGTAAAATTTCCGCGCAAGGTAAATTCTTCAGCTTTCACCATTAGAATCCCTGCTCCTGTGATATTACCGTTCATAGTGAAAGTGCCGTCACTGGGTTCAATAAATGTAATCTGGGGATTGCTGGGCAGTGACCCTAAATTTAGATTCCCATTGATTCTTGTATCGGTATAATAGTTGTCGAACGAAACGACATCTTGGATTTCGTCTACGTATTCTCTAAGATTGGAGTTGCCGATTCCAACAGCAAGGGGCGGTGAACCGTCATAAGTGGCATTAGCCGGTTGTACTAAGAACTGCACTATCGGCGGAGGTGGCAAAAGTAATCCCCGGCAGGTCAGTTCCTCCTCCGTCCATATCGATTCCACTCACCTCGGGGTTGCCTAATATCCTGAAGCTTGAAAGGGATGCGTTTACACTCATTGCCGTTGTGATTTCGGGGACAATTTCCTTTTTCTCAACGATAACGGTGTTGGAAGCGGTGTCACTTGCTGTGGTCGCTGTGCTAGTTATTTGGTTCTGTTCAGAGTTCAGGGTCAAAACGACAGTCGAATCTACAACACCGATGGTGAAGGTACATCCATTTAGACTTATGTTGCTGTAACCTGACCCCGTAAAGTTTTCGTCGGCTGAAAATTCCCCTAAGGCTATGTTGACTGCGCTGGCGGCAGTGACGCGAACTGCTACCTTTTCATAGTGATCCGTTAAGGTATCAACAGCGTTTTCACTAATCGTATTAAGTTCATTTTTTATGGTGGCAAAGACAAACGTAAAGCTCGCCACCAGAATAAGTGCAAACTTTCCCATAGTTCAAGCACATCCTCTCAATGAGTAGGAATATTATATCGTGGGGCCTGTCCCCGATAGATTCAATCGGGGATCGGGGGAGATCAGAAGCTACTCTTTATATAGTTCATCTCAATGTCATCGGTAAGATAGTCAGAGCTTCCAGTGACCTTTATCCTCTTGTAAGAGGTAGGACCTGTAACATCTGTCTCTGGAGCGGTGGCATTTACGTAAGTTACATCAACAGTGTACGGTATATCCACCGGTATATTCACGGCATCGGTGGATCCGGAGGACATACCATACAGCGTATCCTGAGTGGTTCCTATAGTTAGATCTGTGAATTTCCGGCTCTCGTAGTCCTCTATCACTGACTGCATCGCCGAGGTCGCCACCATACTTACCTGGCTCTCTATAATAGCGGCGTCGTTGTCATCTAAGGATTGGTTCACCGAAAGCACCATCGCGGAAATGAGCATAAGCGACCCTATAGCTAAAAGAGTCTGACCTGTTCCCATCTTGTATCACCTATAGTTTACGGCTTATTCCTCAGTTGTCATAGACACGACCTCATCGAATGTCGACTCTCCCCTCCTGACCCTCTCTATAGCGGACTCCCTTAGAGTCAGCATTCCCCTCTTCTGTGCCGCCTCTACTATCAGGGCCTCATTGATCTCGCTTCCCGATTTCAATATGATCTGCCTGATCTCAGGGTAGAAGTAAAGGGCCTCGTGGATGCCTGCTCGCCCTTTGTAGCCCGAACCGGTGCAGACATCGCAACCCACAGCCTCGTAGATCGTTACATCCTTCCACTCGTCGGCATCGAGCCCCAGGCTCGTAAAGACCTCAGGCTTTGAGTTTTCCATAGGCCTTTTACATTCACCGCACAACCTCCTCATCAGTCTTTGAGCCAGTATTATATTGATGGCATTAGCGATCAAGAAAGGCTCTACATCCATCTTGAAGAGCCTCGACACACTGCTTGCCGCGTCGTTAGTGTGAAGAGTCGAGAAGGTCAAGTGTCCTGTGTTAGCTAATTTGATGCCGGTCATAGCCGTTTGCGTATCCCTCATCTCGCCCACCAGGACTATATCAGGATCGTGCCGAAGTATTCCCTTTATGGCGTCGTCAAAGTCCAGCTTATCGCCCATTTTAAGCTGTCTTGCTCCATCTATCAGAAACTCCACGGGCTCCTCGACTGTGATCACGTTCAAAGTAGGATCTATGACCTGGTACAGGGCGGCGTTCAACGTCGTACTCTTTCCAGAGCCTGTGGGACCTGTCAGGATCACCATACCCTGAGGTTTCCTGATGGCCTTGTTGAAATCCTCCCTCGCCTGAGTCAGCAGACCCAACTTTTCCAGGTCCTTGATAACGTTCCTGTCGTCTATGATCCTTATCACGATGCTTTCAAACTTCTTCTCAAACTCCTTGGTCACTATCGGCATTATAGAGACCCTGTACCTGATCAAGTTGCCGTCCACCATCCTCTGTATGAAGCCGTCCTGCCGTCTCTCCCTTTCAAATCTGTCGACATTTAGAGTTCGATCTTTAACGACGGCGGAGACCGCCTCAGATTTGGTATTCTTCTGCGAGTACCAGATTCTGATCTTGCCGTCCACCCGCAAGGAGAAGTCCGTCACATTCCCTTCCTTGGGAACTATGTGAATATCGCTGGCGCCCTGACGAACGCCCTCTATTAGAGCAGCCTCCACGACCTTGGTGAGCATGCTCTGATTTATCTCAGCGTCCAGCGCCTCCTCATCTACTTCGGTCTCCTCTGTCTCGATCTCCTCCAGGTCCTCGCTGGCTTGCTCCACCATTTCCAAAAAGTCGTTCTCCGTCTCGGGTGCCAGCTTTTCTAACAGTTCCTCTATCTTATCTTTCCGGGAGTAGAAGACGTCGAACTTCCGAAAGCCGCATCTTGTGGCAAGACTGGTCACGTCCTTGCTCGAAGGATCGGGAGTTATGAGCACCAGAAGATCGTCCACTAACCTGAACGGAATTATATACTTTTCTCTCAGAGCCTGGCTGATTTCATCGGACAACTTGTCCAAAACATCGGTAATAAATTTGATTCGTTCGTCGTCAACGTTCTCCTCCTCCAAATCCAACTCCTTGAAGGCGTATAGCTTAGCGATCTGGCTGAAGACAGCGTGATGATCTGATCCAAGATCATTGACCAAAATGTCACCGAGCTTTCGATTCGGGTCTTTCCACTGTACAGACAGAGCCTTTTGAAGGGTATCCATCTCAATAACACCCATTTTGACCAGGATCTCTCCGATTCTGCTTTTTACCCCGGTCCTTGCTGTCTGTGCCATATTCAAACTTCCTCTTTGGTAAGCGGACAGCGTACAGGTAAGGAAGGAGGTGTCCTGTCCCCGATGGATTTAAGCAGGACCTGTCTACTGTCTGCTACCTACAGTCTACTATTCTTTACGTGCCCGGCGATTTAGGTTTTATGACCGCTGTTTCGGAGGATACCAGCGTTAAAGCCATCATAACTACCATAATAAACATTGAGATAACTACATTGATCAATTCTACCACATTGGCCATCTTATACGAGGTCTCCTTCTCGTAGTAGTCGGCAAGTTGCTTAGCCGTAGTCCGCAAAGCGCCCGTCTCTGCCCCCGAACGGAGTCTGGATATGGCATTTATAGTGAAGACTTCCGTGCTTTCCAGAGACTCGATCAGGCCCTTTCCCTCCTTGATCATCGCGGGAATCGCTATATTCTTGATCTGACTCTCCATATAGGTGTTCCGACACGCCTCAGCCGCTATCTGTATGACCTTGATGTTCTCACCGGATCCTGAGTAGAGGGCGTAGAAGACCCTTGCGAAGATCTCTATGCTCGTTTTGTGCATAAGCGAACCGATCACCGGGATCTTTATCAGGTAGCGATCCTTCAGATATGTCCCCCTCGGCGTCCTTATAAACGCCACGAGTGCTATCATAGGCGCCACACAGACAGGGGCTATCCACCAGATGTTGGCTGTCAGAAAATTGCTCAGATCTAGCGTCGCTGCGGTCATAGGAGGGAGTTCTATCCCGAACTTTATGAACATATTGGCGGTCTCTGGGAAGATATAAGCCACATAGTAAACCACAGCCCCTGTCAGCACCACCACAATCACAGCCGGCATAATAAGCGCGCTTTTGATGCTCTTTTTGAACTCCTCGTTCCGCTCCAAGAATTTAGCAGTGCTCTCATACACCTCGGCCATATTACCGCTTGTGGACGCTACTGCGAGCATGAAAGTCGTGAACTTGCCGAGGGTTTTTTCGTGCTTTCCGAAGACCTCACTGCCCTCTTTACCTGCTTTGAGGTCTTGACCTATCTCCTTTATCGTATCCCTTAGGGCTTTGTTCTCCGTGTCGTTGCCCACAAGCTCAAGTATCTCATCGTAGGGCAGTTTCTCTCTCATAAGATCAGCGCATATTCTGATGAACAACGAGACGTCCTTGGCCGGAGGCTTGAGCTTGAAGTCGAAGGGCTTCTTCCTGACGCTTAAGACCTTATACCCCATCTTCTGGAGGGCACTTTCGACCTCTTCCTTGCTAAAGGCCGGCTGTTCCCCTTTTATGGGCTTTTCGTTTCCCTTTTGAATCTTGTAGGTGAACGTAGCTTTCTTTTGAATGCTGATCAGACGTACCTGGCGCTTTCTACATATTTCTTCCAGCGTCTTTTTGGCCTCCGCTTTATTATTAGCTGTAAGGACGCCCTGCACCTGCCTTCCCGAGGCACTGGCTCCCTGATAGCGAAAATCGGCCATTTAAAAGCTCCCTTTCAAAGACAAAGGCAGGTTCGCGGAGAGAACCTGCCCCATGTCAACTAACATTCTTGAAGCGTAGCTTGGCTCTTTTTAGATCAGCTGGCTGTAGCCGCAGCTGTAGTCCCTGCCGCAACTTTGGTTATGGCAGTGGTGGTCGACGAGTCAGTGGCATCGTAGTCCATGTTTACCTGGGCCACATTTCCGTCAGAGTTAGGCTCAAGGCCTACCCCAACAATCTCAAGGTCGGTGCCCGACCCGTTGATGTCATACGAGCCAGTGTCGTCTGAGGAGGCCATATTCAGCGTGGCAAGTGTTATACCGGTAAAAGTGCGTCCGCCACCGCCCATACTAGTCGGCTTTCTGTAATGCTGCGCAGAGGCCGATACCATCCGCTGACAATTCGCAACCACAGCGTCCTGGTTAGCCTGAACTGCACTTTCACCAAACTGTGTTATCCCTACTGCGACAGCGATTCCTACGATGATCACCGAAAGGACGATCATCAAGATCTGAGTTTGGCCCATCTTTACATCCTCCTTATTTTTTATTTCCCACTAAGGAAAATCTGTTTAAACGTCGAAAATGTCTACCGAGTAGAGCTTTCACCTCCTTTTCTAAAACGGTATGACAGAAAATACCTCTAAAATTACATTTGTACCTCAATGTAGGGTCCTTTAGGTTTGCGCTTGAGCCCCAGTTCACAAAAATTCCTGTACAAATATATCTATAACTGACCCGTTTGTCAAGAGTTTTGTGAATTGAGGTAAACCGCACCCTTTGAAGGAAATATATGACATATGCGATAGACTCACCGTGAACACTATCACAATTCTGAAAAGAAATTTTCAACCGTGCCTATAGTGAAGTGCCTTATGCGTTCCCTGTAGCAAATTCTTACCGTGTTAATCGTCTTCATCGTCGCCTCCCCAATCGTCCCATTCCTCATCCCAATCCTCCTCTTCCTCGAATCCCTCGATCCCAAATACGCTTAGAGTGTACGGATAGGTAGTCACTATCTGAACGATCATATCGAGTAAATAATCTTTGGAGTTCCCTCTTAGACCGTCCATAAGCTGATTGATATTGAAAAAGCTTTCCGGATCTTCAATCCATGTTAGCCCCAAAGCCACAGCATGTTTACAGAAATCCATCTCAGCAGGACAGGTACACTGGGCGTTCAGATTGTCCTTTTCCACCTCAATTGACACCTGATAAATACCGTAGTTTCCAACAATCTCTGCTCCTAAGAGGTTCTCCCATACTATCCGCTTTCTAAGTTCAGCCGAAGACACGTACTCGTACGCCCCCTCAAAGGTCTTCCATTCACAGGAATCCCTGATATCGTCAACATCTATAGATGGGTAAACGTCCCTCGATTCTTTCATCTTTTGCGAACTCCTATTAAAAGATTCGGGACTAAGACGGGGCATTCTCTTCAAATTGCCCAGCCCAGTGAAAGTGGAGATCCTTTATAAAGCTGAAAAGCTTATCTCCTTTCTTAATTGAAATACTCGACAACTGTTAAGTTCCACCTTTCTTCCGGTATGATCACTGCGAGGCCTGCCTGACGCAAATATAGGATAAGAACGCCTTATCGCAAGACAAAAATCTAATTGTGTTATTTTTTCATACAAATCGCAAAGTTCAACTCTTTAAGATCTTCAGCCGTCCAATCACTCCAAAATCAGTCCTGACATCCTCGATCTTCTCACCGATCTGAACAACTCTTTCTTCGTCTACATTTCCCAAAAACCTCTGGGCGAGATCCATATAGGCGATCCTTTCAGGATTAATATTCATGATCCTTGTGCAGGAAGCATCTACAGCGGCAAGGTCCGTCCCAAAAACTAAAACATTGCACTGTTTCGGAGTTCCATTTATGGGACCATCTCCTTCCATGCCCACGATTCCGTCGACAATGGCAAAAGATGGTCGCGACACTTTGACTATATCTATTATGCTTTTCTCAAGTCCGCGCCAGTGCAGGACGTTCTTGGGCCAACCGTACTTGACACCGGGCACGACGCCGAACATGTTCTTCATAGAGAGCGTGGTGCCTACCCAATGATGAGTCTTGATCTTGGGCATGGAGACGATGATGTCAGCTCTGGTTATTGTCTCAGGCAGCCAGATATGATTTTCATCTCTGTAGAAAGACCGAAGCCGGGTCTTTACAAGATTGTCCACGTTCAGGTCGATATATTCTGCAGACAGTTCCTTTAAGATAGAGACAAGTCCCGTTGAATAGACGAGGAACTCCGTGTCCCGTCTGTGTCCTGGTCCCTCAGCTACGACCACACGTTTTGCATCCAGACGTTTAAAGGCCTCAAGCGCGGCCCCGATTACGGCAGGATGGGTATTTATGACCGTATCGGGGTCATATTCCACGATATTGGGTTTTAGGACGACCGATTTGCCTTTCACGCTCAGATTGCAGGCTTTGATACCTTCAAGAACGATGCCCACAAGGTCCGATTCGTAACTGTTTGCCTTGAGGACAGCAACCTTAGAGGGTGGCCATCTATGAACAAGCGCTGTCTTTCTGCGATCCAGATCAGGCTCTTCTCCGTTGCAGGAGTAAAGTCCGAAGACCGTCGACGAGAGGGTAAGACAAGAAAGCGACTTTAAAAATTCTCGTCTAGTGTGCATATATCCTAAAATTCCTCTTTGAAAGACTAAACTATATATATATATGAGATCAAAATAACCCTACAACACAACTGAAAACGTTCGGAAAAAAGGCATTCAGTGAGATTGCTGCGCTGCCCCGATTGAATCTATCGGGGATAAGGGGGGAGGCAGTACCCCTATCTGCCTATTTATAGTTCCTCCATTCCTGACCGTTAATTAGTGTAAATAAAGATATTACGGGTTACTTTCTAGTCAGCAACAGAAAATTTGGACCTTTATCCACCTGAAGAGAAAAAGCGGCCAGAGCCGTCGTACATATACTCCCTAGGAAGCGTCCTTCGACATAAATTCTCTCCAGTTTTTCCTGAAGTTCGTCGTAGGGAACACCGAAGATGCGAAAGCAGAGGATAGCCCAGCCCAAAATTAGACCTGAGGATTGAGTTCGCAGTTCATTTTTGAGCCGCTCAAGGCTGAGCTCAACTTCTGGCAGTTCCCTTTTATCCTGAAGTGCTATCAAAGCTATAGCCGTAGGAGGGAGAAATGGATCTAATTCGGCGTCCATGACATTAGAGTTTCCGTAGTTCCACCCGCCTTTTGAGCACATTCTGTCTATGAGTAACTTTTCTGCCTCCCGGATGCGGTACTCTACGGCAACCGGGCTGTCCAAGTAGGGTCTCATTTTCTTGAGAGCAATGAGGGCGTAGCTGGTCGGCTCAATCCAGCTGAAGGTACCTCTATACCAGGGCCATCCTCTCAGGCTCCCATCCAGCCTGGTCGGCCCCGGATCGCTTATCTGTTCACCGTAAACACCAAGAAGATAGTCTGCACCGCGCTTACAGGAGTTCTGGTATTTGTTGAATGAATTCAAGGACAAAAGGGCCAGAGGGGTGGTCCAGGAAGGCTCTTTGTCCCCGAGCGAAGTAGGCCAGCTCCCATCCTCGTTCTGCGAATCCAAAAGCCACTCAATCCCTCGTAGTGCAGCTTCTTCGTACTGACGATCTCTCAGAAAGCGGATCGCCATCAGTGACAGCACAGTGGGCTCAGTCGAACTTATCTTGCCCGGAAAATATCCCCATCCGCCGTCGGAGTTCTGATTTTCGATGAGGTTTTGCCACATACCGTTGAGATTATCTTCTGACATGCCAGCAAAGTGCTACAGGTGTGACGCAGTGTGCCACAGTGCTGATCTAGTGCTTGTTTTTTCAGAAATGTGGCTTCGGCGCCGATGACAATGGGGATATACCCTATTGCCTTCAGGTTAGGGGAGAGCCTCTCGCTCTCGTACCACCTCGATCATCCCCTATAACCCACATAGGGCGCTTCACTTGAAGTCACAGAGTTCCCTCTCAATAGACAGCTTCCTGCGAAAGGGGACTTCTATGATCCAAAGGAGAAAACAGCCCATATTTACAAGTATGCTCACCCTTCAAAAAACAATAATACAAGATTTCATGTCGAAAGTCAAGTCAGAACGATAGACTGCCAGAAGAGTAAAGACATATGGTATCCACCCTCACGGGATAATTTTGCCTATATTTAGGTGAAGACTGAAAAAAGGAGGGTAGATACCATGGAGAATGCTATCACTTATAGTGATGTTCTTGTTCTTAATCGTAATCCTGTTGATCTTCGTATCAAGATGGTTCAGACTGCTCAGCTATACGGTGTCTCGTATGCTGCAAGGGCTTTTAATACAACACGCAAGAGTATAAGAAAATGGCTGAAACGTTATCTTGAAAACCGATCGGTAAAGAGTCTTGAAAATCACACCAAAGCACCCATAAACCCTCACTGTTTGTTACCGGAGGAGATCAGAAAGCTGATTGTAAAGTTCCGACAGGCCCATCCTTCTTTGGGATATCCCTATCTATTGGGCTTTCTGCAAAAACAGAATGTTCCAATTGATCAAATCCCCTCCAAGCCGACTGCCTATGCTATCTGAAAAAAACACAATCTCATAAAGAAACACATGCGAAAATGGAAGAGAAAGGCACTTGTCTGCCAGTGGAAAAAGAAACTACGCCCTTTTGAATATATCCAGATCGATGTCAAACATCTGTGCGATATCCCCAACTACCTGAAACAACATTACAAGACAGGTGGCCAACTCTCTATGTTTGAGTATACTGCCAGAGATATCAAGACAGGCGGTCTTTTTGTAAGCCTGGCAGACGAACAGAGCCTGATCAACTCCTGCATCTTCGCCGAAGCATTACTCCAACACCTGGAAGACCACAAGGTCTATCCACGAAAGATCCAGACCGACAACGGCAGCGAATTCGTCAATACCAAAGGATGCCCTCAAAAAGACCCTCTTTACCGACCTCATCCAACAAAGAGGCATAGAACATAAACGCATCCCACCAGGGGCTACTACATACCAATCCGATGTAGAACGCGCCCACGGCCTAATCGAATACGAATTCTACGAGACCGTCAAGATTACCAACCTTTACCTAAAGCTCCAAACCTATCAATCATTCTTTAATACCCAAAGACATAATAGACATAAAGACTTAAAACCCCTTTACAAATAGCCATCCAATACAAACCCACAGAAAACCTCAATCCTCAACTTTTTAACTACCCAATCTTCATTCTCGACTCTCTTCTGTCTAACTTTATCAAAGATCGGTACCATGTGCCTTTATCCGACAAAATTTAAAGTCCATTCATTATTCCAGAAAATTTTCCAAAAAAAATTTGGCTAAGAGGCTTGACAAGAGATATAGTAGTTGTTATCTTTTATTGCTCTGAATTTAGACGCTAAAGGGAACTTTGAGTATCTTTGCACAATCATAAGGAGGAAATGTTGAACGTCAAACAGCTTAAAGACAAAATAACCAAGTCGCAGATTTGGACATCAGTGTTCAGACACGACTATAAGGATACACCTCGCAACAGGTTGCTGCAGATACTGGACAACGTCTTTCTTCACCTGCATCCCATCAAGCTCCCCAGACACGCTCTCAGGATAAGATTCACCTGGTGCATGGGCGGAATAACGTTTTTGATGTTCCTTGTGACCGTGGTCACAGGTATCTTTTTGATGTTCTACTACCGGCCGACCGCTGACGCCTACTCCGACATGAAATACCTCCAGTTCGACGTTCCGTTCGGAATGATGCTGAGAAATATGCACCGCTGGGCAGCTCATGGGATGGTGATCGCCGTCTGGCTTCACATGTTCAGGGTCTTTCTGACGGGGTCTTACAAACCCCCGCGGGAGTTCAACTGGGCAGTGGGCGTCATTCTTCTGGTGCTCACGCTCCTTTTGAGCTTCACCGGTTATCTTCTGCCGTGGGATCAGCTTTCAATATGGGCTGTGACAGTCGGGACGAACATGGCGCGAGCGACTCCTCTTCTGGGGCACGAAGGCCCGTTCTCCGAGTATCTGGGAATGAAACCAGACAACGACGTGAGATTCGTCCTTCTGGGTGGGACTGAGGTCGGGCCCCCTACCCTCTTGAGGTTCTATGTTCTCCACTGCATATTTATCCCCCTTGTGGCGAGCATACTTATGGCTGTCCACTTCTGGAGGATAAGGAAGGACGGGGGAATCTCGAGTCCCATTTAGAAAAGCAAAGGCACCGAACCACTCCACATCCCATGAGTTTTCGGGCAGTAATAATATGGAAAACCTCATAAAAATATTGAGCAAATCACCGGATAATATACCCATCGCCGGGATGTTGCTATTAATCTTTTTTTGCCTCTATATAGCCATGAAGCAGGCGGTAAAAAATGACAGGCGGAAGGCACAGGGAAAGAAGTCCGCCGAGGAGGTGGAGAACGACAAGGTGTTGGTGTGGCCCTATCTGACGAGATCGGAGTTTCTGTGCCTTTTGATGATTATGATAGTCCTTACAGTGTGGTCAATTGGGATAGACGCTCCCTTAGAGGAAATAGCTAATCCTTCCAAGACTCCCAATCCGTCCAAGGCTCCATGGTACTTTTTGGGGCTTCAGGAGATGCTCGTCTATTTCGATCCATGGATAGCCGGAGTCGTACTTCCGACTCTGATCGTTATAGGGTTGATGGCTATTCCTTATATAGATACGAACAAGTTGGGACGGGGATACTATACGTTCAAAGAGAGAAAGTTCGCCATAACCATGTTCTGTTTTGGCTTTATAGTCCTATGGGTGTTCCTCATAATAATGGGGACGTTTCTGAGGGGACCTGGATGGAACTTTTTCTTTCCCTGGGAAAGATGGGATCCCCACAAAGTGGTAGCCCTGACAAACGTGAACCTGACTTACGCCCTGGGTATAAGGGACAACTTTATTGCCTCTATTTTCGGTGCCATAGTTGTAGGAGGTTATTACTTTTTTGGGGTCGTCTATTACTTTGTCAGAAAAAATAAAAGCGCATACCTCAAGAACTATCCGATCAAGTACGCGGTGACCGCCTTTTTGTTCCTGAGTATGATGGCGTTGCCTATAAAGATGTTCCTGAGAATAGCCTTCAATATAAAATATATATGGGTGACTCCATGGTTTAACATATAGCGACCTGTCATCTCTCCTGCTCTTATCCTCTTATCAGGGCAAGAAGGGTTCAGGGCTATCAGTGATTCCAAAGGCAAAATCGTGGATATATCAACAACAGCACCCTTATCAAATCACATATGGAAATACCGAAACGCCTCATATATATACCTCTTCTTAATTCTCCCCGTTCATGTCTTTGCTTCTTGTCACCTCACAGAATATAGAACCGCCCCTTACGACTACGCATTCAAGTGGTTAGTCATATTGAATATCTTGGGCGTCGCCGTGGGTTTTGCGTTATCTTATTTGCTCTACAAAGGCAAGTGGTACGTCGCTCCATCCACAGCCACCACCTACGCCGTAAGATTACAGACTGAGATCGAAAATGTAGAGTGAAGGCATCTTCCGACAGACGTGAACTTGGTCCGCCGCCTGAGTGCAGCGGTCACTTTAGCGGTCTTGGGTACGATGGTGGGCGCCTGTTGGCTCGACGTCTGGGTGTCTAACATGGGTACTTCAGGAAAGATAACGGGGAAGATACAAGCCAGAGTGTCTCAGGGGAACATAGCGTGTAAAAACTGTCCTTTTAACGGGTTATCCACTCTTTAGAAAGGTACAGCATGGCATTAGATCAAGAAAACCAGGAAAATAAGAAAGAAGAAGAAACACAGGAGGAAGAGTCTAACATACTCAAGGTGGAGGAGAAGTCCTATAGTGTCGTCTTTCTTGTGACCATCATGGTGATGCTCTTAGTGACGGTCTGGACTATATACGACGAGGCGATAACCAGACGACCCTGGAAAAAGGTTCAGGAGGAGTTCTTCAAATACGAGTACGAAGTGACCAAGGCTGAGTATGAAGAGGCACTGAAGGCTATGCCCGAGGAGGAGAGGGAACTGACGGCGAAGTTGGAGGAGGCAAAGAAGAATCTGGAAAAGAACGAAGAATATAAAAAAGCCGGCCAAGATCTGAGAGATAAAGAGATCGCCCTTGAGGATGCAACCCAGAAGTATCAGTTTGCAAAGAGCGAATTAGACGCAGCCTTTTACCTCTATAAACACGCTCTGCATCGGGGATCGGATGCTTCCGGGGAGAAGGCGGAAGTGGATAAGCTGGAAAAGTTTGCCAATTCGTTCCTCCCGAAAATAGACGAGGCTCAAGAAAACAGGGACGAGGCACAGGCAAAGGTCGATGAGGTTGAAAAGGAGATTGTGGAACTGACCAAAAAAATAGATGAACTGAAAGCAGATGCGAATAAATATAAGTTCAAATTGGAGGCCGTAGCGCGCAAGATCCCCAAGATAGAGCAGTTGGTGATTGAGGATATAGATATGGTGGACAGGTGCAGTTCCTGCCATCTTGGAATAGACGAACCGGAGTTTGCAGATGTCCAGAAGTTCCCTCAGCCTCATACTGCTCATCCGAATAGAGAATTTCTATTAGGCAATCATCCAATAGACAAATTTGGATGCGTATTGTGTCACGGAGGGCAGGGAAGAGCTATGACATACGAGGACGCCCTGTCAAGAGATAACGAGTACTGGAAAGACCCGGTAGCAGAAGGCTTCTTTATAGAGTCAAATTGCAAAAAGTGTCACTTCCAGGTGGTGGACCTTGAGGGTGCACCCCACTTTTCCAAGGGAAACAGACTGTTGAGAGAGTTGGGCTGTCACGGATGCCATAAGATCGAGGGCTACGAGGATCTGGAGAAGGTCGGACCAGATCTAAGAAAGCTAAAGATGAAGACTGCAAATCCCGAATGGCTCATAAGATGGATAGAGAATCCTAAAAGTTATCTTCCGCATACAAAGATGCCGAACTTCAAGTTCTCAAGAGACGAAGCTGAGTCCGTAGCGGCGTATCTTTTGAATACATCTGAAGAGGCGGAGCTTGAAAAGGTCGAGTACTCAGAGAAAATGATAGATGACGGCAAGAAAATTGTGGAACAGGTGGGCTGTTACGGATGTCATTTTATTGGGGGAAGGCCGTCCGATCTTAAAAGGACATACTTAGACGGAGATTATGATTACGCTCCCGATCTGAGCAGAGTGGGTGACAAGGTCGATCCCGATTGGCTCTTTGCATGGGTCAAGGACCCGTCCTCTTACAATTCCAGCACCAAGATGCCGAACCTCAGGCTGTCGGATGGGGAGGCTAAGGCTGCTACAGCATATCTTATGAGTACAAAGAGCCAAGATTATGGAGACCACATCCTGGACTTGAACGATCCCCAAGTGATAGAAAAAGGGAGGATACTGATACAGAATTACGGCTGCTTTGGATGTCATAACATAAAAGGGTTTGAAAACGCCGGTAGAATAGGTGTGGAACTTACGGAGTTTAGCAACAAGGAAGCGGAGGAGTTGGACTTCGGAGACGTCACGGAAATAGACTTCACGTGGGAGGCGTGGACCAAAAACAAGCTCAAAAATCCGAGACTATTCGCCACCGAGAGGATTGTAGCCAGGATGCCTGACTTCGAACTTACCGACGATGAGGTAGAGGCCTTAACTGTCCTGCTGAAGAGCTTCAGAGGAGGCAACATGTCTCCAAATCACGCCAGGATGCTCACAAAGAAGGAACAGGAGATCGAAAAGGGAAGAAGGCTTGTCGAGAAGTACAATTGTGTGGGGTGTCACAAGATTGAGAATAGAGGCGGAGACATCGCACCTATTATCTCCGACTTTATGGTCGCCGAAGGTAAAAGCAGGGACGAGGCGGGCGCTTTGGTGCCTCCGAACTTAAACGGAGAAGGTGACAAGGTTCAAGCCGAGTGGCTCTTCAACTTCCTCAAGAATCCGGTCCCTATAAGACCTTGGTTGAACGTCAAGATGCCCACGTTCAACCTTTCGAAGGATGAAGCGACTGACATCGCCAGGTATTTTGCGTCACTTGCGGATGTGGATTTCCCCTTCGAGTTTGTGGACCAAGGAGAGATATCAAAAGATCAGATCAAAGTCGGAAAAGAGATATTTACACTGTTGCAGTGCAAGTCCTGCCATCCGACAAAGGGACAGACACTCGATCTAGATGTGGGTAGTCTGGCGCCCGATCTAACGATGGCAAAAGACAGGCTCAGGCACGACTGGATCGCAAGGTGGCTCAAAGACCCTCAAAGCATCCAAAAAGGCACGAAGATGCCCAATAACTGGATAGGTGTAGGAAGAGGCGAAAGGAGGAGATATATCCCCGCGGCTCCTTCAATGAGAAAGATCTATAAGGAGTACAAAAAAGAGCAGGTGGACATGCAGATAAACGCGCTCAGAGATTATCTGCTGACTCTGTAGTTTAGAACAATTGGGCAAACACGTGGGTTCGCCCTCCTTACATTTATCGTTAGAGGCTATGCGCGTCTGTCTGGCCTGAAAAATCCTGTAAGAAAATCCAGTAATAACAAAGGAGCCAAAAACTGCCCTGTAAAATAGCGATTTTGTGGTGGTGACTTCTCCACTAGCGTCCCTCACCCGACCGCGCTACGCTGTCGCTCCTTTCTGTTGCTCCGATCGACCAGCAGCGGGAAAATATTGAACGACATCGCAAAAATCATTCATCAACGGAGATGTAAAATGAAAACATTATTAATCATTGTTTCTGTTCTGTTGACTTTCAACTCTGCCTGGGCTGGTACGATTGTGGGAAGCGTCACGTTCAGCGGCGAACTTCCGAAAGCCCAGACGGTAAAGGCTGACAAGGATCAGTTCTGCATGGATCATTTCGGCACGCAGGCATCAGAGAATCTTCTGGTAGACAAGGAGTGCAAGGGTATAAAGAACATAGTGATCTATGTGGAAGGCGTCGAAGGCGCGTTCGAGCCCCCCGAGGACGAAGAAGGGCCCACGCTCGATCAGAGAAACTGTCAGTATCATCCTCACGTGCTTCCTGTACTGGCAGGGACAATAGTCAATATACATACGAGTGACCCTGTTAACCACAATGTCCGCGCGAACGCCGAAGAGAACGAGGCCATAAACTGGGCGATGCCCGAAAAGGACATGTCTTTACCCTATGAGGTTTACGAGCCTGAGACGATCAAGCTTGCGTGTGACATCCACAAGTGGATGAACGCCTACATTGTAGTCCTTGAGAACCCCTATTTTGCCATATCAAATGATAAAGGGGCGTTCAAGATAGCCGACGTTCCAGAAGGGAGCTATAAGCTCACAGCCTGGCACGAAGAGCTGGGTACAATATCCAAGGATGCGACCGTCCCTGCGACGGGCGAGGTAAAAATGGACTTCAGCTTTTCTCCCAAGAAGAAGTAGAAAAACGAGGAACGCGACTTTGTATTCCCGTCACTGAAAGGCACAAGCTTCATAGTTTTCTCAGGGGGAAGTAACTTTGCTCGTACATCTTCAGCCTCCACACTATTTGTATCCCTGTCAACTCAAAAAGTAAGCCGAGGATATGCACAGATGAGAGGACCTCTTAAATTGCTATCTTCCACAATCTTTATACTCTTTGCCTGCGCTTCCGCAGACAAGGGCATCCCTCGGGTCTCTGATGAGTTGGGCAGGGGTGTGAAAAGGAGCGTGGAAACCTTTGTGAAGGCGGGAGAGGATATTTTCAAGGGCAAGTGTGCAAATTGCCACTACATCGGTCCAAAAGCAGATACAAGGTGTCCCGACCTTGAGAACGTAGGTTCTAATGCGGCGACGAGAAAGCCCGGAATGACGGCTAAGGAGTACTTCATAGAATCTCTCTACAGGCCCGAAGCTTACGTTGTGAAGGGCTATCCGAACATTATGCCTCCTGTATGGAAGCCACCTATTGCGCTCTCAAATTTAGAGACTGCGAAAGTGATAGCCTTCCTTCAAAGTCAGGGAGGCGAAGTAGACATAACTCCGTTCGAACCTCCTGTGGACACAAAAAGGGCCGCTCTTGTACTCGCTGCTCTTGAAAGGAATATCACGGGCGACCCCAAAAGGGGTGAAAAGATCTTTAAGGAGACGATGGGGTGTCTGGCGTGTCATGGGGTCAAAGGCGAGGGCGGACAGGGCGGGCAAGGGGTTGACAAGAGCGGAGTTGGTCCCGACCTTACGAACATCGGGGCCATAAACACGATAGATTACATCGAAGAGTCGATTTTGTATCCCAACGCCCAGATAGTTAAAGGCTTCGGAGCGGTGTACTTGAGATCGGATAAGGAAGGAAGGCTCGAAGGGATCTTGTTAGATGAAGACAAAGAGAGCGTGACCCTGAAGATAGGTGAGGAGATAAAGAAGGTGTTAAAGTCTGACATTAAGGTGAGTAGGACCCGAAGAAAGAAGGATATGCTCAAAGGTGGCTATTTCTGGGTGAGTGCAGAGATGAAGGACGGGACGACCCTGGAGGGCTCTTTGATCGCTGAGGACGATGATACTCTTACGATAGAAGACAGAGAGGAACCCAGGACAATCGCCAAAGACAGCATAGGTAAACTTTCGGGAAGGAGGATGAGAGTCCGCTCAAAGATGCCGGGCAACTACGGCAATCTCCTGTATACGGTCGATTTCAACCATCTTCTGGCGTATCTTGTAAGTCTGAAGGAATAGAAACAATGCTGTGAAGCTTTCGCCATTGCCTCGAAAAAAGTCTTGCTTTATGCCCCATTCTTGATTATCTTTTTCATGCTATTATTAGGAATAATTCTCATTCATATTACTACCATTATGAGAAATTCAATTTACTTTAGGCCCACAGAGATCTCCACTAAGACCAGTTTCCTTTCCCAAGGATTTTCCGTACCAAGAGTGCTCTGTGCTATCGTGCTCCTCATGCTAATCGCGCCTGCTGTTGCGGATGCGTGTGAGATGTGCAAGACTGCTATTCCCACCGAAGGAGACTCCGAGAGCGCGGCTGAGCTTTCCCGAGGGTTCTACTGGAGCATCCTTGTGATGATGTTCTCTCCTTTTGTGTTGGTCGGCGCTGTCGGACTGCTCGTGTTCAACGCCTATCGCCAGCAGAAGAAAAAAGATCATCCCAATTCACCGTAGAGTTACCTTTTGTAACCCGCTTCCTCCTGGGAGGTTCTCAATGAAACTTCGAAAACTGCTATCTCTTTCTGCAATCGTCCTTCTGGCTCTTACCCTCGAAGAAGCCCTTGCAGGCGGTGGCAACATCACCGGTAAAGTGGCATTTGACGGAAAGGTTCTGAGGAGAAGGAAAATAAAGATGGACGCAGATGCTGTCTGCGCTGCCAAACACACCGAACCGTCTCTAAGTGAGAGGGTCATTGTCAATGAGGACAGCACCCTCCGAAATGTCTTTGTCTATGTCAGGGAGGGACTCGAAAGTGGGGGATTTGATCCTCCAGAAGAGCCGGTCGTTCTGGATCAAAATGGCTGTATGTACATTCCTCATATAGTTGGGATTCAGGTGGGACAGCCTTTAAAGATACTCAACAGCGACGGCATCCTCCATAATATCCATTGCATGCCCGAGGAGAACGACGAATTTAACATATCGATGCCAAAACAGTTGAAGGAAATGGTAAAGGAGTTTGAGTTCGAAGAGGTCATGATGCCCGTAAAGTGCGATGTTCATCCCTGGATGAACGCCTACATCGGCGTCCTTGAACACCCCTTCTACTGTGTTACCGGAGAAAAAGGAACCTTCCAGTTGAACTCCCTTCCGCCTGGGGAATACGTTATCGAAGCCTGGCACGAGGTCTTCGGAACCCGGACCCAGACTGTGAAAGTGGGAGCAGGGGAGACCAAGACTATCGACTTCACCTTTATACCTCCGAGCAGATCTAAGTAAGAGTCACACCCGAAATCTATCTCTCTTCCCCCAAGAAAGTTTTTCGATACTTTTCGGGACTCTTCACAACAGTCTTGCGTACGGAGAAGGCCGAAGATGAATCTGCGTACTTTGATTAAGTTGCTAATCTTGACAGTCCTTGCGATCCTCTCCTCAGGATCTGCCCCTGCGTTTGCCATTGATTCTCGGTTATTTAGCTGGAGTTTTCCGGAAGATGTCTCGCTCCACGGTTCAAAGATCGACTCTTTGTACTTTTTTATCCTCGTGGTTACAGGCTTTGTGTTCCTAATCACTGAGGGTCTCCTGATTTACTTTATGATCCGTTATCGCCGTCGGGAGGGCCGCACAGCCGTCCATTCTCACGGTAATCTCCGTCTTGAATTCGTCTGGACTATAGTCCCGACAATCTTTTTTGTCGGTTTGGGGATCTACAGTAACACGATCTGGTCAGATCTTCGCTATAATATTCCCGAAGATACGTTCGACATAGAAGTTGTTGCGGAGCAATTCGCTTGGAACTTTAGATACTCTGGGCCGGATGGGAAGTTCGGCAGACGCGATCCAAAACTGATAACCTCCGACAACCCGCTCGGAATTGACGGGAGCGACCCTGTCTCTGCGGACGATCTGACAACGATTAACATTCTCCATATTCCTGCCAACCGAAACGTTCGCTTCCTTTTGCAGTCCAAAGATGTCATCCACAGCTTCTTTCTGCCTCACTTCCGCATCAAGCACGATGTTCTCCCGGGGATGATTTCTCCCAACGTCTGGGTGGTGGCGACCCAAACTGGAACTTGGGAGATCGCCTGCGCCGAGCTTTGTGGTCTTGGGCACTACAGAATGAGAGGTTTCATAACTGTCCAGACACCCGATGAATTTCAGACATGGCTTGACGAATTACTTGAGGAAAAACTGGATGAAGAGGAATATTATTATTAAGAATAACCTCGTTAATAAGACTATTATTCAGGGGATGATGTATGAACGATAATAAGGGCGCTGAGATGGCCGGCCACGATGTTCATCACAAACTGAGCTTCTTTAGAAAATATATCTGGTCCACCGATCACAAGGTTATCGCCAAGCAGTTCCTCTTTAGCAGCCTCTTTTTCTTCGTTGTGGGTGGTCTATTAGCTTTGGGCGTTCGCTGGCAGCTTGCCTATCCAGGAGAAAGTATGCCCTTCGGATATTTGCTGCCGGACAGCATGGTCCAGACAATCGTAAACGAAGAGACCGGCCAGACGCAGTACCTGCTCCTGCCGGAGGGCTATAACAACCTCTTCACGATGCACGCCTCGATTATGATCTTCTTTGTGATTATCCCTCTTCTGGCTGGTTTTTTTGCAAACTTCCTGATTCCCCTGCAGATCGGCTACCGTGATATGGCGTTTCCCACACTCAACGCCATCTCCTACTGGTTGTTCTGGCCTGCGGGGATCATCGTATTATCCAGCTTCTGGGCAGAAGGAGGGCCAGCCGGCGCCGGCTGGACATCATATCCGCCCCTTGCTGCTACACTGCCAGGCAACGGAACGAACTTGTGGCTCATCGGAGTCGGTCTTGTGGGGATGTCGTCCGTAGTCGGGGGGATGAACTATGTCACGACCATCCTAAATTTGAGGGCGCCTGGGATGTCGATGCTGCGCCTTCCTCTTTCGATCTGGTCTCTCTTTATAACGGCAATTCTCCAGGTCTTAGCAACACCCATCTTGACCGCTGGCGTGATAATGTTGTTTTTTGATCGGGTCCTCGGAACCAGCTTCTTCCTGCCGAAAGGTCTTATGATTGGGGGAACGCTGCTGGAGAAGGGCGCAGGAGGACAACCGCTCCTATTTCAGCATATATTCTGGTTCTACTCCCACCCTGCGGTCTATGTTATGATTCTACCGGCTATGGGCATAGTCTCGGACATAATCTCGACCTTTGCCCGCAAGCCCATCTTCGGGTATAAAGCGATGGTCTTCTCTTTGATTTCGATCTCGGGTTTGGGCTTCATCGTCTGGGGACATCACATGTTCCAGAGCGGGATGAACCCTGTCTTGGGCACAACCTTTATGATCTCCACCATGGTAATCGCCGTTCCGTCGTCCGTCAAGACGTTCAATTGGCTCGGAACGCTTTGGGGCGCATCCATTTGGTTTACTACACCGATGTGCTTTGCCATAGCGTTTGTAGCCCACTTCATCATCGGCGGCTTAAGCGGTATCTTTATGGCATCCACGCCGGTTGACATCTTCATTCATGACACCTACTTCATCGTCGCCCATATCCACTATGTCGTCTTCACGGGAAGCGTGATGGCGATCTTCGCCGGAATCTACTTCTGGTTTCCCAAGATATTCGGACGCTTGATGAACGAACGCTGGGGTAAAGTCCACTTCTGGTTGACTTTCATCAGTATGAATGGCGTCTTCTTCCCAATGCACATGGCGGGAGCCGGCGGAATGATGCGAAGAATATACGACCCCACTTTTTACGAATTCCTCCAGCCCCTTCAACCGTTAAATGTCTTTATGACGATCAGCAGCATCGTGCTCGGAATTGCTCAAATCCCCTTCTTTATCAACTTCTTCTACTCTCTTTACAGAGGGAAGGTGTCGGACAAGAACCCCTGGCGGGCGAACACGCTCGAATGGATCTGTCCCTCTCCTCCGGGGCACGGGAACTTTGATACGATCCCTACGGTCTATCGGGGTCCACATGAGTACAGTTCACCCCAGGTCGAGGAAGATTGGCTGCTTCAATCCCGCAATCTTGAAGAGGTCCCCGCAGGGGGCGATGGTGGAAAGTAGAAACACATTTGAAGTGAGCAGGTCAACGGATAATCTGTGGCTCCATCGGTTTGCCGTGCTTACAGCAGTGGGGACGTTCGTGTTGATCATCGCGGGCGGTCTGGTCACCAGCACCGGCTCCGGCCTTTCAGTGCCTGATTGGCCGCTTTCGTATGGTCAGCTCTTCCCTCCCATGGTCGGAGGGATATTTTATGAACATGGACATCGCATGATCGCAATGTCTGTAGGTTTTTTGACGCTGATCCTTTCTTTTTGGCTCTGGTTCAAGGAACCCCGCCGCTGGGTTCGTTCTCTGGGAATGGGAGCGCTGGCAACTATCGTTGTTCAGGGAGTCTTGGGAGGGTTAACTGTTATCTACCGACTCCCGACTTTCATTTCGGTGACTCACGCCTGCTTGGCTCAGGCCTTCTTTGGTATCACCGTCAGCCTGGCTCTTTTCACTTCATCCGAATGGAAGCGTGGTGCGAGCGGTCCTAATTGTCCGAATAAACTTGAAGATAGAGGCATTCCCTCCTTACGATCCCTTTCTCTTACAACTACCGCATTTATCTATCTTCAGCTTTTGTTGGGTGCCCTTGTGCGACACACAGGATCGGGACTTGCTATTCCTGACTTTCCCCTTTCTTTCGGCCGCCTGGTTCCTCCGATCTTCTCCCTTTTAGACGAATACCGGACAGGAATCCTCATCCACTTTGCCCATAGGGTAGGAGCGGGGGTCGTGACGATAGGAGGCCTGTGGACAGTAACAAAGATCATCAGGGACTATAAAGATCAAGTCAGACTTTTAGTTCCATCGCTCCTTATGGCGGGGCTTTTGGTCATTCAGATCCTCCTTGGGGCGTTCGTCATCTGGACGGCCAAAGAGGTCTATCTGACGACTGCCCACGTAGGAGTCGGCGCCCTCGTTTTGGCCTCAAGCCTGACCCTTACGCTAATATCCTACCAGATGCTGGGCATTCCTGAGAGAACCTTGGAGACGCGGTAAAGATGCAGAAAGAGGATACATATACTCTCGATCTATCATCAGACGGTCCTTTGGGCAAAGATAGCGTCCCAAGCCTAAGAAACTCCAATGTTTCTTTAGCTGCAAGAGGGGAATTTAGACTATCCGACGATGTCCTCAAGAAAATATCGGATTACCTTCAGCTTGTAAAACCCCGGATTACGTCGTTTGTTCTTTTGACCACTCTGTCTGGATTCTATCTCGGGTCCACAGGTGCCCTTGACATCTTTCTTCTGCTCCACGCGCTTGCTGGGGCGGCATTGGTAGCAGGGGGAGCCGCTGCATTGAACCAGTTCCTTGAGCGCGAGTTCGATTCACAGATGCAGCGCACGAAAGATCGTCCTCTTCCATCTGGGCGCTTGCAGCCGGAGGAAGCCCTGCGCTTCGGCGTTGCCCTATCTGTCACAGGGGTTATATACCTTGCCATTCTGGTCAATCTTACCACCAGCTTGCTTTCTGTAGTCACCATCTCGAGCTATCTGTTCTTGTACACTCCTCTGAAAAGAAAGACGTCCTTGAATACACTGATAGGGGCAATTCCAGGGTCGATTCCCTCCATAGGGGGTTGGGCAGCAGCAAGGGGCGAGATCAATTCTGAGGCTTGGATGCTCTTTATGATCCTCTTCTTTTGGCAATTTCCTCATTTCCTCTCAATCGCCTGGATCTACAGGGACGATTATGCAAAAGCTGGCTGCAGGATGCTGCCTTTTTTTGATCCTGATGGAAAAAGTACGGGGCGACAGGCCGCCTTATATTGCCTTGTCCTGATGTCTTTCAGCCTAATCCCCGCCTTTCTGGGTATGGCAGGTGTGCTCTATTTCTTTGTGGCACTCTGTCTGAGTCTCTTACTTTTGGGATTCAGCCTGTGTTTTGCCCTCTTCAGAACCGAGGCGTATGCCCGAATGCTTATGTTAGCTTCACTGATCTATCTTCCTTTATTGTTTACAGTTATGATATTTGACAAGGTTCCTTTATCGTGAATATAAAACAAGGAGAACCATAAAATGGCAGAAGCAATACCGTTGCCACCTGCCTCTGAGACGAGCCTCGGTCTGGAGACCAAGAAGTTAGGGATGTGGGTATTTCTGGGCTCAGAGGTCATGTTTTTTACGGGTTTGATCGGATCTTACATTGTGCTCCGATTCGGAAGCCTTAGCTGGCCCGACAGTCCCCTTTGGGCAACCCCCGATGATATCCTTAACGTACCGCTTACTGCTCTTAACACCTTTATCCTGATCTGCAGCAGTGTGACCATGGTAAAGGCGTTTGCGGCAATTGGGAACGATGATCAAAGAGGGCTCAAGAAATACCTTGTGGGAACCGTGATCCTGGGGGCGATATTCTTGAGCATACAGGCTTACGAATACAGTGAATTAATCCACGGGGGGCTTCTTATCAGCGGCACCCTTTTCGGGGCCTGTTTCTTCACCTTGACGGGCTTCCACGGCGCCCACGTTACCATAGGAGTCCTTTGTATGATCTTTGTCATGGTAAAGGCGTTCCGCGGCGGCTATTCGCAGGAGGATCACACCGGCGTTGAGATAATTGGGCTGTACTGGCACTTTGTGGATCTTGTTTGGATTATACTCTTTACCATCGTCTATCTGATATGATGTTCTAGAAACTTACACTCAAGTTAGCCTGTAGGATATCGGAAGGATTAAAAGAACTTTGGATTTTGGAAGAAAATGAAAATATCCTAAATTACAATTTGAGGTTTCACGTATAGTAGTGCATAAGCGATGTACTTCGCAAAATATTCTGATTTGGGACTATGGAGGAAGTAGTTCAGTGATCTTAAGTTAGGAGACATTTCGGCTAAATGGAGAAAATATTAACTCAACATCCTGAAGGAAAGAAGTGAGTGAATATCAGCAAAGCGAAGTATAAAGTTATCCGAGAATCAATAGTCGAAACCTTAAAATCGAAAGAATTAACTTTTACTTCATTATCAAAAGCTGTTGAAAAGAACTTAAAGGATGGATTCGAAGGTTCGATATCTTGGTATGACGCAGTGGCTGAGAAGGATGGCTGTGCATAGAATTTCCGATGGCAAAGACTACAGAGAGATATTCAGCAAACGATCAGACGTTTATGTGTCAGTTTCGTCGCAATGTCCTGGTGGATAGCCCCCGGGGGTTGTGCAGGCACTTTAAACAAAGAGAGGTCAAAATAGGGCAGAGAAAGCCCCGAAGAAAACATCGACTTGATGTGTTTCAGCGACAATTATCCAATGGTAATCTGGTTGCATCCATGTAACTTGATAAGGAGAAAGCCTCATGAACGATTCTCACAAAGAGCAGGACAATTACATGGCCGTGTGGGTGTGGCTTACGGTGCTTACAGTGAGTGAAGTGCTGGGCGCCATGTATCTACCCATTCCTAAATTCTACATGGCTTTGTTTCTGTTGGCTTTTGCTCTCACTAAGGCACTGTTAGTTGCCCTCTACTATATGCACTTGAAGTTTGAAAGGCGCAGGCTCATCCTGATCGCTGCCGTTCCCCTGCCTTTAACTGTTCTATTAGCCATTGTCGGAGTCTTAGAAACACATCTGCATCGCACACTCTTTTAACGCCCATCGCCGAGACAGAATTGCGGTTGTCCCCGATTGAATCTATCGGGCATTGCTTCGCTTAACATTCCCTTCGCGTTCGGCTTCGGCTTGCAATGACTGAATGCCGTAGCCCAGCAATGTCATCGCGATATGTGAGACCTCGACCCCGAAGGAGATGCGAGGCGTAGTAAAACTCATAGGCGATCTTCAATAGCAGTGGGCACTATAGCGTTGCTGCCACCTCTTTTTGCAAGGGGTGCACAGTGTCAGCGATCCACAAGTGGGTAACGTGGCCACTTTACTGGGAGGCGGGAAGCCGCGAGATGGAGAAGTGCGCGCAGAACTTTTTGGGGAAAAATGGGCGATCCATCCGTCATAGAACTTGAAGACCTCTATCACAACTACGGAGAACGAACAGCCCTTTGTGGGATCAGTTTTACGGTAGGGCAAGGTGAGATCTTCGGGCTGCTTGGACCCAACGGAGGCGGTAAGACCACTCTGTTCAGGATTCTCTCCACACTCATCTGTCCGACCGAGGGGAGGGTGAATATCTTCGGTTTGGATATTCTTGAAAATCCCGACGCGATAAGGAGGCGCATCGGCGTCGTTTTTCAAAATCCGAGCCTCGACCGAAAATTAACCGTCACGGAGAACCTGCGTCACCAGGGTCGTCTTTACGGCCTTTACGGGAGCTATCTTAAGTCTCGCACGGAGGAAGTCCTCGCGGTTGTAGGACTACCTGACCGTTCTGAGGAGCTTGTGGAAAACCTGTCTGGAGGGCTCTGGCGGCGAGTCGAATTGGCCAAGGGACTCCTGCACAAACCAGGGCTTCTCATCTTTGATGAACCGTCTACTGGATTGGATCCGGGGGCTCGACGAAATTTTTGGAAGAACCTGGAAGAGTTGAGGGATCGACACAGCGTCACCGTCCTTTTGACGACGCATTTTATCGAAGAGGCGGAACGATGCGACCGGATCGGGATCATAGATCAGGGAAAGCTCGTGGCATTGGATTCTCCCGATTCGCTCAAAGGATTGATCGGAGGGGACATCATCGTCCTTAAAACCCAAGATCCGAAGGATCTTAAAGAAGACATTTCTCGCAGATTCGGCGTAGAGTCCACAATATTGAATAGCGCGATACGGATCGAATGCCAGGAAGGGCACCAATTTGTGGCTCAGCTATTTGACACTTTCAAAGAGAAGATCCAATCAGTAACCCTTGGAAAACCCACCCTTGAGGATGTCTTTATCCAAAAGACAGGACACCGCTTTGAAGTGGATGGAGAGGTTACTGCTTTACCATGATTACTGAGGATAAGACCCAAATCAAAAGGATAACTTTTCTGCTCCCCATCGCGACGCTGTGGGTGCGTGAGCTTGTCAGGTTTTATCGGGATCGAAATCGTATGATCGGTGCTTTCGGACAGCCGGTGCTTTTCTGGATATTTATAGGATCAGGATTCGGCGCTTCCTTCCATTCGTCTTCCTTGCCAGAAGATGTAACCTACATAGAATACTTCTATCCGGGGACGTTGCTTTTGATCCTCCTCTTCACGGCGATATTTTCCACCATTTCCATCGTGGAAGATCGTCGGGAGGGATTTCTGCAGTCCGTTCTGGTCTCCCCCATCTCCAGATCAAGTCTCGTCTTGGGGAAGATCTCAGGAGGCGCCACGATGGCGCTCTTTCAGGGGATCCTTTTTCTGGCATTATCCTTCACTGTGGGGATTTCCACCACCCCGGCAAGCTTCATCTACACTGTGGGGACGATCTTCCTGATCGCCTTCGGGATGACGGGTCTTGGGTTTTCCATCGCATGGTGTATGGATTCCACAGCCGGATTTCACGCCATTATGAACCTTTTTCTGATTCCACTGTGGCTCCTTTCCGGAGCGGTCTTTCCAATCTCTGGAGTTCCCTCTTGGCTTCAGGTTGTGATGTGGTTAAATCCCATAACCTATGGGATGGCCGCCTTGCGGCATTGTCTCTATCTTGGACATCCGACGGGAGCCCTTCCTTCACTTTTTTTGTCTTTGACGATTACGATCCTCTTTGCTGTGGCGACCTTTGTTACCTCGCTGATTATGGTGAAACGTCGCATCACGGGTGGAACGCCCACTGCGAGGAGCCTCAACAAGTCTTTAAAGAAAAACATCAGGCAAATCTTTAAGCCAAAGGGGGATATTCACCATGCCACGGATTGCTTGGATCGAGGATGTTGACGCTCGCGGGCAGCTTGCAGAACTCTTCGACGCATCCCGATCAAAGAACGGGCATGTGCCTGACATCTTACGCACGATGAGCCTACGTCCTGACTTTTTAGCTGCGATAACGGATGCGGCGCGCCTGCACTTTTCTGATGGAGCACTCACCTGTGCCCAACACGAGATGATTGCTTCGTACGTGTCGGCACTGAACCGCTGTCACTATTGACTCAGTAGCCACACGTGGTTCCTGCAGTTGCAGGGAGAAGAATACATCGAGACGGCAAAGGCGCTGCGCGACGGAGACTTGGACCAAGCGCCCGTAACCCCTGCGGAACGTCTTCTGCTAGAATTTGTTGGCACCTTGACGCGGCATGCGTATCGGATTACCGACGAACAAGTTCAGGCCCTTCGTGAAGTGGGATGGACGGACGCGCAGATCGCAGAGGCGGTCTACGATGGGGCGCTCTTCAACCTGTTTGTGCGCATCGCCGATGCCTTCGATATCCATCCTCCCGCTGAGATAGAGCCAGATGGCGTTCCGGATGCGGTAACACAGGAGTGAAGGTATCGGAGCTATTCTGAGGTGTCAGTCCCATCAGAGGAGACCAAAATGGAGAACCTTTATCAAATTGTGAAATTTCCACATATCATGGGCTTTGTATTCATGTCCGTTCCGCGATGAAAAAAGAAAAGCTAATCCGAAATCAGCTCCTGTGGGGCATTCTGGTCCTGGTTCTGGTTGCAGTCGCGGCGATCTGGACCTGGAACAGCTTCGTAGAGTACCAGAGCAGGCGTCTTAAGCCACTGCCTGTCTACGGCCGCGTTCCGGAGTTTTCTCTGATCGAAAGGAGCGGAAGACCGCTGGGACTGAGCGACTTACAGGGAAAAATCTGGATTGCTGATTTCATCTTCACAAACTGCCAGGGTACCTGTCCACTGATGTCCTCTCAGATGTCCGCACTGCAGATCTCACTGGACAGGGCGGACGACGTCCTTTTGGTCTCCTTTAGCGTCGACCCCGAACGGGATACTCCCGAGGTTCTATCGGCGTACGCCGATCACTACCGGGCAAAGCAGGGCCAATGGCTCTTTTTAACCGGAGAGAAAGGGGCAATCTACCGCCTCTCCAAGGAAGGATTCCACCTGGGCGTTGGCGACAATTTCGACAGGAATCCGGACGCCCCGGATATTATGGATTTGCCCATCGTCCACAGCCTCAGATTCGCACTCGTTGACCGACAGGGACAGATTCGGGGATACTACCACAGCACTGACACACAATTGCATCAGCGAATCTTAACCGACGTGGGAGTCCTGCTGAAGGAGGAGTCCATTTGATCTCCATCTCTGATCTGCCCACAGTCAACGCTACATTAAATGGCGTCAGCGCCCTCTTGCTTACTACGGGGTATCTGTGCATCCGCCGAAGGATGGTAAAGGCACATAAGGTCTTTATGCTCTCGGCGTTTGCGACCTCTGTGGTATTTTTGACTTCCTACCTTTTTTATCACTACCATGTCGGATCAGTGCCCTTTTTAGGACGCGGCTCGATTCGACTCGTTTACTTTACTATTCTCATTTCACACATTGCCCTTGCTGTCCTTATCCTTCCACTGGCCTTAATAACCCTCTACCGAGCATGGAAAGAGCAGTTTGAAAGACACATGAGGATCGCACGAATCTGCCTTCCCTTATGGATGTACGTCTCGGTCACAGGAGTAATCGTATACTGGATGCTCTATCGGCTTTGAGGGCCCTGAAAAAGTTCTTCGTCAGACACGGCAGCGCGGCCGCTTTGCTGGGGTGGAAACAAGCCACGAAATGGTCCGACCCACCGATACTTTTTGAGGAGAAGACGATACCTAATCGCCGAGGATATCTACGATCCTATCCTTATCTCTCCACATTTCCAAATAGCCCTTCGACAGCTTCTTGAGATCGCTGATACCCTTTAACCCCTCCTCTGTATCTTTTATCTGGTCTTGAAGGAATCGAACTGTCTCTTCTTCAACCTTCCCGTGTTTCTTCATTACATTCTGGATCTGCTCGATCAGGGGTTGGCAGAGTCTCTTGGTGCGTTGCTTTTCGTTTTCGTCGACGTCCTTCAACTTCCCTTTCAAACTCTCCAAGACACCCTGAATCGCTTCCACTTGAGAGAACAACTTTCCTCTGTACTCGATTCTTTCTTGCAGAACTTCCAAATTTTGATCTCGGGCCAGATCCTGGATTTCTTCTGTGATCTTATGTGCTCTTGAGGAAATATCCAAAACCTCTTCTAAATTCCTCTTTATCTCTTCAGATATACTCAATCTCTGCATTTTATCTCACTCTCCAGTGGACATCACTTTCTGTGGTCGTTCAAGCTACTTGCGATGTCGGCGATAGTCGCAAACGGAAGACGAAAAGATCGATGTCTTCGAAAACGGCATCTCCTGTTTTTTGTTCCTGACAGTACTTTTTCAGTCCAATTAGACCTTCTTTGAACTCATCATCCCTGATCGCTTGGAGGCTCGATAACCCCCTGAGACTTATCTTCTCAAAGTAGTGGTGAAAGTTATCTGCGAATAGATGATGGACAACAGTATGTCCCTTTAGATCGAATCCATGGTCCTGCAAGAAATCCGTTATACCTCTTCTGGATGAGGTACGGGAAAGTTCGATCTGGCGCGCCTTGGGGAAGAACCCAAGCCAGCGGTAGGTGTCCATACTTTCTCGGGTCGACGTGCGAATACACAGGAATCCTCTCATCCTCAATATTCTCTTGAACTCGCGTATGGCCTCGCTTCGGTCTTGGATATGGTGATAGACCATCGAAAGAAACACCAGGTCGGCTACTTTATCATCGAGCGGAATGCTTTCGGCTGATCCACGGATAAATCCAACATGAGGGGAAGTGAGGGATTGTCTGGCTACCGTCAACATCTTCCGAGAAGGGTCTATTCCGTAGACTATCGCTTTGAAGTGATCGGAAAGGCCCTCCATAAATCTGCCGGTGCCGCAACCCAGATCCATAATAGTCTTCGTCAAATCTTGGGGCACATACTTCGAGATCGTTTCGAGCCACAGCGTCAGGGTCTCCTCAGGGAGTCTTCTGGATTCCTCGTAACATATCTGTACATCTGTTTGATCATAATTGAATTTGACCACTCGAATCTCCGCAGGTGAACTATACCGCAACTGGGTCAGGACTATTCAGTTTTCTCGAAAGAATCGGGAAAGCCCTTGAGATTGCTAGGCTGTCCCCGATTAAATCGAGGGTGGCAATGACATTGTTTGACTTGACCTTCAGTCTTTGCACGGGGTGAAATCCCTACCCCGAAGGAGACGCGAAGCGGAACTAATCTCATGAGCCCACTTACTTATGTTTTACCTCTTAGGGAGCTGAGATATTCTGAAAATTTCTTGGGATAGGACCCTTTTCCTTCTTGCGAAACCGAGACGATTTGGCTTATGGTCTCTTCATCTGTGATTTCAGAAAGAGTGGAAATGGTTTCGTCCGTGACTCCTAAGACGAGTATCCGATCTGCGACCTTGACCAGATAGATAGCCTTCTTAGGTCCCAGGTAAACTGATGATAGGATCCTTACGAGATCTCCACTTCCTCCGTGTGAACCTTTATAGATGGACTTCTTGAGCAGAAAGATAGTTAAATAGATCAATCCTACGATGATAATTAGGGCAAGGAACACTTTGGCGATCTGATAGGGCCAGTCCACCTGTGTTGGAGATGTATCGTCTTGGGCGGCCGCCCTGCCAAAAGTGCAAGTTAAGAGCAGAACAAGGACAACCGCATACAGCCGTACGACAGATTTCATGCTAAAATCACCTTTTCTCCTTTGGTCTTGACACGTCACGCACTCTCCTACTCAACCAACGCTTCCGGGATAACTGAATCGTCCTGCAGGTCATGACCTGGCCTCAGTCTTTTTTCCAACTCCTCTTTATATTTATCTACCTCTATATTGACCCTGGCGACGCCTGTTTCCATCGCCGCTTTGGCCACAGCCGGTGCTACCCAAAGAGGAACCCTGTAGTCGAACGGTTTAGGAATTATATAATCTTTCCCGAATCTAAGTTGCTCCAGGTCGTAGGCCTTCAATACTGAATCTGGCACATCTTCCTTTGCCAGATCTGCAAGGGCGTGCACCGCCGCTATCTTCATCTCTTCGTTGATCGACTTTGCTCTTACGTCCAGTGCCCCTCTGAAGATAAAGGGAAAGCCGAGCACGTTATTGACCTGATTCGGATAGTCCGACCTCCCTGTAGCCATGATCACGTCATCCCTTACGCTGATGGCGTCCTCGTAGCTGATCTCAGGGTCGGGGTTTGCAAGCGCAAAGACAATGGGGTTGTGGGCCATCGTCGCCACCATCTCCTTGGAGACGACGTCCTTTATGGAAAGCCCGATGAAGACATCGCACCCTTCCATAGCCTCCAATAAGCTCTTCTTGTTGGTTTCGATCGCGAATCTCTCCTTATATTTGTTCATTCCCCCCTTTCTACCCTTATAGATAACCCCCTTGCTGTCGCACATTATCATGTTTTCCGGCCTTACTCCCATCTTTATGTTCAGATCAGCACAGGCTATCCCCCCTGCGCCTGCTCCGTTATACACAATCCTCACCTCAGCTATCTTTTTCTCTGCTATTTCGAGGGCGTTCACAAGGGCGACTCCTGTTACTATGGCTGTTCCGTGCTGGTCGTCATGGAACACCGGGATGTTTATCCTTTTTCTCAGTTCCTCCTCGATATAGAAGCACTCAGGGGCCTTTATGTCCTCCAGATTAACTCCTCCGAAAGTCGGCTCCATGATCTCAACCGTCCTGATAATCTCAGCAGAGTCCTGGGTGTTCAGCTCCAGGTCGAACACATCTATGTCGGCAAAGCGCTTAAAAAGGACACCTTTGCCTTCCATAACAGGTTTTCCCGCCAAAGCCCCGATATTTCCCAAGCCCAAAACCGCTGTCCCGTTAGTTACCACAGCTACAAGATTAGCCTTTGCCGTGTACAGATACGATTTACCAGGGTCTTTATGTATCTCTTTGCAAGGCTCGGCGACTCCGGGTGTGTATGCCAAAGACAGGTGCCTTGGGGTGGTACACGGCTTGGTGCATATTACTTCGATCTTCCCCCTGCGCCCTGAACTGTGGTACTCCAGAGCTTCGCTTGGTCTTATCCCCATCGTTCGCCTCCGAATTAACGCTGCAATCTTTGATATGTTTCCACAGCCAGCAGAAAGAGCAGGAAAGAGAGAGAATCTTCAATAGTAGATCAATCCTTATCGCTCAGTGCAGCAACGCCCGGGAGGAGCTTTCCTTCAAGGAACTCCAAGGACGCTCCTCCACCCGTTGAGATATGAGTCATCCTGTTTTGGACCCCTGCTTTGGCAAGGGCGGCTGCCGAGTCTCCTCCTCCTACGACAGTTAAAGCTCCTCTATCTGTCGCCTCAGCGACTGCCTCGGCTATCCTGTAAGTCCCGCAGGCGAACCTTTCCATCTCGAATACTCCCATTGGCCCGTTCCAGAAAACTGTCTTGGCTTTCTTGATCGTTTCTGCAAATTCCTGGACTGTCCTGGGCCCTATGTCCAGTCCTCTCCATCCTCTTGGGATCTCATCGCTCTCCACGACCTTAGTTTGTGCATCCTCGGAGAGGCCATCGGCTATCAGGCAGTCTGAGGGGAGTAGGAGTTTAACTTTCTGCTTTTTGGCCCTGTTCAATATCTCGACCGACAAATTGACTTTGTCCTCTTCGATCAGAGAGTCACCTGTTTGGAGACGCTGTGCTCTGAAGAACGTAAAGGCCATTCCTCCACCTAAAAGGAGAGAATCGACTCTCTTCAACAGATTTTCGATGACATCTATCTTACCTGAGATCTTCGCTCCGCCTAGGACTGCTACGAAGGGTCTTTGGGGGGAAATCAAAATCCTGCTTAGATGATCTATCTCCTCTGCCATCAGGTAGCCTGCCGCCCTTTGTGAGAAGAACTTTGTCACGCCTTGTGTCGATGCGTGCGCCCTGTGCGCTGTACCGAAGGCGTCATTTACATAGAGATCTCCCAACTTGGAAAGCTTCTCTGAAAATTTTGGATCGTTGGCCTCTTCTTGGGGATGGAAGCGTAGGTTTTCCAAAAGTGCGCACTCTCCATTTTTCAAAGAGTTCAGTTTCTCCTCTGTCTCCGGTGCAAGGCAGTCTAAAGGGTAAACCACAGGCATTCCCAAAAGCTTCTCCAATTTCACGACGACAGGAGCCATCTTGAGCTTGTCAACTATTTTTCCACTGGGTCTGCCCAGATGAGACATCAACACAGCCTTTCCACCATCCCTTAGTATTTCCCTTATAGTAGGCAGGGTCTCCACTATCCTCGTATCGTCCGCCACATGCCCGTCCTGATCTAAAGGCACGTTGAAATCCACTCTTACGAGGACTCGCTTTCCTCTGAGATCCAGATCATCCAGCAAAAGTTTCTTCATCGGTTTTTGACCTCCCAAGGAACCTCTTCCACAAGAATCAGTAGACAGCATGGGATGGGAGATAGTCTAACAGAGATTGCTTCCGCGATTGAATCTATAGGGGATCACTTGCAATGATGGTTTAGGTTTAGGGGGAGGATGTGCCCTGTCTACTACCTACTGTCTACTTATGATCAGGGATATATTCCCCTCACCCTGACTGCTTCTGCGACCCTGTCCACCGCCAGAAAATACGCGGCTGTGCGCATATCCACGTCCTCTTTCTGATGAGTCTTAAAGACCTCTTCAAAACTCCCGCATATAATGTTTTGAAGCCTCGAATTGACCTCTTTCTCGCTCCAGAAGAACTCCTGGAGGTCCTGAACCCATTCAAAATACGAGACTGTAACACCGCCTGCGTTGGCAAGGATGTCGGGGATTACGAAGATATCCCTGTCGTAGAGGATATTGTCCGCATCCGGTGTTGTTGGCCCGTTTGCCCCTTCTGCCACTATTTTGGCTTTTATCCTGGGCGCGTTCGATTCTGTGATCTGATTTCCCAAAGCGGCGGGTATAAGGATGTCGCACTCCACTTCCAAAAGCTCCTGGTTGGTAACCTTATCGCCGTTGGAGTACTCTAAGACCGATGCTCCGTTATTTCTAAACTCAATCAAATCATTTGGATCAAATCCTTTGGTATTGTAAATGCCTCCTTTCGAATCGCTTGCCCCTATAATCTTATACCCGAAGCTGTGTAGTATCTTAACCGCCGCAGATCCTACGTTTCCTAATCCCTGTACTACTACCCTCGTGCTCTCAATATCCATCCCCAGATGCTTCATGGCGTTGTCAATGACCAGTGCGCATCCTCTCCCTGTGGCTTCTTCTCTGCCTTGCGACCCTCCGATCGATAGGGGCTTGCCGGTGACCACAGCCGGAACAGTGTGTCCCACGTTCATGCTGTAGGTGTCCATTATCCAGCTCATAGTCTGGGAGTTCGTATAGACATCGGGAGCGGGGATGTCCTTATCTGGCCCCAGGATGAGAGTCAACTCCGAAGCGAACCTCCTGGTCATCCGCTCAAGTTCTCCAGTGGACATCCCCTTAGGATCGCACGTCACTCCCCCTTTTGCACCTCCGAAGGGGATATTCACCAAAGCGCACTTCCACGTCATCCACATAGCCAAAGCCTTCACCTCGTCCAAGTTCGCGTCCGGATGATACCTTATGCCGCCTTTGGATGGCCCTCTTGTTGTGCTGTGCTGCACTCTGTAACCCATAAAGACCTTGATACTTCCGTCGTCCATTTTTGTGGGCACAGAGACTATCAGTATCCTTTCAGGATGCCTTAATTTCTCGTGTATGCCCTGATCTAAATTCAGCCTTTCGGCCGCATCATCCAACTGCCGCAAGGCGCTCTCCCAGGGGTTGGCTTCATTTTCTTTTTCCATTTTGACCTCTTACATTAGGAACAATGACAATAATCTTTACATCTATCCCGCTGATTAATGTTTAATTCATTTTATCGGTTTTGTCAAGTAAGATTCTTTTTTTGTGCTTGAGTAAGAAGCTAAAAGGGGCTGCCCGATACGCTTACGGACAGCCCCTTAAATCTAATCATCCTAAGCTGACGCATCTACTTCTTTTTCATCTTTTCCTTCAAAGCGGCAAGCTCATCGTCCGCACTGCCTTCCTGCTCGAGCTTGGCAAACTCGTCATCCAGCGAGTCTTCTCCTGCAAGCTCAGCGTGAGCCTCGGCTTCGGCCTCGGAAGTTTCGATCTTCTGTTCAAATCTGTCAAAGCTTGCAAAGGCGTCTCCTCCCAGTCCTGAGACGCTTTGGGCAAGTGCTTTTTTTGCCTGCGACGCTCTATGCCTGGCTATTAGAGTGCCCTGACGAACACGAGCCTCTTCAAGCTTTGTCTTCAACTGATCCAGCTGACCTTTTAGTTGCCCGGCTGTATTTCTTGACTCCTCCAAGACAGGCGAAAGATCATCTACCGCCTTCGTCAGCGCATTCTTTCTCTCCAAAGCTTTTCTGGCGAGGTCATCGCTTCCTTTCTCCACAGCTAACATCGCCTTCCTTTCCCACTCCTCCGCCTGCTTCTTCTTATTTTCGTACTCCCTTTCTAATCTCTTCGCGTTGGCGATAGCCACTCCCACGGACGCTGTGGACTTATTTACGGCTTCCTCCATCTCTATCACCATCTGCTTGATCATCTTCTCAGGGTCCTCAGCCCTGTCCAAAAGTGCGTTCATGTTGCCTTTTGTAATGTCAGCTATACGAGAAAACATTCCTTTTCCCATTTTGACTACCTCCTTTTGGTTAGATAACCCTCATCGAAGCTCTTCCTCTTTCAAAAAGACTTTCATACGTCTTAAAGTTCACGACCTCATTTTATAAGAGTCTTTCCCAGAGTTTCCGAGAGGACGGTAGATCTATATTTACAAAACCAGTGAAACCAAGGACATTGTGATAATTCCTACAGCACGCATTTAATTCCTCTTTACACCTCCCGTTTAGAAATTCCAAGTGCATCCACAATTTTTGCAGTCTAAATGCAAGTTAAAGTAAAGAACGAATAGCAAGTCTAGCTTATTCCCTGAAGGAAGAATATTCTGGCGAGCAGTCAACGTTGCATCTTCACTTATCTCAAAGATTCCTTTTAACAGCTCTGGGATGTTGCAAAAATATCTTCAATCTGGGACTCTCGTATATTCATTCTTCTTGCTTCCACTGTAGCGAATGTCAAATAGGACATTGATCTAAAGAAGTTCTGGTGGCATAATAGCGCCCAGAAATGGGGTTCTCGAAAGTAGGTAATCGAAGAACGTACAGCCCACAGTCCAAGGTTACATAGCCCCCAAAGGTACCCAGATTCGGAAGTACTCTCCAGTTTTGTATCTCGACATCCCAGCTCAAAATGGTTTACTTGAGCTCTTTGAAGCATCTTACTCGTTCCTTGCCGCTATCGCTTATCCTTTCCTTTAAGACACCGTAGCGTGGATAATGATGGCTATAGCTACGTAAAAAGATGCCTCAACGGCACCTGCAGCTACGTTTTGATCCTCCACGATCTCCTTATTGATGCTAAAGGGCGTTATCAGATCCAAAACCTTCCTGCCGACTGCTAAAGCAACGAGGCCGAACACGAAATATATCACTGAATTGAGCACGTCTCTCCATAAAGAGTCCAGAGTTACTCCGGCTATGGCGGCGTGGGTTATGATCGCCAAGCCCACGTAGAATCCTCCCGCTGTAACGCCGGCAGCTACGTTGTTTTTCTCCCCTATCTCCTGGCTCATACTGTGGGGGGTAACCAAATCTAAAATCTTACGCCCAATTATGAGCGCGACCAAGCCCACGACGAAATAGAGAGCCGCCTCTCTTAACTGACCTAACTGATTGAGTATCGCTTCCAATTGCCTTGCCTCCTTTTTGTGTTCCTGCGCTTGTAGCGCTAAAACGTTGTGAAGTTTTATTGATCTACCGTAACTTGTTGATAATTTCTGCTATCTGTCCCAGGCACAGATAGCCCAAAAGAACGAAAGCCAAGATCAAGACTACGTTGGACGGGACGCCGTTTTTCAAGTTTTGTCCTATCCATTCCCTCTTATTGTTCATATATAGGAGGGAACGCCAAAAAGGTCAGATACGCTCTGTACCATATAGATTTTGAACTTACTGTCCTTTCTCTTTCCTCCTGTGAAAGTCCCTTCAAAAGAGCCACATAGTCTGCAAACATATAAGGCACTCCCTGCCAGACTCCCAGAGCCGAAGTAAAGATAACGCCCCAGAACCCTACAAGGAATATCCAACGTCCCGCTTCGCCTGCGACGCCTCCAAGAAGCTGTGCCATCTTCAGGACGCCCTCTTTTCCCGATACTTGTATGCCTCCTTTATGGAGCACATCAGACGAGAAGATTATGATCGCCGCACCGAACAATCCTGTCAGAATATTTGCTGTGGACAGGTCTATGCTTATGGCCTTGATGTATTCGGTCCCGCTCCATCTTTTCTCTCTTAGTCAGTATATCCGTAGGACAGAAGAGTCAAGGTTCCACCTACGCCGCCTACGACTCCCAGGAGGAACTTCCCCGATACCTGGGGAACTTTTGGGATCAGGGATTTCCGTACGGGCACAGCGCCGGTCCAGACGCAAAGTGCGCTTCCGACTATCGTGACGAACATAACGCCCACAAAGAATTTGATAATGCTCTCAAACCAGATGTACTCTCCCTTCAGGGCTATGGCAAATGCGGCAAGCGAATGTAGGATAGCGCAGGTATTCAGCGACAATCTAGGAAACATACCATATGCCGCAAGGCCGCAGGCTGAAATCAAGGCGCCTCCCACTATAAAGGACCAGAGCACAGGGTAGGCCAAAAAGTAGTATTAGACCGGACGCCCCAATTCTTTTGACCCAGCCTTCCAGGATTGTCGTCTCTGTGGATAACTGCCACCTCGCGAGTCCTTCGGTGAGGGTGTATTCCAAGATGGCTTCGACAACGGCCGCCCACAATTTCACCAGCCGGTATTTGGCCCCGCTCACAGTTGCAGCCACCATGTCGCCCACGCCCGAAGCCGCAACGGCGATATCAGGTCCTAGTATAGTGATAAAGCTCTTAAATCCTATAGCGTTCTTTTTACCCCTTATGCTCCTGTCCTGTCAAATAGCAAGAATAACATAGTCATACTCTGTTGCAAAGATACTGAATAGCGCCTTGACTCGCCCGATCTTCTTTTCAGTTCATTCTATGCAAATGGGAGTCCTTACTATATCCCCCGACCTGTTAGGCTCACCGAAGTGAGTCCCTTTTTACGTGCATTGCTAAAGATCTCAAACGTGCTCTGATACGAGCCAACCGCTTTAGGACGGAAGATCACCTCTATGTCCAGGGATTCCCCCGGTTCCACCCTCGAGGTCTTGGGCATGTCCTCCGATAGAGAAAACGGTTTTGGAGGTGAGGTGATCCGGGATATTTCGAGCGTCTCTGTCCCCAGGTTTGATACGGTGATTTTCCTGACTTTGTGTCTGCCGGCGGAAAGTTCCCCGAAGATCAAAAAGGAAGTCGAAAGACGAATTGAGGCATAGTCCTTGAACGTTAGCCCTCCCTTCGTTGCTTTGGTAAGGCTAGCCTTACGAAGGTCAAAATCAGCCTGCTTTAGCTGCTGTGCCTCCTCATATCTTCCCGCCTTGAGGAGATTTTCTATGAGAAAGTACCGGAGCACGGAATCGGTCGGGTCTACCTTTAGCGCATCCTGAAGTAGTTCGAGAGCTTCGTCGATCTTGCCCAGATTGACCAGCAATCTAGAATAATAAGATGCGAGCTCTGCCAAATGATCTTCTTTCAGTTCCTCGTAGATCGACGCGAGCTTTGAGACCTTGTCCAGATGGCGCTCGTAGTCCCCTCCGATAGGTATGGACTTTGTAATGTTTACTATCCGTTTGTTCGTCTGGCTGAACATTATGTGAGGCAAAATCTCGATTCGTTCTGCCATTCGATGACGTGCAAGGATAGGTTGCATAATGCACCCCTTCTGGTCGACATGGATAGCGCCGAAGACGTGCGCAATCTCATGAACAAAGACGTGGGCGTTCATGATCTTCGTCACGAAGACGTTGGTGTGCAGGCGCGCATAGCCAATAGCCGTTGGTCCGGACCAGTAAGTAGTCGGAGCAGGAGGGCCGAGACTCACCAAGGTAAGATTGACATTCTCTCTGCCCGGAATGCTCGCAGCCGCTTTGGCTATGCTGGTGATGTCGCCCTCGGGCGGCCGCCATCGCTTAACCCGTTCAACGATGAGTTTCATGCCGAATTCTCGTTCCATAATCCGGGAGGCAAGGGCCAATTGGGACATCAAATAGTCCTTCGTACGGCGTCCCTCGCCCCTAAGGCGCTGATCCGACACCACCAGCAACCTGATCTCTATAGGAGCCTCGTACATCCTGACGGGAAACTCTGCGAAAACCTCATCGAGGTTGCCGTAGGGTCGGATGTTACGGTACCTGGGAGGATCGAAGTAAGGGGCTTCGAATGTAGCGGACCATTTTCGGATCTCCGTTCCGCTCTTCACATCGAGCAGACGGAGCTCCACCTTTCCTTTGCGATCGTAGTCCTTGAAGTCCTCTACTTTTGCCAGAAGCAGGGCGTCAGCACCTAACTCAGCGGCCTTCTCTCGCGCAGGCATCTCTGGTTTTTCCCGATTAAGTATGAATCTTTCTTTTAAGTTGTACTCATCGAGGTTGTGGAGCGTGTAGTTCTTAACGTTGTCCAGGTATCCCGCCAAGAACTCACTGAAATCTGGGGCAAGTATTTTTCCTTTCTGAACGACTGAGCACACACATATCGTCCTGACAGCATCGAGTTCTACCCCTGCCCAAACTGATCCTACGATCACAAATGTGGCTATCTGTCCGACTATCCAGCGCACCAGGAGTCCCCGCCACGCGAACAAAGACCGAAAAGTTTCCATGATATGCCTCCTTCCGATAGTCGCTATTTCAATTTGGAGAAATCACTGATTGCTCGACGGGTTACGAGGTCCCAGATGCCGTGGTGGACTGAGCTTGTGTGAATCTTCCAGTCACGCCTTGTGATAAAGAATTCGTTTTCCTTCACCGCACCGACCAGCTCATCGACATATCTTTTCAGTGTTGCGTGGTCACTCCACACTTTTTTCCCATCGGGCAGCATCTCGATCCTCTCCTCAAGTTCAACGGTAATCTCGTATAACATGCCTTCACGTTTTCTCTCCTCATAACTCTTTCTCTTCTTTGAGACCAGGAGTTCGTCTGGATCTCTCTCGGACCTTTCCCTTGTATCTCTGACCCAGTCCCAAGTCTCGCTCTCCACATGGAGCACAAGCAGATAGTCTGCCATTAGATCCTTCGAATCCGCGATGTTGTAACAAGGCACTATCCGCCTGAACCTTCTACTCATTGTCATAGACTTGCTCAACTTTTTCGATATGTAGCTGGTGCCGGTCCTTATTGTTTTCTCGCTCCAAGATTTCATCTTTCGCTCAGCTAAGAACCGATCCGACGCTTGTAAGTGAACTGCGAGCACATAGGCTCCGCGCGGTATCTGTTTTATCTGCTTCCGTGGGAGAGGACGCAGCTTTTTGGCCGCGTAATAAACCAATGTCCGAGCAAGATTGTTGCCCTTGTTTTCATCTAGATTCACCGCATCCGCCGCCTCACCCAGGATTTCATCCATGAAAGGGTTCTCTCCCCCTTCAAGGGAGGCCTGCGTCAAGGTCAACAGTTCAGTGACGAAGAGGGAAAAAGTGTCAGCTTCCACTCCTGAGAGGGTTGCTGCCCTTTGCTCAATCTCCTTTTTCAGGTTCAGGGAATCTGCCTCCACCTTGCTATCGGAGATCACCTTTCCGATAAGCATCGCCAAAGTGGTGCGCGCCCTGTTCTCCGGGAGATATACAGTTCTTGCGGCTTCCATAACTATTTCGTCAAGGGTCACATCCGCACGTTCAGCGAGCTTGGCGTGCAGCCCTTCCAACGCTGACAATGCCAACAACGTTTCTTTTGTTGGTACGGTTTCATCCTGCGCGTGACCCAACTCCGAAAAGGTCAAGGTGCCAATAATCACTAATAGTATAAGAATGCTACCAGTTGGGCATTTCATAGCAACTTCCTGTGGATAAGCCGAAGAGGAGAGTTTTAGGCCACTTCCAGCAGGTCGAACTCCCGCAGGGTCTTGGCTTATAGAGAAGCAGGCCTACATAGTAATGCTAATCCAGGCTCCCTGGATATACCTCTATGTCGTAGTCATCTATGGAGCTCCCCACGCTTACTTCGTATTCTTCTCCCCATCTTTCGACCGACAGGAGATTTTCGTCCTTCCCCTCGAAATCCCAGTATTCCACATCCACTATCCTTGCGTTCCCCGACTCTTCGGTCAAAGTAGCCTTTGCGTGTCCGTGCTCCTCTAGCTCGAATTCCTCACCCTCGTAGTTAAGAACATCCGGCACAGGCTTGGGAATACGCATCTTTACTTTCTCCCAGAACGTAAGCTCTAGGCCGTCGTCCTCTTCGACGCCGAGCCACTTGACTTCATCTCCCTCAACGAGCCTGTACCCGAACCACTGGTCGCCTCCCTCGGAATATTTAATGCTCCCTTTGACTATGAAGTCCTGACCGTAATAGGAGACAACGTCGCCTATTCCCAGATTTTGAACGGTCTTTTTCTCTGATGAAGGCTTGCTCTTTTTCCTCGACTTGAATATCGCCTTTGCCCTTCCAAACATGCTCAAAGCCCTTTTCCCCCTTTCTCAAGTCAGACTCGGTCTTTTTTGTGTAAGGACGATCAGGAGATCGTCCTCCTGAATAATCTCACCAGGTTCGGGATTGGTGATATTTTCCTTTCCCCTCTCTATAGCTATCAACGTAGATTTGTAATTCTTCTTTAAAGACAGGAGCAGAACTTCCACAGACTGACCTATCATAGAGGGAGATATATCCACTTTAAAGAATGCGTTTCCGTAACTGCCGCACACGAGCTCAGATACCACGTTCGAGATCCCATGATCCAGAGCGGAGCGGGCCAAAAGCCTTCTGGAAATCTCACCCGTGACTATCACCTCATCTGCCTTTGCTCTTTCGGCGTGCCGAGTGTTCTCCGCATCCAGAAGCTCTACACAGGTATAGACATCCGGATTCAAAGACTTTACGGTCAAGACGGTCAGTATCGCCTTAGCGTCCCTTGAGTAGACTTCGACGTCCTCGTCTGAGAGCACAATAACGGTTTCCGCGTCGGATATTCCCGCCCTTTTTAGAGTATCCTCAGACGTGCTGTCCCCGCTGACAAAGAGCACGCTCTCCTGATCTATCGGGGGCTTATGTTCCATATCATCTATCAACACTATAGGTGTATCTGCCATCTTTGAATCCATCATAAACTCATCTATGATGTCTCGAGCCTTTGTGCCCCAGTTGCACAAGATCACTTGTCTCCTGACTGTTACGTTCTTCATGCCTCTGTCTTCCTTTATTTTGCTCTCTAAGAGATTTTCCGTAATCACAGAGATAAGCACTCCCAAAAGCCCGATGCCCATGAGCATTACGACTCCGGCTGTGATCCTTCCGCCTAAAGTTACGGGGAACTTATCTCCATAGCCGACGGTGGTCATCGTCACAAAGAGCCACCAGACGGCGTCCTTATAGTTGGAGAACTGATCGTTTTCCCCCTTTTCAAAGTAGAGTATCCCGAAAGTGCCCAAGATTAGGATGATAGCCCCGAAGACGATCACCCGTTTGTATCTTAATCTTCTCAGCCGTCGGAAGAATCTTAGTAGGGTCTGTAATATCATTATTATATCACCCTAGAGCGTCGATCGCACCTTCAAGATCACGGGCAATACAGGTGAATATGGGAGTATCCCTTTCTGTGTATCTACTCGATTCTGTCCCTCGAAGTTCCATCACGAGGTCGAGAAAATTCTCGGGTTTGTTCGTCTCAAACGCCACTACGAACTCCTGATCGTCCAGACCGAATGAATAGGTGGTGTTCAGTAGCACAGACGGATACTTGTGACCTATTTGTATATGTTCGTTCATTATGCCCTGGCGTGTCGGCTTAGCCAGGAGATACCATTCTCTGGTCTTGACAAACGGATACACGAAGAGATATTTCCCCTCGCCTGGAGTTAAAGTCAACCTCACACCTTCCTGTCCCTTGTGGGTGTGTTTATCCACGTAGGTCGATTTTTTGGTCATAGATAGAAACGAATATGTAGTGTCTAGATATTTTCCCAGGCCGGTTGACAGGAGTTTTGTCGTCATCCCCTGAAACGACTCCAGAGAATATGATATCCGCCACAGCATAAGATCGGCATCGGCTCGCATGCCCACAGTAGAATAGCTCAAACATTTAACATCTGATGAGAAATCCTCCACAACGGCCATTAAGTCTCTTTTCCCCGTTTGCTTTTCGTCAGAAGGTAACGTTCTCCAGGACCTATCTACTTTGTAGAAGGAAAAATTTACAAATTGTCGCTTTTGCTCGTCGGCCATTTTCACCTCCGAAGATTTTATCTTTATTTCATATGGAGCTTACGCTCCGGGCCAATGCTTTCCCTGTAAGGAAGGGATTTTCTATGAGACAACCCAGAATTGAGATTGCTTTGCTCCCCCCCCGATAGATTCAATCGGGGGGAGGTCGCATTGACGTCGCTTAGCTGGAGTCTGCAGTGATTGTGGGGGATCAATCCCTGAAGCGAGCTCATTTTCCCTCAATGGGAACGTCAAAATCTTTCCACCGTTACGCCCTGTGGAATTTTCATCTGAAAGCTCTTATCGTCCACGCCTCTGTTTACCTTTCGATGGATAAACTCGATTCTAGCCGTGTTCTGGCGGTGAAATATCTCGATTTGATTGGGAAGCAGAACGCCTCCTGTCTTCTTGTAATTTTTCATTATCCGTCTGAAGACTAAATTTCCGCTCAGATCATAGACGGACTCCTCCAGTGGAACTCTTCCTTTCTTATCTATCCAGACCCGGCGAATCTTACAGCCCTCGTCCAGAACGATCAGCCATCTATTGTCCTGCAAATCGAACTCGATGACATTTGCTATATCTTCTTGTTTTAGATTTACTATCCCTAAAAAGGCGAGCCTCGGATCGTCCGGTCCGAAGTCCATGCCTGAAAACCGCAAAAATATATCGCCATCTATCTTTCCCTTTACGGCACTTTTGATTTTGGGGAGATAGACCTCCAAACTGTCCCCGAAAGCCAGCGCCGTCATGACGTTTACTCCTAACGACCCATTTACCTGTATCTTCATTAAGTCCGGACTCTTAAACGCCACATATGCCCAGACCCTGTTCTTTACCCCGTCCACATCCAAGAATACGTTTGCTCTCCCATACAAGTCCCTTAAATCTTGCTTGTTCCTACTGAGAACGGCCATTATATCCTGGAGAGTTAAATCTCTCATTACACCGCTCTGGGCACATCCACATAGTAGAACGAGCACAACGCCCAAAAGCCTCAAGAGACTCCTATTTTGACAGCCTCTCAAGCTTTTCCCTTACCTTGTCGTTTTCAGGATCTATCTGAAGGGACTTGATCCAGTGAGTCTGGGCCTTTTGAAACTTTTCCAGGGTAAACGAAATATCGCCCAAATGATCGAATATAACGGCGTTTTCCTTATCGTTCTCATTCACAAACGTAACGGCCTTATCCAGGGATTCCTCGGCTTTGTCTAACTGTCCTAGTTGGTAATACGCCCATCCTAAGCTATCCCAAAATGGTCCGTTTTGGGGTTCTTGGACTAATGCCTTTTTGATCATCCCGACCGATTCGTGCAGCTTTATACCCTTTTCTATGAATATATAACCTAAGTAATTAAGGGTGAACGCATGGTCTGGATCTATCCTGAGCAGAGTCTCAAATGTGCTTACCGCCTCATCGGAGGACCCGGTTCGTTCCAGGGCATTTCCTAACCCGAACAGATAGATTGTGTTCTGGGGATCTTTTTCCACAAGAGAAGCATAAATCTGAATGGCGTCATCGTAAGCTCCGGAACGGTTTAAAGCTCGAGCTAATCCAAAAAGATAGCTTTCGTTTTCAGGGTCGCCCATAAGGAGGTCTCTGAAAAGTTTAATTGCCTCTTTGTGAAGTTTTGCGCGGCTTAGCGTGTAGGCCAGTGAAAGTGCAAATTCTGTATTATTGGGATCTCGCTCAAGGAGCGCCCGAAACACAGCTACTGCCTCGGTGTAAGAACTCGATCTGTACAGAGCGTCCCCAAGCCCATACTGATACTCAACGTTGTCCGGCTCCATCTCCACCAGGGAGCGGAGCGTTTCAATCGCCTCATTGTGGGAATCTGCCAGGCTCAAAGCCTGGCCCAGTCCGAAGAGATAGAGCTTCTTGTACGGTTCCTCCTCAAGACGGGATCGAAATAGTTCCACCGCTTCATCGTGACGCTTGGAGCGGCTTAACGCAAGCCCTAAAGAGAGCAGGTAGTCGCTATTATTCGGCTGAACCTCTAACGCCATTTTGTACGCCCAGACTGCCTCATCGTACTTCTTTCGAGCCGACAGCGAGGCTCCCAAAAGATTATAAGCCTTATCGTCTTTTCCCTCATCTGCAAGGGCCTTAAACACGACCTCTGCCTCTTTGAATTTCCCTTTCGTCAAGAAGGTCGAACCCAAGTAATATAGGAAGTCCCTATTTTCTCCTGTCTTCTCTATCGCTCTGTCTATCAAATCGTCATCGGAAAGGTATATCGAGGAGAGCCTGTCGAATATATTTATGTCCCTCGGATTCCCCTTCTGTGTCTCCTGGTTAAGGACCTCCTCGTAAAGCTCCATTGCTCCTTCTTTATCTCCTTCAGATTCTAGAATCAGACCCAATCTCAGCCAGGCGTCCACGAAATTCGGATCGTCAGCGATGACCCTGCGGTAGTTCTTCTTGGCCTTCGGCATCTTTCCAAGGACCGAGTAATTCCTCGCTATCGCAAAACGTATATTAGTTGGGAGAACCTCTATGGTCTCCAGCTTGTCGAGTATCTTTACAGCATCTGCTGACCTGTTCTCGCGGAAATACAGATTGATGAGATCAAAATACCTGTTATAATATCTCGGCTCGAGTTCTATAAGCTTCTTGATTCCTCTCTCCATTCTGATACTGTCACCCTTTTTGCGATAGAGGTTGATCAGAAGATTGTTCGCCTTTTCAAAGGAGGGGTCTATTCTTATCGCTTTTTGAGTGAACTCTATGGCTCTATGGTCAAATTCACGAAGCGCCATGTAGTTTCGGGCGATAGCGTAATATATAGATGCTGAAGTCGAATCTAACCTTGCTGCTTCCATAAACTCCACGATAGCGGCGTAGTAATTCTCCCTGAGTTCGAACGCTTTAGCCGTGACAAAGTGAATCAAAGCCTCGCTTTTAAGTTCCGTCTTCTCCCCGGGCCTTGAGCTCGTTTTCAGGTGACCAGGCGCCGCACAGCCCGCGACGACGAGGCATAAGACTAATATTTTGTTGGCGTAACTTCCCATAACTGTATCTCTTTTAATGTGTGTAAGGCGTAGTAGTATCATCCTCTTTTATTCCTCGAACTAGGCCTTTCATCTTCTTGTATCTTGTAAATCCCACTATGAAAGTCGCTATTCCCATAGGGACGAATATCCATCCGACTATTTCGATCGCGACAGAATCGAAGAACTGGATACAAGACACCCCGGCTATAAAGAGGGTTAAAGCCGTCCGTATGTATGCGAGGAAAGTCCTCTCATTGGCGATAACCGTTCGATCCACAGCCAGATAGTCGCGCAGGATCAACCCCTCTTTGATAAATTTGGAATATGGCCCCTCTGACATATTTCTTTCCTCAAGCTCCCCTTTGAGCTTAGATCGGCGGAGGCTTAAAGCCCCCCAGAGCAGTCTCGATGTGCTGGGCCACAGCCAGTGCCACATCCTCACGCCAGGGTCGACCCACCACCTGCACACCTATGGGCAGGCCCTCAGGCGAAGTTCCGCCCCGGACGACCACAGCTGGCCATCCCGTCAGGTTATAGGTGAAGGTGTAACTTTGGGCCAGCAACTTGTCGTCGTCAAATGTGACGCCGTGGGGCAGAGCAGGATAGCCGTTGACCGGTGAAATGATGACATCGTAATTCTCCATGAAGGAAATCATAGCACCTCGGAACACATCAATTCTGGCGAGCAAATCTTCAAACTCAAAAGTTGACATCTCATAACGACGCATCAATTCCAGAAAGCGCTCCAACAAGGGGTGTATTTCCGCAGTTCCGACCGTCTTAAGCAGGGCTTCTATACCAGATCCGCCGTCTGCACCAATCAGACCGAGTATTAGATCGAAAGTCTCTTGGATACATTCAGGGCGATCCTCCACCACCGATATACCCGCATCAGATAGCGACTTTGCGGCTGCCTTCACGGCATCTACCGTTGCAACCGAAGGAGATGCAATACCGTTATCGGTGTGGAAACTTATGCGCAGCCCCTTGATATCTACTTTTTGAGGGTCACTGAGCGGCATCGGGACAACCGATGGATCGCGCCAGTCCACTCCGGCAATAATTGAGAGGATCAAGGTCAGATCCTCAACAAACCTGGCCATTGGACCAAGCTGCCACAGCGCCTTTCCCGCCCCGTCCGTAGGGGGGAAATGCCCTGTGATCGGTACTCTGCCGGTGGTCGGCTTCATGCCGGCGATTCCGCAGTAATGACAGGGGACTCGGACGCTGCCTCCTGCGTCGCTTCCCAGACCCAGAGGAGATCCTCCCGCTGCGATGATGGCACCCTCACCGCCGGTGCTGCCACCGGATGTGCGCGACAGATCGTATGGATTGTTAGTACGCCCGTAAACCAGATTGTCAGTCTCAGCGGCCATTGCCATTTCAGGGACGTTGGTCTTCCCCAGCAGGATCGCTCCTGCGGAACGGAGTCGGGCCACGACAGTCGCATCCTGTGTCGGCACAAAGGAGGCACGCCCTTTAGTACCTGATGTAGAGATCACGCCAGCCGTCTCTATCGAATCCTTAATTGTCATCGGCACACCGTGAAGCGGACCCTTGATTTCTCCCCGTGCCAGAGCGGCATCGGCTTTACGTGCCTCTTTACGGGCTGCATCTGCTGTCAACTGCACAACTGCGTTTATCTTTGGGTTCACAGATTCGATGCGCTGCAGGTGGGCGTTCACCACCACCTCCGAAGAGACCGTCTTGGTGCGAATTGCCTCTGCCAGTGCTGTCGCTGAGGCGTAGATCAATTCATCCAGAACTTTCACTCCTGTGTAAACGATTGATAGGTGGAGCTATGAGTCCGCTGATCCATATTAAACAGGTTTTGTAGAATGTTCGGTTTCTAAGTTGTTTGCCTATCTTTTATCATTGCTTCACTGACTTGCAAAAGCCTCAATTACGCTTTCTACTTCTTCCTCCGTGAGTCCTCCAAGTATAGAGCGCCCATGTCGTATATGTGCCAGCAGAATAGGAAAACTCACCCAGCGAGCGCCGATCTTTGTTGCTACGGGTTGATTCTGATGCGAAGTATCAGCGCTATACTCGCTCAAAGCCTCCGTGCCAGCTGCGTCCAATGCTACTCCTACAAATCCTTTCCGTTCAAAAGGTGTAGATGAAACGATATTCTGCTCCGTGAAGATTGGCTGATGCTCTACGAGATATACAGCAGTTCTACCTTGTTCGCCATGAAATGTAACGATTTCCCATCCCAAAGGTGGCTGGCTTGTCTCATCTCTCATCCGTCTTGCTGGATATACTCCAATAGATGGTTTGCGTATTTCATGGGCATCTTGATCGCTCCGTTCTCCACAGCTCAGAGGGAGTAGCGCAGCCACGAACAGCGCAAAAGGGATTCTCAACGGCAACTTCGCATCCTCCCTGAATTTCGCAGTCCAGTGCCGTCTCCCCAATAGATATTCTAAACCTTCATCCTGGGATCTAACGCATCTCTCAATCCGTCGCCTAATAGATTAAATCCCATTACGCAGAGCAGTATCGCAAGGCCGGGGAACGTCAATACCCACGGGGCTTTAAGTATCAACTCTCGTCCCCCGCTCAACATAGCTCCCCATTCGGGCGTCGGCGGCTGTGCGCCCAAGCCCAGAAAGCTCAATCCGGCGGCGTCGAGTATGGCCGTCGCCATACCGATAGTAGATTGAACTATCAGAGGCGCCACACAGTTGGGGAGGATACTCTTTAATATGATCCTGCTGTCCTTCGCCCCCAAAGCCCGCGCCGCCTGAACGTATTCCTGTTCCCTTATCGTCAGCACTGAGGCCCTGATCAGCCTTGCGTACTGGGGAATCACCACTATCCCCACAGCTATCATAGCGTTGTTTAAGCTCGGACCTATGATCGCCACGATCACTATAGCCAAAAGGATGCTCGGAAAGGCAAGCATCACATCCACAAACCTCATGATCAGATTGTCCACGAACCCGCCCCAATATCCGGAGGCCAAGCCCATGGCAGTACCTACGAACAGCGCGATGGCGACGGAGACCAAGCCTATCCTCAGTGAGATCCTCGCTCCGTAGATAACCCGACTTAGGATGTCCCTCCCAAAATCATCGGTCCCGAAGAGAGATTCCTTAGACGGAGGAGTCAATCTGCTGTAAAGATGCTGTTGAATAGGGTCATGAGGAGCTATCGCCGGCGCTAAGATAGCTATTAGAAGGAAGAAAAGGAGTATGCCCCCTCCGATTATGGCCAGCCTGTTCCTCTTGAGTCTCCTCCATCCTTCATAGAGTAGACTCCTTCCTTTAAGACGCTCATTCGACATATCGTCAGGCGTACTTTATCCTCGGGTCGAGCCATGCATAGAGGAGATCCACGATAAGGTTGATCAAGACGAACGTGATCGCTATCAATAGGACTCCTCCCTGAACGGCTCTGAAATCCCTCGCCTGAACGGCAAAGAGCAACCATCTGCCAACACCCGGCCACGAAAAGATCGTCTCAGTTATTATCGCCCCGCCTAACAAATATCCAAATTCGATGCCCATCACGGTCAGCGTCGGCGTGAAGCTGTTCTTCATAGCGTGCTTCAGGACTACGATCTTTTCTGAGAGTCCCTTCGCCCAGGCCGTCCTTATGTAGTCCTCGCCCATCACCTCTATCATGCTCGATCGGGTCATCCTTGCTATCACCGCCATCGGAATCGTCCCAAGGGCGACCGCGGGCAGAAATAGGTGCCACAGGGCATCTTTGAAAGCTCTTATATTTGCGCCGAGCAGACTATCTATCACGTAAAATCGGGTCACAACATCCAGCTCTACATCTGAACTTAACCTTCCCGACATAGGGAAAAGCCCCAGACTCACCGAGAAGATGAGTATGAATATCAGCCCCAGCCAGAATATAGGCATAGATATGCCTATCAAAGCGACCATCATCCCGGTGTAATCTAAGATGGTGCCGCGCCTTACGGCCGACAGCACTCCAGCTGAGATTCCGACTATGGAGGCTAAGATCATGCTTGCAACTGCCAGCTCCACCGTCGCAGGGAATCTGTTTTTAAGTTCCACGATCACACGCTCGTGTGTCTTTATAGACCTTCCCAAATCTCCTTGTATTAGTCCGAAGAAGAATCTTCCGAACTGGACGTAAAACGGCTTATCCAGACCTAACTCAGCTCTGAGCTCCGCCAGGCTTTCCGCGCTCGCTCGTTCTCCCAGCATCACCTGAGCGGGATCGCCCGGCACGAGGTGGATCATTAAAAATACCACAACAGATATACCCAACAGCGTCGGGATCAACAGAGCCAAGCGCTTCAGGATGAACGATCTCATTGCCTTAATTGACAATCTCGACGTTCTTAAATATCTTACTCCCCGTCGGATGGAGCTTGAACCCTACCACAGACTTCTTAAACACCGCCATCTGGGTCGAATGGACTAAGGGGACCCAGGGCGCATCACTGTGTACGATCTCCTGCGCCTTTCTGTAAAGCTCCGCCCTTTTTGCTCTATCGGTGATCCTCCTCGCTTCGACCAGAACCTCGTGGAGTTCCTCGCTCCTGTAGAATGCGATGTTCTGAGCCGGTTTAACCGCGGCGTTTTTGTCCAAAAGGACGTAGAGGAAATTGTCGGGGTCGCCGTTGTCTCCCGTCCATCCCAAAAGGGCCATCTGATGGTTGCCGTTCTCCACCTTATCTAAATAGGTCCCCCATTCATATCTCAAGACATCGGCTTCGATCCCCACAGCCCTTAAGTCCGCCTGAATCGCCTCGGCTATCTTCTCTGGCTGGGGCATGTAGGGTCTCGGAACAGGCATAGCCCAGAGTTCGGTCTTAAACCCGTTGGGGAATCCGGCTTCGGCGAGGAGCTTTTTTGCCATATCAGGATCGTAAACGTAATCTTCGATCTCATCGTTGTAGCCCCACATAGCCGGAGGAGGAGGAATGGGATTTTTAGCCGGGATAGCCAGCCCCTGATACAGATTGTCTACCAGGGATTTCTTGTTTATGGCGTGATTTATCGCTATTCGGACTCTCCTGTCGTTGAAGGGCTCCATCTCCATATTCATCGCAAGGTAGCCGACGTTCATGCCCAATTGAGTCAAAAGCTTCAGATTGTCATCCGATTTAATGTCATCGACAAAATCGGGGATAACATTGTCCATCCCGTCGATAGAGCCGGTCTTGAGTTCTAAGAACCGCACGGAGTTTTCGAGGATTGATTTGAAGATGAGCTTTACCAATTTCGGAGGACCGCCCCAATAGTCGGGATTCCTCTCCATCACTATCCTCTCATCCTTGATCCACTCGACAAACTTGAAGGGTCCGGTGCCCACAGGGTGCTTGAAATAGTCGTTTACCCACTTTCTTACAGCGGCAGGGCTGACAATGGCGCAAAAGTTCATCGCCAGATTCGGCAGAAACGTTGCGTTCTGCTGTGAAAGTTGGATGACCACCGTAGAATCGTCCGTAGCGTAGATATCCTTGATGATGTCATCCATCCCCATGGACTTCCAATATTTATATGTCCCCTCTACTTTGTGAAAAGGATGGTCCTTGAAGAACTGACGTCCTAAGGAAAAGACAACAGCATCCGCATTAAAGTTAGTTCCGTCGTGGAATTTGACTCCACTTCTGAGGTGAAATGTCCACTTTAGCTCATCACCCGAAACGTGCCACGATCTTGCAAGCCCCGGCTCGATCTCTGTCGTCTCGTCCTTATATTGAACCAGATTGTCGTATATATTGTCGCATACTTTTAAAGATTCTCCGTCGTCCTCCAAAGCCGGGTCCAAGCCTACCGAATCGCCTCCTCTCCCGAACACAAGGACAGCCGAGGCATCCGAAGAACTCTTGTCCAACGTATCGCCGCATCCGCTGATCAAAAGGAAAAGCAGTAGTAGAGCCAAGAATCTTGCTGACACGTAACCTCCATTTGCCTTTATCTATAATAAGCTTTTGTCATTGGAATTGCAAGGATAAAATATGGATCGGATATTCAGCTTGACAATCGCCCCGCTTTTAGCTATTAATTGATTACCTACTATCTAAAAAGAGGATCAGACGTTGAGACCCGAAGGGCAAAATTGGCTTGAACAATCGGAGATAGATCTGGATACTCTCCGAGATCTGAAGGAGAGCGGGCATCTGTCCGCAGCGGCGTTCTATTCGCATCAGGCCGCAGAAAAGGCTCTCAAAGGAGCTATTATCGAGATCGAACGAGAGATGCCGCCTAAAACGCATAATCTGATAGATCTATTGCACAATAAGAATGCGTTTTGAAAAGTTATTGTAAAACAAGAGCTTGGGAGAGATTTCAAAATAGTCCAATATTGTGCTTCAAGTTTTTGATTTCTTTTGGCTTATAAGAAATCCATCTACTATTATGCAATACGTCTAATCTTTATCTTCCTTCAATTCATATATTTGCTATCTGTGCTTGCTGGGTGGTACCCGCAGCGACAGCTTGTCCTACCTATTAAACCGTGATTCTTCCCGTTCACAAACCTCTGCAGTGTGGAACTCACATCACAACCAAAAAGCTAGGAGGAATGAATATGAAGATCGAACAAACAACTTCATCCGCACTTACAGAACTCTGGGCAGACGTGGAACCATGTGTACAGCAATCGAAGTGTCTGGAGGAAGCCGCCCAAGAGTTGGCCACTGCGCTGCATACGCAGTTCGATGAGTCAGTTGTAATCACCCGAGTCTTTCTGACTGTTCCTTTCAATGTCCTGCCGCTGACAAACAAGGAATTTGTTGGGAAACTGGCTGAGTCGGCCGGGGTAGTATCCGAGTTGAAGACGACCACCCCTGTGCTCTCGCTTATCGGGACCCATGGCCAGGAGGAGGACTGGTGTGACCGCCGTAAGTCGAAAGGTCATGTGGGGATTCCGTTGATTTCCTCGTCCTTCGTCGGCGCTATTCCGATGATCTCCCGTCTGATCAGAGAACTTGGTATACCTCTGGACTGGGTTGACAGCCACGATGAAGAAATCATAATAGAAACTATAGGAAGTTCGGTGGGTTTGTTTTTCGTAGAAAACGCTGCCGAAACCGCAGATCACGAGGGTAGGAAGATAATTGCGGCACAAGACTTTGTTTCCGACTATAACGTAAAAAGCGTTTTTGGCACTGGAGGAGCGTATTCTAGCGGTCAGATGATTGTCATCGTTGTATTCTGCCGTGATGTCTTTTCACGAGCCACTGCCGAGCATTTCCTTGCACTAGCGAACTTGTTCCAGAGCAAGACGGCCTCCCTCGTTGAAACCAAGAAAATTTTCTCCGATGGGTAGAGGGTCAATCTCTACAAGCTGGATGTGATATTTGTGCATTTTGTCCAATAGAATTAGGGAAAACCCTTGAAGCTCCGGAGAATATCCTCTCCTCTTTAAGGCTGTTGAACCCTGAGTATTCTGTCTCCCGATATCCAGATGCAGCAAACGGAATGCCCGAACAAAATTACGATACAGCTAAGATAGGAACGTTGGTAGAAGCTTCCGAGAAGGTAAAAGCATGGGTTCATACACTGTTGAAAAAGGCAGGGTCGGAATAGATTGGAAAGCCCTAAAGAGCTTTGTGAAGCGACTTAGCGCGGAGTACCCCCTTCAGAGGGCAATTATCTTCGGATCGCGCGCAAGGGGCGATGAACTTATAGGTAGCGACTACGATCTTATACTCGTCTCACCCTCCTTCCAAAACATACAGTTTACTCAAAGGTCGGCTGAGGTCAGCAGATACTGGAATCTTCCTGAAAAGCTGGAAGTTTTATGCTATGCTCCCGAAGAGTACGGACGGAAAGCCGAGCAGATAAACATAGTCTGCCAAGCCGAAAAAGAGGGTATTGAGATTCGAGTAGAAAGTTCAACCGCAGTCCCCAGATAGACTTCTATTCTCGGCAGCTGCGGTAATTCTTATAAGAGATTATACCAGAACTCACGCCCACCACATGGGCCCCGGTGTCTCCTTGAGGAGGACCTCATGAAGGAACGTCACCGCCTTCATCAAACCTTCGTTGACGGACATCAAGCTGTCCTCGTGTTCGATTGAGATCACATAGTCGTAGCCGACCATCCTGAGGGTGCTCACAAAGTCGTTCCAGAACTCGTATCCGTGGCCGTATCCCACGGTCCTGAATATCCACGACCTGTTGATCTCATCTCCATAGGGTTTAGTATCCAACACGCCGTTGACCGATGAGTTAGCCTCGTAGACCATACAGTCCTTAGCGTGCACGTGGAATATCGCCTCTCCTAATTCTCTTATGCACGCGATGGGGTCCATCCCCTGCCAGAACAGGTGGCTTGGATCGAAGTTGGCACCGATATTATCTCCACACTCGTCCCTGAGCTTCAAGAGCGTCTCTGAGTTGTAGACCACAAAGCCCGGATGCATCTCTATACAGAACTTGGCGCCGTGATCTGAAAGTATCCTCGATCCCTCTTTCCAGTACGGTATGACCTTTTCCTCCCACTGCCAGTTTACGATCTCTGTAAAATCCGGTGGCCAGGGACAGGTCACCCAATTGGGGTACTTGGCGTCGTCCGAATCTCCCGGACATCCGGAAAATCCGTTAATCCTATCGATTCCGAGCTTTTCGGATAACTGACAGGTCTTCACAAAGGAATCGTGGTGCTCTTTGGCTATCGCCTCGTTCGGATGGATCGGATTTCCGTGACAGGAAAGCGCGCTGATCTCAAATCCACTGTCCTGGATTGTCTTCTTGAACGTATTGAGCTTGTCTTGGTTCCCTAAAAGCTCATCCGGGTCGCAGTGCGGACTTCCCCCATAACCGCCAGTTCCTAATTCGACCACGCTCAGACCCGCTTTAGATAGATAGTCCAGAGTCTCTTCTAGCGACCATTCTCCGAACAGTGCGGTTAAGACACCGAGTTTCATTTGACAATCCTCGTTTGCTGTGCGATAAAGAATTTAGTGCCGATATTGCCTGCCCAGAAGATGGACATACACTTTAAAGCTCCGAGACCTTAATCCAACTGCCCTCCTCCACCGATTTAGTCACAGCTTCAAGCACAGCCTGACACTTGACTCCGTCCGCAAAATCGGGATGGGCTTGAGTGTTGTTGGCTATGGCGTCCATCAGATCCTTTACTTCGTGCACAAAGGTGTGCTCCCAGCCGATGATATGTCCCGGAGGCCACCAGGCTGAAATATAGGGATGTACACTCTCGTTGACTATGATCTCTCTGAAGCCTTGGATATGGCCCTCGTCTTCGCGGTTGTAGTACACAAGCTCGTTCATCCTCTCAAGATTGAAGGCGATAGATCCCGCGCTCCCGTTTATCTCGAACCTGTTGTAATTTCTCCTCCCTCCCGCAAATCTCGTCGCCTCGAAAGAGCCCAAAGCTCCGTTTTCGAACCTGGCCAAGAATAAGGTGGCATCGTCCACCGTCACCTCTCCCCTTGTGCTCCCAGCGGACGTTCCCAGGGCATCGTCCGTCGCCTCCGGGAGCGGCCTTTCCTTTATAAACGTCTCCGACATCCCGACAACCTCGGATATCTCGCCCACCAGATAGTGCGATATATCTATAATGTGAGCGTTCAAATCTGCGTGCGGACCAGATCCGGTCTTTTCCTTTTGGAGCCTCCACACTAAGGGGAAATCGGGATCCATAACCCAGTCCTGGAGGTATGTAGCTCGCCAGTGATATATCTTTCCTATTCTCCCTTCATTGATGAGCTTTTTAGCCAGTGCCACGGCAGGTATCCTCCTGTAGTTGAACGCCACCATGTTCTTCACACCCGCCTCTTCCACCGAAGATAGCATCTCTCTTGCCTCAGATAGGTTGTTCGCAAGCGGTTTTTCACAAAAGACGTGCTTTCCAGCCTCAGCCGCCGCTACAGCTATGTCTCTGTGAGTATCCCCCGGAGTCGATATGTCCACAAGGTCTATGTCGTCTCTTTTTATTAGGTTTTCCCACGAAGTCTCATAGCTTTCCCAACCGAACTTCTCGGCTGCCTCCGCCACCGCCCTTCGGGTCCTTCCGCATATAGCTTTCATCACAGGCACAGCGTCAATGTCAAAAAACATGGATACGTCCTTGTAGGCATGGCTGTGTGCCTTGCCCATAAACGCATAGCCGACGAGGCCTACATTGACCTCTTTTGACATCGTCTTGCTCTCTTTCTTGGCCTTAGCCTATGCATTGGCCGTCTTATATTACAATTACCTTCATAATCTTGACATCCGCTTTTTCTCCGTCGTAGATGACCTCTACAACTCTGCTGGACTTATGCGCCTCTCTCAGCACTTCCCCCCACTCTCCGATGTTGCCCCAATGCAAGGATTCGCCATTGATGTTGATCTCGGATATCTCTTTGGGATTGTGATAGACAATAAATCTTATCTTACCTTTTACTGTTTCCATGTTCCTCCCTGTGTATCATTGTCCTCTTCTTGGGAGTTCTTATATTCCCTTTGGGGTGTTACTTTGGCTCTCCTTACCTTTTCTTGTCATGTCATTGTCAGCATTTCACCGCTGGAGCGGTATTGCTTTTACTCCAACAATTTTTCCCTCTTCAAGTCGAGGTCAAAGACTCTCAAAAATCGTCCTGCGGATTCACCTATCAGTTCTAAAATGCCGTCGTCGTCTACGTCCAGCATGCCGAGCCTATCGCCGAACGGCTCTCTGTATCGCCACTCGAAATCCCGAAATCTAGCGTCCAGGACAAAACCTGTATTTAAGACTATCTCATCTTGGCCGTCTGCATCAAAATCGGCTATTACCATATCTTCTGCTGTGTATTCCTCATCGCTCCTCCACTCTTCGAAGTGATCCTTACCATCGTATATGTAAAGGTGGGAATCCGCTATGAAGATAAATTCTTTCTGATCGTCGTCGTCAACGTTGTATATCTCCATACAGGTTATCGATTCAAATTTGGTCTGTATAGACTGCCAGATGAGCCTGTGTGTCCTCGGGTCCCAGAAATATATCCTGCCTGTGTTGGTATAGACAACTATCTCCAATTGACCATCAAGGTCCATATCTTCCACGAACACTTCGCCGATTGCTCCTCCTAATTCTCTGCTTTTCCATTCCTCCAGATAGCCCCTCTTTTGCCGCTTGAGTATGTGAATGATGCCTCTGTTATCCCCATAGACTATCCTTTCCTTGTCGGACTTGTCATCGGGAGGGAGGATCTTTATAGCATCGAACTCGTCGGCCGATCCCTGTAATATCTCCTCTGCAACTGACTGATCGGAGGGAAAGACCAAAGACCCATAAAGTAGCACAAATGTCAGGCATAGTCTTATCATAGACAAATAGGTGTTAGGTCATAATAGTCTGGACAAGATTATAGAGATCCACATAGAACGGATAAGAACAGACAGGAATGTCTGTTCTACCAACACATATGAAAGCGTGGGTCAGACATTCCTGTCTGATGTCTTATCATAAAACTTGAACATAGATCATGTCCAGGAAGTATCTATGTACCCTCGTATCATCTGTAAGTTCAGGATGAAACGACGATACCAGGACATTTTTCTGCCTTGCCACAACGCACTCGCAGCCGAGCGTCCCTATGGACTCGGCACCATCGCCCAGACTGATTATCCTGGGAGCGCGGATGAAGACCATGTCTATCTCCTGAGACTCAGAGGAAAGATTCACCTTCCCTGTGCTTCTAAAGCTTTCCCTCTGACGGCCATAGGCATTTCTCTCAACTTTTACGTCTATAAAGCCCAAAGAAAATTGAGAGGGGTTTATAACCTCCTTTGCTACCATTATCAGTCCTGCGCAGGTTCCAAAGATAGGCTTTCCTCCACTGTGGAAGTCTCCGAGTGCGGGGACAAACGCATACTCCTCTATAAGCTTTAAGAGAGTTGTGCTCTCTCCGCCGGGGATGATAAGTCCTTCGACTTTTGACAAGTCCTGGGGTCTCTTAACTATACAGGGATCTTCCCCGAGCCGCGTCAACATCCCTTTGTGAGCGTCAAAATCCCCCTGAAGCCCCAAAATGCCTATCATCTTCAGACCCCTCTGCTTTGGAACAGTTCCTCCGCTGACAACGAGGCTATCTCTATCCCGACCATAGCCTCTCCTAAATATTCGGAGATTCTAACTAAGACTTCAGGATCGTCGTAGTGGGTTACTGCTTCCACTATGGCCTTTGCTCTCAGCGGGGGATCTTCGGACTTGAATACCCCTGATCCCACAAAGACGGATTCTGCTCCTAACTGCATCATAAGGGAAGCGTCGGCGGGAGTGGCAACTCCGCCCGCTGCGAAGTTCGGAACGGGGAGCTTGCCCGCTTCCGCCACCATCTTGACCAGAGAGTAAGGCGCTCCCAACTCCTTTGACTCTGTCATCAACTCCTCTGTCCTCATAGAAGTTAGTTTGGAGATATGTCCCATAACCTTGCGCATATGGCGGACGGCTTCCACGATGTTTCCTGAACCTGCTTCCCCCTTGGTCCGTATCAGCGCTGCTCCCTCACCTATTCTCCTCAGCGCCTCTCCCAGGTCCCTTGCCCCGCAGACGAAGGGGACATTGAAGGCGAACTTATCTACGTGAAAGTTCTCATCGGCGGGAGTTAAGACTTCGCTTTCGTCTATGAAGTCAACTCCCAGCGCCTCTAATATCTGCGCCTCCACAAAGTGACCTATTCTGACCTTAGCCATCACAGGGATAGAGACAATGTCCATAATCTCCCTGATCTTGCTGATATTTGCCATCCTTGCTACTCCGCCTTCTGATCTGATGTCGGCGGGTACCCTTTCCAGTGCCATAACAGATACAGCCCCAGCGTCCTCGGCTATTTTTGCCTGTTCAGCATTAGTCACATCCATTATCACACCGCCCTTCAACATCTCCGCCAAGCCCACTTTCAGTTTTAACGTTCCTGTTTCCATTTGCGACACCTCTTAGAAGAGTAGACAGTAGACACCAGCTCTTCTCCCTATATGCTGTTACCGTTTGCTGCCTACTTATGCTTGTTTCCTGTTGCTTTCTGCACAGCAGAATAGACCTCAAGTATTGGGATTTCTCTTTCTCTTGCTATACGCGCACAGTCGTCGAACTCAGGAGTGATCCTTCTGGATCCGTTCAGATGGGCGATCTTGACCTTGACAGGTCCCAAAGCCGTATCCAGGGACCCCGACTCCCTTTCTAATTTCACCCTATCGACTCTGTATGTTCTCACCCCGATAGTCGTGGTTTCGTTCAGGATAGTTTCAATTATCGAATCTTTGTGATCGTCATCACAAAGGACGCTCAAAACTATCCCCGGGCGGCCCTTTTTCATAACCACAGGAGAAAGATAGGCGTCCTTTGCGCCCGATTCTATCATCCTGTCGAGTATGTAGCCGTATATCTCTGAAGTCATATCATCTATATTCGTTTCCACTACAATTGAATAGTCCTGCTGGAACTCACCAACTGTCTGGCCTATCTGAAGCCTCAACACGTTCGGCATCTCTCGGAGGTCTCTTCCTCCTGCGCCGTATCCGATTGACTCGGTTCTGAACTTGGGAGACGTCCCGAAGCCTGAAGCAAGGGAGGTCAGAATCGCCGCTCCTGTAGGTGTAACCAACTCCGCCTTTACATCAGTTCTCTCTGAAGGAACCTCCTTACATAGTTCCAGCACAGCGGGCGCAGGGATGGGGATTACTCCGTGAGCCGATTCTGCAAACCCTGATCCGAATCTGAGAGCTGAAGAATAGATTTTCTCAATTCCCATAAGCTCCAGACCCACCACAGTCCCTACAATATCCACAATAGCGTCCAGTGCCCCCACCTCGTGGAAGTGAATCTTGTCAGGAGTAGTTCCGTGAACCTTAGCCTCAGCCTCAGCCAGTCTTTCAAAGATCTTCCGAGCCGTCTGCTTGGCGGTAGGAGATATGGAACTTCTATCTATAATATGTACTATATCGGACAGATGACGGTGAAGATTCGTATCTTCTGCTATGACATTCAGCTTAGTCGCAGCTATCGGTCCCCTTACTGCCCTTTTGCTCTCCAGGCTGAAGCCCGTTATTTTTAGTTTTGAAAGTTCATCAGATAGTTCATCTATGTTAAGGCCCGCGTCAACCATAGCCCCTAATATCATATCCCCACTTATACCGGAAAAGCAGTCCAAATAGGCTATTTTCATCCACTGAACTCCTTCTTTCTTTTCTTCCAATCGAGCTCCTCGTCGAAATCGTAGACATCCTTGAAGTCCTCTATACTGTCCTCTTGCGTCTTGCCCATCAACTGGGCATCCACAAGCGCAAAGACCATCTCCCCGAAGTCCTCTGTTCTGGTAATCCCCCAGTGCTCAAAGACCGATTTGGTCATAGGGCCATACTGCATCAAGCCGTACTGGCTTATCCCCTTTGAAAGCTCCTCTCCTGTGACGTGCCGCTTTTCGCCAACCGTATTGACCGTGTGATCAAGGGCAGCAAAGAGGAAAAAATAGGCTTCTTTCTTAAATTTATTGAGCTTCTTGGCTACTTTTTCTATTTTCTCTACAAACTCTTCGTTTGAATCCATAATAGCTCCGGGCTTCCGAATTTACCGAAAACTTCAAAAAAGGTTGTAGATTATGCGAAAGAGAGAAGGTTTTTCATCTCTTTGGATTGCCAGCGCTTCGTCGGTCGAATCCTTTTGAGCAACTTGTGCGATCTGTTCCTTCTCTTCCCAAAATTCGTCCAGCATGCCTATCATCTCATCTTTGACCGCTCGGAAATTCCTTACGTATTCTTTTCTGACAGGATCTGCTGTGACGATGTTTTCACTTTGGGGATTTTCGGACTTTCCGTCTTTCTTGAGATGATAGTGCAGATGCGGGCCGGTCGACAGCCCTGAAGACCCCACGGAACCTATGACATCTCCCTGCTCGACGCTTCTTCCCCTTTCGATCCCGCTGGCGTAACGGTACAGGTGACCGTAGGACGTCTCGTAGCCCCTTGCGTGTTTGATTCTGATTAACCTCCCGTTGGAGCCGCTCCACCCCTTGTAGCTAACCACCCCAGCGGCCGTCGCCTTCACGTCCGTCCCCACCGGAGCGGCGTAGTCTATCCCGAGGTGGGGACCATACGTCTTCAAGATAGGGTGGAATCTTTTATGCGTGTATCCCGAACTGATCCTCTTGAAATATTCTAAGGGCAGTTTGAGAAACATCTTCCTTTTGGATGAACCATCTGGATTGTAGTATCCTCTACTGCCCTGGGGGTCTTCGTAATAGACGGCCCTGTGGATCTTTTTCTTACTTTGATACTCGGCGGACAATATCTTCCCATATCTTATAAACTGTCCGTCCCTGAAGTTTTCCTCGAACACCATCCCGAATCTGTCACCGGGCCTGGGGTCGGACGAGAAATCTATGTCCCACCCGAATATCTCATCTGCGAAGCGATGAATCAAGACTCCAGATTTGGGACCCTCAAGTTCAACTATCGCACTGTAGAGATTATCCTGTATGATGCCCCCTGTTGCCCTTATGCTTTTATCCAGGGGCATATGCTCCCTGCGCGAGATCAACTTGCCTTCGAGTCTCTCCGCGATAATGGTCTCCTCTATTCCCGGCGTATATTCAAACCTTTCGATCGCGCCCGTCGAGTATAAGTTCACGAAGTAGCTGTCCCCAGGGAGAGATTTTCTTAAGTCCATCACACTCTGCAGGGAGTTTGTCAACTCCAGAATAGCCCTGTCGGATACCCCTCCTCTCTTAAGTGAAAGATAGAGAGCTTCTCCCTTGTCCAATGTATCGGAGAAAGATACGTAGAGAGTCTTCTGCTCTTCCTCAGGTAGTTCTGACCTTTCATCTAGGTCCTCTACATTGTCGTTTTTCCCTTTGAACGCTATAAAGGAGAAAACGACTATAAGGATCAGGATAAAGCCTCCATACGTATATACCGACGCCCGCCTACTGCCGCTGTTCAGCAGTTGATGTGCCATCTTTGAATCCCTCCCTCATTCACAAAGATAAGCATTCGAGCAATCCCTGCTCTACTATCCGGTTTTGCTCATATCGCAAAACGCCATGTCCCGGCTATACCCACAAGTTTTTACGCAAACAAAACTTACGATTCCAGCACTTATAAGATAATACAAAAAAGACACAAGAAAGTCAAGACAAAAACCTGTTGCTCGGTAACGGAGCTTTTTGAGATTTAACGTATCTTCTTAGGCGATGCTCCATAAGCTTTTTTGCAAACTTCGATCAACTGACCATTGTCAAGGATGAATTGCTGATAAAATCCTTGCTCGACCTGTGGCGATTCTTTAAATTTGTCCTGTATCTGGAGTCTTTGCGAGGACAACTTAAAATTTTCCCTTAATTTAAGGAGGACAAAAACATGCCGCTTCCCACCATTCATGTTGGATGCACGCACTTTGCATCCGGGCGCCTTCAAGCGCTGATCAACTCCAAAGGTCTGGAGTCTGTGGCGTTAGTGGACATCAATACAGAGGCGTCAAAAGAAGCGATCAAGAAGCTTGAGGGAAATGTCCCTGAAGGGCTTGAAGACCGACTCTACACCAGTATTTCAAAGGCCTGCAAAGAGCACCCAGCGGAGGTGTGCTTAATATACGCCTCTACGACCTCCCACGCCGAGCTTATTGTTGAGAGCCTGAGCTGTGGGATGCATACGCTCTGCGTTAAGCCTATTGCCTGCAATCAGGATGAATTTCGCTCGATCATCGAAGCTCACAGGATGCATTCCGATCTGATGCTGGTCCAGGGGCAGAATATTCGGTGGAATCCGGCGGCGGCTAAAATGCGAAGGTGGCTTAAGGAACCCGGAGGCATCGGGCGGCTCATCGCAGGCGAGGTTCGCTTCTGGATACGCCAGAACCTCTGGACGGGGCCCGACTCGAAACAGCCCGACGCTTACGTTCCGGGTCTCTTCTTCCACTCCGGTTCCAGTCACCAGTTAGACCAGCTCGTCGCGGCTACAGGTCTGCCGCGCTATGTCACTGCGCGCTATCATCTCCGCCAGGATACCGAGATAGCTCAAACTGGCATAGAGGGCACAGCAGGTGGCAACACACTTTTTGAATACGACAACGGTGCTATTGTGACCTACTGCGGGACACGGGCTGCTCACGCCGGTCCCTACGCTTGGAGCGGCTCATGGACGATGCACGGTGAGGAGGGGGATCTGATACGGAACGGGGGCAATCTCCAGCTCTATCGCAAGGGGGAATGCGTGGAGGATCTCACACTGCAGGACCTCCATCCAGGTCTTATCGAGGATGACCGCCTGCAGTTTGACGCTTTTGCAAAAGCTATTAAAGATGGAACTGACCGCGATTGGCTGCAGCACAGCACGCTGGACACCTGGATCTTGATGGAGGCCTGCAACGAATCGGCGCGAACAGGTGAGCGCGTGGACGTTTATGAACTCCGTTCAAAGCTGATGGGTGAGGCAACAAACAAGTAGACAGCATACAGGGCGAGGCAGTCTAAGTGAGATTGCTTCGCTGCCACCGATTAAATCCGGGGTCGCAATGACAGTTTAAAGGAGGAGATACCCTGTCTACTTTTTTGATTTTGAATTGCTCAGCCCATAAATCTTGGCTGGATTGTCGTGGAAGACCGCCTGTGCTACGTCAAGTGCGATGGATTCTGAAATAAACCCCTCCTCGATCATCTCGGCAAGCGCGATTGCGAAATTCTGACGGGCCATCTTTATATGCCCATAGACCGTCTCGACGTACTGGAGATCGTCACCGTAGGCGATTATCTTGTTATAAGGCACCATGCGAAGCCACTCCTTGAGATCTGTCCGCGAACCTATCGGGGAGATAATGTGGATCCAAGACATATTCAGATAGACGTTGCCGAAAGCCTTGCCTAATACGGCGCCTTCCCGCAGATAAGGATAGCCTGAGTGCGAAAGGTCGAAACGGGCTTCCCGAAATGTCTGCATCAGTTCGGTAAGTGGAGCTGGACTGCATCCGTCCATACTTCCGTAATTTCCGGCACGTATGCCTTGATGAAATTGTATCGTCAGATCGGCGTCAGAGGCAGCGCGGCAGCACTCGAAAACGAGATAGTCCTCTAATAGAACACCTTCTTCTGAATCTAATCCAGCATAATTTCCTCTCATCAGTCCATCGAAGATCTTCGCCGCATCCTCTTTCTGTCGCTGTTTGAAGTCCATACGCCTATGATAGGATTGAGACATCTTGACGCCTGCAGCCCTTGCCTCTTTCCATCCACGGCACACTCCTCGAATGGCCTCGATATGTTCGTCCAGGTTTGTGATGCTTAAGTCGTAATCCCGTTCGATTTCCTGAATTTGGGAGGCAGATCCGAGCATACTGAAGCGGTTCAAGCGTGGAAGCGGCAGGAACAGTTCTGGATCGACTTCGATTAGATCTCCCATGTTCAGCACCGAGATCTCGATATTCGACCGCTTTTTCAGCACATCGCGGTAGAATCCCGGTTCGCTATACTGGGATAGTGCCTCTGAGATCGGTTCAACTGTCTCTTTTGTCAACTCCGGAAATCCGAGCAGATCTCGGAACCCTTCGATTATGCACTGCGAAAAGCCCGTCAGACGCGTCCATCTCCAGTACGGCTCGAAGATTTGAAATCGTTCTTCAAGCGGAAGTCCCGGCGTTAACGCAGTCTCGATCTGGCTTTCGGACATCCCCGCGGAGACCAGATCGGATCGCGCGTAGGCATGTCTGAAGAAGGCAAGGGCATCTGGGGCTTCTGCCAATCTCTCTTTTTCAGGCATAATATGTGAATGAGAATTAACACAGGAGATTTTAGCTATTTCATCAAATAACTCCCTCGAAAGTGTATCCATTTTGCAATTCTCCTGAATTTGTCGATTTTTCACAAAGATCTATAGGATTGGCTCCTTAAAATCCCCGCGTGTCTTTGGGAGAACCGAAAGGGAAAGACCTTACTGTCCCCGATTGAATCTATCGGGGATCGGGGACCTGTCCACTGAAGTTCCTTACCGTTCAATCAACGGACAAACCAGCGGATCGCGTGACGCTCCTCAACATCCCGAAACATGAGCTTGTAGGGATCACAACTTCTGTACGCCACGCAACCATCCGTGCGAAGCATCAGCCAGCCGAAGTCCCACCCGCGCCTTGCATAGCGCAACGGAATACCGGGTTTTACGCGAACAACCGGATGGGAGCCGCCGATAAAACATGGGTTCTCCGTGTAGTAGTAACACGATCCCAGTTGAACAAACACTTCGTGATCTACCGCGGCCGCAGATTCGTTTTCCAGATCAGAACAGAGGCCGCGAACCCCTACCTTCACCGCACACCCATCTGAAAATGCCTCGACCAGGGCTTGGATAGAGCCAGATTTGACAGCACCATCGGTGTCGTGAGAGAATACCTCACGCCAAGAGTCACAGACGCAGAAGCGATAGACGTCGAAGTCATAAATGAAGTTGTTGCTTGGGGCATTGGTCTCTTCATCCCAACTGTCCTCTGTGTGATATTTGGGCATGTTCGGTGGAGCGTCAGGCGGCGAGGATCCGTGAGCCTTTGCGGGAACTCCGTCGAGATATGGGCGAGCGATCGCCTGCTGTCCATTCTGGTTATACAGAAAGAATGACATCGACGGACGTGGTCCGAAGCCATCCGGCAGTTCAATGGGCTGACGCAGGCTCATGATTCCCGCCGCCCAGGAATCCTGAAGTAGATATGTGACCCCGAATTCTGCCACTTCAAGCACACGTTCGTCACTGTCTGAGTCCACGTCGACGTGCTCGTTGTGAAGAAATTCGGTGTAGATGCGCAGGTCCGCCCCGCGCCGGATCGCATCGCCGAGTGCCTTCTCACTTCCTTCAACGACGCTTCGATCCGCGTTCAACTTCAACGCACAAGCCCATTTGGCCATATAAAAGCTCTGCTCATATTTTGAACATCCAAGGTGTGGGATCACGGAAACATAGGAGGACGGTCCCCGATAGATTTAATCAGGGACCACCGGTTTCAACCACTTACTCCTTCGGCAGTGCAGACGCAGACAGCATAATCCTGGCGTAGATCTCCACCGCCTTTTCCAGGTGTCCGATGTCAATGTATTCCACGGCTCCGTGCGCCTGATCTATACTCCCGGGCCCAAGTACGACGCAGGGGATGCCCGCCGTGGACAGCGCCGCCGCATCTGTTCCGTAGGGTACACCTTCGGCCCGGTCGTAGCCCGTCACCGCCTTACAAGCATCCTGGGAGATCTTGACAATCGGTGCAGATTCCGAGGTCTCCATCCCGGCTCCTGCAAATAGCGGCGTCTCCATCTTCACATCCAGATCAGGGTCGTCGCGGCGCATATCCTCCAAAAGCTCCTCAAAGGGTTTCAAAGTCTCGTGTGGATCCTCTCCCGGTATCACCCGGCGGTCGAGGCAAATGGCACACCTGTTGGGCACGAAATTGACCTGGATTCCCCCTTCGATCTTCCCGATGTTCAGTGTGGGGCCGCCCGTTAAGGAATGATCCATCTCTGCGTAAGTCGGGACTATGCCCTCCTGGATATTTTGTATAATAGCCGCCATCTTTGTGATTGCATTGATTCCTAAGTGCGGTTTCGAACTGTGAGCCGCCTTCCCATTGACGACAATCCACCACCGCATAACTCCCTTATGCGCCCGAATGACCCTGAGTTCTGTCGGCTCTCCCACGACTGCACCATTGGCGCGAAACCCAGATTCACCCAGGTGCATGGCTCCTCGCATATAAAGTTCTTCGTCCACTACGCCTGCCACGACAACGTTTGTAGGAGGTTTTTCCTCCATCTTTTTGACTGCCAACAAAGCGTGAAGCATCGTCGCCAAAGATCCCTTGGTGTCGCAGGATCCTCTCCCGTAAAGCAGACCGTCCTTTTCCTCTGGACTGAACGGATCTATCGTCATATCCGCAACTGACGCTGTATCCATATGCGCCTCGAACAGTATAGTCCGATCCTGATCCTCACCTTCGACTGTTCCGAGAACGTTGTGTCGCCCGCCCATAACCTCCTGTCTTTCGTATGGGACGTCGTGCCGCTCAAAAAAGTCCGATACGTAGCGAGCCATCTCCGCCTCGCCCGTTTCCAGCCCGCCTTCCAGATCTGGATTCACGCTGTTGATCGCAACGAGATCCTTGAGGGTCAAGAGGACAGCTTCTTTATCGATAAATGAATTAATAGAGTCAGGATCCATCAAATATACGCCTCCTTGTGACAATGCTCTAATAAGACAGGGTCTCCTCAACGATCTTCAACGTCGTTTTTATGTCATTGGAATCCACATCCAGATGAGTCACCATCCGAATGCGTCCGCTTTCACCCGAAGACAAGACTCCTTTTTCCTTTAACCTTTGCATGAACTCATCGGCAGACAGCCCCGTCCCCGATGGATCGAAATAGACCATGTTCGTCTCAACGTTCTCCGGATCCAGTCTTATGCCCTTTATCTGCATCAACCCATCAGCAAGGAGTCTGGCATTTCTGTGATCCTCCTCCAGCCTTTGGACATTGTTCTCCAGTGAATACAGCCCCGCAGCGCACATAATCCCTACCTGCCTCATCCCACCTCCCAACCTGTACCTCACTCTCCTTGCTTCTTCTATAAGTTCCTTACTGCCCGCGACCACAGAGCCTATCGGCGCTCCCAAGCCCTTCGACATGCAAAAAGAGACGGAGTCAAACCCGCTCACCAACTCTTTAACGTCCCTTTTTGACGCCACAGCGGCGTTGAATATCCTCGCTCCGTCCAGATGCAGGGGGATAGACCTTTTCTGGGCAAACTTTAGTATCTTTTCTACCTCCTCCTGGGGGAATACCCTGCCCCCAGGGTAATTCATAGTGTTTTCTATCTCTATCAGTCCGCTTTTGGAATAATAATAAACGTCTGGTCTGATCTTCTCCTCTACCTGCTCTGCTGTGATGTAGCCGTAAGGAGAATCTATGGGTACTGCACTTACGCCTGAATTTGTGGCCAGGCCCGCAAGTTCGTCGTGCAGTATGTGAGCCGTGGACGAACATATAACCTCCTGACCAGGCTCTGTGAGGACGTTGATGCAGACTTGGTTTCCCATAGTCCCTGAGGAAACAAAGAGAGCCGCCTCCATACCCAAAATCTGTGCCGCCTTCTCCTGGAGCTTAAGGGCGGTCGGATCGTCGTCTATTACATCGTCACCCACCTCTGCTCCGTACATGGCCTCCCTCATCGCCTTTGTCGGCTTTGTGACTGTGTCGCTCCTGAGATCTATTATCCCATTGTCAGACATAGATTACCCTCTTGTGTAGTTCTTGTGCTGTGGTTCCCTGATCAACCTGCAATTGCCTCGATTATGAAGATTTTCCCTGTTGTCCACTAAATATATTATCTTAGCGCCACAAGATCAAGAGAAAAAATATTTGACATTAATGAGTCTTATAGTTAATTTAGGCACTTGAACTTAATGATATTGGCTCGTGCACAAGATACCGAAGATTTCAAAACTGTCACTGTACTAACCCGATTAATTCATAAACTTGGTGGAGTCATTGCGACCAGCAAAGCGACGAAGCAATCTCAAGGTTTTATAGTGATCTCCTATGAGAGCCGGAGCGTATTACATCTACCACAGAATGGAGATTGCTTCGCCTCCGGCTCGCAATGACACCGAAGGTGGTTAAACGTCATAACTATAATATAGTACAATGCCTTAATTAATACACGGCCTTTTTTTGTTAATTATTCGGGCTAAAGAAGAGAGCGGGTAGAGACAGAAGGGTGTCCTATTTACAACCCTCAGTGTCTACTAACCCGTGGAATATGAAAAGATTCAATTCTTGTATTATCTTCTTAGCTGATGGGGCAAGGGCTGATGTCACAGAGGAGATGCTGTCTGCTGGCAAATTGCCCAACATACAAAAATATGTACTTGAAGATGGGACCTATACTCGGGCGGTGACAGCTTTTCCATCCACCACAGGCCCGGCATACCTGCCTTTTCTCACCGGTTGCTTCCCCGGTTCGTGCAACTTGCCTGGGATCAGGTGGTTCGATAGAGAAAGATATTTCAGGCAGGGCCTTTTCAGCTTGTACAGATTCAGAAGTTACATAGGCCCTGGCAACTACCTTATGAACAGGGACATCGATAAAGATCGTCCGACCCTTTTCGAGATAGCCGATAACTCTGTCAACATCTTCAGCTCTCTGAGCAGGGGAGCTGGATTTTGGGGCAAAAGAGTAAACGTTCTGAAGGCGTTCTTTTGGGTTTTGGGACACTTTGCTCACCCCTGGCCTATTGTGGACAAGACGGCGGCTCGCTTGTTGGAGATAGCCCTTAGGAGGCGTCCCGACTTTGTGTATGCTGTCTTTCCTGCAATTGACGGACTTTCGCACATCGGATCTCCGTTTTCCCAGGAGGTTCTCGCCTCCTACAGAAGGATAGATGAAGCTGTGGGCAGAACAGGCGAGGCACTAAAAAAGATAGGCAGGCTCCAGGACACACTGCTTATCTTTGCCAGCGATCACGGGTTGACCGAGACCCATACGCATTTTGATCTGGTGGAATTTGTGGAAAACAGAGGGCTAAAGACTTTTCACTATCCAAGGATATCCAGAAATGGCTTCGACGCTGTGGTCATGGAGTCGGGCAACGGAATGGCTAACGTCTATCTGAAAAACTGCGACGGATGGTCAAGGAGAACACATCACGATGAGATTCGGAACATCGCGCCGGACCTCATCACAGATCTGGTAAAAAGAGATGAAGTAGCATGGATCGCCAGCAAGGATCAAAATGAAGCGATCCGCATAACCGGTCCAAACGGAGAGGCAAAGATCAAAAGTGAAGGTAACACCGTGATCTACAGCGTCGAAGGAGAAGACCCCTCAGGATACGATCCTCTGCCCGAAAGGATGACACACCAAGAAGTATTGCAGGCCACGTTCGATACCGAGCACCCTGACAGCCCGATCCAGCTCCTTCAGATATTTAAGTCGAAAAAGTGTGGTGACATTGTCTTGAGCGCCAATAAGGGGTTCGACCTGAGGAGGGCAGAGTCCGAAAGTCCCGAACATAAATCATCTCACGGATCTATGCATAAAGAGCATATGCACGTCCCTTTTTTGATTAACTATAAGATAAAAAGGACCAAATTGAGGACAGCTGACATTTTTCCATCTATCTTAAAATTGATGGGGAAAAAGAACAACTTTGAAATAGACGGAGAGGCCTTTGTCTGATGACAAAGGCTCAAAGTCGCAGAGACTACCTACTACAGTCTTTATAAATATGGGGGGGCACTATGAAATGGCTATCTAAGGTGCGCCTGACGGTGGAAGAAGCAAGACAGTTGTTGCGCGCCATGATTTCTACCAAACACCCTATCAATGCCCAGATAGTCGCCATAAGGAGATGTAACCTCAGCTGCACCTATTGTAACGAATACGATCAAACATCGGATCCGGTTCCTATTCCTGATCTATTCGCACGTATTGACCGGCTCAAAGAACTGAAGACCGCTTCTATAACGATTACCGGTGGCGAGCCCCTTTTGCACCCTCAGCTGTCAGAGGTTATCGAAAGGATCCGTTTCCATCGTATGGTCGCAGGTGTGATTACAAATGCCTATCTACTTACCAAAGATCGCATCAGGGAACTTAACGAGTCGGGCCTGCAGCATATGCAGATCAGCATCGACAACGCCAAGCCGGACGAAGTCTCTGTCAAAAGCTTAAAAGTTCTGGACAAAAAGCTTAAGTTACTTGCCGATTATGCGGACTTCAAAGTGAACATCAATTGCGTTTTAGGTGCCTTGCACGATCGTGCTGAGGATGCCTTGTTGATTTCAGAGCGCGCCGTTCAATATGGCTTTTCGCATTCGATAGGCATTATTCATCAACAAGACGGATTCATGAAGCCACTGTCCGAGAAGGCCTGCCAGGTCTACAGACAGATAAAAGAGAGGTATCCAAACAACTTCTGGTCGTACGTCGTCAACAATAGATTCCAAGATGAACTTGTGAAAAACGGGCAGGTGGATTGGAAATGTCGCGCCGGTGCACGTTATCTCTACATATGCGAAGATGGACTTGTCCACTACTGTTCGCAACAGCGCGGAAATCCGGGTATACCCCTTGAGGAGTACACCAACTGGAATATTCAACAGGAGTACAGCCGGAAGAAGCTCTGCAGCAAATTCTGTACGATAGGATGCGTTCAACGCGTCAGTCAGCTCGATAACTGGCGCGACGAGCAGACCCTGGATCCGCCATATTATCCGATTCTTAACTCGGCAATACCTATCTCAAAATAGTAGACAGCAGTCAGTAGACAGCATAGAGGGACTCCCCCTGCTTCCCTTGAATGTAGGGGCTGGGTTACCCAGCCCTTGGGGCGAGGCGCCGTGGGGCACGGCGTGCATTGTTAGGGAGTGGAGGCAACAAGCCACGAAGTGGTCGCCTCTACATCTTTGTCTGGGAGGAGATATATTGAGAGTAGCCGAAGAGAGTATATTAGAGTTAGTAGGCAAAACTCCCATGATCCGTCTCGACAGGATCAGAAAGAATGGTTGGGCAGAGATATGCGCTAAACTGGAGGACCTGAACCCCGGAGGTTCTGTAAAGGACAGGATATGTCTTGCGATGATAGAGGAGGCCGAAAGATCGGGAAAATTGAAGGAGGGCTATACCATAGTCGAGCCGACGAGCGGAAATACGGGCATAGGTCTGGCGATGGTCGCGGCTGTTAAGGGCTACAGATTGATCTTGACGATGCCAGAGACCATGAGCATGGAGCGGAGGAATTTCTTGGCCGCTTACGGGGCGGAGATAGTCCTGACACCGGGAGAGGAGGACATGAAGGGGGCGGTAAAAGTGGCGGTGAAGATCGTAGAGAACAATTCGAATTGCTTTATGCCTCACCAGTTTACAAACCTCGCAAATCCCGAGGCGCACAGGAAGACCACGGCGATGGAGATCCTCTCAGAAACGGAAGGCAAACTGGACGCTTTCGTTGCAGGAATAGGTACAGGGGGGACTATAACAGGCGTGGGACAGGCCCTAAAAGAAAAGCTCAAGGATGTGTTAATAGTCGGGATCGAACCGGCTAAGTCAGCAGTTCTGTCGGGCGGAAAGCCCGGACTCCACGATATTCAGGGGATAGGCGCAGGCTTCGTACCCGAGGTGCTCGATATGGACGTGGTGGACGAGGTGATAGCAGTAAGCGATGAGGACGCCTTTGAAACTGCAGAGTTGATCGCAAGGAAAGAAGGGGCACTAATGGGAATATCGTCAGGGGCAAATATCTTTGGTGCTATGAAGATAGCAGAAAGGCTGGGCGAAGGTAAAAGGGTTGTGACGATCCTGCCAGATACTGGGCAAAGATATTTCAGTATGAGAGATAAGTTTCTAAGGTAAAAAGGAGGAACAGAGGCTATGCCAGCTATTGCCCACGTCATCGTTAAAGAAAAGGACAATGTAGCTACCCTTATAGGTGATGTGAAGAAGGGAGACCAGATAAAGGCCAGTGCCAAGGGCGTGGATCTGGAATTTGTCGCAGAAGAGGACATCCCCTACGGTCATAAGATCGCCCTTGAGGATATAAAAAGGGGAGAGACCGTATTTAAGTATGGTCTGGGTATAGGCTCTGCTTCTGTGGACATCAAGGCGGGGGACTACGTTCACGTTCACAACATCGAGAGCAACAGAGGACGCGGCGATTTAAAAAAGGAAAAGTAAAATGAGAGACACATTCTGGGGATATGTTCGAGGGGACAGCACCGTAGGAGTAAGAAACTACCTTTTGATGCTTTCGGGGACCCTATACGCCAATACCCTTTGCGAGCGTGTGACAAATATACTTGATAATACAATTCCTATTGTCCATCCTCTGGGGAGATGTCAGATAGCACCCGATTTGAAACAGACGTTTGACACCTTGGTCGGCCACGGTGCCAATCCGAACGCCGGCGCAGTGATCGTTGTTGACCACTTCAAGGAGGAGGGCTGCACCGCCGAGGAGATAGCACACGAAATCTCCAAGACGGGAAAGCCCGTCGAAGCCGTCAACATCAGGGCTTCAGGAGGCGCTGTTGAGGCTACCTCCAAATGCATATCTCTGGGAATAGATATGCAACGCGAGATCACGTCGAACCTGAGAGAAGAAGTGAACGTCTCCAACATACTGTTAGGATTAAACTGCGGAACGTCGGATACCACATCAGGCCTTGCGTCCAATCCCGCTGTGGGGTACTGCTCAGATATGATCATAGACCAGGGCGGAAGGTCTATATTAGCTGAGACCACAGAGATGATGGGAGGTGAGGACATGCTTGCCCGAAGGGCTGTAAATGAAGGAGTAGCTCAGAAGATATACGATATTGTAAAGGCTATGGAAAAGAAGATACTGGAGTACGGAGTCGATCTGAGGGGATCTCAGCCCACAGGGGATAATATCGCGGGGGGACTTTCAACAATCGAGGAAAAATCGATAGGAGCTATTCAGAAGAGCGGCACAAAGCCCATCATAGATGTGATCGAGTACGCCCAGGCTCCGGGGAAGGAGCCCGGTCTCTATATTATGGATACACCGGGTCACGGCGGCGAATCTATCACGGGAATAGCGGCGGGCGGCGCACAGATTATGTTCTTCTCAACGGGAGGAGGACACAATATAAATCATCCACTGATGATCACAATAAGGGTTACGGGCCATAAGGAATCCTTCGAGCTGATGAAACCTACTATGGAAGTGGACCTGTCGGACATCTTCTCTGAAGGCACCTCGATAGAGGAGGCGGGGGAGAGAATATATAACGAATTGTTGGACACCGCTTCCGGCAAAATGACAAAAGCCGAGATCTTGAAAGAATACAACGCCTTTGCCATCAACCGCATCGGACCGAGCGTTTAAGATAAACTAAAGAGCGTTTTGTCGTTTGTATATGCTCAACTTACTCAAAAGGAGGTATTCTATGCGTTTCTTATTCAAGGCTGTCTGGGATGTTGAGGCCAGTAATGCAGCAATAAAGGAAGGTCGAATGGGCGAAATTGTCGAGTCCATCCTCGCCGACCTGAAGCCCGAAGCAGTGTACTTCGTGGCGGAGAACGGGAAGAGGGCGGCCTATATCATCCTGGATATGCAGGACACTTCGCAAATGCCGGCGATAGCGGAGCCATGGTTCCTTGCCTTCAATGCCGCCGTCGAGTTGATTCCGGTCATGGTCCCTGAGGATCTGATGAAGGCGGGACCGGCCATCGAGGAAGCGGTCAAGAAGTACGGGTAAACCGGACAATCCCCGCTGGATGTGAATCTGGCGGGGGTTTGTTACATGTGGTTGTAAAACAGTCATTTATCGTCAATTGTAAAAATTAAATCCTCGAACACTTAGCTCCCGTGATCTATAGGAAGAATAGGTTCACGCTGTACGGGACTGTGGCTTAATGTTGGATCGCCTTGAAGGAAGCCCTACTTACAAAGTCTGTACCTCTGGAGCTTGTGCCGAGAAGGGAAACGTGCAGAACAGAGAGATCCCCTTTATTTGGGCTTAGGTCTGCGCAAGATCGAGATTTAGATAGACGTCTTTACAAATCTCTATTTTTTTGTCATAATTACCCGTAAGCTGTAGGAAAGAGTCAGGAGATGATCCTTATGGCCGAAGAAAGGCCTATATTCCTACAGTCCGACGGTCGCCCGGAGCATAGAAGTATAGATGAAATTCCCCGTGACGCGATCGCCGGGGGGGACTTCAACGATCTCCCGGGTAGGGGAAGACCGCTCGACTGGGAGGACTATTTTGCCAGCGGTCCGGAACACCGCATCGGCTACAGGCTCCTCAAGGATAACCAGCTTCTACCTGAGCCCCTTCAGGACCGCAAAGAAGCGGAGGAACTGCAACAGGCCGGTGAGGGACTCCTGATCAGGGAGGCGAAAGTCCTAAAGGACATCGGGGAAGAAATCAGCCGGAAGTCCATCCCTTTAGTGACATGCTTTCTAAATCGGCAGACTCTCACGAGATGCCTCGGTCTTGACTCCTGGCCTCCCTGCTTTGCCGAGCCGGCGGCAGGTTCGAGGCCCGACCTGCTACGCGTCCTCAGACAGATAGAATGCCTTCAGTCTCTAATCTCACGCTACAATCACCGCATAGATGCACTGATCCTTAAATATCTGGACCTCTTGAAAGGGGCCAACGAATATATCCACGGACTCAACAATAAGATCGCCTCCACCGGACGCTTCAACAGCTCCCTCCACATAGTCCCGTTAAACCTTTCTGCTCGGGAACAAAAGGTCCGGGCGCGTTTTCCCGAACTGCCTCCGTTCCCGGAAGATCTCCCGAAGCGCATCCAGACCTACTATAGAGAAACTCCTGGCCCCTCCTGGATCAGCGTGTATGAGAGCTTTTTTTAGGGAAAATAGTCTCCCGTTCATATGTACACTACGCAGAACATGGATTCGTGTCTCAAGAATAATCAACCTCCAAGCTATGAGGACGCCGTAGAGCATATCAGGCTCTCGGAATCGGCGACTGTACATGGTGTGGACTCATGGCTCGACTACTGCCAGCGCTGGGAGATATATCACCTTCCGACGCGGGAATTCGTGCATCTCCTATCAGATAAGATAAGGCTTTTGGAGGTCGATAACCTCTTAGAGGTCTGTACTGGGTTCGGTCTTTTGAGTTCAGGGCTGCACAACGAGGGGCACAAAGTAATAGCTGTCGATTCTGGAGACTGGAAGGACACAGCCCCTCCCGTTCCCCGATTGAATCTATCAAGGATTCAGAGGATGAGTGCAAAGGGGGCACTGGAAAGATATAACCCTGATCTGGTTATAGGCTGTTGGACGCCGTCAGATGGAACTGTGGACATCCAGGTGATGCGATATCCCTCCGTGAGGTATTATATCTACATAGCTCAATCGTCAAAAACGTCTGTCGGTTCCCAGAGGGTCTGGGAACAAGGGGGATGGAGTGTCTGTGAGTTGAAACACCTTGAAAAATACAGCCTCTGCCGCTACGACTTTTTCATAGGAATCACTGAAGGAGAACTGATGAAACACAGCAGGTCTTTTCTCTTTTGCAGGAGCTAATATTCAACCTCTTACAGTCTCCAACGCCTTCCTTGCTCCGTCCAGGGCAAATCCCATGTCCCCTCCGACAATCACGAGCTTAGCTCCTTTATTGAGCCAGGATTTAGCTTCATCGGGACCTGATGTGGACAACCCGAAGGCTACATTATTCTTCTCGCACACTTCCATGATCTTTTCGAACCTCTCTCTGACCTCTTCAACTGCCTCCCCCGGGAACTTGCCCAGTGAAAAACTCAGATCGGAAGGCCCGCAGAACGTTCCATCAATGCCTTCCACGGACAGAATCTCCTCGATGTTGTCCACAGCTTTCTGCTGCTCTATCTGGATGAAGACTCCGACTTCATCGTTGGCTCTTTTCATATATTCGGCGGGATAGGCTCCATATCCTGATGAGAGCCAGGGTCCGCTGCCCCTTATGCCTTCGGGCGGATACCTGGTCGCTGCAACTGCCTGACGAGCCTCCTCGGCGCTGTTTATCATGGGGAAGATAACGTTATAGACTCCGGAGTCCAGAACCTGCTTTACTATCACAAAATCGTTCCACGGAACTCGTACTATCGCCTCCGTTTCTGACGCTTCTATAGCTATTATCAAAGAGGGTAGAACGGCTCTATCTACGGATGAGTGCTCCATATCGAAAAGCATAAAGTCAAAGCCCACCTTGGAGAGGGCGTTTGCCAGTATAGGATTCGGCACAGATAAACCTATGCCCGCTACGGCCTGTCCACTTCTAAATTTTTCCTTGATACGATTGGTCCTCATATTTGCTCTCTCCCTTTTTAAGGCCACAAAACTTTGTGAAGAATTTATGTCAAAGATAAGTGCAGTTCCTTGCAAAGTAAAGAACTATTTACAAGGAAATTCCCAATTGCCTCTATCTTTAGAATCAACGATAAGCCCTCAATCTGATATGCACAGACATCTTGCCTATCAAATAGGTTGATCCCCTATAAAATCAGTGGCTGAAAGCCAATAGATTCATTTGGAGGTTGATTTTATCCTGTCGATATCGTATTTTTTATGTAAGCATTCCGAGAATCCGCGTTTTAAATATAAGGGACAATGAAAAAAGAATTTATAAAAGCTTTCTTCCTTCTGCTTATTCTATTTCATGCAAGAGCGTTCGGACAGACCGGTTCGGACATGGGAGCAGAACGGCTTTTCTACCTGGGAGCCGCACGATTCTCTAAAAGCCAGATCAAAGACCCCGCATGGGAGGAGGCAAAAGAGTACTTGAAGGCGGCGATTAGAGTATCTCCAGAACATCAAAAGTCGTCGGCTCTTCTGCAGATAATGGAACAGATGGAAAAGCAAGATCAGCAGCAACAAGAAAATCAATCCGACCAACAGCAGCAAGGGACTGAATCTGATACCCAAGGTGTAGAGAATCAGCAGGAAGCTCAAAGTGATACTTCTTTTGCCGCGCAGAGTCAATCCCCGATAGATTCAATCGGGGATAGTTCACAAATTTCCCAGGAAAGTGGAGCCGACACAAGCATGACAAAGTCCCAAAAGGAGGCAGCAAGACTCTTGGAATTATTTATAGAGAATCAGGAGAAAGTGTCCAAGAATATCCGAGATCGGAGCATCCAAAGGAGCCGGTCGGAAAAGGACTGGTAGGAGGACGAAGCTAAATAATGGCAAAAAAGCATCTGGCCATATTCATCATCCTCTTTTTGGCCTCAGCGCTGATGGCTATTGCGGGTTTCCTGAATGACCTGAATAGCGTCGCTGCAAAGGTGGAAGAGGGAAATCGACTATTTTTTGAGGGGGATTACGAGGGTGCTGAAAAGTGGTATCGAGACGCTCAGATAGAAGACCCTACCTCATCTCGGATCCATCTAAATACAGGAGATGTCCTCCATAAACAGGACAAACACCAGGAGGCTATCTCGGAGTATCAGAAGGCTCTGCCGTCCGATGAACCGGCTTTGGAGGCTATGAAGAACTACAATATAGGAAATTCCTTCTTTAAGGAAAATATGCTAACAGAAGCCCGTGGGTCCTATAAGAAGGCGCTGGACATAAACGCTTATGATCAGGATGCAAAATTCAATCTGGAGATAGTCCAAAACAGACTTGATCAAATAGCAGGAGTCTTTGGAAAGTCTTTAGAGTTGGTGACCGGGGGTAAAGTTGACCAAGCTTTGTCTTTGGTCACAATGACGCTTGTGGAAAATCCACATGAGGCAGCTTTCCTGTCGGAGCACCGGCAGCATCTGGATATCATCGCCAATGTAATCGCAGCATCAGAGCATAAATCTGTGATGTAGCCCCCCTAATAAATTCAATTGGGGGTTAAATCGGGGGCAGATCACAAAATCGGCTAATAAACCAGGAAACTGAAGATGATCAGTTCGGAATTTGTCAAAGACTTAGTCGTTCCGTCGGACTCCAAGATATTCCTCCTCGTCATAGACGGGTTGGGAGGTCTTCCGCATCCGGATACGGGGAAGACTGAGCTGGAGATGGCTAAGACTCCCAATATGGACAAGATAGCAAAGGAAGGTCAGGGCGGACTGACTATCCCTATAGAAAGGGGAATAACCCCTGGAAGCGGTCTTGCTCACCTTGCTCTCTTCGGTTACGACTCCGTTAAACACAAGGTCGGAAGGGGCGCAGTCGCCGCTGTGGGAGTCGGTCTGGGCATGGACGAAGGCGATGTCGCAGCGAGGGTCAACTTCGCCACCGTAGATGACAACGGAACAGTCACAGACAGAAGAGCAGGCAGAATAGCCACAACTGAAAACGCCCGTCTGTGCGAGATCTTAAGGGACATAGAATTCCCCCACGTCCGATTTGTTATGGAGCCGGTGAAAGACCATAGAGCAGTAATAGTCTTCAAAGGTGAAGGTCTTTCCCCGGAACTTACAGACACCGACCCCCAGGAAGTGGGACTTCTCCCTAAGAAAGTCCAGGCGAACTCCAAAAAGGCAGAGCGGACAGCCCAACTGGTCAACAGCTTTGTAGACAAAGCCAAAATAGCCCTCAAAGATCAGCATCCCGCGAATATGATCCTTATGAGGGGTTTCGACACAAAGCCGCACTTTTTGCCGATGTCCGAAGTTTATGGTCTAAAAGGTGGTGCCATAGCCACGTATCCGGACTATCTTGGAGTAGCCCGAATGGTCGGAATGGAAGTAATATCCACAGGTCCCGAGATGTCTGACGAATTTGAAGCTCTGAAAAAAGCGTTCAACAGCTACGATTTCATCTATCTCCACGTAAAAAAGACCGACAGTTTCGGAGAAGACGGCAATTTTGCCGGCAAGGTTGAAGTCATCGAGGAGATAGACAGCCTAATCCCAGAAGCGACTGGACTTAACCCAGATGTTATAATGATCACAGGCGATCACTCCACACCTGCGACGTTAAAAATTCACAGCTGGCACCCTGTGCCCTTTACAATAAAGAGCAGATGGTGCAGAAAGGACGGTACCGCCGCATTCTCAGAGACCGAATGCGCCAAAGGTCTGTTGGGAACTTTCCCCGCAACTGAAGTTATGTCCTTGGCACTTGCCCACGCCGGACGACTCATGAAGTTCGGAGCTTAGGTTAACTCAACGTCTGATGACGAAACGAGAAACATTTAATGAATTATTTGACAACCAAGGTTTTGCTGATTATCTTTGCGGAAAACAACTCAAGGTACTGAGATACAACTTTTGGGGCTATTAGCTCAGTGGATAGAGCGTTGGTCTCCGGAACCAAAGGTCGCGCGTTCGAATCGCGCATAGCCCGCCAGAAATAAGGCCCTGTAGTACAAACACTTACAGGGCCTTATTTAATTTTTAAATGTTTCTAAATGTTTGCGATTTGGGATACTATTGGGATACTTTTCTGCCAGATTACTCTATTTTCCTATGTTTTCGTCTACCTTCTTTTTGCCATAGTGCAAAGCATTGACCAAGTCCTTGACGTGGCCAGGTGCAAGATGAGCATACTTTAAGGTTGTGGAGTAATCACGATGGCCAAGCAGTTCCTGGACAAAACGAAGATCAACTCCGTTCATGACAAGATGACTGGCAAACGTATGCCTTAATAAATGCAGCTTTAGGTCCGGCACTCCAGATTCTTCAGAAAGTTTCTTTAAGCTTCTGTCAATTTTGTCTGTCAATCTATTCCCCAAATAGGTAAGAACATACTCTGAATTGTAGTTGTTGTGTTTCTGATATTTTTTGAGCTGCTCCAAGACCTCAAGAAGGACTTCAGTCATTCCAATGTATCTTACTCTATAGTTTTTAGTGTGCCAGTCATCTTTTGACTCTATCTTCACAGTTTTATTCTTGAAATCGGTGTCCGTCCATTTATAGTTGAATAGCTCCTGTTTGCGCATTCCAGTTTGTAAACCAACTTGAATGGTTGGATACAGGTGGGCATATCTCTTGCCTTTCTTTCCTAACCCAATTGCAGCTTGGAGCACTGAATCAACTTCATCCTCGCTGAGAAATCTTGGCTCTCTCTCAGGGATTTTTGGACGTTCAACGTCACGAATGGCATTGGAACCCTGGTATCCTAACCTTGCAGCAATCTTCATCATATGAGAAAGAGTAGACATCTCGTGAATTACTGTGTATGGACTTGCACCAGAATTTAGACGCTTCCTTTTGTATTCCTCGCATTGGCTGAAACTTATGCTTGACAGAGGCATACCACCAAAAGCCGGAATTAAATGCTGGTTGATATGAGATCTGTTGGAGAGAAAGCTTCTCCTTGATTTGTTCAGTTCAGCATATTCAAGGTATTGCTTGCTAAACTTTTCTAAAGTCACTTCCTTTGATTTTACATCAAGCCCAAACTTACCTTCAACAAATTCCTGCTCCCATTTTCGTGCAACTACATCAGCCTGTTTTTTCGTGCCGACAGCCTTTCTCGTAATACTACCGTCAGGAAGCTTAATGCAGGCATACCATTTTTTGCCTCTTTTGACAGTGAAAGCCATAATCATTATTCCTTTCTTCTACTGAAATGAATTAGAATATCATCCCACCTGAACCTAATCAATCTACCTATCCTGATAACCGGAAGCTCTGCTCTGTGCGTCATCTTGTAGACAGACGAGACAGGAATTTTTAACTTTTCAGCCAACTCTTCTGGTGTTAGTAGCTCATCAACAATGTCTTGAGAAGTATAAACTCTCTCATCATTAAAGGAATTGGACATTGCCTCGTCTGCGCTCATCATTTTTTGACCTCCCTTTCAAGGCAGTTATTTTCCGACACCGCTCCTAAAAGATCATAAAAAACTATAAACACAACAACTTTCGGACGACTCAAAAAACCTGAAGGTTAGTAAGGTTATCTTTATTTTTCTTTCTTTCATAGGTGAACCATACCGCTCCCCTTGACAGAGCGACAAATATTTCGCAAATTGGGGTTTGAGAAGGGAGGTCAAGGTGTCGAGCCCCGAAGTGAAAGATGGTAAGCGCTGGACGGCGACCCGTAAGGGAGAGATTGTGTTGGCTCTTTTGAGAGGAGCAGATCTATCTGAGGTGTGTCGTAAGAATGGAATTAGCCAGTCGCAGGCGTATGCTTGGCGTGATAGTTTCTTAGAAGGGGGCCAGGAGAGTCTGAAGTCTCGGCGTGGTCGCAAGGATCCGAAGGAGCGAGAGGTTAGCCGGTTGGAGCGCAAGGTAGGGCAGTTGACGCTCCAGTTGGAGATACTCGAAGAGGTAGCCCGTCTAAAAAAAACGAAGCGGTTGCCTTGAGTGGGCGGTTTTTGGGTCGAGGCTATTCCCGCAAGGTGGTAGCTTTGGCTTTGGGTTTGCATCGTTCGACTCTGTATAGGTTTAGGGATAGAGGTGTCAGTTCTTCTGTTAAAGAGCCTGTGATAGATGAGGAGCTTGCTTTTCGTATTCGAGGGATACTGGACCAAGAAGAGGCATTTGGTCACAGGCGGGTTTGGGCGCATCTTCGTTTCAAGGAAGGGGAATGTGTCAACGTTAAGAAGGTTCATAGGATAATGAAGCTTAAGGGGTGGCAGTGTAAGCTGTGGAATCGTCCCGGGAGAAAGGGGCCACAGGTTGCCCAGAAGCGTTCTGTGGTGGATAGTCCCGACAGTTTGTGGTCGAGTGACTTGACAAAGATTTACTGTGGAAAAGATGGTTGGTGTCCTCTTATTGCGGTGGTGGACAACGGAAGCCGGGAGGTTCCTGGGTATCGTTTTAGTCGAAAAGGGAGGGCACTGGAGGCCACAGATGCCCTGGATCGGGCCGTGATCTCTCGATACACTTCCAAGGAGGCTGTCCCCCAGGGTCTCACTTTGCGCTCTGACAATGGTTCCATCTTTTTGGCTCGGGCCTATTTGGCCAGTACCGAATATTGGGGAATTCGTCAGGAATACATACCAAGTGGTAAACCCGATTGGAACGGTGTTGTAGAGCGTTTTTTCAGGACCCTCAAGCAAGAGTGTGTTTGGCTTCACAAGTTTGAATCCTTTGAACAGGCTGAGAAGATCATATCTCAGTGGATCGATAATTACAACAAGAACAGGCTTCATTCATCCCTGGGATATAAGACCCCAAAAGAGTGGAGAAAACAATTTTATCTACTACCCCAGGTTGCTTAATTGGTGTCGCTTTCCTGGGAAGCAGTACAGAACTCCTATATAGCTGTCTCCTTCTGTTTAAAGATTCCTGATGATGTCCGTAAACCTGTCTAGCTCTTCCCCTGTAAGAGGCTTGGTGAAATAAGCCAACACACCCGGGCATCCACGTCCATCCACAATACTTCGATAATCCTTCAGGTAGCTAAGGAAAATTATCGGAATATCTCGGATTGTTTCTATTTTAGTCCTATGCCAAGCCATCTTGATACCATCCAGGCGAGAGAGGTCCACCTCTGAGACAATAAGGTCTGGATCCTCCCGTTCCATCACATCCAACGCCATCTCTCCGTCCTCAACTGTCAAAACATCAGCTCCCACTTCCTGTAGAATAGCTGTGATCTGTCGAATTACATTCGGGCTGTCATCCACGATTAAGACTTTCGGACAACTAACTCGCACCTTCTCTGGAGGAGATTCTTGCTCATTACCTATCAGTTCTTGTCCAGGGTCATCTTTCTTACTTACAGTTTTTGAGGTATTTAGTCCCTGTCCAGGGTCACTCCTTGAAGCTTGGACATCTTTCATTACATCCGATGCTCGGATTCGCAATTCAGCCCCATAATCCCCTTTCACATACATACTTCGATACCGTTTTTCGTGAACACGACGTCGGACAGTCTTTTCAGAAACTCTTAATAAATCAATAACTTGCCTTACTGATAGCCATTTGCGGGTTGTCATGGTTCACTGCTTTCTGTTGAGACTCTTTTAAGCTTTGTCCAGGGTAGTTTTGACTTCGTATAACCCGAATTATACGAAATACTATTTTCTCCTTTGCAATCCAAGGGCCTCATATATAAGAGAAAATGTTTTATTCCTCCGGTGCAGGTAAACCTCTGATAACATCCTGCTTTCGTTCCTGGTCTGAGTGCAGATATAGGGCTGAGGTTTCAATACTTGCGTGTCCTAAAAGCTCCTGAATATCCTTGATATTGGCTCCGGACTTTAACAAGCTGGTCGCAAAAGTATGCCTGCATTTGTGGGGACTTATGTCCTTCTGAATCCTCGACTCCTTAGCAATGTTTTTAACAATCCATTGAATTGTTCGATCACAGAGAGGATTCCCAGATTTGAGATTTATGTAGCAGTACTGATTCTGGAATTGGAGACTGATCTTCGCCTTCATCCATTTTTTGTAAGCATCCACCACAAGGCCATGGAGGGGTATATCCCTATTTTTCCCTCCCTTGGCATCCAGAATTTCCAGATAAGGAGAGTCGGTATCGATGTCCCGAAAATGAGTTGTATCCAATTGTGATGCTTTATTAACTCTGATGCCAGTAAAAATAAGAGTGATCAAAAGAGAATGGTTCCTGATACCTCTTTGGTCGCTTTCTGATGTAGAATCTGAATTAAATGTAGATCTATGATAATTGATAATTTGAAAAACCTCTTCCTTGCTCAAAAATACAGGCTTGCCCTGAGACCTCTCCCATCTGGGAAGATCATCTTCTGCTTGCTCAACTGGATTGCTCGAAATATTACCCGCTCTTCTATGGTAGTTAAAGAATGAAGACAAGGTAGCAAGTCGGCGCTTTATAGAACTGCGTTTATGTCCAAGGTCTTTTTCCATAAAATCAAAGAAGGCTACAATATCATCAGCATCACATTTAAGTAGAGACTTGCGAAGATTTCTCTGTATAAACTCAAGGTCCTTGATATAATTGTAAAGAGTAAGAGGGCGAAGACGTCTCCTCCTTCCTTCGATGAACTCCTTGATGGATTCATCTTTTACGTTGAGTTGCCGGATGATGTCGCTGTCAAACTTACTGAGTGGCATTGCTGTCCTCAACAGATTCGTAGAAGATCTTCACCTCAATATTGTTCTGCAACTTTTTAGTTATAATGCGGTGAATTTTACCGTCCCAGTCTGAATAATGATACGCCTTACGCTTTAGCTCTGAGATTTCAGCGTTTAGTATTTGAATTTTCAGATTGAGATTGGATAATTTTTCTTGATGGTCTACCTCTGCCTGTTTATGCCTAAGAGCCAAACTCTTTAAATCTGCTTGAATGGATTGGAGGCGGTTTGCCTTTTCCTGGACCTCTGACTTTGTGGTTCTTCCCAGATGCAGACGATGCTGATAGTCATTCAATTCATTTTCAGCCTGTTGTAATTTCCCCTTTAGCTCTAATTCTTCTGCTCTGAACTTCTCTATCTTTTCATCCTGCACTTTGCTCTCATTGTGCAATTCATCCTTTGTATTCTCCAATTCCTGCTTTTTCAGGGTTATCTGTTCTATATGCCTTTTAATCTTTGCTAACAAATCCCCTTCCTGAGTAGCCATTCCCTCTTTTACGGCAAGGTCCTCAACATCTTGGATATGGAATGTATAGCTTGCCCATCTCTTCGATTTTTTAATAACTACAATGTCCTGAGGATAAAGAGTATAGACCAGCGAGATCTTTCCCCTTTCAACGATTAAATGTTCAAGCCCTTCTAAATCTTGATAAGTTGCGTATATTAGCGATAAAATCTTTCCAGATATGCTAACAGGATTGAAATGTAATGGAACTTTCTCAAGGGAATAATCATCAGTCAAAATAAGTGAAGGACTAATCAAAAAATGCGAAACGTTTACATCCATCTCATTAGCTATCTCTCCTATAGCTTTTCCTGTCAAATCAATCTCCACCGGACCTTGTCTTTTATTTTTTCCCCCTCGATAGATGTGGATTTTATCAGCTCGTAGGATAGCTTTTGGATCTGTCCTGTCGTCTCCGATAGTCATCAGCCTATTATCAGGACTGCGCAGAATGAGACGGCTGCCATCCTGTCCTATTACCATCCATTTTCCCTGCACTCTTATCTTCGTTGTCTGATGCCAGGCCGTAAAATCTGCCCAAAGTTGATAGTGGGACCCCCATTTCTCATAAAATTCTATGGATGCCTTTACATCTGCAAAACCCCAATTTAATATCCATCGTGGACCGATCCAATTTACAGGAAGTAAGACGAACACCGTAAGTCCCAATAGAGTCCATCTAAATTTCTCTTCTTTCTTGCTTCCTGTGGGGATCCAAGTCTTAGTATTGGGAGAAAACTGCCACATCTCATCTGAAAAAGGCGACATCCACTTTATCCCATTAGGGGATGCGCTGTCCAAAGCTTGATGGGAAGCCAGGCCAAGCAGAAAGGCCGTATAACAGTCTGCTCTGTTTAGCCAAAGAAGAGGAGATAGAAATACTGCAGTGAGAAACAAGAACGGTGCGCTGTGGAAGAAATCTCTATGAACAACAGAAATACCAAATTTTCTTAGAAGAGGTACTAAACCTATTGCTCTTCCAACTACTGCTGTCTCCCTATCTACATCAGAAATGATGCTCCCCACGGTGCATGATATGAGGCACAAAAGACCGGAGAACAGATTAAAGTCGAAACCCCTGAAAATATTCAGAAATAGAAAAAGGGCTATCCCCGCTACAACGTGTGTCTCAATCATTTCTTCCCCTTGTTTTTGAGAAAAGGAAGGACGAATTTACCCAGGAAGATACCCAAGATCATGCCCAGACAACCCAGGACGATGCTGACACGATCATGTTCTCCCTCGACCAGTCTTGACAGATACCTGTTAAAGATCAAAACAAACAGCATAGGTATGCACACCCAAAGGTACATATATCGAACCTTAGCTGTATGGAGCTTCTCAACGCTATCTATAATCTCATTAGTCAGGTGTCGAGACTTCTGATAGCGTTCCAGAGCTTTTTCAATCAAACCAGGATACCCTTTGGTCTTTATAAACAATTCTCGCTTAACATATCCCAGGTCTTCTATAACCCACCCTTCAACGAGATACTCGATGTATGCTCCTGAATCCTTCTCATCCAAACCAGCGATCTCCATAGGACGACCCAGCCGCTCGATGAAACTATTGTTCTTGTTCAAACTATGTGCACATACCAAAAATGTTACTCCAAGGCTATGAAGCTCACAAAGAGCTCTTAGAGCATTACCACTGCCGGGCAAGCTCCCCTCAAAGTCTACGATACAGATTACTTGAGACCCCACACTTTTGATCTTACTCCTTACCATGCCCGCTAGTGCTGAAGTAGTAAGGCTCCTATTTCCACTGGAGAATATCTTCTTTTCCTCTTCACATTTGAGCTGAAAACAGATTTCTTGTAATAGAGGCTTTTCGTTACGCACGGATGTCAAAAAAACAACCTCTTCAAAACTCTCCTCACAAAGTCGTCTGAGGACCTGGCGAAGGATCGTGCTTGACCCACATCCTAGCTCCCCCAACAGGACAACAGAGTCGCCCTGCTTCAGAGATGACGTGGTGTCCTCAGTGATATTGTCTATTCCAAAAACCTTCATTCTTCAACTCTCTTCCAAGGTCTATCCCAACCGGTTAACTCCATTAATTCTTGTAGAACTATCACCTGCTCATCTTCATTATCCAACCTCATAGACTCAATGCCATAGAACTCTATCCGAGCGCTTTGAAGCTGGTCTAGTGTTGCCTCTTGAGTTTTGTATCTATTGTCATAGAACTCCATTAACTCCCTTAATACCCCGGCCTTCTGATTGTAGAGCGTAGCTTTTCGTTTTAGTCCCTTCCAAAGCAGATATGTTTTGGTAATGTCTCGGATAAGAGATATGTGAGTATTCTTCAGTTCTCTACGGGCTGTCTCCAACTTCAACTTTGCTTCTCTGTGATCGTATCTTCCTGTGTTAAAAAGTCTGTCCAGATCCCAACTCAGACGGACGAAAGTTGTCTGCTCTTCAATCAAACGACTACCTTGCATAGCTTCGAGATTAGAGCCCCAGCTCAAAGACATTGATGGGATAAGTCGGGATGCTATGTTTGTTCTAAGAACATCCAGCTCTGCCAGCTGTACTTTACCCTCTGCTTCCTGCAGAAAAGGAGAGTGGATTCTTGCATATTCAATCATCTGTTCCAGCGACAACTCTTCAAAAGAATCTGGATACTCATCTGCAGGAGTTGGCTGTTCGAGAAAGAGGACGATAAGAAATCCCAGAATCAATTTAGAACTCAGATGTCTCATTAAAGGAGTCCTTACGTTAGATACCAGAAACTATTATGTTCACTTCTTCTCTATGTGAGAATCTGTCCAAGTGATTTGAAACATAAAGGATATGATGTTACAAAATTCTTTGTAATCTACAGGAATTCAGCCATATAGGATATAGACGCACGCACCATCTGAATTTAGTAGAGTCTTTCCTTCAAGACCAATTTGAACTTCGAATTGTACTTTCCGCCACCACATCTCCTACAACTTCCAGTAATCCATTTTCTCCGCCTAAACTCACGCCCACATTCCGGACAAATAAAGACATATTTAATAGGCCTTTTCGGCATGGGTTTGGCGCATTGGGGATCGCATCCTATTCGCTTGCAGATTTCCTTGAACTCATCGGTATGTCCTGAGGGTCTGCCATTCTGTTTGAGGAATAAATGTACCATCTCATGTTTAACAGTGTCCTCCAATTCTTCCTGCCAATTATACGTGTCATGATATTTTGCAGAAATTACCATTTCCCAGGGGGAATAAGTCACCTTTCCTGCGGCGCGGGTCATCCTCTTACTGATCCTGATAGACGGCGGACGAATAAGCCCGTCAAAGTATTTGAAGTTGAATTGGTCAAAGAGGGCTCTGATCTTTTCGACGTTGAGCGTGGTCGGATTATCATTCTGTGAACCTGGACTCACAGCTACACCTTTCTTTTTTGTGCTAAACTTAAAGACCTTGAGTATAAAATCTGAAATTTGAAACAAAGGTTATTAAGGAGCTAGGATTTTCCCTAACGTTCAGGGCTATCAGTATTGACAAAGCCCAAAAGAACGGCCATATTTTAAATAGAAGGAGATTCCTGCCTTCTCCAAAAGCATCGAAAAACTTAAAAAGAGGCGGACGTGAAGACCATAAAGAATGACCGATGCAGACTATAAGCCCGGGGCACGATGTAGATTCTATCCTCAATGTGCTATCTACAACTTGGGGTTGCTTAGAGAAGAAGCTGAACTTACGCTTTGTGGTAACGGACAGACTATACAAAAGGATTATATTCCAAGAATTCAAGATGTTCATACTCCTCCTTCAAGGGAAGCTGGGTCTCCTGGCGAGATGGCAGTTTGTCCTGCTTTTGTAGGCATGATAGAATCCCTTCTAACAGGAACAATTCGGGCCTATATTGAGCAAATTGATCAGTTCTGGCAAAGAAGAAGAGACCTGGACGATATATTTGATGAATAATTGAGCTCCACCTATCCACTTTAATATAAGTCTACTCTATTATTCGTTTTTCGTCTATAGACTCTGCATAATATATTTTTTGTTAGATTCTGGAAGATCTGAATAGTCTGAGGATAAGCAGATGACATCAAATTATGTTTTCTTCTATGGGGATAGACTTCGTGAGGCAAGGTGTAAGAAAGGACTTACACAACAGGAAGTGGCGGATAAAGTGGGGGCATCACAGCCGGAAATTTCAGACTATGAACGAGAGATAAAAGGATGTTTTATGGGTAGAGCTAGAAAGATAGTAGATTTTTTTAAGGTACCTTACGAAGAGCTAGTTCAGAGAGCAGAAACTATAAAAGGTGAGGTTCAAATTCCGTCCTCTCCTCCTCCTCGTGATATCGCTCATTTTAAGGGTCGAACCGATGAAATCAACAGGATCAAGAAAATCCTAAGAGGTGAAGGTAAAGTAGGCATCTTGGGAATGGCAGGCATTTTTGGTATGGGTGGGATTGGAAAGACAGCGCTAGCTACGCATGTGGTGGCGGATCCAGAAATACGAAAACAATTTCGTGACGGCGTAATATGGTTCGAAGTAGGGGAAGAACAGGACGTAATGATCGTTTTAGATCGACTCGGAGGACACTTGAAGTCTCCCAGTATCGGGAGAAAAGAGACAGAAGGAGACAAGCTCTCTTCCTTACTTGAGATTCTGTCTGAACTCCACGCGCTGATCGTATATGATAACGTATGGAGCGACCAAATAGCCCAAACTTTGGTGCGTCATTACGGAACATGTTCAGTGATTCTTACCGGCCGTAAGACGTTGGCTTTAGGATTAGTTGAGCCAGTTCCTCTTAAAGGTCTGGAACGAGATAAAGCCAGAGAGCTTTTCTGTTTGCTATCGGAATTAAATGAGGCACAACATGGAGAGATAGTAGATGAAATCTGTCGTCTCGTATCCTATCATCCACTCGCCATTAAGATATTGGCCACGAATCCGATCCGGAAGATGGCCCCCGAACATCTTCTCAAACGATTAAGTACTCCTGAGCGGCTCAAGCTCCTTCAAGATACATCAGAGGACAAGGACAACAGTGTGCGGGTGTCCTTTGATATCTCCTTTGAGGATTTAGAGAAAAAAGACCAACGACTCTTTGCAGCACTAGGTACTTTTGGAAGGCCAAGTTTTACACTAGAGGCAGTGGAAGCTGTAATGAATAAAACTGGTTTGGAGGACGATCTTGGAATTCTGATTAACTGTTCAATTATAGAAAGAGAAGGAGAACGTTATCGACTTCACGACCTAATGTGGGACTACGCAAAGGAAAAGCTGTTAGAACTGGAAGACAATGAAGAACTTTCTGAGCGTATGGCGACCTACTTTTTGAATGTGGCAGAAGAAGATGCCAGTATACTGGAAACAGATAAAGAGAACGTCTTCTTCGCTATGGACTGGTACTACGAACGCAAAAGATGGGAGAGTGTATATCGGTTCATATATGAAAGAAATAACAAAGGCACATTTGACTTTCTCAATTTTCACGGCTACTGGAGCGAGGGAATTAAGCAATGTGAGAAAGCAATAGAGGCTGCAAACCGAGCAGGAAATCATATGCGTGAAGGGGCAATACTTAGTTATCTGGGAATCTTTTATCAACATCGTGGCAAATTCAATCAGGCGGAAAAGATCTATACGCAGTCTTATGAAATCTTCAGGGAACAGAAAGCCAAGGAACAGATTGGATCACTACTTCATCAACTTGGTAGAGTTGCTCAGGAACGTAAGGACTTGGACAAAGCCGAAGAATCTTATTTGAAAGCTTTAGATTCTTTTGAAGCTCTTGAGGAGACACTGGATAAGAAAAGGACAATTCAATTGCGCAGGGCAAGAACAATTCAGCAATTGGGAAGAATACATGAGTTGCGCTGTAATTGGGACAAGGCCGAGGAACGACATTGTGAAAGTTTGGAGATCAGAGAAAGCATTGACGATCCACATGGGAAGGCACAATGCCTTCAGCAACTTGGGAAGATTGCAAAAATCAAAGGAGACTTAGAAAAAGCTAAGAGTCTGATGAGAGAAAGCCTCCAAATAAAGAGAAAAATCGGAGATATCCAAAATGCAGGTAATAGCTTAGCAAGCCTTGGTCTGATCGCTAAAGATGAAGAGCATTTTGAGGATGCTTTCAGCATGCTTTACGAAGCGAAGTCTATATTCCTCTATCTTGAATCACCTAAGCTGAAGAATTTGGAGGAAGAATTATCCGATGTCCGTTCAAAGCTCTCGCCGTCGGTGGTCCACAAACTTGAGCAAGAGACAGAAGCGAAGCTGAAAGACTGGCCTGCATTATCTACGCTGTACGATCATCAGAAGTAACAGAAGCTGGTGCCTATAGAAACTGAAATACAGAAGTACCCGATCAACAACATAATGATATGACGTTTCACCTTTTCAGACACAGCTTTGCTAACACCGAAAGAGACTAAAGAACCATGAAAGGCCGACGCCAAAATCCTTGTTCATACCGCAATCAACACTAATCTGGATGAATACGGCACCTAGGATTTGGAAGAGGTGCAAGGAAATTACGAGAAGCTAACAACAGTGATAAGCAGAACAAATGATCTCATTATAAAAGGAAATAGCAATGTCAGATAATCTGATCTTTGTAAGCTGTGGACAACAAACGCCCGAAGAGAAAGACTTAGGCACTGCTGTAAAGAACTTAATCGATTCAACACCAGGTTTCAAAGCCTACTTTGCAGAACACGAACAAAGTCTCGATTCTGATGTACTAAATATTTTCAAAAATCTTTGGGAATGTTCTGGATTTATAGCATTGCTCCATAAGAGGAATAGGATGGCTGAAACAGAAGAATGCTACCCCTCTGTCTGGGTAAACCAGGAGATAGCGATAATTGCTTATCGACAGCATTTTGAAGCAAGAGAAATCCCTATTCTTGTATATAAGGATGATGAAGTTCGGGTAGAAGGCTCGATGGCTTCGCTTATCGTAAATCCGCTCACTTTGAAATCGAAACCAGATGTTCTGGAACGAACAGGGAAATGGTTATCAGATCCTGGCTCACCTTGGGCTACATCAGGTAACTACGCTATCTTCTTATCAAAATGGATAAAACTTCCCCCATATTCAACTAAAGTTATAGCTGCTCTTTTGGACGAGGGTGGCAATAACGTAAATGAGTCTGTTATTAGAATACGCCTCCAGGAAAGCTACGGATTCTCCAAACATGATGCCAGCCAAGCTGTTACAGATTCACGTATACTATTCAATAATACAGGTCTAGTGCAGTTGATTACAAACATCCATACTGGAGATGAAATGACGATCAATCCGTACTGGAAATGGCGTATTGCGCGAAGGATCAAAGAAGAGCTACAAACAAGTTGAGAAGTTGAATGATGGGACAACCTCTCTGAACTATAAGTCCTAAAGCCTCCTCAATCCAACGTTCCATTATGCTCCCCAAATGATTTTTCCCCTTCTATGGTTAACTCCTTTGCATCTGAATCGGACAGAGTACTGATCCAAATCAACCCCAAAACACTACCAAAGTGTTAACTACGGCTGTATATAGGGATGTTTTATCTATATGGAAATATATGCTCCGAGCCGTCGGAACCACGGGAGCACGGGTATAAAATGGAGCACTGAAATGGAATCTTTTACCTCTTCAAACCCTCTTCACTATGACCCTTTTTAATTCCTTCCCTAACCTTCTCGCATCCTTTACATAGACTACATTACGATATCCAAAGGCAGATACCAGATCCTTTAAATCACTACCTTGGATACCAATGCAGATGACCTCTATAGATAAACGATGAGCCTGCTCAAGCAAATCCCTTATTGCATATGTCCCGGTTATGTCTCCATCTGTAAGCATCACTATTAGCTTCGTCTGGGCTTTTACTTCTTTAGCCATCTTCAGACACTCATGGAGAGCCAAAGGCAGATTAGTCCCTCCTTCTGGGGATAGTGCAACAGGAATACTGCTCAAGACACCTGATAAAGATTTACCCTCCTTGATCCTTGCAACATCCTCATTAAATCCAAGGAGTTTGATCTCACATCTGGGAATAGCTACAAGCGCAGTATACATTGTAGCTGCTACCTCCTGGCAGACCTGGGACTTACCATCACATCCCATAGAGCCTGACCTATCAAAACAGAGGATAACCAAAGACTCATCTATCTGCCTTTTTATCCTCAACACATCACGATGTATCCTCGCATTCCCTGGCCGAGTTTTAATCTCATAGAATCTACCAGGATGAAAACTGCTTCCAACTACAGAGGCAGTCCTTCTGGCTATAGTTCTGGAAAAGAACAAGGGCCTTAAGATTCTGCGAACCTCCCCGGCAAGTTTTTCATCCACCTTTGGCTTTTTCTCTCTTTCAACAATTTCCTCGACCGAATGATTTCTTTTAATAGAGAGGCTACTCTTTTCTGATTTCCCCTCTTTTCTAATCTCCTCACCAATAAACACCAAATCTTTTTGAATCCCCGCTTTTTGTATCTGACTTTCCAATCTCGCTGCTTCTTCACCACTTAGAGGAACTCTCAATCGGGAAGCTCTCTCAGCCTCTTCTAACACCAGTTGTATCACTTCATTGGGCTCTACCCAGAAATCCTGGAAGATAGAAAATAGAGATTTCAAAAGGGCAGGTCTCTCCTCAACTTTGCATCTCCTTGCTTCTACTAAAATAGGCTTCAACCTCTCAAAATAGTCATGCAGGGGATGATCTTCCGGAAGCTTTCTGACTTCCTTTTGCTTATATTTTATCCTTAACTTCCTCAAGAACATCAAAACCATTAGAAAGAGAACTGAAAGCTTGTCCCTGTTTGTCTCCAGCGGTAAATTATCTATGTCCTCCATCTGATGATAAGTGACGTTAACCGCAGTCAGAGTATATGGAATCGAACCAGGCCATCTGTTTGGTACAAAGGTGAAGTCATTTGCCTCACAGATGAGATTGTTCAGCGCTAGTGGCTGTAATCTATGATTCTCTCCACTTAGAATATGCCCACACTCATGGTAAGCAAAACCTATAACAATTGAAAATAGCAGCTCCTGAGAAGCTTTCTTTACAAACTCTTCCCCTAGAAAATCTGATAATGTCTGTTCAGAAACAGGGAGGTGTATTTTATTACCCTTAGTGACTTCAACTCCCGGCTGTGCCCTGTCAATCAACTTTAAATCGACACCAATGACCCGTCTCAAATACCAATCTATATGCGAAGCCAAGTTATCCATTACTTCCTCCTTTACATATCCCTTATCACAATCCGTTCAGGTATTGCGACATTTACATCCTGACGTATCCTCTGGGCAGCTATCTGTCTTATCCCTACATCAGGAATACCATTTAGAATGTGCTCTGTGACAGCAATAACAACTGCATCCTGCCTTGAGCTTCTCAAAACAGCGGTCCAGATAGCATCTGCAACCTGTGAATATCCTGTATCCCACCCAAGTGGATCCTTATTCTGATTTAGAGCCTTGAACAGAGCCACACCAAAATCCCAGTTGACATAGTTACTTATATCTGACACTACTTCCTTAAGCTGCTGAAAGCTCCTTTTCTTGGTTACAATGGCCTCCAAAATCTTCCTTATCTCCTCATCCTTTGTAGAATATCCCTGATATAAAATCACCAATCTTCTAATTTCAGCATTAGAAAGCCTCTTTAAATCATCCGTCAGATACTTCTCTGAAGAGAGGGGATTGCCTGTTAGAATAAACTGGACGTGTGAAAACTCTACATTGTCTAAAAGCTTTCCGTCCTTGCTGCTCTGTATGGTGTAGCTTCTATCCTCATCTGAAAATAGTCTGTAAAACTCCCTTCTTGTATCGTCTGTAAAGCTGTTATACTCTTCTAACACCACAAGCAATCTTAATCTCTTGTCTTTCGTCTCTCTGGCAATTCTGCAAAGCACTCCCTCAAGGATGAATGTACCATCTGCATTGAAATCATCTCTGTCAAATAATCTATCTCCTTCCAGTCTGGCATTGGCATCAATTATGTAGCCTGCAAAGCCCTTCTTGTTGAGGTGTGATATTGCATAACGGGCCAAACATGATTTTCCAGAACCTGTAGGTCCGAGAATAGCGATAGCTGGAGTACCTTCATAGATTCGCTGGACAAGAGATTCTAAAACTACTTCATCTGGAATAAAGTTTTCAGGAGCTTTAATCTTAAAGTGTCCAGGAACTCCATTCCTCCCCATCTTCTCCCTTACATAGTAACCCAAAATCTTCAACAGATCCTTGTTCTCCTCTACGGAGTATTGCTGCAACACATAGGGATCAGACTGCACAGTAACTTTAAGAGATTTACAGCTTGCTCCTCCCTGTTCATACTGACTGATTACAATATTCCCAACAAGGCTTTCTGAATGCCTTTTGAACGCCTCATCTTGAAGATATTGATCTATTGACAGAGCATCCTGAAGAATGTCTATAATATCCTCACTTTCCAAAAGCTGCCTCCCCTCATTCTCACCAAGCTCTGTACGGACATTTGCTATCAGATGCCACGATCCATCATTATCCTTTTCTAACTCAAATTGAACCCTACCAGAAAGAACCTGCTCTTTGTTCTCTGTTGCTATGACAGTAGCTGAAGGGATTGTAGAGTTTAACAGAACTTCCTCTTTCATTATTGACCACCTCCATTCTCAAATCTTCTCTCAAACCTCGGAACTCTCACAACAGCAGAATAGGGATAACCTACAGCCTGTACAACAGCGATCCCCATAGTTAAGAGCGGCTTGGAAATCATCGAGCTACACTCAGACAGCATCGGAGCAGCTTCCACAAGTGCTCTTATGTCTGATCTGTTCAGATGAAAGGCAATAGTAGAGTATATCTGTCCATAGACACTGCTAGGGATGCTTTTGGGACTTTGTGTCAGCAAACACAGAGTAACTCCAAACTTCCTGCACTCTCGACAGAAATCAGATATATGTTCTTCAGCAAATTGAATGAAGTGCTGAGCCTCATCTACAACAACAAAGAATCTCTGGGGAATATTCTTGTGCATCGAGCTCTTTCCTGCCTTCTGAAGCCTGTTAAGCAGAAGTTTTACAAACATCCCCTGGTAGTAATCAGACAGATTAAAGGTGTTTATCAGAACAATCTTTCCCTGTTTTAACTCTCCGAGAATCTGGGAGATAAGTCTTGGTGCAGATATATCCACAGTTTGCTGTAGGATTCTTGCCTGCCTGCACACTGTATCTATTGTGGGAATAATAGCTAGACCTGTAGTAACAGTACTCCCATCCTTCTGCTTAATCGTCTCCCTCTTAAGCCCATAGAGATCATCACTCACTTCATAGTTTGCCAATATCTCAATAAACTTCCTTGACTCTCTGGAGTGCATATGTGTCCATAAATCTTTTTGAGCAGTGGAACAGGAGAATTGATCAAAGATGTCAGAAAGATTTATCTCATCTGGAGAGAGTTTCAATTTTTCATTGTAACCTATCATCACTATTCTCTTGTCTTCCAAAGCACTCAATCCTTTAGTCCCTTTATCATTTGGATTATCAACTCCAATATCCGGATGTCCAAAGACTAACATAGGAAGGGGTTCTGGAAGCTCTAAATTATTAGTGATAAGCTCCTTTAAGAAATTCGTTTTCCCTGTTCCATTTTTGCCAAAGACAGCCATGTGCCGTGTTAAGGCTGTGTCTATCCCCAACTTGAAGTCTACTTGAGAGACCTTATATGCAGAAGCAATCTTACCTACGATTACTCCATTAACAGCCGAAGGAGGATACAGCATCTCAATATCCTGATTCGTAGCTCTGAAAACAGGCTGGAAGTATCCGATGCCTCCAGTGTATTCTACAAGCCTGCCATTATCCAGCACAGAACCCATTGGCTCGATTACTACCCTTTTATAGACCATTCCCTCGACCTCTGGATCAGGCACATTACTGGTCTTCAAACAGCTTTTGGCTATTCGAGATATCTCACTGTCCCTTGAGAAGTCATGGGCATCTAATACCGCTGTAATCCTTCCTACAGTCTTTTCTATCCTGACAAAGTCAAGACACTGGACAGCACCTAATTTTACAGCTTCGCTATCAGCCCTTGCCAGAATACATCCATCCTCATTCGTGCCGATAGTGAGAGCAATGGGACGTTTCTTGCTTTGTCCTTGTGTTTTTTTCAACTATATGCTCCTTTCTGGTTTAGAGTTTGTTTTAATTTCTCCTTTTAATCACCCCAAACCTTTAAACATCCCATCTTCCCACATCTACCATCCTTTCCTTATCAAGACAGATTCCTGAATGTTCATTCGAGGAATATTATGCGGTTTTAGCTTGACTGATTGATGATCGAATATTATTTTGGGAATACAGATCTGAGATCAGACTTCGGTACGATATGTATACGAATTGGGTATTCGAGAGTCAGTGGGAGTGTAAAACAAAGTATTGTTGGTCTTTACCCAAAGGTACGTATATCTGAAGTTTGGATATCACACCGAAAGAGAAAAGTATGACAAATACGTCGGATATAAACAAGTTGGGCAAAACTTGCGCGAAGGAAAAACCCAACAACGACTTCATCTTGAGTTTTTTCCATAGCAAATTGACTTACATCAAGTTTTCCACTTACGACCCGGGTATCCCGAATTTTTCCCATTGCGAAAGCGTTCCATGAACGTCGTGAATACAGTTCGCAGATGATTCCTTGTCAGGCTGCTCGCGCACCTGTGCAAGGCATTAACAATCGGTGTGATCATTGTTGCATTGATAGGGTTCACCGCTTATGGCACGCTCAAGCTGTTTTCCGTCGCTGACGCTGATCGCGCGTCAAAGATCAGACTTATCGTGGGTTTCATTGTTGGCTTTGTGTGTTTCCTGGCTTTCTTTCCGCCTTGGAAATCTTGTCATTTGCGTACGGACAACCGTTACCGTGATAAGATACCCTTTTCGGCCAGTGGTCACCATTTTCGCGCAGGGGACGTGCTGGTTTTCAAGAGAGAATGGAAGAACGTTGATTACCGGCCTGAAACGGAAGAAGAATTTCAACGGATGGGCGTGAGTATTATTGGTTTGTCGACGAGTTAAACATAGAAAGGGTAATTACGAGCGAGGATTTTCCAAAGCCCAGTGCTTGGACCCGGTTTTTGGAAGAGTCGTCCGACAAGTGTCGAAGAGGAGTGGCTAACGACCAAGCTGAGGTGCCTGCACGTTAGACAATCGAATTGCATTGAGGCCAGTTACATGGACGAGCAGGTTTCGACTTCGATGGAACAGACGAGGAAACGATCTCGTGCCTTTGCCATTACCAGCCTGTCATTGGGGCTCCTATCGGTTTCCCAATTTGCCATAGCAGGACATAGATTCATACTGGTTACTCTGGGGCTCGTTGCAATTACCTCGGCGATCTTGGGAATTATCTTCGGGATCCTCCAACTCACACGACGTCGATCAGCTAGAGGCCTGGCATATAGTGGCATAGCTCTTTCCGTTGTCGCACTGGGAGTAGCGCCTCCCAGGATTTATGAGATACTTATTTATCAGACAGCCTACATCGACTACCTTGAGGACAAGGGCTACGGCCGCACCGTTATCGATAATCCCATTACTGTCGAGCGTTTCAGGGCTGTTGAGCAATCTTCTGCGGTTGTCATCTTCGGTGCGTTTACTTCCTTTGGCTGGTACAACGACCGCGAGGAAGAGGTGCTTCACAAGATCACGTACGCTCTCGGTCCCAATGAACCCTCTTCCTTTGATCCAGCCGATTTGAGTTTCGGCTACTTCATCAAAGTCGACGACGAGCTTGGTGGATATAAGCGGTATACCGAGTCAGCCAAGAACGAGGGTGAATCACATGTGAAGGTCTACCCAACAATGCTGGATGGGCGAGTGGTTCCACATTCATATCTGCTCTTCTGGGAAGGACAGCCTCTCGATGTTGAGCCGAGCTACTTGTTAGATTTCACAGATCTTGTTGTTCGTGTGCATGGTGTGACCCCGGTACTGCCGATAGCAGAGGAATAGCGACGGCAAGGGACCCGTATTTAAGCAAGTCCCTCTAACACCAAGCTCTCGTAATCTCAAAAGATCGGTAACAAACGCTTCATTCCATTTAAAGGAAGATTCATTTACCCAAACAGATCCACCTTCATTCTGGTAGTAGCTCATATACCAATGGTCCAGCTCTGACAGCTCTTTGTTGATGTCGTGGTCACATCGAATGTCAATACTGTCTATACTGACACAGTATCCCATCTTTCTTGCCTCCATTTAAATATGACAATCCAAAAGAACCAGATAATCTTCAGCAGCTTCGTTTCCTAAAAGCGTTTTGATCTCTTGGACCCAGGAAACATCCTCTTTTTCATTTGCAACTATTCCCCACCACCCCATCTGTCCTTTTTCAAACCACTCACCTTTGTTGCTCAATACCACAAAAGCTGTTTTTCGAGGATCGCTTTCCAACTTTTTCAGATATGCCTCCACAGTCAGATGATTGTTCTCTATTGTCTCGTGCTTCGGATCGAAGTTGAATCCATTATCACTACACTGCCGATTTTCAGTAATGAATCCGTCCCATCTGCCTCCTACCCTATACCAGTCAAATTGGGATTCCGGATTGAATGTTGACATAGCTTTGCCAGTCCCTTTGCACTCTTCACAATCTGGAGCTGGTTTATCATTTGCACAGAAGCAGTCTGTCTCATAACGCTCGACTTCCAGACCTTCATAGTATGTTTCCAAATTTTCCTCTATGAAGCCTCTTGCTGCCTGATCCCCCTGCTTCATTACTTCGTCTGGCACAACTGCTAAAACTGAAAAATGGCTCATCTCTCTGCCCTCCGTTTTGTAGGGTTTTGGATTATACGATAACTTCAAAGCTACTCTGGCTACCAAAAGTCACTTCAGTCTTAATCCTTTAATCGTCGGGCAGATTTAAATTCCTTTAGGCGATTCATTTTGCCCACGTACTTTGCAATCCAAGGATTAAGGAAACCGTGCTTTTTACCACACTCAGCTGCTCTTGATTTGAGTTGGTAAAAAGATGCACAATGCTCACATTTGAATAGAACTTTTACCATTCGTCATTCCTCTTTTTTGTAGATTGAAGAATACATTAGATCACCCAAACTCTTAAACAACCCCATCTATCTGATTTCTACAATACAGCCATTAGGACACTCCTACCTTGAACTTCTTTGAGGTTTCATACCCTCCTTTAGAAATATGTTTTTGAATCTTCTTCCAAATAGGATTGTCATAATCAATTTCGTTTCCATCTTTCTCCATATTCACCAACTCCTTGTGCTCATATCCCATGTTCGCGTCATAGGTTTTGCTGATTCTTATTTCATATTCCTCTCCATCATCGTCTATGTATGTTGCAGTTGACCATTCTGAATAGCTCTGAAGCTCTACATTTTCGATCTTTCCCATCGCTCTACTCCTTTGTTAAGAGGAAATACTTTTCGCTACCTCGTTTTTCCATTTACTTCTTTAGTCAACTTCTTGATGATGCTGCCACACTGGTCATAAGACAAATCCCCAAGTGCAGCGCCATATTTTTCTTTAATTAGAGGTTCAACCTGCTCCTCGCTCACTCCCATCTGCCTAATCATCTTTACAATGGCTCTCTTCTGATTTTCGGTAACTCTGTTGTTGGTATCTTTTCTTTCCTCACTTCGCTTTCTATTAGGTATATGTTGATTGTCTCCTTCGTGAATATCACCGAGTTCTTCCAAAGAGGTAATGCCAATATTACAGGCAAAGCGAAGAGCCCTTGCAACTGCTCTTGTCTCTGCCATACGAATTATATGAGGAGCTATCATACTGTTGACATTCTTTGAGTTGGCATCTCCTGTACCGCTAAACGTTCCTTTGTCTGTTTTGACCACAGCTCTGACAACAGCAGTATGGTCATTCCCATCATCCGGAAACTGTTTAACTTCAGTATCTACAAGGCACAGTCCTTCCTGATGAGCTACATCCAGCAGACCCTCAAAAATCACAAAGTCCTTGTCCCCTATATGCTTGATAAGCCGAGGGTCTATCTTATCTATCTTGCCAGACATCTCAACACCCCTTTCCAGGTTTCTCATCCTTCGATAAAACACAATCTGTATCTGTGAGATGGCCCATAACGTGAACCTCGAAGACAACATAGCACATATTGCAGACTCCGTTGTTGCACGTATAGGCATACCTCTGTTTTTCTACTTCTACTTCCTTAGCTGTCCATCCACAACAGGGACACAACATAACTCTTCACCCCTTCTGAAAATGAAAAAGAGGAGAAGCAGTTAGCCTCCCCTCTCTGTAGTGGAATACTATAGCTGACTAAAAAGGCAAGTCCTCCTCTTCCTTTTCTTGGCTTTCTTCTTCTCCATCTTTACTAACCTTATCGAGGAACTGAACAGAATCAGCCTGAACTTCCAGGTTAGTTCTCTTATTACCATTGGAATCCTCCCACTGCTGACTCTTGAGCCTCCCTTCGACATAGACTGAATTGCCCTTTGACAGATATTGGTTGCAGTTCTCTGCCAATTTGCTCCACACAACAACAGAAAGAAAGCTTACCTCTTGCTGCCACTCTCCCTGGTTGTCCTTGTAGGAACGGTTGGAAGCAATTCCCATTTTGAGAACTGGTGTCCCACCTGAAGTATGCTTCAACTCCGTATCGTGAGTCAATCTGCCTGTGATGACAACACGGTTGATGCTTGGAAGACGTAAATCTGACATAGCAACCTCCTTATAGTAAGTGTTGAAAGTAAAGAATCTAAGATCACAAAAAACTATAAACATACCATTTCGCTCAGGGTGCTCATCGTCGCAGATGAATTCTTGTTTCTGCTTATGCTGCTTCTGGAGCTTTTCTTAACCCCGTTGATGTTTTCTTTAAGGAATTGCAGTTTGTCTTCAATCTGAGAAAAATAGAATAGTTGGATGGTTTTGATTATTTACAAGACTATTTACCTTTACGGTAAAGTAGACATTTATTGACCTTTGTTAATATAATCTTTATCTTTCTTCAATTCATATTTTTGTTATCTGTGTTTGCTGGGTGGTACCTGTAGCGACAGCTGGTCCTACCTATGAAGCCGTGATCCTTCCCATTCATAGACCTGTGTAGTGCGGAATTCATATCACAACCAAGAAGCAAGGAGAAAGGAATATGAAAATTGAACAAACAACTTCGTCCACAGTTACAAAACTCTGGACAGACTTGGAATCACGTGTACAGCAATCGAAGTGTCTGGAGGAAGCCGCCCAAGAGTTGGCCACTGCGCTGCATACACAGTTCGATGAGTCAGTTGTTATCACCCGAGTCTTTGTGACTGTTCCTTTTGACGCCTTGCCGTCGACGAACAAGGAATTTGTTCAGAAACTGGCTGAGTCGGCTGGGGCAGTATCCGAGTTGAAGACAACCACCCCTGTGCTCTCGCTTATCGGGACCCATGGCCAGGAGGAGGACTGGTGTGACCGCCGTAAGTCGAAAGGTCATGTGGGAATTCCGTTGATTTCCTCGTCCTTCGTCGGCGCTATTCCGATGATCTCCCGTCTGATCAGAGAACTTGGTATACCTCTGGACTGGGTCGACAGCCACGATGAAGAAATCATAATAGAAACTATAGGAAATTCGGTGGGTTTGTTTTTCGTAGAAAACGCTGCCGAAGCCACAGATCACGAGGGTAGGAAGATAATTGCGGCACAAGACTTTGTTTCTGACTATAACGTGAAAAGCGTTTTTGGCACTGGAGGAGCGTATTCTAGCGGTCAGATGATTGTGATCGTTGTATTCTGCCGTGATGTCTTTTCACGAGCCACTGCCGAGCGTTTCCTTGCACTAGCGAACTTGTTCCAGAGCAAGACCGCCTCCCTCGTTGAAACCAAGAAAATTTTCTCCGATGGGTAGAGGGTCAAGCTCTACAAGCCGTATCTTGACCTGTGAATGCCTCAAGGTGTGAGGAAACTTCAACCACACGAGGGAGTACTATATCTGATCAGGTTCAAAGAAGGCAATAATATCACTCTTTTCCAGCCTCATCACCTCCTGCTATCCTGATATTCTCACACCGGTCGCAAACATTGTAAGCAAACCAACAGCTTTCAGGGTCAAAACCGCAATACTTGCACTTCATTTACTTTACCTCCTACTTTAGCTGACTTAAAGCCAACCAACATATTTAATTCTTTAACTCAAGGTCTGCTTCAGTTTTATGTGATTTTAGCTCACCCGATAAACAGGCTGAAGATAGCGAAAATTACAATAAATCAGAATTGTGCTTGGCCACAAAAGACTGTCCCGAGCTTTGCTCGTTCCTTCTGGCTGAGTTCTTATCTTTTCATAGTAAAACCGCAAGGCTATTTTTTGAGCTACTCTAAGATTACAGAGTCCTTCTAACTCTTATCAAGATGTATCAACAAATCCCTAGAAGATAAACGGATCATATCGACATGAGGATTCTTACTCAGACTTCTTGCCATATCAGCCGGAATCCTGAAGATATAATTGTCTCCATCAAAGCTAAGAGATCTCCTTATCACAGTGTAATGGCTTAGCTCTGAAAACAGTCTTGATAGTATCAATGCCCTGTCTAATTTTCTTCCCTCTTCAAAATTCAAATACTCCTTCTTGCATTTTATACATCTGAAGACATTTAGCTTAACACTTAAAGGACTGTTGGGCATACCCATCTCTCTCGCTATTTTCTTCATTCTTTTGTAGCACTTATCACAGTGCAATGACTTAGCTCTGAAAGCTTCTTTCCCAAATGTAAATTCTGCGTCTTCCAGTTTTTCAATATCCAATTCTTTCATTCTATCGCCTTCTTGAGCTTCTGTAAGTTTTGATCTGTTTTCTTGAGGGAGGATAAGCAGTCATTATCTTAGCTTCATTTGTTTCAGCATTGTATTCAAAAAATATTGTTAAATACCTTTTCCATAAGCCTATTGCAAGATATTGGTTTCCACTTACCTTCTTGAATATAGCTTTGTCCTTCAGTAACACTTTCTCAATTTCATCTGATAACACTGAGTGTTTCTTATAAATCTTTACAACAATTTCCGGCTCTATCTTCACTGCTTTTATTAACAATCTTATCCCCTCTAAATCTGTAGGGCAAACTTATATTTAAATGTTCTTTTCCTCCACTGTGTTTATCCCTTTCCCCAAGTTTATCTCCAGGCGAAATCACTTCATTTCCAATGATTCTGACTGATTTAAGCCTGAAATCTGTGAAATCACTCAAAGTCCTCCAGAATCCTACATGACATCCAAACTCTTAATTTTGTTAATACTTTCTTTAAGGTATTGTAACTTGTTTTCAATTTGAAAAAAGTCAAAAAAGCTTGAATGTTTTCTCTGTCTCAGGTATCTATAGTATGACAGTGGTATTAATTTCTCATAGTATTTGTAGAATGATTGATAAATACTAAATATTTGTAAGATATATATATTATCATCAAAAAAAAGCTTGACAAAGAGTTGGAATTGTAGTACAAAGTTGAAATGTCAGATGCAATCGAGAAGACGTATATATTCTAGTAGAAGAAAAAAGAATTTCTTATGAAGTAGTAACCCTATAAAAGAAGGAGGGTTCGATGGTTCGCAAAATTTATTTCACGGGATTTTTGATGCTAGTAACGTTTGTTGGAGTAGTGCAGGGAGACGAAATGCCAGTATTGGTGTTATATGAAGGTGATAACTTAGTATTACTATCAGTAGTAAATGAGGGAGAAATGGCTTTAAAGGGAGTAGGGGTTGAAGTGAGAGCGAAAGATCTACCCGAGTGGGTTCAGATCGGAGAAGCAGTGAAGCGGATAGATATACCTAAAACGTCTACTGGAACAGAAAAGCTGGTGATTCCCATGTTTGTGGAGGGAAAAATGGTGGGTGAAACCTTCGAGCTACAAATAGTGTTGAGCGTTGCAGATGGCCGTACGTGGACGTTCGAGGTGTTGGTAGAGATTAAAAAGGCTCGTCCAAAGTCCTTCGCGCTTATGCAGAACGCACCTAATCCGTTCAATCCAGTCACAGTGATTCAGTATACATTGGGAGGAAATCAAACTGTTCCCACGCAATTGAAGATATTCAACATTACGGGCCAGAAGATACGGACATTGGTGAATGAGCCCCAAGGGCCAGATTATTACTCCGTTATATGGAATGGCTTAGATGATCAGGAACAGAAGGTTTCCAGCGGGGTGTATTTCTTCAAACTATCTGCAGGAAAGTTTGTAAAGACAAGGAAGATGGTGTTGCTGAAATAAATGAAAAGGAGGATTAAGATGAACTGGAAGATAAGTATAGTAGCTTTCGCTCTTGCACTTTCGTTCCCTTTTTCAGTCTGGTCCAATGTTGTTGGAACAACTTTCTCCACCATTTTGGTAGAAGATCCAAAGATTACTCTAGATGGGGATTTAGCAGACTGGGACAAGATAGGGTTAGAGGCAGTCAATATTGAACATTTCTGGTATGGACCAAAAGCAGATGCGGCAGACATTTCGGGAAACTTCCGGACTTTTGTGGATAAGCATCACTTGTATATAGGTGTCAAGGTAAGCGACGACCTGGTGTGCTCAGGCACTACATGGGGCAGAGAAGGGTTTCAGGATGATGTTGTGGAGGTGTCTTTTAATGGGGATCTGGACGGGAACGTACAAGTGTTGCGGGGGAGAGAGAAGGACTATTTCGATCTCAACGACGGGGAGATACGGATTGTGATGGACGCACCGGGAAAGGTTCATCTGGAAGGTTCAGGCGTTTTTTTCTATCCCGTGCCAGATCCCTATGATCAGGAGATTCCGTATACATGGGAGCTTTTAGGAGTAGAGGCAGGAGTTAAGCAGACAGATACCGGATATACAGTTGAAGTGCGTATACCAAAAGAAGTATTAGGTTTAAGGCAATTCGTTCAAGGAACTCAAATCGGTTTGAATGTGAGAATTGTAGATGATGATGATGGGGGAGAACGTGATAATGTATTAAGTTGGATTAGGTATAAGGAAACCGAGAGTGGGTATCCCTACGAGGTCGTACAGATGGGAACCGAGAGTGGGGGTCCCTACGGGGTGGTACAGATAGAAGGTGTTACAGAGTCTTCGGAGATGGTAGACTTAGTCGTCGGGAAGGTGAAAGTAGAACAAGGTTCACAGGAGCTGGTGGTGACCATGGAGCCGCAGGAGGACTTAGAACTTCAGGATATTTATGGCCTTATCTCCGAAGGCAAGATAACTGAAGCTCAGGCCAAATTGGAGGAATGGGCTCTGATCCATAAGGAGGATACGCAAAGAATACGGGCTTTGTATCTTCTGGGCAGATTTTATTGGCAGTCTGGACAGTATGAGAACGTGATTCAGACAATGGAAAGACTTGTGAGGCTTTCATCATCAGAGATTGTAAGATGCTATGCTCTACAGGTGATGGGCAATGCGTATGATGCCGTGGGGGAATATCAAAAAGCTATTACGAGTTGTGAGCGGATACTCAATATTGTAGACTCAGGTTCATATGTGGCAAAGTATGCGACCGTAGAAATGGGGCTATATAAGATCAAACTGGGAGAATATGAGCAAGGCTTTAAGCTGTATGAGGAGGCTTGGAAGGAAAGAGAAGGTTCCCGACTAACAGTGTTTGGAGATGCTTATCAAGGACAGGGAATATATAATGATGCCATTTACCGATATGAAAAAGATGTCGTAGAAACAGTGCATCCAAAGATAGAACTGGTAGGATACGAGCAAGCTGCTAAGACTGCTAAGATGTATAAAGAGGCTTGGGAGGCTTTGGGAGAAAGAAAAGATTCCCCTGGAAATAGCGGGAGACTAATTCTATTCGCATTGGGACAAGTTTATGAGGGGCAGGGAAGATACAAGGATGCCATTTCCCAATATCATAAAGTAGCCGAGTTATATCCCAACGTTGCAGCATTGGCTCAATATCATATAGGCTTCAATTACTGGAAGCTCGTAGAGTTTGATCTTGCTATCATGCAGTTTGAAAAGGTACTGGATAATTATCCAGAGTTTCAGGTTCACAAAGCCTCCCAAGCCTCCATAGCCCGACTCTTATTAGCAAAGCTCTATGCCCGGAAAGGAGATCCGAGAGCCAGGAAACATGCTCAGAAATTTATAGATCATTTTCCCAACAGTGAACCTGGCAGTTGGATGTATAATTCTCGGATTGATATGTTAGAAATCCTGAACAGGTAGTTCTAAATTATGATGAAACATCATGTGCCGAATGTCCTGTTAGTGTCTTTAGTTATAGTAATTTTAGGGGGGGCTCTGGTCGGTGTAGTGTTTCTTGCGAAGGAAAATTTTAACTTACGGCATAGAGCTCAGAACGGACCTCTAAAAATTGGTGATAAGGCCCCCAACTTTGAGCTGTGGGATATGGATGGTAAAAAGGTAAACCTGGAAGGACTCAAAGGTAAAAGCGTTCTGCTTTACTTTTTTACCACCGGATGTGGTATCTGTAAGAGAACAGCACCCTATTGGGAAAGGGTTTTGGAATGGCATAAAGATAAGGAACTAGTATTGTATGGGATATGTTCTTCAGACGTGCTATCCACAAAAGACTTTCTCACGGAGACACAGGTTTCGTTTTCGGCTCTTTATGATCCAGAAGGAGAAGTGGAGAGAAAATACAAAGTGAGCAGATCTTCTCAAGGTTTCTTGATTAACAAGAATGGTGAGTTGGTGTTTATCGAAGATGAGAGCATGTCGGTTGAAGATGCTATAATACAAGTTGATCGCCTGTTGGAGAAGATATGAAGAACTGGTGTATACAAATCTTAGGTGTACGGGGAAGGCTCTTTTATTCCTTGACTATCTTTATAATAATGCTCAACGTCGTCATTCTGTGGCTGTTTTTCCATAATGCTACTTTAAGGAAAGAAGTTGGAGCTTCCCCAGTAGTAAGGTCATCGGGCAGACTACAGAATAATGTAGCAAATGGTGATGCTGCTCCCGAGTTCCAAGCCAGGGACCTGGCGGGTAAGTCCCTGGACACGAAAGATTTGAAGGGAAAAGTAATACTTATGCTGTTTTTTGATCCATCAGGGAAGAGGTTTTCTTCTCATATTCAGGCTGTCTGGTATGCAAATGTATTGCTGCACAAGTATAATCAGCACCTTGCTGTCATCGGCATTTCTTCAGGAACACTGGAGCAGACACAGACCCTGCGACAGAAATTAGGCGTTAGCATTTCGATCATACCTAACCAAGGTAAGGAAATCCATGACTTATATGGTGTTCCTTCATATTCTCGAGGTTTTGGAAGTACTATACTTATCGATAGGAATGGGATTGTTCGCTATTCTTCTACCTATCCAACCGATACAGATTTTACACGCCAACTGGTTGAAGTACAAGTTTTAGGATCTGCAAATACGTTGCTCTATTCAAACCTGCAAGAGTTCTTTCGGAAGGGTAGACAACTGGAAACGATCAATCTGTTTGATGCTGAGAAAAACTTTTTGCTTTCCGATCTTTACGGCCAGAGGCTCTATATCGCGTTCTTTGGAACACTTTGTTCACCTTGTGTGGATACCCGGCTTACATACCAATTAAACAAAGCCGCTGAAATGGGAGCTAAAGTAATTGGAATCACCGGTACATCTGAGACTCTGGAGCGTATATCTCAGTTCAGAAAGATGGAAGGTCTAAAGTTCCCCATTTTTCAGACCTCAGATCCGATAATTATGGAACTAAACTACATAAGCAGAAATGAGATTCTCACCTATCCCTTCTTCATAGCCACTGACCAATCCGGAGTGGTAGTTCTGAACCAGGTAGGAGATCTCAAGCAGGGGAATTCACTTAGCGATATCTTGAGTTTCATACAGCGCAACACCGAAGAGGAGGATAAATTATGAAAACAGATAAAGGCAGGCTCATTGCATTATCTATTGCCACATTTGTGTGGTGTTTGTTCTTGTCTAGCTATTCTGTGAGAGCACAGTCCTCTGGGGAAGCGTCTATTTCAACAGAACAAACGATAGACCCGAATGTCTCGACTATCTTCCTCGGAGAAAAAGAGGATGACCCACACGAGTCCTTTCACAAACCTTCAGCCATAAAGATCGATGGGGAGGGCAACATTTATGTCCTGGACCAAGGGAACAGAAGAATAGTGAAATTTGATGCAGCAGGGGCATTCGTGCGGGAAATCGGAGGAGCAGGGACAGGCCCTGGCGAGTTTTCTAATCCCATCGATCTGACCTTGGACAAGGAAGGTAATATCTACGTAGTTGATCTTCCCCGTGGGAGATCTAATAAGCTTGTAATTATAGGAAGAAACGGAGAACATCTAAATAGTTTCGATATTGGCACGACTTACAAACTATGTGGATCACGAATTGCAGTTAATGATCAGGGCTTGATTTATCTGAACCTTCCGCTGGAAGGAACCTTGTTCTCAGTGTTCACAAAAGAAGGCCGGAAGGTTGCCTCATTCGGGGAAGTTACCCAATACGAGACAATGATAGAAAACGTAATATCCGAGTCAACGGCGGGTAACCTACTATTTAACTCTGTTCTCTTCTGTCTCGACAATAGGGGTTTCGTGAATACTCTGGATTTAACCAGGCCTATCTTAAGACAATACGATACAAATCACAATTTAGTTTTTGAGAAGGAGATTAAGAGTCCTGAAATTGCAAAGATTACTTCGAATCTGGAAAGGTCGTTACAAAGGCAAGGAATAAAACGAGAAGAAATAGTTGAAGGCACAGTATCATCTTTTATGCCATATTTCGAAGATGTTGCGTTGACACCTGAAGGAGACATTCTTGTGTTGTTGACAACTTGGTCTAGATTTCATCTTATTAATCTTGAAGGAAACTTAAAGAGAAGAATCAAACCGGTCCCGATGGGACAATATGAACCTAAGAGGGCTTTCGTACGAAGAATGACAATTGATACGGAGGGAAATGTTTATGCAATGAATATTATTAACGGGCTAGTTTTCAAATATCATGAATTTCTCAGACAGTAGCTTGAAAACTAGCCCTTTCCGCGCAGATTGGATGTTAACACATCATTTCTTGGGTAAAACTAACTGTAACTATGGTTACAACATAGTGAAGTGCTCTTGGAGGTGATCCAGGTATGAAGCAAGCGATTCTTGTCTTAGCAACTGTGCTAACACTAGTAACAGTGACTGTGATCAGCTACTATTCCCATTCCTATGCTACGGGTCCTCCGTCTTACGACCCACCACTATCGATAGCTTGTCTTCGAAAACCACCAGCTGAACCCTTTACTATATGCAAGCCTTATTTGGAATGTAACTGTGGTGACGCATGTTATGGTGAGAGTGGATGGTGTACAGAATGTGCTGACCCTCAAGATATCTACTGGAGATGGTGTATATGTTATGATGGTGAAGAGGTATGCGGCACTCCTAAATTTGGACAGTGTGATATCTGCGTACCCACCCCGGCGAAGGTAATTCAACAACACTAGGCACCCTGAAGACATTGATTCATAATGCGTCTAGCTATCTGGGTCTGTCTGGTTGGGTCTGTCAGTGTTTTTGTGTAAATGGGTACCTTCCCATGTCAGCTTTTCCTACATATTCAATCTCCCTTCGAAATGGATCGAAAATTGGTGAATGACCAAACTCTTATATCTCCGACGTACTCACCTCCAAACTTTACCATCATATCCTTGAGCAGGTAACGGTGGCAGAATAAATCCGCCCGGCAATAGCAGGAAAGGATCACCTCCTCCATGTTGAGGATCTCATCCCACCTTTGACTGTTATCCTGATAACTTACTCTCATCATCTCACTGTACTCGTGAGTATATTCCTCCTCACTCATCCTGCTTTGTTTGACTCCCATCACCATCTTCCACGTTGGAGCAAATATCCTATCCCCTGACCTCACAGTAATGTCCAGATAGCGATGATCTTTAGTAAGTCCTAACTTTCCCGCCACTGCAATCTGGACTGTGTAGATCTTCAGCATGATTACCTCCTCCTTCTTCTCGGTTCTTCTGCCTCTGTTACAATTCTATTGATCTTGTCCAACAAATCCTCCTCATACCAGCTTTTCCTCAACAACTCCTTAAAGCTTGGACTCTTCTCAATATTCTTTCGTATGTGCCTGAGTAAAGACCTTGTCTTTTTCTCAGGGGGAAGGTGCTTGATATACTGGATAATTGTCTCAAAACTGTTGTAGTAGAATTTTACGGGTTGATAGTTTCGCCTCCAAACATCAATCATCCTTTCCCCAGAATTGATCAGCTTATGCATCCATTTTGGCTCTTTAAGATACTTCCAGATATGGGCCTTCGCAACCCTCCTCCTCTTTCTGTTCATAGCACCAATATCCTGCAACAGTAAAGGATGTAGAAAGTCCTGGCACGGCCTGTCATAATCATCAATCTTCCAATAAATCTGCTTAGGCGGTGAATCATCATAAGGACAGCTTCCATCTTCTCTCATATACTTCTCCATATCTCTAATGTCGCAAACAATGTCACAGATATTGCAGGTTTTCGGCTCGTCATATGGTTTGTGCTCATAGCATTCTGGGTCATCACTTCTGGTCATCCATACACCGTTTTGGTCAGCTAACTGCAAATCAGGAAGTTCAAATGTTTCTGTTGAAAGTCCAGACTGGTATTTCTCATATTCCTCAATCTGTAATGGACTTGGAGTATAATACTTCTGATGAAGCTTGCATTCCAGGTAAATATACGATCTTGAAGCTCTGTCATAATAATCCCGTTCATCTTCTCTCTTCACCTTAACAGGTTTTCCGTGCAAGCATGGTCCGTTTCTGTAACACCTATTCCTGTAAACATCTTTGACTTCTTTCAAACTACATCACCTGGCCTATTCCATTCCATAAAAAATCCGGACAGTAAGTTGCTAATCTTCCTTTCATTTTACTTTCTCTTCTATACTTATAATCTCCAACTTGTCCAAATCTCCGTCTCGCATAAACCTGTAAGACTGAACCTGCCCATCCACCTCTTTGTTCCAGAGAGTATAAGAAATCCTTACTTTGCACAGCCCCATTTTCTTCAAAGCTTCATTTACGTCCCAAAAGATATTTGGAATCTCGTTAATGTTCAACATCTCCTGCACTTCTCCTTTCACCGTAAATCCCTGAGCCTTCCTTTTCTCCTCTACCATTCTTCTTGGCTTGTAGGTTATCCTTCCCTCATTTGTCTGTAACACAACCCTCCTTATTTTATCCGTTTGACTTCTATCACTCTCCAGCTCAATCTCACTAATATCTAATTCCCTATTTTCCACATATTCAAATTCATCTACCAATTTTATCCTCCAACTTTAAGATGATCAATGGCTCTTGGCTCCCCGTCCAGATAAGTAATGATTATAGCTCTTTCATTCCCATCCCTTGCAAAATATGAATACAGAATCTTCCTTTTTTTCAACAGAGCACCTTGAGCCACCATCTTATCGATCGTCATCCGGAACGCAACCTTCTTTTGCTGAACGTGAGTCTTCCAGGAATAATCTGCTTCCTTCTCAAAATGTGAATTAGGCCTTTCGTCCAGATAAGTTACTATGACAGCTCTTTTATCAAAATCTTTTACCAGATAGCAATATAGATGCTGCCACTTCCTTAATCCTGCTGTCCTTACTGCCCTGTTATGTATCTTAATCTTCCACGTCACACCTATCATCTCAATAGGTGAGATCCAACCAAAATATCTAAATATGGGCCTTACTATTACCATTTTATCACCTCTTTTCACAGCATCTTTCTTGACTTGCCATCCGGATATATTACAATTAAGGTCCTGCCATCCTTATCTTTGGCAACATAGCAGTACAGGGGCTGTCCGTGTTTCAGTCCTGCCCCCACAGCTATCAGATTGTTTATAGTAATCTTAAACGAACCTCTTCTTTCTCTAACATGGGTTTTCCATCCAAAGGTTTCAAAGTTTGGGTCAATTACTTTTGTCATTTTATCACTCCTGCGTTGTATAAACTAAGAGAAAGATAATCAATAGCTTCAAAAGGCTTTCCATAGAAGTTCGATTTACAATTCCCCTGAAATTTAGGATATAAGAGCATTTTAGTACTTTTCAGATTCTTGTTCTTCAATCTCCTTGGTCATATCGTTTAATATCTTCATCCACTCCGGAAGGTGGCTGAATATCTCCTTCTCTTTTTCTGATGCCATAAAAGGAGGTGAGAGCCAGAAGTATATAACAACTTTCCACGTAGTTGGGTATGAATTGGGGCGTGAAATGGGGAGGGACAAAGAAACGATGGGTTCTTTACAAAAAGCCGGCAGGGTCAAAAGGTCAAAAACAGTAAGACTCAGAAAATGTGAATACTAGATTACACCCTTAGTCTCATTTCCCTGATCTTGTTGACAAGAATCCTCTGAACTTCAGGATCTTTCACAAGTGCGTTCATCAGTTCATCAGAAGCCTTCCGTTGCTCGTCTAAGCTCAACACAGTCTTTAGATCTATCGCCATACCACATCTATAGCAGAATTTCACTTTGGGCTGATTCAAAGCCTCACATCTGGCACATATTTTCGGCTTTCTCTTTTCCAGTTCATCTTCCTTCTTCGTGCTTATCCCATAGCTCTGCATCATCTTCTCTTTCACATCTTCATTAGCCAAAGATACGTAGTAAGAATACATATTGCTGTTGTCTGCCCAGCCAAAGAACTTGTTGGCCATAATAGTGTTCCAGTTATTCAGCACACACCATAAAGCCCGAGAATGTCTGTACAGATGCGGGTTCCAGGATTTCCTTATTCCAGCTTTTTTGAAAGACCTCTCAAATATTTTGTAGAATGTCCGGTATCTTAACGGCTTATATTTGTGTATCCTATCCTGTCCCATGGTCACCCACAGGGGAGTCTTTGGATCGTCCTTGAAGGGGTGAAGCTTGAGCCATGTCAACAGATGTGGTGTGCTCTCAATAACAAAAACTGTCCTGCTTCCTGTCTTGCCTTTAAGATCCACAAGTGTTCCACCATCTTCAAAATGTACGCTGCCAATCGTCATAGAACCTATCTCTCCTATCCTTGCACCAGTATCCCATATCAAGGATATCAATGCCTTGTCCCTTGCATTCTCACATTCCTCCACAACCTTATGCGCTTCCTCTTCTGTTAGAAGCTCACTTCTTTTGAGTTTTGGCTTATCCTTTGACTTCATCGTTATTGGTATCCACTCAACATCAACTTTTGTGTAACCTTTCCCTATGAGCCACCTGTAGAATTTCTTCAACGCCTTGTTGTAATCCTGCTTTGTCCAGGCAGAATAAAAACCATTGTTTTGAATCGACTTCACAAACTTCTTCAGATCATTTTCATCTGCTGATGGAAACCCCTTTTTCAATTTCATTGCAATATTCTTCACCATAGAAATTGTCTTTACAATTCTTGCTTTTCCCATTCCACTGCATTCCAGGTCATCTATGAACTCTAAAATCAGTTCCTTACTTCTATTAGATATTTCTGCTTCAAGTAAATGTTTTCTGGCTGTCTGTTCTTTTTGTGCAAAGTTATGGATATCTATAATTGTTTGCTTCATACAATTGGGAAAGTATAGCTTCTATTTAAAAGTTCCCCCTAAGTTACCCTTGAAGACAAAGAGCCACCGGAGGGCTACTGGCTTGAAGGGTAATAAAAGAGAATGAAGTTTACTCCTGTTTTAAAGGTTGTGATTCCAGGTATTTAATTCTTTCGATTTCAACTGGTCCGATGCACTGAGATCCAGAGTAGTTTCAAGGTTTTGGAAAAAACAGGCGAAACTTTGCACCTTCATTATTATCCATCCAAATGCGCAAGACATGTTCCATCCCATCACAGATCAATCCGTTTTAAACAGACCACTTTTACTTTATCCACGATTTTCCCTTTTAAGCTTTTTTCTATATCCTCTTTAAGTCTTTTGGATACGGCAACAGATATTACCTGTTCAAATCCAGCCTTTACACATTTTACGATATTAGAGACAGCATCAGATTTCCCGGTCTCAATCTCAATCGCTATTTTCCTTCCATCCTTGACAGCAACAACATCAACCTTCTTCCCAGCCCCAACAGAATATTCAGGATAAACTTTATAACCCTTTGCAATGTAATGCTCCATCACTTTCCTCTGCCAGAACTTATGCTCTGCCCCACCACTTCTGTTAGATGCTCTATACCCAAGCTTTTTAAGATACTCTCTCCCAAGGGCCGTGAGGTCAAACAGCTTCACCTTCCCTCTTTTAACTCTTACATACACAGGCTTGATGAATCCCCTCTCCTCCAAATCTTTTAAACACTGATTGCCAGCCCTTGGATTTACCTCTAACCTTTTATATCTCTCAATAACATAGGATTCTGGATGCTTGAAAATATCTGTCAAAAATACCTTCTCTCTCCTGCTAAGTTTATCTCTATGCCAAATCCCTGTATTTCCAGCAGCTCCAGCTGTCTTAAGACTGAAATCTGTGAAATCACTTAATGAAGATGGAACCTTCCCATCTCCCATCTTACATTCAGGAAATCTAACCAAGAAAGGCTTCAAAAATCTATCCTGAAGCTTTATGATACCCCATCCTACAGGAAGTCTGCCTATGTAATCCCTCTCCTTATCCAAGAGCATAGCATTTGCCATTGTCCTAACATCTTCCTCAGTCTTCAAATTCATACATATAGTTGCATAGTTTGCTATAGCCGGCAGTGTCATCAAATGTGGATGCTGATCTGCTATAATACAGCCAACTCCCAACTCCCTTATCTGTCGTAAGACTAATTCAGTTACACTTTCATAACCTATTTTATGTTTTAGAAGGAGATTATGTGCTTCTTCCAAAACGATAGAGAACCTCAAATCTTTAGAACTTCCTAATTTTAAAAAATGTCTGTAGATCCTTAAAAGTAAAGTCTGAACAAAAAAGCTTTTATCCTGTTGACTCCCTACACTTCCGATTTCCAATACAACCTGCTTCTCTGTAAGTTTCTCAATCTCAATTGTCCTATCAGAATTCAGAACCTCGCCTGTTGATCCTGTAGTTACTTTGTATAAAACATTTAAAGCAGATGCCTTCCAGTCCCTTTCCCTTGAAAAAGGTTGGTAATTTAAAATCCAGTTATAGATTGATTTGAAATTTATATTTTTATTCGAAGCTATCAGTTCATCCACTGCCTTTAACAACAGATACTCAGCCGCATTTGCTAACTAGCAAGTAATAGGGTTTCATGGCATCCCTGGATTCCCGTTTCCACGGGAATGACATTAATTCATGAAATTGTTGCGCTTCCTGAAATTGAGGGGACTTCTTTCTCATCTCCTCAAACATCTCCAGGTTTTCCACATCTTCTATCCGCTCTAACATCTCTCTGTGCTCACGTATATGACACTTAAAATATGACAGCCCCCTGCCTGGGGACCGGTGTTATAAGCTGACCGCAGGCGGCGGAGATATCTCTGAGCCGATCTATGCCGGGCACAAATCCTGCCGTGGAGACGGTTATCTTGCGAGCGCCGATCCCGAGTCCCATCTCCAGACCCATGAGCCTTATGGCCCTGACCACGTTTTTGTAGTTCAGGAGCGGCTCTCCCATACCCATCATCACCACGTTGGTGATGCCGTCGTCTATCTGCTTATGATGTCTCCTGACGGATATGAGCTGATCTATAATCTCTGCGGCAGAGAGGTTCCGTATCAGCCCCATCCTTGCGGTCGAACAGAAGGTGCATCCCAGAGCACACCCGACCTGAGAGGATACGCAGACCGTCCTGCGTTTCCCTTCGACGTCCTCAAGTGCATATCGAAGGACTTTCACGTTAGGATGGTCTAGACCGAGGACCTTCTTACTGATTGTCAGTGCCCGCTTGAAGAGAGGCTGGATCTCACACCCCTTACCTCCCAGCAGTCCCTCTGGGCACGTTGAGGTCTAGACCAAGCTGTTTTGCCACCAAAAGTTGCATGGCCGAATTGAAATTTAGAGTGGATTGATCGGTGCCACTAGCACCGCCAGAACCACCCATAACCAGCTGCGGAACCTGACGTTTTGCATAAGCATCAGCCCAAAACTTCATCACCTTTTCGTAAGTCTCAAGCTTTATCTTTAAGGAGCCGTCTGCCTTCATTATCAGCCTTTTGCGTTCGGCTTCGCCCTGGCCCAGCAGGATTTCGCGCTGCTTTTGGAGTTCTGCGGCCTGCCGCTGCAGCTTGGCTACCTCAAGCTCCTGTTGGGCTCGCAATTCGGCGACCTCTTTTTCCTGCAGGGCTTCAACCACAGCACGAATCTTCTCCTCCTCCTTTTCGTACTGGGCTTTAATGACATTGGCTTTACCTACGGCCTCTTTAGTCAGCTTTTCCTGCTCGGCCTGCTGCGCTTTGGCCCGAGCAGTAGCCACCGCCATTAATGCTTCCTGTTGAGCAGAAATCTGAGCTGAGACCTTTTTCTCGTACTTATCCGACATTCCCCATATCACATTCATGAGGGATTATATTTCGATACATTCTTGTTTCTGAATTAATATTACCACTTTTACATTTTTCAACAAGTACTTTTTTCAATTAAAATAGTATTTTCCTCTGAATTATCACTTTCTTTGTGTTTAAATCCTCCAATTAGAGACACCTCTCCATCGACTCACAAAAAAATGTGGCAGTTTAAACAGAATAACATCGCAATCGTTCAATCCGGGATAATATTTCGGCAAATAACCTCTTGTCTATCCCAACCTCAGCCATTTGAAACGTAATATATCCGCTGTGTCTGACAATCTTCGCTCCGATTTTGATAAATTTCACGAGGAGGCTGCGTAGTGACCAGTGTTTGATTTTCTTCGGAAGAACAAAACGTCGCAGGAAGTTGCCCAAGTTGTAAGCCAGAACAAACAGCCAGAGCCTCACCTGATTGGAGACGAAACGCTTGCATGAGAGTCGGGTCCAGTTCAGAGCATACTTGCCCTCCTTAATCCACTGCTCAGCTCTGCCACGGCCATTGTAGAAGTGTACCACGCCTTCTGGCTTGGCGCTCATGTTGGTCACGATAAATCCCACTCTTGGGAATAACTCCCCTTGGTGCCATTCAACCTTGGCGACCACTCGCCTCGATTGATCCCAACTGGCCGCTTTATATTGAAATTCATATAACGATACAATCGGTTTCCTCGGCGGTCGTCCAACTGGCCGAGTCAGCAGGTATCGTATCTTTTCATAGAGTATCTCATTTGCGGGAAGCCGAATGGCATACAAATAGCCGTTTCCCTCCAGATAATCATAAATCTCAGGCTTTGCGAATGCAGCATCGCCTCGAAAGTATTTCCTATTCTTCTTGCTCTCGTATCTCTTGACGATCGGTTCCAGAACTTCCTTCCAACGATCAGCACTGTGAACATTACCAGAGCGAAGTAGGACTCCTTCACAATCCCCGAACTGATTGAAGCAGAACACTGGATGAAAACAGGTACATCCGAAATGACCGTTGTAAGCTGATCCTTCCTGCTGGCCATGTACCGGACTCTCCGAACTGTCCATGTCCAGAATGATTCGTTGATGCTGTGTTTTACTCATCGCTTTTTGAACCCACTTGCCATTGATATCTGACAAGTTTCTGAGATTGTCATGCTGAGTCAGTATATCAGTTTCAAAACGTCCTATCGTGTTGGAGCTGGCAGCTTGCCTGCCTTTGTCCTTCTTTCCGGTAATCGCTCGCATGACGGGATCAACGGATAATCGCTCGGCGTCATTTACATCTTCATATCCTGCAAGACGGCTGTATATCGATTGACGCAGGAGAGTAGATATATCATGTTGGATATTACGGCCTGTGCGTTTATCGGTAAAAACCGCTGATACCGAATCAAATAATCCCAGTGCGTAATCAAGGTCACGATACGCAAGAAGTCCACCGTTTGATGTCACCTTTGCACCATGAAATTCAAGCTTTATTCCTCCATCAAAACCTACTTTCATTCTTTCACCCTCTGGATGATCAATATTTATCCGCCATTTATGAGTCTTATTTATTGTAATATAACATGTTCTGGCGACTTTGACAACCATTTTTCGGGTCTAATATGGCGAATGGGGGTTAAATGCACTTAATAAGGATCTCCTTAACCCGTTTAAAGTGCTGGGAACACTGCAAAGCCATGTCCCCGAGCGCTTTTTGCAGGAGCAATATGCGGAACAGAATCCGCGTTCTTTTGGCAAACGGGAAGTGATTTTATCCATGTATTTAACAGGGAAGTAAAATGGACAAGCAACAAGCAAAAAACATCATTCAAGAAACGTTTGAAAAACCTTTCGATAAAGAGAGGTTTATCGGTTTCGTCAAGAATCTTCTCAATCAGATTGAAGATGCCACTTTTACATATCAGGGCAACTATATCCGGGATGCTTATTAACCTTACATTTCATCCCTGGAACGTATTGGCAAATACTCAGATGGCGAGCATGAAATTGACATCCTGATTGTCCAATTAAAGAAGTAAACTTCGCTTGAACGCGCCCGCACCATGCAGCGCAATTTCATCGCACGGTACTTGGACGGCAGCCGAGGCGGAGAACTGAAAGATGCTGCTTTGGTTGCCTTTGTTTCTCCCGGCGAAGCGGACTGGCGATTTTCGCTCGTTAAGATGGACTATCGTTTTGAAGAGAGCAAAACCGGCAAAATAAAAGTCAAAGAGGAGTTTACTCCTGCAAGACGCTGGTCTTTTCTGGTTGGCAGTAACGAAGCCAGCCACACTGCCCAGAGCCGGATTGTCCATATCCTTGCTGGCGATGAGCACAACCCTACCCTTAGCCAACTCGAAGAAACTTTTAACATTGAAACTGTTACGAGAGAGTTTTTTGAAAAATACCGTGAACTGTTTATTCGTGCCAAAGAGGCGTTGGATAAGGTTGTTGAGAAGGACAGCAAAGTAAAAGCCGATTTCGAATCAAAGGGCGTGGATACGGTTAACTTTGCCAAGAAACTTCTGGGACAACTGGTGTTTCTGTATTTTCTGCAGAAGAAAGGCTGGTTCGGAGTCAAACGAAATGAAAAGTGGGGCTCGGGGTCAAAACACTTTTTACGTGAGCTCTTTGAGAAAAAACATGGCGACTACGGAAATTTCTATGACGATATTTTAGAAACACTTTTTTACGCAGCATTGCGAAACGACCGTTCACACGATGACCACTATTTCAGTCAATTCAGATGCAAGATACCGTTTCTGAACGGTGGTCTTTTCGATCCGATGAATGATTATGACTGGGTTGAGACGGATATTCTTCTTCCAGATGAACTTTTCTCAAATAAGATCAAAACAAAAGAAAGCGATATTGGTACTGGCATTTTAGACATCTTTGACCGATACAACTTCACTGTCAAAGAAAATGAGCCACTGGAAAAAGAAGTAGCTATCGACCCGGAGCTGCTGGGTAAAGCCTACGAGAAATTCAACGCTATTCGGCCTGATAATTACGATGAATACAGGGCGGCGTTAAAGAGTGGGCAAAAGGGTGCAGAAAACAAATTCAACAAGAAATTTGGGGTTTACTATACCCCCCGGGAAATCGTGCACTATATGTGTCAGCAAAGTCTAATCAACTACCTGCACACAGATTTGAACAAGGGAACCACTTCATACCAAAGAATCGGTGAGTCTCAAACGAACGCTTTTGGCAACGAAACGAAAACAGGTCAATTAGATTTGACCAGTGAAAACCGAACTGAGCCAGAAATAGGTAAAGAAGACATCGAAACCCTGATCAAATCCGGTGAGCAGGTTGGCGAAAACGAAGTAACTGTGCTTGTCAAAGAAAAGAACATTGCAGAAGGGAAACAGCAAACCACAACACTCAGCTCAAATCTGCCAGAAAGCATCCGCCAGAATGCTCGGAGGATAGACGATGCGCTTGCCAATATTACCGTCTGCGACCCGGCCGTTGGCAGCGGAGCCTTTCCGGTGGGCATGATGCACGAGATTGTCAAAACGCGGAATGTGCTCTCTACTTTTGTCGAAGACCGAAACCACACCATTTACAGTTTCAAACGCGAATGCATTGAAAAATCGCTCTACGGCGTGGATATTGACGCGGGCGCGGTCGAGATTGCCAAACTGCGACTCTGGCTCTCACTGGTGGTGGATGAGGATGACATCAAAAACATCAAGCCCTTGCCGAATTTGGATTACAAGATTGTCTGTGGAAACTCGCTTCTGGCTTACCCATATAAACCTACATGGACTCAGGAAGTGGAATCACTCAAGAAAAGATTCCTACTAGCCACTAGTCCCAAAGTAAAACAAGAGCTCAAGAATCAAATAGATTCTAAACTCAAAGGGTTTCTTGAGAACTCCAAAGAGTCCTTAGGTTATAGGGTAGACTTTGACTTTGAGATTTTCTTCTCGGAAGTTTTCTATGAAAAGGGTGGGTTTTATGTGGTGATTGCGAATCCGCCGTATGTGCAGATTCAGAAATTACACGCTGATGCAAAAGACCAGCTCGCAAAACAGGGCTATTTGACCTTTGCGAAAACCGCTGATCTCTACTGCCTTTTCTACGAACGCGGGATTGCAGTTCTGCACTCGGGTGGTGTGCTGGTATTTATCTCCTCCAACAAATTTTTCCGGGCAGGCTACGGCGCTCCATTGCGGCAACTTCTGAACGAAAACAATGACCTACTTGAAGTCATAGATTTCGGCGAACTGCCTGTCTTTGATGCCGGAACCGACCCCTGCATCATTCTGGTTGTAAAACGCCAGCCGCAGACAAAAAGCATAACAGCTGCCATTGTGAAGGATGTTTCCGGCATCCAGAATGTACGTCTGACTATGGAGCACATTGCATTTGAACTGGATCGAGGCAGCCTCAACAGCAACGGTTGGACACTCGAACATTCAAGTGTCATAAAGTTACTCGAAAAGATCCGCTCCGCTGGAAAGCCACTCGGCGAATATGTAAACGGGCGGTTTTATCGTGGGTTTTTGACTGGCTTCAATGAGGCCTTTGTCATCGACCGCGCCACCCGCGACAGGTTGATTGGTGAAGACCAGAAATCGGCTGAACTCATCAGGCCCTGGCTGCGCGGCAAGGATATTCGCCGCTGGTATGCCGATGATTGCGATTTGTTCGTGATCAATATACTCAGTAGTGCAAATACACAATGGCCATGGTCTGGTAGAAAGATTGATCATGCTAAGGCCGTTTTCAAAAAAGAATATCCCGCTGTTTTCAATCACCTAAAGCCACATAAGACAAAACTCATAAATCGGGATGATCAGGGACAGTACTATTGGGAACTTCGATCCTGCGCGTACTACGAAGAATTTGAACGCACCAAGATTGTATATAACGAAACATCAAAAGAGCTTCATGCCCTGTTAGATGGCAACGGGTTACATATCAACAAGACAGGCTTCATCATTTTGTCCGAAGATGCCAAATTTCTGCTTGGAATTATAAATTCGCGGTTGATGGACTACCTCTATCGGTGCGAGTTTCCATCCTGGGGTGATCCGTGGCAGGGTGGTAGAATACAGTTTCGTGGCGACAGAATGGGGAAAATCCCCGTAGCTATGGCCACCCCAAAACAGCAAATGGAAATCGAAACGCTTGTGGATAGAATTCTGGAACTGAAAAGAAAAACAATCGAAGCAGATGTCACCACCCTTGAAGCGGAGATTGACCAGATGGTCTATCAACTCTACGGTCTGACCAAGGAGGAGATGCGGATTGTGAAGGGAGAGAAGAAGTAAACTCACAAAAAGGGAATAAAATGTTTTTATCAGAACTTAAGATATGGAACTTTAGAAAATACGGCTCAGGCGAGGACGATGCTCCAGGGTTATATCTAGAGCTAAACAGAGGCCTAAATTTACTTGTTGGTGAAAATGATTCAGGTAAAACAGCAATAATTGACGCGATAAAATACGTTCTACAAACACAAAGCCATGATAATCAGAAGTTAGAAGAAGAAGACTTTTTTCTACTACCGGGGGTAGAACCGACAGATGCAAATAGAGCAAAATCGTTTAAGATAGAATGTATATTTCGCGGTTTTCATGTTGAAAATAATGAAGCGGCTAATTTCATAGAATGGCTTGGTATCGAAAAGAATGGAAACGGTCATGACCAGTATTTTCTCAAAGTTATCCTGAATGCTGAACGGAAGGATAGAAAAACTACTTATGACATAAACGCTGGTCCTGATGACGAAGGAACTCAACTTGATGGAGCAGCAAGGGATTTTCTAAGAGTAACCTACCTGAAGCCACTAAGGGATGCGGAAAGAGAACTTATTCCAGGAAGAAGCTCCCGATTAGCTCAAATCCTAAAAAGCCATGAGGCTTTTTCTTCAGTTCCAGAGGCGGAACATCCAATTACCAAAATTGCTAAGAGTGCGAATAAACAAATCGAAGGTTTCTTCCGAGGGAAAGGTGAAGACGATAATGATATTTCAGACCAGTCTGAAAAAAAATTGCTGTCAGATATAAATGAATATTTGAAAGAGTTCTTCACAGAAAAAGAAATTAACAAAATCGCTAAATTCACGATTTCCGGTCAAGGCTTGTCGGGTATTTTAGAGAAGCTTATTCTTGATTTGGCTGAAGGAAATTCGGGCTTGGGTTCTTATAACCGGCTATATGTGGCTACAGAATTACTTCTCTTAAAGCGCACTAACTATTACGGCTTGAAACTGTCATTGATTGAAGAAGTTGAGGCTCATCTACATCCACAAGCGCAATTGAGATTAATCGAGTATCTACGAGATGAAATAGCGGAAAAATCTGCTGTTCAATTAATAATGACAACTCATAGCCCTAACTTGGCTTCAAAAGTTAAACTTGATAATCTTATAATTTGTAAGGGTGACAAAGCTTTCCCTATGGGAAGTGATATTACTGAATTGGAAAAAGGAGATTATCTATTTTTGGAGCGTTTCTTAGATGCTACAAAGGCTAATTTATTCTTTGCACAGGGAGTTATTTTAGTTGAGGGCTATGCAGAAGAGATTTTGATTCCGGTTATAGCAGATATTCTTGGCAAGCCGTTTACAAAATATGGTGTATCGATTGTGAATGTTCAAAGCACTGCTTTCCTGAGGTATTCAAGAATTTTCAAAAGAAAATCGAGAGAAGGAATGGATGTTAAAGTAGCTGTGGTAACCGATAACGACATTAAACCTGGTTCAGGACTTACTGAAAAGCAGATTAGAGATAAGAGAACAGAGAAAGAGGCAAAATATAATGGACAAGGAATTAAGACCTTCATTTCACCAGATTGGACTTTGGAATACGATATTGCTTTAAGCGGACTTAAGAAAGAGTTTTATTCTGCCTTGCTTCGGGCAGAGAAAATTAAAAATAGTGATACTAACGGTTTGACATGTGACAAAATCACTGAAGTAAAAGAAAAGGTCGAGACTGCCTTTGCCTCCTGGACTATAGAGAAAAAAGCAGATAGAGAAATTGCAAAAGCAATTTACGAAGGTTACATACTTCGTAAAGAGATTTCTAAGCCAATCGTTGCTCAGTGCTTTGCCTCATTACTAAAAGAATGTGTAGGAATGAAAGAACAGATTGAGGTTGACGAAAAATTGAAATATCTCGTGGATGCTATTAAATATGTTACGGAATGACAAATGCGAATAATCATTACCAATGACGATATCATACCGCTCCCCTTGACAGAGCGACAAATATTTCGCAAATTGGGGTTTGAGAAGGGAGGTCAAGGTGTCGAGCCCCGAAGTGAAAGATGGTAAGCGCTGGACGGCGACCCGTAAGGGAGAGATTGTGTTGGCTCTTTTGAGAGGAGCAGATCTATCTGAGGTGTGTCGTAAGAATGGAATTAGCCAGTCGCAGGCGTATGCTTGGCGTGATAGTTTCTTAGAAGGGGGCCAGGAGAGTCTGAAGTCTCGGCGTGGTCGCAAGGATCCGAAGGAGCGAGAGGTTAGCCGGTTGGAGCGCAAGGTAGGGCAGTTGACGCTCCAGTTGGAGATACTCGAAGAGGTAGCCCGTCTAAAAAAAACGAAGCGGTTGCCTTGAGTGGGCGGTTTTTGGGTCGAGGCTATTCCCGCAAGGTGGTAGCTTTGGCTTTGGGTTTGCATCGTTCGACTCTGTATAGGTTTAGGGATAGAGGTGTCAGTTCTTCTGTTAAAGAGCCTGTGATAGATGAGGAGCTTGCTTTTCGTATTCGAGGGATACTGGACCAAGAAGAGGCATTTGGTCACAGGCGGGTTTGGGCGCATCTTCGTTTCAAGGAAGGGGAATGTGTCAACGTTAAGAAGGTTCATAGGATAATGAAGCTTAAGGGGTGGCAGTGTAAGCTGTGGAATCGTCCCGGGAGAAAGGGGCCACAGGTTGCCCAGAAGCGTTCTGTGGTGGATAGTCCCGACAGTTTGTGGTCGAGTGACTTGACAAAGATTTACTGTGGAAAAGATGGTTGGTGTCCTCTTATTGCGGTGGTGGACAACGGAAGCCGGGAGGTTCCTGGGTATCGTTTTAGTCGAAAAGGGAGGGCACTGGAGGCCACAGATGCCCTGGATCGGGCCGTGATCTCTCGATACACTTCCAAGGAGGCTGTCCCCCAGGGTCTCACTTTGCGCTCTGACAATGGTTCCATCTTTTTGGCTCGGGCCTATTTGGCCAGTACCGAATATTGGGGAATTCGTCAGGAATACATACCAAGTGGTAAACCCGATTGGAACGGTGTTGTAGAGCGTTTTTTCAGGACCCTCAAGCAAGAGTGTGTTTGGCTTCACAAGTTTGAATCCTTTGAACAGGCTGAGAAGATCATATCTCAGTGGATCGATAATTACAACAAGAACAGGCTTCATTCATCCCTGGGATATAAGACCCCAAAAGAGTGGAGAAAACAATTTTATCTACTACCCCAGGTTGCTTAATTGGTGTCGCTTTCCTGGGAAGCAGTACAATATTTCTTGGGCAGAAAGAATTCTTTTACCGCCCGGTGAGCACTTCGATAAAGAACAAAAGGTAGTAATAAAATGTTTTGAAACCAAAGATATTCTTGCCTGCCCGGGTAGTGGTAAAACAAAGGCTTTGATTGCCAAGTTGTTGATTTTGTCCCGGCAAATGCCTCTTGAAAATAATAGGGGTATTTGCGTATTAACTCACACAAATGTGGCTATAAATGAAATAAAAAGCCACGCTTACTTTGCTTCTAAAAAGCTCTCTAATTACCCAAATCATTTTGGGACAATTCAAAGTTTCGTGGATAAATATCTTGCGATACCGACGTATATCAATCAGTTCAACCGAAGACCATTATTCATAAACAACGAAATTTATCTTGATAGGATGGAAAGAACGAGAAAATATTTAGGTAGAAAAACAAATGCATTTTGCTATCAGAGCGGTCATAAAGATTTGCCTTATTCACTTAGATTTGAAGATTTTTCCCTGGATGATAATGGTATATGTAAAAGACTTAAATTAGATTCAAATGATACAACTCAAAGAGCACACTATGATAGATTGCTAAGACTAAAAGAACGGATACTTTTGGATGGAATACTAAGCTATGATGATGCATATTATATAGCAGAAAGACACATTGAAAAGCACCCTAATTTGAAAAACGTATTTGCAAAAAGATTTGCCTATGTTTTCATAGATGAAATGCAGGATTCAAGTACAATACAGTCCGAACTGATGAATAAAATATTCAATGATAATGTTGTTATTCAAAAAATAGGTGATTTAAATCAATCAATATTTGACTATGACCCTAACTTGGAATGCGGTTGGGCAGTAATTGACGACAGAACTATGTGTATTACAGGTAGTAAAAGATTTTCTAACGCTATAGCAAGCAAGGTTGAAAAACTTTGTGTTTTCCGGCAGACAATAACGGGAAATGGCAGGCAAAATGAAATTACTCCTGTTATCATTGTTTATGATGATTATACTATTCAGCAGGTATTAGATAAATTCGGTGAAATAATTATCAGAAATAATCTACATCAGAATGAGAAAAGGGTATTTAAAGCAGTTGGATGGCGTGGAAAACCGCATGACACAAAAAGAACTATACCAAGTTATTGGGACGGCTACTCCAAAGAAATAAAAGTTAAAAAAACTGAATTTAGTAATCTAAAAAGTTATTTAGCTCCACAATCTGATAGTTTTATTTCATCTAATGGAGTTAATTTTTACAAGAAGAGGTTAGGGGAAGCTTTCTTAAAGTGCTTAAGAATTGCAGGAGTACATACCGCTCCCCTTGACAGGGCGACAAATATTTTGCAAATTGGGGTTTGAGAAAGGAGGTCAAGGTGTCAAGCCCCGAAGTGAAAGATGGTAAGCGCTGGACGGCGACCCGTAAGGTAGAGGTGGTGTTGGCTGTTTTGAAAGGAGCGAATGTATCAGAGGTGTGTTGGAAGAATGGAATTAGCCAGTCACAGGCGTATGCTTGGCGTGATAGTTTCTTGGAAGGAGGCCAGGAGAGTCTGAAGTCTCGGCGTGGTCGCAAGGATGCGAAGGAGCGGGAGGTCAGCCGGTTGGAGCGTAAGGTAGGGCACTTAACCCTCCAGTTGGAGATACTCGAGGAGGTAGCCCGTCTAAAAAAAACGAAGCGGTTGCCTTGAGTGAGCGGTTTTTGGGTCGAGGCTATTCCCGGAAGGTGGTAGCTTTGGCTTTGGGTTTGCATCGTTCGACTCTGTGTAGGCTTAGGTATAGAGGTGTCAGTTCTTCTGTCGAAGAGTCTGTGATAGATGAACAGCTTGCTTTTCGTATTCGAGGGATACTCGACCAAGAAGAGGCATTTGGTCACAGGCGGGTTTGGGCGCATCTTCGTTTCAAGGAAGGGGCATATGTCAACATCAAGAAGGTTCATAGGATAATGAAGCTTAAGGGGTGGCAGTGTAAGCTGTGGAATCCCCGATAGAATCAATCGGGGACCCCGGGAGAAAGGGGCCACAGGTTGCCCAGAAGCGTTCTGTGATGGATCGTCCTGACAGTCTCTGGTCGGCTGACTTGACCAAGATCTATTGTGGGGAAGATGGTTGGTGTCCTCTTATTGCGGTGGTGGACAACGGGAGTCGGGAGGTTCCCCGGGTATCGTTTTAGTCGAAAAGGGAGGGCACTGGAGGCCACAGATGCCCTGGATCGGGCCGTGATCTCTCGATACACTTCCTAAGGAGGCTGTCCCCCAGGGTCTCACTTTGCGCTCTGACAACGGCTCCATCTTTTTGTCTCGGACCTATTTGGCAAGTACCGAATATTGGGACATTCGTCAAGAATATATTCCGAGCGGAAAGGCCGATTGGAACGGGGTCATAGAACGTTTTTTCAGGACCCTCAAGCAGGAGTGTGTGTGGCTTCACAATTTCAAGTCCTTTGAACAAGCTGAGAAGATCATATCTCAGTGGATCGATAATTACAACAAGAACTGGCTTCATTCATCTCTGGGATACAAGACCCCGGAAGAGTGGAGAAAACAATTTTATCTGCTACCCCAAGTTGCTTAATTGATGTCGCTTTTCTGGGGGGCAGTACAATCTATAAATTACGTTTCTATTAGTAGTTCCATTTCAGCAAATCGTATTACCGATGACTGGAAAATCCGATCGTGGACAAACGTACGGTATAGTAAACAAACCTTTGCGATAAACGACGAAAAGATATCCAGCATAGATAGGAATTATTATTTTTCGAGCACCATCGTAAAAAGTCTAACCAACCATTGGTCAGCCGGATTTTCCGGAACGGCTTCTTCTTCGACTTTCAGTAATACGGGTTTAGAAGTAGTAGTGGCGCCAGCATTCGAGTATAATCTTTTCCCATACTCCGAATCCACGCGAAGAGAGCTGCGTTTTCTATACCGCATTAATTACAATGCATTTCGCTATGTGGAGGAAACCATTTTTCAAAAAAGATCAGAGAAACTGTTTAGCGAGGAGTTGTCTGTGACCCTCAAAACCACACAGCTCTGGGGCTCAGCTACATTCAATTTAAAAGGCTCCCACTTCCTTCACGATTTCAGGAAGAATCGCTTGGTGCTATTTGGTGGATTGCAATTTCGCATGTTCAAGGGGTTTTCCTTGAATCTATATGGAAATATTTCAAGAATTCGAGATCAATTGTCCCTACGCAAGGGCGAGGCCAGCGCTGAAGAAGTTTTATTGCGACGTCGTGAACTTGCTACTTCTTACAGTTATTACACGTCAATCGGTCTAAGGTACACCTTCGGCTCAATTTATAGAAATATTGTTAACCCCCGTTTTGGAGGATAGCGATTGTTTAATTGAGCAATCACTGAGTAGAAGTAACAAACTATGAAACCTTTTAAGCTAGGACTAATCGGCTGTAGCATCGCGGCCAAGGATCTTCATTGGCCAGCTCTGAATAAATTGCAAGACAAATTCGAGATTACGGTTGTGTGCAACCGGAGCGAACCGAAGGCCGCAGAGTTTGCTCACATGGTGGGCGACCTTCCGCACGTGCTCGACTACAGAGAGCTCTTAGACCGTCAGGTAGGACTCTATAGATTCCGTAGCCCTTTTCCCAAAGCTCACAAAGTATTGAATAGATATTCCGATAAACAAGGATTTGGAGCACTGATTACACAGTATATTTTTAGTTCACGCTAAAGATAACCCAATATGTAGGCCCTACCACTTATTTTTCGGATCATCTAATACACAGCCCGTCTTTCTGACGGGCTGTCTTTTCTTGGGTCATTTTCGAACTGAGTTTTCTTAGCCCTGCAAAGTATATCACAAAATACTTGTGTCGGGTAAAGGCACATGGTATCCACCTTTGATAAAGATAGAGAGAAGAGAGTCGAGAATCAAGACAGGGAAGTCAAAAAGTTGAGGATTGAGGTTTTCTGTGGGTTGGTGTTGGGTGGTTATTTGTAAAGGGGTTTTGAAGTCTTTATAGCTATTATGTCTTTGGGTATTGAACAACCATTGATAGGTTTGGAGTTTCCGGCAGAGGTTGGCACGGTTGGTAATCTTGACGGTGTCGTAGAATTCGTATTCGATTAGGCCGTGGGCGCGTTCTACATCGGATTGGTATGTAGTAGCCCCTGGTGGGATGCGTTTATGTTCTATGCCTCTTTGTTGGATGAGGTCGGTAAAGAGGGTCTTTTTGAGGGCATCCTTTGTATTGACGAATTCTGTTCCGTTGTCGGTCTGGATCTTTCGTGGATAGACCTTGTGGTCTTCCAGGTGTTGGAGTAATGCTTCGGCCAAGATGCAGGAGTTGATCAGGCTCTGTTCGTCTGCCAGGCTTACGAAGAGGCCGCCTGTCTTGATATCTCTGGCAGTATACTCAAACATAGGGAGTTGGGCACCTGTTTTGTAGTGTTGTTTCAGGTAGTTGGGGATATCGCACAGATGTTTGACATCGATCTGGATATATTCAAAAGGGCGTAGTTTCTTTTTCCACTGGCACACAAGTTTCTTTCTCCTCCATTTTCGCCTGCGTTTCTTTATGAGATTGTGTTTTTTCCAGATAGCATAGGCAGTCTGTTTGGAGGGGATTTGATCAGTTGGAACATTTTGTTTTTGGAGAAAGCCCAATAGATAGGGATATCCCAAAGAAGGATGGGTCTGTCGGAACTTTACGATGAGCTTTCTGATCTCCTCCGGTAACAAACAGTGAGGGTTTATGGGTGCTTTCGTATGATTTTCTAGACTCTTCAAGGATCGGTCTTCAAGATAACGTTTCAGCCATTTTCTTATACTCTTGCGTGTTGTATTAAAAGCCCTTGCAGCATACGAGACACCGTATTGTTGAGCAGTCTGAACCATCTTGATACGAAGATCAACAGGATTACGATTAAGAACAAGAACATCACTATAAGTGATAGCATTCTCCATGGTATCTACCCTCCTTTTTTCAGTCCTCACCTAAATATAGACAAAATTATCCCATAAGGGTGGATACCATGTGTCTTTACTCTTCTATCACAAAATACTTGACTGTTGCTTGTGATAGTGGTATTTTTATCTGGAACAAATCAGCATTAGAACTACCGAATACCAGAAAGCTCATTCTACCAGGTACGATAACTCAGATGAAACCGGCAAATTCATCGCCCTTTTCCCTTAAACCTTCTTGCCTTGTGTCTGAACAACCTTTTCAACTCCAATAATTCCTGTTCATTGAATATTCTGAAATTACTTTGGGGCTCTCTTCTAGGCTTTGGAAACCAGCCCTGTTTCTCCCAATCTTTATACGTGGTTCTTGAAATATGCAGAACTTCGCACACATCTTTAGTCCTGTATTTGTCCTTCTTGCTAATCTGCAAGTCGTCAACAAACAGCCTGTCTTGCAGTCTGAACTCCCTAAAATTATCATAGGTAGTAATGTCCTCGTAGTATCGAGACGATAGTTAGAAGGCGGAACTTTTGGGATACTATTGGGATACAACTTTTCCTTTTCAAGCTGTTTCGTGACTTTTCGTACAACTTCGCCTACTTTCATCTATTGGTGTAAGGTTTTGGAGGACAAAATCTTAGCCTGCACAAGTACTTGATATATAGTGACTTAAAACTAGAGCTTTCAACTCCGGAACCAAAGGTCGCGCGTTCGAATCGCGCATAGCCCTCCAACTGTTAATCCCTGTAATTAAAACAGTTACAGGGATTAATCATTTCTTAATTCGGCTTATTTTTCACCGTATTTCTACTATTTTTCTACTAAACGATCCGAAAACCCTTGTGTCAAGCCGTTCCGCTGCCTCTTTGTGTGCTTCCGGCATGAGATGCCCACATCGGTCAAATGTGATCTGGATGGAAGAGTGCCCTAACTGACTCTGAATGTACTTGGGACTTTCCCTTTGGGTGATCAATAGGCTGGCGTAAGTATGACGCAGATCGTGGAACCGGATTGCCGGATGCCCGCATCCTTCAAATACCTGTGGAACTCCCGCTTTCTTACTGTATCCGGATCAAGAGGTGTTCCATCCTCATGGCAGAACACCAGGTCTAGATCCTGGTAGGCCGGGCCCCAATATCAGCTTCTCCTCGTTCTGACGTGCCCGGTGCGCCCTAAGCGAGTCCATTAGGGTAGGAGACAGGTTGATCGCCCTTCTGGAGGTAGCTGACTTCGGTTCGACTAAACTCTTCCTGTATAGTGCCTCTCTGACGAAGTACTGCTCTCTGTTCCAGTCGATGTTACTCCACTTCATAGCTAATAATTCTCCTCGACGCATGCAGGTCATAACAGCAGTGAGGAACAGCGCATACCAGTTCTGTGGCACGTGATTCAGGAAGATATGGATTTCCTCCACCGTCATAAAATCCATCTCGTAGTGGGAAACTTTGGGTACCTCGATGTACAGTGCCGGACTCTCCCGAAGATAACCCCATCTTACGGCGTGCTTTAACATTTCCTTGAGTGGAACCAGCGTGTTCTTGATCGGCTGCGGCGCTAACTTCCCTCTCTTTTTCTGGGAAACATATTGTTGGACGTCCTCCGGTGTAATCGCTGTTAGCTCGTACCTTCCGAAGAACGGTTTAAGGTGCCGCTTGATGTTGCTCTTGTAGGAACGGTGTGCCGATTCCGACCGCGTTGCATGCTGTGCTGACGAAGTTGCCATCTTTCAAGATGTCACATAGAACCTGTTGCAGATCAGGCGTTAGCTTCGTCTTTCGACCAACCTTCTTTGAATTCTTATTCATAGTTTTGCCTCCTTTACGTCTGCCAATAAAAAAGCCGACGACTCGATGGGGTACCCAGTCATCGGCTTTTACTCTCAGCGCTGTCCTGCGGAGGAGCTGTCTCAATAGGCTTGTTGGCAATGTAAACTATAGCAGCGTTCTTATGAAACTAAATATACAAGATAATCTTTCCTTATGCAAGTTTTATTGAGCTTGCAATGCGACTGCTGACCGACGGTGACCAAATAGTATCCATAGCCTGTCAAAAGTAGTTCAGAGAAGCCAGCTCCTACGCTCCAAATTGTTCCGTTTATCCGCGCACTAATTATACAAAAGAATCGGAACAGAAGCAAGGCAATTTCAGGGTTATTAAGTGCTTCCTGAGGAAGGTGTCAAGTCCTCAAAATCTACTATGGTGTGCGGTTAGAGGACCTGCCGAAGGTTTTGGCTTAAGTGGTGGTTGAGGAGGTGCGATCAAAGCGGAGCTGATTAGAAAGAAGGCCCCTCTCTGGGTCCAGTTGCTCGTAGCGTTGCATATCCAACAAGATCCACGTCGCGATTATCTATTTGTAGGTTATTGACAATCTTACACCGTTAAGGACTACCGGCTGTGTACGCTCCAAGGCGGGCTTGACCAGGCGGACCTCAAGCTCGTTCAGCCCTTGTTTAAGCGGCGGACTGGCTATTTCAAACTCGATGCTGTCACCTTCCAGAGCGACCTCTTTGAGCGTAGCCGGATATTGATTCCGCTCATACACTTGGCGACTCCAGCCATCCGAGGGAACCGTACCCGATTTCCAGGGAATCGATACCTGGTTGAGGCCTACCTCTATCTCGTCTCCATCCATAATGTCCTCGAATCCCAGCACGAGAATGCATTTCAACAATGTTCCATCCGCGGTGGCTGTCTCCATATCGTCGGCGATATCCATGCGGAGGATCGCACCGCGCTCGGCAAGGGTTTCGTCCAAGGTAACGGGCAGTTGAACGAAAGGAATTGCGTTCCGGAACGAGTACCAGAGTTGGGACGTCGGCCTGTTTCTATCAGAATAGTCCAGTTCATAGAGCTTGTCAGTACGGGCCAGCACATCCGGGTCTGCCATCTGGGCCAGGACGCTGCGTCTCCACTCGTTTGACATGCTGAAGTAGTTAAAGAGATAGATTCCATCGACACCTGCTCGCCAGTAGCGAGCGGCTGCAGCCCTGAGCAATTCCTCATCCACAAACGGCCTGAGCGCCTCGAAGCAGCCACAGACCTGGCAATCGGTTCCCTTTGCTGCCTCCACAAACTCTGCGATGGGCATCTGGAACGGGATGAACCCGCCACCAGCGATGAGTATGTCTATGAGCCCTTCTTTGATCCATACTTCGGCATCGAGTCCTATCCTCTTAGAGTCGGCCAGTGTCGGTGGGACCCTCACCGCCAGTTCGAGTTTCTTTCCCCTCTCGGCACCGACCTTGTTAATCCTCTGGCGTATGTGATCTATCATGTCCGTCATCAGGTAACGGTTGGCGTATGCCTCTTCCATCCTGAAGAAGGCCGGATGGCGCATGAAGTCCAGCTCTATGCCGTCCACGTCAAAGCGCTCGAACAGCTCGAAGATGATCTTGGTCATGTGCGCTCGCACCTCGGGGAACGCGTAGTTAAGACCCGTCCTGATGCCCCATTCGAGGCTCCCGTCCGGTATCTCCTCTCCGGGACGGCCGATGAGTAATTCCGGGTGTTCTCTTCTGAGCCGGCCGTAGTTAGGAGCTGACTCGTCCATGTCGTAGTGTTCGTTCATCCTCACTGATGGAAAGAAGCTCAGTCCCGCCTCGCGGCACAAGTCGGCAATGACCGTTACTGGCCCCCCGTTCTCCTTTATCATGTGCCGAAGGTTTTCATACTTCTTCTTTTGTCCAGCGCCGAGGTCTTCATAACCCTCGCCGAACAGTTCTCCAACTTCGGTCTCGTAGTCGTAGACCTCGTGGCCTCCTATCGACCAGAGAAAGGTGTCCACCGGTGTCCCTTCGTAAGGTACGATCATATTGTCCCTCATTTGGTCTACGGTCAGGGGAGGTCCATATGCGCCCATTATCCATCCGTCATCATTGAATAATACGCGCCGATCCTTTTTGCGTGCAGTCATGTTCACATCTCCTCGTATAGTATGTTTTGTTGGGTTATGTATTTTGTTATTTACTTTTAAGAGAGATCCCTGTGTTTTACTTTATTTAAGTAGCTGTGGCTAATGAGACCAGCGATAATGTATCAGTGTTGTTACAGGATCGGCAAAGTCAGATATTGACACGCTTCTGGCCGCAGGGCTTATGGAGTTTTCGCTGGCGATGAGATTTATCGTCTTTCTCCCGCGCCATTCGTCCTGATCCTTTACTATATTTTCTGTGCGCTGATGTCAACAGGTATCTTTGTCTCTCTTTAGAATTTAACTTGAAATAAGCCTATTTCATCAAGACCAGCTTCCTCGTCCACACAAATCCATCCACCTCCATACGATACACATAGACTCCGCTGGCAAGGCTCTTTCCATTATTACCTTTGCCATCCCGGACTATAGAAGAACGTAACTCTCAGGAACGTCTGATGATAGTTCTGCCTACTCATTTATGGTAGCGGGGGTAGCGGACAGATTCAGCAACACTGATACATTATTGCTGCCCGATTAGCCACGGCCAAGTAATTGTCTCCATCACCGTCTAAATCTGCTATGAATACTGATGTGGGAAATTCCCCAGCGGGATAGTTGGTTGAAATTCAGAAAAGGTCCTGTGTATAGGAAGGCTAATTCAAAGCGGCCAACAGTGTCAGAGAAGCGCAGAAGATATTCCATCTCATTTTAGGTTCTCCCTTTCTATACAAGCCAGAGTTGTTGTGGGGACTCCTTCGTCACGAGCAGAGTAAGAATAAGACCCGATTGCGACATCTTTCTGTCGTAGTCTCTACAATCTTGGCGTTGATATTCGTACTTGTTATTGTCTATCAATCAGGACAAAAGATACAAAGAGGTAGATCAATTAGGAGGGAAGATACAAAATTGGACAGTGGATGTCAATGAAGAATTGCGAAGGACAGGAGCATTATGTTTTCAGGCTGGAAGTGAGAAAGCCTCGATTAGTCTGGATACGTTACTTAGCTCATACTCTTACGACGTATCTGTGAAAACTAAATACCCATAGAAAGCTTTTCAATAACTCTTCTACTAAATTTCTACCGGAACAAGCCAAAACACATTGAAAAACAAAGAAACACCGTAAAAGGTGAGAGGATGTTAGCCTAAATAAAATAAAGAGTTAGGGAACAACACGAAACACGAGTGAAAACCCTTAGCTGATAGGAAGTAATAATCTCGTATATCATTCAATTGTACCTTTTCCTATATCGATACTGGTGCATGTTCGTCGCCCGATCCGGATTTTGGTGATTCGCGATCCGTCTGAGCCGGCTCCCAGGTTCCTTTCAAGACCTCGATGAGTCAATATTCTGCAAAGAGTACGCCTCTGCCATCGAATTGAGTACTGATATCCGCGAGTCTCAAAGCATGCCACATGACAACAGCAGGAGCAGAGATGAGTGGTTTGGCTTGTTCGGCTTCAAACCTCTCGATGATATCGCTGGTGCGGATGCCACTGCATGCGAGCACGACTGCTTCTGCTTCCCGACTGTCGGCCTGCTTGGCAAGGTCGAACCAGACCGAAGATGGTGAGTTGCCAATCTTCCACTCGCTGATGAATGCCTTCGAGCGGCTTTGGGTAACTTGAAAGTCGGATTGCTCCAGGTATTCAACGAGCTTGGCGGTCACCTCCGCTCTGTAGGGCGCTGCAACAGCGACACGCTTTACATCCAACGTTCGAAGAGCTTCGACCTGGGCGTTCGTAACGCTAGTGGCACCTCCGCCTGTAGCTTCAGCGATGGTGTTTCGGATGTTCTGGTCACCCGTCGGGCCGTGGACAAAACTGCACGAGTTGCAGCAGTAGATAGACACATGTGGGCGCGTGATGCGCATCATCCGCGCTGAATGCGCTATTGCATTCAGGTCGCCGTATGATGCGACCATACCCACGCTAATTGGTTTGTCGTGGGCCAGGGTTTCGTAGCGCGTCCAGAGCAGTGTGACATCCCCGCCCTCTGGAAGGTAGTTGTTGTATTCGTCGTCATTGATGCCATCACTCGGCGCAATTACGGCGATACGTGTGGTCAGGCCTTGTTTCGCCTGTTCATCTGGCATAGGTTCATCCTCAGGATCCAATTGTGTTCGGTTGTCCGGTCAGCACTTGTGCGCCCTTTTCGGTAATCTCAATCGTTCGGCTCGTTCCCGCTCCATACTTGCCGAGGACGCGAATAGTCAACGGAAGGTGGAACACCATGCCTGCTTGTAACCGCTCCTCATTAGTCGCACGAATGTGAAAATACGACTCTTCTAACCAGTGGGGCGGAAAACTGATGCCTACGGAGTAGCCGAAGTTGTAGTGAAACTGGATGCGGTCTTCGATCGAGCGCATCGTGGCGAGCGCTTTGTCAGCTACGTCACATGCCCGGACGCCCGGCTTCGCGTGTTCAATGATCGCTTCGGCGGTTCTATGGGCAACGTCAAGGAACTCGTTCCGCTCGTCATACACTGGATCGATGGTGGTCGTGTACATAACCGGGGCGGAATAGTGACGGTAGTTTCCGCTCAGTTCGATGAAAATTGAATCTCCGGTTTGTGCCTGGAGGCTGTCATGCTGGCTGTGCGACAGACCGCTGCGATAACCGACCGCCACCGTCGGCTGCATGACAAACTGGTGACTACCGGCGCGGAACATGGCATCGGTTGCGGCAGCGACAATCTCGTAATCGAACACACCCGGATGAATTTCCTCACGCGCCGCATAGAGTCCAATATTGGTCAATTCTGCTGCGCGGCGGACGCACGCCAATTCCGCCTCGGACTTGACCATGCGGATGCGATCAACCAAGCGGTCGGCACCAATCAGATTAGCCATATTTAACTGTTCTTCGATGCGTCGGTAGGTCGCAATGCTCAGGTTCGGCGCATTCAGTTCGATTCCCAGCCGCGCCGCTGCGAGGTTCAAGTCCTCTATTATTCCGGCAAGCTGCGAAACCGGGTCGTCCGTGGGTCCGTAGAAGACGGCATCGGCGAGCCATGAACTGGCGACGAACCGCCCACGCTCGAAGCTACATAAAAGCATTACGGGATCGCCGTCGTGCATGATGACCAATCCTCGGAACTCCCACGAGTCGATGCTGTGGTGGCCGGTCAAGTAGTACACGTTGGCCGGCGAGAAGATTAGCAGGGCATCCAGCTCCCGTAGTGTCATCTCAACCCGTACCCTTTTGAGTCTGCGTTGGTATTCAGCCGAGCTATGCCAGTTTTCTTTCAATAAACAAGAGCTCCTTCTTCGCATTAAGGATTTCTTACTCGTTATCTGTCCATGTCTTTCTAACGATAAGTTACCTGCCTGAACCCGCCATTTAGACAAGCAACTCACGTTGCTTTAGCGCTAAGTGTTCTCAAAGGCAACCAAGCTGAAAGGAGCATACAGGTTCAGGTCAGGTGCAACGAGTGTTAGACGACCTTCTCTTCGCTGATCTCCTTCGGTCGCTCGTGCCGTGGCTGATAGACTCCGAGATTTCCACAGCCCGGCAGCATGAGCTTCGTCAGCAAACCCCAACCTTCGTCCTGGACCGGGCCACAGACGATTCCGTACTTTTTCATCTCCGAGATGAGCACGTTGACATCGTCGCACATCAGATAGAACTCGTGAACATCGTTCTTCTCCGACGGATGTACAGCGACCTCTGCCGGGGGCAACCCAAAGATCAACCAACCGCCACCCACATCGACGTTCGTCAGCTTGAGCACGTCGCGCATGAAAGCACGGTCGGCATCAGGTCTCGTGCTATAGATGATAGAATGCGTACCGATGATCATGTTAGACCTTCACTTCCGTTCTATGACATCGACACATTCGGCATTGTACCGCACTTGCTGACGGGACGAACTCTCGCAATTGAATCTATTCCCTTGGTCGTTTACACGTCTGTCTAAGGACCCAAGTTCAGTTGCGGTGGGGTTTGCCGAAAAGAGGCTCGACAAACTGAAACCCGCCACAACCCCAAAAACATTCATAAAACCACAGTTCCCCGCCTTCAACTGCAACGGCTGGTTAGGCGTTGGCGTGTGTACCATTCTTTAAGGAGATTTCTTTTTTGCTAGGCTTCCAGATGACACCAGAAACATAGAGTGCCCAAAGGATGATGACTGGCTGCAAAAGGGGACGCAACCAGTAGTACCACGCACCGAACTCTATACCTGCAACTGAACTTCCCTTGATAGCGACGTTAATGTTGGCAATCACAAGGAATACAAGCATTACGGCCAGTCCAATACCGGCCCATTTCCTTAAATTTGGCAGTCCCAGTCGCTTGTACAGTGCTAAAGGAAGAATCAAACCTAGAGCACCGAGTAGTTCTGCAACACCCGTGAAATAGACCAACTCAAGAGTATAACTCGCTAAAAAATCCGGGAGCATAGGAACATAACGGGTTTCGGCACTCAGGAGATGATCAATACCTGTGAAAGTAAACCCACCCGCCATACCGTGCCGAAGAGCCATTCGATAATCTTTTCTATCCCCAAAGAAATATTGGGGGACATAAGCTATGGAACTAAACACCAGCATTAGAAATATAAAGATCATTTTCTCCGCCCGCTACTGCTATTTATTTACACCTACCCACTAAAATCAAACGGCATCTACTTCGCAGGTCTCTTAATGAGTCCAATACCCACCAGAATTACTCCGACAGCTAAAATGACCGCCCCCACATAAGCCAAATAGATGGTTCCATTTGGCTCCGTTGCGTCCGAAGAAAGGACGGAAAGAAAAATGCCGCTGGGATAAAGATAGCGGCCGTAGGATCTTCTTTCTCACATATCGCTTCTGGTCCCTGGCGATTCAGAAGTTTCGGCACCGCCCTCTGCAGAATTGCCACCTCAATCGTTGTCCAATAAACCTGGGGGAAAAGGTAGCCCTGTTCATCAAACTGTGCAATCTGGGTGTCGTTGAGTTTTATGATAATTGTGCTCTCGTTCCTGGAGTGCGCTACGTATTCGCCTTCTACGTCTAGGACACCGGCAGAACGATTGGACCTTGACGCTGATCGCCTGAATATTATGGCTTCGCGAGTGGGCGGAAAGCTGATCGTTTTGGCATCTCAAGAGTTGGTCGATCATTTGTCATCGGACATTAAGGTCTTGAGGGAACCAGTGCTCTTGAAAAACACGTCCAACTGTTGCCGGCGTCTATGTGCTGCGTACCGGGATCGTGACGTTCAGGACCACGCCCGGTTTGAGGTCGAAGAACAGGACCAGGTGGTGTTCGCCGTCGGTATTCCTGGTCAAGATCTGTTCGGCGGCGCTGGTCTTGATCAGACCGTCCGGGTCGAACGCGTCGGGCAGGTCCCACAGGGCGATGGCGTAATTCGCGAACTGAGCGTCGGTTTCCATTTCCAGTGTGATGGTCTTTTCATTTGCATTTCCGGACCACGGCAACAGGTGGATCTCGACGTCCGGCGTTTCGGTCCACGTAATGGCGCTACCTTCTTGGCTGCGCTGCTGACCGGTGTAATCGAACCACCAGATGGGATTGGGGCATTCTCGCTCAAACCGGATTGATCGTTTCTGATCTTCGATCAGAATGAATTCGTAGGAAAGCGGGTCCTTGAATGGCGGCTGCTCGTCCAGGCGCTTGCCTTCGATTTTGGGATATGAGTTTCGATGGCGCATGATGCTGGAGATACGCGTGCTCCAGGGCATGCGCTCGCGCGTCTCGAACATCCGCTGATCGTACCAGGAGGTTTGCCACCAGGTGTCGTACATCACGTGATCGGTCTTGCTGACAAAGATCGTCCGCGGCGTGATCTCAAAATGACGGCTGTAGTAATCGGCCACGTCGATTGAGCGGGCGTAGACGACCTTGAACTCTTTAGGGAACTCAAATGCCATCATCCGTTGATAGCTCTGGCCGAATTCGAAGCTGGTTTTTTCTTCGCTCTGGACCGGCGGGATTCGAAGTTTCGGGTGAGGGACAAAACCGTCGTACAGTGGATAGAGAAAGGCTGGATGTCCGCTGAGCTCGGCCAGGATCTGGGCTTCCTGCATGCCCTGGCGCAGGCATTTGGCGGCCTCCTCGATGCGGCCTCTCGAGGCGCGGTAATGCCAGGAGTTGGGTCCGAGGAAATGCCAGCCGCCGCAGAAGTCCCATGCGTTGGAAACGACGGCGCCGCCCTGGCCCTGATTAGGCTTGCGGCAGTCGATCGGCGAGCAGAAATAGGGAAACTCGGGCATCCCCAGCCACGGCCTGGCGTTCGCCTGCCACAGTCCGGCGTGATTGTTGACGCCAAGTTGTTCGAGCGCATTGGTGTAGCCCGGGTCAAATTCGTGCATCATCTCGATGCGCACGGAGCGGGCGCTATCGGGATCCGGCAGCAGCTCGCGCACCCTGGCCAGACCGTCGCCGTACAGGGTCATGCGTTCGGTCTCACTTAGATCTGGGGTGTCGGGCAGGACTGGCACAATCAAATCGCCGTAGTGCCGATGATAGCTGAGTAACTTCTGGTACAGCGGATCGTTGGGGTCGAACTGTTCAATCGGCAAGCGATAATCCAGAGGGATGCCGGTGGCGTGCAAGCTGGGCTCGGGCTCCGGGCCATAGCCGCCTGAGAATCGCAGCACGATCCAGTCGTCCTCAACGACCGAAAAGTAGCGATAAAACGTTTGGCCACTGGCCCACCACCGGGCCATGTAGCTACCCGGCTCCTTCGGTGTGTAAGTGACCGAGGCGCGCCCTTCGGTAAAAGTCAGTCCAATCCGCTGTTTCTCCAGTTCGTCGAGCCAGTCAGGATCCCCACCAGCCACGAACGCATCGCCTGGATCGGCCGTCTCTAGATAACGCGGAAAGATCTCGAAATGATCAGGGTAGGCAGTGTCGGGACAAGAAAAATGGAACGTGATATCTTCGCCCAGCTTGAGCAGACGGTAGCTTGTATCCCATTGAGGCAGTGCTGACGGGTCTTGGTGCTGTGATTGGTTGGGCATCAGGCTTCCATCCTGAATTCCATCCCGGTTACTGAATATGCCGGAAACTGCTGGCGCAGCGTCGGCCTGACGTTTCATTAACGTCAATGATGGCGATATCAGCCCCGGCACCTGCCAGGGCCAACGCATAGCCTCTTCCGATTCCGACTCCTGCACCCGTAATCAGCACCTTCTTGCCGCTTAAATCAAAAAGAGACAGAGTGTTCATCGTTGCTTCCTTTTCTAAAGGACCATTGATCTTATGCTACGTAGCCGCACCGCAATCGTCAACAATTCCCTTGCTGGCGGCGACGGAAGTGATCTTCTGCCAGGTCGAATCCTCGATGTGAATTCCTTCAGCACTGCGGGCTTGCTCGGCGATTGCTTCTGGCTCACCGGGAACCATGATTCGGTCGAACCCCTCCATCAGTTCGCTTGACTTGACCCAACGAACAAGCTCTTCAACCTGCTCGAAATAGTAATCGCGGCCGCAGAATCGCTCCGGGTCAATAAAAACTGCAAAAAGCGTGTTGGCTATGCGGGCAATACCTTCCCTGCTACATTCGCCCCCGCTAACAGCCCCGGCGAAAATGTCGCACATCAGTGCCAGGGCAAAACCTTTATGCCCCGCCATCGGCAGCAACGCCCCCGGCGGATCACTGTAATAATCCTCCGGATCCGTCGACGGATTCCCGTCACTGTTGACAAGATAGCCTTCGGGTATCTGCTTGCCGGCCGCGCGGGCAACCTTCACCTTCCCCTCGGCCGTGGAGCACGTCGCCATATCCATAACGATCGAGTCGCCATCGGCTCGCGGCGCAACGCCAAGAATGGGGTTGGCCGATAACCGCCGTTCTCTTCCGCCGTACGGCGCAGCCAGCACGCCGCCGCCGTGCGTGTTCGTGAAACCAAACGCCAGCAGCCCGGCGTCACCCGCCATTTCCATAAATTCGCCGACCCGGCCGAGGTGTCCCGATCTGCGGATCGTCATCACGCACACCCCTTCCTGGCGCGCCTTGTCAATTGCCAGTCGCGTCGCCTGCCGCCCGATCACCTGTCCAAATCCGAAATCGCCATCGAACATCAGGATCACACCGTCGTCAAGGACCACCTTCATTTCGGCGTCGGCGTTAAGCCAGCCTTTGGCCAGCCAGTCAACATATTCGATGACCCGGATTACGCCGTGCGAGTCGTGCCCTTTGAGGTTACCCAGTACGAGTGAATCCGCCACGATGTCGGCGACATTGTGGCACAGCCCATAAGCTCGAAAGATTCGGGCCGTAAAATCCTTCAACACATCAGCCTTGATTCGTGGCATACTCGCTCCTATAGAATCAGTGAGTGTCAGGTGCAGGGGAACACAAGCCCGATTGAGAGAGATCCATATGACGATCTCCCAGGATCATGATCCCGCGACAGATGTTTCGATGTATATATGGATTCATTTAGCTACGGCATACCGCAAACTGTAGTGCCCCCGTTGTGGTTGTAAAGCTCACGCGGCGATTTCCCGGAGTTTTTCTTCGTACGTGCTCTGGCTCAGGGTTAGCCTTGAGCAAACGGGCCTCTTGCGAGAACGTCGAAACTTTTCTATAACTTGCTACAGCAGGGTTGTTTATGAGAACACATTCAGTTTTTGTGAATAGTCCAGGCTAATTTTCGCCACAATACTCTTCCCCAAATAGCAAGTCATTATGAGCAGGTCCCAAAGGGTTATTCGTCGTCGGGCAGAAGGCCGGGACTCAACTTTGGATCGCGTCCTACGCTGTCCAGCGCCTTATGGAGACTACGTAACAGCAAGCCGCTGTCCGATCCGAGGCGGAGCATTCGAAACCCCTGCTGGTAACGCTCGTGAAGATTCTCGTTGCTTGTGGCCAGCAAACCACGGTGTTTTCCCATAGCTAGAGCAGCTTCCTTCGCCTGCAGGATGTGCTGTGCAACGCGTGGCCCCTCCTCTTGCCCCTCATACCCGGCTGTAGATGAATAGTCGGAGGGCGCAAAGAAGAACACGTCGACACCGTCCACCTCAAGAATCTGGTTGATGCTACGACGAGCGGTCACGCTTTCAACGATGGGCACCACCATTACGTGCTCGTCGGCGGTAGGACGTGAGAAGGTCCGCGGCATGGTGACCAGAAAAAGCCAACTGGCGACGAAGCTGCTCCCAAAGCACGCGGTATAATACAGTACTTTGCAGTGCTCGTTACATATTCCATTGGACGGACTCGGTTTTTGCATTCAATTCCAGTATCGTGTCTGTGCTTCTGCGACCACCAATGGGTCAGGACTATGCGACTGGTAATACCGAAGGAGGAACTACCACGTCAAGGCTGCGAATCAGCCGCCTCGCACAGTTTCACCTTATCAGTCTCCTTAAGCACCCTAACCATCGGCGTGATCTCCTCCCGTCCAATAGGGTCAATAAAAGTGTCCCATAAGAACTCGGTTATTGGGTCGAAACGTAGCAACATTTCAGCCCTAAAGTTCAGGTTCCCATACTCTGTATTATCCCCTATTTTAGCCCTTGAATTTTAGTTCCTATAAATCGGGATTCACGTCCTGAAGTATCTTGCATTACGCGTGAACACCTCGACCCCACGCTTGTAAAAGTTATCCTCGTATGACTTACCTGCCCCAGTCCTCGAGAAGTTGGGAACACTTAGCCTTCACCGGCAGCTCCACCTTGAAGCCCTTGATCTTCATGAACCAGGAGAACCAGACGTTGCAGTAGCAGCTGCCCTTGCTGCGCCGCCGGCGTTCCAGTCAACGACAATGCTGTCCAAGATGCCATCGCATGGATAATCCTGGATCTCTTCCGGTGTTGCCGTCGTTTTCATAGCGCTCCCTTTAGTTCGGGAACTATTCAGTGTTCCCGAACGGAGCGAGCAGTCCCCCCATGGCGGGATTTGTTTTTCACGCCGCTTGCTGTTCCATCAGACACTTACATTGCGTTCCATCACCAGCAGCCAGTCGTGGCACTCCGGTGGTATCGGCGCCGTCCATACACCCTCGTCCGAAGCTTCCACCCTGCCGATGTTGACATGCTCCCCGGTGCACGGGTCGAAGTAATAAGCTTCATATGCGACGTCGGCCTCGATGCCGATGACCGGGCACGGATCCCAACACATAGGCATGTATACAATTCTCAGTTTCCCCGGAATGCCCACGGCCACGGCGCCATACGGGTCGTCTTCCGGTGCCTCATCCGACACCCAGTCACGCCGATACTGTAGCTCCCACCACGGAAATCTTCGCATGAACTGTCCACCCAGTCCGACCTGGCGGGAACCAGGCAGTTGCGCCGCTTCGCGCCAGGTCGTGTTTCCCCAGCAGCGACCATGGGGTGACGGGCCATACGGTGTTTCAAGCGTGTTCATCTGCCAGATGCCGTTGGCGCCGTATGTATGGCCGGCAGCCCCACGCAGGACGGAATGATAGAAGCAGAGGCGCTGGATGTTCTGCCAGCACCGGCCTAAGATGCCCTCGTAGTTCACTTCAGCATCTATGACCGGCATAACCGGTTCGGCATCGACCGATTCGGTAACGTTGTCGATCGTCCGCGAGACGCTCACGTAATCATTGTGCCCACTCTGAAGCATTTCGAAATCCATGAGGCTCGGATCTTCTACCTGTGCGCGCCCTGACTGGTTTGGGTGAATGGTGATGAGATTTCGGTAGGGATCAATGTCGCGCACATAGGCCATGACCTCTGTCCAACCGCGCTTCTGCAGGGCGGCATCCGCTTCGGGCGTTTCGGAAAGGTAGTAAGGCATGATGCCTTCGCCACACATGCACCACACTGCAGGGTAGGCTCCATAACGGGCGACCAGGTAGCGCCAGAAGCGCTTGACCCGTTCCACACCGATTCTGGGCAGATAATAGCCCCACATGCCGATGATACATGACACCAGGCCCGTTTCCACAAGATGTGCAATCTTCAAATCCGCGTGGTCGTAATAGGATGGATTTACGCTTTCAAAATCATCCGCAAATGGAAAACCCGCTTCGTTTCGCCCTCTCGGATCCCAGGCATCCATATCGGGATACGGCCCGGCAATAATCTGGATAACGTTAAAGCCTTTCCCCAGGCGATCTGCTGTGAGCTCTTTGAAACCCTGGGGCCAGTCGAGGCGAGTCGTCAGCCCCATCCACCAGGTATCACCCGTCCAGAAGAACGGCGTTCCGTCGTCGTGCTCGAAGTGCCGCCGATCACCCGCTACGCGCAATCTGCCGTGGCGCAACAAAGCGTTGTCGCCTTCATACCGATGAACTCTGAAGGTTCCTGTCTGTCCATGGAGACCGTTATCAGTGGCGACTTTTACCTCCGTCTCGAAGGTGTAGTCACCTGGGCGGTTTCCGGCGAACCGGGCCTTCCAGACATTGTCGCCTGCCCAGAAAGCCGGTATGCGAAGCTGCCCGCCGTCAGACGTCGTGACGAGCACATCGAGTTCCACATCGTTGTACGGATCGTCATACCTGGAAGTCGAGGCAAAGGCAATCTCGATCACATGGTTTTGAGGCACGTCAGTTAACATGCTTCCGATCCTCCAAACTGACATTGTAGTGCTCCCCCCGGAAAGCGACATCGATTAAGCAACCTGGGGTAGCAGATAAAATTGTTTTCTCCACCCTTCTGAGGTCTTATATCCCAGGGATGAGTGGCGGCGCTTCTTGTTATAGTGATTGATCCATTGGGACACAATCCTTTTAGTACATAATCCTTTTGAGACATAATACTTTCAGCCTGTTCAAAGGACTCGAAATTATGAAGCCAATCCCCGATTGATTCTATCAGGGATTGGTTGTTTGTAAAGAGACTCGTCATTCAACTTCGGTGCGCTATCCGATCTATCCTAACCTTCCCCCGCCATCTGGATAATCGACGTTAGGGAATCTCAACGAACACACGTTGCTGCTTGACGGATACGGGATAGGTCTCAGCTGTGTACGGTCCCTTTTCCAAACCAGGCATCGCTGCTTCTGCATCTTCGTTGGGAGCAATTTCTACGCTCACCTTGTAGCTTCGGGCGCGTATCCGTGCGGGATTCCACCACGACTGGCCCGTCTTGACATCAAACTCCCAGCCGTGCCAGGGACAGCGAAGAATTTCACCTTTACGGGTGTACCTGTACTCGCCAGGAACTCTGGATTTGAGCAAGCCTGAAAGGCGGCCTTGGCAGAGCGGACCTCCCTGGTGAGGACACTGGTTCCGAAGGGAAAAAAACTCCCCGGCGATGTTGAAAACACCGACGGATCGCCCCTCAACTTCGACAATTTTGCGCTCACCAGGCGGAATCTCGTCGAGGGTTGAAACTATATACTTTGCCATAGGAGTCCTTTTCGCCAGCAGGAGCTGGATTCTACCTATCCATCCTGACCGGTAGGCATGGCAGAAGATTCAGTTTTACAACCGATAGAGCGCGCGGGCATTCTCAGCCATGATCTTTCGCTTCAGTTTCGGTGCCAGTTCCACTGGAATGGCCCGGTTGGGTGAGTCAAAGTCCCAATGTGGATAGTCGGTTGCGAACATAAGCTTGTCATCTGCGTTGAGTTGTTCAAGGAGCTGTTCGAAGTACAGTCGTTTGGGTGGCTCCTCCATCGGCTGGGTGCTGTTCCAGAAGTGTTCGCGTATGTACTCGGACGGCAGCCGTCGCAAGTCCGGAACCTCCTCCCTGAGCCGCTGCCAGCTGTGGTCGAGACGCCACATCAGCGGTGGCATCCAGGCAAAGCCCCCTTCGATCAAGGCAAATTTGAGGGTGGGAAAGCGCTCAAAGATTCCTTCGCAAACAAGGCTGATTACCTGGGCCTGAAAGGATTGCGGCATTCCTCCATGGTCCTCGATGTAGTGGGAGGGCCAACCTGCTCCAGTAATCGGACCGCCACCAGCGCCTCCGAAATGAATACCAATCGGCAGGTCGTGGCGCACGGCCGCTTCGTATAGCTTCCAATACTTACGACGTCCCAAGGGTTCACTTGTGCGTACAACCAGCAAGACTTGCACAAAGCCGGGATAATCTCCAACCCGATCAATCTCAGCAGCTGCCAACTCTCCATCTTCGTATGGAACAGTGATCGAGGCCCGCAGCCGCGGTTCCTTTTCGAGCCACTCATCGATCTGCCAGTCGTTAATCGCCTGTGATAGAGCCGCACCGTACTCCAGGTTAAGCTGCCCACCCACACCAGACAGACAGTTCAGAATACCGTATTCAATGTCCCAGGAATCTAGCAACTGTTCCTGCATAAAGCTGAGGTCCGAACCCGGTGGGAGACCAGACGGAGGCCAGGCGTCGCGCCTTGCAGCGTTAGGGACGATCCGCGGATAGTACGAACCATAATAGCCGCGCATCCCCACCATCTGGTTATACTTGCGCCAGCGGTCGGGCAGGTATTTGTGCAGCACCTCCTCCGAGGGCAGGGCATTATGAATATCACAGTCGATGAGGGCCACTTTTTTTGGCCTCGGTTTCTTTTTCTTTGCCCGGGCAACTAATGTACTCTCCATCTTTCTTTCCTCGTTGCTTTTATCAGCTCTTGTCTACACGGTCAACTATATCAGGCTCAAAGCCGGTAAAATGCACGGGCATTTTCGGATAGAATCTTAGGTGCAAGCCTCTCCGGCAGCGCTACCGGAAAAGCCTCCTCGGGGATATCAAAGTGCCAGTGTGGGTAGTCCGTTGAAAACATCAGAAGTTCCTCGGAATCGAGCTGGTCAATAATCTGAAGCAGATGCTTGGGATCCGGAGGCTCATCAACTGGCTGAATCGTCAAACGGATATGCTCACGAATATACTCTGATGGGGGCCGCTTGACCCACGGTATATCACTTCGGAGCCCTTTCCACTCCTTATCAAGTCGCCACATTAGCGACGGCATCCAGGTAAAGCCCCCTTCGATAAGCGCCACCCTCAGGGTCGGAAACCGGTCAAAAACGCCTTCCACGACCAGGCTTATGACCTGCGACTGGAAAACTTGTGCCATACCGGCGTATTCCTCCAGATAAGTCGAAGGCCAACCAGCCGGCGTAGGGGGATGACCGGGAGCTCCACCAAAATGGATTCCAATCACAAGGTCGTGGTGCACGGCGACTTCGTAGATCGGGTCATAGCGCCGATTCCCATAAGGAGCCTGAGAGCGTACCGGCAGCATCACCTGGACAAATCCCGGATGGTCTCCAAGACGCTCGATTTCGTGAGCTGCCAGCTTTGGATTCTGACTCGGGACAACGAGTGAAGCTCGCAGCCGTGGCTCCGGCTCCAGCCACTCCTCGATCTGCCAGGTGTTCAACGCAGAGGCCAGTGCCGCCGCAAGGTCTTCATTGTGTACACTCTGCACCCGATAAGCGCAGGTAAGGATGCCGTAATCTACTTCCCAGGCTTCCAGCGCCTGCTCACGCAGCATTGCAAGGTTCGACCCCGGAGGATCACCCGAAGGCGGTGCAGTATCGGGTCGAGCTGAGGTCGGCACTCCCCTCGGATAGTCGTTTGAATCAGGACCCATAAAGGCAGAGGTGTTGATGTAGTCGCACCAGTGGTCCGGCAGGTACGGAACGAGCGTTTTCAGGGAGGGCAGCTCATTGTGGATGTCGCAGTCGATCAATGGCCGATCTGAGCGGATAATGCCCGGTTTCGTGCCCCGTATTTCTCCCATGGATCTATCCTCAATATATTGCTATTTCGCATATCAACCCCGCGATTTCCAAATCCGCGTAGGGGGTTCGGCGAAGGCTAGAGGCCGAAGCCGGAAATCGTCGTGTTGGGCGATAGCATTCCTACGATGCCATTTGAGAATATAATCTTCTCCTCTCTGTTTGTCAATACCTTCAGGGTCTGATAGTCTGCAGCTTCTCATCTAGAATTTCAGGTTCTTTGTTTATGCTCCGGGACTTCCATCAAGGATTACAACTAAAGCAGGGCTTGAAATTGCAACGAGAGAAAAGATCCGAAATGGGCAGTAGTTTCGGATAGGGAAATCACTGCACAGTTGAACTGAGATTATGTGCACAGTTCCTATTGACATCCACCATTTCATTTTGTATCTTCCAAGGGAGCCTTGCCAGTGAAGTCTGTCTATATCGGATGGAGACAGATGGATCCCCGATAGACTCAATCGGGGATGGATTTGTGCAGACGAGTAAGCTGGACTTGATGAGATAGGCCCCTTTCCATAGGAGAAATAACCGAAGGAAATAAGACATGTCTGAATCTTTTAAGCTTTGGCTTTCCTTCACCTTGTTTATCTTTATGATTATTTCTCTGAACTTCTTGTTTTGGAAAGGTCAAGCATTCATACTGCTCCCCCAATGTGTTATTTTAAATTCATTCATTAGGTAAAGGTACTTCTTGAATTTTACCTTACTCTCTTGACAGAGCGACAAATATGTTGCAAATTGGGGTTTGAGGCTTGTCCCCGAGTGATGCTATCGGGGAAAGGAGATCAACTTGTCAAGCCCCGAAGTGAAAGATGGTAAGCGCTGGACTGGGACCTGTAAGGAAGAGGTGGTGTTGGCTCTTTTCAAAGGAGCAGATGTATCAGAGGTGTGTTGGAAGAATGGAATTAGGCAGTCGCAGGCGTATGCTTGGCGTGATAGTTTCTTTAGAAGGAGGCCAGGAGAGTCTGAAGTCTCGGCGTGGTCGCAAGGATCCGAGGGAGCGGGAGATCCCAGTCAGATTGTATCGGAAGGAATCACAAGGTTTGAGGACGGCAGGGTCAGTGTAGGAATCACTCACGGACAGACTCTATTTGTAGCTATGGAGTTATCTTCTGCTGTGGGTCCTTCGATAGGAGTAAATATCGCTCTTGACCCGCGCAAGAGTTGGACGTTCGATGAAATTGGAGGAGTGACACGCTGGAGACGGGGATCTGATTTTGTGGGATTAACAGGTGATGGAGGATTTATGATACGGACTGTGACGGGGATTATGGGGGATGTGTCCAAGTTTCCTCCCGGCAGGGGAGTAACAGACGGCGAGATTGGCACGGAGGATTTGGACTTTGTAGTGGATGTGGTTCTTAGCAGGATTTCTGAGTCTGGCGTGTCGGATGTGATATCAGGAGTGGATAAAGTAGCAAGGTTCCTTATGGATGCAGTAGACGGAAGAGGAGGAGGATCTGATGGAATAGTTAATCTTTTTGATATCCTGTTTGTTGTGGATAGACTCTAGGGATTTAGGGAGATGGCATGTCTGAAATAGGAGTCCAGTTTTCAATGTTTTCAAATATGATAAGGAGGAGATACTCATGACGCGAGAGGAAATGAAATTCCACCTACAGGGCCCCATGGCAACCGTTCCGACCCCCTTCGACGATCAGTACGAGATCGACTACGGTCTGATGTACGAGATGACCCAGTGGTGGGTTGAGCAGGGCCTTGTAGCAGGCAAGGTGCCTATCAAAGTGGTGGCTGCGATGGGCGAGGGTCCGTCGCTTCGTGACGATGAGTGGCCTTACCTGCTGAGAACCGTCGTCAACGCGGCCAACGGCAAGGCATCTGTCCTCTGCGGCATCCAGCACAAGGACACAGTGCGGTCAATAGAAGATGCCAAGCGGGCGCAGGATATGGGAGCAGTAGGATTGCAGATTCCGCTCCCGGTATTTAATCATCCGACGCAGGACGATTTGTACCGCTACTTCGCGGCTATCTCCGATGCTGTGGACATCGGCATTATGCTCTACAATACCTGGTGGTACGGCTGTGAGAGCATCACGACCGAGACGGTTTTGCGCATGAAGGACATTGAGAACTTGGTCGCAGTGAAGTGGACGGTTCCGGAGCCGATGGTATATGAGGACATGGCGAAGTTCTCCGACCACTATAACGTAATCTGTAACAGCAGCCGGCCGGTGGACAACCATAAGCTGGGAGGCCGCGGCTACATCAATTGGACGTCTGAGATCTATCCTCCGCACGATCTGAAGATCTGGGAACTATTGGAGGCGAAGCAGTACGATGAGGCGGGTGCGATGTATCAGAGGGTGAAATCTGCCTTGGAAGACTTCGCTAACACCTGCACCAGTTCAGGCGGACAGTCCCGGATGAAGAAGGCGCTGACGAAGGTAATGGGGCGTCCGATGGGTGATCCGCGACCGCCCTCGATGCCGCTGAGCGACGACGAGGTGGCAAGACTCCGCCAAATTTTGATAGGGTTCGGCTGGCCTGTTCCCTGAAGCAAAGGACATTGTCCAGAGAAAAATAAAACCGCAGAGCACTCACAAAAGCGATCCCGGCTGTGAGATTTGCCAGTGCCAAGCCGGTAGAGAGGAGGTGCTGGTGGCATAGTCAATCTTTTTGATATCCTGTTTGTTGTGGATAGGCTCTAGGATTTGACGAAGATGGCATGTCTGAAAGAGTAGTCCAGGTTTTAACGTTTTCAAATATGATAAGGAGAAGGTACTCATGACGCGGGAGGAAATGAAATTCCACCTGCAGGGCCCCATGGCAACCGTTCCGACCCCCTTCGACGATCAGTACGAGATCGACTACGGTCTGATGTACGAGATGACCCAGTGGTGGGTTGAGCAGGGCCTTGTAGCAGGCAAGGTGCCTATCAAAGTGGTGGCTGCGATGGGCGAGGGTCCGTCGCTTCGTGACGATGAGTGGCCTTACCTGCTGAGAACCGTCGTCAACGCGGCCAACGGCAAGGCATCTGTCCTCTGCGGCATCCAGCACAAGGACACAGTGCGGTCAATAGAAGATGCCAAGCGGGCGCAGGATATGGGAGCAGTAGGATTGCAGATTCCGCTCCCGGTATTTAATCATCCGACGCAGGACGATTTGTACCGCTACTTCGCGGCTATCTCCGATGCTGTGGACATCGGCGTTATGCTCTACAACACCTTCTGGTACGGCTGTGAGAGCATCACGACCGAGACGGTTTTGCGCATGAAGGACATTGAGAACTTGGTCGCAGTGAAGTGGGAGGTGCCGGAGACAATGAAATACGAGGACATGGCGAAGTTCTCTGACCACTATAACGTAATCTGCAACAGCAGTCGGCCGGTGGACAACCATAAGATGGGAGGCCGCGGCTATATCAATCGGACGGCTGAGGTCTACCCTCCCCACGATCAGAAGATATGGGAACTCTTGGAGTCGAAGCAGTACGATGAGGCGGGCGCCCTGTTTGACAAGGTGAACACCGCCTTAATAGCTTTCTCTGCGTCGTGTACCAGTTCTGGTGGGCAGTCCCGGATGAAGAAGGCGCTGATGAAGGTTATGGGGCATCCTATGGGCGACCCCCGTCCGCCCTCCATGCCGATGAGCGATGACGAGGTGGCAAGACTCCGCCAAATTCTGATAGGGTTCGAGTGGCCTGTTCCCTAAAGCTAAGGGCATTGTCCAAACGAAAACCAAAACCGCAGAAGATGCATGAACGTTCAAACGTTAAACGCGATCTGTGCGGACAGATTTGACAGTACTAACCAGTAGAGAGGAGAGCTCCGTATGAGACTGATCATAATCGGATGTGAGTATGCGGGAAAAAGCACTTTGGCGGCGCGAATCAGGGTGTGGGGTCAGGAGACGCTTGGAGGAACCATCCCCTTTCACGACCACTTCGTCTTTCCCGATGAGGATGCCAACCAAGAGGAGCAAGAACAGCTTCTGGCTCTGGTGCCATCCCTTAAAGAGAAGTATCAGCGCTACATGATCGACTACCATTTCGGTACAGGTTTCTACAGCGACAACGATCATTGCTTGATCGGGTTTTATTACTCTGAAGCGGTCTACGCTCCGCTTTACTACGGGTACGGCGGGCCCGGCGAGTACGCCGATCGGGTCACGATGGCTAAAGCCTTGGACCACAACGTCATGCAGATCGCTCCCGACACGGTGCTCGTGCTTTTGAGGGCGTCTCCGGAGGTGATCAGGGAACGTATGGCCGCAGATCCGGACCACAGATCAGTCCTTCAAGAGAAGGACATCGAGTTAGTCCTTAAGCGCTTTGAGGATCTCTTCGCGGCCTCATTGATCCGAAAACAGTTTGCGCTGGAAACCACCACAGCATCCCTCGAGGAGACGTTTGCTGAGTTTCTCAGTAATATAGAGCGGTACCTCACTCAGGCCGACCGCCTGAGGATATTGACCCACCAAAACTTGGGAGCCTAGGGGGGAACCTGGGGTACGTGATGACCCCAGGGAGTTTTTCAGCTATCAGCATAGTGGGGCGGTGCGCACAAAGCACCTACGACAACAGACAAGGAGAAAACATGCTTACAGTAGAAGAGATGAAAGAGCGTTGGCAGGGAGTGTTGGTACCTCTCGTCACGGTGTTCAAGGAGGACCTTTCTCTGGATCTTCCCGCCATGGAGAGCAACGTCCAGTGGCTGATAGACAAGGGAGCCCGCATGGGCAACACGATCTTCCTTGCCGGCGGCAGCGGCGGCGATTTCACTGGCATGAGTACAGCGGAGCGCAAAGAGGTTATCAGGACGGTCGCTGAGGTGGCAGATGGCAGGGTTCCGATGGTCGCCGGATCACAAAGCACCGATATCAGGGTGTGCATCGAGCTCTGCAATTCCTGCGAGGAACATGGGTACGACTGCGTCCAGCTCGCCGGCCCGTACTACTATGACGGGCGTCCCGGCGACTCTATGGCCTGGATGCAGGAAGTGGCCAAGAACACGGATATAGGCTTCGCGGTCTACAACAACTGGTACACCGGCTACGACATGCCGATGGACCTGATCGACGAGATATTGGACATAGAAAACAGCATCGCCGTCAAGTGGAGTTCGCCTGATTACTCCACGTATATGGAGGGGGTACGCCGCTTCCTGCCGAGGGCTGCAGTGGTGGATAACTGCGGGTTGCCAGTGATGTCCTGTATCCTTGGCGTTCGGACCTACATAAGCCACACTCCTAACTTCTGTCCCGAACCTTACTGGCGCGTGATAGACTATCTAAAGGAAAGAAAGTACGAAGAAGCACAGGCAGAACTCGATCGTTTCGAGATCCCATGGAAAAAGCTTAGAGGCGAGTTCGCATCCCAAACCGGCGGCGAAGGGGTCTTTGTACGTCCGGCGATGGAAGCCGCAGGGCTTAAAGCCGGCCATTCACGCCTTCCGTCTCGAGACGCTGTGATTACGCCCCAACTGCGCGAAGAATTCAAGAAACTCGTAGCTGACATGCAAAACGGCTGACGGTCCTTTTAGAATTGGGAAACGTACAGACAGATCTGTAGGGGCAGACTCGTGTGTCTGCCCGAAAAAAGTTAGGTAAATTGGCGAACACATGGGTTCACCCCTATATGAGCGTCTCTGCAACAAAACGAGATAGTCTTACGAGGGCTTTAAGTGCTCTCATAGATCACAGGGAGAAAAATGAATCAGAACACTATCAAGATAGGAGTTATCGGAGCTGGAGGCATATTCAAGAGAAGACACTTTCCCGCCTTAAAGCAAATTGAGGGCGTGGAGGTCATCGCCGTCTGCAACAGGACAAAGGAAAAAGTTGAGACGACGGCCCGGGAGCTGAACATCCCAAGGGCGGTGACAGATTGGAGAGACATTATCGCGATGGACGATCTGGACGCCGTGATAATTGCAACTCCGCCCTATCTGCACTGCGAGGCTACAATAGCAGCATTAGACGCGAACAAGCACGTCTTCTGTCAGGCCAGAATGGCCATGAACGTCGAAGAAGCGTTGAGGATGTACAAAAGATCGTTAGAATCAGACCGCGTGACGATGCTCTGTCCAGCGGACCCAGGGGACAATGCGGGAGACGCTAAGATGAAGGAGTTAGTCGATGCGGGATTCGTCGGAAAACCCTACAATATAGTGGTTACGTCGATGAATTCGGCGTACGCCGATCCGGACAAGCCGCTCCACTGGAGACAGATGGATGAGATATCAGGCTTAAACACGCTCGATGTGGGCATGTACGCAGAGAAGATACACAGTTGGTTCGGTCATTGTAAGAGCGTAGCCGCCGTGGCAAAGCATTTCATAACCCACAGAAGGGTTGAAGGTTCAAACCAGATGAGAAAGGTCGATAGACCCGACAGCGTGGCCGTTGTAGGCGAGATGGAAAACGGAGCCTTGATCGAATACCACTTCAGCGGGATGTCGAGGCCTGACGAGAAGGTAGAGGTCTACGGCTCTGACGGGACTTTGATCTATGATCTTTCCAACTGTCAGATATTCGGAGCAAAATCCGATCAAGAGGAAGTTTCGACGATACCCATCCCCGAAGAAGGGCTAAGAAAGGTCGAGGCCGATTTCATCGCCGCGATCAGAGATGGAAAGCCTGTGTGGCCCTCATTTTACGATGGATTGAAGTACATGGAGTTCACAGAGGCTGTGTTCCGCGCAGCCGATGAGAAGAAAACCATATCCTTACCCCTTGAAGGGTACTAATCCGATTAATTCATAAACTTGCTGGAGTCATTGCGAGGAGCAAAGCGACGAAGCAATCTCAAGGTTTTATAGTGGTCTCCTTATGAGAGCCGGAGAGTATTACATCTACCACAGAATCGAGATTGCTTCGCCTTCGGCTCGCAATGACACCGAAGGCGGTTAAACGACATAACTATAATATAATACAATCCCTTAATTAATGCACGGCGTTTTTTGTGAATTATTCAGGCTAATAAGGAGAAAAAAAGGGCAGACAGTGTACAGGACTTCCTACCTACCCTGGCTGGCGTAAATCTTGGGCGATAAAAGGATGGTCAATTCAAGGGATTCTGACAGGGTAAAGATAAAAGAAGCCATAGAGAAACTGGATGGTCTTCCCACACTGCCTTCGGTGGTGGTGGAGATAATGAACAGGGTGCTCGATGAGAGGTCCAGCATCCAGGATGTCGCAGAACTTGTGGAACAGGATCCATCTCTGACAGCTAAAGTTCTCATGGTTGCCAACTCCGCTCACTACGGAAGGCCCAAAGCCGTATCCACAGTTAAAGATGCCATAGTTACCCTGGGATTTAATAAGCTCAAGAGCATCGTGTTGAGCATCTCTTTGATAGACACTTTGGAATCGCTGGAAAACTCCAAGTTAGACATCAAGGAGTTCTGGCGACACTCCTTGTCCTGCGCTGTTTTATCCCAGGACATAGCAGAAAGGCTCTGTTTCGACTTTTCCGATGAAGTGTTCGTAGCCGGTTTGCTTCACGATATAGGGAAACTAATTCTGGATGTGCAGGTCCCTGACAGATTTGGGTGTGCGCTCGAACTATCTATCAAGGAGAGAATCGACTCTCCTGAGGCGGAAAGGCGCACAATCGGAGTTGACCACGGTCTGGTGGGGAAGTGGATTATGGAAAAGTGGAGACTGCCCGATCATCTGATCGGAGTTGCCTGGCTGCATCACACCCCGCCAGATTTAGATACAAAGAAGAACGGACGGGAACAGCTTATGACCTCTTTGGTCGCTTTGGCTGATAACGTATCCAATGCCTGTTCCGGAAAGATCTGGACAGTTGGATCCTTCGATAAGATAGAAAAGCTAAAAGATAGATTCAAGATGTCCGAAGACGACCTAAAGGAGATAACTTCAAAGGCCACAGAAAAAGTTGAGGAGATAGCTCAGATTTTAGGTCGAGACATAGGCTCCAGGCAGGACATTTTTACTCTTGTGCAGAGAGCCAATCAGGAACTGAGCCGGATGAGCCTGGATTTAGATCACTCCTATCGAAAATTGCAGGAGGCGCAAGAGCAGATAGTCCGGATGGAAAGGCTCAATGTTTTAGGACACGTAGCAGCGGGAATTGCACACGACTTTAATAATGTTCTAGCTACGATTTTGGTCAATGTCTCCCTTGCAAAGTATGCAAAATCGGAAGATGAAATCTCTGAGGTATTGACTACGATAGAGAAAGTGTCCATAAAGGCAAAGGACTTGACCCAGCAATTGCTCACCTTTTCCAGCGGCGGAGCGCCGATTAAGGAGACGATCTCTATCTCAGAATTAATAAAAGATTCAGTCGGCTTTGCCTTGAGAGGCTCCAATGTTAAGTGCGAATTCTCCTTCCCTGACGGTCTTTTGGCGGTTGAAGTTGATGAAGGACAGATAAGTCAGGTCATCAACAATTTGATTATCAACGCTGACCAGGCAATGCCCCACGGCGGGACAATTAAGATGCGTGCTGAAAATGTTACCGTAGGAGCAAAAGGCGCTCTCCCTTTGCAGGAGGGAAAATACATAAAAACATGCGTTGCAGATCAGGGGATCGGTATAGCCCAGGAGCATCTTGATAAGATATTCGATCCCTTTTTCACGACTAAACAGGAGGGCAGCGGCCTTGGTCTTACGACTTCCTATTCCATAGTTACGAACCACGATGGGTACATAAGTGTAGAATCCGAGTTGGGAGTTAGAACCACCTTCCATATCTATCTCCCCGCTACCTCAAAAGAAATCCAGATAAAGGAAGATGTAGAGGAAAAACCCCTTGCCGGCAAGGGCAAGATTTTGATCATGGACGATGAGGAAGACATCAGAGAGTCCCTCAGCCAGATACTGACTCATTTTGGATATGAGGCACAGTTTGCCGAAGATGGCGCCGCAGCTATCAAGCTTTACAAGCAGGCCCAGAAATCAGGACAGCCCTTTGATGCAGTTATTATGGATTTAACTGTGCCTGGCGGTATCGGGGGAAAAGAAGCCATCAGGAAGCTGCTTGAAATAGACCCTGAGGTTAAGGCCATTGTATCGAGCGGTTATTCTAACGATCCGGTATTAGCCAATTTCAGGCAATATGGTTTCAGCAGTTTTGTTGCCAAACCATATAAGGTCGAAGAACTGAGCAAGACATTACGCGAGGTGATAATGGGAACGAGTGAATGATCCTGTAGGTAAAGAGTCTCTAAATGTAAAAGAGTCGGCGATACTCAAACACACAGTCCGTCAGAAATGGCGGGCTTTCTTTTTATATAGTATTTATAGAATAGTTTATTCATACTAAATAATTGTAGAATATATATGTTATGATTTGAAAAAGGTTGACAAAGAGTCGGCATCGTCGTATATTAAGACCCTGTCCAGTTTGGGGTTCACGTCATATCATAAAACAATAGTTGAAACTTTTTATCGACAAGTGCTTGATCCTAATTGCTTTTTACTAAGAGGACAGCGGCAAGGGGAATAGGCTTTTACGCGATACTGTACAAAACCTTTAAACTGTCAGAACTTGAAGATGTGCTGACAAAAACTTCAGCATGAATTGAACTAAAGCTAAGATGAAGATTAAAACACTGATAATTGACGACGACAAAGAATTTAGCGATTCGCTTAGTCATTACCTTACTCAAGAGGGTTTTGATGTTGAAAGTGTCACTGATCCCAAAAGGGCGATGGACAAACTTAAAAGTGGGATGCATCACGTGGTACTTCTGGATCTAAAAATGCCCGCAATAACAGGTGATGATCTCCTTGTAGACATAAGGAAGTTCGACTCGGATGTGTCTGTAATCGTAGTGACGGGTTACCCGAGTACGGAATCGGCTGTCACCACGATGAAGCTGGGCGTTACTGATTACATTACGAAACCATTCAGGATGCCAGAACTTTTAGATGTTATTCAAAAGGCTCTGGCTGAGAGGGGCCTGGAAATTGATCCTGACGAAAAGTTAGCATCAGAGATAGGACAAAGGATTCGAGCTTTAAGGCAGGAAAAAGGGTTAACGATCAAGCAGTTGGCAAACAGGACAGGGCTATCGCTAAGCCTAATATCCAAGATCGAATTGGGAGACAGTTCAGCTTCAATTTCTACTTTACGTAAGATCGCCTCCGCCTTAAAAGTCCACATAAGTTACTTTTTTTTAGTGAGACAGGATAGAAATTAAACTTATGATCGTGCAGGACATTTTAGACAAAAAGTTTGGCGATAGGAATGGAAGAGCGGGAATGAACTGAACCCGTTTTTCTGAGCACGTAATTGGACAAGTAAAGCAAGTTTTTCGCGTTGGTTGCACAGACTACCCGACTTGACAGTCTTACCTTTCTGTTGGTGGGCATACCTATTCTACCAAATCGAGTGGTGCAAGACAACTTATTTCTAATGTACATCTGTAAAGATAGAAGGTTTATTTGACATAACAGCCCCCGTGGAGACTCATTTTGAGCTCTTGCATGATTCTAAAAACTTGCTAAGCCATCTGTCCAGTTTTGATGTTTTGGGGTTCACGTTACTGTTTTGGGAGAAGAGCCTTCCGTTACGTGAAGGAGGATAAGACATGGCAACCGACTTCAAAGTGCTGAACATGATAAGAAGGATCCCCATGTTCGGGGAACTCTCAGTGGATGAGGCAAAGCTGGTGCTGAGCGTATGCCAGCAGAAGGAGTATCAGCCCAATGAGGTGATATTCAAGTACGGGGGAGGCAGCAGTGAGATGTTGACCGACATTCCCCATATCACATTCATGAGGGATTATATTTCGATACATTCTTGTTTCTGAATTAATATTACCACTTTTACATTTTTCAACAAGTACTTTTTTCAATTAAAATAGTATTTTCCTCTGAATTATCACTTTCTTTGTGTTTAAATCCTCCAATTAGAGACACCTCTCCATCGACTCACAAAAAAATGTGGCAGTTTAAACAGAATAACATCGCAATCGTTCAATCCGGGATAATATTTCGGCAAATAACCTCTTGTCTATCCCAACCTCAGCCATTTGAAACGTAATATATCCGCTGTGTCTGACAATCTTCGCTCCGATTTTGATAAATTTCACGAGGAGGCTGCGTAGTGACCAGTGTTTGATTTTCTTCGGAAGAACAAAACGTCGCAGGAAGTTGCCCAAGTTGTAAGCCAGAACAAACAGCCAGAGCCTCACCTGATTGGAGACGAAACGCTTGCATGAGAGTCGGGTCCAGTTCAGAGCATACTTGCCCTCCTTAATCCACTGCTCAGCTCTGCCACGGCCATTGTAGAAGTGTACCACGCCTTCTGGCTTGGCGCTCATGTTGGTCACGATAAATCCCACTCTTGGGAATAACTCCCCTTGGTGCCATTCAACCTTGGCGACCACTCGCCTCGATTGATCCCAACTGGCCGCTTTATATTGAAATTCATATAACGATACAATCGGTTTCCTCGGCGGTCGTCCAACTGGCCGAGTCAGCAGGTATCGTATCTTTTCATAGAGTATCTCATTTGCGGGAAGCCGAATGGCATACAAATAGCCGTTTCCCTCCAGATAATCATAAATCTCAGGCTTTGCGAATGCAGCATCGCCTCGAAAGTATTTCCTATTCTTCTTGCTCTCGTATCTCTTGACGATCGGTTCCAGAACTTCCTTCCAACGATCAGCACTGTGAACATTACCAGAGCGAAGTAGGACTCCTTCACAATCCCCGAACTGATTGAAGCAGAACACTGGATGAAAACAGGTACATCCGAAATGACCGTTGTAAGCTGATCCTTCCTGCTGGCCATGTACCGGACTCTCCGAACTGTCCATGTCCAGAATGATTCGTTGATGCTGTGTTTTACTCATCGCTTTTTGAACCCACTTGCCATTGATATCTGACAAGTTTCTGAGATTGTCATGCTGAGTCAGTATATCAGTTTCAAAACGTCCTATCGTGTTGGAGCTGGCAGCTTGCCTGCCTTTGTCCTTCTTTCCGGTAATCGCTCGCATGACGGGATCAACGGATAATCGCTCGGCGTCATTTACATCTTCATATCCTGCAAGACGGCTGTATATCGATTGACGCAGGAGAGTAGATATATCATGTTGGATATTACGGCCTGTGCGTTTATCGGTAAAAACCGCTGATACCGAATCAAATAATCCCAGTGCGTAATCAAGGTCACGATACGCAAGAAGTCCACCGTTTGATGTCACCTTTGCACCATGAAATTCAAGCTTTATTCCTCCATCAAAACCTACTTTGATTCTTTCACCCTCTGGATGATCAATATTTATCCGCCATTTATGAGTCTTATTTATTGTAATATAACATGTTCTGGCGACTTTGACAACCATTTTTCGGGTCTAATATGGCGAATGGGGGGTTGATCCTCATGTCTGGTGAACTGGACGTAAGGTCCCTCGGCGGTGTCAGCGTAGCTCAGATCAACCCTGGACAAATGGTAGGGGAAATGGGCGTCATCACGGGAAAGATCAGGTCAGCGACGGTAGTTTCTTCAGAAAAGTCAATAGCGCTGAGCTTGAACACCGCGGAGTTCGACAGACTGCTCAGAAAATACCACTATATAGGTCTCAAGATGTTAAGAAATGTTATAAACGATCTCTCTGTAAAGACCAGAATAAGCAATTCCCGATTTTTTACGTAACCCTAGGGGTTTAGCTGATGGATAGGAGCACCGCAGATCAATCCTAAGGCACTCTAAACACTCCAACGGGAAGGAGCATTACCTTTGGGAGTGGTATGGACGTGAATAAGATGAAAGCGGCGTATGAGAAAATGCAAAAGAATAGATAGGAAGCATCGCACTTAGCAGGTGGACTGGAGAACGTTTCGTAGTACAGAGACCTTTGACGCAAAGGAGTTCAACGATGGAGCTTTTGTGGCCAGGCAACCGATCTTTGAAAAAGAGCAAGATCTCTAGCCTTAGGATCTATTGTTTCGCGCCGGGCTCGATAGCTTCTATTAGAGCTCGAACAGAGACCAAGCCTCATTGAGGTTATCACCGAGAGTTTAGTGATAGTAACTGGAGTGGGCGAGCTGCAATTTTAAGTAGGACGAGGTCAAGCGACAGTCAAACTTGACCGCGATACTTATATATAGTCATCAGGATGCTTCAAGTGTTCGCACCGGCAATCAGGAGATTCATGTAATCTTTGCCAGGGAAGATAGCCCTCCAGATTCTTATCCGCCCCCACGTATGCCTGTGCCCTGTGGGTATTGTCTTTGGGATCGGTCACAGAGACATCCACACGGTCGTAGTATTTTGGGTATCCTCCTTTTTTTGTCAAGGTCGGGAAATTCGTCGCCAGGAATCTCAAATGCTATGGCCTATACCCTATCCCCTGGGCTCGAAGAAGTAGCCAGGGACTCTCCCTTTGCATCCCCGAAAATCAGAGAAAAATATTCCTTGCATGTTTGAAATTATGTCGTATATTTTGTACTCAGATGAATCACATCATGATGATTTCTGAATCTTTAAGGGAGGATGAGCGTCTAAATGATGGGGAATATCTTTGTCAACCCTTATTCCTGAAGGGAGTGATCAGTATGAATAGACGTATAACAGCGTTGTTGGCTATCGGAATCTTCGCTTCATTCTTCGCATTCGGGTGCGGCTACACCAAGCTCAGAGCCCCCAGAATGCCCTCCGACAGTCCTAAAGGCGAAGAGATCGAAGACAAGTGGCTAAGAGGCGAGATCTCCGACGAAGATTTTCCCGACGTCGAAATTATCAATGAGGGGCCAGAGACAGGTGAGATCAGTCCGCTTGACAAATACGACCCTTATGCACCGGGTGTTAGGAACCGCAGATCGTATCCCGGTGATTACGGATCTTACAACGGGTTGGGCTACTACGACGGCTACGGTTCTCCTCTTAATTCCGGATATTACGGAGATACTGGGGGCTACTATGGAAATTCCGGAGGGTACTATGTGCCTCCTGGATATGAACTGGTCCCGATAAACGATCCTGCTCAGACAGACCCCAATACGGTCAAAGAGGGGGATATCATAGAGAAGATCAATGTACCTGCTGGACACGAACTTGTGAAGGTCGGCAATTCGTACGAGCTCAGGCCTATTCCGGGCTACCAGCCTGAGCCTATACCAGCCCCTCAGAGGACGAGGACACTGTCGATAAGGCGGAGCGCCGAGAGGTCGCCTTATAGCAGTTCGTACACTGCCGAGCAGTCGAGAACGGAGAGCATCCGGACTGTCAAGCGCTCTGTGTCGTCAAGCAGGGCTGGTTCTGCCTCCAAGGCATCAGCTGGAAGCAGTAAGAAAGCGGCTAAATCCAGTTCGAAAAAATCTCCGCCTAAAAGGAGAACAGGACAAGGAAGATTCTAACGTAGAACTTTAAGGAATTGCACCTTCATCAGACTGAGGAATATAGTGCAAAAGGGAGAGCCTAATATAGACTCTCCCTTTTGCCATTTTCGGCACACCAAGAAAGTTCTTCGAAACTCTTTTGGGAAAAGGGGAAATAAGCGGTGAAGAGACACGCCCTCTTGTTCATATCCCTGCAGATCAGCAGGGCTGCCCTGTCTCCCCCCATTAAATCTATCGGGCGTTACTGTCTTCTGTCTGCTTTAATCGTGCTTGCAGGTTGCGCCAGTCCTGCCAAAAAACACTACCGAGCCGGAAGTGAATACCATTCCAGAGGTCTTTTGGACGAAGCCATATCCGAATACCGGCAGGCTCTCGACATACAGCCCGAATACGCCAGAGCGCAGTTCCATCTGGCAAATGCCTACTCAGATAAGGGTCTCCTGAACGAGGCTGTATCGGAGTATAAGAAGGTACTTAAGAGGTATCCCGGATATGCAGAAGCCCACTATAACCTCGGGCTGGTATATGCCTTAAAGGGCCTACTGGACGAAGCTATCAAAGAGTACGAAAGGGCGCTGTGGATATATCCGGATTTCGTGGAAGCTCACTACGGCCTTGGAGAGGTTTACAGACAGAAGGGACAACTAGACCGAGCCGAAGCAGGATACAGAAGGGCACTGAGGCTCTACCCAGGTTTTGCTGAAGCTCACCACGGCCTTGGAGAGGTTTTTAGAAAGAAAGGATGGTCTGACCGTGCTATTTCAGAATACCAGACCGCCATCGGCATACGTCCCAGCTACGAAGAAGCGCACTATGGCCTTGCGTTAGTGTTCGCAGACAAGGGACTTCTGAAAGAATCCATCGCGAGATATCAAAGGGTGCTAGAGCTGGATCCCAATTTCGTCCAGGCTTACCTCCAACTTGGAAACGCCTACAAGAAAGAGGGACTCCTGGATCGGGCTACAGATAGCTATAGAAAAGCAATAGACCTTTATCCTGATTACGCTGAAGCCCACAGGGAATTAGCTGATGCCTACAGACGAAATGGGATGGCCAACGAGGCACTTGAAGAATATAGGATCTACCGGGAGAAAGAGCTCCTTTACAGAGCCAGACCGCACAACAGCTTGGCTCTTTCCTACGCCAACAACGGCCTTATGGATGAAGCTATAAAGGAATGGAAAGAAGCATTAGAAATATATCCCGGCTACGCCGAAGTCCATAACAACCTTGGAAACGCTTATCTGCAGAGGGGTACAATCGAGGAAGCTATAAGAGAATACAAAAACGCCATAAGGATCGAGCCGAGCCTCGCCTTAACGCACAGCAATCTCGGAAGCGCATACTCCCAGAAGGGGTTGTTGGACGAGGCAATAGTAGCATGGAAGGAAGCAGTAGAGATTGAACCTAACTACGCCGGAGCCCACTATAACCTTGGAAACGCCTACTCCCAAAAGGGGATGATCAACGATGCTATAGAGGAATACAGAAAAACTGTGGAGATAGATCCAAAACAGGTGCTGGCACACAACAACTTAGGGGTAAAATACTATTACAAGGCCCGATACGATGAGGCTATATCGGAATTCCAGAAAGCCCTATCTATTGACTCCAGCTATGTAAACGCCCAGTCTAACATAGGGGACATATATAAACACAGAGGAATGTACAACGTTGCCGTAGCTGAGTTTCAAAAAGCCCTGAAGATGAATCCCCACTACGGCTACGCTTATGGCAGATTGGCCTCCATCTACTACATCCAGGGTCTATACGAACAGGCCCAGTCAGCCCTAGAGGAGGCAGAAAAGTTCCAGGACGATCCCTGGGCATCCTACAGCATCGGGTGCTACTACTCCCTCAAACGCGACCTACAGACGTCCCTTATGTGGATCAAACGGGCAATTGATCTTGGGCTTAAAGACTTCGAATGGATGAAGCACGATAAGGACTTAGACTTCATAAGAGAGGAACCTGAATTTAAGGAGATGATCGCATCAGAGTAAGCGATCTCTGTCTGTGAGGAGATAAAGCTTCTATCTGTTGTGTGGCTGGTCGCTCTCGCCCACTCCTGTAAGATATACGGAGAATACCCCGACACTACGTCATATACCTACCCCATCGGCTAAACGGGCAGGAAAGCCTGTCAAATCAGCAACAAATGATTACATATTGTACAACTTGCACCGACCACGATGATTTTGAGTGTTTACTCCTTCAGCTTTTGTGCCTAACAACCAAGCTCTCCAGCCGTTATGCAACGTAGCGGAAAAGCGGTGGGGCGCGTGGTCATGTTATGTTTTTCTGTTAATTGTAGCGGAAGTAACCCATCAGAAGGGGTAAAGTGTCTGCATGTGCTCTATCTGTCCAAGAGAGTGCATCGTGTTCTTCAAATAGTTCCTATTTCTTTGGTGACGAGAACTTTGATCAAAATATGTTGCCTAATCTATAGCAAAACTATACAATATGATCCCATTTAACCCATAATTGGCGTTTTCGGACGACTTCTACTGTAGCAACTATTTCACAAGGCTTTTAATGATATTTCAATTTTTGGAGCGATATCAAGATCCTTATTGGGTTCTCGTATAGGTTTGATGCTTCTGAGTTCGACTATCATTTCAATAACGACATTTCTGAATGTATTAATTTCAAACATGATTTCTTCAGGTTTTTTTCCACCATATCTATCGTTGCGCACAAACAGCGTAATTTTATCAGTCTGCCAATCTCCTCTATATCCATAATCAGCCCTCCAATGAGCTGGTTGAGAAAAGTACCGAAAAGAATTTAAAAAATATTGTCGTACATGTGTCGGATCTTCAAAAGCATCATTACTTGAACCGAATGGAAGCTTAAAAGTTGCCTTAGCATCTTTTATCGAAATTCTGTGGAGTTCTTGCATAAATGAGAGAGGGTTATGCAAGTGTTCAATTACATGGCTCGCAAAAAATTCTTCGATGTAATTTTCTTCAAAAGGTAAAGGGGTGTGTTTGCAATCATCCAAATCAGCCACGATATCTACGCCTTCAAGTTCAGCGGAGTCCAAATTAATCCATCCATCTAGTATATTTCTTCCACATCCTAAATGTAGTTTCCTCATTTTATCTTTAACATATTTATGTTGATTCATTTTTCCCCTCTCGCAATTTGCAGCCATGTTAATGACAGCATGAACACTGCTAGCTTGATAATTCTATTTCTAACACATCTTACGAAAGCTAACAACCAAGCTCACCAGCCGTTATACAACGTACCGGAATAGCGGTCAGGTGTAGCGCCTTGTTATATTTCATTATTCTCGAATCGAAATAATTTCCATTCCAATTCTATATCTTTCGCTTATGCTATAAGTTAAGGGGTTAAATCCATGCTCAGTTAATAATGAATAAAGGAGCTTCCGTCCAAAATTATGGTAATGCTCTATTTCTATCCAATATGGATTCTTGTTTTCTTTGGTTAAGGCCTTCCAAAGAAACGAATCCATATTAGGACACGATATGAACAATACTCCCCCTGGTATTAACAATTTATGAGCATGAGAAAGTGCTTCCCTTGGGTACGGCATATGTTCCAAAATGTCGGCCATCGAAATTACTGTAAAGCTGTTAAATTGTTTAAAATCTTTTAATTCCATGCAGTGAGCTTCAAATTCTAGTTGCTTCATTTTGTCTACAGCTATTTGGCGAAGATCAATACCAACTGGCTCAAAACCATATTCTTCACATGTTGTCATTAATGAACCGTTACCAAAACCAACATCCAACCATTTACCTTTCTTGCCATTTAAGATAGAAGATACTTTATCAATCATTCTTGCATAAAAATATCGAAACTTCTCAACATCCTTAACATTAAATAACTGATAGTCATGGGTTTTGCTAAAAAGAATATCTGTCGCCTCTTTAGTAAAGTATCCATCTGCAAAACTGTGACCACAGGTATTACATTGCTGCCAGTTTATAAATCCAGGAAGTTCCGAATTGTATAGAGGGTAAGACCGACAGTCAGCAGAAATCGACAAATTAAAACTTGTAGACTCACACAAAGGGCAACATCTATACAGTTGCCTGGACTTTTCGATTAATGGCATTATTCAATCTCTTGTAGGTATAGAGGTAGAAGATATTGAAAATGTCCACCTGAACTATACATGTTATGTCTCTGTCGACTTCAGATTCCTTCTATGCACAATATGACGATAATATTGGATACTGAAATCACACTAATAGTATAGAAACGCGCATCACTTGCTCCGAGGAGTCCACGCGAACGACGGCTATCTCGGAGTCGATATGCATGCGCTGCTTATGTCTTTCTTATCTTGGCGTTCATCCGCCAAATTCAGTTGTTCCATCCGGTTTCGATACAATTGCCTCAACGACAGCCATCGTCTTCAGCGCGTCTTCAGCAGAGGGGTAAGGCTCACGGTTCTCCAGGATTGCGTCCACGAACTCTCGGATTTCGCCGGCAAAGCCCTGGAAGAAGTGTCGCGTCTGCCCCATGTTCGGGATTCCATAGTCTGGACGCCAGACGCGTATGTCGTCCAGATCGAACTCAGGAGCCACTTCTGGCAGACTCGGAGCCAGGACATCAATGCCGTCGCGTCCCTGCCTGTGAACCTCCATATGGTGTACATTGTCTACCACGATCAGGGCGTTCTTCCCGTCGAGTATCCCAGAGATTTCCACGCGCTCCTGAATCCGGGGCTGCGACGAGTCGAGCATGAGTTGAGCGACCTTTCCTGACCGGAAACGAAGCGTCACGGCCAGAGATAGAGTCCGACTTAATTCGACAAGGTGGGAAGTTACACTTGACACCTCCCCGAAAAAGCTGATTGCAAGATCAATGGCATGACAACACATGTCCAGAACCATTCTCCGGAGATCGGTGTTTGGCCAGTGTCCGTACTTGAGAAACCCCATCGCTGGTTCGAATTGCCCCGTCTCGATTAGGTGTCTCACCTTGACGTAGGTCATGCCGTGGCGCTTCACGAAACCAGCCATGATGAATACGTTATTCTTCCGCGCCAGATCAACAAGCTCCTGAGTCCGTCTCAAGTCAGGAGCAGGGGGTTTCTCGACAAAAAGATTCAAGCGGCAGGCAAGCACCTTTTTGCCGATCTCGTAGTGCATTTCGGATGGCCCAACGACGAGAACCCCATCTAAATCGCTCTCGGATAGCATCTTCTCAACGTCGACGTAGTACGAGGATGCACCGAATAGCCGAGCGTTTCGTGCCGCAAGCTCTTCATCCAGATCGCATACAGCCTCCAAGCTACACCTCGCATATCGGAGCATCGGGTACAAGTTGTTTGTGGCATGGGTTCCGCAGCCAACAAAGCCTATCTTTGCATGAGTCATAGCTTCTCCTTAAATCTGCGCGCCAGACCTTGGCGAGCTAAGTCATATAACCGTAGGGGTTCCGCGCTCAGGTCAAGCGAGTGACCACCGAGTCGCCACGAGGGTGGGCTTCTCATCTGACGGCACGAGTTGGTAATAGACGGTCAGCATCTCCCCCGGTTCGAGTTCCACGGTCGAGGGATAGCCCAGATCTACGCTCGTGGCATCGTCGCGGAGCACAATCTCGTTGTCCACGTCCCACGTGGCGCAGCCGTCATGGCTCATAGAGGCGCGCTGTCCCATCGGTTCGCGGCGGTACCCGTAGCTGGCCAGCACGTCGCCGCAATGAAGGCGGAGCAGATGGGCCGGATAGCCCCAGATGGGCGTCGGCCTGATCACGCTCCATGTCTTGCCGTCGTCGTTGCTTTCGCACTGATGCAGAAAATGCTGGGAGGCATCTTTGTCGCTCGGGGTGTGCCTCCACATACAGACGATCCGCCCGTCGTCTACTTCGACGGCGTGTGGCTCGCTAAAGGTGTGAGTTTCGCCGAACCTCTTATCTACGGGCATGGTCCCGATCAGGCTCCATGACTGTGCCTCATCGGTCGAAGCGGCACAAGCCAGAGTCCTTGCGCCTTCGCCACCCTCGTCTGTGATGATTCCGACCAAACGGAGACTCCCATCGCTAAGCTGGATCGGACCGTGCGGCGTCATCACGATTGATCGCACCGGTTCTTCCCAGGTTCGTCCCCCATCAGTCGATCGTCGGGTATAGGGTTCGTGGATCTTGGTTCCAACCCACTGCTTTCGGACGTCGTCGGGAATCTTGTCACAATGCCTCCGCCAGGCCTCCCACTCCTTTGGCGTGGGCCAGAGACCCCACTCCTTGTTTGGTACGGGGCCGCGGTAATTCTCCAGGACCTCGCGGGTGTCAGTGACGAACCAGCTCATGACCAACGTTCCTGATGTTAGTGCGACAATGCCGGTGTCGCGGTCGTCCAACGGCGTGTTGTTTACAGTCTCGGCCGCCGACCACGTCTCGCCTCCATCGCTGCTACGGATGAGCTGGCTCTTGCCGTAGGGGCAATGATGAGTCTCACGGTCGCCGGAGAAGATGGCCAGGCTCTCGCCGTCTGCCGTCTGCGTCACTGTTGGGAAGCCGATGAAGTCGCCGGGTTGCCGGCATATCACCTTGTGCCAATGGATGGCGGTCCGTATCATAAGTCCTCACTCCTCATTGCCAATAGATCAAATAAACAGACATTTTCGCCATTTGACATCCCCCGGCTCCGTCGCCGGGTCTCTGAGCCCCCAGTTTAACTCCCCTTCTCCATGGAACGAGTTCTCTTCCGGCCTGGTATCAAGAGTGTAGTTCTTTGCACTGTCATCTATGGACTTCCCTCCAGCCCAACGTCTTGCTTTACGGTGGGCGAGTCCAGCACCGTACCGTGCACGCATCTTGTTAGCTTTCCGTCTACTTTTTAACCGATCGCGGTAGACTCCGGGAGATAAGCCTTTGATCTCAACTGCACCTACCGCTTTTGCGTAGAAATCAGCAGGACCAACCCCGCCTATGATTGCGTAACCGTATCCGTTTGCCGCCATAGCGTGTAGACAGCACAGTAACAATGCTTTGCCAATTCCGCAAGAGAGCTTCTCTTCGACAACACCTGTGGGTCCGAAGAAATTCTTGCAGGTGCAGTCATAACAGGCAATACCTATGATCTCGCCTTCCTCTGTGGCTAGAAAACAGGAAATGGGATGGTTACTGAAAGCAACGTCGCTTTCACTTGTCCACTCACCGACAAATTTGCCGTCGACCCATTTGATCACCTCGGATTTTTCGTAGGACATCGCACGACGGACACCTACCCCCTGTTCCCTTAGACCCTTGAATAGAAGGCTCTACTGCGGGGAGATCATACAACTTCACCAGCATATCAAACATATGGCTCAGGCCTCCCATTAATTTTCAAAGGCGAACTATTAGTTAACCAAAATAACTTTCAGTTATCATAACTTAGATAATGATTGAAACCAATTTCCAATTTATTGTTATACCCTTTGAAAGTCAACCATATTAATTCATGTCTAATTTTGAAACAAATAGTGCAAACTCCGATATTTTGGTACTGCTTTCCTTGACAGAGCGACAAGAATTTTGCAGTAGGGATACCCCTCCCATGTCTGCTCAAAATAGCATTCCTTCAAATGTTTATTGACAACTTTCTGTTTTATGCTTAAGCTGTTGGCACAGCAATGGAAGGAAACATCTATTACAAGAAGACCAATATGGAGGTTGAAATATGACTTATGACTTGCTTGTCAAAGGCGGGATGCTCGTCGACCCTGCACTGAAGCTCCACGCGAAAAAGGACGTGGCTTTTACAAATTCCGTCGTTTCCACTGTCGGTGATGATCTGCCTAAGACGGAGGCGCGCGAGGTGCTGGACGCAAGTGGTCGAATCTCACGCCATGCTGGTTTGGGGAAGTCCTTCTCCTTGCGGTAGAAATACGTTGGCTGCGAAAGCCCTTCGAACGAACGATCCCGGATCATCTCTGCCCACAAGCCAGGGATCAGGTCATTTATAAACTCCACAGAATTGACCATAATTGAAGGGACTGATGGTCCCGTCAAAGACAGGATTCCGTGTAATCTTGATCTGCGAATTCATTAAGAGACCTATTCTCTGGAGAGGAATGCCAGTTCTACTCTTACTGCTGCCGAACGTGTGCTTCAGGCGCGGTTTCCAGCCGTCGGCTGGAAACAGTAGTTATGCATTACCCTGATCGACCCAGTCGAGCTCTGCAATCCGGAAGCCCGTCAGATCAGGCAGTAATGCCGCAATGTAGTACCGTCCCCTGTGTTCTATGATCTCCGGTGCGGCAACGGGCAGTGTCCCCACATAGAAACGATCGTCGTCGATTCCGAAACTCAGCGGGTCAGGCGAGCAGTATTGTGTATTAAGGTTGTCCACCCCATATCTCTTATTGCGGAACAGACAGAACAATCCCTCGACTTCAACGACGAATGGACATTCACAATTTCCTAACCAACCAGTTTGTCTGGCGGCGGCCCCTCCCGCACACACAACAACGGGATCGCTCCAATCGAGGAGATCGGGAGAAGTACGGCAGAAGACGGCTGCCGCCGGCTTTGCGTCTTCCTTGTGCCCCATGTAGTAGCAGTGAAAAACACCGTCGACCGTCAGAACCATGGGGTCGCGGCTGTTCTCGTACGGCCCGGAAAAGAGGTCGGGTTGGCCGTTTTTACCCAACACGCGCTCGAACGATTTTCCGTCCCTGCTCCTGGCAAGGCAAATGCGATTCCAGTCTCCATAGAACATGTAGTACGTGTCGTTCTCTTTGATGACATGTGGGGCCTGAAGGCCGCCTTCCGTCTCGCCGAGGTCAACCCTTGCCTCCATGGCGACGCCCTTCGGCTCCCAATGCTCCTGCTTTAGGTCTGTTCCCTCCCATCTGTAGAACAGCCGCGTCTGTCCGCCGCAGGCGGTGTGTCTGATGCAGGACCACAGCTGCCAAGTGCTGTCTTCTGCTTGCCATACTGCGAAATCAACAGGCTGCTGGTGAGGTGTTCCGTAATGTCTCAGATTAGGATTGCCCGCCACTTGCCACCACTGACTGCTTATCTGAGGCCGCATGCTAATTCCTCCTATTCAGAATGCATAACGTCATGCGGCTAACACGCGCGGTCCTCCGCGTCGGTGTGCAGCCGCTTGTTCGGTAAATATCGTCTGAATATGTTTGAGAAATCGTCCTACATCGGGAACTCAAGCGGGTACCCGCCGTTTGCCTTGTTATGTCTGACCCAGGAAATTTGACCGCTTTGGTATTGTAGCCGACGCCGAACCGGACTACGCATCGGGTCCATAAGACGGAATTGTCCAGTTGTGACCCAACGAACGCTGGAAGTCCTGATACTCACTCAGGATGTCATCGCGGCCCAGAAATGTCTTATAAACCAGTCGGCCGTTCCATTGTCCTTCTGGCTGCTCTGCAGGATCCCTCGCATAGAGGAAGAAATCCCACGCCGGGTTACGGTCCGAACGATCTTCGACAAAGCCACCTCCGCCCATGCCGTGCGAGATCACGACGCCACGAGGACTTTCAAACATCAACACGAACACCATGTCACCACGGCGGCCCAACATCATCGGAACAGTGTACCGAATGGGTGCACGCGATGTATACAATCCGCGGTCATGTGCCCCGAAATGCAAATCGTACGAATCGGCTTCCCAGGTTACCGCACTGTCTCGACCCTGAAACGTCGTACAGAACTGAATCCACATCAGCGCGTCATAGGCATCCCGACTCAACAGGTAAATAGCCTTGTTCTCCGGTTGATGGATGTAATTGGCAAAGAAGAAACCGGCAAATTCCGTGGGAAACGCCCCTGAATCATGCAGGCGATAGCGGAAAGTCCAATCCACGTGGGAAGGGCCTGCCGTCCGATAGGTCATCCAACTCTCGACATGGTGCGTGGGGGTGGGCGTCTGGTACAGAGTGACCTGACGCAGTTTGTCATCAACGAGCAATTCCGTCGGGTGATCTTTGGGCTCCGTCGCGTGCGGAGCAGACAAGGGAGCAATGAACTCAAAGTTCATACCGCAAAACCTGGGCACGAACAAGGGTCGACAATCGTGAACTGATGTGATCTGCCAGATGCCGTTGTATCCTGCTTGGTGGTCCTGATGCGCGGAGTTGTCCCCAATCAGAAGTGACAATTCCTCGGTCTGCAACTGATGAAAATGTTGCGACATAACCCCATTCCTTTCCGTCCGACGAAATAAAGGTCTCTGGAAGAGGGCGGGAGAACCGTGTCTGCTCAAGAGCGATTTCCCCCGCTCTTTTGTTCTCTAGCACCTTGCCGTTTGAGCCTAACGCTTGAACTCATGTGCTATGAATGAGCGCCAGCGAATACATAGTCAGGTGGAGTGATTCGTTAGGCAAAACATTTCAGCAAGGTCTTTCTTCAGTTTGTTCTATCATGGCACGAAGCATCTGAATACGTCCAATATGTACCCCAGTATGTCCTACGGTCTGGTAAAGTACCCTGGCAACCGAATTCCCTTCAAACGAAGACTCAGGAATATTGTGATAGTCGTCATCTGCTAAATTAGAAATAAAATTATGAGTCAGACTACGAACTTGTCGGAACCATTCGTTAACCGCATCAACATTGTCTATACGTTTTCGAACAACTTCCGGAGCAGGCCAATCTACACCAAAAATGTCGTATTTTCTGGGAATAATCTCTTCCTCCTTTTGGGCTTGAAGCAAAACGCCGACATGAAATCGCTCTCTATGTGCAATATGTCCAATATGCACATAGACTTTTCTGATGTGGCACCCCAAAAAAGTTGCTCCTCGGATAATCCTTCTGTTTCTTTCACTGGATCAGCATACCAGTAAGCCATGCCCAAAAGCCCAATGTGCTGCATCATTCCATTCATTCATATTATTGCTCCTTCTTGCCCAACCAAAAATTAACCAAGTTGGTTTCCAGTTACCGTAACTTAGAGAATGATTCATAACTAATCTGCAATTTACTGTTAAAACCCTTGAAAGTCAACCATATTATTTCATGTCTAATTCTGAAACAAATAGTGTAAGCTCCGATATTTTGGTACTGCCCTCCTTGACAGAGCGACAAGAATTTTGCAGTAGGGATACCCCTCCCATGTCTGCTCAAAATAGCATTCCCTCAAATTTTTATTGACAACTTTCTGTTTTATGCTTAAGCTGTTGGCACAGCAATGGAAGGAAACATCCGTTACAAGAAGACGAATATGGAGGTTGAAATATGACTTATGACTTGCTTGTCAAAGGCGGGACGCTCGTAGACCCTGCACTGAAGCTCCACGCGAAAAAGGACGTGGCTTTTACAAGTGGCGTCGTTTCCGCTGTCGGTGATGATCTGCCTAAGACGGAGGCGCGTGAGGTGCTGGACGCAAGTGGCCGCATCGTCACGCCAGGGATGATCGATTTGCACGTCCATGTGTTCTACGGCGTCAGCCACTTCGGCATCGAGCCTGACCCTACCTGTCTGGCTAAGGGAGCAACCACAGTGGTCGACGCAGGTTCTGCGGGAGCGGACACCTTTCCGGGCTTTCGCAAGTATGTGATTGACGTGAGCGGGACGCGCATCCTGGCGCAGCTCAACATTGCGTCACAGGGGATGCTGACCCTCGAAATCGGAGAGTTCGAAATCCCTGAGTACGCAAATGTGGACAAAGCGTGCCAGATGATAGAAAAGCACCGCGATGTGATTCTGGGTGTGAAGGTTCGACTCACAAAGAACCTCATCGTCAGCGAGAGGTCAGGGATGTCGCCCCTGCACCGAGCGCGCGAGGCCGCAGACGCGGCCGGATTGCCCATCATGGTTCATCCGCAGGATGCCTGGTGCGGTTCGATTGACGATATTCTAGCCGTTATGCGCAAGCGAGACATCCTGACTCACTGCTTCCACGGTATGGCGTGCGGCATCCTGGACGATCATGGTCAAGTGCGAAAATCGGTGCGTGAGGCGATGGAGCGCGGCGTCGTTTTCGATGTTGGGCACGGGGCAGGATCGTTCAACTGGAAGGTTGCTGAACGAGCGATGGAGCAGGGAGTCGAGCCTCAAACTATCTCATCGGACCTGCACATTTACAACATAGACGGTCCCGTCTACGACCTGGCGACGGTGGTTACCAAGTTTCTTCGTCTGGGCTTAACGCTCGACAACGCGATCGCGAAGGTTACGGCTGTTCCTGCTCAGACAATTTTGATGCCAGATAAAATCGGTACACTCTCGGTCGGAGCATGGGGCGATGCGGTCGTCTTCGAATTACGTTCAGGAGAATTCCAGTTGCAGGACACGGACGGCGACATGCGCATCGGCAAGCAGAAGCTCGTTCCCGTGGCGGTCGTCAAGGGCGGGCGGGTCTATCGGCAGAGCTGAGTCATATTTTATCTACACAGCAGGCGATCCTTCGGTTTTGTTCGACAAGTTGACTGCGAAGCCATCAATTCTGTTACCTTGCAAGCGCCGCGATATTTAAAATAATAACCGTCCTGTGCTCTCACTTCAATGGATTCTCCTCCGTTGAGCTCCTCCTCAGGTCTCATTCCATATTGTTTCACTTCTGCATCTGAACTAAACACCTTAAACTCCCGGTAAAGGAAACTGCACAAGTCAGTTTCCACTTGCCAGAATATTTCGTATAAATGTCGGTTTCGAGTGGTCACATCAAGCTCCATTGTCCACCTTTCCTCAATCTATCAAACTGCAGTTACATCATCATATTTTAACCATATGTTTTGCCCAATATCCTTATAAAAATACCCAATCTCACTCCCAGAGTCAAGTAAGAATCAACTGTTATTCAATTGTTGTAAGTGCCTCAATTCTTTTGCTTGACAAGACATAGGTAATCACTTACATTTGCCTCCACAGAGATACAGTGCTACAACGGTTATGAGTATTATAGGGGGACTAAATGGAACCTCTTTCAAATGAAAATGCATCGTTGGAAGACTATCTAAAGCTCGATCGGGAACACGTCTGGCATCCGCTATTTCAGCACAAACTGCTGGAAAAGCAGAACCTGATGCTGATTAAAGAGGGTCGTGGGACAAAATTAATCGACTACGAAGGGAACGAGTATCTGGATGCCTATGCCGGTCTATGGAACGTGAATGTCGGCTACGGCCGCCAGGAGATCGCAGATGCGGTCTACCAGCAAATGAAGACGCTATCTTACTATCCCCATTCGCAGCTTAATATCCCGGCAACGCGTCTGGCGGACAGATTAAGCTCCATGCTGCCCGAGGATCTGAACCATGTTTTCTTCTCAAACAGCGGATCTGAGGCCAACGAGACAGCACTGAAGATAGCAAGACAGTACGGTCGGCAGAAATTCCCTGGTCAGAACCGCTACAAGGTCATCGCCCGCTATCGAGGATACCACGGGTTCACCTTCGGAGCGATGTCGGCGACCGGGCAGACGCCCAGACGCGCTAAGTTTGAGCCTTTGGTTCCGGGATTTCATCACGCCCATCCTCCCTACTGCTATCGCTGTCCATTGGGTCTTTCGTATCCAGAGTGCAACGTAGCGTGCGCCGACGATATTGAAAGGATCATAGAGAACGAGGGGCCAGAGACTGTGATAGCCGTTATCGCAGAGCCGATCATAGGTGGCGGCGGAGTCATTGTTCCCCCCGACGATTATCTTCCAAAGCTCCGGGAGATCTGCGACCGCTACGATCTCCTTTTGATTCTAGATGAAGTAATCACAGGCTTCGGCAGGACTGGAACGCTATTCGCCTGCCAGAGATGGAAAGTTGAGCCCGACATCATCACTTTAGCCAAAGGCATAAGCAGCGGTTACCTTCCTTTAGGAGCGTGTGTAACCACATCCCCTGTCTTTGAGGCGTTCCTCGGAGAACCTGAAGATCACAGAGAATTCTCCCAGGTCAGCACCTACGGCGGACACCCCGTCTGCTGTGTCGCCGCTTTAGCCAATCTGGACATACTCCTTGCCGAAAGGCTGTGGGAAAACTCCGAAAAGATCGGAACTTACCTTCTCGGCAGACTGAAGCAGCTCTTAGAACTTCCGATTGTGGGCGACGTCAGGGGAAAGGGATTGATGATCGCCCTGGAACTGGTCAAAGACAAGGACAGTAAGACTCCGCTGGATACCGAATCTGTCCTTAAAATCCAAAGGCACATCAAAGAAGAAGGCGTCCTGGTTGGAAGAGTTGCCTATGCTTCGTTCGATCCGGAAAATATCCTTTTCGTCTCTCCGCCCTTAATTCTGACGAAGTCTGAAGCGGATACTATAGCAGATGTCTTCAAAACCGTATTGGAAAGGGCTTGAGAAATCTGTAATGAAGTGAAAAATGTCTAAAATAACAGACATAAAAGCCAGAGAGATCCTCGATTCGAGGGGCAATCCGACTGTGGAGGTCGAAGTCAGATTGGAATCGGGCTCGGTCGGTCGGGCATCCGTCCCTTCTGGGGCATCCACAGGAGAGCACGAGGCCGTAGAGTTAAGGGATGGGGATAAGGGCAGATACCAGGGTAAAGGCGTCTTAAAGGCCGTCGCTAACGTGAACGGGGAGATAGCAAATGAAGTAACGGGCTTCCAAGCCTCAGATCAGGCGGGGATAGACGAATTCATTATCGCGCTAGACGGGACGGATAACAAAGGGCGTCTGGGAGCAAACGCTATCTTGGGAGTATCCCTGGCCGTCTCCAAAGCCGCCGCCCTTGAGGCAAAACTTCCTCTCTATCTCTACATAGGCGGGGAATCCTCCGTAGAACTCCCAGTGCCGATGATGAACATACTCAACGGAGGTGTACACGCAGACAACAGCGTGGACGTTCAGGAATTTATGATCATGCCTACAGGAGCGGAGTCGTTCAGAGAGGGGTTGAGGGTAGGAGTAGAAGTTTTTCATTCTCTCGAGGCGGTGCTAAAAGAAAAAGGATACAACACATCTGTCGGCGACGAAGGAGGCTTCGCCCCGAATTTGGGATCGAACGAAGAGGCCCTCGAACTGATCATAGAGGCGACAGAAAGGGCGGGTTATGCTCCCGGGGACGATGTCCTTTTAGCCTTAGACCCCGCCTCCAGCGAGTTCTATGGAGATGGAAATTATATCTTCCGAAAGTCGGATGGGTCAAGGAGAAATTCGAAGGATATGGTCCAGCTTTACGCCGATTGGATAGACAAATACCCTATCGTATCCTTAGAAGACGGCATGTCAGAGGACGATTGGGACGGCTGGAAGATCGTCACAGAAAAGTTGGGAGAAAAGGTGCAATTAGTAGGAGATGACCTCTTTGTGACCAACACCGAGCGTTTGGGAAGAGGCATACGGGAGGGAATAGGCAACTCTATCCTCATCAAGGTAAATCAGATCGGGACGCTGACCGAGACGCTTGAGGCTATAGAAATGGCAAGGCGTGCAGGTTATACTGCCGTAGTCTCTCACCGCTCAGGAGAAACGGAGGACGTGACCATTGCTGACATTGCCGTAGCCACAAATGCAGGACAGATTAAGACGGGATCAGCCTCCAGAACGGACAGGATAGCCAAATACAACCAATTACTGCGGATTGAAGAGGAACTGAAAGATAAGGCTATTTATCGTGGGAAGGATGTGTTCTACAATTTGAAGGTAATGGATCGTTCTATGTAGGTTGAACCCGTGCGTGGTGTGTCAGACTGTCTGAGACGCAAGCGGGTACACAACAATTGCTGCCCTACGGACTTCATTATCGGCATTCTATTGTCGTGGGTCAGTCCCCGATTGAATCTATCGGGACCTGTCTGACACGCAGATTTGGGGAAACGGAAGGAGACGCATGGTCTACCTTCTGGGAATCGACGTTGGAACTACGGGCGTAAAGAGTATGCTGAGGAGTTGGTAAAGGTCGTGGATTCGACAGAGCCGATAGAGGAAAATGTCAGCACGTACAGGGATTTCTACTCGGTCTTCAGATCCCTCTATCCGGCCCTGAAAGACACATTCTCAGAAGTTTCAAAAGTTGTAAGCAAATATCGGAGGGAAGATTAAGTTCGGATGGAAAAGAGAACGCTCGGAAGGACAGGGCTAGAGATAACCTCAGTAGCCTTCGGCGCAGCGCGTCTGTCGGAGCATCTCGATGCGGCTGTGGACACCGTAAAGAGCGCCCTGGATTTGGGGATCAACTTCATAGACACCGCCAGAAGCTATGGTGACAGCGAGGAGAAGGTCGGACACGGGATAAAGGGCAAAAAGAGAGAGGATTTCTACATAGCCACAAAGACTCAGCCTGTCGATTCTGATATGGCTCAGCGGGACATAGAAACGAGCCTTTCGATCTTAGGTCTAGACAACGTAGATCTCTTCTACGTCCACGGGTGCAACGATCCCGAAAGATTTCACAATACGATGAGCCCGGGCGGAGTTTTAGAAGGGTGCCAGAAGGCAAGGGATAGAGGCTTAACCAGATATATAGGGGTAAGCTTCGATCATTTTCAGCCCATGCCACTGGATCGAATGAGAACCCTTATCGAGACGGATGAGTTCGATGTGATACAGGTTCCTTTCAACCTTGTGCGCACCGAGAGAGTCGATGAGGAGATCATACCGCTCGCCAAAAAGAAGAACATAGGGGTCTTTGTCAACTATCCGACCTACGAGGGACACCTTGCACAGGAATGGGGAGTCTTCAAAAAGATTTTGGGACCTTACGCAGACACGCCCGGACAGGCCGCTCTCCTCTACATACTTTCTCACGACGGTGTCAGCGCGGTTCTTTCCGGGATGAGCACGCCCCAGATGGCAGAGGAGAATGTCGCCGTCGGACATATTATCGAAAAGCTGTCTTCTGCGGAGCGTCGGAACATCGTGGAGAAAGTCGAAGCCCTGGGACTGGGGCCGTGCAGGAGCTGTGCCCTTTGCCACCCCTATTCGAATGGCATTCCCGTTCAAAAGATAATGTTCGGCTACGACTGCTACACGAGATTCGGGTATGAATGGGCTAAAGAAGAATATGAATCTTACAGAGAGCAGGTTGAATCGTGCGAAGACCTCAAAGCATGCGATGAGGTCTGCCCTTACAGTTTCGATGTCCTTAAAATGCTCAAAGATGTCTATGCAAACAGACAGTAGGTAGACCCGCGGGTCTGCTCTGCAATCTGGGCGAACCACTTTGTGGCTTGTAGCGACATCGCTCTGCACGCTGCTACTTGGATTCGCTCCTACACAGACTACAGGAAAGGAGAAGAACAACTATGAAGATCACCGTCTTGTTCACGATTTTTGCCTTTGTTTTCACTGCGATGTTTTCTCTTGCCCACGCCCAGACGAAAGATGCCATAGCCATCCGCAAGGTATTAGAAGACGAGATGATAGGATGGAAAAGAGGCGACATCGAGAAGATAACGGAGCACTATCAGCCTCACTTCACAGGATACGACGGGCTCGAAAAGGCTGATCCCAGGGAGTGGCGAATCCTGTTTAGCGACCTGGATGAATTCAAGGACTACCTCGAAGAGAGGTTCTCCAAGGTGGAATACGATCTCAAAAGGACCGCCACCAAAACTGAGGCCAGAAACAACAGAGCCTATGTAGTAACTCAGGAACAGGGCAAGACCACACACAAAGAGACAGAGATGACAAGGGAGTTCGATCACTTTAACTTCTGGATGCTGGAAAAGGTGGAAAATGAATGGAAGATAACCGGATTTGTCTTCAAGTTCGCCGTGCCTGAATAGTTAGCTAGGTAAACAGTAGTCAGTAGCCCCCCGATTGAAGCTAACTGGGATAAACGTGGCCCCAATATCTCCTTTCTAAGTCATCATTGCGAGCCAAGCGAAAGGTTTGCGAAGCAACTTCATATAGACTGCCTTGTCTACTGTTTGCTACTTACTATTCTGGATCTCTATTGTCACCTCCAGACCATTTTGACCTGAAACTTAAGAAAGGACACAGAGGCTTGCTCTCCCTGGAGGCCGGTAAGGTATGATTTCCTACAGATGGGGTACCTTGCTTTTAGCTACCTTTGTATCCGCCACGATTCTGATTATTTCGCTATTAGTATCTGGATGCAAAGACGACGAAAAGAGTAAATCCCAGGATCCCTTCACCCACGAACCGCTCGACAGAACCTTAATGCGGTTTACAGATAGTAAAGGAATGGTGGACTACGCCACTTTAAAAGTGGATTCGGAAGACCTCGAAACCTATATAGATCTGCTGCAAGGCTACAGCCCTGAAAAAGATCCGGATGCGTTCCCCACAAGAGATGACAGATTGGCTTACTGGATCAACGCATACAACGCCTTCGTCATCAAAGGAGTTGTGGACAACTATCCCACAGACAGCGTTCTTAGCATCAAGATGTTTAAAGGCTTCTTCTGGATGATCAAATTCAACGCAGGTGGCAACAAATACTCACTCAAGCAAATAGAGGACGACATAATAAGGGAAAAGTTCAAAGAGCCGAGGATACACTTTGCCTTAAACTGCGCCTCTCTGGGATGTCCGCGCCTTGAAACGAAAGCCTATCTTGCCCATAACCTGGAGGGTAGGCTCGAAGAATCGGCCCGGTACTTCATAAACGAGGAACACAATGTCAAGATAGATGCGGAGAACAAAATCGTGTACCTCTCCTCCATCTTCGACTGGTACGCAGATGACTTCAGGGACTGGTATAAAGAGAATTTCAACGTGGCGGATGCTCATATACTGGACTACATCAAGCTCTACATAGCAGACGACAAAAAAGAGAAGATAGAATTTGCTAAAGACAACTACAAGATTAAATACTACAAATACGACTGGGGACTGAGTGACCTTAACAGAGGAGAGTCGTCACTCTCCTCTGTTAAGTAGACAGCAAGAAGGTAGGGGAGGATGCCCTGCAAGAACGTAGGGAGGATGCCCTGTATTGACTACGAGATTAGCTTCCCCCCGACCCCCGATAGAGTCAATCGGGGGTGCTCGCAACGACGGTTTAGAGGATTCGTAATGACGTTGCCGGGCTTCGGCTTCAGTCATTGCAAGGGGTGGAACCCCGAAGCAATCTCACCTTTCTACTGTCTACTATGTTCAGTCGTCTGAGCCGCCTCTGAGTATGAGCAGGCGGATAAGGTGGATGACAGCCACAGCTGCTGACGCCAGATAGGTCAGCGCCGCGGCATTTAGGACTTTCCTGGCGGACTTTATTTCGTCCTGAGCCAGATATCCCTCCCCTGTGAGGATCTTTATGGCTCTGCTGCTGGCGTTAAATTCGACGGGCAAAGTCACAAAGTGAAACGCGACAGCCAGGGTAAACAAGGCTATGCCAAGGTCTATCAGGGGTTCATATCCGAAGAAGAAGCCTCCTATGAACAAGGGCCCCATGCTAATTTAGATCCGAAGCCTACTACGGGCACTAAGCTGGTTCCTCAAAGACAGTGGGGCGTAGCCTGCAGCCGTAGCCTGCAGCGTGCTGGAGCGCGTGTCCTGTCTCGTGTGCGGCGATACCTATGGGCGGACACAGACCTTGAGGAATAGACGCCCTCCGAAAGCCGCATAACTCTGTCGCGCGGATCGTAATGATCCGTCAACTGGCCATCTATCACCTCCACTGCCACATTGTGAAGGCCGTTGTGATCCAAAAGCCTTCTGGCCACCTGTGCGCCGGTCAGTCCACTCCTTGCGTAAACCTCACTGTACCTGGAGTATGAACTCTTTATCTTAGCCTGAGCGTAGAGGGTGAGGATTATGGCAGGGATCAAAAGGATGAAGGTGGGGTCCCAAAATAAGGGGAAGAAGAATAGAGGATATATGGATTTAACCCCCTGATTTTGAACTTCACTATTCGAATTGTTCTTTTTGAGACAACCTGTAGCCGCGGACAAATTCAGAGGCGGTCATCTTCTTTTTACCGGCAGGTTGAACCTCCAAAAGCCGGAGAAAACCCTCTCCAGTGGCTACTACTATCCCATCCTTGGGATCAGATACTATAATCTCCCCCGGCTTACTTTTACATTCTCGCTCCTCACGAGCAGCCCTATGTATTTTAAGTTCCTTCTCCCTCCAGATCGTGAACGCTCCAGGGTACGGATTTGTTCCCCTTATAAGGTTCCTTATCGTCTCTGGGCCTTTATTCCAATCAATCCTGCCGTTTTCCTTCTTAATCTTAGGGGCTTTCGTCGCTCCCACTTTGTCCCCAATTGAGTCTATCGGGGATTGAGGGATACGTATAGCCATTCCTGACTCCAAGAGTTCTATAGTCTCCACGAGCATATCTGCGCCTTCGGCTTTCAGTCTGTCGTAAAGCTCTCCTGCTGTCTCGTCATTTCCTATTTCGACTTTCTCCTGTAGGATTATGTCCCCGGTGTCAACCTTTTCGTCTATTACGAATGTCGTAAGACCCGTCTCCTTTTCACCATTTATGATGGCCCAGTTTATGGGTGCCGCTCCTCTGTACTTGGGCAATAGAGACGCATGTAGGTTAAGCGAACACAATCGGGGTATCATCAGAACCGAAAGAGGCAGGATTCTAAAGGCTACGACTACAAAAAGATCGGGTCGAGCGTCGGAAAGGGCAGAGTGGAAATGGGAATCTTTGAGGCTTACAGGCTGCATTGTGGGGATATTGAGTCTCTGCGCTTCCACCTTAACCGGGGAAGGTGAAAGCTTCTGTCCTCTTCCTTTCGGAGTGTCTGGACGAGTCACAACACACACACAATCGTGCCTGCTCCCTGCAATCCTCCCAAGAGACGGAACGGCAAAATCGGGCGTCCCCATGAAGATCAATCTCATATTAAGACTGTCTATTCTTTAAGTTTTGATACCGCCGATCGAGAGACCTCTACTTTCACATTGTCGGCTATCCTCAGAACTAAGATATCATCTTTCTCATTGATTCCGACTATGGAACCGTGTATGCCTCCTGTAGTTACGACCTTGTCCCCTTTTCTCAAGTTCCTAATAAGCTCCTGATGTTCTTTTTGTTTTCTGTGCTGAGGACGTATGATAAGGAAGTAGAAGATCAGAAAAATAACTATCAAAGGAAGAAAGCTGAGTATTCCCGCTCCACCGGAGTCTCCTCCCGGTAGCGTCATTGCGTAGACTTGGTCAATCAAGCGAACCTCCTGACTTTAATTATGGTTGGCACTGTCAACTGGATTTCGAAATCCGTCCCGCATCTGTCGGGCCAGTCCCCGATTGCTTCTATCGGGGACGCGTGTCTGCTCAGAAACTAAACTACGGACCGGGCTGCTCGGTCCCTGGGCTCTTTCTTAGGGTGCATGAGGTGGTGACATCAAAGCACGAAGTGCCCTTGCCCCTGCACTCGTAGAGGCGATCTTGCACCCTTTACCTTGTATGTCGTTAACTGCCTACTAATTGGGGTGCTCCATCCAGAACTCTATGCCTCATATTCCGAGTAAAATTCAGCTCTCCACTCAGAAAAGGTTCCTTCTATTATGGACTGGCGCATCTGGCGCATCGTCTCCAGGAAAAAATAGAGGCTGTGAAATGTGGCAAGCCTCAGCGCGAGTATCTCCCCTGTCTGGAACAGATGACGGATATAAGCGCGACAGTAGCGGCGGCAGGTGGCACAGGGACATTGTGGGTCTATTGGAGAAAAGTCGTGGGCGTACTGGGCATTTTTGAGCACCATCTTGCCCTTCCGAGTGAATATCGTGCCGTTGCGCGCATTCCTGGTCGGAATCACACAGTCGAACATGTCCACTCCCCTTGCGACGCCCTCTACCAGATCGGCAGGGTGGCCGATACCCATAAGGTACCTGGGTCTGTCCGCGGGTAATAACTCGGCTGTGCAATCTACTATCTCCCACAATTTGGCTTTCGGCTCGCCGACCGCAAGTCCTCCTATTGCATACCCGGGCAGGTCCAATTCCATCAGGCGCTCTGCGCTCTTTACTCTCAGATCTGGATAGACACTGCCCTGAACTATCCCGAAGAGAGCCTGCCTCTTCCCAGATTCCTCCACAAGAGACCTATGCCTTTGAATAGATCGCTGGGCCCATCTTAAGGTCATTTCCGACGATCCCTTGGCCTGCTCGTAAGAGCAGGGATAGGACGTGCACTCGTCGAACACCATGATTATATCCGCACCTAAAGCGTGCTGTATCTCCACTGCACGTTCAGGCGTCAAAAGATGGTATGAGCCGTCGAAGTGCGACTGAAATGACACTCCTTCTTCGGTTACTTTGTTCAGATCGGCGAGGCTAAAGACCTGATAGCCCCCACTGTCGGTCAGCATAGGACGCTCCCAGCTTATGAACTTGTGGAGCCCTCCTGCTTTTTCGATAAGCTCGTGGCCAGGTCTGAGATATAGGTGATACGTGTTGCACAGGATTATTTGTGCGCCCATATCCTCAAGTTCACCTTGAGACATAGTCTTGACCGTCGCCTGAGTGCCCACAGGCATAAAGACGGGTGTGGGCACCTCGCCATTAGGCGTCCTTAATATCCCGGCTCGGGCTTTTGTGTCCTTATCCACTGCTATAATTTCGTATTGAAAGTCTTCCCTGTGGTCTATCATCACCTCGCTAAGTTGTAGGCTCAAACTCTATTACTACTTACTTGTCTTTACTGTTACTGTAAAATTCCTTTATCAGATTATCCATATACGCTTTAGGGTCCGTTACGACCTCTGGTGTAACTGTAAATTTGTCCACATTCATAAGCTTGAGTCCGTGACCGTAATCGGCGAGCATATCCGAACATAACGTCCTGGCATCTGTGCCGATCTCCCTGGCCTTCTGAAGTATAGCCCCTATCGCCGCCTTTGAGAAATCTATCTCTATGTTGTTCTCTCTGGAAAAGTCGTCTTTGTATTTTCTTATAGATTCAAAGTTGAGGAACTTTTCAATCTCGACGTCTGGGTCTTTCACTATCTCCTTTGTTACCCTAAGATACTTTACGTCAGTTGAGGGAAATCTCTTTTCAAATTTCAGCAGTGCCCTTTCGCAGACGCTGACCAGTCCCCTGGCTCCGGTCTTTTCCTTTATGGCCTTCTTAGCTATGCTCCTAAGGGCTTCATCGTCGAACTCTATCTCTATACCGTAGGCTTTGAAGTCCATCTTTTTGCCCATTATCACTGGACTATTGGGATTTTTCAGAATCTGGTAGAGGTCGTCCTCTCCTAAATGCTCCAGAACTGCCACCATAGGCAGTCTTCCGACGAATTCGGATTCAAACCCGTAGTTTATGAGATCCTCTGATTTTACCTGCTTGAGGTCCTCTGTGTTATCATCCTTCTTTTTTCTATGGGCGTCCGCGGTGAATCCCACAGGCTTTTTGTTGATCCTCTTCCCAATTATGTCCTCCAAACCTGTAAAAGCTCCGCTTACAATGAACAGGATGTTTCGGGTGTTTATTTTCTTTCTTTCCACTTTTCCTGTCCTTTGGAACTGCATCATCGATTCCATCTGCGCCGTCATATCGTGTGGCGCTTTAAGATCCACCTCGGTCTCCTCCATAAGTTTCAAGAGGTTGCGCTGAACGCCTGTCCTGGAGACGTCGGGTCCCACGATAGTGCCGGCGGTGGCTATTTTGTCTATCTCATCTATGTAGATTATCCCATATTGGGCAAGCTCTATATCTCCCTTGGCTTCGCTCACAAGATCTCGTACCAGATCCTCAACGTCTCCACCCACGTATCCCGTCTCACTGAACTTAGTGGCATCTCCCTTGACGAAAGGAACACCAATTTTCTGAGCTATAAGCTTTATGACATAGGTCTTCCCGACGCCTGTGGGGCCTATCATTATGATATTGTTCTTTATATCTCCGACGGAAGTCCCCTGCTCCTTGTTTTCTAGCTTCATCCTGTGGAAGTGCGTGCAGATCTTGGTCGCAAGTATCTCCTTTGCATCCTGCTGTTTGATAAGGAAGCGGTTCAGATATTCTTCTAACTCCTCAGGTTTCAGATCAAAGTCGATTTGAGCAGCTCTTTCCTCCGTCGTCTGCTGTCCCTCCTGAGAACCTGCGGTCTGTCCTTCAGGGATTACGACATTTACCTCCTGACCGTATTTTTGAGAGAGGAACTCTTTGAGTTCCTTTTGAAGCTCTGCGGGGTTGGGTATTTTGTTTTGCATAGTCAAAATCCTTTTGATTATATAGGCGTCAAACTTCCCAATACTAATAATAAGGTCATATTCTCATTTTGTCAAGGTTTTACCTTCAAAGCTAAGTCCTTCTAAGAGTCTGTTATCTAAGCTTTTCAGAGTGAGTATAAGGTCTAAGAGTCCCTTTTCCCCTTGCTTATATTCGTAACGTCTGTTATCTTTTGTTATGCAAACACACAGGGGTTAGCTTAATGGCAAGATTCGTCATACAAAAGCACAGCGCCAGGAATCTTCACTACGATTTCAGACTCGAAATGGACGGCGTTCTCAAATCCTTGGCTGTACCTAAGGAACCCACCGACAAGAAAGGCGTCAAGAGATTGGCGATAGAAGTGGAGGACCACGATCTGGACTACATCGACTTTGAGGGAACCATCGAAGAGGGAGAGTACGGCGCAGGAAAAGTGGAGATATGGGACAAAGGGAGCTATGTGTTGAAGGAAAGGAGCCTGGAGTCCGTTTTGTTTGAGCTAAACGGCGGAAAGTTGAAAGGCTTGTTCAGGCTTATAAAGACGGACTGGTCACCGGGGAATAATTGGCTGCTTGTAAAGAGCGGACAAGACGCCGGGAAAGAAAAGGCTTGACCCGAAAATAATAAAGGTTTATCTTGATAGTGGAGATGCAGTTTTTCTATATTCAAGCTGCTAATTTTCCGATATGTCCAGCGGCACAATAGACGACTATCTTACCTTTTACAGAGACCTCTTAAGACAGAGCCTGGGGTTCTATAATGAGTATTTTCCCCAGCTGATGACCATTTCGGTCCTGATCTATCTACCCTGTTTTATCATAGTCAATCTCTTCCGGACAGAGGGTTCACCTGCAGGACTGTGGCAGGCTCCTCTTACGGTTTTAAGTTCACTTGTATTTATAGGTTTTGTATGGCGGGTCTATTCAGGAAAAGAAGCGACAATAGCTGATGCCTTCGGGACCTTCTCACTGGGGCTCTTCTTGAGGCTCCTTTTAACGCGGCTCTTGGAGACCCTTTTCATACTGGCGGGACTGATACTCTTGATAGTGCCCGGGATTATCTTGGGCGTATGGTTTTTCTTTATAGAGCAGGTCGTGGTTATAGAGGGAGAATCGTATATAAAAGCGCTTCAAAAGAGCAGAGAAATTATAAAAGGCAATTGGTGGAGGGTCTTCTGGATGGGACTTGTGATGCTGTGCATAATGGTTACAATCTATCTTTTTACGGATCATTTTGTAAAGCTCATCTTCCCTACAGCCCAAAAGTGGGGAGCAGGTATCTTTATAGCACAGACGTTTCTGACTCCTTTTGAGGCCGTGGTAAGTACCACCTTTTATTTCTCTTTAACGCAATACAATGCAAAATCTGTGCAACATGACGGATAAAGTTAAAATTGCAAAGCACTGAATTAAGGAGGTAAATTCAAGATATGGAGGAAGATAGAAATTTAGTGGAGATAATCCGGGAACACGACGTAATGTCCAAGTTCCTAAAGACAAGGAGAATATTTCTGTGGGGCCCTATTGACGACGAGATATCCAAGGATGTGGTTGGAAAGCTTTTGTTTTTGGAATCTGAAGATTCCGCCAAGGATATTTCTGTGTACATCAACAGCCCAGGAGGGAGCATATCCTCAGGGTTGGCAATATACGACGCGATGCAGAACATAGAGCCAGATATATCTACAATATGTATGGGCATAGCTATGAGTATGGGAGCGGTGCTGCTGGCAGCCGGAACTTCTGGAAAACGGTACGCTTGGCCTCATTCGAGGATGATGATACACCAACCCCTCATTATGGGCAGGGTTACCAGTCCCGCCTCGGACATCGAGATCGAAGCCAAGGAGATAATAAAATTAAGAGACGAGATAAATCAGATCTTTGTGAAGCATACTGGGCAACCTAAGGATAAGATTGATGCAGATACAGACAGGAACTTCTACGTGTCAGCAGAAGAGGCGGTAGAATACGGACTAATTGATGAGATCATAGGGCCAAAAGTCAACGTATAACCTTACACTGCATAGGAGTGATCTCTATATGGAACCTAATCTGCTCAAGCATGTCCCGCTTTTTCAGGAGCTGAAAGAGGATGAATTGGAGGCATTAGCCAGTGTAGCTCTCTACAAGACCTTCCCAAAGAACACTGTAATCCTGCTAGCTGAGGAGGAAGGGGATACACTGTTTATTATAGACAAGGGGAGGGTCAAGGTGACGATCTTAAGCGAAGATGGAAGAGAGCTCATACTGGACATACTCAGCAAGGGGGATTTCTTCGGTGAGATGTCTCTTTTAGACGGCAGGCCGCGATCAGCCACTGTAGTGGCTATAGAGGATAGTGAACTTTTGATCTTAAGGCGCGGGGATTTCATCCGACTGATTGAAAGGATCCCCCGTATTGCAGCCCAGGTGATGGCTATTCTTGCCTCTCGTTTGAGGAAAGCAGATCAAAAGATAGAGGGGTTGGCGCTCTTAGACGTAACGGGACGAGTTGCCGGAACGCTGCAGCAGTTGGCTCAGGAGCACGGAGTTAGCGTCGAAGATGGCATAATGATACAGAACCGTCCGACCCATCAGGTGCTGGCAAATATGTCAGCAACGACGCGGGAGACAGTCTCCAGAGTCCTAAAGAAATTAGAGCATCAGGGTTTTATCTCAACTCAAGGGAAGAATGTAATCATACTTAGAGACAGGGAAGCAAAGGAAGATATAACTAATTAAAGTGACGTGTCTTTTGAAAATGGCAGTTGAAAATAGAGTCAAAGTTTTAGTAGTTATGGGTGACGACCAAGTCAAAAGGTCAATACATGAGGAGATGGTACGAGTTTCTCCTCTTTCATGCTGGAGGTGTAGAACATGAACATTGCTGAATTCGTGAGAACTACAGATTTCGGCCGGGGCTTGAGCGATGAAGAATCTGAAAAGTTAGCAGGAATATCAAGTGACGTGGGATTCACTGCGGGCGAGAAAATCTTCGAGCAGGGAGATATAAGTGACGCCCTCTACATTGTAAGATCGGGGGCTGTGGAGATAGACATAATGACAAATGAAGAAATGAGGTTGGTGGTGAATATGCACCCAGGAAACGTCTTCGGAGACATGGCGTTCATTGACACCAGACCCCGCAGTGGAGCAGCTAAAGCCGTTATGGACTCTCAGATCCTTGTATTCAGCAAGGACAAATACGACAAATTCGCCGAGGAGGAACATCAGACTGCACTCAAAGTCATGACAAACATAGCAAGAGTCATGGCGTCACGAATCAGATCGATGGACAGATGAATACTTGTTGATAGGAACTGTTTCACGCTTGGAATAACAAGGATTGACCAAGCTAAGAGCTACATGATGAAGCCCGAAGAAATATTGGTCTTTGTGGTTCGAATGAACACTACCCTGAGCTGCTGAAGTACAGCCGAAGGTGTATTGAAACCCTGCAAACAGGATGGATCAAATCTACTCGACCGGAGCTTTGTAAGGAGGCTGAATATCCCTGAATATCCCTGAATATCCCTGAATATCCCTGAATATCCCTGAATTAATCTGGTACGCCTCTATTGAATATGGCAGTTGAAAAGAGATTTAAAGTTTTAGTAGTGACGGATGACGACCAGGTAAAAAGGTCAATATCATCAACACTTGGGAAGGACGGCCACGAGGTCATAGCAGTAGATAACGCCAATGTGGGGCTCGGACTCGTAAAGCGAGGCAAGGCGGATATGGTTGTGGTCGATTCGTCCCTTCCAAATGAGGAAATGGCGCAATTTTCTCCTCAAAAGGGCCACAACGATCGCCCTATCTTTGTTCTGGCCCTGATGCAGAACGGCTCTGTGAACGTGGACGCGGACGATTTTTTGGAAAAGCCGATAGACGGTGACAAACTCCGGGAGATTGTAGAGAAGACAATCAGCAGAAAAAGATTTCTGGATGAATGTCCCATATTAGGAAAGTCCGAGCGGATAAGTGAGATAATTGAAACCATCGTTCAGATAGCCCCCACAAATGTGAACGTATTGATTTCGGGCGAAAGCGGAACGGGCAAAGACCTTGCAGCAATATCAATTCACCATTACAGCGGCAGAAAGGGACGATTCCTCCATGTTAACTGCGGGGCTATACCTGAAAATCTGTTAGAAAGCGAACTTTTTGGCCACGAAAAGGGAGCATTTACCGGGGCCCTGTCTCAAAGAAAGGGCTACTTCGAAGCCGCAGACCAAGGGACGATATTCCTGGATGAGATCGGAGAGATGTCCTTAATGATGCAGGTCAAACTCCTGCACGTTCTGGACGAAAAGGAGTTTATAAAGGTGGGCGGAGACTTGCCTATAAGAGTAGATGCAAGAACGATAACCGCCACGAATAAGAACTTAAGGGAGAGGGTAGCACAAGGAGAGTTCAGGAGAGACCTTTTCTACAGATTAAGGGTAGTGGAAATAAGGATGCCTCCTTTGAGAGAAAGAGTAGAGGACATTCCCCTTTTGGCACATTACTTTATCAAAAACTACGCTGAAGAAAACAAAATAGATTTTAAAGGTATCTCAGATGAAGCTGTAGACGTCTTGACAAATTACTCGTGGCCCGGGAATATAAGAGAATTGAAGCACACTATCGAAAGTATGATGGTACTTTCACAGAATCTGTACATAACTGCTGACGACGTATATGGCCATTTAAACCGAGACATAGCCTCGGACAGAAATCTACCGATCCCGCTCAACAAGACGCCCGAGCAATCGGAGAGAGAACTGATCTACAGAGCTATTGTAGGCTTAAAATCCGATATAGATGAGCTCAAAAGATACGTTACATCGGACAAAAGAAGAAGCCTGGAAGATTCGGCTATCTACACTCCACAAGATACATATTTTAGGGAGGATAGCACGGTAGAAAGGGCTGAGGAAATAGCGGAGGAAGAGAACGTAAAGTCTCTTGGTGAGGTAGAAAAAGACCATATCGTCAGGGCCCTGAGATCTGTAGGGGGAAATCGAAGGAAAGCTGCACAAATTTTGGGTATAGGAGAAAGAACGCTGTATAGAAAGATCAAAAGTTTTGGAATTTTGTGATCCGGGCCATCAAAAAGGCGGCGTGGGCGCTGCGTGCGCTGCTGCCAGCCCTTTTTGCGGAGGGCACGAATTGTCAAAGTGGTCGAAGAACTTTCTTGGGGGAAAAGGAGTCTTCCGCATCGTGCCGGACCAGATGAAGGTAAGATCTAATGAAGAAAAGGGATTTCTTAGGTATTGTATTTGAGTGCTGCAAGGTCTATGGAAGGGCCTACATCAACGACTCCGAGACGGCCTATACTGGAAATTGCCCAAAGTGCTACAAGCCTGTTGAGATAAAGATAGTAAAATATGGGGGATCTAAGGATAGGTTCTTCAAGGTCGGTTAGGGGATGTCTATCAAGAAAGTGCTCACCATCGCAGGATCGGATTCTGGCGGAGGCGCAGGTATACAGGCCGATTTAAAGACGATAACCGTCTTGGGCGCATTCGGCACGAGCGCAGTGACCGCACTTACCGCTCAAAATACCTCAGGCGTTCAGGGGATATACGAGGTTTCCCCAGATTTTGTGGCACAGCAGATAGATTCTGTGGTTCTGGACATAGGGACTGACGCGGCAAAGACCGGGATGATGGCTAATCGGGATGTCATTAAGGTCGTATCGCAAAAGATCAAAGAGCATCAAATCTCGAACGTGGTCGTGGACCCTGTGATGGTGGCAAAGGACAACAGCAGTCTCTTAACCGAGGGAGCAGAAAAAGCACTCTCAGATGAGCTGATACCCCAATCTTTCCTAGTCACGCCCAACATACCTGAAGCTTGCGTGCTCTCCGGCATCCATATTAAAGATACGAAAGATATGGAGGAAGCGGCTAAGAGGATATACAACAGGGGATCCAGAAATATCCTGATAAAGGGAGGGCATTTACATGGCCCGGCAGTGGACATCCTGTTCGATGGAGATGGGCTCTATAGATTTGAGTCAGAAAGAATAGATACTAAGAACACACACGGCACAGGATGCACTTATTCGGCGGCCATAGCGACGTTCCTGGCGCAGGATTTTCCTCTGAAGGAAGCTATCAACAAGGCCAAAAAGTTTGTAACTTCGGCTATCAGATTTTCACTGGATATAGGAAAAGGACACGGCCCCACCAATCACTACGCCCCTTTGGGAAGAGAAATGGAAAGGTATAGTGTAGTCCAGGATCTTAAGGCAGCAGCCCAAAGGCTCAAAGAAGGTAACGGAGCGCATCTGATGCCGGAGGTGCAATCTAATTTAGGATGTGCCCTGCCTTTTGCCGAGGCCCCGGAGGATGTAGCGTCCTTTCCGGGGAGGTTGATCGGACACAAAGATCTGATCTCTTATGTTTTTGACCCCCAGTTCGGAATCTCACACCATATCTCAAGGATTATCCTGACGGCGATGAGATACGATCCTTCTGTAAGATCAGCTATGAACATCAGATATTCACCGGAGATAGTAGAGCGCTGTGCGGACCTGGGATTTGAGATCGGGAGCTTCGATCGTAGGAAAGAGCCAGAGGATATCAAAGAGTTAGAGGGTTCATCATTGGCCTGGGGTGTGGAAAGGGCTATAGAAAAAAGCGGAAAGGTCCTGGACGCGATTTACGACCAAGGCGGCTGGGGCAAAGAGCCGATGGTCAGGATACTGGGGAAAAATCCATCACAAGTGGTGGATAAGGTTCTAAAGATAGCAAAATCGCTCTTGAAATAAGCGTAAACTGAATAAGTGGATAGTAAGCGGAGCACCGCCTTCACCCTGATGCGTTATTGCGAGGCGGCGTGGACGCTTTGCGGGGGTGGAAGCCAGCCACGAAGTGGGCGAAGCAATCTGGCAGTCACTAGACAGGTGCACCATATTTAGGAGGCAATGGTCAGACAGGAATGTCTGACCTCCCTTTTTATATGCGTTTCGTAGCACAGACATTCTTAGCCCGATTAGTTCATAAACTTGGTGGAGTCATCGCGAGGAGCAAAGCGACAAAGCAATCTCAAGGTTTTATAGTGGTCTCCGATGAGAGCCGGAGAGTATTACATCTACCACAGCATCGAGATTGCTTCGCCTTCGGCTCGCAATGACACCGAAGGTGGTTAAACCGCATAACTATAATATAATACAATCCCTTAATTAATACAGGGGCTTTTTTTGTGAATTATTCCGGTTAGCTGTTCTATTTGGGTCTTTACAATCTTGCCCAACCTTTTTTACCCTATACGTAATTTGCTCTCTTTGGCTCTCAAAAAACGAACATTGACTTTTACGTAAAAGTTAGTTATAATTAAATTAAGTCTACATTGCTGTAAGCGCTTTTCTTTTTCGGCATGGTTTTTATTTATGAAAAATAGGACATTGATAAAGATAGGTGATCTGCAAAGCAGGCTGTTATCACCACTCGGACATTGCGCTACTACGAAGAGTTGGGCATGATAGATCCGGTAGAGCGCAGCGAGGGAGGATTCCGGCTCTCTTGGATGGATCAGTTGAAGAAGCTGAAAATCATAAAGAATTTGAAAGCTTTAGACTTTGAGCTGGAGAGTATAAGGGAAATACTCACCCTGAAAAAGCGGAGTGACATGGGAAGGCGATTTAGCCGTCAAGGTATTGGAAATCTTAGAGCTTCAGATACGTCACATCGACTCCAAAATAGAACAGTATGTGAATATAAGACATGATATTATGGATATTTACGAGATCATAAAGGAGTGCCTGCCCTGCAATACAAAAATCGAAAAGAGGGATGTATGGAGTGTCCTGTGCTCAAGGAAAGGGAAGAGCTAACTGATACTGTTCAGGTTATAGTTTAGGTGTTTACAACTAATTGACGGAGGTCAGGATGAAAGTAGAGGTCAAAAGGGATCTTTGCATCGGTGCGGGAACATGCATAGATGTAGCCCCTGAGGTCTTTGATTTTGATGGTGAGGAGATAGCGATTGTTGTTGATGAGCACGGCGCTGATGATGAAACTTTGTGGGAGGCCGCCGAGTCCTGCCCTGTGGACGCTGTCTTCCTTTACGATGAGGAAACAGGAGAGCAGTTATATCCTTAGACGTCACTTTTAGAATGAATGTTTAGAACTTTGGATAAGATAACAGACGAATTTGGTAGGCCACTTAAAAGCCTTCGCGTATCAGTTACAGACAGGTGCAACCTGCGCTGTCAGTACTGTATGCCTGAGGATGAGTACACGTGGATTAACCACGATGACATCCTCACCTTCCAAGAGATCAGCGAACTTGTAGATGTCTTCACCGGGCTCGGTGCAGAAAAAGTGCGGCTGACCGGTGGAGAGCCGCTCTTGCGCAAAGGTCTTGAGGACTTGGTCAGGATGCTTGCAAGCAACGCTCGCATCAAGGATCTGTCTATGACAACGAACGGGTCTTTAATGACAGAATACGCGCAGTCGCTCTACGATGCCGGACTCGAACGCATTACGATTAGCCTGGATACTCTTAGACCTGATCGTTTCAAGGCGTTGACCCGAAGCGGTAGCCACGAAAAAGTGCTCGAGGGAATAGAATCGGCCCTGAAGGCAGGCTTCAAAGGATCTAAGATCAACACAGTGGTCATTCGCGGGTACAACGACGATGAAATTGCGGATCTAATTACATACGGAAAACAGGTTTCTGCTGAGGTCCGCTTCATCGAGTACATGGACGTCGGTGGAGCGACCAGGTGGACGATAAACAAAGTCTTCTCCCGAAGGGAAATTCTCGAAACACTGGAAAGACATTACGGACCGATCGAGCCCTTGGCCCAAAACGGTTCAGCGCCTGCTGATCGGTACATTCTGTTGGACGGAACCGTCTTTGGTATCATCGCTTCAACAACAGCTCCCTTCTGCAGATCCTGCGACAGGAGCAGGCTCACGGCAGATGGTATGTGGTATTTGTGTCTATACGCAGGCAACGGAACCAATCTGAAGCAATCTCTGCGCGACGGTGTTTCAAAAGAAGAGATCGAGTCTATAATTTTACGTAGATGGAACGAGAGAAGCGACCGTGGGGCAGAAGAAAGAAGGGAACTTTCCCACAGGGACATCCTCTACCCGGCAGAAGAGCTCAAACAAGACCCTCACCGCGAAATGCATACCAGAGGAGGGTAACGTACAACCAGGGGGAACTTATGGCAAAAGTGTTAGGGGTTTTGTGCACACGAAGAAGGAGAGGCAACACAGGGACGCTTCTGAAAGAAGCGATTCAGGCGGCATCAGAAGTAGAGAACGCCGAAGTGGAGATGCTCTATCTGGCCAACTATAAGTTCGGTCCCTGCTTAAGCAGTTTCTGGTGCCTCAAGAATGACGGGAAAGGTTGCTGTCTAAGGGATGACTTCGGACATCAAGGAGAAGGTGAAATCTTCGTTAAAACGAAGAATGCAAACGGTATTATCTTAGCAGACCCGGTGCAGTTTTGGAGCCCGTCAGCTATGGCTCACACTTACTTCGAACGGCTCTATCCGTTTCACTGGTCGGACGACATCAATGGGGTTCCCTTCGGATCGATCTCGTGTGCTACAAATCAGGGCTTTCAGCTTATGGCAACCCAAGAGATATGCAAGTGGGCTTTCACTATGAAGCTGAAATACATAGGCGGAATTCCCGCTCATACGGCCCAGATGGCTAAGATGGTGGAAAGGTCAAGGGACCTGGGACGAAAAGTAGCCGAAGCTGCTGTCTTAGATGAAAAAGAGGGCAGAAAGAAATTCACCGAACAGGGAGTATATGAGCACTACAAGGACAAGCCCTGGAAGGTTTACGAGTATTATTTCGAGAACCTGACGGACGGAAAGTTCGAGTGGAAGGGTTCTATAATTGAGGAGTCTTTACGGAAGGGGACGTTCCCAAGACCAGAGGCGAAAAAACTATTAGAAAAGGCGGGGGAAGAGTTTAAGGAGGCTCTAAAATATTATAAGGAAGGGGACCGGAAAAAAGCGGTTCAATATCTACTGGAGGCCGGAGACTTTTGGACTCACGGCACGTGGACGCAGTTTGTCATTGATGCTCTGAAGGTGGACCAACCCGAAACCTACAGACCTCTGGAAGATGCGGGAGAAGTAAGAGACGTATAGAGATCTTTGCAGGACGATGTCTGATGCCGGATACAGATCTCTATCCGGCGTATTCTTATCAAAAGTTAAGATGTAGCACGGTTATGTTGTGCACCCGGAGATAGCTATCAATGTTACCCAAGAGGAACTGGATCAAGATCCTTAAGAAGTCCGCTGATCAGCCGGGATATGCACTAAGTGCCCTGAAGAAGCGCTCCAAATCGTATCTTACATATCACCTGTACGACGGATACAGCGCATATCCTGAGACCATCTCCTTATTTTTGACGTTCAAGTGCAACCTCAGATGCTTCATGTGCGGTCAGTGGGGGGACGAAGGTTCTTTCAAGGAGTTTTCGTCAGATGTTTTGAGGTCTCAACTGTCGGTGGATGAGATGAAGGCAATAGTGGACGATGTCTCGTCCTTCAAGCCGAACTTCACGCTGTTTGGCGGAGAGCCGATGATCTATAAGGGATGGATAGAGGTCGTTGACTACATAAAGAGCAGGGGGATGCGCTGCAATATCGTCACCAACGGGACATATCTGGAAAAGTACGCAGAGGATATAGTGAGAGTCGGTCTGGACGAGATTATCCTGTCCCTGGACGGCGTTGGGGAGGTACACGACAAGTCAAGAGGGGTAGACGGATTTTACGAAAAGCTTTACAATGGAGTCCTGGCTATCAATAAGTTGAAAAAGGAAGAGAAGAAATCCGCTCCCATCATCAACGTGAACTGCACAATATCTGAGGTGAACTACCAGAGCTTAGAGGAAGTGGCAAAGGTCGGAGGTGAACTGGACATAGCGACGGTGAACTTCCATCACATGCTTTTCTTTAACAGGGACACGTATGATAAGCACAACGTCTTCTTCGAGGAGAGATTCGGACACAGGTGTCACGACTGGTCCGGATTTGTGAGGGAGGATCAGCCTGACATGGACGTGGAGTGCCTGTTGGAGAAGATGGACTACATTAAAAAGAACAGATGGGGAGCTTACGTAACCTTCTTCCCGAACTTTACGGCCGACGAGATTAGGCAGTGGTACCAGGAAAAAGAGTTCAAATCCACAAGTTACAAGAATAGGTGCGTTAGCCTCTGGATGACGGCCTACATATTCCCCGACGGCGAGGTCAGGCCATACCATTCGATGGACTTTTCCCCGGGCAACGTCAGGCAAGAACCGTTCAGCAAGATATGGAACAACGAGAAGTACAAAGACTATCGGAAGTTGGTAAAGGAAATAAAGACATTTCCGGTCTGCCACAAAGGCTGCACCGAACTCTATAGATATTGAAACTGCAAGTATCCATGTTTCAGTCCTGCCTAAACAGATATCTTTAGATTGCGAGTCCCTTTCGTCTAGCTATATCCTGCCTATCTTCTAACCCGATAGCGCATCCAGCAAAAAAGCCTTCCTCGATCTTAATTTCCCGAGTGGCTTGGGGGAAGTTCTTGTAGAAAAGGATTTCTGCTTCAGTATCCTCTCTCTGTACGAATCTTCCTATTCCCTCCAGCAGAGGTCATCCGAGTCGTACAGGATCACTTAAACACCTAAGCTCCTTGGGCACGATGGGAACTCTGAACTGGCTGAAGCAAGGCAAATCTTAAAGGATCTCCAGTTTCAATATACTCCTCAAGCACAGCAGATCTTGACTAGATCCAATTGGGCTTGTTCTCCAAACAGCGCCCGAGGCTGTCTGCCTGCGGAGATGTACATGAAGATCGTCGGATGGGGCATGCCCCATCCCTGCGCCAGACCAATGAACAAAACCGCCCCAGACTACTGCAACTTGGAGCTTTGCGGGGGAGAAACCACGTATAAAACCTAAACGAGTCTATCCATTTTGGTTGTGCAATAGGTCTGAATCAGTTATCAGAAACCAGATCCACCACAGATACATTCAGCGCGGTGGCTATTCTCCTGAGAGTGCTCACAGTGAAGCTATGGTCTGAACTCTCCCACTTCGAGACTACCGACCTGTGGACTCCCACTTTCTTGGCCAACTCATATTGCTTAAGGCCGCGCATCTTTCGGTGCTTTCTGACATTCTCTCCTACAGTCACCGTTATCACCACCGTATAGATTAGGGGTTAAGCTAACTTCAGAATCCCCTCCCTACGCTCAATATACAAAGAATCTTCCTAAAGTGCAAGTTTTTTGTTTTAATTTCTTATTAAATGTTGTGTGCTATAAAATGATATTCTCCCGCCGATAAAGAAAATTCCCGATAGATTCAGTCTTACCAAGAATCCCACTATTCTCTTGTGTTTTTCTCCCTCTAACGCTATATTTCCCTATAAGAAAGGCAGGCGAAAAGAATTGAGAAGTTGTGCGATGTTTTTTCTGATGATCCTTATTGTTTCAACTTCTAAAGCACTGCGGGCAGAAAGTTATTACAGCTCTAAACTCCGCCAGATAATATCCGAAACATCTGTCTTTGAAGGCAACTTTGTTATAACTGTTATCCCGCTGACTGAGGAACTTACAGCCGCCAAAGTCTACGCCAAGATGAGTAAGGAGGGACACAGCAGACAAGAGATAAGAGAAGAAATAAAAAAGAAGACGCAAAAGGAGAAAAAGCTTATTGCGATAATAACGGTAAAGTTTAAGGGTGATTCTCTGTCGCAGGCTCCGACAGCAATTTCTCTACCCGAAGATCTGTCAAAATACATATTTGTCGAAAACGACAGGAGCAACTTCGTCCCATGCAAGATAGCCAGACCGGCCGTGGAGCAGGTGGATTCAGATCAAAGTTCTGCTGTCATCCCTTTAGTTTTCCATACAGAGTACCAAAAGGGCAAGAAGGAACACAATATCTTAGAGGATACGGAATACATCGAATTTGTCGTAGGAGGCCTGGGCTTTTCCAACAACCGCATCCGCTACGACACCCCCTTAAGCGATCTATGCAAAGATGCTTCACAGGATATCAAGAGTCTGTGGGAAGAGGCAAGGGACAATAGCTCTTTCTAACCCGATTAATTCATAAACTTGGTGGAGTCATTGCGAGGAGCAAAGCGACGAAGCAATCTCAAGGTTTTATAGTGGTCTCCTATGAGAGCCGGAGAGTATTACATCTACCACAGAATCGAGATTGCTTCGCCTCCGGTTCGCAATGACACCGAAGGTGGTTAAACGGCATAACTATAACCTAATACAATCCCTTAATTAATAGACGGCTTTTTTGTGAATTATTCGGGCTAACTATGTTCTTCGTGTGTCTTAAAAAAGAAGGGATTCTGTGCCTTTTCCTCCCCGACTGTCGTAGCTGGTCCGTGTCCGCAGAACAGATTCGTCTCATTTGAAAGCGAGAGGATCTTGTCCCTTACAGAGTTGATCTGGTCATGGTAGGCTCTGGGCCAACCTCCTCTTGCTCCACCCATCGATCCGGCAAATAGCGCATCGCCTGTAAAGGCGTTTCCCACTGTGACGAAAGAAACCCCTCCTTTAGTATGACCTGCTGTGAGCTTTACCGATACGGCCAGGTTGCCTATTTGAACGTGGTCCCCTTCCTCTATTGTATCGTCAATGTCCCGTGAGGATACGGGCCCTAACTCTTTTTTGTGTATGAGAGCGGGAACCTTCAGATGATCCTTTGCAGCTTTTAAGGCTCCCACGTGGTCGCCGTGTCCGTGGGTCAGCAGGATGTATTGGAAATCTAAACCTGATGATTCGACTTCGGTGATGATCCTGTTAGCTTCAGCTCCTGGATCTATCAAAGCCCCCATTTTCGTCTCTGTGCAGCCGAGTATGTAGCAATTAGCTATAAGGCCGGCTCCAACAGGCAGCATTTTGACTCTCACACCGGAGGTATCTTTACCCTGGGGATTCTCGGGTACCCAGGCTTTATGCGCAGAGTCGATGAGTTTGTCGGGATGGAGGCCGAGGACATCTGCAAGGAGTCTTATCTTATCGTCGGGAGGAACGTAGGCGTAATCCTCTATTTGGTCGAGTTCTGAAGATGAGATCCCGGTCCTTTCGGATATTTGGAGCGCGGATATTTCCGTCCCGAACCGGGCTTTCGATACTATATCGCCAAATTCATCTTCTAATTCTACAGGTGGCATGGCGTTTCATCTCCTTTCGCAGTGGGAGTTCCACATCTAAGATGGCTTCAAGGATAGATAAATAGAGTAGACAGTAGGGGTGAGGTCTACTCGTCCAGTATTCAGTAGATCGGGCACTTCCCACTAGATTTACTGGGGGTGAACCCCCGATAGCATGATTCGGGGGCAGGCCCCCTCGCAATGGCCTTTCCGTTTCGTCATTGCGAGCGAAGCGAAGCAATCTCGATTGTTGTCACCAAAGACCTGAGCAAGCTCGGGAAAAATGTTACTTATTTGTCCGAATCAAAAACAACCGGTCCCTTTTGGATTGACATTGATGCGTCTGTCGGATATATTATTACCGTGATCACCACAGATTCGGGAGGCACCCATGGTCAAGATAGCTCCATCGTTCCTATCTGCAGATTTTTCCCGTTTGACAGAAGAGGTCAAGGCCGTCGAAGAGGCAGGCGCGGACCTGATCCATCTGGACGTAATGGACGGTCACTTTGTGGACAACATAAGTTTCGGCTCTATGGTCGTCGAGACGATTGGAAACCTTACTGATCTTAAACTCGACGTTCATTTGATGATAACAGACCCTGAACGCTACTTGGACAGGTTTATGCACGCAGGCTCAGATTCAATAACTGTCCACGCCGAGATCTCGGGAGATGTACAAGGCATAATCGAGCGCATTAAAGACAGTGGACTATCCGCAGGTGTGGCGATAAGCCCCCAGACTCCGACTGAGGCTTTCAGTCCCTTTTTGTCATCTATTGACTTAGCCCTTATAATGTCCGTCGAACCCGGCTTCGGAGGACAGCCTTTCATCCCCGAATCTGTAGATAAGATAAAGCAACTGAGAGCCTGGATCGACCGGGAGGGCTTCGACACAGAGATAGAAGTTGACGGAGGCATCGGCGTCGAAAATGCAAGAGAAGTCACAGAAGCAGGTGTGGACATACTCGTAGCCGGCTCCTCCGTTTTCAAAAGAAAGGGCGGTCCCCTTCGTAACATAAAAGCGATAAGAGAGGAGGCAGAATAGGTAGACCGTAGTCAGCGCACCGCCTCCCATCCCTGCTTGCTGTCTACTTATTTGTGGTCTGTGAACTCAGCTTTAATCCCAACTCCTTCAACTGCGCGTCCGATATAGGTGTCGGAGAGCCATCCACCAGAGAAAAAGCGGCGTTTGTCTTCGGGAAGGCGATTACCTCCCTTATCGACCTGTTGCCTGTCAAAAGGGCCACCAGACGGTCGAACCCGAAAGCTATCCCCCCGTGCGGCGGCGCACCGTACTCGAAGGCGTCCAGCAGAAATCCGAACTTATCCTCCGCTTCGTCCTCTGATATTCCCAACAACTTAAACATCCTGTTTTGAAGTTCTCTGTGAGAGATCCTTATGCTCCCACCGGCGATCTCAGTGCCATTTAACACCAGATCGTACTGTCTTCCTCTGACATTCAGCGGATCTTTCTCCATAAGGTCCACGTCATTCTCCATCGGCGATGTGAACGGATGCTGCATTGCCGCGAACCTCTTCTCCTCCTCGTTATACCCCACAAGCGGAAATTCTGTGATCCACAGAATGTTCCATTTTCCCTCGTCAAACAGATTGAGTTGTCTGGCTATCAGAAGTCTTATCTCCGCCAGCACAGAGCCGACCACGTCCTTCTTATCTGCAATAAAGAGCAGAAGGTCGCCCGCCTCCACGCCTGTGGCTTCGGCTATCCCCTTTAAGTTATCCTCTCTGAAAAACTTGACAATTGATGAGTCGAACCCCAACGTGGGATGTCCTTCCGGATCAACTATCTTCATCCATGCGAGGCCCTTGGCACCCGACTCGATTGCAAAGGCAATCAGATCGTCCACCTGTTTCCTGGAGAAGCTCCCACATCCTCTCGCATTGATGCACTTTACTTCACCTCCCGATTCCAGCGCGCCTCTAAAGACTCTGAAATCACAGTCTTCCACGGCCTGGCTCACGTCAATCAGTTCGAGCCCAAACCTGGTATCGGGATGATCCGTCCCGTACTTCTCCATCGCCTCTTTGTAAGTCATCCTTGGAAAGGGCATCTGGAGTTCGACTCCCAGGACCTCCCTGAATATACTCGTTGTGACGCTCTCGGCAAGCGACATTACGTCCTCCTCCTCCACGAACGACATCTCAATATCTATCTGGGTGAACTCCGGCTGCCGATCCGACCTTAAATCCTCATCCCTGAAGCACTTTACGATCTGATAGTACCTGTCAAATCCCGCCACCATCAGTAGCTGCTTGTAGGTCTGGGGAGATTGGGGGAGGGCATAAAAACTCCCGTGGTGGATTCTACTGGGAACAAGGTAATCTCTGGCGCCCTCAGGCGTGCTCTTCATCAGAAAAGGCGTCTCTATCTCTACGAAACCCTCGTTATCTAAGAAATACCGGGTCGCCCTGTAGGCCTTATGCCTTTTGATCAGATTATCCTGCATTGTCGGACGCCTCAAGTCCAAATACCTGTACCTCAACCTCAGCTCCTCATTTGTATCCGTGCGGGACTCAATAGCAAAAGGCGGCGTATCAGACTCGTTCAATATCCTCAGCTCCGTGCAGTCCACATCTATCTGTCCAGTCTTCAGCTTGGGATTCTCCATCCCTTCGGGTCTCCGTTGAACAGCTCCCTTGATCGCAATCACGTACTCGCTCCTTAATTCCTCCGCTTTCCTGTGGACGTCCAGACTCTTCTGAGGGTTGAAGACCACCTGTGTTATGCCCCACCTGTCTCTTAAATCCACAAAGATCACTCCACCGTGGTCCCTTCGCCTTGCCACCCATCCCATAAGGATGACGTCTTTTCCTATGTGCTCTGCTCTGAGTTCCACACAATTATGAGTCCTTCTCCAGCCCCGTATAGTATCAGCCATGTCGTTCTCCGTCACTAAAGTTTGCGAAGATGTTCCATTTTCTGCTATTTCTTCAGTCTTTCGTCTAAATATAGATTGGGTCCGAAGATGCCACTTCTTAAAGTAAGAGCGGGGCAACTCCGCCCCTACATGTAATTGCCGCTTACAAGAAAGGGATGTTGGAAACTGATCGCCCGATCCTTATAATGATTGCCCTATGATCTCATGTGCACTCTTGAAAGAGGACCGATTATAAGGCTGTAAACATAGGGATGATGTTAGTTACTCTCCTGCCGCCGGGACGCTGCTATTCCAGATGTCCGCAGTCATCTTCCATGTGCCATCGGCCTGTCGTTTCCGGACTAGTACATATTTGCCTGTGTCCGTCATGGCCTGGCCGCCCTCTGGCTGAATGTTCAGCGTGTAGGCGCCGATCTCATATGCCAGGTTGCCGTCGTAACCTACACCCACGCTTTCCAAATTTATATCCCAAACACCCATTTCTAAGGCGCCTTCCCAGAACGCTTGAATCGCCTGCCTCCCGCTGACCATTTCAGTGTTAGGGGGAAGGAGTTTCGCATCCTCAGCGTAGAGGGCAGCTACTGCAGCTGCGTCACCCCGATTAACAGCTTCACAAAACTGGGTGTTCGTTTCCTCAATTGCTTGCTGGACCATGTTGTTTTCCTCCGTTTCGTCGGATCAGGTTGGTCTTTCCGGAAAAGGCTATCCTGAAATACCTACGATCAATAGACGTCCCGCCAAGCACACTGTCGCCGAAATACAGTTGTGCGGCGTTGGTTATCTCTTATGTTCCCTCTAACGCTCCAGGATTTTCTCCCGCACCCAGGCATTGACAAGCGTCTCGGGTGAGGTTTGTTTTGACCTGGCAATTGCCGTTAGTCTGTCGGCAAGTTCAGCATCAAGGGCAATTAGATGCCCCTTTCGTTTGATGTCCACTTCGAAATCGACTTCCGGAATTTGATCGAAGTATTCACCCAAATCGTGGTTGTCAAAGAGCTCCACCAGCTCATCCAGGGACCCGGACTGAGGTAGGCTCGTTGCTTCACTTTTTGCCATATTGCCTTCTCTCCTTTGGGCCACATCTCAACTACATAATGCCTCCCATCCTCATTGAGTCTGTCCGATGATTTCTGGCAGGCAATGGCGCATAACGGTCCCCCAAGTTTGCGAAGCAGGCGGAGCGAAGTGGTGGCCGTCTGGGTGGGCTGAAATGGGACCGCGAACTACATATTCCCATATTTTCCCGAATAGATCTCTCTCAAGACCGGCTTCTGGACTTTGCTCGTGGCCGTTGTGACGGGCAGGCTGTCTACGAACTCGACGTATCTGGGTTTCTTGTATCCTGCAAGATTTTCCCTTACGTATTGTATGACTTCGTCTTCTGTAATATCCGCTCCATCCTGAGGGACTACGACAGCAAGTACCGATTCTCCCCATTCTTTGTCAGGCACTCCGATAACCGCTGTGTCCTTTATCTTTTCGTGTGTCTTGAGGAATTTCTCTATCTCGACGGGGTATATGTTCTCTCCGCCGCTGATGATCATATCCTTCGAGCGTCCGGCGATGTAGATGTAACCCTCTTCGTCATAATAAGCCATATCTCCGCTGTAGAGCCAACCGTCTTTGAGGACTTCCTCTGTTTTATCGGGCATATTCCAGTATCCCTTCATTATCGTAGGCCCTTTAGCGATTACTTCACCGACCTGTCCGACCTCTACATCGTTTCCGGCCCCGTCCACTATTCTGATTTCGACGAAGGGATGAGGTTTTCCGACCGACCCTATCTTCTCTTTGTTATTTCTTGTGAGCTTTGAGAACGTTATTACGCAGCCCGCTTCTGTGAGGCCATAGGTAACATAGACGTCTGCATTGAAGAGGTCCATGACCCCGTCCAACAGATCCTCAGGGAGTGTGTCCGATGAGCCGAGACACCTTCTAATCGAGCTTACATCGTATTTGTGTCTGTCCTCGAGGGCGAGTATGCGCCTCCAGACTGTGGGCACACAGAAGATATTGGTGAGTCTGTACTTTTGGGCCGCGATCACTATCTCCTCTGGGTCTGCTCTATCCAGGATGACAACTGTGGCTCCCGCTATGAAGTGAGGAAGGAGTATGCAGTCCGGGCCTCCTGTGTGGAAGAGAGGATAGACTATGATCCCTACGTCTTCCTCCACGTTGCCCGTCCTCAAAGACCATGCAAGGGCGTGAAGATAGTGGTTTTTATGCGTAAGAAGAGCCCCTTTCGGAAAACCGGTCGTGCCGCTTGTGTAGAGGATTATATGCGGGTCATCTTCGGATATCTCAACTTCAGGTTCTGCAGACGGATAGGAGTCTATGAGTTCCTCAAGGTAAATCGCATCGGGGTCAGGCGCCGACCCCGTGACGGCCTTCTCTCCAAAGTAGATAGTCCTTCTCAAAGTACGAAGGTCTGACAGGATGGGACCTACGGCATCGTAGAATTGAGTGTTTACTATGAACAAAGAGGTCTGTGACTGGTCGATTGTATATTTTATCTCTCCGGCTTTATACCAGAAGTTTACGGGTACTATTATGGCACCTGTCTTGGCAACCGCAAAGTAAACAATTACGTATTCGATGGAGTTTCTGCCCAGGATGGCGACCCTGTCCCCCTTTTTGACGCCGATGTCCATAAGGGCGTTGGAGAGGCTGTTGACCTTTTCATTTAGCTGTCCGTAAGAAAGGGATCGGTTGCCAAAAATGACGGCTATTTTGTCCCTGAATGTGTTGAAATGCGCGTTTCTGCGAAGAATGTTGCCCAATAACATATTACGAATCCTATCTGTCACCTATTCTGAGACGAGGATTTTACAATTGCCTTCAACGACTATCGTATGCTCATGGTTTTTAGACACTCCACTAAAAGCTACTACCCCCGATTTCTTATCAGGCTTGAAGTCCTTGGATTCTACCTCCCACTCTGTCGTAATCGTATCTCCGGCGTGGACGGGTGCTCTAAAGCGGAAGTCTATCTGGACGAGGGCTACGGCTTTGCTCGAAAGGTGGTTCCCGAGGACGCCGCACATAACGCCTGCGGTCAGACAGCCGTGCGCGATGGGCAACTTGAATCTGGTCTTCTTTGCAAACTCCCTGTTTACGTGGATAGGGTTGAAGTCCTTAAATATCCCAGCCCCTGTAGATATGTGATGCTCCGTGATGGTTACGGCATCGGAGATTATGTCTCCCTCTTTGAGGTCGTGAAATCCCCGGGGGTTCATGATTTGATCTTGTCTTTTACTCTGGACCCAAATCTTTCCACGTCTATTATGAAGCGTTCGTGCGTTCCTTCCCCGATCTTCTCCATTTCATCGAAGGCCTCCACCTGGAAGACACAATTCCTTCCGTCTATTCCTATAAGCTTGGAATTTACCGTCACCTTCATTCCGATGGGTGTGGCCGCAAGGTGCTTTACCTCCACCTGTGTCCCGACGGAGTTTTCGCCCTCCTCAAGATAGGGCTCTAAGACCTTGTGGGAGGTCAACTCCATAAGGTCAATCATCGAGGGCGTCGAATAGACAGGCGGAGCACCCCCGCCTGAAAATGTGATGACCTCCTTTGCAGTCACGTTGATGGAGATTTCTGCATAAGCTCCGATCTCAGGTTTCTCTTTCACTCTATTCTCCTATCCCTGAAGTTCCTTTCTTACGATCTCTGCCCCTTCTACCATGTTTTTAAGCTTGATACAGGAGATCCACCTGGGAAGCTGAAAGAATCCGCAGTCGGGGTTAATGTATAACTTCTCCGGCGGAACGTATTTCAGCACCTCCCTTATCCTTTCTGCAACGTCCTGGGGAGTCTCCACGTAGAAGGACTTGATGTCCACCAGGCCCGCTCCAAATTCCCTTTCTTCGTCGAACTCCTTATAGATGTCTATTTCGCTCATCTCCCTGTTTGCAAATTCAAAAACGAACTGGTCTACTCTGGCGTCCAGAAGGTCGGGGAACATCCAGCGGTATGCCCTCTTTCCTCTGGAGCGGCTGGCAAGATTTCCAAAGCAGATGTGAATTCCTATCTTTGCGTTTACGCCCTCCACCGACCTGTTGAATAGCTCCACCCAATCTTTAGTGGCCCCGGGGATGATGGCGTAAGACGGCTCATCGAGTTGTATCCAGTCCGCCCCAGCTTCGACGAGGCTTTTGAGTTCTTTGTTCACCACGTCCGCAAATTCCCACGCAAGCTCTAATCGGTCTTTATAGACCTTACCGGGTTTTATATGTATAGTAAGAGTTAAAGGTCCAGGGCAGGTTGCTTTTACGGCTCTGTTAGTGTTCTGCTTGAGGTATTCAAACTCCTCCACGATACCCAGGCCTTCAGGGACGGTGATCTTTTCCTCAGCGAGCCATCTCTGCGGGCTGTCGTACCCGTACAGTCCGACCTTACGGAGTGGAGGCTCCGAAACGATTCCCTTGAAGCGTCTGTAGAAACTCTGGACAAAGTACCACCTCCTCATTTCGCCGTCAGTTATGATGTCTATGCCCGCTTTCTCCTGGTCGAGGATAGCGATGTTGACGGCATCGTCGAAGGTCTCCTTTATATCTGTCTGGCCGTAGTTGCCCTTGTCTATTTCGTCCAGGGCGGTCCAGAGCCAGCTGGGTGTTGCGTAGCTTCCTACTACTGTTGTGGGAAGGAGGAGATCTGACATCTTATTTCCTTTCTCTGTAGTTTATGAACGCTCTGTTGCTGGCAAGGTAGAGAGGCGATTAAAATATACTGATAGAACTATCCGATGTCAAGCTTCGAAGGGTCTGCAGCTTAAAATACAGAGTAGATAAGCAACCAAACCCAATCATTAAGCGTCTTATTCTGTAGACATCAAGTAAGCATTAAAGTATATTTGTGCGGGTTGTAAGAAGATGGATCCCCATTGCCCCCTGTACAAAAAAGGAGGATCAAGGCAATGTCATTGCGAGTTCCCGATTGAATCTATTAGGGGTCGGGGAAGCGAAGTAATCTCATTCAAAGATTCTAACCATAACCAGTGTCATCAAGGCGGGATACAAATTATGAGACTTGTCTATTTGCTGTTCCTTAGGAGTATGACCGTTTTGCTTTTGGGTGCTACAGGGATCGCTGCGCAAGAGGGCCGGGGAGATAATGAATTAGAATCCGTACGGAAGGCCATCCGCACCAGAACTTCTGACTCTATTGCAGCTATCGACAACCCGCAATTCGTGAGCGTCGAGGAAGCCGAAAGCTTCCTGAATCCCGCTGACGGAGTAATTGGGGTACATCTCAGAGGCATCGCCAAAGCATATCCGATCAAATTTCTGGGTGGCCGCGAAGTAGTCAACGATTCGCTCGGCTCGGACCCAATCGCTGTGACATGGTGACCCATAGTGGCAGAGGATATCGTGCATATTCCCAAAATAGACCGCCAGATCGCCATAAGTCGTGGGATCAGGGACACCAGTTTTACCTTCGGAGTGTCAGGAATACTGCGCAATAGCGCTTTGGTTCTGTATGACCGCAACACTTTCAGCTTATGGACTCAAAAGGGCGTTGCTATTGCCGGCCCTTTGAAGGGCATCCGCTTAAAAGATATCCCTTCAGAGCGCACGACCTGGGAAAAGTGGAAGATGAAATACCTACATTCTCTGGTGATGGTCAAACCACCGCGCTCCACAGGACGTCCGAAAATCCCTTCGCGGAAACGTTTTCGTTAGTCGGCCCATCTTAACCTCTCTGCCTGTTGTGACACGATTTTTCCTATAAACTTTCTGTACAAAAAAACTAAACGTTTTAGCCCGAATAATTCACACAAAAAGGCCGTGTATTAATTAAGGGATTGTATTATATTATAGTTATGCTGTTTAAGCTCCTTCGGTGTCCTTGCGAGCCGAAGGCGAAGCAATCTCGATTCTGTGGTAGATGTAATACTCTCCGGCTCTCATAGGAGACCACTATAAAACCGTGAGATTGCTTCGTCGCTTTGGTCCCCGCAATGACTCCACCAAGTTTATGAATTAATCGCGTTAGAAAAGTTTTTCTCAGAAAAACGCGTCATCCAATGGCCAGGGATCGCATAAACGCTGCAGTGACACGACACGTTTTGGTAGCCCCCAAAACGCGTCACTCTGACAAAAATCTGTCCAGATTCTCCTTCGGAACAGCATCATAAACTTCTATCTTCGAGGCAGGGTTATGGAGGATCTCGAAGAGCTTGTCAAAATCTTCCTTCAAGGCTGTACCGTGGTAGTAGGTCTTCCTATCTTTTCTTTCCCTCCCTTTTTTAAATCTCTTATTCATTCATCTGCCGAAAGCCTGTGCACTTTGCGGCCGTTCTCTTCACGCCATTTCAAATGTTCCCTGTATGCCCTGCCTGCTTCCACCCTCTGGACAAACAATCTTGACGGAGGAGGATAGAAAAAGCCCCGTCCTCCTGAAAGAGCGGGGCTAAACTTTTGCGTTCCTACCTTCTTTCAACTATCTTATCGCAATGGGCCTCATTGTAAATCCTGCAGTAGCGCCCTTTATTTTATTTGTGACACCTATGTAGAGGAATTCATATACCTCATCTTTTGCCAGATCCTCTAAATAGTGAAACTCAGCTATGTGCACTCCCTGTTCTATCAAGAGGTACTCATGTACCGGCACAAAACTTGTGCTCCCCTGGGGTGGAGGCTGCTGTTCGAGGCCGGACGTGTCAGATCCTATCATAATCGTCCCCTTGTCCTCCACCAGCCACTTGGCCGAAGCCAGATTTATCCCTGCTCTGTCGTGAGCTTCTATCTTCTCGTGATCTGCACCCGTTTCGCCCCAATATATTAGAGTCCCCGTCCTTATCAACACAGTGTCCCCCGGCTTCAGTTCCACGCCCTGCTCTTTTAAAGCCCCACTCAGGTCATCCGGTGTGATGCCATATCCGCTCTCTAAAGCCTCTTGGCCCTTGAACTTTGCAACATCTATCATCACGCCCCTCGTCACGACAGGAGGGATGTTCTCGGCTCCTGCCTTCCTCGGCCCCCAATTTCCTCCCCAATCCTCCTCTTTGAACCCGTTGTACCAGTGATTATCCTCCCCGACAGTGACGTGTCCAAGACCGTCTATCTGCGTGGCAACGTTGTCCGACAGAAAAAGAGCGTTGCTGTGCCAGGCAAGCCCAGCGGGATTTACCTCGGGCGCAACAAACGGGAGGTCCTGCTGTCTCTTTACGCCCTCAGGGGTCCTGAAAGATATGATCTCGGCTGGAGAATGTCCCGGCCACTTATACGATGTCCTGTCGTACAAGATCCCCAGATCGTAGACCTTGCCCTCCTTGACCAGTTTAACAGCCTTTAACACACTCTTTTCGGTCATAGCGTTCAATGCTCCGACTTCGTCATCAGGACCCCAAATCCACCCCCAGCCCTCTCCCTTCTTCCATCCCTTAATATCTCCAGCCCATGTTTCAAAGGATGCGACGATTAAAAGAGCCGCAAGAACCGATAGCCACAGATGCCAGAATCTCACCATTTTGATACCTCCTTACGGTTAGGGATTTACCTTGAACACATCCGATGATCCTGATTCAGAGCCAACAAACCTGGTTTCCCTTGGCTTGCGAATTTGATTCTCTCCTCTCTGATCTAAATACCACTCCCCAGCAGCATATCGCTATTCCATCTGGAGGCCTTTAAATAGGTCTACCACCGAGATCCCCCCCGATAGATTCAATCGGGGGTCTACGAGTCCGGTTGGTAGTTCAAGCTGGACGCATACGGACCGTATTCGACTACGATTTCCACATCTTCAATTATCACTCCTCCTTTGAACCCATCGGGTCTCTTCTCCAACGACACCTCTAACAGGTTCTCACCCTTATGTGGACGTTCCCCTTCCAAGTGTAATTCCAACCACTGACCGGGGTACGGAACATTACTTTCTCCGATCTTGTGTGGTCCGCCGAATGTGCGCGTGCAAGTCTCTTTGGACAGAGACCTCCCGTTCAGCAGGATCGCAAGATTGTCCGCCGTCACCAGATTACTGACGTTGATCTTAAGTCGTACTTCACGCACGCGCTCAGAAGAACCTTGTATATCATCTGATATATAGAAGGGGATCTCATAGCGTCTGTTCGGATCCGCAGACGGGATTTCAATCGGCAGTGCCGCATCATATACAAGCCCGATACCTGTAGCTTCGCACCGCCTCGGCAGTACATAGTGCTTTTCCCCCTCTTTTGATAGTTCGGGATCGCCTATCTCCGTGAGAATTCTGCGTTCCGCATCTCCTAATGGCCACTTCAAAAACCAGGTGTAGAGACCATCGACGCCTCGATCCCAGAAGTTTCCCGCAGCAGCTCGCATCATCTCAGGTGTAGCATACTTTCTCAGATGAGATCCTACGCTCTCTGCTTCTGAGTAGGGTTGAAGCACTGCGTAGACAGATGCGCTGTCGTTTTGATGAGCCGATTGAATGAGCCAATCAATGGGCATGTCAGGGTCAAGTATAAAGTAGCCGTACAAAAACGGCACCACAAAGTCAACGATTCCCTCCTCAAACCACGTGCGCACGTCCAATCCCGCCTCAAGGCACATCTTTTCGGTGGGGAATACGCGAGCTCCGACCTGCCCAGGCTCGCCCGGCCTATTCCGGACCATCTGGGAGATCTTACCGACGTACTCTGTCATCAACGGAGTGTGCTTTTCCACTTCGTCGGGCTTGAAGAAGAACGGGGGATAGCCGAAGTCCAGCTCTATCCCCTCTACAGAATACTCTGTAGCCAGCTCCTCAAGGACTGCAAACTGATGATCGCGCGCCTCTGGATGAGCAAAGTTCAGACAGCCCTCCATCGGCCCGGGCACACCGATCTGATAGTGCGGTTCACTCCCGCTGAAGGATCCCATACGCAGGCTTGCGAAAAAGTCTATACCTGCCTCATGCGCCCGGTCGATGAGCACAGTTAGTGGATCGAGGCCCCTGTCAATCAGGCTCTGCATATTCTTCCGTGCACGCCACGCATAAGCGAATGGACTTTGATCTCCACCCCATTGTGCTCCAATCTTAGAGGGGTAGAAGAGTCCGCCACTTGAGACTCCGTAGATGAACGTGTCAACGGCGGTGCCTGCGACTTCGTCTATCGGCCTCCAGGCGTCCTCCAGCTTCATGGGGGGCTCGAAGGCGTATAGATAATAGTGGCGTGCATCGTTAAAGTAGATCGTTCGACGTCGTCTCATGGATAACCTCCATTTTCTTTGTTAATTCCAAACCTATCTTTCATTTAATTCAGTTCGCCAACTCATCTACCGCAACCCCCGATCCCGCCGACCCTCAATAGATTCAATTAGGTGTTCAATCGGCGGGTACACTCAATCGGGGATTCAATCGAGCGTTGAGCGTTAGGAACCAGCTAAATTTGTCGTAAACTGTCCGGCGACCGCGTCAGAGTGGGAACTTGGTTCGGAATAGTAGATGGCATCTGCTACTTTTTCTTCAAAGTGATCGGTTGTTGTCCGATCCGCGACAGCGAAACCGTCCCCTTGAACGGCTCGTACTCACTGCTGTACCTCTTATAAACCTCTATCTCCACATCCCTAGGCACGGGAGCCTCCACCGCCCGGTGAAAGAAACCGTATTGGTCGGTGTGGCAGTGCCACTGATCTATCTCCACACAGACACCCCCAATTGCCCTGTCTTGCTCATCTACCACCTGACCGCGCACTGCTCGACCCGCTTTGAGGCTAAAGTCCTGCGACTCCGCCTGCGGCCCGACCCTAATATGTCGATGCTCTGGCGCGTAATCTTCTGCCTCCACTGTTAGTACCAGCTCACCGAGCTTGACGGCCTCGAATCGGAACTTCCCCTGCGTGTCGGTCTCCACCGTCGGGAAACCGCTACCCTTCTGAATCGATCGGTATCCCAATTCGGGAATATATTCCGCCAGCACCATCCGGGTTGGGTGATCATTGGGAAAGGTGACTCGCTTCGACCACCCGACGGGATCCACTGCCCAGGAGTCGGCAGCGTAGCGGTTCGGGCTCCGCTCCACCTTCGCGCCCACAATCGGGTTGTCCTGTTCATCCAGGGCGCGTCCCGTCAACACCGCGCGCGCCGGAGATACCTGCACACGCTCGACTGTGATCGGAAAGACCTTTGTGCCATCCTCGTCGCTTCCGATAGCCACCAGCTTGTTCGGGCCAACCTTTATCATATCAAACTGGCCGGTGTTGGAGGGCTCAATCAAATGCGTGAAGCTGATGCGGTTGCCCCATGTGTGCCCATTGTCCGTGCTGAAGGCCACGTGGAATCCCGGCCGTCCATACTCGCACGCTACCACACCGTTATCCAGCACCTGCAGTGTCGGCGAGATATTCATCAGGTGGGGATTCGTCGGCACCGGCTCGGTCCACGTCTTTCCCTGATCGTCCGACCAACAGACGTACATCGGCTTGTATTCCGCCGGCACGTGCGAGTACTGCGCCCGAAGCATGGCCAGCATCTGCCCGTTCGGCAGGAGAGCGATGCTCGGCTCGCAAGAGCCGAGGTACTGACCCGGAAGCTCAGGGTTCGGATCATCGGAATCATAGGCTATTGTCGCGTAATACCGCCACGTGTGGCCTTGGTCATCCGATCTGATCAGGTACGCCCGGTGTTGAATATCGCCCTCAAATCTGCCGTACACCGGCGCTAGCACATCTCCGTTAGGAAGTTGTAGCATCTTACCTTTGGCAAAGGTAAGATCTCGTACGTCAAGACCAGGCGCAACAATGGGGACGTACACCTGAGCTATCTCCGTCTCCCAGTTCATCATGTCATCGGTGAACCGGAGAAAGAGCGTATCGAAGCAGTACTCTTCCCCTTCAGTAGAGGAATCAACGATCGAGGCAGGCATGATCACGCCGCCGTCGCGCAGTGTCCCGCTGTTCTGGCCGCCGCCCAGCTCAGGTGGAGAATCCATCTCCTGACTCCACGTCAGCCCGCTATCGGTGGAGATCCGGTAAAACGCAGGCCGCGTACCGGGCTTTGGATAGAACGCCGCCACGACCCCTGTCCGCGACACCATCAAAACCGAGGTATTCTGATAGGCCAAAGAGCTGAGCTTAGTTGGCTCGCCGAGGGTGATCTTCAGGATTTCGGTCTGTTCAGCACGCGTATATATCTTATCCACAGGTGATTGACTCCGAGTATGATTTACGTTAAGAAACCTGCAGAGCTGTTCTCAGAACCTGAAGTCTTGCTCCAATATATCCTGTTATGCTATGGATGTCAACCGGAAAGGGGTGCGACCACTGCGAACGGGAATATGTAGGGGCAGACCCGCGTGTCTGCCCTGAAAATACGGAGGTGCCTGTGCGTGTCCGCAAATAGACACGTAAATTGGCCGAACACATGGGTTAGCCCCTGCTTATTTGCTGTTCACAGCTCAGCGGCCCTGAGCCTTTTAATAAGAACCGGGACCATAAAAAGGGCGATCAGAATCTCAGGGATCACATAGCTTCCGTTGTAAAGGGCGGAGTAGATCCAGACCGGAGTTCCCTGTGTAGCGTACTCCCCGAAGAATATCACACCTGACAGAAAGTGAGACGATCCTCTTGCCAGGCCTCCGATTATAATTCCTGCAAAGGGCAGCTGTGTGAAGAATCCAGAGATACCCAGAAGCCCAAAGGCAAGAGGATAGTCTAACACGAGTTGGAGAGGGTGAATGATGTAAGGGTCTATTATAAGCTGGAGGAATCCCAGAATAGCCCCGGCGGTCATCCCTACTTTGGGGCCATCTCTTAAAGCGAGGATATAGATGGGTACGGCCTCAAGGGTTATAGATCCTCCATAGGGCATCCTATAGATCCTGACTAGAGAAAGCAGAACGCCCAATCCACACGCTGCTGCGATTTGGGCGACTTTTCTTGTCTCTAAAGCACCCATCAGTTTACGGAGTAGCTCTTAAAGCCCTCGTAGAACGTCTGCACAGTCACCTTGATAATCCCCGTTATAGGGACAGCAAGGATCATACCTATGATTCCGAGCAGTTGACTCCCGACCAGGACTACAAAGAGCACGACCACAGGATGCAGATTGACACTCCTTGCCACCACAACCGGAGAGATAAAAACTCCATCGAGAGTCTGGATCACCGCAAATGTCAACGCAGCCGGAACGAAACCTCCGATCCCCTTTTGAATCAAAGAGACGATGATCACTATCGAGGCTGTAGTTATAGGGCCAAGATACGGAATGAGATTTAAGACTCCGGCAGCCACCCCTATGACAAGATAGTACTTCAATCCTATTATCCGGAGCGCAGTCGTCCACAGTAAAGCTATGGTAATAGAGACCGTAAGTTGACCCCTTATGTATCCGCCTATTTGCTTATCTATCCTGTAAATGAGGTTCAAAATCATCTCAAAGTACCTGTTCGGTACGAGTTCAACGAAGCTTGCCTTGGCAGTTGGGGCCTCTTTTAGCACAAAGAACGCCACTACAGGAGCTATTACCAGGAAGAATATTAAGGAGAAGAGGTTGACTACCAAAGACACCGATCTTCCTAAGAGCTGTGCAAGAAGTTTCCCTATGTTCTTAAATATGTCCTCCGAATATTGGCTTATCTGATCTGTGATGCTCTCAGCCTTAAATCCTGGGATAAGATCGGACATAAAGCGCGGTAGCCGCGATTCTATTTGAGTTTGTAACTTCCCGATAAGTTCGTGTGCATATTCAGAAAGCGCAGCCCCCACCGTATCTGAAGCAGCGCTCCTGGTTGTCTCAAGCGAATCTGGGTGCGCGCTTTCTGTGGCGGCCAGAAGAGCCGGTAATATATTTCCTGTCAGTCCCTTTATTTCGTTGGCAAGTAGAGGTGCAACAAATATCATGATTAAGACTGCCAATAGAGCGAGCACCAAGTAGATTATCAAGATAGCCCATCCGCGCCCTATGCCTAATCCTTCGAGTCTGTTGACCACAGGATTGAATAGATAGGCAATAAGAAAGGCCAGTGCGAACGGGAACAGTATGCCCTTGATGGCTATCAAAAACCATACAACAAGTGAAATAGCCGCCAGGATAAGGAGGATCTTAATTATCTGTGTGGACGCAGGAAAACCGGCAGCAGCCACTATGCGTTCTCCCTATTTAGAGCTTATTAGACGCCGATGTTTTTACTTCTTGATCCCCAATTGAATCTATCGGGGATCAATCTCTAATGCCGCCTGAACTGCTTCGATTTCCTCATTCAGCGCGTGTACTCTTTCACCGGTCATCTGATCTAGCCGTATGAGAATCTTAAGAGCCAGTCGCGGCTCTTCAGCGATGAGCTCCATCAAAGTCGATCGGTGGAAGATGATAAGTTCACTGTTACCGGAGGCTACAGCACAGACCGGATTGGGATGCTCATCCAAAAGAGACAGTTCCCCGAAGAAATCCCCTTCCTCTAAATGAGCCACCTTGCCTCGATCGTTAAGTATATCAACGCTCCCCTTTTTGATGATATAAACACCGAGGCCGATCTCGCCCCGGTTGAAGATCGCCTCGCCTTCGGCAAAGTCTTCCTTCTGGACGACCTTGCTTATCTTCTTTATCGACCGCTGGCTCAAGTACCCGAATAGGACAGACTCTTTGAGGATGCAGATCAACTCATCATTAGATGATCTTTGACCTTTGAGTATCCTGTTTCTTATAAAGTTAAGTCGCATGGAATTTTTCGTTCTGTAGGGAATGCGAGGATTGCCTGGCCGCTCAATGGCTTGCTGCCTCTCCAGCAAAGGGCCCATGATGCCGCCCATTGACAATTTTCTTCTCTCACAATGATGCTTATCTGGCTTCGGCCTTTAGTCTTTGCGAGAACACCTCTCTCTTTACTGCCTCCACTCCTCAGCGAAGCTCCCACCGGGCCCCCCGACCCCGTCAGGAGTTGCGACTCCTAAGGAGACGCGAAGGGGAACCAGAACCGATCTGATCTATTTGAGCAGAAACTTTAAAGTTATGATCGCTCTTTGATCTACCTGTTCTTGACCCCCTGCCAGGGGTTTGAAGCGCCATCTTCGAAGAGCAGTCATCGCGGCGTTTTCAAGTTGAATATTCAATTTGATCACAACGCTCATGCTCGGTTTAACGTTGCCCTTGGGATCGACCCAGAACTCTATCTTCACGTTGCCCTCTTCCTGAACGCCGGGTGGATATGTGGGGCGCACAGAGCTTATTATGTCTCTGATCTTGCCCTCCCATTCGATCTCGAAGCTGACGACATCTTTGCCCACATTCTCCGATTCTATTCCGGCCCCCGGCTCTGTTCCGACTCCGACCCTTTCGTTTATGAACGTCTCTTTTTTCCTTGTCGTGCCTATACCGGTCTGGGACTGATCGTAAGACGTTTGGCTTTTGGGAACAAATATCTCTTTTTTCTGTTCCTCCGAAACGTCCTGTGTGGAGATTAACTTCTGCTCTTTGGGGACGTAGATAGTAGGCTCTTCGATCTCCAACATCTTGCGATCAGGAGCCTGCACCCTTTGAGTTGGATCCTTGTCCTCTTCCTGGTCACTTGAGAACTCCTCCATGGCGCGCTCGATGCTCGCCTTGGATATTTGTCCCAGGCTCATTTCTACAAAGACAGGGCGTTCTAATTCGACCCCTACCGTGATCTTGAATAGTATAAGGGCAAGCAGGACATGAAGGGCAACCGATATAAAAAAAGCTCCCAGCAGGTTTTCAGTGATTCTTCCCGGAATATCTTTCAGTGGTACTCACCACCTTTAAATAGTGGACTGGGCAAAAGTTAAGGCTCTTCAACGGGCAGGGCATCCAGCCAGAAAGACATTACACTTAGTGCCTTTGTGTCCTTGTGTCTCCCTTCAGGCTAGGCTTCGGCTTCTTCACTCTTGGATTACCTGTGTAGCGATCAGGAAGTCCTCAGCGCCTGCCCTTTTGGATACGTCGATGACGTCCACCAGCTTTTCCACCGACACCCGCTTATCCGGCCTGATAACCACAGCCGGATTGCCCAGAGAGCTTGTGATCATCTGCCTGATTTGAGACGGGAGCACAGACCTGGACACCCTCTTATCGTTTAAATAGAGCGTCCCGTCCTGTGCTATCGTTACTACAATAGCCTTTTCAGCGCTGACTTCGGTACTTGCGGTTCTCGGAAGCTCAACCTTGATCCCCGGCTGAAGTATGTACGTGGAGGACAAAAGGAAAAACACAAGAAGGAGAAAGACTATATCTGTGAGGGATATAGTCGCAAAACTCGTGATCATACGACTTTTCGGCCTTATGTTCATTTTTCATCCTCTCTAAAAAGCAGGTTCAGAAGTTCCGCAGAACTCGTCTCTATCTCGAATGCGTGCCTTTGTATTCTGCTTATAAAGTAGTTGTAAAAGATTAAGGCCGGAATTCCCACAGTCAATCCCTCAGCTGTCGTGACCATAGCCTCCCAGATGCCTCCCGCCAGAACTTGAGTGTTCACGTTCCCGCCCAGGTCCTCAATTTTCATGAATGCCTTTATCATCCCCGTTACCGTTCCCAAGAAGCCTATCAGCGGAGCCACTCCTGCTACAGTTCCCAGGATGCCAACGCGTCTTTCAAGCTGAAACACCTCGGCGTTTCCGGCGTTTTCTATAGCTTCCTTCACCTCCTCTTTTGTCTGGTCGTGTATCCCAAGCGCAGATTCGAACACCGATCCCACAGGCCCGCCGACCTCCCTGCACGACATAATAGCTCCGTCTATATCGCTTCGGGACAGAGCTGCTCTTATCTTGAGCATCAAGCTCCCTGTATTGGTGCTCGCCTTTCTCAGAGCCAAGAAACGTTCGACCACCACAGCGATCATAATCATCGAGCATAAGACCAGTGGAATCGTGAGCCATCCGCCTTTGGCGGCAATCGCCAATAAGTTCAGTTCCTCCATTTATTTCCTCCAGGTTTTTTTCACTTAGCCCGAATAATTCACAAGAAAAGGCCGTGTATTAATTAAGCGATTGTATTATATTATAGTTATACCGTTTAACGACCTTCGATGTCATTGCGAGCCGAAGGCGAAGCAATCTCGATTCTGTGGTAGATGTAATACTCTCCGGCTCTCATAGGAGATCACTATAAAACCTTAAGATTGCTTCGTCGCTTTGCTCCTCGCAATGACTCCACCAAGTTTATGAATTAATCGGGTTAGAAGGCTAATACGCTAATAATGAATGGTGAGGGTTAGGAAGTACGTAGGGATATGGGGATGCCCTGTTTACTGTCTACTAGTTTACTACCAATTCCCCCTTACTCCTCCGTAGATCGCCAAGTCAGGCATATCATATCCTTCCCATACTTGATATTCCTCATCTAAAAGATTTTCGCCCCTTACAAAGACGGCAATATAAGAGCCGATGGTCTTGGAGGCCTCAATGCCGAGCAAAAAGTAAGAGCCCAGGGCTTTCTCCGGCGAGATCGATGTGAACCTCTCATCTATCCACCGCGCGCTGACAGTGCCGTTGAAGCCCGAATAAGGACCGACGCTTAAGGAGCCTCCGAGCTCCAAATCGGGAACATAAGGAACATCTCCAACGAGACCAGATGTGAACTCGGTGTCTCTAAAGAGTAGATCAGAAGAGAGCCTAAAACGCTCTGTCACATCTAGATCGAGCCGAGCCGAGGCCCATTTAGTCTCGATTGTACCGTCCTGACTCGTCGTCCAAAGCCTGACCTTGACCTTACTCGTATCCTCCCAGACTATAAAACGTTCTTCCTCCTGAAATCCCAAAGAGGCGTTGAAGTTCAGCTTATCCCCAATTGTCACCTCCAATCCCACCTCGCCGTTTGTCTTTATATCCGAAGAGATAGGAGCAGCCAAAGGATCTATAAACTGATTGAGCGAATATGCCCCGAAGAAATGCCCCCGTTTAACTTCAGGAGCGTAGCGGCCATAGACTCTGAACTCCTTTGTGGGTTCGTAGTCGAACTGTGCGAACGGATATACCTTATTTTCTGACTCTCCTAGATCGGCATCGGACACAAAGAGAGCAGCTCCTCCTTTTACACCCACTCCTACCTTCGAACTGTAACCTGCTGTGGCCTGAAACCTGAAAAACTGATTATCCCCATCTTTCGCATCCAGAACTCCTGTCCTGTCCAGAAAATCTCCGGCGTATTCTAAATCCACATCGAATCTTAATCTGTCGATAAATTTATCAAAGCTCAAAGACGCTTCGAGCGTATTTTCACCTATGTCAATATCGCCTACGTCATCGGACAGACGATTCAGCGTCAGAAAAACCTCTGCCTCCAGATCTGCCGCTTTGTGAAGCTTCGGCTCTATCCCTATTTTGAATCTCCTTACGTCCCTTTCTATGACTGGCGACGTCTTCCAAAGTTCGCTTGAGCCATCGTAGAAATCGACTTTAATCAAAACATCAGAAAGCCGAGATGGAGAGATCAGAACTTCCAAGGAAGCATCGTCTCTCCTGTAAGATGAATTGTCGACGTGCCCCCCGCTCAACACATTGTCAAAGTTGAAAAGGAGTGCCGCTTTCTCGAAGGTGTTTGCGTAAGCCAGTCCCGCCGCAAACGATGAAAAGTACCCTCCCTCGCTGTAGCCCCGGCCCGTTTTATTCCTTCTAGTCGGGAGTTCCTGTGTCACGGACATTTTGGGCAAAAACTCCCTGCTTTTGATTGCGCCTTTTCCCCTGAACCTGTCTTCGAGACGACTGGGGAAACTGAACCCGACCGACAGCTCTCTCTTATCACCCGTTATTACGAAATCTATGCGCTCCACTCCATAGACCTCCATGCTCGGGAGTTCCAAGGACGGCAGGTCTTCTTTCTGCTCTGCCGCTCTGGATAGGGGGACCATAATTGTCAAGATCAACGCCGCAACGAAAATAACCCCCGTGAACCTGCAGTATCCTATCACTGTCCCTTTTCCAAGCTTTTCAGTTTAGTTTCCGCTTCCTTGCCGAATTTATCTCCCTCATGTCTTTTGAGAACATCCTTATATTGCTTCTTTGCGTCCTGGGGTCTGTTCAGATTTTCGTAACATTGGCCTGTTTTAAGCTGTCCCTTTACGACCCATTCCTCATACGCAGGATATACATATTTTACCCTAAGGTAGTTCTCCAATGCCATTTTATATTTCCCCTTCATAAACTCAATGTCTCCAAGGAGATACTGGGCCTGGGACGCCAAATCGTCCGATCTTCTCTTTATCACCTGTGCTGCAGAGTCGGCAGCCTTATCGAATTCTCTTTTGTCAATATAAAGCCTTGCAAGCTCCAATCTGGACCTATCGGCTGTTATGTGATTCGCGTTTCTGTCTATAGCCTCTAAAAACGCTGTCGCAGCCTCTAAAGGTCTGTTCATACGGGTGTACGCAAGCCCCAGACTGTAGCCAGCATCAAATGCGGACTCACTTTTCGAATATCTCCTGACTGTAAGCTTGAAGATCCTTATCGCACGGCTGTAATTTCCTTTGTTAAAGTATATCTCCCCCATTTCGTAGAGGGATCGCGGGGCAAGATCGTGATCGCGATGTTCATCTGTTATCACATCGAGCGAACCGATCGCCTTATTAGGTTGATCCAACTGAACGTAAGACCTCGCTATCCAGTATAAAGCATCCGGCACAAGTTCGCTTTCGGGATATTTGGATACGATTGCTTGATATTGATCTATCGCCTCCCCAAATTTATTTACGCTGTAGTAGTAATCTGCCTTTGTCAGGTACAGATTCTCTGCGATCTTTTCCTCGGGATGCTCCAGGACAAACTTGTCCACAAAGTTCAGGGCGTCGCCCACTTCTCCCCCGCTGAAGTAGCTGTGCCATATTCCCATCACAGCGTCCCCGAGGTGATCGCTCTGGGGATAGTCCGAGGCGAGCCTCTTATATGCCGCGATCGCCTCATCTAACTTTCCCTGGTTGTAAAGCGAATTTCCTATTTCGTACTGCGCCCTGTGGGCTAGTTCGCTGGGAGGAGAAAACTGGATGACCTTTTCAAACTCTAATATAGCCCCGTCGAAGTCCTCTTGTCTGAAGTATGCCCGACCTATCATATACTGCGCGTCGTCTATTAACTTCGACTTGGGAAACTGAGTTATGAGCCTCCTGTACACCGATATGCTCTCTTTTAGCCTATCCAGACGAAAATTGCACTGACCTATTTGAAACACAGCCTGCTGGATGAAATCCTTGTCTCCTGACACCACTACTTTCCTGTACGCCTCTAATGCGGTCTCAAATTCCCCGGTGCTGAAATATGAATCGCCAATGCGGAACAAGGCGTCTTCAGATAGTTCCCCCTTGGGTGACATTTGGACCACCTTCTTGAAGCTATCTATGGCATCTCTGGGCTTCCCTGCCTTGAAATGAGACCAGGCAAGACCATACAGCGCCTCAATCGCCTTAGGGCTTTCGGGATGTTTCTGCAAGAGCGCGCTGTAACCCTGGGCAGATCCCTCAAAGTCTTCCAGGTAATACATAGATTCCCCGATTAAGAATTGAGCATTCTGTGCCAGCTTATGATCGGGATACTCAGAAAGCAACATTCTGTGCAGGGTTACGTTGTCCCTGTACCTCTTCAACTTATAAAGGCACCATCCCGCTTGAAAGAGGGCAACAGGATGTCTGTCCGACTCAGGAAACTTATCTATAACCGTTCTGTACGGCCCCAGAGCTTTCTCAAATTCTCCCGCGGCTACGTAGCTTTCACCGATCATCGAATATGCCTGTGGGAGGAGTTCGCTCTGGGGGAATTGGTGGATAATCTTTGAAAAGCGCGCTATAGATCGCACATACTGCTTTGCATCGAATTCCATTAAGCCCATCTCATAGATCGCATCGTCAGCCAAATCGCTTTGAGGATAGTCCACTACCACCTTTTTCAGGGCCGTGAAAGCCGCCTTTATGTCCCCGTCCAGTATGAAGACTGTCCCCATGTGGAAATACGCCTTGTCCAGAAGATCGGAGCTTGAGAACCTTGAGACCAGTCTTCCGAAGGATTCTGCCGCCATCCGGTAGTTTTTCTCCTCAAAGTAGGACCAGCCAGTAGCATACAGGGAGCGAGGAGCGGGCAGAGAATCAGGAAACTCGTCATAGAGGACTTTGTAGTAGTTCCTTGCACGGGGGTATTCCCCAAGCTGATAGGAGGATTCTCCCATTACATAGTATCCCTCTGCGACTATATTCTCCTCAGATATGATATTTATTACCCCTTCAATAGCCTCGATCGAACCTTCGTAATCCCCCATTTCAAAGAGGGATTCTCCCATTTTGAATCTACACATGGATACCGGTTCGCTGGTGGGTAACTTTTCCACAACTTCTAAATAAGCTCTCACAGCCTTTTCGTACTGTCCCAATTCCTGATAGGTCCATCCCAGCGAATAGAGGGCGTAAGGAGCGACAGCGCTGTCCAGATAGCTATCCGCTACAATCTTATAGTATTGAGCAGCCGATTCCAAGTCGTTCAGATTATAGGAAGACTCGCCGATCCAGTAGTTGGCATCTGCCGTAAATTCACTTTGAGGGAATTGAGCGATTAAATTTCTGAAGGTCTTTATAGAGTTGTCATAATCGCTCGTCCTGAAAAAGCACTGTCCTCTCCTGTAGAAGGTGTCGTCCGAGAGCTTGTCCTTTTTGAAATCTAAATTGAACTTTTGATATACATGCAGCGCTCGTTTGTAATTTCCCAAGTTGAAATAGCATTCTCCTATCAAGAACCTGGCACTGGCAAGCTTATCGCTTTTGGAATAGTTTCGGACAAACTCCCTGAGCTTTTCGATAGATAACTTATAGTTCCTGTCCTTATAGAGACCGTAAGCAAACTTGTAGTCGTTGTCTTCTCCAGCGCTGAATTGAGGTGCAGCCTCTGAAGAGGTGAACAATAGAGTCAAAACTGTAAATATGAGTACCATACAATCTTTCATAGAGACCTTGCGGACATTCAGGGGCACACTAATGTATCTGCCTTCTCAATACGGACAACTCAGAGGCGAACCGCTTCGTGGGTTGTTGCCGGCTCCTCGTCTGCCCTGCCCGCATTGTGGGTTGCTGCCACATCTCCTGCCCACTGCCACAGGCGTTCACCCCCACACAGAAATGAAAAAAAGCAAGGAAAAAACTCTTGCCGCTTGATCCTGAAGATAACGGCTTTGGCATCTCCCTGCTTATTCTGTTATCAGTTTAAGGACAACCGCTTTGTCCTTATGAGGATAAAGGGCAATCGAAGTCAACTCCCCTCGGAATAGATAGCAGCCCTATGCCTATCCTGCGGTGAACACTTTAAGAATCTGAACCCAACACAGATTCAACTTTATCCACCAACTGCTTCTTCGGAACAGCGCCTATTATCTGATCTGCTACTTTGCCGTCTTTGAAAAAGAGCAGTGTAGGTATGCTTCGAATATTGTACTTCATCGCTGTGCTCTGCTCCGAGTCCACATCTATCTTACCGACTTTCAGCCTTCCACTGTACTCTTGGGCTAATTCTCCAACAATAGGAGACACCATGCGGCAGGGACCGCACCACTCAGCCCAGAAGTCTATCAACACCGGATGTGAGGATTTCAAAACTTCCTCCTCGAAATTGTCATCGGTCAAGACTATCGGTTCTCCCAACTTTTTCACCGCCTTTCCATAAACTTTGTCTGTCTGAACAAGCTCGATATACACTCATATTTAGTATACAAGGTTTTCATCCTGATGTCAAGATCAAAACCTCTGTACTCATAGAATCTACTCTATAATACAAAAATGGTTTGCTTTAGTCAAAGCGGTTTTATATATTACAGTTGCGAAAGCGGAACAATTTGGATAATACAGCACGGAGGGATCAATGACAGAAACTGAAACGATGGTAGGTGTTCATCACGTGAGCTTCACTGTGAGCAAACTGGAGCGAGCAGTTGCCTTTTATCGGGACATCCTGGGGATGGAAATGATACTCCAGCAGGACGCAAGCAGTGAATATGTTAAGAAGATTGTCGCTTTTCCCAACGCCTATTTGAGGCAGGCTTTTCTAAAATTGCCCGGCCAGTCCCATATATGTTTAGAGTTGATAGAATACGAAGAACCGAAGGGAACTCCCGTAGACATGAAAACATGCAATCCCGGAAGCGCTCACCTGTGCTTTATTGTTGACGATCTGTTAAAGGTTTACGACGATCTGAAGAGCAAAAACGTTCGTTTTAAGTCGGAGCCTGTCACTATCGATGCGGGCACAAATAGGGGAGCACATGCTGTCTATTTCCTAGATCCTGACGACATTACCCTGGAGTTACTTCAGCCTCCAAAATAAGTGGACAGTAGTGGTTATTAGTCATATGAAATCGGAACGCTTCCCTTGGGTATTTGATTGATCTTGCATGATAGCTCTTTGATGATCTCAGGCTCTTGGTCCTTTTCAAAATGGATGTATAACTCTTGTTCTTTTGGATTCCGTTCATCCACGAAAAAGCATTTGATGTAAGAGGAGTGAGGAAACACTTTCTCATCTAAGACCTCCTCGATAGAATCAATCGGGGATAAATGCTTTGTCTGTCTGTACCGTGTCCTGTTGAACCTATCTTTCAACATAGACTTGAAAAAAAATCTTGCTTCGTTTGGATCCTTCTGTTTGGGGAGTGTAACCGTTGTATCGTTGGGATGCAGTTTAGACCATTGAAATCTCTGATACACTTCTTGTAGGCTTTCAAACCCGGTTCTGTTCCAGAACCTTCCGGCAAACTAAGAACTGCCGCCTTTATTACATGAGCACATGTCCAGCGTTCTGATTTCATCTGATATTTAACCGTTACGCAGCGGTATTCAGTGGAAGGAACTTTCCCGATGTTGAAGCAGGTTCGTATTCCCGCATGATTGCCCCCGAGGATTGTTCGTGGAACACACGCATAATTGGATCAATCGCTTCCGACGTGTGCTAATTCGATGGGAAAAGAAGGTGGCGAACTACTCAGCTTTCCTCCATCTGGCGTTTGCCTACGTCTCGATGCGTGCTGCACAAGCTCCGGAGGAAGGCCAATCCTTACTATGGTTTTCGGATAGGCTCATGGACGGTTTGGGCAAGAATTGAATCTATCACAATCCAGGTTGTCGTTTTCGGATTAGTAAGCTCTACCTTTAACACATTCTCTCCTTCAGGTCAACAGAAATTCTGACTTTTCTTTGATTTTTCTGGCCTTTTGGCAAATTTCTCCCTTTACCCCTGCCTCGGCGGCACAAGCGGCAGGCGCAACTATAGCCAGAAGCCACGTGAGAGGAACAGCACCACTGATTTACTCCTGAACACGAGGCGGATGACATGCACCGCCACCAACCCTCCGAGAGCGTCCTGCTATCAGTCAGGGTTCTTGGCCTTGGACCTATGCACAGAGGAGGGTCATGAGCGGAATATTAGAGATCACAACTGCGCCGAGACCATCCGATACGCGGAGAAGACCCCGGGCTAGAACCATAAGCGTCCTTAGTGTTATTCTCTTCAGAAGACCCCGAGCGGATTGAGCCTCATCCCTGTGAAGTAATCTATCGTGAGCCACGTCGCTGCCACGACCATCTGCCCTAAGATCAGACCCAAAAAGAAAGGTCGAGTCTTTCTGAATACTGCAGCGCCGCCGTACTTGATTATGATCACCTTGAAGAACCACGCCAAGAAGACATTAAGCCACATCTGATTTATTAAGTAAACGGGACTGATCACGTAGCCGATGGGATGGATAGGCCACCATATAAAGCGGTATCGGAGAAAGCTCAAAAGGCCCATAACAGATGCCCCTATGCCGGTGGCTATCCATCCTCCGATGTTGGGAGTAAGGGCCCCTGCTACCCTTGAGGTTATGTAGTCGAACGGTTCTCGCGGAGCCCCGCCAAAAAACCAGGAGTAGAGGTTGATTCCGCCTTCCTGGTATGCAATTTTTAAGACCATCCACATCGATCCTGCCAGGCTCACGACGATGGAAAGCATCATCGCCCAGAAGAGCGGCCTTCTATTACCTTGGACCACATTGATCAACTTGAGCCCGTTGGCGCACGAAGCCATGACGAACGTCCTCAACTCACCGTGCCAGGCGTGTGTGTACGCCAGCGCGACCAATCCTTTAGGTCCTAAAACTGTGGTCCCAAGCCCCGATACCACGAAGTCAGAACCCAGTATAGGCGGCCGCATATCAGGCATCCCTCCCTCTGATACTACCCGAGTCATTCCTATAAAGATAACAAAGGCAACAAAGACGAATATGGGGACGATCCAGAGGGGCATTCCGGTAGTCCACAGCCAAAAGCCTATAAAAAGGAGCCCTAAAACCATGCCGAAGAAAGCGGTCCGGTAAGATAGAATCTCGTCCGAGTCGTCCACGTTTGGGTCGTTCTTGAATGCCTTCCTGAGGACGCCCTTTAGGTGCTCCCGACCTGTCCACAGTCCTAACATGACAAAGACTATTATAGCTCCCATGCCCTGATGGAGCAGGTACGGTGACGAGGCCCAGGTGTAAGCATAGAGGCTCATTATCTGGGGGCTGTGGAAACCTATTATTTTGAATATGCCGTGCTCCACGTTGGCCAACAGGGAGAAGGACCAAATCGCAAGGGCGATGTCGCGGGGTATAAGATAGACGAATCCTATAATATGAAAGCGGAGATCGAAATGAATGTTGATTGCGTTGCGAAACATGGACATATTGGCGAAAAGGTCTATATCTGGAACGAACGGATAGTACCCATGGAGGGCATCTACACTGTCTATGACAAAAGGGATGGCAAATCCAAGCCACATAACGGGGCTTTTGAAAAATGGCGCAAGATAACCACTCTTATCGTCCCTTATCATTTCCATAGGTGTCTGAATCAGCGGATAGATCACCCTTTCCCTCTCTACCCACTGCCTCCTTAAGATCACCATTATGCATATCATCACAAAATAAAGGACAATGGCAAAGGAAGACCAGTACAAAAGGGGCCTAATCCACATCCCCCAGGGTATCGTCTCTCCCGCAGGAAGACCTTCGTAGAAATATTTAATATACTCTGGATCTCGAGGGGAAATCCAGTCAGGGATATACGGATGGATCAGATTCACCCAGTCGTTCTCAGGTGTAGCGTAGTAGTATACACCCACGATTGCCGGAAGTAGGTGTTCGGTGAGGCCTACAGCCACTATGGACGAAGCTACGATCATCATAATGTAGATCGTAACTAACTCGGTGGATTCAAACTCGATTCCCCTTTTGGTCAGCTTCAAAAGGGTGTTTACTATCCCTACGAAGATAAATAGAAGGAAGAGAGCTCCACCGGTGCTGAACGTACCAGCCATCCAGGAGCCCATGATCAGGGAATCGCTGTATGGGGCGGCTATGGATATGAAAAACGAGAGTCCTGCTCCCACAACGAAAGATCTAACGGTAAAACGTCGAGGCGGTCTGTCCTGGCTAACGGTACGATCAGTCTTGAAATCCTCAGTCCTTGTCCCCATAAATGGACGGTCCTCATCGCTTTGACGCGATATATAAGCTACTATGGAATGCACCAGTTGCTTGTATTTGCAGGTGTCTTGGCGTTATTTTCTTCAAAATTGCCCGAGCGAATTGAGCGTCATCCCTGTGAAGTAATCTATCGTCATCCACGTCGCTGCCACGACCATCTGCCCTAAGATCAGACCCAGAAAGAAAGGTCGAGTCTTTCTGAATACTCCAGCGCCGCCGTATTTGATCAGGACCACCTTGAAGAACCACGCCAAAAATACGCTAAGCCACACCTGATTTATTAAGAAAACGGGGCTGATTACATAGCCGATGGGATGGATAGGCCACCATATAAAGCGGTATCGGATAAAGATCAAAAGGCCCATAACAGATGCCCCTATGCCGGTGGCTACCCATCCTCCGATGTTGGGAGTAAGGTCCCCTGCTACCCTTGAGGTTATGTAATCGAAGGGTTCTCGCGGAGCCCCGCCAAAAAACCAGGCGTAGAGGTTGATTCCGCCTTCCTGGTATGCCATGTTTAAGACCATCCACATCGATCCTGCCAGGCTCACGACGATGGAAAGCATCATCGCCCAGAAGAGCGGTCTTCTATTCCCTTGGACCACATTGATCAACTTGAGCCCGTTGGCGCACGAAGCCATAACGAACGTCCTCAACTCACCGTGCCAGACGTGTGTGTACGCCAGTGCGACTAATCCTTTAGGTCCTAAAACTGAGGTCCCAAGCCCGGATACCACGAAGTCAGAACCCAGTATAGGCGGCCGCATATCAGGCATCCCTCCCTCCGATACTACCCGGGTCATCCCTATAAAGATAACAAAGGCAACAAACACGAATATGGGGACGATCCACAGGGGCATTCCGGTAGTCCACAGCCAAAAGCCTATAAAAAGGAGCCCTCCAGCCATGCCGAAGAAAGCGGTCCGGTAAGATAGAATCTCGTCCGAGTCGTCCACGTTCGGATCGTTCTTAAAAGCCTTCCTCAGAACGCCCTTTAGGTGCTCCCGACCTGTCCACAGTCCTAACATGACAAAGACTATCATAGCTCCCATGCCCTGATGGAGCAGGTACGGTGACGAGGCCCAGGTGTAAGCATAGAGGCTCATTATCTGTGAGCTGTGGAAACCTATCATATTGAAAATGCCGTGCTCCACGTTGGCCAACAGGGAGAAAGACCAAATCGCAAGGGCGATGTCGCGGGGTATAAGATAGACGAATCCAACAACATAAAAGCGGAGATCGAAGATAATCCGAGTTGTGTTGTGAAGTATGAACATGCTAGTGGAAAGGTCAATATCCGGAACGAACGGGTAGTAGCGATGGAAAGCCTTTGCGCTGTCTATGAAAAAAGGGATGGCAAATCCAAGCCACAGAACGGGATTTTTGAAAAATGGCGCAAGATAACCACTCTTATCGTCCCTTATCATTTCCATAGGCGTCTGAATCATCGGATAGATCACCCTCTCCCTCTCTACCCACTGCCTCCTTAAAATCACCATCATGCATATCATCACAAAATAAAGGACAATCGCAAACGAAGACCAGTACAAAAGTGGCCCCATCCACATCCCCCAGGGTATCGTCTCTCCCTCAGGCAGACCTTCGTAGAAATATCTAATATACTCTGGATCTCGAGGGGATATCCACTCGGGGATATATGGATGGATCAGATTTACCCAGTCGTTCTCAGGGGTAGCGTAGTAGTATACACCGGCGCTGGCAGGAAGGAGGTGTTCGGTGAGACCTACGGCCACTATGGACGAAGCTACGATCATCATAATGTAGATCGTAACTAATTCGGTGACTTCAAACTCGATTCCCCTTCTGATCAGCTTCAAAAGGGGGTTTACTATCGCTACGAGAATAAATAAAAGGAAGATTGCTCCACCGGTGCTGAAGGCGCCAGCCATCCAGGAGCTCATGATAACGGAATCGCCGTATGGTGCGGCTATGGATATGAAAAAGGAGAGCGCTGCTCCCACAACAAAAGATCTGACGGTAAATCGTCGTGGTGGTCTCTCCTTCTTAACGGCATAATCGGTATTGAAATCCGTAGCTCTTATCTCCATCTACAGGTCTTACTGAGGCAAAAAAGAATGAACAGCCACGACCTTCCAGATAAACTGCTGTCCAATCAATGGCGGGCGTTTGGGAGGGCTTTATTATTGTCCAGAGCTTCTTAATACACCCATACAGAGAACATAACCACGCATCTCAGCGATATCGCTAGAATAACTTATCTACGAGGATTCAGTTCTTATACTTTCGACACCATAAGATATTGGGGTGACCCACCCGGTTACCTGGGAAACCATAAAAAAATCGCGCTCTATGCCCGGAGCAGTGACCCTAAGTGCTGGAACATAGAGCGCCAGGATCACGTGGATATCGAACTGTCGGGGAGCAGATCAGACCACCGTATTTTCCACTTCGTAGTAGTGGTTGACTCCCGGGACCTCCCTCATGCCGTGCCATACGCCCCTGAAGAGGGTCTGTCTCTTTGCTGGCATGGCCTGAATCACTTCGAGCGGCGGGCGACCCTTGCCCCATTTGGAGTTGACCGTGTCGTAGCAGGTAAACAAACACAGCCGGTCCCGCTCCTCGTTGTTCCACAGCGTTCCGGAATGACACAACGACTCCGTAAAGATCACGGCCGACCCAGCCGGGCAGGTGTAGGTCTCCCACAACTCGCTGTCGCGGTCGCTGACTTCCTCAGGCCTTGAAAAGGCTGCCTTGTGGCTGCCCGATAGAAAGAGGGTCCCGCCGTCATCCGGAGCCACCTCGTTGAGTTCCCAAACTACCCGCGTCAGACCCGAGTGCACCTTGCCGGGCAGCATCTGGTATATGTGAGAGTTGCCGCGGAAATTAAAGTAACCGCCACCGCCGTGGGGTGCATAGTTGTCGTTCCCGGCCTGGCGGTGGCTCGTATAGGTATGGTCGTAGCGGAAGCCGTAACACTCTTCGGTAGCCAGGGCTTGGCAGGAGAGAACTTCGTTGAGTACGCCCACCACAGCGGGATGATCCAGCAACACCTGTGACGGTCCACCGTGGTTGTCCCTCTCGTGTGGTGGCAGCTCATCTCGCTGCTTCAGGAATTTTATCTGATGTTCGCGAATGAGTTGGAGTTGCTCCTCGTCGAGCAAGCCGGGCAGGGCTATCCAGCCTTTGATATCGAACGTGTACCTCTGCCCATCTGTCATCGGAATGACCGGAAGACCGTCAGCGTTAGTAGTGGGAAGCAGCAATTCGGACATGGTTATCTCCAGTAGTTTGTAAATCACATTGTTGTAGGTGCCAATTCTTATTGGTGGTTCCGGGAACTACCATCGCCTTTGTCCTTCCTTTTTCTTGTCTTAGCCATCACTTGCTCCTTTTTTGACAGTTACTTCAAGATGTTCTTCTCCTGTCCCTACTCTGCCTGCGCTCATCCAAACGTGAGCTCTGAAACCTTGAACTTGATGAACTGGCTTCCCGGAATCTTGTGTTCTGACGCGCTAAAGCGGTTCGAGAGCCTCAGGATTGAGCCTTGAGGTTCGAATTGTGAACACTCCTCAGCCATTTAGCCCGTCGTAGAACCAAGAGATGGGCAAGCCCACACAGATACCTGTTCTCATACCTCGCCACTTTGCGGCGGGCAGGTCATAACCCATCTTGCCATCCTCTTCAATCATATAATAGGCTCGCTCTATGCACAGGTAGCGGATGATGACTACATCCTTGCAGATAGACACTAACGGATATCTTCCTTCGAGATTGTTCAGAGATATCCGGGGTGAGTGTTCCATAGCTCTATAGTACCGGATGGGTGGAGGCTCGACGTGGGTGATGTCGCTTTCTTTCAGGCAGACGATGTTCCTTCCACGGTTCCATGTGGCCCCGCCGTCTTTGCTGATGGCACAGGATAGGCGGTGACGCTGCAGTCCCATCTCAATCTCATCTGCAGATGCCTGGTTCCAGATGACCAACAGATCATCGGTTCCGGGGATCCTGACCAGCTCCGCTGGCGCCCTTGAGGAAGCCAACGTTGTGGGCTCTGGCTGTGACCAGCTTGTGCCGTTGTCTTGAGACCAAGACTGATATAGACGTCCCAGGGGCGTCCTCAGAATCATCATGAGATGTTCTGGGCTGACCTCAGCAACCACAGGCTCCTCGCAGGAATAGTGTCCGCCGGCACTATAATCCAGGGTTACAAAGAGTTGTCCGCCATGCTCCCCAATCCCCATTCCCTCGTTTGTCTGCCAGGTCTCACCCTCGTCATCGGAATAGTAGACCCAGCAATAACACATATGGTTTTCGAAACCGTGGTAACCTACCAGAACGGTGCCGTCGCCAAATAGAGCCCGACCTTTCTGCCGAAGAAGGTTGCCGATATGAGTGTAGACAGAAACGACTATACGGCCCGTGCTGGTGACAATAGCCCCGTACATCGCTGCTTTGTCAGATGGCTGTGAGACCCTTATGGGCTTGGACCAAGTCTTTGCCTCGTCATCGGACCGGAAAAACCAGTTACCTACTCCAAATTCTTGATCGGATCGCCCCGCAAAGAATCCACCGATGCCACCCGACTTCAACCGTACAAGACTCTCAGCATACCCCTCCATCGACTGCCCCTCTGCATCGAGCATGGGTTCAGGTTCGCTCCAGGTCTTTCCGCCATCAGACGAAGTGGCCCGACCCAATAGAGAGTTGGTGGCTACAATGTAGTTTCCACCGCTTTGGGCCGAAACATTCAGTAGGCTCCCGTCCTTCAGTTCGATCATGCCTCCTTCGTGTGGGATATGACCGACATGGAGGAACAAGCTCTCTTTGGGTACACATGAACGAACTTTGCTTACGAAGTCCGGATCTATATTTGCATTCTGCATACTTACTGTCTCCTCTTTATATTTACTGTCTGCTTGTTGTCCTTTTAAGCAAACTTTCTGGACCACTTTACTTTATTGGATCATCAACCCCGCTTGGCCATCACCTGATTCGCCGTCAGCCCGCAGATGTGGCCACCGCGGCGCGTCGTAACTACGTCACGCCCGTCACAAAGCGGCCAATGTTCTGCGGTTGCGCCATTGCGTCAAAGGCCGTTCTCCTTTCCACGTTCTTGTGTTCAGATTGTCGGAAGTTCCGCCCTGATTCTATCACATTCCTAAAGAGCCTCAAGGAACTGCTCTTCAGTCACCGGTGCCATCTACATATATTCCTTTAAAAGAATAATCCGCGTGTATTCTTACGTCTATCGCATGTGCGGAGGCTCCATCACTGCACGCTGCTGCTCTGTCATGTCCAGAATATAGTCGGGGAACGAAATTTCGTAGTCGCCAGCGCTGAAAGCCTGAAACCCAGGACTGAACTTGTAAAGCAGCGCGCGCCGCTGGTGCTTTCCCTTCCACGGCAGCGCGCCGTGCGTCAGGGTCTCCGTGAAAATTACCGCGTCGCCCGCTTTAACGTTGGCCTCCATTACATACTGCTGATACTTCTCATAAAACTTCAAGCTCTGCGGGCAGGGGAGGTTCGCCTTGTGGCTGCCCGGAATGAACGCCAGTCCGCCATCTCCCGGCCCTTCGTCTGCCAACATAAACTCCACAACTGTTAGCCCGCAGTAGATGCACCCGTTCTTGAAGGAGTAAGCCTCCGAAAAGCTGGGGCTCTCTACACCACCGCCGTGCAGGCGGTGGCCCTCGGTGCCTTGGTCCATCGCAATTACGCCTGGCCCATGATCCAGCCGATAGCCCTCTCCCAGGATGCCATTGAAGTAGGGCACGATGCGCGGGTGCACCAGAATGTCCCGGAACGGTTCACACCATGGACGCTCCCATGCCAGCATTCCACCAATATCCTTCCGGTGTGAAGTACCTCCCAATGTCTTAGACTCAAACGCTAGCGATCTGGGGTACTCCGTAAGTTGGTCAATGTGGTGGTCGATGGCGGCGTTGCAGGACTCCACCTCCTCGGGCGTCAGCACCTCTGGGATGATGAGATAGCCCGTCAGGTCGAACAAATACTTTTCGTCGTCGGTCATGACACTCCAGCTCCTTATCGGCTTCAAGATAGGTATGTTATCCCTCACTGTCTAAACTTCTGCTGGCACAGCACTACTCAGGCTGAATTCGCGCCGGGCAAGCATCTACCGGACCAAAAGACTGTAGCTTGTGTTCAGTATTATTCTTGTCCGTTGATCTTCGTCAGTCTTGCTCTGCAAGCTTCACATACTTTCCGTCGTGGAAGATAAGCGGTTGGCCGTCGCTCACATAGCCCGTTATGATCTTTCCAATGAAGAAGTCATGGTCGCCGCCCCGCAAAACTTCGACCACCTGACAATCTACGAACGCCAGTTCCTCTTGGATGATCGGGTAGATCGGAAGCGTGACCAGGATTATGGTCTTCGTGCTCTCGAGCATGACTGAACCGATCCGCGATGTTGTTTGAACTTGTGGGAAATCTCCTTTCCAGGGGAAACCAGCCGCGGCATGGCGCGTGTCCCATACAATGCCCCTCCCCCTTTTGAGACAGCGGACAGATTACTATGCTCTGGGTGATAAAGTACGGAACTTTCAAGATTTGTCAAGAGAAAAGGAAGTATCATAAACAGGAAGTTTATGCGAACGATGAGTTTATAGCGTGGGGCCCTTTGGTTGGATAGTTCGGTATACCGATGCAACCGAGGGAACTGGACTTTGAACAATCGAACCAGTTTCTTAAACCGGATCTCGGGTTTCTCTACAGGATATTGAAAAGCTCTCCGCCGGTCTGATAAAACTACGGTTTTTTCAAACTGGAGTCATCTCTCAAGTTCCTTACCGTATACCATTACACCAATCTGGTTGATACCCTCATTACGACTTAACCTTGGGTACTCTTATGTAGGGATACTCTATAAGGGATTCCATGTAAAGCTGTTTCCGGCTCCCAAGATGTCACCTGAGAGATGCTCGGCTAACAGGCTATACACAGCATCTTTGTGGGGTGGAGGAATAGGCCAAGTGACGGAGACAGATCGAAAGAAGGCAAATGCTGTCTGGCCCTGACTGTGGTAGTGTGGCCGTTCATTTCCGCCCATTCGTAGGATCGGTTCCCACTTTATAAAACGCTTGAAATGTAAGACTTCTCTTTGCCTGATCTCCAGACCGCTTAATCTCCTGGAGGAGAAACGTCCACGGGTACCCAGATATTCGGGTCAAAAGGAGCCAGGTAGTAATCGACGAAAAAGTCCGCGTTGCGGTTCAACTCTGTCTGGCCGCTGTTCGCCCAGAAAGCGTAGTCAGTTGGGAGGTTATCGCTGTCTATAACGGCAAAGCCTACTCCGATTATGGTGCCCTCTTCATAGGTATGTATTACGCTGTCATCAACACTCCTAAAATCTATATCGTCAAATCCCATGAAGTATGTCTCCACATTCAGCGTTCCTGGTCCGCCTGCTTCACCTTGAAAGGTCCAGCGCAGGTCGGCATAAGGAGGCAAGCCGGCCCACGAGGCCGTCCCCCAAAACCAGATCGGATCCTCTCTTTTCAGAAAATAGTGATAGTTTTGCGCCTGAGCTGAGTTGTACCTGTCGGGATCCAGATCGAGATCTTGCATGAGCTGGTACTGTCCTCCGCTGTGGTCAGCATCGATGACCCACTCGAGCATCTCGTAAATGTCTTCTGATACTTGGTAAAGAGAGACATCGTCGTACCTATCCTCCATCGTATATATCAGGTTGGTCACCGGACTCCATCCTACGATTATCCTTTCGGCAAGGCTAGAGGAGTCCGGATCCCCCAGGCCCCTGACAGTCTCTACCAGATCGTTGTGCGTCACCCAGAGCGAATCAGGAACGTTAGCCCATTCGCTGAGGTCACCGTCTACCTTAATGTTCTGGTACTTATCGGTGCCAATAGGCACCTGGACAGCAACGAAGGTCCTATCTGACCGCAGATGAGCAGAACCCGTGCTGATCGTAAACAGCACAGATACTAACATCGTGAATATCGCAATGTTTTTGTCTGTCATGATATCCTTTCATTGAGAATGATTCACCGACAAAAAGGTACACGATTCCCTTATAATATCCTTCGGCGATCCACTTGGCCCCTGCCTCCGGCCCTGAGGCAGTCGTTCCGAACGGCGCCCCCTGGTTCGGGCACAGATCTAGGATCCCACCCATCGCCTTTTTGAGATACGGGTGATCGTATTCACCGGGATAGCCATCCATATAGAAGAGTGATAGGGTCCCACATACGCAACGTCCAGGTAGTGATGCAGGCATCGCCTGACCATTCAGCCGAGCAGGCAGTCGCCGGATTTGAGTCTGCGCTTGAAGGATCGCCCGAGGGAGTAGGATCGTTTGTGCAGGTACTGCAGCCGTTACTTTCGAGACCGTGGGTTTATGCGTCCATTGAAAACCTGGTTCAGCTCGGCAGAGAAAACCGGCAGTACGTCATGCTGAGTCCTGCCCTGAGCAAAGTCGAACGGACAGCAAAGTATCTAACTCATCAAGGTCCAGATAGTTGGCTCTGCTCAGGATGTCAAGCGCCGAGGCGCTTGCTCCCAGCTCCATTAGATCCATCATTCATAGAGCCACCGCGTCGGATGCGTCAACCATATTGGATCCAGGCTACCCGCAGGTGAGCTGACGCGAATGAAAATGTAAAGATTCTCACCGTCGTCGCTGAAATACACCTCATGATAGTGCAGATGCATAAAGTCATCAGGCAGTTCGCCCAGGATCTCATCAGGGCCGCTACCCCCACGGACCATTGTCGCGAGGGGCGGAGGCTCAACGCGCGTGACCGACTCCACACCGGGACTCTGGACAAGGGTCTTGAAATTGTCCCAGGTCTGGCCGTCGTCCCTCGAGATGGCCACGGAAAGCCTCCCGCGACGATAGCCGGCTTTGATCTCATCAGCCGACATCTGGTTCCACACGAGCACCAGATCCCCTGTGTTGGGAATTCGGTTCAAGCGGCAGGGGGAGTTGGACATCGCAAGGTCGGTCGTCTCCACCTTCGTCCAGGCTTTGCCACCGTCAGCGCTGCAACTCTTCAAAATCCGGGCGCAAGTCGACCGCATGAAGCACAGCAGGCGGCAGCCTTTCAGTTCAGCAACGACTGGCTCCTCACAGCTCCAGTGCCCGAGGTGACCGTCTTGAAGGTAGCCCATCAGGAAGCCCTTGGAATGCTGCCAGGTCTGGCCATCATCGTCTGAGAAATTCATATAGCTTCCAGCCATCTCCGGGACATGAGTGTGTGTCTCCAGCGGGATCTTCTGACCTTTCCAGATGGCATAACCGCCACGCTGCTGGCGAGTATAGTCGGGGTGCTCGCCCTTCATTTCGAGGTAGAAGGGGATCACGATCCGGCCCCGGTAGTCTCCCTGCTGGATCTGGATGGCGGCGTTCTCGAGTGACGTGGGTTCGACCGTGCCAACGTCGGAGCTGAACTGGTCTCCTTTGATCCAGGTCGCGCCGCCGTCGCAAGACGTGTACGAGTGCCACTGATCGTACTTAAAGAGCCTTCCGGAGTTCAACTTCAAGAACGTACCCTGTTCCTTTAGTTCTCGTGGGCGCTCGGTTCCTGGCCTCTCCCCAGAAGGTAATTGCGTAGGGGTCTGACTGCTCAATGTGCTCTCCTTCCCGTGTCGAAAAGATGACTGCCCAGAAAATAACAGCAACCTGATGAATGTCCGGCACACAATGTCCAGGTGGCTATGACTTATGCCGTGCCCTTGGTCATTGGAGCTTAGAGGTTGGATATTCGGCCATACACGTCAATAGCTGGGATTTAGTAGCTTCCTCCGAAATACAAATGTTAACTATCTTAACTTAAGATATTTTGGACAACCCGATGATCTCCCACGCCTCCTCGGGTGAGGCTATCTCTCGTCCCACTTCACGTGCGATGCGCACCGCCTTTTCCACCAGTAAGACGTTGGTTGTGGCCAATGTGCCGTCTTCCAGATAGGGACAATCCTCCATCCCGACCCGCACATGACCACCAAGGAGGATCGCGTGGGTTACGATTGACCAGTATGCCGGAGGATCCATGCAGCTCATGTTCCAGTTGGCGCGCAGCGGCAGATGGTCAACCATGTATTGCAGACCTTTCGCCGTCGGTGGGGGGTCCACCCCTGTCCCGGCCAGCCAATGAACAGGGTAAGCCATTGGGGGTCTGCCAGGAGGTCTGGCTCCTGCTCACGAACTCCCTCGGCGGTCCAGAAGTCTGCCTGAGGACTCATGTGCGGCTCGGGAATCGGCAAGAACGGGGGTGCGACCTCGAGACCGATGTCGATAGCCTGGTACCCGACTTCTGCCAACACGTCGATTGCCTCTTCTACGCTGTACATACACAAGAGCCCCGAATTGCAGCTTAGACCTTGCATTTGAACATCCCTTCATCCTATGTTGAATGTCGCTGAAATAAGATCGAGTAGTTTAGTAAGTAAGGCACGGTCATTGCTCTATAGGTTGGGTCCTATGTTTACGATTTTAACACATTTTCTCCTTAATGGCAAAAGAATTGTAGTGCCCACCTGTAAAGATGATCGTTATTCCGTGGATGCGCCGCGTTCGAAGGGAAAAAGGTAAGCCTTCTATTTTTCATCAGTATTTGGATCTTATCGCAGCCACAAGCTGAGCCAGTGAGCATAACGGCTAAGTTCAGCGGCGGACCTACAACTACGCTCCGCCACCTATACAGCGTCTCACGGAAAATACCATGTCATGTGTCTACCCTCCCGCCCGTCCGCTGGAGCGAGTGTTAGGGCCGCGTGTGTTCATAGCCACCGACCGACAGGTGCCTTGTAACGCAAAAATCCCTCACCAAATTTGGCCTCCAGGTGACGTTCCTCTCCACGCACCGCCCACAGATCCATCACAAGGAACACTGGTGCCGCCAAGATTAAGATCCAGCCATTGTTAAGGAGGATTCCAATGCCCAAGTACAAAAGCGTCAACGATACATAGGAAGGATTACGCGAGAACCGATAGGGTCCCTCCGTAATCAGAGCCGAGGCCGGCTTCCGTACGTCGAACGGCGTACCCCCTCGACGAAAGCGCCTGAGGACGGGCGCAATTATTAGCCCACTAACGAGAATAACAACCGACCCGATAACGTATCTTGAGGAGCCTGATAAAGGCGACAGAGGCCATAGAGAATTAAGCACGAATCCTACAGCGAGCGCCGCAACGTAAATTACTGGCGGCGGGATACGGATTCCAGGCCCGGATGATGCTTCCACGTTCATAAAGTTCTCGTGCTGGTGCGCGCCCTATCGTCCTGGGCATCACCTTCGTGCGAAGCACGTCAGCTGCATGCCGTTGTTAGATTGCACTGTCGTTCCAGTTCCCATCGTCGTACGAGCGCTGAACCCGAAACAATCGGTCGTACAGTCCGTCCAGCGCACTCCGCAAAGCCTTGTCTTCGGTGTGGTTTGCCTCCGCCGCGATATACCCGAGCATGTCCTCCAGATCATCCAGCGTGTAGTCACCCACGAGGCCCCTGCCACTCGAAGCGGGCCGCAACCTCTTCACATACTCGGGATCTCCAAAGGTGTGGTCGAGCAGCAAGCTCCGATCGCGGGCCGTCATCCGAACAGCGATCCTCTCGTCGGGATGGATCTTCCGTCGACTCATCCATGCTCCAGTTAATCTAACCAGGGCTTATACAGTTTTCTATGCTAAGAACCTATGTACAGCTATTCGAGCTATATAAGACCCTACTGAAATATTAAGAAAAAACCTGTAATATTAAGAATATCATTCGGTTGAGTCATAATTATCATAAGTTGTCTAGGAATTATATACAGACTGTATAAAACCCCAATTTGCAAAATACTTGTCGCTCTGTCAAGACATCCTATGTCAAATGAAAAGTCGTCAAAGAGTAAGAATTAATCTATGACAGCAAGAGAGCGGTATGGAATCTCCAAATTCTCTGCTTTTTTGATCTTTTCGAAATCTGGGCACACTCCACGTTAGACTTTGGCTTTTCACACTTAATCACCCCGCTTCTTCGTCTCTAAGCTGCATATGTCCTTCCATTGGCGAGGATATGCACTGATGAATTTCCATATCGGTCCTCGCATCTTCTCAGTTCGTGGCTGGTAGACTTGGATCGTCTTAAAGCGCTCGTTTATTGGGAAAATGATTCTTATATCTTCGTGCGAAGATAATGAGCCAGTTTGAAACCGCAGCTGGATTGGGGATTTTTCAGACAGTTTGAGAGGCAGAACTCCTCGTCTGACACGGTAGATTCTGCCAGTTTCAGAATTCGCACAAGATTCCTTTTTTTTTTACACTCGCACTGTGTCCGAATCTCAAGCTTTCTTCTTCATATCAGATGCGTCTTCCGATGTCGATCAGCGCCATCGTTTGGCTCGGTACTCCGATCGTCTTTGCAGGAATTAGCGGATGGGGCCTGATTCAGAATTTCCTGGCAGCGCATAGGATCTAAACTGTGAGTGTCGCCTACCTAAACCAGTCATAATTGAGCCTCAGTGAGCGGTCTTCAAGCGGCAGGTCGACGCGCACGCTCCCCTGGGCTGCAGACTGCTTCAGGGCGATTTCTACCTCGAAAGCCACAGCGACCCTTCTGCCGGAGTTTTTGGGCTCATCAAGCTTTCCTTCCAGGCAGTCCAAGACATCCGCAACCCCGTAAACAGCACCAAGTGGCCCTTTCATCTGAGATACCATCTGGGGCTCCGGCCACGGTATCTCCACCCGGTGTCTGCCAGCGGGGGTATCTATGTCCTGCCACAGTCTCCATATCCCGCTGTGGACAAGCTCTCCGGAAGATCCGGACACGCGGACAGAAGGCGCCCCCTTTCGGAAGTGAACGACGAGGCCGTCTACGGTTCCCACCATCCCTTCACCCCTGAACTCATCGCTGCCCGATTCGGTTCGCTCCTGGTCCCCAACGCCGAAGGCCCAGGCAGGAGCGCTTTCCACAAAGTACGACCACTGCTGATTCTGGGAAATTGGAACACCTGGCGCCTCGATGGAGATGACATCGCCTATGGCCCCACTTGTAACCAGTTCCTTTGCCCTGCCAAAAGAGGGATGATTGGTGATGAGAGAACCACAGCAGAGAGGCACACCGGCATCCACGCACGTCTTGACCATCCGGTCGGCCTCCTCAAGAGTGTGCGCCATGGGCTTTTCCGTCATGATCCCCCTGGCGCCGCGCTGGACGGCCAGGCAGGTCAGGTCGGCGCGGACGTTGGTATTGGTGGAGACGATTACGATGTCCAGCTTTTCCTTCTGGAGCATCTCCTCCGCGTCCGTGTAGAGAGCCTTGACGCCGTAGCGCTCCTCAAAGGCCTTTAACCGCTTCCGGTCGCGGTCTGCACCTGCCACTAGATCAACATCCGACCGATCCCACAGAGCCTCTGCGTAGGTGCTGGGCACACGCTCCTTGCCAGGGTGATCGTGGTAGTGGAATTTCCGGTGGATGTCAAGTTCAGGCGTTGGACGATCAACATCGTCGATGTCGAAGCGGTCGGAGATGCGTTCAGCCATGTCGTAGAGCATTCCCATCCATCCCAACCCGATAATTCCCGCGCGATAGTTTGCCATGGTAACCCTCATTCTCTCCTTCGTAAGACTACTACTATGATTTCGTGGGTGAGGCTTGATTCAGAAACTCTGTCGGCCAATAGGGTCTAAGTTGCCTGTATTGCCTACCTATACCAGTCGTAATTGAGTCTCAGTGAGCGGTCTTCAAGCGGGAGGTCGACTCGCACGCCCCCCTGGACTGCAGACTGCTTCAGGGCGATCTCTACCTCAAGAGCCACGGCGACCCTTCTGCCGGAGTTCTTGGGTTCATCAAGCTTGCCTTCCAGGCAGTCCAAGATATCTGCAACCCCGTAAACAGCACCAAGTGGCCCTTGGATCTGAGATACCATCTGCGGCTCCGGCCAAGGCATCTCCACCCGCTGTATGCCAGCGGGTGTATCTATGTTCTGCCACAGCCTCCATATCCCGCTGTGGACAAGCTGTCCGGAAGAGCCGGAGGCGCGGACAGAAGGTGCCCCCTTTCGGAAGTGAACGACGAGGCCGTCTGCGGTTCCCATCATCCCTTCACCTCTGAACTCATCGCTGCCTGATTCGGCTCGCTCCTGCTTCCCGACGCCGATGACCCAGGTAGGAGCGCTGTCCACAAAGTAGGACCACTGCTGATTCTGGGAAATTGTAACAGGGTGGGCTTCGATCGAGATGACATCTCCTATGGCCCCACTTGTGACCAGTTCCTTTGCCCTGCCAAAAGAGGGATGATTGGTGACGATACCACCGCAACAGAGAGGCACACCGGCATCCGCGCACGTCTTGACCATCCGGTCGGCCTCCTCAAGAGTGTGCGCCATGGGCTTCTCCGTCATGATCCCCTTGGCCCCGCACTCGACGGCCAGGCAGGTCAGGTCGGCGCGGACGTTGGTATTGGTGGAGACGATTACGATGTCCAGCTTTTCCTTCTGGAGCATCTCCTCCGCGTCCGTGTAGAGAGCCTTGACGCCGTAGCGCTCCTCAAAGGCCTTTAACCGCTTCCGGTCGCGGTCTGCACCAGCCACCAGATCGACATCCGACCGATCCCACAGCGCCTCGGCGTAGGTGCTGGGTACACGCTCCTTGCCAGGGTGATCGTGGTAGTGGAATTTCCGGTGGATGTTAAGCTGAGGTGTTGGACGATTAACATCGTCGATGTTGAAGCGGTCGGAGATGCGATCGGCCATGTCGTAGAGCATTCCCATCCATCCCAACCCAATAATTCCCGCGCGATAGTTTGCCATGGTAACCCTCATTTTCTCCTACGGAGGACAACTATTATGATACGGATACTATACTCTGATTTCTTCCCAGAAGGTTGTTCCGCGATAGAATTAATCGGGGGACAACGACTCCGCTGGATAGCTCAGGGTTGACGCATACGGACCGTGTTCCACGACGATCTCCACGTCTTCAATTATCACTCCTCCTGTGAACCCATCGGGTCTCCTATCCAGCGACACCTCTAACAGATTCTGGCCTTTCTGCGGGCGTTCCCCTTCCAGGCGGAATTCCAACAACTGACCGGCGTAAGGAACGTTACTATCTGTGATCTTATGTGTTCCACCGAAGGTGCGCGTGCAAGTCTCATGAGACAGAGACCTCCCGTTCAACAGTATCGTAAGGTTGTCCGCCGTCACCAGATTACTCACGTTGATCTTAAGTCGTACTTCACGCACGCGTTCAGAAGATCCTTGCATATCATCTGATATATAGAACGGGATCTTATAGCTTATGTTCGGGTCAGCAGACGGGATTTGGATCGGCAGTGCCGCATCGTAGACAAGCCCGGAACCTGCCGCATTTTCGCAGCGCCTCGGCAGGACATAGTGCTTTTCCCCTTCTTTTGATAGTTCAGGATTGCCTATCTCCGTGAGAATTCTGCGTTCTGAATCTCCTAATGGCCACTTCAAGAACCAGGTGTAGAGACCATCGGCGCCTCGATCCCAGAAGTTGCCCGCAGCAGCCCGCATCATCTCAGGCGTGGCGTACTTTCTGAGGTGAGATCCTACACTCTCGTCTTCTGACCAGGGTTGAAGCACTGGGTAGACAGATGCGCTGTCGTTTTGATGAGCCGATTGAATGAGCCAATCGATGGGCATGTCAGGGTCGAGTATAAAGTAGCCGTACAAAAACGGCACCACAAAGTCAACGATTCCCTCCTCAAACCACGTGCGCACATCCAATCCCGCCTCAAGACACATCTTTTCGGTGGGGAATACTCGAGCACCGATCTGACCGGGCTTGCCGGGCCTGTTCCGGACCATGTGAGAAATCTTACCGATGTACTCTGTCATCAGCGGTGTGTGCTTTTCCGCTTCATCGGGCTTGAAGAAGAACGAGGGAGCGCAAAAGTCCAGCTCGACTCCCTCTACAGAATATTCTGTGGCGAGTTCCTCAAGGACTGCGAACTGATGATCGCGCGCCTCTGGATGAGCAAAGTTCAGACAGCCCTCCATCGGCCCGGGAACGCCGATCTGATAGCTTGGGTCGCTGCCACTGAATGCTCCCATGCGCAGGCTTGCGAAAAAGTCTATACCTGCCCCATGCGCCCTGTCGATGAGCACAGTTAGTGGGTCGAGGCCCCTGTCAATAAGGCTCTGCATATTCTCACATGCGCGCCACGCATACGCATCTTTGAATGGGCGCTGCTTTGCGCCCCAGCTTAGTCCAACCTTGGATGGGTAGAAGAGTCCTCCGCTTGAGACGCCGTAGCTGAATGTGTCAACGGCAGTGCCTGCCACTTCGTCAATCGGTCTCCAGGCGTCCTCCAACTTCATGGGCGGCTCGAAGGCGTACAGGTAGTAATGTCGCGCATCATTAAAGTAGATCGTTCGACGTCGTCTCATTGGTGATCTCCTCTCCTTGTCGATTCCCCACCAGCCTATGACTTAATTCAGTATGGTGACTCCTCCGCTACAACCTGAGAAAAATGGACTCCAATTGTGACATCCTCTGCTATGTTACCCTCACTTTCTCGTTCCTTATACGATACATTATGCTACAGACTATTGCCCCCAGATTCCTTCCCAAGAAGCTCTTCGCCGATAGAATCAATGACAGAATCAATCGGGGATGGCCAGCACCGCGCGACACCCAATTGATGTTCGACTTTCTTGGGGCCGTCTGCCGTTTCTGTCTCTTATACACACGGAGCGCACACTGCGCCGCCTACTTGCAGTCAAAGAGGCGACCCAGCCGGCGTCTTTCTACGCGTTCTCCGGCCGCGTCGCAGCGAAAATATCTTCACCATCGGTATTCTCTCCAGCCGAGAAGGTCATTGAAATCCCCACGCTGGAATCTCTGCCCGCTTCTATTACCCTACCGACAAACCCATCCGGGCCACAGAGCGTGCTTAAGTCCTGTCCGGCCATCGCTGCCGGCATCGCCCACAAGAGCATATTTTGATTGTAATCGGTTCCGAACGTCCGTTCGCCCGTGTCACAGCGAATAAGGTTAGGTAGATCCCATGGATGCGGATGTCTTATCACATTGTTGTAGAGGCACTTGCGTACGATCTCGAGCCCGGTTTCGCGATCCCCCTTGTAGATGTAGGTCATTCCCACAAGGTAGGTTTGCGGGGGAAAGATTCCGTAGCTGGTCAACTGGGGTGTCCCATCGGCGTCGGCAAAACCGACGGCGCCGCCAATCTCGACCAGACAGGTTCGCTTGATGGTTGTCAGCCCCTGTTCCACCCGCTCGGCACGAAATACGCCAGGCAGACCGTGGAGGTGGTTCGCCCACTCGCCGTCAAATTGGCTTGCCATAATCTCATCAGAGATCTTTCCCCGCTCCGGATCGCTATAGCGAAGATAGGACAGGGTCTTATCATTCCACAGATTCTCTTCCAGCGCTCTACTCCCCTGATCGAACCACTGTTGGCACTGATCGGCAAACTTCCTGTCTTTCATCTTCTCCGCCATGCGCTGAGCTATCTTCAGATTCGACAGACGCAGGCCGGCCACGTGAGCACACATGCCATACCAGTCCATATGCTCGTACCAGTGCTTTGGGGTTCCGCTGAACTTTCCGCCGGCCGGATCGAACGTGACGCTGATGACGCCCTCCGGCCCGGGAACCTGGTTCATCGTCCAGGTGGTGCTCTTTTTCACGGCAGCGTAGAACTCGGAAACAACGGTGTCATCCGCCGTGCATTGCCAGAGCCGATCCACCATATCCACAAAACAGACGCCGTTGAGCGGGGCCTGATACTCATAGAGAGAAAATCGAGGTATCAGCTCCATTCCAACGCCAAGTGCGAAGGGAGGAGCCCCGTCCTCCCGCATAAACTCTGTAAAGCCCTTTAGGGTTGACCTGGACAGTTCGGGGAAGAAGTAATTGAGGGGCAGGTTGCCATACCAACTGCAGGGAATACACTCGATGTTGGCACACGAACGAGGGCTCTCGTATTGTCCATAGACACCGCCTGGGAATCTTGAATCGCCCAGGGGAGGCTGGGGCAGCGCCCAGATACTGGTCTCGGTCATCAGGCAGAGGTGGTTGATCAGGGAGTCGCTCAGCCAGCCGGGAATCTCCCGCTCGCCGTAGATCGCGCCTTGCCAGGCAAGGATCCTCTTGAGAAGCAGAGCATGCCCCGCTGCCAGGCGTCGGGCAACGTCCAGGCTGTTACGATACCGAATGGTGTACATTTGCCGGTAGCAGTTGCCCTTTTCGCCCTGCCATTGGGGAGCATACCAGGCAAGCACAACGCGAGCGGTTCTTGCTTCATCCGGTTGCAGATCGAAGTCAATCGCAAGAGATGCGCCCGGATCGTCGGCTGGCGCCGCAGGCTGTTGGGACGAAATCTTAGTCCAGGCAGCCCCGTCCGCGCCGAGACTCCCTCCCAGACGCGGGGCCTCCTCTCCGATCACACCCAGCACGTAACCTACATCTCCCTCACCGGTCACCTGCACTCCACGCACTCCTTCCACCACATCTTCCCGCCGAAACCGCTTTGTGCCCGCCTCCACTTCGGTTGGCCCAGAGAAGTCGAAGGCAACCGTTCCCTGACAGCGCGTTCCCGACGTGTTGCGCAAGTGAATCTCGAAGATGGCGCCGGGTATACTGGAGGCGGCCAGGTCACCCGGGATAAAAGGCGCCCATGCGCGTAGGCCCACACTCACCGGAGCATCCGTCTCGTATTCCAGATCGGCCACCGGATAGTGACCCCAGTAATGGATCTCTCGGGCGCACTTTACGCCTTCTATCGGAGATGTCTGCACTGTCCAGTCTTCATCAACCACCTTGTTGGCAGCGCGCGGTCGCGTACACGCCTGCAAGGCGCCACCCCTTATTACCTTCTCCGTCGCAAGGACCCAGACCTCCTCACCCACGGACAGACCCAACAGGGGCGAAAAGCGGGGTTTCTGACGCGGGACAAACGAGTTGAATATCGTGTTAAACCCTATGACACCTGATCCGTCAATGTCGAGACACCCCGTACCTATTCCGCCCACCGGCACCCCGCAACAGGGTGGCCGCTGGTTTCGATAGATCACTCCGCAGACCGGCTCGGAGAACCCCAGAGCGGAGAATTCCGTCCACTCCAGTTCGGTAAGATCAGTGGGGAACAATTTCTGGAACATCCTGAACTCCCTTCGGTATCTTAAATCAGAGACAGCAATAATTAAAATTTGGCAGCTTGTGCTACCAACACCGAAAAAGAACTGTTAACGATTTTAACACATTTTCGCCTTCATGTCAAAGCGATATTCTCCAAGTTCTCTTTTTTCGATCTTTCGGAAATCTGGGCAAATCCCACCGTACACCTCATGTGTTATTCTTAAACTAATCATCCTCGGCTAAATTTGATCGCTTGAATTTTACCTTACATCTTATTTCTTCATTTTGAATCAACCAGTTTCTTCGTTTCTGATTCTAAACCGCATATCTCCCCGTCACATTGGCGGAAGTATGCATCTTCTCGTTGAAACCACAAACAACAGTAGCTTTTAGAAGCCTTGTGAAATAGTTATCTTGTAGGTAGCGTCTGAAACGTCTATTATGGGTCAAACAGTAGCATATCGTATCGTTTTGCTATGGAATAAGCAAAATAGTCTCATCAGAGTTCTGGTCAGCAAGGAATAGAAGCTGTTTGAAGAACAGGATGCACTGTCTTTGACAGACAGGGCACATATAGACGCTTTTCTCCTTCTTATGAAGTATACAAGCCTCTTGAGATTCTGCACTGTTGCAACAAGATTTAACTGTTCATTCAGTGAGGCCAATCCCCTGTAACGGGCTCGGCCCATACCGTGCTGTTGTTTGGCTTCAGCAAAGATATGTTCACTGCGTTTGCGGAGCTTCTGGGAGAGTCTGTAGTCAGATGTCAATGAGATAGATCGTGCATAATTCCTGGCCTTTGCCTCTCGCACTTTCTTATCTCGCTTGGCCTGAATATGTGCGAAATTTGTCTTGTTTTTCCAAGTAGGAATTGGCTCAATCTCTTCACCTGATCGCAGAGGAATGTGGGGTGTGATTCCCCAGTCAAGTATATCAGCGATAAAACCACCAGAACCGTAACCGGTATCGGCAGTAAGTGTCTGAATGCCTTCGGGCATAGTGTATACTTCAAGATCATCAACCATCTTAAGGGCACTTTCAGCCTCGGCTGTCGCCTGTGTGCCCTGTGTCTCAAGGATTACTCTACTTTTTGTGTCGATGAGATCATGACCCATAAACGAAAGAGAAGCCCCCGTGCCTTTTGACTTTTTGTATAAGAGAGCATCGGGGTCTGTAGTCGAACGGTGCGTCTGGTTCGTCCACTTTTCACCATGAAAGTCCTTATCGTGAGAATGCCCAGACCTATCTTCGGCCTGTACCTTATCACCTTCAAAACCCATTTCCTTTAGGTAGTCATCAAGAGAAACAGGAGGCTCTATCGGCTCAATACTCTTCACCGAAGCATTCGCTCGTATCTGAGTGCCATCAACACTTAAGTGTTTACCGCTCACAAGACCGACATCTATACAGCGCTGGACTACCTGACGCATTATCTGTTCAAACAATCCACTAGATGCCCACTTGTGATTGCGAAGCTTGTTGATCGTGCTTCTGTCTGGAACCTCATCCTCAAATGTCTGATGACAAAACAACCTATATGCCGCATGCATCGCCACTTCCTGACAAAGCCGATTCTCACTCAAATTATACAAATAGCCGATAAGGATCATTCGAATAACTAATTCAGGATCAATACCGGGTCTGCCATTATCAGAGCAATAACAATCTGACACAACGTCTCATACAAATGAAAAATCAACCGCTTTATCAATTTGACGGAGAATATGGTCTTGGGGAACTAAATCCTCCATCTGAAAATAGTGAAATATCAGATTTGTCTGTTCCTTCTTTTGTGGCGTCATTATTTCCTCCATGTATAATATTATCAATGATATAATATAATACATGGAGATTTCTCCGTCAATGTGTTTATACTATTTGTTCGATTTAAGGGTTTTTCACAAGGCTTATAAAGGTCAAGGTGTTCTGTACCCTTTGTGCAGCCGACACTTACATCACAGAAGATGCTTCGGTAGTGTTCGCCTGAAAATATGGAAACCACACATTTGCTAATAGAACAGAAAGTTGAGGGCGGATATCAGGATAAACGCCATTATCGAAAATCTGAATGTCCGTTCGTTCAATCTTCCCACTATAAACTTTCCTAACATGACTCCCAATGCGCCTGCAAAAGCCGCTATTGTGCCGATGATTAAAACCTTCTCATCGTAGAGTCCAATTTGAGAGTATATAAATATCTTCGGAATCATCATAGATAACGCAATCGCTCCGAGTGTTCCTACTAAAGATTCTTTCGTGAGTCCGTACGCCAAAAGGAAAGGTGCCGTAATCGGTCCAAACGTGTGCATAATCCCCGAGATGTATCCCGCAGGAAGAGCCGCAAGCGTAAGTCCGCCAGCACCCACTCTAAAATCCCTTCCCATTTTCATCGTTTGAGACGCAACGTATAAGACCAACAGAGAGCCGACTATCCTTTTCAGAACTTCTGAGGGTAGATATGCCAGGGAATAAGCCCCCACTATGCTCCCGAAAATGCTCCCTGTCAAGGAGACCCCTAACGCCTTCAAATGCAAATCTTTGCGAAATGCATACGTCCTTACGGCGTTGGTGAATACTAAGGCGATAGCTACCACGGCCACGGCCTGCTTTAAGTCCATAAAAGCAGCTACGATAGGCAGCAAAATTATGGCATCTCCAATTCCGATGGTGGCGCCGACGCCGGAAGCTAAGAAACTGCCTATGGAGATTATGGCGATTTCCAAAGAGTCCCTTTCATGTTTGCTCGATACTTTCTAATTCCCGATCAGATACAAACGTGTTACGATTGAGAAGAAGTACGATAGCCCCAAGTGCAACGGCGAACCACAGGGTGCATATTCTGATTATTAGGGTGGATGCAGCGGCGATGTGTCTGGGGAGGCTCAAAAGCACAATAAGCAGACACGCCATGCTACCTTCAGTCGTTCCTATGCCGCCGGGGAGCATGGTGATCGCGCCGATGAGGGTGGAGAAAGCGTAAATGAAGAAAGTACCAAGAGTTGACGGCAGAACATCGAAGGCTATAAGTGTAAGATAGAGGCCGAAGCATTCGCAGGACCAGGCTGCTACGCTCAGAACTATGGGCCAGAGCAGATTTCGGAATGTCACCATTATGTACGTGCTCTCGTAAGCTACCTTCATCTTTCCACCCATCCGGGATATAATTGGTATCCTCTCGAAAATCGCAATCAAAGGTAGGGCAATCCTTCTGCTTCCTACTGCTACGAGCAATATAAGCGTAAGCGCAGAGCTTATTATTAGTACTCTGGCTCCGTATTGAAATGCAAAGACTCCGACTGAGGATATGATTAGCAGGGAGATGAAGTCGGTGAGCCTTTCGGCTACGATTATGGGAGCCGTTACGCTCATGGGCGTCCCGTTGAGCCTCTTGACCAAGTGGGCTTTGAGGACTTCGCCAATCTTACCCGGAGTGACGGACATTAAGAGCCCCGCCATAAAGACGGATAAGCTGTCCATTTTGGGGAGGAGTACATCAAGTTTGGAAAGATAAAAATCCCATTTGAAAAATCTGAGGGCGTAATTAAAAACAGAAAACAGAAGGATCAGTGGAAGGTATATCCAGTGGAAGGCCTGAAAGGCTACTATTATCCTGTGATAGTCAAAGTGGAGGCTAATAGCGATAAAGACTATCACTCCCAAGCACAAGGATAGGGCGATCTTTCTTTTGAGTCTTCGAAACATCATTATTAAGTAGACACAAACATAGACAGTATACCGAGGGGAAAGAGTCAGACCGAGATTGCTTCGCTGGCCCCTTGCTTTGCTCGGGGCTTCAGCTCGCAATGACCAAGAGTCCGAATCCTGGAAGCAATCCCCGATTGAATCTATCGGGGACAAGGGAGGGCAGGAGGTGCCTGTCTACCCCAGATTGAATCCCCGATTGAGTCTATCGGGGACCGGGGGCTACTGTCTACTTGGTTTTAGTCTCCACAGGTATACGATCAACACTGCGCCGAACGTGATCGTAATGATAGGAAGTACATATCTTATGTTAAAGAGGGAATCCCGGCCGCCAATTTCCCGGTATTTCTTTCTGGCAAAGAGCGTCCATTCTAATATGCTCCTGTTCCTAAATTCGGCATCTTTCCACTTCCTGCGGGCAAGGTCAAATAATTCGTCTTCGCTAAGGGGCATACGGGAGAGTCTTTCTCTTGATTCTTCCTTGGGCGGTCCATCCTTCAGGATAGATTTCCAGGCCCTTACCAGATCGCCGTGCGAATCTATGATCATTACTCCGATAAGGTCGTTGAGTATGCTCCATCTTTCCGATCCTCTGCCGGAGTCGTAGGTTAGACTCGACTTCATTTCGAAGGGGTTTATATAGACGGAGTTGTAGGCCTTATTTCGATCATAGAGTTTTGGGGTGACGGCAAGTCTGTTGAGTTGAAAGTCCATCGGGCCACCGGGAGTGCCTTTTTTGTAGAACCAGATCTTCTGTCCCTTCTCCGAAAGGACAAAGTCAATGAACTTCCCCGCAATCTTTGGGTTGGGTGCTCCCTTTAGCATGGCTATTCCGTCGGGATTGACGACTGTGAGCCCCTCGGGCATTACGTAGCCAATTTTGTCCCGTCCGACCCGATTAATTGTGGACGTAGCGTAAAAGTCTATAGCCAGGCCGTACGCCGCATCACCTGTGGACACCTCTTTTAGCGTCTGCCCTGAGCCCTTCACAAAGTTTCTTACGTTGGCCCCCATACAGGTTATGACCTGCCATCCCTTATCCCATCCGTAGGCCTGGAGGATGATCTCGTACATCATATGGACGCTTCCGCTATTTCTGGGATCTGCGGAGCTTACCCAGGTCAAAAGGGGAGGATCTGTCAGATCCTCCCACGCCTTGGGTTCAGGCAACTTCATTATATCTAGTACTTTTTTGTTGTAGATTATACCGAATCCAGCAAGGGCGGCGCCGTACCATTTGTATTGGGGGTCATATACGGGGACCCCGGCGACAGTCTTCCCCACTCTGTCTAAGATCTTATCGGGAACCTTATATGGCTGGAGGAGTTCCAGTCGGGCAAGTTCCCAAAAGGGATCGGTTCCCCCGCCGAACAAGAGATCGACACCGATCCCATCGGGGTTTTGGGAAAATTCGGACTTGACAAATTTTAAAATGTCGGAGGTCCCTCCCACATCGAGCCATTCTATCTCTATGCCCTCATAAGCCTCTTTGAACGCCCTTTCAAATTCGTGCTCTATCCCTTCCCAGTGAGGGGAAATTATGATTATTCTCTCCTTAGAAGACGAAATATCCGCTCCAGAAAGAGTAAACGCAAGCGCGGTGAAGAGGGCAATGTGGAAGATGTACGTATTCACACGATAGATTAAGTAGAGGGTAAGCCTAAGGCAGCGCACAAGCAGGACGAAGCAGTCTAATGGAGAATTGCTTCGTCCACTTCGTGGCTTGCCCCCGATTGAACCCCCGATAGATTCAATCGGGACTCAAGGGATAGGAGGAGGTACTCTGTCTACTGTTCTGTTATTCCAGGTCTTTGCGCGCGGCAATAGCCTCTTCTTCGGGCTTTTCTTCGCGTTCTTTTTCCATCTTCTTTATCAGCCTTTTGTCGAACTCCCTGGCGGCGTGATAGCCATGTATCTTCTCCACGTAGTTCAGGGCTATAGATTCGGATATTACGGTGACGTTCTTTCCCGGATAGACAGGGACAGTGACCACAGGAACCTCTATATCCAAGATGGTAGTGGCCTTATCATCAATGCCTGTCCTTTCGTATTGTAAATCCTTGCTCCAATCTACAAGTTGAACCTCGACTTCGATCCTCTTTTGCAACCTTATGCCCCTAATGCCAAACATACTCCTTATGTCTATTAATCCTACGCCTCTTATCTCCATAAAATGGCTAAGGGTCGGATCACAGCTTCCCACAAGTATGCCCTGGTCCTTTCTGGTGACAGTGATTATGTCGTCGGCAACTAACCGATGTCCCCTTTCGACAAGGTCCAGAGCTATTTCGCTTTTGCCTATTCCGCTCCTCCCTGTAAAGAAGAGCCCCACACCATAGACGTCCACAAGCGATCCGTGCCGCGTTGTCTGAGGAGCCAGAAGGTCGTCCAGGTAGAAGTTGAAGAGGTGGCTAAATTTGGTCGTTCCAAGGGTCGTCTTCAAAAGAGGAATGTCAGTCTGGTCTGCCAGTTCGATCATAAGCGGCAGTGGATCGTTGTTGTCAGTGAGCACAACGCAGGGGAGATCAAATTGATATATAGTCTTGAGTGCCTCACTCCTGTCGTATTCGGAGACTTTACTTAGGTAGAGCATCTCCGTGTTACCTATGACCTGGATTCTATCGTAGGTGTAGAGGTCTATAAAGCCGGTAAGCGCCAGGCCCGCACGATGTATCTCAGTCGTGTTCATCTTCCGCCAAAGCCCGTCTTTACCGGCCAGAAGCTGGAGTCTCAACCTTCTGCCATATTCCTCAAGTACATAACCTACCCCGACCTCTGTCATATACGAACACCGCCTTGAATTTTTGGAAAAACTGATTTACTCATCTTCATTTGTGTTCTCCGAGTCAAGAGAATCCATCAGTATTGACTCTTTGTCTATGCGCTTTGATCTTATCTTATCGTGCAATTTCTTCAACTGGCGCTTAAGCTTTTCCACTGCGCCATCTACCGACGCGCCCATATTGTCCGATTGGTGAGTCGCCACCAGCTATGTTTGTAGACGTTTACTGCTATCTCCACAGAGTGCCTGTGCTTCTCCACGTTCATTGTTACATTGCAATCTATTATGCCGTCGTAGAACTTCTCCAATTTGGCTATTTCAGCGTTAATATGTTCCCTTAACGAGTCAGACACGGCAAAGTGTCTTGCCGTGACGTTCAAGCGCATCTATTCCCCCCGTTCCCAATGTGTATTTGAGCGTTAATACTGCCTACATTATATAACTTAAGATAACTTGTAACTGAAGATATGTCAACACCTTTTTTCCTTAGGGATTTCGCGATGAAATAATGTTGTATCGGAATCATAAGATGACTTTGGGCGAGAGATTGCATTATAATTAATCATTTGACTTTACCTATTTTCTTTATTATCTTTTTATATCAAAGTGGTCTATTTTGAGAGGATGAGAACCATAATTTAACCTTAAACATGTGGAGGCATAATGGGACGCTTTTACGATGAGGCTCTGATTCCTGATGAAATGAGAAGAAAGTTTGATGTCTACGACAGGATAAAAGAAATAGGGATCGACCTCGGCACGTTTGAGGAAAAAGTCGGATCTATTGCAGGGGCAGGACTTGCTGGAGCCATTTTTTCGGAATCCGGACTGGTCTATCTTTCTGGTGCGGGCGGAGGCACCGTGTCAATGTTGGATCACGAGGAATTGATAAAGTTGGGTCAGGAGGGGGGAAGAGAGGCAGCAGATCAGCACATCAGCACTCTTCACTGGGCTATAACTTGCGGCGGTGAGGGAGGAGACCTCAACGATATCCTCTACACCGTCAAGGTGCTTGGCATGGTAGCCTCACCCGCTGCGGCAGCATTTCTCAGCGCCCCAGCTGTGATAAACGGTTACTCGTTCAGGCTGCACTCTGTATTCGGCGGAGGTCACTCAGATTATGCTCAAGATGGGATCGATCCAGGAGGCTTCTCGGGTGTGCATGCCAGAAGCGCTGTGGGAGGCTTCGCTGGAGGATGGTCGGTGGAACCTGAAATAATCGTTGCAATTCCTTCGGAGTTGGCAAAGGGCATAATCAAGAATAGAGGTTGGATCTTTCCTCTTCCACCCAATGTGCTTAAAAAGGTATTAAAGTCCCGCAGTTAGATAGTTCTGGCCGGGTTTGAAAAGCCCGGCCATCTTCATTTTGAGCTTGTGCAAAGTCTCCTTACAAGTGTCTCGACAGATGTCTTTTCGCCTCTTCTTGTCCTTCCTCCCTTAAGCTCGCTATCAGCTTGGAGGAGGAGCTCGGTGTCCTCCAAGAGTTCATCCTCAAGGAAGTTTTTAGCCTGGGCTAAGTAATTCTTTACAAAATACGGGTGAACTCTGAGCTTTTTGGACAGTTCATCAGGTGGAAGCCCTGACCCCTCCAATTTCTGGACCTTCAAGAGGATCATAAGATGCCGAAAGATAGCCGCTACGATCCTTGTGCCCTTTTCTCCCTTTGCAGACATTCTCCCGGCTATGAATAGGGCCTTTGACGTATCCTTTTCCCCTATTGCATCCGTAAGGTCGAAAATGCTCTCAGATCTGGAATACCCGACCACATCTTCCACATCCTTTTTGTCTATCTGAGGCCTGTCGCTCACAGAGATCGAAAGTTTTTCTATCTCATTGGAAAGATCACCTAAATTGCTCCCAGCGCTCTGGTGAAGTAATCTGACGGCGTCAGGAGATATTTTCTTGTTACACCTTTTGACTCTCCCCACTATCCATCCGGGAATGCTCCTGTCGTAGAGAGGCTTAAACTCGACTGCTGTGCCTCTCTTTAGAAGCTGGGAAAATACCTCCCTGCGCGTATCGGTCTTTCCTCCAGCTACATCCATTTTCCCCCCGACCAAGATAAAAGATGTAGTCTCCGGAGGATCTGAAATCATCGGCAGGAGTGCTTGGGCCATCTTTTGAGACATCTGCTCGCACCTCTTGAGTACCACCACCCTTTTAGGAGACATCAGTGGGAACGAAGTAACGGCGTTGACCACAGTCTCCGGTGCTGTCTCATCGGAGTAAAAGACGCTCAAGTTGAAATCTCTGTTTGAGGGGGCAACTATAGACTCGACAAGTAAGGAGAGTGTCTCATCCCTTTGAAACTCACCCTGACCGTATAACAGGTAGAGCGGAGAAAAATCCCTCCGTTCGGTGTGCGCTAAAAGCTGTTTGTAGTCCATAAGAAAGTAAAAGGATACAGCGCTGGGGCATCAACTCTTTCTACGTCCGAGCATTAGCTCATGGGCCCTGCGGTACATCGCCAACGCGTCTTTGGGCTGATTCTTTCTGTCGTAGAGCACCCCCAAATACCAGTACGCCCTGCCGTTGTTCGGATCGCTCTCCAAAAACTTCTGGAACGATTGTATGGCCCTGTCGTAAAGTCCCTTGTGGAGATGGGCGGCTCCGAGATAATAGTAGGGCTCAAAGAAGTTTTTCTCTATGTTAATGGCCCTTTGAAGATCAAGTATGGCCCTGTCGTAGTGACCTTTTTTGCACAGCAGGACTCCCATAGTGTAGTGTGCCCTGAAGCTTCCCGGTTCTATCTCTATTACTTTGCTGAACTCTGCTTCAGCCTCTGTAAAGAGACCACTCTGCCAGTAGGTTGTCCCCAAGTTGTAGTGAGCGTCCAGATTGTTGGGGTCTACAGTCAGGACCTCTTTGAATTCGCTGGCAGCCTTGTTGTAATCTCCTAACTGCTCGTAGACCAATCCCAGGCCGTTTCTGGCCTCAACATTTCTGGGCTCTCTTGTAAGGATATATTTGTACTTTTCAACAGCGGCCCAAGGATCTCTCTTTTGGGCGTCCTCTTTTACCTCTTTCTTATATCTTTCTAATTCGTCTTCCATCTTTTCTAAAACGCCCTTCTGCCCTTCGAAATCCGGGGGAGTTTCAGATGCAGAGCCCTCACTGACAAAGGCTTGTTCTGGCAGGTCGTCCACCTTTCTTTGAGATAGGCTCTCTTCTATCTTATCTCTGAATTTGGAGTACGGCTTGAAATGGGGTTTTGGCTTCATCTGGGAAGACTGATCCAGTGCATCCTTAGACTGTTTGACCCGTATGGAAGGTCTAAACGTCCCGAATCCCCTTAGTTCAATCTTTTCTCCCTTCTCCAGCGCCACACTAATCTCAGATAGTACTCCTTCCAGGACTCTGCTTACATCCTCCCTGGACAGGGAATATCTCTCCGAGATAATGCGTGCTATATCGTCGTTGTTTAGCGAGTTCCTTTCCATTTAGGTAATTCCTCTTTGGGTGGACTGTTGTCAGGACACCTACTCTCCCTGACTGTCTGCTATTTATGAATCTGACTCTTCTATGTCTTTAAACTCCGCGTCCTGTATCTTTGAACTGTTCAGGTCTATTCTTTTTCTTTTTCTCCTTTGGGATTCATTCCTCACGATCCTGACAAGATTGTAGACAAGTATCAGCAGGATCCCCAACATTAACAACTTGAAAAGCATCTGTTAGTCCTTTTGACGACAACGTGTATCTGTTTTGTCATTCCAATCCTTCACGGCTCTTGATCTCTATCTGTTCAGGTCCTCTCATGAAGAGGGCCGGAAAGGAAAATCTGGCGGCCACAGCTCCAAATGCGTCGGCAATAAAGTCGAAGATAGAAGCGACTCTCCCGCGTACGAACATCTGATGGATCTCATCTGAAGCTGCCCATATCACGGTCACCAATAGAGCCAATGTAAGGGCTCTTTGTCTGAACTCAGAATGTCTTGCCTTGTAGAATGCTGTAGAAACCAAGATACCCAATATGCAGAACTCCAAAAAATGGGCCGCTTTGTCGATGTTCCATATTCTGATAGAGGGGGTGTACTCCTTGGGTATGGATGAAGCGATAAATATTGCGGTCGCCCATAGAATAGCGGGGAGCTGGTATTTGACAAAACTGTACTTTGGAGCTGAGATGCTATCTTGATCAGCAGGTGAATCTGGTTTCTTTATCTCCGTCAACTATGTCTCCTATTATATAGGCTTTTTCCTTGTTATCTTCCAAGACCTTAAGGACATCACTAGCATAATTTTTGGAGACCAACAGGCCTAAGCCAATTCCCATATTGAAGGTGCGAAACATTTCGTCCCAAGCTACATTTCCTACCCTTTGAAGGAGGGAGAATATAGGCGGAACATCCCACGATTTTGTGTCTACGAGCGCTGCCACCCCATCGGGAAGGATCCTTGGGATGTTGTCTTTTAGTCCTCCTCCCGTGATGTGGGCGATGCCTTTGATGCCGTCCTCTTCTAAGAGTCCCCATAAGGGTTTGAAATAACATCTGTGAGGCTTGAGGAGTTCCTCTTTAAGCGTCGTTCCTAACTCTTCTACAAAGTCGTCAATCTCAAGCCCTGCCACTTCGAACAACAGCTTCCTTGCCAGGGAATATCCGTTGGTGTGCAGACCGTCGGAGGCTATGCCGATTATCTTATCGCCCTTCTTAATAGCCGAACCGTCTATTATCTTCTCTTTCTCGACGATCCCCACTATAGTCCCCACTAAATCGTACTCATTCTGCTCGTAGAAATCTGGCAACTCGGCGGTCTCGCCTCCTAAGAGGGCACAGCCTACCTGCCTGCATCCTTCCGCTATTCCTTCGATCACGCTTTTGGCTACATCGGGGTCGAGTTTCCCCATAGACAGACAGTCCATAAAAAAGAGGGGTCTTGCCCCCTGGGCAAGTATGTCGTTGACGCAGTGCGCTACAAGGTCTCTTCCGACGGTGTTGTGGATTCCGGTCAAGAAGGCTATCTTGAGCTTGGTTCCGACGCTGTCTATGCTCGCAACCAACACCGGCTCTTTGTAGCTCTTTACGTCTAACGCCAGAAGTCCGCCGAAATTCCCGACGTCGGATAGGACAGAGGGACCAAATGTGGAGCGTACGGCCGATTTCATTCTCCCTATGGCATCATCTTGGGCGGAAATATCCACTCCGGCGTCTCTATAGCCGAACGTCCGCTTTTCCCCCATATCTCCTATTTCCCTCCTCTGAAGCCTCCGCCGCTGAAGCCTCTTGTCCTACCTCTTCCAAGGCTCCCCTGTCTTACGGTTCTGCCGTAATATCCGGAGCGTTGATACCTGTAGTCGTACCTTGGATAGCCCCCGTAGTAGCCGTACTGGCCTCTGAACATGCTGCTGATCATCCACATGGTCAGTATATCCCCCGCGCCGATGTAGCTGTGGCGGCGGTAACGGTCGGTGGCGACTAGCCTCTGGGAAGACCTCTCAGCTTCGAGCTTGAAGACGAGCATGTCCGAACCTGGACTATATCCTGACATTCTGTCCCTGTCGACAAAGCCCACGATGCTACCGTCTTTTTGCTCTCTGACCTCCACACGCCCCTGGCCCTTGTAGAGACCTTTAGCGTTGATGTCGTTCTCAAAGCTTCTGAGATCCCTGCTGTCCCGTTTGACGAAGTCCTTGTAGAGTTTCAAGACCTCTTCAAGATCTACATCTGCCGCTGCGGCTCCGGACGCCCCGGGTCCTCCATCCAGTGCGCAGGACAGTGTGGCCAATGCAGTCAAAAGGACCGCTGTCAAAAAGATCTGTGATTTCAAAGTTTTCACTCCCTATAGTTTAGAGGTCGCCTTCTCCATCCTTTGGAGGGCTTCCTTTATGTTCTCAACGGAGTTGGCGTAGGAGAATCTGAGATATCCGTCTCCATATTCCCCAAAGGACGTGCCTGAAAGACACGCCACGCCTGCTTCATGTAATAGATAGTCCTGGAGCTTTTCGGAGTCCATGGGAAGTTCCTTAACGTTGGGAAAGACGTAGAAGGCCCCGTGTGGACTCAGACAGCTTATCCCTTCGATGCTGTTTAGCCCTTCTACTATGGCGTCCCGCCTTATCTTAAACTCGGTGACCATCTTCTCCGATTCATCCTGTGGTCCAGTTAGCGCCTCTATTCCGGCTATCTGGGTGAAACTGGCAGTGCAGGAGTTGCTGTTGACCATAAGCTTTGCGACCTGTTCTGCGAGAGTTTCGGGCATAGCTCCGTAGCCCATTCGCCATCCGGTCATAGCGTAGGTCTTGGAGAATCCCTCCAGAAGGATCGTCTTATCCTGCATGCCGGGAATAGACAGAATGCTTTCGTGTTCGCCACGGTAGAGGATTCTGCTGTAGACTTCATCCGTCAGGACTATGATGTCCCTTTCAAGTGCGATCTGTGCTACGGCTTCGATATGCTCCTTTGAGAGGACTCCGCCCGTAGGATTCTGAGGCGAGTTCAAGATTATCATTCTGGTCTTATCGCTGACTCTGTCCCTTAAGTCATCTACGGAGAAGCTGAACTCTTTCTCCTCCAAGAGCGGAAGCGGAACGGGCTTTGCACCGATGAAGTTTATGACCGATTCGTAGATGGGGAAGCCCGGATTCGGATAGATCACCTCCTCGCCCGGGTCGACGCAGGCCATGATACAGAAGAACATTATGGGCTTGGCGCCGGGCGTCACTACGATCTGATCTGGATTGCAGTCCACACCCCTGGTCTTTTGGACCTCTTCTGCTATGACCTCCCTCAATTCGGGCAACCCAGCAGATGGCCCATAGTGAGTATAGCCGTCGTCAATGGCTCTTTTTGCCGCCTCCTTGATGTTGGACGGAGTATCGAAGTCCGGCTCACCAATCTCCAGATGAATGATGTCCTTCCCCTGGGCTTCCAGCTTCTTGGCTTTTGCCAGGACTTCAAACGCAGTCTCCGTCCCGAGTCTGCTCATACTTTCGGCTAAGTGCATTCTTCCTCTCCCCTGTTTACTTTTGCGCAGATTTGGTTTTTGCCTATTTGATGGTTTTTATTTGCCTAACGACTAAGCTGATCTCCCGAAATGGCGCACAGTGGAATAGCAATCGGGTGCAGCGCATTGTCAGCCGACTATGTGGAGATCTTCACAATACCAAAGCCAATAAGCTCGTTAAGGATATCCATAGTTCTTGATTCCAAGTCATCCTTTTCGAAAGAAATGTACCCAAGATCTCCAAAATTCGCAGGGAAGTCTACGTCTGTTTCTTTCATTATTACAATGCGATGATCATACAAGTATCCTGACGCGCCAAGCTCATAAACAACATTCTCGCTTGGACGGAATATTGTTTTTCCATCCTTGTCCGTAAGTTTTTCATCAGCAGTAAAGATCAAAATCGCACAGTTACATGACTTCATTACCTCTCGTACTTTCCCGCTTATCGGACGCCCAAGGTTTGGTTCTTCCATAGCTACTTTATGGGGGATCTTGAATTGTTCTAGAATCTTCTTTAGCTGCTCTAAAGGTTTCTTGTTTTTTCCGTGAGCAATAAAGATGGATTGTCCAAGTGGCTTATCTCTTGTTTCTTGAACCCGAGCAAGTTCCACAGGCGTTTCTGATACCTCCTCCTCTTCATCTACATCTGGTCCTTCTATTAGTGGTTCTACTGATTTATGGGCCTGCCCTTTGTGTCCTATGAAGTCGATCAGCGCTTCAGCAGCAAAACTGAAACGGGTAGGATTGCCTTTCCTGCCAGGAATTAGTGTTCCCAGTTTAGCACCGGCGGTAACATGAAAAAAACAAATGGCTTGGTTCTTGATGCTTGATTCATTTTCTCCCACTTCTTCGCGAAAATGATCGTGCCAATGTGCAGCGACATCTAACGTGGTCAGTGAGTCTTCGTGTCGATGCGCGACCCTTTCAACAATCGCTGAATATGCAGGGATCTTATGAACCACATTGAGAAGGACTTGAGTGACATGATCCTCTCTTTCAACAAGTTTCCTCCCCGCAGGACTTAGCTTGAGACGACCATCTTCTTCTTCGCTAATGAGATCCCAGAATTTAAGCGCTGCGAGCTTGCGACCGTCAAGCCTCTTAGAATTAAGCACAGTCTTAGCTTCCTTAACAGTGGCCCCGGTTGGTTTCGTTGCCAAATATTTGCAAAGCTCGGTTATGTCCTCAAGAGTAGTTCTTAAGGAAGTGCCATAGCTCTTCCTCCTTGCTACAATAATTTCTAGTTCCCTAACCAAGATTATACAGTCAGCATAAACTTGACAACATAGACTATCTTCTTGTGGATGAACTTCCTGAGCCTCTTCTCGTTAGAGATTGACAGTAAGATTGCGATTGCCATCCTGTCTTTTCTTGATCCTACTCAGTCTTTTAGGCTGACGCATATCTCGGCATCGGGTTCCAGATCGAAAAAGAGGACCAGGTGAAACTCACCATCCGTATTCCTGGCCAGCAGAAAGTCCTTCGCGTTCGTTTCAACCCGGCCGGGATTCTCGGCCAGCGCCCTGGGCACGTCCCACAGCGCTATGGCGTAGTCCTTGAAGCTGGCTGTGGTCAGCATTTTCAATCGAATCGGCAGGCCGCCGTCGCGCGACCACTTGGATGGAGCGACATCCACGTCCGGCGTCTCCACGTGGCTGATGGCGCTGCCGAGCGGGCCGACGGTCTGATCGGTGTAATCGAACCACCAGATTGGATTCGGGCTCTCACGCTCGAAGCGGATCTGGCGCTTCTGGTCCTCGACGATTAGATACTCGCACGACAGCGGGTCCTTGTATCGGCCGTCCCTTCTTCGCTCATCCATTATGGTGGAGATGCGCGTCAGCCACGGGATCCGTTCGCGCGGGACGAGTTCACGCACGACGGTCCACTTGGTCAGCCACCATACGTCATAGTGCAGGTGATCCGTCTTGCTGCTGAACACGGTGCGCGGCGTCACCTTGAAATGCCGGCGATAATAGTCGGCGATGTCAAGTGAGCGGGCAAAGACGAGCTTGTACTCTTTGGTGAATTCGAAAAAGAAGTGCCGCTGGTATTGTTCCACAAACCGGAACATCTGCTCGCCTTCGTAACCCTCCCTAAAGAGAGGGTTCGACACGTCGTAATGCTTGGTGACGCCGTCATACAGGGGAACAAGGAACGCCGGGTGTCCGCTCATCTCCACCAGGTTCCTGGCTTCTTCCATGCCCGGCACGAGGCATTTGAGCGCGACGTCCCACTGCCCCTCCGACATGCCGTAGTGATAACGAACCGGCCCCAGAAAATGGTAGCCTCCGCAGAAGTCCCACTGATGCACAACCACGGAGCCATTTTCGCTCTGGTCAACCTTTCGGCAATCCACTTGTGAGGCGAAATAGGGAAACTCCGGCATTCCCAGCCACGGCTTGTCGTTGGCCTGCCGCAGGCCAAAGTGACTGTTCACACCCAGACGCTGAAGAGTCTCCACGTAGCCCGGGTCCAGGTCGTGCCACATCTCGATCCGAGCGGTGCGGGCGTCGTTGGCGTCCGGCAGCAGCGACCGGACCTTCTCCAGCATCTGCCCATAAAGCAGCTCGCGATGGTCGGACGTCATGGTAGCTTCACTGCGGGCCAGCGGGGTATCGGGCAGTACGGCAGCGATGGCGTCGCCGAAACGGCGGTGGTTCTCACGAAAACGTTCAAAGAGCGGGTCGTTCTCGTCAAACCGATCTATCGGAAGCCGATAATCCAGCGGCACGCCGGCCCCGTGCAGAGTCGGATTTGGCTCCAGTTCGAGGAACGAACTAAAACGTATAACGATCCAGTCGTCTTCGATTACCGAGAAATAGCGGTAGAACGATTCGCCGGCGGCGCGCCAGCGCGCTATGTAATTGCCCGGGCGCCGCGGCTGATACGTGACAGTCGCGCGCCCGTTCTGGAAATCCAGCTCGACTCTCTCCGATTCCAGCGTCTCGAGCCAATCCAGATCTCCACCAGCAGTGAACTTTTTACCTGGATTAGCCCGCTCGAGGTATTTCGGGAAGATCACCAGGTCGTCCGCGGACATCCCGATCGGAAGGAAGAAGTGGAATTCTATCTGCTCGCCCAGTTTTAAGAGCCTGGAGCCGGTCGTCCACTGCGGCATATTCAACAGCTTCTCGTTCATGATTGGCCTACTTCTATTCTTCCACTCCTAATCTATCCTTCAGCGTTTTACTCGTCCTTCCTGGTAAGGCTCGCTGCATAATCATCCAATTGGTAAGCATCCATCCAATTCCCCTCGGGCATAGGTTCTTCAGGCATCACGTATTTTAGGAGCTGGACTGCCTTGGCCAGCGAGTCGTCAACGGTCAGGTAGGGCTCCTCGCACTCGATGCTCAGAGGGCCATCATATCCGACTCGACGCAGCGTCGTGATGAAGTCGCGCCAGAATAACTCGCCATGACCATAGCCGAGCGTGCGGTAGCTCCAGGAACGCTTGTCCCACTCGTCGTAGTAGGCGCTGGAGGCGATGCCGTCGCGGGCTACGAGTCTGGGGTCCAGGGCGACATCTTTCACGTGGCAAGTATAGACCGCATCGGCGATCGTTTCGATAAACACGATCGGATCTATGCCCTGCCACCAGAGGTGAGATGGGTCCAGGTTCATGCCGATGGTCGGCCCGACCTCTTCGCGGAGCCGAAGGAACGTCTGGGTGTTATAGACCGCATCACCAGTGTGTGGCTCGATACACAGCCTGACGTCGTACTCGTCAGCAATTTTGGCGGCCTGCTTCCAGTACGGGATGATCTTTTGATCCCACTGCCAATTATAAGCATCCTTCCACATGACAAAGGCGGAGTTGATAATCCAGTTGGGAGTCTTGTCATCCGGGCCGCCCCCTGGTGTTCCGGCGAGCAAGCTGATGTGGTGAATGTCCAGCCAGTTAGCGATCTTGCAGGTCGCCACCAAGTCTGCATGAGCCGCATCCGCGATCTCTTTGTTTGGGTGGATGGGATTGCCATGGCAGCCAAAGGAACAGATCCTCATTTCGCGCTCCTCGAGGCTGTGCTTGAACGCATCGAACACCGATTGGTCCGCTGCAAGCTGAACCGGGTCATAGTGAACTTTGGGAATGTGTCCTCCGCCGCAGGCCTCGACCAAATGGATGTCGTGGCGCTTTGCCGAATCCAACATCTCTTCCCAGGACCGCTCAAGCATGCTCGCTGCCATAAGTGAGAGTTCCATGCCCTTCTCCTCTAATGTTCTGTCAAGCTCATTTTGACGGGTAGATTGCTAACCATCCGAAGTCAATTTCTTTCTGAGAAATACGCCGACCCGCCAGAGGGTGGTCAGATACAGCCTACGCGATCCGTGCCACTGCGGCGCGCTTGCCCAGTTTCAGCAGCCTGGAGCCGGTCGTCCACTGCGGTATCTTCAACAGCTTCTCGTTCGTGATCCGCCTACGCCTCCCCTTCCACTCCTATTCTATCCTCCGAACTATGATTATACGGTCCGCACAAACTTGCCAAAGTAGGCTGTCTCTTCTCTATAAACTTCCTGAGCCTCTCGTCGTTAAGGAGTCTCAATCCTTGAATTTCGATATTCCATCGTCCGGCGCAATCTCAGCTTTAATAAAGATCCATAACCATCTTCCCATCGTGCTCAGGGTTGGGAATCAGGGCTTGTTTTTTTGGATCTGGTTGAAGATCCAGGTTTTCTAAAGGGATGTATCCCACAAGCGGGGGAACGTCCTCCGGAAGTTCCATCACATCTACCGTGCAGGTCCTATCCATAATGGTCAAGCGTGCTCCCTGAAACACTTGACGCTCGACAGTTCCATTAGCTGTCCTTGCTCCTGGAGTTCCCAGAGGAGTCAGCCCCAAATCTGAGATAACTTTTGCGGGCAGGCATAGAAGCGTTGTCCCAGTATCTACTAAGGCTTCCAGTTCGACAGACCGAATCTGCTCAGGCTCTAACTCTCCGCGCTCGGTGAGCATCACGTCCATTAGATTTTCGACTCTGATCTTAATTGTAATTCGTCCCACGAACTGTTGTCTCCTGCATCATTATCTAAGGTATGCGAATTTAGCTAACAGGGAGGCGCACCGGGTTAGCTAATAGCGTGCAAGTAGGTAATTACTTATGGCAGCTCACCAATGATCTTCCGGTATTCATCCTCTGTGAAAGCCCGAAGGGTTTCGGTTCGGACATTGCCTGCCGAGGCAGTAACCAATGCCAGCTTGGCTATCGTTTCATCGTCCGGCGCTTCACAGACGGCGATCATATCATATTGACCAATCGTCATGTAGAAATCTTTGAATACCACACCCGCATCTTGGAAAGCCTTTCTGGCCGCATCGACCCGGCTGGGGCTATCCTTGATGTTTTGTATCCCTTGCTCCGTCCAGTTGAGCAGCATGATATAGGTTTTCATTTGCTACCTCCTTTCAATATTTTCTGAGGCGCCTCCCTTCAGAGTACTACCTCGTTGAACTAATGCCAGGCTAAATCTTCTACTTCCCACCAGAACACATGTCAGTCTCCAGCCCAGAATCGAGATTGCTTCGGAGTTTCACCCGTCGCAATGACCTTGCTTGTTTCGTCCTTCAGTCATTGCAAGCAAAGCGAAGCAATCTCAACGCATCCTTCATTTTTGCTCTACAATCACTATGGCTACTTTTGCGACTCCAGTCCTTATCATCCCTACCTCCTGGGCAGCGGCGTATGAAAGATCGAGTATCCTACCTTTCACAAACGGTCCCCTGTCGTTTACCCTGACGGTAATACTCATACCGTTCTGGAGGTTGGTAACCTTAATTACAGTCCCAAAGGGGAGCTTCTTGTGCGCTGCTGTTAAGGCGTACATATCGAATATTTCACCGTTTGCCGTCGTCCTGCCGTGAAATTTCTCTCCGTAGTAGGAGCACATACCCGTCTGGTAAACATTTTTGGGGATCGCAACTGTTTTATGACGCTTATCCTGAGAATCTTTATCCGCGCGGTAGATCGGATTCGGATCGCACCCCAACAAGGCGGCGGCTATGGAAAATGTAATTAAGAGAATGTAAAAAGCTCGAAGCATATATCCCCATGTTCAAAGTGATGTGAGGGTCGTCTTTCCCTTTCGCTTACGCCTTATAAAGCTCAATCCGAACCAGATGAGTATAAGGGCGGCTGATAATTTAATAGAGAACCAGATGACTCCAACTAAGAAGATAGCCATTCCGAATACGCCTTTAAGCAGGATCAGTATCCCTAAAAGGACTAGCACTATCCCGAGAAATTTTTTCATCTTTGCACCTCCTCAAGCAGCTCGGACGGGCTCAGGCTACCTTCAACGTCAACCTCAAGCGTTCCGACTATATCGGATATTCGCTCAATCTTGTTCTCCTGACAGTACTCCACTATTCCTTCTGCTATTATGGCAGAAATATTAGGCTGTCTGAAGTTTGCACTCCCGACCTGGACGGCGGATGCACCTGTTATCATAAATTCTAAGACGTCCTCGGCAGAAGTTATCCCGCCTATGCCGATTATGGGGATCTTTCTTGTCTCTGCCACTTTCCACACCATAGCTAACGCCACAGGCTTTACGGCGGGTCCTGAAAGCCCCCCTGTTACCGTAGAGAGCTCCGGCTTTTTCGTCTTCAGATCGACAGCCATACCCACAAGCGTGTTTATCAGTGAGACCGCATCGGCTCCGGCATCTTCCACCGCTTTAGCGATGACCCCAACGTCGGTGACATTGGGCGTCAGCTTCCCTATGACCGGGATGTCGGTGGCTCTCTTTACGCCTGAGATGAGTTCGTAAGCCAGATTCGGATCGCAGCTGAAGGACATCCCTCCCTCCTTGACGTTGGGACAGGACATATTTACCTCTACGCCGTCTATTCCGGGACAGTCATCCAGTCTCCTGGCAAGTTCTACAAACTCATCTGTGCTCTTGCCGACGATGTTTACGATGACGGCTGTGTCCGCAGCGCGCAAAAAGGGCATCTTGTCACTGATGAACCCCTCTATCCCTACGTTTTGTAGGCCTATGCTGTTCAGCATTCCTGAAGCTGTCTCAAAGACCCTCCCCGGAGGGTTTCCTCTTCTCGGTTCGAGGCTTTTGGACTTGGTTACGACCCCGCCGATCTGCGACAGGTCCATAAATCTCGAGAATTCCTGACCGTAGGCAAACGTGCCTGAGGCGACCAGCACAGGATTTTTTAGACTTATACCTCCTACCTCCACCGAAGTATCTATGTTCATATTGAGGGGAACACCTCTTCTCCGTCAAATACCGGTCCTTCCGTGCATACCCTCTGGTATAGGTCTCCTTCTGAGCCGGGTACTTCCGCGATACATCCGAGACAGACGCCCAGCCCGCACCCCATCTTCTCTTCGATTGAGGCCTGACACGGGACTCCATGTTCACAAGCTATATGGGTGACCTTTTCCATCATACGCTCGGGACCGCAGGTGAAGACAACAGTCTCATCGTTCCGATCCAGAAACGGAGCCATGAAGTCTGTCACAAGGCCCTTCTGTCCTACAGATCCGTCCTCTGAGGAGATGAACACCTTTGCGCCAGTGGAGTCTAAGTCGGGGTAGAGGAGGCTTTTATATCTGACCCCGGCAAGTATAATAGGCTCCCTTCCATCCCGGATCATTTTTTCAGCTAAGATTACCAGGGGAGCCACACCTCTTCCTCCTCCGACCATAACCCCTCGTTTACACCTATCGGTTATGCGAAAACCGTTTCCGAGGGGACCGAGGGCCTCTACAGTATCGCCGGGCTCTTTGATAGAAAGTTTCCTTGTGCCCCTGCCTATGTCCTCGTAGAATATTTCGACCCACCCCTGGTCATCATCCTTGCGGCAGACACTAAATGGGCGTCTCAAAAGCATCTCGTAGCCGTCGTCCACCAGGATATGAATGAATTGCCCGGGCTCTGTCCTTTCGGCTATTTGGGGAAGATGGAATCTGGTAAGGAACAGTCCAGGCCCCACCTTCAGGTTCAAGGTCACTTCGCCCCGCTGAATTAGAGGGCCTCTATCTGTCATTACCTCCGACATTAACACTATATCTTTCTTGCTCTTAAGCGTACTTCAAAAGAAGACTAAACATAGACAAGCTTGTGTATAATATACTAACTGTATACTGCAAAAGCAACTCTTTATTGCTATGAGGAATAATATTCTCACCGCTTTCGGGATACAGTGGAAATATTCTTGACATCAGCATTGATGTATCGTATCTTCCTAAAAAATGAAAGCCCTCAGGGCACTTAAGGGCTAATGCTAACAAAGATATACTTCAATTGCATCGGAGTTGAAAAATTCCAATGAATCCCCGGCTTACAGATACCCGACCAGAGGCGGAGAAGATACAAATTGAGATCCTTCGAAGTATGCCCGCTTATCGAAAGTTTGCTCTTGTGGATAGTATGTGGCAGACCACACGGGAGTTGGCGCAAGCAGGTCTCCGGAAAAGGCATCCCCAGGCTACAGAAGAAGAGATACGCTATCGCTGGGCAGCATTGGTTCTGAACCGAGAGACAATGATAAAAGCCTATGGATGGGATCCATCCAAAGAGGAACATCGATGACTCCCGAAGCTATCACAATCACTCTACAGGTTATCGAAGCTCTGGAAGAGCTGAATATTGACTATCTCATAGGCGGATCTTTCGCCAGCACTCTGCATGGCATGCCTCGGGCAACTATGGATGCGGACTTGGTGGCCGACCTAAGATTTGAACACATTCCCTCGTTCGTCGATCTCCTACAAGAAGATTTCTACATGGATGCCAAAGTGATTAGAGATGCCATTAAGAACCGTGGCTCCTTTAACCTAATACATCTGCTTTCAGCCTTCAAGATAGATATCTTTATCCTTGGGAAGAGACCGTTCGATCTTTCTGAGTTCTCTCGGCGCAAACTTGAGCAGATCCTGAGCGAACTTCCACGTTCAGCCTATGTGAAAATCCCAGAGGACGCTGTGTTGAGCAAATTAGAATGGTTCAAGATGGGTGGGGAGCTATCGGAGCTTCAGTAGAGGGATATTCAAGGGATTCTCAAAGTTCAAGGTCCAAAGATAGATATATCCTATCTGAAAAGGTGGGCAAAGGAGTTGGGACTTTCTGATCTGTTAGAACAGGCACTTACTGAAAGTCTCTGAAAACCTATGTAATTGGGGACAGTCTATGTGCCTAACTGTTTGGGAGAAGAAATAGCATGCCCTTATTGAAAACGGTTAGACTTTGCAGCTCGCCATGGTCACTGCTCTATTTAAACGGTTCTCCAAGCGTAATAATTTCAACCTTTGCTGCCTGTCCATCAGGATCAGAAGATTCGCAATCGAATGTAACGGTATTAGAACCAGCATAAACTGTCGGAATATCCCCCTTCGTACCATTTTCAGCAGTGGTAAAGCCAGAGGAATTAAAGGCGCGAAATTGCCGGGAACCTGAATACTCAAGATAATCTTCTGCCTCAAGGGTAAAGGGGAAAGCGATGGTTTGAGAGCCAATGGTGATCTTGGGATTTTTAATTGCACTCGATTTTTCCTTTAATGCCTCAAGTTGGGTGAAATAGCATGTGACGCTCTTTAGGGAAGGAATATTTGTAAGAAATACATAGACCCGTCCAACCTTGCCATAATTAAAATGCCTGATCGACCAGTAATTGCTGTACGGATAGTGGAAACTATACACCTCGCCTTTCGCCGGTTCAGGAATTACAACATATTTCCAACCTTTAAAATCGAGCTTGACCCACCAGTCCCTTGCCGCCCATCTACTTATATCTTCAACTACAAAATGCAAAGGTACACCGCTTCCATCACCGTAAACCCAAGTCCCCATGGCGCGATTTTGAGTAATGTCTAAAACGTCATCCATTATTATCTCTACGCATCCCCATCCATCAGGATTATCAGAATTATTTGTAGCAGTCACTTTAATACTCTGATCGCCGATCTTCACCTGCTCGTCTGACAACGATAGTCCAAACACTGTGCTTTCACTGTTTCTCCCCTGTCCCCTCGGCCCCTGGGGCGAAGTCTCAAGGTTGAATTCCCCTGGCTTGATGAGAACCTTGTTTTCAGGATCGCCATATTCGGCAAGTCTTGGCATAGATGTAATGGAGACAAGCAGAGGTTGATTGTCAAATGTATTTTCGAATACCCACGAATTATTATCGCCATCAATCTTATTAATATAAGTTTCTGGTCCATATATGATTTGTCGGGCAACCATGTTTCCTTCACTATCCTTATCAAGCGTAAACTCTTTCCCCTTTTCTTTCATCTTTTTTATGGCATTTTCAGAGAAATAATTATCCAACTTGAGGTCTTCCCAATTTTTCATTATCCCGAAGATTTCCTTAGTTCTGCCATTAGCCTTGAGCGATGCGAAATACGTCTCAAGGGACATAGCACAATCGTACGCACAGCTTTTGGAATATGCGTATTCAATTTCCCTCGGTTTCGTCGCATCCCGATCATTTTGTTTGCCAAAAAACCCAAACCAGCCAAACTCATAAGGCTGCAGGTTTATAGCGTTCGACTTGGAATGATCTATCGACACAATACCAAAATGTTCAATTATGCCCCTGGTGACAAAATCAGTAGTATTTCCCCTTGAGAAAATGTGCCATGACCAATTACTGATCGGTCCGTGGGTCCAAAGCATCTCCCGCTTCGTATAATTGTATAATTTACTCACTGACAGGTTATTAATATACCACATAGGTTCTTTCCCATAAAAACGGAGGTTTTCTCCGATTCCGTCAGGGTAATTCATATCAAATCCGAAATAATCTATAACCCATGCCATCTTTCTTGCAACTCTGTCGTACAGGTCAGATTGGACATCCGGTTCAAAATGACCGATGAATTCTGCAAGATTTTCGATTTCCGCGCCTTCTTCATGTTTGACAGGATGAGTACCGTAAGCCCCCCTTATACAGCCAACAAACCCATATGGGGAAGTAATCTGTATATCATCATAGGTGATTATCTCATTATCAATCTGCAACTCTCGACCGTAATGCCTGTGTTTCCCCGCTTTATCAAGAAGCCCTATGGGAGAGGTTGTCGTAGGAATAAATGTCTCAAATTCTTCTATATCTCTTTCTAGTATACGTTTGTTCTCCCATCTCTTGAGAAGACCCGGATCTGGTATTGGATGCACTAAAGAATCAGTCTTTGAAATTATTCTATCGAGAAAATGGACACCTGCCTTAAGCCCGGCGGCATGAATTTTGTCCACTGCTCTTTTCAGTCCAGCCTCTCCATTCGGGAAATTTTGTCTATTTATCAGATATGATCCATGCGAACTGGACCAGGTGCCATCATAAACCATAATGTACCCGAACCCACCTTCCAAAGCGTAATCAACTACTTCATCAATGCTATCTTCAGAATAATCAATAAAAAGATATGACTGACGAATTTCTTTTGCCTTTCTTGCCCATACTCCATTTAAGGTCGGATGAGGTAAACCATTTTCAACCTCTACCTGTTCAACAATATCCAGGATTTTTTCTGTAGGACATCCGATCAGCGCAATTTTCCCTCCTTCTAACCTGACACGACTATCACACCAGGCGACAAGACTATTTGAAAGTGCTGCTTCTTTAAAAACATTCCTCGTTGCACCTGATATCGTTTCGATGTTAAGAGGAATAATACATCCTGCAAAATCCTCATCCCTTGTACAGGTCAAAGTTGTACTCATGAATTCTGCATTTGTAAGAGGAATATTCGCCAATTGAAATTCGCTCACACTATGATCATTGATCGAAATTAATTCGAATGTTATGTAACTTTGCAAAATGCGTACATGGATTCGTGCGCAAATATCAGTAATACCAAACGTAACAAATAAAAAATTGTTTTCATATTCGACCTTTGTTGCACCGATATAACCGCTCCCCATGTTAATTGACATAAAATTTGATTTTAAGTTCTTATCGAGGTAATCCCTCCCCGAATTTTTGTCTATAAAAGATTTGTTCAATCCGTCAGTCCCTATCACATAAGAGACAAGATCGTTTTCGAAAATAATCTTATTATCCGAAATTTTTGGTGATAGATATTCTGTCATGAGTGGATATCCTCCAGCATCTAAAAATAGAGCTGAAGTAATGACTGCAGTGATTACAATTTTTCTATACATCAGATTCAGCCTCTTTTTATCTCGTTATCTCGCTTATTTGAAGGAGATTTTTATAAAATGGGTTTTACATTTGTCAGATGCTCGATATCTCTTCGAGTTTTGGCAATAATTAAAATTTGTCCTTCTACGACTAACTTCGGAAACCAACTGTTGGCAGTTTAACAACTTCTCAACTTACTTACTAACCTGGATTATTCATAAATTCTGATGGACCTGTGATAAGCTACTGTCAATACTGGACTTTTAATTTTCGGTCTCATTTGAAAAGCCAGCGGATTCGCCAGTCAACAACCTGTTGTATAACAGTGACTTATGTAACATTCGAGGCAAGTTTGTGAATAATCCGGGCTAAATGGTCGGGGCGACTGGATTTGAACCAGCGACCACTGGCCCCACATGCCAGTGCAAAATTTTTGGCAAAAAGCCTCCAGGAAAGTGTTCAATTCTTGAGGTGAAGTACAAATACGACTTGATGTAAGAGAGGGTCAGTCTCCCAGGCACAAGGGAGGTAGCTTATAAAACTTCAGGAATTGCTATAAGAGAAGAGACAAGCCACGGCTTTCCTGCCAATTCCTCGATGGGAATGTATTCGACATCGAAACCCAAGCGCCGTGGGCCCATCCGCTCAAGTCCTCTGGATGTTCGCCAGGCGTCATCCAATGTCTTGACACCGATCACCACGGCCGTTCTTCCCGGCGTGACGTTGCCACGCGTCGTTGGGGGCAGACCCCTGGTCGGGTCCACCAGGATGATCAAATCCGGGGTGGTCGCTACTACACGGCCGTCCAGCCAGCAGAGATGTTGCTCGTTTCCACCCAGATGCGAATACCTGTCCGGTGAACTACCCGCTGCCCTTTAGGTAGTAATTCAAGTAGCGGAAAGTGTACGTCTCGCGACTCTCCCACTTCACATCGGTCGCCTGTCCCTAGAATAGTAACCAGCCGTCAATAGCGTGCAAGATGGTTACGACCGGCTTGCCCTGTTCCCTTCCTCTGCGGATGGCTTGTCCCAGGCGCAACGACACACTGAAACTGTTCCGCACCAAGAACCGCTTGGCCATTCTGCTGTGCAGTAGGTAGCCTGCCGTGCCGATGCCACCCCCATAGGTTACGACACTAAGTATTCGACCAACGCGATCCGCCATCGCCGTGCTTGCCTCCTCCTTAAGGATGAGAGTGTTTCCTCAGCGGTCCACAAAGGCTGCCGGACAGAAAGTGCACCCGAATATCTCGGGCTTCATCATCTGTACCTCGGGGAGGCTCGGCCTACGTAGTCACCATCGACGATAGGCACGCCGAGTCGCGCTGCGGTGGCAATAGGCTAAGCGGTATTGGAGCTGTCCAGTTCGGTCGAGACCAAAGCACCCACTTTCACTCCGGCGTATTCCTCTAACTTACGGACGGCTGCCATCATGTAATCTGTGGGACCGTGAGCGACTCTGGTCAGACCTAACTCGGCCAGTTCCTCCGACGGCGGTGGAGTCCAGGATCACGGCCGCTGAGGACAGTGGTTGTCACCGTCCAGAGATCGTCCGGCAGGTTGTCTATATCTGGGATCTCTATCCTTCCCCGAGCCTTCAGTTCCTGTTCCAGCATCTCGACACCGTCAGAGGCCTTGCCACCCCCGCCCCCGGTGGCGAGGAAGGTCAGGCCACACACAAAGTCCTTCACATCCTGCTGGTTAGTCAGCGTCAGTGCCACCGGATGCTTCCTCCTCGTTCTTCATCCCTGAGCACATCTGGTCTTAGTGACAGCTATCTATCCCGGCGCCTCAAGATGCCGAAGCAATTTTTCATGCTGCTCCCTGAATGGAGTGGAATCCTTGTCTGCCTGGGCAATCGCCTCCTCAGACAGCCCGGACTCGTTGACGACGGTAGCAAATCTAACCAGCTGGCTGAGTTTATTCCAGACCAGAGGGAGGAGTTTCCGTTCTCGGGCATAAGGGCTGAAACCACAGTTTGACGTCAAAATGATATGCTCTATGGAGACGTATTCCATGACGCTCTTGAGCCTGCGAAACATGATATCCAGAGTCTCCAAAGTGTAGTCATTGGAATAGATAATTCCAAATAGCAGGCGAGCTTCATCCGGGAAATGTTTCAACGCCTCCAAATCCGCCGTTGTATCGTTGAGAGCTACGCTGAACTGGTCACACCGAAGTGTCTTTATGATTCTTTCAAGAAGTCCAGCCTCGCTCCATGGAATACTTTTGTGATCAATGGATCTGCAAACATGTAAGGCTGAGGCCGCTGAGCTCATGTGAGAGAAGAGTTGGTTTGAAGAATTGATGAAGAGATCGACCTCTCTCTCCAAGTTGAGCAGCTGCCGGAGTCGGGAGTCGAGCAACATCAGGAGGCGATCATCGTCGAATTGAATCACCTCGATACCCAAGCGCTCACAGTCTTCAATAATGGGCTTATAGTGTCTTACGATGTCATCCAAATACTCTTCTTGAGTAGAATAAGCATCTCGGGAAAAAGTGGGATGCCAGCTTGCGCGCATGATCTGGTAAGGTGACGGCATGGTCAGCTTCACTACTTTTGAAGCGTACTTTTTCATCACTTGGGCTTCTCGATGGAAGACACTATTGCCCATGTCGCCGCTCTTTCTTGCTAATTTATCGACGATAACTGCACCATATTTGAGCCAAGCGGGGTTAGCTCCATAGGCCTTGGGTCGCTCCCAGACCCTGTAAGCTTGGCCGACGTGGTGGTCCCAATAACGGCCGTCGTCCAACAGGGTGGGCACGTTAATACCCGTTGGCATGTATCCATCGAAGCAATCGTAGAAAACCGAGAAATAGCCTGATCTTTGTATCTCTCCGTCGTTGACGATATCCAGGCCGAGGCTCTCTTGTTGCAGGATAATCTCCTTAGCCTCCTCCTCCAGGACGGCTAACGCTCTTGGGTTTCGATACACATTTTCGTAGTCTCTGAACTGGTCCAGAACCTCATCGCTCCTGGGAAGGCTACCCAGCACACTGGTTTGCAGAGTCATTCGTATTGATCACTTCCTGGGATTTTATTTCAAGTCTTGGAGCCAGCAGAGGGCCCCCCTGAGCTATGGGTGGGAATGGTCGGGGCGACTGGATTTGAACCAGCGACCACTGGCCCCCCATGCCAGTGCGCTACCGGACTGCGCCACGCCCCGACTGGTGAAACTATAATACATCTGAAACGATTTGTCAAGGATATTCTCCCTTTGGCCAGAGCTATTTAGTTTTCTCGGAGAAGCACTGGAAAGCCTTTGAGATTGCTTCGGGGTGAACCCGCTCGCAATGACCCAAAGACAAAGCTAATCAGTGTAATTGCAAGCGAAGCGAAGCAATCTCAATTCTGTTGTTGAAACGATCCTAACGTCCAAACGAAAACAACTAAATGACCCTGCCCTTTGGAGGATGAACGGTCATCTTTCAGTCCAGCATGGTCTCGACTTCTACTTTATTCTCCCAAATCTTAATCGTCACCGCTCCACTTTTGTCCGTCCTGTATATCTTCGCCCCAGAGCTTTCGTATCTCTCTAATACATCAGCAGATGGATGACCGAACCTGTTCTTTTGCCCCACAGATACTACAGCTATCCGCGGATTGACCGATCGGATAAAGTCTTCGCTCGAAGATGTGGACGACCCGTGATGCGGAGCTTTCACAATAGTAGAAGAGAGGCGATCCTTCCATCTCAAAAGCGATTTATCAGTTGCGTTTTCGACGTCGCCCGTCAAAAGCAGAGATTTCCCCTTGTAAGTCAACCTCATCACTAAAGAGCTATTGTTCAGACCAGAGCTTGCCTGTGCGTAATCTGATACAAATTCCAATGTCGGATGAAGGACTAAGGCCCCGATTCCCAGACCGGCAAGGCTGTCTCCGGAAGAGGCGTAATGCCTCTTGATCCCCTTTATTTCGAGGATCTCTTCGAACTGGCTCCACATCTTAGAATCATGGACCTGACCGCTCTCCAACAGATGCTGCACATCGAAATTCCGCAGAACGGGCAGCAACCCTCCTATATGATCGCTGTGCGGATGAGACACAGCGACTACATCTATCTTATCTACACCTCGATGTCGAAGGAAAGAGGCGATAGTTGATCTACCAAAAGACCTCTTCTTTGGACCTCCGTCCATAAGCATAACTTTTCCGTTCGGGAACTTGATGAATATTCCATCCCCCTGACCGACGTCTAATAAGACTACTTCCAGTCTCTCCTTCTCCCATGTCCCTTTCCAGACATAGACGTTGGCTACTATCAGAATGAGAAAGAGTGCGATCTTTCTTGCGCGAACAGACTTCCATCCGAATGCTATTATGCATAGGATCAGATAATAGCTCAAAAAGAAGAACCAGGAGGGACTCTGAACTGTTGCAGAAGAAAAAGAGAAACTTGAGAGGAAATAGGCCTCCGATAACATAACTTTGAGGATTAACCAGCCCACGGCGTTGAATATTGTAGCTATTAGATGGAGCCAGGGGCCGAAAATCACAGATACAAGGCCTGAAGCTATGACTCCTATAGCTGTGGGGACTATGACGAGGTTAGCAATCGGAAAGATGAGTGATACTCGATTGAAGTTAGAAGCTACTATTGGAGCAGTTCCTAAGTAAGCAGCTATACTCACTATAAATATGCCTATGATCCATTCAATCCACCGATGAGATGAAGTAGCTTCAGGCCGAAGGTTCAACATCATACCGTAAAACAAAAGTATAAAGAGCAGAGACAGAAACGATAATTGGAATCCAGCATCGAAGAGGCTTTGGGGCCACACCATAAGGATAATCAGCGCTGAGACTCCGAGACTGTTGACAGACTCACTGTTCCGCTCCAGTGCAAAGGCTAGTATAATAAGCGAGAACATAATGGAAGCCCTTAGGACAGATGGCCTGAAATCTAATATCAGAACGTAGAGACACAATATAAGGATTACGATGGCAGAAGCCCATCTGCGCGGGAGAAAGAAACTGAATATAGTTAGAAAAAAACCGGCTATTATCCCGACATGAAGCCCCGAAATGGCTAATATATGTCCTGTCCCTGAAGCGATGAAAGCCTCTTTGATCTTGTCTGAAAGTTCTCCTCTCTCGCCCAAGATTAGGGACTTCATAAGTGCGCGGGGATCTCCTAAAAGATTCCTTTCTATCGATTCTCTAATATGCCTTTTAAGCGGATAGACTATCTTTGAAAGGATGAAACTCCCTTCTCCTTCCGAGATATCCAGGATTTGATCGTCATCGTTGATATAGACCGCGCCGAAGATGCCTCTCCTTAAGAGATACTTGCCGTAGTCAAACTCTCCAGGATTCCTTGCGGGGCGAGGACGGTTTAGTTCCCCCTTCAGGACAATTCTATCTCCGTATCCTATATAGTCTGCGTCGGTGCTCAGAACCAGCAAGACATCTCCCTGAACCTGATAGGAGACTCCGCTATGTTCGACATCGGAGACCTTCATTACGACCCTGGTATTCCACTTCCTTTCGTCAGGCTCACCGCCTATCGTTACTTTCAAGATGACTTCGCGGTCGAAATAAGGGAATTTGGAGATGTGGTCTGGGGGGAGTAGACGAGTCTTTGTCTCATAGCGCAAAGTTCCGCCGAGGGCCAACATCAAGAGGAAAATTGCACTAATGGGAAGTTTTCCCGATCTTTTGAAGATCGTAAAAAGCAAGCACAGCAGAAATAGTACGACAAAGGATATAAAAAGAGGAAGAATGGGAGGGTTTGCGTAGTAGCCAAATAAAATGCCGCAGCTTAACGCCGCGGCTGATATAAGAGCGGGTCTTCTCATTTACTTAATAACTATCGATTCCCCCGTCTTACCCAGAATCTCGTTTCTCCACGAAGACGTATGCTTCAAGCTGGAATCTTTCGGAAGCTGAATTCTATAGAGTTCATCCATAGTGCCAGACGTCAGCGCGCTTTCTATTACTTTACCCCAGTAGCACTTTCTTTCAGGATCAACCTCGCACATACCGTCCAATGTGGTTCCGCCGCAGGGTCCATTTATCAGGCTCTTGTAGCAGCCCCAGGAGGGTTCCGGGCAGATGTACTCCAACTCCGCGATGCGGCAATCGCCGCACATCTCACAGCCCAAAGTCTCGGTCTTTATAGCTCTCTCCATAAACTTGACGAATCTGCCCGCTCCGTGGCTTTCCGACTCTCTCAAAGACCAATCCAAGAATTCATAGCCTATCGCCCCCGGCTCGAAGAATGCCTTGTGGATCAGTTCCATGCTCTTCTTTCGCCCCTCATACGAACTGCGGTCTGCAACTTGATAGGGTCCATCCTCCAGTAGATTATCGTCCCCTTCCCGAAACAAATAGAATCCCCATGGAGGGGCAAACTCCATCTCTCTTTTCCCGTCGCCAGCTCTGTACTCCTCGTAGTTCTCCCTCCAGTCCCCTGCGCCTAATTCTTTTGAAAGCTCTATAATCTCAGAAAGATCGTCAAAGTCGGTGATCCCACCTATATATATGCCTTCGTAATCGAGACCCCTTACTAATATGTCCATAAGCAGAGCAGACCTGCGAAAGCTCATCTTCCTGTCGTACTCGGCTAACTCCTCGAAGCCCATTCCCTTGATCCTGTCGCTCTCCTCCTTGGCTACGAACCCCCTCCTGTGTTTATTTCTGAGATCGTCCGAGACATGCGCCCCCGGAATACCGCCTCTATTCAGATACGACGCCGCGTCGGGGGTCAGGACATATACGTTTCCGAAGACAGGGACATCCGATATCCCCGCATTTTTCATATAGAGCTTAAGCTCGTGAAACTTCTTTACATCGTAGCCCACCTGGGTTATGAAGAACTTACATCCGACCCTCCACTTTTTCCACATCTTGATATACTGGCCCCAGACATCCGCTTCAGTGTACTTGAACGGCGATACACCCGTCCCGGCAAAGAGATTGCTCAGGGGCTTTTCAATTCTGGGCAGGAAGCTCGGGAAATCGAGACCACGGCCAAGACACCTTATGGCTAACAGGAGACCCACAGCGTCTACATCGAACACGGCCTTCCCCGCCTTCGTATAGTCCCCTGTCACCGGGAATATGTTCTCGATTCCATGTTCATATAAAGATACGATTCTCCTTATTAAGCTGTCCCTGTCCTCGCTCTTGCAGGACATGATAACCATCGGCTGATGCCCCATCAGTCTGCCTATATCCGAGGCTATCGTGTCCGGATTGGGCTGTCTGTGGCCGCTTGGTGAATCTGTCAGGCTCACCGTAATGTTGGAACCTTTGGCCCTCTCTGCAAAGGTATAGAGATTATCCAACTCCCCCTCAGAGGGGACCATCTCAACTCCATAGGAGATTTTGCCCTCGGTATATAGATCTCTTTTCAAGAGGTTATCTATGAGCTTCCTCGGTTGGCTTCTCTTCCTTCTGGGAGACGACTTGCAGAAGTCGACCAGAGCCGCAAGGGCATCCTCTTCTCCAGAATCTATCACAGACCTTATTAGACTCAAAAGTCTTCCATCTACCAGGTCCTTCCCTGTTATCTTAGTTGCGTCCACAAGAGCCGCGTCCAGACCGTACTCCATAGCGACTCTGAGATAAGCCTTTTCTACGCTCAATCTTCTCGGCAATCCCTCGGAACAGCTAGAAAGATCAAGGGCGACGTGGAGACCCGACATACCTTTATCTTCAACAACCATTTTGATTCCCTCAAGGCCCATTCTTGTAAATCCCAGGTAGTCGGCCCCTATGGGACCTATGACAGGATCCAGGAATATCTGGTCTGGACTGAAGCCCGATTCGGTCGCCCTTTGGAACAGATAAGTTGCAGTTTTGTGATACGATTCTGCCACTGCTATTTCTGTGCGTCCCGACGAACTGCCGTCTATCTTTTCCAGAAGTGTCCCCATTACCGAAAAGCTATAGCGATCCCTGAGGGATAGAAGGTCCAGGCTCGATATCGAAACAGGTCCCAAAAGTGGTGGGTTTAACGAATTTTGGCTGCAGTAGATTTCCAACGCATCTGTGAGAAGATTTACATCTGAGCTTTCAATGTAGAGCGGAGCGGGCTTTGTGACCTGTTTTGTCATATCCACAATCTTGGACACCCCTTGAAGGGCGCGCTTTGTCCCCTCTTTTCTATCCGACCTAAACGAGTCCACGTTTACAAGCAGATAATCTGCTCCGGCTTCTATCTGTTCGTTTATCACATGCAAAACATGCTTTCTGCCTTCATAGACATCCAATTTATCGTCGCTGAATAGCTTTTCGACAGAATTTCGAACTGCTCTGAGGCCGCAGTGAAGAGAATTACCGATTTTTATAAGAGGCATCTGGAGTCCCTTTGCTTCTATTTACACGGACCGCTTTTTTGCCTGCTGAGAATTTCTGATCCGATGTTGGTACAAAAAAATATATGCAACACAACTTTGAAAGTCAATATATAAGTGATACCATTCACGTCATTTTGAACCGAATTACGATCGAATATCCAATGTTATAGGCGGAAAAAATATCAAACTATTCAAAAAATACTTGACATATACAGTTAAGTAGCTTATCTTACTGTACGCTTTCAGCGGTTGGAGCAAGGTCTTGTCTGAATCGATTTTAGTGAGGACAGGATTGGCAAGAGTTCATAAGCTCCATCCTTGAAATTCCAAGTAAAAAGGGGGTGATTTATGTGCCTATCGGTAGGGTGAAGTGGTTCAATGATAGCAAAGGTTACGGCTTCATTGAACAGGATAATGGAGAAGATGTTTTTGTCCATTTCTCAGCTATTGAGCAGGACGGATTCAAGACTCTAAGCGAAGGACAAGAAGTCGAGTTTGAGATCGTACAAGGTCCCAAAGGGCTCCAAGCGTCTAATGTAGTCAAACCCGCATAGGATTTGAATTAGCCTTATTGAGAGGATAACACTGTTTCATAAAGTGGTATCGACCAAACCTGAAGAGGTTGCTTGATAAGGTCTCCACCATAAAGCTGCTGTCACAGATGGTGAGAGAAAGCTTTGTGGAACGTCTACTCTTATAGAGAACTGAGCACGGCTGCACGACCTTGAAAAATTGTGTAGCGATGCTTACAAAAGTAGCAGAAAAGCCGGTGAGAGATCGGCAGGTCAGAAGTGGTCGTTACTGCAAAATCATCGTGTAACCGACATTTGATGAAATTCAGACTGAAGGAACGCGGCCTTAGCATCTGGCATTCATAAATTCTTCCCCGTTCAGGATAATTCCGGACGGGGATTTTTTTGTGCTCAGGATGACCGATCTGGATAGGAGTTTTGCCCTTTAGAGCGGCAAGGTCATCGTGAAGAAGAAAAGGTGCTACAGCTGGTTTCCCAGCGATCGTACCACCTTCCTGATGGTCAGTTGACGGTAGGTTGTCAGGCCTCAACCTCTGCCAATCATTTGGGAATAGGTTGAGTAGTCTTTGTGTCAAAGGACTACGGATCAACTTAGAATCACTCAGACGATCCGACACTGACTGACAATTGCCCGTCAAAGACGTCCGGCCAGAGGATGAGCCGATCCTGCGGGATAGTGCGCGATGCGAGTTTCCTGGCAGTGAGGTTTTCGTGGTATGAGTTTTGGAACCTCGATCTGCGCTCCGAAGCTGAGGCGCGCAGATTCAGATCCCGGGAGGATGAGCACTTCCTCAGGGAAACTCTATGGTGTCGGCTCATAAGTTATTAGTGACGCGATCTTGGGATAAGGGTGCTGCCTGGGAGGGTCGTGAGTGGACAGTGCTGGGATACACGAATGTCCACAGTGTTCCGCTCCATCTACTCCTTACGATGCTTGAGGACGGGCGTTCCTCTATCCCATCTACGCTATGTGGAAGGGTGGGACCAGAGAGGGTCTGATCTTCCGGTCGACCGATGGGGGAGAGACGTGGAGATTGCATGGGGCGTACCCGAGAGCAGGCGGCGAGTGGTAGATTTTGGAGGTGGAGCCGGGATTGCTCTTCAGGACACATCCGCAGTGGCTATCGTTGGAGACATCCGAGGTCCTCGACAGATTCAATCGGGGATAGGATATTTGCTCTGGAGGTCTGGTCGGAGGACGGCGGGTTAACGTGAACATACCCTGTGGAGGCGTCCTTTCAGGGCTATCCGAATCATCTATTGAAGTTAAGAGATAGTCGCATCTTATGCACGTTCGGGTATCGCCGCAAGCCTATGGGAGTGCGCGCGCGCATAAGCGAGGATGTAGGACGCACCTGGGATTTAGATCACGAATATGTGTTGTGTGATGATGGAGGCACCACTTCAGACCCTTGGGGTCCTCCGCACTCTGAGATTCCCGGGTTCGGTAGTTCCGACGTGGGTTATCCGACCTCAGTAGAGTTAGAGGATAGTTCGATTTTTGCTGTCTATTACATCAAGACTCCTGACGCCATAACTCACGTTGCATGCGCGCGTTGGCATCCCGACAGGGACAGGCTGTAGAAGTAAGCTGGAAATTCACTCGATGTGATAAAAACAGGGAGTTCTACTCAATGGAACACACGATAATTTTGAAGGAAAAGGGGCGCTACAACGCGTTTCCCGTTTTGGACCACCTCCCGGACGGACGGTTGACACTAGGCTTCATCTCCTCGCCAGTTGGCGATCATATGGGAATGGGGGATTGGGCAGTCTTTGTATCATCGGACAGCGGTTCTACCTGGCAGCGGTCGGACGATCCGACGCTGCCTCCCAATTGGCCCGGGACTACCCCGCGTGAGAAGTACGATAGACTCTCCCGTATAATGCCCGACGGCAGCTTTATGGCAGTGGGATCGGTAGGGCATGAGCTTTGGGATTTCGGTCGGCGCGCCGAAGCTGAGGCTCGTGGATTGAGAATAATAGAGGACGAGATAATCTCCCAGCAACTCCCCGGAAAGCTCGTCGTGTCGGGGCATCGGCTGGTGGTGATAAGGTCGCAGGATAAGGGCGCCACGTGGGATCGGCGAACGTGGACAGTGCCGGGATACATTAGTCTGATTGGATTCCCGCGCGGCACGGTCCTTGAGGACGGAACCTGGCTCTTCCCCGTCTACACGAGTCGGAAGGATGGAGGCGGTGACGGTCTGATCTTCCGGACTGCCGACAGAGGGGAGACGTGGAGGCTCTATTTAGCAGTCCCAAGGGTGTGCAACGAGTGGGCATTGGTAGAGGTAGCACCTGGACGTGTACTGGGACACCTCCGCTGGGGCTATAGATGGGGACATCCGGAGTATGACAGGATGTACACCCTGGAGGTGTGGTCCGAGGACGGCGGTACAACGTGGACTCAACCGGTGGAAACGAAGTTCCAAGGTTATCCGAACCATCTGTTGAAGTTGCACGATGGACGCATCTTGTGCACATTCGGCTATCGTCGTAAACCTATGGGAGTGCGTGCGCTCATTAGCGAAGACAGAGGAAACACCTGGGATTTAGATCACGAGTATGTGTTAAGAGACGACGCCGGTACCACTTCGAGTTCTTGGCCTGCAGTGAAACACGCGCAGCCCGGGTCCGGAAGTTCTGATGTGGGCTATCCGATCTCGACGGAGCTGGACGATGGCTCTATCCTTACAGCCTATTACATTACGCAACCTGATGCCATAACCCACGTGTCTGTCACGCGCTGGCATCCCGAGGGGGACAGGACGTCGTAGTTACCCTGTCTTTTCTCGGCTTGACCTGAACATTGAAAATCTGTATATTCTACTGACGTATCTTTCGGTTTTCTGAACTTTCAACTTTTCCTTCCCAAACTGGAGTTGCAATGAAGAATCTTAAAGCTATGTTGAAAGAAGGCAAGACGGTGATAGGAGCTACTTTAGCTGAGTACTCCCGGCCGTCTCTGATTAAGATCTACGCTCAGGCGGGATTTGACTTCGTCTTCATCGAGAACGAGCATGGCTTCTTCTCTCCGACTCAACTGACCGATATAGTGGTGGCAGGAAGGGATAATAACCTTCCTGCAGTAGCCAAGGTCGGATGCCTGGATCGCGGGGAGACAGCAAGGCTCCTAGACTGTGGAATCGTCGGAATACAGCTCCCCCGCACCAACACACGAGATGACATCGATACGCTCGTAAGCTGGATGAACTTTCCTCCCGTCGGAGATCGCGCTATCGCCGCGGGATACGGCAATTCTGACTATCGCCAGATCAACATATCCGATTTTATAAAGGAAGCCGATGAAACCACTCTGGTGGTGGCTCACATCGAGACAGAGGAGGGCGCAGAAAACGCTGACGCTATAGCGTCCAATCCACAGGTGGACGTGGTGTTCATAGGTCCCTATGACCTGTCAATTTCTCTTGGAGTGCCCGGTGGATTCGATACCCCTAAGTTCACCGATGCCGTCGAGGCGATCTTTGAAGCTGCACAAAGGCACGGTTCTACACCGGGGATATACACTCACGGTTACGAGGACACAAAGAAGTGGAGCGACATGGGAGCCAGGTTCTTTGAAGGGACGGATGAGTTGGGAATGTTGCACCGTGCTGCAAGATCCCTTGCGGAAGATTTTCGAAGGGCAATTTCCGAATAAAGTAGATAAGGGTACCTGTTCCAACCTAAACCCTCCCTGAACCCTCATTGTGGGCAAAGCGAGGTCTCTGAGATTGCTTCGTCAGACAGGTAAGGACGACCGTTTTGCTGCGGCGGATGGTAACAAGCCACGAAATGGTCTGATCCATTACACCTGCGTGTTCATAATGCGGTTGGCAGGATAGACATTCTTGGCTGTTCACTTGCGCAATGACAGAACGCAAAAGGACTCGCAACTTCCCTGATAGTCTCTGAACTGTAATTGCCAGCGAAAGGGTCCCCCAAAAGCATTGAATAACTTTTGGGGGAAAGCCAGGCACTCTCACTCAGACTGTCTTTCCCCTCACGCTATCTACCCTAGTTTTGTCCTGTCAAATCTTGAAAATAGTGCCCAATCCAGAAAAAAGACTTGACAAACTGTCTTAATTCTCTTAAACTTTGTATTAGCAATTCGGGAATACCTCACAATTGACATTCTTCCACATGTACTCCGTAACTTCACCGATTTATTCTTCTCTCGGTTTCCTATAGAACTAAACTATTCCGAAATAAGACCGATATATATAGTTGAACCATCGAACAGCAGTATGCAAGTTTGTCTTTCAAAGGCACGATATCCCTTTTGTCTTTGAAAGGCACGATATCCCTGTGCTGTTGTGTGCGCTTGTCATCTCATCTAATTTTACTAACCCCGCAGGAGAGTTATGTCCCCTACTATAAACATGGAAAACCTGGACATTGCAGAGCTCCAGCAAAAGAGCATAATAGAACTAAACGAACTGGCAGACGAGCTCCAAATACCGGGACACAGCGGACTCAGGAAGCAGAATCTGATATTTTCGATCCTGCAAACAAAGACGGAGCAGAATGGTCTCATCTTTGCAAAAGGAGTCCTTGAGGTTCACGAGGACGGCTACGGCTTCCTCCGCTCGCCCAGTTCCAACTATCTTCAGGGCCCCGGCGACATCTACGTAGGTCACTCCCAGATCAAACGCTTCAACCTCAGAACTGGCGACACCGTGTCCGGTCAGATACGCCCTCCCAAAGAGAGTGCAGGTGAGAAATACTACGCTCTTTTGAGAGTCGAAGCTGTAAATTTTGAAGACCCTGAAGTCGCCAAGTATAAGCCCCTTTTCGACAACCTTACGCCTGTGCACCCTATAGAGAGAATAAAGCTTGAACGGGATCCCAAAGAGTATTCCACGCGCATAATAGATCTTCTGTGCCCCATTGGGAAAGGACAAAGGGGCCTTATTGTAGCCCCCCCCTTCACAGGCAAGACAGTGCTCTTGCAACAGATCGCAAACAGCATCACAACAAACGATCCCGACATGATCCTGATTGTTCTTCTAATAGACGAACGTCCTGAGGAAGTCACCGACATGCAGCGTTCTGTTGACGGAGAGGTCATAAGCTCCACATTCGATGAGCCCGCCACAAGACACGTCCAGGTCGCCGACATGGTCATAGAAAAAGCCAGAAGACTCGTGGAGCATAAGAAAGACGTGGTCATACTCCTGGACAGCATTACGCGCCTTGCCAGGGCTCATAACACAGTCACTCCCCACAGCGGGAGGATACTGACAGGTGGAGTGGACGCCACAGCTCTCCTTGGTCCCAGAAAATTTCTCGGCGCTGCTCGGAAGATTGAAGAAGGAGGCAGCCTTACAATAGTCGCCACCGCTCTTATCGAGACCGGAAGCAGAATGGACGAAGTCATCTTCGAAGAGTTCAAGGGGACGGCAAATATGGAGCTTAAACTCGACAGAAAGCTCTCCAATCGCCGCATCTTCCCCGCTATAGATGTGACGCAGTCTTCGACGAGAAAAGAGGAACTCCTGATGACCGACTACGAGCTCAATAGAACCTGGATACTAAGGAAAATCCTCAACCGGATGCCGCCTCCGGAGGCCATCGAACTCCTCCTTGGAAAGATAAGTGCTACGCAAAGCAACAACGAATTTTTGGAAATTATGAATGAGTGATGGGGCATACATAGGTCGAAGTTTTAAACTGTTAACACTTTTTCGCCAAGAAGTTCTTCGATACTTTTTGGGGCTCCGTGAAAGGAGAATCTCGTAGTGAAAAAAGATATTCATCCCCAATATATAGAGACCACAATATCCTGCGCCTGCGGGAATAGCGTAACGACGCGCTCCACAGTTCCCAACTTGAGAGTTGAAATCTGTTCTGAGTGCCATCCCTTCTACACAGGCAAGCAGAAACTTGTGGACTCGACAGGCAGAGTCGAAAGATTCAAGCGTAAGTACGGAATGAACAAGGAAGAAAAGACAGAAGCTGAGCAAGCTCCAGATAGCTGAATCCAAAATGAGCTTCCTTACTCTCAGCTGGAGGTGACCCTCACGGCGCTCAAAGCCGCGCTTGGGAGGATCGTTACTAACCCGAATAATTTACACAAAAGGGCAGTGTATTAATTAAGGGATTGTATTATAATATAGTTATGCTGTTTAAGCGCCTTCGGTGTCCTTGCGAGCCGAAGGCGAAGCAATTTCGCTTCTGTGGTAGATGTAATACTCTCCGGCTCTCATAGGAGACCACTATAAAACCTTGAGATTGCTTCGTCGCTTTGCTCCTTGCAATGACTCCACCAAGTTTATGAATTAATCGGGCTAAAAAGGGCACAGGAAGTGTTTGAAACACTTCATAAAATAGAGGAACACTACGAAAAGATCGAAAAACTCCTGGGTGAACCCCAGGCTGTGAATGACCACAAGCGCTATCAGGAGCTGGCCAAGGAGTATAGTGACCTGGGCAGGACTATCTCAGTCTACAGGGAATATAAGTCCGTCTCAAATGACCTTTTAGAAGCCAAGGAGATTCTCAAAGATTCTGAAGATGGTGAGCTCGTGGAACTTGCCCGTGATGAAGCCGAAGAATTAAAGGAAAAGGAAAAGGGGCTTGGAGAAGAACTCAAGATTCTCCTTATATCCAAAGATCCCGCTGATGAGAAGAACGCTATAGTCGAAATAAGAGCTGGAACCGGTGGGGAAGAGGCAGCCCTATTTGCGGCGGACCTCTACAGGATGTACTCCAGATATACGGAAAACAGAGGATGGCAGATCGAACATATAAGCTCAAACCCGACGGGAATAGGAGGATTTAAGGAGATCATCTTTTCGGTCTCGGGCAAAAACGCCTATGGCGATCTGAAATACGAAAGTGGGGTCCACAGAGTTCAAAGGGTCCCCCAAACAGAATCGAGCGGACGCCTCCACACGTCCGCAGCCTCCGTCGCAATCCTCCCCGAAGCTGAAGAGGTGGATGTCGAAATAGACCCTGAAGACCTCAAAATAGACTTCTTTCGCTCCTCAGGCCCCGGAGGACAGAGTGTCAACACTACAGATTCAGCGGTCAGAATCACGCACCTTCCTACAAACATCACCGTCCAGTGCCAGGATGAGAAATCCCAGCATAAGAACAGAGCAAAAGCCCTCAAAGTCCTCCGCTCCAGACTCCTGGATGCTGCTACCAGAGAACAACAGGAGAAACTTTCGTCCGACAGGAGAAGACAGATCGGGACAGGAGACAGGAGCGCAAAGATCAGAACATACAACTTTCCTCAAAACAGAGTTACCGACCACAGGATCAATCTGACGCTCTACAAGCTCGAGGGCATCCTTGAAGGTGCAATTGACGAACTTGTAGACGCTGTGCGCATCGCTGACCAAGCCGAGAAGATCGCCCAATTAGACGATGGCGGGGAATAATACATTCTCCACGATTGAACCCCCGACTGGATCGGGGATTGGGGATGCCCTCAACAAAGCAATCCAGTTTTTAAGTTCCCGCGACATTGAAAGTCCCCGGATCAACGCAGAGAGGCTCCTTTGTCATGTGCTGGACGTTGACAGCTCGTTTGCTCTCTACCTTGAGCCCGATCGCTTGCTATCTCAGAACGAGTTGGACTCTTATCATTATCTTCTCAATAAAAGGATTAAAGGAATTCCACTCCAGTACATCGTTGGGAAGACAGAGTTTATGTCCCTTCCCATCAAAGTCGAGTCCCCGATCTTAATCCCGCGCCCTGAGACTGAAATTCTCGTAGAAACTGTCCTCGACAGATTCAAAGGCAACGAGAGTCGTCTACTTCTGGCAGCCGACATAGGCACAGGCGCAGGAAACATAGCTGTATCCCTTGCCCGCTACATCCACGGGATCCACATCTACGCCACAGACATATTCCTCCCAGCTCTCAGACTTGCCCGATACAATTCCCGACTCAACGATACCGCCTTTAGAATAACGTTCCTTCACGGAGACCTTTTCGATCCCTTCAAAAGATACGACCTCCAGAACAGACTCGACCTTATAATCTCCAATCCTCCATACGTAAGGAGGTCGGATATACCGCACCTTCCCGCCGAGATAAGGAATCACGAATCCCACAGAGCCATTGACGGCGGAAATGACGGACTCGACTTCTACAGGAGGCTTATCCCCCAGTCTTTTGAATATCTCAGATCCGGCGGTATCCTCGCCTTAGAGATAGGGTTAGGACAGTCAGAATCCGTATTCCAGATGATCAGAGACCTCAAAGTCGTGCGACCACTGCGTGCTTTTACCCCTCCAAAGATCGTCAAGGACTTCAATGGGATAGACAGGGTTGTCCTGGCGCATAAGATCTGAAGAATTCCCTTTACATCATGCCCGATTTTCCGTATCGTTTAAATGTGGGGACAACCTTACCTGGCCCCTATGAATCTCCCATTTCGAAAGCGGAAAGCCGATCATAGAGGTCCATACTCTGATCCTCAATCCGAAGACCCTAAATCCCAACGGAGTGGTCACACCACTTGAAAAGAGTTGTAGTCACAGGCATCGGACTCGTCGCGCCCTTGGGATGTTCAAAAGACATAGTCTGGAAGAACGTCTCACAAGGAATCTCAGGCATCTCCCATCTGAAATGGGCGAAAGACCCCTTCCCCGTCAAAATCGGAGCGCAGGTTAGTGATTTTGAACCTGACCCCGGCGATAGCGGATATGACCGCTTTATCCAATTTGCCCTATCGGCAACAAGACAGGCAGTAAAAGACGCAGAACTCACGTTAGATTCTGATCTAAGTCAGCGCACAGGCGTCCTTATCAGCTCCAGCAAAGGAGGCATATCCACCTTCGAAAAATATCACTCCCGTCTTTTGGGATCTGGTCCTTCATCGATTCCGAAAAACCTCTGGTTCAACATAAGCCAGGCGTCCGCCTCTCAAGCTGTATCTAAACTTCTATCCCCGATAGATTCAATCGTGGATCAACGTTTAGAGGGACCTTCCTACGGCATAGTATCTGCGTGCGCCACCGGAGCTCATTCCATCATCTCGGCATCCCACCTGATAAGCGAGGGAAGAGCCGACATTATGATAGCCGGGAGCAGCGACGCCTCCTTGACTCCCCTGATATTAGGGGGCTTCAGCAAGATGGGAGCGCTATCCCAAAAAGCCTCCCGCCCATTTGATGCCGAAAGGGACGGATTCGTCCTCGGTGAAGGATGCGGTATCGTCGTCTTGGAATCCTTGGAGGGAGCAAAAAGGAGGAAGGCCAGTATCTATGGAGAGATACTTTCTACCGTGGCAATGTCTGAAGCCCATCACGTATCAGCTATCGAACCCGGAGGAAAGACTATAGGTCGAGCTGTCCAACTCGCTATACAGAGGGCTGATCTCTCCGCGAAAGATATAGATTATGTTAACGCTCATGCGACAGGGACGGTAGAAGGGGATATAGCTGAAACTTTAGCCATAAAAAGAGCGCTGGGAGAAAATGCTTACAGTGTAGCTATAAGTTCGACCAAATCTATGATGGGGCATCTACTGGGGGCCGCTGGGAGCGTCGAGTTTATCGTATCTTTACTCTGTATGGAAAACAACTACGTCCATCCGACTATAAATCTGGAAAATATAGATCCCCAATGCGACCTCGATTATACACCCAACGCAGGTGCCGCCAGGACCTTAAAAAATATAATGTCCCTGTCTTATGGCTTTGGAGGACACATCGCTGTTCTGTTAGCGGGCAAGCCTTTAAGTTATAGTAATTAACCAGCAAAATTGCAGCTAGCACATTGCGATCTTCGCGTCATTACTGTATAGTTGATGGATGCTTATCCGTCGTTGCTGCGACAGTAAGAAATTTCGGAGACTTTCTACTGGCCAGAGACGATGCTAGCGGTGTGGTTTAACCAGAAGGTTTACCGAAACCACCTGGCAGAAAATCAGAGTGTCTCCCTATTGGAGGGGCGGGCCGGTAGAGTTTTCTCTTTAGGTGTATCAGCAATTACATTGAGATTCCAAGTGCCTTTAGATCCTAAGACGATTCAATGATGGTTTAGAATCCCTAGAGTGACAATCTACGATCAATAGGCAAAGGAACTCTTGACTCTCTCAGGACAAATTGAAATGGATAAGACTCTCTTTGGTGATAGGCGATCTGGTAAGTGAGTTCGGGCAGCTTCAGGAAAACTAATGGTCTTTGGCATCTACCAGAGAAAAGGCCGTGTTCATCTCAAGCTTTACATACTCACTCTCATTTTGGCTGCAGCTTCGCCGCCCTGAGTCCATCGTTAATTACGCAGTGCGAAGTCCCCAATAACGAAAGTTCACCGCAGCGAAGTCATCGAACGACCAGAATCTCACTTGAGGTCCACCTTCTGCAGATCGCGCCGTGGGAGGATGAGGCTGACCGCCGTTCCCACCAGGATGCTCACCGCCAGCGACACCGGTCCAATCCACTGAAAGCTGATCGGGTCGACGCACGTCTTCCAAGGTTCGCCGCTGACCGGGTCGATCTTGGTAATGACTTCCACGTTAAACATTGCCGGATCGACACCGAATTGCGTGTGTAGCCAATAGACCAGCGGACCGGAAAAAGCAATCGACGCTGCGGAAGCGATTGCCAGCACTGTTCCGATCCAGACCCCCGGCACCGTCGCACGCCGCACGAACAGGGCGAAAAAGAAGAGCCCGAAAATGGGTGCCGTCAGCAGGTTGACCGTCTTGTTCGTCATGGCCGTAATGTTGCCGGGGATGTATCCCATGTAGGAGCTGCCCAGCACCACAGTCAGTCCAATGCCCAGCGCCAACAGCCGCGCCACGAGCACGTGACCCTTTTCGGTTCTTGGCTTCAAGCCGAATCGATCCAGAAAATCGGTCATGACGACAGCCGTGACCGAGTTGACTCCCGAATCGATACTCGACATGGCCGCCGCGAACATCGCCGCGACGACTAGCCCGGACACGCCGATGGGAAGATAAAAGGCAATGTAGTGTGGAAACAGATCATCGGCGTTGGATTTCAGGTCCATGCCCTCCGGCAGATCAGCGTAATTCGCTTGAAAGTAGCCCAACAGAGCGAATCCGACCAAGGTCAGCGTCAACCCGACGATCACACCAACCGTCAGTTGCGTGGCCACCGCTCGCTGGGCAGCGCGTAGATCAGTCGTCGCCATAAAACGCTGGATGACCGTCTGATCCCCGCCGGCAGTACAAACGTACCAAGTAAGAACCGAAAGGATGGTACCAACCACGGTGACACGGGTCTGTGGATCGAAGCTGAAGAAGGGCTGCGTATCCCAATTCGGGTGCCAAGTGGTGGGGAACCACCCCAATCCACCAAGACTCCAGCTGACGGTCACAAGCACCAACAAGGCACCGCCAAAAAGCAGCATGGTTTGCATGAAGTCGGTTACCACGACCGCCCGAAGACCGCCTAGTGTGGTGTAGATCACCGACACCACTCCCGTTACAAGCACGATCAACGGTATCCATTTGGCATCGACGCCCATCATCACCGTAAGTGCCTTGGCGGCCAGATAAACCAGCAGCGTCATCCAGAACAGACGCAGGGTAAGGAACATCACCGCACCCAACAGGCGTATACTCAACCCCAGCCTTTCTTCCAGCAACTCGTAGGCGCTGGTGACGCGGTGTCGCATATAAACTGGCAGCAGGACGTGCGCTATGATGAAATAGATCAGCGGGTAGCCTAACAGGCTGAACAGAATGACCGGTCCTTTGCCAGCGCTCTCGCCGGGGATCGACAAGTAGGAGATCGTGCTCAACAGCGTTGCGAACAGCGAAACGCCTATCAGGAGCGAGTTTATGTTGCCTCCACCGACGAAATACTCCTCGGTGGAACTCTGCTTGCGGCTGAAATAGACTCCCAGACCGATCGTCGAAACCGCGTAAATTGCGATGAGCACCCAATCCAGGGGCTGCAGGCCGACAGTTTTCATCACGGTCGATTGAGCCACCGCCTCGTCTGCCAAGGCCGAGTTACCCGGGAGCGCCAAGTAAGCAGCACACAGGGCGAGAGGGTGTTTTAATACCTTAAGAGAGAGGCCGCCGCCCCGCCGAAACATGGACAATGCCTGGCTCGAAACACCGTCGAAACAGCATAGATTTAATCGTGCAGATAATTTCATGGGTGCAACCAGCCGGTAAGTCTTGATAGGGGAAATGATCACAAATCTAACAGTCAATTCCCAGTGGGGAAGCCCTGGGCGTAGCGGTCCCCCAATCGCTCCACTCCCGTTGCCAATCTCCTTACAGAGCCGTTACGCCGTTGCCAATAACAGGTGTTATTCCTAACCTTTGTTGGCGAGCGCCCTCTGCGGAAGTTCACGGCGAAATCGAGACTGGCATGGAACAAAACGGTCACTCTCTCCTCTAATCCGACATTCCCCATATCAAATTTACAAGGGATTATAATTAGCTAGAATCTTGTTCGTGAATTAATATTGCCACTTTTACATTTTTCAACAAGTACTTTTTTCAATCAAAATAGCATTCTCCTCTGAATTATTACTTTCTTTGTGCTGATATCTTCCAATTAGAGACACTTCTCAATGGAGATATGTGCACCGGAATTGACAGTTGTATGCTGACCAGTCCTGCTCGCCAACGTACAGGGCTTTCGGAACTGTCCAAATCCAGAATGATTCGTCCCTTCTTGAATCCACAGACCACTTATATCTGACAGGCTGTTGAGATTTTCGAGCAGCGCCAGTATCTCTGTATTTATGCTTTCACCCTCTGGATGATCAATATCTATCCGTCATTTATGAGTCTTATCTACATATAGTATAACATGTTCTGGGGACTTTGACAAACATTCTTGGGGTCTAATGATGGGGAATGGGGGCTCGCAGACTTTCTAATGATTTTCTGAAAACTCTTAAGAAAACTCCACGTTTCCGAATCACAAGAACTATCAGAATGCTATTGACAATAGTCCTTCAGGGACATATATTGATCCAGAGCAGAAAATATTGGATCTTTCAATCTCCTTCTCTTAGCACTATCCGACTATGGAAAAGGTCATCATAGGAGTCTCAGGTGTAAGAGGCATCGTAGGCCAGGGGCTATCTGCCAAGGATGTTCTTGAGATGTCCGCCGCCTTCGGAAAGATCTGTGAGGTAGGAAACGTGCTGGTGGGAGGGGATACCAGGACGTCGGGAGATATGCTCAGATACGCCGCTATATCGGGCCTCCTCTGGGCAGGATCAGACGCAACAGATGCAGGAATTTGTCCCACCCCCACAATTCAGATGGCCGTTAAGGACGGTGACTTCCAGGGAGGAATAGCGGTAACTGCAAGTCATAATCCCCCCGAGTGGAACGGACTCAAATTCATAGGCCCAGACGGCATATTCTTATCCCCGATAGATTCAATCAGGGATAAAGAAAAAGGCAGAAAACCTGCAGATCTCTTCCAAAAATGCAAGGTTCCTCCCCCGGACTGGGAAAAAGTAGGGCACGTCAAAGCTGCCAGTTGCTTCATAAAAGAACACATCTATAAAATACTCTCACTCGATCTTGTGGATGTTCAGAAGATAAGAGAGAGAAGGTTCAAAGTAGCGATAGACTGCTGCAACGGGGCAGGTTCCCTTATAAGCCCCCTCCTTCTGAGACATCTCGGATGCGAAGTGATCGAACTGAACTCAAAGCCTGATGGGATCTTCCCTCACGATCCCGAACCTGTTCCTGAGAGCCTTGGACAACTCTCTACAGCCGTGGGAGAATATGGTGCAGATGTGGGATTTGCGAACGATCCTGACGCCGACCGACTCTCCATCGTATCGGAAAAGGGGGAGGCTATCGGCGAAGAATACACGTTAGCTCTCTGTGTAAAATTTGTATTGATAAAGAAGAAAGGTCCAGTGGTCGCTAATCTATCTACGAGCCGCATGTTAGACGATATTGCCGCTGAATTCGGCACAAAGGTGCACAGATCAGCCGTCGGAGAGCTCAACGTGGCAAAAAAGATGCAAACGGTAGATGCCGTCGTAGGAGGCGAGGGCAACGGAGGTGTTATGCTCCCTGCATTGCATCTGGGGAGAGACGCTCCTCTGGGCACGGCGTTAATTTTGAGCTATTTAGCCCAATCTGAAAAGACTCTCTCAGATCTTGCATCTTCCATCCCGAAGTACGTTATGCTCAAACAAAAACTGGACCTTGGGACCAAAGAACCATCGGAGGTGCTCCATTTAGTAAAGCAGATCTATTCCAAAGAATACATGGATCACACAGACGGGGTTAAGGTTATGGGACCAGATTGGTGGCTCCACGTCAGAGCATCAAATACCGAACCTGTGCTCCGCCTCATATCCGAAGCCCCACAAAGAAAAAAAGCCGAACTTTTGTGCAAAAGCATCAAAGATAGACTGAGAAAATTCAAATGACACAGGACACAACGGTCGAACTAAACATATACGGCGTGTCCTACTCTATAAGTACATCGGAATCTGAAGAGTATGCAAAGAGGGTCACCCAATATGTGAACGAGAAGATGAAAGAGGTCTCTGCAAAGAGCGTCGGACGCTCAGACCTCCAGATAGCCGTCTTTGCGGCTCTTAACATAGCGGACGAACTCTTCCAGGAGAAAAAGAAGAAATCGCAAACTCCAAATCCGACGGAAGGAAGGCTTATTCGACTTTCTGAAATGTTGTCCAAAGAGATCGACAACCTGTAAATTGTTATAACTCATGAATGCAGGGGCAGGGCTAACCCGCCCCTACAACAACGCACGTTAGGGCAAATCGTTTGCGTACACAGGAACAGATGCAAAGGCTCATAGTAGAGGGTGGGCATTCCCTGAAGGGAACTGTGGTTCCCAGCGGGAACAAAAACTCGGCACAGCCTATCTTGGCCGCCTGCCTTCTGACAGATGAGCAGGTGACTTTGGACAACGTTCCCCGCATTAGAGACGTTGAGACCATAATATCTATTCTCCAAAAGATAGGCGTGGACGTATCTTTTCAGAAAGAGCAAAACCGTGTTACCGTGCGGGCTAAGAGCTTAGATGCCACCGAGTTAGACCCAGAGCTTTGCGAACTTGCAAGGGGATCCGTAACGTTAGCTGGCCCCATGCTTGCAAGGTGCGGCAGAGTCAGACTTCCACGTCCCGGAGGCGATAAGATAGGTCGCCGCAGGATAGACACCCACATCCTTGCCCTCAGACAGATGGGGGCGAGGATAGAGCCTTCGTATTACTTCTACGACATGGAGGCCCCCAACGGTCTGAAAGGAGCGGACATTCTCCTTGACGAGGCGAGCGTCACCGCCACAGAGAGCACAATTATGGCGGCTTCGACCGCAAAAGGAGAGACTATCATAAGGAACGCTGCATCAGAGCCGCACGTCCAGGAACTCTGCTGCTTCCTCAACATGATCGGAGCCCGAATATCGGGCATAGGGAGCAACACCATCACAGTCGAGGGCACAGACTCGCTCGGCGGCGGAACTCACACAGTGGAATCCGACTATCAGGAGATAGGAAGTTTCATAGGACTTGCCTCTGTCACTGACAGCGAGATACTCATAAAAGGCGCTGTCCCTCACCACATGAGAATGACTCTGATGGTCTTTAAGCGCCTCGGAATCCAGGTTGAAGTAAGAGGCCAGGACATACTTGTCCCCGAAGGTCAAAATCTCAAAGTAGAATCCGACCTGCACGGGGCTATCCTCAAGATAGACGACGCCCCCTGGCCCGGATTCCCCCCGGATCTTATGAGCATTGCACTCGTGGTCGCCACACAGGCTGAGGGCACGGTCTTGATCTTCGAGAAGATGTACGAAAGCAGGCTCTTCTTCGTTGACAGGCTCATCGAAATGGGGGCAAAGATAATCCTTTGCGATCCTCACCGAGCCGTCGTACAGGGACCCTCCAAGTTGCACGGCGAGACCGTAGTTAGTCCCGACATCAGAGCAGGGATGGGGCTCCTTATCGCCAGCCTCTGCGCCCAAGGAACAAGCGTCATGCACAACATCGGGCAGATAGACAGAGGATACGAAAGGATAGACGAAAAGCTCAAAGCGCTTGGCGCTAAGATACAAAGAGCGTGATCAAACAAAGATAGTAGACGGCGCATCTCCTCCCTTCCTTTTAGATTACTTCGCTACGCCCCGGTTGAATCGGGGGTCCGATAACGGTTCGTTGTTGCTTGCAATGAGGTCTGATGAGACCTTTGGTCATTGCAAGGGGTGAAACCCTGAAGCAATCTCACGTAGACTACCTCTCCTTCTTAGCTGTTCACTTGTTTTCAATGAATCCGAAGATGCAATATCCCCCAGAATGGAACAGAACTGTTGAAGAGATCCTGTCAAAAGCTCGAACGGCGGTCTGCAAGGACTCTACTCCTGGCGGATTGACAATGCTCTTGGGCGCGACAGATGTGGGCAAGACTACCTTTGCGAAGTTCCTGATTGAAAGGTCGTACTCTGAAGGGTTAAGGACAGCTTACATAGATGCAGATATAGGTCAAAAGACGGTAGGGCTCCCGGCTACGGTAAGTCTTGCATTCATCGTTCGTACGCCTGGAGATATTTCCGATATAAAGCCAGATGTCTCTTATTTTGTGGGTGATACCTCTCCTCTGGGACACACCTTGGAGATTGTGTCAGGACTGCGGAGACTTTCAGATGAGGCCCTAAAGATGGAGGCGGATGCGATCCTCCTGGATACGACAGGTCTGGTCTGGGGTGAGCATGCAATGCGGCTGAAGTCTCATAAGATAGACATGCTGTCCCCTGAATATATCGTAGCTTTTCAAAGGGAGGATGAAGTCGAACATATCTTGCGTCCCTACGACAAAAGGGGGGATATGAAGATCATAAGGCTTTCGGTTCCTCCTGATATCTCAAAAAGGACGATGGAGAGGAGGAAGGCTCACAGAGAGGGGAAGTTTGGGAGGTATTTCAAGGACGCCAGGACTGTGGAGTTTGAAAGAAAGGAGGTTCAGATTACGGGGACACCTCTCTCATTTGAGGGCGGACTTTCACCGGACGATCTGGATTTCCTATCAGATGCACTCGATACTCCTGTAGCCTACGCTGAGAAAGATGCAAGATGTCTTTATATTGTCGTATCTTCGGATTATTCGAAAGATAAGATATATCGATTAAAGGCCCGGTTTGGAGAAAAGATCTGTATCCTTAATAAGATCGATCTTGAAGGTCTCCTTGTAGGGCTCAACGACGGACACGATCGAACGTTGGCTGTGGGCATAATTGAGGAAATCGATTTTGAAGAGGGACGGCTTTGGGTAAAGAGTCCAATTGAAAATAGAGTGGAAGTCAAGCTTATCCGCTCAGGTTTTATGAGATTAAGTAAGCTGGCTCAGGAAATAGGTAGGTTCTCTATATGTAAATAGGGGCGAACCCGTGTGTTCGCCCAGTTAATTGTATTTTCGGGACAGACAGGTGGATCTGCCCCTACTGCCTTTACAGCGCATCTGCCAATATTTCCACAGGGTGTCTGGTTTTTCTTCCCGTTCCATCCTCTATCTGATGGCGGCAGGACATTCCGGACGCAGCTATTTCGAAATCGTGAGGCGTCTGGCCGATAGTCTTGAAGAGATCGAGTTCCCCAATTTTCATTGAAATGTCGTAGTGCTCCGATTCGTAGCCGAAGGAGCCTGCCATGCCGCAGCAGCCGGAGTTGGCGTCCACTACTTCATATCCGGGAGGAAGACTTAGGACTTCTATGGAGGGCTCTGATCCGATGAGGGCCTTCTGGTGGCAGTGTCCATGGAGGAGTATCTTTTTCTTTACGTCTTTGAATTCAATGCCGAGTTCCCCTTCATCCACCAGGAGTTTGAGGAATTCCTCTATCATATAGGTGTTCCGAGCGACCTCTTTGGCCTTTTGGTCCTTTACAAGGTCCAGATAGTCGTCCCTTATGACTGAGACGCAACTAGGTTCACATCCGACTATCTTGTAGCCCTTCTGGACGTAGTCGTAGAGACTGGAGACGTTGTACTCGGCGTTTTCTATGGCTTTGTCTATCATTCCTTTGGATATCATTGGTCTGCCACAGCAGACCTTTTGAGGAAGAATCACCCTGAAACCCGCTCTTTCCATAAGATAGACGGCCGCTTTTCCGATTTCGGGATAGTTATACTCCATAAAGCTATCGTTAAAGAGTACAACTGTGCCCAGGTCCCGCTTCTGGCTCTTTTCTCCTGACGTGTGGAACTTTCCATCGTCAAACCATTTTGAGAAGGTCTTTGAAGCAAAGGGAGGTAGATCTCTCCTGCTATCGATTCCGAATAGCACCTCCATTGCCCATTTGGAGGGATAGCTCTTTGCTATCCAGTTGGATAGAGGAGCAAAGGTGCTTCCAAATCGGCCCAGGGCAGCGATGTTTCCGAAGAGCCTGTTTCTCAAAGGGAGACCGTTCTTTTTGTAGTAGTGGGCCAAGAATTCGTATTTGAGCTTGGCCATGTCAACGTTTGAGGGACACTCGGCTTTACATCCTTTGCACTCCAGGCACAGGTCGAGGACGTCAAAGAGCCTTTTGCTCGTAAACTCCTCGTGGGGAAATCTGCCCGAAAGGACAGCCCTGAGGGCGTTGGCTCTCCCTCTTGTGGAGTGTTCTTCCTCCTTGGTCGCCATAAAGGAAGGGCACATCGTCCCGTCTATCTTTTTTCTGCAAGCCCCCGAGCCATTGCAGAGTTCCACGGAGAGGTCGAATCCGCCGTCGGCTGAAAAGTCGAAGTATGTGTCTATCTGAATGGTCTTGTAATCTGCCCCGAATCTCAAGTTTTCGTTCATGTCCTCTGCATATACAATCTTACCCGGGTTCATGATATTGTCCGGGTCGAAGGCGGCTTTGACCTCTTTGAAGGCTCCGTAAAGTGCCGGTCCGAACATCTTCTGATTCCAGCAACTTCTGGCCAGACCGTCTCCGTGCTCCGCACTCATCGAGCCTCCGAATTCTAGCACCAAGTCGCTTATCTCATCTGCTATGGATCTTATATTCTCTATCTGTTCTTTGTCCTTAAGGTTTATCAAAGGGCGGATGTGGAGACAACCGACGCTGGCGTGCGCGTAGTAACCGGAGGTGGTCCCGTATTTTTCTATTATCTTATCGAATTTCCTTACATAGTCGGGGAGCTTTTCGGGTGAGACCGCGGTGTCCTCCACAAACGGAATAGGCTTTGTGTCGCCTTTCATGCTCATAAAGAGTCCCAGTCCTGCCTTTCTTACGTTCCATACGTTATTCTGCTCTTGGGGATCTATAGCTCTTACGAAGGCGCTCCCCATATTTTTGCTCTCGAGACGTCCTTCTAGGCCGTCGAGTTGACCTTTCAGTTCATCCTGGGATGTCCCGTAGAACTCCACGATGAGGATAGCTCCAGGGTCGCCCTGCACAAAGGTCCTCCTCCTCGAGTACTCGAGCGACCCCTTGGCCAGATCTAAGAGGGTCTTGTCCACAAGTTCCACGGCCGAAGGAGCCGATTCGAGGATCGTCTCCACAGCTTCCATAGAGTCTGTCAAAGTTTCAAAGTGGACTATGTCAAGGGCTGTCATTTGAGGCACTTCGACCAGACCGATTTTGGCCTCGACCACTGTCGCAAGTGTGCCTTCAGAGCCTACAACGATCTTGGAGAGATTGAATTTGTCACATAACCTATCTTCGACTTTGTCTATAAACTCGTCGAGGTTGTAGCCCCCTACTCTCCTTAGTATCTTGGGGTAACTTCTCAAAATTTCCTCTTTGTTCTCCTGTACGATCCTTCTAACTTCGCGATATACGTGTCCCTCCAGGTCTTCAAGGCTCATTTTATCTCTAAGTTCGACCTCAGAAAGTCCTTTAAATACAGTCTCTTTGCCGTTTGACAGGACAACAGAGAGTTCCTGTGTGTAATCTACGGTCTTGCCGTAGATAATTGAGTGTGCTCCTGATGAGTTGTTTCCTATCATCCCTCCGATGTTGGCCCTGTCGCTTGTGGCTACGTCGGGTGCGAACATAAGGTTGTAGGTTTTGAGGTAGACGTTAAGTTCGTCCAATACGACTCCGGGCTGGACTCTTACCCATCTTTCCTCCCGATTTAATTCCAATATCTTGTCCATGTATTTGGACATATCTATGATAACGGCCTCGCCTATGGCCTGTCCTGCAAGGCTGGTTCCTGCTCCTCTGGGAAGGACGGGAACCTTGCGGTCTTTAGCGATGTTCATAGCTGTAACGACATCGTCCTTGTGCTTAGGTATGACGACTCCCATAGGTTCGATCTGGTATATGCTGGCATCTGTGCTGTAAAGCATCCTTGAGTATTTGTCGAATCTGACTTCGCCTTCCACGTTCTTTTTAAATTCATCTGATAGATCTGGCATTCCCATTGTTCCTTTCAAAAAGGCTTGTCTTGGGCTTTCAGCTTATGGATCAAATTTGGTATCTTCTACAGTACAGTTTAGCAAAACCGCACTATGTTGTCAATCAAAATTATGCAAGGAAGAACGTCGGAAGTCTATCGATCTGTCGGAACTTTGCGATGAGCTTTCTGATCTCCTCACTTGAGCTTGTCGAAGTGCGGCCAAAGGTGTACTCAGATCAACAAACAGGGTAGATCAGGTCTCTCGCCTGGTCTTGGAACATCCTTTCGCTCCTGCGCAACCGATACTTTCGCGAAGATTAAATGGCTCTGTCTCCAGAAATAAGTTCTTGACATTTAATCACTTCTTACATACTTTAATTATTGTTGGATAATTTACGCGGGGGCAAAACTGGCGTATCAAGAAGGGGAACGTTGCAGCTGAACTTCATTCAGATTGTCAAAAAGTAGGAATACCATTATGGGAACACGATGGACCTTTCATCTCGCAGCTCTGCTGAGTTTCCTGTTGCTTCCGGTGGTGTCAGGTCTTGCTCAGGAAAATGCCGCAGATCCAACACAAACCAGTCTATCAAAGTCGAAAATCGCTTTCGTGTCATACCCCAAGAACAGCTACTATTACACCACTTCGACAATCCCCGAATTGAGAACCTCTGAAATTTACGTGATGAACGCTGATGGAACAGACCCAATAAGACTGACCTACAACACGGTGAAGGACTTCCTGCCCTCCTGGTCTCCGGACGGAACTAAGATCGCGTTTGTTTCATATCGCGATGGCAACGGGGAAATCTACGTGATGGACGCTGACGGGACAAACCCGATAAGGCTCACCAACAACTCCGAGTACGACACCGCGCCTTCCTGGTCGCCGGATGGGACAAAGATCGCCTTTCGGTCACACCGCGATGGCAACTATGAGATCTATGTGATGAACGCTGACGGAGCAGACCCGATAAGGCTGACCCACAACCCGGCGCGCGACGGTTTCCCTTCTTGGTCTCCGGATGGGAGGCAGATTATCTTTATGTCAGATTCCGATGGCGACTATGAAATCTATGTGATGAATGCTGACGGCACAGACCCGATAAGGGTGACTGACAACACGGCGGATGATTTTAGACCTTCCTGGTCTCCGGATGGGCAGAAGATCCTCTTTTGGTCACACCGCGATGACAACTATGAAATCTACGTGATGCATACTGACGGGACAAACCAGACACGGCTGACCGATAACAAAGAGTCGGACTTCTCGCCTTCTTGGTCTCCGGATGGGACGAAGATTGTCTTTCAGTCAACTCGCGATGGCAACTATGAAATCTACGTGATGGACGCAGACGGGACAAACCAGACACGGCTGACCGACAACCCGGCGGACGACGGCACACCTTCTTGGTCGCCGTGACTGTCCCCCGAATGAATCTACCCCCGATTGAACCCCCAATTGTGATCCTCTATTGAATCTATAGGGGGTTGGGGGTTGGGGGTTGGGGACTATCGGGGGTAGATGTCACTTAGTATCCGACAGTTCCGAAGAAAATACAATTTATTAAAAAAAGTTCTTGACATTCAAAAGAGAATTTAGTATGATAAACGTTGAATCGTATTTATCTCGATTTGACTATGATTTCATAGGTTGTCGTTCAAACTATAGGTACGAGCACTTATTGAAACTATTTTGAACTGTTTTGACCTATAACGACGTCATAACAAAAAAGGGAGGTGGTGTCGAGACAGCGATTAGGAACATGGTAACCGCGAAAGGAGGTGGTAGCTAGGAGCGAAAAGAGTTGTAGTATTAAGGTTTTCGTTGTAGAAACTTATCATCTTAAACAAGAGAGTTAAACAAAATGAAGAAGATAGTTTCCATTGGCTTAGTACTGGGTGTTGTCCTTCTCGCCGCTTCTATGAGTTATGCTCACATGGGCGAGGACTTTTTCGCTGTCCAGGTGCCCATTGATATGATGTCGCCGGTCCAGAACGTTGTACTCGACGGTGACGAAAGCGATTGGGATATGGTTGACCCGGCTTTCTGGATAACTCACGACGACCTGGTAGAGAACCAGAATGAACAGGGTATAAACGCCGCTGACCTGGGCGAGAGGATAATCGTAGGGTGGAGTCCTGATAGCAACAAGATTTACTGGTTTGAGGATAGATTTGACGATTGCTGGTGGGGTATGAACACATTAGCCGGTCAGGAGGGTGTTGAGCTTGTCATCGATGCTGACCACAGCGGCGGACGGTACATGGTAACGAATAATATAGACCTGGATCCACTCAGGTTCGACGGATCTCATGCACAAAATTATCGCTATTATCCGGCCCGAGAAGATCCGGTCTGGCATTGGGGAAATGCTACGTGGAATTACGTGGCTCCTTTTGCCGAGTTCGGCTGGAGCTTTGATGGTACCGAGGACGGTGGCGCGGGAACCGCGACTATTGAGATGGCTGTGACGGCGTTTGACGATCTTAATCCTTCAGGTTTAGGGGATAGCATCGTACACCAATTTACAGAGGCAGATGGCGGTGAGAAAGTCATAGGCTTAGGCTTTCAAGTTCAAGACACTGACTGCGATGAGGGCATACCTAACACAGGCATACCGCCAAGTGGCGGTGGCAACTACACGAGCAACGGTGGCGGGACAACGATGAACCAGGATACTGACTTCCTCAATGACTTCACCCTGCTTTCTTTTGATCAGGATCAATGGGGAACAGCAGTTGAGTCTGACACCTGGGGCCGTATCAAGTCCAGCTTCAACAAAAATTAGAGGAGGAAGAACACGATCAGATGTCTGGAGGGGGGCGAACTTTATCGCTCCCCTTCTTTCTTGTTAGCAGAATCTTTGGGCGGTTGTTCCAGACGAGGTGCCCTGCTGCGATTTGCTCCTGTTGATTAGGGATCCTCGAAGATATCTAATATTTGAAAGGCAACCCAACACAGATAAAAGATTATATATTACTCTATGAACGCACCGAAGGAGCAACAAAATTACCCCTGTTGAAAAAATGAAGCATTTGAAACTAACACATGATAGATTCGTAGCTATTATTAGCCAGATTAATTCATAAACTTCGTGGAGTCATTGCGAGGAGCAAAGCGACGAAGCAATCTCAAGGTTTTATAGTGGTCTCCCATGAGAGCCCGAGAGTATTACATCTACAACAGAATCGAGATTGCTTCGCCTTCGGCTCGCAATGACGTCGAAGATGGTTAAACCGCATAACTATACTATAATACAATCCCATAATACAATCCCATAATTAATGTACGGCCTTTTTTTGTGAATTATTCGGGCTAAAGAAAATACAATTTATCAAAAATAGTTCTTGACATTCAAAAGAGATTATAAGTATAATAAACGTTGAATCGTATTTATCTCGATTTGACTATGATTTCACAGGTTGTCGTTCAAGCTATACTAATATAGGGAAGAGAACTAATTTGGGTCGGGGACTATGGGGATAGGCATCACACAGTATCCGACAGTTCCGAAGAAAATACAATTTATTTAAAAAAGTTCTTGACATTCAAAAGAGAATTTAGTATGATGAAGGTTGAATCGTATTTATCTCGATTTGACTATTATTTCATAGGTTGTCGTTCAAACTATAGGTACGAGCATTTATTGAAACTATTTTGAACTGTTTTGACCTATAACGACGTCATAACAAAAAAGGGAGGTGGTGTCGAGACAGCGATTAGGAACATGGTAACCGCGAAAGGAGGTGGTAGCTAGGAGCGAAAAGAGTTGTAGTATTAAGGTTTTCGTTGTAGAAACTTATCATCTTAAACAAGAGAGTTAAACAAAATGAAGAAGATAGTTTCGATTGGCTTAGTACTGGGTGTTGTCCTTCTCGCCGCTTCTATGAGTTATGCTCACATGGGCGAGGACTTTTTCGCTGTCCAGGTGCCCATTGATATGATGTCGCCGGTCCAGAACGTTGTACTCGACGGTGACGAAAGCGATTGGGATATGGTTGACCCGGCTTTCTGGATAACTCACGACGATCTGGTAGAGAACCAGAATGAACAGGGTATAAACTCCGCTGACCTGGCCGAGAGGATAATCATAGGGTGGAGTCCAGAGAGCAACATGGTTTACTGGTTTGAGGAAAGATTTGACGATTGCTGGTGGGGTATGGACGCAGCCGCCGGTCAGGAGGGTGTTGAGCTTGTCATCGATGCCGACCACAGCGGTGGACAGTACAATCGCATGCAAACAGTAGACGAGGATCCAGCCAGGTGGAACGGATCTCACGCACAGAATTGGCGCTATTATCCGGCCCGAGAGGATCCGGTCTGGCATTGGGGAAATGCTACATGGGTATTCGTGGCTCCTTTTGCCGAGTTCGGCTGGAGCTGGGATGGTACCGAGAACAGTGGCCCGGGCACCGCGACTATTGAGATGTCCGTGACGGCGTTTGACGATCTGAATCCTACAGGTATAGGGGATAGTATAGTACACCAATTTACAGAGGCAGATGGCGATGAGAAAGTCATAGGATTAGGCTTTATGGTTCAAGACACTGACTGCACGACAGGCTTAGCCAAAACAGGCATGGTGAATAGTGGCGGTGGCAACTACACGAGCAACGGGGGCTCGACAACGATGAACCAGAATGCTGACTTCATCAATGACTTCACCCTGCTTTCTTTTGATCAGGATCAATGGCCCACTGCAGTTGAGTCTGACACCTGGGGCCGCATCAAGTCCAGCTTCAACAAAAATTAGAGGAGGGTAACGGTAAGATATTCAGGAGGGGGGCGAATTTTATCGCTCCCCTTCTTTCTTGTTAGCAGAATCTTTGGGCCGCTATTCCAGACTTAAAGCCCTGCTGAGATTTGCTCCTGTTGATTAGGATCCTCGAAAATATCGAATATTTGAAAGGCAACCCACACAGATAAAAGATTATATATTACTCTATCTAACGCACCGAAGGGGGAACAAAATTACCCCTGTTGAAAAAATGAAGCATTTGAAACTAACACAAGATAGATTCGTAGCTATTATCAGGAACTAAAGAAAAAATATCCTGAAAATTCGTTGCTGTATCGGAACAAAAGTGTTGTAGAGCACGGCAAGGATTTACCATACGGAGGTGAAAGTTCTTGGCATCAACAGTAGGTAGTATTTTATGTAAGCTGACAGGATTGATTCTGCTTGCGTTGATGGGCATGATTATCTTTGTGGATGACGCATCCTCTGCGATTATCTATAGAATCGGTAGCCCCTTTTCACGTGCAGAAGAGGACAGTCTCCTGGGAATAGGGTTTAAGTCCGAGGAGATCAGGGAGATCAAGTGGAAAGATTATGAGTCGGTGAATACCCTCGACGTGGATTCCCTGGAAGCGGCGGATGTCGGCTCAATTCAACCCAAGTTTATCAGGGAGGGTGAGAGCATAGCCACAACGGCTCGGGACCGAGAAGGATGGGTAACCATGGGTACCCAAGGAGATGAGTCGACAGGCAGCTTCAAGAGGCATGAAATCGAAGGCAACGTGGGGAATAACCTAATAGATGGAGATTTTACCACGGCTTTTGTGTGGCCTCAGGGGCCACACCGAGGGGGCGCAAGATGTTCTAAGGCCAATGGCCGGGTGGTCATTTCCTTAGGCGGTCTATTTCTGGTCAACGAAGTAAGATTCTCCCCTCGTCAGGAACATCCGGAGCGCTTTTTACCGGAATACGAATTGGGTCTCAGCCAGGGCCTCCCGGAGGATTTCGAGGGTTTCGGTTTTCCTGGACCAGGAGGGCAGCAGGGAGGGCATCGCAAGGGCAACTTGTGTCGAGGACAATTATTCATCCCGGACTTCCCAAATTTGCCCAATTACACGCACCTGGAGCGTGTAGAGCATGTGCCAATTAACAATCTATCTCCTGTAGTTAGCTTCACCTTTCAGCCACCGCAGAGGGTCGCTTATCTGGGGTTGTTTATCTGGCGCACATCGCAAAAGGCGATAGAGATCGCTGAGATTGAAGTCCTCGGACCGGGCTTTGTACCTGGTGCCTCTTATATAGCTGACATAATTGAGTTGGATAAGAGCGCCACTTTGGGAGAGATCACGTGGTCGGGGAGGCGTGATCCCAAAGCCAGGGTTGAGATCAGAACAAGGAGCGGAAAAGATCCCCAACCGGACGTCTACTGGGAACTCAGACGGGCGCAGAATACGCTGGTAGAAATTCCTCCGACCGATGCTACAACCGGAGAAGTGCTCAGTTCAAAGGGGTACAAACAAAAATACGATAATGTGAATAAGCCTGATCAAGGTGGAGTTACTGACGATACGCAAAACTGGAGCTTCTGGTCACAACCTTACGTTTTTGAGAGTCCGGGAACAGACATATTCTCTCCGGGCCCCCGCAAGTTCTTTCAGATAAAGGTGGATTTTTTCTCTTTTGGTCAGGACGGGGGCAAGATCGACTATTTACAGTTTAAGGCCTCTGTGACTCCTGCGGCTTCGACTCTAGTAGGTGAGATATTCCCAGTGGAGGTCGAGATAGCAAAGACGACACAGTTTACTTATTTTATCAATTCGGAGATCAGAGTTGGCGATACTGGATTCGATACCGTGGAGATTTTAACGCCTTTTGGGGTTACTTCGGTCGATTTGCTCAGAATAGATGGCATCGACATTAATCGGGAAGATTTTACCCTGATGCTAAGGGAAGACGGCTTTGAGGTTAAGTTGCCGAGAAAGATGGAGATGGAAGACAGTGGATCTCTAATTGAAATGGTCTTCAACGCTCCTGTTTTGAGGGAACGCGGTACGATTTTTGACGGCAGGGTGTTTGACAGCGCCCTGCCACACGAGGTCCGTCAGAGGATCAAGGAGGGTAATGCGGCAGATGAGATAGAAAGCGATGTTCTTTCTGTAATTACGTCTTTGGACGCACCGTTACTCTCCTCCGTTGAGGTTGAACCAGACCCCTTCACACCCAATGGGGATGGTATCAACGATGAGTTGAAGATATCTTATGACCTTTTGAAGGTGACCGCTCCTGTTCCTGTCTCAGTAGATATATACGATCTGTCGGGTCTCCTTATAAAGAACGTGTATTCTGGGGTTGATCCCGCAGGAGAATATACAGGAGAAGATGCCCGGGTTTGGGATGGGACAGACAGCGACAATAATTTTGTTCCGCCTGGAATATATCTGTATCGCATATCGGTGGAGGCTGAGCAAGAGGAGACTGAGAGCGGTACTGTCTCTGTTGTCTATTAAGTACATGGTAAGCTGGAGGTGTTTTGTTATGAAGTGGAGAATAGTTTGTCTATTATGCGCAATAGCGTGGGGCGTACTCTTGAAAGACTCGGTCGTTTGGGGTCAGCAGGTGGGACATTCTATCCAAGGCAACAGGGTCGTCATAGATTCGGAAGAGCATTGGTCTGCCTGGAAGTCCGCTCCAAAGACGATTCAGATCACCGATGAGGGAGTAAGACCCTTCTTCATTCGCAAGAGCACAGAAATAGAGATAGATGGCCAGATAGTGAGAGTTCCCGGCATAAACGCCTCCTTGAACGCACCTGAGTTTGGAGGAGATGACTTCGCATTGGAGGCAGGTTCTAACCCTTCAAAGGTCTCCGACCTTTTAGATGGTAGAATGGATACCTTCTGGGAGCCGGACAGGAATGATCCCATAGAGGATTGGTGGGTGCGGATCGATCTGGGACGGGCTGTAACCGCCACCAAGGTTGTCCTCAAGTTCGTCGGGGAGGATCTTGGAAATCCGTTTTTGCAGTTTAAGGTCCTCACGTCTCAGGGGTTAGAGGACAATAAAATTCTTAGAACCAGACAAGTCTTCACTACCGACAAGCCGCTCAAGGATAAGAGAGTCGTTGAGGTCGAATTGACTCTGACGGGTAAATTCGTCCGAGGCGGGTCACGAACTCCTTCTGGTTCAGCTGAAAAAATTGAGGAATTTAGCGGCGACGCTATCAGATATGTGACCGTTCAGATAACAGATAGCGATTTCGGAAAGGAGAGGCCGGTCTCCAAGGCTGCGTTTGAGAGTCTCGAGTCCAACAGAATGGGAGATATAGAGTACTTCAGAAAGGCAGCATCGGGAAGGTTACGGTTGCTATCGGGGAAAGAAGTCTGGGAGGATTTAGATGAGAGTAAACAAGGTCCTGTAGTCCATTACCGTAGGGAGCTTCCGAGGTTGGCTGAGTTGGAGGTCTGGTCAATTGGCGACAACGTCGCTTTGGGCGTAATAGATCGTGGTGGCACTTTAAGTAGCCTCGAAAACAGGAATGAAGAGCGTGTAGTCAATGGCGATATCACAGATGTCTGGTTGGGCAAACAAGGTTTTGAAGCCTCAAATGTACCGCCGTCTGAGCCTCTGGATGTCGAGCGCGACTTGTTTATAGACCTTGGAGGAACTTTCTTTTTAGATAACGTCCGGGTGATCATGTCACTCACTGAACCTCCCAGTGGATTTCACGCATACTTCCTGAAGGTTTCGGACGGCTCCCTGGCTGCCGACGAGGGTGTATCCTTTAAAACTGTGGCGTCGAAGAGTGGTATAGGCAGTGAAGATGCATTTCACAGCCACAACTTCGAGCTTACCAAAGTAAGATTTTTCAAATTTACCACCTCGTTCATAGCAAATCCAACAGGAGGAGGAGGAACACCCGCAGGATTAGCGGAGCTACAATTTTTCGGAGAGGGCTTCGTGGCGAAGTCCCAGATCGAGTCTGTCTTTGAAGAAGGATCTCCTTTTATCGAGCTGGGGACTTCAAAGAATCTGGTTTCCATAGAGTGGGATGCAGATACTCCGCCAGGCACAGATGTTATCATTCAGACAAAGACAGGGGATACGTCAGAGACGGAATACCGCTACTTTGACTTAGGCAGGAAGAAAGAATTTACGACGAATAGAAGGGGCGAATCGCCCAAAGTACAATATGAAAAGAAGGTTAACCTATTTTGGAAAAAGAGAGATCCAGACCCACCCACCCTGAAAGACGTATGCAGCAAAGGCGAGGATGTCATTGACCAAAATCTCTGTCGAAAATGGCTGGTCGATGAAAACACGAACTTTGAGGTTGGGCCCATAGATGCTGACATCCTCCCGGGGAATGACTGGAGCGGTTGGAGCCAGCCCTATGAGCATCCGGGGGATAAGATCACGTCTCCGAGTCCCAGAAAATTCCTTTCGATCAGGGCTACGTTATTGACGGATGATCCTCAGGAGTCTGCCACTTTGCGTTCAGTGACACTTAATTTCCTAAATCCTGTGGCTGCAAATGTCGTCGGCGAGATAAAACCCAGCCGTCTGGATAAGCTGGGTGTCAATCAGGAATTTTCCTATTTCATCCGTCCGACGTTCGATCCTCAAAACCAAGAGCAAGAGTTCGATGAGATCCTTATTGAAGCGCCTCCGGGAGTCAGGATGAACTTTAAGCAGGTCAATAAGTGGGAGGATGAAAGCATTGAAGACATGATCATAAATGGCCTTCTGAGGGAACCTGATGAAAGTTATACAGTTCGAAGCAAAGATTTTGAGGTTTTATCTAGAGATGAGTCCGATTCTCTGTGGGTGCATCTGCCGAGTCTTATCGGGACGACTACAGACGCTGTTCTTATCGAGGTGCAGTTTGAAGCGACCTTGTTCGGATTCAGCACATTTTTTGACGGTTCTATCGGCAACTCCTTTTCCGATGAGGTTTCATGGCAGAGGGTGGATGACGGAGATGCAAACGGCGTTACAGACAGTGAAAAGACAATAGTATTAGCCCTTGAAGGAAATAAGATATTAGACAATATTGTGGTAGATCCTGAGATTTTTACACCCAATGGAGATGGTATCAACGATGAGACGTCAATAAGCTTTTCCCTATTGCGTTTGGCATTGAGTCAGGTCCAGGTTCAAATATACGATCTTAGCGGCAATATAGTTGTTGAATTGCTCAATGATTCCCTCTCTTCTGGGGCACATACGGTGACCTGGGCTGGCGTCGATAAGTCAGGAGACTTAGTCCCTCCCGGTATATATCTTTTAAGAATTAATATTGATACCGATTCAGGTTCGGCAGAAGATACTTCTGTCAACCGGTTAGTGAGCGTTGCTTATTAGTTTTTATTGAGGGAGGTATGGATTTAATGGACAGCAGTTTTTTTAGAAAGGCGTGGCTATTAGTCCTTCTTATTGTGTTAGTGGGACTTATAACGAGAAAGTCTCATGGTGAGACGATTATAATAGGAGGCGGCCCGGACAATCTCCGCTGGGACGAACAATTTTCCGAGATAAAAGTCATCGATTTTGGCACTGATTCCGTCTCGGTTCAACCTAAACGGACTGATCCTAACGATAACATTTCCCTGGGGATAATCAATAGGGGAGGGTCAATAACGTCACCTAACGCCGACAAAGCGCTTAGAGTGAGCAATAAAGAAATAGAAAAAAGATTACAGAATATGGTAAGCGGTGATACGACTGCTTTTGTAGTTAGGGGGATAAAAACTGTAGGGATCATAATTACAATAGATTTAGGCGAGCGATTCGCGGTCAGAAAGATCAAGTTTTTCCCAAGGAGTGGCTCTGAAGACTTTTTCTTGAGGGGCTATCAGATAAGATTAAACGATGGGAGTGAGGAGCAGAAGTTCTTAGGAGGGAGTCCGGAGTTCAGGTTCTTTATGTCAGTGGATGACAACGAGGAGCCGATAGTTGACATAGATGTCCCAGTGCAATTTGTCCGTTTCATAGAGTTACAACAGCTTCAACGATCGGAGTGGGAGATAGACGAGTTTCAGGTCTTCGGCGAAGGTTTTGTGGCCGCAGCGTCGTATATATCAAAGATATTCGATCAGGGACAGCTTTCCGTCTTTGGCGGTATAGAATGGTCCAAGGGAAGTATAGGCCAACAGGCCAAATCGAGTGCTACTGTATCGACAAGGAGTGGAAGCGGAACAAGCACAAGTAACGTGGTGTGGAGGGATTGGTCTCAGCCCTATCGGGCAGGCGTCCTATCTGATATTGTATCGCCAGCACCGCGCCGTTTCTTTCAGTTTCGCATCCTCTTCGAAAGCGACGATATTGAGTCCGCCACAACTGTCGATTCGCTCGCATTTGAAGTTTCTCCAGCAGTAGCCGACTCGATATTGGGCGAGATATGGCCCCAAAATACGCTCATCGGGCAAAACACTACCTTCGCCTACACGATAAGATCGTTCAACAGCACAGGCTTCGACACCCTCGAAATAAAGACCCTGGCGCCGGTGGACGTAGTAAGTTCGGTGCAAATAGATGGAATTGATGTTGATATTGACAAAAGAGATGTTATAGACGGGTTCAAAATACGCTTTCCGAGGATCACAGGGGACAAGACCCTCACGGTAATTTTCGACAGCGTCGCCCTGCAGGTTAACACTGTGTTCAGTGGAAGGGTCTCTGATAGTCAAAGACCCGATTGGCTACCCCAATCCGCTGTAGATGGAGACGCAGCCCCGGATTTTGGCGTATTCGCGGATGGATTGGGCAATATCTATATTGCGGACGTGTTCAATCACCGGATATTTAAGGTGGATACGTCGGGCATCATCAATACTGTAGCAGGAAATGGCATTGCTGGATTTTCCGGTGATGGTGGTCCAGCTACCAGTGCGAGCCTGAATGTTCCTTCTGGCGTATTCGTGGATGAATTGGGCAATATCTATATCGCAGATACGAGCAATCATCGGATACGTAAGGTGGATACGTCGGGCATCATCTCCACCGTGGCAGGAAATGGCATCCGGGGATTTTCCGGTGATGGTGGTCCAGCTACCAGTGCGAGCTTGGATCTTCCTTGGGGAGTATTCGTGGATGAATTGGGAAATATCTTTATCGCGGATCAGAAAAATAAACGGATACGTATAGTGGATACGTCGGGCATCATCTCCACCGTGGCCGGTACGCTGCCAGCCGTAAATGACCTTTCCGTAACGATCCCTGTGGGTGACGACGTGATCCATTCCATGGAGGCCGCGCCCAATCCCTTTACACCAAATGGAGATGGAATAAACGATATCCTCTTTGTAACCTACGACATTTTAAACCTGACAGACATAGTCCCGGTCTCGGTAAGTATTTACGATTTAAGCGGAAGGTTAAGGAAGGAGATCTACTCGGGTCATGATGCCAGCGGTAGATACCAACGGGACTGGGACGGGAGTGACGATGACGGACAACTGTTGCTCCCCGGATCGTATTTACTTCGTGTAGAGGTAGAAACAGATACGGTGACAGAGGGTAAAACAGAAACCGTATCTTTAGTCTATTGAGCCCCGATAGACTCAATCGGGGGCTTTAACTGATCTAAAAGCTTCTGCTGTTCTAGCGCGTAACCAAGGGGGGTACTTATGATAACTTTCAGATCTAAGGCGCGTGGTATCGGTGCTGCTATGGTTTGGGCGGTGATGATTTTCAACACTATTGCTTACGCTCAAGACTACAGTGCGTCCCGGATAGGGCTGCTTCGGGGTGGGGAGATCTCCTTTGAACCAACCGGACCTGGTGTCATAGTTGACGCTTTGGACCCGGCTGTCAAGAAATGGTATGTCCCGCAGGAGCTATTCATAGAGTACCAATGGAAGCAGTGGGAGTACACAAACTACGCCCGGGACCGCTACCAGAGGTATGTGGATATCACACTTGAGGGGGATTATTTCTACGATCTCTACGGCTCCTATATCACTCGTGGATGGTTGATCTACGACTGGAGCCAGACACAACCCCAGCAGAGCGGTAGCGGTATTCTCAAGACTTCGAGATACGGAAGCTTCTTCAGCAACTTGGTGATAGCCTCCGATCAAAAGGGGCAGCACCATCTGGCGGTAACTATAGGCGATGATATCAGGACGACGCTGACTCCGATGACCTTTTCAAAGCCTGCGTTTAACGGGATCCAGATTGATCTTCAATCCGACAAATATGAAGCCACAGCGCTCCTTGCCCGACCCAGTAATACGGGAGGTGAACCGTCCCAAAGGGTAACAAGCCAGACAGTCTTGACGGGGGGGAGGGCCACAGCCCAATTGGGGGATTTTGTGCAAATCGGAGTGACCTACGTGAACGTTCACAACTCTATGACGCTTTTAGAGAGCTTCAAGGGGAGCCCGAGAAGCGGATCACTCGCCGAAACCCAGAATTCCAATAACATAACAAAGCTATTCCTACGTCTTCTGGACGATTCTCCCGAGGATTTTGAGGGTGGAGCCGCCCTATTCTCATGGGACCTGATCATAGAAGCGGATATTCAAAACTTTGACGAAGAGGGAAACCTGACGACGATCGAAAGGGAGGTATTCAGGGCAAGCAAAGTGGGAAGCCTTCCTTCTCCTGAGGGCGGCTTTCAGCGCAAAGGTTTCTGGGAGGCCAGCGGACCTGAACAGATAGACTTGGAATTCGATTTGCGGTCATATACAGGCTTTGGTCCGTCGGAGATAAAGAAGGTGACGTTCGAGGTGGTGGTAGGGAACGACTACAGGATCGAAGTATCTTCTGACCGCCAGCTAGACAGGCTTGACAAAAAGGTATATCTATTGGCCGCCAGAGCCGAAGGCAATACCAAGGACAGCTCGAATCTAAAGCTCCTCAGGATCGACTACGGTCTGCCAACAGGCACCGAGATATACGGGGTAACGCTGGAGGCGAACGATCTCTTGGGATTCGATATTTACGCAGAATTTGACCGTAGCCGTAGTTACAGACAATATCCCAACAGGCGGGACGTAGAGCACGAAACAGCCTCCGACGAGGGCGATGGATGGATGGTAAACATATCCAAGATTGACTATCCGTGGTTCCTCTTGGGAGAGGCTTACAGTATGGACCACAACTATAATACGTCCGCATTTCTTGCAAGAGGTGATCTTGAAATAGATTACAACAATATTCAACAGTTCACATACGAACTTGTAGATGACAACGACGATCAGGACAGATTTGCCGATTGGGAAAGGAGAGGCGAATCCCTGGACCGTGAAGTATTCCCGGGCTTTGATGAGAACCAGGACTTTATATCCGACTTTAATCAAAATAACAGCAGGGAACGGCCAAACGCGGTGCCTGACTACGATGAGCCGTTCTTGAGGTACGGGACAGATCGGCGGGAGTTTCTATTCGGAATAGATATGAACAACAATTTATGGGTGGATCGCTTCGAAAATGATGACGACCCCGACTTTCCCTACGACAGGGACCACAGAGGATACAACGCTTATGTTGGTCTTCATGTAACTCCGGATGTAAGGGTTATGATCGGCCAAAACAGAGAGGATCTCCTTGCCGGCGACAGGGATAACCTGACAACCTATGCGCTCTTTACTCTGGACAAGGACTTCCCGGCGTTGGGTAGGCTGAAAATATTCGAGAATTTTAGGTTGGCAAAGGACAATATAGAAGATGATCTTCGCCAATGGGATGATCGCGAAGTTGTAGGTTTATTTGGTAGAGCAGGGGCAAACGTCTCGACCCCCGATCCTTTGGCGGCGCAAGATACCTGGATAAATTCAGCCTTTGTAAGTTTTGATTACACAAAGAAGAGAAATCTGAACATTATCAGCAAGCTAAAATTCGATGTGTGGAACCAAAGGGCAGAACGGCCAGGCCTAAGGGACGAGTTCACCTTTTTCGGCCTGATCAATAAAGTGGACTATACCTTTAAGATAGGGGTCTTTGATATCCAGCCCCGGATCAAAAACGAACTCAGGATAGAAGCTCCGGCGCTCAAATCAGATCCTAGACGAAGAGAAAATACTCTAATTCTCTTTCTGATTGCTAAGCTCCCCTTCCTTGATGGTTCCGAAATTGAAACCGGAGTTGAATATATGATCTTCCGACAGATGAGGCCTGAAGATATCCTCGTAAGGGAAGGACTTTTGGACGACTTTACCCAAATCGTAGGTGCAGTGCAATTCTCCAACCTTGGGGACTACTTGGGATACAAACTGATCACCCAGTTAGGTTTAAGCTTGAACAGAAGGTTCATCCCCGGAGATGATCCCAAAACGGGTAGTTCAGCCTTTGTTACGGTATACGCCGGTGTGCAAGAATAAGGGATGGGTTGAGAGTTTACTCAGTAGTAAGACAACAGGCATTTTCCTTATTGCCTTAGCAGCAAGGCTTTTCTACCTCAGTCAGATATCGGATAGTCCGCTTTTCGACTTCCCTGTAGTAGACTCATTAACTTATGTAGATCAAGCCAAGGATATAGTTGACGGGAACTGGCTCGGTGTCGGGAAGGGCCCTTTTTGGCAGCCGCCTTTTTATCCGTACTTTCTGGCTTTAGTAAGGTTGATCTTCAAAGACCAGTTCTTCTGGGCAGTTCGCCTGATACAGATTGTACTCGGTTCTTTGGGATGTGTGCTGATATTTTTGATAAGCAGACGATTTTTTAATACGTCTGTGGCTATCATCGCCTCGGTGTTGGGTGCTCTTTACGGCATCTTGATATATTTTGACGGTGAACTCCTGCCCGCATCCATCGCCCTCTTTTTGGATCTGCTTCTTATTCTGTCTCTTTTAGAGGCTTCTGAACGTCCACGCATCTGGAAGTGGCTCCTTTCGGGATTCATCTTCGGCTTATCGGCCATTACGGTTCCCAATGTTTTAGCACTTGCACCTTTTATCTTGCTCTGGATGTGGATAGCGTTCAGATCCAGATCAAACGTCGATTCAGTTCTGTCGGCTGACAGCGGGACGATAGAGACTGCAGAACCCAAACTCGAAAGAGGTGGCAGAACTTCACAATTTGCGGTATGGTGCGGCAGCTTCCTTCTGGGTGGGCTTCTGGTGATTTCAACTGTTACGCTGAGAAACTACCTTGTAGGCGGCGATTTTGTCATAATTTCCTACAACGCAGGGATAAATTTCTACATCGGTAACAACCCTGACTATGACCGAACCGTCGGGATCAGACCGGGATGGGAGTGGGAGAACCTGTCCTTTGAACCTTTAGAGAAGGGCATAGACAAGCACTCCGAAAGTTCGAGGTACTTCTTCTCCAAGGCGTGGGAATTTATCAGAGACCAGCCCTTAGAGTATTTCAAACTCCTTTGTAAGAAGCTCTTTTTATTCTGGAACGGGAACGAAATTGGTCGCAATCAGGAAATCTATTTTTCCAGGGGGTATTCCTCTTTGATGTGGGCTTCCGTATGGAAGAGGATCATCGCGTTCCCCTTTGGGATTTTGTCTCCTCTTGCTCTTGTGGGTCTGATCATATCTCTTCCCCGTTGGCGTAAGCTCCTGCTGCTGTATATCTTTGTTACAGTCTACGCCGCTTCTGTGGTCCTTTTTCTGGTGACGTCCAGGTATCGCCTTCCAGTGTTGCCCTTTTTGATGATCTTTGCAGCCTACACGATATGGTGGTGGTTCCAGAGCGCTAAAGGTGGTCGTTATCTGACTCTGACTCTTTCGGTTGTGCCCTTTGTCCTTTTCACCCTGGCTGCAAACACAAAGATCGGAAAGATGGACACCGCCGACAATGCTGAGGTTCATTACAACCTCGGCACAGCATACCTGCGTAAGCAAATGTATGCAAGCGCTATCGTGGAGTTTGAAAAGGTTGTATCTCTTAAAGAGCATTATTGGGAGGCATGGCTGAATCTCGGTTCCATCTATGCCACAATGGGCATGTATGATGATTCTATAGCTGCCAGAAGAAAAGTTGCGGAGGACAGGCCGAGCTCGATGCTTGCCCAACAGGACATGGTGGAAGGGTACATCAAAACCTGTCTTGGTGCAGCACACACTTACATACAATTAGGCATGTACGACAGGGCTCAGAATGAGTGCGAAAGCGCCCTCAAATTAGACCCTGATAATGTAAAGGTTCGTCTCAAGTTAGCGTATATCCACGATAAGAAAGGACTCTATGACGAAGCTGTGGATGAGTACAGAAAAATCATCCGGACTGGAGACGATAACCTGGAAGCCCGAAATAATCTGGGCGTTGTTTATGCCAAGAAGGGGATGCTGGACGAAGCTATAGCTGAATTTACGAGACTGATAGAGATCCAGCCCCAGCAATTAGATGCCCGTTATAATCTGGCTGTTGCCTATAAGGAGAAGGGGAAGTACAAGGATGCTATTGCTCAATACGAAGAGATTCTCAAGATAGAGTCGGATTATTCCGATGTCCGTCTCAAATTAGCGCTCCTTCAAAAGAGATGAGCGTTGTCAAGCATGAGGGTTCTGTAAGTAATTAAGGAATTCATAGATATACGCGATTTACCAAAAAAGGAGATTTTGGAAGATGAACAATTGCAGAATATATGCAAAATCGCGGAATACCGCCTTTGTCTTAAGAAAAGCTGCTGGAATCTGGCTGTTTCCAATTGCACTCTTAATTATCAGCATGAGTTGCACAGGGAAAAAGGAGGATCTGGTACTTGCCCAGGTTGGGGATAAGGAGATAATTGTAAAGCAGTTGACAGAATTTAGCGATGAAGTCCCTGTACATTTCCAGAGCACAAAAACAGGGGTAGAAAAACAAAGGAATGATCTGCAGACGGTGATCGACATGGAGCTTTTGATGATGGAGGTCCGGGACAAGGGCATTGAAAAGGGTCTCCGCTTTCTGAGGAAGATGCACAAGACCCGAACACGAAAGCTCGTAAGTATCTTTCAACAAAGGGAATTAGCGGTAAATATAAAAGAAGAGGATTTACGGGATTTATTCGAAAAGTCGGGATACTCCAGGGCGATCAGGTTTAGCGATATAATGGTGGACAGCGAGGATAAAGCAAGGGCTGCTCTTGAGGAGATCAAACAGGGGGAGAACTTTGAGGAGGTAGCCCGACGGCGTTCTATTAATGAGGAGACAGCACCCAGGGGCGGCGATTCAGGAATGTTTCACACCAAAGTAAGCCTGCTCCCCATTCTTCAGGATAAGTTATTTTCTCTTAAGGTGGGCGAAGTATCAGAGCCCATAAAGATCGGCAGGAGATATTCGATCTTCAAAGCCACCGCTGACAGTACAGTTCAACCCAGCTCAGAGATTTACCAAGCACTCTACAACAAAAAGCTTACCCTTGAAAGAACCGCTTTAGTAGAAAAGCTCAAGGTAAAGTATCGCCTCGAACTGGATCAGGAAGGCTTGAAGGACTTCCTTGAAAGATTGCGCGGCGGCGCATCTCTTCCCACGGAGGATGATAGGAGCAACGTTGTCTACAGATACGACGATGGAAAGATAACCTCAGAGGACTTTATCTACGTGATCAGAGATGTTCAAGCTATCAGAGAGCGTCAAGGTAAAGGTGGTCTTCCTATTAAAGATAGCAAGCAGTTAGTCTCCTTTGCAGAGCGTTTCATCATTCCCAACAAAATGATTGTGGAAGCTGCTCTTCGCGCTGGGATAGATAAGGAAGAAGATACGGCACGATGGCTTGAGAACGAAGGAAGAAAGTTCTTAATGTCTGAACTCAGGGAACAAGCGCTGGAAGGTAAGATAAACATAACTGAGGACGAAATGCGACAGTACTACGACAGCAATCCAGATAAGTATCTGCTTCCTGAGCAGATAGATATACAGGAGATACTTGTAGAGACAGAGGAAGAGGCGTTGAGCCTTATGGAACAGATCCGAAAAGGTGCTCCAATGGGCGGGCTTGCGAGGGCTCATTCTACACGTCCTGCAGACCATCGGGACGAAGAAGGCAGATTCCATTTTCATCCTTTCGAAAGCCAAAAATACGGCGAAATAGTGGAAGCTGCGAAGAAGGCTCAGATAGGGGAGCTTACAGGTCCTGTTGACGTTAAGGGTACATATCCTACCGTTGGAGGTCCTGTCCAGGTAGCGGGCGGATATTCTATATTCAAAGTGCTATCCAGACGCCGTGAGAGACAGCCCTTTGAGGATGCCAAAAGGCGCGTCAGAGGGCAGATAAGGAGAACGAAGGAGCGGGAGATATTCGAGCAATTCTTGGAAGGACTGAGAAAGAAATACGCATCACAGGTGCATATTCGGGAAGATAACCTTAAAATTGCCTTCAGGACAAAGTAGGAACATGCTCAGATGTACCCCTGTAGTCGTTCTGTAAAGCAGCCGTAGAAGAAGCACCAGCCTGAATCCAATCAAGGTTTTCCAGGAATCTTAACAGCAGGGGCTAGCGGTGGAGTTGTCACCAGATAAGAACACTGTGAACAGCGCCTGGACAGTCTCGATCTACTCTGAAAATGCAGGGTAGGAGCGGTTCAAAAGGAACGATTCGGAGCCATTGAACGAGCTTGAGGTCCGTCCGGGAGTTCTTCGCCTGCCGTCTGGAATTCCCGAAGAAGTGGCACGTAGTCGTCTTCCTCGCCTCAGAGCGGGTAAACTTGCTCTAATGGGGCGTCGGTGCCCGTGGACGGGGCACAGGTACGTCCTTCGGCGCAAATAGCCTTTTATAGACGTTGTGCATAGAGCAGGTGTCCAAAGAATCTAAACAACTGTGCAAAGATTGGTATTCTCTATTAACGAGAGGGAGGAAACATCATGGAGATCACCGACATCAAGATCCATCAGCCTGTGGGGCTTCTCAGAATCCTGACGGACACTGAGTTGGAGGGCTGGTGTATGGGTGTGGCCGAGGATACGGCACGCCAGATTCAATCGGCCTACCGGGACGTGTTGATCGGCCAGGATCCCCTGGTCCGGGAGCGTATCTGGCAGGAACTGGTCCATCTCGACCGTCTCCACTATGTGCCCCAGACTGTGCGGGCGTACGTGGATGTAGCGCTGTGGGATCTGGCGGGTAAGGCGACCGATATGCCGGTCTACCGGTTAATAGGGGGTTTCAGAGACAAGATCCCGTCTTACAAGAGCGGGGGGAATCTGTCGGATATCGGTGCCTTTGTGAAGGACGCCCTGCAGGCCAGGGAGGAGGGATTCTGGGGCTATAAGGACCACTGTAACCTCGGGGTCGATGAAATGATCAAGGTGGCACGGGCAGTCCGCAAGGCTGTGGGCCCTGAATTTTACCTGATGCACGATAGTGTACAGCAGTACACTTACATCGAGGCGATACGGGTGGGTCGTGCTCTGCAGGAACAGAACTATTACTGGTTTGAGGAGCCGTTGCGGGACTTCGATCTGATGGGGCTAAAGAAGCTCTCCGAGTCACTGGATATCCCGATTGCAGCGGCCGAGTACTTGCCTGGGACGCTCTACTCAACGTCACAGCTAATAGCGCTTCAGGCAGTGGACATCGTTCGGGCGAGTGTTCCCTGGCGCGGAGGGATCACGGATATGATCAAGATTGCACATCTGGCGGAGAGTTTCGGGGTCAATTGCGAGATCAAATCGGGTGGGGTGATGAATGGTTTTGTACACGCTCATGTATTGGGAGCGATCAAGAACTGTGATTTCTTCGAAGGTTGGGAGGTCGGCTCTCAGGGAGGCGAACCTCTGATTAAGAACCCTCTGGTCCTGGAAAAGGGATATCTTCCAGTTCCCCAGGGGCCTGGTTTGGGGGTAGAGATAGACTGGGGAGAAGTGGAGAAGAAGACGGAGAGTGTAATCTGAGCAGGGGGTATCAGACAATGTAGGTGCTATCAATTCGTGGCCTACCGTGGAAGCAGCGAGCCACACAGTGGACACAGCACCCGGTCACTGCAAGAAGACATTACGTCACCGCGCTAACAAGAGAGGTTCTTTCAATGCAGATCAAGGACGTAAAGTTTTACATCCTCGAAGGCGAGCCGAGTGGGAGGCACGTCAGAGGCTCAGCCCCCATTGAGAAGGTACCTCCTGGATTGTCGGGACTCTTTACTCATTCGTATGGCATTCGTGGGGAAGAGTCGGAACATAATCCTGAACTCATAGAGTACAGGGACGATACCCTAATGCCCACATATACCTCTATGATGCGTTTGGTTACGGATGGGGATCTGGATGCCTACATGGGATTCGGCAGTGGTTTTCACCGTGACGAACTGGAGTGGGAGGCAAAACGGATCAAAGCGACCACTGCCACTCTGTTGATAGGCGTGGACGCTTTCGACCGGGAATACATCTGGCAGAGATTGTGGTACGCCAAACGGTTCTCCTACCCCCGAATTAGCGCAAAGATAGACTTTATGCTGTGGGATCTGGCCAGTCGACATGCCAAGCTGCCGCTCTACAAGCTATTAGGAGGTTATAGAGAGGAGATTCCAGTGTACCAGAATATCGTCGGTGTAACGATAGACGATCTGGTCGCGAAAGCTCTGCAGGCCAAGGAGGAAGGGTATGTTGGGTGTAAGGATCACTCCACTCGCGGTGTGGAAGGAAATATCGAAATGGCACAGGAGCTCCGCGCCGCAGTGGGAGATGATTTTCTCTTAATGCACGATCCTGTAGAGAACTATACCTACAACGATGCCGTAAAGGTTGGACGAGCTTTGGAGAAACTCAACTATTCCTGGATGGAGGAACCTCTTCAAGATTGGGATTTTATGGGACTCAAGAAATTATGCGATACATTGGATTTACCGATATTAGCTTTAGAGTGGTCAGGAGCAGTAACCGGAGGACAGCCGTATAACGCATCCGGATTTTTGGCCATGCAGGCTGTGGACATCGTTCGTCAACGTGGGAAGGATATAACGGCACAGATGAAGCTGGCCCATCTGGCCGAGAGCTTCGGGGTCAATGTGCACGGTGGAGACCCCAACGTAATCCTGGCCATAAAGAACGATCCGATATTCGAGAAGAGCGTCGGCATGGGCACGTTGAGAACAGCAAGCGGCAGAGCCGTCGTTGAAGATGGCTATATGTCCATCGATTACAAGGATCATCCCGTAGAGGAACCGAATTGGGACGAGATCGAAAAGAAAGCGTTGGTGGTAATCTGAGCTGTAGAAAAGCTTGCGGATGAATCAGTAGATCAAGGAATTAACATAAGGAACTATTGTAATAACGGACAAACGTAAGCGCGACCGCTTCGTGGTGTACTGCCTACGCTTCATCCTCACCTGGCCACGTTAACAAGAGAGGTTCTTTCAATGCAGATCAAGGACGTAAAGTTTTACATCCTCGAAGGCGAGCCGAGTGGGAGGCACGTCAGAGGCTCAGGCCCCATTGAGAAGGTACCTCCTGGATTGTCGGGACTCTTTACTCATTCGTATGGCATTCGTGGGGAAGAGTCGGAACATAATCCTGAACTCATAGAGTACAAGGACGATACTCTGATGCCGACCTACAGCTCTATGATGCGTTTGGTTACGGATGGGGATCTGGATGCCTACATGGGATTCGGCAGTGGTTTTCACCGTGACGAACTGGAGTGGCAGGCAAAAACCTTCAAGGCGTACACTGCCCGACTGTTAATAGGCGTGGACGCTTTAGACCGGGAATACATCTGGCAGAGATTGTGGTACGCAAGACGGTTCTCCTACCCGATAAGTGGGCAGATAGACAATATGCTGTGGGATCTGGCAAGTCGACATGCCAAGCTGCCGCTCTACAAGCTATTAGGAGGTTACAGAGAGGAGATTCCAGTGTACCAGAATATCGTCGGTGTAACGATAGACGATCTGGTCGCGGAAGCTCTGCAGGCCAAGGAGGAAGGGTATGTTGGGTGTAAGGATCACTCCTATCGCGGTGTGGAAGGAAATATCGAAATGGCACAGGAGCTCCGCGCCGCAGTGGGAGATGATTTTCTCTTAATGCACGATCCTGTAGAGAACTATACCTACAACGATGCCGTAAAGGTTGGACGAGCTTTGGAGAAACTCAACTATTCCTGGATGGAGGAGCCTCTTCAGGACTGGGACTTTATGGGACTCAAGAAGTTATGCGACACATTGGATTTGCCGATTTTAGCTTTAGAGTGGTCAGGAGCAGTAACCGGAGGACAGCCGTTTAGCGCATCTTCATTTTTGGCCATGCAGGCTGTGGACATCGTTCGTCAACGTGGGTGGAGTATAACGGCAGAGATGAAGGTAGTCCATCTGGCCGAGAGCTTCGGAGTCAATGTGCACGGGGGAAATCCCCATGTAGTGCTGGCTACAAGAAACGATCCAACATTCGAGCTGACCTCCTTGCATGGAGCAGGTGCTCCGAGCGATGAGAAACTTACTGTCCGGGGTAGACCTGTCGTTGAAAACGGATATTTGTACATCGCTTGGGCGGACAATCCTGTAGAGGAACCGAATTGGGACGAGATCGAAAAGAGAGCTTTGGCGGTAATCTGAGGTCTAGAAAAGACTGCGGATGAACCAGTAGATCAAGGAATTAACAGAAGGAATTATTGTAATAACGGACAAATGTAAGCGCGACCGCTTCGTGGTTTACTGCCGCCGCTTTGTCCTCCCTGACAAAGCTCCCGTGGCGTCTCGTCCGTACAAAAACACATTCCGTAATCACATTAACAAGAGAGATTCTTTCCATGCAGATCAAGGACGTAAAGTTTTATATCCTCGAGGGAAAGCCGAGTGGGAGGCACGTCAGAGGCTCAGGACCTATTGAGAAGGTACCTCCTGGATTATCTGGACTCTTTACTCATTCGTATGGCATTCGTGGCAAAGAGTCGGAACATAATCCTGAACTCTTAGAGTACAGGGACGATACCCTAATGCCCACATATACCTCGATGATGCGTATGGTCACCGATGGGGACCTGGATGCCTACACCGGAATCGGCAGTGGTTTTCATCGTGACGAACTGGAGTGGCAGGCCAAACACATCAAAGCGACCACTGCCACTCTGTTGATAGGCGTGGACGCTTTCGACCGGGAATACATCTGGCAGAGATTGTGGTATGCAAAACGGTTCTCCTATCCAAGAATTGAAGACAAGATAGACTTTATGCTGTGGGATCTTGCCAGTCGACACGCCAAATTGCCGCTCTACAAGCTATTAGGAGGTTACAGGGAGAGGATTCCAGCGTACGAGAACATCGTAGGTGTAACGATAGACGATCTGGTCGCAGAAGCTGTGCTGGCAAAGGAGCAAGGGTTTGTTGGGTGTAAGGATCACTCCTATCGCGGTGTGAATGGGAATATCAAAATGGCACAGGAGCTCCGCGCCGCAGTGGGAGATGATTTTCTCTTAATGCACGATCCTGTCGAGAACTATACCTACAACGATGCCGTAAAGGTTGGACGAGCTTTAGAGAAACTCAACTATTCGTGGATGGAGGAACCTCTTCAAGATTGGGATTTGATGGGACTTAAGAAGTTATGCGATACGTTGGATTTACCGATATTAGCTTTAGAGTGGTCAGGAGCAGTAACCGGAGGACAGCCCTATAACGCATCCGGATTTTTGGCTATGCAGGCTGTAGACATCGTGCGCCAGCGCGGGAAGGACATAACAGCACAGTTGAAGGTGGCCCATCTGGCCGAGAGCTTCGGGGTCAATGTGCACGGTGGAGCCCCCCATGTAGTCCTGGCTATAAAAAACGATCCAGTATTTGAGGCTGCCTCCTGGGGAACAGCAAGGGATCTTACCGATGCAAAACTTACTTTCCAGGGCACGGCAGTCGTTGAAGATGGCTATATGTACATCGCTTGCGGGGATCATCCTGTAGAGGAACCGAATTGGGACGAGATCGAAAAGAAAGCTCTGGAGATAATCTGAAGATTAGAAAGAGACTGCAAACGAACGTGCAGATCAAAGAATTAACATAAGGAATTATTGTAATAATGGACAAATGTAAGCGCGACCGCTTCGTGGTTTACTGCCTCCGCTTCATCCTCGCCTCACCACGTTAACAAGAGAGGTTCTCGCAATGCAGATCAAGGACGTAAAGTTTTATATCCTCGAGGGCGAGCCTAGCGACAGGCACGTCAAAAACACAGAATCTGTTGAGAAGGTACCTCCTGGATTGTCAGGAATCTTTACACGTTCGCATGGCATTCTTGGCACAGACTCGGATTATAATGAAGAACTCATAGAGTACAAGGATGATACTCCAACGCCGACATACAACTCTATGATGCGTCTGGTCACCAATGGGGATCTGGATGCCTACACTGGATTCAACAGTGGTTTTCACCGTGACAACCTGGAGTGGGAGGCAAAACAGATCAAAGCGACCACTGCCACTCTGTTGATAGGCGTGGACGCTTTAGACCGGGAATACATCTGGCAGAGATTGTGGTACGCCAAACGGTTCTCCTACCCCCGAATTAGCGCGAAGATAGACTTTATGCTGTGGGATCTGGCTAGTCGACACGCCAAGCAACCCCTCTACAAGCTATTAGGAGGTTACAGGGAGAAGATTCCAGCGTACCGGAATCTCCCCGATGGAACGATAGACGATCTGGTCGCAGAAGCTGTACAGTTCAAGGAAGAAGGGTTTAAGGGGTGTAAGGATCACTCCTATGGCGGTGTGAAGAGGAATATCGAACTGGCACAGGAACTCCGCGCCGCAGTGGGAGATGATTTTCTCTTAATGCACGATCCTGTCCAGAACTATACGTACAACGATGCGGTAAAGGTGGGACGAGCTTTGGAGAAACTCAACTATTCGTGGATGGAGGAACCCCTCCAAGATTGGGACTTAATGGGACTCAAGAAGTTATGCGATACATTGGATTTACCGATATTGGCTTTAGAGTGGTCAGGCGCGGTAACAGCAGGACAGCCGTATAACGCCTCGGGATTTTTGGCCATGCAGGCTGTGGACATCGTTCGTCAACGTGGGAAGGATATAACGGCACAGATGAAGCTGGCCCATCTGGCCGAGAGCTTCGGGGTCAATGTGCACGGTGGAGACCCCAACGTAATCCTGGCCATAAAGAACGATCCGATATTCGAGAAGGGCGTCGGCATGGGCACATTGGGAACAGCAAGCGGCAGGGCCGTCGTCGAAGATGGCTATATGTCCATCGATTACAAGGATCATCCCGTAGAGGAACCGAATTGGGACGAGATCGAAGAGAAAGCTCTGGTGGTAATCTGACGCTTGATCAGAAAGGATATCGGCGAAATAAGCAAAACTGTCTTCGGAAGAGGGATGGCAAAGCGGTTTCAGAATGAAAAGGTAACTGAAAGGGTGTGCTATCGGGTCCGGACTACCCCCCGAGTCTGAAACTGCCGGTAAACGACATTCAGGATCAGGAGCCGAAGTAACAAAGGTCTTTTAAGGGAACAGACGAGCGGCGGATTCTCTCGACGGGGTTCATCGGCCGAGAGTAGGAACCGTACAGATTCCGGCAGGCGTGCAAAAAAGGGGAGACACGTGTTCCTGTTTCAGGGCTTTGGTGAAATAGGGAAGAGCACGCTGGCGTTCAAGGCCCTGCCAATGCTGACGAACGGAAGACCCGAGTTAGGTCAGAGGCCCTTCTAAGATCAGTGGATCGGCGTTGTCCAGACGGTAGTCAGTTCCTAAGAAATGTTCCTGCCAACTTGAGTTCACCCTCCAGTTAATTGAGAGCTTTTGTCAAGTATTTATTTAGTTCCTATAACAATTCTTCTGTCTACCTGTCTGAGGCGCGTTTAAGGAAAGCAAGCACTACTGGAACAGTCTCGAACACGAACGCAGCATTCCTGAGACCCCCCTTGCTGCTGAAAACAGCGCGAGTACGGGTCAGCGGGTTGAGGTGGACGACTTCCTGTGAAGGAGGCTGACGGCAGGCTGAGCCCGTAACATCAAATGACTAAGCAGACCGTCTAACGGACGAAAGGGGATCTCAAATGAGCGATCCACTGCGTATACTCTCGGTAGGAGCACACCCAGCCGACATCTTCGACCAATCTGGGGGAACCATGGCCCACCACGCCAGTCGTGGCGACTACGTCGGCTGTGTGGTGATGACCCATGGAGCACGAGTGCACGACGAAGTGATCAGCAATTCGATGTTTCACCGTGACGAGGTCCCGGAAAGTGAAGAGCTTGTGCGGCTCATGGGAGAGCGGTCAGATGTTAAGGCCGAGGAGACTCGCGGGGCCTGCGAGATATTAGGGGTAGAGGACATACACTTTTTCGGAGCCGACGATGCAGTGCAACTGGTCACCGAGGAGACTGTGCGGCGTCTGGCGCGACTGTTCCGTGAATTGAGACCTGATATCCTCCTGACCCACTTCCCGAAGGAAAACGACGGACTGGTGAATGCACATGCCATCACCGGGCAGACGGTCTTGGCCGCCATAAATCTGTCCGGCAGCGTTGAACCGGGAGATCGGCATCCACCTCACCGGGTGGCACAGGTCTTTTTCTATGGAGCGGGTGCGGCCTCCATTCGCCGGAATCTGTGGGACTCTGAAGGCGGTTACTACAACGACGTGTTCGTCGACATCACGGACGTGGTGGACAAGAAGCTGGCGGCCTTGGACTGCATGGTGAGCCAGGGCTACGCCGGAGCGTATGCGCGCAAGCGGATCGAGGCCAACGACGGGGCCTTTGGCATGTGCGGCCACTGCGCCTACGCGGAAGGCTTTATCTCGATGAACGCGGAGACCCATCACTACCTCCCGCTTACCGAAAACGCGCTCCAGACAGCGCGGTCCTCGGATCACGAGGTCATAGACCGAACATCCTATCGCATACCCGTGGATTGAGGACCAGTGACCCACGAGCGCTCACGCACGCAAAGATTTGCAGTCAAGTTTAGCCACCTCATGTGCGTCGTGACGCCAAGATTCTTCATGCGTTCCCATCTCCGAATGATCCATCTTTAGCCGAAAGTATCTCGGTAAACTTCACGTACCCTTTCTTCCGCGTCCACGCCAGCGGTGTAGTCCATGCTTCATCGTCGGGAAGTCCGCATCCACCGGAGCATTGACTCTGACGAGAGCATCTTTCTTCCGGGAGTTCACTCTTTTGTACGGATGCTCAGGACCGACAAGAGCAAGCGGAGCGCAGAGAACCTGCTGGCACCGTTGGCGGTTCCCGAGGCGCTGCAAAAGTACATTTCCGGCAAGGGCAGGATCAGCGTTTCCTTCTAATGAAGATCATGACCGAATCGAACCGACACCGATGTATTTGCTTACATGGAACAGATAAAATCGAAGCTGGAGAAACGGGGGAACTTGGGGGCCTTGGTCTCCAGAGAAAATCTTGAGAGGGAAGACTTAGCCCGAATAGTTCACAAAAAAAGGACGTGTATTAATTAAGGGATTGTATTATATTATAGTTATGCCGTTTAACCACCTTCGGTGTCATTGCGAGCCGGAGGCGAAGCAATCCCGATTCTGTGGTAGATGTAATACTCTCCGGCTCTCATAGGAGATCACTATAAAACCTTGAGATTGCTTCGTCGCTTTGCTCCTCGCAATGACTCCACCAAGTTTATGAATTAATCGGGTTAGCAGAGAAAAGTATAAATTCCTGTCGAAGTTGTGGCTCACTGCTTCAGATGGCGTCTGCGCCCAAAGCTCACCGGGAATCCAGCGCCAGGGTGCTGGATGGTCATTTCTGTTCAATTTCGCTGATGTACTTCCACGCCTTGGCGCGGAGCTTGGAGAAGGACGCCACCGGCGGGTTCTGGGTGTCGGGACCGTCCCAGCCGCTCTCGTAGATGTTTGTTGGCCAGTAGGCGGTGTCATGCGGCCAGAAGTGCGGCGGCACCGACGCGCGCAATTCCTCGAGCCACTGCGCCGCCTTATGGAGAGTATAGTAATCTTCCCATTCCGGATCTGTAAAATTCGGGTGCGCGACCAGTTGCTCCAGATGTCGAAGCAACATGTAGTCGATAGCTCCGTCGCGCATGCCCTCGATGCCCACGGAGTCAATAGGGCCGTCGGGTCCTGCGACAGCGTGGCTGTGCTGGATGGCGAAGACGTCCTGCGGCCCGGCGAATTCACGTAAGTCGTGCGAGTACGCCCACACGAGCACACCCTCCGGACGGACGGCCCAGGCCCACAGCCCGGTCAGGTACCGGTGAATCGGCGCGTTGGTGCCGCGCATCGCCGACGTGTATATCCACAGCCAGGCACCCTGTTCCTGTGCCCGGCGTCGGATCTCTTCGTTCATGTGCTCGATATTCAGGATCCACATGTCGAGCGCATCTCCGAAGACCATTACGCTGTAACCCGGTATGGCCGTCCCGCTGAGAACACCCAACTTGTGTGCGTCGGCTGCGTATTGGCGAACCAACTTCTCCCTGTGCAGGCCCGGCTCATCCACGTTGCCGCAGACAAGGGGCGGCCACTGATCAGGGTAGCGCGCCAGCAGCTTGGCCTCGATGATGTGCTCTGGATGGACGGAGAGGCACAACAGCGGATGTTTCGGACCGATGAGTCCTTCCTCGATAGCGGCGTCGATGCGCCAAGCGATCCGCGCGGCAGTGTTGTCCTGCGTGGGTGCATGCGGTAGAGAAGCGTGCACGGTATCGGGCCGCGGAGTGAAGACGTTCAGCAGATGATCGCGCATGCTGCGCCGGATGAGCGGCTCCTCCTCCGGCCTGGGCCACGTGAACGGGTTGTAAAACCCCAGGCCGATGTCGGGCTTCGGCAGCGGCTGGGTGACCTCGAGGTTGATCGTTACGCCCTCAGCCACGGGCACGGTAAACTCTCCGGGCTTGTCGGCGTACAGTCTGACAATGGGGTCCGGCCTGGGTCCGACGCGCCAGGGCAACAGCCACATAGGCACGAAACGCTCGCCACCTGCGACGAACGGTCGCTGGTCTCCCCAGAGCCAGAAAGTCTCGGCGCGCACTCCGTCCGGTGCTTCGACCTTCGTCTCCTGCACGTTGTGCAGCCGGAGCGTCGTAGCGGTACCGGCCGGCAGAATCACGCGCAGCGCATGAACCGGCGCAGCGCTCACCTCCGATACCTCGGTCGCACCCGGCGAAAGCTCGGCAGGAACTGCGGTCACGGACAATAGCAGCGCTATCACCGCCACCATAGCAATGACAAGGAACACTTCTATCCCTAGTTCATAAATCGGCTGGTCTGTCTCTTGATGTAACTTGGCTGCAATCTGAAGAGCTTTCATATTTCAGTCCCCGCTTTTTTCCATGGTTCGTTCAGCTTCTTCATCGCCGCCACGTCTAACTGACTGGATTTTCAACTATCATGGGCCGGATGAGCGCATGCAGGTGGGTCATACCGCCCACCTTTTCCCCGGCGAGCGTCCGTAAGGCATAGTGCATGGGCTGCATCCAGGCCGGCTGTAGAAATTCGATCATCGGATCTGGTTCGCCCAGCTTCTCGGTTTTTCTGATTATGCGTTAGGCTTCGGTTTCCTGTCCTTCAAAGAGTCGATCCCAATCGTGATGCGATCGCGCCACGCTCTCGGGATTCTTAAGGCTGCGGACGACAAAGCCGGGCACATGAGGACGACCAGTTGGAAGCCCAATTGCGCTATAGCGAGTATCGACGCTCCATCTTATGGTGTTAGACGTGTTGGATAACGATCGATGCACCAACCGTTCCGTCGTCATCAAGACGTCCCCTACATTCACTTCACCCGTCACGATTCCACAGTCCGGCAAATCGGCATCCGCAATGCCTATATTTTCCCTATCACCGGGAAGAGGAATCCGAGCATTATGGGGCAACAGACCCAAACGATGCGATCCCCTCATCATCTGCATACAGCCATTTTCGGACGTAGCCGTCACAAGAGGAATCCAGAAATTCGCAACCAGCGTATCCCCCGCTTCTTCCGGTGTCAGGAATGCCAGATCCTGGTGCCAGGGGATGACGGTCTCTTCCTGATCCGGTAATTTTGTGCGTATGTTGAACGTCGGGTGGCCTAAAATCTCTGGACCGATTACTGATTCCAAGACATCCAGCAGAGACGGCCAGGTTCTAAGTATGAACATCCCGGCCGTACGGGGTTTCTGTTTCTGGTCGGAGATATCCTGCTCGTAGAAATACTGTTCCCAGGGCCAGTTGCGCTCTGAGCAGGTCCTGCAGATAAGAGAGAGGCGCGTCTCAAAGGGCGCGTCTTCAAACGTGTTCGACGGGTCCAGGATCCGCCGCTTGACCGCCTCATGCGCAGCCTCGTCCACCTTCTGCTCCATTTCGTCAATCAACGGTCGAAGTGCCTCGCGTGGGAGCAGGTCGCGAACGATCAAAAAGCCATCGTCTATAAACTGCTGGATTTGATTGGGCGTAAGACCTGATGCTGTTGATTGTTCTCGATCAGCAATCTGGTCCTCTGAACCCTCGACATCGGACATATAATGCCTCCTTTCTGGAACCAAGGTTTTCTCCAAAAATAGGTTGACGATTCTAGGTGCAGTTGGACCTTCTTGAACGCTGAAAAAATGATCAAGTTAATTCTGGTTGATCCCACGCCGGCGGACGATCCTGTCAGTCCGCTGTCACATGAAGCTCGCGCCCGATGGTGCTCAGATCCTCGTACCCGTTCTCTGTGATGACCACACCATCTTCCAGACCAATGGCGCCCCATTCCAGACGGCGAGTACTGAACTCGATGGACAACGTCATGCCTTTCTCAAGCACGCGATCACTTTCGACGCCCAGCACCGGTTCCTCGTGCACATTTCTGCCCACGCCGTGACCGATATAGCCCTGCAGATAGCTCTCGAGTCCTTCCTTCTGCAGTAGTCCGTTGCCGGTTTCAAAGATATTCGACAGCTTAACTCCCGGGCGCAGCAGCTCGAGCACTGCGTCCATCGCCCGTCGCATGCCCTTGTAGATCTTAAGCAGCTCGTTGCTGGGCTCTCCTATGGACATGAACATGCACAGATCGCTCTGATAGTGGCGGTAGCTGGCTCCGCCGTCAACACAAACGGTCTGGCCAGGTGCAAACAGCATCGCGTTCGGTCCCACCACGTCTATGCCCAAGGGCCCGATCATCGTATGCAGCCACTCGTGGCGCACGCCGCGCCGGTAGTGTTCAGCGCCTAAGATCCCCTCGAAATCCAGGCCAGTCATCCCCCCCCGGACACTGTTGAACGCGGTCCTGTACGCCTCCTGGGTGGCCTTGGCCACGAAGCGCATTCGGCGGATCTCCTCCGGCGTCTTGAGCATCCGAAGTTCGTCGAAGAGGCCCAGGACCTCACGAAACTGCGCCTGTGGCATCAACCCCTGCAATTTCTCGTACGCTTCGATCCCCAGAAAGCGACGCTCGATGCCGATTGTCGCCTTATCCAGACCTCGGTGGCAGAGAGCATCGGCGGCCGCGTCGAAGGGATCTAAGTAGGGTTCGGTGATCGACGGCCCGAGCGGGCTGTTGGTGGAGCGCATCGGCACGTCGGGACCCCAGACGCGACGATCTTTGATCCAGACTTCCCAGTTGTACATGTCACCCTCTTCACTGGCCCGACGGCAGGTTACGAACGGCTCGACCTTCCGGTCCTGCGGCAGCCCAACGAAGAGCTGATAGGGCTCGTCCCGGTCAAAGGTCGTCCACGGCCCGATGCTGGTGTACAAGTCGTGCTTCCAGTGGTCGGCCAGGTAGCCTGCGTTCAAGAGTGTGTGGGGCAAAAGCACGTCCACGCCCCACTGCTTCATCAGATGCACTGCTTTATCGTAGTCAAATAGGATCACCACGTTCCTCCAGCCAGCTTTCTAAATCGCTGTTCCGCCACCCCTGCGGCCGGTAATTCAACATGCGGGCTGCCCGTTCATGCGACCAGAGGGAACAATGGTCGTGCAGGGGGGTCTTTAGCGGGACTTTCGGATAGTAACGGGCAACGAGTTGCGCAGTCTCTTGGACGGTGTAGACTTCATTGCCGAGAATCTGGAAGACGTCATGGACGATTTCGTCGTTCTCCAGCGCCAACCGGCAGGCAACGCCGGTATCTCTGGCGTCCGTGACGTCCCAGAGCACCTTTGGACCTGGCGGTTTTCCCCTTTCGGGGTCCTGCCTGCGGAGCTGGTATTCCGTCCACATTTCTTCCACGGAGGCGAATCGCACAGTGCCGCCTCCTGAGCGAACTGCCACTTCGGCCCCTTCCCGATCCACATACCAGTTGTTGCCCAGGCGCAGGCAGATGGTATGAATGCCGTACGCATCTGAGTACCGCTTGCACGTGAGTTCACCCAGCAGTTTGCTAAGACCGTATTCGTCCTGCGGCTCGCAGGGGTGCTCCTCATCGATAGGAAAATAGCGCGGGATGATCTGATTTTTCGCGAACGTTATACCCGCGGCTGCAGCTGAAGATGCGAACACAACTTTGGCCACACCCACCGCCACGGCCGCCTCGAGAACGCGAAGCGTCCCGATGATATTGCCGTGCATCATCTGCTCGGGCGTGACCAGGCCCAATCCGGTGACAGCGGCCAGGTGTAATATGGCGTCGTGGCCCGGACAGATCTGCAGCAGTTGCTCTGCCTCCATGATGTCACCCTGAATGAATCGCGCACCGGACACCAGCGGCTCTCGGCGACCGAAGCTCGAGACAATATGCCCGGCGCCGAGTAACTCTCGCAGTGCATAGCCACCGAGCCTGCCGCTGCCCCCTGTTACAAGAACCTTCATCTTGTGCTCTCCTCTCTCAGGTCAGTTTCCAACGCGGGTTTGCCTCCTTCAGGAACGTGAAAGCTACTTGGGACCCCTTACAGAGGTTCCTGGACTGCTCACTCCTTCTGATGGTCTCCAGAAAAACAGGTAGCGAACCCTGCTGCACGCCCTCGCTGAATGTCTAAACTGAGCCCGTACAGCAGCCACGAAGACGGTAGGCGACATGCCTTCACTCAGATCTTCAATGAATTTCAAAGGTCGCATAACCATCCTGTGTCTACGAAGTTCCGAAGGCATACGGATAGTCCCGATCCCCGATAGACTCAATCGGGGATCAACTGAAAATAAGGAAGAAAATAGTGTTTGTCAATGAAAAGTTCTCAGTCCAAAACCGTTGTAATACCTCTTTCAATTGAAAATGAGGCTGCATATGTTTAGATCGATACGACTGCTTTTACGGCAAACGAGCAGGTTGGATGGGGAAGATAAAGGTAGGTGGACCGGAGACATACGAAGCTAGATAAGCGGCCTTTTAATGGGGCACAGAGAAGCATGATGCAGAAAGAATGTTGGCCATTCTTTGGTTCACCCGTAACACTGCACATCATGATCAGGGCAATCTCTCGAAAAGTTTCAAGCGTGTCTGTAAAAGGGCAGATGGCAAAAATGCCACTATGCATACACATCACCATAGCTTTGGATGGCGCATGTGGAACTCAAGATCCTGCATGGAATCGTGGGAGATTTGGATATCCACTCCATAACGATCTACTCCCATATCCAGAAAGAATACCTTAAAGGCACGACATCTGCAGCGGATGAGCTTCGTGCTCCTTTAAGAAAGAGAGAGGTTAACGAAAGTTCAAAGATTATGAAGCAAGACTGAAGAAGGCTATTGAAAAAAGGAGCAGATTCTCTTGCCATCTGAACGTTTCGATATATGCTGTCACGCAAAACTATTAGTGACATGATGGATTTCAGTGATGAAGATGCTGTCTGTTCAAAATAAGAGATAGAATCCGATGGTAAAACGGAACTTATGGTCAGAAATCTCTGACGTTAATACGATGCTATTTCTTGGAGAATAGCGGAACTTTTCGGTATTCAAGAGATATTTATGGCGAACTGGATCTTACATTAGAAAGGTAGAAAAGCAGCAGACAAAAGTTATAGCAGGTTCATTTCAGTCCACCACAAATTGGTAGGATCAGTGGGCAAGAACAGGGAGCGTGAAGCGATAAGATACTACTCTATGCCCGATATTAGTCTGTGCCTGTATATGCTCTTTTTCAGTACATCTCCCATAGTGAGCGCCTCGAGCTTCTCAAGATAGCTCATCACAACCATAACGACTGTAGCATGACTCCAGGTCAAAGAGGAGACGGACAGTGGCTCATTTGTGTGAGGATGAACCTGCTCTGCCAAGACTCCCGACTCAAGCGTTCTGTCCGCGACCCACTCCATTATATCCACTGCCTTCTTAAGGTCATCTACTTTTATGGAAGTCGCTATGTACCATTCTGCAAGCCACATCGTGCAGATGAACCAGGGATTTCCAGGGACATTATCTATATCCTGGCTTTTCTGATGGTAGTAGTCGTTCTCATATCTGGCTACTCCCCCCACATTAGTTTTTATCCAGAGCCTCTCCCTTATGGATTTCATAGTGGATACAATTTTCGGATCGTCGGGAGGAAAAGCTCCGAATCTGAAAAGGCCGTACATGCTGGCGTCTATGGTCATGTCAAGATCGTATCCGTCGTCGTTTCTAACTGCTGTCCGACATAAGCGATTGTACTTTTCTGCAAGGGCGTCTTCTCCGAAGGCAGAGGCAAACTTGGCGGCGGCCTTCAACCCTCCACACACGGCTCCCACCGTATATGCATGAACCCCGTGTCGCTCCTCCCACAGATCGTAAGACTCAAGGGGAAGCTTGGTCTCCTCATCCCTGAATCTTACCATAAATTCCGCAGCCGATGTTACCAATCTCCTGTATAAGGGCTTTATGTACTCTATGTCCCTGAATTTGTTGAAGTGCTCCCAGAGCGCCTAGACTACAAGCGCGGTCTCGTCCTCCTGTATCGGAAGCTCAAGCTTGCCGTCCTTCGTCCAGGGGTACCAGGAGCTTGCCACAGAACCGTCGGGGCTATATTTGTGCAGGAAGTATCCATCTTTCCTTATCGCGTGGTAGCAGAATTCGAAGAATCTCCTTGAGATCTCAGAATATCCCGTCTTTATGAGAGTAGTTGCCACCAATGCCCAGTCCCTGGGCCACATATACGAATAGGTGTCCCTTGAAAAATGCAGTATGTCGCTGTCATTGGCGGGGATTATGGCTCCCCGGTTGTCAATCTGGGTTCTTAAAATTAACAGGCTCCTTTTGAAAAGGTCGACAATGTTCTGGGAAAGATCCTTGTAGCTGAAGTCCTCCTTGTTTACCCAGAGTCTCCAGATAAGCGCCTGTCCTTTTTATCAATTCCTCAGGCGACTTCTCGACTACCCTGTTATAACGGCGATCTACGTCAGCCCATCTTCGACCTACAACCATCCAGTAATAGGCCGTGTTCTGGCCTTTTGCCGGAACATCTATATGAAATCCTAATGTCGAATACACATCTCCTTGTTCTATTGCATTTCCCCCAAGGTGTCCGTCTTCCGCATCTTTCCAGGTTCCTATTGCACCGCCGACTTCCTTCTTTCCTGTGTCAAACTGATCTATACCTATCTTCTGGGAGTCCGAACAGCACATCCTGAAGTACCTTTTCCCCTTGTAGTGAACTATAGATTTCCCCACAGGATCGTAGTAAGCCGTATCCCCCACGTCGCTTCCATATATGTGGAAATCGTGTCCGAAAAAGAGTCTCCCGTGTCTTTTTTTATTTTCCAGATTCACGATTTTGATCTTCTTTATGTAGATATTTTCGTGGAAATTCACAGTATCGCCGATATAAAGTTCAAGCTTAAGCCGATCGTTCTTGGCCACCACATCGGTTATCAGTGTCTCTGGAAGGTATTTGTGCGACAGGTCCCATACGTCATCTATCCAGCTGAATTGTCCGTCGACCCAGGCTCCGAACTTAAAGGAATGTCCTTCCGTGTGGTTCTCCTGTCCCACGTAAGGGTAGTAAATGTCTCGCAACTGGTAGGATTTATCGAATGTTATTAGAAGATCCCCGTTTCCTATGGGAATGTCGCCCGGCATTGTTTGCTCCTGTCTCTATGTGTTCTTTGAAAGGCGGATAATAATCTACCGGACTGGAATAATGTACTAATTGCTCAGGCGATGTCAACTTTTTACCGACGTTAGGTTTGTCTATATTTTTTCTTGTGTAAACCCCTTCCTATGTGTTATAATTAATATAAATCGACCTTCTTAGAGAGGACAGCAGAGCTCCTACAAGTTAATTTTCAGGATCGTAACAGCCCAAAATCTCAATTGGAAAGGATGTAAAGAATGGATTTGACAAGACAGCCTCCACGTCGTCCATCAAACGTAACGATGGCAGGTATCGTCGGACTTGCTAGAATGACGGACAAGGCAAGAGCGGCCAACAGAGGGATGTTGGGCGAATATGTGTACGGGGAAGCTTCCGGATCGGACATGAATGTTTTGAATTTTCTGGGGATCTCAGCCGCGGAATTTGCAGAAGCCGTTGAAAAATACGACGACGCCGGCATAAGTGAGTGGGTGCTCCAAAAATCGGGGAAAACAGAAGACCAGATCGACGCCTTCAATGAGGCCGAACTGTCGCGAGAACCGGATGATGAGATGCATCGGGCCTTGCTCCAGGAGCGCGTAGAAAAGTACGCCCCCGGAAGAACAGATATCAAGACAGGGGTTCAGTCTATAGAACTGGACGATTGGGGCAACTTTTATAGACTGGATCTCACCAAGCAACCTCCGCGCAGTCCATATTGCACCGACGTAGCAGGAATCGCCTGGGCTGCCCGTGCGGCGGACAAAGCCAGGGCTGCGAACGCGGGTCTCTTGGGAGAATATAATTACGGCGATGACTCTGAGGGCGATAAACCTCTTTTGGAGTTTCTGGGCATCTCGGCAGAAGATTTTGCCCGTGCGGCTGTGAACAATCCAAACGATATAGAGTTAGGGGACTGGGTTATCCAGAAGTCGGGGAAAACAGAGGATGAGATCGCAGAATTCAACAGAAACTTTTCAGAAGCTGGACCCGAAACAGATGAGGAGCGCGCCGGGTTCCAGGAGTACTTGAACGAATTAGACCCCACCCGGACAGATGTCACTACGTGGTCTGCGTTGATGCTCCTTGACGATCAGATAAGTTTTTCAAAATAAGAGATCATTGGAAGAATGTGGAGATGTGGAAGGAAGAAGCTCCAGCTACGGGTTACACGTCCTTTCCACATCTCCTGCTAATGTGACATGCTTTTCGAGGGGTCTGTCAGTTTTTTTGTGTAAATGGGATTTTCTTCTGTACCCTTTTCGGCTTATTCTATACCAAATCTCCCCTCGAAGTGGATGGAGAATTGGTGAATGGCCAAGCTCCAGTTCCTGATCGGCATCGTCCATTTTTTCTTGATATTCTTGAGTGTCATATAGAGTAACTTAATCGCTGTCTCGTCGTTTGGGAAGCTATTTCTGTTCTTTATTACTTTCCGTAGAGAGTTATTAAGCGATTCGATGGCGTTTGTGGTATAGATCACCCTTCGGATCTCTTCAGAGTAGGCGAAAAACGGGATGATCCGAGACCAGTTATTCTGCCACGATTTACTTATCATCGGATAACGGCTGTCCCAAGCCTCCTGAAAATCTCCAAGGGCCTCTTCAGCCTGTTCTACCGTGGGGGCTCGGTATATATTCTTGAGGTCGGCGGCAATCTTTTTACGATCCCTATACGACACGAACTTCAAGGAATTCCTCACCACATGGACAATACAGAGCTGGACCTCTGCTTGGGGAAATACGGATTCAATAGCCTCTGGAAGACCCTGGAGACCATCCACGCAAGCTATCAACACATCGTTCATCCCCCGATTCTTAAGCTCCGTGAAAACTTGCAGCCAGAACTTCGCCCCCTCGCTCTTTGCAATCCAGATACCCAAAACGTCTTTCATCCCATCCAGACCGACCCCTACCGCAAGATACACCGCCTTGTTTACGATCCGGCCTTCGTCTCTAATCTTCATCACCAGAGAATCAAAGAATACTATGGGATACACCCCTTCAAAAGGACGATCCTGCCACTGCTTCACCTCTGATATGATCCCATCGGTCACAGTCGATATCAAATCAGGGGACACCTCTACACCGTATATCTCCTCCAAATGAGCCTGTATATCACGTGTGGTCATCCCTCGGGCATACATAGACAGTATCTTATCATCAAAACCTGTAAATCGCCTCTGCCCCTTCCTCACTATCTGCGGATCAAACTGACTGTTCCGATCCCGTGGCACCGATATCTCCAGATCACCATAATCTGTCTTCAATCCCTTTGTGCTCCTACCGTTGCGCGAATTACCGCTGTTCCTCCCTTCTGGTAGAACTCTTATCGTAGCCTAACTCATACGTAAGCTCTGACTCCAGAGCCCGCTCAAGAATCGCCTTCGTCAACTGCTTCAAAAGACCTTCCTCACCAATTATGTCTTCCGGCTTCTTGTAGTCCTTCAAAAGCTCATCAATCAACTTCGGGTCTAGCTTGTCCATGTAAGAACTCCTTATGTAAATGGTGGCCAACTAATATAACTCATTTCCCCATTTACACAAATTTCCTTACACACCCTTTTCGAGTGGAGAGATTGGTACTAAAGTATTGTTTAGAGAGCCTCAACTCTCTCCAGAGAGCTTCAACTCTCTCCCTTACGATTCTTCGGAGTGAGTTCCCCTCGCGATGACTGAATCGCCCGGGTCAAGCAATCTGCGTGAGACCACCTTTCCCTTTCTACTACGTTCTACTGTTTGGTGCCATGCGGTTTGATCTCAGTATTTCTGCAAATCTCCTCTTACCTGCCTTTACGATCTCCCCTCCTTTAAGACTGATATCCGCATCAGGATTCGATATTCTCTCCCCATCGATGCTCATGCCTCCCCCTTCGATTAGTCTCCTTGCCTCTGTGTTCGTTGTGGCAAAGCCTAAATCCTTAACAAGTTTCACAACCCATATCGAATCCTCCGGCACCTGATGCTGGGGGATGTTCTCAGGGAGTTTCTGCTCTTTGAATACTCTGTTAAATTCCCTCTCCGCATCTTGGGCTGTACCCTTATCGTAATATAGGCTTACAAGCTGTCGCGCAAGTTCCCTCTTCACATCCATTGGATTTACACTGGCGTCGTTCAGACGTCTCTCTATGTCCTCAAGCTCCCCTTCTGATGTCACTGTTCCCAGAGCGATCTTAAAATAAGGATAGACAAGCTCATCTGAAATAGACATAGTCTTGCCGTATATTTGATCTGGCGGCTCGGTGATGCCTATGTAGTTTCCCAGGCTCTTGCTCATCTTCAGGGTGCCGTCCAGGCCCACCAAAAGGGGCATAGTGATAAACACCTCCGGCTCCTGACCGTACTCTCTTTGAATCTCCCTTGCGACCAAGAGGTTGAATTTCTGGTCTGTCCCGCCCAATTCCACGTCTGCCTTGAGTGCCACCGAATCGTAGCCCTGAAGCAGAGGATACATAAACTCTAAAATGGTAATCGGCTTTCCCGTCTGATAGCGCTCTAAAAAATCGTCCCTTTCGATCATCCTGGCAACAGTGTACTTAGAGGCCAACTCCAGCATATCCTCAATCTTCAAGGCTCTGCACCACTTGCTGTTGAACTCGACCCTCGTCTTTCGGGGATCTAAGATCTTGAACACCTGTTCCTTGTAGGTTAGTGCGTTTTTTAGGATCTCTCCCCTTGAAAGGCTTTTTCTGGTAGCATTCTTTTGGCTCGGGTCGCCGATCATCCCTGTAAAATCCCCGATCATGAACACAACTTCGTGTCCCAAATCCTGAAAATGTTTCATCTTCCATATCAGCACAGCGTTTCCGATATGTATATCGGGAGCGGTGGGATCAAACCCAGTTTTTACTACCAGGGGCGTATTAGTCTTTATAGATCGTTCTAACTTCGTTACTAAATCGTCCTCAGGGATGATCTCCTCTGTCCCTTTTTTTATGATATCCAGCTGTTCGTTTAGACTCATCATAGGCTCTGACCTTCCGATCATTGTGAACTAATTTGATCCTCTTGGACAAAGTTTCTTTGACATGTAATAGCGCAATATATTGTAATTCTTATAGATAGGTGGAGTGTCCACTCTGTTGAGTAGGCAACAAGCCGCAAGGTGGAAAGTAACCATTTGGAACATTCCTAAAATGTCCTTGACTTATTGCCATAAGTAAGTACAATTTAGAGAAGAACGATTTTACATCTCCAATCTTGCCAAGAAATGCTTTGATACCCCACAAAGGGGAACTGCAATGAAAAGGACACTGCTCTACGCTCTTACGGCCTCCATAATATATCTTTTACTTCTATCTGTGGCAGTTGTCTATTTCAGCAGAGGTCTGCCCGGCTTAGAACGTCTCGAAAGGATACACGAAGAGACCAAGCTCACTACCAGAATTTACTCCTCTGACGGTGTAGTCTTAAAAGAGTTCGCCGTTGAGAAGAGAGAGCCTGTGTTCTACGAACAGCTTCCACAGAACCTGGTGGATGCAGTCGTATCTATAGAAGACGAGAGGTTCTGGGATCACTGGGGCATCTCTTTAAGAGACATCGCCAGAGCGGTGTGGATAAACCTGACTTCAGCACAGATCAAACAGGGAGCCAGCACACTTACACAGCAACTTGCAAGGAGACTCTTTCTCACCCCTGAAAAGACCCTGGCACGAAAGATAAAGGAAGCTATAACATCTGTGAGAATCGAAAGGACCTATACTAAAAAAGAGATAGTCCAGATGTATCTCAACGAGCAGTACTTCGGTAACGGGTGCTACGGTGTTCAATCCGCATCCGTATTTTACTTTGCCAAAGATGTCCAGGACCTCTCTCTTGAGGAGTGCGCGTATTTAGCTGGACTCTTGCAGCGTCCCTCAGATTACTCAGATAGCCGTAAAGATGGGTGGATTCGCAGAAATACAGTTCTGCGTGCTATGGCATCCGCCGGGAAGATATCCCGCCAAGAGACAAAAGAGGCCCAAAGGGCTCCCCCGAGGTTCAACCACCCTCAAGAGGATGAAGGACTTGCCCCCTATTTCACGGAATATGTAAGGCAACATCTTGAGGCAGAATACGGATACTCCGCTATATACGAAAGGGGTCTTTCTGTCTATACAGCCCTCGATTCCAGGACCCAAAGTATAGCCGAACAAGCCGTATCCAAAAAGCTCAGTCAGATACAGTGGAAAATCGACAGTGAAAGCGCCAAGTTCCCGCCGGATTCTACCCTCTTTCAAATCGGCGATTCCCTTCAGGTAAGCGTGGTTCAAGGAGCCTTGGTCGCCCTCAATATAGCCACGGGAGAGATTTTGGCTATGGTCGGGGGAAAAGACTTTGAAGAGAGCAAATACAACAGAGCTGTGCAAGCCAAAAGGCAGCCGGGCTCCGCCTTTAAGCCTTTCATATACACTGCTGCCATAGACAATCACTACCGCACCACTGATAAGATACTCGACAATTCCATCACACTGCCACTTAATGGGAAGATGTGGAGTCCGCAAAATTACGACCGAACCTTCAAGGGAGAAATGTCCCTCAGAGAGGGTCTCAAGCAGTCCCGCAACCTAGTAGCCGTAAAGCTCCTTTTGAAGATAGGTCCCAGACTTCCCATTCAATACGCAAAGAAGATGGGCATCAAGACTCCCCTTCAGCCCGTCTATTCTCTTGCCCTCGGAACAGCGGAAGTCACTCTTTTGGATATCACATCAGCCTACGGAGTCTTCCCCAACCAGGGCATCAGAGTTGAACCTATCTCTATTTTGCGCATCCTGGATAAAGACGGTGAAACTATCTTCGAAGAGGACAGAGGGTCAGAAAGCGAAGTTCTCTCTGCCGAGACAGCGTCGGTTATGACCAGCATGCTTAAATCTGTTATGGAAGAGAAGGGTACGGGCTACGCGGCCAGGGCATATCCCTACAGATTCAAACGTCCGGCAGGGGGAAAGACTGGAACGACTCAAGATTTCACTGACGCCTGGTTCATCGGCTTTACACCGCATATTGTGACGGGGGTCTGGATCGGCTTCGACGTAAAGCGCTCGCTCGGTGACAGGATGGCAGGTTCTGTCGTAGCCCTCCCTCCCTGGGCCGAATTTATGAAGGAAGCTCACGAGGTCTTAGAACTACAGGAGAATGACTTTCAGATGTCTCCCGACGTCGTTAGACTCCAGATCTGTTGGGATACCTATGATGTAGCCACCGACTACTGTCCCACAAAAATAGAGGAGGTATTCATCCCTCAAAGCTTTCCCACAGAGCTCTGCCAGGAACATCAAGCAGCAGGGATAGATGGAATATCAAGGAGCAGAGGCAGAAGAGCTAACGTGTTCTAGCGACAGCGGCTGATCTCACTTTCATCCTCTTTTTATCCTGCCTGTTTTGCCATTCCACCAATATGGGACTCGCTACGAACGAAGATGAATAAGTTCCTACGATGACGCCCACTGTCAGCGCAAAGGCAAAGCCTCGCGTCACCTGGCCCCCTAAGAACAGGAGCACTAAAACTACAGAAAGCGTGGTCAGCGATGTTATAAGAGTCCTGCTTAAAGATTCGTTGATTCCCCTGTTTACTATCTCGTCATATCTTTCTCGCCGGTAGACCCCGAAGTCCTCTCTTATCCTGTCGAATATCACAATTGTATCGTTTAAGGAGTAACCCACAATTGCCAAAAGCGCCGCCACAACTGCAAGCGATATCTCACCGCCGTAGATGGAAAATATCCCCAAAGTTATCAGAACATCGTGGAAGAGGGCTACTACAGCCGCAATCCCGAATCTAATATCCTTGAACCTGTACCATATATAGACTATAATCAAAGCAAGAGACAGAAATATAGCCTTCACAGCGTCTCTTCCTAATTCTCCACCTATCTTGGGACCGACCTTCTCCTCTCTTCTGAGCCAGTCTATCTCATCTTGAATGCTCCCCCTAAAATCGGCTTTGAGCTTCGTCTTTATGGCCGCACCTACGTCCAGTTCCTCGCCGAAATCCTGGGTCCTTATCAGGACATCGTTTTCATTTCCGAATTCTTTGATCTCACTTTTGCCGAGATCCATACTCTGTCCGTTGACGCCCACGTTTCCTAAGGCATCTCTGACAGCTTGGACCGAGACAGGGGGGTCAAAATGCAGCTCCAGAAGGGTTCCGCCCGCAAAATCTATCCCCATATTAAGTCCACCGTGCAGACCCATGGAGATGATACCCACAGCCGCTACAACAACTGAAGTCAAAAATCCCAGACGCCTTCTCTTTATAAAGCCGAAGTTGCTGTCCCTGAATGCATCTGCACTGCCGATGCTCAGGCTTTTGACGTTCCTTATCCCTGTATAGTAATTGAATATGATCCTTGTGACAAAAAGGGCGGTGAACATGCTTGAAACTATTCCGATGGACAGTGTCAATGCAAACCCTTTGATCGGTCCGGTTCCGAACTGTCCCAGCACTAAAGCGACCATAAGTGTTGTGACGTTGGAGTCTAAGATGGCAGAAAAGGCCCTCGAATATCCGGTGTCTATCGCCGCTCTGACAGTCTTACCCGACCTGAGCTCTTCTCTTATCCTCTGGAAGATCAGCACGTTGGCGTCCACAGCCATGCCAACAGTCAGCACTATCCCCGCGATCCCTGGGAGAGTCAAAGTAGCGTGCAGTCCCGAAAGGACAGACAGTATGAATATTATATTCAGAGCCAGCGCAAAGTCCGCCACCAGACCGGCCAGTCTGTAGTATACGATCATAAATATCGCTACGATAATAAGACCTATGATAATGGCCGTTTTGCCCTTTTCTACAGAATCCTTTCCCAGTGAAGGCCCTATCGTCCGGTCCTCGATAGTGATCACATTTGCGGGGAGTGCACCGGCTCTAAGAACTATGACCAGATCCCTTGCTTCCTCCAGCGTCGCGCTACCTGTGATTTCCCCACTTCCTGTTATCTTCGAATCGATCCTAGGTGCCGAATACGCTCTCCCATCCAATACGATAGCCAATCTTTTGCCTACGTTTGCCCCTGTGACCCTGGAAAATATCGTCGTTCCTTCATCAGTCGTCCTGAACACCACAATGGGCTGTCCCTGATTCTCAAAGCTCCTCCCCGTAGATACGTTGGCATCCTCTATAATATCCCCTGTCGCCTCATAATTCGACCTGACATAATAGAGCGGATACACCGCGTTCGGGTCTGTACCTTCGGGCTTGCCAAGGACAAACTCACTGTCCTTGGGAATGACTTCCTTTACCCTGGGATTGTTCAAAATCAGTTTGACCTTGTTTATCCGCTTAACCGGGACTGCTATATCGTCTCTTCGGAAGCCTACTAACAAGGACGTAAATGGATGAGCCTCCTTTGCTTCTTCCTCTTCGAACAGTCCCTCCTGTTCCACCTTGGCGGTATCGGCGGCAGCCGTTACCGCCGCTTCTGAAGTATCCTCCGCTGCAGTCCCTGCAAGGGCGGCATCTATCTTGTTCAGGATATTGCTCAGATCCTCAGGCTCTCTTACAAGCTTGAACTCCAATCTTGCCGTCTGACCTATCAGCTTCTTGGCCCTTTCGATGTCCTGAACGCCCGGAAGCTCGATTACAATCCTGTTTTCGCCCTCTTTGTGGATTACAGGCTCAGACACACCGAACTGATCTATTCTGTTCCTTATCACTTCAATCGCCCGATCCACCGCATCGCTCTTTGCATCCTCTGAAAGACCGGTAAAATCGACCTCCATGACCAGATGTATTCCCCCCTGAAGATCCAATCCCAACTTCATAGCTCTGCCCTTTAAGTCCTCAAACCGGTCAGGATCTTGCATTTCCAACTCGATCAATTTGTCAGCCGGCATCGTATAGAAATTGAAAGTAGGATACAGATACCACAGAGCAATCACAATCAATACGCCCACAAGTGCAAGCTGTAACTTATCTTTCCTCATTTCCTGTCCTTAATATAGCAAACAAGTTAATAAACTTCTGCCTTCCGATTGTCAAAATAGATCAGATATTAAAATATACATACTTGCAACGTTTTTGCAAGCCTTTTTTGTGATCTTTCTGTCGGGTAAAGGCACATGGTATCCACCCTTGATAAAGATAGAGAGGAGAGAGTCAAGAATCAAGACTGGGAAGTTAAAAAGTTGAGGGTCGAGGTTTTCTGTGGGTGTATGTTCGGTTGCTATGTGCAGAGGGGTTTGGGATTCTTTGCAGCTATTATGTCTTTGGGTATTGAAGAACCACTGATAAGTCTGGAGTTTCCGGCAGAGGTTGGCACGGTTGATAGTCTTGATGGTGTCGTAGAATTCATATTCGATTAGGCCGTGGGCGCGTTCTACATCGGATTGGTATGTAGTAGCCCCTGGTGGGATGCGTTTATGTTCTATGCCTCTTTGTTGGATGAGGTCGGTAAAGAGGGTCTTTTTGAGGGCATCCTTTGTATTGACGAATTCGCTGCCGTTGTCGGTTTGGATCTTTCGTGGATAGACCTTGTGGTCTTCCAGGTGTTGGAGTAATGCTTCGGCGAAGATGCAGGAGTTGATCAGGCTCTGTTCGTCTGCCAGGCTTACGAAGAGACCGCCTGTCTTGATATCTCTGGCAGTATACTCAAACATAGGGAGTTGGGCACCTGTTTTGTAGTGTTGTTTCAGGTAGTTGGGGATATCGCACAGATGTTTGACATCGATCTGGATATATTCAAAAGGGCGTAGTTTCTTTTTCCACTGGCAGACAAGTGCCTTTCTCTTCCATTTTCGCATGTGTTTCTTTATGAGATTGTGTTTTTTCCAGATAGCATAGGCAGTCTGTTTGGAGGGGATTTGATCAATTGGAACATTCTGTTTTTGCAGAAAGCCCAATAGATAGGGATATCCCAAAGAAGGATGGGTCTGTCTGAACTTTACAATCAGCTTTCTGATCTCCTGCGGTAGCAAACAGTGAGGGTTTATGGGTGCTTTCGTATGATTTTCTAGATTCTTCAAGGATCGGTCTTCAAGATAACGTTTCAGCCATTTTCTTATGCTCTTGCGTGTTGTATTAAAAGCCCTTGCAGCATACGAGACACCGTATTGTTGAGCAGTCTGAACCATCTTGATACGAAGATCAACAGGATTACGATTAAGAACAAGAACATCACTATAAGTGATAGCATTCTCCATGGTATCTACCCTCCTTTTTTCAGTCCTCACCTAAATATAGGCAAAATTATCCCATAAGGGTGCATACCATGTGTCTTTACTCTTCTTCAACTGGCATTTTTCTATTGACATCCAGAAAAGGATTAATTATATTTGGTTGTAACAAGAAAACTTGGGCGTTCTGTCCAAAAGCATAATTTTTATCTACCGTCTACTCTAATACACATTGGGTGCGATGAAAAAGGCGACTTTAATCTGGTCCAGAGAGGCCAGCAAGTGCCTGACTTGCTATCAGGAGCAAAAATGCCCTCTTGTCTTTTATGACATGAGGGCATTTTTGTATCCGGCTTAACAACTAAATAGGGCGCCTCAGCTCCCTGTATCTGTGTACTGTCCACTATTGAAGAGGTGATCTATTCTGAGCAGAGGAAAAAAAGCTGTAGTCTTGGACGAAGACACAATGCACCGGGCGTTAACTAGGATGGCGCACGAGATTATAGAGAGGAACAAAGGGACAGAGGGCTTGGCTGTAGTGGGTCTAAGGAGGAGAGGGGACCATCTTGCAGAAAGAATAGCGTGCGAAATCGAGGCAATCGAAGGAGTCAAACCACCTGTAGGGGCTTTAGACGTAACGTTGTACAGAGATGACCTGAGAATAAAGCAGCCGCAGGTTCGTGTGACTGACATTCCGTTTAATATTGACGGTCTAAACGTGATTCTGGTGGACGACGTCTTCTACACGGGGAGGACAGTGCGGGCGGCTTTAGATGCCCTGATGGACTTCGGAAGGCCCAAGACGATTCAACTTGCCGAGCTGATAGACAGAGGCCACAGGGAACTTCCCTTGAAGGCGGACTACATAGGTAAGAACGTCCCGACTTCCGCCAACGAAGAGATAGTCGTAAGGATGACGGAGCAGGGGGACGGCACTGACGAAGTCACGCTGGAGGAGAAAGTATGAACGATTATGACGTTGCGCTTAAAGACTCTCCAGTATTAGAAATAACGGAGAACCAAGGTCTGCAAGTGGAGAAGGAGGCCAAACTGAGCAGTCGACACCTCTTAGAACTGCGGAGGATGAAGAGAGCTGAGATCGAACTGATCCTCGATACGGCAGAGACGTTCAAAGAGGTATTGGAAAGACCTATAAGGACAGTTCCTGCCTTGCGCGGTGTAACGGTTGCAAACCTGTTTTACGAGGCGAGCACCAGAACAAGGGTCTCGTTCGAGTTAGCCGAGAAGAGGCTCTCAGCGGAACCGGTGAGCTTTGCAGCAGTGACCAGCAGCACCAAAAAGGGAGAGACCCTAAGCGACACGGCCAAGAACATCGAGGCGATGAAGGTGGACATAGTGGTGATCAGGCATCCGTCCTCTGGAGCGCCGCACTTTCTTTCAAGAATCCTGGACTCTGTGGTAATAAATGCAGGGGACGGGTCACACGAACATCCGACTCAAGGACTCCTGGATATACTTACTATTAGGGAAAGGCTCGGAACTTTGGCGGGAATAAGGGTAGTCATAGTAGGAGACATCCTTCACAGCCGCGTGGCAAGATCGAATATATGGGGATTAAGGGAGATGGGAGCCTCCGTCGGCATCTGTGGTCCCCCCACTCTGATGCCGCCCGATATGTCGGCGTTCGATGCGGACGTCTACTACAATCTGGATGAGGCGATTTCTGACGCAGATGTAATAATGGCTCTAAGGATTCAATTAGAAAGACAGGTAAAGGGCTTGTTCCCATCTGTAAGAGAGTATCACAAGCTCTTCGGGATCACGAAAGAGAAACTGAAAAGGGCAAAAGAAGATGTCGTTATCATGCATCCAGGCCCCATAAACAGGGGAATCGAGTTGGCCTCAGACGTGGCCGACGGAGAACACTCCGTTATACTGAATCAGGTGACAAACGGCGTGGCAGTGAGGATGGCTATCCTGTACCTTCTCTCCGGAGGGACAGCTGAAACAAGTGGAGCGTAGACAGGAAACGTCAGTAGGGGTAAACCTGTGTGTTCTCCCAGTAGATTGGTACATCCGTGCGGTCCTTGTGATCCCGATTGAATCCCCGATTGAGTCTATCGGGGATCGGGGAAGCCCAGAGCCCTTAGCCCAGAGCGAAGCGAAGGGCCTGCGAAGTTCCAGTGAAGAGATCTTATGTTGCAGTTACAACAGGATACAGCACTGCAGATAGGGGCAAAGGCAAGTAGATTCCTGGAGGCATAAGTGTCAAGTAGTTCAAAAGGATATAGAGGGATCCTGATCAAAGGTGGGAAAGTTTTAGATCCGGCCATTGGTCTGGAGAGCGAAAAGGATGTATTGATCGAGGACGGGACTATAAAGAAAATAGATAGAGACATCGCCGAAGAAGACGGTCTGGAGGTCATAAGGGCAAAAGGTTTAGTCGTAACACCAGGGCTTATAGATATGCACGTTCATCTGAGGGAGCCGGGCAGGGAGGACGAAGAGACGATAGCTTCGGGAACGGACGCTGCTGCGGCTGGAGGGTTTACGGCTGTAGCCTGCCTGCCGAACACAGAGCCGCCTATCGATAATGCCGGCATCGTGAGGTCTGTGATAGAAAGAGCGCAAGGAGCAAAAGCAAAGGTCTATCCCATAGCGGCGATAACCAAGGGACAGGCGGGCGCAGAGTTGACAGAGATGGGCGATCTTGTGGATGCCGGGGCTGTAGGGTTCTCAGACGACGGCCTCCCCGTGGAGGACGCCTCTGTGATGAGGAACGCACTGGAGTACTCCGGAATGTTCAACGTCCCGATCTTGACTCACTCGGAGATAAGATCTTTGACACAGGGCGGCCATATGAACGAGGGGCGCTGCTCGTCTATCTTGGGGATCAAGGGAATGCCAAGAGAAGCTGAAGAGTTGATGATCGCACGGGATATTTCTCTGGTCGAAAAGACAAAGGGCGGTGCGACCACTCCGTGCAGACTCCATGTCCTGCATGTCAGCACGAAGGGTTCTGTGGAGCTGATCAGAGAGGCGAAGAAGAGAGACCTGCCCGTAACATGCGAGGTGACACCCCATCATTTTACCCTCACCGAGGATGAGGTAATGACGTTCAACACGAACTCCAAGATGAGCCCGCCTTTGAGGACAGCGGAGGATATTGAAGAGATTAGGTGCGGCCTGAGCGACGGCACAATTGACGCAATCGCGACCGATCACGCCCCACATTCAAGGGAGGAGAAGGAGACCGAATTTGAGGAGGCTCCCTTCGGGATATTGGGACTTGAGACGGCCCTTGGATTGGTAATCACACAGTTAGTGGAGCCTGAAATTCTGTCCTTGAGCGAGGCGATATATAAAATGACCGTTGTACCTGCCAGGATACTCGGAATTGAAGGAGGAGAATTGAGGATAGGTGGAAAGGCCGACGTTGCGATTATGGATCCCAATTTGGAGTGGACTGTGGACGTGGAAAGCTTCAAGTCACTCTCAAAGAATAGCCCGTTTGACGGGATGAAATTGAAGGGGAGGGCAGTAGCAACTATCCTTGACGGGGAAATCGTGCACAGGATTCAGTAACAGTAGATAACGTACAGTAGGGGCAGACCCGTGTGTCTGCCCTGGTTAGTGGGGTAATTCCTGGTTTCGTAGCGGCAAGATCAGCTCACCCCAAGGGCATTGAAACACTGTCCCCACATTAATTTTGCAGCGTAAGCTTGCTCATATAGTCCGAACAGGTGGCTTCACCCCTACAGATGTCTACCTAAAGGCGAAGAGAAAGAGATGAACACTAAGCAGGCAAAGGCGATATTGGCGTTGGAAGATGGAACCGTATATGAGGGATATTCGTTCGGGGCAGTAGGCGAAAGCTCAGGTGAAATTGTGTTCAATACCAGCATGACAGGCTATCAGGAAATTTTGACCGATCCGTCCTACAAGGGACAGATTATCACAATGACCTATCCGCTTATTGGCAACTGCGGTGTGAATGAAGAGGATTTCGAGTCGTTGCGCCCTCATGTTGAGGGCTTCATCGTGCGCGAATGCTGCAAAGTCCCCAGCAGTTGGCGCTCCCAAAAGTCACTTCCAGAGTTCCTCAAAGAGTTCGACATCATCGGCGTCGAAGGTGTAGATACAAGAGAACTTACGCGCCGTATCCGCATACACGGAGTGATGAACGCAGTCATTTCGACACAGGACCTGGATCCGAAGAGCATGATAAGAAAGGCGAAAACCTTCCCCGGCTTGGAAAAGATCGATCTGGTCAAAGAGGTCACATGCACAGAACCGTATGAGGTGGGTCCGGAAAATCCCCGCTTTCACGTTGTCGCCTTCGACTACGGCATCAAGAGGAATATACTGAGGAAGTTGGTGGAAAAGGATTGTCGAGTGAGCGTAGTTCCCGCCATCACCACTGCCGAAGGGGCTCTTGCATACGACCCCGATGGCATATTTCTCTCAAACGGACCGGGCGATCCGAGGTCCGTCTCCTACGCCGTAGAGACGTGCAGGGATCTTATCGGAACCAGACCGATCTTCGGCATCTGTCTTGGCCATGAGATATTGGGACTGGCTCTTGGAGCCAAGATCTTCAAGCTCAAGTTCGGACATCGCGGTGCAAACCAGCCCATCAAGGAGATGGACACAGGACGCATCCTGATCACCTCCGAAAACCACGGGTTCGGAATAGATGGCGGCACACTCCCCGATTCCGTGGAGGCGACCCGGATCAACCTGAACGACGGAGTGGTCGAGGGTCTGCGACACAAGGAGTTTCCGGTATTCTCCATACAGTGCCATCCAGAAGCGTCGCCTGGACCACACGACAGCTTTCACCTCTTTGAGAACTTCGTGCAGATAATGGAACAGTATAAAAATAAAGGAAAAAATAAAAATGATAGCGGGCGTAATAAAGACAAGGCTTTCAAGAATAGCCGACGACAGAGGCTTTCTAACCGAGATACTAAGATGCGATGACCCTCACTTTGTCAAGTTTGGACAGGTCTATGTCACGACAGGTAGAAAAGGGGTGATCAAGGCGTGGCACGCTCACAGACTTCAGACGGATAACTTCTACGTGATAAAGGGAACCGCCAAAATCGGGCTCCACGACGACAGAGAAGAAAGTCCCACAAAGGGAGAGTATATGCAGGTAGCTTTGGGAGAAGAGGGCGAGGATGCGCGTTTAACGATCCCTCCTTTCGTCTGGCACGGCTTTGTGTCCTTAAGCCAGATGTGCTACGTGCTCAACGTGGTCTCCGAGCCGTATAATAGAGAAAATCCTGACGAACTTAGAGTCCCGATAGAAGCCTTCGAGGACATCTGGACTATAAAGAGCAGGTAGGCAAGTAGATAAAATACACGGCATCGCCTCTCCGCCTGATTATTGGGCGAGGGAACCTCGCCCGTACCTTCTGTCTAATGTCTGCCAGATTGCTTGCTTTCCCCGAAAAAGTTCTCGGATATCCCCGTTAAGAGGAAGATAGCCATCTGAACCAGATACATAAGGCCACCAATGCAGAATACCTATTACAAGATTCTACGAGATGAAGGCAAGTACTGCCCCCGATTGAACCTATCGGGGGGGAAATCCCAGAATGTAAAGGTGTCTGCGCCACTGCCGACGGTCTCGAAAGTTGTAGAGTGGAACTCGACGAAGTGCTCGAAGATTGGATTCTATTTCGAGTGTATAGAAATCTATCCCTACCTTTAATTGCTGGCAACAGATGAAAGTACAGTTATTAAGTTTAGTATCCACTGCTTCCTCCTTCGTTCGATTTACCTACTCATAATCTTATTGTTTAATAGAATAAGCTAATTTTAGGAGCAAGAGATGTCTGAACAGAATTTAAGAGGAGTATTTGCCATCCCTGTAACTCCTTTCAAAGAAGATGGTCAACTCGATATTGAATCTTTGGATAGATGTGTGGATTTTTGCCTTGAACATGGATCGCATGGAATTGTCATGCCGGTAAATGCAAGTGAAATTTCGACATTGACTGACCGGGAATGGGAGAGAGTTATTAGTGCAGGAATCTCGAGAGTTGACAGCAGAGTTCCATTTGTTGCCGGTATAAGTGGAAATTCGTTAGAGCATTCTGTTGAGAGGGCGAAAAAAGCTCAGGATTTTGGTGCTGGATCTTTGATGGCTATGCCTCCTGGAACAGAAGCGAACAGGGATAATATTAAGCAATTTTACGAAAAAGTAGCTGATTCAGTTCAGATACCAATATGGATTCAAAATAATAAGCCCCCTAAAATGGTTTCAATACCGACAGATGTGTCTATTGATCTATTAAGAAATGTTCCTAATATAAAGTATTTAAAGGAGGAAAGTGATTATCCCGGTCATGTAATGAGTAAAGTATTAGAAGAAGCAGGGGAATTCTGTAAATCCATAATGGGAGGTTTGGGAGGAAGATTTCTCTTGGATGAATTTAGAAGAGGGTCTGCTGGAACGATGCCGGCAGGGCATTACACTGACCTTCAAGTGAAAATATGGAAGGCCCTAGAAAAAGGCAAGAGAAACGATGATGGTACAAGAGAAATCACAAGAGAAGCCAGAGGCTTATGGGAGAAACTATTACCATCGTTAAACTTTGAGTTTATGTTTGGTGTAACCGCGTACAAATTAATTTTATGGAAAAGAGGCGTAATATCATCTCCTGCGACCCGTATTCCTACTCGAAGACCTTTTGACGACAAAGATATGCTTGAACTTGATGAGATCATGAAGAATATGCAAGATGTATTGGATTCTTAGCGACACTTAATAGTGTTTTTTCACTTCTTTTACATATGCTAAGGAATAAGATACACTTAGGAAGCAGAGTAATGCCCCTTTAGGGGTGTGTAAGGAAATTTGTGTAAATGGGGAAATGAGTTATATTAGTTGTCCACCATTTACATAAGGAGTTCTTACATGGACAAGCTAGACCCGAAGTTGATTGATGAGCTTTTGAAGGATTACAAGAAGCCGGAAGACATAATTGGTGAGGAAGGTCTTTTGAAGCAGTTGACGAAGGCGATTCTTGAGCGGGCTCTGGAGTCAGAGCTTACGTATGAGTTAGGCTACGATAAGAGTTCTCCAGAAGGGAGGAACAGCGGTAATTCGCGCAACGGTAGGAGCACAAAGGGATTGAAGACAGATTATGGTGATCTGGAGATATCGGTGCCACGGGATCGGAACAGTCAGTTTGATCCGCAGATAGTGAGGAAGGGGCAGAGGCGATTTACAGGCTTTGATGATAAGATACTGTCTATGTATGCCCGAGGGATGACCACACGTGATATACAGGCTCATTTGGAGGAGATATACGGTGTAGAGGTGTCCCCTGATTTGATATCGACTGTGACCGATGGGATCATATCAGAGGTGAAGCAGTGGCAGGATCGTCCTTTGGAAGGGGTGTATCCCATAGTATTCTTTGATTCTCTGGTGATGAAGATTAGAGACGAAGGCCGGATCGTAAACAAGGCGGTGTATCTTGCGGTAGGGGTCGGTCTGGATGGGATGAAAGACGTTTTGGGTATCTGGATTGCAAAGAGCGAGGGGGCGAAGTTCTGGCTGCAAGTTTTCACGGAGCTTAAGAATCGGGGGATGAACGATGTGTTGATAGCTTGCGTGGATGGTCTCCAGGGTCTTCCAGAGGCTATTGAATCCGTATTTCCCCAAGCAGAGGTCCAGCTCTGTATTGTCCATGTGGTGAGGAATTCCTTGAAGTTCGTGTCGTATAGGGATCGTAAGAAGATTGCCGCCGACCTCAAGAATATATACCGAGCCCCCACGGTAGAACAGGCTGAAGAGGCCCTTGGAGATTTTCAGGAGGCTTGGGACAGCCGTTATCCGATGATAAGTAAATCGTGGCAGAATAACTGGTCTCGGATCATCCCGTTTTTCGCCTACTCTGAAGAGATCCGAAGGGTGATCTATACCACAAACGCCATCGAATCGCTTAATAACTCTCTACGGAAAGTAATAAAGAACAGAAATAGCTTCCCAAACGACGAGACAGCGATTAAGTTACTCTATATGACACTCAAGAATATCAAGAAAAAATGGACGATGCCGATCAGGAACTGGAGCTTGGCCATTCACCAATTCTCCATCCACTTCGAGGGGAGATTTGGTATAGAATAAGCCGAAAAGGGTACAGAAGAAAATCCCATTTACACAAAAAAACTGACAGACCCAATTTTTCCTTCATATGAATGCCTATCAAGTAACTTGTCTGTCTAAAGAAGGTTTATACAGATTTCTATGCTATTAACCTATATACTGCGGTGCTCCCCTGGAAAGCGACACCGATTAAGCAACCACGGGTAGCAGATAAGCTGGCTAATACCATTTTCCCGCCATAGTTCCGATACATTACCGCCTCTCAAAAGACCCAGCACAACCTCTATCTTAGGAGTCACCACCCAGCGCGTACCATCCTTCACTTCGGCGCTTGACACTCTGAGCTACTTTCTCAAACCCTAATTTGCGAAATATTTGTCGCTCTGTCAAGGAGAGCGGTCTGATCCATCGGTTTGAACCAATTGTTTCATCGATCTTATCTTCTAATTCAGAGAGTTCTTCTGGTGCATTAATGTCACCGTGATAATGCGCTATTGCTTTTGTTTCCCCATCAATGGTTATGGAGGTTAAAGCAGAAGAACTGTCGGTAACGAAATACTCTTCGTAGCTATCCTTTAAAGAGTAATAGTCTATTCTCTCAAACTCTGAAATCAATTGTCTAATTTTCCGCTTACTGACAGTACTCGTCCTTTTGCCCGTAACCTTAACAAACATCTCACCTTCATAGACAACCCTCCCCTTGCCATATATTGTTAGCTTATAAACAGGGCAAAGGCCATAACATGGTGTTCTTTCCAGCGTGATAACTACGCCCTTAAAATTCGTTATGGTCGCCAAAGGATTCCTTTCGGTATTCGTAGACGTGTGTTTCTTTTTCATCTTATGTGTCTCCTGCTGTGAGTGGCATAGCTACTCATCTCTCTATATCACAAGCCTACTGAGGTTCACCGCATCAAGACCAGCTTCCTTGTCTTCACAAACCCATCTGTCTCCATCCGATACAAATAAACGCCGCTGGCCGGGCTTTCTCCGTTATTATCTTTGCCATCCCGGACTATAGAAGAACGTAAGCCTCAGGAACGTCTGATGGTAGTTCTGCCTACTCATTTATGGTAGCGGGGGTAGTGGACAGATTCAGCAACACTGATACATTATTGCTGCCCGCATTAGCCACAGCCAGGTCATTATTACCATCTCCATCTAAATCTGCAATGAAAACCAAACGGGGACTATGCCCAGCAGCATAGTCAGCCCTACGTGCAAATGTACCATCTCCATTATTCAACAACACTGATGCACCGACGCCTCCAGCCACAGCTAGGTCATTATCACCATCTCCATCTAAATCTGCAATGAATACTGATATGGGCCAATCCCCAGCAGGATAGTTTACTTTAGGTGCAAATGTCCCATTTCCATTGTTCAACAGCACCGATACATAGTCGAGTCCAGCCACAGCTAAGTCATTGTCGCCATCTCCATCTAAATCTGAGACGAATACTGACGTAGGACGATCCCCAGCAGGATAGTCAGACCTGGGTCCGAAAAGATCCTGTGCATAGGGAGTCGCACTCAAAGGGAAAAGCAGTACCAAAGCAGTGTAGAACATTTTCTGTATCATTATTAGGTGTCCGTTGCTATGCCAAAGAGAGTTGTTACGGAGATTCTTCACAGTCAATCAGGAGAGAAGATACAACTGAGGTGAGTAGATGTCGATAGAGGATAGATAACTGGGAAAATGGTCAGAGAAAATCCTCAAAAGATAAAAGTTTCCGCATCCGAAAGGGTCTGTCAGTTTTTTTGTGTAAATGGGATTTTCTTCTGTACCCTTTTCGGCTTATTCTATACCAAATCTCCCCTCGAAGTGGATGGAGAATTGGTGAATGGCCAAGCTCCAGTTCCTGATCGGCATCGTCCATTTTTTCTTGATATTCTTGAGTGTCATATAGAGTAACTTAATCGCTGTCTCGTCGTTTGGGAAGCTATTTCTGTTCTTTATTACTTTCCGTAGAGAGTTATTAAGCGATTCGATGGCGTTTGTGGTATAGATCACCCTTCGGATCTCTTCAGAGTAGGCGAAAAACGGGATGATCCGAGACCAGTTATTCTGCCACGATTTACTTATCATCGGATAACGGCTGTCCCAAGCCTCCTGAAAATCTCCAAGGGCCTCTTCAGCCTGTTCTACCGTGGGGGCTCGGTATATATTCTTGAGGTCGGCGGCAATCTTCTTACGATCCCTATACGACACGAACTTCAAGGAATTCCTCACCACATGGACAATACAGAGCTGGACCTCTGCTTGGGGAAATACGGATTCAATAGCCTCTGGAAGACCCTGGAGACCATCCACGCAAGCTATCAACACATCGTTCATCCCCCGATTCTTAAGCTCCGTGAAAACTTGCAGCCAGAACTTCGCCCCCTCGCTCTTTGCAATCCAGATACCCAAAACGTCTTTCATCCCATCCAGACCGACCCCTACCGCAAGATACACCGCCTTGTTTACGATCCGGCCTTCGTCTCTAATCTTCATCACCAGAGAATCAAAGAATACTATGGGATACACCCCTTCCAAAGGACGATCCTGCCACTGCTTCACCTCTGATATGATCCCATCGGTCACAGTCGATATCAAATCAGGGGACACCTCTACACCGTATATCTCCTCCAAATGAGCCTGTATATCACGTGTGGTCATCCCTCGGGCATACATAGACAGTATCTTATCATCAAAGCCTGTAAATCGCCTCTGCCCCTTCCTCACTATCTGCGGATCAAACTGACTGTTCCGATCCCGTGGCACCGATATCTCCAGATCACCATAATCTGTCTTCAATCCCTTTGTGCTCCTACCGTTGCGCGAATTACCGCTGTTCCTCCCTTCTGGAGAACTCTTATCGTAGCCTAACTCATACGTAAGCTCTGACTCCAGAGCCCGCTCAAGAATCGCCTTCGTCAACTGCTTCAAAAGACCTTCCTCACCAATTATGTCTTCCGGCTTCTTGTAATCCTTCAAAAGCTCATCAATCAACTTCGGGTCTAGCTTGTCCATGTAAGAACTCCTTATGTAAATGGTGGACAACTAATATAACTCATTTCCCCATTTACACAAATTTCCTTACACACCCGAACGTTATTACACCAGCTGAGATAAAAGTCCCGAACAGACACACCAAAAGCCAGGGAAGCCTTATCCCCGCTATCTTGAGAACAGACCGGCTCGCCTGCTCCTCTTCGCTGGTCCCCGCCATCTTATATGCGTCCTCAGTAGCCTCATCCTCCAACGCCTGCAGGACAGCGTCTGATGTTATCTGACCTAAAAGCTTATTGTTCCCATCTACAACAGGAACAGCTAAGAGATTGTACCTGCTGAAACTCCTTGTTATCTCCTTTCGATCCAACAGGACATCTACAGTGAGAACGTCAGGATCTAAGATGTCCGCCATAACCATCCAGGGCTGAGCGGTCACAAGCCTCCTTATAGAGACAACACCTACAAGACGATTCTGGTTGTCCACCACGTACACGTAAAATATCGCATTAGATTGGCCCCAATCCCTCATATAATCTATAACCTACGGGACGGTCATGTTCCCTTGAACAGAGATCAGATGCGGAGTCATTAAACTCCCCGTCGTGCCCTCGGGATATTGAAAGAGGTCCCTCACCTCCTCGACGCTCGCCTCCTCCAAAAGTTCTATAACCTCTTCGAGCCCTTCTTCGGGAAGATCAGCTATAATGTCCACCGTTTCGTCGGGAGGCAGATTCTCCACTATCTCTACCAACTCTTTGCTGTCTATGTCCTCTAAAATCTCGACCCTGGATGCCCTGTCAAGTTCTTCTAACACAACTCCGAAGTCTTCCTCACCTAATAGACTGAACACAAGTTCTCTTCCATCCTCATCTAAATATCTGAGAGCATCGGCTACATCCGCAGGATGATGATCCTTTAAAATCCCCACCAAACAATCCAGATCCTACCGTTCAAGACAGTCCTTGATTATATCAAAAAGATATGGGCCGTTCTCTTCGGACATATCTGTCTATATTCCTTTCAACTCAGTCGACCTTGTGATCTCATCTATGGCTATTCCTTAACACCACTTTGTAATTGAAAGAATATAACAATACGATACGTCTATGTCACAGAGAAATCCATATTTGTCCTTGACCCTGATGGAAAGGCTCGTTATTTTAAAGGCAGGAAGAGGCAACGGTTTTTCTTTTTCGTTTTGGATTTTTTATGATATTCGATGTCCTTACACAGATAGAAGACGCTCTTAAAAAGAGAGCAGAATATGCTATTTCTTCCCTCTTTTCTATCACCGGATTAAGCTTCAGATTCACATCTCATATAGATGGCGATGAAAATGCGGTGATACACTACGGTTCAACGTTCTCCGACAAATATACAAAGATGTGCCGAGGCGGGACACTATTCATCCACATCCCCTGTTGTTCGCACCTGTATGGTTCTGAGTGGGGACAGGAAGAATTCGGAGAGATTGAAAAATCTCTTAGATATTTCAAAGATCCAAAGACCGAGGAGAACATCCCATTTTGGGGCGATGTAAAATCTCAAAATGATACTTCCCACTCGCAGCGGTCGAACCAGCCTGCCACGATAGAAAAGATTGGCTCCGGAGCGTTATGCGTCTTCAACTTCGACCTCTTTGCCAATACGTTCTTGCATCTATCCCGAATCGAAGAACAGCACAACGCAAAACGCGATAAATGGAATAGATTTCCAAGTAGCCAGAGTCTCCTCGGAAGATCGGGACTTCTCGATCGCGCGGTGATAGACGAACACGCGCAGGCGCTCATAAACGTCATAATCGAATGCTGTCGCGTCACAGGCAAGATTCTGATCCGAAAATGTGCCTGGCCCCGGGGGAAACCGTTTGCTGCCTTTTTTTCGCACGATGTGGACCGAATAAGAAAGTGGACCCCCAAAAGGATCGGCTACGAGACTATAAGAAGTGCAAGACATCCTCTGAAGTTAAAAGAGTTAGCTCTATCCGTACTCAGAGATAAAGACCCGTACTGGACATTCGACCGACTCCTTCAGATGGAAGAAAGGGCAGGTGTTAAATCCTCCTTCTACTTCGGAGTCAAAAGGAGAGTCAAAGCCGACCCCTCCTACCATATCAATCGCAGAGATGTGCAGGAGCTAATAAAAAAGCTCAAAAAGCGAGGATGCGAAATCGGTCTCCATGGGGGTATGACATCCTACAGGGACGTATCTCAACTCAAATCCGACAAGAAGGTGCTCGAGGGGATATCAAAAGGAGAGATCTCTGGAGTCAGGCAGCACTATCTCAGACTGGACTACGACACCACGCTAAAGAGCCAAGAGATCGCCGGATTTCAGTACGACGCCACATTAGGATATGCAGATTGTGAGGGATTTAGAGCGGGAACATCTTTCCCATTCCACCCGTTCGACCACACCCAGGAACAAAAAATGGATTTTCTGGAGATACCGCTCAGCCTTATGGACTCGGCCCTGACAGGATATAAGGGCTACACTGTCCAAGAAGCCTTCGAGGCGACCCAAAGCCTGCTCCAAAAGGCGGAGAAAAATGGCGGTCTCTTCACTTTCCTTGTGCACCAAAACAGTCTCGACAAAAGCGAATTTCCATATATAGAACCGCTCTATGAACACACTCTCATGATGATACAGGAGAGTGACCCCTATTGCGCCACTGGAAAGGAGATAGCTGATTGGTGGAGGGATAGAGAATCGTTGAGGATAATTCAACAACAACGAAAGGGAAAAACGTTAGAATGTTTCCTCGAATCCGAAAGAGAAATCCCGCATATTACCATAACTATAGAGCCTGTCGTTAACCTCGATAGTATTAAGATAGAAGTTGACGGCTGCAACCATGTTGACGGCTGCAACCATAAAGAGGCAAACGATGCCCTCAGGATCCAATTGGAATCTGTGCCCCAAAACAGGACCGTCAGGATCAAGTTGAGGCGCTTATGAACAGATCTGTGGGAATATATCTGGTGAGAGGAAAACCAACGTCTTCTACGTACCTTCTCGAGTCGTCAGACAGTTTCTGCTTATGATGAGATCAGACTGTCAATGTCCACGTGTTTCTTGATCAGTTGGGCGAGCCTTCCGGATCGTGCCGAAGGAACGCTGATTGAGCCATCGAAAGGTAGTATGCCGAGCGTGCGGACACAAGATATGCGTTCTATGACCTGGGGATTCGTCTTGTCCGACTTATCGATCCTTCGGTCGTCAGTACTGTTGTATATAATCCCCTCTACTTGAAGCCCTCTTGCTACGGCGCACTCTATGGTCAGAAGCGTGTGGTTAATGGTTCCCAATCCCCTTCGGGATACGATGACAACGGGAGTGGAGAAGGACAGTGCAAGATCGGCCGTAAGGAAATCGTCTCTTATCGGGACCATAATCCCTCCGATTCCCTCTACGACTATAAATTCGTGCCTTTTCTTGAGGGCGCAAAAGGCCTTTTGGATCTCTTCCAATCTGATCTGAACGCCTTCAAGTTGAGAGGCCACGTTGGGAGAAAGCGGGAGTCTAAGACAGACGGGGTTTACGAGCTCAGGAGGGTCTTTAATATTAGCTGCTCTTCTCATAAAAATGGCGTCCTCTGAGGTGAGGACGCCATTCTTGTAGATGCCTCCTGTGGCGATAGGTTTCATCACGCCTACGTCTGTTCCATCTTTTTTAAGTGCCGCCGCTATTCCTCCTGCCACTACAGTTTTACCGACTCCTGTGTCGGTCCCCACAATAAAGATACCTTCCTTCTGTTCCCCTTTTATCCTATGCGTATTGCATATAGGGCTTGAGTTTGCTCTGGCGCTTGGGATGTCGCAGTTTCTGAAGCGCTACCTCCTTTATCTGCCGGACCCTTTCGCGGGTCAGCTTGAATTTGACTCCGATCTGATCCAGCGTCATGGGCTCTTGTCCGTCCAGTCCGAAATAGAGCTTGATTATTTCGGACTCGCGTTCTCTCAATGTCTCAAGAACCGATCCAATCTGATCCTTGAGAGCATTTTCAAGCATGAGATCGTCAGGAGTCAGTTGCTGATCGTTGGAGAGTATATCGAGGAGACAGTTCTCGTCGTCGTCGCTGAACGGAGCGTCCAAGGATCGGGCAGTCTGACCGCTTATCAGGGCGTTTTTGACCTCTTCAGGCGTTATGTTTAGCTCTTTGGCTATCCTCTCGGTGTCTGTGCTTTGAGGAGAATCACCCTGAAGGGCGTTGGAGACTTTGAATATCTTGTGCAAAAGGCCGACCCTATTAAGGGGCAACCGAACTACGCGGGACTGTTCTGCCAGTGTCTGCAGTATCGCCTGCCTTATCCACCACACGCCGTAGGAGATAAACTTGAATCCCTTTGTCTCATCAAATCTTTCGGCGGCAGTTATCAGACCGACGTTGCCAGCGCTGATGAGATCGTTCAAAGGGACACCTTTGTTGTAATAATTCTTGGCGATACTGACAACGAAGCGCAAATTGGCGTTGACAAGTTTGTTTCTGGCTCCTTTGTCTCCTTTTTTTATGCTCTTTGCAAGTTCAATTTCCTGCTCTGCTGAAAGGGGCTTAGAATCGGCAATTTCCCCTAAATACGTTCCGAGCGAGTCTTCAGCGTTAATAAAATGTGCGATCTTTGTACTTCTGCTCAAACTCTTTTACCTCCTTAGTTAACCAAAGCTAATTTAGAAGTGTAATTTTACCCTTGAACAGATCATAATCCGTTTCAAAGGTTGCTCGTATTACTAGACCCCAAACCGTCCATAAGGTTCCCTACTTGCCAAAAATAGCACCCCAATCAGGAATTCTGGAAATAAAACACGCTGCAGCTACTTTTGCGAAGGGCAACGTCCTTAGCTCCTGAATGTCTCAAACAGCCTGTATATTTATATAATAGTATAACCAATATATGGATAAAAGTCAACAGCTTTTTCCTGTGAGTTTGATAAAATTGGGGATAAAAAGATCGTGGATGACGACCGGAAAACCTGAGTATCAAGATTTCCTGAAGGTTTATACTTATTAGCAATCTGTAATGGCTTCATCTTTGAAATAGGAACAACCATCGCATCTTCAAACAAAGGCCTTGACAAATACTTTCAGTTGGGCTACTCTTTTTATGTTTGTAGGATGGTTAAAGACTAATTGACGATAGATAAAAGAACGTTAGACAAAAGGAGATTCAGATGTCCCGGGTGATCAAGGAGAACCTGCGTTTCGACATCGAAGAGGAATATCAAAGAGTATTTGCCGATTACAAGAGGGCACACGACAGGGCTTTGTCTCTATTTCCGAACGGTGTCACCCACGACAACAGGTATTATGAACCCTTTCCCATCTACATAGACAGGTGTCAGGGATCGAAAAAGTGGGACAAAAACGGAAGAGAGTACATAGATTATTGGATGGGGCACGGAGCATTGATTCTGGGCCACTGTCACCCGAAGGTTGTGGAGGCACTTAAAAGACAAATAGAAAGGGGAACTCACTACGGAGCGTGTAACGAACTGGAGATAGAATGGGCGGAGCTCGTACTGGAGCTCTTGCCAAGAATGGACAGGATCAGGTTTACAAGCTCTGGTACCGAGGCCACGCTTATGGCGCTGAGGCTGGCAAGGGCGTTTACTGGAAAGAGAAAGTTCATAAAGTTTAGGGGACATTTCCACGGATGGCACGACAGTGTGATAGTGGAGACATATCCCCCCTTCGACGGGCATATCCCGAACGGTCTTTTGGATGAGGTCTTCCAAAGTGCTGTCATCTGTCCGCCTAACGATATAGATGGAGTCGAGGAAGAACTGAAAAAGGACAACGATATATCTGCAGTGATACTGGAGCCTTCAGGGGCGAACTTCGGGGTTATACCTACTAAGGAGGGTTTCCTCAACGACTTAAGGGCAGTAACAAAAAGATACAACTGCCTTCTGATCTTCGACGAGGTGATAACGGGGTTCAGATGCTCTCCAGGGGGAGCGCAGGAATATTACGATATATGCCCCGACATCACAACCCTTGCCAAGATCCTGGCGGGAGGACTTCCGGTGGGCGCAGTGGCAGGAAGGGCTGATATAATGGAGATCTTACAGTTCAAGGAAGATTTAAGATGGAACGATCACAAAAAGATGCACCATCCGGGGACGTTCAACGCCAATCCGCTTTCTGCTGTTGCCGGTATAGCCACACTCAGGGAGGTAAAATCCGGAGAGGAGATAGAAAAGGCTAATAAGTTGGGGGCGTATCTGACCGACCTGTTTAACGAGATTATCTTAAAGCACGGGCTAACCTGGCACACCTACAGGCATTTTTCGGGCTTCATGCTGCTTATGTACGAAGACGCCTACAAGCTGCGCTCAGGAGAGATGAAGGCCTGGCAGTACGATATAGAGAGGTTGAAGAAAGGCGGTCCACCTGAACTTAGCCAAAGATTCGGGAGCGCGATGCGCCTAAATGGGATAGATTTGGGTGGTCTCAAGGGGTTGACGTCTTCCGTGCACTCGGAGGAAGATATAGAAACGACTGCTGAGGCGTTCGAAGCGTCAATAGGTATGCTGAAGAAGGAAGGGACGATACCTTGACCTTAAGCGGATTTAAGGTGCAGAAACTGAGGTAATTTCGTACTGAGCGGCCACCGATTCATGTCTTTCAGGGCCGTGTCGGAGCAGTCTTACAACTTTCTTATATCGGGAACTTGCGGCCTTCCTTGAGATACCCATCACCTCCCCGATCTCCCTGAAGGACAATCCCTTCAAGAATAGCCCGACCACCTGAAAATCTTTTTCATCAAGGAACGTCTCCATGATTTCCTCAAGCCGAGCCCACATTATGGGGTCCATCCCATCGCTTATCAGATCTGCTATACAACAAGGCTTATCCTGAGACTGTCTGGCGTCCGATATAGCTTGGATCTGTTGCGGAGAGTACGAGTGGAATATCAATTTTTCATTCTTCTTACCCATAGTAACCTGTCCCCAAAAGCGTTCAGATGGAACATCAACATCGAAAGGGAATCCCCAAGAGTATCCAAAGAACTTTTCTGGTAAGATCCCAGTTCTTGAACGCATCTGTCCCCCAGGCCTACGCTTTTTCTGCTCAGCTAATTTGCCGAACCCATATCCCGATAACTCACTTGGAGTCGTCGCCATTTGAGCAGTCTGCGTTGTCTCTCCGAAAAGTTATGCGCTAACACATTTACAATATATATCATCCTGTATCCAATGTCAAGCGGGTTTTTGTCAAAGTGGAGGGTCCACTGCGGCAATGCTCAAAGCTCGTAGACGAATAGGTTCACCGGGATACACAGATCCGCCGAGATGTGCTACATTGCAGGATTAAGGCCCCAAGAGCGCATTTTGTAGAGTCGGGAACAGAGGATAGTATATTCCGAGGCTACAGTGGAGTCCTTCCAAAAGGCCAAGAGAATCTATAAGGTATTCAAAGTGGAAGACAGAATAGATATGGAGATATTTGAGGGAGAACAGAGCTTTTACGGGAAAGGAGCCTTCAAGTTCCTCAGAAGTGGCTCTGAATTTACACTTTGGGTAATGTGCACACTCTTGTAGTACTAAACCTTTGGCATGCAAGCTAACATACCTCCGGAATATTGGAAAGGATAACTTAAGTTCATGTTAGACGTTTGAGCCTACCTTTTCCTTTTGGCCAAGCTCTGAGCGCTCAGTGTGCGGCTTCTACTCCTGTCCATATCAAATTAAGAATATAAGGAAGAAAGGCTTCAATCTTTCTTGCCATAGATCAGTTTGCAATAGAAATCCTCTACTGGAGGATAGGATCATCGATCCAACGGACTATCTTCCACAGGCCCTTCTCGTTCTGCCTCAGCTTAAAGGTCATATTCTGGCTTACGCGGAAGCCGTTTTCCCCTGTCTCATCCACCATAAACATATTCACGGGACCGAAGAACACCTCCCAATCCTCGTCGGGATGAGCGTTAGGATCGCCCTCAAATTGTGGAAGCTCAGTTCCCTTCTCCTCTGTGAATCTCCCTCGTGTGCCCCCAGCCTGAGTAAACTCGAAATCAAAGATCGCGAACTCCTCAAAGATGCGTTTCACAACCTCAATATCCCGATCCTTTCCCCATGCGAAATCCAGACTATCCGTTTGGTTCGGTTCTGTCCACCAATATCTTTCATCGAGCAGGTCTTCATAGACTGCAATGTCATTATCATCCATAGCAAAATCCAGATTATCAAGGAAAATCTCAGGCGTTGTAGCATCTGGAATAACACCTATTTTGTCGTCAGGGCCAGGGTCTACGAAGGGTTCCTTCGGCTTAGGGCTAAAGGGATTACTGCATCCTATTATGAGTGCAAAGAAGATTATGCACACTGTAGAAACACAAATAAAACACTTCATCATTGCCATTATCTTCCCATCTCTTTCTTCAATTAATTTCAGCTATGGAACATAGCGATTTCCGTGTTTGCGAAGTGCTGAAGGCACACAGTTGCGATCTTAACATGATGTTCTAACTCCTCAGCCATTTCTACCACAGCACTTTTTGTACTTTTTTCCGCTGCCGCAGGTACAGGGATCGTTCCTTCCCACCTTGGGACCAGCTCTGACCACCCGCTTGAGGGCCTTTTCCCTTATGGGCGCGTCGCCCCTATGTTCTACGATCTCAGATTCATCAGGCCCCACATCATAGCCCATTCCCGTTGCGTCTTCGTGTATCAGTCTGATCCCCTCAGGAGCCCTCCTGCTTCTCATCCTCGGAACCCCGATTGAATCCATGGGGGAACTCTCCTCAATAGGTGTCCTGAACAGGAACTTCAGGGTCTCCGTGTTGATGCTATCCAAAAGATCGACGAACATATGGAACGCTTCGGTTTTGTACTCGACCAGAGGGTCTTTCTGACCGTAGGCTCTCAGGCCGATCCCCTCTTTGAGACTATCTATCTCGTAAAGGTGCTCTCTCCATTTGTCGTCTATAATGCCCAAAAGCACCATCTTTTCTATCTGTCTTAAGCGTTCCGAACCGATTTTCTCCTCTCGCCTTCTGTAAACCTGCATCACCTCGGATTTTATTCTCTCCCTCAGGTCCTCTTGCTTGAGACCTGCCATCTCCTCTTCATCCGTGGGAAGCTCGATCAAGAAGATATTTCTCAAATCCATCTTCAATCCGTCCCAATCCCACTCTTCAGGGTAGGACCTGTTGTCTGTGTGAGCCTCCACTAAAGATTCCACCGTCTGATCTATCATCTCGACGATATGTTCCACTACGTCCTCTTTTTCTAATGCGTCCCTCCTCCTATCGTAGATCACCTCACGCTGTTGATTCATCACGTCGTCGTACTCCAGAACGTGCTTCCTCATCTCGAAGTTCCTGTTCTCCACCTTCTTCTGAGCGTTGCTGATGGATTTGGTAACTAAGGAGTGTTCTATTACCTCATTTTCTTCGGCGCCCAATCTGTCCATAATTGAAGCTATCCTTTCAGAGCCGAAGAGCCTCATCAGGTCGTCCTCTAAGGACAGAAAGAATCTGGATGCCCCCGGATCGCCCTGTCTTCCGCTCCTGCCTCTCAGCTGTCTGTCGATCCTCCTGGCATCGTGCCTTTCTGTACCTATGATCTGAAGGCCGCACGGAACATCGGCTTCGCAGTCAGATAGCGTAAGGCCGTCGGCTGTAGGAGTAGATCCGGGGAGCCCCGAACGCACAAGACACTTGTCGCACTTTACAACCCTCAGTCCTAACTTTATATCCGTCCCTCTTCCGGCCATATTCGTGGCGATAGTAACAGCCCCCGGTTCACCCGCCTGGGCCACGATTCCAGCCTCTTTCTGATGATACTTGGCGTTCAACACGGAATGAGGTATCCCCCTTCGCCTGAGCATACGGCTTAAAGTCTCGGACACTTCCACCGAAATAGTCCCGACCAGGACCGGAAGATTGTTCTGGTGCATAGTGGCGATTTCATCTATGATAGCGTTGTACTTTTCCCTCTTGGTCCTGTATATAACGTCATCGTAATCTATCCTTCTGACTGGCTCGTTGGTCGGGATGACCGACACGTCTAATTTGTAGATGTCGAAGAACTCATTAGCCTCCGTCTCCGCTGTTCCTGTCATCCCTGCCAGCTTGTCGTAAAGTCGCCTGAAGTAGTTCTGGAGAGTAATGCTCGCTATCGTCTGGGTCTCTCTTTCTATCTTGACGTTCTCCCTTGCCTCCAGAGCCTGATGCAGACCGTCTGAAAATCTCCGTCCGGGCTGAAGCCTCCCCGTAAATTCGTCCACAATAATAACGTGTCCGTCCTGAACCACGTACTCAACGTCCCTTTCAAAGAGCGAATATGCCCTTAAAAGCTGACTTATGTTGTGAATAGTCTCGCTTCTTAGAGCATAAGCCCTGTGAGCTTCATCCTGCTTTTGCACCTTTTCATCCTCGGACAGAGACTCGTCGTTCTCTATCTCTTTGAGATTTTCGCTCAAGTCTGGGAGCACTAACATATCCTGTTCCTCAGGAAGGAGTGACGACCTCCCCTGATCCGTAAGGTCTATCGTATGTCCCTTTTCATCTATGCTGTAGAACAAGTCCTCATCTATCTCCCCCATCTTTTTATCTCGCATAAAGTCAGCTTCCACACGATTTATTAACTTCTTTATCCCCTCTCCCTGGATCAGCTTCATAAACCTTTTGTTTCGGGGGCTTCCCCTTTGGACCTGTAGAAGTTTGATCCCGATTTCGTACTCGTCATCGCCGTTTTTCAACATGCTCTCCGCCTCAGCCAGCAAACTGTTCACAAGCCTCGTCTGACTGTTTACAAGCTTTTGAATCAGTGGTTTAAGCTCGCTGTATCTTTGGGTCGATTCGGGAACAGGTCCCGACATAATATGAGGCGTTCTGGCTTCATCTATTAAGATGCTGTCGACTTCGTCCACGATAGCATAGTTGTAATCCTTTTGAACTATGTCCTGCGTACTGGTGGATATGTTGTCCCTTAAATAGTCGAACCCGAATTCGTTGTTATTTCCGTAGGTGATGTCAGCTAAATAGACGGCTTCGCGTTCAGAAGGTTCGAGGGCGTAGTCCTCTCCCTTTTTGACTAAAATAAACGAATCTGGCTGCGTATAGTCCCCCTTGTCCTGAATCACGCCCAACGTAAGACCTAAGAAATCGTAGATGGGACCCATCCACGAAGCGTCCCTTCGAGCCAGATAATCGTTGGGCGTCACAAGGTGGGCGCCCCTTCCCGAAAGGGCGTTCAGATAGAGCGGCATCGTAGCCACTAACGTCTTTCCCTCGCCTGTGGCCATCTCAGCTACCTTGCCCTGATGCAGGACGACCGCGCCTATCAATTGCACGTCGTAGGGGACATCGTTCCAAGTTATCGTCTGGCCGCAGACGTCCCATTGCCTTCCCACGAACCTGCGACAAACTTCTTTGACAACCGCGAACGCCTCAGGAAGGATCTCGTCTAAAACAGCGTTCGTCTCCCTTTTTCGCTCCTCCTCCAACTCTTTGATCTGATCCATCAGAGGACCCTTCAGATCGTGATCCTCCTCCCTTTTTAACTCCTCCCTCAACTCCTCAAGCTGTGCCTCTACCTCCTGGAGTCTTTCCCCTATCCTGTCCTTAAAATCGTCGGTCTTCGCCCTCAGCTCTTCGTCAGAGAGGCCGTGATACTCCTCGTAGAAGGCATTTATCTCCTCCACAATGGGCATCATCTTCTTGGCGTCCCTTATGTGCTTACTGCCGAAAACCTTTGTAAATATCTGTCCTAACATTCTATCACCCCGCAACTTGTCAGTATATTATCGAGCAACTTTTTGCAGTCCAGATTCGATGTTTAAAACCTTAATCTCCAGATTTGAATTCAGATATTCCTTTATCTGTTCCTTATGAAAATCGCTGTCTTCAGTGGCTACGAATTTATCTCTAGTCTGGTGAGCTACTTCAATGAATTTCAAATCATCATTGTGCAATCCCAAATCATTGATCAATTGTTCTTCATCTGTCTTAAGCAACTGCTTTCTTGTGAATATCACTCTATTGTTCCCTATCATATCTGCAAGCCATCTGCCCACGGCAGTCTTACCCTGTATATTTCTTCCGTACTAACGTCGTATTCCCCCTTTAGGATCAAGCGCAATGAAATGTTCCTTCCTTATAAAACGCAGAAAAGCTCCAGCATCAAAATGTAAGACGTCATACCAACTGTACACTCGCAGAAGGGCCCGATTTTATAGTAAGTAGAAGGAAATCTTTTCCAAGCGTCAACTGATATTCTGCGATATATACACTTCTTCATATCCCATCAGTACAGCTAATTCGACAGAAATGTTCAGAGGTAAGAAACCAGTCTTTTGCATCATATCCTTCATGCTTGGCGTAGTAATGTAGTTTCGTAGCAACAAGAACAAGAATTTTGGAACATTGAGATCTAATGTTAATGCAAAGAACATTAGAAACCAATTGGTTATAGATAGAGTCCTCGTAAGAACGTAGCTCTAAGTTCTCGTCCTAACAACAAGTGGACTTTCAATATCTCCGCTCTCCAAGGTCTGCTTCAACATCAGCAGAGGCTGGAGTATGTTGTTTTTGCCTGAGTTGTTGGTGCCTATGAATATAGTTATCGGCTTTATGTCTATGTTGCCTGTCTCCTTGAAGCACTTGAAGCTTTGCAGTCTTAAAGAGGCAAGCATCTTTATTAAGTCCTTCTCATTCCAATTACGGCTTTCATCCCGCCTGTTACGCCGTTCCCGCCTCTGTATGAATAGTACAAATCCTGATTGCACTTTGTGCAACAGTGCACGATCTCCACATCCTTGACGCCGAGGGGTCGCAACTGTGAGAAGTTGGCCTCCTGCAAGTTTAAGTGAGGTTTTTCGCCATTTGATCGCTCTAAGAATCGTGAATCGAATCTCTGGGCAATATCCTCATCCACTTCGTAGCAGCAGACGCCTATGGAAGGTCCTATCACTGCTATGATGTCAGAGGGATTTACTCCAAAAAGATCCACCATCTTACGCACAATCTTTTTAGAGATCTCCTTCTCTGACCCTCTCCATCCTGAGTGGACTGCACCGCAGACTCGCTTTACAGGATCAAAGAGGAATAGGGGGATACAATCTGCTGTACTGATAGCCAGATATACATCCTCCCTATCCGTGATGAGAGCGTCAGTACTTCTGTACATGCCCGGAGACGTAACTACCCCTACCTGATCTTGGTGAATTTGCCGCGTCCGGGCTAACTTGTTGAAAGGTACATCGATCGCCGACGTAAATGCTTGATAATTTCTCCTGACTTTGTCTTCTGAATCTCCGGAAATAATACTCAGATTCAGAGAATCGAAAGGTGGTGGACTGATCCCCTCTTTCCGAGTACTGAAAAGGGCGAGCAGATTCTCGTAGCGATCAAAGGTCTCAAATTTTGTGACTACAACGCTACGTAGCTTCTCAATATACATATGGGTCCAAGTAAAGGAAGAAACAGTCCAAATGAGATTGCTTAGTTGCACCCGATTTATCCCCCGGTAGATTCAATCGGGGGGGTAAGAATGACGTTGCTTGCGCTTTTTTAGAACCTTTGAGTTCCGTCTACTCCCAAAGTGATATGCTATTCTTCTTTCAACAACTCTTCTTTTTTCACAATCGCGTCCAGAATTCCGTTCACAAAGTCCCACGAGCGATCTCCGCCGAAGTCCTTTGCAAGCTCTATGGCTTCGTTAATGGATACCTTGGGCGGAATGTCGTCAAAAAATAGGATCTCCGCAAGGGCTATGTACATAATTATTCTGTCCACCTTGGAGATCCTCTTAAACTCCCAATGTTCCACTATCTCTTTGATCAGCGACTCAAAATACGCCTTATTCTGCAGCACCTCCTGACAGAGCCTAAGAGCAAAACCTCTAAGATCAGGAGTCAATTTCATCTTCTTTGCCACATCTTCCAGCGCCACTTCTATCGGATCATCCGCACTTTCGGCCCAGTATAACGACTGAAGCGCAACTTGTCGAGCCTTCCTCCTTGTGGACATATCTTTCCCTAGCTTTTTCCATCGAACTGGATCATGAGATCGGCCATCTCAATCGCACTTAAAGCGGCGTCCCATCCCCTATTTCCGGACTTCAATCCCGCTCTGTCTAAGGCCTGCTCCACTGTATCTGCAGTCACGATTCCAAAGATGGTCGGAACTCCCGTTTTCAGTCCCACCTGCGCTATGCCCTTTGCCGATTCGCCCGCAACGTAGTCAAAATGCGGTGTCTGTCCCCTTAGGATAGCTCCAAGGCAGATAATGGCATCGAACTTTCCGCTCGATGCCAGCTTTTGAGCTACGATCGGAATTTCGAGTGCCCCCGGAACCCAGGCTATCTCTATACTCTCTTCATCCGCACCGTGCCGCTTCAAAGAATCTAAGGCCCCCTCCAACAGTCTTGTCGTGATTATCTCATTGAAGCGGCTCACCACGATGGCGAAGCTCTTCCCGCCAGCCGATAGCTGACCTTCATACACCTTAGCCATGACATTCCTTTCCTTTATCCTAATCTTTGTCGTCAAGCATATGCCCCATCTTATCCCGCTTGGTCTCTAAATATCTCTTATTAAACTTATTAGGTTTGATCTTTATCGGCACTCTTTCAACAATCTCCAGACCGTGCTCCTCCAACCCCACTCTTTTTGAAGGATTATTCGTAAGGGCTCTTAACTTAACCACGCCAAGATCAGTCAGAATCTGCGCTCCTATCCCGTAGTCTCTCATATCCGGTGGAAACCCTAATATATGATTAGCCTCAACAGTATCGTAGCCTTCATCCTGAAGCTTGTATGCCCTTATTTTACTTTCTAATCCTATTCCCCTTCCCTCCTGCCTCATATAGACTATGACTCCCCTTCCCTCCTCATGGATCATCCTCATAGATTGCTCTAACTGCTCTCCACAGTCGCATTTCAAAGAACCGAAGACGTCCCCTGTCAGGCATTGAGAGTGCATCCTCACCAAGATCGGCTCATCCTTTGAAATATCGCCTAGCGCCAACGCCACATGATGGTATTTGTCCACATCGCTCTTATAAAGATGGAGCTTAAAGGTGCCGAACCTTGTCGGGAAGTCGTCTATCACCACCAGGCATTTGACCAGGCTCTCCGACTTTCGGCGGTATTCGATCAGGGACTGTATAGTTACTATCTTAAGATCGAACTCCTTGGACATACCGACAAGAAAGGTAAGCTTGGCCAGGTCTCCGCTTTCGTCCATTACCCCACCACACATGACTGCTACAGGCTCCAAACCCGCAAGCTGAATAAGGTCCACCGCCGCCTCAGTATGGCCTGCCCTCCTCAAGGCACCGCCCGGACGCGTCATAAGTGGGAAGACGTGTCCTGGAGATGAAAAGTCCTCCGGACGGCTATCCGGATCGGCAAACTTCCTAATCGTCATCGCCTTATCCCTGGCCGAAGCTCCCCTTGTAGTTCCTACGGCATCTATGCTCACCATAAACGCCGCTTTTGTCATAACCAAGTCCACAGGAGCCATCATCTCGAGTCCCAATTCCTCTAATTTCTCCTTGGTCGCCGGCATGCAGATCATCCCATGACCGTGTCTGGACATAAAATTTATAGTCTGGGATGTCACCAACTGTGCTGCCATGACCAACTCGCCGGGGCTCTCTGCATCCTCGTTATCCACAACGATCACCATCTTGCCCTGCTCTATGTCCCCTACGGTTTGCTCGACGCTGCTGAAATCCCACATCCTTTTTCTCCCCTTAAAGTCCCATTTCCTCTAACTGCTCGTACGTTACTCCCGAATCCGATTCTCCTCCAAATTCCGTTAATCTTTCCACGTACCTTGCAAGGATATCTACTTCCAGATTTACCCTGTCTCCTATCCTGCTCGTCCCCAAGGTAGTATGCTCAAGGGTAAATGGAATGACAGCCACAGTGAATCTATCCGAAAGAGCCGACACCACAGTAAGGCTTATTCCGTCCAGGGATATCGAACCCTTAGATGCTATGTACCTTTCTAAAGTTTCGGGAAATCCTATCGTAAATAGCAGACTTTGGCTCTGATCTTCCTCTTTAAGTATCTTCCCCACACCGTCTACGTGACCCAGGACCAGATGGCCGCCCAGACGTCCTTCGAGCCTTAAAGACCTCTCCAGATTGACCTTGTCTCCTGCCTTAAGATCGCCTAAAGTGGTCCTCTTTAGCGTCTCCTCCACGGACTCGAATACGAAAGCTCCGTCTGCTATCTCCACGACTGTCTGACAGGCCCCATTTATGTTTACACTGTCCCCGACGTCCACATCTTCGATCGTTTTAGGTGCCCGCACCACTGTCCTTTGAAACATCCCCTTTCTGTCCTTATGCGCTACCTCTCCCAGCTCTTCTATTATGCCTGTAAACAAACATCAGTCCCCTGAAATACAAGTAGACGGTAGATAGGGACACCGCTCAGTGCCTTGAGGCTGCTTTCCTTTCTACTGGCCTCTGGGCGTCGTAGGCGCTCTGTTGGTGTGTGGAGACAACAAAAAGAACGAAGTGCCCTCGCCCCTACATTATTTTCAAGGCACACACATGGGTCTGCCCTATTGCCTATTGCCTTTCGCCTTTCCCTGTCCACTGTCTACTGATTTTTGCGGAGTACATAAGATCGTCTCCGATTCTCTCTATCTCCACATCCCTCAGTGCAACACAATCCGACAGATTCTCAACCTTTATGTCCCCTATAGATTCTGTTCCTTTGCCTATGATCTTAGGAGCTACAAAGACGACGATCTTATCCACTATCCCCATTGAGAGCGCCGACGACGCCACACAAGAGCCGCCTTCTATCATAACATGGGACATCTCTTGCTCTGCCGCTTTCCTCATCACTTCCTTTAGATCCACCTTTCCGTTCAAAGGAGGCAGAAGCCAGACATCAGCACCCCTCTTTTCCAGGCTACTTATCCGACTTTTGTCCGCGCCGTTGCAGGCAGCAACTATAAGCGCTGCTCCCGAAAGCACTTTAGAATCCACACGGATTCTGAGGGTGCTGTCCAGAACTATCTTTATCGGATCTTCCCCTCTTACCGATCTTGTGTTCAGAAATGGATCGTCCGCAAGCACAGTGTTGATTCCAACCAGGACAGCGTCCACCTCAGCCCTCATCCTGTGGACATGTTTTCGGGATTCTTCGGAAGTTATCCACTTGGAATCGCCTGTCTTTGTCGCTATCTTTCCATCTAAGGATTGAGCTATCTTCAGCGTCACGAATGGGAGTCCGACACTTACATATTTCAAATATACTTCATTTATCTTGATCGCTTCATCCTCAAGGACACCGCATACGACCTTTATCTGCGCCCTTTTAAGCTTTTCTATTCCTATTCCTGATACCTTGTTATACGTATCCTTCATCGAACAGACGACTCTTTCTATCCCCCTTTCGATGATCATGTCCGAGCACGGGGGGGTCCTTCCGAAGTGAGAGCACGGCTCCAGGTTCACATAAAGATGGGCCCCTTTTGCCTCATCTCCGGCCTGATTCAAAGCTATAACTTCGGCGTGTGACTCGCCCGCTTTCCTGTGAAATCCCTCCCCTATTACGATGCCGTTTTTTACTACTACCGCCCCTACGAGCGGATTGGGATTTGCGGTTCCCCTGCCCTTTTCAGCTAAAGATAGAGTGTAAGCGATGAATTTCTCATCTTGAGTCATTGTCGGTCGCTTCTGGTAGGCGCTTCACCTGCGCTTCTGATACGTACTGCTGCCACTCAATTATATTCCCCACCTTCCTCCACAACATATTTTCCATCTTCGCCCTTATCCTGGCGCCACTGTTCATCCTCTTGCCACCATTCTTCGTCTTCCATCTGATGCTCCTCAATATCAGATGGAAGTGTATCCTCTTGGTCAGCCGAAAGATGCATATCTTCCTTGAGACTCGATGTATCGGTAGCGACACTGTCAGCTCCTGGAACAAACAGTTCTTTGACTCCATCTGCTTTGAACTTTAACTTCCTTTGAGCTATGGAAGCGTACTCGGTTTTTGGAAACTTCTCGACCAACTGTCCGTAGAGTTGGTAAGCCGAGGCCGAATCTTTCAACACATTCTCGTAAGCCCAGGCCGCTGCGTAAGATGCCTTTGATGCATACTCGCTCTGAGGATGATTTGATATTATCTCTTCGAATTTTGATATGTAATCGTTCGGCTCCCCTTTGCCGAACAATAGAGACTCCGCCTCCAAGAATATCACCTTGGCCTTGTCACTCTTTCCATCCTCAGATTCTGAGAGCCCTAAATGTTCCTTTGCCGCCTCTGCGTACTCCGTCTTCGGATATTTTTCCAATATTTCCTCAAGTGTCTCCTTCCACACTAAAGTGTCGTTCTGCACCTCCTTTTTTATCCATCCGACGCAGTAAGCGGCCTTAGGTGCAAGATCGCTTTGGGGGAACCTTTCAGTAACCTTGTGATACAGAGCCAGCGCTGCATCTATCTGTCCTAATCTGTACCTGTAAAGCTCCGCCATCATGAAGAGAGACCTGGCAGCACTGTCAGTAGTGTCCGCTGCACCCTTTTGGTATTCTTCCAGCTGCCCTATAACCCGGAGGCGGTTTTGCGCCAGAGTTCTTATTTCTTCGCTTCTTGCTTCCTTTTCAGCACTTTCCAAAAGCTCCACCGACTTCTCCAGATCGTTCCATTCCCTCTGATAAATAGTGGCCATTAAGTACAAAGCCTCGGCCGATTCATCCGTCTTGGTACCCTCGTCTGTAATCTTTTGGTAGAGGTTGAGAGCGCTACTCGTATCACCCAGGTTGTCGTAGCATCTTGCAATCCTAAGCAGCGTTCTGGTCTTGTATCCTCCGAATGTTTTGTCTTTAATGAATTCTTGATATATCTTTAACGCATCCTCGTACCTGCCCTGAGACTCAAAGAGTTCCCCGATCTTCAGCCTGGCTTCATATTCTGTATTGGAGTCAGGATTTTGCTTTAAGACCATGCGAAAGGCATCTATAACTTCATTGGGTCTGTCCAGGATAATATTCACCTTGCCGATACGCTGCCACAGTTTATCTTTAATATCGCTTTTTTTGAAGCGAGATAGAGCCTCTTTATATTCCTCCAGAGCTGCTATATAGTCCTCATTTTCGAAGTTCATTTCGCCCAGAGCAAATAAAGCGTCGTCGGCAAGCTTAAAGTCTTCCCTATTTGACGCTTTTCTGAGGAGCACCTTGGCGTCCCCATATCTTCCCGACTTCCAGTAGCACAATCCCTGCCAGTATTGAGCCTCCTGTGCGAACTTGCTATCTGGGAAATTTACCTGAAGTTCTTCAAACTTACGCGCCCCCTTTAAGTATTCTGATTGAAAGTAGAATGACTTGCCAAGGAGCATCAGGCTATCGTCCACCCACTTGCTGTTTGGGTAGAACTCTAAGACTGCAGACGCCTTTCTTACGACCTCTTCGTACGCCTTACGATAAGACCTTCTCAGATTCTGTTTATCCCTATCTGAAAGTGCTTCCTTTTCCACCTTTTTGCGGTTCTTTTCTGCTTGGTTAAAGAGCCTTTTCGCGTTGTAGAAGGTGTTAAAATATGCGCAACCCCAGGTGGATAGAAGGACGGTACATACTAAAAAAAGCTCCCCCCACGTTAAATATCCAAAGCTACGAGTTCTGCTCGCCATCGACTTGGAGCGCCTCCTTATGATACTCCTGCAAAGTCTTAACTTTCAAAGACCCGTTCCTCAAAGCTTCAACTCCCGATACTACCGCCGCAGCCCCAGAAATCGTAGTGGTGTACGTCACATTTTTCATGATCGCTGCTCTCCTGATCTGTCGGTCGTCTACCTGGGACATCTCCCCCAACCGCTTGTCGTATGGGGTATTTATCATCAAGTCTATCTCGTCGTTGCGTATGGCATCCAGTATATTCGGACTCCCCTCATGCACCTTTAGAATCTTATCAGACGGTATTTTGTTCTGTTTCAGGAACTTGTAAGTCCCCTCAGTAGCCACAATCTTAAACCCCATTTCGTAAAGCTTCCTGGCTATCGGGATCACTGAGGCTTTGTCCTTATCGCTCACGCTCATAAAGACCTTTCCCGACAGTGGCATCCTGAATCCGGCAGATAGCTGAGCCTTCAAAAAGCTGGCTCCAAAGCTGGTATCTATGCCCATAACCTCGCCAGTGGATTTCATCTCAGGTCCCAATATAGAATCCGCGCCGGAAAACTTTATAAACGGCAGAACCGCCTCTTTAACTGCTGTGTGCTTTATGTACACCTCCGACGTGAATTCCTGCTCTTTTAAGGTCTTTCCAACCATCACCCGTGCCGCTATCTTGGCCAGAGGTACCCCTATTGCCTTGCTTATAAAAGGAACAGTCCTGGAGGCCCTCGGATTCACCTCCAGAACATAGATCTCTTTGTTCTTCACAGCGTATTGCACGTTCATCAAGCCCACGACTTTCAAAGCCTTGGCTAGATCCCGAACATGCTCCTTCATCTTTCCAATTTCCCTATCACAGATCGAATTGGGAGGTACCACGCACGCGCTGTCGCCAGAATGGATGCCCGCCCCTTCCACGTGCTCCATGATTCCGCCGATAAATACGTCGTTCTCATCACATACAGCGTCTACATCCAATTCGTAGGCGTCCTCCAAAAACTTATCTATCAGCACAGGATGGAGCGGCGACACCCTGACAGCTTCATGCATATACCTCTCTAGAGATCCTTCATCGTGGACGATGACCATAGCCCTTCCGCCCAACACGTAAGAGGGCCTTACCAAAACGGGATAGCTTATGTCCGCTGCGATCTTTCTTGCCTCATGGAAAGTGCCCGCTGTCCCGTTTTCGGGCTGTCTTATCCCTAATTCTTCGATCAGCGCCCCGAAACGCTTCCTGTCCTCTGCGAGGTCTATGCTGTCCGGCGATGTGCCTAAGATTTTCACGCCCGCTCTTTCTAAGGGAATCGCCAGATTCAGCGGAGTCTGTCCTCCAAACTGAACTATCACACCGTCGGGATCTTCCTTATCTACTATGTTCAGTACATCCTCCACTGTCAGCGGCTCAAAATAGAGCTTATCTGATGTATCGTAATCTGTGCTTACGGTCTCAGGGTTGCTGTTGACCATAATGGTCTCAAATCCATCCTCTTTCAAAGCGAACGAAGCGTGCACACAGCAGTAATCGAACTCTATCCCCTGGCCTATTCTGTTGGGACCGCTTCCCAGGATCACGATCTTCTTCTTACTATTAGAATGCACCACCTCACATTCGCTCTCATAAGTCGAATAGTGATAAGGCGTATAGGCCTCAAACTCCGCCGCGCACGTATCCACAGTCTTGAACGTGGCTATTATTCCTTTTTCCACCCTCAGAGACCTGATCGTCTCCTCATCTGTCCTCCATATCGAAGCTAACTGGCGATCGCTGAAGCCGAACTGTTTGGCTCTCAGTAGCGAATCTTTGTCTATGCTGGAGGACAGTGCTAATTCCTCCTCAAACAGAACAATATCCTGTATATTGCCTAAGAACCAGGGGTCTATCTTCGTAAGTTCATGGACCTCCTCCAAGGGCATTTTGGACTGGAACGCCTCTCTAATGTAGAAGATCCTCTGAGCGTTGGGAACTTCCAATTTATGCCTGATAAACTCCGATTTTCCATTTGAGGGGAGTTCCATCTCGACTCCGTCGGCGCCCAGCCCTCCTCTTCCTATCTCCAAAGATCGTAATCCTTTCTGTAGGGCCTCCTTAAACGTTCTGCCGATCGCCATAGTCTCGCCCACAGACTTCATCTGGATGTTCAGCTCATCTTTTGCCCCCGGAAACTTCTCAAACGCCCACCTTGGCAATTTCACCACGCAGTAATCTATTGTGGGCTCGAACGAAGCAGGCGTCTCTCTGGTAATATCGTTTCTTATCTCATCCAGAGTATATCCCACCGCCAATTTGGCCGCCATCTTGGCTATTGGGAATCCTGTCGCCTTAGACGCCAAAGCGGAGCTTCTGGATACCCTCGGGTTCATCTCGATTATCACCATCCTCCCGTCCTCTGGATTCACTGCAAACTGTATGTTCGACCCACCTGTCTCCACGCCTATCTCCCTGATGACCCTTATAGCGGCGTCTCTCATAAGCTGATATTCCTTGTCCGTGAGAGTCTGAGCGGGAGCGACAGTTATGCTGTCCCCTGTGTGGACGCCCATCGGATCTAAATTTTCAATAGAACATACAATTACCACATTATCTTTGAGGTCCCTCATCACCTCCAGCTCGAACTCCTTCCATCCTATCACCGATTCCTCTATCAGTATCTCATTTATCGGACTCATATGCAGACCGTGCTCGGCTGACCTGTTAAACTCCTCATCGTCACGAGCTATCCCTCCACCTGTGCCCCCCAAGGTAAAGGACGGCCTTATAATTGAAGGGTAGCCTATCTCTTTTTGGAAATCAACAGCCTCATTGAGGGAATAAGCGAACCTCCCTTTGGGGAGATCGACCCCGGCATTTTCCATAGTCTTCTTAAAGAGCTCTCTGTCTTCTGCCTTTTTGATCGCCTCCAGTTTGGCCCCTATCATCTCTACGCCGAATCTCTCCAGGACTTTGCTTTCCGCAAGCTCCACCGAGATGTTCAATCCTGTCTGACCACCTAAAGTAGGCAGGAGGGCGTCGGGCCGTTCCTTTTCGATAATCTTTTCGCATATCTCAGGGATAATAGGTTCGATGTAAGTTTTGTCCGCCATCTCAGGATCAGTCATAATTGTAGCGGGATTGCTGTTTACAAGGACGATTTCGAATCCCTCCTCCCTTAGAGCCTTGCACGCCTGCGTCCCCGAATAATCGAACTCGCACGCCTGACCTATTACGATAGGCCCTGACCCTATGATCATAATTTTGTGTATATCGTGTCTTTTCGGCATAGAAGCTATCGCCACAATTGTATCAGGATCAGGTAAATAAGCAGAAAGAGAGCGACCACACCCGCTATATAGATTACCTTGTAAACCCACAGCTTGACCCCGCCGGTGTATCTTCCCCTCTTCCGCTTGGAGGGGCCGGGCTGTGGGCTCGAACGGTATCGTTCTGACTCGATCATACTCACGAATTTAGGATCGCACTTGCCTATGGCCTGTAAGATCCGCCTTTTATTTAGAGACACTCTTTCGGCCAGGACTTCGTGAGCAGACTTTAAGGTACCATCTTCCTTTAACGTACCCTTTGACTCGTTAGGATCAAACTTGTTCTTGATCAGAGTGCTGACCCTTACGGAGGACAACTTCTTCTCAAGGAGATTGATCGTCTCTTTGTCCTTGACCTCTCTTTTTATTACCCTTTCGCAGCAGGATAAAAACAGGGTCAGGTCGTTCCATATCTCCTCATCCGTCAACCCCAGAAGATAGGATTCTTCAATCATCTCGTCAATAGCATCTCTGACTCTATTCATATTTGAACTCCGTAAGGGTAAACATAACTATCATAATGTAGTATAACGCAAGAGAAGAGGCAAGGTTACGAAGTGCGTCCATACATTTTAACTCCCCAATCTGGATTCGGATTCGATTTTAATATTCCATATACCTCTTGGGTCGCATCGGGAAGAAAATCCACAATATCTCCGGCCGTGAGCCCCAAATCTCCTTTGACATCTCCAGCAAGATCTCCAGCAAGACCGTGCAGATAGACTCCCGCAATTGCAGCGTTTGGAGGATCAACTCCACCTCCGATTATGGCGGCAATGACTCCCGTCAGTACGTCTCCCGAGCCCCCTGTGGCCATTCCAGCGTTTCCTGAGGAATTTACAAATACGCTGCCATCGGGCCAAGCCACCAGAGTCGGAACACCCTTTAGAACTACTGTAACGTTGAACTTACAGGCGAAGGATCGAGCGGTATCTATTCTATCCACCTGATAATCTTCAAGTTTTCCCGCTGTCAATCTTCTGAATTCCCCCGGATGGGGTGTGATAACTATAGAGGCTTTTGCCTCTTTCAGTGGCGAGGGGTCACCGCTTAAAGCGTTAAGCCCATCGGCATCTATTACAGCAGGGATCTGCAGGTCGCTTACTATCCTTTTTACCAATTCGACCGTCTCTCTGTACGTCGAGATGCCGGGACCCAACGCCAAACAATCTGCTCCTTTTAGCATCCTTCTGATCTGGCCCAGGGCCCTCAAGGCCAGGCATCTGCGCTTTCTAACCTGTGGAAGGGGCCTGGTCATCACTTCTGTCAGCTTGACCTCCATAATATCGTTTAATCCCTCAGGGATTCCGAGCGTCACAAGCCCGGCGCCCATCCTGACCGCAGACGTGGAAGTCAACGCCGCCGCTCCCGTCATTCCCAATGACCCGGCTACTACGGCAACTCTTCCGCAGTCTCCTTTGTGAGCATCTGGCGCCCGAACGGGCATAATCTTTGTCACATCCAGAGGTTCGATCAGATCAAGAAAAGATTCCTCCTGCTCTATCGTCGCCACGGGGACACCTATGTCCAGGACTCTCAATTCCCCGCACAAACCTCTCCCCGGATAGAAGAAGTGACCCACTTTCGGAAGCCCGAATGTGACAGTAATGTAGGCACTAACGCACATCCCTTCAAATTTTCCGGTGTCTGCATCCAACCCCGACGGTACGTCTACAGCTACCACAGGCTTTCCGCTGCTATTTATAGACTCTATTGCATAAGCCGCAAGACCCCTTACCTCCCCCTTTATTCCCGTCCCGAATATGCCATCTATGACTACGTCTGCATCTTCGAGCGCGTCCTTTAAGGCTCTGGTAGCCTCTGGCTCCACAACTTCCTCAATATCCACATCCAGATCAGCAGCCCTTTTCAGATTCGTCAAAGCATCTCCCTTAACTTCCCCCACTTTGCCAAGTAGAAACGCAGATGGATTAGCTCCATTCTCCCTAAGTAGTCTTCCCACCACAAATCCGTCCCCTCCGTTATTTCCTTTTCCGCACACTATGACGGCTTTCTTGTCTCTCACATCGCTTAAAATATCCTCCACAGCCCTGTATACTCCCTGGCCCGCCCTTTCCATAAGGTCCAGTCCCAAAACTCCCATACCCTCTATGGATCGCCTGTCTATATTTGCCATCTGTTTTCCTGTCACCAGCTTCACGTCTGATTGCCCTTGGGAAAATGTAAAACACTATAAGTAGGTATATAGGAACAAGTTATACGCGTTTTATATATATCATCAGCGGTTGTGAGGCGGCTCTATCACTGCACGCTGCTCCTCTGTCATGTCCAGAATATAGTCGGGGAATGAAATTTCGTGGGCGCCCACGCCGTAAGACTGAAACCCCGGACTGAACTTGTAAAGCAGCGCGCGCCGCTGGTGCTTTCCCTTCCACGGCAACGCGCCGTGCGTCAGGGCCTCCGTGAAAATTACCGCGTCGCCCGCTTTAGTGTTGGCCTCCATCACATACTGCTGATACTTCTCATAAAACTTCAAGCTCTGCGGGCAGGGGAGGTTCGCCTTCTGGCTGCCCGGAATGAACGCCAGTCCGCCATCTCCCGGCCCTTCGTCTGCCAGCATAAACTCCACAACTGTCAGACCGCAGTAGATGGCCCCGTTCTTGAAGGAGTAAGCCTGAGAAAAGTTGGAGCACTCTATACCACCGCCGTGCAGGCGGTGGCCCTCGGTGCCCTGGTCCATCGCAATTACGCCTGGCCCATGATCCAGCCGATAGCCCTCCCCCAGGATGACATTGAAGTAGGGCACGATGCGCGGGTGCACCAGAATGTCCCGGAACGGTTCACACCATGGACGCTCCCATGCCAGCATTCCACCAATATCCTTCCGGTGTGAAGTACCTGCCAATGGCTTAGACTCAAACGCCAGCGATCTGGGGTACTCCGTAAGCTGGTCAATGTGATGGTCGATGGCGATGTTACAGGACTCCACCTCCTCGGGCGTCAGCACCTCTGGGATGATGAGATAACCCGTCAGGTCGAACAAATAATTTTCGTCGTCGGTCACGACACCCCACCTCCTTCTCGGGTTATAGGTCTGTTTCACAGACAGATAAGATTCAACGTCCGAATACTTATAATCTCATCTTTCCTGGACATTTTGAATAAGCACCACGGCGACGGCGTAGTTTTCCGTGTGAGAAAGGCTCATCGTTACTTCCCTACTTCCGACCATCTCTTTTGCCCTGCCGTGGAGCACCATTTGCGGTTTAGAGCCATTTCTGCTCACAATTTCCACATCTTTCCACGCGACTCCCTGTCCCCATCCAGTCCCTATAGCCTTAAACGCCGCCTCCTTGGCTGCGAAACGCGCTGCTAATGATCTATAGACTTCGCCCTTTTTAAAACAGTACTCTGCTTCATTTTGTGTGAATACGCGATTTACGAACCTACCTTCCCATCTTTGGACGAGGTCTTTGATCCTCTTCACCTCTGCGATGTCTATGCCTATGGAATTGTTCATCAAGGTCAACTTGCCGTGGGCGCGCCACTATCATTCTCTTTTTCTACAATGCCTACGATCTGTCTGATATCATCTATCTCATAATCAGCTCCGGCATCCTTAACGTCGAAGGTGTCCCCATACCGTGCAAAGACAGTCTTTATGCCCACGCTGTGTGCTCCTACCATGTCCCTCTCTGGCCAATCTCCTACCATCAAGGCCTCATCAGGCTCGATACTCAAAAGCTCAAGGGCCTTTTTGAAGGGGACGGGATGAGGTTTGGTCACGCCCGTATCGTCGAATGTGATTACAGAGTCAAAAGTGTGATGAAGTTGAAGCTGGCAGAGTCGAAGCCATGCCTGGAGGCGAGGCGCATCAGAGAGCACGGCAAGCTTTATTCCGCGCTTTGCCAATTCCATAAGCGTAGAGTTCACATGAGGATAGAGCACCAGCGCCGCCTCCCTTGCTCTCCTGTAGGCCACAATCCCCGCAGCGTGAATCTTATAATCGATTTCTCCCAACGTTTCGGTCAAGAAATCGTCGAAGACAGTTTGAAACTCGATCCCCTTCTCGTCGTATATCCTGTAGAGTTCTTTCCTTACCTGCTCTTTAGGCATATTAAGCCCCGCGTCGATCATAGCGTCACAGGCGGCATCTACGGAGTTCTCCTTCATCCGCATAAAGTCCACTAACGTATTGTCCAGGTCAAATATCACAGCCTTGATCACAATGATCATCTCCTTGAAGAGTATAAAAATATTACAATGTCCCTTTCCTATATGAAAAATACGTCAATTTCTACTTTAAAGCAACCGTTTTTTATTGCGTCCCTTGCAGTTATTATGGCAAAATTGAAGAGGGAGAAACTCCAGTTGGGCGATCTACTTAAATACAACAAATGCTCGCCTTTTGAACTTAAAGATCTGCTACAAGTCGTTGCTCTGCACATCTGTTGCATGTAAGACCTGGGCGCGCAGGGGAAAATAGAATTTCGATGCAATTTGTCTTAACGAAAATGTGACCAGGATCACTGAACAAAAGTTTGAATAGTGCGATCTTACTACTACATATAGCACTACATATAGTTTGAACTTCGAAAAGGGAAGCGCAAAAATCGATCAAAAAGCAACAGTGCCATTTTCCCTTGACAATATGTCTCTTATTCTTATATTGTACTCAAGGTTCGAGCATTATTTCTGGGTAGTAAGGTTCGAAATTCTTCGATTTTCACTTAACTTATGGCCTGATAAGGATGTTTTTGCTCTTACAGGAATATGTTGCAATGTGTGAAACCGTATTGGGAGGCTAAATATGGATAAGGACGTACAGGGGACTGAAGAGCAGAGTTCCGATCAGAGCAAACGGACGAACAAGTCGAGCAGTCGCCGAAGGTTTATAAAGACAGGAGCCGTCCTCTTGCCGTACGTAGCGCCTGTCATACAGACGTTCGTCTTAGACGAGCCTGCCGAAGCCAAGAAAAAGAATAGGATATCTGATCCAGCTCCTCCTCCGCCACCGCCGCCAAATTAAAATTTACAGAAGCTAGGTGGGGTTCTGTGTTAGTCTGCAACTTGTGATGGCTCTGTACTTGTCTGCTCAGTTAAAGGACAAGATGGGGGTAGTATGCACAAGCTGAATGCAACTGTTAAGCTCAATATAAGTCTATGTCAGCTTATATAAGAAAGAACCTATAGACGAATATGAAGACATTGCTGCGAATCTGATCGATTTATATAACGGTCGCCTGTCCTGGGACGGCTCCCGTGGCTGGCAGGGCAGGCGGCTTTTACGTTTCAGCAACTCAACCCATCTTTCAAAGGAGGTGTAAGATGCTTTTTCATATCACGCAGACCCACGCTCCCGAGAGCTGTCCCAGAGACGAAGGGGGTTCAAAGATACTGTATGATCCGAATGTGGAAGGTGTTAAGATCCGAGCGAGATATGGAGCGTTTGCCGAGCACGTGATCTACTACGTCGTGGAGGCGGACAGCCTGAACGCAGTCAACAAATTCCTCCTTCCGGGCTTCACACGCTGTACCTGCATGGTCACTCCGGTGAGCGAAGAGCCGGCTGTTGAATAAAAAGCAAAAAGAACCTAAGTTCTATTGGGAGACGTAGTCTGTTGCCTCATTGTCGTTCTGCGATCTATAGACCTCCCCGTCAGTTAAGACCACCCTGTCGCTACAAAGCCCTTCGCATTTTGGACCTCGAATAGAAATCAACCTGCCAGGAGTTTTCCTCAAAAGCCGGCGTGGTCGCTGTGTGTGCGCTGCTTCCAGTACTTTTCCTAAGGATCACGGAGTCCCGGCAAGTGACGAAGTGGGTTGTGTGGCCCCTTTGCTACGAGAGGCAAGAAGCCACCAGAAAGGTGGGCTAAGAACGTTTCGGGGGAAAGAAAGGGGGGCAAGAGAGCGCCCCTTTGGACGTTCGTACACGTAGCGGATATTCACGCAGGTTACTGAGGTCGTGTCGATTTGCGGCAGCGTGGAACGAGAACTGATAAACTGCCTGCACTGAGTAACACACATTTTAAGGAGGGGAAAATGGTCTTTGGGGAGAGTTTTTCGATTCAATCCGAGGGATTTTCAGATATCAAAAATATCACCGATGAAGTTCAGAAGATTGTTTCAAAATCCAGAATCGAAAATGGCTTGGTTAATATCTTCGTGGTAGGCTCCACTGCCTCTATTTCTACGATTGAGTACGAACCTGCATTGGTTGAAGATGTAAAGGAACAGTTAGAAAAGATTGTGCCAAGAACTCTACACAGCCGTCATTCCGAAACGTGGGGGGACGATAACGGTTTCTCCCATATTCGTGCGACATTTATGGGACCTGGGATCACAGCGCCAGTCTCCGGAGGTGCCGTCGTTCTGGGAACTTGGCAGCAAATTGTCCTGATTGATCACGATAATCGCCCGCGCTTACGGAAACTTTTTGTTCAGGTGATGGGAGAGTGAGAAAGTTTGATGATAGATTTCCCTTTCTACCACGGCATCGGTCAATTCGACCCTGCGTATCAGATCATGCTGGAAAACGACACCCATGCCCCCGGTTCAGTAGATCGTGCCTTAGCAGAACTCATGATTCGACTGTGTCCCCAAACCGCCGCTTATCTTTACGGAGAATACACGCCAACACAGGTGAGGTACCAAAGGGGTTCACGACCCGAGTTAGAATGCTATGTGGAGGAGGCAATCGCTGAGTGCGGTTCGGATGAGGAACGGGTTGAAAAGATTGCCAGATTCTGCTCTGACCTGGGAAAGAGCGTAGGCGATGAACTGGACGAGATGCGATTCGGAGGGACTGAAGAGGAGATCATCCATCGCGGCTCTGACTGGTGCACCGATTTGGCGAGGGTTGGATGTGCTCTCTGTCAGGTGGCTGGATTCCCGGCGCGTTTGATTATGATGTTCGACAGGGACATGGCGTACAGCGGACACCAGATCATCGAGGTGTATCGAAGCGGTATCTGGGGAGCGGTAGACCCGACGCATGGCTTGATCTACAGGGATTCGGAGGGAAAACCAGTTTCGACATGGGAGTTGAGGAATCAGCCTCATCTGATCGAAGCGAAATGGAGGAATCATCAAGATGTGCACAGCAGGTTAAGTCAATTCAGAAATGCAGCTATCGCGAACTATTCTGTCTGGGACCGAGAAGACTACGACTACACGATAAGTCCGGCCAACGGCTACTACTGGTCTCTCCTACAGATGTCCATTCGGGGATGGCCCGGAGGAGTCCGATGGCTGCATGGTGAGGATAACACCGGATGCGCAGGCGACTTTAGTAAAATCAAAGCATGGATACTTTAACCCAAATCACACTCGGCGCGGGGGTCGGCGAAGCGGTTTTAGGTAGAAAAGTAGGGAACAAAGCTATCCTCTGGGGCGGAGTCGCCGCAGCGATCCCCGATTTGGATATGCTGGCAATGCCTTTTTTGGATTCTGTCCAAAGATTGACATCCCACAGGGGATTTTCTCATTCTATCGCATTTGCAATACTCTTTGCACCTCTGCTGGCGTATTTGACAATTAGAATTCACGGTAGAAAGGAGGCAACCTGGAGTGAATGGACGAAATTAACCTTTTGTTCGATAATCACGCATCCAATGTTGGATTGTTTTACAACTTACGGCACACAGCTTTTTGAACCGTTTAGCGAATATCGCGTAGCTTTCAACACCATTTTTATTATCGATCCTCTATATACTGTGCCATTTTTACTGTGTGTGATTATGGTGATGTTCTTAAGGCCATACCGCTCCCCTTGACAGAGCGACAAATATTTCGCAAATTGGGGTTTGAGAAGGGAGGTCAAGGTGTCGAGCCCCGAAGTGAAAGATGGTAAGCGCTGGACGGCGACCCGTAAGGGAGAGATTGTGTTGGCTCTTTTGAGAGGAGCAGATCTATCTGAGGTGTGTCGTAAGAATGGAATTAGCCAGTCGCAGGCGTATGCTTGGCGTGATAGTTTCTTAGAAGGGGGCCAGGAGAGTCTGAAGTCTCGGCGTGGTCGCAAGGATCCGAAGGAGCGAGAGGTTAGCCGGTTGGAGCGCAAGGTAGGGCAGTTGACGCTCCAGTTGGAGATACTCGAAGAGGTAGCCCGTCTAAAAAAAACGAAGCGGTTGCCTTGAGTGGGCGGTTTTTGGGTCGAGGCTATTCCCGCAAGGTGGTAGCTTTGGCTTTGGGTTTGCATCGTTCGACTCTGTATAGGTTTAGGGATAGAGGTGTCAGTTCTTCTGTTAAAGAGCCTGTGATAGATGAGGAGCTTGCTTTTCGTATTCGAGGGATACTGGACCAAGAAGAGGCATTTGGTCACAGGCGGGTTTGGGCGCATCTTCGTTTCAAGGAAGGGGAATGTGTCAACGTTAAGAAGGTTCATAGGATAATGAAGCTTAAGGGGTGGCAGTGTAAGCTGTGGAATCGTCCCGGGAGAAAGGGGCCACAGGTTGCCCAGAAGCGTTCTGTGGTGGATAGTCCCGACAGTTTGTGGTCGAGTGACTTGACAAAGATTTACTGTGGAAAAGATGGTTGGTGTCCTCTTATTGCGGTGGTGGACAACGGAAGCCGGGAGGTTCCTGGGTATCGTTTTAGTCGAAAAGGGAGGGCACTGGAGGCCACAGATGCCCTGGATCGGGCCGTGATCTCTCGATACACTTCCAAGGAGGCTGTCCCCCAGGGTCTCACTTTGCGCTCTGACAATGGTTCCATCTTTTTGGCTCGGGCCTATTTGGCCAGTACCGAATATTGGGGAATTCGTCAGGAATACATACCAAGTGGTAAACCCGATTGGAACGGTGTTGTAGAGCGTTTTTTCAGGACCCTCAAGCAAGAGTGTGTTTGGCTTCACAAGTTTGAATCCTTTGAACAGGCTGAGAAGATCATATCTCAGTGGATCGATAATTACAACAAGAACAGGCTTCATTCATCCCTGGGATATAAGACCCCAAAAGAGTGGAGAAAACAATTTTATCTACTACCCCAGGTTGCTTAATTGGTGTCGCTTTCCTGGGAAGCAGTACAAGGCGGACATCTAAGAAGAGACGGATATTGAACTATATCGGACTCGGTTTAAGCAGTTTATATCTGATCTTTACGGTTATCAACAAATTCTATGTGAACTGGGTATTTGAAGGGTCGCTTGCAAGACAGAACATCTCATATGACAGATACTTTACGACGCCGACTCCGTTAAATAATATCCTCTGGAGTGGTGTCTTTGAAGACGAAAATGGTTTTTGGTTGGGACACTACTCTCTGCTGGACAGCAATAAAGACATTACTTTTCGATACATTGAGAAGAACGATCATCTAATTGATCTTATAAAGGATCAGCGGGCAATAGATAGGCTCATTTGGGTCTCCAAAGGATATTACTCTATTACCACAAAAGACGGTTTTAACTATTTTAACGACCTGAGATTCGGCCAATTCGGCGGGTGGGCGCAAGAGAGAGATAAGTTCTCATTTTCATATAAGATCATTAACGATGGAAACCGCGTTGACATCCGGAGGGAGCGCCGGTCGCTCGCACTCAGTTCGCTCAGGGAGCCGCTGAATCAACTTATCGAACGTGTAAAAGGGATTTGATACATTGGTGACCCGGTTCAGATTCAGCTTCTTCGAGTTTGTGACCCTGCAAAACGTCAGCTGAATATCATTCTTTCAAAGCAGAAAAAAAGAGATGTCATCTTCAAGTCCGAAAAAGATTGTCTTTTTATTTGGTTCTGGAATTTCAATTTGTGCAGGAATGCCAAGAACCCAAGACATTACTGAACGAGTTCTTTCTGGCGAAGGCATTTCACATTATACAAGTGGGATCTATGGTTGCGATCGGGTGCTGAACTTTTTGGAAAAGCTGAAAGATGAGATAGATGATTATCACCGTTTATATCAGAATGGGCGGTGCACAAATTATGAAGATCTCTATTACGTAGCAAGTCAGATTCACGATAGCATATCGGGAGAGTACGATAACCCAGCGGTGCAACCTCTTATTGAAAAAATCTTGCCAGATATCCAGCCACTTCTTATCTACAACGAGATCAGTGAGAGAAGTCAACTTAGTGACCTCGCTGACGAGACAACAAATTACATTCAATATACAGTAGAAACACTTCTTTCCGAAAAACCATGCCGTCTTGACTACTTGAACTGCATAAAGGATACATGTCAAAACATCGAGCACGTGGATATATTCACACTAAATCACGATACAGTTTTGGAACAGTTATTAAGGACAAACAGTATCAAATTTGTTGACGGCTTTGGGAAACGAGAAAACGATGTTCGATATTGGAATCCAGATTTGTTTGAAAATTCGAAGATTCGGCTTTTCAAATTGCACGGGTCGGTCGATTGGTTTAGGCATCAAACTAATGATGGAGATAAGTATATAAAAAATCCTAATGAGCAGATGGTAGCAAATATTCAGGAAGTGATCCTCCTAGTAGGCACTTTCAATAAGATGTTGAATTACACGAGGGCCATATTTACTGAGCTATATTGTCAGTTTCACAGTTCCTTGCGTTGTACAAAGAATTTAATAGTATGTGGATATAGTTTTGGTGACAAGGGAATCAACACACAGATAGCAGAATGGATTTGCTCGTCATCCGATCATAAGATCATAGTAATACATCCCAACCCAGAAAGACTCAAGAGTGGGGCAAGACCTGCTATACGAAATAAATGGGAAACATTCGAAAAACAGAACAAGTTAATAAGCATTTCCAAGAGGATAGAAGAAGTCAATTGGAAAGAGATTAAGGAACTTGCTAAATAAACATAGGGTGTCTCTTCATATAAAATTATATCGGCAACGAAACACGAACTTGGGCAGTTCCCCTCAAGGTGTGTTCCACGAGATGACGTCTATGTGAGCATCTACTGTGAAACCCTTCGAGAGCTCCCAAAGTGACCCGTAAATGAGCTACTTATGAGACTTGGGGAATTTGTATCAGATGCCCATAACGGGCGGTCCCGAAGTAAAAACAATTGACTTTCCGACGTGTGCATCGTATATTTAGTGCAATCTATGAGTTCTATTCATTAGCTTGAAATGGGGACGGGGGCTTGCCCTGTCTACTACCTACTGTCTACTTTCTTTGGGGTGAGCAGAACGTGGCTAAGGGAAAATCATATACTGTAATCGTCGTTCCAAACGATGGATCTAGGACTTTCAAATTCACGGCTAGCCAGTTTCAACTCCGGCTGATAAAATATGCTCTTGCTGTCCTTATAATCCTCATTGTTATCGGAGCGGCCTCTTACTGGACCGTGGCTCGGAGGGCTCTACAGGCTGATGCGTTAGAAAATAGAAACTTAGAATTGGAAGTCGAAGCCCGCAAGATAGCCCGACTGACTGCTACCCTCGAGAGAATTAAACGGATAAACAGGCAACTCTTGACGCTCTGGAGCGAACGGCAGGGGGAGGAGCTAAGAGGACTTTCGTACGCAGGAAGCTCATATTTGTCGCCATTTTTGAACTCCAAAGACGCAAAGGGGGCAAAGCGCGGTGAATGGAACAGTATTAGGTGGAGGCCCACTCTACAGCCTGTGGATGGTTGGATCGTCGAACCATTTGAAATAACAGAGGTTCCTGTCAAGAGGGAACATACAGGTGTAAAGATAGCATCTGCTTCTAACTCTATAGTCAAAGCCCCAGCAGACGGAACGGTCACCTTTGCCGACTGGAAAGACGACTGGGGCAGCCTTATAGAAATAGACCATAACAGTCAATGCTACACCAGATACGGGCACAACCTGAATATACTTGTCCACAAAGGAGAAAGGGTCATAAAAGGACAGGCGATAGCTCTCCTTTCAGGAAATAACGGAAAAGTGGAACCATATCTCTACTACGAGATATGGGAGGGCGAACCTGAACACGGAGAACCCCGAGACCCTCAGAACTATTTTTTGAAGTATTAGACTTTGAGGAGACCATTTATGGCAAGGGATAAAAACAAACAAGACGGATTTAACCAGGGAACTATGAACACCATAGTGGGAAAGGGATCCACGATAGACGGGACTTTCAACATAGAAAGCAGTATAAGGATAGATGGGATCCTACGTGGTGAATTAGAGTCATCAGGCACGCTGGTTCTGGGACCATCAGGACAGATTGAAGCTAATGTCAAAGTGCAAAACGCCGTCATCGGAGGGAGAGTCGTTGGTAACCTGGAGGTCGCCAATAGAATACGTCTCGAGTCGAAGTCCATTGTCATGGGCAACATCAAAACCAAACTCCTCGTAGTCGAAGAGGGAGCCGTCTTTAAAGGCAATTGCGACTCAGGTGAGGACGTAAAGATCTCTCAAAGGGAGAACGAAAAGGACGTTTTGACCCGCAGGCTGAAGAGAGAAAGCGCTCCAGCATCCGACATCCCTTCTTTTAAGCTGAAGGAGGAGAATACAAAGAAATAACCATAACGATTTCACTCCAAACGCATAGCGTAGTAAATCCATCCCTAAGTCCTGGATCAGAAGAGAACTTACTCCCTATTTTATTTTCCCCTAAAGCCTCTATCTTGGCATTCTAGATTCCTTCCTCTTTAGAATACTTCAGTGTCTTTTCTACTAAAACCCTTAGGACACCCCGCCTTTGATATTCTGGAAGAACAGAAATGTAAGGATTTCTCGCTATCTTTTTTTCTTGTTCCAGAACTGAAGTAATGTAGGGTGGACTTTTCCCGCTGCAGCTCCGCAAATATCCCGTGGGCGTTTGCCTTTATATCGTCCTGAATGTGCCTCCTTTTCTCCACTTCTAACTATTTCCCGACATCACTCCGGATATCTTCTCTATGCTTTGATCTGTGGACGGCATCAAAGCATATTGCAGCGATCTCTTTGAAGACATTCCTCTGGCCCTCGTGGTATTCTATTATCACACAGATGTCCTTTTGCTGTTGAACCCCTCTTATTCAGGGTAGAGACTATTTAAGCGCAAAGCATGAAAAGTATGTTCCAATTTCAATTACATGGCGCATTAGAAAACTAACGGTCCCGGCAATGTTTCGTACTATTGGGCAGAGTAACCTCAAAAGGAAGCAAGAATTTCTTGAATCCCGTACTGTGGTTCTAGATATAGACTTGGATAAAATAGCCGATCAAGAAAATGAATTTAAGATTTTTTTGTTTCTTTTGGGAATTTGTTTATGTATATTATAGGATGTATATTATAGGATGTCTAGGGCCAAAGTAGATGTGGATCACCTCTGTTTAGCCAAAAGGGGAGCTACAAATGGGGCAGACTCAGATTCTGATGATCGTCCTGTCTGTGATTATCGTGGGAATTTCTGTAGCCGTGGGCATCAGTCAATTTGGAGAAACGGCTGTCAGCGCAAACCAAGACGCGGTGGTCTTTGAGTGCCGGCGCATTATGGAGGTAGCGCATCACTGGTATCGTAGGCCCACCAGTATGGGCGGCGGAGGAAGATCATTTAACGGGCTGACTCTGACTGAGTTAAATACCAGCGGTGAAAACGACATCGGATTCTACAACTTGGGTGGGAGCGGAGACGACCTTACAATCATAGGGGAGGGGAAGGAGCAGGACTCCGACGGGAACGTTGCCTATGTGACCGTGACGTTCGATGCCGCCTCTGGAACTCAAACGGGCATTACGATTGTAAGGGGGACAGTCGGCGGTAATCGGACTGTTCCCTGAGTTCATTCTGCGCAGGACAAAACACCTGGCTAGATTTCGAATCCGTTAGTCGTTCATAAACAGTGCCGAAGTGGTGGAACTGGTAGACACGCTGTCTTGAGGGGGCAGTGGGGAAACCCGTGCCGGTTCGAGTCCGGCCTTCGGCACCACAAATGTTCAGAAGGGTTATGCACATTTGCGTAACCCCTTTTTGTTGATTGTAGATTGCCTGACAAGTCACCTGAAGATTACGTTCCTGTTTGACCTGGTAAACGTAGAAGGAAGGGAATGCTGATAGGAAGTAAATCGTGGCAGCGGAAAAATCAGAGACGCAGAACATTACGTCGCAACGCAGAGAGTTTTTCGAAGATCAGGTTATCTTACAGTGGAAAATCTGTTATCACCTGAAAAACCGACAGGGTAACGGGCTGAAGTTCAATATCTGGCCGAGCTTGTAGATAACCTGTGCAGCCATGAAGAGAAAATTACCGTGTTTGTCGCAGGGTCCCGACGCAATGTAGGACACTCCCATTCAACTGACGAAATGCCAATCTTCAGGACCCCCTTTTCTTGTCTCGAGCCAAGGGCGACTTCTTCCCCTTCTGTTTATCTCCCTCCACCAGCCACGTCCTTATAATTTGTGTGGCTTCTGCAGGCTTATTCTGGAAAAGGTTTATCAACTGTTCCAGGAGTTGTGACCTGTTCTGCAATTCTATCTTCAGTCGCTTTGCTGAAGCCTCCTCTTCAGGTGATTTTGCTGAAGCCTCATCTTCGGGTGGTTTTGCCGAAGCCTCATCTTCGGGTGTCTTGGCCATATTTTCTCTCTCTTTGGTAGATTATCCTATTCTGTCACAGTCCACACCATTTTGCCCGTAACACTCGTACTCATCGGGCCCCGATTGAACCCCCGATTGACTCTATCGGGGGGCGGGGATCAATAAGGGGGCAAGATACAAAGCCCTCCTTAGAGTGCACTTGAACGATCACATAGGCACCCTATATCTCCAGGGATAGGCACCCTCTATCTCCAGTATGGTGCTGTTCATGGGTTACCACTATCGCATCTGTTCCAATAAACGAGTCTTTACCACGGGACGAGAATCTTCATCGTTTTGATGGATATGACGCGCATTTTATCTTCATTACATCTGTCGGACGAATTTCTGAAGGCGTCCGTTCGCCTGAACCTCGCCCACGTAAAGATCTCCGTACGAATCCACCCAGATGCCGTGTGGAAAGGCGAGGAACTCGCCGGGCTGATCGCTTTTCTCTGCACCGCCCCACTTAGTAAGCAGTTTGCCGTCGAGTGACCAGATGCTGACTTGATGCTGCAACTCAGCGATGTAAATGACATCGTCATCAGGGTCGAAATAGATCGTATCGGGTCGCAACAAGCCCGTCCACTCTGCCATGAAGCGACCTTCGGTGTCAAAGATCTGGATGCGGTTGTTCTCACGGTCACAGACCCAGACGCGGTCGTGTCTGTCTACCCGAACGCAGTGGGAGACCTCAAACTGCCCCGGGCCGATGCCCCATTCTCCCCAGGACATCAGCAGCTCTCCTTCGGGCGAAAACCTGTGAACGCGCGCGTTTTCGTATCCGTCCGAGACGAAGAGCTCGCCCGTTGATGCGATGGCCAGATCTGTCGGCTTGTTGAACGGGTCACCGTCCTTCTGGCCGGGCTGATCGGGCGTACCCAACGTCATCACCAGTTCTCCGTTTGCGTTGAACTTGCGGATGCAATGGCGACTCCACTCGGTACAATAGACGTTATCGTCGCCATCTATGTAGATACCGTGCGCGTCCGTGAGGATGTCTTCGCCCCACGAATCCACAAAGTTGCCGTCGCGGTCGAAGATGACCAGCGGATGCTCACTGCGCGAATAGACATAGACGCGGTCTTGTGAATCGCACGCGACCGCCGGAATCCAGCCCCACGTCCAGCCTTCCGGCAGTTGACCCCAGCCCTCCTGGACCTGGTAGGTGTATTTACCTTCTCCAAATGTCATTTCACCGTGCCTCCAGACTACACATTTTCGTTCGGCTTGTGTGTTAAAGATCACTGCATGTTGTCCATCCAATGATATTACAGTATATAACGAATCGCTGGGCTGGTCAAGGATAATTTTCTCCTCATCTCTCCTTCCTTCTCTTTGAAGGAGCAGGTGTCTCGACCAGCCGAGTGCCGCACTCTGAGATTATTCTTTAAGGGCGAAGCGGGTGAACTGACCGCTGACAAGATGCTCCTTTCTACCCAAATGACTATACAGAGGACATAAGCGGACAATACAGCATGCGTTGCAGAAATGACCTGATTTCCGTAAGGAAGGATAAGTAGGAGGATACGCAAACCGCGCACAGAGAAGATCTCCGGTACCTCTCGAGCACGACCTTCAGGGGAGGATGACCTCTGACTATCGCAATTACGAAAACAACGAGCAGTTCTGCTACATACTTAGCGGAGAAGGGGGGCTTAATCGGAGATAGAAAATATCATGTCAGGGAAGGATCTGTGACTTGCTTGCCGCGGAAGCCCTACGATCAGGCGTTCACGGACAAGTATGACGGTTGGATGACGTATCTGGTCTTGAGCTGAAAGGTCTATGCGTTGGTCTAATTTCTATCAGGACGATAAGGACGTTTTACATGGAACTTTTTAAAAAAAGAATTTTTTTAATATAGAAAAGTTTGCTACAAATCGTCCTTATCGTCCTATCGTCCTGCAAAACGTTCACAGTGTGCATATATTATGCATTGCAGTCCATTATATCCCCTTGATCTCTAACTCTTTGGAGGTCACGGTCTCTAACGTCTTGTAGATCTAAGCAAAATCTTGCAGGTCTAGATCTTCAATATTCAAGCAGTCAAGGCGGATTATTCTATTCTCCGAAGAGATCCACTGTCTCCTTTTCTACCTTTTTTCTCTTTTCCCTGGGATCTACCTCGCCCATGTCCTTGTAGAACTTCTCGTCGTAATCTCTGGTTCTTATCACCACCGGCATAGGGACAGCGTGTCCTATCACCAGGGCCTGCTGTTTGGAATCCAGGCTGGCAAGCACGCTCCTTAAGCCCGAAGCGTTGCTGACTCCCGTTAAGACAGCCTGTATATCCTTCTCATCGTTCAGAAGGGCCGTTATCTTGGTGCCAATCTGAGACAGCACCTCTTCGTCTATGCCTGAGGGCCTCTGATCCACAATCAGAAGGGAGACATAGTATTTCCTCATCTCCCTTGCAATAGTTCCGAAGATCGTCTGCTTTGCCGCCACAGGGTTCAGGAACTTATGTGCCTCTTCTATCGTTATAACCAACTGTTTGGGTTCATCCTCAACATTCTGTGTGGAGTAGTACTTCTCGCTCTTTTTTACGTAGAGCTCGTGTATCCTCCTTGTGATGATGTTGGATACCAAAAGGTAGCAGAGTATGCTCGTCTGCTGACCGAACTCCAGAACTATGTGAATGCCCCTATCAATATAGTCCATGATCTTGTCTATCACATCCTGTCCTTGAGTCTTGCTGACCATAAAGGGGAAGTTCTCAATCCTCTTGAGCTTCCTGTGCAGAGCCACCAGAGAACCCGGATGCGCGTTTATCTCCTCAGCGAACTCCTCGACCCCCTTCCCCTCCTGATCTAAAAGTGTCCTGAGCCATTTTTCTCTGTATATAGCGTAGACAAGATAAGCCGACTCCACGGCGGTGGGATTCAGTTTTAGCTCCTCCTGAAGGGGAGCTATGTCCTCTACCGTAATCTGATCGTAGCTGATATAGACTTCGTGATCGGGTTGAACGCCTCTATCCCTGGTAGATTTCGGATCCAGGGAGAATATCGCCATCTTACTTCCGAACAGTTGTTTTAAGCCCTTGACAAAAGCCCCTTTCCCGATGCCCGACTCGGCGATCGCCTTCCAGCCGTACTCGTTGTGCATGTCGAAGATGAAGTTTACGGCCGTGTCGCGCTTAATAAGACCTGAAAGCACAAGCCTGGTCAAAAACGTCTTTCCCGTTCCGGTCTTTCCGAAGATCCCGTTGCTCCTTTCCACGAAGCGGTTCAAGTTCAGGCATACGGGAGTCTCCATATCCAGAGGTTTGCCCACGCTGAAATACTTTTTCGAGGCGGATTCGTTCCCGAAGATGCGACTTACGTCCTCCTCCTCGGCCTCCTGAACCATCGAAAAGTGGCCGGGTATGGTCTTGACGGGTCGCGGCTCTGCATCTCCTTCGTCATTCTCTTGCTCATCTCTGCCCAGCATAAGCATAGGGCGCAGAGAAACAACTACGTACGTGCTCGTACCGTCCAGCACCTTATGCATCAGTCCATCGCTCCAATCGGGAGGGTTTACCAATATATCAGGATTTGTCGCATCCAGCCGCACATCTGTGATCATGGAGAAAAAGTCGTTCTGCTGTCCCTCGATGACCACGAATTTCCCCGCCTTAATCTCTTCCACGTTCAGGTTCTTCTGGTCCAACTTCATCTCCAGTCCTTCAACGAGAGAACCTTTCGTGATAATACCTATGCTGCTGTAGCGTCTTCTCAATCCTGTATCCTCCTGATTATCGAACTTAAGCGGTGGTAGTCGTCCCTTATGAGCCGTGAGAGTTCCTTACCCGTCCTGACCAAGTATTCGGACTCACCTCTGTGCGCCGCGAGGGCGTTCTTGACTACGGCGATTATGAGTTCATCTGTGGGCGTGCTCTTATAGCCGTTCAGAATAGTCCTCAAAAAGTCCCAGTTTGAAGTGAAATCCCTGACCTCTCCCGGGGAGCACAAATGGACGAAATTATGAATGTGTGGCGGTTGAGGAGGGAGATACTGCTTGGGTTCTACGTCGTTGTGATAGCCCACAATGATGGCCTCAAACTCCGTCTTTAGAAGCTCGAATATCTGAGGCTGTTCCATCCTGAGTTCTTCTTCGCTCTTGCCGTAGGCTGTGGGCCTCCTGTTCGGCTCTATCGAGTGTGTGGAGGTGTTGCAGACGATCCCGAATATAGTGGGCTTCGAGTCCGTCTTCACAAATGCCCCAAAAGAAGGCGACTTGTGCAATTCACGCGTCTCAGCCGTAAAGTGAACCGTGCTGCTTTCGATGATCTCCCCGATGTAATCTTCTTCCATAAGCGCTTCGCCCCTTCAAAATATAGTAAACAGTCGTCGGTAGAACAGACATTCTTGTCTGTTCAGTAGACAGGGCATCTCACTCCCAATGTCAGACAGGAATGTCTGACCTACTTGTTTATACTGTCGGCCCCAGCTTTTTCAGACTCTTTGCTGAAATGGCGGTCTTAATGTCGTTTTTGACCAAAGCGTCTCTTAAGAATTGGTAGAAAATATCTCTGTCTTTTCCTCTGACCACTGCTTTTTCGTGAGCTTCCGAGAGCACTATCGGATAGCCCGATCCCTTTTGGGCTTGATCACAGATGACAGAGTGGACAAGCTCCAAGAGTCTCTCGTCCTCGGCTACCCAACCAGGTATCTCGACTCTGGCTATCTCCCAACCTGCGTTTACGTAGAAGAAGAAGACTCTGTGAACTTCGTATTCATTCAGTACCCTGGAGGAACTTGCAAAGACGGGAGACCTTTCACCTTCTTTCAGAACTCGGGAGAAGAGAAGACCGTCCGTTACGCCTTCAATCGGCTCACAGGGAAGCTGGGGGATTATGCTATTTTCCACCTCTTCTTTCCACGGGCACCTGTCGCAGTCGGCTGCCTCTAAAGGGCATAAGCCCACTCTAAGCGTGTTGATGACGTCCGCACTTCCGGGATGGCTTATGTATCCGGCAAGAGGGACATCCGCCTCTTTGATCCGGTCGAAGGAATCCAAAAAGGGTTTGAGAGCCTGTCCTTTGAAGTCGGGAGGCGTGCCCTCAAGAGTCCACATGATCAGCGTCCCGTCTGAGAGAGCCACAGCGGTTCTGTCCTCAGAGGCTGCGGTTTCGGAAAGATCCGCCAGCGCCTTAAATTCCAGCGATCCCCTCTTTATAGCCAGAAACTCGCTGTTCATAAACGACCTCCTGCCTCCCCATGTCTGATAGAGGTCTTTCTCTCTGTAGAACAGCGAAGGCTCGCAGGTGAGGAGTGGCCGCTCTCCTGTCCCATAGTGGATCATTACAGAGCCGATATTTATCAGATAGCAGGATGAAACCTCGTGTCGGTCTGGGAATATCTGAGAGCCATCCGTCGCCGCAACGGTAACCTCTTTAGGCCTTTCCGGCTTCGGATACGACTGCTTCAAAGGTCCCGAGATCCCTGCAAGAAGCCAGGAAGTCTTACTCCTTTCGACCTTATCCGAAAGCTCCTGCCACTTTGCCGACCACTCTATGAGCAGATTGTAGGCAGTTTCCATCTTATCGAGGAAGGTGTTCTGGCTCTCCTTCTGCTCCTTGGCCATCTGGTCTATCTGTCTTTTAACTATCGCAAGGTCTAACATTTTCGTTGGCTTCCTGTTCTACGTTCACTGCCAAATTCTTCACACAATAGACTCATAATAGTACTGTCTGCCGCCTCCCTGGACGTTCGGGTCTTTCACCCGATAGGTCAATCCCATCTTCTGAAGGGCGTTGAGCCTGTTGCAGGCGATGTTGACGTTCTTTTTCAGGGCTTTAGATAATTGAGTTGATGTGAGTTTCTTCTTCTTCAGTAGTATCTCCAGAGCCTCCCTGTTCGGAGGCTTCAATTCTCCCATTATCTCGATCTTTTCCCCTCCCCGATTGAATCTATCGGGGATCAAAAGGACGGCAAGGTCCCTTATCTTAAGCACCGCCTCTATGGTCTCTTTAACTGAAGGATTGGCTCCGACTATGAAGATGAATTTAGAGCCTAACTCACCGCTTCTGATCCTCAATATGAGCTTGGTCAGGAATTCATCGGCGCAGGAAATATCCAAAAATTCTATACCTGAAAAATTAAGCGGGACGACTGTGTTCGCTTCGGCTCTTGCTATGTGCGCCATGAGGTCGTCTAGAATTTCCTGTCCCTTCTTCCTTCCACTTAGAATGGTATTATCTGAAGTAACAACATAGGGTTGGGCATGACTAAGCATGGTTTTACCCCACTTGTTCAGTTTAACTTAATTTAATTAAACTATAAAGATAAAAAAAATACTTCGGATGTCAAGCATTTTCTGAGACTTTTTGCATTTAGCATGAAAATGCGCTTTACAGATGTCTACGAGATTGCTTGCCCGATTGAATCTATCGGGGATCGCTCGCAATGACGGCTTAGGGGGAGACGGTCCGCTGTCTACTCTCTTTGATAGAGAGTTATGCACACCTGCGTGCCCGGAAAGGGGACGGATTCATACCTATATACCTTCGTTCCCCTTATATAGACCCTCGCATCTCCCGACCTTATGTGCAGACTCCCTCCGTGCTCGGCGCAGGTCCTCCTGACCACGTAGAGGCCCAAGCCCCGTGTCGGATCTCTTGAGATGTCCTTCTTCAAAGCGTTCAATATAGCCGTCGCATGGCTCCATTTTGAGACATCAAACCTTGAAGATAGACTCTTTCTTATCCCGATTCCAAGATCTACCACAGAAATTACCGCAAATTTCTTGTCCTTTTTGTGATCGGTATATCTTTGAGCGGATATGTAGCCCCAATTCTCGCTGTGATCCAGGACGTTGTGACAGAGTTCAGCGGAGGCGTTCTTAAATTCGGTTATCTCCTTGATCGTATATCTAAGTTCTTCGGTCAGGATCGAATCCACGCGGCGATTTATAAGCTGTAAGACGAACTCCACATCCCTGGAGCTATGTATATGTGTCACCTCCAGGAGGGCTTCGTTGGCGGGACCCTCTGCGTATTCCATCCCCCATTCTCTGCCTTCCACCTGTGCGTAATCGCTTATGGCCTTCAGTATCTTCATCCGCCCCAGGTAGCTCTTGATAGGACCGAATTCGGGCAACTTCAAGACGACTCTGTCGAACCTTTCACACAGATAGCGGCCCAATAGACAGAGCATCCCCATGCCGTAGGGATCTATGAAATCCACATTGGCAAGATCCACTATCACCTTACCGCGATCATCCCCGTTTCTCATTGAGGCGTTCAGGTCTTTCAGCACTCTGTCGAAGGACTTAGCAGAAAGTTTGCTGTCTCTTATCTTCAAGATCATTCCTCCCCTCCCTATCTCCCCAAGTAGACAGGGGCACTACATCCCATCCTTGAGATTGCTTCGTCAGACAAGAATGTCTGGCCATTACAAGCATGTGTTGATAATGACGAAGGAACGTAGCCACATATGGTCTGTTAGGCGACGTGGGATTACAACACTATTTATGCTTCCATCATAAATATGGAAAACTACTGTCCTTCTGCTACTCTTAAGTTTGCAATCTTTTGCCAAGTCGGGTCAGGCTCAAGAACAACGGCAACATAAACTGCATCCTCTTTGTACATAAATGCAATTTCTCCCTTTCGGAACTCTGCAACAACCTGTTCGGGAGTGAGCTTATACAAGGCCCCAGAAATTGCATCAACAGCAAACCCTATCAAGGTACCGAAAACTATAGACTCAACCACCCTACTTCCCTTGATACTACGAGTTACTGTACATTCAAAAGGCATATAGCCATAGCCACGCATCTCAATTTTAATGATGTGGTGGTCTTTACGGCTCAAGTCTGCGAAGAGGGGAGTATTACCATAAAACCTGTTGTCAATTGTTACCAAAGCCCCAGTTGGAGTACTCGACACTCCAACTTCTTGCCTTGTACCGTGCATGATTGTTGAACAACCCACTAGCACCACAATGCAAAAAATAGCTGTAAAGGCACTAATGTACTTACCTCTACGTGTCATCGTACTGCCCTCCTCCACAGGTGTCTACTGTTTGCTGTCTACTCCTCTTTTCTATCAGAGAAGAACCCGCGCATTAAGTCGATCGGCAAGGGGAAGATCAAAGTAGTGTTTTTATCGACCGCAATCTCAGTGACAGTCTGAAGGTATCGAAGCTGCAGGGCGGCTGGCTCCTGAGCAATGACGGCTGCTGCTTGAGTTAATCTCTCCGCCGCCTGAAACTCGCCCTCTGCGTGAATCACCTTGGCTCTCCTTTCGCGCTCTGCCTCTGCCTGCTTGGCTATAGCGCGCTGCATCTCCTGAGGCAGGTCCACAGTCTTTACCTCCACAGCCGATACCTTGATCCCCCAGGCGTCCGTGCGCTCGTCTATGATCTGCTGGAGCCTCTGGTTTATCATCTCCCTGTTGGCTAACAGGTCATCTAATACGTGTTCACCCAGGATGCTCCTTAGAGTCGTCTGCGCCATCTGGGACGTGGCGACGACGTAATTCTCCACGTTGACTATGGCCTCCTGGGCCCTTATAACGCGGAAGTAGAGCACAGCGTTCACCTTTATGGTGACGTTATCTTTGGTTATAACGTCCTGTGGTGGGATGTCCTCAGCTACTACTCTCAGCGATACTCTCACCATCCTGTCAACTATGGGGATCAGAAATATTAGACCCGGGCCCTTTTCTCCTATCAACCTGCCCAATCTGAAGATGACGCCGCGCTCGTATTCCCTTAAGACCCGTATTGCTGCTGAAAGGATAACAATGGCAAAGAGTATCAAAACTATCAATCCAAAACCCCAATTCGGCATGGCTTTATCCTCTGTTTTCTGGTTGTTCTAGTCGCTCGCTTACGTCTCAATCTTCGAGACCTTTAACACGGAGCGATCTGTGCTGATTACGTTCACTTTGTCCCCTTTGGATATGGGGACATCCGATTCTGCGTTCCAGTGTTCGCCTATCAAAAATACAGTTCCCTCGCCCTTTATGTCGGTTCTTGCCTCACCGATCTTTCCCACAAGGCTCTCCGATCCGCTAAACACCTCCTTTTTCTGCGCTCTGAGACCCATGCCTACAGCTAAGATGAAGAAAAGAGTGGTAAAGGTAACAGTCGCAATTATCACCTTCCACGAGACCCTCAAGAGTGGATCGGGCGATTCAAAGAGCATTAAGGACCCTAAAGTCAAAGATATGATCCCGCCCACGGTCAGGATTCCGTGAGTGGGGGTCTTTAATTCTGCTATGAACAGGATCACCGCAAAGGCGATTAGGAGCAACCCGGAATAGTTGACAGATAGGGTCTGCAGACCGAAGAACGCCAGGATAAGGCAGATGCCTCCCACAACTCCGGGGAGGATCGCTCCGGGATTTGAAAGCTCGAAGATAAGGCCGTAGATACCGAGCATCATCAGTATGTAGGCGATATTGGGGTTGGAGATAGCCGATAGAATCCGGCGTCTTAGTCCCATCTGGATTTCTTTTATCTCTGCTCCTTTGGTCTGGAGCGTTCTATTTGATGATGGGAGTTCGACCTCCGCTCCGTCCAGGGAATCCAAGAGCGCTGACACGTCCTCACACACGAAATCTATAATCCCTATCTCCAGCGCCTCGCTCTCGGTTGCAGAGACGCTCTTCCTAACTGCGTCTTCAGCCCACTGGATGTCTCTATTGCGCTTTTCGGCGATTGTCCTGATGTAAGCTGCAGCGTCGTTTGTGGCCTTTTCCGCTAAAGTAGTGTCCATTGCCGCCCCTCCGGCGCCTATCTGCACAGGGTGGGCAGCGCCCACGTTGGTCCCCGGTGCCATAGCTGCAAAGTGTGCAGCCAGCATTATAAATGCCCCCGCCGACGCAGCTCGGGATCCACTGGGAGAGACATAGACTACGACGGGCACCTCGGCCGCCATTATTCTCTTGACGATGACGCGCATAGAGGCGTCAAGTCCCCCTGGAGTGTCCAACTTTATTATCAGACACTCTGCCTCATCCGATTCGGCTGTCTCTATGGCCTCGACTATGAACTCGGCCGATGTGGGACCGATGGCCCCGGCCACGACCGCAAGGTTCACGGTCCGTTCCCCGATTGAATCTATCGGGGATGAGAAGGAGGACGATGCTATAAAAAAGATGGATAGTAATAAAACCGAAGCTTTTTTGATGACCATGGCGCACTTCCATAAGGATTATGGTTGAATGCCAAATGGAGATTACGAGCTACGAATATAGCTCTAAATTCTTCGTTTGTCAAGGACGAAGCTACGAATGTCAGCCAAATGCAGGGGCGAGATAACCCCACGCCTGCGAACGTCAGATTCAAACCTTTGACTTTTCATCTTGACTTTAGACATAGCCTTTCTTTATCTTATCCTCACCGAGAGGCATCTGTTTGGTTAGCGGGCTAAGTGTCGCCGTCATTACATAAGGAGAGCAATTCTATGCCGATCGCAAAAGACCTATCGTTCACTGTGGACGAATACCGTTCAAGGGTGAAAAAGGTTCAAAGTATCATAGCCAAAAAAGATATCGACGCTATGCTATGCCACGCCTTCCCGAGTATCTGCTATCTGACCGGGATTCAGACGATCGGAGTGGATAAATACTTCATGGTATTAGTGCCGAAAGAGGGTGATCCCGTCCTGTTGAGTCAGGACTTTGAGTCGCACAACGCCGCGTTAGGATCGTGGCTGGACGCGTGCGTCACTTACGGAATAGGAGAGGATTACATCGAGGCTACGAGAAAGCTGCTCGACGATCGCGGTCTTGCCGAGGCGAAAGTTGGAATTGAGTTAGGCTCCTGCGGCCTCAGGGTTACGAATTATCTTCGTCTGTTAGATCTGTTGCCCCATGTCAGCTTCGTTGACGTTAGCGGCACAGTCGAACAGGTAAAGGTCATCAAGTCTCCCGCTGAGGTAGAGTACATCCGCCAGGCGGCAAACTTGAGCAGTGCTGGAATGCAGGCTGCCGTCGAAGTCGCAGGGGAGGGGAAGACAGACAACGACCTGGCTTTGGCAGGATACGAGGCCATGATCGGCGGTGGAAGCGAATATATGTGCTACGATCCTATAGTCACAGTCGGCGAGCGTTCTGGAATCCCTCATTCCACCCACCGCCGGATAAAGATCAAAAAGGGCGATCCCATCTTTATGGAGTTTGGAGCGTGCATCAACCGCTACAGCGCGCCAATTATGCGCACTGTGTTCATCGGGCAACCCCCTGATATAGTCAAACGGATGGCCGACTCCTGTCGCGACAGTGTAAATACGGTCATCCAGAACGCCAAGCCCGGCATCTCAGGCGACGAGGTCGCCATAAAGGCAAGTAGATGTCTGAATTGGCTGCCGTCCCACTTTATCTGGCACGGTTGCTACGCCTACTCCATCGGCATAGGGTTCCCACCCGAATGGGGCGACTGCTCCACTGCTATCACAGAGGGCGACGATACTATGCTACAGTCGGGCATGGCCTTTCACTGCACCACCTCTCTTCGCGACCCAGGGAAATATGGCGCCACCGTCAGTGAGACCATCGTGATCACAGATGACGGATGTGAAGTCCTCACCGATCTGCCGAGGGAACTGGTCTGTAAGTGATGGTTGATCTTTGATAGATCTCCTGATGGTAAAATATAAGATTGCTGTGCTTTTGTCCCGAAAAATTATTGGTGGGTCAGACATTCCTGTCTGACGAAGAACCTTTGGAAGGAACAGACAAGAATGTCTGTTCTACTATCTGGTGGAGTTAGGGGATGAGAGACAGTACCCTGTCTACTGTCTACAGAATGAAGGGAGATAGATGCGATGTTGAGAAAGGATCAGATTGAGTTCTTTAGACAGCGCGGCTTTCGCCGCCTGGGAAAGGCCTTGACATCGTGGGGCGTTGAGGAATTAAGGTAGGAGTTAGATTACGCTATCCAGACGTTCTGCTCGTCCGTTCGAAGCTGGGAAGTCTTGGACTTATACTGTAAGGTGTGCGCTCAAAAGTGGAGGACTTAGAGCTTGTACCCCTATGGGCCGTGGGCAGAACCTGCACCCAAGGGGTAGAAATACAAGCCGCTTCAGGCACTGCTAGGTCGTTCCTTGGCGTTGGGTGTCATCCAAGCTAATGTCACCAAGATAGGACAGTACTTAGAAATACGTCGCGGTGCTGAACAGAATGGCTGCGCTGCTCACACGCACGTCCAGGCGGTCCCGAACCCAGTTGTACTGGTAGTCGAGCTTGAAGACTGAATCTTCTGTCGGCCGGAAATTCAGCCCCAGGGTGAGCCGCGTGTGGGTATCCCCCTTAAGTTTCGTGTCGAAGTCAACTAATCCGTAACGGGCCACTCCTGCAAAGAACGAGCGGGGGAGAGATGGGAAGGCGCCCCGCAGGAAATCGGCGCTCCCCTGAATATACAAGCCCTGCTGCCGTTCGGAAAAGATAGTCCCCATGAGGCTCGGCGGAAGGTCTATCCAGGATTGCGCGTACTCCCCCAATACCTCGTAGCGATCGCGACGGAACTCCCCGTCGATCGCCAGGATGGTCAGATTGCGCCCTTCGTCTATCTTCAGACCTTCCTCGCTGGTCTTGTTGTACTTTCCCGTATGCCATGAGATTCCTACTTCTCCCTCCGGAAGCGGACTGAGCGCCACACGCCCTGTGAACGCTGGACTGTTGTTGTTATCCTCTACGTTCCTTTTCCCCTGCGCAACACGTGTTCCCTCAGGACTCTCTTCGATTATGTCGGCGTTAAAACCATTTACAGCATAGAGTTCGTAGGTCAGCCGGGATCTGGCCGACGGGTAGACAGCCCCGTAGAACCCCATGCCGGGCTCCGACAGTGTCGTCGAGATTATTTGGGTACTCACTAACGGCCGATCGGTCATCTTGTTGGCTGGACTGTCGTGTGCCAGGTTAAACTTCCCGAGGGGGGTCAAGAGCATACCTCCCCGGAATGTAAACATCTCGTGAACTTCGAAGTCCAGAATAGCAAACTCTAACAAGATCTCCTCCGTCCCCTCTTCAAATTCTAACTCGGCAGACGTACTGAAGCGCTCTGAAATGGATGCAAAGGTGAAGATATTAAACCGTTTCGGGACAAAGGTCAGCTCCTCTGTGATCCCCTCCTCTCGCTCGTAGCGGAAGTGCGCCTCGGTATAACCTCCGACTGAAGCCCTCCGCGAAGATGACTTAAACAAGTAGGGCTTGTCGTAGACGCCACCTTTGACGAACGGACGTTCCTCGACTCCTTCCTGGGCGTACAGGGGGAGATTCCACGTTCCCATTAGCATAAACAGACCTAACCAGACAGCACGTTGACACATAATCGTTCCTCCTCATTTAGCAACAATAATATCTACAAAGCTATTATTCACCCGTGTCTCAAAGATCCGAAGCGAATTCGGCGCCGGCCCCCGCACTACCTTTCCATCCAGATCGAACGTGGAACCGTGGCACGGACACCGCAGAAAGTTTCCTGAACTTCGCACTCGACAGCCCAGGTGTGTGCAGATTGCAGAGAGAGCCCTGAACGCGGTCCCGTCTATGTTGATCAGCAGAATGGGCCCGGCAGCACCGTCAGTGTCTACCAGAATTCCACCTCCTGACTCAGACAATTCGGGGTACACTGCTGTATCTACGACGATGCGCCCTTTCTCGACGACACCGTGGTAGACAGACATAGTCGCACATCCGGAGAGTCCATATACCGAAAGCCCCGACGCCATGACTATCTCTCCAGATTCTATGAGAAACCTCCGCCGCGTCATACCATTTTCAGGCCGTCCCATATAATCTTTCTATCACAGCGACATCAGGAAAGCGATGAGGGCCTTTCGGTCGGTATCCGAAAGTGCCATAAACCCGTTTCGTGCCGCCTCGGCCTCTCCCCCGTGCAATTCGATTGCCTCGCCCAGATCCGTAGTCCATCCGTCGTGCAGATAGAACGCCGTCCCACCAAGAGGATCGCCGGCCAGCCGCAGTCCAAAGAGCGGCGGGGTGCGCCATTCATACCCATGGGCGCTCCCGTCCGGGCGGTTGTCGGCTAACTCTGGCCCCATGTCATGCAGCAGAAGGTCGGAATAGAGATGTGCCTCCACCTGGTTTAACTGAGGGATCGGGCTTGGCCCCGTTTTCAACATTGGCACGTGGCAAGATACACAATTCATCTCCATGAACAGTTTTTCACCACTACGAACCACAGCGGTGATCTCACCCCGATTGGGCGGTGTCAGTAGCCTTAGATACATCACCACATCTAACACCGCAGAGGCTGAAATCTCCGGATCGGGAGCCACGTCACCAACCACATCGCCCAATTGGGCATGGACGGTCTCCTCCGGCATAAAGTCGCTGGTTATGCCCATATCCTGAAGATGGGCCACCACATCCAGCTCAAGCAGAGAGGAGAAGTTCGCCTTGCGACCAAACCTGCCTACGGCGAGTCCCGGACCTGCTCCCACCATATACGACGGCACAAAGTCTGCGGCCTCCACCCAATTTATACGCCCTGAGATCCCATCCCCATCTGCATCGTCAGGGTCTTCAAGCGCCAGAAGGGTCTCCTCAGGAATTCCCTCGATCAACCCCACCCCAAAGACCGGCGGTGGCATCCTGACTGATATGTCCACACCAGGCGGCAGTGTCTCCGGTGGCACTCCCGGGATGCTATGATTCTGGAGCTGATCTCCTCCTAACTCCGGGACCAGATCCGCTCCACGGCTGAAACGAGTCAGGGCTAATGAGGGCGTTCCCCGGCCATCCCCGGGATGACAGCTTTCACAGCTCGGCTGGTTGAAAATAGGCCCCAACCCCTCCGCGACGGTAAAGACACGCGCGAACTGCTCATCACCCCTGGCGAACATAGCGTTTAACTCTGGCGAAAGCCCCTCGAACGCACCGTCCAGGCTCTCTCCTGCTGGCACTGAATCTGTCAGCAGTGTGTCGCAGCCGACTACGGATAGTAGCCACGTCAGCGCCGCCGCGGACATCAGCACGCGACGGACAAATGAAGGTCTTCTCTCTGCCGGAACTTTCCAACATTCTTGCATTCTCATAGATTAACTCCTTTGTGATCAAATGTGAAAATCTAGAGCTTTTATCTCAATTGCAAGCTCATCTCAACACCTGTTCCTATTGGAACTAAAACGCTTTGGTATCTATCCCGCACATATTCAAGATAATCATGCATCCTGTCTTTGAACATTTCAGCATTGTCGGCAACTATTAGAGCGTCTTTTGTGAGTTTTGATTCCATCAGCTTAAAGTAGCTAATGTAGTCGCTTTTAACTGCATCAAGGAAGAGGAAATCAAACTTTTCCATTAGTTTAGGTATCTCTTCTAACGCATCACCCTGAATCAGTTTTATGTTGCTTAATCCAACTTTTTTGAAGTTGTCTGCTGCCATTTTCGCCTTCGATTCGGAGATTTCGATAGTTGTTACCTTCCCGCCATAAGATTTGGCCGCTTCTGCCAGCAATAAAGTCGAATAACCGTTGGAGGTTCCTACTTCCAGAATGTTATTTGGTCTTAACGCCGAAACCAGTATGAAAAAGAACTTACCGGTCTCTGGGGGGATGTTGAAATAACCCTCATTGTTTCTTCCAAATATTTCCAATTCTTCAATTAAATGCTCTGTTGCTTTCATACCGCTCCCCTTGACAGAGCGACAAATATTTCGCAAATTGGGGTTTGAGAAGGGAGGTCAAGGTGTCGAGCCCCGAAGTGAAAGATGGTAAGCGCTGGACGGCGACCCGTAAGGGAGAGATTGTGTTGGCTCTTTTGAGAGGAGCAGATCTATCTGAGGTGTGTCGTAAGAATGGAATTAGCCAGTCGCAGGCGTATGCTTGGCGTGATAGTTTCTTAGAAGGGGGCCAGGAGAGTCTGAAGTCTCGGCGTGGTCGCAAGGATCCGAAGGAGCGAGAGGTTAGCCGGTTGGAGCGCAAGGTAGGGCAGTTGACGCTCCAGTTGGAGATACTCGAAGAGGTAGCCCGTCTAAAAAAAACGAAGCGGTTGCCTTGAGTGGGCGGTTTTTGGGTCGAGGCTATTCCCGCAAGGTGGTAGCTTTGGCTTTGGGTTTGCATCGTTCGACTCTGTATAGGTTTAGGGATAGAGGTGTCAGTTCTTCTGTTAAAGAGCCTGTGATAGATGAGGAGCTTGCTTTTCGTATTCGAGGGATACTGGACCAAGAAGAGGCATTTGGTCACAGGCGGGTTTGGGCGCATCTTCGTTTCAAGGAAGGGGAATGTGTCAACGTTAAGAAGGTTCATAGGATAATGAAGCTTAAGGGGTGGCAGTGTAAGCTGTGGAATCGTCCCGGGAGAAAGGGGCCACAGGTTGCCCAGAAGCGTTCTGTGGTGGATAGTCCCGACAGTTTGTGGTCGAGTGACTTGACAAAGATTTACTGTGGAAAAGATGGTTGGTGTCCTCTTATTGCGGTGGTGGACAACGGAAGCCGGGAGGTTCCTGGGTATCGTTTTAGTCGAAAAGGGAGGGCACTGGAGGCCACAGATGCCCTGGATCGGGCCGTGATCTCTCGATACACTTCCAAGGAGGCTGTCCCCCAGGGTCTCACTTTGCGCTCTGACAATGGTTCCATCTTTTTGGCTCGGGCCTATTTGGCCAGTACCGAATATTGGGGAATTCGTCAGGAATACATACCAAGTGGTAAACCCGATTGGAACGGTGTTGTAGAGCGTTTTTTCAGGACCCTCAAGCAAGAGTGTGTTTGGCTTCACAAGTTTGAATCCTTTGAACAGGCTGAGAAGATCATATCTCAGTGGATCGATAATTACAACAAGAACAGGCTTCATTCATCCCTGGGATATAAGACCCCAAAAGAGTGGAGAAAACAATTTTATCTACTACCCCAGGTTGCTTAATTGGTGTCGCTTTCCTGGGAAGCAGTACAATATTTCTTGGGCAGAAAGAATTCTTTTACCGCCCGGTGAGCACTTCGATAAAGAACAAAAGGTAGTAATAAAATGTTTTGAAACCAAAGATATTCTTGCCTGCCCGGGTAGTGGTAAAACAAAGGCTTTGATTGCCAAGTTGTTGATTTTGTCCCGGCAAATGCCTCTTGAAAATAATAGGGGTATTTGCGTATTAACTCACACAAATGTGGCTATAAATGAAATAAAAAGCCACGCTTACTTTGCTTCTAAAAAGCTCTCTAATTACCCAAATCATTTTGGGACAATTCAAAGTTTCGTGGATAAATATCTTGCGATACCGACGTATATCAATCAGTTCAACCGAAGACCATTATTCATAAACAACGAAATTTATCTTGATAGGATGGAAAGAACGAGAAAATATTTAGGTAGAAAAACAAATGCATTTTGCTATCAGAGCGGTCATAAAGATTTGCCTTATTCACTTAGATTTGAAGATTTTTCCCTGGATGATAATGGTATATGTAAAAGACTTAAATTAGATTCAAATGATACAACTCAAAGAGCACACTATGATAGATTGCTAAGACTAAAAGAACGGATACTTTTGGATGGAATACTAAGCTATGATGATGCATATTATATAGCAGAAAGACACATTGAAAAGTGTACTGCCCCCCTGGAAAGCGACACCGATTAAGCAACTTGGGGTAGCAGATATTATTGTTTTCTCCATTCTTGCAGGGTCTTGTATCCCAGGGATGAATGAAGACGGTTCTTGTCGTAATTATCGATCCACTGAGATATGATCTTCTCAGCTTGCTCAAAGGATTCGAAGCTGTGAAGTCAAACACACTCTTGCTTGAGGGTCCTGAAAAAACGCTCTACAACACCGTTCCAATCGGCCTTTCCGCTCGGAACATATTCTTGACAAACCCCTAATATTCGGTACTTACCAAATAGGATCTAGAAAGAAAGATCGAACCGTTGTCCAGCGCTAGCCGTCTTCTGCTCTGGCGCTGACATCTTGCCCTTCGCGAACCCTGATTTACAGAATATCTGTCGTTCTGTGAAGGGGAACGGTATGATATGGCAACCACCCATCTTCGATTATCGCACCTATCTTCGATTATAAATAGCCTTCTTGTTTCAGTTATTACTACCTGCTAACAATTCCTTATTAACATCCCAACCACTTCTCTGCAGTGCTTCTTCTTGTCCGGTAATACTATCCTTATGAACCGCAATGCAAAGGAGACGAGATGGACGTGACATCCCTACAAAAGCCATTTTTAGATTTTGAATTACTCTTTCTTTTGGCTTAGTATGCTCTCCCTTTATATAATTTATTATTCGCTTAATGTCATAGTCATAAAAGAAAGTTTCAAGGTAACATGTTGCCGTATGGGTTTCGCCTTTGACACCATGAATAGTTGAAACTTCTATGTCGATATCAGTTGTTCCAGAAGAATATTTGTAGATGTTATTGCTCGAATGGGTTTCTTCATCATCCGCTTCCAAATCTGATGAATTTATAAAGATTGTAAGTTCAACATTCACCTGATAATTAAAAAACTCCTTAAATTCATTGGTTAGATAATGTTTTATTTCTTCAAAAACTTCTTCTTGCCTGTGTATCTTCAAACACCAATTGGCGAGCCTTACCCTAAAATCCTGGTAAAAATCCGAGTTTTTTTCTGATATATATTTATGCAGTTTTTTCTCTGTGAATGCCCTTCCATCGTCAGTTACTCCTGCAATTCTTAAGCACTTTAAGAAAGCTTCCCCTAACCTCTTCTTGTAAAAATTAACTCCATTAGATGAAATAAAACTATCAGATTGTGGAGCTAAATAACTTTTTAGATTACTAAATTCAGTTTTTTTAACTTTTATTTCTTTGGAGTAGCCGTCCCAATAACTTGGTATAGTTCTTTTTGTGTCATGCGGTTTTCCACGCCATCCAACTGCTTTAAATACCCTTTTCTCATTCTGATGTAGATTATTTCTGATAATTATTTCACCGAATTTATCTAATACCTGCTGAATAGTATAATCATCATAAACAATGATAACAGGAGTAATTTCATTTTGCCTGCCATTTCCCGTTATTGTCTGCCGGAAAACACAAAGTTTTTCAACCTTGCTTGCTATAGCGTTAGAAAATCTTTTACTACCTGTAATACACATAGTTCTGTCGTCAATTACTGCCCAACCGCATTCCAAGTTAGGGTCATAGTCAAATATTGATTGATTTAAATCACCTATTTTTTGAATAACAACATTATCATTGAATATTTTATTCATCAGTTCGGACTGTATTGTACTTGAATCCTGCATTTCATCTATGAAAACATAGGCAAATCTTTTTGCAAATACGTTTTTCAAATTAGGGTGCTTTTCAATGTGTCTTTCTGCTATATAATATGCATCATCATAGCTTAGTATTCCATCCAAAAGTATCCGTTCTTTTAGTCTTAGCAATCTATCATAGTGTGCTCTTTGAGTTGTATCATTTGTACTGCCCCCCTGGAAAGCGACACCGATTAAGCAACTTGGGGTAGCAGATATTATTGTTTTCTCCATTCTTGCAGGGTCTTGTATCCCAGGGATGAATGAAGACGGTTCTTGTCGTAATTATCGATCCACTGAGATATGATCTTCTCAGCTTGCTCAAAGGATTCGAAGCTGTGAAGTCAAACACACTCTTGCTTGAGGGTCCTGAAAAAACGCTCTACAACACCGTTCCAATCGGCCTTTCCGCTCGGAACATATTCTTGACAAACCCCTAATATTCGGTACTTACCAAATAGGATCTAGAAAGAAAGATCGAACCGTTGTCCAGCGCTAGCCGTCTTCTGCTCTGGCGCTGACATCTTGCCCTTCGCGAACCCCGATTTACAGAATATCTGTCGTTCTGTGAAGGGGAACGGTATGATATGGCAACCACCCATCTTCGATTATCGCACCTATCTTCGATTATAAATAGCCTTCTTGTTTCAGTTATTACTACCTGCTAACAATTCCTTATTAACATCCCAACCACTTCTCTGCAGTGCTTCTTCTTGTCCGGTAATACTATCCTTATGAACCGCAATGCAAAGGAGACGAGATGGACGTGACATCCCTACAAAAGCCATTTTTAGATTTTGAATTACTCTTTCTTTTGGCTTAGTATGCTCTCCCTTTATATAATTTATTATTCGCTTAATGTCATAGTCATAAAAGAAAGTTTCAAGGTAACATGTTGCCGTATGGGTTTCGCCTTTGACACCATGAATAGTTGAAACTTCTATGTCGATATCAGTTGTTCCAGAAGAATATTTGTAGATGTTATTGCTCGAATGGGTTTCTTCATCATCCGCTTCCAAATCTGATGAATTGTACTGCTTCCCAGGAAAGCGACACCAATTAAGCAACCTGGGGTAGTAGATAAAATTGTTTTCTCCACTCTTTTGGGGTCTTATATCCCAGGGATGAATGAAGCCTGTTCTTGTTGTAATTATCGATCCACTGAGATATGATCTTCTCAGCCTGTTCAAAGGATTCAAACTTGTGAAGCCAAACACACTCTTGCTTGAGGGTCCTGAAAAAACGCTCTACAACACCGTTCCAATCGGGTTTACCACTTGGTATGTATTCCTGACGAATTCCCCAATATTCGGTACTGGCCAAATAGGCCCGAGCCAAAAAGATGGAACCATTGTCAGAGCGCAAAGTGAGACCCTGGGGGACAGCCTCCTTGGAAGTGTATCGAGAGATCACGGCCCGATCCAGGGCATCTGTGGCCTCCAGTGCCCTCCCTTTTCGACTAAAACGATACCCAGGAACCTCCCGGCTTCCGTTGTCCACCACCGCAATAAGAGGACACCAACCATCTTTTCCACAGTAAATCTTTGTCAAGTCACTCGACCACAAACTGTCGGGACTATCCACCACAGAACGCTTCTGGGCAACCTGTGGCCCCTTTCTCCCGGGACGATTCCACAGCTTACACTGCCACCCCTTAAGCTTCATTATCCTATGAACCTTCTTAACGTTGACACATTCCCCTTCCTTGAAACGAAGATGCGCCCAAACCCGCCTGTGACCAAATGCCTCTTCTTGGTCCAGTATCCCTCGAATACGAAAAGCAAGCTCCTCATCTATCACAGGCTCTTTAACAGAAGAACTGACACCTCTATCCCTAAACCTATACAGAGTCGAACGATGCAAACCCAAAGCCAAAGCTACCACCTTGCGGGAATAGCCTCGACCCAAAAACCGCCCACTCAAGGCAACCGCTTCGTTTTTTTTAGACGGGCTACCTCTTCGAGTATCTCCAACTGGAGCGTCAACTGCCCTACCTTGCGCTCCAACCGGCTAACCTCTCGCTCCTTCGGATCCTTGCGACCACGCCGAGACTTCAGACTCTCCTGGCCCCCTTCTAAGAAACTATCACGCCAAGCATACGCCTGCGACTGGCTAATTCCATTCTTACGACACACCTCAGATAGATCTGCTCCTCTCAAAAGAGCCAACACAATCTCTCCCTTACGGGTCGCCGTCCAGCGCTTACCATCTTTCACTTCGGGGCTCGACACCTTGACCTCCCTTCTCAAACCCCAATTTGCGAAATATTTGTCGCTCTGTCAAGGGGAGCGGTATGCCTTGAAACTTTCTTTTATGACTATGACATTAAGCGAATAATAAATTATATAAAGGGAGAGCATACTAAGCCAAAAGAAAGAGTAATTCAAAATCTAAAAATGGCTTTTGTAGGGATGTCACGTCCATCTCGTCTCCTTTGCATTGCGGTTCATAAGGATAGTATTACCGGACAAGAAGAAGCACTGCAGAGAAGTGGTTGGGATGTTAATAAGGAATTGTTAGCAGGTAGTAATAACTGAAACAAGAAGGCTATTTATAATCGAAGATAGGTGCGATAATCGAAGATGGGTGGTTGCCATATCATACCGTTCCCCTTCACAGAACGACAGATATTCTGTAAATCGGGGTTCGCGAAGGGCAAGATGTCAGCGCCAGAGCAGAAGACGGCTAGCGCTGGACAACGGTTCGATCTTTCTTTCTAGATCCTATTTGGTAAGTACCGAATATTAGGGGTTTGTCAAGAATATGTTCCGAGCGGAAAGGCCGATTGGAACGGTGTTGTAGAGCGTTTTTTCAGGACCCTCAAGCAAGAGTGTGTTTGACTTCACAGCTTCGAATCCTTTGAGCAAGCTGAGAAGATCATATCTCAGTGGATCGATAATTACGACAAGAACCGTCTTCATTCATCCCTGGGATACAAGACCCTGCAAGAATGGAGAAAACAATAATATCTGCTACCCCAAGTTGCTTAATCGGTGTCGCTTTCCAGGGGGGCAGTACAAGATTGCTAAGACTAAAAGAACGGATACTTTTGGATGGAATACTAAGCTATGATGATGCATATTATATAGCAGAAAGACACATTGAAAAGCACCCTAATTTGAAAAACGTATTTGCAAAAAGATTTGCCTATGTTTTCATAGATGAAATGCAGGATTCAAGTACAATACAGTCCGAACTGATGAATAAAATATTCAATGATAATGTTGTTATTCAAAAAATAGGTGATTTAAATCAATCAATATTTGACTATGACCCTAACTTGGAATGCGGTTGGGCAGTAATTGACGACAGAACTATGTGTATTACAGGTAGTAAAAGATTTTCTAACGCTATAGCAAGCAAGGTTGAAAAACTTTGTGTTTTCCGGCAGACAATAACGGGAAATGGCAGGCAAAATGAAATTACTCCTGTTATCATTGTTTATGATGATTATACTATTCAGCAGGTATTAGATAAATTCGGTGAAATAATTATCAGAAATAATCTACATCAGAATGAGAAAAGGGTATTTAAAGCAGTTGGATGGCGTGGAAAACCGCATGACACAAAAAGAACTATACCAAGTTATTGGTGTACTGCTTCCCAGGAAAGCGACACCAATTAAGCAACCTGGGGTAGTAGATAAAATTGTTTTCTCCACTCTTTTGGGGTCTTATATCCCAGGGATGAATGAAGCCTGTTCTTGTTGTAATTATCGATCCACTGAGATATGATCTTCTCAGCCTGTTCAAAGGATTCAAACTTGTGAAGCCAAACACACTCTTGCTTGAGGGTCCTGAAAAAACGCTCTACAACACCGTTCCAATCGGGTTTACCACTTGGTATGTATTCCTGACGAATTCCCCAATATTCGGTACTGGCCAAATAGGCCCGAGCCAAAAAGATGGAACCATTGTCAGAGCGCAAAGTGAGACCCTGGGGGACAGCCTCCTTGGAAGTGTATCGAGAGATCACGGCCCGATCCAGGGCATCTGTGGCCTCCAGTGCCCTCCCTTTTCGACTAAAACGATACCCAGGAACCTCCCGGCTTCCGTTGTCCACCACCGCAATAAGAGGACACCAACCATCTTTTCCACAGTAAATCTTTGTCAAGTCACTCGACCACAAACTGTCGGGACTATCCACCACAGAACGCTTCTGGGCAACCTGTGGCCCCTTTCTCCCGGGACGATTCCACAGCTTACACTGCCACCCCTTAAGCTTCATTATCCTATGAACCTTCTTAACGTTGACACATTCCCCTTCCTTGAAACGAAGATGCGCCCAAACCCGCCTGTGACCAAATGCCTCTTCTTGGTCCAGTATCCCTCGAATACGAAAAGCAAGCTCCTCATCTATCACAGGCTCTTTAACAGAAGAACTGACACCTCTATCCCTAAACCTATACAGAGTCGAACGATGCAAACCCAAAGCCAAAGCTACCACCTTGCGGGAATAGCCTCGACCCAAAAACCGCCCACTCAAGGCAACCGCTTCGTTTTTTTTAGACGGGCTACCTCTTCGAGTATCTCCAACTGGAGCGTCAACTGCCCTACCTTGCGCTCCAACCGGCTAACCTCTCGCTCCTTCGGATCCTTGCGACCACGCCGAGACTTCAGACTCTCCTGGCCCCCTTCTAAGAAACTATCACGCCAAGCATACGCCTGCGACTGGCTAATTCCATTCTTACGACACACCTCAGATAGATCTGCTCCTCTCAAAAGAGCCAACACAATCTCTCCCTTACGGGTCGCCGTCCAGCGCTTACCATCTTTCACTTCGGGGCTCGACACCTTGACCTCCCTTCTCAAACCCCAATTTGCGAAATATTTGTCGCTCTGTCAAGGGGAGCGGTATGTTGGGACGGCTACTCCAAAGAAATAAAAGTTAAAAAAACTGAATTTAGTAATCTAAAAAGTTATTTAGCTCCACAATCTGATAGTTTTATTTCATCTAATGGAGTTAATTTTTACAAGAAGAGGTTAGGGGAAGCTTTCTTAAAGTGCTTAAGAATTGCAGGAGTAACTGACGATGGAAGGGCATTCACAGAGAAAAAACTGCATAAATATATATCAGAAAAAAACTCGGATTTTTACCAGGATTTTAGGGTAAGGCTCGCCAATTGGTGTTTGAAGATACACAGGCAAGAAGAAGTTTTTGAAGAAATAAAACATTATCTAACCAATGAATTTAAGGAGTTTTTTAATTATCAGGTGAATGTTGAACTTACAATCTTTATAAATTCATCAGATTTGGAAGCGGATGATGAAGAAACCCATTCGAGCAATAACATCTACAAATATTCTTCTGGAACAACTGATATCGACATAGAAGTTTCAACTATTCATGGTGTCAAAGGCGAAACCCATACGGCAACATGTTACCTTGAAACTTTCTTTTATGACTATGACATTAAGCGAATAATAAATTATATAAAGGGAGAGCATACTAAGCCAAAAGAAAGAGTAATTCAAAATCTAAAAATGGCTTTTGTAGGGATGTCACGTCCATCTCGTCTCCTTTGCATTGCGGTTCATAAGGATAGTATTACCGGACAAGAAGAAGCACTGCAGAGAAGTGGTTGGGATGTTAATAAGGAATTGTTAGCAGGTAGTAATAACTGAAACAAGAAGGCTATTTATAATCGAAGATAGGTGCGATAATCGAAGATGGGTGGTTGCCATATCATACCGTTCCCCTTCACAGAACGACAGATATTCTGTAAATCGGGGTTCGCGAAGGGCAAGATGTCAGCGCCAGAGCAGAAGACGGCTAGCGCTGGACAACGGTTCGATCTTTCTTTCTAGATCCTATTTGGTAAGTACCGAATATTAGGGGTTTGTCAAGAATATGTTCCGAGCGGAAAGGCCGATTGGAACGGTGTTGTAGAGCGTTTTTTCAGGACCCTCAAGCAAGAGTGTGTTTGACTTCACAGCTTCGAATCCTTTGAGCAAGCTGAGAAGATCATATCTCAGTGGATCGATAATTACGACAAGAACCGTCTTCATTCATCCCTGGGATACAAGACCCTGCAAGAATGGAGAAAACAATAATATCTGCTACCCCAAGTTGCTTAATCGGTGTCGCTTTCCAGGGGGGCAGTACACGCTATAGCAAGCAAGGTTGAAAAACTTTGTGTTTTCCGGCAGACAATAACGGGAAATGGCAGGCAAAATGAAATTACTCCTGTTATCATTGTTTATGATGATTATACTATTCAGCAGGTATTAGATAAATTCGGTGAAATAATTATCAGAAATAATCTACATCAGAATGAGAAAAGGGTATTTAAAGCAGTTGGATGGCGTGGAAAACCGCATGACACAAAAAGAACTATACCAAGTTATTGGTGTACTGCTTCCCAGGAAAGCGACACCAATTAAGCAACCTGGGGTAGTAGATAAAATTGTTTTCTCCACTCTTTTGGGGTCTTATATCCCAGGGATGAATGAAGCCTGTTCTTGTTGTAATTATCGATCCACTGAGATATGATCTTCTCAGCCTGTTCAAAGGATTCAAACTTGTGAAGCCAAACACACTCTTGCTTGAGGGTCCTGAAAAAACGCTCTACAACACCGTTCCAATCGGGTTTACCACTTGGTATGTATTCCTGACGAATTCCCCAATATTCGGTACTGGCCAAATAGGCCCGAGCCAAAAAGATGGAACCATTGTCAGAGCGCAAAGTGAGACCCTGGGGGACAGCCTCCTTGGAAGTGTATCGAGAGATCACGGCCCGATCCAGGGCATCTGTGGCCTCCAGTGCCCTCCCTTTTCGACTAAAACGATACCCAGGAACCTCCCGGCTTCCGTTGTCCACCACCGCAATAAGAGGACACCAACCATCTTTTCCACAGTAAATCTTTGTCAAGTCACTCGACCACAAACTGTCGGGACTATCCACCACAGAACGCTTCTGGGCAACCTGTGGCCCCTTTCTCCCGGGACGATTCCACAGCTTACACTGCCACCCCTTAAGCTTCATTATCCTATGAACCTTCTTAACGTTGACACATTCCCCTTCCTTGAAACGAAGATGCGCCCAAACCCGCCTGTGACCAAATGCCTCTTCTTGGTCCAGTATCCCTCGAATACGAAAAGCAAGCTCCTCATCTATCACAGGCTCTTTAACAGAAGAACTGACACCTCTATCCCTAAACCTATACAGAGTCGAACGATGCAAACCCAAAGCCAAAGCTACCACCTTGCGGGAATAGCCTCGACCCAAAAACCGCCCACTCAAGGCAACCGCTTCGTTTTTTTTAGACGGGCTACCTCTTCGAGTATCTCCAACTGGAGCGTCAACTGCCCTACCTTGCGCTCCAACCGGCTAACCTCTCGCTCCTTCGGATCCTTGCGACCACGCCGAGACTTCAGACTCTCCTGGCCCCCTTCTAAGAAACTATCACGCCAAGCATACGCCTGCGACTGGCTAATTCCATTCTTACGACACACCTCAGATAGATCTGCTCCTCTCAAAAGAGCCAACACAATCTCTCCCTTACGGGTCGCCGTCCAGCGCTTACCATCTTTCACTTCGGGGCTCGACACCTTGACCTCCCTTCTCAAACCCCAATTTGCGAAATATTTGTCGCTCTGTCAAGGGGAGCGGTATGTTGGGACGGCTACTCCAAAGAAATAAAAGTTAAAAAAACTGAATTTAGTAATCTAAAAAGTTATTTAGCTCCACAATCTGATAGTTTTATTTCATCTAATGGAGTTAATTTTTACAAGAAGAGGTTAGGGGAAGCTTTCTTAAAGTGCTTAAGAATTGCAGGAGTAACTGACGATGGAAGGGCATTCACAGAGAAAAAACTGCATAAATATATATCAGAAAAAAACTCGGATTTTTACCAGGATTTTAGGGTAAGGCTCGCCAATTGGTGTTTGAAGATACACAGGCAAGAAGAAGTTTTTGAAGAAATAAAACATTATCTAACCAATGAATTTAAGGAGTTTTTTAATTATCAGGTGAATGTTGAACTTACAATCTTTATAAATTCATCAGATTTGGAAGCGGATGATGAAGAAACCCATTCGAGCAATAACATCTACAAATATTCTTCTGGAACAACTGATATCGACATAGAAGTTTCAACTATTCATGGTGTCAAAGGCGAAACCCATACGGCAACATGTTACCTTGAAACTTTCTTTTATGACTATGACATTAAGCGAATAATAAATTATATAAAGGGAGAGCATACTAAGCCAAAAGAAAGAGTAATTCAAAATCTAAAAATGGCTTTTGTAGGGATGTCACGTCCATCTCGTCTCCTTTGCATTGCGGTTCATAAGGATAGTATTACCGGACAAGAAGAAGCACTGCAGAGAAGTGGTTGGGATGTTAATAAGGAATTGTTAGCAGGTAGTAATAACTGAAACAAGAAGGCTATTTATAATCGAAGATAGGTGCGATAATCGAAGATGGGTGGTTGCCATATCATACCGTTCCCCTTCACAGAACGACAGATATTCTGTAAATCAGGGTTCGCGAAGGGCAAGATGTCAGCGCCAGAGCAGAAGACGGCTAGCGCTGGACAACGGTTCGATCTTTCTTTCTAGATCCTATTTGGTAAGTACCGAATATTAGGGGTTTGTCAAGAATATGTTCCGAGCGGAAAGGCCGATTGGAACGGTGTTGTAGAGCGTTTTTTCAGGACCCTCAAGCAAGAGTGTGTTTGACTTCACAGCTTCGAATCCTTTGAGCAAGCTGAGAAGATCATATCTCAGTGGATCGATAATTACGACAAGAACCGTCTTCATTCATCCCTGGGATACAAGACCCTGCAAGAATGGAGAAAACAATAATATCTGCTACCCCAAGTTGCTTAATCGGTGTCGCTTTCCAGGGGGGCAGTACACTTTATCCATTTTGAATCTTATAGGTTTCGGGTTTCATAAACACTTTCAGGACGCACCTGTCCCCGACTACATCACTGATAAGAGATCTGAATATATGTTTGGGTATATGTAGGGAGGCACTAAGCAGAAAGCCGCCATAGGTAGGCTACCATGAGGCAGAGGATAATCCCCATTCCCACCGGCAGCAGCGATGAGACCGTAGTCCAATTGGCGCTCTTGGTCTCCTTACCGTGGTAGCACATATACTGCACCAGATTCATGTCAGCAAGCTTTATGATCATTTTCATGGCCGAAGCTGCCGCCACCTGCATCCGCTCGGCGATCATGGACGGATTTGACCATGTCCACCGGATCCCTGCCCTGTTGAAGCTTGTAGATATCCTTCCGGAAGTCCTGTATCGTCTGGCTTCGCATTTTAACTTTCTCCGGGGGCTTTATGTAGGATCTTATCGGGATGTGACAATGGTATCCGGGTTTCCGACCACGAATTTACCTTCCATTATTGGGTGCAGATAACAGGAATAGGTCAGAATCGTATCTTGCGGCGGCACTGAGAAGATGATGTCCTCACGCTCCCCGGGTCGAAGAATCTCCGTCTCCACATCGAGACCCTCTATTGCGAGATTGTGTTCAACGCCACGCGATTCATTGCGGAAGATCAATTTTACTTTCGAGCCGGGCTTCGCGTAAAGCGTCGGATTATTTCCACTGAAAACAAAGTTTTCCGCTACGACCTCGAGGATGGCATTCGGCCTATCCCGCATCCCCGCGACACCGACGAGTGTGATACCTATCAAAAGCAGAGCAAAAACGATTACCTGTGAAGTTCTTTGCCGAAACATCTCCTTTCCCTCCTTATTAGCGGTATCAAATCAAAAAAGGATTCAGAACGTGACCAGAAGCCCTGTCGCGTACATAATCAAGAAGCCCACGAGCAAGCCGACGAAGTTGTGGGGCGTCAGCACATCCGCGTCTTCGGATTGGCGTGCCATCTGACGGAGGATGACGTAAGAGACCTGCACAATCGCCCCTGCTCCGATGCCAAGAAACAGCACAGACCAGACTGCCGAATAGGTAAAGCCGCCGATCCACGCGCCCAGAATCGTCGGCACACCCGCAAGAGCTCCCATCCAGATGAAGTTGGCAAAGGCGACCCGCTGTTTCGCAACCGGAGCCACGATGGCTAACCCCTCGGTCGTATTATGAACAGCAAATCCGACCACCAATAGTCCTCCAAGTGAGATGTTGCCAAGCGCGTATGCCGAACCGATGGCAAGCCCCTCTCCTAAATTGTGTAAGCCGATCCCAAAGGCGATCATGTAGGCGAGTACCATCCGCTGGAATGTCTCACCGCGTTGCAACGCCTGAGTGCGCGACCATCGAGCAATAACCATCAGAAGCAGCAAGCAGCCTGAAAATCCGACCACGACCAGCGCAACACCCTCGTAAGCCTCCGGCAATTCATCAGCGACTTCAAGGGCTTCGTGGAGCGCGTCCACTGCGAGAAAGACCAGCAATCCCACGGTCAAGCTCAGAAGGAAATTCAACCCCCGGGTGCTCACATTTCGCATGGCCGGAAACCAGAGCAGCCCCAAGAAAACGGGGATCACACCCACATAGACCCCTAAAAGGGAAAAGATGCCGAGATACCTCCAATTGGGACTTGGAGATTCCACGGCCACTTCAATCTCCTTGCTAAACGTCAGTCCTGTTGAGGTGAGGAGGGTGACTTCGTGTGTGTCGCCCTCCACCCAGGGATAAAACAGATGAATCTGCGCGCTCTCCAGGTGGTTAAGTGTTGCCTTTGGCCTGATCTCAAAGGGCCAATAGGCTTCATCCACCATCACCTGCGCGACGGTCGTCTCACTGGGGCCATCGTTGAGGATGTGCAAAATGATCTCTTTATGGCGTTCTTGCGCCACGTCTTGGTCCCGGAGCACAATGCGCTGAAACGCGATCTTCTCCACGGGTGGGAAATGGGTACGCAAGGCTTTGCCAGGACCATGGACCTGCAGAATGACGATCAAAATACCCAGCAGGACAAGCGGCAAAAAGATGAAAACCCAGTGCGATAGACTTTTTTTTCCGTGATGTGATGTATCTTCGGATTCGGGATGAGGATCCGCGTTCATTGCTTCTGACTCCTTGTACGTATTATACTGCGCTTACTGCCTGAATGATACCCATCCAGCCCAGCTCGGCGAACTCGGACTGATGCGCATGGATCATGTATTGCCCCGGATACCGGAGCGTGACTTCCAGAATCGCCCGTTCCCCCTGACACATCATAACCGTATCGGTGAACTCATCCGTGTGCAAACGCGTCCCCGTCCGATATACATCGAAAAACGCCGCGTGGAGATGGAACGAGTTAACCGGGTCAAATTCGGTGACATTAACCAGATACACGCGCACCAGCTCGCCAACTTTGACCTGAATCGGATGATTCATGTAGTAAAAGGCAACGGTATTGGCCGCATAGACTTCGTTGTCGCCATCGAAGTTCGTATCGAAGCCGTTCATCGTTATGATCAACTCTTGAGCGGGAGGTCTCGGTTCCCGTGGATCCACGATATAAACGCCGTACAAGCCTTTATGGATATGGCGTTTTAGCGGCAGCGAGTGGCAATGGTAGAGGTGGATTCCAACAGGATCGGCGTCAAATTCGATAAGAAATTCACCCCCCGGAGGGACAAACTGATCCGGAAAAGCCCCGTCCATCTCGGGGCGATGCCAGCCGTGAAAGTGAATGGTGTGCGGATGGGAACCCTGATTGCGGAAGAGAATGCGGATGTTGTCCCCTTCGGTGGCGCGAATGGTGGGACCCGGAACCTGCCCGTTATACGTCCACGCAGGAAAGAAGACACCGGGCGCAATTTCAATCTCTTTGTCCACTGCGATAAACTCATATTCCCTCAGGAGCGTCCCGTCGGGTCGAGGCGTTTCACGGTAGTAGTTCTGGCGTTCTTCAGAGGGCAAATCATTAAAGTTCCAGGCGGTCAAGTAGCGTGTCGGGTCGAAGTCACCCGCTTGAATCTCTCCGACGGTGCCCATACGATGGGCATGCAATTCCGCTTTTGGTTGTATTGCCCCCCGCTCCTCTGCTTGTGCAACAAGGCCGATGGAGGAAGGAATTCCACGGCCGAAGGCACGCCGCCCGCCGACCCACAATGCCCCAAGAAGGGCGGCTCCGCCTGCCAGCAGAAAACCTCGGCGCGAAGAACCGTGCGGTGATTCGGAGTGCGTTATTGCGGTCATCCAGCGAAGGAGCTGCCGAAGCCAGAAAAAACCGCGTCCAGGCCAGAATAGAAGTAGTCCAACCGCACCTAAAGCGATAATAACCAGTAAAACGTTGATTGGATTCATCATAAAAACCTCATACGTGGGTAGACGTTACTCATGGCACATCCTCTTGCCTCTTGGCTGTCCAGTGTTAAGATGCTGCACCCACCAATATCTTATCTGCTAATTCCCTCCCTAACGTATGTCTGTCCGAACCGATCTGGATGAGGATAGGGCCGTTGAAAGGGAGCTTTTCGGTAACCGCGACGATGACTCCGGGGAAGATACCGAGGCTGGCCAGGTAACGAAGGATGTCAGGGTCCTGGTCGTTGATGCGCGAAATGGTGACGGTCTGCCCGGCATCTGAGTCTGAAAGACTCCCGTGATCTACTTCTTCGAGGAGACCCTCTTTTGTGGGTATGGGATCCCCGTGCGGGTCTGTCGTCGGGTGCCCTAAGGCTTCGTCAATCTTATCCTCAAATTCTTCGGAGATGACGTGTTCTAACTCCTCAGCCTCAGCATCCACCTGATCCCATGTGTAGCCCAAAGCTTCAGACAGATAGAGTTCCAAGAGCCTATGGTGCCGAATGACCTCTACAGCTATCTTCTCACCTGAGGGCGTAAGTTTAACCTCCCGATAGGGTGTATGGACGACTAATTTCATATCGGTCAGTTTGCCCAGCATACTGGTAACCGAAGCAGCAGATACGTTGGCATTTTCCGCAACGGCAGAGGTAGTTACCTTCCCAGCGTCCTTCTGCAATTTGTATATGATCTTCAGGTAGTCCTCAACAGATTGGCTCAGCATATTTTAGTCCTTCAAATTAAAAATTTAGGTATGCCTATAAAATAATAAAGATACTAACCCTTGTCAAGTATTTAATCACAAAATTTTATATTTAGGTCTGTCTAAATTTATAAGTTGCTGATATAGAATAAGATCCGAAGATAAAAAAGCCCGATCAAATGACCGGGCTTTGAAGTAAAGATTCTACCTGGAACTTAATGCGGAACACCCAGCTGGTGCATTCGGCGGTGGATAGCGTCCCTTGCTTCGATGAAGGGGCGCTCTAAATAGGCTTGATGATCCTGCTGCCCGTGATGGTGTGTGACCGTACCCGGGCGGTGCTGACGACTGAGATTTCCAATGTACGAAAGGCCGCCCTCTATAAGGGTGAGCATATACTCGGCGGACTCCTGGTTGAACATCCACCACTCGCCCCCGCAGGCTATGTAGATCGGCGAGGTGTGAGCCATAATACCGCGTCTCCATCCGTCATAGTGCGGGATGGCAGTCGAGTATCCGGGACCGCTGCACCTCAGGGCCAACCAACTGTGGCCTTCTATCTGCACAGATGCTTTCAAATGGAGTCTCCTTGCTCCGTTCCTCTCCTCTGTAGAAGCTACCACGAGGCCCTCCTGCACGACCTCTAACGTATGTATCGGAAGGATAGATTCCGCCGTTGCTTCCACCTCCACTGTACCGCCGTTGCCGGAAAGCTGAAGTGTATCGCCAACGTGATGGCTGTCTACAGTAAATTGGAGGATCGGACCCCCGCTGTGGAAGGTGCGCCCCGCCGCAAGGTTCCTGCACCAGTTGTCGTAGGTAAACTCCTCGTCCGGAGGGATATAGACGTAGGTGCGGTAGATTCCGACAGGCACGTCTGATGTCATCTTGTCAGTGCCGCCGACCAAGGGCAGACGGTAGCCGCAGTTCAGATAGCGGTAGTACTCATTGTGTTGGTACATACCGTGGCGCAGCATTTCGACTGCGTCGGTGCGTCCGGTCGCGATCAGGGTAGCTGGCTCGCCGTTGGGATTGGGAAGGTGCGGTATGATGACTGTACCGCCCTGCTCGTGACACTGATCCGCCCAGTCGGACATCGTGATCTCCAACGATCCACCGAGTTCCGCTTCAGAAGGGCCGTCACTGCACCACGGCATCACGGGCTTTTTGAGTCCTAACAAAATAAGATGTCCCAGGAAGTGCTGGCGATTCTCCTGCGAGACATAGACGATGCTCCTACCATCCTCTGAAACGCTGGGCCCGCCGGTGAACTCCTCTGTGTTGGTGAACAGGTGTCCCCACTGAGATTGCAGCAGATTGACGACGTTGAGGTCCTCACCTCTGGCCTCCGTGTGGCTGCCCTGCGCCGAGAGAAAATGCACGTGCGAGTCGCCGGAAAAGTATCGCTCCTTGTTCATGTTGCACCAGCGGTTCAGGTGAAGTGTAAGCTCCCGCTGGCCGGGTGTGATTTCGACCTTAGTGCGGAGCGGCTCATACTCAAAGCCGCGGGCGACGTCCACGATCATCTCTCCTCTGGGCAGCCATCCCTGGCAGGTGCCGTCTATATAGGCGTAAGTTATCTGACCCAGGCGCAGATCGCCGCCCACGTCAATATGCCATGTCCCCATATTGGAGTTGACGTGGGCGTGATGCCCGTGCGGAGCGTAGGGCACGCCATCCGGGGAGCGGAAGTGAATCCGGCAGGGCACCGGCTTACCAGTTTCGTCGTCCAAGACAGTAGTGTGAACCCAGTTTACACCCTTGTCGATGATCTCCACATGTAGGCGATGTGACGGCTCGATTTTTCCCTTCTCCTCCAATTCACCCCACTTGACCTCTCCGAGCACCTCGCCCTCTTGTTTGACCCTGACGGTCGCAGACGGCGTCGCCGCCACCTCGACATAGCTGGGACTGCTCCTGGGGTTCTGCTCCTCTCCCCAGCCTTTGAAGTCGTCCTCCAAGAATTCGTCGGAGGACTTTTCGGGGAGAGCATAAGGATATGTCGCCACACCGCGATCCACTTCAACTTCCAGATCGAACGGCTTTTGAGCATCTGCAGGCCGCGGCAGAGTAATCTTTACTTCTCGCTTTGCCTCTCGCGAGAACGGGAACTCATCTGTGTGACCGAGCGTAATCCCTGCAATCAGGAAAGGGTGACCACCTTTCGGGACGATCTCAAGCGAGACGATGGCGCGCTGGGGCTCCGGATTCATCCACGCCCACAGAAAGTAGCCGCGGGGAGACCCCTGTGATGCCTCTGTCTGACGCCTGCCGGCGCTATCCCAGGGTCCCTCGAATCGGTCCACAAGACCGTCGTTCTGATCGGGAAGCGCAAGGAAGGGCAGACCTCCCCCGGGTCCAGATCTGAGAGAATATGTCGGCGCTACGGAGATTTCGAAGCGGTCGCGCACCGGAACGCTGACCTCTTTGCCTCCCTCTAAGTGAAAGACGTACTCTCCCACCAAAGTGCCGACAGGCCCGCCATCCATGATGGGCGATTCCAACAGACGGTGAGCCACGATCACAGACTTCGCAGTCTGATTGATAGGTACAATGAGTGGTTCACTCTGGTGCTTCGCTCCGAAGGCGAGGAAAGGGCGATCACCGCCTCCATCAGAAGAACCGACCTGAAATGGCAGTCCGCGGAACGATTGAGAACCCACCGGGGCGTCATTCCCTTCACCTAAAACCTTCATGCCCGCGTTGCCCAAAGAGGACAGATCGAGCGGTTGATAATCGGTCATAGAATTCCTCCTAGTATAAAGATTTCTGATATCCTGTCTTGGTGATCGCAGTTCAACAAGTTGACTGCACAGACTCAATTTTTTCATTAGTGAGAGAATTTACGAAATTTTCCTGCCAAGATCAAGCACAATTCCGGGAAAAATAGTAGAGGCTCATACCGCTCCCCTTGACAGAGCGACAAATATTTCGCAAATTGGGGTTTGAGAAGGGAGGTCAAGGTGTCGAGCCCCGAAGTGAAAGATGGTAAGCGCTGGACGGCGACCCGTAAGGGAGAGATTGTGTTGGCTCTTTTGAGAGGAGCAGATCTATCTGAGGTGTGTCGTAAGAATGGAATTAGCCAGTCGCAGGCGTATGCTTGGCGTGATAGTTTCTTAGAAGGGGGCCAGGAGAGTCTGAAGTCTCGGCGTGGTCGCAAGGATCCGAAGGAGCGAGAGGTTAGCCGGTTGGAGCGCAAGGTAGGGCAGTTGACGCTCCAGTTGGAGATACTCGAAGAGGTAGCCCGTCTAAAAAAAACGAAGCGGTTGCCTTGAGTGGGCGGTTTTTGGGTCGAGGCTATTCCCGCAAGGTGGTAGCTTTGGCTTTGGGTTTGCATCGTTCGACTCTGTATAGGTTTAGGGATAGAGGTGTCAGTTCTTCTGTTAAAGAGCCTGTGATAGATGAGGAGCTTGCTTTTCGTATTCGAGGGATACTGGACCAAGAAGAGGCATTTGGTCACAGGCGGGTTTGGGCGCATCTTCGTTTCAAGGAAGGGGAATGTGTCAACGTTAAGAAGGTTCATAGGATAATGAAGCTTAAGGGGTGGCAGTGTAAGCTGTGGAATCGTCCCGGGAGAAAGGGGCCACAGGTTGCCCAGAAGCGTTCTGTGGTGGATAGTCCCGACAGTTTGTGGTCGAGTGACTTGACAAAGATTTACTGTGGAAAAGATGGTTGGTGTCCTCTTATTGCGGTGGTGGACAACGGAAGCCGGGAGGTTCCTGGGTATCGTTTTAGTCGAAAAGGGAGGGCACTGGAGGCCACAGATGCCCTGGATCGGGCCGTGATCTCTCGATACACTTCCAAGGAGGCTGTCCCCCAGGGTCTCACTTTGCGCTCTGACAATGGTTCCATCTTTTTGGCTCGGGCCTATTTGGCCAGTACCGAATATTGGGGAATTCGTCAGGAATACATACCAAGTGGTAAACCCGATTGGAACGGTGTTGTAGAGCGTTTTTTCAGGACCCTCAAGCAAGAGTGTGTTTGGCTTCACAAGTTTGAATCCTTTGAACAGGCTGAGAAGATCATATCTCAGTGGATCGATAATTACAACAAGAACAGGCTTCATTCATCCCTGGGATATAAGACCCCAAAAGAGTGGAGAAAACAATTTTATCTACTACCCCAGGTTGCTTAATTGGTGTCGCTTTCCTGGGAAGCAGTACAGGCTAACCTATGTGTTTGCCTAAAGGGCAGACATACCCGGTCTGCCCCTACCAAGAATTGTTGATTCTCTGTTGACTTTTCTGCAAGGACGCTGTATTTTGGCTTTCGCAAGGGCGAAAGTTCAATAGCAAAATGTAATCCTTTAAAACTTAACGCAGAGCGAGATGAAACTTCAAAATTTCACAGCGCTGCTATGCAGATCGCTACTCGATTTTGTCTTCCCTCCTCATTGCTGCGTCTGTGAGTCTTATCTGGAGGAGGACGAGCATGTCGTGTGTAAGGGGTGCTGGGGCGGTATGGAACTGATCGATAGAGGTTTCTGCCGAAGATGTGGAGCGCCATTAGCTGAGAGCGTCTCTCCGTGCCAGTGGTGTCAGAAAAGGGAGTTTAACTTCAGTGGAGTGCGGATATTATCCATCTTCGTAGGGAAAACCCAGGACATAATTCATCAGTTCAAATACAGTGGGAAAAAGTCCATCGGAAGAAGACTGGGGGGCATGTTGGCGGAACTCTTGAGGGACGATGACAGGATGATAAAAGCCGATATGATCGTTCCAGTTCCGCTCCACAGGAGCAGAAAAAGGGAAAGGGGCTACAATCAAAGCCAGATTATCGCTCAAAGCCTGGGGGATGCGCTGAAGATAGAGGTTAGGGAGGACATTTTGACAAGGTGGAAGTGGACAAAAGTCCAGACAAAATTAGACCCCATCCAGAGAATCGAGAACGTGGATGGGGCGTTTCGCGTCGTCAAGGCTGAGGATCTAAAGGATAAGAAAGTGGTTCTGGTGGACGACGTGCTTACCACGGGAGCAACGGCGAATTCCTGCGCAAACACGCTCACTGAGGGAGGCGCAAAGAGTGTGTTTGTAGCCGTAGCGGCGCGCCCGTTTGACATTAGATAGTAGACAGGTGAAAGGGGATAGTGCTCCCTGCCTACCTGTTTACTTAGTACTGACTGCTGCCTTAGGCACCCTCCTCGGCGAATCTTTCTGCATCATCCTCAGGATCGTATCCGAGAATCTCCTGTGCGCTGGATATGTCCCAGTATCGCCTCGTATTTCCTGATATAGCGTAGAATATTCCGAACTTTACGTCCGTCTCTATGGACAGTCTGGTAAGCTGAATGTAGTCGCGATTGCTCATCCACGTCGAAAGTATGCGCCCTTTGCCTACGGCAGGATCTCCTCCTGTAAAAGTACCGATCCTGTGGCAGATAACAGCAATTCCGAAGGCGTCTGAGTAGTATCGCCCTAAAGCCTCCCCGAAGGCCTTGCTGGCTCCGTAGTAGCCGTCGGGTCTGACGGGCATATCGGGGGTCGTAAATATCTTCCCGTCTTTCTCATAGTATCCCGTCACATGGTTTGTGCTGGCGAAGACTACTTTGTTCACGGTGCACTGACGACAGGCCTCGTAGACGTTATATACACCTGTGATATTGGAATGCAGCACACTCTCCCAGGTGGCGTCCACCGCTGGGTCTGCCGCCTGATGAACCACAGTATCTACTCCGTCAACAGCCTTCTTTACGCAGTCGAAATCTGCAATGTCGCATATTACTACTTCCTCGCCCTCTTCGGCGGGCAGGACGGTTCGATGGTACATTAAACGCAAGTCATAATCGTCTTTCAAGCCTTCTTTGAGTACCCTTCCTATCTTGCCTGCAGCCCCCGTTATTAGAATCTTTTTCCTGTTTGACATTGATTCTCCTTTTACCAATACATATTCACCTTGACAAGATAACGGGATCTGTTAACTTGATAGATAGTTTTATCAGTTTTTAGCTAATCCCTATGCTTAGTCCACCACCGTACGAGCTCAGGTTGGTGTTCTTGATGAGTTCCTCTGCTACAGCTTTGGCAACTTCCTCGGGGGTCCCTTCCTGCTCTTCTACAGGAGTCCATTCCCACGCCTCCAGATAGGCGTCTGTGCCGACTGCGCCCTGTGCCATTGCAAGTTCGTCTATTGCAACCTGGAAGCGCTCTGGAAGCTGTTCTTTGGCTTCGTTTTCTGCATCGAAGGCTTTGACCTGAATGGGTATCTTCTTCCAGTGAAGTATCTGGTATTTTGCCATCTGTGATCCTCCTTAATGTAAGGGGGGATACTTAAAGCATACGAAGAATGAGGCCAACACGATCAAGACTATAAGTACAATGGAAATAAGACATCCCAACTGGTAGGATTTCACTCCCGGTTCTGATAGTAGGCGGTCGTCGTGATGTTTACTCTCCAACGGTAGAAATTCGCCGCAGTGTTTGCATTTTATAGCTTCATCCTGTATTTCCTCTGCGCAGTACGGGCACTTTTTCATAGATGTCTTTTCCTTAGCAGGAGAGCGTCTTCTGTGGGATAGACGACCTCAGGCAATATACCTACAAAGGCCATTTAAGTCAACAGTTTTTGTCTTGTTCAATAGATACAGACATCGAATTTGTCTAATGTAGGGGCGAACCCATGTGGTAGTGTGCAGGGGGATGTGGCTACAAGCTACGAAGCGGTTTGTCCAAGTCAGGGAGGAGATCACTATGGCTACACTCATTACTGGAGGTGCCGGTTTTATTGGAGCAAAGGTAGCGCGCCTTCTATTAGAAAAAGGAGAGAAGAATCCGGTCGTTTTCGATATCAACCCTTCCATCAAACGACTAGACGACGTGGAAGATCAAGTAGAAATGGTACAGGGTGATTTAGGTAACTTCAGCCAAGTGCTGGATGCAGTTAAGAATGCTCAACCTCGCGTGATATATCACCTAGGAGGAATGCTTTCTGTGCCTTCCGATGCCAATCCGGCTGCTGCTATTAGAGCAAACGCCCTTGGTACCTTTCATGTGCTGGAGGCAGCAAGACTGTTTGACGTTCAGCAAGTGCTTTTTTCAAGCTCCATCGGGACTTATGGACTCGATATCCAGGAAGAGGTCATTAGTGATTATACCCTTCAACGTCCCCAGCTTTTTTATGGTGCCACCAAGGTATTCGGCGAACAAATGGGGCTATTTTACAAAAGGAAATATGGGCTTGATTTCAGAGGAGTTCGATATCCCTCCATCATAGGACCAGGGGTGAAGACTCCTGGAGTTTCCCAATACACTTGCGGGGTCATTGAGGAGTGTGCCAAGGGAAATCCATATACGATCTGGGTAAAGCCTGAAACCAAGTTCCCTGTCCTGTATTTTAAAGATGCGGCCCAAGCGATGGTGCAGCTGAGTGAGGTACCTCTGGAAAACATCAAAACGGTCAACTATCTACTTGCTGGGGTTACTCCCGTTGCTAGTGCCAGGGAATTGACGGACATTGTGAAAGCCAAGGTGCCCGGTGCTCAGATTGATTTCAAGCCAGATTTAGATCTACAAGATATCGTGGATAAATTCATTCTGCCACTAGACGAAAGCAATGCTCAAAAGGAGTGGAACTGGAAACCTGAATACGACCAGGAGCGAATCGTTGATGATTTTCTCCAGGAACTTCAGGTAAATCCACAGCTTTACGTCTAGCTTAAGAACTACACCAGATCGGGGGTGCTATTCATCCTTACCAGCAGATCTGACTTCACGTTTAGTTTCTATCTTTTCAGACAAAACAGAACCACTATATAGTTGAATGCCTAAGGACGCGCAGGAAAGGATATAAGATTATGACATGGTTAACGATGGGCGCTGTAGAGCTTACGGTGGTCAGCGGCGGGAGGTTCAAATTGGACGGAGGTTCGATGTTCGGGATTGTACCCAAGGCGCTGTGGGAAAGGACAAACCCGACAGATGAGAAGAACAGGATAGACATGGGGATGAACTGCGCTTTGATAAGGACAAGTGAAAAGTTGCTGCTGGTGGATGTGGGATTCGGGACAAAGTTAGGACAAAGGCAAAAGGATATATACGCGATAGACGATAGTGTGACGCTTTTGGAGTCGTTGAAAAAGGAGGGTGTGGAGGCCGAGGAAGTAGATATTGTTGTTCTGTCGCACCTCCATTTCGATCACTGCGGAGGCTCAACCCGCTATGACTCGGACGGGGAGATAGTTCCGACCTTTCCTAACGCCGAGTACGTGGTTCAAAAGGGCGAGTGGAAGGACGCCCTAAACAATTTCGGGACGATGAAGACGACTTACATCAGGGACAATTTTGCGCCACTGATGGATGCCGAAGTCTTAAGACTTCTTGAAGGTGATGTCGAAATATACGACGGAGTGAGCGTCTTTGTGACAGGAGGACATACTCGGCATCATCAGGGAGTGTTGATCGAGTCAAAGGGACAAAAGGCCGTCTTCCCGGCGGATATTATGCCTACGACCTCGCACCTTAAGGGTCCATATAACATGGCGTACGATCTCTTCCCTTACGATACAATGATGAAAAAATTAGAGCTTCTCAGGGTAGGATCGGAAAACGGATGGATATTTATATGGGATCACGATCCCTCCCTACCGATAGGCAAAGTGGAGTCGGACGGTAAGGGGGAATTTAAGGCTATGCCACTATCTGAATAGGAGACAGCTTCCGGGGACTCCCCCTCCCCTTTGAACGGGTATGTAACATTTCTTATGCAAAACTATATGTATTCAAGCTTCGTATATACCGAAGCTCCCTAAAAATGTATGGAGACCTGTGAATGTGCGATCCCGATTGCTTCTATCGGGGACCAGTTTGTGACCAGCGCTGTCCATCTCTTCCTGTTGGGCTACTCTTTACAGGCTTCGATGATCTCCTGTAAGACCCGGTCGCTATCCTTAAGGGAAGGCTGACATGTAGCTGCACCCTTGTGACCTCCGCCACCATATCTCTTGCACAATTCTCCGGAATCGGTAGTAGATGTCCTTACAAAGATGGAATGGGCAACGGAGAGGGTATCGAACTCGTCTTTCTTTCCGTCGGCAATCCGAACAGAAATATTACCTTCCGAAAGGCCAGGCAGTGTATAAATTAAGAAGCGGTTTGCCGATGGAATCTCTTTGCCGCGAACATCCGTCACGATGACATTGTCATCCAGATAAGAATTCGTTGCATAGAACAAAGCGGCGATGCCCTGCATCTCAGTGTACTTCTTGATCCTCTCCTGCGAGTCGGGCATTTCAAGGATTTCCTCTACCGTATGTTTGGTCAACAGTAAGGGAATTCCGGACACCCATTGAAAATTGCTTATCGTAAAATCACGTTGAAGCCCAAGTCCAGTACGAGGATCCAGCAAGAGACCCAGAAGAATCGCTCCCTTGGGATTCAAAACCTGTTCGAGGGTAAGGTTTGCACTGTCCACAAGATCGGTGTCGTGGACAAGTTCTTCGTACTTTTTTAGTTCCGGATGTTCCGGAAGAAAGTAATTGTAAACCAGGTGCGCTGTACTTGGCGACACATCAACTCTTCCTCTGAAATTTTTGGGCATCTCCGGTTTGGTGATCTCGCTGGAATGGTGATCAAACCACATATAGCAGTTTGGGTGATACGGCAGGTTACAAATAAGATCCTGATCCGTCACATCCACCTTCGCATCTTGCATATCCTTGGGATGAGCCTGTTGCAGCTCGTCGCACATACCTAACTCTGTCAAAATGGCCGCACATACGGATCCATCCAAATCTCCTCTATAGATTACTCTCATGATTTCCTCCCCTTCCTTTAGCTATTATTAAAGAGAAACAGTATCAATCAGTTTCAAGAAATATTCTGTGACATAGATCACATTTCAGTAGAAAAAGATACAAAATTTTCTGCTAAAGTATATAATTGTAAAGTACATTTGTCAACCAAAAAATGGAGTTTGTCCGCACTTCCCTTCCTTCATATATTGTTATAGAGTTAGATGTCTTAATACAATCATGGACTGGCTATGGATACTACATGGACACCGGGAGGGAAAAAGGGAAAGAATTAGTACCAGACCAACTGTCCCATTTTCTATGTTTTTTTCAGAGACAAACGTCAGCTATTAAGCCCTGTTCAGCCGCGTAGGCCACCCTTAAGATCGTATCCTCCTCAAATGGCCTCCCCAAGATCTGCAGGGCTATGGGCAACCCATCTGACGAAGTGCCGCAAGGGATAGATATGGCTGGAATTCCAGCCATATTGACCGAAATAGTGTAGATATCCGAAAGATACAGTTCTAATGGGTCATCGATCTTCTCTCCGATCTTAAAGGCGGGCGTCGGAGAGACAGGCGTAATCAGCAGATCGCACTCGGAAAGGGCATTTTCGATGTCTCTTTTTATTAGCGTCCTCACCTTTTGGGCCTTCAGATAGTAGGCATCGTAATATCCAGCGCTCAGGGCATAAGTGCCGAGCATTATCCTCCTTTTTACCTCTTCTCCGAAGCCCTGGCTCCTCGTCTTAATGTAAAGCTGGATCAGGTCATCTTCGCTGCCATCGGCCCGATAGCCGTACTTAACGCCGTCGTATCTTGCCAGATTCGCAGAAGCTTCAGCCGTAGCGATGATGTAATACGCCGCCACCGCATACTTTGTGTAAGGGAGGGACACATCTTTGATCTCTGCGCCCTCCTCCTTCAGAAGTTCTGCAGTTTCTAATATCGCATCCTTTACCTGTGGATCTAATCCCTCAGCGAAGTACTCCTTTGGAAGCCCTAACTTTATCCCCTCAACGCCGTTTTGAAGTCTCGAAAGATAGTCGGGAACTTGATTAGCAAAGGAGGTAGAATCCCGCTGGTCGTGGCCTGCTATCACATTTAAAAGGAGTGCCGCGTCCCTTACATCCTTCGTCATCGGACCTATCTGGTCCAGGGAACTTCCGTAGGCTATGAGTCCGTATCTGGATACCCTTCCGTATGTTGGCTTTAGGCCCACGATTCCGCAGAAGGCGGCGGGCTGTCTGATCGAACCCCCCGTGTCGGAGCCTACGCCCAAGATCGTCTCATTTGCAGCCACAGCGGCGGCCGACCCGCCGCTGGATCCTCCGGGGACGCAGTCGAGATCGTGAGGGTTCCTCGTAATTCCAAAATAAGAACTCTCGGTCGAAGAGCCCATTGCAAACTCGTCCATATTTGTCTTGCCTATGATCACCGCATCGGCGGCCTTCAGTTTCTCGGATACTGTAGCATCGTACGGTGCGATGAAGTTCTCAAGGATCTTCGACCCGCACGTAGTCTTTGAACCTGACACACATATTACGTCTTTCACAGCGACAGGGATTCCCGCAAGTGCACCTAACTTTTCGCCCTTTTTTGCCTTCTCGTCTACCCTCTCTGCGCTCTGGATAGCCTCATTCTCTAAGACCGTGATGAAGGCGTTTACGTCCTTTTCTACCTCATCTATCCGCCTTAGGAGAGCTCCCACCACATCCCTGGACTTTATCTCATGGCTTATTATCCTGCCCACAAGTTCGTGAGCCTTCATCTCATTTAGATCCAAAATCGCTCCCCAGCAAGTAGACAGAAAACAGTAGACAGCATACAGGGCATCCCTGCCCCTCTCCGACTACTGTCTACGAAATTGCTTCCCCCCGATAGATTCAATCGGGGGCGCTCGCAATAACATCTGCTGAGACCTTTGGTAATTGCGAGGGGTGAAAACCCCGAATCCCCGATTGAATCTATCAGGGACTCAAGGGATGGGAGATGTGCCTCTGTCCACATTGTACTCGTTTACTCCTTCTTTTCTACCTTGTTCCCTTCATCTTTTTGCGCTTCTTCTGAACGCTCGTTGGAGCTTTCCTGTGTGTCTTCAACGGCGCTCCTCACATCGATCTCCTTCTTAACATCCTTGAGCGAATTTTGGAACTCTCTGATTCCCTTGCCCATACCGCGTGCTATCTCTGGGATCCTCTTTGCCCCGAAGACAAGGAGAATTACCAGGAAGATTATTATGAGCTCCGTGGGTCCTAGTCCAAACATGATATCCCACCTCCTTAAAACAGTTCTTTTTCAAGGACACTGCGGTTGCACTCTGAATCAGTAAGAATATTTATAATAATACCACGCTAACAAAAGGCCGGCTATGCTCGGCAGATTGAAGTGAAGCTCAAACCCAAAAGTAAAAGATAAAAGGATCAGAGGGATGCGAAGAGGACCGAACTCGTAATCGACCAGATGACTGACCAGAACCTGATACACAACGCGGTCTTGGGAAACGTCTGCAAGATCGAACACAAGGCCCAGTATCATCCCCAACATATTGCCTATCAAAGATCCTACAAACAGGAAGACTATTAAGAGGCCGATTCCCTTATCCCTGCTCAGCATCTACATTTCCTCATGGAGTGGTAGCACGGAGCGCACGGTGCACCACAATTTGACTGTCAGTTAGATATCTCCTCCGCCACCTCTCTGTCGGTGACAAGATGCACAGACCACTTTGCTACACCTGAAAGGACATACACCATAGCAAACGGGAAGAGCACCTCGTCGGCAAACGGAATCATCAAGATGCAAGCGACGATGACGTAGATCAGCTTAATGCTGTTCCCCAGCGAGCTGAAGCTGAACCTGGGAAAGATCTCATACTCGAAAGTGCTGACCATCAAAAGAGATAGGGCTAACAGTAATAATACTGCAATCTGGGTGCCTCTCAGACCTAGCCACACGTTGTTACTAAAGATTACATACGAGGCCAAAGTCAAAGCAGCAGGGGGAATCGGGAGCCCAGAAAACTGCTCCTTACCAGTGCCGATCAGACGGGAGTTGAACCTTGCGAGCCTTATCGTCCCGCACAGCAGGAATATAAACGCTATGCTCACACCCCACGGGCCGAGCATGTCCAGACGGTAGTTGAATATTAAAAAGGCGGGTGCAATCCCAAAGGAGCAGACGTCAGCCAAAGAATCAAATTCCACGCCGAACTTGCTCGGCGAATCGATAAATCTTGCTACTTTCCCATCCAAAGTGTCCAAAAAGCCTGCCAGAACGATCAACCACGCGGCTGCCTCAAATCGACCGTCCACGCTGTAGGCAATGGATAGGAAGCCGCAGAAGATATTGCCTATCGTCAATAGACTCGGAACCGTATCTTTGGGATTGATCATCTTTGAAGTCCTTGCATAGAAAGACTCTCCTCTCTAGACTAAAGTGGCTATGACTGTCTCGCCACCTTTTACTCTATCTTTGACCTTAACCTGGATATTAGTATTCTCAGGCACGATAAGGTCAACGCGGGAGCCGAACTTTATGAGTCCGAATCTGTCACCTTTTTCTACATCGTCGTTTTCCTTTAAGTTGCACACGATCCTTCGGGCTAAGAGTCCGGCTATCTGTTTCACAAGGAGTTTTGTATCCCCCCTTTCTATTCCTACTACTGTCTGTTCATTTTCAAAGGATGCCCGGTTATTTGATGCTACGAGGAACCTCCCCGGACGGTGTTCAACAGAAGTTACCTTCCCCGAAAAGGGTATCCTGTTTATGTGAACGTCAAATGCAGATAAGAATACGCTTATCTGGTAACCTTCGGGTAGGCTTTTTATCTCTACTACCTTGCCGTCGGCAGCAGATACTATAAGGCCCTCTCCCTGGGGAGGGCTTCTTTGCGGGTCTCTGAAAAAATATGCTATAAAGACGGGAATAGTAAGTGAACAAAGAGAAATCCACTTTAAGCCCGCTCCTCCAAAGAGGGCAAAGAGACCCCAGAATGCCCCGCTTATCAGGGCAGTGGCTGCTAAAAATGGGATACCTTCTCTTGCCATAATTTACGTCAGAGCGAAAATCAGATCCGTAGGGGTAGCTCCGCATGTGTGTCGTGAAAATTCGGGCGAAGACCTGGGTTCGTCCCTACTGCCCTTGCCCTTCCTGCTCACTTGCTACCAGTTTCCTACGCTACTTTTCCCAATGACGGCTCATTTGCTATTGACGTCCTTGTCACTGAAGGGTGATTCACTCCTAAACAATGTACCCTCTTACACTCCACTTTCTACGTCTTTGCCAGTCTACCTCCGATTGAATCTATCGGGCGGGATCAGCAGGGGCACCTGTCTACTTACTTCAAGCTCTTCCACCTTCAGTGTTGTCTCTATCTCTTCCCCCTGCCTTATCAACTTGATCTTATAGGCGTCCCCCACCGTAGCTTCCCAGAATATCCCCTTTACACTGTTTACGTCTTTTATGAGTTTGCCGTTCACCTCGACTATGATGTCCCAGACCTTTATCCCAGCCTTATCTGAAGGTCCACTCTTCTCTACATCGGAGACTATTACACCCTCTGTGGACTTTAGATTTAAACTTTGAGCGATAAGTCGATTTAAGTCCTGAGGTGTAAATCCCACCCAGGTCGGTCTTATCCTGTCGTGAGTAATAACCTCATTGAGTGTCTTTTTGGCTCTGTTTATCGGAATGGCAAAGCCTATTCCGATAGATGTTGTGTTGGTGCGGCTCCCGGTAATTATGAACGTATTTATCCCTATGACCTCTCCGTCGCTATTTACAAGAGGACCGCCGCTGTTTCCAGGATTGATCGAAGCATCCGTCTGGATCATATCCCTGTAGATAGCCCTTCCGGAGTCTCTCTGGTCGAAATCCCTTCCGAGGGCGCTTATAACGCCCACGGACACGGACGGTTTAGATTCTTCAAAGAGTCCGAATGGGTTGCCGAGAGCAATGGCCCACTCGCCGATAAATGTCTCGTCAGAATCCCCGAGCCCTGCCGCTGGAAGGTCTTTTGCGTTCAGCTTTATGACTGCTATATCCAGGCGTTCGTCTGTCCACACCTGCTTACTTGCATCCTCAATTTCAAAGTTCCTTCCATCGGGCAGGTTGACGACAATCTTATAGGCGTCTCTTACCACGTGCGTATTCGTGAGGACATAGCCCCTCTTGTCAGCTATGAAGCCCGAGCCAAAGTTTTTAAGCTGTTTTCTTATCCTCCTTGGGGGAATAAAAAATTCAAAAAGAGGGTCTCTGAAAATAAGGGGACTCCTCGTCACGTACTCCCTGATCTCAGTTACGCTTATGCTGACTACAGCAGGCTCGGTGGACTCAACGGCCCTGACAATGGCGTTTCTCCTTGAACTTTCAATATCCCCGTAAGGTGCCCGAGCGTAGGCTTGGCCTGGGAACAGGACGCTTACGATCGCACCTGCCATAAATACCGCCAAGAGTCCCAATGCCGAAAATCGCCACCTGATGGGGGCCTTGATCACTGATATTTCACCTCTATCAAGCAGAGTCCGCAGGCCGGAGCGGTGGGCCCCGCCACTGTCCTGTCCTTTGTCTTTAGGATCTCCTTTATTCTGCACGGGCACATTTTGCCCCTGCCTATCTCCACAATGGTACCGACTATAGCTCTAACCATGTTGTGGAGAAAGCGATCCGCCTCTATCTGAAACGTAAGTTCCGATCCCTCCTTTCTCCATCGGGACGACGATACAGTGCATATTCTGTTCTCTACGTCAGTGGAAGACGAACAGAAAGACGAGAAATCGTGCGTTCCAATTAAAAGGCTCGAAGCCTCCTGCATCGACCCAAGATCCATATCCCTCTCCAAATACCAAGCGTAGAATCTTCCGATGGCTCTTTTTGGCTTCGATATTCTATAAACATAGACGCGACTTGTGGCGTCGAATCTGGCGTTGAAATTTCCTTCTACTTCGTAAGCACCGAGGACGACAATGTCATCGGGAAGCAGACTGTTGAGACCCCTCTGGATGCTCTCCACATCCAGCCCTGATCGCGTATGGAAATTTGCGACCTGTCCCCTGGCATGTACCCCAGCATCCGTCCGCCCTGCCCCGGTTAAAGATAGCTCCTCTCCGAGCAGAACGCATAGCTTTTTGACTATCGTCCCCTGCACTGTCCTAGGGCCCGGCTGGATTTGCCATCCGTGAAAATTCGTCCCGTCGTATTCGAGCCTCAGGCGGATGTTGCGCGTATCCACACCCAAGTGATAAAGAGATCTCCCAGTAGGTAGTAGACAGTAGTCAGTAGACAGGGGGTACTGCCTTCCATCCCTGTTTGCTATTTTTCAAGGGGGCAAGGGTCCCTGTATGCAGTCTACTGTTTGCTGTCTGCTTAAAAAGAGTTTCCTCAACCGTAAGTTATCGCAATTATTGACAAAAGCACCACAGTTCCCATTGCCAGTAAGTCGGAAGCCTTGAATCTCAGTTCCACAAGACTCGTCCTACCTTCGCCTCCTTTGTAGCATCGGGAATCCATCGCCAGGGCCAGCCGGTCCGCTCGCCTGAAGGCGGACAGAAAAAGAGGTATCAAGAGTGGGATCAGGCTCTTTATTCTCTTGACAAGTCCGCCCTCAAAGGACGCTCCCCTTGCAAGTTGAGCCTGTCTTATCCTGTGGGCCTCGTCCATTAAGGTCGGGATGAATCTGAGGGCGATGGAGGTCACGGCGGAAAGCTCGTAAGCCGGGACTCCGAATCTTTTAAATGGGGTCAAGAGTCTCTCAAGACCGTCCGTCAACTCCATAGGAGAAGTAGTCAGAGTCAAAAGTGAAGCGGCTATTATCAGAGTCGAAAGCCGTACAGCCAAGAAAATCCCCTCCCTTAGGCCCTCCGCTGTCATGGCCACATCTATAAGCGGAACATTCCACAAAACAGCGCCCTGAGTCCGAAAAGCATGCAGAGCGAAGGTCAACATAAAGAGCCACATAAAGGGCCTTAAATTCCTTAGCACTAACCCATAAGGCAAATTAGAGAGCGCGGTGATCCCCAAAATGCAGAATAGAAGACCTATTAGTCCCGGGAAACTATCTCCAATCAGAATGGCAGACATCAAAACCATGCACGCCCCGAACTTAGTCCGTGGATCCAACCTGTGAACAGTGGAATCCACAGATACGTATCTACCCAGGGTTATGTCGTTCAAAAGAGACATAGACTTATTGAAATCAGTAAACAGTAGGGTCAGACCCGTGTGTATGCTCTAAACAGTAGACGAGGAGATTCAAGTAAGCACAAGAGATAATCCGATATCTGGTCTACTTTGAATATACTAAATCGGCTTAATTAATGCAATTGATTTTTATGAGCTAAAGCAAAAAGCCCGCAAGGCACAATCCTACGGACTCTTTGTATGTAGATGAAAAAGTAATAGACCAATAGCTAACTACGAAGCATCTTCGAGATGTTTCAGGAGAGTTGAGACGTCAAAAGGAGTCGTTGTCGTGAGGTGTACGGCAAATCTCTGCTTCGGATCTTCTCTCCAGTTGAGGTCAAAATCAGAACCGGTATAGAGCGTCTTTAACAGATCTTCCAGGTCGGGCTTGATGTCGGAAAATGTCTCTTGAGTATTGGGCGCCAAGAGCCGATCGTTGATGGTAAAGAGGGCTTCATTCCCCTTAAACTTCAGCTTCCCCTCCAGCGTTGCCTCCTCCTCCAGGCGACAACACGCCTTGAGTGCCGATCGAAATGCAAAAAGGAGCTTTTCCCGATTGTTTCCATTTAGCGGTTGCTTGCGGTTGTACAAGAGGCCGAGGCGGTTGTCGGCGTTATCCATACTAAAGTCCGCTCTGTGGCCGATGAGAACCACCCCGGGACCGGCATAAATGTGGCTATAATCGGCGATGTCCAGATAGATGACTTCATCCTCATCGTCGGTGTTTTGTATCCAGGAGGTAAAGATCCCGATGAAATCCTTCAGGCGTACTGCTGAGGGATCCTCAGCGTAGAACTTAACATTGATCTTTTGCACGTCCATAAAAACCTGTAAACTCCTCTTGTAGGGGCAAACATACAGGTTCGCCCCTACTGCCGTTCCCTGTCTACTGACTACAGTCTACTTGACTTTCATAGGGGTGACATTCATCTTACCGTAGCAACTGTACGCCGCTTCGATAAAGAGTTGCGCCTCTTCTATCCGGCGATGGGCTATATCCTGAGTGTACTCGACAGTTGGCCTTTCCTTAGCCTTGAAAAGGTAGTTTGCAAATTTCCCCCGCGCATAAGTGTCATAGAATAACTCCGTATTGCAGAAGCGCTCTCGAAATTCACTGATGATCTCCTCTTCATCATCCGAGATGTCGACATTTTGGGTTTTGATGAGCGCTTGGGCTGCACGGAGCATAGAACTGTAGGCCATCTGGGTTGCCTTTTGGAACTCCCCGCTATCTAATTGTATCTGGGCTTCGAAGACTTCGCGATCTGAAGCAGATAGGCCGAACTCCACCACAGAGATCACTTCCCCTGCGCACTCTCCTACTCCCATATCCTTTATCGTAAATTCCCGCGGGTCGCCCCAATCGCTATAGTAGGAGCTGTCTATATCGTGAGGTGGAACCTGTGTCAGATCGTCCAATAGCTTCTTGACTTCGCTCTTGCCGATCCTGCGGATAAAATCCTGGAAGCTTTCTCCGTTTGATCGGTCCTGCAGATACCGATCTGTGATTACGGTCACCACATCGGGTATTCGGCGGGAGGGAACAGCGCCTACCGCCAGTCCGAACGATCCGGCGTTTTCCACCCACTGGCCTCCTAACACCACCTGGAAATGGGGCACAGTGTAGCCTTGGACCTTTCTGCTGACGCCGTAGAAGCCGATGTCGGAGATGTGGTGTTGACCGCACGCATTGAAGCAGCCGCTGATCTTGATCCGCAGATTTCTGATGGCTTCATCAAACTGAAAGCTCTTTTCTACAAGCCGATTTCGCAGTTCCCCAGCAAGACCTCGCGAAGAGGCAATTCCCAGTTTACACGTATCCGTCCCGGGGCAGGCTGTCACGTCCACAATCGTCCCTGCACCGGCATCTCCCAGACCGATCTTACGAAGCTCCGTATAAAGTTCCGGCAGGTCGGCTTCGCGCACCCAGCGCATCACGATATTCTGCTCCACTGTAGTTCGTATAGTATCCTTAACGAAGCGCCGCGAAATGTCCGCCAGGGCTCGGAGCTGGTCAGAGGTAATATCGCCTAGGGGCAGAGTCACGGTTACTACGACATATCCTTCCTGTTTTTGTGGATGAACGTTGGTTGCATACCACCGGTCGAACCCTTCAGGAGGCACAGCGCCGTTTAAGGGTTGTCCCTCCTTAAGGGGCGTTTCATCGTACGCATTGATGTCGGAAAGATATGCTGTCCATTCAGGCTCGGTCGGGAGCTTCTCCCGTTCCTCAAGTACGAGTTCCCGAAACTTGTCTATGCCCAAATTGGCGACCAGGAACTTGATTCTGGCGCGGGCCCGATTCTTCTTTTCGCCCATGCGAGCATAGACCCGGGAGATCGCCTGCGCCATCGGTAAAAGCTCTTCCTCCGGCAGAAATTCATCAAATAGTTTTGCCTGATGTGGAACGGCTCCCAGGCCGCCGCCCACGTAGAATTCAAAACCTCGCTTTTCTACTCCGTTCTCTTTACGCTTTACGGCGACAGCGCCCATATCGTGCATATTCACCAGACCGCAGGCGTGCTGCGTGCAGCCTGAGAACGCCACCTTGAATTTGCGTCCAAAGTCCTGTGTATCCGGGTGGCCGAGCAGAAACTTGGAGCACGCCTTGGCGTAAGGAGTAATGTCAAAGGTCTCATCTGAACAGACCCCTGCCAGAGGGCAGGCGGTCACATTGCGAACGGCGTTGCCGCACGCCTCTCTGGTTGTGATGCCGACAGCGGCGAGCCGCCGCATAAGGGTCGGAGTGTCGTCAATATGGATGAAGTGATATTGGATATCCTGACGGGTGGTAATATGAGAGATTCCGTCGGAATACTCCTCTGCCAAATCGGCCAAAACGTCCATCTGCTCGGCTGTCACTCCACCAAAGGGGATCTTAATCCGCATCATCCCAGGGGCGTCCCACAACGTGTTAGGACCCTTTGTCAGTTCCTCAGAGGGAAACTTAATCTGCTGGGTCTTTACCCCATCATTACGCTGTCCATTGTCGTAGCGCTGACCATACACTCCGCGCCGAAGACGAGTCTCCGCAAAGACCTTCTCATCGATCTTGCCCTGCTTTCTCAACTGGATCTGAGTTTCGAAAATATCTATCTCCTCTCTCAGATCTGGCGGAATTCTGTCTGCAAGTTTCTCTTTCCAGCCGATATTAGCTTTGGTCATGCGAATCACCTATCTATACTTGAAGTAGGCTGCTTTACCTACATTAATTGAAAAGTGCCACAGGTGTTTTGGCTGTTATATGTAACCTATGTTTTAGGGATCGGCAACTACGTTTGGACCCCGCTTCCGATCTCCGCAATCGCCTCGACTTCGACCAGCAGGTCAGGGTTTACGAGCGCCGGCGTTGCGACCGTGGAGCTGGCCGGGATATTGTTAGGGAAAGCCTCTGCGCGAGCCGCACCGTAGTCGGGGTACCTGCTGAAGTCGGTGATGAACGCCGTGAGCTTTACCACGTCCTCCATGGTTGCTCCGGCCTCAGCGAGGACCGTTCGCATATTCTTGAACACCTGGCGCGCCTGTGCACCCATGTCATCCACACCGACCACGTTGCCGTCCGGGTCGAAAGCGATCTGTCCCGAGAGGTACACCGTGTTCCCCACCCGCATGCCCTGGGAAATCCGGAATGTTTTCGTCCAGGGCCATTCAGGGTTCACCTCGATTTGCTCTGGCATCTTGCATCTCCTGATGTTTTCGTTGGCAGTTGGCTAATTACTTGGTAAACGCAAAAGCATTGGAATTCTTCAATTGTTGATACACTTAGTCAACAATATAAGAAAAAAGGGACTCCTTGTCAAGATGAAATCCAAAATGGGCTGAAAAAATCCCGATACAGGGAGAAGCGCTGCCACCCCGTATACTGTCTACGAGATTGCTTCTCTCCGATAGATTCAATCGGGGGCTCAATCGGGGACAAGGGAAAGAAGGATGTGCCCCCTATCTACTATCTAATTGCTTGTTAATATGGATAGCCGCCTCCGCCCCCGCCGCCACTCGGAGGTGGCTTGCTTGTATCTCTGAAAGGTACGGGATACCAGTAATCGAAAGTTAGGGAGGAATCCTCTACTGCAGTTAGAAAGATTTTCCCAAAGTCAGCCTCCTTGCTCCTGACGGCGTAGTAGTGTCCTTCCACAACCTTCATCGTCTCTGGGCCGGCTAGATCTCTCTTGGATATAGAACTGAAGTTAGATCTGCTTCTATCCTCCATTTGAGCCGGAACTATGGCGTAGATCATAGCGTTGCCATCTATACTAGCGGCGGAGAAGTCTCCGCTGGAAGAGGAGATCGTGCCAGAAGACAGATCGAACCCGTCTTCGAATGAATGTGCCAGAGGGAGCTGATCTGTGCCCGTAGGTGTAGAAGAAATGGAAGTCGGACTGCTATCTTCCCCACAGCCTGATAGAATTGCAAAAATGGCTAAAATCAACCCTAACGATACACTGTCAGTGAACTTCACGACTTTCACCTTCTGCTGTTATTACCTTGTCTTTTTGTCCTGATGCCTCACAGTCGTTTTGTATTACTCCCTAAATCTACAAGGGGATATATCCAAAGTCAAGAGAAATATCACATTCACGATTGTGACAATGTGAGGGCGGGGTTATCCCGCCCTTGGGCCGAGTGGTCGCTGATTGAATCTATCGGGGATCGCCCCTACGAAAACATTCGTTCGTGCAAATTGTTATCTCTTTGCAAAACCTAAGCTTTACCTTTCCGAATCAGAGTCACATTCATAACCCGTCCCGTGTATGGGCTATTACATGCACAAATACGGGATCTATTCAAAAAAACATTGACAGGTACCGAGCCCTTCTATATTTTTGTTCTGTGAAGAAGGTAAATTGACGTTCACGAAATACTTGAGGGGAGTCCCTGTCTACCCCCGATAGATTCAATCGGGTCCTACTGTCTAGTGGTTAAGGAGGTAGCTATGCGCATTGCACTTGCCGGTTTTATGCACGAATCCAATACGTTTTCAGATGTACCCACCACACTCAAGCACTTTGAGGACTCAAGCCTACACTATGGAGAGGACGTAATTGAGATCTGGAAAGATGCGCACCACGAGATGGGAGGCTTTATCGCTGGCGCAGAGGAAAATAGCTTTGAGGCCGTGCCGATCCTGATGGCATCGGCGACGCCGTCAGGTCCGGTCACAGAGGAGACCTATGAGAAGATCGTCGGAGACCTTATCGAAGGCCTTCGCAAGGCCGGTCAGTTGGACGGCCTCCTGTTAGCTCTGCACGGGGCGATGGTCTCTGAGGCTTATCCGAACGCTGACGGAGAGACCGCAGAGCGTCTGCGCCGTGAAGTGGGGCCTAATTTTCCGATCGTGTTGTCGCTTGATCTGCACGCAAACGTATCGTCCCGGATGGTGGATTGTCCCACTGCGACTGTGATCTACCGGACCTGTCCCCACCTCGACCAACGGGAAAGAGGCATTGAGTGCGCTGCGCTAATCGCCCGGACGGTGAGAGGGGAGATCCATCCCGTGCAGGCGATGAAGAAACCCCCACTGCTTCCCAACATCGCTCAGCACCATACCGGCGCGGGTGCTATGGCCGAGATCGTAAGGGAAGTCCACAGGATAGCTAACCTTCCTGGTATCCTGTCCGCCTCCTTTGCGGTCGGATTTGCCTATGCGGATGTTCCCGATCTGGGCCCGGCCGCTGTCGTGGCCGCCGAGGCAGACAAGGAGCGGGCAGAGGCCGAGGTACAGCGTCTCTCCGATTTCGTATGGGAGCGGCGGGAGGGGCTAAACATGAAATTGCCGGACCCGGAGACTGCGGTTAAGGAGGCAGCAGCAAGTCCAAGCTGCCCGGTAACTCTGATGGACTGCGGGGACAACGTGGGCGGCGGCAGTCCGGGGGATTCGACGATCCTCCTTTCTGAGATCATAAGACAGGGCGTTCAAAACTGCCTCGTTGTCCTGTACGATCCAGAATCCGTACGAGCGTGCGTGGAGGCAGGCGTCCGCAAGACCGTACAACTGGAAGTGGGCGGCAAGACCGACCGCCGCCACGGGGAGCCGATCCCGATCCAAGGACAGGTCCGGACGATCTCCGACGGAAAATATATAGAACCCGAGCCCCGCCACGGCGGGAAACGCTTCTTCGATCAGGGCATCACCGCTGTTGTAGAGACAGATGAGGGCCACACTATAGTGCTCAACAGCCTGCGCGAGGCGCCGATGAGCCTCCATCAGATCCTAAGCCTCGGAATCCGTCCCAATACGAAGAAGATCATCGTGGCCAAGGGAGTCATAGCCCCGCGGGCGGCGTACGAACCCGTCTCGGCGAGAATCATCGCGGTCGATACGCCCGGCGTGACTGCCACTGGCCCGGAGCACTTTACCTATTACCACCGACCCAAACCCCTCTATCCACTTGATCCTGTTTGACGATAACAGGTAGACAGGGAGACGCGTCATGGACGTCGGGGGCAACAGACGAGGGTGGCTTCGGGAAAAGGAAGAGAACGCGGAGTGTCCTGTAAAGAGGTAAAGCGAAATGAAAAACACAATAGTTAAATTCTCAATAGTTCTTGCTGCGATAGCCCTGGTTATAGCAGGTATCGCTCCGGGTATCGACGCCCAGATGTCCGGCCCAATTATAAGTAATTACGTGAGAGCGATTGCAGTAGTACCTGGAGGGAACGCGGTCTATGTGGGCATTGAAGATCTTGTAGCGGGCGGTGTCCTTCGATTTACTCCAGATACTGGAGAAGTAGAAGCGATGAACAAGGGTTTGGGAAACCTGTATGTCCGCGACCTTGCCATTGATCCTTCCGATCCATCACGGATCTATGTAGCTTCGGGAGAGGGTATCTTACGCAGCGAAGATGGAGGAAGACACTGGGCAGCGATCAATCAGGGTTTACTGCCGGGAGATATGAACGAACTATGGATAGGTTCTCTTAATTCGGAATTGTTGTTAGCACAGGGTCCTATCGGGAGAGTTTACCGCACAGATGATGGAGGTAACCAGTGGCGTTTGTTGTATTGGCCTGGTATCGACTTCGGAAGTAATTGGGGGACAGAGCTCGCAGCGACGAGTGACGGCAGTACTATCTTTGCCTTCAAGGCCGGCGTACCTTTCCGTCGGAGCACTGATGGTGGTGAGACGTGGGAGGATCTTTCAATAGTGAGTGGGGCCTTCGCGTTCTCTTCGGATGAGAAGATCTTTTACGCTGGCAAAGGATTAATCAGAGATAAAAGAGCGGTGGTCGTATATCGGAGTCTGGACGAAGGAGATACGTGGGAGGGACTCGAGTATGGTCCTCCGATTGATACTGAAGAATATCGGCTCCCCATCTGGGGGAACACTATCTGCTTGCTGCCAGATCCAGATGCTCCTGGTGTCATCTATGCGGGTACGACAGAGGGGGTGTTCTACACGACTGATGGGGGAATTGTCTGGCAGCCTTTGGGCAGTCAACCATTGAACTTTGAAGAATGGAACGGCCCTGTTTTTGCAATGGCCTTAGACCCGGATAGATCGCGTCTTTACGTCGGCAGGCCTGACGGTCTGTTCTTCGTGCCGCTTCCAGAGTATCCGAACCCTTCGGCAGTGGAGGCTAATTCGTGGGGAACGATTAAGTCACTTTTTACAAAGGAGACAGAACAATGACTGCTGGAAGATTTTCAGGACTGATGTGGCGTGGTGCTTTTCTGGAACATCTCGGATCGGGACTGTTGCCATGACAAAAAGCAGTTATAGCACGGCGGGCTTTAAGGATCGTGATCTGGAGGCAGCGCTGGACGGGATTGCAGCGGCAGGATTTCCTTGCATTGAAGTGGCAGCGGTCCCACATGCGTCTGGGCCTCCGTCCGGGCAAGCTGCGGCCGAGGTGCGTCGGCAGATCGAACGCCGACAACTGCTCGCCACCACGCTGCACGCGCCGCCCGGATATCACGTGCTCGGCGCACCCACTGAGGACTGGCGGCAGGAAAAGGTTAAGGTACTGGCTGATCACCTTCTGTTTGCGGGCGAGATCGGTGCATCCGGCGTCATCATCCATCCGATCCCGAACCCGATCTTTCTGCCGGAAGGCGCGGATATCAAGGCATTGCTCGTGCCTATGGAGGACGCGGTAAAGCGGTCTCTGGATGAACTGATACCTGTAGCCGCCGAGGCGGGGGTTCGGATGTTGCTCGAAAACCTGCCTTATGCCTTAGGCAAGGCTGACAGTTGGGTGATGGAGCAAGCTCCCGAACTCAACGCAATTGAAGGCGATGATCCGATTGTCTACCCGTTGATTGCAATGCATCAACTGCGCCCCTTCGTCGATGCATATCCACCGGAACAGGTCGGACTGGTGGTTGACACCGGGCATGCCTGGACATCGGGCATCGATCCCGTCTCCGAAATCAAGGCTGCGGGTGATCGCCTCTGGGGCACCCACCTGCAAGATGTGGACGCTGACCGGCCCCGCGACAATCACTGGGTCCCGACGCAAGGGGGTCTGGACTGGCAGGCTATCCGGTCGGCGCTGCAACGGGTCGGTTATGCGGGAGTCTGGACGTTTGAAGTCATCAACGGGCAAAAGGGCGAAAGCCGGGAGGAACTCGCAAGACAGACGCGCGCCGTTGCGTCTGCGTGGGATTTATAGTTACCCCGCGTCGAATCCAAAAAGGGCATGACAGGGCACCCGAGTTCTGTAGATACGGGGATCACTTCAGAATCCGACAGACCCAATTCATCTGAGCTCTTTGAAGTATTCGGAGGCCAGCACCTGTTCTGAAACGCGGCTCATCTGGTAGCGTTCGCACAGGAGGATATAGGTGTCTATCAGTCTGGCGCGCTCCCCCGCTTCCATTTCCCCTCCTGCAAGGATCATCGCCTTGTAAGCGGAGATCGAAGCCTTCTCTACACGTGCCTGGACGTCGTCATCGTCCGCAAGCGTTAGAGCTTGCTCAAAGTAGTCGAGGGCCTTCTGCGAGACCTCCGGATTCAGACCTGCCTCCTCTGGCGTCGGAAAGCGCGGGTGAACTCCCAGTTCTTCGGCGTTGTCATGGAGCATGTTGATGTAATTCATAATTGGTTGAGCTGCGCTCTTGTAGTGCAGCCTGACAAATTCCTCCAGGATAGCTTGATCATCCAGTTGCTGATTCCAGATCATTTTCCCGATCAGAAAATTCCTAATATCGCAGAGTTCCCCTGTCCTTCCGTTGTAGTTAGCCTGCATGAACACGCCCTTTGCGTTGTTGCGCAGGAAGTAGCGGACGTTCGGACCGATGGCGCGCAGATTTGGGAACGGCAGATCGTAAATGCTGAAATTGGTGTTGTAGTTCCAGACCCAGATGTCATTGCAGATCTTCCCCCACTCATACATATCCTGACAGAATGCGTGATTCTTCTCGCACTTAGGATCATCTATAGGGTGGAGGGTGCAGCATTCGATGCTGCAAAGCTGGATCTGGACGTTATGTCGCGGTCGCATGGTCACCGGCGGCTTGCGGGTGTACTGGTAAGCAAGCGTGCCGACTTTGACGTCCGGGTGTGCCTTTTCTACATGCTCTGCCACAGCGTTGACGAACGCAAGTTGTGATCCCATCGGTGCCCCTTCACGCTCGTTGATCTCCTCGCAAGAGTCGCACCTGCAGTACGCACGCGTATCCGCCTGGCTTACACTTACGTTTTTGCTCTGGGGATTTTCATCTAGGCTCTTAATCGCAGCTTCTGCAGCAACCTGGATGACTTCCGGGTTTGTGACACACAACTGCGGTCCGGCGCCGTACTTGTCGGTATGGCGCTTTCCGTCCACCAGCGCGTAGTATTCCGGGTGATGTGCGCCGTATTCATCGAAGGGCACCAGCCTGTGGAAGGAGTGGTTGATGAGAGTCTGCTGCGTCCTGCCCCCCAACTTTTCATCGTCTGTCACTGTGTTTACCCGCAGTCGCGCCGCAAATTCCGGGTGCTCCATATTCTCCAGGTAAGCGCTCCAACGGAACGAAAATGGTGGATTGTATATATATGTCCCGCAGGGAATCCTGGGGGCAGACGCATCCGGAACGTGAGTGTGGTCATACGTGAGGAAGCGCACATGAAAGAAATCTTCCAGGAACTGATAGACACCGTAGAGCGTGCCGCGGGGACGCCCGCCAGAAATAATGACGTGATCACTCTCTACGACGATCTGCAGCTCCTCTTCTCCCAATGCGGCAGAATCAAAAGCCGCAGCATCCGGACCTATATAGACGTGATCGGCTCTCTCCTGGGCGGTCGACCGCAATGGAAGTTCTATTCCCGTGGCCTTCCCGAACCACTTCAGGAACTCTTCGGCTGCATACTTTTCAGAGGGGATCGCCTCGGCGGAGACCACAACATCCCAGCCGCGCATCCGGGAGCAGTCTAATGTACCTTCTGATGGTTGATGAGAGAGAGTTTTCGAGATTGACATATAAGGCCTCCAGTTGTTAATTGAAAAGATTACAGTAGTGGTGCCAACTCGCTGGTCAGCTCAAAAGCTGAGGCAGCCGCTGAATTCACGCTGGATCCATTATTATTCCGCGCCGTCAGAACGACAAAACACCCGAGTCCTTTTGATTTAGAGATCGGTGCTGTGACAGGGAGACAGAATTCACCTGAGCTCCTTGAAGTATTCGGAGGCCTGCACTTGCTCTGAAACGTGGCTCATCTGATAGCGTTTGCACAGGGCGATATAGTGTTCGATCAGTCTGGCGCGCTCCCCCGCTTCCATGTCCCCTCCTGCAACGATCATCGCCTTGTAAGCGGAGATCGAAGCCTTCTCGACACGCACCCGGACGTTGTCATCTTCAGCAAGAGCCAGAGCCTGCTCAAAGTAGTCGAAGGCTCTCCGTGAGAGCTCCGAATTCAGTCCTATTTCCTCTGGTGATGGGAAGCAGCCCGGGTGAACCCCTTTCTTTTCGGCGTTGTCATGGAGCATGTTGATATAGTCCATGATTAGCTCCGCTGCGCCCTTGTAGTGCAGGCCGACAAATTCCTCCAGTACAGCCCGATCATCCAGGTGCGGATTCCAGATCATTTTCCCGATCAGGTAATTCCTAATATCGCAAAGTTCACCTGTCCTGCCGTTGTGGTTACCCTGCATGAACACGCCCTTCGCGTTGTTGCCCAGAAAGTAGCGCACGTTCGGGCCGATGGAGCGCAGATTTGGGAAGGGCAGATCGTAAATGCTGAAATTGGTGTTGTAGTTCCAGACCCAGATGTCATCACACATCTTCCCCCATTCATCCGTATCCTGGCAGAATGCTCTATTTTTCTCGCAATTTGGGTCATCTATTGGGTGGAGGGTGCAGCACTCGATGCTGCAAAGCTGGATCTGGATGTTATGTCGCGGTCGGATAGTTTTAGGCGGCTTGCGGGTGTACCAATAGGCAAGCGTGCCGACTTTGGCGTCCGCATGTGCTCTTTCTACACGCTCAGCTACAGCGTTGACGAACGTCAGTTGCGCGCCCATAGGCGTGCCTTCGCGTTGATTGATCTCCTCGCACGGGTCACACCGGCAGTACGCATCGGTATCCGCCTGGCTGACACTGACGTTTTTTATCTCAGGATTTTCATCCAGATATCTAATCGCCGCATCAGCGGCAATCCGGATGACTTCCGGGTTTGTGACACACAACTGCGGACCGGCGCCGTGCTTGTCGGTATGACGCTTTCCGTCTACCAGTGCGTAATACTCCGTGTGATCTGTGTACTGCCCCCCTGGAAAGCGACACCGATTAAGCAACTTGGGGTAGCAGATATTATTGTTTTCTCCATTCTTGCAGGGTCTTGTATCCCAGGGATGAATGAAGCCTGTTCTTGTTGTAATTATCGATCCACTGAGATATGATCTTCTCAGCCTGTTCAAAGGATTCAAACTTGTGAAGCCAAACACACTCTTGCTTGAGGGTCCTGAAAAAACGCTCTACAACACCGTTCCAATCGGGTTTACCACTTGGTATGTATTCCTGACGAATTCCCCAATATTCGGTACTGGCCAAATAGGCCCGAGCCAAAAAGATGGAACCATTGTCAGAGCGCAAAGTGAGACCCTGGGGGACAGCCTCCTTGGAAGTGTATCGAGAGATCACGGCCCGATCCAGGGCATCTGTGGCCTCCAGTGCCCTCCCTTTTCGACTAAAACGATACCCAGGAACCTCCCGGCTTCCGTTGTCCACCACCGCAATAAGAGGACACCAACCATCTTTTCCACAGTAAATCTTTGTCAAGTCACTCGACCACAAACTGTCGGGACTATCCACCACAGAACGCTTCTGGGCAACCTGTGGCCCCTTTCTCCCGGGACGATTCCACAGCTTACACTGCCACCCCTTAAGCTTCATTATCCTATGAACCTTCTTAACGTTGACACATTCCCCTTCCTTGAAACGAAGATGCGCCCAAACCCGCCTGTGACCAAATGCCTCTTCTTGGTCCAGTATCCCTCGAATACGAAAAGCAAGCTCCTCATCTATCACAGGCTCTTTAACAGAAGAACTGACACCTCTATCCCTAAACCTATACAGAGTCGAACGATGCAAACCCAAAGCCAAAGCTACCACCTTGCGGGAATAGCCTCGACCCAAAAACCGCCCACTCAAGGCAACCGCTTCGTTTTTTTTAGACGGGCTACCTCTTCGAGTATCTCCAACTGGAGCGTCAACTGCCCTACCTTGCGCTCCAACCGGCTAACCTCTCGCTCCTTCGGATCCTTGCGACCACGCCGAGACTTCAGACTCTCCTGGCCCCCTTCTAAGAAACTATCACGCCAAGCATACGCCTGCGACTGGCTAATTCCATTCTTACGACACACCTCAGATAGATCTGCTCCTCTCAAAAGAGCCAACACAATCTCTCCCTTACGGGTCGCCGTCCAGCGCTTACCATCTTTCACTTCGGGGCTCGACACCTTGACCTCCCTTCTCAAACCCCAATTTGCGAAATATTTGTCGCTCTGTCAAGGGGAGCGGTATGTCTGCACCGTACTCATCGAAGGGCACCAGCATGCGGAAGGAGTGGTTGATGAGAGTCTGCTGTGTCTTGCCCCCCAACTTTTCATCGTCTGTGACTGTATTTACCCGCAGGCGCGCAGCGAATTCCGGGTGCTCCCTATTCTCATAGTAAGCGCTCCACCGGAACGAAAATGGTGGATTGTATGTATATGTCCCGCAGGATATTCTGGGGGCAGACGCCTCCGGGACGTGCGTTTGGTCATGCGTGAGGAAGAGCACATGAAAGAAATCTTCGAGGAACTGATAGACTCCGTAGAGCGTGCCGCGGGGACGCCCGCCAGAAATAATGACGTGATCACTCTCTACGACGATCTGCAGCTCCTCCTCTCCTATCCCCGATAGATTCAATCGGGGAGTGGCATAATGAAGAGCCCCAGCATCCGGTCCTATATAGACATGATCGGCTTCCCCTTGGGCAGTCGTACGCAAGGGAAGTTCTATCCCCGAAGCCTGACCGAACCACTTTTGGAACTCTTCGGCCGCATATTCTTCGGAAGATATCGCCTCGTCAGCGACGACTATATCCCAGCCATTCATCTGGGAGCAGTCTAATGTGCCTTCTGATAGTCGATAAGAAAGCGTTTTTGATATTGACATATTTGGCTCTCCGGCTGTCAATTGAACAGGTTAGAGACTCACAGGTTGAAACGTCTCAAATGGGGAATGGTCATAAGCCCATAATGCTTCAGCCAATCGCTTCAAATCCTCCGACTTCAACCGATTGATCGTCCTGCGTTAGTTGGGATCTTTGGGGGACCTTCGGCGATCAATTCATCATAGCGGCCGCGAAGTACCCGCAGACTCCCGGACTCGATGACATCAGCAGCGATTACATAGCTATTCTCGTAATGGAGCTGGGTTTGTTCCTCTGTAAAGGGCATATAGATTCCTCCCTTTCAACCTCTCTTTATCGCTTCCTTCACCCATTCCTCGTACTCTATATGCAATTCCTCGTCCGGCAGATGAGCTCTTTGTAGTTTGAAGTATTCGGAGGCGAGCGTTTGTTCTGCAACGTGGGTCATCTGGTAGCGTTCGCACAGGATGATATAGCGGTCAACTAGTCCGGCGCGCTTTGCTGCTTCCATTTCGCCCCCCGCAACGAGCATAGCCTTGTAAGCGGAGATCGAAGCCTTCTCGACACGCGCCCGGACGTCGTCATCGTCCGCAAGGGCCAGAGCTTGCTCAAAATAGTCGAAGATTCTTTGCGAGACCTCCGGATTCAGCCCCACCTCCTCTACTGATGGGAAGCAGTTCGGGTGAACCCCCACTTCTTCGGCGTTGTCATGGAGCATGTTGATGTAATCTATGATCGGTTGAGCTGCGCTTTTGTAGTGCAGCTTGACAAATTCCTCTAAGATGGCTCGGTCATCCAGATGGGGATTCCAGATTATGTGCCCGATCAGATAATTCCTAAGATCGCAAAGCTCCCCTGTTGTGCCATTATAAACCGCTTGCATGAACAAGCCCTGTGCGTTGTTGCGTAGAAAGTAGCGGACCTTCGGACCGATAGCACGCAAATTTGGGAAAGGCAGGTCGTAAGCGCGGAAATTGGTGTCGTAATTCCAGACCCAAATGTCATTGCAGATCTTCCCCCATTCATCCGTATCCCGACAGAACGCTCGATTCTTCTCGCAGCTTGGATCATCCAACGGATGGAGGATGCAGCACTCGATGCTGCAAAGCTGTATCTGGACGTTATGTCGCGGTCGGATAGTTTTAGGCGGTTTGCGGGTGTACCAATAAGCAATCGTGCCGACTTTGGCGTCCGCATGTGCTCTTTCTACACGCTCGGCTACGGCGTTGACGAACGTTAGCTGTGAGCCCATTGGCGTGCCTTCCCGTTGGTTGATCTCCTCACACGGGTCGCACCGGCAGTACCAATCGCTATCCGCCTGGCTGACACTGACGTTTTTGATCTCAGGATGTTCATCCAGATGTTTAATCGCAGCGTCTGCAGCAATTTCCATGACTTCCGCATTCGTGACACATAGTTGGGGACCGGCCCAGCTCGTGTCGGTATGGCGCTTTCCATCCACCAGTGCGTAGTACTCCGGGTGATCTGCCCCGTATTCGGAGAAGGGCACCAGCCAATGGAAGGTGTGGTTAATAAGCGTCTGCTGCGTCTTTCCCCCCAATCGTTCATCATCTGTGACTGTGTTTACTCGCAGTCGACCCGCGAATTCTGGATGCTCTGTATTCTCGCCGTAAGCGCTCCACCGGAACGAAAAGGGTGGATTGTATTTATACGTCCCGCAGGGAATCCTGGGGGCAGATGCATCCGGGACATGCGTGTGGTCATACGTGAGGAAGCGCACATGAAAGAAATCTTCCAGGAACTGATAGACACTGTATAGCGTCCCGCGTGGCCGCCCGCCAGAAATGATAACTCGATCGTTCTCAACAACGATCTGCAGCTCTTCTTCTCCCATTGTGTCGGCTGCATCCTGACCGATGTAGACGCTATCGGATCCCTCCTGGGCGGTCGAACGCAAGGGCAACTGTATCCCTGTGGCCCACCCGAACCACTTCTGGAACTCTTCTGCTGCATACTTTTCGGAAGGGATCGCCTCGGGGGAGACCACAATATCCCAGCCGTTCATCCGGGAGCAGTCCAATGTGCCTTCTGTTAGCTGATAAGACAGTGTTTTCGAGATTGACATAGCGGGCCTCCGGTTATTTAATTGAATATGCTTACGGACTCATCATAATGAGATGTCTTTTAGAAGCTTGTTCGGATGACCTCTTGCTTATCGGTAATCTACCACGCCGGCTTGGAGTTTTCCACCACCAACTCCACCATCGCCGGACAGATCACGTTCACCTTTATGTTGACCCCAAATAGATTCAATTGGGGGTTGAACTCCTTAATTTCCTCAAATGTGGAATCTCTGTTCTCCGTAATTATCTTACCAATTCGATGCTTCCCCCGATGCCAACTTCGAGATATTTATCCCCCTTTTCCGCAGTCACCCTCGTAGCATCGCCTATCAAACCACCAGCGTCTGTGAACTGCAAAGGATGTTGCCCCGCCTTTTCCGTGGGGCACAGCTGAGTCAGAGCCTCCGACTAATTGTATGCGTAATCCTGCAACATCCGTCACCTGATACCAGGAACTACCTCATCAAGATCAGCTTCCTCGTCTGTACGAATATATTCGTCTCTGACCGTAAGACTACCCTGTCCTGCCGAAGTTATCCAAAAAGATCACGAAGTCGGACAGACCGATCTCTTCGTTAGTATCCAAATTAAATGTGGGATCCCAATCCGGTGAATTGGTCGTCGCCCCGAACACATCTAGAAAAAGTACAAAATCGGAAAGACCTACTTCATTATCCCCGTCGAAATCTCCTACAAGTCCAGGGACACCAACAGGGATATCAGACCTATTCAACAACACTGACACATTATCGCTGTTCCCATTAGCCACAGTTAGGTCATTATCACTATCTCCATCTAAATCTATACTAAAAAGTGAAAAGGGACTAATCTCAGTTCCATAGTTCACCTTGCCTGCAAATGTTCCATCTCCCTTATTCAGCATCACTGACACAGTATTGCTGCCGCCGTTTGCCACGGATAAGTCGTTGTCACCGTCTCCATCTAAATCTACACTGAAAACTGATCTGGGACCATCCTCGACGCCATAGTCCACTTTAGGTCCGAATGTTCCATCTCCGTTATTCATTAACACTGATACACTATTACTGGCCAGATTAGCTACAGTTAGGTCATTATCTCCATCTCCATCTAAGTCTACGCTGAAAACTGATCTGGGACCGTTCCCAGTTCTATAGTCTACCTTGGTTACAAAAGTGCCATCTCCGTTATTCATTAACACTGATACACTATTACCACTCAGATTAGCTACAATTAGGTCATTATAATCACCCACGTCTAAATCCGCAATGAATACTGAGATTGGACCTGTTCCAGTCCTATAGTCCACTTTAGGTGCGAATGTTCCATCTCCATTATTCAACAACACTGATACATTATCGCTGTCCACATTAGCCACAGCCAGGTCATTATCACCATCACCATCCAAATCTGCACTGAAAACTGAAAAGGGACTATCGCCAACGCCATAGTCCACTTTCAGTGCAAATGTACCATCTCCGTTATTTAACAACACTGACACATCATCGCTGTGCATGCTAACCACAGCCAGGTCACTATCTCGATCCCCATCTAAATCTGTACTGAAAACTGATCTGGGACCATCCCCGGCGCCATAGTCCATTTTAGGTGCAAATGTTGCATCTCCATTGTTCAACAGTACTGATACATTATTGCTCTGAAAATTAGCCACAGTCAGGTCATTATCTCCATCTCCATCTAAATCTGCACTGAAAACTGATCTGGGAGCATCCCCGGCGTCATAGAGCGCCCTAGTTACAAATGTTCCATCTCCATTATTCAACAACACAGATACATTATTGCCGAAGTCATTAGCTGTAGTTAGGTCATTATCTCCGTCTCCATCTAAATCTGCACTGTAAACTGATTTGGGGCCGTCCCCAATTATGTAGTTCACGTTGTCTGCAAATGTCCCGTCTCCGTTATTTAGCAGCACTGCCACATCATCGCTATCAAAATTAGCTACAGTCAGGTCATTATCTCCGTCTTCGTCTAAATCTGTGCTGAATACTGACACGGGACGCCTTCCGACGTCGTATTCCACTTTAGCTGAAAATGTCCCGTCTCCATTATTCAACAACACAGATACATTATTGCCGAACTCATTAGCCACAGTCAGGTCATTATCTCCGTCTTCGTCTAAATCTATGCTGAACACTGACTGGGGACGCCTTCCGACGTCGTAGTCCACTTTGGCTGAAAATGTCCCGTCCCCATTATTCAACAACACAGATATATTATTATCGAGCCAGTTAGTTACAGCCAAGTCGCTATCTCCATCTCTATCTAAGTCTACGCCGGAAATTGATGTGGGAGTCCTCCCAGTCTCATAGTCCACTTTAGTTCCGAATGTTCCATCTCCGTTATTCAGCAACACTGATACACTGTTGCTGCCCCCGTTTGCCACGCATAGGTCATTGTCACCGTCTCCATCTAAATCTGCACTGAAAACTGATCTGGGACCGTTCCCAGTTCTATAGTTCAACCTGTCTGGAAATGTCCCGTTTCCATTGTTGAACAACACTGAAACATTATCGTCATCCAAATTAGTCACAGTTAGGTCATTATCCCCATCTCCATCTAAATCCGCACTGTAAATTGAAAAGGGACCATCCCCAGAACCATAGTCGCGCCTGCCTGAAAATGTCCCATCTCCATTATTCAACAACACTGATATACCATTGGCGCCTCCAAGAGCCACGGCCAGATCGTTATCTCCATCTCCATCCAAATCTGTGCTAAAGAGTGACGAGGGTTGCCGCCCGACTATATGGTCGGTAGGTCCGAATAGAATTTGTGCATGGACAGTCGTAGTCAAAGCGACCAGCAGTGTGAGGACAGTATAGGAAATTATATATCTCATTTTAAGCCCTCCCCCTTCTCTAGACATGCAGCTTCTCAACCAGTTATTTTGTTTCCGATAATTGCCATTTTTTGTCCTGGGCTCATCTTTATACAGTAAATCAAGATTATTCATATGGTCTCTAAGCCCTTTCAGAATAATTTGTCTCCTAAGTGGACCAAAATTTATATAGCCTCAAACCTGCGGTGACCAATTCAAAATCGAGGTTGACCTGCGAACTGATAGACCAAATCCTTGACCAGAATTCCTGTCTTATAGGGGTATCAAGGAAAAGGAGGAACAAAAAGATAATGATGAAGGTAAATGATCCCATATAACGAGTAAGCTTAAGTAGTAAATTGGGTAAAATAGGTTCTATGATCCCAAACCCGTCAAGACCAGGAATTGGGAGCAGGTTGAATAAGAGCACGGTAATTTGCAAAAAGGCAAGCAGCGATAGACCAGCCCAGAATTCAGAACGATTGGACACATCGACACTTACCAAACCTGTGTTGAATGGTACTAACAGAACGATGGTACACATAGCTGTGGCTGTAGGACCTGTGGCTGACATCAGACTGCGCATAAATTTACTCCTTGTTGCTTCTATGTCGATGTAAACCGCACCACCTGGTAAACCAGTGCCTCCTATTGCTAGAAACACCATGGGTAGTAAGATGCTCAACAAACCATGAGTATATTTGAGGGGATTGAGCGTAAAGTAACCTTTATTCGCTACATCTCTATCACCTTCCTAATAGGCTACAACCGCATGTCCAATTTCGTGCAAGCACAGCGAAACGATCCAGCCACCTGTTACGAAGCAGAATACCGTTAAACTGGGGTTGTTAGATAAATTTGCACAAAAGCTCACAGAGTCTCAAATAGACAGCCCGTCAGAAATGGTCGTCAAATAGCCTAAAATCTAGATGCATATTAGTATCATAATTGGTTCAGGTATACATAACTTCCCAATTATGGGAACTAAAATTCAAGGGCTAAAATGTTGAGACACCAGAAGCGATCTTTCACAAGGGGTATATACGAACTTCGGATAGCGCACCGAAATGGAAAGATATGCGAAATAGTAACGATTGGAGGTGTAACCAATGAATCTAGGGGAATTGAAAGCAAGGCTGATGGGCTTGTTTAGAGCTCCTTTTCTTTTTCTCTCCATAGTTAGCTCTAATCGGAATTATCCTATGCATGATGTAGATGCGACTGTAAAGCTTTATAGGGAGTTCGAAAGCTTCGTACGATTGATAAGCACAGAAAACTGGTGTCCAACTAGTGTCCATAGCCTGTCAAAAGTGGTATAAAATCGTAAAAACTCATAATATTATATAGAAGTAATAAAGTCAAGTAAAATAGGGTCTTATCACGTATCTTGCTATCTTACAATACGTTAGATAAAGCCCCTTAAAGTAACTTGTAATGAGCAGGTCAGGGTTTCGAGTCCCTTCGCCGGCTCCAGATATCTTGCGTAACATAAAGCGCTTAAAATAAGTTATTTCCAGCTAAGTGCTTTTCTTTTTGCCCTTGTGTCCAAGCAGTGTCCGCTCAGGTTGGGCCCCCGGTAGATTCAATCGGGGGTCAACGGCGTACTTCAGTTGATTTAGGGCAAGGAGGGCTAGCCCTCCTCGGCTTTAGGTCTTCCCCGCCATTAAAACGGAAAACTGCATGGCCCAGGCACTGTCAATCAATTTAACGATAAAACCAGTCGCAGTGTAAGGCGTTCAGTTCAAGATCCGTATAGCCCGGCTCCGCTTCAAGTCTTTTCAGACACCAGGATGGTCTACCGCTTTGAGAAAGAGTCCTTCGGGCGTGTCACTGGGAGGGATGTGACCTGTGCCCCCAAGAAGGGCATCTTTGTCGTTATCAAGCCGCGGGAGGCATCCGTGCAGGCCCGCTGTGTACTTGCCCACTAACCGCTCAGATGCGGCACGAAGTTCTTCCAGTTCATCCTTTGAAAAAAACTGTAGCGAATCAAGTTACCTGTCTTTGGAAGTGCAGTTTCTCCGTAGATATCAGCATGCCTTTCTTCCCTTTAAGAAAGCTGGAGGAGCTCTTTCGGATCTTTTCCCGGTATCGTGGCATCGGATCGGACAAAGTGGCATACAAACGCTCGGCGCCATTTTTGGGTATTGTTCGGGGGTGAGAAATGCAGTGTCAATGAGTGGTGGAATATGACACCGCCCGCTTTGATAGGAACGGCAACTGTTTTGTCCCGGTCGAAGTCATCGGGCACAAGATGCGGTGTGCCCGGGATCTCTTCGTGTGCGACAAGTCCGCGCTTGTGCGAGCCGGACAGATAGTGCATACAGCCGTTTTCGGTGGTGGCATCGTCCAGGGCGCACCAGCAGGTTGTGACTGCGTCCGCGGGTTCGACGCGAAAGTAGGCGTTGTCCTGATGTGGCATCTTCTCCGATCCCACCATGGGGGGTTTTAGCAGAGCCTGGTCCGCATAGAGGCAAATGGGGTTTCCGATGATATCCTCTACCAGCTCTAGCAACTCCCCCTCCGTTGCGTGCTCCCTGAAGACGGGTTCATAGGGAATGAGATTGTAGAACTTCCGCACCGACTTCTTTGCCTTGGACGTCGCTATTGTCCCTTCGATCTCTGCCTCCTGCTGCATACCTACCCTTCTTGCCTCTTCGCTATCCCAGGATTCGCATAGCTCTTCGATGCGCCTGCTCATCTTGTCAATGAACTTAGCAGGGACCACATTTTCAATAGCCAAAAAGCCGTTGTCCGCATAGAACGTTTTCTGCTCAGGTGTCAACCTCATGCTTTCTGCTCCTTTCGAGGGGACTCTGGAATTTCACTTAGCATTTAGTGCAATTTCACTTAGCATTTAGCGGAAAAGGAAAGTATAAGATTCCGCTTTTAGTTCGCTGATATACAAAATGGGATCTTATCACTGAATCAGGATTAGGTCTCAAGGATTGGGTCTCAAGGATTGGGTCTCAAGGATTAGGTCTCAAGGATTAGGTCTCAAATCTCCTAATATCTGCCACGACCCCTCCTTTGGCTACTTTTAGGTGGGCGAGCTTCGTATACTCTCCAAAGCACATCCGCTAAAATCGGTGCCGTCCAATGCCTCTTTTGCTTGTTCAGCTTACGATGAGTTGGACATCTCAACAAATCCAAAACCCTTAGCTTCGATCTATATTGACCTGTCTGACTTCACCGTAGTTGGAAAATAACTCTTCCAACTCCTCATTAGTTACAGAATAACTAGGATTTCCTACATAGAGTGTGCTACCTTACATTTTGACCTACTTTTTCTCCAACACCTATAAATAACGAATAGTTGCACTTTTGTCAAGTATTCTTTTCATGTCCCGATATAACCTTTTTCCAATCCAGTTCCTCCCAAGACGCACAATTAGGCTCCTCTACGTCCAATAATGACGGTTCTTTTGGAGGTAGAAGCAAGATAGTTATTCTTACCTCTCTAACGGGAACACTATTAAACACAAGAGAACCAGCATTGAAGACTTATTTCGGAAAATCTAACTGAGTTTTCTTACCATCTGCCTTCGGTATTTATCCGCCATTTCATATAACATCCTCGGTCAAAGTTTTGCTGTCACATCCAGTTTCGAGAGTCCGGAACAGCAACCCAGGTCGAGCCCTGGGCGATGGACTGCTGACTTGTAAGCCCAGGCAGGGTCATATCCATGGCACAATCTATACCGATCGGCGGTTCTTTGTCCTGCTTGATGGCCATAATGAAGTCGTGCACTTCCCAGTAGTCCCCTCCACCGTGTCCCGCTTTGAGGGCGGCCTCCGGCGGTTTTCTCCAGTACTCAGGCAGAAACTCCTCTTCGAGATTCTCAAGCGGCTCCCACCGGAGTTCCTCGCTTCGGGACCTCAGCCAGATCTTGGGGATACCTTTGTAGGCATCTGAGGATTCATAAGATCCGTCCGTCCCCTGAAGCACATAATGGGCCATATTGTGGGGGCGGTCGGAGAGCATATCGACCCGGATCTGGAGTAGAGCACCACTTGATAGACGACACATCATTGTGACTGAATCCTCTGTCTCGTAGCGATCTCCTCTCGGGTCCTTGTAGTGATGTCCTGTCCCCATGGCACAGACGGATACAACGCGCTGACCCTCGAACCACTGCAGCACCGGGCCCAGACTGTGGGTGCCATAGGTGCAGCCGTTTACGCCGGTCTGCCATCGGCGTCTCCAGGGGGTCTTCTCGTTTTGAGCCTTCAACTCGTGGATGTAGGCGCCTTCTGCGTAGTAGATATCACCTAACAGTCCTCTTTGCACCAGCTCTCTCACCAGGATATTGGGCTTCATATAGGTATAGTTCTCCGCCATCATATACCTCGCCTTGCTCTGTCTGGATGCTCGCACAAGGTCACGACACTCCTCTATTGATATCCCTGCGGGTACCTCGCTGATAACGTGCAGATCTCGCTCCAACGCCATAATCGACTGCGGCACATGGAAGTGCATGGGCGTCCCCACAACCACAGCGTCGATCTTTCCCGAATCGAGCATATCTTCTGCGTCTGTGAACACGTGCTCTACGCCGATCTCTTCGGAAATTTGTCTCACCTTATCCTCTTGGATATCGCAAAGAGCGACAACTACAGCTTCAGGGTGCAATTGGAGGACTCTGGTAAAACCGTCCCCCCTGCCGGCAGCACCGATGATTCCGAACCGAATCGTATCATCTTGCACAATTAACCTCCCTGTTTAGCAGTAGATAGGAACAATCCTCTTTCCCCATCTATCCCCGATTGAGTCTGTCGGGGTTCGGAGGGACACTAACTACTCGAATTCACAGTCCCAATCCGTAAAGAACAATGCCCACGCCTAATCCGAACACTGTGCTGAACAACTTGATTAAGACTGCATCCTTCAAAGAGTGGGCCAAAAGGGGTAGCAGCGCATGTCCGTCCTGCACAAAGGAGCTAACAAAGAGCACAGAGAAGGGGACCACACCTTCTGCAAAGAGCATCACGAAGATCAGATGGGACCCCGATTGCGGGATTACTGCAATAAGTCCAGATAGTAACAGCACCAACATCATATGGTTCGTGACGAAGTCTCTCATATCCCAGTATTCCAGACCGATGTGCACTAAGACTAATGCAGAAGATGTCCAGAGAAATACCTTCCACAGGTGTGTGCGCACGATGTGGATCCAAACATGAAGCCTTATGTAGTGTCCGCCCGTCTCTTCTCCTTCATGATAGGCGTCCAACTGGCAGTCTTCGCTTACCCTAATATGAAGACGCGGTACGATCCGGTCTGTCAGCCACCCGAACAATACACCTGCTACAAACAGGACAACAAATAGCAGAACTGCCTTACGGGGGAACATCGCCAGCATCACAAAGGCCTCATCTCCCGAGGTAGCGATCATCCCGCCTACGATCGCCCCGAAGGTGAGTCCTCCGTGCACATATAGCGAGACATTGGTAAACGCCCCAAAACAGCCCGGTGTGGCCCCAACAAATGAGGCGATTATGTACTGGCGCCCTCTGCCTCCTTGAATAACGGCCTTAATCCGTCCCTTTGTGGCCACGTTTACTATGTCCAGGGCTACCATCATTCCGAAGACCAGACTCGTAATCTCCAGTGCCTCTATTAGAACTTCTATAACCCAAGACTCCATAGGCTCTTTCTTTGTCTGACAGTGGTTGAATCTATCTACTAAGTATCGGTCACAATGATCTGCGCAAGCTTATGAAGATCCAAAATAGTAGACAGGATCAGATTGACCTGTCTACTGACTACGAGATTGGCTTCTCTTTCCCTGATCTAATCTGTCGGGGACAGCGCGCTTAAAGTAGAAGGCGATAATTTTTTTCACAATACCTATTGACATTATCCGATTTCCATTGTATCTTTTTGACCATAAGCTTATATATGTTAAGCTATTTCGGTTTTGCAAGGTTTAGATAGGGAGTTATATGCTTACACAAGAACAGGTCGACTTCTACCACAGAAACGGTTATATCAGCATCGAAAATGTGCTTTCCGAAGAAGAGGTCACAGAACTTTGCCGGGTCACTGATGAATTCGTCGAAAAATCACGTCAGGTGAGAGAGCACACCGATATTTTTGACCTCGAACCCGGACACACAGCACAAGAACCTCGCCTGCGCCGTCTCAAGAATCCGTCACAGAACCACCAGGTCTACAACAGCACTCTGCGCCACAGCCACGTCCTTACTATAGTCTCTCAATTAATCGGACCAGCTATTCGCTATTTCGGCGACAAACTCAATATGAAATCCTCCGAATTCGGCAGTCCAGTAGAATGGCACCAGGACTTTGCGTTCTATCCCCATACTAACGATGACCTCTTGGCCGTAGGTGTGGCTATTGACGATATGACAAAAGAGAACGGTTGCCTGCTGGTAATCCCAGGCTCCCATAAGGGCCCGATCTACAACCATCACCAAAACGGTTTTTTCGTCGGTGCTGTCACTGACCCCGACTTTGATCCTGACGGCGCCATTCCTCTTGAGGTCAGAGCCGGCGGCATTTCAATTCATCACGTCCGCACACTGCACGGTTCCGCTCCCAACGTCTCGAATAAGCCGCGCCGTCTGTTACTCCTTCAATACAACGCTGTTGACGCCTGGCCCCTTTTAGGAGTTCCTGATTGGGACGCTTTCAACGACTGCATTCTTCAAGGTGAGCCGACATACCAGCCGCGCCTTACCCAGATTCCCGTGCGCATTCCCCGTCCGTACAGCGATCACACTGGCTCTATCTACGAAGTCCAAAGCATCCTGGAACAGACTGTCTTTGGGAAGAAGGCTAAATGAGACGATAGAAATATATGCGATTCTCCTGTTGCAGTCAAGTATAACCAGCGACGCTCATGTACTTTGTGCTCTAAAGGAACACAGGTTCTAGGGTCACCCGTTCCGTTCGGATGTTGCCTCTTCGGCGGCATCGGTACTCCGTTCTGCCGCAAATATTCAGATTGAGTTGTTACCTCCGTATTACCCCACCCCTTAATAAAATCCGAGGACATTTCTGTTCATCCCTGTGAAACAATCTATGACCAACCACATCCCCGCAACAAATACTGCTCCCAACACCAATCCCAGGAAGAATGGTCTCGTCATCCTGTACAAGGGTGCCCCCCCATATTTGAGTATTATAGTCTTAAAGAGCCACGCCAAGAATACGCTGAACCATACCCAATTCATAGAATAGAACGTGCTGGTGGCAAATCCTAATGGGTGTACAGGCCACCACAAAAACCGATACCTGGCAAACGTCAAAAGACCCATCCTCCTATGTTCGCCGCGACAGGATCGGAGAATTTGGGAGCTATATAGCTAAAAGCATTTCGGGGAACACCGATGAAAAAGTATTCGTGGAGATTGATCCCTCCGTGCTTGTAAGACAGATTGATAATCTCCCATATAGACCCTGCTAAGGTGACTGCTGCGGCTACTGCCACCGCCCATATCAGAGGTCTCTTATTCCCTTTTATCTCCTCTGCCAATTTTAAGGCATTGGCAAAACAGGGAATAAACAAGATCCGCAAATTTGCGCTCCAGACATACGTGAACGCCAGCCCTACCAGTCCGGATGACCCCAAGACAGTGGTCCCCAATCCAGAAACGACGAAGCCTGAAGGTGTTATTGGCGACCTGATGACCGATGAACCTCCCTCGATCACCGCTCTGGTCAGGGCTGTAAATATAACAAAGACTGCAAATAGGAATATGGGGACAATCCAGATGGGAAGACCCGACTTCCAAAGCCAGATGCTCATAAGGAAAAGCCCGATCAAGAGCCCATAAACAGCTGTTCGATAAGATAGCACCTCCCCTGAATCATCTACATCCGGGTCTCCCCTGAGAGCCTTCCTGAACACATCTTTAAGATGTCCTCTGGCTACCCATAGCCCTCATAACACCAACACTATCATAGCTCCCATCGCCTGATGCGCAAGGTAAGGACCGGCCGCATTTGCATATGTGCTCAAATTCTCTGTGCTCTCAAAGCCAATAATGTTGAATATGCCCTTCTCTACTTTCAACAGAAGAAAAAAGAGCCAAATTCCCAACGCAATGTCGTGACTCAAAAGATACGCGTAACAGAGCAGAGTACGTTCAAATAGAAGAGGATCCACGTAGTATTCCTGAACAGCGGCACGCTCATGTATAATTCAATTTTCGGGATGAAATAGAAGTAATTGTGCAGGGCATTGAAACTCTGTATTATGAAGGGAACGGCAAAACCGATTCACATAACCGGATTCCTGAAAAAGGTTTGACAAGAGAGCGTCTCTCATCGTCCTGTATCATCTCGAGGGGGACCTGAACCAATGAATAGAGCAACCTCTCTTTTTCCATCCACTGCTTCCTCAAAATTATCATCACACATATCATCACAAAATAGAGCGTGACAATAAACAGACACCAGTAGAATATCGGCTCAAACCACTCGTTTCAGGGCACAGCCTGGCCTCGGGGAAGACCCTCATAGAAATACCTTATCGCATCGGGCTCCCTAGGCGTTATCCACTCTGGCACGTTGGGGTGAATAAGGTATGCCCAGTCGTTTTCAGGGGTGGCATAATAGTAAAGACCAGCGATGATAGGTAGAAGGTATTCGGAAAATCCGAAGGTGGGTATAGCTGTTGCGACCATCGCCATAATATAGACTGTAGCTAACTCTGCAGAGCTGATGGCGAAGCTCCTTCTAAGGGCGACTGAAATCACGTTGATGATGGCAACAAAGATGTTGATGATGGCAACGAAGATGAAGAAGACAAGCAGGGCGGCAGGAGTGCTGTAACTTTGGGCAAGGAGTGTCCCCTTAATGATCATACTGGAATAGGGTACAGCAATACCTATAAAGAGTGATAACAGCGCTCCGATAAGAATAGACCTGAATGTAATACCTGAAGTTTTTGTTGCTGCTGCGTTGGATGTAGTCTTTCTTTGTGTTGATGTCATTTCAAATAAGGCGCTCCTGAAGTAGGAATGAATTCAACAGATTTCAACGCCAACAACAGGTATCTGTCTTTGTTCTGTTGTAAAGATGGGAGCCGGGATAGTATATTATGGGGGGAACAAACAGAGAAGATGAACCCCGGACATTCTGAGTAATTGACCGGAGTCATCAACCTATGAAGAATCTTCCTGTCGAATCTCTTCAATCGCGGTAGCTCATTGCTTTCTTGCAAAGCGGGAAAACTTGACATCGAATGAAAAGTTGGCTACATTGATTCTATTAACTGACAAAGGTGCGACTACCTGTCAGGAGAAGAATTTAGACCTTAAAACGAACGAGGGCTATACTATGACCGAAATAGTGAGAAATGGGCTCCTAACTCCTGAAGAGCTTCAAAGTAAGATCGACAGATTACCGAGAGTCGAACTTGCGGCCCTGCCGACGCCTATCGAAGAATGTCCCCGGCTTGCTGAGGCGCTAAAGGTTTCCTCTATCTTTATGAAAAGAGACGATCTTACGGGTCTTGCCTTCGGCGGAAATAAGACTCGTCAGCTGGAGTATCTCTTTGGAGATGTGGTCCAAAAGGGATCTGACGTTGTCGTAACAGGAGCGGGCACACAGTCGAATTTTTGCCGTCAGACCGCTGCGGCCGCCAGGAAATTGGGTATAGACATCGTGTTGCATCTGATTCCGGGCGCAAAGGGTTCCGAACCCCAGGGCAATATGCTGATATTCCACATATTGGGAGCCGAGATAAAGATCGTGGAGGGCGCCAGAGGCGTAGAAGACGCTTACATGCTTGAAGGGATCTTTAGGGATACAGCTGCAAAGTTGAAGGGTCAAGGCCGCAATCCATACGTTATGAATGTCGTTGGAGAGTCGACTGCTCTGGCTGCTGTGGGCTATGTTAATTGTGTTCTAGAACTTCAAAAGCAGATGCAAAAGGAAAACTTAAAGGTGGACTATCTTTTCTTGAGCTCCGCTAATGTGACACAGGCAGGATTAGAATTAGGGGCTAAGGCTATAGGGATGGATGCGCATATCGTCGGGATTGCACCCATACGCTGGGAAGAAGAGAGATCTGTAGATATAGCTAATATAGCTAACAACACTGCCCAGCTTCTGCAAATAGATATATCTTTGTCGCCTCACGAGATAACCAACTATGACGACTACGTGGGTGAAAGATACGGAGCTGTAACTCCTGAGTCATTGGAGGCTATAAGGCTCGTCGCCCGAACGGAAGGAATCCTTTTAGACCCCGTTTATACCGGCAAGGCTATGGCCGGACTTTCTGATTGCATCCAGAAGGGAAATATCCCTAATGATGCGACAGTCATGTTTCTCCACACAGGCGGAACGCCGGCTCTTTTCGCCTACGAGAGAGAGATAATGGTGTAGAGTAGACTTTTACTCAAGAGATACCTTTACGTCTGATCCTTCAACAGTCACCTGGTACGTGGACACACACGCATCTGGCGATGTCTCCGAGATCCCTGTCTCTACATTGTAAGCCCACCCGTGCCAGGGACAGGTGACTATGTTGCCCTCAAGTGTCCCCTCTCCCACGGGACCTCCCCTGTGCACGCACGTATTCCCTATTGCATAGAATGTCCCATTCGCTGTTAAACAGAGCTATCTCCTCCCCATTTACCTCCACTACAGTCCCAGTGCCGGGTTGAACGTCATTCACTGCTGCTACCTTGACGAATTGGGGCATAGATAGACCCTCCCTGTAAGCTGTCTAATTTTGCCAAACCTTATCACGCGAAAAAGTCGGCGTTCTTTTGTATATAGGACTGCCATTCATCAGGTACGTCCGATTCCTCAAAGATTGCTTCTACTGGGCATTCCGGCTCACAAGCCCCGCAATCTATGCACTCATCAGGGTATATATAAAGCATATCCTCACCCTCATATATACAGTCGACAGGGCATATCAACGCAGGCAGTGTCTTTGACGCCGATGCAGGGCTCAGCTATTATGTAGGTTATTCATTGACCCCCTCTGTTTCGGAATAATCTAAGGAATCATCAAATTCAAACACCGGTATTTAGCTGTTTTCAGATAAGCTTGAAACTCCTTTTGATCCTATCTTGTCGTACGACAACCCGTCATATCCCTTAACTTTTCTGGATATTTCGTCCATAGCCTCCCTGGGCGAATAGAACTCTAAGACAACACCAGCTTTGTCAGCCATATCACGTATAATCTCGATATCTACCTTTGCATTCCCCGGAGGCAGAATAGCCTGTCTTATCCTCTGAACATGTCCGTTGAAATTTGTGAAAGTTCCGTCTTTCTCCGCAAAAGACGCCCCAGATAGGACCACATCTGCAGTTGAGGTCACATCCGACGACAATATGTCCTGAACAATCAGAAATTCGAGTTCCTTGAGTAGTTTGACTTGCTCTTCGTCTATGCTCAACTCAGGCCCTCCGCCCAGGATATACATTCCCTTAACCTGCTTGTCTTTCACACTTTCCCAGATAATCTCCGGCTCCACAACCTCCATACCGGAGCCTTTCAACATGTCCTCAGCTCCTCTTGAGTTTGCACTCTTTTGTGCCCTGATGGTAAATCCAGAGGCAAAAGACACATCTCCCTCATCGCTTGTCCTTCCGATTACGGCTCCCTTTGCCACGTTCAACGACTGTAAGACCTTAGCGAGTCCGTAAATCTCCTCATTTGTGGCGTGTCCTTGGACAAGGCACACAAAGCTACTGCTGTCGTATTTCTCCACAATCGTCGAAACCCCTTTCACACAAGCAGAAATAGCGCTGCTCCAGCTCGTAATATCTGACTGTCCGTCTGTTTTTATCATAGGAGATTTCAACCGTTTAGAATGCCCCACGTATCCGCATCCGTGTCTGCCGTCGTCGCACATCCAATAATCGTTGACCTTGGGGTTGTGCCTCGGCTTTATCCGGTAGATGCGTCCCTCCTGGGGATGCACGTCCAACGTGACGTTGCATCCAGTGCTGCATCCCGGGCAGATGCTCTCGTGCTCCCTTAGATACCACACTCTGGATTGAAACAGGAAATTCTTGTCTATCAGCGCTCCCACAGGGCAGATGTCAACTACATTTCCCGCCAGCCTGTTTTCCAACTGTACGCCCGGAAAGACATCTATTTCGGAATTTACTCCCATGTCCACAAGCCCCAACTCCCCTGTACCAGCAATCTCATCGCAGAACCTTATACACCTCGTGCACAACACACACCTTTGAGGGTACAAAAGTATATTCGATCCGAGCTCTTTCTTGGGCTTTACCACCTTGGGCTCAACATATCTGCTCTCGCCGTGGCCGTGTTCAAAGCTGTAATCCTGAAGATCACATTCTCCCGCCTTGTCGCACACAGGACAGTCCAAAGGATGGTTGATCAGGAGAAACTCCAGGACGTCTTTCCTGACCTCCAGTACCTCTTCGGATTGAGTCTCCACAATCATACCATCAGCCGCACGCATATTGCAGGCAATCTGGAGTCCCTTCCTTCCGTTGATTTCCACTTGCACATAACACATTCTGCAATTCCCTGCTACAGAGAGCCCCGGATGATAACAGAAGTGAGGAATCTCGATGCCTAATTCTAACGCGGCATCTACCAGATTAAGCCCATCTTCGACTGTCGCTTCAATACCATTTATCACAAAAGTAACCATAACACCCCAATTCAAGTGGACAGTAGTCACGGCACAACTCCCTCGCATCCCCGTATTCAGTTTACTGTCTACTTGTTCAAAGGTCCAAAATCAAGCTTTCTCAACTACGCTGTCGGTGTCCACCTTATTCTGAATCGCTATAATAGCGTCTATCAGATCCTCGGGACGAGGGGGACACCCCGGTATATAGACATCTACAGGCATAAACTGATCCACTCCCTGAACCAGAGTGTAAGTGTCGAACACGCCGCCTGAAGAAGCGCATGCGCCCATTGAAATTACCCACTTAGGTTCGGGCATCTGATCGTAGACCCTTTTCAGGATAGGCATCATCTTTAAGGATATCCGCCCCGATACAATCATAAGATCGGACTGACGAGGTGAAAACCTTATGGCCTCAGCCCCAAAACGCGCAAGATCGTACCTGGATGCCAAAGTAGCCATCATCTCTATGGCGCAGCATGCAGTCCCAAAGGGCATCGGCCACAGTGAATTCTTCCTTGCCCAATTTACTACTTTATCCACCCTTGAGAGAAACACCTTTTCCGCTAAATTAACCTCTAATCCCATAGGACGTCTCCTGGAATTTATGTGATATCAATCTCTGCCTTAGAGCCTTCTCGTAGGAGAATGAAAATATAGTTATAGGGAACAAAAAGTCAAATATATTTTCGGAATTTCTTATCCTAATTGGTAAGCGCAGTTACTCTTTATTCTACTCCTAATTTTTATATAGGCAACTCCTGCAAAAAAGTCAATAACTATTCAGCACAAAAAAGACAAAAAGTTAACAATTTACTACCTTCTGCGTCTTGAATCTCCCACGAGTCAAATTCCGTTTGACATTTTGGGGGGACTTTACTATTTTTAGATATACTATCCACTAAAAGCTGGATTGAAACTGCGGGGTGTGGCGCAGTCCGGTAGCGCATCCGGTTTGGGTCCGGAAGGTCGGAGGTTCAAATCCTCTCACCCCGACCATGTTCCTCTGTCTACCATTTGCTTCCTAGCTAACACAGGCGCCCGTAGCTCAACTGGACAGAGCACAAGCCTTCTAAGCTTGGGGTTGCAGGTTCGAGTCCTGCCGGGCGTGCCAGACTGATGTCTGGGAGCGTATCTCAGATTCAGATAGCGAAGGTAGCCCTATTTCGGGTGGACGCCCGTATAGGGCTATTTTTATGCCCTCAGGGGCAAGGATGGCTTTGTGGAGGACAAGTCTTAAGAGTTCCTTTTGATGCACAGGCTGGATATTGTCAAAGACGTCGGTAAACTTGTTGAGGGCAAGCATCACCAATTCCTTATTGACGGATTCCTTCTCTATCTCGGAAATCATTTGTTCTAACCCATCCATACCTGCCTCAATCTCCATTCTTCTTTTGCCTAATTGATCCAGTTTATCTTTAAGGAAAAGACTGCTTTCTTCGCTTGCCAGGGAGGCCCATTTATTCATAATGCTATCAGCAAAGTTCTTAATCTCTGCAAGCTCTTTTTGAAAGAGAGTACGTCTCTCTTTTAATTGCGGGAGTTCCCTTTGGAGTTTGTCGTTAGTGTACTGCCCCCCTGGAAAGCGACACCGATTAAGCAACTTGGGGTAGCAGATATTATTGTTTTCTCCATTCTTGCAGGGTCTTGTATCCCAGGGATGAATGAAGACGGTTCTTGTCGTAATTATCGATCCACTGAGATATGATCTTCTCAGCTTGCTCAAAGGATTCGAAGCTGTGAAGTCAAACACACTCTTGCTTGAGGGTCCTGAAAAAACGCTCTACAACACCGTTCCAATCGGCCTTTCCGCTCGGAACATATTCTTGACAAACCCCTAATATTCGGTACTTACCAAATAGGATCTAGAAAGAAAGATCGAACCGTTGTCCAGCGCTAGCCGTCTTCTGCTCTGGCGCTGACATCTTGCCCTTCGCGAACCCTGATTTACAGAATATCTGTCGTTCTGTGAAGGGGAACGGTATGATATGGCAACCACCCATCTTCGATTATCGCACCTATCTTCGATTATAAATAGCCTTCTTGTTTCAGTTATTACTACCTGCTAACAATTCCTTATTAACATCCCAACCACTTCTCTGCAGTGCTTCTTCTTGTCCGGTAATACTATCCTTATGAACCGCAATGCAAAGGAGACGAGATGGACGTGACATCCCTACAAAAGCCATTTTTAGATTTTGAATTACTCTTTCTTTTGGCTTAGTATGCTCTCCCTTTATATAATTTATTATTCGCTTAATGTCATAGTCATAAAAGAAAGTTTCAAGGTAACATGTTGCCGTATGGGTTTCGCCTTTGACACCATGAATAGTTGAAACTTCTATGTCGATATCAGTTGTTCCAGAAGAATATTTGTAGATGTTATTGCTCGAATGGGTTTCTTCATCATCCGCTTCCAAATCTGATGAATTTATAAAGATTGTAAGTTCAACATTCACCTGATAATTAAAAAACTCCTTAAATTCATTGGTTAGATAATGTTTTATTTCTTCAAAAACTTCTTCTTGCCTGTGTATCTTCAAACACCAATTGGCGAGCCTTACATACCGCTCCCCTTGACAGAGCGACAAATATTTCGCAAATTGGGGTTTGAGAAGGGAGGTCAAGGTGTCGAGCCCCGAAGTGAAAGATGGTAAGCGCTGGACGGCGACCCGTAAGGGAGAGATTGTGTTGGCTCTTTTGAGAGGAGCAGATCTATCTGAGGTGTGTCGTAAGAATGGAATTAGCCAGTCGCAGGCGTATGCTTGGCGTGATAGTTTCTTAGAAGGGGGCCAGGAGAGTCTGAAGTCTCGGCGTGGTCGCAAGGATCCGAAGGAGCGAGAGGTTAGCCGGTTGGAGCGCAAGGTAGGGCAGTTGACGCTCCAGTTGGAGATACTCGAAGAGGTAGCCCGTCTAAAAAAAACGAAGCGGTTGCCTTGAGTGGGCGGTTTTTGGGTCGAGGCTATTCCCGCAAGGTGGTAGCTTTGGCTTTGGGTTTGCATCGTTCGACTCTGTATAGGTTTAGGGATAGAGGTGTCAGTTCTTCTGTTAAAGAGCCTGTGATAGATGAGGAGCTTGCTTTTCGTATTCGAGGGATACTGGACCAAGAAGAGGCATTTGGTCACAGGCGGGTTTGGGCGCATCTTCGTTTCAAGGAAGGGGAATGTGTCAACGTTAAGAAGGTTCATAGGATAATGAAGCTTAAGGGGTGGCAGTGTAAGCTGTGGAATCGTCCCGGGAGAAAGGGGCCACAGGTTGCCCAGAAGCGTTCTGTGGTGGATAGTCCCGACAGTTTGTGGTCGAGTGACTTGACAAAGATTTACTGTGGAAAAGATGGTTGGTGTCCTCTTATTGCGGTGGTGGACAACGGAAGCCGGGAGGTTCCTGGGTATCGTTTTAGTCGAAAAGGGAGGGCACTGGAGGCCACAGATGCCCTGGATCGGGCCGTGATCTCTCGATACACTTCCAAGGAGGCTGTCCCCCAGGGTCTCACTTTGCGCTCTGACAATGGTTCCATCTTTTTGGCTCGGGCCTATTTGGCCAGTACCGAATATTGGGGAATTCGTCAGGAATACATACCAAGTGGTAAACCCGATTGGAACGGTGTTGTAGAGCGTTTTTTCAGGACCCTCAAGCAAGAGTGTGTTTGGCTTCACAAGTTTGAATCCTTTGAACAGGCTGAGAAGATCATATCTCAGTGGATCGATAATTACAACAAGAACAGGCTTCATTCATCCCTGGGATATAAGACCCCAAAAGAGTGGAGAAAACAATTTTATCTACTACCCCAGGTTGCTTAATTGGTGTCGCTTTCCTGGGAAGCAGTACAAAGAAGGCTATTTATACCCCCATTCGCCATATTAGACCCGAAAAATGGTTGTCAAAGTCGCCAGAACATGTTATATTACAATAAATAAGACTCATAAATGGCGGATAAATATTGATCATCCAGAGGGTGAAAGAATGAAAGTAGGTTTTGATGGAGGAATAAAGCTTGAATTTCATGGTGCAAAGGTGACATCAAACGGTGGACTTCTTGCGTATCGTGACCTTGATTACGCACTGGGATTATTTGATTCGGTATCAGCGGTTTTTACCGATAAACGCACAGGCCGTAATATCCAACATGATATATCTACTCTCCTGCGTCAATCGATATACAGCCGTCTTGCAGGATATGAAGATGTAAATGACGCCGAGCGATTATCCGTTGATCCCGTCATGCGAGCGATTACCGGAAAGAAGGACAAAGGCAGGCAAGCTGCCAGCTCCAACACGATAGGACGTTTTGAAACTGATATACTGACTCAGCATGACAATCTCAGAAACTTGTCAGATATCAATGGCAAGTGGGTTCAAAAAGCGATGAGTAAAACACAGCATCAACGAATCATTCTGGACATGGACAGTTCGGAGAGTCCGGTACATGGCCAGCAGGAAGGATCAGCTTACAACGGTCATTTCGGATGTACCTGTTTTCATCCAGTGTTCTGCTTCAATCAGTTCGGGGATTGTGAAGGAGTCCTACTTCGCTCTGGTAATGTTCACAGTGCTGATCGTTGGAAGGAAGTTCTGGAACCGATCGTCAAGAGATACGAGAGCAAGAAGAATAGGAAATACTTTCGAGGCGATGCTGCATTCGCAAAGCCTGAGATTTATGATTATCTGGAGGGAAACGGCTATTTGTATGCCATTCGGCTTCCCGCAAATGAGATACTCTATGAAAAGATACGATACCTGCTGACTCGGCCAGTTGGACGACCGCCGAGGAAACCGATTGTATCGTTATATGAATTTCAATATAAAGCGGCCAGTTGGGATCAATCGAGGCGAGTGGTCGCCAAGGTTGAATGGCACCAAGGGGAGTTATTCCCAAGAGTGGGATTTATCGTGACCAACATGAGCGCCAAGCCAGAAGGCGTGGTACACTTCTACAATGGCCGTGGCAGAGCTGAGCAGTGGATTAAGGAGGGCAAGTATGCTCTGAACTGGACCCGACTCTCATGCAAGCGTTTCGTCTCCAATCAGGTGAGGCTCTGGCTGTTTGTTCTGGCTTACAACTTGGGCAACTTCCTGCGACGTTTTGTTCTTCCGAAGAAAATCAAACACTGGTCACTACGCAGCCTCCTCGTGAAATTTATCAAAATCGGAGCGAAGATTGTCAGACACAGCGGATATATTACGTTTCAAATGGCTGAGGTTGGGATAGACAAGAGGTTATTTGCCGAAATATTATCCCGGATTGAACGATTGCGATGTTATTCTGTTTAAACTGCCACATTTTTTTGTGAGTCGATGGAGAGGTGTCTCTAATTGGAGGATTTAAACACAAAGAAAGTGATAATTCAGAGGAAAATACTATTTTAATTGAAAAAAGTACTTGTTGAAAAATGTAAAAGTGGTAATATTAATTCAGAAACAAGAATGTATCGAAATATAATCCCTCATGAATGTGATATGGGGAATGTCGGTTATAATCGAAGATAGGTGCGATAATCGAAGATGGGTGGTTGCCATATCATACCGTTCCCCTTCACAGAACGACAGATATTCTGTAAATCGGGGTTCGCGAAGGGCAAGATGTCAGCGCCAGAGCAGAAGACGGCTAGCGCTGGACAACGGTTCGATCTTTCTTTCTAGATCCTATTTGGTAAGTACCGAATATTAGGGGTTTGTCAAGAATATGTTCCGAGCGGAAAGGCCGATTGGAACGGTGTTGTAGAGCGTTTTTTCAGGACCCTCAAGCAAGAGTGTGTTTGACTTCACAGCTTCGAATCCTTTGAGCAAGCTGAGAAGATCATATCTCAGTGGATCGATAATTACGACAAGAACCGTCTTCATTCATCCCTGGGATACAAGACCCTGCAAGAATGGAGAAAACAATAATATCTGCTACCCCAAGTTGCTTAATCGGTGTCGCTTTCCAGGGGGGCAGTACACTTACCCTAAAATCCTGGTAAAAATCCGAGTTTTTTTCTGATATATATTTATGCAGTTTTTTCTCTGTGAATGCCCTTCCATCGTCAGTTACTCCTGCAATTCTTAAGCACTTTAAGAAAGCTTCCCCTAACCTCTTCTTGTAAAAATTAACTCCATTAGATGAAATAAAACTATCAGATTGTGGAGCTAAATAACTTTTTAGATTACTAAATTCAGTTTTTTTAACTTTTATTTCTTTGGAGTAGCCGTCCCAATAACTTGGTATAGTTCTTTTTGTGTCATGCGGTTTTCCACGCCATCCAACTGCTTTAAATACCCTTTTCTCATTCTGATGTAGATTATTTCTGATAATTATTTCACCGAATTTATCTAATACCTGCTGAATAGTATAATCATCATAAACAATGATAACAGGAGTAATTTCATTTTGCCTGCCATTTCCCGTTATTGTCTGCCGGAAAACACAAAGTTTTTCAACCTTGCTTGCTATAGCGTTAGAAAATCTTTTACTACCTGTAATACACATAGTTCTGTCGTCAATTACTGCCCAACCGCATTCCAAGTTAGGGTCATAGTCAAATATTGATTGATTTAAATCACCTATTTTTTGAATAACAACATTATCATTGAATATTTTATTCATCAGTTCGGACTGTATTGTACTTGAATCCTGCATTTCATCTATGAAAACATAGGCAAATCTTTTTGCAAATACGTTTTTCAAATTAGGGTGCTTTTCAATGTGTCTTTCTGCTATATAATATGCATCATCATAGCTTAGTATTCCATCCAAAAGTATCCGTTCTTTTAGTCTTAGCAATCTTGTACTGCCCCCCTGGAAAGCGACACCGATTAAGCAACTTGGGGTAGCAGATATTATTGTTTTCTCCATTCTTGCAGGGTCTTGTATCCCAGGGATGAATGAAGACGGTTCTTGTCGTAATTATCGATCCACTGAGATATGATCTTCTCAGCTTGCTCAAAGGATTCGAAGCTGTGAAGTCAAACACACTCTTGCTTGAGGGTCCTGAAAAAACGCTCTACAACACCGTTCCAATCGGCCTTTCCGCTCGGAACATATTCTTGACAAACCCCTAATATTCGGTACTTACCAAATAGGATCTAGAAAGAAAGATCGAACCGTTGTCCAGCGCTAGCCGTCTTCTGCTCTGGCGCTGACATCTTGCCCTTCGCGAACCCCGATTTACAGAATATCTGTCGTTCTGTGAAGGGGAACGGTATGATATGGCAACCACCCATCTTCGATTATCGCACCTATCTTCGATTATAAATAGCCTTCTTGTTTCAGTTATTACTACCTGCTAACAATTCCTTATTAACATCCCAACCACTTCTCTGCAGTGCTTCTTCTTGTCCGGTAATACTATCCTTATGAACCGCAATGCAAAGGAGACGAGATGGACGTGACATCCCTACAAAAGCCATTTTTAGATTTTGAATTACTCTTTCTTTTGGCTTAGTATGCTCTCCCTTTATATAATTTATTATTCGCTTAATGTCATAGTCATAAAAGAAAGTTTCAAGGTAACATGTTGCCGTATGGGTTTCGCCTTTGACACCATGAATAGTTGAAACTTCTATGTCGATATCAGTTGTTCCAGAAGAATATTTGTAGATGTTATTGCTCGAATGGGTTTCTTCATCATCCGCTTCCAAATCTGATGAATTGTACTGCTTCCCAGGAAAGCGACACCAATTAAGCAACCTGGGGTAGTAGATAAAATTGTTTTCTCCACTCTTTTGGGGTCTTATATCCCAGGGATGAATGAAGCCTGTTCTTGTTGTAATTATCGATCCACTGAGATATGATCTTCTCAGCCTGTTCAAAGGATTCAAACTTGTGAAGCCAAACACACTCTTGCTTGAGGGTCCTGAAAAAACGCTCTACAACACCGTTCCAATCGGGTTTACCACTTGGTATGTATTCCTGACGAATTCCCCAATATTCGGTACTGGCCAAATAGGCCCGAGCCAAAAAGATGGAACCATTGTCAGAGCGCAAAGTGAGACCCTGGGGGACAGCCTCCTTGGAAGTGTATCGAGAGATCACGGCCCGATCCAGGGCATCTGTGGCCTCCAGTGCCCTCCCTTTTCGACTAAAACGATACCCAGGAACCTCCCGGCTTCCGTTGTCCACCACCGCAATAAGAGGACACCAACCATCTTTTCCACAGTAAATCTTTGTCAAGTCACTCGACCACAAACTGTCGGGACTATCCACCACAGAACGCTTCTGGGCAACCTGTGGCCCCTTTCTCCCGGGACGATTCCACAGCTTACACTGCCACCCCTTAAGCTTCATTATCCTATGAACCTTCTTAACGTTGACACATTCCCCTTCCTTGAAACGAAGATGCGCCCAAACCCGCCTGTGACCAAATGCCTCTTCTTGGTCCAGTATCCCTCGAATACGAAAAGCAAGCTCCTCATCTATCACAGGCTCTTTAACAGAAGAACTGACACCTCTATCCCTAAACCTATACAGAGTCGAACGATGCAAACCCAAAGCCAAAGCTACCACCTTGCGGGAATAGCCTCGACCCAAAAACCGCCCACTCAAGGCAACCGCTTCGTTTTTTTTAGACGGGCTACCTCTTCGAGTATCTCCAACTGGAGCGTCAACTGCCCTACCTTGCGCTCCAACCGGCTAACCTCTCGCTCCTTCGGATCCTTGCGACCACGCCGAGACTTCAGACTCTCCTGGCCCCCTTCTAAGAAACTATCACGCCAAGCATACGCCTGCGACTGGCTAATTCCATTCTTACGACACACCTCAGATAGATCTGCTCCTCTCAAAAGAGCCAACACAATCTCTCCCTTACGGGTCGCCGTCCAGCGCTTACCATCTTTCACTTCGGGGCTCGACACCTTGACCTCCCTTCTCAAACCCCAATTTGCGAAATATTTGTCGCTCTGTCAAGGGGAGCGGTATGATTTGAATCTAATTTAAGTCTTTTACATATACCATTATCATCCAGGGAAAAATCTTCAAATCTAAGTGAATAAGGCAAATCTTTATGACCGCTCTGATAGCAAAATGCATTTGTTTTTCTACCTAAATATTTTCTCGTTCTTTCCATCCTATCAAGATAAATTTCGTTGTTTATGAATAATGGTCTTCGGTTGAACTGATTGATATACGTCGGTATCGCAAGATATTTATCCACGAAACTTTGAATTGTCCCAAAATGATTTGGGTAATTAGAGAGCTTTTTAGAAGCAAAGTAAGCGTGGCTTTTTATTTCATTTATAGCCACATTTGTGTGAGTTAATACGCAAATACCCCTATTATTTTCAAGAGGCATTTGCCGGGACAAAATCAACAACTTGGCAATCAAAGCCTTTGTTTTACCACTACCCGGGCAGGCAAGAATATCTTTGGTTTCAAAACATTTTATTACTACCTTTTGTTCTTTATCGAAGTGCTCACCGGGCGGTAAAAGAATTCTTTCTGCCCAAGAAATATTGTACTGCTTCCCAGGAAAGCGACACCAATTAAGCAACCTGGGGTAGTAGATAAAATTGTTTTCTCCACTCTTTTGGGGTCTTATATCCCAGGGATGAATGAAGCCTGTTCTTGTTGTAATTATCGATCCACTGAGATATGATCTTCTCAGCCTGTTCAAAGGATTCAAACTTGTGAAGCCAAACACACTCTTGCTTGAGGGTCCTGAAAAAACGCTCTACAACACCGTTCCAATCGGGTTTACCACTTGGTATGTATTCCTGACGAATTCCCCAATATTCGGTACTGGCCAAATAGGCCCGAGCCAAAAAGATGGAACCATTGTCAGAGCGCAAAGTGAGACCCTGGGGGACAGCCTCCTTGGAAGTGTATCGAGAGATCACGGCCCGATCCAGGGCATCTGTGGCCTCCAGTGCCCTCCCTTTTCGACTAAAACGATACCCAGGAACCTCCCGGCTTCCGTTGTCCACCACCGCAATAAGAGGACACCAACCATCTTTTCCACAGTAAATCTTTGTCAAGTCACTCGACCACAAACTGTCGGGACTATCCACCACAGAACGCTTCTGGGCAACCTGTGGCCCCTTTCTCCCGGGACGATTCCACAGCTTACACTGCCACCCCTTAAGCTTCATTATCCTATGAACCTTCTTAACGTTGACACATTCCCCTTCCTTGAAACGAAGATGCGCCCAAACCCGCCTGTGACCAAATGCCTCTTCTTGGTCCAGTATCCCTCGAATACGAAAAGCAAGCTCCTCATCTATCACAGGCTCTTTAACAGAAGAACTGACACCTCTATCCCTAAACCTATACAGAGTCGAACGATGCAAACCCAAAGCCAAAGCTACCACCTTGCGGGAATAGCCTCGACCCAAAAACCGCCCACTCAAGGCAACCGCTTCGTTTTTTTTAGACGGGCTACCTCTTCGAGTATCTCCAACTGGAGCGTCAACTGCCCTACCTTGCGCTCCAACCGGCTAACCTCTCGCTCCTTCGGATCCTTGCGACCACGCCGAGACTTCAGACTCTCCTGGCCCCCTTCTAAGAAACTATCACGCCAAGCATACGCCTGCGACTGGCTAATTCCATTCTTACGACACACCTCAGATAGATCTGCTCCTCTCAAAAGAGCCAACACAATCTCTCCCTTACGGGTCGCCGTCCAGCGCTTACCATCTTTCACTTCGGGGCTCGACACCTTGACCTCCCTTCTCAAACCCCAATTTGCGAAATATTTGTCGCTCTGTCAAGGGGAGCGGTATGAACATCGCTAATTTCGCAGCTTCGGATTATACGATCGAAGTACGCATCTGGGACGTAAGTCAGAATCAAGGTGCTAACATCTACTTCCGCAATAACCGAACAGCCGCGAATATCGGAACGGATTCAGGCTTCTGGTTCGGGATATCTGGGGCCCTGGCAGCTGTCGGCTGGGGGGATACTCAAGGAGGGTTGCGCATAATCAAGGTCGCACGGTCCTCAGTGCCTTTTACATGGATGAGGCTCAAGCTTTCGGTCATAGACGAAAATGCCCTGATGTGGGCACTTCGCGAAGGGGTGGACGATGATTTTATTCAGGTCTTTAATGTCTCCGGACTTCCGACATCCAGCGGGTCAGAAAATCTCGGCTTAATCGTTGGAGGACAGGAAGTGTGGATTGACGATGTGTTAGTTTACGATGAGGGAGGCCCCACCGAAGCACTTCTTTTAGGGGATTTCGACCTGAATAATGAAGTAGGCCTTTCAGATTTTGTCCTTTTCTTGGATGCGTTTGCCACTACGCGCAGTTCGTCTAATTGGAATCCTATATTCGATCTGGATGACGATGGAAAGGTCGGTCTGTCCGATTTTGTGATTTTTCTGGATAACTTCGGGGTGACAGGGTAGTTTTGCAGCTATAAAGAAGCAGGAAGGGACTACCATCATTTTCATAAAGCACGATCTGTCTCAGGCGCGTTCTTTGAGTCGGGAGGTTATACTGTTTTTCGAGGGGAAGATGGCGAAGTCCGTACAGGGAGAGGTGATGGAGTGAAGGTATCTCCCCAAAGCACAACACGAATTTCCAACTGAGCCAAGATCAAGTTTCGCCTCTGCAATGCTTCCCTCTATAGCTTCTGAACGGAACAGTGATTAGATTGGAGACAAAATGTCAAATCAAGTAGAAAAGATTCGGGTATTTGTTTCCTCGCCTTCCGATGTGAAAGAGGAGAGAGATCGTCTACGTAATGTAGTTGAGAAATTAAATCGTATTATTGGGCCAGATAAGAATATCGTCCTTGAGCTTGTGGATTGGGAGACACACGTCACACCAGATATGGGTCGATCTCAAGAGATTATCAATCGTCAAATTGTTCCTTACGATATTTTTATCGGAATAATGTGGAAGAGATTTGGAAGTCCGACAGGGAAAGCAGGTTCAGGAACAGAAGAGGAGTTCAATGCAGCCTATGAGTGTTGGAAAAAGACAGGCAGTCCTAAAATCCTGTTTTATTTCAATCAAGCCCCATACACTCCTCGTACTCCTGAAGAGGAGGATCAAGTTCGTCGGGTTCGTGAATTCCGCGCACAGTTGCGGGAGAAAGGGCTGCCCTGGAAATATAATGGACCGGACGAATTTGAACGATTTGTAGATGAACACCTTCATAAAACAATTTTGGAACTCATCTCGGGACAGAATATGGCGGTGACCTTCGGCGACCCCAATCTCGAAGAAGCTGTTCGATCGGAGATTCTGAAACCGACAGGCGACATACCGTTGTCTAGCGTCGCGCGCTTGACACTACTGGAGGCTGACAGGCAGAGAATAGAAAACTTGGACGGAATTGAGGTGCTTACCTCACTGAGAGATCTCAATCTCAGCCACAACCAGATTGACGACATTTCGCCACTTTCGGGACTTATCTCGCTAACAGGACTCAATATCAGTGGCAACCGTATTAAGGACATTTCGGCACTTTCAGGACTTATCTCGCTGTGGGAACTCATTCTCTACAACAACCAGATCAGCGACTTTTCGTCGCCTTCGAAGCTCACCTCGTTGAAAAAGCTCTGGCTCTTCGGCAACCAGATTAACGACATTTCGGAACTTTCAGGACTTATCTCGGTGACGAATCTCGAGATCAGTCGCAACCGTATTAACGATATTTCAGCACTTTCAGGACTTATCTCGTTGCGGGAACTCATTCTCTCCAACAACGAGATCAGCAATATTTCAGAACTTTCTGGATGCGCTTCGTTGACACTGCTGCATCTCGACTCAAATCAGATCAAGGATCTATCCCCCTTGCTTGGACTAACACAACTTAAAGAACTGTATGTGAAGAACAACCTTCTCAGCGATGTTGCTATAAACGAACAGATTCCGGCATTGGAGGCGCAAGGTGTAAATGTGCGTTGAAATTGCCTGTATCTCACAAGCGTATCGCAAGTGCTATCTTTCGCACCTGCTAAAAGCTACATCCGTAAGGACAAGGCACTTCACACCGAGTCCTGACCTGAAAGCATCTCCCTGACGCGTCCCGGAGTGTTCAGGACCTCCGCAGGCTCTCCACTTTTGACTATCCTGCCTTCGTCTATCACATAGACAAAATCCCCTATCCTCAATGCCTCTGATACGTTGTGAGTCACGTATATGAAGGGAATCTTGTAGATCAGCCTGATCTTCATTAGTTCGTCTAAAAGGACCTCTCTTACCTCTTCGTCCACGGATGAAAGGGGTTCGTCCAGGAGCATCAATTTGGGCTTTGTGGCAAGGGCTCGCAGGACAGCTACTCTCTGCTGTTCGCCGCCTGAAAGCTCAAACGGATGACGATCTTTTAGGTGAGCTATCTTGAAAAGGTCTAAGTATTCCTCGATCCGGGTTACCTCCACGGCTCCGTAGGCGATATTGTCGTAGGCGCTCATGTGAGGGAAGAGAGCGTAGTTCTGGAATACGAAGCCTATATTTCGCTGGTGAATAGGGAGGTTTATGTCCTTCTCTGAATCGAAGAACACAGTCCCGTTGAAGACTATCTTTCCGCTGTCGGGAGTAAGCATGCCCGAAATCAGCCTCAGGGCTGTAGTTTTACCCGCACCTGATCTCCCAAAGAGGATGTTCACACCGTCCTGTGCGTTTATATCCACATGAAGGCGGAATGGCTTCTGGGAGTAAGGCGCCCGCCTTGTTCGGGGGAAAAAGCGGAACCGCCGCCGTAAGGTGTGTTCTTTAACTACCCTGGACAGTTCAAGGTTCATACCACAATTCCTTGGTGGGGCAGACATTCCTGTCTGACATGGGCGAGGGCACTTCGTGCTTTCCTGCCTCCACTCCCCAGCAAAGCGCCCACGGCGCCTCGCCCCTACATTGTGGTCAGATACTTTGGAGCTTCATACATATCCCCGATCCCCGATCCAGTCGGGGGCTCAATCGGGGAACACCTGCCTGCTGGTCTATTTGTTCTCCTGACTTACAGCTATCATAACCTTCGTCCCCGGCGGGACTGAGGAGATGACCCAGGCGCTGGCTCCTATGACGGAGCCCTTTCCGATAATCGTGTCGCCGCCCAGAATGGTGGCCCCTGAGTAGATGACGACCTCGTCCTCTATCGTGGGATGGCGTTTGCCGCCTTTCTTGATCTTACCGCACTCGTCTTTCGGAAAACTCAGTGCGCCGAGAGTCACGCCCTGGTATATCTTCACGTCATTTCCGATCTGGGTGGTCTCCCCAATGACCACACCGGTGCCGTGATCTACGAAGAAGCGTTCTCCAATCTTTGCACCTGGATGGATGTCTATCCCCGTTCCGCTGTGAGCCCATTCGCCCATAATCCTGGGTATTAAGGGGATGTCCATCAAATAGAGTTCGTGAGCGATGCGGTAGGTGGATATTGCGATTGTGCAGGGGTAGCACGTTATTATCTCTGCACGGTTCTTTGCGGCAGGATCGCCGTCGTATGCGGCCTGGATATCCATATTCAAAAGTTGACGTACTTTAGGTATCTTCCCAAGGAGAGCCAGGGCGAATTTCGCCGCCGTCTTCTCGCAGTCTTTTCGCGGATCACCCTTTTCGGAGAAACATCTGAAACTCTTTGCTATTTCGTCTGAGAGCCGGATGTAGATGGAGTTCAAAAGGGTGTCCACATAAAGGGGGATGTTGTCCCTCGAGGGAACAGGGTCTCCGAAATAGCCGGGGAAGATTACCGAGAAGAGGTCTTCAAGTATCGAGACGACGTTTTCTCTTGATGGAAAATTCTCGCTGTCGATTCTGTTGATGCCGCCGTATTCCTCGTAGGTATCCACTATTTTTGTGGATAGTTCCGAGAGTTTAGTTATGACTCCTGACATCTTGTGTTCACCACCTATCAAAATACAGTAGACAGTAGTCAGTATACGGGGCATCCCTGCCCATTTCCCAAAGCGATCTGGTGGGAGGGGATGCGGTGCCCATGTCTACTGTTTGCTGTCTACTATTTTTTCTATCTTCACAGCACAGAACTTGAACTCCGGGATCTTGGCGTAGGGATCCAATTCGTCTATGGTAAGCAAGTTGGCCGCCGCTTCCTTGAAGTGGAAGGGGATAAAGACGTTGCCCTTTGAGACCTTCGGTGAATGCCTCGTCTTCAACGTTATCTCTCCTCTTCTGGAGGAGACTTTCACGAATTGTCCGTCGGCAACGCCCAGCTTCTCCATATCCAGAGGGTGCATCTCTACAAACGGCTCAGGGCTCATCTGGTCGAGGGCCTTAGACCTTCTGGTCATCGTCCCGGTATGCCAGTGCTGAAGCACCCTTCCGGTGTTCAGAACATAGGGATATTCCTCGTCCGGAAGTTCCTTCGGTGGGGCAAACTCTGCGGGCACGAACTTGCCTTTGCCGCTGGGGAACGTGTCGGCAAAGAGCACAGACGTTCCCGCGTGATCTTCGTCGGGACAGGGCCACAGCAGACCCTCCTTTTCTATCCTCTCATACGTAAGCCCCCCGTAGCTGGGCGTGACCCTTTTTATCTCCGCAAATATCTCCTCTGGCGAATCGTATTCCATAGGATAGCCCATCCTTGTGGAAAGCTCAGCCAGGATCTTCCAGTCCTCCCTTGCCCCTCCCGGAGGATTTACGGCCTTCCGACCTCTTTGGACCCGCCTGTCCGTATTTGTGTAAGTCCCGTCCTTTTCGGCAAAGCTCGTAGCAGGCAGAACTACGTCGGCAAACTCGGCCGTCTCTGTCAAAAATATATCCTGAACGACCAAGAACTCCAGGGACGAAACGCACTTTTTCACCTTGTTGGTATTCGGATCGCTCAAGAGTGGATTTTCACCCATTATAAACATGCCTTTGATCTTGCCGTCCAGAGCGGCGGTCATGATCTCCACTACGGTAAGACCTGGGTCCGGATCGAGAGGCACGCCCCAGACATTCTCAAAGCTCGTTCGCACGCTTGGATCGTCCACCTTCTGATAACCCGGATAGACCATCGGTATGAGCCCAACATCTGAGGCGCCCTGTACGTTGTTCTGTCCTCTTAAAGGATGCAGACCCGTTCCTGGTCTCCCGATATTCCCCGTCAGAAGGGCCAATGAGACAAGAGACCTTGCGTTGTCCGTCCCGGTCGTATGCTGTGAGATGCCCATGCCCCAGAATATCATAGCATTTTTCGCCTTGCCGTAGCACCGGGCCACCTCTGCAATTACATCTTTTGGAACCCCCGTTATCTTCTCCGCTACTTCAGGCGTGTAGTCTTTCACCGTCTCCTTCAGCTTTGAAAATTCCACCGTCCTTCTGTCTATGAACTCCTCGTCGTGCAGGCCCTGGCTTATGATTACGTTCATCATCCCGTTTAAGAGAGCCACGTCGGTTCCGGGATTGAACCTGACGTAATAGTCGGCGTTCTGGGCCAGAGGAGGCCTTCGGGGATCTATTACTATAAGCTTTGTGCCCTTTAAGGCCGCCTGCTTCATAAATGTAGCCGCCACAGGGTGGTTCTCCGTTGGATTTGCACCGATCACAACGGCGACATCGGCGTAGAGCACATCGGCAAAGACGTTCGATACAGCTCCGCTTCCGATGGTCTCCATCAGGGCCGCAACCGATGAGGCGTGACATAATCTCGTGCAGTGGTCTACATTATTGGTGCCGAACACAGCCCTTATCAGCTTCTGGAACAGGTAGTTATCCTCGTTGGAGCACTTTGCCGATCCGAATCCCGCCAGAGCCTGGGGACCGATGTTGTTTTTTATCTCCATGAACTTGGACGCAGAAAGCGCCATAGCCTCGTCCCAGGTGGCCTCTCTGAAAGCGTCTAATGGATTTTCTGGGGGATTTTCTGTCTGGATCGTCTTGGGATATTCCTCCTTCCTGATCAGGGGAGTCGTCAGTCTGGTGGGATGATGAGCGTAGTCAAAGCCGTATCTCCCCTTTACACAGAGCCTCCCGTGATTTATCGGACTCTCCCTTCCGCTTACGTTTACTATCTTGTCGTCTGTGACGTGATACGTCAGACTGCACCCGACTCCGCAGTAGGGACAGATGGAGTCTATCGCTTTGATGGGACTCTCCTTGGGGATCACCTCTTTAAGGATTGGTTTGTCTATCAACGCACCTGTTGGACAGTATGCCATGCACTCTCCGCACGACACGCAGCTGGACTCTCCCATCGGGATGTCGTTGTCGAATGCTATGTGCGCCGAATAGCCCTTACCTGCCCTGCCTATCACTAAATTCACCTGAATATCATCGCACGCCCTGATGCATCTGTCGCACATAATACAGGCCGTGTGATCTACCGAAATCACGGCAGAAGATATATCGTGTCCATCTTCCCATACTCTGCTTTTGAACCTCGATGCCTTCACGCCCATCTTTGAGGCCATAAGCTCAAGCTCGCAGTTGCCGTATTTTTCGTGCTTCTGGCAAGGTACGGGGTGATCGGCAAGGAGCAGTTCAACCAAGGTCTTCCTTGAGCGTTCTATCCTCTCGGTATTTGTCCTTACGACCATCCCCTCTTCGGCTTTCCTTACGCAGGCAGCAGGGGGCACCCTTGAGCCTTCGACCTCGACTGCGCAGACCCTGCATACGCCCACTGGATCCAGTTTCGGGTCATGGCACAGCACAGGTATATCTATCCCGATCTCCGAAGCCGCATCGAATATGGTGCTATCCTGGGGGACAACGACAGGTCTGTCATCTATTGTCAAGTTTATATGACTCGGCATGATACTTCCTTTGTCAGCCTCTTTAATAAGACTTCCATTCTTATCCACCCTTGTAACCAGCATCAGCGCTAAGCAATGCTGATTCTTGATCTCATCACTTACTGTTCATCTTTTTCTACCTGTAATTAGCAACGATTTGGGTAATCCCTCCAATGGCGCATCTTCCCAATCGTACTGTCGATCGCCAATTTCATTTACCGCCAACAATTCACAGCCTGCATCAATTATTGCCGTTACATAGTCACTAACAGTCCAGTGAAACTCGTAACTCGGCAGTGAACCCTCTTCCGCTCCGGGGACTTCCTCTGATCGATCAAATCTATGAGGACCTCTATCAAAATACCCAAATTCCATTTCAAGCTGGCTCGGTAAATCCTTCCAAAGTCGGCGAAATGGGTGATATTCATTGACTATGAACATACCCCCTGGTTTGAGAATGCGGCAAGCCTCTGAATAATATTTCTTTAGATCTGAAACCCAAACCGCCACATGGCCTCCGGTGTAAACCACATCAAAAGTTTCATCTCCTAGGGGACTCAGATTTATCACGTCTGCAGGGATGAAGGAGATATTAAGCCCAAGTTCGCCAGCCCTCTTGGCGGCAATGTCTAACTGTTTCTGCGAAATATCGATAGAGGTAACTCTCGCCCCCAGTCCAGCAAAAGCGAATGTTACCAAATTGTCGCCACTGCCGAGTACGCAGACATTCTTTCCGGAGACATCTCCCAGGTATCCCAACTCTTGCTCATTCAAAGCCAAGCTCGGATCGATATGACATCTCCTCCATTCCCCAGATGCATCAACTCTCTCTTGCCAATATGGAGATACAGCATCCCAACCTTTATGATTTACCTCGTGTATCTCGTTCATACTCTATTCCCTTAAGATAATCGATAATTTCCTAATCTTGCCCTGTCTGGCGCGTGTAGGGCAGCAACCCTCCCGCCTTTAACATAGCCTTCTGACGTTCCGTCAGGTCCATGGTCACGTTGAAGCTAAAGTTTTTTGTCCTGTTCTCCACTGTCAAAGAGAGTTCGTCTACCCCTTTGTGTGTACTCAGCACAGCCAGTTCGTCATCCTGGTCGATCTTGTCGTAATCGGACGGATTCTGAAAGACGAGGGGCAAGAGTCCGAAGTTGACCAGATTGGCGTGGTGTATTCGCGCAAACGACTTGGCAATGACGCCCTTAATACCCAGATACATAGGAGCTAATGCGGCGTGCTCGCGGGATGATCCCTGACCATAGTTGTCCCCTCCTACTATGAAGCCTCCGCCCTTCTCCACCGTCCTTTTGCTGAACTCCGGGTCGAGGCGATGATAGACAAATTCGCTGATTTTGGGTATATTCGAACGATACGCCAGTATGTCCGAACTTGCTGGCATGATGTGATCGGTGCTGATGTCGTCCCCCACTTTGATCAGTGCTTCACCTGTAAGATTCTCCTCAAGCGGAGCTTTCGGCGGCGCGGGGACGATGTTTTCGCCCCGTTCCACGGTCAAGCTCTCCGCCTTCTCAGCGGAAACAGGAGGGATCAAATTGGGATTATTTTGATCTATGCGAGAGGGCAGTTCCGCGGCAGGAGCGGATACGTCCAGATCCCGAGGGTCGGTGAGCACGCCCCGGATCGCCGTAGCCGCGGCGGTCTCCGAGCTGGATAGATATACCTGGTCTTCGTTAAGTCCACTTCTTCCTTTGAAGTTCCGGTTGGCAGCCCTCAGGCTCTTTGTCCCTGGCGCCGGCACGTGACCGGTGCCTATGCACGCTCCGCACGTAGCCTCAGCTACGTTGACACCGGCTGTTATAAGGTCTGTGAGGAGACCCTCCCTGGCTAACAACTCCAGGGCCGAGCGGCTACTGGGATGCACAAAGAATGTAACTTCGGGATGAACCTTCTGGCCGCGCATGATCTTGGCCACAGCCTGAAGGTCTGTGTACGACCCGTTCGTGCAGCTCCCCACCATGACCTGCTCTATTTTAATGCCTTTCACTTCGCGGACAGGAACTACCGTGTCCGGCAGGCTCGGAAGGGCTACTAAAGGTTCGATCCGGGAGAGATCCAGTTCGATAGTTTCATCATACTCGGAGTCCGGGTCGGGCAGCGCCTCTCGCCAGTCCTCCTCCCGCCCCAAGCGGCGGAAGAACTCCAATGTGATCTCGTCACTTGGGAAGATGCCCGTTGTAGCCCCTAACTCGGTACACATATTGGTGATGGTGACGCGCTGTTGGGCGTTGAGGGTCTCGATTCCGGGTCCTGTAAACTCAAAGATCTTGCCGTATCCGCCGCGAACCGAGAGACGACGCAGAAGTTCCAATATCACATCCTTGGCTGTACACCACGGCTGAAGTTCTCCCGTAAGATAGACGTTGACCACCTCCGGCATGGTGATATGGTAGGGGCCTCCGCCCATAGCCACCGCCACATCCAGACCTCCCGCTCCGATAGCCATCATCCCTATCCCGCCCAAGTGAGGCGTGTGGCTGTCCGCGCCCAGGGCTGTCTCCCCCGGAACTGCGAAGTGCTCCAGATGTATCTGATGTCCGATGCCTGACGCCGGCTTGGCAAACCATGCCCCGTACTTCCGGCAGGCACTCTGCAGATAGAGGTGATCCTCCATGTTCTCCGGTTTTACCTGCAGCACATTGTGATCGGCAAAGCAAACGGCCACCTTACAGCGCACCCTTTCAAGGCCCATAGCCTCAAAGTGCAGAACCGCCTGAGTCCCTGTAAGGTCCTGTATAAGTACCTGGTCTATGCCAATAGCGATCTCCTCGCCGGGATTCAGTTCCCCGGAGACCAGGTGTTCATTTAGAATCTTCTTTGTCAAGTTTAGGTTTAGGCCCATATTTTCTCCTTAAAAGGCGAACACGTGGGGAAAGCGCCTATCTATATAGAATGGATAAATCGGTCAGACAAAAATGTCTGACCCACCAGATTTAGTACTTATACAATTTTTTGTTGATAGGCCGAAATGTCAGGCAGGAATATCTGACTCACCACAGACAGGTTCTCCACCACATTCATCTGTCGTAGGGATCTCCCCCCGTGTATCTGCCCTGAAAATTGCTCACCACAAGCTCTCTACTGGAAACACACGCCCGACGGACACTCTCTCTTTGTAATATGATCGTAGACCTCATCCTTGAAATATTTAAGCACAGACAAAACAGGGTAGGGGGCAGCCTGTCCCAATCCACAGATGGACGTAAGCTGCATAGCCTCCGAGAGCTCCAGGATAGGATCTAAATCCTGCTCTGTACCATCTCCTCTGCTTGTGCCCTCCAATATATCCACTAGCTTCTGCGATCCTACCCTGCAGGGCACGCACTTGCCGCAGGACTCGTTTCTAAAGAACTTTATCACATTCTTTGCCAGATCCAGCATACACGTCCCATCTGCCACAGCCACGACAGCACCTGAGCCGAGCATCGAACCTGCGTCTGCAAGGGCTTTGAAATCCAGCGCCACGTCAGCCATCTGGCCAGGCAGAAATCCGGACGAGGCCCCTCCGGGAGCGAACGCCTTCAGCTTACTATTTCCTACCATTCCACTTCCGTATTTGCAAATAAAGTCCCCGGCAGAGATGCCCAGGGGAACCTCATAGACCCCGGGGTTCCTCACGTGACCGCTCAGAGCCAGAAATTTAAGGCCGTCCGACCCGTTGGCACCACAGTCTTTGAACCATTGGGAGCCTTTGATCAGTATCCCCGGCACGAAGGCGAAGGTCTCCACGTTGTTGATGAGCGTCGGCTTTCCCCAGAGCCCGAAACTTCCCGGAAATGGAGGTTTATTCCTCGGCTCCGCCCTCTTGCCCTCCATCGCCTCCAACAGAGCCGTCTCCTCACCGCATATATAGCCTCCCGGACTCTCAAATATGCTTATGTTAAAGTCGAACCCGGAGTCCAGAATATCCCTGCCTATCAGGCCTTGACCTCGACAATCCCTTATTGCTCTTTCCAGAATCTCTCTTTGTCTATTGTACTCATGCCGGATGAATATATAGCCTTCGTCGGAGCCTACAACGAATCCTCCGATTATCATGCCCTCTATCATCAGGTCGGGGAGCGTCTCCATTAAGACCCTGTCCTTGCAGGTGCCCGGTTCGCTCTCGTCTGCGTTGCAGATTACGTATTTCTTGTCGCTTTTTTCCTTACCCACGATCTCCCACTTTAAGCCCGTGGGGAATCCGGCTCCGCCCATGCCCAGAAGGCCACTCTCCTTGAGCACCTGGATGCATCTTTGTGATTCCCCGCTCTTGAGGAGTTCCTTCAGTGCCCTGAACGGCTCGGATCTCTTATAGGGATCGATTTTGAAATTCGACTCCCTTACCCGCATCGGCTGCCTTCGCGGAAGATCTCCAGATGATAGCTTCTGCATCAAGGATTTCAGCTTTTCCCCTGCAACTTTGTTGTAACTCCGGCCGTTGATGGATATGGCCGGAGCACCGTCGCACTGTCCCAGACACGATACTTCAGAGACAGAGGCTTTATTCTTGTCCAATTTTGAGACGGAACTTTTGGCCTCATCCATAACCCGGGACGCTCCCATTAGGTGGCAGGACATATCCGTGCACACCTTCACCTCTATCTGCGGCGGAGGCTCCAGATGAAAGTGCGGATAGAAGCTTGCGACCCCGTGAATATCATAAAGGGGGATATGCTCCTGCTCGGACAGAGAAGTAAGCTCGTCTTGCGGAAGGTAGCCGTGTGCCTCTTGTATCTCTTTAAGTTTGTCTATAAGCATAAGTTTCCTGATTGAGAGCCGCAAGTCATTAGAGATCACGATCTCGAAGATTTTGAAGATGAATATCAAGACCCACAAGACGTTGAAGATCAAGATCTACAAAGAATCAGAGACCAAGGTTAAGGCCTACAGGAAGCAGGCTTAAGAACCACAGGAAATTGAAGATTAAGACCTCTAAAAAGTTAGCGTACAGTTAATTGGTTTTTCAAGATATCAGAGATCAAGAACTCCAAAGAGTCGGAGATCAAGGTCATATAGTATGCTGACATGCACAAATTGTGGCAATGACGGAGCTTACGGAGCTTTATACTTAAACTTTTTCAAAAACAGAACACTTTTTTAAATAACAAAAGTTATAGGAAAACCTCCGTAAGCTCCGTAACTATTCCTGGAACCAGGTAAACCTACTCCATAATACCAAGTTCTTCCGCGTCCATCGCTTCATCTTAGCGCTCTAACAGTTCGATCTCATAGCCGTCCGGATCATCTATGAACGCCATCTTGTGCTCGGTCTTGAATTTCTCCCGCCATCCGTCGGGCCAGATCTCAATTCCTTTAGATTCTAACTCATCGCAAAGAGCGATAAGATCAGGCACGCCGATCGCTATGTGCATCAAGTCCTCCGGAACGTTCACCTTGTAGTCCGCTGAATAGGTCAGTTCGAAGCCGTGGTCGTTGCCAGGCAACTCCAAGAAGGCGATCTGGTTGCCGTGAGGCGATCCGTGAGGCGGACTCTTGAGAACAAAACCTAAATTGTCGCAGTAGAACTTAATAGACCTATCAAGGTCGCTGACGCGAACCCTGGTATGCATAAAGACAGCCATCTTGTACTCCTTTCTCCATCTGTAAATTTAGGAATCTTTTCAACGAAAGCAAGGTCTGCCCTGAAATATGTCAGACAGGAATGTCTGACCCACCACTTTGTACAAAGAGTGTGTTGATAATATAGCTGGTAGAACAGACATTCTTGTCTGTTCCTCGAAATGTCAGAAAGGATCAATCGAACCTGCGCAGGGAATCGCACGCCTCCAGACCGGCATTTTGTCCCGAGCCGAAGGCGCTTGCTATTAGATTCCTCGTCCCTGAGACTATGTCCCCCGCAGCAAACAGACCCCCGACCTTTCTCCCCTTTGAATCGAGCACCTGATTATCGTCGTCCACTATTAAGAGACCTTCCTCGTCCGTTCTTATATCCCATTTGTCTAAAAATTCAGCGTTTGCCACGAGTCCCTCATCTACGAAGAAACCGTCGAAGAAGAGTTCCTTTCCATTCTCCAATTTAAATCCCAGAAGGTCTGTCCCCTGCCCTATGTGCTTTTCTATTCTCTCCTCGATAATCGGAATGTTTCTCCCTTTCACCGTATCGAGCACTTCCTTTGACATCCCGTGAGGTCTTCCGTTTGTCAGTATCGTTATCTTATCTGTGAAATCCTGAGCTCCCGCTGCGACATCGTAGATATAGTCGCCCGCACCCACGACAGCGATGTCCCTGTCCACGTGGAGGTGACCGTCGCAGCGGATGCACACGTGCCACCCTTTGCGATTTCCCGCATATCTAAAGACAGTACGATAGCGCTGGTACATCCTATCTGCCGTCTGGTCAACCTCGATATCGGGCCAAATATCCTCGAACCCCGAAGCCACAACTACCGTTCGACCGAAGAAGTTCTCGATCTGCAGTGGAGCACCTCCCTTGAAGGGAGACAGGGACGCTTCGATATCGAAGATGTCCTCCGATCTTGAGACCTCGAGGGCCCTTGCACCCTTAATTTCGATGCCCGCTTTCCTTTCAACCCCGGCTATCTGGACATCCCTGACGGGCCTCGATTCCATCCATTCCCGCAAAGCCTTTATAAAGTCGGGCCCTGTGATGCCGCTGAAGACAGGGACATCCTCGATCTTCACCGACTTCGACCAGTAGGCCCTCCCTTTGAGGCGGCTCACCTCTCTAGCATCCAAGACGAGGACGTGGCGCATCTGATGTGATGCGCTGATCGCCGCCTGCGCCCCTGCAGGACCTGCTCCTATTACTACAACGTCGTATATCTCCATTGTGATTGTTGTTGCTTCTTAATACATTCTTCTAAAATGTAGATGTGGTGTTACTGCACCCTCGGGTCGAGAAGTCCCCAACCCCCGATAGAGTCAATCGGGGGCTCAATCGGGGATCGCCCCTACGTATTCCCTGTTTTTACAGCAATATAAGCAAATTCTGAACGAAAGTCAAGCGCAGAACCGCCTTTCAGAGGCCTGTTTATTGTCTTCCGTGATTAGCTTTGCTGACCCCTCGCTTCACTCTGGGCTAAAGGCTCTGGGCTTCCGCCCGATAAATTCAATCGGGCATTCACCCCGAAGCAATCCCCGATACAGTCATTCGGGGACGCAATCTCGGAGGGGGGAAGGTGTACCCCCTCTCTACTTACTGAGCGCCTGCCGAACCATCTCGTCGAGGTCTTCCAACATCTGCTGCCAAGATTCCATGGCGTAATTAGGTCCAGGGGCAAATGGCGGCGTCTCAACGCACATCCCGTAACGGTAGTCGAGCTGGACGACTTTGCGGAAGAACTGGTTCCAGTCCACTAATCCGCGTCCGGGAGCAAGGTGAGAGTCCCTGTCTCCAGCGTTGTCGGCCAGGTGAAACTGACAAAGGCGCGGAGCCATTGCATCGAATAGTTCGTCCAATCGCTCAGGGCCGACCGAGATCAGAGCGTGGCCTGTGTCGAAGCAAAACCCCAGGTTGGGGTGGTCAAACTCAGCAGCGAGTCGTTCGAAGTGCTCCGGACGCGAGCAGAATCTCCCGCCATCCTCCGGAGAGGGCATGTTTTCCAGTGCGATCTGAACCCCGCCGGATTCTGCCCTCGGAAGGAGTTCGTCCAGGCTCTTTCCGAGTTGACGAAGGAAAGGATCGAAGCCCTCAACGTCAACGCTCATTTTGTGGAAGTCACCGCCCATTAAAATGCGGCTGGTTGTGGCATGCTGGATAGCTACTCGAATCTTCAGGGCAGGGATTAACTCCAGAAATTGACGTTTCCGGTCAACTGCATGGCGGCGTCCGGTCTCGTAAAAGTTGCTCAGATCGTCTTCGGCAGTGAACGGAAGGTGAAAGGAATCGATGCGGATTCCGGCGTCGGTATACTGCCGTTCCAGTTCCTCTAACTCCCCGAACCCCATCCCCTCAATCAGATAAGAAGGCATTTCAATACTATTGACACCCGCTGTCTGGCAAGTAGAAATTATTGTCTCGTGATCGCTGCCTACCATTCCAGCATGAAGAGACCAAAACCAGGGCCAATCCGAGTTCGTAGACATAGTGTGCCTCCCCTGCTACGTTATTGACTTTACTGCATATCCTCTACCTTGAGAGCTATCCAGTAAAGACGGTATAGCTTCATTCCTGCCTCAATCCGCTATCCTCAGCCTCCTGAAGGACCTTCATGGTAGGCAGGACATCGTTAAGATTGGGACACGGTTCGCGATCCTCTTTGAGGGCGTTCAGGAACTCCCGGTTCTGAGTCTCAACCGCCGGAGCGTGCGCCTCCCCGATGTCACTTTCCTCTTTGCCATCAATCAGAACGCGCGCTGAATTTTCCACGACTATCGTAGCCTTATCGGTGAAAAAGACGTAATCATTAATCTCCTGGGGAGAATTGAAGGACTCAGTCACAGTCAGGATAGCCGCGTCCTCCGTTCGCATCAGGATGACCGAGTCCAGAGCCTCCCGGCCGGGCGGCTCGACGAACCCCTTCACTTCGGCTACCTCTTTCCCGGTCATCCACAGCAGTAAATCGACTTCGTGACTGCCGTGATGCCAATGAGAGCTGTCCAGCCAGTGGCGCTTGCGGCCCTTCCAGCTTACTCCCTCGTCTCTGCGCAGACGACAGCGGCGTGCCTGGACCATGTGCACGCGACCGAACTCCCCGGACAGTATGCGCTCTCGAAGGTTCAGCATGGTCGGCGTGAAGCGGAATGTGTGGCAAACCAATACCCGTCTCTTAGCACTCTGTGCCCTCCGGGCTAAGTCCGCTGTCTCCTGATAGCTCATCGCTGCCGGGACCTCTAACAAGACGTGCTTGCCCGCAGACAGCGCATCCCGCGTCATCTGATAGTGCAGACGGTTGGGAGTGGTAACCACCATCACCGGACTCTCGTCCTCTTTTAAGGCCTCAGCGTAGTCAAACGTATATCTGGCAAATCCGTACTCTTCGGCAAAATCAGCGGTCTCTTGGGGCCTCCTTCCCACCAACGTGCCGAATGAGATTCCGCCTATCTTTTTGAAGGCTATGACGTGCTCTTCTGCGATGGAGCCGTAGCCTGCCATAGATACCTTGAGCGTTTGATCGGATGACATCTATTTCTCCTTGAAAATCTGGTCTGAAAATGTTCAGATTCGTCCCCCCCACGGGAGAGAGAGGCTTTAAGTCTGAAAGGTGGTAGATATGCCTATTGTTAATTCCTTATCGAAGACGGAAAATTCTCTGCGTAAAATCTCTATGAGCGATTTACTCTTGACCTTATAGTTTTGATCCTCCACATTTTCATCGTCAACAATAAATCGTAAACCTATTCCCATCGGAAATTATCCCAAGTGGAAGGCTTCTCTATTCTTATTCCAATCAATTAACAACTCACATTCTCTCAATTGCAGATAAATCGGGAATAAATAGAAGAAATCCTGACGGTGACCTCCCAAGACTCTCTTCACGATTCCATCCTTTACTTCGGTGAACGTGGTTAACATTTCTTCTAATTTTATTATCCTACCTGAGTAATCTATGTATGCATTCTTTATTGGAAGCTCTTCCTTATCACGTGTTATTGCAACAATCCTCAAAATTGAGTTTTTATTGAGATTAGTATATTCCGCCAGATTTGCAGGCAGTGCATTATCAAAGCCTGCATATCTCGCAGACTCAGCACGCAAATTATCTAACAATTCAGCGTATTCTATGATTTTTCTTTCAAGAATTAACGAATCTGTTCGTCTGTAGGTCCATTCTATTTTTTTAGTCCAACGCCTTACATGTGAATGGTTCGCACAATTAAAATGAGGTGCAATTACAATCAATATCAGAAATAATACCCGTTTTGACATAACAGGTAACCTCCTAAATAAAATCTGTCGTAGAACCTATTTACACAGCATCGCGGATATACATCATATAAACTAAAGACGGAAAATCAGCCAAATTAAGCTCTTGAGCTCTGTAAGAGAATTTGTTATAATTATGCATACCGATAGAGACTTGCAGGACAAAACCGAGGAGGTTGCAGATGCCAAAGTTAGAAAAGCTCACCGATAAAGAGATAGAGGAACAGTTATCAGGTCTTGAGGGCTGGGAGATCGTCGAGGGAAAGCTCCACAAGACCTTCCAGTTCGGGTCGTTCGTAGAGGCATTCGGGTTTATGGCAAGTGTCGCACTTGTGGCAGAATCCCTGAACCATCATCCGGAGTGGTTCAATGTCTACAATAGAGTAACGATAGATCTAGTCACCCACGACGTGGACGGGATCAGCCAGAACGATTTCGAGTTTGCCGCAAGGGTCCAAGAGATAGCGGGGTAGCGTGGGCTTTCGGTCTTTTCGCTCATACAGCAGCGCGTGAAGTCCGGTCTGCATCTTTGGGGTATGTCCACTGTATACCCGATCGAGGGATGGACTTCCTCTCGTCCTGTGTTACCTATCATCTTTAAGTTTCATGTTTAGATTTCCTGAATCAACTTCTTCGCCTGTTCTATCTGTTCCTGTACGGAACTTTTTGCCGTACCCCCTTTGATGTCCCTCGAGTTTACGCTCTTTTCTGCGTCCATTATCCCATAGACATCCTCCTCGAAACTCTGTGAGAATCTTTTGAACTCCTCCAGTGGAAGGTCGCGGAGTTCCACTCCGTGGGACATACACTCTTTCACTAATTCGCCCACTATCGTGTGGCTTTCTCTGAAGGGTACTCCCTTTTTAGTCAGGTAATCGGCTATATCCGTAGTCAGCGTCCAATCGTCCACAGCGGAGCACATCCGTTCTTTTCTTATCTCCATCGTCTCCCAGACACAGGAGAACACATCTAAAACATCGTTCAGAGTCTTGGCGGTATCGAACAGCGGCTCTTTGTCCTCTTGAATATCCTTTGAGTAGGCTAAAGGGACACCCTTTGTCGCTGTTAAAAGAGCCATCAGGTTTCCGTAGATGCGCCCCGATTTTCCCCTTATGAGCTCTAAAGAATCCGGGTTCTTCTTCTGGGGCATAGCGCTTGATCCTGTGGAAAACGCCTCGTCTAACTCCACAAATCCAAATTCACTGGAGCACCAGATTATGAGATCCTCGCAGAACCTGGAGAGGTGGCTCATCAGGATCGCCGCCGCTGAGAGAAATTCCAAAATGTAATCCCTATCGCTTACAGCGTCTATACTGTTCTCCGAAACCTTTGAGAATCCCAATCTTTCGGCCATCTCCGCGCGATCTATCTTAAAGGCGCTCCCTGCCAGTGCCCCTGAGCCTATGGGCATAGAATCGGTACGAGATCTACAATCTTCAAGGCGGCCTTTATCCCTCTCTAGCATCCAGAAGAGCGACATCCCGTAGTGGGAAAAGAGTATGGGCTGCGCTCTTTGAAGGTGGGTGTAGCCAGGCATTATTACGTCCAGATTCTCCTCCGCTCTCCTGACGAGCACAGATTGCAGCTCGGTTATCTTCTCCACTATTCCATCTATGGCGTCCATCAAATATAGCCGCTCATCCAGGACAACCTGATCGTTCCTGCTTCTACCGGTGTGGATCTTCGCCCCTGCTGGCCCCACAAGTTCTGTCAGCCTCAGCTCGACGGCAGTATGTATGTCTTCCAGGTCATCTGTCAACTGATACTGACCAGATAGAATCTCAGCCTCCACTTGCTTTAAGCCTTCAACGACTTGATCCTTCTCCTCTTTTGATAGCACACCCGCCTGCTCCAGTGACTCCGCCTGCGCTATGTTCCCCCTTATATCCACTTCCAAGAGCTTGCGATCAAAGCCGATTGAAGCGTTGAACTTCTGCATTAAACGATCTGTATCCTTTGAGAATCTGCCCCGCCATAGCTTCGATTTTTTGTCCATAGCGCAATTTTTCCCCTTTTGTTCTCAATCTGCAAAAGTTTCACCTCACTTAAACTGAAGAATCCCGAAAATACCGTATATAAGGTCTTTTTGGAATCCCGCACGTCTCAAAGTATAAAAGATTTCATGTAATTCTACGCCTCTATGATAAACAGATTAAAATCAAGTATATAGAGGAAGTATGGAAAGAGGGAAGAACGCACTTTGCTGATCATTAAAGTTGAAGTAAGCTGGAAGTTTTTGAGGGAATGTGATTAACTTGGCACATAAATTGCGGAACTTTAAGTTAAAGCACCCGATTATGAGAAGATTATAAGAGCTGTAAGTTTCCAGATTCAGATCAATTAAGTAATAAAGAAGGAGACACAACCGATGAAACCGATGAGCAAACTGGACGGCATAAAACGGAGTTTGGGCTATCTGGCCCTGCTCTACGCTATCCAGAACGACATCGTTAGGTCCGAAGGCATAAGGAAGCTTGCCACTTCGCTTTTCGGTGGAGAACATAGAGCAAGAGAGATCATCAGGAGGGCTAGCTGAGCTTTCAGATCTCCATCCCTGCACCTTTCAGAATGAAATGATCCTGATTTCAGTTTAAGTTTGTGGGATGAAAAGCCTTCAGCTCCATAGTTTCCCAAAGAGTTCCTTCGGCCACTTCGCCACGTGGTAGTCTTCTGGCACTTCGCGGATTGCTGGCGCTTCGTAGCCATGAAAAGGGACAGCCACTACGTACCTATTGCCCACACCACCTTTTTTGCCCGCCCGATCAAAACTTAAGGAACTCCCTCTGTACACCGAATACTTCCCTCAACACATCGCATATCTCCCCCACTGTAGCGTAAGATTTGACTGCGTCCAATACAAAGGGCATCAGATTGTCGTCGCCACGGGCGGCACTTTTCAACGCTGAGAGGGAATTCTGGACGGCCTTATTATCCCTTTCTGACTTGAGAGCGTTCAGATTCTCGATCTGGATCTTTTCGGCATCGGGGTCGACTCTGAACAAGTCCCTTTGCGCCTCCTTTTCAGTGAACTTGTTCACACCCACAACAACTCTCTCGGAACCTTCTATCTCCTTTTGATACCTGTACGCACTCTGGTGAATCTGGTCCTGGATATATCCCTCCCCAATTGCCTTTACAGCCCCACCCATAGCGTCTATCTTTTCTATGTATTCCAACGCCTTCTTTTCGATTTCGTCGGTGAGATACTCTACAGTGTAGGACCCTCCCAGCGGATCAACTACAGAAGTTATGCCGGACTCGTAGGCCATAATCTGCTGGGTCCTTAGAGCCAATCCTGCTCCCTCTTCGCTCGGTAGAGACAGCGCTTCGTCGAACGAATTGCAGTGAAGCGACTGCGCCCCGCCTAACACAGCTGCCAGAGCCTGTAAAGATACCCTCACGATATTGTTAAGAGGCTGTTGAGCTGTCAGAGTGCTCCCGTCCGTCTGAGCGTGAAAGCGCAGGAGTTCAGACGCTTTGTGGTCGCATCCGAAGCGTTCGGACACTATCTTTGCCCACAGCCTCCTTGCCGAGCGAAACTTGGCTATCTCCTCTAAAAACTCGTTGTGCACGCCGAAGAAGAAGGAAAGCCTCGGGGCGAACTCCTCTATCTTCAGACCCGCATTCTGTGCCGCTTCCACGTACGCTATGGCGTTGGCAAAAGTAAACGCAATCTCCTGAACAGCTGTCGCCCCTGCCTCCCGCATGTGATATCCACTTATGCTTATAGTATTCCACAGTGGAACGTGCTCCTTGCAATAGCTGAAAATGTCAGTCATAAGACGCATCGAGGCCATGGGCGGGAAGATATATGTCCCCCTTGCTATATACTCCTTCAGTATATCGTTTTGAACCGTCCCTGAAAGCTTGGATAGAGGAACCCCCTGCTTTTCTGCCACAGCTATGTACATTGCCAACAGAATGGTGGCCGTCGCGTTTATCGTCATAGATGTGCTGACCTTGTCCAGAGGTATCCCCCCAAAGAGGACCTCCATATCTCTCAGAGATGAAACGGGGACGCCTACTTTGCCGACCTCGCCTGAGGACATAGTGTGATCGGAATCGTAGCCCATCTGAGTCGGGAGGTCAAACGCCACGCTCAAACCCGTCTGGCCCTGTTCTAGAAGGTATCGGAAGCGCCTGTTCGACTCCTTGGCGGTGGCATAGCCCGCATACTGCCTCATCGTCCACAGGCGTCCCCTGTACATAGTGGGATATATGCCCCTTGTGAACGGGAACTGACCGGGGAATCCTGTTTCCTCCAGATAATCTCTATTATCATCCGGAGTGTTCAGCCCCTCAAGCCTTATCCCCGATGTCGTCTCGAACGATTCCTTCCTTTCGGGATGTCGGGATTTAGCCTCTTCGAGGACTCCCCTTTTCCAAGCTTCCTTCTCACGTTTGAAGTTTTTCATATCTCCAGACCAGTGGTCTTAAGAAACAAAAACAAAACTGCAAGAGATAAGTTAATAGCGTGGCTGGTCAAACATAAGGGACACGATACCTCTATTTTGAAGAATAAAGCGTATGTAAGGTATATTCCTAAAGTAACGGTAAAAAATGAGATGCCCAAAAGGACATCTAAAACGTCAGGGAGCCTTATTAGGGCCCCTGAAGAAATCAAAAAGATGATAGAAAAATAATAGGCTATTCCCCAAATGAAGTTGGGGAGCCAGAAAACTTTCGCATAGGGCGTCATCAGGATGCTTATACACTCTCTTTCTTTCATCCTGCAGAAGGAGGGCATCCATCTGCTATCGGGTTCGATTATTCTGTAATATACGAGGGTAAAGTAGCCCGATATATAGAGACCGAGGAAGGCCGAAAGCAAAATGATATAGACCACGGATCTCGGGCGCTCCTTTCTTAAGACCTAAATTCTTAAGACTTAAATTCTTAAGACCTAAATCTTAAGACCTAAATTCTTAAGACCTAAATCTTAAAGACTTAAATCTAAGGTCTGAAAGGGAGTTTGTCAAGAAAACCTCCCTAGTGTGATGAAATTAGTTGAAAAGTATTTGACTACGGGAACAAAATTCGTTATACTTGAACTGTTGTGGTGCAAGACAAATGTTGAGTACTTTAGAAATTAGGCAAACGTTGGACAGGCTCCCGGCCTTCCCCTGTATGCTGTCTACTCATGTATGTGGTATCAGAAGAAGGTTTAAAAGCCCCTTGAAATACCCAAATTTACGAAGAGCAGCCAGTGGATCCTAAAGATAAGTGTTTGACAATAAATGATATGACACCGAAAGGTGGTCTCTTTGCAGGAGAGAAAAAAGAGGTGCATCCGGAATCCAACAGCGTGTGGAGAATCTCTCCTGATCCCTTCTGGATAGATAACCAGTTGTTTGTGCAACTTGAGGATTTCGGAAATCATCTGCTGTCGTTTTACCGAGCCTGCAACAGGCTATACCTCCAGAGCACAAGGGGGATACAGCCTCAATGGGTCTCAGAGTACCTGGATAAGGGCAAGCCAGAATTTCTCATCGAGTACGGCAAAATGAAGAGGATAAGGACTCAACTCCCTCTTATCATAAGGCCCGACGTGATCTTCACCGACGACGGAATAATCGTGTCCGAACTCGACTCAGTGCCAGGGGGAATCGGATTTACAGCCGGACTTTCCCAAAGGTACGGGATGTTCGACGAGCCAATTGTAGGCGGGCCCGATGGGATGGTAAGAGGATTTGGGGAGATGATCTGCTCCGTTTCAAGGGTCGAACAACCAAATCTGGCAATCGTGGTGTCCGATGAATCCGATGATTACTGGGACGAGATGGTCTGGCTCGGGGGACAGTTAAACAACTCCGGTCTTTCGACTTATGTTGTTAAACCTAAAGACCTGATCTTCTCTGAAGATGGGATCTTCTTGAACGTAGAAGGAGAACAGACCAAAATAGATGTACTCTACAGATTCTTCGAGCTCTTCGATCTAAAGAATATACCCAAATGGGAACTTATTATGTACAGTGCCAAGAAGAGGACTGTAGTGGTCACACCTCCATTTAAAGGATACCTCGAGGAGAAGATGCTCTTTGCGCTTTTCCATCATCCTGTCCTCAAAAGCTTTTGGATAAACGAGATGGGAGGGGAGACCTATCACGTGTTGAGTAACGTATTTCCTCGAACTTGGATACTCGACCCCCGAAAGATACCTCCCTATGCCGTCATACCGGGGCTATCTGTGGACGGCCGAGCGGTCTGCCGCTGGAGCGACCTTTTATCTTGGGGACAAAGGGAGAGGGACTTTTTGATCAAGCCCTCTGGCTACTCCGAGCTTGCGTGGGGAAGTAGAGGCATCTCTGTCGGGGCAGATCTGTCGCAGGATAACTGGAAAGAAGCGATCCTAAATGGGCTTTCAAACTTCGAGGACACCCCCTACATCCTTCAAAAATTCCACAAGGGGAAGAGAGTACAGATAGACTACTACGACTTTAACGATGGCCAAATCAAGACGATGGACGGAAGAGTTCGTCTGTCTCCCTACTACTTTGTCATAGACGATTCAGTCAGACTCGACGGGATACTTGCCACTGTGTGCCCCTCGGATAAGAAGCTCCTTCACGGCATGGTGGACGCGGTGATGCTCCCGGCTGGAGTCAAACACAAAAGAAAAGAGGAGACCTTTGACACTCAACGAGAAGTTGGACAACCTGAATGCCATCTTGAGATCGATGGATAGCGTTATAGTCGCCTATTCAGGAGGTGTGGATAGTGCGTGTTTAGCCAAAGCAGCATACGATGTCCTAAAAGATGCAGCCCTTGCAGTAACCGCCGATTCGGAGAGCTATGCCGAAGGGGAACTCAAAGAAGCCATAGAGCTGGCAAAGGACATCGGCATCAGACACAAAGTCATAGCCACAGAGGAGATAAAGAACCCTGACTACTTTACAAACCCTCAGAACAGATGCTATTTCTGCAAGATGGAACTCTTTACTAAACTCGAAGAAGTAGCCGCCCAGGAGGACGTACCCTGGATCATATACGGAGCCAACTCCGACGACGGCGGCGACTACAGACCCGGCATGCAGGCAGCGGACGAGATGGAAGTCAGAGCGCCCCTCAAAGAAGCCGCAATGACCAAGGAGGACGTAAGACAGCTCTCCAAAAGATGGGGTCTTTCCGTCTGGGACAGGCCCGCCACAGCCTGCCTCTCATCCAGATTTCCATACGGAACAGTCATAACCAGAGAGGGACTTAAGTCAGTGGATAAAGCAGAACAGTTCTTGAGGAGCCTGGGATTTGTTCAGGTTAGGGTCAGACACCACGCACAGGAGAAGATCGCACGCATAGAGGTGCCCCAGGATGAGATGGAAAGGTTCTTTCACGGCGACGTAAGGGAAAAGGTCCATGAGCGATTTAAGGAATTAGGATATACTTACGTAACTTTAGACCTGAAGGGATACAGAAGCGGTAGCTTGAATGAAACCCTGGGACAAGTAGATAGAAGTCAGTAGCCCGCGACCTCCATCTCCGATAGAATCAATCGGGGACTATTGGGGGTTCAATCGCGGCTAACCAGGGTCACCTTGTCTCTTCCCTGCATGCCGTCTACCGTTTGATGACTACTACATTTTGGGATGGCCCTTTTAAGAATCAGAAAATACGGAGACGCTTTATTAAGGCAAAAAACCGACCCCGTGGCGGTGATAGATGAGGAGATCGTACAGCTTGTTGACAATATGTTCCAGACGCTGTACGACGCGGAAGGAGTTGGATTAGCCGCTCCACAGGTAGGGACATCCGAACGCGTTATAGTCGTTGATGCGGGACACTACGACCCTGCGTACAAGACTATGGGGATGATTAATCCAGAGATACTGCTCAAAGAAGGAGCCGACATACGTGAGGAAGGCTGCTTGAGCCTGCCGGAGATATACGGAGAGGTTGAAAGAGCATACAAAATAAGTGTCCGATGGAGCAATACTGAGGGAGAAAGATTAGAAGCTGATGCGGAGGGCTTACTGGCGCGTGTAATACAGCACGAGATAGATCACCTCGATGGGGTGCTCATAATAGACCATTTTACCCCCTTAAAAAGGCAGCTTATCAAAAATCAACTCAGGAAATTGAAGAAGGAGACATATCTTGAAACATCTTCCCCCTAGCTTCAGGGGCTGGTGGTTAGGGTGAGGAGGATTGCACCGTCAGACTGTAGGCTATATCTTCAAGAGTGCACTTTTCAAGCATTAAGAATTAGATTTGTATATTTAAGAATCAGGGCGCGAGTGTGCCTAAGCTTTGTGGCCGCTTTAGTCTCAAAGACTTCTATTTTTAACTTCATACAAATGCGTAGACAGTGGGGCGGTTAGCTCAGGTGGTTAGAGTACTTGCTTGACATGCAAGAGGTCACTGGTTCGAATCCAGTACCGCCCACCATAAAAAAGGACGGGTTACGACGATTGAGTCGTGGCCCGTTTTTTGTTCGGTGACGTTTTGGTGACATAAATCCGGCAGAAGACAGCATAAGGCGTACACTACAGATTCGGGTGAGAACCAGGGGGATCGGAATGTGGTCCAAGACAGACCAGCATAACGCAATTGATAAATTTTCATTGATGTCAAACATCTTCTTTTGTATCTTCTTCAAAGTACTCAACGGAAAAATTACGCAGGATTAGGTGCTTGTGACAAAATATGTCACAATTATTTGAGGGGTCCACATAAATGTCAGCGTAGACACTAGCAACATGAGAATTATTCTGTAACACTAATGCCCAGATGCCGTTGGAAATCATCGCAATTTCACCATTAACACTTCCAAAGTCAAATCTGATACTTTTGAGAAGGCCATTTCAAGGGAGGTAACTATGTACCGATTCATCACAGCCTTATTAGCCCTTGTCGTACCTTTCTGCGGCTTTGCCGAGGCAGGTCCTGCTGGCGTTAAGCACTATATCTGCTCCAAGACTTCCGAAAAGATAAAGATAGACGGTATTTTTGACGAGTTCTCGTGGGCAATCGCCCGAAGGGTGGGAGATTTCGAAAGGATCCTTTCCGACTACCCGGATATAGAGCGTCATACGGAGGCATCTCTACTTTGGGACGAGGAAAATCTGTATGTATCCTTCTCCTGCCAAGACCCTGAGATGTGGACAACTATGACCGTCGAGGACACTACTGGGTTGCCCACTGAGGAGGTCGCAGAGGTGTTCATAGACCCAGACGGCGACGGGAAAAACTACTTAGAACTGGAAGTCAATCCTCTAAACGTTATTTTCGATTTGAAGGTCATAACGACATCACCTTGGCAGGTGGATGTGGACTGGGACATCGTGGGACTTGAGACGGCTGTCATGCCGTTCGGAACGGTTAACGATCCAGATGACACAGACACTGGGTGGAACGTGGAGATAGCTATCCCCTGGAAGGCCTTCGGGGATATAGCCGCCTCCGTAAACATCCCTCCCCAAGAGGGCGACCAATGGAGATTGAATCTCTACAGGGTAGAGAGGAAAGGAGGTTTAAGGGCGAAAGCGGAGGGAAAGGATTTTCCGTTGACTGAGTTCACCGGATGGTCAGCAACGCATAAGGTGGGGTTTCATGACCCTTCCAGGTTCGGTGTCGTGGAGTTCAGGTAAAAGACAAAACGAAACGGGGGTGAATATAGCCTCATAGGCGACTATTCCCACCACCTGAATATGAAGAGTTCAATTAAAGGGCATGCGAGGTGCCTGGACAAAACGCCGGCAGGACAAGATGCTACTGCACAGGGTGAAGATCTGACCGGAATCGCTATGGGCGGCCCCAGGACAGGGCCGATCTTTTTGGGTGTGGCTGGCATGGCGCACAAGTTGCTTTGGCTACGCGACCGGTGTAGCTGTTCCCGCGGGCCAAGCGCAGAATGGCGCGCAGCGTACACCCTGTCTTGGCCACTGGCAACATATCTAAAGAATGGTATCCAGCATCCGCCGCTGCTCTCTATCAATCCACTATGTCGTTACAAGGTCCTGCGCATCATCTTCACACATACGGGCTTGGGTACCTCTATCACCTGACCTGTTGACGTAAGCTTTCCTGTCTGCTGGTAGATGCGAAATACCACGACAGTGTCGCTGCCCTGATTGGTGACCAGCAAGAAGGTATGCGTTGGGTCAATGCCGAGGCCCCAGGGGAAATGGCCCTGGGACGACTCATGACCGGCAAGAGTGAGTTTGCCCGTGGCTTCGCCGATTGTGAAGATCGCGATGCTGTCGTGACCGCGATTTGAGCCATAGAGAAACTTTCCCGACGGGTAAATCTGTACATCCGCGCAGTAACTTGTGTCGGTAAAATCTTCGGGCAGGGTAGAAATCGTTTGAATCTCTGCAAGAGTACCGTGCGTTTCGTCGTAAGCAAAAGCGTTAAAGGTGTTGTCAAGCTCATTTATTACATAGGCATACCGGCCATTGGGATGGAAGGCAAAATGGCGCGGCCCAGCGCCGGCCTTGACCTGGACCCAGGGCTGGTCGTTGGGAGTTAGTTTCCCCCGGGCCGAATCGAGCTTGTAAATCAGAATCTTATCGATGCCAAGGTCTGCCGCAAAGGCAAAGCGACTGGCGGGATGCAGGACGATGGAATGCACATGAGGACCCTCCTGCCGCGGGTGGACGCTGGAACCTTCGTGCTGGACCGTATGGCTTGCCGGCCCCAGCCGACCGTCCTCTAAGATCGGTAGAACCGACACACTACCCGACATATAATTCCCCGAAAGTAGATATTTTCCGGTCTTTTCGATACTCACATAGCATGGCAGGGATCCTCCTGAAAGCTGCTGATCTAAATAGGTAAGTTCCCCTGTTTCTGAATCGATGGAGAACACGCTCACAGCCCCACCTGGCTGGCCGTCAATCTCCTCGACTCCGTTGGCCGCGTAAAGGTAGCGTTGCCGGGAATCTATAGTCAAAAAGAAGGGGTTGTCTACTTCTGCGGCCTTGCTGGCAAATTCCAGGGCACCTGAGGATGGATCTAGCCGATAGACGTAAATCCCTTCACTTGGGTCGTTCGTGGATGTTCCAATGTAGACGAGGATTTCTGCTTCATGCTGTTGTGCCATGACCTGTAGCTCCGTGTTTGAGGTTTTTGTATCCTTTGGTTATAGACGCCCGCATGAATACCTTAAGATGCAGTAAAGAGGTCTGCGTGGCTTGCGGCTAACTTGTTTATATCGCGTCTATTTCTCATATCTTTCCATTTCGGTGTGATATTCCAAGTTCGTATATGCAGCCCTTTGAGTGAAACTCTGTTTCTCATATCCAAAGACTTTAACTTTTATGAAAATCCTTCTATATTCCCGTCTCTTCTACGGTCAAACCGTACATTTGTCCTTCTGGGAAGCACCTGAAGCACCTGAATGCCATAAGGCGCAGCTCCTGAGTATGAGATCACACAGACTTTGCCTCGAGTTGGCAGAGCACTAAATTGAATTCCCTTCTTCTTATCTTCTACCCTAACTCCACGATGCCGAACGTGGAAGGGTTGTGAAAACGCAGTTTGCGCGTTGCTGACCAGCCGGTGAACTTGCTCAATCGAAAATCGTTTCCCCTTCTTTCCAGATCGAGTCTCCTTTCCCTGCTATCGTGTACAGGTTCATCTACACTGGTCGCAGGCTTAGAGGTAATTTCACAGTCGAGGCCACACCCCTGAGGGCCTTCAATGGGCTCGGTTACCCAGCACCTACATTACCTATTTCTGGATTTGAGTGCCATTTCTTAGATAGTGTATGCAAAGTTCGATATATGCACAAAATATGATAATACAGTTCGACACGCGGTGCAAGTATTTTCTCCCGAATTATCTGAATAGTTGTAAGATGGGAATTCTTGTCCTCCAATGATACTTTCTCCTTGATTCCCATCCTGACATTTCGTTATATTGGTAGAATTACGGTAACCCACTTCTTGACCGAAAATATACTATGAATCATATCTATCCAAAGGGTTCCTCGATACCCTTGTCACGGACAATGTCAAATGGATGAGGCAAATACTAAGACAAGAGATCCAGAACTTGCTGAAGACGAGTCAAGGCCTCCCTCCAGCTACACGTTGAAGGCCTTTCTTATCGGCGCATTCTTCTCCTTTTTCCTCTCCATCGGAGCCCCTTACGGAAACACGGTCATAAAGGGCTCTTATATGACTCTGGACTTCAGCACGCCCGGGGCACTGTTCTTGTTTTTCTTTCTGGCAGGTGTCCTCAACGTCGTATTGAAGCTCACAGGCAGAGCGCTTCTTCCATCCCTGTTATTCTTAGCTGTTGTGGCGATCCCCTGCGTGGCCAAAGTTACCGATCCGTCTTTCCAGTTTGAGCTGGACTCACCGGGAGTCATATTCTCCATCTTTATCCTCCTTTTAGCCTCTGTCAACGTCATCTTTGCATCTTTGGGGAAGAGCTTGAGCCTTAATCGGGGAGAGCTTTTAGTCGTCTATGTGATGATGATCGTAGCGTCCGCGATACCCACTATGGGCGTCTCAGAGTACCTGCTGCCGATTATTACGGCCGTCTTTTACTATGCCTCGCCCGAGAACGAATGGAGTTACTTCATTCACCCCCATATACCCGATTGGATAGCGCCGCAAGACCCCCACGTCATTGAGTACTTCTTCGAGGGTCTGCCCGAAGGAGTGGCGATCCCCTGGTCTGACTGGATTGTGCCCCTTATATACTGGATAGCTTTTCTTTTTGCCCTCTATATTGTTATGATATGCACGATGGTGATCGTGCGCGGGCAGTGGGTCGAAAGGGAAAGATTGATATTTCCCCTGGTTCAGGTGCCTCTGGAGATGGTCAGAAACGAGTCAGGCTCGCTCTTGAATCCGTTCTTCAAAAGTCCCGTTATGTGGGCAGGCTTTCTAATCCCGGCAATAATAAGCACTCTAAATGCTCTGCATAGATATTACAGCTTTATCCCTGAACTGAGCACATCAACTTCCATTTCCCTGTTCCGCCGCACTATATCTCTGCCCTTCAACTTGAGCTTTCCGATGATTGGCTTTTCCTATCTTATCAATCTGGACATAGCCTTTTCCCTCTGGTTTTTCAATATCCTGTCAAATATTCAAAAAGGGATATTCAGGGTCACAGGGGTTCACAGCACGGAAAATTTGGGTATATACGGCGCTGGCAGGGAGACACCTATTCTGGCGCATCAGGGCATGGGAGCGATTATAGTCCTGGTTATATCGGGGCTCTGGATCGGCAGGGAGCATCTTAAGAATGTCTTCTCAAAGGCGTTTGGGAGAGGAAAGGATGTGGACGATTCGGGGGAGATGCTCTCCTACCGAAGTGCCGTCTTCGGGATGATAGGCGGACTGGCATTTATGACATTCTGGCTGAACGCCTCGGGTCTGCCGCTCTGGATCGCAATTCTGTTCCTGTTCGGGGCCTTTCTGATATTCCTCGGATTGACCCGGATCGTCGTCGAAAGCGGAGTCGCCGAAGCGGTGGCTTCTACCATCTCGTCCTCATTTGTTGTGTCGGGAGTAGGATCTTCTGCCCTCGGCCCTGCCGGCATGACAGCCTTAGCCTTCACTTACGTCTGGTCGGCGGACATAAGGACGTTCGTTATGGCCTCCTCTGCCCACGGTCTGAAGTTAGCTGAAGATATAGGGAAAAATAAGAAGCCGCTCTTTTGGGCGATGGTGCTCTCTATCGTCGTCAGTCTCTTCGGCTCTATCTGGATGATATTGGAGCTTTCGTACAGCGAAGGAGGGGTCAACTTGAACGGGTGGTTCTTCGGCGCGGGGGCCAAAGAGCCGTTCAGCTTTATTGCGAGCTATCTTAGCAATCCTACTACTCCCAATTGGGGAGGCTGGATTCACACAGGAGTCGGAGCCTTTATTATGGGCCTCCTTATGGTGGCTCGGCGTCGCTTTTTGGCGTTGCCCTTTCATCCTATCGGGTATCCCATAGGCGCAGTGTGGCTGATGGACCATATATGGTTCAGCATCTTTTTAGCATGGCTTTTGAAGGCTCTGATTTTGAAGTACGGGGGACTTAGATGGTTCAGAGGCACCCGCCCCTTCTTCTTAGGTCTGATTTTGGGGCAGTTCGTAATAGCCGGTATTTGGCTCATTATAGACTATTTTACGGGAATGACCGGCAACCAGGTGTTCTGGATATAGGCACCAGAAACACGAAAACAGTGATCAGAACGTAGAGCGTAGATCCACTCGCTCTTGGAGGTAGACACACGCGTCTGACCCTACAACAGTAGCATATATGGATGAACGTGCCCCTAAGAATGTAGGGGTGATCCCCGATAGATTCAATCGGGGACCCCTCGCCCCTAAGGCACCCCGCACCGTGCTGTCCACTACCCTTTGAACCATACCTTGAGGGCAGTTCCTCCCATGATCATATCCATCTCCTCCTCGGAGATAGAGGGAAGGTGATGGCCGATCAACTCCACAAGCCTTTGATAGCCCGGCTCCACGACGATCCACGGAAAGTCAGTGCACCACATCATCCTCTCCGGACCGTATGCCCGATAGATCGTTTCGACCATCGGCTGCATATCCTCATAGGGACAGGGCACTTTTGAGAAGGCGTATTCTCCGGAGATTTTGATATAGAGGTTGGGATACTTCGCCAGCTCAGCGATCTTCGAATAGGTCGAAGGAGGGATCGGTTCGTCATCGCAGCGGGGTCGCCCCCAGCGGTCTGTAGTACCGGCCGTGGTCGGGCAGACGGCGAGATGATCCAGGGAGATGTTCACACGTGGGAAGGCTCGAGTTAGCATCTCTATACAGGGGACCTGCGGTCTTCCGCAGGAGATATTGATATTGATTCCCAGCTCGTCAGCGCACTGGAACAGAGCGTAGGCAGTCAAATCTTCGGAACTTTCGGAAGAGGGATCGCCCATATCTCCGATCCTGATGCCCTCGATCCCGGTAGCCTCAAATAGTTCCCTGAGCCTTGCCGGTGGATCGGCGTCAGCTACATCCACTAACCCTGTGGATGTGAAGCGATCGGGCCATTGCTTAACGCAGTGGGTCACGTATCTGTGATATTCGATCTTAGTGCCTCCCATACCGATCAAAACCGCCCGATCTATCCCCGCAGCGTCCATCTCCCGCAGGAGCTGTTCGGCCGTCGCCTCTTTCTCCGCAGGCGCCAGACCGCCCACTGCTCGGGGGAATTTATCGCTCAACTTGTCGAACACGTGGACGTGTGCATCTACCTTTTCCACAGCAATAACCTCCTGTCGTCAAATTGTGATCGATGTTGGAATACCAAAAAACAACTGTCAGAACGTGCAGCCTATCGCCTCTATTAGAGCTGATCCTGGGCCAGAAGTTTCTTGTCATAAGATACGGTGGATTTGGTCGTATCGAGCACGAAATAGCCCTCCCGGCTGTCGCCTACCTCCGGAAAGGAATTGTCCCAATCGGAAACCCCGTTGCAGGACACCAATAGAGTGGCAGTCCCTGATGCTCGATCTGAAAATGAAAGTGCAGGTGACCGTTGAAGACAGCCATCACAGGGCGTTCGTGGAAAATACCTAACAACTCCTTCCGGGGTTCAGGATCCAAAGTAATGTAGCGGCGAAGCGCAACGGGCGCTGTGCTGGGGCATGTGGCAAGAAGCCACGAAGTGGTTTGCGCAGTAGTCAGGGCAAAACCACCATGAGCCATCAAAGATTAGCCTTCCTCCGTGCTGTCCACTATCTTTTGAACCATACCTTGAGGGCAGTTCCTCCCACGATCATGTCCATCTCCTCCTCGGAGATAGACGGAAGGTGATGCCCGATCAGCTCCACAAGCCTTTGGTATCCCGGCTCCACGACGATCCACGGAAAGTCAGTGCACCACATCATCCTCTCCGGACCGTATGCCCGGTAGATCGTCTCGACCATCGGCTGCATATCCTCATAGGGACAGGGCACTTTTGAGAAGGCGTATTCTCCGGAGATTTTGATATAGAGGTTGGGGTACTTCGCCATCTCAGCGATCTTCGGATAGGTCGAAGGAGGGAGAGGTTCGTCATCGAAGCGGGGTCGCCCCCAATGGTCCGGAATATTGGACGTGGTAGGGCAGACGCCGAGATGATCCAGGGAGATATTCACACCTGGGAAGGCTCGAGCCAGCATCTCTATACAGGGGACCTGTCCGCTTCCTGCGTAGATATTAATATTGATGCCCAACTCGTCAGCGCACTCGAACAGAGCGTAGCTATTCAAATCTTCAGGACTTTCAACAGAGGGGTCGCCCAGAGCACCGATCCTGATGCCCTCGATCCCGGTGGCCTCAAATAGTTCCCTGAGCCTTGCCGGCGGATCGGGATCATCTACGTCCACTAAACCTGTGGCTGTGAAACGATCGGGCCACTGCTTAACGCAGTGCGTCACGTATCGGTGATGTTCCATCTTGGTCCCTCCCATATCGATCAACACCGCACGATCTATCTCCCCGGAGTCCATCTCCCGTAGGAGCTGTTCAGCCGTCGCCTCTTTCTCCGCAGGGGCCAGTCTGCCCACTTCTCGGGGGAATTTGTCGCTCAGCTTGTCGAACACGTGGACGTGTACATCTACCTTTTCCATAGCAGTAACCTCCTGTCGTAGTATTGTGGCTCATGTCCGAATATCTAAAAAACTTTTGTCAGAACGTTCAGCCTTTACCACTATTTGAGCCGATCCTGGGGCAGAAGTTTCTTGTCATTAGATACGCTGGATTTGGTCGCATCGATCACGAAATATCCCTCCCGACTGTCGCCTACCTCCGGAAAGGAATTGTCCACAAGCGGAAACCCCGTTGCAGGACACGAATAGAGCGGCAGTCCCTGATGCTCGATCTGAAAATGAAAGTGCAGGTGACCGTTGAAGACAGCCTGTACCGGTCCTTCGCGGAATATACCTAACAACTCCTTGCGGGGTTCAGGGTCCAAAGTCCAGTAGCACGATTCTTCCTCCACGTCCCTTATGTAACACATCGAGTGCATAAAGACAATGGAGCCGCCAACTGGAGAAGAAGCTATCTCATCTCTGAGCCAGGCTAACTGCTCCCGCTCCTCAAGGGAACTGCTGCCGGCAAGTTCGCTATTGATGGCGATGACCTTAATATCACCGTCGTCCTGGCTCCAGCGGTCAGGCCCGATGAACTTTCGAAATCTCTCAATCGCATCCATCTTTAAGCTCCCCGCAGTCTGGCTGTGGGGATGGCATCCGACGTCGTGATTCCCCGGAATCGCCCTCCACGGTATGGTCAAATCGTCCAGGCGCGCCTTGGCGTAACCGTAGTCTGCAGGACTATTATCTCCGTTGCTGCAGATATCGCCGCTGAAGATCACCAGATCTGGAGAATCGTCTTCGATCAGTTCAAGGGCTACCTGCATATGCTGCCAGGTGGCTGGCCTGAATGGACCAAGGTGAATATCGGATATCTGAACTATGCGCATTTTTCTCCTCTATTTATGGGTGAAATTGGAATACTTATGCAATGTAGCTTCTCCTCCGACTGCATGAATAGATCTCACCGAGCCAGACTACCGTCTCAGCGGTAATATCCCCGTTCGGCATTCCTTGGAACATCCAGCACCCGTCCTCCGATCGGGCGGCGATGAGATTGTCCCCGACTCGGATGGCTATGTCTTTCAAGATGTATGAACCTGATTTCCCTTCCCGGTGCAAACGAACACTCCTTATGTTGAATAGCACACAACTTAAGACAATATGAAGGTAGCAAATTCTTGCATAGGTGTCAACTGAAAAAAGAAAAGCAGGGCATTTCAGCTTGACGATTTTAACGATTAGGCGTATATTTTGTCCTTATCTATTAAACATTTCCCAGAGTAGTGCTAATCGTGTACATGACAGGATAAAGATGAACATAGCTTTTCTGAACTCCATCAAGCAGGACATATGGCGCGGCGGCGAAAAGTGGATGGTGGATGCCGCATCGGGACTCCAGAAAAGAGGCCACAAGGTAGTAGTATGCGGCAAACCAGGGGCTCTATGGCTCGAATATGCTTCAGATAGAGGAATCAGGACTAAGCATTTTAGAATAAGAGGGGATTTTGCCCCCGTGATCGTATATAAGATGGCGCAGTTCTTCAGAAGCGAGGGCATAGATGTCCTATGTTGCAATTTTGAGAAAGATGTGAGGATTGGGGGCACAGCCGCAAGGCTTGTATCTGTGCCTGTCGTGATGGCCAGGAAGGGACTTCCGCTTATCTACGATAAATTAAGGTACAGGTTTACCCATAAGGTTCTGGTAGATGGCATAATAACCCCGGCAGAGCATATAAAAGATCGTTTTATAGAATTTTCATGGCTTGATCAAAATAGAATACATGTGATCAGAAACGGTGTCGAGTTGCCAGATGTCTCTATGCCGAGAGAGGAGATCAGACGCAAACTGGGAATAGGTCAGGATAACAAAGTCGTGAGCGCTGTGGGGAATCTATTTTTTCAGAAGGGCTTGGAATTCTTTGCAGAAGCGGCAAAGCTTACCCTGCAGAAGCATAGAAAGGCTCACTTTATGATAGTAGGAGATGGACCAGACAGACAGGTTCTGGAAGATCGCGTGCATAGTTGGGGGTTGAACGAGAATTTCACTTTTACAGGATTTAGAACGGACGTCCCAGATCTTTTAAGGGCTTCGGACGTGTTCGTCTTAACTTCCCTGGATGAGGGTCTACCAAATGTAATCCTGGAGGCGATGGCGGCGGGGATTCCGGTGGTGGCAACCCACGTGGGAGGCGTCAATGAGTTAGTGGTGGACAAAGTCACGGGCTTTCTTGTCCAACCAAAAGATGTACGTGCGATTGCAGATGGTATAGATCGTCTCTTAAACGATGAAGACCTGGCGTCCAAGATGGGGAGGGAGGGGACACAGAGGGTAAGGCAAGAGTTTACATTGGAGAAGAATGTGGACGAATTGGAGAGGCTCTTTGAAAGGGAACTGGAGAGGAACTCTCGTGTTCGCTGGGGCCCCGTTACCCCAACCATGCATTTACAAGAGGAGGCAAAATCTCCTGTCAGATATGGGCGAAAGGCAAGTAAACTAAATGTAATGTTTGTCAATTCTGCCGTCGAATGGGGAGGAAATGAAAAGTGGACAATCGAAGCTGCAAGCGGAATTAGAGAGTCGGGTCATAACGTCTACTTGGCCTGCCGATGGGACCTGATAGCGGAAAAGGCCTCAAAAAGTGATATAAAAATTGTAAAGTTTCCGTTCTTTAATGACGCCGATCTTTATACCTCCTTTAAAATAGGTCTATCTCTAAGAAAGCTCAAAATAGACATTCTGGTCCCTACACTACAGAGGGATTACGTTTTAGCTGGCTTAGCAGCAATGCTACATCGCCCAGCGAAGGTGCTGGGTCGAATGGGGATTATGCGGCGTCCTCTGAGCCTGAAGATGCAGATATGCTTCCGCTGGCTCTTTGATAAACTGATAGTGAACACTCATGCGATCAGAGATTACCTTTCGGACATTAATTGGTTCGATGTAGATAAGGTCGTGGTGATCTATAACGGTCTTAGAGCTGTTCCAGATGGCGCAAAGAGCCACGGCCTCAATATAAGGGAAAAATACGAAATCAGCCAGCATGAGATTCTGATAACAGGCCTCGGGCGCCTGGCCCATCAAAAGAGGTTCGATCTGTTAATAAAGGCCTTTTCCTATGTGGCGTTGGAGCATCCCCAAGCGCGGCTTATGATCGTCGGAAGTGGAGAAAGGCTCGATAGTCTGAAGGATATGGCAAGAGAGTTCTCCATCTTTGAGAAGGTGATCTTCACAGGATTCGTAGACGATGTCAATTCCGTTTTAGAAGCTACGGATATATTTGCTTTAAGTTCAGAGTTTGAAGGGATGCCAAACGCCCTCTTAGAGGCGATGTCCAGGGCAATTCCCCTGGTGGCGTTTAAGATTCCGGGTATTGCTGAAGTTATAAAGGACAGAGAAAACGGACTGCTTGTGGATTTTGGGGATGTCCGTGGAATGTCAGAGGCTATCAGCGTCCTGATTCAAGATCGTGCAAAGGAGAAAGCTCTGGGAAAGGCCGCCTTAGAGACGATAAGAGACAGGTTCAGTTACGAAAGGATGATAGAGGAATTAGAATCTGCGTTCTACAGGGAGACTCCAAAGAAAGAAGAGCGCAAGGGCGTGATAAAGCCGCCCCAAAGGATCGTCCTCTTTACAGAGCACTTTCCCCCCAAAGACGGTGGGATATCCCGGTGGTGCTACGAGGTGGCAAGACATCTTGTGCCAAGACATCTTGCAGCGAACGTTCCACTTTCTCTGCACGGGAGGCGCGAGGCGATTGTATTTGCTACTAAGAAGTGCTTCAGTGGCAATGCTCCATGGAAAGGGGACTTCAAGATAGAGCAGATGGAAGGGCGGGGATGGGTCTCACTGAAGCACTACTATATGGTCTATTACACTATTAAGACCCTCTTGAAGTACAGACGCCCCGTAATCTTGAGCGCCTGTTGGGATATGGCCTTTTTCTCGACTCTGATCTCCAGGTGGTGTAACCTGAAGGTCGTGGTGGCATGTCACGGTATGGAGATAAAGAGGAGATATGGCCCACTCAAGAGATTGTTGATGCGCTACGTCTTGGAGAACTGCCACAGGCTGATAGCTGTGAGTCGTCACACAAAAGAATCGCTAAAGAGAATTGGAATTGCCGTGGATAAGATCGTGCTGATACCAAATGGTGTAGATACAGAGAGGTTCCGTCATCTGGATAGGCAGTATGAATTGAAGACCCGGTACGGCTTCAAGGGCAAAAAGGTCATTTTGACACTGGCTCGGATTGTGGAGAGAAAGGGCCAGGATATGGTTATTACTGCGATGCCTTTCATCCTGAAGAGGTACAAAGATGCGCACTATGTGATCGCGGGAAAGGGTGAATACAGACCTCAGCTTGAGGATTTGGTGCACCGACTCGAACTAGGGGAACACGTCACCTTTTTAGGTTACGTACCCGATCAGGATATGTGTGAGATCTATAATATGGCGGATGTCTACATTATGGCGAGCCGGGAGAGAGAAGACGGCGACGTCGAGGGATTCGGCATCACATTTCTGGAGGCTTCCGCGTGTGGGGTGCCCGTGATAGGCGGAAGGTCAGGAGGCGTGGAGGATGCGGTCGAGGACGGTTATTCGGGAGTTCTAATTGATCCGGAAAGTCCAGAGCAGATCGCTGAGACCGTGATAAGACTCCTGGACGATGAGAAATTGAGAGTTGAGTTGGGGGAGCAAGGAAGAAAAAGGGCACTAGAAAAGTTCAATTGGAATGCTAACTCAAGAAGGATAGAAAATCTCTTTGCCTGATCTTGTACATGGGGGCATAATGAGTTTCATCTCCGCTGTGAAGAAATACTGTAAGGCTCTAATAGTCAATATAGCCGGTAGATTTGTGAACGGAAACCCCCGCAAACTGTCGTGTGATCTGAGTCAAGCCCGGATACTCTTCATGCGGTTCGGAGGGCTCGGAGATGCGGTCACATGTCTCCCAGTCATGGAAAATCTTAGGAGGCGTTATCCCCAGTCCAAAGCGAGCGTCTGGTGCAGCTCCTCCAATTGTGAGATTTTCGATAGATGCGAGTGGGTTGACGAATGCATCGTAGGTCAAAACACCCTTTGGGGGCAGTTGCGCCTGTACAGGACGATAAGAACAAGGGATTTTGACGTTGTGATAGACCTAACTATAGATAGATCCGCCAAAAATGCCCTTTTGGGGACGCTTCTGAACAGGAGAGCATACAGAATAGGGATGAACAAATGCGGCGCCGAACCCTTTTATGACAAAAACATCCACGTCAAAAGCGATGCACACATGGTGCAACGGACAGCCTCTGTGTTGAAGGCTCTGGACGCTTATCCTGAAAAGTTGGAGTGGAACCTGAAAGTTAACGATGAAGACATAGACTATGCAAGAGCGTTTATTTCCTTCAATTTCAGAAAAGAAGATCAAAATTTCACACAGACACCTGTGATAGGAATTAACATCTCGGCAGGACGTCCGACAAGATATTGGTGCATTGCCAGATATATGGAATTGGTGAAACTCTTGACCGAAAGATTTCCGGAGGCAGCCTTTTTGGTTTTCTGTGCAAGAAGAGACTCCGACGATGCCCAAAAACTGATCGAAACCTCGCCATGCCGTCAGGGCATGTCTAAGAGCTTTCTTGGGGAGCACAGGTGGGCTGTAGTTGAAAGAAACATCTCACTAACAAAGGTATGCGGCCTACTGTCGCAGTTGACCTTTCTGATCACCCCGGATACCGGGCTGGTTCATCTGGCTTCAGTACTGAAAGTTCCCGTGGTAGGACTCTATCAGAACAGAGAGCTTAATCTTAAACGTTGGGCGCCCTGGGGCGTAGATTATGAAGCGATTATGCCGAACAGTAAAGACGATACACTACAAGACATCGAGCCTCAAGCTGTGGCCGATGTGGCCTTCAAACTCTCTGAAAGGATAAAGATAAGAAGATGAACGCAGAGCGACGGGTCGGATTATCGTTAAAGTGGAAGACCATCATACTTGGCATAGCAGGTCTTTACTTTGTTCAGACCTATCTTCTAAGAGGGTTGGAGGCTCACCAAGCTCTCGTAGCTCTTTTGATAGCGATATTAGTATGGAAAGCTTCAAGGGAGTTTCTGTCGCATTGGTGGCCCTTTATGCTCGTGTGGGTCTTATACGACCTGACTATGAGAGGAATCGCACAAAAGATAGCAGGACGCGTCAACGTAAAGATGCCTTACAAGATAGAGGAATTTCTCTTTTCAGACCTCTTCCAGGGCAAAATACCTCCCTTTTGGTTTCAAGATCTAAGAGGATCTATTGACGGGACATATTTGAAGGTGGGATTGGACGTTCTATCCTCAGTGTGTTATTCTCTACATATGATCTTTCCACTTATCGCCGCGTGGGTCCTGTGGAGAAGAGTGGAGGACAGAAAGCTGTTTCGGCAGTTTGCGCTTATATTTGCGGCAGTGAGTCTGATGGCCTTCCTAACCTATTATCTGTACCCTGCGGCACCCCCCTGGTACGTATACAGATATGGATTCGAGCAGCCGTCTTTGTCATTTTACGCCCACAGCGAGGCTTCCCTGGCCGACACAGATAAGTTTCTAGGATTTCCTCTCTTCCAGTTTGTCTACGACAACCTTAACTCCAACCAATTTGCTGCTATACCGTCCCTCCATGCTGCTTACCCTATTATCATAGCCATCTTTGCGTACAAAAAATACAAACATCCCGGTCTGCCCATAACGTTATACCCCGCAGGTGTCTGGTTTTCTGCAGTCTATCTGAATCACCACTATATAATTGACCTTCTAATCGCCCTTTTGTATGTGATTATTGCTTACCTTGCTATTGGGAAAGCACGTCTTTCAGGTCCTCAAGTTCATCTCTTGCCTTTTCAAGAGAAATCCTCTTTGAAAGCAGAATAATGTAAAGCAGGGTGAAAGTGAAAAGGCAGAGCATCAACGTGCGGGACATCGAAGGCGGAGCCCCCGCTCCCAGACCCTCCGGTCTCATCATCACGGGAAGCGGATGGAGCGTCCTCCACCACGTGACGGAGACGTGTATGACGGGCACGTCCAAAAAGCCGACGATTCCAATAACCGCTGCGAATCTTGCGCTCTTTGAATAGTCCCCTGCGTAGGCCCTGACCATAATATAGCCCACGTAGATGAGCCAGAGTATAAGCGTAGTTGTAAGCCTTGCATCCCAGACCCACCAGACGCCCCAATCGTTCTTGGCCCAGATAGGACCGGTTAAGATGACGAGTGTGCAGAAGAAGAGGCCTACCTCTGCGGAGGAGTGGGCTATTATGTCCCATTTGCGCCGCTTCTCCCAGAGATAGAGGATGCTCGTTATGAAGACTATGAAAAAGGCTAAAAACGAAACCCACGCAGAGGGAACATGAAAGTAGAATATCTTCTGACTGAGCCCAAGCGTCCTATCCGGCGGCGTATAGATGAATATGGCCCAGAGACATACGATCATCAGCAGAGATACAACGCCGAGCAGTATATCCATGCCGGATATTTTCCTTTCCATTTTATGTCTCTCCTCAGATTTACGGCGTCAAAAATGCAGAATACGAAGGCCCACCGCTCAAGCTACAGCCGTTTTTTTAGCCGCCTGCTGTGCGAAATACCTCGCGGTGCAGAGCTTGCACCTGTCTTGCCAAATCCACCTGTTAACGGTCTATTTCACCAATCTGTTCGGCGAGCAGCAGGATCTGATTCTGATAGGTTTCCTTAGGTACGCTCCGCCCGATTCTTTCAAAGGCTCGGCGTAAGAGTCCATGAGCCTCCGCTTTGTTTCCTCGCAACAGGGCCTTGACCGCGGCAATAGCGTTCATCAAGGCGCTGTGTGTACGCGACCAGTCACTTCCTCTGGCCAAGTTATTGTTCAAGTCATACCTCGAATCCCGGTGAATCGATTTTGCGAAGATTCCAATATCCACGCGCCAGAACAGCGGTGTTCCAGCAAATTGAACAAAGATGAGCCGATGTGTTTCTGAGTTCTGGAGGTCAGGGTCCGACCGCAATGATGCCACCGCGCAGACCTTTGAAAGATCTTCAAGGATCCCATCTGCGCGCGAGGCGAAAAGCTCGTCCGGTACTTCCCAAGATATGTCGATATCGCTGTACTCATCCGCCCGCCCATCACCCAGCGAACCGCAAAGCCTGGCTTTAGAACCCGGTGCAGCATCTTCGAGACAGCCAAGGACTGCTTCCGCAAGAGACAATCGTAATAACGGGTCCAAATTCATTGTCAAGGTACTTGTCCTTGTCACAGAATAGCTCATCTAGGAATGTGTACCGGAGGTAAAAAGCTGTTAACTGCGGTTACTCCTCTATTACGAAGTCAAAGACTATTACGGAGACTGCCAGGAAAAGGGCTATAAAGACTACAAGGAGCTTGATCCACCTTGTTATCTCTCCAAATGCCCCACCATCCAGAATCGTGCCCGTAGCCTGTACAGAGGCGATTACTATGGGAGAAATTACAGGGAAGAGGAGCACAGGGAGCATTACGTCCCTCATTTTGGTGTTGGCCGATATGGCGGCAAACAGGGTCCCGACACAGCAGAATCCGAGCGTCCCCAAAAGGATGATCAAAAGGAGCTGAGGCAGAACGTGGATAATAGGAACGTTTAAAAAGACCGCGAAAGGCAAGAGTGTGATAAGCTCTATTATGGTCATGAATATGAAATTGCCTACCATCTTTCCAAGATAGATTGCGCTCCTGTCCACAGGGCACAGTAGGAGCCCCTGCAGTGAGCCCGTGTCCTGCTCCTGAGCAAAAGACCTGTTCAGACCGAGCGTCCCTGAGAATATGAAGGCGACCCACAGGATTCCCGGCGCTATCTTTCTCATCTGGAGAGCACCTGTGCTAAATGAGAAGTTGAAGACTACTATAACTATCAGCGAGAAGACAAACATTGAGCTTATCTTCTCTTTAGTTCTGAGTTCTGTCAGGAGATCTTTCCAGAGGATGGTCACTATCTTTTTAAGGAAATTCATCTTGTGCTTTACTGTTTACTGGGCGTGTCAGACAGGAATGTCTGACCCACCACACATAGGTTCGCCCCTACATGCCTTTCCCTGTCTACTGTATGCTGTCTACTGTTCTTTGACGTGCTGACGATATATCTCTTTAAAGTCTTCTAATTTGTCCCCATCAGCTTCCATCGTCCTTTGATGATAAACGAATTTTCCTCTTGCTAGTATAGCCGCCCTATCGGAAAGCTGAAGTCCCTTTTCCATATTGTGAGTTGCCATTATTATAGTTCTTTTGCCTTTTTTGAGATCCTCTAAGATGTCTGTGAACGTCTCGGAGGCGTTCTGGTCAAGTCCTGTATAGGGTTCGTCTAAAAGGAGTATAGGAGGAGAGTGAAGAAGGGCTCTTGCAATTGAGAGCCTCTGCTTTTGTCCCCTTGAGAAGGCCGATACTCTGTCGTCCTTCCTGTGGGACATTCCGATCTGTTCAAGTGACAAAGAGATCCTTTCACCCAGGTCGGACACATCGTACATCGCGCCGTAGAACCTCAAGTTCTCCTCTGCTGTAAGCTCCTCGTAGAGAAAGCTATTGTGGGATATTACTCCGATTTGTGCTCTCATCTTCGCAGGATCGCGCCCGAGATCAATTCCGTTTATATAGACCTTTCCCTCTGTGGGCTTTGAAGAAGCTGAGATGAGATTGACAAGCGTAGTCTTGCCCGCTCCGTTGGGACCGAAGATGGCAAGAAACTCCCCTTTATCCAGCTGGAGGTCTATTTGGCTTAAAGCCTTGATTTTTCCGAAGGTCTTGGAGAGGTTGACTACGTTGATAGCGGGTCGGTCCATCGGGACTCCCGAAAAGTATCGATGGGAAGAAAAGTAGAGTGTGGTTAGGTGGTCTGGCTCTCTGCATCTGTTTGTAACTTGGCCCCGCAGTTAGCGCAGAATTGGTCTTTCTTATCGTATGGATCTCCGCAGGCTGGACAGATGCTGTCAAGCTTGAATCCACAGTTAGCGCAGTAGTTGTGATTCGATGTGTTCTCCCTGTGGCACTGGGGACAGATGATATGTCTCTTCCCAGGGGTAGGAGTATGAGCCTTGCGCCTCTTGCGCCTGCCATTTAGCCTGTCTATTTCCTGAAGGATGGCCGCGGCTTCGAGCTTGTATTCGTTCACAACTTGTCGATGATCTTCTTCCAGGAGCTTGCCCATACTAAGGTCGAAGTTGGCGTCTTTTATGGATGCGTATATCTGCTCCTTGCGGATGGCAAGATCTGCAAGCCCGTCCTTTAAGGTGGAGCCTTCTTCAGCTCCTGACGGCCTCTTGGATAGAAGGGGATAGCTGACGAATGCTAAGACTGCAGCGCCTATTACTGTGTAAAATACGAGTAACATATCGGGTTCTATGTGCAAAGAGAACTATTCGAATTCATCAAGTTCGCGTTCAACTCTTTCTATATACTCGGAATCAGGGATTTCGCCCCTTTTAGGGCGACTCGATCCGGCCACAGAGTCGGAATTCGACCTCTGGGCGCTCTTTTTCCATCTGACAACCAGACCCCTTAATAATACTCCGCCCAATATTAAAGCGACAAAAGGCATTGCCCAGGCGGTCAGGTTGAAGCCCGTCTTTGTAGGGGCTGCAAGCACCGCTTCGCCAAATTTATCTACATAAAGGGCTACTATTCTCTCCTTCGAGTAACCCTTTATGATCAGTTGATCTATCTGTGTTGCTTCACTTTGGGACCATCCGCAGTCGGCTTTGTTGATGCAAGCGCTCAGGATCAGGTTTCCGCATCCGCCGCATTGGCAGGCAAGTTCATCAGCCACTTCTTTGGTCTCGACGGCGATGAGCCAAGACGGAACCAAAAAGGGCAGCAATATAAGTGTAAACACTATATTCTTTGCCATTGATAATCACCTCTTTAACTTACAACACTTGCGTCACTTAACCAATGAGACCTTCGTCTTCCTTTTCTCCGTTATCTGCACCTTCGTTTTATCTCTTCTTATCTTCTCGCGAGGATCTATATCCTCTTTTTCCGGGTACATTGTGATGATTGTACCCAGGATCAACACGACACCGCCTATCCAGAGCCACATGACCAGCGGATTGATGAAGGCGTTGAATATGGCCTGTCCTGACTCTGGGTCGAGCTGAGCAAGGACTATGTAGAGGTCTTCCTTTAGCGTGGAACGGATGGCAACCGCCGTCTGAGGCTGGACGTCCTGTCTTGTGGAATGGAAGAAGTATTTTCTCGGATGCAGTACGTCAATCCTCTCTCCATCTTTGTGGACAGAAATAGTCGTAGATTGGACGTCTTTATCGGGGTCTTCGTAGGTTGAGAACTTGTCGTAATGGAGTGTGTAGTTTCTGAGCTGCATCTTATCACCTGTTTGGAGGAGCTGACCTGTGATCTCAGTTCTGAAGGCGTTTCCAGCGATGGACATAAATATAAGGACGATCCCGATGTGGACTATATAACCTCCATATCTCCTCCTGTTCTTCCAGACAAGGTTCCAGAGAGCTTGAGCATACGTCTCGTTGTTAGAAATGTGTCTTGCTCTTACCCCCCTGTAGAATTCGCTGACTATTGAAGCGGTGACAAATACGCACAGCGTGAAGGAGACAAGGGCGTACCAGTTGGTGATTTTAAGGGCTAAGAAGATGGGAATCGCAAGCAGAGCCACTACAGTCGGATAGAGGAAGTGCCTTTTGAGGTTTTTTACAGATGTCCTGCGCCAGGCCAACAGGGGACCTGCTCCTGTAAGGAAGAGTAAAATGATACCTATGGGAAGGGTAATCTGGTTGAAAAACGGGGCTCCGACAGTGATCTTAACTCCCTTTACGGCTTCTGATATGATGGGGAAGATGGTGCCCCAGAACACTGCAAAAAATGCACCGACCAGTATTAGGTTGTTGACCATAAATCCCATCTCTCTGGAGACGAAGGATTCTAAATGGTTTCGGCTCTTAAGTTGTGGGAATCGGTAAGCGACAAGGGCAAAAGCAAAGGCAAAAATCGCTATTATGATGGCCAAAAAATAGTATCCTATTGAGGATTCAGCGAAGGTGTGAACAGAGTTGACTATACCGCTCCTTGTGAGGAATGTCCCGAAGATGCACATAGTGAACGTGAGGATAATAAGTATCATGTTCCAGATTTTGAGCATACTTTTCTTTTCCTGTATCATCACAGAGTGGAGAAAGGCCGTACCCAGAAGCCAGGGCATCAACGCTGAATTTTCCACAGGGTCCCAACCCCAGTATCCGCCCCATCCGATCACGACGTACGCCCAGTTTGCGCCGAGAAGCAGTCCACAGGCCAGCAAGAACCAGGAGAAGATAGACCATTTTCTGGTGGTCTTGATCCAGGCGTTTCCGAGGTTTCCAGTTATGAGGGCTGCCATGGCAAAGGCAAAAGGAACGGTGAATCCCGAATATCCCAGAAAGACCATAGGAGGATGGATAGCCATCGCAGGATACTGAAGGAGCGGGTTCATGCCCTGTCCGTCAGGAGGCGTAAATGGGAGTTTATCAAAGGGATTGGACGTTGCAATATTTATGAACATAAAGCAGGCGACTACTCCCATGATAACGGCTGTGACATAGGGCATAAGGTCTCTGTTTTTGTGTCTATTAAGCACTATTGCCATGAATGCAAAAAGGGATATGAACCACTCCCACATAAGGAGAGATCCTTCGTGTCCTGCCCAGAAAGCCGCAAACACATAGGGTAGGGACTGTGTGCTGTTGGAGTGGCTGGCCACGTATTCCACCTGAAAGTCTCCTATCAGGAAGGAATACACAAGACATAGAGACGCCAACGTCAACAGGCCAAAGACGGCCTTCGCGGCGTTTTGAGCGCTTTTTACAAGGTCGTCTTTCCTCAATCTGTCTCCGAGTACACATATCAAAATGGAGTACAAAGAAAGGATGAACGCCAACGTGAGTGAAAAAGATCCGATGTCTGCTGCCATACTAATTCCTATATGATGATGAGTCTGTGGCGGCCTCGTGTTCTTTATAGTCCTGTCCTTCGTACTTGGAAGGACATTTGGCCATTACGGTTTCGGCCTCGAAGGTCCTGTCTGTGTAATACCTGCCCTCAGCCACGACCTCTACTCCGTCTTTGAAAGTATCAGGGACTACGCCTGTGTAAGTGATGGGTATCCTTCTGTCATCCTGGGCGATCACAAACTGCATCTTGAGACTGTTGAGACTCTTTTGAATTGAGCCGTCCACGACGTTCCCAACCACGCGTAGCGTTTTATCGTAGACAGGAGCAGCTTCAAGCTCCTCTATTGTTACATAATAGACCATCGTCTTTTCAAAGCCCGTATAGATGAGATAGAAAAGGGCTATAATGACCACGCCGAGACTGATGTAGTATTTAGCTTGCTTCATGTTGACATCCTTTTATCGTTCTTGCATTTGTGGGCTGACTTCCAGCTCTTTGCATTGCTCATAATCCGCAAAATCGTCGTAATAACTACACAAAACCTTGATCGCGTCTCCTGGGCCTCTTGCTGGTAGTCCAGATCCGCTTCTTCGTGGAAAACGTCTCCAAGTCAAACGAATTCCAGTTGGCAGATGAAGTGTCAAACTACAAATCGTCCACCATGTCCTGCAGGCATACTCGCGCCATCTCCTCACTCGGCTTTCGTCAAAATGTCTTCAATGTGAGGAAGAATGTCCGGGAGTTGCTCTTTGGCGATCGTCCACACAATCTCATAGTCGATGCCAAAGTAGTGATGGATCATTTTATCTCTTACGCCAGCCAGGTCTCTCCATGGAATCTGGCTGTAGGTCTTTCTCAGGTGACTGGATAGATTCTTCGTCGCTTCACCGATGACCTCAAGATTGCGAACGACTGCATCCTGAGTCTTGATGTCTTTCATAAACTGCTCGAAGGTCAGGCCCGCGCTATATATCACAATTCTCCGCATCGCCTCAAGGATATCACTCAGATAGTCCCCGTTTCTTCGCTCAGACATAGCTCAGGGTGCTTTCGATGTTGGAAGCAATGTCTCTGTATCTGGGATTTTCAATGCTCCTGTGCAGGGTATCCAAGGTGGCCAGGTCCACTTTCCTGCCCAGCGCCTCCTCAAGATGATAGGCAAGTTCGACAAACTCCAGGCCAAGAGGTCTTACGAGCTGGACAAGGATGTCAATATCACTTTTTTTGGTAGGATCACCCTTCGCAAACGAGCCGTAGATAGCTATCCTTACCACGCCGTATTCACCTCGCAAATACGGCAGTTCCTCTCTCAATATTTGCAAGACTTTTTCTTTGGTCAGAGTATCTTTCACGCCCTCACCACCAGATCAACGGTTTGATGAGTCCGTAGTCCAAATTCTCGCCGTCGATTTTGACAGCATTTGAAGTTATACCTTAGGCTTATCAAATCAGTATTCTTACATGAAATTTAGCTTGTTAGGAATTTCGTTTTATTTGTTTCTTGACTGTTGTAAGCTCATCTGTAACAATTTGCCATATGATGCGGGGACTCACATCAAAATACTCATGAGCAATTCTATTTCTCAGTCCGACGACACCTTGCCAATCTATCTCTGGATATTTCCTCTAGATTTCTTGGGGCATAAACTTCGATGCTTCACCGATGATCTCAAAGTTTCTCACTACCGCATCTATCGTTTTTCTATCCTGTTGGAAATCAGCAAACTCCATATGCTCAGTATATTTTTGGATTAACTCAATAGATTCTAAAATATCCTCCACGTAGAGTCGCCATTCTCTTTTAGACATACGTTAAATCTTCTTTGATATATTTCCATCTGTTAGGTTTAATACCATCCTGCGTCACTAAATCAACCTTCACTCCTAATGCTTCTTCCAAAAAGTCCGCCAGATGAATGAACAGAAACCCAACAGGCTCCCTAAACTTTACCAAAATATCGAGGTCACTTTTTTCATCTTGGTCATCTCTAACATAGGAGCCAAAGATGGCAATTTCTTTGACCTTGTATTTCTCCTCCAACTCTTGTCTGTGCTGTTTGATGACTTCTCTAATTTCTTCTACATTTTTCATATCCTTACCACCGACTCAAGAGTTCGATAAGTCTGCAGTCCAAATTCTTGATGTCCACCGTTTCACGAGATCCAAATTCCACACGGTTTCGCAATGTCCTGGAGCTTGTGGCCAAAAGGTTTAAATAGCCGGAATCACCTTCCACGCATGATCTGGATTAAAGATCTGAGTATAAATTATAGCAAATATAAGAGCAAAAGCCAAGTGAAATCTGGTGAGAGGGTTCAGAAAAGCAAAAAGGTAGGCATGGTCGCAAGAAAAGGTCAGAACAGAGGGAGGGAAAGCGGTGCCCTGTCTACCCCCGATTGAGTCTATCGGGGATCGGGGGCTACTGTCTACTTGTTCGGGAGGGATCCTGACATACGTTCATAAACGTGGCAGCAAAGTTGAAATGATCATCGCGCTCATCTGTATGACAGAAAAGACAGGCGCTCTCTTTGACAGTCCGGGAGCGCATCTGCTCTATGTCCCCCTCCAGGTGCTGGCTCCCGGCGCCGTGACACGATTCGCACTGGACGTCTTTGAGATTCCCCACTTGATTGGGATGCCAGAAACCTCCACTTGTAAGGTAGCCGACAGTGTGACAGCCGATGCATTCGGGGTCCAACTCCTGACCTGCCTTTTGCAGGGTCTGATAAGCGCGTGCATGCGGGGTCGACAGCCAGAACTCGTACCTGCCCTCGTGACACATCCGACACTCAAGATCGCTCACGAACCTGAGACCCTCCACCTCCACTGCATCCTTGTCTGTTATTAATCTGGCCCGCTCTATCTGACGAATCTCGGTCTTGTACTGATCTACCATGGCCTGTATTTTCGGATAGCTCTTGATCTTTTTGTCCAGAGCGGTCAGAGTGTGTATGTAACCGTAGCTCCCAAGGGTTCTGCGATTTGGGAAAGCGGGATCTTGCAGGATCAGTTCCAACTGTCCTATATACTTGCCCTGTGCACCTGCGTGTAAGGGCAACACTCCGTTGTACTCGGAAGGATTCCGAATGGGCTTGCTGTCAGACCCTCCGATAATGATGTCGATTCCAGGGACCTTGTACGCCAGTCTGACCGTCACTTCTTGCCTTAAATCCACCAAGGCGACAATGAAATCGCACGTCCCCCTGAGTAATTGGACCGTTTGTCTTGCAGCATCTATGGGGTCCTCAATTACAAGACCGTCTTCCATCTTTTGGATATATGAAAATTCATCCTCCAAAAGGCCGAAGATGCCGAATTTTATGCCATTTACGGTCTTGATCAAATAAGGCTCGAAAAGGGGCTCTTTTGAATCCTTTTGTACCAGGTTTGCTGATACTAAGGGCAAAGATTCTGCACCATCAGCCTCAGCTAAAAAAGAGACTCCCTCAGCCAGATCAAGAAGACCCACGTTAACTGCATCGTATCCCATATCGAGGTAAGTCCGTTTGATCACAGCCGCCTTCTTTAACCACTGCTCCTGAAGATGGTCAGGGATGAGGAAATTTTGAAACAGCGCTCCCCCAGCATCCACGAGCAATAAAGACACGCTAACGGATCTCAGGCTGTCTATGAAAGTGGCTCGCCTGGCAAGACCGCCAAGCGGTGCTTTCTTTCACCCACAGGGTTCTAACTCTCCCTTGCCCTGCGTGGTGTAGAGCAGGCTCAGCTTACTCAGCGTCTGTCCCCGTGCAGAAAAAGCGGGCAATAGGCTCCCTACAAGCAGTAACATAATGAGGATACATCTCTTCATATCCAAGTCCCTTCAGGGGAAGACACGCACGTCTGCCCTGAGAATACCGGCGAACCCTTCCCAGATTGTTGCCACACCTCTCTGTCCGCTGCCCTCATGGGTTCGCTCTTACTGGTCTATACTGATTTTCATCCTCCAGCTTAGGACAGCTTTTCAAGAACTTTTTCGGTATGTCCGTCCACCCGTACTCTTCTGAATATGTGCTCTATATTCCCCTCTTTTCCAATGATGAACGTGCTCCGCTCTATGCCCATGCTTTTCTTGCCGTACATTGTCCTTTCTTTGTAGACCCCGTAGGCATCTGCAACTACCTTGTCCGGGTCGGAAAGCAAGGTAAATGGGAGGTTATACTTCTTCGCAAAGTTGCTGTGGGCATCCACCCCATCCGGGCTGATCCCCAAAATCACCGCTCCTTTGGACTCTATGGGCTCTAAATTGTCTCTGAACGAGCAGGCCTCCTTCGTGCATCCCGGAGTATCGTCTTTAGGATAGAAGTAGAGCACTACCGTGGATTTGTCCTGAAAGCCCTTCAGAGAGACCTCTTTATTGTCCCCAGACATCAACGTAAAATCAGGAGCCTTGTCTCCTACTTCAAGCATTTTTAACCGCCTCCAATCTTCAATCAAATACCGGGTCAAGATAGTCTGAACAAGGTTTTAGAGATTCAAAATTGTAGTCTGAATACAGGAGTTGATGTACTCTTTTCTTCTGACTGATCGCTATTTTTTTATGCGTTCTTTTTCAACTCCTCCAAAAGGTCTATCGCAGACAGGATATCCTTTATCTGCTGTTCTCCTGTGATTTCCCTTTCGATAGTTATAGGACCTTCATATCCTATCTCCTTGAGTTTTGCGATAAACCTGTCCATCCCGACGTCGCCCTCGCCTATGGGATACTCCGTCCCCAATTCGCCCTCCTTTTGAGGCCACTTTCCGTCCTTGGCGTGCACGCTTACCACGTAATCCTTCACCATATCCAGAGCCTCAAGCGGGTCTCCCGATCCGTATAGGACCATATTCCCAGGATCGAAGTTCACCTTCAGATTATGTCTGTCCACATCCTTTATGAACCTTAGGAGCACAAGAGCCGCCTCCTGGCCCGTCTCGAGGCAGAAATCCTGCCCGTTAGCCGCGCAGTGATCCGCAAGTTTTCTTACTGCCTCGACCATAGGCATATAGTTGGAATCGTTCTTATCTTCTGGTATGAAGCCAATATGGGCCGCTATCTTATCTATGCCCAATTCCTTCGCTAGATCCGAAACCCTGAATGATATTTGGAGGCGCTCATCCCTGAACTTGGGATTTAGAAAACCGACCATCTCTCTGATTGTCAGAATATCAGAGTAACTTTCCCCTTTAAAATGCAGAAACATAGTCGTGATCGTAACTCCCGAATCATTTATAGTCCGGATAAGTTCCTCTTTCTTCTCCCCTCTATAGAACTCGTCAGGCGGACACAAAACCTGCACATTCGTAAGACCCATCCTCTCTTTGACTCTGTTCAGATTTCCGCAGGATCGTCTCCTAAACTTATAATTGTGCCGATTGCCATCTTTTCCACAGATCGCTTCCTTTTCTACTGAAGCTCTGATGAAGCTCTGAACTAATCATGCTGTCTGTAATGGTCCTCCTAAACTCTTTCCGAGGAGAAGAACATCCTTCCAAAGTATCGAGGAACGTGAAAATTGGGCCCAGCCGTGTCCCCTGGAGACCACATGCTGTATTGCTGATTTTCAACTCCGCCGCATCTGTTCAATCCTACTCTCCATTCGTCCCCATCTTCAGGGGGAATATGAGGAGCATCCCTCTTATAGTTGAACAGAGGGACCGCAAGCTCAATAGTCCAGAAGCGGTCGTCGGGAGATTCATCTTTGGTTGGGCCTTCCACAGAGTGACCTAACAGGACACCCTGGGGATTCTACCATAACTGCTCCCCAAAGAGCCAGTCCACGACGATCTGATTCAATCTCGTTCCTACGCAGTTTATCTCAAAAGTATAATAATTCTCCACGTTCCCGGAATCGGGACTTATAAAGATCTCGACGCAATCGTCCCTATATACAGGGCCATTTCTCTCTGTCGCGTAAGCCGATATATGTCTGTCATAGCAATAATCCCGGATGACATCGAGTATCTGTGCTGCAAGTGTCTCGGGACTGACGCCAGCTTATCTTTGATGGGCATAGATCCCGACAATGCCCATGAGATTCCGGCGTTATCCAGGCTGGCCAACATCATAAAAGATTATGAAACCCTGCGCCTCTCGAACTATTTTCCAGAATCGGTTAAGGCCAAGCTGAGGGCACCGGGCGAGGAGTTTACGCTGATGCGGAGTCCACGCGGAAAATACCAGTTCCAGCGCGTTCAGTACGCCAAGCACAAAGTGGAGTGTATGGACATGTGGAGCAACGCCTGGAAGACCTATAATAGATTCGACCGACATTCCCCATATCACATTCATGAGGGATTATATTTCGATACATTCTTGTTTCTGAATTAATATTACCACTTTTACATTTTTCAACAAGTACTTTTTTCAATTAAAATAGTATTTTCCTCTGAATTATCACTTTCTTTGTGTTTAAATCCTCCAATTAGAGACACCTCTCCATCGACTCACAAAAAAATGTGGCAGTTTAAACAGAATAACATCGCAATCGTTCAATCCGGGATAATATTTCGGCAAATAACCTCTTGTCTATCCCAACCTCAGCCATTTGAAACGTAATATATCCGCTGTGTCTGACAATCTTCGCTCCGATTTTGATAAATTTCACGAGGAGGCTGCGTAGTGACCAGTGTTTGATTTTCTTCGGAAGAACAAAACGTCGCAGGAAGTTGCCCAAGTTGTAAGCCAGAACAAACAGCCAGAGCCTCACCTGATTGGAGACGAAACGCTTGCATGAGAGTCGGGTCCAGTTCAGAGCATACTTGCCCTCCTTAATCCACTGCTCAGCTCTGCCACGGCCATTGTAGAAGTGTACCACGCCTTCTGGCTTGGCGCTCATGTTGGTCACGATAAATCCCACTCTTGGGAATAACTCCCCTTGGTGCCATTCAACCTTGGCGACCACTCGCCTCGATTGATCCCAACTGGCCGCTTTATATTGAAATTCATATAACGATACAATCGGTTTCCTCGGCGGTCGTCCAACTGGCCGAGTCAGCAGGTATCGTATCTTTTCATAGAGTATCTCATTTGCGGGAAACCGAATGGCATACAAATAGCCGTTTCCCTCCAGATAATCATAAATCTCAGGCTTTGCGAATGCAGCATCGCCTCGAAAGTATTTCCTATTCTTCTTGCTCTCGTATCTCTTGACGATCGGTTCCAGAACTTCCTTCCAACGATCAGCACTGTGAACATTACCAGAGCGAAGTAGGACTCCTTCACAATCCCCGAACTGATTGAAGCAGAACACTGGATGAAAACAGGTACATCCGAAATGACCGTTGTAAGCTGATCCTTCCTGCTGGCCATGTACCGGACTCTCCGAACTGTCCATGTCCAGAATGATTCGTTGATGCTGTGTTTTACTCATCGCTTTTTGAACCCACTTGCCATTGATATCTGACAAGTTTCTGAGATTGTCATGCTGAGTCAGTATATCAGTTTCAAAACGTCCTATCGTGTTGGAGCTGGCAGCTTGCCTGCCTTTGTCCTTCTTTCCGGTAATCGCTCGCATGACGGGATCAACGGATAATCGCTCGGCGTCATTTACATCTTCATATCCTGCAAGACGGCTGTATATCGATTGACGCAGGAGAGTAGATATATCATGTTGGATATTACGGCCTGTGCGTTTATCGGTAAAAACCGCTGATACCGAATCAAATAATCCCAGTGCGTAATCAAGGTCACGATACGCAAGAAGTCCACCGTTTGATGTCACCTTTGCACCATGAAATTCAAGCTTTATTCCTCCATCAAAACCTACTTTCATTCTTTCACCCTCTGGATGATCAATATTTATCCGCCATTTATGAGTCTTATTTATTGTAATATAACATGTTCTGGCGACTTTGACAACCATTTTTCGGGTCTAATATGGCGAATGGGGGATAATAACTCACGTATAGATACTCATCGTCCCATAAGAGCTTTGTTACGGTCTGTTCCTTTTCACCTTGCTTATGCCAGGGAAACTTAAAGTCCCCCACGCTCTTGCAAGCCTTCCAATCCTCTTCATCCAGGACGCCGTCTATTCTTATTGGGGCGTTCGCTCTTTTTATCACATATTTGGTAAGATCGTTACCCATAGTTGTCTTTGCTTTTCCCTATCTAGCATTGTGCTTTGGACTGTTGATGTCCGCTACGCTCCTTAAACATCCACAACGCAACCTATTTTGTACTCTCCATCGTTTTTTTCAAACACGAACCCGCAGTGCGTGGCAGCTTTTACTTCGCTTCTGAACTCGCCTTTTTCCCTGTTCATCTTCCCACTGTAAGACGTGCCCCCCAACCTCCAACCGTCCTCTACCTCCTCAATCACCCACACGTCTACACTCGCCAAGAATACTCCTTCTATATCCCTCCAGGCTAAAAGATCATTTATCATATCCACAAAGAGTGCTTCTAAATCGACGCTTCTGCACTCGAAATCCATCTCCCTGTCCACATCTATACCTTCAACATCAGCCATCAACTCCAGCACACCTTTAGCCCCTTCCTCATACGCCTCCTCTAATGTCTTTCCTGTTCCTATTACTCCCACATCTGCTTCGTGGTCAAAATATTCAAATGTCATAAAAGACCCCTACATCCCCGATAGATTCAATCGAGGACTATTTCAAATCTCGGAGAGCCTGTCTTTTCACCTTATAGATGCATAATTTAACACCTACGACTTCCTTATCTTCGGCCCTTTTTCCCTCCATCTTGCTTTAGCTCTCTGCTACGACCGGCGTTCCTACGCAGTCTCCCCACACGTTAATGAAGTCCTGCACTTATGCATACGCGATCTACAGCTAATATGATGCCTATCCCTTCCAGCGGGAGTCCCACGGATTTAAGCACGATAGCCATAGTCTCTAGATTCCTGATATCCCCTAAGCTGGAACCTCCCGTGATCATAGACGCCAGGATCACAGACATAATGATCATCTTCAAAAGCCTTATGAAGACAGTTCCCGTAATAGCTAAAACCCCCTCTACAGGCCCTTTCTAAAAGTCACCCAAAAAGAGGATCAAACCCCACGGATCCCCGAGAATATGCCGATAAGAATTTTGTTTGAAAGGCTCAAAACAACATAATGAAAAATACTCATCCTGATGGATGAGCATGGACAGATGAATTGATCAAGCTACAAAACTATATCTTTACTTGTTTTAGTTTAGCTCTCCACATAAGGTCTGAGGTTTTTAGACCTGACCGGATGTCGCAGTCTATTTAACGCTCGCTCCTTTATCTGCCTTACCCTTTCTCTTGTCAACCCATAAAGTTCGCCTATTTGATCCAAAGTCAGTGGCTCTATGTCGCCCAGACCGAAATAGAGCCTTATGATCTCCGCCTCTCGCTCCTCTAAGGTGTCTAGAACTTCCGCTAAATCCTGAGCCAGACAGTTCCCCATCAAAAGAGCATCTGGAAGTTCCTGTGTCTCGTCCTCTAACACATCCATCAAGATCCTCTCGTCGTCACCTCCGAACGATGCATCTAAGGAGTAAGCCCTCAGAGCACTTGTCAGGACATCCTCTATCTGCTTTTCCGGGATATTCAACTCCTGAGCTATCTCCCCTATGTCCACCTTCCCATTCATCTCCTGCTGAAGTAGACTGGAGGTGTTGAAGATCTTAGACAACAGGCCTACCTTATTCAAAGGCATCCTGACTATCCTGGTCTGCTCTGCCAAGGCACCCAATATTGCCTGACGTACCCACCATACAGCGTAAGAGATGAACTTAAAGCCCTTATTACCATCGAACCTTTCCGCTGCCGTAATCAGCCCTACATTTCCCTCATTGATAAGGTCTGCCAGAGATATCCCTTGATTCTGATAATGCATGGCAACATTCACCACGAATCTCAAGTTTGCCTGTACGAGCCTGTTTCTTGCCTTCGTATCCCCATTTCTTATACTTGTCGCTATATCCCGCTCTTCACCCGAAGATAGAGGTTCACAATTTCTGATCTCCTCAAGATACTTCTCGAGCGATCTATCCCCGTCGGACACCAAAATGCTAAACGTGGAGCTCAAGGATTCTGCCCTCTCTTCGGTTAGCCCCCGATAGATTCAATCGTGGGTAGGCAGGGAACACTTCCTATTTTTCCCAAGAAGTTCCTTCGATACTCCGTAGGATACCCTTTCGCGGCCTTTGATAGAGCCTCATCTATTTGACGTTCACAATCGCCCTGCCTGCACCTATATTACCCAGTGAATCGCTCACTTTCACCACTATCGTATGCTCACCTGCTGACGATTCACCTATGGTGAAGGAGAAGGCCTCCACCTTTGAATCAAATATACGATCTTGGGGAAAGAACACTACCCATTGGCCAGAATCTATAGAATATTCTCCCTTTACCACCGGACTGGTCGCATCCACTACCTGGCCCTTCACAGAGATCGTCCCATCTTCCAAGCTCTGAGCCTTCAAATGCTCCACCCAAGGGGGTGTGTTGTCTATTTCAAAAGGATCACTTATACCCTCAGACAAAAGGGCCATATCCTCAGGATTACTCGGTCTATCCGAAGCCAGGACCTTAATTAAGGTCGTCCCATCCGGCACCGATTCTGTATCCCAGATATAGAAAGGTGGTTTCAGATCCTCCTTTAGAACCTTCCAATCCTTTTCTTCTGCGCCCTTGAAGAAAAGGTCATACACCAAGGCATCATCGTTGGGGTCGTGGGCCTGCCACTTTATCATCCATAAGCTATTCTTCATAGTCAGGGGTTTTGGCGAACCCGGAGGACCCTGTCTCAGGGCCTCAGGGGCACCTGGCTGACTTTGTCCCATTTTGGCGTTGCCCGGCCGTCCGCCCCCCTTACCCCTGTAGGGATACAGTTGCACACTCTGCAGTTGGGGCACTAAGTTCTCTTGAAGTCCTGCTAACGAGACCTCTCCCAAAAGGGGGGTTTTAGATTTATCCGAAGTGGTCAGCGTAGCTCTATACTGGAGAAATCTCCCGGGGGGACTCGAAATCTGATCTCCGTTCTTCTTGATATTCGACCAATCGCTCCACGTATCGTCCACCTCTTTCACATTCCCCGACCTTGTTTGAAACTGGGCCTTTGTACCTTTGGGGAATACCCCCCTCCAGGTCATTCTCCCCCACGATGAATTGATCGAGAAGTCGTGAACATCCGATTCAAACGTCCCTTCTTTTGAATAGCCAGGACTCAGCTTGTAGACCGATCCCGAACCGCTCGTCCCCACAAAGACTTCGCCCTCAATTCCCCGAAAGAGCACAGACGGCTTGGCATCCTTCAACCTGGTCACTGTACTCCACCTGCCGTCGGGCATCACCCGGTATATGTACCCTTCGTCCCCCGTGCTTACTAAAATTCCACCCTCGTCCTCATCGCGGAGCATAGACAAGAGCAGTGGCTGATCGCTCTTCCACAACCTTGCTGACGCCCCTGAAGGATATATCTTATAGAGGGAACATCCCTCCATGCCAGATCGTCTGGCTGATGCTTGAGGCACTTGAAGAGGCACATTTGGATGCGCTTCTCTTGGATTTCCCTTTCCGGGAATGGCCCCGGCGTATAGAATTCCGCCATCACCTAGGGCCAGTGAGTGAATCTCCTTCTCATCCGCGTCAAAGAGCACCCTTACGTCGCCGTCCTCCGAGATTCTATACACCACACCGTCGCCTTCAGTCCCTGCGTAGAGCCATCCGTTGCCATCACTTATAAGGCACATAACGTGCCCGTCCGGCGGATCATAGACATCCTCAACCTTCCCATCTGTTGAAATCCTGATCACCTTCCCCCCACCGCCTGTTCCTGCAAAGAGTTGGCCCTTTGAACCCAGGACCAAAGCCCAGATGTAGGTTTCCCCTGTAGAGCACAGCGTGGAAGTCTCCCCATCAGGTCCGATCCTATATACAATTCCGTCCGGCGAAGACCCCGCATAGATGTTCCCCTCGCTATCCACAGCTAAACTGTGAATCCCCACCTCAGGCGAATCAAACACCAGGACAGCCTCCCCACCTGGTGAAACCTTAAACACCTTGCCTTCGTTTCCTGTCCCCACATATAGCATACCATCCTTCCCATAAGCCAAGCACCAGACGTGCTCCTGTCCCATATCTGCCACCTCATCAAAATCCGGAGCTATCTTCAATTTCCCGTCGCTTGTGATCGTCACATTCTCCGGTTTTCCCTTCTGGAATGTCCCCTGCGTATTATCCTTCCATATAATCGGGGTCACAGCTTCCGCCCGATACACATGCCCTGCTGTAATGAAGGTCAAAAGCGACATTACCGAAAGATAAACAATGTCATTTCGAGCAAAGTGAAGCAACCTCAACATATATAACCTCCAGACTACCTTGCATTCCTATCCACAGTCAAAGATAATCTCTGACTCCCCACCACCACGAAATTTGTCTTTATCTTCTGCTTATCTAAAATTGTCCCTTTTACCGTTTTCGTCTCTCCGGAGTTTTTACCCGACTCAAAAAGGGAAAGGAAGGATCCCGGCAGGTCAGGCAGTTCCCTGCCATCTACGGTCACCCCGCGGTCTTGTGAAAGGAGCACAAGCACTATCTCGTCGTTTCGTCCTTTTTCCGAGATCAATCTCAGCAAGTCGTCCAGGTCTCTTGGAACGTACCTGTCCGGCGCCCTTTTGATCTCAGCGCTTTGGCTTGAACCAGCATCCCCCGCAAATAGAGTCAATCTCCCATCCAAGACCCGTTCAGGTATCTTCAAAGACCCTTTGACCTCAAACCTTTTGCCCAGATTCGGCTTCAAGATCACAGATACGTCCACCTCATCTCCCGGTTTGAAGATCTCCTTATCCGCGCTGATCTTTTCGATCTTCGCTGACTGGATCTTCTCCTCCACCTCTACCTCAAACTCCACCCCCTTTAGATTCACCCTCTCAAAATCATTTTTAACCACCGAAAAGAGCGGCTGGGAAATATCAGAGATAGCCTCAAACAGAGACCCAGACCCTGAATAGACGTTCTCAAGCTCCAGGTCTGGATGTCCCTCCAATCGCACTTTTGATTTAACCTTCACCGTCGCATCACCGAATAACTTTTCAGCGGAGATAACAGAACTTAAGAGAGAATACCGCACAAAAAACGGTCCGAAATCCCTGTGCCTTATCACCTCAAAGCTGTACTTCTCCGCGTTATCTGAACCTATCACGACCGTTACAGGGACCATATCGGGTATCTCTCCAATTATTCCTCCTATCCCTGGACTGCGATCCTGCCTAATCGCCCCGAGCAATCCCGCGGCACCTCCGATCTTGAAAGAGTGCCTCTGACTTGAAATAACATCGTGTATGTAGGCTCCCGTCATAGGGATATCGGTAATTCCCGTCAAGAAAGCAGGATGTCCAAAGCCTAACACTTTATCCCCGTCTCTGTAAGTTAAAGTCCCTACGCCCGTCGCGCTCAGGTCACCTCGCACAAACTGAATTCCCAGTGCCGCCCCTGGTTCAAAAACTATGTCTCCATACTCCTCTGCAGATCCGCCTCCTCCCTGGATGGGCATAAAACTAAACTCAGCCAGCTGGCTTTCCATAGCCTCAATCGCCCTCGCATCAAATCCAGAGAGCACCAGAGGTGTCCCGACAGGCTCCAGTCTAATTCCCCTCAATCCAGTATGCCTCCACACCATATCTTCAGATATACTCAACTGGCTATCTCCCTCACCCGGCTTCCCCATCAATCCTATTCCTGAAGCTTCAGATCCCCCATCCAGGCCCCTTTCCAGCACGTCTATCATCTCAGTGATAGGAGTGATTCCAGCTATGGGTTCTTTAGCAAAGCTCCATCCGTAAGCTACCGCTCCGATCAATTTGTCATCAATATATATGGGGCTCCCGCTCATCCCAGCTATCACCCCTGTCTTCTCCAGAGGCAGAGGTCCTCCCGAAAGTCTCGCCAGTATTAAATCTCCCTTGGCTCTCCAATTCTTCATCACCCCCAATATCTCCATATCGAACTCCTCTATCTTCGTCCCCTGAAAGACCGTCTTTCCTTTTCCCTTCATCCCCCTTCTTATCTCATCCACTGACATAAAGTTGTCGTCGCCCCCCGCCCAGCCAATGGACATGTGGAAAAGCAGGGTACATACACAGACGCCGAATATTAAGCGACAAAAAAGAGTCACTTTAGTTTAATCCTCCGGAAAGTTTTCAGGCGATGAAATGGTTCTTTACAACTTATTGAAAAAAGCTCTAACTCACTAATAATACAAAACAGAACAAGCAATTAGCCCGCTTTTGCAGATTTTCTAACAGCGGAATTCGGGAAAAAAGCAAAGAAAAACTCGCATCAGATCAAGACAGGAGTGACACGTACTGATACAACAGATAAAATCTTACTATAACAGGTGTAATCTAATTACGGGCATAGCAAATGTCAAGAATAAACCTTAAATTAATTTTGTTATCAGCAGACAAAAAGATGGTACAGATAACATCCCTCACTCCGAGGGAAGAGTTTCAAGCTATGTTCTATATCGTTATCGGCTCCTTGAGAAATAACCTAAAAGGACGATCTAAATCTCCTCAGCCTTAAAGAATTAGTTACCACAGAAACCGAACTTAAAGCCATAGCCGCCGATGCAAATATCGGATTTAGCAATATCCCTAAGAACGGGTACAAGACTCCCGCCGCTATCGGAATTCCCACGGAATTGTAAAAGAACGCCCAGAACAGATTCTGCTTTATCGTCCTCATCGTCGTTCTGGACAGCTCAATAGACGTAATTACGCCTCTCAAATCCCCCGTAATAAGGGTAATATCCGAAGCCTCCATCGCCACATCCGTGCCTGTACCTATGGCTATGCCTATGTCCGCCTGAGCCAGAGCCGGAGCGTCGTTTATCCCATCCCCTACCATCGCCACGACCTTCCCCTCGCTCTGGAGTTTTCTGACCGCATCAGACTTATCCTGTGGAAGTACTTCTGCCATCACCCGATCTATGTTCACCTCCTCAGCGATAACCGCTGCTGTCTTTTTGTTATCTCCCGTAATCATCACTACCTCAAGCCCCAAACTGTGAAGCTTTGAAACCGCCTCTTTGGAGCCGTCCTTGAGGCCGTCCGCAATCCCTATTACGCCTGCGATCTTGTCATCTACCGACAAGAATACCACAGTCCTGCCCAGATTCCTCAGAGAATCCGCCTCCGATTCGATCCCGTCTGTATGAACGCCGAATCTTTCCATCATCCTCTTATCCCCCAAAACGATCCTATTGCCCCCTGCCCTGGCCGATACGCCTCCTCCCGGAATCGCCTCAAAACCCTCTACATCGGAAAGTTCCAGATTTAGCTCCTGCGCCTTTCTTCTTATCGCCTCGCCTAAAGGATGCTCCGAGTTCTTCTCCACCGATCCCGCCAGACGTAGGACTTCATCCTCATCGAAGTCGTTTAAGAGCACCACATCTGTGACCTTTGGCTTACCCTCAGTCAGAGTTCCCGTCTTATCCAGAGCCACGACTGAAAGTCCCTGCACTGCCTCCAGACTCTCGCCTCCCTTGATTAATATTCCATTTTCCGCTCCCACTCCTGTCCCCACCATAATAGCTGTCGGAGTCGCCAGCCCCATGGCGCACGGACACGCTATGATAAGTACAGCCACGAAATTCAACAGTGCAAAGTTCAGGGCAGGATGGGGTCCTACAAAATACCATATCAAAAACGTCGCCGCGGCTACGCACATAACCAGCGGCACAAATACCCCCGCTATCTTATCCGCAAGCCGCTGAATGGGAGCCTTGGACCCCTGAGCCTCCTCTACTAACTTTACTATCTGAGATAGAACCGCATCCTTTCCGACCTTTAAGGCCTTGAACCTGAAGCTTCCCGTCTTATTCACAGTAGCCCCTATGACCTCAATTCCCCTCGTCTTTTCCACAGGGATGCTCTCACCTGTGATCATAGACTCGTCCACGCTCGAATAGCCGTCCACTACCGCACCGTCCACAGGTATCTTCTCCCCGGGGCGCACCACGACTATATCACCTACAACCACCTCATCAGCAGGCACATCCAACTCCTGGCCGTCCCTTACGACCCTTGCGGTCTTCGGCCTTAAGCCCATCAGCCTCTTTATGACATCAGATGTTCTCGCCTTGGCCCTTGCCTCAAGGAGCCTCCCCAGAAGGATCAGCGTAATTATCATCGCTGAAGTATCGTAGTAGACTTCAGGTTCCTGTCCTGCGCCCGCGAAGAGCCCAGGTGCGAACGTAGCCGCAGCGCTGTAGATAAAAGCGGCCGAAGTACCCACAGCTATCAGTGTATTCATGTCCGCCGACCAGTGCTTCAAAGCCTTCCAGAAGCCGACGTAGAAGCGCCACCCCGCCCAGAACTGGATCGGGACGGTCAAGATTAACAACACCACAAATATCATTTGGCGCGGCACGTCCTCCAGAAACGGAAACCATCCCTGATGAGTCCCCGCCATAACCAGCACAGATAAGGACGACGCTAAGACAAATCTCCTCAGAAGCCCCCTGTATTCCCTCTCTTTTTCCTCTTCCTTCCCGTCCACAGCCTCATCGGATACCTCCTCGGCGCTATATCCCGCCTCCTGAACTGCCCTCTTCAACTCGTCTATCCCAGCCGAAATATACTCCACGGTCGCCTGCTCGGTCCCGAAGTTGACATTCGCATCCGTTACGCCCTCCACACCCTTCAAGGCCTCCTCCACTCTCTGCACACAGGCGGCGCACGACATCCCACCGATGTTCAGAACTACAGATTCTGTACCGACCTCATATCCTAACTCCTCAACCAGACTTTTTATCCTATCCGTCCCTGCAACCTCCCCCTCTAACTCCAGAGTCGCCCTCTCCGTCCCAAAATTCACATCAGCCGAAAGAACGCCCTGCAGGGCTTCGAGACCCTTTTGGATCCTGCTTGCACAAGCCGCGCAGCTCATCCCGCGTATGGGGATGTCGAGTTTCAGAGGTGACTCTTTGCCTATTTGGGAGTTTACATTATCGGAAGCCATAGCAACATCACTCATAATTATCTAATGTATCGGGTCAAAATAGTCTGCAGGTGATTATAGAGATCCAAAATAGTAAATAGCAAACAGTGGACGAGGCAGTCTAAGTGAGATTGCTTCGGCCACTTCGTGGCTTGCTGCCACCCCAGCAAAGCGGCCACGCCGCCTCGCAATCACGGTTTAGGAGGCTTTTTCTTAGTCATTGCGAGGGGCTTTCGCCCCGAAGCAATCCCCGATTGAATCTATCGGGGACAAGGGAGGAGAGGCGGTGCCCCTGTCTACTGACTACTGTCTACTTAACTTAGGACGGGTACTCCCCTATTATCTCCTTTATCTTTAGGAAGTCATCTCAAGCGCATCTTTGTAATTACTCTGCCACATATTCCTTCCGAATATCAGTCCTGTCGCCCCAGCGCTCATAGCGATCCTTACCTTATCCAGCAGCTCCTCATCTCTTATCATACCGCCCCCCGATACCAGCACAAGCGTCTTTCCCGCTGAGGTTACCACCTTTCTTCATCGCATCCTCAGTGTTTAAATGGAGCGTATTGTAAGGTTCAGGGAGTCCTTATGAGCCTGCGCATCGTACACTTGGATATTCAATTCACAACGCCCGCTCCCAACTCACACGCTACACGAGCCGAGTAATCTATCGCCTCTCCTCTGGGGTATCCCCAGAGGATTAAGGGCATGCCGAACCTTTCGCAGTCTTCCCTGATCCCCATAATTTGGATGGAATCTCTTTCCTGAGCGGGAGAACCAACGTACATAGTATACCCACCCAACGGCATCCGCTCCGAATCTCACGGCGTCCTGCACAGATGTCGTCTGCGGTGAGAACGCCTCTTTTTCAGACGGGATATTCGTCCTGCTGTTCAACTTCAACACTAAAGGCACATTGCCGGCGTACTGCCTTATATACTTCTGCACTTCTGCGCCAGACCTATATGAAATGCTATCCCCCAATAGCCTCCGTCCATCGCTAAACGGAGTTGAAATTCAGGGTCTATGGCTTATAGGTATCGCGAAGAAATCGACTGGACCGTGCTCAAAGAGCAACCTATGGAGTCTCGTCATCTTTCCCAAGCTCAGGTCCAGGTCGTCTAATTTCGGTCTTGTAACCTTGTCAGCCATCGTCGCCTCCCGATTTCAGGAGTATAAGGTGATACAAGAGATGAATCAATGTCTATCCCTTAGTAGTGGTCGCCCCAACTCTCAAGGTACGTTTATCCCCACTTCTCTGGGTTACGGCCTTATCGTCGAAGTACTTCAATAGGGGCAGAGCGTACCTACGCGTAGTACCTACAAGGCCCCTGAAGGAAGATACTGTTATCTCTTTGTTCTCCCCCAGATACTCCACTAAATCCTTTTTTGCCTTTTCGATCATATCCCTGTGAAGTACTATAGATTCATCTATTCTCACGACGATTCCTAGGTTTTCCATCGCCTCCAGGATTTCCTCTATTTCATCCTCTTTCGTGCCCAGTTCCTGTGCCCATGTTCTAACACCCGAAGTTGAGTAGCCCTCCCCTAAGATCATCCGTTCGAGTTGATCTCTCAACATTTTCTGAAAAGGCGTCAGTACGATGGTATGAGACGAAAGGCTCACCAGGGCGCCCGATGTCTTAACTTTTTGCTGATCAATTAGGCCGCCAAGGATGGATTCGAAGAGCGCTCTGTCTATACCGCCGACCATTTTTCTTAGACTGTTCCTGTCTATGCCCACCTTAACGGGATTTTCTCTATGAAAATCCGTCAGAGCCGTGAGTATGCGCCCCCCCAGATTCTCCCAATTTCCAGTGTGAAATAGACCCAATGAGAAGTCATCGTCCAAGATCACTATTTCGCCATTTGGGGCGGACGTTTCGCTATACCTTAACCTCATAATCTCCGCTTTTAAGCTCTCGGGCGACATCACCATTTCCCCAGCCAGGGACTTCAACGGCTTAGAAGCTGCGGAGGACATCTTTACCCTCTCTATTAAGACCCTCTTTGGATCTTTGTCCTGAAGCCTTGAAAGGCAATCCAGAACACCCTTGTCGAACCGCTTATGCTTTTCTGGATTTGCATCTATCACCACACCCCCGCCTATGGTCAAAGCCGGAGAGTACCGCCTGATCACAAATCGGTCCTTAGCGGCCGCAGTGGTCGCGTCTTCCATCCTCAACTGAACGAGTGACGACTCTCCGGGAGCAAGCTCGTCCTTATCCAGCAAGAAAACCCTGCCCATAATTTCCCCCGTCCCTATGTGGACCCTCACCCTTGTCCTGTTCTTAAACTTTATGTGCTTCTGTTTAGGAAAATCCTGAAGGAGCTTCAATCGGCAATCGAACATAAATGCAGGAGTAAAGTAACCGGGCTCTGCTACCACATCTCCCCTTTGGATTTGAGCCTTTTCTACCCCTGAAAAGTTCAGCGCTGCTCTGTCACCCGCAGACGCATGTTCGACATCCTTTCCGTGCGCCTGTATCCCCCTTACCCTGAATACCTCAGCCAGAGGAAGGAGTTCCAGGTTATTTCCCACAGACGCCCTCCCCGATATGACTGTCCCCGTTACGACCGTTCCGAACCCCCTCATAGAAAATGACCTATCTACAGGCATCCTGAAGATGCCCTTCTCGTTCCTTTCCTCCACATCGGATATATACATCTCTAACAGCCCCTTGAGTTCATCCACTCCGTCGCCTCTTATGGACGATAGGGGAACCATCGGAGCGTCCTCCAAAAAAGTCCCCTTTACCAACGCCCTTATATCTTCCTTTACAAGCTCAATCCACTCCTCGTCCACAAGATCGGCTTTAGTTATTACGACGATCCCCCTTTTTACGCCTAAGAGTTCTAAAATATCCAGATGCTCCCTTGTCTGAGGCATCACGCCGTCGTCTGCGGCAACTACAAAGAGCGCTAAGTCAACAGCGCTGACTCCTGCAACCATGTTTTTAATAAATCTTTCGTGTCCCGGAACGTCTATGATAGCAGAGTTATCACCCATAAATGCAAAACCCAGATCTATCGTCATCCCCCTTATCTTCTCCTCCTTCAGCCTATCGGCATCCGTCCCGGTCAAAGCCTTAACTAAAGCTGTCTTTCCGTGATCTATATGCCCGGCAGTGCCTATAATAACGTGCTTCATTTTTTTCTGCCGCCCGATAATTCTGGCGAAGCGCACAGGCTTCTCAGATATTCTTTGAGCTCTTTCCCTATATCTTCTCTATCTAAGGCGAACCGAATAATAGTCTTCAGATAAGATATTCGGTCCCCCACGCTGAACCACTCGCCCTGAATCTTATGCGCGTATACCTCTTTATTCTCTGCCAGGGTCCGAATAGCGTCCGTAAGCTGTAGTTCCCCATCGTCCGCATGAGGAGTACTTTCCAAAATCTCAAATATGTCAGGTTCAAAGACATACCGCCCCAGGATCGCCAGATTAGAAGGGGCCTCCTGGGGTTCGGGTTTTTCCACCAGTCCCTCAACCATATATACCCCGCCTATATTTTTTGCCTTTATAACCCCATAACTGCTGATCGTATCCAGTGGTACTTCCTGCACAGCTAAAATAGAAGCGTTGTATCTATCGTAAAGATCCATAAGCTGTTTTATACATGGAACCTTCGACTTGACCAAGTCGTCCCCGAACAGAACCGCAAAGGGTTCGTTAGAGATATGATCCTTCGCCTTCAGTACGGCATGTCCCGTTCCCAAAGTCTCCTTCTGTCTTATATAGTAGATGTCCGCCAGCCTTTCTATCTGTTCCAGCGTCTCCACCATTGCAAATTCTTCCTTCTCTTTCAGAAAGTAATTCAACTCGAACGACTTGTCGAAGTGATCCTCTATCGCCCTTTTGTCCGATCCCGTAATGACCAGAATATCCTCTATTCCCGAACTTACTATCTCCTCTACGATATACTGCATAACGGGTTTATCTACTATCGGAATCATCTCCTTGGCCATCGCCTTCGTAGCTGGCAGGAACCTTGTACCCCTGCCAGCTGCGGGAATCACAGCCTTACGCACTTTCATCGCTGTCGTCCTCTTGGTACCTAACCTTAATAGTTATCAGTAGATTAAGTAGCGGATCTAAATTGCTATGGAAAACATTCATAAAGAAGCCAGATTTGGAAAGAATGAGGTAACCCTGTCAATTGATTACGATATTGCTTCGCTTTCTCTCGAAGTGACGATTTAGAGAGTGCTGTCCTGTCTACCTTAAAATGCTCTCTTTACTGGCAAACACACAGGGAAAGCCCCAACTACCTTTACCTTGCCCTGTCAACTGATTTATATTCCCTCAGTCCTTTTCGACTTTTCCCTCTCCTCCTGTGTGAACTCCTTTAAGAGGACCTTCTGCCTTTGTGTCATATTCGAAGGGATCATCACTTTGATCGCCACAAGCTGGTCTCCGCGGCCCCTGTAGTTTTTCAATCCCAACCCCTTCAGTCTGAACACGGTCCCGGAATGAGTCCCTGGAGGAATTTCCATTCCCACTCTGCTGTTATCTATCGTCCTTATCTTTATTTTGCATCCAAGCGCAGCCTGAACAAAACCTATCTCTGCCTCGCACTTTATGTCCGTGCCACTCCTCGAGAAGAAATCATCGTCAAATGACGCTTTGTCTTCGCGCCGAACGCTACATTCTCTTACCGCAAATAGTATAATATCTTTAAAACTTCTTGCGCCAGTGCGAACTTTTGATTCGATAGCAAATAGAAATCTGTCTAAGCTTTTGAAAAGACTGAATAGCCCTTTGCCGAGCTGATTCAAGAACGCGTGGGAGAGATCTGAATATGTATAGTTCACACTCTTTCCTGCTTTTTTATATCCGTTCGTATTTTTATCATCATCGGTTTTTGTGTGAGAGTAGCCCGTCGTTCCTCTCTTTCTATCGTACTCCTGCCTCTTTTTCGGGTCGCTCAACAGCCTGTAGGCCTCGTAAATATCCTTGAACTTTTCCTCCGCTATGCTATTTCCCGGATTGGTATCAGGGTGATACTCTTTAGAAAGCCTCCTGTATGCCCTCCTTAAATCTTTCTGGGAAGCACCCCTGTTCAATTCTAAAATTGCGTAGTAATCCTTCATAGCGTTGACTACTTCTTAAGCTGGACCAATTCAAAGAGTTCGACACGCCAGTCTAGATGACACCGTCTGGTCGTCGCGTCCAGCTTATAACCCAAAAATTTGGTATTTGTCTTCAACATTTTGAAGTTTCTTATATATCTGCATAACGCTCGGCATCACCGACGGGTAAGAAGCGTAGCGTAACCTACGTCCGTTCCAAGCAGTTGTTAGAAAGCTCTCTACTCCTTCATTGCTACAATAGCGAAATACTGCTGGACGTAAGTCAGCATATGAAACCAGCTTCCCGGGCGAGCTTGGGCGTTGTGCTGCAGATGGATCGGAGCTGCATAAACACCACGGATGGACAGCCCTGCGGCGAGGATCCCATTGAAGATGTCACTAAGCAGATGTCGGAACTCGACAGCACCATGAGCATCATTCTCAATCCGTCCCCCGGCATACGGGACGCCGATCTGATACCCCTCCCCATTCCAGGAATCATTCTCCACAACCTGCGTAGCTGGGTTGCAGTGACCCACTCGGTAGAGCCCGCCGGTTCTCAACACCCTGGCAACCTCTGCATAGACCTCTCCAACATGGGGTACATACCCCAAGGAGAGCGCTTGGTACACCAAGTCAAAGGAATCATCGCCTAGAAAAGAGAGGTTCCGCATGTCCGCTCGAATAGTAGCTACCTCATATCCGTAGTGTGCCGCTGCTTCCCTATCTCCATCTAGCTGCCCCTCGGTCAGATCCACCCCTGTCACCCGCGCACCAAGAAGGCCAAACACGGCTGACTGCTGGCCACCGCCGGATGCCAGACAAAGCACGTCTTTGCCGTCTACCCCTGCCAGAACAGAAGTCGGGTATATAAAAAGAAGCGGATCGGGATCGGGACTCAAAGAGCCGTCGGCATACTGCAGAAGCAGTCCGCCGTCCAAGTCGAGCCACGGCTGGGTGAACCCACATCCCTCCTTCACCATCTTCTCCCAGTGCTGCTCATTTGCAGCTGCAGTCTCGTCTTGTTTGCTCACGTTTCATCAGCTTTCTAACTATAATTATGCCATATAGTGGGTACCCTTATTACATAAAGAGGAATCTTCATTCGTGGCAGTGCCTCTCTAATTTTGGGGATTGTTTTTGTAATTATGCAACGTAGCTATAATCTAATTCAATCTCTCAATTGATGCACTGGCTTTTATTCGGGTTAAGGACGTCTACAGAAGTGCCGTTAGGGTAATGCGTGATCTATCCTTCATAAGTAGACGATAACGCAGATATTTCATTCCAAAGGCTCCACTACAGCCCCGTCAATGTCAGGATCCAAAATTAGTATCTTCGATTTCACGTCGGCATCTGCCCACGCCTCTTGCATGCTCTTCCCGACCCTTTCCCAATTATCCTTTACGAGGGCAAAAAGCGATGGGCCAGCACCGCTTATAGCTACTCCCAGAGCACCGCACTCAAAAGCCGCATCGAATACAGCCCGCATGCCCGGTATTAGACTTTCTCTGTAAGGCTGATGGAGAAAATCCTCCATAGCCGACTTCAAACGTCCATAATCTCCCGATACAAACGACGCCACTAAGAGAGCTGTCCTGCTTAGATTGCGTACTGCATTCTCCAGACTCACGTTCTCTGGCAGCACGCGCCTGGCTTTTTCCGTGGCAAGCTCAAAATTCGGCACAGCGACCACGAATTTCAGATCCTGGGGAGACTCCAACCTGATGTACTCGATTCCTCCATCCCCTCTGGACGAAACCACAAATCCTCCAACAAGAGATGCAACGGCGTTATCAGGATGACCCTCCAGTTCTGAAGCTATATCTATTATCCTGCTATCTGAATACTTACCTTTGCTGAGATGTCTTGCCGCTGTCAAGCCTGCAATCCTGGCCGCAGCGCTGCTCCCCAGACCTCTTGATATCGGTATTTTATTCTCCAGAAATATACTTAAACCCGGAATTTGGACGCCCGCCTCGTCAAAGCCTCTTACCATCGCCCGATAGACTATATTATCTTTGTCGAGAGATATAACCTCTTCCCCTTCCCCCTCTATTTCAATTTCCAAATCTTCCCTATTGAGGACCTGGACGACGACTCTGTTGTAGAGCTTCAAGGCCATCCCCAAAGAATCAAATCCCGGACCTAAGTTTGCTGCGCTTGCCGGAACTTTGACCTGAACACCCCTCACCACCTTTCCTCCACAGCCGCCGCCAACTCCTCTATAACTGAGTCTGCGACCATAAAGCCGCTCTGAGTCAGCCTTATGTTCCCGCCGGAATCCTCTATCAGTCTCTTCTCGATTAGGGGTCCCAGACACTTTCTTGCCTTTTCCCTGTAATCAAAGCTATGTCTCTCGTAAAAACCCTTCAAATCGATCCCCTCACCCGTTCTGAGCCCGAGAAAAATTGATTCACATATGCGCTCGTCTTCTGACAGCACCTCCTCATCTTCGAGGACATCCATGCCCTTTTCCAGCCTATCCACGTAATCTCTGGTCTTAAATACGTTCCAGAACCTCCTGCCATCCAAGAAAGAATGAGCCGACGTTCCCACGCCCATATACTCTGAACCGTCCCAGTAGCTTTGGTTGTGCCTCGATTGAAAGCCTGTCTTTGAAAAGTTGGAGATCTCATAATGCTCGTAGCCCCGATCCTCCAAACGCTCCATGGCTATCTTGTACATCCGCCCCTGAGTCCCCTCGGTCGGAAGGTTCAATCTCCCGCGCTTATACATCCTGTCGAACGGTGTCCCCGGCTCAATAGTAAGACCGTAAATGGAAATATGCTCAGGAGAAAGGTCCAAAGCCACGTCTAAGTCCTCCTCCCAGGATCTCAAGTCCCCACCTGGAGCGCCGAAGATTAAGTCTATATTTATATTTTCAAATCCCGCTTTTCTGGCCAAATTAAACGCCTCAACTGCTTCAGTTGAACTATGGTCCCTGTATAGGGAATTCAACACCCTATCGTTAAACGACTGGACGCCCAGGTTGATCCGATTTATTCCCAAATCCCTTATATCCCGCAATTTATCTATATCCAGAGTCCCCGGATTTGCCTCAAGCGTAATCTCCGCGTTATCCACCCATCGCCAATATTTATATACAGACCTCAGTACTCCCTTAAGCTGCTCTACAGAAAGGACCGTAGGCGTTCCTCCACCGATGTACACAGTATCAAACGCCCTATCCACACACACCCTTTCGGACTTAATCTTCATCTCCATTTCAAGGGCATCCAGATACCTATCTATAAACTCCGACCTTCCCGTCGTCACGGAAAAGGAACAGTAGGGGCATATTCTGCGACAGAAAGGGATGTGTATGTAAAGCCCTATAGACATATTGTTGAGAAGATAGTGTGAGAATGTTTCACTCTTTAACGCTCATCCACAGGCACATAAGGAACGTCCCTCGGGCCGATATATTGTGATTTTGGCCTTATAATACGGTTGTCCTCAAGCTGTTCTATGATATGTCCCGTCCATCCCACGATTCTGCTGACCGCAAAGATCGGCGTAAACAGATCTAGCGGAATGCCCATAGCATAATAGACCGAAGCCGAGTAGAAATCCACGTTTGTCCATATCCCCTTTTCGCCCATCCCTGCGTCCATCATAGTATCCTCGATCTTCCTTGAAATCTCGTACCACTTACTGTTTCCGGACTTTTCTCCTAATTTCTTGGACAGCCGCCTTAAGTGAGGAACCCTCGGGTCCTCTGTCTTATAGACCGCATGCCCGAATCCCATAATCCTTTCTTGACGGGCCAGAGCGTCCTTTACATATCCCTCCGCCTTATCCACATCCCCTATCTTCAAGACCAACCGAATCACCTGTTCATTAGCCCCCCCGTGAAGCGGTCCTTTAAGAGTCCCCAGAGCCGAGACGACGGCAGAATACATATCTGAAAGTGTAGCTATTGTCACCCTTGAGGAGAACGTCGAAGCGTTGAAACCGTGATCTGCATGCAGGATAAGGCTTAGATCGAACCCTTCGGCTGTGTCCTCATCCGGCCTTTCTCCGTTTAGCATGTACAGAAAATTCGCCGCATGGCCTAGGTTCGGATCAGGTTGGATCGGTTCGTTCCCGTTTCTTATTCTATCGTAAGCCGCCACGAAGGTGGACATCTTCGCTGTGAGCCTTATTGCTTTTTTGAGGTTTACCTCTCTGGAATAATCGTCATCAGGATCGGGATCGTAAAGACCGAGCTGAGACACCGCCGTCCTGAGCGCCCCCATAGGAGGAGCATCCTTGGGAAACAATTTAATTAAATCTATAATTTCGCTGTCTAACTCCCTATTCTTCAGAAGCTCTTTAGATAGTTCATCCAACTGTTCCCTTGTCGGAAGCCTTCCGAACCATAGGAGATAAGCGGTCTCTTCAAACGTAGAGTTCTGGGCCAGATCGTGAATGTCAATCCCTTGATATATCAACTCCCCCTTAGTGCCGTCAATGGTGCTCAGCGCCGTGTTTCCAGCTATGACTCCCCTTAATCCTTTTTCTCCCATTTGGATCTCCCTTTAGAATTTAAGGGTTTCGATTTGAGTTTGCTTCAGGGTTTTCACACTCTCAGATGATGTTGCCTTTTCTTGCCTTCAGTAATCTAAAGAACAGACAAGAATGTCTGTTCTACTGCCTGCCGAACCTGGTGGGTCAGACATTCTTGTCTGACAGAGCAATCTCAATATGTCCTTTATTGTCCTCCACTATCTCAGAACGTTATACGCCCTATCTTAAGATTACCTTATAATATCCCCGATCCTGCCCCATCTTACCTCCCAGGGGAAATGGGTAATATGATAAAATAGCCAGGCTGGCAAAGACCCCGGACCTCTTATTTTCGGCGCCCTCCAATCTCCGTTCCACGACCAATAGATAATCAGCGCCTTTGCCTTCACATTCTCCACTGGAAGCGGTCCCCAAAACCTGCTGTCCTGACTGTTATCTCTGTTGTCACCCATCATAAAAAGTTCCCCCTCCTGCAATTCTTCCGGACCCCAGTTATCTCTTTTGAGTTCCTCCCTGTTACTTAATATCCTGCCCCTTGACATCCTGCTGCTTTCGTACTTAACATTAGGAGGATCGGGGAACCTTTTTCCATCCACATATAACTTTTTATCCCTTATCTCTACCGTCTGTCCCTCCACAGCAACACATCGCTTTATGAAGTCCCTTGAGGGATCTTCAGGATACTTAAATATTATTATATCCCCCGGCTCGGGATCCTTTAAACCTGGAAGCCTTACGTCGAAAAACGGGATATTCGGACCGTAAGTTATCTTCTCCGCAAGCAGGAAATCCCCCACAAGCAGAGTGTCCTCCATAGAACCTGACGGGATGCGAAATGCCTGGATCACAAAGGTCCTGATCACCAAAGCCAACAACACAGCCACTACTATGGCTTCTGAGTACTCCCTTATGACCGATTTTCCCCTCTGGCTCTTTTTTTTGCCTATCAACAGCCTCCGTATATAACCCCAAATATCAGGCCTTTGCGCCGTGCTCTCCCCTTTAAGGACATCCTTATCTTTAATCCTTTTATCTTTACTTTTCTTATTCTTAGTCTTTCCGCTCACCCTTTCAAAGCTCCATTATGTTAAGTCCTACTCGCCCACATTCAAAATTGCCAGGAACGCCTCTTGAGGGATCTCCACGTTCCCCACCTGCTTCATCCTCTTTTTCCCTTCCTTCTGTCGTTCCAGAAGTTTCCTTTTCCTTGTTATATCTCCACCGTAACACTTGGCAGTAACGTTCTTCTTAAAGGGACGGATTACCTCCCTAGATATGACCTTCTTCCCTACAGCTCCCTGTATAACCACCCCGAACAACTGTTTTGGAATAAGCTCCTTGAGCCTTTTGCAGAGCTGTCTGCCCCAGTTATAAGCCTTATCCCTGTGAATTATGGCCGAGAGAGCGTCAACAGAATTGCTGTTGATCAGAATATCTAACTTCACAAGATTGGCGGGACTGTGCTCTTTGTACTCATAATCGAAGGAAGCATAACCCCTGCTGACAGATTTCAACCTGTCATAAAAATCAAAGACGACCTCCGCTAAGGGAATCTCGTATTTAAGTACTACCCTTGTGGGTTCTAAATATTCCGTATTTACATAGACCCCACGCCTGTCTAGAACCAACTTCATTATATTTCCCATATAATCTACTGGCGTTAGAATCTGAGCCTCCAGAATCGGTTCTTCTACAACATCTATCTCTCCTTGAGCGGGCATATCCGCTGGGTTATCCACCAGAAGTTTGGTCCCATCCTTTAAGATCACCCTGTACTCCACATTGGGAACGGTAGTTATGATCTTCAGCCCATATTCTCTTTCCAGCCTCTCACCAACTATCTCCATGTGCAAGAGTCCCAAAAAGCCGCATCTGAAGCCGAAACCCAGTGCGTTCGAAGTCTCAGGTACATAAGATAAAGAAGAATCGTTCAATTTCAGACGCTCCAAGAAATCCCTGAGTTCCTCGTAATCGTCCGGGTCTTGGGGATAGAGTCCTGAAAAGACCATAGGCTTTACGTCCTTATAGCCCGGAAGGGGATCAGAATCTAAATCCACAGCCTCCAAGATAGTGTCCCCCACCTTAGCGTCTGCCAGGTCCTTTATCCCGCAGATGAGATAACCCACTTCTCCTGCTGAAAGAGATCCCGTTTTGATCTTCTTCAATCTCAGGACCCCGGCCTCTTCGACCTGATATACCTTCCCGTTCGAGAACAACCTAACATGATCTCCTTGATTTACCGATCCATCGAACATCCTAACATAAGCCACAGCTCCTCTGTAACGGTCAAACACGGAGTCGAATATTAAAGCCTTCAGGCGATTTTTAGCTGAACCTTCAGGTGGAGAAATCCTTTCCACTATTGCCTCTAATATTTCCGCAATCCCCCATCCTAACTTTGCACTTACACACAAAACCTCATCCTGGCTTACTCCCAAAAGATCTGCTAACTGGCCTTTGACCCTATCTGTACGGGCGTTTTGAAGATCTATCTTATTTACTATCGGAATGATGATAAGATCGTTTTCCAAAGCCAAATACAGGTTACTTAAGGTCTGAGCCTCCATTCCCTGGACAGCGTCCACCACTATCAAGGCGCCCTCGCACGCTGCGAGGCTTCTGGATACCTCATACGAAAAATCCACGTGCCCGGGAGTATCTATCATGTTCAATACATAGGCCTTGCCGTCTTTGGCACTGTATTCCATCCGTACAGCGTGCGCCTTTATGGTTATACCCCTTTCCCTTTCCAGCTCCATATCGTCCAGCACCTGCTCACGCATCTCTTTTCCCGACAGAGTCCCCGTCATCTCCAGAAGTCTATCGGCAAGTGTGGACTTGCCGTGATCTATATGGGCTATTATGGAAAAGTTCCTTATAAGCTCGGTCGTCAATATAGTTTTTCCTTCAAAGATCCCTCAAACTGTCATAGTCAGAAATCGCACTCTCCAATCTGCTAACTCTATCTTGAATCCACGGTACGTCTTAAGAAGAATATACTTGCTGCATCCCAATCCGTCAATAGCTATTTACCCTTAAAATCGGGACTTCGCTTTTCTAAGAACGCCGATATGCCCTCTTTTTTATCCTCGGTCTCGAAAAGCCTGCCGAAGTACTTAGACTCAACATCCACAGCTGCCGATGAACTGGCTATAGAGCCCTCATCCACCGATCGCAGAATAGCCTCAACAGAAAGATGCCCAAAAGAGGCTATCTTTCGGGCGAGTTCCTTGGACTCCTTCATTACGTCCTCTGCAGGGACAACCATGTTCACGAGCCCCCAGGACTCGGCATCCCCAGCGGTGATACGCTCTCCCGTAAGTAGAAGTTCCAGGGCCCTCCCTCTGCCCACAAAACGGGGCAGTCTATATGTCCCAGCGTAGCCCGGCATGACCCCTAAATTAATCTCCGGCTGACCTAATTGAGCATCCACACTTGCCACTCTTATGTGACACGCCATAGCCAGCTCCAATCCCCCCCCATAGCATCCTCCGTTGATAGCCGCTATGATCGGCTTTCTTAAGTTTTCGATCCTCCGTAAAATCGAATGCCCCGATCTTGAAAAATTTTCTGCCTCCTTTGCCGAGTTAATTTCTGCTAACTCCACTATGTCCGCGCCTGCCGAAAAGAATTTTCCCGCTCCTGTGATTATCGCAGCCCTTATAGCATCGTTTGACTCTATTTCATCCACAGCCTTCTTTATATCGGACAGTACCTTTGATCCTAAAGCGTTCACTGGAGGATTATCTACAACCGCACAAGCGATTCCATTTTCAACTTCTAACCTTAAATAATCTAAGTCCATAAATTAAACTCCTTTTTCCTACCTTTCCCTCACAAAGTCTGACACTACAGGCTCATCTTCCCCGTAATCGTAAAAACCCCCTCCCGACTTTCTGCCTAAATATCCCGCAAGGACCATCTGCTTCAAAATAGAAGGAGCGGAAAACCTCTTTTCCTTATACTCGTCGAACATAATGTCCGAGATCCTCAAGATCGTATCCAATCCTATAAAATCGATCAGGGCAAGAGGGCCTATAGGGAGGCCACATCCTAACTTCATCCCTCTGTCTATGTCCTCCACAGAACCTACCCCCTCCTCAAAAACCCTCACAGCGTCTAAAAGATAAGGGACCAGGAGCCTATTTACGATAAACCCGGCGTTATCCTTTGCAACGATAGGAGTCTTGCCTAGGGACTTGGCAAAAGACACCACACTATCAAACGTCTCATCCGAGGTGAGAATGGTCCTTACTATCTCAACCAACTCCATGATGTGCGCCGGATTGAAAAAATGGAGACCCATAAACTTGTCGGGTCTCCTGGTTGTCGTAGCCAAGTTCGTTATGCTCAAAGAGGACGTATTGCTCACAAAGATCGTCTTATCTGAGCACACCTTATCTAATTTTGCGAATATCTCGGTCTTTATTCCTATATGCTCGGTCACAGCTTCTATTATTATGTCTCTATCCTCTAAATCCTTAATATCCTCCGATCCTTTAAGTCTTTCCAAAACCGAACCCATTTCGGATCGATCTATCGTGCTCTTCTGGACATCTCTATTCAAAAACCCTTCGATAAGACCTAATCCCTTATCTACCAATTCCCCTTTTACGTCATTTACGAGGACATCGTAGCCGCTTTGAGCCACAACCTGAGCTATCCTCGACCCCATAATCCCGCAGCCTACGAGGCCGATTTTTTGAATGTCCATAGTTACCTCCACATAGTCAGCTTACTTTCTAATCAGGTATCGGATCAAAATAGTCAGGGCAAGATTGTCGAGGTCTAAAATAGCAGACAGCGTAGAACCAGAGGCAGTCTAACGGAGATTGCTTCGCTTGGCTCGAAATGACTGAAGGCCTAAGTCAAGCGACGTCATTCGAAGGTGTCAAACCCCGACCCCGTCAGGAGTTGTAACGCCAAAGGAGACGCGAAGCGGAACCGATCTCAGGGGATAGGAGGATGGATCCAGTCTGCTTGCTTAGAACGCCTCAACGACCAAAGCCACGCCCTGTCCTCCTCCAACGCACGCAGACGCCAATCCGTACTTAGCCCCCGTTCGCCTCAATTGATAAAGTAAAGTAATTATCAGCCGCGTGCCGCTTGCGCCCAGGGGATGTCCCAATGCTATCGCGCCGCCGTTTACGTTTACCTTCTTTCTGTCCAACTCTAATTCCTTTTCCACAGCTAAATACTGACACGCAAACGCCTCGTTTATCTCTATGAGGTCTATCTCTTCCAACGATAGTCCCGCCCTTTCAAGAGCTATCTTCGATGCGGGAACGGGTCCTATTCCCATAATCTCGGGCTCGCATCCAGCTATACCCCATGAAATTAGACGCCCTATAGGCTCTAATTTCTCTTTTTTGGCAATTTCTCCCGACCCCATGACCAACGCGGCCGCGCCATCGCAGATGCCGCTTGCATTTCCCGCCGTGACAACTCCATCCTCCTTGAAGACAGACTTCAGCTTAGACAGTCCCTCCAAGGTGGTATCGGACCTCGGATGTTCATCCTTATCAAGGAGGGATGTTTCTCCTCTCTTGCCCTTAATCTCAACAGGAACAATCTCATCGCTTAATCTGCAATCCTGGACCGCTGATTTCAGGGACATCTGGCTCCTGTATGCAAACTCGTCCGCCTCCTGTCTTTTTATGCCATATCTATTTGCCAGATTCTCCGCCGTGCTACCCATTTTGCATTCGCAATTGCTGTCCTCCAAAGCCTGACAAAGAGCGTCGTCAAGCGTCCCATCCCCGAAGTGTACTCCCCATCTTGCCCCTTTTACAAGGTACGGAGCCCTGCTCATGCTCTCAACACCGCCTGCTAATACAAACTTTGACTCATCCAGCAGGATCTGATGCGCTCCACTGATAATAGACTGAAACCCCGACGCGCAGAGTCTGTTCACCATCAGGGCTGGAGTCTGGAGGGGGACACCTGCGTTCAAGCCTATATGTCTGGCAAGGTAAATATCGTGCCCGTCTGTCTGAAGAGCGTTACCGAAGATTGTGTGATCTATCCTCAGAGGTAAGACGCCCGAGCGTTCAAGAGCAGCCTTGGCCGCCAGAACTCCCAAATCTTTCGGGCTGTGATCCCTCAGACTTCCTCCGAAGCTCCCAAAAGGCGTTCGTGCTCCTGGGAATAGGGCTATTTCTTTATGCATATGCTTCTCCTGTTACATAACCCAATTAATTCATAAACTTGGTGGAGTCATTGCGAGGAGCAAAGCGACGAAGCAATCTCAAGGTTTTATAGTGATCTCCTATGAGAGCCGGAGAGTATTACATCTACCACAGAATCGAGATTGCTTCGCCTTCGGCTCGCAATGACACCGAAGGTGGTTAAACGGCATAACTATAATACAGTACAATCCCTTAATTAATACACGGCCTTTTTGTGTGAATTATTCGGGCTAACAAAGATAGATCGCATCTTAAGGGCCGATTTTTTTATTAAAACATATAGTATAGAACGGCATAAGATAAGTCAAGCTAAAAAACAAAAAAAGCCCACACTATATAAAGTGCGGGCTTTTAACTAAAGATCTCGGCAGCTACCTACTCTCCCACAAGGTGACCCAAGCAGTACCATCGGCGCCAGAGGGCTTAACTACTCTGTTCGGAATGGGAAGAGGTGTTTCCCCTCCGCTATCACTACCGGGAAATTTGGCAGTTCACTTTAGCTCTTTGCAATTGAACATGGAAAGAACGGGCACCATCAGGAGGCTGAATCTTGGACATTTATTAAAGTGCTGATGAAGCCTCACGGCTTATTAGTATCGCTCGGCTGAACTCATTGCTGAGCTTACACCTGCGACCTATCAACCTCGTAATCTACAAGGAGCCTTCAGGTAGGATAACCCTACGGGATATCTGGTCTTGGAGGGGGCTTCGCACTTAGATGCTTTCAGCGCTTATCCCTTCCGAACATAGCTACCCAGCGATGCCCTTGGCAGAACAACTGGTACACTAGAGGTTCGTCCACCACGGTCCTCTCGTACTAGCGGCAGCTCTCCTCAAATATCCTACGCCCGCAACAGATAGAGACCGAACTGGCTTACGCCGTTCTAAACCCAGCTCACGTACCGCTTTAATGGGCGAGCAGCCCAACCCTTGGGAGCGTGTACACCCCCAGGATGCGATGAGCCGACATCGAGGTGCCAAACCCTCCCGTCGCTATGGACGCTTGGGGAGGATGAGCCTGTTATCCCCGGAGTACCTTTTATCCGTTGAGCTTTGGTGCTTCCACATGCCACCATCGGATCACTAAGCCCTGCTTTCGCATCTGCTCGACTTGTAGGTCTCGCAGTCAAGCTCCCTTATGCCTTTGCACTCTATGCGCGATTACCGACCGCGCTGAGGGAACCTTTGGACGCCTCCGTTACTCTTTAGGAGGCAACCGCCCCAGTTAAACTGACCGCCTGACACTGTTCCCGACCCTGATTCAAGGGCCAAGGTTAGGATTCCGTCAAAGCAAGGGTGGTATTTCAAGGTTGGCTCCACGAAAGCTAACGCCTCCGCTTCAGTGCCTCCCACCTATCCTACACATAGTGTGACAAAACCCAATGCCAGGGTACAGTAAAGGTTCACGGGGTCTTTTCGTCCCGTTGCGGGTATCCGGCATCTTCACCGGAACTACAATTTCGCCGAGTCCCTCGTTGAGACAGCGCTCAAGTCGTTACACCTTTCGTGCGGGTCGGTTTTTAGCCGACAAGGAATTTCGCTACCTTAGGAACCTTATAGTTAGGTCCGCCGTTTACTGGTGCTTCAATTCAGAGCTTTGCTCTAGTCGAAACTAAAGCTAACCCCTCCTATTAACGGGCCAGCACCGGGCAGGTGTCAGTCCCTATACGTCGTCTTGCGACTTAGCAGAGACCTGTGTTTTTAGTAAACAGTCGCCCAAGCCATTTCACTGCGGCCCAATTCGGCTATGAATGCAAGATTCTTCACCTAATATGGGCTCTCCATCTCCCGAAGTTACGGAGTCAGTTTGCCTAGTTCCTTAACGGGGGTTATCTCGAGCACCTTAGGATACTCTCCTCGTCTACCTGTGTCGGTTTGCGGTACGGTCACCCTGAAAACTCGCATAGAGGCTTTTCTTGGCAGTGGGTTTACGGTCAGTTTGCGTCGCAGAGCGACTCCCTATCACCTCTCAGGGTTAGCGACCGCCCGGATTTACCTTGGCAGTCCCCCTACTGGCTTAGACCTGCATTTCCATTCGCAGGTTGACCTTCACTTCTGCGTCACCCCATAGCTCAAACGCTTTTAAGGTGGTACAGGAATATTCGTCCTGTTTTCCATCGCCTACGCCTTTCGGCCTCGACTTAGGGTCCGACTTACCCTGGGCGGACTAACCTTCCCCAGGAAACCTTAGACTTTCGGTGAAGGGGTTTCTCGCCCCTTTTATCGCTACTTATTCCGGCATGATCTCTTCTACTTCGTCCAGTGGACCTTACGGTACACCTTCAACCTAGTGTAGAATGCTCCCCTACCATATTTAGATGCCGTATCAAGCTCCGAAGAGCTTGAAGCGGTAACCCGCTTCCAAAGCCTAGCAGGTCCTCAGCGCCCGAGGGCGCGTCGTCCCCACTGTGGCTAAAGACGTCGGGTAGATCTAATTATCCGCAGCTTCGGCGATAGACTTGAGTCCCATGAACTTTCGGCGCAGGACCACTTGACCAGTGAGGAGTTACCCACTCTTTAAATGATGGCTCCTTCTAAGCCAACATCCTGGTTGTCTGTGCAATCCCACATCCTTTATCACTTAGCCTACGCTTGGGGGCCTTAGCTGGCGGTCAGGGTTGTTTCCCTCTCGGCTGTGGAGCTTATCCCCCACAGCCTGACTCCTCTGAAACGAGTATACGGCATTCGGAGTTTAGTTGGGGTTAGAAGCCTTGTGGGGCCCCTTGCCCAGTTAGTGCTCTACCTCCGCTACTCTTTAACAGAAGGCTAGCCCTAAAGCTATTTCGGGGAGAACGAGCTATCTCCGAGTTTGATTGGTCTTTCGCCCCTATCCACAGCTCATCCCCTAATTTTTCAACATTAGTGGGTTCGGACCTCCACGCGGGTTTAGTCGCGCTTCATCCTGGCCATGGATAGATCACTCGGCTTCGCGTCTACTGCGCGCTACTTAGGTCGCCCTTTTAAGACTCGCTTTCGCTACGGCTGCGCAGATTTATCTGCTTAACCTTGCAACGCACAAGTAACTTACCGGATCATTATGCAAAAGGCACGCCGTCAGGCGCTATACTTCCCGAAGGATGTATAACTCCCTCCGACCGCTTGTAGGCGTACGGTTTCAGGTACTATTTCACTCAGCTTTACACTGTTCTTTTCACCTTTCCCTCACCGGTACTAGTTCACTATCGGTCACAGGAGAGTATTTAGCCTTGGGAGGTGGTCCTCCCAGATTCCCACAGGGTTTCCCGTGCCCCGCGGTACTCGGGAACAGAATCCAGAAAGTCCTCGTCATTTCGTCTACTGGGCTATCACCATCTACGGCCAGCCTTTCCAGTGCTGTTGGACTACAACGAGGTTTTGTAACTTTCCGATGGATTCTTGCCTCCATCCGATTCTGTCCCACAACCCCGACCGTACAACACGCAAGAGTTTTAACGTACGATCGGTTTAGGCTCTTCCCTTTTCGCTCGCCGCTACTGGGGGAATGGCGGTTGCTTTCTTTTCCTGGGGCTACTTAGATGTTTCAGTTCGCCCCGTTGGCCCCTTTTGGGCTATGTATTCACCCAAAGGTGACGCAGTATTACCCACGCCAGGTTGCCCTATTCGGAGATCCCCGGGTCAAAGGTTATTTGCACCTCACCGGGGCTTATCGCAGCTTATTACGTCCTTCATCGCCTTCCTGTGCCAAGGCATCCACCGTGCGCCCTTTGTAGCTTGATCAACATTAATATCCAAGATTAAGCCCTAAGATATCTCAGCTACATCAAGTTACCCGTTCTATCCATATTCAATTGTCAAAGAACAATATCAGCGCTTACTGAATAAGCGCTTACTCACATATGTCTTTAGATTCTTTTATAGACTTGCGCAGTTTAATTGGCTTTTGGTGGAGATAACCGGGATCGAACCGGTAACCTCAGGCTTGCAAAGCCTGCGCTCTCCCAATTGAGCTATATCCCCCGCTTTTATATGGTGGGGCTAAGTGGACTTGAACCACTGACCTCACGCTTATCAGGCGTGCGCTCTGACCAGCTGAGCTATAGCCCCTAAGCGGGTCTTTTAGCTTGTGGGCTAAGCTCCACACCGATGTTCTCGGCTCTATGTCCAGCTCAAAAAAATCAAATAACGTGCACAGCCTTTGTCCGCTGACAGGTTGATCGTAGAAATTGCAGCCCCATGAGGGCATTTGCAACTCCTTAGAAAGGAGGTGATCCAGCCGCACCTTCCGATACGGCTACCTTGTTACGACTTAGTGCTGATTGCCAGTTTTACCTTCGGCAGTTCCTTCCCTTGCAGGTTAGGATACTGACTTCGGGTACCCCCAACTTTCCTCACTTGACGGGCGGTGTGTACAAGACCTGGGGACGTATTCACCGCAGCGTTCTGATCTGCGATTACTAGCGATTCCAACTTCATGCAGTCGAGTTGCAGACTGCAATCCGAACTGAGACCGGCTTTAGGGATTAGCTCCACCTCGCGGTATTGCAACCCTCTGTACCGGCCATTGTAGCACGTGTGTAGCCCAGGACTTAAGGGCCATGACGACTTGACGTCATCCCCACCTTCCTCCAGTTTTATCACCGGCAGTCCCCCTAGAGTTCCCAGCATTACCTGATGGCAACTAAGGGCAGGGGTTGCGCTCGTTGCGGGACTTAACCCAACATCTCACGACACGAGCTGACGACAGCCATGCAGCACCTGTGAACCTGCTCTTAAAAAGAGGGGACGTATCTCTACGTCTTTCAGGCTCATGTCAATCCCTGGTAAGGTTTTACGCGTAGCTTCGGATTAAACCACATGCTCCACCGCTTGTGCAGGTCCCCGTCAATTCCTTTGAGTTTTAGCCTTGCGACCGTACTCCCCAGGCGGGGCACTTAATGCGTTAGCTGCGGCACTGAAGGGATCAACTCCTCCAACACCTAGTGCCCATCGTTTACGGCTGGGACTACCAGGGTATCTAATCCTGTTTGCTCCCCCAGCTTTCGCGTTTCAGCGTCAGTATCAGACCAGAAGGCCGCCTTCGCCACCGGTGTTCTCAGCAATATCTATGCATTTCACCGCTACACTGCTGATTCCACCTTCCTCTTCTGTACTCAAGGCCCGCAGTTTCAAACGCAGGTCTCCGGTTAAGCCGGAGGTTTTCACGTTGGACTTACGAGTCCGCCTACACGCCCTTTACGCCCAATAATTCCGGACAACGCTTGCCCTCTACGCGTTACCGCTGCTGCTGGCACGCAGTTTGCCAGGGCTTCCTCTGAGGGTACTGTCAGACAAAAAGTACTATTGGTACCCTTTGTGTTCATCCCCTCTGACAGGATTTTACACTCCGAAAAGCGTCATCATCCACATGGCGTCGCTGCATCAGGCTTTCGCCCATTGTGCAATATTCCCAACTGCTGCCTCCCGTAGGAGTCTGGGCCGTATCTCAGTCCCAGTGTGGCCGTACACCCTCTCAGGCCGGCTACCCATCGATGCCTTGGTGAGCCGTTACCTCACCAACAAGCTAATGGGACGCGGGCCCATCTTTAAGCGGTAACTTGCAAGCAGAGGTCACCCTTAACAACTGTCTCCATGCGGAGCCGCTGCATTATGCGGTATTAGCACCTCGTTAGAGGTGTTATCCCCCACTTAAAGGCAGGTTACCCACGCGTTACTCACCCGTTCGCCACTTTACTCGCCGCCCGAAGGCGACTTTCTCGTACGACTTGCATGTGTTAGGCACGCCATCAGCGTTCGTCCTGAGCCAGGATCAAACTCTCCATAATAAACTAATCCTGTTGATGTCCTTGAAAGGACATGTCATCAAAGCTTAATGATCTCTTTAAGAAGAGATCTCTACCAGAAGACTCCAAACCATGCACGTTATTAGATTTTCAAAGAACGATTACCACTTATAGTATCGGTAACACAGAAATATACTTTAAACCTTTCGATTTGTCAAGTGTTTTTTTTGTGATTTCAAAATAAGAATAACACTATGCTCTTATGAATCCTTCTATGCTTTAAATTTCCACATACACGTAAGACCCCCATAGTTCGGAAAAGTTCCATTTAACGTCTTTCTATCGTCGTCTTTCCGTTCGAATCGGAAGGCACACCTCCATAGAAGACTTGGACTCTCAGTCTATTTGCCGGTCTTGACTTTGGACTCTTTAAACTTCCCTTTGGCAAAAAAGGATTTCTGCAATCTGAATTGCGTTGAGCGCAGCCCCCTTGCGCAGATTGTCGGAGACTATCCACATATCGAGTGCATTTTCAGAGGATATATCTTCGCGTATCCTCCCCACAAATACGTCATCTTTCCCTTCAGCATCCACGGCTAAAGGATAAATTCCCCTTCCAGGATCGTCCAGCACAGCGATACCGGGGGCCCTCTTTAGTATCTGTCTTGCTTGGTCTCGGGTAAGTTTCCCTATAGTCTCAACATTAACAGATTCAGAATGAGCCATCAAGACAGGGACTCTGACGGTAGTAGCAGTGACCTTTATGGAGTCGTCGCCCATAATCTTTTGGGTCTCGTTGACCATCTTCATCTCTTCTGTAGTATATCCGTTTTCCAGAAAAGCGTTATCACTGCTGTGTGGTATCTGCGGAATAACGTTGAAAGCCATCTGATGTGGAAATCTGGGACTATCATAAGATTTGCCCTCCAGAATGGCTTTGGTCTGTTCCTTCAAATCTAACATCGCACCTAAGCTGTCGCCTGAGACAGATTGATAGGTGGAAACCACAACCCTTTTGATTCTGGCCGCATCGTGAATTGGCTTCAGAGCCACCACCATCTGGATTGTGGAACAGTTTGGATTAGCTACAATTCCACTGTGATCCAAGGCGGCATCTGGGTTCACCTCGGGGACCACCAGAGGAACATCGGGCTCCATCCTGAAAGCGGATGTATTGTCTATAACTACCGCTCCTGATTGGACAGCTACAGGCGCAAACCACTTACTTATGGAACTCCCCGCAGATGATAACACAATATCTATATCTTTTGAGGAAAACGAATGGTCTTTCAGTTCTTCTACAGTTATATCTTCCCCCTTGAAGTCCAGCTTCTTTCCTGCTGATCTTTTTGATGAAAAGAGTCTCAAAGTTTTTACTGGAAACTTTCTCTCTTCTAAGATCTTTCTCATCACCCCACCCACTGCGCCCGTGGCGCCTACTATAGCCACGTTGTAAGACATTCTGGGTTCCTTTCCTTCAAGATTCGCCCAGTTCAAATTCTCTGTGCAGGGCCCTTACTGCGTCCTCGATGCAAGCCTTTCTGATCACACAGGAAATCTTGATCTCTGATGTGCTTATCATTTCGATATTGATGTCTGCATCAGACAAGGCCTTAAACGTCTTGGACGCGACTCCCGTATGGCTCCTCATCCCAACTCCGACTACGGAGACTTTGGCTATGTCTTCGTCTGCGGAGACATTCCTCGCGTCGATCTCGGGTTTTATGACGTTCTTGCCTAGTTCGAGAGCTCTTTCAAGGTCAGCCCTTGGAACCGTGAAGGACATATCCGTCACTCCGCTCTCGCTGACGTTCTGGACGATCATATCGACGTTGATATTAGCTTGGGCAAGGGGCTGGAATATTGCAGCCGCTATACCTGGCCTGTCTGGAACTCCGTGGATTGTGATCTTAGCTTCATCTATGTCGTGTGCGATGCCCCGCACCAGGACATCCTCCATCATTTCCTCTTCCTCCTTGACAAGAGTACCAGAATTTTCGTTAAAGCTGGACCTCACATGCAAAATAACACCGTATTTGTTGGCAAACTCGACCGATCTGGCGTAAAGGACCTTTGCGCCCGCGCTGGCAAGCTCCAGCATCTCATCGCTGGAGAGGACCTCCAACTTCCTGGCCTCGGGAACTATGCTCGGATCGGCGGTATAGACACCATCTACGTCTGTCAATATCTCACATTGATGTGCATCCAGGGCGTAGGCTAAAGCTACAGCAGTCATATCAGAGCCGCCTCGTCCCAGGGTTGTGACCTCCTGATCTACGCTTACTCCCTGAAATCCAGCAACGATTACTATTCTGCCCTTTTTTAGCTCTTCTCTTATCCTATCGGCTCTTATGTCCAGAATCCTAGCTTTGGTGTGGATGGCATCTGTGATGATTCCGCTTTGCAGCCCTGTGAAGGATATAGCCTCTGCCCCCATAGAATTAATAGCCATAGACAAAAGGGCAATAGACACCAGTTCTCCTGTGGAAAGGAGCATGTCCATTTCTCTTGCTCTGGGTCGGTCAGTTATCTTCCTGACAAGATCGACCAACTGGTCGGTGCTGTCTCCCATCGCAGAGACGACGACGACTATGTCGTTCCCTTCCTTTTTTTTAGCTATGATCCTTCCCGCCACGCGCTTTATCAGTTCAGGCGTGGTGACAGAAGTTCCACCATATTTTTGAACGATAAGACTCAAATTTCTAGCTCATCTTTCAGCAGACTGGGCACTATCTCTCATCACTTGCCCCCGACCCCCAATTGAATCTATTGGGGGTTCAATCGGGGATCGGTTCCGCTTCGCGTCTCCTTCGGCGCAGCACCTCATGACAAGGTCGCGGTCTGGCACCCTGCTTATGACTAAGGTCCAAGCCAACCAACGTCAGCACCAGGTGGGGTGGCAGAAAGCCGCGCTAGTGGACAAAGCATTCTTACTTAGCTTGTCGCTCCCTGTATGATGTCTATTGTTTCTTGTATACTTATTTCAAAATCCTATCTCTCTTACTACAGCCTCAACGGTCGCATCGATAACTTGCGGTTTTTGGGCCACAGCCACAGCCCTGTCAGGATCTTTAAGTCCCAGACCCGTAAGCACGCAAACCACTACATCTCCTTTTCGGAATGTTCCTTGCTGGTAAAGCTTTAGTACCCCTGCTACCGAGGCAGCGGACGCAGGCTCGGCAAAGATGCCTTCCAGGTTTGCCAGCATCTTGTAAGCCTGTAGGATCTCTTCATCGGTAACAGAGTCTATTATTCCCCCCGATTCCTCTCTGGCCTCTTCTGCGCCGCTCCAGCTTGCTGGGTTTCCGATCCTTATGGCTGTTGCTATAGTCTCAGGTTCAGCTACAGGCTCTCCTCGAACGATCGGGGCGGCTCCTTCTGCTTGATACCCCATCATCTTGGGGAGACTCTCTATCATTCCAGCTTCGTAGTACTCTTTATAGCCTTTCCAGTAGGCGGTAATATTCCCGGCGTTGCCGACAGGCAGAACGTTATAATCGGGGGCCCTTCTCCCCAGATGATCGCAGATCTCAAATGCACCCGTCTTTTGGCCTTCTATTCTATAGGGATTTACGGAGTTGACTAAAGCAATCGGATATTTGTCTGCGATCTCTTTGACCAAAGGCAAGGCCCCGTCGAAGTTAGCCTTTACGGAGATGACAAAGGCTCCCTGGATCATAGCCTGCGCAAGCTTACCGAAGGCGATATATCCTTCAGGTATAAGGACCACGCACTTCATACCGGCTCTTGCCGCATAGGCGGACGCTGATGCGGCCGTGTTGCCTGTAGATGCACAGATAACCGCTTCCGCTCCTGCCTGGGCAGCTTTGGAGACTGCCATCGTCATACCCCTATCTTTGAAGGAACCGGTGGGATTCAAGCCTTCGTATTTAAAGTAAAGTTTAAATTCAGCTCCCACCTCCCTCAGAAGGTTCTTAGCCGGGATCAGAGGAGTATTTCCCTCAAACAAGCTTATGACAGGAGTCTTTTCTGTCACGGGAAGGTAACGTCTATATTTTTCTACCACACCTGTCCAGAGCATTTCGACATCTCCATCAAATCCGCTCTTTGTCCTTTTGTTTAAAGATCCTCCACCCTTATAATCTGTATTTGATCTTTGATAATATCCAAGGTATTCAATCTCTCAACAGCCCGGCATACAAATTTTTCTTTAGCTTCGTGGGTCATAATAACCAGCGGCACGTTTCCCTGGGACTCAGCTCTGCCTTTCTGTATAACTGAAGCTATACTTATCTTTTCATCGGAAAAGACGGCAGCTATTTGCGCCAGAACTCCTGGCCTATCGACAACCAAGAATCTGAAATAATAGGGGATTTCTACTTCGTCTATGGGGATCACAGAGGGTCCATCGCACACCGTCATCTCCCGGACTTTGGGATCTGCTCTATCTATAAGTCTTTGGGAAAGCTCCACGATATCTGAGATAACTGCGCTGGCTGTGGGCATGCGGCCTGCTCCGCTCCCGTAGAAGACCTGCGTTCCGACGGCATCTCCCACGACTTCTACCGCGTTGAAGACCCCTTTGATCTGCGCCATGATACTACCTGATGGGACCATAGCAGGATGAACTCTAACTTCTATTGTGTCCTTCGATCCTTTGGCGATTGCCAGAAGCTTTACCGTGTAACCCAGCTCCCTTGCATATTCGATGTCCTGTATCTTTATCTTCTGTATGCCTTCTTTGAACACATCCCTAGTCTTGAGAGCCGATCCGAAGGCGATTCTGGAGAGAACAGCAAGCTTCTGGGCGGCATCTGTTCCGTCCACATCCATCGTAGGATCAGATTCGGCGTAGCCCAACTTCTGGGCCTCGGCAAGCACATCCTCAAAGTCACCTCCCTCATCTGTCATCTTTGTAAGGATGTAGTTAGTGGTCCCATTAAGTATCCCATACATAGAGCTTACATTGTTAGCTACAAGCCCATTTTTCAAAGAGCGGATGATAGGGATACCGCCGCCTACGCTGGCTTCGAAGAGGAGGTCAACACCGTTTTTTAGAGCTGCTTCAAAGAGTTCGTCTCCACAGTCCGCAAGCAGAGCTTTATTAGCTGTAACGACGTTCTTGCCATTCCTTATCGCCTTGAGAATAAAGCTCCGCGCAGGCTCTATTCCCCCTATAAGCTCAGCGACGATGTCTATAGTGGGATCATTCACAACCTGGGAAACATCCTCTGTCAAAAGATCCTCTGGAACTTGTATATCTCTTTTTTTGGATAGGCTTTTGACAGCGACCTTAACAAGTTCTAAGCTCAGGCGTTTTCTTTCAAGAAGAGACGATGGTCCCTTTACAAGGAGTTCAACTACACCCCCACCTACGTTTCCCATTCCGATTACGCCTATCTTGATATTTCTACTCATAACTAGAAAAGAACAAAATTGAAGAATTCCTCTCTATACTGAGAGATGATAAACAAACGCCCAATATAAGTATAAGTAAATATATTAAATATATGCCGACGGCGCAACTTAAAATCTAAAGATTATAGGATATACAAAAAAAATTCCCATATGGTGATATTCATCACATCTATCGTCTATACGATTGGTTAAATTATACACAAAAATGTGCGCCGGTAGACTCGGGACATATTGCCCAAGACCTGCAAGCATTGGTTCAAAAAACGACAACTATTGTTGAAAAATTAGTACTACTTTTTGGCGGCCCTGTCACGCGATCTGTTTTCTAACGTCTGCTGAGAGAGCAACTTCGCGACAAAAAGGTGGCGAAAGATGCACAAAATGATGCGGAAATGCATAAAATTCTAATTTTTTCACCTATAATTTAAATTTCCTATTGACTTTTTCAGATAATATATTACATTTAGCAGTGTTTCTCGTAAACAGACTATCCATAGCAGGAGTTACCCTTTTAAGCTTGGGGGGGTATGATGGTAAAATTGTTAGCATGTGTGGCAGTTGCCGTGTTACTGATGTTTTGTGTGGATGCATATGCAGTGAATCCGTCTCCGTCTCCGTCTCCGTCCCCTGAGCCAGGGCCTCTTTTCGGTGATGTGAGCAAGAACGGTGTTATAACAGCTTTCGATGCGGCTTTGGTTTTACAGCATGTAGTTGGAATTATCCAGTTGACAGGTGAGGAGTTGATCTCTGCTGATGTGTCGGGTGACGGCACAGTATCTGCATTTGACGCAACCCTCATCCTTCAGTTTGTGGTTGAGATAAGGTCCAGATTCCCTGTGGAGGGCGGTCCTGTGCCCAAGCTACTCGGCAGCCAGGAGCGCACTATAACTGTTGGGAGAGCCGAATACATAACCCAAAATATGTTATCGCTCCCGATCTTAATAGACGAGATGAGCGGAGTTTTGGCGGGGTACATGGAGTTGTTGCTTAAGGGGCAGATGGACAATATACAGGTCTCCACGGCGAATATGACTGAGGAATATCTGATAGTCAGCAACGTTTCAGACGATGTGATCCAAATAGCGTTTGCGGGAACAGTCGCTCCTGAGGGTAAGGGAGAGGTGCTCCGCATCCAGTTCAGGGCACAAGATTTATTTGATTTAGGATTGGAGGTGCTTGAGGCACAGTTGAACGAGGGGATGTACCGCTTGAGTATAGTGGAGCAAGAGGACATATCCCCACCGCCTCAAGAATACAGCCTGGCTCAGAGCTATCCGAATCCGTTTAACCCTTATACAACTATAAGATACGAAATACGGGAAGCAGGAAGAGCAAGGCTAGATGTATTTAACACTTTAGGGCAGAAGATCAGGACACTGGTGAATGAGAATCAGAAAGCAGGAAGGTATTCTGTAGTCTGGGACAGCAAAGACGATCAGGGGAAGGACATGGCAAGCGGACTTTACCTCTATCGCATCAAGGCAGGGGACTTTGTTAAGACCAGAAAGATGATCCTGATGAGATAACCGTTGAGGACAGTCAATAGCAAGGACGACAGTATAAGGCCTCATAACCCAAAGGGTTGGTGGGGCTTTTTTATGATTGAGAAATAGCAGGCGTTTACGCCAGCCCCTTAACAAAGCTACAGATCTTTTTCAGGTTAGGGTCTGAGCAAGGCAAGTTAAACAGATGTCAAGCCCCGGAATGAAAAATAGTTAGCGTTGGGCAGCCAGTCATAAGGTATAGGTCAAGTTAGGTTCTTGAGAAAAGCGAATCTATCGCAAATATGTAGCCAGAATGGTAGCAGCCCATTGCAGATGTGTGCTTTGGTGTGATAGTACTACACAAGTGGGACAGGAGCATGTGAAGTCTGGACGTGGTCGCAAGCCTGCAGATGAGCGAGAGGTTAGTGCCCGATAGAATCAATCGGGAATACGCTTCCACAGAAGCAGTACCTCAAGCTCTGACTTTTCGTTCTGATAAGGGTTCGACCTTTTTGGCTGAACCCTATTTGGCAAGCAACCAAGTTTGGGGATTCGTCCGGAATACATTCCAGTCGGAAATCCTCCGATAGAGGCAGCCGGTGGTAAAAACGGTTTTGAAGAACGTTTTTTCAGGACCCTCAAGAAAGAGTGTCCCCGATTGAATTCATCGGGGATTGGCTTCACAATTCTCATTCCTTCTAACAGGTCGAACAGATCATATCCCAATGGATTGAGTACCATAACAAGAAACGTCTGCATTCATCCCAGAGATGCAAGACCCCACAAGAGTAGCCAGATAGATTTTATCTACTATCCCACGGTTGCCTAATTATTGTCAATATTGTGGGGAGCACTACCCATTTTGACAAGGAGCAAGCGATTTGTACTTGACTTAGAGATAGAAGTTTACTAAATTTTTGTCAAGGACACAGTTGTACAATAGGTTTCTTTTAGGTTTTTATATGGAGGCGCTCCGTTCATATGAAGAGGAGAGGGAAGAGGCACGGAAACAGGTCTAGCAACTCTAAAGCCAAAAACAGGGAAAGACAAAAAACCGATCAGGGGATAACTGCAATGGAAGAGGCCTTAGCCAGAACCCGTCAAGGACGCGCCTTGATAGATGAGGTGCGAAGGTACAAAAAGGAAGTCAGTTCCTACGTTTCACCGCAACCCAAGGGACAGTAAGCTCTCCAAAATAAGCAGATAGAAGAGGCGTTGTCCCTGTCTTTTCTTGTTAGATAGTCGCGCTGCTAGCTTTGGGAAAGGGCTATCTATGTTGATAAGGACTCAAAAGGAACTCAAGGAGCTGTACGGAGAACACTATGACAAGGTGCTGGGCTACTGGATGTCGGGAATGACGAAGGAGAAGTTAGATATTCTCGTTGCGAGACTATCACAACGAGATGAATCTGATGAGAATGTAAGGGTTTCAGGTCACCCCAAGCTGCAGAAGAAGAGCCCGAAGAGCAAGCTTTGGGAAATACGCCAGCAGGACGAGGGCCCGGCTCTGTCATATTTTCTCAGAGCCGAGAAGAAAAGCATCCCCATGGTCTTTGAGCTGTACGAGAGATCAGCAATGGGCATAATTACAGAGATAGGGATTCCTTAATGAATTTGGAATAGATGTATCTGGGGAAAAATCTATGATCCAAAGAGCAAGATATAAAGTACTGCTACAGGGCAAGGGACAGGAATCAAGTCAAGCAGGCAACTTTGATAGATCACTTGGTGAAAGCTCAGAACTTGGGTCCCCTGGAGGAAACAGAAAAGATGTACTCCATCAACGAAAGCGACCTTGATCATCATAAGAGATCAGGATTGCCTGTACGTCTAATACTCAGGGGAGGAGAAGTGATAAGAGGGAGAATGGAATGGATCTGGAGGTATAATATCAAACTCGAGCTCGAGACAAGGAGCTCTCTTGTAGTCTTCAGGAACACTATCTATCTGCTGTTCACTTAATAAGGAGATGGGATCTATATGGGTAAGACTGTCCGGGAGGACTCCAAGAATTCTGCTGAGAAGATCAGGGTGTCGATTGTGGAGTTCAGAGGGAAAACCTATGGAGATATTCGCGTTTATTACCAGGATGACGATGGAGAATTCAAACCCACAAAGAAAGGAGTAACCTTCGCGCCAGATATCCTTCCGCAGATCAAGGAAGGCGTATCCCAACTCGAACAGGAGCTTCTTTCTATGGGCTTGATGGAGACAACCGATTAAGGAAGTCATAATGCGTAATGCGTCTTCAACAACAACGGGCAATAGATGAGCAAGGATATAACTCCCATAATGCAAGGATGGGAATTTGATCCCCAAAAGCTGTGCGTCAGGAAGATAATAGACTTCGACGGTCGGGAGAAAATTCAGCGCAGGGTGGACATGGGGATCTGGCAGATGCAGATAGACGGAAGACCGGACGGCAGGCGGCCACATGGCAAAGAGTCCTTCTTCGATTACTATCTATATTTGCTTGAGGAACATAAAAAAGAGCAAGGAACTGACGAGGGATTTAAATTAGATGAGGAGGCCTTCGTGCACCTGGAGACAGAAGCTTTGCAGTACTACATAAGGAGGATCAGTTTCTTTGAGCTAAAGGAATACAACAATGCAAAAAGAGACGCCGAGCGAAATTTGAGGGTCTTCGATTTTGTGAGAGACTACGCCGAAAGCGACGAGTACAGACTTATCCTTGAAAACTACAGACCTTTTGTCACAAGCCACAGGATAAGAGCAGACGTACTGATATGCCTTAAGAAGGGATATTTCGACAGAGCAATAGAGCATATTGAAGATGGAATCAAAGAGATAGAAAATTTCTTCAAAAGCTACGGCAGAGACAACCAAATAGACGACAGTCAGGAGATAAAGTTCCTGGAAAGCTGGCGGGAGGACATCCTGTCCAACAAGCCTGTCAGTGCAAGGAAACAACTTGAGAGGGAACTGCAGCAAGCCGTACAAGAGGAAGAGTTTGAGAAAGCCGCCCTCATCAGAGACCAGATAAAGCGCATAGAGCGACAGCAAAAGTAACGCTTCAAATCATAAGCCCAAAAAGTAACAAGAAACTTTTTGGGGAAAGAAGAAAGCCCCGGAACTTGAGCGGTCCGGGGCTGAATTGTTTCTACCGACATAACTGTTGACCGCCGCTGTATTTCTTATTATCTTTAGCCAAGACCTATGCAACTGCCGGGGTCGCCCCTCACCTACGAGCTTATGCTTTCGATTCCCTGATCTTTAAGAGGAGTCAAACTTGAAGAATACCGCTGAATCTTTGTTCAACCTGTCGGAAAAAGTCGCCCTTGTAACAGGAGCAAGCAGAGGGATAGGCAGAGCCATAGCTACCTCTCTTGCTGAGGCGGGAGCTGACGTAGCTGTTCTAAGCAGGACATCGCAAATTGCAGAGACCGCAAGAATGATAGCAAAAAAAGGGCGTAGGACATTGCCGCTTATGTGTGACGTAAGTTCCGCCAAAGATCTCGAGGACGCTGTAGGAAAAACGCTCCACTCCCTCGGGAAGATAGACATCCTTGTGAACAACGCCGGAATAAGTCCGATATACACAAGGACAGAAAATGTAGAAGAGGAGGAATGGGATCACATATTGTCTGTCAATCTCAAGGGCGTCTTTTTATGCAGTCGGATTGTGGGAAAGCAGATGATCGAACAAGAGTTTGGTTCTATCATCAATATCACCTCAGTCGGGGCGCACGTTGCGCTGCCCAGACTTGCGGCTTACTGTTCCAGCAAGGCAGGCATATCTCAGCTTACCAAAGTCCTGGCTGTAGAATGGGCAAAACACAATATCAGGGTAAATGCAATAGCTCCGGGTTATGTCGAAACGGATATGACAGAAGGGTTTAGGAAAAATCCTGGGCTGTACAAGGAACTGATAGACAAGACACCGCTGGGGCGTTTGGCAAAGCCAGAGGAGATAGCAGGAGCCGCGGTCTTTTTATCCTCGAATGCAGCGAGCTTCATAACGGGTCAAACTCTCTTTATAGATGGCGGCTGGTCTGCCCTCTAAGAAGGAGATTTAGATCATAGGTGAACCCCAAGTAGTTGAAGTCGAAAGATGGACCCATGAGTCTATTAGGTTAGGAACGACCACTAAGACAAAAAGGTCTAAAGATAGAAGGTGGTACATCGTCTCTGATCGAGCGCTTTGAGTTTGCAACGACTAATAAAATAAGCGACCCATGACAAAAAAACGCTCACATATCATCTCACTGCTTATAAAATGGGGACGGACAGGGCTGCCCTGTCTAATGTCTACTGTCTGCTGTCTACTTTTTTACGTCCAAGCATCTTTTGCCCAGTTCTACTATTTCGGCAAGAACAAAGTTCAATACTCCACGTTCGACTGGAGGCTCATGAGGACAGAGCATTTCAATATCTACTTCTATCCTGAGGAGGTGGAAGTCGCAGAGATAGGCGCTCTGATGGCGGAGGAAAGCTATATTTTTCTTGAGCGAAAATTTTCTCACACCGTACAAAGGAGAATACCTCTGATCTTCTACAGTTCCCCCATACACTTTCAGATGACCAACACTATTCCTGGTCTCCTCCCTGAGGGAGTAGCCGGCTTTACAGAGTTCATAAAAGGCAGAGTGGTCCTCCCGCACAACGGTTCGTTTGCTTACTTCAGGAGAGTCATCCGACACGAACTGGTTCACGTCTTTACTATGGATAAGATCAGAACGGTTCTAAAGAACCACAGAGCATCCAGATTTCACGGTCCGCCTCTATGGTTCTCTGAAGGACTAGCTGAGCACTGGTCGGGGGATGTTGATTCCCAGGCTGACATGATTATAAAGGACGCCGTCTTCTCAGAGAATCTGGTCCCCATAAACCGTATGTATGAGATAAACGGGACTTTCAAGATGTATAAGGAGGGTGAATCTATACTGGATTTTGTAGCGAGGGAGTACGGAGACGATAAGATCAGCCTCATATTTGAAAATTGGTGGAAAAGCGAGTATTTCCCCCACATATTTCAGTCCGCTTTAGGAGTTCCATTGAGCAAGGTGGACAGCGATTGGCAATATAAAACAAAAAAGAAGTATCTGCCTCAAATTAAAGACAGCGATCCTGTAAGCAGAGTCGGGAAGAAGCTGACATCAGGTGGTGTAAGTGTCAAGCCCGCTGTAGCTCCCAGGGCAGAAGGAGATTCGAGCGGAACATACTTCGTCTTCATATCGAATCGGACAGGCTATCCCAACATCTATAAGAAGGACTTTGGACAAAATCAGGCACAAAGGATTGTGAAAGGCGGACGCACCGCTGAGTTTGAGTCATTTCACCCTTTAAGCAGTAAAATATCCGTTTCCAAAGAGGGGCTGCTCGCATTTGTGTCTCAAAGCAAGGACAGAGATGTACTCTACATCTGGGACATAAATAGAGCGAGAATCTTTAAAGAACTCTCGTTTCGTTCTATTGTGTCACTGGCGTCTCCGTGCTGGTCCTCCGATGGCAGGAGGATCGTTTTCTCAGGCGCGAACAGAGGTGGGATCTTCGATCTTTACATCGTCGATACCAAGGACACCACGTTGACTCAGCTCACCGACGATATTTATAACGACAGGGACCCCGACTGGAGCCCTGACGGGGGAAAGATCGCGTTCGTCTCCGACAGAGGTCAGCACGGAAAGGGTGGATTTACTAATCTTTCTATTTACGATTTAAGAACAGCAAAAATTGAACCTCTTACCTCGGGTAAATACAAAGATTACTCCCCATCGTGGTCACCCAACGGAGAGCACATAGCGTTTTCCTCAGACCGCCACGGGGCTTTCGACCTCTATACGCTGACAGTCCAGCCTTATCCCGAACAGTTAGCTTCCAATTCAGATACCGAGGGATCATCCGTGCTCTACGATGTTCAGTCGAGAGGCAAGAACAAAACGAGAGAAGTTAAGAGGATGACAAATATCCTAACAGGGGCTATGGATCCGGACTGGCTGCCAGATGGAAAAACCCTCGTCTTTACAGGCTATGAAAACAACAGTTTTCAAATATACAGCGTAGATATCCACGAGGATATAGAGCCGGAAATAGAGACTGTCCTGGATGATTATGGCAACTCCTGGAGGCTCGGAAGGATAAAGGAGGAAAACGTCAAAGGCAGAGCCAGGTACAATAGGAAGCTTTCATTGGACTTTGCTCAGAGCCAGATCGTTCAGGATCCCGAATTTGGACCTACAGGAGGCGTGCAGATAGCCCTTACAGACATGCTCGGGGACCATCAGTATTATATCTCGGTCTTCAATACAGCAGACAGAGCCGCCGACATCTTTGAAAGCTTCAGCTTTGCGTTCACACGTCTGGACTTAGCAAGACGGACAAATGTTGCGTGGGGGATCTTCCGTCTGGATCAGGGCCTTTTCAACCCGTTTGACAGGAGGTTCAGCGAGAGGCGCACGGGGGGCTTCCTAACGTTCAGCTATCCGTTTTCAAAGTTCGAAAGGTTGGAGACAAGCTTCATATTGAGGAGATCAGAAAGGAAGCGCCTCTTCAAGGATAAAAGCGATGATAATCTTTTAATGACAAACTATGTGGGCTTTACAAAGGACAACAGTCTGTGGGGCCCGACAGGTCCGATGGACGGAGAGAGGTACAACTTCGGCATCACTCACACTATCGATCTTAAAGGTTCGGATCTCTATCACACCATGCTGCTTGCAGATTATCGGAAGTATCAAAGGCTCTCTAAAAGGACCGCCTTTGCGTTTCGGACTATAACAAGATACAGGTTCGGAGACGATCCTAATCGATTCACGATGGGTGGAAGTTGGACATTTAGGGGCTATGATAGGGGTTCTATCAGGGGACGGAACATCTTTCTTATAAATAACGAACTCCGTTTTCCGTTGGTGGACAATCTGCTTATAGGTCTTCCCATCGGCGGTATGGGCTTTCAGGCGATAAGAGGTGCCATGTTCTTGGACCTGGGGAGCGCGTGGGATAGGGGTCTTGACTTCGACGACATGCTGGGCAGCTTCGGCGCAGGCATAAGGTTCAATATAGGCGGATTCTTCGTGCTGCGTCTGGACGGCTCAAGGAGGACGGACTTCAAGAGCATAGACAATAATACAGAATGGGACTTCTTCTTCGGATGGGATTTTTAAGGTAATTCACTCCAAAACGAGGTAGATAAGATGAAGATAGACCCTATAGAAAGAGTTAGAAAGCTTCGCAGGGCAAACCCTAAAAGGAAGCCTGACAAGATACAGGATCGGATTCCGCCAGGACAGTATCTGACGGATAAATTCCCTGTCCTTACCTACGGCACTACGCCTGATGTGTACCCCAAGGACTGGCGCTTTCGGGTCTTCGGGCTGGTGGATGAGGAACTCGAGTTTAACTACGACGAGTTTATGAGCATGCCCCAGATTAGGCTCACAGCGGACTTTCACTGTGTTACGCGCTGGAGCCAGTTGGATAACGAATGGGAGGGTACAAGTTTTCCGGAACTGATGAAACAGCTCAGTGTAAAGCCTCAGGCAAAATTCGTAATGCTCCACTCCTACGGTGGATACACCACAAATGTACCAGTGGAGGCACTTTTGGACGACGACGTATTATTTGCCCACAGCAGAAACGGTCAGCCACTTTCCAGAGAGCACGGCTGGCCGCTTCGCCTCATCGTGCCCAAGCTCTACGGCTGGAAGAGCGCAAAATGGGTCAACGGCTTGGAGTTTATGGAAAAAGACAAACCTGGTTTTTGGGAGATGTACGGGTACCACAACAACGGCGATCCGTGGGAAGAGGAGCGATTCTCCGGTTGAATAGTAGACGGCAAACAGCATTCATCATACCACCGTACCTCTCCCATCCCTGTCTCCCCCGATTGACCCTATCGGGGGCTACTGTCTACTGTCTACTTATCGTGATAGCCTGTTCCAGCCCCATTGTAATACGAGCCGTTGGACATTCTCCCCACGAGTGGGGACAGCGAAGAGGCAACGCCTGGGGTTCGGGACACGTTCCATGGGGGACGGACCCACCGCTGGGTCTCTTATGGAGACATAGACTCAACGGAGCCATCACAGCATCCCCTCTGTTTGTAGGACACAAAGTACTGACGGCTACTTTGACAGGTAGGATATACCTACGAGATGGAAGAACCGGGACGTCAATAAGGACCTACAAAGTAGATGGAGCCATCCACGGAACTCCGGCTCTATTTGACAGCCTGCTATTTATCCCTCTTTCAGGAGGGGAAGCGTCCTTAATAGCCCTGAATCTGACCGATGGAAAGGCACGCTGGAGCGCAAATTTCGGAGATATATCCGCGTCACTTTGTCTTTTGGAGGGCCTACTGCTTGTGGGATCAGAGGGCGGGGAAGTAGTAGCGCTCAGAGCCCAAACAGGTGAGGTGCTATGGAGGTTCAAAGCAGAGGATCAAATTCACTCTTCGCCCTGTTCGAAAGATAGTTTAGTCTATTTTGGATCGGACGACGATCATCTGTACGCTGTCTCCTCAAAGACGGGAGAGTTGAAGTGGAAGTACAAGGCAGATTCCAGCATCTATGCGTCTCCGACTGCGGATTCCAGTGGGATATACTTTGGAACCGCGATGGGAACTTTCTACAAGATGGATCCACATTCCGGGGAGGTAGTCTGGACCTTCAAGTCAGAGGCAGGAATATACGCGGGATCAGCATGCGATCTTACAACCGTATATTTCGGTTCCAATGACCGTAACCTCTACGCCCTGGACAAGCTCTCGGGCAGACCGATCTGGAGATTTACAACAAAAGGCGTCCTGAAGTCCGCCCCCATCCTTACAGACGATACAGTCTATTTCGGATCAGCAGACAGACACTTCTATGCCCTGGACCGCGCATCAGGAGAGTTGAAGTGGAAATACGAGACCAAAGGCCCTATAGACTCTCCTCCCGCCTTCGGAGATAACTTTATCTATGTAGCTTCAGCAGGATCAGAGAGCGGCTATATATACGCCTTCGGGAAACAAGTAGACAGTAGTCAGTAGATAGGGCACCTCCTCCCATCCCTCCAGAAAAGCAGATGACAATGCCCAAAAACCCACTATTTTTCATATTTATTCTTTTCATTATATCTTTTTGTCCGTCAATTGCACAGTCTCAAAGGGGCCCTCAAAAATTATGGGTGGATCAGAGATCCCTGTCTCACGTGCAGAGTGAACAGGCAAGGATGTCTGTGCTTCCAATGTTGGGGAAAGAGAAGATAATATTAGATCTAAGAAGGCAAGAATTCTTGCGCGCTATTGGCTTTGTACAAAGTCTTACAGAGCGCGATTCCACAGCAGAGCAGGCACAGCACAAAAGCAGGATATTCCTTACCAAGAAGGACTACGCAGGTTCCGTGTCTCCGAGGAAAAACGACAAGAACAGATGGCCCACTTACGCCTTCTTAGGTGTATCGGTGGCGTCAGGAATAGCGGCATCAATAGTTAAGAAATCCGCTGATGACACCTTCGATAAATATCTACACTCTGCGAATCCCAGAAGAATTGAGGACAACGTTAAGAGTGCAGAAAGAAGAGACAAAGGAGCAGGCTTTCTGTGGGGAGTATCAGGAATAAGCTTTACGGCCGCCTGTTATTTTGTACTATTCTGATTACAGAAAGAAAATATCAAACAATCACGGATCAGAGGCTTGAGGCTACGGACTTGGACTTCGCCACATTCGCCTATTATGTAAAGTTCACCTCTTGACAATCGATGACCTATCTATTATTATTTAACATAAGGTAACTGATCGAAGCAAAGATAGACTCGAAATTTCAGGGAGAAAAGATATGATAAGTCCAGACGGCGACGGTAAGAAATATATAAGGGATTTCAAATTCAGAAGGGCCACATTACAATTGGACAGCGGGAAAATCGATGTCGAAGATAAAGATTGCGAGGATATAGAGGATTTCTTAGGCGGAATTGCGAGGTCTTTCAAATTCCTTGAGGACTTCGACGTGACGGAAGCTTACGATCCTGGAAACCCTCTTGTGGTTAATACAGGGGTCTTAAGCGGCACAGATGTGATGACGGGTCTGAGGGCATATTTCACCGCGTACAGTCCGTTGAAGGTCTCCAACAGCGGCATGCCTGCTGCGATGTGGTCCGCGGCGAGCGGGAAGTTCGGGACCGAGATGAGGTGGGCAGGCGCCGACGAACTGATCTTCTTTGGAAGGTCAGACGAGCCCGTCTACTTAGTAGTCAAGGGCGACATAAAAGAATCAAAACTCTCGCTTGAGCCCGCACAGGAGCTGGTAGGGAAGACGACCCACGAAAAGATTATGTGTCTAAGAGACAAATATCCCGACGCACACTTTGCAGCCATAGGCCCTGCCGGAGAGAACTATAACACAAACAGATTCGCTGCGGTGGCGATTTCAACGGAGAATCAGATAAAGTCGGGCGACCCGAAGCCTCGATTCGCAGGACGCGGCGGCATGGGAGGCCTAATGGGGTCGAAAAACCTCCTTGCCATAGTCTGCGACGGGACCGAGCCCCGGCATAAGAAGTTGACCAAGACTCTTGTGGACGTCAACAGAGAGATAGCCAGGGGCGACGGCTCGAAGAAGTTCAGGGAAAAGGACAAAGGAGGAGGGATGGGAGGCACCTGGTCGAACTACCTTCCCCTTTACGATGCAGGGGCGCTGCCCGAATACAATTTCAGACCCAGGGGGACCGACGAGGCGGTGCATCTGTTCAGGGAGAACGTGGAGGAGGAATATCACATCAAGGACGAGTCGTGCTACAGGTGCGGGATAGCCTGCCACAAGAACATATATGTCAAGGAGAACGGAAAAGGCGGGGATTTTTTGGCCAAGTCTGACTACGAACCGCTGAACCTATTGAGCTCCAACCTCGGAATCACCGACAGGGCGCAGGCGTGGGAGATAATTGCCCTTGTGGACGAAATGGGCTTCGACTCTATAAGCGCAGGTGTGACACTTGGCTACATAATGGACTACAACAGCCGCAAGGATGGAGAGTCTAAGATCGCAGACGGCCTGGAGTTCGGAGATTTCGAAGGAGCACAAAGTCTCCTGAAGAAGATGGCCTACGGAGAGGACCCTCTCTTCGGACACGGGGTAAAGAGAGTCTCGGAAAAGCTGGGAGAGACATCCTTTGCCATGCAGTGCAAGGGAGTGGAACTTCCGGCATATCTCGCCGAGACGAATCCCGGCTATCCCTTCGCGCTCGCCGGAGGGCACATGTCCATGAAGACTTTCCTCTTACTCATATTCGAGGGAAAAACATCTCTCGACTACTGGGAGGAGGCGATAGTAGAAAGAGGCCTCTACCAGATCAGGGACGACTTAATCGGCCTTTGCAAGTTCGCCGGATTAGACGACGATTACACCCTGCAAGCCCTAAACGAGGAGATGAACGTCTCCATAAGTGAAGCAGAACTCAAAAGGAGCGTGCTCAAGACATTTATGAGGGGTTATGCTCTGGAGAGAAAGCAGGGCTTCAGAGCGGACGACTACGTCCTGCCCGACCAGACCTACGAGGGCAATCAGAACATTAAACTTCCCCACTTTATAACACGGGAGTTCTACTCACAGTTGAGAGATAGGGTCTTAAACAGATTCGACAGTTTAGTGGAAGAGCTAGGAATAGCATAGATAAGGAGCATAGATATGCCGGCCTATCACCGTAAGATTCTGCATGCGAACCTGTCCTCTGGCACTACGTGGATCGAAGAGCCCAAAGAGGAGATATATCGGCGCTACTTGGGCGGAAGCGCCATGTGCGGATACTTCCTTTTGAGGGACTTGAAGCCGGGCGTCGATCCGCTGGGTCCGGACAACATTTTAGTGTTCTGCACGAGCATTATAAACGGGACAAGCATATCAGGGGCTAACAGATTCAGCGCGGCCGCCAAGTCCCCATTGACGGGAGGATACGGCGAAGCTGAGGCCGGCGGCTGGTGGGGACCCGAGCTTAAAGCCGCAGGGTTCGACGGCATAATCGTAGAAGGCAAGTCCGATACACCCGTCTATATATGGGTGCACGACGGCCAAGTGGAGATAAGGGACGCGAACAAATACTGGGGAAAGATCTCGGGAGAAGTCCAGGACGCCCTCGAAGAAGAACTTGAGGACAAAAGAATCAGGGTCCTTCAGACCGGAATAGCGGGGGAGAATCTGGTCCGCTTTGCCGCTATTGTGAATCAGCTCAAGCACTTCAACGGGAGATCAGGACTGGGTGCTGTGATGGGATCAAAGAAGCTGAAAGCTATCGTGGTGCGGGGCAAGGACAGGATGGAGGCTGTGGATAAGGATCAGGCAAAGGGAGTGTTCACCTGGTTCAAGGAGAACTACGACAGAGACGGCGACATGTTACATGTGCTGGGTACAGCCAGAGGTGTGCGGGTGCTCGATGCGGAAGGCATTTTGCCGACTCGCAATTTCCATGACGGTTCCTTCGAACTAGCAGCTGAGATAAGCGGACAGAAGATGAAAGAGACCATACTCACCAAGACTGGAACCTGCTACGCCTGCGCTGTCGCCTGTAAGAGGGAGGTAGATGTCCCCGAACTCGGCGTGACATCCAAGTATGGGGGCCCCGAATACGAGACCATATCTGCTACCGGTTCTCTGTGCGGCGTGGGTGATCTGAAGTCCATAGCCCTGGGCAACCAGATGCTTGCTCAGTACGTCCTCGACTCCATTTCAACTGGAGCGACGATAGCCTTCGCCATGGAATGCTACGAAAAAGGGCTGATCGGCATGGAGGATACAGGTGGGGTTGAGCTCACGTTCGGCAATAAGGACGCAGTGATAAAGATGATCGAGATGATCGCAAAAAGACAGAAGATAGGCGATACTTTGGCAGAGGGCGTGGCGCGAGCCGCCGAGATAATCGGAAAGGGAGCATCCGAATTTGCGCTTCACGTCAAGGGTCAGGAACTCCCCATGCACGAGCCGAGAGGTAAAAGGAGTCTGGCGCTTGCCTATTCGACCTCTCCGACAGGTGCCGACCACATGGAGGCTCCACACGATCCGTTCTACGAATCCTTCGATCCCTCCGGTATTAATCCTATGTCTCCTCTGGGTTTGATAGAGCCTGTGGATCGCATGGACCTGGGACCCAAGAAGGTCAAAGCGTTCTACTACACTCAGCAGGTGTGGAGCCTGTACAATTCAGTGGGCATGTGCGATTTTGTCGGCGCTCCGATAAATTCTTTGGAACTGGATCAGTTGAAGAAATACATAGATGCAGTGACAGGATGGAACACGAGCCTCTGGGAACTTTTAAAGGTGGGTGAGCGCGCAGGGACATTAGCTCGCATCTTCAACTACTGCGAGGGTTTCACAGCAGAGGACGACACCCTTCCCGATCGGCTTTTCGAGCCTCTTGAGAACGGAACGTTGAAAGGAGAAAAGATAGACAGAGAGGAGTTTGAAAAGGCAAAGAGGACGTACTATCAGATGGCGGGATGGGATTCCGATACAGGCTTCCCGGTGCCGGCGAAGTTAGCCGAATTGGATCTGGAGTGGGCTGTATCGTAGAGGAACTGTCAGAGATAGATAATACTCAGAGTGCTGATGTGGAAGCTCCAACTAATGGTGAGATTCCCCCAAAATACACAAGGGAGCAATAGGAGTCAATGACAGAGACTCAAAGGACGCTACGAATGTACAAGTGGAAGAATGAAGGTCAGCAAAAGGTTGTATAAATCAGCATAGACGCCTCAACATCGATCCTTGAATACTCAGCCCGTCAGCAATGGCGGGCTTTCTTTTTATCCATTCTCGCACAGGATCGCTTTATCAGCCTCCTCAAAAGATAGATTGGTGAATTTATATCTTGAAACTTTCATCCCCCCCAAGTGGTCGGCTCGGTCAAAGTAGTCCCTCCGTTATATTCCCAGCAGTAATCAAGTCTCTGCTGGTAGATGTCCACTACTGGAAATCAGTAAAGACCAGTATATTCTCCTCATTTCTCTCCTCCGTACTCTTTGACCAGTTGAAGGATCCAGTTATCAAGACCTTCCTGCCAATGATACAAATCTTATTGTGCATAAGCCCAGCGTGCTGGTCTAATATCACGCTTAAACCTTTCTCTATCAGATACTCATCTTCAGAACAATTCCTTCTCTATCAATTTTAGGTATCTGTTGCCGTAAATCATATCCGGTTCATGTTTGGTTGGTCGTACTCTGATTTCAAATTGAGGGTTCTCTACATTACTATTGTCGAATAGGACTAATCCTATACCGAAAATCAGACATAGAGAGTCCAGTCTTGAGATGTCATCCTGAGATGAGTTCTTGGGGATTACTATATGACATTTATGACTGAACAACCTATATGAGCAAGTCTGCCCAAACGCTGTAATCAAATCTCTAGCATCCGCTTTTATCTCCGCTGAAATAACTTCAGTGGGGACCGTGATAATATCACTTTTGCGTGGCTCTCGTATTCCTATAACATCAGGAGTTCCCCATTTGCCCTTGAATTTGTTACCTCCCAAAGCTATTGCCTTAGTACATTCCTCCAATTCGTCAACAAGCCAACCTGCAAAAGGCTTGTAAAAATCTTCTTCTTTTATTCTTTCAGAATTTCCCTTACCATTCTCAACTTCTAACACCAGTATATCTCCCTGATATACAAATTGTTCAAGTAATATCCGGGCATTGTCAATAGCTTTTGTTCTACTTGTGTTGGCTTCGATATATAACCCATTAGATAGTTTCCTAGGACTTGTGAAACCTCTATGAGCGTGTTCAGGACCTGTATTTATTAAATATCTCTTTCCTCTTCCAACACGGATTGGACAGTCGCTTTCCTTAAGTTTCCTCTCCTTAATGAGCCATTCTGCAGTGCTCACAAGAATCTCATATGCATATTTGATTTCATAATTGTCGTTGCCAATTTTTATCTTTTCCAAGTGAATGCCCTTCCTTTCATCTGCCTCAGGTAGCGCCTGATTATCTCTTAGCTGATTTTAACAAGCACGGCAGATCTTTGCTGTATCCTCATTCTCTTGCCCGCATTTCGGACAGTACATATTTACCTCACGCATTAGCAGACTGGATGGAATATACAACTAATTAAGACAGCATCTGTCACAGTCTCAACAACGCTACGTTATTTACCTGCTAAGTATTTCTACAGGGAATCTGATGGATTAGGTACTTACGTAAATTGTAGGGTAATCAGAGGGAAGATACAAAAGAAAAGGGTGGATGTCAATTACTTTGTGGGATAATTATTACTGGTGACTATATAGTGTCCATAGCCAGTCGAAGGCTAAATTAAGCCATATAACACTATAATCGTCTATTACACTCGCGGCAATTTCTTTTCGCGAGTATCCGAATTCCGCGTGTCTGGCGATACTAATGTCGCTGATGTAGAAAGCGAACGCGTCCTGTGGGAGGTGTCACAGCCGGCGACGAATCACAACGGAGGTCAGCTCGCCTTCGGGCCGGATGGAATGCTCTATGTCGGTCTTGGAGACGGAGGAGGAGGAGGGGACACATTCCGGAACGGTCAGGATCCCACTACCTGGTTGGCGGCGATTCTGCGCATCGACGTTGATGCTCGCACGGCAGGCCTCGAGTACGGTATCCCGCCTGACAATCCGTTTGTCGGCAACAGTCAAGATTGGCGTGAAGAGATCTGGGCATACGGCCTGCGCAACCCCTGGCGCTTCAGCTTCGACAGGAAAGGCGGTCAGCTGTGGACGGGAGACGTCGGGCAGAATAGGTGGGAAGAGATCGATCTCATCGAAAAGGGAGCCAACTACGGCTGGAATAGGATGGAGGGATTTCACTGCTTCTCTCCTCAAACCAACTGCGACACCGTCGGCCTTGCCCTGCCTTTGTTCGAGTACGATCACAGCGTGGGAGCCTCCCTCACCGGCGGCTACGTCTACCGCGCCGCCCGTCTCGGCGGGCTATATGGTGTGTACATCTACGGCGATTTCATAACCAAGAAAATCTGGGGTCTGCGCTACGAAGAGGGTGAGGTGCGCTCCAACAACCTGATCGCCACCTGTCCGTCGAACATCACTAGCTTCGGCGAAGACGAGAGCGGGGAGGTTTACATCGTGGGATTCGATGGGCCGATCTACCTCTTGGAACTCCTGCCGGGTGAGATGCCGACCGCCGTTCTATCGGTAGAGAGCGAGCTGCCCCAGGCCGACGCGCTATACCAGAACTACCCCAATCCGTTCAATCCCTCGACCACGATTTCATTCACGGTGGCAGCGCGCGGTTCGGTCGAACTCAGCGTCTTCGACCTTCTCGGCCGTCGGGTACGGATACTCACCGAAGGACCAAGATCAGCAGGGCAACACACAGTCGTCTGGGATGGCACCGACGAGAATGAACGAACGGTCGGGTCCGGCATTTACGTCTACCGGATTCGCATCGCTGACTTCGTGCAGACGCGCAAAATGGTGCTGGTCAAGTAGGGGGGACCATCATGACTAAGGCATGGAATTTTCTGTCGTATATGATCTCGACTCTTTGCATGGTGGGTATGATTGTCTCTGCAGTGAAGGCCGACGAGATTGGAGAATGGAGGTCGTACGGTTCGGACAAAGCCAGTTCCAAATACATCCCGCTCGATCAAATCAAGGTGGACAGTGCGGTGAATCTCCGCATTGCGTGGCGTTGGAGCTCCGTTGACAATGAAATCCTCCGAGCCAACCCTGAACTATGGACTATGGTAAACGAAGCGACCCCGCTTATGATCGATGGGGTCATTTACACGAGCACCTCGCTAGGTCTGGTAGCCGCCATTGACGCTGTTACAGGGCGGACGATCTGGGTTTATGATCCGCAAACCTACGTGGACGGATCCCCAGCCAACGTGGGTTTCGTGCATCGCGGGGTCTCCTACTGGGAGGATGGTGATGATCAGCGAATCATCTACGGCACGGGTGATGCGTATTTGATCGCCCTCAACGCAAAGACGGGGAAGCCAATACCAGAATTTGGTGAGGATGGCAGAATCGATCTGACCCAGGGTTTGCGCCGGCCGGTCGAAAGGGCGCTCTACGCTGTCACTTCACCGCCTGCTATCTGTCGCGATGTGGTCGTCGTCGGTTCTACCGTGCTGGATGCCTTTGCAGTCGGGAAAATGCCGCAAAAGGTGATGCCGCCGGGCGATGTGAGAGGATTTGATGCGCGCACCGGCCAGAAGCGCTGGCTATTCCAGTCTATCCCCCAAGAGGGAGAGTTTGGAAACGAAACGTGGGAGAATGGATCCTGGAAAACTACGGGCAATACGAATGTATGGACGATGATGAGCTCTGACGAGGAGTTGGGTTACGTATATCTGCCCTTCAGTACTCCTACCAATGACTTTTATGGCGGGAATCGTCATGGAGATAACCTCTTTGCCGAAAGCCTGGTATGCCTGAATGCGGAAACCGGCGAGAGGGTCTGGCACTTCCAGATACTACATCACGGAATCTGGGATTACGATCTTCCGGCTGCCCCGAATCTAATCGACATCACAGTTGATGGCGAAAGAATCAAGGCGGTTGCCCAGGTGACCAAACAGGGGTTCTGTTACGTGTTCGACCGCGTTACAGGAGAACCCGTCTGGCCCATTGAGGAGCGCCCGGTGCCGCAATCGGACGTACCCGGGGAGCAAACATCGCCCACCCAACCCTTTCCAACCAGGCCGTTGCCCTTCGAACGGCAGGGGTTGACCCACGACGACCTGATCGACTTCACTCCTGAATTACGTCAGCGGGCTATCAATATCATTGAAAGGTACGAGTATGGGCCTCTCTTTACGCCTCCCTCGGAAAAGGGTACGATAGCCCTGCCCGGCATAATAGGCGGGTCCAGCTGGGCCGGAGCAGCCGTCGATCCCGAAAGGGGTATTATCTATATTCCATCCTATACATATCCGGCAATTGTGACCCTGAGCAAATCAGAAGACTCGGCCTCTGACTATTCCTATACTGGAACTGTAGAATTCGGACCGGAAGGCCCGCAGGGACTTCCCCTAATTAAACCCCCGTACGGGCGTATTACAGCCATAGATTTGAATACGGGTGAGCATCTTTGGGTACGTCCGGTCGGCGATGGGCCAAAAGATCATCCCGCACTGCAACACCTGAACCTCCCGCCGCTTGGAAGGGCGTATCGCAGTTTTCCTCTTCTGACGAAATCGCTGCTCTTCGCCGCCCTGCAGGCAGAATGGAGCGTACGAGGCAATTCACCTCGAGGGAACGCGATTGAAGTTGAATTCGAAAACAGAGAGGCTTTCCTGTGGGCGTTTGACCCTGAAGACGGAACCCCGATCGCCAAAACGGCGCTTCCTGGGAATGCGTCAGGGGCTCCGATCACCTATATGGCGGATGGCAGGCAGTTCATCGTCATTCCGCTAGGAGGAGCCTCTCAGCCAGCAGAACTTATCGCGCTGAGCTTGCCGTTCCCCGATTGAATCTATCGGGGGTCAACCTGACAATCAGCTTCGCGCTTGCCGTTGATCTTTCTCGTTGCCATTAGTCTGAGTCAGAACAGACACCAGGCAAGAGGGAATCCAGATGTCAGGACAGTTAAGGAAGGAGACGGAGGCGCCTCTCACCCTCTGTATGCAGGATAGTATTATTGAACTCTCTGATCTTGTCCAGACCATTTTGACCCTATACTTGTAATACCAAGTCGCTCTGGTGACGGGCGGAAGCTGAGGAATTGGCCGAGCATCTACACTTGCATTAGCCACGGAAAGATCGAAAGCCATATCTGGAGATTTTTGGTCGAAAGGTGGAAGCTTGAACCTACATTAGGTTCCTGGAGATTCCTGGCAGCTTAACAGCACCCTCCACCTGGATAGTGATATGTAGAACCTGTCACATTAATCTCCTGTTTATCCAAGGTTTCAAACCACCTTGCCGTCTTGTCACATACCTGGAAGGGAATATCTCTCATCACTATGTGACCCTTGCCGTCGTCAAAGCACTCATCATCCCCTGTATATATCACGGTCCTCCCCGTAAATACACACGCTCCGTCTGGCGGTATGGGATCGTTGTACGCCGCCAACTCCACTGTCTCCAAGAGAATATCCTCGTCCAGATCGTATCTGCGACTGTCCAACATTCTGTAAGGACGCCTCCCTCTTATCTCCAGCGTCCCGAATCCAGTCTGGACAATGCGCTCAATATACTCATCGAACAACAGGGCACCCGAAAGACACATAGCCCTTAATCGCTCATCCATCTTAAGGTGATCAGGTATCGGCTTTTGCGACACAGGATCGGATATAATGAGCTTTCCGCCCATCTTCAAGGCGCGCCTTATCTCCACCAGAGCTGTCATCAGGTCGCTTTCGGTAAATATATTAAATAAACAGTTTTGCGCAGCTATGTCCACAGATCTGTCCGGTAGGGGCAGACTCAGAGCGTCCCCCTCCATCAGAGTCACAAACGATGGATCGAACCAATCGTTTTCGAGGGCGGCTATGTGGAGGTTCCGCTCCGCTACCTCCAACATCTCAGGCACACTGTCTACCGCTATGACCGATCCCGGACGCCTCGTAAAATACGCAAACTGTAGCGCTTCCATTCCTCCCCCGACACCGACATAGAGAATATCCATATCAGAACTCAAGTCCTGAATATGCACAGTCGTCCCGCACCCGTAGTTCATCTCAATCATCTCTTTGGGAATAGAAAGCCCCGGAAGCTCATAGCCAGAGCCGGTCGAACAGCAAAGCCCCGGTTGTGGTTCTAACGCCGCATCTTTGTAGAGTTCCCTCGTCGTCTCCAAGTAACTCATCATATGTCTCCTTTGGGTTTTCTTAACTTAAAAAACCTGCGTTAGACTACTACTAACCCGATTAATTCATAAGCTTGGTGGAGTCATTGCGAGGAGCAAAGCGGTCCCCGATTGAGTCTACCGGGGAAGCAATCTCAAGGTTTTATAGTGGTCTCCTATGAGAGCCGGAGAGTATTACATCTACCACAGAATCGAGATTTCTTCGCCTTCGGCTCGCAATGACACCGAAGGCCTTAAACAGCATAACTATAATATAATACAATCCCTTAATTAATACACGTCCTTTTTGTGTGAATTATTTGGGCTAAAATACATTCATCCGACATTCCCCATATCACATTCATGAGGGATTATATTTCGATACATTCTTGTTTCTGAATTAATATTACCACTTTTACATTTTTCAACAAGTACTTTTTTCAATTAAAATAGTATTTTCCTCTGAATTATCACTTTCTTTGTGTTTAAATCCTCCAATTAGAGACACCTCTCCATCGACTCACAAAAAAATGTGGCAGTTTAAACAGAATAACATCGCAATCGTTCAATCCGGGATAATATTTCGGCAAATAACCTCTTGTCTATCCCAACCTCAGCCATTTGAAACGTAATATATCCGCTGTGTCTGACAATCTTCGCTCCGATTTTGATAAATTTCACGAGGAGGCTGCGTAGTGACCAGTGTTTGATTTTCTTCGGAAGAACAAAACGTCGCAGGAAGTTGCCCAAGTTGTAAGCCAGAACAAACAGCCAGAGCCTCACCTGATTGGAGACGAAACGCTTGCATGAGAGTCGGGTCCAGTTCAGAGCATACTTGCCCTCCTTAATCCACTGCTCAGCTCTGCCACGGCCATTGTAGAAGTGTACCACGCCTTCTGGCTTGGCGCTCATGTTGGTCACGATAAATCCCACTCTTGGGAATAACTCCCCTTGGTGCCATTCAACCTTGGCGACCACTCGCCTCGATTGATCCCAACTGGCCGCTTTATATTGAAATTCATATAACGATACAATCGGTTTCCTCGGCGGTCGTCCAACTGGCCGAGTCAGCAGGTATCGTATCTTTTCATAGAGTATCTCATTTGCGGGAAGCCGAATGGCATACAAATAGCCGTTTCCCTCCAGATAATCATAAATCTCAGGCTTTGCGAATGCAGCATCGCCTCGAAAGTATTTCCTATTCTTCTTGCTCTCGTATCTCTTGACGATCGGTTCCAGAACTTCCTTCCAACGATCAGCACTGTGAACATTACCAGAGCGAAGTAGGACTCCTTCACAATCCCCGAACTGATTGAAGCAGAACACTGGATGAAAACAGGTACATCCGAAATGACCGTTGTAAGCTGATCCTTCCTGCTGGCCATGTACCGGACTCTCCGAACTGTCCATGTCCAGAATGATTCGTTGATGCTGTGTTTTACTCATCGCTTTTTGAACCCACTTGCCATTGATATCTGACAAGTTTCTGAGATTGTCATGCTGAGTCAGTATATCAGTTTCAAAACGTCCTATCGTGTTGGAGCTGGCAGCTTGCCTGCCTTTGTCCTTCTTTCCGGTAATCGCTCGCATGACGGGATCAACGGATAATCGCTCGGCGTCATTTACATCTTCATATCCTGCAAGACGGCTGTATATCGATTGACGCAGGAGAGTAGATATATCATGTTGGATATTACGGCCTGTGCGTTTATCGGTAAAAACCGCTGATACCGAATCAAATAATCCCAGTGCGTAATCAAGGTCACGATACGCAAGAAGTCCACCGTTTGATGTCACCTTTGCACCATGAAATTCAAGCTTTATTCCTCCATCAAAACCTACTTTCATTCTTTCACCCTCTGGATGATCAATATTTATCCGCCATTTATGAGTCTTATTTATTGTAATATAACATGTTCTGGCGACTTTGACAACCATTTTTCGGGTCTAATATGGCGAATGGGGGATAATAATACGTAGATGTGATAAAGTTAAGTAAATATTGGGTCTTATCGTGTATATAGTTGTTTAATAGTGCTTTCGGAGTAATGGTCAATCTGCATAAGTAGTGCTGAGATACCTTTCCCCCCTGTCCGGGAGGATGACCGCTACGACCTTTCCTGGGCCCATATCTTCTGCGACTTGCAAGGCCGCCCAAACCGCTCCACCCGCTGACGTTCCTGCTAATATCCCCTCTTCTCTGGCAAGTCTCCTTGCCATAAGGGAGGCGTCTTCGGTGGAGACCGTTATTATTTCGTCTATTGCGTCCCTGTTCAGGACAGCGGGGATAAATCCTGCGCCCCATCCTTCGATGCCAGTAATGCCAGGAACTCCGCCCGACAGGACTGCAGATTCTTGAGGCTCAGCAGCCACTATCTTTACGTTCGGGAGCTCCTTTTTTAGGACTTCTCCCACACCTGTGACCGTGCCGCCGGTTCCGACGCCGGCGACAAAGGCATCGAGTTTTCCATCCATCTGGCTTAGAATCTCGAGGGCAGTGGTCCTCCTGTGAATCTCGGGATTGGCAGGATTTTCGAACTGTTGAGGGATAAAATATTCCTCAGGGTTTCCAGACTGGAGTTCCACGGCTTTGTCTATTGCTCCCTGCATACCGTCCCAGGCTGGTGTCAAAATCAGCTCGGTTCCATAGGCCTTGAAGATGCTCCTCCTTTCGACCACGCTGGGAGTATCCGGCATTGTAACGATCATTCTGTAACCTTTGACGGCAGCAACCAGTGCCAGGCCGATCCCGGTGTTGCCGCTTGTCGGTTCGATGATCGTCATGCCGGGCTTCAAGCGTCCGTCCCGTTCTGCGGTTTCGATCATAGAGAGGGCTATCCTGTCCTTAACGCTTCCGCCAGGGTTGAAGGATTCTAACTTGCCCCAGATTTCAGCACAATCTTGGTCGACTACTCTGTTGAGTCTAACAATCGGGGTGCTAAAGATCAACCCCAGCATATTCTCCACTTTAACAGTACTCAAGGATAATCTCCCATCATAAGAACAGTAGGCAGAAGTAAGGTCAAAGCCACTCACGTCGTAAGTTGTTATCACATCTTCACTCAGCTTGGGGAGCAGCAGAGCACGGAGTGCCCACGGCGCCTCTCCCAGGGACTGGTTAACCCGCCCTCTACAGGAGAAGGATCACATTTTCGATTTTAGAAGATAGTTTACGTACCTTCCTCAACAGTTTAGAGACTTTGCCGCCTCTTTACCTCCGTCCGGTCTACCGTGTTTACCTAAGTTTCCCCTTTAGTCCCACTTGTCCAATTGTTTTAGATGTGAAATGTGAGGCTTTTGTCCCTTTGTCTCTTTCGTTCGCACAGATCACCAAAGTTGATGGAATACAGCATCTTGATAATAGCCTCTCTCAGGTCGTTCCAGACCTCCTGAAGGACGTAATTATCTCCATTTTGAGGATCTAAGGGTACTTCTACAGGGTCTATGGGACCTTCCAGAAGCTCCACGATCTGCCCCACAGTAATCGTAGATGGTTCTTTGGCTATGGTATGTCCCCCCTTAGGACCCCTTAGACTTTTCACGTATCCCCCCCTCCTTAACAGCGTCAGGAGCTGAACGAGGTACTGTTCGGGGATATTCTGCCTTCGGGCTATGTCGGCACCTTGGACTTGTCCTTGACCGTAGTTAATAGCCAGATCGAATATCGCCCTTACACCGTAATCTGTCTTGGCTGAAAGTCTCATTCGACCACACTCTTTTCTATAGGTTCTACAAGCACCCCGATCTTTTTGAGGTAAGACGCCGCTTTTTCGATCTCATCGTATTCCCCTATCATCTCCAGAGCGACAAGCCCCAATTCATCTGAGACACTGGCTGTCCTTATGTTCGTCACAATCTTGAATTTGTGACCGATCTCATGTATTATCGGCTTTTTTATCAGTTCACTTGAGAAGGTGAGATAGAACCTTCGGTTTATCTCCTCCGACATCTTCATCATCTCCTTTTGACCACAGAAACGGAGGTCTCCCTGGCCACTTTGGGATCTGCGGTATACTTCCTTTTGCCCCTGTGGTTTAGTTTTTGGCTCTTGCAGCCAACCCCGATAGATTCAATCGGGGTTCCTCCGGCGATCGCCGGGACTATAGAGATGCTGTCTCCGGAGTTTAGGGTGGTATCCTTCCCGTTCAAGAACCTTATGTCCTCATCGTTGACATAGACGTTGATAAAGCGTCTTATCTCCCCGCTCTCGTCTACGAGTCTTTCCTTTATACCCTCAAATTGTGACTCCAAATGGTCAATAGCCTCAATCACGGTCGAAGCGTTTACCTCGACGCTAGGCTGATTATCTGTCAATCTCCTCAAGGGAGTAGGTACCCTGACTGTAATGCTCATTTTCAACCCTCCTTATGTTAGACATGCTTGGATTCCCGAAAGGCAAAAAGGCACACACTGCACTATTCACACGGCCTCCAGACCCACCTCCTCAAAGGTTCTCTCTTTTTCGTTCCACGCAAAGCACTTTGCATCCTGTACTTTTCCCTTCGTTACAGATATTACAATATAGAACGCTCCTCCGTATGCAGGCTCGTCGAAGAACAGGGCCCTTTGGGTGTCTTCCTGGGAAAAATAAGCTCCCCCATCGGGGTGAGAATGATAGAAACCTTTGATCTCTTGACCCTTTTCTTCGGCCTCGGTAATGATTTTGTACTGTTCTTCGGGATCTATAAAGTATGCTATCCTGGCGTCTCTTGGGTGCTTAACGGGGTCTTCTTCGTGCAGTCTATTCTGGATATTTGTACATCGGTGGACGTAAAGATCTGACGATCCGGTTATTATGCCACAGCACTCGTAGGGGTATTCTTCTACAGAGTGCTGGGACATCTTTTCTAAATTTTCCTTATCTATTCTGATCGGCATTGTGTTTGCCAAAGTCCCACACCTTCGTGCTCAGGTATTTATCGCCTCCGTCTGGAAAGACTGTTACTATTACACCATCATCTATCCTGCTCGCCACGTCTAAAGCGACCTTCAAGGCGGCTCCTGAGGATTGACCTACCATTACACCCTCGATCCTTGCAAGCTTCCTGGTCATTTCATACGCATCTTCGGTTTTGATCTGGATCTTTTCATCAAAGACGCTCTCATCGTAGATGCCCGGAACAATGTTAGCATCCATATTCTTCAAGCCCTCGATTCCGTGAAATTCCTCCGGCTCGACAGCTATCACCCGGATGTCTTTATTGTATTGCTTTAACCTTCTCCCCGTCCCGACGATCGTTCCACTTGTTCCAATCGTTGCAATGAAGCAAGTTAACTCACCTTTGGTCTGTTCCCATATTTCAGGGCCAGTGGTGTCGTAGTGTGCCTTCCAGTTGGAATCGTTGTTATATTGATCGGGCTTGAAGTATAGATCTTTATTCTGCTCATAGATCCTTTGACATTCGATTTGAGCTCCGTCCGAGCCCTCCATCGCATCGGTGAAGACCATCTCTGCGCGGAAAGTTTCGAGCGTGAGCTTCCTCTCCCTGGAGACGCTTTGCGGCATCACGAGTTTCACACGGTAGCCCTTGACGACGCCGATAACAGCGTAGGCGATACCCGTGTTTCCGGATGTGGAATCTATGATAGTCTTATCTTTGGTAAGTTCGCCGGATTTTTCTCCGTCCTCGATCATCCTTAAAGCGGGACGATCTTTCACAGATCCGCCCGGGTTGAACATCTCAAGCTTGGCATAGACCCGGACGCCTTTTTTCAAGCCGTCCGCTTTACACGGAGTAGTCGCACTACTATGTAGCTTTCTTATCCTGAGGAGCGGAGTTTTACCGATCTGGGACAGTATATCGGAACCTATCGTCTCTAATCTGTTCAAATCTACCTGTGTTAAACTATGTAGTTATCGTCCACTAACTTGTCAAATTCGTCCAGAGTCGGTCCCATTATCTTGGCGCTGCCTATCTTATCCATTACAACTTCTTGAGTCTTCAGCCCATTGCCAGTGATAGCAATTACGATAGACTCATCTTTCGGGATTATGCCCTGATCTATCAGCTTCTTGGTCGCATAGACCGTCGTGCCCCCGGCAGGTTCGGTGAATATGCCTTCCGTTCTGGCTAAGAGCTTGATACCTTCGACGATCTCGTCGTCGGTAGCCGATTCTGCCCATCCTCTGCTATCTCTTACGGCTTTGAGAACATAGAAACCGTCTGCTGGATTTCCTATGGCGATCGATTTGGCGATAGTATGAGGTTTGACAGGCTCGATTAAGTCTGCTCCCTTCTTGATGGCTGTGACCACAGGGCAACATCCGTCCGCCTGAGCCGAATAGACCTTCGTTCCGACATCTTCAACAAGACCCAGGTTACACAGTTCACCGAAACCCTTCATAACCTTGGGCAGGATGGTTCCTCCAGCAGTCGGGATAACGATATGTTTAGGTAGTTTCCAACCGAACTGTTCGGCTATCTCAAAGCCGTAAGTCTTGGCGCCTTCTGTGTAGTAGGGTCTCATATTTATATTGACAAATGCCCAGCCATATTTATCTGCTATCTCGCTGCAGAGACGGTTCACTTCGTCATAGTTACCTTTCACAGCTATAAGGTTGGGATCGTATATCAAAGAGCCCACGACCTTTCCTTGTTCCAGGTCCGCGGGGATGAATATGTATCTTTTGAGCCCTGCTTTTGCAGCGCCAGCTGAGACAGCGTTTGCAAGGTTTCCGGTGGAGGCGCAGGAGACGGTGTCGAATCCGAATTCGATGGCTTTGGTGATGGCTACCGAGACGACCCTGTCTTTGTATGAGAACGTCGGATGGCTCACAGAATCGTCCTTGATGTATAGCTCCTCGACGCCCAGCTCCTCAGCCAGCTGATCTGCCTTCAAAAAGGGCGTAAATCCCGAATGGAGTCCCAACTTCGTCTCACCCTCTACCGGAAGCAGTTCCCGATAGCGCCACAGATTTCTGGGCCTACCCTCGATAGCCCCTCTGGTCATGCTCTCCTTCACTTTCTCATAGTCGTAATCGACCTCTAAAGGCCCAAAGCATAACTCACATACATGCAGAGGCTCTGTCGGATATTCTTTGTTGCACTCCCTGCACCTCAATCCCTTGACGCAGCTCATCTTGGTACTTCTCCTATCTATCTACCCGAATAGAGCTTACAGTTCGACACTATCCAGAGATATCAAAAAACCCCTTCAAGATGAGAAGGGGCTCTACCGGGCGGACTATATTCAGATTATATCCCTTTCTCATCTTTCCCTACAAAGGGTAGGAATTGGCACCTTCTCACAGGGCAAGCTTAAAGCTCTCCTTGCGGGGGTTGCCAAGGCTTCCATGGGCCAGCCCCTCAGCCTTTCTGGATGAGAATACAACTAAATTGAATATAAGCGGAATACCTAATACTGTCAAGCACTTTTTCCCGTCTCAATTCCCCTGCACCTCAGTATTGTTGATGGAGATAATCAACAATCTCAACAATAGTACTAATACAAATTTTATACAAAAATGTCAAGAATTATTTTAGCGCAACTGCGAGCCTAACCCGATTAATTCATAAACTTGATGGAAGTCATTGCGTGGAGCAAAGCGGTCCCCGATTGAGTCTATCGGGGAAGCAATCTCAAGGTTTTATAGTAGTCTCCTATGTCAGCCGGAGAGTATTACATCTACCACAGAATCCAGATTGCTTCGCCTTCGGCTCGCAATGACACCGAAGATGGTTAAACAGCATAACTATAATATAATACAATCCCTTAATTAATACACGGCCTTTTTTGTAAATTATTCGGGCTAAAGGCCCTTTACAATCTCCTTAAAGATATTTCCTCTATCCTGAAAGTTTCTGAACATATCGTAACTTGCACACGCAGGAGAAAGCAGGACAGATTCCCCCTTTTCTGCCCGTTTGTGGGCTACAAGGACAGCATCCTTAAGAGATTGGCAGAAGATGAGGGGAAGGTCTCTATTTTCCCTTTGGACACTCTGAACTATCTGTTGGGCTGCATCGCCTATTAATAATAAGACCTTTACCCTCTTTGAGATAACCTTTGCCAATCCTTCAAACGGGATTCCCTTGTCGTATCCCCCGGCTATGAGAAGGACGGGCCGCTCGATTGACTTCAACGCGGTGACTGTCCGCTCTGGTGTGGTGGCTATAGAGTCGTTGTAGTACTCCACGCCATTCGCGCTCCTTACGAATTCCAGGCGATGTTCAACTCCTTCAAATTTCCCGAGGACGCGAGCAACAGTCCCGACATCCACGCCAAAAGACAGAGCCACCCCGACAGCGGCCAGCGCGTTTTGCAGATTATGAACTCCGGGGACCTTCAATTCATCATACCTGCATATTTCAAGTTCTTCTCTATCTATCCTTGCCCTTATAAAGTTATCTTTGACGTACACACCCCTTCCAAGGGCTCTTTCCACACTGAAGAACAGAACGTCTCCAGGGCAGCAATCTTCCCACTTTCTTAAAGTATCGTCGTCATAATTTAAGAGAGTAATGTCGCCTTCAGTTTGATTTAGCACTATTGATCTTTTTGCCTCAATATACGCCTCCATAGTTCTGTGCCAATCTATGTGATTCGTAGATATATTAGTGACCACGGATAGATGAGGGCTCAAGGCTATTGCTCTAAGTCTTTCCAACTGAAAGCTGGAAAGTTCAAGCACAACAGGCGTATTCCTGCCTATACTCTCCATCTGTTCAAGGAGGCTCTCTCCTATATTCCCTCCTACCAATGTGCCTGGGTCCCACTCTTTTAGAATCTTCCCTATCATACTTGTAGTGGTCGTCTTGCCGCTTGTCCCCGTCACACCGATTATGCGGCCGCTGCACCCTTTGAAAAAGAGGTTCATCTCAGTCTCCAAGGATGCGCCGCTTTTCTGGGCGATCTCGAGGTACTCAGAGTCCTTTGGGACGGCGGGATTGACTATTACAAAGTCTACACCTTTGAAATCTACCGCCTGATGTCCCCCTAACTTCCACTCGATAGGCAGTCCCTTCAGGGCATCTACCGACTCTTTTAACTGAGTTTCGTCCTTCAAGTCGGTTACCGTGACCTTAGCTCCCTTTCCCACAAGGTATTTAACCACCCCTAAACCTCCCCCAAATAATCCTAACCCCATAACAGTGGCACTTTTTCCCTTGAAATCTGGTATATTCAGAGAAGGACGATCTCTTTGCAATCGTAGCTCTCCAGTTACAGATGTGAATATAGCAGCTTTTTTACAGCAGATGGAAAGACTACAACAAATATAACAAATATCTGGCATCTAGCCAAACGTAAAGACACTCAAAATATAAAGAAAGAATTGCTTTTTGCATCCTTCATTAGTATATTAAGCTGCTTGGTATATTAAATGGAGATACTTACTATTGCGAAGGCGGGATTGTGGTTATTATCCCCTTAACGACAAAGTCGAGGGGAAATACGAATGGATGAGGCAGTCCGCAAGGTTACCGCATTTATAACACGGAAAAGAGATGGAGTAAAAGAGCTACTCGTATTTAAACATCCCACCGCAGGTATCCAGATCCCGGCAGGAACGGTTTCAGAAGGCGAAGATCTTGAAGTTGCCCTGAGGAGAGAGGTCTGCGAAGAAACTGGTCTAAAGAGCGTAGAAACCCAGGAATACCTGGGATGTCTTGAAAATGAACTGGAGGAAGCCGAAAGAGTAGTAGCCAGGACTACTTATGTCTATATCGAACCGGACTTAAACGCAATTCCTTACAGGCAAAAGTTGCCCAGGGGTCTTACGGTAAAGTGCAATTCTGTACATGAAGATTTCACGCAAATCTCATACACAGAATATTACAATTCTCCTGATATCAAGTATATCCTCCATGACTATACAGGATGGGTTCCCAGTGAAAACCTGAGTGCTCAGAAGACGAGATATTTTTATCATCTAACAACGCTGGAAGAAACTGAAGATGAGTGGGAAGTGAAAGGCGATCCAGGCCATATTTTTAAGCCGCACTGGACGCCGCTCTCGCCAAAGCCTCAATTAGTGGAAAATCAAGATAAGCGGCTGGATTTTGTCTGGGAGAAGATTAGCTAAATTTCATTTTCTGGGATTATGCACCTTCAGTTCTTTCGTGCAGCCGAGTCTCTTCAAATTAATAAATTGAATTAAGCATCATTAACCAACGAAATAGAAATGGAACTGCCCCTTTTCCCATTAAACGCAGTCCTGTTCCCGGGGATGAAATTGTCCCTGCACATCTTTGAGGAGAGGTACAAGCTTATGATAGACAGATGCCTGGAAGGGGACAGGATTTTCGGAATTTCGCTCATAAAACTCGGCAGCGAGGTGGGGGACCCCGCCGTTCCGTACTCTGTGGGGACCACGGCCCAAATTGTTCACGTGGAGAGGCTGGACGAGGGGCAGATGGACATTCTGACGAATGGAGGCCAACGCTTTGAAATATTGGACATGATTCAGGAGAGACCATATCTTGTGGGACGGGTTCAACTCCTTGTGGACGAACCGTCAGATGCCCTGAAGACAGAGCATCTTGCCGACAGCGTCAGGGGTCTTTTCAAGAATTACCTAACTTATCTGATGAAGGTGATCGATGTTCCCCTAAAACAGCAATTATTCTTTCTTCTGGACATTAAGGGTAATCTGGCAGATGAGCTTCAGTTCCCTCTCGACTCTACGGCATTGTCTCATCTGGTGGGATCCGGGCTTCAGGTAATACCCCAGGAGAAACAGCAGTTGCTAGAAGCGGTTTCCACTGAATCCATGCTCCAGATGGAGCAGGCGATCTTAGAGCGCGAGAACAAGAGGCTTGAAGCTATTCTGTCTCAAAGGCGCAAATCCGAAAAGGAAATTTTGGACAAACTGTTAGGATCCGAGTACTTCTCGCGGAGTTGATGTAAAGGACACTGGTACGAAATGGGATATCACATAAACGAACGGACTTTAAGAAAATGGGCGCATGAACACTTATCTGTAGAACCCGCCAAAAATGGAGTCGTCAGCTTCTCATTCAAATACGAGGGGAGCACGTGTTCGTCGGGAGGGATCGAGATAGATTCTCGTATCGTAATCGTACTGGAGAAGGACAAAGACAAATATATCATAAAGGACGCCGATATAGAAGTGTCTTTTGAGGACGACGGGATGCAAAGGACGTGCAGTTTTCAGGAGAACGGCCCAGATTTTTTGATAAAAAACATCAGCGTCACAAAAATTGTGGGTCAGAATTTGGAGGATGTTCTACAGAGCGATGAAAGCTGCAATCCCGCCGGGTGCTTTTGCAGCCCTGCCAACGTGATGCACAAGTGGTACATCGCCTTAAATACGATAGACTACTATCTCAAGAACCCTGAATCCAATCGCTAAAAGAAAATTCTATTTCTTGATCCCTTCCAGCCTTCTCAGATATATAGGGTTGAAGTATATCCAGGGCTTCCCATCCAGTGTCGCTTCGGCCCGATAGACCCCGGGCGAGTCAGCGCTCAAGATAAAGTTGTCATCTTCAGTTTTGTGGATCCTTCTTCCGTCCCTATAAAAAGTTATCCCACAAGGGCGCGGCAGGATGACCTCTAACTCTACCTCTGGGTTCCACTCCACCTTATCGCCCATTATAGCTGAACCGTCGGCGATGCGGAAAATAGAGCCTTCCGCAGGGCTCAGCAGGTCGTAGCCTATGAAACAGTGTCCGTCCGCGAGCGCGTTTAAGATGAGCTGAGCGTCTTTTTCAGAATCTCCGGAGAACCTTTCAGGGACAAGGACGCGGGTCCGCAGAGTTCCGAACGCCCATTCGTAGGGGAAAACGACCATTTTTCTACTGAGTATCGTCCTCTTGGCGTGGATGTCGAGTCCTCCGATGGCGACAACTTTTGACTTTTGGCAGAGCCTATCCCATAAAGCTATGGTTTCCGGAGGAGGACCGCTTATCTTGGAGCAAGGGTCCTCGATAAAATCTCTCCACTTATAGAATCTAAAGTCTGACACCCAGTCGAACATATACGACCAGAGCTCTATTCCGGTGAATGAATCGGGCTGCCAGCTTTCCCAGTGGTACTGCTTTTTCCTGAAGTAGGGACGGTATCTGCCGTGAGGGTGGGCTATGAAGCTAAGTCCTCCGTTTTCTCCTATATCTTTAAGTATCTGTGCAGGGCAAGTCTTCCAATCTATCTCTCCGCTTACTCCCACAGCCAGACAGTGTTGTTTGTGATGAGAGACCTCTTCTCCGACCAGCACAAGCAGGTCGTCGTGCCAGCCTTCGTATCCCTCCCTTCTGGCTTTGAGCGTGTTGTGGTCGGTCAATACGATAAAATCCAAATCTGCATTCTGAGCCGCACAGATGATCTCCTCCAAAGTCCCGCTCCCGTCAGAGTAAACAGAATGGATGTGTATAGCTCCTTTGTACTCAGTGTATCCTATTAGGTTCCTCCGTCTCTATACTCATATATCCAATGTTCTTGAATCCTTGCGTCTTTCTATTTCAGTCTCTTTGCAAATTTTTTCTCCAGAACCCATCCAACTGTAAAGATCGCTAAACCTATAAGGGAGAGGATTAATTCCTGCCACATCGTAAGTTCCTCGCGTATCCCCTCTATAACGGCGAATCCGACTTCAAATATGCCCAGGATTTGGAGTATCTTTGCTACTATTATCATCGAATTTCAAACTCCCTGTATTATTAGAGTGGAGTTTCACGGTTTGCTATTACGATGGTCAGGGACCGACGCAGGCGGTGACACCTCCATCGACGCGGATCTCGGTGCCGTTGACGTAGCTGCTCTGGACAGAAGCGAGGAATGTGACCACAGCGGCAACCTCTTCAGGTTTCCCCATGCGTTTCATAGGCAGGCTCGATTCGAACCTTTTGCGCGCATCGGGTTGGGAGAACATCGGAGACCATATACTGGTTTCAATAGGACCGGGGTTGACACAGTTGACAGTGATGCACTTGGAGATGAGAATCTTTGAGATGCCTTTGGAATAGTTGCTGACAGCTGAATTGACTGCACCCACAGGCAGAAACTCAGCACCTGGCTCAACATTAGCAACCCCCGTAATGTTGATGATTCGTCCCCATCCTGTGCCCTCCATCAGGGGTAAACTGGCGTGCACAAGGCGGATGACAGCCATCAGTTTGGTGTCTATGGCGGCTTTCCACAGATCGTCGGTGAGTTTGTCAAAGGGAGTGGGAACGAAGATATTGGCGTTGTTGACAAGGATATCGAGCCTCCCGAATCTGTCCTTGATAGCACCCGCGATTCTATCAGCGCTGCCTGGGTCAGTCAGATCTGCGGGTATGGCAAGTGCCTCTACGCCGTAAGTGCTGGCTACTTCGGCGCGTGTTTCTTCAAGGGCGTCGGCGCTACGTGCGACCATAGCTATGTGCACACCCTCAAAGGCCAGAGAATTGGCAATGGCGCGGCCGATGCCTCGACTGGAGCCTGTGACAAGGGCAATTTTGTCTCTGAGACCGAGTTCCACAGCTTTTCTCCTTTGTATCTGGAGTTCAATTAAAAAGGGTTAGCCTCTCTGCAGAGCTGCTGCCGCCGCATATGTCCGCCAGAATTGAGTCCATCCTTACCCAGTTACGTCCCGAAGCGGAAGAAAGCATGACCGCATTTGATATTCTCATTCCCCATTAACCTACTCATCTGGTGACCCTTAAACTCCTAGCAAAACGGGTAAAAGCGCTCCAGATGACGTGACTTTACGACGCCCTGAATCCCTGCAAGTTGGCCTCGAAGGTAGAAGTAATAACCACATATACGCTCGGCTTGAAATCGGAAGAATCAGGAAATGAAAATCAGGGCACGGTTTCGCACCAGATCACTCCTCCCATGCACCTATCGCGGTAAACTTATCGACCCTCTGTTTTATTAGTTCATCCGGAGGTATCTGCTCTAATTGGCTGAAAGTCGCTAGCACTGCTGACTTTAACCTTGAGGCAGCTTCGTCATAGTCCCTGTGCGCTCCGCCTAAAGGCTCCGGTATGATCTCATCTATGATGCCTAATTTGAGCAGGTCTCCCGGTGTCAATTTAAGGGCCTCTGCAGCCTCTTCCTTCTTTTCTCTGTCCCTCCACAGGATGGTGGAACAGGACTCAGGAGCTATGACGGAATACCAGGTGTGCTCCATCATCAAGATCTTGTCTCCGACGCCGATCCCCAACGCCCCGCCGCTTGCGCCTTCTCCCACGATGGCTATTACTATTGGAACTGGCAGGTGGGACATCTCGAAGATATTTCTGGCTATAGCCTCGGCCTGTCCCCTCTCTTCGGCGTTGACTCCAGGGTAGGCCCCCTGGGTGTCTATCAAGGACAATACAGGACGGTGGAACTTAGCGGCAAGTTTCATCAACCTTAAGGCCTTCCTGTAGCCCTCAGGATGCGGCATTCCGAAGTTGCGATAGAGGTTATCCTTTGTATCTTTACCCTTTTGATGCCCAATGATGAGTATTTTCTTTCCCTCAACTTTAGCGATGCCCCCGACCATAGCGTGGTCATCAGAGTAGAACCTGTCGCCGTGGAGTGCTATAAAGTCCGTCGCAATCCGTTCTATATAGTCGAGCGTATGAGGCCTTTGAGGATGCCGCGCCAGCTGAACCTTCTGCCATCTGCTAAGATTAGAATAGACCTCTTCCTTGAGCTTCCTGGCCTTCTCCTCAAGCCTACTCAACTCCTCCGCCATATCTATATCCTCAGCCTCAGCGTGAGCCTTTATATCCTGGATTTTCTGTTCTAATTCGGCTATGGGTTTTTCAAAGTCCAAAATATACATAATAGAAACTACCCCTTTGATTTATCCTACTCCTTTCCAACCGTGGTCTTTCTACTCTCCTAATAGATTCAAATATACCTAATTCTGGAGCGACAGTCAAGAACATATCCATTTTCGCCTCTTGAGAATCTTATCTCTATAGAAATGGATTCCCCCGGAAGATTCCACCTTTGAGGGTCCCTTCCTTTTGGGAAAACCAAGGTTCCAGATGGCAAAGTGATTTTCAAGCTTGACTTTTGTTCGGTTATTTATCTTATTTATCAGACAAAAGATGCCACGCTGTCGGGGGTACCGAAAGCTTTTTGGGGTAAATCTGTTTTATCCGGTCTGATGTTGTCAGCATGCCACTGTAGAACGCGTTAAAAAAGGGTGTTGGATTGATGTCCTTCGCACAGAGGATGTTTGAGAGACGCATATGGAATTGGTTAAATATAGACCTTGTTATTATATTCCTTGCAACGACCTGTATATCCTGTGGGAAAACCAAAAAGGTGATCCCGTCGTTTGAAGGGAGGAGAGCATACGATCTTTTAGTGAAGCAGTGCGATTTTGGTCCCAGGAATCCGGGATCGGAAGGACACGAATCCGCAAAGGAATTCCTCTTGGAGGAGCTGAAGCGCTGGGCGCCCATAGTCTCGGAGCAGAAGTTTGAGTACTCCGATGAAAAATCAAAAACACGAATAAACCTCTCCAATATCATAGCTTCTTTTTATCCTAAAAACAAAAAAAGGGCGCTTCTTTGCGCTCATTGGGACACAAGACCCTTCGCAGATAAGGACAGTAATCCCCAGAACAGGGACAAGCCGATCATCGGAGCAAACGATGGAGCCTCCGGAGTGGCGGTCCTACTTGAAATTGGACGGCTCATATCCCAGGTTGAGCCCCCAAGAGGAATAGATATTGTGTTCTTCGACGGAGAGGACTTCGGCAAGAAGGAGGATCTCTCGGACTATTTCCTCGGATCACAATATTTTGCTCTCTCAAAACAAGGCAAATATAAACCGGAATTCGGAGTGCTCTTAGATATGGTAGGAGATGCGGATTTAAACATACATCCTGAAAAGTATTCCCTAAATCACTTTCCTAAAATTGTGGAAAAAGTGTGGAAAGCGGCGTTCGACGTGGGATCGCATCAGTTTAAAGAAGAAGCAAAAAAATATATCCGAGACGACCATCTTCCGCTGATAGACGCGGGAATACCCTGCATAGATGTGATAGACTTCGATTATCCTTACTGGCACACGCTTGAGGACACGCCGGACAAATGCAGTCCAGAAAGCCTGCAAGCTGTGGGCAATGTCGTAATGAAACTCATCTACACCGACTAAAATAGTAAACAGCAATCTCAACGACTGGGAGGCAGTGGCCCTCTCTACTTATTTAGTCTGCCCTCCGTATAATCCGGCCATCTTCTGAGCTATTCTCCCCATTTCCTCTCTGAGTTCAGGGGGTTCCAAAACCTCTGCCTCATCTCCAAAACCGAGTATCCAGAAGCTTATCTCCCTTGCGCCTCTGACTTTGGCTCTGTAAATTGCAGATCCGTCGGGGAGTCGCTCTACGCTTCGATTCGGACCTTCAGCCCTCTCTTGTGCCAGTGGAATAACTCTGGGAGAGAATCTGACCACCACTTCGACTTCTTCCCCATCTCCCACAAATACGTCCCACGAATTGGCCAGGAAATCCCCTAAGGAGAAATCCTCCGACATGTCGAAACCGACTGTTGTTCTTCTTACCCATTCAAATCGGTTCAACCTGAAGATCTCCGTTCTTTCATCCTTATGATCGTGCGCCGCCAGATACCAGGAATGTCGGCGGAAGAAGAGAGCATAAGGGTTCAATCGGCGCTCTATGGGCTCATCTCTGGAGACCGAGCGGTACGAAGCCATGATCGAGGTCTTACTGTATATAGATTTTTCCATTCTGTCGAACATGATGCCCAATTTTTTGCTTTCGGAATTATCCGCTCCTGTATGAGGTACTGTAGAGGTCCTCTCGACAACCTCCTCTAAGTCCCTTCTGACAGGAACTGTGAGAGTTTCGTCGATCTTCGAAAGTGCCGATTTGACCTGACTGGAAAAAGGCTGAATCTTCTGTGGGGGAGCGGCCGAAGCCGTCAAGTGTAAAGCTATCGCCTCCTCCACAGAAAGTCCAATGGTCGGGAGCGAAAATGAAGAAAGAAGTTTCCAACCGTCTCTGTCGCTGTAGATGGGCGCTCCCAGTCGGGAAAGAGACATCAAATTTCTGTAAATGGTCCGCCGAGTTGTATCAAACTTTAAAGCTAAACCGGACACCTTGACGCCGCGAGTAGTGCTCAGGCATAAGAGTATCTTCCAAATCCTTTCTGCCTTTAAATCATCGCGCGTCAGCATAGTTTATTCACCTCCAAGTTTCCCACATCTTTCCTGATTGTTCCGCTTAAACTTTAAGATTTACTGCTTTCTTTATAAGCTCTGTTCCGATCTGGCCATTAAGAATTCGTTTCCTCTTGTTACACAGGAGGAACTATCTGTTATATCATGTTTAATTGTCCTGCCCCGTCACCTTTATTATAGCTTTGTATATAATGTCCAGCATTCCCTCCAGATTTTCCAGGTCTATCGAAAGAGGAGGCATTATGACTATGATGTTTCCCAAAGGCCGAATCAAGAGTCCGTCATTTTTTGCCTCCTGGCAGACCTTTACACCTATTTTCTCCTCCGGGGGATAGGGATCTTTTGTGCCCTTGTCCAAGACAAGTTCTATTCCGGCGACAAATCCGCACTGCCTTACGTCCCCCACATAGGCTAATCTCTTGAAATCTTCGAGTCTTTCTTTCAGCAGATATATCTTTTCGGGGAGCTTATCCAGAGTTCCCTCTTTTTCAAAGACGCCCAGATTAGCTAGCGCGGCGGCACAGCTGAGCTGATTTCCCGTGTAAGTGTGACCGTGAAAGAAAGTTCTAAGCTCAGAGTACTCTCCAAGAAAAGCTTCATATATTTCCTGGGTCGTCAAAGTTGCAGCCAGCGGGAGATAGCCCCCCGTGATCCCCTTGCCTAAACATATAATATCGGGAGACGGACACTCACACTGGCAGGCGAACATCGTCCCTGTCCTTCCGAAACCGGTGGCTACCTCGTCTGCAATCAGAAGGATGCTATGCTGCTTGCACAACTCCCACACACGGCTCAAATAGCCTTGAGGAGCGACAATTACGCCTCCGGCCATCTGAACTAAAGGCTCTATGATCAACCCGGCAATTTCGTCAGAACGATCTTTTAGGATCTCTTCAAGTTCGGATAGACACCCAAGATTACATTCATCCTCACACAGTTTGCACCTGTAGCAATACGGAGAAGGGGCACAAAAAGAATCAAAAAGGAGGTCTTTATATGCGGTGCGGAAGGTGTGAATCCCTCCGACGCTTACAGCCCCTGTTGTGTCGCCGTGATAGGCGTAGTTTAAATGAACAAACTTCGTCTTGGACGGTCTCGGATCGTCTCTCCTTTGACGCCAGTATTGAAAGGCAATCTTTAAAGCTATCTCAACAGCGGTGGAACCGTTATCAGAGTAGAACACCTTTCTCAAGCTTACGGGAGCTATCGCTATCAACTTTTCTGCAAGCTCTACTGCAGGAACATTAGATTGACCCAAAAGAGTCGAATGGGAGATCTTTTCAATCTGATCCCTTATCGCCTCATCTATCTCTCTTTTCTTGTGGCCGTGAACGTTGCACCACATCGATGATACACCGTCTATGTATCTCTTCCCATTTGTGTCTTCTAAGAAGACACCGTCTCCTCTTTTTATTATCAGCGGAGCTTCGTCATGATAGTCCTTCATCTGGGTGAAGGGATGCCAGATATATTCTTTATCTTTCGATTCGAGACTTTCTGAGTAATTCAAGGAGATATCCTCATTGCAACTTGGATTTCCCAAGATAAAAATCCTTGACTACGAGATAAAGTTTGTTATCTTTAACAGCTATGGAAAAGAGCCATATTGACATCCCCGCTTTCAGCTCCAATGAGCGTGGGATAATCCACAAAGTACTTGATGCCTTAAGAGCAACAGGAGACGACCAACTGGAACTGGAGCACGCCATAGAGAGCCAGGCAGATCAACTTAAGGACATCGGCGCTCTTATTTCTCACTACCCCTCCCTTTTCAAGCGCCAAAAGTTAGGTCATCGCCAGCGCGATGTTTCTTCGCTGATCCAGACGATATCAAAGGCAACGCTCTTCACCGTAGATATGATACTTCCTATGCGAGCTATCGCCGGACAGACATACCTTATGTCTCGCATTAATTTTTTCCGCCTGTTGCGCTACGTCGCCAATGAGGCGCTGTCCGACCGCGACGGCTTTTCCGCTATTGACAGAGACATCGAGGCGCTGATCGGCGAGAACATCTACGCAAAAGTAACCGAGGATCTTCTGATAGCCATCGTCTGTGACAGTGAGCTGGAGCTCAGCATCTCCCAAAAGGGAACCAAGGCTTTGATCCACATCTGGGAAGACCGCTCTGCGTTACACCTGCAGGAGTTCTTCCCCCTCCTCAAGGCGACCTGGGAGGCCAGACGCAAAATTATGGTCCAATTTGGCACGCTGACAGGAACAGCCGAAATATTCTCTTTATTGAGAGAAGGATGTGACCCTCACTTTATCGAATACTTCTCCAAGACCGACTGCACAGAGGATGAGACCGACGCCTTCCGGGAGTTCCTCCTGGGTGTCTCGACAGAGGACCTGGGAGCCCTAAAGGACAAGATGCGAACTGTCAACCGTAAGGCCATCGGCGTTGAGGATATCGAAGAACTGTCGGATCTCTCCCTGCACGCTCATGAGTCGGCTGACTTTGCCACGCAATTATACATGTTCTTCGTCAAACGTCACCTTGAAGCGCTGGCGCGCCGCGTGGGCAGCCTGCCAGGCCCAAAGAGAACGGCGGAGGAGTATGTGATGGTCTACTTCCTGGAAAAATCCGATCCTGAGGAGTTTCCAGCTTGACTCCTTCGTGCACTGTCAGAGCAACTTACCGTATATTCATATTGATATGGAGAATATAGACAAACTTAAACCTAAGGCGAGATTTCGTATTGTCAAGGACTTTTTGCCAATAAGTTTAGACGGAGTGGGCGTCTCAACTTCTAATCGAAGATAAATTTCAATATATCCTCTCATAATGATGGAGTAGATCATAATGTTATATCAGCTTTGTCTTACGCTCCATATACTATCTGTAATAGCCTGGGCAGGAACACTGTTGGGACAAGGTTTTATATTTTCCCTATCGTCAGGAGAGTCGGGGGAAAACAGGAGCTATCTACTATCCGTTCAGCGCAAACTCTACCTATCTTTACAGATGCCGGCAGCCGCGCTATCTTTAGTGCTGGGAATTGCACTTATCTTAATACGCCACTACAATCCGTTCACTAATCACTGGCTTTTGACTAAACTTCTGTTAGTAGTACTTTTGATAATAATAGATGTATACACCTCAAGAAAGATCAAGAAACTTCAAGGGGCTGTAGAAAGTGGAGCAAGCCTTTCTGTCCCTTCAGGATTCATCATCGCCGCCGTGACCGTTCTTTCGATAGGCATTATCTATGTGATAAAATTCAAAGTCACCCTGGCGATGTGAGCCGGGACTACTTTTCACGGATTAAGTTTAGGATCGACAATGGGGAGACTCAATCCGGAAACTAACAGTTCCTGCAAGTAGAGGGTGTATTTGAAGGAGGTTAGAAAGAAATGTTGGAAAAGACGGACTTTGAAGAGGTTTCAATAGAAAAGATCAGGTGGAGATGCAACCCCGACGATCTTAACATGGAGACTACAGACGATCTGACAGCGTGCGTGGATATACTTGGTCAGGAAAGGGCTGTCAAAGCCATCAAATTAGGTCTGGACATAAAAAGTTCAGGATACAATATATTCGCGACCGGGGCTTCAGGGACAGGCAGAGCCACCTCCGTGTATAGACTCCTGAAAGGGAAGGAAAAAGACCGCATACCTCCCAGCGACAAATGCTACGTCAACAACTTCAAAAACCCCGACATGCCCAGGGTGATCAAGCTCCCCGCCGGAGGGGGAAGTCAGTTCAGAAAAGATATGGACGACCTGATCCAATCCCTAAGGACCAACATCCCTCAGATACTTGAAAGCGAAGACCATCAGGACAGGAAAAAGGAAATCATAGAACATCTGAGAGACCAAGAAAAGAAGATGGTCAGAGAGTTTGAAAATAAAGTCAACCAGCAGAACTTCTCGCTCGTTCAGGACCAGCTCGGTCCCTACACAAGGCCCGATATCGTCCCTGTGATCGGCGGGAACACCTTAAGCTTTGACCAGCTCGAAAAGACAGCAGATAAAGGGGAATTTTCAAAATCTGACCTTGACGCCTTAAAGGAAAAATACCACAGCCTGTCTGCAGAACTTGAGAACATATTCAAGGAGACCAGAAACATAGAAAAGACGATCAAAGAAGAGATCGCATCGGTGGACAACGAAGCTGTTATGCCCTCGGTCGAGCACTCCATATCTGAAATTTCGGAGAAGTACAAAGATGAAAAGATAGATGAGTATCTCGACGAGGTCAGCAAAAGCATCATCGAAGACCTGGACAGATTCAGGGAAAAGTACGACGCTAAGCAGTCTGCACCTGCCATCCCCGGTCTTGCGATCCCCCAGCAAAAAGATGAATTCTTGGAGTATAAGGTAAACGTCGCGGTCGACAACTCCCACACAGAGGGCGCGCCTATTATCACGGAGAATTCTCCCTCCTACAAGAATCTGTTCGGCACCATCGAAAATGTCTTCGATAGATCTGGTCAGTGGAGAACCGACTTCACCAAGATCAAAGCTGGCTCCTACATACGGGCTGACGGGGGTTACCTCATACTCAACGCCCTGGACGTGCTGATAGAACCCGGGAGTTGGCTGACCCTCAAAAGAGCTATTAAGAATAAGAAGGTTGAGATCCAGACGTACGATCCTGTCCACTTTTTCACTGCATCTGCCCTAAAGCCCGAAGCCATAGACGTGGATGTAAAGGTCATAATGATAGGAGACTCGTTCATCTACTATCTCTTGTACCACCAGGACGACGATTTCAAAAAGATCTTCAAAGTCAGAGCCGACTTCGACTCGGTTATGAACAAAGACCAGGCCAGCATACTCCAGTACGCCTGCTTCATCCGCAAGATATGCGACGAGGAGAATCTAAGAGCCTTTGACAAGACAAGCGTGGCCGTCGTCGTAGAATACGGAGTCAAGATGGCGGGAAGACAGAACAAGATGTCCTCCAGATTCAACAACTTAGCGGACGTGATAAAAGAAGCCGACTACTGGGCAGGACAGGACGGCGCGGACTGTGTAAGTGAAAGACACGTGGACAAAGCCATAAAGGAACAAATAGAGAGGGTCAGCCTCATTGAGGACAAATTGAAGGAGAGGATAGACGAAGGGACCATAATGATAGATACAGAGGGCACAAAGGTCGGACAGGTCAACGGACTTGCGGTCTACAGCTTTGCAGAGCACTCCTTCGGAAAACCCACAAGGATCACCACCGAGACGTCTCTTGGAAGATCAGGCATAATCAACATAGACAGAGAAGCGGACCTTTCGGGCAAGACTCACGATAAGGGCGTCCTCATAATCGGCGGGTACCTGAGAGGCAAGTACGCACAGGAGATGCCGCTAACGATGAGCGCAAGCCTCTGTTTCGAGCAGTCGTACAGCGAAATTGACGGAGACAGCGCATCGTCCACCGAGATCTATGCTATCCTCTCCAGCCTCGCAGGACTGCCGCTAAGGCAGGATCTTGCGGTTACAGGCTCGGTCAATCAGAAAGGTGAAATCCAACCCATAGGAGGCGTCAACCAGAAGATAGAAGGCTTCTTCGATGTGTGCAGAACTAGGGGCCTTACCGGAACGCAGGGCGTGATAATCCCCTATTTGAACATCCCCGACCTTATGCTCAGGAAAGATGTCGTCAAAGCTGTTTCTGAAAGAAAGTTCCATATCTACCCAGTAAAGACCATTGACCAAGGGGTAGAAATTCTCACTGGAGTCGAAGTCGGGGAGAAGAGAAAAGACGGCGCTTACCCGGAGGGAACAGTCAACTTCCTGGTAGATCAACGTTTAAGAGAGTTGACCGAAAAATTGAAGGACTTTGGGTCAGAGAATGGAGAAATACCGAAAAAGGATAAGAAATAGTGCTTAATCATCGCAAAGAATCGTCTGGTGCTCAATGAAACGGAGACTAATATGTCCAGACCAGAGGTATATGTGCTCAAGCGCAACATTCAAGATCCGGTGAGGGACGGGTACTTTGAAGATATGGCAAAAGAGATGCTAAGAGCCCTGGATGTAAGCCCCGGTGGTCGACTGGTGATGATGAAGCCGAACGTAACTGGAGGAAGCCCCAGGGAGAGCGGTATAGTGACCCATCCTGCTTTTGTCGGTGGGATAGCCGACTACTTTGTTGATACAAAGGGCATCAAATGTGAAGATATACTAGTCGCTGAGGCCCTAGACGTGCGGACTTTGCAGGAGAAAGAGCGCTATTGGGGCAGGAGCGGCTATAGCCAGATGGCAAAGGAGAAAAATCTCCATCTCATCGATCTTTGTGACTACGGCAACGTGAGAGTGCGACCAGAGGGTACAGTGCTGAGGAACGACATCGGTATATCCCGCTGGGCAAAATCAGAGGACGTCTTCTACATGAACGTCCCCAAGTTCAAAACTCACAACTTAAGCATCATCACACTGTGCGGCAAGAATCAGCAGGGAGTGATGATCCCTGCGTGCGACCGACACCTCTGCTGGGATGCCAGTAAAATAGCTTTCCAAGAGCAACGGATAGAGCGAAAGAACCAGGAGAACCACAACAGATGGCAAACCACTATAGCTCATCTGCATTGGGACCTTTACTTGGCCCTCCAACCGGACTTCAACATGATAGAGGGAGTCGTAGGAAGAGATGGCAACGCCTTTTATCTTGGCAGAAACTTTACCTGCGGACTCGTCATAGCAGGATACGATATGCCGTCTGTAGACCTTGTCGGAGGGTATCTTATGGGATTTGATGTGAGCAAACTGATCTATCTGAAGATCGGCATGGAAAGAGGAATCGTTCCCGAGAGCCTGGACGATGTTGAAGTTCTGGAGATAAAGGGCAAGAAAGTCGTACAGTGCGATGACCTAAATTCTCTTATCTGCAACCCCCGCTTTGAGGTCTACAGAGAGATTCCCGAGGATCTGTCCAAAAAAGACCTGTTCGACTACTATGACCCAAACGCTCAGGCAGCGTAGTGCAGCTAAAAACTTCTATAGTCTGCCGGAATAATGTATCCTATCCCCATGCTGCAGACGGAAATCGAGAAGATCGCAATCCCTTGCTCTTAGATCGATATTTTCTTATATTTCCAGATTCAACAACTCCAGAGGAATCAGCGCTTTCTCCGAAAAGACAGCATAAACAGTTGAAAGGAAATGAGGTTATGAAACGTATCGTAAGGCTGTGCGGGATTGCCTCTGTCTTGTTCTCAAGCTTATCCTGGGCACAAGCCGACGTCCAAGATGATACATCTTCAACCGAGGCGGATTCCATCTATATAGAGCGCGCTCTGATATGTGAGGGCGTCAAGGACAGAGAACCCGTAGAGCCTGACTCCGTTTTCGGAGCGAGTGTGGGAAGACTCTACTTCTTCACAGAGGTCATGAGTACAAAGAAGATGACTTATGTAGAGCACGTATGGCACTACAAGGATGAGGAGGTATTCAGGATAAGACTCTACGTAAAATCCCAAAGGTGGAGAACGTGGAGCAGCAAAGCTATTCCCAGAAAGTGGACAGGGGAGTGGAGGACGGAGGTCCTGTCTGAGGACGAAAAGATATTGAAAGAGCTGGCGTTTAGAATTGACGAATCGGAATGAGGAGGTCGTCATTTATGGACATTGAAGGGGCGAAAACCTTTTTGCGGGAAAACGACAACTTTATAGTCTCCACTCACCTGAACGCAGACGGAGACGCTATCGCATCGGTCTTGGCGTTTAGGATCATCCTGAAGAAAATGGAAAAAGACTTCAGGATAATCCTGCACGATGAACGTACTGACGATAAGTACGACTTTCTTCCGGGATTTGGGGAGATAGAAAGTTTCAAAGAGGGAATATTAGCTGGAACGAAGGCGCAGAATGTCATTCTTCTGGATAGTGCAAACCTGGAGAGGGCGGGGAGGGTGGCAGAACTTTTAGATGAAAACGGATCTATTTTGAACATAGATCACCACGAGAGCAATACGGAATATGGGACATTAAACCTGATTGAAGCCGATGCAAGTTCAACAGTTCAGATAATATACCTGATCGCGGCGGAGTTGGGGATGGAGTTTGGCGAGAGGCTTGCCTCGTGCATATACACAGGCATAATGTTTGACACGGGCAGGTTTATGTTCTCCAATACCTCGGAAGAGGCCTTGAACATCTGCGCCCAGATGGTAAGAAACGGCGCGAAACCCAATCTTATTGCGGACGCTGTCTATGGGAAGAGGTCCTTTGAGTCTGTGGTGATGTTAGGCAAGGCCTTGAATTCGCTGGACGTACATTTAGACGGCAGGGTATGTTCCATAATGCTGAGAAACGGGGATTACAGACTGAACGAAGATGCGGATCAATTTGTGGACTACGCAGTCTCTATAGAAGGTGTAGAAGTCGCGCTCTTCTTGAAAGAATACGAACAGAGCAGATTCAGAGTCAGCTTGAGGTCGAGCGATAAGGTAAATGTCAGCCAGATCGCCAAAGAATTCGGTGGAGGAGGACATCCTAACGCGGCGGGATGTCAGATAGACGGAATGCCGGGAGATGTTAAAACCCGTCTTTTAGAGGCGATCAAAGACCGCCTCTAAAACAAGTAGACCTGTCCCCGATTGAATCTATCGGGGGTTCAACCCGAAGCAATCTCGCTTAGACTGCTTTTCCTCAAAGCTGTTAGGCTCTATGTAGAGGATTATGTGCTCAAGGCTATTATCTTCGACTATGACGGAATCATCGTGGACAGTGAGGTTATTCACTTAAAGATGTTTCAGAGGGTCTTAGACCAGGAGGGTATTATACTTAGTGAAAAGGACTACTTCGCTAAGTATCTTGCAATGGATGACAGAGGATGTTTCTGCGCTGTGCTGCAAGATAATAGGAGAAGAGTGGATGAGGCTGTGATAGAGGATCTAATCGCCCGGAAGTCCCGTTACTTCAACGAATTTATAAAAGACCATCTTACAGCCTTCCCCGGTGCGGTCACCTTTATCAAGAAGGTGTCCAAGAGGTTCCCTTTAGCGATTGCCTCAGGAAGCAGAAAAGGCGAGATAGAATTTGGCTTAAACAAATTGCGGCTAAGAGACGAGTTCGACCAGGTGGTGGGCGCAGAGGACGTGAAAAACGGAAAACCGGATCCTGAGTCCTTTCTTAAAGCCCAGGAACTCCTCAGGGAAAAGCAATGTGCGCTTGAAGCCTGGGAGTGCTTAGTTGTAGAGGACTCCATTCATGGAGTCCAGGCTGCAAAGGAAGCAGGTATGAAGTGTTTGGCTGTGACGAATTCGTATCCTGCGGAGAAACTCGCTTCAGCAGACCTGGTGATTGAGGGCCTTGAGGACTGCGATTTACATCAGATAGAAAGGATATTCGAACGATAACACACGCAACCTGTGAGCGGAAAGCTGAAGTTTGTAATTGCCTGCAATTAAAGGAGCCACCTGGATATTTTTGTAAGATGGCTCCTTTTGTTTCGGTAGGCACCTCAAATTAGAAACGTCAGATACAACGTTCTTACATATCGAAGTAAAGATAAAACTCATAGGGATGAGGTCGCAGGCGGACAGCATCTACCTCCCTTTCCATCTTGTAATCTATCCACGTCTCTATCAGATCCTCCGTAAACACGTCACCCTTCAAAAGGAACTCGTGGTCATCTTCGAGGGCCTTAAGTACAGCATCCAGAGATCCAGGAGTTGAGGGGACTTTTGCCAACTCTTCAGGTGGAAGGTCGTAAATGTCCTTATCCAGAGGTTCACCCGGATCTATCCTGTTCTGGATCCCGTCCAATCCAGCCATAAGCATCGCGGCCAGAGCCAAATAGGGGTTGCAGCTCGGATCGGGAGGTCTATATTCTATTCTCTTGGTCCTTTCGCTCTTGGAATAGGTGGGGATCCTCACGCACGCGCTCCTGTTTCTCTGAGAATAGGCTAAATTTATTGGAGCCTCGTAGCCCGGCACCAACCTCCTGTAAGAGTTGGTAGTCGGAGCACAAAAAGCCAACATGGCGGGAGAATGCCTCAAAAGCCCGCCGATGTAAAAAAGGGCCGTCTGGCTCAACATCGCATAGCCTGAAGGATCAAAGAACAGGTTCTTTTCGTCCTTCCAGATGCTCTGATGAACGTGCATCCCCGAACCGTTGTCCATAAATATCGGTTTCGGCATGAAAGTCGCCGTCATGTTGTGCCTTTTTGCCACGTTCTTGACCACATATTTCAGGGTCATAACCTGATCCGACATCTTGGTCAAAGGGGCGAATCTCATGTCGAACTCGCCCTGGCCTGCTGTGCCCACCTCATGGTGATGCACCTCTATCCCAATCCCCAGGTCCATCATTGTTAAGGCTATCTCAGAGCGTAGGTCCTGAAGCGAATCCATAGGAGATACTGGGAAGTAACCCTCCTTGTGCCTCATCTTATGTCCTAAATTCGGGTTCTCTTCTCGTCCTGAATTCCACGCACCCTCATCGGAATCCAGGAAATAGTACCCGCTGTTCGCGGTCTGATCGAACCTTACGTCATTAAGTATGTACATCTCAGGCTCAGGACCCCAATAACTCGCGTCTCCTATGCCTGTAGACCCAAGATAATCCTCCGCCTTTTGAGCCACATATCGAGCGTCCCTTGAGTACGACTCCCCCGTCACAGGGTCCATTACGTTACAGATCAAAGTCAACGTCGGATAGGAACAAAAAGGGTCCACAACCGCCGTGTCAGGATCGGGAACCAACAGCATGTCACTTTCCTGAATCCCCTGAAACCCTCTTATGCTCGAGCCGTCAAAGCCAGAACCCTCTTTGAATATATCTTCCGTCAGTTCCTGCACAGGAATAGTATAATGCTGCATAAGTCCCGGAAGATCCGTAAACTTTAAATCGACGAACTTGATGTCCTTTTCCTTACAAAGGTCCAGAACCTCTTTTGGAGTCATGCTACACCTCCCTCTGAAATGATTAATAGTGAATGGATTGACATATTGCCTACAGAACAAAGGAATTAGAAGTTAGTGGTGACGACAGGCGGAGCTATTCCAACTTTACCTTGGAGAGCGACCCCTTTACCACTGACGCTTTAAAATCCACACCCAACAAATAATCTACAGAACCAAAACCCTGCTGGATCCTCCTCATTGTGACCTCTGAAGACCTAGTCACAATCCCTGCGGGTGCACCTACGTTTTTGCCCTCGTGGCTATCTCTAAAATCGCAGCCTCACGATCCTCAGACCATTCAGAGACACCCACATACCAAGCAAGATCGTGAGGCCCTATAAGCCCACATCCACCCCCTCAACTGACAGTATCTCACGAACTCTCTTTACAGCCTCAATATGCTCGATCATGATCACATCCAGAATTTCGATTCTTGCATCCTCAAAATAGTTCTCCAAAAGAGCAACCCGTCCAGTCTCTACGGATCCAGACCTCTCTGGTGGAAACTTCATCACCCACTCCGGCTCTGCAGGGCTTGTTCACCATAGGAGGACGATTCCCATAGCCCCTGCATCCAGCGGCCTTTTATCAGTTCTGGATCGTTCCACGCAATACGCGCCATGGCAACAGCATCGGTGGTTGTCATGGCCTGAAAAGAACCAGCTACCGTTTCAAGTCCTGCCGGACCGTGCTCAGTGTCCACTACGAGCCAATCGAACCCCATATGAGCCATTTACTCAGCCCAGCCGATGAAGCTATGTGCAGCAGATCCCGACAGATGGCTTTCCCGAATCAGGCTTCTCTCTAAGTTTATGCTTCAACCTTATTGGAATCTCGATTGAAGATAAACCAGAGGCAGAATCTAATAATTATTACCTATTGCGAATAATTACCAACAAATATATGAAGAGCAGCTTTCCTTGTCAAGGATAATTTTGAAAAACAGTTCATAGCCAGAAAAGTCGAAAAAGCTAAGTCAAGCTATTCTATGCCTCATACAGGTGGGATACGTACTCAGCATAGCCGTTGCAAAGCAGAGTCGGGAGTCTTTCGCCGGTGTCTATGATCCGTTCGGAAGCCTGCGACCAGCGAGGATGTGGCACATTGGGATTGACGTTGGCAACAAAATCGTACTCCCTTGGCGCTAAAGTATTCCAGAAGGTCGGTGGACGCCTATCTGTAAATTCGATCAGCACGATGGACTTGATACTCTTAAACCCGTACTTCCAGGGCACGATCAGGCGAATAGGTGCACCGTGTTGCTTGGGCAGTTCGTGACCGTATATCCCTGTAACCAGGATCGTCAGTTCGTTAGTCGCTTCGGCCATGGTCAAGCTCTCAAAGTAGGGCCAGGGATACCAGCGCTGATTTTCTTGCCCCGGCGCCTGATCTGGCTTGAGGAACGTGAGCATGCGCACGTACCTGGCCGAAGAGAACGGCTGCACCATATCTATGAGAGCCTTGAAGGGAAAGCCTATCCACGGGACAGCCATAGCCCACGCCTCCACACATCGGAAGCGGTAGAGTCGCTCCTCCATCGGCATCAGGCGCATCAGATCTTCCACATCATAGATCTTGGGATTATCAACAAGCCCCGCCACTTCTATCTCCCAAGGGCGCGTCTGGAATCTACCCACCATCTTCCAGACTCTCTCCTTTCTGTCAGTGAACTCGTAGAAGTTGTTGTAGCGCGCCGCCACCGATTCCTCGGTAATAGGGCGATCCAATGTAAAAGCTGTATTCCGAGTCGCTTCAATAGGGCGCAGTTTCTCCTTCTGTGTCACTTCCTTATTTCCCTTTGTCTCAAGACATCCTGAAAGGAGCCCGAACGCCCCCAGACCGGTGAATCCCATAGCCTTCAGAAAGCTCCGACGGTCTTGGTAGACAGCCTCCGGAGTGGCCTCCCGCTCGGGAATCTCCCATCCTTTGCGTATTCGTATGGAAAACATTATTTTTCCTTCAGATCTATAGCTCAGGTCATAACCTTGATCTACACAGATTCAGTGTCTAACCCCAAACTTGAAGCCGCCTCAGATATCATACCCCAAGTCCTGTCCTCTATAAAGATACCCTCCCTCAACCTCTTCTCCTGAGTCCTGAACTCTGGCTCGCCTGGAACTAATATCTCGTCCACACCCGCCTCTCTCTCAGCCGATTTGACATGATCCCTGAGCGCGTCTACCTGCTCTTTGAACTCATCTATCGGTATGAAGTTTTCGATCCTGATGGCGATCAAAAAGGTTGCGTTCCCGGTTCTACCTATTCCTCCCACACCTGTGCATCCCGCGCCGGTCAGCGCCCCAGAAAGGATATCCACTATTAATCCTAACCCGAATCCCTTATAGCCTACAACGCCTCCAAACGAAAGGAGAGCACCCCCGTCGTAGAAACTATTGGGGTCTATGGTCGCATTTCCCTCGGAGTCGATTATCCAGCCCTTCGGGAGCTCATGACCTCTGTTCCTGTAAACCCTGATCTTACCCTCAGCCACAACACTGGTGGTCATATCCAAAACGATCGGATTACCCGACCCCGTAGGGATGGCAAAGGAGATGGGGTTGGTTGACAGTCTCCTCTCTTTCCCCCCCCAGGGGGCTGTGGTCTGACCCTCACCGTGAGAGTTGGCGCAGACGAAACCTATCATGTCGCTTTTCGCTGCGATCTCGGGATAGGCTCCGATCCTGCCTATGTGGTTGGAGTTGATAATTCCCACAGATGCGATGCCGGACTTCTCCGCCATCTCCATAGCCTTCTCCATAGCTGCCTTGGCGATGACGTGTCCGAAGCCCCAATTCCCGCTGAGAATAGCCGTCGAGCCCAACTCCCTGACGACCTCGATCTTCGCCCCGGGAAAGGCATTGCCCTCCTGAACTTCCGTCACGTATTGAGGAATCCTTATAACCCCGTGCGAATCGTGACCCATAAGATTGGCTAAAACCAGGAAATCCGTCAGCGTCTCGGCCTCATCCTTAGGCGAACCGACTGCCTGGAATATGTCCCTGCTTATCCTTCTCAACTGATCAGCCGTAAACGTAGGCACGTTAAATCTCCCTAATATCACGATATACCAACATTTTGGATTATTGCTTTTCCCTGTCCCCTAAGAGCGCCTTTGCTCTCTCTCTGGATTTCTCCAGAAGCGACGTCCCTCTATCCATCATAAAATCCGAAAGCCACAACTCATCTTTGAAATTCTCAGCAGTATGATCTGATCCCAAAAAGTCTCCGCCCGGAGCCACAGCATCCATAACATCTAAAGATATCTTTTCCACATCTATACCTCTTCTCATTCTCCTTGTAAAAGAGGCTATTTCGTCTGCCAATGCGATCAACTCAAGCGACCCAGTTAGCCCAGATTCCAAGACTGGCGTGCAGCAGACCATATCGGCTCCGCTCAGTCCCGCCCAGAGACAGGATGACCAGAATTCCAGTACGGTGCGTTCGTCCAAAGCAGACGAATCGCTTCCGCCGGCAGCCACAAGTACGGGCAAATCGAGTCTCTTGGCCATCTGCACAAATCCCGAAGAAAGCAGAAGTGGCTCAGGCCCCCAGTAGGACAATAGACATGAAGACATGTCCATAACCGACGGAAGTATTCCGATTACGAATGGAGAGCCCTCACGCTTCAACTGAGATACCACAAGACCGCTTAAACACTCCGCTAAAGCCACAGTCAACGTCCCTGCCAGGGTCACGGGGGCGTTCGACCCGCATATCGGGCTCGAGGCGTAGACCATCGGAACACTGTTACCGGCAGCCCACAGGACCTTCTCAAGTCCTTTTTGCGTATGAACAAAGGGAGAGGCCGGCTCGGCAAACAGAATCACTCCCCTGCCCCCTGTTACATCTGATATAACATCGACATCATCTACATTAAAAAGGAGGGGCTTTCGAGTATTGTCAGCTAGCTTCCTTACATCTGAAAGTCCCCCCACGCTCACAACAAAATCTATATTTTCGAGCCTATCTGCTACAATCGCTCCTTTTAATATATCTTCTTGTCTAACGGGTCTTTTCTCTTTTGTATATATATCCATGATATTAGCACAGTCCGTCCCCACACCAAAATATACGTCTTTATTCCCTAATATAAGAGAACAATTACCATCTTTATCGTATAATTTGATCTTCCTGGGAGCAGATTCTATGGCCCTTTCAACCACATGCCCTGGAATCCTCACTCTCATTTGGCCACAGGCTGACGCACCTGCTGATTTTAGAAGTTCCGCCGATTCCCCCTCGCACACATCCACTCCCGTCTTCTCCAACACCTCAAGCGCCGCTGAGTATATCCTCTCCGCATCGCGCTTTGACAAGACCGTATTTAACGTCAAATACCTGATCCCGGTTCTAATTATCTTCGTTCGTCCACCATTAGAAAGCCAAAGAGAATTTAGTATAGCGGTAAAGCTAAGTCAAGGAATTTTTCGTCACATCGGGCGTTCTTGCGCTCAGTCGAAATCTTAAAACAGGGACAAGAACCAACAGCTTTTAAGATCGGATTATCCGAACTGTATTCCAAACTGAAACAAAAGATAGTTTACATTTTCCAACATATCTGTCACAATTGCACAGATTCTCTGATATGATCTAACCCTTAAATTCTATAACTCTATCACACAAAACCACTTTCCCGGGTCATTCAATTCTCAGCTGTAAGCCAACAGAGATGATCGAATAGTAATTGAATAGCCCTGTCCTTTTCAGAAATACCTTGACAATGATAGGGGTTTCTCTTATCTTCACACAGAAATTATCAGCGGCACAGCGGCGACCTCAATAACGTCGGCTTAACTCGTGCGTGTGGAAAGATAAAGTGGGAAGGATAATATGCATAGCTAACCAGAAAGGCGGAGTTGGTAAGACTACCACAGCAATTAATCTAGCGGCCTGTCTTGCAGTCGCTGAGAAGAAGACCCTCCTTGTGGACTTAGACCCGCAGGCAAACGCCACAAGCGGCTGTGGGATAGACCCCGACACAGTAAACAGAAGCATCTACGAAGTCCTTATAGATGAAACGCCACTATCGGAGATTATCAGAGGCCACGACATCCCTTTCCTCTTTATAGCTCCTTCACACATCAGCCTCACAGGAGCACAGGTCGAGATGGTCAACGCCAGCAGGACAACTCTCCAAAAGACGCTGCAAGACGTAAGGGACGACTATGCATACATAATAATAGACCTTCCACCCTCTCTCGGTATATTGACGCTCAACGGACTTACAGCCGCGGACTCTGTCCTTATCCCTCTCCAGTGTGAGTACTACGCTTTAGAGGGTCTGGCCAAACTGCTTGAGACCATCGAGCTCGTCCAAAAGCACCTGAATAGAAAGCTCCAAGTGGAAGGAGTCCTCCTGACAATGTACGACTCACGGCTGAATCTCTCCCGACAGGTGGAACAGGAGGTCAGGAACCACTTCAAGGACAAGATTTACAAGACTGTTATAGACAGAAATGTGAGACTCGGAGAGGCGCCCAGCTTCGGAAAGCCTATAATACTCTACAGCATCGACTCCTCAGGCGCAAAGAACTATATAAGTTTGGCAAAAGAGATATTGAACAATGAATAGAAAAGCTCTCGGAAGAGGCATAGGAGCCCTTATCCCCGAAATTGTAGAAGGAATTCCAGAGGTCAAGGGCAAAGATATAGCTAATTTGAAGGTGTCCCAGATCAGCCCGAATCCCTATCAACCCCGCGCAGACTTCGATCCCCAGGGTTTAGAGGAACTGAAAGAGTCCATACTCAAAAGGGGGGTCATCCAGCCCATCGTTGTAAGGCCCTTCGGGCAGGGCTATCAGTTGATAATGGGAGAAAGGAGGCTGAGAGCCACTCAAGATGCGGGGATAGATACCATCCCTGCCATCGTAGTAGAAGTCGCCCCTTTTGAAGATATGATGGAACTTTCGCTAATAGAGAATATACAGAGAGAGGATCTCAATCCAGTCGAAGAGGCTAAGGCATATCGGGCACTGATGCAGCAGTGCAACCTGACGCAGGAGGAGGTCTCAAGAAAGGTAGGAAAGGACCGATCCACAGTAGCAAATCTGCTTCGGCTCTTACGTCTTCCTATGGAAATCCAGGAAGCTATCTTGAGCGGCCAACTTTCGATGGGTCACGCAAGGGCAATCCTCTCCTTAAGCGACGAAGATGACCAGATCGAGCTGTTCCGAAAGACTATTAAAGAAGAACTATCTGTCAGAAAAGTCGAACAGCTTTCCAAAGCCTGGTCGTCCGGGGCAAGGATTAAGAGGTTAAGACAAAGAAGGACCAAAGACCCCTTCCTCGTCTCCATTGAAGAGGAACTCCAAAGGCTAATCGGCACAGCCGTCAGAATATCCAAAAGGGGCAAAAAGGGAAAGATAGAGATCGAATTCTATGGGGATAAGGATCTTGAAAGGGTTGTAGAGAAAATAAGAGGAGAAGCCTGAAGAACCGTTAAATACAGGGTCGAGGTTACCTTTCCTCTGTATTCTTTGAACTCATGGGCAACCTTACTTATTGCTTCTGAAATGTCGCCCACCGTGTAGTGTTCATTGAATCCCCTGGTAATCATGTGATTTTATCATGTTATTTAAGGCCTCCTCCGTGGCGCGACACATTCCCTCTGGATATATGTAACCTGTCAACTGCTAGGAATTCTGCCAGGGCTTCAGGCCTTCGACCGTACTGTCACCTTCAGACATCTTATCCCCCATTCGCCATATTAGACCCGAAAAATGGTTGTCAAAGTCGCCAGAACATGTTATATTACAATAAATAAGACTCATAAATGGCGGATAAATATTGATCATCCAGAGGGTGAAAGAATGAAAGTAGGTTTTGATGGAGGAATAAAGCTTGAATTTCATGGTGCAAAGGTGACATCAAACGGTGGACTTCTTGCGTATCGTGACCTTGATTACGCACTGGGATTATTTGATTCGGTATCAGCGGTTTTTACCGATAAACGCACAGGCCGTAATATCCAACATGATATATCTACTCTCCTGCGTCAATCGATATACAGCCGTCTTGCAGGATATGAAGATGTAAATGACGCCGAGCGATTATCCGTTGATCCCGTCATGCGAGCGATTACCGGAAAGAAGGACAAAGGCAGGCAAGCTGCCAGCTCCAACACGATAGGACGTTTTGAAACTGATATACTGACTCAGCATGACAATCTCAGAAACTTGTCAGATATCAATGGCAAGTGGGTTCAAAAAGCGATGAGTAAAACACAGCATCAACGAATCATTCTGGACATGGACAGTTCGGAGAGTCCGGTACATGGCCAGCAGGAAGGATCAGCTTACAACGGTCATTTCGGATGTACCTGTTTTCATCCAGTGTTCTGCTTCAATCAGTTCGGGGATTGTGAAGGAGTCCTACTTCGCTCTGGTAATGTTCACAGTGCTGATCGTTGGAAGGAAGTTCTGGAACCGATCGTCAAGAGATACGAGAGCAAGAAGAATAGGAAATACTTTCGAGGCGATGCTGCATTCGCAAAGCCTGAGATTTATGATTATCTGGAGGGAAACGGCTATTTGTATGCCATTCGGCTTCCCGCAAATGAGATACTCTATGAAAAGATACGATACCTGCTGACTCGGCCAGTTGGACGACCGCCGAGGAAACCGATTGTATCGTTATATGAATTTCAATATAAAGCGGCCAGTTGGGATCAATCGAGGCGAGTGGTCGCCAAGGTTGAATGGCACCAAGGGGAGTTATTCCCAAGAGTGGGATTTATCGTGACCAACATGAGCGCCAAGCCAGAAGGCGTGGTACACTTCTACAATGGCCGTGGCAGAGCTGAGCAGTGGATTAAGGAGGGCAAGTATGCTCTGAACTGGACCCGACTCTCATGCAAGCGTTTCGTCTCCAATCAGGTGAGGCTCTGGCTGTTTGTTCTGGCTTACAACTTGGGCAACTTCCTGCGACGTTTTGTTCTTCCGAAGAAAATCAAACACTGGTCACTACGCAGCCTCCTCGTGAAATTTATCAAAATCGGAGCGAAGATTGTCAGACACAGCGGATATATTACGTTTCAAATGGCTGAGGTTGGGATAGACAAGAGGTTATTTGCCGAAATATTATCCCGGATTGAACGATTGCGATGTTATTCTGTTTAAACTGCCACATTTTTTTGTGAGTCGATGGAGAGGTGTCTCTAATTGGAGGATTTAAACACAAAGAAAGTGATAATTCAGAGGAAAATACTATTTTAATTGAAAAAAGTACTTGTTGAAAAATGTAAAAGTGGTAATATTAATTCAGAAACAAGAATGTATCGAAATATAATCCCTCATGAATGTGATATGGGGAATGTCGGTCAACATCTCACTGCTGCCTCCCCCGTACTTGAATATCACCTCATTGGGCTGATACTCCTTCTGCTGGCATACGCTCAGCACCAGCTTTGCCTCATCCACTGAGAGTTCCCCGAACATGGGGATCCTTCTTATCATGTTCAGCACTTTGAAGTCGGTTGCCATGTCTTATCCTCCTTCACGTAACGGAAGGCTCTTCTCCCAAAACAGTAACGTGAACCCCAAAACATCAAAACTGGACAGATGGCTTAGCAAGTTTTTAGAATCATGCAAGAGCTCAAAATGAGTCTCCACGGGGGCTGTTATGTCAAATAAACCTTCTATCTTTACAGATGTACATTAGAAATAAGTTGTCTTGCACCACTCGATTTGGTAGAATAGGTATGCCCACCAACAGAAAGGTAAGACTGTCAAGTCGGGTAGTCTGTGCAACCAACGCGAAAAACTTGCTTTACTTGTCCAATTACGTGCTCAGAAAAACGGGTTCAGTTCATTCCCGCTCTTCCATTCCTATCGCCAAACTTTTTGTCTAAAATGTCCTGCACGATCATAAGTTTAATTTCTATCCTGTCTCACTAAAAAAAAGTAACTTATGTGGACTTTTAAGGCGGAGGCGATCTTACGTAAAGTAGAAATTGAAGCTGAACTGTCTCCCAATTCGATCTTGGATATTAGGCTTAGCGATAGCCCTGTCCTGTTTGCCAACTGCTTGATCGTTAACCCTTTTTCCTGCCTTAAAGCTCGAATCCTTTGTCCTATCTCTGATGCTAACTTTTCGTCAGGATCAATTTCCAGGCCCCTCTCAGCCAGAGCCTTTTGAATAACATCTAAAAGTTCTGGCATCCTGAATGGTTTCGTAATGTAATCAGTAACGCCCAGCTTCATCGTGGTGACAGCCGATTCCGTACTCGGGTAACCCGTCACTACGATTACAGACACATCCGAGTCGAACTTCCTTATGTCTACAAGGAGATCATCACCTGTTATTGCGGGCATTTTTAGATCCAGAAGTACCACGTGATGCATCCCACTTTTAAGTTTGTCCATCGCCCTTTTGGGATCAGTGACACTTTCAACATCAAAACCCTCTTGAGTAAGGTAATGACTAAGCGAATCGCTAAATTCTTTGTCGTCGTCAATTATCAGTGTTTTAATCTTCATCTTAGCTTTAGTTCAATTCATGCTGAAGTTTTTGTCAGCACATCTTCAAGTTCTGACAGTTTAAAGGTTTTGTACAGTATCGCGTAAAAGCCTATTCCCCTTGCCGCTGTCCTCTTAGTAAAAAGCAATTAGGATCAAGCACTTGTCGATAAAAAGTTTCAACTATTGTTTTATGATATGACGTGAACCCCAAACTGGACAGGGTCTTAATATACGACGATGCCGACTCTTTGTCAACCTTTTTCAAATCATAACATATATATTCTACAATTATTTAGTATGAATAAACTATTCTATAAATACTATATAAAAAGAAAGCCCGCCATTTCTGACGGACTGTGTGTTTGAGTATCGCCGACTCTTTTACATTTAGAGACTCTTTACCTACAGGATCATTCACTCGTTCCCATTATCACCTCGCGTAATGTCTTGCTCAGTTCTTCGACCTTATATGGTTTGGCAACAAAACTGCTGAAACCATATTGCCTGAAATTGGCTAATACCGGATCGTTAGAATAACCGCTCGATACAATGGCCTTAACCTCAGGGTCTATTTCAAGCAGCTTCCTGATGGCTTCTTTTCCCCCGATACCGCCAGGCACAGTTAAATCCATAATAACTGCATCAAAGGGCTGTCCTGATTTCTGGGCCTGCTTGTAAAGCTTGATAGCTGCGGCGCCATCTTCGGCAAACTGTGCCTCATATCCAAAATGAGTCAGTATCTGGCTGAGGGACTCTCTGATGTCTTCCTCATCGTCCATGATCAAAATCTTGCCCTTGCCGGCAAGGGGTTTTTCCTCTACATCTTCCTTTATCTGGATTTCTTTTGAGGTAGCGGGGAGATAGATATGGAAGGTGGTTCTAACTCCCAACTCGGATTCTACACTTATGTACCCATCGTGGTTCGTAACTATGGAATAGGAAGTCGTAAGACCAAGGCCGCTGCCCTCCTGTTTAGTCGTGAAAAAGGGATCGAATATCTTATCAAGATGCTCCTGGGCTATACCGATCCCCTGATCTGCAACGCATGTTTTTATGTATTTTCCCTCCTGCAAAGGGAGAGCGCCTTTTGCTCCTACGGTAACATTTTCAGCACGCATCTTAATTGTCCCGCCGTGGGGCATTGCCTGGTCAGCGTTGATAATCAAATTGTTGATGACCTGACTTATCTGTCCTTCATCAACTTCAACCGCCAAAAGACCGTCAGGGAAGGAGAATTCGCACTTAACATTGGAGCCTCTCAAGGCAAAGCCGACTGAATCTTTTATTAATTCTGAGATAGAGATCGTCTCCTTAATCGGCGCTCCGCCGCTGGAAAAGGTGAGCAATTGCTGGGTCAAGTCCTTTGCCTTTATGGACACTTTCTCTATCGTAGTCAATACCTCAGAGATTTCATCTTCCGATTTTGCATACTTTGCAAGGGAGACATTGACCAAAATCGTAGCTAGAACATTATTAAAGTCGTGTGCAATTCCCGCTGCTACGTGTCCTAAAACATTGAGCCTTTCCATCCGGACTATCTGCTCTTGCGCCTCCTGCAATTTTCGATAGGAGTGATCTAAATCCAGGCTCATCCGGCTCAGTTCCTGATTGGCTCTCTGCACAAGAGTAAAAATGTCCTGCCTGGAGCCTATGTCTCGACCTAAAATCTGAGCTATCTCCTCAACTTTTTCTGTGGCCTTTGAAGTTATCTCCTTTAGGTCGTCTTCGGACATCTTGAATCTATCTTTTAGCTTTTCTATCTTATCGAAGGATCCAACTGTCCAGATCTTTCCGGAACAGGCATTGGATACGTTATCAGCCAAAGCGACCAAAGAGGTCATAAGCTGTTCCCGTCCGTTCTTCTTTGTATCTAAATCTGGCGGGGTGTGATGCAGCCAGGCAACTCCGATCAGATGATCGGGCAGTCTCCACTTTTCCATAATCCACTTCCCCACCAGACCGTGGTCAACTCCGATTGTGCGCCTTTCCGCCTCAGGAGAGTCGATTCTCTCCTTGATAGATAGTTCGAGCGCACACCCAAATCTGTCAGGGACCTGCACATCCAGAATTAGTTTCCCTATATCGTGAAGCAAACCGGCTACGAACACTTCATCGGAAAAGTCGAAACAGAGCCTTTCTGCTATGTCCTGGGATAAAACAGCGCAGGACAAGGAGTGTCGCCAGAACTCCTTGATGTCTAACTTGGAGTTTTCCAGCGATTCCAAAGTGTCTATCAAAGAGATGCTCAACACGATGCTCTTGAGCTTATTAAATCCCAGGGTAACTATGGCATCTTTAACTGTGGATACGGCTTTGGGCCTTCCGTAGTGAGCGGAGTTGGCAACCATGAGAACTTTAGCTGTCAGAGATGGATCCTGTTCCACAAGTTCTGCGACATCCTGGATGCTGGACCTCTCATCGAGCACCCTGTTCATTATCTCCACCACCACCGAAGGCAGTGTGGGAAGACCATCCAGTTTCTCTATGGCTTCTTTTATCTTTACCCTGTCAGAATCCCTTGAATTGACCATCCTTTTATCGCCCAAGATTTACGCCAGCCAGGGTAGGTAGGAAGTCCTGTACACTGTCTGCCCTTTTTTTCTCCTTATTAGCCTGAATAATTCACAAAAAACGCCGTGCATTAATTAAGGGATTGTATTATATTATAGTTATGTCGTTTAACCGCCTTCGGTGTCATTGCGAGCCGAAGGCGAAGCAATCTCGATTCTGTGGTAGATGTAATACTCTCCGGCTCTCATAAGGAGACCACTATAAAACCTTGAGATTGCTTCGTCGCTTTGCTCCTCGCAATGACTCCAGCAAGTTTATGAATTAATCGGATTAGTACCCTTCAAGGGGTAAGGATATGGTTTTCTTCTCATCGGCTGCGCGGAACACAGCCTCTGTGAACTCCATGTACTTCAATCCATCGTAAAATGAGGGCCACACAGGCTTTCCATCTCTGATCGCGGCGATGAAATCGGCCTCGACCTTTCTTAGCCCTTCTTCGGGGATGGGTATCGTCGAAACTTCCTCTTGATCGGATTTTGCTCCGAATATCTGACAGTTGGAAAGATCATAGATCAAAGTCCCGTCAGAGCCGTAGACCTCTACCTTCTCGTCAGGCCTCGACATCCCGCTGAAGTGGTATTCGATCAAGGCTCCGTTTTCCATCTCGCCTACAACGGCCACGCTGTCGGGTCTATCGACCTTTCTCATCTGGTTTGAACCTTCAACCCTTCTGTGGGTTATGAAATGCTTTGCCACGGCGGCTACGCTCTTACAATGACCGAACCAACTGTGTATCTTCTCTGCGTACATGCCCACATCGAGCGTGTTTAAGCCTGATATCTCATCCATCTGTCTCCAGTGGAGCGGCTTGTCCGGATCGGCGTACGCCGAATTCATCGACGTAACCACTATATTGTAGGGTTTTCCGACGAATCCCGCATCGACTAACTCCTTCATCTTAGCGTCTCCCGCATTGTCCCCTGGGTCCGCTGGACAGAGCATCGTCACGCGGTCTGATTCTAACGATCTTTTGTACATCCTCAACGCTTCTTCGACGTTCATGGCCATTCTGGCCTGACAGAAGACGTGCTTGTTCGCGTCTAATGCTGCTATTGTAGCCTCGCAGTGCAGATAGGGCGGAGTTGCAATTATCACGGCGTCCAGATCGTCCATCGCGATAATGTCTCTCCAATCTGTCACCGCCCTTGGGATGTTCAGCTCCCGGGCCGTCGTCTCAACTTTTTCCTTTGTCCTGTTGCAGACGGCGATGACCTCCACGCCCTCAATTTGCTTTAAGGCGGGAAAGTGTCTTCTCTTGAATATGCCTCCAGCTCCGATAACTCCTATCTTGATAGTGTTCTGATTCATTTTTCTCCCTGTGATCTATGAGAGCACTTAAAGCCCTCGTAAGACTATCTCGTTTTGTTGCAGAGACGCTCATATAGGGGTGAACCCATGTGTTCGCCAATTTACCTAACTTTTTTCGGGCAGACACACGAGTCTGCCCCTACAGATCTGTCTGTACGTTTCCCAATTCTAAAAGGACCGTCAGCCGTTTTGCATGTCAGCTACGAGTTTCTTGAATTCTTCGCGCAGTTGGGGCGTAATCACAGCGTCTCGAGACGGAAGGCGTGAATGGCCGGCTTTAAGCCCTGCGGCTTCCATCGCCGGACGTACAAAGACCCCTTCGCCGCCGGTTTGGGATGCGAACTCGCCTCTAAGCTTTTTCCATGGGATCTCGAAACGATCGAGTTCTGCCTGTGCTTCTTCGTACTTTCTTTCCTTTAGATAGTCTATCACGCGCCAGTAAGGTTCGGGACAGAAGTTAGGAGTGTGGCTTATGTAGGTCCGAACGCCAAGGATACAGGCTTATCGGAGCTGGACTCAGAAGCTTTGTCCAGGTCTTTCTGCTTCTTAAGCTCCTTTTGGGCTTCTTGAAGCTTCTTTCTGAGGAGCCTATTTTCAGCTTGAAGATCCCTTTCCTTAAGACCCTGTTCTACGACTCTGCCCATATCTATGAGCCTGAAAGGCTTTGTCACATAGGCGTAGACCCCGAGCTTTGTCGCATCAGCTGTGGACTCTGCGCTGGGATAGCCGGTCATGATTATTAATACAACTTGCGGATCTTTGTTCACAAGCAGCTTCGTAAGCTCTATGCCGTTCATTCCGGGCATTCGAAAATCTATAAGTCCTACGTCGAATTTGGTATCTTGAGCTTGCTTATACGCCTCAAATCCACTTTCGGCCAGAGTAATGTCGTACCCCTCACCTTCGAAATATTTGAACAACATATCGCGCATATAGACTTCGTCGTCGACTATCAGGATAGATTTCCGGCTCATGGCAACTGCCTTTCTATTACGTGACGATATTGGGTACTTTGCCTTATTTTCTCGTCAAGAACCAGGAGTCAACTTTGAAGGATTTTACTTGCTTTTTTATGAACAGTTATTAAATTTATAGATGACAGGTTAAGGATTGTTGCACAGAAGGGACATCAAGCCATTCTGTTAAAAGAAGGAGGGAAGCTATGTTCATGTATATCGCACAGTTTTTCATGGCCTTGGGAGTAGTGAGCTTTCTCATAGGCCTTTTGACTTCCATAAACGTCCTTCCGGTGTTCCTGTATACCGTCACGCCGGCGGGATTTTTGAACTTCACAAAGGCTGTTAGCCTGGTTGCAATCTCTTTTTTGCTACTGGAATTTTTGAGGAGAGCCAATAGCAAGGATAACGGATCAGATGCCTGAATTTGACCGTTGGAAATATAAGAAGCGGATGCAGATAATAACTTACCTAATAATCGCCATCGTCTGCGCTATTTTAAGCTACGTTATCGGAGCATTCCTCTAGTGAATAGAACGATTATCCGACCCGAAACTATCCACGATCCAATTTGTACCCCAGAGCGTTACCGGGACGCATTTGGCTCTGACTTCTCCAGCTGAACGCTGCCTACAACATGGGTATTTCTCCATACCCGTTATCTCTGCTTGCATGTGAACCTGCATCAAGCTTGCGGGATGCTACCACTGGCAATGCCCACCATAGCAGGTATGAAGGAAACGGACAGCGTCCGAAAGTCAATTTATCTTAGTTGTGCTGAGGTCGTCAGGGTTAAAGAGTTCATTTCCGAAGTTTCAAATCCACATAAAGATAACCATAGAGAGATTCCATGTCAAGAACGAAAATTCTGTTTTGAACTGAATTACGCATGCCGTTGGATAAGTCTTCTATCCGGTAAAACCTCCCCCCATACTATCTCTTGAGGCGTAATTCGAGTCTTTTCCCAAATGTTGGTAGTTAGCTTTATGGACAATCTGTCCGTACAGCAGGGTACCTGACCACCTCTTACGCAGCTCAAAATTGTTTCTCCGCAGCGAGAGGACTTTTCATGTCCCAAATATCGCCACATACCAACAAATTGTTAATGTGCCAAGTGCAGTGTTTCAACTGCGTTACCAAACACAAAGACGCTCTCAAAAACCCTTAGACATCGACGCAATTGTATGGAGAACTTTAAGGTTCTGCCACCCCCTAATGCAGCTATTCGTAATAGTACTCGAGCTTTTTATATTACTAGAATCTATTACATCTAAGATTAGAGTAATTCATTTTTGGGCTGAAATCGAGCGAGTAACTCATCTTCACTCACAGTTTCCTCTCTTTGACTCAGATAAGTTGGGTTACCATGATTAAGATGATCAGATATAGCACTAGCTATCTGATCTATCAAACTCGAACAATGATGGATATCAAGGCTATGCTCCCTCGCCCATGAGGCGTGTTGCTTGCAAAAACACCCCTTTTCATCATCTATACTTCTAATACTGAGCTCTGCCCAGGTAAGATGGCTAAGAGATTTAATATCAGCTGGATGAACAGCGTATGTTTGTTGCACTGGAAACTTCCGACCACAATAAGCGCAGGTTACACAACTAACATCATAAGCTGCATCTAAGAAGAATCGTCGAGAGATTACTCCTGTTTTGTCTTCCCCCCTACCTACAGCTGCCAGTGCCATCTCTTTGTTGTGCTGTTTGGTACGCTCTTCGGTTCGACGCTTCAGCTCCTGGTTAAGTGAAGCAGACTCTTCATACTGCACGAGTGCCTGCCGCACCGTCAGCAGTATCTCCTCATTGTCAAAAGGTTTGGTTAAGAGCCGGTAGACCGCACCCTTGTTAATCACCTCTATGGCTACTTCCCTGTCCGCGAATCCAGTCAGGAGAATCCTAATGGTACCAGGATATTTCTCTCGTACAAGAGCTAAAAACTCAGCTCCTGACATCCCAGGCATCTTATAGTCCGATATTACTAAGGCAACCTCGGTGGTCTCCATCTTCTGGAGCCCCTCCTCACCACTGGTCGCCATCAGAACCTCAAGCGGCTCCCTGTAAAAGAGACGTTGTAGAGAATTCAGTATGTTGGGTTCGTCGTCCACGCAAAGTACTGTATGGCGAGTCATGGTGTTGCTCCTTCCTGAAAGGCATGGGTCGTGGAATGGGTGTCCGTTCTTACTTCTATCATTCCTCCAACTATCATCTGCACTAGTTCTTGGATGTTTTTACAGGCGTTCTATTAAGTATAACCCCAAGTAGCAGCGGCACATTGATTTCATCGTCTACACAGAGAACGGTCTTCTTATTCATCGCTTATCTCCTCAATCGGCAGCCGAATCGTGAACGTTGTCCCCTTCCCCACCTCGCTTTCTACCTCAATTGTACCTTTGTGCTTCTGAATGATACCGTGCGAAATGGACAGCCCAAGACCTGTCCCTTCGCCCACTTGCTTGGTTGTGAAAAAGGGATCAAAGAGATTGGGGATGATCTCCGGTAGAATCCCAACACCTGTGTCCGAAATCCGAATGACAATGTGGGTATCCGTTGCTTCGGTCTCGATTTGAATCTCCCCATGCTCTCGAATCGCCTGGGCTGCGTTCACCAGCAGATTCATAAACACCTGGTTGAGCTGCGCCGGATAGCAGTGGATTGGAGGGATCTTACCCAGCTGCTTGTGGACCTCGCACTTATACTTGAGTTCGTTCCAGATCACCTTCAGCGTCGACTCGATCCCCTCGTTGATGTCTGCCTCCTTCACGTCCGCCTCATCTACCCTGGCAAAATTCCTCAGCCCCTCCACGATCTCCTTCACTCGCTGTGTCCCCTCAACGGACTCCGAAAGGATCTGATCAACGTCCTCCAGAAGGTAATCTAGATCCTCCTCCTGGCGAATCTCCTCGATCCGATCCAGCGTCTCCTGCTGATCGGTGCCATTTCCGGCCTGCACGGCCTCTGCCAGGATATTGTACTTGATCAGGAGCTGCTTGAATATCTCAACATATTCCGTCAGGGTCCCCAGGTTGCTCATCACGTACCCCACAGGATTGTTGATCTCGTGAGCCACACCTGCCGCAAGCAGACCGAGGCCAGCCATCTTCTCGGATTGCACCAACTGGGCCTGATTCTGCTTGAGCTGTTGATTTACCTCCTCCAACTCCTCCGTGCGCTCCTTCACCCGTTCTTCCAGACTATCGCGAGCTTCTTGCAGGGCCATGTCCCGCTCTTGGATATGTATCAACATCTCGTTGAACGATTCAATGAGGAGTCCCACCTCGTCCTGGCTGTGCTTCGTCGCCCGGACCGAATAGTTCTTCTCGAGCGAAACGACTCTCGCCGTCTGCGCCAATTGCAAAATCGGTTTGGAGACCACTTGTTGAAGTTTTGACGACAGCAGGAAGGCCAGAAAGGAGGACGCCAACATGACGATGGCACCGATGGCTACATACCTCTTTAAGCGAGAGTACAGCTCTTGCATGTCAGCCTGGATGTAAACCGTGCCGATCTTCTCGTCCTTGAGAATGGTCCGTTGAAACAGAACCAGATGATCGTCTCCGAAATAGTGGCCGTCTTCTCGAAGTCCGGGCGGCGAGAAGCCCTTGTTCACCTCACCCCGATGGTACTTGGCGAACACCCTCCCGTCCTTCGCGTAAATACAGGCGGAGACGATGTGTTGCTCGGCGCTCAGCGCCGCCAGTATCTCCTTTGCGGCCCTCTGATCGTCGAAGGATAGGGCAGCCGTGCTATTGGCACCGATGATTTCTGCCAGTATCGAGAGCTCGCGCACCATAGCACGCCGAAATGTGATCAGATCGTACGCAACAAACGCTATGACAGCCAAAAGCAACGCGACGATACTGGTCAGCATGATAACCATCGTTAGTTTTCGATTGATGGACAGATCTCGAAAGGTGGGCATATGACTCTCCCTGAGGCTTGTTCTTAACGACAGTTTCGTCGGTTTCTCAAGTCGCAATCAGATCATGGTTTTGGCCAAATTCCAGTGACGACTTTCGCAAGGTCCAGGAGCCTCGAGCTGATCCTCAGTGTGGCTCGCTTTGCGGCCTCTACGTTGATTTCAAAACGAACCTTGTTCTTTTTTGTTGTAAAATTGATGATCCCTCCGCGTTGAGCAAAACGTTTCATTTCGCCGACCGTTAAGACACTCGAATCTTTGAGGGTCTCTACGATCTTTTCCAGAAGCCTTTCCTCCGACGTGCTGATGAAGAGGATATGGCAGTCGTCCAGATCCTGACCCTTCTCGAATTTCTTGATTCGCTTGATCACCAGTCTCCTGTTATTGAGGATTTTATCCTTGACGGTCTGCTCGAGAATGTCGCCAAACGGATCCTCACCGAGAACGGCGAAGATTATGGGGTCGCTGGCATCCGCGAACGCCTCGGCTGGCCACTCAACGAACTTCACAAAGTTGTACAGAAAAGCTGCCTTGATCTGATACTCGCGGGACAACCTGGATTCCGCGTGGGCGTGCGGCGTGTTAACTAACATCGCGCATGCAGCAACCAAGACGATTAGGCATAGAATCTTGCTGACTATAAGACACCCCTTACGAGAGCAGTTCATCTTTAGAAAGTCCATTGCCATCCAATATTACTCAATCGCCAGTCGGTCTCAAGCTGGGGTCCGTCTAATGATTGGTAAAGAGGCAAACCGCCTACGATTGAGAATCGAAATCCCTTCAATGTGCCTTTTGGTACGTAATAACTGAGACCGAGCAAAAGATCGATGCGCTTTCCGCCCCGTCTATCAGGGTCGGCGGTCGGGACCATTCTGGGGTTCAAATCAGGATCGGCTCCGTGGATATTCCCCCATATCTTCCCATCGATCTGAACGGATGAACTGAGCCAGTCAGCCCACCCGTAGACCCCCCAGGAATTCAGGTAATAACGATTCCCCAATCTATAATGGTTGCTGTTCTTGCCAAGACCGATCCTGGCCATCGTATGAGCCCCCCAAGCCCACTTTTCGGTCTGGCCGACGTATGTGATGCCAGACTTCAGGGCAAACGTGCCGGAACCCAACTGCATAGGATATGGCAGCTTCTGGTCCGGGCCGGCCGGTGTGTTGCCCTTCTCGTTGATAGAGCCGGTAGGAAGCCGCAGTGATGGCAAGAAAATAAAACGATGCGGGTCACGCTCGTAGAAGGCGTAGTGCCCCATCACTTCCACGTCGCCGATCCCCTTCGACTCTGTTGTGAACCGGGCGCCCATACGGTTGACATGATCCATCGACAGGCGTTTGTCGGGGAACATGGCCATCAGCGTAAGATTGTCTGTTACCCCGTACATGACATTGATCATCTGCATTTCCATACTCATGTTGATCGGGGCAACCATGAAGTCTTGAAGGACATCGTTTTCGCTCTTTCTATTGGTCCCGTCTCGATTTCCACCCATGCCCATGAACATGTATTTATAGCCGATCATCCATTCGCCTGCCAGATGGATATGGGTCCCCAAGACGTTTCTTAGAACGACATCCATGTCTATCAGTTCCTCAGGACTAAGCTCTGTTAGATCGTCCGGACGTCCCTGGTCCGGTTTGCGGTCGTCTGCCCAACCGACTGTCGTCACCGACGCGAGCAACAGGGCAAAGATGACGCTCCTGACGACGGTCAAACTCCGCTTAGGGTAGAGGCGCTCCGAAAGGGCCACGCGGAGCTCCTCCTCTCCATCCCTGGCGGTGAGGACGCGATAAAACAGGAGGCGAAGCAGGCGGCACAGGGCCACAACCATCCCTTTCCCGTCCTCCACACACAAGAGTCTCTTCTGTTCGTCTGCGTTATTGGGTCGCATAGCTTTCGCTCCAACCTGCACTCTTGCCCAGTCCCTTGACGCTGGCTAACCTTGACACTTTCTCCACCAGATCCTTGTCCTTGAACGGCTTTTCTAAGATGTCGTCGGCCCCGGCTTCAAGGGCTTCCCTCAGGTGTTCCCGAGGCATAGCTAAGACGATCAGAACCTTAATATCCTGTAAACACTCCATGCTTCAGACGAATTTGAGGACCTCGAGTCCACTCAGGCCGGGCATTTTGAGATCCAGTGTTATGACAACAGGTGAAAAGTCCCCAGCAGAGCTCCCATAAAGAACCCATCCGATGCGATCATCGTTTCAAATCCAGCTTTCGTAGCACACGCTGAATCGCGTTTGTCATAGAAGGATCATCCTCGCCCTCCATCCAGCGGATAACCGTACCATCTGATCTCCTTATAAGCATTTATAAAATCCATAGGGTTCAAAGCATTCTCTCGATGCTGCGTTCGACTATAGCTTGGGCGGATGACAGCCAATCTTCGGAAAGACCAAATCGAGACCAGCTTTCGGAATTTGCACTGGGAGAACAGAAATTCCCACTTGCCCCGATCTCAAACTGGTGCACCAGAACATCGGCCACGTGCACCGCAGCAACGACTTCATGTTCTTCATCGCACAGGTGCGGTGTATGGTGCCACTGGATGGAGTTCACTAAAAAAGATGGAAGGCTCCACCACTCCGCCAGATAGGCACCAATCTCCGTGTGTGTGGTTCCCATCACCTCCTGCTCCGCTTGCTGCAGCAACACCTTTTTCTGATGGGCAATGCCAATAGCCTTCTCGAATTGGTCGTGGAGGTATTGGTCCTCCACCAGCTTCCCCAGATCGTGCAGCAACCCCGCGGTAAATGCCCTGTTAGCTATATTTTGATCCATAGATGCTTCTTCAACGGTTAGCTTTGCAACGGTCCCACAGCTGATCGAATGTATCCAGAACGCCTTGCGGTTGAAGCCCCGTACCTCTGGTGCCTCGGATGAAAGCGACTCAAATACCGACATCGAAAGCACCAGAGCTTCGACTATCTGCATCCCCAGAACCACCATGGCCTTCTTCACGGTATCTACCTGATACATCTGACCGAAGAAGGCGGAGTTGGCACAGCGCAGGAGCCTGGCCGAGATCGACGGGTCGCGCTGGATCACCTCCACGATCCGGTCTGGGGACTCGCTGGACGAATCCTCTAAAATCTCCTTGATCTCCAAATAGATCTGCGGCATCGTGGGTAGAGATGGGTAGGAGTTGATGATCTGCTGGAGCCGCTGGCTCTTCTGCTTCTGCTTCTCGGATTGGTTCAGGGCGTTCTGAATAATCCCTTTTATATCCTCCTCCTCCCACGGTTTGGACAGAATCTGATGCACGTGCTCCTCGGACAGGGCCTGCGTCACCGTCTTCTGATCCGCATATCCGCTCAGAATAATCCGCACGATATACGGATAGAGGTCTTTCACCTGCTTCAGGAACGCCATGCCGTCCATACCGGGCATCCGCAGGTCCGAGACCACCAGGTCCACCTGATTCTCCTTCAGAATCTCCAGCCCATTGGCGCCGCTGTCCGCAAAGATCAGATTCCAGTCCTCCTTGCGAAGCAGGCGCCGAAGCGAGGTTAGTATGCTCTGCTCATCGTCCACGAAGAGTATGGTCTTACTTTCATCGGCCATCGCTTGATCCTCCGATCCACTTCCATCCCATGGGCTCTGGATCAACTCTCCAGCCTCCAGCTATGTTCTGCACGTTCCCCTATCCATATTCCCTTACTGATATGACTATTATTTCTTTATCTAATATACGTATCATGTTTTTCCTGTCAACCATTTTGTAATCATCAACATATATATACTACAATATAAGATAAATGATATAGTATTCATAAACAATTCTATAAATACTATATAAAAAGAAAGCCTGCCATTTCTGACGTACTGTTTGTTCGGGGACGACTGTCGGGCTGTGCGTAGGTCTGATAGCGCACAACCTTCTAAAAGAGAAACCCACATTTGGCAATATGCCCCTAAATCATTTGTTTATCTTTCATAGCCGATTCCTTTGCATCAAAGGGTGAAGACCGGTCAATCCACACTTGCCCACCAGAAATTTTCCTCGCCAGCAGCAGAGAGGATTGTTTTGTGCCCGATATGGCTACAGAGCTACTAATAGTCAGTGTGGCGATTGCAGTTTTTCCACTACATTGCCTAAAGTTTTCAAACTTTTCCTTGACAAACCCTGAGATCGTTGGTATATTAACTGATAATTATTCTAAAAGAAGTAATAATTATCAATAACCTTTCACCCCAAACAAAAGGGAGGGAACAAATATGAAGAAAGTCGAGGCGTACATCCAGCCATTTAAGCTGGATGATGTTAAAGGGGCTTTGGGAGAAGTCGGCATCGTGGGTATGTCGGTGGGAGAGGTTAAGGGCTTTGGGCGACAGAGAGGACACACCGAGTTCTACAGGGGGACCGAATACCAGGTGGACTTCCTGCCCAAGGTAAAGGTCGAAATCGTGGTAAAGGAGGACGACCTGGATAGTGTCATAGACGCGATTATGAACGCTGCAAAGACCGGGCAGGTGGGCGATGGTAAGATATTCGTCGTGCCCGTGGAGCAGGCGATCAGAATACGCACAGGAGAGACAGGGCAAGAGGCTCTGTAAAAGATAGATCGGGTTGGACCGATTCTTGAGAAAGGAGAGTGTATCTATGAATCCAAAGACGTTGAAATGGACATATATGCTTGGTTGTCTGGCCGTAATGCTCCTTCTGATTCCCGTTGCAGCAGGAGGGGCAGATCCGAGCGGTGAGGCGACCTTTACGGACAACATTGAGGGGTTGAAAACCTCGATAAACTTTACGTGGACGCTTGTAGCTGCATTTTTAGTGTTCTTCATGCAGGCCGGCTTTGCCTTTTTAGGGGCGGGATTAATCCGTGCAAAAAGCACGCTGAATTACCTGACCAAAAGCTACATGGATTTTTCTGCAGGGGCCATCTCGTATTGGGCTTTAGGGTTTGCCCTGATGTTCGGAGGGTCGGAGGCGTACTCCGGGCTTGGCTATGGAAACCGATTCTTCGGCATGAGCGGTTTCTTTTTAGTAGGCGAGTCATACGATGTAAGTACCCTTATGTTCTGGCTATTTCAGATGGTCTTCGCTGCCACGGCTGCTACCATAGTCGCAGGAGCGGTAGCTGAAAGGTTAAAGTTTCAGGCTTATCTCATTTACAGCTTCGTGATATGCGCCGTAATCTACCCGATCTACGGCCACTGGGTGTGGGGAGGCGGATGGCTCTCAGATCTTTCCTCCTTCTTAACATTTCTACCAGAAGGAACGGGAGCACTGGACTTTGCAGGTTCCTCCGTCGTTCATGCTGTGGGAGGATTAGTAGCGTTAGCAGGAGCCAAGGCCGTCGGTCCCCGGATTGGCAAATATAACGAAGACGGTACCCCGAATGCCATACCGGGGCATAATATGGTATATGTGATCGCAGGGACGTTCATACTCTTTTTCGGATGGTTCGGCTTTAACGCGGGGAGCACTTTAGCTGCCACCGATCTCAGAATATCTGTCATCGCCGTCAATACGTTCCTGGCCGGATCAGTAGGGGCGACAGTGGTCATATATTTCACGTACATCAGAACCAGAAAAGCGGACATACTCTTGGCCTGCAACGGGGCCTTGGCCGGACTTGTGGCTATCACAGCACCGTGCGCGTGGGTAGCACCCTGGGCAGCAGTAGTGATAGGGGCTATAGCCGGGCTGTTGATGATGGCAAGCGTCCATTTTGTGGAGTACAAGCTGAAAGTAGATGACCCTGTGGGAGCCATCTCAGTCCACGGTACGAACGGACTCTGGGGAATCTTGGCCGTGGGGATATTCGCCGATGGAACCTACGGCGGCGTCAAGGGAGTCATAATGGGCGAGTGGGGACAACTTATCGCTCAGATCATAACCTGCATCACCGTAACTGCCTGGGCGCTGATCACGGGATTTGCTCTCTTTCTCATACTCAAACACACCATTGGGATCAGAGTCTCTCCGGAGGAGGAGCTACAGGGATTAGATGTCCACGAGCACGGCATCGAGTGCTATCCTGCGGCGACATAGAATTTCACACGGACAAAACGAAGGAGTCAGAAATTAGGGCAGACACAAAGAGTCTGCCCCTTCATTCCACTACCAAACGGGAGGGACCTCTAATGTCATACAATTTCTGGAAGACAGCACAGCTTTTTGCGATATCGCTATCTGTAATAATCCTCTTTTCAACGTCCGAAGCAGGGGAGGATGAAGCTTTTCAAATCAGCGGATTCGTAGATGCAAGCTATTTTGTAGATAGCAATGACGAAAACAGCTTCTTCGGTCTGGATCAGGCCGAGGTGGATGTGACAAAATCGTTTCAGGACAGAGCCAGCCTCAGGGCAGATATAGACTATACTAACGACGGAGAAGGTGGGTTTTCTGCCGATTTGGAACAGGGCTATCTTTCGGTCTCCGCCGACTGGGGCGACGGAGTGAACTTTACGTTCGGCAAATTCAACATCCCTATGGGCTTTGAATTGCTCGACGCTGTAGATATGTATCAGTTCTCACATTCACTGCTCTTCAACTATGCCATTCCGACAAACGTCACAGGCCTGATGATCTCTCCAACCATCTCTGACAAGCTGGATCTGTCGTTATATGTCGTAAACGGTTGGGACGTCAACAACGACAACAACAAGGACAAAACCTTCGGCGGACGCCTGGGCATAACGCCTAAAGAGGGCGTAAACTTCGGACTTTCGGGGATCATCGGAGCTGAGAAGAACGACAACGGTGACGACCTTCGCTCCGTGTTCGATCTGGACATTACCATTACTACCGTGGAGAACTTAACGTTGGGTGGTGAGTTCAATATCGGAAGCGAGGAAATAGGAGACGAAAGCGGAAACTGGACAGGCGTAATGGTGATGGCTCACTACTACTACAGCGATTGGGCTGGCATAACGGGCAGGTTCGATCTTCTGGACGATGACGACGGCCTTCGGCTACCGGAGGGGATAAGCCAGCAGAGGATCTCCATCACAGTAGCTCCGACCTTTACTGTTGCGGATGGAGCCGGAATCCTCCTGGAATACCGTTTCGACAAATCGGACGAGGAGGTATTCGTCGAAGAAGATGGGAAAACAGATAATAACAGCACTATAGCTCTGGAGTTTACGTACGCATTCTGAGCGTGGCAGGCTTATAAACAAATGGGGGGTCTAAGCTTGTAATCGGTGCTAAGTAAAGGAGGAATGAACGCCATACAGGGAGCACATAATCAAATTCGTCCTGAGCTCTCACGATACAGCCTGTAGCTTCCCCCCATTTTCACTTTCTGCTCTGTCTGCTCTTTAATTTCATCTTCCACTCCACGGCTGAAATCAGGATCATCACAGCCGCAAAGAAGGATACAACAAATAGATCGCTGTTCATCCATCCTAGAATGTCCATCGGTCTTCCCTTTCTTCCCCCCCTCCCTATTCGCCCCCACTTACTCTTTCTACCTTCTAAGACGATTTATCGGCGCTTGAGTTTCATATTGGAGCTGTGATTTTGCCGGCGTTACGAGTTACGACCAAGATCCCTACACTTATCTATCGTCCTCAAAGGTTGCAAGGCGTAAAAGATGAAGTTGTAGAACATAGCTACTTCTACTCCAGCGTCTTTTAAGCTTTCAAGTGCTCTTGTGAGTTTATCTTCACCGCGACAGAATAGAGGCCTGGGCTTATGAGCAAGAAAAGGGTGGATATGTGGTAGCTTAAGGCCAAGAAGATTCGTTGATCCCCACCGTCCCAGCGATGGTATCCAACGCCTTTCCCTTTTCCATTTAAAGTTGCGCTCATCTTCCTATTTCACATTGAAATGTCCCCCAGCCTGCATTTTAAAATGGAGATGCAGGCTGTAATATTATTACTTACCTCCACCAGCATCACGATTACACAAGTATAAGCACTGATCAATAAGAAATAGTCCCTTTTTTTCTGCTTCAAAAGCTGGCCGAAGAAATCTCCACACCTTTTGGCATAAAACTTGCACTACATACTAGCAGGTATCGAGGTAATGCATTCTATATTAATAAGATCGAAGGTTAAATTCAAACTTTCAACATTCACTACAGGAGGCACATCAGATGGACTTAACCAAACAGTATCCCAGGAGTCCTTACGAGAAGTTGGGACCTTACATATTCTTGGCCCGCACCCTGGACAAAAGCCGGGCGTACAATGCGGCGACGTTGGGAGAGTATACATACAATTGTTCTAACGATGTCATAGTGTTCAAGTTTTTGGGAATTAACCACGAAGAGTTTGCCGAAGCTGCAAAGGAGAGAAAAGCAGACGAGGAGATGCTCTCGTGGGTCGATGAGAACGCTGAAAATAAGCACTCCTCGGAAGAGATTGAGGCTTTCAACAAAAAGTTTCAGGACAGAAAGCCTGACACTCCGGAAAAACAGGAATATTTTAACGAACTGCTTATGGACCTAGCTCCGGGGCGGACTGATATTAAGACGTGGTTCGATCTTATAGATGCCGATGAGGGACGCAATGTGGTACGGTCAGATTGCCCTTTTCGATCTTCGGTAGCAGCTTGAGCGAAATAACCGCCTTCTGAGACGGTGTTAAACGCCGGCGCTTCAGGTTCGTTGAGAGTCTAACTCTTGGCGATTGTTGCTCTCATGATCTCTTTTTAGTCTGCTAAACGCTGGGCCTTAGATAACTAATCTTTTGTGATTACCAATTCTTTGAAGATCGTTCCAAAAAAGCTCGAAGTAATACCATATGTTCCTGGCTTAACCTGTATTTGGCATTTTCGGGTAATTTTTACATGGTAACTATTTCACAGGGCCTTTACATATCTGCTAACAATAATATCTTATTGATGACGACCGCTAAAGGTAGAAAGGCATCAGATAATGGAGTCTACGATGATGCAGGGTTTAATGGGACATGCGTTGTGGGTAAAAATCTGGATGGGCTGGATGATGGTGATAAACCTAATGCCTTTTCTTTTTCTGCGCCACAGGGAAGCCCGGTGGACTCTGGCTGCCTTCGTTGCTAGCTTCATCAGCATGAACCTCCTGGCCGAGATGAACGGCTTCAACCGACTGCTCGGAATTGCCCATATTATTTGGTGGACTCCCCTTGTCATCTATCTGTTCCGGCGCCGTAAAGAGCTGGACTATAACACCTTGTTCAGCAGGTTGGTCATAGTGCTGCTCATCACCAACACGGCTTCCCTGGTCATTGACTATGTGGACGTTATCCGTTTTGTGATAGGAGACCGAAGCTGAGAGATTCGTTAGGGTCGTGAAGTTTTTTCTTTGATAGTAGCGACTCATAACCGTCCTGATCAATCAATAGGACTAAACTCCCTGCTACCACATGTATTACAACATTTAGCATTATCTTAATTATTTAGTCGAAGCGAAGATTGCTGAGGGTCTCAAGCTGCTGGCTGGTGACGCGGATCCCGGTTTTGCTTCCCCGAGGCGTATCGCAAGGTATTCGTGCCACCAACGGTTTGGAGCGCTTCAATCGGGAATTGGCGACGCACCGATCCATGAAAGTTGCAATCAGGAGTAATTTATCTTATATTCTTGATTGAAGGATAAAGTCACACTTTCAACATTCATTCAGTACGGGGGCAAATTAGATGGATTTAACTAAAGAATATCCCAGGAGCTCTTATGAGAAGTTAGGACCTTACATATTTTTAGTCCGTACGCTCGACAAATGTCGGGCGCACCATGCGGGGAAGTTAGGAGAGTATAAGTACAACTGTCCTTTAGACATAATATTATTCGAATTTCTGGGAATTGACCACGAGGAGTTTGCCGAAGCTGCAAAGGAGAGAAAAACAGACGAGGAGATGCTCTCGTGGGTCGATGAGAACGCTGAAAATAAGCACTCCTCGGAAGAGATTGAGGCCTTCAACAAAAAGTTTCAGGACAGAAGGCCGGATACCCCAGAAAAGCAGGAATATTTCAACGAACGTGTTGCGGAACTCGCTCCAGGGCGGACCGATATTGAGACCTGGTTCGATCTTCTGGACACCGATGAAGGACGCATATAGGTAGTCGCCAGTAAGAGAGACATTCGGTCTAGTTAGACAGTATATAGCTCAACCCTGACCATTCTTCCTGAAAAGGGAGAGTTCCTCACTTTGCAGGCGATGCCATTGCCTGCTCTTACCTTTTCTCATTGCGAGGGTTTCTTGCCCCGACCTCGAACCAGATGCGAAGCAGAACCAATCTCAACGGGTGAGATGGTCCACCTTTCTACGAATGTATCAGGCATCAGGAGGTCCAATCTCCTGATTCGGAAAAAGCTTCTGTAGCAAGCCGTTCAGACTGTCTGAGCGGGCATACATAAGCTGATAGTGACCGGGCACTAATCTTTTAGCTATCTCTATGACTTCTCTGCTGGTGGGATCGGGAGAGAGCACAACAAGTGTATCTTGATGGGAATCTGAGGCCTTAAAGGGGATGACCTTCTTCTGGGTAGACTTTAGTTTTAACTCGTCGCCGCCGATCTTCATGATTCTCTTTATAAATTCCAGTCTGTCCTTGTCGATCTTCTCGTTTTGAAGCTCCATTCCCTCCACATTTCCCACCCTGGCAAGCTCTCCGAACACCGCGTGATGGTCAACCCCCATCTCCTCTACGAGTATAGTGCCTATTCTGCGATTCTGTCCATCGCGCACCTGCATTAAGACGGCTTTTTTTAGGATCTCTTTATCTATGACGTCCTTCTTTAGAAGAGCTTGAGTTAGACCGACCCCGAGCCTTTTCAGTCTCTCCTTTTCTTTTTCCTCCAAAGATGAGGATTCACCTGTGCGGCTCATCTTGCGTCTCTCTATTTCCGATCTTCTATCTACGTCTGAACGTCCATCTTGCATGTCCCCAGTAAGGGGAAGATCAGATATTCTCCTATCCATTTTTCTTCTGTCAATTTCTGATCTCTTCTCTGACTTGCGGCGTTCTTTTTCCGGATCCCAGACCTCTCTTTCTCTTCTCCTCATCATAAGCTGTTCCTGCTTGATCCTGTTCTGTTCTTTTTTTTCGCCTATGCCGTTGAATATAAGCTTTATCCCCAGAAGGGCCAAGAACCCGGCGCCGCCTCTAACTAAATCCATCCAGTCTACCGAAATTTTGCTGATTGTGAACTGCGGTTGGTAAATCAGCCCAAAATTGATCAAGATAATACAGCCGATGCCTAACATTCCCAAAAACTCCAGAAAGACGTATTTTCCCACGTTTGCCCTGTTTAGAAAACCTATTATAAAGGCCAGGAACACGGCTGCGAATATTCCTCCTATGATGGCGGGCTTAAGCTGATACTGAACAAGCACCACACCGCAGGCAGCGATGATGAATAGGACAAAGCTATTGGCAAAGTAGCTCTCAGGGGATGAATGGTACGTTCTTCTGCGTTTTTCTTCCTCTATGCGAGACTCTATATGTCCGGCTATATCATCGGACCGATTCATTTTAGGACTCCAATCTGTAAATTAGAAATTATCCTAATATATATCATTTATTTACACTTGTCAAATATAAAGTTTGTCATCTTCAAATTCTACCCTTGACATTCGTTAATAATTTTCATATATTAAGTTCTGCTGCGAAAGTGGTCCAAGGAGCGTTGGGGAACGCTCCTTGGACAAGGTAGCTGCTCAGGGCTGTTTAAGACCTCGCGTCTTCAAACAGCCCTGTTTTTGCTTTCCCAGTATATTCCTTAATAGTATAACCTAATTGATGAGTGCCACGATGTCGTGGCACTTAACACCTAATCTATAGTATAGCCTACTCTTCCTGTAATTGCTGTGGTTTCTATCACTTAAAGATAGATTTTCTGTTCGACCATGCACAAAGCCCTTGCAAACACATGAGTTTTACTATATCTTCATAAGCAGGAAGCCGATCCTATCTTATGTATCATTGCGCTCCAATCCAGAAGTAGCGATGGACGAACGTTTAAGTCAAAACTACAGTCTTTAGGAGGAGTTTCTTGGACTTCTGTAAGGTTTTACGTCTTGAGCATTACGGCCAACTTTTAAGAGGTGACCTACATGGCTGACAATATAGACCTTCAAAAGATGGTAGAGAGGTTGAACCAGGTCGGGATCGCCCTCTCTGGCGAACGGAATCTGAACAGGCTTTTGGAAATGATCGTGGATAATGCGAGGGACTTTACGAACGCGGATGGGGGAACCCTCTACCTGGTTCAGGATAAGGACCTTAAGTTCGAGATTCTTCAGAACGGCACTCTAAACACGAGGATGGGAGGCACAAGCGGACAGGAGATAACCTGGCCGCCTGTGCCCCTTTACATAGAAGGAAAACCCAACGAGTCGCACGTCTCTGCGAATGTGGCAAACACAGGTGAAGCGGTTAATATTCCGGACGTCTACGAAGCGAAAGGATTCGATTTTACAGGGACGAGGAATTTTGACGAGAGCTCCGGCTACAGGTCTAAGTCGATGCTCGTTATGCCTATGAGGAATCATGAGGACGACATAATTGGAGTGCTTCAACTCCTCAACGCAAAGAACCCCGATACAGAGGAACTTATTCCCTTTTCAAGTGACCTTGAGGATTTAATTTCGTCGTTGGCTTCCCAGGCGGCTGTGGCGATTACCAACGCAGAGCTTATCCAAGAACTGATGAACCTCTTTGATGCCTTTATAAGATCTATCGCGATGGCTATAGATGAAAAATCAGCCTATACCGCAGGGCACATAAGCAGGGTCGCTGAGTTGACGATGGCGATAGCCCAAAGGGTAAACGATGTTAAAGATGGACCTTATCAAAATGTTCACTTTACCCCCGATCAGATGAACGAGCTAAGGGTCGCGGCGTGGATGCACGACGTAGGCAAGATCACAACGCCTGAGTATGTTGTGGATAAGGCTACCAAGCTTGCGACTATATTCGACAGGGTGGAGATGGTTAAGACGCGCTATGAGATTCTCAAGCGGGATTTGGAAATTAAGGCCCTAAAGACAAAGCTGGATCTTGTGTTGAAGGGTAAGAAAGATCCTGATGAACTCAAAAAGAGCGGGCGAGATTTGAAAAAGAGACTGAAGGAGACACAAGAGGAGATAGATTTTATCTTAGAATGCAATATGGGTGCTGAGTTTATGGAGGAAGAGAATATCCAGAAGCTTGAGACTATCGCAAAGAAGACTTACAAATCTAATGGAAAGAGGGAGCATCTCCTTACAGAGGACGAATTGCACAACCTTTCGATAAGGGGCTTTGGGACTCTGACGGATGAGGAGAGGAAAGTTATCGAAAATCACGCCCTGGTGAGCATTAAGATGCTCTCCCAACTCCCGTTCCCCAAAAAGCTGAAGAACGTTACCGAATACGCGGGAGGACACCACGAGCGTTTAGACGGGACAGGCTATCCTTTAGGACTTACAGCAGAACAGCTCCCGCTCGAGGCTCGGATTATAGCAGTAGCAGATGTCTTCGAAGCGCTAACAGCCGGGGACAGACCGTACAAAAAGGCCAAGAAGCTCTCCGAGGCCATGCGTATTATCGGGTTTATGGTCAAGGACAATCACATCGATAAGGATGTGGTCGAGCTCTCCTTGAAAGAACATGTCTTTCAGGAGTACGCAAAAAACGAAATGGATCCGAGTCAGGTGGATGACATAGAGGTATAGTTTTTCAGATCAAGTTACGGGCCCTCCAAAAGAAACTGACAACAATGTCTGTTCTACCGAAGAACGTTCTGTGGAATAAGAGATTGAAAATACGATAGATGATAGGGATACTCTTGAACGATAGCTCATAATGTCCATACTCGATACATTCGTCGCCCTGAGCATCAATACCACCGGCCTGAACCCGCAGGAATCTGAGATCATAGAGATAGGAGCCGTAAAGGTTGAATCAAGCGAGATTGAGGACAAGTTCAGCCATCTCGTCTCTTCCTCCGGTCCCCGATCCAATCTATCGGGGATTCCCCCAGAGACAGCCCGCGCGATAGACGATGCCGAATTTGTAATCCTGGACGTGGAGACGACAGGACTGGACGCCTATTCAGGTGATAGGATATGTGAAATAGGCGCGATTAAACTGCACAAGGATCAGGAGATCGATCAGTTTGGGATGTTGATCGATCCAGGAAGGCCTATCTCTCAAGAGGCTTTTGATGCAAACCAGATCACCCCCGACATGTTGAAAGATGCTCCTTCAATTGAGCGCGTACTTCCTGATTTCCTCAAATTTATTGATGATTGTGTCATCGTCGCCTATAACTCCGATTTCGACATGAGCTTTCTCCAGTCTGAACTAAAGCTCTCAGGATATGAGGCTCTGAACAATACTGTAATAGACTTAATGGCGTTAGCCAAACGTCTTATGCCTCAGACCGGGCGTACTCCGCTTTGGAAAGTAGCCCGGAGCCTGGGTATTCCCGCTGAAAATCTGCACCGCGCTCTGCCCGACGCAGAGGTCACTCTGAAGGTATTTCTCCATTTCCTTTCAGTCCTTAAAGCCGACGGGACCAAGACAGTAGAGGACATTACATTGGCACTTAATCCACCGTCGGATTTCGAAAGGGATGTGAAGAGGAAGAGCCGTCTGACAGGTATATCCTACGACGATATTAAAGACGCTCCCCCTCTCAGTGAAGTTCTGGACGACCTCAAGCTCTTTGCAGACGAGCTTCCCATAGTCTCCCACAACGCTCGATTTGTGATGTCCTTCCTCGACAAGTACAGGTTCGACTGCAGGTTCGACCAGCCGTTCTACGACAGCCTCGAAATTTCAAAGGCTCTCCTCCCCACGGTTACCGATCACAGACTCCCTACCCTCGTGCAATTCTTCGGATTAGATTCGGAAGGATCTAAAAGGGCGTTGGACAACGCTGAAGTAACTGCCTCTGTCTTTATGGGTCTTGTAGATAAACTCAAGGACATGGAATTCGAGATAGTAAAAAAGATGCTGCAGATGATCGCGGGCACGGACTCCAGTCTTAAAGAGATCTTCTCCGAATCCCTCAACAGATCCGCCAAAGATGTCCTTTCAAGAGCCATAACTACCGAGGGAAGACGTGCAGATCGGAAGGGGGATGCAGAGGATTTGAAAGTGCTTTTCAATATCGGAGGAATCTCGACAGATAGAGGTTCACTTGAGGCAGACCTAGATCTCGATCCCCTCGATTCTGAAAATGTCGAAGAGATCTTCAAGGAGGACGGTCCCCTTTCTCAAGCGATAGAAGGCTACGAAAGGAGAGATCAGCAGGTGGAGATGTCTCAAGCTGTAGCTGACGCCCTTAATGACTCTTCGTTCCTGGCCGCCGAGTCAGGAACAGGCACCGGCAAGTCCATGGCTTATCTGATTCCCGCCATCTTCTGGGCAGTATCCAACGGAAAAAGAGTCGTAGTCTCCACAAACACCAAGAACCTGCAGGAACAACTCTTCTACAAAGACCTCCCTCTCCTGGAGAGAATCCTGGACGTCCCTTTCAGATATTGCCTCTTAAAGGGGAGGTCCAACTACATCTGTCTAAACAGATGGTACAAAGCCCTCGACCGCATAGAATCTTCGTTTACAGACTACGAGAGGAAAGCCGCTCTGCCCTTAATCCTGTGGGCTGAAGAGACCGAAACCGGCGATATAAGTCAAAACACCGCCTTCCAGGCCTGGAGATTCCCTACTCTCTGGAACAAAATCTGCTCCGACGGCGCTTTCTGCAAGGCACAGACGTGCAGATTCGGCAGGAGATGCTTCGCCACAAATATAAGGAGAGAAGCCCTCAGATCCCACGTTGTAGTGGTCAATCACTCCCTGCTATTCTCCGATATGGTCTCCGAGAACGCTGTCCTTTCCGAATACGAAGACGTGATATTCGACGAAGCGCACAATGTCGAGAAGGTTGCAACTCAATATCTGGGACGAGAACTCGATATATGGAGGGTCAGGAACCTCTGCGACAGGTTCTATCACAAGGAAAAGAACGAAACAGGCATGATGGTCTCTTTAAGGGACGGACTCAGAACTGCTGACCTCCAGGATCAGGAACTGAGAGCCTACGATTTCAAAATAGACCGCATAATCGAGGCGACCGCATCCTTCCGGAAGACGGCGCAGGACATCTTTAAAGATATGGCGCAAAAGATAGGGGACGAAAGTGGAACAGACGCTTATACCGAGAAGATAAGATACAAAAAGGCGTATAACATCTTTGAGCTCTTGCAAGAGGAGTTAGACGGATTTGCGGATTCGGGTTACTTTCTGAAGTCAGAAATATCGCAGCTCCTAAACTGGCTCAAAGAGCTACCCGGTGACTCCTTCCCTGCACAGGAGGAACTCACGCAGGAGTCAGAGGGCCAGAGAGCCGAGATAAACGAGATATTGGACGACTTAGACTTCCTCTTAAAAGCCGAAGACGAAGCTTTTGTCTATTGGCTTGAACTCCCCAACAAAAAGGATAGTTTCGATGTTAAGATGTGCGCTGCACCGCTCGATATAGCCTCTCACCTCAAGGATCGGCTCTACAAAGGACTCAATACAGCCATCTTCACCTCAGCCACGATAGCCATACGGGGCAAGTTCAAATATTTTTTGGAGCGATTGGGAATAGACAAGATGGAGGAAGATCGAGTTAAGACCTTCTGTGTCAGTTCTCCCTTCGACTACGACCGTCAGACACTCGTCTGCATACCCTCATTTTTGCCATCCCCTAAAGAATCCTCTCTGTATCAGGAGAGAACATCACTACTTTTGCGAGATCTCTTCACAAAGGCCAAAAGAGGAGCACTGGTCCTCTTCACGTCCTACGGGATGCTCAACAAGATGTACAACGAGCTTAAAGACCCCTTGGAAGCAGAGGGCATACGCCTCTTAGGACAGGGCATTTCGGGTGCCCGCTCCAACATCACAGAACGATTCAAAGAGGACAAAAGCTCTGTCCTTTTGGGAACGGACAGCTTCTGGGAGGGAATAGATGTTCCGGGAGAAGCTCTACAGATTTTGGTGCTTACCAGGCTCCCCTTCGCCGTCCCCACAGAACCCATTGTAGAAGCTCATATAGAGGAGTTTGAGAAAAAGGGCAAAGACCCGTTCAGATATTACTCTATACCCGAAGCAGCTATAAGATTCCGACAGGGATTCGGAAGGCTCATCAGGAATAAAGACGACAAAGGGGTTATAGTTATCCTCGACAACAGAGTGATAAAGACCTGGTACGGCAGAGTTTTTTTGGATCTACTCCCCACAAAATACAGGGTATTCGGCTCGCAGAAGGATATGGTAGAAAAGGTGTGTGAATGGTTCGGCTAAGCTCGTAACTGAAAAAGGCTCTTTACATTAGTAGCACTATTCTATACTCACGAACGGTTTCCAGTCTAGCTATCGTCTGGGGCCGAAGCCCTCTACGTTGTCCAGTACCTCTGCTACAAGAAATTACACAGTGTCGTCTGGACTGTGACATAAGTTGTTACAATTAGGTCTTAAATTTCTCAGTTGATACCCAATTAGCGAAATCGAGGTTAGACAATCTGCTACAGAGGGGGGGTAACAATGACAAAGAGAATTCTTGTTACTGCAATTATTTGTACTTTCATTATCCTGTCACTCGGTACCAGCTACGCCCAGGGATGGTCGTTTGGCGTAAATGGTGGTATTGCAAAACTAGTAGGCTCTGGAACCGAATTTTGGAATCCGGGATTTTCTGTTGGAAGTAATATCTTTTATCCTGTATCCCCTGATATTTCATTAGGAGGACGTATTGGTTATGTTAGGTTTACTCCAGATGAAACTGAATTAATAAAATCAGTTTCACCAATTGCTCCATCAATTGCATTGGACATCTCTGGTAACGCAACTTTTTTTGAAATTGTTCCATCGATTAGAATATCACCTTCAATTGAAGAAAACCGAGAAGTCAATCTATTTGCTCAAATAGGATTAGGCTTCTTTCTGATGAATCTTGACGCGACAGCAAAAACTTCAGCTATAGGCTTAACATATTATGAGTTTATTAAAGATTCAGAAAATAGACTTGGTCTGAGCTTGGGTGGAGGGCTTACTATGGGGAGGAAGGGAAGTGCACGTTTTGAAATTCTTTCATTATATCATATTACATTTATGGAGAATCAGTTTTTAGTGGGTGAAAGAACTCAATATTTCTCAGTAAATTTTGGTGTAGTATTTGATCTAGGACAGAAATCCAGAGCTAAAGAGATGGACAGAATGAAGCAGCAACCATCGTAGACTCTGATTACAAAACCAACTCTTCAGGTTACTGATAAGATTCAACAGGTGCTAAGGATAGGGACACCTAAAGACGCAATAAGGGAGGTTTTAGGCGAACCTACTAAAATTCAAAAGTTTGGCCCGTGGGAATATTGGTACTACTCAGATTACAAGAAAATTGAATTTAAAGATGATACAGTTACCAGATGGGAAGGATTTTAGATAATAGCAATAGATTTACGCGTGTGCTACATAGTAGCACTATTGTGTACTCACCACCGGTTTCAGCTTTTCTATCGTCTTGGGGCCGAAGCCCTCCACCTTATCCAGATCCTCTACGGATTTGAAGGTCCCGTTTCTCTCTCTGAACTTTATTATCCTCTCGGCAACTTTCGGTCCGATGTTCGGCAACCTCTGGAGTTCCTCAAAGTTGGCACTATTCTGCGACAAGACCATCAATCCTAAAACGCTATTAAACAACTATTGTACTGCTTCCCAGGAAAGCGACACCAATTAAGCAACCTGGGGTAGTAGATAAAATTGTTTTCTCCACTCTTTTGGGGTCTTATATCCCAGGGATGAATGAAGCCTGTTCTTGTTGTAATTATCGATCCACTGAGATATGATCTTCTCAGCCTGTTCAAAGGATTCAAACTTGTGAAGCCAAACACACTCTTGCTTGAGGGTCCTGAAAAAACGCTCTACAACACCGTTCCAATCGGGTTTACCACTTGGTATGTATTCCTGACGAATTCCCCAATATTCGGTACTGGCCAAATAGGCCCGAGCCAAAAAGATGGAACCATTGTCAGAGCGCAAAGTGAGACCCTGGGGGACAGCCTCCTTGGAAGTGTATCGAGAGATCACGGCCCGATCCAGGGCATCTGTGGCCTCCAGTGCCCTCCCTTTTCGACTAAAACGATACCCAGGAACCTCCCGGCTTCCGTTGTCCACCACCGCAATAAGAGGACACCAACCATCTTTTCCACAGTAAATCTTTGTCAAGTCACTCGACCACAAACTGTCGGGACTATCCACCACAGAACGCTTCTGGGCAACCTGTGGCCCCTTTCTCCCGGGACGATTCCACAGCTTACACTGCCACCCCTTAAGCTTCATTATCCTATGAACCTTCTTAACGTTGACACATTCCCCTTCCTTGAAACGAAGATGCGCCCAAACCCGCCTGTGACCAAATGCCTCTTCTTGGTCCAGTATCCCTCGAATACGAAAAGCAAGCTCCTCATCTATCACAGGCTCTTTAACAGAAGAACTGACACCTCTATCCCTAAACCTATACAGAGTCGAACGATGCAAACCCAAAGCCAAAGCTACCACCTTGCGGGAATAGCCTCGACCCAAAAACCGCCCACTCAAGGCAACCGCTTCGTTTTTTTTAGACGGGCTACCTCTTCGAGTATCTCCAACTGGAGCGTCAACTGCCCTACCTTGCGCTCCAACCGGCTAACCTCTCGCTCCTTCGGATCCTTGCGACCACGCCGAGACTTCAGACTCTCCTGGCCCCCTTCTAAGAAACTATCACGCCAAGCATACGCCTGCGACTGGCTAATTCCATTCTTACGACACACCTCAGATAGATCTGCTCCTCTCAAAAGAGCCAACACAATCTCTCCCTTACGGGTCGCCGTCCAGCGCTTACCATCTTTCACTTCGGGGCTCGACACCTTGACCTCCCTTCTCAAACCCCAATTTGCGAAATATTTGTCGCTCTGTCAAGGGGAGCGGTATGCTATATACATAATACGACCCTGATCTACTTGACTTCCCCTCTTTTATGCATTCTTGTAGAGTTACATGGCACAATAGAGCCTTTGCCAGGAAATGCACACTATTTGGTCACCAGCAGTAACTATGTTACAAAGTCTGTATAGGCAAGACTTCTCCATTCAGGTATCTCTATTGCAGGATCAACAATAAACTTTTCAATAGTTAGTGTTCTCTTCCTTTCTCCGATTTCATCTCTGATATTCCTTGCATAGTCGTGGGCGTCATCAAAGATCATTCTATATTGGGCAAATAGGTGCACCAGTTCCTGGGCAAAGTTTAGGGGCAACCCGATAAAATGACTCATAAAACAGACACCTTTTGCAGCATCACCAACACCTGCGTGGTGGAGACCTCCCCTGGCTAATGTAAAGTTTTGCTCTGAATATGTTGGTTTTATCTCATAACAATAACTGAAATCTGTTGCTATGATTCCCTGGTCTCCTCTGGTCACATATAATGTTAGATCTCCTCTTTTGATTAATCCCAGGCTGCCGATTCCACCCCAGAGCTCTTTTCCTGTCAGTTCCTTAATCTCTGAATCGTCTACTGCAATAATATGACAGGCCGGTACTATACTATTCTTAATAAAGTCAGCATTCTTCTTGATTGCAGGCTCTGTAAATGCTCCTGCTCTTATGAAATCGGGATGACTGAACAGATTATGCCCTTCTCTGAGAAGAGAATCGTCGTATATGGTATCTAATGCAACTATCGACAAATCTGGGGGGAAATTTGCTGGCGAAAGGACTTCTTGCAATTGCCTGTTGGTTGGCCTATATCCATCAGGTTCTGGGCTGAGAACCACCCTGCCTACTCCACCCTCAATTTCGACAATAGAATTAATGGTAACACAATGGCCGTGGGGTTTTATCATTAAACTTCTATTTAGGCCTTCTGTTACTACACCGAATCGAGAATAATAATCTTCTAATCCGTTTATTTCAGAGTCTATGCCGACATAAAACACCTGTATTTCTCTGAGTGAACTAAGCGCTCTTTCCTTATCTTTTTCTTCATTTTCATCAGCGGGTGCGTACCTATCTAAAGAATATATAATTAAGTCAAGAAATGCCCTCTGGGCAATCGCTGCACTTCCTCCACAACCTCCATACCCACACTTTATTACGTCAAGATGGACTGCTTTTAGGTTTGCGCCTGTAGGAGGTTGTTTTCCATAGTACTTTAAGGGAAGTCTGTTCTGAGTGGCGAACCAGTCTGGATCGTTCCCTACATCCTCCGGGGCTTCAACCACGCCATAGTATTCTTCTCCCTTCTGATGGAATACAAAGATTGCGCCTGAAGGGAGACCTTCTCCCGAGCGATATTGGGGATCACTGAACCTACAGATATTGTCGTGGAAATGTGTTCCAATATTGGCTATTGAACCAGAAGGAGTCATTAACCTTGGTGATTCAATAACTGCTTTCAGAATATCTTTAATTCTCTCCCCTAATGTAATTGCCATTTTTTTGATTAGCTCAAGGACGGCACAGATCGAACTTGTGGTAGATTCACCGTATGAGCTCCAGTAGAAGAAAAGATGTTGCAACGAGACTCATAGCCTTTGTGAGGTTCAAAAATCCCGCCGGAGTAACTGAAAATAGGAAGATCGGAACAATTCCACTGGAGGTCAACAGTCCTATTAGAAGACCCAGTATTGCCAAGGCCATGAAAAACTGCGCGACACGAACTAAGATAAACTCTCCTCCCACGTTTAGTAGACTGGCGCGATGTTTACTACGAGCCCGACCTTTACCTGAAGCAAATTCCAGTAGAAGAAAAGATATTGCAACGAGACTCATAACCTTTGTGAAGTTCAAAAATCCCGCCGGAGTAATAGAAAATAGGAAGACCGGAACGATTCCACTCGAAGTCAAAAGTCCTATTAGAAGACCCAGTAATGCCAAGGCCATAAAAAACTGCGCAGCGCGTATTAAGATAGACTTTTCTCCCTCTTTCGACAGATTAGCGCGATGTCTTTTATGTACACTACTTTCACCTGTCAGAAATTCCAGTAGAAGAAAAGACATTGCTACCACGCCCAAAGTCTTTGTTAAGTTCAAAAATCCCGCCGGAGTGACAGAAAATAGGAAGACCGGAACGGTTCCACTGGAGGTCAGAAGTCCTATCAGAAGACTCAGTACTGCCAAGGCCATAAAAAACTGCGCGACACGAATTAGGATAAACTCTCCCCCTTCTTTTAAGAGATCGGCTCGAAGTCTTTTATGTGCGCGACTCTTACCTGTCAGAAACTCCAGTAGAAGAAAAGATATTGCAAGCGGACTTATCGCCTTTGTGAAGTTCAACAATCCCGCCGGAGTGACAGAAAATAGGAAGACCGGAACGATTCCACTGGAAGTCAAAAGTCCTATTAGAAGACCCAGTATTGCCAAGGCCATGAAAAACTGCGCAATATGTGTTAACATCTTTTGGGTCCCTCTACTCAGAGAGTTGAAATCCAGTATGTGGTTTTGGTTTCAGGACTTATATAAAGACGTATATGTGTCAGAACCCGATTTAGAGAAATCTATGTGCGGTTTATATCCAAGACGAAAGATGCAAGACCGAACAATCAGGAGGAAAGATACAAAGGTAAGGGACTCATCAATTTGGTGGGAAGATACAAAATAAGACGGTGGATGTCAACAAAAAGTTCTCAGTCCAGAACCAGTGTAAACTCCTTCGGCTGGCTGTCCTATCCAAACAGGTGTCTATTAAACCCAATGCAAATTACTTGAACACTTAAGGAAGTATGAGTAAAGCAGGAATGGCCCATGCCCTCCCTCCGTCATCACGCTGGGCACTAAAGTATATGTCTCCGCAACGATCCTGATCTAATAGTAACTTCACTTAAAGTAAAAAAAAGACCCTCGTAAAGAGGGTCTCCGTTCAAGGCAAATCCCCGATTGAATCTATCGGGGATCGGAGGTCGGTAATCGAATTTAGACTACTTTTCGATCTCTCCGATCGATATCGGCTGAGAGTGATCATCACATGCGCGATCGGTAGGCACATCAGTTGCCGCACTTGACGGTTTGACATAGCCTTTTTCCAAAAGATACTGCTCCACTTCATCTCCATTTACGTCCGCCAGTATATTCTCATCTATCTCCACGCATGGTTGAAGATTCTGCCCGGTCTTTCGGACCATTTCCTCGTAGTTGCGCAAATTGTTTACAACATCTCTGTCTTCGAACTCCAGTCCATACTTTTGGAACACAGCGCGTACACCTCTACTCCATCCACAATCGGGCTTTAAGTATGCTACAATATTCGGACTGCTCATCACCATCTCCTTATCTATATAATGGGTGGATAACTGCCGATTTAAAAAGCACCCTCAGTCATTCTACAGCCGAGGGAGTGAACCTACATGAATTCACTTTTCAGCTTTTGCACCTGTTCTTTATCTAACCCCAACTTCTGTTTGACTAAAGGACCCTCTTCTAAAGCAGGCTCTGCGTCTTCGTAAGTGGGCAGGTCTGTCTTGTAAAAGACTCCAAGGGGGATCTGATGACCCCATTCTCGGCATTTTACAAGTGCCCGGTCAAAGTCATCCGGATCGTCATCGGACTCATCCTCAAGCTTGTAGACGCGCTCTTTGAACCAAGGATAGGTGTTGACCTTATTGTATGTGACGCAGGGACTGAAGACATCGATAAGAGAAAAACCCTTATGCTGGATTGCCTGCTGCATTATCTGGGCTAATTGCTTTGCCTCCCCTGAGAATCCTCTGGACACAAAGGTCGCTCCTGAGATAAGGGCTAAGGCCAGCGGGTTTACAGGAACTTCTGAATTCCCATCCGGCGTGGATTTAGTTACGAAATCCTTATCACTGGTAGGGGACGCCTGACCTGTGGTAAGGCCATATATCTGGTTATTCATAACTACATAGGTAATATCCAGATTTCTCCTCATAGCGTGGATGAAGTGTCCCATGCCGATGCCGTAGCCGTCACCATCGCCGCCGGTTACGATCACTGTCAAATCTTGGTTTGCCAATTTGGCGCCTGTCGCCACCGGGACGGATCTTCCGTGGAGGCTATGAAATCCATAACAGTTAATAAATCCCGGGAGGTTCGACGAACATCCGATGCCGGAGACAGTAAGAACATCCTTAGGCTGGATCCCTAGTTTTCCTATCGCATTTTGAAGCGCTCTTAAGACTCCGAAATCCCCACAACCGGCACACCAATCTGGATCTACCTCCCCTTTATAAGTACTCCAAGGAAGTTCTTCAACTACCTGAGCCATTAAGTGCCTCCTTCACTTGTTCAACAATATGAACCGGTTCAAATGGTTCACCGTCATATTTTAGTATCTTTCCGTCCGCAGCAATTCCGGTCTCCGCCCGAATATGGCGGGCAAGTTGACCGTTATAGTTATTCTCAACCACAATGACCTTCTCGGAGGCGTTCAGGATATTGCCTACTTCCTCTGCGTGGAAGGGAACAAGGTATTTGATCTGGAGGTTATTAGCGTTGATTCCATCTTCCTCCAGTCGTTCTAATGCCTCTCTGATTACTCCTGCTGTGGAGCCCCATCCTACCAAAGTCACGTCTGCGTTGGGGTGGCCGTAAAGCTTCGGCGGTTCCAGTTCTTCAAAGATTCCGTTCATCTTACGCATTCTTTTTTCCATCATCTGCTTTCGGATGACCGGATCTGTGAAAACGTCGCTTATTAAGATTCCTCTTTCATCGTGCTCGTCGCTGGCCGCTACAAAGATGGTCCCTTCCCCTCCGGGCAGTGCTCTTGGTGACACGCCCGACTCGGTATACAGGTAACGCTTATATTCCCCGTTTTCCACATCTGAAACTACCTCGCCTCGATCGATGGGAACGTCAAAATCGAACGCCTCAGGCTCCGCCGTTTCGTAGTGCTCCGAAAGGTAAAGATCGGACACAACAATAACCGGACACTGGTATCTCTCCGCTATGTTGAACGCCTCAGCTATGGTGTGGAAACAATCTACAATATCTGTTGGAGCTACGATCATATGCGGGTATTCTCCCTGGGAAGCTCCTAAGACTTGGTTTAAGTCTCCCTGTTCGGTCTTGGTGGGAAGTCCAGTCGAGGGACCTCCACGCTGTACTTCTATTATCACTATCGGCGTCTCCGTCATCCCGGCAAGGCCCACACCCTCCGTCATCAGGCAAAAACCGCCGCCGGACGTTCCGACCATAGCTCTGACACCCGCGTGTCCTGCTCCGACTGCCATGTTAATGACAGCTATCTCATCTTCCGCCTGCTTGACCACTACACCGTATTCCTTAGCGTGGTTTGCCATAAAGTCCAGAATGGAAGACGCAGGGGTCATCGGATAAGCCGCGTAGAATTTACACCCTGCGGCTAACGCCCCCAGACTGAAGGATTCATTCCCCGTCAAAAACATTCGTTTCTTTCTACTGTAGTTCCACTCGTAATCCATAGAGGGGCCCTGTCGTTTGGCCCAGTCATAGCCTGCCTGAGCAAGCGCTATGTTGGTGTCAATGACCTCCTGTCCCTTGTGAGCGAAGGTCTCTTTGATTACCTCGGCAAGTCCTTCAAGTTCCAACTGGGCCAGCCATAACGCGGCTCCTAAAGCTATCGTGTTCTGCATTATGACGGGTTGTCTGCCGAAGGGGGCCATTATCTCTGAAACTGGCAGGGCATAGACGCGCACACCAGGTTTTAAGCCCTCTGGATCAACCTGGATCTTGTCTCCGTTGAATATAATGGCTCCTCCAGGGTCCACTTCAACAGCGTGTCGGTCCGCGCAGTCCTGATTGAGCGCAATCGCAATATCCAGGCGGTCACCATGGTTCTTAATCTTCTCTTCGGAGATCCGGCAGCGAAGCCAGATATGTCCGCCCATGATCACAGACTGATAACTTGTATAAGTAAAGATGTGAAGTCCGAGTCGAGAGCACATTGTGGCCAGATTTACGGCCGTCTTGCCCTGACCGTCCTGGGCTGCTCCGCCGACGCCGACCGTTATCTCTTGATGGTTCATGCAAATAACTCCCTTAAAGCTTTGTTATCCCCTGAACAAGATTACCATAACACGAAAATATAACAAAAGTATGCTGCTCCTGTCAACAACAAATAAGTAAATGAACCCTCAAATAAGAATTTTTCAAAAGATGAGCGAACTGGAGTACCTGATGATCTATACCTATTAGACACTTTAGAGGGCTATTAGTTCAAAAATCACATCAGGCGTTCCCATCAGGGAAGACTACCTACTTGAAGAAATCAGCGTTCTTCTGTGTGTAGGAGTCCCATTCGGAAGGCACCTCCGATTCCTCAAAGATCGCCTCTACCGGGCATTCAGGCTCGCAAGCCCCGCAGTCTATGCACTCGTCAGGATGGATATAGAGTTGATCCTCGCCCTCATATATGCAGTCAACAGGACACACATCAACGCAAGCGGTGTCTTTAACGCCGATGCAGGGCTCAGCTATTGTGTAGGTCATCTTCTTCCCTCCTCAACATTTTTAGGTATCCATTTTAGGTTCAAATCTACGCGCTGAAGGATTCGCCACAACCGCAGGTTGACTTGGCATTAGGATTTTCTATCTTGAAGCCTGCATCCATCAATCCATCTGTATAATCCAGCTGTGAACCAGCAAGATATAACGAACTCTTCATGTCCACAAAGACCTTGACACCTTTGCACTCTATTACCCTGTCGGACTCTTTGGGAGCCTCTTCATACTCAAGGCGATACTGAAATCCTGAGCACCCACCTCCTATTACCATCATCCTTAAGCCGTATTCAGCATGTCCTTTTTCTTCCAACATGCTCTTGATCTTCTCGGCTGCTGAATCTGTCACTGTTATCATCTTCTTAACCTCTTTTCTGTTGCTCTTACCCTTTTTTGTATTCTTTTATGCCCTTTTCAAGAGCGCTCCACGCTAAGGTAGCGCACTTGACACGTATTGGAAACTTTATGACTCCCTTTAAAGACTCGAGGTCTCCCAAATCTGCATCTTCAAATAGCTTATCACCCCGCATCATCATTCTGAAATCCTCTACAAATTCTTGGGCTTCCTTAAGGCCCTTCCCCTCTATTTCCTCCATCATCATCGAGGCAGAGGCCAGGCTTATGGCGCATCCTTGACCGGAGAACTTGATTGCCTTTATCCCATTGCCCTCAATCTTTACGTAAATCTCAATCTGATCGCCGCAGACGGGGTTGTATTCCTCCACTTTAATGTCCGGGTCTTTAAGCTCCCCTTTATTGCTTGGACTCTTGTAGTGATCCAAGATGGTCTCTTGATAAAGTTCATGCAGGGACACGAGTTAAAAGCTCCTTTGCTGTCTTTAAGCCTTCGACTAAGACATCAACATCCCATTGGTTGTTATAGATATAGAGGCTTGCCCGCACCGTCGCGCTTACTCCCAGTCTCCGCATCAGCGGCATAGCACAGTGGTGTCCTGCCCTTATCGCTATGCCTTCCTGATCCAGGATAGTCGAAAGGTCGTGCGGATGGATGCCCTCCAGATTGAAGGAGACCACACCTCCCCTTTCATCTCTTGGGCCATATATCTCCGCCCCATCTAAAGAGCCTATCTGCTGGAGAGCATATTCCAGAAGTTGGCGTTCGTGCTCTCTGATCTTTTCCATACACAAGCTCTGCAGGTAGTCAACAGCTACGCCCAGACCGATCGCCTGGGCTATGTTGGGAGTTCCAGCCTCGAACTTCCAGGGCAGGTCGTTCCAGGTGGAAGAGTCCCATCTAACTTCACGGATCATCTCTCCACCGCCTAAAAACGGGTCCATCTCCTCTAAAAGCTCCCTCTTCCCGTAGAGCACCCCGACGCCTGTGGGTCCCATCATCTTGTGTCCTGAAAAGGCCATAAAATCGCAATCTATCCTCTGGACATCGACGGGCATATGAGGCACACTCTGTGCTCCGTCTACTAACACTAAGGCTCCCTTTTGATGGGCAATCTCTGTGATCTCCTCCACCGGATTGATCGTTCCCAGGACATTAGATACCTGCGTCACCCCCACTATCTTGGTCAATGGGGTAATCAAGGTCTCGATGCCTTCTAAATTCAGCGTTCCGTCTGGCTTTATCCCGATGAATTTCAGTTCGGCACCGGTCTGTTTCGCTATCATTTGCCATGGGACCAAATTGCTGTGGTGCTCCATCTGGGTGAGCAGAATCTCGTCACCTTCTCTAATGTTTTTTACGCCCCAACTTCGAGCTACGAGGTTTATGGCCTCAGTGGCGTTCTTCACAAAGATAACACTTTCTCGATCCTTAGCGTTTATAAATCCGGCGACCTTATCCCGCGCTTTTTCGTACTTTTCTGTGGCTATTTCGCTGAGAGCGTGTATCCCTCTGTGGACGTTGGCGTTCTCCATCTCGTAATAGTTTTTAAGAGCGTCTATTACGCACCGCGGTTTCTGAGAGGTAGCCGCGCTGTCAAGATATACCAGCGGTTTCCCGTAGACCTTTCGCTTGAGGATGGGAATATCCTCTCTGACTTTCTCTATATCCATGGGTCAGCTTCGACCTCAAATTCGCAAGATAGGCTAAGGATCTTCAGCCACCAAGTCACAAAAGTTCACAAAGTTACTGTCTTCCTGTCACCCCCCTTATTAAGGGGGGTCGCTAACCTTAGCCTTATTTAAAAGATGCCTAATTCGTCCTTGCCGTCGTCGCTCATCCTGGAGGGATCCCAAGCCGGAGACCAGACGACATTTATATTTACGTCGTCTATGTCCTCTAACTCCTTCAAGGACATATCGATCTCCGACAGTATCTGAGGACCCGCCGGACATGCTGGGCTCGTCAGGGTCATTTCGATGTTCACCTTAGACCCACTGATGTCTACATTGTAGATAAGACCCATATCTACTATGTTCAATCCGACCTCAGGATCTTTTACTCCCTTGAGCGTCTCTTTAATTTTATCCTCTGTGATCATCTTTTCGTCCTTTATTCGATAGAGATCTTTACATCCGATCCTTCGACCACAACCTCGTATGTCTCCACAGACTCAAACGCCGGCATGCAGAGTGCCTCTCCTGTCTTTACGTTAAACCTGGCGCCGTGTCTGGGACATTCTATCTCTTCGCCGTCCAGCTCTCCCTCAGCCAGGGGACCGCCGTCGTGCGTACACACATCATCTATGGCGTAATACTCACCGTCCACGTTAAAAAGAGCTATCGCCAGTCCCTCCACTTCCACTAATTTCTTCTCTCCGGGAGCAAGTTCTCCCACCTCAGCTATCTTGACCAAATCTCCCATTTCCGAATTGTTTCTCCTATTTTTTGACGAGCCAAGAGTAGACAGCCAAGGTAGAAGAGACTGCACAACCTATTTCCTGTCTACCGATCCCCAACTGAATCTATCGGGGACTGTCTACTTAACTTGAGCTCCGATCTCCTTTAACATCTGATCTTGACGATACTTTTCAATCGCCAGCCTTACGGTATTTAAGCCCAACGTCGAACAGCGGGGCCGCGTCAGGGCTATCTCACGGCCTAAAATGTCTATTATCGTGTCGTGAGGCAGCGCCTTGATCTCATCCAGCGTTTTGCCTTCGACCATCTCCATTACTATAGAAGCCGCAGCCATACTTAAGGTGCATCCTTCGCCTTCGAATCTGATTGCCTCTATCAGACCATCGTCTCCGACCTTCAGATAGATAACGATAATATCCGCACAGCCCGGATTACCGCCCTTTTGTATTGCATCCGCGTCTTCCAGCCGGCCATAATTTCTCGGATCCTCATAGTGATCCATGATAAATTCGATACGCTCTTCCCGTTCCGCCTGATCCACTTACAATAACCTTTTATTTTTGATCTTCAAGTCTAACTAGATTACGGTCTTTCAATAGGGACTCTCACAAGGTTTCCCCATTCTGTCCACGAGCCGTCGTAGTTTCGCACGTTGGAATACCCCAAAAGGTAGGTCAGCACGAACCACGTATGGGACGACCTTTCGCCGATTCGGCAGTAGACGACCACATCGTCATCAGACTTGACGTTGTTCTCATCCCGGTATATCGCCAGAAGTTCATCGGCCGATTTGAAGGTCTGATCCTCATTTGCGGCTCTTGCCCAGGGGATATTCGCAGCACCTGGGATATGACCTCCCCTCAAGGCTCCCTCCTGCGGATAGTCCTCCATGTGGAGCAGTTCCCCGGTGTACTCCTTGGGCGAGCGGACATCCACAAGCGGCCTGTCCGCATCAGTGTGTCCCAACACTTCCTCTCGGAAGGATCGGATGCTGTAGTCGGGGTCTTTGGCTGTGTAGGTTGTAGCGGGGTAACTCGGAACATCCCTGGTCAGCTCCCTTTCCTCATCTATCCACTTCTGACGGCCTCCGTTCATCACAAGGCATTTTTCGTGCCCCAAGAGCTTAAAGACCCAGAAAGCGTAGCACGCCCACCAGTTGTTCTTGTCTCCGTAGAACACAACTGATGTATCGTTGGATATGCCCTTTTTGGACATCAGCTCCTCAAATCCTTCCCTGTCCACGTAGTCGCGCACAACCGGGTCATTGAGTTCTGTGTGCCAGTCCACCTTGACAGATCCCGGGACGTGTCCGATGTCGTAAAGCAAGACATCCTCGTCGGATTCTACGATCCTCACATTGGAATCATCCAGGTGTTCTGCAACCCAGTCAGTGGAAACTAGCACTTCAGGATGTGCATATTCCGCCATATATTCCCTCTCCTTTTGATTAAGCTCACACTTGTTCGGATAAATGTCTGAATCGAATTTGTATCTACGAATCTATATTATGCCGAGCAGTTTTCGCTCAACTGCCGTCCTGAGATCTACCTTTACACTTTCGACGGGGATGCGCTCGAAGACCTGCTCGAAGAATCCCTCTATTATCATGCGCTCGGCAGCTTTATGAGGGATCCCCCGGCTCATAAGATAGAAGAACTGTTCTTCATCTAGCTGGCCTATGGTCGCTCCGTGTGTGCAGCGGACGTCGTCCGCCTCTATCTCAAGACCCGGTATGGAATCTGCACGGGCGTCCTTGCTTAAAATTAGATTGTTGTTGACCTGATAGGCGTCCGTCCTTTGAGCTTGCGGACGGACCCTTATCATGCCCCGCCACACAGAGCGGGATCTATCTTTGAGGGCTCCCTTGTAGAGGAGGTCACTTGTGGTGTGAGGAGCCTTATGCTGCTGTCCGGTGTGGAAGTCTATGTGCTGACGTCTATTTGAAAAGAGCACACCTAACATCTCAGCATGGCTACCGGATCCGTCGAGGGTAACCTCCTGATTGAGCTTGGAAAAGCGGCTCCCGAACGCCCCGATGACCCATCGTAAGTTAGCATCTCTGGAGACTATGGCTCTTTCGTGTGAGAAGTTCCAGACCTTCTGATTCCAGTTTTGTACTTTCAGGTAATTTACATCTGCTCCGGGTTTGACGAATATTTCGAGCGCGCCGACATGCAGCCCCGTGGCATCTCCCGTGGTCGAGATGTCCTCCTGAGTTAAGGTAACCTGGCTCCCCTCATCGGCTATAATAAGCGTGTGAGAAAAATCTGCCTGCCCCGGTTCTGTCAGACCCACCAAGAACTTTAAAGGCAGTTCTACCTCTACTCCCTTGGGGACATATAGAAAGACGCCGCCTGTCCACAGCGCTCCGTGAAGAGCCGTGAACTTATTGTACCCCGGCGTCACGCCATCTGTCATAAAGTGGGGCTCAACAAGGTCAGGGTGCTCTTTTGCCGCTGTCTGTAGATCGGTTAAGATGACTCCCCGATGCACCAGATCATCGTTTATGTCGCGGTAATGGGGAAATCCATCGTTCTGAACTAAGATACCGCCAATTTTCCCGTTCTTATCGCTATCAGTCTTCAAGGATTCCGGGAGATGACTCTTTGTATCCTTCGCCAGCGCCGAAAAATGCTCCAATTTCAAAGCTCTTAGATCTGAGCGCCGCCATTCGTCCTCATTGCTGCTGGGCATAGGGAGACTCTCAAATAGCTCCCAGGACTCCCTGCGCTTACTTCTGACCCATTCAGGTTCATCTTTACGGCTCAAAAGAGCTTCAACTGCTTGCAAAAAATCGTCTTTACGCTCTACAACTGATTCCGTCTGCTCCAATTGTGGACTCACTCTATTGCTTGTCCTCCGTCGCTAAGTAGGGCAAACCCCAAGGGCCAGTGCGGTGCGGCCACAAGCCACGCAGTGGTTCGCCCGATTTACTCACTCTATGTAGGGGCGAGGTTCGCTCGCCCCAAGGGGGAGGATGCCGTATCTACTGTCTTCTTCCTTCGTTATCCGATCGATCCCTCCATCTGGAGTTCGATTAGTCTGTTCATCTCAACCGCGTACTCCATTGGAAGTTCTTTGACCAGGGGCTCTATGAAGCCGCTGACGATCATCGTGGCAGCCTCCGCTTCGGTCAGCCCTCTGCTCATAAGGTAGAACATCTGCTCATCTCCGATCTTGCTGACCGTAGCCTCGTGTCCGATCGAAACGTCGTTTTCATCTATCTCGATGACAGGATAGGTATCCGAACGGGACTCCTCATCCAAAAGCAGGGCGTCGCAGACCACGTTCGACTTGGAACCATAAGCCCCATCGGCCACCTTCAAAAGGCCCCTGTAGCTTGCGCGCCCGCCGTCTTTGCTTATGGACTTAGACGTGATCCTGGATGAGGTATAAGGAGCGCCGTGAACAACCTTTCCTCCCGCGTCCTGATGCTGACCATTTCCGGCAAAGGCGATGGACAAAATCTCGCCCCTTGCCCCTTTGCCGAGCATATAGACGCTGGGATATTTCATCGTCAGCTTGCTACCCAAATTGCCGTCCACCCATTCCATAAGGGAGTCCTCGTATGCCACAGCCCGCTTTGTCACCAGATTATAGACGTTGTTAGCCCAGTTCTGTATCGTGGTGTATCTTACGCGAGAGTTGGGCTTGCAGATGATCTCAACGACCGCACTGTGCAGAGACTCGCTGGAGTAGGTAGGAGCTGTGCAGCCCTCCACGTAATGGACCTGGCTCCCCTCATCAACTATGATTAGCGTGCGTTCGAACTGTCCCATATTCTCAGTATTGATCCTGAAATACGCCTGAAGGGGAACGTCTACGGTTATACCAGGCGGGACATAGATAAAGCTTCCGCCGCTCCAGACAGCAGTGTTCAAAGCGGCAAATTTATTGTCTGACGAGGGAATAATCGTTCCGAAGTACTCCTTCACAAGATCGGGGTACTCCCTGACCGCCGTGTCAGTATCCGCGAAGATGACGCCCTGTTTCTCCAGATCTTCCTTCAGGCTGTGATAGACCACCTCAGAGTCGTACTGAGCTCCGACGCCGGCCAAAAACTTCTTTTCCGCCTCAGGGATGCCAAGACGGTCAAAGGTCTTTTTGATGTCGTCCGGCACATCGTCCCACGAACGCTCCACTCCATCTGATGGCTTGACGTAGTAGTAGATGTTATTGAAGTCCAGATCGCCCAGATGGCCGCCCCAGTTGGGCATAGGCTTCTGATAGAAGATGTCCAGAGCCTGAAGCCGATAGTCCCGCATCCAGTCAGGCTCGCTCTTCATCTCGGAGATCTGACATACGAGCTCTCTACTGAGTCCCTTTTCGGCCTTGAACACAGATTTATCCGGGTCGTGAAACCCGTACTTATATTCGCTGGCAACACCGACGTCCTTCGTCCCTTCCGTGACTGTTTGCTCTACCATAATCTTAATCCTCCTCATCTATAGTTTCGACGTCCTCAGAGACGTCTTCTGCTTTAATACCATGCTTCTCTCGAATCCCGTCATAGCCATTGGCCTCTAATTCGTGGGCAAGCTCAGGACCGCCCGATTCGACGACCCGACCGTCCATCATTATGTGAACAAAGTCGGGCTCGATATAGTTTAATATCCTCTGGTAGTGAGTAATGATCAAAACTCCAAGATCGGGCCCTATCAGGCGATTTACTCCCTCTGAGACCGTCCTTACAGCGTCTATGTCCAATCCTGAATCTGTCTCATCTAAAACGGCTATCTTCGGCTTGAGCATCGCCATTTGAAGTATCTCTGCCCGTTTCTTTTCGCCGCCTGAGAAGCCGTCGTTCAGATATCGTCTGGCAAAGGAGACATCCATCCCCAATTGATTCATCATCCCCCTTAACTCCTTGCGGAATTCCCGCATCGGGATCAGCTTGATAGTATCACTGCCATCTTCGTGGCCTATCCTCACGGCGCTGACAGCCATGCGAAGGAAGTTGGCCACGCTGACTCCCGGTATAGATGTGGGATACTGAAACGCAAGGAAAAGACCTTTTTTGGCGCGCTCGTCAGGCGAACTTTCAAGAATGTTCTCCCCGTCGAAGAGCACCTCCCCTTCGGTCGCTTCGTATTTTGGATACCCCATAAGGCAGTAAGACAGGGTGCTCTTCCCCGAGCCGTTGGGACCCATAAGAGCGTGTATCTCCCCCTGCTTTACGTTCAGATTCACTCCCTTTAGTATCTCTTTGCCCTCTACATTTACCTTCAGGTTCTTAACAGCAAATTCTATCCCCATATTTCTTTTAACTCCCCTTCCTGATGGAATCAAACTATCCCCAATAGAATCAATCGGGGGACTGATTCGACTATTGCAACCTATTTTACACTGAAGTCACAGCACTCGCTTCCATCCATCATGCACTCAGATAACTCCACATCTGCGTTCAGAACTCTGGTCATCATTTCCTGCTCCATCTCACAGATCTCTCGATGATCCTGGACCAATTCGTGATAGGGACAGCTAAAGACTTTGAATGTGAGTTCCTCTCCGATCTGATTCAGTTCTGCCAACATCCCTTTCTGATTTAACAAAACTATCAGTTGCGATAAACGATCCGATATTTCCTCGCCCGTAATCTGTCCCAGATACTTCCTTGCCATACTCATCCCGACACTGTTAAGCAAAGATCGGAGTCCCTCCTTGCCGTATTGAGTCAATATCTCCTCCAGTAAGGAGACCAGGAACTCATCGTAGTCACGGGGAAAGAGCTTCTGCCCCTTTTCTGTAAGATCATATACATCTTTGGGACGCCCGACTCCCCCGTGCACGCTCTGCTTGGCAATAAGGCCTTCAGCTAAGAGATGGCCAAGCTGATTACGAACTGCACCAGTGGTCACACCCAACGATGCCTTCAGTTCCTTGATGCCAACTGTGCCATTATGCTGTATCAGCCTGATGATCTGTGCAGCGGGCGTCTCTCCAAGCACAGTATCTAAAGACATAGATCACTCTCCTTAAGAATCGGCTCAAACCTGTAAGACTATAACGTCCTCGCAATGGAAATATATGAGAAAAGGAGAGCCTTGTCAAGCTGAAAAAACAATTTTATCAATGTTTTTTGATTAAATTATTTAAATGCACCCAACACTGCCCTATTTGAGGATAGCCTAAACTATCTGAAGACCCAAATCCTGATGAGCATAGCCAAGGCCAGAAAGGCAGTCGTGCACACAATAAGCTTTAGAGCGCGCTGGGGACTTGCAATGAGCTCCAACGTGCTGACATGCAACCTGGTGCCGTCGCTCAGGATGAGTCCTTCGACATTTTTTCCCCGCCTAAATGTCTTAATCCAACGACTCAGTGTTATCTCTATAGCTGCAGTCCCCGAAAGGACGGCAGCCATAACTAACGATTCGAGCGTGATGGTGACTGCGTTGATAAAATAGCTTGTGAGGAAGGGCAGCGCTCCCCAGCTTATCGAGAACCACAGGTCGGTGTGGAATCTACCCTTAAACCACTCCAGGTTATACGCCAGGGCGAAGAAACTTTCAGCGGCTATAAAGAAAAGCAGCCAATAGCTCACCTTCCAGGCATAGTAAACTCCGATAGCCACAGCCGCGCTGAGCGTGATGGCCGACAACGCATACAGAATGCTGTCTGGTATCTTTGTGCCCCAGGGGTGTCCTCTCGTCTCGTCCAGGAAGTGAGCGGCACAGCCCAATCCCAGAAAGTAAGCGGCTAAAGTCCAGAGCAATCGGTCGACATAGAAGGTCGGCGCCCACATCGCGCCTATGATCACGTAAGCAAAGACCATCGTGGTATAAGGAATATGCAGCAGATTGATGAAGTCTTTAGCCCTGCTGTCCTCTAAGATGTACCAGGAACCTTTCATAGAGTGCGATATCCTTCTTGTGAGAGTCTTTATAAGGATCTATCTGTCCACAGCGGTCTTTTCTATATTTTCAGTATCGAGCCGAAATAGTCTGCACCAGATTGTCGAGATTCAGAATAGCAGTCCGCATAGAAGGAGAGGCGACCTAACGGAGATTGCTTTCCCCGCTTCGTGGGTTGCTTCCTCCTCTCCCAAATAATGCACCCAGTGCTTACGACGGCTCACAATGACGTTGCCTTGGTTTGAACCTTTAGTCATTGCGAGGGCAACGCCCAAATCTCCCATCCCCGATAGAATCAATCAGGGGCAATCGGGACTCAAGGTATCGGAGGGTTGACCTGTCTACTCACCTAACGTATCCAAGCAAGTCTTGTGCAGCTACTTAGTTCCGATAAAAAAAGTAACTACTCCACCTGTCAGACTGCGTCTTTGAATATTCTGCAGGCCCGCTTGCTTCATTATGGCTTCCACTTCTTCTACGGGGTAAAACTCAAGGATAGATCGGCCCAGGTACTCGAGGATGTCGTGCCATTCGGCAGAGACCAGTCTGCCAATAATGGGCAGTACCTTGAGTAGGTAGAAATAGTATATCTTCCTGAAGAGTCTATTTGGAGGGCGTGTGAAGTCCAGAGAGATGATCCTGCCGCCTGACCTGACTACACACCTCATCTCTTCGAAAGTCTCCCTGACATTTGAGACGTTGCGCAGACCTAAACTTATAGTGGCACATTCAAAAGTATCTGCCCGAAAAGGAAGGTCTTCTGCTCTGCCGGTGACGAACTCGACCCTTGGGAGGTGGCTCCTTTTTTCCCTTACAGCCTTAGCCTTACGCAGCATGTTCATAGTCAAGTCCAAGCCTACCACTTTTCCATTTGATCCTGCACATTTGGCTAAGTCGAAGGCCAAGAGCCCTGTTCCAGTCGCAATGTCTAAGACTTTCGTGCCTGAATCGATACCTGATCTTTTGACGATAGTTCTTCGCCAGTGCCTATCCATGGCAAAGGTGAGGAGCCAAAGTAGAGAGTCGTACTCATTTGTGACTCCCGAGAAGAGACGACGGACAAGCTTCGCTTTCCTATCAAATCCTGGCATATAAATAGACCATTAGTCGGTAGAACTTTGTCAAAGAGCATAAGAATTGTAGTAATTCACTATACCTGACCGATCCAGCCTCTGAAAACCGCCGAGACCTCCTGAGACAAAAAGGCTTCAACGGCATCTGAGCTAATATCGGCATTAGATGAGGGCAACTCCCCCACTTTGCGGCACTGTCAAAAAGTGGAAGCTTACTCGTAGGTCTTGAGGTCTATAAAATCTATGGAGTGATCTTTGGCGTATTCCTCCACTCGTTTTACGACCATCTCCCGAACGAAGGGAATCGGAATACGCGACACACGTCCGTAAACGTCCCCTGTGCACTTGAGGTTCGTGCCTTCAAGCATTCTTTTCGCCTTTCAAATCCTCAGTCAGATGGTCGCAGGTCTCTGGTACAAGTCTTTCCAACTGTTTGACTACTATCTCGACGATAGCTTGCTCAGCATCCTTAATCTTTTCTCACCTTGGAGAATATCTCATGAGAAGGTATGGCAGTTTCTATCTTCTTCATAAAGTTTATGATAAGCTCCTGGAGATACACCACCTGATCTGGAACGGACTACATTTCGTTTTCGAGAGCTCCAATACGAGAATCCTGATCCTTTTCCATGAAGCAGGTCTCCTCCCTATCTACTGTACGCTGTCTACTTTCTATTTGTTTATACTACCTCCGACTCCGAAAGTTCAAAGTTGCTGTCATAAAGCCTTTCTATCTCCTTGAGCTCCTCGGGAGTCAAATCGTCGCAATCTGACGCCCCCACGAACTCATCTATATGATCCACATTGTAGATATTGGGAAGAGCAGAGGAGATGGAGGGCTCCGAAAGGACAAATCTCAATGCCATCTGTCCTATCGTGGCATCTCTTACTTCAGTCAAAAAGCTTATCTTTTCCAATTTCTTGAGTCCTTCAGTAAGCCACTCATCCGGACGGTGGCTCCTGTGGTCATCCTTGGAGAATTTCGTGTCTTTATCGTATTTCCCTTCTAAAAGCCCCGATGAGTGAGGGACCCGCACCAGGACGCCTACGCCCTCTTCCCGGGCGACGGGAAAGAAGTCTCTCCCCGGGTCTTGCTCCAGAAGGTTATATATGATCTGAAGGGAGCATATGTCCCTCTTCTCCATCGCCGCTAATCCCTCGTCTTTCCAGCCTATAGCCGGGCCCAGGGCCACACCGAAGTGCCTGATCTTGCCTTCATCCTGAAGTCGGGTCAGCGTGTCGAATAGATCGTCCGAATCTATGTCGTCCATCCGGGGGTTGTGAACCTGATACAGATCTATGTAATCGGTCTCCAATCTCTTCAAGCTCTCATCTGCTGCAAAGCGCACAAATTGGGGCGAAAAATCGTGCGGAAGTTCTACATGGCCCTTCCTTTCACCTGTGTCAGAATAGAAATCGTAGCCGAACTTTGTGGCGATCACAATCTGATCTCTCTTGTCCTTGAGGGCTTTCGCCAGGATCGTCTCACCCACTCCGCTGCCGTAGGTATCAGCCGTGTCGAAGAACGTAATGCCCCTGTCAAAGGCGTTCCTTAAAAGGTCTATTCCGAAATCCTCATCTGTTATTCCCCACCAGGATGTCCCTACCGTCCAGACTCCAAAGCCGACCTCTGACACCGCTATATCAGTATTTCCCAAATTCCTATATCTCATTATGTTTATGTCCTTTCTTAAGACCGATTCGAGTGATCTTCCCAACCCCTTGAGCTAATCTCCCGCCCTTTGGGGACAGCGCTCATGCAGAAGTGAGCCAAGTGGACGTTGCATCCCCTGTTCAGATTCCACGATACGCAATAGACCCTGCGGTCTCTTCAGTTCTCCTGTTTTCCCCTTTCTTCTCCAGAGAGCTCTCCGCTTGGCTTTGATACTTTGTGGGAGCCCCCTTCGAATACGGCGCAAACAGGATCGTCCCGGGCTACAGCTCCGACGATAACACGGCAGATCGTATTACAGGAAAGCAAGAAGCTGGCTATGATCTTTGCCGTTTTTAGCCTTTCTTCTCCGTCCCTGCTGAGTCGACGTTCCACCTTATTGATAAGAGGGATGCAAGATGCGCCCGGCGGCGCTCCCTTCAGGCCGCCTTCTGGATGAGCCAGCACCTCTGCCACTGTTTCGGGCGTGATTATCTGGCCCTGCCGCAGCCCTGTCAAGGACTCCACCAGCTCCGGCCTGTGCACATACTGCTCTGAGAGCGTCTTCCCCACGGCGTCAACGCCCACAACGGGGATCAAAATCGTCGTAGAGCCAGGCACTATGGGCTCATGGGCAGCGGGGGCCTTGAAGGGACGCCCCCTGCACCCGTCGGCTTCGACGATAACTGCATCCACCGCCGGTATATCTCTGATCTGTTCGATCAGTTCGGGAGCTAGTCCCTCTATCCGCGGCAGCCATCCTGTACCCCTGGTCAGGCGTCCGGCGGCTACGGTGACGTGTCCGTACTCCTTAAGCGCGTCTTCTACCCGTGAGAGCAGCTCGTCCGGCTCCGGCGCGACTATAAGCTGCTGGCTCTGATCTTGCGCAGGCGGGGCGATCATCGTTGTGGACGTAGTCACAACGCGCCATCCATCCTCCCTCAATTCCCGCGCTAATCTGTACATAGCCGTCGTCTTGCCCCCGGCTCCCACAAGCGAGACGACGGCTCCACTCTTGACTTTTAGAGCTTGGCTCAGATACAACGTAGTTCATCCAACTTAAGGCCGATCCGTCAGGGATTCCGGGCGTCTGGACGTTTGCCAGCCGCTGCAACACCGGATGACACGCTCAGAGACGGGTAGCTTCCACCGAGACGACCGAGTCCTGAAGTCTCCTCAACTCCAGAAGCTCAGAGTCGGGCACTTCCACATCGTCGAAGGTCACCATGTCATCTTCTGATATCTCGCGGGTCACAACTGCTCCCTGAGACAGTCCTATCGGCAGCAGTTTTTCTTCCCTGGCTACGGTGGCCTTCTCAAGGAGACCGTACACAGAGTAGCCGCCCTCGCCATCCAGGACCGTACCGGCGGGAATGGTCTTCTTGGCAGCTGCAACTACCTCGGCGAACTGACCGATGGGTGTCCCGCAGGTCTGGCCGTTCAAGATCATACGGGCGACGCTTACGGGCATCTCGTGGCCGATCCAGTGCTGCGGCCTGTAGATCATAGCGTAGCCGCTGCGCTGGCCGATAATCATTCCGATAATCTCGCCGTACGAACTGAGAGATTCCATGATGAAGGGCGTCTGGCCATCGACCACGCAGTAGAGCCCTCCCCGCAGGTCCCTTTCGACGGCTACGTCGTTTGAGTCAATGGAGCTGACCGCTTCCACGATACCCTCCTGTCCCAGAATGCCTCCCTTATCCTGGTGGGAGAGTATATCCGGTATATCCCTGAGATCTGACGTTGGGAAGTGCATGCCGCGAATATCTGGTACCAAACCGGTCATATTCGCGAGGGCCGCCATCTCGATGGCGTGTTTGGTGCCGTCCAGGAATGAGCCGAACATCTGGGCGTTGTAATCCTGGCCGGAAAAACCGTATATCTTGGCCACGTCGTCGGGGGTTGCCTTTCTGAAAGCGGTCTTAAAACGAGTGCCTTTGCCAGCAGCAATCACCCTGAAACCGAGGGTACGTGCCCAGTCCCAGAGCTCGAAGGCGATAGCCGGCTCATCGCCGTAGGCTGCCCCGTAGAGGACGCCTGCATCGTCCGCCAGTCTTTTCAGTTGATATCCCACGACCACATCCGCCTCTACCGTAACCATGACGATGTGCTTGCGCTGTTCAATCGCATATCGGGCGTGCGAGGCGCCTGCTTCGACACTGCCTGTCGCTTCAATCACCACGTCCACTGCGCTCTCCATCATCGCCCGGGCGCTCATGGTGACTGCGGGGCGTCCTGAAGCGATGGCCGCATCTATGTCTTCGGGGAACTCAGCCATCACTACCTGATCACTTGCAACGCCGCCGTGACCGTAAGCACGCAGGGCCTTTTCTGTGTCGAGTTCTGCTATGGCAGCCAGGCGCATCCCCGCAGCGTGGGCCATCTGGGCTGCGATCTGTGAGCCGAAGGTCCCGGCGGCGATCAACCCGACCTGGATGGTGTCGCCTCGCTCTTCGAGATCCCGTAATCTGTGATACATATAAGCAGACCCCTAATTCAGTAATTCGTTTCCTTAGTTGTCAGGAAGTCGCTCATTCTCGACCGGCTTCCCCGATATCGCGCTCGATACCTCTATTGTAGTCGAACCTGGGCTTGGCGCCCGGGGCCTCAACTATTTTGAAGTTCCGGGGCGATTCCTCCCAGGCGGATTGACACTCGAAACCCCAGAGCCGGCGCAGCAGCGGCGTGGCGTTTTCTACCACTTCTTTTGGTGTCGAGCGCGTGTGGTCGCAGAACGGCCGCGTGGTGCTGCGGCAACAGAACCCTAAAATGGCATAGCGTATCTCGTCGGTGGTGTTAGGACCACCCCCGTGGATCATGCGGTTTTCGTAGACCATCACGGTGCCAGGGCCGCAGATGAAAAGGCGCTCCTCCTCGGCAGACACAGACTCGGGGTCGATATCTCTGATATGCGATCCGGGAACCAGACGCGTGGCCCCGTTTTCAGCCGTGAACTCGGACAGCGTAATGACCGACTGCGCGGCCATAGGAAGCACAGTGTGCACATTGTACGGCGGATTCGGCACAAATGGCCCGCCGTCCCGATGCAGCTTCTGGGCCGCCATTCCGGGCATGGGCGAACGAGCGCTCATATCCGAGAGGATATAATCCTGGCCCATTAGGTACTCCATGCAGGCGACCAGCTTGGGCAACTGGATGATTTCCCGAAATATCTCCGCACGCGCAGTCAGGTTGTTAGTCCGTTTGGTACCCGGTTCATGGGACGAGATGTGCTCCTCCTCGTAGCTTTCTTTGAGGACCTCGATGGCCTCCTCAACCTGACGAGGTGTCAGCAGATCCTCCAGCAGGGTGTAGCCCTGTTCGTCCAGTTCGCGGAAATGTCTCTCCATCTTTCTCCAAATCTCCTTCTGGTCTGTCTCTTTGAATTTACTCTATCTCTTCGACTCTTATGTACTGCACCGAATTGGTAGTCAGCCAGATCAGGAAATCCTCCTGTTCCTCACTTATCTCTACCTCTGTCTTGTTTTCCACATCGAGGGGAGAGACCACGTAGAACACTCCCTCCTCCAGCCAATTTTCCGCATCGCTCAGGCGAATCCAGCACTCGTTTTCCTTCAGAGGCGGTACGTCAGGGTCCTCTGAAGAGGCTACGAAATAAGGCAGTTGCAACTTTAAGGCGTGGGATATCTTATAGAACTCGACGTTATCCTTGTCAGCGGGATAGACCCTGTAATGCGCCATGATGTCTCCCTCTCCTAACCGAAATCATCTCAAAATTGTCAATTATATTGTCAACTATTATGTGTGAAGGCCTATTTGTGGAAACTACTCATATGGACTCTTATGTGTGGGCGCTGCGGTAATGCTCCTTCAGCGCTCTTCTCTGGACTTTCCCTACGGGGTTCTTGGGCAAGCTGGGCAAGAAGTGAATCTGCTCGGGAACTTTATGAGCCGCGATCCGCTCCTTGGCAAATTCAATCAATTCTGCCTCGGTAGCCGATACCCGTTCCTTCCTGGCGACATACGCGACCACGACCTCGCCCCATGTTTCATCCGGGATACCGATAACCCCGGCTTCAGCCACCGCCGGGTGCTGGTAGAGAACGGCTTCGACTTCCTGCGGCGAGATGTTGGAGCCGCCTCGGACGATGAGTTCCTTCTTGCGCCCAGCGAACCAGTAGTAGCCTTCGGCATCTTGCTTGACGAGATCCCCGGTATACAGCCACCCCTCGCGCAGACTCTCAGCGGTGGCCTCGGGATTGTTCCAGTAGCCGATCGTATTTCCCGGAGACTTGACCGTCAGCTCGCCCACTTCTCCGGGTATCACTTCCTTGCCGGCCGCATCCACCACGCTCAACAGGACGGCCTCTAAAGGCACCCCGATGGATCCCGGGCGGATTTTCCCAGGGGGGTTCCAGGTGATCGGACAGCTTTCGGCCATGGCCAAGAACTCGTGCAGAGGTAGAGAAAAGGAACGCATAAATTGCTCCTGCAAAACCGTGGGGACCGAGTCGCCGGCCGCGAAAAAGAGCATGTCGGGACAGATATCATAGGGGGTTGCCGTTTGGCATTCCACCAGAGCGTTGCACTGGACCGGCATGGCAAACGTGAAGGTGCACCGGTGTCGGTCAAAGGTCTGCAAAATCGTCTGGGGGTCACTTCCGGTGGGGAGAACCAGTGTGGCGCCGCAGGTGAGGGCGGGAAGCATCACAAAAATGAAACCAGCTGCATGGGTCATCGGCGTTAGCACCGCCGCCACCCGCTCACGAGACATCCCCATCTGTTCCATCAGGCCAATCATGTAGTGCAGCGTTTCGTGGGTGTGTGTGACCCCTTTGGGCCGTGCGGTCGTCCCCGAGGTGTAGAGGATGGCGGCCACCTGGCCGGGCTCCACGGCCGGCCATTCTACCGTTCCGGAGGAGGCAGTCAACAGATTCTGGAACGCACCGGTGTCTGGGAACTGGCTGTCGCCCGTCACATAGCACTGGTGTAACTGCGGCAGGTGCGGTCGGATCGAAAGGACCTTCTGATACAAGTCCGGCTGACCGATGTAAAACCGGGCTTCGCTGTGCTGTAGGAAGTATTCGATCTCCGACGGCCCCATGCGTTCATTGATCGGCACCGCAATGGCGCCGGCCTTGAAGCATCCATAGTAGCCGAAAACAAGTTCCGGACAATTGCTCATGTGGAATGCAACGCGATCCCCCGGCTCCAACCCTTGCGCGAGCAAGTTGGTGGCTAACCGGTCGGTCAGGGTGTCGACTTCGGCATACGTCCAGGCGTTCTCTCCAAAGATCAACGCCGTTTTTTCTGGATGGTGCACGTGTCCATCGCGTAGGAAACTGCCCAGTGTCATCGGTCAGTCCTTTCTTCCATTGTATATGACATCTTTTTGATATTTAGGCTAACACAAACCTAATATTTATCCGCCATTTATCAGTCTTATTTATTGTAATATAACATGCTCTGGTGACTTTGACAACCATTTTTCGGGTCTAATATGGGGAATGGGGGCTAAATATACTTAATTAGCTCATTGAGGTCAAGTGTCCGTCTGCGAAATTATGATTGACAGGACAATAAGGAAAATATATATTCAAGTTGTATTTCTCAAACACATATTTTGGATGATAAGGAGGACTCAGATGGATCTGAATTTGATCCAAGATTCCCCGGATTGGAATGTAGGGGATACTCGTCAGGCAACGGAAAAGGACTTAGACCGTTTCTATCTGAACGACCAGTACGATTCCTACTCACAGGAGTATCTTTTAGATGGGATGATATGGAAGATAGCAACTAAAATAGTAAACTCCGATCGGACGACTGAATATACACTGGTGTGCACAGGTGTTCAAGGCGAATAGAAATTCAGATCGCATAACTTAGTAAACAGATGGTCGCAGCTGGATCGCGATCTATACAACTGCCGAACCCTAAAGATAATACAGCGAAGGATCCAACCTCAGAATATACCAAAAGGTTGGGATTTAGGGCGCGGGAGCCCGGCTCCTCTGGGAAATCTTATAGGCGTTGCAAAACATGGACGGATTCTCAAGCCTGGGTAAGATGCTAATGATCGTCGGGGGACTGCTGTTCCTATTCGGACTTTTTATAGTCTATGCCGATAAGATACCTCTCATAGGTAAGCTTCCGGGAGACATCTTCCGGGAGACATAAAGATAGAGAAAAGGAATTTTACACTTTATTTTCCCATCGTGACCTGCATCCTCTTAAGCATCATCATCTCATTAATATTGAACCTGTTCTCAAGAAAATAGCTTCAACTCTCCTGAAGATTCTGGATCGGCCAGTTCGAATCCGAAGACCTGCCAGTAGAAGTAGAGTTCACTATCGAGGACGCGCTTTATGTTCCGGGCGCTTTGGAGGCCCTGCAGTTCGCCCTCGAACGGGACGCATTCCATGGGGAATCCTTTCCGGCGCAGAACCTATATGGATCGGGACTTAATGGGGTTTGGGTGGTAAATACGATTGGGACCAGTCCAGTTCAGCTTACCAGTGGGACATAGTACACCCTCAGAGCTGAAGATCGCAAATGACCCTCCAGTCTGGACTGGTCCCCGTAGCTTTCCAGATCAGCCGTCAAAAATATCCGAGGCCATTTCCGGTCATCCCTGTGAAATAGTCTATTACCAGCCACATCCCCGCAACAATTACCTGCCCCAAAATCAATCCCAGGAAAAACGGCCTTGTCTTTCTATACAGCAGCGATCCACCATACTTGAGAATAATCGTCTTAAAGAGCCACGCCAAAAATACAGAAAACCAGACCCAATTCATAATATTGAACGTGCTGGTGGCAAACCCCAGAGGGTGTACAGGCCACCACAAAAACCGATACCTGGCAAACGTCAAGAGACCCATTAGAAGAGCACCTATAGCCGTGAATATCCAACCTCCTATATTCGCCGCGACGGGCTCGGCCAATTTAGGGGCTATATGCCTGAAAGCAAATTGGGGAACAGCGATGAAAAAGTGTGAGTGGAGATTGATCCCGCCGTGCTTATAGGACATATTCATAATCTCCCATATAGACCCGGCTATAGTAACCACCACTGCTAATGCCACTGCCCAAATTAAAGGTCTTTTACTCCCCTTTATCTCCTCTGCTAATTTCAGCGCATTGGCAAAACAGGGCATGAAGAAGATGCGAATGTTGGCGCTCCAGACATACGTGAATGCTAAACCTACCAGTCCGGACGATCCCAAAACAGTGGTCCCCAATCCAGAAATGACGAAGTCTGAGGGCATTATGGGCGTCCTGATGACCGATGCACCTCCCTCTATCACCGCTCTGGTTATGGCTGTAAATATAACAAAGACTGCAAATAAGAATATGGGCACGATCCAGAGGGGAAGACCCGATTTCCAAAACCAGATGCTCATAAGAACAAGCCCGATCAAAAGCCCAATAACAGCTGTTCGATAAGATAACACCTCCCCTGAATCATCTACATCCGGGTCTCCCCTGAAGGCCTTCCTGAACACATCTTTAAGATGTCCTCTGGCTACCCATAGCCCTGACAACACCAACATTATCATAGCTCCCATCGTCTGATGCGCAAAGTAAGGACCGACCGAATTTGCAAATCTGCTCAAATTCTCTGTGCTCTCAAACCCAATCATTCTGAATATGCCCTTTTCTGCTATCAACAGAAGAAAAAAGAGCCAGAATCCCAATGCAATGTCGCGATTCAAAAGATACGCAAATCCGATAAGCGGTACGTTTAGATAGAGGAGAAGCCATGTAGTATTCCTGAACAGCGACAGACTGGTGTATGTGACGATATTCGGGATGAAAGGGAAGTAATGGTGCAAGGCATTGACATTTTCTATCATAAAGGGAATGGCAAAACCGGCCCACATAATCGGATTCTTAAAGAGAGGTTTGATAAGGGAGCCCCTCTCATCGTCCTGTATCATCTCCAGGGGGACCTGAACCAAAGGATAGAGCAACCTTTCTCTCTCCATCCACTGCTTCCTCAAAATTATCATCACACATATCATCACAAAATAGAGCGTGACAATAAACAGACACCAGTAAAATATCGGCTCAAACCACTCGTTCCAGGGCACAGACTGGCCTTCAGGAAGACCCTCATAGAAATACCTTATTGCATCCGGATCCTTGGGTGTTATCCACTCTGGCACATTGGGATGAATAAGAATTTCCCAGTTGTTCTCAGGCGTGGCAAAATAGTAAAGGCCAATGATGATAGGCAGGACATGTTCAGAAAATCCGATGGTGGGTATTGCTGTTGCGATCATCACCATAATATAGACTGTGGCTAACTCTGGACGGCTGAGGGCAAAGCTCCTTCTCAGGGCGCCTAAAATCACGTTGACGATCCCAACCAAGATGAAGAAGACAAACAGGGCGGCGGGAGTGCTGAAATTATGGGCAAGATATGTCCCCTTGATAATCATATTGGTATAGGGAACAGCAATACCTATAAAGAGTGATAACAGCGCTCCGATGAAAACAGCCCTGAACGTAATATCTGAACCTTTAGTTGGTTGTCCGTCGGATGGAGTCTGTCTTTGTGTTGAGATCATTTCAAAAAAGGTGAATCCTGAAGCAGGGCGAATCGTCTCCTGCAGAAAAGAGCGGCGGAAAACTCCCGAATTTACATGGCTTAGTCATCACGGCTGTGGCTTGTTGTTCGGAGAAATAGATCTCTCTGTGTGCCAGCAGGAAGAGATCTATCTAGTGGGGAAAAAATCGACGAACAGTCTGGACTGGTCCCCGTAGCTTTCCAGACCAGCCCTCAAAAATATCCAAGGCCATTTTCGGTCATCCCTGTGAAAAAGTCTATTACCAACCACATCCCCGCAACAAATACCGCCCCCAAAATCAATCCCAGGAAGAAGGGCCTCGTCCTTCTATACAACAGCGAGCCACCATATTTAAGAATTACCGTCTTGAAGAGCCACGCCAAAAACACAGAAAACCAGACCCAATTCATAATATAGAAGGTGCTGGTGGCAAATCCGAGAGGGTGTACAGGCCACCACAAAAACCGATACCTGACAAAAGTCAAGAGACCCATTAGCAGAGCGCCGATAGCCGTAAAGACCCATCCCCCAATATTCACCGCGACAGGATCGGCAAATTTAGGGGCTATATACCTGAAAGCATTTTGAGGAACAGCGATGAACCAGAAGTCGTGGAGATTGATCCCTCCGTGCTCGTGAGATATTCTCATAATTTCCCATATAGACCCTGCTAAGGTGACTGCTATAGCTACTGCAACTGCCCAAATTAAAGGTCTTTTACTCCCCTTTATCTCCTCTGCTAACTTCAGCGCATTGGCAAAACAGGGCATAAAGAAGATGCGGATATTGGCGCTCCAAACATACGTAAAGGCTAAAGCTACCAGCCCGGACGATCCCAAAACACTCGTCCCCAATCCCGAAACGACGAAGTCTGAGGGCATTATGGGCGACCTGATGACCGACGCACCTCCCTCTATCACCGCTCTGGTTACGGCTGTAAATATAATAAAGACTGCAAATAAGAATATAGGCACGATCCAGAGGGGGAAACCCGATTTCCAGAGCCAGATGCTCATAAGAATAAGCCCAATCAAAAGCCCAAAAACGGCTGTTCGATACGATAGCACCTCCCCTGAATCATCTACATCTGGGTCTCCCCTGAAGGCTTTCCTGAATACATCTTTAAGATGTCCTCTGGCTACCCATAGCCCTGAGAGCACTAACACTATCATAGCTCCCATCGTCTGATGCGCAAGGTAGGGACCGACCAACTCCGCAAACCTGCTCAAATCCTCTGTGCTCTGAAAGCCAATAATTCTGAATGTGCCCCTTTCTAGTAGCGTCAGAAGAAAAAAGAGCCAGAATCCTAATGCAATGTCGCGATTCAAAAGATACGCAAATCCGATAAGCGGTACGTTGAAAAAGAGGTTCAGCCCTATAGTATTCCTGAACAGCGACAGACTAGTGCCTATATCAATACGCGGGATGATAGGGAAGTAACTGTGCAAGGCATTGACATTCTCTATCATAAAGGGAATGGCAAAACCGACCCACATAATCGGATTCTTAAAGAGAGGTTTGATAAGGGAGCCCCTCTCATCGTCCTGTATCATCTCCAGGGGGACCTGAACCAAAGGATAGAGCAACCTTTCTCTCTCCATCCACTGCTTCCTCAAAATTATCATCACACATATCATCACAAAATAGAGCGTGACAATAAACAGACACCAGTAAAATATCGGCTCAAACCATTCGTTCCAAGGCACAGACTGGCCTTCAGGAAGTCCCTCATAGAAATACCTTATTGCATCCGGATCCTTGGGTGTTATCCACTCTGGCACATTGGGGTGAATAAGAATTTCCCAGTCGTTCTCAGGCGTGGCAAAATAGTAAAGGCCAATGATGATAGGTAGGACATGTTCGGAAAATCCGATGGTGGGTATAGCTGTTGCGATCATCACCATAATATAGACTGTGGCTAACTCTGAACGGCTGAGGGCAAAGCTCCTTCGCAGAGCGCCTAAAATCACGTTGATGATCCCAACCAAGATGAAGAAGACAAACAGGGCGGCGGGAGTGCTGAAATTATGAGCAAGATATGTCCCCTTGATAATCATATTGGTATAGGGAACAGCAATACCTATAAAGAGTGATAACAGCGCTCCGATAAAAACAGACCTGAACGTAACACCTGAAGATTTAGTTGCTTGTGCGTCGGATAGAGTCTGTCTTTGTGTTGAGATCATTTCAAGAATTGTCATTCCCGTGCAAACGGGAATCCAGGGATGCCATGAAACCCTATTACCTGAAGATGGATCCTGAAGCAGACCGAATCGTCTCCTGCAGAAAAGCGCGCCAGAAAGCTACGTATAATCGCAGGGATGAACCCTCCCCGATTGAATCCATCGGGGATCAATCATTCGGGGGCAGGCCTCCCCCGATCGGCCCAAGATCGACAATATAGGGAGAACCTTGTACGAGGGATTTTTATCCTAATTTCCACTAACACACTTCAAGAGGACTTTCCGCGTGCAATCAAAGAGAAAATCCTGCAGGTGAGGAAAACTTATGTCTTCCACTCCTCAAGCCACTTATACTTCTCCGGCAGGTATGCTCCCTGGGACTGCTCCGCTGCTTGTGCATAGATCTGCAAAAGCCGCACGTCCGACGCACATAACCCATCACCCTGCCTCGCTCCTACGTTCTCCACAACCTCATCTATAGCATTCATCGCTGGGATCGTGCTGGAAATCTCCTTGGTCCCCAAGATAAACCTCAATGCCGCCTGAGGGAGACTTGCCTCGACGCCCTTCAGCTCCACTATGAGGGGATCGGAGGGTTGCAATTTCAGCAAAGCTCCTCTCTTTAAAGGAATTGCACAGAACTGTCCTACAGATTGTGGATCGGCACTGGCTCGAACTGATCGGCCAGTTCGAAGCCGAAGACCTGCGAGTAGAAGTAGAGTTCAGCATCGAGGGCGCGCTTTATGTTCTGGGCGCTGCGGAAACCGTGCTGTTCGCCCTCGAACGGGACGTATGCGACGGGCAATCCTTTCTTGCGCACAGCCTCGACCATCAACTCGGCCTGACTGGGCGGGACAACTTCGTCTTCGAGCCCCTGGAAGAGGATCATCGGGCACGAGAGCCGATCGGTAAAATGGATGGGCGAACGCTGCCGGTAGAGATCGCGACACGCGGGGTATGGACCGATCAGCCGATCCAGATAGCGCGACTCGAACTTGTGCGTCTCTCGTGTTAATGCCTCTAAATCGCTGACTCCATAGTAGCTCGCGCCGACATGGAAGCAGTCGCGGAACGCCAGCGCACATAGCGTCGTATAGCCGCCTGCACTGCCTCCCTTGATCACGAGCCGATCGCCGTCCACCTTACCCTGCTCTACGAGGTAACGCGCGCCGTTTGCGCAATCGTCAACGTCAACTACCCCCCACTGGCCATCCAGCCTGCCACGGTACGCCCTTCCGTAGCCGGTGCTGCCGCCGTAGTTAACATCCAGGACACCGAATCCGCGGCTGGTCCAGTACTGAATCTCTAACTTGAGAGCACTTGAGGTTGAGCTTGTCGGCCCGCCGTGACTCTTGACAATCAGCGGGGGCAACTCTCCCTCGGGAGCCACGTAGTCACGATTCGCTGGCGCATAGAAGAAGGCGTACGCTGTGAGTCCCTGCTCGGTCGGAAACTCAATCGCCTCCGGGATCGAGAGATATCCGGGGTCAATCGCTATTTCGCTGGATCGGCGCAGCACATCTATCCGCTCTGAAGCAAGGTCGAGATGGACGATGGATGTAGCTTCAGTCGGCGATCCGGCACAGAAGGCGATATGCCCGGGAGCAGCTTTGAGGTCCGATATATGGGAGTAAGGAGTCTGAATCACCTCTAGACTGTCCGACGCTGTGTCGATGCTCGCCAGGCCACATGCCCCGTGTCTGGTGTAGGTGCAGACGATGCGATCCTCCGACTCGAAGGCATAGGTGCACATCCCGAAGAGCCATCCTGGAACTCCGAACTCAGCCTCCATCTGGACTAAAGGCTCCACCTGCCCGTCTCTAAAGCGGTAGAGATTCCACCAGCCGTTTCGGTCGGAGACAAAGTAAATGTTTCCATCCGGCGACCACTCCGGCTGGAAGATGGATTCGTCAATGTCCCCCGCGACTCTCTCAGCTTGACCCAGTGAGCCGTCCGCCTTCAACTCTCCGACCCAGAGTTCTGTCCCGTCCCACGGCATGTTCGGGTGGTTCCAGGTAAGCCATGCCAGATGAGACCCATCAGGGTTAAGGCGCGGTGAGGAGTAGAAGTCGTTTCCGGAGACGAGGACCTGAGGCTCCCCGTCACCTCCAAGGTCCAGGATCACAAGGCTGTTGACAGCCTCACGCCCGCTGTGGGTGTGGTCCTCACATACGCAGATCATCCTTCCCCTAAACTTGTCAATGGCACCGTCGGCATAGCGCAGATCAGCCTCGGGAGTGATCGGTCGCGGTTCGGAGCCAGGATCCTGGCGGTAGATGCGCTGATCACTGAAATTCGAGAAGTAGACCGTTCCATCAGCGACTGCGAAGGCGCCGCCCCCGTACTCGTGGGAACGCGTCCGGGCGTTGAAGGGAGATGCAGTTACATCGGTCGTTCGCCCATCTGGAGTCCTCCGCACGATGACGTTCCGTCCACCCTCCCCCGGGCGCATCTCGACCCAGTAGACATCTTCGCCGTCAAGCTCAATCTCCCCCAGACCGACACTATCGGAGACGATCAGATCAGAAGTAATCGGTGATCTCCACGAACCGTGCGGCGCTGCTTGAGACATCCTGTTTCTCCCTCCTTGAGATTGCTTCGTGACTCTATACCTGGCAATGACCCCAGTAAAAGCTTACTGTGACCGAAGACGAAATGCAAACATGTCGTTGCGACCCCCGCCTCCGATTGAATCCCCGATTGCTTCTATCGGGGATCTGGGGATCGGAGGTTAACCCGAGGGAAAGAAGCACCAGCCTGCCGCTTCAAGAAGTTTATTGAGCTTTATTCGGGATGTGGCTTCCTTACCTGACATTCAGCTTCCATGTCTCCCCGCGGTTTTCAAGCGTCATAACTGGTTATGTGGCGAGATTTCTTTCATTTCCATACATTTGGGAAAAATACAGCAATGAACGATCAGTAGATCACCTCAAATTTTTGTCCGATTTCAATAATGAACGAATTCCCTCTCCAGACAAGGGTTCATCCTTAAAACGTGGAATAACGTGCATATGAGCATGCAAGACTTCTTGACCACCAACTCTTTCACAATTCCAACCAATGTTGTAGCCGTCTGGTTGAAAGTTATCGTCCATCCATGATTTCACCGTTTTGAGAAGTTCAAATGTCGCTATTATTTCTTCTTGAGTAAGTTCAAATACTGTTCTCCTATGTTTTACCGGAATAATAATCCCAGAATGCCTTAAAGCTCCTTGGTATTTTTCATTTTCGACGTATAGGACAATGTCGTTGCGAAAAATAATTTTGTTATCATGGTCGTTTTCTATTGGACAGTACGGGCAAACCATCGTGAATGATTTCTTTAGTGATTTGTCATTACACATAACGTCAGGGCCGAGCCGACGCCGAGGACGGCTCGGCTCGAGAGAATGGTTAGGCTGCTGATCAAATGTTTTATCCAAAAACGTTGGATAATCTTTCCATTTGGTTCTGATAATTCCTCTGAATCAAAAATGCCGCCATTACGGAAAATTGTTTTTCTCGAGGCCTCATTGGTTTTATCGCAAGTGACAAGCATCTCGCTAATCCCTATACATTTAGCTTCCTGAAGCATCATTTCAAGGATTTTGGTGGCATGCCCTTTTTTGCGAAAAGATGGACCCACACCATATCCAATATGGCCACCCTCTTTCATTAACGCTTCGGTAAGTCGATGCCGCAAATTTGATGCGCCGACCATCTTTCCGGCATTATCAAGGAACCAATAACTTGAGTTCGCAACAAAACCTTTCGGCAAATCTTTCCCTTGCGAGTTATCTGAAAGCTTTCGAACCAATGTAGGGAAATCGTCATGAGGAAAATTTAGTGGAAAAGGGACTAAGGGTTCACTCCCAAAATCGGAAATGAACCGTTTATAAGGTACCTCAAACAAAATATCGGGCTTCACTAACCTTAATGACATTTCCCTAAACGTCCTAACGGCCAGCATCAACAGGGGCGCTCGGCGCCGTCCTCTGCATGCCGTTGTTAGCCCCAATCATCGGGAAAGAACCTCTGACACACGTGTCCGAAGCGATGGGAGCAGCTCGGCCTCGAACCACGGATTTCGGCGCAGCCACAGGTTGTTTCTCGGGCTGGGGTGTGGAAGCGGAACCATTTGTGGCCAATAGGTACGCCACGACTTCACCTGTTCCGTCAGGGAGGAACTCACTTTACCGAAGTGGTGGGCTTGCGCGTACTGTCCGAGCACCAACGTCACCTCCAGGTGGCGAAGCTGTCCAAGAAGCTGTTCGCGCCAAGCGGGGGCACACTCGGGTCGTGGTGGAAGGTCTCCCGACTTTCCTGAACCGGGGAAGCAGAAGCCCATCGGCAGAATCGCGATCTGCTCCGGGTCGTAGAACACTTCGCGTGTCACACCCAACCATCCGCGCAAGCGATTTCCACTGACGTCATCGAACGGAACACCTGATTCATGAACCTTTTTTCCTGGAGCTTGCCCCGCAATTAGAACCCTTGCCTTCGGGTGCAACTGAAGGACAGGCCGAGGACCGAGCGGTAAGTGATCCTCACAGATGGTGCAGGCTCGAACCTCAGTTAGCAAGGACGAAAACGACGTCATGGCAGGCAATCTCTCAATACTTTTAAGAAACTCCTCAATCATTAGAAGCCATGTGAAATAGTTATGTCCTATGCAGCGTCTGAAGCGCCGATTATGGGTCAAAGAGTAGCATATCGTATCGTTTTGCTATGGAATAAGCAAAATAGTCTCATCAGAGTTCTGGTCAGCAAGGAATAGGAGCTGTTTGAAGAACAGGATGCACTGTCTTTGACAGACAGGGCACACATAGACGCTTTCCCCCTTCTTATGAAAGATACAAGCCTCTTGAGATTCTGTACTGTTGCAACAAGATTCAACTGTTCATTCAGTGAGGCTAGTCCTCTGTAACGGGCTCGTCCCATACCGTGTTGTTGCTTGGCTTCAGCAAAGATATGTTCACTGCGTTTACGGAGTCTCTGGGAGAGTTTGTAGTCAGCTGTTAATGAGATAGACCGTGCATGATTTCTGGCTTTTGCCTCTCGCACTTTTCTATCCCGTTTGGCCTGAATATGTGCGAAATTTGTCTTGTTTTTCCATGTAGGAATCGGTTCAATCTTCTCATCGGCTCGCAGAGGAATATGGGGTATGATTCCCCGGTCAAGTACATCAGCGATAAAATTACCAGAACCGTAACCGGTATCGGCACTAAGTGTCTGAATGTCTTTGGGCATGGTGTATGTTTCAAGGTCATCTACCATCTTAAGGGCACTTTCGGGCTCTGCTGTCCCTGTCGCCTGCGTGCCCTGAGTCTCAAGGATTACTCTGCTTTTTGTGTCGATCAGATCATGGCCCATAAACGAGAGAAAAGCCCCTTTGCCCTTCGATTTGCTGTATAAGCGCGCGTCGGGGTCTGTAGTCGAACGGTGTGTTTGGTTCGTCCACTTTTCACCATGAAAGTCTTTATCCTGAGGATGCCCAGACCTACCCTTTGTCTTATCACCTTCAAAACCAATTCCCTTGAGATAATCATCAAGAGAAACAGGGGGTTCTATCGGCTCAATACTTTTCACTGAAGCATCAGCTTGTATCTGAGTGCCGTCGACACTAAGGTGTTTACCGCTCACAAGACCGACATCTATGCAACACTGGACTACCTGACGCATTATCCGTTCAAACAACCCACTGGACGCCCACTTGTGATTGCGAAGCTTGTTGATTGTGCTCCTATCCGGAACCGCATCATCAAATGTCTGATGACAAAACAACCGATATGCCGCATGCATCCCCACTTCCTGACAGAGCCGATTCTCACTGAAATTATACAGATAGCCAATAAGGATCATTCGAACAACTAATTCAGGATCAATACCGGGTCTGCCATTGTCAGGGCAATAACAATCTGATACAACGTCTCGTACAAATGAAAAATCAACTGCCTCATCAATCTGACGAAGGATATGATCCTCGGGAACCATATCCTCCATCTGAAAATAGTGAAACATCGGATTTGTCTGTTCCTGCTTTTGTGGGGTCATTGTTTCCTCCATGTATAATATTATCAATAACATAATATAATACATCGGAGCTGCTTTATCAATGCTGTTCTTATACTGTTTTCTGAATCTAAGGGTTTTTCACAAGGCTTTTAGGTTATCGATGAACTCAACAATTCAGTTTAATCATTTGATTCGTGAAGGTCTCTTTGAAAATTAAGCCAGTTTCGCCACCTCTACGCCTTGGCGCATCTTCCGCCTTAATGTATTTTCAGCCAATTTCACAGGCATATTTGGATTAAGCTGTCCTGTACTGATGATTTCTCGGCACCCAGCTTAGACATTTTCAACCTGTATATTGGTATTAAATAATCTTGTTCTATTTTTGTGTTTTAGAATATCCAAGAGGAATTCTGCAGCTCTTAATTGTTGTTCTATTATCTCGACTAATTCATATAATTTATCGTTATGCATATTTTCTAAGGCCAGTGCAAAATCAAATCCAGCGTTATGTGTGAAAAATTTGTTAGTAATTACTTTCGTATTGCCAACTACAAGACCATATCGTAAATATGGATAAACTTCCTTATGTTTAAGAGCTTTTGTTGAGTAAGTTAAAATATCGTGAGTTGAAAATCCTCCACATTTTGCTTCAATGACAACCAAAGGCAAATTGTTCTTTCTTATCAATAAGTCTGTCTGAAATGATAAGTTGCCTCTCCTAGGATTTTGTGGATCGCCTGGATTAAATTCACCATTTTCATTAACAATAACTTTGTAGATCAAAACTTCACCTTTCTTAATTTCATAACCTTCCAGTGCTTTTCGAAGTTCTTTCAGAAGTGTTTCGGTAAATTCGGTTTCATTCATTTTCAATCTCCAAATCTTTAACTCTGATTTTAGCAGTCATAAGGTTATGAAGCATCGATTTAGACAATTCTTCTAAAGCTGTTTTTTTGTTTTCTTCTTTTTGGATTTTTTCGTCAATAGATGATAGGGTTAAAGCGATTTGTTGCTGGATTGGAATAGACGAATAGAATTATGGAGTATTTCCTGCAATTTGTTTATTTAATCCACTCCTGTCTTCACCACGCGTCAACTTCCTAATGAAAGAGTATAAATGAGTAAGAGTGCCAAAACATGGTGTTCTTTCCAGCGTGATAACAACGCCCTCAAAATTCGTTATGGTCGCCAAAGGATTCCTTTCGGTACTCGAAGGCGTCTGTCTCATTTTCATCTTATGTTTTTCCTTACTGTGAGTGTCTGCTGTATAAGAGCGTTGTCTTCCCTATTTATTCCTTTTACCAAGGCGTCTGGCTATCTAATGGAGCTTCCTGATACTCTTGTGAAGAAATTAAGAGATAAACTGGAAGCTTCGTATTCTCATCCAAGTATGTATTTTCAACCTGTTCCTTCAATCCTGAATTTACAAATTCTTTGTCGCTCTGTCAGGGGGAGCGATGTGAGTTCTACTTCCTTATGTTGATATTGTCCGAAGCCAATGGCATATAACAGGAGACAACCGTATTCTTAAGTAACTCCGAATCCAAACTTAAAACACTGCGCACTTATTACCGCTCACTACGACCTTATGCATAAACAGAAATCCCCAGTAAGTTCCTACCGGACACAACCGTAGTTCCGCATCCGCCTTTTCAACAACGGTCTCAATATATAGACCAAGCCCCCTCTTGTCAACTCCAAAATCGCATAGAACGGAGCGTTCTAACAAAAGGGGGCGTCTTTGTCCTATTATGGTGTTTTTTAAAGCTCTCCCAACACCTCTTCAAAAGAACCTACAGCTTTTGCCACGTCCGGCGCCGCTATGACCGCTGAGATGCAGGCCACTCCATTAGCCCCGGCATCTAAACACTCTGCCACCCTTTCGGGCCTTACGCCGCCTAAAGCGAAGATCGGTATTCTGAGCCTCTTTGCTGTCTCCTCAAGGAGCTTTAGCCGCACAGGGGGGCCATACTTGAGTTTAGAGTCGGTAGGGAATACAGGCCCGAAGGTCACAAAGTCCGCTCCGCGCTCCTGTGCGCGCAAAGCTCCCTCTATATCGTGGGTCGAGACGCCTATAAGAGAACCGTCTGTGAGGCTCTTTCTCGCTTCATCGGGAGGGATGCTCCTTTCGGCCAGGTGCACTCCCGAAGCCCCGAGGGCGCGGGCTATGTCGGCTCTGTCGTTTATCAAAATACGGACTTCAAGCTCCTTCAGGGCCTCCTTCACATCTGATCCAAGCCGGAAAAGATCTATCGGGTCGAGGTCTTTCTCCCTGATCTGTACAGCCCTGACGCCGGCTTTACAGGCATCCTTTAAGACCTCAGTGAGTTGTCCTGCTCGACACTGCCTGCGGTCTGTTATGAGATACAGCCTGAAATCCACCGAACTCATCAGGCCTCTATCAAATCCTCTATAGGACTTGAGGCAGTGGCGTAGAGCTTCTTGGGGATGCGGCCCGCTAGATACGCCAGTCTCCCGGACTCAATGGCCAGCCGCATAGCCCGAGCCATCTTTATCGGATCCTTTGCGCCAGCGATACCCGTATTCATCAGGACACCATCACAGCCTAATTCCATAGCGATAGCAGCATCTGAGGCGGTTCCGACTCCTGCGTCCACAATGACCGGGATCTGTGCGTTCTCAAGTATGATCTTGATGTTGTAGGGATTCCTGATGCCCAGGCCCGAACCTATCGGCGCCCCCAGCGGCATAACGGCAGCACAGCCTATGTCCTCCAGTTTCTTGCATACGATTGGATCGTCATTTGTGTAGGGGAGGACTGTGAATCCGTCCTTAACGAGGTGTTCTGAGGCTTCAAGGAGGGCGTTATTGTCCGGAAAGAGGGTCTTTTCATCCCCTATGACCTCTAACTTGACCAGACCAGTACCCAGCGCCTCGCGGGCCAATTCGCACGTCAGTATCGCATCTTTAGCAGTGTAGCACCCGGCCGTATTGGGAAGGAGGGCGTACCTGTCCTTGTCAATATAGTCCAGAAGCGATTCACCAGACGCATCGTTCAGGTTAATCCGCCTGATGGCCACCGTCACAAGCTCTGTCCCGCTGACCTCAAACGCCTGCGCCATCTCCTCGAAGCTTTTGTATTTTCCTGAGCCGAGTATCAGCCGCGAGGTGAAGGTCTTGCCGCCTAAAACGAGTTTATCGTCTTCCATCTTTTTCTCATCTCCTTATCTATTGTAAATTCTCACAGTGCTGGCATTTTCGTAAGAGCCAGCTTACGCGGCCCGCGAGTGGGCGAGGCGCCGTGTCTACTTCGTGGCTTGTTGCCATCCCAGTAAAGCACGAAGTTCCCTCGCCCCTACATGCGTCGCTATGGAGTGGAGGGATCAAGCCATCCCCGAAAGATTCAATCGGGGAAGTGGTTCGCCCGATTGTCCGTATTTTCAGTGCAGACACATGGGCCTGCCCTCGAACGATCCCATCGGGGGTCTGCCCCTACAGATTTACCCCTCTGGCCACATCTCTTCCTCCGGCTACGGCCCGAATGATCTCGACCTTGTCCCCTTCGACGATGAGGGTCTCGTCAAGCTTCTCCCTGGGAACGACTGACATATTTAAGGCTACTGCTACAGCCTCCCTTTCTATTTCGAGAGAATCCATCAGGTCGGCCATAGTCTTTTTCTCTTCAAGCTCGTATTCTTGGCCGTTCAGCGTGATCTTCATGATATCTTATTGGAGGTTTAACAAGCTGCCAGCATAAGGGAGACCCCGGATCCCCGACCCCCGATAGAGTCAATCGGGGGCTCAATCAGGGACTCGCTTTTACCTTTAGTCACTGCGCCGACCGCGAAGGAGAAGCGAAGCCGAACTAAGCTCCCAGTTTACAGACTAATGTCCACTAATTTTGGGCGTTAAATCTGCTAAGTAAAAAGGGCTCCAGTGGGAAAGACGTATCTCCGGTCGTTATCAGGTCACAGATAAGCTTCCCAGTTACAGGGGCAAGCAGGATGCCGTTTCGATAGTGACCTACAGCCATTATCAACCCCGCAAGCTCTGTAGCCCCCAGTATCGGCAGTTTGTCCGGCGTGCCGGGCCTCAATCCCGCATATGTGGAGGAAAGAGAGCAGTTTTTCAATACGGGAGCCATCTCGAGTGCGCCGTTAAGAAGATAAGAGACCCCCTCTGCCGTCACGCGCTTGTCATACCCCGCATCCTCGACCGTGGAGCCGACAACCAGTTGGCCGTCCAGTCTGGGAACGAAATATCTCTTGGAATAGATAACGTGCTGGAATAGTGGTTCGGACCCCATATCCAATGCCAGAATCTGGCCCTTAACAGGCCTGACAGGAGGCCTTAAGCTTTCGTCAACTCCGCCTATAGTATTAGCCCAGCTTCCGGCGGCGTTTACGACCGTCTCACAGGTGAAGTCGCCGCCAGTCGTCCGAACCCCTGTGACTTTAGACCCTTGAGACATATTAGATCCCTGAGACATACTAGATCCTTGAGACATAATGGACAGGGCCTGGACTCCCTGCACGATCTCCACCCCCGAATTTACGGCAGCAAGGGACAGGGCATAAGACAGCTTCCGATTTTCAACTTGACGATCCCATGGGAAATACAGAGCGCCCCGGATATCGGGGGACAGGTTGGGTTCCAGCTTCAGGACTTCGTCGGACGTAAGTTCCTGGCCCGGCAGCCCGCCGTGGAACTGCCAACCGTAGTCTTCCTTCAGTCTTTCGTATTCCGTCTCGTTAAATGCCGGCATAATCGCGCCCTGGGTGCGATATTCGACGTCCACTTCAGTTTCGTCCTTCAACTGTTCACAGAAATCCGGGTAGAGTTCTCTGCTTTTAAGCAGAAGATCAAAGAAGGCCTCATGCTTTATGTTTTCGCACTGAGGGGCGAGCATCCCTGCGGCTGCCCAGGAGGCTTCGCGGCCCGGCTGTGACCTCTCCAGGAGTACGGCGCTTGCTCCATGTTTGGCAAGCTGTCGGGCTATGGCGAGCCCTATGACTCCTCCCCCGATTACGATCACGTCAGCAGTCTTCATATAAGTTATCTCTCTCTGCACAAAAAAGCCGCTTCTCTGTCTCCGAAGAGCATTGAAGAACCCTCTTGGGCCCTTTGGAGGGAAGCGGCAAAAGAAACGGCTATATCTTTAGACTGCTTCCCTACGCTGGCATTAACCAGATCAGGTTCAAGGGGTTGTCCGACACGGGACTCTCAGATAGTTACACCCCCAGCAAGCCTTTCAATAATAAACTGCCAAGAATATAGACAGAAGGACTACCTGGGCGATGAAATCGCCCCTACTTTATAATAAGCATTTTGCCTCGAATTATCAAGGGGGAAATTGATTTGATGTACGGTCGAAGATCAGAATCCTCAAGCGTGTCAGTCTATCTGGACACAGGTGAGTATTCTCTACGTATCCAGTCAAAATAGTAATTGTAGAGATCCAAGTTACTTTCTAAGCAAGTAGAACCCCAAATTATCATTCACAAGGATTCCAGGCTCAAAGTATTGTTGATTCTCATGCTATAGCATGCCTCGGCATCCTAAACGACTGTACCCAGAAAACAGGGGCAATCCATTCTTAATTTGCTAATCCTCAACGATTTAGGGAAAAAGCTTATCAATGAAATAGCTGATCAGATCCCTTGGTCTAAAGCACTGAAAATCTCTGATTATAATCAGTTTGATACGTTCTCTGATTCATTGATCGCAGTTAAGAAATGCGACTTTGGACAATTAAATAATTGCGCCTGGTTAGGTTGCATGGTTGCGGACGAATGTCGTGATATTGGATTTGATGCGATGTTCACGCTTATGCCTTCCCTTTCAGCTCAAATCCCTCCGATGGGTAGCGAAAGATAGGGGTGAGAGTTTTTGCTTTCTGTCTGAGGGAGTGCTGTTCGTCTTCTGAGAGAGGGATGAACTTGGGTGCCAGATCCAGTGCCATCCGGAAGAGTACTTCCTCGCCCGGTGGGATAGCGGCCGTCACCGGCTGGGAAAGCGTGAACCGCAATCCTTCATAGGCTTCTTCTTCAGTATCCAGAGGCTTGTACCAGGTTTTTTCCCAGTTCCTTGTTTCACCATTGTCCCATGCGCTTTTTGCCATTGATTTCAACGCAAGCACCGCAGCGCCTTTGCTCTTTGCATAACTAATGAGCTGCTCTCCAAAGTTGCCGTTGTAATACGTAACAAAATTCACCGGCATAAGCACCGAATTAAAATCATAGTATTTAAGCGCCGCCATCCCTGCCTCGATTGAATGTGCGGAGAAGCCAAGGAACCGAATCTTGCCTTCCTGCTTCAGTTTATCCACCGCCTCTACCGCGCCTCCGGGTCCAAACGCCACTTCAACGTCCTCCTTCGATGTAAGAGCATGGATCTGGTAGAGATCAAAGTAATCGGTGCGAAGCCGCTCAAGTGACCTGTGAAAATCCTCCAGCAGCTCGTCACCTTTCCGCGCTGTGCTCTTGCAGGCAAGAAAACACTCCTTCCGAAAAGGCTCCAGCGCTGGCCCCAGCTTCTCCTCAGCATTTCCGTAAGCAGGGGCAACGTCAAAATAATTTATCCCGCGCTCGTAGGCCTCCCTGACCACCTGATTGGCGTGTTCCTGCTCCGCATTCATCACAACTATCCCGCCCATACCTATTAAGGATAAATGCTCTCCTGTATTCCCATAGGGCCTCTTCGGCATCGGCCCCGATGGGCTTTTTATATCCCTGGCAAGAACCTTATCTGTCGTGTTCATAGTGTTACCCTTTCTTTTAACCTTCTGCTGTGCAGACGGCAAGCCACGAAGTGGACAAGGCCCCCAGAGAAATCTTAGGAGTTGGCTGTCTGCTACTTCCCTATTAGGCTTCTCAGGATACTTCACCCGATTAATTCATAAACTTGGTGGAGTCATTGCGAGGAACAAAGCGGTCCCCGATTGAGTCTGTCGGGGAAGAAATCTCAAGGTTTTATAGTGGTCTCCTATGAGAGCCGGAGAGTATTACATCTACCACAGTAACCCCCGATTAAATCTATCGGGGGGATTGCTTCGCCTCCGGATCGCAATGACACTGAAGGTGGTTAAACGTCATAACTATAATATAATCCTTCAATTAATACAGGGCCTTTTCTTGTGAATTATTCGGGCTATTAGGCTTCTCAGGATACTTAATTGAATCTTTCAGCCTTGAGTGGGATCAAGTCTATTTCCGGCGTCTCATCTGACACGATCTGGGAGACCATCTTTCCCGTAATAGGACCCAGCGTTACGCCTATCATGGCGTGACCTGCTGCGATAGTCAGATTCTGGAATGACTCGGTGCGTCCTATAATCGGCAGACCATCGGGAGTACAGGGACGCAGACCGCGCCAGATTTCGATGATCTCCAGGTCTTCTGTCCCGGAGATGTACTTAGGGGCAGCGCGCATGATGGCTTCCACGCGCCCGCGGTTTATCGAAAGGTCGAGGCCAGCCAATTCAAGCGTCCCGGCAAAGCGCAGCGTCTGGCCCATGGGAGTAATTCCCACCCTGGCCTCGCCCATAAGAAGCGGGATTGTTGGACACGTCTCCGGGCGTACCACAGTTATGCTGTAACCCTTGGCGGCCTGAATGGACAGTTTGAGATCAAGATCTCTTGCAAGGACGGGCGACCACGAGCCGCCGGCCAAGACTACCTGATCCGGATGGAAGTCGCCGCGGGTCGTCTTGACAGTCGAAATCCTGCTGCCGGAAGTTTCAAACCCCAACACTTCGGTTGACGTCTTGAGGATGCCGCCTGCCTCTTCGACGACGCGGGCAAGACCCCGAACAAACTCAGCGGGGATGAGGTGAGCGTCCTGTTCAAAGAAGACCCCGCCGACGACGCCGGGAAGGAGACAGGGCTGCATCTTGAGAACCGTCTCTCCGTCCAGCAGCTCTGCCTTGAGTCCGATATCCTGAAGTAGATGGGCCTCCTCGATCCCCTCCTTGTAACCGTTCTCTGTACTGTAGACCATCAGCACGCCGTCTTGTGTAAAGCCGAATTCCAACCCGTCAATTGCGGCCAATTCTGCGTAGAGTTCGAGGCTGGCCAGACTCATCTCTCCGATGATCGGCATGGTCTTTCGCATCGCCTTTTGGTTGCAGAACCCCCGAAACTTCCAGAGCCAGGAGAAGAGTTCAAGATCAAGGCGCGGCTTGATATAGAACGGGCTCTGGCTGTCGAACATCCACTTGAGTCCCTTGGACAATACCCCCGGCGCGGGAAGTGGCACGCTGTGGCTGGGGACTAAAAGCCCGGCGTTGCCGTAAGAACAGCCCGAGCAGATTTCGCCTTTGTCCAGGATCGTAACCTGCATGCCCTTCTGCATAAGATAGTAGGCCGAGCAGACGCCGATGACGCCGCCGCCGATTACGAGTATGTCTTCCTTTTTTGCCATAACGCTCTATTTACCTCTTTCCTTGTCACCGCGTTGGGGAGCCCCGTACAGATTGAAGCAAGCGCAGTTTCTCTTCGACGCTGTCTGTGCGGCGCTCATATTGGGTCTCTGGCTTGATGGTCCTCCTATCCGATCGGCTGTTATTGATCTTAACTATCCTATCTCATCAAGATCAACTTCCTTGTCTGTACAAATCCATCCGTCTCCATCCGATACAGATAGCCTCCGCTGGCAAGACTCTTTCCGTTATTATCTTTGCCTTCCCAGACTATAGAATAACTGCCTGTATCCATCTCTCTATCTACCAATGTCGCAACCTTCTGTCCCATTACATTATAGGCAGATATAGTAACGTGGCTTTGAACAGGAAGGTCGTAATGGATCACCGTCAGGGGGTTAAACGGATTCGGGTAGTTCTGGGGGAGACAATAGTCGTGGGCACCGCAGCAATGTCCTCTATCTATTCGTTTCCGGCTATCTCTATGGATGCAATAGAGATCTCTGTTCTACTGTCAACCCCTGTTACCCAAAGACGTACGTATTCTATACGCGTCGAATCGGGCGCAGCGTTTTGGGACCTTATTGGGGGCGAATCCCACAGCGGGACCCTGAAGAGTCGCCATCCGTTGCTGTATGTGTCTTCAACCAAATATGGAGTAGTATCATCAGAAAGAGGGATAGAATAGTGATAATACGCGTTCCTTGAGTCCAAGAAGCTGTTGTTGTTTATATCTTCTGTATCGGGAATTATCCCCCTGTCCGAATCGTTCTTGCTGTCTTCTGTTCCGTTGATCTGTTCGTAGTTGTCTCTGCTGTCCGTATCCGAATCGTAGTGCCAGTTATCCCCATTGGGATCGGGATTAAGGACGGGATCGTATCCTGGCTCAGCTTCATCGGCAAGCCCGTCTATTCCAACATCTTCACCCACGTCCAGGACATTATTTCTGATCCCGGATATATCTCTGTCCTCAGTGTCCAGCCTTCCGTTAAAAATAACATCCTCAGATATATCTCCTAAATCTATGTTAAGCGTCCCTGCATCGCCCTTTACCCACACCTCTACAAACTTAGACCAGGAAAAGTCACTGCTTCCTAAGGGGAGCGCCCGCATAACCCCTCCCCAGCGCTCCTCAATCGGTCCTGATGCTGTATCTTGATAGGTAGCTTTTCCCTCAGGATCAAAATCCAACACCAGAATATCTGTTTTGTTCTCTCTGCTTGAGACCTCCTTGTTGGGCCATATCTCCCCGGTGTCCACTCTATCGAAGGGATTATACCATATCAACCTTCCTTGATTAGATTTGAAGTCCTCTATTTGCTGTGGATCATCAACTGGGGGGCTGGCCTGGGTCCATACAGATCTAGATATTCCGAAGTTCGTCATCCCTGCTATTGCTCGATTGCCCATCCTGAATCTTTACCTCTACACTGTCCTGAATGTTTACCCCTATAAAGTACCTGCTGGCGTTCTGCCTTACTATCTGGTCTTGACTTTCGTATATTTGGGGGATCGTCTCCTCCAGCGGCGGTATATCAAGACCGTTATCCCTTGCCCAGTCGGGGTTTAAAGGATCAAAAGGCTGAAGGTCGGGGAATACCAATTCTCCTCTTTCGAGGTCTAGCGGGACGAAACGGAAGTTGCCTATCTGTATCTCCCCGAGATCCACAAGATTGTCAGATTGAGGATTATTATCTCTATCTTTAAGGTCTAATCCTAAAATCTTTATGTAGGGAACGCCGTTTTGCGAATCGTCCGGATCGTCCCCGGGGAGGTCCCTGAATACCCTGAGGTCGAATCCTTCGAGGGGTATCCTCCTTGCTCCAAGGTCGTAGACGTTTTTCCACTCAAGTTCCCAAGTTGTCTCCTGACCCGGGATCGGTCTTTGATTTTTTGCCTTTATCAGTTTTAATGTAAGTTCCTCGCCCAGAGTGGCATGCGTGTCCACGTCTCCAAAGGAGTCTGCCCTCTTCGTTTCGTAGGTCACAGCTACAACGTGGTAATCTCCTACGGAGCTGTTCAGAATTATGTATCCCAGCCTGGGGTCCAGGAAGTAGTCATTAGGGTCTATCTCGTGGAACTTGCCTCTGTGGAAATTCGTAGCAGTTTTTTGGAAATTGTTCGGGTTGAAGTCCTGTCCTCCATCCCAATAGTAAGCGAGTCCATCTATAGCTCTGTCCTGGGCATCGTTTTGCTGATTCTGGTCGTCTACAAAGACTCTCAAGTCGACTACCGAGTCAAGGGATTTGTATTCTTTATCCCGAAACCTATCTCTGTAGAGCAGATCCAGAAAGAAGTACTTATTCCTTACGTACTGGAAATCCCTTATAATATTTGATGATAGCTTTGAGGGCTCTGTAGGGGAATCAGAACCACATCCAGAAAGTAACGTGAGGATCAATATTGCAACAAAACTGATAACAGCATCTACAGTTACAAGGCTCTTGAGTCTACGATTCTGTCTTTCTACGTTCTTTAGTCGCTCCACTATGACCTGCAAGTGCGGCATCTGTAGTATCATAAATGTTTCTTGCCTCATCCATCTCTCTTATAGAGAAAGGATCCTACCGCATCAATACCAGCTTTCTTATTCGCACAAATCCGTCTGCTACCATACGATAGAAATAGACTCCGCTGGCAAGGCTCTCTCCGTTATGGTCTCTGCCATCCCAGGCTAGAGAAGAACGTAAGTCTCAGGAACGTCTGATGATAGTTATGCCTACTCATTTATGGTAGCGGGGGTAGCAGAAAGATTAAACAACACTGATACAATATCGCTGCCACTATTAGCCACAGCCAGGTCATTATCTCCATCCCCGTCTAAATCCGCACTGAATACTGAACTGGGATCATCCCCAGCGGTATAGTCCACCTTATGTGCAAATGTACCATCTCCGTTGTTCAACAACGATGATACAGCACTGGGGAAGGTGAAGCCACTATTAGCCACAGCTATGTCGTTATCTCCATCGCCATCTAAATCTGCTATGAATACTGACGAGGGTTGCCATCCAGCGTCATAGTCCATCTTATATGCAAACGTACCGTCTCCATTATTCATCAACACTGACACAGTTTTGCCAGGATGATGAAAGCGGCCCCAATTAGCCACAGCTAGGTCATTATCTCCATCGCCATCTAAATCCGCAATGAATACTGAACGGGGATTACGCCCAGTTTCATAGTCCACCTTATGTGCAAATGTCCCATCTCCGTTGTTCAATAACACTGATACACTGCTCCACAAAATAACCCTACTAAACTGATTAGCCACAGCTAGGTCATTATCTCCATCGCCATCTAAATCCGCAATGAATACTGAACGGGGATTACGCCCAGTTTCATAGTCCACCTTATGTGCAAATGTCCCATCTCCGTTGTTCAATAACACTGATACGGTATTGCTGTGAAAATTAGCCACAGCCAGATCATTATCTCCATACCCATCTAAATCCGCTATAAAAACTGAACTACCCCCAGCATCATAGCTCCCGTTAGGCGTAAATGTTCCACCCCCATCATTCAACAACACTGATACACCTATACCACTAGCCACAGCTAAGTCATTATCTCCATCTCCATCTAAATCAGCACTGAATACTGATACAGCGCAAACAACATAGTCAGTCCTGGGTCCGAAAAGACCCTGTGCATAGGCAGGCGAATTCAAAGTGACTAAGAGCCAGAATGCAATGAAAAAGGAGATATTGAACATAGTTCGAATCTTCTTTATTACAGGGCTACATGGGTTCACCGCATCAACACCAGCTTCCTTGTATGCACAAATCCATCCGTCTTCATCCGATAGAGATAAACTCCGCTGGTAAGGCTCTTTTGATTGTCATCTTTGCCATGCCGGGCTAGAGAAGAACGTAAGTCTCAGGAACTTCTGATGATAGTTATGCCTACTCATTCATGGTAGCGGGGGTAGTGGACAGATTGATCAACACTGATACATTATCGCTCCAATAATTAGCCACAGCCAAGTCATTATCTCCATCTCCATCTAAATCTGCACTGAATACTGATATGGGGCCATCCCCAGCGGTATAGTCCACCTTGGGTGCGAATATTCCATCTCCGTTGTTCAACAATATAGACACAACATCAGGGCTGTTAAGATTAGCGACAGCCAGATCATTGTCACCATCTCCATCTAAATCAGCACTGAATACTGAATAGGGATCAACCCGAACAGTATAGTCCACTTTAGGTGCAAATGTACCGATCCCGTAATTCAACAACACTGAGACATTATTACCACCCCTATTTGCCACAGCCATATCGTTATCTCCGTCTCCATCTAGATCCACACTGAATACTGAATAGGGACCAACAGTATCATAGTCTACTTTAGGTGCAAATGTACCATTCCCGTTATTCAATAACACTGATACAGTATTGCTGTTAGAATTAGCCACAGCCAAGTCCTTGTCTCCATCTCCATCCAAATCTCCACAGAACACTGATGCGGAACCAGACCCAGCAGGATAGTCCACTTTAGGTGCAAATGTACCATTTCCCTTATTCAACAACACTGATACATTATTGCTGTTAAAATTAGCTACAGCCAAGTCCTTGTCTCCATCTAAATCTAAATCAGCAATGAAGACTGACCAAGGATGCATGGCAGTGACATAGTCCACCTTGGGTGCGAATGTTCCATTTCCGTTGTTCATCAACACTGACACAGTATGGCTGTGAGCGTTAGCCACAGCCAAGTCATTATCTCCATCTCCATCTAAATCTGCACTGAATACTGAACTGGGAACAAGCCCAACACCATAGTTCACCTTATCCACAAATGTCCCATCTCCATTATTTAACAACACTGATACATCATTGCTGCCACCATTAGCCACAGCTAAGTCATTGTCCCTATCTCCATCTAAGTCCGCAATGAAAACGGATTCGGGACTATCCCCGGTAGGATAGCTGGTCGGAGACCCGAAAAGATCCTGTGCATAGCCAGACGTATTCAAAGTGACCAGCAGTGTCAGAACAGCGGATGAAATTATATGCGTCATTTTGAGACGTCCTCTTTAGGATTGATATTGACTACTAATGGAATAACTACAATGAGAACCAAACATGCTGTGTAAAAACCTCCTGCTTCGTAGTCTAGACGTTCACTACCACTGATGCAGGTCAAACGTCGACGGCCAATCGTTTTCTCAAACTCCTGATTATATTTAGGTGCGGTAGAAAGCGCCCTTTATGCCTCATATACCCACAATACTCGTCGCCGAACCTCTCTATTAGTTTTTCCTCCTCAATGGGGGTTCGAATAAGGAGCACAGTAAAGACCAAGATGAGCATTAGCATGAAAAACCAATTTGCCGCCAGTAGACCAAACCCAATCCAAGACAAAATCCACACAGAATACAGTGGGTTCCGAACCCAGCGATAGGGTCCGGTTGTGACCAACGTATGTCGTTTTCTGGTTACAACGGTATCAGTTACATTCTTGCCAAGACTGCTAAAGACCCAGTAGAATAAGGGGACGGATACAGCCCCTAGAATCACGCCAAACCAACGCAATACTGTGGGGATCTGCAAAGTAGACCATTGCATCCACGGCGGATAAACGATGTAAACCAATATAGAAATCCAGGCAGCAAGGCTAAAAAGTCTCAGCGCGATCAATAAGGGCAGACCTTCTTCTTTCCTCGAGAGTTTTTCTCCAGATTGAGCCGCCTTCCCACGATAGTACACCCCGACCGATAAGCCTGAAATGAACAGTGTGATGACGATTGCCCTGAAGACGAGTTCGTGATTCACTTGGGTCCTCACATCTTGAATGATATTTAAGAGGGAAGATACAACGGTCGGGAGTAGATGTCAATAGAGGATAGACAATTGGGAAAATGGTAAAGAGAATCCGGAAAAGCAAAAATTCCTTTGATAACCGGTAGCCTCAAGTAGTACTGACCAACACAAAATACGTACAGGGAAATCTACACTGACGAAAACATCACAGTTATTGTTCAATCATAAACTATTGTCATCGATGCTTCAATCAGGGCTGTCTAAGCAATATTTAGATATTAGATTTATTTGATACCAATTTTGACTACTTCGCAGGGGGTTTATGGAGTCTATCTCATCAATAACAGCTTCCTCGTCTTCACAAATCCACCCGTCTCCATCCGATAGAAATAGACTCCGCTGGCAAGGCTCTCTCCATTATTACCTTTGCCATCCCAGACTACGGAGTAGCTACCGGCTGATCTGTGACCATCCACCAATGTCGCAACCTTCTGTCCCATTAAATTGAAGATAGATATGCTAACGCGGCTTCCAACAGGAAGATCGTAATGGATCACCGTCTCCGGGTTGAACGGATTTGGATAGTTCTGGAAGAGGGAGTATCCTGAAGGTATAGACATCTCTTCTGACTCGTCCACAGCCGTGATCCTTTCAACCTCCCGAGTCATCAATCTCATATCGTCAAGGTAGAATGTCTCCTCCACCGCCCCAGCGATTGGGATCGACACTATGCGGCCTTCCCGGTTCGCTGGAACCTCTGAGATCGGGATAGACACCAACTGCCAGGTGTCCGGCTGTGGCACAATCCCCAGGCCGCTCAACTGCTTGCCCGCAATAATAGGACTCTGCTCGGAAGCATTTCCCCCGTTGATGTAGAACTCCAGGTGGGTGTAGCCGAAGAAGGGATCAATCCCTCCAGGATCGTACAACAAATATTTTATTGCCCCTAGCAACGAGATGGCGTGAGAGGCGCTGCCACTATGGACGAATTTTGAGGACGTCAGATCAGATTCGACTCTGATGGCTCTGCCAAGCTCAACCGTCCATCCAGGTTCGATCCCATCCCTGTAAATCCATAGATCATCTGAGGGAAAGAGCTCGACCTTGCTCTTTGCAAAGACCCTGCTTGAAGCGGTGTCCTCGACAGTAATTTTTAGGGTATTCTCTCTCGTAAATCCCCTGGGTACCAAACTAACCGAAGCAGTGAAGATCCCATCGCCAAAGACCTCATCCCTTCCAGTTCCGTCATCGTGCAAAGGGATTTCAACCCCACCACCTATCGGGCTTAAATCCACAGTGACTTTGACCGGACCTCCATCGTCCCTTGAAGGGGAGACCTTTGCAGCGATGGTCATATCAGTTTCAACACCCACGTGCACATCAGGAGGAGTTACCGAAACATCACGGCTGCGGACGAGGTAAGACGGCCTTCTGAACCTGAGGATAAAAAGTCCATCATCTCTATCGCTGACGAAGACCAGATCCCCTGAGGGGAAGGAGCTCCAGGCCCCGCTGAATAACCCTCCAGAGTAGCTGTCGCTCAGGACGTAAAAGCCGACCTCTATGGGGTCCGTCGGATCAGAGACATCAACAACTCTGAAGCCGTCTTCATGGTTCCCTATGTATACAAGGTCGCCTTCCACAAGGATATTGTGGATCGAGACCCCTTCAACGGTACGGCTAGAGCTTTTATAACTGCCGACTTCTCTGGGATCGGAAAGGTCTCTTATGTCTATAACTCGCATGAAGGCGCCAGGATACTCATCAGTTATAAAGACGAAATCCCCATTTGCAGAGGGTTCCACACTGTGCGTAGAGGCGTCAGGATAGGTGTAAGAGCCAATCTCCCTCGGGTTTTTGGGATCTGCAACATCCAGGATTCTAAGTCCAGCCCCCCAATATGCTAAATAGGCCCTGTCTCCTGAGACAGAGACGTCATGGAGGAAGCCACTAAAATCTAGCTCAAACTGTTCTGATCTAGGTAACTCCCAGTGTCCGATCTCGAAGGGCTGCTTCGGATTGGAGATATCCACTATCCGGAGCTCGCCAAAATTGCTGACCAGATAGACGAGATTCCCCGCTATAAAGGAGTTGTGGACGCCAAATGGAAGGTTGCTTGTATATTTGGCCAGTTCCACGGGGTTTGACGGGTCGGAGATATCCAGGATCTGGATCCCTCTCAGGCCGGCGTCCAAAGATAAAGAAGCCTCATTAGAGACAACAGCTAAGTTGCCTGAGACCTTAACGTCCCAGATTATGACCCTCTTAGAGACATTGATCCATATGACCTCCCCAGCTTTGCCCAGAGCCAAGCCAAAAGGGCCGGCAACCACGCCGCCAGTGGCCAAGGTGGTCAGGCCTCCGGTCTCCGGATCCAGTTTAAAGATCGCTCCTGTGGTGATGCCGAGCTCTTTGGGGTCGGCGTGGAGATCTGCAATGATGATGGAACCATCATCATCCACCGCAAGACTTACAGGAGTGTGAAGGGGTGGACCAGACCTTAAAATCCTAACCTTACCTGTAGCCGGATCGATTCTGAGAATACTTGGCCGGAAGCCAAGAAAACCGGGGTCTATGCCGATTATAGCACCACTTGCATCAAGGGCTATAGCGCCTAAATCGGAGAAGTCACCCAGAAAATCCGACTCGGCTTCAACTACGGTGGTAAATTCTCCCGTGGCCGGGTCCAGCCTTATTAGCTTTCCCCCTTCATACTCTTCTGTCACTGGATTGAAGCCATCCGAATGCGAGATGAAGACGACTCCCGAGGAATCGACGGCAACCCCGTACGGGGAAGTGATGGAGGGATCTTTTAAAAGGGGGGTTACGGTTCCGGTCTCCGGGTCCACTTTAAAAAGACCCCGCTCTTTCCCCTGGCAGAGCTTGTAACTATAAGGGCGCCGGTCTCATCAATAGTTATGCCCAGAGGATGGATCAGGGGATCTCCCTTAACTACAGTCTTTATCTCCCCGGTCTCCAGGTCGACCCGTAAAATAGCTCCTTCTTGCTCTTTTACAGAGAAGGAAAAGGAGGACCTCCTGCCAAAATCCGCCACGAAGAGGGTACCGTTTCTGTCCAGAGCCACCCCGGCAGGGAATATCAAGGGTGTTCCTGTTGCGCGGAGAACGGTTTCACCCGAAATCCGATCCAAAGTGAAGACCCCTGCTGTATAGTTCGGAAAAGCGCCGACCTCTTTGGGGTTCGCAGGATCAGAGACATCTATAACCCGGAGGCCGTCGAAGGAGTTACCAAGATAGACATAGTTTCCGGAGACGTAAAGGTCCGCAAACCTCTCACGAGAATCGGGTTTGTAGCTGCCCACAAGCTCCGTGTTATTGCTGCTCACCTGCGCGACAAGAGGCTTAAAGCGTTGGCTTTCCCCATAGTTTTGGTGCATCCTCTCACGATACCGAAGGTAGTTTTTGAGGAGCTCCCGCATCTCCGATCTATCCCCGATTGAGCCCCCGATTGACTGATCCCCGATAGATTCAATCGGGGAGGGTCGGGACTCAGCAAAGCTGGCTGAAACGGCCAGCAGGAATATCAGAGGTACTGCCCAAAGAGAAGTCAACTTCAACATTAACGGCCTCCTGTTTATAAACAGCTTCTAATACGTTGACCCTACGTAATTACTTGCCTTTCTGCTGATGATCGTGCTCAAAAGCCCAGTCTTCAGGAGCATCTACAGTCCCTACCAAGCTGTCCAGGACTTCCCAGACACTCCACTATGACCTGTACGTCCGGCATCTGTAGTATCATAAATGTTTCTTACGTCATCCATTTCTCTTATAGAGAAAGTATCCTACCGCAACAATAACAGCTTCCTCGTCTTCACAAATCCATCTCCTACCATCCGATACAAATAGACGCCGCTGGCAAGGCTCTCTCCGTTATCATCTTTCCCATCCCAGACTGCGGAGTGACTTCCCGCATCCATCTCTCTGTCCACCAGTGTCGCTACCTTCTGTCCCATTATGTTATAGACAGATAGATCAACGTGGCTCCCATCAGGAAGTTCGTAGTAGATCACTGTCTGGGGGTTGAACGGATTGGGATAGTTTTGGGAAAGGGAATATCCTGAAGGTATAGAGATCTCTTCTGACTCGTCCACATCCGTGCTGATCTCTTCAATCTCCCGAGTCACCAACCTCATATCGTCAAGGTAGAATGTCTCCTCCACCGCCCCGGCGATTGGGATCGACACTATGCGGCCTTCCCGGTTCGCTGGAACCTCTGAGATCGGGATAGACACCAACTGCCAGGTGTCCGGCTGTGGCACAATCCCCAAGCCGCTCAACTGCTTGCCCGCAATAATAGGATTCTGCCCCGAAGCATCTCCCCCGTTGATGTAGAACTCCAGGTGGGTGTAGACGAAGAAGGGATCAATCCCTCCAGGATCGTCCAACAAATATTTTATTGCCCCTAGCAACGAGATGGCGTGTGAGGCGCTGCCACTATGGACGAATTTTGAGGACGTCAGATCAGAATCGACTCTGATGGCTCTGACGAGCTCAATCGTCCATCCAGGTTCGATCCCATCCCTGTAAATCCAGAGATCTTCTGAAGGAATGAGCTCGACCTTGCTCCTGGCAAAGACCCTGCCTGAAGCAGTGTCCTCAACAGTAATTTTTAGGGTGTTCTCTCTCGTAAGGACACTGGGTACCAAACTAACCGACGCAGTGAATATCCCATCGCCAAAGAACTCATCCCCTCCAGTTCCGTGATCGTCCATAGGGATTTCAGCCCCACTGCCTATCGGGCTTAAATCCACAGTGACTTTGACCGGACCTCCACCGTCTCGTGAAGGGGAGACCTTTGCAGTGATGGTCATATCAGTTTCAATACCCGAGTGCACCTTAGGAGGGGTCACCGAAACATCACGGCTGCGGACAAGGTAGGACGGCCTTCTGAACCTGAGGATAAAAAGTCCATGATCTGTATCGCTTACGAAGACCAGACCCTTTGAGGGGAAGGAAGTAAAGGCTCCGTTTAATAACCCTCGGGAGTAGCTCTGGCTTCGGATGTAAAAGCCGACCTCTACAGGGTCCGTCGGATCAGAGACATCAACAACCCTGAAGCCGTCCTGATAGTACCCTATGTATACAAGGTCGCCTTCCACAAGGATATTGTGGATCGAGACCTCTTGATTCCCAACAACGATACGGTTGGAGCTTTTATAACTGCCGACTTCTCTGGGACTGGAAAGGTCCCTTATGTCTATAACCCGCAAAAAGCCGCCGGGCTGCTCATCGGTTATATAAACGAAATCCCCATTTGCGGAGGGTTCCCCACTGTGCGTAGAGGCGTCGGGATAGGTGTAAGCGCTGATCTCCCTTGGGTTTTCGGGATCTGCGACATCCAGGATCCTGAGTCCGGCCTCCATATAGGCTAAATAGGCTCTGTTTCCTGAGACAGAGACATCGTGGAGATGGTTGAACCTAAAACCTCGCTCAGGGTATTCTGATATGGGCAATTCCCAGTGTGCTATCTCGAAGGGCTGCCACGGATCAGATATATCTACTATCCGGAGGCCTTCAAAATCGCTGACCAGATAGACGAGACTCCCATCTATAAACGAATTGTGGACGCCGAATGTAAGGTTGCTTGTATACTTGACCAGTTCCACAGGGTTTGACGGATCGGAGACGTCCAGGATCTGGATCCCTCCCAGGTCAGCATCCAAAAAGTCAGGGAATGGAGGGACCTCATTGGATACAACGGCTAAGTTTCCTGAGACCTTAACGTCCAATATACGGACCCTCTTAGAGATATTGGTCCACATGACCTCCCCAGCTTTGCCGAGAGCCAATCCGAACGGGCCTGTAACCAAACCGCCAGTAGCTAAGGTGGTCAGACTTCCAGTCTCCGGATCCAGTTTAAAGATCGCTCCTGTGGTGATTCCAAGCCCTTTAGGGTCAGCGTTGGAATCGGCAATGAGGATGGAACCGTCCTCAGCCACCGCAAGATTTACAGGAGTGCGGAAGGGCGGACCAGACGCTAAAATCCGAACCTCACCTGTATCTGGATCGATCCTGAGTATCTTTGGCTGGAGACCGAATGCTAAAGAACCAGGGTCTATGGCGATTACAGCACCACTTGAATCAAGGCCTATAGCGCCTAAAGAGATAAAGGAGTCCAGAGAATCCAGCTCAGCTTTAACTACGGTGATAAATTCTCCTGTGGCAGGGTCCAGCCTTATCAGCTTTCCCCCTTCGAACTCCCCTGTCACTGGATTAAAGTGAGCCAGATTCGAGATGAAGACATCTCCCAAGTGATCGATGGCAACCCCGTACGGAAAGGTAATGGAGGGATCCCTTAAGAGTGGTATTACAGTTCCAGTATCCGGGTCCACTTTAAAGACCCCACTTTTTTCCCCAGCAGAACTTGTAACTATAAGGGCACCAGTCTCATCAATGGCTATACTCAAAGGACGGAGCAGCAAGGAGTCCCCTTTAATTACGGTTTTTGCCTCCCCGGTCCCCATATTGATCCTTAAGATAGCCCCCTCTTCCCCTCTTGAGGACGTGCCGAAGTCTGCCACAAAGAGAGTGTCGAAGGCGGCCAGGGCTGCCCCGGCAGGGAATATGAAGGGTGCCCCTGTTGCACGGAGAACGGTTTCACCAGAAGTCTGATCCAAAGTGAAAACCCCTACTGTATAGTTTGGAAAAGTGCCAACCTCCTCGGGATTCGCAGGATCAGAAACATCAATTACTCGTAGCCCGTCAAAGAAGTTACCGAGGTAGACATAGTTCCCAGATACGTAAAGGTCTGTGAATATCTCATGAGAATCGGGTCTATAGCTCCCCACAAGCTCCGCGTTATTGCTGCTCACCTCCGCGACAACAGGCTTAAAGCGTTGGCTTTCAGCATAGTTTCGGTTTATCCTCTCATGATACCGAAAGTAGTTTTTCAGGATCTTCCACCTCTGGAATCTGTCTGTATCGGCAAAGCTGGTTGAAAATGCCAGCAGGAATATCAGAGGAACTGCCCAAAGAGAATTCAACTTCAATATTGAAGGTCTCATGTTTTTAAACAGCTTCTAATGCGTTGACCCTACGTAATTACTTGCCTTTCCGCTGATGATCCTGCTCAAAAGCCCAGTCTTCAGGGACATCTACAGTCCCTACCAAGCTGTCCAGGACTTCCCAGACACTCCACTATGACCTGTACGTCCGGCATCTGTAGTATCATAAATGTTTCTTACGTCATCCATTTCTCTTATAGAGAAAGTATCCTACCGCAACAATAACAGCTTCCTCGTCTGAACAAATTCATCTGCTACCATCCGATAGAGATAAACTCCGCTGGCAAGGCTCTTTCCGTTATCATCCTTCCCATCCCAGACTGCAGAGTGACCACTTGCTGATCTGTGGCCATCCACTAATGTCGCAACCTTCTGTCCCATTAGATTGAAGACAGATAGCTTAACGTGACTCTGGAGGGGAAGGTCATAATGGATCACTGTCCCAGGGTTAAACGGATTGGGATAGTTCTGCCACAGGGAGTAACTCTCAGGAACATCTGATGAGGGTTCTTCATACTCGGTTATATCAGTGGGGATATCCGAGAGATTCAAAAACACTGACACATTATCGCTCCAATAGTTAGCCACAGCCAGCTCATTATCTCCATCCCCATTTAGATCTGCAATGAATACTGAACTGGGACCATTCCCAACACCATAGTCCGCCTTTGTTGCGAATGTCCCATCTCCCTTGTTCAGCAGCACCGATACATTATCGCCTGCATTGTTAGCCACAGCCAGGTCATTATCCCCATCACCATCTAAATCCGCACTGAATACTGATATGGGATTATCCCCAACATCATAGTCCACCTTAGGTACAAATGTTCCATCTCCATTATTCAACATCACTGATACATCATCACTTCCCCCATTAGCCACAGCTAGATCATTATCTCCATCTCCATCTAAATCTGTACTGAATACTGAAGAAGGGCCATCCCCAGCAGCATAGTCGACCTTTGTTGCGAATGTCCCATCTCCCTTGTTCAGCAGCACCGATACATTATCGCTCCAATAGTTAGCCACAGCCAGGTCATTATCTCCATCCCCATTTAGATCTGCACTGAATACTGACCCGGGAGTATCCCCAGTTCTATAGTCCACCTTAGTTGCAAACGTCCCATCTCCGTTGTTCAGAAGCACCGATACATTATCGCTGAACCGATTAGCCACAACCAGGTCATTATCCCCATCACCATTTAGATCTGCAATGAATACTGACCCGGGACCATTCCCAACACCATAGTCGACCTTTGTTGCAAATGTCCCATCTCCCTTGTTCAGCAGCACCGATACATTATCGCTTAACCGATTAGCCACAACCAGGTCATTGTCCCCATCACCATCTAAATGCGCACTGAATACTGATACGGGACCATCCCCAACACCATAGTCCACCTTAGTTGCGAATGTCCCATCTCCCTTGTTCAGCAGCACCGATACATTATCACCGCCAGTATTAGCCACACCCAGGTCATTATCCCCATCACCATCTAAATCGGCACTGAATACTGACCAAGGCCATTTCCCAGTGGCATAGTCAGCCTTGGGTCCGAAAAGATCCTGTGCATGGACAGTCGCATTCAAAGCGACTAACACCCAGAACGCTATGAAAAAGTGTATCTTGAACATGGTTCAAATCTCGTTTCATTACTGGATACAGGGGTTCACCGCAACAATATCAGCTTCCTAGTCTGCACAAAGCCATCTGTCTCCATACGATACAGATAGACTCCGCTGGCAAGGCTCTTTCCATTATTATCTTTGCCATTCCAGACTGCAGAATGATCACTCGCCGATCTGTGGCCATCCACTAATGTCGCAACCTTCTGTCCCATTAGATTGAAGACAGATAGCTTAACGTGACTCTGGAGGGGAAGGTCATAATGGATCACTGTCTCAGGGTTGAACGGATTCGGATAGTTTTGATACAATGAATAGCTGTCAGGAACATCGGAAATGCTCTCAGATTGGGGAATGACCACACTGAAGAGACCTTCGTTCAATTGAGCAAAGACTATATCAACCCCGCTACTAGCCTCAATCCCCGAATCTATAGGCTCAAATATAATCTCTGCGATGCTACCACCGCGCCGAACCGATTCTACTCCGGCAAATGATAGCCTTAATCTGCCGTTTTGAGCATTATGGTCGAAAAGGTAATCAGAGGTCAGGTCGGATGTCGTGGCATATAAGTCTTTGAGCTTGGTAGGATCAAAGGACAGTTCAAGCTGACCTGACAGAACACCGTCCATTTCATCTATGAGAATAGGAACGGCAAAACGTCCATCAGACAAATCCTCTACATCACCTATACTGATATTCCTTTCGGCAAGTACGATCTTAGAGATACCCCCATTCTGAACGGGAAATTCAGTTATTATCCCGATCGCAAATCTGAGTATGTAAGAAGCATCGAAGGAACTTATGGTGCCGTCGCCACTCACATCTGCTGTTATGGTGTCAGTGATTACATAGAGACGCACTGTGTGTTCAAGCACCAAGGCGGCATCAAACGCTGTCACCCTTCCATTGTTGCTGACATCTCCGAACAATCTTTCGAGAATTCTCACAGACCCGTCCGTGGTAGTTGCCGCTGGATCGCCCTCGTTGAAAAAGAATTCCTCAAAGACCACCGCCGTGGAATCACCGATAACTGCTGAATCGGAAACTACAAACGTAATAAGGGAAAGATTCCCTGACCCCGATAACGCGTTGGCTCTCGTAGTCGCCATTGCTATCTTGACGGTGTCTACAGATGTTCCGACGCCCGTTGCAATCGTGTCAACCATTGTCCAGCCTTGGGTAAGTGTCCCTTCCGATGTCACATCTATTGTCTCTATTACATTTGAATCGTAGCTGATACTCATCTGAACTGAGATGATTCCAAGCCCTGTGGCGTCCTCTTTGATGACAACGGGAACTGAAATACCAGCTTTGTCAATAAAGACAGATGTGTCTGGGAAACTGACTGAGACTGTGTCTACAGGCACAACAGGAGGAGGAACGATAAACTCAAATCCGTTAAAGAGTGTGTCCGCCAGAGTATCGGGATTCGTTACTATCACGTCCACAGTGCCAGCAGGATGAGCAGGAGTTGTAGCGGTAATGGTACCCAGAAGCCCTACAGCCACATTTGAGGCTGTGCTATCGCCAAAAGTAACAGTAGCTCCGCTCTGGAAATTGCTACCTGCTATCCTCACAGGAGTACCACCCGATTCTAGACCGGAGGATGGGGTGATACTAGTGATGTGTGGGGCGGGTGGCGACGCCACCCTAAACACCTTCCTCACGCGGTTGTTCCCGACATCGGAGATGAATAAGTCGCCTGCATGGTTGATAGCGAGGTTGCGAGGTCCGCGAAGCGAAGCGCTAGTAGCAAGTCCGCTGTCGCCACTGAAGCCAGCTATACCTGTCCCCACAATGGTGGTGATGATTCCCTGAGTGTCCACGTTCCGCACGCGATGGTTAAGTTCATCAGCGATATACAAGTTGCCCGCACCGTCCAGAACGAGGTCCGTAGGATTATTGATCCGAGCGGAGGTAGCGGGCCCGCCGTCCCCACCGAAGCCCGGCACGCCCGTCCCCACCACAGTGGTGATGATGCCCGTGATAGGATCCACCATTCTCACGCGGTGGTTCTCTCGGTCCGCGATGAACAAGTTTCCCGCGGGGTCAACAACCACGTCATTAGGGAAGCTGAGCCGAGCGGAGGTGGCAGGTCCACCGTCGCCGCTAAAGCCACCTGGATCCGCGAATCCGAAAGACCCACTTCCTGCGACGGTCGTAATAATGCCATGAGTATCTACTTTCCGAATACGATGATTACGACTATCTGCGATGTAGAGGTTGCCCGCAGCGTCAACGGTGATGCCTCTATTCAAATCGATGGCAGCAGAGGTGGCCGGGCCGCCATCGCCGCTGAAGCCGGGCGAACCTACCCCAGCGAAGGTAGTGATGATTCCCTGCGGGTCCACTTTCCTTACTCGCTCTGCCTCGCGATCCGAGATGAAGAGGTTTGCTGCAGCGTCGAGGGCAACATCAACAGGAAGTTCTAGTTGAGCAGCGGTGGCTGTGCCACCGTCCCCCCCGGAGCCTCTTGTGCTGCTCCCCGCGACAGTGCTGATGATCCCCAGAGTGTCCACCCTGCGCACGCTCCAGTTTTCACGGTCTGCGATGAACAGGTTGCCGGCGGAATCCACTTCGAGGCCAAAGGGATTCTGAAACTGTGCGCCAGTGGCGGGACCGCCGTCTCCAGTGAAGCCCGGCACGCCCGTCCCCGCGACGGTCACGATAATGCCTGTTCCCGGAACCTCGTACGCGAAGCCTGCACGTAGCGTTGTGCTCTGGCCGTCAGGATTGGTCACTATCACATCCACAGTGCCAGCAGGATGAGCGGGAGTCACAGCAGTAATAACGGTATCAGACACTACGACTACACCTGTAGCTGCGCTACCATCGAAATTAACAGTCGCTCCACTCTGAAAATTGCTGCCTACTATCGTCACAGGCGTACCGCCCAATTCCAGGCCGGAAGTGGGATCAATAGATATTACTTCTGGCTTACGTATTTGGTAAAGCTCCAGTATTTCTTCTTCGCTCAGAGCACGTTCATAGATGCGGATGTCGTCAATGACACCATTGTAATATGGATCCCAAGGTACAGAAAGCGTATATCTTCCAATCTCTAATTCGGAAGAGTTAGTAGTTAACGCAGTGGTATCAGTTTCAACTCCATCTTGAATACCGTTAAGATAAAGAATCCTTGTTCCATTATTACTTACAAATGCGAAGTGATACCATTGACTTGGATTCAATTGAGTATCAGCAACAAAATTGGTGAAAAAACCCATAAATCCCAGTTTGTTTCTCCAGTCTATGCCAACCATGCTTAGACTATTATTATCAAAACCCCAAAAAACGAGAGGATGTAATAGATTATTAATTTCATTTGTATAAAACCACCCCGACATGGTCCTATCATCATTACCTGTTATCATAATACTGTCAATTGAGACTATATAATCATTTACACCGTCAAAACTATAAGCGCTATTTTCATTCCCAAATCGATCTGTAGTTAAAGTTGCTCCATTGACCGTTCCATGATTGCCGTTTCCACTTTCATCATTAGCATTACCGTTAAAAGGATAGTAGGCAACAAGGCCAGAATCTAAATTTACTTGTGCAAAAAGATCCTGTGCATAGACAGGCTCATTCAGAGCGACTAACACCCAGAACGCTATGAAAAAGTGTATCTTGAACATGGTTCAAATCTCCTTTCATTACTGGCTACAGGAATCACCGCATCAAGACCAATTTCCTCGTCTGCACAAAGCCATCTGTCTCCATACGATACAGATAGACTCCGCTGGCAAGCTATCCAAGGCGTCCCAGACACTCTCCGTTGCAGGACTGGTTCCCTCACGTTGGGTAGTCACGCCGAACGTAGTGCCTGTTGGGCTGAAGATCGGTGGACTCCTACGGATGAAGAACCTGCCCATCAAAAAGAACTCTCAATCTATCACTCAATTCAGATTTTCCTTTCGTCAATGCCATAGTACCTTCCCGCCGTTATTAACAGAAAGGGACTTATATCCTCCCCTGCTGCTTCAAACCCATAACGATCTTCTCAGGCGTTATTGGCAGTTCGTGTATGCGGACGCCGCAGGCGTTGTAGATGGCGTTTCCCAGCGCAGGGGCTGTGGGCACTATCACGATCTCGCCAGCTCCTTTTGCTCCGTACGGCCCGTCCATATGAGCCTTCTCCACGATGATAGACTTCATATACTCGGCAATCGGCATCTCAGCTATGGAAGGTATCTTGTAGTCCAGAAAGTTGTTATTCACCATCCTTCCCTTGTCGAACACCATCTCCTCGTGCAGGGCGATGCCTATACCCATACATGCCCCGCCATGGTTTTGGCAGTCCACAAGCAGCGGATTTATGGCTTTGCCCACGTCTATTGCGCTTACGAACTTGACCACCTTTATCGCTCCGGTGTCCAGGTTCACATCCACCTCCGCCGCCTGGGCGCCGTGGCCCAGATAGGCCATCGTCCGCTCTCCATGTCCCGTCTCGGCGTCCATCGGGCTTGAACCCTGAACGAAGGTGGCCTTCCCCAATATCTCGCCGTCGGGCTGATAGACCCCCGCAAGGAGCACTACATCGAAGAGTTCCTCAACTCCCATAGATCTATCTGGACTCCCGGACACAAATATCTTACCGTCCTCTATCTGCAGATCCACAGGATTTGCTTCCAGCTTATCGGCCGCCCTTGCGAATATCTGTTCTTTTGCATTGTCGCAGGCCATCCTTACGGCGTTCCCGCTGTTGTACGTCTGACGGCTTGAGCCTGCAAGGTGGTCAAAGGGCGTTACGTCGGTGTCGGGGGTCACCAGCTTAACCTTCTCTATAGGGGTCTTAAACTCCTCCGCCACGACCTGGGCAAGGATGGTATGTGTGCCCTGTCCCAGATCCACGGCGCTGGTCCTGAGCTCTACTGTGCTGTCCTCGTGGACCTTTACGATCGCACTTGAGGCAGTCGGTGCAAAGCTGTACTTATTCCCGAGAGCGATGCCCTTGGCTCGCACCCAGGGCTTCTTCGGATCTTCGGAGGTAGTAGTAGCCCCCCACTCTATCGCCTCTGCCGCCTTTTCCAGACACTCCCTTGCGCCGTAGCCGTGCATCCTCATGCCTACTGCGCTCTCCTCGTCCTCCTGCATTAGGTTGTCCAGTCTGAACTGCACAGGATCCAGTCCTAACTTCTCCGCCAGTATGTCCATCTGAGATTCTATCGCCCACGCCGATTCAGCGCACCCGAATCCCCTCAAGGCCCCGCCGATCACAAGGTTGGTATAGACCCCGTAGGAATCCACGTCTAAATTGGTCATCCTGTAGCTTCCTGCGTAGAGAAACGTACCGAAGACGGGCTTCAGGAAACCTTCGCCCGAATACGCTCCGCCCTGGAAGATGGACTTGACCCGTCTGGCGACGATCTTGCCGTCTTTTGTGACTCCATCTTTGATGTAGAATATGATGGGACTCCGGCATCCTGTTCCTATGAACTCCTCATCTCTTGAAAAGACTACCTTGACGGGTCTCTTGGCCTTCCTTGCAAGGACGACAGTGAAGCCCTCAGGCTTTATGGTCACCTTGCCTCCGAAGGCTCCGCCGACATGAGGGACTATGACCCTCACTGTGGAGGGCGGAAGGTCCAGCGCCTTGCAGATCTCCTCTCTGACTATATAGGGGGACTGACTGGAGGTCCACAGCGTCACGTGCCCTGCCTGATCCACCGCTGCGACTGAGGCATGAGGCTCCAGGGAGGCAGTGTGGACGTAGCCTGTACGGAACCTGTTTTCGACTATGTAGTCGGCATCCTCGAAGCCCGCCTCCATATCTCCGTTTCTGATTCTGTACCTCTGGAAGGTGTTGGGTGGTCTGGGATCCATCTTCGCCACTGGGATCACGACCTCGTAGTCCTCCATATCTTCGTGGACTGTCACCTCCTGACCGAAGTCCATCGCCTCCTCAGCGTCGAAGACGGCGGGAAGCTCCTCATATTCGACACGAATCAGATCCACCGCCTCCTGCGCCAGCTCCGGGGTCTCTGCGGCTGCGGCGGCTACCGGCTCTCCCACAAAGCGGACTAAGTCTCTGGCGATGAAGTACTCGTCCAGAGAACAGGTGCCCAGCCTTATGGCCGGGACATCCTCGTAGGTCATCACAGCTTTGACCCCCTTCAGCTCTTCGGCCTGGGTCGTGTCAATAGAGAGGATCTTGGCGTGAGGAAATGGGCTGCGCTTGATCTTGCCGTAGAGCATCCTCGGCAGAGTTATATCCACAGTAAACTGCGCAGCGCCTGTGACCTTGTCGCGCCCGTCTATTGTCCTGGTCTTCGTTCCGACTGACGTGTATGGCATATATGACTCCTCTTTTTAAGTAGACAGTAGATAGGGACACAGCCTCCCATCCCGCGAGATTTGTCCCCGAATGACGGTATCGGGGATTAGACAGACTGTAGGGACGAGGTCCACTCGCACGTTGGCAGACACGCGGGTTCCCCTACAGCGACTCCCGTTCCAGCTCAAGGACCCGGCTGACCTCTTTTCTCTTTACCTTTTTTTTCTTCAAGGATTCCTTCAACCTGATAAGACGGTCTATTGTCCCTTCAGGGAAATATCTTTCGGAACATTCACCACACACTTCTGCCGTGACGGGAACCAAAATATGGTCGTTGTCAAGCCTTATTTCTTCAGTGACCTCTTTCTCAACTAACTCGCCCCCACAAAAAGCACATTTTATCTCTTCCTCCTTCGAACATCTATCCAAGATTTCGACCGCACTCAGAAACTTTCTCACTCCATATAGGAAGATTGCGGAAGATAGCGAACCTTGCGGTTTGACTTTGGACTCTAATTGTCTTATTTTATGTCATATATAATAGTGCACTAATGTATATACTCCTAAATAGTAGACAGCAAATTTGTAGGGGCAGTCCCCGTGTGTCTGCCCTCCGTAGAAACACGTATCAATATACGAAATTCTGGGAGATTGTCAACAAGAAAGGGAAGCGTGCAAAGATGCCAGACGAACTATTATCTGCGGCGCTCGGCTATGAATCCATCGGCTGGTCTGTGATCCCTGTTCGGCCGGACAAGAAGCCCTATATCTCGTGGCTTGCCTACCAGCGCGGGCGGGCGACTCCGGAGCAGATTATGTTGTGGTGGAGAGACTATAAAGACGCACAGATCGGGATCGTGACAGGCAACATATCCAATGTCGTGGTGGTAGATCTGGACGGATCAGAAGGTATAACCTCATTCGAGAAACTGGACGACGGAGAGCCGACTGTGTACAGCAAGACCGGCTCCGGCGGCCGCCACTACTTCTACGCTATGCCGAAAGACGGAGATGAAGCCAAACTGCTCCGCAATTTCGCCAGACGGAAGGGCATAGACCTGAGAGCAAACGGCGGATACGTGGTCGTGCCTCCGTCAGAGAATCAAAAAGGGCGATACGAGTGGCGCATCTCTCCCGACAACCAGATGCCCTCAGACTGTCCAAAATGGATAATAGATGCGTGCAAAGTAGGTCAGACGTTCCTGTCTGACGGGGAACAAAAACAGTCAAGAATGTCTGTTCTACCGTCTTTAGAAAATGGCGTGGATGAAGGCTCCAGAAACGACTCCGCGGCAAGATTGGCCGGACACTTCTTCGGGCAGGGAAAGACAAAGACAGAGGTCAGCGCAGAGTTAGTCGAATGGAACCTGAAGAACAGGCCTCCGCTTGAGCTATCGGAGCTGGAGCAGGTCGTGGTCTCCATTGGCAGGACGCGTGCCTACAAGGCAGGCACGTATGCCTACGCTGTAGGCACGAACGCCTACAACGGAGAGCCAAAGAGTGACACCCTTCGTGCTCTTTCAGAGGACACCCTCTGTGCTCTTTCAGGTGACACCCCCTACGCTCTTTCAGGGGACACCCTCTGTGCTCTCTCCGACGGCGAGCGCGGAGACGCCAAACTGTTCGTCAAGCTCTACAGAGACAGATTCTGCTACGACAGCTCCCAGGGTACATGGTACGAGTGGAAGGGGCACTTCTGGGCGCCCGACAGGATCAGGGAGGCGAGGGCCTCCGTAGAGGGCGTGATCCAGATCTATAAAGGGCAGATATTCCTGAGCTATGTAGCTTTCCTCAGAATCGTGGGCGTATTTGTAGCCCTTTCCGTATCCGAGTTCTTTCATAAGTTGCGTAGGGGCGTTGCGAATGTGGAGAGGGACGGGCAAAGAGGGACTTTTTTGGACGTCTTCCTGGGCCATCTGATATGCGGAGTATACAGAATTGCTCTTAGGGGCTGTGGCAAGGTAGACTGCCGCTTGAGCGAGCGCAAGTTCACCCTCGGGGGAGCCGAGAAAGTCAAAGGCGTCCTTGGCGGCTATCGCTATGGTCAAAGAGCGCGGGTCGGCGTTTCCCACGTCCTCTGATGCGAATCGGACCATACGCCTTGCAATGTATAAACCCACATAGACCGCGTTCCCTCCGGGTTCGACTGCAACCGCTCTGACGTAATTAGTGATAATTGGGGCGGACACCTGGGCGTGTATTTGTGCAGCGATACCCAAGATAACGAAAGTTATCGTAGCCAGAACCGTGGAAGGTTTCACTGCTCGTCCTCTCATTTTGTTTCATCACCTCCTTACAAGAACAATGCCATCAACTGCTATACAGGAGCTCTTTTCTGATGTTTCGCTCCCTCCTTTCCTTTGCCTGAAACTATTTCCCCTTCCGGCATGAAAGTTCTTTAAGTTAATAGCAGTATCTTTTCAGCAAACAAATTAGGACTACCTATAGCTGTTACGTAGAATTCGTGAAAGACACCGCATAGAAGTCATCAAGTTCTTTGCTTAATCAGGATAATGTTAGTAACTGTTATACGTATAGTACAATTCCCAAGCTTTGTCAAGCTTTCTTTGATGACATATCTTATTTATTTTACATATATTTAGTATTTGTCAACTATTTTACAAATACTTTATGAGAAATTTATATCACTGTCGTATTATAGATACGTGAGAGAGACAAAACATCCAAAACTTTTTTGAGTTTTTATAAATTCAAGATAGAGTACAACCGACATTCCCCATATCACATTCATGAGGGATTATATTTCGATACATTCTTGTTTCTGAATTAATATTACCACTTTTACATTTTTCAACAAGTACTTTTTTCAATTAAAATAGTATTTTCCTCTGAATTATCACTTTCTTTGTGTTTAAATCCTCCAATTAGAGACACCTCTCCATCGACTCACAAAAAAATGTGGCAGTTTAAACAGAATAACATCGCAATCGTTCAATCCGGGATAATATTTCGGCAAATAACCTCTTGTCTATCCCAACCTCAGCCATTTGAAACGTAATATATCCGCTGTGTCTGACAATCTTCGCTCCGATTTTGATAAATTTCACGAGGAGGCTGCGTAGTGACCAGTGTTTGATTTTCTTCGGAAGAACAAAACGTCGCAGGAAGTTGCCCAAGTTGTAAGCCAGAACAAACAGCCAGAGCCTCACCTGATTGGAGACGAAACGCTTGCATGAGAGTCGGGTCCAGTTCAGAGCATACTTGCCCTCCTTAATCCACTGCTCAGCTCTGCCACGGCCATTGTAGAAGTGTACCACGCCTTCTGGCTTGGCGCTCATGTTGGTCACGATAAATCCCACTCTTGGGAATAACTCCCCTTGGTGCCATTCAACCTTGGCGACCACTCGCCTCGATTGATCCCAACTGGCCGCTTTATATTGAAATTCATATAACGATACAATCGGTTTCCTCGGCGGTCGTCCAACTGGCCGAGTCAGCAGGTATCGTATCTTTTCATAGAGTATCTCATTTGCGGGAAACCGAATGGCATACAAATAGCCGTTTCCCTCCAGATAATCATAAATCTCAGGCTTTGCGAATGCAGCATCGCCTCGAAAGTATTTCCTATTCTTCTTGCTCTCGTATCTCTTGACGATCGGTTCCAGAACTTCCTTCCAACGATCAGCACTGTGAACATTACCAGAGCGAAGTAGGACTCCTTCACAATCCCCGAACTGATTGAAGCAGAACACTGGATGAAAACAGGTACATCCGAAATGACCGTTGTAAGCTGATCCTTCCTGCTGGCCATGTACCGGACTCTCCGAACTGTCCATGTCCAGAATGATTCGTTGATGCTGTGTTTTACTCATCGCTTTTTGAACCCACTTGCCATTGATATCTGACAAGTTTCTGAGATTGTCATGCTGAGTCAGTATATCAGTTTCAAAACGTCCTATCGTGTTGGAGCTGGCAGCTTGCCTGCCTTTGTCCTTCTTTCCGGTAATCGCTCGCATGACGGGATCAACGGATAATCGCTCGGCGTCATTTACATCTTCATATCCTGCAAGACGGCTGTATATCGATTGACGCAGGAGAGTAGATATATCATGTTGGATATTACGGCCTGTGCGTTTATCGGTAAAAACCGCTGATACCGAATCAAATAATCCCAGTGCGTAATCAAGGTCACGATACGCAAGAAGTCCACCGTTTGATGTCACCTTTGCACCATGAAATTCAAGCTTTATTCCTCCATCAAAACCTACTTTCATTCTTTCACCCTCTGGATGATCAATATTTATCCGCCATTTATGAGTCTTATTTATTGTAATATAACATGTTCTGGCGACTTTGACAACCATTTTTCGGGTCTAATATGGCGAATGGGGGTAAAGACGCTCTCTACAGACAGAGCCAGACAGCGATTGAAGCTATCGGGGAGAACGAGACGAAGACGAAGCAGCTGAGAAAGAGAATCGGACAGCTCAGCACGAGGCGGCGGGCAGACGAAGTCCTTGAACTCGCATCCAGCGGCGCAGATTCCCTGGCGATAGAGGGCCACGAATGGGACAGAAACCCCTACCTGCTGGCATGCCCCAACGGCGTTATAGACCTCAGAACGGGAGAATTGAGAGAAGGCAGACAAGAGGAATACATAAAGACAGTCTGCCCCACGGAGTACAAGGGGACAGACATTGGCTGTCCCAAGAAGGGGACAGACGCCCCTTGTCCCGCATGGGAGGAGTTCCTCTTTCAGATCTTCGACGAGGATCAGGAGCTGATCTCCTACGTCAAGAGACTGCTGGGCTACTCTATGTTAGGGCTTTCGACACAGCACGAATTCTACATCTTCTGGGGACAGGGAAGGAACGGCAAGGGGACCTTGTTTCAGGCGCTGTCAGATGTGCTGGGTCCCTATGTCTCGCAGGCCCCCAAGGAGATGCTCTTATACAACCGCTTTCGGCCCGCAGCCTCTTCTCCCAGATCGGAGCTGATGGCCCTCAGAGGCAAGCGCCTCGTCTGGGCGTCGGAATCCGACGAGGGACGCCACCTGGACACCAGTCAGGTCAAGTGGCTATCAGGCGGAGACTCCCTTGTGGCAAGAGAGGTCTACGGGAAGCACCAGGTGGAGTTTCGGCCCACCTTTACTCTCTTCCTCCAGACCAACCACAAGCCGAAGGCAAACGCCTACGACTACGCCCTCTGGGAGAGAATCAGACTGATACCCTTCAATCTCTCGTTTGTGGACGACCCGCAAAGAGACCACGAAAGAAAGCGAGACCCCAACCTGGCGGAGAAACTGAAAGTAGAGGGATCGGGCATACTCTCGTGCCTCGTCCAGGGCTGCCTCGACTTCCAAGAACACGGCCTCGCGCCTCCAGATACTGTCAAGATGGCTACAGAATCCTATAGAAAAGATGAGGACGTTATCCAGCAGTCGTTTGACGAATGTTTTTACATTGACCCTGAAGCGAGCGTGAAAGCAGGAGAGGCCTACAGAACACACGTGGAATGGTGCGATCGAAATCGAATCAGGGCAAAGAGCAAAAACGTCTTTGCAGAGTGGATGGGAGAGAGATTCGTGAAAGTCAGAAAAAAGGAGGGTCTTTACTATCTGGGAGCCGGTTTAAGGGAAGAGATGGTGTAGACGGTGTAGACGGTGTAGACGGTGTAGACGGTGTAGACCTTTACTATATGTTTGCTGTACAAAACAATTATTTATACACAAAACATAGTACACAGGTCTACATGGTCTACACCGTCTACACTCTATATGACAAAGCAGCAGGTATGTGACACTCTCAAAAGGAGGAAAAGATGGATACCCAAGACATACTTACAGTCAAGGAGGCAGCAAAGTCCTAAGGTGCTCAGAAAGACACCTGCGTCAACTAATACACTGCGGATTGCTCACAGCCTACAAGCCGGGAAAACAGTACCTCCTGCCCAGAAGCAGTGTCCTCGACTACTTTACGAGATGAAAACACGCCCCCTTTGAGTAGGGGGTCTACCCGCGATAGATTCTATCGGGGGCTACTTAACATTTTCATTGACTTCCCTTCCGATTTCTACTAAATTGCTCTGCATGGCAACTGGATCTCCGCCCTACATTAAATGTGAAGCGCGCAACGTCCGCTGTCCCAGCGAGTTCAAGGGGACAGACGTTCGCTGTCTACTGTCTACCAAAAAAGGAGGACCTGATGCACAGGCCAGGCATTCTGTCAACTGTTGCGATAACCGCAGTAATACTATCAACCTTCATCTCTGAGAGGGACGCTATGGCAGCCACGGGAGGGAAAGAAGACGTGGAAAAAAAACTGGAGGTAGTGTTAGAACGGCTCAAGCACAAGCAAGGGTTACTGGCCCGCCCGGGGCCTTCGGAGAAGGAATGGGCGGTGGGACACGTGGGGCTGACGCTGGCACGGGGGGTGGCAGCCGAGGCTCTAAAAGAGGCTGAAGAAGGGAGATTCACAGAGGCGCTGTCAGCCGTCGAGTCGTGCGAGAAGCTCCTCGAGGCCAGTACGGACGAGGCCAAACTTACGCAAGGAGGGGGTGTGTCGGTTGGAACGGTGCTGGGACACCCGTACATGGGCAATAAGAGGGCAGCTTACGTGTGGGCAAAGCCAGAAGACGGTGCGGGTCTCATGAGCATCTTCGACAGAGAAAGGTCGCGGGAACTCCTAACTCCAGATCCTACAAGCGCGGCGCTCTGGGAGGTCATGGTCACTGAGGATCCTCAAGAACTTTGCAGAGATAACATGAAGGAGGGCGACTCTGATACCTCTTTCTGGTCGTGGGACCTGATAATGAAGAGGTTATCCACTTTTTCAAACCAGGGGAGACCCTGCACGGTGAAATTCCACGCAGACGAGGCGGGAGGCCGACTGGTCTTCCGGTGGTCAAAGGACATAACTGTAGAGGTCGAGCAGCGCCTGGTTTCTGAAGAAGCCCTTCTGCGAGGAAGGATCGAGACACGCGCTAAGCAGAAGAAAACGGGACCCATGGTGGTTAATTTCCCGGTAGTGACCGGCATCAAACCGCTCACGCCGGATTCGATCGGAGACCAGATCCTGCACACGGGCAGATTCGGAGACCTGAAGCCGTCTCCGCTTACCAGCGGTAAGACGCCCGAGCACACGTCGTGCCCCCCCGCGATGCAGTTCACTGCGCTCTTTGGAGACGGGCAGGGCCTCTACTTCGCGGATCACGACGGCCAGGGCAACCGCAAGCTGCTTACATGGACAGCCTACTCCGAAAAAGCCGGCGCCGGGTCAGCCTACTCCGAAAAAGCCTACTACGAAAAAGTCCACGCAGACGCAGACCTGCTCATGTTCTCGATCGAGCATCCGGTCCCGGACTGGGGCAGCGATAAGCCGCCAAATGAGTATCGTTCCCCGGGAGATCTGGTCCTGGGACCGTTCCCCGGAGATTGGTACGACGCAGCAAGGATATATCGGAAATGGGCGCTTACGGCTCCGTGGTGTGCCAAGGGTCCGATATACGAGCGGGCGGACTACCCGAAGTGGTTCCTGGAAGCGCCTTACTGGACGTTCGGCAACCTGGGCGCAGAAGAGGGCATAGAGGCGGCGCTCGAAAAGCAGGCCTTCTACGAGGTCCCCACGATGATCTCGCACGTCTATAACTACTACTTTCCGATGCACCAGGACGACCGGTATCCCGAATACTTCCCGCCCAGGCTCGGTTCTGTGGGATTGAAAGAAACGGTCAAGCGCCTTCAGGAAAAGGGCATCAGGATCGTCCCCTACGTGAACGGCACGCTTGTGGACATGGATACCGACAGCTTTAGAATGGAGCACGCAGAGAGAGAGGGGGCGCTCTGGCTGACCCCCGACGCGGAAGTGAACATCACCACCCGCTACGGCGGCGGCGCCTCCATGATGAGGATGTGTCCGGGAAGCCCGCACTGGAGAAAGCAGATGCTGGACGACACCCGCGAGCTGATCGGCAGATACGGGATGGACGGGATCTACGTAGACTTCCTCACCGACCATCTGTTAGACTGCTTCAACAAGGACCACGGACACTCAATCTCCGGAGGAAACTTCTGGACCAAGGCGGTTCACGACCTCTACGAGGAGATGCACAAGGTCGGCAAGGAACTCAACCCCGACTTCATACTCACAAGCGAGGGAGTGGGCGAATACTGCATAGACGTTCACGAGGTATTCTTCTGCAACGGGACGACGGGAAGCTCAGCGCCGCTCTTTCACGCCGTCTATCACGGCTATTCCAACATCTACGGCGGAGTCTATGGCAAGACCGACCCTCTCCACGTGGGCCGCTGGTGGCTCATGGGGTCTCAGAACGGGTGGCACGGCGGCCATCTGGCGGCGGGCGCATACTACAGGGATCTCCTGAAGTGTCGATGGGAGTTCGGGACTCCCTACCTCGGATACGGAGAGATGCTCAGACCCCCGAAAATAGAGGGCGAACTCCCGGAGGTCTCATCGACAAGCGGTTACGGGACGATCACAGTGCCGGCCGTCGAGGGGAGCGCATGGAAGGCCCCCGACGGCACGGTGGGCATATTCTTCCTCAACTATGACGAGGAGAAGGCGCACGACTTCGACTGGGCGGTAGATCTGGCTGAGACGGGGATAAATAAATCTAAGAAGCTCAGGATGTCCAGATGGACTCAAGCTTCCGGGCTGTCGCCGGTCAAGGAAGTCGAGGGAGGCAAACTGGCAGAGAAGATGAGGATCGAACCGTTGGGCACAATTGCACTCAAGTTAGAAGTAATAGAGTAAAAACGTAATCGCACTCAAGCTGGAGGTAATAGAGTGAAAACCAGGGCTCTCATAACGCTTCTATTTATCTTGCCGGGCATGTCGGCCCAGGCAGATTCCGAAGGAAAACAATCCATGAAAGCAGAACTGAGGACTCCCGATAGTTGCGTTGCGGCCAGCGGCGCCAAGGCAGGCGCAGACGGCTGGGCCGACCGCATAATCCACGAAAAGACCGGTATCGAGCTTGTCTTCATTCCGGCAGGCAGCTTTACGATGGGGTCGAGAGAGGCCAGACCCGTACACCCCGTAGATGTCAAAGAGCCTTTCTACATAGCTAAGACCGAGATCACAAACGCCCTTTACCGCAGCTTCCTGGATGCAACTTCTTACGACGGAAAAGGGGATACCGACCCGGCCTACGACCTCTATCTTCGCCACTTTCGGGGAGAGAGTCTCATGTCCAAGGACGACGACTACCCGATCGTCTGGATAAGCTGGAACAACGCCGCCGCATACTGCAAATGGGCAGGACTGAAACTCCCTACTGAAGCCCAGTGGGAGTACGCCTGCCGCGCCGGTACCAGCACGGACTACTACTTCGGCGAAGACGAGAAGGACGCCGGCGACTATGGGTGGTCCCATACCAACAGCGAAGCCCTGACCCACCCAGTAGCCCTTAAGAAGCCCAACGCCTGGGGCCTATACGACATGCACGGCAATGTCTGGGAATGGGTGGAGGACGATTTCGTGGGCGGCTACGAGGGCGCGCCTGTTGACGGCTCCGCGCGCATAGAGGGCACGATGACCAAGGCGCTGCGAGGGGGGTCGTGGAGCAACAATACCTGGTTCTATGTGTTCGGCAGCTCGGGACGCTTTAACAGCGCCCCCGGTAACGCCTCAAACGATGTGGGATTCAGAGTTTCCCTGCCCATCAGCACGCCTGCGCATTAGGTGCGTCCAGTTCATAATGACCCAAACTGAGTAACACCTCAATGTAGGGGCGATCCCCGATTGACTCAAGCGACGTCCAGTCGCCCCAGGGCAGTCCCGTGTGTCTGCTACCCCCCCTTCATTTCCCCCTTATTAAGGGGGGATACGGAGGGGTTCGCCCCTCTTCGTCATTACGAGGCTACCTACCCCCGAATTCTGACGCCTACAGAGTAGGCGCTGATTCTATCGGGGACCTACTGTCTACCAAAAAAGGAGGACCTGATGCACAGGCCAGGCATTCTGTCAATTGTTGCGATAACCGCAGTAATACTATCAACCTGCATGTCTAAGAAGGACGCCATCGTAGCCACCGGAGGCAAAGCAGACGTGGAAAACAAGCTGGAGTTGGTGTTAAAACGGCTCAAGCACAAGGAAGGGTTACTGGCCCTGCCTGCGCTTTCGGAGAAGGCATGGGCGGTGGGACACGTCGGGCTGACGCTGGCACGGGGAAAGGCCGCCGAGGCTCAAAAAGAGGTTGCAGCAGGGAGATTTAAAGAGGCCCTGTCAGCCGTCGAGTCGTGCGAGAAGCTCCTCGACGCCAGTACGGACAAGGCGAAACTTATGCGTGGAGGGGGTGTGTCGGTTGGAACGGTGCTGGGACACCCGTACATGGGCAATAAGAGGGCGGCTTACGTCTGGGCAAAGCCCGAAAACGGCGCGGGTCTCATGAGCATCTTCGACAGAGAAAGCGCGCGGGAACTCCTGACTGCAGCGCCTGAAAGTGCAACGTTCTGGGAGGTCATCGTCAAGAACGGCGCACCCCAGATAGAGTCATTCGCCGCCAACATCTCTTTTACAAACCAGGGGAGGCCCTGCAAGGTGAAATTCCACGCAGACGAGGCGGGAGGGCGACTGACCTTCCAGTGGTCAAAGGACATTGCCGTGGACGTGGAAACCCGCCTGCTTGCTGAAGAGGCCCTTCTGCGGGGAAGGCTCGAGGCGACCCATAAGAAAGGACTCATTTCGGTTGCCTTCCCGGTGGTGAACGGCATCAAACCGCTCACGCCGGATTCGAGTCGAGACCAGATCCTGGACGCGGGAAAATTAGGAGACCTCAAGCCGTCTCCGCTTGTCAGCGGCAAGACGCCTGACTACACGGGGTGCCCCCCCGCGATGCAGTTCACTGCGCTCTTTGGAGACGGGCAGGGCCTCTACTTCGCCGAAGAGGACGGCCAGGCCAACCGCAAGCTGCTTACATGGACGGCCTACTCCGGGCAAGACGGCAGCGGGTCAGCCTTCTCCGAAAAAGCCTACTACGAAAAAGCCGACGCAGAGGCAGACTTACTCATGTTCTCGATTGAGCATTGGGTCCCGGGCTGGGGCAGCGAGAAGCTGTCAAAAGAGTATCGTTCCCCGGGCGATCTGGTCCTGGGTCCGTTCCGTGGAGACTGGTACGACGCTGCAAGGATATATCGTAAATGGGCGCTTACGGCGCCTTGGTGCGCCAAGGGTCCGATATACGAGCGGGCCGACTACCCGAAGTGGTTCGCCGAAGCGCCGAACTGGACGCTCGGCGGCTTAGGCGATGAAAGGGGCGTGGAGGCGGCTCTCGAAAAGCACGACTTCTACGAGGTCCCGACGATGATCTCGCATGTCTATAATTACTACTTCGCGATGCACCAGGACGACCGGTATCCCGATAACTTCCCGCCCAGGCTCGGTTCTGTGGGATTGAAAAAAGTGGTCAAGCGCCTTCAGGCAAAGGGCATCAGGATCGTCCCCTACGTGAACGGCACGCTTGTGGACATGGATACCGACAGCTTTAGAATGGAGCACGCACAGAGAGAGGGTGCGGCCTGGCTGACGCCGGAGGCGGAACCGAACATCACCACCCGCTACGGCGGCGGCGCCTCCATGATGAGGATGTGTCCGGGAAGCCCGTACTGGAGAAAGCAGATGCTGGACGACGTCCGCGAGCTGATCGGCAGATACGGGATGGACGGGATCTACGTAGACTTCCTCACTGACCATATGGTAGACTGCTATAACAAGGCCCACGGACACGCGATCAGCGGAGGAAACTTCTGGGCCAAGGCGGTTCACGACCTCTACGCCCAGATGCAAGAGGTCGCCAAGGAACTCAACCCCGACTTCATACTCACAAGCGAGGGCGTGGGCGAATACTGCATAGACGTAAACGAGACATTCCTCAGCAGCCAGACGACGCACACCCCTGCGCCCCTCTTCCACGCTGTCTATCACGGCTATTCTAACCTCTACGGCGGAGTCTACGGCAAGACTGACCCTCTCTACGTAGGCCGCTGGTGGCTCATGGGGTCTCAGAACGGGTGGCACGGCGGCCATCTGGCGGCGGGCACATACTACAGGGATCTCCTGAAGTGCCGGTGGGAGTTCGGCACTCCCTACCTCGGATACGGAGAGATGCTCAGACCCCCGAAAATAGACGGCGGACTACCGACAGTCTCAGGGAAAACCGGGTACGGGTCATTCACAGTGCAGGTCGTCGAGGGGAGCGCATGGAAGGCCCCCGACGGCACGGTGGGCATATTCTTCCTCAACTACGACGAGGAGAACGCACACGACTTCAACTGGTCTGTCGATCTGGCCGAGACGGGGATAGATAAATCTAAGAAGCTCAGGATGTCCAGATGGACTCAAGCTTCCGGACTGTCGCCGGTCAAGGAAGTCGAGGGAGGCAAACTAACGGAGAAGATGCGGATCGAACCGTTGGGAACAATTGCACTCAAGCTGGAGGTAATACAGTGAGAACGAAGGCTCTCGTAACTCTTATGTATATCTTGACGGGCATGGCGGTGCAGGCAGATTCCGAAGGAAACAAATCCATGAAAGTAGAACTGAAGACTCCCGATAATTGCGTTGCGGCCAGCGGCGCCGTGGCAGGCGCAGACGGTTGGGCCGACCGCATCATCCACGAGAAGACCGGCATCCAGCTTGTCTTCATTCCGGCAGGCAGCTTTATGATGGGTTCAAGGCAGCCCAGAGGTGGAAACTTCCCCCAACATGCGGTAGATGTCAAAGAGCCGTTTTATATAGGTAAGACCCAGGTCACAAACGCCGCTTACCGCATCTTCCTGGATGCAACTTCTTACGACGGGAAAGGGGATACCGACCCAGCCTACGACCTATATCTTCGCCACTTTCGGGGAAAGAGTCTCATGTCCAAGGACGATGACTACCCGATCGTGTGGGTAAGCTGGAACAACGCCGCCGCATTCTGCAAATGGGCGGGACTGAAACTCCCTACTGAAGCCCAGTGGGAGTACGCCTGCCGCGCCGGTACCACCACACCCTACTACTTCGGCCAAGACGAGAAGAACGCCGGCGACTATGGGTGGTCCCATACCAACAGCGAAGCCCTGACCCACCCTGTAGCCCTGAAGAAGCCCAACGCCTGGGGCCTTTACGACATGCACGGCAATGTCTGGGAATGGGTGGAGGACGATTTCGTGGGCAGCTACGACGGCGCGCCTGTTGACGGCTCCGCGCGCATAGAGGGCATGATGACCAAGGCGCTGCGAGGGGGGTCGTGGAGCAACAATACCTGGTTCTATGTGTTCGGCAGCTCGGGACGCTTTAACAGCGCCCCCGGTAACGCCTCAAACGATGTGGGATTCAGAGTTTCCCTGCCCATCAGCACGCCTGCGCATTAGGTGCGTCCAGTTCATAATGACCCAAAGTAACTAACGTTATTGGGAGGCTACCTAACCCCGAATTCTGACGCCTGCAACGCAGGCGCTGACTCTATCGGGGGCCGCCGTCCACTAAAAAAGGAGGACCTGATGCACAGGCCAGGAATTCTGTCAACTATTGCGATAACCGCAGTAGTACTATCAACCTTCGTCTCTGAGAAGGACGCCATGGCCGTCGCCACCGGCAAAGCAGCAGTGGAAAAGAAGCTGGAGTTGGTGTTAAAACGGCTCAAGCACAAGCAAGGGTTACTGGCCCGTCCGGGCCCATCGGAGAAGGCATGGGCGGTGGGACACGTGGGGCTGACGCTGGCACGGGGGGTGGCAAAAGAGGCTCAAAAAGAGGCTGAAGCAGGGAGATTCACAGAAGCGCTGTCATCCGTCGAGTCTTGCGAGAAGCTCCTCGACGCCAGCACGGACAAGGCAAAACTCATGCAAGGAGGGGGTGTGTCGGTGGGAACGGTGCTGGGACACCCGTACATGGGCAATAAGATGGCAGCTTACGTCTGGGCAAAGCCCGAAGACGGCGCGGGTCTCATGAGCATCTTCGACAGAGAAAGATCGCGGGAACTCCTAACTCCAGATCCTACAAGCGCGGCGTTCTGGGAGGTCATCGTCAAGGACGGCGCGCGCCCGAATGATGATATCGGGGCCGGAACCTCTTTTTCAAACCAGGGGAGACCCTGCAAGGTGAAATTCCACGCAGACGATGCGGGAGGACGAATGATCTTCCGATGGTCAAAGGGGATAACTGTAGAGGTCGAGCAGCGCCTGGACGCCGAAGAGGCCCTTCTGCGGGGAAGGCTCGAGGCCACCCATAAGAAAGGACTAATTTCGGTTATGTTCCCGGTGGTGAACGGCATCAAACCGCTCACGCCGGATTCGGTGGGAGACCAGATCCTGTACACGGGGAGATTCGGAGACCTGAAGCCGTCTCCGTTTACCAGCGGCGAGACGCCCCACTATACGGGGTGCCCGCCTGCGATGCAGTTCACGGCACTCACAGGTGACGGGCAGGGCCTCTACTTTGCCGAAGAGGATGGCCAGGTCAACCGCAAGCTGCTTACATGGAGAGCCTACTCCGGGCGTGCCGGCGCCGGGACAGCCTACTCCGAAAAAGCCGACAGCCCATCGCGTCGTCCGATCTCCGGGGAAACCGATCCAGACGCAGACTTACTCATGTTCTCGATCGAGCATTACGTTTTAGGCTGGGGCAGCGAGAAGCCGTCAAAAGAGTATCGTTCCCCCGGCGATCTGGTGCTGGGACCGTTTTCCGGAGACTGGTACGACGCTGCAAGGATATATCGGAAATGGGCGCTTACGGCGCCGTGGTGTGCCAAGGGTCCGATATACGAGCGGGCGGACTACCCGAAGTGGTTCCTGGAAGCGCCCTACTGGACGTTCGGCGACCTAGGCGATGAAAGGGGCATAGAGGAGGCGCTCGAAAAGCAGGCCTTCTACGAGGTCCCCACGATGATCTCGCACGTCTATAACTACTACTTTCCGATGCACCAGGACGACCGGTATCCCGAATACTTCCCGCCCAGGCTCGGTTCTGTGGGATTGAAAGAAACGGTGGTGCGCCTTCAAGAAAAGGGCATCAGGATCGTCCCCTACGTGAACGGCACGCTTGTGGACATGGATACCGACAGCTTCAGGATGGAAAACGCAGAGAGAGAGGGGGCGCTCTGGCTGAACCCGGAGGCGGAACCGAACACCACGATCCGCTACGGCGGCGGCGCCTCCATGATGAGGATGTGCCCGGGAAGCCCGTACTGGAGAAAGCAGATGCTGGACGACACCCGCGAGCTGATCGGCAGATACGGGATGGACGGGATCTACGTAGACTTCCTCACCGACCATATGTTAGACTGCTACAACAAGGCCCACGGACACGCAATCACCGGAGGAACTTTCTGGACCAAGGCGGTTCACGACCTCTACGAAGAGATGCACAAGGTCGGCAAGGAACTCAACCCCGACTTCATACTCACAAGCGAGGGAGTGGGCGAATACGTCATAGACGTACACGAGACGTTCTTCTGCAACGGGACGACGGGCAGTCAAGCCCCCCTCTTCCACGCCGTCTATCACGGCTATTCTAACATCTACGGCGGATGCTATGGCAAGACCGATCCTCTCCACGTGGGCCGCTGGTGGCTCATGGGATCTCAGAACGGCTGGCACGGCGGCCATCTGAGGGCGGGCACATACTACAGGGATCTCCTGAAGTGCCGGTGGGAGTTCGGCACTCCCTACCTCGGATACGGAGAGATGCTCAGACCCCCGAAAATAGGGGGCGGACTCCCGACAGTCTCAAGCACAAGCGGTTACGGGACAATCACAGTGCCAGCAGTTGAAGGGAGCGCATGGAAGGCCCCCGACGGCACGGTGGGCATATTCTTTCTCAACTATGACGAGGAGAAGCCGCACGACTTCAACTGGGCGGTGGATCTAGCTGAGACAGGGATAGACAAATATAAGAAGCTCAGGATGTCCAGATGGACTCAAGCTTCCGGGCTGTCGCTGATCAAGGAAGTCGAGGGAGGCAAACTGGCAGAGAAGATGAGGATCGAACCGTTGGGAACAATTGCACTCAAGCTGGAGGTAATACAGTGAGAACGAAGGCTCTCGTAACTCTTATGTATATCTTGACGGGCATGGCGGTGCAGGCAGATTCCGAAGGAAACAAATCCATGAAAGTAGAACTGAAGACTCCCGATAATTGCGTTGCGGCCAGCGGCGCCGTGGCAGGCGCAGACGGTTGGGCCGACCGCATCATCCACGAAAAGACCGGTATCGAGCTTGTCTTCATTCCGGCAGGCAGCTTTACGATGGGGTCGAGAGAGGCCAGACCCGTACACCCCGTAGATGTCAAAGAGCCTTTCTACATAGCTAAGACCGAGATCACAAACGCCCTTTACCGCAGCTTCCTGGATGCATCCCATTACGACGGGAAAGGGGATACCGACCCGGCCTACGACCTCTATCTTCGCCACTTTCGGGGAAAGAGTCTCATGTCCAGCGACGACGACTACCCGGTCGTGTGGGTAAGCTGGAATAACGCCAAGGCCTTCTGCAGTTGGGCGGGACTGAAACTCCCTACTGAAGCCCAGTGGGAGTACGCCTGCCGCGCCGGCACCACCACACCCTACTACTTCGGCGAAGACGACAAGAACGCCGGCGACTATGGGTGGTCCCATACGAACAGCGAAGCCCTGACCCACCCAGTAGCCCTGAAGAAGCCCAACGCCTGGGGCCTTTATGACATGCACGGCAATGTCTGGGAATGGGTGGAGGACGATTTCGTGGGGAACTACGATGGCGCCCCTGTTGACGGCTCCGCGCGCATAGAGGGCAAGATGACGAAGGCCCTGCGGGGAGGATCGTGGAGCAACAATACCTGGGACTATGTGTTCGGCAGCTCGGGACGCTTTAACACGGCCCCCGGTAACGCCTCAAACGATGTGGGATTCAGAGTGGCTCTACCCATCAGCACGCCTCCACACAAATAGCGTCCCTCCCGAAGCAATCTTCGGATATAACTGACAGATTGTAGGGGCGATCCCCGATTGACTCAATCGACGTCCACTCGCCCCGGGGCAGACACACGGGTCTGCCCCTACAACACATGTATATAGGACGAACCTATGTGTTCGCCCAGATAGACAAATCATCGCCTCTGAACGCCTCAGCCATTGCGAGGCTACCTACCCCCGAATTCTGACGCCTACAGAGTAGGCGCTAATTCTATCGGGGGTTACTGTTTACTGTCTTGCCGTCCACTAAAAAAGGAGGACCTGATGCACAGGCCAGGCATTCTGTCAACTATTGCGATAACCGCAGTAATACTATCATCCTTCATCTCTGAGAGGGACGCTATGGCAGCCACCGGAGGGAAAGAAGACGTAAAAAACAAACTGGAGGCGGTGTTAGAACGGCTCAAACACAAGCAGGGGTTACTGGCCCGCCCGGGGCCTTCGGAGAAGGCATGGGCGGTGGGACACGTGGGGCTGACGCTGGCACGAGGGGCGGCAGCAGAGGCTCAAAAAGAGGCTCAAGCAGGGAGATTCACAGAGGCGCTGTCAGCCGTCGAGTCTTGCGAGAAGCTCCTCGACGCAAGTACGGACGAGGCCAAACTTACGCAAGGAGGGGGTGTGTCGGTTGGAACGGTGCTGGGACACCCGTACATGGGCAATAAGAGGGCAGCTTACGTGTGGGCAAAGCCAGAAGACGGTGCGGGTCTCATGAGCATCTTCGACAGAGAAAGGTCGCGGGAACTCCTAACTCCAGATCCTACAAGCGCGGCGCTCTGGGAGGTCATGGTCACTGAGGATCCTCAAGAACTTTGCAGAGATAACATGAAGGAGGGCGACTCTGATACCTCTTTCTGGTCGTGGGACCTGATAATGAAGAGGTTATCCACTTTTTCAAACCAGGGGAGACCCTGCACGGTGAAATTCCACGCAGACGAGGCGGGAGGCCGACTGGTCTTCCGGTGGTCAAAGGACATAACTGTAGAGGTCGAGCAGCGCCTGGTTTCTGAAGAAGCCCTTCTGCGAGGAAGGATCGAGACACGCGCTAAGCAGAAGAAAACGGGACCCATGGTGGTTAATTTCCCGGTAGTGACCGGCATCAAACCGCTCACGCCGGATTCGATCGGAGACCAGATCCTGCACACGGGCAGATTCGGAGACCTGAAGCCGTCTCCGCTTACCAGCGGTAAGACGCCCGAGCACACGTCGTGCCCCCCCGCGATGCAGTTCACTGCGCTCTTTGGAGACGGGCAGGGCCTCTACTTCGCGGATCACGACGGCCAGGGCAACCGCAAGCTGCTTACATGGACAGCCTACTCCGAAAAAGCCGGCGCCGGGTCAGCCTACTCCGAAAAAGCCTACTACGAAAAAGTCCACGCAGACGCAGACCTGCTCATGTTCTCGATCGAGCATCCGGTCCCGGACTGGGGCAGCGATAAGCCGCCAAATGAGTATCGTTCCCCGGGAGATCTGGTCCTGGGACCGTTCCCCGGAGATTGGTACGACGCAGCAAGGATATATCGGAAATGGGCGCTTACGGCTCCGTGGTGTGCCAAGGGTCCGATATACGAGCGGGCGGACTACCCGAAGTGGTTCCTGGAAGCGCCTTACTGGACGTTCGGCAACCTGGGCGCAGAAGAGGGCATAGAGGCGGCGCTCGAAAAGCAGGCCTTCTACGAGGTCCCCACGATGATCTCGCACGTCTATAACTACTACTTTCCGATGCACCAGGACGACCGGTATCCCGAATACTTCCCGCCCAGGCTCGGTTCTGTGGGATTGAAAGAAACGGTCAAGCGCCTTCAGGAAAAGGGCATCAGGATCGTCCCCTACGTGAACGGCACGCTTGTGGACATGGATACCGACAGCTTTAGAATGGAGCACGCAGAGAGAGAGGGGGCGCTCTGGCTGACCCCCGACGCGGAAGTGAACATCACCACCCGCTACGGCGGCGGCGCCTCCATGATGAGGATGTGTCCGGGAAGCCCGCACTGGAGAAAGCAGATGCTGGACGACACCCGCGAGCTGATCGGCAGATACGGGATGGACGGGATCTACGTAGACTTCCTCACCGACCATCTGTTAGACTGCTTCAACAAGGACCACGGACACTCAATCTCCGGAGGAAACTTCTGGACCAAGGCGGTTCACGACCTCTACGAGGAGATGCACAAGGTCGGCAAGGAACTCAACCCCGACTTCATACTCACAAGCGAGGGAGTGGGCGAATACTGCATAGACGTTCACGAGGTATTCTTCTGCAACGGGACGACGGGAAGCTCAGCGCCGCTCTTTCACGCCGTCTATCACGGCTATTCCAACATCTACGGCGGAGTCTATGGCAAGACCGACCCTCTCCACGTGGGCCGCTGGTGGCTCATGGGGTCTCAGAACGGGTGGCACGGCGGCCATCTGGCGGCGGGCGCATACTACAGGGATCTCCTGAAGTGTCGATGGGAGTTCGGGACTCCCTACCTCGGATACGGAGAGATGCTCAGACCCCCGAAAATAGAGGGCGAACTCCCGGAGGTCTCATCGACAAGCGGTTACGGGACGATCACAGTGCCGGCCGTCGAGGGGAGCGCATGGAAGGCCCCCGACGGCACGGTGGGCATATTCTTCCTCAACTATGACGAGGAGAAGGCGCACGACTTCGACTGGGCGGTAGATCTGGCTGAGACGGGGATAAATAAATCTAAGAAGCTCAGGATGTCCAGATGGACTCAAGCTTCCGGGCTGTCGCCGGTCAAGGAAGTCGAGGGAGGCAAACTGGCAGAGAAGATGAGGATCGAACCGTTGGGCACAATTGCACTCAAGCTGGAAGTAATAGAGTGAGAGCGAAGGCTCTCGTAACTCTTATGTATATCTTGATGGGCATGGCGGTGCAGGAAGACGTCCTGGCTCGGGCAGATGTCCCGGCGCGGGAAGATGCGGACAAAGTAGAACTGAAGACTCCCCTAAAGACTCCCAATCGCTGCGTTGCGGCCAGCGGCGCCGTAGGGGTCGCAGACGGTTGGGCCGACCGCATCGACCACACGAAAACCGGTATCCAGCTTGTCCTGATTCCGGCAGGCAGCTTCTCGATGGGCTCAAGGCAGGCCAGAGGAGGAAACTTCCCCCCACATGAGGTAGATGTCAAATATCCTTTCTATGTAGGTAAGACCGAGGTCACAAACGCCGCTTACCGCAGCTTCCTTGATGCAACTTCTTACAACGGGAAAGGGGATACCGACCCGGCCTACGACCTCTATCTTCGCCACTTTCGGGGAAAGAGTCTCATGTCCAGCGACGACGACTACCCGATCGTGTGGATAAGCTGGAACAACGCAGTGGCATTCTGCAAATGGGCGGGACTGAAACTCCCTACTGAAGCCCAGTGGGAGTACGCCTGCCGCGCCGGCACCACCACGCCCTACTACTTTGGCCAAGACGACAAGAACGCCGGCGACTATGGGTGGTCCCATACGAACAGCGAAGCCCTGACCCACCCTGTAGCCCTGAAGAAGCCCAACGCCTGGGGCCTTTACGACACGCACGGCAATGTCTGGGAATGGGTGGAGGACGATTTCGTGGGGAACTACGATGGCGCCCCTGTTGACGGCTCCGCGCTCATAGCGGGCAAGCTGACGAAGGCGCTGCGAGGGGGGTCGTGGAGCAACAATACCAGGTTCTATGTGAGCGGCAGCTCCGGACGCTTTAACACCGCCCCCGGTAACGCCTCAAACGATGTGGGCTTCAGAGTTGCCCTGCCCATCAACACACCTGCACATTAGAAGCGTCCAGTTCATAATGACCTAAATTGAGTAACGTCATACTGTAGGGGGGAGGTCTGCCCCCGCAAGGTTGAATCAGGGGTCGTCCACTCGCCCCTGGACAATATCGCCTCTCTACGCCTCAGTCATTGCGAGGAGATTCACCCCGAAGCAATCTCGCTTTTACCTTCTGAACTGTCAAGTTTGTTCACTGGCTGAACCTTAAAAACTGAAAGGAAGTGACATGCAATGCAACTATCTTTGCGCCATAAGTATTCTGTTTTGCATGGGGGCCGCTATGTTTGATGCCCCCTCTGCGGCAGAGGAACAGACCGAGATTCTGAAGATCACAGTCGGCCAGCCGACCCACCTCAGCCGTCTCGTTTACCAGAACACGGCGTCTGTGATGGTGTCGCGCACGGGCGTCGTGGCGGCGTTCTATCCAAATCTGGTGAGCAGGGGTCCGAAGAAATACCGGGTCTCTACCGACGGCGGGCACACATGGAGCCCGGAGATGAAAGGCCCGCCGCAGTTGGGGGGAGGCCACGACAGCGGCACACTTCGAGACGGCGGCGTCATCATGGCGACTAACGATCCGCAGCTCTCGGCCAGTGGCAAAGAAGGCTGGTACGACGTCACGTTCGTGCGCTTTGCGGACGATATGCTCAGCTGGGAGTTCGAACTCGTCCAGATTTACCTGCCCAACGCCGGGCCGACCTCTCTGGACGTTAAAAACCCCGGCCTCTCAAAGGGCAAGATGGTGCAGCTTCCAAACGGCGACATGCTGGCGCCGATGTACGGAGGCTTCAAAGGCGACAGCGAAAATATCCATCGGGCGATCCTCGTCCGGTCAACAGATCAGGGACGCACCTGGGAGTTCTACGCCTCGATTGCATATGAGCCGGTGGATCCGCACCCGGAGCTTCCCGGCCAATATTGCGGCGCCGGAGAACCCAGCATCACGCTGTTGCCCAACGGAAAGATGGTGGCAATGCTGCGTACGCAATATTCGCACTTACCCAGCGAATACAAGCCCATGGCGGTGTGCTGGTCCGACGATCTGGGAGTGACATGGACTAAACCGGTAACTACCCAGCCGCACCTGTTGAACATCTCGCCAACGCTGGCGGCGCTGGACAACGGTGTGGTGGCCATCCAGTACGGTCGGCCGGGGTTTCATGTCGCCTTCAGCACGGACGACGGACATACATGGCGCGACCGTGTCAGCTTTTCCCATCTGCCCGAGCCTTTCATCACGGGTCAGTTCGACATGATCAAAGTCGGCCCCAACGAGCTGGTCGCTATCGGAAGCGACAAGGAAGGTGTGAAGGTGTGGCCGCTATCTGTTGAAAGGATCATGGTCTCGCCTGCGCGCGTCACTCTGACCGGCCGAGTGGTGGGTGAAGGACTTGCGCCGGTGGTGGGTGCGTTGGTCGAGCGAGGCCCCAACCGATATACGGCCGACGATTGGCTGGAGCACGCCACCAAATTGGGGCCATGGAAAGCAACCCCACTTACCATCGGCTCTCCGGCACTGGGATACAGATCTATCCGAAAGGAGAACGGCTATCCAACAGTGCAGACGGACGAAGAAGGTGAGTTCCGGTTCGAGTCCGTCAAACTCGGCGAATATGTGCTGACAGTTGAAGCCGAGGGTTACGCCCCCGAGCAACGTCACATCAAGCTGGATCCGGAAGCCAGGCCGGAACACTTCAGGCTCAAGCCAGGGCAGCTCGTGCGCGGAAAGGTCGTGGATGAGCGCGGTAAAGCGGTAGGCGGCGTCTGCGTCGTGCTGAATCTCTGGCACTGCCATACCGACCCTGACGGATTCTACCACTGGTCGGTCGAACCCCCCGCGCCGGAGCAGGTGACCATGCGAGTCTACAAGCGGTACAGCGGTCAATACGAGACAGTCAAGGCAACAGTGCCGTTCTCGCAGCTGGAGCGCCAGCCGATCATTCTGCAGACCAGATAACTCGACAGCCAGATTTGGCGGTCAAGAAGGCAAAACACCTCTTACCTCCAGTCATTGCGAGGGGACTCGCTCCGAAGCAATCTCGGAGGAATTGTTCCTTGATTCCTTAGCCGATAGGACCAACAGATATGAGAGCATGTTCAAAAGTTTTCGTGATTGCATTCCTATCTTTGTCATTTGCTGGAAGTGCTTTTGCTCAAGATACATCATGGGTAGAAACATTATGGAAAGAAACATTGTGGAAAACAGTAATTGAAAAGGCAATAACACTCTACCAACAAGGTCAGTATGAGGAAGCAGTTGAGTTTGCCAAAGATGCTTTGAAAATAGCTGAGGAAAGTTTCGGTCCAGACCATCCCGATGTGGCGACCTCCTTGGACAATCTGGCGGGACTTTATCAAGCTCAGGGCAAGTATGCCGAGGCTGAGCCCCTTCAGAAGCGGGCACTGGCAATATGGGAGAAAGCTCGTGGAAAAGACCATCCCAGTGTGGCGGCCACCCTGAACAATCTGGCGTTACTTTACCAAACTCAGGGTAAGTATGTCGAGGCTGAGCCGCTTTACAAGCGAGCACTGGAAATAGTAGAAAAAGCTCTTGGCCAAGACCATCCCGATGTGGCGACCTCCCTGAACAATCTGGCGGAACTTTACAGAGCTCAGGGCAAGTATGTCGAAGCTGAGCCCCTATACAAGCGGTCACTGGCAATATGGGAAGAAACCCTTGGCCAAGACCATCCTGATGTGGCTTACTCCCTGAGCGGTCTGGCGTTACTTTACCAAGCCCAGGGCAAGTATGCCGAAGCTGAGCCGCTGTACAAGACAGCACTGGCAATAAGGGAAGAAGTCCTTGCCAAAGATCACCCCTATGTGGCGACTTCCCTGAACAATCTGGGGGCACTTTACCAAGCTCAGGGCAAGTATGCCGAGGCTGAGCCCCTGTACAAGAGAGCACTGGCAATATTGGAAAAAGCCCTTGGAAAAGACCATCCCGATGTGGCGCAATCCTTGAACAATCTGGCGTTACTTTATAAGACTCAGGGCAACTATGTCGAGGCTGAGCCCCTTTATAAGCGGTCACTGGCAATAATAGAAAAAGGCCTTGGAAAAGACCACCCCGATGTGGCGCAATTCCTGAACAATCTGGCGACACTGTATCATTCCCAGGGCAAGTATGTCGAGGCTGAGCCCCTTCTCAAGCAAGCCTTGACAATATACGAGAAGGTCCTTGGAAAAGACCACCCCGATGTGGCGACCTCCGTAAATAATCTGGCGGAACTTTACAGAGCTCAGGGAAAGTATGCTGAAGCTGAGCCCCTTTACAAGCGGTCACTGGCAATATGGGAAAAAGCTCTTGGAAAAGACCATCCGCACGTGGCGACTGTGCTGGAGAATATGGTGGAGCCTTACGAGAAGATTGGAAAGGAAGATGAAGCCAAAAGTTTGGAAGAGCGTGCAGAAGGAATTCGTTCAAGAAACCAGTAATGGCAATGCTGCCATCTTTTTCCCGCCGTGGTGAACGTGAACAGCAACGACAGCAATCTCGCAGGAACTCTTCGTTGATTCCTTGAACCGAAGGGAACACCAGATATGAAAGTATTTTCAAAAGTTTTCGTGATTGCATCCCTATGTTTGTCGTTTGCCGCAACTGCTTTTCCCCAAGAAACATCATGGGAAACACTAAACAAAAAGGTAACAAGACTCTACCAACAAGGTCGGTATGAGGAAGGTGTTAAGTTTGCCAAAGAGGCTTTGAAAATAGCTGAGGAAGCTTTCGGTCCAGACCATCCCCGTGTGGCAACCTCTCTGAACGCTCTGGCGTTACTTTATGATTCCCAGGGCAAGTATGTCGAAGCTGAGCCCCTTAACAAGCGAGCACTGGAAATAAGGGAAGAAGCCCTTGGAAAAGACCATCCTGCAGTGGCGCAATCCCTGAACAATCTGGCAGAGGTTTATCATTCTCAGGGCAAGTATGTCGAAGCTGAGCCCCTTCATAAGCACGCACTGGAAATAAGGGAAGAAGCCCTTGGAAAAGACCATCCCAATGTGGCGACCTCCCTGAACAATCTCGCGGGACTCTACAAAGTGCAGGGCAAGTATGTCGAAGCTGAGCATCTTTATGAGCGGGCACTGGCAATATGGGAAAGAGCCCTTGGAAAAGACCATCCCAGAGTGGCGACCTCCCTGAACAATCTGGCATTGCTTTATAATACCCAGGGAAAGTATGCCGAGGCTGAGCCGCTTTACAAGCGAGCACTGACAATAAAGGAAGAAGCTCTTGGAAAAGACCATCCCTATGTGGCGACCTCCCTGAACAATCTGGGGAAACTTTATCATTCGCAGGGCAAGTATGTCGAGGCAGAACCTCTTTATAAGCGGTCATTGGCAATAGTAGAAAAAGCTCTTGGGAAAGACCATCCCTATGTAGCGCAATCCCTGAACAATCTGGCGGCACTTTACCAAGCTAATGGCAAGTATGCCGAGGCTGAGCCCCTTAACAAGCGGGCACTGGCAATATGGGAAAAAGCTCTTGGAAAAGATCATCCCGATGTGGCGACCTCACTGAACAATCTGGCGGAACTTTACAGAACTCAGGGCAGGTATATCGAGGCTGAGCCACTTTACAAGCGGTCACTGGCAATAGATGAGAAGGCACTTGGGAAAGACCATCCCAGTGTAGCAACCTCGCTGAACAATCTGGCGGGACTTTACAGAGATCAGGGAAAGCATGCCGATGCTGAGCCACTTTACAAGCGAGCACTGGCAATAAGGGAAGAAGCTCTTGGAAAAGACCATCCCGACATGGCGCAAGCCCTGCACAATCTGGCAGATCTTTACAGGTCTCAGCGCAAGTATGTGGAGGCTGAGCGACTTTACAAGCGAGCACTGGCAACATACGAGAAGACCCTTGGAAAAGACCATCCTGGGGTGGCGACAGCCCTGGGTAATCTGGCGAACCTTTACAAGTCTCAGGGCAAGCATGTCGCGGCTGAGCCCCTTTACAAGCGGTCAATTGCAATATACGAGAAAGTCCTTGGAAAAGACCATCCCGAAGTTGCGACATCCCTGAACGATCTGGCGGGACTTTACGAAGCCCAGGGTAAGTATGCCGATGCTGAGCCACTTTACAAGCGAGCACTGGCAATATACGAGAAATTTCTTGGAAAAGACCATCCCTATGTGGCGACATCCCTGCACAATCTGGCTGGACTTTACACGGCTCAGGGCAAGTATGTCGAGGCTGAGTCTCTTTACAAGAGAGCGCTGGAAATAATCGAGAAAGCCCTTGGAAAAGACCACCCCAACCTGGCGACTACCCTCGCGAACATGGCAGATCTTTACAAGAAGATTGGAAAGAATGACGAAGGGAAAAGGTTGGAAGAGCGTGCAGAAGGTATTCGTTCAAGAAACCAATGATGGCAATGCTGCCATCTGTTTCCCGCCGTGGTGAACGTTAACAGCAACGACGGCAATCTCGGAGGAATTGTTCCTTGATTCCTTAGCCGATAGGAACAACAGATATGAGAGCATTTTCAAAAGTTTTCGTGATTGCATCCCTATGTTTGACCTTTGCCGCAAACTGCTCTTCCCCAGAAAGATCTGAATGGGAAAGACTAAACGAAAAGGCAGAAAGCCTCTACGAACAAGGTAGATATGAGGAAGCAGTTAAGTTTGCCAAAGAGGCTTTGCAAATAGCTGAGGAAAGTTTCGCTCCAGACCATCCCGAGGTGGCATTCCCCCTGAACAATCTGGCGGTACTATATAAGACTCAGGGCAAGTATGTCGAGGCTGAGCCACTTTATGAGCGAGCACTGGCAATTAGGGAAGAAGCCTTTGGAAAAGACCATCCCGATGTGGCGCAATCCCTGAACAATCTGGCGGTACTTTATGATTCGCAGGGCAAGTATGCCGAGGCTGAGCCCCTTTACAAGCGGTCACTCGCAATATGGGAAAAAGCCCTTGGCAAAGACCATCCAGGTGTGGCAACCTCCCTGAACAATCTGGCGGTACTTTATGATTCGCAGGGCAAGTATGCCGAGGCTGAACCCCTTTATAAGCGTTCACTGGCAATATTGGAAGAAGCCCTTGGAAAAGACCATCCCGATGTGGCGCAATCTCTGAATAATCTGGCGTTACTTTATAAGACTCAGGGCAACTATGTCGAGGCTGAGCCCCTTTACAAGAGGTCACTGGCAATATTGGAAAAAGCCCTTGGAAACGATCACCCGTATGTGGCGACTTCCCTGAACAATCTGGCGGAACTTTACAGAACTCAGGGCAAGTATGACGACGCTGAGCCCCTTCATAAGCGAGCACTGGCAATAGGGGGAAAAACCCTTGGGAAAGACCACCCTGATGTCGCTAACTCCCTGAACAATCTGGCGGCACTTTATTATTCTCAGGGCAAGTATGATGAGGCTGAGCCCCTTTACAAGCGAGCACTGGCAATAATGGAAAAAGCTCTTGGTAAAGCTCATCCTGATGTGGCGGATGTGTTGGAGAATATGTCAGAGCTTTACGAGAAGATTGGAAAGGAAGATGAAGCCAAAAGGTTGGAAGGGCGTGCAAGAGGAATTCGTTCAAGAAACCAGTGATGGCAATGCGGCCATCTGTTTCCCGCAGTTATGAACGTGAACAGCAACGACGGCAATGTGAGCAGGAATTCTTCCTTGATTCCTTGAACCGAAGGGAACACCAGATATGAGAGTATTTTCAAAAGTTTTCGTGATTGCATCCCTATGTTTGTCGTTTGCCGCAACTGCTTTTCCCCAAGAAACATCTGAATGGGAAAGACTAAACGAAAAGGCAACAACACTCTACGAACAAGGACAGTATGAGGAAGCGGTTAAGTTTGCCAAAGAGGCTTTGAAAATAGCTGAGGAAACTTTCGGTCCAGACCATCCCGATGTGGCGACCTCCCTGAACAATCTGGCGGAGTTTTACAGAACTCAGGGCAAGTATGTCGAGGCTGAGCCTCTTCACAAGCGGTCACTGGCAATAAGGGAGAAAGCCCTTGGCAAAGACCATCCTGATGTGGCGAACTCCCTGAACAATCTGGCGGGACTTTATGATTCACAGGGCAAGTATGCCGAGGCTGAGCCACTTTACAAGCGGTCACTGGCAATAAGGGAGAAAGCCCTTGGCAAAGACCATCCTGATGTGGCGAACTCCCTGAACAATCTGGCGGGACTTTATGATTCACAGGGCAAGTATGTCGAGGCTGAGCCTCTTCACAAGAGGTCACTGGCAATAAGGGAGAAAGCCCTTGGCAAAGACCATCCTGATGTGGCGACCTCCCTGAACAATCTGGGGGGACTTTATAAAACTCAGGGCAAGTATGTCGAGGCTGAACCGCTTTACAAGCGAGCACTGGCAATAGTAGAAAAAGCTCTTGGCAAAGGCCACCCCTATGTGGCGACCTCCCTGAACAATCTGGCGTTACTTTATGATTCTCAGGGCAAGTATGCCGAGGCTATTCCCCTTCACAAGCGGGCACTGGCAATAAGGGAAGAAACCCTTGGCAAAGACCATCCCGATGTGGCGAACTCCCTGAACAATCTGGCGTTACTTTATGATTCTCAGGGCAAGTATGCCGAGGCTGAACCGCTTTACAAGCGAGCACTGGCAATAGTAGAAAAAGCTCTTGGCAAAGACCACCCCTATGTGGCATTCCCCCTGAACAATCTGGCGTTACTTTATGATTCTCAGGGCAAGTATGCCGAGGCTGAACCGCTTTACAAGCGAGCACTGGCAATAAGGGAAGAAACCCTTGGGAAAGACCATCCCGATGTGGCGCAATCCCTGAACAATCTGGCGGAACGTTTCAGAACTCAGGGCAAGTATGCCGAAGCTGAACCCCTTTACAAGCGAGCACTGGCAATATACGAGAAAGCTCTTGGGAAAGACCATCCCGATGTGGCGACCTCCCTGAACAATCTGGGGGGACTTTATAAAACTCAGGGCAAGTATGCTGAGGCTGAGCCCCTTGTTAAGCGAGCACTGGCAATAGTAGAAAAAGCTCTTGGGAAAGACCATCCGCACGTGGCGACTGTGCTGGAGAACATGGCAGTGTTCTACATAGAGATTGGAAAGGAAGATGAAGCAAAAAGGTTGGGGGAACGTGCACAAGGAATTCGTTCAAGAAACCAGTGATGGCAATGCGGCCATCTGTTTCCCGCAGTGGTGAACGTGAACGGCAACGACGGCAATCTCGGAGGAATTGTTCCTTGATTCCTTAGCCGATAGGAGCACCAGATATGAGAGTATTTTCAAAAGTTTTCGTGATTCCATTCCTATGTTTGACCTTTGCCGCAAACTGCTCTTCCCCAGAAACATCTGAATGGGAAAGACTAAACGAAAAGGCAACAAGCCTCTACCAACAAGGTCAGTATGAGGAAGCAGTTAAGTTTGCCAAAGAGGCTTTGAAAATAGCTGAGGAAAGTTTCGGTCCAGACAAGCCCAATGTGGTGCAATCCCTGAACAATCTGGCGAGACTTTATTATTCTCAGGGCAAGTATGCCGAGGCTGAACCCCTTTACGCGCGAGCGCTGGCCATAGAGGAAGAAGCCCATGGAAAAGACCATCCCCACGTGGCCGCCTCCTTGAACAATCTGGCGGCACTTTATTATTCCCAGGGCAAGTATGCCGAGGCTGAACCCCTTTACGCGCGAGCGCTGGCCATAGAGGAAGAAACCCTTGGAAAAGAACATCCCGATGTGGCGACCTCCCTGAACAATCTGGGGGCACTTTACAGAGCTCAGGGCAAGTATGTCGAGGCTGAGCCCCTTTACAAGCGTTCACTGGCAATAAGGAAAAAAGCACTTGGCAAAGACCACCCTGATGTAGCGCAATTCCTGAACAATCTGGCGGAACTTTACAAAGCTCAGGGCAAGTATGTCGAGGCTGAGCCCCTTTATCAGCAAGCACTGGCAATAGTAGAAAAAGCTCTTGGAAAAGACCATACCAATGTGGCGTTCTGCCTGCTCGGTCTGGCGGAACTTTACAAAGACCAAAACAAGTATGCTGAGGCTGAGCCCTTTTTCAAGAGAGCACTGGCAATATACGAGAAGGCCCTTGGGAAAGACCATACCGATGTGGCGACTGTGTTGGAGAATCTGGCGGAGTGTTACAGGGAAATTGGAAAGGAAGATGAAGCCAAAAGGTTGGAAGAGCGTGCAGAAGGAATTCGTTCAAGAAACCAATGATGGCAACAGCGCCGTTCCCGCAACTGGAGCGCCAGGCGATCATCCTACAGAACAAATAACTCGATAGCCAGATTTGGCGGTCAAGAAGTACTGAAAGGAAGTGACATGCGATGCAACTATCTTTGCGCCATAGGTATTCTGTTTTGCATCGGGGGTGCCGCTGTGTTTGATGTCCCCAATGCGGCAGAGGATGAAACCGAAATCCTCAAGATCACCGTCGGTAAGCCGACCCAGCTCAGCGATGAGGTTAATCAGAATACCGCGAGCGTGGCGGTCTCACGTACAGGGACGATCGCTGTATTCTATCCCAAGCAGGGCGAAGGGGCTAAGTACTATCGCATTTCAAACGACGGCGGTCAGACCTGGGACAAGGAACTGGACTTCCCTCCCGCATATGCAGGCCCCATGTCTGTAGACCTCCGCGAAGGTGGGGTCCTTTTTATGCAGCGCAAATCAAGGCACGAGCTAGAAGCCCAGCGCATACTCTTCTCTGACGATTTCCTGAAGTATGAAGTTGGCACCTCAGCGGTGTCCGTGCCAAATGCGGTTCTGCAAACGAAGTGGGCAGAGTTTTGGCCTTTCTTGGCCAAGGGAAAGATAGTCCAGTTGCCTAACGGTGATTTGCTGGGCACCATGTACGGGAACCTCAAAGGCGATACCCAGTATCGCACCATGATCGCGCTATCCACGGACTTGGGCCGCAGTTGGGAGTATCATGCCACCGTTGCCTATAGCCCAGACGACCCGGATCCGGAATTGGCTGGCGGATATTGTGGTTATTGCGAGCCAAGCCTGGCTTTACTATCCAACGGGCAACTCTTGTGCATAATGAGGACACAGGGAACGCAGTTTCCCGGCGAATATCGGCCACTGTACCAGTGCTGGTCAGACGATCTAGGCAAGACATGGACCGAGCCAGTACTGAGCGAGCCGCACTTGATGAATATCTCGCCGACGCTGGCGGTATTGGATAACGGCGTGCTGGCCTGTCAGTACGGCCGGCCAGGATTTCACGTTGCGTTCAGTCTGGACAATGGCCACACGTGGCAGGACCGCGTCAGCTTCTCGCATCTGCCATGCGGTGTCATCACTGGCCAGTTTGACATGATCAAAGTCGGTCCGAACCGATTGTTGGCTATCGGGAATGATTCCGAAGGCACGAAGGTATGGCCATTGTCCGTTGACCGCGTGAAGGTATTAACCACCCACGGACGTCTTCATGGTCGTGTATTGGATGAACAGGGTAATCCGATTGCCAGTGCAGCGATCGAGCGCAGCCCCAACCGTTACACCGCCGACGACTGGCTGGATCACGAATCCAAGTTGGACTGGTGGGGAGCCGGGACTCCCGTGACGGTCGGTTCACCCAGCTTGGGATTCAGATCTATTCGACAGGGAAACGGCCATCCGACGGTGAAGTCGGATACAGAGGGTCGATTTGATTTTCATGATGTGCCATTGAGCGAATACGTGTTGACCGTGGAAGCCGATGGTTACGCGCCTCAACAACGACACGTCAACATTCGGCCGCAGTCTCGGTCGCAGGATTTCAAACTCAAGACGGGCCGGCTTGTGCGCAGCCAGGTTGTGGATGAAACGGGCCGGGGGATTCCAGGGATATGTGTGATACTCAACAGATGGCACGTCCACACAGATCGAGCTGGCTACTTCCACTGGTCAGTAGAGTTTCCGCTGCCGCAGCAGGTGGAAATGAAGATCTACAAGCGGTACAGCGGTCAGTACGAGACATTGGAAACTACGGTCGCCCTAGCGCAGATCGAACGTCAGCCGATCACCTTGAAGAACAGATAACTCGATAGCCAGATTTTCCACCGAAGAAGTACTGAAAGGAGTTGATATGCAATCCAACCACTCTGTGACAAGCCGTGCTGGGGATGTGGATCCAGGCGCTCAACTGGTTGAGGAACTCCTGGCGCACCGCAGAACCGAAAAAGCGCGCTGGCAACCTATGAGCTTTGATCTGGAGGATATGGCGATCCTCTCGTTGAATGCCTACACCCGTGCTCTGGATGAGAATTCAGATTACCTGCTGTGGATGGCGGCTTGGTATGACCGCAGGCCGCTGGCCCAGCGGCATACACATAGCGACGGCAATCAGATGCCTAAGTACGCAGAAGGGATCGCCCTGATGCGCCTGATGACCGGCAGCACGATGAACCGTGAAATCGATGCTAAGATATGGAAATGGATCGACGACCGTACCGGGGAAGACGGCCTGATTTACAAGCAACCGGGCCAGGCCGACGCGTACGGTAATGGCAGAGCACTGCTGGCCCGCATCCTTGAGTACCGCTTGAGCGGTTCAGCCGGACAGCCAGATGCCATAGAAAAAACGATCGACACGCTGTGGGACAAGGTCTATGTGCAAGGTGATCGCGATGCGCCGGACAGCTATTGCATTTTCCCACGAGTCTGGGACGGCGGCTCGCAGGTCAATGCAGATACGGCGGACTGGCCTATCTATAACGCCTCGCTCATCCCTCCCATGGTCAAGTGGTACGAGATGACCGGCAGCGCCAGGGCATTGGAGCTGGCGCGATGGATGACCAACAGTATTCTGCGCGGTGGCGAGATTGAAGAAGATGGCTCGTGGCAGGGCTGGTTCCATCCTTTCGTACACGCCGGAATGGCGATGCTTGAGTATGCCCGGGTGACTAAAGACGAAGTCTTATGCAAAAGGATGCGGGGCTTCTATGAAAGTGGGCGTAGCCAGGGAACGAGCCATGGTGTTTTTCCCGAACAGCCCGCCGGACTATGGGTTTCGAATATCGGCAATGAGGGATGCTGTACGGTGGATATGTGCAACATGGCGGCAACGCTTTCCCGCGCGGGTCTGGGCGATTATTGGGACGATGTGGATCGCTATCTGAGGAATCAATTGACCGAGGCTCAGATGAAGAGAACCGATTTCCTCGAGCGGATTCCGAAAAGCAATATCGTCCACATTCCAATTCGCCCCGAGCTTCAGGAGGCGGAAATAGAGGATTTCACGCGGTACATCGGATCGCTGTCAGGGTGGGCAGCGCCAAACGATTATGCCAGCGCGGCCCATTTGTGGTTGCAGCAATGCTGTACGGGAAACATCGGGCGGGCGATTTATGCGGGCTTTGAGAGCATCGTCACACGGGAGGATAATCTCCATAAGATCAATCTCCTCATCAACCGATCAACCAAGGAATTGGATATTGACAGCTATCTGCCTTGGGAGGGAAAGGTGGTTGTCAGTGTGAAGCACCCGGTCAAATTGGCCGTCCGCATGCCGCATTACGTGGCCCTTCAGGACGTCGTCACAAAGTTAAATGGCATGGCCATCAATCGGTCACTTTCCTGGAACGGAAGATATGTCCAATTCTCCTGTAAGGCAGGGGACACAATCGAACTGCTCTTTGAGGTGCCTGAATACACACAAACGTTTGGGTGGCCCGGCCGTCCCGAACTCGTCCTGAAACATTCCATTACCGACGAGAATAGCGGCGGCGGAATGGAAAATCCTCGGACAGTTCTCGAAGCGAATAAGAACCCTGAATTGGTTAAAGAATTACTGGAGCCCGTTGAGTACAAGATTACGTATCGTGGAAACACGGTAGTGGACATTGACCCAAATGGGGCGATCTATCCGATCTACGAGCGCGATCACATGCGACTCGGAAAAGCTCCGATAAGCCGGTATGAACGATTCGTACCAACAGAGGATCTGGTCAATTGGCCTTGAAGGAGCAGTGGGAGAAGATCAATAACGTTGAACAGAGTCATTCTAAAACTCTTCTTCTACGCCTGACGGCGAATGATTCTATCGGGGCTTCATCCCTCTGGTCATTCTGAGGGGCTTCTTCCCTCTTTCTCAAGAGGGGCTTCACCCCGAAGCAAGCCCGCCTCTTACCTTGGCCCAGACTGAGCAACGTCATTGCGAGGCACTTCACCCCGAAGCAATCTCGGAGGAATTGTTCCTTGATTCCTTAGCCGATAGGAACACCAGATATGAGAGTATTTTCAAAAGTTTTCGTGATTGCATCCCTATCTTTGACCTTTGCCGTAAACTGCATTTCCCCAGAAAGATCTGAATGGGAAAGACTAAACGAAAAGGCAGAAAGCCTCTACGAACAAGGTCAGTATGAGGAAGCAGTTAACTTTGCCAAAGAGGCTTTGAAAATAGCTGAGGAAAGTTTCGGTACAGACCATCCCAATGTGGCGACCTGCCTTAACAATCTAGCATACCTTTATCATTCCCAGGGCAAGTATGCTGAGGCTGAGCCCCTTTATAAGCGGTCACTGGCAATAAGGGAAAAAGCTCTTGGCAAAGACCATCCTGATGTGGCGGCATCCCTGAACAATCTAGCGGGACTTTATGAATCTCAGGGCAAGTATGCCGAGGCTGAGCCCCTTTACAATCGGTCACTGGCAATAGTAGAAAAAGCTCTTGGCAAAGACCACCCCGATGTGGCGTCCCCCCTGAACAATCTGGCGGAACTTTACAGAGCTCAGGGCAAGTATGCCGAGGCTGAGCCCCTTAACAAGCAGGCACTGGCAATATGGGAAAAAGCCCTTGGAAAAGACCATCCCGATGTGGCGACCTCCCTGAACAATCTGGCGGTACTTTATGATTCCCAGGGCAAGTATGCCGACGCTGAACACCTTTATATGCGGGCACTGGCAATAATGGAAAAAGCCCTTGGCAAAGACCACCCTGATGTGGCGACCTCCCTGAACAATCTGGCGGAACTTTACAGAGCTCAGGGCAAGTATGTCGAGGCTGAGCCCCTTTACAAGCAGTCACTGGCAATATGGGAGAAAGCTCTTGGGAAAGAGCATCCCAGTGTGGCGACCTCCCTGAACAATCTGGCGTTACTTTATGATTCCCAGGGCAAGTATGCCGGGGCTGAACCACTTTACAAGCGGGCACTGGCAATAAGGGAAAAAGCCCTTGGAAAAGACCATCCCAGTGTGGCGACCTCCCTGAACAATCTCGCGGTACTATATAAGACCCAGGGCAAGTATGTCGAAGCTGAGCCCCTTCACAAGCGGTCACTGGCAATAAGGGAAGAAGCTCTTGGAAAAGACCATCCCGATGTGGCGACCTCCCTGAACAATCTGGCGGTACTTTATAAGACCCAGGGCAAGTATGTCGAGGCTGAGCCCCTTTATGAGCGGGCACTGGGAATATGGGAAGAAGCCCTTGGCAAAGACCATCCTGATGTAGCTTACTCCCTGAACAATCTGGCGGGTCTTTATAAGACCCAGGGCAAGTATGCCGAGGCTGATCCGCTTTACAAGCAGTCACTGGCAATAGTAGAAAAAGCCCTTGGAAAAGACCACCCTGATGTAGCTTACTCCCTGGACAATCTGGCGGGACTTTATAAGACCCAGGGCAAGTATGCCGAGGCTGATCCGCTTTACAAGCAGTCACTGGCAATAAGGGAAGAAGCTCTTGGAAAAGACCATCCCGATGTAGCGCAATCCCTGAACAATCTAGCAAACCTTTATCGTTCCCAGTGGAAGTATGTCGAAGCTGGGCCACTTTACAAGCGATCACTGGCAATAAGGGAAGAAGTCCTTGGAAAAGACCATCCCGATGTAGCGCAATCCCTGAACAATCTGGCGGCACTTTATCATTCTCAGGGCAAGTATGCCGACGCTGAGCCCCTGCACAAGCGTGCTCTGACAATAATAGAGAAAACCCTTGGCAGAGACCATCCCCATGTGGCGGCCTCTTTGAACTGTCTGGCGGAACTTTATAAGACTCAGGCCAAGTATGTCAAAGCTGAACCCCTTGTCAAGCGGTCACTGGCAATTTTGGAAAAATCCTTTCGCAAAGATCATCCTGCTATGGCAACCTCCCTGAATAATCTGGCGCTAGTTTATGCTTCTCAGGGCAAGTACGTCGAGGCTGAGCCTCTTTATAAGCGGGCACTGGCAATGAGGGAAGAAGTCCTCGGGCCAGACCACCCCCATGTCGCGCAATGCCTGAGCAACCTGGGGGAACTTTATGATTCCCAGGGCAAGAATGCTGAGGCTGAGCCCCTTCTGAAGCGAGCACTGGGAATAAGGGAAGAAGCTCTTGGCAAAGACCATCCCTATGTGGCGACCTCCCTGAACAATCTAGCAAACCTTTATCGTTCCCAGGGCAAGTATGCCGAGGCTGAGCCACTTTACAAACGGGCACTGGCAATATACGAGAAAGCTCTTGGAAAAGACCATCCCAAAGTAGCTTACTCCCTTAGCGGTCTAGCGGAACTTTACAAAGATCAGGGCAAGTATGTCGATGCTGAGCCCCTTCTGAAGCGAGCACTGGGAATAAGGGAAGAAGCTCTTGGCAAAGACCATCCCTATGTGGCGACTGCGTTGGAGAATATGGCAGTGCTCTACATAGAGATTGGAAAGGAAGATGAAGCCAAAAGGTTGGGGGAACGTGCAGAAGGAATTCGTTCAAGAAACCAATGATGGCAACAGCGCCGTTCTCAGAGCTGGAAAGACAGCCGATCATCCTGCAGAACAGATAACTCCACAGACAGACATAGTCCGCCGCATCTCTACGGGAAGTCCCCGAGTGCTTCTATCGGGGACGTGTGCCTACCCCTGGGGCGAGTGAACCTCGCCCCTACATTCTATCTACTCAAAAGAGATTGCTTCGCTTCGCTCGCAAGGACAATTCATTTTACCAAGGTCATTGCGAGGGGGCCTGCCCCGGAATGATTGATCCCCGAGCCCCCCGATAGATTCAATCGGGGGTTAAGTCGCAATCTCGCCGCTTACTGCCGCGCGGTGACCGGCCAGATCGGATCGAGCTGCCAGGCGTCCAGCGAGACGAGCGTCGCATCGCCGCCGCGGGCGAACACGTCGATGCCCTTGCTGTCCGCTCGCGTCGGGTACACCCGCTGCGTCATGCAGAAACGCTTGTTCGGGAAGACCTCGACCATCGATCGATCGACAAACACGTGAAGCTCAAGCAGCTCATCGTCGGGCAGATCCAGGTCGCCGCTGTACACCGGCAGGTTCGGGTAACTACCGGCCTTTCTCATGACCAGCGTTTCGGGGTCGAGGCTTGCGTGGGTCTGATCGGCGATGAACTCTCTCTTCTTGCGGTCGTAGATGAATAGCGTCTGCTCCTTGCGGTCGGGCGAACAGAGAACCTTAATGCCGACGGCATCAGCGTCACCGGGGTCGATCACCGCGATGATCTCCAGCATATCTCCCTGCGGATCGGGTACGAAGTTCGATCCGGATTCGGTAATCGGCATCCGCTCGTACTGCCAGTGCTTCCGCCGCAGACTCTTGAGTTCCTCCACCGGCTCCTGGCCTAATGTGCCGTCGGGTCGCAGCGTGAGCATGCGGGGCAAAGAGTAGATGTTACTCCACCACTCGATGGGCGTTTTGTTCTCCGGATCCTCCTTGGAGAGCCACTCATTCTCCTGTCCCAGGTCTGCCGCTTCGTCTCTGGCGCGGTACCACGGGCTGTTACCCTCCCAGACCAGGCCGAAGATGATTCGCCTATTCTTGTCATCCTCGAAGCTCATAGCACAGCCGTAATAGCCGCCGGGGTCCAGAACAAACGCTTCGGATTCAGGGATGAAGCGATGATCCGAAAAACGGCCGATCCATCCCATCTCCTGCGTCATATCGAAAGCCTTTGGGTTGTCCCACTGCTCGCGGCCATCTGCGGGCTTCTTCGGATAGGCGGTGATCAGTAGCACGTGTTTATCGCCCAACTTAAACATGTGCGACATGTCCCACTGTTCGCCGGAGACGGCGGGTGATTTGCCTTTCAGCAGAGGGTTGAGGTATCTCCAGTTCACCAGATCGTCGGATTGGAAGAGATAGGTAGTGCCGACGTTCTGCCCGGCGTCGTTCTGCGCACCGCCGGCCTTCCCACCGATCAGCGCGTACCAGGTCTGATCGTCCTCGTCCCACCAGGCGAACACATCCAGGTTAAGACGCTCTTCATCGGCGCACCTTTCCGGGATCACGGGGTTATCAGGGTGGCGCTTCCAGGTGACCATGCCGTCGTCACTTGTGGCTATGCTCTTGCAGCGGATTCTGGCCGAAGTGTATATGATGGTGGGCACGCCGTTATTGATCACCGTCGAGCCGGTATAGATCCCGGCGTTGTCATAGCCATGAGGACCGTTCTCATCCTGCGGCGCCAGTGCTATGGGAAGGTCGTGCCAGTGAACCAGGTCCTCGCTGACGGCGTGCCCCCAGCTTTCGCTCGGACCCGAGGGCTCCTCCGAGGGCTTCGCACCGTGGGGTGCTGTCAGATAGAACAGGTGGTATCGGCCGTCGAACTGAATCGGTCCCTCCACGTCCCACCCGTAGCCGGTCGGTGGCAGGAAGTGGTACCCGGGTCTGTGCGGATCACCCGCCAGCTTTTCCCGAACCGGGTGAATGCATTCGGGGAAGACGGACAGGAAATTCGGCCCGACGTAGTCTTGCTTATCAGCGTTGAGCCAAGCGGCCAGGTGCGGAAAGAGCTTTGAGTCCTTGGCTGTCTGTTGTGAGCGGTTACTGGGTATCTTCATTTTGAGTCCTTTCAGAAATATGCGAGTTCCAGAGTAAGACTCTACCTGCTCCCGATAGATTCATCGGAGGCTGCTGCCTGTAAGACCGCCTGAGTCACCTTAGTGTAGATTCCACATCTGCACAGGTTTCCCTTCAACGCCTCTCTTATCTCCTCCTCCCTCGGATTCGGATTCTCATCCAAAAGGACTCTGGACGACAGAATGAATCCGGGTACGCAGTAGCCGCACTGGAGGGCGCCCGATTCTATGAAGGCCTCCTGCAGAGGATCTAATCTCTCCTCAACGGCGACTCCCTCTATCGTGGTTATCTGATATCTAGAGACACAGAGGGCGTTGATTATACAGGACTTAACTATCTTTCCATCTACGATCACAGTGCACGACCCGCACCTTCCGTCCTCACACCCGCGCTTTGTGCCCGTCAGGCTCAAGTTTTCTCTTAAGACGTCCAGAAGTGTAGTATAGGGATCTACAAGTTCCTCGTAGCTCTCACCGTTCACAGTTAATTCCAGTCTGTACTTCATCTTGTCCCCCTGAACAGACAAGAATGTCTGTTCTACCGTCTGTTTGTTTAGAGTGGCTCAGACATTCCTGTCTGACGCCCTCTTTGCAGCTTCTTCCAGAGCGTACCTGGAGATAACTCCTACAAGATGCCTCTTGTACTCCGCCGAAGCTATTGGGTCCCCTATGGGTTCGATCTCCTGGGATGCAGTCTCTGCGGCATCTCTTATTACGTCTTCACCCAGAACCGACCCTATAAGCTTGCCCTCCGCCTCTTTTGCCCTTACGGGAGTGAAAGCGACAGACGATATAACGAGCCTTGCATCCTGACAGACGCCCCCTGAATCCAGAAAGACCGAAGCGGCGGCGTTTGTGATGCCGTAGTCCCCCTCCCTTATAGTGAACTTTCTATATGCGCTCCCCGAGTTAGGAGGCATTTCGGGGACCATTATTTCTGTTAAGACTTCATCGGCAAGAAGGGCAGATTCAAAATAGCCCACAAAGAAATCGTCCAGAGAGATCGTCCTTTCACCGTTGGCGCTTGCGGCTACCACGCTGGATTTCAGGCTCAAAAGAACGGGGGCGGGATCGGAAGCCGGATCGGCGTGGCACAGACTTCCGCCTATAGTCCCTGCGTTTCTGATCTGCACATCTGAGATTACGCCCACCATTTCCGATATAACAGGACAGTGATCCTTTATTACGTCCGATCTTTCGACATCCCGGTGCGTGGCCGCCGCTCCGATAGATAGCCCCTGGCCGTCTCTGTACTCGATAATATCCAGGTCAGGGATAAGTCTCAGACTTATCAGGAACTTAGGTTTTATCGCCCTGTTCCGAATCAGGGCCATAAGCGTCTGCCCGCCGGCTATTATCCTGGCCTCACCGCCCTTTTCGGCAAGGAGTTCACACGCTTCCTGAATCGTCTTCGGCTCAAAAAACTCACGTGCGTCCATATACTCCCTCGCTGTTATGTGCTTAATTTCTGCTCCATCTGTTCCAAGCGTCCTCTCAATTCTGTAATATCTTTTCGCTGCTGCTATATCAGGCCCTCCGGCCATTGCGCGGCGAATGAGTATTCGTCAGTTCACGATGTTTCGCTCCCTGCCTTCGCTGAAGGCCCGGATGTTCTCCGCCGTTTCATCCACCAGCTTCTGCCGCGCTTCGACTGCGGACCACGCCGTGTGTCCGGATATCATGATGTTCCTGGCGCCTAACAGCACATTCCCGTCACGCGGCGGCTCCACGCTCAGCACATCGAAGCCGGCGCCGGCAATGCGATCTGAATTGAGCGCGTCCGCGAGGGCCTGCTCGTCCACGATGCCGCCGCGCGCCGTGTTGATGAGCAGCGCCGTCGACTTCATTTTCGCGATGGCCGCAGCGTCGATCATGTCGCGGCTCAATTCGGTCAGCGGACAGTGTATCGCTACGATGTCCGACTCGCGCAGCAGCGTATCGAGATCGGTGTTGTCGTAGCCGCTGTCGCTGATGTCGCTGATGTCGTTGGCGAGCACGTTCATGAGGAAGCCCTCCGCGATCCTGGCCACGCCGCTGCCGATACAGCCGAGTCCGATGATGCCCAGGGTCTTGCCGGCGAGCTCGAACGAGCGGTAGGTCAACAGCCCGAACCCCCAAGTACGTTCCCATTCACCGTCCATGATGTCCAGATGATACCTCCACACGTTCGTAGCCAGATTCAGGATGAGTGCAAACGTGTGCTGCGGCACCGTGTTGGCAGCATAGCCCGCCACGTTCGTCACCCGGATGCCCTTCTCGGTCGCCGCCTCGAGGTCAATGTTGTTGTAACCGGTGGCAATGACAGCGATCATCTTCAACTCGGGCAGCGCATCCATGAGCCGCCGCGTCATGGGCACTTTGCTGCAGACAATGACGTCGGCGCCTGCTGCGCGCTCGATCGCCTCCTCTTCCGTCGAGATGCGGTACGCGACGTACTCGCCGAACTGCGCGAGGCATGAGAAATCGATGTCGTCGAGCGTCAGGGTGGATTCGTCCACGAAAACAACTTTCATCGGCTTGGCCCCTTTCGTACTTCCGTTAACTCTTAACCTGAGCAGTCCGTGCGCCGCTTACTGCGAGCACGGATCTCACGGCAGCTCCCCGATCTACCGCAAGCAGCGCACCCTCGCAACGGGGTTCATGAATCTAATCTGGCAACGACAGGTCCCACTCTGTCTCTTACCCTGCAGCTATAGAGACCCTCCTTTCCCACCTCTACGTCTTCACATCCGGGGATGCACCATCCCGATCTGTCTATGTCCCAGAGAAAATCCCACGCCTTGTGTATATCAGTTTCTACCGTGAAGCCTCAAGTTATCAGCATTCAGGCTATCTGCCCATAAATGTACGTGGAGTTACTCCCCTGCGAATTCCCTATTCGTAGATAATCAGCGGAACGATCCGCACACCGGTGCGATCCTGGATCTCTATCGCAATATCTTGAATCGTATCTTTTAATGCCCGCTTTGAGAGATACACTTTTGCTACCGCATCCTCGTCTTCGAAGGGATCCAGGATCTCGATACGGACCTCATCGGTAAGCGACCTGACCCGCGACTCGAATTCTTGGATGCTGTGGACTTTTGTACCTAAAGGCGCCGTGCTCATGAAAGACACCTCTGATCTTCACGTGATCGTCCGAGGGGCCTCAAACGCTATCCAGAAACTCCCCGAGCTCCCGCGGGTCGTTCATGGGCTTGGAGCAGGTGAAGTTCTGGCATACGTAGACGGTGGCCTTTGAGTCGACCTGCGTCTTATCCTTCAAAAGGGGCGCTATGTCCACGATCCGTCCGTCGCCATCGGGATTCAGCAGCGCCATGACCTTGTTCGGCAAAAAGCGGCTGTGGATGACCTCAAGCATCTCTTTGGTATCCTTCTGTTCGGGATCTCCGACTATGGCTATCTCCAAGGGACGCTGCAGGAAGAAATCCAGACCGCACAGAAGCTGACCGAATCCTGAAGGCCCTCCCTTCATAAAGTCGTGGAAGGTGGTAAGTGCCCTTTCGGCCATTTTCCACAGATCCTCTCTGTAGGTTATGGCCGAGATCCTCAGAAGATCCAGAACACCTATAGAATTCCCCGCAGGAACTGCGTTGTCGTAGGGGTTCTTACTGCGAACTATCAACTCTTCGTGATCATTAGGGGTGAAGAAGAACCCGCCGTCCACTTCGTCCCAGAAGTGGTCTATCATTATGTCGTTGAGCCTGATCGCCTCCGTGAGCCACGCACTATCGAACGTGGCTTCATAGAGATCCAACAGGGCACCTATGAAGAGGGCGTAGTCGTCCTGAAAGACGTTGGAACTTGTACGGTCATCCTTATACGAATGAAAGAGACGCCCGTTTCCAGTAATATTGTTCAGAATGAAAGACGCACTATTTTCGGCGGCGAGTCTGTACTCCTCTGTTCCCAGCACCTTATACGCCTCGGCGAAACTGGAGATCATCATTCCGTTCCAGTTCGTCTGAATCTTATCGTCCCTGCCGGGTTTGACCCTCTTTCCCCTTTCTGCAAAGAGCTTTGCCTTTCCCTCCTTTACAACTTGTCTCAAATGATCCTCATCCACCTTCAGAAACCTGGCCAAGTTCTCCAGCGGTGTAGAGACGTGCAGGATACTCAGACCGTTCTCGAAATTTCCGGAGGGAGTGATGTCGTAGTATCTGCAGAATAGAGCGGAGTCCTCGGCGCCCAATATCTCTTTGACCTGGTCAGGCGTCCATACGAAGAACTTACCCTCTTCCCCCTCACTGTCGGCGTCCTGTGTTGAATAGAATCCGCCTGAGCCTCCGGCGTCGTCTCCGCCATGGAACATCTCCCTCAGAAGATAGGACGCCGTCTCTTCAACTATATTAGAGTAGAAATCGTCGCCTGTGGCCTGATAGGCCTCAAGGTATATGCTCATCAAGAGGGCGTTGTCGTAGAGCATCTTCTCAAAATGAGGCACCAGCCATTTACTGTCCACAGAATATCTGTGGAATCCACCGCCCAGTTGATCGTATATCCCGCCGTTTGCCATCTTACTGAGGCTCAAATTGACCATCTCAAGGGCGTTTTTAGCCCCTGTCCTCTTATACTCCCTCAGAAAGAGAGCAAGATTCATCGTCCCGGGGAATTTGGGCTGGCTGCCGAATCCGCCGTTGACGTTATCGAAGTTAGCCAAAGTGGCTCTAAAGGTGTTCGTCAGGAGACTCTCATCCGTGGATTCGGCGGAGGACTTCAGCCTTGCAAGCTGGTGGAGGTGGTCCTTCATCCTGCTGCCCTGCTTCAAAGCATCGTCCTTCCTGTCCCTGTAAAATTGGGCTACAGACTTGAGGAGGCGCGGGAAGCCGGGGATCCCCTGCCGGTCGTCAGGTGGAAAATACGTCCCCCCGTAAAAGGGTTCGCCGTGGGGAGTCAAGAAGACGGTCATAGGCCATCCGCCGTGGCTGGTCATAGCCTGTACAGCGTTCATGTATATCTCATCTATATCGGGCCTCTCCTCCCTGTCCACTTTGATGTTGATGAAGTTCTCGTTCATAATGCGGGCTATTTCCTCATTCTCAAACGACTCATGCTCCATAACGTGGCACCAGTGGCAGGCGGAATACCCCACACTTAAGAGGATAGGCTTATCCTCCCTCTTTGCCCTTTCTAACGCCTCTTTATCCCAGGGATTCCAGTCCACAGGGTTGTGGGCGTGCTGAAGCAGATACGGACTTGTCTCCTCTATGAGCCTGTTAGTATATTTCTCACCGTTCATGGTCTGTCCCTTCAATATAGAATTAAGGCGTGCTCTTAAGTCAAGCTTGCAGACATCGTATTTTGCTGCGCTGTAGCTAATGTGTATGGTGACAGGTTCTGATATACTTTCAGCAAATGATAACACAAATAGAAGAATAGCGCAAGGATTTTTCTGGGGGCTTCAAGATCCCAAATTCTTTTTGTTGTTGACTTCGACCATGCAATAGACTACCTTTAAGGTGAGGAAAATGACGCCTTTTTCAGCGCAGGTTAAAGTCATAAACCCTTTGTAAGAAATATAATAGTGGGCGTCGGGGCACAATAGCAAACAGTAGACAGCAAACAGGAAAGAGGCAGTCTAAATCAGATTGTCTCGCCCACGTCGCGGCCTGGTGGTACCCCAGCAAAGCGGCCACGGCGCTGCGCCCCTTCGTTCTGACTACAAGACATGTCCCCGATTAAACCCCTGATTGACTCTATCGGGGGTTGGGGGCAGCGAAGCAATCTGGTGGGAGGGGAGACGCGGCCTGTCTACTGTCTACTCATTCAGTGTGGAGGCTAAATTTATGGATCTGAAGGGCAAAATAGCGGACAGAAGTGCGAAGGTCTGCGTGATGGGTTTAGGATACGTCGGGCTTCCCCTGATCACGTCTTTTGCCAAAGCCGGTTTTTCGTGCGTGGGCATAGACATAGATGAAAAGAAGATTTCCAGCCTTTCTTCAGGCATAAGCCACATAAATAGCATCCCCGACGACCTCCTTTCGGAACTTACCTCGGACTGCAGGCTTAAATTCACCCGTGATACCTCCATCCTGAAAGAGTGCGAAGTCATATTCATATGCGTCCCCACCCCTTTAAACAAGACCAAAGACCCGGATATTTCCCATATACTGTCCGCCATCGGGAGCATAAAGGAGAATCTGAGGAAGGATCAGCTTATAGTCCTTGAGAGCACCACGTATCCCGGAACCACAGAGGAACTTGTGCTGACGGATCTGACCCAGACAGATCTGGAAGTCGGCGTGGACTTTTTCCTGGCCTTCTCCCCTGAAAGGGAGGACCCCGGAAACAAGGACTACAACATATCCAACACTCCCAAACTCGTGGCTGGAGTCACCGATGCCTGCACAGAGATGGCCCGCACGGTCTATGAGCAGATCTTGGAGGAAATCGTGGTCGTCTCGTCCCCCAGGGTGGCAGAGATGGTAAAGTTACTTGAGAACACCTTCAGGAGCGTCAACATAGCCCTGGTCAACGAAGTGGCCCTGATGTGCGATACGCTCGGCATAGACGTGTGGGAGGTCATTGACGCAGCGGGAACCAAGCCCTTCGGTTTCATGAAGTTCTATCCCGGACCCGGATTGGGAGGACACTGCATCCCTGTGGATCCACATTACCTTTCGTGGAAGCTGAAGTCTATGAACTACTATGCAAGGTTCATACAGCTTGCCAGCGAGATCAACGCCGGAATGCCCACCTACGTGGTCACGAAGGTTACAGACGCCCTCAACCAGGTGGGAAAAAGCGTAAAGGGCTCGAAGATTTTAGTGTTGGGCGTCGCCTACAAAAAGGACGTCTCGGACGTTAGAGAATCGCCCTCTCTGGATATAATAGAACTCTTGATAGCAAAGGGAGCCTGTGTATCCTACGCTGATCCCTTTGTGCCTGACGTGCAGTTGGACAGCGTCAGACTGAAATCGGAGATCCTGCAAGACCTGATCACAAGCCGATACGACTGCGTAGTCATAGCCACCGACCATTCGACATTAGATTACAAAGCTATAGTCGAACACGCCCAATTAGTAGTGGATACCAGAAACGTTACGAAGGGAATGGACCAATACAAAGAGAAGATCGTGAAGATATAACTGGGGGCTTCCCTCCATGGATGAATGTAGGGGCGGGGTTGCCCTGTCCCCGCTGTCTTGGAGGACTGACTGACAAGCCAAGATTCATTTTTTGACTCTCGGCTTTTTTTATTGATTTTAATCGAAGAATTTGCTACCCGGGATGTTGTGCGATTCTCGTACTTGATTCTCCGAGGTGGAAAAGAGAATATGGATGTCTATGTATCGTTATGAGTTCAAAAGGAAAAGATGTCTAAGGATCTGACTAAACACAAGATTCAGTTGGCTGAGGAGTTGCTCGATGACGTCGAGCTTTCGCGCCTAAAGCCCGAACAGGTACTGCTCAAGGTCTCGCGGCTGGCTCGGCTGGTTGACGCTGATGAGATTAGCAAGTGGATTCGTTTCGAACTGAATGGCTTCCCTAGCGATGACTGCGTAGCCCTGAAATACATGGACAAAACAGGCCGTTGGACTAATAAAAACAATATGCTAGGCTATTGGAAGTCCTTAGCAGAAATCAACGGTCACATCACGGCGACGGAACTACAGATCCAGCGTTTGAGGGTCCCCGATATCAACTTTTCGCCCTCAAGTTCCAACCCGACTGAGATTGTAACTGGTGCATTCGGTAGCCACATCGATCAAGTCACGAACTCTGTATCAACCGTTCTTAACCAACTACAATCTCTTGCGAACACAATCACCAAACTAAACGGCATTCGATCTCGCGTTCTATCGGCACTCCATGATTTCGTTGCGTCGACTTACTACGAACTGGTTTTTAGCGGCCTCGCCGAATCCATCTTTGAAAAGCACAAGTCAATGATTGATGCACCCCTTCGCGACACTGCAGGTGACGCCCTTGACAAGATCCCCGCGATTTACGACAGACTGACTGCCGGGGACCGGGAGGCAGTGAGCCAAGCCCTCAATACTTGCCGCAGGTTGATCAGGTCGTTAGCGGATTCGGTGTATCCTCCGCAAGATGGTACGATCACCATCGATGGCGAAGAGTTCCAGCTCGGAGCGAATGCCTATCTGAACCGGATCAAAGCCTACCTACATGAACACTGCCCCAGTGATTCGCGACGCAAACGTCTTCACAAAACTATCCGATCTGTGAATGAACGCGCCTCCGCAGGGGTGCACGCGGATGTGACACTTGATGAGGCCAAGTCTCTATTTCTGCAAACATATCTGACGCTGGGGGAAATTCTTCTAGTAAAAACCGACACCGCGCACGACACATAACGGCACAAACGACTGACGCCCAAATTGCTTCGCAATTTCGTTTGTGCTGGGATCATTATTTGAAAATAGGCAACGCAGATGCCATAAGGAGATAATATCACGATAAGCACCTATACCGCCAAGTATACAAGAATAAGCTCTGGCTATATAGGGCAGTTAGTAGAATGACCTGAGGTGATAACGGAGGGGACCACATTAGAAGAATGCAGGGACATCAGTGAGGGTGCTTTACGTGCAACGATCGGGTTCACCCACGATAGAACGACACCTCATTCTGTCTGCATATTTAGAATCTGAATTGCTGCCTTTACGATAGACTCAGTAGAAATACCGTAAGCATCGTAAAGCTCCTGATAGGATCCCGACTGACCGAATTCATCTACCCCTAAAGCGGCGACCCTTGTCCCCAGAGCTCCGCCTATGAAAGATAAGGTGTGCGAATGTCCGTCCATAACCGTAACCGCCGGAATGCCAGATTTCTGCTTAGCATCGGCTCCTGCGTCCGATGCCAGATGTTCCAAGTAGGAGCTCACTTTGGTCTTCGGGTTCTCGGCTCTTAGAGCGTTCGCCTCTCTGTAGCCGCGATACAGAAGATCCGGGCTCGTTACGACGATAACGTTGGCAAAGATGCCCTCCTGGCTCAAAAGGCGGCTCGCCTCGACGGCTTCGGGAACCATAACGCCTACAGCGAATATGTTTACCGCATTCTGGCCTACTCGGTAGTCCGGCTCAAGTGAGTGGTCTATCAGCCGATATCCGCCTTTGAGGACTCTATCTTTCAAAGATCCATCGCTGTCCCCGGGGAATAGATCCTGGGGAATCGGCTTTGTGGAGAGTCTCAGATAGACGCTCTTCCCGTGTTCCCGATCCAGAAGGTTCCGCAGAGCCGTAAGAAATATCCACTGCAACTCTTTGGCAAACGCTGGCTCGTAGTAAACCACGTTGGGCATTTGAAGTCCGATTCCAGGAACGATGATAGACTGATGTGCTCCGCCCTCAGAGCCGAGAGAAACTCCCGAAGGTGTCCCGATAAAGATAAACTTAGACTTACAATAGACCGCATATACCAGGGCATCCAGCCCTCTGGAGATAAAAGTGTCGTATATAGTCCCCACAGGCAGCAGCGTCTGGCCGGTGAATTCCCCTGAGAGCCCGAGCATGGACAATAGCAGAAAGAAATTGTTCTCCGAGATCCCAAGTTCGATGTGGCGTCCCGAGGGCTTCTGCTTCCAATCCATTACGCTTGGAATCTCATACTCCTCAAAGTAACTCTTCATCTGTGTTCTGGAGTACATTCCATGCTTGTTGATCCACCCTCCTAAATGAGTCGAGACAGCCACATCGGGAGAAGTGGTCACCATAAAGGGCGCCACCTCTTCGTCTGAGCTCAACCTCCATAGAATCCGTCCCAACGCCTCCTGCGTCGATATATTGCTCTTAAAATTAACGTCGATATCCTCGGGGATCCTTATGGAAGTTTCCCCAGAGGGCTGAGTTCTTGTCCGGGATAGAGCCTCCACCGACTCGCGAATATACTTATCTTCCCTGCTATCGGGAGGAAAAGTGGAGAACTCCTTGCCATTTTCTATACCTAATTTTTCTCTGAGATTCTCTATCTGCTCAGACGTCATCTGCTGAGAGTGATTCAAAGGGTCGCCCGCCAGCGGAAGTCCCCATCCCTTGATGGTGTAAGCCATAATCATCACAGGCTGATCCTCAAATCTCTCCGCCTCCTGGAAGGCTTCGATGATCTTTGCAAGATCGTGTCCCCCAAGGTCCGCCAGAAGCTCCCAGATCCCTTCATCAGAATAGGGCCTTAAGAGCCGCTCCAGATCCTCGTCTTTTGTATCCCAATAAGTCAAAAGCCTTTCCCTTATCTCTCCTCCCTTCAAAAACAGGAGGCTTTGATACTGGGAATTGCCCATATCGTCTATGACTCTTCTGAGCTTTTCCCCGTTCGGCTGGCTGTAGACCCCCTCTAATTTTGAGCCGTACTTAAGGTCTATTACGTGCCATCCATTGATCTTGAAGAGTTGTCTGAACTTTTGCGCTTTTCCGTCGGGGACGACTCTGTCGAGGCTCTGTCTGTTCAGATCCACAATCCACAGCAGTTTACCGAGCTTTTCCAGATTCTCCTCCTCCAAGGCCTCCCACACGCTCCCCTCGTCCAGTTCTGCGTCCCCCACAATAGAGATGTAGCGATTGTAGGGTCCTCCGTCAAAGTGATCTATCACGTAATCTCTGGTAAGAGCGGCAAAGTTAGGAGCCACTGCACCCATTCCCACAGAACCGGTGGAGAAATCCACGTTGTCGGGATCCTTAGTCCTGCTGGGATAGGACTGCAACCCTTCAAACTGCCTGAACTCCTTCAGCCTTTCAAAGGGTATTACGCCCCTTAGAGCCTGAATGGCGTGAAAGACTGGCGATGCGTGAGGCTTTACGGCTACATAATCTCCAGACCTGAGAGCGTAGAAATAGAGGACAGTCATAACGCTCGCCAACGATGTGCAACTTGCCTGATGCCCTCCGACCTTGACGCCGTCCTTGCTCTTACGGATGGAATTGGCATAGTGGATCATGTAGGTAGAAAGCCACAAGACCCTCTTTTGTATTCGATCCAGAATCTCCAGGTGGCCGTCCAACCCTAAAGTGCTCCTCTGGCTATCCTTTTGAACGAAAGTATTAGATGCAGCGGACATAGTAAGATCCCCTACTTTGTTTGCCATCTGAAGGGACAGAGCGGTGTGTCTGCCCCCAATATTCGGTCGAACCGCTTCCCCGAATTGAGCCCCCGATCTAATCGGGGGTCGGGGACGGCTTGCTGCCCACTCCTCATCTACCCTACCCACTTCCTAGCTTGTTGCCACATCCCCTCTTCCACCATACAGGGGGAAAGGCCTTACATGATACCTCTAAAAAAGAATTCAAAGAATTCAATTGCCATAATATACTAAGAATATGCTGACACTACAAGGTTTAATTTTCCATGAATGCGATTTACGATCTTTAGTCGTATGGCGGGAAATCTTTGTCCTGCACAAGTACTTTCTCCTTGATTGTCATCCTGACATTTTGTTATATTAGTGTCCTTAAACGCAATTCACTTCTTGACCGAAAATATACTATGAATCATATCTTTCCAAAGAGTTCCTCGATACTCCCGTCAAGGACAATGTCAAATGGATGAGGCAAATACTAAGACAAGAAATCCAGAACTTGCTGAAGACGAGTCAAGGTCTCCCTCCAGCTACACGTTGAAGGCCTTTCTTATCGGCGCGTTCTTCTCCTTTTTCCTCTCCATCGGAGGCCCTTACGGAAACATGGCCATAAGGGGCTCTTATATGACTCTGGACTTCAGCACGCCCGGGGCACTGTTCTTGTTTTTCTTTCTGGCAGGTGTCCTCAACGTCGTATTGAAGCTTGCAGGAAGAGCGCTTCTTCCATCCCTGTTATTCTTAGCTGTTGTGGCGCTCCCCTGCGTGACCAAAGTTACCGATCCGTCTTTCCAGTTTGAGCTGGCCTCACCGGGAGTCATATTCTCAATCTTTATCCTCCTTTTAGCCTCTGTCAACGTCATCTTTGCATCTTTGGGGAAGAGCTTGAGCCTTAATCGGGGAGAGCTTTTAGTCGTCTATGTCATGATGATCGTAGCGTCCGCCATACCCACGATGGGCAACTCAGAGTACCTGCTGCCGATTATTACGGCCGTCTTTTACTATGCCTCGCCCGAGAACGAATGGAGTTACTTCATTCACCCCCATATACCCGATTGGATAGCGCCGCGAGACCCCCACGTCATTGAATACTTCTACGAGGGTCTGCCGGAAGGAGTGGCGATCCCCTGGTCTGACTGGGCTTTGCCCCTTATGTACTGGATAGCTTTTCTTTTTGCCCTCTATATTGTTATGATATGCACGATGGTGATTGTACGGGGGCAGTGGGTCGAAAGGGAAAGATTGATATATCCCCTGGTTCAGGTGCCTCTGGAGATGGTCAGAAACGAGTCAGGCTCGCTCTTGAATCCGTTCTTCAAGAGTCCCGTTATGTGGGCGGGTTTTGCAATCCCGGCAATAATAAGCACTCTAAATGCTCTGCATAGATATTACAGCTTTATCCCCAGCCTGAACCTGACAAGTTACATGTCCCTGTTTCGCAACGCTGTGGACTTCCGCTTCAGATTGAGCTTTCCGATGATCGGCTTTTCCTATCTTATCAATCTGGACATAGCCTTTTCCCTCTGGTTTTTCAATATTCTCTCAAATATTCAAAAGGGGGTATTCAGAGTCATAGGCGTTTACAGCACGGAGAATCTGGGTATATACGGCGCTGGCGGGGTGGATCCTATCCTGGCTCATCAGGGTATGGGAGCGATTATGGTCCTGGTTATATCGGGGCTCTGGATCGGCAGGGAACACCTCAAAAATGTCTTCTCAAAGGCTTTCGGGAGAGGAAACGATGTGGACGATTCGGGGGAGATGCTCTCCTACCGAAGTGCAGTCTTCGGGACGATAGGGGGGCTGGCATTTATGACATTCTGGCTGAACGCCTCCGGTCTGCCGCTCTGGATCGCAATTCTGTTCCTGTTCGGGGCCTTTCTGATATTCCTCGGATTGACCCGGATCGTGGTCGAAAGCGGAGTCGCCGAAGCGGTGGCTTCTACTATATCCTCCTCATTTGTTGTGTCCGGAATAGGGTCTTCTGCACTCGGCCCTGTCGGGATGACAGCCTTAGCCTTCACTTACGTCTGGTCGGCGGACATAAGGACGTTCGTTATGGCCTCCTCTGCCAACGGTCTGAAGTTAGCTGAGGAGATAGGGAAAAATAAGAAGCCCCTCTTCTGGGCTATGATGCTGTCTATCGTCGTCAGTCTGTTAGGCTCGATCTGGATGATAATGGAACTTTCTTATAGAGAAGGAGGCATCAACCTGAACGGGTGGTTCTTCGGCCGCGGCGCCTGGGAGCCGTTCAGCTTTATTCAGAGCTATGTTAGCAGTCCTACTACTCCCAATTGGGGAGGCTGGATCCATACAGGAGTCGGAGCCTTTATTATGGGCCTCCTTATGACCGTTCGACGCCGCTTCTTAGCGCTGCCCTTTCATCCTATCGGGTACCCCATAGGCGCGGTGTGGCTGATGGATCATGTATGGTTCAGCATCTTTTTAGCGTGGCTTCTGAAGGCTCTGATTTTGAAATACGGGGGAATTAGATGGTACAGAGGCACCCGCCCCTTCTTCTTAGGTCTGATTTTAGGGCAGTTTGTGATAGCGGGCATTTGGCTCATTATAGACTATCTTACTGGAATGACTGGCAACGTGGTGTTCTGGATATAGGAACCACAAATAAGCAGTCAGTAGACAGGGAATCGCCTTTCCTCCAAGCCCTCATTGCGCAAGCCGTCATTGAGAGGGGCTTCATCCCTCTTGGTCATTGGAGAGGGGCTTCAGCCCGAATGATTCTATCGGGTCTTCATCCCGAAGCAATCCCCGACCCCCGATACAGTCAATCGGCGACCACTCGCCCGAGGGCATTCCTTCCCCAGTGCTGTTACTGTATGCTTTCTATCCGGTCCAACATCAGAGAGGAGATACATGAATAATAGACGTCTGCTGTTTTACAACGATGGCCGTCACGAGTACATGTACTGCTACGACCCGCCCATGCGCATCGAAGACGCCTGGGCTCCTGTAGACGAGATAGCGGGGACGGCCGTGGATACGCTGGTGCTTGGCTTCGGTGTAGGTTCCAGTGTGTTCCACAATACCCAGGTCGGAGAGATCTGGGGAAAGCGTCTGGACGTGCTGCCGCTGGTGCATGACTGGCGTGCCTACGAAAATATTATGAGCCTGATAGACCGAGGCCTGGATCCGCTCACGCTGCTGATCGATCGGGCGCACGAAAAGGGGCTGGAGTTTTTCGGAAGCCTGCGGCTCGCCCAGGGCGGTGACCCTCGGGAGGTTGACATTCCTGATATCTCCCAGTTTGCGATCGACCACCCTGAGTTATGCCTGAAGGGAAGGGGAAAGTATAATTTTAACTTCGTATATCCGGAGGTGAGGGCCGAGCGTTTCGCCCTCATTGAGGAGACGGTCAACCGCTACGATGTGGATGGCTTCGAGCTGGACTGGGTCTTCAACCCCATCTACATTGAAGATGAAGAAGTAGAACAGAATACGCCTATCCTGACCGAATATATGCGTGAGATCCGGCAGACGGTTGAAAAGGCCGCCCGGAATCGTGGCCGGCCCATCGCGCTGGGTGCGAGGGTGCTGCCGGTCCTCTCTGGCAACCTGGCTGCCGGCCTGGATGTGCCGACCTGGATAAGAGAGGGACTGCTGGATTTCGTGGCGCCCAACTTCTACATAGACCATCAGATGGACTCGGATAACCCATTTGAGTGGCTCGTAGATCTGGCGCGGCCGACAGAATGTCAGGTCTATCCCCCGCTCCAGTACCGCGTCGAGAGCGCCGGGGAATGTGCGGCGAGTGTCGAACACTACCGGGCAGGGGCAGCGTCATACTGGGACAGGGGCGCCGACGGTATATACGTGCCCTGGTTCAACTGGCCTATCGGCGCCGAGCAGAGGCAGATCCTCTCCGAGATCCACGATCCTGATCTCCTGACGGAGAAGACAAAGCATTACGTGGTAAGATGTCTTCACGAGGAAGCCGCCAGATACGGCTATACGGCCCAGTTGCCTTTGGAATTGACCGTGGGCATGGACGCCCCGGGACAGACGGTGAAGTTTTTCGTTGCGGATGATCTTGAGAGGGCGTATGCGTGCCTGAAGCTGCGGCTTATGGGTTCGACTGCGCTGGATTCTATGACTGTTAGCCTGAACGGCAAGCCGGTGCCTCCAGAGTTGTGCCGGCGGACAGAGCACCGCTACTTCTACACATGGCTGGAGTATTCGCTTCCGCGGGGGCTGCTGCACAGAGGCCACAACGAGCTGGGGGTTGCACTGCACACTCGGCCGAACAACCTGAAAGCTCATGTCAGTTTAGAGAGCGTTGAGCTGGTTGTGACGTATCCGGAAGTAAAGAGGGGCGAGCTTTAGGGGAACGGAATAAGGAAGTTATCTCCTCAAGATAAGCTTACTCATCTGAAACGATTCATCTGCCGAAATATTAGAGCCTATCCACAACAAACAGGATATCAAAAAGATTAACTATGCCATCAGCCCCATCTCCTCTTCCGTCCACTGGATCCATAAGGAACCTTGTAACTTTATCCGATCCTGATATCACATCCGACACACCAGACTCAGAAATCCTGCTAAGAACTACATCCACCACGAAGTCCAAATCCTCTGTGCCAATCTCACCGTCAGGTGTTCCTCTGCCGGGAGGAAACTTCGACACATCCCCCATAATCCCCGTCACTGTCCGTATCATAAATCCTCCATCACCTGTTAATCCCACAAAATCAGATCCCCGCCTCCATCGTGTCACTCCTCCGATCTCATCGAAGGTCCAACTCTTGCTTGGATCAAGACCGATATTTACACCTATTGAAGGACCCGCAGCAGAAGATAACTCCATAGCCACAAACAGAGTCTGTCCTTGAGTTATTCCTACACTGACTCTGCCATCCTCAAACCTTGTGAACCCTTCTGATGCAAGCTGACTGAGACCCCCAGCAGGATCTATCACCTTGCTTGTCAACACCACGCCCGGCTCACTGCCGCTGGCATCAAAGACCTTCACCACAAAGGGATTAAGAACACCAGTGACGTTATAACTTACAGCCAAAAGACTATCCCTCAACTTCGCATCCACGCTGACCTTAACTGTATCTATCAGAATCTCAATAGCCGCCCTGTCCCCCACAGCATCAAAGGAGACAGTATCGGTTATCGCATCGATAGAAACAAAAGTAAATCCGCTAAAGAGCGTGTCTGCCTGACCATCTGGATTTGTAGGTATGACATCTACAGTACCGGCAGGATGAGCGGGAGTTGTGGCAGTAATGGTAGTCAGAGACACTACCACTACATTTGTGGCTGAGCTATCTCCGAAAGCAACAGTCGCTCCGCTTTTGAAATTGCTCCCTACTATCGTCACAGATGTACCTCCCAATTCCGTGCCAGAAGCGGGATTAATAGATGTCACAACAGGAAGAGCAATAAAAGTGAATCCGTTCAAAAGCGTGTCTGCCTGACCATCTGGATTTGTGACTATCACATCTACTATACCAGCAGGATGAACATGAGTTACAGCAGTAATGATGCTATCGGACAGAAAGACTACATTTGTGGCTGAGCTATCTCCGAAAGTAACAGTTGCTCCACTCTGAAAACTGCTCCCTGTTATCGTCACTGAAGAACTTCCCAATTCTGTGCCGGAAGTGGGACTAATAGATGTCACAACGGGAGGAGGTGGCACAAGGAACGGCGACCAAGAAGGATCGTTTTCATTAGCCGGGTTGTTGGTCAGATTGACCTGATTTGTCCCGTCAGCGTTCATTACGTAGATCTCGTCGTTGACATCGCGGCGTGAATAAAAGACGATCTTAGTACCGTCAGGTGACCAAGAAGGGTCAACGTCAAACGCCGGGTTGTTGGTCAGCCTTGTTGGGTTTGACCCGTCAGCGTTCATCACGTAGATCTCATTGTTGTCGTCTCGGAATGACTGAAAGGCGATCTTAGTCCCGTCAGGTGACCAAGAAGGACTCTCGTCATTCTCCGGGTTGTTGGTCAGCCTTGTTGGGTTTGACCCGTCAGCGTTCATCACGTATATCTCAAAGTTTCCATCGCGGTTTGATTGAAAGGCGATCTTAGTCCCATCATGTGACCAAGAAGGTTCAGGGTCAAACGCAGGGTTGTTGGTCAGCCTTGTTGGATTTGACCCGTCAGCGTTCATCACGTAGATCTCACCGTTGCCATCTCGGTGTGACATAAAGGCGATCTTAGTCCCGTCAGGTGACCAAGAAGGTTCACCGTCAGACGCCGGGTTGTTAGTCAGCCTTGTTAGATTTAAGCCGTCAGCGTTCATCACGTAAATCTCATTGTTGCCATCTCGGTCTGACCGAAATGCGATCTTAGTCCCATCCGCAGACCAGGAAGGCAATTCGTCAAACGCCGGGTTGTTGGTCAGCCTTGTTAGATTTGACCCATCGGCAACCATCACGTAAATCTCATTGTTGCCATCTCGGTCTGACATAAAGGTGATCTTGGTGTTAGTAGAAAGATCACCAAAACCAAATCCATTAAAGAGCGTGTCTACCTGACCGTCAGGATTTGTGACTATCACATCCACAGTGCCGGCAGTATGAGCGGGAGTCTTGGCGGTAATGGTACCTAAAAGCCCTACAGCTACATTTGTGGCTGAGCTATTTCCGAAAGTAACAGTCGCTCCACTCTGGAAATTGCTCCCCTTTATCGTCACAGGTGTACCGCCCGATTCCGTGCCAGAAGTGGGATCAATAGATATTACGACAAGCACAGGGAGGAACGGCGACCAAGAAGCAGGCCCGTCGTCCGCTGTGTTGTTTGTCAAATTGACAGGATTTGTCCCATCAGAGTTCATCACATAGATTTCACTGTTGACATCGCGATATGACCTAAAGGTGATCTTAGTTCCATCTGGCGACCAAGAAGGATTATAGTCATTAGCACTGTTGTTGGTCAGATTAACCTGGTTTGTACCATCGGCGTTCATTACGTAGATTTCAGCGTTACCATCGCGCTCTGACCTAAAGGCGATTTTAGTTCCATCTGGCGACCAAGAAGGATCCAAGTCATTCACCGTGTTGTTGGTCAAGTTGACAGGATTTGCTCCATCAGAGTTCATCACGAAGATTTCGTCGTCGCCATCGCGAAACGACCGAAATGCGATCTTCATGCCGTCTGGCGACCAAGAAGGATCATTTTCATTAGCCGGGTTGTTGGTCAGATTGACAGGATTTGTCCCGTCAGCGTTCATCACGTAGATTTCATAGTCGCCATCGCGCTCTGACTCAAAGGTGATCTTAGTTCCATCTGGTGACCAAGAAGGACGGCTATCAAACACTGTGTTGTTGGTCAGATTAACTTGGTTTGTCCCGTCTGCGTTCATCACGTAGATCTCATGGCTAACATCGCGAGTTGTCGTGAAGGCGATCATAGTTCCATCTGGCGACCAAGAAGGATAATTGTCCTGCTGCGGGCTGTTTGTCAAATTGACAAGGTTTGTACCATCAGGGTTCATCACGTAGATTTCATCGCTGCTGCCATCGCGATTTGACACAAAGGCGATCTTGGTGTTGGAAAGATCTTGTGCATAGGCAGGCGCATTCAAAACGATCAGCAGTACCAAAGCGGTGTAGAAAATTGTCCATCTCATCATAGCTTTCCCTCTGCCCGCATCTTTGATCCGTACTCCTCAAGTTCGGCTTTCTCATTTGGAGTTATCGTTGTGCGTTGAGATAGGGCAGATGCTACCTCCCAGAAAAGATCTACATTTCTCAATGCCATAATCGTCATATTGACTGAATCGTTGCTTAAAACGTAGCGGTAGAAGGCTTCAGGCGCAGGATCCCCGGAATCGCTGAAGAGCTTTTCGTTGCGCGAAGCGTTCATAACGACCACGCCAGTGTTGTGTGCCACAGCGTGTGGGAAGACACTTTCCTCAGGCTCTCTCATCGCGCAGTTATACCAGCACAAGACGGTGTCAAAGAGACCTATAGCGACTGCCTCTCCCACCTGATCCCAGTCGTGACCTGTGACACCCATGAAGCGTATAAGTCCCTCCTCCTTGGCCTTATGGAATGTCTCCATCGCGCCGTCTTTGCCTAAGGCCTGCTCGCGCTGGGATTGAATGTTGAGATTGTGCACCTGCCAGATGTCTATGTAGTCTGTCCCGAGCAGTTTCAGGGATATCTCCAGGTCTTGGCGCGCTCCTTTGGCATCGCGTCTAGACGACTTGGTAGCCAGGATGATGTCCTCCCGCCTCCCTTTGATAGCCTCCCCTATGACCTTTTCGTCTTCTCCGTCTCTGTAGAGGCGGGCGGTATCAATATAGTTGACGCCGGAGTCCAGGGCCCTTCGATAACCGTCCGCATCTTCACAGTATGCACCCCCTATGCCAAGTCGCGTAACGGTCAAACCTGTGCGGCCCAGGGTCGTTGTGGGAATATCGTAGGCCATCTTGATCAGAGGCTCCTTTGCGGTTTGGAGTTGGAACTAAGCAAATAGATAGCAGTCAGGGCATTTCGACCCCCATCGATGCTAACCACCGTCAACCGTCTCGAACCGAGCTATCCGTAGTGGCTGGATGTCGAAATGTGTCCCGCCGTCCAGAGCCATCTCCGAAAGGATCTTCCCGACTAGACTGCAGAACTTGAACCCGTGACCGGAGAATCCCGCAGCGATGATGATATCGGCACAGTCAGGATGCGTATCTATAATAAAGTCCTCATCCGGGGTCTCCGTGTAGAGACAGACCTCGCCGTGAATGGCATCGCCTGCTGCATCAGGGATGCGCTCTTTCAAAAATGCTCTAAGGTGCTCAATATATTCGGCATCTGGCGTGCGATTGCAGGTGTCGGGCGATACCTTCTCCAGACCTATATCGTGCCGCGCTACCTTGACTCCCTCACGTCCGAAGGCAGGAAAGCCGTAGAAGAACTCGCCCCAGGTTACGTCCACAAAGATCGGGAACTGTCCTAACTGGAAGAGACTTGGATCCTTTGGGCGATAATAGACCACCTGCTGGCGCGTCACGGTCAAGGGCAGACCTAATTCACCGAGAATTTGTCCCGCCCACGGCCCTGCGGTCACAATGACTTTATCGGCTCGGAAGCGCTCCTCTTTTGTAATCACTTCGGGAGTATGCCCCTTAAAGTCGATGCCTTCAACAGATATCTCCTCTCTGACTTCCGCTCCGTGCTGTTCAGCTAATTTTAAATGAGTTAAGATGCACTCTGAGGCGTGGAGGAAGCCCGTATCCTCTTGCCAGAGGACGCTTGTTCCGTCCGGTATTTTGAATTGAGGGAACCGTTCAAAAAGTTGCTCCTTGCCCCACCACTCTGATTCGACACCTGCCGCCTCCAAACCATCGCGCGCTGTGAGGACGTAATTGTGTCCCTCGGGAGCGATCAGCACGCTGCCGGTGGGAAAGAGCAGCTGTACTCCCGATGCTTTTTCCAGGCTGCGCCATTCTCTGTAGGCGGCCTTGGCAAGCTCAATGTAGAATTTCTTATCGTAGAACAGTCGGATGACCCGGCTGTAGCCGTGAGAACTCCCGAAGGTATGTCCCCTTTCAAATTTTTCCAGCACTAAAATTTTTGCCCCCGAACGAGCCAGATGATATGCCGCCCCACTACCCATTCCACCTGCACCGATGACGATAGCGTCGTACACTCCTTAACCTCCTCGTAATGACTGTTATTTCTACAGAAGCCAGTAAGTTCTGTGGCATCTTCGCGACCATAAGATACCTTAAACTGGCCCGAAGATCAAGCTATTTTTGCACTGCTTCCCCAAAGATAACATCAGATTTTACTTGATTTAGAGATAAAAAGTTCGTATTGTTTATCTAAATGTACGGGCGACCGCTCCGTGGCTTGTTGCGGCCTCTGCCCTCGCCCCTAATGTGTGGCCACGGTTCTTATGCCGGAGTCAAGAAATCTAATTTCCAGTAAGGATAAGCAATCTCGTAGACAGTAGACAGGGGTTTGCTCCCCCACACGATTCTAAACTGTCCAAAAACTGTCGCAGTTAGTCCGTTATGTTACCTTGATCGCTAACGTCTTGTAGACATAAGCATTTTGTAGACATAAACATTGAGCTTCAGTCACATGTATACAGTTTGCAGGAGCAAGTCAAGAGCGAGGAGGAAGTGCCGGCACAGCTCGGAGTGCCCTCGGCGCAAAAGTCATGGATAAAAATCCCGTACAGAAGGTCATTCAGTCGGTCAAGGACTTCTATGAAGAGAGTGGTATCTTCCTGCAGAAGTTCGGGTTTGGGAGGAAACCTGCGCTGGTTATTATTGACATGGCCTACGGCTGGACTGACCCGGAATACGCCTCTGGTTCTGCACGGCTGGATGAGGCAGTGGAGGGTATCCAGCGGCTGTTGCCAGTTTGCCGGGCAAAGGATCTGCCTATCATTTACACTACTTTACCGTTCCGCGAGGGAACAGCAGGGCCGATGCATATACAGCCTGGGGCTGACATCAGGTATCGGCCCTGGGATGCACGAGCCTGCCAGATCGACGCTCGCCTAAAGCCTAAAAACGAGGATCTCATCATCTACAAGGAATATTCCAGCGCCTTCTTTGGAACGCATCTGGCTCCATATCTGATTGAGCGCGGTGTGGACACGCTAATTACTACCGGTTGTTCTACCAGCGCGTGTGTAAGGGCAACGGTAGTGGACGCACGCTCTTACAGATTTAGGCCCGTCGTCCCACGGCAATGCGTCCAGGACCGAGCTGCAGAGGCTCACGAGTGGAACCTCTTTGATATAGACGCCAAGTTCGGCGATGTGGTGGATAATGCTGAAGTCATAGATTAACTTAACAGGTTGGCGGATCAATAAACTGGCCCGCATCAGAAATGTATACTGCACAAGATCTTCAAAGACGACATTCGGGAGACGTGCGCAATTGAATCGAAACGCAGCGATTTTACTCCTATCTTTACTTCAGCCCTATTTTTTCAACTGTTCCAATGCCACAGGTCCGTCTGATCCTGTTAGATATAATGGCTATCAAAGGGGCGTGTCTTTCTCCTGCTGGGAGTACTACTGCCTTACGGGCGAAAGCGCAGAAGGAGTTTTAAATGAGATTGCCTCCATCGGAGCAAACTGGGTCTCTCTGACCGCCACATGGTATCAAAACACTCCGAACTCGAGTCGCATACACAGAGACAGCAGAAAGACCATCTCCGACGACTACCTGCAGGAGACAATTGACTTGGCTCACCAGATCGGCCTAAAGGTCATGCTGAAACCCCATGTGGACGTCCTGGACGGGACGTGGAGGGGACACATTGCACTCCGGGAGTCCCAGGATATAGAAAGATGGTTTTCCAGCTACAAGGAATTCATCTTGCACTACGCAAAGATCGCATCAGAGCATAACGTGGAACAGTTCTGTATCGGCACAGAGTTTGTGGGGATGAGCGCATTTGCCTCACACTGGAGGGGGATCGTAAGGGATGTGAGGGGACATTTCAGGGGCGATCTGACGTATGCCGCCAACTTTGACGAGTATCAAGAGATAGGATTCTGGGACGAATTAGACTACGCGGGGATCAACGCTTACTTCCCCCTGACAGAAAGAGCAGACGCCCCTTTCGGGGAGATAATAGATGGATGGGAAAGGTGGGCAGATAGCATAGAGGTCTGGCAGGCGGAAGTCGGAAGAAAAGTTGTCGTAACGGAGATCGGTTATTCTGTCTGGGACGGAACCAGCGTTGAGCCGTGGACCGTTCCCGAAGGGGCCAGAGAAGACCTTCAGGAGCAGGCCGACTCCTACAGAGCCGCTCTATCAGTGCTTTCTGCGAGTGCCTGGCTCGAAGGCATCTTCTGGTGGAACTGGGTCGATCTTGACTACTCCCCTAAGGGCAAGCCTGCGGAGGCCGTATTAGTCGACTTCTGGAAAGACGTGATACCTATGCCTTGAGCGGTTATCGGCTACCTTAACCTTACGGAGTTTGCCGTGGAATATCGCCAGCTTGGAGATTCAGGCTTTAATGTCTCCGTGATAGGTCTGGGATGCTGGCCTATCGCGGGGATCGGTTGGAGCGGTGTGGATGATAAAGAGTCCATCGCTGCCATTAAAAAGTCCCTGGATATGGGGATAAACTTTATAGATACCGCGTATATGTACGGCAAGAACGGCGAGTCCGAAAGGCTTGTGGGAAAGGCTATCCAGGGTAGGAGAGATGAGGTGATCATAGCCACCAAAGGCGGACTCCACTGGGAGGATGACGAACTGTGCCACGATAGCTCCAGAGGAAGAATAAAGCGACAGGTGGAGGAGAGCCTGAAGAGGTTGAATATAGATGTTATAGATCTTTATCAAGTCCATGCGTACGATGAAAATACGCCCCTCCAGGAGACAGCGCAGACGATGGATGACCTTCTGAGAGAAGGTAAGATAAGGGCGATCGGGGTGAGCAACTATAGTGTGTCCTCTATGAAGGAGTTTGCAAAATACGCACCGCTCCATTCTCTTCAACCTCCCTACAATATGATAATGCGGGCAATTGAAGATGAGATATTGCCCCACTGTATAGCGTCGGGGATAGGGGTGTGCGTGTACTGGCCCTTCTACAAGGGGCTGTTGACGGGCAAGTATCAAAAGGGACACAGCTTTCCCAAGGGGGACAGCAGAAAGAATGACCCTGAGTTTGGGGGGAAAAGGTTTGAAAGGACCTTAGATATGCTGGACAGATTGAGAGGGATAGCAGATGAGTGCGGAAGTTCTTTAGCGGAGTTAGTGACAAATTGGACTATCCATCAGCCGGGAGTGACGCTGGCTATATGCGGGGCCACGAGACCAGATCAGGTGGAGAAAAACGCCCGTGCGGGAGATTGGAAACTGGGGGAAGACCAGATGAAAAGGATCAACGAAATTATAGGCAAGGGGGATGCAGCTTAGTGATGCCCCAGGCTCCCTGATAGAATTTTAGAGACTTTTGTGACAAAGTAAACTCTGATATGGAGACTTACGATTCAAAAAATTTATAAATTTACGAAGCCTCCATATTGCATTAGGCCATTGATTTTATTATATTCAAAGTAACCTTTAGCTTTCGGTATGGTTGCTGATTGCATATACTTTGGATGAAAGGATAGATTACTGTGGTTGTGCAATCGCCTGTATCAAACCAGACGAGTCTGGTGGAGATCGCCCTCTACGGCAGGGGGGGTCAAGGCGTAAAGATGTCAGGGGATATTATATCTTACGCCCTGTTCGATGAGGGGAAGAAGCTCTACAGCCAGCCGAAGTACGGAAGCGATAGGATGGGAACGCCTGTGGGATATTCCATAAAATTCGACAGGGAGGGGGAAAAGCTGAACGATCGGAGCTGGATTAAAAATCCGGGCTATCTGGTCGTGATGGATACGGTGATCTTCAGCAGTCAGGGGTTGGATCTTATAAGTTCCCTCAAGGAGGGCGGAATCCTCATAATCAACAGCAAGAAAGACCCTCTAAAATTCAGCTTTTTGGGGCCGTTCAACATAGCTACGGTAGATGCAAGCGGCGTTGCCAAGGAGCTGGGTCTTATCAAGGGGAGCGTGCCTCTTCTGAGTCCCATAATGCCGGGGGCATTCTCGAAGGTAACGGGGATGGTGAGCATGGAGAGTCTGGAAAAATCTCTTGAAAAGGTCCTCACAAAAAGCGGTCTGACCCGGCGGCTGGATCAGAACATAGAGGCCCTAAGGAGAGGCTACGAAGAGGTAAACCAGTAGACGGCAAACGGTAGACAGCAAAGAGTGGGGAGGCAGTGCCCTGTCTACTGTCTACTGAATTAAGGGGGTATATAGATAGTGGCAGGAAATAGTGGTCCTATGCGTTTTGCTTCTACACGGAGCAGCACCGAGATTTTGACGGGAAGTCAGCGGTACGAAAAGCCGATATACGATTTTTATCTTAAGGACGCTCCGTGCCGTGAGGCGTGTCCCGCGGGACACGACATCGCTTGGGCTCTCTTTATGGTGGGTAAGGAAAGGTACGATCTGGCGTTTTCAACGTTCAAGGAGGAGAGCCCGTTTCCGTCGGTGACGGGGAGGGTGTGCTATCATCCGTGTGAGAGTGAGTGTAACAGAGGAAGATACGATCAGCCTCTTGCTATAAGCGCTTTAGAGCGGGTGTTTTCGGATTTAGGGGATAACGGGGAAGTTGAAAAGCCGGACACAAAATACAGCGAAAGGGTGGCGATCATAGGGAGCGGCCCGTCGGGTCTGACCTGTGCTTATCATCTAAGAAGGCTCGGTTATCCTATTACGGTGTTCGAGGCTGATGCGGAGCCGGGCGGTGCTCTTTTAACGGGGATTCCGGATTACAGGCTCTCCAACGATATTATAAGAGGGGAGATCGACAAGCTTTCAAGGATGGGTATTCGGTTCGAAGTGAAGACAAAGGTTGGCGAGGATGTCTCTTTTGAGCAGATTCGCAAAGGTCATAAGGCGGTGTTCTTAGGTGTTGGACTCCCGAAGGGTCGAATGCTGGATACCCCCGGAGCGGATGGTGTCGATGTGATGACAGGCGTGGACTTCCTGTTCAAGGTAAATATAGAGGGCGGCGTAAAGATGGGCAAAAGGGTGATGGTGATAGGTGCAGGTGATGTGGCGATAGATGTTTCTCGTTCCGCTATAAGGTCGGGGGCTGAGGAGGTGACGATATGTTGTGTTGAGAAGTTGGAGGATATACCCGCCCATCCTGAGGAGGTGAAAGCCGCTATTAGTGAGGGGGTAAAGATAGAATCTTCTTTGGCTTCGACGCTTATTTCGCCGAACGGAGGCGGTCTGGATGTGAACTTTGCCGGGGTAAGATCGTTCGGAAGGCAATCAGATGGGGTCGTGAAGATCGAGATAGATGAACATACAAAGAGGACTATCAGCACGGATCAGATCATCTGCGCAATCGCTCAGCAGTCGGACCTTGGATTCCTACCTGAGGGATTGAACAACAAGGCCCAGATAAAGGTTGACATCTTCGGACGGACAAACGAGGAGGGTGTATTCTCAGGTGGCGACGTGACGGGGACTTACAACGTGGTGAACGCCATAGGTTCGGGGAAAAGAGCTGCAATAGGGATAGATTGCTACTTGAGGGGACGGGATGTGGGCGGTCTTATGGAAAAGCTGAGGATAGGGGGACAAGGGGCACTTTCGATGAAGTCGTATATGGAGATCATAAAAGGCAAAGATCCTCAAGTAAGGTCCCAAAAGATAATCCCGATCGAAGAGATCAATCTGGACTATTTTCCTGAAGAAGAAAAGACACATCACAAAGAGCTCTCCTTAGGCGAAAGAAAACAGAGTTTCAGAGAGGTCAACTTTGCGTTTACTCCCGAGGAAGCTTTGCGGGAAGCACTACGGTGCTTCAACTGCGGTATGTGCAATATGTGCGGGAATTGCTACACGTTCTGTCCCGATTCTGCGGTTATTCAGAAAGACGATTGGAGCTTTGAGATCGCCACGGATTACTGCAAGGGCTGCGGTGTATGCGTCCAGGAGTGTCCAAGGTCTGCTATGTCAATGGTAATAGAAGAGGAGCTATAGAGCAGTAGACAGGGAAAGGCAAAGGCGAGTAGACAGGAGATGGTAGATCGGACATTCCTGTCTGACGTAGACAGCATACAGGGAGAGGGGGCGGTACCCGGCCTACTGTCTACTTGAATAAGGGGAGATAGAAATTGGATAGAAATGGAAAAGTTGAGCTGATGAACGGGGCTGAGGCGCTCGCCTGCGCTTATGAACTTGCTGGCGTGAGGGTAGCGTACACATTCCCGATTACGCCTCAGACCGAGGTGTTAGAATACCTGTCCAAAAGCCAGAAGGTCAGGTGCATACAGGCGGATTCTGAGTACAACGTGCTGGCTGGGGCTGAAGGAGTTCTGTGGGCGGGTGAGAGGTGCGCAGTTTCGACATCGTCTCAGGGTCTGGTGCTTATGAGTGAGTTGATGTGGGAGACAGCCGGAAACAGATTACCTTTAGTTATGGGCGTGTTCAACAGGGCACTGAAGTGGCCTGCCTGGAATCTTCAGGCCCAACAGAATGACTCTCTATTTATGAGGGATACGGGCTGGCTTCAGTTCTATTGCGAGTCGGCTCAGGAGATATTAGACTTCGTGCTGATAGCGTTCAGAGTTTCAGAGGAGGTCCTGCTCCCTTCTATGGTGGCGGGAGATGGGTTCTATGTATCGCATGAAAAGGAGGAGGTGCACGTTCCGAGTGAGGATGAAGTTAGAGAGTTTGTGGGAAAGCCGAATTTTGGCGACCTGCCGAGTTTTGAAAACCCGAGAATCTACGGTGGACTTCCGCCTTCTTCGACGTATTTCAGCCTGTGCCGGAAGATGCACAGAGAGATGGAATCGGCTGCGGAGGTGTTCAGAAGTGCCGCAGATGAATTTGCGATACGCTTCGGGAGGAGATACGAACCAATTGAGACTATAAAGATAGAGGTTGCCGAGACGGTGATGGTAACAGCAGGAGCCATAAGCGGGACTGCAAGACAGGTCGTGGAGGATAACGGAGAATACTTGGGGCTGCTGAAGATTCATAACTTCCGTCCCTTTCCCAAGGATGAGATCAGAAGGGCCTTAAATGGAGCTCGTAAGGTGGCTGTGTTCGACAGGAACATAGCTATGGGAATAGGAGGGATCTTCTCCTGGGAACTGAAGGCGGCTCTTTTCGATGTGGAAAAAAGACCTGTGATATATAATTTTGTGACGGGATTGGGGGGCACGGATGTGACACCTGAGATGGTAAATATGGCTCTGGACTATATGGAAAGCACAGACCAACCGGAGGATGAATGTCTCTTCTTGACAGAGGAAGGCGTAAATTTACAATAGATAAACTATCCCGATCGAGGTTTTAATATGGACACAAATATAGATGAAAAGAGCAGTCTGCTCAATACACTGGGTATTCCCACGTTCGCCGAGGAGAGCCTATCTGCAGGGCACAACGCCTGTCCTGGGTGTGGTTCTACGATTGCCTTGAGAATGGTCTTAGATGCAATTGGGCCTAAAACTTACTATTTCGTTCCGGCGGGATGCGCCAGCCTATATTTTGGCCCTGCCGACACAATAGCTTCATCGACGCCGATGATCCATACAGCGTTTGCGGCCTCGTTCGCTCAGGCTGAGGGCATGGCTCACGCTCTGGAACTCCAGGGAAGAACGGATGAGCGCGTTGCGGTCTGGGCTGGCGATGGGGCTACGTACGACATCGGTATGGGCGGTCTTTCAGGCGTCGCTGCGAGGAACGGAAATGTGATCGTAATCTGTGACGACAACGAGGGGTATCAAAATACTGGCGGGCACAGCAGTACGGCTACTTCTACGGGGGCCTTAACTAGATCTACACAGCCGAACTTTTCCCTTTCTCCACTGAAGAAGGATATCATAGAGGTTCTGGCGGCTCACAGGGTGCCGTATCTGGCAACTATCTGTGCTGCATACCCAGAGGATCTTAAAAGGAAGATCGAAAAAGCAAAGAGCATTTACGGCTTCAAGTTTCTTCTGCTTTTAACGTCGTGTGTCGCCTGGGGACACGAAAGTCAGGTCGCAGTGAAGCTGGTCAGGATGTCTGTGGAGACAGGCTTTTTCCCTCTGTATGAGATCGAGAACGGCAACAAATATAATATAACGCATGAGCCTCAGTTCCTTCCTTTAGAAGACTTTACGAAACTTCAAAGGAGGTTCTACGGAATAGATCTGGACCCTCTGAAGGAACAGGTAAAGCAAAAGTGGGATTATCTGAAGGCCAGAGTGGCCTAAAGTAGTGGTCGTAGTGGTTCTTAGGATTACTGCTTGGACGACGAAAGCAATTGGACTAACTAATGTGCCCAAGGTACCCTTAGTCTTGTACTTCCCCTCTGAATAAGGAGCTAAAATGGGCGACGATCTTGTTCATCTCTTTGCGGCTTACTCGGTAATATGGGTAGCTCTTGCGTCTTATATATTTACTCTTTCGAGGCGACAGAAGAAGATATGGAGAGAGATTGAGACTCTCAAGGAGTCTCTCAATAGGAATAACTCGGAGTAGCCCACGTTGCAGAATGATGAGGAATTCGACGCTGTATTGATAATTGCTGACAGCGAGCGGGACTCTGATCTTTACTACGCTACGGGATTTCTGGCTCCCGATCCTTTCATATTTATTCAAAGGAAAGAGCAGAAAATCCTGATTATGAGCGATCTGGAGATAGATAGGGCAAAGTCCGAGTCCAGAGCTGATCTGATATTGTCTTACTCCAAATATGAGAATATGCTTAAAAGGGCGGGCAAAGAGTCGCCCTTTTTTATTGATGTGCTGGATTCGGTTCTACAGGAGATGGAGGTAGAGTCGTTGCTCGTTCCAGGGAACTTCGGGATCGAATACGCAGATGGACTCAGAGAGATGGGCTATCAGATAGCTTTCCGGAAGCCTCCCTTCTTCTCTGAGAGGGAGGTAAAGTCGGAGGAAGAAATAGGGTACATAAAGGAGACGCTTAAGTCCGCCCAGAACGCTTTAGATGCAGCCATACGTACGATAGGGGATTCAAAGATCGGAGTTGACGATACTCTGTATCGTAATGGGGAGCCGCTGACTTCGGAAGCTGTAAGGAAGATAATCAACGTGAAATTGATGGAGGAGAATTGCATAGCGTCGGGTACGATAGTGGCGTCCGAAGATCAGTGTTGCGATCCTCACAATCGGGGATCGGGATGCTTAAAGGCACATCAGACGATAATCATGGATATCTTTCCCAAGTCCGTTCGTACGGGCTACTACGCGGATATCACAAGGACGGTTGTAAAAGGAGAAGCTTCTTCTGAGGTAAAGGGGATGTACGGCGCGGTGGCCAAGGCTCAGGAGATAGTGCTAAAGGAGACAAAGGAGGGAGCGGACGGTTCGAAGATACACTCTCTTGTGCTGAGATCCTTCGAGGAGGCAGGGTACAAGAGTGGCGAGATTGACGGCAGGATGCAGGGATTCTTTCACGGGACAGGGCACGGCGTGGGGTTGGACATCCATGAGCCGCCCAGGATGAGCAAGACAGGTCAAGTACTCAAATCGGGGCACGTTGTGACTAATGAGCCGGGGCTTTACTATATCGGGATCGGGGGCATAAGGATAGAGGATTTAATGGTGGTAAGGAAAGATGTGTGTGAGAATCTGACGAGCTATCCGAAGGAACTTGAGATCTAATCTCTATATGAAGGCAATAATCATAGGAGCAGGAAGGGGCACAAGACTTATGCCTCTTACCGAGGGACTCCCCAAATGTATGGCTTGTGTGGGGCATAAGCCTATACTCGATTGGGGGATCGAAGCTTTTCGGGCTTCGAAAGTAGAGGAGATTGTATTTATAGGAGGTTATCGGCTAGAAAAGATTCGAAAAGCTTATCCAGGGCTTAAATTTTATCATAACAGGGACTGGGAGAACAACAATATTTTATCGTCTCTGTTCTGCGCTGAGCCGGAGATGGATAGTCCCTTTATCTGTGCCTATTCAGACATACTGTATCAAAAGTCCATAGTGAAAAAGCTTATGGAGAGCACAGCGGCCATCACGTTAGCTGTGGACGTGGATTGGCGCAAGCGGTACAAGAGACGCACAGAGCACCCTGAATCTGAGGCTGAGAAGGTCCTTGTAGAAGAGGACAGGGTAGTTGAGATAGGCAGGCACGTGGACTCGGATATGGCCTACGCGGAATATATCGGTGCAGCCAAGTTCAGCAATGATGGGGCTGACATCCTAAGGAGACACTACAGGCGGGTTTTGAGGGAATATGATGGGAGACCGTTTCAGTTCGCGCCTTCGGTCCAAAAGGCATATTTGATAGATATGTTTCGGGAGTTGATCACCAACAATGTCCAGGTACATAAAATAGACACGGTGGGCGGATATATGGAGGTGGATACGACACAGGATTACAAGATAGCACTAAAGGAGTGGAGATAAAAAGTAACTGGTGGACAAAGGCCGACTATGAATGTTGATGATATTCTTTTCCCCACGACAGTCGTCGGAAGCATGCCGAGGTCTCAGTTCGTCAAAGACCTCCTCGATTCTGAGCAGAATAAGACTCCTTCGCAGGATGGGTTCAAAAGGCAGATGGACGCCTCGGTGGAGTATATAATCGCTATGCAGGAATCGGCGGGAATCGACATCATCTCTGACGGTGAGTGGAGGAGGACGTCTTACATTGGGATAATAGCTGAGGTTATGGACGGTTTTGAAAGGGAGATAAAAGACGGCGTTTACTGGCATACGGTCGTAGATAAGATGACTCCGAAGCGTCCGGGGGTGATCGCGGAGGAGGTCAGATTTCTAAGGGAGCATACCGACCGCGGGACCAAGGTGTGCCTGCCTTCACCCTATCTTTTAGGACAGAGGATGTGGGATCCCCAGAGATCGAGAGACGCTTACCCCAAAAGGGAGGATTTTACCGAGGCACTGATTCCTGTTTTGAGGAACGAGCTTATCGCCGTAAGGGACGCAGGAGCTACGGTGGCTCAGTTTGACGATCCTCATCTCTGTCTCTTTGTGGATGAAGATGTACGAGAGAAATTTGACGATCCGAAAGGGGAGATGGCGTACTGCGTAGATATGTTGAACAGGATCGTGGACGGAGTCGAGGGGACAAAGATTTCGGTTCACCTTTGCAGGAGAAACAAGGGACGCAGTGGCTGGGTTGGTGAGGGAGGATATGAGCCGATTCTGCCGTATTTGAAGAGGCTGAAAGTGGATCAACTCCTTATGGAGTTCACAATCCCTGTGGCAGGCGATTTGAAGGTGCTTTCGGAATTGCCCGATGATGTGGAAGTAGGGCTCGGGTGTGTGGATTGTCGGGGAGAGCACATAGATACGCCTGAGGAAATAGTGAGCCGTGTGGAGAACGCTCTTGAGTATATAAAACCCGAGCGGATAACTTTAAATCCCGACTGCGGATTTGCCCCCGGCAGTGCCGCTGATATCCCTATTGATGAGGCTTATCAGAAACTGAAGAATGAGGCTAAAGCCGCAGAGATTTTGAGGGGCAAATACGCCTAACACAGTTACTCTTCCCACCTGAACGAACCGTAGGAAATCCCAACATACCGATATCCGGCGGAAGATAGGATAAAATGGAGAAAAGCTATTTCAAACTTTATATAAGGCTCGTAAAGGAATTTCTACTTCCATATTGGAAGGCTATAGTCACCGCGCTTGTGTGTATGATCTGTATATCGGGGCTGAACGTGATTCCGGCTCTATCGGTAAAGTTTCTGATCGACGATATTATTCCCGATAAGGATTTGACTTTGCTCGGTCTCCTTGCCGGGGGTCTTGTTGTAGCCTATACTTTGAGGGCCATCACCGAGTTCGGTCAGGATTATCTAGCTCACAGGGTCGCCGAACAGGTGATGTTCGATCTGAGGGTGCAGGTATACGGACACGTTCAAAAGCTTTCGTCCAATTTCTTCAGGAACAGGCGCACAGGTGAGATCATGTCGAGGATAATCAACGACATCGATTCTCTAAGGGATATGTTAGCTCACAGCGGTGATGCCATTGTAACTCAGAGTTTGAATGTTTTAGTCGTGGCTGCGGTTCTTTCAAACTCCAATGGAAACTTGCGCTCTTTACGTTGATTCCAATTCCTCTCACTATCATTTTGGTCCTCTACTTTAATAAGGCTGTGCGTCAGGTGTACCAAAATGTGCGGGAAAAACTTGCGGACGTAAACGCACGGCTTCTGGATAACTTATCGGGGATAGAGGTTATAAAGTCGTTTGTAATGGAGAGGCGGGAATTGAACAGATTTGCAGCGGAGAGCAAAGACTATTTCAATGAAAATATGGTAGCTATAAAGCTATGGGCATATATATTTCCGACTATGATATTTGTCGTGGGTATTGGATCAGTGATAGTGATTTGGTACGGCGGAGGTCAGGTTATAAGTGGGGAGCTTACTGTGGGTGGCCTTGTAGCGTTTTCCGCTTTGGCTTGGAGGCTGTACTGGCCCCTTATGGACCTAGGTAGAGAGAACGAGAAGATTCAAAAGGCGATGGCGGCTGTGAAGAGGATATTTGAGCTTTTAGATACCGAGCCTGAGATAAAGGACTCGCCTTCAGCGGTGGAGCTTACCCACCCCCGATTGAATCTATCGGGGGTTAAAGGGGAGATTGAGTTCCAGGGAGTCTCGTTTGCTTACGACAGGGATTACGTTCTCAAAAATATAGATCTGAAGATCGAGCCTGGGGAAATCATCGCACTTGTGGGTCCAAGCGGTGTGGGCAAGACTACTCTGGCGGGATTGATCCCGAGGTTCTACGATCCCGATGAGGGCACGGTTTCGATATACGGTATAGACATTAAAGGGATAAAGCTTGAGTCCTTGAGGAGCAATATCGGGATTGTGCATCAGGAGACGTTTCTTTTCAATGGGACGATAGCAGAAAACGTAGGCTACGGGAAGATAGGAGCTACATTAGACGAGGTAGTTGAGGCTGCAAAGGCGGCGAATATATACGATTTTATATCCGAACTCCCCGATGGGTTTGACACTGTGGTGGGAGAAAGAGGAGTCAAACTTTCCGGGGGACAGAAGCAGAGGATAGCTATCGCAAGGGCTATTTTGAAGGATCCGCCCATACTGATTTTAGATGAGGCGACTTCATCTGTGGATACGGAGTCGGAACAGCTTATACAGCAGAGCTTGTCTTTCCTTTTGAAGGACAGGATGACCCTCATAATCGCTCACAGGTTAGCCACGATCAAGTCAGCCCACAGGATAGTGGTCTTAAAGGATGGAGAGATAGAGGAGATAGGGTCTCACTTCGAACTGATAGATAATGGCGGCGCATACAGCCGCCTCCACGATGCGCAGTTCGGCAGCCGAGAAGCGGTGGAGTAGTGAATATGCATAGTGGCACTTGTCAGACATAGACGCTATCTAAAAAATTGGCCCCTCCGATGGTGGAAGGGGCCTTCTTCTATCTACTTCTTACTTGTCAGCTACGCTTCTGGTCTTCTATCTTCTCTGCTCTTCTTTTCTTAGACTGGCACGTCTTCAATCTTATCCAGGAAGTATATGTCAGGCTGGTCAGCAACACCGGCCCTCTGCATCGCCTCCCGCAAATCCTCAGATTGGACAAACTGACGAGCCTTCTCCAGATCATCCCACTCAAAGAGGATAACGAGCTCATTGGGGTCATCGGCACTGCGGAAGAGATGCCCCCCTTTCGAACCGCCGGCCTTGCGTGTTGCCCCGTGCTCATCGAATATAGGCTTCCACTTGGCGTAATCTTCGACTTTATGGCGGACAAGTACGTACGGCATAATATATCACCTCCATTCTTGTAGGTATTCTGATAACTACAGTAAAATTTCTTCAGGATATACGATATCTCAGCAATTGTCAAGGGAAAACTCACCCCGCTAGACAAAAAAAAGCTAAAACCGTGACAGCTCCGTAACTTAGAATAAAACGGTCTTTCACGTCACAGATCAACCCTTCCTTTTACAGCTCTGAAGAGTCCTTGTCGCACCCATTTCGTGGTTTGCTGCCGACGCCCTGTCCACCCCACCCACGCTTGATCTTCTACGTTTATGCCCGCGCTTTGAAACTCACAGACTAAGTCATTAACTATGTAGCTGCGAAAGCCCGGAGATTCCAGAAATTCAAACGAAATAACACCCAGAGTTATCCATCTTTTGAGTCCTCCCTCAGGGATCCAGTAATCGCCTACGACCACTCTCTTTTTTGCTATGCGGGCCATCTCTTTCAGCACTGTCATCCTCTCATTATCCCACATCTCGTGCAGCGACATTGACATTACAACGTGATCGAAGCTCTTATCTCTAAACCCTAACTCCCTTGCGTCCATCTGATAAAACTGAGGTATCTTTACGTTTGAATCTTGTATATGCGACGCCTTCGATCTTGCCACATTTAGCATAGCCTCGGACATATCGACTCCAACGACCTTGGCCCCTTCAAGTGCAGAAAGATATGCCACACCACCTGTCCCTGTACATACATCCAGAAGCTTATCCCCCGGCTCGACTCCAGCCAATCGGACGATTTCCCTCCACAAGGGCTGTAAAACACGTCCTATCCTGTCATAGTGCTTTGCCACCCTGTTGAAGAGGCGATACGGCTCTGTGCGCTTATGTACAGTTGGATCCATTTATTCTGAGCTATTGACTTTTTCCTTTCAATATCGAATCTGAGATCCTCTCTAACCCATCCAAGAGTATTTCTATATCCTCATCAGAATGGGTAGCCATAAGGCTGAGCCTGAGACGGCTCGTCCCCTCTTTGACAGTTGGAGGACGTACCCCCCAAAGGAATATTCCCATTTCCAGGAGATTTAACCCCGCCTCCATAGCCCGCTCAGCGTCACCTACAAAGATGGGAATAATCTGAGACTCTGATCCCATAGTATCCAGACCCATCTCTTGCAGGTTTTGTTTGACTGTGCTTACGTTCTTCCACAACTTAGCTCTCAGGTGAGGCTCCCTTTCGACCAGATCAAGCGCAACTATCGTTGAGGCGCACATCTCAGGCGGCAGTGCTGTGGTATATATGTAGCTCTTGGATCTGTTCCGCAAAAAATCGACTAATTCCCCACTCCCTGCTATGAAGCCCCCAAACGTCCCTAAAGCCTTGCTTAAAGAACCCATATATACAGGGATTTTGTTTTCTACTTTCAGGCTCTCTGTAACTCCTTTTCCCTTTCCCCCAAAGACGCCCAAGCCGTGTGCTTCGTCCACCATAAGGGATGCTCCGTACCTTTCGCAAAGGTCGGCAATCTCTCTCAAAGGCGCAATGTCTCCGTCCATAGAAAAGACGCTGTCCGTTACCACAAGCCGTCTTCTGAATTTCTGTGCTCTTGTCAGAATCTTCTCTAAACCACCTAGATCCTGATGCTTATACACTAACACTTTAGCTTTGGACGTCCAGCATGCCTCGATTATGCTGGCGTGGTTCTGCCTGTCTATAATAACAGCGTCGCCTTCTTGTACGAGCGATGTAATGGCACCTAAATTTGCTGTGTATCCCGATGGGAAGAGAATGGAATCCTCAAGTCCCAAGAACTCTGCTAATCTTTCTTCTAAATGGCGATGTATCTTCGTAGTTCCTGAAATGAGCCTCGACGACGCCGTGCTGCACCCGTATTCCTCCAGAGTCTCTATTGCAGCCTCCTTCAGCTCAGGACGGTCGGCAAGACCCAGATAGTTATTCGAGCAGAAGACTATTACCTCTTTACCGTCTATTTCCACCCTATTTTTCTGTGGCCCCGAGATCACAAGTTCCCGCCGATATAGTCCCTTGTCCTTAATCTTTCTAAGTTCGTCCTTTAGAAAATCGAGCATCCTCTGCTAATTCCTGTAAGTAGCAAAAAGAGATTGCTTCGCTGTCTACGGACTACTGTCTACTTTCTTTTGGGTCCACCAGGTAAAATCCACGTCCTCAAAGAGGCTGTCCTGTTTCTTACAGGACTCCAAGAATGCCTTATCTTCGTCGGTTATTTCTTTGTTCTTTTCGGCCATATCACAGAGGCGTTTGAAGTTCTCATAGTGCAGACTTGTCCTCGCCTCAGCGTAATTCCTTGCGTGCCATGTGCTGATTAAAAACTGCCAGTCACTGCTTTGCAAAAGGAGGAGTTCCACAGCCGCCTGGTCTAATATCTCTTTTAGTTGCCTGTTTTCCGTCCCTTCGAATTTACCAGCCAGCTCTTCGAACCTTTCTTCTGCCTCGTAGATGTACTTCCACGTCCATTTGGTCCAATCGTTCAGCCATATATAGTGAAATCCTCCTTCGCCCCAACTGCCTTCAGGTATGTGCACAACCGCTTTGGGGCTGTGACTTTCAAGGTACTCACCGCAGGTGGCTAGGTCAATTTGGCTATCGTTGTGGAGCTTCTTTAGGACTCTGTAGATCCACCTTGGACCCTCAAACCACCAGTGACCGAAGAGTTCTCCGTCGTAGGGAGCGACTATGATCCCTTCGTCCTCATTGTAATCGGATAGTATCCCCTTAGCAAGCTCCACAAAGTGATCGGTTTGATTTTCCAAGATTTCATCTATCCTTGCTGGCTCGTACTCTTGTTTGTCGCCTAAATCAGCGTTAGTGTCTGTTACCCTCCAGTATCTGTGTCCTCCCGGAAAGTGTTTTTTGTGAAAGTCCAGATAGTCGCCGTCCCCCGGATAACCCGATTCACCGCTCCAGACCTGAAGTGCTGTCTTTGGGTCTCTGGCAAATATGGCGACAGGCTTGTTCCCTCCCGGCGAACTTGCCAGATAGTAGGCGTAAGGTGTTTTTTCTCTATCCTCCTCTTTGGGCTGATAAGATCTGGCGAACTGCTCCCACAATCTCTTGAGGCCCTCAAACCTGTCTATATAGACGCCTACAGCTTTCCCTCCTCTCAGAAGGTGCGAATCTATTATAAAATACTCTATCCCCTCATCGAAAAGGAATTCCTCCACTCCCGCTCTTAAGGTTTTCTGACCTCCGCCCTCTTCAAGGGGCGATGCCCACTCGTATCTGGGTCTGTAAGCGCACTCTGGGAGCCAGATCCCTCGGGGTCTTCTCCCGAAATGCCTTTCGTAGGTAGTCACTCCCCCTCGTATCTGAGCTCGTACCGAAGAATCCCTCCCCAGAAGGGGGAGATAGCCGTGTGTGGCAGCCGATGTGATGATCTCTATATGCCCGTCGTCCTGGAGCTTTCTGAACGCGCTTGTGATGTCTGTGTTATATCTGTTCTCAAAATGATCTCCTACCCTCTCGTAGAAGTCGATCCAAAATTGCGCAAGATACGCTTTGTGACCGTCTCCGTATCTTTGGAATTCATCCCTATCGGTCTGAGCCGACTCTATCTTCTGCTTAAGGTATTCCTCGAAGTTCTGCTTGAATCTTCTGTCCTTAAGCTGCTCGCATAAAACCGGGGTCAAGCCCACTGTGATCTTGGGAGAAATGCCTTCAGCTTCAAGGTCGTACAGCGCATCCAGGACGGGGATATAGGTCTCCGAAGCGGCCTCATTCAGCCAATCTAAGCCGTGAGGCCATTTTCCGTGCGATATGACGTAGGGAAGATGATTATGCAAAACCAAAGCGAGATAACTTTTTGCCATTAAAATCGTCTCCTAACCTTAAATGAGTAGACAGGCAAAAGCGTAGCCACAAAGACACTAATGTTTTATCTCTTTGTGCATCTTTGTGTCTTGGTGCCTTAGTGGCTAATGGGAGGTGGTGTCCCTGTTTACTGACTACTGTCTACTGTTTACTATTTTATACTTCTTTTTCCTTCCATTTGCCTCTCTTGAACCAGTATATCATTAACGACCCTCTAACAATCCCTGTGACGCTGATGGCCCACCAGACGCCGTTTATGCCCAGGGGGATCGAAAAATAATGTGCAAGGGGGATTCTGGCTATAGTCAACGGAACCGAAATTACGGTTGGCGGGATAGTATCTCCCGCTCCTCCGAACGCTCCCTCCAAAACCGATTCAATTCCCATGAAGATCTCCGCGATTGCGATGATCTTTAGATAATTGGAGCCAATTCTTACAACTTCCGAATCCGATATAAAAATCGAGATAATGTAAGCCGGCAAGGTAAGATATATGACGGCGAAAAAACCGTTTATTACCGAAAGTATGCCACAGGTCTGCCAGGCTGTGGACTCTGCTCTTCGGGGTTTTCCCGCTCCCATGTTCTGTCCTACCAGAGTCGAAACTGCTGTGGAAAACGCTATGGCTATCATGTAGGATATAGACTGGACCTTATGTCCTGCTCCGAGAGCCGCTACTGCCTCTGTCCCGAATTTAGTTGTGATTTTGGTCAAGAACATGAAGACGATGCATATCAAAAATCCCGCTACAGCTACCGGTATGCCTATCCTCAGTATCCTCCACATCAACTTCAAGTCGAGCTTTTTAGCGCCAAACGATATTGGGATTGTCTTGGCTCTGCTCAAGAGGATGTAGAAAGCCACGATGATTCCTGCCGCTCTGGAGATGACAGTAGCAAGGGCGGCCCCCGCCACTTCCAGCCTTGGAAAGGGTCCCAGGCCGAAGATCAAAAATGGGTCCAGTGCGGCATTCAAAAGGACCGACATAAAGAGCACTTTCATAGGAGTCTTCGTATCACCGCTTCCCCGAAAGATAGCATTTATCGTCGTAAAGAGGAAGATCGTTGAGACTCCCCCAAACATCGTGCGCAGGTACCCTGTACCCATGGAGGTTACATCTTCGGCAGTGCCCATAAGGTCAAAAAGAGAAAAGCTGAAGTAAAGCCCCAGAGTCCCCACGATCGCAGAAAATATGACACAAAGGAGTAACCCATGGCCGGCCACGTAGGAAGCCGTCTTTGTGTCCCCTGACCCTGTAAACCGCGCCACCATTGCTGTTACTCCTACGGCGATCATCTCCGTCAGTGCAAATACGCTCCAGACTACGAATCCGGCAGTGCTGACAGCCGCCAGGGCAGCCGGACCCAATCTCCCGACCCAAATGGCATCTACTATATTGAAGGCGGTCTGAAGGAGCATAGAGACCACGATGGGCCATGCTAAAAACACTATGTTTTTAGATATGTTCCCTGTAATTAGTCTGTTATCCGCAGTCTTTTGCAATGTTTCTTGCAAAGCTTCTTTCCTCTGTTTATAAAGAATATTTGCTGTATCTTCTTTGCTTGATAGTCGACTCCCTGTCTGATACTTTGTCGCATCAAATAATAACAATGGCTGAAGACAAAGTCAATCGAAATGCAGAAACATTCCACAAATCCTTAAGTACAGTTGACCTCTGGCAAGATCGGGGCAGCTTTAGGAACACAATTCATAAGGAAAGGTTGAAACGCTCTTCATAAGGAAGATTAAGATGTAGTGGCATAGAGTGTGGCCACTGCAAGCTGACGGTGCGTGAGGAATTGCCGGGGCAACAAAAAGGTCGTAGGTGACCTTGCCATCCCCGATCGATTCTATCGGGGAAGAACTTTTTGGGGGACAAAGGAATTGGAGGTCTTAAAAAAAGCCGTGGCAGATGATAAAAGCGGAAAAGTAAAGATCACTGTCGAAAATGAAGGTGCTCCTGACGCAGATCTAATTGGAAATCTGAACACGCACGATATTCCCAGCAATTCTAGTGCCGGACGAAGCTAGGTGATTAGCTGATTTGCAAGCTCACGGTACTTCCCGGCGAGTGTTGGAAGCCTCTGTGTGTCACGTTCAATCATCGACGCGACTTTGGGCTGCACCGTCAATCGATCTTCGAGGAATACAGAACTGCACGCTTTACGAAGGTAATTAACGAATCCAAGCTTCAAGTCTTCGCGCGTCAGTGCTGCTCGCTTTCTGTACGCGTGTATGAAGTGAGACGCCTTTTACACGTTCGAAGGGCCAAAACCTGAATTGAAGCACGCAAGCATTATGAACATCACCACATCCTCGACTGCGTGACCAGTCCGAACGTGTTCGAGGTCAAGCAGGGCGGTCACATCACCATCGCTGTTGAATAGCAGGTTCTCGTTATGGTAGTCACCATGGATTAGCGTGGATGACCCAACCGCCATATTTTCAGCTTCTCGAAGTCTCGTCAGTATTTTCGACTTAATCGTCAATAAACGGGTGACGAGATCTGCACTGTCTTTCCGTTGGAATTTCCGCAATGTTCGATGCAAGCGTCTAATTGCGGTCGAATGGTCTGTGCGCTGCTGATCCGAAGACTCAAGACGCAGGCAAGAGTACCCGCGGAGCTCGTGCAGCTTGACCAAGAGTCCTGCAGCTTTGCTGAGCGAGTTCTGTGTTAGCGAGCGTTCGTGCAGCGTAATGCCAGGGACTAATGGGTAAAGTGCGTACAGTCTTCCGTGAATGACAGCATGACGGCCACCGGTGACGCTTTTAACAGGCTCAACAAAAGGTATGTCGTTGTTCTTAAGGAATATAGTAACTGCCTCAAGTCTCAGTGCCCTTGCTACTGAACCCTGATATCGTTTCAGAATAAGCTCACGCTCACCACATCTGACGACGTAGTTTTCTGCGGATACGCCACCCGCATACTTAACGACACTGATGTCCGAGGTAGCGTATTTCTCGCACAACTCCCGCATTATACTGTGGCCCAAATATCTCATCGTGTCCCTGCGTTCGCGAGGATCATCTCGGGGACACGGCATTCCCTGGCCATGGCCCACTTTCCGCGGTAAACTCCAAGATCAAGTTTCTGATCTAATATGCGACTTCTCCCTATAAAAGCTAAGGTACTGCATAACTAAGGTTGCACTAATTTAGCTCTTGGACAGCTTATTGATAGAGTAGTTTTCTAATAAGTGGAAGGAGATTTTCGTGGCGATGGTTGAAGCGCCACTCGAGTTCTTTAAGATAAAGGTGGAAGTAGTTCTTGTCAATACCTCCCCGATAGAATCAATCGGGGATCGCTGGTAAAGCCAGTGTTTGGCATATGACCAGAAGCCTTCCACTCCATTGAGGTGATCTCTTCCTTTAGCTATTCCTTTCTCTTTGGGCACTACCACATGATTGCCACTGATAGAAAGGGAGGCATAGGCTATCCAATCAACAGTATAATATAAGCTCCCTGGTTTGGTGTGTTGGGCAATAAGAGGAAGCAGTGACTTTCGACTCCTTGGGGTGTGTAAGGAAATTTGTGTAAATGGGGAAATGAGTTATATTAGTTGGCCACCATTTACATAAGGAGTTCTTACATGGACAAGCTAGACCCGAAGTTGATTGATGAGCTTTTGAAGGACTACAAGAAGCCGGAAGACATAATTGGTGAGGAAGGTCTTTTGAAGCAGTTGACGAAGGCGATTCTTGAGCGGGCTCTGGAGTCAGAGCTTACGTATGAGTTAGGCTACGATAAGAGTTCTCCAGAAGGGAGGAACAGCGGTAATTCGCGCAACGGTAGGAGCACAAAGGGATTGAAGACAGATTATGGTGATCTGGAGATATCGGTGCCACGGGATCGGAACAGTCAGTTTGATCCGCAGATAGTGAGGAAGGGGCAGAGGCGATTTACAGGTTTTGATGATAAGATACTGTCTATGTATGCCCGAGGGATGACCACACGTGATATACAGGCTCATTTGGAGGAGATATACGGTGTAGAGGTGTCCCCTGATTTGATATCGACTGTGACCGATGGGATCATATCAGAGGTGAAGCAGTGGCAGGATCGTCCTTTTGAAGGGGTGTATCCCATAGTATTCTTTGATTCTCTGGTGATGAAGATTAGAGACGAAGGCCGGATCGTAAACAAGGCGGTGTATCTTGCGGTAGGGGTCGGTCTGGATGGGATGAAAGACGTTTTGGGTATCTGGATTGCAAAGAGCGAGGGGGCGAAGTTCTGGCTGCAAGTTTTCACGGAGCTTAAGAATCAGGGGATGAACGATGTGTTGATAGCTTGCGTGGATGGTCTCCAGGGTCTTCCAGAGGCTATTGAATCCGTATTTCCCCAAGCAGAGGTCCAGCTCTGTATTGTCCATGTGGTGAGGAATTCCTTGAAGTTCGTGTCGTATAAGGACCGTAAGGAGATTGCCGCCGACCTCAAGAATATATACCGAGCCCCCACGGTAGAACAGGCTGAAGAGGCCCTTGGAGATTTTCAGGAGGCTTGGGACAGCCGTTATCCGATGATAAGTAAATCGTGGCAGAATAACTGGTCTCGGATCATCCCGTTTTTCGCCTACTCTGAAGAGATCCGAAGGGTGATCTATACCACAAACGCCATCGAATCGCTTAATAACTCTCTACGGAAAGTAATAAAGAACAGAAATAGCTTCCCAAACGACGAGGCAGCGATTAAGTTACTCTATATGGCACTCGAGAATATCAAGAAAAAATGGACGATGCCGATCAGGAACTGGAGCTTGGCCATTCACCAATTCTCCATCCACTTCGAGGGGAGATTTGGTATAGAATAAGCCGAAAAGGGTACAGAAGAAAATCCCATTTACACAAAAAAACTGACAGACCCATCAGAAGCTATATTCTTCTGCAAAAACGCTTTGACAGAGTCTGCATCTACCAACAGTTGCTTTCCTTCCTTCTTATACACGAAGAACCCTTTTTCACAGTATCTCCTCACCTGTCTGTCGGTTTTTCCTAGAAGGACTGAAGTTGTTTCTGTAGTCAGGTATCTAGCCATTTTTCAGCTTCCTTTCTGTGAATCCACCGGTTTCACGTTGTCTCTTTCTGATTCAAAGGTTTCTAATGATGTCCTTAAAACGGTCTATCTCTCCCCCTATAAGAGGCTTGGTGAAATACGCCAACACCCCCGGGCATCCACGCCCATCCACAATACTCCGGTAGTCCTTTAAGTAGCTGAGGAAAATTATCGGGATGTCCTGGATCGTTTCTATTTTAGACCTTTGCCAAGCCATCTTAATACCATCCAAACGGGAGAGGTCAACATCAGAGATGACCAAGGTCTGGATCCTCCCGTTCCATTACATCTAACGCCTTCTCTCCGTCCTCAACTGTCAACACCTCAGCTCCCAGTTCCTGCAGAATAGTAGTGATCTGTCGTACAGCAATCGGACTGTCATCTACGATTAGCACTTTCAACCAACTGTCTTGCAACCTCTCCGTAACATGTACTTGCTCACCTTCCGGACACGAGTCACCTGTCGGAACTTGTCTAGGGTCTCTGTCCTTACCTACAGTATTTATGATGCTTATCTCCTGTATAAGGTTACTTCTTGAACCTTCGACATCTTTCAGAACATCTGCTGTTCGGAATCGCAGTTCATCGCCGTGATCGCCTTTAACATACCTGCTTCGATATTGCTTTTTCCAAGCACGGCGACGGACGTTCTGATCACAAGCTCCTGTTAAATCAACAGCTTCTTTCACCGTTAGCCATTTCTTGGTTATCATAATGTACTCCTCTCAGTTGGGGCTTTTATTACCCTGGTCTAGGGTGGATTCGATGTCGTATAACCCGAATTATACGACATTCTATTTTCTCCTTTGCAATCCAAGGGCCTCATATATTAGAGAATAAAATTTTATTCCTCGGGTGCATCTAACCTTCTGATAATCTCCCGCTTTTGTTTTGGGTCTGGGTGCAAATATAGGGATGAGGTTTCAATACTTTCGTGGCCCAGGAGCTCCTTAACATCAATAATGCGGCCACCGCTGTGTAATAAGCTGGTCGCAAAAGTATGCCTGCATTTGTGAGGGCTTATATCCTTCTGAATCCTAGCCTCCTGAAAGCTGACGTGAACCCATTTTTCTGAGCACGAAATCGGACGGGTTAAGCAAGTTTTTTGCAATTTTGTGCTCCATGCTGTGCCTTGAATTCTCCAGGCGTCAGATAACCCAGTGCTGAGTGGATACGCTGATCATTGAAACCACATCCAGAAAGTGACTCAAATGCACCAAAGCGTCCTCAAAATGCACGTATTCTTGCTGCCATACTTCCTCATCCTTCAGATGACCAATCGCGCTTTCTACAAACGGGTTCTCCCAAGCTTTGGCCTTAGATGCCATGCTTATCTCGGTATTTACTTCCCCAAGCACCTTACGGTAGCCAGCCTCCGTGTATTGAGACCCCCGATCCGAATGGTGTATCTCCGGTCGGTGTCCTTTCTTGAATGCTTTGGAAAGTTCTTCTTGGGGCAAGGCACAAGACAGACTACGACTCAAAGCCCAACCCCGTATCATACGGGTAAAGATAGCTAAAAGCAGAGCTTAGATGACATGGCAACCCCCTTTGGGACTCTTTTTAAACTCTTACATGATTATAAAGCTTGTTAAGCCATCTGTCCAGTTCTTGGGGTTCACGTCACTAAGAGGGTAAGATAAATCCGAAGAAAACAGCAAATTGTTTTCCGCTTTCCCTTAAACCTTCTTGCCTTCTGTTTAAACAGCTTTTTCAACCTCAATAATTCTGTCTCATTGAAGATTCTAAAGTTACTCTCGGGCTCTCTCCTAGGCATTTGGAAGCAGCCCTGTTTCTCCCAATCTTTATAAGTGGTTCTTGAAATATGCAGAGCTTCACACACATCTTTAGTCTTGTATTTGTCCTTCTTGCTGATCTGCAAATCGTCAACAAACAGCCTGTCTTGCAGTCTGAACTCCCTAAACTTTTCATAGGTAGTAATGTCCTCGTAGTCGCTAGAACATAACAACAGGATGGATTCCTTACGCTTCTAGTTGGTGCTGGGAAACTAAACACTATCTTGAAGGTTCCATATTAACTTGCTCGGGAGATGATGCCTGAATCTTGGTAAAAAGGGTACTCTTCAGAGTTGTCGGCGGTTATTGTTAGCCCGAGCGAACCACTGCACAATTTCATTGACATTCACAATCTTATTTTGTATCTTCCTACCTAATTAGCCTATACCTTTGTAACCTTACCTTTCGAATATGATACGCATATAGAATTTTAAATTAGATCCTGACAGACATAGATTTGCTATAGCAAGTCCTAAAACAAAGACCGTTTAGAATACTGAAAAAACCGAACTTTCTGGGTAGTAGGAAGAGATCTCTAGAATCCCTCTTTTGTGTCGCTAAGTACAACAAATTAGGTAGTGTTGTAGGGACTGTGACAGAAGATATCATAATCAAATACATTTTCTCTAGTCGTGGTGGAAAAGCCCTATAGCAAAATCCAGTTTGGGTAATCTGCCTGGAAAAAGGAGGACCTGAGGTAATTTGAAGGTCCTTCAGCAGGTCGGAAGACGATGGACGGTTTACATCACTCAGGGCATATCCAAGCGGCTTGATTTGGGCTGCCTCCACTGACAACGCCTCGCTGTTGCAAAGGCCCTTGGGACCCTTTAGGGAAAAGTCGATCTTCCAAATCCCCAGCAGATAGACTGTAAGACCAAAGATAGGAAGCACGCCCAGGTATGGCTCATTACGAATGCTAACGATTCATGAATTTGGTCATTTTTCGCTTGACAAACCGGTGATTCCTGTGTATATTTGAAAAACAGAAAAATAAGGTGCCTTTTCTGATTTAGAATAGCAATTACCTGAAACCTTATGAAACTATCCCACTCAGCACTCTACGCTATCCAAGGTGTCCTTTATCTGGCCCAGAAGAAGGATCGCGACCTGATAACGACCCACGAGATCAGCGAAAGCTACAGTATTTCTGAGATTCACCTGGCAAAGATATTCCAAGTCCTTGCCCGAAGGGGCCTTTTGCGTTCCAGCCGTGGTCGCTCTGGAGGATTCGGACTGGCCCGTCCACCGAACCAGATCACCATGCTGGAGGTCATCGAGGCGGTGGAGGGCTCATTTGTCAACTATGCTCAGATGACCTGTTCAGATCAGTTCCATTGTGAGAAAGACCAAAGTTCGAGACAGATGGATACTTCCGATGCCTTTGAGGAGCCGACGGCGGAGTGCCAGCCCTTTGGCTCTCTGACGGTAGGTGACTGTGCCGGGACGCCGTCGGTCACCTCCCTTTTGATAAAGGGTCAACAGAAGATGCTCGACACCTGGAGGCAGGCGACCTTCGACCGCCTGGTCGAGCTAGACTCGAGCCTGCGCACCGAATCGCGGCGCCGTGCGGAGAACCGATCGCGCATCGGACGGATCTTTGACCTCGCTATTCAGGTTGAGCTGAAGGCATCGGCCATCTACCTTGCCCTGCACACGCAGTTCTGGCAGAACCCAGAGCTTGCCTACATCTGGTATAACCTTTCTCTGGAGGAGAAGGGACACGCCAGTTGGTTGGAGATGGAACGTAACCTGTTCCATGATCAATCACCCAACGTGGCGGTGGAGGAGCCTCCCCAGGGGTATTCGGAGGACCAGCTTCTGCAGCTTCTGAACAAGATAGCGCGCATCCAGGACGAAGTCAACCGGCGGGAGGTATCCAAGTCGCGCAGCTTCGAGATCTTTCAGGAGATCGAGTCGGACATTTCTGAGAAGAACTACCCGAGAGTGCTTACTGGCTATGACGAGGTGATAGGTTCGCTGCTGAAGAGTCCATTTGCGGAGGAGTCACAGTTCCATTGTCTGATGGAGCAGCATGCTCAGGAACTTACCAGTGAGTCCGATGTATCCGTGCCCAAGTCGCGTAACGCGTAATTGATATGAAGCCAGTGCGCGACCTCTAGGTAGCGGATTCTGGAATTTGTCATTATGGATATGAGCCTCAACGGTTGCCGTCTTTTCCTTTTGTCATGTTGATCGGTAGCCCCAAACAGTGGGTTAGCCTCTGCTAGGCCAAAAAGGTTTAATTAGTGTGTCCACAAAACAGAAAAACAGGGTTATATTTCTGCTTAAACACGCTGTAATTACCAGGAGTGATAAAGATGTTCGAGGCCTTTGTGATCGGGTTAAGAGAGGGCGTTGAGATAGCCCTCGTTATCGGTATTATCCTGGTGGTGCTCAAGCGCACATCGCGCCGTGATCTGGCGCCTTCGGTATTCTGGGGGTTAGGTTCGGCGATTCTTGCCAGTATCGGTGCGGCCATAGCACTTAATGTCCTGCCTATCAATGAAGAGGCCTACGAAGGTGTAATGTACTGGGTCTCGGCCCTCTTTGTCGCCTCGATGATGTGGTGGATGCACCGTAAATCGAGGACGCTTCGTTTGGATATCGAAGCAAGGGTCGAGCGGTTGGTTGGGAGTAAGAAGGGGGCATGGGCTCTGGGGGCATTCGTGTTCCTCATGGCATTTCGCGAAGGCGCAGAGATAGTAATGTTCCTGAGTGCGGACCATCTCACTACGGATTCCCTGCTGGTTTTTATCGGCTCGATCCTGGGGATTGCTACTGCGGTGGTGTTTTGCGTCATGTTTGTGCGCGGCAGCCTGCAGGTTAACCTGCGACGGTTTTTCGTCGTTACCGAATGGGTACTTGCTATCTTCGTCGTGCAATTGTTGGTCAATGGATACCACGAGTTCGCTGAAGCCGGTATTGTGCCGACTACGCAGAAAAGTATGGCCTTGGTAGGGCTAATCGTGAGAAATAATTCGCTTTTCATCCTGGCCATCGTGGGAATTCCGCTTTTCATCTGGCTGAGCGGGAAACACGAGTCAGCAAAGCCTACCGAGGGGGTACCAGCTGCGGAAAAGCGGTTACTGGGGGCCAGGGCTAGGCGAGAGTGGGCTTACCGATATGGAGCTGTTGCCAGTATTCTAGTAGTGCTTGCTGTTGTGGGTATCGTCTATGCCCAGGAACTGATGCCCAAGGAGGTACCACTGCCCGAATTCGTATCGCGTGAAGGTGATGCGGTGGTTGTACCTCTGGAGAAGTTTGACGATGGTAGGCTGCACCATCTGGGTTTCATCACCAGCGGACGTATGGTGCGGTTTCTGGCACTGAAGACCTCTGACGGCAAGTGTACCGTGCAGCGCTCGAAGCCTGCGGGATCTGTGGCTCTTTCGGATACATTCAGGAAGGGGAGAATCTTCTTTGTCTCAATTGTGCTGCAACGATTAATCCCCTAACAGTGGGTGTCCCTGGTGGATGCAACCCCATACCGCTGGAGTCCGAGATCACTGCAACACAGCTCTGCATCCGCGTAGAGGCACTGGAGAAGGCAGCTCCGATGTTTGTTGACCTGCTGGGGTTGGAGGAGATCGATCCGGTCTGTGGGATGTGGGTGAAGTTGAGCAACTCCTTGGGATTTGAGAACTTCAAGGGGAAGACTTACTACTTCTGCCGTGCAGAGTGTCTGCACACGTTCCAGGTCAACCCAGGTGCATATGCCAAATAAGTGGAGGTGACGAGGAATGCTCCTAAGGCTCCTAACCAATTCCCTGGCTCGCAGAGGATCTCGCAAATTCCTTGCCATTGTCGCCATCTGGATCGGCATTAGCTTGGTGATTGCCCTCTTGGCACTCAATGTTGATGTAGGTGACAAGATGAGCCTGGAGCTTCAGTCCTTCAGCTCCAATATCAAGATTGAGCCGGTAGTCGCATCGACTTCGGCTACAGTCGGCGGGCACGAGATCGCCTTCAAAACTACTTCGGCATATTTGCATGAAGATGATTTTGCCGAGCTCAAGGCTATCTTTTGGCGCAACAACATCCTGGGTATCTCGCCCCGCCTGTGGGCTCGCGGCCGAGTCAGAAGCGCGGATGTGCTTCTTCTTGGAGTGTGGTTCGATCATGTGATCCCTGTGAAGGAGGATGAGCCGTTCATCACCGGCGCAAAACAGATATATCCGCACTGGCAGGTGGACGGTTCGTGGCCTCTGTATAAGGTAGGATCGCCTCCCCAATGTCTGATTGGTGCTGACTTAGCCCGGAGGCTTAATATCGCTGCGGGGGACAAGATCGAGGTCAAGACGGCTCACGGGGCAGAGGCTTTTCTAGTATCGGGCATAGTAACAGGCGGAGAGCGTGAGGATGCAGCGATCATTGCTCCACTGGAGACCGTTCAGGTGCTGGCCGGAGTTCCCGGCAAGGTTTCCGAGGCTGACGTGAGCGCGCTTACGACACCGGAGAACAAACTGTCCAAGAAATATCGGCAGGATCCAAGCTCTCTGACCCCGTCTGATTACGAACGCTGGTCTTGCACGTCCTACCCGGGGTCAGTGGCTGCGGATATACAGACGGCGATTCCTGGCTCTGTGGCGCGCGTGGTGCGCAGGGTTTCTGAAACGCAAGGGGTAGTCCTCACGCGCATCGAAGGGTTAATGTTCCTCTTGGCAATCTTGACATTGGTGGTCTGCTGTTTGAGCATAACCGGCGTATTAGCCTCAGCGGTCCTGGAACGCCAGGGTGAAGTCGCCTTGATGCAGGCAATTGGAGCACATCGTGCAGACGTGCTCCTTCTGTTTTTGAGTGAGGCGAGCCTCCTCGGACTGATAGGGGGATTACTTGCCGCAGCAACCGGGTCCTTACTGGGACGATGGTTGGTGCAAGCCATCTTTGGAAGCGCGTCGAATATTCACCTCGCGTTAGTCGTGTTTTCACCATTCTTGGGACTGCTTATTGCATGGGTGGGCAGCGTGTGGGCTGTCTGGCGTATGGTGAATCAGGACACAGTGATGGTGCTGTACGAGAACTGAGGAGCGGAAGATGCTTGGCAAGATGGTCCGAAAATCGTTGCTCAAGAGCGTCCCCATCAATGTTTGGACGCTGGCAACGCTGACTATGTGTGCAGCGATGGTGGCTATGTTTACCACTATCTACGTCGATGTAGAAAGGAAAATTAGCCATTCGCTGCGTCGTCTGGGAGCGAACGCGGTCGTCCACTGGGAAGAGGAATCTCCGAAATCCATGCGCAAGACAGCGATTACGAGGGACATACCTAATTGGCCGGTGGTAGATAAATTGGCGAATGCAGTCGGCGCCGATGTGCTGATGCTTCGAGTACACGTCGGGACTGTCACAGACAAGCCACTGGTGGTGGTCTCAACAGATCCAGCTACACTTGTCCTAATGACTCCGTACTGGGCGGTGAGTGGAAAGCGTGCCACTGCACCTGGGGAGTGTTTGGTAGGTAAGCGTCTCGCCAGCTCCTTGAACATCAAGACGGGGACGGTGGTAACGGTGCAGTGGACAACGCCTCAGATGACCAGCGATCTGCAAGTTGTTGGTATCTTCGAATCTGGAGATGAAGATGAGGATCGGATCTTCACGAACTCTCTTTCCTCCACGGCACAGCCGTCGTTGACCTATGCCCTTCTTTCAGTGCCCGGAGGAGAGCAGGGGATCCGCCTTTTGGACGAACAGTTGCGCGCTACGGGTTCCGGCGTAACAGTGAAGCCACTCAGGCATATCCTGCACGGTGAGCGAACAGTCCTTCAGAAGATAACGCTCCTGTCAAGTCTGACGACAATCGTCGTCTTGGTGTTGTCTTCGCTGGGTGTATCAGCCGCCACTCTGCCCCGTATAGTGGAACGCCGACGAGAACTGGCCTTGCTTCAGGCATTAGGTGCAGTGCGACGGTCAGTCGTGTTTTTCTTGCTGTACGAAAGCACAGTTATGGGCGCTGTCGCGGCTGTTGCTGGCTTTGTTCTTGGCACAATATTGGCCCAGGCAGTGGTTCAGCATGTGTTTCGTGTGTCAATCACTCCACATCTGGTAGCGTTTCTCGCCGCGCTCGCGGCCACTTTGGGTGTTGCACTCTTGGCAGGTGGTGTGGTTTCACGTCGTGCCCTGCATATAGAGCCTGCGATAGCGCTGGGAGGAGAATAATGGAAACACTGGCGATCATCTTGAATGGAGTCAGCAAGATCTATCCTGTCGGGGTCCGTGCATTGGATGGGGTCAGCCTGAGCATCTCGCAGGGCGAATGTGTAGTCATCACGGGCCCGTCGGGGTCCGGCAAGACCACACTTTTGAACCTGCTCGATGGTCTTGATAGACCAACAAGCGGCTCTCTCGAGGTGCTGGGAGTAGATATCACCCGTTTGAGCTCAGACGAGGCGGCGACGTTTCGGCGAGAACACATTGGGATGGTGTTTCAACAGTTCCATCTTATCCCCTACCTGACTGCACTGGAGAATGTGATGTTGGCACAGTACTACCACTCGATGGTGGATGAGGCGGAGGCCAGATGCGTCTTGGAATGCTTCGAAATGGTCCATCGTACCGACCACCTGCCTGCCCAGCTCTCCGTGGGTGAGCAGCAGCGTGTCTGCATTGCCCGTGCGCTGATCAACGATCCGAAATCATTTTGGCTGACGAGCCGACCGGGAATCTGGATGAGACCAATGAGGAGAAAGTGCTGGAGATCTTTCGCAGGTTGCACAGAGACGGAAAGACGCTCGTCGTTGTGACCCACAACAGGGCACTGGCGTGTGTGGCTGAGAGAACAATCTTGCTGCGGCATGGGCGAGTCGTAAGGGATAGCCACAGAGCGGGGAGTGCAGAGCTATTGTCTTCACCGGGGTCCTGAGCTGGTTCGAATGATGGCTTATGTCCGGGAGTTCATTCTGTTTACTGGTCTACGATAATCTGCTCTATAAGGAACAGAACGTTGAAAGGAAGCTAAAGAGATCCTAACGCCTAAAAGAAAACGGATGGCCCTATCAAACCGATTCGGGAAGCGATCAACATGTTAGAAGAGGTCTGGAAAAGCTTCAACAAGAACAAGATCACCCACAGCGCGGTGCATCATCTAATGTCAATTATGGAACTGACTTAGGAGCATGGATACGCCCGCGTATCAGACATTGCCAGGAATTTAGACATCACAAGGGGGAGTGTATCAGTTACTCTCAGACCACTAAAGGAGAGGGGATACATACTTGAAGACCGAAATAAATTCCTTCTCCTTTCGTCTGAGGGGGAGGGGATCGCGCAGGCTGTTCAGTCCAAAAGAAAGATATTAATAAAATTCTTCAATGAGGTGCTAAAAGTGGACTCGATGCAGGCGGAGATAGATGCCTGCAAGGTGGAACATCTGATCAGCAGTCAAACGGCTGAGAAACTTCTGAGCTTTTTACAATTTCTATTTGACAGGAACAAGGAGACTCAGGCATTCATTGGATGTGTTTTTAAAGCGTAAAGAACGCAACGATATATGTGCTGATTTAGATCAATGTCCAGTGTGGGACGGGGGTGAATGTCTTATGCAACAGTTCTAATGAAGTTCTAATCGCAGCCGACGCTTACCATTCATCTTTTACAAGATCAAAGGAGGTCATCAAAATGCTTTTAACAAGGCGTATGGTATTGGCAGTATTATGCATCTTGGTTACTTACAGTGGCTTGACGTGGGCGGAGGAAGTTGAAAAGGAGCGTCCAACAGTGCCGGGAGGGATGTACGACAAACCCTATATACGGCGAGCCGGAAGGGGTGCTCTCCTGGGAGGATACATGGACCACGAGTTCGAGTGGGCGGAAGACGGGGATAAGACCTTCGATCAGCACAGATTTATCCCCTTCATCTATTCGGAGATCACAGACCGCATCCACGTATCTACAGAGATAGAGTACGAGCACGGAGGATTGGTAAAGGGAAAAGGGGAGACGGACGGCGAGATAAAGTTGGAGTTTGCCACCCTCGACTTTGCAATAGCCGAATGGCTGAACTTCCGCGGCGGAGTCATATTGTCGCCACTTGGGAAATTCAACCTCATACACGACAGCCCGATAAACGATCTTACAGCCAGACCTATGGTTGACAGACAGATAATCCCTACGACCTTGAGCGAATCGGGCATGGGAATCTACGGGACGCTCTATCCAACCGAGCTTTCGCTTTTGGGCTATGAGATATATGTAGTGAACGGTTTCAACCAAAGGATTATAAAGGGCACGGATACAAGGATCAGGAGCGGAAGGGGGAGTCAGAAGAAGGATAACAACGAGGATAAGGCGATTACAGCGAGAGTGAACTTCAGTCCGAAATTGGGCATAGATCTGGGGGCGTCGGTTCATACGGGAGATTACGATGATGAGGGCAAATACAATCTGACGATTTTTGCTCTGGACGGCGCATATACAAGAGGAGCTTTAGATCTTTTAGGCGAGTATGCAAGGGCGGAGATAGATGTAGACAAGGCTGACTTGCCAAACGCCGCAGAATCTCAGCAGGGATATTACCTTCAGGCAAGCTATCACTTTCTGCACGACGTCATCCTTCCCACCTCTGTCTTTACAGGCGTGGTCAGATGGGACTCCGTAGATTTCGACGCGGATATAGATGGCGACGATCAGGAGCGCCTGACCTTGGGCTTAAATTTCAGACCTGTGGAGGATTCCGTCTTCAAGATAGACTGGCAGTTCAATTGGAAAAGGGGCGAAAATAGCAGCACCCGGAGCAAGCCCCAAAACCGCTTCTTTTTCTCGATAGCTTCTTATTTTTAGACAGGTTCTGTCCTCTTGGGGATTCGGTGCGGCTCTGAGTCTATGAGTGTAACATTATCTGTTCCTCCCTCTTGACTTGGAGCCTATCCGGATCCTTGTCAACAACAAAGACAAAAAGGGATGCCGATAAAGGAGACTAGCATCTTTAGTCTGAAGACTTTCCTGTATGCTGTAATAGTGAGCTTTCTCTGGGCATCCGTCTGGGCTCAACAGGAAAGACCGAGCGAAGAGGAGATAGGTTCTATCCAGGTCTATCTGACTCAGGAAGAAGCCTTAAATAAGATGTTCCCGAATGCCGACAGCGTCTCCCTAGAAGAACGCATTTTAAGCGATGAGGAGAAAAAGGAAATAGAGGAGCGTTTGGGATGGAGGTTAGAAAATAACGAATTCAAGGTCTATATCGGATGGAAGGATGATAAGGTCGACGGCTATGCACTGATAACGAACCAGATAGGTATGTACAGACCGATTACCTTTATAGTTAAGGTCAATCCCAAAGGGAAAATAGAGAATATGGCTATTATGGTGTATAGAGAATCCAGAGGAGGCGAAGTTAAAAGAAAGCGTTTTTTGCATCAGTTTTTCGGAAAAAGTTCTCAAAGAAAAATCAGAATGAACAGGAATATCATCAATATCACAGGGGCTACTCTATCTGTAAGGGCTGTGATTGCTGGCACCAAGAGGGTCTTGACTATAATAGATGAGCTCTATCTTAGGGAGGACAATGGCACAAATAAGTACAGATAAACCGATTAAGAGAGGCATGCCCGTCAGCAGATCTAATGGAGGCGTAAAAAGACTTAAGAATATAACAAAGCAGGTTCATCGGTATATAGGAGCTTCAAGCGCTGTCTTTATATTTCTGCTATCTGTAAGCGGCTTACTTTTGCACTATCCTGGGCTTTTAGGAGGCGAAGCCGAAAAAATCCTTTCGATGGTTGTGGACCCCGAGGATTACACAAGGATGTTCAAAGGGACTAATATAGGATTGTACCTATCCCGGGACGGTGGCGAAAGCTGGGACGAAGTCCCCATGATGCTTCCAGCTGAGAATGTAGTGGATATAGCCTTTGCGCCGGATGAGACGAATAGAATCTATGCGGCTATGAGAGATTTCGGAGTAATACGATCAGATGACAGTGGGAGGATATGGGAGAACCTAAATCTGCCCCTTGTACCGGCTGCGGAGGGAGTTGAGATTAGAGGTCTGGCTTTAGGACCCAAAGGGACGATTTGGTTGAATACATCTCAGGGCGCTCTGTTGAGTTCAAACGCAGGCAAAACCTGGAATTGGGTGGAAAAGAAGTATAAATCAAATGGACTCTGGGATGTGGTCCATTCAATTCATACAGGCTATTTCTTCGGGAAGTGGTTTACTTACGTCTATGATGCTGCTGCTGTCGGATTAGTCCTGCTTATAGGCACCGGCATGTATATCTGGCGAAAAACCAACGGCAGGAATTAGAAGGGACATCGAAAACTTATTCCTTAATGGGTGATGATGTGTAAAATACCGCTGCACGTCTTGCCTCACATGCAGGATCGGGAGAGATCATTGTAAGTGAGGATACCTGCAATGCTGCCGCACTGGATATTGAGAGACTGGAGAAACGCCGACTTGAGCTGAAGGGACATAGTGAACCTGTAAATGCGCGTGTTATCCGTGTCAGACCTTCTTAAACTTGACCATGCTACTACTGGCTATAAAAAATCAAATGCGGGATACTACAGGGTTCCGCGGGACGGTAAAGATAATAATGGAGAGAGTCTTGCAAGTGGTGTATATCTCTATCGGATGGAGACGGATGGATTTGTGCAGATGAGGAAACTGATATTGATGAGGTAGGTTCTAAACCCTTTTTCACAAAAGCTCGCAGAGTATCAAATATGCAGTCCGTCAGAAATGTCGGACTTTCTTCTTTTAAGGTCTTTTTCATGAGTTTTTATAGTTCCTATAAACAATATCACAAAGCACTTGAACCTCACTGTTGACAGTGTTATTATTCAGTAAAGCAATTCAGCATTACAACCACTTGATAACACGGAGGCTCATAGAGAAGGTAATACAACTGACAACAAAACGGCAAATTCAATTGCCCTTTCCCTTAAACCTTCTTGCCTTCTGTTTAAACAGCCTTTTTAACTCCAATAATTCCTGATCATTGAATATCCTGAAATTACTTTGGTGTAGTGTGCCCCAGGAAAGCGACACCAATTAAGCAACTTGGGGTAGCAGATAGAATTGTTTTCTTCACTCTTCCGGGGTCTTGTACCCCAGGGATGAATGAAGACGGTTCTTGTTGTAATTATCGATCCACTGAGATATGACCTTCTCAGCCTGTTCAAAGGATACAAAATTGTGAAGCCAAACACACTCTTGCTTGAGGGTCCTGAAAAAACGCTCTACAACACCGTTCCAATCAGCCTTGCTACCTGGAATGTATTCTTGACGGATCCCCTAATATTTGGTGCTTGCCAAATAGGCCCGAGCCAAAAAGATGGAACCATTGTCAGAGCGCAAAGTGAGACCCTGGGGGACAGCCTCCTTGGAAGTGTATCGAGAGATCACGGCCCGATCCAGGGCATCTGTGGCCTCCAGTGCCCTCCCTCTTCGACTAAAACGATACCCAGGAACCTCCCGACTCCCGTTGTCCACTACCGCAATAAGAGGACACCAACCATCTTTTCCACAATAGATCTTGGTCAAGTCAGCCGACCAGAGACTGTCAGGACGATCCATCACAGAACGCTTCTGGGCAACCTGTGTCTCCTTTCTCCCGGGACGATTCCACAGCTTACACTAGCCATCCCTTAAGCTTCATTATCCTATGAACCTTCTTGATGTTGACACATGCCCCTTCCTTGAAACGAAGATGCGCCCAAACCCGCCTGTGACCAAATGCCTCTTCTTGGTCGAGTATCCCTCAAATACGAAAAGCAAGCTGTTCATCTATCACAGGCTCTTTGACAGAAGAACTGACACCTCTATCCCTAAGCCTATACAGAGTCGAACGATGCAAACCCAAAGCCATAGCTACCACCTTGCGGAAATAGCCTCGACCCCAAAACCGTCCACTCAAGACAACCGCTTCGTTTTTTTTAGACGGGCTGCCCCCGGAGTATCTCCAACTGGAGCGTCAACTGCCCTACCTTGCGCTCCAACCGGCTGACCTCCCGCTCCTTCGGATCCTTGCGACCACGCCGAGACTTCAGACTCTCCTGGCCTCCTTCTAAGAAACTATCACGCCAAGCATACGCCTGTGACTGGCTAATTCCATTCTTCCGACACACCTCTGATACATCCACTCCACTTAAAAGAGCCAACACAACCTCTGCCTTACGGGTCGCCGTCCAGCGCTTACCATCTTTCACTTCGGGGCTTGACACTGTGACCTCCTTTCCCCGATAGTATCACTAGGGGACAAGCCGCAAACCCCAATTTGCAAATTCTTTGTCGCTCTGTCAAGGGGAGCGGTATGCTTGTTCATCACCAGCTAACCATAAATGCCTTTCGGTCAACTGTATGGCATTGCGGCTAACGTCTTAAGATACCCACCTTGGCTCGCCAGAGTTGCCGGGAGGCGCAGCGCCTGTCGTCGAAGCCGGAGAGAACCTGGTGAGCTTCACCTGCGACGTTCGAGGGGACATCAATCCGCGAGCCTTTGTGACAGTAATCAGCCGGGGTGAGTCGCTATAGAAACTTCTTGAATATTCCCTTAACGTTCTGTGAAAAAGTTTTGGCATAGGTGGTCGCAGAGCCTTCACTCCCTGCACTGAGCCAGATGTGCGAAGCGTTTTCCAGGTGTCTGAGAAACTTTCTCACATAATCTGTCCTAATCATTCCTCTGTCTCAATCATTCCAAGGAGGCCTGCCCCCGATTGATTCTATCGGGAGGGTTGCTTGGCGTCGCTGGCATTGACAGTGCTGACCGTGAAGAAAGAATAGGTAAGAGGGTGAGATTCCCTCAGGATACACGATGAAGCAATGGGAGTCAATGACAGAGGCTCAAAGGACTCTGCGAAGGCACAAGTGGAAGAATGAGGGTCAGCAAAAGGTTGTATAGATCGGCACAGACACCTCAAATCGATCCTTGAATACTCAGCCCGTCAGAAATGACGGGCTTTCTTTGGGGTCATTTACAAGACTGCTCACTTTAACAGAAGTGGGCAGTCTTAGCAACATTAGTGGAGGTAGTGATATGATTGACTATTCTTTTTTAAAGCCTGCGACAATCCATATTCCGAATAAATAAAGAATAAAACTCACAATTGGAACGCTAATGATTATACCGATTGCCCCTACTATATCGTATCGTGAGAAACTGCCTATTCCTTCGCATAAAACTTCGGCCACCAATGCGAGCACCCATAAGAGCACCCAAATAGCGGATAGAGAAATCAGTAATCTCTGAATACCCTTTTCATATTCATATTTGTATCCTTCTAATAATTCACCCCTTAATCGCTTACCAAACTTCAGTTTACAAGAATCTTGTCTAAACTCTCAACCTCCAGATCACTTGGTACTTCTATGTCCGCGCTGTAGTGTTTACGAGGATTATAATCAAAAGGAATAGTACTAGGGTACGATATTGATAAATTTGGAGGGAAGGTACAAAATAAGATAGGAGATGTCAATTGAAATCGGGCAGGTTTTGTCTCACAACAAAATATCACTCTTAATAAGAATGAATTCCTAAGTAGGCCAATTCTGGCCTGTCGAATGAAGCCACGAAATCCTATCCCTATTATACTTGCCTGTATAGTCAATGAAAAAGGGTAGCATTAATGTACCGGGCGTACTCGGTCTCATAATTGTCTCCCGGATACATCTCTTCAAGTTCATATGGGAAATAGCCAGACAGACCTTTCCAAAGAGTCATCCCGCAGGGTCTAGTATGAAGATCTGCCCTGAACTTTTCGTGATCGTTAGGAGATATGACGTACAACTTAAGTCCATGTTTGGCTATCGAACTGGCAATGATTTCGTTGATGTGTGCGTCACGAAACCCATACCCGATCACCAGAAGACGCCTGTTCGGGAAAGAGAGAACCTGCTTGAAAGTCTTGAAGTACCAGTCCAATAGCGGTTCGCAATCTATTTGCTCAGGTTTATTCCTACCTATGACCATAGCATGCTTTCCATCACTCGACAGCCAGTTCTGCGATCCATGCAGTTTCACATAGTGAAACCGGCCAGAGCTGGATAGCTTCTCATTGTCATCAACGATGATGTTCTCAATTTTGTCTATTTTCGGGAGGACAATCATATCACTATTGGTCAAACAACGAGTCCATTTTCCATCCATATCTCGCATGTGATGCGGCAAGCCAGGTTTTGTCAGATGCACAGTGTCAACAAGCAAGGAATACCACCGCTCGACAAAGAGATCCTGATTCAACGTGAAAAAGTATCCCCTAAGTATTCCCTCCTTTTTCTCCGGCGAAGTTCCCAATGAGCCGATTCACGCCGTAAATGTTCACGGGATATGGCGATTCCGATCCAGAGGTGAAGTTACGAACGACTACGTCGAGCTTCTCGTATGCTCTGGTAACAGCCTTCATCAAGGCCTGCTGGTCGTCAAACTCATAGTCGCCATAGATGACTTTGAAGTAGACTGATTCGTAGTCCAAATCGTCTTTCAGGAGATGGACTAAAGACGGATATCTTTTGACTTCCTGACTGTTGAAGATTTGAGCCCACATGTCTTTGGCGAGAAAGCCCCCAAAGTTGTGGGTAAAACCAGCTCCGGTCAGTAAGACAGGTTCGAGGATCTTGAAATTAATTCCCAAGGTGTCCTATAAAATTATCGAAATACAAATACAGAAACCTGGTGTCCAAATAGTGTCCATAGCCTGTCAACAGTGGTATAAAATCATATAACTTTATAATAATACATAGAAGTGATAAGATCAAACAAGAATAAGGTCTTATCATCTATATACTTGTTTAATAGTGTCTTATGAGTAATGGTTTTGTCGCATTGACAGTGCTGACCGTGAATAAAGAATAGGTAAGACGGTGGAGCTACCAGTGTCTCCATGCCTTCTCGTAATACGACAAAAGCGCAGGCTTGATGAGGGTGTTAAGCTCTGTCTCCACAGAGTCTATATCTTTGCCGAATGCGAACATGGAAGGGACCGTTTTCGTATTCAGAAATTTGGTAGGTACAGTGATTCGTATATCGTCTATATTAAAGTCCGTCCTGGAGGCAAGGTTGAATCCCCAATCTCCGAAAGACGGCACGTTCAAGTGGTAAGGGCGCACGATCAATCCACAAGATTCTATCGTCTTGTTTATACACCAGAAGGCCTCTCTTGCAAAGAAAGGGGACGTGCTCTGGAGCGAGGCGAAGCCTCCTTCTTCTATGTGCTCTTTTAGCATGAAGTAAAAGTGCCTGCTGTAAAGTTTGTTGACAGACTCGTTGTTCGGGTCAGGAAGGTCTACGGCGATGAAGCCATAAAGGTCTGAAGTAGTTCTCAAGAACTGATATGCATCATGCTGGATTATGCGGACTCTACGATCTTCCAGGACTCCCTCATTTAGGTCCGAAATCAGCCGATGCGTCCGGCAGATCTCCACTACGTCCTTGTCTATGTCCACGAGCGTCACGCTCTCCACATCTGGATATTTTAGGATCTCCCTTAGCGCCAGACCGTCTCCGCCGCCGAGTATGAGAATATTCTTTCTGGATAGAGAAAGAGACATTCCCGGATGGACTAAAGCTTCGTGATACCGATATTCGTCTGTGGAGGAGAACTGTATATGTCCGTCCAGAAAGAGCCGCACGTCCTTTTTGGCCTTCGTCAAAACGATCCTTTGATACGGACTCTGCTTCCTTAAGATAATAGGGTATCTATAGAGCCTCTGTTCTATGTAGTTTTCTACTGGCTCTGACCAGAGGTAAGCGGCTGTAAGCAGAATAGTGGACAACACGCACAAGAGGCTTAAAAGGCGCACCTTTGATATCTGCCTTTTGTATTTGAACGCACAGGCAAGAGCGACCCCGACGTTGGCGATGCCGATTAGGATTGACGTCTTAATGAGTCCTAAATGGGGAAGCAGAATAAGGGGAAAAGCGACCGAACCCAACAGGGCGCCTATGTAGTCAAATCCGAGCATATTTCCCAACGTTACCCTCAGATTAGAGTTATACTCATCTGCTAGCCTTATAAGGAGCGGAATCTCAAGTCCAATCATGGTGCCGATAGAGAGGATGAACAGGTACATGACTGGTCTATAGACGCTTGTGTAAGCGTAAGTGGAAAACAGGGCGATGACGGATATTCCCCCGATTGCTCCGATAGCGATCTCAATAGAAACAAACTTTTCCAAAAGCTTCGTCCTGACCTTTGTGGATAAAAAAGAACCGATCCCAAAAGATGTCATAAAAAGGCCGATAGTTATGGAAAACTGCAGGACGCTGTTGCCCAGAAGATAGGATGAAGCAGTACCGATGATAAGTTCGTAAGTTATCCCGCAGACGGCGATAATCATCAACGTGGTAGCCAGAAAGGTCAGGGATACTCCCTTTTCGGATTTGTCTGCAGTGGGTCTTTGCATTGTAATCGAAAGTTCCGTTAATAAGTGAGACTTCCAGCGTGATCCCCGATTCGTCTTTCGAGGCTATACCTAATATACTTCTTAATATCCTAAAATCAAGCGTCTTATGTTGCTCTCTCCGATTGAATATATCGGGGCTATGCCTGGTGTGAACAAAAATTCCTTTACATTAGCATGTTTCTTCTATATTTTAAGAATGAGAATACGCCTCCGATATGGACAGTAGGGCAATTCAAAATCCTAATATTATATAAGAAAAGGAACTATTTGATAGATGTGGTGGAAAAGATAACAGACCTATATAGAGTTCCACTTAAGAAAACAAAAATATGAAATCAGATCTAACTTTTATCACAAACGAAGAAAATATAAATCTCTTAGACAGATTTAAGGTGCTCATTAAAGATACCAAGTTCTTTGATGTTTTAGTTGTCTATTTTTACACTAGCGGGTTCTACGCACTCTATAAGGCGCTGGAGGAAACACAAAAGATCAGAATTCTTATCGGAATCAGCACAAACAGAAGAACAGTGGAGCATATTCGGAAATCTCAGCAAGAGGTTATGCAGTTTTCTCACGCAGAAACCAAACATCACTTCTCAGATTTAATCGCAGACGAAATGGAAAATACAGAAGACAGCAAGCGTGTTGAAGAGGGGGTGGTAAAGTTTTTGGAATGGTTGCAAAACGGGAAATTGGAAATAAAGGCATACCCCACTGAAAATATTCACGCAAAGCTTTACGTTATGTCGTTTGAGGAAGGCGACCGCGATGCGGGTAGGGTTATCACCGGTTCAAGCAATTTCACACAAGCAGGATTGGTGGACAATTTAGAGTTTAACGTGGAACTGAAAAACCGAACTGATTATGAATTTGCAAAAGACAAATTTGACGAACTTTGGGAGAACGCGGTTGATGTAAAAGACAAATATATTCAGACAATTCAAGAGCGAACGTGGCTGAATAACACTATCACTCCCTATCAGCTCTATCTCAAATTTTTGTACGAATATTTTAAAGACGAGATCAGTCGAACCGATGAAGTGTTTTTCAAATATGTCCCTACCGAATTTAAGAAATTTGAATATCAAGAACAGGCGGTACTCAACGCGAAAAAGATCCTTGAAGAATACGGCGGGGTGTTCATCTCAGATGTTGTCGGGCTTGGCAAGACCTATATGTCGGCTATGCTTGCCAACCAGCTTGACGGTAGAACACTGGTTCTTGCGCCGCCCGTACTTTTAGAAAAAGCTAATCCCGGAGGCTGGCCGAATGTCTTTTCCGACTTCCGAGTAGCGGCGGACTTTGAATCATTGGGCAAATTAGACCAGGTTATCAGGCGTGGCACGGAAAAGTATAAAAATATATTTATCGATGAAGCGCATCGCTTTCGGACGGAATCAAATATTACTTACGAAAAACTTGCCCAGATTTGCCGAGGCAAAAGAGTAGTCCTCGTTACCGCTACGCCCTATAACAATTCACCTACGGATATTCTAAGTCAGATTAAACTGTTCCAAAACGCTAAGAAGAGCACTATCCCAAATGTGCCGAATTTAGAATCATTTTTTGGGAGATTAGAGAAGAATGCAAAGGATTTAGACAGACAGAAAGACCACGATAAGTACATCAAGATCACAAAAGAAAACGCCAAGGCGATTCGTGAGCAAGTCTTGAAGTATTTAATGGTGAGAAGAACAAGGGCAGAAATTGAAAAGTTTTTTAGCGATGACCTGAAGAATCAAAAGCTAAAATTTCCCGAAGTGGTGGACCCCGAAGCCGTCTTTTATGAATTGAACGATGACGAAAACAAGATCTTTAACAAGACAGTGGAGCTTGTGGCCCAAAAGTTCAAGTATGTCCGCTACACGCCTATGCTTTACTACAAAGGTGAAGTGACCCAGCCGGAAACATTGGCGCAAAGGAACATGGGCAAGTTTATGAAAATCCTCTTAGTTAAACGGCTGGAGAGCAGTTTCTACGCCTTCAACAATTCTGTAGGCAGATTCATTACTTCCTACGAGCGATTTTTGGAAGAGCTTGAAAGAGGGAATGTGTATGTCAGTAAAAAGCACACTAATAAAATCTTTGAATTGCTTGAAAATGACGACGATGAAGCAATCCAGAAACTTATAGACAAAGATAAGGCTAGAACATATGCAGCCAAAGATTTTAGGAGTAAGTTTAAAGAGGACCTGGCATACGACCTGGGTATTTTAAGAGAAATCCAAAGTCTATGGCGCGAGGTTGAACGTGACCCCAAGCTCTTGTCGTTTGTTAATCTTCTGTTCTCTCGTACCATTCTGCAAAAGAACAAACTGATCGCCTTTACCGAGTCAAGAGAGACCGCTGAATATCTGGCAAGGAAACTTGAACAGAACTTTCCCGGCGCCGTGCTTTCATATACTGGCAAATCAAGCGCAGCAGTTCGGGAAAAAGTGATCGAAAATTTTGACGCGAGAGCCCGTTTTCCCAAAGACGACTATCGAATCCTCATCTCGACAGAAGTATTGTCAGAAGGCGTCAACCTTCACGCGTCTAATATCGTCATTAACTACGATATTCCCTGGAATCCAACTCGGCTTATGCAAAGAGTCGGACGCGTCAACCGCGTTGATGTCACATTTGACAAAATCTACACCTTCAATTTTTTTCCTACCGAACAGGCAAACGACCAGATCAAGCTCAGAGAAGCCGCTGAAGCTAAAATACACGCATTTATAACCCTTTTGGGAACAGACGCCCGACTTCTGACCGAAGGCGAGGCTATTGAGTCGTACGAGCTATTTGATCGCCTTATCTCAAAAAATACTATAACTGGTGAAGGCGAGTCTGTGGAAAGCGAGCTTGAGTATCTGCAAACCATTAGAACTATCCGGGACAACGACCCCGATCTATTTGCGAAGATTAAGCGCCTGCCGAAAAAGGCAAGAACCGCGAGGCAGCATGATGATGCAGAAAGTCAGCTTTTGACCTATTTCCGAAAAGGCAAACTCCAAAAATTCTTTCTGGTTGGTAACGGAGAGCCAGAGGAGCTTGATTTTATCAGCGCGGCAAAGCAATTGAAAGTGGAAGAAAACACTGCTCGCGAAAAATTGGGCAGCGGTTTTTACGAGATGCTGGACAAGAACAAAAAAGCGTTTGAGTTTGCCACAATGGAGGAGGAGCTGCCGGAGTTAAAAAGGAAAGGCGGTCGTGACAGCGCCAGCCAGCTACATAAAATCTTGAAGGCGATGAAAGATTTGAGACAGTTTACGGACGACCAAGAAATCTATCGCAAAAAAGTGATCAAGCAATTGGAAGAAGGCGGCCTGCCAAAGCAGACTACAAAGAAAACGCTTCAAGAACTGAAGCGGGAGTTAAAAAACGGTGTAAACCCTTTGAAAATGCTTGCGGTCCTGCAAAAGAATATCCCCGTTGAATTTCTGCAGGGCCACATTGCAGAAGGGGCCGCGCACACCTTTGGTCCAAGAGAAGTTATCTTGTCTGAATATTTGATCGGTGAATAATGGATAAAGATTCTGCCAAAAAGTTAATTCGGGAAACCTTTCAAAATCCTTTTGACAAGGGACGTTTTGTCTCTTTTGTAAAAAATCTGCTGAATCATATTGAAGATGCCCCTTTTACCTACCAGGGCAATCTTATTCCCGATAGCTACAAACCTTATATAAGCAAGTATGAAAGAATTGGAAAATACCACAATGGTGAAAACAGGATTGATATACTGATTGTTCACCTTAATCGAGAAAAATCAATTGAACGCGCCCGCACCACGCAGCGCAAGTTTATTGCCGGATACTTGCAAGGAAAATACGGTAGTTCGAATGACAAGGAAGCGGCTATAGTAGCTTTTGTTTCTCCAAGCGAAGCGGACTGGCGATTTTCTTTAGTTAAAATGGATTACCGCTTGGAAGAGGGGGAAGACGGAAAAGTGAAAGTTAAACAAGAACTTACTCATGCCAGGCGTTTTTCTTTTTTAGTAGGCAAAAACGAAAACAGCCATACCGCCCAGAGCCAGTTAGAGCCAATTCTCTCTGATGATGAAAACAATCCCTCGCTCAAACAGTTGGAAGAAGCGTTTAGTATCGAAAAAGTTACAAAAGAATTCTTTGAAAAATACCGAGACCTTTTCCTCAAGCTCAAAGAATCTCTGGATGAGATTGTTAAAAAGGACGAAAAAGTTAAAGCAGACTTTGAAGAAAAGGGCGTTGATACCGTTGATTTTGCGAAAAAACTTATGGGACAAGTGTTGTTTTTGTATTTTCTGCAGAAGAAAGGCTGGTTCGGAGTCAAGAGCGGTGAAAAATGGGGTTCGGGGTCAAAGCATTTTTTGCGCGAGCTTTTTGCTAAAAAACACGGTGATTACAAAAATTTCTTTAACGACATTTTAGAAGTACTTTTTTATGCAGCGTTGCGAAACGACCGTTCACACGATGACCACTATTTCAGTCAATTTAGATGCAAGATTCCTTTTTTAAACGGCGGTCTCTTTGATCCAACGAATGATTATGACTGGTATGGGACGGATATTCTTCTTCCAGATGAAGTTTTTTCAAATGATTTTAAAACTAAAGAAGACGATACCGGAACTGGAGTTTTAGATGTCTTTGATCGGTATAACTTTACGGTGAAAGAAGACGAGCCGCTGGAAAAAGAGGTCGCCATTGACCCGGAACTACTGGGCAAAGCCTATGAAAAATTCAACGCCATCCGACCTGACAATTACGAGGAGTTTCAAGCGGCCCTAAAGAACGGCAAAAAGGGAGCTGAAAACAAATTCAACAAGAAATTCGGCGTCTATTACACGCCCCGCGAAATCGTTCACTATATGTGCAAGCAGAGTTTGATCAATTATCTTCACGCAGAATTGGAAGGCAAAGTAAGTAAGGAAGCAATCGCGTTCTTAATAATTGATGGAGAAAACCATATCGAATACCTGAAAACTGCAAAAATAAAAAAAGATGAAAATCCTGATTATAAAGGAGAATATAAAGAAACTAAATTTAGCAATGAACTCAAAGAATATGCGGACAAAATAGACGATTTACTCTCTCAGATAATGATTTGTGATCCGGCTATTGGTTCCGGGGCTTTTCCTGTGGGAATGATGACTGAAATTATTAAAGCGAGGTTGTTTTTCTTAGAAACTGAATATTTACCTTCAGCTTATATAAACAATCATAAAGAAAAACAAAAAAGGAATGTATACAATTTTAAGCGCGAATGTATTGAGAAATCCCTCTACGGCGTGGATATCGACCCGGGTGCAGTTGAGGTTGCCAAGTTGCGTCTCTGGCTCTCATTGGTGGTGGACGAAGAAGATATTCGGCAAATCAAGCCTCTGCCGAATCTGGATTACAAAATCGTGTGCGGAAATTCCTTGCTGGGTGTGCAAACGGACTTGTTTAACAACCAATTGTTTGTCGAGCTGGAGCGCCTGAAACCGCTTTACTTTGACGAAACTAATCCAACAAAAAAGCAGGAATACAAAAAACGGATTGATGACTTGATCAGCCAAATTACCGATGGGCATACGGAATTTGATTTTGAGGTCTATTTCTCGGAAGTTTTCCATGAGAAGAAAGGGTTTGATGTGGTGATTGCTAATCCGCCGTATGTAAGACAAGAAACCCTTGGTAATGAATTCAAAAAATTAATGAAAAAGAACTATCCTGAAGTGGCAAATGGAATTGCTGATTTATACGTTTATTTTTTTGCTATTGCTTTTAGGCTATTCAAATCAAAAGGAACTATTACGTTCATAACACCAAATAAATACCTAAAAACAAAGTATGGGCTTCAATTAAGAAATACCTTAAGAAAATATCAAATTGATAAGATTATTGATTTCTTTGAATTGCCTGTTTTTGAGGCTGCAAACGATACAGCAATTTCAATTGTTAGAAACGAACATGAAGTTGAAACTACAAAATATTTCCCTGTGCGTTCTTTGACTAATTTAGATTTAAACATTTTGACTCAAGGAAATTACTTGACACCCCAGAAAAACGATACTGAATGGATTTTTGTTGATAATTTTCAAAATCAAATTCTTAAAAATTTTATAAAAACTCAATCCCTTTAAAAGAATTTGTAAAAGATAAAATATATCGTGGTATCACAACTGGTTTTAATAAAGCATTTGTTTTATCAAAAGAAACAGCTGAAGAATTATTGCGAACAGAAAGCAAAACAACTATCAAAAGATATGCTCAATCAACTACCATAAGAAAATGGTTTATAACAGATAAAGAGAAATATTTTTTGGCAACTGGTTATGATATTGATATACCTAAAAAATGTCCAAGTGCCTATAGATTTTTGAAACAATTTGAAGAACAACTAATGAAACGGTTAGATAAAGGTAGAAATTGGTGGAATTTACGTGCCTGCAACTATTATAATGCATTTGAAAAGCCCAAAATCATTTATATGCATACAGCTAAAAAACATGAATTTTATTTGGATACAGAAGGTTATTATGTCAATAATTCGTGCTATCTGATTGTTTCTGGCGATAAATTTTTGTTAAGTTTTTTAAATTCTAAATTGTTTGAATGGTTCAAGCGTTTGAAATTTGTAGCTTATGGTGATGCAGAGGGAGGTGGCCGTTGTAAGCTGGATTACAATAAAATGATAAACGTGCCAATAGCAAAAATCTCAAATTCTGACCAACAACCTTTCGTCACCATTGTTGACCACATCCTTGCCATCACCAAAGATGATGATTATCCGCAAAATCCGCAAAAGCAGGCAAAGGTAAAAGCGCTGGAGGGGGAGAGTGACCAGATGGTTTACCAACTCTACGACCTGACTGAGGAGGAGATACGCATTGTGAAAGGTGAGAAATAAACAGATTCATCGGCAACAAGGCTTGCAGCTATATAGCTATATGGCCGCAATATCGGCTTGCTTATTCATAGAAATTGTTTTACTTTGACGTATTACCGGGGACTTGACAATAATTTTTTTGAAAGGTACTTGAATATGAAATTACAGCGCACTATCAAAGCTGTCATCCGGCCGGGTGAACAATCGGGATACGTTGCTGAATGTATGGAAATTCCGGTCGTCACCCAGGGGGCTACCCTTGATGAAGTTACGCAAAATCTTCAGGAGGCGGTGCAACTTCATCTCGAAGGCGAGGATGTTGCAGAGCTTGGTTTGGCTTCCAATCCCACCATCCTGGTGACCCTGGAACTGGAACCGGCGTATGCCTAAGCTGCGCCGTTTATCAGGTCCCGCTGTAGTTCGGATTCTGGAAGATTTTGGCTTTCTTATGTTTTCACAGAGAGGGAGTCATATCAAATTAAGGCGAATAACCGAGACAGGGGAAAAACAGACTCTCACCATCCCGAACCACAAACAATTAGATACGGGAACTTGTAAGGCTATTTTTCGACAGGCCACTCGATTTATCACTGCGGACGAATTGCGTCCCCATTTTTATGAGTGAAAAGAGGAAACACGGATTGTGGAGAATTCCAATAAGAAATGAAAAGTATTATGACCTCCCTTGAATCTCTCAGTACTCAAAATCCAGTTACGAGATTTGAGCAACTTTTGCCTAAAAAATATCATAATATCTGATTGACAAGGAGAACAGTGTAACGATTTCATTTCATTCGGTCGCCTTGGTGGCAGATGACTTCACTGGTTCATCGAAAATCTTAGCTCGAAATTAGGGGAACTCCTTATGAGACTTAAAGACAAAGTAGCTATCATAACTGGGGCAGCTTCGGGAATCGGAAGAGCGTCAGCACAGCTATTCGCAAAGGAGGGAGCAAGTGTTGTCGCAGTTGACTTAAACGAAGAGGGCGGTAAAGAGACTGTGGAGTCCATCGCAAGAATAGGCGGCCAAGCCGTATTCCTCAAGTCGGATGTCTCCAGATCCCAGGACTCCAGGAATATGATAGACACAGCCGTAGATCGGTACGGCGGTCTGGACGTGCTCTTCAACAACGCGGGCACAGCGGTCTTCAAGAGCCTGTTAGATCACGAGGAGGAGGACTGGGACAGGGTCCTGAACGTCAATTTAAAAGCTGTATTTTTAGCCTCTAAATACGCCGTCCCTCACATGCTCAAGCGGCAAGGCGGCTCGATAATAAATACGGCGTCTGTGCACGGCTTCGCCACAGGCACGCACGCTACTTCCTACGCTGCCTCGAAATCAGGCATCATCGGACTTACAAGGGCGATCGCATTAGAACATGCAAGGGACAATATAAGGGTGAACTGTATATTGCCCGGAGCTGTCGAAACGCCTCTTATGAGAACCAATTTGAGAGCTGTGGGAGACGAGGAGGAACAGTTCGAGAACATATCACAAAGAGAACCCGTAGGCAGAGTGGGCAGACCTGATGAGATAGCCAAAGCCGCCCTCTTTTTAGCCTCAGACGAATCCTCGTTTGCTACAGGGGCGCCTTTTATTATAGACGGAGGCCTGCTCGCACAGCTCGTGTAAAGAATCGGTTTGTAAAGAATCGAAGCAAAAGAGACAGGACTCGGTTGTCTGGCGATCAGGGGGAAAGAGTTTTCCAGTTGTGTCTGAAATGTGTCATCTGATTAACACTAATACACTAGGAAGATGTCCCAAGAACCTAAAATCAAATCCTCGTCCCAGCTGGCCATATCGTTCAGAAGACTGAGGCGGCATAGAGCGGCCACTGCAGGCGGAATTATTCTCGCTGTCCTCTACTTTTCCGCCATATTCGCCGACTTTATCGCCCCTTACCCTTATGATCTTCAGCACAAAAGAAAACCTTATCATCCCCCAACGTCCATTCACTTTTTCAGAGGGGACGGAAGTTACAGCTTCAGGCCCTTTGTCTATGACTATAAAGTCGAATTCGATCCTCAGACATACGAAAGGATATACACGCCGCTAAAGGAATTATATATATACCTCTTCGTGAGGGGCGAGGAGCACGAAATTTTGGGACTCATCCCCACTGCTTGGCACCTTTTCGGTCTGAAAGAAAAAGACAAAAGAATATTTCTAATGGGCAGCGACGTTCAGGGAAGAGACATTTTCTCAAGGATCTTCTACGGAGGGAGAGTATCGTTATCAATCGGCATTGTAGGCGTTATTGTTTCATTTTCCATTGGAACCATAGTCGGAGGGATCTCAGGGTACTTCGGAGGACAGACTGACAATATACTAATGAGACTTGTTGAAGTGATAATGATGATCCCAGGGTTTTACCTCCTCCTTGCCTTGAGAGCCGTCTTCCCTCTTTCGCTCTCCTCTGTGCAAGTCTATCTTATGATCGTCATAATCCTGGGATTCATAGGCTGGGCAGGACTTGCAAGGGTCATAAGAGGACTCGTTCTTTCCATAAGGGAAAGAGAATACGTTCAGGGCGCCCAAGCCCTCGGAGCCGGCAACCTCAGAATCGTAGTCCGTCACATCTTGCCCAACACACTCTCGTACACCATCGTGGCAGCCACGCTGAGCATCCCCAGCTATATACTCGGAGAAGCGGCTCTGAGTCTTCTAGGCCTTGGCATAAGGGAACCCCAGGCAAGCTGGGGCAACATGCTCAGTGTAGCGATGAGCGCAAGCAACATCCAGCGTCACCCATGGATACTCATCCCAGGAGTGGTGATATTCATTACCATCACAGCCTTCAACTTTTTGGGAGACGGAGTAAGAGATGCCTTTGATCCCAAGGGGGAGATAAAATAAATGCAATGAATGACTCACTCTTACAGGTAAAAGATCTAAAGACCTACTTCCATACAGATGACGGAGTGGCTAAAGCCGTGGATGGAGTCAGCTTCGAAATAGCAAAGGGAGAGACTCTAGGCTTAGTTGGAGAGTCTGGTTGCGGGAAGAGCGTGACATCTCTTAGCATAATGAGGCTCATTCCCGATCCCCCTGGAAGAATTGAGGGAGGTGAGGTCATCTTCAAAGGCAGAGACTTACTGGGGATCAGCGAAGCCGAAATGAGAAAAGTCAGAGGGAATGATATCTCGATGATATTTCAAGAACCCATGACATCTCTTAATCCTGTTTTCACCTGCGGAAACCAGATAGCGGAGGCCATCATCCTCCATCAGGGGCTGAGCAAGAAAGGAGCCAGGGAAAAGAGCATAGAAATGTTAAAAATGGTGGGTATTTCTGCCCCTGAACAGAGAGTGGACGAATATCCCCATCAACTTTCGGGAGGAATGAGACAGAGGATAATGATAGCCATGGCGCTCTCCTGCAACCCCGGACTTCTGATCGCGGACGAACCCACAACAGCCTTGGACGTGACGATTCAAGCCCAGATATTAGAACTCCTTGAACGACTTCAAGCAGAATTCCACATGGCTATATTGATAATCACGCACGATCTTGGAGTAATAGCCGAAGTTGCAGACAGAGTCGCCGTTATGTACGCCGGAAAGATCGTCGAATACACAGATGTCGAAGGAGTATTCAACGATCCGAAGCACCCTTACACCATAGGACTCTTGGAATCCATCCCCAAACTCGGCCAGAAGAAAGAACGGCTCTTAGTTATCCCCGGCAGCGTGCCTGACGCGGCTGATTTCCCGTCCGGATGCAGGTTTAACCCCAGATGCAGCCTGGCAGACGAAAGGTGTAAAGTGGAAGAACCACCGCTCTTTAAGATCGGAGAAAACCACAGCGCGGCGTGTTGGAAAATAGAGGAAGTGGACAACCTCAAACAAGTAGCCAGCAAACAGTAGCCCCCGATAGATTCAATCGGGGGTAGACAGGGCACCTCACCCTTCCCTTGAGATTGCTTCGGGGCTTTGCCCCTCGCAATGACTAAGGCAAAAACAAGCAACGTCATTGTGAGCAAAGCAAAGCAATCTTGTAGACAGTAGACACTTCACCCCTTCTCCGTATAATGTAGGAGCTGGGTTACCCAGCCCTTGGGGCGAGGGAACCTCGCCCCTACGAATACGCAGTCTACTTATGTTTGACTTGATACTTAATACCCGAACCCTATGGCAGAGAACCACACGATATTAGAGGTCAGCGACCTCAAGAAGTATTTCCCCATAAAAAAAGGCATTTTTTCCAGAACTGTCGGTCACGTCAAAGCCGTAGACGGCGTATTCTTCTCTATTAAAAAGGGGGAGACATTAGGTCTTGTAGGCGAAAGCGGCTGCGGTAAGACTACGACGGGGAGACTCATCCTCAGACTCATAGACCCCACCCAGGGAAAAGTCACCTTCGACGGGGTGGACATATTCTCCCTTGAGAAAAGACAGATGAGAGCGATGCGCCGAAGGATGCAGATAATCTTCCAGGACCCGTACAGTTCCCTTAATCCCAGAATGACCGTGGGAGGTATGTTGAAGGAAGCCATAAAGATACACAAGCTTGTCCCCAAGGATGGGATAAAGGACCGAATAGCCGAACTGCTGAGGGTCGTAGGCCTTTCGCCCGACCATATACGGCGTTACCCTCACGAATTCAGCGGTGGACAGAGACAGAGGATAGGAATAGCCAGAGCCTTAGCTGTAAATCCCGACTTCATTATCGCGGACGAACCGGTCTCCGCCCTCGACGTCTCAATCCAGGCTCAGATACTCAACCTTCTGCAGGATCTCCAGGACCAATTTAACCTGACCTATCTTTTCATAGCGCACAACTTAAGCGTAGTAGAACACATATCCGCTAAAGTAGCCGTGATGTACCTTGGGCGCATCGTGGAAATGGCAGACCGCAAAGCCCTCTACGCATCGCCACAACATCCCTATACACAAGCCCTGATGTCCGCCATCCCCGAACCAGTGCCGAAGAAGAAAAAAGACAGGACAGTCCTTACAGGAGACGTCCCGAGCCCTGCTGCCATACCCTCAGGATGCCCTTTCCATCCAAGATGTCCCGAAAGGATAGAGCAATGCAAAACTATAGTGCCCCAATTAAAGGACATAGGGGATGGACATCTTGTCTCCTGCATAAGGAGGGGGGAAAAGGCTGTGTGAAACTGAGTGAAAACAGACAGTATAACAGACATTCTTGTCTGTACAGTAGACAGTTGAGATTACTTCGTCAGCCCTCCCCGATAGATTCAATCGGGGATTGAATCGGGGGGAAATGCCTGACCCACCACACTTGGGGAAAGCCCTTACTGAATCTCTACAGACAGTAGACAGACCGATTTTGGGAACTTACAAACCACTTAGGTGTCATTACACATTATGTAGTCCCCCATTCGCCATATTAGACCCGAAAAATGGTTGTCAAAGTCGCCAGAACATGTTATATTACAATAAATAAGACTCATAAATGGCGGATAAATATTGATCATCCAGAGGGTGAAAGAATGAAAGTAGGTTTTGATGGAGGAATAAAGCTTGAATTTCATGGTGCAAAGGTGACATCAAACGGTGGACTTCTTGCGTATCGTGACCTTGATTACGCACTGGGATTATTTGATTCGGTATCAGCGGTTTTTACCGATAAACGCACAGGCCGTAATATCCAACATGATATATCTACTCTCCTGCGTCAATCGATATACAGCCGTCTTGCAGGATATGAAGATGTAAATGACGCCGAGCGATTATCCGTTGATCCCGTCATGCGAGCGATTACCGGAAAGAAGGACAAAGGCAGGCAAGCTGCCAGCTCCAACACGATAGGACGTTTTGAAACTGATATACTGACTCAGCATGACAATCTCAGAAACTTGTCAGATATCAATGGCAAGTGGGTTCAAAAAGCGATGAGTAAAACACAGCATCAACGAATCATTCTGGACATGGACAGTTCGGAGAGTCCGGTACATGGCCAGCAGGAAGGATCAGCTTACAACGGTCATTTCGGATGTACCTGTTTTCATCCAGTGTTCTGCTTCAATCAGTTCGGGGATTGTGAAGGAGTCCTACTTCGCTCTGGTAATGTTCACAGTGCTGATCGTTGGAAGGAAGTTCTGGAACCGATCGTCAAGAGATACGAGAGCAAGAAGAATAGGAAATACTTTCGAGGCGATGCTGCATTCGCAAAGCCTGAGATTTATGATTATCTGGAGGGAAACGGCTATTTGTATGCCATTCGGCTTCCCGCAAATGAGATACTCTATGAAAAGATACGATACCTGCTGACTCGGCCAGTTGGACGACCGCCGAGGAAACCGATTGTATCGTTATATGAATTTCAATATAAAGCGGCCAGTTGGGATCAATCGAGGCGAGTGGTCGCCAAGGTTGAATGGCACCAAGGGGAGTTATTCCCAAGAGTGGGATTTATCGTGACCAACATGAGCGCCAAGCCAGAAGGCGTGGTACACTTCTACAATGGCCGTGGCAGAGCTGAGCAGTGGATTAAGGAGGGCAAGTATGCTCTGAACTGGACCCGACTCTCATGCAAGCGTTTCGTCTCCAATCAGGTGAGGCTCTGGCTGTTTGTTCTGGCTTACAACTTGGGCAACTTCCTGCGACGTTTTGTTCTTCCGAAGAAAATCAAACACTGGTCACTACGCAGCCTCCTCGTGAAATTTATCAAAATCGGAGCGAAGATTGTCAGACACAGCGGATATATTACGTTTCAAATGGCTGAGGTTGGGATAGACAAGAGGTTATTTGCCGAAATATTATCCCGGATTGAACGATTGCGATGTTATTCTGTTTAAACTGCCACATTTTTTTGTGAGTCGATGGAGAGGTGTCTCTAATTGGAGGATTTAAACACAAAGAAAGTGATAATTCAGAGGAAAATACTATTTTAATTGAAAAAAGTACTTGTTGAAAAATGTAAAAGTGGTAATATTAATTCAGAAACAAGAATGTATCGAAATATAATCCCTCATGAATGTGATATGGGGAATGTCGGTTCTTATGCCTTAACGTCGTTCCTATCGTCCTGCCGCCGCTACGCGAGCATATCGAGGACCTTCCCTTTTTCCTTGTCGATTACTTTATTGAGAAATACAATCAGGAGTTAGGTGGAAGGGTTAAGGGGGTATCGTCAGAGGTGATGCAGGCATTTTTGTCCTACTCCTGGCCGGGTAAATCCGGGGTAGTACCTCAAAACTGCCCTGCTGGGGCCAGCTTCATAAAGACAACCAAAAGGAGATGCAAAAATGCCAATTTGCCGTTCCATATTAAAGTCCTTAGGGGGGATATTCTTAGCTGTTCTGGTAATAGCGTCCCTATATACCCCCTCGGAAGCTCAGCTCAACCAGATAGAGACAGACCACTTCCGAATACTCTACAGGACCGGCACAGAGGGCACGGCAAGGAGAGTCGCAGAGGTAGCTGAAGAGGTCTTCGAGCCTATGGCGAGCGCCTTTAACTTCTACGACGATTTTTCCAGCCGCATCTACATCCTCATAATGGACAATACCGACAATTCAAACGGATATGCGGACTACAACGCCGGCGTCATAGGGATCTGGGCGACAGGTATGGACTACGAGCTGAGAGGGACCCACAATTGGATAAGGCACGTGCTGACACACGAACTTGCCCACGTCCTATCTTTGAGAAAAGCCAGGAAGAACTGGTTCTTCAGATATGCACTTCTTCAGTGGCGGAGATCGGATAAAAACCCCGACATTAGTTTGAGCCTCCCCATATACCATCTGGCGACCCCGGGCTGGTTTGTGGAGGGCATAGCCCAGTTTGAGGACTACAAGATTGGCTACGATTCCTGGGATACACACAGAGACATGCTCCTGAGGATGGCGACTTTGGAGGACGATCTCCTCTCCTACAACGAGATGGGGATCTTTAGCAAAGATGGATTGCACTGGGAGATGATCTACAACCAGGGTTACTCCTTTCTGCTTTACATACACGAAAGATTCGGAGAGGGGAAGGTGGAGGAGCTTGTGGAGAACGTCGGGATTTTGAACTTCAACTCATCCATAAGAAAGGTTACAGGAATGTCTGCCGGCGACCTCTATAAAGATTGGAAGAGGAGTCTGGAGAAGAAATACGGCGAGGTCGCAAGAAAGGTGCAGACCTCCGAAAGAGAAGGCGAAAAGATCATTGACGGCGGATACCTCGACTATTTTCCCAAATATTCACCCGACTCTAAGAAAATAGCTTACCTTTCCAACGAAGGAGAGGACTTCAGCTTCCTGAAGCTTAAGGTTCTTAACCTGGAGACCGGAAAACACAGGGTTATAATGGACAAATATAAGCGCGTTAACGGAGGATTTTCCTGGTCTCCCGATGGGGCAAACCTAATCTATACAAGATTCAAAAACAGCGGCTACCGCGACATTTTCATCTACGACCTTGAAGAGAAAAAGGAGAAGAGGATCAGCGCGAGACTGAGAGCTAAATATCCCGCTATATCCCCCGACGGGTCGAAAATAGCCTTTGTGAGGAACAGAGACGGCACCAACAACCTCGGCCTGATGGATGTAGACGGCAAAAACATAGAATTCCTCACACACAACAACGACGCGACCCAATATTACAGCCCGCAGTGGTCCCCCGACGGAAAAAAGATCGCCTTTTCTGTGTTCAGAGGTGAGGACAGAGACATAGCTATCATAGATGCCGATGCCCCTACGTTCTCCAAAAAGGAGGCCAAAAAAGACGGAACATCCTTCCCCGACAGCGTGGCATATTCGGATAGCTCGGGCTTTGAGGCCATAATCAACAGCACAGCCGACGAGAGAGATCCCTGCTGGCTGCCTGACGGGAGCGGGCTCATCTACAGTTCGGATCAGGACGGCACCTTCAACATATACGAATACTCCCTTGAAAGCGGAGAGGTCCAAAAGATCTCCAACGTGGTTGGCGGGGCTTTCTGTCCCTCCATTACTCACGACGGAGTGGAAATAGTCTATGCCGGATACCATGCTGCCGACTACAGCATCTATCGCCTGGAAAGAGACGGCTACGAAAAAGAAACAGACATCGCCTACGTAGCCGATAGGGACTACCAGAGTATATTCAACGGAGAAAAGCTGAGCAAGGAGTATAATATTGGAAAATACAGAGGGGATAGGTTCCTGTCCGGTTTTGTTCCTATCCTCTCCGTAACTCAGCCCTTCACCGGCGGCGACTTTGCGCCGAATGAGATTACCGGAGGTCTCTACACAAGCGTGGGAGATGTCATCGGAAGAGACTTCTTGTCAGGGCAGGTTACCATAGGCAAGAACCTGAAGAGGCGCACTGGTATTAACACGGATTTCCGAATTTCCTATCGTATGGGACTCCCTCGAGTCCGTTCAGAACGTAAAGCGTTCGATCCGAGCCCCTTCGTCTACTTCCGCAACCTCACCCTTAACAGACTAATCGAATTCAGCGCTCCTCCGGACACGCTGGCTCGCGTCTCCCCCTGGCCCTTCCCTATTGGCACCGACGATCCTGACTCTTCTGTTTTTATCCCTGATGCAAGTGGAGTCATCGTTTCTCCACTGAAGGGTGACTTCACGTTCAAGAATAAATACAGAATCTTCTTTATAGGTTCCGATTTCAGGATCACTGGAAGGCAGTCCCTCTCATTTGGGTTTGCAAACCTGAGATTCACCGAAAGGCGCAGGGATGTAGATTTTGTCCGTGTGGTCGAGCCCCGTATCCTCCGCAGGGGCGCAGACGGAAGCGTCCAAGACATAACCGATCAACTATCAGGTACTGCAAGGCATGACCTCACACACCAGACGGCGGATATATTCGGGGTCTCCGAGTCCGACGTAGATACTACGGTCAACTTCGACGATATAGATGTCTACGGCGCCAAGGAGGACTTAGCATACTTCAAGAGCAACGATTTCACGGTATCCTGGAGGTATTTCAAGCGCAATCCCAAGAAGGACTTCTTGATAAACCCCACAGGAAGGTCAATTCAGCTCAGTTTTACAAGGTTGCATTCCACTGTGGCCGATTCGCTGATAACGCTCAATTCAATTGACGGAAGGGCGGTTGACATCTTAGGATCCGACGAGACGAAATTAGGCATAAACCAGTACATGTTCAACTGGAACGAACGCATCGGACTTCCGGGAAGGACTACGTTCTCCCTTTGGAGCAGGATCAGATACAGGGACAAAGAGATAAAACAGCCTCCGCCTGCCGATAGTAGAAATCTCTTTGAAGGATTCTTCTTCTGGCCCTTGAGATTCTACCTGGGCGGTTGGGAGAACTTAAGAGGCTATCCCTACTTCACGCTCGAAGGGCCACAGGACTTCTTCACACGAGCCTCCTTCACCTTCCCCGTCTTCCAGAACATAAATACCCACTTCTGGAATATGCACTTTGATAAGCTCTACGCCACCGTTTTCTTCGACACAGGAGCCTCGTGGAACTTTGAGACGTTTGGCGAGCTTAGAGACAACATCAGATCAGAAGACTTTCTGACAGACGTGGGCCTGGAGATAAACATCCAGATGTTCACCTTCTACCGACTCCCCTTGAGAGCCTTCTTTATCGTAGCTCGCCCGCTTAACATGGATAGGGCCAAGAGGATAATCTCGGAGACTGACGGAACCCCTATTAATTTAATAGAGATTGATAGATACAGATACCTCTTTGGCATTAATTTCTTCTGATCCTGTCCCAAGATATGGATCGAAAATCCCTCAAGGAGTCGTCCTTGGGGGATTTTTTTGCCCTATATTATACAGGGTCTACTGTCCACTGTAGGGCGAAGACGTGGGTTCGCCCCTACATATATGGAGACGAATTTCCTTGACATATGGTGTTGATTTTTTTAGTTTTCATTTGGTCTCAAGACTCTTGTAGATAAAACGGATTAGATTCTTTTCCCTCGCTGGAAGGTGAAGACGCCTGATGAGCAGGAAAGATACAGACAAAACACCATACTTGAAAAGACAGTTATTCGGTCTTGTGCTGGGGGTAGTGCTTTTTATCCTTATGCTTTCCACTCCGACGCCCCAGAGAATGTCGTCCGAAGCCCAGAGCGAAGCGAAGGGTCAGCGAAGCAATCTCAATATGATGGACCAGACGCTTAAGGAGGTCAGACTGTGGCACAAAATGGGGAGGCGCTTACCGAAGAACAGATGAACGAAATCGTATTTTTTCAGTTAGTGGCTATGTTTCAAAGCGCAGCCATGCAGCAGCTGGGAAAACTTATGAATCCCGTAACTAACAAGATCGAAAAAGACCTCGAACAGGCCAAAAATTCTATAGACATACTCGGAATGCTCGAAGTCAAGACCGAAGGAAACCTGAGCGAAAAGGAAAAACAGTTCTTAGAACACGTCCTCTTTGAGCTCAGAATGAACTACGTTGATGAAGTGGACAAGCTGAAAAAGGAAAAGACCGAAGATGAGAGAGAGGATGAGGAAAAGGACAATGGAGAAGAGAGTCCAGAACAAACGGAAGGCGAAGGTGAAGGGGATACCCCATGTTAGCCTCCACCTTTGCCTTTCTACTTTGAGAGGGGTGATGGGAGGAGATGCATATCTATCCGTTGAAATTCTACGACATCTTTAAGGAAGCTGTATGGGGGGATAGAAACCTTGCGAAAGTTCTGGACAAGAAGCTCCCGGGCCGCAAGAGGATAGGGGAATCCTGGGAGATAGCGGACCTTGGAGAGGATGTCAGCAGGATCGAAAATGGCCCCTACAAGGGCTGGACTCTTAATTCCCTCTGTCGAAAATTTCCAAAGGAGCTTTTGGGATATCAGGTCGATATTGAGAAAAGTGAAGGTTTTCCCCTTTTAATCAAATTCCTCGACTCGGAAGAGAAGCTATCCGTCCAGGTCCATCCCGACGATTGTTGTGCTCAAAAGAACGAGCGAGGTAAGTTCGGAAAGACCGAGATGTGGTACGTGATCCACGCTCAAAGGGGAGCTCAGATCGTCTATGGACTTAAAAGTGGAGTAGAAAAAGAACAATTCGTCCATGCGATAGAGAGTGGCAAGATAGAGGGTAGCCTCAAAACGGTAAGCGTAAAACCCGGAGACGCACTTTTCGTCCCTCCCGGATGCGTCCACTCTATCGGTGGCGGAATCATCGTTTATGAAACACAGCAGTCCTCCAACGTTACCTACCGCCTCTACGATTGGGGAAGGGCAGGCTTGAACGGAAAGCCCAGACAACTGCATATCGCCGAGGCATTAGATGTGGTAGACTTCGAGTTTATGGGTGATCCTCTACAGGCATTCCCTACTGTTGACAGAGACGGATGCCGGAAAAGTTACATCGCCGCCTGCAGATATTTCGCCGTCGAACTGATCACTTGTGCCAAATTTATAATCGAGGATACACACAGTCGCTCCTTTCACGCTCTATCTGCACTTGAAGGGAGCGGACGCATATACGTTGACGACTATTTCCAAGGCGGTGGCAGATCGCAACGGATAAGAAAAGGCGAAACCGTACTTATTCCAGCAGCAGCAGGCATTTACACTATTGAGCCTGATGTATCCCTTAAATTCATCAAGACGTATGTGCCTGACCTTTCAAAGGACATCATCTCCCCTTTGAAGGCGGCTGCCGTAACCCGCAGCCAGATACTAAGCCTCGGTGCAAGCCATGACCTGGAAGCGTTGCTATAGACACGATAAGTCCATCTTTACTTTTGTCGTGCCATTAAGATGAACATGCTCACCCTCCCCGATAAGATCTTGATAGGGGCGCTGTTAATTGCAGGTCTGGTCAGCGTACCTGTCCTTGCCGCCTTAATGGAAGAGGGAGACTTGCTGATCGTCCAGAGAGATGGCCGCCTCTTCGGAGAATATCCTCTCAAAGCTGAAAACACACTTACAATATCAGGTCCCCTTGGGGACACTATAGTCAGTGTAGGAAGAGGGAGTGCGAAAGTAATAGATTCTCCGTGCCCTTTTAGGATATGCGTCAGGACAGGATGGATACACAGAGGAGGACAGATAGCAGCTTGCATCCCCAACAAGATAGTCTTGATAATATCCAAAGGGACAGCAAAAGGATGGAAAGAGCCCGACGCCATATCCAGGTGAAACCGCACCACAAAGGAGGCATATCCTCCGCAGTGGCATCATCGCCTGCAGAGAGGATAACCAGGATAGCCCTGCTGTCCTCGGCAGGACTGATCCTCTTTGTCTTCGAGGCCTACGTCCCCAGGCCTTTTCCCTGGATGAAGCTCGGACTGGGAAATATAACGACGCTCCTCTGTCTCTATATGTACGGGATCAAGGACGCCTCCTTGGTCACAGGGGTCAGGATATTCTTCGGCGGGCTCTTTTCAGGCTCATTTTTGGGTCCAACTTTCATACTCAGCCTGGGAGGAGCTATCGTAAGCCTGACGGCGATGAGTCTTGTTGAGAAAAGATTGGGAAGGTATTTTAGTCCAGTAGGCGTGAGCGTATTCGGCGCTTTAGGCCACAACATAGCCCAGCTTGTTTTGGCATATCTGGTTATAATAAAAAGTGTTAAGATCATCTTTCTTCTACCTATGTTCCTCCTCTCCAGCGTCGGCACGGGGGCTATTATAGGAATCCTTGTATATCTTGCGCTCGGCAAACTAGAGCCACTCTATAGCGATGGAAATGTCGCTATCTAAAGGTGGTGCAACGTGAACTCCGACTGCGACTAGTGCTTTGGATTATGGGCAAATACATTCGAAGAATTCGGCAGTTTATATTGCGAGTCAAAGTCTTTGTTCTTGCTGCCTTGATGCTCACAGTTATGTTCCTCGGCGCTTTCGTCTTCCTTACGCTCGAGAAGGCGAGCAACGAGAACCTCACGTTCTGGAACTCTGTCTATTGGGCTATGGTCACAATGACGACCGCCGGCTACGGGGACATGACAGCATGGAGCAAAGTAGCCAGCGGCGCCATCGCATACTCGGGGATGATCCTAATCTCGCTTTTGACAGCTACAATAGCCTCAATCATGACTGCAAGGAGAATAAAGGAGGGGAGAGGTTTGGAAAGCGTAACATCGGAAGGACACATAGTTATCTGCGGATGGAACCATCACGCTGATGAAGTCATAGGCGGTTTAATCAAACTCGAGGCCGCCAAAAGTGCAGATCTTTTGATAATAAACGATCTGCCTGAAGAGGAGGTCAACGAAATCCTATTTAGATACCGCGATAGAGGACTCTCCTATGTCAGAGGGGACTTCGTTCAGGAGAGCGTTCTTAAAAGGGCCAATATCTCAGGGGCGCGAGCCGCTATAGTCCTTGCACAGACGCAGGAGGGCGACCTAAGGGCTAACACCGACGAACGCACGATTTTTGCCACGCTCGCCATCAAGACGATCAAACCTGAAGTTAAGGTCTGCGCGGAGATTCTGGATTCGGAAAACGCACAGCATCTGCGCCGCGCAGACGTGGACGACATCATAATAAGAGGGGAGTACAGCGGCTTTTTACTGGCATCTGCCGCCGTGTCCTCCGGTATAACCGAAGCTGTGAGAGAACTCTTGACCTACGACCCCGGAAACGAAATCTGGCGCACCGACATACCCAAAAAATATGTGGGAAAGACATTCAAAGAATTGGCCTTTTATTACAGAGAGCGATTCAAAGCCATACTTATCGGGATCATAGCAGAGGAACAGGGAATCCCCTTGGAGGACATGATCAGTGACGACACTTCGCAGATAGATCAATTCATAAAAAGAGAGTTCCTTTTGGCCGGTAGGGACATAAGCGCAGAAACTAAAAAGAAAGCGGAGACGATAGTAAACCCCGATGATGATTATGAGATACTCGAAGACGATAAAGCTATAGTGATAGCCCGTGACCGTATCACAATAAAGTAGTCAGATGCCCTCAAGAAGCGTATAGATCAGGCAAATCGAGCAGGCTATGAACCGAGACATCACTATAGGGACAAAGACGGAGTCTAAGGAAGTAGAATTCTTAAGACAGGTGCCCATTTTCTCAGACCTCTCGGACGGGCAGATAGCCAAGCTCCTCACTGTCGTCTCCCAGACAAAATTCAAAGAAGGGGACGCTATTATCAGCGAAGGAGAAATCGGAAACACGATGTATATACTCCTGGACGGCAGGGTTGAGGTCTCCAAATCTTTAACACTCAAGGTCTCTCGACAAGAATTTGAAGAGAGAGAAAAGTCCTTCATCCGCCTTGAGGGGAAAGACCACGCCTGCTTTGGAGAGATGGCTATGCTCGACAGCGACGAACGCTCTGCTACGGTGGTGGCTCTTACGGAATGCACCGTATTTGTCATCGAAAGGGACAACCTTGAAAGGCTCTTAAAAGAAGACTCCAATATCGGCTATCTCATCTACAAGGAGTTCGCTCAACTTATATCAGGACGCCTTAGAGCCGCAAATAGAGATGTCCTAAAGCTCACCACAGCTCTGAGCTTATCCCTGACGGGAAGATAGCTCCAAAGAACTAAACAGCATACAGGGAAGGAAGGGGCAGTCGCCGTCTACTGTTCTTGAGGAAAGGAAGCCAAAGATGATAATAGCGGTTATCAGCGACACGCACGATAACGTCTGGAATCTATCCAAAGCTCTGGGTGCTATTGAAGAGAGAAAGGCGGAAGTTCTGATCCACTGTGGCGACTACTGTGCTCCTTTCATCATAGACCAGCTGAGCCAATTTTCAGGTCCTATGCACGGCGTCTTTGGCAACGTTGATGGAGATATATACCTTCTGACCACAAAATCCACTTCCACAGACAACATTACACTTCACGGAAGGATAGCTGACGTAGAGATCGATGGCAAGAAGATCGCTGTACATCACTTTCCCGACCTTGCCCGTTCCCTGGCCGCCTCGGGAGATTACAACGTCGTATTCTACGGGCACACACACGTCCAATCGGTCGAAGAATTAAACGAGACAAAACTGGTCAACCCCGGTGAGATAATGGGGAATAAGGGAGAGCCGTCTTTTTGTCTCTACGATACCGAGACGGGGGAGATTGAGAGGATAGCTCTTAAGATATGAAATAGACTGCTTATATCGAAGCTATAAAGCGTCATCGCCTCCAAGGACAAAATGGGAGGTGCACCCTTTGTTGGACGCGACAAGGTGGGCGTTTGCAAACGATCTTCGCATAGGAGGAAGTAGGACAATGCCGATGAGTCCGCAAGAGAGAATGATGACTGCCCTGAGAAGGGAGGAGCTGGATCGAGTTCCTTATTGTGAACTGGGGATAGACCGGGACCTTGCCCGAAGGTGATGGGGTGGAGAGATCCTGAGGATCAAAAGGACAGGTCGGTAGTTAGCTCTGGGTCCGTCTACACGTAGGTTTGATGGCGTAAGGCTCTGCTGATTAATCGCGTTTCTACGTCCTCACAAAGATATCAATACAATCCATCTGAACAAAATGCTATGCCCCATCGGTACGGTTGCACGGCTCTGTCTTCTGGCTCATCCTGATAGTCCACAACTGGTGATGCTTCCCAATTCATTCGTCAAACCCGGTGCCCGGCGCGGGTTTGTCTCGTTCTGCGCTGCGGTCCACATCTTTGCAGCTTCGACACAGTGCTCATTTTACCCTAACTAACTGACCGTGGGGCGACGCTGATCCGCTGGCGGCCCTGAGAGTCAGATTGAGGAGTCCTATTCATGCAATGGGAACAACTTCGAGCCGATCAGTTTGAGCAAGCTGTGAAGGATACGGGCGGCGTGTGCATAGTCCCGGTAGGCGTCCTCGAATACCACGGCAATCACTTACCTCTGGGAAACGATGCCATCATCGCCCGTTACGTCTCGGCTGAGGTCGCCAAGCTCGCTCCGGCCATTGTCTTCCCCGTCATCCATTTCTCCAGCAACTTCGAAGCCAAAGCTGTGCCCGGAGGGATAGTCATAGACAATCATCTGCTCTTTCCTCTATTCGAAAATGTCTGCGACGAGATCGCCCGCAACGGCTGCAAGAAGATCATCTTCGTCAGTGGGCACGGTGGCAACAAGTGGTTTCTGCCGCAGTTTGTCATGTCTATGCTCGACAAAGGCAAGGACTGGGTGCCTTACTACTGCGACGCCCGGGGCAAGGACCCCGATGCAGTCGGCGGTTACATGAACAAAGACCTGTTCTACGAGATCTTTGAGTCTTCAGATTACGGGCACGCCTGCGAGTGGGAGACCAGTGAGATGCTGCACATCCATCCCGACCTGGTGGACATGGACGAAGCCAGGCAGGTAAATGAGCCACCACGCGAAGACTTGGATCATCTGAAGCATATGTATACCCCGATGGCGTGGATCTCCATGCAGCCGCAACTGACGCGCGGCACGCCCGGCAGTTCCACGGCCGAGAAAGGCCGCATATTCCTCCAGGATCAGATCAGAACACTCGCTGAAATGGTCACCGCGGTCAAGGAAGACCAGCGTGCTCGCGAGATCTATGACGACTATAATCGGCGTATCTACCGGCGCTAAAGGACAAGACATCTTGCCCTTAGGAACCTTCACGCCAACCACTCTGGCAACTGACAATGTGTGCAACGTCATCTGAATAACCGACGTCTACCGAACGGACGATCGTGGAGAAATCTTCACTTTTCTGATAGGCTGCCTTATGCTATCAAAGGTACTAAGTAGCGCTACGCTGGGTATAGATGCCTATCTTGTCGAGGTTGAGACCGACATAGACCGACAATTGCCCTCGTTTTCCATAGTCGGACTCCCTGATGCTGCGGTAAAGGAGAGCAAGGACCGAGTCGCCGCCGCTATTAAGAACTCCGGCCTCCTGTTCCCGCAGAAGAGGATCACAGTGAACCTGGCTCCGGCCGACATAAGGAAGGAGGGTTCTGCCTTCGACCTCCCTGTGGCTGTCGGCATTCTGGCCGCCACAAAGCAGGTTGAGCCGGGCTTCCTGGAGGACTACATGCTCGTTGGGGAACTCTCTTTAGACGGCTCGCTCCGACCGATAAGGGGCGTTCTCTCTATGGCGGTGGATGCAAAAGAGCGCGGACTCAGGGGTATTATCCTACCGAGGGAGAACGTCAAAGAAGCCGCAATGGCTGGACCTGAACTTGAGGTCTATCCTGCCTTAAGCCTATCTGAGTCCGTCGGATTTCTCAACAGAGAGATTGCTCTACAGCCCCTCAGATTCGATATTGGACAGGTCTTTGCACAGAGCGGGGAATACACACTCGACTTTTTGGACGTCAAAGGCCAGGAGCATGTCAAAAGGTCCTTGGAAGTCGCCGCAGCAGGGGGACATAATATCATTATGATAGGCCCTCCCGGATCTGGCAAGACTATGCTTGCTCGCAGACTTCCTACTATACTCCCCGATCTTACGCAGGAGGAGGCTATCTCCACGACTAAGATACACTCTGTGGCCGGTCGCCTTGACGAAGATACAGCCCTCATAACTACTAGACCCTTTCGCTCTCCGCATCACACAATTAGCGACGCCGGACTTATCGGAGGAGGTCCCAATCCGAAGCCTGGAGAGGTAAGTTTAGCCCATCACGGCGTACTATTCTTGGACGAACTGCCCGAATTTAAGAGATCTGTGCTGGAAGTTCTAAGGCAGCCCATCGAAGACGGAAGAGTCACAATATCCAGAGCCGCGGTCTCCCTTACCTATCCATCAACCTTCATGTTAGCCGCTGCGATGAATCCCTGCCCCTGCGGGTATTTTTCCGATCCTAACCGCGAGTGCACCTGCTCTCCACTTCTGATCCAGAGATACATGTCCAAAATATCGGGACCGCTGTTGGACAGGATAGATATACACATCGAGGTCCCCGCAGTCCGCTATAAGGAACTATCCGGGAACCCTACAGGCGAAAAATCAGAACTCATAAGGAAAAAGGTGAACAGGGCAAGGCAGATTCAGCAAGCCAGATTCAAAGGATTGTCTGATACGTTCTGCAACGCCCAGATGGAATCCAAACAGATAAGGACGTTTTGCAAGATAGACGAAAAGGGGAATGAACTCTTAAAGACGGCTATAACGAAGCTAGGTTTGTCCGCAAGGGCTTACGACAGGATTCTCAAAGTCTCAAGGACCATAGCTGATTTGGAGGGAAGTGAACACATACTTCCTCAGCATGTGGGCGAAGCCATACAGTACAGGAGTCTGGATAGGAATCTACTGTGAGGGTATCACCGGGATATGGAGACACCTGATAAGCTGTTCAGCGTTCCACGGCAGCTGCTGAAGCGCGGATACAACCAATCTGATATAACCAAGATCCTGGCGGCAACTGGCTCGAACTCTTTGGGAGGTATGGGGCGAGTGATCTTGAGGGGAAGCCTTTAGTCTAAGGGACGCCAAGCACTTCGCATGTTAGACTTCGAATACGATCAAATTCTGCAGATGAGGTGAAGAGAATGGAACTTGGAAAGATCCTATATCTTTCCGGCAAAGATGTAGAAGACATCAATTTACCTATGAGCCAAATCATCCGATCCCTTGACCAGATGTTTAAGTATAAAATGGAAGGAAAACCTGTTTTCCCTCCTCAATTCCCGATTGATTCTATCGGGGATCACGAGGATCAATCTGCACAGGTCTTATAGGTCAAAGCTACCGCTTGAGATCGCATCTGCCATAGAAAGCGCCCTTACTGTCTCTTTCACATCGTGAACTCTCAGGACATTTACTCCGTTACAAGCGGCTATTACACACGCTGCTAAAGTCCCCTCTAAACGATCTTCAGGAGAAAGGTCTAACGTCTTGCCTATAAACGATTTTTTTGAAGGACCGACTAAGAGGGGACATCCCAACGACGCCAATTCGCTTAATCTTCTTATAATCTCCAGATTATGTTCGGGCGTCTTGCCGAAGCCGATGCCCGGATCTACGATTATCTTATCCTCCCCTATTCCCATTTGCCTGCACATGGACATCCTCTCTTGCAAAAACTCCCATATTTCTCCCATCAGATCGACATAAGAGGGATTCTTCTGCATAGTCTTGGGCGTTCCCAGAAGATGCATCAAGACCACAGGGGCCTCGTATTCTGTTGCCACAGCGATCATCTTCTGGTCGAGAGAGTCTGGCTTTGCTGCCACATCCTTCTGCATCCCCCTTAGGGCGCTTATGTCGTTGATTATGTCCGCTCCGGCATCCAGAGCGCATCTTGCGACTGTTGGTTTATACGTGTCTACGGATATGGGAATATCGGACTTTCTTCTTATCGCCTCCACTGTCGGGACTACTCTTTCCACTTCCACATCAAAAGGCACAGTATCTGATCCGGGACGAGTCGATTCACCCCCTATATCTATTATATCTGCGCCTTCTGCTATCATTCGCAAAGCCTGCCCTAAGGCCGCATCTTTTTCTATGAATCTGCCTCCATCTGAGAAAGAATCTGGCGTCACGTTCAATATGCCCATGACGTGCGTCCTGGACGAAAGGCATAAGCTCCGGTCCCTGAGACGGATCTGCAACTTATTCCCCCGCTCCTCTCTCTTTAAATGTTCCGATAGATCCATAGCCACCTTCTTTAAGCCGAATGGCTGAGCCTTTAGCTTCTTTGCCAGTTCGTTCAACTGCTTTAAAGTTCCCATAAGTAGCACATCGGACTTCTCAAGCTTACAGTTTATCACTCCCTTAGCCACTCCTGCATCCCCTCCCAAAGACAACAGCTCCTGCTTTAGGATATTCGCCGCCGGAGAGGATACTCCATATACCTTCACAACTTTGAAGAGAGCCTTATCGGACATCAGCGCCCGCCCGCCCGGATCAACGCCGAGAAGCCCCATTTCTCTTTCCACTTCGTCTCTATTTTTCAGACATATCGTCCTTATCAAATCTCTCACTCCAGAACTACAAAGCTCTCTACGTCGTAATTCAAAAAAGGGATGGAAATGATGCCGCATCTTGGTAGTTTGTAAGGCATCCTTCCATCCCTTTTTACTCTGCGAATTTGTCCTTTACATTCAGGGTCAAGCTTTGACGCTATATCTATCTGTTTTGGGGCTGCTCCTTTGAAGTGCCCACATCCTCCTGCTCTCTGCCGTCTTGTGAATCTTTATCTTTGGAATCTGGCGCTTTGCCCTTTTGAGTATCCTTTGAATCCGAATGGGGTGAATGTTCTGGGCTTTCACCGTCCTGGTTTGAGGTGGGGCTTCTGCTAGGATTCGTGCGAGACGGCGTACTTCTTCTCCTGCGAGGTTGCTTACTCCTGCCCTTTCGAAGGTCCTCCCCAGCCAGGACCCTATCTATTTGAGAACCGTCCAATACCTCTAACTCCAAAAGGATCTCAGCCAGAGTATGCATCTTATCTGTATTATCTCTCAACAACTGCTCCACCTTCTTTTCGGCTCCTGTGACTAACTTCTCTACCTCCTCATCAATAATCTGCGCTGTCTTTTCGCTGTAGTCCCTGCGCTTGGCTATCTCCCTTCCTAAGAATATCTCCTCTTCTTTCTTCCCGTAGGTTATAGGGCCCAAACGATCGCTCATTCCCCATTCACACACCATATTCCGTGCAAGGTTTGTAGCCTGCTCATAATCGTTTCCTGAGCCAGTGCTCATCTCGCCAAAGACAATCTTTTCGGCTACCCTTCCTCCTAAAACATGAGCTATCTTTCCCAGACAGTAGGTCTTTGAATAAGTATGTTTTTCGTCTATAGGCAGAAAATGCGTTACACCTAAGGCCTTTCCCCTCGGAATTATCGTCACCTTATGCACAGGATCACTCCCTGGAATAAGCTTTGCGACCAGAGAATGGCCCACCTCGTGATAGGCAATCAGTTTCTTCTCCTCATCAGAGATCACCAGGCTCCTTCGCTCCGCGCCCATCATAACCTTGTCCTTTGAATCCTCAAAGTCCTGCGTCGTTACGTTCTTCCGGTTGCGCCTGGAGGCTAAAAGAGCCGCCTCGTTCACCAGATTCTCCAGATCTGCCCCTGAAAGCCCCGGTGTTCCTCTGGCCAACACCTTCAAATTCACACCCTTTGCAAGTGGAATGTGCTTCAGTCTGGTATGAACCCTCAGAATGCCCTCTCTGCCCTTCACATCTGGTCTTTCTACTACGACCTGTCTGTCGAACCGCCCCGGCCTCAAAAGTGCAGGGTCTAACACATCTGGCCTATTGGTAGCTGCGATTAAGATTACGCCTTCGTTGGTGTTGAATCCATCCATCTCCACGAGGAGCTGGTTCAACGTCTGCTCGCGCTCATCGTGTCCGCCGCCTATCCCTGCGCCCCTGTGTCTTCCTACAGCATCCAGTTCGTCTATGAATATAATGCACGGAGCGCTGTTCTTTCCCTGATCAAAGAGGTCCCTTACTCTGGACGCTCCCACGCCCACAAACATCTCCACAAAATCGGACCCGCTCATGCTGTAGAACGGGACCTCGGCTTCGCCCGCTACGGCCTTTGCCATATAGGTTTTCCCCGTACCTGGAGGTCCCACAAGGAGCACTCCTTTCGGGATTCTGCCTCCCAATCTTTGAAACTTCTTCGGGTCTTTCAAAAACTCTATGATCTCCTCTAATTCCTGTTTTGCCTCATCGGCTCCCGCCACGTCCTTAAACGTCACCTTGGGTTTGTCTTCAGCTACTAGCTTTGCTTTGCTCTTTCCGAACGAAAACAATCCCTTTGGCCCCCCCTGCATCTGCCTTAAGAGGAAGAGCCACACGCCGAAGAATATAAACCACGGAAATATCTGAAGCACGACTCCCAACCAGTTTGAGGACTTCTCCTCAAACCTTATAACGACGCCCCATTTTTCCCACTCCTTAATAGTATCCGAATCCACGATGCCTATATTCACCACAAAACGGTTTTCATTGTATCTCTTTATCTCCTCTACCCCAGGTTCGTAACTCTCCCTGGGTTCGTAATCTTCCTTCAGCACCCCGTGTACTTCTGCATCTATTATGGTGACTTCAGCGATCATTCCTGACTGGAGCAGTTCCTTGTATTCGCTGTAGTCTATCTCCAACTGCGGCGGATCGCTCTCAAAGAACTTCGTTACCGCTATGAATATCATCACGATGAGCATCCAGAACAGGAACGTCTTGGACAACTTTCTCCATTTTGGAGGGGGAACCTTCTGATCTCCGGGCTTCCGCGATTTTTCGTTTAGCGCCTGCTGAAATCTCCCCTCACTTGGCTTCTTTTCGTCCTGACGCTTTCCACGCCGGGGTATACGCGGCATCAGTAATCTTCGCCTTTTGTCCTTTTTATTTTTATCCTCACTATCCGGCCGATTCATAAGCTATATTCTCCTGCGCTCAAGCTTCAAAACATGAGGGGCTTTGAAACTCAGCTTCCAAGACTTTCTGTGTCTGTGGACTCACACGTCTGGTTTCATCTATCTTCACGCCTACGACCCACAATATACCATTTTCGTCAGACAGGATTGGGACTTCGTCCCTCAAAACACGGGGGATCTTCTCATCTATCAAAAGGTTCTTGATCTTTTTGTGACCGTGCATCCCGAAGGGACGCAGCGTATCTTCTGGAAGCGGGCTCCTGATCTCCAAGCAAGTCCCCACTGAATTCACATCAAACGCCGCCCTATAGGAATCGGAATATTTGTACATCTGGACGTGCCCGGCGAAGGGGACTATTCGAGTTCGAAGAGTCGCACCCAACTCGGAGATAGAGGTCTGGCCAGGGAGGTTCACCCTGGTTCTAAAGGGCGGAATCGCCCCTCTCTTAAAGATCAGCAGTCCCCCTGATCTTTGTACCCCGATTCCTTTTGTAAGATCGACTTTCCTCTTTTTGCCTTCTGCAACCAAGAGAACAGCTTCCACAGATTCAAAGTCCGATCTTGCTTCTCCTTCAAAGAGCCGCTCCAGGCATATCCTTATGATGCGTCGTTGTACCGCCACGTGGTAGTCCAAAAGGCGCGCCAGGTTGAGGAAGATCTTGCCTTTTAATTCATTTTCTACCACATCCTCAAACACCTTTTGTGAGACGTCATCCAGAAAATCATCTTCATCTTGAAGGATGTGGCCTGTCCTGTCAAGGATCTTCAAGATATTCCGGCTATAGTCCTCCTCCAAAAGGGGAATTAACTCGTTTCTGATCTTATTTCTGGCAAAGTTGGTATCCGAATTTGACGAATCCTCACGAAAGGACAAGCCGCGCTCGGATAGATAGCGTTTTATCTGGTATCTTTCCACGCTCAATAGCGGCCTGATGATGGAGCTTTGCCTCATCGGCCGTATCCCTCCTAATCCCCGGGCTCCTGTCCCTCTTAAGAGACGCAGCAGTACCGTCTCTGCCTGATCGTTGAGGTTATGACCTGTGGCTATTTTTGAGGCCCCTACCTCCTCTGCTGCTCTCTGCAAGAAGCGGTATCTGAGAATCCTTGCCCCGTTCTCGGTAGAGACTTTTATCCTTTTCACAAAGGATTTGACATCCTCTATTCCGACTGCGCATCCTATCCCCATGCTCCCTGCAAGCTCTTCTGCAAAGCGTGCATCCTCATCTGATTCGGCGCCCCTCAGGCTGTGATTCAGATGAGCCGCGTGGAGTTCTACCTCCAGATCCGTCTTCAGACGGTAGAGTACGTCCAGAAGAGCCACAGAATCGGGTCCACCTGATAGTGCCACCAGAACCTTCTCTTTGGGCAATATCATATTATGCCTGAGTATAAACGCCCGAACCCTATCTGTGAGTTCCATCTGTCTTGCACCTCAGACAAAAAGCGGTCCTGCTAAAGCCATAATAGTAGGATTGCCAATGCTATCCCCACACTTTATCAAAAAGCATCCTTACTATTCAATATACGATAGATATATAGGAAAGTCAACTTTAAAAATGGGGATGCAGCCCAGATTTGTGAGGGCTTCAAGATTCTGCAAGGCTATTTCCTTTTGCAGTTGACTTCGGATTGCAGCTTTCATATATTCTCTCAGTGAAGAATTGATCCGATCTAACCGCCCCTCTTCCGGGAGAGGTCATCGCCCTATGTCTGAGCGGAAACAAAAACGGGATTTCAGCGAAGACGACGCTATACTCGAACAATTGGAAGATCCTGTAGACATTGAGGCCTTCCGCAATCTGATGGAACACGCGCATAATATGAAGAAAAGCGCCACTTCCTTCATAAGAGAAGAGCCAGAAAGGACATCCAGAAAGGCTATCCGAGATTTGTGTCTCAAAGATAAGAAGAAGGTCTTTAAAGAGAGAGTCAAGAGCTATTTTAAGAAACTATGGCCTCAGCCTCAGAGGCAAAATGAACGATAACTACGAAGTCGAAATAATGGACGATTGGAAAACGTGGGATCAGTTTGTAAAAGATTCGCCCGGCGGGACCGTCTTTTCCACGTCCGCATGGCTCTCTGCCGCTCGTAAATCCACAGGTGGGGACATAGTTATCTACGGGTGCTACAAGAAGGGCAACCTCATTGCAGGGTGCTCAGGTCTCAGAACAAAGAAAGCTCGGTTGGACAGATTCACTACGCCCATCTTAACTCCATATGGAGGATTTATATACGCTCACATTCCCGCCATACGTGCTGCGAAAGTAGAAGCCGAACGCCAGAAAGCCACCGCGGGCATAATCACCAGATTGGAGAGTGACTTCGACTACATCCTCCTTTCTCACTCCCCGGACATAGAAGATATCCGGGAATTTATCTGGAGAGACTGGCAAATTCTGGTCAAATACACGTACAGAATAGATCTTTCTGAAGCTGACAAGTTGTGGAGTGCATTTGAGAACCGAACGAACACTGTCATAAGAAAGGCCCAAAAGAACTGCTTTTCCATTCATCAAAAAGACGATCTTAATCTCTTCATTTGTCAATATAAAATGATCTATGAAAAAAGGCGCTTACAGCCTGTCCCCGATAGGATCGTAGATGTCTTCCACAGAGCCGCTCAGGAGTCGGGTCTTTGCAGTATGTACACAGCGGAAGAACCATCGGGTGCCACCGTCTCGACTGTGGTCTTCGTGCAGGGCTTCGAGACACTCTACGCATGGATAGCGGGAGCCGACCCGGAATACAACAGCAGTGGGGCGACCTCGCTCCTGTACTCGGAAGTCTTTAAAGAGATGTCTTCTCAGTGTCATAGTTTCGATTTTGTGGGGGCGAACATCCCTTCAATCGCCAAATTCAAACGCGGATTTGGAGGAGTCTTGACTCCCTACTACGTCACGGAGAAATATACATCCTCCATGTCAAAAGCTATCTTGAAAACTGGACGCAAGATTAAGTCCCTGACGCGCCGTTGACCCAGCAAGCCCCTGATCCGATGAAAAAGAATAGAATGCCTATGCTCGTTCTCTGGTTGAGATCGCTTGACGATAAAGATAAGTCGATTCTATCATTGCATTAGTTTACGATAGCTTGGAGATGAGGTTACCGCGACCTTAGAGGGAGGTTAAACTATGAGTCAGTCGTTCCACGTAAGAGGTGTCCATTTAGAAGTGGAGTGCCGAGTCTTTGGAAGCGACAGAGGCCCGGACTTAAAGTCTTTGGGGAGGTCGAGGGGAAAAGAGTTCAACTCCTTAGATTCTACTGCTTCGAGAAAGATCCGCACTATCACTTTGACCCCATCGGAAAAGACGATAAGAGGGATCTGGATAAGGGGGAAGTCCCCGACCCTGTTGCGTGGACTCTGGAGCAGTTGAGTAGCAATCTACTCTCTATGAATCCAGACGGCAGGATATAAGGATTTCGCATCGAGCGTGGATCAGGATGCAGTGGCTGCAGCTCTGCCACAGGTGGAGGCAGCTATCAGAGCCTCTATCCCCGAAGAAGAGGACAACGTTTTCAACTCTAATGCACCACGGAGATCAGCGTGAAAGCGGCTCAGATTGTGGGACCACAAAGATTTGAGATCGTGGATGTAGCAAAGCCTGATGTTTCCAGCGCTAAGGACGGGAGCGTGCTGGTTAAAGTCGATAAGGCTGCGATATGCGGCACCGATGTGCCCGAGTTTGCCTTTGAACATCCGGCCTCCGAATACCCTCTTGCCCCCGGGGCCTCGATCCACGAATGCGTGGGCGTTATCGCCCAGAGCAGATCTAAAGAATTCAAGGAAGGCGACGAAGTCCTATCTCTCCCAACGGGTCCGGGCGGACTGATGGAGTACTTTCCCTCGGACGAAGATTACACCGTGCATCTCCCAAGGTACGAAAAGAAGGAGCATATAGTCCTATCCCAACCCTTGGGAACGATAATATGGGCGTTCCGGAAGTTGGAGAATATCATCCATTGGAACGTAGTAGTAGTCGGTCAGGGCCCCATTGGACTTTTGATGGACAGCCTGCTCAGCAATTTGGGCGCAAAGAGGATCATCGCCCTCGATTTGCTGGATTACCGCCTGGACGTCGCTTTGCAGATGGGAGCCACGCATACTGTGAATGTCATAAGGGAAGACGCCATCCAAAGGGTAAGAGATATTACAGACGGAAAGATGGCAGATCTTGTCATAGAGGCTGTGGGACACCAGACGGGCACGATCAATACATGTCTGGATCTGGTAAAGCATGAGGGCACATTGCTCTGCTTCGGAGTGCCGGACAAATCTGTGTACGATTTCAAATACGAGAATTTCTTGAGGAAGAATCTCAGGATGGTGGGTTCTGGAGGCCCGGAGGTAAAAAGAGATTTCCCGCTGGCGATAGATATGATAGTGCAGGGCAGGATAGATGTATCTCCTATAGTCACCCATGTTATGCCCTTCGATGAGGTTCAAAGGGGCTTCGAGATCTTTTCGAATAGGACAGATGGCGCAATCAAAGTCGTATTGGACTACAACAGCATTTAAAATGTAAGCGAAGGAGAGAGCTGAGGCGAAGACAGTGGGGTCTTAGCCTCAGCCTTTGCCTTAGCCTTCCAAAGAAAGGACATTTACGTGAAGACCTACAATTTCGGAGGAGGATCTCCCGACCCGGGGTCTTTTCCCTCAGTCGAGCTTGCCTCTGCGGCTACCAGGATTCTGCCCCAGATAGGACATAGCCTTGTCCTCTACCCGGACTCTAAAGGATACCTCGGCTTGAGGGAGGTCGCATCCTTAAGGTTCTACAGGCGCGAAGGCGCCGAACTTCCTCCCGACAACATAGTCCTGACTACAGGCTCGATGCAGGCGATAAGCCTTATCACCCAGACCTTTGTGAACAGGGGGGAACCTGTGATCACTGAGGAATTCACTTACTCAGGAACGCTCAGAGCCTTCAGGCACTACGGCGCGGATATTGTGGGAATCCCGCTCGATGAGGACGGGATGAGGATGGACGAACTCGAAGGTGCCCTGAGCGATTTAAAGGATCAGGGGAAAAACCCCAAGTTCATATACACCATCGGCACAAATCAGAATCCCACAGGTTCGGTTATGCCCCTCGGTCGCAGGAAAGAGCTACTGGACATAGCGCGTAATCACGATGTTATGGTAGTTGAGGACAACTGCTACGGCGATCTGCGCTTTGAAGGTGAGAACGTCTCGTCCCTGTACGCTATGGACGACACAAAGTCTACACTTTATCTCGCCTCCTTCTCCAAGATAATGGGGCCGGGCATCAGATTGGGATACTTCGCCGCCTCTGAAGAGATCATACAGAGGATAATAAGCAATAAGATAGACGGCGGGACGACGGCGCTTGCAAGCTGCATCTTGGCCGAATATCTCAAGGAGAATCTCTGGACTCATATCAAGGAAGTGTGCGGCATCTTCAAGGGAAAGCGTGATGTAATGTTCCAGGAGTTGGAGGAAACTTTAGGCGGCTACTGTACGTGGAGCCGTCCCACCGGGGGCCTCTTTATATGGATTAAATTGCCAGAAAGTGTAGATATATCCGGAGTAGAAAAACTGGTTGCGGGCAAAGGAATCAACTGCCCTATGGGGAGGTCGTTTTACTCCAAGGATGAGGATATAAATTACGTTAGGCTCTCCTTTGGCTACCCCTCGCACGATGACATAAGGGAAGGTGTACGGCTGTTGGCGGAGTGCATAAGGGCTTCTGATAGGGTGATGGTGTAGGTGATATACCATTGAGAGGTCATCCGTGAAGAAGAAATTTGATGCGGTTAAATTTCAGCGGAAGGTTACCGAAGAATTGAGCAAAAAGTGCTTATCTGATCGTGAGGGATTCCTTCGTGAACTCAAAGAAAAATATGGCCACTTGAAAAAACGGAAGACCGGTACGCGCTCCCAATAACACCTTTCCCAAAAGTGTAAAACTTTTCGGACTTAAATCAGATCCCTTAATACACAGACTTCCAGACAGGAGTCCGTTTGCAAGGAGTCGAGACTTTTTCTGTGCATAAATATACTTAGGCGAAGCGGCGCGCCCAAGGTAAAACACAAAACAAGAAGGAGAAAGAACTATGCGTAGAAATGTAAAAACCATTGTTACGCTAATATTGGTGGCTGTTATAGCTCTTTTCCTATCAGTCAATGTTCCTCAAGGTAAGGAAAAGGGTAAGATGCTATATCTCGTAACCATGGAAAGTGTTGAAACTGGTGAGATGCATCCCCCTCAGCAGACTATACAGTTTGTGGAGCAGATGGTTATTCCCACTCTGGAGACTTTAGCAAAACTGGAAGCTGAGAAGAAAATCCTGGCTGGAGGGATTGTGGCTGGAGCCAGGGCCGGTGTGTTTATCGTGCAGGCATCATCCAACGAGGAGTTAAGTCGTCTATTGCAGAGCTTGCCTATTTGGGGCATAATGAAAGTAGATGTAACCCCTCTGCAAAGCTTCAAGGATCGGACTGATCAAGATCGTCAGCTGATTGAGCATCTTAAGGCAGTTTTGAAGTAAGGGATACTGTGTTTAGGAACTGCAATATTCTCCGTTAAAAGCGACCGAGCGCGCCGAACAGCCTAACTTGGTTTAAAAGGCGGAAATCAAACATGAGATTTCCCACCATCTTCCTGAAGAGTGCCGAACCTTTCGGACTTAAATCAGATTCCTTGATGCATAGACATGCGTATAAGTTGAACTGTCGGACTGAATGGCAAACTTTAGCCGAAAGATCCACAGAGCAAGAGATCAAACTCGTGCGATGGTCAACGCTTTACGCAAAGGGCTATCCGCTGTGGCTGAAGCTGATAGGTCCCACGGGCTACCACAAGTTGATTCAAGAGACCGCCGAAATGCTCGATAGAGCGCCTTCGAGTATGCTAGATCTGGGTACAGGAACAGGGCTGGTGGCGAAGACATTTGCCAAAATGTATCCAAAAGCAGATGTTGTAGCAGTTGACCTTTCGTATAATATTTTGAAAGCGGCAGAGGCAGAGGATAGCTTTCAGGATAGATTGAAACTTATTCAGACGAGCGCACTTGCACTGCCATTTGACAGTGAAACTTTTGAGATCGTGACATCTTTTGGCGTGCTGTGCCACATCGTAGAGCCACAGATGGCCATCAAAGAGATAGGGCGCGTCCTCTGTAACGGTGGGGAAATTATCCTCTGGACAAGAGGAACGGGAGTTATCTCACGCTTTCTGAAGATCTCCTTCCCTATTGTAAGCGGAGGTTCGAAGTTCGTTCTTTACTCCCAAAAGGAGCTTAATAATTACTTTGCAGAGGCGGGGTTTAAAGATATTATCGTCTGCAATGCAGCCCACGGTCTTTTGGTAACGGCGATCAAAGCTTATGCCCTTTGACGGTTCCTGTGCGTACAGTCACGTAGAAAATCTCTCCTTCCCGAGGCGGACAGGAAGCCAGGGAGGGGACCGAGCCGCAACATATATACTCGACTTCTTTAAAGACATAGGTCTGAACGTCGAAGTTCAGGAGTTCCGATTCTCGACAACACCTCACAGATTAGGGTGGAGCACAGCACCGCTTTTTTTGAGCTTCGTCGGCATAATCGCTGTCTTTTTACTGCCGAATATGAGGCCGATCTCAGGCGTTTTGTGCACAGCTATCCTCTTTTCAATATGCGCTACGAGCAGGTGGAATGGACTTGTGGAGAAGATATTCAACATCGGACCTGAAAAAACAGCGCGCAACATCATCGCCCGAAGGACTTCAGCAAGTAAGGAAGTGGAGTTAATATTTGTCGCTCACTACGACTCCAAGTCCCAGCCTTTATCCCTTGTCGTCAGGTTTCTATTATTCTTCAGCGGTGTTCTTCTTATTTTGGGCGTCTGTCTTGCTGTAATTATCTCAGCGATTATGGGAGATATAGTCCTCCCCTACGATTTCTTGAGGTGGACAGCGTTTGCGTCTTTTATCTTATTCTTACCGCTTTCGGCGATAAGATCTAAGAACGGATCGCCGGGAGCACTGGACAACGGATCGGGGGTGGGTATACTTTTAGAACTTGCAAGGTGCACAGAGGAGCTGGATCTCGAAAGGACGAATTTAACGTTTCTGACTACAGGTGCTGAAGAGGAGGGCATGGTCGGGGCGATGAGATATATTCAAAGGAAAGAGGACAGCTTGGAGGTAGAGAACACATTTTTTGTCAACTATGAGATGATCGGAGTAGGAGACAAACTGTCGTTGATCACTGCTCACGGAGTCCCTCCTGTTCGGACAGCTAAACGGTTGAGCAAAATAGGCATTCGTGCCGCAGAGCAGGAAAGATTACGGGTTTTGCGATCCTATCTTCCGTTCGGAGCGGGAATGGACCACATGCCGATAGCTTGGAGAGGATTCGACGCTATCACCCTGTTGGGAGAGAAGTTCAACCGACCCTTTTTCAGAGCTCATTCTCCCAGAGATACCCCGGATGGTATAGATCCCAAAGCATTAGAGAGGGCAGGAAGATTAGGACTTCGCATAGCACAATTACTAGACTCAATGCCGCCGGGGATAAGATGAAGACACCTGCAAAAAAGGCATATTTTCCACTGATTGAAAGCGTCTTTCTGTTATCCTACATCTTCGTCTTTATCTGGATAGTTCATCCTCTGCAGAATCTGCTCTTGAGCTTTTTCGTGGTGATCTTTGCAATCGCATTCACAGTTGTGTCCCATCTGATCCATAACGAGAGCTTAAAGAGCATAGGCATCAGGACGGACAACATTCCAGATTCCTTGAAAGAGGTGGGGATATTCACGCTGATCTCAGCAGCTATCCTAATAGTGGGAGGAATAGGCCTCAAAGGGATGCACATAGACGATCGTCTCTTTATACTCCCTTTTGGATATTTCCTCTGGGCGTTCTTCCAGCAGTACTTCTTTCAGTCCTTCTTTAACAACAGATTAAAGGACGCCTTCGGAGACGTCCGCTGGACGGCCCTTTTGAACGCTTTTATATTCGGCTCAGTGCACTGGCCCAATCTATTCTTATCCTCAGTAACATTCGTAGCGGGCATCTTCTGGTCTTTCTCCTTTCGAAAAAACCCTAATCTTGTGACAATTTCGATTTCTCACACCATATTAGCTGTGATGCTCTTATACTTGCTGCCAGAATCCGTAACCCATCGTCTCTATATCGGACCATATTACTATCAGAGGCTCCAAATGAGCACGCCGTAAAGGAGGAATTAGAATGCTGGGCTTTATATCCGGAATATTTGTCGGAGGGATGGCAGGAATCGCTGCATCTGAGATATGCGGTCGAGACATCCCCGATTGGGAAGTAGGATCTTTTGACGAATCGTGGGAGGAGTACGAACTGAAGAAGGAGTTTGAGAAGATAGATATAGAGGACGAGCTGAAAAGGCTCAAAGATAAGGCGGCCAAAAGGAGCAAAACGGAAAAGGAGGAAAATCATCTTGACTCAAAGCAGATCAAACGGGAATAGTGACTTTGAAAAGTTATTGCTTTTGTTCTTCGTAGGTATAATTGTAGCTCTTTACGCTATTCTTTGGTTTCCTACTAACGGGAATGCTCAGAAGAAATCAACCTTTCCTGATCTGAAAGGCTGTTCCTTTTCAAGGGAATCTACATTTTGAGAAACATCCGCTATCAACTGATTAAAGTTCTGTCAGTCTTAAGTTTGTTTCTGAACGCGACACCCGGCAGTGCCGCAAATGAACCCGTGTCTGTAAAGCTTATCTGGGAGGGCGAACTTGATTTTAATCTTATTAAGGAGCGTCCTCTCCCATCAAAATATGCGAACAATAGGCTCGTTAAACTGGGAAATATAAACCACGATCAAAAGGATGATATTGTCTACATAGACGGTGGGCAACAAACTCACTTGTTGGGATTCGATGGACATCCGGCTGGCTATACCTGGGACGGTGACACGTTTCGTCAAGTCACCACGTATGAGAAATGCGAACTGAGAGATGTCTATGACTTTGCGTGTCATAAATTGGGTATTTGGACTGGGCAAGGGCGAGATCTGACGTCCTGCAACTTTGGCAGCGGTACAAGATACACCTACTATTCTCCGGGAAATACAGGACTTCCGATCCGAACTCTAAATATTCTGCAGGATCCTTCCGGGCCGTTGTTTCTAATCGGCTTCATTTCATCTGTCAAGATCACGCCCGGTACCGTTGGCGAACGCTATAAATTTGTCTTGTTTAGTCACGATAGGCAGCTCGTCACGATTGCGGAGGTTGACTTTCCATTCCTCTCTTTTCATCCTACAGTCGTGACAGCAGACTTCAATAACGATAAAGCCGATGAGATCGTTATTTCTGGGCCTCATGGTGACTCTGCCAGTTTCTATTACCTTGTCCGAGATACGTCCTGGCACTTTGAGCGATTCTTACATGCCGGGGCTGGTCGTTTACACGGTGCGGGAGATGTTGACGGAGATGGGCGTATTGAATTGCTAACAAGTGGTTATGGCTACCCTGACCACTCTGAACCTTGGGGAATCTGGTGCTTTGAGTGGCAAAACGGGACCTTTGTGTTTGATCGCCATATCTCGTTTCCCGAAGAACTCAAAAATACTATTCCCAGTAACCTTATGCTCGGCAATCTAATAGGTGATGCGGTGCCTGAGTTGTTCTATCGCGATGGTAATCATGTGAAAGTGTACGGTTTTGAATAGGAGTCGAGATTCATAGTTGGAAGCCTCGTAGCCAGTCGTTAATAGTCACTTCAAATTTATATTAAGAAACAGAAGGTGAATGTCTGTTCTGCATTAGATAACTCTATAACGGAGGATGAAAATGCGCCCAACGAGCATAATCTTAATTATTTCCCTTTTAGCCCTGTTTACGGCTATAAATACATATGCCCAAGGAGAAGAAACCCTCAGGGGATACCTCACATCTCCTGACAAGATAGATCAAAGTCTCCTTGAGAAATTAAGAGACGAGGGATACAACGCCGTCGTCCTTGACATATCCAGGATCAAAAAGGAGGCTGATCTTTCCAGTTTCAAAGACAGCATAATCACAAGCGGCTTCGGTCTGTACTACTGGATCGAGGTCGGAAGAGACAGGTCTGCCGTAGCCAAAAACCGAAAATGGATGCACCGTCCGCATAAGACGGGGTTCTACGGCGGCTCTTCTGTGTCCATATATCCCTGGGTCTCCATCAACAACAAGGGTGTCTTCGACTACGAAAAGGATAGGGTAAAATCCCTCATCCAAAGAGCAGGACCGGAGCGTGCCCTCGGCATCTTTCTCAACGATGTCCAGTCCGCTCCCGAAGGCTGCGGCTGCGGGAACGCCCTTTGCAGGATGTGGGATAACTCGGAAGGTGAGAAGTTGTCAGGGGATTGGCCCGATTACTTTGGAAAGAACCCCATAGCTGTCTTAAGGTTTGTAGAAGCCGTAGAATCTCTTTTTCCCAGGTTGAACGTAGTCCCGATCATTACGGAAGAGTGCGAAGCGGGCCTTGAAGTCGGAGGCGTCAAAGATCCTGAAACTACGTTGGGATACGGAAGAATGCTCTGTTCTCATCCCGACGGATTGGAGACTTATCCCACACTTATAAAGACTCTAAGTCCTCTGAACGCGGTCGGGATACTCTCCCTCTATAAGATCTTCGATAGGGACGACCCCGCCTACGGAGGCCAAGCCGCCTGGGTCGGCGCCATCCTGGATAGATACAGACTCTACGACAGGGATCAGAGGCTCATATCAGTGATTCAGGGTTGGGACGTGACAGAGGACGAACTAAAAAGCCAGATACAACAGGCCCTTGACCACACCGCTTTCGGCTACATCGTAGCAGGCGTTGAAATAGACCAAAGCTGGATCGTATTAGATAAGAAGAATATCAAGAAGATATAGGAAAAGGTCGTAAGTGCAGATACCTTAAGGGATACGCTTACGACCTTCAGAAAACTCTAAATTGGTGGCGCATAGGGGAGTCGAACCCCTGTTTCTGGCGTGAGAGGCCAGCGTCCTAGGCCACTGGACGAATGCGCCGTTATCGTCTCCCCGACCCCCAATAGATTCAATCAGGGGGTCAATCGGGGACCAGAACAATATAATAAGGTTGATGGTACAACGCAAGTTTTTTTGTTTGCACCCTGATATTATGCTATATATTATCTCCTGTTTGTCTTCAGCAGCCTTTGACACTGATTATGCCTATCACTACACCGGGAATGGTGCCGTACTTCAATATCCATCCGACGACCCTCCGCCTTCTGTATTGATTGAAGTCATGTTTCTCCTCAGCTCTTATGCCGCCTTCCACAAAAGAGATCAAGTTATTTAATTCATATTCCCAGAATTCCCTGTCGGGCTTCAAGATAATCTGTCCGATCGTCTGTATCTTATACGAAAGAGTGCATTTTGTAGAATTGGCGTCTATCTCTTCAAGCTCAGCGTTCAGGAGAGTGTGACACTTCTCTATTCTGAAGGTGTATAGTGACACCCATCTTTTCCCGCGCTCGAAGATATAGCTTCCTTCCGACTCTTGTTTGAGGCTGTATCCTTCTTCTGTAAAATATCTGCGCACAAGATCTAACGCTTGGGACAGATTCTTATTAAGCTTTATTGTTCTGCTAAATCGCATGCTACCGGGAGGGTTTATTCTTCAATCATTCCAATTTCCTCAATAAGCTATCGTAGGGGCACGGTTCCCTGCCCTTGAGGCGAGTAGACCTCGCCCCTACATAAGGTTCCCTACGACAGATACTTCTTGGGAAACTTAGCCACAGCTGTGTAATTAGGATCGACTACATTTCCCACTCGCATCGTGCCCACTTGAGATAAGACCTGGAAGGCCTCCCATTTTTCGTACCCGTAGTCCTCCACAAGCCACTTGACTATATCTATGTAAGCTGCTTGGAGGGCCTCCATAAGGGGCCGCGAGCTTGCTGCGCTCATAATGTGTGTTGCATCTTCGAGCCTGGGCATTTCGATGTTCCGTCCTTTTATCACTTCTATCCGAACGGTCACTTCCGCTGTGGTTTCCAGACCCCCGCCGCATATTTCTCCGTCGCCCTGAGCGGCGTGGATGTCTCCAAACTCTAAATACGCTCCCGTGTATCCGACGGGAAGATGGAGAGTTGTCCCCTCCTTCGTCTCGACACAGTCCATATTTCCCCCGTATTCTCCCGGCGTCAGCGTCATCTCCACGCGCCCATAGCGCGGGGCCACGCCTATTGAGCCTATAAATGGATGCAAACGGATCTCCACCTTTCCTATCTTGCTCTGCGGAAGTTCCAAAGTCCCGACCATGCGGTCTAAATCAAGATTCCAGTCATACTTCGCCTCTGGAATAGGATCGTTCAAAAGCAAAGATCTGCCTGGACCCTCTCCTGTGAAAGAACCGAAGTTGGGCAAGTGCATGGACCATGCGTAGGGTCTGTTCAAAGCGATCTTTTCGATGAACACAGATAGTGCATCGCCAACTTGGGCGTCTTCGACGTAGATAGGACCCACTACCGGATTCGATTCTCGGAGCTCTGTGTTTTCGCTCTTTTGTTTTTCCTCCTGTGTGATAGGGTTCATATTTTCGTCGAATCCATACGCGTCGCGGGTCTTGACGGTGACCCTATCCCCGCTCTTGACCACAAGAGCTGGCTCATTGGGTCCGAAGGTGTAATAATAGACCTTCGGAGCGAGTCTGTGTGTAACTCCGTCGTTCATAAAAATCTCTGTCGTTTTTACTCGTGGAAGAAAGAGAATTACCGAAGGTTTGACAGTCAATTGAAAATCTGTACGCTATGTCTTGAAAAAGCTTATATTTGAGTGAACGACAATTCTCCCATTTTGTGAAATTTTGGGCAATTTTGCCTTCATCTACATCCAGGTCGTCTTCGATGCATCGTTGAACTACATCAGGTATTCCTGCGTATTTGGGGAAGTCGACCTTGTTCTCCGATAGAATTTCTATGAAAGATCATGCTGATGCCTTCGATCTTCATGATGGCGACGCTGGCTCGTCTGGGACTTGGTGACCATAGTGCCAGCTTCATCATATATTTTCTTATATACTTTCTTAGGTACTTCCTTAACAGGCTCTGCATCACCTTGTAGGACAATCAGTTAGAGGGAGAATTGTTGTTTTGACAACCTTTTGTTGTCGTTTTAACAACTTTTTGCTGTTGTTCTGATAACTTTCTGTTGTTGTTTTGACAACCTTTAGAGATCCAAGTTGGGGTATCTGTATTAATTTGATAGCACCTTGTTCTGACCTCTCCGTCCATCTGTCTGATGATCTTCTTCTTCCTGTCTACTGATCATTGCTCACCAAATATAAATATATCCTGATAAAGCGTGCGATCAAAGTCATTCCTACTGGTAATACACCGTTGTCTTTGACGCAATTGATTTTCATATAAGACTTATAGTATTATAAACACTTTATAAGTAGGTTCTTATAACATCCTCAAACCTTGCAGGCTCGATCCCGAAATCCTCTCTCATAGCCCTTATGTCCCCCACATTGTCTTCTTTGAGCATCTTCAACTGATCTCTGTTGAACGGAGGATTCGGATGGAGTTTCTCTAATATTGACGCTACAGGATACATTAGGATCGAAGGGATATGCGCTTTGAATCTTCTCCTTTTTGTCACGTGCATAATCGTATCCATAATCTGGTTGAACGTCAACTGCTCCGGTCCACCTAGGTCGTATTCTTTATTGGTAATATTCTCATCTAACAGAGCCGTAACAAAGCAGAAAGCCACGTCCTCCACGGCTATGGGCTGCATCTTGGATTCCCCTGATCCTATAACCGGCAGCGTTCTCGTAATAACTCCCGGGAATCTCATCATATTTGCAAAGAGGTTCACGAACTCATCGTCCTTTCCGCAGATTATGGAGGGTCTCAAGATTACATAAGGGATGCCGCTTTCTCTCACAGCCTCCTCACCCTCCCATTTGGTCTTATGGTACCGGCTCACAGCATCAGGGCGCGCGCCCAAAGCGCTCATGTGCACGAATTTGCTCACACCGGTGAGCTTTGCCTCCTCTACCACGTTCTTTGTCCCTAAAGAGTGAACCTTCTCGAACTTGGCCCCTTTGATCTCCTTGATTATCCCCACAATATGGATAACCCCATCGCAGCCATCCATAGCGCCATTTAAGGAATCCCGCTCTGTAATATCCCCCTCTTGATACTCCACACCGTCTATATCAGCGAGGTCCCGCCGGGATGAAGGACGCACCAGACAGCGAACCTGATGTCCTTCATCCACAAGCTTATGAACGATATTACGTCCCACAAAGCCCGTCCCTCCTGTTAGGAAGACTTTCATTGGAGCCACCTCCTGAAGGCTAAGGCGACGGCTAAAACAAAGTCACCTTCGCCTTACTCAAGAAATCTCTTTACATTCAAGCGCTCTTTTCATACTTTTAATATGACTCAGATAGTCAAAGGAGAAGCTGGTGTTAAAACGACATTCTCAGAGTTGGTGATTGAGGGTCCTTTCGCGCTGGTGAAAGGTTTCTTGATGGGATTTCTCTGCACCTACCCTGAGCTCCCAAGATACTCTCTTCATCGAAAGGTGGGCATCAGGCGGCACACCCTGAGGGATTTGTTATCGGAACTGTTCGAGTTTGACAATCTCGTCCACCTTTGTCTGGAAGACAGAGTCGTGGAAGAGTTCAAAGGAGCCATAGCTAAAGCGACCCCTACTATAGGCATCTCAATCAAGGCCTTAAAGAAGATCGCCAGCACCGAATTCAACTTCTCGTTTGAGATCTTTGATAAGGCTCTGGCCCATCGATGCAAAGCTATGTTTTCTGACCTCCCCCACGATGTTAGCCTTGTTAACTTTGAATGCAAGGACAAGGCCGTTGAAGATGAGAGCACATCGAGTGCCTATGCCCCTATGCATGCCTATTCATTATAGGGGAAAAGACATTGTCAGAGGCGATTTCGGAGGTGTCATCGATTTTTTCCTAAACTCGGTGAGCTATCCCAATTCATCTTAACCAATGAGATAAATCTTGAGTTTGAGTCTTGAAAGGGCCTAAGGACAGAGATCTGCCATGAGAGTTAAAGACAAAGTCGCCGTAATCACAGGATCAGCTTCGGGCATCGGACGCGCTACAGCTTACCTTCTGTCGGAAGAAGGAGCAAATATTGTAGTTGCAGACATAAATGACCGTGGGGGAGAAAAGACCGTTCAGGTCATCAAAGACAAAAAAAGAAGGGCGATCTACCTCCACACAGACGTGACGAAATCCGACCAGGTCCAGACTATGGCGCAATCTGCACTCAACGAGTTCGGGAGGATAGATTGCCTTGTAAACAACGCCGCTATCTGTAAGGGAGAGGAAGTCCACGAAACTGACGAGGAGACGTGGGACCTCGACATAAACGTGGTCTTAAAGAGTCAATACCTCTGCTCCAAAGCTGTCCTCCCTTACATGATAGAAGGAGGAGGAGGATCCATAGTCAATATATCCTCTGTCAATGCACTTATGGGATTCGGAGCAAGTTCTTACAGTGCGGCAAAGGCCGGAGTCTTATCCCTCACGAGGACTATGGCCGTTCGCTATGGGCAGAAGGGAGTACGAGTCAACGCCATCTGCCCTGGAACTATACACACCGAAATATGGGAAGAAAGAGTCGCCAAAGATCCCCACGTCCTTGACAGACTTGCTAAATGGTATCCATTAGGGAGAGTGGGAAAACCTGAAGATATTGCCAACGCAGTCCTCTTTTTAGCCTCCGATGAATCCTCCTTTGCCACTGGGGCTGTATTCGTCATAGACGGCGGACTCACAGCGGGAATGATGAGGATGACGCAGGAACTTATGGTGTCTGAGTGGGATTAATTTCAAGCTTGGCAGGGATCTATGAACTTTCTTGCTTTGCCGTTACTCCCAAGAGTTCCTTGGCCTTGTCCACAGCCGAAGCAGCATCGGGGGCGTAGCCGTCCGCTCCTATTTCATCTGCGAAGCTCTGAGTCACAGGTGCCCCGCCGATCATTACAATAATGTCATCCCTTAAATCCTCCTCTTCGAGGGCCTCAATGACATCTGCCATCCCGGGCATCGTAGTCGTCAAAAGAGCGGACATGCCCAATATATCTGGCTTGTGCTCTTCGACGTATTCAATCCACTGGTCTATCTGAACATCTACACCCAGATTGACCACCGTAATACCCGCCCCCTCCATCATCATTCCCACAAGATTCTTGCCTATGTCGTGGAGATCTCCCTTTACGGTTCCCAAGACAGCGCTGCCCACAGCTTCGACTCCCGTCTCCGTCAGCAGTGGCTTTATGATCTGCATTGCCGTCTTCATGGCTCGCGCAGAGATCAGGACTTCGGGCACGTATATCTCATTTTTTCTGAATCTTTCGCCTACAACAGCCATCCCTGGAATCATCCCTTCATCCAGAATCACCTTGGGGTCTATTCCCTCCTCCACCGCTTCTATTGTCAGCTCCTTCGCCCTGGGAGCATCTCCTGTAATTATGCTATCAGATAGACCTTGGAAATCAGCCATTTACCCCCCTTCATATTACGTAATAATGTCTCTCTTCTATATGTACAGAGTGTTCAGATCGCAAGAATTATCCTGTTTATTTATAAGATAATATTCCTATTTTGTCAACAGTAATTTTAGTGTCCAAGAAGAGTAAAGGAACATGGTATCCATCCACACGGGATAATTTTGTCTATATTTAAGTTAGGAGCGAAGAAAGGAGGGTAGATACCAGGGAGAATGCAATCACTTATAGCGACGTTCTTGCACTTAATCCTAATCCTGTTGATCTGCGTATCAAGATGGTTCAGACTGCACAACAATACGGTGTCTCGTATGCTGCAAGGGCTTTTAATACAACACGCAAGAGTATAAGAAAATGGCTGAAACGTTATCGTGAAGAGCGAGCAGTAAAGAGTCTTGAAAATGACACGAAAGCACCCATAAACCCTCACTGTCCGTTGCCGGAGGAGATCAGAAAGCTCATCGTAAAGTTACGACTCATAAACAAACGCAGGCGAACATGGAAGAGAAAGAAACTTTCCTGGCAGTGGAAAGAGAAACTGCGCCCATTTGAACATATCCAGATCGATGTCAAGCAACTCTGTCATGTTTCCAACTACCTGAAGCAACATTGCAAGAACTCAATGGCCCTTCATAAGACATAAAGTCCATTGCCCCTCATTCCTGTGAAGAAATCTACAATTAGCCACGTCCCTGCCACGACCATCGTCCCTAAGATCAGACCTAAAAAGAAAGGTCGAGTCTTCCTGAATACTGCAGCGCCGCCGTATTTGAGTATGACTACCTTCAAGAACCACGCTGTAAAGACGCTAATCCACAGCTGATTTATTAAGAACACGGGGGTGATTACGTAGCCGATGGGATGGATAGGCCACCATATAAAGCGGTAGCGCATAAAGGTCAAAAGTGCCATAACAGATGCCCCTGTGCCGGTGGCTATCCATCCTCCGATATCGGGAGTAAGAGCCTCCTTGACCCTTAAAGTTATGTAAATGAAGTGTACTTTGGGAGCCCCGTTAAAAAACCAGCGGTAGAGGTTGATACCGCCTTCTTCGTATGCAAGGTCCAGCACAATCCACATCGATCCTGCCAAACTCACAACGATGGATAACATCATCGCCCAGAAAAGCGGCCTTCTATTACCTGCAACCACATTGATCAACTTGAGCCCGTTGGCGCACGAAGCCATAACAAACGTCCTCATCTCACCGTGCCAGGTCAAGGTGTGCCCCAGAGCAACTAATCCTTTGGGCCCTAAAACAGATGTCCCAAGCCCCGTTATGACGAAGTCTGCACCCAGCATGGGTGGCCGCATATCAGGCATCCCGCCCTCTGCTGCTACACGAGTCATCGCTGTATAGACGACAAAAGCTCCAAACAAGAATACCGGAACGATCCACAAGGGTATTCCGCTGGCCCACAGCCACAAGGTCACAAAAAGGAGCCCTATAACCATCCCAAAGAAAGCGCTCCGGTAAGATAGAATCTCGTCCGAGTCGTCAACATCCGGATCGTTCTTGAAGGCTTTCCTCAGGACTCCTTTGAGATGCTCGCGACCTGTCCACAGTCCTAACAGGACGAAGGCTATCATAGCTCCCATGCCCTGAAAGAGCAGAAACGGTGAATTTAATGTCCAGTGAGAAATGTAGATACTCGTCATTGTGGTCTGTGGAAGACCGATCATATTGAATATACCCTGCTCCAGGATGGCTAACAGGGAGAAGGACCAAATCGCAAGGGCGACGTCGCGGGGTATGAGATAAACGAATCCAATAACATGAAAGCGGAACATGAAAAGAATGTGAATTGTCCCGCCAAACATGAACATACTCGGCGCGGCGGCGTGCCCGACTCCAATGCGTATATCTGGAATGAATGGGTAGTATCCATGGAGGGCCCTTACGCTGTCTATGACAAAAGGGATGGCAAATCCCAGCCACATGACGGGATTTTTGAAAAATGGGGCAAAATAACCACTCTTGTCGTCCCCTATCATCTCCATAGGTGTCTGAGCAAACGGATAGATCACCCTCTCCCGTTCTACCCACTGTCTCCTTAAAATCACCATCATACATATCATCACAAAATACAGGGCAATGGCAAACGAAGACCAGTACAAAAGGGGGCCGATCCATATACCCCACGGTATCGCCTCTCCCCTGGGCAGACCTTCGTAGAAATAGTTGATATATTCTGGATCGCGAGGGGATATCCAATCGGGGATATATGGATGAATCAGGTTGACCCAGTCGTTCTCAGGTGTAGCAAAGTAGTATACACCCACGATTGCCGGAAGGAGGTGTTCTGTGAGGCCTACAGCCACTATAGACGAAGCTACGATCATCATAATGTATATCGTAACCAATTCGGTGGCTTCAAACTCGATCCCCCTTTTGATCAATTTCAAAAGGGGATTTAGTATTGCTACAAGGATAAATAGAAGGAAGAGAGCCCCACCGGTGCTGAAGGCTCCAGCCATCCAGGAGCCCATAATCATGGCATCGCTGTATGGGGCGGCTATGGATATAAAAAAGGAGAGCGCTGCTCCCACAACAAAAGATCTGACGGTAAAACGTCGAGGCGGTCTGTTCTGACCAACGGTATGATCGGTATTGAATTCCTCAGTCCTTGTCTCCATAAATTAAAACAAAGGTCCTTACACTCTTCTGATGTGGTATATAAGCTATTATAAATGCGCCAGTTCCCTATAAGACCTGAAGTCCATTTCCCCTCATCCCTGTGAAGAAATCTACAATGAGCCACGTCCCTGTCACGACCATCGTCCCTAAGATCAGACCCAAAAAGAAAGGTCGAGTTTTTCTGAATACTGCAGCGCCGCCGTATTTGAGTATGACTACCTTCAAGAACCACGCTGTAAAAACGCTAATCCACATCTGATTTATTAAGAACACGGGGGTGATTACGTAGCCGATGGGATGGATAGGCCACCATATAAAGCGGTAGCGGATAAAGGTCAAAAGTGCCATAACAGATGCCCCTATGCCGGTGGCTATCCATCCTCCGATATCGGGAGTAAGAGCCTCCTTTACCCTTAAAGTTATATAAATGAAGGGTACTTTTGGAGCCCCACCGAAAAACCACTGGTAGAGGTTGATTCCTCCTTCCTGATATGCAAGGTACAGCACAATCCACATCGATCCTGCCAGGCTCACAACGATGGAAAGCATCATCGCCCAGAAGAGCGGCCTTCTATTACCTGCAACCACATTGATCAACTTGAGCCCGTTGGCGCACGAAGCCATAACAAACGTCCTCATCTCACCGTGCCAGGTCAAGGTGTGCCCCAGAGCAACTAATCCTTTGGGCCCTAAAACAGAGGTCCCAAGCCCCGTTATGACGAAGTCTGCACCCAGCATCGGTGGCCGCATATCAGGCATCCCGCCCTCTGCTACTACACGGGTCATCGCTGTATAGACGACAAAAGCTCCAAACAAGAATACCGGGACGATCCAGAGGGGTATTCCGCTGGCCCACAGCCAAAAGGTCATAAAAAGGAGCCCTGCAACCATCCCGAAGAAAGCGCTCCGGTAAGATAGAATCTCGTCCGAGTCGTCCACGTCCGGATCGTTCTTGAAGGCTTTCCTCAGAACTCCTTTGAGGTGCTCCCGACCTGTCCACAGCCCTAACAGGACGAAGGCTATCATAGCTCCCATGCCCTGATGGAGCAGATACGGTGAATTAGATGTCCAGTGAGAAATATAGATGCTCGTCATTCTGGTCTCTTGAAGACCGATGATATTGAATATGCCCTGCTCCACGTTTGCAAAGAGGGAGAAGGACCAAATCGCAAGGGCGACGTCGCGGGGTATGAGATAAACGAATCCAATAATATGAAAGCGGAAATCGATAAGAATGCGAATTGTGTTGCGAAATATGGACATAGAGGAGCCAAGGTTTATATCTGGAAGGAACGGGTAGTATCCTTGGAGATACCTTACGCTGTCTATGACAAAAGGTAAGGCAAATCCCAGCCACATAACTGGATTTTTGAAAAATGGGGCAAAATAACCACTCTTGTCGTCGCCTATCATCTCCATAGGTGTCTGAGCAAACGGATAGATCACCCTCTCCCTCTCCACCCACTGCCTCCTTAAGATCACCATCATGCATATCATCACAAAATACAGAGCAATGGCAAACGAAGACCAGTACAAAAGGGGCCCGATCCATATACCCCACGGCATCGCCTCTCCCCTGGGCAGCCCTTCGTAGAAATAGTTGATATATTCTGGATCGCGAGGAGACATCCAATCGGGGATATATGGATGAATCAGATTGACCCAGTTATTCTCAGGTGTGGCAAAGTAATATACACCGACAATGGTAGGAAGGAGGTGTTCTGTGAGGCCCACAGCCACTATGGACGAAGCTACGATCATCATAATGTAGATCGTAACTAATTCGGTGGCTTCAAACTCGATCCCCCTTTTGATCAGTTTCAAAAGCGGATTTATTATCGCTACAAGGATAAATAGAAGGAAGAGAGCTCCACCAGTGCTGAAGGCTCCAGCCATCCAGGAACCCATGATCACGGCGTCGCTGTACGGGGCGGCTATGGATATAAAAAAGGAGAGTCCTGCTCCCACAACAAAAGATCTGACGGTAAAACGTCGAGGTGGTCTCTCCTGGCCAAAGGTATAATCAGTTTTGAAATCCTCAGTCCTTGTCGCCATAAATTAAAAAAAGGTCCTTACAATCTTCTGGTGTGGGATATAATCTATCTATGAAATCATGGCAATTCCGATTTCTGAATATAGCGATATCTTGCCTCAGAACATCGTTTCATTTTCTCGATAAAAGTGGTAGGTGTTCAAGAAGAGCAACCTATTATGTCCTTATCCTTATTGCCGCGGCTTTGCAGTTCAAGGCGATATGCCGGATAACGAAGCTCCCTTGATTATTCCACTGCCCTCCTGGACTATCACAACTCGATTGGGGGAGAGATTTTCAAACCTTTCGACGAGGCCGCTTGGCCAGATTACTTCCAACAGATCTACAGTGTCGCTCTTCCCCAGACCGAAGTGAACCCTAAGATCGTTCTGCGATAGATAGCTCGAGCCGCTTCTGACCTCATTTACCTGCGTCAGTCCCCCACAGTTAACCTTTATCTTTGCTCCTATACCGTCCCTGTTACTTTCAACCCCCACAGTCTTGACCATTAACCAGTTGTTTCTGTTGCCGCCTTCGTTGCGCAGAAAAGTAGGAGTATCGTTCAGATTCAGGACGAATATGTCTATATCCCCATCGTTGTCGTAATCTCCGAAGGAAGCTCCCCTGCTTACCTTTTTGATCAGCAATCCATCTCCTGATAGCTCTGACACTTCGTCGAATGTACCATCTCCCAAATTCTCAAAGAGTTGATTGGTCTGGGCATAGCTGGTGCCCAGATTTGCTCTATCGTGCTGTGGGAATATATGCCCGTTTGCGACAAAAAGGTCTTTATCCCCATCGTTGTCGTAATCGAAAAACTCTGTGCCCCAGGCCAAGAATTTGAAGCTCTCCATCCCTACTCTGGCATCGAAGCTGACATCAGAAAAGAATGCTCCGTTATCGTTATGATAGAGAGTATTGGTCTGTTCCGAAAAGTTGGTGACCAAGATGTCCTGGTAACCATCGTTGTCGTAATCTCCATAGGCGATGCCCATACAATTTTCTGCCTCGCCGCTTTCGCTGTAGGCCGCACCAATCATCCAGGCTACGTCGATAAATGTCCCGTCACCGTTATTTTCGTAGAGATAATTAGGATGAGTATCGTTTGCCACAAAGATGTCCTGATCACCGTCATTGTCATAATCTCCACAGATCACGCCGAGACCGAAGAGCATCTTTTCATCCACAACCTGTGCCTCCTCTGTCATGTCCGAGAATGTTCCATCTCCCTCATTGCGATACATTATATCCGCACCTCCCTTCATCCCCCGAGGTCCGAAATGGAACTTAAAGCCTTCCCCCTGGTAAAACTTATCGGGAGTGGTCTCGATAAAATGTTTAAAATCCACGTAATTTGCGACGTAAAGGTCCAGATCTCCATCTGCGTCATAATCGAAAAACGCGCATCCAGTACTAAAGCTATCATCTCCAACTTTTGCGTAATCTGTGACATCTTCAAAAGTCCCATCTCCTCGGCTTCGATACAACACATTTTTTCCGTAATTAGTCACATAGATATCCAAGAATCCATCGTTATCGTAATCTCCCACTGCGCAGCCCATCCCCCAACCCTCATCTCCCAATCCCGATTCTTCCGTCACATCGGAGAACTTGTTGCCATCGTTCCTATAAAGAGCATTTCGGGGATGATTTCCGTCTGGAAACCCCACAACTTTCGATCCGTTCAAAACATACAGATCTAAATCCCCATCGTTGTCATAATCGAAAAACGCCGATCCTCCCATCATAGCATCCACGATGTATGACTGCTCGCTGTCTCCAGAGACGTTCCTCAAAACGACGCCCAAATCCGGTGCTACATCCACGAACTTAACTCGACCGTCCTCCGGAAAGGCTTTGGCAATGCCAGTCTTTTGAGACGATATGCTTCTGTCCTGTGACACATCAACTCGATTACCCTCTGGAAGATCTCTGGCACTATTCTTGGAGGACTCTTGGCTCCCTTGACATCCGAGAAACGATACCACAAGCAGCAATATGTACGAGAGAGTACGCACGACCATAAATTCTTCAAGCCTGCAAAAAAGATTCAGAGAGGAAGCTAAACCTCAGTCCTATTGATCCATCGTTTCTTGCTTTTGTCTTTTCAGTCTTCGGAAGATCTCCAGTTCCCTCTCTGCATCTTGATTTCTGCCTAATTTTATATAGGAATCTCTAAGACTATAATGATACTCGGGAATATGGGGGTCAAGACCGATAGCGAGCTTATACTCATTGATCGCCTTTATGTGTCTGCCCTGTTTGGCATAGCCAACCCCTAAGTCGTAGTGAAATTCCGGATTATCAGGAGCCACCTTCACTCTACCTTCTAAATCGAGTATCTTATCCTCGCGCAGTTCTCTGAATATCTCCATCTCCTTCTTGCCCTCATCAAATCTGCCCCCTTTCATATAGGCGTTAGCGAGACTGAAATGCGCTTCTGCATGCTGGGGTTCGAGTTGGATGGCTTTCCTGTATTTTTCGATCGTCTCTTCACCTCTTCCGAGCTTAGCGTAGACTTTGCCTAAGCTGTGGTGAATATCTGCGTTGTCAGGCTCAAGAAGGATGGCCTGTTCGTATTCTTCTGCAGCTTCGTTGTATTTTTTGTCTCTTGAGTATATCATCCCTAGATGATAGTGTGTCTGCGCTATATTCGGGTCTATCTGGATCGTTTTCCTGTACTGTTCCGCCGCTTGGTCGTACTTCCGCTGTCTCTCATAGGCCATGCCGAGATTGTGCTGAAACCATCCGTTGGCAGGAGCAAGTTCCACAGCTCTACGGTGTTCGTTGATGGCTGTTGCAAGTTTGTCCTGCTCTGAATATACAGCTCCTAAAGTGGCAAGGGACTGCTGGTTGTAAACCAGTCCCAATTTATTGTGCACATCTGCACGGTTCGGATCCAGCTCTAAAGACCTTTTGAAGGTCTCTACAGCTTCTGGGAGTTTTCCCATTGCCATATAAGCGTTCCCGAGAACGTAATAGATAGACGGCTCATCGGGGAGTAACTTTAAAGCCACCTGTAATCCTGCTATAGCCTTGGAGTATTCCTGTTTTTCCAGGTAAATCATCCCGAGTCTGTAGTGAGAAAGTCCGTAATTAGGATTGAGCCTGAGGACCCTTTTAAAGCTTTCTTCAGCTTTGCCTTTCTCCCTATTTAGGTAGTAGATAGCACCCAGACCATGATGCGCAGGGAAGTAGTTGGGATCGATCTTAACCACCCTTTCGTAAGCGTCCTTCGCTTGGTCGTATTCTTTGCGTATAAAGGATAGTTTACCTAACTTGTAAAGCGAAGGGACATAGTTCGGATCGATCTGTATCGCCCTTTCCAACTCCTCTACTGCCCGGGCATGTCTGGATTGTATTAAATAGATAAAGCCGAGGCCGTCGTGGGCGCGGACGCTGTTTGGATCTATTTCGATCGCTTTCTTGTACTCTCTTTCTGCGCCTTCATAGTACCCACTTTTCGAAAAGTACCGGCCGAGTTTATAATGCTCTTGGCTCCTCAGGGAGTCCTCTTCACTTAGTTTCTGCCCGTAAACTTCCCCAGAGCGACATACTATTAAGATAGCTCCAAGAAGGCAGAGGGGTATATTTCGCGCCTTCCAGACATTTGCTAGGTGCGTCAACATCGACTTATCTCCAATGGCGCATTGACTCTTCCGGGTTCAGTTAGCATACAGGCGGGAAGCAACTCTATAGAATTCGCAGAATCAAATCTCGACTAATATAGGCTGGATACTTTATACTGTCAAGCAAAAAAGAAGATGTGTCGTCAAATTTTGACTTGACTTTTCACGTACAGGAGCTTATTTTATCTGCCCGAAAGATAGCGAAAACACGATGGATTTCAATGACAGCAAAAACTGTAAATATAGTCGACAAGAGCCGATTTTGACATAGTGTACCCTCCTTAGAAGTAGTTATTCAAACCCTCAAAGGCCAGAACACTATCCCATTCAGCTTCTCAAGTTTTAATTGTGCACGCCCCTCGATGAAATGACAAGAAAATTGCGTCCTGTCCCCTTTGTCGAACATGTAGTTTTTACTGCCAACACAACGACGAACCGTCCCCGCATTTCCAACGGGTTAACGACCTGAGTTTCGACTACGCCTACCGTAAAGGGAAGGAGACTTCGTACACGGGGTCTCGGAAAAAAGAAGCCGTGACTAACCTGGCTTGAAGGACTCCGTTGCGTTGAAGCGATGGAAAGCGCCCACTGCTTGACTTACGAAAATGTGGTATCAAAGAGGCTTCCACTCTGTCTTGAGTTAGAGGCCCCCCTGACGCACAGTGTGTTTAGTGTAAGCCAGGAGACATAAGCCTCTTTGAGAAGACATAAGCCTCGTTGTGAAAGCACCTCATACCAAAGATGGTCCAATTTTGATAATGAAAGCAAAAAACTGTTCACCCAAAATCAGGAATATCCCTAAGGTTTCCGGGAGAGATTATGTTGATTATCTCAAAAGAGGCGCATGAATTAGAACGGTTTGCGGCATCCCAACTGCAGGGCTATCTGAAGCGATTGTTCGGTCTATCCGCCACTATTGCAAATTCACCAGGTAGAACGGCGGAATTCTTGGTTATTCTGGGCAATCTGAAGAGCAATCCTGTTGTCGTCCAAGCTTTGGGCGAAGAGAATTTCCCGCAATTGAGCGAGCAGGGTTTTCTTTTGCGAAAAATAACTTTCATGGACAAGCCCACAATGGTAATAGTCGGGGGTAGCCCGAAGGCAACACTCTGGGCTGTCTATGAACTGGTCGAACGCTGGGGCGTGCGGTACTTGTTGCACGGCGACGTGCTACATGAGAATGGAAGTAAGTTCCATCTGCTTGATGTAACCGTCGTCATGGAGCCCACGCTGCGGGCCACGCCCCTTCAAGACCCCAAAAGATTGTGGATCTCTTCTGCAAGAACCTGAAAAGATACCTGTCTGGAGAGCCGCTCCTAAACGTTGTTGACAAAAAAGCGGGATTCCCTGAACAGCCCTTAATTAAATCCTGATAGGAGATACTAAAATGAGATGTGCAATCCTATACACGGCTCTGACGCTGTTAGTCACTTTGAATACGTCTGCCTATGCGCAGGATCTTTTCGGACCTCCAATTAACTATGCCGCTGGGTCTGATTCCCGGTCAGTATTCAGTGCAGATTTAGATGGGGATGGAGATAGTGACCTAGCTGTGGCTAATTGGAACAGCGATAATGTGTCAATATTCTTGAACAACGGAGATGCGCAATTTGCACCTAAGGTCGACTATAGCGTTGAGGATGGTCCCCAGTCAGTATTCGTTGCAGATTTAGATGGGGATGGAGATAATGACTTAGCTGTTGCTAATAATAACAGCGATAATGTATCAGTTTTGTTGAATAATGGGAATGGCTCATTTGCACCTAAGGTGAACTATCCCGCTGGGGATGGTTCCCAATCAGTATTCAGTGTTGATTTAGACGGGGATGGAGATAATGACCTAGCTGTTGCTAATTGGGGAAATGGTAGTGGTAATACTGTATCAGTTTTGTTGAATAATGGAGATGGTACCATTTGCACCTAAAGTGGACTATGGTGTTGGGAATGGTCCCACATCAATCTTCAGTGTGGATTTAGATGGTGATGGAGATAATGACCTTGCTGTGGCTAATTGGAACAATGGTAATGTATCAGTGTTGCTGAATAATGGGAATGGGACATTTGCACCTAAAGTGGACTATGTTGGGAATGGTCCCTATTCAGTGTTCGGTATGGATTTAGATAAAGATGGTGACAATGACTTAGCTGTGGCTGATAGGGCTGATGGTAACGTGTCAGTGTTATTGAATAATGGGAATGGGACATTTGCACCTAAAGTGGACTATGTTGTTGGGAGCCAGCCCTATTCAGTATTCAGTGTGGATTTGGATAGAGATGGTGACAATGACTTAGTTGTAGCTAATTTTGGCAGCGGTACTGTCTCAACATTGTTGAACAACGGAGATGGGCAATTTTCACCAAAGGTGGAGTATAACGCCGGAGATGGCCCCATATCAGTGTTCAGTGCAGATTTAGATGGAGATGGAGATAACGACTTGGCTGTGGCTAATTGGTTCAGCAATAATGTATCAGTGTTGTTGAATCGCTCTGTTGTGCCTGTCGTGACATCTATTGATCCCACTTCTGGCACAGAATCGGGCGGTACAGCTGTGACGATAACGGGAAGCAATTTCCAAAGCGGAGCGACTGTTGATTTCGATGGTAGCATAGCCGATAGTGTAGTCGTAGTCTCCGATAGCATCATTACTGCTGTGACACCCGCTCATCCTGCTGGTACTGTGAGTACAATAGTCACAAATCCCGATGGTCAGGCGGATACGCTTAAGTATGGATTTGGGTTTGGTGAGCTCTCTATTAACACCAAGATTGCCTTTTGGTCACTCCGCGATGGCAACCGGGAGATCTACGTGATGAACGTAGACGGGACAAATCAGGTCAATTTGACTAACAACCCGGCGGAGGACAACTACCCTGCTTGGTCACCTGACGGGACGAAGATCGCCTTTGAATCATTCCGCGATGGCAACGGTGAAATCTACGTGATGGACTCAGACGGGACAAACCCCGTCAATCTGACCAATCACCCGGCGGATGACGGAAGATCTTCCTGGTATCCTGGACCTTCGTGGTCGCCAGACGGGACGAGGATCGCCTTCGTCTCAACCCGCGATGGCAACGACGAAATCTACGTGATGGGCGCAGATGGAACAAACCAGACACGGTTGACCAACAACCCAGCGCATGACCAAGAGCCTTCCTGGTCTCCTGATGGGACGAAGATCGCCTTTCATTCAGTACGCGATGTCAACACTGAAATCTACGTAATGAACGCAGATGGAACAAACCAGGTTAATCTGACCAACAACCCAGCGAATGACTACGTCCCTTCTTGGTCTCCTGATGGGACGAAAATCGCTTTTCATTCAAATCGTGATGGCAACTGGGAGATCCACGTGATGAACGCAGACGGGTCAAACCCCGTCAATCTGACTAACAACACGGCGCAGGACGAACGACCTCGTTGGTCACCATTTCTCTCTGCTGTTTTACCTGTAGAGACAGTCTCCGTCAGTCTCCCAAACACATTTGTCTTTATCGGCGGTACACTTTCAGTTCCTGTCGTTATCACAGAGGATGTGACAGGACTTGGAATCATCTCAACCCAGATGAACATCAGTTATGATTCAGATGTTGTAAAGGCAACAGATGTAACATTGGCAGGAACACTGACCCAAGGTTGGGAGATAGAGGACACAGTCGCAACTGGCATTGGGACATCCATAGATACCGTCAAGATTGCAATAGCGACTCCGGGACCTGATACATTATCAGGGTCGGGAGGTCTTGTATTTATCAAATTTGCGGTCTCCGATTCGGCGGTCATCGGTGATTCCACAGCATTAGCTTTTGAGGAATTCTTTCTCAACGAAGGCGATCCAGTGGCAATTACACAGAATGGGTCTGTGCGAATTATCAGAGGATTGTTAGGAGATGTCAGCGGCAACGGGAGAGTAATGGCATTTGATGCTGCTTTGGTGCTTCAATCCACAGTCGGTCTCTTTGTAATTTCTGACACTATGGCAGCGGACGTAAGTGGAGATGGCACTATAAGCCCCTTTGATGCCTCTTTGATACTAAGGTTTGTTGTTGGGATAATAACCCAGTTTCCTGCTGAGACAGGAGGCCCCTCTAAGGTCGTACTTGGTGAAAGGATTATCAGTTTAGGTGATATCGAGGCTTTGTCTGATGAACGCTTTGCAGTCCCTGTCCTCATAGATGAAATGGACGGTGTCGTATCAGGTCAGCTTGAACTATCTTTCGATCCGACCAAGCTTAAAGCCTTAGATGCCACGACATCTGATCTAACTTCGGATTATCTTTACGCCTATAACGCTCAAGATGGCAGATTAAGGCTATCGTTTGCAGGGATAGAATCGGTTGAAGGCAGCGGTAGGATCGCAGAGATTATATTTGAGTCTGTAGATTCGGGGATTGAGACTATTGGTGAGATTGATCTAATTTCTGCTAAATTGAACGAGGGTCTCTTTAGTGTGGTTATATCCCAATTTGAGGGTATTTCCGATGTTCCTGACAGCTATTCATTGTATCAGAACTATCCCAACCCATTTAACCCTCAGACAGTAATCCATTATGACCTTCCTGTTGGGAGCCAAGTTCAGCTATCTGTCTTCAATTTAATGGGGCAGAAGGTTGCAACATTGGTGGATGGTTACAGATCAGTCGGTAGCTACTCTGTTGTATGGGATGGCAAGGATGATAAGGGAAAGAACGTTGCCAGCGGAGTCTATCTGTATCGGATGGAAACGGATGGATTTGTGAGAACTAGGAAGCTGATATTGATGCGGTGAACCCCGTAGCTCCGTAATGAAGGAGACTGGTTATCCTGCAAGACCCTGTGTTGGAATCAGATGAAGATGTAGCTGTTCAAATGAGCGCGCATCACTCCGAAGACACGAGACATCGGGCAAAATAAGGAGATACTCATGACACGAGAGGAAATGAAATACTACTTCCAGGGGCCGCTTGCCACCGTTCCGACCCCCTTCGACGATCAGTACGAGATTGACTACGGTCTGATGTACGAGATGACCCAGTGGTGGGTTGAGCAGGGCTTGGTAGCCGGCAAGTCAGCTATCAAAGTGGCGGCGGCAATGGGCGAGGGGCCGTCGCTTCGTGACGATGAGTGGCCTTACTTGCTGAGAACCGTCGTCAACGCAGCCAACGGCAAGGCATCTGTCCTCTGCGGCACCCAGCACAAGGACACAGTGCGGTCGATAGAAGATGCCAGGCGGGCGCAGGATATGGGAGCTATGGGATTGCAGGTTCCACTGCCGGTATTCAATCATCCGACACAGGACGATCTGTACCGCCACTACGCTGCGATCTCAGATGCTGTGGACATCGGCATTATGCTCTACAACACCTTCTGGTACGGATGTGAGAGCGTGACCATAGAAACACTGCAGCGCATGAAGGAAATTGAGAACCTGGTGGCAATGAAATGGGAAGTTCCGGAGACGATGAATTACGAGGACATGGCGAAGTTCTCCGACCACTATAACATAATCTGCGACAGCTGGCGGCCGGTGGACAACCATAAGCTAGGGGGCCGCGGCTACATCGACTGGACGGCTGATGTGCATCCTCCGCACGATCTGAAGCTCTGGGAACTCCTGGAGTCGAAGCAGTACGATGAGGCGGGTGCGATGTATCAGAGGGTGAAATCTGCGTTGCGTGACTTCGCCCAGAGCTGTACCAAGTCAGGTGGACAGTCCCGGCTAAAGAAGGCGATGATGAAGATCATGGGGCGTCCGATGGGCGACCCGCGACCGCCCTCGATGCCTCTGAGTGACGATGAGATGGGAAGACTCCGTGAGATCATGATAGGGTTCGGCTGGCCTGTCCCCCAAAGCTGAGGGCATTGCTCAAACGAAAACCTGACACTGCGGGGAATCCATAAAAACGATCTCTGCGGCTATAATTGACAGTGCCAGCGAGAACTCCATAAGTCCTGCTGCAAGGAGCCTGTCAATATCTGACTTTGGCGATCCAGTAACAACACTGATACATTATCGCTGGTCTCATTAGCCACAGCTACTTGAATGAGGTGGTATTCTCATGAAGCATTTGATTAATACTCTTTTTTTACTGGTTATGCCTTCAATCACACCACTCCTGGCCCAAGCACAGATATTGCAATTTTCTTCCACGGCCGTACCAGCTGGCAACGGCCCACGCTCGGCAATTTTAATTGACCTGGATCGCGACGGCAATCGTGATCTGGCCGTTGCAAATATACGTGGTTCAACGATTTTGCTTCTTTCAGGAGATGGCTCCGGCTCTTTTACACCTCAGGGTAGTATTGCTACCATTCATAAAGCACCGCATGCCATTGCCTCTGGCGACTTTAATGAGGATGGTTTTCTGGATGCAGTCACTGCTAATCGAGATAGCAACACGGTTAGCGTGTTTATGGGAGATGGTACAGGTGGCTTCCTCACCCCAACTTTCTTTGCGACCGGGGCAGGACCTCGCTGGATTGCGATTGCTGATTTCAATGAAGACATGCACATCGATCTTGCAGTCACCAATCGTGATGACGACAACGTCACCGTTTTGTTGGGCGATGGAGATGGCAATTTTATGAAAGTAGGCGACTTTTACACCGGTGATGGCCCGGTGCCAATAGAGGCAGCCGATTTTAATGGTGATGGCTTCATCGACTTAGCGGTTGGCAACGATCTCAGCGATACACTGGTGGTGCTGGCAGGAGATGGGGCGGGTAGATTTTCTTTAGAATCAGCGATTCCGGTTGGCAAGTCACCCAAGAACATCGCTGTAGGCGATTTGAATCAGGATGGCATTTCTGATATCGCTGTAGCTTGTTTACTGGATGGGACGGTAACCGTACTTTTTTCCGATCAGCAGGGAAGTTTTACCGGCTCCTCCTATGCTGCCGGCGAAGGCTCATTTGCGGTCATCATCGAAGATTTTGATGGCGATGGTAAAAGTGATTTGGCGGTGGCCGATGGCGTCAATGATAACATTGCAGTGCTCTTGAACAATGGTATGGATAGCTTCGCTGAAGCGCAACTTTTCCCCGTTGGTTTGGCACCACATGCCGTCGTCTCCGGCGACTTCAATGGCGATGGTCGACCCGATCTTGCCGTTCCCAACACTGGCGATAACACGGTAACGATTCTACTTAACGAAACTCCGGCGCAGGAGTCCGTGCATGTAGTATCGGTAATTCAAAAGCTCTATTTGGATTTCTTTCCTGATCCTATTATCTCGCCTGCTGGTCAACCTTTGCGGCTTCTGGTCACCACTGATTCTCGTGAACACGTCAATCGTCTGCGCATTCTACCCTTTATCGATGCGACAGACATTGTGCGCGTAGGTGAAGTCATGACTGTCGAGTTCACGCCGCAAGATGTTGGAACCTACCAAATCCAGAACATCGGTCACGGGTTTACGGGGGACATCATAATTGTTGAAGATTCGATTTCAGTCGATGCCAAGAAAATGGAACTGGGTCAGCAGGACGTTTCGCTCATTCACAGCAACGCACAAACGCAAATTTTCCCTTCTACCATTCGCGTGCTACGAGGTATTCCCCTCACAATTTACAATATCAGCCTTGATGACGAGCATTGGGTCAGTATTGAGCCTTGGATGACGGCTCCTCTTTCCATCGAACAGGGAAACGTGTTGCCGCGGGCTGTCACAACTTTTGAATTCACACCCACTGATACCGGGAGTTACGTCATTCAGCATACCATACACGGCTTCACGGGTACACTGATTGTGGAAGATCCCCTTATGACTGATGGTGGTGTCCCTGGCCTTGTCGGAGATTTCGACGGAGATAATGAAGTAGGTCTTTCAGATTTTGTCCTTTTTCTGGATGCATTCGGGACGACGACCAGTTCTGCCGATTGGGATCCTACATTTGATTTGGATGGTAATGAAGAGATCGCTCTGTCCGACTTTGTGATCTTTCTGGATAACTTCGGCAGGACAAGATAGCTTTACAGTTAGAGGCGGTTGTATTCGTAGAGACAACGAAGCTGACTTTGATGAGATAGGCTTATTTAAAAAGAGAGAGAAAAAGATGCCTGTTGACATCAGCGACATAGAAAAGATAGTAAAGGATCAGGACGAATGGCGGGGGAGAAAGACGATAAATCTCATCGCCAGCGAGAACTCCATAAGCCCTGCTGCAAGGAGCTTGTCAATATCTGACTTTGCCCACCGATACGCCGAAGGACATCCGGGAGCCCGCTACTATCAGGGCACAAAATATATAGACCAGATCGAATCTGTGGCATCAAAGGAACTTAAAGAACTTCTACACTGTAAACAGGCCGACGTCAGACCCATAAGCGGAAATCAGGCCAATATTGGAATTTTCTTCACCTTCCTTGGGGGTGGAGACGCCGTCATAGCCAACTCCACAGATGCCGGAGGACACATCAGTCACAACAGGATAGGCGGCCTTGGGAGGCGGATTCAAGTCTCCGGGCAGAAGATAACGGATGTCAACCTGCATTTCTTCCCACTTACAGAGGATGGCTACCACATAGACGTGCCCAAAGCCCTCGACCTGATAGACGAAGTAAATCCGAAACTTTTGGTATTCGGAAGGAGTCTCTTTCTCTTTCCTGAGCCTGTAGTGGAATTCTTGGACATATCGTCAGAAAAGAGGATACCGATCCTCTACGACGGGGCGCACGTATTCGGGCTGATTGCAGGGGGGAAATTTCAGGATCCCTTAAAAGAAGGAGCGCACCTTCTAAGCGCCAGCACTCACAAGACCTTTCCCGGCCCCCAGAGGGGCGTGATCACAAGCGACCTCGACTCAGAAAGCGCATGGTGGAAGAGGGTTGACAGAGGTGTCTTCCCCGGATCGTCCAGTAATCATCATCTCCATACACTTCCCCCTTTAGTCGTGACCATACGCGAGATGAAAGCTTTCGGAGCCGACTACGCCGGACAGACAGTATCCAACGCCAAAGCCTTGGCGAAAGCTTTAGATCAAGAAGGCTTCCACGTGGAGGCAAAAGAGTTCGGCTACACCGAAAGCCATCAGGTCGCCGTGGATGTCTCCCGGCTCGGCGGAGGCAAAATAGTCGCCCAGAAATTGGAGGAGAACGATATTATCTTAAATTACAATCTCCTTTTCGGAGACCCAGATCCCAGAAATCCAAGAGGGTTAAGAATAGGAGTCCAAGAGATGACTCGCTTTGGGATGAAGGAAGATGAGATGGGAAGAATAGCCAAACTGATCAAGGAGGCGGTAATAGAGGGCAAAGGCGTTAAAGGCGAGGTCAATAGCTTCCGGTCAGATTTTGCCAAGATATACTACTGCTGAGACAACATACAACAGAAAGTCTCGGGATTCCAAAAAGAGAGTTAGAAATTCCTTTTTGGACAGACAAAAATGTCTGTCCTACCAACTACATTCTCTTGTGGTGGGTCAGACATTCTGTACTGCTTCCCAGGAAAGCGACACCAATTAAGCAACCTGGGGTAGTAGATAAAATTGTTTTCTCCACTCTTTTGGGGTCTTATATCCCAGGGATGAATGAAGCCTGTTCTTGTTGTAATTATCGATCCACTGAGATATGATCTTCTCAGCCTGTTCAAAGGATTCAAACTTGTGAAGCCAAACACACTCTTGCTTGAGGGTCCTGAAAAAACGCTCTACAACACCGTTCCAATCGGGTTTACCACTTGGTATGTATTCCTGACGAATTCCCCAATATTCGGTACTGGCCAAATAGGCCCGAGCCAAAAAGATGGAACCATTGTCAGAGCGCAAAGTGAGACCCTGGGGGACAGCCTCCTTGGAAGTGTATCGAGAGATCACGGCCCGATCCAGGGCATCTGTGGCCTCCAGTGCCCTCCCTTTTCGACTAAAACGATACCCAGGAACCTCCCGGCTTCCGTTGTCCACCACCGCAATAAGAGGACACCAACCATCTTTTCCACAGTAAATCTTTGTCAAGTCACTCGACCACAAACTGTCGGGACTATCCACCACAGAACGCTTCTGGGCAACCTGTGGCCCCTTTCTCCCGGGACGATTCCACAGCTTACACTGCCACCCCTTAAGCTTCATTATCCTATGAACCTTCTTAACGTTGACACATTCCCCTTCCTTGAAACGAAGATGCGCCCAAACCCGCCTGTGACCAAATGCCTCTTCTTGGTCCAGTATCCCTCGAATACGAAAAGCAAGCTCCTCATCTATCACAGGCTCTTTAACAGAAGAACTGACACCTCTATCCCTAAACCTATACAGAGTCGAACGATGCAAACCCAAAGCCAAAGCTACCACCTTGCGGGAATAGCCTCGACCCAAAAACCGCCCACTCAAGGCAACCGCTTCGTTTTTTTTAGACGGGCTACCTCTTCGAGTATCTCCAACTGGAGCGTCAACTGCCCTACCTTGCGCTCCAACCGGCTAACCTCTCGCTCCTTCGGATCCTTGCGACCACGCCGAGACTTCAGACTCTCCTGGCCCCCTTCTAAGAAACTATCACGCCAAGCATACGCCTGCGACTGGCTAATTCCATTCTTACGACACACCTCAGATAGATCTGCTCCTCTCAAAAGAGCCAACACAATCTCTCCCTTACGGGTCGCCGTCCAGCGCTTACCATCTTTCACTTCGGGGCTCGACACCTTGACCTCCCTTCTCAAACCCCAATTTGCGAAATATTTGTCGCTCTGTCAAGGGGAGCGGTATGATTCCTGTCTGACACCTCTACTTAAGTGTGCAAATATAAGGCAAATTTCTGTACTTCTGAGCGTAGTCGAGACCGTATCCGACCACGAACTTATCGGGGATCTCAAAACCTCTGTAGTCTATCTGCACCTCCTTTATCCTTCGGGAGGGCTTGTCCAAAAGTGCACAGACCTTGACGCACTTTGGTCTTCGGGAGCTGATGTTCCTGATGAGATAGCTTAAAGTAAGGCCGGTATCAACTATGTCCTCAACTATGAGAACATGTCTGCCTTCGACCGCCTCGTCCAGATCCTTTACCAGACGAACTTCGCCTGAAGTCTCAGCGGAGCTTCCGTAGCTCGATATACTTATGTAGTCTAATTCTAAAGGGATCGAGATGGAGCGCGCAAGATCGGACATAAAGACAGTCGCTCCCTTTAAGACGCCGATAAGGAGGGGATATTTACCCTCATAGTCACGCGAAATCGCCTCTCCGAGTTGGAGAACTTTATCTTGAATATCTTTCTGGGAGATGAGAATTTTGTCTATATCGTCAAACATAAGGAGAGAGTAGGGGCGAACTCATGTGTTCGCCCAATTATCCATATTTTTCAGGTCTCCACAGTCATTGTAAGGGGGTTCACCCCGGATCCTCGATAGATTCAATCGGGGACTCGCCTTTTGACTCCCCCCTCCGAGGTTGCTTCGCTTCGCTCGCAATGACAAACGGCAGGGCGGACACACAGGTCTGCCCGTACCACCTCAGAGTATATCGTTCTGTGGGAACGTTGTCAAGCGGATAATGGAGATCAAGTTACACTATGAAGATTGATGCAGCCGAACTTGTATGGCTTAAGATGCCTCTAAAACATAACTTCGAGACCAGTTGGGGCAGGTACGACTCCACAGAACACCTGCTGGTGAAGCTGTTCTCTGGGAACCTCGTCGGCTACGGAGAGTGCGCCACATACGCCGATCCCTCCCACTACTTCGAGAGTTCATTTGTATGCTGGCACATATTGGAGACTTACATACTCCCAGAACTTGTCGGCGCAGATATGGACGGGATCGAGGAGCTGCAGAGAATCTACAGTAACATCGCCTCGTACAAGATTGCAAAGACCGGGACAGAAGAGGCGCTCTGGCATCTTCTGTCGTTGAAGGAGGGAAAGCCCCTATATCAGCTTTTAGGCGGAACAAAAAGATCAATCGAATCGGGCGCCAGTATTGGGATACAGGATTCCATATTCCAGCTTATTGAGAGGATAGATAAATTTCACTCACAGGGCTACAAGCGCATAAAGGTCAAGATAAAGCCGGGCTGGGACGTTCAGATTATAAAAGAGATACGAAAGACCTTCGGCGACATTCCCCTTACAGTGGACGCCAACTGTGCATACAGCCCCGATCAGATCGATATTTTGAAGGAATTGGACAGATACCACCTAATGATGATAGAACAGCCCTTCCGGGAGGACGACCTCTACAATCACGCCCGACTTCAGAGCCAGATTTCCACCCCTGTTTGTCTGGACGAAGGGATACGCTCTGCCGAGGACGCCCTTCAGGCTATCAGATTCGGCAGTTGTATGGTGATAAATATCAAACCTGCAAGGGTAGGCGGACTGTGGGAGAGCAAAAGACTGCACGATGTCTGCCAGGGCGAGGGAGTTCCGGTGTGGTGCGGAGGAAAGCTTGAGACCGGAATCGGACGGGCTCACAACATAGCTCTATCGTCCCTGCCGAATTTCTCGCTGCCCGGAGACATCTCAGGCAGTGACAGGTACTACGATGAGGAGATAGTCGATCCGCCGATTGTATGCGTCAAAGGTCAAATAGAAGTTCCCCAGATACCCGGCTTAGGATTTGAGGTAAACGACGAGAGGATAGAAAAATACACTGTCAAGGGGGCTAAATTTTAGACTCCAAGGAGGTTCAACAGTTGAATCTGGATTTGACACATAGAACGGACGACCTCAAGAGCGACGAGCTCTCCATCATCGGATATATAGATAACAAGAAAGACGAGATAGTATCGCTGCTAAAAGAAACGGTGAACATCAACAGCAGCTCTGATAACTTCGATGGCATAGCCAAAGTGGGAGAACTCTTCATTCCCCACCTTGAGGAGATGGGATTTTCCGTTCAGATTATAGAGTCCCCAAACGCCGCCAGACACATCGTAGCTAAATCCTCCTCTGACAACTCTCCCAGGATCTTGCTCATGGCTCATCTGGATACTGTATATTCTAAGAAGAGCCCTTTTCAGAGATTCCAGAGGAAGGGCGACATCGCAACAGGTCCCGGAGTAGTGGACGACAAGGGTTCCGCAGTCGTTATGTTGTACGCCCTCAAGGCGTTGAAATCCTTCGGCGACCTGGACAATGCCGATATTTCCGTTATCCTCAACGGAGATGAGGAGATAGGTTCTGGATCGTCCAGAGAGATAATAGAAAGTGAGGCAAAAGAAAGGGATATCTGTCTGGCCTTTGAACCTGCCAGAAAATCTGGAGCCATAGTTAAAGAGAGAAAAGGCGGAGGGCGTGTAAAGATAACTGTCCGTGGGAAATCGGCACATTCGGGCATAAACCCCGAGGACGGGATAAGCGCAATCGAAGAGATCTCCCACAAAATCATCCGGATTCAAAGGATAACCGACTACGATAAACGTCTGACAGTCAGCGTCGGAAAGATAGAAGGGGGTTCAAAGGTGAACATCATCCCCGACGGAGCCACTGCCGAAGTGGATGTCCGCTTTATCGATGTAGAGGATGGAGAGGAAGCTTTAAAAAGGATAAGAAAGATCGTCGAATACTCATATGTCCAGGGCACTAAGTCGGATTTTGACGGAGGAATAACCAGACCGTCGATGCGCGAGACGGAAGATACAGCCAAACTCGTGGACTTCTGGATTGGAATCGGAAAGCTATTGAAAGAGGAGATAACCGCCGAATCCACAGGAGGAGGAGGCGACGCCAACTTTACCTCTGCACTGGGAGTGCCGACTATTGACGGCCTGGGTCCTGTAGGCGGAGATATGCACACCTTCGATGAGTACATAGAGCTTTCGACGCTCTATGAGCGCACAAAAGTAGCCGCAATAGCTATAAGAAGCCTACTTAGGGGAGGAGAAAATGTGTCCCTGTCTATCCCCGATTGAATCTATCGGGGGGGAGTGGGGACTACTTCCTACATGTTTAGGTACTTCTGAAGATCGCCGACCCGATAGAGAACGCCTAGATTCTCTCTTCTTTTTTCGTATTTTTCAACGACCGTGCTGTGGAAGTCGACCAGCACATAGCCGTTGTCGAAATAGTGTTGAAATATGCGGCGGGTCTTCCGTCTCCAATCTAAAAGCACATCAAATTTCCCCTGCTGCTTTATCGTCTGGAGGTCGCCGGGGATCTGCACGATTGCATAGGGAGTCTCCACAGCCAGGTCAATTTGATCACTGCAAACCTGATAATAACCCATACTATCGACCCTATTGACGACCACAGCTTGCCCCGATTCGATAAGCTCCTTTGGATTCGTTCTGTATGCCTGGGGAGCACAGGTGTGACTCCTACTTTGCAGGATACTTTCTACTCTCTTGCTTCTGATCCACCACTCAAGCTGAAATCTGTCCGCTATATCACCCTCATTCCTTTCCCCTGGGTTCAATGCTCCCTGGTAGGGGTCTTCGAGATACTCTCTGGCAATCCCGCCCAGGTTGGATACGTTGAGACTGGTATTCCCCCCCTCTAAGGGATCAAAGGTCCATCGAATTTCGTCAACTCCAGACAAACGGGCGTGTTCTCTTTGGGCAAGCTTCAGCTTGAATCCGACGCCCTTATTCCTGAACGTTCTATCGACCCCTAATATCTGAGAAAACTGATAGTATTTCTTCTTTTCGGGGTCCCAGGCGGAAAATGCAAGGGCAAAGCCGACCACTTTTCCTTTATATGACGCTATCTTGGCAGAGCCGCCGATCTTGCTTTGGATCAGATAGAGCTGAGGGGGATAGCACTCCCGAAAATCGGAGTAGCCCCAGATCGCCTTCTGGAGTTCTGGACATTCGACTCTGACCTGCTCGGGGTCCTGTATATCTGTTATTATGACGTCATCTTCAACCATGATAGTGTTAGTATATATTGAAACGTTCAAAAGTCAAGGACATTCTGTCCCACCTTCCATTGGGGGTCTTGCTCTTATTTTCCTTGACGTTCTACACAAAATTTAGCATTTTTTTACTATAAGCTGTATCCTATTTGGTATCCTATTTGAACTGATGGCTGAAATATCTCAGGTCGCTCCTCCATTTAAAAACTCTGCGAATCGACAAAGTCATGTAATAATTTTAGGTTAAATGTACTCAATAACATATCAATATAAAATAGGGGGACAAGAAATGGTGTGTTCGATGGACATACTGAGATATGGTAAAGGAGCACTATTTCTATTCCTGCTAGCCATCGGGGCCACAACTGCGCCGACCTCCTACGGTCAGGCAAAGCAACTAATGACCTTAGAGGAAGGGCTGCGCATGGCGCTGGAGAGGAACGAGGCGATCCTGATGTCGCAGGAGGGCCTCCGCAGTTCGCACCAGCAGATCCGGGAGGCCCGGTCAGATGCGTTTCCGCAGATTGACCTCTCTGTAGATTACGACCGCAACTGGCTCCTGCCGAGTTTTATCTTCGACATCCCCGACTCGGTCAGACAGTCCGTTACAGTGGGGACGCACAACAATATCAACGGAGTAGTGAGCCTGAGGCAGGTGCTCTACAACGGAGGAAAGATAGGTGCCGCACGGAGGGTGGCGCAGCTCTTTGTCGACTTTTCCAGGGAGGATGTCCGCGCAGCGCGTCACCAGGTGATGGCCGAGGTGGAGATCTCCTTCTACGACCATCTGTTAGCCGGGGATCTGGTTAAGGTAAGTCGGCTCTCACTGGAGCGGGCCAAAGCCAATCTGATCCAGGTGCAGTCGCTCAATCGTGCAGGTCGGGTCTCGGACTACGATCTACTGCGAGCGGAGGTTCGTGTGGCACAGCTCCTCCCCCATTCAAGCCGCGCCCAGAACAACCTCATATTGACCCAGATGGCCTTCAAAAACACCATCGGAATGGACCTGGACCGCCAAATGGAGGTGGTCGGGGAGTTCCGAGAGGAGACCTCATTAGAGATGAGTCGCCTGGAGGATATAGTACGCACGGCTTTGGAGCTTCGCCCGGAGATGCGCCAGGTTATGCATCGGGTCAGAATGCGCAGGAAGGCGATAGAGGTCGTTCAGGCAGAATCCCGTCCTTCTGTAAGCCTGCAGGTGGACGGACTACTTCAGATTCAAAGCAATCAGTTCCAGTTCGAAAGGGACGATGCGCGCCAGAGTTGGTCCACAGGGATATCGGTGGAGATGCCCCTGTTCGACGGCCTTCGCACAAAGGCGCAGGTGGCACAGGCCAGGATCGCTCTTCGCCGAGCCCAGATCGAGTCCGACCGACTCGAACGGAACATCCGGCTGGAGATCACCAGGTCGTGGTTAGAACTTCAAGAGGCAAAAGAGCGGATTCGGGCACAGGAGGGGACGGTAGCTCAAGCCGAACGTGGACTTGAGATCGCAGAGTCGCGTTACGCCAACGGCGTAGGCACACAACTTGAAGTTCTGGATGCGCAGCTGGCCCTGATCCAGGCAGAGACCGAATATAGCCAGAGCCTGAGAGACCGTGCCGTAGCACTGGTGGCGCTGGAACTGGCCTCCGGGACGATCGGAGAACCTAAAGCAAAGGGAAAAAGATGAGGAGAAAAGAGGAAACGATCAGTGTCTTTAAGGGAACGGGTACCCACTCGAAGAGAAGGGACGGGAGGAGGATGCCCTGTCTCCCCCGATTTAATCTATCGGGGGCTGCTGTCTACTGTCTACTTATGCTCTGTCAGATCGGATGCGGAGAGTCCGAAGACGGATCGGGGTCGGACGCAGCGGACACGGAGCGCGTAACGAACGTGGCTCTCTACGTCATCGATCCAGATACTCTGATTCAGTACAGCCGTCTTTTAACCACAGCCAGGGCCTGGAGGGAGGTGGAAGTCGGATTTCGGGAAGGAGGGACTGTGGCCGAGATATTTGCGGAGATGGGAGACCACGTGACGGAAGGTAAGATCTTAGCTCGTCTGGAGGCCGACCTGTTGGAAGCGGCATCTATAGAGGCGGAAGCCGGGCTTAAGTTCCAGAGCTACAACTACGAACGGGCACAGCGTCTCTACGACGAGGGTTCGATCTCCGAATACGACCTCTACAAAGCCGAGTACAGCTTTAATCAGGCCAGGTCAAACGCTCAGACGATCCGTCATCGCCTGAAGCATGCGGTGCTGAGAGCGCCCTATAAAGGTGAGGTGGCAAAGCGCACGATCGAGATAGGTCAATTCGTACAGCCGGGAATTCCCGCCTTTCAGATAGTGCAGGTCGATAGGATAAAGGCAGAATCCTGGGTGCCTGAAAATGAGATCTCCGACTTTTCGGAAGGAGGAGAGGTGCAAGTCCGCTTCGACGCCTGTCCAAATGAGGTCTTCTTCGGAACCGTAGGCAGAGTAGGGCCCGCCGCCGATTCTGCCGGTCGGGTCTTCCCCATGGAGATCCACATGGACAACGTGGAAGGACAGGTTCGCCCGGGGATGATCGGAAGGCTCAAAGCAGTGCGTCGCATCTACCGGGAGGTGGTGGTCATCCCCAGAGAGGCGGTTCTGGAGAGGGAGGAAGGTCCGGCAGTCTTCGTGGTGAACAATGACGTCTCTCACCTGAGACATGTGACATTAGGGGCAGCAGAGGGTGCCCGCGTGATCGTGGAGAACGGGCTGGATTTCGAAGATCAGATCGTGGTGAAGGGAGGACGGTATCTCATCGACGGCGACAGGGTGAAGGTGATGGAGGTCATAGTAAAATGAGGATAACAGAATACGCCATCCGCCACCGGGTCACGGTCTACGTGCTTGCGATCATATTTATCCTCTTCGGGGGTTACTCGTACTGGTCGCTTCCGAGGGAGGCTGCGCCGGACATCACCATCCCCTTTATTATAGTCAGCACGCTCTACATCGGCGCGCCTCCGCAGGACGTAGAGAACCTCGTCACACGTCCTATCGAAAAGGAACTGCAGGGACTGGAGAACGTGAAGGAGATCAGATCCACGTCGGCGGAGGGCGGATCCACCATCTCCATCGAATTCAATCCGAACGTAGATATAGACGACGCCCTGCAGAAGGTCAAGGACAAGGTGGATCTGGCTAAACCCGACTTCCCCGAGGATACTGAGGATCCGATCGTAATGGAGATCAACTTCTCCGATATCCCGATGATGATCGTCAATTTGGCCGGGGACTACGGTCTGATCCGTCTGAAGGAGATGGCTGAGGATCTGCAGGACGACATTGAGACGATCCCGGGGATACTGGAGGCGCGTATAGCCGGAGGATTGGAACGGGAAGTCAAGGTCGATGTGGATCCGGATCGACTGACGGCCTACGGTCTATCGATCCAGGACGTGATCGAGACGGTGCAGAGAGAAAATGTGACGCTGCCAGGGGGAAGTGTGGAAATGGGAAGCTACAAATACGCCGTGCGCGTGCCGGGGGAGTTTGAGGCCGTTACCCAGATCGACGACCTCATAATCGAGGCGATAGGAGGTCGTCCCGTCTATATCAAAGACGTGGCAGAGGTGAGCTACGGCTTCGAAGACCGTGTCAGCTACGCACGCCTCAACCGACAGTCGTGCGTGAGCCTCTCGGTGATCAAGCGGAGCGGCGAGAACCTGATCCAGATCTCCGACCAGGTGAAGGCCCTACTCGAAGGTAAAAGTAAGAATCTCCCCCCCGGAACACAGATGACGGTACTGGCCGACCAGTCGGACGATATCAGGATGATGGTCAAGGACCTGGAGAACAACATCATCTCCGGGCTGTTGCTTGTGGTAGTTGTGCTCTTTCTGTTCATGGGCGTGCGCAACTCCTTCTTCGTGGGGGTTGCTATACCCTTTTCGATGCTGATCTCGTTTATGATCATCCAGGCGATAGGGATCACACTAAATATGGTGGTCCTCTTCGGTCTGATCCTGGCACTCGGGATGTTAGTGGACAATGCGATCGTCATCGTGGAGAACATCTATCGACATCGGCAGGAGGGAAAAGGCAGAGATGAAGGGGCGCGCTTCGGGACGGACGAGGTCGCAGCTCCCGTGATCGCCTCGACCGTTACCACGCTCTGCGCCTTTGCACCGATGATCTTCTGGCCGGGGATTATGGGGGAATTTATGAAGTATCTGCCTATCACTTTGATAGTGGCGCTCTCCTCTTCTCTCTTTGTAGGATTGGTGATGAACCCCACGTTCTGTTCGTCCTTTATGACCGCGGGAGGGAAAAAAGAGGAGACTTCCCCGCGGCTTTTGAAGGTGCTCAGACACTATCAGCGCATCCTGGAGGCGGCGCTTGACAGGCCGTGGCGGACGATGATGCTCGCTATGGGCACCCTGATTGCGGTGATCCTGCTCTACCGTCTCCTGGGCGTGGGTGTGGAGTTTTTCCCTGAGGTGGAGCCTGAGAAGGCCTACATAGACGTCCGCGCCCCTTCCGGGACCAACCTGGAGGAATCGGATCGGATCGTGAGGCACATCGAGGAGATATTGGAGGATATTCCGGACGTGGAGACCTTCGTCGCCAACGTTGGATCTTCAGGCGACGCTGAGGACTTTTCGTTCGAGGGAGGAGTACCTCACAAGAGCCGGGTGACGATCGACTTCGTGGAGGAAGACCAGCGTCAACAGTCCAGCTTCAAGACTGTGGAGGAGATACGGTCGAAGCTGTCGAAGATCACCGGCGCCCAGATCGAGATCAGCAAGGAGCGGTCGGGTCCCCCCACTGGCGCCCCGATTAGCGTGGAGATCTCAGGGGAGGATTTCAGAGTTCTGGGCGATCTTGCCCAGAAGGTGAAGAGAATCACAGCAGGAGTGCCCGGAGTAGTGGACCTTCGGGACAACTACGACCGGGGGCGTCCGGAGATGCACATTCTCGTGGATCGAGAGGAGGCCGCCCTGGCGGGACTGGATACACGGCTCATCGCCTCCACAGTCCGCTCGGCCATCTACGGCACAGAGGCGTCGGAATACCGCGTGGGGGAGGACGAGTACAACATCCGGGTGCGCTTCAGACCGGATCGGCGCAGGAGCCTTTCAGATCTGGAGCGGATCATGGTGGAACAGGACGGGCAACTGATCCCGCTGAGTACGATTGCAAGGGTAGAGACGAGCGGAGGGTTTGGGAGTATACAGCGCAAAGATCTCAAGCGAATGGTCACAGTGGAGGGGAAGGTCGAGGGGCGTACGTCGGATGCAGCCCTCAAGGACGTGCAGGCGGCGCTGGCCGAGTTTCATCTCCCCCCGGGCTACCGTATCGACTACTCCGGAGAGAACGAAGAACAGCAAGCGGCGGAGGACTTTCTGATCAAGGCGTTCGTGGTCGCTATCTTCGCGATCGCCCTGGTGCTGATCACACACTTTAACTCAGTCCTTCTGCCTTTGGCGGTCCTCTCGTCGGTGGTCCTCTCCCTCATCGGTGTCCTGATCGGTCTCCTGGTGATGCGCATGCCCTTCGGCGTGATCATGACGGGAATCGGGGTCATCAGCCTTGCGGGAGTGGTGGTCAACAACGCCATCGTGATGATCGATTACACCTTAAAGCTGAGGGATCGAGGCCTTCCCCCCCGACAGGCCATAGTTCAAGCCGGGCTGACTCGATTCCGTCCGGTCATCCTGACGGCGATCACGACCATTTTGGGCCTTATCCCCCTTTCGACCGGCATCAGCTTCGACTTCTTCACGTTCAGCTGGGAGATCGGAGGCAGGAGCAGTCAGTGGTGGGGACCGATGGGCGTAGCCGTGATCTTCGGGCTTGCTTTCGCTACGACATTGACCTTGATAGTGGTTCCGGTGATTGTCAGTCTGATCTGGCGGATAACAGAACAGGAATAGAGTTGCTAAGGAAGATGAGAGTTTTTTTGAAAAATACCTTCTCAAGAAGTATGAACAGCCTGGCCGCAGTGTTAGCAGCCAAGATCTCGGATAAATTAGGCGGAGAGCACGTTTAGGTGGAGGACTTGTTAGAAGGCGATAAATACGCAAGATTCAGATTGAAGGAGCAAAGATAATGAAAGAGGACAATTCCTACGATCAAACGTATGCAAGTCAAGAATACTATTGGGGAAAGAAACCCTCCGCCATATGCGATAGAATTATAGAAATTATCCGACCCAGCTTGGACTTTCATCCCAAGCTACTGGACCTGGGTTGTGGTGAAGGAAGAAACGCTGTCTATTTTGCCAAACATGGTTTTGAGGTTATCGGCCTCGATGCGTCTTTGGTTGGCCTGGGGAAAACAACGGCGTACGCTGAGAAAGTTGGAGGTCACATTGAAACGATCCACGCTGACATTGTAAACTACGAGTTTGAAGATACCTACGACGTCATCTTCTCGACAGGAACTTTACAGTATCTGCCGCCTGGAGTACGAGACCAACGTTTCCAGAACTACAAGGATTGCACTTCGCATAATGGCATCAACGCACTCTCTGTATTTGTGAGAAAGCCATTCATTCCGAGAGCGCCGGACGCAGAAGAGACAGCCTTCCCTTACAGATCTGGCGAGTTGATGAGCTATTACTGGGACTGGGAGATCCTCTACTGCACAGAGCATATCTTTGACTGTATGTCCAGCGGCGTTCCTCACAAACACGCTGTCAACAGGATAATAGCCAGGAGGTATCGTAAAGGAGGATAATATGAAGACGTACCTTGTCGCTATTGTGGGTCTGGGCCGGATGGGAAGCACCATCGACGAGGGAGTAGTTGATTATCCTGTGGTTACACTGCCCTATTCGATTGCGGCATCTGCCTCTTATCGCTGGCTCAGCTACTCTGCAAGTACACGATACTAAGGAGGGGAGCCAGTGCACCCACCGTCTAACTCCGATTGAATCTATCGAGGGCATGTGTCTCCTGCCCTTCGTCCTATATCCCTCCTGTAATGCATCCCATCGAAGTGTATCTTCTCCATAGCCTCGTAAGCCACTGAGATCGTATCGTTGAGGTCATATCCTAAGGCAGTGATCCCAAGTACCCTTCCGCCGCTGGTGACTACTTTGCCGTCTTTTATTGTCGTTCCGGCGTGGAAGACAAGCACATCTTCGAGTCTCTCTACCAAATCGAGTCCGCTGATGGGCACTCCGACTTCGTAGTCCCCGGGATAACCTCCCGACGCCGCTACGACGCATACCGCGGCTCTGTAGGAGTTTTTGAAGGCGACATCTTTAAGATCGCCGTCTATTACGGCTGTGATGACTTCTACTATGTCGTTCTCGATAAGCGGAAGCGTGACCTGCGCCTCCGGGTCGCCGAACCTGCTGTTGAACTCAATGACCTTCGGGCCGTCGTCCGTGACGATAAGACCTCCGTAGAGGACGCCTTTATACTCTCTCCCCTCCTCCCTGAGACCCTCTATAGTGGGGCGAATTATCCTGTCAACTATCTGGCTCATGATCTCATCAGTCACCAAAGCCGCGGGGGCGTAGGCCCCCATCCCACCTGTGTTCGGCCCTTCATCGTTATCGAACGCCCTCTTATGATCCTGAGATGAGACGAGAAGCACCATGTCACTCCCGTCCGTTATAGCGAATATGGACGTCTCCTCACCTTCCAGATATTCCTCTATAACTACACTATCACCTGCCCCCCCGAATACCCTCTCCTTCATTATGGAATACAGAGCCTTTTCGGCTTCGTCCTCACTCACCGCGACGATAACACCCTTTCCTTTAGCCAGACCCGACGCCTTTACGACTATAGGAGCTCCCACGTCCTTGAGGTATCCTGAAGCCTCGTCGTAGTCGGTAAAAGTCTGATATTGAGCGGTCGGGATGCCGTGCCTTGCCATAAAGTCCTTGGCAAAGGCCTTGCTCCACTCGATCTGGGAGGCGGCTTTTGTAGGACCGAATATCCTCTGTCCACTCTCCTGGAAACGATCCACTATCCCCATAGCGAGGGGATCGTCAGGACCCACGACAGTTATATCTATCTCTTCTTTGATGGCTAATTCCAGAAGTCCCTCTATGTCCTCCGCCTTTATGGGGACGCACTGGGCAATGCCATCTATTCCGGCGTTCCCGGGGGCGGCGAATATCTTCTTGACGTTGGGACTTTGAGCCATCTTCCAGACGAGCGTATGTTCCCGCCCTCCGCTTCCTATGACTAATATCTTAATTTAACACCTCACGAAAGTCACATCTGTGTCGATTGTCAGGGCAGACACGCGGGTTCGCCCCTACTTATTGCCAATATCCGAACTCTCTCAGATCCGAATCCTTATTTCTCCAATCTTTTCTGACCTTGACCCACAGGTCTAAATATACGGGTGTTTGGAGGAAATCCTCTATTTTGACTCTGGACGCCCTGCCTATGGATTTGAGCGACCTCCCCTTTGCACCTATGACGATGCCCTTTTGAGATTCTCTCTCCACAAATATATTGGCGCTGATGTAGGTCTTTTCTCCTCTCTTTGTGAATTCCTCTACAAGCACGGCTGTCGAGTACGGGATCTCCTCTCTCAACTGGTCGAACACCTCCTCCCGTATCAACTCCGAGACGAAGAACCTTTCAGGTTGTTCAGCGATCACGTCCTCCGGATAGAGACGAGGACCAGAAGGGAGATATTTTTCGAGCAGGACTCTAAGTCGATCCAGATTTCTTCCGTAGAGCGCCGAGACGGGTATCACTTCATCTTTTGATTCAAGCTTGACCAGTTGGGAGATCATTACGATTACTTCATCAGATGAGATCAAGTCTGCCTTGTTGAGCGCAAGAATTAGCGGAATCCTTATATCCTGAAGCCTGTTCTTTATATGCTCATCGAAAGTGTCCTCAAAGCGACACGCATCTACCATCAACAGGGCCACGTCTGCCTCTTTTATTGAGTGGTCTAGCTGTCTGCCCATAGCCTCCTGGAGTCTGTATTTGGGCTTTAGAACACCGGGCGTATCCAGGAAGATCATCTGAGACGTTGCACTCGTCGCTATGCCCAGGACGTTTGTTCTAGTGGTCTGCGCCTTGGGCGTGACGATGGAGAGCTTCTGTCCTATAAGCGCGTTAAACAGCGTAGACTTGCCGACATTGGGCTTTCCTATTATGGCCACATAGCCGCTTTTGTATGCGTCACCTGGGGAGATATCCCCCTCTTTATTCGTGTCTTTCAAGGATTGTTCCATATCAGGAAGGGACGGAAGGACTCATCTTTATAGACTCTGCTTCGCGTATGTAACAGCGTTTTGGAAGATAGCCATTCCATCCCCTCTTTCTTTAAGCCCCTCTCTGGTCCATCTGGGATGCTGCGTCGGATGAATGTGCCTTTCAGGGTGAGGCATCAGACCGAATATCCTGCCCGTTGGATCGCATATTCCAGCTATACGATCCGTCGAACCGTTGGGATTCCAGGGGTAGTCCGCTGGATTTCCGTGATCGTCAACGTATCTGAGGACTATCTGACGGTTCTCCACAAGGGCAGACAGTGTCTCCTGGTCTCTTGTTATGAATTTTCCTTCGCCGTGCGCCACGGGTAGATAGATCTTGCTATCTAGATCCTGTGTGAAGACGCACTTGGTCTCTTCGCCTTTTTCCAGATAGACCCATCTGTCTTCAAATTTGCCGGAGTCGTTGTTTGTGAGCGTGGCCTCAGCCAGTGGGGCTTCCGCCTGAGGCTTGTACGACCCCTCCAAAGCTGGAAGCAGTCCCGCTTTGACGAGGGCCTGGAAGCCGTTGCATATGCCTATTACGAGCTTTCCGTCCTCTATGAACCTCCCAATCTGATCGTAAAGTTTGTACCTGAGTTCGTTGGCAAGTATCTTGCCGGCTGCGACATCGTCTCCGTAGGTGAAGCCTCCGGGAAGGGCAAGGATGTGATACTCAGAGAGGAAGGAAGGAGCTTTTATTACGCGGTTTATATGGATCAGACTCGTCTCGGCGCCTGCTTGCTGGAGGGCAAACTCGGTCTCCTGGTCGCAGTTGGTTCCGGCGGTCCTTAGTATTACGGCTTTGACTTCCGCCATTATCCCCTAATCCTTATATTCTTCAGAATCTATCCCGAATTCGTCCATCAATCTTTTTAGATGTCTCGGAGTTATTTCAAGAATCAAGGCGGCCTTACCGATTGCACCTTGGGATTGGGAAAGGGCATTGTCCAGGATTTCAAATTTAGCCCTGTTCACCGCTTCTCTTAGAGTCAGGTCTCCGATCTGGTTTTCATCGGGGGAAACAGGAGATTCTTCAAGCTCCCGGTGCATTTCAAGCTCTAAATCTTCAGGCTCGATGTATCTGTCGCTCCCGCCGAACAGGAGGGAATTCTCTATAGCGTTTTTGAGTTCTCTGACGTTTCCGGGCCAATCGTATCGGGAGATCTTGTGTAAGGATTCGTCGGAGAGTTGTTTGTATATCTCAAGGTTTTTGGAGTACAGATCCAGGAAGTATTCGGCAAGGAGAGGTATGTCGCTCCTGCGCTCTCTTAAGAGAGGCAGCTCTATGATTGCGACTCTGAGCCTGTGATAAAGGTCGTCCCGGAACTGGCCCGATTTCACAAGTTCGGAGAGGTCTCTGTTCGTGGCGACGATGATTCTGGCCTCAAGTTGCAACTGACTATTTCCGCCGAGGCGTTCGAAGGTCCTGTCCTGGAGCACCCTTAAGAGCTTGATCTGCACCTCTATGGGGATGTTCTCCACCTCATCCAGAAAGAGCGTCCCGGAGCCTGCCGACTCCAGCTTTGCGATGCGCCTCTGCGTGGCTCCGGTGTAGGCTCCCTTTTCGTGTCCGAATAGTTCGCTAGATGCAAGGTCAGGCGAAGTCTTTGAGACATCGGCGACCACAAAGGGGGATCTACCGCTCAAGGTGTGTATAGCCCTTGCCACAAGTTCTTTGCCTGTTCCGGTCTCCCCCTTTATAAGGATTGTGGAATCTACACGAGCGGCTTTTTGTATCCTGTCGAAGACCTTGAGCATCTCTTCGGATTTCCCTATGATTCCCATAAACCTATCTGACTCGTTGAGCCTCTCTTTAAGTCTTTCGTTTTCGCGTTTGAGATCTGCTCTGTCCAATGCCCTATCTACGATGACAGAAAGGACATCCCTCCTCACGGGCTTTTCTAAGAAATCGTAGGCTCCCGACTTGAGCATTGCCTCTATCTTGGTGGCATCTCTTTGCGAGCCACTGATCACGACGACCTCTGTGGAGCGTTCCTTCTTTCTGACAGCGCTTAAAAAATCGAGCCCGTCTCTGCTGCTTCCCGTGTCGAATTTGAGATCCAGGAGGATAAGGTCTGGCTTTGCGCGTTCATATTGCCTCAAGCCCTCTTGAGGGTCTGAGGCGATAACGACCTTGCAGTCCTTGGAAGAGAGTATCTCAGCGTAGAGGTCTCTATTGTACTCTTCGTCTTCGACTATGAGGATAGTATATCTGTTCCGAGAGTCCATAGTCTATTGCTCCAAAACAGTAGACAGATTGTGTGGTGCGAGGCGCCCTGGGTGCTCTGTTGATAGGGGACAAGCCACAAAGTGCGCGCCTCCGGGGCAGACACATAGCTCTGCCCGTACATATAGATATATACATAGGGACGAACCCTCCCCATGAATGTAGGGGCGATCCCCGATAGAGTCAATCGGGGACTCAATCGGGGAGGGTTCACCCCGAAGCAATCTCCGTTAGACTGCCTCTCCCTGTATGCAGTCTACTTGTCAGTCACCGGAAGTTTGACAATGAAGGTAGTGCCGGCCCCGACCTGGCTCTGGACGTCAATGGCCCCGCCATGTTTTTTTACCACTTCAAGGGACCCTGGAAGCCCGATGCCCATGCCGCCCTTCTTGTCGGTGGTGAAGAAATTGAATATATCCCGAATCTTCTCCTCCGGTATTCCGATCCCTGTGTCGCTGAACTTGATCTCTGCGCTCCGGCTATTATGCCCCTTGATGTCGATGGACAAAGAACCGCCGTCTTCCATCGCCTGATAGGCGTTTAGAACGATATTCGAGAAGACATCTACCATCTGTTCGGGATCGACTTCTATCGGCGGAACGTCTTTGCTGTACTCTTTGTGAACCTGTATATTCTCGGGCCTGGGAATTCTATCCAGAGAGGCGTCTATGAGGGTGGGGATACTGTAAGGCTCTTTTCGCGGCTCTTCGGGAACGGCTCTCCTCATCCTGCTTATGTCCTTTTTGACCAGCCCCAGATGTCTGTCTATTCCGTCCAGCGCCCTTTCGAGCCTGAGATCGGACGTGCCCCCTTTGAGTGTCCTTTCTCTAATTTCGGCAGCAAACGTATCTATAGGATTTAGGAGGTTGCTGATATTGTGGGCTATCCTCCAGGTGCTCCTTCCTACCACCGCCAGCCTTTCTGACTCCTTCAGTTCATCCTGACGCTTCTTAATCTCAGAGAGCATGTATTTAAAGGCTCTGGAAAGCCCTCCTATCTCGTCGTTTCTATCTATGCCTGAAATATCTGCGTCCAATGCTCCTCCCGACGGAGTCGAGGCTCGACCTATTTTCTGGACATCTTCTGTGAGCCGCTTTATGGGCTTTACCGTCTGTCTTATAAGAACATAGAAAAATGTAAGAGACAGCAGCGCGGCGGATAGCCCCACGATGCTCAGAAAAGGTACAGTAGGCATCACAGGGCGGTAGTAGCCTATCTTGAGGACAAAGTCCCCGCGGTCCGATTCTATCCTCACTCCCACATCCTGGACCATCTCTCCCCCGTAGCGTATCTCATCGGAGATGATACCTTTGCCGTTATAGAGAAGCTCTTCTACGAGGTCGTAATCTCTGGGATCAGTGGAATACCCCTGTTCCTCCTCAACGTCTGTGGAAAGGTGGAACTTATGATCGTCACCTATTATCTTGATGTAGGCTATAAAGTCGCTCTTGTATTGGCTCTTGAGGAATTGGAATACAGCGTTTGCGGTGTAGTTATCTACGAGGGAACTTACAATATTGGCGACTTCTTTGGTTATGGGTTCGTATCCCTTTTCGAACATCTGGGCTTCATATTGTCGTCTTTCGAGCATCGTGGATATGAGGGAAAATAGAGCGACTACCAGTATGGATATTACGAATATAACCGTAGTCTTAAAGAGTATACCGACACGGAATCTGCGCTCGATCCCTTTGACTTCGACCTCACTCACTGATCTATCGCCTCCACCCGAAAGACAGTAGTCACTGGAAAGTGCATATCCGCCTATGTATAAAAATGTAACAATATTAAGGCCAAAAAGCAACCTTATTGTGACCCCCCTAAACATAGTAGACAGTAAACAGGGCACCGCCTCCCTTCCCTTGAGATTGCTTCGCTATCGCTCGCAATGACAATTCATTTTGCTAAGGTCATTGCGCGGAGGCCTACCCCCGAATGATTGATCCCCGATAGATTCAATTGGGGAGGGTTCGCCCCGAAGCGATCCCCGACCCCGGAAAGGTTGAATCGGGGGCAATCGGGGACGGATCTCGCAGTCAGTACACCAAAGACACAGCCTCCTATCCCATTTTCCTGTGTTTCAGTCAAAAAATCTTTCCCCATAAAGGATATAGTATATATTGATAGGCACAACTGAGCAGTAGGAAAGATAAACCATCTATGGGAACTGAGACTTACACAAAGGTACCAAACGATATTATGGAAGGTATTTTGTGCAAGGGGTTGCTTTCAAAAAGAGAATCGCAAATCTTCTGTGTCATACTCAGAGAACGGTATAACGGCCAGTGGACAGTACGCCCTCTACGCGTTCAAAAGATCGCCGATTTTACTCGACTTGGTAGAGCAAATGCTTCCACTACTATAGGAGAGATGCTGAAGAAAAATATCATAAGACAAAGAGACGGAAAGAAAGGAAGATACTATCAAATTAATACAGATCCCCCAACTTGGATCACTAAAGGTTGTCAAAACAACAGCAAAAAGTTATTGAAACGATAACTAAAAGTTGTCAAAACGACAACAATTGTTCCTCTAATCCATTGTTCCGCAAGGCGATACCGAGTCCTAAGGAAGCACCTAAAGGAAGTATCTAAGAAAGTATATGATGAAGATGGTAGTGCGGTCACTAAGGCACCAGACGAGACAGCATCGAAGTCTCTACAGACTTCAGCTTCAGCATCATCTTTCATAGAAATTCTATCGCAGAACATACCCGACTTCCCCGAAGACGGAAGGATACTTGAAGTAGCTAAGCGATGCGTCGAAGAGGACCCAGATGTAGATGAACGCCAGGTTGCCCAGAACTTCGTAAACTGGAAGGATCGCCCTACACTTACTCCCAAAAACATCGAATCCATCATTCAAAATCAATTTAGAACTGCCAGGGGAAAGGGCTATTATCGCAAAGAGAGGAAGATAAACCGTCACCCTGGACAGATCCGAAAGACAAAGCAGTATATAGAAGAACTGAGAGAAACAGACGCCGAGTTAGAGTCACAAACCCCTGAGGAGAGACAGGCAAAATGAGCAGGCATTAAGCAAATAATGGAGGAAAGCTCAAGAAAGGCTAAAGAGTTTAGAAAAAGGAAGAAGTCCGCTAACCGAGACTTCAAGAGCGGCAGAATAAGCAGAGAGGCCTACGATAGCATCTTGAAGCAGATTCGCGATGAGGCGCAAGATGCCTGGGGACAAGGCGAATCAGCAGACCGAATACAGGGAGAGGAAGTTTAAGGGAGATTGTTTGAGGCTGTACCTCCTCCCAATTACCCAACAACAAGCAATGTCTTTACGAGTACAGCCCGGTGTCATTGCGAGCGAAGCGAAGCAATCTCAAGTGAGGGGAGGCGGTACCCTGTCTACCCCCGATAGATTCCATCGGAGACTACTGTCTACTATTTAATCACCTTGATCTCTTTGGAGGACTCAAATGGAGAAGCATGATTAGGCTCCTCCACAGCTCTTAACGTAACGCTCTCCTCCAGGGCGATGGTGAAGGTGACCTTAGGCTTGGTGTGGATCGGGTGCAGATAGGCTCGTGCAAGTTCAATTTCGCCTTTGTATATGGCTATCCAGCGGACATGGTGTTGAAAGAGCGTGGGATGGAGAGCTCCCGCTCCGACCGTCACGGTCACATCGAACCATTCACCCGCTTTAACTGTGTCCGGGGCATCTATCCTGGGGACGTGCTTGGGGTCGTCCTCCACCTTGACTCTATTGATCTTTTTGAAATTAGTCACGACACTTTCATCTGTTACCTGATCCGCCATCTTTTCATCGGCAAAGACTGACGGGACGACTGTGCCGAAGATAATCCACAGGGCAACGGCAGAAAATGCAGAGGCCAATCCATAGATAAATCTTACCTTGACATTTGAGCACTTTTTAGCTATATCTAACCTTATATTCACCTTACGCCTCCTGATGTTTAGGTTTTGATCCAAGATGCCAATTACGAGGCGATATGCCAATTGCGAGACCAATGACGAGGCCTAATTATAACTGCTGCGGAATCTCATGTCAAGGGAAAAATTAGAGATTCTTTCGCCCCGAAGCAATCTCAACCTGCAAGATCGTCTGAACAGCAAAATCCAGATTGCTTCCCCCCGATAGATTCAATCGGGGGACGCCCGCAGTGACGGTTTAGGAGGAGGAACTGTCCACAGATGAAGCAGATGGTTATTTCTCTGTTCTGTTTAGTCTTTCAGTTCGATGAAGCGATCGAGCAGAAGTGGATAAGAGAGTGGCTTTCTACGCCAACTCTGTGAGATATGCAGCGGCTATATCAGGCCCCGACTACGCCACCTCTAAGAACGGCTGGTAGGAACTAACGAAGAACCTGCAGGAGATGCAGGAATTAAGCGAGTTAAAGACAAGGAGGAAACTTGATGAGAAAGATTAAATATAGAAACAGAAAGGGGGGAGGCGGTGCCCTGTCTCCCGTCTACTGTCTACTGTCTACTGCCTTCCTGGTCTTCCTCTCTATTTCGGACCTTTCAGAGGCATCAGCAGAGGTAGGGACGATTGGGGGAAGAGTGACCTTTGAAGGAGAGATTCCCAAGACGAAGGTGTTCAGGGTGACGATAGATAAATATACCTGTGGAGCTGAAAAGGCATCTCAGGAGCTGATAATCTCGCCGGATAGAGGGATAAAAAACGCTCTTCTATGGATAGAAGGCACCCCCGCTAAAAGGCAGCCGTCTGAATCGGAAAAAGATGGATTCATCACAGAATCTTCATACCGACTCGATCAGCAAAATTGCGAATATGTCCCGCACGTTCTGGTCGTCCCTCCAGAGGTCGCACTGAAGATCACGAACAGCGATCCCATAGCTCACAACGTGCACACTATCTCAGATGAGAATCCGTCTTTCAACAAGTTCCAGCAGAAGAACAAGCTGTCCGTGGTCTTCCAATACCCTGAGATAATTCAGGTGGAATGCAACATGCACAGTTGGATGAAGGCGTGGATCGTTGTGGCTGATAGTACATATTATGCGCTGACGAATAAAGACGGCTCGTTCAAAATAGAGAACATCCCGCCGGGGACCTATAAATTGAGGCTGTGGCACGAGTCCTTAGGGGAAAACGTAAAGGAAGTCATAGTTAAATTGGCAGAAGATTTGAAAGTGGACTTCAAACTCAGCAAGAGGAGTATGAATGAATCTGAATGACAGCGTCGCTATTGTCACAGGGGCAGGTAGAGGGATAGGAGAAGCTACCGCCTTGAGGATGGCAGAGTACGGAGCAAAAGTTGCCATCGTGGACATGGATGCACTGACTGCCCACACGGTGGCAGACAAGATAGAGGGTATGGGCCGAAGGGCAATCGCGGTGGTAGCAGATGTCTCCGACGCCTCGGATATCCGGAAGATAGTAGAAGCGACTTTGAAGGAGTTCAAAAGGATTGATATTCTGGTGAATAACGCAGGGATCGCGGGCAAGAGCGCAAAGTTATGGGAACTTACAGAGGAGGACTGGGACTCGGCGATGGACGTGGACCTAAAGAGCGTCTTCTTGTGCTGCAAGGCCGTAGTCCCTCATATGATAGAGAGAAAATACGGAAAGATCGTGAACGTGGCTTCTATCGCGGGAAAAGAGGGAAATCCAAATCTTACGGCTTACTCAACCGCAAAGGCGGGCGTTATATGTCTGACAAAGGCTCTGGCCAAAGAGGTGATCGATTACAATATAAACGTAAACTGCGTGTCTCCGGCCTTAGTAGATACTCCCCTATTGAGGCAGTTCCCTCAGCACGTCATAGATTATATGGTGGGCAAGATTCCGCTCGGCAGGCTGGGAACAGCTGATGAAGTGGCGGCTGTGATACATTTCTTGTCCTGTGACGATGCCAGCTTTGTTACAGGTCAGTGCTACGATGTCAGCGGAGGAAGAGCGACGTACTAAAGATTGTAGGGGCGGGATGAATCAATCTCGTAGTCAGTAAAAAGGTAAAGGCAACGCAAGCCACACTGGTCTGCCGCTGCAGATGAATGTTGGGGCGAAGTCCGCTCGCCCTTTGGGCGCACCCACCGTGTTCGCCAGATTTATCCGTATTCTCAGGGAAGACACACAGCTCTTCTCCTGTAGATGCACCGTTCTATGTAGGGGCGAGGTTCGCTCGCCCCCGATTCTGTCAACGAGTGCTTGAGATTGCTTCGGGGTGAACCTCCTCGCAATGACTAAGGGTAAAATAAGGAATATCAGCAGAACTTTTTATTCAGGAAGAGCCAAAAGTTGTTAGAGCATTTAGAAGGAACAATAGAGCGGATAACGTACCAGAACGAAGAGACAGGGTACGTGATCGCCAAGCTTGAGCCCAAAGGTGATCCCCAACTAAAGCGCAGGCGCAGTGCCCCATCGCAGAGATTCTGGGGGCAGAACAAGAGCGCTCTAAATCTGGTCACGATAGTCGGCGAAATGGCCTCAGTAAATCCGGGCGAGAACGTGACCGTAGAAGGCTACTGGACCACTCACCCCGAGTACGGCCACCAGTTCAAAATTGAATCTTACAAAATAGTCCATCCTTCGACCGTAGAGGGTTTAAGGAAATATTTGGGCTCAGGGCTCATCAAGGGAATAGGACCTGTTACCGCCAGTAGAATCGTGGATCATTTCGGTCTGGAAACTTTAGAAGTTATCGAAAACGATCCCGAACGTCTATCAGAGGCTCCCGGTGTAGGTGAAAAAAGAGTCAAGATGATAGGAAAGGCATGGCAGGAGCAGAGGAAAGTAAAGGATGTGATGCTGTTCCTTCAATCTCACGACGTCAGCACAGGATATGCGACCAAGATTTACAAACAGTACGGAGACAATGCCATAAACGTAGTAAAGAATAATCCGTATCAACTGGAAAGAGATATATGGGGCATAGGTTTCCTGACGGCCGACAGGATAGCCAGGAGCATAGGGATAGAGAACGACTCCATCGAGAGAATAAGGGCAGGGATAAGGTATGCGCTCAATAAGCTCTCCGAGGAGGGACACATCTATGCGCCGTCCTTGGAACTTGTGGAGAAGGCTGTGGAGTTTCTGGAGGTGACGGCGGAGCTCGTATCTGAGGCTTTAGGGGTGATGGAGCAGGAAAAAGAGATTGTAGTTGAGGGTGGGAGAGTCTTTTTGCCCCCTTTATATTACGCTGAGGTGGGAATTGCTAATAACCTAAAGCGCCTAATGCTCTCCCCGCTCTTCGGGAGGAATTTCGACGCCCAGAAAGAGATAGAACACATAGAAAAAAGGAGCAGCATAAGATTCTCCAAAAGGCAAACAGTTGCGATTCAAACCTCCGTTACGGATAAGGTGATGGTCCTAACAGGGGGGCCAGGGACAGGAAAGACGACTATCACCAGGGGGATAATAGATGTCTTTGAATCCAACGGGCTGAGAGTTATGCTGTGCGCTCCTACAGGGAGAGCGGCCAAAAGGCTCTCTGAGGCCACCGGAAGGAGAGCACAAACCGTTCACAGACTCCTGGGATTCAAGCCGGGTGAAGGTGCTTTCCAAAGGGACAGGGAAAACCCCCTTGATCTGGATGTCCTTATTGTTGATGAGATGTCAATGGTGGATGCGCCCTTGATGAACAGCCTCGTGCGGGCACTGCCTCACCAGGCCAGGCTTATCCTTGTGGGAGACGCCGATCAACTGCCCTCGGTAGGGGCTGGAAATGTGCTGAGAGACATAATAGATTCAGGAGAAATTCCAATTGTCGAGCTATATGAGATATTCCGCCAGGAAAGAGGAAGTTTGATCGTTACGAACGCTCATAAGATAAATAGCGGAGAATTTCCGTATATCAATAACAAAGATTCCAGGGATTTCTTCTTCTTAGAGGAGGAGGACACGGAGTCCATCCCGGGCATAATCGAGGATCTCTGCAAAAGGAGGATCCCAAAGAGGACGGGCCTTGACCCTATAGACGACATCCAGATCATCTGTCCTATGTACAAGGGAGAGACAGGTGTCACAAATCTAAACAGCAGGCTTCAGGAGGCTCTAAATCCGATTCCAGAGATGCCAAAGAAGCCTGTTGATACCCTGAGAATCAGAAGAGGAAACACGGAGTACAGGGTCAAAGATAAGGTGATGCAGATAAGGAATAACTACAGCAAGATGGTATTCAACGGAGACATAGGGGCGGTAAAGACGATAAATTTGGAGGATCAGAGCCTCAGTGTCATGTTCGACAGACTCGTGGAGTACGACTTCCGAGAATTAGATGAGTTAATATTAGCGTACGCCGTCTCTGTGCACAAATATCAGGGCAGTGAGTGCAGGGCAATGGTTATGCCTTTGACGACCCAGCACTATATGATGCTTCAGAGGAATCTGCTGTACACAGCGGTAACAAGAGCCAGAGACATGGTAGTGCTTGTAGGAACGAAGAAGGCCCTGTGGATAGCCCTCAAGAACGATAAAGTGGCAGAAAGATACACGTCGCTGGACGAAAGGTTGCGCGCTTTAGGATGTTAAGAGAACTGAGAGGGGACAGAACATGAACCAGCAAGAATGGACAGAATGCAGAATACAGAAGCTGATAGATAACCAAGTCACAGAAAGCATAAATCTTGAATATAAAGGCAGTGGTGCTTTAAGTAAATCGGATGGGAAAAAGAAAGAGATAAGCAAGGACGTTTCTGCATTTGCTAATTCAGCGGGAGGAACCATCATCTATGGAGTGAAGGAATATGATGAGGAAGACAAGAAGCATCTTCCTGAAAAGATCGATGGCGGAGTAGATCCCTCAGAACTCTCAAGAGAGTGGCTTGAACAAGTAATCAACAGCAACATCCAGCCCGTAATTGACGGCCTGCTCATCCACCAAGTCGAGCTTGTAAAGCTTGTAAAGACCAATCCGGCTAATGTCGCCTACGTAGTAGAGATACCACAGAGCGAGAGAGCACCTCATCAAGCTTCGGACAAGAAATATTACAAACGGTACAACTTTCAATCTGTCCCGATGGAGGACTATGAAGTAAAGGATGTGATGAACCGGGTCAAAGTACCTGTAATTGAACCTATATTCAGTCATCAGGCAGTTGAGAGAACATCAGACGCTCACACCTACGACTTACAGATATTCCTTAAGAACAAGGGAAAGATAATGGTGAGAAACTTCTATCTACAAGTCACGTTTCCGAGTTCTCTAATCAAATATATAAGTAATCTTGATTATAAATCATTACTTTTAGATGATCGTTATGATGAGCGTTATAGAGAGATCAGCATTAACAGTTATCGAGTCCTGTTTCCAGAAGAGAGATTCCACGTAACCGAGGGATTGCGGTATATACGGTATGAAGTGAACACAGAGAGTCATCACGAAATCTGTAAATATCCTGAACTTATGAAGTTAAAATGGGCACTGTATGCTGATAACATGCCACCGAAACGAGGGGAGATTCCTCTGAGTGATAGAAGGTTAAACGGGTTTTGAGAGATAGATAACAGAGAAGATGACAAAAGACCAAAGTGGTATTATTGAGGATTATCCTTCCCTGTCCCTTAAATACGATTATGGATATTATTCAGTTGAAAGACTAATAAGTTGAACCTAACCTCTAAAATAAAAAAACGCGCCGCAGACCTCGGCTTCGACCTTGTGGGCGTCTCCCGCGCTCTGCCACTTCCGGGAGGGGACTTCTACCAAGAGTGGCTGGAAAAGGGCTACGCAGGCAACATGGAATATATGGAGAGGAACGCGGAAAAAAGAAAAGATCCGGGGAATCTGATAGAGGGAGCCTTATCTGTTGTATCCGTGGGAATGAACTACTTCGTGAAGGACGACAACGCCCCCGAAGATGGAGGCATCTACGGAAGGATAGCGATGTATGCGCTGGGAGATGACTATCACGATCATATCAAGAAAAAGCTCTTCGACCTTCTGGACTTTATAGAGGAGGAGTACAGCGGGGAGGTTAAAGGAAAGGCCTATGTGGATACCGGTCCCGTCCTGGAACGTGAAATAGGGAACCTTGCGGGGATAGGTTGGTACGGCAAAAACACGAATCTCATAAATAAAGAGATAGGATCGTGGCTCTTGCTGGGTGAGATAGTTTTGAATATTGAACTTGAGTACGACGAACCTGCTCTGGACCACTGCGGGACATGTACAGCGTGCCTCGATGTCTGTCCGACTGAGGCGCTGGTTGATCCTTACGTTCTGGACTCGACGCTGTGCATTTCCTATCTGACTATAGAGTTGAAAGGACCGATCCCTCTCGAACTCAGGCCCCTTGTAGGAGACTATATATTCGGGTGTGACGACTGTCAGGATGTGTGCCCCTGGAACAGCAAAGCTGAAGAAACAGATGAACCGGCATTTCAGCCGAGAGACGGCTTTTCTGCGCCCTCTCTTGTCTCCCTTATGGGAATGGACGATAAGGCGTTCAGGTCACGTTTTAAGGGCAGCCCGATCAAAAGGGCAAAAAGGAGGGGGTTTTTGAGAAACGTGGCTGTCGCTCTTGGAAATTCTGGGAAGAAGGAGGCTATCCCCGTTCTTGTAAAATCGCTGGGGGACGACGACCCGCTCATACGGGGTCACTCTGCGTGGGCGTTAGGTCAAATTGGGGGAGATGAGGCAAAGAACGCTATGGAACAGGTCTTGGAGGTAGAGAACGATGAGGTGGTAACAAAAGAATTAGAGTATGCCCTACACAGTCTTAAACTAATGGGAACGGGTCTGCATAAATAGCAACTTTTTTGGCACTGGAGGGTTTCAAATGTCCAGCACAACCACGCAGAACGCAATTGAGTGCATCATTCCAATCCTGAGTGTCAAGGATATTTCAGACAGCATAGATTACTACGTAAAGGTGCTTGGCTTCAAGAATGAAGGTCTTATGGCGCAGACTCACCTACATTTTCAAGCGTATCACGTGACAGCTTTTCCATCTACCTATGCCAGGATGCCCAAGGCCAACGCGGGACATGGATCTGGATCGGCGTTGAGGATGCTGATGCACTCTTTGAGGAGTATAAGGCGCGGGGCGCTAAGATCCGACACGAACCGACAAACTATTCCTGGGCATATGAAATGAGAGTCGAGGATCCTGATGGTCACGTTCTGCGCATTGGTTCAGAACCAAAGGAAGGTGAGCCTTCCAAGGACTGAAATTGTCATGCAACTACGAGTGCCAACCCGCGGATGAACCAGCCGCGGTAATGGAGAACCAGTAACACAAGTAGACAGCGTACAGAAAGAAAGGATCTCAGTGAGATTGCTTCGGGGTGAAAGCCCTCGCAATAACTCCGGTAAAGTAACGGTCATTGTGAATCGACTACTACGGCCATCGCTAGTAGCTCCTCTGTGTCAGTGCGACCCCGTCCGATTGAATCTATCGGGGTTAGATCGGGGGAAGGAAACGATCTCACTTACGCTGTTTATCCCTGCATTAGTGTCCGAAATATTTTGATCTGATACTTAGAATTCAGTATTAGAAGAACCCAGTTGTTGCGGAATAATACAAATAGAATGTCAAAACGTGACCCAGATCACAAACTTTGATTTTAGATATGCGTATCGTTCTGTTGATGTTTCTTATGGGATCATGTATTTTTATTTATTTGTTCCCCCCTTCCAGCAGCGAAATCTCCCAAATTAAAGCGGGAGGTTAATTGATGGTCGGATAGATTAACTATGTACAAATGTAGCTGCAGAAGGAAGGAGATTAAAGCGGATCAGCAACAACTACTAATGGTGCACGAACTTTCTTATTTTTTTTGTTTCTACAGATATTTCCACAGTAAAGGAGAGCTTTATGATGTTAAACTTACGAAAGTCTGTTCTAGCGCTGGCGGCTATTACTTTTTTCTTCGGAATCATTACGAGTGCTCACGCCCAACTGACCAACCCGAGCTTCGAGACAGGTGACCTAAAGGGTTGGCACTCCTCTGGATCTGTCACAGTCGTTAGGTTCGGTGGTGGTAATTACCCAAAAGACGGCAAGTACTTTGCCTTTCTCACGGCCAGTGTGTACGGTAGCACCATTTCGCAGACATTCACTGCAAATGCGGGAGACAAAATCTCAGGCTGGGCCTTCTTCAACGCGCAAAGCGGGTCGGCGCAGGTGCAGATCACAGAGAGCAGGTCCAAGGGTGTCTTTAAAACCTCAATTACGAGCCCTAAGTGGACCAGTTGGGAGTACAGGTTTAAGAAGAAGGGAAAGTACACCATAAAGGCGCTTCTCTTGCTCAAGAAGGGAGTCAAAGTCAAGAAGGGCAGCGGCATGGGGTTGGACGGCCTTGTACTTGACAGCAGGAACCGCCCGCCGACGGCAGATGCTGGTCCTGACCAAAAGGTAGAATGCGTGGGTCCCGCAGGAACAAAGGTAACCCTGGACGGATCGGGATCAAGAGATCCTGATAAGAATTATCTTAGGTACACTTGGAACGGATCCTTCGGGACGGTCACCGGCGCGAGTCCGACGGTAGTCCTCTCCCACGACATCCACACCATCACGCTTACGGTGGATGACGGCAAGGGCGGGAAGGATTCAGACAAGGTGGTCATCACGATTGTGGACACCAAGCCTCCTGAAGTCACCGCCGCGTTGGATCCCATCCAAGGGGAAGATGATGATGGGGACGAGGACGACAAGAACGATTACGCCGTTGTGTATAGTGCTACCGATGCCTGCGATCCCAATCTGAGCCTTGAGGCAGTGATTGAGTTGCCGGATCTGGCGAATCCGAAGGTCAAATTTAAAGTGAAGGACCGCAACAAAATCAAGATTGATCTGAAGAAGAACAAGGTGACGCTGGAAGGCCCTGATCCTGAGGGACTCTGGGTACAGATTCAGAGTGCCGGCGGGATTGAGGTCGCCAATGGGCAGGAGCTGTCTATAAAGGTCAAGACCGGCTATAATAAGTATGAATACAAGTTCGATAAGGACGGGAATCTGGTGAAGGTCAAAGCTCCGGAGGCGACGTTACTGTGCACGGCCACCGATGCGTCTGGCAATGTGGGAACGGCTACGGCCAGTCTGCCTCTGGTGGTGGCAGAGGGTGATGATGGCGACGATGATGATATTCCTGGAAAGGGAAAAGGGAAGCCGTCTCTATTACCTGAGGGCTATGCCTTACAGCAGAACCATCCGAATCCGTTCAACCCTGAGACGATGATTACGTATTCACTCCCGGAGGAAACACACATCCGACTGGTGGTCTACAACCAGATGGGTCAGATTGTACGAACGTTGGTGGATGGACACAGATCAGCAGGAAGCTACTCTATAGTCTGGGATGGCAGGGATAGTAACGGAGAGAGCCTCGCCAGCGGAATCTATCTGTATCGAATAGAGGCGGATGGATTTGTACAGACGAGGAAAATGAGTTTAATGAGGTAGGTTCTTTGTCCCATCTCACACAAGCTCACAGAATGTCTAACAAACATCCCGTCAGAAATGGCGGGCTGTCTCTTTGGTCATTTATAGGACTGACCATTGAGTCAGAGTGGCAAAACCGCATTGCAGGATTGTAACAACAATTTCAAGACGTGTTTGAGGCTCTGGGCGCTACACAGTACTAGGAAGGCACAGGGGATTATGCCAGCACAGAATAAGCTTATCATTCTAATACCGATGAATAAAACGAAAAGACCGATTTTCTACACTGGCCTGATGCTCTTTATCGCCTTGAATACACTTGTCTGCACAGGGGATCTTTTCGGATCTCAGTCCCCGATTGAATCTATCGGGGACAAGCTCGTGGGCGATTTCGACGGAGACAATGACGTAGATCTCTCTGATTTTGTTCTTTTTGTGGATGTGTTTGGAACGACGTTCAGTTCAGCGGATTGGAATCCTGTGTTCGATTTGGATGATGATGGCGAGATCAGTTTGTCCGACTTTGTGATCTTTGTGCACAACTTCGGCAAGAGTGTAGAGAAAAATGTCTCCGTCAAAACTGAAAATCAAAGAACTATATTGTCTTTTCCCGACTATACCCTCGCGGTACAGTATGGCGAACCCGTTGGCATTGTTTCGCTTAAACTTACTGATCAACAGACGGATTTTGTGCACCGGAACCTGCCCTTAGGAGACTAGGAATGGTTCAAGATAGATCTGAACGGTAGTCAGGTATGGCTAAAACTGATTATGCCTGAGTGGAGTAGCCCTGTTCTGCAAACGGCTGGTGATCCTGTTGTCCTGAGGTTTACCAGAGAAAACGCAATTGCTCCAGGTATCACTCTGGGGATCGAATACATCCTGAAGCGCGACAGACCAGAATTCGATATACACTATTCTATCATCAATTCATCTGGACAGACGCTGAAAAAGCCTTATGTGATGATCGGCTTTCCGGGATTCTCAAATTACGAACAGGTTTCCTCTGTTGAAACTGCGCTTGAAACCCGTGTCACCGCAAGCCCTTACACCAATTTCCGCGATGAGGCAATTGCGCTTAATAGAGCTGAATACCTGCTGTTGCGTCACGATGTGTCTCCTCGTTCAGGTTCCCTCGATGTCCTAAAGGGAGTTGTCTCTATTAAAGAATCCAGCCGGATCATCACACTGGAATCTTCTTTTGTGCCTGACAAGACATACAGTGAGGTCTACTCTGCCCATGTCAATAAACCTGCGTACTTGACGAGCCACATCTATGCCTTTCTCACCGATATCCCGAATGGAGAAGAAAGAAGAATCACTATCCATTACACCGTCTATGAGAAAGAACCATAGGTAAGGGACAGATAAGGCAAGATTGCTTCGCCACTTCCTTTATCTTCTCTCTCCGAAGTGGTCCAGAAAGACAACAAAGTCACTGAGCTCTACTTTATCGTCTCCATCGAGGTCGAATTTCTCGTCGAATGCGGTACCACCTAAGCTTGATCCGAAGGCATCAAGGAATAGAACAAAGTCAGCAAGTCCCACCTCGTCATCTTCGTTGAAATCCCCTATAATTTCAGGGACGTTCTTTACAACAATTCTCACAGAGTGGGCTTGACTATCCGCTTGTCCGTCGCTGACGACAAGTGTAAAGGTTAATACTAAAGTCTCCGCAACATCAGGAACAATAAATGTCGGACTTTGAGTTGTTCTGTCTGATAACGTGACCACAGGACCTGACACCTGACTCCAAAGATATGTCAAAAGATCTCCATCAGGATCGCTGCTGCCAAAACCGTCCAGAATCACCCTGACCCCCTCGTCCACTCTCTGATCCACTCCAGCATTGGCTATTGGAGGCTTGTTGACATCGTTTACGGTAATGCTCACAGAGTCGGGCAAACTCTCCAGTTCCCCATCGTTGACAACAAGAACAAACGTTAATAGTTCTGTCTTTGTGACCTCAGGGGCTACAAATGTCGGACTCTGAGTTGTTCTGTCTGATAAAGTGACCATAGGGCCTGATAACTGACTCCAAAGATATGTTAAAACATCTCCATCAGGATCGCTGCTGCCCGAACCGTCCAGAATCAACGTGTCCCTCTCGTCCACTCTCTGATCCACTCCAGCATTGGCTATTGGAGTCTTGTTGACATCGTTTACGGTAATGCGCACAGAGTCGGGCAAACTCTCCAGTTCCCCATCGTTGACGACAAGTGTAAACGTTAATATTAAAGTCTGCACAACCTCAGGAGCGACAAATGTCGGACTCTGAACCGTATCGCTCGACAGCGTGACCGAAGGACCTGACACCTGAATCCAAAGATATGACAGAATATCTCCATCAGGATCGCTGCTGCCAAAACCGTCCAGAAGCACCCTGTCCCCCTCGTCCACTCTCTGATCCACTCCAGCATTGGCTATTGGAGGCTTGTTGACATCGTTTACGGTAATGCTCACAGAGTCGGGCTGACTCTCCAGTCCCCCATCGTTGACGACAAGTGTAAACGTTAGTATTTCTCTCCTTGTAACCTCAGGAGCTACAAACGTCGGACTTTGAGACACATCGCTCGAAAGCGTGACCGAAGGTCCTGACACCTGAATCCAAAGATATGACAGAATATCTCCATCAGGATCGCTACTGGCCGAACCGTCCAGAACTAGCGTGTCTCCCTCGTTTACAGTGGTGTCTACGCCGGAGTATGCGGTGGGAAGCTCCGGGAAGAAGACCGTCCTGGTCAAAATTGAAACAGCGACTCCCCCTTCATTTACCTCAAATCTATCGATCGTAAAGTTCCCGATGCCCTGGGGATCTATCACCTTGAAAGGAATTCGCAGGATCTCACCGGATCCCTCTATTGGAGAAGCCGAAGCAAATGCCACCTTTACTGTATTTCCGACAGTGTTTGGAAAAAACAGAAAGCTACCTGTTATTGCGTGGGTTATTTCATCGGTTATTACATTGAACACATCGCTGCTGAATGTGATAAATATCTCGATAGAGTTTACACTGTCCTCCAAAGCGATAGTATCTACAACGACGGTGATGAATAAGGTGCTATCGGTCATCTCTTGAACAGGACCGAGCCAGACGTTGATGTCACCATAGGCAGTGTGTGCAGTCGAGATAACCAGACCCACAGCGAAAGTGGACAAACCCGAAAAGATGGCCAAGACATTTTTGAATCTTTCCATAGCTTCTGGTGCCGAGGGAAGATCCCGACTCACCCGGGGTGAGGAATCAGCACTTTCTCCTTTCTAAGTATCGGGTCAAAATAGTCTGGAGGTGACTATAGCGATCCAGAATAGCACACACCAAATGGTAGACCAGGCATTTTAAGTGAGATTGTTTCGCTGACCCTTCGCTTTGCTCTGGGCTTCCCCGATAGATTCAATCGGGGCTCCCAATGATATCTCTTACCTTCAGTGATCGCGAGGGCTGAAACCGCGTGGCAATCTGAACGGAAGGGAGGATCTGTCTCTTACTACCATATGCTGTCTATGGTTTACTTACTATAATATATCATCCTTTCCTTGGATAGGCAATATCCTTTCTTGCTTGAGACAATTTCTGATATATGAACAGGAAGAAAAGCTTGCTGCGAAGTTGAATCCTCTTTACATCCTGAAAGAAATTTAGTAGTATAGCTCAAGTTGTGCCCTCGTACTAAGACGCCAAACTCATCAGAACTCAGTTCAAAGGATAACAAATGAAGCGGATAATTTCGTATGCCGTTCCGGCACTATTGCTCGCTTTGAATCCGACTATCCATGCACAAATCCTGCTCGGACCTACAGCCACCAGTGTCGGGAGACAACCTTCGTCAATCTTTACCACGGATTTAGATAGAGATGGAGATAACTATCTGGCTGTAGCTCTTGGAACCGCCAATGGTATATCAGTGTTGTTCAATAATGGAGATGGGACATTCCCAGACAAGTTGAACTATAGAACTGGGAACGGTCCCAGATCAGTTTTCAGCGTAGACTTAGATAGAGATGGAGATAATGACCTGACTGGAGCAATTGGGCTCAGCAAGAGTGTATCAGTGTTGCTGAATAACGGTGATGGAACATTTGCCCCTAAGGTGGACTATAAAACTGGGGATAGTCCCGGTTCAGTATTCAGTGCAGATTTAGTTGGAGATGGGGATAAATACCTGGCTGTGGCTAATAAGGGAATCTTTGATAAGAACACCCTTAAACTCATCAGTACCGTCTCAGCGTTGTTGAACCTGTCTATTCAACCCTGAGACTCCCATCCATTACCACCTTGCCACGCGAAGCTGTGTTGATATATCTGTCTATAATACGATGGGACAGAAGGTAGGGACATTGGTGTCCTGACGGGGTAACGGGGTATTAGAGGAGGAGACGGCTGTGAATAAGATAAAGGAGAGCAAGACGAAAGCATTTAATGTCTTATTGTGCATAGCTGTTCTAATCTTGATCGGATGTGGTGATAGTGTCAAGGGATTAGATTCGCGAAGCCTATAAGGAAGCCGCCTCGCTACCTTACACAAGAAGAGATAGACGCTCTGATTTCGGAGTGTCCCCCACATCTTTATCCTATCGTGGTTATCGCTCTTTATACAGGAATGAGAAAAGGAGAGATATTCAACCTGAAGTGGGAGGATGTAGATTTCAAGCGGGGAGTAATATCGGTCAATAACCGGGAGGACTTCCACACACAAAACTTTGATAACCGGATTATGACGCCCCTTCCTGCTACGAGTGCGGGGCGAAACCGGATGCATCCGGTTGTAGGAGAAGCGCTAAGCAGACATCCACGTTACATCTCCAGCCCTTACCTGTTCTGTAACAAAAACAACGAGCCCTATAAAGATGTAAAAAGGAGCTTTGCAGGCGCTCTTACAAGGGCAGGTATTACCAACTTCAGATTTCACGCTCTACGACATACATTCGGCTCGTGGCTTGTAATGTCTGGTGTTGATCTGGCTACAGCACAGGAACTTATGGGGCATAAGACAATTTCGATGACATTACATTAGGCCCATCTTGCCGCAGGCCCATCTTGCCGCAGGCCCATCTTGCCCCGAGTCACCTGAAGGATGCCATAGACAAACTGAATCTGAGTGGACACTATCGGGACACGCAGAAGAAAAAGAAAAGCACTTAGCTTGGAAGTTAGTTCTTCTAAGTGCTTTATTGTGAACGAGATATACTGGAGCCGGCGAAGGGACTCGAACCCCCGACCTGCTCATTACAAGTGAGCTGCTCTACCAGCTGAGCTACACCGGCGTAAGCTGGAATTAAATCTAAACCGTCAGTCTCGATATGTCAAGCAAAAAAGTAGACAGGGTACCGCGTTTAGCTGAAAGCTGTCCAGTTGTCTTTGTGTTTCCATGTAGTTCCTTCCGTCCTGTCTTCTAACTCTACTCCCCTTTCAGAAAGCTGATCCCTTATCTTATCGGACAGCTCCCACTCTTTCTTCTCTCTCATCTTTGACCTAACTTCCACCAGCAGATCTATTAGACGATCTATATTCTGTGAATCGTCTTTACCGGCAAATTCCAGTTTCAGGCCTAAGACGTCCGAGATCAGTTTTATCCTATCCTGGACCCTTAAAAGTAGTGCCCCTCTGGTCTCGTTCCTCTCCATCTGGGTCACTACATTTGCGCGCTTAGAGAGGTCGAACAATACCGAAAGAGCCTGCGGAGCGTTGAAATCGTCATCCATCGCCTTCTCGAATCGCTCTTTCGCACTTTCTGTCTCCTCAAATAGTTCCCTATCCTCACTTGATAACGAAGCCTCACAAATATCTGCCTTCCTTGATGCGCCCTGTGAGGATAGATGGATGTTTCTGGAGGCATTTATCAACCTCTCCAGTCCGCTTTGCGCACCTTTGAGCGCTTCTTCTGAGATCTCCACCGGACTTCTGTAGTGACCGCTTAATATCAGCAATCTGACAGCCTGTGGGCTATACTTTTTGAAAGCGTCCTTTATGGTCAGGAAATTCCCAAGGGACTTGCTCATCTTCACGCCGTCCACAGTCACCATGTTATTGTGCATCCAATACCGCACAAAAGGACTCCCCGTAGATCCCTCGCTTTGCGTTATCTCACACTCGTTGTGAGGGAAGATATTTTCCATTCCCCCGCCGTGGATATCGGTCGTCTCTCCCAGGTACTTCATCGCCATAGCCGAGCATTCCACGTGCCAGCCTGGATAGCCCCAGCCCCAAGGGCTCGGCCACTTTAATATATGACCCTCCCGAGCTTTCTTCCACAAAGCAAAGTCAACAGGGGCCTCCTTTTCGGGATTGACCTTAACTCTGGCGCCCTCTTTAAGCTCCTCTACCTTCCTACCTGAAAGCTTCCCGTACTGGGAAAAACTCGACACCCTGAAGTACACAGAACCGTTGACTTCGTAAGCGTGCCCTCTTTCAATCAGGGTCTTTATAAGCTCTATCTGCTCGCAGATGTGTCCACTTGCACGGGGAGAGATATCGGGCCTTAGGACGTTTAAGGCATCCATGTCCTCAAAATAGCTCCTCGTATAGGTCTCGGCTAGTTCCATAGGTTCGACCCTTTCGAGTGCAGCCCTTTTTATAAGCTTATCCTCACCCTCGTCCGAATCGTCTGTCAGATGCCCTACGTCTGTGATGTTCTGAACATACCTTACCTTATATCCTGAATACCTTAAATACCTTACAATTACATCAAAGCTTATGTAGCATTTGGCGTGTCCTAAGTGAGCGTGGTCGTAGACCGTAGGACCGCACACATACATACTCACTCTGCCCGTCCTTAAAGGCTCAAACTCCTCTTTTTTCCTCGTCAGGCTGTTGTACACCATCAGAGCCATTTCAGTCTCCCGATAGACATTCTTTTACCGTTTACACTTGAACTTTTCTTTTGCGCCAGTAGAGGACAGACCCGACGCAGACCAAAAGTGCCATGATTATAAAAGCTGCTGTGTTATACCTTCTGAAGAGCTGGGCAGCCATCTCCCAGTTTTCTCCCGCTATCAGCCCGGCAAACACCAAAAGTCCGTTCCATATGATCATCCCTACAGAACCGTAGAGGGCTATCTTGCCTGCTGACATCTTGCTTGCCCCTGCAAGGGGGGAGATAATCGACCTGACTCCCGGAAGGAACCTGTTAATCAGTATCACTTTATATCCGTATCTGCTCAGCCACCTTTGCGCCTTCGCTGTGTTCTTGGGGGAAAAGAGCCTCTTCCTCCTCTCATCTGAGAAGAACGCATTACCCAGATAGAGTCCGACGTAATAGACGAACATAAACCCTATAATACTCCCGAGAAGGGCCGCGCCGATCATTGGAGTCAGCTTCAAGACCCCTATCCCGACTAAATAGGCCCCGAAAATTGTCACAAGATCGCCCGGTACGGGAGGGACAACGTTCTCCAAGAAAGAATTCAAAAATAAGAGGATGTAGATAGTCTCTGGGCCCAGGGATGATATGAAGTTTGTAACTTCCTGCACTTATTGCCCCCGAAATAAGTAGAAAAGGCACATGCTCTTCCCATGAGTTTGCTTCGGGTTTGGGACCTCGCAATAACCAAAAGCCGAAGATATGCACCGTCATTGCCATCCCCGAATGAATCTATCGGGGATGGCAAAACAACCTCACTTAGAATGCCTTTCCCTGTACACTTTCTACTGATTTATGGCGGACAGTGCCGCCGACAACTATTCCAGCACTGATCAAAATCAAATTTTTGATAATATACTGCCCTGCAAGGGTAAGACCGTAAGGAAAATGGGTAAAACACACGTCAGGTAACAGGACTAAAGGGAGCATTGTCCCCGGCATCTGCAAGAAAAGCAAAAAAAGAGCGGCGCGGATAAGTGGACGAAACAGCAAGCCCACGCCGATGGCTACCTCCCACCATCCAAGGATAGGAACGAATAGATCAGGAGGTAACCAATAGACTGTCCTTTTTACCAGTTCTGCCGCGGGGCTGATCCCTAAAGGCTTTAATATTCCAAACCAGATGAATATGATCCCCAGGGACATTCTAAGAAGAAAGTGACCGTACCTTCTCATCCATCCGGCAATGGACCGATCAATCTGGTCAAACGCTGTAAACATATTTGCCACTCTTGCCCGGTCCCCCCAAAGTTACCCATGTCAGACATGCCTGCCTGACATGAAACAGGAACAGAGCTGAATTTCTGTCGACCAATGACGGGAAAAAAGAAACTATACGATATTAAGAGCGGCGTTGATATCGTCCTGATAGACTGTATGCCGATCTTCTATAACATCGGTGACTAAAAGAGGTCGATTTTGAGCTGAGGATTCGATCACAGCGTAGGATAAAGCCATTGCTTCCAGCCCCGACTGTCCATCGGTTTCAAACTCCACCTCTCCATTGATAGCTCTGAGGAACTCGAGCAACTCCAAAGTGACTGGATTGGTTAATCCTCCGGGAAACTGGGATTTTTTGAGTTCTGTTGGCGCGTTTGCCTTGTAATATTCGACTAGGCCGATTCTCTTCCCGCCATCGAGGAAGAGCGTGTCCTCCTTCAGACATCCCTCTTCGCCGTAGATGGTGTAAGGGACGCTTGTAGATTCTCCCCCGTGTCCCCACAAGGTCAGGACCCACACTCCTGTCGCGCCGCATTCGAACTCCAAAAGTGAGAACGACGCATCCTCCACGCTGTTTTCAAAGGGCTCAGATTTGATACCTAATTCGTCGCGAAGATATCGGAACGGAACGAAATGTCGCGCCATTCCGAAGACCTGTTTGACCTCTCCAATATGAAGCCTGAAAAGATCGGCGTGGTGTACACCCATGTCGAGCACCCATCCCGCTCCGGCATCCATCTTTCGATGTCTCCAGGGAGTGCCTGCGACGACGGAATCGGGAACACCCTCAATACGACCTGAATCATTATCTTCGGCTCTCCGAGCAGCCCCTGATCGACAGCGTACTTCCGAGCGCTCTGATTCAACCCGCGTCTGGTATTTTCCGCTACTCATAAGATCTTACCTGTCCTCTTGGCCGTTTCGATCATACGGCGTCCTGCGCGGATAGTTATGGCAAAAGGCTTCTCCACCATGCAATCTATCCCGGCCTCCAGAGAGTCGATGGCGATAGTGTGGTGGCTTTTGTGATCCGTTACTATATCCACCGCGTCCACTATCCTTTCATCGAGCACCTGACGGTAGTCAGTAAAGACCTTAGGGCGATATCTGAGCCGCTCCTCTGCGGCATCTGCAGCGGTCTGGGCACGCTCCTCTACTATGTCGCATACGGCTGTCAACTCGCCGATATTAAACCCTGAATCAATGATGTCCTTGAGACATTGTGACCTTGACTGCGCCATCCCTCCGGTGCCGATGATTCCTATACGAACCTTCTGGCTCATTCAGCTTTCACCTGTTTTTCAACTTCTGTTCCCGCGATGAGTTCCCTAAAATCGATGCCTAAGATACGGGCTAACTTCTTGACCACCTCCACTCTCGGAACGAAGCCGTGGTCTATCTTGCTCAGGTAACCCTGGGCTATGCCCGCCTTTTCGGAAAGCTCTTTTTTGCCTATCCCTTTTTCTTTGATAATCTTATTAAGTCGCTCACTGAGCGATCCCTCCATGGCTTGTCCTCCTTGTGGGATTACTTCAGTTTTTCAGACTATGATGCACTGTAGATACAGCGTAAGCCCCTATGCCCTCACCTCTTCCCAAATAGCCTAATCCCTCAGTCGTCGTTGCCTTTACAGAGATTCTGTCCTTATCTATGCTCAGGGCGTCGGCTATGTTCTTGCGCATTTGAGATATGAACTTTGAGACTTTCGGCCTCTGCGCAGCAATAGTAGAATCCACGTTCACAATGGAAAAGCCCCTATCATCCAATATCTTCCTTACGCTCTCCAGAATAATCAGACTCGAGATCCCTTCAAATTCGGGGTCAGAATCGGGGAAATGTCTTCCGATGTCGCCTAAAGCTGCAGCGCCTAAAAGGGAATCCGCAATGGCGTGACAGAGCACGTCCGCATCCGAATGACCCAAAAGCCCCTTTTCAAAGGGAATCTGAACTCCGCCTAATATCAGCTTTCTGTCATCTTGGAGCCTGTGAACGTCGAATCCGTGACCTATCCTCAAATTCGGAGCGCCTGTTCTATTGGCGCTCTCCATCCTGCCCAAGATCAACTCTCCGACCTCCATATCCTCAGGCGTAGTAATCTTTATGTTATCGTATGACCCCTCCACAATCCCTACGCTGTGTCCTAACCTCTCAACCAAAGCCGCCTCATCAGTCCCGTAGAATCCATCTTCAAACGCCCTTTCAAACGCCCTCTCTAATATCGTCCTCTCGAATACCTGGGGAGTCTGTGCGCACCATAGACTTTCTCTGTCCAGAGTGCGCTCCACAAATTTGTCCCTGCAGAACTTCACCGTATCCACAGCCCGTACAGCCACGATAACAGCCCCCGCATCTTTGCAAAGCTCCACAGCCTTATCTATCAAGTCCGGTTCTATAAATGGCCTCACAGCGTCGTGAACGACAACTATATCGATGTCCTTTTCTAAAACCTTCAGCCCCTCGTAGACAGAATCTTGTCTCTGTCTACCGCCAGTCACAACCTTTGAGACTTTGCCGAATCCCGCTCCAACCTCATCCCGGCATAGTTCCACATATCCTTTTGGGGCAACTACCACCACTCTGTCTATTGACTTGCAGTCTTCAAGTTTTTTGAGCGTATGAGCCAGAATCGTCCTCCCGCACAACTTTCTGAACTGCTTTGCTCTTTTTTCTCCCATCCTAACCCCCGCCCCAGCCGCAGGAATGACAGCCCCGACCACAGACAAATTTTGGATCCTTCAAGATTATGTTTTTCGACTACAGGTGCAGTCATCAGATATGTTCAGATAGTTCGTATTTCGTCTTTGAGACGTTTCTACTCAATGGAAGAATGTTGCAACCACAGCAAATCGGTTCCACATACGATATCTTGGCTTTGACAGCTAAGATAAGAAAGAAGTTACCGGATGTCAATAAGAGACCTTATGTAAACTCCCATATCGAAGAACACCCCATGTCAGGGCCAGTCGACACCAATTTCTGAGCACTTCGGAGAGAGCTTGTGGGAAGTGAACCATTCTTAGGGGTTGATTTGACAACTCACGGTTCTTACAGTTACTAAAGTTCACTCGATTCAGGCTTAAAGTGGCTGGAGACATGTGAGAGGGGAGACATTGTGCTCCGACTCCCTCCCTGGGGCGAGGATTCTTCTGTCCATCGTCGCACAGAGACGAGGTTCGACCAACGTTCTGATGAAGCCTGCGTGGCTCTTTTTAAGCTTTCTCTTGCAGGTTACCACGGTCTGCCCATGACTGCCGCGTGGACGACAGTTATCAAAAGCATGGATAGTATTGGGGCGTCAGAAGAGCCATATATCTGAGGGTGAATAACAGTACTGAACAGAGCAAAATGACATATCGTCTGAGTCGGATTCTCAAACATTTAAGGGACACATTGGACGCTACGGCTGATCTTGTTGAATTTCAGCTCCTTTCTGCTTCTCATATAACAGCAGATCGGCTATACTAGACTTTTCCAGCAACTCAAGCATCTTCTCCTCTGCCTCTAACCACACATCGCACAGGGCACAATCCCTTTCGTGAGGCCACCCCTCCCATCTCAATATGCACCGGCGAAACACAACAGGTCCATCTATCGCTTCCACCACCTGCCGCATCGTAAGCTCATCAGCATCACAAGCCAAGAAAAATCCCCCTTTGGCCCCCCTTCTGGACCTGACAAAACCTGCCTTGAATAAATCTTGCAGGATCTTGGCAAGGAAACTTTTGGGTGTATTTTCTGCTTGGCTATTCGGTTGATAAGGACTGCCTTTGGACTAGGCTGAGAAGCCAGATACATAAGTGCCCGCGTGGCATAATCTACAGCTATAGTTAACTGCATTTCCACTTCTCCTCTGTGCAAAATGGCTTGACTACAAGCAGTTTGTTTATTAAAATAACTACATCTGTATCTATATTCACCACTTTGATAGATTCGTTTGGAACTAAAAATGAACCTCGCCTGCTGTTGTCACCTCCAAGGGGTTTAGCGACAGAGCACCTGAACTTAAGGGTAACGTTTCAATATAATCCAAAGATGTTGAGTTGTCAAGCACTAAAGTAAGGTAAATAATACAATTATAGTCATCTGTTTTGCGCCAACATGGTTGTATGCCCTCAAAAGTTGCATGGCCCTTCGTCTCATACGGCTAAATAACTGCAAAGAGACAATGTCTGCAGGCAGCTGTGATATCATCAGTTACGATCTACAAGACGTTTGCCTATTTTATCACACTGCGTGCCTTGAAGGACAAAGGTGATGTCTTTTTGCTTGAGCTTTTTTACAGGGATCCAAACATGGGAGGTATCCGATGACATCATACGAACGGTTTATGTGCGCCCTTGAAACATGAGGGGCTTGGGTTCGGCGTGGTAGGCCAGACATTCTTGTCTGACATGGGCGAGGAGACCTCGCCCCTACACTACTTTACTTGAGGAGGAAGATTGCCGTAATGTCAGAAGAACTCATATCAAAATTGGACAACTGGGAGGTGCTATTGCTTGTGGGAGGTGCCTTCAAGGCGGGCATATTTGACCTCTTGTCCGACGGTCCGATGTCCGCGCCGGAGATTGAAAGTGGTCTTAAAGGAGATCAAAGAGCTATCACAGCTGTCGCTGACGCTCTTGTGGAGGAGGGTTATCTGGATAAACACGAGGAAAAGTATCACATAAGCGACAGAGCAAGGGATATCTTTGTAGATTCTGCAAGTCCCATCTATTCGGCCGGCAGGATTATGCTTCGGTACGAACTGGTGGAACGCTGGCTGAATATCCCTGAACTTATAAAGGGAGATAAGACCCCCCAAGGATTCAGATCCGAAGAGGAGCTCAAAATCTTCGTGGCGGCTATGGCACAAAGACCGAAAGAGTCGGTCCGGGAAGCTGTGGACATCTGCCTTGAATACGTCCCAAATATGAAGACCCTGTTAGATCTGGGAGGAGGTCCGGGGGCACACGCTGTAGAATTTGCCGCAAGGGGCATCAGGGTAACTGTCTTGGATACACCCGAAGTGATAGATATTGTCAGAGCTGTTCTCGGGATGGAGAAGAGGATAGATTTAGTTGTGGGCGATTTCTTGGAGTCGGTCCCCCAAGGACCCTTTGACCTTATCTTTATGGGCAACATAACCCATATATATGGCCCCGAGGATAACAAGGCGCTTTTCAACAAAGCGGGCCAATCTCTCGCCTCTGATGGATACGTGGCGATCCTAGACTTTGTGCGGGGTCGAAGCCCTTACGCCCCGCTATTTGCGGTCAATATGCTGGTCAACACGGAAAGTGGAGGCACGTGGACCCGAGGGGAGTATGGCGCATGGCTCAAAGAAGCGGGCTTTGAAGAGATAAAGATAGAGGATATTGAAGACAAGGACGTACAACTCATATTCGCTAAAAGGTGACTATACTTTCTGACAGTACCTCTTACACATATCGCCTCGGCGTGGACATCGGCGGCACATTTACTGATATAATGCTTATGGATGACCGGACCGGAAAGCTAATAATCGAGAAGGTTCCCACCACGGCAGAAGATCCATCTGTAGCCGTAGTAGATGGTCTTTCCGACATCCTCAAGGAAAATGCAATATCCCCCCAGGACATAGCCAACGCCATACACGGCACCACACTCGTTACGAACGCCATTATAGAGAGGAGGGGAGCAAAGGCAGGCCTTATAACCACAGAGGGCTTTAGAGACGCCCTGGAGATAGGAAGAGAAAGGCGGTACGACATATACGACCTTTTTCTCGAACTGCCAGAACCCCTGATCCCCAGATATCTGAGATGCGAAATAGATGAGAGGCTCGATAGCGAGGGGAACGTCATGAAAGAGCCCGATGGCGATGAAGTCTCAGAAAAGATCGAATACCTGCTGTCCCAGGCCGTGGAGGCGATAGCTGTCTGTCTCCTCCATTCCTACCGAAATCCCGCTCACGAGGTTGCCGTAAGGGATGCCATAGCTAAAATCGCACCCGAGATGTCAGTATCCCTCTCATCTGACGTCGTGCCTGAGATAAGAGAGTACGAAAGGACATCCACCACAGTCGCCAACGTTTACGCCAAGCCCCTCTGTGAGAGATATCTCGGCTCTCTTCAATCTGAATTGAAAGACCTCGGGGTTCAAAGCGATCTGTATATAATGCTTTCCAACGGGGGGATAGCCACCTGCGAGACAGCCGGAGAGTTCCCGGTAAGAATAGTGGAATCTGGTCCCGCAGCAGGTGCACTCGCCGCTGTCTTCTACGGTAAACTTACAGATACGCCTGACATAATCTCATTCGACATGGGAGGCACTACCGCCAAGACCTGCATCATAACTGACAATCTCCCAACATATACCACCGATTTCGAGATCGCACGCGTCCACCGGTTCAAAAAGGGCAGCGGACTGCCCATAAAGGTACCGGTCATAGAGATGATCGAAATAGGGGCAGGCGGCGGGAGCATCGCCTCGATAGACAAGATGGGACTCTTGAAGGTCGGTCCCCAAAGTGCAGGATCAGATCCCGGTCCTGTCTGCTGCGATAGAGGCGGAGATGATCCCACAGTCACAGACGCAGACCTAATCCTCGGTTACCTCAACCCCGACTACTTCCTCGGCGGCAGGATGAAGCTGAACGTTCAAAAGGCCGTGGACGCTATACGGACTAAAATAGCAGAACCCCTCGGATTAGGTCTGGCTCACGCCGCTTTCGGAATTCATCAGGTAGTAAACGAGAACATGGCCAACGGCTCAAGAATACACGCCGTCGAAAAGGGCAAAGATCTCAGAAGGTACGTCCTTGCGGCGTTCGGAGGGGCCGGTCCTGTGCACGCCTCTCGGATCGCTGAAAAGCTCAGAATAGAAAAGATAATAGTCCCCCTTGCCGCCGGAGCCACGTCTGCCTTCGGCTTATTGACCGCCCCGATCTCCTTCGATTTGGTGCGCACGTACATTTCTTCCCTTGGGGAACTCGATATAGATCGACTCAATAGTAAATTCGGCGATATGGAAAGGTCAGTCCTGAGTCTGCTTGAAAACGCCAGAGTCCCGGAACAAGATGTAATCATAATCAGGTCAGCCGACATGCGCTACAAGGGACAGGGCTTCGAGATCAATGTCCTTGTACCTTCGGGAGAGATAACCTCCGAGGCGATTCCAACTTTGCAGAGAGCCTTTGAAGAAGAATACCTCAGGAACTACAAGAGACTGAATAGGGGGTTTGAGATAGAAGCCCTGAACTGGAGAGTGTTCGCATCTGGACCCAAGCCCGAGGTTAAACTAAACTTTCATACGCCCTTGCAGGGCAGCTTAGACGACGCCCTTAAGTCCCGTCGGAAGGTCTATTTCGACGAGTACGGAGAATACATAGACTGTCCTGTCTACGACCGATACGCTCTCGCCCCCGGATCCAGCTTCAAAGGCCCAGCCATTGTGGAGGAGAGGGAATCCACGGCGGTAGTCTGCCCTCAATGGGAGGCACATACGGATCGATACAACAACCTTATTATGACCCGATGCGATCCCCGATTGAATCTATCGGGGAGCAAAAAAGACGTCGCAAGGACTCAGTTCGGAAGACAGGCCGAGCGATACGCCCATAGCTCCGTTCACGCAAGTGGTGAGACGCTCTCTGCAATCGTACAGTTGGCCGGTCCGACCCGCAAAGACAAAAGCCTGGACGTAGCCACAGGCACAGGCTTCACCGCCTTCGCCGTAGCGGAATCGGCAGGATCCGTTATTGCCACGGACATAACTCCTCCCATGCTCGACCAGGCGAGGAAGATAGCAGAGGAACGTCGTATTTCCAACGTGATCTTTCAACTTGCCGATTCGGAGAATCTCCCCTTTAAGGATCGAACCTTCGATATTGTAACCTGCCGAAGTGCGCCCCATCACTTCGGGGATGTCCCCGCATTTCTCATGGAATCGGCAAGGATCTTAAGACGGGGCGGACGCCTCGTCGTATCCGACCCATCCTCGCCTGAAGACGATGAAATTGACCGATGGATCAATAGGTTGGAATCGATCCGCGACCCCTCGCATGTGAGAATGTATCGTCCCACAGAATGGAAGAGCATGCTCGAAGGAGCCGGACTCATTCTTAAAGATGAACTCCTCAGCGTTTCTTACGACCAGACCTTTGTCCGATGGACAGACAGAGCCGGAGTCGGCTCCAAAGTTAAAGAAAAGCTCAAAGAGATGTTTCTGAACGCCCCCGACAAGGTAAAGGCCGCCTTCGGAATCGAATGCGACAGTGACGACATAAAATTTCGCTGGAACGCATACGTCTTCAGAGCTGAAAGAGAAGACTGATATGGAAAAATTAGACCCCATACAATTAGAAGTCCTCTGGAACAGGCTGATCTCCATCACACAGGAGCAGGCCGCCGCTCTGATACGGTCGTCCTTCACCACGGTCGTGAGAGAGGCGGAGGACATATCGGCCGGGGTGTTCGACACGAGGGGCAACATGGTAGCCCAGGCGATCACGGGGACTCCGGGCCATATAAATAGCATGGCAAACGCAGTCAGATTCTTCCTTGAGAGGTATCCTTTAGAGTCCCTCAGACCCGGAGACACGCTCATTAGCAACGATCCCTGGCTTACGTCGGGACATCTCAACGACATCACTGTAGTCACTCCTACTTTCAAAGGTGACAGACCTGTAGGTCTCTTTGCGAACATCTGCCACGCTATGGACATTGGCGGAAGGACGATGGGAGCCGATGCCCGCGAGGTCTTCGAAGAGGGACTCTACATCCCTGTTATGAAGCTCTGCAACAAGGGTGAATTCGATCAGACCTTAATTAGACTCATCCGGGCTAACGTCCGAGTCCCTGACCTGGTAATGGGTGATATAACCGCCCAGGTATCGGCCAACGAAGTCGGTTCTGAAAAACTTTCTGAGTGCATGGACGAATATGGTCTCGATACCATCGAGCCCCTATCAGATGCGATAATCGATCGCTCGGAAGAGGCCATGAGAGATGCTATATCAGAGATCCCGAACGGCACGTATAGAGATGAAATACGCATGGACGGCTTCGACGAAGACATAATCGTCAAAGTGGCCATAACCGTCGAGGACAGAGACATCAACGTGGACTACACGGGGACGTCTCAAGAATCCGACAGGGGCATAAACGTGGTGTTCAACTACTGCCACGCCTACACCACATATCCGCTCAAGTGCGCTGTCAACCCCGAAGTCCCCAACAACGAAGGAAGCTTCAGACCCGTGACGGTCCATGCTCCCGAAGGTTGCATACTCAACGCCCTGTGGCCTGCACCAGTAAGCGGAAGACACATACTCGGACACTTCCTCTACGGTGCTATCTTCGGCGCCCTTTCCAAGGTCATGCCCGAAAGGGTCACAGCCGAAGGCTCGTCCAACTTATGGAACACGCAGTTTGACGGATACGATCAAAATGGTCAGAAGTTTGCATACATCTACTTTTCATCGGGAGGGACAGGCGCCCGCCCCACCTCAGATGGTATCTCCGCTGCGGCATTCCCCAGCGGCGTCCTCGGAGTCCCGGCCGAGGTCATAGAGAACGTATCCCCGCTCTTTATGAAAAGGCGGGAGCTCATCTCCGACTCAGGCGGACCCGGTAAATTCAGGGGCGGCCTCGGACAGAAGATGGTCATAAGCGTAAGGAGCGACAGGCCCGCCGTACACTCCTGTATGTACGACCGCATAAAGAATCCGGCCAGAGGGTTTGCAGGTGGCAGTCCCGGAAGACCCGGAAGCTTTTATCTTTCCCATGGAACTTATCCACATCCAAAACGTAGGTACGTATTGGAGCCCGGAGTCGAAGTCCATCTGGACCTCCCCGGCGGGGGCGGCTTCTACCTGCCTTCTGAAAGGGACGCCGAAATGGTCCTAAAAGACGTGATAAACGGACTCGTCTCCGTAAAGAGCGCAAAAGAGGACTACAAAGTGTGGATAGATGAGAAGGCTATGACTATAGATTACGAAAAGACGGAGCAACTACGCTTAAAGTAGGGGAGAACCCATCAGATAGTAGCCGGAGAGGTGGAGCAGCGATCCACGAAGTGGTTCGCCCAAATTTAAAGGGCAGACACACGGGTCTGCCCCTACCCACTTATTAGGAGACCGATCCCCTATGATTTTCCGCAGTCTTACTATCGCCATAGTTCCAGTCTTAGCATTTTTCTCGTGTGTTTCCGCGCAAAAAGTTAAACTCGACCTGTATGAAATGAGCCTCTGTCCCCACTGTGCAGAGGCGGAAAGGGTTATCCATCGGGTTATACAAGACCTTTCGGGATACATCAACTTTGACCTGTACTACGTGGCAGATTTAAGAGAAGACGGAACGATAGAGAGCCTCAGGGGAGAAGAGGAAGTAAACGAGGACCTTCGCCGCATAGCCATTTGGGAACTCTATGCCGAAAAATTCTGGGACTATACACAGCTGAGAAATGTCACTGTTCCAGAGGCTCCCTGGCAGGAATCGGCTCTGAAAGTTGAGATCGCTCCTAAACAAATTGAAGCCTACATCGAAAGTGGTAAAGCCGAAGAGAGCTTGCGATCGCACATATCGAGGACCGACAGTCTCAAAATCTTCGATTCTCCGACCATCTATATAGACGGAAAACCCTACGAAGATTCTATAGAACGGTTCGCTCTCCTCAAGGCCATCTGCGCAAGATTAGATTATGAACCGCTAGCCTGCAAATCCGTCCCCACGTGTTCCCGAGACGCGGACTGCTTAAAAGAGGGCTACATCGGGACCTGCCTAAAGCCGGGGACTTTGGAATCCAGATGCATTTACGAGAAGACCAGACCTATCCCTCTGACGATCGTCTATCACAAAGATGCGCACTTCACCAACGAAGCCCAGATCGTCCAGTCCACAAAGGTACTCTTCCCTGGGGTACGGATCAGGAGAGTTTCCCACAACTCCTACGAGGGCAAACTACTCATCATACAACACAACCTAAGGAAGCTTCCCGCCTACATATTCGGAGAGGGACTGCTTGAGGACAAGAACTTCCCTCAGATCAAGAGTAGGATCTATGAGAGCCGGGGTGTTTATCTTATCTTCCCTGAAGCCGTCGGAGCGTCTGTTCTGATCGAAAGAGAAAGGACTCCCGGGCGGGCTGACATCTTCGTTTCGAGCGTCTCCTCAAGAGCGTTAGGAGTCATCAGAGATACAATGGCACACATGGAGGGCTATGAAGGACCCCAAAACGTCTACATCCACTACGTAACCCGAAAGAATAGAGATGGCGAACTTGTCGCCGGCGGCGGCAGATACGAAGTTGAAGAATCGATAAGACAGCTTGTAGTCAACAAGTTCTATGCTGAAAAATATCCGGAATATATAAGGGCCAAGATTCGGTCCGGGGGAAGCTCGTACTGGGAGGAGACTGTAGAAGCCGTAGGCCTGGATCCTGATACGATAAAGGCAATAGCAAGAAGCGAAACCGGGCTATCGCTCCTTAAAGAGGACGCCCGGCTATCTGAAGAACTCGGCATAACTGGCGAAATAGTCTTTCTGATAGACAACCAGGAACTGGTCACCATCGCTGAAAAAGAACAACTCCAAACTATCTTAAACTACATTTTTCCAAGGTAATAGACAGCGTACAGAGCAGGTCTGCTTCCTTGCGAAAAACAACGACGGTAAATACGGATGGGAGCAGGTGCCGCTTTCTACTGACTACGAGCTTGCTTGGCTGTCCCCGACCCCCAATTGAATCTAATGGGGGCTCAATCGGAGATCGCAGTGACGTTGCGTGGCTTATACCTTAAATCATGGAGCGCTCTTTCTTTTTGTCATTGCGAGGTGCCAAACCCTGAAGCAATCTCACCTGTCCACTGAATAGACAAGAATCTCTGTTTTACTGTCTACTGATTTTTCAAGTTCTATTTCACTCTTGAGATCAACTCTTGAGTAAACTCAGTCGTGCTCAAATTTCCCCCCAGGTCGCGAGTACTTTTCCCCTCCTTCAGAAGATCCCAAAGGCAGTCCTTTACAGTATTGGCGGTCTGGACTTCATGCAGATGCTCAATGAGCATCGTTAAAGCTAAAAAGGCTGCCGTAGGATTTGCAACGTCCTTTCCCGCTATATCAGGAGCTGTCCCTCCCACAGGATCGAACATAGCAAAACGCACGCGCCCTTTGCTGTCAAAGGCATACGACCCGCTTGCCCCAAGCCCAATTGAGCCCACAAGCCCGCACGCCATATCGGATAGAAAATCTCCGTATTCGTTGGGGACAACTATAACATCGAAGTCCTGGGGATTCAGGATAATCTCGGCTAAAAGGGCATCGAAAAGTTCAACTCTATATTCCACATCGGGATAGTCTTTGGCCACGTCCGCCACTACCTTTTGAAAGAGGCCATCTGTGGCTTTCTGGATAGTATACTTAGAGGACGATGTCACTGTTTTCCCTGTCTTCCGCGCCAGTTCAAAAGCATAGATCGCAGCCTTTCTGCAGGGATCCTTTTCGATGATCCTGATTGAGACGGCGCCATCTTTTCCTATCAATATTCCGGGGTCTTCGTACGTCCCTCCCGTCGCCACCCGTATAACATCCAGCTTTAGCGCCTTTTTGAAATTGCTCTGCACTCCGGGGATCGTAGCCACCGGGCGATGGATCAGGCTGAAGTCGAACATCCGCCTCAAGACAACGTTAGGGCTTTTCTTTTGTGTTATCGTCGGATATTTTAGAGCCACTTTCGTCATTTTTATAGAGTCGTGGGCTCTGTCATATATCTTTCTGTCCTCCTGCTCTCGCCTTTCTACACTCAGATCCACAGGGAAAAACTTCAGTTCCACAGGTAAAGCGTCTGATAACGTTTGGACTGCTCGTCTCAGTTCATCCGATATACCGTCTCCCAGGAACTCCGTAACCTGATGAGTTATCATCAGATATCCTTTACAGTATCCCTGTAGGCATCTCCAATAATCTGCCAGTCCTGGTACATCATCTTCTTTTTAGCCTTTATGGTTTCGGGATCTCCGTATAGAGCGCTGGCAGGGTTAAACGTTAGAAACGTCTTGTACTCCTTATCCTTTGTCTGGGTCACGTACCAGCCCCTCAGTTCCTCAAGCTTCCCCTGTAAATTAAGCAGATGGAGCATAGGGAGTCTTCCCATCGCCACTGCAAAAGTAGGATCCACCAATTCTATCTCTGTTATAAGCCTATCGTGACAGGCTCTTATCTCTGAAACCCTTGGCGATCTATCGTTGGGAGCCCGGCACAACACTACATTTGTGAGATATGCGTCACTCTTGGGGATTTCCACTTTAGGCGCCGCAAGGATCTTGTCCAAAAGCTCGCCAGCGGATCCGCTAAAAGGTATCCCTGTTGCCTCATCGTTCCTGACCGGTCTTTCTGCTACAAGGAGCACCTTCGAATGGGGGAAGCCCCACCCGAACACCACTTTTTTCCTGCTCTTATGCAGATCGCATAGTTCGCAATTCTTATAGTTCCTCTCAAGCTCACGAAGTGTTAGTCTATTCATCACACATAAACCCAAATTGAAAATATGTAGCGCCTGAACTCTTATAACTTAACAGCTGTTGGGGATGTCCCTCCACAGAGGAAGCACAACTCGGCTTAAAGTTCTGAGTAGCCGAGAAGTCCCATCCTACGAAGAAATTCACTTTGAAGTTTCCCCCCCGAAGTTCCTGCTGATCACACTTGCCGGACCATAAACTGTCAGCGTCTTAAACCTTAAGTAGTAGTAAACCATGGCTCTTGGAGCACTACTGTCGCCCTCGATTGGGCGATACGCTCTGCAAAGAGGAACCCCTTTTCCGCCTCACTCGGAAACGACACGCCCTTTGCTTCAGAAGTCACCGGACGTATTTTATATATTCCCCGAAAAGAACGTGCACCCACATCTCGTACAGCCTTCGTTAAAGAACAGTACCAAGAAAGACTCTACTTCATGCAAATTAAAGAGGACAAGCTAGAAAGTCAAGCAAAAAAGCTAACTAGACGAAACAAACAGAAAGATATATCTATCGAATAATCGTCCGGTAAAGGCACATGATATGCACTCTTGACATAGTTAGAGAGTCGAGAGTCGAGAGTCAAGATTGGGAAGTTAAAAAGTTGAGGGTCGAGGTTTTCTGTGCGTTCGTGTTGGGCGGCTATTTGTAAAGTGGTTTTGAAGTCTTTGTAGCTATTATGTCTTTGGGTATTGAACAGCCATTGATAGGTTTGGAGTTTTAGACAGAGGTTGGAACGGTTGATAGTCTTGATGGTGTCGTAGAATTCATATTCGATTAGGCCGTGGGCGCGTTCTACATCGGATTGGTGGGTAGTTGCTCCAGGTGGGATGCGTTTATGTTTTACTCCTTGTCGTTCGATAAGGATGGTAAAGAGGGTCTTTTTGAGGGCATCCTTCTGTATTGACGAATTGGCTGCCGTTGTCGGTTTGGATCTTTCGTGGATAGACCTTGTGGTCTTCCAGGTGTTGGAGTAATGCTTCGGCGAAGATGCAGGAGTTGATGAGGGTCTGTTCGTCTGCCAGGCTTACAAAAAGAGCCCCTGTTTTGACGTCTCTGGCAGTATACTGGAACATAGGGAGTTGGGCACCTGTTTTGTAGTGTTGTTTCAGGTAGTTGGGGATGTCGCACAGATGTTTGACATCGATCTGGATATGTTCATAGGGACGTAATTTCTTCTCGCACTGGTAAGCCAGCACTTTTCTTTTCCACTTTCGTTTACGTCTTTTAAAGAGATCATGCTTATCTAGTTAGCCTAAGCAGTCGGTTTGGAAGGTATTTGACTGACTTGAACATTGTGTGTTCGGAGGAAACCTGGTAGATATGGGTATCCCAAACAAGCATAGACCTGTCGGAACTCTACAAAAAGCTATTTGATTTTCTTTGGGAAGGCATATTAAGGTTTATTGGTGCTTTGGTGTCATTTGGTAGACTCTTGATGGATCGATCTTGTCGATAGCAGTTGAGCTACTTTCTGACGCTCTGGACCACCTTTTTCGCAGCTCGACAGGATTACGATTAAGAACAAGAACATCGCTATAAGTGATTGCATTCTCCATGGTATCTACCCTCCTTTTTTCAGTCCTCACCTAAATATAGGCAAAATTATCCCGTGAGGGTGGATACCATGTGCCTTTACTCTTCTAAAATCACAATTTCTCACTTGACTTAAACCCACAGCTATCTTATCTTTTAAACCTTAACCCTTTTCCCCAAAAAAGTTCTTCGACCACTTCGCCACTTCGTGCCCCCTGCAAAAAGGGGGTCGCAGCGACGCACGCAGTGCCCACGCTACCTTTGGGGAGGACCTTCAAAGCCCAAAATTACATTCTATAAAGTTAAGGAGCTAGAAAGCCATGCTCACAGATTATGCAGGTGTACTTATCTTCCTTACGGTCGGGACACTCTTTATTTTGGTAAGTCTGACTTTAGCCAGAATCTTCCGCGCTAATGATCCGACACCTGAAAAGCTGACGCCCTACGAGTGCGGCGAGGAACCTGAGGGCGGAGCCTGGATACAGTTCAACATAAGGTTTTACATTATAGCTTTGATTTTCATAATATTCGACGTAGAGATCGTCTTCCTCTTCCCCTGGGCTGTGGTCTACAAGAGTCTGGGCTTTTTCGCCCTTGTGGAGATGATGATCTTTGTATCTATACTCCTTGTGGGGCTTGCCTATGTCTGGAAGAAAGGTGACCTTGAATGGGTCAAGCCTCAGTCGCCTTATGGAAACAAGTAGACAGTAGCCCACGATAGATTCAATCGGGGGTAGAAAGAGGCGACACTTCCTATCCCTTTACCGTTTACTAATGTAGAGAAATATGGAATCCTTTGTAGACACGGTCATCGACTTAGTATCCCCTTTATCCCAACTTTCCCGGGATTGGGTGTATCTGGGGCTTACTCTGCAGGATTGGGTATATCTGGGGCTTACTCTGGTCGGATGCGCCTCCGTTTTGGGATTTATCTCGGTCTTTGCCCTATTTGCTATCTGGCTGGAGCGCAAGGTCTCAGCCCATATGCAGGACAGACTCGGACCCATGAGGGTCGGGGGATGGCACGGTTGGGCGCAGACTATCGCTGACGGGATTAAACTCTTTTTGAAAGAGGACATCATCCCGGCTATGGCGGACAGAAAGCTCTTCACCTTAGCTCCTCTTGTCGTATTTGTCGGCTCATTCGCGGTCTTTGTGGCCGTTCCCTTCGGGGATAGATTGATAGTTCGGGATCTGAACATAGGGATCTTTTATATCCTTGCGATATCCTCCCTGGTGGTTATTGGGGTTGTAATGGCAGGTTGGTCATCTAACAACAAGTGGTCGCTTTTGGGGGCTATGCGCTCTGCCGCCCAGGTAGTAAGTTACGAAATACCCGTTGCGCTTGCCCTTTTATCCGTCATAATGATAGTCGGAAGCTTGAGTATGCAGGACATAGTCAAAGACCAGAGTGGCGGATTTTTGAACTGGTTCATCTTCAGGAACCCGTTCACTTTTTTGGCCTTCTTCATATACTTTGTGGCCTCGCTTTCTGAGGTCAACCGGACCCCTTTTGACATCCCAGAAGCCGAGTCAGAATTGGTTGCAGGATACCACACGGAATACAGCGGAATGAGATTTTCCTTCTTTTTTATAGCCGAATACGCAAACATGTTCGCCGTCAGCGCCATAGCGACCACGATCTTTTTGGGAGGATGGCAAGCGCCCTGGGGAGACCCCATAGTCGCGGATGGCGCCATCTGGTTTATAGGCAAAGCCACCTTCCTTGTCTTTGTGCAGATGTGGATTAGGTGGACACTCCCAAGACTCAGAGTAGATCAACTTATGTACATCGGATGGAAAGTCCTTACGCCATTTTCGTTTGCCAATATAATTGGAGTAGGATTATGGATGTACATCTTCGACTTGTTTGATAAAGTGCAAGGATGAGATGACCGCCTCAGATATAATATTCTACATCTTCGCTTTCATAACCGTCGGTTCGGGGGCCGTCGTAGTCTTTTCAAAAAGGATAGTCTATTCGGCCTTTGCCCTCCTCTTTACCTTCTTCGGAGTTGCAGGACTCTACATCTTACTTTCCGCTGACTTCCTCGCCGCCACACAGGTCATAATCTACGTAGGAGGCATACTGGTCCTCCTTTTATTCGGAGTTATGATGACCCACAGAGTATATGACGTCCAGATCAGACAGCAGAGGATCAATTTTCTACCTGGAATGTTAGTGGTAATCTTCGTCTTCGCCATGCTGCTGACAGTTATCTTCAACAAAGATTCCTGGATGCCTCCCGTCGAGAAGGAGATTACGTCTACGACGTCACAGATCGGAAACATGCTTATGACGGACTTCCTACTCCCGTTTGAAGTAGCCTCGGTTCTTTTGTTGATCGCACTTATGGGGGCTGCACTTATAGCGCGAAGAGAAAAAGGCGAGGGAGGGAAAAGATGATAACTTTGGAACACTACCTTGTAGTGAGCGCAATTCTCTTTTGCCTTGGAGCCTTCGGCGTAATAACCAGAAGGAACGCTGTAAGCATCCTTATGGGGATAGAGCTTATCTTAAACTCTGCCAATATAAATTTTGTAGCTTTTGCTCGCTATACCGCGCAGGGACTCGAAGGGCAGGTGGTGGCGATCTTCGTGATCACATTGGCCGCCGCCGAAGCCGCAGTAGCATTAGCGATTGTGCTGAACATATACAGGAGCTTCCACATTATAGATGTAGACGAGGCGGACGCCCTGAAAGAGTGACTTGTGGCAGGTTTATGCAGACTGTATAATCACAGTTAGGGCGACTCGCACGCACATGCACAACGCAATATGAGGAGAAATATGCTTGATCGAATCTCAGACGGGCGCACCGACTTGGTGTTCGATTATCTATCAGAAGGCCATGCCGCCAACTCCGTGGACAGAAATGGAGTGTCTCTAATCAAATGGTGCGCTTATTACGGCGATGTCAGTGCAATACGATTCCTGCTCGCCAACGGTGAATCACTCGAGTCGTTCGGAGAAAACCTCGACCTCAACGGCGCTGCGTTTCAAGGGCACTGGCAACTATGCCAGTTTCTCATCGAAAATGGCGCTGACGTAAATCATCCTCTGCCGGATACAGGAGAGACGCCACTGCACGCGGCCTTATGCAAAGCCAATCGCCCTGCATACAACCACGTCATCAAAATTCTACTCGCCAATGGTGCGAATCCCAATTGCGTGACAAAGGAATCCGTTGAAACGGGTTGCTTCATGCGAGATTGCAGAACGAAAGCCGAAACACCCCTCCATCGTGCCGCCGCCTTTGGCACCGAAGAGGCCATCCAACTTCTTCTGGATGCAGGCGCGACCATCGATGCCAAAGACATGAATGGAGATTCTCCGATCACCTGGGCCAGTTGGCACCTGCGCCCGGACTTCATTCTCAAGAAACTCTGTTACGGTGACTTTTCCATTCATCCAGATAGAATAGCGCGCTCCATAAGCTACCGCGGCACCGGCTGGAGTCCCATGGAATCCTTTCTACTTGGGGAACCACATGTCTGACACTGTTTGTCGGCCTAACAAGCGCATGAAGCTGACAGGAGATTTTGAGAGTTATATGAGAACACAGCGGGAAACACAATGATAGAATTGGCCTGTATAGTACTGCTTTTACCTCTCTTGGCCTTCACCATACAGATATTTGTGGGCAAAAGACTCCCAAGAGGGGGAGACTGGCTCCCCACTGGGGCTATGTTTCTTTGTCTGGGACTCTCCGTAGTAATCTTGGCCAAAGTGTTAGCGGCGTACGATCCCGACTATAAAGAGACCTTTTCCTTTATGTGGATCGATATCGGCGACTTCAGAGTTGAAGGGGGCATCCTCTTGGACAACGTCACGGCCATTATGCTTGTGGTCGTGACTCTGGTAAGTGCTCTTGTGCACCTCTACTCTATAGGCTACATGCACGATGATCCACTCTACTCTCGCTTCTTCGCGTACTTGGGTCTATTCTCTTTTTCGATGTTAGGGCTTGTGCTCTCTGATAATTTTCTTTTCTTATACTGCTTCTGGGAGCTTGTGGGGCTTACCTCATATCTCTTGATAGGCTTCTGGTTCGAACGCCCTGCCGCCGCCTCTGCCGGAAAGAAAGCCTTTATCGTTACAAGGATAGGCGACGTGGGGATGTTCATAGGGATAATGATAATCTTCAGTCAGATCGGTAAATTCGGCTATCAGGGCGTATTCGACAGCGTGGCACAGGGAGAACTCAGCGGAACGCTTTTGACCGTTGCCGGTGTTTGCATCTTCTTCGGAGCAGTCGGGAAATCCGCGCAGTTTCCGCTCCACGTCTGGCTCCCGGATGCGATGGAGGGTCCCACTCCCGTTAGTGCGCTTATACACGCCGCAACGATGGTCGCAGCAGGCGTCTATCTTGTGGTCAGGGTGTTTCCATTCCTCTCACCCGATGCACTCACGTTCATCGCATATACAGGAGTCATAACAGCCTTCCTCGGCGCGACCATAGCGATAGCCCAAAACGACATAAAGCGCGTCCTTGCCTACTCCACCATAAGCCAACTTGGATATATGATGCTCGGACTCGGCGTCGGAGCATATGTAGCAGGCTTCTTTCATCTGGTAACACACGCGGCATTTAAGGCATGCCTCTTCCTCTGCTCAGGCTCTGTCATCCACGCCCTCGGCACGCAGGATATGAGAGAGATGGGCGGGCTCAAAGATAAGATGCCCATAACTTTCAAGACGATGCTCATCGCCACGTTAGCAATTTCCGGCGTCCCTTTGACATCGGGGTTTTTAAGCAAAGACGCCATCCTTGCGGGAAGTTTGGGATTCGGCTTCTTCGAGCAACCCCGGCACATGCTGTTGCCGCTATTAGGATTTATCACCGCCGGAATGACGGCATTCTATATGTTCAGACTGATATTTATGACCTTCTACGGCCAACCCAGAGACAGAGAAAAATATGAGCACGCACACGAATCTCCAAAGTCGATGACGATACCTTTGGTAGTCCTTTCGTCTTTGACTTTTTTCTTTTTCTACACATTTAACTTCAACCCCTTCTCCACATCTGGCTGGTTCTATGATATAATCCATAAGCCCGCATCGAGCGTCCACCAAGCTGTGGGAACAGTGGATGCAGGCTATGTCCTCGCCTCATCGGAAGCCCACGACCCTGCGCACATTCCCGCCCTGATGCTCTCCCTCCTTATAGCAGCAGGGGGCATATATCTTGCTTATTTGACCTATTACAAGGGAAGAATCTCGGCGGACGCTTGGGCTGACAGATTCAGCTTCACCTATAGACTCATATATAACAAATGGTACTTCGATGAACTTTATCACTTTATAGTCATCCGACCTACACTTGCCATCAGATCGTTTTTAGGATGGTTCGACCAGAAGGTCATCGACGGCGTCGTCAACGGAGCCGCCCGCATCACCACGTTCATTTCATTCCTTGAGGGACGCTTCGACAATATAGTTATAGACGGACTCGTCAACCAGACTGCAGGAGCTGTAATAGGGGCAGGATCTATCTTCAGAAAGATACAGACAGGAAGGGTACAGACATATATTATGTTCGCCCTTGTGGGAGCGATTATCATATTTTTGATACGTGTGGCTGTAGAAAAATAACCGCGAACTATATATCCAAACTCAGGAGGAACATTAGCTGATGCCGATACTTACACCCATAGTATTCGTCCCGCTGCTGGGAGCTTTGATAATCCTGCTGATCCCTAAGCAAAACGAAAGGGCCATTAAGATCGTAGCCCTCATAGCCACAGCGGCATGCGTCCTCCTTGCTTTCAATCTATACAATTCGTTTGACCGAAGTACGACTGAAATGCAGTTTGTCGAACGGCACAGTTGGATCGAATCCTTCAATATAGAATATTTTCTGGGGATAGATGGACTCTCAGTCACGATGGTCCTTCTGACCGCCCTTTTATCCTTCCTATGCATCCCCGTATCGTGGAAGATTAGCAAAGGTATAAAGGGCTACTTTGCGCTCTTTCTGCTCTTGGAGACCGGGATGCAGGGCGTATTCTGTTCTCTGGACTTCTTTTTGTTCTACGTATTCTGGGAGGTAATGCTTTTGCCGATGTACTTCCTCATAGGGGTATGGGGCGGCCCGCGGCGCGAATATGCGGCCATCAAGTTTTTCCTCTACACCCTTTTAGGGAGCGTCGTTCTCTTGTTGGCGATGCTGGCGTTCTACTTCACGACGGAGCCTCACACGTTCGATATGACGGCACTCATGACCCACAGATACGGCTTCACGTTCCAGATTGCGGTCTATGTAGCTATGTTTATCGGTTTTGCCATTAAGGTTCCGATATTTCCTTTCCATACGTGGCTCCCCGATGCGCACGTGGAGGCCCCGACAGCCGTAAGCGTCATTTTAGCTGGCGTCCTTTTGAAGATGGGGACTTACGGCATCCTGCGTTTTAACTTTCAGATGCTCCCAGACGCTACTAAGTACTTCGCAATTCCACTGGCTATACTCGGAGTCATAAACATAATCTACGGGGCGCTGTGTGCGATGGCACAAACGGATCTCAAGAAGTTGGTGGCATATTCGAGCATAAGCCATATGGGATTCGTACTCCTGGGTGCCGCTTCGTTGACCTCGGCCGGGATAAACGGAGCCGTCCTTCAGATGTTCAATCACGGCACTACTACGGCCATGCTCTTCTTGCTCGTCGGCGTCATCTACGACAGAGCGCACCACAGAGACATTAATGGATTCGGAGGTCTTGGCTCTAAGATGCCCATCTACACGGGCATCACATCATTGGCTTTCTTCGCTTCGCTGGGGCTTCCGGGTCTTTCCAGCTTCATAAGCGAAGTTTTATGTTTCCTGGGCGCCTTCCAAAAATACTGGGCAGATCCCATGTACAGATGGATAGTGATAATACCTACTCTCGGAGTAGTCCTGACAGCGGGATATTTCCTCTGGACGTTTCAGAGAATGTTTCTGGGACCTTTGAATCCTAAATATGAAGACCTCCCCGAAATAAACAAAAGAGAGATCTTCAGCCTGGCTCCATTAGGGGCCATAGTCATATTCCTCGGCGTCTATCCGATGCCCGTTTTGAACCTTATGAGAACATCTTTAAACAATATCATAAAGATGGTTGGACCCTGAAAAGGTAGACTTGGCACCGTCTTCGTTCCCTATAAAACAGTGAACGTATATAGAGACCAACCTGTGCGTTCACCCATTTGGGAAAAACAAAGGGAGAAGGATGTGCCTTACCTACTGTCTACTTCGAAAGCGAGAGCTTCGTGTTAGAAGAAATTATCAGAAGTAACATAGACAGTCTCAAATATATCTATCCTGAGATCGTCGTCGTACTCACGCTGGTTACTGTGATAATAACGGACCTGCTCCTTAAAAGGAGTAGACAGGCCCCCGTGGCGATTGTTTCCACGATAGGGCTTATCATAGCCCTCGTTTTGATCGGTCAGCTCTACTCTGAGGAGAGTCGTTCTCTCTTTGCCGGAATGATGGCACTCGATCCATTTTCCCTCTTTTTTAAGGCTGTCTTTTGCCTTGCCACCATAATAATAACGCTCTTTTCCATTACGTCTCCTGAGGTGCCAGAAGAACGCTCCGGTGAGTATTATGCTCTCTTGCTGGGGATTGTCCTCGGTGGTTTTATGATGGCCTCCGCGACCAATCTCTTGATGATGTACCTTTCGCTTGAACTTGTCAGCATTCCCTCATATGTGCTTGCTTGCTTCCTCAAAAACGACCGCCGCTCTTCAGAGGCCGGGCTTAAATACTCAATCTACGGAGGCGTATCCTCAGGAGCAATGATTTACGGTATGTCTCTGCTCTACGGGGCTACGGGTTCAATTAATATTTATCAGATTAGCCAGAGCATAAGTCAGTCACAACATTACGATTTAACGCTTGTGGTATCCATCATCCTCATAATGGCCGGACTCGGATACAAGATAGCCTCAGTGCCCTTCCACTTTTGGACTCCCGACGTCTATGAAGGAGCACCCACACCTGTAACAGCCTATTTTTCAATCGTTCCCAAGGCCGCGGGATTTGCGATGCTCTCCAGATTCTTCTACTCCGGTGTATCCACATCAGAATGGATGCCGCAGATAGACTGGCCCTATCTTTTGGCCATAATATCCGCTGCCACCATGACGCTCGGCAATTTTGTGGCTATCTGGCAGGACAACTTAAAGAGGCTTCTTGCCTACTCAAGTATAGCGCACGCAGGATATATCCTTATGGGGGTTGTAATGCTCTCCCCTGATGGGCTCAAAGCCGTTATGTTCTACATCGCAGTCTACCTGTTTATGAATTTAGGAGCCTTTCTGGTCGTCATAGCTATCTCCCAAAAGCTCAACACAGAAGACATAAAGGGCTACAGCGGTCTTGGATGGAGATCGCCCTTTGTCGCCGTCGCCATGACAATCTTCCTCTTCTCACTTACCGGGCTTCCACCTACAGGCGGATTTGTGGGGAAATTTTACCTCTTTGCCGCAGTCATAAAGGGCAAATACTACTGGCTCGCCATCGTAGGTGTCCTCAACAGTGTCGTCTCTTTGTACTACTACGCAAGGATAGTAAAGGTTATGTTCTTGGAGGATGCCCTAACAGACGAAAAAGTGGTAATATCTACTTTGCATACAGTCCTTCTAACTCTGTTGGTTATACCTACGGTTCTGTTGGGAGTTTACTTTGTCCCTCTTGTCAAGCTGGCCGATAAATCTTTAGAGCTTTTGGGATACTAATAACCCCAAGAAAGTGGTCTGGGCACTGCGTGCGTCGATGCCAACCCTTTTTGCAAAGGGTACGAAGTGGTTAAGTGGTCGGAGAGCTTCTTGAAAAAGAAGATAATGGGTAGAGTCCGACTGTAATGAATCCTTGACATTTCTTGTGAGTTACAGCATTTTGGTTGTAGTTTATCAAAGTTACTCGGAACGATTGGCGCCCTAGCTCAGTTGGTAGAGCAACGGACTGAAAATCCGTGTGTCCGCAGTTCGATTCTGCGGGGCGCCACCAATAATTCCATCATAATCAATAAGTTGTGATGGATTTCTTCTTGCCGTTAATATTTAAGTTAATGGAGTAGGAAAGCTGAACTTGGTACGTTGAGAATTTGTTGATCTGTAGCGATATTGGGGACATGAAAAATTGACCTCGCTGCAGAGGAAGAACATTTTGAGTACTATAAGACTGGTCGGCTGCGTTGTCGTAAGTGTAAATTGATCCCCAATAGACTCAATTGGGGATTGACCAGAAAACTGGCCACTACCTTTCTGAGAGAAGAGTCGAATTACTCCCCCCGATAGATTCAATCGGGGGTGCGATACCAGGTTCCATACACAAGGAAGACCATGGAACGCTGGTATAGGATCATCAGAAAGGCAATCTACCATCACACTTTCAAGGAGTTTGAACCCCTAGAAGGTGAACTTGAGATGGATGAAACTCTCTTCGGTGGTAGGAGACCTGGTAAAAGAGGTTGGGGTTCCGAAGGCAAACAGATAGTCTTTGGCATCTATCAGAGAAAGGGTAAGGTGTTGACCTTTGCTGTCCCCTCAAGGAGTCGTGACTCACTACTGCCTCTTATTACCTAACACAGCAGACCAGGGAGCTTGTATTACACCGATAGTTGGATAGCCTACGCCTCGCTTTCTATCAGCGGCAACCGCCTGGTAGTGCCAAAAGAGAAGGGCATAGCGAAGGGAAAAGATCACCTCAATGGGGTGGAAGGCTTCTGGTCGTATGCCAAACACTGGCTCCATCAATATCAAGGCGTTGACAAAAGCTTCTTCCACCTTTACCTTAAAGAGGTAGAGTGGCGTTTCAACCACCGCCACGAAAATCTACTTCCTCTTATGAGAAAGCTACTCGATCAACAGGCTGTAAGTGACATGAGTTAGTGGAACTTTAGTTATGCATTACCCTAATCAAAAATTCTTTTCGGGTGATGACAATGTCCCGGCAGTAAACTCGGACCACCCCCTTCGCACCCTGCTATCGGCGTGGGCGGCAGAAATGGGGAATTCTGGTTAACATGGATAGGCCACTATGACAACACAAAAAGACTCATCCTTTGACGTTGAGAGCAAGAGTAAACAAAGCGTTCAGCTTGGGAGCCCGAGCCAACGGTCTGCACTTCGATTCACGAAAGACGGACTCACTCCTGACCAGTCCCAATAACCGGTGGATCGTCAGCCAATAAACGAGTACGCAGAGTTGAAACAGTTGGTTAGACAACGCGGACTCTTGGATAAGCAACTCGCTTACTACACCTATAAACTACTCTCAACATTAGGGTTGCTGGCCATCAGCCTTACAATCCTTGCACTCGTAGATACCCTCTGGGTGCAGCTCATAAATGCTGGTTTTCTGGCCTTCGTCTTCGCCCAGTTAGGTTTCATCGGCCACGATGCAGGCCATAGGCAGATCTTTGGGTCGGACCGCAACAATGAAATCGCAGGCCTTGCCGTCTGCTTCTTGTTGGCTTTTGAGTGTAGCTGGTGGATCGATAAGCACAATCGCCATCACAACAATCCCAATCACCTGGCTCTGGACCCAGATGCAGACTTTCCCGTTCTGGCTTTCACGAAGGAACAGGCCCTTAAAAAGAAGGGGTTTTTCAGGTTCATCGTAAAATACCAGGCCTTCCTCTTTTACCCGATGTTGCTTCTCGAGGGACTGGGCCTGCGACTAGCAGGGATTCAATACGTATTTGCCAACAAAATCAAATATCCTGTAGCAGAACCACTGCTCATGATGTGCCACTTCGCGGTCTACCTTGGCTTCTTATTCTTTTTCTTAAGTCCTTGGCACGCCGTGTTGTTTATCATAATTAACCAAGCGGTATTGGGTCTGATTGTGGGGTCGGTATTTGCGCCCAATCACAAAGGTATGCTTATGGTGGGCAAAAACGAAGAGATGGACTTCCTCCGGCGTCAGGTGCTAACTGCTCGAAATGTAAAAGGCCATCCTCTTACTGATTTCTGGTATGGGTGTCTCAACTATCAGATTGAGCATCACTTGTTCCCCAACATGCCTCGCAATAATCTGAAGGAAACGCAGGAAATTGCAAAAGCGTTCTGTAAGGAACACTCCATCCCGTATCACGAGACAGGAATCGTTCAATCTGTGAAGGAAATCCTGCAGCATTTGCACCAGGAAAGCGCGCCATTACGGGAGAGAAAGGCATAACATTCCGTCTAATGTTCTTCTAGCCAGAGAGCCTATGGAGAGATGCGATAGTACAGACAAGAGGCGGCAATCTATTCGAGCATGAAATGAAAAATCCGGGTTGAAAGCCAAGGTTGAAGCGCCTTGCGTGATGCGCTTTGTGGCGGAGCAGGGGTGCACCGCTGCGGCCCCTGTTTGCTGGGGGACGAAGTGCCAGAAAACCGCGAAGCGGCGAAGTGGGCGAAGCAATCTGACTTAGGTTTCCTCTCCCTGTGTGTGGGCTACTATTTAGGATCCCTATAAACTTGTGCCTACTATTTTGACGCGATACTTGGCTTTTACCTGAAGGGAGGGAACCCTGATGTCAAACTCCTTTAATCACGGGCAGTCAGACCGTTTAATCTCCAAATGGGGTGATAAAAATGTCTTGGTGTGCAAGAATGGGTAGTATTTTATGTAAGCTGGCAGGGTTGATTCTGCTTGCTTTGATGGTCACCGCCATCTTTTTAGATGACGCCACCTGTGCGACTATCTACAGGATCGGAAAGCCCTTTTCGGATGCAGAAAGGACCAGTCTCGAGGGGATAGGGATTGAGGTCCAGCAGTTCAGCTGGGAAGTTTATGAGTCGGTGAAGAACCTGGATGTGGACTCTCTGAAGGCGGCACATGGCGGCTCAATTGAACCCAAGTTTATCAGGCCGGGTGAGAGCATAGCCGCAACGGCTCTGGACAGAGGAGGATGGATAGCCGAAGGTACCCAAGACGATGAGAGGCTAAGCTTCAAAGAGGGATATGAAATCGAAGGCAACGTTGCGAATAACATGATAGACGGGGATCCGACCACGGCTTTTGTGTGGCCTAGGCCGGCGCCCCCGGGTTGGAAAAGAAACGGCGGAAGATGTCATAAAGCGCCTCACCGGATAGTTATTAACTTAGGCGGACAATTTGTCGTCGACAAAGTAAGATTCTACCCTCGTGAAGGAATATCCCCTGATGGTGAGGAATATAAGACTCACTTCATAGAGGACTACCAATTGGGTACCAGTCAAGGCCGCAGGCCGCAGGATTTCGTCGAGACCTACTTGTGTCGAGGATCAGCTTTCATCCCGAGCTTCCGACAGTTTGCCCAGTACACTCACCCAGGAACCGATCTTGACCAATCTGGAGGTCCATCTGGCAAAAGTGAAGACCATGATGATGTTGAAAATATATTTACTGAAGTTATAATACCGCTTGACCCTCCGGAGAAAATCTCTTATGTCGCGTTGTTGATCTGGCTCCCAATTGTGAAGACGATAGAGATCGCCGAGTTTGAGGTCTTTGGGCCGGAGGGCTTTATAGAAGAAGCCGCTTATATAGCTGACGTAATTGAGTTGGACGACATCGCCAGTTTCGGCGAGCTCACCTGGTCAGGGAGTCGTGATCCCAGGGCGGAGGCCAATATCCGAACCAGGAGCGGGACAGATCCTCAGCCGATTGTTTACTGGATACTCAAAGGTCAGCTGCGAACGCAGGTAGTTTTGCCTTCGACCAATGAGGAAGGAGAAGAGCTCAGCTTAGAGGAGTACAGAAGTGCTTTCTACAAACTCCCGGAAAATGTTTGGGCTGACTCGACTTACGATACGGAAAACTGGAGCTTCTGGTCTGCTCCTTACAAGTTTGAAAGTCCGGGAGCACCTATCGTCTCTCCTGGTCCCCGCAAATTCCTTCAGATCGGCGTGGATTTTGCCTCCGAAGTTAACGATGGCAGCCGGATCGAGTATTTACAGTTTAAGGCCTCTGTGCCTCCTGCGGCTCGAGAGATAGTAGGTGAGATCTTCCCTACAGAAGTCGAGATAGGGAAGGTAACACACAAGTTCAGCTATTTTGTCAAGGCAACGATGACAGCTGTGGATAAAGGATTCGACACCTTGGAGATCACCACACCTTATGGGGTTAGTTCGGTCGATTCGCTAAGTGTAGATGGAATCAATCAGGACGGTTTCACCTGGGTGAAAAAGGCCGACGATTCTGGCTTTGAGGTCACATTACCCAGGAAGTTGGATACAGGAGACAGCGGAGTCATAGTTGAAGTGGTCTTCCAAGCTCCTGTTTTGAGGGAGCGCGGGACCTTTTTTGACGGCAGTGTGTTCGACAGCGCACAGCCTCACGAAGTTCATCAGAAGATCAAGGCTGGCAACGTGGCAGATGAGATCGAAAGCGATGTCCTTACGGTGATAACGTCTTTGGCCGAATCGATATTGTCCTCACCAGAGGTCTCTCCAAATCCCTTTACACCGAATGGCGACGGTGTCAATGATGTACTGAACCTATCTTATACCATTTTGAGGCTGACTGCCCCTGTTCCTGTCTCAATCGATATATACGATCTTTCCGGTGTCTTTATAAAGACAGTCTATTCTGGGAACGACTCCGTAGGACAATACCCCCGGCAATGGGATGGTAGAGACAGCGAGGATAATCTTGTTCCACCCGGGATATATGTGTATCGCGTATCGGTAGAGGCTCAGGAAGGGGAGGAGACGGCGACAGGGACTGTCTCTGTCGCCTATTAATTACACTATTACCGGTGGTCAAGCAAGAATTCCCCCGTTCAAAGTGTTAAGGATTCGTTATATCAGCAGAAATTAGATAGATAGCAGTATCCAAATCAGGTGTATGTTAGTGAAAGATTGCATAAAGGATTCATGTCAGCCAGCTCTTTATGAAGTTCTGTCAATCAATAAAGGGCAAACTAATTAACATTCTTAGTGGGTGATGACAATGTCCTGGTTTACAAGAAATAGCAGTGTTCTATCAAAGCTGACAGGATTGATTCTTCTTGCTTTGGTAGTCATCAGTATCTTTTCAGATGAAGCCACCTGTGCGACTATCTACAGGATCGGAAGGCCGTTTTCACAAGCAGAGAGAGACAGTCTCGAGAGGATAGGGATTGAGGTCCAGCAGTTCAGCTGGGAAGTTTATGAGTCGGTGCAGAGTCTCGATGTGGACTCTCTGAAAGCGGCGGATGGCGGCTCAATTGAACCCAAGTTTATCAGGGAGGGTGAGAGCATAGCCGCAACGGCTCTGGACAGAGGAGGATGGATAGCCGAAGGTACCCAATCCGATGAGACGCTAGGCACCCTTGAGAGATATAAAATCCAAGGCAACATTGGGAACAACATGATAGATGGGGATCCGACCACGGCTTTTGTGTGGCCTTGGCCGCCGCCCCCGGGGGAGCAAAGAGGCGGCGCAAGATGTCATAATGCGCCTCACCGGATAGTTATTTACTTAGGCGGACTATTTGTCGTCGATAAAGTAAGATTCTACACTCGTGAAGGAATATCCCCTGAGGGTGAGGAATATGAGACTCACTTCATAGAGGACTATGAATTGGGTACCAGCCTTGGCCGCAGGCCGCAGGATTTCTTCGAGAGCTACTTGTGTCGAGGATCAGCTTACATCCCGAGCTTCCGACAGTTTGCCAAGTACACTCTCTCACGCACTAATACGCATGAGCCGATTGAAAATATATTTTCTGAAGTTATAATACCGCTTGATCCTCCGGAGAAAATCTCTTATGTCGCGTTGTTGATCTATACCCCAAATTTGAAGACGATAGAGATCGCCGAGTTTGAGGTCTTAGGCTTACGAGAGAGCTTTATAGAAGAATCCGCTTATATAGCTGACATAATTGAGTTGGACGACATCGCCAGTTTCGGCGAGATCACCTGGTCGGGGAGTCGTGATCCCAGGGCGGAGGCTAATATCCGAACCAGGAGCGGGACAGATCCTCAGCCGATTGTTTACTCGATACTCAAAGGTCCGCTGCTAACGCAGGTAGTTTTGCCTTCGACCGATCAGAAAGGAGAAGAGCTCAGCTTAGAGGAGTACAGAAGTGACTTCTACAAACTCCCGGATAATGTTCGGGCTGACTCGACTTACGATACGGAAAACTGGAGCTTCTGGTCTGCTCCTTACAAGTTTGAAAGTCCGGGAGCACCTATCGTCTCTCCTGGTCCCCGCAAATTCTTTCAGATCGGCGTGGATTTTGCCTCCGAAGTTAACGATGGCAGCCGGATCGAGTATTTACAGTTTAAGGCCTCTGTGCCTCCTGCGGCGCGAGAGATAGTTGGTGAGATCTTCCCTGCGGAAGTCGAGATAGGGAAGGTAACACACAAGTTCAGCTATTTTGTCAAGGCAACGATGACAGCTGTGGATAAAGGATTCGACAGTGTTGAGATCACCACACCTTATAGGTTTAGTTCGGTGGATTCGCTAAGAGTAGATGGCATCAATCAGGACGGTTTCGACTTGAAGGTAAAGGAGGACAGCTTAGGCTTTGAGGTCACATTACCTACGGATCCGGAAACTGGACTTCCTAGGAAGTTGGATACAGGAGATAGCGGAGTCATAGTTGAAGTGGTCTTCCAAGCTCCTGTTTTGAGGGAGCGCGGGACCTTTTTTGACGGCAGGGTGTTCGTCAAGGCAGAGCCTCACGAAGTTCGTCAGAGGATCAAGCCTGGCAACGTTGCAGATGAGATCGAAAGCGATGTCCTTACCGTGATAACGTCTTTGGCCGAATCGATATTGTCCTCTCCCCAGGTCTCTCCAAATCCCTTTACACCCAATGGCGATGGGGTCAATGACCTATTGAACATATCTTATGCTATTCTGAGGTTGACTGCCCCTGTTCCTGTCTCAATCGATATATACGATCTTTCCGGTGACTTTATAAAGACAGTCTATTCTGGGAACGACTCCGTAGGACAATATATCCGGCATTGGGATGGGGGAGACAATAAGGATAATCTTGTTCCACCCGGGATATATGTGTATCGCGTATCGGTAGAGGCTCAGGAAGGGGAGGAGACGGCGACAGGGACTATCTCTGTTGTCTATTAATTGCACTATTACCGGTGGTCACGCAAAACTTACCCCCTTCAAAGTGTTAAGGATTCGTTATATCCACAGAAATTGGATAGATAGCAGTATCCAAATCAGGTGTATGTTAGTCTAATTTTGCATAAACGGTTTATGGGAACTAACTCTTATGGGAGAAAATTACTCTATAACGGATCGTAGTTCATCGTATACTCCCCAACGGATGAGGAGGTGGAGCAAAGTATCGGGGATTAGTGGTTATTCCACAACAGTTAATATCAATCCTAAAGGGGAATTCTGAAAATGAGATTTGTAGTCTCATGTACTATTCTGATTATGTCGGTTGCTCTGAACGCTTCTGCATATACTCAAGAGAACTTGTTGGTAAACAGTGACTTGCGCCAAGGAGAGCCCGGCGAGAATAATTTCGGCTGGGTGATGGATTTGGCCAAGGACCAGAAGAGTGAATGCACCGTTGTCAACGGTCGCAGGCCCGGAAGTCGGGCTATACGCATCTACAACGACGAACTGGGCGAATCTTACATCATACAAGAGATCGCCGTTCGACCCTGGCGCTGGTACGTAGCGGAGGTGTGGGTCAACAGCGAGGGGATGCGTAACCTCGGTTTTGCCCCGTACCTTATGCTGCAGGGAGGCCGCGGTGTGAGCGGAAGACATAATTTTGATGACGCATGGGAATTGCCGAAGGCGGGTTGGCACCAGCTGCGATTGATCGAACACACAACTGATTCAGATCGTCTGACATTGAAGTTAGGAGGCCAAGGCTGGAGCGGTGAGATGCTATTCACTGAACCAGTGGTCCGCGAATCCAGCATGCTTGAGGCCACCCGGGCGCTCTGGCAGACTCATCATCCGGCACCTACCCCTTACGAGCACCACCTTATCCCTTGGGAGCCTAAAGGCGATCAGGGTCCGCGTGGGTACGCCTTCCACAAACGCAACTTCGCCAGGGTGGCTCGCAACTATCCTAACTCTTTCGAAATCTGGGGTCGCTTTAACCCAAGCCCAGACCCGGAGGGACGTATCTCGTTGTGGCTGCCGCCTGGCAAGTGCGAGATGGTGATCGACAGCGACCTGGAAGCGGGCGAGTTGGCAGTCGGATATGTCCAGTACGAATGGCACGGTGGTTCTCAGCTCCCGATGCCGATCTACTTCCAGGGGGTCGAGCCGCCGCAGGTAACCCCTCCGAAAAGAGCGGTCACGATGATCACCGTGGCTCCGGAGACTTTCAACAACTGGGAAGGTGGACGAGGGGCCATGGTGCGCGACTTAAAACGCTTCGGCTTCACCCGTATGGAAGTATGGGGACGCAGTGATGTTCGACCGTATTACGCCGAGGGGATATCCAGCGCCAACCAATGGTCACCGAACTGGGACTTCGATGCCGAAAAGTACCCCGATGCCCGCGGGGTTAGCCTGAATGGAAAACACGCTAAACTGATGTGCCCATCCTACCGAGGTCCAGCTTTCACCCTTCAACTCGCCAACGCTAAAGAATCTTCCCGCTACGCCTCCGCCCTGTCCCTGGACGACGAGTGGTACGCCATGAGAGGCAGCCAAAGTCCGACGATATGCTTCGGCGACCGCTGTATGGAACGTTGGAATGGGTGGGTCTCTGAACATAAACCCGAGCTGGAGAAGGTGAGTCCGAAGATCTTCGCCAGGCAGCCGCACAAATATCCCGGGCACTACGATGCGTGGCTTCTTTTCCGCGGTTACCTGGTCGCCGAGAAATATGCTCTGATCCGGCAAGCGTTCTTTGAAGCCCTCAAGGAGACCCAGGTGAAAACGACTCCGTATCCGTGGGTGCAGGCTTACATAGGCGGCGGGCCAGTCATCGGCCTGCATTCAAACAAGTCTCTGGCAGAGGCTCTGGATTATGTCGCTAACATGGACTACTCAAGCGCGCGCGTATTGCGGGAGAACGTTGCCAGATTGGCGCCCCAGACCGGCAAGAAACTCTTATTCACTATCTCGCCGGGATACCTGGGAAGCCCACCTGGTGACGCGCGCTCCCAGGTACTCGAAGTAGTCATGGGTGGTTCACAAGGAGTCCACGTCTGGTGCTATCACATAGGGACTGACACCGGTCACATGGTAGATATGGCCGAGGCCATCAAGATGTTCTCCCCCGTGGAAGACATAATCCTGGACGGCGCGGTTCAGGCCGGCTACACGAGCGACACAAACTCGGTGAACCTGTTGGCCAGAGTGAAAGACGACGAAAGCGTCTTGCTCGTGTCGGACTACTCACCGAACCCCGGCCGCATGAAGGTGTCGGTGCCCGGCGAGGCGGAGTTGGAAGTCACCGACCTGTTCACCGACCAAGTCGTCGCACGCCTGGACGCAAAGGAACGATCGTTCGCGACAACCCTGAAGCGGACCTTCACAGCAAGGCTGTACCACTTGCAGTCCACAAAGTGAACTCTAGAAAATCTGGGAGACCTTTAGGTGAATGGCGTTGCCAACAGTGACCCAAGCGCTCGCAGGCAATTTTGGTATGAATAGCGTTGTTGAGGAGATCTATATTGCCCCCAATGGCGGCGACCCGATGGAAAGGGTGGAGCAGATTGAAGCCGTGGTCGACTGTGGCCTCTATGGGGATCGCTATATGAGACGGACGGGATACTGGTCTGGGGTCGATGAATGCCAGGTTACTTTGATCGAAAAGGAAGATATCGAATCGATTAGGAAGGAGAGCGATATTCAGATTGCCAACGGTCAACACCGACGCAACATTGTCACGCAGTGTGTTCGCCTTGAGAAGCTGAGGGGTAAGCAATTTGCCGTCGGAGAGGCCGTACTGGAATATGATTGTCCCCGCCCACCGTGCAGCTACATTCAGGGGATTACCCAGAAAGGAATGACGAAAGCCCTGGGACGGACGCGAGGCGGTATCTGTGCCCGTGTAGTGAAGTCCGGAGTCATACGAGTAGGGGACTCCATTCAAGTACTTTAAGCAGTCTTGTGCAATTATTTACTGCAAGCCTGCACAAAAAATGAAATCGTGTCCAGATCGAAGGCCCGCCTGGTGATAGAACCCTCAGTAGTAAGCCTGACCTCCCAATTCGAAGCATCCCTTATCTGGCCCGCAGTCCTCCGTGCACACAGAGTCGTTATCAGGGCCGACTACCAGCATCGTCTTGAGACACCAATATTGAGTTTCCGGACTCGTCTCTGTCAGGTACAGGGGCGACCTTTCTGCCGGAACGTATGACGCCTTCGCCCTGAGATACTGGCATATTGCTTGCACCATTGCTACTTCCTTCGGCACTATCAAGCTTTCAAAGCAGACAAGATAGCATGTCTGAGCAACGTCTTGGCCAAGTTCACCTTGTTGGCGTGGTCCTCGCCGTTCTGGGTGGACGCGGGGTAGGAGTATGCGCGCACAGGAAATAACATGACTGAATTGGAAATCTATCACGTTGATGTTCAGGGCTTACCGATTCTCGACGACATGCATGACCACGATCAGCCGCTGGAAGTGCGTATCAACGGCATCCCCTGCTCATGGCCGGGACTAGCCGAACACGTTAAAGCGTCAGGATGAGAAAGAGCCTCAGCCGCGCCGGCACGTCTATGACGTATCCCCGGAGGCCCTGAGCGACGGCTACAACCTGTCGAGGTGAGCGCCAAGCACATGATCACGTGGGTAGAGATCTCGGTGCGATAGGTTTCATGGATACGCGGGGAAGCTTCCATAGGCGGGCGATCTCCGCTAGAGCTTCAGTTGTTGGGATGGGTTTGCGGAAAGTCCTGTCCTCGAATGACTCTATCGGGGGATGGATTTTCAAACGTAATCGGCGTTCGTTTAGAGAGAAAGAGGAGTTGGCCATGAAGAGTGTCTGGATGGGGATGTTGATTCTGGGTCTGGCCGGTGTTTCCGCCTCCGACAATGACGGCAACCTGCTTGCAAACAGTGATTCCAAAGGAGAAGCCAACATGAATGATGCTAATGCTGCCCGAGGGAAGGTCATCTACAACCTGGACTGCACTCAGTTCTTTATGGGGTCGTTCGGTCCCATTGTCCCCGAGACGATCGACAAGTTCGTGGACACGCACGCTGCTCTCGGAGTCACGGATCTCTTCATCAACGTCAACGCAAAGCGCACCAACTACCGGAGCGATGTATGGGAATCATATTGGGACGGCTACGATCCGAGCGTCGGCGACGACCAGGCGTTCTTCGCGGGACTTGACCCGAAACGCAGGTTCGAGACGGGGTTGTTCAAGAACATGCTGGCGCTTCACGAGCAGGGATGCGACTACCCGAAGAGAATGATCGACCGTGCGAGGCGAAATCGAGTAAAGGGGTGGATCTCGCTGCGAATGAACGACGACCACAACCCCCATCTCGCGGATCATCCGGCCCACAGCACGATCTGGAAGTCACATCCGGAATGGCGCCTTGCATATGGCCTGGACTACGAACAGCCCGAGGTGCGTGAGCACTATATGAAACTCGTCCGGGAGGTGTGTTCTCGCTACGACCTGGACGGTCTGGAACTGGATTTTCTGCGTTTCTGGCTCTACTTTCGCGCCGGACGCGAGCACGAAGGTGCGAAGCTAATGACAGCTTTTGTGGAGCAGGCGCGGCAGGCGACAGAAGAAGCCGCGAAGCGATTGGGGCATCCCGTCGAACTCGCCGTGCGCGTACCGACAACTCCGTGGATCGCCCGCAGGCACGGATTGGATGCGATCGCCTGGGCTAAGAGAGGGCTAGTGGACCTGATTGTGGTCGGATCGTTTTGGTTCTCCGTCGATAGTGACATGCCTATCGAGACCTGGAAAGGTCTGCTCATCGGTACGGACGTTGCCGTCGCAGTGCATCTGGAAGACGGGATCAATTCGGGCGACAGCGGTCGTCATACGATGACGCATGAGGAGATGCGCGGGGTATTGGTGAGCGCTCTGCACCGCGGGGCCGACGCGGTATACTTCTTCAATCTCTTTACGGGACCGCATCAGCGCTGGCCGCGTGAGGATCATGACCGGCTGCTGAGGGACGCAGGGTCCTATGCAGAGCTTCGCGCTGGGCCGCGGCGGCATGCGATCACCATCATGAACCCCTGGGCGGAGGGTGAGCCGGGTGAAGCCAGGTCGCTCCCTTACGCCGGCATGCACGGTGTCTTCCGCCTTCACATCGGACCGAAGCCACTCTCACAACAGAACGCCCGGATTGAGCTGGTGGCGCCGGAACACGATCAGCCGCTGGAGGTACGTCTCAATGGCATCCCCTGTAAATGGTCAGGCCTTGTCGAAGCCGAACACGTTAAAGCGTCAGGATGGAAAGAGCCTGAACCGCGCCGACACATCTATGACGTGCTCCCGGAGGCCCTGAGCGACGGGTACAATCTGATCGAAGTGACCTCCGAGGAAGATGTCAAGATCACGTGGGTAGAGATCTCGGTGCGATAGGTTTCATGCATACGCGGGGAAGCCTTGATAGGGGGGCGATCTCCGCTAGAGCTTCAGTTGTTGGGATGGGTTTGCGGAAAGTATGGATTTTCAAACGTAACCGGCATTTATGAAAGGAGAAAGAGCACATGGCTATGGAGATTCTCTTGATGGTGATGGTGATTCTGGGTCTGGCCCGAATTTCTGCCGCCGACAATGACGGGAACTTGCTTGTGAACAGCGATTTCAGCCAGGGCAATCCGAGCGAGGAGAGTTTCGGCTGGACGGTGGAGCTGGCTGAGGGAGAGAAGAACGAGTGCACCGTGGTAGAAGGGCACCAGCCGGAAACTTACGCAGTACGTATTTACAATGACGAAAGGAGTTCATCGGGCATCAGTCAGAATGTGGCTGTTAGACCCTGGCGCTGGTATGTGGCCGAGGTGTGGGTTAAGAGCGACGGGATGTATCCTTCCGTAGTTGGCTTCTCTTTAAAAGGTGGCCGTAAGAATGGCGTGTGGCGGTACAAAATGGATCTTTATCACAGGCCGAAATCAGGATGGCGCATGATACGGGTGTACGATCACTCGGGGGACAGTGAGCGGCTGACACTATGGATAGGCGGTGATGCCTGGAGCGGCGAGCTGCTCTTAAGCGAACCCGTCGTCCGTGAGTGCAGCCAGGTGGAAGCGCTCTCGTACCACCCCAAACCAGCTGACCGCCATCCAGCATATGGCGGTCCTCCCATCGATCCTGAGAAGGGACTGCCCGGGTATGCCTTCCTGCGAGCGGACGTCCGCCGGGTAGCTCGTGACTTCCCGAATGCGTTGCGGATCTCGATGGACATCCCGGACCCTGAGGACTCTGAGGGGAGGGTCGCGTTGTGGCTGCCGGCGGGCATTCGCTTCCTTAAACTGCGACCTCATGGCGGAGGGAAGAGACCCCCAAAAGTGACAGATCTATCGGGCGGCACAGATGCCCGGGGCGGCATGTACCTCGAGCTGCATACGGGCCCTGGCGAGAGCAACCTGCTGATCGAATCCGACCTGGAGCCGGGCGAGCGGGCAACGGGGTACGTCTATTACGAGTGGAACGGCGGCTTTCAGCTTCCCAGGCCGGTTGCATTTGAAGGGGTAGAACTGCCGAAGGTCACTGCGCCGAGGCGAATCGTCACTGCACTTGATGTCTACGGTGCTGCTTACCTGAATTGGGAGAACTTCAAACCTGGCCTGGACGGGCGGGAGGCTATGGTCCGGGACATGAAACGTTTGGGCTTCAACCGGTTACAACTATGGGGTGGGGATCCTCGACCCTACGCCAGCATGGGCCTGCAGGGCGCCACCTCCTACGGAGGGAGCTTTTCCGTGGATGCGGAAAAATACCCTGAGTCGGTCGCTGTCGCATTGAATGGAGAACGTACGAAGGTGATGTGCCCGTCATATCGGGGTCCGGGTTTTAAGACTAACCCATGGCTGGAGCGCTTGAGAGACACTGCTGCGATCACTTCGGCGGTGAATCTGGACGACGAGGTTTACCTGATGTCCGGCGTTGGCCCGGTCATCTGTTTCGACGACCGTTGTATTAAACGTTGGAAAGAGTGGGTGAGCGAGCACAAGCCTGGCCTGGCCGGTATTACCCCCAGGGAGTTCTTCAAGCGGGCGCACAACTATCCGGAGCACTACGAGGCATGGTTGAGATTTCGCTGTGATCTGGTGGCCGAGCGGTTTGGCATACTGCGGCAGGTGTTCCATGAAGCGGTCAAGAAATCCGGTGTGAAGACGACGCCCGAGCCAGAGTTGGGGGCGTTCACAGGCGAGGAGATGTTGATGGGTCTGTCTTCAATTGAGGCCTTGAGCGGGGCTCTGGATTTTATTTCACCCATGATCTATCTGAATGGGGACGGTGTGCGCAAAGAAGTTGCCAAGATTGCACCAATTAGCGGCGGGAAGCTAGTGGTCTGCCTGGCACCGGGATATGGCAATAGTCCGCCCGGTGACGCCAGGTCGCAGGTACTTGAAACCGTGATGGGTGGTGCAAGGGGCTTTGTCGCCTGGAACTATGACATCGGCCCGATGACTACCGGTCACCTGGCGGATATGTCCGAGGCGATCAAGATGTTTTCCCCCGTTGAGGACATCATTCTAGACGGCGAGCTTCAGCCTGGATACGCCGCTGACACTGAATCAGCGAATCTGCTGGCAAGGAAACAGGGAGACGAAACTGTCTTACTTGTCTCGGACTACACACCTGGAGGTGCGCGGGCTAAGGTAACGGTACCGGGGCAGGCCAGTCTGGAGGTGGTCGATCTTTTCACCGATGAGGTGGTGGCTCGTTTGGATACGAGAAAACGGACTTTTGAAGTCAAACTCAGACGTGACTTTCAAGCACGTCTCTACCACCTGCGGCCGGCAGGTAGCTCATAGCACTTTTTTGGAGGTTAGCCCATGGCCAAACCTTTCCGAAACCGAACACGTCAGAGCATCCGGATGGAAAGATCCTCAGCCGTGACGGGGGAGTTTATGACGTGCGCCCGGACGCCAACAGCCTCTGCTAGAATCTGATCGAAGTAAGCGCCAAGCACGGTGTTAAGATCACGTGGGCAGGGATCTCGGCGCGACAGGTGTGCCTGTCCCCGAATGACTTTATCGGGGATTGCTTCCGCCGGGAAGCGTCGATTGGCGGCCGATCTCTGCTATGGTCTCAGTTGTTGGTACTGGGCTTGTCCAAAGTCCTGTCCCCGAATGACTTTATCGGGGGATGGATTTTCAAATGTAACCGGCATTCACACAGGAAGAAAGAGGAGATGACTATGAAGAGTGTCTGGGCGGTGATGTTGATTCTGGGCCTGTCCCCGAATGACTCTATCGGAGATCTGGCCTCTGCTGCTGCCGCCAACAATCACGGGAACCTGCTTGTAAACAGCGATTTCAGCCAGGGCAAACCGAGCCAGGAGAGTTTCGTCTGGAGAGTGGAGCTGGCTGAGGGAGAGAAGAACGAGTGCTCCGTTGTAGAAGGGCCTCGCCCGGGAACTAGCGCCGTACGCATTTACAATGACGAACGGAGTTCATCGGGCATCGACCAAAAGTTCGCTGTTCGGCCCTGGCGGTGGTATGTGGCCGAGGTGTGGGTTAAGAGCGACGGAATGTATCCGTCCGTTGTTGGCATGTCTTTGCAAGGTGGCCGTAAGAGTGGTGGGTGGCGGTACTTCATGGATTTGTATCACAGGCCGAAATCCGGATGGCGGATGATACGGGCGTATGATCACTCGGGGGACAGTGAGCAGCTGACATTATCGATAGGCGGTGGTGACTGGAGCGGCGAGCTGCTCTTAAGCGAACCGGTTGTACATGAAATAAGCCTAGTAGAAGCTGTTGGCTACCACCGGTTGCCGGGATACCATCGTAACCCGGCACGGTACGGTCCTTCCTCGGACCCTGCGAAGGGACAGTATGGGTACGCCCACCAGGAAGGTGATGTCAGCCGGGTAGCCCGCAACTTCCCGAACCCGTTCTATATCAGTGGCCGTATGGACGCCAATGCGCCTGAGGGGAGGATCTCGTTGTGGCTGCCGGCGGGCATTCGCTTCCTTAAGCTTCGACCTCATGGCGGAGGGAAGAGGCCCCCAAAGGTGACAGATCTATCGGGCGGTGTGGATGCCCGGAGCGGCATGTACCTCGAGCTGCATACGGGGCCTGGCGAGGGCCAGTTGCTGATCGAGTCCGACCTGGAGCCGGGCGAGCGGGCAATCGGTTACGTCTACTACGAGTGGAAGGGAGGCTATCAACTTCCGAGGCCAGTCGTGTTCGAAGGAGTGGTACTACCGAAGGTCACCGCGCCGAGACGAATCGTCACTGCACTTGATGTCTACCGGGCTGCTTACCTGAATTGGGAGAACTTCAAACCTGGCCTCGACGGGCGGGAGGCTATGGTCCGGGACATGAAGCGTTTGGGCTTCAACCGCTTACAGCTATGGGGCGGGGATCCTCGACCCTACGCCAGCATGGGCCTGGAGGGCGCCTCCTCCTACGGAGGCAGCTTTTCCGTGGATGCGGAAAAATACCCTGAGTCAGTCGCTGTCGCATTGAATGGAGAACGTACGAAGGTGATGTGCCCGTCATATCGGGGTCCAGGTTTCAAGGCAAACCCATGGCTGGAGCGCCTGAGAGAAACTGCTAGCAGAACTTCCTCGGTGAATCTGGACGACGAGGTTTACCTGATGTCTGGCGTTGGCCCGGTCATCTGTTTCGACGACCGTTGTATTAAACGTTGGAAAGAGTTGGTGAGCGAGCACAAGCCTGGCCTGGCCGGTATTCCCCCTAAGGAGTTCTTCAAGCGGGCGCACAAGTATCCGGAGCACTACGAGGCATGGTTGAGATTTCGCTGTGATCTGGTGGCCGAGCGGTTTGGCATACTGCGGCAGGTGTTCCATAAAGCAGTGGAGGAATCCGGTGTGAAGACGACGCCTGAGCCCGAGTTGGGGGCGTTCACAGGGGAGGAGATGTTGGTGGGTCTGTCTTCAATTGAGGCCTTGAGCGATGCTCTGGATTTTATTTCGCCCATGATCTATCTGGATGGGGACGGCGTGCGCAAAGAAGTTGCCAAGATTGCACCAATTAGTGGCGGGAAGCTGGTGGTCTGCCTGGCGCCGGGATATCTAGGCAGTCTGCCTGGCGATGTACGTTCCCAGGTACTTGAAACCGTGATGGGTGGTGCAAGGGGCTTTGTCGCCTGGAATTATGACATCAGGATGACTACCGGTCATCTGGTGGATATGGCTGAGGCGATCAAAATGTTTGCCCCCGTTGAGGACATCATTCTAGACGGAGAGCTTCAGACTGGATACGCCGCTGACACTGTATCAGCGAATCTGCTTGCAAGGAAACAGGGTGACGAAAGTGTGTTACTTGTCTCGGACTACTCACCTGGAGGCGCGCGGGTGAAGGTAACGGTACCTGGGCAGGACAGTCTGGAGGTGGTTGATCTTTTCACCTATGAGCCGGTGACTCGTTTGGATGCGAGCAAACGGACTTTTGAAGTCAAACTCAGACGTGACTTTCAAGCACGTCTCTACCACCTTCGGCCGGCAGGTAGCTGATAGCATTTATTTTGGAGGAGAGCTCGTGGCCAAACCTTTCCGAAGCCGAACACGTCAGAGCATCCGGATGGAAAGAACCTCAGCCGAGGCGCCACGTCTACGATGTGCGCCCGGACGCCATCGGCCTCGGCTACAATCTGATCGAAGTAAGCGTCAAGCACGATGTTAAGATCACGTGGGCAGGGATCTCGGCGCGACAGGTGTGATGCTTCCGCCGGGAAGCGTCGATTGGCGGCCGATCTCTGCTATGGTCTCAGTTGTTGGTAATGGGCTTGTCCAAAGTCCTGTCCCCGAATGACTCTATCGGGGAATGCATTTTCAGACGTAAGCGACATTCATGAAAGGAGAAAAAGGAGATGACTATGAAGAGTGTCTGGATGGGGATGTTGATTCTGGGCCTGTCCCCGAATGACTTTATCGGGGATCTGGCCTGTGCTGCTGCCGCCGACAATGACGGGAACCTGCTTGTAAACAGCGATTTCAGCCAGGGCAAACCCAGCGACAGCGACTTCGGATGGAAGCTGGAGATAGCCAAGGACCAGAAGAGCGAGTGCACGGTGGAGACTGTCAGGCAGCCGGCAGAAGTTGTAGGCACCTCCTACAGACCGGTACTGCCAGGCCAGCGGCCGGGCGCTACAGCCATTCGCATCTACCACGACGAGTTGGGCGCCTCCCGCATCAGTCAGGAGATCGAGGTTCAGCCCTGGCGCTGGTACGTTGCCGAGATCTGGGTGAACACGGAGGGTATGGCCACCTTTGACTTCTCCCCCACCATCGCCCTGGAGGGCGGCCGCAGCATTGCCGGTGAGAGCTTTATCTACGATTCCTTCGACTGGCCCCAGAAAGGGTGGCGCCCTCTTCACGTGATCGCCCATTCGGCGGATCAGGATCGCATAACCCTGACGATGGGTGGGGGCGGGCACACAGTGCGAGTCGGCGGCGGATGGAGCGGGGAGCTGCTCTTTTCGGCGCCGTCGGTCCGTGAGGTCAGCCTCGTCGAGGCCGCTGGGTACTACCCGTCGGTTAGTAATCGCCACCCCTTCGCGTATAGTCCGCCCATCAACCCGGAGCGCAATGAGCACGGGTATGCCCTCCAGAAAGGAGATCTCTGCCGCGTGGCCAAAGGGTTCCCGAATCCCCTGTACATCACCGACGGGATGAATACGGAGGCGCCGGAGGGGCGAGTTTCGTTAGCCCTTCCGCCCGGCATGCGCTTCCGAAAGCACCAGAACAGAAAAATCACCCCGAGCGTCAGCCAGATGTCAAATGGATTCCAGCGCGTCGAGCTGCCGGCGGGAGGCAACAATTTGGTGGTCGACAGCGAACTCGCCCCCGGCGAGGACGCAGTGGGATACATCCAGTTCGAGTGGAAGGGCGGGTATCAGCTCCCGACTCCTGTGCGGTTCAAGGGCATCGCGATGCCGGATGTCGCCGCGCCCAAGCGCGCCATGATGACCCTCGGCATTGGCGGTGGGACGGTCTATAACTGGGACGACAACCAACCGGCCATGGTCCGTGACCTCAAGCGTTTCGGGTTCAACCACCTTGAGACGTGGGGCGGTGACCCTCGCGGGTTCTACAAGAACGGCATTTACGGCGTTACCGCCTGGGGCGGCGGACCTCGCGTCATGGAGAAGAACCCCGAGGCCCTGGCAGTCACGTTGGACGGGAATCCCACCAAGGAGGACCTGATATCCCCTTCATACCGGGGCCCCGCCTTGCAGCCCTTTATCGACCGTATCAAGCACACGGCCACGAGGTCGTCGGCCCTGACTCTCAACGACGAGAACTACCTCGCCTCGGCCAAGAGCGCCGCCATCGGTTTTCACCCCCGCACCATCGAGCGCTGGAAGGAGTGGGTAGCCGGGCACGAGCCGGAGCTAACGGGCGTTGACCCCAGCGTGTTCGCCAGACGGCCGCACAAGTACCGCAAGCATTACGATGCATGGCTGCGATTCCGCTCTGACCTGGTGGCCGAAATGTACGGGATCATGCGGGATGTATTCCACAAGGCCGTCGAAGAGAGCGGCGTGAAGACGACGGAGCGGACGATGCTCGGAGCCTACATCGGGGGCGGGCCGCTCCACGGCCTGCACGCGAACAAATCACTAGCGCCCGTGCTGGACTACGTCGCGAACATGGTCTATGAGGACGGCTACGGCGTGCGCAAGACAGTCGCCCGGCTTGCACCGCTGACGGGTAAGAAGCTCGTGATCGCGATTTCCCCCGGGTACCAGTGGAGCCCGCCGGGCGACGCCCGGTCTCAGGTGCTCGAAGCCCTCATGGGCGGCTCGCAGGGCGTGATTGCCTGGGGATACTACATGGGAGCGACCACCGGTCACCTGGCGGATATGTCCGAGGCGATCAAGATGTTTGCCCCCGTTGAGGACATCATTCTAGACGGCGGGATTCAGGCTGGATACGCCGCTGACACTGAATCGGCGAATCTGCTGGCAAGGAAACAGGGTGACGAAACTGTGTTACTTGTCTCGGACTACACACCTGGAGGTGCGCGGGCTAAGGTAACGGTACCGGGGCAGGCCAGTCTGGAGGTGGTTGATCTTTTCACCGATGAGGTCGTGGCTCGTCTGGATGCGAGAAAACGGACTTTTGACGTCAAACTCAGACGTGACTTTCAAGCACGTCTCTACCACCTGCGGCCGGCAGGCTTATAGTTTTGGGGATGAAATCTAGCGTACCGTGCGTGTATTTTCGTAGCCGGACTGTCCTGAGTCCGGAATTTTGGGCTGATTGAAGGGAGGTCTCTATGAACATCGACGGGGCCGCGACGCTCGGGTTTTCGGCCTTCGACTTCGAAACGATGGTATCTTGAGACAGCTCGTGAATTGGACGTGACGGTCGTCACGTGGCCCACGGCTCGCCGCGCATTTGGCGATAAGTGGGCACGACAAATGCACCCGGCGTGCGAGACATACCGCGCCATCGCCAACATTGCGCAGCAGTTCGACATCAGCTTGCATCTGGAGGTGCCGCACCTCTTTCAGATAATTGAGACGGTCGAACATGTGTCGGAACTCTTCGACCAGATCGATCACCCGGCGGTGGGCGCGACTGTGGATTGCAGCCATTGGGGCATCATCGGCTAGGACCTGGATGCGTTTTTCCAAATGCTCGGGGCCCCGTCTGCGTCACGTGCACCTGCGTGACAGCACCGGCCCGGATACCAAGGATGGCAAACAGCAGCTCGAGAGGACTCCAGGACAGGGCGTCGTTGACTTCACGCATTTTCGAGAAGCGCTCCAACGAGCCGGCTATAATGGGAACGTCACGCTCGACTTCGAATACCGCGGCGCCGATCTGGAACAGATAAGAAACGAATACCGGGAAGGCTTGCGCGTGCTGAGTGAACACGGTTGGGATTTCGATCCGCACGGACATTAACCAATACAGCAGGATAGCCGCTGATTCTCGCCGAGTCGGCGGCCACACTGGGGCTCGTGGGGATTCACGAGTTCGAGGAGAAAACCTCGGGAGGGACGACACATGAGCTACCTGGACAGCGTCGCACTTGGGATTGGAAACTTCACGCAGCTGTTTCTGGATAACGCGATCGTGGAGGCTTCGCAGGAGCTGACCAAGACCTTCCATGAGCCGCGCAAGGAGGAATCGCGGAACCCGCTCCTGAAGAAGGACAGGCCGTGGGAGCACGTTCCTTACTTTACGTGCAGCAACCACGTGGTGAGGAGAGACTCCCGCAGTGGCCTCTTCAAGTGCTGGTACGAGGATCTGATTGACCACAGCCATGAGCACCCGAAGTGGCTGATCGCGGCGCGGCAGTGCTACGCCGAAAGTGAGGACGGCCTGGAGTGGACGAAGCCGCAACTGGACGTGGTCGAGGAGGACGGCCGCCGGACGAACATAGTTCTGGGGGGGAGCAATGGGCTCGAGCAAGTCCACTCGTGCAACGTGATCGAGGACCCCAATCCTATAGATGATTCGCAACGATACCGGGCCCTCTTCTCCCACTACCCCCCGTACTCGGGGGAGATGCGGGCGGCGCACTCGCCGGACGGGATCCACTGGGAAGTCGAGGAAGACCTCCCGGTGTTCGGCAGCCTCGGCCAGAGGCTGGGAGATGTCTGCACTCTGCACTACGACCGGTTCAGCCGCAACTTCGTGGTCGTCACCCGTCACTGGTTACAATGCGCTCCCCCTCTGAATCCGCGGAACCCGGTGGGCCCGACGAATCCCGGGCCGCGGTACCCGCACGATTTCTCGAAGCAGAACCGGCGGCGTATCTGGCAGTCCGAGAGCCCGGATATGCTCCACTGGGGCGAGCCGTACCTGCTGCTCCGGCCGGACGATGAGGAGGACAATATCGATGACGGGTTCTACGGAATGACGCAGTATGAGCTGGGAAACCTGTACGTGGGTTTCCTGAATGTCCTTCATAGGGTCGCCAACAAGATGGACGTGCAGCTCGTTTTCAGCCGGGACCGCAAGAGATGGCAGCGGCTCAACAAACGACAGCCCTGGCTGACCTTCGGCCAGCCGGACGCCTGGGACCAGGGGATGGTGACGATCTGCTCGCCGCCGATCGATGCGGGCGACGAACTGCTTATCTACTACGGGGGATGCTTCTGCCATCACGACTACTGGATGTGGGGACCGCGTGAGGGAATGAACCACCCCGAGATCGAGGATCCCGGGCTGGTTCGGTTCGGTCTCGGGGTGGCGCGCCTCCGGAAGGACGGGTTTGTCTCGTTCGACGCCGGGCCGGTGCGCGAAGGACTCCTCGTGACGAGGCCGTTACTGTCCGATGGGGAGGCGCTTGACATCAACGCTCGTTGCCGCAAGGACGGCTACATCAAGGTGGAGGTAGTCGACCATGGGGACGACCAACTTCCGGGGCGCGGCCGAGAGGACTGCGACGTCTTCACCGGTGACAGCACGTGTCACCGGGTTACCTGGGAGGGAGACGGCACGATTCCTGTCGCTCTCCCGGACTTCGGCGGGGATACAGTGTTCCCGTGGAAGAAGCAGAAGCCCTTTCGCAAACTCCGCTTCTTCATGAAGAACGCCGAACTCTACTCGTTCCGGATGGCGTAGTCACGGTATTCGTCCACCACAGGGCATCGGAATCAGGCTGATGATCGATGGGGCGACAGATCCAGATTCCAGTGAGTTCAACGTCGTCAGCCGGATGTAGGAGGCATGAGATGAGAAGTCATGGAATTCCGGCGGCTACGCCGATCGCGGCTGTGTTGCTGGGGCCGTCGCTCGAAGACGAAGCGCGCGCCGAGGACCCGGAGGCACCGAGAGTCTCGTCGCTTTTGTCGCATCCCGATGCATACGTGCGTCTGGGCGCAACGTATGCCCTCACCTGCATGAAGCGTCCGCCAAGATGGCGATGCAAACGGCTACATGTCCGATAATCGGGTGGACATTGGAATAAAGGGCCCTAATCTGGAAAAGAGAATTGGCCGGTCGCAGCATGCGGACAAAGCGGCTCTTAACTCGCCGGAAGGAGATGGAATATGAAAAAACGGAGCATCGTTGCCTGTACAGCGCTGGCCGTTGGATTAACGGCCTGCAATGTCAGCGGAGAGGGGGAAGCTAACATGCAGGATAATTCAGATGCACCCATAGAGTGGACGAAACTGGATAGAGACAAGGGCTACGTTGTCTTTAATTACAGCACGCTGAAGAACCTGCCGCCTTCCCACGTGCCCACTCCGGACGACGTTGCCAAGAAGATTTCGTGCGCGTTAGCCAGGGATGAGTACGAGTCGATTCAGTTCGGCGTGCACGCGATCTCAGACGGAGTGAAGGATGTCCGGATCGAGGTGGAATCGGACCTCGAGGTAACCGTTTATCATCGCATCGAACCCGGCGTTAAAGAGAAGCTAGTCAAAACGGACATGTCGTGGCTGAGCTCGGTGCCCGCTGAAATATATCTGCAACGAGGTGAGGTGGTAGCGGATCTTCCCAGGGGCAGCAGCGTCAATTTCTGGCTGACGTTCCGTGCGGATCGCGAGGCGTCCCAGGGTTTACACAAGGGCCAGGTACGGATCCAGCCCGCGAACAAGCCAGCTACTATCCTGGAACTGGAGCTTGAAGTCAGGCCCTTCGAACTGGCTCCGGCGCGAATCCCCTTCGGCATGTACTATCGGGAGGACATGCTGCTGGAGCGCTTTGGCGGCTGGGCGGTGAGCGAGCAACTGGAGCTGGAGCTCTACCGGGACATGACGACGCACAGCCAGAATTCGGTGCACTTCTACATGGCCGGGGACTTCGCGGAATTGCCGCCTCGAGCCTGGAAGAAAATGGTGCCGCTGGAGAAACGCGTCTCGCTGGCGGCTGAAGCGGGGCTCGTCCACCAGGACATCCCCTGCGTCATCGCCCAACACAATATCGCGGATTGTTGTCTTTCCGAGGAGCAAAAGGCAGCAGCGGCAGACTGGCTGCAAAGACAGCACAGGGAGCACGGGTGGCCGGAGATTCTGATCTACGGCTGGGATGAACCACCTTATCCGGCGCCCGGGCTGCGGGAGAGCTACGCTCCCCTTCGCACGCTGCCCATCCGCCTGACGACGGCCATCAGTGCGGAGGCGGCGTACCCCTATGGCGACGTATTCGACGTGTGGATCGTACTTGGGGGGGAGGTGACGCCAGAGATGCGGGCCGAGGCGTCGCGCCGCGGGGCGCAGGTATGGACGTATTCGTTTCGCATACTGAGAGAAGGTTTCAAGCCGCTTCGTCAGCGTTACTATGCTGGGCTATACACCTGGGCTCACCGGCTCGGAGGTAATTACGTCTGGGCTTACTCACACGGACATCACGGTCACGTCTGGTGGGAACCCGAAAGCACCGAGCCCCTGCCTATCACCGGTTGGGAGGCGCGTCGCGAGGGAGTTGACGATTTCCGCTACCTTCAGATGGTGGAGGACGCCGTGGCGGCGATGCCCGCCGGGGTGACCGCCATAGAGGCGGCTGCGTGGTTGGAGTCTCTCCGGGCTCGCCTCCTTGGCTTTGATCCGCACGATGCGGAGCCCGGCAAGCCTCTGGAGATCGAAGAATATGAGGAGATTCGTGCCAGGGCTTCCGACTATATCCATAGGCTGGGTCCTGTGCCGGCGGGCGCGGTACAGCCTGCCCCCGTTACCTATGTAAGGGACGAGGCAGCCCCCTTCCGCAACAGGTCTGTAAAGGAGTGCATTGCGGGGTTGCGTAGTTCCCAGGCCTCCGAGCGTCGAAGTGCTGCCTGGGCGCTCTTTGAAATGGGGCCGGAGGCAGCCCCGGCGGTGGATGCCCTGGAAGAGGTGCTTGAGGATCCGGAAGTTCGCATTCCCGCTCTGCGAGCTCTTGAGGGGATCGGCCCGGATGCGTACTCAGCGGCGCCGAGAGTTTCGTCGCTTCTGTCGCATACCGATGCCTACGTGCGTCTGGGAGCAACCTTCACCCTCAGCAAAATGGCGCGACCGCAAAGCTGGAATGAAGAAGTCAAAGGCTACCTGCCGGATGACGGGGCGCTCTCGGCTCGCGCTCTCGTGGCACCGCTGCGCCAGGCGCTGCGCGACAGGGACGAGGCGGTCGTGACGTTGGCCGCGCTCGGGCTGTTCCTCTGCGGCGAGGCCGCGGCACCCGCGCTGCCTGACGCGTTGGCTCTGCTGGGAACCCACTATGATGGTCCTTTCCCTCTTTACCTCCGTAAGGCGGTCGGCTTGCAGGTGCTATCGGGCATGGGTCCGGGGGCTGCGAGTGCTGTTCCCACCCTCGCGAAGGCGTACGAAGAATCCGAAGGCAATGAGAATCTGATCGCCCGCGCGCTGGCGGCGATAGGGCCGGCGGCCTCTGAGGCCGTCCCGGTCCTGGAGAAGTATCGAACGCCGGAAAACCGGTTCCTGGCCGACGTCTGCTACGCCCTCTACTGCATTCGTGGGGGCGAGTCGGAGCTCGTGACCCTGGCGGAGCTCGTGGGAGATGATACACGGCCAAGGGGCTACGCGGGGAGGAGTGGGGAGTGGCAGGATGCTGCCAGATTCCTCTCGGCCCTGGGTGGGGAGGCCGCGTCGGTCGTCCCCTTGGTCAGGGAACGCCTCCCACTTCTAGATACCGAGCCTACGCTAAGGCGCTACATCGAGGAGGTTTTCTTCAAGAGAGTGGAGGAAGGGGCGCCACCTCTCAGATTGCTGTTGCGGTGAAGCAAGAGAACTTGCATGCGGCAGTCGAAGCGTCCTGAGTGTGGTGATGGGCAGCTGGCAGACCTACGCCTTTGAGGTAGCGGCGCATGCAGGCCGGGAAGACAGCAACGTTGATGGCGAGGAAGTGTCGTTGAAAACGTGGCTCATGCGGCATATTGACGAGAATCGTAGCTGCCGACCTCGCGATCTCTGACTCTACCTTCAGTGGATCTCTAAACGTACTTGCTTGAACACTACCGATTGGAAACTGATTACGTCCCCCTTGATGAGGCGAACGATTAGCATGTTTAGTGCCTCTGCAAGGGTGGGCCAGATACTTCAAACTGAATGAGTGCCCGACACGGCCTCGCCCGATATCGTATTGTGATACACCTTCTCTGCAAAGAGCTGATAGCCCCAACTGTACCTGAATATGCGACGGGACTCCAAACGGACCGCGTCCCAGTTGAACTGACATCTGCCTCACCCTCGTCCCCCAGGTTGTCAAATCCCAAGCTGAGGATGCCCCGTTCTAGGAATCCCTCGCCCCTTTCCTCCTCTACCTTGTGGGTGATGTCCAGACCTAAGACCGAACCGGCGCGGGATGACGTCTCCTCCATGAACACCGGAAGGGAATCACATACCTGAACGCCCGTTATGAGCGTTCTTCGACCTAACCCGGTCGGCGTGGTCTAGGTTGTAACGAATGTTGAGGAGGGAAAAACCTATCCTGATCAACGAACTCACCCCGCACCCACTTCCCAGATACTCCTCGTCAATTGCCGAAAACTCACTGGTTCAAATCAAGTACTGCCCACCACAAAAAAACAACGGGCTACGATGATTGGTTCCTATCCCGTTTTTTGCCTGGCGCCCAAGCTGTACGCAACATCGGGACTTTGACTTCAGCTACAAACTCAGTGACTTAATTCAGTGATTTAATTATGAACAAAGCCTTTCCGAATCATAGATACAAAGATTTACTTGACTTTAGGACAACTTTTTTGTAACTTATACTCAAAGTTACAATATGTGTGCTGTAATTTGATAACGTCGATGACTTTAGGAGGCGATTTGGTATGGAAATTAAAAGAGAAATGATACTACTTCCTCTGGCTGGTTTGATCTATCTTTCATTGTTAATCGGCGGTGTCCAGGCAAAGGAAATAATCATCCTCGGCGGAGATGAGGGGAATTCGTGGGCAGACGGCGGCGGAGGCATCACACCTGTCTTTATAGTGGGTCCCAAGGAAGTGGAACTCGGAAACACGCCGGGCGGAGTAATCGATTTTGATTTCGAGGACAGAACAGACTGGGTATTTCCCGAAAGATCGGATCCGACGAAAAATATCGCAATAGGGCTCATCGACAGGGGAGGTTCGATAGAAGACAACCTGTTTGACACCACCGAGGGCGATTTGATACAAATGATAGACAACAACGCCGAAACCGCCTTTGAAAGGAAGAGTACTGAGCTAAAGATGGTCTTCACTTTTGGGGTAATAATAACATTCGATTTAGGATCGCGGTTCGGTGTGGGTAGGCTGAAGTTTTTCCCCAGAAACGCCGATCCTGACTTTGCTGCATCGGACTTTCCGTTTCAGGACGATTTTATAAGAGCATATGAGATCTTTTTCAACGATGGCAGCGAAGAGACCCAAAGCGGTGGCAGACCGATATTTACAAGCTTCCTGCTTGAGCAGCAAAACGATCAAGCTGTGGTGGATATGTCGATAGTCCCTCAGTATATTCGCTTTATCAGGATCAGGTCGCAGACGACCGTCGGTTTTGAAATATCGGAGTTCCAGGTCTTCGGAGTGGGGTTCGTGCCTGTTGCGGAGTATCAATCTGACATATTCGATTTAGGGGAGGGGTTAGCCCTCTGGGGGAACATACGCTGGGAGGAGGATATAATAGGCGATGCTGTCCTCTCCGGCGCTGCGATAAGGACAAGGAGCGGAATAGACGACAGCCCTGTGCTGTTCAATCGAATCAGAGACGACCTTGCAGAAGTGCCGTGGAAAAGGGAAGGAGACCTCGAGGGTTCAAGGGAAAGGGAGATAGTAGCAGAGCTCGACAGCCCCGATCTGAATGTGAGGGAGGCTATGCTTACGTTCAGCGAATTGACTCCGGAGGAGAGGAACAGTATATCTCTTACGCGGTCTGACCACACCGGCCTGTCATCAACCAAGAAGGGTTCGGTAAGGGACGACATAGAAAACTGGAGTCTTTGGACGCCGCCCTATTCTCCCGCGGGGATAGTGACATCGGGGGAGGTGGCAGCAGGGGAAGGGGGCGTCAGGATTCTCTCTCCGGGGCCACGCCGGTTCTTCCAGGTTAAGATAGACTTTTCCAACGACGAACTCTTTGCGTCAAGGGGCATCGGCGCACTATCCTTTGACTTTTCCAGCCCGCCCCTCGCAGAGGAGATATTAGCTGAAATATCCCCCCGACAGGTAGATTTAGGGGAAATTACAGAGTTTTCTTATTGGATCTTGCCCCACATACGGCCGGGATTTGACAAAGGGTTCAACTCCTTTGAGATCACGACCCCTGTCAGGGTGACATCTATTGACAAGATAGAGATGAGCTTTCCGGATGGGACAAAGGTCACTGAGGACTTTTCCGATGCAGACCTTACCAACTTGCCCGTAAGTCGTGGTAATTTTAGCATAGACCTTGTGGAGGAAGATCGCTTCGGAATCAGCTTCCCCAGGGTTGAAAACAGCAATGTAGAGACACGGGAGATGACAACTGTAAATGTGACCTTCAAGGGCGTAGTGCTGAGAATCGGGACGGCGTTCACAGGCAGGGCGTTAAACAGCCTCACTGGAGAGCTCGAACTCCCTCAGGAGGTGATAGGGGCAAACGTGGTCGACCTGAGCCAGGAAGAACTCAATGTAGCCCATCTGCGGAACCAGGCAAACCTTGTGGTGCAGGTCGCGATAGAGGAGGATCTTCTGATTAACGTCAAGGCAGTTCCGAATCCTTTCACGCCAAACGGGGATGGTATCAACGACTTTACAGACATAAACTACGATATTACGAGCTTAACCAGCAAGGGGAAGGTTACGGTAGGTGTCTACGACCTTTCGGGGAGGCTCCTCAAAGAGTTATACTCGGGTCGTGACGCGAGCGGAAGTTATTCCAGTCAGAATCGTGAATCATTGAGATGGGAGGGGAGGGATAAAGATGGGAATCTACTGCCGCCGGGGATATATATCTTCAGGGTAGAGATAGATGCCGACGCAGATAACGAAGGAGCAAGCGGAACTGTAGCGGTAGTATATTAGTAGATAGGAAGGGAGAAAGACGATCTGTCTACTAGCTACCGTCTACCACTTTGGACAGGGGGTATCCTAATGTTAAAAAGCTATAAGATCTTAGTGATTTTTCTCCTTTTAGCTGTGATTTTTGGCGATAGCGCCTATGCTCAGCAGTACGGTGTCCGTACAGGAGAAAGACGGGGCGGCGCAGTCACATTCGAACCCAGAGGCCCAGGGGTGCTCTTCGGACCGCTAGATCCTGTGGTGAAAAAATGGTACGTCCCTCAGGAGCTCTACCAGGAGTACCAGTGGAAATCGTGGGAGTACTCCAATTATGCCAGGGACCCCTACGAGCGCTACGTGGACATCGCACGTGAGGGCGACTACTTTTACGATCTCTATGGAAACTATGTGACAAAGGGCTGGCTCATCTATGACTGGAGGCAGGAGGCTCCAGCTCCCCTTGGAAGTTCTCTTTTCAAGGATACAAGGTACAATACATGGTTCAGCAGCGTCCTGGCCTCCTCCGACTCGAAAGGGTCCCACTACTACTCTATAACCGTAGGCGACCGGATCAGGACTACTTTAACCCCTCTGACCTTTTCAAAGCCCCGCTACAACGGGATACAGTTGGACCTTGCGTCGGATAGGTATGAGGCTACCGTTTTACTTTCACGGATCAGCAGCCCTGTAGTTGGCTCAAGCGGTACGACACCAAGAACGCGGACTAATAGTACAAATTTGATCGGAGGCAGGGCGACAGCTCAGGTGGGAGATTTTGTCAAAGTCGGAGCGACCTTTATCAACGCTCACAACTCCCGGAGCACCGTGGACGCCTTCAGCGGCAACAGCTTTAAGGGCACCCTCGGCGAAGACCAGGCTGCCCAGCCGGGGATAACGGCTATCGCTGTTGTCTTAAGCGACGATTCTCCCGAAGACGGCGTGGGAGGGGCGGCCCTCTTTGATCACGATATAACCATAGTCCGCGAAGATTTCGAAACCGGAAGACGCCAGACTTTAAGGCTGGAAGATCTCACAAATGACCCGACCAGATGGCCGAATATATTGGGCGGCTTTCCAAAGGAGGGCTTTTTGGCTGCGGACGGATTAGAAAGGATAGTGATCAACTACGATTTCACAGACCCGTCATATACGGGACCGAATCCGACTGAGATAGTAAAGGTGACATTTGACATGGTCTTAGCCAACGACTTTAAAGTCCAGGTATGGTCAAACAGGCAGACAGGAGGAAGTAGAGTGCCGATTCCTCCCTTAAGTGGGGCAATCATAGATGAAAACAACCCCGCGCTCTTAGATATGATGAGGGCAGAGGACAACATAAAGGACAGCTCCAACCGGCAGAGGGTCGTCTTCGACTACGGACTGCCGACGGCCAATCAAATATACGGCGTCACCCTGGAGGTAACGGATGTTAAGGACTTCAACCTCTATGCGGAGTTTGACATCAACCACAGATTCAGACAGTACCCCAACTTTGCCCTCTTTACCGAGGAAGAGAACTTTGAGGCCGCCTCCTCCAGATCGGAGGCGGGGATGGTAAATCTTTCCTACCGCTCCTATCCGTGGTTCTTCCTTGGAGAGGCATTTACTATGGATCCCGACTATTCTACCAGCACTTTCATACTTAATCCACAAGGGGGAATCACCTACGATAACCCGGGAACCTCTCTGTACGAGTTTGTGGACGATAACGACGACCAAGATAGGACCCCCGACTGGAGCCGCGCCAACCACGGGGGCCCTGATCCGTCCGTCTTCCCCGGCTGGGATGAAAACAACGACTTCATATCCGACTTCAATCAAAACGACAACAGAGCGGTCACCAACCGCATACCCGACTACGAGGAGCCGTTCCTAAGATACGGGGTAGACCGTCCGGAGTTCCTCTTTGGCATCGATCTGAACAACAACACCACGATTGACAGGTTCGAAAACGATAATGAGCCCGATTTCCCCTATCAAAGGGACCACCGCGGATATAACGCCTACATCGGAGCGCATATAGTCCCCGATATAAGGCTTTCTGTGGGTCAGCTTCGCGAAGAGCTCATATCGTCCGAAAAGAAGAATATAACCACTTACGGGCTGTTTACATTAGATAGGAACTACCCTCGCTGGGGGAGGCTCAGAATCTTCGAAATGTTAAAGAGAACCAAAGATAACATCCCCGGTAACCGCTTCGGGCCACAGCTATTCTTGCAAGCTGAGACCCCGGGCATAGTCGCGGACATCTTACCGGCTCAAGACACCTGGATAAACACGTTCTGGACCGGGTTGGACTACACTCGGATCCACAATTTGAACATCATCAACAAGATCAAATATGAGATCTTCACCCAGCGATCTGACGATCCGAGGGCTCTGGACAGGAGCCCCTTAAACGACGATTCGTCCTTCTTCGGGCTTATAAACAAAGCGGATTATACCTACCGAATTGCCGATCTTGTTATCCGGCCCAGATTCAAGAGCGAATTCTTGAGACAGACGCCATTTAAAGAACGTGACGACAGTAGGCGAGAGTGGGCAAAGATGCCCTCCTTGATCTTGAAGTTCCCTATGCTTAGGGAGACGTCAATAGAGCTGGGCGCGGAATTTCTGCACTTTACCGAATTGAGGGCAGATGAAGACGACCTGCTAGAAAACGCGATTTTAGGTCCCACTGGCGACTATACCGAGTCCGTCTTTGCGATACAGTGGGAAACGGTGACAGATTATTTAGGATATAAGCTTATCATGCAGACAGGTTTCAAATTCTCAAGGACTTCCATCGAGACGATCAAAGCGACCGATTTGGAGATCGAAAAGAAAAACGAGGTGGAAACGAGCAGCACCACTTTTATGATCTTCTACGCTGGAGTGCAGCAGTGAACATGGGGCTTTGTGGCTTTTTGTGTTAAGACTATGGCTACACCACAGAGATAGAAAGAGGAGGAGATCGATGTTAAAGAGTCGCACTATATTGCCGAGTGCAATAATTTTTCTCCTTTTGCTTGCCCTCTCCTGGGAGAGCACCCTTGCCCAGCAGGACTACGGAATCCGCTTGGGACAAAGAGAGGGCGACAAGGTGGCCTTTCGACCTCAAGGGCCGGGGACACTTTTAGGAACTATAGACCCTGTGGTCAAAAAATGGTACCTTCCGCAGGAGCTATATCAGGAGTATCAGTGGCAGACGTGGGATTACACCAACTACGGCAGGGATCGCTACAAACGTTATAATGATCCTATAAATGAGGGAGACTACTTTTACGACCTCTACGGCAATTTTATAACCAGGGGATGGCTGGTCTACAATTGGACGGAGGAGCGCCCCAGGTCATCTGACGGCAGCAGTATCCTCAAAACGGGACAGTACGGCAGCTTCTTCAGGTCGCTTGTAATAGCCCGAGACCAGAAGGGACAATATTCCTACTCTATCACCGTAGGCGACGAGATACGTACGACCCTAACGCCGATGACGTTTAGAAAGTCCACCTTCAACGGCGCTCAGGCCGATTTTATGTCAGATAATTACTCAGCGACTGTCCTGCTGTCCAGAATCAGCGCTCCGGGCATCCCAATAGCAGGCGCGGTTACCTCCGTCACCAATGACTACACCAATCTGATAGGGGGCAGGGCAAAGGTCAATATCGGGGATTTCGTGACGGTGGGAGGGACAATCGTTAATGCCCACACCGGCAGAGGCAACCTGGAAAGCTTTACGGGCAATCCGTATAAGGGGGCCCTTACCACAGGCCAGTTGCAGGACAAGATCAACACCATAACCATCCGGCTGAGCGACGCCTCTCCAGCGGACAACACAGGAGGTGCCGTCCTACTTTCTGACGACGTGGAGATAACGACCAAGATCGGAGAGAGGGACACAGTTCTATCTGGAAACGCAGTAGGCTTCAGGCCCAACATGGAAGGCGGCATCCTGAAAGAAGGAGCTATAGTGGCAGATGGAACCGAAACGATAACACTAAGGTACGACCTGTCCGATTTGGTGGAAATAGTGGGCGATGTAGACGTCGTAAACAGCATCGAAAAGGTCAGATTCAGATTCACTCTGGCAAATGACTACAAAGTGGAGATGACATCTGACCGACAGACAAATAGGGAGGGACAGCCGATCTTCGTTCTGGTGACGCAGGCCAAGGGAAACGTAAAGGACGCCTCAAACAAGAAGGAGGTCGGCTTCGACTACGGTTTTCCCACAGCCAACCAGGTCTATGGCTTCACCCTGGAAGTAAAGGACCTTATGGGATTTAATCTCTACACCGAGTTCGACATAAACCACCGTTTCAGGCAATATCCCAACCTCCGTCTGGAGACGCACGATGCCTCCTCAGGGATCATCGGCGATGAGGCGTCCGAAGCGTGGATGATGAACCTGTCGAAGATCTCTTATCCGTGGCACTTCTTCGCAGAGGGCTTCTATATGGACGACAACTACAACACGAGCCCCTTCATTGTGGATCAGTTTGGCAGAATAGACTACGAGGACGAAACCAGGAGCATCTACGACTTTGTGGACGACAACGATGACCAGGACCAGAAGCCCGACCAAGAAAGAAGGTTCCAGGACTACAGGACCTCGTCTGAAAGAGGGACTGAAGGAAGCACTTTGGATGGGGCTGCTGATGACGCGGTCTTCCCCGGATGGGACGAAAACAACGACTTTATATCCGACTTCAATCAAAACAGCACCCCATTCCGGGAAAATACGATTCCCGACTACGATGAGCCGTTCCTGAGATACGGTGTAGACCGCCCTGAATTCCTCTTTGGGATGGACCTGAATAATAACGGATGGATAGACAGATTTGAAAACGACAACGAACCCGACTATCCCTACAAAAAGGATCGAAAGGGATACAACATCTACCTTGGAAGCCACATAACGCCAGAGATGATTCTGACGGTGGGACAGGAGCGCGAATTTCTCATATCTGACGACAGAAAAAACCTGACCACGTACGCGCTTTTCACATTCGAAAGGGAATACGCAAAGATCGGTAGATTACGGTTTTTCGATATGGTCAAGAAGGTCAAAGACAACATCCAGGACGATCTCTTTCAGTGGATACAGCCCCCTGGATCGGTCGGGGTGAATCAATTCGTACCAGACCCGCTGTCGGCTCAGGATACCTGGATAAATACGGCCTGGTTCGGCTTTGACCGTTCGACCGACTGGGGAATAAACCTTGTCAACAAGTTCAAATACGAAATATTGGACCAGCGCCAAGACGAAAGCATCACGGGGTTCAAGGAGAACACACGACTTTTGGGCATCGTCAACAAGGTCGATTATATCCAAAAGATCGGTAACATGAAGATCCGTCCGAAGTTCAAAAGCGCACTTTTAAAGGATAACACTCCTTACTCCCTCGGTAGGGCAGAGCGAGACGAATGGTCGGGCATATTCTCCCTGGTTTTCGAGTTTCCGGCCTTCAGGAAAACTAACATCGAAATAGGACTCGAACAGCTCTTTTCCCAGGATATGCTCCTCGATGAGACGTTAAAAGTCGTGGATGATGCCGGGAATGTTATTAAAGGGAATTTCGAGGCGCGTCAGCCCACGGGAGATTTCTTCGGTACTGTGTTGGCGGCGCAGTTGACCAATATCGGGGACTATGTAGGCTACCGGCTGATCACCCAGCTCGGCATTAGAGTCGACAGAAAATCCCTTGAGAGATTTGAAGAGGACAGAAAATCACAGACCGATAGTTTCGTCTTTGTGACAGTGTACGCTGGTGTTCAAGAATAGGCGAATCCCAAAGTGTGCTTGCCCCAAAGAGTGCTTGCAATGTTATCGTATAAGAGCCATAATACTACGATGTCCGTCTCAAATTAGCGGTTCTTTATGAGGAGATGGACGTTGTCGCAAACGAGAACGCTGTCAGCAGATGAGTTGTAGGGGCACATGCGTGTGTGCGCTCTCGTAATTTACCGGGGAAAAGGAGATCTTTAAAAGGTGAACAATATCGCTGCTGTTGTAAAAAAAGCTACAAGAATTCGTGTGTTCCCGATCGCCTTTTTGGTTATCTGTATGAGTTGCGCGAAGCAAAAGGGGGATTTAGTAGTAGCCCAGGTTGGAGATAAGACGATAACTTTAAAGCAGTTTCAGGAATTTTATGATAAACTCCCCGAATATTACCATAGCCAAAAAACAGGAATGGAAGGAGAAAGGAATCATCTGCAAACTATGATTGATATGAAGCTCTTGACGATGGAGTCCCCCAAGGTGGGCATCGATAAGAGCCTCGCCTTTCTAAGGAAGATGAATAAGGCCAAAAAGGAAAAGCTTGTAGGTATCTTTCAACGAAGGGAAATAAAGATAGATGTAAAAGAAGAGGAGATACAGGAGTTCTTTGAAAAGCATGGATTCTCCAGGGGGATCAGGTTCAGCGATATTACGGTTGACAGTGAGGACAAAGTAAAGCTCGCTTTTGAGGAGATCAAAAAGGGGAAAAGCTTTGAGGATGTTGCCAGGAAGTGGTCTACGAATAAAGAGACTGCTCCAAGAGGGGGCGATACAGAAAGGTACAGTGTCAAAGAAAGTATAACGCTGATTCAGGACAAGCTATATTCTCTCAAGGTGGGCGAAGTATCAGAGCCCGTAAAGATTGGCAGCGGATATTCGATCTTCAAAGTTGTTGCTGATACTACAATGGCCCTTGGCCCGGAGCTGAGAGCAAAGATTTCCAAATCACTCTATGTAAAGAAGTTTAGTCTCGAAAGAGCCGCTTTAGTAGACAAGCTCAAGAATAAATATCACCTCGAACTGGATCAGGGTGGTTTGAACGCCTTTGTTGACAGCTTGCGCAACGGTGCATCTTTTGAAACGGAGGATGAGCGGAATATCGTCGTTTACAGATACGACAGGGGAAAGATAACAGCAGGAGACTTTATCTACGTGATCAGCGATCTAAAAAGTAAAGGTGGTCCCACTAATTTTACAGATAGCCGACAGGCGGTCTCCTTTGCAGAGCGTGCCGTAATTCCCTACATAATGATTATGGAAGCTGCTATTCGCGGTGGAATAGATAAGGAGGAAGATATAGCAAAATGGCTTGAGACAAAAAGAAGGAAGTTTTTAATATGGGGACTCAGGAAAAGAGCGCTGGAAGGGAAGGTAAACATAACTGAGGAAGAGATACGACGGGAGTACGACAGCAATCCGGATAATTATATGCGCCCTGAGCACATACATATACAGGAGATACTTGTAGAGACAGAGGAAGAGGCGCTGCGCCTTAAGGAGCAGATCCGAGAGGGCGCCCTATTGGGCCAGCTTGCAGGGATTCATTCTATACGGCCTATAAAAGAACGAGATGAAGAAGGAAGCATGTATTTTCATGCCGATCCCATCCACCGCTATAAATACGGCGACTTAGTGGAAGCTGCACAGGAAGCGCAGATAGAGGTGCTCAAAGGTCCTGTTAAGGTAAAGGGTGGCTATTCTATATTCAAGGTGCTATCCAGAAAGCATGAGAGACGGCCCTTTTCAGATGCCAAGAGGCTTGTTAGAAAGCATATAAAGAAAGTGAGGGAGGCGGAGATATTTGAGCAGTTTCTGAAAGTACTGCGAAATAAATACGCATCACAGGTGAATATCCTAGAAGATAACCTTAAAGTAGCCTTCAAAACCGAGTAGCGCACACTCGGATAAGTCCACAAGTGATGGTTACCTTTTGCAACATAGTAATTGGTTTTATGCACCGTGCGGGTGAGACCAATATTACTGCTGCCCGTGCCCAGCCCTGATCAGCTGTAGTCCTCTTTGACATTGAAATGGAAAACTGAATAGCCACTGGATGGATCCTAATCTTGTTTCCCCTTTTACAAGGTGTAAATATTTTTTACATTTTGCCAAAAAAAGACTTGACATTTGACAGAACTTTATGTATTATGTAGCGTTATAAGTTAGAAACCTTACGATATAGCACTCTGTCATATTAGCTGTACAATTAGCCTAAACTTACATATAGGTGCCTCGTCGGCTTTATGAACATAATTTGGAGGACTACGGTATGCCCCAGAAATGGAAAAGGAGGTGGGCCTGGGTTAGATAGATGAAGGGAAGGGGTAGAGTTGTGTCATAACTGCATTCTCCCGCTTGTTTGGAGCCGGAGATTTGCTGTAACAATGTAAACATTAGGAGGTAGCAGTAATGAAGACATTAATCAGAAGTTCCCTGGCGCTCAGCCTGATATTCGCCGTGGCCACACTCGTCTCAGCACATGAGCCGCCGGGAGTAGAGTTTTTCGCTTATGGATTCCATCTTGACGACGTCCCTGATATAGATGGCAACCGTGCTGACTGGGATGCAATCCCTGATATCGCGGATGTTTCGCTAAATCAAGTAGAGGGTGAATTCTGGGAGGCCGTAAGGAATCCAGGGTTTGATCTTGCTGATTATAACATCCAGGGCATTATAGGGTGGAACGATGAGCTCAACCGCGTCTACATGATGGTGCACACATTTGATGACATTCTATCGTATGGCACCTACCGTGGAGTGTCCTCAGGCTTCAACGGAGACGACGACATTAACTTCATCCTGGATGCCGACCACAGCGGCGGAAATCTGTTCGACGACGCATGGCTGGCTGAAGGCGTTACCCGAGAAGAACAGGAGCAGTTGTTCTTCACGACCGGCCAGCTTTACACAATGCTTGTGCCGCCCAGAGACGGCTTTTACAGCTTTATGTACTTCCTGGATAACGGCAAGGCGATCAGTTGGCTGACAGACGGAACGCAGGACGTTTCTCCTGACTATCTTGAGACCGGCTGGAGCGTCGAAGGCGACGTGGGAGGACCTGGCGAAACCATTTATGAGTATAAGGTAACTCCTTTTGAGATCCTGAGCTACTCTGGCGCTGCCGCCAGCACAATTGTAGATCTTGAGCCCGACAAAATCATACACGTCGGGTTCGTCATGAAGGACTACGATGATAAGCTCACGGGCTACGAGGGGTCCTATGACTTCCCGGGCCTACACAATACCTGGCGCAACGCCAGTCTCCACGGCGACTTCGTGCTGTTGGCACCCCCTGCTGGGTCCGTGACAGCGGTCGAGGAAGACACATGGGGCAGGATCAAGGCTTCGTTCCAATTGGAGTAGTTAGGTATTAAGCTCGACGCGGCACCCTGGGGGGGATAATTCTTATCCCCCCCTACTTTTTCTATGGAGCGACGGGAATTCCGAATTCTGCACATTGACTGGAACGGTATTAGGACTGAAGAGTCTCAGTAGTTAAGTCGGAGTTCAGCAGCCGAGGGAAGCACACCTAAGCAAGTTTAAAAATATAGGTAAGATTCACTTTTGCCGGTTATATTAAATTTATAAAAAGCTTGAAAAGCCCGCATACAAAAACTCTGATGGTAGAAAGGAGGCAGGGCGTTTCTTCCGCTGACTATACGAGGCGGTTTTGATGCCCGGATTCTTTATGAAAGGTCTTAGAATCATGAATTGGACTTGGGGGACTTGCGCAGTGGTTCGTGTGGCAGTCTCAGTAATTTTGTTTTTCCCTTTTTATGTCGAGGCTCAAAAAGGGCATAGAATCATCGAAAACAGGATTCAAATCAACCAGAGATCTCAATGGGAGGTGTGGGATATTGAAGGAGGCAACACAAATATTTCGCAGGATGGCTCGGTAAGTCCCAGCTTTATACATAAAAACATCAATGCCGCCTTGGATGCAGAGGAGTTCTCCTTAACTGATGAAGGGGGCATAACTGCCGGTTCGAACCAGCAGGATGCGCGTAATTTGATGGATGGAGATATGAGCACAACCTGGGGTCCCGAGAGGAACAGCCCCTTTGAGGATTGGTGGGTGACTTTGAGTTTAGGACGGTTAGTTGTCGCTTCAAAGATAGTGTTGCGCTTCGCCGAGGAAGGCGAGGGGGATCCCTTTTTGCAGTTTAAGGTTTTAGTCTGGAGACACCCCCCTGCAACGGTCAAAGCTGACGACCACCCGTTTTATCAAAGTTATCTGCTTCCGCTAACCAATACGCCGAGATTCTGGGAGATCGGCAGGAGTATCAAACCCAACAAGACTCAGAGGGTCTTTGAGTTTGTCCCTCCATCAACGCAATCTACAGATGACGTTTTTACAGGAGATCCTATTGAGTATGTTCAGATAATCGCTACAGACAGCGATTTTGACAAGGCACAGGAGGTATCGAAAGAGGATTACGATGTCCTTCCGGACGATAAGAAAGGGGCTGTGGAATACTTTAGAAGGAGCATATCTGGCAGGGAGACCCTGATCTCGGAAGAAGAATACGAGGCGATCCATCCCAGCCGGCAGGGCCCCATAAGGTACTACAGGAGGGAGATACCCAGATTAGCCGAAATCGAGGTCTGGACCCCCGGGGATAATATCAACCTCGGCATAACAGAGCGCGGCGGGAAGTTGACTATTGAGATCAAGGGCGGCGTTAGGGATGCCGGTTCCGTTGTTACAGACGGCGATTATGGAACGTCGCTTAACGGGACGATAAGTTCGTTTTACACCTATACTTTCCTTCAGGATTTGGGGGCGCTCTTTTGGATCGAGAAAATGCAGGTTCTAAACGACGGATCATCCAGCATAGCTAAGATCTTTCTGGATATATCTGACGGGACGAGGGCGCCCGACGGCAGCATCAAGTGGACGAGGGTGGGAAGCAGTACACAGAAATCAGCATACGCCGAGATGAAGTTTGATCCTGCTAAAGTCAGATTTATCAGGGTACCGTACGAGCATGAACAGCAGGTCGGGGGGCTGGCTTACATATCATGGACAGACGTGATGCTTTACGGTGAAGGATACCTTCCGGAGGTGGTGATGACTTCGGACCTTATAGAGTTGGGCGGCAGGAAGAATCTCATTTCCATAGAATGGGAGGCGGACACTCCCCCTGGCACAAGCGTCCGGTTGCAGACGAGGACGGGCAACGAATTGGATGAGGAGAAGATATTTCACGACTCAAAGGGCAAAGTTATTACAGAGAAGAGATACAACAAACTTCCCAAAAGCAGGCGGGGTGAAATAACGAGCATATTTAAGCCGGGCGGCGATTGGAGCACCTGGAGCGCTCCCTACCGTTTTCAAGGTGAGGACATAAAGTCTCCAAGTCCCAGAGAGTTTATGCTTATAAGGGCAAGGATTCTGTCGGATAGTCCCGATATTGCCGCATCTTTGCGCTCCATCGAGGTGAATATGTCCGATCCGATCGCGGACAGGATGATCGGAGAGGTGTGGCCCAACAGGATCGTGACCTTAGGCAGACCTGAGGATTTCTCATTATTCATTCGTCCTTCTTTCAGCACGGCATTACAGAGATTTGATGAGATTATGATAGAAGCCACTGCCGGAAGCCAGATGGAACTCCTCCGGGTGCGTACAGGCAGCGATGAGGATTTTCAAAACGGTGAGATTAGAGGTTTTTCACCTTCAGAGTTGACAACGTTCGAATCACAGCCCGACACACTCTGGTTTCGCCTGCCTGATCCTGTCAGGAGGGGAGTGGACCTTGTTGAGGTTCAGTTCCGTTCGAGGATCTTTTCAAACAGCGAATCGTTCAAGGCATCGGGCCAAAGCTCTAACTCCCCCGGTTTTTGGCAGAGGGTAGATGCTGGAGATGCTACGGATTTGGTAAACAGCCAGAGGACAATTGTCCTTGCTTTGGGGGGAAATGAGATTATACAAGATTTGATTATTGATCCTGAGACGATTACTCCCAACGGAGATGGGGTAAACGATGAGATGACGTTTAGCTTCAGCGTTACAGGCGTAATAACAGCTAAGGAAGTGAAAGTTACGATATACGATCTCGGCGGTGTTGTAGTCAAGGTGTTGTCAGAGCACAGATCTGATCCGAGGGGGGCCTATTCAATTGTCTGGACAGGAGATGACCGATCGGGCAACATAGTTTCTCCCGGGATGTATCTTTCCAGGGTCGAAGTAGATGTCGATTCCGGTTCTGCAGAGGATACTTCTGCTGATCGGTTGGTCTCTGTGGCCTATTGATTGTTCTGTCACGCCGTATTAAGGAGGAGGTTGAAAATGAGAAATGTTAGATTGGGGTTATGCTTGTGGGTCCTTATCCTGGCGGTTGTGCTGACATATAAGGATTCATCAGGACTTATCATCTACAGATTCGGCGGCCAGGCACTCCCTCCTCCTTCTGATGCGGAAAGTGAGGGTGTAGAATTTATTCAGAAAAGCTGGTCGGATTTGAACAGTTCACAGGGAGGAGAGACCTTTCAGCTCGTTATGGAGGACAATTCGATTAAGGCTTTTGAATTAGATCCTCAGGAGAATATAGCCCCAACGATTGAAGAAAGAGGAGGACGTAGAGAGTATGGAGCAGTTGACTACGTTGATGTGTTTGACGGGGATTTGACCACAGTGCACACTCTTCCCAGATACCTCTGTGCGGAGAAAGCCCTTAAAACCCGGCAGAGCTGCCTCTTACCTCCGTATGACACTGAAGGTCTAATCCAGATATCTCTCAACGGTCTATTTCTCATTGACAGGATCAGGATAATATCAGGACTCCTTGATCCGGACAAAGTTGTGCAGAGGGTTCGCGTCTACACTACCAACCTTCTCGTCGGACATAGAGGTGTCTATCATGAAATGGAAGATTGGATACAACCGAGTGATGCGGTCCATGGTTCGGCTCACATAGACAATTCTATATACTCCGTGCTTGAGGTTAAGGACAACATGAAGCAGTACCTGGATATAGAGCCGGCCCCTATAAGGACTACCTTCATCCAGTTGACGGTGGCTGAACACAATGTAGAGTGGGAAATTGCAGAAGTAGAGGTCTATGCGAAGGGTTTTCTTGAAGAATCTTCATATGTATCCGACAGGATAGACTTTGGGATCCCAGCAGCCTGGGGCGATATTAGATGGTCCGGAAGTAGAGACCCGGGCGCAAAAGTCTTGATACAGACAAGGAGCGGAGCGGACGACGATCCCACTATGTACTGGAAGAACACAGGGCGCGGGGGTGAGAAGAAGGAAGTGACCAGGTCTCGATATAACAGGCTCAATTTCGGCGAGAAGGCAGGAACGACCCATGATAGGGACAACTGGACGCTCTGGTCTCAACCTTACGATTTTGCCGACAGTTTAGGCACATCCGTTGTCTCTTTGAGTCCCCGTCGCTTCGTTCAGTTTAAGGTCGACTTCTTTCCACTGGGAGAGGCGGGTGGCGGACTGGACTTTTTGGAGTTTCGCGCCTCTGTCCCTCCTTCGGCCTCCAAGTTGGTGGGTGAGATTTCTCCTGTCCGGGTGGAAGTGGGGAAGGTATCACGTTTCACCTACGCTGTGAAGCCGACCATAGAGGGGGACGATAGAGGATTCGACAGTTTGGAGATGACCACAGCTTCTACGATTATGTCTGTCAATTCGGTGAGGATAGACGATGTTGATGTTCCGTTTGAGGTGGAGGCTTTAGAGGAGAATGAATTCGAGGTCAGTATCCCCAGAATAGGGAGGGAGGATTCAGGGGCGTTGATTGAGGTGGTATTCGATGCTAAGGTTTTAAGATATGGTTCTTCCTTCAATGCTCGTGTCTTCGACAGCAGCAGGCCTTGGGAGGTCCATCAGGGGGTCGGCGCTGGAGATGCAAAGGCCGAGTTCGAGGAGAACAGCGTATCTGTTATAACATCGGTTGAAGATAAGTCAGTACTTGAGGTGAGCGTTTCGCCTGAGACGTTCACACCGAATGGAGATGGGATAAACGACGTTGCCATCATATCTTATGATATCTTTGAGATTACAGTTTCGGTCTTTGTGACAGTTGAGATACGAGATTTGTCAGGTAATTCTCTTCGGAAGGTATATTCAGGGGATGATCCGATCGGTCATCACGAGCGGGAGTGGGATGGGAGGGACGATTCAGGGGAGATAGTCCCTCCTGGTGTCTACGTATATCAAGTTTCTATGGAGGCTGATAAAGGAAACGACGATAAAGCCGGAACTGTCGACGTAGCTTATTAAGTAAACAGCAGTCAGGGAAGGAGGAGGATCCGCATCTACCATTTCAAAGTGGGGGGATTTGGAAACTTCGACATATGGAAGGACTTCATCCGACGCAGTAGAAACTAAAACTTCAGGTATTACGTTCAGGTCTATTTTTATCAGAGCGCTCTTATCACTGTTTATAGGCATCGCTGTTCCCTATTCCAGTATGATCATTAAGGGAACGCGGGTTGCTCATAATTTCAGCACTCCTGCCGCCCTGTTTGTCTTCTTCATCTTCGTTGCGATCATCAACGTGATTTTAGGCGCCCTGAGAAGGAGCTTCGCCCTCACCCGCGCAGAGTTAGCTACAGTCTATATTATTTGGTAATAGACTTTTTCACAGGCATGACGGGAAATGGTGTCGGATATTTCTAAGGGGCTGGTCTGGATACGATGTTCCGTGAGGGACGACCGATGGGGAATTTAGTTCCTCCCGGGATATATCTTTCCAGGGTCGGAGTAGATGTGGATTCTGATTCTGCCGATCGCTTGCTCTCTGTGGCGTACTGATCCTTCGGTACGCGGTATTGGGGAGGATATTGAAAATTAGAAATAGCAGATTGGGGTTATGCTTGTGGGTCCTTATGCTAGCGATTGTGCTGACATATCAGGATTCATCAGGACTTATCATCTACAGATTCGGCGGCCAGGCACTCCCTCCTCCTTCGGAGGTGGAAAGTGAGGGTGTAGAATTTATTCAGAAAAGCTGGTCGGATTTGAACAGTTCACAGGGAGGAGAGACCTTTCAGCTGGATATGGAGGACAATTCGATTAAGGCTTTTGAGTTAGATCCTCAGGAGAATATAGCCCCAACGGCTGAAGAAAGAGGAGGACGCAGAGAGTATGGAGCAGTTGACTTCGTTGATGCGTTTGACGGGAATTTGACCACAGTGTACTCTGCTCCCACATATAGCTGTGCGGAGGTTTTCCATACTAGACGAGGGCAGACGTGCGAACACGATCATTATGACGAGCTTGGTTTGGTCCAGATATCTCTCGGCGGTCTATTTCTCATTGACAGGATCAGGATAATATCAGGATTCGTTAATCCGGACGGCGTTGTGCAGAGGCTTCGCGTCTACATCACCAACCTTCTCCCCGGACATAGAGGTGTCTGGGTTGAAGGGGAAGATTGGATACAACCGGCCAATAGACCGGATCAGATGGACAATTCTATATTCTCCGTGCTTGAGATTAAGGACAACAAGGAGCAGTTCCTGGAGATAAAGGTGGCGCCTATAAGGACTACCTTCATCCAGTTTGTGGTGGCAGAACACGATGTATTGTGGGAAATTGCAGATATAGAGGTCTATGCGAAGGGTTTTCTTGAAGAATCTTCATATGTATCCGACAGGATAGACTTTGGGAGCCCAGCAGCCTGGGGCGATATTAGATGGTCCGGAAGTAGAGACCCGGGAGCAAAAGTCTTTATACAGACAAGGAGCGGAGCGGACGACGATCCCAATATCTACTGGGAGGAGACAGGGCGCGCGGGTGAGAAGAAGGAAGTGGACAGGTCTCGATATAACAGGCTCAAGTTCAGCGAGAAGGCAGGAACGACCCATGACAGGGACAACTGGACGTTCTGGTCTCAACCTTACGATTTTGCCGACAGTTTAGGCACATCCGTTGTCTCTTTGAGTCCCCGTCGCTTCGTTCAGTTTAAGGTCGACTTCTTTCCACTGGGAGAGGCGGGTGGCGGACTCGACTTCTTGGAGTTTCGCGCCTCTGTCCCTCCTTCGGCCTCCAAGTTGGTGGGTGAGATTTCTCCTGTCCGGGTGGAAGTGGGGAAGGTATCACGTTTCACCTACGCTGTGAAGCCGACCATAGAGGGGGACGATAGAGGATTTAACAGTTTGGAGATGACCACATCTTCTACGATTATGTCTGTCAATTCGGTGAGGATAGACGATGTTGATGTTCCGCCTGACGATTTCGAGGTGGAGGCTTTAGAGGAGAATCGGTTCGAGGTCAGTTTCCCAAGAATAGATAGGGAGGATTCAGGGGCGTTGATTGAGGTGGTATTCGATGCTAAGGTTTTAAGATATGGTTCTTCCTTCAACGCTCGTGTCTTCGACAGCAGCAAGCCTTTGGAGGTCCATCAGGGGGTCAGCGCTGGAGATGCAAAGGCCGAGTTTGAGGAGAACAGCGTATCTGTTATAACATCGGTTGAAGATAAGTCAGTACTTGAGGTGAGCGTTTCGCCTGAGACGTTCACACCGAATGGAGATGGGATAAACGACGTTTCCATCATATCTTATGATATCTTTGAGATTACAGTTTCGGTCTTTGTGACAGTTGAGATACGAGATTTGTCAGGTAATTCTCTTCGGAAGGTATATTCGGGGGATGATCCGATCGGTCATCACGAGCGAGAGTGGGATGGGAGGGACGATTCAGGGGAGATAGTACCTCCTGGTGTCTACGTATATCAAGTTTCTATGGAGGCTGATAAAGGAAACGACGATAAAGCCGGAACTGTCGACGTAGCTTATTAAGTAAACAGCAGTCAGGGAAGAAGGAGGATGCGCATCTACTATTCCAAAGTGGGGGGATTTGGAAACTTCGACATATAGAAGAACTTCATCCGACGCAGTAGAAACTAAAACTTCAGGTATTACGTTCAGGTCCGTTTTTATCGGAGCGCTCTTATCACTGTTTATAGGCATCGCTGTTCCCTATTCCAGTATGATCATTAAGGGAACGCGCCTTGCTCATAATTTCAGCACTCCCGCCGCCCTGTTTGTCTTCTTCATCTTCGTTGCGATCATCAACGTGATTTTAGGCGCCCTGAGAAGGAGCTTTGCCCTCAGCCGTCCAGAGTTAGCCACAGTCTATATTATGGCGATGATCGCAACAGCAATACCCACCATCGGATTTTCCGAATACGTCCTGCCTATCATCATTGGCGTTTACTATTTCGCAACACCTGAGAACGACTGGGCAAACCTTATTCATCCCAACGTGCCAGAGTGGATAACACCCAAGGATCCGGATGCAATAAGGTATTTCTATGAGGGCCTCCCCCAAGGCCAGTCTGTGCCCTGGAAAGAATGGTTTGAGCCGATATTTTACTGGTGTCTGTTCATAGTCACCCTCTATTTTGTGATGATATGCATGATGATAATTATGAGGAAGCAGTGGATGGAGAGAGAGAGGTTGCTCTATCCGTTGGTTCAGGTCCCCCTGGAGATGATACGGGACGATGAGAGGGGCTCCCTTATCAAACCTCTCTTCAAGAATCCGGTTATGTGGATCGGTTTTGCCATTCCCTTCTTAATAGGAAATGTGAATGCGTTTCACAATTACTTCCCTTTCATCCCGAGTATTGAAATGGGCACTAGTCTGGCACTCTTCAGGAATACTACATGGCTCTCCTTCAATATGAACATACCGCTGATCGGTTTTGCGTATCTTTTGAATCGCGACATTGCATTAGGATTTTGGCTCTTTTTTCTTCTGTCGATAGTAGAAAGGGGTACATTCAGCATTATAGGCTTTCAGAGCACGGAGAATTTAAGCAGGTTTGCGAATCTCGCTGGCCCTTACCTTGCGCATCAGGCGATGGGAGCTATGATAGTATTGGTGTTGTCAGGGCTATGGGTAGCCAGAGGACACCTTAGAGATGTGTTCAGGAAGGCCTTCAGGGGAGACCCGGATGTAGATGATTCGGGGGAAGTGCTATCTTATCGAACAGCCGTTTATGGGCTTTTGATTGGGCTTTTTCTTATGAGCATCTGGCTCTGGAAGTCAGGTTTCCCCATCTGGATCGTGCCCATATTCTTATTTGCAGTCTTTGTTATATTTACGGCCCTAACCAGAGCGGTGATAGAGGGAGGTGCATCCATCCTGAGGACGCCTATAACGCCTTCAGACTTCGTCGTTTCTGGAATAGGGAGCAGTGTCCTGGGGTCATCCGGACTGGTAGCTTTAGCATTTACGTATGTTTGGAGCGCCAATATTCGCATCTTCTTTATGCCCTGTTTCGCCAATGCGCTGAAATTAGCAGAGGAGATAAAGGGGAGTAAGAGACCTTTAATTTGGGCGGTGGCAGTAGCTATAGCGGTCACCATAGCAGGGTCTGTATGGGTGATTATGGATATGTCCTATAAGCACGGCGGGATCAATCTTGACTCCTTCTATTTCATTGCTGTTCCTCGAAATGCATTTAGATATATAGCCCCTAAATTGGCCAATCCTGTCGCGGCGAACATAGGAGGATGGATATTTACGGCTATAGGTGCTCTTCTAATGGGTCTTTTGACGTTTGCCAGGTATCGGTTTTTGTGGTGGCCTGTACACCCCTTGGGATTTGCCACCAGCACGTTCTATATTATGAATGTGGCCTGGTTTCCTGTCTTTTTAGCGTGGATATTTAAGACGATAATTCTCAAATATGGTGGATCGCTGTTGTATAGAAGGACGAGGCCGTTTTTCCTGGGATTGATTTTGGGGGCGGTATTTGTTGCGGGGATGTGGTTGGTAATAGACTTTTTCACAGGGAAGACCGAAAATGGTGTCGGATATTTTTAAGGGGCTAGTCTGTATACGATAGGGGGGCGGTGGGGCCCCTCCAAATCTACAAAGGCCCGCACAGGTATAAATCTTTCTCAAACCTGTGGGTTTTGAACACCGCATTGTCTGAAGCATTCTCATCGTAACTCTTGCTGACATGGGGTTACGCTTTCCACGACGGCCTGTTTGTCGATCTTCCCCACTGGATCGATCTCTTCCTGCTGGCACTCAGAGCGAGCTATTTCCCCGAACAACAAGCCACAGCCGTGATGACTCTGTCTGGTAAATCCGGGAGCTTTCTGCCTCGCGTTTTTGTATGATACGATTCACCCTACTTCAGGATCCACCTTTTTTGAAATGATCTCAACACAAAGACAGACTCTATCCGACCCAGTAAAAGATGAGTCATCAAGTATTACATTCAGGTCCGTTTTTATCGGAGCGCTCTTATCACTGTTTATAGGCATCGCTGTTCCCTATTCCAGTATGATCATTAAGGGGACGCGCGTTGCTCATAATTTCAGCGCTCCTGCCGCCCTCTTTGTCTTCTTCATCTTCGTTGCGATCATCAACGTGATCTTAGGCGTCCTGAGAAGGAGCTTTGCCCTCAGCCGCCCAGAGTTAGCCACAGTCTATATTATGGCGATGATCGCAACAGCTATACCCACCGTTGGATTTTCCCAATACGTCCTGCCTATCATCATTGGCCTTTACTATTTTGCCACACCTGAGAACGACTGGGTAAACCTTATTCATCCCAGCGTGCCAGAGTGGATAACACCCAAGGATTCGGATGCAATAAGGTATTTCTATGAGGGCCTCCCCCAAGGCCAGTCTGTGCCCTGGGACGAGTGGTTTGAGCCGATATTTTACTGGTGTCTGTTTGTTGTCACCCTCTATTTTGTGATGATATGTACGATGATAATCTTGAGGAAGCAGTGGATGGAAAAAGAGCGGTTTCTCTATCCTCTGGTTCAGGTGCCTTTGGAGATGATACAGGATGATGAGAGACACTCCCTTATCAAACCTTTCTTTAGGAATCCGGTTATGTGGATAGGTTTTGCCATTCCCTTCTTAATAGGAAATGTCAATGCCCTTCACAACTACTTCCCTTTCATCCCGCATATTGAAATAGGCACTGGTCTGTCGCTGTTCAGGAATACTATAGGGCTCTCCTTCTATGTGAACTTACCGCTTGTCGGATTTGCGTATCTTTTAAGCCGCGACATTGCATTAGGATTCTGGCTCTTTTATCTTCTGACGACAGTACAAAGGGGCATGTTTAATATTATTGGCTTTCAGAGCACAGAGAAGTTGAGCAGGTTTGCGGAGTTGGTGGGTCCTTACCTTGCGCATCAGACGATGGGAGCTATGATAGTATTGGTGTTGTCAGGGCTATGGGTAGGCAGAGGACACCTTAGAGATGTGTTCAGGAAGGCCTTCAGGGGAGACCCGGATGTAGATGATTCAGGGGAGGTGCTATCTTATCGAACAGCAGTTATCGGGCTTATGATCGGGCTTTTTCTTATGAGCATCTGGCTCTGGAAGTCGGGTTTTCCCCTCTGGATCGTGCCCATATTCCTATTTGCAGTCTTTGTTATATTTACAGCCGTAACCAGAGCGGTGATAGAGGGAGGTGCATCGTTCATCAGGACGCCCATAATTCCCTCAGACTTCGTCGTTTCTGGATTGGGAACGAGTGTTTTGGGATCGTCCGGGCTGGTAGCTTTAGCCTTTACGTATGTTTGGAGCGCCAATATTCGCATGTTCTTTATGCCCTGTTTTGCTAATGCGCTGAAATTAGCAGAGGAGATAAAGGGGAATAAAAGACCTCTGATATGGGCGGTGGCAGTAGCTATAGCGGTTACCTTAGCAGGGTCTATATGGGAGATTATGAATATATCTTACAAGCATGGCGCGATCAATCTTGACAGCTTCTATTTCATTGCTGTTCCCCGAAATGCTTTTAGCTATATAGCCCCTCTTTTCGCCGGCCCTGTTGCGGCGAATATAGGAGGATGGATATTTACGGCTATAGGCGCTCTTCTGATGGGTCTTTTCACGTTTGCCAGGTATCGTTTTTTGTGGTGGCCTGTACACCCTCTGGGATTTGCCACAAGCACGTTCTATACTATGAGTGTGGCCTGGTTTCCTGTGTTTTTAGCTTGGCTATTTAAGACGATAATTCTCAAGTATGGTGGATCGCTGTTGTATAGAAGGACGAGGCCCTTTTTCCTGGGATTGATTTTGGGGGCGGTATTTGTTGCGGGCATGTGGTTAGTAATAGACTTTTTCACAGGGATGACCGACAATGGTATCGGATATTTCTAAGGGGCTGGTCCGGATACGATGGGCGGTGGGGGCGTCCTCCAAATCTACAAAGACCCTCATAGGCATAAATCTTTATCGAAACTATGGGTCTTTAACACCAGTATGTGTCTTAAACACCGCATTGTCTGAAGCATTTAAATGCTCTACTTCGATGGAGAAGAAATTGATCTCTCACAACGCGTCTGCTACACGGCTGGATGGATTAGAAATTTTAGAGCGTCTTCCGCAGAGCTTGGCGAAGGGCATAAACGATACTCAACTTAAGCCTGAACTCCCAATACGAAGCATGCCCTGTCTGGCTTGCAGTCCTCCGGGCACACAAAGTCGTTATCAGGACCGACGACCATCATTGTCTTAAGACACCAATACTGAGCCGTAGGGCTCGTCTTTGTCAAATAAAGGGGAGACCTTTCTGCCGGAACGTATGACGCCTTCGTCCTGAGATACTGACATATTTCTGGCACGATTGCTACCTCCTTTGGCACTATCAAGCTTTCAAAGCCGACAATATAGCCTCTCTGAGCACTGCCTTGGCCAAGTCCACCTTGTAGCCGTTTCCACGCATGGGCTCTGCGGACTCGGTGGCGGCCTCTGCCGCCTTAAGGGCAAGTGGCTCATCTATCGTCTTCCCCTTCAAGACATTCTCGGCCTCTTCGGACCTGAAGGGCCTTGCCGCCACTCCGCCGAAGACGATGCGGACATCCCGACAGACTTTCCCTTCAAGAGTAAGGACGACTGCTACGCTCACAAGAGCAAAATCCATCGAGCCCTTTTCCTGGAGCTTAAGGTAGAGGCTTCTGGTGTTCGGCTTCGGATTTGGGACTCCGATCTCGGTGAGAATCTCCCCGGGCTTAAGCACGTTCTCCCGGAATATTTCACCATCGGGCATCGTGAAGAAATCTTCCAAAGAGATTATCCTGGAACCTTGCCTCCCTTCGATCTTGGCGCTTGCCCCTAAAGCCACAAGGGCAGGAGCCATATCCGAGGGATGAACGATGTGGCATGTATAGACGTCCAGCTCCACACCTAAGATGGCGTGATACTTGTTCTCTCCCTCTATGGCGTAACAGATATCGCCTCCCTTTTTCAGACAGGGAAAGTCAGTACTGCGGTAGTACCAGCACCTGGGCCTTTGACACAGATTACCGCCTAAAGTCGCAACATTACGAATCTGCAAGGTGGCTATAGACCCGGCAGCGTTAGATAGTACGGCGAATCTGTCCTGAATTGTCGGATCAGCTTCGATCTGGCTGATGGTGGTTAAAGCTCCTATCTTAAGGCCCCCACCATCGTGCTCTATATACTTTAGACCAGCGGCCGATTTGAGATTTACGAGACGCTTCGGGCTGATGACCCGTTCCTTCATCTCACCTATAAGATCGGTTCCTCCTGCGATCAACATCGCCCCCTCCCATTCACCATCCAGCGCAGAGATAGCTTCCTTTAGATTCGACGGACTTGCATATTCGAATGGTCTCATCGTCTATCTCTCCTTCGCTTGGGCAAGCGCCGCAAGCACCTTATCAGGCGTGATGGGAAGCTCCCGGATGCCCACGCCGATGGCGTTGGAGACAGCGTTGGCGATGGCTCCCGCAGTCGGGATTACGGCCGGCTCGCCCAATCCTATTACGCCCCGTTCCGGCTCGTCGAATATGATTACGTCAATATCGGGCATCTCCATCGAGCCTGCAATCTTATAAGCTTCAAGATTAGGATTGACCATAAGTCCTGTAGGACCATCCAAAATGCGATCCTCCAAAAGGGCATAGCTCAAGCCCTGAACCACACCTCCGTTTATCTGACTCTCAGCCGCAAGGCGATTGACGACAAGGCCGAAGTCCTGGACGGCCACTACCCTTATGACCTTTACCTGTCCCGTCTCTGTATCCACCTCCACCTCAGCGAACTGAGTGCCCGCAACTCCGCTGCTTGAAAGTCCGCTCGTCCATCCCCCCTGAACTGAGATCACATCCGTTCCTAACTGCGCTGCGGCCCGCTTCCAGGAGATGCTTTGGGACGGATCGCTTTTGATATAGATATTCCCATCTGTGGCTTCTAATTCCTCAGGTTGAGCTCCCAAAAGCGGTGCAGCTATCTGAAATAGTTCCCCTTTTGCACTGGCCGCTGCAGTTTTGACTGCAGGGGCGACCGACGCTACGGTGGTGCTTCCTCCGCTTCCTCCTGAGGGGAGCTGGTAGACTGTGTCACCGATATGCACCTTGATGTCTTCGATCTGAAGCCCCAACTCCTCGGCGGCTACCGCGGCTATCACAGTCCGCGTTCCGGTGCCTAAATCCTGGCTTCCGGTGGTCACATCCGTGCTGCCGTCGGGATGGATCATCACCCTCACCTGAGTGCCAGTGCCACCGCCCCCTCCCCACGTCCCGCTGCCCATGCCGAGGCCACGCCTCTTGCGGCCCCTGTCAGAGCCGGATTTTTTGCGCCTCACCCAACCTATCTTCTCTGCTCCTACTGTATACTCCTTCTGCCTTGTCTCATTAGGGTCGTTCTTTCTCCTGAACTCCAGGGGGTCCATCTCCATCTTTTGGGCGAGCTCATCCATCACCGATTCCATACCGAAGGAGGCCTGCGGGTGTCCGGGCGCCCGCATCGCCGCAGACGGACCGGCGTTGATGAAGACGTCGGACTGCTCTACTTTGAAATTGGGCACGCTATAGATGTATGGAGCCGGAAATCCTGCTCCTCCTCCGATCCCGCCGGTGCCGTACGACCTGAGCTGGAAAGCGGTAAGAGTACCGTCTCTTTTTGCCCCGGCCTTAATATACTGCACCGATGAGGGACGGTTGCCCGTATACAGGAAATCCTCTTTCCGGCTGAGCATAAGCTTGACAGGAGCTCTGGACTCTTTGGCAAGTCTCACGGCTACGATGCTCCAGCTTCCTGCGCCAAGCTTGCTTCCGAAGCCGCCTCCCATGTGCTCCGTGATAACCCTTACCTTGCTGGAGGGAATCCCAAAATGGCTGGCTATTTGATTCCGGACGCCGAACACAGCCTGGGTCGACGCCCACACCGTCAACTCATCTTCGTCCCATTTTGCCACCACGCCGTGAGTCTCCAGGCAAGTATGCGTCTGAACCTGCGTTCTATAGGTCCCTTCCACGATGACGTCGGCCTCCCCAAATCCCCTGTCCAGGTCCCCCCGCTCATTGACGCGCCCCTTTCTGACGTTGCCACTTTCATAAACCTTCGCGGAATCCGGATGCATAGCCTCCTCTACGTTTACGACAAAGGGCAGTTCCTCGTATTCCACCTGGATGAGTTCCAAGGCGTCCTCAGCTACATCCTCGCTTATTGCTGCGACTGCTGCCACCTCTTCTCCCGCAAAGCGGAGCGTCCGGTCGGAAGCTAAATCGGTCAGGAGGGCCTTGACTCCGGGGTGACGCTTCGCCCTGCTTGCATCTATCCTCAGAAGGCGGGCTTGAGGGTAGGGACAGCGCAAAATCTTTCCGTAGAGCATGCCCGGAAGGCTGATGTCGTAGGTATATTTTGCACGTCCTGTCACCTTATCGGCGGCATCGACGCGCTGGAGCCTGCGGCCGATCACGCTGAGTCCTCCGTCCTTTTCCCAGCCTGCCATGGTTCAGCCCCCCTTCTGCATCTTAGCTGATGCCGCCAGCGCTGCCTCAAAGACCTTCGGATACGTTCCACATCGACACAGATTTCCAGATACCGATCTTTTTACCTCCTCCAACGTCGGATTTAGATTCTGGTCTAAAAGCGCCTTGACGGACATAATAAACCCCGGAGTGCAAAAGCCGCACATCAGGGCGTCTTTCTCGATGAAAGCCTGCTGTACGGGGTGCAGTTGATCTCCCTTATGGAGACCTTCAACGGTTAGGATCTGTCTGTCCTGAGATTCGATAGCAAGCATCATACAGGCATAGACTGGCATTCCATCCATCAAAACCGTGCATCCGCCGCACTCGCCGCGATCGCAGATAATCTTTGTTCCTGTGAGTCCCAGCTCGTCCCTTAAAGCGTCTGCTAAGGTAAGACGAGGCTCGGCGTTAATTGCATGCTCAACTCCGTTTACACTCAGCGTTATGGGCACTTTCTCCGGACCCTCGATCTTGAGCCCATGGGTCTGTGCCGCGGCTCTCTCAGAGACAAAACTGCCCACAGAGACGGCTGCTGTAGTGGCAACGCTGCCCTTGAGAAACTTCCGCCTCGATATGTTCGTCAAGGATGCCGCAGATTCTTCATTGGTATGATCTTCCACAGCTTTGATCCTCCTTTGCTTCGTGTTTCACTCATACACGGACACTTACTTAGAGCACATCGGATAATACACTCATCTAACCTGTAGGAATCAAGTAAAATCACGACCCGCGCGGGTTCTCCATAGAACTTTTCCAACCTCCATCCCCACGGGGCAATACTCACAGCACGAAGCAGGATCCTGCCGCTCGGGTTGCGTAGGAGTTAAGGGTGATCTAAGAACCTATCTGTCTGCATACACGCACAGGCAGAGAGGGCGAGATATAATCGCCCCGCAAAAGCAATTTTCACATTTAACCAACCAATTCAAAATGTCCCAGGTTCGTCTTCCAGAGGTCAACAGAAAACAGATAACATGCAGACGTACAGACACCCCTCAATTGAGCTACACTGCACAGGACACTGCCAAGACAACGACCGCCTTGGAAATAACTGGACAGTGCAAAGCGGTCATAGTCAGTGTTTTGGTTATCTTTTATCGTCATATTGTCCTGTCGGGCTACCGCCGCGCATCCTATCTCTCACTTCCCAGGTTGGCAGCGCCTATGGAACCAAGTCTGGCGGGACGAGACAAGCCACAGCCCACTTCTTTTCCTGCCGGACCAAGCAAACTAACCCGCCCATGTAAAAGCGGATGAGTGCGCGATCTGGATCGTTGAGGAGCAGACGACCGGCCAGCCGGTTCAAAAAGGGCAGGTGGCCGACGAGCATCACTGAGCCACTTCCCCGCTCCAGGGCTTCTGCCACCGGATGCACATCATCATTTGGAGCCAAACCCGAGACCACCTTTACGCCTTCTGCCACCTCAAGATGCCCAGCAAAGATGAAGGCTGTCTCTTCGGCACGGCGTTTCCCGCTATGACGGATCTGGTCCACTTTCAGACCGGCACTAGCCGCCCACGCCGCTACCTGCTCCGCCGTCTCTTTTCCCCGCTCCGTAAGAGGACGCTCCGGATCTTCCTCCTCCGTCTTTGCCTCACCGTGCTGAACCAGATACAGAAACCTCTCCTTGGATCCCTTATCCTCCATTATCTTACCTCCCTCGATCTGCGATCCTTTTCATCTTTCGAAAAGAAGCTCATTTTCGTTCCATGTTGATGATCCAGTTCATCAGTGGGAAGTTATAGCTATACTGGTAGAAGGAGTATTACCAGTAGTATCCCCCAATGCCGGCCAGGGCGCTCTGTAGCAGCGGTACCCCACGCCAGAACGTCGCCCGGAAGGTGTCAAGCCAGATGGTGCTCGATCCACTTTGCATCCTTTCCTAAAAGTAAAGGCTTCAGGTGATTGCGCAGTGTATCCACAACTGCCATATTCTGTCCGCCAAGCGACGCCTCGCCGATTCGATAACTCCCCTCTGATGTCTCGATCTGTACAAACACGCAGTTGCGCACCGGGAATACTTTCAGATCGGAGAATCTCCTGACTGTGTCGCCCCGTATAGGGGGGCTCGTTTAGGTTTTCTATTTTGCTCTATATTCTTGGGAGAGACCCCTGTATCGTATCGTTTTGAAGGCTATGGAGGGGAGAATCCCTTGCGTCTGTTGCTCCAATTTGACGGGGCGCTTCTCTAAAAAGTACGTTTCCCTTGTTGACATACCAAAGCCAATAGATTATTTTAAGTAGAACCATACAGGGATGAGACAAATGCCCCTGTCCCCGATTGAACCCCCAATAGATTCAATTGGGGGTCGGGGATCTGTCTACTATACTTGTGGTCTATAATAATAATTTCTGAAGAATTAGTCAATAGAATTTGACGCAGGAAAACCGGAAGAAGGTCATACATAAAGGATAGTCAATTCTTACTATGAGAAGAGCAAAGATAATATGCACTATGGGGCCGTCCACTAGCTCACAGGACACGTTAGAGCGTATGATAGAAGAGGGGATGGATGTAGCGCGGATCAACTTGTCCCACGGAGAAAGGAACGATCACAAGGAGTCTATCCGCAAGATCAGGAGCGCCTCAAAAAGGGTTGGGAAGTACATTGCTATCCTCCAGGACCTTCAGGGCCCTAAGATCAGGGCGGGCAAGATTAGGGGAGGCCAGGCAACCCTGAAGGCAAAAGATGAATTCGTAATTACGAGCCGTCCAGTAGCTGGAACATCCAAAATCGTCTCCACAAGTTACAAAAGCATGCCAGAAGATGTCAAGACTGGCGATACAATACTTATAGACGACGGGATGATAGAGCTTAAAGTAGAGTATGTGGACGGTCAGGACATAATCTGCCAAGTAGTAAATGGCGGAATATTGAAGGATCACAAGGGGATAAATCTGCCGGGAGTTGACCTGGACATACCATCGATCACAGAGAAGGACAGGGAAGATCTCCTCTTTGGAATAGATCAGGGAGTTGACTACGTTGGCATTTCGTTCGTAAGGAGAGCCCAGGACGTATCCGACGTAAAGAAGATATTGGACGAAAGGGGTGCAGATATCCCGGCCATAGCCAAGTTAGAAAAGCCGGAGGCTATAGAGAACCTGGACGAGATATTAGAAGTTGCAGACGGCGTGATGATAGCAAGGGGCGACCTCGGTGTGGAGATGTCGCCAGAACAGGTGCCTGTAGTGCAGAAGGAGGTTATATCTAAAGCCAACTTGTGCGGCGTTGTCGTGATCACAGCGACGCAGATGCTCGAATCTATGACTGCGAATCCCCGTCCCACAAGGGCAGAGGCTTCAGACGTGGCTAACGCCATCTTCGACGGGACGGATGCCCTTATGCTCTCGGGCGAAACGGCGGTCGGTTCCTATCCCGTGGAGTCTCTGAAGATGATGTCCAGGATAATTGCAAAGGCAGAAGAGAGCCTCTTCGCTCAGCCTATATTTAGACGCAGACGAAGGTCCACGGATACAGACGTAACCTTTGAAGAGGCGGTAAGCGAGGCAGCATCCATTGCGGCTGAAGAGTTAAAAGCCAGGGCTATTGTGGCTTTCACTCAGTCCGGGTCCACTGCAAGATCGATCTCCAAAGAACGTCCGCACACCCCGATAATAGCCTTTACGCCCCACGAAAATGTGCAAAGGAGGCTCTCCCTATATTGGGGTGTGATCCCCAGGACTATGGGCGTGGCTATAGAGACTGACTCTATGGTCCAAGAAGTAGAATCGATACTCCTTAAGGACGGGTCGGTCGCACGGGGAGACGTAATAGTTATCATCGCTGGCTCTCCTATCACGTCCCGCGGAGGAACGAACCTGCTCAGACTACACAAAGTTCAGTAGACAAGATATTCTCCCGCACTGTCTACTATCTATTCTATCCAGGAGGTGTGACTTATGTTGTTCCGAAGCAGTAACAAAAACAGCAAGAGAAGCAACTGTTTCTATTGTGGCTTTGTAATAGGCTCCCTGTTCGGGGCAGGAGTAAGCCTCTTTTTGGTCTCCAATAGGGCCAAAAACACGGCTTTAAGGGCAAAGGAAACTGTTGCCGGCTTAAAAGATAGGCTGATAAAGCGCACGCCCCCAAAGGCCGAAGTCGAATCAAGCGAAGGAGGCAACGGAAAGACAGAGGGTAAAGGGGGATAAAGCAAAAAAATAGATGGAAATTCCCTCAATATTGCTTATATTTTGATTGTGGAGGATATCTGAATAGACAGCAGTGGGAAAGAAAGAATGCGCTGTCTACCCCCGATTGAACCTATCGGAGACTATTGGGGATCGGGGGCTGCTTGCTAACGGATCTGAACGGCGTAAAAGAGGCATAAATGGTAAGCATTTGTCTTCGTGGTGTTACAAAACGATTCACTGATACCGTAGCAGTGGACAACGTAGATCTGACAATAGAAGAAGGAGAACTCTTTTTCCTTTTGGGACCTTCAGGTTGTGGCAAGACGACCATACTCAGGATAATTGCGGGCTTTTACAGCCCTGACGAGGGAGGCATTCTGTTTGACAACAGGGATATAAGCGCTGTTCCGCCGCATAAGCGAAATACAGGAATGGTCTTTCAAAACTACGCTTTGTGGCCCCATATGACAGTTTACAAGAATGTAGAGTACGGGCTCAATATGAGGGATGTGTCCAGGGAGAATAAGGAAACGAGGGTTCAAAGGGCGCTTGAGATAGTCGAAATGGAGCGTTACAGAGAACGCTCCCCGAATCAACTTTCCGGAGGACAACAACAAAGGGTAGCCCTGGCAAGAGCGCTGGTGATAGAACCTGACGCTGTGCTTATGGACGAGCCGCTTTCCAATCTGGATGCAAAACTGAGGATAGAGATGAGGGAGAGGATAAAACGCATCCATCAGGAATTAGGCGTTACCATGGTCTATGTCACACACGATCAGACAGAGGCGCTGTGTATGGCAGATAGGATGGCTGTGATGGATATGGGAAAGGTGGTTCAGGTGGCGCCTCCCAGAGAGATCTATGCAAGACCAAAGAGCGTCTTTGTAGCTGGATTCATAGGTGAGACGAACTTTATAAAGGGAACGGTCTCGCAGAGAACGTCTGCTCCCGGACCACAGCAGGAAATCTTTGTGGATACCCCTGTCGGTAAAGTAGTTTCTTCTGTACACAATGGAATTTCCTCGGGAATTTGCTCGGAGATAGGAGAGGAAGTGACCTGTTCCATCCGACCGGAACTCATCGTGGTATCGGGAGACACAGCAGAATCAGACGTAAACGGAACTACCACCCCGAACAAGCTTTCGGGCAAGGTGGAAAGCGTTTTGTACATGGGCGACAACGAGCAGTATTTTGTGAGGCTCAATGACGGAACTTTGTTGAAGGTTGTAGAGCACAAGCCCGCCGAACAAAAAGCTCTATCCGGTCAAAACGCGAACTTAACTTTCGACCCGAAGGATGTAATAATATTGAAGGAATAGTATGAAAAGATACGATTTAGATATAAAGACCGTCAGTTTCCTTGTTATCCTGACGATCTTTTTTATTTTATTTTTGTTTTATCCCCTGTCATACGTCTTCAAGAATGCCTTCTATTCAGACGGTAGCTTCTCTTTAGCGTTCATCAAACTTATATTTGTCAACCCGGTTTTTAGAGAAGCTATAATAAATAGTGTAAATCTGGGAATAGCAGTCACCATCGCTACGACTTTACTTAGCCTGCCTATGGCGTTTATGCTGGTAAAGTACGATTTCAAAGGCAAAGACCTTTTAAACGGACTTATTTTAGTTCCTTTAGTTTTGCCCCCTTTTGTGGGAGCTATAGGAATGAAACAGATGTTTTCCCGATTCGGATCTATCAATCTTTTGCTGTTCAAGATAGGACTTATAGATTCTCCGATAGACTGGTTCGGCGGCGGCGGATTTTGGGGAGTTGTGATCATAGAGGTACTGCATCTTTATCCTATTATGTATCTGAATGTTGCAGCGGCTTTAGCCAATATAGATCCGAGTCTGGAGGAGGCAGCAAGGAACGTAGGCGCTTCCGGGTTTAAGCTCTTTCGATCCATCACATTTCCATTGATGCTCCCCGGGTACTTTGCCGGAGCGATAATAGTCTTTATCTGGGCCTTTACAGACCTTGGAACGCCACTTATATTCGAATATCAAAGAGTCATCCCCGTTCAGATATTCAATATGGTCTCGGACATACACGAAAATCCGATGGGGTACGTTCTGGTGGTCATCGTCATAGCAATCACGGTGATATTCTTCCTTTTGTCCAAGGTGTTTCTTGGGGGCAGGAGCTATGAGATGATAGCCAGAGGGCATGTGGTCTCCGCAGTTAAGAAGGCGTCCGTCCCGACAGCCTTCCTTATATATGCAGTGATGCTGATGATAACTTTTGTGGCTCTTATTCCTCACATAAGCATCTTTTTGACCTCTATTTCCGACAGATGGTTTATGACCATCCTGCCTGAGGAGACGACCTTAATGCATTACAAGAGCGTCTTCACACACAAATTGGCTTTGCTTAGCGTGAAGAACAGCTTCCTTTTGAGCATCATGAGCACAGTTGTGGATATAGTGCTTGGCATAAGCATAGCTTATCTTCTGTCGCGAAAGAATATTCCGTTCAAGAACGTTTTGGATTCCGTATCCATGTTGCCACTGGCACTTCCGGGCCTGGTTTTAGCTTTTGGATATTTAGCATCCTTTTCAGGCACATTCTTAGACGCAAGGCAAAATCCTATGCCCCTTTTGGTTATAAGCTATGCTGTAAGGAGACTGCCATTTATGGTGAGATCCGCCTATGCGGGATTTCAGCAGACGAGCATAACTCTCGAGGAGGCATCTCTGAATATGGGAGCAGGTCCTTTTAGGACTTTTATAAAGATAACATTCCCACTGATCTTGGCAAATTTAGTTGCGGGAATGGTTTTGTGCTTTTCATTTGCGATGTTGGAGGTCAGCGACAGCCTTATTTTGGCGTTTAAGGAACAGTACTATCCCATTACCAAAGCGATCTACCATCTACTGGCGCGCATCTCAGACGGGCAGTATATAGCCAGCGCTATGGGGATGTTCGGGATGATCCTTTTGTCTTTGAGCCTATTTTTGGCGGGGAGATTTCTAGGTCGAAGGATGGGAGAACTGTTTAGGGTTTAGAAGGGGGAAAAATGAAAATAGTAGTGGTCGGGGCAGGAACAGTCGGGCGCCGTGTCGCAGAGCATCTATCTAAGGAAGAACACGATATAATCGTCGTTGATAAGAACGAAGAACGCAGACGCCGTGTCGCAGAACAGATGGATGTTCTGGCAGTAAGGGGGAGCGGAACGAGCACAAAGGTGCTGAAAGATGTCGGGGCAGATGACGCCGACATCTTCTTGGCTGTTACCGACTCCGACGAGGTGAATATCGTCTCCTGTTTGATCGCCTCAGAGTTCAGCGTAAAGACGAAGGTCGCCAGAGTTCGAAATCCTGAATACTTTACAGGGTCATCCGCTTTGAGTCCCCAAAAGCTGGATATAGACCTGATGATAAACCCTGAGGAGGAGGCGGCAGAGGAGGCCGTAAGGCTTTTAAAGATGTCGGCGGCAACAGACATAGTGGAGTTCGAGGATGGCAAAATACAGCTTATAGGCCTGAAGTTAGACAGGAACTCTCCGATAGTCAACCGAACGCTGAAAGATATAGGTTCCAGCGTTCCCGGTCTCTATTTTTGGGTAGTCGCCATAAACAGGGCAGAAAGGACGATCATCCCATATGCCGATGACTATCTAAGGATAAACGATCAGGTATTTGTGATGGCCGAATCTGAGTCGATAGAGGATGTGGTGAAGCTCACGGGCGAAAGGAGCCACAAACTTCAAAGGGTTATGATACTCGGCGGCTCTCGAGTGGCAAAAAACGCCGCAAGGCTATTAGCAGACGAAGATCTCCAGGTCAAGATGGTCGAATCGGACAGAGAAAGGTCCCAGTCCCTTGCCGATGAGATGGACAAAGTCCTGATCCTGCACGGAGACGGGACGGACATAGACCTTTTGGCGAGGGAGGGGATATTGGACATGGACGGCCTGGTGGCAGCAACCGACGACCAAGAGACTAATATCCTTGCGTGCCTTTTGGCCAAGCATATAGGCGTAAAGAAAGTCATCACTATTGTGACCCAGCCGCACTATCTACCCCTGATGCCGAGCATAGGGATAGATGCAGCAGTTGACCCGAACTCCTCAACAGTAAACACAATCTTAAGGTTTGTGCGGCGCGGCAGGATAGTATCAGTGGTGGGGATAAAGGGTATGGACGCTGAGGTGATAGAACTGATAGCCAACAGGGACTCCAAGATAGTGGGCAAAGCCTTAATAGATGTAAAGTTTCCCAAGGGCGCGACCTTAGGCATGCTTGTCAAGGATGGGAAGGTGACCTCCCCCAGACCTGATAGCGTAATTGAACCAGATGACAGGGCCGTAATCTTCTCCGTGCCCTCGGCTATATCTGATGTGGAGAAGATGTTTGCTTAGCGCAAAACTATTGACAAGTTCGCGCTAAAGTGTTATATTTTTCTGTGTTGCAAAGTGAGCCGAATAGCGAAAGTGGCGGAATTTGGTAGACGCGTCAGACTTAGGATCTGGTGCCTACAAAGGCGTGGGGGTTCGAGTCCCCCCTTTCGCACCAGCAGATTAGTAGGATGACCTTACGTAGCGATAACTTATGACTATGACTGATAAGAAGCAATTCCGTTTTGATCGAACAGGATTCTTAGTGCAGCCTGAGGCTTTGAGGTGTAATGAAAGGCCGCCATTCTCGAACAGACGTGTCGGTGACATTCCTGCTATGACAGCTACTGATATGATTTACTGCCTTTGAACAAGTGATACTATTCTTACACTTACTGGCTACGAGTTCAAAGTAAGAGATGGGTCGGAAAGCTTGAGATGATTCACAATGAAATACGATGGCGTCAAGCGAACATTTGACTGCGATCCCAGCCTGAGCGACTCACAGGTTCTGGAATTTTGCAGAAATGGTTTCCTACTTCTTCAAGGCGTTGTCTCTGATGATATTAATCAACGAACATGTGACTATTTGAACGGAAATATATCTGCTGAACCCAGTTTCATTCCTGAGGGACTCACACGTGAGGATTTGGAGAGAATTCGAAACTCTCGTGGACCAAGCACAATCCTTCTGGAGGATTGGTTTATTGAGCATGTCCTTCTGAATCCACAAGTAGCAGATGTATTACGGTCGTTACTTGGTAGGAACGTGGGTCTGCCAGTTCTGGTGAGTAGTCACCGTTTCGAATATCCGGGTACAGCCCAGGCATGGCATCGTGATGCGGACCACATATTTGGTCCTGAAATCATTTTTATCGAAGTCTTTTACTTTCCCCAGGACACCCCACTTGAGATGGGACCAACTGAGTTGGTCCCAGGGTCGCATATCGGCCTCGCCCGTCCTGATGCGGGAGAAAAAGGCGTTCCAACTGAGGGACCCGCCGGGACGATAGGCATACATTCTCAAAGTATTCTACATCGAAAGGGAGAATCCACGGCAGACGGGGTCCGTCACATGCTGAAATACAATTACTGGCGAACGGTACCTCCCGAAAGAGAGTGGATTATTGAACCGAACTTTGACTTTCGCACTGCCTATTATGGTGGTCATGGCGTGGCCAGATACTTTGCTCATATGTTCTATTGGTTGTGCGGAAAGGGAGATGAATATCGGATCATAGGTGGACAAGCGTGGCCTTGCTCAACTGAATACCAAATCGGTCCGTCTTATGGATTTTGGAAAAGGGAAGGCTACCTTCCGAACTGGCGAAAGAATAACCCTAACGATTACGCAACTTGAAATTCGCCCTGTACCATTCATGGCCGGTCCTAGGTTTACTTACGTCAAGCTGCATAACGTTGAAAGCATTGGTGGTATCCGTGAGTCCGCCTGTTCAAGCGAATAACGGGCGGTAAAGTCAGATCGAGACCTTTCTGTCTAAACACAGCCATCGGGCGAAAGACCCCACTTTTTGTTGGTCAAGCTATTGCTGGGAAGTATCCATACTTTGCCGTATTATAGCTAGCAACGCACGCATCAGGAAACAGCTTTGGGCCACACGGTGCTCCTGCGGGCTTGGATTGAGTAGTAACTAGGCAAGGGGGAGGTTCCCCTGGCTACTCTAAAAGAAGGGATGTAGATGCTGAAAGTAACGGTCAAAGAGACCAACTCTGTCAAAAGGGAACTGGAGATTGAAGCTCCGCCCGAGAGAGTGCAAAGGGAACTGGACAAAGTCTACAAAAAGTACAGAAGGACAGTGCAGATTCCGGGCTTTAGAAAGGGGAAGGTACCTGTAGATATAATTAAGACCCGCCTCGGTAGCGCCATCGAGGCGGAAGTCTTAAATGACCTTCTGCCCATTTTATACAATGAGGCGATACACTCCCAGGATATAGAACCGGTCAGTCAGGCCTCCATAGATCAGATCCAGTACGAAGAAGGACAACCGCTCAAGTTCACAGCCTCCGTTGAGGTTAAGCCCGATATAGACCCCCAAGGATATAAAGATATAAGGGTGATTAAGGAGATATACGAGGTCGCCGACAAAGATGTTGAGGAGAGGCTGAAATATATTCAGGAAGGACGCTCTTTAGAACAGAGCGTAGAACGCCAGGCAAAGGTGGGAGATCTTCTGCTTATGGATCTACAGGAGCTTTCTCCTGACGGTGTCCCCCTTGTCGGGGAAAAATCTGAAGACCAGCTCAAACTAATAGGGGGAGAAAACTCCACCAGTCGGGATTTTGATAATCAATTAGTTGGAATTAAGAAGGGAGAACAGAGGAAGATAAGGTTCAAGTACAACGAAGACCTGGAAGATAGAAGCCTTGCTGGCAGAGAGTACCAAGTTCAGGTTGCAGTTAAGGACGTAAAAGAAAGGACAGTCCCCGATTTAGACGAGGAGTTTGCCAAAGATGTGGGTGATTACGCGTCACTTGAGGATCTAAGAGCTGCTGTTAGGAAGGAATTAGAAAGAGAGGTCAGCTATATCTCAACCGAGAAGATGCAAAACAGTCTAAAAGATCAAATAGTGGAAGCCAACGACTTTGAAGTCCCCCAGACGATGGTCGAAAGCTATATTGAAGCTTACTTGAGTAACCTGAGAGAAAAATACAAGGACGTTGATGAGGAGAAGATAAGGAAGCAAGGCCGTGATGAGGCTTTGAAAAGGATCAAGTGGCATGTGCTCTTGGATGCTATCGCCGAAAAAGAAGGCCTTGAGGTTACAGACGAAGAGGTCGAAAGCAGAGTAAAGGAACTTGCTCAAATTAATAATATGTCACCGTTGGAGATGAGGAGGAGATTGGAAAGGGACAATAGCATAGACAACATAAAGTTTGACATGTTGGAAGAAAAGGTTATGTCCGTTTTGATCGACAATGCGGACGTAAAGGAGGAAAAACTCATAAAGGAAAAGAAGATAATTAAGGCTTGAAAAGTAGAGGAGAACTATGGCTTTAGTTCCGATGGTAATAGAACAGACGGGCCGCGGCGAAAGGGCAATGGACATCTTCTCCCGTCTTTTGAAGGAGAGGATTATATTTATAGGGATGCCTATAGACGATACGATAGCCAATTTGGTGATCGCCCAGCTTTTGCTTTTGGCGTCCGAGGACCCCGAAAAGGAAATATCAGTCTATATCAACACCCCCGGCGGGTTCGTATCATCTGGGTTAGCTGTATATGATACTATGCAATTCATAAAACCCGACATTTCTACTATATGCATGGGAGAAGCCGCAAGTATGGGCGCGGTCCTTTTGGCTGCGGGGACCAATGGCAAAAGATTTGCGCTTCCGCACGCAAGGATTATGATGCACCAGCCCTGGGGACAGGTCGGAGGTCAGGCCTCAGATATAGATATCCACGCGCAGGAGATAGTCAGAATGCGGCAGAGTCTCAACCAGATCCTATCCGAACACACGGGTCATCCGATAGAAAAGATCGAAAAGGACACCGACAGGAACTTCTTTATGTCTCCCCAAGAGTCAGTAAAATATGGTCTTATAGATGAAGTCATCTCTACACAGAAGGAAGATGAAGACGAAATTGAGGACGAAGACTAAGAAAGTAGTGAGAGCTCTTCTCTCTTACCAGTAAATTGTTTACTGTTTGCTTTCTACTAAACTTGGAGTGTCTGCAAATTTTCACGGTAGAGAAAGGACAGCTATGAGAAAAAGATCTTCAAGGTCGGATGTAAGGTGCTCTTTTTGCGACAAGACTGCAAGTCAGGTAGATAAGATGATCAGCGGGCCTTCGGTCAGTATTTGCACCGATTGCCTGAGGATCTGCAACGAGATCCTCCTGGAGGAGGATGCCAAGCAAAAGGCGATCTTCGCGGATATAACGCTTCCCAAGCCAGCCGAGATAAGAGAGCGTCTGGATGAGTACGTTGTAGGTCAAGAGATGGCGAAGAAGTCTCTGTCTGTGGCCGTCTATAATCATTACAAGCGCATCGGCAACAGTGCTTCTATGGATGATGTCGAACTTGAAAAGAGTAACATACTCCTTATTGGACCCACCGGGACAGGCAAAACACTTCTTGCACAGACCCTTGCAAAGATACTCAAGGTGCCCTTCACCATAGTGGATGCGACCACCCTTACTGAGGCGGGATATGTGGGAGAGGACGTGGAAAACGTACTCGTGAGACTCCTTCAGTCTGCCGATTACAATATTACCAGCGCCGAAAAAGGAATAGCGTATATTGACGAGATAGATAAAATCTCCCGAAAATCAGTTAATCCCTCTATCACAAGGGACGTTTCGGGAGAGGGTGTCCAACAGGCCCTCTTGAAGATATTAGAGGGAGCGATAGTCAGCGTTCCGCCAAAAGGTGGGAGGAAGCACCCGGAACAACCGTTAATACAGATCAACACAAAAAACATACTCTTCATCTGCGGCGGAGCTTTCGACGGACTTGAGGACGTCATCTCCCACAGGATAGGGAAAAAGACAATAGGCTTCAGGGCAAAGGTGAAAGATAACAGCAAGCAGAGCATAGGAGAGACACTTTCCCAGGTCGAGCCTGACGACCTTTTGAAATACGGATTTATACCTGAACTTATAGGGAGGATCCCTATTGTAAGCACACTTGACGATCTGGGCGAAGATGCCCTTCTGGATATACTCATAAGGCCCAAAAACGCCATCACTAAACAGTACCGAAAGCTCTTCGACATGGACGGCATAAGGCTTTCGTTTGAGGATAACGCCTTAAAGAAAGTTGTTGAAATAGCCACGAAGAAGGGCACCGGTGCAAGGGGATTGAGAGCGGTCTTTGAGGATGTGATGCTGGACATTATGTACGAGATCCCATCTATGCACAACGTCGAAGACGTCGTAATTACTGAGGATGTCATAGAAAAGGGGTCACAGCCGGATTACAGGATAAAGAAGAGGCGAGCTTAGTACAAGCATGAAGCAGACAGTAGTTAGGAGCAAAGAGAGGCCCTGTCTACTATTAGTATCCGGGGTTGTCATACGGAGTCTACGCTTGATCCCGGATATTTTTATAAGGTTATGAAAATAGTATCTGCGGAGTTTGTAAGATCGTTTTACACAGTTGATGACCTTCCCTGCGGATATCTCCCGGAAGTCGCCTTTTCAGGCAGGTCGAACGTCGGGAAATCCTCCATGATAAATGTCCTGTTAAGGCGCAAGAACCTTGCCAAAACGAGTTCTACACCCGGTAAGACAAGATCCTTAAACTACTACAGAATCGATAATAAATTACACCTTGTCGATCTTCCAGGATATGGATTTTCAAAGGCCCCCAAATTTGAAAGGGCACAGTGGGGAGATCTGGTTGAGCCCTATCTGCTCGAAAGGAAAAATCTCAAGGGTATAATCCAACTGATAGATGCAAGACACGATCCGCAGAAGAACGACCTGAAGATGATGGAATGGCTCCTTTACTACAAGAAGCCATTCCTTTTAGTTTTGACAAAATCTGACAAAGTCTCAAAAAATGATCTTCAACTGCAGAAGGACACCTTTGGAGAACTGTTACACGAACTCGAGACTTCTCCTGTTGTACCCTTTTCAGCCAGGACGAAAGACGGAAAAAACTTTGTGTGGGATTGGATCAGAAATGTCGTAAAATAGGGTAAAGTAGCCAGTAGACGAGACAACCCTGTCCTACTCCCAACGAAAGGATATTCAGATGATAAAGAATAAGGTAAAATGGGACCTCAAGGATGGGAAGACTTCGATAGGTACATTTCTTAACCTTATGAAAGACCCCGAGGCTGTAAGGATTTTGGGCGACGCTGGCTTTGACTTTTTCGTTGTGGACGCAGAGCATTCTCCGTATAATGAGGACACAGCCAGGCTGCTGATGAAGGAGGGAAGAGCTACAGGGATTATGCCATTTATGAGAGTCCCAGATCCCATCTATCACTTTTTGGCAAGGGCATTAGATTCGGGGGCTATGGGGCTTATTATTCCGAGAGTTGAGACGAAGGAGCAGGTCGAAAGAATAATCGAATCTACCAAGTTTCCGCCCTGGGGGAGGAGGGGCTCGGCGCTCAGACCCGTGGCTTTGGACTACGAGAGCACTCCCGTGCAGGATTACATAGTGCAGGCAAATCGCGAGACGATGATCGCAATTCAGATAGAAAGCTCAACTGCGATTGAAAGGATAGACGATCTTCTGTCTGTGGAGGGCGTGGACGCCGCATTTATCGGACCCAACGACCTTTCGATCAACCTCGGGATCCCCGGAAAGCAGGGAGACCCCAAAATGTTCGAGTGCGTCAAAGAGGTTATAGAGGCCTGTAAAAGGCATGACGCAGTACCCGGCTGTCAGCAAAACGACCTGGAATTGCTTATAGAGTGGATGAAGATGGGAATAACGATGGCAAGCTATGGTAGTGAGGTCGTTCATCTTAAAACAGGGGCCGAAATGAAGGCTCGAAAGATGCGGCAAGCGGCCGTAGGGGCGCACTCCTGAACAAGTCTACAGCATATCAATATCCTTCCCTTTAGAGTGTCTACTTGTAGAGGCAAGGGACAATATGACAGGTCATGCATTCCCCCTGATCGAGGTGGAGGGAAGTTCTTATGAGATGGGCTACCAGCATGGTTCCCAGGCTGCCGATCTGGTGAGGCGATACGTTTTGTGGATAGAGAAGCTAACGCACACACCAGTAAGTGTACTACGCAAAAACGCTATGGCGTTCAGGCAGGAAATGGAAATACTAAGTCCTCCTTTACTGGAGGAGGTACGCGGCCTTGCTGACGGGGCAGGTATAAGCTTTGAAGAGGCGATGCTCTGCCAGGTCCGCGCTGAGGCCGCCCAGGTCAGTTCGGGGACGATGGAGGGGTGCTCCGCCTTTGCCTTGGCAGGAACAGTCACAGCCGACGGCCAGCCCCTTGCCGGCCAGAACCAGGACCTGGAGCCAGAATACGCAGACGTGGCAATATTGCTTCGGGTAAAGCCTGCCGATGGTCGTCCAAGAGCGCTCATGTTCACCTTTGCCGGACAACTCGGCTACTCGGGAATGAACGAACACGGTCTGACTCACTTTGCCAATGCTCTGTACGACTATCAGTGGCGTCACGGTTTGCCCCACTATCCCCTAAAGCGGGTAATGCTGGAAAAAGAGACCGTAGAGGAGTGCGTGGAACTCTTGGAGCGGCACCGCACCTGCTCAGCACACAACGTAGTTCTATGCGACAGCCTGGGTAAAATCGCCGACGTCGAGGTTCGACCTGAGGGAATCGCCCTCTTTGAGGATAAACATCCACACCTCTGCGTGCACACCAACCATTACTTGACGCCCCAGTTTTCGCCCTTTGAGACCAATTCCCTTCCCGATTCCTGCCCCCGACTTGCCCGTATGCGTGCCCTGATCGTGGAAAACTGGGGAAAGATAACTGTAGAGACCTTAAAGACTATCCTTGCAGACCACCAAAATGAGGCAAGCGGCATATGCAGGCACGGAGAAAAGGGGATGCACTCCATATCAGGATACATCGCCGAGCCGGCTAAAGGCGTCCTACACATTCGCCGGGGCCACGGCTGTCTGGGAACGTGGCAGACCTACCAGGTATAATGACGACAGTTTGAAGTATCACCTCGAGTATCTAGTGTTGTTGAATCTCTCTATTCTGACCCAAGAAAGTGATTCATTATGATTTTCGTGTTCATAGCTAAATCAACATATCCGTGTATAATATGTTAGGACATAAAGTTCCGAAATCGATGGATAGAAAGATGAATGTGCGCAATCGCTCTGTAGTCTGGGATAGCAAAGATAATCATGGAAAGAGCTTTGCCGGTGGGGTATATCTCTATCGAATGTAGGCGGATGGTACTGGAAAATTAGTGCGGACAAGGATACTGTTACTAATGAGATGGACTCATTCCCAGAAGAGCCATAACTTTGGCCAGATAGGAATGTCTGACCCACCTTTTTGTATGTCGGTAGGATAGATATTCTTGCCTGTTCTTATTTAAGGAGCCCGCGGTACCTAACCTGCTGTACAACGTAAGTTTAAATATAGTAATCGTCAATTCTATCTATTCTTATAGAAGGGAGCAAAGGGATGCTAACAAAGACAGTTCAAGATGCGATCAACGAACAGATCAAAGATGAGCTCTACTCCTCTTATCTGTACCTTTCGATGGCCACATATTGCGAAACGATCCATCTTTCGGGGTCTGCTCGCTGGATGCGACTGCAAAGCCAGGAGGAGTATTCACACGCTATGAGGCTCTTCGACTATATTAACGATCGAGGCGGACGCGTGGTTCTTCAGGCTATCGATCAGCCGCCTTCGGAGTTCAAATCGCCGCTGGCCATCTTCAAGCAGGTCCTGGAACACGAGCAGGAGGTGACAGGGAAGATCCATCGACTCTACGAGCTCTCGGTTGAGGAGAACGACTACGCAACCCAGGTGGAGTTGCAGTGGTTCATCACAGAACAGGTCGAAGAGGAAAAAGTAACCGCCCAGATCATAGAGCAGTTGAAGATGATAGGAGACCAGGACACCTCTTTACTTATGCTGGACAGACACTTGGGCGAGCGAGGGGTAAATAACTGATTTCTCCCCAAAAAGTTCTTCGATACCTCAGTTCGAGCCGAGGAAATAAGGAGGAATGTCGGTTCATGGTGGAAGTTTTTGCAGATAGCTGGCTGAACGAAACGATATTTTAAGTAAGGAGGATACAGGGGAGGGAAGATTCGTCTCTGCCCCCGATTGAAGCTATCGGGGGCCTATCTACTGACTGGGGGCAGGCCTGCGGGTCTGCCCTTACCGTTTACGGGTAGAGATAATTTAGTCACAAAAATATTGAGAACCATCGGATACTATCTATCTTTATCGAGTACAAATTTTCCGCCTTTAAACCACGCTGATGTTAAATTAGAAGGAAGGGGAAAGATGCGCCCATCATTTGAGGAAGTCTGCGACGGCTTTGTTCAGAACGGTTTTGTTATCGTCCCCGACCTGTTCGATCAAGATGAGGTGAAAGTGTTCAAAGAGGAGATCGGTTATATCCTGGATGAAGTGCGGTGTGAGGCCGCCCGAGCTGGGAAGGATCCTGGGCAGGTCTTGCATAATAGGGTGTACGTGGGTCTGGCAGTGAAGAGCCAACTGTTTCGCCGTGCGGTGAGTGTTGAGCGACTGCTCGACATCCTCGAAGCGATAATCAGCCCCAACATCTCTTTTTTAAGTGACAAGGTAGTCTTCAAGAACGAATCAGCAAATTTCGGCAGCCCTTGGCACCAGAATTGGCCGTACTGGAAGGGGAGCCACAAGATTTCTGTGGGTTGCGCTGGAGGATTCCACCGCCGGGAACGGCCGCCTGAAATTGCTGCCCCGCTCCCACAAGGGTTTCGTTGTTCACGATGGGGATACAAATGATGGTTTCGGATTCGAACATCGGCTTCGTCCTGACGCGGTAGATGAAAGTGCGGCTGTAACGGCAGAACTTGGTGCCGGTGAAGCGGTGTTATTTCACGATCTGATGCTCCATGCAAGTCATCCAAACAGATCACGGGCAGATCGGTGGGTGTGGCTCCCAACTTATCGCGATGCACAGGCCGATGATCCGGACTATCCCTGGGCCAGAGCTGCAGAAGTGGTACGCGGCAGGGGATAGTGCATTCAAGACTGACAAAATCGCTGTCAAGGAGGTCAATGATGGTCTATCGTGATCGGCAAGAGATTAAAAAGAAATGAGAAACTTGCTGTTATTAAGTATCCTACTTTTTACTGCCCAATCGGATGCATTCCAGATTAGAAATAGCGATGGTATTTTAATGGAATTCGGCGGTGTGGTGGAGATGGAATTCGTAGATGTTGAAGGCAGCGGCGGTTTTTCTCATCGAGATCTGACCTTTCAAAAGGTTAAAACACGTAGCCCACACGCGCGAATAGATAAAGCTGTACTGTCGACCAAAATTATTTATAACGAAAATCTATACTATAAAGCACAGCTCCGCTTTGATGATAATAAAGCGCGCGTAGATAAGCATTACGCTCACCTTAATGCACCATCGATCCGCACTCTATTTGAAATTGGGAAAAACCGTCCCTATATTCACACCGGTCGCCGGACGGAGGGCTATCCGCTGATCGGTACTGCCTATTGGAGAGGCCGGGAATATCACATTACCTCACAGACCGAATTCCCGATAGCCGAAGATGTCAGTTTAGTCGGCGCTCTTTCTACTGCCCAGAAACGTCCGCTGGGCACCGGCGACGCCGCTGAGGACAAATCTTTCAAACTGATTGTTTACGATGATTCTGCGACAAAAGATGGCCAGACTTTTGAGTATGGCGCTATTCTGGGATTAAAAACACTTGACTTATCTATTTTGAGTTGGTATTATAACGGCAAACTGATAGACGACTTTGACTGGAAGACACAGCTTTCCCAGAGTTTAGCCGAATACGATAAATTAGGAGATCGCACCGATAGGACTCATTGCTGGTATGGCGGAAGGATTAGCTTTGATCGGCATAATGTCCATACTCGAGCTGAATTTATCAATTCGCAGGACGGGTTATTACCCCGAGATGGTTATTACATCGAAGTGTCTTATCGAATCAAGCTCTTGCCGATAAAAGATATCGAACCTCTAATTCGTTATGGTGTTTTAAATGTCAGAGACCATCCACCTCTGCTGGGCAATCCTATGACCTGGGATCGTAAGATGACTACTTTGGCACTATTGACCCGTATCAATAAATATCTAATCATAAAGATGGAGTATTACATCCTTGACGAAACAACAGGCGGCGATCCTCCGGAAGATAGTGTGAGGGACAATCAGCTTTTGATCCAATCCAATTTCAAGTTTTAAGCATATGAGCCGAATAATTAAAGGAGGTCTTTACGAGAAATCTGTTGATTTTATGGTCCATGGCGTTATGGATGGTTTTCGCCTGTGGAAGGGACGAAGGAGGTCCTGTTGGCCCGTCAACTAGCGATTCTTTTCAAATTAAGACCGTCATTTCCCGTGCCATAGAACAGGACGCCAATCCGGAGATCGTTCGCATTGTTCCAGGGACAGATAACCGAGCTGTCTTCGTGTCTTCAGCCGTAAACAGACTCACCCTGATTGACTATATGGCGACAGACTTTAATTTTAGCTCCGTTTACGCTCTGGATCCGGGCTCTGCAACCTCCGAGATGACAGCAATAGATGTTTCACCGGACGGTCAATACATTGCAGTTACAGTGGCCGAAGTTGACTGCGCAAAAGGCTGGATCCTTTTGGTCAAAATTTACGATGGGACAATCGAAAAACGCATCCAAGTCGGCTATAATCCCGATTCTGCCGCCTTTTCCAATGATGGTAAATGGATTGTTGTTTCCAACGAAGACGATCGTGAAGATAGACCTTGTAAGCCCGCTGAACGCTTTGGCGGCAGCGTTTCTGTTATAGATTTGAGCAAGGGTGTTACCCATGCAGAGGTGACACAGGAGATAAGAGTTGACCATGCCGAAGATTCGGAGCCTGAGGGCGTTGAAATATCGCCCGACAACAACACGGTTATCGTCTCTGTGCAGGAGACAAGCGAAATCGGCATATTTGAACTGTCAGATGTCCCTGATGCAACTATGACCTTTGTCCCTTTACCAGATGTTGAAGGATTACCCGCCGAGCCCGACGGTCTTGCGATTTCACCTGATGGCGCCTACGCCTTGATTTCAAATGAGAAGAACGGCTCATTCAGTATGATGAGCCTTACAGATGGGACTCTTCTGAGCACCTATCTAGTTGAGGACGATGTTCCTGCGCCTCCCTATAATATCGATCAGCGCAAGTCGACGAAAAGGACCGAACCGGAAGAGTGTGTCCTAATCGAAAAAGATGGCAAGCTGTATGCGCTAATTGCCTTACAGGAATCCCATGCGGTGGTAGTTTACGATGTCACCGATCCGACGGATCCCAAATTGGATTCCATTGCTCCGACCGGTGTTGACTATGAAAATGATATTGGTATGGAAAAGAGCACTATAGGTACAGAGGGATTATCAGCCCATCCTGAAAATGGAATTGTATTTACTGCAAATGAGAGAGAAGGTTCTATTACTATGCTCTCTGCCCTGTGGGCTCGGGAGACAGCGCTTCCATAGGGAGAAGGTTATGCTTAGGACAATTGTGGTTGGTTTGATTTTGACTTTGGGGCTTCTGTTGGAAAGCGTCGCTTATAGCCGAGAAAAGCCTAAACAACGTGTCCTTACTCTAGGCAAGGCCACTGACAAAGTATCGGAAAAACAGAGGGAGTTCGAGCCTATTATAGACTATTTGGCATCAAAGCTTAAGGATGTGGGCATTGAAAAAGGTGAGGTGATACTTGCGGGTGATAATAACAACGCTACTATAATTAAGTATCTGAAAGAGGGAAGGATCGACATCATTTTAGATACTCCGTTTGCGGCGTTCCTGTACAAAGCTGAGGTAAGTGCTACTCCGATTCTTTTAGCTTGGAGAAAGGGAATGTCTGAGTATAATAGCTTTGTGTTTGTTCGAAGGGACAGTGGAATACGTCGATTGGAAGATTTGAAGGGGAAGATAATCGCCTTCGAGGATCCGGTGTCAACCTCAGCTTACCTCCTTCCCATGTGCTCAATGAAGATAAAGGGCCTGGATCTGGTTGAATTAGATCACTTTGATTCCTCTGTTCCGCCGGGTAAGATAGGCTATATTTTTTCCGGCTCAGAGTTGAATATCTCCAGCTGGGTGTACTATAACAAGGTCACTGCTGGAGCTTTGAGCAACTTGGATTGGGTTAATTCAAGGGAGAACCCAGAGGCTTATAGAGAGGAGTTTGAGATTATTTATGAGACCCAGAAGGTTCCCAGAATGTTCGTGATAGTCCGAGCGGGGCTGGAAAAGAAAGTGGTGGATAGGATTAAAGAAGAACTGCTCAAGATGGATAAGAGCGAAGAAGGTAGAGAAGCCCTTAAACCGCGCCACATAAATAGATTCGTTGAAATTCCAGAAGAGGGCCTAAAGCTTATTGGTGACGTGTTAAAGACTTGTGCAGAGGAGGTTCGCTAAGAATGTTCCCATTCAGAAGCATCCGGACAAAGTTAATGTTATTTACCGCGCTTGTGATCCTCCTGACTGTAGTGGTTTTTATTGCCGTTGTAATAGATCTTCACCGGCGGAGTTTCTCTGATGTAGAACGCATTAACAAAGTCCTTATGGAGAATGCTCTTCAGCAAGAATGGGATCAGAAAATAAGTGATCTAACAACCCTACTGGCCAAAAAGCTTGTGGAGCCTATGCATGAAATTGACATTTTCGAAATGGACTATCTTGCCAGGTTGGCCATGGAGGGGAAGGGCATCCTCTATATTTACGTCCATGATGAAGAAGGGAGGGTTCAGGTTGATGGGACTAAAGAGTCTAAATTGACCGGGAGGATGCTTACCGATCAGCTTACTAAAGGGGCGATTGCTTCCAAAGATTTGTTAATACAAAGGCAGGAAAATATCTTTGATATATCGGCGCCTATTATGCTTGGGCGAAAGAGACTGGGTATTGTCCGTGTCGGTTTCTCTCCCGAAGGGATTCAAGAAACCATCGCTCAGATGACCAAAGATGTCGCTTATAGCAAAGATCAAGGGATTAGGATAGCCATAAGAAATACGCTCTTTTGGGCGTTAGTGATTGTGATTATAGCAATAGTTTTAGGCGCGTTTTATGTTCGCAGGTTACTTTCGCCTATTAATATGCTGGTGAGGGGAACGAAGAGGATAGCGACAGGAGATCTCACCTACAGAATAGAGACAGAGTCAGAGGATGAGATCGGCCACTTAGCTGATTCATTCAACCTGATGGTTGATAAATTGGAATATGTAAACAAAAACCTGGAAAGACGGGTAGAAATACGAACGGAAGAATTGCAAGGGGAAATATATGAGCGCATTCAGGCGGAGGAGGCATTAAGAGAATCCGAGGAAAGGTATAGGAGTATATTTGAAAAAGCCCCTGTATCGATTGTCTTATTGGACAAGGATGGTAAAGTAGTCGACATTAATCCTTATCACATAGATCACATAGGCAAGGGGAAAACTTCTAAAAAAGAATACCTTGGGGAAGATTTTGTAACTCGCTTAAGTATTGTAAATACAGGTATTGCGGAGAGTTACACAAGAGTGATCAAAGGAGAGTCTTTGGATTTAAGGGATGTGTATTTCCCCACGACAACTGGGGGTACTGATGCTTATTTCAATGTGAAAGGAGTTCCCTTTTTCAAAAATGGTACGGTGATTGGTGCTATTATTATACATGAAAACATCACCGAGCGCAAGCGGATAGAGGAAGAACTGCGATTTAGGAACATTATCCTATCGACTCAGCAGGAAACTTCGATCGACGGGATCATTGTGGTGGATAGTAAAGGGAAGTGGCTCTCTTTCAACCAGCGATTTATTGACATGTGGGGTATCACTCCTGAGGTTGAAGAGGCAAGGTCCAGCGAGCGTGCCTTACAGTCGGTGTTGAACAAGCTAGTCGATCCAGAGCAGTTCCTTGCACGGGTGAATTATCTCTATGAACACCGCAACGAGAAGAGCTATGATGAGATTGCATTGGTGAACGGCGTAACGTTCGAACGCTACTCCGCCCCGATGTTCAGTCCGGATGGAGAGTACTATGGTCGGGTCTGGTATCATCACGACATCACCGAGCGCAAGCAGGCGGAGAAGACACTGCAGGAATCTGAGGAATTGTACCGTACTTTGGTTAACAATTCTGTTTTAGGCTTGGGCATTATCACTTCAAACAAACCATTATTTTGGAGTAACCAGCGTTTAACTGAAATAACAGGTTATACGAAAGAAGAGTACCAGTCCCCTGAGTTCAATTTCATGAACTTGTTTTTAAAAGAGGATCATAAGTTAATTGAAACCAATATGAGAAACAGGCTTGCTGGCGAACATATTCCTCCTTATGAAATTCGACTTATAACGAAGGACGAGACGGTCAAATGGATAGAAGTTGGTAATGTATCTGTCAGGTACAAAGGAAAACGTGCTATCCAGCTTCAATTGCTAGACATCACGGAGCGCAAGCGGGTGGAAGAGACGCTACGGGAAAGCGAAGCAAAATACAGGATGCTCATTGAGCGTTTACCGATAGGGATTACTATAACGAAACCGGACGAGACTACCTACTATAATCCGGAAGGTTTGGAGATGTTGGGGTTGGAGCCGAGCGACATCGTTAGCATAAAACCTTCTGATGTCTATGTAGACCTCAAAGACCGAGAAGAGCTACTGGAACACCTCAATCGTTATGGACACCACGAGTATGAGCACTGGCTCCGACGGAAGGATGGAAAGAATATCCTGGTGCGAGGCCACAGTGTGGCTATTTGGGATGGACATGGTCAGCTTGACAGATTTGAAGGCTATATGGAGGACATCACCGAGCGCGTTAAAATGGAAGCGGAGCTTCTAAGAATCAGCAAACTTGAATCGATAGGTATCCTTTCTGCTGGAATTGCTCACGACTTTAATAATATTCTAGCTACAATTATGGTTAATGTCTCCCTTGCAAAGATATATGCAGAGTCGGGAGATAAAATCTGTGAAGTATTGACAAATGTGGAAAAAGCGTCCATGAGGGCAAAGGACTTGACCCAGCAATTGCTTACCTTTTCCAAAGGCGGAGCACCAATTAAGAAAACAGTCGCTATCCCAGGGCTGATAAAAGATTCAATTGACTTTGCCTTGAGAGGCTCCAATGCTACGGGTGAAATTTCCATGCCAGACGATCTTTGGGCGGTCGAAGTTGATGAAGGACAGATAAGTCAGGTCATCAACAATTTGATTATCAATGCTTACCAGGCAATGCCTGAAGGCGGGACAATTAAGGTGCGTGCTGAAAATGTTTCTGTGGGAGCAAAACACTCTCTCCCTTTGCAGGAGGGAAAATATATAAAAATATGTGTTGAAGATCAGGGGATCGGTATATCCCAGGAGCATCTTGATAAGATATTCGATCCCTTTTTCACGACTAAACAGGAAGGCAGCGGCCTTGGTCTTACGATTTCCTATTCCATAATTACAAACCACGATGGGTACATAAGTGTAGAATCCGAGCTGGGAGTTGGAACTACCTTCCATATCTATCTCCCCGGTACCTCAAAAGAAATACAGATAAAGGAAGATGTAGAGGAAAGACCCCTTGCCGGCAAAGGCAAGATTTTGATAATGGACGATGAGGTAGACATCAGAGAGTCTGTCAGCCAAGCACTGACTCATTTTGGATATAAGGCACAGTTTGCCGAAGATGGCGCCGCAGCTATCAAGCTTTACAAGCAGGCCCAGAAATCAGGACAGCCCTTTGATGCAGTTATTATGGATTTAACTGTGCCTGGCGGTATCGGGGGAAAAGAAGCCATCAGGAAGCTGCTTGAAATAGACCCTGAGGTTAAGGCAATTGTATCGAGCGGTTATTCTAAGGATCCAGTATTAGCCAATTTCAGGCAATATGGTTTTAGCAGTTTTGTTGCCAAACCATATAAGGTCGAAGAACTGAGCAAGATATTGCACGAGGTGATAATGGGAACGAGTGAATCATCCTAAAGGTAAAGAGTCTCTACATGTAGAACGGTCGGCGATACTCGAACACACAGTCCGTCATAAATGGCGGGCTTTCTTTTTATATAGTATTTATAGAATAGTTTATTCATACTAAATAATTGTAGAATATATATGTTATGATTTGAAAAAGGTTGACAAAGAGTCGGTATCGTCCATACCGCTCCCCTTGACAGAGCGACAAATATTTCGCAAATTGGGGTTTGAGAAGGGAGGTCAAGGTGTCGAGCCCCGAAGTGAAAGATGGTAAGCGCTGGACGGCGACCCGTAAGGGAGAGATTGTGTTGGCTCTTTTGAGAGGAGCAGATCTATCTGAGGTGTGTCGTAAGAATGGAATTAGCCAGTCGCAGGCGTATGCTTGGCGTGATAGTTTCTTAGAAGGGGGCCAGGAGAGTCTGAAGTCTCGGCGTGGTCGCAAGGATCCGAAGGAGCGAGAGGTTAGCCGGTTGGAGCGCAAGGTAGGGCAGTTGACGCTCCAGTTGGAGATACTCGAAGAGGTAGCCCGTCTAAAAAAAACGAAGCGGTTGCCTTGAGTGGGCGGTTTTTGGGTCGAGGCTATTCCCGCAAGGTGGTAGCTTTGGCTTTGGGTTTGCATCGTTCGACTCTGTATAGGTTTAGGGATAGAGGTGTCAGTTCTTCTGTTAAAGAGCCTGTGATAGATGAGGAGCTTGCTTTTCGTATTCGAGGGATACTGGACCAAGAAGAGGCATTTGGTCACAGGCGGGTTTGGGCGCATCTTCGTTTCAAGGAAGGGGAATGTGTCAACGTTAAGAAGGTTCATAGGATAATGAAGCTTAAGGGGTGGCAGTGTAAGCTGTGGAATCGTCCCGGGAGAAAGGGGCCACAGGTTGCCCAGAAGCGTTCTGTGGTGGATAGTCCCGACAGTTTGTGGTCGAGTGACTTGACAAAGATTTACTGTGGAAAAGATGGTTGGTGTCCTCTTATTGCGGTGGTGGACAACGGAAGCCGGGAGGTTCCTGGGTATCGTTTTAGTCGAAAAGGGAGGGCACTGGAGGCCACAGATGCCCTGGATCGGGCCGTGATCTCTCGATACACTTCCAAGGAGGCTGTCCCCCAGGGTCTCACTTTGCGCTCTGACAATGGTTCCATCTTTTTGGCTCGGGCCTATTTGGCCAGTACCGAATATTGGGGAATTCGTCAGGAATACATACCAAGTGGTAAACCCGATTGGAACGGTGTTGTAGAGCGTTTTTTCAGGACCCTCAAGCAAGAGTGTGTTTGGCTTCACAAGTTTGAATCCTTTGAACAGGCTGAGAAGATCATATCTCAGTGGATCGATAATTACAACAAGAACAGGCTTCATTCATCCCTGGGATATAAGACCCCAAAAGAGTGGAGAAAACAATTTTATCTACTACCCCAGGTTGCTTAATTGGTGTCGCTTTCCTGGGAAGCAGTACACGTCGTATATTAAGACCCTGTCCAGTTTGGGGTTCACGTCATATCAAAAGACAATAGTTGAAACTTTTTATCGACAAGTGCTTGATCCTAAATGCTTTTTACTAAGAGGACAGCGGCAAGGGGAATAGGCTTTTCCGCGATACTGTACAAAACCTTTAAACTGTCAGAACTTGAAGATGTGCTGACAAAAACTTTAGCATGAATTGAGCTAATGATGAGGATTAAGACACTGATAATTGACGACGACAAAGAATTTAGCGATGCGCTTAGTCATTACCTTACTCAAGAGGGATTCGATGTTGAAAGTGTCACTGATCCCAAAAGGGCGATGGACAAACTTAAAAGTGCGATGCATCACGTGGTACTTCTGGATCTAAAAATGCCCGCAATAACAGGTGATGATCTCCTTGTAGACATAAGGAAGTTCGACTCGGATGTGTCTGTAATCGTAGTGACGGGTTACCCGAGTACGGAATCGGCTGTCACCACGATGAAGCTGGGCGTTACTGATTACATTACGAAACCATTCAGGATGCCAGAACTTTTAGATGTTATTCAAAAGGCTCTGGCTGAGAGGGGCCTGGAAATTGATCCTGACGAAAAGTTAGCATCAGAGATAGGACAAAGGATTCGAGCTTTAAGGCAGGAAAAAGGGTTAACGATCAAGCAGTTGGCAAACAGGACAGGGCTATCGCTAAGCCTAATATCCAAGATCGAATTGGGAGACAGTTCAGCTTCAATTTCTACTTTACGCAAGCTAGCCTCAGCCTTAAAAGTCCACATAAGTTACTTTTTTTTAGTGAGACAGGATAGAAATTAAACTTATGATCGTGCAGGACATTTTAGACAAAAAGTTTGGCGATAGAAATGGAAGAGCGGGAATAAACCGAACCCGTTTTTCTGAGCACGAAATTGGACAAGTAAAGCAAGTTTTTCGCGTTGCTTGTACAGACTACCCGACTTGACAGTCTTACCTTTCTGTTATTGGGAATACGTATTCTACCAAATCGAGTGGTGCAAGATGACCTATTTCTAAATTACAGCTCTAAAGATACAAGGTTTATTTGACATAACAGCCCCCGTGGAGACTCATTTTGAGCTCTTGTCGACTTTAAGAAGTTGTTAAGCTATGTGTCCAATTTGGATTTTCTGGGGTACACGTTACTGTTTTGGGAGAAGAGCCATCCGTTACGTGAAGGAGGATAAAACATGGCAACCGACTTCAAGATGCTGAACATGATAAGAAAGATCCCCATGTTTGGGGAACTTTCTGTGGATGAGGCAAAACTCGTGCTGAGCGCATGCCAGCAGAAGGACTATGAACCCAATGAGGTGATATTCAAATACGGGGGAGGCAGCAGTGAGATGTTGATCCTCATGTCGGGAAAACTGGACGTAAGGGGGCCTAGCGACGATCTTAACATAGCTGAAATTAACCCTGGCAAATGGTAGGGGAAATGGACGTCCTCACGGGAAAGATCAGGTCAGCGACGGTAGTTTCTTCAGAAAAGTCAATAGCACTGAGCTTGAACACCGCGGAGTTCGACAGACTGCTCAGAAAATACCACTATATAGGTCTCAAGATGTTAAGAAATGTTATAAACGATCTCTCTGTAAAGACCAGAATAAGCAATTCCTGATTTTTTACGTAACCCTGTGTGTTTAGCGATGTATAGGAGCACCGCAGATCGATGCTAAGGTATTCTAATCACTCCAACGGGAAGGAGAATTACCTTGGGAGTATAACGGAGGCACAACTTTGACCGAGCCGACCACTTGGGGAGAGGTAAAAGTTTCCTATTCAGTTTCTGAGGTTTGGGGGATTTCCGATTCTACAGCTCCCCCTGTCTGAGCTGGAGAACCTGGCTCTTGCCCCTCTGTCACATCAGGAGGAGCAGCGGGAGGGGAAAATGGGCCTCTTCCTTCCTGCACCCTTTCTGTTACGGTTTGAACTTGGCTGCCTTGAGAATAGAAGTGGCCGAGTACGAAACAGTTAAGAGCAAAGACAATTGCCAAGACTACGGTAGCTTTGTTAAGAAAGGTAGCGGTCCCTCTCCCACCTAGTACTCCCCCCCCCGCTTCACCCAATCCACCGAATGCCCCCGACAGTCCTCCACCCTTTCCGGACTGAAGGAGGATAGAGATAACTAAGGCTGCACTTACCAAAAGATGAACAATTATGAAAAAAGTAACCATTTGGTTTCAAGTCTCCTCTACCAGAATTTTCCCCCTCTACTATAGCATGCTTGTCAAATATAATAACAATCCCCGTAATCTGCAAGCCATTTTTCAGAAGGGAGCCTGCTAACGTAGCAGAGAGCATACAGGGTTGGGGGCCAGCGCCCTGCCCCGATTGAAGTATCGGGGCTTTCTAAAGATTGCTAGTTTACTAATCGGCCATCAATTTTATGAGCTCACTGCATCTGTTGGCATAGCCCCACTCATTGTCATACCATCCTATTACCTTAACCAGGTTGTCCTCTACAACACAGGTCGAAAGGGCATCAAAGATGCAGGAAGCTGGATCGCCTATAATATCAGCTAAGACTATCGGCTCCTCGCTGTAAAAAAGATACCCCATCAGGCTGCCTGCTTGGGAGGCCGCCTTGAATGCCTCATTGACCTCATCTGTGGTGGCGTTCTTTTTCAACTCCGCTACAAGATCTGTCAGAGATCCGTTAGGAGTGGGGACCCTCACAGACATTCCGTTCAATTTTCCGTTCAGCTCGGGTATGACCTTACCGACAGCTACCGCGGCGCCTGTGGTAGTCGGGATCATCGAGACTGCGGATGCTCTGGCTCTCCTTAAATCCTTATGCGGTTGATCCACAACTGCCTGATCGTTTGTGTAGGAATGAATCGTGGTCATCAATCCTTTCCGAACTCCGAAGTTATCGTTTAGGACCTTCACCATAGGAGCAAGGCAGTTGGTGGTGCAAGAGGCGTTGGATACTATCGTATATTCGGGTTTGAGCGCAGAGTCGTTCACACCCAGAACTATGGTAACGTCTTCACCCTTGGCCGGAGCCGATATGAGGACTTTCTTTGCGCCTGCTTTCAGATGCCCTGATGTCTTTTCTCTTTCTGTGAAGAGGCCAGTGGATTCAAGGACTACATCCACGCCCAGATCTCCCCAGGGGAGGTTGGCCGGATCCCTTTCGGACAAGACCTTGATCTCAGCCCCATCCACGACGATAGCGCCGTCCTTGGGTTCGATCGAACCTGGGTATTTGCCGTGCACTGAATCGTATCTCAAAAGATGAGCCAAAGTATGGGCATCAGTTATATCGTTCACAGCAAGGACATCGCACCCTCCCTGTTCCATCGCTGCCCTGAAGACCAATCTTCCGATCCTTCCAAATCCGTTAATTCCCACCCTCACTGCCATTTTCATCCTCCTTCTGACTTTCATCCTCCTTCTCACTGAAGGACCAATCTTCCACTTTAATGTCCTTAACCTGACTGAAGTTGCCGACCTTTTGTGTGACCAGAACAAAATCCATAGATAAGGCTATGCTGATCACCCTTAAATCTCTCTCAGGCAGTGTTGCTCCCGCAAATTTTAAGGACGCCCATATCTTCCCGTACTGATCCGCTGCAGAAAGGTCAAAAGGCAAAACACCGACATCCTCCAAAAAGTTTTCTACCTGACTCAGACGCTGTTCTTTGTTGGTACTTGCAGCATTGGCAACAGACAAAAGCTCTGCCGCTGTTATTACCGACGTGGTGATCCTATCGTCTTTTGCCAGGGCCTTAATCTTTGAGATAATGTCTTCGTTTTTCCTCAAAATCTCAACACATATGTCTGTATCCAGAAGATAGCTCACTCCTCGTGACTCCTCCTTTGGCTTCTCCTTGTAGTCTGGATATCTGCCTCAGCAGACTCCCCACATACTTCCTTCAAAACCGCATCCAGGTCCTGACTCTCCTCCCAGATGCCGGCGTGTTCCAACAAGAGAGCACTAGAGCACCCCATAGTGCTCGAGTCTACGATGTTGCTCAACTGCTCCATCTTTTTGGTGCTTCCCTCTAAATTGACATTGCCTGTCTTGATCTTGTCAGACAGATCGTCCACAATATTCTTGAATATCTTCAGACCTATCTTCTGAAATTTTCTAAGCAACCTGTCGAACTCGGCGGTGTTCAAGCTCAGCGCCATCGACTTTCCTAAAGCAACTACGGTAGCTGACCTGATCTTTCCCGTGAGGACACCCATTTCCCCTACCAGTTGTCCAGGTTTGATCTGAGCTACGCTGACACCGCCGAGGGACCTTACGTCCAGTTCACCAGACATCAGAATCAACATCTCCCTGCTGCCTCCCCCGTACTTGAATATCACCTCATTGGGCTCATACTCCTTCTGCTGGCATGCGCTCAGCACCAGCTTTGCCTCATCCACTGAGAGTTCCCCGAACATGGGGATCTTCCTCAGTATGTTCAGCATCTTGAAGTCGGTTGCCATGTCTTATCCTCCTTCACGTAACGGATGGCTCTTTTGCTGAGACACCCAGGCCGAATATGGCAAAGTCGTACTTTACAGGATCGTCTTTATCGAACTTCCTCAGGCTATCTGTGATGTCCTCGGCGGTTTTCCAGTCGTTTGATTTGCGCTCAGTCAATTTGAACTTCCTGGAGAGCCTGGACACATGCACGTCCAGCGGGATGACCAGCATCCTTGTCGGAACTTCTCTCCATAAGCCGATATCAACAGAGTCCGATCTGACCATCCACCTCAGATACATATTCAGCCTTTTACATGCGCTGCCCCCGCCCGGAGAAGGGATCAGTGCTTTGACCCTTTGGGGAATCTCATCCGTCTCTGGGAGTGGATCCAGATTATAGATGTTCTGGACGAATCTCGTTAAAGCCGGCCTGATCGTCCCATCTGAGAGATCGAGCCCTCTGAGAAAGAGTTCTTTTATGGACCCGTATTTTTCTATGACCTGTTTCAAAAGATATATCACACACGCCACGTCGTCGCCCAATATCATTCGATACGCAAAATGAGAAAAGCCTTTAAAACGCTCGAGATCTCTTTTTGGATCAAAATTGGCTACGAACTTGTAAGGTCTATCTTCCATTTGTCTGAATATCTTCTCCAAGCTTGAAAGTATGTTAGTCCTCCTGCCCTGAGCCATAATAGAGGCAATCATCCCGGCGACTTCACGATCTCTATCGTCTGAGTATCTGTGCACGAATTTGACCGGATCGTTCGGTATGAAATCCGGCGTGTTGTACTTTTCAAAGAGCAAGTCCAAGGACTTCTTCAGTTCTATGTCGGAGTCCGAAAGGTCAAACGTAGACTCCGTTACGGTTTTTCTATCTGCATTTTCAAATAGATCTATCTCATCAAAGGTCATACTCGCCTATTCCCCATTTCAATTCATCAGGCTCTTAACCCTTAGTATAGCCCATTTAGCTTCAGGGTAGTCATAATTTGCAGTTAGAGCTTCCTCGTAAGCTTTCTTGTACTCCTCAATGGCCTCAAGCCAGGCTCCCTGAAGTTCCAGAATCCTTGCCAAATTGAAGTGAGGATAGTGATAGCACTCGTATCTTCTGGCTACCATGGCTTTCTTGAGGTAGGGTACAGCTTCATCGAACCTTCCCAACTCGATCAGATAAGCTCCTATATCGTTGTAGGGATTACCAAAGTCGGGATCGACTTCTATTGCCTTTTTACACTCCCCTATCGCTTCGTGTAGACTTCCCATAAAACTGTAATTCCACCCCAGGAACGTATGCGCCTCTCCGGTGGGATAAAAGTCTATGGATTGCTCGTAGTACTTGATCGCTTCCTCAAAATAAATAAGCGCCTCCTCCTCCCTGCCCTCACTCTGAGCCTGATGAGCCTGCATCTGAATCTGGTATGCCTTCCTCCAACAATCCTCAGCTTCCTTTTGGACGTCGCTTTTATCCATATACAGTCGGCACCTCCTACACCTGCTTTTTTAAGATACTCAGCGGATTTAGGGAGCTCTATTTCAGGATCGCCCAAGATACGACGTTCCATAGCCATATACTTACCGTAACCTGTCAAGCTCACATCAACAAAGCCGATTGTAACTCAAATATAAAAATACTGCATTGCGATGTCAACTATATTTTCGATAAAGTGATCTTAAACATAAACGCATCCCACCAGGGCTACTACATACCAATCCGATGTAGAACGCGCCCACAGCCTGATCGAATGCGAATTCTACAATACTGTCCAGATCACTGACCGGTCGAACCTTTTCCTGTAACTCCAAGCCTATCAATGGATGCTCAATACCCACAGACAGAATAGCTGTAAGGACTTCAAACGCTCCTTTACAGATACGCATTCAACACCAAACCACAGAAAATCTCGATCCTCAACGCTTTAACTTCCCAGTCTTGATTCTCGACTCTCTTCTCTCTAACTTTATCAAAGGTGCATACCGTGCGCCTTTACCCGACAAATTGTGATTTTTTTTGACTGTGATTCGGATCGGTGAGAAAATTAGGCAGATTTGCGCCACAGATTGACATCGTAGCTCGGAGATGTCTCCTACGACAAAGTTGGGATAAGATTGAGACGATGGGCGTTTCCTCTGCCGGATAGAGCAGGAAGTCTACACACCCAGTTCTTATGAAACTTGAATCTCTCCGTTCTCCCTTACTTCTTCCGTCCTTACTGTCCCGAACTTGGACGTGAGCACAGCTCCGAACCCAAGAGCAAGAGCTGCCGATAAGGTAAACCAGCCGAAATACGGTATCTGGTGTACGAGGGTCAGGATTATGAGTCCGATCACAAGCTCCAGTATGGGGGACTTCTCTTTTATTTTAAGAGGTATCTCTTTGCCGATTACGAGTGTGACAGCTATATATCCGAGGAACATCGCGACAGAAGCTGCAAGTCCGATAAGCGGTAAAAGGGGTATTCCGATTATGGTTATGCCTATGAGCACCATAAGAGGACCTATGCAAATCATCCCGCACAGACCTATAAGTACAGACTGCCATAAACTGTTTCGTAAGGTGTAGGATACGTTCTCGACATGTCGTGGAAGGAAGGTTATAAAGATCGCTCCCAGGGCTATGAGATCCAGGAAAAGTATGAAGTCCATTTTCTCCTCCTTTGTGCAGTAGTTATTTCTAAAAGGCTAATGGGTGTTGTGGATTTTGAAAAACGAGTCTATGAAGCCTGGGCCTCTCCGTTCTCCCTTACTTTCTCTGTCCTTACTGTCCCGAATTTGGATGTAAGAACAGCTCCGAATCCAAGGGCAATAGTCGCTGAGAGGGTGAGCCAACCGAGATACGGTATCTGGTTCACAAGCGCCAGGATTATGGCTCCAATTGCAAGCTCCAGTATGGGGGACTTCTCTTTTATTTTAAGAGGTATCCCCTTGCCGATTACGAGTGTGACAGCTATGTATCCGAGGAACATAGCGACAAAGGCGGCAAGTCCGATAAGCGGCACAAGGGGTATTCCGATTATGGTTATGCCTATGAGCACCATAAGAGGACCTACGCATATCAATCCGAACAGACCAATAAGTACAGACTGCCATATACTGTTTCTTGCGGTATGGGATATGCTCTCGATATGCATGGGAAAGAAGATCATAAGGAGTGCACCCAGGGCTATGACAACCAGGGCGACCGCGATCTTGTAAATGATTTTGGCGAAGAAAAGGAAGCCGGAAATCTTATCCCTGACTTCAGGCGTAAATGCGCGCCGTGCTATAGGGGGGAGTATTGCATTTAAGCCTTGAATGTCCCCCACTTCCATCACGTCTCCACTTATTATTGCCGTGCTGTCAGCTACTATTTGTCCTCCTATTGAGAGTACGTCTTTGACCTCGGCTCCCGCTTCTAAATAGACATTTCCTCCTATAGCTGCTACATCTTTGGTCTTTCCTGAGACTGTCGCGCTCCCTACGATGGCCACGGCGTTTCTGGTCTGGCCCTTGACATCAATACTTCCTCCGATAGCCACAGCGTCTTTGGCACTTCCTTTCACTGTTACGGAGCCGCCTATAGCGACTACGTTTTTTACTGTTTCACCTTCTTCAACTACTATATTCTGGCCCGATCTTACAATATCCTTGGCGGCGAAGGCCTGAGATGCCATAAGGAATAGAGCTATGGCTAACGTTGTGACGATGAAGATCCTTTTCATCTTCTTCTCCTTTGTTTATAGGTTTCTGATTTTAACACGTCCATTTACAAGATTTATAAATCTCATCAAAATCCCTCCGAAGAGAAAGAGGGATATTCCCACCGCTATAGTAAGTTCCTTGGAGAACAGAGCTAAGATCTCTGCAGTGATGCTTATATACGGCGACAGCGCTTCTGCCGTGTTTCGAATATCAAGGAGCGCTGAGACCATCTCCGATGCCACATTTAACGGACCGATCACATAGACATATGAGATCAGAGTCAATCCGAGCAGCAATAATAACGAGGCCAAGGCCACAGCGGGTTTCAAGACGACTTCGAGGATGCGATGGAGGAGGGGTACATTTGCTTTTCCATATGTGTAGGGCAACCTGCCCATAACGCTTTTGACGAAATCTTCAGGCGGAGCTATCGGGGGCGTCTTCTCTGTGAGTGTTATGACTTTCCTCAACGATTCTAATTCCTTTTTGCAAGATGGACAGTCTTCTATGTGCTTTTCGATTTCTTTTCGCTGAGGCTCTATAAGCCTCCCGTCTATGTAGACTTGAAGATGGTTCCCTATGGCTTTGTGCATTTTTGCATGCTCCGTTTATATCAGATCTTTCAATAGTACTCTGCAGTATCTTTCTTGCTCTGAACAGTCTCCCCATCACCGTTCCTGTTGGTATATCAAGTATTTCCGCTATCTCCTCGTACGCACAGTCCTGTAAATGTCTGAGAATTACGACCGACCTGTAATGTTCTGGAAGCGAGTCTATAGCTCTTTGTACCTCCATTCTTATATCTTTGGATTCTAACTCCACATCAGGGGCGTCTTTGTCGTCTGGAATCTGAGGTGCATCCTCCTCGTCTGTGGAGACCGTACGATTTGTTCCGCTTCTGAGTCTATCGACACACAGGTTGGTAGTTATTTTAAAGAGCCACACTCTGAATTTGAGATTTCTCTTAAATGTCCGTAGTGACCTGTAGGATCTAAGCCAGGCTTCCTGAGCGATGTCCTGTGCCTCTTCTTTGTTTTGAAGCATTCGATACGCGATGTTGTAGACGGGAACTTGATAGCGCACAACTAAGCTTTCAAAGGATCTTTTATCTCCCTTTAGCGTCCTTTTAACAAGCGTTATATCGTTCTGCTCAGGCATAGGCTTTTCTCTCTTTATGTACTACGAGGGAATGACCTGAAATATTTCACTTTTTTCGGAAGTAGGCAAAAAATAACCTCCGGTCTTTATTGACCGAAGGTATTGCGTTTCCATCAGAAAAAGGAAAGGGCGGGAATTTAGGAGCGGTGGTCATGCATTGTATGGGGTCTTCGGGCTAGGAGAAGATGAACATGCTTCGGGGCACCTAATAGAGAGTTTCATGTGATATTTCTCTAACGGAGACACCTTTCTTTGCAAGAATAAGAACGAAATCAACGCGCTTCGCTATCATCTTGTTTGCATAGACAGTAATGGAAAGATCAAGGCGTCTCTTATAGTTTTTGCCCCTTTTCATTTTCACTTGAATATTTCCCAATGATAGATTCAGACCACGGTGTATGACTTCCTTGATAGTGTATATGTATATCTTTTGACCTGGATTCACGTTTGAGGCATCTCTGAACTGCACAGATGGCATAATCAGCTCACAGTCTGTTGGATTCTCGACGACTAGGTTAACCTTAACGTGTTCCGCAATTGCACTTGATCTATTCTCCACTAAAAGTGGGATTAGGAACACCAGATCTTCCTCAATCTTGACCTGCTCACAACTGAACGCGGGATGTAGATCGGGACTATCCGTTGCTGCGAATAGTCTCTTTATCATCTCATAAGGTGCTTTTACAAATTCGTCTTCTGCTCGAAAGTACAACACGTTTTCTTCATTCTACATCACTGGATCGCCTAATCTTTTTGGTATATGAATAACAACAATCCCTCTAGTGTCGGTTTTCTTTTGCCTTAGTATCTTGGTTTGAGCAGTGAGTATTGGAGGTGTCGCAACAGTCGGTATAGCTCGGCGAATCTGCTGTTCAAAGGGTCCAATATTGCCGATAGGTTCAAGTTGTGTTAGAACATCCAACCCTGTGGGGGCTTGTTTCGTCGTGCTGATGCCATAAATTATTAGTCCGCCTTGTGTATTGCAAAAACCAGATACCGCCTGTCCTAACTGACGCTTTATATCTTTCGTAGTGCGAGATCCCCCTGCAGTTTTACACTCGAGGTAAAGCCCCTCACTTTCCCTGTCTTCAATTAGCTGTTCTAATCGTTTGTATGAAGACAAGTCCTTGTAAACTTCGTTGGACGCGTCAGCCACGGCACCCCTCCTAAGGCAACATAATTTATCCACTGAAATGGTAATGATAACTCAAAAGGATCCCAAGATTACAAACTTTCACCTTCCAAGTCAAGTGCTTTTCATCCCCTTTTCAAAGCCATCACTCCTCAACCGTCATCTTTCTTCTCTTTCAAACTGGATACATCCATCCACAAGATCAGATTTTTCCCCAAACTATAGGTTTTTGGCCCATAGAAGATCATAATGAAAATGACCGGGTCACATTCGATCCGGTCATTTTTCATAGCTTCTGCGAAAGACGAAATTGAGCCTATGGACTGCAACTTCGTTGAGGCTTGTCAGAACCAAAGTTGTGCACTATCCAAAGCTTCAGCACATAACTTATAGCTTCCTTTGCAGTGAAACGTCCACCGCGGGGAGTTACCATAGGTTAGCTGACGATGGACCTACTTACGAGGCCCCCCAGAAGTATGGAGAAACCTCTACTAGGAAAGAAATAGCCTATAGCATCTGGCATCCAACTAATCTTACCTTGTGCTCTTCCCTATCATTCGGATGAGCTGAATCTTAACTTCCTCCGCTTTGCTGAATTAATCTTGCGTTTCCGTCTTTCACTTGGCTTTTCAAAGTGCTGGTGCTTTTTTATATCGGACATTATACCAGCCTTCTCACACGTCTTTTTGAACCTTCTAAGTGCTTTTTCAAATGGCTCTTTTTCTCTAACAGTAACGCCAGCCATGCAAAAACTTCCCCTCCTTTCCTTAGCAATTTGCACCTCTATATTTAATAGCTACAAACGAATATAAACAATTTGAAGTCGTATTGCAAATACTTTTTGAATTCTAAAGACCTCGATGTTCATCTTTTCAATCTAATTCTATCGAAAACTGGTACCATGTGTCTTTGCTCGAAACCTTGAGAATACAAGCTTAGAGGCTACTTTCCTCTTGACAAGTTGTTGACTTTTTGGTACCTTGATGCAAGCTAATAAGCTTGTGTCTTCGGTGTGATCTGCTTCCTAAGAGATTCACCCAGATGCTCCTGGCCACAACGTGAAGAAAGAGGGATTGAAATATCTCTTATCTCTAGGGAGGAAAGATGAAAGTTGAAAAATTACCCCGCCAGTTATTTGCCCTTTTCTGTCTTTTGATCTTCGGATTTCTAAGCTGCGGAGATGATGATAGCCCAACAGGGCCTGTCAACAACCCGCCTCAGATAAACTCCATCCGACCAGAGCGCGCTAAGGTAAGTATCCAGGAGACAATCGTCATCGTCGCGGAGGTCGTGGATGCAGAAAATGATCTCCTTAACTACAGTTGGACCAGCGACGGAGGGACATTTCCTGAAGGATCTACGGCGGCTGAAGTAAAATGGCAAGCTCCTTTGCAGCCGGGAATATACATGATCACACTTACGGTGGGGGACGGGAAAGATCAGTCAACAAGAAGTAAAACAATAGAAGTAGTCTCAGGCGTCACAGAGCTTTCGATAGGCTCCACTCCCACGATAGATGCAAATCCTGGGGACAGTATCCAAATCCCTATCATAATGGATAATGTCGAACCTGTCCGTGGACTCCAGATGGACATAACTGCCGACATGAGCAAAATAACCTTCGGTGACCCTGAGATGACCGAAAGGGTCCCGGATGGTTTTAATATAGCTTCCAATATTATAGAACCGGATACGCTCAGGATAATACTCTTTCCAATCCCTGACGAAGTAATACCGCCTGGGTCAGGTCCTATAATAAATATCCCCGCTGTAGCAAAAGAAGTGCCTGTGGATATATCCTTTGTTCCTGACGCGACGTTCGCAAGCGATGCGTCAGAGCCTCCCCTTTCCATACCGCTGAATCTGACTAACGTCAGAATCGAATAACCCAACCGGAGAATAAACGGAGTTTTTCCCAGACTTGCTACCAGGTAGTCATGTCGAAATGTAAATTAAATGAAACGGACTCTCTCTCCGATCAGATGACTTTCGAGTTTCCGGGCGCGGATGTGACGAAGGATCAGATGTTAGATGTTCCTTGTAGCTATTGTTCAAAGCTTGTCCAGATGCCCGAATGGTACGTCAAGCATGGACTGAAGCTCCATTTTTGTGACAGCGAGTGTTTCGAGAAATGGAAAAGGGAGGCGGATAAGGAGTCCCTTATCCGTTTAGACGGGCACCCTGACAAAAGAGGGGGGAACTGGGAATCGCAGGCTCAACAGGCAAGAGAAAGGGACCTTTACACTTGCCAAACATGCGGTGCCACCGAGAAAGAATTGGGAAAGCAGTTGGACGTGCATCACATTCTGCCATACCGGATGTTCAAGTCGAACGTGGAAGCGAACAGGCTGGAGAACCTGATCTGTGTGTGTCACTCCTGCCACCGGAAAATAGAGGCCGAGACGGACCGTTCGCTGCCGCTCTTTGCAAAACCTAAAGGCGAAAGAAAGTGAGATTGCTTCGTCAGACAGGAGGTCTGACCCACTGTGCTTGGTAGTAGGATAGACATTTTCGTCTGTCCTGTTCAAGCCCAAAGCCAGTCACATTATTACGAACGCCCTAAACTGTCATTGCGAGCCAAGCGACCCCGAAGGAGCCCCCGATAGATTCAATCGGGGGGAAGCGGAACCAATCTCATAGAAAAGTCCAGGTGATAAGAGTTGATCGGAAGCATTCTAGGCACGCTGGCATTTGCAGGTTTTACGGTAGGAAGTCAATACTATATCTATCCCAAGGTGGTGGCTTTTACGGAGGGATACGGCAGCTTTAAAAGCCTGACCGCTACGTTTTTTGTCTATATGAATCTGCCCTGGTTATTTCTGTTCTTCTGGAAAAATTCTCAGAATCTATTTCCCGAATGGACAATCTGGGCTGTGATATTTCCCTTTGCGGTGTGGACCACAGGATCTTTAATTCTTCTGCCCTTTCTGCTTCTAAACGATTGGGCTCTTTTAATCAAGGATGGTATCTTGAAGATAATTCGCAGGGGCAGTGCCAGCTTGCCCCTGCATTCAAGCGAGAGGAAATTTTCGCCTATAAATTCCCTAATCAGACGAAACTTCATCAAGAAACTCTCCTTCGGTGTGGCGTCTTCTCCTTTTATCTCTTCCACTTACGGAGCCTTGCACCAATCTAATCTAAGAAGTACGATGTCACAAACGTTGAGGTAGAGCTTGACAACCTTCCTGATGCTCTTAACGGGCTTAAAATCGCTCACGTAACCGACTTTCACTCGGGCATATTTGTGGACAAAGAAAACTTAGATGAGGTGGTCGCTATAACGAATGGGCTTGAGGCAGACATTGTAGCTCTGACAGGAGATTTTGTATCTCATTCGACAAGGTATATCGCCCCTTGTGAGAAGGCTCTGTCCCGATTGAGGTCAAAATACGGCATCTACGGGTGCCTTGGCAATCACGATCATTGGGTTGACCCCGAGGAGATAGCAGCGAGTTTGGAAAGATCAGGTGTCCGTATTCTGAGGAATGAAGCGGAGGTCTTGGATATTAAGGGGAATAGGATCAATATAATAGGCGTGGACAACAGGACGAGAAGAGTGGACGATGAGATGGATACAGCTCTTAGGAGGGCTTCTCACGAAGATCCCAAGATCTTGCTCTGCCACAAGCCCTGGTATTTCCCTTATGCGGTCCAAAGGGGGATCGACCTGACCTTATCGGGGCACGTACACGGCGGTCAGGTCGTGCTTGAGTTTCTGGGTCTGAAGTGGTGTCCTGCGATGCTGGTTACAGAATATATAGAAGGGCTATACAGGAAGGGAAAGAGTCATCTTTATCTTTCAAGAGGAGTGGGCGTGACGTGCACTCCGGTCAGGCTGAACTGCCCCCCTGAGATTGCGCTTATAAGGTTAGTGTAGTGCTAAATGAGAAGATTAGCGTTTTTCGTAGCAGCGCAGTTGTGGGTAGCAAATATGACGTGGGGACAAGACTATAACCCTGAGGATTTCCTGCCCTTGGCGGTGGGGAATAGTTGGACCTATAGTCACAGCTACTTCAATGATCTCGATTTGATCAAGCCTGAGATCGATCCCATACCGGACTCACTGAGGGTTGCACTTACTGAGGTAACGATCACAATTACACATACCGAAGAGATTGACGGGCACACCTATTATGTGTTCAGTGACCTGGGGTATGACTTTCCGCGGGCGCCCTATTTCTTTCTAGCAGGCAAGAAGGTTCGGTTTGCTGAGGATGGTCGTCCGATGGAGCGCTCGCAGGATACCGAGCTCTCTCTCTATAATTTTAGCCCTGACATCGAGGGGCTCTATGCTATTCCAGAACATAACGGCGACACTATGGTAAGAAGATCCATTGAAATTTTCGCTGTTCCTTTTATATCTTTTATTTTTTTAGGCCACGAACAAGCGTACGACCAAAGAGATGCAAATTTTATCCAATTCTTTGGCATGAGACGATCTCCCGTAGCATTTATTCTTTCAGACGTCCCTTCTTTAAAGAATGACCTGAGAGCATTGTACGCAATCATTGACCGTAAGCGTATCGAAGAACAGGATCGATTCGCCCCTCGGCTGTGTCATCTCACACCTGGGGTCATATAAAGCAGCAAATTTTCCTCAATTTAGCAATCCAAGGGAGAATACCTTAAACGACACTATATCCCCTTACAGGTAGTATCCCATATCTCTTCAGCCGCCTTTTAACCTTCCAAAGGCGGTTTCTTATTGTCTTTTTTAGATTTGACATATGTCCTTGATTTCACTAATATAATAGAGATTTAACAGGGTGTCTTGAAGATAGGAGCAATATGAGAGATATAGCGATAAGGATCATACTGTTAGCTCTTGCAGCTCAGACGCTCGTCTGTGGATTCATATCGTTAGCACTATCTGATGAAGTCTTGGAGGCTATAGCAGAGGGCTACGCTCCGGGTGAACTGATTGTGAAGCTCAAGGCGGGAAGTGCCAAGATGTCGTCCCAGGCGGCAGTGGAGTGGGACAGCATGTCTGAGAAATTCAAAGTGTTCTCTCAGGAGGAACTCTTCCCGCGCTATGGAAGCGGGAAAGGGATCGGCAAACCTGTAGTGGGAGGATTGGACTATATATATAAGCTGAGGATGGATGTGTCATCTGATGTTGAAGATGCCATAGAGGAATATGAGAGTCAAAGCTATGTCGAATACGCTCAGCCCAACTATCTGAATCGCTATCACACAGCTCCTAAAGATCCAAAATATAAGGATCAGTGGGGCTTGAGAGCTATCGGCTGGGAGAAAGCGAGGGGGAAATTCTCAAGAGGCGGAGGCGTGATCATAGCAATAGTAGACTCAGGCGTGGATTACAATCACGAGGACCTGAAAGATAATATATGGATTAACCTCGAAGAGGCATCAGGAAGTGAGGGCGTTGACGACGACGGGAACGGATATGTAGATGACATAAGGGGATGGGACTTCACTGACGCCCCTACACTTCCGGGAGTAGGCGACTACTTGGAGCCAGACAACGATCCGATGGACGAGTCGGGCCACGGGACGCACGTGGCAGGGATAGCTGGAGCTGTGGCGGACAATAATCTGGGGATAGCGGGGGTCTGCCCAGATTGCAAGATTATGGCGTTGAGAGCGGGACTGAACCTGAGCCTGGGAGCCTTCCTTGAGGACGACGATGTAGCCTCAGCCATAGTCTATGCGGCAGATAATGGAGCAGATGTGATAAACATGAGCTGGGGAGACCCCAGGCCCTCTCCTCTTATGAGGGACGTTATAGAGTACGCATATCAGTTGGGCGTAGTATTAGTAGCATCTGCCGGGAATGAAGCTGCGGAGGGTCTCTTCTATCCAGCGGGGTTCGACAAGACTATAGCTGTAGGGGCGATCGATGTGAGGAGCCAAGTGGCTTCCTTTTCCAATTTTGGATGGAACTTAGATGTAGTCGCCCCGGGGGTTGCGATCATCAGCGCGGGTCTGGGAGGAGGATACGTTCTGCTTTCCGGAACATCAATGGCGGCTCCTTTTGTATCGGGCCTGGCGGGACTTTTGCTTAGCCAGGATCCCGGGCTTTCGCCGGAGGAGCTGCGGATGGCCGTAGCTTCGTCTGCGCTCGATATTCAGTCCCCGATAGATTCAATCGGGGAGGTATGGGACGCCCGCTCAGGATCGGGGGCAATAGATGTCGAAAAGGCACTTTCCCAGAATTCTCCATTTACAGTTCGAATATCCAAGCCAGAGACTGGAGGAGGAGCAGACTTGGGCGCGGCCATAGTGGGGACAGTACTGGGAGAAGGCGTCGCTTCTTACGAGGTAAGCTGGGGCAGGGGAAGCGATCCGAAAAGCTGGAATAAATTGTTCGAAGCTCCGGGAACGACATCTCTGGAAGATACCCTGACCTTCTGGGATACGTCGAGGCTTGAAGGTTCACTCTATGTCGTGAGATTGAGAGCGTTCCTAATAGATGGATCGGCAGTGGAGGACAGGATAGTCGTCAGGGTGGATCACAGTGCCCCGAAGATAAGGGATGTCTCCATAGCCAAAAGGTTGGACGGGAACAAATTTGCCTACTTTGTGGAATGGAGGACGGACGATCCGACGACTGGAACGCTGACATTAACTCGTAACGGACAATCGGGAGATCCAGAAATTGTGGGAGCGCCCAATCAGACCGATTTTCATTCCGTGAGGATACCCGATGAGATAGAACCTGGGGATTATTCCTTTTTTGTGTCTGCTCAGAACCCAGGAGGGCTTTTGTCCTCAAGTTCGAGGGGAACTGTGACCTTGGAAGGAGAAAATATCAGGCAGGGGGGATATTCACAAGCGTGGTCTCTGCCCGACGGATATCTGTCTAACGGGACGTCGGACTTCGACAACGACGGGAATATGGAGATAGCACTGATGCCCTATACGGACAGCACGTACGACATTACAACAATCTATGAGGTGCAGCCAGACGGGTCCATCGCCAAAGAATTTTCAAGCAGGAACCTCTTTCTTCCCTGGAACATAGGGGATATAGACAAAGACGGTAAGCTTGAGCTGATGGGCGTCGACTCTGCAAGGCTCAGGATATTTGAAGGAGATCGTACAAACTCCTTTCCGACGAGGAAGATATGGGAGGCAAAGGATATGTGGGGTGGAGAATTGGGCGATATAGACGGTGACGGACAGTATGAGATCATAGCTCGTTCCAACATAGAGAGAGCCTTAGTCGTCTTTGAAAGCGATGGGGACAATTCGTTCAAGACTGTGGGATCACTAACGAACTTTACGAGCGGCGAAAACCAGATCGGGCCGCGCTTTGTGCTGGGAGACTTCGATGGCGACGGAAAGGGAGAGATCTTAGCGGGCGATTCGGACGGAGACGTGTACATATACGAAAGCAGAGGGGACGATCTGTTCAGAAAGACGTGGTCTGAGAGTGTCCCTCATTCTGACGCCAGGATCATCGGGGGAGGAAGCGATATAGATAAAGATGGGAAGATAGAGTTTATAGTCGGCAGGAGGTTCACAGATCCTTTCGATCCAAGAGGGAGCAGGTGGAGGATCTCCGTCTACCAATCTACCAAAGATGACAGCTACGAGGTCGAATGGCAGCAGGAGATATTGGGGGTTCAGTCTCCGGGAAATGGAATATCTACCGGAGATTTTGACGGGGACGGAGAGGACGAGTTTGCAGTATGCGCACTTCCGAACCTCTATCTATTCGATAGTAAGGCCCCTGACAGCTACAGTCCTGTATGGTACATAGATGTGGATCTGACGTTCCTCCCCGTTATCGGCGACCTCGACAGAGACGGTCTTCCAGAGGTGATGTTCAACAGGGACGGGGCTGTAAGGATATACGAGATGGACGCTCCAAAAGGCGGAATCTCTCCGCCGGGGGGATTGATTGTCTCTGTGGTGGATTCCACAAGGGTTAGACTATCCTGGGAGGGAGGAAGCGGATCGTATAGAGTCTACAGAGGTAGAAACAGAGATGATCTGACTCTGATAGCGGACGGAGTCTCGGATTCCTTCTACATAGACGCTGGGCTTGTGACCGATGTCACATACTTTTACGCTATCTCGTCTTTAGATTCTATTGCGCCTCCCTCTGAGGGGCGATTGTCGGACATCATAGCTGGAGTGGCCAGTGCTGCGCCGAGGCTGATTTCGGCTAGCGCTATAACCAAAAACCATATCGAGGCGATCTTCAATGAACCTTTGGGACCTTCGGCCAAGTCACCCGGACACTACAACGTATCAGATAAGATAGGATCTCCGAGTTCCGCTGTCTTAGATAGAGAGGGGATGAGAGTCGTCCTGGGATTTGAGAATCTAATTCCTCCAGATTCGGGCTACGTTTTGGAAGTCACGGGTGTAAGGGATCTGTTCGGCTCAGAGATAAAAGATCACAACACAGTCTCCTTCTCCGTCCTGAAAAGAGAGAATTCAACTGTACAGATTGCCTCTTTACAGACCCTCTCACGCACGAAAATAGAATTATCCTTCAGCGACAAGATAGATCCCCTTTCCAATAAAGTCTCTCTCTATTCGATACGGAGTGGTCGCAGCACATCAGATGGGATACTGATAGAGTCAGCGGAGGTGGATTCTTCGGATAGAAGGAAAGTGATACTGACTCTAAGCCAGGATACGCCCCTTCTATCTTACGGCCAGACATATGTGCTCTCGGTCGATAATCTAAAGGATGAATCGGGCAGGATCGTATCCGACGCTGAAACTATCAGGATGGCAGCCGGTGATATTAATAATGTAGTTGTTTTCCCAAATCCCTTCAGATTGCTGAGGGTCGGACGGTCCGAGCTCATATTCGGGAACTTAGCGCAGAGTGCGACGGTCACAATATATACCTCGGACGGTTCCCTATTACGGACACTAATCGATCAGGAAGGAGACGGCGGAGCCGAATGGGATGGCAGAAATGAGAACGGAGAGACCGTCGGATCGGGTATATATCTATATATAGTAGAAGACAATGGGGACATAAGACGAGGTAAATTTGCAGTTGTCGGAGAATAACAGTCAAAAAGTAGAATTAGACAATGAGATAGCCTCGCGGTTTGACACCTCGCAAGGAGTAAAGGTCAAAGCCAAGCAATCTGGTAGACATTAGACAGAGTAGACCTTCTCCTCCCTGTCTAAAGAGAAAAGGAGAAAGACTGTTCAGACAGAACGAACGATAGTCCACAGAGGCAGTGCGGCTTCTCTGCGCCAATGCTAGAACATCCAAGAGATTTTAAGATCGAACGAAGACGAAAGAATAAAAGGGTGACAGAGGAAAAAAGATGTTCTTGGACAGGTAGTGATCCGTTAATGATTGAATATCACGATCTGGAGTGGGGGGTGCCTGTTCACGATGATAGGATGTTGTTTGAGATGATAACTTTAGAAGGGGCCCAAGCAGGCTTGACGTGGTCAACTATTCTTAAGAGAAGAGAAACTTATCGTAAAGCATTTGATAATTTTGATTCTGCTCTTGTTTCACAGTATACCGAGAGCCATGTTACACGATTACTACATGATAAAGGAATTATTCGCAACAGGTTAAAAGTTCGCTCTGCAATTTGTAATGCTCAACTTTTCTTGGATATTCAAAAGCAATTTGGTGCTTTTGACAAATATATTTGGAAATTTGTCAACTATCAACCCATAAGAAATGAGTTCAAATCACTTTCGGACATACCTGATAAGACCGTGGAATCTGATGCCATGAGCAAAGACCTGAAAATGCGAGGTTTTAAATTCGTTGGGCCCACAATATGCTATGCGTTTATGCAATCAGTAGGCATGGCAAATGATCATGCTGTTGTTTGCTTCAGGTATGATGAGATAAATGAACTGGTAGAGAATTCAAGAAACTGTAAGAAGTAATGATAAAGTAGGAATTTACCTACAAAAGACACAGGAGAAACACCGTGGCAATAGAGGGAAAGATAGCCAAAATAATCGACAGCAGGACGGTAATATTGAGCGTAGGATCTGAAAACGGGGTCAAAGACGGCATTGTCTTTGCCGTCCTCGACGAGGGAGATGAAGTAAAAGATCCCGATACTGGAGAGTCCCTGGGAAAGTGGGAGATCATCAAGGGGCAGGTAATGGTTACAAACACGCAGGAGAAGATGTGTACGGCTAATCCTCCTCCCAGGGAAGCTACCGAGGAAAGTTCAGGCAGTTCGGGATGGCGTCCCTTGAGTTCTGTGATGATGGAGATCTCTAAGGGACCCCAAGGTGGAGCAGAGGGCGTAGAAGAACTTAGCGTTAATACTCAGGACATATCAGGAAGGCCCAAACTCAACCCTGTGGCTGTCGGGGACAGAGTCAAGAGCATGGGACAGGAGACGTAAACTCCGTGCGAAAGTTTACCCCAGAACTTTTACTGGGCAGGGATGTCCTGTCTATTGGGCGAGGCAACTTCGCCTCTACATACTATTTACTGTCTACTGCTCCTAAAACAGGGATGGGTAGGATTGCCCTGTCTACTGTCTACTGTCTACTGTCTGCTGTCCTTTGCGTCCTTTCAGGGTGCGGAATCTATTCGATGTCCAGTTCTTCCTACGCTCACATCAAGACGGTGGCGGTGCCGCTCTTTGAGATCTCAGATGACCAGAGCGTTGAGTACGGTGTAATAGAACAGTTGACAGATGTGGTGATTGACGGCCTGGTGGATGATGGGAGTCTTAGGGTCGTAGACGAAGATAGAGCCGATTCGATAATACGGGGGGTAGTGCTGAGGATAAAAGATGAGCCGTTTACCTACAGCGCAAGGGAAGAGGCTCAAAGTTTCAGGATTCGCATCTTTGCCCAGATCTCCTATTTTGACGAGAAGAAGGACAAAGTGCTCTGGGAGGAAGAGGTCCTGGAGGGATGGGGAACGTACAGCGCCGAGTCGGGTGATAGCCAAGATGAAAGGGAAGAGGGGAAATTGGCTGCTATGGAGATGTTAGCCAAGGATATCATAGACCGCACTGCCTCAGGCTGGTAATTTGAAGAAATGACTTACGGCACAGGATTATGAGGAAAGCTATAGAAAAAGCTGCTGACTTTATAACCAGAATTCCCTATCTGGAAAGAGAGGTGGTGCGACGTACACTCCGCGTGCCACCTCTCCGTGTGCGACCACTCCGTGACGGAGATTTGTTCGAAATAGAGATTTCCCTGGAGGAGATGCTCACCTTCTCTCAGGCCAGAAAGAACGATTACGCCAGGTTCATCGACCTTGTGGTTAAGATTCTGGATGAGGATCTCGGAGAACTGAGCTTGAAATGGGGAGAGGAATTTAAGAGAGATCTGTCTCTCCTCCACTTCAGGAATCGCCTGGAGTCTCTGCTGAGGCTGGATAGGAACTATGCCGAAGGCTCTATTCCTCTATATATGTGCAAGTCCAACGTGCACGATATAGGTGACAATTTAAGGCGCGAGGCGTATATAAAGCTCAGCAAGATAGAGGAGAGCTACAGGAGACTCGAAGACGACTCTTTCAAGAGAACGCTCGTCAACGAGTCGTTCATTATGCTCAAGAATCTGATTTCAGAGCGGAACGATTCTGCTTCTGATGAGTTCTTGGAGTTCAAAAGGCTTGTGGAGGACTTCCCGTTTGACAGAGATTATAAGATAATCTCTCGGGGGTCCTGGAGGAGAACTGCTGAAATATTGCGGGAATACGTAAGCAGGAGTTTCTCAAGATTAAGGGCGGTATATGAACGATTGGATCTGCACTACAAGCAGAAGATAGATCAAATACGAGTGCCTGAGGTTGTAGCTTACATAGATTCTCAGACTTTTTCCTTTGATAAGGATTTGAAGGAGGAACTTAAGGAGCTTTCCTGGCTGGACGATTCTGTGAACTTGCTCTATCCCGAGGGAGAAGGTGAGGATAAGTTGAAAAGGAAAGTTCAGTTGGTCTATAGCCTCATCCATTTCAACCGGCTGTCGTTTGAGGAGATAGATTTCTCCTCAGGAGAAATATCGTCCAACACGAAGGATTCGATAAAGTACCAATTTCCTCTACACATAAGGTACTTGGCCGAAGAGGGACAGAACAGTTTAGATCACAAGTCGTCTAAAGTAGTCTTCAAGTTTTGCTGCAACGGCTGCTCAATAGAAGACGATGGGTTGGCAATGGAACCGCAGTTTCTGTTCGGGACATATCCGCTCTTTAACGAGTCGAAAAAACTGAACGAAAAAGGAGTGGTAACCAGCAGAGGACGTATGGGGATAGGCAGCAAAGCCAAGCTCGTTGAGGTGTTGGAGGGAGGAGGAGAGGTGATAGTCATTTCAAAATCGGAATGTCCACTGCAAGGAGATAAGACATACCGAAACAGATATTCTCTGAAGGATGGGGAGATGTTTATAGGGTTTTCCAAGGCTTCAAGGAAAAAAAGAGGTGTAACGGTGAAGGTGTTCTACGGCGATAGGAGCGAATACGGAGCTGTGAAAGGACTTGTATTCAAGGGGAACCGCCTTCCAGAATTAAACAGGAAAAGGGAGAACGTAGTTAAACTCTACCTTGAGAACATATCCAAGTCCGAGATGCAGGTCTACATCGGAAGGAAAAGGATCAACAAACAGAATCCTTACAGGTTCACAAGAGATACAAAGGTGTATCAAATAGGGACAGAAAGAGGTACAATTCAGGCGGGGATAGATTACCGGACGCAAAGAGACATGGGAGAATTCAGGGTTCTTTCGGGGGACATATTCTTTCATTCCGAGTCGAGACCCTTCAACCTTGTGGTAAACTATCCTGTTGTCCTGGACCCTGTGGAGGGAAGGGATCACTTCGTAAAGAGCGAAGCGGTGTCTTACTATAATTACAACCTGGTCAAAGGAGGAGTGATCCCTTATCTTGAGTATATCAGGGAAGAATTTTCCAAGAAGGAACAGCTCCGAAAGCTCGAATCGGTACTTTATAACTTCCTTCAGGATAGAGGTCTTTTTGAGGACTTCTACAGACTGGCCTCGAAGGAGGAGATAACAGGACTGTTGCGCCTGCACAAAAGCTACAGCGAACTTGATCAAAGGGGCGACATAGTATCCTTCGACGCGGAGTTAGACAAGAACACATCACTCTTTTTGAAGGGGTGTTACCTTGTAGATGTAAGCCGTTTCCCGGGGATTGAGGTAAGCCCTCACCTTTTAGATATCGGTAGCTTCCTATATCAAAACGGGATAGATAGTGGATCGTCCACAACAGGAGGGTCAAAGAGTTCCCGATGGAACGGTTCGTTCAGCAAATTCTTCAAAGAGGTGGAAGCTGGAGGCATTGAGGTCTTTCCAATAAATCATCTAAATGGAGATGCTCCACTGCCCTTTGTGCTGTGGACGATGAAGGGGAAAAAACAGCTGATAGTAAACTTAAATCACAGGGTCTTCCGGACTACTGATGACGGAATTTCGCTGGCGTATCTAAGAGGGACATACAAGATATTAAACGCAAGTAAGTCACAATGGATTTTATAGAGTTTGAATACGCTCTTTTGGAAGCGGTCAGGTGCGATCCGAAGCTTGTCGAGGCATTTTCCAGGGAGATAGCAGCGGGAAATTTGGACCTGGACCGGATTGAATGGATATTGAAAAGGGCCGGGCAAAGAGCAAATCTAGAGAACATCAGAAAGAGAATTGACCACGTTGTCAGGCATCAGCTCTTGGATGGGGAGAGGGTTCTAAGAGAGATAGGATGTCAGAACGTGACGGACGCGTACGACGATCTGACCACTCATCTTTTAGAGAACGGAGGTCATATAGAGTATCCGTTAAGAATAGAGGTAAGCTGGGAGCAGAATGGCCCCAACCTATTCGACGTGTCCATAAGGGATTGGGCTCTGGGGATGATCCTCCACGACGTTCTTTTCAAGCTTCTTTCCATAGGCGATACCACAAAGATGGGAAAGGAGAATCAATATGGAGGTCACGGCATCGGCTTCAAGCCCGCCCTGGAGTACAGCCATGAAGTGACGATAGAATCTCATGGATGTCTGACGCGCGCATGGAAAGATGGTGAATATTCCGATCGACCATCGTCGCCTGAAAGCCCGAATAGATATACGCTGAGGATCGGCGAAAAGAGCGACATATTTGAGGGAACCAAGATCACACTTAAAGGGCTGGTTTTAAATTCAGCCAACCCTACCGATTTCTTCTCCAAGGTGGGGCCATATCAGACTGAAGGTAAATATCTTTTGACCGTCAACGGAGAGCCCGTCTCAGGCAATTCTGAGACAAAGGGCGGAAGGATTAAGACGTACAGAACCAAAGAGGAATACGACTACGAAGATAGAAAGATCTCCGTCGACATCTCTTTACGGGCTGTGGGCCGCTCCTCTGCCGAAGAGGTATTCCTTCAGGGAGGCTGGGTCGGATTTAAAAGACCGAGCCGCGATGGGATGACTCAGAGCACCTTCGAACTCCCTTCAAACGTTTTGCTCCCAAGGACAAGGGAGAACATCCCCGGGGATCTGGAGGAGTCGATAACGGGAAAGATGGACCGCATAAAGACGGGCTTTTACTATTATTTGAAGGAGAATATCTCCTCTGTCAACGCTTACGAGTGGAGATTTTTGAAGAGATACAGACCCTCCTTTGGAAGGGTGATAAGGGATATATTACAGAACAGGAACGTCAGGACGTTTAACTCCTTTTTCATTTTTCCCTTTATATTGATAACTATTTTGTCGCTGGGATTGTATCCGATTGCTCACTCAATCCAGATGAAACTTGGGTCGTCCAGGAGCAAGGTGGCAGAATCAGAGTTAGACGGAAATGCATCGAGCACCATTCACAAGCCCCGCATTTCTTGGGCTATGGACGGCGCGCCTCCATTTCTTCATTTTAGGCCGAAAAAAATTCTCTATCTCAAGTCCGGGGTATATGATATTCTGCAGCCGGACGGAACTTGGGCCAAAAGCAGAGAAAGATTCCATCGTATAAGTAGCACAGACACGGCACTTTTGGAAATGCCACAAAGGCCGAATGTGGAGAATTGGGGGAGGAATTTCGAGTTCGAATGGAAAGTTCAGTCCAGAAAAGGAAAAATCATCGTCCTGATGCCCTTTAATTCCACCGCCTTATGGTTTGGTCTTAACGACAGTCAAATAGATGAAATTTACGTAAACAAACTAGGCGAGATGACTGTAGAGGTGGGGAGAAAATTCGACGGGCAGGTTAGATACAATGTCCTCGCGCAGGAGGGAAACGGAGACAAGATCTATGAGCCCGACGAGTTGACCGAGGCCGAATTTCACAAATATACGCAGGTGCCCTTTGACATCGCTTATCCTGTAGAGATATTCAACGCTCTTAATTCCCTTTACGACCTGGATTCTGAAACGCAGGTCGAGGCGGTGGAAGATTATCTCAAAAATACCATGTTATACAGCACCAGCAGGAGAACATCCAGGGTCTTCAAAAACAGCCAGATGAATATCGTAGATACGGCACTGAAGTACATGGTGGGAGACTGCGATGTCGCCAACACTGTTTTAGCAGCGATAGTGCGGGATCAATTCGAGATTCCGACCCGTCTGGTGGTGGGGTATAGGACAAAACCCGGCACTGCGTCTCCTCCGGGACACGGATGGATAGAGGCTTACATACCGGGGATGGGATGGAGGATATTTGACGCTTCGGGTATCCGCACAAAGGAAGGGCCGTGGATGATCCTGTTTAATCGCATCAGAGCGGTCTACAACGACTTTATCAGAGATAAGCTGAACTATATATTGGCTCATTCCATAGGGTATACCAGAGAGAATCTATATGTATCTATCTCTGTTTTGCTCTTGCTGTGGATATTGGGGCTTTACGTTCTGAAAAGATGGGACGAAGAGAGCAAGAAAAAGGGCAAAGATAGCATCCCCATAAGCGAATTCATGCGAAAAATATCCGATTTGCACAGGTCCTTCAAAGAGATATTTTCCCCTCTGGACAATCAGGAGATCATAGAGGCGGTCATTATAAATCGCAAAGGTATAAAGGATAAGGCTATCAGTGTGAATACTGCTAAAAAGTATTATAGCAAGGGATGTCTTTTCTTGGGAGAGCCCAAGAGCAGAGATCCTGAGTACGGCTGCTACATCGTGGATTTCGGGTTTTACTCCATGATCACACGGCATGCTGAGATTAAGGATACTTCTGGTAGGGACAAGAGAGATGGGAATAGGGACAAGAAAGCGCTCTTAAAGGCGACAATTTTGGGGGATTTTGTCCCCAGTGGAGTCAAGCAAGTGGCGATTTCAGAGTCGGCTGATAGCACAAGAGGCAGATTCGAAAGGAGGATTACAAGCTTTGTGGATATAAGTGTAAGTGCGAGCGGACTTTCCGGGATCGATCTGGATTTTGAGCGCGGCTTTACGCCCAAAGAGGAGCTTACAGGCATAAGAAAGAATTTCTGGAGGCTGGGCAGGCGACGCATCCTCATAAATATGTGGAACGAGGTGGTCGTAGACTTAATGAAGACCGAGCGTTCACTGCAGAAGGGAGAGGACGGGGAAGATTACGAACCGCTATCGGAGTTGATAGATTCGGTCAACTGGAGAATCGCTTCGATACGAAGGGCTCACTTATCAGACACAGCAGAAAGAGAGCTGGATGTCGAGGAGGCGTACAGCATAGTGACAAGAAACTACCTCAACGCCCTGTTGGATATGTCTATTAAAGAGGAAGCAGGAGAAGGAGAATGGATAGAAAAAAGCTATTAGAGGATCTCCTTCAGACTTCAGGTGCAGAGGGGCTAAGGGAATATGAAGGACAGCAGGGGGAGCTTCTAAAAGATGCGATGTCGCATTTCATAGAATCCCTCCACTACAGGTATGTGCTGATAGCGGAAAAGTACTTCTCCACTTTTTTGGAGGTCATAAGGGAGAAGCTGGGCCTGTCTGGAGTTGTCACGGGACGGAATAAGGTAGATGTCGTATTGGACATGGCTCTAAAGTCGGAGTCGTTTTCGGCTCTGGCGTCCCATATAAACAGCACGTCAGAGTACCAGATAGACGGCCTCCATATAGATTGCCTCGATTGGTCTGAGCGCAGGCATCGGGAGGACGATGTAAAGCTCTGCTCCTTAGATGCAAAGCTCAGACTCTTTTGGGATCTCTTTAAGCAAGAAGGCGCTTGGGACTTGGAGGAACTTGGGGAGCGCATAGAGCGAATTGAGGAGATATTCTTCTCCTTAGACGCTTGCTGTCAGGAGTTTCTGTCGGATAGAAAGAGGCTAAGATCAGTTTCAAAGATGAACAGGGCTTCGCAGTTGGGTTACATCATAAATTTAGTGAGAGGAACGGCCATAGAGGAGATAGAAAAAAGTGGGCTCTTCCTTGATGATTACGTAGAATACTTCAGGATGAATCACAGGTGTGGTTGGCTGAGAGACTATCTGGAGAGGTTCTACAGGGAAAACCACGGCAAGATACGCAAGATCAAAAGGAGGGTGCGACTTGTGGGGTGGACGAGCATGGTAGCGGGCATAGCAGGGGTCTTATATTTACAGGATTTCCTGAAGATGGTCGGAAATAGCGGAGATATATCGCTTGGACTCTTAGATCCACTTGCGGATTTCTATGCTGAATACGGGAATGTCCGTTTTTTGCACTCTTTCCAGGACTTTTTCTTAGGGTTTTTTGCAATTCTCTATCCGATCTATCTGGTGGGCATGCTCCCGTATCCTTATATGAAGAGGCAGGAGACAAACATTAACGCCCTGTATAAGGGGGAAAATATTCTTACGGAGGACTATAAGATAAAGTTGGACAGGGAGCACGAGGGGTAGCGGCTATGAATATAACAGATTTGGGAGAGTTTGGCCTTATAGACAGAATAAAAAAATGCGTGACAACACCCCAAAAATTCGTTATAATTGGAATTGGAGATGATACTGCTGTTTTAGAGGCGGAGGATGGAAATCTCTTGCTATTTGCGTCCGACACTTTAGTAGAAGGAGTGCACTTCAAAAGGGAGCACATTCCCTTTTGCGATGTCGGATGGAGGGCGATGGCCGCTAACGTGAGCGACATAGCGGCCATGGGAGGTGAGCCGGTCTGCGCTCTGGTCTCCCTTTGCCTTTCAAAGAAGATGGACGTCGAGGACGTTGAGGCTCTCTACAGTGGGATGGACCGGGTCGGGTCGGAGTTCGGCTGTCCCATAATCGGCGGAGATACTACATCTTCTCCAGATTCGGCTGTAATTTCGATTTCAGTTTTGGGGAGGACGAATAAAGAAAGATTGACTCTTCGAAGCGGCGCTCACATCGGTGACACAATCTGCCTGACGGGTGCATTAGGGGGTTCCAAAGCCGGATTGGAACTTCTATCTCGAACCGCAAATTTTAATCTTGACTCTGCAGATATCGATTATTTAAAAGAAAGATATCGCCGACCTTATCCCAGAATTTCAGAAGCTTTTGCTATGGGAGATGTCGCTTCCATCCATGCTGCAATAGACATAAGCGACGGGCTGTCGTCGGAGATGAATCATATATGCAGAGAGAGCAACAAAGGGGCGCAGATATTCTCCGATAAAGTTCCCATACATAGCGCCACCCGTCAAGTGGCGGCCCAAGATTCTTCTACTGGTATGGAATACGCCCTGTCGGGAGGGGAGGACTTTGAGCTCCTCTTTACGCTCGGGGAATCGGATGTCCAGAAAGTAAAATCTTCCCTCCAGGAGAGGACAGGAACTCCCATGTCAGTTATAGGCAATATCACAGATCCAAAAGAGGGGATCCATATTGTCTACGGCGATGGAAAAAAAGAGAAATTGGAGAGCTCAGGATACCGGCATTTCGCGGATTAGACGGATCTAAGTAGACAGATGAGATTGGTTCCGCTTCGCGTCTGGTTCGGGGTCGGGGTTCCACCCCTTGCAATGACTGAGGGTCAAGTCAAAGGATGTCATTGCGAGTCCCCGATTGAATCTATCGGGGAAGCCCAGAGCGAAGCCAAGGGTCAGCGAAGTAAACTCAAGGGATGGGAGATGTCCTGTCGGCTTAACTTAGAATTGGCGGAGCTCTTTTAAGCAGAGCCCTAAGCGCAGCCATCATGCGTAGCCTTCATGCGCAGCCCTAATATGGAAGAAAAGGCACTAGGACTTATAGAGACTAAGGGATTTGTGGGTGTTGTGGAGGCTGCCGATGCGGCTGCCAAGGCCGCGAACGTAGAAGTAGTCTCTTATAAACTGACCACAGGGGGACTGGTTATGATAAGTATCGTAGGTGATGTGGGTTCTGTGCAGGCTGCGGTGAGTGCAGGCGGAGAGGCCGTCAAAGAAGTGGGCGAGCTTGTAAGCATGCACGTCATACCCAGACCCTATGGGGATCTCATAAATGTGCTTGGTCTGAGGGACATTTCAAGGGAAAGGGCTGAGACAGGCGTAGAGGATCCCTCCAAAGTCGGTGACGTCCCTTCTGACGATCTGGATTCTATGACGGTTGTGCAACTCAGAAGATTGGCCCGCGGCATCCAAGGATTGAGTATAAAGGGGAGGAAGATTTCATCGGCCAACAAAGAGAAATTAACTGAGGAGATCAGAAAAGCCAGAAAAAACAGAAACGAAAATGGATAGCAATGAAGACATCGAATTCTTGAAGGAATTTCGAGAAAAGATAGATAAGTATCTGTTTTTGGGGTATGCTCCATCTGAAGGAAGTTTATTCGCTGATATTGAGGGATCGGCTAAAATGAAACAAGCACTAAAAAATCCAGAGTTTCAAGAACTTCGCCGAACTATAAACGAAATGAAGCCTCGAGTAGAGCAATTGTTAGTAGAATGTGATCTCAGCGACGTATTTGTTATGTATCGTCCTCCCGCGGCTGGTGGTCAAGTTGTGCAGTTCAAAATGTTTAATTTGATTACAGAAAACCCTACACATAAAAGACTCCCTAAAGAAACTTTCTTTGACGTAATCGATCAAGCCATTGGAATGTTGAAAACAAATCCGCCTGAAAAGAGAAAATCGAAAGTAGAGAGAATAGCACCAACTATTATAAAAGGACTTATTTTTATTGCTATGCCAATGGGCCTTGATGATTCTGGATTGGAAGATGTGCATGACACAATAAAGGATGTGGCAAGTGAAGATGGATTTGAGGCGAAACGAGTAGATGACCCAGAATCGAATCAGCGAATAACACCTAGAATCTTAGAATGGTTGAAAAAAGCTGAGTTTGTTATTGCTGATTTAACTCACTCAAAGCCAAATGTATATTTTGAGGCAGGTTACGCAGAAGCAATGGGTAATATCCCGATATATATTGCAAAAGAAGGTACACAGATAGAATTCGATGTTAAAGATTGTCCAGTAATATTCTTCAAGAACTTAAGAGAGCTTAAAACAGAATTGAGCAAACGATTAACAGGATTAAAGGAAGGAAGTCAAAAAGAGCAGAAGAGCTGAAAACAGTAGCGTTTAACAAATGTGATCAGCCAACAAACAGAAGTTGATTTTGGAAATCAGAAAAGCCAGAGAAAAGAGGTGAACCAAAAATGGCAGGAGTTTGGGATAAGGTAAAAAAGACCGTCACCGAGGGGGTTTCTACAATCGTGGAGACCACCGAGGATCTGACGAAAGTGAGCAAGGCCAGACTCAACGTGGCTAACGTCAAAAGCAGGATGAAAGGGACGCGAACCGAGTTAGGGATCATCGTTTATCGGCTCGTAGAAGAGGGAAAGGTGAACATCGAGAAGGACGAAGAGGTAACGAGGCTCATAGAGACTATCAAGGAGCTCGAGACAGAGTTGAAGGAAAAGGAGGATCACCTCTCAGCAGTCAGACAGGAAAAGATGGAAAAGGAGATGAAGGAAGAGGGGGAATAGCTGCTGAAGGCAGTAGATAGCATATTTGTAGGGGCGAGAACTGTCCCCGAATGACTCTATCGGGGATCCCTCGCCCCAAGGGCTGGGTAACCCAGCCCCTACATTATACGGGATACGGGGAGGAGAGGCGGTGCCCCTGTTTACTACCTACTGTCTGCTAAATTTGTCTCCTCCAAGATCTTCAACGTCTCCTTGCAGATTATGTCTTTGCCCGCCAAGACCAGCCCTGTTAAATGTGTCTTTAAGAACTCCAATTCATCAGGCGTGTCCACGTCATACCATGGCGGCAGAAGATGGAGGCTCTTCCCCTCTGTCCGGATTGTTGTCAGCGTTTCATTTAGAACTTTATCCGTTCCCAACTCTATGTCCGTAAACATCTGCGGGAACTCCTCTTTTAGCCCGACAAGATAGTATCCGCCATCTGTGCAGGGACCTAACACAACAGAGTTATCATCAAGCGCTTCAAAGGATAAATTTATATAATCGGCAGGAAGATCTGGGCTGTCCGACCCGATTATGACGGCCTTCGATCCTCCCTTTTCAAATACCCATTTGAACGCTTCGATCAGTCTTTCGCCTAAACTATTCCCATATTGAGGCCGAAAGCTGAATGCGCCTTTTATGATAGATTTTATCGTCGCCTGGGCATGCGCGGGGGAATAAGCTATCACCTTATGGTCACATCTTGTGGACTCAAAAAGATTTGGTAGATCAAGAAGGAAAGCTCTGTACAGCTTTGCGGCATTGTGAGGGTCCAAAAGCGGGGTAAGTCGGGTCTTGACCTGCCCGGGAACAGGTTCTTTGACAAAGGCGATAAGAGTTGAACTTATAGCTTTTCACCTCTTTTCGTCTCTACGATCTTTCTTATGCTTATGCTATCCCCTCTTTTGACCCCGATCTTTTGGGCCAAATTCCCCCTGTTGATCGCCACCTCAAAGGCACCTGTACTTCCGATCAGACAAAGATATTCTCCTTTAGTGACATCTGCGTAAGCCTTCACGTATTTGGCTCTTATTTCTACATCTTTGATCTTAAGTATTATAAGGTCACCTCTTCCAATTTCGATCTTTCTTAGCAGTTCCTCCTGCACGTTTGTAATCACGTTTCCGTATTTGTCTATCGTTACTGCGTTGCCTATGATCATATCCTTCTGCACTACAGGAGAACGATCTTTCAGTCTGACATAATCTTTAAGCACAGGCCCCACACGCTCTATAGGGAATCCCGAAGCCAGATGAGCGGCGCAGGTCCCGAAGATGTCTTTCCCGTGAAATGTGCTGGATAGTCTGCCTTTGCGCATTACGTGGGGGTTGGAGATTTCGTATATGACATCGAGTCCCAAGCTATCCATCACCACACTGAAGAGACCGTTGTCAGGCCCTACAAAGAACTTTCCATCTTTGGTCTTTAAGGCCACAGGCTTCCTTTCGGTTCCCACACCCGGATCCACTACGGCGACGAAGACTGTTCCCTTTGGGAACTCGGCTGCGGCTTTCTGGAGGGTGTAAGCTCCTTCGGCGATCTCGAAGGAGGAGACGTTGTGCGAGATATCGTCTATCCTCACCTCGGGGTAGATCGAGTATATGACTCCCTTGACGGCTCCGACGTAGAAATCTTTCGTCCCGAAGTCTGTTATTAAAATGACGAGTCCGTTTGTCTCTTTGCTATGGAGAATATCGGCGCATAGGATGAACGTCAAGGTTGTTATCACAAATGTCTTGGCCAAATTTTTCATCAGTTCAATCTGTAGGTTATCTTACTTTTACAGCCTTTTGCACTTTCTTTTCAAAGTGTTTGTAGGAGGAGTAGGTAGAGCGAGCTCCGATCTCCACGGTGTATTCTCCCGGAGGTGCGGGATTTCCACCCTCGTCTTTTAGATCCCAGATAAAGGTGCGTCCAAGAATTTCCACTATGCTTTTGGCTGCGAGCCTTCTTACTTGATCCTCGCCGCTAAATATATTCACATCTACAAATGATCTCTCAGTGGGAACGAGGGATATCTTGACTTCGCCCGGAGCTTCGGTTTCCAAAAAGCTCACATCAATGCTCTTGAAGTCTGTGCCGATCCAGTAATAGCTGACTCCATCTGGGTCCACGACGAAGACTTGTCCCAACTGGCGAGAGATAGCAATTCCCCTGGGCGAGATGAGTTTTCCGTCGTTCGTCCTCCTGCTGAAGGAGGTTATATAGTTCAGGTCTCTATCGAACTTGTGGACGCAACTGCTTGTCTGGTCTGTTGCATATACGTTGTCGTAATAGTCCAGCGCCAGATAGAGGAGCTTTCCACCACTAAAACCGATATTTTCAAGATCGATCTGGGACAGGATATTCCCGCTCCAGTCCAATTTCATAATGCCCTTCCCATCTTTGACTATAACGTATATTGCTTTTTGTTTTCTGTAAGACCATTTTTCTTCTGGATCGTTGACTGCTATTCCCAAGGGGTGAAGGACATTCTCTATTGTTCTTTTGAATTTATAGTCCGAATCGAATACTTGAATTACGCTCTTTTTGTAGTCTGTGACGAACATTTCTCCGTCTCCCACCGCAACGTCTTTGGGGCTGTCGAATCCACCCGCAGCGGACGTTCCGCCTGGATCTATGTTCGCTATGAACTTTAATTTTCCCCCTGAATTTAAAAGGTGGACGACCCTGTGGTTGCCGGTATCGGCCACATATACGTTGCCCTTTCTATCAGCGGCGATTCCGGAGGGATTCAGAAACTGTCCGTCGTTCCTTCCTTTTTCTCCGAATACGTCTAAAGTCCATATAGATGTGCTGTAGATAATATTTCCTTTGCCAGAGTTCACTCCATAAACCGTAACTTCGTCGTCGTCCTTCTCTGTAGAAGGATCGTCCAAAGCTTCGAGTTTCACAGCGGCTATACCCTCCGGGTTGTCAATCGCCGCCTCACTTCCCGCCAGAAGGATAAGCATGGCTTGGTTGACTCTGTTGATGCCCAGGGTATGTTTGAAGGGAGGATTAACCAATGTGGTGGAGATTTCAAGCTTTCCCGATTCGGGGCAGCATAGCCCCCAGGAGACCAGTACAAGCACCATAGACCCTAACAAGCTCATAGATTCTCCCTTATCACCGCCATCTTACGTCTTTCTATTATGCCCTCTGCGTCCAGTTGATATATGTAGAATCCCGATCCCACAAGTTCCTCGTTCTGGTTTGTTCCGTCCCAACGGAATTTGTCCCGAGAGTCGGAATTTTCCAGCCTTATCGTTTTGACGAGTTCCCCTGAAAATGTGAATATGGATATCTGCGCACTATGTCTTTGGGATTCGTCGAGGTTGACGGGGATGGTGGATTTCTTCGTCCCGTCAGAAAAGAAAGGAGAAGGGTAGCTCTGCCCTAAAATGGGGCCGGAGATTTCTACTGCTATAGAGTCCAAAAGAACTTCATATGAGTAAGAAAAAGGTCCGCCCGTTGTAGCTGTAGCTGTGGATACCAGAGCGACCTGTTCGTAAGATCCCCATCCTGTCACTGTCCCCACTCTCTCGGTGAGGTCTAATACCTGGACTTCAGTTTGTTCGTTAAGCAGGATTACCTTATGTTTCCATTTTGCGCTCTGATCCCCCTGGAAAGAGATTGATGCAGAACCAGATCCCCTTCTGGGTAGAATAATGACGTAATCGGATCCCAGTCTTCGGGAGGATCTGGAATCTGCCGCCACTTTTTTGCTCAATTCTATTACTATATCGTCCGCGGGCACCTCCGGATAGAATGCTCCTTCGGAATAGAACAGGTCGGGCTTTGCCCTTGAACCGGTGAAGAAGTTCCATACGGCAAATTCTGAGAGGGCGTTTTCCAGACCTCCAGGAATTGACCTCTCAAAAGCTGAAAAGGACATCCTACGGGCTTCAGCGAGCTCCTCCCAGGTCCTCCTGACAGAGTCTTCGCCGCCTTCTTCCCTTTCGACCAGATAGTGGCAGAATAACGATGCTCCGTTGGGATGTATATCTGCAGGGCCTCTTGCTCTGTCGAGCGGATCGTTTGGAGAATTCAAGAAGGAGTTGAGATACTGAAAGTAGTCGTTTATCTCGTCGTAGACAAAGTCCTCCATCCACGTGGCAGTCGCCTCTTGCCACCAGGCAGCGTCCCTGCCGTCGTAGTAAGCAAATTGAATTGCGTGAAAGAATTCGTGGGCGGCTGTCACTTTGAGTGCATCAATACCCCTTGTCTGTCTGTAGATGCTGTCTGTATAGTTGTTATCTATTTCCATATAGCTGGTAGACGTATTGCCGCGAGAACTCTCGGGATAGGTAAATCCGTAGAAAGCTCCTCTCGAGGTCATCTCGATTATATATACATCGTATTGATCTCCTCCGCCTTCTCCTCCATCCAAGAGCGGCTCCCTGTAACCCAGATAGTCTATATCTGCCGACCAAGCGCTGTCGAAAGCCGCTGCCGCCTCCTCTACGTAGTCGGGTACGCGGTTTATGTTCCTGTCTCTTGGGTCTACAGCTCCTGTCCCTGTGGTGTTGTAATGGATGCGAAAATTTCCCGTTGGGCTGTCGTAGGATTTTTCAAGAAGGGGCCTTTGAAAATAAGAAGTGACCTCTATTTGGAGGGGTTTGCTCAATCTCCACAGTTCGGAATGGATCTCCAGGATATGAGGAGTTCCGCAGGTGGGGAGGTCGCCTCCTGGCTGGTAATCGGGAGGGAGTTTCGACCTGTCGAATATAAAGTAGGCTTTATATTCCAGCGCGGCTTCGTAATCTATGTCTCCATTTTGAAAGTCCTCTTCTATCCTGAGGTATCCGCTCGTACCAGCCCCGGCTGAGGTTTCTCCCAGGAGAATAAGAAAGGTCAATAGGCTGAAGATCTGCGTCTTTATTTTGAGATTCAAGCTATTCTCCTCTGCCCGGATCCACTGCCACGTCGACAAGATTGAAAAACTGTCCCCCAAGCGAGCTTAGAATTTCTCCGTCGGAAGAGATCTTCCACAGTCTGATTCTGGATATGACCCAGCAACTTCCATCTGTATCGTTTACAGCAAGGGCTAAGGCACTTGAAAAGCCCTCAACAGCTATATTTAAATCTCCGTCTCCATCAAATTTATAGATTGCCGTCCCTACGATTGCCCAGACTTCTCCTGTGGATGCGACGACATCTATAGCTTTTACTGCATCCAGAGTGTCTGTGACGGCTAAAACGGAATCTCCTTCTGAACTGAGTCTGTCTATCCGAAAGCCGTTCACAACGACCCAGCAGTCGCCCGAACGCTCATCGGAGGCGACATCTGATGGGGAATCGATGTCCGGGAAGATAACTGGATTTGCGCCAGACACCGGGTATTTGATGACGCGACCGGCTGCCCGATCTGAGATCCAGCACAGTCCTTCCAGAGGCGAAAGATCAGTTGGATCGTCGAAGTTGGCGTCCACGATGTTAAAGGTTATATTATCCAAAGGGCTACCCTGTCGGAACTGGTGAAGTTCCACCCAGATCACCTTTCTCTCCCCCGAGCTTATGATCCAGCACAGGTCGCCCTGGGAGTCTATCCGGATGTCTGATGGGAGTCTCACGCCTTCAAAGCGTGCCCCAAGTTTTCCCTGGGACGTGATTTGACGGATATCACCTGCGAATCTATCCGCCACCCAGCAGCTATGGTCGGTGCGGTCTACAGAAAGAGACACGGGCTCCCTCAAGTCCGATACCTCAAGGATTATGTCCCTTCCATCGGGGCTTATCTTATAGACCCTCCCGGCGGATCTGTCGGCTATCCAGCCGACCTCGGGCCCCGGAGTGGCCTCCTCTTCGACAGATATCGAACTTTCTCCAGACCCTTCTACTAAGACGCTTATACTGTATAGATAAGTTTCACTATTTACGACATCTTCGTCAGTAAAGGAAACAGACTCTCTTGAAAACGGCTTCGGAGTAATCTTTTGCGAGTTGCTTTCGCCTTCTTTTCTGCGGTATATGTTGTAGCCCGTTATATCAAAAAAAGAGGAAAAGTCCCAGCTTAAATCCACCTTCCTATCCCCGGCTACGACTCTGAGTCCCGTGGGGCGACCCTCTGTAGCCGGATTTTGGGGATCAAATGGGTTCGACCTATCTCTGTCAGAGCAGTATAAAAGAGGAAGGGCAAGAAAGACATACAAGAGTTTGGGAGTACGAGCGCGGGTCACTTTGTAGATACGGGGACAGTTTATTCGGATTGTGACATCCGGAGTATCTTCTCATCTGTTTCTTCGTACGGCTTGTAGATAAAAAGGCGACCCAACCTACCAGGTATCAAGGATTTACTATTGTCGAAGTTCCATAATCGCAATCATGGAAGACTTCAATTACAATTATGGAGAACTTCCATTTTGGATACCCTTTGTAGATTCAGGGTCGCCTTCAAGAGCAAATATACTCATATCACTGTTTACAGGCAAGCAATTTCTACGCTTGGATTGCAATTAAACCTGCTTTTGTGTGGAACACAGCACTTTTGAAGTGGAGTATGCTGTCTCGAAGAGGGAAAGTCTCTACGACTCCAAATTTTACTTGACAAGTCTATGTACATTATATATATTTCAGTTGTGAGAGGATCCCCCAAATAATAGCGACTTCTACAAATTACGGGTAACGGGTAATGTTTACCGACAATACTGCTGCTAATTCTGAATGTGTCTCTTTCAACATAGCCTCTGCCTGTGGTGCAGGCATGTTATTGGCTATTACAAACGTCGTACCGTCCATAGTCGCTGTACGTATCCTTCCTGTTTCGATAGGCCTCGTAATTGTACTTCTACTAATTGGCAAAAAAGAGGCCCTGCCCTAAGTCTTAATTTCCCCTTTGAAAACAAAATACTGACTTAAGGACTTGAGCCTCTGAAAGGAATTCAAAGGTAAGTGGCATTCTTATATTTATTTCTGGAAAAAAGACTTTTAAGAAACTTGATTAAAGAACCCAATAAACAACAAAGAGGTGATGAATTATGGAGATGACAGGCTCTCAGATACTCATAGAATCCCTCAAAAGAGAGGGTGTGGAGGTTATATTCGGCATTCCCGGCGGTGTGGTCATTCCCGTCTTCGACGACCTTTACAAACAGGATGATATCAAGGTCGTACTGACAAGGCACGAACAGGGCGCGGCTCACGCGGCAGATGGATACGGGAGGGCTACTGGCAAGCCAGGAGTCTGTTTGGTAACTTCGGGGCCTGCTGCTACAAATACCGTGACGGGACTGGCTACGTCCCAGATGGACTCTTCACCTATGGTGGTCATTACGGGTCAGGTACCCACCTTTGCGATAGGCAGCGATGCGTTTCAGGAGGCTGACACGACGGGGGTGGCCAGACCTGTTTCAAAACACGTCTTTCTTATTAAAGATTTTAAAGATGTAGCAAGAGTAGTGAGGGAGGCTTTCCATATCGCTGCGACAGGCAGACCCGGTCCTGTCCTGATAGATATTCCCAAAGACGTATTAATGGCAAAGACGGAGTTTGTGTGGCCAGAAAAGATAAACATAAGGGGCTACAAGCCCACCACACAGGGTCATTCCAGACAGATAGAAAAAGCGGCCCAGATGATAATGGAGGCAAGCGCCTGTTACCTTTACGTGGGCGGCGGGATAATCGCCTCGGATGCGGCAGATGAAGTGCGCCAATTAGCAGAGAAGATAAACGCTCCTGTAACCACTACTCTGATGGGATTAGGGGCTTTCCCGGGAGATCATTCTCTCTTTGTGGGGATGCCCGGGATGCACGGGACAAGGTGTGCCAATATGTCCTTCCAGGAGTGCGAGCTTATCATATCTGTGGGAGTCAGGTTCGACGACAGGGTTACGGGCAAGTTGGACGCCTTCGCCCCGCAGGCTAAGGTCATACACATAGACATAGACCCTGCCGCGATAAGTAAGAACGTTAAGGTGGATATACCTGTTGTCGGAGACGCCAAGAAGATATTGAGGGAACTTAATAAGCTATTGAAGCCCAAGGAAAGAAACGGGTGGAACGATAAGATAGATGCCTGGAAGTCGGAGTTCCCGCTGATATATGATCAAAGCGACGAGGTCATAAAGCCGCAATACGTCATAGACCAGATGGATGACCTCTGCGATAAAGATAAAACCATAGTAATCACCGATGTGGGACAGCATCAAATGTGGACGGCTCAGTATTATAAGTTCACAAAGTGCAGGACGCACATAACTTCTGGTGGTCTGGGGACAATGGGCTTCGGACTTCCAGCCTGTATGGGGGCATACTACGCAAAGCCCGACCATACTATTATTAATCTTTCGGGCGACGGTAGTTTCGTTATGAACTCGCAGGAACTTGCAACTATATCCGAAAACAGGATGCCGATTAAGGCATTCATCATCAATAACCTGTATTTGGGCATGGTCAGACAGTGGCAGGAGTTGTTCTTCGATAACAGGTATTCGGCCACGTATTTAGGAGTGTCTCCCGACTTTGTGAAGCTGGCAGAAGCCTACGGCATACCGGGTATAAGAGCCACAAAGCCGAGCGAGGTTAGACCCCTAATCCAACAGGCCCTCTCTATGGACGGTCCCGTGGTCGTTGACTTCATCGTGGATCAGATGGAAAATGTCTATCCCATGGTCCCTGCGGGAGCGGCGATACATGAGATGGTCGGTGGATTGGTCACAAAGGACAAGTTAGATCACATGGTGGACGGAATGGCGTAAAAGCAGTAGACAGCAAACAGTAGACAGGGGACGTAAACCGTCATTGCGAGTCCCGGATTGACTCTATCGGGGGGCGGGGGGAAGCAATCTCGCTTAGACTGCGTCGCCTACTTGTTGCCATGTACTATTTTAAGTGAGAGTTATCCATGAAGAATCATACTATCTCGGTTCTGGTAGAGAATAAGGCAGGGGTTTTAAGTCACATCTCCGGGCTCTTTGCCGGAAGGGGCTTTAACATTGACAGTCTCTCTGTGGGGGAGACAGACGATCCCACGGTCTCAAGGATGACTATCGTCGTCAACGGAGACGATAGGACATTGGAACAGGTCACCAAACAGCTCAATAGATTAATTGATGTCATTAAAGTTGTGGACCTTACCAACGAGAACTTTGTAGAGCGCGAGTTGGCTCTGGTGAAATTGAAGGCTGGTAGGAGTTCCAGATCTGAGATTATGGAGATTGTGGATGTATTTCGCGCCAAAATAATAGATATAAGTCCGGGTACTCTTACGGTGGAGGCCACCGGCTCGGTGGATAAGGTCGACGCCATAATTAGCATGCTCAAGCCCTTCGGCATAAAAGAGATAGCCCGCACAGGTAAAGTCGCTCTTGCCAGAGAGTACAGGGGCAAAACCTGAAGAATTTATTCAATCGCAGCCAATCCACGGGGGATTTACGATGCAAATTTACTACGACAAGGATGCAGATTTAGGCGTGTTGGAAGGCAAGACTGTGGCGGTTTTAGGCTTCGGGAGTCAGGGGCATGCCCACGCTTTGAGTCTTAAGGACAGCGGCGTCAACGTTGTCGTGGGTCTGAGGGAGACGAGCCCATCGGTCAAGACAGCCAAAGACGACGGATTAGAGGTGATGTCGGTCTCCGAGGCTTCAGCGACAGCCGATATAATCATGGTACTTCTTCCGGACGAGTTACACGGCGCGGTCTACCAAAGCCAGATAAAGCCCGGACTGTCACCAGGCAATGCATTGGCCTTTGCGCACGGATTCAGCATCCACTACGGTCAGGTAGTCCCTTCTTCAGATATAGACGTATTTATGATAGCCCCCAAGGGGCCAGGACATCTAGTGCGCAGAATCTTCACGGAGGGCGGGGGGGTTCCGGCCCTTTTGGCTATATATCAGGATGCAACAGGAAATGCCAAGGAAATAGCTTTGGCCTATTCCAAGGGTCTGGGTTCAGCCAGAGCAGGCGTAATAGAGACTACGTTTAAGGAGGAGACAGAGACAGACCTTTTCGGCGAACAGTCCGTGCTCTGCGGGGGATGCACGGCTTTGATACAGGCGAGCTTCGAGACGCTCGTAGAGGCGGGATACCAGCCGGAGATCGCTTACTTTGAGTGCCTCCACGAACTGAAGTTGATCGTTGATCTGATCTATGAAGGCGGCATATCCAATATGAGATGGTCTATCTCCAACACAGCGGAGTACGGCGACCTGACCAGAGGCAGAAGGGTTATAAATGAAGAAGTAAAAAAGACTATGAAGAAGATATTATCCGATGTTCAGGATGGGACGTTCGCAAGGGAGTGGATATTAGAAAACCAGGCCGGAAGACCTGTCTTCAACGCCCGCAAGAGACAGGATGAGGAACATCAGGTAGAAGTGGTAGGAAAGAAATTGAGGGGTATGATGAGCTGGCTGGAGAAGTAGATAGTATGGGAGATGGGGCGGTGCCTCTTCGCCGCCCTTAATTTCCTAATGGAATTCGTCTTTTAGGACTTGTCTGGAGAATCTGTAGTTAGGAGAAATTGTCTTAAGGGGGATTAAAGAATGGAAGTCAAAGGCTATTCAGAAAGAGGAGTGCTTAATTCACTGTTCTATGAGATAAAGTATTCCGAGAATAGCTTGGGGTGTCTTAATGAATTTCTGTCCACAGTTTCTTTTCCATTTACTAACATCGATTTCAGGCTGAAGGATGCCAATATATTAATTGAACAATCATTCTCTGATTTCGGTGATGCTGATTGTGTATTAGCCATAAACAATAACCAAAGTAAGCAGTCTGTGTTTATTGAAGCAAAGGTAAAGACCTTTCAGCCTCAATGTTGGTCTACTGAAGGAGAGTTTGAGCGTTTTAAAGAAGGAATCGAACAAAATAAAGTTGGTTCCTCTAAAAACAAAATAAGGTCTAATCTATTCACTCAACTTTACCGCAAAGTTCGACTAATTAAGGCATTACAAAAACAAAATGACGGGATAAACTCGCTTAAAAAAGGGATAGAATTCGCCAACTGTATTTCAAAGACGTGCAGTAAGATTGGGAATAATGAAGTGGTTTTGAAAGCGGTAGAAATCCTAAAGGACCACTGTGAAGATGCGTTTTTTATTGCATTGGTTCCAGATGATGTTTCAAATCTCGAACAATTTTACGAGAACACTTTAAAGCATTTTGGTCCGAATGAATTTCAAGAGTGGGATGTCAGGAATTGGGGATACATTTCATGGGCAGAAGTTGAAGATTTCTGCAAAAAACATGATTTAAGAGAGACACAAAAAGTTTTCGAGTTTAATGGAGAACAGATTTATAGAAAAGATAAGGCGGCATCAAATGACACCTTTTAAAAGACCGAAAGTTCATGATCATTCACCTGTCGCTACAAACAGAGCGTCTTATACTTCGAGACTTTGAGGAAGCCGATTGGGAATCGGTACATAGCTACGCCTCTGACCCTGAGGTCGTTCGCTACATGGAATGGGGACCCGACAGCGAAGAGGATACCAGAGACTTCATCCAGAGGGTGATCGCACATCAACGGGCTGAACCCCGGAGGCACTTTGAGTTGGCAGCTGTCCTGAAGGAAGAGGATCGGCTTATAGGTGGATGTGGTATTTCTGTGGAAGGCCATCTGGAAGGATCGATCGGATACTGCTATAGTCGGCACTTCTGGGGACGGGGATACGCAACTGAGGCTGCAGATGCGATACTTGCTTTTGGTTTCGATAAATTGGACTTACATAGGATCTTTGCCACGTGTGACACAGAAAACGTGGCCTCGGTGAAAGTATTAGAGAAAATTGGAATGCGTCGGGAAGGGCATCTCCGAGAGGACAGTTACGAAAAGGGAAGATGGCGCGACTCCTTTTTATATGCCGTTCTTGAGCATGAATGGAATCGGGTGAAAGAAAGTGGCTGATCGAAAAATCGAAGTTGATATAGCAGATAGCTGGTTCGCATCCGAAGGAGCTGAAAAAGATGAAAGAACTGGACCGCATAACTGTTGACCCTCAGGTATGCCTTGGCCAACCAACTATAAGGGGCATGAGGATAACCGTTTCCGTTATCCTCAAAATGCTTGCCAGTGGCGTCACTACAGATGAAATATTAAAGGCGTATCACGAGCTTCAAAAAGAGGACATTAGTCAGGCAATAAAATATGCTGCCTGGCTTGCATCTGAGAGGGTTAAGGTTATCGCCTAAGAAGGGTTAGAGATGTCTGAACTGGCGTTCCTTGCTGACATGAATATATCTCATTTAACAGCGGAAGAATTGAGGAGAAAGGGATGGGATATCATAAGGGTATCAGAAGTCATGAATGTCAGCAGCAGTGATTTAGATGTTCTCGAATATGCACGAACACACGACAGAATTTTGATCACTCAGGATCTTGATTTTTCAACAATTCTTGCAGTTGGTGACTACGACAAGCCAAGTGTAATCAATCTACGTCTTGAAAATGCCAGCCCAGCTAACATTACAAAGCGAATTATGGAAGTTGTATCGCAGTTGGAAAATGAACTAACAGAAGGGGTCGCAATAAGTGTTGAAGAGGTAACGGCAAGATACAGAAAATTACCGCTAAAGATTGAATAACCACGGGACGACAGGATCTCAACCCCGCTCGTGCGGGGTTGTGTTAAGGAGGTATTGCCCCTTCTTGAATCATCTGGATTACTTATTAGGTCCCTTGATACACGGATACACAATCACATTAAGGCTAATGAAATTATTATGATGAATATCTTGCCAGCATCCGAAGGAGGTGAAAGAGATGGAATCCAACCTTAGCGGTTTGAAAGACGAAGATGAGCTGTGCCTACTTGCGCAGGTGGAGCCAGATCGCCGGAGGGTTCCATCTGCTTTAGAAACCTCCACTCCGGCGGATGCAGGGGAGTAAAAAGGATGGATAAGGATAAAGTATTAATATTTGACACCACCTTGAGAGACGGAGAGCAGTCGCCCGGCGCCAGTCTGGACATACACCAGAAGGTGGAGATCGCTCATCAACTGGCCAGGCTCAACATAGACATCATTGAGGCAGGCTTCCCCGTATCGTCTCCGGTTCAGTTTGAGGCTGTGGAGATAATAGCAAGAGAGGTGGAAGGTCCTATAATTGCAGGACTGGCAAGGGCCGTAAAGCTGGATATTGACAGGGCCTGGGAGGCTATAAAGGACACCAAAAAGCCCCGGATACATACCTTTATCGGCACGTCTGACATCCACATCGAGGGTAAGTTCGGCTCCGACAAGTACGGAGAAACGCTGGAGGAGAAGAGGGATACGATCCTCCAGATGGCTGTGGACTCCGTAAAGCTTGCAAAGAGCTATACACAGGACGTGGAGTTTTCCCCTGAAGACGCGGGAAGGACAGATCCTGATTATCTATGTCGCATCGTTGAGGCTACGATAGACGCCGGAGCCACGACAGTAAATATACCGGATACTACGGGCTACTGCATGTGTGATGAATTTGGGGCTTTGATAAAGGTGCTCGTTGATAAGGTGCCCAACATCGACAACGCCATAATAAGCGTGCACTGCCACAACGATTTAGGGATGGCCGTTGCCAATTCCCTTGTGGCTGTAAATAACGGGGCAAGACAGGTCGAATGCACGGTAAATGGTCTGGGAGAACGCGCTGGCAACGCCTCGTTGGAAGAGATCGTAATGGCGATCAAGACGCGCCGGGACATAACGTCCGTGCACACCGGCATCAAGACGGAGGAGATATACAGGACAAGCAGGCTTGTGTCCAATCTGACCGGGATACACGTTCAACCCAATAAAGCCATCGTAGGAGCGAACGCGTTCGCTCACGAGTCCGGCATACACGTGGATGGCGTCCTAAAAAAGAGAGAGACCTATGAGATCATGACCCCTGAGTCTATAGGTCTCGAATCCAGCAAGATAGTGCTCGGCCGACATTCGGGCAGACACGGGTTTAAGGTCAGAATAGAGGCCCTGGGATATAAGCTCTCAGATGAGGAGCTTGAACGGGCGTATGAGAGATTCCTAGAGGTGGCTGACAAAAAGAAGGAGGTCTTCGACGAGGATCTGGAGGCCATAGTCGAAGATGAGATAAGGGACGTCCCTGAGAAGTATCAGCTTGAGTATCTGCATACCTTGAGCGGGACGGATGCTATTCCGACAGCCACGATCAGGATGAGAATAGATGGGCAGGAGGTCGTTCAAGAGGCGGCCTGCGGAGATGGCCCTGTAGATGCTGCCTACAAGGCAATCGGGCAGGTTACAGATCTGGACGTGGAGCTTGAGCAATACTCCATTAGAGCCATCACCAGCGGGACAGAGGCTATGGGCGAGGCTATAGTCAGGCTTAAGGACGACGGCACAATCATTATTGGCAAGGGCGTCTCCACTGACGTGATCCTTGCCAGCGCAAAGGCATACGTTGACGGCCTGAACAAGTTAGTGGCAAAGAGGGAACAGAAGGAAGATAGGATAGAGCCAACCGTCTGAAAACAAATAGACAGTAGACTGCAAACAGTAGACAGGACACCTAACCCAGCCCTGTGTAATGTAGGGGCGAGGTCCACTTGTCCCAGTCAGTGAGAAACTCTATGAACGGCAGGACGATGTTTCAGAAGGTATGGGACACTCATGTTGTGCGAGAGCACGGTGGAGAGCCGACCATCTTATATATAGATGTCCATCTGGTGCACGAAATCACTTCAGCTCAGGCGTTTGAGGGATTGAGACAGACGGGCAGAATCCTCCGGCGCCCAGATTTGACCTTTGCCACGATGGATCACAACGTCCCGACCACGGACAGATCGCTGCCTATCCTCGACGAAATTGCAAACAGACAGATGGAAACGCTGGCCCAAAACTGTAAGGAGTATGGAGTTACTCTTTACGATCTTAACAGCCCGAACCAGGGGATCGTTCATATTATCGGCCCGGAGTTGGGGATTACACAGCCGGGCAAGACTATTGTTTGCGGCGACAGTCATACATCTACTCATGGGGCTTTCGGAGCGCTCGCCTTCGGCATAGGAACCAGCGAGATCGAACACGTTCTAGCTTCTCAATGTCTCCTGCAGAATCGCCCAAAGACGCTCGAGATAAGAGTTGACGGCCAACTCTCAAAGGGCGTGACGGCCAAAGATGTCATATTGACGATTATCGGGAAGATGGGTATTAATGGCGGGACAGGAAAGGTGATAGAGTACACGGGCTCTGCGGTTAGATCTATGAGTATGGAGGAACGGATGACCGTGTGCAATATGTCCATTGAAGCAGGGGCAAAGGCAGGGATGGTCGCTCCAGACGATACTACGTTTGAATATCTTGCAGAACGTGAATTCTGTCCCAAAGGCGAAGATTTTGACCGCGCTGTAGAGAAATGGAAAAGACTTGTGACAGATGAAGACGCAACCTACGACGCGACGCTCCAGCTCAACGCAAATAGCGTTGTACCCCAGGTGACATGGGGGACAAATCCAGGGATGGTGGTAGGTGTTACCGACGTTGTTCCTGATCCGGATAAGATGTCCAGCTCGGACGATCGAAAGGCCGCCCTGCGAGCACTTGACTATATGAATCTGAAGCCGAACACGAGGATAACCGACATCAAGATTGATAAGGTCTTCATCGGCAGTTGCACCAACTCCCGGATCAGTGACCTGAGAGCGGCCACCTCCGTTATCAACGGGCGTAAAGTGGCGGATCACGTCCAAGTACTTGTTGTCCCCGGCTCGCAGTCTGTCAAGAGAGAGGCCGAAAGCGAGGGACTGGATACGGTATTCAAGGAAGCAGGGTTTGAATGGCGGGAGTCTGGGTGCAGTATGTGTCTCGGGATGAATCCAGATGTCCTTGGTGCCGGAGAGAGATGTGCCAGCACGTCCAACAGGAATTTTGAAGGCAGACAGGGCAAAGGCGGCAGGACACATTTAGTTAGCCCACAGATGGCCGCAGCCGCAGCTATTGCAGGTCACTTTGTGGATATTCGAAAGTGGGTATAAAAGGAGTCATAATGGGGAATGTTATCAAATCCCCGAACCCCGATAGACTCAATCGGGGCTCAATCGGGGACAGACACGTCGGGCTCTGTGTCCCGTTAGATCGCGTCGATGTAGATACGGATCAGATAATCCCCAAGCAGTTCCTCAAGAGGATCGAGCGAACGGGATTTGGAGAATACCTTTTCCACGATTGGCGCTATCTGGAGGATGGGACGCTGAATCCCGATTTCCCGCTCAATCAGGAAAGATACAACGGTGCCAGTATCTTAATCGCAAGAAGGAACTTCGGATGCGGCAGTTCCCGCGAGCATGCCCCCTGGGCGCTTGGGGATTTCGGAATCCCGGTGATTATCGCGCCCTCATTTGCGGATATTTTTCGCGGAAACTGCTATAAGAACGGGATGCTACCTATAGTGCTTCCAGATTCTCTCGTTGACAGGATATTTGCGGACGTTCTGCGACAGGTCGGCTATAAGATTACTGTCGATCTAGAAAATCAAGAGGTAGTACTTATGGATGGTACAACATATTCATTCGATATTGACGCCTTTGAGAAATACTGTCTGTTGGAAGGACTCGACGAGATCGGCTGGACACTGCAGTACAGAAAGGAAATAGAGGCTTTTGAAGGAAAAATGTAGGGGCGCCGTGGCGCTCTGTTAGGGAGCATGAAGTGGAGGCAGCAAAGCGCCAAGTGATGTACGCGCACGAATTGGACGACCAATTTAAAGTGGAGACAAAATTGTACAAAGTAGCCGTAATACCGGGAGATGGGACAGGTCCTGAGGTAGTGGTGGAAGGGCTTAAAGCGCTAGAAGCCATAGCAGATAAGGCCGACCTTAAATATGAAGTTACAACTTTCGATTTCGGAGGGGAAAGGTATAAAAGAACCGGGGAGGTCATTCCCGATTCTGCGGTCGAAGAGTTGAGAAAGTTCGACGCCATATACTTAGGTGCTATCGGTCATCCCGACGTCGCACCCGGCATCCTGGAAAAGGGCATCCTTTTAAGACTCAGATTCGAACTGGATCAGTACATCAATCTGCGTCCCGTTAAGCTCTACCCAGGGGTTGAGACTCCCATAAAGGATAAGGGTCCAGAGGATATAGATTTTGTGGTAGTTAGAGAGAATACGGAGGGGATCTACACTGGTACAGGTGGCTTTGTAAAGAAGGGCACACCAGATGAGATCGCCGTTCAGGAGTCGATTAATACGCGGAAAGGCGTCGAAAGGTGCATTCGATACGCCTTCCAACTGTGTGGTAGGCGCGAAAAGGAAAAGACCGTAACTCTCTGCGGCAAGACCAATGTGCTCACGTACGCCTTTGATCTTTGGGAGCGCGTCTTTCACGAAGTGGGAGCAAAGGACTATCCCGAGATAAAGCGGGAATACGCCCACGTGGACGCCACCTGCATGTGGATGGTCAAGAATCCTGAATGGTTTGACGTGATAGTCACTGACAATATGTTCGGCGACATCATAACCGATCTTGGAGCCATGATACAGGGCGGCATGGGCATAGCGGCAGGCGGGAATATCAATCCTGAGGGCGTCTCCATGTTTGAGCCTATAGGGGGCTCGGCCCCCAAGTACACGGGACAGGGCATCATCAATCCTATGGCTGCGATCTCCGCGTGCCAAATGATGCTGAACGTTTTAGGGGAATCAAAGGCATCCCGAATACTCGAAAACGCTATAGTGGAGGTGTTGAGCACGAAACTCAAGAGCCTTTCGGCTGGGGAAATGGGCTATACCACTAGTCAAGTCGGCGACCTTGTGGCCGAGGCAGTAGCCAAGGCGTAGAAGATCTAAGAAAGTGCCCGAGGGGCAAAATGATCGAAAGGTGCAGGAGGTATTGCGTTGGGAGCAGAAGTGGAAGTTTTCGACTCGACTTTGAGAGATGGGGCTCAGGGCGAGGGCATCAATTTCTCTTTGGAGGATAAGATCTCTATCGCCCGAAGGCTGGACTCTTTAGGAGTCCACTATATCGAGGGTGGCTGGCCCAATCCCACCAATCCGAAGGATCTGGCCTTCTTTGAAAGATCAAAGGATTACAAGTTCAAAAACGCCAGGATCACTGCATTCGGCTCTACCAGGAGGACGGCAAATAAGCCCGAAGACGATGCGATATTGAACACTCTCTTAAACGCCCAAACCGAGGCCATAGCCATCTTCGGAAAGAGTTGGGACCTTCACGTGACAGAGGTGTTAAGGACGACTTTGGATGAGAATCTGATATTGATTGAGGACTCGGTGCGTTATCTTAAAGACAAGGGCAAAGAGGTCATCTATGACGCTGAGCACTATTTCGACGGCTATAGAGCAGATCCTCGTTATGCAATTAAGACTCTGATCGCAGCAGAGGAGGGAGGAGCGGATATTCTGGTCTTGTGCGATACCAACGGGGGAATGCTCACTTCAGATATCGAGGAGATAATAAAGGAGACCGTAAAGTACATTTCGATTTCCTTCGGGATACATACTCACAACGACGCTGGATCTGCAGAATCCAACACGATAGCCGCTGTGCAGTTGGGCGCCCTTCAGGTTCAGGGAACCATAAACGGCTACGGTGAACGCTGCGGGAACGCGAATCTTTGCACTGTAATTCCAAGTATCGAGCTCAAGCTGAATCTGGCATGTATCGGGAGAGAGAAACTGTCTGAACTGATGGAGGTATCCCGCTATGTAAGCGAAGTGGCAAACGTCTTTCACGATCACAGACAGCCCTACGTGGGGAAGAGCGCCTTTGCCCACAAGGGAGGAGCGCACGCGGATGGGGTTATGAAGGTGAGGCGCTCTTTCGAGCATGTCGAGCCGCAATCTGTGGGCAATGAGCGGCGATTCCTAGTCTCCGATCAGTCGGGCGGATCTACTGTAGTAAGTAAGTTACAAAGGATTAAACCACAGATCAGCAAGCAGGACCGTGACGTCGGGAAGGTCCTGGCTGATGTGAAGCAACTTGAAAACCAGGGATACGCCTTTGAAGATGCCGATGCTTCGTTCGAAATCCGTGCAAGAAAGATCATGGGCAGCTATCAGGAGCCTTTCCGTACGATAAGCTATCGCACTGTGGTAAGACAGGACGAAGACGGACGGCTCTTCTCCGAAGCTATAGTTGAGGTATCTGTGAGTGGAGAAAACGAACATACGGTCGGAAAGGGAAATGGGCCTGTAAACGCGCTCGATAACGCTCTGAGAAAGGCTCTCCACAGGTTCTATCCTGAGCTTGAACAGGTTCATCTTGAGGACTATAAGGTTCGCGTGCTTTCGAGCGGAGACGGAACCGCAGCAAAGATGAGGGTACTGATCGAATCTTCAGACGGGAAAGACTCATGGGGCACTGTCGGCGTCTCTACGAATGTGATAGAGGCAAGCTGGATAGCTTTAGTGGACAGTTTGAGCTATAAGATATTAAGACAAGTAGATAGTAGAACAGACATTCTGTCTACTTAGACAGTGGACACGGGCACTTCCCCTCCTCCCCTGTATGCTTTCTACTGTTTGCCGTCTAATAATTTAGGGCCTATCTAAATGATTAAAACTCAGCGTTTGGAAAGACTTCCGCCCTATATGTTTGGTCGCATCAACGACCTCAAGCTCAAACTCCGACAGCAGGGCGTTGACATTATTGACCTGGGGATGGGATGTCCCGACAGACCTGCTCCCTCGCACATAATAGAGAAACTGTGCGAAGTGGCGCACGATCCCAAGGCGCATCGGTATTCAGCGTCAAAGGGAATACCCGCCACCAGGAAGGCCATCTGCCGCCACTATAAACGCCGCTTTGACGTGGATCTGGATTGGGAGGAAGAGGTGATATCAGTGATAGGCTCTAAGGAGGGTTTGGCCCACATATGCCTGGCGCTGCTCGATCCGGGAGATCTGGCTCTGGTTCCCAATCCCACGTACCCGATCCACATCTACGGTGTGGCTATAGCTGGCGGAAACGTGGTCAGCATTCCATTGAAGGAAGAAAAGGACTTCGTTCCGGACATAGAGGAGATCACAAGAGAACTGTGGCCAAAGCCCAAGATGATGATCTTCAACTTTCCCCACAATCCCACAGCGGCCACTGTAGACATTGGGTTTTTAGAGGAGCTCGCTGCCTTCGGACGGAAGCAGGGGATAGTCGTCATACACGATATGGCGTATTCGGACATCGTGTTCGACGGTTACGAGGCTCCGAGCCTTATGCAAGTTAAGGGTGCAAAGGACGTCGGCGTCGAGTTCTTCACCATGTCCAAATCCTACAACATGGCCGGCTGGAGGATCGGCTTCTGCGTGGGCAACAGGGACGTCATAGCGGCACTTGCAAAGATAAAGGGATATTACGACTACGGTATCTTTACTCCTGTCCAGGTGGCTGCAATAGCGGCCCTGGACGGACCTCAAGACTGCGTAAGAGAAGCGGCACAGATTTACAAGAACAGGAGAGACGTCCTGGTGGACGGTCTGAATCGCATAGGATGGCCTATCCAAAAGCCGAGGGCAACTATGTTCGTCTGGGCCGCCCTGCCCGAGGAATATAAGTCTATGGGATCTATCGAGTTTTCCATGAAGCTTATGAAGGAAGCGGAGGTCGCGGTGGCCCCGGGTGTGGGCTTCGGGGATAAGGGAGAAGGGTACGTCAGAATCGCCCTTGTTGAAAACGAGCATCGCATCAGACAAGCGGTCAGGAATATCAAAAAATGCCTCTTTTGAGATTGCTTTGGGGTTGCAACTCACACAATGACCGAAGGCAAAAAACCAAGTAATGTCATTGCTTCCCATCTAGCGATTTTCATCCATACAAAATGTCACAAAGATAAAAGGACACTAGAGTGAACGTCATACGAGGTTCTGTAACAACTCCCAAAGGCTTCAAAGCGGCTGGGATACGCTGCGGGATAAAGGACCATCCTGACCTTAGGGACTTGTCTTTGATATTATCAGAGAACCCTGGAAATGCGGCGGCTGTCTATACACAAAATAAAGTAAAGGCACCGCCGATTTTTCTTAATCAGAAACATTTAGAGGACGGCAGGGCACAGGCCATAATCGCAAATAGCGGAAACGCCAACGCATGTACAGGCGACAGGGGATTTAAGGACGCAGAGAGGACTGCAAAGCTGACCGCAGAAGTTCTGGGTATAAGAATTGAGGACGTGCTTGTGACATCTACGGGTGTCATAGGAGTCCCGCTACCTATGGACAAGATTGAGGCTGGGATCAAGAGAATCGCACAAGAACTTTCTGTGGACGGTGGAGACGCAGCGGCGCTTGGAATTATGACTACAGATACTTTCCCCAAAAAGATCGCAGTCGAAATCCATCTTTCAGACGGTCTTGTATCTGTAGGAGGAATTGCAAAGGGATCCGGGATGATCTCTCCCAATATGGCTACTATGCATTGCTTTATTACTACTGACGCTTCCATAGAATCTGATCTTTTAGCAGAACTGCTGTGCAAATCTGTTGCTCGTTCGTTCAACTGCATAACGGTTGACGGAGATATGAGCACCAGCGACACTGTGATCGTGCTGGCTAACGGAATGTCGGGGACATCTTCCCTTTTACGGGAGTCTGATGATACTGCCAAGTTTGCGGAGGCACTGGACTTCGCGACGCTTGAGCTTGCCAAGATGATAGCCAAAGATGGAGAGGGCGCCACGAAATTTGTGACTGTCAAAGTGGAGGGAGCAAGGACATTTGAAGATGCGAAAAAGGCAGCAAAATCTGTAGCTGAGTCGAATCTGGTCAAGACGGCTGTGTTCGGAAGGGACCCGAACTGGGGCAGGATCCTGTGCGCCCTAGGATACTCAGGCGTAGATGTGGATGAGCGAACTATAAAGGTCAAGATCGGAGACATCTCAGTCTACCAGAACGGTCTCGGAGTCGATTTCGATCACGCAAAGGCAGTAGAGGTCTTGTCTGAGGAGAACGTCTGTATCGACATAGACCTGGGGCAAGGTTCAGAGAAGATAGAGTTCTACACCTGCGACCTTACCTACGATTATGTGAAGATAAACGCTGAGTACACAACTTGATGTCCCCTCCAAAAGTATCGGTGGGTCAGACATTCTCCCTCTGACATGGAACAGACAAAAATGTCTGTTCTACTAATTTGGGGGAAAAAAGAAGGATCAAGAATGGAAATTTCGAGGAACGTACAGAGAATGGAGCCTTCTATAACTATGGCCGTAACAGACAAGGCAAAGGCTATGAAGGCGCAGGGGATCGATGTAATCTCGATGAGCGCGGGAGAGCCGGACTTCGACACTCCAGAGAACATAAAGGAGGCGGCATACAGGGCTATAGAGAGCGGATTTACGAAGTACACACCGGCGGTGGGCATCCCTGAGCTGAGAGAGGCTATCTGCCAGAAATTTAAGAAAGACAATGATTTAGATTACGAGCCTTCGGAAGTTGTGGTAAGCTGTGGGGCCAAGCACTCGATATTCATAGCTGTGATGGCCCTCCTGAATCCGGGTGATGAGGTCATAATCCCCGCTCCGTATTGGGTCACCTATACTGAACAGCCCAAGCTTGCAGGTGGGAATCCCGTGGTCGTGAAGGCTCAGAAGGAAACGGGCCTCAAGATCACCCCCAAACAGTTGAAGGATGCAGTTACCCCCAAGACCAAGCTGTTCATGCTGAATAGCCCATCCAATCCGAGCGGTGCTGTCTACACTAAGGAGGAATTAAAGGGGCTTGCGGATGTCCTTTTAGATGCAGGCGTCTGGGTCATCTCCGACGAGATGTACGAGAGCATAATCTACAACGGCGAGGTTCACTACAGCATCGCCGCCCTTCGAGATGGGATGAAGGATCAGACCATCACTGTGAACGGTGTGTCCAAGACCTACGCTATGACGGGCTGGAGGATAGGATATGCCGCAGGACCTGGTGACGTCATAAAGGATATGGGTAAGATCCAGAGCCAGGAGACGTCAAATCCCTCCTCCATCTCTCAGATGGCGGCTCTGGAAGCTATAACGGGTCCCAAGGACGCTTTTAATGAGATGCTCAAAGCCTTCGGAGAGCGCCGGAGATATATTCTAGATAGGCTGAATTCTATTGAGGGAGTATGGTGCATCACTCCCAAAGGTTCCTTCTACGCCTATCCCGATGTATCGTCTTACTATGGCTCTCGCTTCACCGGGAAAGCCATAGAAGGCTCGGTCGCCATGTGCACTTATCTCCTTGAAGAGGCGAAGGTCGCCTGCGTGCCCGGCGCAGGCTTCGGGACGGATGAAAACATAAGGCTTTCATACGCTACGTCTATGGAGAATATAGAGAAGGCTCTGGACAGAATAGAAGAGGGGCTGAGCAGGCTGGATAGATAGGCGGAACTTAGAATAAATAGAATTGTCTACACAATAGCGAAGTTAGGCAAGAATTACAGAAAGACACCTAATCAAAAAGGGATAGCAAGATGCTCGATAGAGGAGTTGTGCGAGAATTTCTGGATGAAAAACTCATAGCGATAGGAATACCTGAAGATATTTCCAACGAGGCGCTGGTAGAGACCTTCCGGAAATATACTGAGGATGATTGCTATGAGTGGCTGAAGGACAATTCCAAATCCTTCTTAACTCATGGAAAACCCGATTGGGACTGGATTAGAGGGAGGATTGAGCACTATTCAAAAGAATAGCTGGTAACACTTTCCAACCCATAATTATAGCGATAGCCCCCATCGCAATAATAAGTTTTAGCGGTGTTACGCAGGGTCATCTACTGATTCAAAACGGCACAGCGTATGTAACTTTAAAAGACATATTCCCAGGCATAAGACTAACGTCGGGAAAGATTCGCCTTTCTTCCTTTTTGGGGTAGAGTCCAAAGCCCGTGGCGCCCACAGCAAAGCTCGTGGCGATCCAGCCGATGAGCCTGCGCGTTGAAGCCTCATCCTCCAATTTCTCAGCTTGTGCTATAAGTTCTAGCTTCCCCGAGCTCCTGTTATTCTCTGCGTCTTCGTCCTTGTCGGAGGCGCTGTTGAACGCCCAGAGAGCTACGGCTCCCAATCCGACTGTGGCTCCTAAAAAGCCTATGTTAGGAAACGTGGTGACCTCAACTGTCTTGGCCCCCGCGCCCAGGGAATCGAGGGTGACAATTTTGTCTACCTCTTCGGGTTCAAAGGTGAATATCTCTTTTTGGGCCTTCAAAATAATCAAATCTTCGGAATGTTCGATCAATTTTCCGGTGACGATGTCTCCGTCTTTAAGATAGAGTCGAACATCGTACTCGAATTTGCCCTGGGCAAAGACAGGACATGAGAACATAATGGTCTCAAATACCATAGCGACTGTCAGAAGAATCGAAAGATATTTCATCGCTCTATAACTCCTCTCTTTTTTAGCATTATAGATAGAACTCCTTGATGACATGAAGGTCAATTACAGAACTTTTTCCGTCAACAGATAGGATAACAAGCGGGATAACAGCGACAGATGAACCTGAGACACACCCTTATCGTATCCATTCTATTTCTCGTTGTAGCCTGCGGGGGAGACGAATCTACATCGCCTACAAAGACCGGCAATCTCTCTGCCACAGTTGACAGACGATTCCTGTTCCAGGATTCAGGGACGGCTACAGCTACGCTCACAGCGGATCAGAGTGGCCAGATAAGGTTCATACATATCCAGGCTGTGGACAACCAAGGCGATCTTATCGGCGACATAATTGACCTCTTTATAGAGACCCACTTTGATACTCAATTCCCCACCGCTTTTGAGGCCCAATACAAGAACTACAGGCTCCTCAAAACCGGTGTATTCGGAGCGCAGGGCATCTTTTCATCGCAAAGCATCGAGTTTAGGACGGACACCGGAACTTCAGGACAGATCATCGTTGAGCAACTTACTCAGGATAATATCCAAGGCAACTTTGAATTTATAGGAATCAGCGATACGGGCATCCTCATAGAAGTTTTCGGTCTTTTTGATGTACCCATTATTACAAATTAGCGTCAGAAAAAGAAGTTGAGGCGACACAGTCAAGACTACTCAAGTATCCTGACGATATCGTTGAAGGTAACATAGATCATCAAGAATAGCAGCAGAGCCACTCCTACTTGCTGAGTAACCTCTTTCTGTCTTGTGGAAAGCTGTCGCCGGAAAATCCCTTCAAACGTCAGAAACATCAAATGTCCGCCGTCCAGAGCCGGTATGGGAAGTATATTCAAAATTCCTAAGTTAATACTTATAACGGCCATGAAGGTGAAAAGGTCCACAAGTCCCGACCGGGCGCTGTCTCCCGCCATCCGGGCTATAGTAATCGGTCCTCCTAACTCCTTCAGCGAGGCCCCGCCTACTATTAGCTTCTTGATATTAGCCCCAATAAACTTTGTTATAAGTAGAGTACGTCCTATACTCCCATGGGCTGCCTCCAGAAGTCCTATGGGAACATAAACAAAGTCTGGAGCAGGTCCTATCCCTATTATCCCATATTCCTGATATAGAGTCAGCTCCGCGACCTGCCCTTGGACACTCCTTTCGATCTCCACTATCCCCTCTAACTCTCCATTTTCCCTCACGATCGTGTATCTATCCGTCCGATTCTCCTCAATTTTCTCCATAGCCTCAGCGTAGACCTTCGACGCTGTGACGTTGAGGATTGCTAATGCCGCTTCTTTCTCATTTTGGGGACTTTCTGTAAACTCTGTCCGAATTGTCAGTTCTCCACCCTGGGATATGGAGCGCAACGATCTTTCCACCAGACTGGACATTAAGCCCTTTAAGCGATCTTCATCGCCACCTATCATCGGCATGTGAGCAAGAGATCTTGTAATTATCACCTCCTTATCTTTGATCTTCTCATCGAAAGAGGACAAAGTGCCTTCCACCAGTTTATTTATGTTTATGTACCTTTCATCCGGTTCATAGACGACCTTTGTATTGCTCACAGCCGTTCCGGACATCTCCTTCCCGTTCCTTATCCACTCCAGGGTAATCTTTTCCATCGGCCTTTTTCTGATGCTCCTGCTCACGTCCGACCACTCTTTTATAGCTTCCCCCTCCACCGAAGTTATCACATCTCCACTTTCAAGCCCCATCTTTTGAGCGGGCCAGTCCTTTGAGACCGAACCAATCTTCGACGACACAAAAGGTTCTATCCCTAAGTCTGCTTCAAGATTAACACTTATGAATAATATCTCATCTCCTCTTTCTACCTCCACAGATGCCGTTCCTTTTGCGCTCTCTTTTTGGAATGCCTCTGCTATGTCATCCCAGTTTTCTACGCTCTTGCCGCCCACAGATAGTATTTGATCTCCTGACTTAAAACCATCGGACTGAGCGGTGGAGTCCCAATCTATCCGGCTTATCACCGTCGTGTTATAGATCGTCTTACCCATAAAGCAGAGTATCGTGAAAAATATCAGTATAGCTAAAAGGAAGTTCATAAGCGGTCCTGCAGCGATAACAGACATCCTCATCCAAATCGGCTTGGACATGAATTCCCACGGATCGCCGTGTACCTCCTCGTACCCTATGTCCGACATTCCTGCCAACTTGACGTATCCACCGAACGGAATCCACGAAATGCAGTACTCAGTTTCGCCTACCTTAAAACCGAACATCTTGGGTGGAAATCCCAGGGAAAACCTCTCCACCTTGATCCCCGCTTTCTTAGCCACCAGAAAGTGTCCCAACTCGTGGAAGAAGACCAGAACTCCCAATACGAATAGGAAGGGTATAAGGATATAAATAATGAAGGATATAACTGTAGTCATGTAGGATATAAGCATAGCCATCATTTCAAATTATGAATGGGAAAATCATGCATAGCCAGAACGTGCATCTGGATACAAATCTGCTCAGATGATAGACACTCTAAAAGCGATTTGGGTTCCCGATTTATGATAGATTTTCTATTATTTGTTGAGTCAGGTTCCTTGCCCACTTGTCGCTCTCAAGCACGTCCTCCAACAGCTCAGACTCTTTCGCGTCCTCCCCAAAAAGGTGGCGCGGCCGATTTTCTGTGGTTGGAGCAGGCCACGAAGAGTGTGATTCTAGAATCATTCTGTTTACCTTTGGGATGTCCGTAAACCCTATTCTGTTGCTTAAGAAAGCGTCCACTGCGACCTCGTTGGCTGCGTTTAAGGCGGCGGGGGCTGTTCCTCCTATCTTTGCCGCTTCATAGCAGAGCTCCAAACACGGGAATTTCCGAAGATCCGGTTTTTCAAACGTCAACTTTCCAAGACTGGCAAGATCCAAAGAGGGGACTTTAGCGGGGAGTCTGTCTGGATACGTCAAGGCGTACTGTATCGGGAGGCGCATATCCGCCTGGCTTAATTGAGCCATAAGGGAGCCGTCCACAAACTCCACTAATGAGTGCACAACCGATTGACGGTGGACCAACACCTCAACAGATGACGGTGACATTCCGAACAAACAGCACGCTTCTATGACCTCAAGGCCCTTGTTCATCAAAGTAGCTGAATCTATGGTTATCTTACTGCCCATCTTCCAGGTAGGATGACAGAGAGCCCGCTGTGGAGTAATTTTTTCAAATTCTTCCTGGGGAAGGTCTACGAATGGCCCTCCCGAAGCGGTCAGAATTATCTTGTGAACCTGCGTAGCGGGATGATTCTCCAGACACTGCCATATCCCGGCGGGTTCGCTGTCCACCGGAAGTATGTTGACCCCGTGCTCTTTAGCCTCTTCCATAAGTATGTCCCCCATCATTACGAGGGATTCCTTATTAGCCATCGCTACGTCTTTTCCGCTCTCTATGGCGCGTATAGTAGGGATCAGCCCAATGCTCCCCGCCAGGCCGTTGATCACAAGGTCGGCTTTATGCTCTGCGAGCTCTATCAACCCTGCCATCCCGAAGACCACTCCTATATTCAGAGGGGACAGATCACGGCTGAGATCATCAGCCAGTTCTTCGGTCTCCACCCCGACTATTGCAGGGCGATATTTGCGAGCCTGGTCACAAAGGAGCTTTATGTTCTTTCCTGCGCCGAGACCTACCACTTGAAATTTGTCCGACAGGCTATCTATTATAGAGAGACTACTCGTTCCGATAGAACCGGTCGATCCTAATAGAACAACTCTTTTCATCTAACATACCTGATGTATAAATAGACCGAAGGAAAGACAAAGAAGTAGCTGTCGAATCTGTCTAATATTCCACCGTGTCCTGGTATGAGCGTTGAGGAGTCCTTAACTTGCGCGTCTCTTTTCATCAAAGACTCGACAAGATCGCCTACCTGTCCGACGATTCCAATTATAATTCCAATTGTCAGACCCTGGGCAAGGGACAGAAATCCTAGTTTCTGACTCCCTATCCAGCCTATTAAGAGAGATCCCAGTAGTCCGGCTACGGAGCCTTCCACCGTCTTTTGGGGACTCACTTCTGGAAAGAGCTTGTGCCTTCCCAGAGCGACACCTGCAAGATAAGCAAGCGTATCCGAAGTCCATATTCCCACAAAGACTAACAGGACTAAATATCCCGCCGCCGAATAGTCCAACGCCCCGTTATCTACCTCCCGAAGGAGGATCGAAAAACTCCCCAGATATCCCACGTAGAATATGCCCATCATTGTCGCGCCGGCATTTGTTAAAATTTGGGCATTATCTTTTCTCCACAACTCTGCTCCCAAGGGGAGCAGGACGGAAGCTGTCAAGACCAAGACGAGATAACATTCCATAAAGCACGCCCAACTTATTGACAATGCCAAGACTGTGCCCAAAGTTCGATTCGGAAGGTGTCCTTTCTTCATCTGGAGTCTGAAAAACTCCCATATTCCCAGAGCGATTATAACGTCTATAAAGATCAGAAATAAGATACCGCCCCAAATAGAGGATACTATTAAGGCTACTACCAGAACCGCTCCATAGAGGGCCCTTGTGATCAGTTCCTTGATCGATTCCAGCATCACGCCTTTCTGCTTTTTACCCAAAAAGTTCTTCGCCCGATTCCTGGCTTGTCCCCGATTGACTCTATCGGGGGGGGCTTGCTGCCGCTCCAGCAAAGCAGCCCCAATCAAGGTGAGGAACAATACTACGTCGACTCCAGTCCACCGAACCGTCTTTCTCTGGATTGATAATTCCTCATTGCTTCATAGAGGTGTTCCTTCGTGAAATCTGGCCAATATACCGGGGTGACCCATATTTCAGTGTAAGCCATCTGCCATAGGAGGAAGTTGCTCAGCCTCATCTCTCCGCTTGTCCTTATGAGCAGATCTGGCTCAGGGAGTTCGGCAGTATAGAGAAATTGTGAAAAGAGCTGTTCATCTATCTGTGAACTTTTAAGCTTCCCTTTTTCCACTCTACTGGCGATCTCTCTTACCGCTTCAACAATCTCGCTCCGGCCTCCATAGTCCACTGCTAAGTTCAACATTAGTCCCGAGTTTTTGGAGGTGTTTTTTATAACCCTTAAAAGGGCAAGGCGGCTGGCTCTGGGGAGATGATTCATTCTGCCTATACTTACCAGTTTCACGTTATTTTTGTGAAGTTCCAGGAACTCTCCCGACACGGTATCCTTTATGAGCCTCATAAGGAACAATACTTCTTCTTTAGGACGAATCCAGTTCTCAGACGAGAAGGCGTACAGAGTTAGGACCTCTATGTGCAGCTCTCCACAGGTACGCACTATGTCCCGTACGGATTTCACTCCTGCTCTATGGCCATCATTACGCGACAGGCCTCTTTTCTTTGCCCACCTCCCGTTCCCGTCCATTATAACGGCAATGTGCCTGGGCAGATTGCCTCCCTCTACAAGCTCCTTTTGGATTTGGGCGTCAGAGTCCAAATTATCTCCATTTTTTCTCAAAAAAGTTCTTTGCTCCCCGAAAAGTTCTTCGATAGTTTCCGGGGGATCATGCGACGGCAAACGTCGCCTGTGCACCACGGAGTCGGTATCCGACTTTTTGGAGGTCCCGATTAGCTCCAATTCCACTGGAATATCGGGATTTGCTGCACCGATGGGGAACTACTTTTCATATATCCTGTCCTGTGTGATAACCCTATCCACCGTTTCGTCGTGAGGATCGGCCTCTATTTTGTCTACTATCTGAAATTCGTAAGCCAACCCAACCTTCACGGCGTCGATTTCTGAAAGGAAGCGATCGTAAAATCCACCTCCAAAACCTATCCTGTTCCCGAAACGGTCGAAAGCCACGCCAGGAAGTATCACAAGGTCCACCTTGTCTAAATCCAACTCCTTCATATCTACCCTTTCCGGCTGGGGTATCCCCATTGTTCCTGGGCGCAGAGTATCTATATCTGTTATCCGGGAATGTCGCAAGACTTTTGTATTCACATCTGTCACTGGCACTATCACACTTATTTTTGATCTGATCATATCGCGGATTATTACACGCGTATCGACCTCGTTCCTGATCGAGACGTAGCAGTGAACCGTCGCGGCCGTTTTGTACTCCTGGGTCTCGTATAACCTTTCTCTTATAGCCTTGCTCTTGTGCTCAACGTCCTCTTCTGCAAGGGAATCTCTCATTATTAATATCGTCTTTCTTATCAGGGATTTGTTGTGGGACATCCTGTTTTACCTTCAGTTACTGCTCAGCCAACTCATGGGATTTTGAGGTTCTTTGCCTTCGAGCAGTTCAAAGTGGAGCTTTGGACCGTCTAAAGACCCCGTCCGTCCTGAATAAGCCAGTATGTCTCCTGTATCTACCATATCCCCTTTGTTCACAAACACTTCCGAAAGGTGGGCATAGACTGTAAGATATCTGTCCCCGTGATGGATTATGACAAACTTTCCGTAGCCTCTCATCCAATCTGTCATGACGACCTCGCCCGGCGCAACTGCTATCACTTCCGTCCCCTCTGCCACCTTAATGTCTATGCCCCTGTTGAAAGTAACGGTCTTTAGATTCTCATCCCTGTGCTTTCCGAAGCTACTCACAATCTTGCCTGCAACAGGCCAGAGCAGATTGCCTTGCATCTTGGCAAAATCCTCAAATCCGTCCCGTCCTTTTCTACTTTGTGCCTCTCTTTGAATCTCATCTAACAACTGGTTTATCTTCTGTTGCTGGAGGGCTATGGAGCGATTATGTTCATCTATTAACTGTTGTTTGAGCTCCATATCCTTCTGAACGGAGACAAGGAGCCTTGTATGTTCTTCTCTGCTCACCTTGAGTCTTTTGTTCTCCCTTATCTTCTCCCGTTCAATCTCCACCTTTTCTTTATGGTCAGTCTCCAGTCTGCTCTTGGCCTCCTCTATCCTGGATTTGTGGAGTTTTATCTTTTCGTAATTATGTCTGTCCTGGGACGTTACTAAAGAGAGATACTTAGACCTCCTCAAAAGATCGGTAAAAGAACTTGAGGATAGAATAATTTCAAGTCCGCCCAGTTTCCCCTTTTTGTAAATCTCCCGTAGTCTGTCCGACATCGCCTTTTCATATTGGGAGCGTCTCTCTTCTGTCTTTTTCAACGACGACTTTGTACTTTTTATCTGTGATTTAAGTTCCCACTCCTGCCTCTTTAAGAGGGCTATGTATTTCTCAACAGAGTCTATCTCTCTTTCCATAGCGTCTATGTTATCCCCGATCTGACCTTCCACTCCTTTGAGGCTTGCCACCTGTCTTCTGTTCTCCTCCACTTCCCTCCGGAGATCTTCCTGCTCAGTCTTTCTCTCTTCCACCTTTCTTTTGAGTTCATCTGTGCGCAGTACAGAGCTGACATAAGAAGCAGAGAGAAGGATCAGACAAAGGCTCAAAAGGAAGGATAAGCTCCTTTGTTTTCCTCTATGACTTCTGGAATCATAAGGGCAAGTGCACAGCTTTTCCTCAACTGGTTGCTGGTTTCTAACTTTTTCCATTTGAACTGTCTCTCCTCTACGAGAGGACGTTTAGAGCCTTCCTTAGGGAGGTCTGACTTCCGATTCCCCCTAAAATCGCTCCGAGGGCGACCATAGAAAAAGAGACGAAAAGGGCCGGATACAATTTTAACGGGAGTTCAGGCAAATTGGAATAAGTCCACCTGTATATTAAAAAGAGCAAAGTGCCTGCTGCTATTCCTCCTGTTAATCCCTGGATTATCCCTCCCACCAGGAAGTGTCCTCTTATAAACCGATCCGTAGCCCCCACAAGCTTCATAATCACTATGGACTCGCGCCGGGACAACACAGTCAATTTTACTGTATTGGATGTCACGAAGACGCACGCAGCTAAGATGATCAATCCTATAGTCGAACCTGCTATAAAAAGGATAGTCACGATGCGATCTAACTTTCCGATCCAGTCCACTCCGTAGTGTACATCCTCTACTCCCTCTATCTTCTCTAGTTGAGAGGCTACCCTGGTGGCATAATCCAATGTCCTGAATTGATCTACGAGCGTTATCCTTATGGAGGCGGGTAGAGGATTGACTCCGACCGCATCGAGCAGGTCATCTCCGAACTCGGCTCGGAACTCCTCGGAAGCCCTTTGCTTATCTATATATCTGGCTTGCTCCACGCCGTTTATCTTCTCCACGTCGGCCTTTATCTGTATAGCTCCTTTGATGTCCACTTCATCGCTCAGGTAAGCCTCTATCTCCACGCGCTTTTTTATATCTTCTACCAAATTGTACGCGCTGATAGAGACGAGTCCAAAGATCCCCAAGACCAAAAGAGAAATAGCCATTATCCCAGAAGAGACCAGGCTCATCATCCAGGACCGCCGAAGATCTGAAAGTGCCTCCTTAAATACGTAACCCAGACTCATTCTTGGAGTGGGGGAGAAGATAAGTTTCTCGTCGAAGAATCTTTGCAACGAACAGGCTTAGCAGAGCCTGCCCCCCTTGATCCTTACGACTTTGCCGTTGGATTGGTCCAGAAGTCCTTCATCGTGGGTGGCGACAAGAACAGCCGTCCCCTTATGATTGATCTTGCGCAGTATATCCATTATATCGCGCTTTGCATCGGCATCCAGATTTCCTGTAGGTTCGTCTGCCAAAAGCGCGAACGGTTCCAGAGCCAGAGCCCTTGCTATTGCGACTTTTTGCTGTTCTCCTCCGGACAGGTGGCCAGGCAGAGAATTCCTTTTGTGTCCCAGGTCCACCAAGGACAGCGACTGAATTGCCCTCCTTTTAGCCTCCTTTGCCTTTGTTCCTGTCACTCTCAGGGCAAAAACCACGTTCTCAAATACATTCCTGTCCTTTAAGAGCTTGAAATCCTGAAAGATCACTCCCACTTTCCGCCTGACTAAAGGTATGTGCCTCTTTTTTAGAGTCGCTGAATCGTAGTCTCCGACTATGACTCTGCCCGATGTGGGACGCTCGTCGAAGTGAACCAATCTTATTATCGTGCTCTTGCCCGCTCCGACGGGACCGAATAAAAAGACCATCTGGCCTTTTTCCACGCTGAGGCTTATATCCTCTAATATAGCCGATTCCCCTATGTACTTTGAGACGCCTTCTAATTTGATCATCTTTTCGCCTTCACAAATGTGAGTTGTCCTCTTTTCCTATACCAATATTCTTGCGAAACCCATTCATTTTTTATATCGGAAAATCGTCTTTAGCTCCTCGGTCCTCCTTGATTACACATTGGACTTCCAGATTATGCGTGAATATTTCTGACAGCACAGCTTGCAGAGTCTTTTTATTCCTCTTGACCTGGGTTGCGCAGAAGGCATTGTCGCTTTGAAAGGATAAGGTCAACACACCATCAGTTATACTCTCAGGCCGTCCGTCAGTAGAAAGAAAAGTCGCCAGGGATATACTTTTCTTTTTCACTTTGTCTAAAATTTTCTGCCAGTTATTCTGAAGATTTTCTAAGGTTGTCTCTATGAGATTCCTCTCAACTTCTTCGGGCCTAATAAGAAGATTAGAAATCTGTTGGAAAATGTTTGATATATCTTTTATTTGGATCGTTAGAATATACTTATTTTCAGAAATCTCTTTAACTCCATTTATGAATGGGAGCTTTAATAGACTAATAATGTACTGAATATCTTCAGGTTCTATTTGAAGTTCTTCTATCTTTTCTCTTCCTGCTAAACTATCAAAGGTAAAGTAACCCAATTTCCCATCTTGTAAAGATTGCATTTCTTGGATAATTACTTTGAATTGTTCTAATAAATTTCTTTGGGAAAGATTTTGAGTTAGTAAATACTCCAGTTGCGAGCTTATATCACCGCTACCAGTAAATATATCTTTTAATTCAGTTAAGGTGAAAGGGAATTTAGAATGTGTCTCTACAAGATTTATTAAATCTTCTGTTTTTAGCAAGGAGACACCTTTCCTATTTGCTCGTTGCTCTAAATTTCCTCCAGAAAACCTTGGTCCTATTACAACTACGAAATCGGCTTTATTTTTCTTTTTATGGTCTTCTAACGAATCCCAATCTATCTGTTGATCTGTAATTTTACCTGATTTACTTGTTTTGCCATCAATATTAACTTTGAATGACTCTTGACCGATATTTGCTGTAAGTAGGACATCAGTATTCCCCTTACCTCCAATAAGTTCACCCTGGAATCCTAAAAGATTGAAAGCGTGTTTTATTGCTTCTTCAAAATCGGTTGGAGAGTCACTCTTAAATTGTCTTTCCTTTAAGCCTTCAATAATTGAGTTTGCTTCCATTCTTACCATTTCATCCTTTTCTTCAGGGGGAGCTGCTCCTTGTTCTTTCAATCTGAATAATCCTGTTCCCACTTTCACAAATAAGGATTTTTCTCCTTTTTGCTTTATATCAGTATAAATTGTCGCCCCCATCGTTGCATCAGGAGTTTTACCATTAGATGCAATCAGTCTTTCCTTTAATGCAATTTGAGTAATTTCCTTTGCTGAGAGCGGTCTTTTCTCTTTTTTCAGAACATTATACGCAGCTTCTTTGAAATTCCTAACTATGGATCTGCCCTTAGGCTTCGATTTCCTGCCTTCGAATACCTTGGAGACTCTTACTTCTATCTCATCCGCTAATAAGGGCTTAGTAACATAATCGCAAGCACCATCTTGCATCGCCTCGACGGCGCTGTTTACCGTTCCATATGCTGCCATTATTATCACATCTGTGGAGGGCGAAATCTCTTTGGCCGCGTATAATACTTCCATCCCATCTGCATCCGGCATCTTCAAATCTGTCAATATCAGATCGTAGGAATTTGATTTTATTTTGTTTATAGCTTGCTTTCGATCCTCTGCAAGATCAATCTGGAAACCTTTTCTTTCTAAGACTTCTTTGAGAAAATCTCTCATAAGTGCCTCATCGTCTACTACAAGTATGTAGCCTTCTGACATGTCTGCTCCTTTTCCAGCTTATAACGATAGATAATCACCTCAACACAAAATGTATCCGGTCGGAGTTCTTTGAGGCGGGTCTGAGGCTGAAATCGTCGAATATACCCAAAATGTCGAATTCCGACTCTCGCACGGCCTTCTCTATTTCGTCTTTGCTGTATATCCTCTGCCTGTGCGTCTCTACAAACGTTTCATCCGATCTGTCGAAGCCTATCTTGAAGTGATTGTTCTGTATCTTCGTCTCTGGGTCATAGAAGCTGTGTCTGCTGTACGAAAAACCATCTCCTTTTGCCTTACTGGTGTAGTCTCTAAAATACAGAAGCGAATTTCTCTCCATGCAGATGTCGAATATGAATATCCCGGCCGGCTCCAAAATTTGTCTGATGCTCTTCAGGGCCTTTTTGACCTCTTCTATCTCCATCAGATAGTTCAAACTGTCGTACAGGCACAGCACCGCCTCAAAAGAGCGGCATTTCTTAAGGTCCCGAATATCACCGCAGGACAGATCGATTTGCACTCCTGCCTTTTGAGATTTTACCCTTGCCACCTCGACCATAGACCAAGATTCATCTATGCCTGATGTGTTGTAACCCCTGCTGTGGAGCTCCAGAGCCATAGTCCCTGTGCCACACGCAACGTCCAGAATATCTGAAGGATTAAGATCAAAGTGTGAAAAGACCGATTCTATGTAATCTGTCCATCTTTTGTAATCAAGGTGGCTCATCACAAAGTCGTATATTTCGGCTAATCGGCTGTAAGGTTCGCAATCCACCTTTTTTCTGGATTTGATGCTCACGCTAATCTATCCTTCCATATCAACACCTTCATTTCTTTTTTCATCCCTTATCACACGGTAGAAATCCCCTGCAGCCTTTCTGGTGACGTTGGATTTGGGTATATCCAGGATCTCAATCTCCATAAACCTCTTCGGAAGGCAGATCGTCATAAGCTGACCGGGCGTTATCTGGTTTGCCGGTTTGATACTGTTGCCGTCTATGAGAACCTTGCCTCTTTGGCATATAGCCTTGGCCTGGGATCGCCTTTTTACTATAGAGCATTTCTTCAAAAAGAGATCTGCCCTCATACAATCGACCTCTATTGCAGAAGAGAAATATCGTCCTCATTGAGACGTATGTCTATGTAGAGTCGCTCCCGCTCCCGCTCTAACATCTCCTCGTATGCCTTTTCTATCTTCTTGAGCCTAACTGAGTATGATATAAAATCGTCTTCATCGTTGAGTTTTATGATGTGAAATCCAAGTTCGGTCATCACAGGAGGGCTGATCTCTCCTAACCTCATTTTCCTTATCGCCGCCTTGAAGGCAGGTGATGGACTGTCTCCTCTGGTTGGGAAATATCCTAAGAAGCCTCTTTCATCGGCGTTCTCGTGGTCATCTGAAAACTGCATCGCCAGTTCCCCAAAATCTTCGCCATCGAATGCCCTCTTGCGGATCTCCTTCATATGCTCTAACGCTTTCTTGTTGTCCTCTTGTGTCACCTGAGTCAAAAACAGGATATGCCTTGCCCTTATCTTGTCTTTGTCTTTTTCTTCTAACTTTACGATATGATAGCCTACTTGAGTCTCAACAATATCGCTTATCTCCCCCGGGCTAAGTGCAAACGCGGCGTCCTCGAACTCTTTAATCATCTTTCCTCTCTCGAAGAACCCCAAATCTCCGCCTCTTCGGGACGATCCCGGATCTTCAGAGTACTTTTTGGCTAATTCCTCAAAATCCTCGTCCATTCTGGCTCTCTCCAAGATCTCCTCAGCTCTTTGGCGTATCTTTTTCTTTTTCTCTAATGAACGTCCCGGCCTTATAAGGATGTGACTTATGCTGATGTTATCGGGCAGACTATCTTTGTACGTCTCTTTGAACTCCTGTATCTCCTTGCGAGACACCGATGCATTTGCAGATAGTCTGTACATCACTTCATCTCTCAGTTTGGCGTCAACTACCAACTTTTCGATCTTATCCCTGAAATCCCTTTCTGTCATATTCTCCTGGGCCAAAGCCTCCTTGAACTGTTCGGCGGTCATATTCCTACCTCTGCTTTCAAATTCCGCCTCTACGGTCTCCGCGACCTCTTCGCTGTCCAGAACTATAGTGTCCCTTTGGGCTTTGGCTACGATTATCTTCTGGTTTATCAAGACCTCCAGCATATCCTTATACATCTTTTTAAGCTCTTCTTCGTCTATATACTCTCTTGATTCTGATATAACCAGTTGGAGTTGCACTGCGTCCTCCAAATCTGACAACAAGATGATCTCATCCTCGACTACAGCCACTATCTTGTCCGATAGAACCTGACCGAATGCGGATGTCCAAGTCAACAGCAGTAAAACTAAAGGGAACGTTTTAGCGGTGTCCTTTAATGCCATTTTCAGTTTTTCCGAAAAGTTCTGCCCCGATTGATTCTATCGGGGATACTTTTGGGAACCCCTTGAACATTGTTACTCTATACTTATTAGGTCTGGGGTAGAATCGAGATTTCCATCTGTCTTAGTCAAAAGATCTTTTTCTATACTGTATTTTGTCTTTTGCCGCAAATTCTCTATTAGAGCCCTGAGTCTTGCGCCATGTCTTTGGGAGCGTATTTTATTTGCTATTTGTGATCTGACCTGCTCTATATCCCTTATTGTGCCTTCATCTTTTTTGTCTATCACCTGTATTATGTGGTAGCCCATATCGGTTCGAATCGGACGGGAGATCACATTCACCTTAAGTTTCAAACAGGCGTCCCACAGTTGAGGGTCGGCTTCACGCTTTGAAAAATAGCCCAGATCACCGCCGTCGAGCGCTGATGAATCCAGGGACTCCTCACGGGCGACGGCTGCGAACCTTTCTCCTGTGAGCAATCTTTTGCGCACCCTTGCCGCTTCGGTTTTATCCTCTACGAGAATGTGCTGCGCCCTTATTTCAAGATTAGTTCTCGTAAAGTCCTCTTTGTTAGCCTCGTAGTAGACTTGCATGTCCTTATCAGCTACTTCGGAGATTTTCTCGAACTCTCTGTCCAGAAGTTGAGCTACCAATATCCCTTTTTTTGACCTTTCCAAGAGGTCTTTGATCTTTTCCTCGTTATCTATGCCCCGGCGCAGGGCCTCCTGGTACAACAACTCCTCATCAACCCACCTTACGACCAGATTAATCTTGTCCTCTACGGATAAACTGTCGTCTAATTGAGGCGGTAGCTTCTCCTTTAGTGCATCCAGAGTCAAAACCGCGTTTCCGGCCCGGGCCACAGCAGTATCGGTCTTCTCTTTTTTGCCGCATCCTGCAAATATGAACAAGCCTAAGGCAATAAGAGCAATCCTTGTTAAATGATAGTGATGAATAACCTTACCCCCACAAAAACAAGTAGACAGTAGAACAGACATTCTGTCTAGTTAGACAGCATACAGGGATGGGGGGCGGTGCCCCTGCCTACTGTTTGCTGTTTACTATTTTTAAAGTAGCCCCTTGAATATAATTAATCAAATGATTTGTTGCAAGATGTTTTTTGAGCATTGGAGCCATTCGCGCTCGTCTTCACCCTCCAGACGGGCATCTATGGCTACCTGCTCAGATAGCGAAAATTCCAGGGGGACAGGAGAATGCTTCACAAATAGTTCCACATCTTTTGGGGAAAGTTTTCGCTCTTTCGGAAAGACTAACCTGAGCCTTGATGCCGACATCATGATCGTCTCCAATCCCAACTGCTTTGCCAGGATCTTAAGATGTATCGTGTCCAAAAGAGACAGCACTGGATCGGGAAGATTTCCGTAGCGATCCTTCAACTCCTCCTCAATTGCCAGTATCTCGACAGACCTTGTAGTTTCAGCCAAGCGCTTGTATATTATCACCTTCTGATCTACGTCCGGAATATACTCCTGAGGGATGTATGCCGAGGCCATTATCTCTACATGAGGATCGGGTGTCTCGTCGCCTTCCTCTCCCTTGAGTTCTCTTATCGCCTCGTCTAAAAGACGACAGTACAGGTCGAATCCCACAGCCGCTATGAATCCGTGCTGCTGGGGGCCCAGTATATTTCCACCGCCCCTTATCTCAAGGTCTCTCATTGCTATGTTAAATCCAGAACCCAGATCTTGGAATTCCTGTATAGCTCTTAGCCTCCTCTTTGCGTCGATATTCAAGGTTCTTTTGGGAGGAACTACCAGGTAAGCGTAAGCCTTCTGGTTCGATCTACCCACCCTCCCTTTCAACTGATAGAGTTGGGCAAGGCCGAAGCGATCTGCCCTGTTGATTATGATAGTGTTTACGTTTGGGATGTCCAGACCAGATTCGATTATCATTGTAGACACTAAACAGTCATATTTCTTATCCAAGAACTCCACCATGGTCTTTTCAAGCTCCCGCTCCGGCATCTGGCCGTGCGCCACAGCAAAGCGTACCTGCGGCAGAAGTCCCCTCAAAAACACCACTATAGAATCTATGGACTGAACTCGATTGTGTACGAAATAGACCTGTCCATTTCTGTGTATCTCTCTCATGATCGCCTCAGCAATTCTTTCCTCATCGAACTGAACGATCTCGCTGTATATCGGCATCCTCCCTTTAGGAGGAGTGTTGATCACAGAGAGGTTACGCACTCCCATAAGGGACATGTGCAAGGTCCTCGGTATAGGCGTAGCTGTCAACGATAGCACATCTACCAGCCTTCTGAAACGCTTGAGTTCCTCCTTGTTCTTTACTCCGAATCTGTGCTCTTCATCTATGATCACCAGTCCTAAATCCTTAAACTGAACGTCCTTAGATAAAAGGCGCTGTGTCCCTATGATTATATCCACTTTCCCGTTCCTTACGCCCTCGACTATTCTTTTTTGCTCCTTTCTTGTCTTAAAACGGCTCAAGACCTCCACCTTTAGGGGGAAGTTTTCGAGTCTTTCAGTAAAGGTCCTGTGGTGCTGTTGAGCCAGAATAGTAGTCGGAACCAGTACTGCCACCTGTTTGTGATCGCAGACGACTTTGAAGGCCGCTCGCACAGCCACCTCGGTCTTTCCGTAACCCACGTCTCCGCAGACCAGGCGATCGGTCGGCATATTTTTCTCAAGATCAGCCTTCACATGCTCTACAGCTAAAAGCTGATCCGGAGTCTCCTGGTACATAAACGATGCCTCAAGCTCCTTTTGCCATAGGGAATCTTCGGAAAATGCAAAGCCCGCCTTTTCCCTCCTTAGCGCCTGTAGTTCGACGAGCTCCTTGGCCATCATATAGATCGCCCTTTTTGTCTTTTGCTTCATCTTTTCCCACGCCGATCCCCCTAATTTGCTTAAGGATGGAGGAACACTTTCTTCGACCGAATAGTTCTGAACCCGGTCCAACTGATCGATCGGTACATACAGCTTATCTCTGTCCCGATACAGGATCAAGAGGAAGTCCTTCTGGACATCATCTACACATAATCTTTCCGCTTTCTGGTATTGCCCGATGCCGTAATCCACGTGAACGACAAAGTCGCCCCTTTGGAGCGATGTGTAGTTTGAAATTGGGGTCCCCTCTTTGAACTTGTGGTATCTGTGCCTCCTTTTGTAGTGCCCGAAGATCTCGTGGTCGTTCAAAAGGGCGATCTTGGCTTGCGGAGCGACAAATCCCCTGTGCAGATTTCCTATGCTCATAGAGATCAAATGCCCCACATCCTCTAGCACTTCCTCCAGACGCTCGGCCTGACCCTTGTTGTCGCACAGGATCTCTATCAGATAACCTTCCTGTGACAGCTTTTCTGTATCTTCCCTCAAGGAGCGCAGATCGCCCTCGTAGCGCCTCATATGAGAAGCCGCAAAATCGATCTTTCCGTCCGCAGCAGGGTCAAACGTCAGGTTCTCCACAACCACCAGATCCGAAAGCTTACGGTGCAAGGATTCCACATCAGGCGCAAATAGATCTTTTGGTAGAGACCTACCCTCTTTCCTTTTGCGGCTCTCAAGAGCGCGGTCTATGCGAGCCGAGAACCTGTCCGCCTGGTCATCCAATTCATCAGGATCTTGCATAAAGACCAGCCAGTCTTCCTCCAGGTAGTCCAAAATACCTGCTCTTTCTTTGTATATGACCGGCATATATCCCTCAATCCCATCATCTAAAATCCCAGATCTGATCTGATCTGACAGCTGATCTAAGGATAGACCTTCCTTTTCCTCTAAACTTTCGATGTTCTTAGAATAATCCTCTGTCAGTCCTTCAAGCAGAATTACCTCGCGCCGCGGAAGGACTCTAACCTCATCTTTCTGGAGAATAGACCTTTGCGAATAGAGATCGAATTCCCTTATCGACTCTATCTGATCTCCAAAAAACTCTATTCTCGTCGGATTCTCGGCTCCGAACGAATATACGTCTAATATCCCTCCCCGGATGCTCAACTGGCCTATCCCCTCGACAATGGGAACACGCTCAAACCCGATTCCCACCAGAACTGTCGCCAGATACTCTAAATCCACTTCAGATCTAACCTTTAAAGACTGCACCGCCAACTCGAATATGTAAGATGGAATTGTCCATCCCAAGAGGGCCTCCATAGTCGTCACTACTGCAACGTCCTCTTTTTCTATAAGCGAATCCAAAGCCTCCAATCTCAGCCCCGTTACGTCCCAGCTTGGGGATTTTTCCTCGTAAGGCAAGACATCACATGGTGGAAAATATCTGACCCTTTCTTGACCCAGGATGGTCTCCAGGTCATCTCTCAATTCCTCCGCCTCTTCCTCACCAACCGTCACGGCCACAAGGGGAAATGGGGTGGTAGATTTAATAGAGGAAAGGACAAAGCCTCCCAGAGATCCAGCCAATCCACAGACCTTGATCCGATTTGTGTCCGATGCTATTCTTTCCCCAAGCACATCAAAACTTAAAGAACCCTCTAACTTTGCCTTTATGGCAGAAACAGACATATGAGAACCTTCCCAACAAAGTTCATTTCAATGCAATAATAAGAGCGCAAAAGCGGGCAACAGTATGAAAATACTTCTGACGAACCTCCAAGGGGAGTCGCTTGATTCTGGTCACGAGTAGAACGCCCAGTCATAATTGTTTGTACTTATAAAAGATAAATCTTGGATGTCCAAAGGTCAAGTTAAATTTCTGGATGCCCCACTTGCAGTGGTTACGACACCCGATACTTAACGAGACCCTGTTCTGGTGCTACCTGATGCTTGTCCAGGTCAGACGTCAGCTTACCAATGCGCTTTGCATCTGTTCTAGAACGCATCTTCTTCTGCGCCAAAAGTATCCCGATAATATCTTAAATTGTAAGAAATCAGAGAAATTCCAAAACCAAATAAGCCCGGTAATGCAAAAACTTGCAGGGCCTTAATCCTTGCCAGTTATCACCTTAATCCTGGCGGGCTATGCGCGATTCGCCGGGGCGATGCTTGGTTCCAGAGATTCACCTGACATTTCTTCTTTTCTTGCGGTTTCTATAACTTTTTGATTTACTTATATTAACACCCCCATAATCTTGTGCAGTGTTTTTTCTTCTTCCAGCAGAACAACAGCAGAAACTGCTGCAAAAGACCAGGTCAAGATTGACTTGCTTCTTTAGTTTGTGTGGTATTACGCAGCCATCCGCAAGGAGAATATTATTCTTGATCTATTTTATGAAGATGATTCCAAGACAAGGTCACGGTAAGGGACAGCCCAAAACTTAGCCTTTAACAGTGAACGGGGAGATCCCCATGTGAAGGGTGAACTTGCCCAAAGTCTTACTAACCCTAAGAAAGAGGGAAAGCTAAGATGACACAGATAATATTCTATACTCTCCTAACACTGTTAGTCGCTTTGAATGCGCCTGCTTACGCACAGGATCTTTTAGGCCCCAAAACCGACTATGCTGTTGGGGGTATTCCAGTACCAGTCTTGCTTGCAGGTTTGGACAGAGATGGAGATAATGACTTAGCTGTGTCGAAAGTAGGCAGAGATAGTGTATCAGCATTCTTCAAAAATGGAGATGGTACATTTGCATCTTAGGTGTACTATCTCAACGGACCGGTCCCCCTTCACTATTCAGTCCAGATTTAGATGGGGATAATGACCTGGCTGTGGCTAATGAGATCAGCGATAATGTGTCAGTGTTGTTGAATCTCACTGATATCCCTGTTAGCGCCCCTGGCCTTGCAGGAGATTTTGACAGGGACAATGAAGTAGGTCTTTCCGATTCTGTCCCTTTCTCTGGATGTGTTCCGGACAACAACCGGTTCAAGCAATTGGGATCCTACATTCGATTTGGACGGTAACGTAGCGGTCGGTCTCTCCGATTCTGTAACTTTTCTGGAATAACTTCGGCAGGACCAGATAGCTTGAAGAGGTAATTCAATGCACTATTCGGTGGGCTTGCCTGGTTCTTTTTGTCTGAAGAGTTAGTGCGCTTTAGCGTGGAGTTTGGATAACTCCATTATGGTAACTAACTTTCTTAAGCCACATTTGGCCCTACTGACCCCTTTTTACACGTTTGTCCTTCTTAAGTCTATGCCTTGAGGTCTAGAGTCTGCCCCTTATTCGATTCGGGGTCTTGTGAGTTCAAAGCAGTTGTATTCTGTTCTTCATCTTCTGAGTCTTGGGACTCCTCTTTGTTCTGACGCTCTTCCGACAGAAGGAGCGTATCTTCTTCCTGGTGCTTTTCCCTGTCTGTGGGCTTGTGCATCCGGGTACTCTGAGCCTTTGCTGACGGAGTCCACTTCTTGCGATCTGCGTCCGGATGTTTTCTTTGCGATTCGACTACCCTTTCCACCATCTGGGTCTTGGAGAAGGTCTTCTCAATTTCTATTGAATCAGCCATCGGACGATCACCACCTTATAAGTGAAACAGGACAAAGAACAGGAGCCAGGCCCATCTGTACTTACACGTAACATCTGAAGATCTTTAGCAGGATGGAGATAAGACAGTTCAAGACATCTTGTTCTACCTTTATGATCGGACAAATCGGTCTCATTCTTTAATCTGTGTCTTCCAGGCAAAAGGAGCGGGAACCTTGATGGCTGCCATTTGGCACTTGTAGTGACCAAAGGGAAGGTCCGCCATTTCTGAAACGCTATTTAATTGACGTTTCTGCCCGACATCTATTCCGCTGTTATCACATTGTAATTGACAACACAACATTCGGAGAAAAATTATGGATGAAAAGAGGAGGAGCTCAGAAATGCTAATTGCAACAATAGTAATAGGGATACTTGCAATTATTCTTCTTGCACAGGGTACCACAACGTACGAGGAGAACACATCAGTGGTATGAAATTGGCCCTGAACATGACAGTTGGAATCCTACCATTGTTGTTTTTCTCTTTTAGTGTGGCCGGTATGATTCAGGTTCTTATCCCCCGCGAATTCTTCCAACTTGGGTGGGTGAAGAATCTGGTATTCGAGGGATATTGATCGGTACAATAGCTGGCGGTTTGGCCCCTGGCGGTCCTTTATGTCAATTTACGTATCGCTGCTGGACTCTTGCGCTCTGGAGCAAGCGCGGGGACTACGGTTGCGTTTTTGACAGGATGGTCATTATGGGCAGCTGGAAGATTACCGATAGAAATAGGGATATTAGGTTGGAGATTTACTTTGATTCGTATTGCAAGTACATTTTTCTTTCCACCTGTGGCCGGATTGATAGCTCAGAAGTTCTTTGCAGGTGTTAAATGGATATAGGTGATACCAAAACGCGCAAATTACGGAGACAATGCCTTTTGCCTCCTTTATAGGGAGCATTCTGTTTCAGAATCCAGGGCAAAAATAGATCGAGGTCACGGTTCAGATCCTGGGAAACCGACAAGGCAACCCTGTGTAAGTTTGTAGGGCAAAGGAACTGGGAAAATTTGCTTGACAAAGCGGTCAAATAGAAGTATTATGTATAGTTAGGAGACAAACATAAATATGGGAGGAAAAGAGAGCGGCCAATTCGACCCCTCGGACGAATTGAAAGACTCCTGAAAGAGTAAAAACTCGATGTAATTGGGATCTCAAGCTCCATTGGAGGTTTTACATAATGAGGATTATGCAGATAGATAGTGTTCCTCCAGGCTCCATAGTAGAAAGGAATATATACTCCGCTGACGGTGTGGTTCTAGTAGGACACGGAGTGGAACTTACTCCAAGGTATATAGAGCGACTCAAGAGCCTGGGGGTACAGTCAATGTATATATACGACAAAAGGTTTGAGGACGTGGATGTTCACGACGTGGTATCGGAAAGAACCAGATCCTCCGTTTCCTCAGCCGTAAAGAAGATATTTTCGAAGGTTGAACAGTCACTCCAGTCCGAGTCAGATACGGCTGTAGACAAAGGTGAAGTGAGGTCAGTCGCAAGCAAGATCGTAGATGACCTGATAGTAAGCAGTACCGATATAGTTAATCTGGCAGATCTAAAGACCTACGATGACTACACGTATCAGCATTCCGTGCAGGTGTGCATCTTGAGCATTCTGGTGGCAATGGGAATGGGGTACGACGAAAATCGGCTCAAGACGCTTGCAATGGGCGTGCTCTTGCGCGATATTGGGGAGGTTATGATTCCACCTGAGATCAAAAACAAGCCCGGAAAACTGACAGACGAAGAATCTGTGGAGATGCAGAAGCATCCATCAAACGGATTCCAGATACTCCAGGACAGAGCGGATCTGGATCCTGTGGTTACATATGTGGCGCTTCAGCACCACGAGAAACTGAACGGGAGAGGCTACCCACAGGGCCTCAAAGGAGATGAGATCCATGAGTTTTCAAAGATCACAATAGTGGCGGACATCCACGATGCCGTGACTTCAAACAGAATCTACAAAGGAAGAGTAGCTCCTCATAAGGTCTTAAACCTGTTAGCAGCAAAGTCAGGTGAGGAGTTCGACCCCAGGGTAGTGGAAATCTTTCTTTCAAAGGTCGCCAGGTACCCCGAGGGGAGCATAGTAGCACTGAAGACTGGAGAAAGGGCAGTGGTGCTGAAGAATGTTCAGGGGGAATTGGACAAACCCCAAATTCGAATCATAGCTGACAGAGACGGCGTTGAAATAGATGAACCATACACAATAGATCTTTCCAAAAATGATGCTCCAAAGATCGTAAGAATAGTAGAGTGGTAGAGATTGAAGAAAGTAGATGAAGGTTACGGGTTATGCGTGATTCGACAGCGCAAGTTTTGGTTTCAGAGATTCACCTATCCAGTTTTTCTTGTTCCATAGTTTTTCATAATCTTTTGTTTTGTTTAGGTTAACAGGGTTTCACCTCCCAGAATATTTCTTGGTTTTTCACGGCCTTCCGGCCTATTCCAGTAAAAATCGACTACAAATTGGTGGAAAAGTCAAGGTCAGTTACGATCCGAAGCGCAACCGAAGTGTAGCAAGTCTTAAATAAGGATAGCTTATTTTGTATATTTGGTTTAATAAGTATTACTGAAGTTGACTAAGCTGTGACCGGTCAGACTAAAGGTGTGAAAATAGAGGTGTCACTAACGTAGGAAAATCAATAGAAAACAAGAAGCATAAACGTTCTGGACGAAGCATAATAGTTCTGGGAAGATTCCCCGGAGCGCAGATGTTAAGCAAAAACTCTTCATTCTGCAATGTCTTGGAGCATTCGATTCCCCCAAGGAAGCCGTAGACTAACACTGGCACAGATTTGACTTACATGAAACAGAGGAAAAGGGTTGGATTCGTGGGAGAGTTGATTATTACAGGAACCATCCCGTGTGTATTCCTGAATTAAGAGAGTTCTTTAACGAACAGCGTCAGAAGTATGTAGCGTCCCTTGACGAACTGCGGTAGTGCTTGTGAAGCGGCTGCTGGAATACCGCATAAAGCCTGCGAAGTTTGCGGAGAACCGCAAAGACTACAAAACGGCCAACGAAATCATAGGGGATGCTACTCCAGTTCTCGTGAACGCCGAGGTTGAAGACACTGGACAGTATACAAAAGATGGTGGTGAAGTTCCGAGTCGATCTCGTACAACAAAAGGGATGCTTCAGCCAAATCAAGGCCACAAAAAATACGGTCTGAGCCACAGCCCGCCGCCTGTTGTTAGTGTGATCGTTCCGCCGCCTTCTGGAGCATAGACCCCCACCTTGGCCAAGTGTTCGTTGAGAGAGGTTCACTACTTATCGTACGGTGGTTCGGTAAGATCAGATCCGCAGATTCCGATTCCAGGTGCTCTGTATATAACTCCCGAAAGTTACCGTGTATAAGACCGCTGTTGTCGGGAAGTTCCGTTTCCTAGGTTACCTCTTCTACCTACTCCCGCTCGGCGGTTCTTTCTTCCTCCTTCACCTTAAGCAGCACATCCTTCGTACAGGGATGTTCTGCTTTGACCGCTCTTCTTCCACTAATTCTTCGATGACATCGCGGTTGTCAGTGAGGTATGGGGCGTGGTGAGATTACTTTTGGGTGATACCTATCTCAACAAGAGGGATAGCTGATTCAGAAAGGGTCCTACTGGGGAAACCTTATGCGGGGAACCCCGGTTCTACTAAGGAGCGTATGGTCGGAAACTGGAGGTTACGGCGGGCTGCTGTCCGCATCGCGTGCCCTTTTCAACCGTTGGGTCGGACTGTACGACAAGGAAGGTTACGACGTTGCGTCCGTCTTACGCGCGATGATAGACAAGGACAAAGCGACTTCAGCTCGGGGCCGGCGAGTATTCACCCGGGCCAGATAGGACCGGTCGTGTGTGTGATCCACCTGTACAAGATCGCGCAGAGAATAGAGGGCAGGCAAGTATCCGCAGAATGGCCACGCTTCGCCCGAGCGAGATGCAGACAATCTGGCTCGGTTCTTGCCCCTCTATTGCAAGCCCAGGACGACCCGGAACACTGCGTGCCCGGATTCGAGGCCGGTAATATGCGTACAACTTTAGGGACTTCCAGAAGATTTTGATGAGGCTGAGTTCGTCGTCAGTTGAAAAAGCTGATATACGGAGAGCACTGTGAGTCACTACGACGACATACGCAACCGAATTCACCGTCAGATGGTGCCCTTGCCCATTCTGTATCACGACGATTACTCGATCGACCATGCCGGCCTGGCCAAATATGTCTGCTGGCAGCTAGAGAACGACACCAAGAATTTTTGTCTGACTTTCATGTACAGCCAGCTCGATTTCGTGACCCCTCACGAGATTGTGGATGTGACGCGCACAGTGTTGGAGGTCGTGCGTGATGACGCGCTGTTTATCTCCTGCACTGGCGGGGGACCCGTGCACGTTGCGATCGAGACGGTCCAGGCGTTCGAAAAGCTCGGTGCGCATGCTGCTTTCGTACATCTGCCCGAACACTGTCTGCAAACTTCCTCCCGTTGCGGTGAACTCTACGTGCAATACATTCGCGCCGTGGCCAGAGAAACCGAAATCCCCCTTCTGGCAGTGGCCCTGCCGGTACCCTGGACTTCCCCCCCACAGATCATGCTCCCCGTTCAGCTCCTCGAAGATCTTTGCCAGGAGGAACAGTTCATCGGGATCAAGGACGACATTTACGTGCTGGCCAATCGGATGGAACTGGTCCGCAGGTTCTCTGGACGCATGGGCATCACCGGCGGTGGAATTTTCACTCACTACATCTTCTTCCACCACTGGCCCAACCAGGGTGAATTTTCCGGACTCTTCAACCCCAAGCGCTGCCAGAGTATGTTCGAGTTGCTCGATGAGAACAACTATTTGGAGGTGCTCCAGATGATAGAAGAGGATCAACAATGTGGCTTCTCTCCGCCAAACATCCATGGGATGGCACGCAATCAGGTCGTGGTGTACGGAATGGGCTTTGCCGAGACGTACCTTATGCGTCCCCCGATTGCCTCAGCCACCGAAGAACAGGCGAAGGCCGTCATTAGACACATGCGCCAGACGCCGACACTTTTTGAGCGCGTGGCCGCCCGATAGACTCAAGCGGGGACCAGCAGCTACGGCATCAGCAAGAGTTGGTTGACCCAGATTTCACCCTCGACAGCAGGGAGGGGTCCCTCCACGTCGATAATACACTCTGGCACGGAGGTCGCACCCTACACTCACCCTCCGGTCCAATACCACCAAAGAGCACACCCAGCCTCTGGATCCAAGGCAAATGCACGAAACCTCATACCTGCCGCACCAGCCACGTTAGTGTCTGCAAATTCGAGGGAGTACCACTTTTCCCTTGAATACGGAACCTGATTTCCGTACCTTCTAGGTGTGAAACCTCAAAAGACCTTAATCCACCACCAACCAGGAGATAGAATGAAGCTCAGGCCCAACCGCATCAAACACAAGCTGGCCGAGGGCGGCACCGCCTTCATAGTCTGCGGCATCACCCACCCTGACGACATCGACGCCTTTGGCCCTGTCGGATTCGACGGCGTGTGGCTGGAAGGGGAACACGGAGCCGCAGGCCCGGAGGAGCTGGGAAATCTGACCCGCGCCTGCGATATCTGGAGCATGACTTCGGTGGTACGCGTCAACCGGAACGACCAGGCCCTCATCTACCAAACCCTCGACTGCGGAGCCCAGGCGATTGTAGTGCCGCACGTGAACACCAGGGAGGAAGCCCAAAACGTGGTGGATGGCGGCAAGTTCGCCCCTATCGGCCATCGCGGCATGTACACCAGCCGACAGGGCTATGGCGTCCCAGATTATTTCCAGGTAGCCAACGACGAAAGCCTGTTGATCATCCTGATCGAGGACATAGCCGCGGTCCGCAACCTGGATGAGATCCTGACGGTAGACCACGTTGACGTGTTCTTCGTAGCGCCCTCCGACCTGGCCACATCCATGGGCCATATAGACAACAGCCAGCACCCGGACGTGCAGAAAACAATTGACGACAGCCTAGCCCGCATTCAGAAAGCCGGCGGCGTTGCCGGTTACGTTGCCACAAACGAAACGGTTGAAAAGTACGCCGCAGCGGGCGTCCGCTTTTTCCTGACCCGCATCGACTCCTGGATCGCCGCCGGGGCCGCCGAATTCATACGCCGCGCCGAGAATGGAAGGAGGTAAAAATGAAAAACACAACTGTAAAAATCGAACCGGAAGAGGAAATCAGCTTCATGCACATTGACCGGACCGACTTCGATTCCTTTACCCTGGCCCAGCGCATCCGCCACCTAGAGGTGGAGGGCTACGTTGCCCTTCCCGACGTGCTCGACGCCTCACAGATTAAAAGACTCAAGGCCGAACTGTCCGACGTACCCATGCAGCACAAGGACTACAGCGAGGCGCAGACCTATGCTATGGAACCTCAGTGGCTGAGTCGCGCCGCGGCCGAACTTATCGCGCACCCGCCCGTCATCGAGTTTTTCGAGGCCCTGATGGGACCGGACGTCGTGTTCACGCACGGGCTCTTTACCCGCACTCTCTCCGGCTCTCCGGGCATCTCCATCCACACCGACGGCCAGCCCTTCGGCTCGTCCATCTTTGGCTATGAAGGCAGCTCGCCGCGCCTGTTGAGGGTACTCTACTACCTCGATGATCTGATCCCTGAACGGGCGCCTTTCCGGCTCATACCCCGCTCGCACCTGTCCTTCCACGCCGAAGCCAACCCATACCGGCGCTACAAGTCGCATCCTCAGGAGATCACCCTGTGCATGAAGGCCGGTTCAGCCGTCATCGTTCCAGTGACCCTGTTCCACGGCACACATCCCAACAGGGACACGGTGCCCCGGGAGTTGATTCAATTCGGCTACCGGCCGGCCTGGGCAGGACCGATCCAGCCCATGGAGGAGTGGGACCCAGCACTGGTGGAGGCTGCGCCCGCAGCAGCCAAACCCTTCCTGCAGAGCCTCAACACCACCGGCAAGGAGTGGGAACAGCCGCACAAGCCCGAGGGCATGACAACAGAGGCGCCGGGGATCAATCCGGACCGCTGGGGGAATTGAGCGCCGGGGAGCTGGAAGGAGCCTTCCGGGGAGGAAAGCTTCCACGAAGCGTCAGAAGACAAAATCAGGTGATGCAGGGTACTGCCGCGTGGTTGTAGTACAAGGCGATACTGGTTCCTCTCAATGGTCGGCGCGGGACGAGTCGCTGACGTCGGCACATCGGATCAGGGTTTGAGCCATAGTCTCTTGATTCCAGGCTCACTTAACCCGTCCGCCGGTCACAAGTGCCGCGGCGACCCCCACGCGCAATTGCCGGTTGCAACCAATCATGGGGGATTTGAAAAATGTGCGAAGGCAAATTATTAATGGATAGAGTAGCGCTCGTCACAGGCGCTACCCGGGGCATGGGGAGACACATTGCTTTAGCGCTGGCGAAAGAGGGAGCACAGGTAGCCATCAACGATTTGGAAGAAGAAAAGATAAGACAGGCAGCAGAAGAAATCGGTCCATCGGCGCTACCTTTCCAGGTTGATGTTAGCAATTATGGCCAAGTTGAGAAAATGGTAAGGGAGATAGAAGAAAAATTCCACCGCATAGATATTCTGGTCAACAATGCAGGTGTATTGAGACCAACAGAATTTGACCAGATTGATGAGGAGGAATGGGATTATGTATTGGATGTTAATCTCAAAGGCGTCTTTATCGTCTCACGGCTGGTCGTTCCCATAATGAAGAAAAGGAGATATGGAAAGATCGTGAGTACGTCTTCGCTGGCAGGTAAGACAGTGAGCGATCTGGGAGGAGCACATTACACCGCTTCCAAGGCCGGGGTTTTGGGCTTGACCAGACATATGGCGAAAGAGTTAGGTCCTTTTGGGATAAATGTTAATGCTATCTGCCCGGGCATGATTGATACCGAGATGGCCAGAGAAAACTCCTCACAAGAACAACTGGAAGCTTACGCCAGGAGCTATCCTCTTCCAAGATTGGGGACACCAGAAGATGTGGCCCGCCTGGTGTTGTTCCTGGTCTCTGACCAGTCTTCTTACATCACCGGTGCCGCTGTAGACATAAATGGCGGAGATTTGATGATCTAACCCGATTAATTCATAAACTTGATGGAAGTCATTGCGAGGAGCAAAGCGACGAAGCAATCTCAAGGTTTTATAGTGGTCTCCTATGAGAGCCGGAGAGTATTACATCTACCACATAATCGAGATTGCTTCGCCTCCGGCTCGCAATGACACCGAAGATGGTTAAACGGCATAACTATAATCTAATACAATCCCTTAATTAATACACAGCCTTTTTTTGTGAATTATTCGGGCTACTACGATCAAGGACAGTTTATCAGATACGATGGAATAGGAAGGGAGACGCCTTGTGATACTTCGCGGCCACCATAACATCGAAGAACAACTGGGAGATAGCAGCCACGGCGGTTCGGGGAAATTCGCGGTTCGGACCCTGTTGGAAGAGGAGTTCCAGAGTAACCTAGCCTATGTCAGGGAACTCGTGTTGAAACCTAATTCCTCAATCGGGATTCACGAACACCAGGGAGATGAAGAGATCTACTATATTGTCTCCGGACAGGGGCTTATGACAGTGGACAATGAGAAGCGCAATGTCAAGCCTGGAGACGTGATTCTGACTAAATCAGGAAGCAGTCATGGGCTGTTGAACGAAGGCAATGAAGACCTCAAGATATTTGTTGCTTGCGCGAAACTGTAGCAGCTCTATACTCGGCACCGCTCAAATGACGGCCTGCAAGCCGTTGAACAGAAAGAAGAAGGAGAGGTAAGACCTTGGTATTATCGAGTGGGCCTACTTCCTGCTGACAAACAGTTACGGAGGCACGACCAGTACGACCCCTTTATCAGTAACGTTTTACAAAACAACAGTTTATGTATTTGACCCCGTACTAGTCGTACTAGTCGTACTTGCAAAAAGCAGATGGGAAGATGGCAGGGGCGAGCCAAAGGGATTAAGAAAACGACATTGAAAGTGTTTCTCAAAAGGAGGAAAAGATGGATGTTGAAGCCCTGCTTACAGTCAAACAGGGAACCAAGTTCTTAAGAAAGGCACGCGTTTCATGCAACAAAACCTATTCGAGGTGCAGATACCATGAGTGAGAGACACGAAATCATGTTCGAGACGGATGGTCGTCACTCAAGCGTCTACCTATACGAACCTCCGATGGGCGTGAGGCAGTACGTGGAGCCTATAGACGAGGTCCTGGATCTGGGCATCGATACCATCAGCTACGTGGTGGGAGATTGCAGCGTGCTGCTCTACGACACCAAGGTAGGCGAGCGATGGGGGCACAACGTTGACCTGGCCAACCATGAAGTCTATTACAAAGCCGCCCAGAACTGCGAGGCCATGATCAAGAGCGGCTACGACCCACTCATGGTCGTCTGCGAGCATGCCCATAAGCGGGACCTCAAGTTTCTACCCCATCTCCTTCTGAATATGTCTCACGTAGACCACGATCGGGTAACCAGCTGCCGCGTCGCTGACTTTACCACTGAGCACCCTGAGTGGCAGGTCGGTGAGGAACTCGACTACCCCGAAGCAGAATTCGACCAACCAAGCCGCCTGTCGTACACCGTGCCCGAGGTTCGGGAAAACCGGATGGCGGTCATCCGAGAACTGCTAGGCGACTACCCGACCGACGGTATTGAGATTAACTTCCATGACTACGCACCCTTCATAGCCCGCAGGGAAGTGGCCGAGCACACCGACACCGTGACCGACTGGGTGCGGCAGATCAGCCAGGCTTGCGACGAGGCCGCCCGGACACAGGGCCGGCAGAAGCGGCTGGTGGCCCGAATCTCCGCGACCCTGGAGGGCAGCAGGCTTATTGGCCACGATGTCGAAACGTGGGTAAAGGAAGGGCTGGTAGACACTATTGTGGCGATGACGGTCGGCGGCGACTTCTCCAGCGAGACGGCGCGGCTTCGGGAGATCGTAACGCTCGCAGAGGACACGGGCATACCAGTTATTGCCGGTCTGGACAGCGTCGGTCAGGAGCAGACGGCAGAGGTGCATCGCGCCGCCGTCGTCAATGCCTACAACGCTGGTGTGCAGGGCATTCTCTATCATCGGTACTATCCGCCGCCACATCGCTACCCGTACACGACCCAAGACACGGACCGCCTTCGCTACCTCGCCTACCCGGACGTTGTGGCACACAAAGACAAGACCTTCCACGTAGGACCTGGAGCAGACCGACCTAAAGCCGCCACATATGGCCTCACAGAACAGCTACCGCAGGAGCTAAAGGTCGGTGATCGGGGTAAGGAGATCACCATTGACGTGGCCGACGACATCGCCTCCAAGCAGGCAGCAGGCGAGTTATGGCGCTGCGAGCTACGGATCATGCTACACGAAATGCTTCGCGCCGATGAGGTACGAATGTACTGGAACGGCGCAGTGGTGCCGGAGGATCGGATTCGCAAGGTGGACTGGGTGTTCCAGATGCGGCCAAGCGCGGGCGTACGGGGCTACCGTCTCCATGTCGATCTAACGGACGGATTGCTGCCAAACAAGGACACCAACAGGCTGCGCGTCGACCTGCTGAAGAAGGACGAGACGCTCATCCACCCGATCTCGATCACCGACGTGGACGTGCTGGTTGAGTACCTGCCACACCGCAACGCTCTCCGCAACGACGAGACATATGCGGGTGCAGCAGTGACTTTCACGCCGTAGAATGCTGGAAACTCCGTTGGAGCCGCGTTCCGCATACCGCATAATCGCGGTGCGCTAAGGGCGTAAAGCAGGGCTGGATGCCGTCTGATGCGATAGAGGGTATTCGGATTCAGACTTACATTGTCGAGTCCTGAGCAGCTATCACTAAGGAGAAACAAATGCCCTATGTAACAACTTTGCTCGTTCTATTGCAAGCTTCCTTCGCAGCCGCTGCTCCCAGAGGGGTCAGAATTAGTCAATTAGGGGACTGGGATATCGTCATTGCTAAGGATGCCATTCCCAGCGAGGGATATGCAGCCAAGGAGTTCCAGAATTTCTTGAAGCAAGCCACTGACATTCATCTGCCCATCGTCACTTCGGTGGATAAGGGAAGTAATTTTCATATCTATATCGGAAGCGGCACATCGATGAAATCCAGCCCGGTTGGATTTGATGTTCAGGATTTCGGACCGGAAGATCTGCGGATTATCGTTAGCAAGAAGAATATTGCAATTGCCGGGGGCCAGCCCAGAGGAACGCTGTACGGCGTCTATACGTTTCTTGAAGATTACCTGGGCGTGCGTTTCCTGTCTCAGGACCACACGTATGTGCCTCGTGCAAAGAAACGAGCCATGATCAGCCAAGTGGATCGGTCGTATAATCCTCCAATGTCATACCGCTTTAGCGCGTATAAGGTAAACGCGGATCATCCCGAGTTTGCGGCCAGGTTGCGCTGTAATACAGTAACACATGACCCCATGCTTGGCGGCACAAGTGATATTATGCTTTTCGGCCATAGCTTCTACCGGCAGGTTCCCTGGAGGGAATACTCGAAGTCAAACCCGGAATATTTTGGCATGCGTGACGATAAGTACATCACCGAAGAAAAAGATGCTCAACTGTGTCTGTCGCATCCCGAAGTGCTTAAAATTGTCACTCAGGCTGTACTCGACGAGCTTGCGGCTAATCCCGACCAGAAGAGCATCGCCGTTAGCCAAAACGACGGGGGACACAAATGTCGCTGCCCGAAATGTGAGTTAACAGATCAGCGCGAAGAATCGGGCATGGGGACTCTCTTGCTTTTCGTGAACGCAGTGGCTAAAGAGGTGGCGAAGAAATATCCGGACGTGAAAATCGGCACGCTCGCATACAAGTATTCGCAGAAACCGCCAAAGACAATTAAGGCGCATCCCAATGTAATCGTTCAACTGACGACTCATGATTGCAGCGTAACGGATCTGATTGAAACGTCCACGTATTCGGAAAGCGTGAAATTCCGTCAGGACTTAGAGGGCTGGGGTCGAATCTGCGATTATATCAACCTCTGGTATTACAATACCAATTTTGCGATATATCAGTTGCCGATACCCAATATGCGCGTTGTTGAGCCAAACATTCGTTATTTTCTGGATAATGGCGTTAAGGGCATCTTTATGCAGGCGGTATATAATGCGCCGCAGTCCGGGCTTTCTGATCTGAAGAACTATATGACCAGCCGATTACTGTGGGATCCCAATGAAGATAGCAACAAAGTGATGGACGAGTTTCTGGATATGCACTACGGCAAGGCCGGTCGCCCGATTCGAAGGTTCATAGATCGTTTACACGAGAGTGCGGAAGAAAAGGGCATACAGTATGGGTGGTCGGGTATAGGCGAGAATTTCGGGATTGATGCATCGGTCGTTCGTGCTGGCGTGCAGGCTTTAGATGAGGCTTTTGCATTGACCGATGATCCGACAATTCGTGCTCGTCTTGAGAAGGCCTCGATTGCCATCCACGCTGCAGCTATGAGCGAGGCCCTTCCCTGGGCATGGTCCGGAAAGGATGGAAAGGTCCCTCCTGACATTGCTGCACGCACCCGTCCACATTTCAGAGAGTTCTTCAGATTGTGCCAGAAGTACGGCATAACGATGTGGAATGAAGCTGTGCCTATGGATGAGATGTATTACTTCCTGAAGGTGGATTTTGGCATGAAGCGCGATGAGCCCTGGTGAGAGAGAGTATGTTTAGGCACGAACAGAAGCGCACTTCGAGATTTTCGGCTACGTCATGATGCGCCAATGCTACTCGCCGTTGAGATCGAGGTGCTCGGCCGGGAATTCCAGTCCATTATCTCCTAGCACCTGAACAAGCCCGATCTAGTCCAGATATGGTCTTGCGTGATTGACTTGGCCCTGGAGCATCCAGAGTTGATCGAAATGTTCGTTGAAGACGATCACATGTTCCACGTGATCGAAACGCTGCTGGGATCGGACTTCGTCTGGTGTGGGGCCAACATGCAAGCCGTTTAATAGAATAGTAGGGGCGGGAGTATTATGCACAATTCACACACAGATTTGGCAATCGTACCTGGCAATCCCCGATTGACTCTATCGGGGGTCGGGCGGTACAGCGTTAGGAGGTATGACAAATGAGTTCATTCGGGAAGATAGCCATCGTTACGGGAGCGGGAACCGGTATTGGCAGGCGAACGACTCTCGCTCTTCTGCAGGAGGGGTATTCCGTTGCACTGGCTGGACGCCGCATGGAGCCCTTAGAGACAACTGCGGCAGAAGCAGAGCCGTCTGGATCGAAAACACTGGTTGTTCCTACGGACGTGACAGACCCCGCCTCCGTTCGAGCCTTGTTCACCAAGACGAAGGAGACCTTTGGCCGGCTCGACGTGCTGTTTAACAACGCGGGGATCGGAGCGGGGGGACCCCTGGAAGATCTGACCTACGAGAAATGGAAATCCGTCGTGGACACCAACCTGACCGGCACATTTCTGTGTACGCAGGAAGCGTTCAAGATCATGAAGAGTCAGAAACCCAGGGGCGGGCGCATCATCAATAACGGCTCCATATCGGCTCACGTACCACGTCCCAACGCTGCGCCCTATACGACCGCTAAGCACGGCGTGACAGGTCTTACTAAGTCGACCGCTTTAGAGGGACGCCAGTACGATATTGCCTGCGGCCAGATAGACATTGGCAACGCCGAGACTCAGATGACCGACGGAATGCAAGACGGCGTTCCGCAGGCCAATGGATCACTCAAGGTTGAACCTACTATGGACGCAGATCATGTAGCGCGCGCAGTGGTGTACATGGCCAATCTCCCTTTGGACGCCAACGTGCCATTTATGACCATCATGGCGACCAAGATGCCCTACATCGGGCGAGGCTGATCCTCGATCCCCCCCCGATAGATTCAATCGGGGACTCAATCGGAGACAAGCGTTGAGGAGGGTTATAAACTGAGCTACTGCTGAAGCGCTTCCGCTCTCCAAAGGGGAGCGCAAAGATTGGTTTTTTGAACTCTTATAGATGAGGTCTATTGTACAACAAGAATGTTTTTTGAAAAGTCATTGTAACACAGGAGCTTGGGAGAAGCTTCAAAATTGTCCAATATTGTGCTTCAAGCTTTTGATTTCTTACTGGTTCATAACAAATACCTCTACTATTACGGAATACGTCTAATATAATAAGGGTAATCTCTGGGGTAGCGGTGCTGGTCGCTATCTCCTATCTGACATGAGAGGACTTTAACTTTCCGCATTTACTTTCAGCGGGGATACGGTTCTTTATATCGCTGTCGGATGTCCTTATACTCAACGTCGGAGATAACTTTCTTATTCTTCTCGTATTCCACAGTCTCGACCGAGGTACCCTGGATTTCATCTCGCTCAGACGGTCCTTGCGGTTGATACGGCTTTCAGTCGTGGGCTGGGGCCATGCGCCATGCCTCGAAGGATTCGAAGTTTGTGCCTCCGCCACGGGAGAAGAGGCGCACGCCCAGGCTGTCGGGGTGGGTCGGGTAGATCCGCTGCGTGATGCACTGGCGTCCGTTCGCAAACACCTCCAGAACCGACCGGTCTAGGAAGATGCGGAGCTTGAGTGGCTCTCCGGCAGCCAGGTCAAACGGAGCCTCCTGGGCCTGGACAACCCTCGCCTCTTCAGGCAACCGTTCGAGCGCCTGTGAGTTGCGGTAGTGGTTGTATCGGATGCCCTTATCCAGAGTCGATTGGCTTATGTCCACTTTCAGCTTCCCGGCAGACGCATTGTACACAACAGCCGTCTGCTCTGCGCCGTCGGGAGAGCATCGCACCTTCACACCGAATTCTTGGGCGTCCTCCGGTTCCATCTCCACCGCCAATTCCAGGCAGTCGCCTCGGACATCGTCCACGACCAGCTCTGAATCAGCTGTCAGTCGCATTTCCCGGCAAACACTGGGATTCATCCGGAGCACCTCCAGTTCGGGCGCCGGCTCAATGCGCAACGTGCCGTCCTTGTCCAACCGGAGAATCCTCGGCAGCGTCATCACCCCGGACCAGCCCGACGCTCGTTCCCTTTCGGGATCTCGAAGCTCGCGTATCCAGTCAAAGAAAATACGGCGTCCCTTCCCGTCCAATAACGTTCTGGGACCACCAAGTTGACCGCCGGGCCAACTCATCCAGCCATGGCTTTCCGGGGAGTACCGACTGCCCTCCAACCGCCCGAGATAGTACTGAGTAGTCTGCAGATGACTCGTAAACAGCAGCATGTGCCTGTCTCCCAATGGGAAGAAATCAGGCACAGCGCAGTCCTCGTCGGCTTCGGTCCACCGCCGCTCCGATTGGTAAAAGGGCCCGACGTACTCCCAGTGGACCAGATCCGGTGATTTGAACAGGGACGTCCCATCGCCCTGGACGCCCGGAATACGATTGCCAATAAGCGCATAATAGTTTTCACCGTCCACCCACGCGCACGGATCGAAAACTTTGTACTTCCCGTGGCCGGGGTCACCCGGCTTCGGCACCCGAATCACCGGGTTGGCCGGGTGCTTGGTCCAGCTAATTAACGTGTCGTCGTGGCTTGTGGCGATACACGTCCCTTCGGGTATTCCATGGTAGATAACGGTCGGAACGCCTTCTCTGTTCACGAATGCCCCCCCGCTGTAACAACCATCGCGATCAGGTCCATCGAGTGTCGGCGTAAGCGCGATGGGATGTTGGACCCAGTGCACCAGATCCACGCTGGAGGCATGTCCCCACTGTATCCATTTCCAGTAGCCGCCCTCGGGGTTGTGCTGGTAGAAGATATGGTATCGGCCTTTCCAGAAGATCGCCCCATTGATGTCATTCATCCAGGCCCACAGCGGCATGAAATGATACCCCGGCCTATGGGGATCACGGTAGAATCCTTCTTTCAACTCCTGGGCAGAGCCGATCAGTTTTTCCTTCCGCTGGATTTCGGCCTCGAAGTCCATTGAGTGTTTCTCCCCTTTTGCCATACTCCTGTCCTAGTAAGTCGTAACGAAAGTCTCAGTTGCTGCGCCCGTGGGTGCATACGATCCTGGCTGCTCCTTTCCGCTTTACTTTCCTTATCGTACCTGCCAATAGATAACTGGCCTTTGGTTTCAGATTCAGAGATGTCCGTCTCCCCACGAACTCAGAAAGTATCGCCTTATCGGTCTCCAGAAAGGTAATATCCAAACTACCGATGAACTGGCCCAGAACGTTTTGAGTTACCTAAGTAATCGGAGCTGATGTCTGCTCATTAAAGGCGGAGTTGGAAACTCCTTGTTATCCACAGTTTCATTCACAAATTACTATAAGGGAACTCAACATCCACATATTCAACGGGCACTCCCGGGAATATCCCTCCAAGGTATACCGCCATTTCCTGCATGCCTGGCTTCTCTGAAGTGGCATGATTGACTATGAGAACAGGTATGCCTAAATCTACAGCCCAAAGACCTCCATCCCAGAAGTTCATGCCATCATCGGTTGCCAGAATAAGGTCGGCATTCAGCTCATACATAGTCGGCAGACGGGTAACAGCCCCTGTGCCGACAGCCATACGACTGACCCGTTTCTGCCTGTCACCGAATATGAGCACCGTATCTTGTCCAAGGCTCCTCACTCTCTGGAGAACATGCTGGGCCGCCTCCTCCACGGTCATATTCCCCAACAAGCAGATCTTGTAGTAGGATTCCGATGGACGCGGCTCCGTCTCGAAACCCAGAAAAGCAGCCCATGTATCGGGGATTCCCACGTCCGGCATAAGGGTCCATGTGTCGTGACAAAGCATCAAAGTAATGTCCAGATCGTCGAGCAACTGCCTCTTTGCTCTTGCGAGTTGATCTGTTGAGGGGCTTCCGTGGTAATTATCGATTGCCGATTTCGCCCTGGCAAGCATAAGATGGTAGAACGCGGGTTGATGGCTGATGAACACGTTGAGTCCCTTGTCAGAGGCCTGCTTCAAAGCGGAATTAGTTGGACTCCAGGCCGTCGCGATCCCCTTTACTTCCGCATCTGGATCCCCGTGCAGGAACTGGTCATTCGTGTTATCCCAGTCCACCCAGGTTCCGACCTCCTGAAAGTGCTCCATAATTTCCTTAGCTTTCATTGGACTTCTCCTTATCTAAGCCGTAATGAATTCTCCGATCTTTCCATTGCAGTGTTAATATCCCAAGATAGATCTCTCTGCGTGAAAGTCGGTCGCCAGAAATGTAATACTAAAATTACTGATGAACTGGCCCAGAACGTTTTGAGTTACCTAAGTAATCGGAGCTGATGTCTGCTCATTAAAGGCAGAGTTGGAGACTCATTTTTGTCGAGAGTTTCGCTCATAAACTACTATAAGGGAACCCAACATCCACATACTCAACACGTAATCCCGGGAATATCCTTCTAAGGTATGGTGCCATCTCCTGCATACCCGGCTTCTCTGCAGTGGCATGATTGACTATGAGAACAGGTATCCCCAAATCCGCAGCCCAAAGACCTCCGCTTTGCCATCCACCCCAGAATCTCATGCCATCATCGGTTGCCAGAAGAAGGTCGGCGTTCAGCTCATACATACTCGGCAGATGGGTAATGGCCCCTGTGCCGACAGCCATGCGACTGATTCGTTTCTTCCTGTCACCGAATATGAGCACCGTATCTTGTCCAAGGCTCCTCACTTTCTGGAGAACACGCTGCGCTGCCTCCTCCACGGTCATATCGCCCAACAAGCAGATCTTGTAGTAGGAGTCCGATGGACGCGGCTCCATCTCGAAACCGAAAAGAGCTGCCCACGTATCGGGGATTCCCACTTCCGACATAAGGTCCCACAGGTCGTGACAACGCATCATTGTAATGTTTAGCTCATCCAGCAACTGCCTCTTCTCCCTTACCAATCGATCCGCTGAGGGGGTTCCCTGGTAACCGTGGTAGAACGCCGGTTCATGGGTGATAAACACGTTGAGCCCTTTATCAGAGGCCTCCTTCAAAGCAGCATTAGTTGGGCTCCAGACCGTTGCAACCCCTTCTACTTCCGCGTCCGGATCGCCGTGCAGGAACTGGTCACCCGTGTTCTCCCAATCCACCCAGGTTCCGATCTCCTGAAAATGCTCCAGAATCTCCTTAGCTTTCATTGTATTTTTCCTCTCTAAAGGAATACAGTTTTGGAAAAACTAAATCTGCAGCAGCGGAAGTTTTCCTTTTCCAATCAGGTAATCCGAATTCTAACACATTTTCTCCCTGCGGTCAACAAAAATCTTGACTCTTCCTTGATCCTTCTGGACTTCTGGCACATATCTCCCGGCACTCCGGCGTGTCACGGTTGTCCCAGTACACCGTCTCTTCTATGGGAGCGTCGTAGACAAGGGCGATCAGACGATCCATATCCTTGCTGGGCCACTAAGATGCCCAGATCCATTTTGGATCTTCGAAAAAATAGGTCCTACAGACTGTAGTGACCGTATCGGCATATCTTGATCTAAAAGCTGCGTGGCGAAGGTGCGCTGCTGGTCTCAATGAGAAAAGCTTGTTATCCTTCTGCCCAGAAGCTCACGGAGGATTGAATACACAGCCCGTCAGACATCATCACGATCTATTCCTTTTGATTATTACAAGGGTGCTTATCTTAGACAAGCTGAATAGTGTGAAAATGTCTTGAACTGAGAAGTTTTCATTGACTTCCACTATTTGCTTATGTATCTTCCCTCCTGATGAACATATGACCTTGTATCCTTCTTTTCGTAACATATGCTATACATACTCTGTATTAGCTGCACATAGTTCGTCTGAAGCAAGGAAGTCCCTGAAATGAGACAGAACGGTTCATATACTGTCTGACACGATTAGTCTCTTTGCGTCTGATTGGCTGTATACAAGTTTTGCTGGGACCAACTGACTCTTGTCCTGGGGATATTCCCAGAATTGTGAAATGGTGGAGAGGCAGAGAGATAAGGTCTTCTATGGAGGTATGTCATGAACAGCAACAACTCGAAACCCGCATCGCGGCGTGGCCTGGTTGAGCACATTCGTCAGACAATACCGTCGTTTGACGTCCCGTCCTACGGCGGGCGTTCTTACGAGGTAATGGCACCCGACACGCTCGACATCCAGCAGCGCATCGCCCTGGCGGTCAACGGCCTGACCGGTCCAACGGACCCCGATAAGGACTACCTGCTTTACTTCCGCGTCAACTTCCGCTCGAATCCGCCGAGCATGTCGCATGGGCCTTCGGATATCTGTCAAATCAAGTTTATGGAATCGTTGCCGCTGATGCGGTTGGCCAGCGGAGCCGCCCTCAACGACCGCGTTGATCCGGTATGGATGAAGACAGCGCTGGGGATGATCGGCCCAGATGGTCTGGTCTATTGGCCAACTTTTCCATGGAGTAGATACCCAGACTGGTGTGAGCCATGTCCCAAGGGAGCCAAACACTATTCGGTGGCGATGTTTTGCGGCAGGATGATTGGTGCTATGACAATTTACATGCTGCGCGATTCCTCTGGCCCTTGGGAGAAAGAGATTCAGAAGGTTGTCCATGGCCTGCGGAGTATCGCAATCCAGAAAGATGACTATGCCTTCTTCCCTCAGGGCGGGTTTTCTCCCGGTACGCGGCGGGTGCGCGAGGCCTCGCTGCCTTTGGGTGTATGGGCCAGTCTGGTCGGCTGGACCATACACGGGTTGGCACAATATCACCGCGTAAGCGGTTTCGAACCAGCGGTAGACCTGGCCAGCAGGCTGACCCGTTACCTCGTCCATCACGGCCGGTACTATGGGCCTGACGGCGAATTCCTACCCAATTACGGCGGGCAAGGAGAGATGGACGAAGGATGGGCCCGCGACAGCCAAGGCTTCAACCCGGGCCCGCCGCCGGTTAACAACCTGATTCATTTCCAGCATCACATGGTGCCGCTGCTGGGCACGCTGGATCATGCACTGGCAGTGGGCGACGCTAATCTGGCGGATTTTGTGCGACACTCATTCGAATGGGCCAGGACCAAAGGCAATGCTCTGTTGGGCTATTTCCCCGAGAACATAGACAACTACGCGGAGCTTGAGACCTCCGAACTTTGCGAGGTGGCGGGGATGATCGGCTTGGCGCTGAAACTCAGCGCCGCCGGCCTCGGCGATTACTGGGACGATGCCGACCGCTGGATCCGCAATATGTTCGCCGAAGGGCAGCTACTTCGACCGGAATGGGTTTACCACAGTGCCGAAGGGGGAATGGTCACCAGCAAGACCCGGATTCCACCCTCGGCCATGGGCGAAGGAATTAGTGACATCGATACCAGTCGCGAGGACCCTAAGGCTCCCGCACCCATGTCGATCTTATCCGATACCTGTGATCGTGTGCCCGAGCGCAACGTTGGAGCCTTTGCGGGTTGGCCGACCGCTAACGACTGGTTTATCGGACACGGCTCGGGAATCATGCACTGCTGCACCGGCAACGCCACCCGCGCCCTCTACTACATCTGGGAGCACATGCTCACCTATGATCGAGGCACACTCACCGTGAACCTGCTCTTGAATCGTCCGTCCAAGTGGGCCGACGTGCATAGCCATATTCCGTATACCGGTCAGGTGGACATCGTCGTCAAGCGGGCGTGCAAAGAGTTGCGCGTCCGAATCCCTGAATGGGTAACTCCCCAGCAGGTATCGTCCAAGATCAACGGCAAGAAACGCCAGCTCAACTGGGACAAGAGATATGCCCTTGTGGGGCCGGTTGCCGGGAAGGACGAGGTGACGATGTCGTTCCCGATCTCAGAACGTAGAAGGGAAACTGATATCGAGTGCCAGCACTACCACTTAATCACACGTGGCAACGAGGTGGTGGACATCTACCCTCGCGGTCGGTTTTGCCCACTCTACCAGCGGGATTATTACCGAACTGACACAACCCGATGGAAGAAGGTTCAGCGGTTCGTCTCAAATGAATCGATAGCATGGTAATGCGCACGTATTTGGTTTTCAGATTACGGAGATGGAGAATAATCGTGGATTCCGAACATGCCAGGCCTATCAAAGGATATGTGGCCGATCATTCAGTCTATGCTTGTGGGATTCGACCTACATAGGGTAACAGCCACGTACGAATCGTCTGTTATGCTCCAAGTGGGTAATTCCAACGCCTGGCTGCCGATTACGCCCTGGAATTGCAGACAGGGTGTATTGACTTTCATCTTGCTTCGTGTTATTCTATAGAATCGCTGCTTGTTCCAGTAGAAATTCAGCGGAAGTTGATAGAAAAGGCAAGGACAAAATTGCTCATGCATATTCAGCTTTTTCGGAAGCTCTGCCCTAGCAGGAGCCAAGCAATGTATCAAGACCGAGCAGGACTGGCTCAGCCTCGGATTAACAACTGAATGACCCTGTTCTCCGCAATTCTCTATTGACATGCGCTATTTTATCTCTATCTTCTCACCAAACTATCCACAAGCTGCCTTTGTACCTGTACACCAGAATATAAGACCCGCGTCTCTGCCCTAACATAAGGGTAAATTAGGTGAAACACTTCGTGGCTTGTTGCCACATTTCCCCTTCCACCGCGGCTTGGGTTCGCACCTATATAGAATAGTAGACACAAGAACAGACAGAGGAGAAAATACCCTATGTTATATTCACCTGTTGTGATCTCTACATGGGACTTCGGTAAAGCGGCAAACGAAGACGCAATGAAGGTACTCTTGCAGGGAAGGAGCGCACTGGACGCCGTAGAGGAAGGGATATGGGTGGCAGAGGCCGACCCTTCAAATTCCACCGTGGGATTTGCCGGGACTCCCAACGAAGAAGGCGTGGTGCAAGTAGACGCAGCGATCATGTGGGGTCCGGGTAAGAAGGCGGGCAGTGTCGCTTGTCTGGAGAATATCCTGCACCCCATCTCCGTGGCCAGGAGAGTGATGGAGGAATCGCGCCACGTAATGTTAGTCGGAGAGGGAGCTCTGAAATTTGCTCTTTCAAAGGGATTCGAAAAGTGGAATCTGACGACAGAGGAGACCAGACGTAAGTGGCAGGAGTGGAAAAAGGAGCAGGAAGTAAAGAGCCAAGGTCACGATACGATCGGGATGGTAGCGCGGGATCAAAACGGAGACCTTGCTGTGGGCTGCTCGACAAGCGGCGCTGGATACAAGGAGCCGGGCAGGGTGGGAGACTCCCCCTTAATAGGATCGGGTCTCTATGTGGATAACGACGTGGGCGGAGCATCCGCCACAGGTCTCGGTGAGGACATTATGAGGTACTGCTCAAGCTTTATGGTAGTGGAGAATATGCGAAATGGAATGCATCCCGAACAGGCGTGCAAAGCTTTATTAAGGAGGATACTTGAGGAAGACCCGGAAAATAACAAGAATATGTGGATAGCGTTGGTGGCTCTGAACAAACAGGGCGAATACGGAGCTGCAGTTATGCACAAAGGGTTCCCATTTGCCGTTTTCGCTGACGGAGTAAACGTGGTGAAAGAGGGCGCCTATGTCGCGGAATAGTAAGTATAAGGTTCAAGGATGGCAAGAAACGGACTGTCCCCGCTATGATGATTTTTAGAGCGATCTGCGTCATCTAATCGATACACGCAGGAGCTGGACCTTTTGTGTTAGCAGACAGAGCGGGGCACTCAAAGGGAAGGTACTAAGCAACCTGATGGCCAAAGTAGGTAGATTAGGTTGCACATGTGCAATCGGAGAGTGGACAAGCTCTATCTTCCGACACGAGATTGTTACTACGGCTGTCGCATCTGCTATGATCTTACCAATACCTCCTGCCAGCAAAGCCTCAAACTGTATTCCCATGTATAAGCGCCTTTCCGAACGGACAGCACAGCCACTCGAAATAATAAGGCATATTCTGGGAAGATAGCAGCGAGCCTGGAGGAAGAGACGTTCCGTGATGAGAGCCTTCTCCGTTTCACAGACAACACAAAACAAACAGAAAACCCACTATTTCCGAAAGGTTGTGGAAGACTACGGGTGGCTTTGGCCGGCCCGCAAGCCGGAGACCAACTCTGACTGCATCGGTATACCTAAGACGGACCCACCAGGCCGGCAGGTGCCTGGCGACTCGAAAGCGCCGCCCAGGGGTTCCCTGTGGAAAACAGATGTTTCGAAGATCAAGTCGAAGCGTGCAGCCTGATGGTACCAGCGAACGACGGCTACGTGCGGATCGCAATTCAAAGCGCCGGGCGCGCAGTGCTGCCACGTAACCAGATAACGATCGATCACTTCCGGAAGATTCACTGATCGACGATCTCGACCTCCAGCGGATGGAAAAGCCGTTGTGCCGTATCTTCAACCGGGGCCAGCATCTTCTCCGGACGTCCCTCGGAGTCCTCGGCAAGCAGGAACGGTAGCCAGGCCTCCCTTTCGAAGTACACGTTGCCAGCCGGGACGAGCGTTTCAGAATCATCCCTGGGCCAGACCAAGACCCTTGCCCAGTAGGCGTAATTGTCGTATCGAGTGATTTGCATTCTATAGTCGCGCAGGGTCGCTTCCGTCCCGCTGGGTCCCTTGTTCTCAACTTTCAGGCGTATGGTCGCCATACCGTGACCAGTTTTGGGGTTATAAAACGCCAACCAGTCGTCGTCCGGCAGGGACGGAAACTCCATTTCCTCTGCGGCTGGAATCTCAGCCGCGTGGATCTTTCCTTGTCGATCCTTGCGCGCCACATGGGTGAACAGATCCGGGGAGAAAACCTGTTCGCCGTTGCGAAGAACCTCGAGCGTCAGAGGTTGCTTCATCGTCGTCTTGGACTGCATGATCACATACGGCTCGGTGGCTGAAAACCAGTAGCGCAGATCGACGTCGATCTCGGGGTATTTCTGCATATCACCCTTGCGCCGCGTCTCGAACACGAGCTCCCCGCGCCACTCCTTCAGACCCGGGGGTGGATCCCACTGGTATGTATGCAACCACCCGCGGTCCGCCTTCACCCCCGGGTTCCAATGGACCGTGCCGATCGAATTGAAAAACTCCGGCTTTCCGTGCAAGGTGATGCGGTCGAAGTTGCCGCTCGGGGCCTTGAGCTTGGCCTCGTAGAAGGCGTTAGTGATCGAGACATCCTCTTGCTTGGCCGTATCGCCCTCGATCTTCAGGGGTCGTTCTGGTGCTTGGGTCTTTCCGGGAACGATGCGATAGACGCGGCTATGCGTCGCTGCTATATTCACCGGGAACCAGATCGCTCGCTCTTCTCCGTCGCCCACCACCTGTGATGCGACAGGGTCTCCGTCCTCCTCCCGAACCATCAGCGGTCCCTCCGCTTTCACCGGCACGCTGACCAGCTCTCCGCTGCGCTCCAGGCCGTGCGGCTCATGGACCCGAACGACCGTGCCCTCCTCATCACATCCCAACAGACCGATTACCGCGGCAAGCGCGCCGAAAAGACATCCAGGCTTCGCACCGTGTAAAAAGGGCTTTCTCCAGATTCTCGTCATATCTTGTGCTCCTTTCAGTCAGGTAGCAGAAGCATACTCGATTAGTGGCTTCGCGACCCAGACGTTATGCAATTGGGCATCAATGATATGCAGCTTGTCATCACGCTCGATGCGGATGACTCAAGGATGCGCATCAGTATGAGAAATCACAGCCTCTGCTCCAGTTACGGCAAGGTCGTTCACAAGATGATAGTTGTAGACTACCTGGCCGTCGGCGTTTTATTAGACAGCAGAGTTGGGCGACCCATCAAACACGACGAATACACGTCCTGCCGCGACAGGTGGTATTCTGAGTCTTTAAGTTGCTGCCTGTGCATATTTCCTACTTTAGAATGGGAAGTTCATTTCCTGGTTACTTCAATTTAGGCGAGGCAATAGTTTAGCACCTGTTTCTGAAGTTACTCTATATCTGGTGTTTTAGCTACAATGGTGCACTATATATAGAACCTAATAAAGACTAAACAGAAAAGCAAGGAAAAAACGCGTGTTGTCTGAAAATGGATATCTTAACAAGAACAAGCCCCGTGAACATCGCACAGGGCTTGTTTGTATCTGAAAATATAACCACTATATAGAATTAAGTCAAGGGAACAGGGTGGAAGAAAGGATGTGCTATTCACCTAGACGAGATGTCTATGCGTCTTCATCGTGAAATACTGCAGGGAGATTAGAGAGGCTTTGGTCCTAATACGAAATAGATTTATGTCACCAATCTGTCACCACAATAACAACGGGCTACGACTCAATCTTTGTAACTCATTAGTTATTTATGGTGGGCAGTACTGGATTTGAACCAGTGACCTCCTGCTTGTAAGGCAGGCGCTCTAAACCAGACTGAGCTAACCGCCCACTCTCCTGTAGATTGTGTTGTGACCGCTCCCACGAAATAATTTCGTGGACTTTTAGCCTAAAGTCTGAGTGTGCGTGTCCAGACGCAGACAGAACAGAGAGTTCAGGCCCAACTTCCGGAGGTAATATAATTAATTACTCACCAGTTGTCAACACATAAAAGCGATTTATGCTCCGCATAAACCCTGTAGCTTTTTTGAGGGGTTCTGTAAGCTGTAAAGTCAAGGATCATCTTATGTTTCTTGTTATGAATAAGACAAAAGGGATATATCTGTTTCCACTATTACCCTGTAAAATGTGGCAGAAAAACTACTTGATTTTCGTATGAAAGGAATATATATTGTTTTCCAGTGAGATTATTAGCCGGTTCGACTATAAACCAGACGTTCAATTTTTTTCTGACAATTAGCTTATTTTGAGGAGGAAATATGCCAGGTGTAGAAAATGAGATATTAGGTATAGACAAGATGGAAATAGACACTCCAGCTCTTCTTTTGGATTTGGATTTATTCGAAAGCAATATCAAAAAGATGGCCGATTTTCTAAGGGCATCAGGATGTTCTCTCAGACCTCATTTCAAAGCCCACAGAACACCTGAGATATCTAAAAGGCAATTTGAGGCCGGAGCCATAGGCGTAACCTGCGCAAAATTAGCAGAAGCAGAGCTTATAGCAGAGTGCGGTATGGATGACATCCTGATTGCTAACGAGATTGCAGGAGAAAAAAAATGGAGGCGTCTGGCTAAGTTGGCTGGCCAAGTCGATGTATCTGTCGGAGTCGATAGCTTCGAGGCTGTAAATGAAATATCAAAGACTGCAGTTGAGGAAGGTACACAGGTGGGACTGGTCGTGGACGTGGATATAGGTATGGAGAGGTGCGGAGTCCTTCCAGGTGAGCCCGCGTTGGACCTTGCAAGGTTTGTGTGCGAAAGGAAAGGAGTCAGGCTCAAAGGGGTGATGGGATATGAATCTCACGTAGTCTTGCTGCCCAGAGGGAAGGAGAAAGAGAAAAAAGTTAAAGAGTCAATAACGCTACTGATCGACACTGCGGAACTGATAAGGTCCGACGGCATAGACGTAGAGATCGTAAGTTGCGGAGGGACAGGCACATACTATATTTCAGGTACCTTACCGGGGGTAACCGAGCTCCAGTGTGGAACATATTGTATATGCGACGTTGTATTCTGGGAGATAGACACCGGATTTGAGATGTCTATGACCGTCCTTTCAACGATTATATCGAGACCTTCAAAAGATAGGGCAATTCTGGACGCCGGCAGAAAATCTTTGCACCTGTCAAAGTCGGCATCTCTGATTAAAGACGTAGAGGGCGCTCAAGAGATCTACAAGAGCGCAGAACACGGTATTTTAACGTTGGAAGGTGCAGCACAGGATTTGAAGATAGCGGATAAGATTGAATTATATCCCCACTATGCGGACGGAACTGTCAATTTACACGACAGATTCTATTGCATCAGAGACGGCAAGTTAGAAGATATATGGGAGATCAGCGGAAGAGACAAAAGCAGGTAACCATCTGAAATTATACAGGATCTACATTGTTCGTGAACCGAGCTTGTAGGCAACGAGCGTGTCAGCGTTTAGCTGATAGTTGACCTCTTTCTGATAGAATGAGTCTTAACGGTTAAAATTATATTAAACCATTTCGCCTTGCTATGCGTCTAAAATAGGTGAAAGTAGGAGCGCTCTCTACATACTGTAGCTGTATAAAACTCACAAAACAAGGAGGAAAAACCGATGCTCAGACGTATTTTCACCTTCGGATTTCTTGCAGTAGGGCTTTTTGTTCTCTACGGATGCGGCCAGGACACAACCGGTATCCCCACCGGCGCCAGCACAGGATTAGAGAACATAAGCAACTCAGCGCTTACGGGTGATCTCGATGCCGCAGATCCCGCCGGACGCCCAATTATAGATGGCGAGGCAGAGGGACGTTGGGAGCGTATAGCTGCTTCTCTCGGCCTTTCCGAGGAACAACTGGAGGCCATCAAGCAGATCAGAGAAACGAGCCAACAAGAGGTGAAGGCTCTCATTCAGCAAAATAAGGACAGCGGAGTGCCTCGTGACCAGATCAAAGAGGCTGTGGAAGAACTCCTCCAGAAAGAAAGAGAACAGATAGTGGCCCTTCTGAACGAAGAGCAAGGCGCCCAATTTACAGAGCTCATCGAGAGAATAAGACAAGGACGACGTGAACACACAAAGGAAAAAGGACGACCAAAGAGACATCCCCTATTAAGGGCCATCAACGCTGTCCATCCTACAGATGAACAACTGGAGGATATAAAACAGATATTGGAAGACCAGAAACACCAGATAATGGCCTTGAGAGAAGAGTTCGGATCAGATAACGTTGACAAAGACGCCTTCAGAGCCCAAATAAAAGACATCGAACAGGCCGCACTGGAGAACATTCTGGGCATACTCGACGAAGAGCAAGGCGCCCAATTGACACAACTCATTGAGAGAATAAGACAAGGACGACGTGAACACACTAAAGAAGAAGGACGACCAAAGAGACACCCCCTATTAAGGGCCATCAACGCTGTCCATCCTACAGATGAACAACTGGAGGATATAAAACAGATATTGGAAGACCAGAAACACCAGATAATGGCCTTGAGAGAAGAGTTCGGATCAGATAACGTTGACAAAGACGCCTTCAGAGCCCAAATAAAAGACATCGAACAGGCCGCACTGGAGAACATTCTGGGCATACTCGACGAAGAGCAAGGCGCCCAATTGACACAACTCATTGAGAGAATAAGACAAGGACGACGTGAACACACTAAAGAAGAAGGACGACCAAAGAGACATCCCCTATTAAGGGCCATCAACGCTGTCCATCCTACAGATGAACAACTGGAGGATATAAAACAGATATTGGAAGACCAGAAACACCAGATAATGGCCTTGAGAGAAGAGTTCGGATCAGATGACGTTGACAAAAACGCCTTCAGAGCCCAAATAAAAGAGATCCAACAGGCCACACTGCAAAACATACTCGACATACTTGACGAAGAGCAAGGCGCCCAATTGACCGAACTCTTCCAGGGGCCCAGGGAGTCCAGAGAGAGAATGAGACGAAGGCACGGCGAGCATATGGGGGATCTCGTACAGGGTCATAGAACAGCAGGAAGTACGCTTTCAAGATAACCCGTGATTAAGTCAATAGGGATCTAAACGTCCATCAGGTCGAATTTACAGATGTTAGATCCCTTTTTTTCTCTTTCTCCAAGAAAGTCAAATCTACGCTGACAAAGCGTATAACGATTTTGCCTTTGAAGATCTGTTCGAAGAAGCCGCATAATCATCGGCCTCTGTCTGAGGCTAAAAACTAAGGAGGACATCATGAATAGCACCTCTTTTGTAAACCGCTTAGCCCAAATGGGTGCCTTCATCTTTCTCCTCAGCGTCCTGGCGACCTCGCTGGTTTACGGACAAGGCAACGCACGTGCACGACGCGACACCACCGACAAAGTTACTGATAGAATCATGTCCAGGATGAAAGAGCAGCTCAAGCTCACCGAAGATCAGGAGGACAAGGTTCTTCAAATTCTTAAAGAACAGGGCCAGAAGCGGCAAGAGATCCTAAAGAAAGCTCGGAAACAGGGCCGCCAGGGCATGAGCGGGTTAAGGGATGAGATGGAGAAGATTCAGAAGGAAACCGGCGAGCGGCTTGAGAAGATCCTTACCGAAGATCAGATGAAAGAGTACAGGAAGAACCAGGCGGAGATACAGGAGAAAAGGCAGAAAAGGCGTGAAGAAATGGGTCGACGTCAGGAAGGACGTCGACGTCAGTCCAGTCGGAAAGCTGGCGGCAGATCAAGAGCCAGATGAAGTAGGCTTCCCCGACGACCGCTTGCCCTCGTCCCACAATGAAGACATCGAGTTGAAGACGATTAGACGAGCTGAGGCGTGAGTGAGGATTTGTGTGACGTCAGAACGGCACGGAGCTGAAGACCATGCCCCGTATCACAGTTTAGTACCCGAAGATATGGGACATCAACCCCACGTAGAAGTAGGAATCGATTGACCCCGCCCGTACAAAAGGAAGCGTTGGAAGGATGCGTAGGAGATGGAGATAAGGCGTATCGTTCCGATAATCTATGGCCTGCTGTTACTGGCTTCCATAGGCTGCTCGGCTGGGTACAGCGGTGGTCTCGGCGCCTACGGCGCCGGGAGAAGAGGTGCTCACTGGGGCCTTTGAAGATGACCGGAAGGTTGCGCTCTTCACAGAGTTGACGTACACGCTCGCGCCAGCCGCCGTGGATGTGCCCGGCCAGGTAGACGAGCGGGGAATCAGAACGAGCCATTTTCATTCCTTATCTGAGTATAAGAATAGACAGTTTTATTCACACGCTGTTTCTTTGTATTTCCTGTGACTGCCTGCTTTAGTTAGAGGGATTCTGACCGTGCAGACTGCGCCGAGCAATAGGCAGCCTCCAGAACTCCTCTTGCTGTGGCAGGGCTCCTGGAGCCGCCTACGACCCGAGTCCCTGAGGTGGAGCGATAAATGTCCCCTTTTCAGGCCTCTCGCGTCTGAGGTCTTTGCTATTTTCACTTTTGGTTAGATTATCCATCTCCTTCTCCTTGTGGTCTTCTCTCTCTCCTTAAGGAAGTATGTCCGTAATATAGCGTTTACGGACATACTTAAGCCTTCAGCTCCGGGGAGGGATTGAAAAAATACTTGAGGCTCCCCTCAGATACATACCACTTAGTCCCTATCTTTTGTCCCTTGATCCTACTTTGTTGAATATACCTGCGAAGGGTAACGGGGTTATGTCGAAAATCTTAGAGAGCTCCAAGATTGAATAGAGCTTCATTTCTCCTACCGTGATCGGCATAGTTACTCATCTCGCTTTATCACATGGCTTCTGGGGTTCACCGCATCAATATCAGCTTCCGCGTCAGCGCAATTCCATCCGCCTCCATCCGATAGAGATAGTATCCGCTGGCAAGGCTCTTTTCATTGTCATCTTTGCCATCCCACACTACAGAATAGCTACCGGCTGGTCTGTGTCCACCCACTAACGTTACTACCTTCTGCCCGATTAGATTGAAGACAGATATATTGATGTGGCCTCCAACAGGAAGATCGTAATGGATCACAGTCTCAGGATTGAACGGATTGGAGTAGTTATGACTGAGCCGATACACTGTGGGTGGCTCAGACTCAACTCCCTCGATGCGTACCGGTATCCTCCCTTCGTTCAGCGACACGCTCCAGCCTCAGGGTTCTCAGGAGGAGATGACTCAGGAGACGACCACCGTAGAACATTATGGAGAAGTGTACCCCCTCATATACCATCAGGACACCGGAGGCCTGCGCTGTATCCATGGCCTCGCGCGCTCAAAGGCGGCCGACGCGGCCAGGACCGTCTCCTCGCCAGCCTTTCTCCCCACGATGTGAAGACCGATGGGCAGGCCGTCACATGAGAAGCCTGCGGGGACGGTGGCGGCGGTGTGTCCGATAATGTTGATTGGTAATGTGAACGCGCCGTTCCAGTACTGGTCGGGGTAGGCTGTTTTACCCGACATTTGACCAGGAAACTCGCCATTGGGGAAGGCCGGGAAGCACGCTGTCGGCGAAAGCAAGAGGTAGTATTTCTCGAACAGGTCGGTCATACGGGCTTTCAAACGGTCGATCAGACCGAGCGTTCTGGCGTATTCGGCCGCAGTTACCTGTGCTCCCCGTTCAATGAAGAACCGGGCAAAATCGGTCAATTGGTCTCTGTGCATCTCCAGATACGCGCCGTAGACGGCATACGAGTCCGCTGCTAGAATGGTCCCGAAGGTGTCGTATGGAGGGTCCAACACCAGGTCTGACTCCTCGACGTGGCAGCCCAGTTCCTCGAACACTTGGCCCGCCGTCAAGGTTACGTCCAAAACCTCGGGGTCCACATCCGCAAACCCGAAGTCCGGGCTCCAGGCGATGCGCAGACCCGCGATCTCCTGGTCTACTGCGGCGACGAAATCGGGTGGAACTTCCCGGAGTGAAATGGGGTCTCTCGGGTCGTACCCGGCAAGAGTCTGGAGCAGTAGGGCCGAGTCCCGCACGGTGCGGCTAAGGGGCCCGTTCTGGGAGAATATGTTGGGCATCGGATGGCCTTCCTGGCCAGTGTAGCCTGATACTCTGCCCTGTGTGGGCTTGATACCGTAGATGCCGCAGAAGTTGGCAGGTATGCGGATGGACCCTCCACACCATCACTACCGGTGGCCAGGGGACACAAGTAGGCGGCCACCGCCGCCGCACTGCCGCCGCTGGGGACCCTCCCGGCGTATAAGCTGGTGTTCCAGGGGTTGCATCCAGGGTCGCCCAGTCGGTTCTCACTGGTGCCGACCATGCCGAACTCCGGAACGTTGGTTTTGCCCAAGATGATGGCCCCGGCATCCCGTACCCGCTCCACCACGGCTGCATCCCTCTCCGGTATCCGGTCCTTGAAGACCAGCGAGCCCGAGGTCGTCCGTACACCCCTGGTCATTTGAGTGTCCTTGATCGAGATGGGCAGTCCGTGTAGCGCCCCCAGCTCGTCACCGCGGATTACCGTCTCCTCAGCAGCCTTGGCCGTCTCCATCGCCTCGTCGTGGGTCAAGAGAAGGAACGAGTTCAGCTGTGAGTCCAGTCTATCGATGCGTCTGAAGTACAGCTCAGTCAACTCCACCGGGGAAATCTGTTTTGTTGAGATAAGCTCCAAGAGATCGGTCGCTGAAACGAAAGCAACTCTTCGTTTACCATGATATCTCCTCTCTTCACGTTTGGTGGAGGCATCTACGTCGTCGATGACAGCGAGTGTATCCACCTCAAAGGCTTTGGCCACCTGGCGCAAAACCGGGGACTTCCTGAACGGCATCGTGCCTTCGTACGGAGTCCCAGTGACGGTTGTTGCGCTGAAGCTCTTATCCTGGCGGACGCTCACGGCAAGCTCCGGCGTCCCGGCCGGGTTGGCGGGATTGCTGCACGGCGCATCGTGACAGGCACCCAGTACGGCATTAATATGTCGGCCTTGCTGTAGACTTTAATAGGCAGGTGGAGGCCGGCCTTCTCACGGCTGTGCAGCCTTGGTCCGCCCGTCCGTCAACCCTTTGTCGTAGCTCGGCCGAAGCAGCTCCGTGAGGACAGCTGGGAGTTCGCCCCGCTGCGCCTTCAGAGCCCATACCGGCGGGACGGAGTGCGGTGGCTGGGCGTGACCGCTCATGCCGTCCACTTTCTTGTAGCAGTAGAGCGAGCACCAGCGGGTAGGCCAGCCCAAGGCTTTGGGAGCCACCGCATGCGCGGCGTGCGACAGGCAGCAGACGACCGAGCCCGGCTCAAGCGAGAGGTGTTCAATTTGAAGCGGCTCGGATGTGACGGGATGCACCCGCCCAGCCAGCCAGCCCCGCCGCATCTCTTCGTCGTCGGCAGCCCGGCACCCCGCCGGATCGCGAAAGAGATGGCTGCCCCGAACGATTTTCAAGCCCCCGTCTAAGCCGGCTTCGAAGCCTTGAGGGTAACAGAGCGTGAGGTTTGAATTCGACTGCGCCTGGTACTCCGACAAGGAAGCGACGCCGCAGTTGTCCGTCCCACCGCCGATTTTGTGACTGTGCCATGCGCCGCCAGGATAGCCGGCCGGCCTCATCAACAGCTGGTTGTAGTCGAAATAGATGTCGTTGCAGCCGAGGCACATCCGCTGCAGTTGGTGCATCTGTGGGTGTATGAGCACGTTCATAAAGAACTCGACGTGCCCCGCCGGGAAATACTCGGCGAAAACACTGGGCTGCCGTAGCGTCTTCACACCCGCATTATCGTCCGACTGCGGCACCCTCTGGCTTCCTCCGAGCGCGTTGTTGATCTCATCTGCGGTGAGAGATTTTGTCGGCGGCGTTCGGCCGAGGCCATGCCAGTCGATCTCCCCCCAGTCCGACGTCAGCAGCGTGTCGTTGAGCTGCTGGCCGTATTTCAGCGCTGCCATCCACTCCTAGACGGCTTTCGGTGTCATGACCCCTCTAAGGACAGCGTATCCATCCCTGAGAAAGCTTGCGTGGTCGAATTGCGCAGCAACCGCCGACATGTCGAATATATCCTCGTGATTCGCTTCTAACCGGTCCCAGTCGTTGCGAGACCACTGCACGGGGGATTGCTCGTTGGCCAAAAAGCCTGGGCGGGTGGCCTGCGCGAGTTCGCTGCTTGGGCGCAGCAGAAGCCTGGCTAACGTCGGGTCTAACACTTCGGGGGCGAGAAGCGGGTTCTGTGGCATTGCGGGAGCACGTTTAGGACACGATACACTTTCCTTCATAGCAGGACTCTCTTCTTTCGAGCTGGCAGTCACTTTTGTCTAACGACTTATATAACGAACTTTTTCTTGACTTGTAACGGCTGATAATCGAAATATTTCGTTTAAGTTTAACACTGACGTGAACCCCAAAGACTGGACAAATGACTTAGCAAGTTTTATAATCATGTAAGAGTTCAAACTCGAGTGTGTACTGGATGTGTTGATTGGGTCGGGTATTCGAAGGCCAGTGGGAGGGAAAACAAAGCAATGTTGGTCTTTGGCACAGAGGGGTGTGTGTACGAACTTCGGTATTACACCGAAATGGATAAATTGTAAAACTATCCAAGTGCACCTTTTAGACTGCTCTAAGCTCCTAATCCTGCCAGTTAAAAATGACGCCCAACATCGACTTCTCCCGGCGGTAGGCCATCTCGGTATAGTGGAAGCGGTGTGTGATCAAGCGTATGGGCTCCAGGCGATCCTCTTCCAGCCTGGCTCTTGACGCTACTTGTCACCGTCCAGTTATCTGTTCTGCAGGATGATCGGCTGGCTTTCCACCTCTGAGAACGAAACCGATGTTTCTAATGTCTCGTATTGACCGCTGTACCGCTTGTAGGCTCGCAAGGTCACCTGCTCCGGCGCGGGCGCTTCGACCGACCAGTGAAAGAATCCGCGGGGGTCGGTGTGGCAGTGCCAGAGATTCAGCAAGACGCAGACGCCGCCGATAGTTTTACCGCGCTCATCCACGACCTTTCCGCGCACGAGCCGCCCCGGCTTGAGCCTGAAGTCCTGCGGCCTGGCTTCTGGCTCTACCTTGATGTGACGTTGCTCTGGGGCGAAACCCTCGGCTTCAACGGTCAGGACATATTCGCCGAGTTTGACGGACTCGAACCGTAACTCTCCCTCAGCATCCGTCTGCACTGTTGGATAGCCGTTCTCCTTTCGGATAGATCTGTATCCCAGTGCCGGAGAGCCGATGGTAAGTGGGGTTGCTTTCCAGGGTCCCAATTTGGTGGGGTGCTCCAGCCAATCGTCGGCCGTATATCGGTTGGGGCCTAGTTCGAACCAAGGCGCCCGCCACCTGCGCAAGTCCTTCACCCGCCACTCGGCCGGTCAGAGTGACGTGCGCAGGCGAGACCATGATCCTTTCAACAGATAGCGGCCACACCTTCACACCGTCCTTGTCGCTTCCGATAGCGACCAACTTGTTGGGGCCGACTTTGATCATATCAAACTGACCCGTAATGAAAGGATCGGGCAGATGGGAAAAGCTGACGCGGTCGCGCCATGTACGCCCGTCGTCCGTGCTGAAGGCGATATGAAACCCCGGCCGACCGTATTGACAGGCCACCACACCGTTGTCCAGCGCGGCCAGCGTTAGCGAGATGTTCATCAGGTGCGGCTGGGTAGTTACCGGTTTCGTCCATGTCACTCCCAGATCGTCGGACCAGCACACCGCCATGGGCTTGTATTCGCTAGGTAAGTGCGAATATTGCGTACGCAGCATCGCCACCATCTTTCCATTGGGCAACAGCGTGATGCTGGGTTCGCCGGCGCCGCAATATTGGCCAGGAAGCTCCGGGTGCGGATCTACCGGCACATAAGCAATCGAGGCGTAGAACTCCCAGGTGCGTCCCTGATCTGTTGACCGGACGAGAATCGCCCGATGGATATTTTCGCTGTCGCCTTTGAAGTCTCCGTTCGGAAGCTGCACCATCTTGCCCTTTGAGAGGCCGGGGTTTTTGACGTCCAGAGAGGTCGGGCTGGCGTTGGGTAGGTGGATCTGGACGCGTTCGAACTCCCAGGTCATCATATCGTCCGCAATGCGAACGAACATGACGTCGTACCAGCCTTCTTTGGCACTGGCCGAGGGCTGCAGATCGTCCATCGGCATGATGACGCCGCCGTCGCGAAGTATGCCACTGTTCTGGCCTCCGCCCAGCTCAGGTGGAGAATCCATCTCCTGACTCCACGTCAGCCCGCTATCGGTGGAGATCCGGTAAAACGCAGGCCGCGTACCGGGCTTTGGATAGAACGCCGCCACGACGCCCGTTCGCGACACCATCACAGACGCCGTGTTCTGATTAACTAGATCGATGAGCTTGGTGGCTCGCCGACGGTGATCTTGAGGATCTCGGTCTCTTCCGCTGCCGCAGACTTTTCGGCACAACCAGCATCACGCACAACGCCCGCGAGGCAAAACATATATAGTTATTACACAAAGACAATCCCATTCCATGTCGATTCCTTTCACACTTGAAAATTAGGCCAATAAACTTGTATCACACTCACATACGAATTGCCCGGGGTAGAAAATCCTCACCTGTCTACTTTACAGTAGAGATTTTCACCAGGCATAGAAGGTCCGCCTTCTCTCAGAACATAGATCCATTGAAAAACCCGCGGTATCGTTGGAATTTTGTTGCCGTCTCCATCTTTTCCACGAGGACCGTCGATGCTTGGGCGTAAAGTCGGTCTGGCAACGCATATCCCCACAGGTCATGGCGGGATATACCTCCACCAACAGAATCAGGTGTTGCGCATCATCCCGGCCTACTCTTACGGCAAACGCCAGCGAACCACTTCACAATTGAAGAGTTTTCCCGATTCTCCTTCGTCAGGCCGCCAATAGGAATAACTGGTCACAAGAGTCCCGTCGTCGAGCTCGACAGTGTTGCCGAAACCATGGCCCAAGCAGATGTTGCCCATGCGGGCCTTTTCCTGGCCTCGGTGGAAACCGATTTTATTGCGGGTGTTGCACTACCCATAGATGGCGGTATGACTTTTCGAATGGGTTAACCAGAAATTATTTGTTCAATACTGATTAAGTCCAAAGGGTCGAAATAAGACACAACACATGGCGAGGTAGTTGTGTGGCCGGGACGTGTATTGTCTCAGTAGGGTTTTGGGATCGTACGCAAGGGACCGCTAGAGCCGAGGACGTTCAAGATGGCAGGCGCCCATTAGAAAGTTATATAAACCGATTCAAACGCCAGAAGGGCGATCATATTTGACCTACATTGAGGTCCAGCGATCTATCAGCGCTAAGTGTTATCCCCCAATAGAATTGGAAACCGTTCCGTTTGAAGCTGGCACCTAGAATTGGATCGCCTTAAATTCTTTCATTTGTTCTGTGATAGCGATTTCCGTAGGCAAGCGCTCCATGCTGGAGGCGCCATAGAATCCATGTACCCCTTCGGTGTTTTTTAAGACGTATTCGGCATCATCTGGCATGGAAATTGGACCACCATGACAAAGGCACACAACATCCGGATTCACTCGTTTGGCGGCGTCGCAAAGTTCCTGTACCTTGCTCGGCGCTTCTTCCAGAGTCAACGCAGTGCTCGCACCGATTGAACCTTTAGTGGTCAAGCCCATGTGTGCCACCACGACATCTGCATTAGCTTCGGCCATAGCCTTGGCTTCATCAACATTGAAAATATAGGGCGTAGTAAATAGATTCAGTTGGTTGGCTTGGCGAATCATATCGACCTCAAGGCCGAATCCCATTCCGGTTTCTTCCAAATTTTGTCGGAACATCCCGTCGCAAAGCCCCACCGTAGGGAAGTTCTGTACTCCTGAGAATCCGGCTTCGATAATCTGTTTGAGAAACACATCCATCATCCGAAAGGGGTCTGTTCCACAAACGCCAGCTAAAACAGGTGTGTTTTTCACCACGGGCAGTATTTCATGGGCCATTTCCATGACAATGGCATTGGCATCGCCGTAGGGCATACAACCCGCCAGGGAACCGTGACCACCCATCCGGAAACGTCCGGAGTTATAGATTACGATCAAGTCTACTCCGCCGGCCTCTTCGAATTTTGCGGAAATTCCAGCGCCTGCACCACCGCCGATTATGGGCACTCCCTTGTCTATACTCGCCCGAAGGCGATCAATTACTTGCTGTCTTGTAAACGCCATACTCTTGCTCCATTCGATTGCTAATCAAGCTCTGCCGGGAGGCATAAGCGCCAACAGCATGTCCACTGCCGTTTCTGCAAAGGCCGAATCATTAATATTTGCATCCAATTCCACCACTTCAATGTTCGGTCTGAGATTTTCTTTAATCGCATCAAACATCGCTCGATCGGCTTCGGGTAACCAAAACTGATCCCCGTCGCTATCCAGTATAGACACCCCGCGGGTTGGCAAAAGAAAAGCTACCGGTCCTTGGGAAGCGTTGGCTTTCTCCGCGAAGATCTTCCCCATGGCTCTATTTTCCTCAACGTTGGTTCGCATCAATGTCACATTTGGATTCCATTGGTAGAGCTGTCGATTATTGTATTTTTCTGGGACCGATTCGATGGGCCCAAAGTTGGCCATGTCCACACATCCGGGGGCTATTAGATGAGGTATCCCGGCGCGGCCGGGCGCTGCCAGCCGGTCAGGGCCCGCACTAAAGACACCACCGCATATCTCATCAGCCCATTCTGTTGGAGTGATATCCAAAACGGCGTCGACATACCCATCATCAACCAAACCTTCCATAGTCCGGCCGCCTGTACCGGTAGCGTGAAACACCAATACTTCATATCCTTTTTCGACCAGCGATTCGCGGCACATATTCACGCAATCCGTGGTATTGCCGAACATACTGGCACAGACCACTGGCTTGGATTTTCCGCTGAGCGAATAATCCATTTTTGTCATACCACAGATAGCCCCGACGGCTTCCTTAAAAACTTTCTCGCTGATCGGATTGATACCAGCGACATCAACAATTGAGGGAATCATGGTGATGTCCTTGACCCCCGTAATGATGGTGGTGTCACCTGCTGCCACGGTTGAGACCAAAACTTTGGGTGCGCCAATCGGCAAGGCTCGCATGGCACTTGAAATGACGCTGGTTCCACCGCTGCCACCCATACCCAGCACCCCCTGAAACTTGCCTTCATCAAAATACTGCCTGGTCAGTGCGGCGGCTCCTTTGGCCATGGCTTCCATGGCTTTGCCCCGATCTTTGTCTTTCTGAAGTTTTGTGATATCCGTTCCGCCCGCTTTAGCAACCTGCGCATTGGGAATATCGGTTACAAACAAATCCGTATCACCTAAAACCCCGATGTTCATTGTTAACACGCTACAGCCTTGGTCCTCGATTTGTTCTTTTACGAAGCAGTACTCCTCTCCTTTTACATCAAAAGCTCCAATGAGAAGAATGATCGTAGACATGATGAACTCCTTGAGTGGTGTACCGGGTGTTTACTTCGTCATCCGGGCGGGCCGGGCCCCAGGCCCATTTGATACTGGATCGCTCGGGATAGTTCACTTTCCGGATCATCCAGCTGCGTCGCGATGGAAAAATGGTTGTGGCCCAGCATCACCAGGACGTCAGGTGTCTCGCCGGAGTGAAACCAAGCTTCGGCGAGGTCATTTGACTGACGTAGATACTCTGGCCCTTCCGTCGCGCCAACTGGCAACAAAAGGGGTGAGAGACAGGTGCGCCGTTGTTTCATGGGGCTATTGCGTGCCGCGTCTTCCTCGCTGAGCTTGAGATCCTCGTTCAGAAAGCAGAGCCGGATGGGCTCGAGGTCATAAAGGTCGCTGATTCCACAACCGCCACAGATCGGCTGGACGGGCAACTCCGGGTCGAATGCGGGCCAGTCGGTCGCTATCATCATTGCAACGAGGTGCCCGCCTGCCGAGTGGCCCGAGACAAATATTTGTTCGCGGTTACCGCCGAAGCGATCTGCATTCCTCCAAATCCAAGCAAGCGCTACGCGGCACTGACGGACAAGTTCGTCAAAACTAACGTCTGGTACCAGAGCGTAGTTCACCACCACGGTGACGGCGCCGGTGTCATGGAGGCCGTATGCCACGTAGCTGAAGTTGTTCTTATGCGGTGCGCCAATATCCCCCGCGGCCGATGGGAGTTCTGGTGTCAACCATGAAGACGTCATGCTCGAAATCAAATTCAAAGCCGTCTTCGGTTTCACGGCCGAGTACCGCACGAATTGCAGGGAAGATACAAAATAAGATAGCAGATGTCAATAAGAATCGGTGGTTGTCATAGGACCATTCAGTTCTCAGTTTGGAGGTGGGTGAGAATTGATAGGCCTCGATGGGTTGCTATGCTCCTACTTAAAAGCGCTTCTAAGAAAACTAAATATCCCTCAGTAATTTTGTCCGCTACTTTTCTACCAGCTTCTACTAAATTTCTACTGGAACAAGCCGAAACACCGTGAAAAACAAAGAAACATCGTAAAAGGTGAGAGGCTGTTAGCCTAAACAAAATAAAGAGTTAGGTAACAACACGAAACAGGAGGTAAATCACTTAACTGACAGAAGATCACAGAAAGGACCGGGAGCAGATACAGGAGAAAAGACAGAAAAGGCGTGAGGAAATGGATCGACGTCAGTCCAGTCGGAAAACTGGCGGCAGATCAAGAGCCAGCTGAAGTAGGCTTCCCCGACGGCGGCTTGGCCTCGTCCCACAATGAAGACATCGAGTTGAAGACCATTAGACGAGCTGAGGTGTGAGTGAGCATTTGTGTGACGTCAGAACGGCACGGAGCTTAAGACCATGCCGCATATCACAGTTTAGTACCAGAAGATAGGGGACATCAACCTCACGAAGAAGTAGGAATGGAGTGACCCCGCCCGTACAAAGGGAAGCGTTGGAAGGAGATGTAACAGATGGAGATAAGGCGTATTGTTCTGATAATCTGTGGCCTGCTCGTTCTGGCCTCCATAGGCTGCTCGGCGGCTAAAGCGGCGGGAGAAGAGGTGTTTCGGGGAATGGGCACATTTGATCAAGAGCGATTCGGGGCGATGCAGGCCCGGATGGAGGCCATGCGGGCCTTAGATATCGATTGGCTCTGGACACGACTTTCCTTCGCGCTGGAGCTGACAGAAGCGCAGGAGCAACAGGTCAGAGAGCTGCAGAAGGATCCGTGGGAGAGGCGGGAGCAGATGATGGCTGAGGCGGAAGAAAGTGGGGACGCGGACTGGGTGGCCATCGCCAACAAATTCAGGGATATGAAGAAGAACGTGCAGGGGAAGCTGGAGGGGATCCTCACCTAGGAACAGCAGAGGCAGCTTGCAGATCTGGAGGAGCAACAGGAGGACCGGATGAGCCAGTTCCAAAGGCGAGATAGGGTTTCTCCATTCTGATGAAGGCAGGCAATCTCGGCGGGACGTGGAATCTTGACGTTGTACGGAGTGCTGCCTGTCGCCCTCTGTTACGCTGAGTGAGCCGGACATTAGAGCGCTTGCTACGATCCATCCAAACAAGAGCCCCCTACGTTTCGCAGGGGGCTCATTATACCGGACATCCCCGTTCACACCCGTTTAGCAGTTCACCTAATCTGTAAGACATACTACCCAGGGTTATTCAGTCTTCTCAGATGTTGCGATCCAACAAGTTCAGCACTGCTTCAAGCTCAGCACTAGTTGCTGAATAACCCTGGGTGACATACATTCTACTTACCTCACGGATTATGCAACAGAGATGTCCTTAACAGAAGGCCTTCACTTCCTAAAGCGTCATTACCATCAACGCTGTTACCCGAATACAGGACATTCCCGTTCACACCCGTTTACCAGTTCACCTAATCTGTAAGACATACTACCCAGGGTTATTCAGTCTTCTCAGATGTTGCGATCCAACAAGTTCAGCACTACCTCAAGTTCAGCACCGCGGCAAGTTCAGCACCGCTTGCTGAATAACCCTGGGTGACATACATTCTACTTACCTCCGGATTATGCAACAGAGATGTCCTTAACAGAAGGCCTTCACTTCCTAAAGCGTCATTACCATCAACGCTGTTACCCGAATACAGGACATTCCCGTTCACACCCGTTTACCAGTTCACCTAATCTGTAAGACATACTACCCAGGGTTATTCAGTCTTCTCAGATGTTGCGATCCAACAAGTTCAGCACTACCTCAAGTTCAGCACCGCTTGCTGAATAACCCTGGGTGACATACATTCTGGTATCCTACCCTACTACAAGCTCTACAAGCTGATTTCTAATCTAATCCTAAACGTAGGGCGAAGAATACCTTGAGTCGATCAGGTGTCGTATCGTCGTATGCAAAACTCACAATACGACACATCAGTAGTCCCATGGACTGGACATTCTACTTACCTCCGGATTATGAAAGCAGTTCACCTAATCTGTAAGACATACTACCCAGGGTTATTCAGTCTTCTCTGATGTTGCGATCCAACAAGTTCAGCACTGCCTCAAGTTCATCACCGCGGCAAGTGTAGCACTACCTCAAGTTCATCACCGCGTCAAGTGTAGCACTGCTTCAAGTTCAGCACTTGTTGCTGAATAACCCTGGATGACATAGATCCAGGTATCTTACCCTACAAGTCCTACAAGCTGATTTCTAATCTAATCCTAAACGTAGGGTGAAAAATACCTTGCGTTGATCAGGTGTCGTATCGTCGTCTTCGAAACTCGCAATACGACACCTCAGTAGACGGGTGGACTGGACATACTACTTACCTCCGGATTATGAACCAGGAATGTCCAACGAGAAGGCCTCTACTTCCTAAAGCGTCATTACCATCAACGCTGTTACCTGATATATTGGGCCTTCACTTAGATAGTCACATTAAACCGTTAAATTCTTTCAAAAAAATTCATAAAATAACATATCCACGTACTAAGTCTTGGATATCAGTTGAGTTACAGATAATATTGCAGACCTGCTTTCAAAGCCTCCTTTTCAAATTTCTTCGTTGCCCTGGCTATCCACGTTGCTACAGTGCCTTCAGGCACCTTCATCTCCTCAGCTATCTCTCGGTAAGAAAGTTCACGACATCGTAGTGTTAAGACTTCTGCCTCTTTCGGTTTCAGACGGGATAGAAGAATCTCTTGAACTAACGACTTCAGCTCATCTTTTTCAAGCAACCGATCGGGTTGGTTGTCCTCATCGTCAGCGACATTATCATCCAGTTCGCAAAATCTGCCCTTGTTACGGTAAAGGTCCTTTGCTCCGTTTACGCACGCTGTTATAAGGTAAGCTTCAAGATTCTGGATTTCTTCCAGATTTTTCTGAAGCGCATAGCAGATAACCTTTTGCGTTACCTCTCTTGCTTCATCATCAGTACTTGTGTATCCCCTTGTTATGTGGAAGAATTTGTCGAGGAACTCTCTGTCCTTGAGTAAGTCAGAGATGGACGGGGAGCCATTAGGTAGTGTCCGTCTCACCATTTCTTTCTCCTTTCGATGATGCCAAGCGTCTACAAAAGATGACTTTACGCAATTGGCAGCGTGGGTTTCAGAAAGGCGGGTACACAACAGTATACTCCCTTATTAAACTTCCTACAAAACTAAACACATCATCAAGACATGGAGATTCCTTTATAATACAAAGAACAGATTTACGACTTTAACCTAATTCGGGATATTCTCTTCCCTCCCTAAGATCGTTTACAAATATCAGCAGATCGTGAGAATGCTCCTTCAAGTCCACAACTTGGTCGGGGAGTGTCGCCACCTGTGTATAACCTATATCCAGGAACATCTGAATAGCCCCATGTTGTTCCACCATACACTCAGCCCTTAATCTGTCCAAGCCGGTGTGCATGGCTATTTCCGTCAACTCGCCCAAAAGCAGACCTGCTAGACCTCGGCGTCTGTAGTCAGGATGCACGACCGTCCGAACCTGTCCCGTGTGCCTCATCCAGCCCATCCTGTGATGATGCAGTGAAGCTTCCCCTATAATCTTCCTCTCAAGTTTTGCTACTAAAGGGATAACTCTACTTAGATCTACATTGGCGCACCATCCGTCAATGACAGACTCATCCGTCACATCGTCCCTCAGGAACATCCTGTCCCTTGCCGGAATCTGGAGGAAGAATTGCATAAGTTCCTCCTTATCCCAGCTCTCCAATAACTTTATCGTAACTTCAGTACCGTCCTTCAAAGTCTCCACCTTCGGATATATATCCCCGAAGACTTCATCTAAATAGCTATCTGATAGAGTCTCCTGCAGCATTTTGTCACCTCCTGGTTACTTGCGCTATAGTGGGTTTTAACACCCTAACAGTTTCTCTTAAGTGTCTTCCGTAATGGCCGAATTTTCCCGATCATCAAAGGAGATTTTGGTACGTTCCGTGGAAACTTCCTGATCTACTCACAGGAAACTTCTATCTCCGCCGGCTCTCCTAACATAAAAAGAGCGACGATACTGCCTGTTAAGGAACTAATCGCTGTTTGAACGTCAACAACCTTGCGCCCCATAGTCTCCACGATCACATCTTCCAGATATTGGCGGGGACCCTCAAAAAGAAGCGCATTAAACTCCCTTAGGAGATTTTGGCCCTTCTGGCTTAAGGCCAGATGTTTTTCAGCAGGAGAGAGCATCTCTTTGAGATGGACGACGATCATATCCTCCTCTATCAGGACAGTTGCTTTCCTGGGGACTATTCCCATCTGTAATTCCTGAAATTTAGTGATCTCCTCACAAATAGCATCTTTAAGATCAGCGTTCACGGTTTGTCCCTTTCTCTAACAATAGATGAATACTCTATGACTGCTTCTTATTCAACTGCTATGCACGTTATCGTCTTTGTCACACCGGCAATGCTCCTCACCTGGGATGTAATCGCTTCTCCCAAGCCATTGCTGTCATCTGCCTGAATATGAGCCATAATATCGAAAGATTCCATTAGGGTAGTAAGATCCCGTAACCGTCCTTCTGCAGGGCCGACAAATTTTATCCCTTCTATGTCGGAGAGCTCCTCCACGACATCTTCCACACTGTCGCCCGCCACATCTATCAGCACATAAGCTCTAACAGACACTATCTTATCACCTCCTCCAAAAGATTTGTTTGTATAGCACAAAAACAAAAAGCCGACGCAAAAAGACCCATATACTGGGCTCTGCGTCGGCATACTTTTCAACAAGCCATCTTTTTCAAGAGTGCTATTTAACTAATCTGCCGAATTAAAACTGCTACCAATATACCGTATTTAAATTAATATGTCAAGACTTTTTTGACGAAGTGCCCCCTTGAGGGAGCATTTCCTCAAGGCGCTTGTCCAGAATGAAAAGTATGACCCTCTCGCCTGTCCTCGTGCTGATGTCAGTATGAATGCTGGTGACTTTACATCCAGATAAGGTTACAAATTACATCCTCCAAAAGCGGACGGGAGAACTCCATAAGCTGCATCTTGATCTCTTTGATCAATCCCGATCCTTTTGGACTCTCACCCAATTTTTGTTCAGCAGGCGTCAAAGGTCCAAGGATAACTCCCGCTAGACCATCTATCTGGCCGCTCTTTCTGGTTAGGTTTCTTTTCAGACTTTTCCCGAGGGCTTCTGACAGATCGTGAACAGGCGAGTCTATATGGTTAAGGTTGAAAACTTCGCCTACCAAATCTGAAGGAACTTCGAAAAAGGGCAAAACGACGTCCCATTTTTTGGCAGTTTGTCATTCGAAGAAATCGTCTAACCAGCACGCCTCATCATTTAACGGAACGGTAAATATCTTTCCCACATCTTCTTCATCTCTGCAGGAATGGTACTTAAGGATCAAATTTTCCTTTTCGTCTTGCACTATCGTGCCGAATATCTCAATCTTACCTGTATAATGCGACATCGCGTATCTTACTGTCCTTGCCAGACCGCCTAGACCCTTCTTGGACTCCTCGAAGATTCTCAATCCTTCTGCTATCGGGACGCGGTAGTGCAAGCTCCCCTTTACGGGCCGCATCTGAAAGAGATAATACGGAGCGACCCCAGCATCTGCCAATCTCCTAAATAGCTCCCTCAGCACATCCGGATCATCGTTAATGCCTCTGTGCAACACCGCCTGGTTGATAATGTGCGCACCTGCCTTAATGGCCTTATCTAAGCACTCCAGCGACTCCGCCGTCAGCTCCCTCGGATGATCGTAATGCGCGACTATGTATATCCTCCTGTCCGGCAGACTATATCTCTTTATCAACTCCAGAAAACCATCGTCTAATATCCTGAAAGGATTAAACGCGGGCAGCTTTGTGCCGAGCCTTATGATCTTTATGTGGTCTACTGTACGCAACTGACTGAGAATAAAATCCAGCTTTTCGTTGACCAACATCAGAGGATCACCGCCCGTAATCAAGACATTATCTACCTCTCTATGTCTTCGCAAGTAGCCGAGAGTGCCTTCCCAATCGACACCTGTCTCTTGTTTTGATATAGACCCAGTAGTGAAGCGTTTTCTGAAGCAATATCTGCAGTAAGATGCGCAGACCGAAGTGGGCAAGAGCAAGACGGTATTTCTGTATTTGTGCTGCAACCCTCTTACTTGCACGTTATCTGCCTCTCCGCTGGTGTCATACTGGCCCCCTTCCCTAAGCTCATCGACTGAGGGTACGACTAATTTCTTCAGGGGATCGTCTGGATCGTGTGGATCGATGAGGTCAGCGTAGTATGGCGTAATGCCCATTTGAAACTTCCTAAGCACTATCGGTAGTTTCTCTTCTTCCTCTGGCGTCAGTGCTACATATTCTCGCAGTTTATCCACAGTCCGTATGCTATCAATCAGTTCCTGTCTCCATCTTTCCACCTTTCGCGACGATCCCTCAGAAGCTACCTTGATGGCCCCTGGTTCCTCCATCGTCTCTCTGGATCCCGCCAGATGTAACACTTTTTCCAAAGAAGCTACAACCTTTCTGATAGGGCTGCCGAGGTCATTGCTGCTGGTCGATGAGCGCCTACTGATAGAGTGTCTTCTTATGATATGTCGTAATTTCCTGCTCTTTCTCGGAGCCGAAGTCTTTCTTGAAGCCGAGGCTAGACCACCCTGGGGCCGCTCACCGATTTGAACACCTTCTTTTGCTTCATCTTCCCAAGTCATCGTATAATCCCTTTATGTCATTTGCGCACTCTTGCTCGTAGTACCAGTCATTGTCCCTGCTTGTGTCTTAGCTAATGCTGCCTGCAGGTCCGCGTCTGTCCCCTATCAAAACGCCAAGAGTGCCATTATTGCTGGTTTATAGTTCTATGCAACAGGTACTGAACCGTCCCCTAAGATCCTGTGCTACGCGACAGCGCCTCTACGTCTTTTCGTTTTGCTGCCTGTCTCCGGTACTCTCTGACGAGGTTGCTTTGGTCGTTGATGTCTTTGCCAGCGTGACAACTCGAAGCAATTTCACCGTTGTCTGAGTTATGATCCTTTACGGCCAGGTGCTCCCGACCTCTATTCGATTGCTATGCACGTTATCGTCTTTGTCACCCCAGCAATGCTCCTCACCCGGGATGTGATCGCTTCTCCCAAGTCATTGCTGTCATCTGCCTGAATATGAGCCATAATATCGAACAATTCCATTAGGGTAGTAAGATCCCGCAACCGTCCTGCTGCAGGGCCGACAAATCTTATCCCTTATATGTCGGAGAGCTCCTCTACGACATTTTCCACACTGTCGCCCGCCACATCTATCAACACATAAGCTCTAACGGACAGTATCTTATCACCTCCTCGAAAAGATCTGTTTGTACAGCATAAAAATAAAAGCCGACGCCACATACCCATCTACTGGGCTCTGCGTCGGCATACTTTTCAACAAGCCATGTTTTTCAAGAGTGCTATTTAACTCGTCTGCCGAATTAAAACTGTCACTAGTATACCGTATTTAAATTAATATGTCAAGACTTTTTTGACGAAGTGCCCCCTTGAGGGAGAATTTCCTCAAGGCGCTTGTCCAGAATGAAAAGTATGACCCTCTCGCCTGTCCTCGTGCTGATGTCAGTATGAATGCTGGTGACTTTACATCCAGTATGGGCGCAGATTATATCTTCCAAAAGTAGACGGGACGACTCCATAAGCTGCATCTTAACCTCTTTGATCAATCCCGCTCCCTTTGGACTGTTACCCAATGTCTGTTCAGCAGGCGTAAGTGTTTCCTTCAGACGCACTAAGATCATATCTTCGATAATATATGTCTTTGATTCTTTAGGACCTCTGCCCATGTGTTCTTTTTGAAATTTGATGATAGCCTTGCTTATCTCATCCTCCATCTGTCCCTTGGTCAAGTTGGCCATATCTGTCCTCATCTGACCTTTCTATCCGCCTTGAATCCATCCTAAAGTAGGATCCACAAATCCAGATACTGTGATGAATTGCGTGCAAGACAAAAAATAGTAAAACCACAATCTATCGGTGAACAGGACATCGAAGCGAACGCTCCACAAATTGTCAAATATGCTTGGATAATATATTTATCTGATAGGCAGAAGTCAAGTAAAAGCCAATTTTCCCCATTCCGTCGCGGTCTCTGATATCATCTCCTGAAATTTTCTATTCTGTCGGTCATAAAAAATGTGCGACGATGCCAGAAATTCTTAGTGCTTGATTTCTCAGATTTTTCAACTATACTATACTACTATACCCGGTGGCGGCAGCAATTGAAGTTCCTATTGGACAGTATCCGAAGGAGACTTAAGATGGATATAGAATTTCGTGATTTGGCATTGGAAATAATTGAAAGCTGGTGGGAGAGAAGCCCTGTATCTGCTACGTTCGAGGGTATACACAAATATGACTATACTTTAGATAGATTCGACGAGGAGACCCATACAAGTTTCACCGAGCAGCAGAGATCCTACCTTTCTGAACTGGAAGAGATTGATAGCCACACGCTATCGGAAGGGGACAGGATAGACTGTCAAATCCTTAAGAACACTATCAGATCTGAATTGAGTAAAGATGAAGAGATACAATCCCATCTGCGCAAAGCCAGCCTGTATCCTGAGATCGCCCTTTACGGCACATACATAATGATGCTGAGGAATTATGCTCCGTTATCCGATAGGATGGAAAATGTCTCAAAGAGGTTAGCTGAGGTTCCTCGCCTGTTGGAAGAGGGAGTAGAAAACCTGATCAAAGGAGAAAACATCCCCAGAATCTGGACAGAGGTCGCAATCGAAGTGACGGAAGCCGGGAATGGATTTTGGGGAGAGTTCGTACCGAGGGAGGCCCATAAAGTTCCCGATTTGAAGGAAGATATACTAGACAACAATGCCAAAGCCCTCAAGGCCTTCGACCGCTATCTCCACTTCCTTAAAGACGAACTCTTGCCAGTCTCAAACGGACATTACGCCATCGGAGAGGAGATGTTCGACTTTCTCCTTGAAGTCCAGCACGGTCTGCCCTACACATCACAGGACCTCCTTAAGATAGGCACTGACATAATCGAAGGGACGACAAAGCAGCTTGAAGAGACAGCGTCTTCGATAGATAGATCAAAACCCTGGCAACAAATCATTGAGGAGATGAAAGACTCGCATCCTCAAAAGGACAATCTGATCATAACTTACGTCCGGGCGATGGAGGAGGCACTGGTGTTCATCGGCAAAAGGAATCTGGTTACAGTGCCTGACGATCAATTTCTAGAGATAATCGAGACTCCTGCGTTCGAAAGGACGACAGTCCCCTACGCAGCCTATGTGTCGCCTGCTCCCTTCGAAGAAGAACAGAAGGGATTCTTCTGGGTCACTCCTGTGGATGAGAACAAATCGCGCCAAGAGCAGGAAGAGCAGCTTAAGGGTCACTCCACATACCATATTCCGTTAGTCGCTCTCCACGAAGCCTATCCGGGACATCACCTGCAACTTGTCCTTTCGAACCGTCTCGAGTCGATAGTAAGAAGGCAAATCCAGACGAACGTCTTTGTCGAGGGCTGGGCGTTGTACTGCGAGGAGATGATGCACGAGCAGGGATTCTACAGCGACCCTCGAGGAAAGCTATTGCAACTTAAAGATCGGTTGTGGCGAGGATGCAGAGTCGTCATAGACGTAAAGCTTCACAACAAGAGTATGACCTTCGACGAGGCAGTGGCTATGCTTGTGGAGATACCTAAACTCGAAAGGGTCAACGCCATAGCTGAAGTAAAACGGTACACGTACAGTCCGACACAGCCTATGAGCTACGCTATCGGCAAGCTCCAGATAATGCAGTTGAGAAATGCCTATAAAAAGATGATGGGTGATGACTTCAATTTAAAGGAGTTCCACGACACTCTTTTAGGATTCGGGGGGATTCCCATACAGTTCATCAGGGAAAGTATGAACCTTTAGAAACTAAGTAATGCATCAACATAGTCCGGACGAGATGACAAAGATCTACAGTACTATACAGCAAACAGTGAGGAGAGGTGATGCCCCTGTCTACCTAGTTGAGGCAGCTGTCACGACAGATCTTTTAGCTTGACATTGTCTGCACTTAAGTCCATATTTTTGACCAAAAGTCAAATAGTAGTCCAATGAAGGAGGTTGAAATGGGCCTGAGGTCCGCTGAGGAATACAAAGAGGGTCTAAGAGATGGTCGGGAGGTCTTCTTCAAAGGAGAAAAGGTCCAAGATGTGACCGCACATCCTGACATAGGCGTCGGTGTGGAGCACGTGTCTTTGGATTTTAAGTTAGCGCACAACCCTGAACACAGTGATCTGATGACTTACAAGATCCCAGAGACTGGAGAGCTGATAAGCCGCTATTTTAAGATTCCAAGAGATGCTGAGGATCTTCTAAACCGCCGTGAGATGATCGAAAGGAGCACCAGGCTATCTGGCGGTGTCGTGCTTTTGATCAAGGAGATAGGCACAGACGCTCTTTTTGCTCTTTCTGTGATCGCAAAGGAGATGGATGAAAAATTAGGGACAGACTACTCAGAGAGGGTAAGATCCTATCATGAGCACTGTCAGCATAACGACCTTTCCCTGGCTGTGGCGCAGACGGATGTCAAGGGCGACAGGAGTTTGATACCATCTCAGCAATCTCATCCTGACTATTACGTCAGAGTGGTCGAAAGAAGAGATGAAGGGATAATAGTCAGAGGCGCTAAGGCTCACACGACGTGCGCTCCCTATGTAGATGAAATTATCGTGATTCCGACCAGAAATATGTCGCAGGAGGACAAGGATTACGCCATAGCCTTTGCTGTGCCCGCCAACGCAAAAGGCCTCAAGATGGTCGCAAGTTCCTTCGGTTCGACGTCTTCGAGCGCATTTCACAATCCGGTGAGTTTCTCTCACAGATTAACAGAGAGTCTGACCATCTTCGACGACGTGTTTGTGCCCTGGGACAGGGTCTTTATGAACGGAGAGTGGCAATTTGCAGGTGCCTTGGCCACATCCTTTGTAAAGTTTCATCGCTTCACGGCGATTTCCTACAAGCCTCCCCTGGGCGATCTTTTTATAGGCGCCGCAGCCTTAATAGCCCAATACAACGGTGTGGATAGGGCAAGTCATATAAGAGAGAAGATAATGAGGTTGATAAACTTTACGGAGACGATCCGGGCTTTGAGCAAAGCGGCAGCGGTAGATCACAAGATTACGGGCGACGGAATCGCCGTTCCCGACCCGATCGTAACCAATATAGCCAAGTTCAGGTTCGCAGGCGAATACCATCAGGCAGTGTCCTGGGTCCAGGACATAGCGGGTGGGCTAGTGGTAACAGGTCCCTCAGAGGAGGATATGAACAATCCTCAGACGAAGAGCTATATAGATAAGTACTTAGGAGGTAAGGAAGGGGTCTCCACAGAGGATAGGTTGAAGGCGTTCAATCTAATAAGGGACCTGACCGCTTCGGATTTCGGAGGCTACGGGGAGATCTTAGCCATACACGCGGAAGGATCGTTAGAGGCGCAGAAGATCACCATATACAGGGAGTACGATATAGAAAGATGTGTAAAATTGGCCAAGGAAGCAGCCAATATCTAAATGAGTAGACCATAGTCAGTAGACAGGGAAAGACAAAAGAGCGGACAAATGTGGGAGGGACCTGCGTGCCAGTGGGCAGGGAAGTGTGGCAAGAAGTCCCCGATCCCCGATAGACTCAATCGGGGTCAGGCCACTAAGTGGCTCGCCCGTTCGGGAAAGAATTTGACTACTTTCGGGAAGAGAGGGGGAGAAACTAATGTGTGGAATTGTAGGATATATAGGGAAAGAAATGTCAGTGCCTGTCCTTTTAGAAAGTCTCAAGAGGTTGGAATACAGAGGCTACGACTCGGCTGGTCTTGCCCTTTCTGAAAATGGTGAGATAGTAACCATTAAGGCAGTAGGAAAAGTCCACGAATTGGAAAAGCTTTCAAAGGGCAGAAAATTGACGGGCACGTACGGGATAGCTCATACAAGATGGGCTACGCACGGGGAACCTACGGAAAAGAACGCTCACCCGCATTTGGACTGTAACGCGGAGATAGCTGTAGTACACAATGGGATCGTGGAAAACTTTTTGGCGCTCAAGAAACTGCTTCAAGACGAAGGACATGTATTTTCGAGCGATACGGATACAGAGGTGCTGGCTCATCTGATAGAGAAGTACTATCAAGGTGATCTCAAGGAGGCTGTGCGGTTTGCTCTGCACAATGTTGAGGGAACGTACGGAATAGCCGTAATATCGGCAAGATCTCCAGGACACATAATCGTGGCAAGGAACGGGAGTCCACTGGTTATAGGTATCGGAAATGGGGAGAATATAGTGGCATCTGATGTGTCGGCTATCCTGAGACACACAGATCAGGTCGTATATCTGAACGACCAAGAGATAGGGGTCGTTGAGGAGGACTCGTTTCATATCTCCACACTCGACGAGGATGTGGTCTCTCCACAGGTGGAAAAGGTAGATTGGGACCTTGACCTTATACAAAAGGGCGGATTTGAGCACTATATGCTCAAGGAGATATTCGAGCAGCCCGAATCCTTGAGCAATACCCTAAGGGGGCGGATAGACAAACGCAAAGGGACCGCCCACCTGCAGGGCTTGGAGCTAAACAAGGAGAGACTGAGGGATGCCGACAGAATTATCCTGACCGCCTGCGGCACGGCCTGGCACGCAGCATTAGTCGGACGGTATATGATAGAGGAATTGACCCGCCGCCCTGTAGATGTAGAATACGCCTCAGAGATGCGCTACAGGAACCCGATAATTACTTCAAACACGGTGGTATTTGCTATAAGTCAGTCGGGAGAAACAGCCGACACGTTAGCGGCGATGAGAGAAGCTCAATTGAGAGGAGCTGCGTGTCTGGGCATCTGCAATGTCGTGGGCAGTTCCATAGCAAGGGAGACCGACGGAGGTGTATTCCTGCACGCCGGACCAGAAATAGGCGTGGCATCTACCAAAGCTTTTACGTCCCAGGTGGCGGTCTTGGCTCTCCTTTCCGTCTTTTTAGGAAGGATGAGAGACCTTTCCTTGGAACAGGGAAGGGAGATAATGACAGCTTTGGAGATGATACCTGATAAGGTGGAGGAGATCCTTAAACTCGATACATATATAAGAGAGATAGCAGGGGAGTTCTATCGGTGGGAGAACGCTATCTATCTGGGACGATCCTACAATTTTCCTGTGGCATTGGAAGGTGCTCTAAAGCTCAAGGAGGTCTCCTACGTCCATGCTGAAGGCTATCCCGCAGCGGAGATGAAGCACGGCCCCATAGCTTTGATAAACGACGGGATGCCGGTCGTCGTAATAGTTACAAAGGACAGCATATACAGCAAGGTGATGAGCAATATAAGGGAGGTTAAGGCCAGAAGAGGAAGGGTGATCGCGGTGGCAACCCGCGGGGACTCTGAGATAGAAAAGGAGTGCGATTACGTTATCCCCGTGCCAAAGACGTACGAGATTCTATCCCCGCTTCTGACTGCCATTCCGCTTCAACTTTTGGCATATCACGTAGCCGTACTGAGGGGATGCGATGTGGATCAGCCCAGAAACCTGGCAAAAAGTGTAACTGTAGAGTAGGTATTGATCTGCGATTGAATCTATCGGGGATAGACTTAATAGAGAAGGCCTTGTAGACACAGGAGGGCCCAAGTGGCGACAGTCACAGCGGATATCGAAAGGATCGAGAGAATCAAAAGGGTGTTGAAGGATAATCAACTCGACGGAATTGTGGTCAGAATACCTGAGAATATCCTCTATTTTAGCGGATATCTTCCGAGCATGGGAGTAAATAACCCCTGTGCTTTCGTGACTCAAGATGGGGACGTGAGCGTTATGGCGTCCTACGAAGATGAAATATTTGTAGAAGACAGCTGGGCAGACGATGTGAGACGCTATCCCGCTTTTCCTTTGGAGGGTGACGATCCTAAAGTAAGGATCACGGAGTTCATCAGGGATGAGGCGCATAAGCACGGCATCTCATCAGGGAGAATCGCTTACGAGGGGAGCTTCGAGGTTATCTCGACTCCGCTCTTCTGCGGCATCATAGCCGTGCCGTCCGTTGGCAACTTCTACAGTGAGATAAGTTTGGCGGTCCCCAACGCCCACTTAGTGGACGGAAGCGAGCTTATAATGGAGCTGAGGGGGGCCAAGACACCTTACGAGCTTGAGAAAATGAGGAAGACAGCCAAGATGACGGGAAAGGGGAACTTAGCGTGCAAAGAAAGACTCCATCCGGGGATGACTGAAGCGGAGATAGCCGTAGCTGTAGAATCGGCTATCACGCTGGGGGGCGCAGACATAGAAGGCGCCAAAAGGTGGAGAGGCTTCGCGCATGTAGCTACAGGCCAAAGGACAGGTACAGCCTGGAGCGTGATGTATTTCAACACACACAGGAAGGTGGAAGAATCGGACTTAGTCGTGATCGAACTGCACGGTATGTTAGATGGATACTGGTCTGACCTGACGCGTACCTACTCGGTTGGAAAACCGACCCAAAAACAAAGAGAAATATGGGAGGTAGTTGCCGAGGCTCAAAAGAAGGCGATGGAGGCGGACAAGCCGGGCGCTACAGGTCAAGAGGTAGACGCCGCTGCAAGGAAGGTGATCACGGAGGCGGGATACGGCGAATACTTCCCGCACCACACAGGACACGGAAGCGGCCTTAGGAGCCACGAACCTCCTTTCTTGCACCCTAACGTAGAGGGCGTAGTGCTGCCAGAGGGAGCATGCCACTCCTGCGAGCCGGGGATCTATATAAAAGACCAAGGCATAGGCTTGAGGATTGAAGACATTGTGGAGACGACGCCCGATGGAGCCAAGTACCTGTGGGATCATGACAGGAATCTAGATTGATCTCATATAGCTTCAAGCGGGGAGAGATTCCATTTTTTCCCAAGAGTCCTCTTCCCCAAAGAACTCCCCATACCTTTTTGCGGGCCTATTAAGCCGAAATTTCCTCAACCTTTTGGCTCTCGTCGGCAAGGTCTCTTAAAGATAGATGCTCCTTCCAGAAGTAGAACAATCCCAAAAGTGTTATAACTGTTATCTGGATGGCGTGAAGGACTATTGAGAATCCGAGTGCTAATTCTTTGGGGATGTCAAAAAGTCTCAGGCTCAGTATGCAGAAATACTGGAACGTACCCACAAACCCCGGGCCAGAGGGAATCACTATTCCGAGGCAGACGATAATCGTAATGACCAGTGCGGCATAGATGGGAAGATCCAAATCGAAGGCCGCAATAACACACTGAGCTATCAAGGCTACCGTAAACCACATCAGCACCGAAAGTAGAAAGGCTATAAGGAAGTTCCGTCCGTCCGCAAAGATCGTCAGGCCATCCGAAAATGACCTGAAGAATCGGATAGTCCGCTCTGAAACGGCTTGGGGGAAGATTTTAAGAATGAAACTCATAGCCCTGAGAGTCTCGTCCCTCTTTATTGCCAGGAGAGTTATGAAAAAAAGAGACGCTACGTAGAAGATAAAAAAGCCGATACCCGTTCCTTTGAGAAATTGCGGAAGAGGGAAGGACAGAAGAACGATTGCAGCAAAGAAGAAAAGAGCAAGTCCGTCAAAGAGACGGTCCACCACGATCGTTGCTAATGAGGCACTTTTGCTCACGTTCTCGATCTTGGCTATGACGTAGGCTCTTACTATCTCTCCTAATCTTGCGGGAAGAACGTTGTTTGCACCAAAACCTATCATTGTAGCTGAAAAGAGTCTATGCGTCTTGATATCTTTTATAGAAGCAAATATGTACTTCCACCTATAGGCTCTTATCCAAAACTCGATGACAATGAGGAATACCACCGGTGTAAGATAGATATACTCAGCTTGCTGAAGCAATTGTGTCAATCCCTCAAAATCCACCTTGCGAAGCACGAGGATGACAAAGAGGGAGCTTAAAGCTGTTCCCAGAAGCACCTGCAGAATCGCTTTCCATTTCATAGATGACCCCTGTTTAATTCATCCCTTTAGGAAGGTACGCTTAGAAACTCAATATAATCAATGTTTCGTGTTCTATCAAGCGGATTTTGCAAACTTCATTGGAGCACGCAAAGAGAGAAAGAGTACACAAAGAGCAGGGTGGAGGAGTACAAGCTTAACAGCGAGGAGATCAAACTGCCGAAGATATAGGGTCTCTCAGCCTTACAAGGTACACACAGAACGGCAAATGATCGCCGATTGAATCTATCGGGGATGAAAATTACATTGCCAAACTTTCACAGGGGTTATTGCCCCAGAAAAGTTCCTTGACACTGAAGCATATTAATATTAATTTAGTGTTCGAGGAAATTCCTAGTTCCTTCAACCAAAAAAGGAGATACTCTTGAACCGCATAACGCTGGTTATATGCATCCTGCTTTGCCCTGCCTTCGCTCTTGCCGGTTCTGGGGAGGTAAAGTATATCGCACTGGACGTAAGCGGGAGTATGAAAAAGGCTGAGCCAGCTTTGAAGGCAGCGCTTATTCAGTATATCCTGGACAGGGATCGTGGGGATAAAGTTGTGATTATTCCCTTTTCCACCTTTGCCGAAGATCCCATAGAAATAGCGGTCGAATCAGAAGGTGATAGAACTGAATTGGGATCAGCCCTTCAAAATCTAAAGTTCGAAGGCGAGTATACTAACTTCGATGAGGTGATAAAGGCGTGGAAGGCGCACCTTTGGGATTCTAAGGTTCAAGCCGAATCTGTCTTGGAAATATGGACGGACGGTAAATCCGATCCTTCCCCAGGTAAGGAACCTTTGGACCTTTCACAGATCTCAGACCAATCTATCCAACACAAGGGATTTAAGATCTTTACTTTAACTAGCAAAGGTACAGAAGAACAAGACAGAAGCCCCGATGTAAAGCGCCAAGAGATTACAGAGATTATAAAGTTTATTCAGGAGAAGTTGATGGACTATGAGAAGCACTTAGTAGAGGCTATGGAGTATGAACCTGAGGTAAGCGAGACAGAGGAAGGCGAAGTAGAAGACGAAAAGGAAGAGATATATGCGATAAGCGAAGTGGTGGGGGAGTCTATAGATAGGGATGAGAGGGATCAATTTGGACTCTTCGCTGAGTTTGAGGGGTTTGTGTCTGCTAGTTACTATAAGAAGAATGGATCGTACTACCTGGAGATCGTAACTGAGGATGAAGGTGGAAATAGAGCCTCGAAGCGAAAGAAGGTCGCAAAGGCGGGAATAGATTACGTTAAGTCGAAGATTGAAAAAGAATAGGTCCCGGAGCCCCAATTGTCCCTGATAGATTCAATCGGGGATGGGGTTCAATCGGGGATCTAGGGCAACGGGGGTCACTGTGAAAGAATATGGCAGCTCAGAGATCAGGAATGTGGGGTTGATAGGGCATGGGAGTGTGGGCAAGACGTCTCTTGCTGAGGCTATGCTGTTCACAGCAGGGGCGTCTAATCGTCTGGGCAAAGTGGATGACGGAACAACACTATCGGATTACAGCCAGGATGAGATCGAAAGGAAAATTTCGATAAGTGCGTCGATGCTGCACTGTGAGCGGAACGGGAACAAGCTGAATATCATAGACACGCCGGGCTATGCCGATTTTATAGGTGAGGTGGTGGGAGCACTCAGGGCTGTGGACGGGGCTGTACTGGTGATAAATGCCGTGTCCGGAATCGAAGTTGGGACCGAGAAGGTGTGGCAGTACGCCAAAGACTACGGAATCGGCTGCCTGATCGTCCTGAATAGGATGGGCAAAGAAAATGCCGATTTTGAGGGAACATGCGACACAATTTCCAATAGGTTCGGAAGAGAGGCTATTCCCCTGCAGATCCCGCTAAATCCGGGAGATGGATTTAACGGTCTGGTGGATGTGCTTAAGATGAAGCTTTTAACGTATCCAGCAGACGGGAGTAAACAGGTCACAGAGGGTCATATACCCCCGGAATTGAAGGATAGGGCCTCAGAGTTCAGGGAGAAGTTGGTCGAGGCAGTGGCGGAAAGCGATGATGATCTTTTAGAAAAGTATTTGGAAGAGACTGACCTGTCGGATGAGGAGCTGATCCTGGGACTCAGGAAGGGGATAGCCACCAGGAGTATCTTCCCTATTTTGTGCACAGACGCTTACACTAACGTAGGAACAAGTGCGCTTTTGGACATAATATCGGATTGCATGCCTTCCCCTGTGGACGTTGGGACTGTTACGGGCACCAGGCCAGGAACAGATGAGAATGCAGAGCTTGAAGCTTCGGAAAGTAGTCCACTGTCGTCTCTTCTGTTCAAGACTATGTCCGAACCTCACGTCGGTGAACTATCGTTAATAAGACTCTATTCGGGGACATTGAAATCGGGAGATGAGGTGTTGAATTCCTCAAAAGGTGTGGTTGAGAGGATCGGACAAATATATAATCTGAACGGACGAGATAGAAACGAAATAGGAAATGTGACGTCGGGGGATATGATTGCACTGGTCAAGTTGAAGGACTCTCACACGGGTGATACTCTCTGCAACAGGGAATCTCCTGTGATCCTTCCAAAGATAGATCTTCCGGAGCCAGTGATAAATGAGGCTGTGGAACTCAAGTCTAAGGGGGATGAGCAAAAGATTAGCGCTGGACTGTCCAGGCTGCACGAGGAAGATCCGACATTTGTGGCAAAATTCGAGCCTGAGCTCAGACAGATGATCGTATCGGGACAGGGAGAGTTACATCTGGAAGTTGTCATAAACAAGCTGAAGCAGAAGTTCGGAGTCGACGTAACTCTTGTCGAGCCCAAGATCCCTTATCGGGAGACTATAACGGGTAAGTCTCAGGCTCAGCACAGATATAAGAAGCAATCCGGAGGGAGGGGTCAGTACGGCGACGTACATATAAGAATCGAACCCGTGGGAAGAGGCAAAGGGTTTGAGTTTGTGAATGAAATTAGGGGCGGAGCTATCCCTGCCAAGTATATACCCTCAGTGGAAAAAGGCATTGTGGAGGCTATGGGAAAGGGCATTTTGGCTGGATATCCGGCAATTGATTTCAAGGTAGGGCTATACGACGGGACCTATCACTCTGTCGACTCGTCGGACCTGGCGTTCTCCCTGGCAGGATCGATGGCTTTCCAGGAGGCGTTTATGAGTGCAAAGCCGATTCTTCTGGAGCCCATCTACGACGTAGAGGTGACAGTACCTGAGGAATTTATGGGTGATGTGATGGGAGACCTATCCAGCAGAAGGGCCAAGATTCAGGGAATGGATACGAACGGTAATTTCCAGACTATCAGAGGACAGGTCCCCCTTGCGGAACTTTATAAGTATTCCACCGCTTTAAGATCGATGACTCAAGGAAGGGGGCTCCACACAAGGATGTTCTCCCACTATGAGCCAGTGCCTCATGAATTAAGCGAAAAGGTGATAGCTGACGCCAAAAGACAAAAGGAGGAGGGATAAGATTTTCCTCAGGTTCTTGGAGAAAGAGGCGGCGTTCGGTTACCCTGAGCGTCGCTTTTCTTTTGACAGCATATTCAAGAAGAAAAGTACTGTGACATGTCCTATCATAATTGCAGACTATGATCCGCCGTGTCCGCTTCTGTACGAAGAACAAAAGGGCCGAATTCTTGGCGTAATCGGACATAGAGTCGTCGCCATCGAGCACATCGGAAGTACCGCAGTGCCCGGATTGGGAGCAAAGCCGACCATTGACATCATGGTCGGCCTCTCTCGGCTTGTCGATGCAAGGGAGTGTATTGAGCCGCTCCAGAGCATTGGCTATGAGTATGTCCCCGACTACGAAGATTCAATCCCCCCAAGGCGCTACTTCCGCAAGGGTCCCCCGGAAGCACGCACCACACATCATTTGCACATAGTTGAATTAACAAGTGATTTTCGGGAGCAGCACCTGCTGTTTCGCGACTTCTTGCGCGCTCACACCGAGGTAGCTCAGGAGTATTACAAATTGAAGGTGGAATTAGCTGATAAGTACCGTTTCAAAGGCCAAGCCTACACTGATGCCAAGACGCCGTTTATCGAATCTGTAATGGCCAAGGCCCGCGCTGAGAAAGAACAAGAGTAAACGATGAATCCCTACATTGTGCAAGAGGTTAAATAAGCAAAAACAGATTGTATTCCTTACGCCAGTTAAATAGTGACCCTAAGCCAGAATTTGATATTAGGAATTTCGCTTGCATGCAGTGGACTTTTGAACTAAATTTTATCTGGAAGAATGTGACTGTCCTATGACCAGTCACACTTAACTAGACAGCATTGGACAGGAGAGGTAGTTCACCCTTGCCCCGATTGAATCTATTGGAGGTCGGGGGCCTGTATTCTGTCTACCGATCCCCGATTGAATCTATCGGGGACTGTCTGCTTGACTATTAGGAGGGTAGCATATGTCCGGACACTCAAAGTGGAGCACAATAAAGCGCAAAAAAGCCAAAGACGATGCACAAAAGGGAAAGATCTTCTCAAAACTTATAAAAGAAATAACAATAGCGGCTCGTCAGGAAGGAGGAGACCCCACAGGGAATCCAAGACTGAGGACGGCGATAGAGGCGGCAAAGAAGGCTAATATGCCACAGACAAATATCGAGAAGGCCATCAAGCGGGGGACCGGAGAAATTGAAGGGGTGTCTTACGAGGAGGTGGTGTACGAGGGATACGGTCCGGGCGGCGTGGCAGTCATTATTGAGGTGGTTACGGACAACAAAAACAGAGCTGTTGCAGATATAAGGCATATATTCACCAAGCACAACGGAAATTTGGGAGAGGCGGGATCTGTGTCCTGGGGATTCGAACAGAAAGGTCTGATCGTTGTGGAGAAGGATGGGCAAGACGAGGAAGACCTAATGATGATGATCATAGACCAAGGGGCTGATGACATTGTGGCGGTCGAGGACGCATTTGAGATTATGACCTCGTTTGAGGGCTTTGAGACCGTAAAGAAGGCACTGGAGCAGGAGAACGTAAATTACACTGACGCCGAGCTTGTAAGGAGTCCTCGAGCTACCGTAAAAGTGGAAGGAAAAGGGGCACAGCAGACTTTGAGATTGCTGGATGCCCTGGAGGAACACGACGACGTTCAGAGGGTGTTTTCTAATTTCGACATCGATGAGGAGGAATTGAAGACACTGGCTGATCGGGCTATTTAAAGATCGGGAGCGACAGATTTGAAAATCTTGGGAATCGATCCGGGTAGTGTGACGACTGGCTTCGGAATAATTGAATACTCAGAAAAGAACTACAGATTCATAAGCTGCGGGTCCGTACATACAAGCTCGAAGACTCCGTTTACACAAAGGCTGGGGAAAATATATTCTGATCTGATGGACGTTATAGTCGAGCTTAAACCTGATGAGGTTGCCGTGGAGGATGTGTTCTACAAAGATAATCCCAAAACGGCGCTGAAGATGGGCCACGCAAGGGGCGTGATCTTGCTTGCAGCGGTAAATTCTAAACTGCCTATCTCAGAATATACCCCAAGGGAGGTAAAAATGGCTGTCGTAGGGTCGGGAAGAGCGTCTAAGGAGCAGGTGCAGTTTATGATTATGAGCGTCCTGGGACTCCGGGAACTGCCAAAACCCCTGGACGCCTCGGACGCTTTAGCGGTGGCTCTGTGTCACGCTCACTCTTTGGACAGTAAGTTCAAAGGCTTGAACTTATGATCTCGTATTTAGAGGGGACACTTGCTGATAAGGATCCTACCGGTCTTGTGGTGGATGTTAAGGGTGTAGGCTTTCGGGTGAATATATCTCTTTCGTATTACGAGAAGCTGGGTGCCGTCGGGAGCCAGCTTAAGGTCCTCACATATCTTCACGTTAAGGCGGATGGGCTTGAGCTTTACGGTTTTAAGGATCAGGATGAAAGGGAGCTTTTCGAGACCCTGATCAAGGTGTCGGGAGTCGGTCCCAGGTTAGCTCAGACTGTTCTGTCCGGAATGTCGGTTGGGGATTTCAAGATGGCCGTGGCAAGAGAAGATATCCGGGCTATCACCTCTATTCAGGGTGTAGGGAAGAAGATGGGACAAAGGCTTATTATGGAGCTGAAAGAGAGGTTCGGGAAGATTGATTTTGGAATCGATGCGCCGATTCTTTCAGACGTTCAGGGTGAAATAGGCCCTGAACACGAGGCTCTGTTGGCTCTTAGGACACTGGGGATGGATGATATAGAGGCAAGACGCGCTGTGGCAAAGGTGATAAAAAAAAGTGGAAACAGGCTTTCTGTGCAACAGATCATCAAAGGGGTGCTGAGACAAACCTAAATGGCATCGAGGAAGCCTGACGAAGTCATAAAGCACTCTGATGGAGGCAGAACTGAAATCAGGTGAAAGTGGAAATTAGGGAGAAAAGGGGAACGAAGTCGTATAAGGAAAAAGATAGATAAGAATGAAAAGACCAGGGAAACATGGCACGAACTCTTTGACAGTGAAGGCAATATTATCCATCAGGACCGGAAGTACCCCCGGAAGTACCCATAGAGCAAAGGTAAAATAGAAGAGGTTAAAAGATAATAGCCTCAGTGAGGCACAAAAACTTATGAACGAGCGTATGACTGCCCCAGATCCATTGGGCGACGATTTAGAGTTTGAAGAATCGCTTCGACCCGTAAGATTCGAGGACTTCCCGGGACAGCAGCAAGTAAAGGAGAATCTGAAAGTATACATCCAAGCGGCAAAGAAAAGAGGTGAAGCGCTAGACCATATCTTGCTTCACGGACCCCCTGGATTGGGAAAGACCACCTTGGCGACTATCATAGCACACGAGATGGGCGTGAACTTCAAGCCATCCTCAGGGCCACTCTTTCAGTCACCTTTCGATCTTTCAGGAATCCTGACAAATTTGAACGACGGGGATATCCTGTTTATAGATGAAATCCACAGACTGAACAGGGCAGTGGAAGAGTACCTCTATCCCGCTATGGAGGATTTTGTGATAGACATAATCATAGATCAGGGCCCGAGGGCTCGGTCTGTGAGGCTCAATCTGGACAAATTCACGATGGTGGGCGCCACGACAAGAATAGGTCTTTTGACTTCTCCTTTAAGGTCCCGGTTCGGGATCATGGAGCGAGTGAATTTCTACAGCGTGGATGAGTTGATTCGGATCGCCAAGAGATCTGCGAGGATATTGGGCGTCAAGATAGATGCTGAAGGAGCAGAAGAGATCGCAAAGAGATCCAGAGGAACTGCAAGGGTGGTAAACAGACTGTTGAGAAGAATAAGGGATTTTGCCGAGGTAAAGGCGGATGGGGTTATAAACCTGGATGTGGCAAATGAGGCTTTGATAATGCTGAACGTGGACGAGGAGGGGTTGGATGAGATGGACAAGAAGATCCTTTTAGCCTTGATAGACAAGTTTGAGGGCGGACCCACAGGTCTGACGAATCTGGCGGCCGCTGTGGGCGAGGAGCCGGACACGATTGAGGAGGTATATGAACCCTATCTGATTCAGGAAGGTTACTTAGAACGGACCCCAAGAGGAAGGAAGGCTACCCTTCTGGCTTACAGGCACTTCGGGAAAAATAGGGCGGTAGACGATAAGAGCCAGATGACGCTGCTGTAAAGAAACCCAGGAGTTAAAATGGCGTTAAATAAGGAACAGTCTAAGGCTTTAGCAGATAAGCTGATGACTTTGGCAAATATCTCTGTAGGAGGTCTGGTCTTCGGAGCGCTTATATCGGCTAAGAAGGTCCAGATTCTATTCATAATAATCGGGATTGTTATCTACATAGTACTGACTCTTGTAGGGCTACACTTACTTAAAGAAGAGGAGAACTGACTGATGTGGACTGCACTGCTCTTACTAATAGGGGTTACTATAGCCGCTGTTATGATCGCTCTACCCACTATTCTGTCGAAGTCAAGGAAGAAATAGCTATATAACTCGAAGAGAATCTACATTGATATTCCTATAAGTAGCTCGACAAAACTTGTCGCATATCTACAGTTAAATGAAAGTTCATTATTGATATTGATGTTTAGGAGTGCAATGTAATGGTAATTCAAGAAAATCTGTTGGCTGGAGAGAACATCAGACTGACAGGTTTAAGAAAAAGTGATGTACCTACTATTCTTAAATGGAGAGAAGATACACGCTTTTTGCGATTATGGAATTCAGATCCATTGATTGAGCGCAGCGAAGTAAGTCTCAATGAGTGGATTGATGAGGCAGGAAAGACTGACCGTGAACTTACGTTTGCCATAAGACTGCACAACCATGAGGAACTCATAGGAGTTATCGGGATAACGGGCATCGAGTGGCCTATTTGGGAATTGGCATTGGCGAACCGGAAAATTGGGGCAAAGGCTATGGTACAGAAGCCACATACCTTATCATTCAATATGCCTTCAACGAATTAAATCTCTACAGACTTCAATTAACGGTCTTTGAATATAACCCTCGTGCAATTGCCCTATTTGAAAAAGTAGGTTTTCAGAAAGAAGGGGTATTTAGAAAGTTTATAGAACGTGATGGACAGAGATACGATATGTATTTATATGGCCTATTGAGAGACGAATGGGAGCCTTTAAAATCTTGAAACTACGATGCTAAAACTATGAACCTTCATTTAACAACTCCATACCCGCTACGTCGCTTCGCTCCTTGGCCCTGACGGGCAATGGCCTCGCACTGCTTAAGCCGTTCGGGTATTGGTCCAACGTTAGTAGACAGGGCGCTTTACTCCCTTGTATGCTGTCTACTATTTTGGATCTCTATAATCTTGTCCAGACTATTTTGACCCGATACTTAAATTCAGAGGAAAAGTCGTGATAGTACTGGCTATTGAAACGGCGACGCCCATTTGCAGTGTGGCTCTTCTGGATGAGTCGAGGTTGATCGCAGAGCGTACATTGGACTCAGGGACGACTCACGCGGAGAGGTTGGCTTTGATGATAGAGTCTGTTTTGAAGGATGGAGATATATCTGCAGGCGACCTGAATGGGATAGCTATCTCCATAGGACCAGGGTCTTTTACAGGTTTGAGGATAGGTCTGAGCGTGGCTAAGGGGCTATGTTTTGGGTGCGGATGTCCACTTGTGGCTGTTTCGACCCTGGACGCCTTAGCGTGGAGGGTCCCTTTCTCGAGCTACCACGTGTGCCCGACTCTGGATGCGAGGAAGAAGGAGGTCTATGCCTGTCTTTACGAAGTGTCCAATGTGAGTCTGCGGAGGTTGTGGGAGCCTATTGTCGTTTCCCCTGACAATATGTTGAAGCGTATTGAGCGGCCCACGGTATTTTTGGGAAACGGAGCAAAGGTTTACAGGGATGAGATCGTATCGGCGTTGGGCAAAGATGCCCATTTTGCTCCGAAGGAGCTTTTCACGCCCTCTGCGGGCGCGGTGGCAAGATTGGGTCTTGAAAAGCTTGAAGCAGAAGAGGTAACTGATCTTTACAGCGTTCAGCCTGTTTATCTGAGGAAATCGGAGACCCAATTGGGTATCTAAGGATTTGTCAAAATAGTCGCGACAAGACTATAGAGATATAAGGTATCGACAGCATTAAGAGAGAGGCGGTCTGAGGGACGGCAGGAGGGGGGCCTGTCTACTCACTACTTATTTAGGTGCCCACGCTTTAGGATAGAGGTGAAATCTGCATGTCTGATGCCGCCGCCAAATCTGATCGTCAAGATGAAAGTAAGTTGGGTTTTGAGGTTTTCAAGATTATCCCGATGGGGAAAAAGCATCTAGATGAGATTATGGTTATTGAAATGGATTCCTTCGGAAGTCCCTGGAGGGAAGACGATTTTAAACTGTTGTTAAAAGATAAGAACGTGTTGGCTGTTGTGGGAACGTTCAACAGGAACATCGCGGCGTACGCTGCGGGCCTCTTCGTAAACGATGAATTTCACCTGGCAAATTTCGCTGTCGCAAGAGACAAAAGGGGAAAGGGTCTTGGCAGCGCCCTTTTAGAGTGGATCTTAGAAAGGGTACAAAAAGAGGGATCCAAGATGGTGACTTTAGAGGTGAGGATGTCCAACGATAAAGCTACTTCTCTTTATACCCCCATTCGCCATATTAGACCCGAAAAATGGTTGTCAAAGTCGCCAGAACATGTTATATTACAATAAATAAGACTCATAAATGGCGGATAAATATTGATCATCCAGAGGGTGAAAGAATGAAAGTAGGTTTTGATGGAGGAATAAAGCTTGAATTTCATGGTGCAAAGGTGACATCAAACGGTGGACTTCTTGCGTATCGTGACCTTGATTACGCACTGGGATTATTTGATTCGGTATCAGCGGTTTTTACCGATAAACGCACAGGCCGTAATATCCAACATGATATATCTACTCTCCTGCGTCAATCGATATACAGCCGTCTTGCAGGATATGAAGATGTAAATGACGCCGAGCGATTATCCGTTGATCCCGTCATGCGAGCGATTACCGGAAAGAAGGACAAAGGCAGGCAAGCTGCCAGCTCCAACACGATAGGACGTTTTGAAACTGATATACTGACTCAGCATGACAATCTCAGAAACTTGTCAGATATCAATGGCAAGTGGGTTCAAAAAGCGATGAGTAAAACACAGCATCAACGAATCATTCTGGACATGGACAGTTCGGAGAGTCCGGTACATGGCCAGCAGGAAGGATCAGCTTACAACGGTCATTTCGGATGTACCTGTTTTCATCCAGTGTTCTGCTTCAATCAGTTCGGGGATTGTGAAGGAGTCCTACTTCGCTCTGGTAATGTTCACAGTGCTGATCGTTGGAAGGAAGTTCTGGAACCGATCGTCAAGAGATACGAGAGCAAGAAGAATAGGAAATACTTTCGAGGCGATGCTGCATTCGCAAAGCCTGAGATTTATGATTATCTGGAGGGAAACGGCTATTTGTATGCCATTCGGCTTCCCGCAAATGAGATACTCTATGAAAAGATACGATACCTGCTGACTCGGCCAGTTGGACGACCGCCGAGGAAACCGATTGTATCGTTATATGAATTTCAATATAAAGCGGCCAGTTGGGATCAATCGAGGCGAGTGGTCGCCAAGGTTGAATGGCACCAAGGGGAGTTATTCCCAAGAGTGGGATTTATCGTGACCAACATGAGCGCCAAGCCAGAAGGCGTGGTACACTTCTACAATGGCCGTGGCAGAGCTGAGCAGTGGATTAAGGAGGGCAAGTATGCTCTGAACTGGACCCGACTCTCATGCAAGCGTTTCGTCTCCAATCAGGTGAGGCTCTGGCTGTTTGTTCTGGCTTACAACTTGGGCAACTTCCTGCGACGTTTTGTTCTTCCGAAGAAAATCAAACACTGGTCACTACGCAGCCTCCTCGTGAAATTTATCAAAATCGGAGCGAAGATTGTCAGACACAGCGGATATATTACGTTTCAAATGGCTGAGGTTGGGATAGACAAGAGGTTATTTGCCGAAATATTATCCCGGATTGAACGATTGCGATGTTATTCTGTTTAAACTGCCACATTTTTTTGTGAGTCGATGGAGAGGTGTCTCTAATTGGAGGATTTAAACACAAAGAAAGTGATAATTCAGAGGAAAATACTATTTTAATTGAAAAAAGTACTTGTTGAAAAATGTAAAAGTGGTAATATTAATTCAGAAACAAGAATGTATCGAAATATAATCCCTCATGAATGTGATATGGGGAATGTCGGTTCTTATGCCTTAACGTCGTTCCTATCGTCCTGCCGCCGCTACGCGAGCATATCGAGGACCTTCCCTTTTTCCTTGTCGATTACTTTATTGAGAAATACAATCAGGAGTTAGGTGGAAGGGTTAAGGGGGTATCGTCAGAGGTGATGCAGGCATTTTTGTCCTACTCCTGGCCGGGTAAATCCGGGTTATAATAAATACGGCTTCGCGGGAGTTGCAATAAGGGCCAACTATTACAGGAATCCTGTCGAAGACTCTCTGGTGATGGTGAAGTTTATTTGAGTGAAAATCCCTTAGACACTACTATAGAAACTTCCGAATTCCTCAGGGGACAGGGCTTTACGGGGGCGAAAATCGGGGTTGTGTTGGGATCAGGATGGAGAGTCTTTGCGGAGTCTTTCAAGTTCGATCTTTCCATTTCGTACAGCAAGATCCCTCATTTTTGGAACTGCCGTGTCCAGGGCCACGAAGGGATGTTGTACCTGGGTTCAGTTTCGGGTAAAAGGTGCCTAGTTATGTCGGGGAGGGCGCACCTCTATGAGGGTCTCGACTGGGACGAGGTGACTTTTCCGATCAGAGCAATAGGGACTTTGGGTGTGAAGACTCTTGTAGTTACGAACGCTGCAGGTGGGATAAATAAAGCGTTTCGCGTAGGTGATCTTATGCTTATCTCAGATCACGTGGGGACGTTCATGCTGGAAAGGAGAAGGCTAAGTTTCCTCAGTTCGGGAGGGGAAAGCTACTGCTCGATGAAACTTCGAAAGAGGGCATACCAAGCGGCACAAAGGCACGGGATCTCGCTAAAGGAAGGTGTCCTTCTGGGCATGTTGGGCCCTTCTTATGAGACACCAGCTGAACTGGAGATGGCAAGACGGATAGGGGTTGACGCTGTGACGATGTCCACTATACCTGAGGTTAAAGCGGCAAAAGAACAGAGTATGGACGCCCTGGGCGTCTCTTTCATATCTAATCTGACCTTTGGAAATCGCCCAGACAGTCTGGATCATTCCGGAGTTATAGCGGTTTCTGAAAGATTTAAACAGAAGATGTCGGACTTTCTAACGGGGCTAGTAGATTGCGTATAGCAGATCAACTAAAGGAGCAATATGAACTGGTTCGATAAGATAAAAAAGGGGATTAAGACAAGGATAAAGAGGGGGATACCGGAGGATATATGGATTAAGTGCGACGGGTGTGAAAATACGATCTATAGAAAAGACCTTGAGAAAGGGTTCTGGGTCTGTCCGCAGTGCAATTATCACTTTCAGGCGGGTCACGAGGTCTACGTAGAGCTTTTGATGGATGAAGGAAGTTTTGAGGACATTAACTCGGAGGTAGGATCTGCAGACCCTTTGAAGTTCAAAGATAATAAGCGCTACACCGACAGGATCAAGGACGGAAGAGAAAAAACTGGTCTAAAGGCCGCTGTGAGGACGGGGATAGGAACAATAGAGGGTAATAAGACGGCTTTAGGAGTTTTAGATCAGCGGTTCATAATGGGGAGTCTGGATTCTGCTATGGGGGAAAAGTTGGCAAGGCTGATAGATAGGGCTAAGGTGGAGAAAATACCGTTGATTATCGTATGTCAATCTGGTGGGGCAAGGATGCAGGAGAGCACTCTTGCGCTTATGCAGATGGCCAAGGTGTGTGCCAAACTGCATCAGTTGTCTGACGAAGGGATACCCTACATTTCCCTATTGACAAATCCGACGACAGGAGGCGTATCGGCAAGCTTCGGAATGCTCGGAGACATCATAATAGCCGAACCCAAGTCCCTTATAGGCTTTGCAGGGCCGAGGGTTATCATGCAGTCGCTGAATATAGAGGAACTGCCAGAGGGATTCCAGTTGTCGGAGTCTGTGCTTGAACACGGATTCTTAGATATGATAGTGCACAGAGGCAAGATGAAGGATACTATCGCTAAGTTAATAGAGTTTTTCGATCAGGATAATAGCGGAACTTGAGCAATAAATCTTGACAATATTAAGCTTTTGTCATTATCTTGATAATGTTTGAGGACCTAAAAGGTAAATTGAAATAAGATGTCTTTTGATAACGTCATCGGTCAGGACAGAGTAAAAAAGATCTTAAAGAGCGCGCTGGAGGAGAAAAGGCTTGCGCACGCTCTCCTTTTCTGCGGATCTGAGGGTGTCGGGAAGAGGGCTTTAGCGTTTGAGCTTGCCAAGGCTGTAAATTGTGAGACTCTACATTCGGATGCGTGCGACGAGTGTAGATCGTGCAGGAAGGTTGCGTCACTTAATCACCCTGATGTGAAATTCATCCTGCCTTTAACGTCCGATAAGGATACTGAGCACGAGAGAAAAGCTCTTTTGAGTATGACTCAAGACCCCTACTTTATGGGAGAACAGGGTGGAAACCCCTCTGTGTCGATAGATAGAGTCAGACAGGTAGAAAGGGACATAAACTACGGTGCGTTTGAGGGAAAAAAGAAGGTGATTGTCATATTAGAGGCGGACAAGATGAAGGCAGAGGCCGCAAGCGCCCTTCTGAAGACTTTAGAGGAGCCGCGAACGGATGCTCTCTTGATCTTAACCACGTCGAAGCCCGACTCGATGCTGCCTACTGTCCTTTCCAGATGCCAGAAGTTAAACCTAGAGCTGCTCAGGGATGGAGAAGTTGAAAAAGAGTTGATAGAAAAGATGGGCCTCGACCAGAAACAGGCAAGGTTGGTCTCTTCCATAGCAGATGGTAGCTTGACAAGGGCAAACCAGTGGGCGTCCGGGAATCTAGATGAGGAACTGAATGCCGCTCTTGACTTTATAAGCACCTCCATTCTCAAAGATGAGCTGAAGATTCTGAACATAATAGAAAATTCTGCAGTAAGAGGGGCAAGGGAGAATGTGCAGCGAACCCTAAAGATGATGCTGATCTGGCTAAAGGATATCTTTCTCTACAGTCAGGGCTTAAACGATAGAGTGACTAATTTGGGCCGCTTAGAAGATTTAGAAAACCTTTCGAGAGTTCTCCAAATGAACCTTTTAGAAAGACTCGCTGCCAAGATCGAAGCATCTTTTGAAATGATGTCGCGTAATGTCAATCTACAGCTAATTATGCTGTCGCTCTATAAAGAGATTAGGGACCTATCGGTAAAGGCCGCATAGTTTTGGATAAAGCGAAAAAACTTGCTTTTGTCTTCTTAGTCATTGCGAGGTGCCAAACCCCCACCCCGAAGGAGACGCGAAGCGGAACCAATCTTACCTGACTACCGTCTAGTTAATTAGACATTAGATAAACGCTAAGAGATGATCAAAACTGTACTGCTTCCCAGGAAAGCGACACCAATTAAGCAACCTGGGGTAGTAGATAAAATTGTTTTCTCCACTCTTTTGGGGTCTTATATCCCAGGGATGAATGAAGCCTGTTCTTGTTGTAATTATCGATCCACTGAGATATGATCTTCTCAGCCTGTTCAAAGGATTCAAACTTGTGAAGCCAAACACACTCTTGCTTGAGGGTCCTGAAAAAACGCTCTACAACACCGTTCCAATCGGGTTTACCACTTGGTATGTATTCCTGACGAATTCCCCAATATTCGGTACTGGCCAAATAGGCCCGAGCCAAAAAGATGGAACCATTGTCAGAGCGCAAAGTGAGACCCTGGGGGACAGCCTCCTTGGAAGTGTATCGAGAGATCACGGCCCGATCCAGGGCATCTGTGGCCTCCAGTGCCCTCCCTTTTCGACTAAAACGATACCCAGGAACCTCCCGGCTTCCGTTGTCCACCACCGCAATAAGAGGACACCAACCATCTTTTCCACAGTAAATCTTTGTCAAGTCACTCGACCACAAACTGTCGGGACTATCCACCACAGAACGCTTCTGGGCAACCTGTGGCCCCTTTCTCCCGGGACGATTCCACAGCTTACACTGCCACCCCTTAAGCTTCATTATCCTATGAACCTTCTTAACGTTGACACATTCCCCTTCCTTGAAACGAAGATGCGCCCAAACCCGCCTGTGACCAAATGCCTCTTCTTGGTCCAGTATCCCTCGAATACGAAAAGCAAGCTCCTCATCTATCACAGGCTCTTTAACAGAAGAACTGACACCTCTATCCCTAAACCTATACAGAGTCGAACGATGCAAACCCAAAGCCAAAGCTACCACCTTGCGGGAATAGCCTCGACCCAAAAACCGCCCACTCAAGGCAACCGCTTCGTTTTTTTTAGACGGGCTACCTCTTCGAGTATCTCCAACTGGAGCGTCAACTGCCCTACCTTGCGCTCCAACCGGCTAACCTCTCGCTCCTTCGGATCCTTGCGACCACGCCGAGACTTCAGACTCTCCTGGCCCCCTTCTAAGAAACTATCACGCCAAGCATACGCCTGCGACTGGCTAATTCCATTCTTACGACACACCTCAGATAGATCTGCTCCTCTCAAAAGAGCCAACACAATCTCTCCCTTACGGGTCGCCGTCCAGCGCTTACCATCTTTCACTTCGGGGCTCGACACCTTGACCTCCCTTCTCAAACCCCAATTTGCGAAATATTTGTCGCTCTGTCAAGGGGAGCGGTATGAAACATTTGATGTAAAGAAGGAGGATACGCAAGGGGGACTGACAGTTTGAAACCGTCAGTCCCTTTGCATAAGTTTTATGAAAGATAAGTTCTACATAACAGCAGCTATAGACTATACTAACAGCACGCCTCACGTAGGCACGGCTTACGAGAAAATATGCGCAGATGTGATAGCCCGGTTTAAAAGGCTATTTGGATCTGACGTCTATTTTTTGATGGGACTCGATGAGCACAGTATAAATGTGAAAAAGGAAGCGCTCAATGAGGGGCTGGAACCGCAGGCGTACTGCGACCGGATGGCTGGGATCTTCGAGAGGATATGGAAAAGGCTGAATATTTCGTACGACGATTTTATAAGGACCACCCAAAAGAGGCATAAAGTAGTAGTCCAGAGGCTATTTCAGCAGATGTACGACAACGGGGATATATATATAGGGGAATATGAAGGGTGGTACTGTGAGTCGTGCGAGGCGTTCTACACGGATAAGGATCTGGTGGACGGCAAGTGTGCAAATCACAGCACAAAGCCGACCTGGATTCAAGAGAGTAACTATTTTTTCGCTCTTTCTAAGTATGCAGACAGGATCAAAAGGCATATCCAGGAGAATCCTAATTTCATAGTTCCCGAGACAAGAAAAAACGAGATATTGGGCTTGATAGAAGGAGGGCTTGAGGACATAAGCGTCTCAAGGTCGTCCCAAGATTGGGGGATCCCGTTTCCCATAGATGAGTCACACGTAGTGTACGTCTGGCCCGAAGCGCTGATAAATTATATCTCGGCTTTAGGCTACAGGGGAGAAGAAGACGATCTTTTCAAAAAGTACTGGCCTGCAGATGTCCATATTATCGGGAAGGATATAACGAGATTCCACTGTGTAATATGGCCCGCTATGTTGATGTCCGCAGGCCTGGAACTCCCAAAGAGCATCTTCGGACACGGTTTTGTTAATTTCGAAGGGGAAAAGTTGAGCAAGAGCTTGGGGAGAGTGATAGATCCTTTAGAAATGGCGGACCAATTCGGAGCAGATGCTTTGAGGTACTTCCTGATAAGAGAGATCTCGTTCGGTCAGGACGGAGATTTTTCATCCGATCGTTTTGTGGACAGGTACAATTTCGACCTGGCTAACGATCTGGGCAATCTGGTGAGCAGAACGTTGGCAATGGTGGAAAGGTATCTGGACGGTATAGTTCCAGAGGCCGGGAAGCGTTGGGATAGCAGCCTTATGGAGAAGGCAAAGGCTGTGGTGGATGGCGCGGAGAAAGATTTAAGGTGGCTCAGATTGAATTCTATGCTCGACCGGATATGGGAGTTAGTTAGAGAGGCGAACAGGTTCATCGAGATTAAGGCGCCCTTCAGGCTAGCCAGGGATGCCGGTAAAAAGGCGGAACTAAAAGCCGTCCTGTACGACCTTTTAGAGTCGATAAGATACATAGCTGTGCTACTGCATCCCGTCATGCCAGAGCGCTGTGCGATGATATGGCATCAACTTGGGATGGACGAGGATATTTCGGATGTGAAGATAGATAGCCTGAGAATATGGGGAGGAATAAGGTCGGGCGTCAAGGTGAAGAAAGGTGAGGCGATATTCCCAAGGATAGACAAGGAGAAAGAGATGCCAGATGTCAAGGAAGAGGAGGGTGGAACAATAGATATTTCCGAGTTTGGGAGAGTGGATTTGAAGGTGGCAAAGATCGAGTCAGCGGAGAAAGTCGAGGGGGCGGATAAGCTCCTAAAGCTCAAAATTGAGCTGGGAGGACAAGAGAGACAGTTAGTCGCAGGGATTGCCGCGTATTACTCTCCCGATGAATTGGTCGGAAAGAATATCGTTGTAGTTGCGAACTTAAAGCCCGCAAGAATCAGAGGAGTAACGTCCGAAGGAATGCTCCTGGCGGCTCAGAGCGAAGGTGAGCTTAAGCTGGTGACTGTGGATGGGGAGATCGCGCCAGGGGCTAAGGTGTCCTAGGAACCTACGGGGAACATTTATTGTTGATCGATACTCATGCCCATTTAGACTATCCCCAATTTGACCAGGACAGGGACGAGGTTATAAGGCGGGCCTTCGATGCGAAAGTGGGCATAATACTATCCATCGGAACGGATATTGAGTCGAGTAAAAAGACGATAGAGATATCTGAAAGTTATGAGAATGTGTATGCCACTGCGGGAGTGCATCCTCATAATGCGCAGTACGCAAAGGAGAACTTTATAGAGAGCTTAAGAGAGATAGCAAGCCTCAATAAGGTTGTGGCTTTAGGAGAGATAGGACTAGATTTTTATAGAGAATACTCGTCAAGAGACATGCAAATAGATATGTTCAGGAAACAGATCCATCTTGCCATGGATCTGGGACTCCCCATAATCGTCCACAACAGGAACGCTGATTTAGAGGTTATAACGATATTAAAGGAGGAAGGTGCATCCGAGGTAGGAGGAGTCCTTCACTGTTTTTCGGGGAGTCTGGACATGGCATTAAGGGGCGTGGAGATGGATTTCTACGCCTCGTTCGGGGGGGCGATCACTTACAGGAAGTCGAAGGCTTTGAAAGTAGCGACGGGAATGCCCTTTGACAGGGTCCTCTTTGAGACGGACTGCCCCTATCAGTCACCATCGCGAATCAGAGGAGAAAGAAATGAGCCCTCGTCCGTCCTCTATGTAGCAGAGAAACTCTCCCGCAAGATGGACTTGAGCTTTGAGGAGGTGGCAAGGAAAACGACAGATAACGCGTTAAGACTCTTCGGACTGGAGGATGACGGAGCATGACCGTAGCTTTCCGCCCTAAGAAGAGCTTCCGCCCTAAGAAGAGATTAGGTCAGCACTTTCTGGTAAATCGCAGCACCGCCGAAAGGATTGTGGAATCGGTAGGGGTGTCGTCCGATGATCTGGTGTTAGAGGTGGGACCTGGCAAAGGAGCGCTGACAGGGTTTCTGGTTGAAAAGGGTGGTATCGTGGTGGGCGTGGAGGTAGATGGGTTCTTGTGTGATCAGTTGAAGAAGACGTTCGCAGACAGAGAAAGTTTTGCGCTTATAGAGACGGATATTTTGACTCTAGATCTACATGAGGTATTGACGCGCTTCGGCTGCAAGGGGGCAGTTGTAGTCGGGAATCTGCCCTATAATATCACAAGCCCCCTGCTCTTCAAGTTGATAGAGAATCGAAATCTTGTAAAGAGGGCGGTTCTAATGGTTCAGAAGGAAGTGGCCAGACGCATGATAGCGGCTGTCGGGGATAAGGCCTACGGAATACTATCCGTCGCTGTGAGAATGTGGACCTTACCCAAGTTGCTTTTCAATGTGAGCAAGGGATCATTCAGGCCAAGACCTAAGGTAGATTCCAGTGTGGTCAGATTGGAGTTTATAGGTAGTCAGGCTGTGGAAGTACAAGATGAGGAATTCTTTTGGGATGTGGTGAGAAAAACGTTCGGACAGCGGAGAAAGATGCTGAAGAATTCTATCCCAGTATCCTGCAAAGGACTGTCAGAAGATAAACTTTTGAAGGTATCTCAGATTTCACAGCTAGATTTAAAAAGACGACCGGAGAGCCTAAATCTTCAGGAGTTCGCGAGGCTGAGCTACGCTCTTAAGGAAGTTACTAACTCTCCTTAAGTACGCAGTGGATATGGTCCGGCAAGTGCGTATAGGATGGAACGAGAATCAGTTTAAGCGGGGGAAAAGCGGAATGTATTAGTATGAGGGTTTTGCAATCAAAAATCGGAACATCAGCGCACTTAAAGTCAGTGGGCAACCTACAAACAGGAGAGGCGGTGCCCCCACGCTTGATCGGATCGAGGGTATGGGGCCTGTCTACCGTCTACTGTCTACTGTCTACTGTCACAGTGTTGCTGTGTCTCTTTGAAGCAGAACCTGCACACAGCATAGGATATAAACTAGGCTTCACGCAGAACAGCGACCGTTTTACCTGGTCACACAGTTTCAGTGGATTAAACTATACGATAGACACGGGTCGGGAAGGAACAGATTCCAAGATCAGGATTTCAGCGAACAGTTCCTTCAGATCGACTCTGACAAAGACTCAGAGCGGAAATAGATGGAGAGACAGCAGCAGCGGGAGATGGTCTGTCAACTATCCACTCTCATCAAAGTCGTCTGTGGGCATTAACGGGAGACTTAGCAGGAGCTCAGACAACTTCTCCAGGGCCAAAGAACCCCTAGTAAACCAGAGCGTTGGTGTCACACTATCGTATAGACCCTTCTCATCGGGGTCCTTCAAATCGTTTTCCTTAAGTCAATCTTCGAGCCGGTCGTTCAACAGAACTTTCGGCCAGGGAGCATCCGGTCTAAGCTACAGTTTCAATACGTCTGTAAGTCCCAAGTTGATAGATGGCTTAACCCCGTCCTTCACCTACAGCAGATCAGGAAATACATCAGTGAGAGGCCATCTGAATACCAGCTTAAGGGGGAGCCTTGGGAATCGCATAGGAAGTCATACAAACACCTCCCTGAGCTACAACGAAAGCAGATCAGATAGGGATTACCGGCGCAGAGACGATCCCACACGCCTGGAAAATAGATTCACCAGAACCAGGAATTTAAGCGGGAGTATCAACTTCAAGAAGGATGACCTCTCTTTAAATAACAGATTAGGATACAACGAATCCCGAGGGACAGATACTGCAAGCGATGATCCCACTTCCTCCAAGTGGGGGACGGATAGGAAGACCACACGCTTCAGCTGGAAGAGCTCGCTGAATACAAGTCTATCAGAGAAGGTGAGCATGAGCTTAGATGTGGGCTACTCGTCTTCAGAGTCTTCCACGCTTCCGAGCAAAACGATCGTAGATGGAAAGAATCGCCGGGACCTGTTGGACAAGGAGAATTCAGATATCGATTTGAATTCATCATTTAATTTCACGTTGAACGAGGATCACCGCTTGACGTTTAGAGGACGAGTCGGAAAAGCGAGCACGGATACTCCGTCCGAGGCTGAGATAAACGATAGGGACGATTTTACGAGCCGCGTGTCCCTGTCGTACAGCGGTTCATACGATAGCTTCAATCTGAATTTGAATCTGAGCACGGGTCAAAACCACAACGTGCGTTTGCACTCCAAAAGGTCGGCTAACAACAAATGGTTGCGAAATTACAGTCTGTCAGCAGGAACAAGCTACCAGCTATTTGAGGGCTTTAGCCTGCGTCACAGCTATTCACTGACAGCTCGCTACAGCGATTTTGACTTTGACGAAAGATACTTTAATGTGACGACGCCCAAAAGCAACGTCAGCAGGTCGTGGTCGATGAACCATTCCGTCACCCTGCCAAGATTCGGGGGAATCGGACTATCGGGAAGCTATAACTTAAGTATTAACGATTTCGGGAACCTATTCGAGACTGGTGAGCAGTTCGTGACAAGGGACGGAAGACGGAGGAATGTCAGCCTTAATGCGAGCTATGCTGCCGCGTCCTGGCTGACCTTTGGATCTGGCTTCAGCCAAGTAGTAAGCACAAACTGGAAGAACAACAATAAAGGAGTCAGAGTGCTCGATAATGAAAGGGTCAACAGCAGTATCAGGATGAGTCTGAACTACACTCCAAGCACTGACAATACCCTGAGCGTAAGTGCAAGCAAGGGCAAAGCGAAAAGTTCCAAGCTTACGAACATTGAGACCTCACCGACGACTATCACTATAAACTACTCTCACAGGTTCTAACGAGGGAGTCGCTATGAAACACAACTGGGTATTTGTGGACAGGCCGGACGAAAAGTTGGTCTGTGATCTTTGCTGCGAGCTGAACGTGCCGGAAGTAGTGGCAAGGCTATTAATAAACCGGCAGGTAAAAGATCTCGAGTCGGCAAGGAGGTTTTTGAAACCCTCCTTGGACGATATGTACGACCCTTTTTTAATGGCGGATATGGATATTGCGGCCGAAAGGCTCCTTTGCGCTGTTAGAAAAGGCCAAGGGATTGTGATCCACGGGGATTACGATGTAGACGGTGTGACAGGGGCGGCAACTATGATCAGAGCGCTCGAAAAGATAGGTGCAGATGTATCGTTTTACGTGCCGGATAGGTTCGATGAGGGCTACGGAATCTCCGCTAAAGGGATAGAGGAGGCAAAAGAAAGTGGGGCCGCAGTGATCGTGTCGGTAGACTGTGGAATCACGGCCATAGATGAGGCGGCTTTAGCCAAAAACTTGGGGATAGATATGATAATTACGGATCACCACGAGCCCTCAGGGGTTCTTCCCCAAGCCCTTGCAGTATTAGATCCTAAAAGGGCGGACTGCTCGTATCCGTTTGAGGAGCTATCTGGAGTGGCTGTGGCGTTCAAACTCCTGCAGGCCCTCTTTAAGGAGGGGAACTTCCATACTGACATCTTGCACGAGAACTTGGATCTGGTGGCTTTGGGTTGTGCAGCCGATATTGTGCCTTTGATAGATGAGAACAGAATATTGACAAAGCTCGGCTTCGAGAAGATGAACAACACGTCCAATCCGGGGATAAGGGCCCTAATAGATACAGCAAGATTGAAGGGGAAGACTCTAAGCACGGGTCAGGTAGTCTTCGCATTAGCCCCGAGGATCAACGCTGCAGGGCGGATAGACAACGCCCTGAAGGCAGTGGAGCTGCTGACGACAGCGGATGAGGGTCTGGCTCGGTACATAGCCGATATACTGGAGGTGGAGAACAGAAGGCGCAGAGAGTTAGATGAAATGACGAAGGACGAGGCCCTGGAGATGGTTCAAAGGACGGCTGATACGAGAAATGACCCTGCCCTGGTGTTGGCTTCCGACAACTGGCATCAGGGTGTCATAGGAATCGTCGCATCGCGGGTTGTGGAAGAATACTATCTCCCCACGGTACTTATCGCTTTAGATGGTGATATAGGAAAGGGATCTGGAAGGAGCATACCCAATTTTAACCTGTTCGAGGCGCTCCGCGAATGCAGAGACCTCTTAGAGGGATTCGGAGGTCACAAGGCGGCGGCAGGGCTGACAGTCAGAAGGGATAAAGTAGACGAGTTCAGGGAAAGGTTTAAGTCAGTGGCAGACGAGCGGCTGAGACCGGAGGACAAGATTCCACAGCTTAAGATACAAGATGAGATACGATTAGGCGAAATAGATGAAAAATTCTTGAGACTCTTGAAGCGTTTTGAACCTTTTGGACCGGAGAATATGAAACCGCGTATGGTATCCAGAGACCTTGAGGTGGTGGGATATCCGAAGATAGTGGGAAAGGATCATCTCAAGTTCAAAGTTCGCCAGGATCAGAAGGTGCTCGACTGCATAGGCTTCAATATGAAAGATATGCTGCAGACAGTGAAGTCATCAGGTGGAGACCTCAGCCTGGCTTACGTAATTGAGGAGAACGAATGGAGAGGCGAAAAGATGATTCAACTTAGATTGAAAGACGTAAGGAGAAAAGAAGATGGCTTTCCCAGAGGCGGATAAGATATGGTTCAACGGAGAGTTAGTGGACTGGAAGGACGCTACGATTCACGTTCTGTCTCACGTGGTGCACTACGGATCCAGCGTCTTTGAGGGCATGAGGTGCTACGATACAAAGCGTGGATCGGCATGCTTCCGTCTGGACGACCATATAAATAGGCTGTTCGATTCGGCGAAGATATACAGGATGGATCTGCGCTATTCCAAGGAGCAGATAAGGGAGGCTATATTAGAAACGATAACGGCCAATAAATTGAGTAGCTGTTACGTAAGGCCGATAGCTTTCAGGGGATACGGCAGTTTGGGTGTGGATCCTTCCGACTGCCCTGTAGATGTGGTGATAGCCGTCTGGGAATGGGGAAAGTATCTGGGACCGGAAGCCATCGAAAAGGGGGTGACCGTAAGGACGGCCTCGTGGGCTCGCATGGCTCCGAACACTCTTCCGACCTTGGCAAAGGTGGGTGGCAACTATCTGAGCTCTCAGCTGATCAAGATGGAGGCACTGGCAGATGGTTACGCTGAGGGCCTGGCTTTAGATTCCCTCGGCTACGTGAGCGAGGGCAGCGGAGAGAACATATTTATGATCAAGAACCAAGTGATATATACTCCATCCACAGGGTCGGCTATCCTCCCGGGGATCACCAGACACTCGGTTATTACTTTAGCGCGGGATCTGGGATACACCGTGACCCAGAGACCGATTCCGCGTGAAGCTCTGTATATAGCCGATGAGGTGTTCTTCACAGGAAGCGCGGCTGAAATTACACCCATAAACTCTATAGATAAGATCACGGTGGGAGACGGCACAAGAGGCCCTAGAACCAAGAGAATTCAGGAAGAGTTCTTCGCGATCACTTCAGGAGAGGTGGAGGATCGCCACGGTTGGCTCGACTTCGTGTGAACGGGAAGATGAGCTTTTTCACAAAGAGCGAGAGCCAATTCTTCCTCTCGCTTTTTTTCTTTGACATAAAGGGTTAATTTGACTATTTTTAGGATATATGGAATCGTCCTGCATATAATATAGCAGGAAATGGGTAATGAAGGATAAAGCAATGTTAGATGGTAAGAAAATAGCGATCATAGGCGCAGGGAACATGGGAAGCGCTCTTGTAGCGGGAATCGTAACCGCAAAACTGGCCCCACAAGGGAACGTGACAGCTAAGGATGTCGTACCAGAATTGTTGGAGAAGCTCAAGCAGCACTATGGGGTTAATACTACGTCGGACGACAGGGAGACTGTCCAGCCTGCCGACATAGTTATACTGGCCGTGAAGCCGCAGATCATGTCACCGCTTCTGGAGAGCTTAAGAAGGTATATCAATGAGTCTCAGACTGTCATATCCATAGCGGCAGGGATCAAGACTTCGTTCATAGAGGAGGGGCTCAAGAGCAAGGTTCCAGTCGTGAGGGTCATGCCGAATATCCTCATTTCGATCGGGGCTGGGATCTCAGCGCTCTGCGGGGGCGTGTATGCCAGGAAGGAACACCTGGATTTAGCGTCCAAGATACTGGGCGCGGTCGGTGATGTGGTATATGTAGAGGAGAACTATATGGACGCCGTGACAGGACTTTCGGCAAGCGGACCAGCTTATGTGTATTCGATTATTGACGGTCTGGCGGACGGGGGCGTCAAGATGGGCTTGACGAAGGATGTGGCATTAAGACTAGCGGCCTCTGTGGTTATGGGATCTGCCAAGATGGTGATCGAAAGCGGTGAGCATCCGGGCGTCTTGAAAGATAGGGTCACGTCTCCGGGCGGAACGACGATTGCGGGTCTGCACGTCCTTGAGAAACACAGCTTCAAAAATGCACTGATGAGCGCAGTAGAGGCGGCGACTTTGAGGGCAGAAGAATTAGGAAAAGAGTAAGAATAAGGAATGTTAGTAGATCACTTCAGCGGCGCCCATAAAGCCAATAATAATCCCGATAAAGTCGTTCGGGGCCAACATTATTTGCTCGAACAGTTCCCGGAGAACGCCTGACCGAAGAACAGTAAAGTTTAGAGAGTACATCGCTAATATTAGCGATGTACTAAGAAGATTAACCCATAAGAAGAGGTTACGATGCCTAAGACGACTGTTATCTCTGGGGTCGGCCCTGGATTAGGAGCATCGTTAGTTCAGAAGTTCGCGCATGAAGGATACCAGGTGGGGATGTTTGCACGATCCCCGGACTATATTCAGAATCTGGCCACAGAACTGCAGCAAACTGGTGTAACCGCCTTGGCTGTGCCAACAGATATCGCAGACCCCGACCAGGTAGAGCGTGGTTTCGCAGAGGTTCGGGAACAGTTAGGACCGGTTGACGTATTGATAAATCACGCTGGAAATGCGGTCTGGAAGGACTTTCTCGAACTAACGCCTGAAGATTTCGAACGGTCCTGGCGCGTCTGTGCCTACGGCTCCTTTCTCTGCTGTAAAGAAGCCCTGCCTGACATGCTCGCAAGTGGCAACGGGACAATACTCTTCACGGGTGCAACCTCATCGATTCGGGGGAGAGCGGGAGCCCTTGCTTTCAGTAGTGCAAAGTTCGCCGTGCGCGGTTTGGCTGAGTCCCTCGCCCGAGAGCTGTGGCCTAAAGGCATTCATGTCGCTCATGTTATCATAGACGGTGTTCTGGATACCCCCGCAGTACGGGCACAGGACTCATCTGCTGCCGAGGGCCCTTTACTTGATACCGACGCCGTAGCAGATGCCTATTGGGATCTCGTGCAACAGGATAGGAAGGCCTGGACTCTTGAGATTGATGTGCGTCCCCACAACGAGGAGTTCTTTGTATGAACACACCGGATTCACCACGCAAATGAAGATTTCCATTGCACCTGACCTAACGCTTTCAAGCTCAATTCAAATGATATGCTTACGATCGTAGATTACGGCATGGGAAATCTGAGGAGCGTCCAGAAGGCGTTTGAGAGGGTCGGCTACCAGGCGTCGGTAACCAGCGACCCAGAGGATATCGAAAGGGCGTCTAAGTTGGTTCTACCCGGCGTGGGGGCCTTCGGCGATGCCGTGAAAAATCTAAAGATGGCCGAATTGATAGATCCTATTAAGGATTCCATAAATAGGCGCGTTCCGTTTCTGGGGATATGTCTGGGGCTGCAGCTTCTATTTTCAGAGAGCCAGGAGAAGGGAATTCACAAGGGTTTGAATGTTTTGCCCGGGAAGGTAAGACTCTTTGCAATTTCACAGAGGGTGCCGCAGATAGGATGGAATCAGATTCATATCAAAAGGGAAACTCCCCTATTAGAGGGCGTACCCGACGGTTCCTTCTTCTATTTTGTGCACTCATATTACGTTGATCCCCAGAAGAGCGAGGACACTGTAGCAACCACCGATTATGAGATAGACTACACGTCCATAGCGGGCAGGGACAACGTCTTCGGGATACAATTTCATCCTGAAAAGAGTCAGGATATGGGACTGAGGATCCTCAAGAACTTTGCAGAGATAACATGTTAGTTATTCCTGCGATAGATCTTCTGGATGGACAGTGCGTGCGTCTGATTCAGGGCAGGAAGGAGGATAAGACTGTCTATTCAGACGATCCTGCAAAGACGGCTTTGAGGTGGGAAACAGAAGGAGCAGGGTATCTGCATTTAGTAGATCTGGACGGAGCCTTCGAGGGGAAATCGAAGAACCTATCTGCAATCAGAGACATCCTTGAGGCTTTGGAGATTCCGGTTCAACTCGGCGGAGGGATAAGGAGCGTCGGAGCCGCCGCTAAACTGCTATCTCTGGGGATAGATAGAGTCATCCTGGGGACTGCGGCGCTGAACGAGCCTGAGATCGTCAACAAGTGTATAGAAAGATTCGGAAGTAACAGGATAGTTGTGGGGATAGATGCTAAAGATGGTATGGTGGCCGTGAAGGGGTGGGAGGAGGTTTCGAAGGTATCTGCTGTAGAGCTGGCTTTGAAGATGAAAAAGATAGGCGTCGAGCGAGTGGTATATACCGATGTGTCAAAGGATGGCATGCTCAAAGGTCCAAACCTCGAAGCTACAAGGCTCTTGGCAGAGGAGACAGAATTAAAGATAATAGCCTCAGGCGGCGTATCGTCCTCCGATGACATAAGGAATTTGGCGGAGTTGGAAAAGATAGGAGTGGAGGGCGTGATCGTAGGAAAGGCTCTCTATGAAGGTAAGGTGAGCCTTAAAGATCTTACGACTCTCCCAAGTTTAAGCAGTAAATAGCTTCTTAACTTTCTAACCTGTTGCAGCAGAAAGTCTTGGCATAGCTATACATAGTTTATACAACTGTGCACACTATGTAAGTCAGTGGATATGCGATGTCTGGGCTTTACAGATTTACGTAAGTGTCCAATAGGTAGGGTTTATGCATAGTTGTCCCCACACCCTACATACTGTAAGTGATGAATACATAGGAGGTTATGACTACATATGTAGGGTGTGAAGGGTTTTACTATAAACTTCTGCAAAAAAAATCTTAAGAATAGAAAAAGTTACATGATAACCCTGCATATCCTACGGGAATAAGTAGCGGAGCAGAATGTTAGCAAAAAGGATAATCCCCTGTCTGGATGTAGATAAAGGCCGTGTGATCAAAGGCGTCAAGTTTGTGGAACATGTGGACGCCGGTGATCCAGTCGAGCAGGCCAAGTTCTACGACCGGGAAAAGGCGGATGAACTGGTCTTTTACGACATCACAGCTTCTGCCGAGGCGCGTCAGATTATGCTGGATGTGGTCAAAAGGACTTCAGAAGAGGTCTTTATCCCCTTAACAGTCGGCGGAGGGATAAGGACTATTGAGGATATAAAGGAGATCATACAGGGCGGAGCGGATAAGATCTCCTTGAACACCGCCGCCGTAAAGAATCCCGAGATAATAACCTCTGGGGCAGAAAGCTTCGGTAATCAGTGCATTGTAGTTTCCATTGACGCTAAGAGAGTCCAGAAAGATAGTCAAGCCGAACCTTCGTGGGAGGTCTATATCAACGGGGGAAGGACGCCCACAGGTATAAATGCCCTTGAGTGGGCGCAGGAGGCTGAGTCTCTGGGAGCAGGCGAACTTGTGCTGAACAGCATAGACGCCGACGGCACAAAAGACGGATACGATTTAGTACTCAACCGGACTGTGGACGAGAAGGCAAATATCCCGATTGTGGCTTCAGGCGGATGCGGGAATTTAGAACACATATATCAGGTATTGACTGCAGGAAAAGCCAGCGCTGCTCTGGCAGCTTCGATATTTCACTTCAGGGAATATTCGATTCAGGAGGCTAAGGACTACTTATCAGCGCGCAAAGTCCTGCTGAGAAGGTGAGGAGAATTTAGCAGAGGCAAATAGGGAGTGGGGCCGGTGCCCTGTCTACTGTTTGCTGTCTACAGTCTACTGATTTTCACGGGTGAGACAAAGATGATTATTGTTATGGAAAAGGACGCCACAAAGGAGCAGATAGAGCATGTATGCGACCGTGTGAGGGAATTGGGCTATTCTGTACATCCCATCTACGGTGTGGAAAGGACTGTCGTGGCCGCGGTAGGTGATGAGAGGGAAAAGGCTCAGCTTCAGGTATTGGAGTCTGCACCGGGTGTTCAGCGGGTCGTCCCGATATTGCAGCCCTTCAAGCTGGTCGGAACGGAGGTAAAGAGGGAAAAGACCATCATAGACGTGAGGGGAGTCAAGGTAGGGAGCGATCAGTTTGCGGTGATAGCGGGTCCGTGTTCTGTTGAGAGCAGAGAGCAGATATTGGAGACGGCTGAGGCCGTAAAGCAAGCTGGAGCAAAGCTTCTAAGGGGCGGGGCGTTCAAGCCGCGAACTTCGCCGTACAGCTTTCAGGGACTGGCTGAGGAAGGATTGAAACTTCTAGCTGAGGCCAGAGAGAAGTTCGGGCTTTCGATCGTGACCGAGGTCATGTCTCATGAGGATGTTCCCTTAGTGGCAGAGTACGCCGATGTACTGCAGATAGGGGCTCGAAATATGCAAAACTTCCCGCTCTTGAAGAGCCTGGGCGATGCGGGCAAACCGATACTTCTCAAGCGGGGGATGATGGCTACTATAGAGGAGCTCCTGATGTCAGCGGAGTACATAGTGTCAGGCGGCAACAACGATGTGATACTGTGCGAGCGGGGGATAAGGACGTTTGAGACCTACACGAGGAACACATTCGACCTGTCGGCGATCCCGGCCTTAAAGAGTCTGTCCCATCTACCGGTTATCGCAGATCCCAGTCATGGCACCGGGGTAAGGAGCCTGGTGGATTCGATGTCGAAGGCTGCCGTGGCGGCAGGCGCGGACGGACTACTAATAGAAGTGCATCCAGATCCCGAAGAGGCGTTCTCGGACGGCGCGCAGTCCCTACTGCCCGATCAGTTTTCAGCCCTGATGAAAGACATAGAGCGCTACCTTGATCTTGAGAAAAGATACCTTTAGAGCAGGAGATCGCAAAGAGAAAGGGCAGAGGTGCCCCGTCTACTGTCCAGGGAAGACATGCGGTCAGCCCCTTTTTAAGAAACGATGGATAGAAAGACTCTGTTCAAAGATATAAGACGCGTTGTTGTGAAGTTGGGGACGACGGTGATCACCCGCCAGGACAATTTGCTGGACCAAGATGTGATCCGGCGTCTTTCTGAGGAGATATCTGGTCTGAGAAGGAGAGGGATGCAGGTGGCTGTGGTCTCCTCAGGGGCCATCTCAGCGGGGATGGGGCGTCTGGGGATGAAAAGGAGGCCAGTGACTATACCTGATCTCCAGGCCGCCGCCGCTGTGGGTCAGAACCTCTTAATGCACAATTACAAGATAGCTTTCAGGGAGTACGGAATAACGATAGCACAGGTTCTGCTCACCGCTGACGATCTGAAAGATCGGCCGCGTTATGTGAACGCGCGAAATACGCTGGCGGCTCTATTCAAATACGGGGTGGTGCCCGTTCTTAATGCGAACGACAGCGTGGCTATGGATGAGATCAAGGTGGGGGACAACGATACGCTGGCGGCGTACGTCACCAACCTGATCGAAGCGCAGCTATTGGTTATCCTCTCCGACGTAGACGGCCTCTATTCCGGAGATCCCGGGCGGGGCGTTCAATCAGAGAACGACCACTCTCTAATAGAGGTAGTGGAAGAGATAGACGATAAGTTTGAATCCTTCTGTGGAGGTCCCGGAAGCGATGTGGGAGTAGGCGGATTCAAGGCCAAGATAAGGGCAGCCCGGATAGTTACGATGTCCGGAGAGATGCTGGTGATAGCTAACGGAAAGCGACATAGCCTGTCGGAAATAGTCCAGGGGGAAAATATAGGCACGCTCTTTTTGCCCGTGCGCAAAAAGATGACGGGCAGAAAGAGGTGGATAGCCTTCGCTATCGGAGGAGAAGGATCCCTAATCGTGGATCCAGGAGCAGTCAGGGCTATTGTAAAAGGGGGCAAGAGTCTCCTGCCATCGGGGATTGTGGGAATAAGGGGGAATTTTGATGCAGGAGAGATGGTCAAGATCGAGGATGAGTCCGGAAGAGAATTGGCACGGGGCCTGGCCAGATATTCCTGCGCTGAAGTAGATAAGATACGAGGGAGGAGATCGTCAGAGATAGAGGATGCTCTCGGTTATCGCAGGGACGATGAGGTGATCCACAGAGATGATATAGTGGTTTTAGTCTGATTGAGTTAAATACAGTAGACAGAAGAGATTGCTTGGCTGAACCTTCCCTTCGCTCTGGGCTTCGACCTTCATTCATTGCGAGGAGTGATCCCCCGATTAAATCGGGGGACCGGAAGCAATCTGGCAGGGAGCGCAAAATGGATGTGAAGAGATATGTGTCAGATATGGCTAAGGCTGCAAAGATAGCGGCGCAAAAGCTGACCTATGCACCTATGAAGGTTAAGGATAACGCATTGGAGACTATGGCTTCGGGCTTGATTGAAAATGCCGAAAGGATAAAACAGGAGAATAATAAAGATATAAAGGAAGCCAGAAAAAGCGGGCTTTCCGGGGCTATAGTCGATAGGCTAAAGTTGGACGATAAGAGAATAGAGGATATGGCAACAGGCCTCAGGGAGATAGCGATGCAGCCCGATCCCATCGGAGCTGTGGAGGAGCTGAGGAGGCGCCCGAACGGTATGGAGGTGGGGAAAATGAGGGTTCCTATAGGAGTTATTGGAATCGTATATGAATCCAGGCCGAACGTGACGGCGGACGCTGCGGGACTGTGCATTAAATCGGGGAACGCCGTGATCCTAAGAGGCGGGTCGGAGGCAATAAATTCCAATGTCTGCATAGCTAATATATTGTCGGACGCCGCCGAGTCTGCAGGTCTCCCCGAGAGAGCGATAAATCTTATCGAGACGACGGACAGAAAAGCTGTGATCGAGATGCTCAAGGCAGAGGGCCTTATCGATCTTGTAGTCCCAAGAGGAGGAAAGGGCCTGATCAAGACGGTGATGGACAATTCGCTCATTCCCGTCATAAAGCACTACGACGGAGTCTGCCACGTTTACGTAGACGATGAGGCGGATTTGGATATGGCCTTAAGAATCGCGTATAACGCCAAGGCTCAGCGCCCGGGGGTCTGCAACGCGATGGAGACGCTCTTGGTGAACTCCAAAGTGGCAGATTCTTTCCTTCCCAAAATAGCCCACAAGCTCGAAGAGGCAGGTGTGGAGATAAGGGGCTGTGAGAGGACCAGAAATATTCTGTCCTCGATTGAACCCTCCCCGATTGAATCTATCGGGGATAGATCGGGGGTCGGGGACAGAATCCAGGAGGCGACCCAAGAGGATTGGTACGCCGAATACCTGGATCTGATACTGGCGGTCAAGGTGGTTGATAGCATAGACGAGGCGATGGATCATATAGATGTATACGGATCGCATCACACCGACGCTATCGTAACAGATAACTATTTCAAGGCTAGAAAGTTCGTTATGAGCGTCGATTCTTCCTCTGTGATGGTGAACGCTTCGACCCGACTAAGCGATGGGGCGATTTACGGTTTGGGGGCAGAGGTAGGCATCAGCACTGATAAGCTCCACGCAAGGGGCCCTATGGGCGCTGAGAGTCTGACGACGTACAAATGGGTGGTCTACGGAGATGGCCAGCTTCGGGAGTAGAAAACTGGACATAATAGATCAAGTCAAATTCGATGAACAGGGCCTGGTTGCAGCCATAGCACAGGACTTCGAGTCAGGAGAGGTCCTGATGGTGGGTTATATGAACGGGGAGAGCCTGAGGATGACGCTGAAGTCGGGGAGGATGACCTACTGGAGCAGAAGCAGGAAGGAACTCTGGATTAAGGGGGAAACGTCCGGAAATATCCAAGAAGTGAAAGAGATTATGTTAGATTGCGATGGAGACGCCTTGCTCTTTAAGATAGCACAGGAGGGCGAAGGGGCGTGTCATATGGGATATAGATCGTGTTTCTACAGACGTATGGAAAATGGGAGCTGGGTCATAGATTCCAAAGAGGTCGAACGTCCACTCCGTGACGTCTGATCCTGTAAAGATAGGGCCAAAAAGGATGAATTTGAAGAGAAAAACGCAGCTCTATCGAATGGCAAGTAGACCGCCCCTCTTTAAAAAGAAAAAGATAAAAAGTGTATTCATTCTGCTCGGCACCATACTCGTTACATACATATTTGTAGGTGGAGACTACGGCTTTTACAGGATATGGCGTCAAAAGGCTCAGATTGCAAGTCTCAAGGAGGATATAGATGCCCTGAAGGAGGATAATGAGAGTTTGGAAAGGGAAATAGAACTCTTAGAGAACGATATGACTTATATAGAGAAAATAGCCAGGGAGGAATACGGGATGCATAAGGAAGGGGAGACAGTCTATCGAATAAGCTGGGATGGAGAGTGGAAATAGGATGGGGATATGTAAGACCGAAGGGATAGTCCTCAGGACTCATAAGTTAGGTGAAACCAGTAAGATAGCTACGCTCTACACTAAAGCTTTCGGAAAGATGAAGGTCGTAGCAAAGGGAGCCAGAAGCCCAAAGAGCAAGTTCGGAGCGAGCCTGGAGCCGATAACGTCGATCTTTCTTGTGTTCTACAGGAAGGAAAACAGGGACCTGCAGACCCTGAGTCAGACGGATATTGTCCATCCTTTCGGAGGATTGAAAGACAATTTGGAGAAGTTATCTTACGGGAGTGCTCTGTGCGAACTTACGGAAAGACTGACGGCGGAGAACGAATCCAACTTCAAATTCTATCGGACACTGGAAGATTGTCTGTTGAAAATGGAGGAAAGTCGTTCCGAGACCATGGAAAACGTCCTCTGGCATTTTCAGTTGAAGGCTATAGGAATTTTAGGTTATCAGCCCGATTTTTGTGTGTGTGTGTCTTGCAGGAAGGAGCCGGACTCCACACGGAATAGACCTTCGACAAAGATTATGTTCAGCATGGTGCTGGGTGGACTTCTATGCAGAAAGTGCTCAAAGAACGATGCAGGGGCAATGGAAGTGAATCTCGGGACCGTAAGGTTCCTGGAGAGTTTGAGAATGGCTAATACATCGAGTGTGGTGAATATACGCACTTCAGATCCTCTCCAATCTGAGGTTGGGAATCTTCTGACCTCTTACCTGGAATACCATATAGGCGATCATAGAAAGCTAAAATCTTTACAAGTGTTGGAACAGATGAGGAGATATGTCCCAAAATACGAACGACCAGATGGATAAGATAGTCTCGCTCTGCAAGAGGAAGGGCTTTATATTTCAGAACAGTGAGATCTACGGTGGGCTGAACAGTTGCTGGGACTACGGGCCGTTGGGAGTAGAGTTGAAGAGAAACGTACACGATTACTGGTGGTTCTGGTTAACTCAGCTACACAGTGACATAGAGGGGCTGGAGACGAGCATCCTGATGCATCCGAGGGTCTGGGAGGCCTCAGGGCACGTGGAGAGCTTCACCGACCCGATGGTGGACTGCAAGATCTGTAAGCGCAGATTCAAGGCCGACGATATTGAGGAGGAAGTCTGCCCTTCTTGCGGCGGGGAGTTGACAGGGGCAAGACAGTTTAATCTGATGTTCAAGACGTTTCTGGGCCCTGTCGAGGACGATTCGAATGTGACATATCTAAGACCTGAGACGGCGCAGGGGAGCTACGTGAACTATCAGAACGTGATGAATGCGATGCGCAGGAAGATACCCTTCGGCATAGCCCAGGTAGGGAAGGCGTTCAGAAACGAAATAACTCCCGGTAATTTTACCTTTCGGACCCGTGAGTTCGAGCAGATGGAGATGCAATACTTCGTCAAACCGGGCACAGATGAGGGATGGTTCGAAGCGTGGAAGGAAGATAGAACAGCGTACTACAAGAACATAGGCATAAACCCTGAGAGATTAAGGTTCAGGGAGCATGGGCCTGACGAACTTGCTCACTACGCCAAGAGGGTTATCGACATCGAATACGAGTTCCCCTTCGGCTGGGCCGAACTGGAGGGGATCCACAACAGGACGGACTTCGACCTGAAGAGACATCAGGAATACTCTGGAAAGGATATGTCCTATTTCGACGAGGAGACCAGGGAAAGCTACATTCCTTACGTGGTAGAGACCGCAGCGGGGTTGACAAGGACTGTGCTTGTGTGTCTGATAGACGGCTACGATGAGGAGATGGTGAAGGGCCGCCCGAGGGTCATCTTGAGGCTCCATCCGAGATTGGCTCCGATAAAGGCGGGGATATTTCCTCTGGTCAAGAGGGACGGTATGCCTGAAATAGCCAGAGAGATAGAGGTAGATTTGAGGAGGCACTTGAGGGTCTTCTACGACGAGAACGGGGCGGTCGGCAGGCGATACAGGAGGATGGACGAAGTGGGCACGCCTTACTGTATTACGGTGGATTCAGAGACCAAAGCGGACGACACGGTGACGGTGAGGGACAGGGATACCATGGAGCAGATCAGAGTGAAGATCAATCAGGTGAGAGAGTATCTGGAGGAGAGCATAGAGAATTGGAAAAGGCCTGAGCGGCTCCCTGACAAGGTAGTTCAAGCTTAGATATGAATATCAAGGCTGTAGTGCATATACTGGGTGCCTTGCTCTTCTTCCTTGGGTTGTCAATGCTCTTCCCCTTGGGGTTTTCGCTCTATTTCGGGGATGGCGACGCAACTGCAATAGGCTCCTCCGCGCTCATATCCATGGCTGCAGGTCTTTTGGCCTGGAGCACCATGAAAGTGGAGCAGGAATTAGGGATAAGAGACAGTTTTGCCGTTGTGACCTTAGGATGGGTGGTTATGGCGGCGTTCGGCGCGCTCCCTTTCTTGCTTTCCGGGACTGTGGATTCACCTACGGACGCCTATTTTGAGACTATGTCGGGTATGACGACGACAGGGGCGACGATCTTAACCGATATAGAGGGCATACCACGGGGGATCCTCTTCTGGAGGAGTCTGACCCACTGGCTCGGCGGAATGGGGATTATAGTTCTGTCTTTGGCTATCCTGCCCATGTTGGGCGTGGGCGGTATGCAGCTGTTCAAAGCTGAGGTCCCAGGTCCCGTCTCCGACAAGCTGAGTCCGAGGGTTCAAAGCACGGCAAAGATCCTTTGGGGAGTCTACGTCCTCTTTTCAGGAATCGAGACGGTCCTTTTGATGGCAGGCGGGATGTCGTTTTTTGACTCCCTTTGCCATACGTTTGGAACTATGGCTACGGGGGGATTTTCGACCAAAAATATGAGTATAGGACACTACGACAGTGCCTACTTCGACTTTGTGATCATAATATTTATGCTGATAGCGGGGACGAACTTTGCTCTGCACTACAGGTTTTTAAAAGGCAATTGGAAGTGCTACTTCCAAGACAAAGAATTCCTGTTCTATATAAGTATAGTCGGGATCGCAGCGTTGATAATCGGTCTGGACATAGGAATTCGAACCTACGATGACATCGGACTTTCAATCAGAGCGGCACTCTTTCAATCGGCCTCGATCACCACAACGACAGGCTACGGGACAGCGGATTTTGAGGGGTGGTCGTATCTCTCTCAGTTTATGCTTTTTGGCTTGATGTTTGTGGGAGGATGCGCAGGTTCGACAGGCGGAAGTATCAAGAATATACGGGTGATGCTCCTTTTCAAGCAAAGCATAGTTGAGTTGAAGAGACTGATCCATCCAGAGGCAGTGATCCCGGTCAGGTTAGGCGGCAGGAGCATTCCAGCCGATGTGGTAGGAAACGTCTTGAGTTTCTTTATCGTCTATATGTTCTCATTTTTTGCTGCGACTTTGATAATGTCGCTTTTGGGCTTGGACATAGTCAGCGCGTTGACGGCTGCTGCTGCTACCCTGGGGAACATAGGTCCGGGCCTTGGATCTATAGGTCCTACAGATAATTATGCGCACATTCCTACTGCAGGCAAGTGGGTGCTGTCGGTGTGCATGCTTCTGGGAAGGCTCGAGCTTTTCACTGTGCTGGTCCTCTTCACGCCTGAGTTCTGGAGGAAGTGAGATTCTGTCCTGACTTATGACTAAGGACTCCTAACAATCGCCAAAAACTATGACAAAGAGCTTCCTTGCAGCCCTACTGGCCCTATCTTTCCTTTTGAGTTCTGCCGATTCGAATGCTCAAGTTACCATCGGCGGCGCTGGAATCTACCAGGGTTTCGACATCTACTCTGTGGATGAGCAAAATGGCCAGGATTTTCTATTGAAGGATGGAAAGACAAAGGTGAATCTGATAAGAGAGGAGATCGAGAATCCAAACATATTCGGGGGACGGATATACTTGAACATTCTTCCGAAGACTTCAGTAGAATTGAGCTTCGACGGAGTAGCGAATGATTACGAGTTTATCTTCACTAATGTGAACAATCCAGAGTCTGTGAAAGGCACAGGGACCTTTTTGAGGATGGGGCTCTATGCGACTTTGACGCGGGATCTGGTGAGCTTTCCCAAAGGAGTAAAAGGCCTGACTATCTACACCGGTGCGGGAGCAGGCTTTAACGCCCTGAGGCCGGCCCTGTCCCAAGAAATCATCTCGTCAAATGTGGATAAATGGACGGGGAGCCTGGATGCAGATGAGGTAGCTGATATAAATGTGAGGGCAACAGGGCACGGCCTGTTCGGCATCAAAATTAGACCGTCGCTCATCCCCTTTTCCATAGACGGAGGAATCAGGTACACAGCAGGAAGCAAGACCAAGTTCAACGAAGTTGACAGGTTCTTCTCGATTTACGCAGGAGTATCGCTGAGGTTGCTGTCAACGGGGAAAAGTAAACATAATCCCTGACCTGTTGAAACTAAAGGTCAGATCGTTCGTCAAAGATACGGAGCTTTCATCGAGTAAGCGCTTGACAATAGCAGAGGCGCACCGTTTATTAGTTAAGTCAATTTAAGCGTATTCCCTTCTGGTCTGGTACCTGGAGAAAGCTTAATGGAATGGTGGCAAACCCTATGCCTTCTGGCATACTTTGCAGTGATAGTGATTCTGTCGATATATGGTCTTCACCGGCATTTGATGGTAATTTTGTACTATAAGCACAAACGCAAAGTTCCCAAGCCAAAAGGGACCTTCCCTTCTCCTCCCCAGGTTACGGTTCAACTTCCCATCTATAACGAAAGATACGTGGTAGAACGATTGATAAGAGCGGTATCTAAGATAGACTACCCTGAGGAACTCCTGGAGATACAGGTTCTGGATGATTCGACGGACGTGACGACAAAAATAGCCCACAATACAGTAGAGGACTTGAAGGCAAAAGGCCACGATATATCTTATATACCCAGACACAACAGGAAGGGATTCAAAGCCGGCGCGCTGGCGGGAGGTCTAATAAGGGCCAAGGGGGACTTTATAGCGATATTTGACGCAGATTTCGTGCCGGGCAGGGATTTCCTTGTAAGAACGATAGACCATTTTGCGGATAAGGAAGTCGGGATGGTTCAGACGAGGTGGGGACATTTGAACAGCGATTACAGCCTTTTGACAAAGATTCAGGCCATGTTTCTGGACGGACACTTTGTGATTGAACACAACGCAAGGAACAGGTCTGGAAGGTTCTTCAACTTCAACGGGACCGCAGGGATATGGAGGAAAGACTGTATATTATCTTCGGGAGGATGGCAGTACGACACCTTAACTGAAGATCTGGATTTGAGCTACAGGGCTCAGATGGGAGGATGGAAGTTTGTGTTCCTTGATGATGTGGTGTCTCCTGCGGAGCTGCCGGTGGAGATAGACGCCTTTAAGTCTCAGCAGCACAGGTGGTCAAAAGGCTCTATTCAGACAGCCAAGAAGCTACTACCGCAACTCTTAAGGACCAAACTGCCTTTCCACGTGAAGCTTGAAGCTCTGTTCCATCTGACTAACAACCTTTCTTACCTATTCATGTTCCTCTTGACGCTCTTGATCCTTCCGGTTTTGATCATTAGGGCGGATATGGGATGGCAGAAGGGAATTCTGATAGACATTCCGCTCTTATGGGCAGCAACAGGGGCCATCTCCTGGTTCTACATCTCCTCGCAGAAGGAGATCTATGCAAACTGGAAACGAATGATCAAGTATCTTCCTGGTCTTATGTCTCTGGGCATAGGACTATGTGTCAACAACGCCAAGGCTGTCCTGGAAGCGCTATTGAACCACCGGACGGGGTTTACAAGGACACCTAAATACCACATAGTGGATAGGGGCGACAGCTGGAGGAATAAGGTTTATACAAACGGAAAGAGGCTGTCTTTTATGGAGCTCTTTTGGGCTCTCTATTGCTCCTTTTCTACTTTGTTTGCATTGACCAATCAGTTATTCGCTTCACTGCCGTTTTTGCTGCTGTTTCAAGCGGGTTTCGTGTATATGGTCTTCACATCTTTGTTTCAAGGGGGAAAAGCTACGCATGCCCGCGCCACAGCTTAAAGTGGAAGATGGACCCCAGGTAACAGAGAACAGACATGATGTCTTTACTCTGTCGAACGTTTTGAGCGTTTCGCGGCTCGCATTGCTGCCCTTTATATTGCTCTGTGTTCAAGAGGAGCAGCCGCTGTACCGATATATAACCTTGCTCCTTATTGCTCTTGCGATGCTCAGCGACTGTCTGGATGGTTACTTGGCAAGGAGGCGAGGCGAAACCACAAATTTGGGAAAGATTCTAGATCCCCTGGTAGATAAGATAACACTGGGCTTCTTAGCATTCATGTTGGTCTATTATAGAAGCTTTCCGATGTGGATGGCGTTTGTTATCGTGGGGAAGGATATTCTTATAGCGATCGCGGGACTGTCCGTAATAGGTAAAAGGAAGATAATTATGACAGCGAACAAGTGGGGCAGAGCAACAGTCAATATACTGTGGATTCTGCTGTTGTGCTACGTTCTGGAAATTGATTTTATGAAGTTGCCTCTCCTTCTTTTGGCGATGATCTTTGTCACAATGTCTTTGGCAAGTTACGGTCTTAGAGCCTTGACTTTGATGAAGAGTCGAATCTGAACTGTCAAGCAGGATGGCACATCTTCCACCAGGCGGATCTTAAGTCCGCTTTTTTTGTTTTGCTGATGAGATGGCAACAGCTCTATTAAGATTGGCGTTGTTACTATTTGTTTGCCTTTCGCTTTGCGGATGTTCTCAGGATAAAGGTAAAAAGAACGAGCTTTTGCTATCGGCGGCTGCAAGTTTAACGGACTCTTTCGCACAGATAGGAGACATGTTCGAGGCGAACAATCCAGGGCTCTCGGTAAGGTTCAACTTCGGCGGATCGAACCTGTTGGAAAAACAGATCGAACGCGGGGCGCCTGTGGACATCTTTGCAAGCGCGGCACAAATTCAAATGGACAGGCTTCAAGGGAAGGGGGCGATCTTGGAGGAGACCAGGAGAGATTTTGCAGGTAACAGCATAGTATTGATAGTTCCACCAGACGCAGATGCGGACTCACTTTCGTTTGAGGCTTTGAAGGACCAAAAGATTGAGAGGATAGCTTTAGGCAACGAGGGAGTCCCAGCGGGAATGTACGGCCGCGAAGTCCTTCAGGCTCTGGGATTGTGGGACAGTCTTCAGCCCAAGCTAATCTTCGCAGAGAACGCGCGTCAGGTGCTCCATTATGTATCGAGGGGCGAAACAGGTGCGGGCCTGGTCTATTGGACGGATGCGCGCATATCAAGAAATGTGAGGGTCGTTGCAAGGGCACAAAGAGAATGGCATACAAAGATCGCATATCCGATAGCTGTCCTGAAGAGGTCCCAGAATATCACTCTCGCAAAGAGATTTGTGGAGTTCGTAACAGGATCTGAAAGCAGAAAAGTGCTGATGAAATACGGCTTTACCCCTGGAAGTTAGGAGGTCAGAAATTCCTGTTCTGACAATAAAAAGAACTTTTTGGGGAGAAAGTGGAGGATAGGGAATGATCTGGGACGCTCTGAGTCTCTCGATTTCCGTGTCCAGCGCGGCGATAGTTATAATAGGTATTCTGGGCGGAGGGCTGGGATTGGTACTGGCTAAGAGAAATTTCTTCGGAAGGGAGTTCCTAGATTCTCTGGTCACGCTCCCGATGGTGCTCCCTCCTGTAGTAGCAGGATACTATCTGATAATTCTGGTCGGAAGGAGAGGGATCATAGGAAAATACCTCTATGAGTTGACAGGATTGAGCCTGACATTTACGTGGCAGGCGGCTGTGCTTGCATCAACGGTAATAGCTCTCCCTATTATGGTAAAATCGGCAAAGGCGGCGTTTGAAGGTGTAGATAGAGACCTGGAACTTGTATCTTATACGCTGGGGAAAACGAGATTAGAGACGTTCCTTAAGGTGACACTTCCCCTTGCAAAGAACGGCCTTATAAGCGGATTGGTGCTCAGCTTTGCAAGGGCAATAGGAGAATTCGGAGCTACACTGATGCTTGCGGGGAATATAAGGGGAAAGACTCAGACGATACCTTTAGCGATATATGAGGCATTTACCACGGGGCAGGACACGCTGGCTCAGATATTAGTGCTGATTTTGACCTCTCTGTCGGTCATTATAATATATGTAACGAATAAGATAGGTGGACTGAGGAGCTTCTAACCAGGTGCGATCGCTTCGGAGCGAGCGATCCTTTATACTGCCAAGGCCAAAGCAATCTGGCAGACAGCAGGCAGGGAAAGAATAGACTGCCTTCTTCGACATATCTTCAGGCGCTTTTAGATTGTCACCCTACATCAGAAATTGATAACATTACGTTATCAGCTGTTCTGCTATCCATCTGCCAAGAGCCTCTTCACTCATTGCATCTCTTCCACTCTTATCCGACCATTCTTCATATGCCGCGACAGCCTCTGGCTTGCCTTGTGGGTCAGGTTCATGGCACTTAGAGATTAAGTGTCCCGTCATATCATCACCTCTGCCCAGATACTACGGTGTAAACTGCTCTTTCGGGACACTTATCTTGGCATCGGAGGCTATCCTGACCAGAACGGCGACCATCACCGCCAGCGCACTGATGATGCCTGTCACTGTGAAGACATGGTTTGCTCGTATGTTCTCTGCTATCCATCCAGATAGGCTAGACGCGAATGATCCCACCCCGAAAGCTATAAGAAAGCTGATTACATAGGCTGAGCTCCTCACCGAAGCAGTCGCATATTTGGCCACTAAACTGTTCTGCACAGGCTGGCTTGCAAAGTAGAAGAAGGCAAAGCCCATAGATGCAGAGATAAGAGGCAGATTCTGTGTTTGGCCTATTACAAACAAAAAGGGCGTGCTGCAGCATACGGACAATATCAAAAGATTCTCTATCCTCATCTTTTCACAAACCCGTCCCCCCTGCCAGAAGGGCGATCGTAGTTAGCAACCCTCCTACCTCCAAGCCTCTTAGATGCAAAAGCGTAGGATCTATTGCGGCGACAAAGTATGGCGGGAAGAAGGTCATAATCCCACTGTAGCAAAGGCCGCTGAAGACGCAGGACACATATAGCAGACTGAAAGGCAAAATCAGGGTCTTGACCTGAGGCAATGCCTCATCTCTGGACAAGCCACCTTCGGACTCCCTCTCTTCAAATCTCCAAAACAGCATAAGAAGAACTAACATAAGGCCCGGGATCGAGATGAGAACTCTCCTCGATCCGAACCTATCCGCTATCATCCCTGCAGGCAGCGCTCCCAGGCCGAAAAGCAGGTATGAAATACTCCCCAATATACCTATGGATCATAGCATGCGCAATACCCGTAATTAATATGACTCTCTTTTCCGAACTTTGCATTTAACTTCCGCTCAGCCAAGATATGGACAGACAAAATCCCGCACCCGAAATAGAATGCGGGATAGGTCTTTCGTCAAGACGGATCGGTTGCAGCACCTCTTAGTAGAAGCCAGGTCAAAATTTTCCTCTTCTTCTCTCCTTGGAGGGTAATATCTCAAGACACGTCGTCCACCAGCCGGAGCGAATCGTATCTATGAACTCCTCTGGAATCTTCTCCCGCTTCATCTCCAAAGCCAAGCTTTCGTAGTCGTAATCCAAGGGGACAAATTGCACATCAAGCGAGCCATTACATGCTGTCAGAACAGTGTACCAGGCGTTGGTGCTCCCATCGTTCTCCGGGCGACCTAAAACCCCGACGTTCACAAAGCACCTGTCCTTTGAGACCTCTCTTTTCCAATGTATTCCCGTATGTGTGGCCAGTATGACCTCTGCGTCGTAGTCGTCGAGAAGCTTTTCTATGAAGTGAGTCGGAGTCGTGGATTCCCAGAGGAATTCGTTAATCTTCCGGGGGGACCCGTGACACATCAGGACTCTGCGGTTGCCTATCTTTAGCCTAAACTCCCAGGGCAGTTCTTTCATCCATCTCCTGTTCTCTAGAGAGGTCTTAGCAAACGTATAGTTGTAGCTGATCTTGGCAAAATAGTTATCTCTAGGATCGGTGTAGCCGCACTGGCAATCCTTTAGCTCATTGGCTATGGAGTCGTCATAGTTGCCCCTCAGGACTTTGACGTTGTTATCCTTGAGGATAGGAAAGACCTTATCGGGATTCGGACCGAAAGCGCCAAGATCTCCCAGGCAGAAGACTTCATCCACGCATCTGTTCTTAGCGTCCACAATAGCCGATTCAAGGGCAATATGGTTGTTATAGACTCCACCGAACACGGCTATTTTATTGTAGCCAGAACTAAACATTTTCGATGCCCGATGGAAGGTTGGAGCATATAGCTCCGTGCGTATAACAGGTGTAGCAGGCTTTGTGCCGCAGCCCAAAGCTCTGGAAGGATTCTTTCAGATTATCTCCTAACTTGGCGTCGGGGAAATCTATGAGAATGGGGCATACATAGACACCTTTATCCGTGACCATACGGCTCTTTGAACATATAAGCTGCCCGGCGTCATATCCATCCATCATGTCCTCTGTGACCACCTCCCAGTCTTCGTAGTCGCCGATCCTCAAAAGTTCTCTACCTATCTTCAACGAGGGAAGGATCTTGAGTCTGGGCCTTTGGTAGCCTATTGCCTTTAAGGCTTTGATAAAGCCCTTTTGCACCCTCTCATCTTCGGCTTGAGCCCAGACCCTTGTGGCGGTTATTATGGGCAAAAAACCGTAATTGACCAGTAACTTGACGCCTTCCATAGCCCTGTTAAACGTCCCTTCTCCTCTTATAGGATCGTTCTCCTCCGGCCTGAAGCCGTCTAAGCTGACTCTGAACTCCAAAGAATAGATGGAATTTGCCTCGATCTGAGATAATGCCTTTATAACCTTATCTTTAAGAATTGTCGCGTTCGTAAGGACAGTGGCAGGACCAATTTTTAATGTCTCCTCTAATATCTCCACAATTTCTCTATTCATAAATGGCTCGCCGCCTGTGAAATAGTACTCCTTGACGCCCAATTTCTCGGACTCCAGGAGGTATTTCTTTACCTCCCCAACGGGCATAAAGCCAAACGAATGGTTCTTCGGGCCACAGCTTATAAAGCAGTGGACGCACTCCAAATTGCAGATCGTCCCACCAATCTGAAACCACAGGTTGTCAAGGGATTCAAGGGATATGTAAGGATAGTTCATCTTTCCCAATGTTAATAGCTCCTCATTAAGAAGATCTTTCCCTTAGGGCAGCGTTGTTCACCTGACACATTCGTAATGCTTCACCAATTTCTCAGGCGGAACTTCCAGAGAATACAGGAGCTTGAGCAACCACATCTTAAGGACAGTCTTCCAGACTCCGTTCTTTTCCCATCTGCGGGCAGATGCCGTTACCTGTTCGTCCAGCATCTGGAAATTACCCGTTCTGGAGAGCTTTTTGCAGAACTCAGAGTCCTCAAATATCGGTATCTCCGGAAAGCCACCGACTCTCTGAAAGACATCTTTGCGAACGTATATTGCCTGATCCCCGTAAGTGATACCCAAATATTTTGACCTCAGCGTACTCATCACACCTATTAGGCGATAAGACATTCCACCTTCTGAGAGCCTAAGTCTAAATCTACCTCCCACTGTTCCGTCGCCGTTTATAGAGTCTATGATCTCATCGAAGGCGTTCTGTGGGAGATAGGTGTCGGTGTGGAGGAAAAGCAGAATGTCTCCACTAGCTCTCTCAGCCCCTGCGTTCATCTGCGCAGCTCTTCCCGGGATCTTGCTTAACAGCACCTTAGCTTGAGAGAATTCAGATGCTATATCCCAAGTTCTATCCGAACTGCCGCCATCTACCACGATTATCTCACAATAGCTAGCGCAGCTTCCACCCCGGTCTAACCTCTCAAACTGCCTCAGACACTCCGATACTGACACCTGTTCGTTTAAAACCGGAATTATAACCGTGATCTTCGGTCCGCACATAATACCTTAATCCATGTGTAACGCTGAATCCGCGTAGAGGTCTAACTTTGAATCGTTCTGCAAATATGAAAAGACGTCTTTTATCTGCAAGAGTCCAACCTTGATCAGAAATGTGGAGTTAAGTCCGTAACTTTTGCTGCCCAATATGAAGAAGCCCGGCTCAGGATTGATCAGGGATTCCACGCCGTGGCTTGCTTGCTCCAGGCAGTCTTCTGATTCTATACCCAAAAGTTCTGTGGCCAGTTTGATAGGTCCCTTAGTAGCCCAGCACTCGTGGACTTGCAGTTCGCTGTATATACTATTATCGGGGCTATAGCCCACGTTGGCCAAGACGCGGTCGAACTCTTCTTCGAAGGTCTCATCCTCCTTCCTCATCGTCACCGTTACGCTCCCATTCTCTGAGCATCTGTGAATCTCTTCCACGACTATGCCTCGCAGATGCTGAATATGAGGGGAGGCTCCATCGGCAATTGCGTTGGCTCTTTTAATCAGATCATCTCTTTCGATTAACTCGTCTCCGGGTATAGATTTATAAGGGATCTTCTTATCTCCTTTTGCGATCGTTATCCAAAGGACGGATGTGCCTTCAACTTCGGATGCCAACTTATCTAGATCACATGCACTTGTCGCTGCTGAATAGCCACTTCCTATGACGAGTGTCCGTTTCCCTGCGTATCTATTTCGATCTTTCCCCAGGACATCATCTAACAGATACGAGATGCTTGAGACATTGGCTCTTTCACCCAGAGCCGGAATGCCCCCGTCGCCCACATAGTTATGATTTCCGTAGACGCCCGATGCATCTATCAGGAAATCAGAATAGAATACCCTCTCCTGACCATCTCTTCCTTGTGTTAGGATGCGAAATCTTTTTTCACCTCTTTTCACATCGCCGATGAGATCATGTTTTAGAAGGTTCTGCCGGCTTATTGCGACTATCTTTGTCCCCTGGAATATCCTCCCCCTCAGGATGGAGAGTCGGCTGAGACGAATAAGATATGCTTCGACATATTCTCTACCCGTGGGACATTCATCTGCTGCGGGACAGAAATTCTCTCCATCCTGGGCAAGCAGCATTGCCCCCAACCGCGAATAGTTGAATCTCCACGGAGAGAACATCTTAACATGTCCCCAGCACAAGATATTTTCTCCGACACAGCCCCTTTCAAAGACCTTCACATCGTACCCTAAATTGAGAGCATAGATCCCGGCTTCCAGACCGATCGGACCAGCTCCGATTATCGCCAAGCTGCGGGGATCTTCGATCGAAGTCATTACCACTCCTGACACCGTAACTCAACCTTGGCAGCTTGCAGGCTATGCAAATAAGAAGCCTAAACTCTCGTTTAGTTGCATCTCCCAAAAACTTACTCTTATCTCAGTTCCCCGGATTATCCTAGTAGGAGACTTCAAGGAGGATTCTACCTGTCTGTAAAGTGGTCTATCAGGTAGTGAGCGAAAGCGTAAAGTATTAACAATAGAAACCATCTTATCTTTCCTAATGTCTTGTCTATCTTGTCTTCTGATACTGTGTCATGAATAGTCTCAACGTTGTGGTTCTTCAGATCTCCTACGAAATTTGATCCGTGTCACGCAGGTGCTATAATGTCCTCCACAGTCCTTGCACCGTTGGCCTTCAAAACATGCAGAAAGCGGAGAAATATCCTCAGCGTGCCTCTCACGTCGTACATAGAGCGATGCTGATGTGGGAAGGAAATCCCCAGCCTTTGGGCTACGTTCCAAAGAGCAAAGCGTGCCATATCAGGCATCAGTCGTTTCGCTAACGCCATTACGTCTATTAGAGTGTTATTCAAACCTTCATATCCTGCAGTCCTAAGTTCGGACTGAATAAATCCCATGTCAAACTTAGCGTTATATACAACGATCACAGAGTTTCCGCTGAATTTCCTAAATTCCGGCAGGGTCGCTTCACTTACAGGGGCATCCATCAACATTGCCGGCCTAATCCGGTTTACTCCAAAAGCTCCTTGAGAGATAGGCCTATCAGGATGGATCATGGTCCAGAACTGGCCGACCTCGTCATCTTTCTGGAGTTTGACGGCTCCAATTTCACATATTCTATCACCTGAATAGGCTCCCAGTCCTGTCGCCTCCTAGTCCAGAACTACAAACTCAGAATCGTCTATCGCTCGCCTATCCATTTTCATCTATCCCCTCGGAGTCTCTCATCTCTTCCACGGCGGCTCCCAATGCGAATACGAGTTGGCTCAACCCCTCTCCTGTAACTGAGGAAATAGGAATAGATGAGGAATTGTCCAGCATCACCGCAGGGGGATCCTCATCTCCTAAAAGATCTATCTTCGTCAGAGCTACAACACTCCTCTTTTTGAGCAAATCTGCATCGAACAGCCTCAACTCTTCTCTCAGGGCCTTGAGGTCTTTCTGTGCATCCGGGCTTGTGGACTCTACCAAAAACAGCAGAACCTTCGTCCTTTCAATGTGCCTTAGAAATTGGAATCCCAGTCCCTTTCCCTCGTGCGCACCCTCTATCAGTCCTGGTATGTCCGCCATAACGAAGCTCTTGTATTGCCCAAATCCCACGATGCCTAAATTCGGGATGAGTGTAGTGAAGGGATAGTCAGCTATTTTAGGGCGAGCTGACGAAAGCCGCGAAAGGAGAGTAGATTTCCCCACATTAGGATAGCCAACCAGGCCCACATCAGCAATGAGCTTGAGTTCTATCTCCAAGAGCATCTCTTCTCCCTTGCGTCCCTCTTCGTAACGCCGTGGAGCCCTATCTGTCGCTGTGGCAAAGCGGGCGTTACCTCTTCCTCCCTTTCCCCTTTTAAGTATAATATCGCGCTGTCCATCGGCGATCAACTCGGTCACAATGTCACCTGTGTTTTTGTCTCTGACCACAGTTCCAGGCGGGACCCTGATCTCGACCCCTTTGCCTCTATGCCCGTGCATACCACTTCCCTTACCGTGTTCTCCCCTTTTTGCACTATACCGTTGGCGATATCTCAGATCCAGCAGAGTCGACAGACTCCCATCCGCGCAAATGGCTACATCTCCTCCGTCTCCCCCATCTCCCCCATCCGGACCACCTTTCGGCACATGCTTTTCCCTCCTGAAACTCATGCATCCATTCCCACCATCACCTGATCTAACGGTTATAACAACGTAGTCTATAAAGTTCATAGATTATACTTAATCACCGTTGGTGCCGGTGAACCTCTCCAGGGATGCTCATAGCAAGGTGTATGTATGGATCGGCGGATCGGCGCCCTTGGGATGAATCTGATGGAAATGATTCTTCGGCAGCAAGATGAAATCTGCAGAGAGCGCATGGATCGGCTCAGAACGGCCTTCGATCCCCCAGTCTATTTCACCCTCCAGTAATGGCCCACCATTCGTGGTAGATATAATAATGCCTATCGTTGCTCTGCCCAGGGAGGATCACCGTTCTTATTCTTCAGTTCGTCCAGTCTGGCGTGAAAGATCCCATCTTGAAGAACAGGTTTCACATCAGCCATTAGCATCTCGTTCTCCATAGTGCGTGAGCATCTTATCCAAACTCCAAGATAACCTCTTTCCAATCTGAAGTCAACAATAATTGCTATGTAAGGAATATATTGTATCTGCTGAAAGGACTTGCCCTTGGATACAATCATCCATATATTATACTTACGCTATTCTATACTCATCTACGAACCGAGGCTCTCTCCTCACCTCTCAATTCTGACATGTTAAGACAGAAGATATTCGAAGGAAGTTACTACGACATAGGTCTGCAAAGGGCCAAAGACCTCACTACGCTGCCTATCCCTCTGCCTTCGCGTAAAGACGTAAACTTTGCAAACGAGTGCAGAAGCATAGTTCAAGCGATATATCCCCCTATGATAGATGAGTTTGAGGGCATTTTGGAAGCTGGAAGATTCCAAAGCGAAGCCTTTACTGCCTATTTCTTCGCCCGCACGGAGGGGATACTAAGAGGATGCACAAGCTTTGCCGCCCTCCCACCGATCACTGCGGACAAAACCGTGATTGTTGGCAGGAACTACGATTGGATATACTCAGATCTTAAATGGTGCGAGCTGAGATACATAATACCTGACGGGGCTAATCGGACTCTATCTTACACACATCATTAGGCGGGCAGTCCTGACGTTCTCAATGAAAAAGGACTCTGTCTTACGATGGCGTCTCTTCCAACAAGAGACCCTCAACAGCCAGGACTCCAGTGGATCATCGTGGTAGAAATTGTAATGGATACTCTCGGAAACGTCAGAGACGCTATAGACTTTATGCAAGCAGTACCTCATCTGAGGACAATGAGTTATCTTCTAGCTGATAGCAACGGTGACGCTGCGGTTGTGGAGGCTATGCCAGGCTGTGTACATGTCAGAGAACCGACGAACGGTTACGTAATAGCAACCAATCACCGCACAGGAGAAGACAACAAGGGAGGGCATACGTCGAGGCTCCGTTATGGCAGAGTAGATCAGATGCTGCGCAGACTACGGGGCACTCTAGATGTCCACTCAGTCAAGGAAATACTCAGAGATCATACATCCTATATATGTTCCGGCACTCACGGAGATGTGGTAGATGTATCCCACAAAACGGGCCACGGATGGGGCACAATATGGTCTTTAATATGCAAGCCCCAAAGCAGGCAACTCTGGATAGCCCCAGGACATCCCTGTGAGGCAGAATATCAAGAAGTACAGGGCTTATAGTTTTTGTAAACTCCTTATTAAGCAAGAAATATCAAACGTTCCATATATTCTAACGTTAGGGATAAATTGATGTTTAAAAAGGTTTTGATCGCAAATAGAGGTGAGATAGCCGTCCGGGTTATAAGAGCGCTCAGAGAGATGGGCATAGCCTCTGTGGCTGTATTTTCCGAGCCAGATAGAAAGGCGCTTCACGTTCTCTTGGCCGACGAGGCCGTCTGTGTAGGCCCCGCTGAGTCTATAAATAGCTATCTCAACATTGAAGCTATACTTGAAGCGGCTCAGAGAACAAAAGCTGAGGCGATTCATCCCGGATACGGTTTTTTGGCGGAGAATCCCCTCTTTGCAGAAGCGTGCAGCCACAGCAGCATCTGCTTCATCGGCCCCTCACCTGAAGCCATCGAGGCTATGGGAGATAAATTAAGGTCCAAAAAGCTGATGCAAAGCGCAGGGATTCCGGTAATTCCCGGATCACAGGAGGCAGTAGCTGATGTGGATAGCATGATGGAGCTCGCGACCGATATTGGGTTCCCTGTACTCATCAAAGCTGCTGCAGGCGGAGGCGGAAAGGGTATGAGGATAGCAAGTACCAAAAGCGAACTAACAAGTGCGGTCCGGCAAGCTCAATCTGAGTCGCTTTCGGCCTTCGGAGACGACAGACTCCTTCTTGAAAAGTTCATCCAAGACCCCAGACACATTGAAATACAAGTTCTGGGAGATTCTTTCGGGAATATAGTACACCTGGGTGAAAGAGAGTGCTCCATCCAGAGGCGATATCAGAAGATAGTCGAGGAATGCCCGTCCACCTTTGTCAACAAGCAGATGAGAAATGAGCTCGGGAAAGCCGCCGTTGCCGCCGCCACACTTGTAGACTACGTGAACGCTGGAACTGTAGAGTTCCTCGTGGATCAAGATAGAAACTTCTACTTTCTGGAGATGAACACAAGGCTTCAAGTAGAGCATCCCATAACCGAGATGACAACCGGCATAGATCTTGTTAAGGAACAGATCCAAATAGCAACGGGCGCCAAACTAAGTTTTGGGCAGAAGGACATAAACATAAACGGTTCCGCAATCGAATGTCGAATCTACGCTGAGGATTTCCTTAACAACTTCTCCCCCTCTGTCGGCGTCATTCAAAGGCTGCGGTTACCTGAAGGCCCCTGGATCAGAAATGACTGTGGAGTCTATGAGGGCTACTACGTCCCTATTCATTATGATCCCTTGATAGCGAAGCTTTCGACATGGGGTCGCAACCGCACTGAGGCCATCCACCGCATGAGAAGTGCTCTTTCAGAGTACGCGGCAGATGGTATAACCACAACACTTGATTTTCACAGACTTCTCTTACATAATAAGTTCTTCCTGAAGGGCAATATAACTACACATTTTCTTGATAAGCATTTTACTATACAGAGAGATAGAGATCAACCTGATACCGACGCCGAACTTGCAGCAATCCTATCTGTCGCTGTAATGGAATCTAAGAAATCTCAACTTACCTCACCTACAACAGATACTTACCCGTCTGTCTCAAATTCCTGGAAGCTCTCAGGTAGAAGGAGAGCTTTAAGTGGCAGGATGCCAAATACAAGCTGATATGCAAGATAGATTCTACATCCTAACGCGAGAAGGCAAAACACACTCCGTCCAAGTAAAAAGACAAGACAATGCTTATATCATCACAGTGGACGATGTACAGTACACAATTGACGCAGTTGATATCATAGCACAAAGTCTTATCTCGCTCCTAATAGGCGATAGATCAATTGAAGTTGGTACTTCCGTACAAGGCGACCAGTACACTCTATCTATAGGAGGATATCAATTCACGTTACAAGTAAAAGATGAGCTCTCCTTAGGAGCCTTTGAGAAATCCAAAGGTACAACCCATGCCATAAAGCAAGAGATCTTGTCTCCCATCCCCGGTGTGGTCGCTTCTATTCAGAAATCCCTCGGAGACCATGTCAAGGATGGTGATACCCTAATTGTCCTTGAGGCTATGAAGATGTTTAATGAAATCACATCCCATCAAAACGGCATTCTAGAATACATAGCGGTAAAAAAAGGCGATGTCGTAGAATCTCATCAGTTGTTAGTCGTTATAGCACCAGGAAAATAATTGCAAACCTGATAAGAGAGCAACATAAACTTCAATTACTTTGCCTAAGTATCCGCTTCTTCATTTTCCACAAGTAATTTACTCTTATTATAAATAATATAGTTATAACAACACTAATTATAATACTATGTTTATATGTTAATAACATGCCTAAAGAAGAGGAGAAGAACAACACAATGCCATACGGAACCTAAAACCTTAAGATACTTGAATAGATAGGCAAATCGTGTGCATAGAAATCTGGAAAAGTCTAAGTTCTTCACTTCCGTCCCTTTACCTTGTGCGTAATTCCAATGAAGAGGTAGTGTTGTTAACATAGTTATCAACTTCTTTTGTGGATAACTATTACTGACTATACCAACCCTAAACGGGCCGCGAAACGTGCTACGTTGCCAGTGGACAATATCTTTACTACATTTCCTGCATATGCTAAGGACTAATGGGAATAGGGCGGGATCTTTCGTGGGGTAGCCTCTACTACAATAGAATCTGATAGCGACTTTATCTCTTCACCGAATTTCTGATCGGCCTCAATCCTACTTCTTATTCTTTGACATGCATGCAAGACAGTCGTATGATCTCTACCTCCGAAGTGCAGCCCTATATTCTTGAGTGTCACTTTTGTAAGGCTCTTTGAAAGATGCATAGCTATTTGGCGAGCTGCTGCTATATCCTGCTTGCGACTCTTGCCTATCAGAACGTCCTGTGGGATCTGATAATATTCACAAGTCTTACGTTGTATCACCTCTACAGTTACTATAAGACCTGATGTTTGAAGGGAAGGTTCTACAATCCTCTTTACCATCTCTAACGATATACTTCGATTATTAAGCGAAGTATAAGCAAGAATCTTCAGAAGACAGCCCTCAAGCTCCCGGATGTTAGAACTCACGTTCTTTGCGATAAAGGAGGCTATCTCGTCAGATATAGCGATAGACTGATCCTCAGCCTTTTTTTTCAGGATAGCTATTCTCGTCTCCAGGTCGGGAGGTTCTATACTTGTCACGAGCCCCCACTGGAATCGGGAAATAAGACGTTCTTCCATGCTCTTGAGTCTATTGGGCGGACAGTCAGACGTTAGCACTATCTGCTTGCCGTTCTGATGTAGTGCGTTGAACGTGTGGAACAGTTCCCGTTGAATACTCTCAGTCATAAGGAAAAACTGCACATCATCTACCAGCAGGATATCAGCAGTACGGTACCTTTTCGCAAAATCCGCAGTTTTTCTCTCTTTCATTGAGTTTATAAACTCAGTGAAGAACTGCTCAGACGACACACATATTATGTTTTGTACAGTAGACTCCGAAACGCAGAAGTCCGCAATAGCCTGAAGGATGTGAGTCTTACCCAGTCCCACTCCTCCATAGATTACCAGAGGATTAAAAGGATTATCCCCAGGTGCTTCAGCTACAGCCATCGAAGCAGCATGGGCAAACTCGTTTCCTGTTCCAACCACAAATTTGTCAAACGTATATTTCGAATTAAGTGTTCCCATTAAGATGGGCGAGGTCTCACTACCTTCTGGCACCGAACAACGAGCACGCGAAAACGGCGGCGGCCCACGCATGTCGTTCTCGACTATAGAGAACGTAATTTCTGGAGAAACCGAGCTCTCCTCCCGGATAGTACTTGATATTATATCAAAGTAGTTCTCCTCCAAAAAATCTCGAAAGAATGCACTGGGCACCTCGATTTCCACTACCTCTTCGTCGAATCGGCAACAGTTAGTCGTACGAAACCATGTCTCAAAGCTTTGGTGCTTAATTTTTTTCTCTATGGCACTCAGGCATTTTCGCCATGTTTCGTGAGGGTCGCTATACATCTTCTCTTCCATCTTTGGTGGTTTTTCCATATTTTTAGGCAAAGGTAAAAACAACAACGATTCACCCTAGCAAGGGTACAACACGATAAAAGCCCTTCCGAACAAAACCAATCCGCTGTTCATGCATACCGGTAAAATAGCAACGATACATCTGCTAAATACAGAGATCTATTGAGACACTATCGGAGATTCTTTCGGCTGGTAATCTTAATGTTTACGCGAATGAACGGGCGAAAAGCAGACTTTCAGGTGTAGCGTTAGGAGTGCAGCGATTACAGAGCCATCTGAAGAGCTACATTTGTCCACACGCTGCATACCTCTAAAAACTACAAATTCACATAGGGAAAGTCAAGAGATTTTCGACAGAAAAAACGGGTTACTCCACTCCTAAAAAACCAACGAAACCTTTACTATAACATACTCATAATGCTTAACATATATAGACACTCATGTAAAACACATGGTATATGAAAACGAGTCCTTACTAGGTTGTAAGACAATGCAATATTTTAGATCAACTATACTTCTGAATACCTAACGATTTCCCAAGAAAAGAGTTAACTTGGCCCAACACCATAACTTCTCGATCTTATCAGTACTTTAAACTAGCACCCTTTTCAGGCTGGGAATAATCAGGGAAAGAGCTTGACAGAAAAAAAATTTACGTTTATATTTAATCATTCACCACCCAAAAAACAAAAAGACTTCGGTGCATAGCTACAGTGGAGGATTTAAATTGAAGAGGACATTCCAGCCCAGCAACAGAAAACGCAAAAATAAACATGGATTCAGAAGGAGAATGAAAACACCAGCGGGGCGCCAAGTGATCAAACGGCGCAGACAGAGAGGAAGAAAGCGTTTAGCCGTTTAATTTAATGCTAATGGGGAACGCACGCAACAAAGACACCGTTGTTAAACACCTTTTACAACACGGCGAGTGGTTGGAAGGGTCCTTGGGGAGACTCTGCTTCATCAGGGGGGAAGGGAGACTGAAAATTCATGTGCTTTTGCCGAAAGGAATCCAGACTGCGGTAACGAGGAATCAGCTAAAGCGGCAACTAAAAGATGCTTGCCGGAATAGACTAAAGAAGATGGGACACAAAAATACAAAGCTCGCAATAGTTCCAGACAAGCGGGCATACGGACTGGATTATGTGGCACTAGAAGATGGTATAATTGAGTTACTTGACAAAGCTGGACTATGCGGATAATATCTAAAACCTTAATATCTTTAATTGAAGCGTACAGGATCTCTATTAGGCCATTCTTGCTAGGGGCCTGTCGTTTTACTCCGTCGTGCTCATCATACGCCATAGAAGCCATTGAGAAGAATGGCCCTACAAGGGGAATATTGCTAACTGTAAAACGATTGCTGAAATGCCATCCTTGGGGGGGCTGGGGATACGACCCGGTGGAATAGAGAGAATCATGGACAAGAACACAGTAATAGCATTTATCTTGATAGGATTAGTGATAATTTTAACTTCTACTCCGCTTTATCAGAAGTTGATCGGCGGCGACCCGAATCAGGATAAAGACGACAGACAGACGACTGGCGAAGATCGACCCACAGAAGTTGTACAAAAGGAAGCCGCAAGAAACTTTCACTCTCCGGACCCATACAAGGAAATAAGTACCAGGGATATCCAAGAAGCTGAAGAACATGAATGGAGCGAAGACGGCACACAAGCTGAACTATATGATCCTCAAGAGGTTTTTGAAGCCACCGACATAACGGTTGAGAACGAAGTCTTCATGGGGACGATAAGCACGAAAGGAGGAGGGTTCACGAGTCTGAAGCTCAAAAAGTTTGAAGGACAAGATGGAGGCTGGGTTGAGCTAATAGAGGATGGAGGTGGGGGACCTACTCTCTTGCTTGAGGTAGATGGGAATGTGCATGATTTAAGTGACGTCGAGTTCATCATCACCGACAGAGACCACATATTTGTAGAGAAAGGCCAGGAGCGAGAAATAACCTTCACTGCGGACCTGAGAGACGGTAGGAAAATAGAAAGACGGTTAACTATAAAGGGGGATAGATACGACATAGGCCTGAAAGTGAACGTCGTAGGCTTCGGTGAGGACGTTAAGTGCGCTTTGAATTGGGCAGGTGGAATTGCGATCACAGAGGCTGACACAGCTCAGGATTTGACCTCTATGAAGGCCTATACGTTTATGGGAGGAGAGGTAGAGCAATTTGAGATTGAGAATAAAGAAGAAGGTAAACATGGACGATTAGACTGGATAGGCGTAAGGAATAGATATTTCTTTATCTGTCTTGCACCGCTTGACGGGCGAGAGTCGGAAGCTCGTGTGTCGGGATACGTGAGAGAACACGTAAGCGGGTACAGCATCCCTATCTACAATTTCACTATTGCGAGCGATATGGGAGAGGATGGACAAATAGATAGTTTTATCTATATGGGTCCGATATCGTATCCCATACTGAGGGACGTGGGCCCTTACGGTCTGGACGGTGTAATAGACTGGGGATGGCCCTTCCTCCAGCCGATTTTAAAGCCAATATCATCCAAGGTGCTCATTCCCATATTAATTGGACTATATGATTGGATACCCAACTATGGAGTTGTCATAATTATCTTTTCAATTCTGGTTAAGATCGCCGTCTATCCGCTCACTGCTAAGAGCTATCAGTCGATGTCCAAGATGCAATCACTTCAGCCGAAGATGGCAGAGTTAAAAGAAAAATACAAAGATGACAAGCAGCGGCAGAGCCAGGAAATGATGAAGCTTTACAAAGAACAGGGGGTAAATCCTATGGGGGGCTGTTGGCCGATGCTCCTTCAGATGCCGATATTTATAGCTCTTTACACCGTATTTAGTAGCACGATAGAGTTGAGAAAAGCCGAATTCGCGCTGTGGCTACAGGACCTTTCCGCTCCGGACCCCTATTATGTTCTTCCGGTTCTGATGGGTATCACTATGTTCATCCAGCAGAAGATGACTATGAAGGACCCCAAGCAGGCAGCTATGGTATATATTATGCCCGTGGTCATGGTATTCATCTTTAAGAGCTTCTCGGCAGGTCTGGTGCTCTACTGGACAATGTTTAACATTTTTAGCGGGATTCAGCAACTAGTGATCCAACCGAAGCTATCGAAAGTCAATAAAGAGGAACCAGTCACGGTCGTAAAGCAGAAAAGGAGAGGAAAGTCAAAGGAGATTTAGGAGGTGGGACTAGACAGAAGGACAAGATGTTTCAGGTGAAACATTTACCTGTCTTACACTACCGAATACGGTCTTTAAGAAGATGAAAGATGAGTTGTGCTTTACTCTGATACTCAGACGGGCAGATGAAAGGATAGAATGGGGCCATATGTGCCCCTATTTTGCTTGTGAATAAAGTCTTGATAGATGATACGATAGCAGCGATAGCTACAGCGTTGGGCGAAGGTGGAGTGGGGATAATTCGCCTAAGTGGGAGCCGGGCTGTAGAGATTGCAGATAGTATATTTGACGGGAGCGGCAAAAAGCGGTTGCAGGACGCAAAGAGCCATACCATACTTCATGGGCTGATAGTCTATAGGGGAGAAGAGATAGATGAGGTATTGGTGAGTGTCATGAGGTGCCCCAGGTCCTACACCGGGGAGGATGTAGTAGAGGTCCACTGCCACGGGGGAGTCCTGGTTCAAAGGAGGATTCTGGAGGTTCTGCTTGCATCGGGCGCCAGACTTGCCCAAAGAGGGGAGTTTACCAAGCGAGCGTTTTTAAACGGGAAGATGGATCTATCTCAGGCTGAAGCTGTAGCTGATCTGGTGAAGGCAAAGGGCAAAGAGGGACTCAAGTCGGCTTATTTTCAGTTGAGGGGTGCACTATCCAGGCGGCTTGAGAAACTTAAGGCCAGTCTTACTGAATGTATGGCGCTTTTAGAGGTATCCCTGGATTTTGCAGAGGAGGATATAGAGTTCGTGGACAATTCTGAGGTGATGAAGATGTTGGAGGAGGCTATAGGAGAGATAGATCGTCTTGAAGGTTCGTTTCGATTTGGAAAAGTGATTAAGGAGGGCGCGAAAGTCGCTTTAGTGGGAAAGCCGAATGTAGGTAAGTCGAGCCTGTTGAACGCCCTTCTGGACGAGGATCGCGCAATTGTGACGCCTCTTCCGGGGACTACTAGGGATTCCATTGAGGGATGGATAAACATTGAGGGAATCCCTTGCGTAGTGGTGGATACTGCCGGTATCAGAGACACAGATGATCCTGTTGAAAGGGAGGGGCGTAAACGCACGCTTTATAGTGTCGATGAATCAGAGATAGCTGTCGTGGTTTTGGACGGGTCACAGCCGTTAGATGAGAAGGATAGAGCCCTGGCAAGTATTGTGGGAAGTAAGGAAAAAATACTGGCGCTAAATAAGCTAGATCTGGGAGTTTCCGTCAGGGAAGATGACTTGAAGATATTTGGAAACGGTTCATCCGTGAATATCTCAGCGACAGAGAGATTAGGACTGGATGATCTGAAAGCCGCGATGTCAGCCCCTCTCTTGAACGGACTGGAAAATAGGGAGGACGGAGAGGTGATAACAAAAGAAAGACACGCTGACTGTCTCAGGAGGGCGTCTCTGTCGTTGAGATCGGCTATGGATGCAGTTCGAGGCGGAATGTCGCCCGAGTACGTTTCGTTTGACATCAGGGAGGGCCTGGATGCTCTGGGAGAGATCGTCGGAGAGACGACATCAGAGGACGTTCTAAATAAGATCTTTGAGGAGTTCTGTATCGGGAAATAATGAATGTTCCACGTGAAACAATTCAGCTTGAAAGCGCAAGGCAAGAGGATGTTTCACGTGAAACAACTTTAGGAAGTGTGAAACGTCCGTAAATAGAGAAGTATATATGTTAAATTCTAATAGATATGATGTTATAGTGGTCGGCGGGGGCCACGCCGGCTGTGAAGCCGCTCTTGCCACCGCCAGAATGGGGTGCTCTACAGTGCTTGTGACCATGAACCCTGATAACATAGCCCATATGCCCTGTAATCCCGCTATCGGCGGTCTGGGCAAAGGTCATCTGGTCAGGGAGATAGATGCACTGGGAGGCGAGATGGCAAAGGCGATAGACCGAACAGGCATACAGTTCAAGATGCTAAACAGGTCCAAAGGACCCGCTGTATGGTCCCCGCGTGCTCAGGCGGACAGGGCTGCGTATAAGGCCGAGATGAGGCGAACAGTGGAAAGTCAGCCGAATCTCCTTATAAAGAAGACTCAAGTTGCATCTATACTCACTGATGGGCTGAAGACTGTAGGAATATCAACTTCGTCGAAAGATGAGATACTTGCGTCTGCCGTAATCGTGACGACCGGGACCTTCCTCAAAGGGCTTATCCACGTGGGCCTCGAAAACACACCCTCCGGTCGTGTAGGAGAAGATCCTGCATCGTCCCTCTCCGACTCTCTTAGGGAACTTGGCTTAGCGTTGGGGAGGCTAAAAACCGGCACGTCGCCGCGAGTTGAGGGCAGGAGTCTGAACTACGATGTGATGGATGAACAGGCGGGGGACGAACCCCCCGAGCCGTTCTCATTTGATACATACAAATTGGATGTCAATCAGGTTATGTGCCACCTTACCCGCACTAACTCTGCTACTCATAAGGCAATCACATCGTCCTTAGATCAGTCTCCTCTCTACTCAGGCAGGATAGTCGGCATCGGTCCCAGGTACTGCCCCTCAATCGAAGATAAGGTCGTTCGCTTCAGCGACAGACCGTCGCATCAGATATTCATCGAGCCAGAGGGCAGGGGCACGACGGAGGTTTACATCAACGGATTTTCCACAAGTCTGCCTGAGGGCGTCCAGTTGAAGGCTTTAAGGACGATTGTGGGCATGGAGGAGGCCGGGATTACGAAGCCCGGCTACGCTGTGGAATACGACTTTGTCTTCCCCTCGCAGCTTTACCCCACGTTGGAGACCAAGATCGTCTCCGGTCTCTTCCTTGCAGGTCAGCTCAACGGCACGTCCGGCTACGAAGAAGCCGCTGCCCAGGGGCTGATCGCGGGCATAAATGCGGCTCTGAAGATCAGAGGGGAGAAGTCCCTGATACTTGACAGATCGGAGGCCTATATTGGTGTTTTGGTTGACGATCTGGTGACAAAGGAGATCAGGGAACCCTACCGCATGTTCACATCCAGGGCGGAGTACCGCCTCTTACTGCGTCAGGACAACGCCGACATCAGACTCTTGGATCACGCTGATAGGATAGGCCTTGTCCCGAAGGATGTCATTAAGGAAAGGTCGAAAAAAAGGAAACGTATCCGGGATGGAGTTTCGATGCTTAAGTCCACCAAGGTGCGTCCATCCCAAGCCAATCCGATTCTAAATCGCGCTGGCTCCGCCGAGATATCAGAGTCCTGTTCGCTCGACCAGCTCCTCAAACGCCCGGAACTGCGATACGAACACTTGATACCTCTGATGGACGGCGCGGCGACTCTTCCCGCTGATGTCGCCAGAGAGACCCAAATCGAAGTGAAGTACAAAGGCTATATCAGCAGGCAGATGAAGCACGTCCAAAAATTCCGAAACATGGAAGGCCGAATCATACCGGACGACTTCGATTACCTGTCCATATCCGCTCTATCGGCAGAAGCTCGGCAGAAGTTGACGGAGATCATGCCTCGTTCGGTGGGACAGGCTTCCAGGATAGCCGGTGTAAGATTCTCCGACATCTCTGTTCTTCTCGTCCACATAGAAAGATATCGGCGCAGTTGACCGCGTTATGTCTACACCCTCCCTTGCAGATATCCATCATCTGTCCACCGGCTGCTCCCAACTCGACATTTCTCTTGAGGACCGGCAGATACGGGCGTTCATGGCCTATCGGGATCTCCTGCTAAAATGGGCGCTCAAAGTCAATCTTATATCCACAAGCGATCGCGACAGGATCGTTACTCATCATTTCTTGGATTCCCTGACCGCCCTCCCCTTTCTTCGCGACTTGTGCGATCTTAGGATTCTCGACATCGGTTCCGGGGCTGGATTCCCCGGCGTACCGCTGAAGATCGTCCGCCCCGCCCTCAGATTAACCCTTGTGGAATCCAGGCGAAAAGCTGCTTCCTTTCTCAGAACCCTTGTGCGGACCCTTGACCTTACCGATGTAAATGTCCTATGCAGCAGAGCGGAAGATCTATCTTCCGATCCCCAATACAGATTCGGTTTCGACGGTGTAACCGCACGAGGAGTGGCACAACTCCCTGTTCTTTTCACTCTCTGTGAACCTCTTCTGAAGCCCTCCGGATTTCTCATGTGCTACAGGGGCCCCCATCCTTCAAATGAGATAGAGGCCCTCTGTGCCCGCTTTCCTGATCTTCGCTTCAACATACAAATCCAGCGGATCCAGGTGCCCATAATAGAGCGGAAGGGATCTCTGGTATTTATTAAGAAAATATGATCGTCCGACATTATTCACAAGATATCAACATCCTTGGATATTAGATAAGATACAGATAAACAGTATGTTAAGAATATTGTGATAAGGTTATCCACATTATTCAACGAATACGGAGCAACTTGTGTTAAGATTTATCGTTCAGCCTAACATTTTGTATATTTAATGATATAGTTAAGAGTAAATTCATCTAATCCACATTGAATGGATAACATGTGGACAACAATGTGGACAACACGTACACATTGTAAACTAGGACGGACACAAAATTTCACTTGCAACCCATTAAGAATTATGATATATTTAGTTCGAAGGTGAGCAGACCTTCAGTTTTCTTCACTCCCATATTCCACTGCAAATTGGAAGAATCTTGTGGGAACCTTTTTAAGCGCTATGCCTCGGTCCAACACAAAAGCGGTGATGAGAAAGGAGTCCCCGGAACTATCCATATCTGTGTGGACAACCTTTCCGTGAAAAGTGGAGCATCCATCCGTAAGAATCAAACGGGTACAGGGACTCTCTTTATCGTCAGCACTCCTATAGGCAATCTTGAGGACGTCACATTTCGCGCCAAGAGGATCCTCGAAGAGGTGAGCTTTATTGCGGCTGAGGATACGCGCAGAACACGCAAGCTCCTTTCGCATTTCGGGATCGATACTTCCCTTACCAGCTTTCACGACTTTAATAAGGAGGAAAAGGGACCGGCTATCGTCCAATCCCTGAGCGAAGGTCTGGATGTCGCCTTAGTATCTGACTCGGGGACCCCTGGTATTTCCGATCCGGCGTACAGACTGGTTAGACTTGCCGTTTCTCAAAGGGTTGAGGTTGTGCCGATCCCTGGGCCCTGCGCTGCTCTTGCGGCGCTTGTGGTCTCAGGATTGCCTACTGACAGATTCGTCTTTGAGGGGTTTCTGCCTCGGAAAGCTGCAAAAAGGAAGCAGCGTCTTAAAGAGCTTAAGTGCGAAAAGCGCACCATGATCTTTTATGAGAGTCCGCACAGGCTCCAGGTGATGCTTCAAGACGCTTATGAGATATTTGGCGGCAGAGAGGTCTCCATCTCGAGAGAATTGACCAAAAGATTTGAAGAGACTTTAAGGAGCCAGTTAGGTCAATTTGTAGAGATGTTTGAAGAGAGGGTCCCCAAGGGGGAGTTTGTTGTTGTAGTAAAGGGAGGCGAAAAAGAATAGACTCTTTTTTTGGGAAGTCAAAGACGGAGATGTAAGGTGATCAGAGAAAGGCTAAAAGAGGAATTTTCAGTCTTCTTACAGCCATCGGTTAGGCTGTTGGTTAAGCTGAACATCCATCCGGATGTCATTACTCTGTTGGGGTTTATTCTGAACCTCTATGCAGCATATCTCTTTAAAGAAGAGGGATTTCTTCTTGCCGGGATTACAGTCCTTCTGGCCGGGCTCTGCGACGCCTTGGATGGACAGGTGGCAAAGGTGTCCGGCTGCACGACGAAGTTCGGAGCGCTGTTGGATTCTACCGTTGATCGCTACTCGGAGACCATCGTCTGGTTTGGAATAGGTTATTATTCGATCCTGGCTCATTGGTGGATCACAAGCATTGCCATATTTTTCGCGCTGGTCGGCTCGCTTATGGTCAGCTACGTGCGCGCCAGAGCGGAAGGCTTAGGGGAGGAGTGTAAAGTCGGCTTTATGCAGAGACCAGAGCGCGTCATCTTGATCGGACTCGGCGCTATCATAGGGAAGAACGGGCTTATGGTGGCTATATGGGTTATCGCTCTTCTGGCCAACTACACTGTGGGAGAAAGGTTGTGGTACATCTGGAAAAAGTCGAAAAAGGAGATCGCTTCGACTTAAAAAAGTAGCGTTCCCCAGTGGCATCCATCAATTGCTTCTATTAATGGACCATTTAATATCTTTAAATCTGGCATCTATTTGTAACATAAGGAGTTACTCTATGAGCAAAGTGAGGGTTGGGATTATAGGTGCAGGGAACTGTGCATCTGCCTTTATTCAGGGACTACATTTTTATAAAGACGCTGATGAGAATGAGTTCGTCCCGGGGCTTATGTATGTGAATTTAGGAGGCTATCATATCCGTGACATCGAAATATCAGCCGCGTTCGACATTGACGAGAACAAAGTCGGCAAGGACGTAGCAGACGTAATATTCGTTAAGCCTAACAACACTATAAAGTTCGCCGATGTACCTCATCTGGGTGTTCCTGTGGGGCGCGGGATGACGCACGATGGCATCGGTCATTATCTGTCACAGGTTATAGAGAAGGCTCCGGGGGCGACTTCTGACATCGTTGGGATATTGAAGGATACAGGCACAGATGTGGTTTTAAATTTTCTTCCTGTCGGGAGTGAAGAGGCCACCAGGTGGTACGTGGAACAGGTTCTGGATGCAGGATGTGGATTTGTAAACTGCGTACCTGTATTCATAGCCAGCGCGGAGGATAAGTACTGGCAAAGGAGATTCGAAGAGCGGGGACTACCCATCATAGGCGACGACATCAAATCTCAGGTCGGGGCTACCATCGTTCACCGTGTATTGACGAGGCTCTTCAGAGAAAGAGGCGTCAAGTTGGAGCGGACGAGTCAATTGAATGTGGGAGGCAATACGGATTTTCTGAACATGCTCGAACGCTCGCGACTGGAATCCAAAAAGATAAGTAAGACGAATGCCGTAACGTCTCAGTTGGATTACGATATAGGCGAGGAGAATGTCTACATAGGACCCAGCGATTATGTGCCCTGGCTCGGTGACCGGAAATGGTGCTACCTAAAGATGGAGGGCACATCGTTCGGAAATGTGCCGCTTGAACTGGAGCTCAAATTAGAGGTGTGGGACTCACCCAATTCTGCGGGGGTCGTAATCGACGCTGTAAGGTGCTGCAAGTTAGGTTTAGATCACGGCTTGAAGGGAGCTCTTAATGCCCCTTCGTCATATTTTATGAAATCCCCTCCCGAGCAGTTGCGAGATGATGAGGCAAGGGACAGACTCGCGGAATTCATAGCCAAGTACGGTAAGTGCTCCCAAAAGGAGAAAGCTGATCAAAAGAAGGGCGAATAATCTATTGATCACACCTTGATCCGAACTCGTTCTTCCGAGTAATAGATTAGGACCTGCAACCGCTGTCCCCGGCGACAACGATGGATAAGGCCACGGTCAGTGCTGTAAGTGTGTATTTAAAATAGATGTAGGCTTGCTGTTCTGTTCAGAATAATTCTGTTGTCCTGTCGATCATATAGTTTTCCCTAAAAAAAGTGCCCTTCCCCAAATTTCGGTCGCTGTGAACGCTTTTTCTCAAGCTAAAGCTCCTACTCGGGGAAGGGCACTTGGCGTGTGGTTCGGTTCTAATTCTTAAGACGCCTTAAATTGCTCTGCGTTCCAAAATAGTAGTGGTAGACCGAAGTAGGTGTTGAATAACGAGTTATAGGCATCAGAAACTTTCCAAGTCTCCCTGATAGGAGAGCGCTATTATGCTTGAAAGAGACGCTTTGTTAATCGGCGTGTCGGGAGAAATGCAGGGGAAGGAGATTTCTTTATCCCGCTTTCCTTTCAAAGTAGGCAGGGACGTGACGAAGGACAAAAGGCCGAGATATAAGGAGAATACGCCCGGCAACTACCTCTATCTGGTAGATGCGGACGACCGGCTTAATGTCTCAAAGGAACATTTTCAGATCGATTTTAGAGACGGTATGTTCTATATATCTGACCTGGGGAGCGTCTGCGGCACGATAGTCAACGGGATACGTATCGGCGGCGACAGGAAGAGCGGCCAGGTGCTCCTGGACAGAGAGTTCAACGATATTGTTGTTGGAAGGACCGATTCCCCTTTCCGATTTAAGCTGATCCTACGAAAGTCTGTGAATGTATACTCAGGGGGGAGACTCATATTGACGGCTGCAGGGCAGACGACGCCCACCACAGAACATCCACCGCAGTACAGATTGAACAAGGTCAGGTGCCTGATCGGGAGATCTGAAGACAGCGATCTGAAGCTCCCGTTCAAAGGAGTGTCCGAAAGACATGCTCAGATATTCAGGTCGGGAATATACACCCTGGTGGATGTCGGGAGCGCTGACGGGGGGGTCGCGAATGAGTTAAGGGGATCGGGGTATCCCTTGGACGATGGACAGAGGATCAAGTTCGATGATTTCGAGTTTGAGTTAGTGACACGGCAAGGCCAAGACAAGCTAGTGGGGAAAGATAAGCCTGCAGCGGGTAAAGAGTTTACTCTAGATAAGGATATCATAACGGTGGGCAGAGACCGGTCCTGTGACATTGTGATTCCAGATGATACAGGATCGGGCTTGAGAATTGTAGTTGCAGGAAGGTTGCAGAAAGGGTATTGGAGCTTTACGCTGGGAAATCAAGTCCAATTAACCAGAGAAGGATATAAATATACTCTTTACGATTTACACAGCTCCAGCGGGACTTTTGTAAACGGCAGGAGGTTGATGGAGAAGATTCTAAAAAGCGATGATCTCATCAAGATGGATCAGATTGTGCTTGAGTTCAAAGGAGACGATTTATAAATTCAGCGTCAGCAGAAAGAGCCCTATAAGGGCTTTTGGATGCAAGGTTCAGAGCTGGGATATTCAGGGAATAAGCGCGCTAATTGCGAGTGAGCCCCCTAATTGCTGGGGTTGCATATCCGAGCAAATTGGGATGAAGGATATACATCTTTGAGGGGGTCTGGAATGTTTTCTTTAGAACTGAAAATACTTGGCAGCTATTTGGGCGTTGGTGAAGTCCTACATTATAGGGATTATGGACAGTTTGGGGGTTGTTGTGAAGGGATACTTTATAACTTTTGAGGGCATAGATGGTTGCGGGAAGTCCACCCAGGTACGGCGGCTGGGGGAGAGACTGCAGGGCAAAGGGATAGATGTAGTAATTACCAGAGAGCCCGGGGGAACAGAGATTTCGGAGTGGATTTCAAAGCTTGTAAAGGATAAGAGGAATGCAAGGATAGGAGGGCTCACGGAGCTTTTTCTCTATATGGCAAGCAGATCTCAGCACGTTGAGGAAGTAATCGGACCTTCGGTTAAAGAGGGAAAGATTTTGGTATCCGAGCGTTTCTCAGATTCTACCTTAGCATATCAGGGCTACGGAAGACAGTTGGATATGAAGGTTATCTCCTCTTTGAACAGCATAGCTACGAAGGGGATAGCGCCGGACCTTACAATATTGATAGATTTACCTGTTGATGTGGCGCAGGGCAGGATAGAGCAAAGAGGAACCCCGCCTGACCGGCTGGAAAGCGAGGACAGGGAGTTTCACTGCAGAGTCAAAAAAGGGTATCTGGAGATAGCCAGGATAGAGCCACAGCGGGTCATTATAATAGATGGAAGTAGGGGCGTAGAAAGTGTTTGGGGGGAGGTAAAGAAGGTGATCTGGGAGAGACTGCACTCGCTTTTGGCTCTGTGATGTATGACACAACCCAGAAACACTATATCCTTTGAGTGATATACAATAAATACTGAGATTAATGTCTTTTCTCAAGGAGATTAGGTATGAAGCGCAAATGGACCTTAATCGTTTTTCTAATCATCCTGACAGCAGGATGGGGATTGTATTCAGACTACGCTACGGGCAAGGATAAATATCAGGATGTGGACGAGGACATGGAGGATATGTGGGATGTGTACAAAAAGATTCTGTACCACTACTATAAGGAGCTGGAACCGGACGATGTGCTTGAAACTGGGATAGAGGGGATGTTGAGCGACTTGGATCCCTACAGTCAGTTCCTAAATGAGAGGGCAGCGGAACAGTTGAGAATAGATACCAAGGGAGAATTCGGGGGATTAGGGATCAGCATATCCCAAAAGGACCGCTATCCCACTGTCATATGGACACTGGAGGGGACGCCGGCTGATAAGGTAGGCCTTTTAGCGGGCGATCGAATCGTGAAGATTGAGGGAGAACCTACAAGGGGCGAGAGTCTGGGTAACGTGGTTGCGCTTTTAAGGGGCGTTCCGGGAACTCAGGTGAACATTACGGTAGAAAGGGAGGGCCTTGACACGCCAATAGAGTTCTCGATTATAAGAGCTGTGATTACTATTAAGAGTGTGTCGTTTGCGGATGTGATCGAGGACAGCATAGGCTACATACGGATGTTCCAGACGCGGTTTTCAGAAGATACGGAACGGGATATTCAAAAGGCTCTCCTAAAATTCAAGCAGGAGGGCGCGGTGGGTATTATCCTGGATTTGAGGAACAATCCAGGAGGATTACTGCCGCAGGCAACTGAGGTGGCAGACAAGTTCTTAAAGAAAGGAGACACAATCCTTTCAACCAGGGGGAGAGGACATGGTCAGGAACGGATTTACAGGGCGGAACAAGACCCCGTAATCGAGGACGTGCCCTTGATAGTTCTGGTGAACAGTCAGAGTGCTAGTGCAGCAGAGATCGTAGCTGGGGCTATCCAGGATTCAGACAGGGGGTTAATATTAGGTGCTACAACCTTTGGGAAGGGGTCTGTGCAGACAGTGATGAGCGTGGGTGATGGGTCTTTGCTTAAGTTGACCACCGCTTTGTATTATACTCCCAGCGGGAGGAGCATTCATAAGGACCGGAAAGGTCTGGGCGGAATTATCCCTGTAGATGGGAGACTAATAAGCATAGACGCTTTGATCTCAATTATCAAGGACGCAACGGATGAAGATTCGATGAAGAGTCTTTTGATGGAAAAGTTAGGCCTTACATACAATCAGGCAGAATTTATTATGAATAAGAATCTGGCCCAGTTGGTGTCTCAGGCTGCACAGGAGGTCGATAGTGAAAAAGAAAAGAAATTAACGGCGGGAGGGCGAACAGTATACGGAGGAGGGGGCATAGACCCCGATATAGTGGTGGACGATGATATTCCTCGCTATGCGCTTGAGCTTATGAAGAAGAGGATGTTTTTCTCATTTGCGGTTCACTATGCGGCTTCGCATCCGAATATAGGGAAGAATTTTGAGTTGGACGATGACGCGATAGCCCAATTTAGGGAGTTTATAGCGGATACTTCTCAGGGCTTCGATTATGTAGTCGAAGGCGAGATGCAGTTAGAAGACCTTGAGGAAATCCTGAACAAAAACGGGTACAGGCAAGAGGCAGAAACGCATCTGCAAATCTTGAAAAAGCAGATAGAGGAACAGGAAGAAAAGGATTTCCAGGAAAGTTTGGATTATATTAAAGGCTCAATTGCCATGCAGATTGCATCGAGGCTCTGGGGCGAAGAAGCCAGGTACAGAGCGGGGTTTGAAATAGATAAGCAGCTGCGGGCTGCTATTGACATTCTGAAGGATCCCGAGGTCTATGAAGAGTATTTGAAAGGAACAGAATTAGCACGTGGGAATGATATACCTGGTCAAGGTAAATTAAGGAAGTAGTGCTTTTTCGGTAGAGTTTTTACACGTTGGCTATCGTCAGTATCAAGAAAGATATTATGCCAGCAAGATATGGCACCTAATATAGGTTCATTTAGTTTTCCGTGTTGATGCCAAGGAGGGCTAAAGTCGGCCAGGGATAGATAGCAAACAAGCTATAAGGTAAGCCAAGCCTTGCTAATCTCCAAAAGAAACTGCATGGTTCTGGAGTTATGTTCGGCACGAACGTTGCACGTTTAGCTAAGCTAGTAAGAGGTTGAATTACTTTGTGATTACCAAACCTACAAAAGTGCCTAATTAGGAGAAACAGTTTACTAATCCGATTAATTCATAAACTTGGTGGAGTCATTTCGAGGAGCAAAGCGGTCCCCGATTGAGTCTATCGGGGAAGCAATCTCAAGGTTTTATAGTGGTCTCCTATGAGAGCCGGAGAGTATTACATCCACTACAGCAACCCCCGATTAAATCTATCGGGGGGATTGCTTCGCCTTCGGCTCGCAATGACACCGAAGGTGGTCAAACGGCATAACTATAATATAATACAATCCCTTAAATAATACACGGCCTTTTTTGTGAATTATTCGGGCTAACTCAACTCTTTGCCGACGTTCTTCAACAGTGGAATCCATTGAAACAAAATGCTAGGCCCTTGAAAATTGAAGATTTATTCTGCATATGAGGAAAATTCTTCCTGACCAGGCCGGGGATTAGTATCCATAATGTTCCTGTACCTAAAGGATACTTTGAACCTCCTCGTGGATCTATTTGCTCAATTAAACATAGTGAGATGATAAGATTAGTCAAGCCTCCCCAAACTGCAAAAAAGAATACTTGAGGAATCTCCTTAATGAACCAACGCCTGTGATTTAGAGTATGAAAGTCTTCATATAAGGGTTTTGCTCTTTTGAGGAGCTACCCTGCCAGGGAGGATAAAGCCGACATTCCCCATATCACATTCATGAGGGATTATATTTCGATACATTCTTGTTTCTGAATTAATATTACCACTTTTACATTTTTCAACAAGTACTTTTTTCAATTAAAATAGTATTTTCCTCTGAATTATCACTTTCTTTGTGTTTAAATCCTCCAATTAGAGACACCTCTCCATCGACTCACAAAAAAATGTGGCAGTTTAAACAGAATAACATCGCAATCGTTCAATCCGGGATAATATTTCGGCAAATAACCTCTTGTCTATCCCAACCTCAGCCATTTGAAACGTAATATATCCGCTGTGTCTGACAATCTTCGCTCCGATTTTGATAAATTTCACGAGGAGGCTGCGTAGTGACCAGTGTTTGATTTTCTTCGGAAGAACAAAACGTCGCAGGAAGTTGCCCAAGTTGTAAGCCAGAACAAACAGCCAGAGCCTCACCTGATTGGAGACGAAACGCTTGCATGAGAGTCGGGTCCAGTTCAGAGCATACTTGCCCTCCTTAATCCACTGCTCAGCTCTGCCACGGCCATTGTAGAAGTGTACCACGCCTTCTGGCTTGGCGCTCATGTTGGTCACGATAAATCCCACTCTTGGGAATAACTCCCCTTGGTGCCATTCAACCTTGGCGACCACTCGCCTCGATTGATCCCAACTGGCCGCTTTATATTGAAATTCATATAACGATACAATCGGTTTCCTCGGCGGTCGTCCAACTGGCCGAGTCAGCAGGTATCGTATCTTTTCATAGAGTATCTCATTTGCGGGAAGCCGAATGGCATACAAATAGCCGTTTCCCTCCAGATAATCATAAATCTCAGGCTTTGCGAATGCAGCATCGCCTCGAAAGTATTTCCTATTCTTCTTGCTCTCGTATCTCTTGACGATCGGTTCCAGAACTTCCTTCCAACGATCAGCACTGTGAACATTACCAGAGCGAAGTAGGACTCCTTCACAATCCCCGAACTGATTGAAGCAGAACACTGGATGAAAACAGGTACATCCGAAATGACCGTTGTAAGCTGATCCTTCCTGCTGGCCATGTACCGGACTCTCCGAACTGTCCATGTCCAGAATGATTCGTTGATGCTGTGTTTTACTCATCGCTTTTTGAACCCACTTGCCATTGATATCTGACAAGTTTCTGAGATTGTCATGCTGAGTCAGTATATCAGTTTCAAAACGTCCTATCGTGTTGGAGCTGGCAGCTTGCCTGCCTTTGTCCTTCTTTCCGGTAATCGCTCGCATGACGGGATCAACGGATAATCGCTCGGCGTCATTTACATCTTCATATCCTGCAAGACGGCTGTATATCGATTGACGCAGGAGAGTAGATATATCATGTTGGATATTACGGCCTGTGCGTTTATCGGTAAAAACCGCTGATACCGAATCAAATAATCCCAGTGCGTAATCAAGGTCACGATACGCAAGAAGTCCACCGTTTGATGTCACCTTTGCACCATGAAATTCAAGCTTTATTCCTCCATCAAAACCTACTTTGATTCTTTCACCCTCTGGATGATCAATATTTATCCGCCATTTATGAGTCTTATTTATTGTAATATAACATGTTCTGGCGACTTTGACAACCATTTTTCGGGTCTAATATGGCGAATGGGGGTAAAGATCACATCTTCTATTGTGAGATGACGATTAGAGACGATCCTTCAATCAGCGCGGTGAGGTACAACTATATAAAGGAGCGAAAATCACGGAAGCAGGTGAGTTACATTTTAGCGAAGGAGGTTTTAGAGAGATGAGTGGGCGATTTAGCCTTTGTATGTGAGTTTAGAAGATGTGACTATGATATTCTGAACGTTTGATTGGATCGTTTCAGAAAAAAGTCTTGACATATACGGAAAACGCTTTTAATTTCATTTCAGAGGCGGGAATAGCTCAGTGGTAGAGCCCTACCTTGCCAAGGTAGTTGTCGCGGGTTCGAATCCCGTTTCCCGCTCCATTTGTTTAGGAATTTACCTGTTGGGACGAGGAGTTCAACAGGCGGCATAGCCAAGCGGTAAGGCGAGGGTCTGCAAAACCCTTATTCCCCAGTTCGAATCTGGGTGCCGCCTCCAAACACTCAAAAGATTGTCGAGATTCGAAGCAGCTGGATGAGCAATTATCCAGCTGCTTTTTTATGAGGTTTTCATGAAAATTACATCTTTAGATCTCCATGCTGTTGACATTCCTGACAGGGCGTGGGGTTGGCCGGACGAGGCCTTCGGGATGCCGTTGCATCGAAAAGACCTTATGGCGTTCATCCTGATCCGGACGGATGAGAGGGTAGATGAAGTCGGGGCGGTAGGACTTTACTGCGGTCCCCCAAAGGGTGAGTCAGAGGTGGATACATGGCCCGGACGGGATCCCATGAGGGTTAATCTTGCACTCCTGGACACGCCGCCTGCGAACAGGAAAGCCTTCAAGTCCGCAATACTGGACATAAGGGGCAAGGTGTTGGGGTGTCCGATCTCAGAATGGATGCTATCCAGAAATACGGGGATGAGGGGATAAAAGGGCTACAGTGATAGCTGGGAAAGACTCTGCTTAAGTCTGGGAGATACAAGCTATGACCCCTACGAGGACATCGCCGACCGGTATGAACTATTCTACGAAACTGATCCAGAGATAGTTGAGTTTTTGCGAAGACTCTTTTTTGACAATCATGTTCATAAGGTTCTGGACTGTGCCTGCGGAACGGGACGCAAGCTTCTCTTGTTTCATTCCCTGGGCCGCGATGTCATTGGCTCCGACCTCTCAGAATCTATGCTCACAGAAGCACAGAGAAACCCAGATAAAGTCGGTATAAGTGTGCCGCTTCACAAAGTGGACTACCGCGAACTGCCACAGCTTTTCAGTGAGCGATTCGACGCCGTTGTATTCTGGTCTGCCGCGATATTTCACCTACCTAACGATGATGAAAGATCACAGGCCTTTCACAGTATGCGCACTGTATTAGCTAAAGACGGAATACTGGTCGTGGACCAAGGAATGACGGACAAGCATGGAACGAGAAAAGCAGTTCATTCGTAATAGCATTACTGGGGACGTTTCGCGGCTCTATGTAATCGACTGCGTCGCCGAAAGATGCTGTCGGTACAACGTTTTGGATATCTTTCATAGCCAGGAGGCCAATGATCTAAAGGTCTGGACTACCGACGTCCATATTCTTCTGAGAGATGATCATGAAAAGCTGCCAAAAGCGGTGGGCTTCAGAGCAGTGGACTTTTATGGCACTTACAATTTCGATTCATACAATAAAGAGACGAGCCTTAGATTGATAGCTATGGCTCGTAAGTGACCAGCGCAGCATTGAACGCAAGGATGTCGGCCTCTATGCCCTTCATCGCATGCTACCCATCATCTGTGAGCCGATGGCTTGCCGCCTCGAATCAGTTCTAACAAACTGGCACGTTCTTCATCTGTTGGTTGGTAAAACTCTAGCTTAATACCTCCCTAGAATCTCGAATTCCACCTTTTTGTGCATCACAGCTATCCAAAAGTTCAGCAAGCCCTTGATTTTTTTTATGGTCGCTAAAAATTTCTCTTGCGTTTGGACGTAATTTTCTATATTATAGCGGGTCGGAGTGGGATAAAGTGGGCTGAAAGGGATAATAGAGGGCATTTTGTATAGAGGATAGGGCTTGTAATGCCGCACTTCATGGGAGAATATGAAAGGGTCAATGTAGATCCGAAGGGGAGGATCAATATACCCTCGTCTTTTCGCAGAACTCTTTCTCCTGAAGCCAGGGAGACCTTTGTGGTATCAATGGGCTATGATGGGTGTCTTGCGGTTAGGCCTTTAGACGAGTGGAACAAGTTTACGGATGAAATAAGACGGTTGTCCACAAATGAGAAGAAGGCGAGGCAGTATATAAGGACTGTGGTTTCTCGTGCGTCTGAGGCCAAGATAGACAGTCACGGGCGGATAACTGTACCAAAGGCGCTTTTAGAGAAGGTGGGCATTGATGGTAGCGTAACGGTGATTGGGGCTTTAGACTGGATAGAGTTGTGGGACCCCGAGAAATTTGAAGACTACATGAAGGATGCTGACAAGACTTTGGAGGAGGTAGCGGAACAGTTAGATTTTAAAAACAAGGGAGGGACTAACTCAGATTAGTTATGTCCCGGGATTCGGAAGGTTTCCATGTACCTGTGATGCCCAGAGAGGTCGTAGAGAGGATAGTAACCGACGCAAATGGAGTGTACGTTGACGCTACGGTCGGAGGAGGAGGGCACGCTGAGTCCATCTTGTCCGGGTTATCAAGGGGACGTCTAATCGGAATAGATCGGGATCCGGAGGCTATTGCAGCTTCCAGGTTAAAGCTTGACAGGTTTGAAAATAGGGTTGTCCTTTTCCAGACTGAGTTCTGGAATCTATCTAAAGTTCTCAAGTCAAACAGAATTGATGCGATCGATGGCATTCTGTTCGACTTAGGGGTCTCGTCACATCAGATAGATACTATGGAAAGGGGATTTAGTTATCGAGGTGACGGTCCCTTGAATATGAGGATGAGCCCTAATATCGGGCTAACGGCTGTAGATGTCTTAAACTCCTTTCGTTTGGAGGATTTAGTTCGCATATTCAGGGAGTACGGCCAGGAGAGATACGCGCGGAAGATCGCTCAGATAGTGTGTAGAGAAAGGAAGTTGAAGCGCATAGAAAGTACGCCTGATCTGAGGGAAATTGTAAGATCTGTTTTGCCGACTCAAAGGCATGTTCACAAGACGCTTGCGAGGGTGTTCCAAGCTATAAGGATAGAGATTAACCAGGAACTTGTGAATCTGGAGAGTTCTCTGAGAACTGCCATAGATCTGCTTAAGACGAAACGCAGGATAGTCGTGATTTCGTATCACTCTCTGGAGGATAGAATAGTTAAATCACTGTTCAACGAGTACGTTAAGGGTTGTGTATGTCCGCCGGGTGTTCCGGTTTGCGCCTGCGGCCGAAAGAGCATACTTAATCTTGTTGATCGAAAGGCTATTTTCCCTTCGGCCCTTGAAGTGGAGAAAAATCCGAGAGCAAAAAGCGCAAGGTTAAGAGCAGCTGAGAAATTAAAGATAGACAGCTAAATCTCTATCCTAGTATGTTCAGAAGTAAAGATTAAGCTTGATCTAGTGTCAGTTTGAAGCTAATTCAGTCAAAAGGAGTTGGGTCGTCATCTCAATACCCATAGTTATCCCAAGGGACTACGAACGTTTTTGCAAATGGTTTCGTGCTTTTTATGTTTTTTAGGGAGCTTTTAAAGATTTGCCGAATTAAGTTAACAAGGTTATTGGACTTTACCGAGGCACTTCGGTGAATTATAATCATGAAGTAAGGTCAAGTGTACTGATATTCTACCAGTGGCGGAGATAGGTGGAATGACCCATATAGGAAGAAGACATCGTCGTAGCTTTAGGTACACAAGGAATCTACTCTTCTTGATCGTACTTGTAGGAGGAATGGTAGGTCATATTTGGCAGATGTCATCGGTCTCAGAGCTGTCCCAGCAGATTAAGGAGTTGAAGTCGGAAAAGGCGAGAGTAGCGGATAGAAATAGATATCGAAGAGCGGAATTTGCAGAGCATACAGACATCAGAAGAATTGTAAAGATAGCCAGAGAAAAACTGGATATGATTTTGCCCCAGGGAACGCCGGTGGAGATCTTTGTGAAGGATAGATAGAAGCAAATGTGGCGACTATCCCCAATGAATCGTGGAGTTTCTCAGACAGCGCTCGCCAAAGGGGTGCCATGTTAGGGGCTGAAGGCTGCGCCCCAACTCGTAGTAGATGGTAGACAGGGCGTACATCCGCCCTGGCCCCGTCCACTTTACGCTGTCTAATGGGAGTCTCCCGCGTTAAATTCTATGAAATACAGGGAATACCACGTCAGGCTGAAGCTTATCCTCCTTTTGGGAGGGATTTTCTGGCTGGCGTTGGCCAGCAGACTCTTTTACATACAGGTTTGGAAGAGTGATTACTATACACAGCGTGCAAGACAACAGCACGAAAGGAGAATTACGATCAATGGTTTGCGAGGTCATATTCTGGACCGAGAGGGCGTCCAGCTTACGGCAAATCTGAGTTCTTATTCTCTGGCCGCCGATCCGTCAAGGGTTGAAGATAAGGACAAAAGGAAAATAGCTTACAGCATCTGTCGTGTCACAGGGGATGAACCGTCGAGTTTTTTGAATCGGCTGTCGACGGAGCAGACTTTCGTTTGGCTGAAGAGAAACATTGACAAGATGTCCACAGATGAGATGGGGTTGGAGAATGTTGCTGGTCTATATAAGTTTAAGGAGATGAAGCGGGTCTATCCACGGGGGACTTTAGCAGGACATCTCATAGGACATACTGATATTGATAGTAATGGAATAGAGGCCGCAGAGCTAATGTATGAAGATTACCTTGGAGGGACACCGGGATGGATGGCCTTTCAAATAGACGGTCATGGTCAAACGCTACCTTATACGATGGAGATTACAGAGCGTCCTCAGAACGGGAAAGATGTAGTGTTGACTATCGATGCAATCTATCAGGCAATAGCAGAGGATGAACTGCAAAGGACCGTGGAGAAGTACAACGCTAAGAGCGGAACGGTGGTCATTATGGCTCCCAAGACAGGAGAAATCTTAGCTATGGCTAATGTGCCCTTGTACAACCCGAACAGTCCAAGTTTGGAGTTTGCAAGGAATCGGGCTATTACAGATCTTTATGAACCCGGCTCAACGTTTAAAATAGTCGCCGCCGCGGCGGCTTTGGAAAGAGGAGTAACAGGGCCTGAGGAAATGATTTTCTGTGAGAACGGGCAAATGGACATTCCAGGAGGGTTGATGCGCGATTCTCACAAGTATGGGTGGTTAAGCTTCAGGGAGGTAATAAGCAATTCCAGCAATATAGGGATGATCAAGGTGGCCCAGCAGTTAGGAGACGAATGGCTCTACAAATATGGAGTGATGTTCGGGTTCGGGAATAGAACAGGGATCGATCTGCCTGGAGAGGCAGGAGGCGTTTTAAGGAGTCCGTCCGAATGGTCTGGAAGGTCGTTGGCGTCTGTGACAATAGGTCAGGAGGTATCGGTGACAGTCCTTCAGATGGCTACGGCCTATTCTGCCGTCGCAAACGGGGGATTACTTATGAGGCCATTCGTTCTAAAGTCAGTGGTGGATAGGGACAAAAAAGTTATAAAAAAGACTAAGCCTCAAGCTATAAGAAGGATTATGTCCCAAGACAAGGCTCAAACGTTGACAGATCTATTACGAGAATGTGTCTTAAGAGGAACGGGAATCAAGGCTCAGATTGAAGGAGTAGATATTGCTGGAAAGACCGGGACAGCTCAAAGGCCTTCCGAACACAGACGGGGTTATGCTAAGGATGAGTTCATAGCTTCGTTCGTAGGGTTCTTGCCTGCTGATGATCCCGAACTTGTTTGTATCGTGGTAGTTGACAGACCTGAAGGGGCGCACTGGGGTGGAGAGGTGGGGGCTCCGGCGTTCAAAAGGATTGTGGAACAGATCCTAAATTCGAGTAATCCGCCTGTTGAAATAGTACGGAGGGTGCCTTCCATAAATCCTGTGGCTGATGGGGAAGTTGAGGAGGATAGTAGACTGTCGGTGTTGACAGTTTACGGCGATAATTAGAGAAGATGAGACTTAAAGATCTCGTTGGACATCTGCCTCAGGCTCGGATATTGGGCGACGTTGGCCTGGACATATCCGCAATTGAATACGATACGAGGAGAAAGATCTCTCAAGGCACTCTGTTTGTGGCTTTTAGCGGGGAGAACTTCGACGGTCACGATTTTGTTGAGGATGCGGTAGCGTCCGGGGCTGTGGCTCTAGTGATCCAGAAAGATAGAAAGATCCAAAGGGGCGTTACGAAAATTGTGGTCGAAGACTCCCGAAGGGCGTTATCTCCTATTTCAAGCAGGTTCTACAACGAACCGTGGAAGAAATTGAGGGTCATAGGCGTCACGGGCACCAACGGAAAGACCACTGTGTCAATGCTGGTGAAGTCTATAATGGAGGCTGGAGGCTTAAAAACGGGCCTTATAGGGACTGTAAATTACGTCGTTGGTAATAGGGTAACGGGGGCGTTGACCACCACGCCTGAGTCTTTGGATCTTCAAAGGATGTTGGGACAGATGGTCGAAAGCAGACAGAGGGCTGTTTCGTTGGAGGTGTCGTCGCACGGGCTGGCTTTAGGCAAAACAGAAGGTGTGGGGTTTGACACAGCGATCTTTACGAATTTCAGCAGGGATCATCTGGATTTTCACAAGAGCTTTGAGGACTATTTCGAGGCTAAGGTCTCACTGTTTGAAAGCTTGGGGAGATATAAAGAGGGCAGGGCTGTGATAAATATGGACGATCCGATGGGAGAAACGATTTTAGATCGTATTGATGTTCCGGCTATTACTTACGGTCTCTCAAAGAAGACACAAGTGTGGGGGCAGAATGTCAGGATGGACTCTCGGGGCATCGAACTTGGAGTTTGTACTCCTATCGGACCAGTGGATCTCAGGATGAAGTTGAGGAGCAGATTCAACGTGATGAATACGCTTGCGGCTATAGGGGCTGGAATATCCGAAGAGCTCGATATGGGGCAGATAAAAGCCGGTTTGGAGTCAATAGAGGGTATTCCGGGAAGGTTTGAAGCTGTAGATTGCGGTCAGGATTTCACGGTCATCGTGGACTATGCACATACGCCTGACGCTCTGGAAAACGTTCTCAAGGCTGCAAGGAAAATCACATCGGGCAGGCTTATATCCCTGTTCGGGTGTGGGGGAGACAGGGACAAGGGCAAGCGTCCCCAGATGGCTCGTATCTCCACTACGATATGCGACGTGACTTACATTACATCTGACAACCCGAGGACGGAGGATCCGGAGGTCATAATTGGGGATGTTATTGCGGGGGTGAGGCCGAACGGCGTTTATAAGACCATAACTGATAGGAGAGAAGCCATAGAGGAGATGTTGAGAAAGGCAGAAAGTGGGGATGTAGTGGTTATCGCGGGGAAAGGGCACGAAAATTATCAGATAATAGGAACAAAAAGGATGCACTTTGACGACAGGAAGGTTATAAGGGAAATATTGAGTAAGTGGACAGTAGATAGTAGACAATAGGCAGTTGAAAACATCCCCACGAGCTATCTACTACTTACCATAGATTTAAGGGCGGTACTGTCCCACCCTTACGAACTCAGGAAACTTGATGGGATTACCAAATCTTGCTGCTTTGAGAGCTAAAGCTTGACCTTGCGCTTGAATGAGTGAAAAGGGGAGTCCTTGAGGGAGGGATTCTAAGAAAGATGATCAGTCAGTGCCAATGGTGCAATGCAGTAGCAAGAGAGGGCAAATGGGAGTCATATCCCCATAAGATTGATCCTGATAATCCCTATTACTAGGGCCATAAGATCGACGCGAAAAGCGTGACTCGGTCAATTTGCGATGTTTGCAAGGACATTATTACCACGTTTAAGATCAACTCTAGAGATGTTAGAGATAAGCTTAGAGGACATCTGTAAGGAAGTAGATGGCGAAACGGCAGAGGGAGTGGATGTATCTTTTTTAAGAAAGATACCCAAGGGCGTCTCGATAGATTCCCGGACTTCAAAGGAAGGGGAGGTTTTCTTCGCTATCAAGGGGAATAGGTTCGACGGGCACGACTTTATCGCTGATGCTTTCAAAAAGGACGCCTGTGGAGTCGTGGCTTCTCGGTCCTGGGTGGACGCTAATCGTTCAAAGATAGGCGATAGGTTCATAATCGGGGTTGCAGATACAATCTCAGCTTTGGGGTTGTTGGGAAGGAGCTATCGAAAGCGATTTTCGATCCCCACGGTAGCCGTGACGGGGACCGCTGGCAAGACAACCACGAAGGAAATGACGGCCGATGTCCTATCGTCGAAATACAGGGTTTTAAAAACACAGGGGAATTTGAACACAAAAATCGGTTTGCCTCTTACTATCTTCAATCTTTTGGATGAGCACGAAGTTGCTATTTTGGAGTTAGGTGCAACTGAGCCCGGCGGGATAACTAATCTCTGCCGAATAGCTGATCCGAACATAGGAATGATAACAAACGTAGGGCCAGCTCATCTGGAGTTCTTCGGATCGCTGGAGAATGTCGCAGCCACTAAAGGGGAACTTTTAGAATATCTGGACAAATCGTCAACTACTATCTTGAACTTCGATGATGATATTTTGGACAAGGAGAGAGATACGATAAAGGGGAGACTCCTTGGTTTCAGCATCGAAAGGGAAAGCCACTTTCGATGCAGAGAACTCAGATTTGACCGGAACGGGTGCGCGCAATTTTCACTTCTGGGAACACAGATTCAGTTGGCCCTGCCTGGAAAACACAGTGTCTATAACGCCCTGGGTGCCGCCGCTGTGGGAGACTATTTCGGGCTCGATATGGGGACTATTAAGATGGCTCTGGAGAATTTTCGCCCTTCACCTATGAGGATGAAACTGATACATAAGAAGGGCGTGAAAGTCATTGACGATGCCTACAACTCCAATCCTCTCTCGTGCAAGGCGGCACTGGATACACTCTCCCGGATGGAAGTTGGTGTGGGAGGGCAAAGGATAGCTGTTTTGGGGGACATGTTGGAGATGGGGGAAAGGGGGCCAGACCTTCACAGGGAAGTGGGCAGGTACGCCGGGCTGTCCAAAGTAGATCGTCTTTTGGCGTTCGGACCTCTTTCTCTGGAGATCTGCATCGGAACTCTGGGGGAAGGGATGAGCAAGGAGAATGTCCAGCATTTTGAGGTTAAAGAGGCCTTAAGCTTGTATCTAAAGAACATCCTTAAAAAAGGAGATGTCGTTTTGATAAAGGGATCAAGAGGAATGAAGATGGAAGAGATTGTGAAGGAACTGGATCTTTAGTTTTTCGAAGGAGGAAGGTTGTTCTATCATCTGTTTTATCCCTTAAGAGATACTTTACCGGGATTCGGGATATTTAGGTTTATTAGCTTCAGGGCGGCCGGAGCGACGATAACTGCTCTTTTGATCAGTCTTGTTGTAGCTCCTTATGTCATAAGAAAGTTAAAGAGCTTTAAAGTGCAGCCGAAAGTAAGGGAAGATGGTCCTCCCGGGCACCTTGCTAAAGAGGGGACTCCTACGATGGGCGGGATAATTATCCTTTTGGCGATAACTATATCCACGCTCCTTTGGGCACGTTTGAATAACACCTATATCCTCATAGTTCTTTTCTCTACCCTGTGGCTCGGTGCAATCGGCTTTATTGACGATTATCTGGGGGCGGTAAAGAAGGTTCCTAAGGGCTTGATCGGAAGATATAAACTGGCAGGTCAGATGATTTTAGGCTTATCGATAGGGGTATTTCTATATGCGGTGTCCCTTTCCCCCGAAGAAGCAAGACTGGCGACTACAACTGAGCTCCCCTTCTTCAAAAATCATATCATAAACTTCGACTTTGAACTTTTTGGCCTCTCCTTCGGGTGGATATACATTTTGTTTGTAGCTTTGGTGATCACAGGGACCTCCAACGCTGTGAATTTGACAGACGGACTGGATGGCCTTGCTGCAGGGCTTGTGGGGATAGCGTTCAGTGCCTTTGCGGTTATAGGATACATAGCAGGACGCGTTGATTTTACAGGATATTTGAATATATTATACCTTCCGGGCAGCGGAGAGTTGAGCGTATTCTGTCTGAGCGCAGTGGGAGGAGCCTTGGGTTTTTTGTGGTATAATTCTCCGCCTGCCAAGATCTGGATGGGGGATACGGGGGCTCTATCTTTGGGAGGTTCCTTGGGGACAGTGGCTATCTTGATAAAAAAGGAGCTCCTTTTACCTGTGATAGGGGGTATTTTTGTGGCGGAGGTGGTGTCAGTCATGCTTCAGGTGATTTCGTTCAAAAGGCGAGGCAAGCGCGTCTTTCTTATGGCTCCGATACATCATCACTTCGAATTAAAAGGCTGGACTGAGTCTCAGGTCATCGTCAGATTTTGGATAATAGGCATCCTTCTTGCGCTGGTGGGTTTGAGCACCTTGAAGATACGATAAGAACAGTAGACAGTAACCCCCGATAGATTCAATCGGGGGTCGGGGATTGCTTGGGCGTTTCGCCCCTCGGAATGAATGAAGGTCGAAGCCGAGTAATGTCAATGGAACAGCACGAAGTAATCTTTCAGTTAGGCGGATGGAAAAGGAAGACAGGACCGACAAACTTTTGATGTCTCTGACGTTGATTTTGGTGGGATTGGGACAGGTGTTTGTCTATAGTTCGAGCGCGGCTCTGGCAATGGAGAGGTTTGAAAGCAGCAGCTTTTTTCTGGAAAGGCAGGTAATAAGGACAGTAGTCGGGATAGCTTTTCTGTTGATAGTAAGAAGGATAGATTACAGGTTCTGGCTGAGGAATTCGAAAGTTGGGCTTTCATTTGGATTATTCGCACTTTTCGCGCTCTGTATCCATAAATTTTTTGTGGGAGGGGAGATAAATGGAGCCAGCCGGTGGGTAAGGGTGTCTTCGTGGGGCTCTTTTCAGCCTTCAGAGTTTATTAAGATCATACTTGTTATATATACAGCAGATGTTCTAGTCCGACGCCGAAGATATATGGGGCACTTTTTCAAGGGACTCTTGCCCTATCTTATAGTTCTGACTTTTGCTTTGGGATTGATTGTAATTCAGCCGAATTTGGGGACGGCTGTGGCTATTGGTATAGTGGTCTCTATTCTACTGTTCGTAGGAGGCGCAAGGCTTTCACATCTGTTGGGTGTGGGGTTGGTGATCTTACCTGTTCTGTATCTGCTGATATATCAGGTAGATTACAGGAGAGACAGGATGCAGGCGTTTTTAAACAGTGCTCAAGATACAAAAGGAGTAAGTTATCAGATTGATCAGTCACTTCTGGGATTGGGAAGTGGTGGGATATTTGGACAGGGGTTCGGAAATAGCAAGCAGAAGTTGTTGTTTCTGCCGGAGCCGCACACTGATTTTGTGTTTTCTGTCGTGGGCGAGGAGTTAGGGCTTGTGGGGACAATGTTCGTGTTGTGTTTATTCGGAGTTTTTGTTATAAAAGGCATTCGGATCGCTAGAAACGCTCCGGACCTTGAGGGATTTCTCCTGGCTGTGGGGATGACAGCTGTAGTAGGGGTGTACGCGGCCATCAATATGGGAGTAGTCACAAATCTTCTTCCTACTACGGGACTGCCTCTGCCATTCGTCAGCTATGGGGGCTCTTCCTTAATCTCGATGATGATAGGCACAGGGATTCTGCTTAATATATACAGACAGAGCCACAGTGTAGAAGAGATGCGAATGGATCTTCGAAAGTCCGGTCCAAGATGGTGGTGAGGGTCGCTATCGCAGGGGGTGGTACAGGTGGACATGTGTTTCCCGCTATAGCTATCGCTGATGAGATAAAAAGGAGAGAGCCCGAGACCGAAATTCTATTTGTGGGCACAAAAAGGGGTGTGGAGATGGGGACGGTTCCGCTGGCGGGCTATCGGATAGTGACTATATCGGCTATGGGCTTCAGAAGACAGGCTTCTCTTGATACAATCAAGTTCCCGTTCGTAGTCTTTACAGGACTTTTGGAGGCCATAGCGATCCTGAGGCGATTCAGGCCATCCTTAGCTGTGGGCACAGGAGGATATGTGAGCGGTCCGGTGATCTTGGCGGCTTATCTCTTGAGACTGCCCTGTGTAATTCACGAGCAGAATATCTATCCTGGCCTCACAACAAGGCTCCTTTCGAGGATAGCGCGGCAAGTGCATCTTTCGTATCTGAAGTCCGCGGAATATTTCAAGAGAACGGACAACCTGATTCTAAGTGGAAATCCGACACGGCAGGAATTGAACTCGATAGATAAGAAAGAGGCGAGGAGGATTCTGGGTCTGGATGAGGAGAAGAGGACGGTCATAGTCTTCGGGGGGAGCCAGGGAGCGCACAGCATCAATATGGCTTTGATAGAGGCTCTAGACGGGCTCTCGGAAGTGGAGGACCTCCAGATAATATGGCAGACGGGGAAGAAAGACTACAGCCACGTGAAGAAAGAAGTGACTTCAAGAAAAGTGCCCGTAGTGGTTAGGTACTTTATACACAACATGGTAGAGGCCTTAGGGGCTGCAGATCTTGCAGTGACTCGCGCAGGTGGGATGACCATAGCAGATCTTAATCGGTGTGGACTACCGGCCATACTTATACCTCTTCCGTCCGCCGCGGCAAATCATCAGCAGAAGAACGCTGAGTCCATGGTCAGGTTCGGTGCGGCGAGCCTTATCCTGGACGAGGATCTTAGCGGAGAGAGGCTCGAAAAGGAGATTTTGTATCTCTTGAGCGATAGAAGTTCTTTGGAGGGCATGGAAAAAAAAAGCAAGATGTTGGCAGAGCCGGAGGCGGCACGTAAGATCGTGGATTCGATATACGAGGCGGGGTTGATAAAGCAACATGATCACATTCAAACGCAGGATTAAGATCTTGCATCAAAAGCGGGGCTTGTAGAGCAATGCTCCGGGCAATTAAGAGCGTCCATTTTGTGGGCATAGGCGGAGCGGGAATGAGTGGGATTGCACAGGTGATCTTGGAGATGGGATGCGCTGTTTCGGGGTCGGATCTGAAAAGAACAGAAATAACGGATAGGTTGGAATCACAGGGGGCTGCAGTCTTTGAGGGACACAGGGCTTCCAACATAGGAGATGCCGATGTTGTTGTCTTTTCGTCCGCGGTTCCGCTTTGCAATCCTGAAATAGAGGAGGCGCAAAAAAGGGGAATACCGATCCTGCATAGAGCGGAGATGTTGAATTGGCTGATGGAGGGCAAAAAAAGTATAGGGATAGCGGGGACACACGGAAAGACTACTGTGTCGGCCATGATAGCTCTTATACTGTTGGAGGGCGGATTTGATCCGACTGTGGTAATTGGAGGACAGATCCAGAATCTCGGAACAAACGCGTGGCTTGGAAGTCGAACACCGAAGCCGTCTGGAGAATGGATGGTGGTCGAGGCAGATGAGTTCGACAGATCATTCTTAAAGCTTTATCCGACTTTTTGCGTCTTGACTTCGATAGATTTAGAGCACCTGGACTCTTACCGGGACATAGGCCAGATCAAATCGGCTTTTTTGGAGTACACCAGTAGGATCTCTAAAGATGGTTGGGTAATCCTTTGCGCAGATGATAAGAATCTATTGGATATTGCATCCCAGATCGGAAGCAGGATCGTGACGTACGGCATATCAGAAGGTAATGACTTTCGGGCAAAGAATGTCCGAGTGCGTGGATTCGAGGCTGATTTCGGTCTGGAGGTGAGGGGTGCGGATATGGGAGATATTCATATAGGTCATCCGGGGGTTCACAATGTAAGAAACGCTCTGGGAGCTATAGCTGTAGGTTTTGAGGTGAAGATAGACTTCGATACGATAAGAGGATCGCTTGAGGGTTTTCAAGGAGTCAGTCGGCGATTCGAACATAAAGGGCAAATAGCAGGGATAACAGTAGTGGATGACTATGCTCATCATCCCACAGAGATAAAAGCTGCATTAGGGTGCGCTAAAGACACGGGGGCAGCAAGGGTGGTAGCTGTTTTTCAACCTCACCTCTACAGCAGGACTTTGAAGCTGTGCCAGGACTTCGGACCGGCTTTCCAGGATGCCCATATAGCGGTTATAACTGACATATACACGGCAAGAGAGGAGCCGATAGAAGGAGTAAACGGGGAACTGATAGTTGATTATGCAAGGTCTTCCGGTCATCGTTCGATTATGTACATTGACGATAAGGACGAGATACCATATAGGTTGATGGAGATTGTAAGGCCGGGGGACCTTGTCATAACCCTGGGTGCAGGAGACATCGGTTCAGTAGCGGAGGGACTGTTGGATTTACTGAGCAATAAGGTATAGAAGTCCCGGAGACTTTTAGGTTTATGAATCTTGGTCAAAGGATATATACAAAGAAACAGACGATGGCGCGTCGGGATAAGAAGGGATACAAGATCCCGAAGCCGGGGATAGGCAGGAAGGACTCTGCTATATATAGTGTGCGGCGGCATGCCCGTAGGAAGCTCATTTTGATTCTCTTTGCGGCTTTTATTGGCATAAGCGGGATTTTGAAGCTGAAATCTTATGTGTTGAAATCGTCCTTTTTCAAGGTGGACACGATCAAAGTCGAGAGAAATCGGCTTTTGACAGATTATGAAGTTATCATGTGTGCAGGGATAGAGGAGGGGAAAGATATCTTCGATATTGATCTTGAGGAAGCTGCGGCCAAAGTAGAGAGTCATTCGATGGTAAAAAGGGCGGGGGTATCTGTTAAGCTTCCCAGCACTGTCGTAATATCGTTGGAAGAGCGGGAGACGATAGCGTTTTTGGATTTGGACGGGCTCTATCCGGTGGATGCAGAAGGAGTGCTACTTCCAGAGATGGACATTTTAGATCTCCCTGATATCCCAATACTTACAGGGATAAAAGACAAGAACTACATGGTTAGTGAACGGCTTTCCTCTGCAAAGCTTGTGCAGGGCATAAAGTTTGTTGAGGAGCTCAAAAGGGCAGACCCGCTGATGCTGAGTCAGATTTCAAAGATAAGGGTGGAAAGCCCCCAGAGAGTTGTGTTTTACCTTGTGGGAGACGAGATTGAGGTGAGGGGAAAATGGGATGATGTGGAAAGTCAAGCGAAGAGTTTAAGGGCTCTGCTTGAATATCTACAGATTGACTATTTAGAGAGACCTGTCTATGTAGATTTGACATTTAAAGGACGGATTGTCGCAGGATGGAGATCATAGTTCTAAAGGAGAGGGGGAAGAAGAATGGCGAAGGGTGAGATGATCGTCGGCCTTGACATAGGCACGACGAAGATATGTGGCATAATAGCCGAGGTGGATCAGGGAGGCGATCTGAAAATAATCGGGGTGGGGAATAGCTCCTCGGATGGCTTGAGGCGCGGCGTAGTAGTAAACGTGGACAAGACGGTTCATTCGATTGAAAAGGCAGTAAGGGAAGCTGAATTGATGGCTGGGGTGAAGGTGTCTTCTGCTTATGTGGGGATAGCGGGAGATCACATTCGCAGTTTTAACAGCAGGGGTGTGGTGGCTGTGACTGGGAACGACAATGAGATAACACAGACAGACGTGAACCGGGTGATAGATCATGCCAAGGCTATAGCGATACCGATAGACAGGGAGATCATACACGTTGTTCCTCAGGAGTTCATAGTAGATGATCAGTCAGGGGTGAAAGATCCTGTGGGGATATCGGGTATAAGGCTCGAGGCGGAAGTGCACATTGTGACAGGTGCTGTGGCTTCAGCGCAGAATATCGTTAAGAGCGTAAGGAGGGCGGGGATGGAGGTTATGGACGTGGTATTAGAGCCCTTAGCTTCGAGCTGTGCAGTACTGTCCGAAGATGAGAAAGAGATCGGCGTTGGGGTTTTGGACGTGGGAGGAGGTACTACGGATATAGCCATATTTTTTGAAGGGGGCATAAGGCATACCAGCGTCATTGGCTTGGGTGGACAGAACGTTACGAACGACATAGCTATAGGCTTGAGAACCGCCTGGGGCCAGGCAGAGGAGATAAAGCTGGAATATGGATGCGCTTCTTTGGACGAGGTGGAAAACGGTGAGACTATAAACGTACCTGGCATCGGAGGTCGTCCGCCGCACGAGGTACCCGGGGTGGAATTAGTGTCTATAATTGAACCGAGGATGCAGGAGATATTCACTCTTGCTCTGGAAGACATAAAGAAGAATTGGAATTACACGAATGTTCTGGCTTCAGGGATCGTGCTTACGGGCGGAGGTTCTATGCTCAAGGGTTCTTTAGAGCTTGCAAGCAAGGTGTTCGATATGCCGACAAGGCAGGGAGTTCCCCAAAGGATAACCGGGTTGGTGGATGAGGTTAAGAGTCCTATGTACTCGACCGGGGTCGGACTTGTGTTGTACGGGTTTGAGAACTTAGGGACAGAGGGAGCAATGGTGGGCGTCAGGGGAGATGGACTATTTGATGCGATATTTGTTAGGATGAAAGAATGGTTGAAAGAGTTTTTCTAAGTTTTCAGTAAGGTTAATAGTCAAGGGGAATCTAACTTCAGAAAGGGGGAAGGCGCATTCCTCTCCCGCATAAATGAAGTAGATAGCATCTCGCGATTGAACTCCCAACTGAATCTGTTGGGGGTCGGGCGTAGACAGGACACCTCCTCCACTACCTGTGCTGTCTACTATACACTGTCTACTTATTTAATGTGGGAGTCGCCTGCGCTAAATTCTATGAATTTTGTAATCGCAGATAGCGGCGTGCGGGCTAAGATGAAAGTGGTGGGGGTGGGGGGAGCGGGCGGAAACGCTGTAAATAGGATGGTAACAGCCGGGCTTAAAGGAGTTGAGTTTATAGCTATCAACACAGATCATCAGGTCTTGGAGCCGTCCCTGGCAGACAAGAAGGTGCAGATCGGGAACAATGTGACAAGGGGGCTAGGGGTGGGAGCAAAGCCGGACGTGGGGAGACAGGCAATAGAGGAAGACAGGGATCAGGTAGCCGATGGGCTTGCCGACGCGGACCTGGTCTTTGTGACAGCTGGGATGGGGGGTGGAACAGGGACAGGGGCGTCTCCTGTGGTGGCCGAGATAGCCAGGCATTTAGGGGCTTTAACGATTGGGATTGTGACATTGCCGTTTGTGTGCGAGGGAAAGACGAGGATGAAATACGCTCATGATGGGATCGCCAATTTAAAGGAAAAGGTGGATACTCTGATAGCTATACCCAATGAGAAGCTCCTGTCTATAACGGCTAAGGATACGCCTCTTCAGGAAGCCTTCAGGATGGCGGATGACGTGTTGCTTCAGGCTACCAAGGGAATTTCGGATCTAATCGCTTATTCAGGGATCATCAACCTGGATTTTTCGGATGTGAAGACGGTTATGTCTGAAGGAGGGGATGCTTTGATGGGGACAGGGTGCGCGGGTGGAGAAACAAGGGCTGAAGAAGCAGCGGAAAGGGCTATAAAGAACCCGCTTTTGGAAGATGTTTCGATTGAGGGGGCAAAGGCTGTCCTTGTTAATATTTCGGGCAGCAGCAATTTAACTTTGCACGAGACTACCGCCGCTACAATGGTAATTAACGAGGCTGTCGGGGATGACGCTGAGATCATCCTAGGGGCGGTAATAGATGAGGCCCTTGGGGATGAGGTAAGAGTCACGGTCATCGCCACGGGATTCAACAAGACAGAAAACAAGGATAGGTCGGCAGAAGTACAGATAGGTGACCTCCCGCATCAAAGATCTCGTTCTATGGAACTTCCGACTTATATAAGAAAGAGCCGGCAGGCCTCGGAATTAGAACAGGAAAATGAGAAGGTGGTAGAGGAAGAAGCAGCAAACGACTTGGATTTGGATAAATTAGATTACCCCACATTTATGAGAAAAAAAATGGTATAGACATAAAGTCATATAACAGCAGACATCGGCGGCGGCGCCCTGCCTACTTGTCTATAGATCCCTGCTCGTGACTCTTGACAGTGCAATTTCCATGACCATAAAGAGCAGGGCGGCGATAAGAAACTCTCTCCAAAGTTCCCTGCCGTATCTAAATTGCACAACAGCGTCCACTATGGACTCGTCAGGACGTATGATCCTAAACTGTAGTCCCTCGAAGATACGGTTCAACTTTGCGTCGTCTATCCTTCTGGGGTTCGATTCAGATGCGACGACGTTTACAGCAAATCTTTCGAGCTCTTTGCCTTCTGAGCGGATGCGCCATATCCCGGGATATTCCACGTTTCCGACCTTCCACGTACTTCCGAGTCGCTCGCCGATTCCGTCTTTTTTTTGAGGCCAAATTATTGATCTTTCACCGACAGGGTTTTCGGCAATGACCTGATCTTTGCTATCTATGTGGGGGATCTCTCTTTTCACATCCTCTCCGACCAAATGCTGGCTCTTTTCGGCCGATGGAGCCGAAAGGTACTGGATAATTCTGCTGAACAGAGGGAGGAATATACCTCTCAGGGGCAAGTCCGCCCACTTTAAGTCCAGCGAACTGGTGTAGAGGATGACTTTGGCTCTTTTATCTCCTATGTCGCAGATAGCCGGAAGGCCGTTTTTGTAGCGGGCGACGGTTCGGACTTGGGGAGATGAAAGGGTGCTGTATAGTACATAGAATTTAGGAGAAATAATGGAGTTTTCTTCTGTAATATTTCTAAAGAGCGGGTGATCCACGTCTATTTCCCCGAGCGAGTAGTAGGATGCCCCACCTCCGGCGATTCCGATGGGGGATTTGAGTCTTATGTCTGATAAGTTTGTAAGGAGTTTCTCGTTGTAGAATCTGGGGTTTACCTTGTCACCAAGTGAGATCAAAAGTCCCTTTCCGCTTTTGAGGTGTGAACGCAGAAGGCCAAGTTGATAAGAGGGCAGCTGAGGGACGTTGGAGAGGACTATTACGTCGCTTTCCTGTATAGTTTTATCGGACAGGCGATCATAAGTGATCTGGGACATTCTTATCGAGCCGTTCTTCTGGATGGAAGAGAACGCTTTACCGATAAAATAGGTATCCTGCTGATCTCCTCCTACCAGAAGGACATCTATTTTCTTGGGAACGGCGATAACGAAAAAGCGTCTGTTGTCGCTGGATAGAGCGTCGTCTCCTATCTGCACGTATCCCTCTATCTGGCCGCCGTTTTGAGGCACAAATCTGAGAAAGACAACCCCCGACTTTCCACTCTCAAGGTCTATCAAGGCCTGGTCCCTGCGTTTTCCGTCTATATACAGATGAACCGGAAAAGCAGAGATAGGCTTTTCCCCGTAGTTAGTAATCTGGGCCTTAATAGTAATCGGTTTTCCGACGGATAGTAGCTCATGCTCCGGTTCAATTCTATCTATACTTACGTTATCGCAGTGCAGATCAGGTGTTGGAACGATGTAAAAGGAGATGCCTGCAAAGTCAGTGTGTAAGGACTCTGTTGAAAGTGCCACCGTTCCCGATATTATCTCCGACCATGCGTTTTGTGCCAGATCGGTGAAGATGTAGACTTCTTTGTTGACATCAGTGGATCGTTTAAGGATCTTTTTGGCTTCCTTCAAAGCAGCAGTTATGTCTGTGGAACGATAAGTTATCTGTGATTCAGTAAGGGCGTCCTTAAGGGCGGCTATATCTTCCGTAAGGTCCAATTGGTTGGGGCCTATTCGGTCGGAGAACGTCAAAAAGGCGATGCGGCTTTCTGTATCAAGCATATTCAAAAGTTCGAGGGCTTTCGTCTTTGAAAAATCAAATGCGCTCTCTCCTGCTGTCCTTTTTCCCATACTGTAGGAGTTATCGAGGAAAATGACAGCAGAGACAGAAGATGCTGAGGTGGGATTTGCCTCTTTGAGCGTGGGACGGGAGAAAGCCAGGACAATCAGCGCTATTATGAGGGTCCGGAGGATAAGTAGAAGGATGCGTCTTATCTTAAACTTTCGTATCCTGTCCTTTTGTAGTTTCCTCAAGAATTGCACGTTGCTGAATCTGACTGTCTGGGGTCTTCGGCGGTTGAAAAGGTGAATGAGGATAGGGATCGAAGCGGCAAGAAGACCTGCAAGGAATGTGCTATTGAGAAATGAGATATTAAACATACTAAATTACCCTTTGGAAGAACCTGTTGCTATGCTGGAATTCTAACTTTAAGCGCTTTAGGGATTATCCTTAAGCTCAGTTCCTCAGGGCCGTCTTGGGGCTCTCCATCGATATGGAAGGGCCCCGGCTTTTTGCGTATGATCGTAAGTTTCTCTGATTGGTGCGTATGATAATGGGGCATCTTTTTTATTTCTCCTGAAAAGAGTTTGTGCCAGTGGAGAAGAGCGGCGGCGGGGCTGATCTTACCGAGGATGCATATATCCAAGAGTCCGTCAAAAGGGGAGGCATCGGGAGCTATTATCGCGCCGCCGCCATATTGGCAGGTATTGGCTGCGGTCACAATGAGGGGGCTGGTGGACATACTCTTTTTGCCCATCTGCAGCGTTATCTCTTCAGGTTCGAAAGAGAAGGTATTTTTTACGGTCAGATAGATATAAGGGAGCATGCCGCGCCATTTTTTGAACTCACGATTGTACTCCCAGCTTATAAGGGCGTCGAGTCCGACTCCGGCTGTGGCAAAGAAATATCTGGACGTTGCACACGGCGTGAACGTTCCACCTTCCACCTGTCCTACGTCTATTTTTTCATCTCGGCCTTCTATAATTGTTTGACAGGCAATCTTCAGATTTAGAGGAATCTTCATGCTCCGGGCAAAGCCGTTGCCAGAACCCATGGGTATCACACCCAAAGGTATATCGGTATTTACAAGTGCCGATGCGACTTCGTTGACTGTGCCGTCGCCTCCGACTGCCACGACGACGTCGCTTCCGTCAGATAGAGCCTCGGCGGACAACTGGGTTCCTCCTCCCTTCGTCTTTATCGTTTTTAAATCGCAGTCGATCCCCGAGTCAGTCTGTGAGGACTTTGAGAGGAATTGTTCTATCGAGGACAGCCCGCGATTGCGCCGTTTTCGGCTCCCGGCTGTTGGATTTATGATGAATGTGACTTTCAATCGAGTCTGCTTTCAAAATCCTTTCAAGAGATGAAGAGGCATCATCCAGCGGCATCATCCTATGTCCAAAATATCCCATACTTTGGCTTCTGCATATCGTCTTAGCCTCTTATCGGGATTTAATGCTACCGGGTGTCCCACCTTTTCCATGGCAAATCGGTCGGAGAAGTGATTGGCATAAAAGAATGAATGCTTAAGGTCAAAATTGTGCTTTTTTTGCAATTGGTCAAGAATTGTCACTTTTTGCAGACCATAAGGATGCAGACCGCTGATGTTCCCGGTGAGTATTCCGCCTTCCACCTTCAGATCAGTTCCCCGGTAATCATCGAATAAGAGTGTCTCTGCAAAAACCTCCAGAATGCAGGAAAGAGTTCCAGAAAGAAGAATCATCGTAGTATCATTTTGTCGATGAGATGTGATAATATCACGCATGGCTTGTGGTATGAGTATATTTATTCTTTGAGAAAAATAGTGTTGGATAATCTTCTTTAGGTGTGCATCGGTTAAACCAGTGAGATAATATTTATTCATATATACCATTTGTTCCCACGAGCCGATATGAAATAGAAGAGATCGTAATGCCCTTCCCAAATTGACGAACCCTATCTCTTTCCTTTTAAGAAGATAGCGGAGTAAAAGCCGTTCGGCACTTGTGTTCGGTATGAGTGTGCCGTCCAGATCAAACAGCGCGGCTGGTATCATCGGTGCCGCCTAATCGGTTATATCCTTTGGATACATTTTTGAAAAGAGAATTTCTTTCCCATCCCATAAAACCGGGAGTCCCCTCAAAATACACATGAGCACAGTCAGGTAGGCGATAATCTGACTTATCAGCCCTAAAATAGTGGTCGTGTTGTCACTAATCGACCAGCTGTACGTGGATATGGCTTTAGCAAAAAATATCAGAAAACCGAGATAGACAAACAGAACCGCCTTCATTACGCCGTAAAGTCCCCTGCTGAATCGGGATGCGACAAGAAAACGTGTTATCGATGTTTTCATCATGGTCTTTTCACCAAAGGGTGTTTTGCCCTCTTTGAATGCCGCTGTTCTGACGTTGTCGGAGAGCAATCCCCGCGTCACAATAACCATCGGTATCCAAAAGGAGATAAGTCCGATAACTGCAAAGTAGATCCACAGAACCGCTTCAACAATTCTGTCTCCAACAATATCAAAGAGTGCGCCGCAATCGGACGCTACCTTGAATTTTCGTGCCACGTAGCCATCAAAGGCATCCAGATAGAGGACAAGAACCACAAGGATGGTTGATATTGCATTCCCATAAACCCACCCGATTTCAAACAAACCAACTGCTAAGAAAACAAGGCATATCCGGAACAATGTAATAATATTAGCTTCCATTATGGTATATGGGTAGAGTAATGGTGAATGTCGTCCCCACTCCGACTTGACTTTCCACTTTTATGTCTCCGCCGTGGTTATGGACGATATTGTAGCTCGTTGACAATCCTAAGCTCATCCCCACCCTGGAGCTCTTCGTAGAGAAGTTGGGATCAAAGATGCTCTCCAACCTTTCAGACGGAATCCCCCTCCCTGTGTCGGAGATCTTAACGTAGACGTTCGCATCGTCTGATGAAGTCTCTATCTTGATCGTACCTTTGTCTTCTATGGCCTGAGAGGCGTTTATTAACAGATTCATAAATACCTGATTCAGCTGGCCGGGATAACAGTAGATCTCAGGAATCTGTCCGCACTCTGTGATCACGGTGACTCTGTCTCTTATTTGGTGATCGATCAGTGTAAGCGTACTCTTAAGACCTTCGTGTATGTCGACCTTTTGGAACTCCGCTTCGTCCAAGCGGGAGAAGTTCTTGAGGCTGTTGACGATTTTAACTATCCTATCGGTAGCGGTCGCAGCGACCTGGTTATTGTTTTTAAGCGTTTTTATCAACTGGTGAAATTGCTCGTTATTTTTGAGTTCATCCAACGATTCGCTCTTTTCCACAGCTTCGATTATCCTTTTGATACAGCGGATGGAGACATCGGAGGAACTGTTGGCCGCGCCTACCGGGTTGTTCATCTCGTGTGCAACACCGGCCGCCAGTTTTCCTAAAGAGGCCATCTTTTCCGCCTGGATCAGTTGCGTTTGCACTGCTCTATACTGCCGCCAGAACTGCTCGGCGAGTGCCATCGTGAAGCCCACACCAACCAGAACCACCGCTGCGGGAATCAGGTAGGCACGAACCCACGTCTCTTCCCGAAGCAGATAGCTCAGGGACAAGTATACCCCCAGAACAGCTGCACCGTAGATCCATGCAATAGCCATTGTCCACTGGAACCGATGCAGGGCCATCCGCGCGCTTAGGTACACGAGGATGATGACAGATAAAAGCTGGATCAGAAACGGAGGTTTCAGCACGATATGCGTCTCATCTGTAGTTTACGTCGGCATCAAAGGAGATCGTCAAAGTCCGAGGTGTTCTGTGTAGAAAAAGGATCCCATGGGGGAAACGAGCGGAGACGATCCACTCGCACCGATGGATCTAATCGATCTTTCTCCAACCTTCTTCATCAACATCTGTGTGATACGTATTACCTATCCCGCGATGACTTGAACGGCGCGTAGTCTATCTTGAACGGCTGCTTGAGCCGTGCTTCCAGTGCCAGCAGATCTGGTCGGTTAGTCGGCACATCCTTCTCGGTGTGTCCGTCAGGGTAAACCGTCACGATTGTCGTGACCCCCAAGAACATCTTCTTTGCCCTGGCTCGCGTCACCTGCAGCCCGTCCTGGGAGATTGCCATCCGGGACTCTACTACACGGCCCTCCCCGATCATCCGAAACAGGAACCCCAGGACACCGGACGTGGGTCTGCCTGTAAGCCCTTTGATGTTATCGTAGACAACCATATCCCCGAAATCGAGCAGCCGGTAGGTGATCATCCGCTTGTTCGTCACCTTCAGGTGCGGTGTTGACAGCGTGTCTTGATAAGAATATTTGGTCGGACCGCCCTTCGTCTTCGGCCACCAGATCATTACGTTCACAGCCTGCTCGGGCCAGGGACCCTTTTTCACCTTCCGGATGACGCGGTCGGCCCGGTAGTCGATTTCCATTCGCTGCCCGTGCCGATAGGCAAGGAGCACGTATGTAGGTGCTTCTTCAACGGTCAGGCCAGTCACCTTCAGGAAAGCGTGAAACCAGTCCTCAGGCTCTACAAACAGGGGAAGGCCTTCCGGATCATGCGCCCTTGCCTGCCGGGCCAGGCTTAACAGAACCTCTGCCTGGAACCGCCCCCCATTGGTTGTCGCGGTAGGATCGTAACATTTGTGCTGCCTCATCGCCTCCAGGAGGTCCTGCCGGCTCACCTGCCGATTTTCCCAGGAGGACGACGCTTGTGCAGTACGGACCTGCACGGACAGGAGACATGCGGCAACAAAACCGCAGGCGATCAGAAAGATCACGTCCCAGTGACCGTGTAGGCTGTGCTTGCACAATCTGTCCCCCTTCCAGCATGGCGACTCGGATCGTCTTTGGTTGGGCGAAAACAGGTAAACCGGACTCCCGCTATGTCGCGGCTAATTTTACTTTACTCCATCCCCTCCCACTCATGTGCCAACATAGCCATGAACACGGCCATCAACTCGATCCCATCGACCACGATTGAAGTGAACACCACCGCTACTGCTGTCTTCGCCTTATCTAACTTGAATAGCTTAATGGACTTGACATCCTTCCAAGAGATTTTAACCGGCACATAAGGTTTTCCACGGAGCCCTCCTTCACTAGGAAAAAAATGAGTGTCTGTTCGGTCATACGGCGAATACGTCCTGAGACGGTAGAGCCGTCATGTAGCGTCACTATGACCTGATCTCCGGATTTGGACGTGTTGGGCGAATAGGCGGGAGAGAAGGACGCGTTGTGGGAATTTTAAGACCAGCAGATCTACAACTATCAGGGGCATGACGACAGGGGCCGACTGCTTCAAATACATCAAGTAGCGTCACAGTCCTTTCAAGCCACGGTTCCTTGACAACTTACAGGCAACACCCCAAGCCCGAATTTCATACAAGTACAGCGAAGAATTGTTTTATTGAGGATAGCGCACGCTTGCACCGTTTTCGACTCCCGGCTGTTGGATTTATGATGAAGTTGACTTTCAATTGAGCCTGCTTTCAAAATCCTTTCAAGAATCGAAGCGGAGACAGTTCCTTGAAGGAATCGAAAACGTAGTCCAAAGATACAATAATGTTTCCATAATTGTCCACGTTGAACGAGTACTGGTAAAGGGCTTTGTCGGAGTGGTGGAGCGAGTGCAAGAGCGAATATCCGTAATTGGTCTTACGGATGTTAAGTCCTCCCATATCGTATATTTTCCCAAATTCGTATCGAGTCTCAGTAAACCCTAATCCCAAGGCCGGAATGCTGTAAGTCGTGCTCTTCCCTTTTGTTGAGATTCTGAAAAGTTCCACATCTAAATTTGGCACAAGGAGAGATTCTTCTCTGCCATCCCCAGAGGTGGAAGATGCAATTCTAAATATCTTGTAATCCTTTGAGGTAGAACTATACTTCTTCGATGTCTCCTTATAGCTTTTGGGGCTTATAATCAAGCTCTCAGAATGAAGCACATGATTTTCTATAAGGCATAGATAGCAGGTGTTCGGATGAAACCTGATTTCGCTTAATTTGAGCTTTTCTACGGACTTATACAGTTGAACGCCTTTCTCCTTATCTGTATCCGCAATAGGCAGATTTAAGCCGACTAGACTATCCGTTTCGACAGTCTTTGGGATTTCTCCTGGGTCACTGGCTCTCGAAACAGTATTTATACAAGCTGTGAGGAAGAACAGAAGGAGTATCCCAAACGCCCTTGACAAGATCGCTTTTCTCAGGGTAAGCACGTCTATCACCTCTTGGGATCATTTATCTGTCTAATAATAAGTAAATACGAGTCGCAAATCAAGCTGTGTTTTACTAAAAATAAAGGGACCTCGAAGATGCTGCGAGGCCCCCATTAGTTTTTGTTATTGGATTTGTGACTTAAAGCGTGGGCGAGGTTAATTCTCCCAGATTTCCGTGTTCTGCCAGAAGGTTATCCAGGCGAACCACATGGAGTTATAAGCTGGAATCTGTTTGAGTCTTGATCCGGCAAGTTCGCCGTCTATAGCCACGCCTTTTATGTTCCACATAGTTCCGGTCTCTTGATCTTTCATATTGAAGGGAAGTTTTCCACTGTTACTTTCAAGATCGATCTGGAAAGTCAATGTCCGACCCTCGACGTCCCTTTCGTAGGGGATAGCTAATCTGGAGTCCTTATCCCACACCACGACGAGATCTTTTCCTTCGGCAGTGTCGTTTATGACGTTCTTATCTCCTAAGCTGGCGAACGGATAAGCTTTAGGTACACCTCCGTTCCTGATTCCCAGGACTCTTTCCTTGGCAGGGAAGAGATCTCTTAGAGGGTTGCTCCTTAAGCTGGCTGGCTCGAAGAGGAACCACCCAACCTCTCTATAGGTGCTGTAGGGATACGAGTCGTACCTGCTCGGGTTGTAGACTCTTGTATTGTTCAGGTCCAAGACGGTCGTGGATGGATAGAGCTTTTTCCACATTCCCCAGGTCGTTTCGACTATGGGCATCAACTCCAGACTCTCTCCGAAGAAGTCTCCGTTTATGCCTGTAAAGATCATCTGGGGATAGAGGGTTGTATTGTCTCTACGGTCGTACATAATCAGGTTGCTGTTGAACAGGAGGCCAGATACACCGAGTTCGAACTGGCTCCCGTCGTTATCTACTGTTTTAAAGAGGAGTCCTGTTCCGGTAAGGGGGCAGAGCGTCTGCGATATAGGCACTCCTCCAACTACATCGTTGACAATCTCGTGCCACCAGCCGGCGGCGTGAGGATAAGCCTTGGCTTCTCCGTTAATAAAGACGCCGAAGACGAAATCAAAATCCGACATGAAAAACGCGTCGGATGAGGAGACAAAAGGCGGATTGTTCAGCGCAGGTATTCCGTCTTTGGGGGGACCCCCTGAGAATATCTCCCTTGTCGGGAAGTCCGCTACATCGAGGAAGTCTCCTCCTGTGCTGCCGACGTCCAGGAAGTCAGAGATGCCAGGAAGGGGACCTAAGTTAGGATCCACACCCAGTACGGGTTCATCGGGGATATCAGGGACATCTCCGCCGCCTGTATCACCAGTCTGGCCGCTGCCAGGTTGATTGGGACCTCCTGAAAAGGTTGTAGGTGTGTCACTTCCGCCGCACGAGGCTAAAAGAAATGCGACCAGAAGAATCGGAAGAACAGATTTTACTTTCGTCATGGTTGTAACCTCCTAACTTAGATGACAATGAAGTTGGAATTTTGTTTCATCTTTATTTAGAAAAGATCGTACGAATAAGACAATCCTGTGACAAACTGCTCCCCTGCAGGGTAGTTTTTGCCTTTTAGACCGAATCGCACTGCACTTTCGAGAGTCACTCCCATAAAGGGTCCAAGTGTGAGAGTAGGAGACAGATAGGTTATCCGTTTTACATCGCTTTCGACTTCTTGACCGATGATTGTTGCGGGGTCGCCGTGTATGCCTTCTAATTTTGCGCCTACTGTGACTTTATTAAGACGACTGTAGCCGAATTCTCCTGAAAAGAGGATCTCGTCTCCTGGGTCTCTGTCGGCGCTGGTCGTTCTCCCGCCAAGTATCTCCACTTTCTGAGAGTTTTCGAGGCGTAATTTATATCCTATCTCTGCGTTGACGTAGGCTGGAAAGGGCCAGAACGAACTCCCAAAGCTGGCTGTTATGTCAAAATCCCACTGTCCCTCTCCCACAGAGGTTATGCCTTCTTTTGTCTGGTCTATCTTGAATTCTGCTGTAGGAGCTTTGATGCCAAACTGCAATGAGGCTACGACGGGTTTAGATAGATAGCGATACTTGCCTATAAACCGAAGATCGCTGAAACCCGATTCGGATCTTTCCTCTGCGAAGGCGTCATCTGTAAAACTCTGATCAAAAAAGGGAATTTGGATTCCCACATCGAACGCGTCTGTGACGCCGTAGAAGACCTCAAAGAAGACAGCTTTAAGTTCGCTTTCTCCATTGAAGGGGAAGGGAGTTTTATCTCCAGGGGAGAAGTTCACTATTTTGTCGCCTATCGGCAGGGATCTTAATCTGCCCGGGGCTAAAAATTCTTCGTCAGTAGTTTGAATAAAAGTTGTAGCCTTGCCCCAGAGCTTGCCCTTGGGGAGCGTCCACGCTCCGGCCATAGCTTGCCTGGGTAAGGCAAAAGCGAGTAAAAAGGTTGTCACTATCGTTATCTTTAGATATCTTGAAAACATTTTATCTTCGAGGGGTCAGTTTGCCTCAGTACCGAGTTTATCCTTATGACAATTGTCGTCTATTTTATCCAATATCTCGACCAGTTCGGGAAGAGAAAAAGGTTTAGTTATATAGTTTAGAACCTTGGTCTTCTGGATGTTGGGTTTCAGGTACTCATCTCCATAAGCTGACATTAATATGACAACCGTATTGGGATTCGACCGATTTATCCTGATAGTAAGTTCTATGCCGTCCATCTCCGGCATTCTTATGTCCGTCAAAATGGCGCGATATTCATATTCTTTGATCTTGGAAAGAGCCTCCTTAGCGCAGGAGGCTGTGTTCACTTCATAGCCGCGTCTTTTAAGTCCTATAGATAGCGACCTCAGCAAGCTTTTATCATCATCTACAATCAGCAGTCTTGTCATTTTCTCTCTGGCACTCCCTTCTTGAACAGGCAAGCGGCAGGCCCAAGCCCTTCCCACTTGCCTGTGAAATAGAGTATTGATCTTCCGTTTGCATCATTCAGTTGCCCCGGCATCCCTGAGTAATTGGGCTACTGCTGTATGGCCTTCATCTGCTGCAATCATCAGGGCGGTCTCGTCGTCATCATTTTTGTCATTGATGTTTGCGCCGTTTTTTACAAACGATTTTACTGCAAGAATATCCCCATCCTCTACGCTTTCAATGAAGGGATCGCTGCCATCTGAATATATTGGGTAATATCCGTACCCTGAATAGATCCTGCCGTAGTGGTACGGGTAACCAGAGTGATACCTGTGACCAAAGTGATGGCTGTAAACAGAACGATACCCGTAACCAGAACGATACCTGTGACCAGAGTAAGCTTCTGCGTTCAGAGAGGCGCCAATCATAACGAGTCCGACAAACGCTGCCAGTAAGGCTTTTCCATAGCAGTTGCTCAAAGAAATGCTCTTTGGCTGTATGGTCTGTACATTACTGCTGATCTTCCCAATTAAGTTTCCTCGAGTCTTCTGCTCAAACATTGTCTTTCCTCCTTGGTTTTTCCTGCTTCTTCCTATTATTGTTATTCCGAATTCGGTTTGAAGCTGTCTGTTGCTACAAAGACTTGAGATACACTCTGTGCTGATATTAAATGCAAATAGGGTGCCAACAACTTTACGATTAAGAAGTAAAGTTGTGTAATTTATAATAAGTGTTTGTAAATAAATGAACTTGGGGAGTATTATCTCAGGATATTAAGATAACGTAGAGTATCAATTTTGCGCAGAAGTTATAAAATGGAAATGGTCAGGCGTTTCAGTTTGAAATACGACAGGTACCGGCAAGTTAGATCTTGAAGGATGGGGAGCAAAATCGGCAGTGGGATATTGTGAGCGGTTATCCAGATAAATTCTAAGTCTCTTTTTGGTTCTGCCGGCGTTGTTCAGGTCAGGACTTTTCACCTTCTGTATTGTCGTAAAGATCCTGTGGAGATTCTTTTAGAGAGATATTGTACTCCTTCAGCTTTCTCCACAGCGTAGTTGTCGAGATGTCGAGTCTTTCAGAGGATTTTTTGCGGTTCCATGAGCACTCCTCCAATGTGTCAAGTATGTGGAGCCTTTCGACATCGGATAGCGTCTTACCGCTTCTGTGTCTTCTTTTGGACTCCATCTGGACGCCGCCTCCGAGGGTCTGCGGAAGGTCCTCAGGGGTGATAGTCTCGCCCGACGCAAGTATTATCGAGCGTTCGATAACGTTTTCTAATTCTCTGACGTTTCCCGGCCAGTCGTAGCTCATAAAGAGACTCAAGGCCCTTTTAGATATAGATTCAATGTCTATTTTGAGCCGCCCGGTGTGCTTCTTGAAGAAATGTTTGGCCAAAAGAGGGATATCGTCTTTTCTTTCTCTTAAGGGCGGAAGATGTATGGGTATTACGTTCAGGCGATAGTAGAGGTCCTCGCGGAACTTGTTATTTTCTATGGCCTGTTCCAGGTTTTTGTTAGTCGCGGCAATGAGTCTGACGTCCGTGTAAGTGGGCTTATTGTCTCCGACTCTCCTTATTTCTCTATCTTGAGAGAATCTCAAAAGCTTTACCTGAACCTGAGAGGTCGCCTCTCCTATTTCATCTAAAAAGATTGTGCCTCCATCTGCCTCTTCAAGGAGCCCCTTTTTGTCGTACGATGCCCCGGTGAAAGATCCCTTGACGTGACCGAAGAGTTCGCTTTCCTGAAGGTCATGGGGAAGTGCGCCGCAGTTTATGGGTACAAACGCCTTGTACTTTCGGGGGCTGTTGTTGTGTATTGCTCTTGCTACGAGTTCCTTTCCGGTTCCGCTTTCGCCGGTTATGAGAACTGTGCTGTCGGTCTTGGAGACCTTGGAGACCATCTTCAAAACCTCTATCATCTGGTTGGTGCTGGAGATTATGTTTTCGAACTTGTATTTTTCTCTCAATTGGGATTCGAGCAATTTGACCTTATCAGATAGTTCCTTGCGCTCCAAGGCTCTGTTTACTTTTTGGATTATGTCATCGTTTTGGAAAGGTTTTGTAATATAATCGTAGGCCCCTAACTTCATAGCTTCCACACCGCTTTCGATAGTCCCGTATCCTGTCATGACCATAACTTCTGTGGCTTGGGAGAGAGCTTTGGATTTTTTGAGGACATCTATACCATCTACAGGTTCCATCTTCAGGTCGGTGATGACCATGTCATAGGTTTCCGCATTGATCTTTTCTATAGCCTCTTTTCCGTTAGAGACTTCATCTATCCGGTATCCTTCCTTGCCCAAAAGGATAGACAGGCTCTTTCTTATACTGAGTTCATCGTCAACTATCAAAATTCGGGGCATGTGCAACCTACCTACGGTATTGGCAGCAAGATTGTAAATTTGCTTCCGACGCCGGGCTTGCTTTCTGCTATTATATCGCCCTTGTGGTTTTGGATGATTCTGTGGCAGATAGAAAGTCCTAAACCGGTGCCATTTTCTTTGTCGGAGTAGAAGGGCTGGAATATCTTTTCAAGCTTATATTGTTCTATCCCTTTTCCTGTATCGCTGAAAGATATTGCAGCACACTTTCTCTTGTGTATCTTTTCTTTGATCTCTGACGATATTTCCAATCGCCCACTCCCTTCCATGCTCTCAAGGGCGTTTAGGACTATGTTTATGAAGACCTGCTTAAGTTGGGATAGATCGGCATCTATAGAGGGCAGGTCTTCGCAGAGTTTCATACTAAGCTCCACGCTCTTTTGTATCTTCTCTTTGAGAAGGAGCATGGTCTCCTTGAGAAATTCGTTTACGTCAACTTCCTCGAAGTTGGGCTCTTGAGGCCTTGCGAACTTGAGAAAGTCTGAAATAACAGAGTTAAGCCTTTCGGATTCCTTGGAGATAATGTCTAGAAGTTCCTTTTCTTCTCCGTCCCAATCGAGGCTGTCCTTAAGTATGCCGACGGAGGTGCTTATGCCTCCCAGGGGGTTCCTTATCTCGTGAGCGATGGCGGCGGAGAGTTCACCGACTGCGGCGAGCTTATTGGATTGAGTCAGCTGTCTTTGCAATTCCTTTCTTTCCGTAACGTCTCTGCAAATCCTCTGGATGACCTTGATGTCTCCATATTCTATGACGGCTGCGCTCACATCTACAAAGACTCTGCTTTTATCCTTCCTTGTGAAGGACATATCGTCGTATACGCCTGAGCCTTGAGAGGAGACAAGTTGGAAGAGCCTTTTGGCGGATTCCATCTCCTCCTGCGGGTGTATCTCCCATATCTTTTTCCCCGCAAGTTCGCTGCTTTTGTAGCCTGTAAGTTCCTCTGCCTTCGGGTTGGCTTCTATTATCTCTCCGTTGCCGGCATCTATTATAAATATAGCGTCGTTGGCTTTATTTATAAGGGAGCGGTATTTCTCCTCTGACTTTTGAACTTCCTTGAACAGCTGAGCATTTTGGATAGCCACAGCGATTCTATTGGCTATTTGCTGTAAAGTCTCAAGGTCGCAGTCGGCGTAGTTGCTGGGTTTCCTTCTGCCCAGATTGAACATTCCTATGGATGTCCCTCTGTATATCAGGGGTATGGAGATGTAAGACCTTATTCCCTCTTTCAGAAGGGCTTCATGTATGGAAGTATTCATTTCCAAGCTGAGGTCCTCGGCAATGTTGGGAACTTTGTGGTCTATAACCTGTTCTACTCCGGTCTCTTTCTTATAAATATAGCCAACACCGAGCTTTGTCTTTTTATCTGTCACAAGGGCGTAAGTGATGAGCCTCTGGCCCGTTTCGTCCAGAAGGGAGATGCTGGCTCTGTCAAAAGCGACTATCTTTTTCGTCTCCTGGACTGCGGTTCGGAATATATCGTCGAAGTTAAAAGTGGAGTTGATCAAGTCAGATATTTCATTTATGATCTCAAGTTTTCGTGTCTTGGCCTCAAGATCAGAGATAGTCTTTATGTATTCATCCTCGCTCAATATAGTTCTCCTGGTCTGTATCAGAGAAGATCAAAGGTCTTGACATATTCTATTTTATAGGCTAAAATTATTCTGGAGTAGTCAGCGACAAACCTAGAGGATAGCAAACTCACGCACTAGTACCTGTATTTTACAACAAAAATATAGTATATAGCGCTGATATTGTCAAGGGCGATTGAACCTACAGGGGACAAATTGTCACAAACTTGCTCATGGATCGGCACCGATGAATCGGGAAAGGGGGACTATTTCGGGCCTCTGGTCATAGCCGGTGTCTGTGTGAACGATTCTGTTCTGGAAAAGCTTTTTCAATTGAACGTTAGAGACAGCAAGCGTATTTCCGATAACGTTATAAAAAAATTGGATGAGAGGATAAAATCTATATGCGTTTGGACGACAGTGGCAATAGGTCCTGAAAGATACAACGAGCTCTACGGTCGGATGCAGAATCTAAACAGAATGTTAGCGTGGGGGCATGCAAGGGCTATAGAAAATCTTCTGGAAAAGGAGGACTGCCCAAGGGCTGTAACGGATCAGTTCGGGGATGAAAGGTTCGTGATAAACGCCCTCTTAAAAAGGGGTAAACAGATAAAGATCCAGCAGAGGCCAAAGGCGGAAGACGACCTTGCGGTAGCTGCGGCATCTGTGATCGCAAGGGCTGAATTTGTAAGCAGATTGGAGGGTTTGTCCGACCAGATAGGAGAGGAGCTTTTGAAGGGCGCATCTGGGGCTGTGGAAGAATTAGCACAAGAATTAGTGGAAAGGTACGGCGAGGGCATATTGAAAAAGGTGGCTAAAGTGCATTTTAAGACGACTCAAAAGGTAATCGGCAAGTCGAAAAGAGGTTCAGGGTAACTGAAGTGAGAACACATTATATCACCTAAGGAGAACTGATGAGAGTCGTTTTGAATTTTATAGTGTCGGTTGCGCTTATATTGCCTCTTGGGGCTACGCGAAAAGAGAGGACGCCTCCGATGTGGTAAGGATCGGGATCGCCAGTCCATTTACGGGCAACGCGGCGGCCTACGGAGAGAGGAACAAAAAGGGTGCCATCCTCAAGATTGACGAGGTGAACGCCTCAGGTTGGGTAGACAGAAAGAGGGTAGAAGCTGTCTTCGGAGACGACGCCGGAGATCCTAAGGAGGCATCAAATGTGGCGACCAAGTTTGCCTCCGATAAGTCTATTTTGATTGTGATAGGTCACTTCAACAGCTCGTGCTCACTGGCTGGGAAACCGATAGACAAAAGGGGAGGGGTAGTCCAACTTTCTCCGGGCTCCACCAACGTGAGGGCGTGCGAAGGGAGCCCTTGGACGTTCAGAAATCTGTACCGGGACGATGTTCAGGGACAGTTCCTGGCGAGCTACTGTGCAAGGAAATGGGGGTTCAAAAGGATCGCTGTCTTCTACGACAACGACCATTACGGGATCGGTTTATAAAGATGCCTTTGTCAAGGAGGCAGAAAAATTGGGGATCGCAATTGTAGGACGAGAAGCATATACCAGAAGAGTCGATAGATTTCACGCCTCAACTTGCCAAGTTTAAGACCCTAAATCCCGATGCGATCTTCACATCGGGTCTTTATAACGAGGCGGCGTTGATAGCTTCTCAGGCGAAGAGACAGGGGATCATGACACAGCTTCTGGGTGCGGACGGGGTATTCTCTCCTGAATATATCAAGATAGCGGGCGATGCAGCCTAAGGAACGATCCTGACGACGCCCTTTTTGTTCGACGCAGCAGGACCAAAAGCGTTGAAGCTCTTAGAAAGTTTTAAGAGGAAGTACAAGGACGAACCTGACTGCTGGGCCGCCTTAGCGTACGACGCAGCGGGGATAGCTATTGAGGCTATAAAGGCGGTACGACCCGATAGAAAAGCTATAAGAGATTATCTTGCTGGAATGACTACTGCAGAAGATAGTTATGCCGGCGTCACGGGGCTGACGTTCTTCGACTAAAACGGCGACTGCCAAAAGCCAGCTTACGTGAGCATCGTCAAAGACGGTAAGTTAGTCGCCGCCCCTGAACAGATGCTGGACTGGGCAAGTTGAGGGTAGACAGGGGCACATCCTCCCATCACCCCGTGTTTTCGTAGCTGTCCACTCTTGTTGATTCAATACTTAAATGACTCTATGTTTTCCCAACAGTTGCTAAATGGTCTGACTCTGGGAGGCATATAGGCTCTCATCGCCGTGGGCTACCCGATGGTCTATGGGATCATCAAGCTCACCAATGTTGCTCACGGGGAAATATATATGATGGGGGCATTTTTTGCTTTAACCTTCCTTTCTGCAGGTCATATTCCCTTTTCCGTAGCCTTCCTTCTATCTGTCGCTTGCTCTGGTTTATTAGGGGTCTTAATAGACATGGGGGCGTATCGTCCGCTAAGAGGTGCGCCGAGGCTTTCGGCTCAGATCACGGCGATAGGTGTCTCTCTCTTTCTCCAGAATCTGGCAAGAGCGAGATGGGGAGCATGGACCAAGCCTTTCCCATCCGGATATGTCCCCGATTTCTTCAAGGGAGCTTCCGCAGTCGGCGGTGTCACTATTACAAATCTGCAAATATTCATATTTGCTACAGCTTTCATCTTGAGGCTGGGGCTCCATCTAATAATTAAGAAGACGAAGATAGGGAGGGCCATGAGGGCGTGGGCGCAGGATCAGATAGCAGCTAAGCTGATGGGAGTCGATGTAAATAGAGTGGTTTCCTTTACCTTTGCTACCGGATCGAGTCTCGCTGGCGTGGCGGGGATATTGGTAGCTATGTACTAAAACTCCGCTATCCTACTAAGGGCTATCTGGCGGGATTGTCCCCGGCGGCTATGATCGGTGCGATGATCCTGGGCATGGGCGAGATATTCGGAGCGGCTTACATCTCTTCACAGTATCGAGACGGGATAGCCTACGCCATAATGATACTTTTCATAATCTTCAGGCCGTCGGGAAGTATGGGGGAGGGAGAAGTCGAACGCGTTTGACGTAGGCAGTAAACAGGACGCTTTACTCTTCCCTTGAAGAACGAGGCACTCTAATCCATATTGCTTTGCTATTGCTTGCAATGAAGACATTTGTTTTGACCTTTCGTCCCACAGGAAGTACACGATGGAATTATTGAGCTTTCTCAAGGATGTATCAGATCCCATAAAGCGGCGCAAGAAGTTGCTAATAGTGGTCCCTTTAGCGTTTGCAGTCTTATTCCCTTTTGTGCCGGGATTTGAGGGATACATAACGCACATAGGGGTGCTGGTTTTGCTCAACATACTTCTGGCTTTGGGGTTGAACGTCGTTCCGGGCTTTACGGGGTTTTTGGATCTCGGATACGTAGGGTTTTACGGGATAGGGGCCTACACTTGTGGGCTGTTGACACTCAACTATGATCTGATCTTTTGGGTAGTCCTTCCCATCGCTGCTGCAAACGGAGCACTGTGGGGTGTCTTCAGAGGAGCGCCGACTTTAAGGCTCAGCGGAGACTATTTTGCGATTGTGACCTTCGGGTTTTCAGAGCTTGTGGTGCTTACTATTATAAATGAGACTTGGCTTACAAGGGGACCTATGGGACTTCCGGGGATAGCTCCCCCTTCCCTATTCGGACGGGAGTTTAGTGAGGAGATGAGTTTCTACTACCTTGCACTGACTTTGGTAATCCTGACGGTGATTGTAATGTCACGGCTTCAAAACTCCCGCGTGGGGAGGGCCTGGTCTGCTATACGAGAGGACGAGATTGCGGCGCAAAGCTGCGGGGTAAATGTGATGAGATATAAGGTGGCGGCTTTTGCGGTCAGCGCTGCGTTTGCAGCGGTAGGTGGAGCTTTCTTTGCAAGATGGATTACGTTTATAAGTCCCAATATGTTCAAGTTCTGGGAATCGGTTATGATTCTATGTATGGTAGTATTAGGAGGGATGGGTAGTGTCCCGGGTACCGTGATAGGGACTATCATATTAGGATCTTTAAGTGAGATCTTAAGAGGTATCCTACCTGAATCAGGCATCCTTGAAAGGGCGCGGTTTTTATTTTTCGGACTTATTATGGTATTGTTAATGCGCTTCCGTCCCGAAGGATTATGTCCCGTGCGAGGGCATTTTTCGCCGGATCAGAAGTTGTAGTAAAGGTGTCTGTTGTCTATAATCTCGGCATTTCCCCTGTGATGGGCGTACCAACTGTTGAACACCTGGATACTTTTCTCCTGAAGTAGACGCTCCTTGAGTGAATCTTTCTCCTTTTGGAACTCCTCCTCATCAATAGGCTCTTTCATAACCAACTGCATTAAATAGGCACCTCTGTCGGACGACACTACGGGACTTACTTGTCCCTCCTGAAGTTTAAAAGCCGCGGCTATAAATTCGTTCCTTCCTCCTATATCCGGGATAAAATCTGTGGGGGCAAACTCATCTGTTTCTTTAACCGGAAGAGATGCAGATTCGGCTGCATCTTCCATTGAGGCGCCTTGGGATATAGCCGAAGCGATGGGCTGGAGCTTTTCTTCCGCCAAGTCTCTCTTCTTGTCTCTTGTTAGATCCCATCTAATCTTCTCTCTCGCTTGACTTAAAGGACTTATACCTTCCTTTTTTCTGTCTGAGACTGAAATGATAAAGAAACCTCTGTCGTCCTCGTAGAGTCTTAGGATCTCTCCTATATCCGCTGCGAACGCCTGGTTTACGAGAGACTGGGAGATTCCGATTCCGGGGATAAAGGGTCCCTTTTTGAAGAATCCTGTATCTTTGATTTCCAAACCTTCGGCTTTTGCGGCCGCATCGAAGCCGATTTGCTGATCTTTTTCGATTAACATGTCAGCTTTGTCGGCGAGTTCTTCTATAGTGCTTCTGCTGGCCTCCACCTTTAGGAGTATATGCCGGGCTCTGACTTTCTCCTGGCCATTTTCCATCTTTTTCTCTTCGAGCTTGATGATATGCCATCCGCGGAAGCTCTTGACAGGCTCGGAGATCTCACCTTCATCGAGGGCGAAAGCGGCATCCACAAAAGTTTTGTCCATCCATCCTCTGGCGAAAAAGCCCAGATCCCCTCCCTTTTGTGCCGATCCTGGGTCTTCCGAGTTTTCCTCAGCTAACTCTGCAAAATCGGCTCCTGATTTTGCGTCGTTAAAAAGATCCCTTATGCGCTTTTCCGTACTAAGCGAATCCGAGTGACTCGGTTTCTTGTCGAACGCGACGTATTGGCATTGTGTCTGGGCCTCTTCTTTAAACTCATCCTGATTTTCCTGGTAGTATGTTTTAACCTCTTCCTCAGAAACAGATACCAGGGAATCGGGAAACGAGCCTATCGCCGCGAAGACATATTTGACTTTTACCTTTTCGTTGTCGTCTATGTAGGCTTTCCTGACCTCAGGGTCGGTGACTTTGACAGCCCCCCCCACTCTGTTTCGGAGCTTCTGGATCAAAAGTCTGTCCCTCACCATGGCCTCGACGCCGAGTATAAACTGTCTGTTGGCCTCGTAGTTCGCAGGAATATTCAGCCAATCGGAGTATTTTGCAGGATCGAACTCTCCCTCCGTCTGGAAGACCTCCAGGTCCTGGACGATCTGAGGCGGTAATATGCGGTTGTAGTAAGCAAGTTCGCTATCTGAGACTTTGATGTTCCTCTTTTTAATCTGCTGGGAGATTATAACCTGTCCTACCAGCGCATCCCAGGCCTGGTTGATGAGTCTTTTCCTATCGGGCTCCGCGTTCTCGGATCGTGCTTTCTCATGGTTGTAGAGCTCTCCGAGGACGGAGTTGAATTTCTCATAAGTTATCTTGTAGTCATTAACTCTTCCGAACTGGGGTCCGAACTTTTGGCTGAGCCAGTCTTCTATGTTGGCAGCCCAGCCAAAGACCATAAGGGTTACAAAGCCCACTACCGTGATCCAAATTGTGACCTTGATAAACCCCTTTTGGCGCATAGTGTTTAACATCTTTGATTTGTCCTCCTTAAATAAAGGTATTCTTTAGCAAACTGGATCGCAATGTCATAGATATAAATAATGTTAAGACATTTAACCAAATAAATCAATACCTTTTTCTATGTTCAACGTTTTCTCGACTCTTTAGCAAGCGATATACCGCAGTTACGATCGGCTGCAAAGCAGCTTCGAAACCTGATCATAGCGGATGCGACCGACTGCCGGGCGCTGTCTCGACGGGTTCCCATTCTCTCGGCTATCTCTTTGTACGTAAGACCCTGGACTCGTAGTTCCAGTGCCTCTAACTGGCGTTTTGTAATCTTTCTCAACAGCACTATTGTACCGCTCCCCTTGACAGAGCGACAAATATTTCGCAAATTGGGGTTTGAGAAGGGAGGTCAAGGTGTCGAGCCCCGAAGTGAAAGATGGTAAGCGCTGGACGGCGACCCGTAAGGGAGAGATTGTGTTGGCTCTTTTGAGAGGAGCAGATCTATCTGAGGTGTGTCGTAAGAATGGAATTAGCCAGTCGCAGGCGTATGCTTGGCGTGATAGTTTCTTAGAAGGGGGCCAGGAGAGTCTGAAGTCTCGGCGTGGTCGCAAGGATCCGAAGGAGCGAGAGGTTAGCCGGTTGGAGCGCAAGGTAGGGCAGTTGACGCTCCAGTTGGAGATACTCGAAGAGGTAGCCCGTCTAAAAAAAACGAAGCGGTTGCCTTGAGTGGGCGGTTTTTGGGTCGAGGCTATTCCCGCAAGGTGGTAGCTTTGGCTTTGGGTTTGCATCGTTCGACTCTGTATAGGTTTAGGGATAGAGGTGTCAGTTCTTCTGTTAAAGAGCCTGTGATAGATGAGGAGCTTGCTTTTCGTATTCGAGGGATACTGGACCAAGAAGAGGCATTTGGTCACAGGCGGGTTTGGGCGCATCTTCGTTTCAAGGAAGGGGAATGTGTCAACGTTAAGAAGGTTCATAGGATAATGAAGCTTAAGGGGTGGCAGTGTAAGCTGTGGAATCGTCCCGGGAGAAAGGGGCCACAGGTTGCCCAGAAGCGTTCTGTGGTGGATAGTCCCGACAGTTTGTGGTCGAGTGACTTGACAAAGATTTACTGTGGAAAAGATGGTTGGTGTCCTCTTATTGCGGTGGTGGACAACGGAAGCCGGGAGGTTCCTGGGTATCGTTTTAGTCGAAAAGGGAGGGCACTGGAGGCCACAGATGCCCTGGATCGGGCCGTGATCTCTCGATACACTTCCAAGGAGGCTGTCCCCCAGGGTCTCACTTTGCGCTCTGACAATGGTTCCATCTTTTTGGCTCGGGCCTATTTGGCCAGTACCGAATATTGGGGAATTCGTCAGGAATACATACCAAGTGGTAAACCCGATTGGAACGGTGTTGTAGAGCGTTTTTTCAGGACCCTCAAGCAAGAGTGTGTTTGGCTTCACAAGTTTGAATCCTTTGAACAGGCTGAGAAGATCATATCTCAGTGGATCGATAATTACAACAAGAACAGGCTTCATTCATCCCTGGGATATAAGACCCCAAAAGAGTGGAGAAAACAATTTTATCTACTACCCCAGGTTGCTTAATTGGTGTCGCTTTCCTGGGAAGCAGTACAAAGGTAACATGTTGCCGTATGGGTTTCGCCTTTGACACCATGAATAGTTGAAACTTCTATGTCGATATCAGTTGTTCCAGAAGAATATTTGTAGATGTTATTGCTCGAATGGGTTTCTTCATCATCCGCTTCCAAATCTGATGAATTTATAAAGATTGTAAGTTCAACATTCACCTGATAATTAAAAAACTCCTTAAATTCATTGGTTAGATAATGTTTTATTTCTTCAAAAACTTCTTCTTGCCTGTGTATCTTCAAACACCAATTGGCGAGCCTTACCCTAAAATCCTGGTAAAAATCCGAGTTTTTTTCTGATATATATTTATGCAGTTTTTTCTCTGTGAATGCCCTTCCATCGTCAGTTACTCCTGCAATTCTTAAGCACTTTAAGAAAGCTTCCCCTAACCTCTTCTTGTAAAAATTAACTCCATTAGATGAAATAAAACTATCAGATTGTGGAGCTAAATAACTTTTTAGATTACTAAATTCAGTTTTTTTAACTTTTATTTCTTTGGAGTAGCCGTCCCAATAACTTGGTATAGTTCTTTTTGTGTCATGCGGTTTTCCACGCCATCCAACTGCTTTAAATACCCTTTTCTCATTCTGATGTAGATTATTTCTGATAATTATTTCACCGAATTTATCTAATACCTGCTGAATAGTATAATCATCATAAACAATGATAACAGGAGTAATTTCATTTTGCCTGCCATTTCCCGTTATTGTCTGCCGGAAAACACAAAGTTTTTCAACCTTGCTTGCTATAGCGTTAGAAAATCTTGTACTGCCCCCCAGAAAAGCGACATCAATTAAGCAACTTGGGGTAGCAGATAAAATTGTTTTCTCCACTCTTCCGGGGTCTTGTATCCCAGAGATGAATGAAGCCAGTTCTTGTTGTAATTATCGATCCACTGAGATATGATCTTCTCAGCTTGTTCAAAGGACTTGAAATTGTGAAGCCACACACACTCCTGCTTGAGGGTCCTGAAAAAACGTTCTATGACCCCGTTCCAATCGGCCTTTCCGCTCGGAATATATTCTTGACGAATGTCCCAATATTCGGTACTTGCCAAATAGGTCCGAGACAAAAAGATGGAGCCGTTGTCAGAGCGCAAAGTGAGACCCTGGGGGACAGCCTCCTTAGGAAGTGTATCGAGAGATCACGGCCCGATCCAGGGCATCTGTGGCCTCCAGTGCCCTCCCTTTTCGACTAAAACGATACCCGGGGAACCTCCCGACTCCCGTTGTCCACCACCGCAATAAGAGGACACCAACCATCTTCCCCACAATAGATCTTGGTCAAGTCAGCCGACCAGAGACTGTCAGGACGATCCATCACAGAACGCTTCTGGGCAACCTGTGGCCCCTTTCTCCCGGGGTCCCCGATTGATTCTATCGGGGATTCCACAGCTTACACTGCCACCCCTTAAGCTTCATTATCCTATGAACCTTCTTGATGTTGACATATGCCCCTTCCTTGAAACGAAGATGCGCCCAAACCCGCCTGTGACCAAATGCCTCTTCTTGGTCGAGTATCCCTCGAATACGAAAAGCAAGCTGTTCATCTATCACAGACTCTTCGACAGAAGAACTGACACCTCTATACCTAAGCCTACACAGAGTCGAACGATGCAAACCCAAAGCCAAAGCTACCACCTTCCGGGAATAGCCTCGACCCAAAAACCGCTCACTCAAGGCAACCGCTTCGTTTTTTTTAGACGGGCTACCTCCTCGAGTATCTCCAACTGGAGGGTTAAGTGCCCTACCTTACGCTCCAACCGGCTGACCTCCCGCTCCTTCGCATCCTTGCGACCACGCCGAGACTTCAGACTCTCCTGGCCTCCTTCCAAGAAACTATCACGCCAAGCATACGCCTGTGACTGGCTAATTCCATTCTTCCAACACACCTCTGATACATTCGCTCCTTTCAAAACAGCCAACACCACCTCTACCTTACGGGTCGCCGTCCAGCGCTTACCATCTTTCACTTCGGGGCTTGACACCTTGACCTCCTTTCTCAAACCCCAATTTGCAAAATATTTGTCGCCCTGTCAAGGGGAGCGGTATGATCTTTTACTACCTGTAATACACATAGTTCTGTCGTCAATTACTGCCCAACCGCATTCCAAGTTAGGGTCATAGTCAAATATTGATTGATTTAAATCACCTATTTTTTGAATAACAACATTATCATTGAATATTTTATTCATCAGTTCGGACTGTATTGTACTTGAATCCTGCATTTCATCTATGAAAACATAGGCAAATCTTTTTGCAAATACGTTTTTCAAATTAGGGTGCTTTTCAATGTGTCTTTCTGCTATATAATATGCATCATCATAGCTTAGTATTCCATCCAAAAGTATCCGTTCTTTTAGTCTTAGCAATCTATCATAGTGTGCTCTTTGAGTTGTATCATTTGAATCTAATTTAAGTCTTTTACATATACCATTATCATCCAGGGAAAAATCTTCAAATCTAAGTGAATAAGGCAAATCTTTATGACCGCTCTGATAGCAAAATGCATTTGTTTTTCTACCTAAATATTTTCTCGTTCTTTCCATCCTATCAAGATAAATTTCGTTGTTTATGAATAATGGTCTTCGGTTGAACTGATTGATATACGTCGGTATCGCAAGATATTTATCCACGAAACTTTGAATTGTCCCAAAATGATTTGGGTAATTAGAGAGCTTTTTAGAAGCAAAGTAAGCGTGGCTTTTTATTTCATTTATAGCCACATTTGTGTGAGTTAATACGCAAATACCCCTATTATTTTCAAGAGGCATTTGCCGGGACAAAATCAACAACTTGGCAATCAAAGCCTTTGTTTTACCACTACCCGGGCAGGCAAGAATATCTTTGGTTTCAAAACATTTTATTACTACCTTTTGTTCTTTATCGAAGTGCTCACCGGGCGGTAAAAGAATTCTTTCTGCCCAAGAAATATTGTACTGCTTCCCAGGAAAGCGACACCAATTAAGCAACCTGGGGTAGTAGATAAAATTGTTTTCTCCACTCTTTTGGGGTCTTATATCCCAGGGATGAATGAAGCCTGTTCTTGTTGTAATTATCGATCCACTGAGATATGATCTTCTCAGCCTGTTCAAAGGATTCAAACTTGTGAAGCCAAACACACTCTTGCTTGAGGGTCCTGAAAAAACGCTCTACAACACCGTTCCAATCGGGTTTACCACTTGGTATGTATTCCTGACGAATTCCCCAATATTCGGTACTGGCCAAATAGGCCCGAGCCAAAAAGATGGAACCATTGTCAGAGCGCAAAGTGAGACCCTGGGGGACAGCCTCCTTGGAAGTGTATCGAGAGATCACGGCCCGATCCAGGGCATCTGTGGCCTCCAGTGCCCTCCCTTTTCGACTAAAACGATACCCAGGAACCTCCCGGCTTCCGTTGTCCACCACCGCAATAAGAGGACACCAACCATCTTTTCCACAGTAAATCTTTGTCAAGTCACTCGACCACAAACTGTCGGGACTATCCACCACAGAACGCTTCTGGGCAACCTGTGGCCCCTTTCTCCCGGGACGATTCCACAGCTTACACTGCCACCCCTTAAGCTTCATTATCCTATGAACCTTCTTAACGTTGACACATTCCCCTTCCTTGAAACGAAGATGCGCCCAAACCCGCCTGTGACCAAATGCCTCTTCTTGGTCCAGTATCCCTCGAATACGAAAAGCAAGCTCCTCATCTATCACAGGCTCTTTAACAGAAGAACTGACACCTCTATCCCTAAACCTATACAGAGTCGAACGATGCAAACCCAAAGCCAAAGCTACCACCTTGCGGGAATAGCCTCGACCCAAAAACCGCCCACTCAAGGCAACCGCTTCGTTTTTTTTAGACGGGCTACCTCTTCGAGTATCTCCAACTGGAGCGTCAACTGCCCTACCTTGCGCTCCAACCGGCTAACCTCTCGCTCCTTCGGATCCTTGCGACCACGCCGAGACTTCAGACTCTCCTGGCCCCCTTCTAAGAAACTATCACGCCAAGCATACGCCTGCGACTGGCTAATTCCATTCTTACGACACACCTCAGATAGATCTGCTCCTCTCAAAAGAGCCAACACAATCTCTCCCTTACGGGTCGCCGTCCAGCGCTTACCATCTTTCACTTCGGGGCTCGACACCTTGACCTCCCTTCTCAAACCCCAATTTGCGAAATATTTGTCGCTCTGTCAAGGGGAGCGGTATGTTAGTTGCTTGTACGATGTCATCCATTATGCCCTTTTTGGCGGAAAGCTCCTTGATCCTCTCTAACACAATTCCTTCGATTTCACCTGCTGGCACCTTAAACTTACATTCCTTGTTCTTGCAGATGTAGTAATAATACCTCATACCTTTGGATCCAGTGCCCGAACGTCCCTCCATCTCCGTGGCACACTTCCCACACCAAAGAAGTCCGCTGTTTAGAGTGTAGTTATGTTTGATATGTTTCACTCCATTATGTTTTGAGACATTGTTTTTCTTCAAGAGATCCTCAACTCTATAAAACTTTTCCTCATCTACAATCGGACCCCATACTGCGTCTACAATCCGGTACTGATCAATTTCCGGGAGCTTTTCCTGGTTCTTCGTTTCTTTGCTTTTGTTGATCTCCTTCTTTCCGAGATAGGCATGGTTGGTCAGGATATGGTGGACAGAGGAGTAGCATAGCTCTCTTGCAGGATGAAGCGTTCCTCTGCGTGCGGTGTATTCCTTTGTTCTGAAGCCATGCCGGTTAATTATCTTTGCCGTTTCGAGGATTGAACCACATTGCAGGTAGGTATCAAAGGCAAAGTTGACCATAGCCTTTTCTTTCTTGTTGGGTATAATGTAACCCTTCCTGTCGGGGTCTAAATCGTATCCTATGAGTTGCCCGCCATTCCAGAGTCCCCTTTCTGCCCTTGCCATCGTTGCATCTTTGTTTCTCTCAGAGTTCTGCTCTCTTTCAAACTCCGCCAAAGCCATCATGATAGTTATAAAAAGTTTTCCCTGTGAGGAAGTAGTATCATAGTTTTGCTTGAGACACACAAACTCTACATTGTGTTCGTTAAGGATTTCAAAGAAGTTTAGGAAGTCCTTGACAGATCGACTGATTCTGTCTAAGGCAGTGCAGATAACTGTATTGATCTTACCCATCCTGATGTCCTCAAAAAGCCTTGCAAATTCCTTGCTCCTGAAGGAATCCTTGCCGGAAACTCCCTCGAGAATATATCTTTCAACTTCAACCCACTCCTCCCCACAAGCCACATTTTTATATTCCACATGAGCCCGCAATCTTTGAAGCTGGTTCTTGAGGGAGCCTTCCTTATTTCTTGCCTGCCTATCTGTGCTTACACGGACAACAAAGCCGCACTTCTTCATTTCTTGTCCCTTCCCTTTTTCATGGAAATCCGCATATCCTTCTCAATGAAGTCTCTTATCAAAGAGGCCATTGAGGCCTTCCCACCCTTTTTCCTTATCTCCAGCACCTTCTCCTGAAGATAAAAATACTGTTCATCCGTAAGCTTAATCGTTGTCATTCTCATTGGCTCTCCCCCAACAGTGACAGTTTTATCATGTATCTATAATTATATCTATATATAAATATACAGATATGTTCTGTGGAAGTCAAGGTTTTTTTCAAAATTCTTCTCGTTCAATTTCTTCTACATGAGTATCCACCTCTGTGGTCTTCTCCAGGAGCCTTTTTATACTCTCCGTCCGCTCTGAATCTTCCTTTAAGAGACCGTTCTTTTTGAGATAGGCATAGACCCCCTCCGAGAGGATTTCGGTAATCCTCTTTAGCCTCTCTTTTTCCTCTGTTGCTTGTGTATATGAGATTTCAATCTTTTTGAACACGGCAGGTTTTCCTCCTACCGCGTACATACGGAATAATCTGCCAATCTGTCGGAGATATGTTGACCTCCGTGATACCTCCGTGAGCCCTCCGTGATTTACAAGAGCCCTCCGGATTTGTAATTTTTAATTGGGCCGATTTGAGACACCAAAAAAACTGACCGAGGTGTCTCCATCGTCCAGAATTACAGAAGATTTCTGACGTTTAGACAGGGCTCGAGTGAGACGCCTCAAAACCTTAACGGTGAGGTGTCTCAATGTGGCAGAATTACGGAGGATTTTTCCAAGATTGGGAGATTGCAGTTGCCAAGAATCTGATCAACGAATTTCGTGAGCAGTGGACCTGCCTGGAGCGGGAAGGTTTTGATGATCTGTTTCAGGAATGTCTTACTCACTGGTATTTTGCCAAGGATGACTACGACCCCGCACGTAAGGCGTCTCAAAAAACGTTTATGGGGAAAGTCATCCGAAACAAGCTCAAGGACCTTGTCGATGAAAGAGAAGCAGATAAGAGAAAGATAGCCCATCTCACCGTTTCTCTTGATGAGCTTTTAGGAGATGATGAGGACTCTACCCCCTTAATTGACAAGATTGATGCGAGCATCATCACCGATGCCTCTCCCAATCCTTTTTTGAGAATCGAGTTAAAGTTAGACCTCTCAAAAGCCCTCCAGAAGCTCACCCCGCAACAAAAGACACTCTACCATTTATGCGAGAAGGGGTTTAACATCACAGAGGCAAGCGAATATCTCAAGACACCTCGAAGTACCCTCTATGATGAGATCGAACGCATAAGGACAATCTTTATGAAAGAGGGTCTTGAAGACTACCTGAAATAATCCTTCCGACACTTTCCCGAAATATTCCGTATATACGTGATAGAAGCAGTCTTAACTCGAACAGGAGGACAAGAAATGAAGGTCGTATGCAGGTTCAAATTTCATGAAGGATTAGAAAGGGAAATGATTGAGACCCAGCTTGCTCTTGCCATCGTTGCGGCTGAGTGTACTTTTGGTCAGCCTAAGGTAAGGATCAGTGCCGGCTACTGTGTCTCAAAAGAAAAGCCTCAGGTTGCTATTGATGTTTCTACCGAAGTGGGGGAGCACATCGCCCAGGTCTTTACCGGCTTGATGATCCGACAGCTTGGTGAGGATAATTTCACTGTGGATAGGATAGAAACAGATGCCCCCCTGAGGCCTGTTACTTCCCCCAACAAGCTGGAAGGGATTACCGGAAATGAATAGAAGGTCATTCTTTGAGATACTGTATGGCGATGATATTGAGGGAAGAGGTATCGAGCTAAGAGCTATCGGTACAGGTCCTGTGAAGCGGAAATTCTGTAAAGGCATAGAGGAGGCCATCAGCTATCGATGCCCAGAAGGTTATGATCTGTACGTTGGAATTGCACTGAGGCGCGGGCAGAAGGGAGATAAGAACGATATCTCCTCTGTTCCAGCGTTCTGGTGCGACCTAGATGCAAAAGACTTTAATGGAGATACAAATAAGATTCTGGAAAGAATCAATAACTTTGAGTTCCAGCCCACAATGCTGGTGAATTCAGGAGGAGGGATCCACGCCTATTGGGTGTTCAAAGAAGCATTTGAGATCGAAAGCCTTGAAGACATATTTTACATCGAGGGACATCTCAAAGGCATCCAGGAAACCCTCGGGGGAGATGAAGGAACATGGGACCTACCGCGGATATTGCGTGTCCCAGACACATATAACCACAAATATAGCCCTCGGCGTGAAGTGAAAGTTGTACATCTCGAACCTTCCCTCCGATATAACCCGGGCGATTTCGATGACTACCACGTGGACCCTCCGGCTGAAAGCAGCTTCTCAGATCGACCCATCCCTCAGGATTTAGCGCTGACAGCTACGGACAAAGTCCTGATTCAGTCGTTATCCAAAGAGTTGCAGGAGATCTTTAAGACTGGAGGCCTGCCTGATGACAATACAGGAGAGATAGATCGTTCAAGGGGCCTGTGGAGGATCGGACGGGAGTTGAAACGCCAGGACGTGAGCTGGGACCAGTTCTACAGGATAATGCATAACAGCGACAAACTGGGTAAGGCAGAAGGACGAGAAGAGAAATACTACAGGCAGATTTGGGACAAGAATTCAGAGACCTCTCTTGGCGTAAAGAGCGAAGTCACTTCCATTCTTAGGCGCAAGGGGATGAAGGTCTTTATGAAGAGAAGGCTCATTTCAGAGATTGTCATCAAGGATCTGAAGACGAGGGGATACTTTGTTTGCACAGACAGGGACCTCTACTACTTCTCTGATCAAGACAAGAAACTGTTGCCTATCGAGGATCAGTACTTTGCCGCTGCGATTGAAGACTTCTACGGAATCAATATTTCAGAGATGGAGTTCAAATATCTAATGGGTTCTATCCAAACAGAGACACTGCAAAGAGGGACTAAGGCAGATATATATCGCTTCGCCTTCTACGACAAAGAGACTAAGGAACTCTACATCTCCCGGTTCGACGGTCAGGCGTACAGGTTGGATGGCGAAAAAATAGACCTTATCTCCAATGGTGAGGACGGCGTCCTATTCTTGGACGAACCTTATTGCCATCCTTTCGAATACATGCCTGATAGATCCAAGGAGAGGCTCTTCACCAAGCTGTTCGTCAACCCTGTAAATTTTTCCACTGGGGGAGATGTTACCTTGTCCAAAAACGAGCAAAGGCTCTTATGGGGGGTCTGGATATACTCGCTGTTCTTTGAATCACTATTGCCGACAAAGCCGATTGTCTCGTTCCTTGGGGAAAAGGGGAGTGGGAAGAGCTCGACACTGCGCTGGGTTATTCAGCTCCTTTTTGGACCTGAAGCTGATGTATTATCGCTGGCGAAAGAAAAAGAAGATGCTTTTCTGTCCGCCGTGACGAACAACCATATATGCATATTTGATAACTGTGATGGCCGTATAAATTGGCTGAACGATCACCTTTCCGCGTTGGCGACAGGAGGGCACATAACACTCAGGAAGCTCTATACCACAAATGAGTCAGTTAGCTATAAGCCTAAAGTGTTTTTGGGGTTGACTGCCCGGACGCCGCAGTTCAAGCGTGACGATGTAGTAGACCGGCTATTGATTTTTAAAGTAGACCGGATAGAGCCCTTCATATCTGAGAACACACTACGAGAAGAGAGACTTTCGCAAAGGAACCTGATCTGGTCAGAACTCCTTGAAAATTTGAACGTAATAGTAGCAACGTTAAAGGAGGATAACGAAGAAAAGTTTACTACGAATCACAGGATGGCAGACTTCGCAGAATTGGGCTATCGAATAGCATCTGGCCAGGGATTTGGTGAAGACTTCAAGAACGCTCTGAAGAAGACGCAAGAAGAACAGGATATCTTTCTGTTGGAGGATGAGCCCATATATTTAGCCTTGGAAATCTGGATTCAGGATAAAGGGAACCGAGGGGATGAATTAACCGCTGCTGAGCTTAGGGCAAAACTAGAAACAGTCGCTAGTGATAATAGTATTATATGGCCCTATGAGACCACTACTCCACAATCCTCAAAAAAACCGATAAGCTTTGCAAAGAAACTTAATAATATATGGAGTAACTTACAGGCGTTTTTTGATTGCAATAAAAAAGAGGTGGGAGGTAGAAAGAAACTCTACTCGTTTAACCTAAAAAGTAGATGATCTATCTTCACCATCTTCACCCATCTTCACTGCTATCTTCACCACATCAAGTTACACTTTTACAATATCTTATAGATGTTAGTGAAGATAGTGAAGGTAACTTTCCAAGAGTATTAATAAAAATATATTTATAAAAAAGAGGGGAATATATAAAGAATACGCATCTATTATTCACTACCTTCACTTGCTTAACGTAAGTTTATGTTTCGGAACATGTTAGTGAGGTGAAGGTAGCTAAAAACGTATCTTCACCTATCTTCACCATCTTCACCGCTTTTCTGGGAGGTTGAATCTCACTTTGGGAAGTTCTGCGCTGACTTAATCGAATCTGATTAGGTAGCTACAGATTCTTTATAGCCCTTAAATGCTATATATAGCAAATAAACTTCAGGAGTATATAGGTATATCGGTTGTGAATCACCTAGGCGATATTCACCAGTGAAAGAACTCTATATGAAAGAGACACAAGGCTCTACGTGTACGAAAGACTTGCTCCGAAGGTTGATAAACATCTCGCAAAAGCCCTAAACGACAAATCTCGTCACCTTGCTGGAGAAAAGATACAATTAGGAAAGAGCGCAGGACAAGTCTGTCTCTGATGCTTTTGCTGAAATGTTTAATAAGGCTATAGACGATCTCAAAGAGCATTATATGAAGGGCATTGATGACTATATCGAAAGGTATCACAGGAGCCTTTATGAGGAAACCAACCAGTCGTTGAAGAGGCTCGATGAAGTTTGGGTAGCAGGTCTCAAAGGAGATGCAACGTCTGAAGATTTCAGAGAGGTCCTGAAAGAGTGGTATTTACTAAATATCAAAGAGATTGAGATCTACAAAAAGGAGGTTCCCGATGACCATATCGAAGAAGCAGTTGGAGGCTAACAGGAAGAACGCACAGAAGGGTGGAGTAAAGACCCCAGAAGGTAAGGAAGTAGTCAAACACAACGCCCTCAAACATGGATTACTCGCAAAAGAGGTAGTCATTACAGTAGGAGAGGATGCAGAGTGCCTAGAAGAGTTTAACGCTCTGTTAGGAGACTTAAAGACACAGCTTATTCCGGAGGGGACTTTAGAGGAGATGTTAGTAGAAAAGATAGCAGTTTCCTACTGGAGGCTCAGGAGGGCGTATAAATATGAGGTAGGGCTTATCAGGCAAAACTTGGATACCACTACAAATGACTACTATAACCAGACGGACTGGCAGGACAGGAAGATAAATAAGACGGAGGAAGAGATAGAACAGGAGATAGAACAAAAAATAGGAAGGATCAAATATTGGAAAAAGGACAAGAGAGACTTACAGAGAATGCACAAAGAAGGCAAACCTTTAGAGGAGATTTACGACTGGGAGGAGAATTGGAAAGGGTTCTACGATGAGGTACACGATCTCATCGAAGAGGAAGGTTTAGAATTTGAAGATTTAGAGCCCGAGCAGTTGATAGAATTCCTGACTGATAAGGTTGGTTGGAATGATGATCTTATTTGGAAGGCCCTTGTAGAGCTTTGCGATGAAAAAGTAGAATACCATAAAAGGCAGATTAAGGATTTAGAGAAGGAGAAAGAAAAGAACAGGCTTAAAATTGAGGTGTTAAAAAGACTGGGAAACATTCCTTCAAAGGAGGAGTTAGAACGGCTCTTAAGGTATGAGGGCTCGCTAGAGAGGCAGTTTTATAAGGCATTAAATCAGTTAGAAAGAATACAAAGATTACGCTTGGGGGACAAGATATCTGCCCCTGTGGAGGTGGATTTGAACGTAAATACGGAGTAAATAGCGGAAAAAATGGGTTTGTTTCGCAAAAATAGGTTTTACAGTGGACCAATACTCGAACCGGAGAGAAAGCATCTTCTCCTTGTTTTTCTCTTTGTTGTCTACCTATACTATGTATTAAAGTCTGGATTTGCCAAGAGAATCTCTATTGTGATAAAGATGTGCACTGACGACACTGACCTTCTGTGCACTTGTAAGGGTTGCCAGACTGAAAATCCCAATGTATATTAAGAGCATAATAAACAGATGGAGAATTAGAAAACTCCGAGAAGCTATGGGCCACACACAGAAAAGTTTCGCCTTTGTCTGTGGCCTGAGCTGGCAAACAATCGGGGACATAGAGCGAGGAGCGAATAGGAACCCCAACACCCTAACGCTGGCGAAGATAGTACAAGCGCTGGATGTAGAACTGCAAAGCCTTTTCTGGGAGGTGGAATGATGATTCTCGAATTGGAAAAAGAAATTATTGACGTGTTACGATATGTGGCTTTAGGTGTATTTCTTCTGATATTATCAGCAATGTCCTTTGCTCTATCGGATCAAAGGGGAAGATGAAGATGTGGACCTGCCTATCCTCCTGCAGACTACCCCTCAACGCTTTGGAGGACAAAGGGTGCGGTTTACTTGTCTGTTAATAATAGGGGATCGGCTTTGCAACCGCAGAGTCGGTAAGTGCTATCTCCCGCCTGGAGGCAAATACTTCGGATGCAGGGCGTGCTACAACCTTACTTACAGAAGCTGTAAGGAACACGACAAGAGAATAGATGCCCTTATGAAGAATCCAGAGCTTCTGATGGCTCAAATGAAAGGCGACGATCTGAAAGGATCACGGTTGGACCTCAAAGCCCACGCAAAGATGATGAGATGGATATGACCGTACTTTCAGTAGGCATCTCGTTAGATAAAGGAGTCAAGAAGAGTAGAGGCTGAGCCCTTGACTGATCTTATATTGCCTTCCAGAAATTCATTGACATCCACTGTCAGATTTTGTACTTCTCTCCTGATTGCTCTACCCATTGTATCATTCTTCTGATTGATCAACACTCACGAATACGCAGTCCGAGCTTTTCACGATAGATTCTATCCTTCCACTCTATCTGCGCCTTGACACGGCTTTGAGGACGATGAAGGAGATCTTTCCCAGTCTCACGATTCTTGCCATCTATAAAAAGGTAGTTCAACTGTACAAAGACGTTGTGAATGGGGTAAATGGATTTACTATGTTTGTAATTTCACCTAAATCATCACAGGCGCGGATTTGTAATCCTACTTTAAGGTGGGTTCAAGACAAATAGGTAGGTTGTCCCCAATTCAAATGAGGTAGATATGTTCAGATTGAGCAAGGGACAGATGGAGGATGAGATAAGCAAGGCTATTATTAAATTTCAAAAAGAACACATGGGCAGCGGTCCCAAAGAATCAAAGACATATATTATAGAAGATATGATTTTACTCCGGCTTAAAGGGACTTTGACGCCTGCTGAACAAAAATTGGGTGAGAGTCCAAAAGGATCGGGATTGATAAAAGAGATCAAGATGCAGCTTATGGAGTCCTCCCGGCCGCTTTTGGAGGATATAATTTGTAACCTTACTGGATGTAAAGTCACCAGCATTCATACTGACATCAGCACGAGGACAGGCGAGAGGGTCATACTTTTCATTCTGGACAAGCGCCTTGAGGAAATTTTCCCTCAAGGGGGCACTTCGTCAAAAAAGTCTTGACATATTAATTTAAATACGGTATATTATTGGCAGTTTTAATTCGGCGGATTAGTCAAATAGCACTCTTGAAAAAGATGGCTTGTTGAAAAGTATGCCGACGCAGATTACGGTAGGTGAGTAGTCAGGCGTCGGCATTTTCTTTTGATGCGAGTTTGAAGGTCTATGGAAAAGGTGAATGGAAAGTTTGTCAATATCCATATATTATTGGCAGTTTTAATTCGGCAGATTAGTTAAATAGCACTCTTGAAAAAGATGGCTTGTTGAAAAGTATGCCGACGCAGATTACGGTAGGTGAGTAGTCAGGCGTCGGCATTTTCTTTTGATGCGAGTTTGAAGGTCTATGGAAAAGGTGAATGGAAAGTTTGTCAATATCCATATTACTTATCTAGGAAGACCGAACAATATGATAGAACCAGAGATTTGCAACGAGCATTCCGTCCCGGACTCGGAACTCCTATCCAGAGTTATAGACGGAGACTTAGCCGCTTTTGATGTGGTCGTAGATCGGTATAAGGGGAGGCTCTTAAACTTTGTCTTTCGGTTCATCGGAGACAAAGAAGTGGCCGAAGACATAGTCCAGGAGACCTTCTTAAGGGCCTATAGAAAACGGACACATTACGAAGCCATAGCCAATTTCTCCACGTGGCTTTTTACCATCGCGGGTAATTTAGCCAAGACCGAATTAAGACGGCGCAAAAGGTGGAGATTACTGTCTTTAGACTGGAACGATGAGACACAGACGGGCTTCGATATAGCTGACGAGTCTTACCGCCCCGACAGGGTGACCGAATCCGAGCTCATTCAGCGGAGCATACAGAGGGCAATCGATTCCCTGCCTCTGAAGTACAAACAGGTAGTCATCCTGCACGACATTGACGGAATGCCTTATCAGAACATAGCCAAGATCGTAGGCTGCCCTGTAGGAACCGTAAAGTCCAGGGTAAATAGAGGAAGACTTAGACTTCAGAAGAAACTCAAAGCAGAGGGTAAGGACATAGGGATAGACTTCTAGCGCGCAAAAAGGAGGGATATATGGGAAAATGAACTGCAGGATCTTTGAGAAGGAGGCTCTGAAAGCAGGTCTTAAGTATTATCTGACTCTATGAATTACCCTGCTTAAATAGGTGATGAGATTCCATCTATCTTTAAAGAGCCCAGTATATGGGTCTTTTTGCGTCGGCTTTTTGTTTTTGTGCTATACAAACAAATCTTTTGGAGGAGGTGATAAGATAGTGTCTGTTAGAGCTTATGTGCTGATAGATGTGGCGGGCGACAGTGTGGAAGATGTCGTGGAGGAGCTCTCCGACATAGAAGGGATAAAATTTGTCGGCCCTGCAGAAGGACGGTTACGGGATCTTACTACCCTAATGGAATCTTTCGATATTATGGCTCATATTCAGGCAGATGACAGCAATGGCTTGGGAGAAGCGATTACATCCCAGGTGAGGAGCATTGCCGGTGTGACAAAGACGATAACGTGCATAGCAGTTGAATAAGAAGCAGTCATAGAGTATTCATCTATTGTTAGAGAAAGGGACAAACCGTGAACGCTGATCTTAAAGATGCTATTTGTGAGGAGATCACTAAATTTCAGGAATTACAGATGGGAATAGTCCCCAGGAAAGCAACTGTCCTGATAGAGGAGGATATGATCGTCGTCCATCTCAAAGAGATGCTCTCTCCTGCTGAAAAACATCTGGCCTTAAGCCAGAAGGGCCAAAATCTCCTAAGGGAGTTTAATGCGCTTCTTTTTGAGGGTCCCCGCCAATATCTGGAAGATGTGATCGTGGAGACTATGGGGCGCAAGGTTGTTGACGTTCAAACAGCGATTAGTTCCTTAACAGGCAGTATCGTCGCTCTTTTTATGTTAGGAGAGCCGGCGGAGATAGAAGTTTCCTGTGAGTAGATCAGGAAGTTTCCACGGAACGTACCGAAATCTCCTTTGATGATCGGAATAATGCGGCCATTACGGAAGACACTTAAGAGAAACTATTAGAGTGCTAAAACCCAGTATAGCGTAAGTAACCAGGGGGTGACAATATGCTGCACGAGACTCTATCAGATAGCTATTTAGATGAAGTCTTCGGGGATATATATCCGAAGGTGGAGACTTTGAAGGACGGTACTGAAGTTACGATAAAGTTATTGGAGAGCTGGGATAAGGAGGAACTTATGGAATTCTTCCTCCAGATTCCGGCAAGGGACAGGATGTTACTGATGGACGATGTGACGGATGAGTCTGTCATTGACGGATGGTGCGCTAATGTAGATCTAAGTAGAGTTATCCCTTTAGTAGTAAAGCTTGAGAGGGAGATTATAGGGAAAGCTTCACTGCATCATCACAGGATGGGCTGGAGGAGGCACACGGGACAGGTTCGGACTGTAGTGCATCCTGACTACAGACGCCGAGGTGTAGCACGTCTGCTCTTGGGCGAGTTGACGGAAATAGCCATGCACACCGGCTTGGAAAGATTAACCGCTGAGTGTATGGCGGAACAACATGGGGCCATTCAGATGTTCCTGGATATAGGCTTTACACAGGTGGCGATACTCCCCGACCAAGTTGTAGACTTGAAGGAGCATTCTCACGATCTGCTGATATTTGTAAACGATCTTAGGGAGGGACAGGTGGCGATACTCCCCGACCAAGTTGTAGACTTGAAGGAGCATTCTCACGATCTGCTGATATTTGTAAACGATCTTAGGGAGGGAAGGGAATATCCCGAATTAGGTTAAAGTTGCAAATCTGTTCTTTGTATTATAAAGGAATGTCCATGTCTTGATGATGTGTTTAGTTTTGTAGGAAGTTTAATAAGGGAGTATACTGTTGTGTATCCGCCTTTCTGAAACCCACGCTGCCAATTACGTAAAGTCATCTTTTGTAGACGCTTGGCATCATCGAAAGGAGAAAGAAATGGTGAGACAGACACTACCTAATGGCTCACAGTCCATCTCTGACTTACTCAAGGACAGAGAGTTCGTCGACAAATTCTTCCACATAACAAGGGGATACACAAGGACTGATGATGAAGCAAGAGAGGTAACGCAAAAGGTTATCTGCTATGCGCTTCAGAAAAACCTGGAAGAAATCCAGAATCTTGAAGCTTACCTTATAACAGCGTGTGTAAACAGAGCAAAGGACCTTAACCGTAACGATGGCAGATTTTGCGAACTGGATGATAATATCGCTGACGATGAGGAGAGCCGCCCAGATCGGTTGCTTGAAAAAGATGAGCTGAAGTCGTTAGTTCAAGAGATTCTTCTGTCCCGTCTGAAACCGAAAGAGGCAGAAGTCTTAACGCTACGATGTCGTGAACTTTCTTACCGAGAGATAGCTGAGGAGATGAAGGTGCCTGAAGGCACTGTAGCAACGTGGATAGCCAGGGCTACGAAGAAATTTGAGAAGGAGGCTCTGAAAGCAGGTCTTAAGTATTATCTGACTCTATGAATTACCCTGCTTAAATAGGTGATGAGATTCCATCTATCTTTAAAGAGCCCAGTATATGGGTCTTTTTGCGTTGGCTTTTTGTTTTTGTGCTATACAAACAGATCTTTTGGAGGAGGTGATAAGATAGTGTCTGTTAGAGCTTATGTGCTGATAGATGTGGCGGGCGACAGTGTGGAAGATGTCGTGGAGGAGCTCTCCGACATAGAAGGGATAAAATTTGTCGGCCCTACAGAAGGACAGTTACGGGATCTTACTACCCTAATGGAATCTTTCGATATTATGGCTCATATTCAGGCAGATGACAGCAATGGCTTGGGAGAAGCGATTACATCCCAGGTGAGGAGCATTGCCGGTGTGACAAAGACGATAACGTGCATAGCAGTTGAATAAGAAGCAGTCATAGAATATTCATCTATTGTTAGAGAAAGGGACAAACCGTGAACGCGGATCTTAAAGATACTATTTGTGAGGAGATCACTAAATTTCAGGAATTACAGATGGGAATAGTCCCCAGGAAAGCAACTGTCATGATAGAGGAGGATATGATCGTCGTCCATCTCAAAGAGATGCTCTCTCCTGCTGAAAACCATCTGGCCTTAAGCCAGAAGGGCCAATATCTCCTAATGGAGTTTAATGTGCTTCTTTTTGAGGGTCCCCGCCAATATCTGGAAGATGTGATCGTAGAGACTATGGGGCGCAAGGTTGTTGATGTTCAAACAGCGATTAGTCCCTTGACAGGCAGTATCGTCGCTCTTTTTATGTTAGGAGAGCCGGCGGAGATAGAAGTTTCCTGTGAGTAGATCAGGAAGTTTCCACGGAACGTACCAAAATCTCCTTTGATGATCGGGAAAGGAGGAAATACTATGTGCGTAATTACCGTGTCCAGACAGCTTGGCAGTGAGGGCGATCTGATTGCTTGCCAGGTTGCCAAGTTGCTGGGATATGAATACATGAATAAAGAGTTACTAAGGTTGGTAGCTGTCCAGGCGGATGTGTCAGAATTTGAAGTTTCCCAGTACGATGAGAAGGGGGAGCACCCATTAGTACACTTCCTAAACAGGACAGTTATCCCCGGGGCATCGCGCCTCCCCAGGACCGCCGCCTACTACTATCTGGATTGGTATCCACATGAGATGTCCTATGTATGGATGCTTAGCGACGAGGATCTGGAAGAGTTCCGCTCTCTGGATCGAGACGAATATTTGAGACTCATGCGTTCAGTTATACATAGGCTGGCGGACAAGGGAGATGTGGTGATCCTCGGACGAGGTGGACAGGTGATTCTGGCGGATCGGAAAGATGCACTGCATATCAGAACTGTGGCTCCTTTGGAAAACCGCATAAGGAGAGTTATGGAAAGGATGGAGATAGAGTACGATTCGGCGGCCAAGTTGACTAAAAAGACAGATAGAGACAGATCCCGCTACATCAAGAATTACTATTACGCTGACTGGGACGATCCGGAACTCTATCATCTGATTTTGGATACAGGAAAGATGGAGATTGATATGGCTGTCCACCTGGTAGTCCAGGCTGCGGAGGATTTGTCGGCAAAGATGGTTCTAAAAGCAACCTGACTCGAGTTAAACGGGGGACCGTTCGCTCTGCAATCATTTAGATCAAGACTGTTGTTGTGCTGAGGAGTCAAAACATCAGGTTATAGAAGATTCGAAAGTGCATTCTATTCCTGTTCCTTGCACTCAGCACCGAACCCCAGGATCAGTCCCCGATTGATCCTTTCGGGGATTAACTCGAAGGGAGTGATTAAGGGTGAAGACAATATTACTGGTGGATGACGACCTGAACCGGAGGCTCCGTAAACGCAGTGAACATATATTCGCTGAAGCCAAGCAACAGCACGGTATGGGATGAGCCTGTTACAGAGGACTAGCCTCACTGAATGAACAGTTAAATCTTGTTGCAACGGTACAGAATCTCAAGAAGCTTCTATCCTTCATAAGAAGGAGAAAAGCGTCTATATGTGCCCTGTCTGTCAGAGACAGTGCATCCTGTTCTTCAAACAGCTCCTATTCCTTGCTGACCAGAACTCTGATGAGACTATTTTGCTTATTGCATAGCAAAACGATACGATATGCTACTGTTTGACCCATAATTGGCCTCTCAGACGCTGTCTGCAAGATAACTATTTCACACAGCTTTTAGTACTATAAACTATACAGGCAAACGATGGATGCCTTTCAATATCAAATTCTCAAGAAACTACTTCCGTGAATAACTACACTTTTTGGAGAAGACCCAAACATGGAAATACAGTTACTTAAAGACATCATAATTATATTTGGAATATCTATTGTTGTCATCTTTACATGTGATCGAATTCGAGTGCCGGCAATGGTGGGATTTCTCCTGACTGGCATCTTGGCAGGGCCTCACGGACTGGGATTGATAAGATCGGTTCATGAAGTCGACGTTTTAGCCGAACTTGGGGTTGTGTTGTTGCTCTTTACAATCGGCATCCAGTTCTCACTTAAAAGTCTGTTGGAAATTAAGAAATCGGTCCTCTTGGGCGGCTCGCTTCAGGTGTTGCTGACCCTTTTGGCTGTTTTTGTCATAGCAAGGCAAATCGGTCAGTCCTTCGGCGAATCGGTCTTTATGGGATTCCTTGTCTCCCTCAGCAGCACCGCCATTGTGCTCAAACTCATCCAGGAAAGGGCTGAAGTCGATAGCCCCTACGGACAAACAGCCCTTGCCATCTTGATCTTTCAGGATATCATTATCGCTCCGATGATGTTGTTTACGCCTCTGCTGTCCGGAGCGACAGGTAATTTAGGCGGATCGGTTCTCGTTCTTATCGCCAAAGGAATCGGTATCATAGTCTTAGTGATCGTTAGTGCTGAATGGATTGTGCCGAAGGTGTTGTATCAAATCGTCCGGACCAGAAGCCGGGAACTTTTCCTGTTTAGCATCTTTTTGATATGTTTTGCAGTTGTGTGGCTCACCTATAAGTTAGGACTTTCCCTTGGCTTGGGTGCGTTTTTGGCGGGCTTGATCGTTGCCGAATCTGAATACAGTTATCAGGCTCTCAGTAATGTTTTACCCTTCCGAGATATCTTTACGAGCTTCTTTTTCGTCTCCATTGGTATGCTGTTGGATGTAGACTTTCTCTTCAAACAGCCGGAGTTCATCGCTCTTATTGCTTTAGGCGTTTTGGTATTAAAAACTATCATCGTTGGCTCTGTAGTTGTTTTATTGGGATTTCCGCTCCGCACCGCGATTTTGGTTGGCTTTGCACTCGGTCAGTTCGGAGAATTTTCCTTCATCTTGTCCAAGGTCGGTGTTGAATATGGCTTACTTGCTGGGGATATTTACCAGCTTTTTCTGGCTGTCTCTGTGATGACTATGGCGGCGACACCATTCATTATAGAGCTTGCGCCTCGAACAGCGGACATTATCTTGCGGCTACCACTGGCGAGAAGGTTAAAATCGGGCTTGTATTCCGAGGGAGTGATAGCACCGCTTCCCTCTGCTCACCCAAAAGGCCATCTTATCATCATCGGCTTTGGAGTGAACGGTAGAAATTTGTCACGAGCCGCCAAGGTAGCAGGAATTCCCTATGTGATCATTGACATGAACCCCGATACGGTTAGGACCGAACGAGCAAAGGGTGAGCTGATCTATTACGGTGATGCAACTCAGGAGATGGTACTTCTGCACGCAGACATCAAAGACGCAAGGGTTGTGGCTGTGGCGATCTCCGACTCGGCCGCAACCCGCAGAATTACCGAAATCTCCCGGAGAATTAACCCTGCGGTTCATATCATTGTGAGGACGCGCTATCTCAAAGAGATGAAGCCTCTATACGATTTGGGAGCGGACGAAGTCATCCCGGAGGAGTTTGAGACATCAGTGGAAATCTTTGCTCGAGTTTTGGCGAAATACCTTATACCCAGAGATGAAATTGAGAGACTCGTCGCTGAGGTGCGATTAGATGGTTACAAGATGTTTCGAAGCCTTTCTAGAGGATCGGCCTCTTTTTCCGATTTGAAACTTCGGCTCCCCGATATCGAAATCAGTGCGTTCCAGATCGGTGAAAGATCGCCCTTAGTTGAAAAATCTTTGGCTCAGATTAAGCTTAGAAAGAAACATGAAGTTACCGTATTGGCAATACGTCGAGACTCACAGATACTGTTCAGCCCGGACGGAGATGCGCAACTCTGTGCTAACGATGTTCTTTTTGTCCTTGGACCCCCAGATAAGATCTCCGGTGTCACGAGTCTCTTCCGAAATCCAGAAGAAGGATGAGGCGTACACTGACACCTTTTACAGGATTCTCAAGAAGTGAGCAAGTACTATTCTTAGTTGAAATTGATCAGGCTCCTGTCATAAGCTTATGCTGACAACGCTTCTTGAGAGTGATTCAATTCTCTCTGAATGGCTTGTCGTAGCAAGGGTAAATAGCGTGCTCCCTTCATCTTTTGCAATCGAGATTCAATATCCAGCAAAGCACTAGCTAACCAATCCCCGATAGAATCAATCGGGCACAGGCGCTGATGTGAATTCTTCCATACTTTAACGTTTCTTGTCAGTTGAGCAACCTGACTGTTTATAGATTCGAGGCAGTTGGTGGTTCGGAAACTGCTGTTGAGATAGGGAAACAGACCTGATCCCCGATTGATTCTTTCGGGGATCAACTCGAAGGGAGTGATTAAGGGTGAAGACCATATTGCTCGTGGATGACGACTTGAAACAGAGACTCCTCTACGAGCAGGGGCTCAGAGACGATGGCTACAACGTGATTCTGGCATCAGACGGAGAGGAAGCCCTCGATAAGGTTCAGGAAAGTCGGCCTGATCTTGTAGTCCTGGACATATCGATGCCCGGAATGGACGGGCTAGAAGTACTGGAGAGGATACTCGAAAGGGACAACAAGATGCCGGTAATACTGAACACGTCCGATGCCAGCTACAAGGATAATTTTATGAGCTGGTCGGCCGACGCCTACGTCGTCAAATCCTCAGACCTGACCGAACTTAAGGAAGAGATCAAGAAATCGCTTGCAAAGGCGTAGGTAGAAGAACATAAAAGAGTATCTATTAGAGCTGGATGCTCTCACGGAGAGAAGTGTGACAACCTTGACTATCCACTTCCCCGCAATTTACTCTGAATTGTAGGGTCAGCTTGAAAGATACCCTAACATGCTTCTAAACTTTCAAGCTGTGTAAATCTTAAATTTTGCTGGATCGGGAAAATTCGGCCATTACGGAAGACACTTAAGAGAAACTATTAGAGTGCTAAAACCCAGTATAGCGTAAGTAACCAGGGGGTGACAATATGCTGCACGAGACTCTATCAGATAGCTATTTAGATGAAGTCTTCGGGGATATATATCCGAAGGTGGAGACTTTGAAGGACGGTACTGAAGTTACGATAAAGTTATTGGAGAGCTGGGATAAGGAGGAACTTATGGAATTCTTCCTCCAGATTCCGGCAAGGGACAGGATGTTACTGATGGACGATGTGACGGATGAGTCTGTCATTGACGGATGGTGCGCTAATGTAGATCTAAGTAGAGTTATCCCTTTAGTAGTAAAGCTTGAGAGGGAGATTATAGGGAAAGCTTCACTGCATCATCACAGGATGGGCTGGAGGAGGCACACGGGACAGGTTCGGACTGTAGTGCATCCTGACTACAGACGCCGAGGTGTAGCACGTCTGCTCTTGGGCGAGTTGACGGAAATAGCCATGCACACCGGCTTGGAAAGATTAACCGCTGAGTGTATGGCGGAACAACATGGGGCCATTCAGATGTTCCTGGATATAGGCTTTACACAGGTGGCGATACTCCCCGACCAAGTTGTAGACTTGAAGGAGCATTCTCACGATCTGCTGATATTTGTAAACGATCTTAGGGAGGGACAGGTGGCGATACTCCCCGACCAAGTTGTAGACTTGAAGGAGCATTCTCACGATCTGCTGATATTTGTAAACGATCTTAGGGAGGGAAGGGAATATCCCGAATTAGGTTAAAGTTGCAAATCTGTTCTTTGTATTATAAAGGAATGTCCATGTCTTGATGATGTGTTTAGTTTTGTAGGAAGTTTAATAAGGGAGTATACTGTTGTGTATCCGCCTTTCTGAAACCCACGCTGCCAATTACGTAAAGTCATCTTTTGTAGACGCTTGGCATCATCGAAAGGAGAAAGAAATGGTGAGACAGACACTACCTAATGGCTCACAGTCCATCTCTGACTTACTCAAGGACAGAGAGTTCGTCGACAAATTCTTCCACATAACAAGGGGATACACAAGGACTGATGATGAAGCAAGAGAGGTAACGCAAAAGGTTATCTGCTATGCGCTTCAGAAAAACCTGGAAGAAATCCAGAATCTTGAAGCTTACCTTATAACAGCGTGTGTAAACAGAGCAAAGGACCTTAACCGTAACGATGGCAGATTTTGCGAACTGGATGATAATATCGCTGACGATGAGGAGAGCCGCCCAGATCGGTTGCTTGAAAAAGATGAGCTGAAGTCGTTAGTTCAAGAGATTCTTCTGTCCCGTCTGAAACCGAAAGAGGCAGAAGTCTTAACGCTACGATGTCGTGAACTTTCTTACCGAGAGATAGCTGAGGAGATGAAGGTGCCTGAAGGCACTGTAGCAACGTGGATAGCCAGGGCTACGAAGAAATTTGAGAAGGAGGCTCTGAAAGCAGGTCTTAAGTATTATCTGTAACTCAACTAATATCCAAGACTTAGTACGGGGGTATTTATTTTCTGAATTTTTCTGAAAGAATTTAACGGTTTAATGTGACTATCTAAGTGAAGGCCCAATATATCAGGTAACAGCGTTGATGGTAATGACGCTTGAGGAAGTAGAGGTCTTCTCGTTGGACATTCCTGGTTCATAATCCGGAGGTAAGTAGTATGTCCAGTCCACCTGTTTACTGATGTGTCGTATTGTGAGTTTCGAAGACGACGATACGACACCTGATCAACTCAAGGTATTCTTCATCCTACGTTTAGGATTAGATTAGAAATCAGCTTGTAGGACTTGTAGGGTAGGATACCAGAATCGATGTCACCCAGGGTTATTCAGCAAGCAGTCCTGAACTTGAAGTAGCGCTACACTTGCCGCAGTGCTGAACTTGTTGGATCGCAACATCTGGGAAGACTGAATAACCCTGGGTAGTATGTCTTACAGATTAGGTGAACTGCTTTCATAATCTGGAGGTAAGCAGTATGTCCAGTCCACGTGTTTACTGATGTGTCGTATTGTGAGTTTCGAAGACGACGATACGACACCTGATCAACTCAAGGTATTCTTCACCCTACGTTTAGGATTAGATTAGAAATCAGCCTGTAGGGCTTGTAGTAGGGTAGGATACCAGAATCAATGTCATCCAGCGGTTATTCAACAACCAGTGCTGAACTTGAAGCAGTGCTACACTTGACGCGGTGATGAACTTGAGGCAGTGCTGAACTTGAAGCAGTGCTGAACTTGAAGCAGTGCTACACTTGCCGCGGTGCTGAACTTGAGGCAGTGCTGAACTTGTTGGATCGCAACATCTGAGAAGACTGAATAACCCTGGGTAGTATGTCTTACAGATTAGGTGAACTGCTTTCATAATCTGGAGGTAAGCAGTATGTCCAGTCCACGTGTTTACTGATGTGTCGTATTGTGAGTTTCGAAGACGACGATACGACACCTGATCAACTCAAGGTATTCTTCACCCTACGTTTAGGATTAGATTAGAAATCAGCCTGTAGGGCTTGTAGTAGGGTAGGATACCAGAATCAATGTCATCCAGTGGTTATTCAACAACCAGTGCTGAACTTGAAGCAGTGCTACACTTGACGCGGTGATGAACTTGAGGCAGTGCTGAACTTGTTGGATCGCAACATCTGAGAAGACTGAATAACCCTGGGTAGTATGTCTTACAGATTAGGTGAACTGGTAAACGGGTGTGAACGGGAATGTCCGGTATAATGAGCCCCCTGCGAAACGTAGGGGGCTCTTATTTTGGATGCGATCAATAACACAAAGAATAACCTTACGAAGAAATACTACTACGCTGTGAACAGTGTGAGGGGAAATTAAAAACAGGTCCAGCAGAAGATCAGGTTAAACCTTCTTTAACAAAAGCTCACAGAGTATTGAATACAAAGCCTGTCAGACATCAATGACGGGCTTTCCTTTTTGGGCATTTACAAGAGTGCTCACTTTAACCAAAGTGAGTAGTTTGCACTGGTTTTGAACCGAGAAAGTTTTATTGACATCCACTATTTTCTTTGTTATCTTCTTTAGAAAGTTTGTACAGTCTGTAGATAATCCCCACAAACCTTATGATAATTATGACTTAACAGCATAATATTTTTGATATTACAGGTTTTCTCTTAATATTTCAGTGGGGTGTCTTCGATGCGTTCCAAATCCCGTATTCTGCTCTCGAGCGGGAGCACGAAGTATTGGATCACTGAAGTGGCAAAAGCGGGGATCGGGACCATTATCCGAGGTGGAGTGGCAATGGGTGAACCGGGTGTAGGCTCAGGCAGTGCCGAGCTTTGGCAGAAGTTTGACGAAGCGAAGATAGACGAATTACGTGAGGAAGGCGAAAGCCGCACAGCGTTCATGCTGCGTTTTACCCTTACACATCCCCAAATAGACACTATCATTGTGGGCACGCAGCAACTCGAACACCTGCAGGGAAACACAAGAACTGTTCTGCGAGGTCCCCTACCTCCAGATGTTTATCTGGAAGCGAAGCGTCGCCTGGATGGTGTCAATTTGACATCGGCGGAGGTGTCATGATTATGCATAGTGTTTCACAAGGCTAGCTGGATAAGATTTTGACGGGGTACCAAATTGAAATAGGACAAGGACTGGGATCCCAAAAAGTTTGCCGAAATCAAACAGGTTTGCAGGTAGGAAGAAAATTCTTATGGGAACTAACTTTTTAAGCCACATTTGGGCCTAATGATCCATTTATACATTTTTATCTTTTTTCTCTATGCCTTGGTGTCTATCGTCTGCCCCTTATCAGATTCGGCGGATTGTGGGCTCAAAGCGGTGTTATTCTGTTCTTCATCTTCTGAGTCTTGGGACTCATCTTTGTGCTGATGTTCTTCCGACAATAGGAGCTTGTCTTTTTCTTGGCGCCTTTTCTTATCTTTGTCTATCTGGGATTCCTTAGACTTAGAAGTTGCAACCGCTTTTTTGCGATTTGCCTCGGCGTTTTTTTGAAGCAGTTCCGCAAATTGCTTTTGGTTTGCGTCCGGCTGCTGCCTTTGCACATCGACCATCTTTTCCACGATCTGGGTCTTGGAAAGGATGTTCTGAATATCTATTGAATCGGCCATCGGACGACCACCACCTTATAAAAGAAATAGGACGAAGAACAGGAGTCAAGCCTATATCTGTACTTACATCTAACATCCGAAGCATCTTTAGTCTCTTTTAAAGGATGGAGATAGGGATAGTTCAAGCTGACTTGTTCTACTCTTATTATCGGAAGAACCGTCCTGAATCTTTAATAATCTGTGCCCAGCTAGGTAAAAGGAGAGGGAACCTTAATGGCTCCCATCTGGTATTTGTAATGACCAAAGAAAAAGCCCGCCATCTCTGACGGGCTGTGAATTCAAGGCTCACTGTTGAGAAGCCTATGCCGACTTACTCGTCAGATGTTGACGGTTTTCATTCCACTTATACCGGCGAAGTGTCCTTTGAGCCCCAGTAAGAGACTTCCACTGCTTGCGTATATATCCTGGGTGTATCCAACAGTTATTGGGAGCTTCCACGTTAGCGCCGAAAGTCCTCTGCATACAGTCCTCCTCTAACATTTTCTCTACAGAGCATATCCCGATATCCACTGTGCGCCTCAAAGTTCTCGCCCTGGCTCTGGTAGCTGACATGCTGATAATGTGGAGAAGCGACACTTCGGATCTATTACAATTGACTTTCCGATTCATTCTTCATATATTGGCAGTGAGCAGCAGAGCTACTTTTACCTATTTACAAAGACAAAAAGTAGGGTCGGAGAGGATTATAGCTTATGCCTCGACACCAAACTATATTTTTGAAGAGTTTTCTCCTGCTTTTTTGCCAATATCGTCTCAATCTTCTGTCCATGATCCTCAGCTTGAAGATTAACAATTGCTCTGAGCAACCGTTCGGTTACAATAGTTCATGGCTAGGGTACACCGAGGGCAGTCAGGGCTTCTAAGACTCCTAGGAAAGCTCGAGCAGCCATAAGACCAGAGTCGCCCGGGCACGGGATATACGAGCTTCGGAGCCAAGTTAGCCCGAGAGGAGTAGTCATTTGGGAAAATCTACGTTACCTGAGTTTCATCGCGTCCCCAAGATGGTAGATGAATAAAGAGCCTCTCGAAAGTGATTTCTTATCTATATTGAGGAAAGGGATCATAGATGCAACACGAGAGTGACAAAAATCCCCCTGGCTTTGAACTTATGTGTACACTTCAAGGTGACGAGGAGCAGATCTCCTCTATCGCATGGGTATCAGATGCTCCAATGCTTGCCTCGGGATCATGGGACGAAACCGTTAGGCTATGGGATGTGGAAAGTGGAGAACTTCGCCAAGTGCTCGGAGGTCTCTCCAATACCAACTATGTGTCATGGTCGCCTGACAGTCGAACGGTTGCCATATGGTATAGCAACACTATTAAACTTTGGGATGTAGAGGCCAGGAAAATCCGCAGCCTGATTCGAGAGAGCTTCTCTGGTGTCAATAGTGTGGCATGGTCTCCAGATGGACAGACACTTGCCTTTGGCAGTAGCGATGGCATGATCCGACTATGGGACGTGAAGGGTAGGAACGTCCGCCGCACATTTGAAGGACACTACAACGATACAGTCAATAGTGTGGCATGGTATCCAGATGGACAGACACTTGCTTATGGTAGTAATAATGGCATTATCCGAATATTAAATGCCAAGACATGGAAGTTGCGCCGATCATTCGAAGGACACTACAACGATACAGTCAATAATGTGGCGTGGTCTCCAGATGGACAGACACTCGCCTCGCAAATCTCGCAAGGACATGATGCATCCTCCTTGCCACAGTCCATCGAGCTTTGGAACGCCAAAACGGGACAGCGACTGAGTGTTCTCAAAGGATACAAGGGTCAGATCACTTCTACCTCCTTTTCTTCGGACTCTCGCCTTCTTGCCTCCAGATCCTATTACGGCAATCTCTGTCTCTGGCGCTGTGACACCTGGGAGAAAGTAGTGGTCATTAAAGAACCACATATCCCGCCGTTTTCTGACTTTGCTTTCCATCCGAAGATGCCCATACTGGCTGCGGTCGCTGAAGCAGGTATTGTCATCCACATCTGGAACCTAGACATCGACGCCCTGCTGGATACAGACCACGCTGTTGACGCTAAGAGAGAACCCGGCATTCGGGTATCAAAAAAAGAGGGAAAGGACGTTGACCTGTCCAAAGGGCAGGAAGAGGACTATAAAAGATTTGAGTATAAGTGCCGTGACAAGGTCTATATCCCTGGCACTATCCCAATGAAGCGAAGCAATCTCATAGACGTTAATGGAAATGAGATAGGAATCGCAGATTACATTTTTGTCCTGTTTTTATCCCTTGTAGCGGAATTGCGGAAGAAAGAAGGCGGCTGGGTCCATGTACCCACGTTGATGAATGATGGGAGAGTTACAAATGGATTGAAACCTCAGACTTTCAGCAATCTCAGGACACAGTTGAAGGGAAGCTTGTTGGACAAGGAGGTCTTGAAGTTCATCCAGAACGACGGATCTGGTAACTACCGTGTCTCTACCCATCCCGACTTTATCAGCTATGACAAGCAAAAACTGATCAATCACCCTAACCCTGATATCAGAAAAGTTGCAGAGGAATTGCCTTAAAGAGTTGAATCATCACGCGGAGCTTTGTACGAGGATAGCCTCAGGCAGAAGACTGATTCTGGTATGACCCTTGGCGCTCTGCTTCATTTCTAGCTTCGACTTATCCCACAAAAGTACGCTTTGGGACACCAATCCGGGGTGCAATAAATAACAACGAGTTACGACAATTACTTCGTAGTCACTTTCTTTTTTTCTACTGTTTTTCTACTGTAAATTTCCCCAACCCCACGAACAACTGGTTATCCAGTCGCTCTGTCGCCTCTTGGTGAAATTCCGGCATCAGGTGACCATACCGATCCAGGGTTGTTGTGATAGACGCATGACCAAGCTGTTTCTAGATGTACTTGGGACTTTCCCCTTGAGCGGCATGCTATTACAACTATTAACTTGCATAAAAACTAAGGACACTATGAAACAGAATTACCCGATACTACACTTTTTGGAGAAGACCCAAATCATATTAAACCATTTCGCCTTGCTATGCGTCTAAAACAGGTGAAAGAAGGAGCGCTCTAAACAAATATGGTTGTACATAACCTACAAAACAAGGAGGAAAACCGATGATCAAGCGCACATCTGCCTTAGGAATTATTTCAGCGGCGCTATTTGCTCTCTACTGATGTGTAGAGAACGGAAGCCCTATTCCTACCGCCGATACGGAATCAGAAAGCATAAACTGTGCTGCTCTTACTGGGGACGATACCGTTGAGCCCGTGGGCAGCCCTGCGACGCAAGTCGGAAACTTGGCAAGAATGGCTGCTTTCCTCGGCCTCTCCGAAGGCCAAGTAGATGCGTTCAAGGAAATCAGGGAAAACAGCCGAGAGGAAGGAGAGGCTCTCTTTGAGGAACTGAAGACATACGGAGCGTACAGAGAAGGAATCAGAACAGCCAGCAGGAATTACACCAGCAGGAAAACGAAGAGATATTAGCCCTCCTTGACGATGAGCAAAAGGCCAAATGGGAGGAATTTCAAACGAAAATGCGGGAAAGGCGGCAGGATAATATAGGAAGACACAATTAAGCACGCTACATTTTTCAAAGTAATTGAAGATCGGGGGGTCTAACGTCCGTCATGTCGAATTCACAGACGTTACACCCCTTTTTTTCTCTTTCCCCAAGAAAGTTAAGTCTCTCCTGACAAAACGTATAATGTTGTGTCACTACTTTCTTTAAAGGAGGTCAAGCTATGTATAGCTTCTCAAGAATCTCTCTGGCGAACGCAGCTATTCTGATCGCGCTTTTTGGTGCTTCCCCTTCTTCTGCTAAACAGCCGGTCATCAGTGCCCGTCCCTTAGGTATGGGAGAGACCTTCCTGGCGATAGCTGACGATGGCAACGCCCTGTTCTGGAATCCAGCAGGATTGCCCTCGTTGGGGCACCATGAGATTGTCAGCGGCTACACTGATCTCTTCGGAATCGGTATAAAGAATAACATCATAGGATACGTCTTCCCTATGGCGAACAACTATGCCCTTGGGTTTGACTGGGCACATTTAAGCTTTGAGGATACTGAATTAGGTTATAAGAAAGATAGCTTCAAGTTATCCTACGGGCATAGAGTCTGGCAGGAACTTTCCTTTGGCTCTGCTTTAAGATATATCACCACAGATGTGATTCTGGACTCATACTCGTTGGGGAAAGCTTCTGGATGGGGATTGGATATGAGTTTTTTGTATGCCCCTGTCAAGTGGCTGAAATTGGGGATGGTGGTTCAGGATGTGACAGATACCAACGTGGAGTATGATGACGGGAGTACGGAGGTAATTGATCCCAGATCGTTCCAGTTCGGGACGGCCTATCGGCCGATAGACGATCTGACGGTGGCCCTGGATGTGGACGATCAACTCCATTTCGGAGGGGAATACTGGCTCAGCAACAACATGCTGGGACTGAGAGGTGGTCTACAGAAGGACCTGGATACCTCGGAGCCGATGACGTATTCGGGCGGAGCGAGCATCCGCTATAAGCTGTTCCAGTTCGATTACGCCTATGTAATACCGCCGACTCTGCCCTCCAGCCATCGCTTCTCCCTGTCTCTCTCCTTCAACCTGTATCCTTCGATGGTGCGGATCACGGAGACAGAGATCAATAACCTGTTCCCGGCGTTCCACAAGCGCTATGGCGTGCATCCACTGGGGAATGTGAAATTGGTCAACAGGGACGACAAACCCTATCAGACTATGGTAAGCTTCTATATCCCCAAGCTGATGGATGCCCCTACAGAACAGCAGGTTATCATCCGGCCGAAGGAGACGAAGGAGGTTGGGCTTAAAGGGGTCTTTTCCAGTTCCATCACCGATTTGACCGAGGATATACTGACGCAGGCGGAAGTCAGGGTCTCCTATACGACAGAGCGCAAGACGAGGTCGGACAGGGAGTCGGCCAGTTTCTATGTCTACAGTCGCAATGCGACTACCTGGGACGATCTGGGGAAGGCGGCGGCCTTTATCACATCCAATGACCCGATCATAGCTGGATTCGCCCGGCCCACGTTGGTCTCGTTCGAGGAGGAGATCAAGAACCTGGGGCGTGGCAGTAGGAATCTGATGAGGGCGATGGTGCTCTTCGATGCGGTGAACGAGTACGGGGTGCGCTACATCTCCGATTCCAACAATCCCTACTCCCGAATATCTGCGGACAAATCTGCAGTGGACAACATTCAGTATCCTGTCGAGGTGTTGAAGAAGAAGTCGGGGGACTGCGACGATCTCACCGTGCTCTATTGCGCTCTTTTGGAGAACGTCGGTATTCCCACGGCGTTAGTGGATGCCCCTGGACATATCTATATGATGTTCGACAGCGGTGTTCCTATCCAAAAGGCCTACAGTCTCCCTATAGGCGAGAAACTGTATGTAGTTCGGGACGGCAATATTTGGATCCCTGTGGAGATCACCTTGTTCGGGAAATCGTTTATCGAGGCCTGGCGGTCCGGGGCAGGTGAATCCGCAAGTCTCTTGGAGGAGGGCAGACTCAGGGTCGTTGACACTTCGGATGCATGGCAGGAGTATGAACCTTCCCCTCCTAAATTTGAGGTGGAGATTTCCGTACCAACCAAGGAGCATATAACGGGAGTTTTCTCCTCAGATCGGTCGGGCTTGAAGGAGATGATGAATGCCTTTATAGAGCGCACCCACCTTGGGCCTCTGGGGGAGAGTCCAGAAGATTTTGATCTGCACTTTAACCTTGCCCGGATCTACACAGCGATCCGTGAGTACGAGCGTTCGATCTCCGAATATCAACGGCTCTTAAAGTCAGGTGCGGATCCTGCTCGTATATATAACAATATAGGGAGACCCTACTTTTTGAAAGGAGAAGTAAGAGAGGCAGCTCACAGCTTCAAGCAGGCTATGGACTTGGATCCGACCGATGAGGGGGTCAAAAACAACTTCGAGTTGGCAATGTCATTTTTGGGGGAGGAAGAGCGGATAGCCTTTGCAAGAGAGATCGGCGCATCCTTGCCTGAGGGGCTCAAGGCAGCGGACTTTGAGGTGGATGAGGAAAGCATCTACTGGAGGGAGTAGGGATCGCTGATTAATGTTGATAAAAGGAGCAAAAGATGCACATGGACATTTGTCGGATAACGACGCTAACGGCGGTCATCGCCGTTGTCATCTTCGCCACAACTGCAAGTGCGGCAGAGTGGGAAAGCTTCACCACCGAAGATGGCCTGGCGGACAACACGGTCACATCCATCTTAGAGGACAGTGAAGGCAACTTGTGGTTTGGAACTTTAGGCGGTGTGAGCCGCTATGATGGGACGTGGACAACTTACACCATAGAAGATGGTCTGGCAGATGACCTTGTCTTGACAATCTTAGAGGATCAAGACGGCAACCTCTGGTTTGGCACTAGAGAAGGCGTAAGCCGTTATGATGGGCAAAGCTGGAGGACCTTCACTACTGAAGACGGTGTGCCAGACAACATAGTCAATGCTATCTTAGAAGACAGAGAGGGCAACATGTGGTTTGGCACTAGAGAAGGCGTAAGCCGCTATGATGGGGAAAGATGGACAACCTACACTACAGCAGATGGTCTGGCGCACAATGAGGTCCATTCGATCTTAGAGGATAGTGAGGGCAACCTGTGGTTTGGCACTCGTAGAGGCGCAAGTCGCTATGATGGGGAAACGTGGAATAGGGACACAATAAACGGTCACCTGGCCAACGATGTCCAGGCGATCCTAGAGGATAGAGATGACAACTTCTGGTTTGCAACTTCGGGAGGAGGCGTAAGCCGGTACGATGGCGAAACGTGGACGACATACGATAAGGAAAATGGTCTGGTGAACGACCGGGTCAGTGCGATCTTAGAGGATAGTGAGGGCAACCTGTGGTTTGGACATAGCTTGGATGTAAGGAGCGGAACTGGGGGCATCACTCGCTATAACGGGCAGAGATGGACAACCTACACCACAGATGATGGGCTGGCGGACAACTGGGTCAGAGCGATCTTAGAGGATAGTGAGGGCAACCTGTGGTTTGGCACTAATGGGGGCGCGAGCCGCTATGATGCAACGTGGACGACATACACCATAGAAGATGGACTGGGACACAACCAGGTCTGGACGATCTTAGAGGATAGTAGAGAAAACCTGTGGTTTGGAACTAGAGAGAGTGGCGTGAGTCGCTACGATGGCAAGATATGGACTACCTTCACCACAGCAGATGGCCTGGCAGGCAACTGGATCAGGACTATCTATGAGGATCGAGAGGGCAACCTGTGGTTTGGAACTAGAGAAGGCGTAAGCCGCTATGATGGCCAAAGCTGGAAGACCTATACCAGAGACAGCACGAATGGTGGTCTGGCATTAGACATTGTCAATGCGATACTGGAGGATACAGCGGGGAATCTATGGTTTGGAACTGAGATGAGAGGCGTAAGTCGATATGATGGGACAACATGGATAACATACACTGAAGATGATGGCTTGGCACACAACAGGGTCAATGAGATCTTGAAGGATAGTGAAGGCAACCTATGGTTTGGAACCAGTGAGGGCGTTAGCCGCTATGATGGGGAAATTTGGAAAACCTACGGCGAGATTGATGGACTCGTTAATAACTCGGTCATGGTGATCATGGAGGATAGAGAGAGCAACTTATGGTTTGGTACTGGATCAGGTCGAATTGATGGGGGCATAAGCCACTATGATGGGGAGACGTGGACGACATATACCAGAGAAGATGGGCTGGCAAACGACTTTGTCAATGCGATCATGGAGGATAGTGGGGGCAACTTGTGGTTTGGAACTCAAGCAGGCCTGAGCCGCTTTGACGGGGAGAGATGGATTACGTATTCCGCAGCTGATGGCCTGGCAGACAGCAGGGTTAATGCAATCTTGGAGGATAGTGACGGCCACCTGTGGTTTGGAACTGGTGGAGGGGTAACCAGATACAGAGTTGAAAGAACGCCGCCCAACACATTTATATTAGATGGTCCAGGAGAAATAATCGGCGTCCCACAAGCTTTCTTCGAATATAATGGTGGGGATAGGTATTCACCAGACGAAGATGTGCAATTTGGGCATGCCATCAAGAACGATCAAGACAAGCCCATTCAAGCCGATTGGTCGAGTTTTACAGATCACACCTCTACCCTTACAGATCCCCTTCCCAACGGCACCTATACGTTCTACGTACGAGGAAGGGACGAAGTGGGTAACATCGATCTTTCTCCTGCCAAAAGGAGCTTCACTGTCGAATTAACCCCGCCGATAGTGGCGATCAGTTCCCCATCGAGCAACGAAATTACTCATGGTAATGTAAACATCCGGGGCTCGGCCTTTGACAACTCCGATATCCCCAACTTTGGGAGCTATACGTTGGAATACGGGAAAGGATCGGATGAGGACAAGATATCAGAATGGCTTAGTATAAGGGATAGAGCGGTTAAGCCTGTCGTAAATGACCTTTTAGGCATGTGGGACACCGAGGGGCTATTCGGCACCTATGTCCTCAGGCTTAGCGCTGTGGACGGCTTCGATCACAGGAGCAAGTATGCCATCACCGTCCACGTGGTTGCGGCAGCCGTTGAGGTAGATCACAGTAGTGGAGGACATATCACCGATTCAGCGAGCAACGTGGATCTCTACATTCCCCCCAATGGCATTCCCAAGAGCACGCAGGTGACGATCACTCCCATTGCGCTTGAAGGTGTCGCAAAGCCCTCTGCTCTGAATTTGCACCTTACTGGGATGGCATACGACATCGGTCCGAAGGATCTTGCGGTGCTGAAACCTGTAACCTTTACGATGTCCCTTGATAAAGTTGAGATAGCTGAGGTGCCAGATCTTGACAAGTTGGCAATCTTTACCCGGTCATCTTCGGACAATCCCTGGGAAAGAGTCGGTGGCACGGTCGATGAGAGGACAGGGAAGATGATAGTAGCCCTCACACACTTTGGGAGATTCGCGGTTATGGAGGATCTTTCTGAGGAAGAAGGAAAGCTTTCCATTTCGGATGTGAACTGTCAGCCGAGGGTGTTCTCCCCGGAGGGAGGAGCATATGACACCAAGACCACGTTATCCTTTAATCTTGGAAGAAGGTCAGAGGTTACAGTGAAGGTCTACGATGTCTCAGGACGTTTCAAGAGGAGGTTGCTCAAGGATAGAACGATGAATCGGGGTAGCAACGCGGTAGTCTGGGATGGCAGGGATCATCATGGGAAGGTAGTAGTCAATGCACTGTATGTGGTGGCTGTGGAGGCTAATGGGAAGGTGGAGACGAAGACGGTAGTAGTATTGAACAAGTGATTTCGGGACAGGACATACTGAAGGGATGAGGTCACAGGGAGTGTGCTGATGATAAATAGTTAAGTGCCCACGAAGTAAGTTTGCGTCACTTGTAATTATAGGAACTAAAACTGAAGTGCTAAAATGTTGAGACACCTGAAGCGATCTTTCACCTACGAGGGAAGTATATGAAAACTTCGAGTATCACCTCTGTGTCCGTCTGGTTCTTTTAGCAGACACCGTTGACAACGTTGACGCAATGAAAGGAAAAGCGTTAGGCGGTGCTTTGTACTGGGATAGACTCAGGAAGAAGACTGATTCTTGTATGACCTGTTGCTACTCGTTTCATTTTCAGCCTTGACTCATCCCACAAAAGTACGCTTTGGGACATCAGCCCGGGGTGCGAAATTCGTTCTAGAAACTTACTGCCCCTAAAGTTGGTATAGCGTAAATGATCAAATAGAAGAAGCCCGCCATTTCTGACGGGCTGTGTGTCCAATCTTGTACGGTGCACAAAAAGGTCTGGAAATCTACCGCATCAACACAAGCTTCCTTATCTTCACAAATTCTTCCGATCCATCCGTCTCCAACCGATACACATAGATTCCGCTGGCAAGACTCTTTCCACTATCATCTGTTCCATCCCAGACTGTAGAGTGCCTTCCCGCATCCATCTGCTCATGTACCAATGTTGCAACCTTCTGTCCTATCATATTATAGATGGATACATCAACGTGGCTTTGAGCGGGAAGGTCGTAATGGATCACCGTCTCCGGGTTGAAGGGGTTAGGGAAGTTTTGATGCAATGCATAGGTGTCAGGAACATCGGAAACGCCATCAGATTGGGGAATAACTACACTAAAAAGACCTTCGTTCAATTGAGCAGAGACTAGATCAATCCCCGATAGATCCACTCGGGGATCAATCTCACCAATAGTCTCAATCTGCGAATCTACAGGCTCAAATATAATCTCACCAATCCTACCGCTGCCTTCAACTGATTCTACACCAGCAAACGATAGCCTTAATCTGCCATCTTGAGCATTGTTGGCGAAAAGATAATCAGAGGTCAAGTGGGATGTTCTGGCATCTACGGCTTTGAGTTTGGCCGGATCAAAAGATAGTTCAAGTTGACCCGACAGGACACCGTCCATTTCATCTATGAGGACAGGAACGACAAAGCGCCCATCAGGCAAAGCCTCTACATCACCTAAACTGATAATCCTTTTGGCAAGTACAGTCTTAGGGATGCCTCCTGTCTCAGCAGGAAACTGAGTTAATTGCCCAACAACGAACCTGAGTATCAAAGAGCCGTCAAAGGGACTTATAGTTCCGTCTCCACTGACATCAGCTGCTATAGTGTCAGAAATTACAAAGAGACCTACTGTGGATCTAAGCACCAAAGCAGCATCAAATGCCATCACCCTTCCGTTGTGGCTAACATCTCCTACCAATCCAGAAACCTGCACAGATCCGCCCTGTAAAGCTGCCGCGGGATCGCCCTCGTTGAAGAAGAATCTCTCAAAAACCAATGCTGTAGAATCGCCGATGACTGCCGATTCGGAGACTGCAAATCTGATAAAGATAAGGTCTCCCGATCCTGATAATATGTCGACTCCCATAGTCGCCATTGCAATCTTGACGGTGTCTATAAGTGTTCCCATGCCCGTTACGACCGTGTCAGCTATCGCCCAACCTTCGCTCAGTGTCCCTCCCAACGCTACTTCTATTGCCTCTATTACATCTGAATCGTAAGTGATATTCATTTGGACTGAGATAATTTCAAGCCCTGTTACGTCATCTTTGATAAGGACAGGAACTGAAACCGTATCGCCGATAGAGATAGATGTGTCCGGAAGACTAACTGAGACTGTAACTACTTGAGAAGAAACACGCGCATTCAAAGCGACCAGCAGGATCAGAGCAGTAGAGAAAATTATATGCCTCATTTTGAGTCCTCCTTTGGTCTATAAAATACTGACTATGACTATACTACTGAAGCCCGGTTGAATTTATGTCACTTCCCCATCTGTGGGCTGAAGATGGCTTTATGATGTCGAAATGAGCCTATCTCATCAAGATCAGCTTTCTCGTTTTCACGAATCCATCCGCCTCTATCCGATACAGATACACGCCGCTGGCAAGACTTCTTTGGTTGTTATCTTTGCCATCCCAGACTATAGAGTGTCTGCCTGCATCCATCTCCTTATCCATCAATATCGCTACCCTCTGTCCTATCATATTATAGACAGATATGTCAACGTGGCTTCGGAGCAGAAGGTCGTAATGGATCACCGTCTCAGGATTAAACGGATTGGGATAGTTCTGATACAATGAATAGCTGTCAGGGATATCGGAGATCGCTTCAAATTGGGGAATAACAACACTGAAGAGCCCTTCGTTCAATTGAGCGGAGAGTAGAGCAATCTCACTGATAGCCTCAATTTCCGAATCTACCGGCTCAAATATAATCTCTGCGATCCTACCGCTGCCATGAACCGATTCTACCCCGGCAAACGATAGCTTCAATCTGCCATTTTGAGCATTATGGGCGAAAAGATAATCAGAGGTCAAGTCAGATGTTCTGGCATCTACGGCTTTGAGTTTGGTCGGATCAAAAGACAGTTCAAGCTGACCTGACAATACACCGTCCATTTCGTCTATGAGAACAGCGACAGTAAAGCGTCCATCAGGCAAAGCCTTTATGTTACCTAAACTGATAATCCTTTCGGCAAGTACGACCTTAGGAGTACCAGCAGGAAATACGCTTATTTTCCCAATAACAAACCTGAGTATCAACGACGCATCAAAGGCACTTATAGTGCTATCTCCACTGACATCCGCTGCAACAGTGTCAGAGATTGCAAAGAGACCAACTGCGGATTTAAGAACCAAAGCAGCATCAAATGCCGTTACCTCTCCATTGCGGCTGACATCTCCTACTAACCCAGTAACTCGCACAGACCCATCCGCTGTAATTGCCGCTGGATCGCCTTCGTTGAAGAAGAATCTCTCAAAGACCAATGCTGTAGAATCACCGATGACTGCCGAATCGGAGACTACAAACTTGATAAAGACAAGATTTCCAGACCCTGATAATGTGTCAGGTCCCGGAGCTACCATTACAATCTTGACTGTGTCTGTAGATGTTCCAATGCCTGTTGTGACTGTGTCATCTTTCACCCAACCTACGGTCAGTGTGTCTCCTAACTCTATCGCTACTACCTTTATTACATTTGAATCGTAACTGATATTCATCTGGGCTGAGATAATTCCAAGCCCTGTCACGTCCTCTTCGATAACAACAGGGACTGAAAGCGTATCACCGATAATAGTAGAGATAGATGTGTCCGGAAGACTGACTGGAACAGGTCCCTCCACCTTACGTATCCGGTGATTGTTTGTATCCCCGATATAGATATTGCCCGATACATCCACGAATACGCCATGAGGACCATTCAAACTTGCATTGGTAGCTTGACCTCCATCACCGGAAGATCCAGCAGCGCCATTTCCCGCCACGGTAGAGATGTTGCCAGCTGCATCCACTTTACGTATCCGGTGATTGACAAATTCCGCAGTATAGATATTGCCCAGTCCATCAACGAATACGCCAAGAGGATTATTCAAGCTCGCACTGGTAGCTGGACCTCCATCACCGGAAAATCCAGCAGTGCCATTTCCTGCAACGGTGGAGATGATGCCCGACGTATCCACCTTACGTATCCGGTGATTGTTCTGATCCGCAATATAGATATTGCCCGATCCATCCACGAATACGCCAAAAGGCACATTCAAGCTCGCACTGGTAGCTGGACCTCCATCACCGGAAAATGCAAAAGTGCCATTTCCTGCCACGGTATTGATGATGCCCGACGTATCCACCTTACGTATCCGGTGATTGTTTGTATCCCCGATATAGATATTGCCCGATACATCCACGAATACGCCACGAGGATTATTTAAACTCGCACTGGTAGCTGGACCTCCATCACCGGAAAATCCCTGGGTGCCATTTCCTGCCACGGTGGAGATGATGCCTGAAGTATCCACCTTGCGTATCCGGTGATTGGTCTCATCCGCAATATAGATATTGCCCAATCCATCCACGAATACGTCACGAGGACCATTCAAACTTGCACTGGTAGCTGGACCTCCATCACCGGCAAATCCAGCAGTGCCATTTCCCGCCACGGTGGAGATGATGCCCGAGGTATCCACTTTACGTATCCGGTGATTTCCAAATTCCGCAGTATAGACATTCCCGAATCCATCCACGAACGTGCCCATAGGCTTATTCAAGCTCGCACTGGTAGCTGCACTTCCATCACCGGAAAATCCCTGGGTGCCATTTCCTGCCACGGTGGAGATGTCTCCCGGTGCAGCAGCAACGGAAGGGACAAAACCAAACATCCAAAAGCCCAAAACCAAAATACTAATCATGCTCTCTCTAAAGTAATTCTTTCTCATAGTGTACACCCCCATAGTTTTCGGCTGACGGCATAGTCCGTCGGGTTTGACAGGATATTGACTGTACTAAAGCCTGAGCGAATTTGCGTCACTTTCCTTTGCGTAGGCTGAAGATGGCAAATATACGTTTGAATGTAACCCCCTAGCAATGAAAGGAACTTATCTCATCAAGATCAGCTTCCTCGTTTTCACGAATCCATCAGCGTCTATCCGATACAGATACACGCCGCTGGCAAGACTTCTTTGGTTGTTATCTTTGCCATCCCAGACTATAGAGTGTCTGCCTGCATCCATCTCCTTATCCACCAATATCGCTACCCTCTGTCCTATCATATTATAGACAGATATGTCAACGTGACTTCGGAGGGGAAGGTCGTAATGGATCACAGTCTCAGGATTGAACGGATTGGGATAGTTCTGATACAATGAATAGCTGTCAGGAACATCGGAAACGTCTTCAGATTGGAGAATAACTACACTAAAAAGACCTTCGTTCAATTGAGCAAAGATTAGATCAATCCCTCTAATAGCCTCAATTTCCAAATCGACAGGCTCAAATATAATCTCTGCGATCCTACCGCTGCCTTGAACCGATTCTACGCCGGCAAACGATAGCCTTAATCTTCCATCTTGCGCGTTATGGGCGAAAAGATAATCGGAAGTCAAGTCTGATGTCATAGCATCTACGGCTTTGAGTTTGGCCGGATCAAAAGACAGTTCAAGCTGACCTGACAATACACCGTCCATTTCGTCTATGAGAACAGCGACAGTAAAGCGTCCATCAGGCAAAGCCTTTATGTTACCTAAACTGATAATCCTTTCGGCAAGTACGACCTTAGGAGTACCAGCAGGGAATACGGTTATTTTCCCGATAATAAACCTGAGCGTCAAAGAGGCATCAAAGGCACTTATGGTGCTATCTCCACTTACGTCCGCTGTTATAGTGTCAGAAATTACATAGAGACCGACTGTGGATTTAAGTATCAAAGCGGCATCAAATGCTGTTACCTCTCCGTTGCGGCTGACATCTCCTACTAACCCAGTAACTCGCACAGACCCGTTCTGTGTAATTGCCGCTGGATCGCCTTCGTTGAAGAAGAATCTCTCAAAGACCAATGCTGTAGAATCACGCAAGACTGCCGAACCAGAGACTATAAACTTGATAAGGACAAGATTTCCAGATCCTGATAATGTGTCGGGTCCTGGAGCCGCCATTACAATCTTGACTGTGTCTATAGATGTTCCAATGCCTGTTGCGACTGTGTCATCTGTCACCCAACCTTCGGCCAGTGTCCCTCCCAACGCTACCTCTATTGCCTTTATTACATTTGAATTGTAACTGATATTCATCTGGGCTGAGATGATTCCACTCCCTGTCACGTTCGCTTCGATCACAACAGGGACTGAAAGCGTATCACCGATAATAGTAGAGATAGATGTGTCCGGAAGACTGACCGGAATCGGAGTAAAGGTAAAACCGCTAAAGAGCGTGTCTGCCTGACCGTCGGAATTTGTGACTATCACGTCCACAGAGCCACCAGGATGAGGGGGTGTGTTGGCAGTAATGATGCTATCCGACGATACGACCACATTTGTAGCTGCACTATCACCGAAAGTAACAGTCGCTCCACTTCTGAAATCGCGCCCCGTTATCGTCACAGACGTACCGCCCGATTGTGTGCCGGAAGTGGGACTAATAGATGTTACAGCAGGTGCTGGGAATCCCTCTACCTTACGTATCCGGTGATTGAACGAATCCGCAATATAGATATTGCCCAATCCATCCACAAATACGCCCTGAGGAGCATTCAAACTTGCACTGGTAGCTGGACCACCATCACCGGAAAATGCTGCAGTGCCATTTCCTGCTACGGTATTGATGATGCCCGACGTATCTACCTTACGTATCCGGTGATTGCCCTTATCCGTAATATGGATATTGCCCAATCCATCCACGAATAAGCGAATAGGCTGATTCAAACTGGCACTGGTAGCTTGACCACCATCACCGGAAAATGCTGCAGTGCCATTTCCTACTACGGTATTGATGATGCCCGACGTATCCACCTTACGTATCCGGTGATTGTTAAAATCCGCGATATACATGTTGCCCAATCCATCCACGAATACATCAGTAGGACTAAACAAGCTCGCACTGGTAGCTTGACCAGCATCACCGGAAAATGCAAAAGTTCCATTTCCTGCCACGGTATTGATGATGCCTGACGTATCCACTTTACGTATCCGTTGATTTTCATTATCCGCTATATAGATATTGCCCGATCCATCCACGAATAAGCCAGAAGGAGAATCCAAACTGGCACTGGTGGCTGGACCGCCATCGCCCCCAAAAGAACCGTTGACACCACCAGCCCCATTTCCTGCCACGGTGGAGATGATGCCCGACGTATCCACCTTACGTATCCGGTGATTGCCCGTATCAGAAATATAGATAACCCCCAATCCATCCACGAATACGTCATAAGGGAATCTCAAGCTCGCACTGGTAGCTGGACCACCATCACCGGAAAATGCTTCAGTACCATTTCCTGCCACGGTGGAGATGATGCCCGACGTATCCACCTTACGTATCCGGTGATTAGAATGTTCCGCAATATAGATATTGCCCGCACCATCCACGAATACGCCCAAAGGACTATTCATACTTGCACTCGTAGCTGGACCACCATCACCGGAAAATCCAGCAGTGCCATTTCCTGCTACGGTGGAGATGTCTCCCGGTGCAGCAGCAACGGAAGGGACAAATCCAAACATCCAAAAGCCCAGAACGAACACGCTAATCAGAATCTCGTTGAAGTGATTCTTTTTCATGGAGTACACCCCCACAATTTCCTTATGAATTAAAATCGATATCTCTCAACAGCATAGCCCTAACGCATCAGTGGTTAGATATCTTATATCGGCAACAATTTAGTAACTATCCGATAAGACCTTTCGATGCAATAAGCGTGTTGGGGAAATAACCCGAGCTGATAAATAATCTTTTCAAAACGAGCATGGACTTTGTACAGATCAAATCCGATCCATTGCCTTACCACCAATCTGCTTTTTGCTCGGATCAGGATATGGAAACACCGCAAAAGATATTACCATAAATATATGCAAATTCTAAATCTTTGTCAAATTGTTTGCGATTATATCTTTATATTTTACAATTCTTTATTATTTGTCCACTATTCTACCAATACTACAAAAGGATATGTAAAGTTTGCTAGGAAGGCGCCAAAGCTTTAATTATACCTATCGCTAATTACCAAAACGAAAGCGATCGGTTTCTGACAGTCTCTGTTTTAATACTGGCTAAGCTTTTGTGCAAAAGATTTTTGGAAGACGAACGGAAAGAGAAGGTTGCTGAGTGTTCCCGTGTGAGTAGAAAGCGTCAAGCAGGGATTTGTACTGGGATAACCTCAGGAAGAAGAGTGATTCTGGTATGACCTTTTGCTACTCGTTTAATTTCCAGCCTTGACTTATCCCACAAAAGTACGCTTTGGGACATCGATCCGGGGTGCCAGATACACGAATCCCGACTAACCTTTTCCCCCAAAGTTGGTAACTTGGGAAACATTGTCGAGTTTCCAAATAGAGCTAAGCGAATTTCCTGAGGTGTCCAGACAATCAGGTTGATCTGAAGCATTATCAACTCTTTCTTCTCCTCAGGTGTTGCTTCGGTAAAAAGCTCGGAGAAGGTCGTGAGCCTACCTTTCAAGGTATTGGCATTTACGACCTTTCTCTTTGCCTCTATCATCTCCATCTCCAGCTTCTGTATCTCTTCACCCAACTGTTCTTTTCGTTCCTCCAACTCAACAATCTTCTGACTCACTGATTTGATCTGCACCTTCCCATCGGCTAGGCTTTCAACTAAGGTGTTGATTCTCTGCTCTATGCTGCCCCGGTGTTCGGACAGCCGATCCTTTGCCTCTGTCAATTCCTGTAGAAAACCCGAAGATTGGGCGGTAGCATTTTGGACCATCTCCGATACAAGGTTGGGGTCTTCCTTCAGCTGTACCAACCGTTTTACAATCACATCTTCTAATGCTGCTGCGGGAACAGAGCTCATCCGGAACTCTTTATTTCCAAGATGCTGCGTTTTCGTACAGGTATAATAGAAGTAAGGTTTCCTCTCGTGGTTGTAAACAAAGTAGGGTGTCATAAAGGCATTGCACTCCCCACATCGGACAAGCCCCTGCAGAATAAAGAGGTGTTTGGTATGTTTCCTTCCCCTGGACTGCTTCACCTGATTGGACTGAATGATCCTCTGCACCTTTTCAAACAATTCCTCTGGCACGATGGGCTTATGCTTCCCGTCGTAGCAATTGCCTTTGTGAACCACTTTGCCGATGTAATAGGGGTTTTGAAGAACCCTGCTGACGTGAGTGTCTATAAACTTCGTCCCGCCGTGTACCTGCCCTCGGCGTGATGTATAGGATTTGGTCCGGTAGCCCTTGGCATTGATGATATTGGCAACCCTCATAAAGGATTTCTCTTTCACATAGGTTTCAAAGATCAACATCACGAGTTTCTTTTCTTCCTCATTCACTTTAAGGATTCCCGGATTGTCAGGATCAATGTCATAACCGAGAATCTGTCCACCACTACTCAGTCCCTGTTCTGCTCTCCACTGCATCTTCTCCCTGGTGCGGCTTGCTGTCTGCTCCCGTTCAAGTTCCGCAGCAGCAAGAGTAATTTTCAGGGCAAAGCGACCTATAGGTGTGGAGGTGTCCCAATTCTCATTAAGTGAGATAAACGTAACTTCGTATTCTTCCAGTAGCTCGTGGAAATGGTAGAAGTCCATTAACGAACGACTAATCCGATCTATTTTGGTGCAGAGAATAGCGTTGACCTTTCCATTCTTAATATCTTGGATCATATGTTGGTATTCAGGTCTGTCTGTGTTCTTGCCTGACTTTCCTTCCTCACGATACGTGGCAACAGTTCTCCAATCTTCTCCTGTCGAGCTGTTCTTGATCTCCACATACTTTTTCAGGATGTCAAGCTGTGTGTCTAGAGAACCATCTTTTTTATGTGCTTGAAGCTCAGTCGAGACCCTAACATAGAGTCCACACTTCTTCATTGCTCACTCCTTATCGTCAAGTCTGTTCTAGAAAGTATTTTACTATTAGAAAAGTGAGAATAACAATTTGTTTTATCAATAGGTTAAATATAATTCAAGCCAACGCTCAAGTCAAGCAAAATCAGGGTACAAACTAACATACTGAAGTATGTTAGTTTGTACTTTTATCAACTATCCTTAAGTATATCTCTTGATATAAAGGTCAAGTCCTATTTTTAGTTGAAATTAGTCGGGCTCCGATCGTAACGTCATGCTGATAACGCTTCTTTAGAGAGATTCAATTCTTTCTGAATAGCTTGTCTCATCAGGGGCAAATAGCTCGTCCCCTTCACTTTTCGCAATCGAGGTTCAATATCCAGAAGAGCACTGGCCAGCCATCGGCATCGCTGATGTGAATTTTTCCATACTTTAACGTTTCTTGTCAGTTGAGCAACCTGACTGTTTATGGATTCGAGGCAGTTGGTCGTTCTGAAACTGGTCTTCAAGTAAGGAAACAGACCTAACCGGTGAAGAGTTAAGGTCTCCTCGAAACCCTCTTCCAGACTCTTCAAAGCCGACCGGTTCGTCAAGACTAATTCGGGTTTGAGAGCATTCAATGCTCTTTTAGCTCCTTCGTAGGTCTCCTGATTATAAGCACCCTGAAGCTTTCGCCGCATATTGGCCTGCTGGTTCTTGGGAAGATAGGAGACCACATTTTCTCGTTTATGCCACTGACATCTTTGAACACAGACATAGCCTTTCAGTGGTTTGACGATGGCGTTATATAGCCCTTTGGATCCATCTACTATGACTAAAAGACCGACTTCATAGCGCAATCCACGGTCAATGAGACTTCGGATAAACTGTCGGCAGACCCGTTCGTTCTCTGTGGCTGCCTGAATAAACCCAAGGGCAACCTTTTCACCGTCGATTGTAATACCTAGAGCAATGAGCATCTCCTGATCGGCAAAGGTCTTCCCGTCGATAAATAGAGCCACCAAATCATACTGCTGTAGGGACCGCTCCTGGAACTCTTTAAGCTTACGAGCCGAAGCCTTGATAAAACGCCGTGATACACTCGAGGAAGATAGACCAAAGGCACCGGGGATCGCCTCGGCACAAGCTTCATACTCTCGAGAGGAGATACCTTTCAGAACACGAAGCAGCAAACCCTCATCTATCTTTCGAGGCACTTGCAGAGCTTGATAAGACTCCAAAGACACTTCGGCGTTGGCATCTACATTGCGCACCCGAGGCACCGAAACAGGAAGCTTCTGATCTGCCAGATAGACCGATCCGTTTTGTCTACCCCAACGACGATGAGGAACCTCAACCCCTTTACGACTATATCGTGTTCCCACTAAACCGACAACCTCCTGTTGCAATAAATCGCTTACGGCTTCCAGTCCCAAGGGAATTAACTCCTGAATCAAAGCAACGCGAACATCTACAGCCTGAAACTCTTTTTCAACAGACTTGACTTTCGAGGAGTTAGAACTTATTTTTCTCATCACGGGCTCCTTGAGTTAAAGATATGAAGTTTTCATGCAAACTTCTATTCCATATCTAATTTAACCTTGGAGCCTTCTCTATTTTAACTAATTTAGGGACATCCCCTCTCTACTTCCTTTTCCAATAAGGGTCTTAATCTGTCAAATGTTTCTTCTACCATCTTTAAGGGTATAAAGCTTTTAAAAGTCTGAGGGTTCTAAACAGCTCCTTTACCTCTCCTATTAAATCTCTCTCAACCTGAACAATGTCTTTCCAGCGCTCTATGGGTTGGGCAGCTACTTCCCTTTCCAAAGAGGATACTGTAATTTCAAGATTATCCCTATGGCTTGTATCTATAAGGCTGTATCTGAAATTGAATCTATTTAGGAGTATAGTTCTACAACTACAGATAATTTCATTCAGGTCCTTAATCCTTTGCCATTTCAGTCTTTCTCTTTCCCTTATCCTATTCTGAAGGCTATCTACGATTGCTGTTTGTAGATTGACTTTTGATAGGATAAAGGTGCTTACTAAATCCTGTGGTTTCTCCTGGGGAATGTAAGGATCTTGGAAGAGGTCATCTATAGCGTAAGGCATAAAGAATAAAAAGGAAGGGAGTTATTAACCATTTGGGGGGGGTATGGAGTAAGTTCTTATTTAGCTTGACTTCTCAATGTTTTCGACATATTTTATTCGATATACACGATACTTCCTTTTGGGCGTCGGACGTGGTCAGGATTGTCATTCTTTCAAGCGGCAAAAACTCCCGAAGTACCCGGACATCCTTTTGAGTGGATGGTTGATGCGTCACTCAGCTTCATTCAGATAAGGATGGAAGAAGCTCTTGCATACCGTTCCCTTTGACAAAGCGACAAGTATTTTACAAATTGGAGTTTGTGGAGAAAGCAATTTCATCTGCTACCCCAAGTTGCTTAATTGGTGTCGCTTTCCTGGGGGGCACTACACTAAAGATGTATCGTAAGGCTTTTAGAGATCAACCCAAATTACAGCAAAGCCAAAGCGCGAATAGAAGAGATCGAAAGCAAGTTGGAATGACCTCTCCCGAAAGGAGTATCAATAGCGTATGTACCTGCCGGTGAACCTGGGGTGGTGGGCCGTTAAGACCTGGTCCGGGGCTCAGGGCGAGCCGACATTCCCGGATGACATCGAGTATCTGTGCTGCAAGTGTCTCGGGACTGACGCCAGCTTATCTTTGATGGGCATAGATCCCGACAATGCCCATGAGATTCCGGCGTTATCCAGGCTGGCCAACATCATAAAAGATTATGAAACCCTGCGCCTCTCGAACTATTTTCCAGAATCGGTTAAGGCCAAGCTGAGGGCACCGGGCGAGGAGTTTACGCTGATGCGGAGTCCACGCGGAAAATACCAGTTCCAGCGCGTTCAGTACGCCAAGCACAAAGTGGAGTGTATGGACATGTGGAGCAACGCCTGGAAGACCTATAATAGATTCGACCGACATTCCCCATATCACATTCATGAGGGATTATATTTCGATACATTCTTGTTTCTGAATTAATATTACCACTTTTACATTTTTCAACAAGTACTTTTTTCAATTAAAATAGTATTTTCCTCTGAATTATCACTTTCTTTGTGTTTAAATCCTCCAATTAGAGACACCTCTCCATCGACTCACAAAAAAATGTGGCAGTTTAAACAGAATAACATCGCAATCGTTCAATCCGGGATAATATTTCGGCAAATAACCTCTTGTCTATCCCAACCTCAGCCATTTGAAACGTAATATATCCGCTGTGTCTGACAATCTTCGCTCCGATTTTGATAAATTTCACGAGGAGGCTGCGTAGTGACCAGTGTTTGATTTTCTTCGGAAGAACAAAACGTCGCAGGAAGTTGCCCAAGTTGTAAGCCAGAACAAACAGCCAGAGCCTCACCTGATTGGAGACGAAACGCTTGCATGAGAGTCGGGTCCAGTTCAGAGCATACTTGCCCTCCTTAATCCACTGCTCAGCTCTGCCACGGCCATTGTAGAAGTGTACCACGCCTTCTGGCTTGGCGCTCATGTTGGTCACGATAAATCCCACTCTTGGGAATAACTCCCCTTGGTGCCATTCAACCTTGGCGACCACTCGCCTCGATTGATCCCAACTGGCCGCTTTATATTGAAATTCATATAACGATACAATCGGTTTCCTCGGCGGTCGTCCAACTGGCCGAGTCAGCAGGTATCGTATCTTTTCATAGAGTATCTCATTTGCGGGAAGCCGAATGGCATACAAATAGCCGTTTCCCTCCAGATAATCATAAATCTCAGGCTTTGCGAATGCAGCATCGCCTCGAAAGTATTTCCTATTCTTCTTGCTCTCGTATCTCTTGACGATCGGTTCCAGAACTTCCTTCCAACGATCAGCACTGTGAACATTACCAGAGCGAAGTAGGACTCCTTCACAATCCCCGAACTGATTGAAGCAGAACACTGGATGAAAACAGGTACATCCGAAATGACCGTTGTAAGCTGATCCTTCCTGCTGGCCATGTACCGGACTCTCCGAACTGTCCATGTCCAGAATGATTCGTTGATGCTGTGTTTTACTCATCGCTTTTTGAACCCACTTGCCATTGATATCTGACAAGTTTCTGAGATTGTCATGCTGAGTCAGTATATCAGTTTCAAAACGTCCTATCGTGTTGGAGCTGGCAGCTTGCCTGCCTTTGTCCTTCTTTCCGGTAATCGCTCGCATGACGGGATCAACGGATAATCGCTCGGCGTCATTTACATCTTCATATCCTGCAAGACGGCTGTATATCGATTGACGCAGGAGAGTAGATATATCATGTTGGATATTACGGCCTGTGCGTTTATCGGTAAAAACCGCTGATACCGAATCAAATAATCCCAGTGCGTAATCAAGGTCACGATACGCAAGAAGTCCACCGTTTGATGTCACCTTTGCACCATGAAATTCAAGCTTTATTCCTCCATCAAAACCTACTTTCATTCTTTCACCCTCTGGATGATCAATATTTATCCGCCATTTATGAGTCTTATTTATTGTAATATAACATGTTCTGGCGACTTTGACAACCATTTTTCGGGTCTAATATGGCGAATGGGGGATCAATATGATCCGTCTTAACTGTATTCTTATATCCTGTGCCTTATGTTTTTTACTATGTGGTTCCAGAAGTGTTGAAGCTGTAGAAGAGACGGTGCAGAACGTACATTTCGAGGTACAGGGAAAAGAGGTGCACGTGTTCTACGATCTTTCAGGTAGGGGAACGTATACAGTAGAGCTACGCCTGTCCGCGGATGGGGGACGTACCTTCAAATCGATCCCGCAGGATCTCACGGGGGATATAGGAGCGAAGGTCCATCCGGGCCGTAACAAGAGGATCGTATGGGACGCTCTGAAGGACGTAGAGCAGCTGGAAGGGGAGAGCTTTGTATTCGAGGTGATAGCCACACGTCGGGCAGGATCTAAAAAGTGGGCTTTGATAGGTGGGGCAGTTGCTGCAGGGGCTGCAGCGGCGATCCTGGTTAGTGTCGGTGCAGAAACGGGCATAGGTGAGAAAGTAGGTACGATCGTCATCGATGTACCTGATCCGCAGTAAGGAGGCAGTTATGAAAAAGCATATTCTCACCGGTATTTGTGTGCTGTTCTCGATGTGGGGGTGCAGTTCGCAGGTGGAATTGACCGGGAAGAGTGATTCAGGTGCAATCTATCTGAAACCAGTGCAGGTATTCTCACAAAGATGGGCTGTCGTAATTGGAGTATCAAATTATGAGGATTCACGCATCCCAAGTCTGCGCTATGCGGCTGCAGATGCACAGACATTTTATGATTGGTTAATAGCCCCCCAGGGTGGTAGATATGCTCCGTCGCGTGTCAAACTTCTACTTGACAAGGATGCTACTTCACAGAGCATCCGTGAGGCTCTGTTCTCTTGGCTGAAACAGCCTATAGACGAGGATATAGTCACAATCTATTTCGCCGGTCACGGGACACCTGAATCCCCTGATGCTCCTGAAAATCTATTTCTTCTGCCATACGATGCGGACTACGACAAGATCGAGACCACTGGCTTCCCGATGTGGGACATAGAAACGGCTCTAAAGAAATTTATCCAGGCAAAGAAAGTAGTAGTAATAGCCGATGCCTGCCATGCTGGAGGCGTAGGTTCCGAGTTTGTCGGTTCACGCAGGGGTAGGGACTTAGTCGCTGAGCCTCTTATCAATAATGCTTTGCAGAATTTGGCAAGAGTTGGAGATGGAGTAGCGATCTTCACTGCGGCCGATGACAAACAGCTTTCTCAAGAAAGTCAGAAATGGGGCGGTGGTCACGGGGTTTTTACCTGGTTCTTGCTTAAGGGACTGAAGGGCGAGGCTGATTACAACAAGGATGGGAAGGTAACGTTAGGAGAATTGATTCCATACCTTTCCGAACAGGTTCGTAGAGAGACTCGAAATGCTCAGGGTCCCACTGTTGCAGGGAAGTTTGATCCAGCACTTACGATAGGCAGATGATATTTACCTTTCGCCGTTGCCAGGGGTTTTCTATGATACGATCTTATATCTACAGTGTCGTCATGCTTGTTCTCCTTGTATGGGCCTGCTCGGATTCTCCCACCTCCGTCTCTAAAACAGGTAGAATCGTCCTGGAGGTAAGCTACGGGAAATCCCCTTCTGCCAAGCTGGCTGAAGTTCAGGCTATAAGCCGGGTGGATTCGATGGTGGCAACTGTCTTACGGAACGTTGTGGTAGTCAAGAGACAGAGCCTTCAGCGTGAGATCAATCGGTGGCGTGGCGAGATAAGTGTTGAAGCTGGCTCTTACCAGGTTAAGTTGGAGGCCTATGTGGGGGCGGTGGTGAAGTATCGCGGAGTGACGAACGTAAACGTCCGGGCGGGAGAGATAAGCCAGGCGTCTATTGTGCTGAAGATAGAGAACCTTGATCCGGTAGCGAATGCGGGTCGGGATACGACGGTAACGACAGGCACGACGGTACAGTTAGATGGCAGTGGGAGCACAGATGCAGACGGAGATCAGTTGGAGTATCGTTGGACAGTGCTTTCTGGGGAGATTACCTTGAGCGATTCGAGCAGTGAGAGTCCAAGTTTCACTCTATCGGCTGCTGGAACATATCGCATCAGTCTGGTAGTTAATGATGGTTTCGCTGATAGTTCTCCAGATGAAGTGGAGGTGACAGTGAAGCCACAGAACAATCCGCCAGTAGCGGATGCTGGTGGGGACACGACGGTAAATGAGAGAGGCATGGTGACCTTAGACGGGTCAAAAAGTTCTGATCCTGATGGGGATCGTTTAACATATAGTTGGAGTCAGGTATCAGGTCTTACAGTCACATTATCAGACACTACAGCCCAGATGCCGACATTTGTTGCACCTGAGGTTACAAAGACGGAAGCGTTGACGTTTAGGCTTGTTGTCAGCGATGAGGAATTTGCAAGTGATCCAGATTTTGTAAATATTACTGTAAGTGACGTTACCGTCAACAATCCACCAGTAGCGAATGCGGGGCGGGACACCACGGTGAATGAGGGAGGTACAGTGACTTTAGACGGGTCAGACAGTTCTGATGCTGATGGGGATGCTTTAAGATATAGTTGGAATCAGGTATCAGGTCTTACAGCACCGTTGTCAGACACTACAGCCCAGATGCCGACATTTGTTGCACCTGAGGTTACAAAGACGGAAGTCTTGACGTTTAGGCTTGTTGTCAGCGATGAGGAATTTCAGAGTGATCCAGATTTTGTAAATATTACTGTAAGTGACGTAAGCGTCAACAATCCGCCAGTAGCGAATGCGGGGCGGGACACCACGGTGAATGAGGGAGGTACAGTGACCTTAGACGGGTCAAAAAGTTCTGATCCTGATGGGGACGCTTTAACATATAGTTGGAATCAGGTATCAGGTCTTACAGTACCGTTGTCAGACACTACAGCCCAGATGCCGACATTTGTTGCACCTGAGGTTACAAAGACAGAAGTCTTGACGTTTAGGCTTGTTGTCAGTGATGAGGAATTTGAGAGTGATCCAGATTTTGTAAATATTACTGTAAGTGACGTAACCGTCAACAATCCTCCGATAGCGGATGCTGGGCGTGATACGACGGTGAATGAGGGAGGCAAAGTGACCTTAGACGGGTCAAAAAGTTCTGATCCTGACGGGGATGCTTTAACATATAGTTGGAGTCAGGTATCAGGTCCTGAAGCACCATTATCAGACACTACAGCCCAGGTGCCGACATTTGTTGCACCTGAGGTTACAAAGACAGAAATCTTGACGTTTAGGCTTGTAGTCAGCGATGAGGAATTTGAAAGTCAGCCTGATTCTGTAAATGTTACTGTAAGCGACGTAAGCGTCAACAGTCCGCCAGTAGCGGATGCTGGGCGGGATACGACGGTGAATGAGGCAGGCACAGTGACCTTAGACGGGTCAAAAAGTTCTGATTCTGACGGGGATGCTTTTAACATATAGTTGGAGTCAGGTATCAGGTCCTGAAGCACCATTATCAGACACTACAGCCCAGATGCCGACATTTGTTGCACCTGAGGTTACAAAGACAGAAGTCTTGACGTTTAGGCTTGTAGTCAGTGATGAGGAATTTGAAAGTCAGCCTGATTCTGTAAATATTACTGTAAGCGACCTAAGCGTCAACAGTCCGCCAGTAGCGGATGCTGGGCGGGATACGACGGTGAATGAGGGAGAAACTGTGACCTTAGACGGGTCAAAAAGTTCTGATCCTGACGGGGATGCTTTAACATATAGTTGGAGTCAGGTATCAGGTCCTGAAGCACCATTATCAGACACTACGGCCCAAAAGTCGACATTTGTTGCACCTGAGGTTACAAAGGCAGAAGTACTGACGTTTAGGCTTGTTGTCAGCGATGAGGAATTTGATAGTGATCCAGATTTTGTAAATATTACTGTAAGTGACGTAACCGTCAACGCTCCGCCAGTAGCGGATGCGGGTCCGGATCGGACAGTGACGGCAGGTACAACGATACCGTTGGATGGTAGTGAGAGCGTTGATCCCGATGGAGATACATTGAGTTATATTTGGTCAGCGCCACCTGGGGTCGAATTAAGCGATCCGGGTGTTATGCAACCGCTTTTCACGGCATCAGCTCCTGGAACGTATCGCTTTACTCTGGTAGTTAATGACGGTTTGGAAGTAAGTAATCCAGATGAAGTGGTGGTGACGGTGATTCAGCCATCCGTTTTCTCAAATGCGGAAATCGCTTTTTCGTCAAACCGTGATGGCAACAGGGAAATCTACGTGATGGACGCTGACGGGACAAATCAGACGCGTTTGAGCAACAACCCGGCGCATGACGATCTTCCTTCTTGGTCACCGGATGGGACGAAGGTCGCCTTTCACTCAGACCGCGATGGCAACTTTGAAATTTATGTGATGAACGCCGACGGGACAAACCAAATCAATCTGACCAACAACCCGGGGCTTGACTTCCAACCTTCTTGGTCACCTGACGGGACGAAGATTGCCTTTGAGTCAGTCCGCGATGGCAACTTTGAGATCTACGTGATGAACGCCGACGGAACAAACCCAATACGGTTGACCAACAACACGGCGGTAGACGCTGACCCCTCTTGGTCACCGAATGGGACGAAGGTCGCCTTTCACTCAAACCGCGATGGCAACTTTGAGATCTACGTGATGAACGCCGACGGGACAAACCAAATCAATCTGACCAACAACCCGGCGGGTGACGAAGTGCCTTCTTGGTCACCTGACGGGACGAAGATCGCCTTTCAGTCAGACCGCGATGGCAACTTTAAGATCTACGTGATGAACCCTGACGGGACTAACCAAAGAAGACTGACTAACAACCCGGCGGGGGACGGGGCGCCTTCTTGGTCAGCGGATGGGACGAAGATTGCTTTTTTATCAGACCGAGATGGCAACTGGGAAATCTACGTGATGAACGCCGACGGGACTAACCCTGTCAATTTGACCAACAACCCAGCGGCGGACTGGGGTCCTTCTTGGTCGCCTGGACAAGTGGTGATCGTGAACAGTCCGCCCATAGCGGATGCGGGTTCAGATCAGACGGTAGAAGTAGGTACAACGGTACAGTTAGATGGTAGTGGGAGCACGGATGCAGATGGGGATCAGTTGGACTATCTTTGGACAGCGCCTGCGGGGATCACCTTGAGTAATCCGACTGCTGTGCAACCGAGCTTCACAGCATCGGCGCCTGGAACGTATCGCTTTACTCTGGTAGTTAATGACGGTTTGGAAGAAAGTAATCCAGATGAAGTGGTGGTATCAGTAAACACTCCACCAGTAGCCCATGCTGGGCGGGACACTACAGTGAAGGTAGGTACCACGGTACAGTTGGATGGTAGTGAAAGCTTTGATCCCAATGGAGATACATTGAGTTATATTTGGACAGCGCCAGCAGGGATCACCTTGAGTAATCCGACTGCTGTGCAAACAAGTTTCACAGCAACGACTGCTGGAATATATCGCTTTACTTTGAGAATCAATGACGGTTTGGTTGGTAGTGAGCCAGATGAAGTGGTGGTGACAGTGATTCAGCCACCCGATGTCTCAAATGCGGAAATCGCTTTTACGTCACTCCGCGATGGTAACTTTGAGATCTACGTGATGGGCGCCGACGGGACAAACCAAACAAGGCTGACGAACAACCCGGCGCTTGACGATCAATCTTCTTGGTCACCGGATGGGACGAAGATCGCCTTTCACTCAGTCCGCGATGGCGACCATGAAATTTACGTGATGGATGCCGACGGGTCATACCCTATACGGTTGACCAACAACCCGGCGGTAGACGCTGGCCCCTCTTGGTCGCCAGACGGGACGAAGATCACCTTTTACACAAACCGCGATGGCAACGAAGAGATCTACGTGATAAACACCGATGGGTCAAATCCTGTCAATCTGACCAACAACTTAGGCCATGACTACGTTCCTTCTTTTTCACCTGACGGGACGAAGATCGTCTTTCGGTCAAACCGCGATGGCAACCCTGAAATCTACGTCATGAACGCTGATGGGACAAACCAGACACAGCTGACCAACAATCCGGGGCTTGACCTCCAACCTTCTTGGTCACGTGACGGAAGGAAGATTGCCTTTGTATCAGGGTCCGAGGCGAACCATGAGATCTGGGTGATGAACGCGGACGGGTCAAACCCCGTCAATCTGAGCAACAACCCAGCAGCTGAACAAGAGCCTTCTTGGTCGCCAGACGGTACTAAGATTGCCTTTATGTCAGACCGTGCTGGCCGCTTTATGGAGATCTATGTGATGAACTCCGACGGGTCAAACCAGACACGACTAACCTTCAGCACGAATAATATCAATCCTTCTTGGTTGCATGGACAAGTGGCGATAGTGAACAATCCACCGGTAGCGGATGCGGGTCCGGATCAGACAGTGAAGGTAGGTACGACGGTAGAGTTGGATGGTAGTGGGAGCACGGATGCAGATGGGGATCAGTTGGACTATCTTTGGACAGCGCCTGCGGGGATCACCTTGAGTAATCCGACTGCTGTGCAACCGAGCTTCACAGCATCGGCGCCTGGAACGTATCGCTTTACTCTGGTAGTTAATGACGGTTTGGAAGAAAGTAATCCAGATGAAGTGGTGGTGACAGTAAACACTCCACCAGTAGCCAATGCTGGGCGGGACACTACAGTGAAGGTAGGTACCACGGTACAGTTGGATGGTAGTGGAAGCTTTGATCCCAATGGAGATACATTGGGTTATATTTGGACAGCGCCAGCAGGGATCACCTTGAGTAATCCGACTGCTGTGCAAACAAGTTTCACAGCAACGACTGCTGGAATATATCGCTTTACTCTGGTAGTCAACGACGGTCTGGAAGATAGTAATCCAGATGAAGTGGTGGTAACAGTGATTAAACTTGTCACATCAGATTTAATCGCTTTTTCATCAGATCGCGATGGGAACTGGGAAATCTACGTGATGAACGCTGACGGGACTAACCAAAGAAGACTCACCAACAACACGGCGGATGATGTGAATCCTTCTTGGTCCCCAGACAGGACGAAGATTGCTTTTCATTCACACCGCCCTGGCGACGGTGAAATCTACGTGATGAACGCTGACGGCACTAACCAAAAAAGACTGACCAACAACCCAGAAGATGACGATGAGCCTACTTGGTCACCTGACGGGACAAAGATTGCTTTTCATTCACATCGCTCTGGCAAAAGTGAAATCTACGTGATGAACGCTGACGGCACTAACCAAAAAAGACTGACCAACAACACGGCGGGTGACGATCGGCCTACTTGGTCCCCCGACGGGACGAAGATTGTATTTGCATCAGACCGTGATGGCGACTGGGAAATCTACGTGATGAACGCAGATGGGACTAACCAAAGAAAGCTGACGAACAACTTCCCGGCAAATGACCTAGCTCCTGCTTGGTCCCCCGACGGGACGAAGATTGTATTTGTATCAGGCCGCGATGGCGACTATGAAATCTACGTGATGAATGCCAGCGGGACTAACCAAAGAAAGCTGACCAACAACACGGAGGAGGAAGCTTGGCCTACTTGGTCCCCAGACGGGACGAAGATTGTATTTGCATCAGACCGCGATGGCGACTTTGAAATCTATGTGATGAATGCTGACGGTACAGACCAAAGAAGGCTGACTAACAACACGGCGAATGATTCATTTCCTTCTTGGTTGCCTGAAGGAGTGGTGATAGTGACGCCACAGAACAGTCCACCGGTAGCGAATGCTGGGCGGGATACTACAGTGAAGGTAGGTACGACGGTACAGTTGGATGGTAGTGGGAGCACGGATGCAGATGGGGATCAGTTGGACTATCTTTGGGAGCTTTTGGAAGCGCCTGCGGGGATCACCTTGAGTAATACGACGACTATATTCCCAAGCTTCACGGCATCGGCTGCTGGAACATATCGCTTCACTTTGAGAGTTAATGACGGTCGGAATGAAAGTACCCCAGATGAAGTGGTGGTGACGGTTCAGCCTCAAGAGATACCCTCTGAACTTTTCGGACCCCCGACCGACTATGCCGCCGGGGATAATCCCCGTTCAGTTTTTATTGCAGATTTAGATGGAGATGGAGATAATGATTTGGCTGTGGCTAATGAGGTCAGCGATAATGTATCAGTATTGTTGAACAATGGAGATGGGACATTTGCGCCTAACGTGGACTATGACGCTGGGGACCAACCCAGGTCAGTATTCAGTGCAGATCTAGATAGGGATGGAGATAATGGCCTGGCTGTGGCTAATTTGAGTGGACATACTGCGTCAGTGTTGTTGAATAATGGAGATGGTACATTTGCACCTAAGATGGACTATTCCGCTGGGTCTGTTCCCACATCAGTCTTTATTGCAGATTTAGATGGGAATGGAGATAATGACTTAGCTGTGGCTAATATTAGCGATGCTGTGTCAGTGTTATTGAATACTGGAGATGGAACGTTTGCACCTGAGGTTAGCTATGGCGCTGGGGATGGTCCCTGGTCAGTATTCAGTGCAGATTTAGATGGGGATGGAGATAGTGACCTAGCTGTGGCTAATTTCACCAGCGATAATGTGTCAGTGTTGTTGAATAATGGAGATGGTACATTTGCACCTAAGGTGCACTATGCCGCTGGTGATCAACCCCTTTCAGTATTCAGTGCGGATTTAGATGGGGATGGAGACAACGACTTGGCTGTGGCTAATTTCACCAGCGATAATGTGTCAGTGTTGTTGAATAATGGGAATGGCAGATTTGCACCTAGTGTGGACTATCAAGCTGCGGGGCTTCCCTATTCAGTAGTTAGTGGTGATTTAGATGGGGATGGGGATAATGACCTAGCTGTGTCTAATTGGGACGGCTTTCCTGGTAATGTATCAGTGTTGTTGAATAATGGAGATGGTACATTTGCACCTAAGGTGGACTATGCCGCTGGTGATCAACCCACTTCAGTATTCATTGCAGATTTAGATGGAGATGGAGATAAGGACTTGGCTGTGGCTAATCTAGCCAGCGATACGGTATCAGTGTTGTTGAATCGCTCTATTCAACGCTGAGACAGTGATCCATTACTATTGCTCGAAGGTCGCGCTTTCGCTATCTGAATCATAGGAGGGATGTCCAATGAATAAAAGACTTCACTTCGCCTTACTTCTCACTCTATTCGTGATCCAGGTGTACAGCCCTATGGTGCAGGCACAGGATACGGGAATGCCGCAGGATAAGGTCGCCCTTAGATACCGCATTGAAAGATTGGACAAGGACAAGTGGAAGCCGATCGAGGAGAAGAAGACCTTCAAACGCAACCAGACCGTTCGCTTCCGCTTTATGGGCAATATCTCTGGCACGCTCTATGTGCTCAACAGCAGTGGAGACAAAGCCTCCCTGCATCCTGTGTTTGCCGAGGGCGAGGGAAACGATCTGCGCAGGCATCTCGGCATGGGTACTCATATCGAGGCGAATCAGGTGGGCCTCTTTCCCAGACCTGACAAAGGAGGTGGTCTGCGTTTTACCGGGGTTAAGGGAAAGGAACGTTTTCTTTTCATATATATTCCGGATGTATTGGATAAGCAGCGTGCTATGATGGCGATCGTCCCGGGAGCGGAGGGCTGGGATTTCGATGCCAAAACCACATATATGGTCACCGGGGAGGTTGGAAAGATCCTGTTTCACTATTTTGAACTGAAGAGTAAATGATCCTTGGGTAGGGGAGAACCCATGTGTTCGCCCAATTTTCAGGGCAGACACGCGGTTCTGCCCTTACTGCCTACTGTCTACTTGAACGGGGGTGCTTTCAGATGATCAGACTAAGCGTCATCCTGCTCTTATTCTTGGGCTTCGTCAGCCCTCTCTACGCGGCGGAGAAAAGGGCCTTATTGATCGGTGTTAACGATTACACCAAAGGACCTGACGACTGGGATCTGCGCGGGTGTGAGAACGATGTCCTGATGACCTCGGAATTGCTGGCCACAAAATTCGGTTTCCCTGAGGAGAACATCAAGGTGCTTCTGAGTGCTGAGGCCACTGCTCAGAACATCACCAGTGCCATTGAGGATTGGCTTATTTCCGATACCGAGCCTGAAGATATTGTCTATTTCCACTTCAGCGGGCACGGCTCCCAGGCCAGGGACCTGGACGGTGACGAAGAGGACGGTATGGACGAGCTGATCTGCCCCAGTGATATGCTACCGGGAAATCTGAGAACAGTCATTACGGACGATCAACTCAAGGACTTGCTGGACCGCATTCCCTCAAGAAACGTTACGGTCGTCTTGGACGCCTGTCACTCGGGCACAGGCACGCGTGATATTTCCCTCTCCAGACCCCGCTTTGTGGATTTCACCATGGGCGAAAGTGATGAAACCCGGGCCGTTGTTGTGACCGAAGCCAAGCCCCAACCTTCTTCTCAACAACCTTCTCCCGTCAAAGAGGATCTCCCCCAGAACAAGCTGGAAAAGCCCCCAGGCAGTGCGGGAATGGAGGGCGGGAAGCAACTGCGGGTGACCATCTCCGGCTGCAAACCGGAGCAGACTTCGGCGGACGCCTGGATTAGTGAGGATTTTTATGCCGGGGCGTTGACTTACAATCTTATTGAAAATATGAAGAGGGCACCTGCTGATATCACCTATCGTGAGTTGATGGAGCGCGTGGTGCGTGATGTGGCAGCCATGCCTCAGAGGCAGATACCCCAGGTTGAAGGCGATATGGACCTCCCGCTCTTCGGTACTCCAATACCGGATGCCGTGACCACACCTTTTGCATTGATCGAGTCTGTGGAAGGTAAAAAGGTTACTTTAGGAATAGGTACTGCGCAAAAAGTGACCGTAGGTTCGATCTATACGGTTTTCCCCCAAGGAGAAACGGCGTTTGAAGGCAGTGGATTGGGAAACATCAAGATCACCAAGGTTATGGACACGGCTTCAGCAGCTGTGATACTTGATGAGGCGGATATTAAACAAGGGTATCGCGCTAGGGAAATCCTGCACAATTTTGGGGCAGATAAGCTAAAACTTCTTCTGGAATCATCAGATGAAGACCTGAGAAGTGCCCTTGAGGAGGGCATGGCAGGAATCAGTTTTGTCCAATTTGTGGATAGCGGGAGACATTTTGATCAGCGTCTGATACTCAGCAAATTCGCAGATGGCCTGCAGGCTGCCTTAACTCTGGACGGAGTACCGAGTGAACCGATCACGGGTGCCGATGTAGCTGGCCTGGTGGATGCACTGCGGCCCCATCTGGAGAACGCCTATGCTATCAAATTCCTTGCCAATCTGGATAATCCGGCGCCGCCGTTCAAGGTGTCGGTGTGGGCGAACAGAGCTGGCACTGAAACAGAGGACCTGGATAAGGCTCCTGATGAGAAGTTCGTACAGGCCAGATTGGGCGACGTAATCCGATTTAACTTCCGGGCGGAGAGGGACTGTTATCTGACCATGATCAACGTGGGCACCAGCGGTAAGATCACAGTGCTCTTTCCCAATGAATATCGTCCTGATGGACGCATCGAGGGCGATATAGTCTATAGGACGGGGACTAAGGGAGAGATGCCTTTCAATATCCGGGCAAAGGGACCGGCTGGCCGGGAACTGGTCAAGGTCATTGCCACTCTGGAGCCTTTAAATTTGTCCAGTCTGAGCCTGGGCGAGGAGGGTGGACTGGGTACTCGCATCATAGAATCCGGCAGTAGCTTTGTCCAGCAATTAGCGCGCGATTTAGAAGTCGAGGGATTGGAAGATGAAAATATAACACTTTTGCCCACAGATAGTTGGGTTACGGACTATATGATCATCGAGACAAGTAGACAGTAAACAGGGCACCACCTGCCATCCCTGTATGTTGTCTACTTATACATAAGGAGGTTGTTATGCTAAAGATTAATAATTGGATCGGAGCCATTATGATGGTTCTGATTTCCATCATATTTATATCCGAGGTGAGGGCTGAGGATGCGCTCGCGTTTGTGACTGATGTGAAAGGTGAGGCTACCCTAAAGCGTGCGGATGGGACAAAGGAACCAGCGACAATAGGTAGCCAGCTTTTTAACGGGGATGAAATCGAGGTAACCAAGGACGCGGCGGTTCTAATCTATCTTTCGGGACGTAGCCTGGAGGTGAAAGCCGGAGAGTCTCACAAGGTGCAAAAGGAGGGAACCGGCGAGTCCTCGGCGCTGATGGGACGCCTAATGGGCACTCTAAGTGAAATGGCCGGCCCCCAGAGCGAGGCGGACCGCCCGGTGGTACACGGTATGGCCCGTAATATCGGTGTGACGGGTGCGTTGCCCACCAATACCAAGGTCAGCCGGAGCGATTTCAATTTTACCTGGGATGCGCTGGAGGAGGTTGAGGTGTATGTGTTTACCCTGGAATCCCACGACGGGAAGGTTTTGGCGAGCCATACCGTGAAGGGCACCGAGTTTTCCTCCAAATCTTTGAACCTTCAGCCCGGGGTGCGCTATCTTTGGAGCTTGAAAGAAGCTGACTCATTAATGCCGCGTAGTTCTGAGAAAAGCTGGGTCGATATCGCCTCGAAGAAAGACGCCGAGGGATTGGGAAAGTCTCTTAAGGAGATCGAGAAGAACTACAGTGGCAAGACGCAATTATTGTTGAAAGCTACAGCCTACTATGAGGAAGAGTGCTATTACGAAGCAGAGCGCACCTTGTTAGAGTTGAAAGGTAAGGAGGATCTTACTCCCACGATACAGGAGATGCTGATGTCGCTCTACGCTAAGATGGGACGCTGGGAGCTCTTGCCCTCTCCTGAGAAATAAGGATACTATAATGGCACGCTTGGCTTCTCGATCCAGACTGACTGTCTTTGCGATGGCTCTGGTTATTGCTTACGTGTCCGGCCTGGCAGCTTATCTACTGGATTTCTTAGGTCCGGTGCATAATTCGGAATTGGGCACGCTTGACTGGCGTTTTCTTTTCCGCGGACCCGTGGGCGAGAAACCGCAGGAGATCGCGCTGGTAATAGTGGGTGAAGCGGCTGAACTCCCCTACTGGGCGCCGGTGCCGCGTGAACACTTAGCCAGGGTCATCCGCAGTGTGCACCAGGGCGGTGCGAAGCTGATCGGAGTCGATTTCTATTTAGGGGCACGGTCTTTCGATGCTGTTGGAGATTCGCTCCTGAAAGAAGCGATCCGTACGGCAGGAAACGTAGTGCTCGTATCATATCTTGAACGGGATTCGGAGAGTGAATTACACGAATATCTTCCCACACCCTATTTTCTGGACGAAGCGCTGGATTACGGGTACGCCACTTTCTTTACGGGAACAGATGTAGAGGCGGTGCGGGAAGGTGCCGTCGCGGTGGAAATCGAGGGGGTGCATGCCCTATCTCTGGCCGGATGCCTCTACTCCTATGCGCAGAAATTGTCCACCGAAGAGATCCGGAAGCTGGATTGGAGGAAGCCGCACGATGGCTTACCCGGAAGCAGGAACGATTATAAGAGGATTATAGATTACAACGGGCCGCCGTTCCAGTATTACCTGGATCTGGATCGTGAGATACCAGGTGGCATCGCTGCCTTTCAGAGTCATCAGGTGGCCGCGCTGCCGCCTGTATTAGCGGAAAGGTTCTTCAAGGATAAGATTGTTCTTTTAGGGTCTGGACTCTCCGATGCCCCCGATCTCTATCGTACATCGTTTTTTTCAAAACGCTACAATTTTGAGAAGACCTTCGGTGTGGAGATCCATGCCCAGTTGCTGCGGACTTTGCTATCTGGGCAGCCCCTGGTGAAATCGGGTTTCTTTCTTTCGTGGTTCTTAATATTGCTTCCGGCTTTTCTGTCCGCGCTGGTCGCTGTTCGTCTCCGCCCTTATTGGGCACTGCCCTTAACGCTTGTGGATATCGTGCTCTTTTGGTGGCTCGGGTTTTATCTCTTTTCTGCTCATCGTCTCATTGTGCCCCTGCTAATGCCCACTTTGTCCTGTGGCTTTGCATGCCTGTTCGGCCTGATCTACGTAGGATCTACGGATGGCAGGCGCAAAAACGAGGTACGTGATCGCTTCGGACCTATGATGAGTTCTGCAAAGTTGCGGGAAATACTTGAACAACCGGAGGCCTGGTCGACCGAAGGAGAGGAGCGGATCGTCTCGGTACTCTGGGTTCGTTTGCTTATCCCCCAAGAAGATCGAAGCCATCGTTCAGCGCGCGACGCGGTCGTCTTCTTCCAGGATTACTGGAGCCAGACCTCCGAGATTATCTTCAAGCACGGTGGTACGATCTTCCGTTATGAAGAGGAAGCCATCGCGGCGGTTTTTGGTGCACCTTTATCCCAAAAGGAGCATACCTATCAGGCGGCTATGGCGGCGATTGATATAATGGAAAACTGGCTGGCATTCAGGAAAATAAAGGGGTATGATGCCTGGGAGCTTTCCCTGGGAGCCGATATGGGACGCGCCTTTGTGGGTGAGTTGGGAGGCGACGAACACTACGCCTACCGTGTTTTAGGTAGAACGGTTGACAGTGCGAAAGCCTTAGCAGAAGACGCAGAAGATCAGGGGGAGAAAGGAGAAATACGTACCAGCCAGGAATTTTTAGATCAGGTTGGGAATCAAGTGGAATCCTCACTGGTAGGTAAGATACAAGGACAGTCCATCTATCAGATAAGGGGTCGAGCCTCTGCGCCGCCAATTGGCGCTGCTGATCGACCCGCCAATCTCTTCTGGAAGTATCTCGGGTTGGACCGCTTTCAAAAAGATCCTGTTTCGGAGGATCTGCTATCTGGGCTTACGCTCTTTTCTGATTTCAACCGTCGGAATCTCCGCCGCATCCGCCCGATACTCTACCACCGCACCTATAAGGCAGGTGAACGCATCTTCACTCAGGGCGAGGTGGGAAGTGGCATGTATATCATCCAGACCGGCACAGTGGACATCTTGCAGGAAACCGACGACGGCCGGTCGTCCCAGTTGCTCCAGCGTCTTTCTGTTGGCGACTTCTTTGGAGAATTAGCTCTCTTGAGCGACCTTCGCCGTCCAGCGTCAGCAGTCGCTTACGAGCCTTGTGAACTTTTGGTGCTCTTTCAAGCGGATCTCTACGACCTGATCGAACGAGAGCCGGAATTGGGAGTGCGACTGATCCGTTCTCTTTCACGGATCACCGGTGAGCGCCTTATCCAGATTAATGAGGAACTGATCAAGAAAGTAGACAGTAGTCGGTAGACAGGGTACTGCCTCACCTCCCTGTATGCTGTTTACTTCAAAGTGCTCGCTCTACTGTGACGGTGAAGAAAGGAGCAACAAACTAACCCTTGTTGAAAAATGAAGGAAGTTGAAACTAACACAAGGTGTATTGGTAGCCATTATGAGGAACTAAAGAGAAAATATCCTGATGAATGGGTTGCTGCACGTAACAAATCTGTTGTAGAACACGGTAAGGATTTACCATCTCTTGTGGAGACTTTAAAAAAGCACTATCCAGAGGACTACAAGCAGATTGCTGTGTAATATATCGGCACTGAAGAGGTTCATCTGATACCGTTTTGATTACGGATGAGGATATGGCAGGATGAAATTAGTTTCCTTTATTGGAAGATTGATGGTGGCTGTTGTCATTCTATTGGCTCTCTATGCCCTGGGATGGTCTTTTAGTCATATCGGGACCGTTATTCGTGCGATGGCTGTTGCCTGCCTGGCCGCCTATCTGGTGAACCCTATCGTCAAACGCCTCCAGAGCCGGGGCTTAAGCCGGGATATGGCTATCGCCGCTGTGTTTTTGGCCTTCTTCACAGCTCTGACTGTGACGTTCTATCTTCTGGTTCCCATAGCCCAACGTCAAATTGTCCAGATCGGGGTGCAGTTGCAGGATTTTGCCTCCCAAAGCGACGAACACATCTCCCGTTTGCAGGTTATACTTGAGAAGGAGTTGCCTGTCAGTTTTATGAAGGATCAGGATCTGGAGATTTGGCTCGGGGACGGACTTGAAAAGCTATCAAGTGGTGCGATCTCGCTGGCGACTTCCCTCCTTCTCGGTGTAGCTTCCAACCTTATCTATGTATTTCTGTTCCCTTTAATCATCTTCCTGCTGTTGCGTGATGCTCCACATTTTTATTACCAGATCATCAACATAATGCCTAACCGTTATTTCGAGGTGATTCACCGTTTGATTAATGGCGTAGACGACCAATTAGGAGGTTATATGCGAGGAGTGATGGTGGTGGCGTTCTGTGTGGGGGTGGTAACTACCGTTGGTCTATGGATTTGCGGTCTGAACTATTTCTTTGTAATCGGCCCTTTGATGGGATTGTTGAACATCATTCCCATATTCGGTCCCATAATCGGCATGGTGATCGCGGCCCTGGCTATTGTTTTCCAGACTGGAGAACTGGGTTCCATTATCGGTCCAATCCTGGTGGGAATAACAGCCCAGATGCTCGATAATGTGGCCTTCACGCCGATTGCGGTCTCCCGCTCGGTGGATCTGCACCCCCTGCTGGTACTGCTGATGACATTGATCGGAGGTGAATTATTTGGTCTGGTTGGACTTTTGCTTGCCGTACCTGCTACAGCTACGGTCAAAGTCATCTGGCAGGCCATACAGGAGGCAAGGCAGAGCACTGCCTCCTCCCTGACACTGTCTCCCCAAGTGGAGAGTAATCAGTAGAGCCCCCGATTGAATCTATCAGGGGTAGAACAGGGCACTGCCTCCCGTCCCTGATTGCTGTCTACTTATTCGGGGGACCCTTGAGAGCAGATTTTCTTAAATACTCCAGGAGCATTGGCCATTTTGTTCAAACGCCCAATCGTCACTCTTTTGATCGCATCAAGCGCGGTGTTATGGAGCGGGTTGGCCAGTTTTACCAGTCCCTTCAAAAACTTCGAGGAACGTACCGTAGACTGGCGTTTTCTTTTTCGGGGACCGCGCGGCGAAAGAGCACCTGAGATTGTCCTTGTTCTTATTGAAGAGGAAGCCGATCTTGATTATCGCTCGCCTATTCCTCGTAAGCATCTTGCCGAAATTATCGAAACGCTTTCTGAAGCGAAGCTTATCGGTCTCGATATTTTTCTGGATAAACCCTCCTTTGATAAAGAGGGAGATGCTCGGCTGAAACGAGCAATCGAGCAAAACCATCGGGTTATTGGAGTATCCTTCATCGGTGGTGGGCAGGAGCATAAGCTGCATCCTTATTTCAGAGATGCTTTGCTGGATTTTGGGTACGCCACTTTTTCCACGGGTGCCGACCTGGAAGTGATCCGCAAAGGCACTGTTGCATGGGATCTTAAGGATGAAAGATCGCTTTCTCTGGCCGGCTGTATCTACGCCCACTATATGGGATTGGATGCGGAGCTTCTGCGTTCTGGGACCACCGTCAGTCTGCCCGGAGGAATCCCTGTTGGCGGCAGTTTCCCCATTAACTTTTCTGGACCGCCTGCCGAAGTCTATCGCCGCACTTCTGATGAGCTACCAGGAGGATTTACGGTATGTCCCAGCCATCTCTTAATTTCAGGAATCTACCCCAGTGCGGTCTTTAAAGAAAAAATTGTCCTGATCGGGTCCGGTCTGGACGACACGCCGGACCGCTTTCGCACACCTTTTTTCGCCTCTTCTTTCGGTTACGAAAAGATGCTCGGTGTAGAAGTCCACGCCCATTCCTTGCGGACACTTCTATCGGGAGAGCACCTAAAGTCGTGGGGAGAAGGTTTAAGTTTCCTATCCATTTTTGTCCTTGCTTTGGTTATAGCTTGGGCCGTCTTATATACCGACACCCTCAAGAGCGCCGGTGTGCTGATTATCTCGCTGATGGGTTTATGGGTCATCGGTTTCATCCTGTTTAGCCAACGCGATATGTTGCTACCGCTGGTCCTTCCGTCTTTAGGAATGCTCTGCTCTTACGGCATCGCGACCGCCTATTATGCGTTGACCGAAGGTCGGGAAAAACGGCGCACGCGCCGACTCTTTGAGAAATATCTGTCTCCGGATGTTATCCACGAATTTCTCCAGGACCCGACCAATTGGGAACTCGGGGGCAAAAGCGTGGATATCACCGTGATGTTTGCCGACTTGGAAGGATTTACACCGCTTTCTGAGAGCCTCACTCCCGAAGATATGGTATCTCTGATCAACAAGTATTTCACCCAAATGTCGGCTATTATCCTGCAACACAGTGGAACCATTGACAAATACGAAGGAGATCTCATCATGGCCTTTTTCGGCGCCCCTCTGCCTCAAGAAGATCATGCGGTACGGTCCTGCCGTGCCGCCCTACAGATGCAAGAGGCAATAGTCTTATTGAACCAGCGTTGGGATGCCCAAGGTTACCCTGAGCTGCGCGTACGGATCGGTTTGCACAGTGGCCAAGCCGTGGTTGGTAATATGGGATCTGATTTTCGTTTTAATTACACCGCAATGGGGGATACCGTGAATTTAGCTGCACGGCTCGAGAAGGCCAATAAAGAATTCGGGACATATACCCTGATTAGCCAAGCGACACGGGCTCAGGCTGGAAATGGATTCCGTTATCGCAGTTTAGGGGAAATTAAGGTGAGGGGTAGGAGTGAATCAACTACAGTGTATGAACTGCTGCCAGCAGCGGACAGAGAAAACTCTCAAGCCTGAGTTTAGTAGTAGAAGCTATTTCCAGAAGAGACGCTTGCGAATCAAAACTTATTGGTAAAGCCTATCAGATAATGGAGGTATGGCTATGAGATCTTGGATACGGAGGAGCATTTCCATTCTATCTGTGGTGCTTCTTTTCTTGCCCTTATATAACGCAGAGGGCAAGGAGGAGGTACCGGTCCTGCGGGTTTTGCAGCCAGTCGTTTCTGAAGGCGATACTGTCCAGCACGCCGGCTCGTCTTTGCGAATCGCGGGGATTGCTTGGGCCGAAGGCGGAATCGCCCAGGTAACGGTAAATAATGGAAATGGCGGAGTAAAAGTGAGACGGTTGGCGGTTGAATATTGTGACACTCGATTATTAATTTAGACGCAATATTATGTCATGTCAATCGCTTATATGTCTTGGTTAAGTACTAGTAGATGTTTTTCTCTTTTGCTCCCTCCGGAGAGGGTGGCCAATTCATTATTGCTATAGATCTACTCAGTTTGGTGATGTGATGTTTTTGCAGTTCGGGGTTTTGTTTGTTTTTTAGCCTGCCGCAGGCGGTAGCTTTCTCCATTGGCCTCCAGTATATGGCATCTGTGTGTAAGACGATCCAGGAGAGCGCCGGTTAATCGCTCAGAGCCAAAGACCTCGATCCATTCATCAAAGGACAGGTTAGACGTGACCATGAGGCTATGATGCTCATACGCCTGGCTTATCACCTCGAACAGGAGTTCAGCCCCTGTTTTGGTAAAAGGAACATATCTCAATTCATCAAGAACAAGTACCTTAAGTCGCTGCAGTTGTTTCTGAAGTCTTTGCAGCCTCCTTTCTTCTCGGCATTCCAGTAACTCTGTGACCAATTTGGTGACAGTAAAAAAGCGGACTTTTCGTCCCTGTGTACACGCGGCAAAGGCTAAGGCACATGCCAGATGTGTCTTGCCGGCACCGGGATTTCCAATGAGCAGAACATTTTCCTTTTTGTCGATGTACTCACCCCTCATCAGTTCTCGAATCAACGGTTCATTGAGAGAGGGTTGCACCTTGAAGTCATATGTGTCCATAGTTTTGATTACAGGGAAGTCAGCTTCTCTGACCCGTCTCTCTGCGGCTCTTTTTTCCCGGTCCAGTAGCTCCCTTTCCGCAAGGCGCATTAGATAGGTTTGGTAATCAGAACCATCGTTTCGGTATACTATAGCCATGGATGCGTATTCCCCGAGGATCGTTGGCAGCTTCAGTTTCTTCAAATAGTACTCTATTAGGACAGCTGGTTTATCTTTTTCATTCATGCCGCACCTCCGTCAGACAAGAGTAAGCTATACGCCGATATATCCGGCTTGTCTACTTGTACTCGACGAAGATGTTCGCAGCCGTCAAGGTTAAACGTTGTAAGTCCGAGTGATGGCCGGGGAATAAGGAACTGGGCAATGGCATCTCTGCTGTGGGCTCGTATGCATACGCCCTTTTCAACTGCCCGTTTGAGTTTGGCCACGGGATAGTCTTCCAGAAGTCGGAGTACCCTGATAAATTCCCTGATTCCATATCCTTCTTTTTCTTCCTCTGCAACCAACCGCCGGCGTAACGTGTCAAAACATTCCGGTAGATTCAGCTCTGCCCATCGGACGAGCGTCATCAAGTGACCCCGGCTTTCGTTCCAACAGAGGAAGATAATGGACGTAATCAAAAAAGATTCCCTGCTTGCCCCATGACCGTTTATGTTCAGCAACTATAGTTGCTATATGACAGAGAACAACACGATCAAAATAACCTTTGGCCAGTATCTCATGATGGGCATAAGCAACCGGCACAGAATAGTCATTGTCGTCAAACCTGACAAGAGATAAGGTATTGGCCCTGGTCGGATGTTTCCTACACGCGTCAAAGGGAGAGGGCAGCAAAGGGATAAAAGCAGCCTGATCTTCAAACAGAAGTTCCGCTTAAGTTCCAGTCTGGCCCCGAAGACTGCGCTTCATATCGGGTGTGTAAGGAAATTTGTGTAAATGGGGAAATGAGTTATATTAGTTGTCCACCATTTACATAAGGAGTTCTTACATGGACAAGCTAGACCCGAAGTTGATTGATGAGCTTTTGAAGGATTACAAGAAGCCGGAAGACATAATTGGTGAGGAAGGTCTTTTGAAGCAGTTGACGAAGGCGATTCTTGAGCGGGCTCTGGAGTCAGAGCTTACGTATGAGTTAGGCTACGATAAGAGTTCTCCAGAAGGGAGGAACAGCGGTAATTCGCGCAACGGTAGGAGCACAAAGGGATTGAAGACAGATTATGGTGATCTGGAGATATCGGTGCCACGGGATCGGAACAGTCAGTTTGATCCGCAGATAGTGAGGAAGGGGCAGAGGCGATTTACAGGCTTTGATGATAAGATACTGTCTATGTATGCCCGAGGGATGACCACACGTGATATACAGGCTCATTTGGAGGAGATATACGGTGTAGAGGTGTCCCCTGATTTGATATCGACTGTGACCGATGGGATCATATCAGAGGTGAAGCAGTGGCAGGATCGTCCTTTGGAAGGGGTGTATCCCATAGTATTCTTTGATTCTCTGGTGATGAAGATTAGAGACGAAGGCCGGATCGTAAACAAGGCGGTGTATCTTGCGGTAGGGGTCGGTCTGGATGGGATGAAAGACGTTTTGGGTATCTGGATTGCAAAGAGCGAGGGGGCGAAGTTCTGGCTGCAAGTTTTCACGGAGCTTAAGAATCGGGGGATGAACGATGTGTTGATAGCTTGCGTGGATGGTCTCCAGGGTCTTCCAGAGGCTATTGAATCCGTATTTCCCCAAGCAGAGGTCCAGCTCTGTATTGTCCATGTGGTGAGGAATTCCTTGAAGTTCGTGTCGTATAAGGACCATAAGAAGATTGCCGCCGACCTCAAGAATATATACCGAGCCCCCACGGTAGAACAGGCTGAAGAGGCCCTTGGAGATTTTCAGGAGGCTTGGGACAGCCGTTATCCGATGATAAGTAAATCGTGGCAGAATAACTGGTCTCGGATCATCCCGTTTTTCGCCTACTCTGAAGAGATCCGAAGGGTGATCTATACCACAAACGCCATCGAATCGCTTAATAACTCTCTACGGAAAGTAATAAAGAACAGAAATAGCTTCCCAAACGACGAGACAGCGATTAAGTTACTCTATATGACACTCAAGAATATCAAGAAAAAATGGACGATGCCGATCAGGAACTGGAGCTTGGCCATTCACCAATTCTCCATCCACTTCGAGGGGAGATTTGGTATAGAATAAGCCGAAAAGGGTACAGAAGAAAATCCCATTTACACAAAAAAACTGACAGACCCTTCTTATAGCTTCAACTTTGGGTATTTTGATCCCCATTGTTTTCAAAAAGCTGGGCGTAGATCCCGCTGTGGCCTCAGGGCTTCGATAACCACAGCAAACGATGTTCTGGGGTTGTCTATCTATCTGTCTCTGGCTACAGCTATGCTCAGACATTTTAACCCTTAAAGTTGCTTTTGTGAGATAAGTGTATGGGCTCATTTGGAGCCACTACTTGTGTTTTTATCGACGCATATTGTAAAGATGACACCAGCTTGAAGTTCTAAGGAGCGACAGTATTGGCGAACACGTCGATGTCCACTTTGATGTGTTCATCTAACTTAAGGATTACCATCGAGGGAACTTTGATGTTATAGTCTGAAAGCTTTATGATAAAAGTGCCCTCGACTCGCATTAAATCCCCGGGAAGCCTTAAGCGCGTCGTTTCGCTCTCCTTGAAGTAGGTGACCTTTAAGTCCATCTGCTGTTTACGCTTGACACCGTGGAGTTCAAATGTTCCCTCAGCTACAAGATCTACTGCCTCCTGATCCGCCAGGGCGTCTTTGGAGGCTGAAATGACCTTATCCAGCGTAAATATAACCTTGGGGAATTTATCGGTCTCAAGGTATTTATCCCGCATGTGCGCATCTCTTAGGTCTATTCCTGTCTTCATGCTGGCTAAATTGACCTCGAACCTGGCGGAAGTCCGATCCTTGATGTTCATCGGATTGACTTTAATATCCCCTGTGATCTGATTGGTAACCCCAACGATCGTCTCCAAAGGAGCGTGGGATTCAAATCTCATCACGTTCCGCCCTACCTTGTCCTGAGCGTAGAAGGTGGTGGGACCAGCCAGAACTGTTGAGGATAATATCAAATATAGGAGTGCGCTGAAGAATAGAGTCCTAAAGATGATTTTTCTCATATTTACCTCCTTAGAGAGTTGATGGTTTTTTACCTATCTTCTTGCGGAATTAAGATACGAAATTATAGCAACAGAGTCAATAGAAAAATCGTGTGATCGTCTATCACCTCCCTGTCATTAGTAAAGGTAAGGAGGCGCTTGACGAAAGTGCGATCATGTGACCGAAGATCGGGAAAGCTTATGTGAATTTGGCTTGACAAAATTTGGCGATAGAATAAATTTAGACTTTAAGCTGCTGTTCTTAATCTTTAGATGGGGTTATCTGCTGATATTTCGAGTCAAGCGGAACATCCGCCGCGATAGCAGATTAAGGATCTTTCCCTGGTGGCTATGATAGTGAAGGGAGGCAGATGAGATAATATGTCGGATCTTTACTTGGGTGTCGATTTAGGCGGGACGAATGTGTGCTCGGCTCTGTTAGATGAGGATGGGAATATATTGGGGAGAGATAAGAGACCGATGCTATTTGATTTGGGCGTGGACAGAGCGATAGAGACGATGATTGCGAGTATGAAAAACGCCCTGAAGGACGTAAGATATAAGGTCTCCGATTTAAAGGCGATAGGGATAGGGTCTCCCGGCCCTTTGAATCCGTTTACGGGTGTGATAATAAACGCTGTCAATTTGCCGGGGTTTCGGAATTTACCCTTAAAGGCAATCATGGAAGAGGAATTTGGGGTTCCCGTAGCGGTGGACAACGATGCCAATGTAGTGGCCCTCGGGGAACAGTGGAAAGGCGCTGGAAAGGGTGTCAAAAATTTTCTGTGTGTCACGCTGGGGACAGGCATAGGAGGAGGAGTCATATCTGACGGAAACCTTTTGAGAGGGTTCAACGGCAACGCCGCTGAAGTTGGTCACATAACCGTAGATTACAATGGGCCTCGGTGCAACTGTGGAAATTATGGGTGCGTTGAGGTGTACGCCTCTGCGACGGCGATGGTCAGGAGGACTATAGAAAAGATGGAAAAAGAAAAGCCGGACACAAGTTTGAAGGAGGCGCAAAAGATCACAACTGAGGAGATATTCAAGGCGGCAAAGGCGGGCGACAAGTTCGCTTCGGGTATGTTTAAGGAAACAGGAAAGTTTTTGGGCATCGGCATCGTGAGTATGATAAACGTGCTGAACGTTGAAGTAGTGGCGATAGGGGGAGGTTTGGCGGGAGCGGGGGACCTGATATTTGAGCCGGTCAGGGAGGTCGTTCTGGAACGGGGAATCTTAGGTGTTAAGGAAAAAGTCCGGATTGTCCCTGTGGAGTTGGGGGATGACGCTCCGCTTCTGGGAGCGGTGAGGTTGGCTATGGAAGGGGGAGCCTCTGCTTAGGGGTTTTGGATCTATATGTGCGGCGGCTTTAATTCTTGTTCTGTCGGGGAATGCGGAAGTGCTGGCTCAGCCAGAAAGCTCCGAAGCGGATACAGCCATAAAGATCAAGTCTCCGACAGGCGCGCTCCTTAGATCTCTGGTAGTCCCGGGATGGGGACAGTTCTACAACCAGAAGCACATAAAGACTGGCTTGGTGGCCACAGCTGAGATTTCTCTCCTTGCGGCGGCTATCGTCAGGAATAATCAGGCACAGCAGAGCGCGTCCTTGGCTGAAAAGGACTCTTTGAAAGAGAGCAGAAATACTTTCTTTATTTGGCTTATGGGAACGGTTCTCTACAGCATCATAGACGCCTACGTGGACGCCCATTTATACGACTTTGAGGAGAAAAAAGGCGAAGGGGTTGAGGTTTCTGTAGATATAAGGGGAGCAGGTTTAGCGATTCGGATGGATTTCTACTGACCATAAAAAAGCACAGTGAGTATCTTCCCAATGTGCTTGGCTGTGTAAGGAAATTTGTGTAAATGGGGAAATGAGTTATATTAGTTGGCCACCATTTACATAAGGAGTTCTTACATGGACAAGCTAGACCCGAAGTTGATTGATGAGCTTTTGAAGGACTACAAGAAGCCGGAAGACATAATTGGTGAGGAAGGTCTTTTGAAGCAGTTGACGAAGGCGATTCTTGAGCGGGCTCTGGAGTCAGAGCTTACGTATGAGTTAGGCTACGATAAGAGTTCTCCAGAAGGGAGGAACAGCGGTAATTCGCGCAACGGTAGGAGCACAAAGGGATCGAAGACAGATTATGGTGATCTGGAGATATCGGTGCCACGGGATCGGAACAGTCAGTTTGATCCGCAGATAGTGAGGAAGGGGCAGAGGCGATTTACAGGCTTTGATGATAAGATACTATCTATGTATGCCCGAGGGATGACCACACGTGATATACAGGCTCATTTCGAGGAGATATACGGTGTAGAGGTGTCCCCTGATTTGATATCGACTGTGACCGATGGGATCATATCAGAGGTGAAGCAGTGGCAGGATCGTCCTTGGGAAGGGGTGTATCCCATAGTATTCTTTGATTCTCTGGTGATGAAGATTAGAGACGAAGGCCGGATCGTAAACAAGGCGGTGTATCTTGCGGTAGGGGTCGGTCTGGATGGGATGAAAGACGTTTTGGGTATCTGGATTGCAAAGAGCGAGGGGGCGAAGTTCTGGCTGCAAGTTTTCACGGAGCTTAAGAATCGGGGGATGAACGATGTGTTGATAGCTTGCGTGGATGGTCTCCAGGGTCTTCCAGAGGCTATTGAATCCGTATTTCCCCAAGCAGAGGTCCAGCTCTGTATTGTCCATGTGGTGAGGAATTCCTTGAAGTTCGTGTCGTATAGGGATCGTAAGAAGATTGCCACCGACCTCAAGAATATATACCGAGCCCCCACGGTAGAACAGGCTGAAGAGGCCCTTGGAGATTTTCAGGAGGCTTGGGACAGCCGTTATCCGATGATAAGTAAATCGTGGCAGAATAACTGGTCTCGGATCATCCCGTTTTTCGCCTACTCTGAAGAGATCCGAAGGGTGATCTATACCACAAACGCCATCGAATCGCTTAATAACTCTCTACGGAAAGTAATAAAGAACAGAAATAGCTTCCCAAACGACGAGGCAGCGATTAAGTTACTCTATATGGCACTCGAGAATATCAAGAAAAAATGGACGATGCCGATCAGGAACTGGAGCTTGGCCATTCACCAATTCTCCATCCACTTCGAGGGGAGATTTGGTATAGAATAAGCCGAAAAGGGAACAGAAGAAAATCCCATTTACACAAAAAAACTGACAGACCCTGCGCAGATGGGATTATTTCTATAGACGGTGCAACTGCTCTTTAGTTCCCCCGATCTCACCTTAGTAAAAAAGTTCAAGTTATCGGCCCTTTATCGCTCTACTTTTCATCTTCCTCCAAGTACCTGGCCCCAACATTGTGGGGCCCACAACAACACTTGCATCTATCACAACCCGGAAGGAAAAGTGCTCCACCTCAACAGTGATCGTATTCTCCCCGATGAAGCGTTATCTGGAACCTATCTCATCAATACCAGTTTTCTCGTCTGAACTAATCTATCTGTTTTCATCCGATACAGATAGCTTCCGCTGGCAAAGCCCTCACCGTCATCCTATTCTCCATCACCAGAATTTGAGCCTTCTCCGCCATCTTCTCCTTCCCCATCATCTTCTCCTTCTTCCTCCTCTGGTCCTTCTTCAATTTCAGCTAACTCCTGGTTATCTTCGTCATCTACGTCATCTACACCATCGTTATCATCGTCATTGTCTTCGTCGTCGTTTATGCCGTCATTGTCATCATCCTCGTCATCCACATCTGACAATCCGTCGTTGTCATTATCCCCATCAAATTCATCTTCAACTTCTTCTTCTATCTCATTTTTATTTTCATCAAATTCAACCGATGAAAGACTATCTGGAACACCATCATTGTTATCATCAGTATCCAACGAATCGGGGATACCATCATTATCATCGTCTTCATCCTGTAAATCTGGGATACCATCATTGTCGTCGTCATCATCATTCACATCATCAATTCCATCATTGTCAAAATCGTTATCAATGCAGTTTACTTCTGAATCCAGTATTCCGTCATTGTTGGCATCAGTATCCAACGAATCGGGGATACCATCGTTGTCATCATCATCGTCTTCCTCGTCGTTTATACCATCATTATCATCATCTTGATCAATGTCGTCATTTTGGCCGTCATTGTCAAAGTCTGAGGTTTCGCAAGAGGCAAAATTATCATCTATTCCATCATTATTGGCATCAGCATCCTCCGAATTTGGGATACCATCGTTGTCATCATCATCATCCTGCTCATCCGGTATCCCATCATTGTCATCGTCATCATCAATATTGTCTGGAATTCCGTCATCATCGAAATCATCATCAACACCCAAATCATTTTCAAGTTCTCCTTAAAATTCGCTAAATTCTGCATTTAAGCTGTCCACTTGGGCACTAAAGACATTTTCTAGTGAGTCTAATTCAACATCGCCAGTCTGCTCTGCGAGTTCAGATAGCTCGACTGTTAAAGTGTCTAACTGTTTTATTTCAGCCCCTAATTGAACGGTGTTGTCATCAAGATTCTCATCACTATTTTCAATGTTTGTTTCTAAGCTGTCAATTAAAACCTTAACAGTATTACCAGCATAAAGTATCTTTATTCTTCTGACTAAATCAGTAACGTATGGATCATTTCTTGAGATTGCAAATCTAATCAAAGAGTTTAAATTAGTTGGGATACTTTCTGAACTTGCCCTCACATTAGTAAATGTGCTTGCTAATTGAATTTTTTCTGTAGAAGAAATTGCTATTGCGATACTAGAGGATCTAAGTTTCGGTACTTGAATGACTGGCTGATCAGGAATGCCTGTTTTCCCAAAGTTATCCAGAAACATCACAAAGTCGGATAGCCCTACTGCTCCATCGCTATCCAGATCAAATGTAGGATCCCAACCGACTGAACTAGTCGTTGTCCCGAACACATCCAGAAAAAGGACAAAATCAGAAAGACCTACTTCATTGTCCCCATCAAAATCTCCTACAGGAGGAGCATTGGTGCTGGAAAGATCCTCTGCATAGGCAAGCGCATTCAAAGCGACTAACAGGATCATTGCAACATAGAGTATCCGCGTCATTTTAGCCCTCCTTAGTTACAGATAGATATAGAACTGGTTGAAACTATTTGAACTAAAGGAATTTCTTGTGTATCTTGGTTGTTTGTAAAGAAACTCTACATTCAACAATGGAGGGAACAACCATGAGCACTATACCGACCGAACTGACCCAAGGACAGTTTGAACAACACAATGGGTAGAAGGGCAAGACCCCTCCTGTGGTCATATGATACTATCTATAGACGCTTCAAGTGTTCTCCGGTTCGCCCTCCTTCTACAAGTTCCTAGGGATCAAGTTTGTGTGATTCATTTCTGCTTGTTAAGATATACTATGACTCAAGGGATTTCTGTGATCAGAATCACGAATACTGCAATATTTTTGAGAGAAACTGAAATAGTCTCAACTGTTCTCGATCTCCCCCGATCTTAATCTTTCCAAAAGACCCGATCTCACCTGCGTGAAGAAGTCCAGAGCCATATCCGTCAGATAGTCTGGATACGTCCACTCAAACGGCTCAAATTTTCCGTGTACGTAACTCAGGGTCATTTCGCCGAATATACCGTCGGCTATGTACAGCCGATGCGAAAAATCCTTGGTCGAGGCCAGAACGAGTTTCGAAGGGCAGACATATCCGGGGTCTATATTGACCCGTCTTTTTATGCCATCATAAGTTTTGATCCCGAATTCATCTTCTATCTTGTTCGTAGCAGTCTTAATTCTGGACAGGTCGCTCATATCTATAAGATCTTTGAAGCACACGAAGCACTTAGTCAATCCGCTCCCCATCTCCTTGTCGTAATACGAAGTGTGAGTAACCGGGAAGACGGGACTTTCCATCCACAGGGGACCGAACATCTCTGTGAGCCGCTCTTTTGCCACTTCCTTCACCGACACATCACAAGCCATAATAGCGGCAATAAGCACTGCTGGATCAGGATTTCTGTTCTTGCCCACTTTTATCGTCCCGGTTTTTTACTTGATTTTGGCTCCAAGATCGAGTATAATAAACTTCAATAAATGTCAACAATGCAATGATAAGCTATTCCTTTAAATTACGCAAGGAGGAACACCTGTGGGAGAAAAATCCGGGCAGATGTTCGAAGAGGCTAAGAAGTATATTCCGGGAGGCGTGAACAGCCCCGCCAGAGCCTTCGGCCCCGTCGGCTGTGACCCGATATTCATCGAAAGAGGAAGCGGCTCGAAAGTCTACGACGTGGATGGAGTAGAATACATAGACTATATATGTTCGTGGGGCCCCCTGATAGCGGGTCACGCTCATCCCAAAGTTGTGGATGCGCTCAAGGATGCCTGCGGGAGGGGGACGAGTTTCGGTGCTACTACTCAAATAGAGACAGAGCTTGCGAAATTTATTGTGGAGTCCGTTCCTTCTATAGACATGGTCAGAATGGTGAATTCAGGCACAGAGGCTACAATGGCGGCCGTGCGTCTAGCCAGGGGCTACACAGGAAGGGATAAGTTAATAAAGTTCGAGGGGTGTTATCACGGACATGCCGACTCCTTTCTGATCAAGGCAGGATCGTCGGCTGCGACCCTGGGAGCGCCCGACAGTCCGGGCGTAACGCAGGCTACGGCAAAGGACACCGAAATCGTTCCGTTTAATGACATAGAAGCCGTGGAGACCGCAGTTGAAGCTTCAAATGGGAATATAGCAGCCATCATCGTGGAACCGATAGCCGGAAACATGGGCGTTGTCTCCCCTAAAGAAGGGTTCCTTGAGAGATTGAGAGAGATGACAGAAGAAGAGGGGGTCATCCTGATATTTGACGAGGTTATTACGGGCTTCAGGGTGAGCTTAGGCGGCGCTCAGGAGCTATACGGAGTTATCCCCGATTTGACCTGCCTGGGTAAGATAATAGGAGGGGGCCTCCCTGTCGGAGCTTACGGAGGCAGCAGGGACATTATGCAAAATGTATCCCCTTTGGGGGTGAAGGTCTTCCAGGCGGGAACCCTTTCGGGGAATCCATTAGCCATGACGGGAGGCTACGAGACCCTAAAGCTCGTAATAGAGGAAGGGTCGTACGAACGGCTTGAAAGCAAGGCGTCCGAGCTTTGTGAGGGATTTGAGGAGAACATAAGAAAGCTCGGGTTCAATCTGACCTTAAACCGAGTAGGCTCGATGTTCTGCCTCTATTTCACGGATCAAGAAGTAATAGATTACGCCTCTGCTTCCACATCAGATACCGACAGGTTCGCCAGGTACTTCAGGTCGATGCTCAAGCAGGGTATCAGCATCGCTCCTTCTCAATTTGAGGCGGGCTTCGTATCTTTGGTTCACACTGATGACGACATAGAAAAGACTATAGAGGCCAACTATAACGCCTTGAAGGCAGCAGACAGTATATAGTTGACAGCGGACACTACCCTCTCCTCCCTTGAATCCCAGATCGAACCCCCGATAGATTCAATCGGGGATCGGGGCAGAAGCCCATCGCAATGACTGAAGATACCCATGCCAATGACTGAAGGCAAAAGCAAGAAACGTTATTGCGAGCCAAGCGAAGCAATCTCGTAGACAGGGTATTCTCCGCTTGTCCACCATAAGAAGAGAAAAATGTTTAATCTAAACCGGAAGGAACAGGTAGCTCTTCTGACCTTGAGCCTGTCGCTCCTTGTGGGCGGTACTATCTCCTACTTGGATTGGAGAGATCCTTCATATATAGAGGATTTTAGAGTTATCCCCGAGGCAATCCAGCCGACATCGGACAGCTTAGAGGTACCACCGGATGAGATTGACATTACGATTAACATAAATACGGCCAATTTTGAGCAACTCCAGAGGCTGCCGAACATCGGGCCTAAACTTGCGGAAAGGATAATAAAGTTCAGAGAACAAAACGGTACCTTCAAATCCGTAGAGGATCTGGATAAAGTAGAGGGCATCGGCTCCAAGACGATAGAAAAGCTGAAAGAGTCGGCAAGTATACAATAGCGCTACTAACTGGCACACGCGCAAGCCTCTTGTTATTATCCAAAATCCCTGCCATCTGGCAACGGTGTTGTCCTCAGGTTCGATTTTCTTGTAATCTGAGTAGCACCCAATATTCCCACGGGCCAGTCTTTCGTATCCTTACAGACTTACCAAGAACCTCTCTGATTGTACCTTTAGGCCTCCCTGTGCTTAACACTTGTCTAACCTCATCGGTAATCAGAACAGTCGGAGTTGTACGCCGAGTCGCGCCGGAGTTCTGGCCTTATTCTCTACGTTTCTTTCTTCCGGCATCTCATCAGACCGCCCCGTCCTAACTTTTCTACGTCCATCTTTTACACTGAATCGATAAGATAACCGAATCTTGCACAGGCATTGCCTCTTGGAACCGAAGTGACGGCACAAACATTGTAGGATAGGCTGACTCTACGCCATGTAGTCGTAGCTGATATATCACGACGGGTCTGGAGATATAGTATCTTTCATAATACTTCGTATATGCTGAGAACTTAAACATGTTGCCGTTTAGAGTGGCTTTCCCTCGAGTAGTAGAGGAACACGGAACATAAGACTCTGCACTATAGAAGTCAGTCTATGAGAACTCCAATAGAAGTCAGTCTATGAGAACTCCATAGAAGTCAGTCTATGAGAACTCCATAGAAGTCAGTCTATGAGAACTCCATCATATTGTGTTCGTTAAGAACATCAAATAGATCTTGATCGAAAACGTTCGAGTGGGAGGAAGTGTATTCGCAGGCAGGATTTCTTTGCAGAAGTGCTTGAGTGCTGTCGGACAAAAGCCCTTTCGGCCTCGTTTCTGGATTCAAAATCAGCACAAAAGGTGACAACAAGAATGCGGCGGAAATTAACGCTGCCAGATAGAAATATCCGTTCTGTTTGCATCAAGGTCCCCGATGGATTCAATCGGGGATGAGAAATTTCGGCTCTTTACGGCGATATAGTGCTCACACTAAACGAATTACAAGGTATTGCAGCAGATCGTCCAGCGCTTCTTACCCGAAGGGAATTAACTCCTTGATCAAAGAAATGCCAACATCTAAATCCTGAACCTTTCTTTCAATTGACTTGTCCCCGATAGACTCAATCGGGGATACGAACTTATTTTTCTCATTACTGGCTCCTTGAGTTAAAGATTTGAAGTTTTTATGCTAACTACTGTTAGATACCCAATTTAACCTCGGAGCCTTCTCTATTTCAACTAATTTAAACATTTCCCCGTTAAAAGCTCGGAACAGAATACTTTGCTTCCTCTTTAGCTATAATCTCCCGAACTTCTTTTGCAGTTTGGGCGGATATTAGGGTCTTCCTGAACTCGGTGTTTTTAAGCAGTCTGGAAATTCTGGCCAATGCCCTTATGTGAGGGCCAGAGGTATCGGGCGGAGAGACCAAAAGAAAGAATATAAAGACGGGTTCTCCGTCCAGAGAGTCGAAAGCTGCGCCGCTGCTCCTTATGCCCATAGCCGCCACCAAGTCGCTTACGTGTTCTGACTTGCCATGAGGTATAGCGATTCCGTTTCCTATGCCTGTGCTCATTATCTTTTCTCTTTCCATGACAGCCTGTAGAACTCCTTCTGAATCGAACGCCTTCTCGTCACTCTCCAAGAGATTAACAAGCTCCTCTATTATCTCCCCCTTATTTTCTCCTTCCAGTCCTACCTTTATAGCGTCTTGGGGTAATATATCAGTCAGATTCATCCGTGGCTCCGTATTGAAATCAGTAGACAGGCTAAGGGGCTTCAGGCACCAGGGCGCAAAGATACCAAGAATCGTATCTTTGTGGCTAACTTTCGCCTTCTTGGCCTTCGCCTCTCAAAAGAGCTTGATCTTGATCTGAGTGTATTTTTGGGGATCCTCTCTAAACTCCTTTATAAGTGTATTCAGTTCCTGCACCATTATATCCAGATCCTCATAGAGCTGCTCATCCTCTAACATCCTGCCTAAAGTACCATGACCTTTATCCAATTTACCTGTAACGCTCTCCATAGACTTTGATATTCTCTCTAAATGGGACGATGCATTCTTCAAAGATAGGGATCCCTCCTCAAAGTTATCTATCATCGCTTCTATCTTCTGCTTTTGAGACCCTGTCACATCTTTTATATCGCCTGAGACGGACTTAACATCCCTGAGTATGGGGCCCAGTTCGTGCATATCGTTGGAGATCAGATTCTCAAGATCTGCTGTAAGGTCGCGTATATTCTCCAAGCTGCCCTTGATCCTTTCTTCCGACCCCTTGTCTAAAAGCGAATCGAGTTTCTTTAATAGATCTGAGATGTCCGACAACATCGGATCTAAAAACGATGTCAACTTCCCCGTCCCTTTCTGATAGCTTCCGTCTATCGTATCCCCATCCTGTAGCATCTCTTGGACCACTCCCAAGGTTATCCCCACGTGCTTTTCCCCCAGCAAAGTGAGACTCCCGACGTAGACCTTTGAATCCTTTGGAATTTTAAACTCCCTCATTATCCTCATATCCACTATCACTGTGTTATCGTCCTCCAGATGCATATCCTTTACCTTCCCGACCTTAAAGCCCGCCACCGTTACAGGATCGTCCTTACCCACACCCAGGACGTTCTTCATGCGCACGTGTATTGTGTACTCAGTGCTTTTCATATGATAATCGCCCAAGTAGATCAGCCCTGCTATTACGACTATGACCGCTAGGAATATCGACAACCCTACCTTTGCTTCTTGGCTGTATCTCATCTTTTTCTTCTTATGAAATTATATGTGCGGATTGCTTTGCTTTAAATGACGTTGCGAAGGCTTTTGCCTTCAGGACAGACAGGAATGTCTGTCCTATTAACCACACACTCTTTGTACCCTGGTGGGTCAGACATTCCTGTCTGACGAAGCAAACTCAAAGGGTTTCGCTACAACAAGGGCTATGAGGATACTAAACTTACATCTAGCATAGGACTATTCACCGCGTTGCTTTCTATACATAGCGTTTCCAACTGTTTATCCTCCAACTTAGGAGCAAATCTGATCGTCACATCCACTCTTGACGATGGCTCAACAGATAGAGGAAGCTTGGGGAGCGAAAGCAGGCGGAATTCCTCACCAGCGGACGCTATATGTACCCTTGTTATCTTCAGTGGGGCAGAACCTGTGTTATCTATTGTCAAGCTCTTATCCAGATGTTCGTCCTCAGACACGTGGCCAAAATAGAGAGGAGAGGGTGAGGCGGATATGAGGGGCTCCTTGATCACTGCAGAAAGGGGCAACTCCTCCTCGGCCAAGCCCTTTACAAACTGATGAACTATCGGGTCTTCTGCTCTGTCTATCTCTTCAGGGGTTCCCACAAACCTGACTTCTCCATCGTGCAGCATCGCTATCTTGTCGCCGACGTAGAACGCGCTCTGCATATCGTGAGTCACAACTATAGCTGTAACTGACATTACATCGTGCATACGGACCATCAATTTATCTATAGACCGAGCCGTGACAGGGTCCAGACCCGTCGTGGGCTCATCGTACAATACGAACTTAGGGTCCATCGCCAGTGCCCGTGCAAATCCCACTCTCTTTTTCATCCCTCCTGACAGCTCAGCAGAATAGAGCTTTTCCGTCCCCTCCAGGCCTACCATTTCCAGACAGTGATAGATTCTACCCTTTATCTCATTTTCCGGAAGACCGGAGTGCTTCCTTAAACCGAGGCCTATGTTCTGATCGACCGTGAGCGAATCGAAGAGCGCCGAACCCTGGAAAACCATACCAAACATCTTTCTTATCCCCATAAGCTCCTTGTAGCTTATCTTCGTTATATCGCGGCCATTTACAAGGACCGATCCTCTGTCTGACCTTAAAAGCCCGATTACTATCTTGAGGAAGACGCTCTTTCCGCATCCACTCCGTCCGACGACTACGACGCTCTCCCCCTCGTCAATCTGGAGGTTCATCCCTTCCAGAACGTGATTGTCACCGAAGCTCTTATAAAGGTCCATAACTTCGATCATGACTACAATATCGTCTGGGCCAGAACGTAATCCAGCGTCAAGATTATAAGGCAGGCGTTCACCACAGCTGAGGTTGTCGCAAGTCCCACTCCCTCGGCGCCCTTTTCGGCGTTGTAGCCCTGATAACAGCCGATAAAAGTTATGATCAGACCGAAGACACACGCCTTGGTCAGACCGTAAGTGACATCTTTCATCTCAAAGAAGAGCCTCGCCCCCTTCATAAATTCTCCCGACGTCAGTCCTATCGTCTGAACCGCTACGAACCATCCCCCTAATATCCCGATAGCCATAGCAAAGACTGTAAGCACAGGGATCATAATCATTCCAGCTATGACCCTTGGAACCACTAAATATGCCACTGAATTAAACGCCATTGACTCCAGGGCGTCTATCTGCTCTGTTACCTTCATTGTCCCCAGTTCCGCCGCTATTGTAGCTCCTACGCGCCCTGCCAAGACCAGAGCGGGCAAAATCGGGCCCAATTCCAATATCACGGACTTGCCCACGACACTGCCGATCAGATATAAAGGTATATAGTTTCTGAACTGATAGGCCGCCTGGACTGATGTGACCATCCCTGCGAAGACGGATATGTATATTACCATAGGGAGGGAATTTATCCCTATCCTTACCATCTGTTCTACGGTCAACTTTCTGTACGTCGAAATCTCTCTCAGAGCTAAAATAGTCCTCCCGACAAGGATGGAAAATCTACCCAGATGTTCCAAAAAATACAATGCTTTACGACCTATAAAGTCGAAGAAAGACAGCACAGCTTTGCACACCTTTCCACAGATGACAACGGATTATATACTAAGGATCGAAGAAGAATCCAGCGCCCAGGTAATTCTCCACCTGGTCGTAATACTGCCCCTCCTGCCTCATCCCTCTGTGATACACAAGCGCTAACATTATTCCGCCACTGTCCTTGAAGCCGAACTTTAACCCCAACTGTATTTGATGAATCAGAAAATTGCCTCCCCTCTTCCTCCCCTGAAGGTCATATGCAAAATATGTAAAAATATTCTCCCCCAGCGTTGAACCCTCTGCTTTTCCCCCTAATTGAAACCAGCCCTTGGGAAGAGAAGGAATGTTGTGATAATCGTAGCCGACTCTCGAATACAATCTCAGATTCTCAAATCTGTAGGAGAAAGCAATGTCAATAAACTCCTTGCTAAACGTTCTCCTTTCGTCCTCCACGTTTCTGTGGCCGTCTCCGAAGTGCGCGCTTATGTGGCTTAGTCTGAATCGCAAAGAGCTCATCCCCACGGCCCCATCGACTCGAAAAGAGACAAGGTAATCCACAGTATCTAAAGGGAACCTGACCCCTTCTTTTCCAAGCCTCGACGACACTCCCCCGTCTATGCCCCCGTTCAATTTCAACGGCTCGCTGTCGCCCCTATCTATCAGGACTCCGACAACTTCTGTCGATTTACCTATGATTCCCCTGAAGTAAGAGCCTGCCTTTACCATCCCTGTCTGAACTTCCCAGGGATCGGCTGTCAGGGACTCAAATAGTCTCTCCTTGGGCATAAACTCCCACACACCCGCGCGCGCCCTGGACGACGCAACCGTCAAAGTCATACCCAGAACCATTATGGCCCTTACTATACAAAATAGTAAATCTGATGGCCATTGGCAAGCCATTTATGTTCCTTGGGATTCTAACTCTTTCAACTCCCTCCTGTAATCCTCGGGAGTATCTATATCTTTCAATATATCCTCTGAATCTATCTTTACTTCCAACACATCGTGGGCATGTTTGGTTATAACCTGCCTCATGCCCAACTTTACGGACGTACTGAGAACCTCCTCTTTATATTTGATATCCAGAACTAAGGGATGACCCCTCGAACCTCTGTATGTAGGAATAGCTATCCCCCTCCCCGATCTCTTGTAGCCCTCCACGATCTCGTTTACGAGGTTACCGCTTATGAACGGCTGGTCTCCCAACGCGATTAAGAAGGCCCTTGTCTCATCGGATAAGGCTCTCAGTCCGCATTGGATAGAGGATAACATGCCATCCTTATAACGTTCATTTACGGCTATTCGCACAGGACGGAGTCGATGTTCTACCTTCGACAGTATTTTTTCTCTTATTTCATCTGCTCTGTGACCCAGCACTACTATCACATCTTCTAAAGTTGAGCCGTAGAGAACATCTATCACGCGCTCTAAGATAGTGCTCTCCCCGATCTTCAGGGTCTGCTTCATCACGGCGTCGCCGCCCGCCTTCCCCATCCTCCTGGACTCGCCCGCCGCCAATATTATCCCTGATATCATAGAGAGTCTATGCTCACTAAGTTTTAGCTACTTTTTTGAACGCCCCCATATCAATCTAACCTACTGCGGCAAAGAACGCAAGCAAAATCAGCAATCTTGGGATCATCTGATATCAAAGTGCTCTTTCCCTGTGACCGACACCTGAGACCATCAGATATTTCGAACCGACGGCTTTCATAAATTCTATTGTCTTTTCTAAATTGCCGATGTCCCCGTAGCCCATGTGCACACCCGCTTATTTCAGTCCGCAGGAGTCCAAAATTCCCGTTACATAATCAGGATTCGTATCCTGACTTAGATTCCTCGTTTCGACTCCATCATAGCCCGCCTCCCCCACCTCTTTTAGCACTCCCTCAAAATCGTCGTTTGCCCTCTGCCCGTAAATGATAAGATGACATCCTATTGGGGGTTTGTCCATCTTCGTCCTCTGTTTTGTTTGTTTACTAACGCTTGAGATTGCTTCGCTTCGTGCTTCAGTCATTGCGAGGGGTGTAACCCCGAAGCAATCTCTCAAATTCGAAAAGCTATCAGTTGGCACCTTCGCAAAAATCCAGCGCGGTCAATGAGTATATTTGAGCGTTTAAGAAGAGCTGATCCACTGCGATATGTTCGTTGTCCGAGTGAGCTGTTATGTACGTAGGCCCATAATATGCTGTAGGGACCCTGGCGTCGTTTCTGAAGATGTGACCGTCGGCGACGAGCTTCATTCCGATAATGTCGCAACTTCCCCTTATCTTTTCTGCGGCCGATTTGAGCTTATAAACGATCGTCTCGTCGGGTGATGTCTCGTAGGGATCGGCCACCTTTGAAAGCTCCAACCGAAAGGCGATGCCCGACTCCTCTGAGAGACGGTCTAGCATATCTCTGAGCTCTGAGGTGACGTCTTCCTCCGATTTTGCCGGCACCCATCGCCTTGTTCCCACCAGCTTGCACAGGTCGGGCACTCGATTGAAGTAGTCGCCGGCTTCTACGATCCCTAAATTTATGTGCTCCTTCCCGCACAGAGGATGGCCCGGTTCGGATTCAAACTGCTCCTGAAGATCGTGCAACTCCTTGATCAGCTTGGACATCCAGAAGATAGGGTTTTTGCTCAAGGGCACCGTTAGAGTGTGCTTCGTAGCGTCCGGACTCTCCAAAGCTATTGTAAAGATTCCCATCCCGAGACTGCTAATCCATATACTTGGAGGTCCTTCGACTACCACAATAGCGTCGGCATTGATCTGGCCCTTTCTTACCCTCTGTGCGAGATCTATCGCTCCTTCGTGGTGTCCTGCAGGGGACTCGTGTCCGACTATGCCTGTTATCCATAGATCGCCTTTGAGCCTTACTTTCGAATCTGAGATGGCCTTCACAGCACAAGTTGCAGCGGCCAGCCCTCCCTTCATATCCTCAGAGCCTCTTCCCCACAAGATCCCACCCTCTAACTTGGGGCGTACGCAGTTTCCTATCGGAATCGTATCTAAGTGACCGTTGAACATCAGACTCGGTCCGTCCCCTGCCCCCGGCAATTTTCCTATCACATTATGTCTGTTCTCTTCGATCTCATCCATCTCCACTTCCAGTCCCATTTTCTCTAATTGTTCTGCGTAGAACTTGCATACTTTTCCTTCTTTTCGCGTCGGGCTTTCGATCTGCACCATCTCGAACGCCAGTTGAGCTACATCCGTGTGGGTTATACTATCTAAGATCATTTGATGTTCATCGTCCATCTTTCTTTCCTTAATTGAGAGGCAGCGAATCTGAGAACTGCTGCAAATCCAGACCTTCACGTCACCAATGACAGTATATGTTGAAACGTTTGAGGAGTCAAGAACAATTTGCTACCTCTTTGCAGGAAAGATATTCACTCTGGACACGGGAATAGACCTTGGTAGCACGGATACTCGTATGCCCTGTGATCTCCTGATCTGACTGTGAGGATTCTCTTTCTGATCACTTTTATATTGACATTCAACAAGACATCGTGTATCTTGATCAATCAAGTCCCTGTGCGATGAAAGTGCATCGTTTACAAGGAGGAATTCTATATGAGATAGCGCCTTGGAGTATCCTTGATCCCCGATAGATTCAATCGGGGAGGGATCTTTCGGGCGTTTTTCTGTTTGTACTGGACTTTGGAAAGAGTAAACTGTTCAAAACACTTAACTCCGAAGGACTCTGTTCTTTCTTTAAAGGAGGTCGAGCTATGTATAGCTTCTCAGGAATCGCCTTGCCGATCACATCTATTCTGATTGCGCTTTCAACTGCTTTCCCTTGCTCTGCTCAACAGCCGGTCACCAGTGCCCGCGCCTTGGGGATGGGAGAGACCTTCCTGGCGATAGCTGACGATGGAAACGCGCTGTTCTACAATCCCGCAGGACTGCCCTCGTTGGGGCACCATGAGATTGTCAGCGGATACGCCGATCTGTTCGGGATCGGGATAACGAACAACACTATAGGATATGTCTTCCCTGTAGCTAACAACTACGCCCTTGGGTTCAACTGGGCGCACCTGAACTTTGAGGATTCCGAATTGGGTTATAAGAAGGACAACTTCAAGTTATCCTACGGGCATAGGGTCTGGAAGGAACTGTCCTTGGGATCTTCTTTAAGATATATCACCACAGATATGATCCTGGACTCAAACTCGTTGGGAAAAGCCTCTGGATGGGGGTTGGATATGAGTTTTCTGTATGCCCCGGTCAAGTGGCTGAAATTTGGGGTGGTGGTGCAGGATGTGACAGATACCAAAGTGGAGTATGATGACGGGGGGACTGAGGTGATTGATCCCAGATCGTTCCAGGTGGGGACGGCCTATCGGCCGATGAAGGATCTGACAGTGGCATTGGATGTGGATGATCAGCTCCATTTCGGCGGAGAGTACTGGCTCAGTGATAATATGCTGGGACTGAGAGGCGGTCTACAGAAGGATCTGGATACCTCGGAGCCGATGACGTATTCTGGTGGAGCGAGCATCCGCTATAAGCTGTTCCAGTTTGACTACGCCTATGTCGTACCGCCGACACTGCCCTCCAGCCATCGCTTCTCCCTGTCTCTCTCCTTCAACTTGTATCCTTCTATGGTTCGAATCACAGAGACAAAGATAAATAACCTGTTTCCGGCGTTCCACAAGCGCTATGGTGTGCATCCATTGGGGAATGTGAAATTGGTCAACAGGGACGACAAGCCCTATCAGACTATGGTAAGCTTCTATATCCCCAAGCTGATGGACGCTCCGACCGAACAGCAGGTTATCATCCGGCCGAAGGAGACGAAGGAGGTTGGGCTTAAAGGGGTCTTTTCCAGTTCCATCACCGATTTGACCGAGGATATACTGACGCAGGCGGAAGTCAGGGTCTCCTATACGACAGAGCGCAAGACGAGGTCGGACAGGGAGTCGGCCAGTTTCTATGTCTACAGTCGCAATGCGACTAGTTGGGACGATCTGGGGAAGGCAGCAGCCTTTATCACATCCACCGACCCGATCATAGCAGGTTTCGCCCGGCCGACGTTGGTCTCCTTTGAGGAGGAGATCAAGAACCTGGGACGTGGCAGTAGGAATCTGATCAGGGCGATGGTGCTCTTCGATGCGGTGAACGAGTACGGGGTGCGCTACATCGCTGATTCCAACAATCCCTACTCCCGGACATCTGCGGACATATCCGCTGTGGACAACATTCAGTATCCTGTTGAGGTGTTGAGGAAGAAGTCGGGGGACTGTGACGATCTCACCGTGCTCTATTGCGCTCTTTTGGAGAACGTCGGTATTCCCACGGCGTTGGTGGATGCCCCTGGACACATCTATATGATGTTCGACAGCGGCGTTCCTATTGAAAAGGCCTACAGTCTCCCGATAGGCGAGAAACTGTATGTTGTTCGGAACGGCAATATTTGGATCCCTGTGGAGATCACCTTGTTCGGGAAATCGTTTATCGAGGCCTGGCGGTCCGGGGCAGGTGAATCCGCAAGTCTCATAGAGGAGGACGTCCTCAGGGTAGTGGACACTTCGGATGCGTGGCAGGAGTATGAACCCTCCCCTCCTAAATTTGAGGAGGAGATTTCCGTGCCAACCAAGGAAGATATAAAGGGAGCTTTCTCCCTGGATCGGTCGGGCTTGAAGGAGATGATAAATGCCTTTATAGAGCGCACCCACCTTGGGCCTCTGGGGGAGAGGCCGGAAGATTTTGACCTGCGGTTCAAGCTTGCCCGGATCTACACAGCGATCCGTGAGTACGACCGTTCGGTCTCCGAATATCAACAGCTCTTAGAGTCAGGTGCGGATCCTGCTCGGGTATATAACAATATGGGGAGACCCTACTTTTTGAAAGGCAAAGTAAGGGATGCGGCTGAAAGCTTCAAGCAGGCTTTGGACCTGGATCCGACCGATGAGGGGGTCAAAAACAACTTTGAGTTGGCAATGTCATTTCTGGGGGAGGAAGAGCGGATAGCCTTTGCAAGCGAGATCGGCGTATCCGTGCCTGAGGGGCTGAAGGCAGCCGACTTTGAGGTTGATGAGGAGAGCTTCTACTGGAGGGATTAGGGGGCGCTGATCTACCCCGACGAAAGGAGCAAGAGATGCACAGGGATATTTGTAGGATAGCTCTAACGGCGGTCATCGCCGTTGTCCTCTACGTCACACCTGCAGGGGCGGCAAAGTGGAGGACATACACTACAGAAGATGGTCTGGCGAGCAACCATGTCTATGCGAGCTTGGAGGACAGAGAGGGCAACCTGTGGTTTGGAACTGAAGGGGGTGTGAGCCGCTATGATGGGATGTGGACAACCTACACCACAGCAGATGGGCTGGCGTACAACTCGGTCCGTTCGATCTTAGAGGATAGTGAGGGTAACTTGTGGTTTGGCACTGATAATGGAACTGTGAGCCGCTATGATGGCGTGAAATGGACGACCTTCACCTCAGAAGATGGTCTACCATTCAACCCGGTAAGTCCAGCTGGTCTACCATTCGACCCGATAATTAGGAGCTTGGAGGACAGAGAGGGCAACCTGTGGTTTGGATTAGGATTCGGTGGGGGCTTGAGCCGTTATGATGGGGAAAGGTGGACAACCTACACCAAAGCAGATGGCCTGGGAGGCAACAACGTGTTGGCGCTCTTGGAAGATAGTGAGGGCAACTTGTGGTTTGGAACTAGACGGGGCGGCGTGAGCCGCTATGATGGGGAAAGATGGAGGACCTTCACCACAGTTGATGGCCTGGTACACAACCGGGTCCTTTCGATCTTAGAGGATAGAAAGGGTAACTTGTGGTTTGGAACTAGTAGAGGTGTGAGCCGCTATGACGGGGAAAGATGGACGACCTACACCACAGAAGATGGCCTGGCGGAGAACTGGGTCAATACGATCTCTGAGGATAGTGAGGGCAACCTGTGGTTTGGAACTATATTTGGAGGCGTGAGCCGCTATGACGGGGAAAGATGGACGACCTACACCACAGAAGATGGCCTGGCGGACAACTGGGTCAATACGATCTATGAGGATAGTGAGGGCAATCTGTGGTTTGGCACTCAGAATGGAGGCGTGAGCCGCTATGATGAGACATGGACAACCTACACCACAGTTGATGGCCTAGCGGACAACTCGGTCAGAGCAATCTTAGAGGATAGCGAGGGCAATTTGTGGTTTGGGACTTTTGGGGGCGGTGTGAGCCGCTATGATGGGGAGAGATGGACGACCTACACTACATCAGATGGCTTGGCGGGCAACCGGGTCTATACAATCTTTGAGGATAGTGCGGGCAATCTGTGGTTTGGAATTGGTGGAGGCGTGAGCCGCTATGATGGGGAAAGATGGATGACCTACACCAGAAAAGATGGCTTGGCGGGCAACACGGTCTATTCGATCTTGGAGGATAGTGCGGGCAATCTGTGGTTTGGTACTTTTGCGTTCGGCGTGATCAGCTATGATGGGGAGAGATGGACAACCTTCTCCACACGTGATGGCCTAGCAGACAACAATGTCTATACAATCTTGGAGGATAGAGAGGGCAATTTGTGGTTTGGTACTTTTGGAGGTGTGAGTCGCTATGATGGGGAGAGATGGACAACCTTCTCCACACCTGATGTCCTAGCAGACAACAGAGTCCATGCGATCTTGGAGGATAGTGCGGGCAATCTGTGGTTTGGGACTTTTGGGGGCGGTGTGAGCCGCTATGATGGGGAGAAGTGGACGACCTTCTCCACACCTGATGGCCTGGCGGGCAACCGGGTCATGGTGATCTTTGAGGACAGGGAAGGCAATCTGTGGTTTGGAACTATATTTGGAGGCGTGAGCCGCTATGATGGGGAAAGGTGGACGACCTTCACTACAAAAGATGGTCTGGCACACAACCAGGTCGAGGCGATCATAGAGGATAGTGTAGGCAACCTGTGGTTTGGTACTGAAAGTGGAGGGGTAACCAGATACAAAGGTGACAGGACACCGCCCAACACATTTATCTTAGATGGTCCAGATGGAATGATCGGCGCCCCACAAGCTTTCTTCGAATATAGTGGCGGGGATAGGTTTTCACCAGACGCGGATTTGCAATTTGCGTATGCCATCAAGAGCAATCGGGACAGGCCCAGTGAAGACGATTGGTCGATCTTTTCAGATATTAGCTCTACCCTCACAGATCGCTTCCCCAATGGGACCTACACTTTCTACGTACGGGGAAGGGACGAAGTGGGAAACATAGATCCCACTCCAGCCGGGAGAACGTTCACTGTGGATTTAACCCCGCCGATAGTGGCGATCAGTTCCCCATCGAGCAACGAAATTATTCATGGTAATGTAAACATCCGGGGCTCGGCCTTCGACAACTCCGATATCCCCGACTTTGCGAGCTATACGTTGGAATACGGGAAAGGAGCAGATGAGGATAAGATATCAGAATGGCGCAGTATAAGGGATAGCGCCGTGAAGCCTGTCGTAAATGACCTTTTAGGTGTGTGGGACACCGAAGGGATATTCGGCACCTATGTCCTCAGGCTTGGAGCTGTGGACGGCTTCGATCACAGGAGCAAGTATGCCATCACCGTCCACGTGGTTGCGGCAGCTGTTGAGGTAGATCGCAGTAGTGGAGGACATATCACCGATTCAGCGAGCAAGGTGGATCTCTACATCCCCCCCAACGGTATTCCCAAGAGCACGCAGGTGACGATCACTCCCGTTGCGCTTGAAGGTGTCGCAAAGCCCTCTGCTCTGAATTTGCGCCTTATTGGGTTGGCCTACGACATCGGTCCGAAGGATCTTGCAGTCCTGAAACCTGCAACCTTTACGATATTCCTCAATGAAGACGACATACAGGAGGTGCCAGATCTTGGGAAGTTGGCAATCTTCACCCGGTCATCTGCGGACAGTCCCTGGGAGAGAGTCGGCGGCACGGTCGATGAGAGGACGGGGAAGATGACAGTAGCCCTCATACACTTTGGGAGATTTGCATTGATGGAGGACCTTTCTGTGGATGAGGGGAGTCTGTCCATTTCGGATGTGAACTGTCAGCCGAGGGTCTTCTCCCCAAAGGGCGGCGGCTACGACACCAAGACCACGATATCCTTTAATCTTGGAAGAAGGTCAGCGGTTACAGTGAAGGTCTACGATGTCTCAGGACGGTTCAAAAGAAAGTTGGTCGAGGACAGCGAAATGAATCGAGGGAGTAATGCGGTGGAATGGGAGGGGAGGGATCATGACGGGGAGGTAGTAGTAAGTGGACTCTACGTGGTGGCTGTGGAAGCTGATGGGAAGCTGGAGACTAAGACAGTTGGGGTGTTGAATAAGTGATTTCGGTACTGTGCATACTCAAGGAACGAGGTCACAGGCAGTTGCTTTGTCGTATAGCTCTAACGGCGGTCATCACCGTTGTCCTCTACGCCACACCTGCAAGGGCGGGAAAGTGGACGACCTACACCACAGCTGATGGCCTGCTAAGCAACTCGGTCGACGCGATCTTTGAGGATGGTGACGGCAACCTGTGGTTTGTAGGTGACTTGTTTGCAGGTGAAGAAAGAGGTGTGAGCCGCTATGATGGGACTTGGACAACCTTCACCACAGCTGATGGCCTGGCGGACAACTTGCTCGGTTCGATCTTGGAGGACAGTGAGGGCAACCTGTGGTTTGGAAGCTTAAAGGGTGTGAGCCGCTATGATGAGACTTGGACAACCTTCACCACAGCTGATGGACTGGCTAACAACTCGGTCGGTTCGATCTTGGAGGACAGAGAGGGCAATCTATGGTTTCGGACTGAACGGGGTGTGAGCCGCTATGATGGGGAAAGGTGGACGACCTTCACCACAGCAGATGGCCTGGCGAGCAACTCGGTCAGGGCAATGTTGGAAGACAGTGAAGGCAACCTGTGGTTTGGAACTAGAGAAGGCGTGAGCCGCTATGATGGGGAGAGATGGACAACCTTCACCGCAACAGGTGGCCTGGCGCACAAGTCGGTCAGGGCGATGTTGGAAGACAGGGAGGGCAACCTGTGGTTTGGAACTAATGAGGGCGTGAGCCGCTATGATGAAACATGGACGACCTACACTACATCAGATGGCCTGGCGGACAATTTGCTCGGTTCGATCTTGGAGGACAGTGAGGGCAACCTGTGGTTTCGAAGCTTAGAGGAGGGTGTGAGCCGCTATGATGGGGAAAGGTGGACGACCTTCACCACAGCAGATGGCCTGGCGAGCAACTCGGTCAGGGCAATGTTGGAAGACAGTGAAGGCAACCTGTGGTTTGGAACTAGAGAAGGCGTGAGCCGCTATGATGGGGAGAGATGGACAACCTTCACCGCAACAGATGTCCTGGCGCACAAGTCGGTCTGGAGAATGTTGGAAGACAGGGAGGGCAACTTGTGGTTTGGAACTAATGAGGGCGTGAGCCGCTATGATGAAACATGGACGACCTACACTACATCAGATGGCCTGGCAGACAAATCGGTCAATTCGATCTTGGGGGATAGAGAGGGCAATTTGTGGTTTGGTACTTTTGGAGGTGTGAGTAGCTATGATGGGGAGAGATGGACGACCTACACCAGAAAAGATGGCCTGGCGGGTAACGTGGTTTTGACGATCTTGGAGGATAGTGCGGGTAACTTGTGGTTTGGAACTTTACAGGGTGTGGGTGTAAGCCGTTATGATGGGGAAAAGTGGACGACCTACAACACAGCTGATGGTCTGGCGAGTAACGCGGTCCTTTCGATCTTGGAGGATAGTGCGGGCAATCTGTGGTTTGGTACTTTTGCGTTCGGCGTAAGCCGTTATGATGGGAAAAAGTGGACGACCTACAACACAAAAGATGGCCTGGCGCATAACCAGGTCGGTTCGATCTTTGAGGATAGTGAGGGCAACCTGTGGTTTGGAACTAGAGGAGGCGTGAGCCGCTATGATGGGGAGAGATGGACAACCTTCTCCACAGCTGATGGCCTAGCACACAACATTGTCTATACAATCTTTGAGGATAGAGAGGGCAACTTGTGGTTTGCAACTGGTGGTGGCGCGAGTCGCTATGATGGGGAAAGGTGGACGACTTACACTACAGAAGATGGCCTGGCGAACAACATTGTCTTGACGATCTTGAAAGACAGTGAGGGCAACTTATGGTTTGGAACTGTGGGGGGTGTGAGTCGCTATGATGGGGAAAGGTGGACGACCTACACTACAGAAGATGGCCTGGCGGACAACTATGTCAATGCGATTTTTGAGGACAGTGAGGGCAAGTTGTGGTTTGGAACTCTTGAAGGGGTAACCAGATACAGAGTTGACAGATCGCCGCCAAACACATTTATCTTCGATGGGCCAAAAGGAATAATCGGCATCCCACAGGCTTTCTTCCAATACAGTGGGGGGGATAGGTATTTGCCAGGGGCGGATGTGCAATATGCGTATGCCATCAAGAGCGATCGGAACAGACCTATAGAAGAGGATTGGTCAAGCTTTACACATCTCACCTCTACCCTTACAGATCCTCTTTCCAACGGCACCTACACATTCTACGTACGGGCAAGTGACAAAGCGGGAAACTTCGATATTAGCCCCGCTAAAAAGACTTTCACCGTGGATTTAACAGCCCCGACGGTGCTGATTACTTCTCCATCGAACGACGAGATCATTCATGGAGAGATGAGCATCAAGGGCTCGGCCTTCGACAACTCTGATAAACCCGACTTTGGTAGCTATACGTTGGAATACGGGAAGGGGACAGATGAGGACAAGATATCAGAATGGCGCAGTATAAGGGATAGCGCCGTGAAGCCTGTAATAAACGACCTTTTAGGTGTGTGGGACACCGAAGTGCTATTCGGCACCTATGTTCTCCGGCTGAGAGCTGTGGACGGCTTCGATCACAGGAGCAAGTATGCCATCACCGTCCACGTGGTTGCGGCAGCCGTTGAGGTAGATCACAGTAGTGGAGGACATATCACCGATTCTGCGAGCAAGGTGGATCTCTACATTCCCCCCAACGGTATTCCCAAGAGCACGCAGGTGACGATCACTCCCGTTGCGCTTGAAGGTGTCGCGAAGCCCTCTGCTCTGAATTTGCGCCTTATTGGGATGGCATACGACATCGGTCCGAAGGATCTTGCGGTCCTGAAACCTGCAACCTTTACGATATTCCTCAATGAAAACGACATACAGGACGTGCCAGATCTTGGGAAGTTGGCAATCTTTACCCGGTCACCAGCGGACAGTCCTTGGGAGAGAGTCGGCGGCACGGTGGATGAGAGGACGGGGAAGATCACAGTCGCCCTCACACACTTTGGGAGATTTGCAGTGATGGAGGACCTTTCTGCGGATGAGGGGAGTCTGTCCATTTCGGATGTAAACTGTCAGCCGAGGGTCTTTTCTCCAAAGGGCGGCGGCTACGACACCAAGACCACGATATCCTTTAATCTTGGAAGAAGGTCAGCGGTTACAGTGAAGGTTTACGATGTCTCAGGACGGTTCAAAAGAAAGTTGGTCGAGGACAGCGAAATGAATCGAGGGAGCAATGCGGTGGAATGGGAGGGGAGGGATCATGACGGGGAGGTAGTAGTAAGTGGACTCTACGTGGTGGCTGTGGAAGCTGATGGGAAGGCGGAAACCAAGACAGTGGGGGTATTGAATAAGTGATTTCGGAATTGTGCATACTTAAGGAACGAGGTCACAGGCAGTTGCTTTCTCGAATATCTCTAACTGCGGTCATAGCTATTCTCCTCTACGCCACACCGGCAAGGGCGCAAAGGTGGACGACCTACACCACAGCAGATGGTCTGGCGGGAAATTCAGTCAGGACGATCTTGGAGGATAGTGATAGCAACCTTTGGTTTGGGACTTCAAAGGGAGGCGTGAGTCGGTATGACGGGACGTGGACTACCTTCACCACAGCAGATGGGCTGACGAATAACTCGGTCAATGCAATCTTGGAGGATAGCGACAGCAACCTTTGGTTTGGAACCGATATGGGGGTGAGCCGATATGATGGGTCGTGGACAACTTTCACCACGGAAGATGGTCTGGCGGGAAATTCAGTCAGGGCGATCTTGGAGGATACTGAGGGAAACCTGTGGTTTGGAACTGGTACGGGCGCGAGCCGCTATGATGGAGAAAGGTGGACAACTTACACTACATCAGATGGACTGACAAATGACCTGGTCCATTCGATCTTGGAGGATACTAAGGGCAGCCTATGGTTTGCAACTAATGGAGGTGTAAGCCGCTTTGATGGGACGTGGACGACCTTTACGGTGACAGATGGTCTGGCGGACAATGCGGTCTATTCGATCTTGGAGGATACTAAGGGCAACCTGTGGTTCGGAACTAACGGAGGTGCAAGCCGCTTTGATGGGACGTGGACGACCTTTACGGTGACCGATGGTCTGGCGGACAATGCGGTCACCGCAATCTTGGAAGATAGCGAGGGCAATTTGTGGTTTGGAACTGAGGGTGGTGCAAGCCACTATGATGGGTACAGGTGGAAGACCTACCGCACATCAGATGGCCTGGCAAACAACTTGGTCTTAACGATCTTGGGGGACAGCGAGGGCAAGTTGTGGTTTGGAACTGGTGGGGGAGGCGTGAGCCGTTACAATGGGACGTGGACAACCTACACCACAGCAGATGGCTTGGTGGACAATGGCGTCAGTGCGATTTTGGAGGATAGTGGGGGTAACTTGTGGTTTGGAACCGGTACCGGCGTGAGCCGTTATGACGGAGCAAGATGGACGACCTACACCGCCGAAGATGGCCTGGCGGACGATGAAGTCAATGCGATCTTGGAGGATAGTGACGGCAACCTGTGGTTTGGAACCGGAGGAGGGGTAAGTCGCTTTGATGGGACATGGACGACCTATACCGTGACCGATGGGCTGGCTAACGACATGGTCTTTACCATTTTGGGGGGCAGTGAGGGCAATCTGTGGTTTGGCACTGAGGGGGGCGTAAGTCGCTATGATGGGACATGGACGACCTATACTGCGACAGATGGTCTGGCGGACAACGTGGTCAATGCGATCTGGGAGGACAGTGAGAGCAACCTGTGGTTCGGAACTGTGTCTGGCGTGAGCCGCTATGACGGAGAGCGATGGACAACCTTCACCACAGCAGATGGCCTGGCGGACAATGCAGTCAATGCAATTTTGGAGGACAGTGCAGGCAACCTGTGGTTTGGAACCGGAGGAGGTGTAAGCCGCTTTGATGGGACATGGACGACCTATACCGTGACCGATGGGCTGGCACATAATGCGGTCAATGGCATCTTGGAGGATAGTAAAGGCAACCTGTGGTTTTTGAATGGACTTGCCGACAGAGGTGCAACACGATATGGAGGGGACAGGATACCTCCAAACACTTTGATCGTAGATGGACCAGAAGGAATAATCGGCACCCCACAGGCTTTCTTCCAATATAGCGGTGGGGACAGGTTTTCCCCAGAGACAGATGTACAATATGCTTATGCCATCAAGAGTAATCGGGACAGGCCTACTGAAGGCGATTGGTCAGACCTTTCACATTTTACCTCCCACCTTACAGATCCCTTCCCAAGCGGAACCTACACATTCTATGTAAGGTCGGCGGACAAAGCGGGAAACATCGATCCTACTCCAGCCAAAAGTACCTTCACTGTGGATTTGACCCCACCGATGGTGATGATAAATTCTCCATCCAATGACGAGATCATTCATGGGCAGGTAAACATCTTGGGCTCGGCTTTCGACAACTCCGATATTCCCGATTTTGAAAGCTATGCGTTGGAATACGGGAGTGGGTCGGATGAAAACAAGATCCTAGAATGGCGGACTATTAGGGAAGCTATGGAGCCTGTAAGGAGCCTTTTGGGCGTGTGGGACACCGAAGGGATATTCGGCACCTATGTCCTCAGGCTCAGAGCTGTGGACGGCTTCGATCATCGGAGCAAGGACGTTATTACCGTCCACGTCGTTGCGGCAGCCGAGGTCGTGGATCCCCGTCGTGGGGGGCATATTACTGATGCGGTAAGCAAGGTGAACCTCTACATCCCCCCCAACGGTATTTCCAAAAGCACCCAGGTGACGATTACTCCCGTTGCGATTGAGAGTATGACGAATCTGTCTGCTCCGAACGTACAGCTTATTGGGATGGCCTATGACATCGGTCCGCAGGGTCTTGAACTCTTGAAGCCCTCAACCTTTACGATGTCCCTTTCCCCGATAGAATCAATCGGGGAGCAGGATAACATAGGGGAGTTGCCAGATCTCGGGAAATTGGCAATCTTTACCCGGTCATCTGAGGACAGTCCATGGGAGAGGGTCGGCGGCACAGTCCTCCCCGATAGAATCAATCGGGGAGCAATCGGGGATCAGGGGGCGAGGAAGATCACAGTCGCCCTCACACACTTTGGGAGATTTGCATTGATGGAGGATCTTTCTGATAAACAGGGGAGTCTTTCCATTTCGGATGTGAACTGCCAGCCGAGGGTCTTTTCTCCAAAGGGAGGCGGATACGACACCAAGACCACGGTATCCTTTCATCTTGGAAGAAGGTCTGCGGTTACAGTGAAGGTCTACGATGTTTCTGGACGATTCAAGAGAAAGCTGGTCGAGGACAGGGAAATGAATCGAGGTAGCAATGCTGTCGAGTGGGACGGGAAGGATCATGAGGCAGATGTAGTGGTAAGTGGACTCTATGTGGTGGCTGTGGAGGCTGATGGGAAGGTGGAGACTAAGACAGTGGGGGTGTTGAATAAGTGATTTCATTTCAGGTCATTCTTGTTTAGTAGATCACCTCCTCCTCCTCGGTCCTGGCCATTTTCCCCTCGGAAAGCAATATGACCTCCCGGCTTAATGAACGTGCCTGAGAGGAGTCGTGTGTTGTGAAAATGACGGTGGTCTTCTCCTGCTCGTTTATATCTCTCATGAGTTCCTCTATTATATGGACGTTCTTGCTGTCTACGTTGGCGGTCGGCTCATCTAAGAACAACACCTGAGGGCGCACACAGATGGCCCTTGCGATAGCCGCCCTCTGTATCTCTCCTCCAGAAAGAGTTTGAGCCGCCCTCTTTTCAAAGCCTGAAAGCCCTACCATCGCAAGACACTTTGATACTCTCTCCTCTATGACATCTCCTGGAGTCTTGCGCACCTTCAATCCGTACGCTGCATTCTTGAACAGGGTCCCCCGAAACAGAAAGGGATTTTGCGCCACCAGCGTCATCAGGTTCCTGTATTCTGTCAGCTTCCCGTGGGATTTGTAAACATCCTGCGACTCAAAAAGTATCTTCCCTTTAGTAGGTCGAAGGAGTAGACTCAGAATATTCAGGAATGTCGTCTTCCCTGACCCGTTGGGTCCCACAATGGCATATATCCCTCCTCTTTCGAACGAGAGATACGGAATATAGAGCCTGAACCCCGGTGGATATGCCTTTTCAAGCTCCTGAAGCTCGATTATCCCGTTCTGGACTCCTTTAGAAGTGGACGCCACCTTTTCTATCCTAATGTAGGGGCGAACCCATGTGTTCGCCCAATAGAGACAAGGTATCCTGCAAAATAAATGTAAGGCCAAGGTTACCCTGCCCTTGGGGCAAGGAGACCTCGCCCCTACAAATAGGGGTCACCCCACGGATCAGGGCAGACACGCGGGTCTGCCCCTACAACTGTCTACTTCTCTACGTCCCTTTGGACTGATAGTAGTGGAAAAGAATATTTAGGGAGAAAGCCACAAAAAGGAGGACTATCCCCAGAGCTATTCCGATCCGAACTCGCCCTTGCTGGTCTCTAATGCTATTGCCGTAGTCATAGTCCTTGTACTTCCCCTGATATTCCCGCCAAGCATCATAGCCGAACCGACCTCCGCGATCACCCTCCCGAATCCTGCTACAACCGCCGCTATGATGGAGAACTTAGCCTCACTGAGGACAGCCAGTGTCGCTTGAAACTCGCTCGCTCCCAAAGTTAGAGCCGTAGGCCTTACCCTTTTGTCTATTCCCTGCGCCGCAGATAGAGAAAGAGCAGTTATTATGGGCGTCGCTAAGATGAACCCCCCGATCACTATAGCTGTGGGAGTATATAAGAGTCCAAGAGATCCGAGCGGCCCCCTTCGGGAGATCATCGCATAGATAGATAGCCCAATAACCACTGTCGGGAGCGCCATGAGCGTGTTAAGGACCGTTACGACGGCGCGCTTCCCCCAAAAATTCCTTACTCCGATGACCAAACCCAGTGGCACGCCCACAACACAGGCAAGAAGAGTGGCAGCAGACGATACCTTCAAAGAGACAAGAACAACATCGAACGTGGCCCCATCCAGCGATAAGATGAGCCAAAGGGCGCGCCGAATACCTTCAAATATATAATCCAATCTTTGTCTCCAGTGTCATCCATGAAGCGAAGCTTAGCCACAAAGACACAAAACCTCAAACCTTAATATGTTTGTACCTTGTCCCCGATTGGAACTATCACGATTTGGTGGCTGAAGCGCCTTTACATTTGCCTTTCATACGGGTGGAAGAGCGTCTGTCCACCTACTCTAAAATCCTCTATTATCTTCTGCCCCTGTGGCGAGGTCATCCAGCCTATCAGCGCCATAGAATAGACGTAGTTTACGTGGGGGTGAATACTCGGATTGATCGCTATTACTCCGTAAGGGTTGAACAACGCAGAGTCGCCTTGAAACAACACCACAATATCAACTTTTCGCGAATACGCAAGGAGTGTTCCTCTATCAATCAGGACGTAGGCCCCCTTCTCATCTGCTATCTGAAGCGTAGCCGCCATGCCCTGACCCGTCTCTATGTACCATTTTTCCGTCCCCGACCCCGGATTGAATCTATTGGGGGTCAATCGGGGATCTACCCCAGCCTTTTCCCATATCTCCATCTCCTTTTTATGAGTCCCGGAGTCGTCTCCTCTGGAGGCAAAAAGGGAGTTCTTTGCAAATATCCTCTTCATCGCCGAGAGAACATCAGAGGTTTGAGCTATCCCGGCAGGGTCATCTCTTGGACCTGCTATCACAAAGTCGTTGTACATTACATCTCGTCTGTTGACCCCGAAGGCCTTTTCTACGAAGTCCTCCTCGGCTTTCCTTGCATGCACGAGCACGACATCAACATCTCCGTTCTCCCCCAACTTTAGCGCTTTCCCCGTCCCCACAGCTATTACATCCACCTTAACACCAAATAGTTTCTCAAAAGGAGGGAGTAGCTCTAAAAGGAGACCTGAATTTTCGGTACTCGTGGTCGTTGCAAGCTTTATTCTCTCTTGGGCATCCGCCGGAGACCACAAAAGGGCACAGATTAAAAGGAGGCTAATGGCTGCTATAACCCTCATCTATGCCCCTATCTCGAGCAGAGTCTTAACCGCCGTAGCTCCTCTCTCTTCAAATTTGTCGAGTCCCTCCGTTACTCCTTGAGCAAGTGGGAGCGTCCCTGTGATGATGGCATCAGGATCCATCCGTCCGTCCGCTATAAGCGAAAGGACTATCGGGAACTCGTCCCCATATCCCAGAGATGTCACAAGCGATTTTTCTCCGCTCATCAGATCGTTGAAATTGTACTCAAAGGGCTCGGTGAATATGCCTACAAGGCAGGCAATTCCCTGCTTCCTGATGATGTCCACGCACATCTTAGCGGTAGCTTCCACGCCGACGCATTCTATAGCCAAGTCCACACCTATTCCATCAGTGAGCTGGAAGACAGCCTCAACTGGATCCACTTTCCCCGGGTTTATCACCTCTGTTGCTCCCAAATCTCTTGCAAATTTCTCCTTGACCTCCGACTTTTCCAGAACATAAATTTGAGACGCACCTGCCGCTTTGGCGCACTGCAGCGTGCAAAGACCTATCGTACCTCCTCCTACAATCGCTACCCTATCTCCCACACTTATCTCCGCTCGTTTGAGGGCGTGCATTCCCACAGAGAGCGGCTCGATCAGAGCACCCAACTGATACGACGCAGAGTCCGGCAACCTATGACATGACCACTCAGGGACTACCGTATATTCTGCAAATCCACCGTCCCTGTTGAAGCCTATGAAGGCGCCTTGTTGGCATACGGCGTACAGTCCCCTTTGGCAGTAGTAGCAATCCAGACACGGATCGCAGGCGTTGACGCAGACCCTATCGCCTACTGTAATCCTTTTTACAGTGCTCCCGATTTCCACAACCTCTCCAGAAAACTCGTGTCCTAAAACTATCGGAGCTCCCCTCCCGGTCCTCGGATGCGGCTCAGCAGAAAGGTATATGGGTCCGTAGGAGTACTCCGTAAAATCCGTGTGGCAAAGACCGGCGTACTTAACCTTGATCTTGATCTCATTTGGCCCGACTTCTGGCTCAGGAAAGTCCTCATACCTTAAGTCTTTCCTTGCGTGCCATACCAAAGCTTTCATCAGTCTATCTCCTTATGGTTACCGATTTTGTACTCCTGCACCTTCTCCTATTATCCTTTCCTACGCTCTATTCATCTGAATTTACTGAGGAAAGTCCTTGACATCGTTCTATTTACTATTTATTTTGATTAGAAATATTGTCTTAGTCAGCCCTCATAACGCATATAATTTTGAATCCCCACAAGATATAGTACCGAATTTAGGGATTAAGCTCGAACTTGTCAACAAGAAAGTCAGAAGAAACTGTGCTGCCGATAGCAAGTGGCATTTAAGTTATTTGCGAAATTAAAGGGAATCTGTGTAGTCTATTCTAACACCGAAGGAGCAAAAAAGGAGCAACACAATGTTCAAGAACTTAAGTCCTGATGCGATAGGAATTCAATGCAGTTTAGTTGAGGCTGTCGAAATTGCCAAAACTGCAGGATTTGAAGGTATAGACATCTCAATAGAGGAGGTAGCAGATCTTGCTGATGAAAAGTCGATTGACTACGTATTAGAGGTATTTAAAACAGCGGGGATCAGGATGGGGGGATGGATGCTGCCTGCAACCTGGCTCGGTGATGAGTCTTCCCACAACGAAGGACTGCAGAAGCTCCCTCGCTTGGCTCGCGTCGCTCAGTCTATAGGATGCTTGAGAATAATCGCCTGGGTTTGGCCATTGTCGGATGAAAGGCCTTATAAAGAGAACTTTGACTGGCAGGTTGCACGCTTCAGGCCTATTGCCGAAATCCTGAAAGAATACGACTGCCGTCTCAGTTTAGAATTCATCGGCCCTGCGACGTTGAGGAAGGACCACAAAAAAGACCACAAATATGAATTTATCTATACGATAGACGGCGCGCTCGAACTGTGTGTGGCCATCGGGACGGGAAATGTGGGTCTCCTTCTGGACTGCTACCATTGGTACACATCCCATGGCACACTGGACGATCTGGAGAAGCTGACATCAGATCAGGTAGTTTACGTCCACATCAACGATGCGCCCTCTGGGATTAAGGTGGACGAGCAGATGGACAGGGTCAGGTGTCTGCCCGGGGAGACAGGCGTAATAGACATTTCCAGCTTCATGAGGAGCCTGCGCAAGATGGGTTACGACGGCCCTGTGACGGTTGAACCGTTCAACGAGACAGTAACAAAGATGGACCCTCTGGATGCGGCAAGGGAGACGTACAAGGCCCTGTCTGGAGTCTGGGGATCGTAAACAGCCTATGCAAACTGTCTGAGATATTCTATTGCCATGATGAAACCCTCTTCTCTGTCCAGTGCGCTGTCTTCGTGCTCTATGCTCAAAACGTTGTTCTAATCGTTTCGTGTGAGCGTAACAATCCCCGTATTACGACTTCCCGGAGTCGGGTAATAGGTAGCTCCACCAGCCTCCTGCAGGGCTTCTATTCCGAAAGACGACGTTGACAGTCCTATTTCCTTTATAGTCTCCTTTCAAAACAAAAATAGCCCCATCAATGTTCAGCAGGGGCCACAAAAATTACCGTTTAATCTCGACAATCGGTCAGACCGTCTCTTGCAATTTTTTCTTTTGCTGTATTTTCTCCAACTGTTCGGCTGACTGATGCAGCCTCAGTGTCAAGAAACATCCGAGCTTAAGGGCAATCTTCACTCCCAAGCGGGGATTGCGATCCATAAGACCTAAAAAATCAGGTCTGAAGAAGCCTATCATCTCGCAGTCCTCACAAGCCACAGCAGAGGCAGAGCGCGGCAGTTCATTCAAAAGGGAGAATTCACCTGTGAAGGCGCCCTCCTCCAGATGGGCAATCTTGAATGATCCTCCTGCATCTAACTCCTTGAGAATATCGATACTGCCTTTTCTGATGATGTACATCCCCAATCCGGGATTCCCCTCTCTGAATATCTTCTCCCCCTTTGAGAACTTCCGTTTGTGGACTATCCTTTCTATATTCGTCAGTTCGCCTTTAGAGAGTCCTTCGAATATAGGAACTTCAGCAAGGACATCGCAAAGATCGTCCTGAGAATCCTTCTTATCCTTAAAGATATTTCCCCACAGGGCGTCAACGGACATTGTAGTCGTAGAATATAGTTTATGACGTTAAGGACAATTAATAGGCATTTTACGAGAGGTGCAAAGGACCTCTTTATCGTTTCTGCTTTTTGGTGCTTTTCTCTTCTAGCTTCGTTATCTTATCCCTGATCTCGGAGGCCTGCTCGTAGGCCTCCTCTTCCACCAGACGCCTAAGTTGAGCGTTTAGTCGTTCCAACTCGATCTCATTTCCGACTTGGTTGCACTCATCTACCTCGCCGGATAGGGTAACGATATTATCAGGGTTTCCTTTTGTCACAGCTACAGGCCTTCCGAGCTTGCTTCTGTTGCGTCTCCTCATCTTTATGAACTTCGCGTAGCCGCTGAGAGTGGAGATAACCAGAGCGCCAGTCAATACGACCAGCCAGATGATCACCCATATAGGTATATCAGGCATGTCGTCTTCCTTTGCAGCAAAGATAGCACCTGAAGGATCAAAAAGGACTATCCGGTCTAACAGAATATTTCCATCAGTGCTAATATACCGAAAGTGTATGTAATAGTCAAGAGGAAAATCCTGTTATGTTCATAGAATTATCTTGATCAGATGTACATTCTTCATTATCTTATTTATGTCCGAATAATGTCAAGAGTACTAGCCGCACTTAACACGCACCTATCACAAGCGAAGTTGACATACAAAAAGGAGACAGATAATGGACATAACCGAAGTGAAGCAGACCCTCTGTGGACCTATGATACCTGTAATCTCGGTCTTAAAACCGGATCTGAGTCTGGATATCGAGGGAACCCAGTTCAACGTTCGCGACGTAGTAGAAAGGGGATTTATAAGGGGCAAAGGCGTCCTTTTAGCGGTCGGTGCCGGCGGAGACTTTCCTATGATGACCGTTCAGGAGAGAAAAGATGTAACAAGGGCTATAGTTGATGCCGCAGATGGGGTAGTTCCTGTCCTTGCAGGGGCGCAGGATACAGACCCTAAAGTCTGCATAGAGATCGCCCAGTTTGCAGAGGAAGTGGGAGCTTACGGGATTCAGTTGTCCGCACCATACTACTACCAGCCTTCGGACGATGACGTTATAAAGCACGTTACGTCTATCCACGATGCGACAGAAAGAATTGCCATTATGATCTATAACACCTGGTGGCACGGATATAACATACCCCTGGACGTATTAGACAAGCTTTCCCAATTAGATCGCGTCGTATCTTTGAAATGGTCTACTCCCGACGGGGCGAAGTCCTACACTAATGGTATATCCAGATTCTCTGACAGATTGGCCATCGTGGATAATCAGGGACTTCAGGTGTTGAGTTACATGCTCGGCGGCACAGGTTACATCACGCACCTGGCGACGGTGTGGCCGGAACACGACCTGTCCCTCCACGAGCAGATGAAAAACAGGGACTATATGTCCGCATTGGAGGGCTTTAAAGATGCGAACTGGCCCTGGGGAGATTTCAGGGGCAAGATGGCGCAAAGGACAGGTGGAGAGGCGAACGTCGTCAAGGCAGCGTTGGAGCTATGCGGACGACCGGCCGGACCCTCAAGACCTCCCACGAGAGCGTTGAATAGTGACGAACGCGAAGAACTCAGGCAACTTTTGATCAAAATCGGCGTTCCGAATGTAAAGTAAGATCGGGACTATAGTTGATCTCGATCTGTGAAATATAGAGGAGAAATCAAATGGCTGCTGATCTGACGTCCGAGCAACTGACTGCATTGAGGAGCTTCGACAGCCCTACTATTGCCAACGCTATTGAAACCTTTGAAGTCAGGGGACTGATAGAGGGATTTATGGGCTTAGACATAAAGTGCCTCTTTCCCGATATGGGAGTGATGTTGGGATACGCCGTGACGGCGACAGCCGACAGCATGACGCCCGGAAGGCCCAAAGACAGAAGACCCGTCTTGGAGCTGTGGAGAACGCTTGAGGCGTCGCCCAATCCTACGGTCTTAGTCTTCCAGGACGTGGGACCAAGGCCCCTCCAAAGCTGTCACTTCGGAGATAATATGGCGCATATCGCAATGAGATTAGGCGCTCTGGGACTGATCACCAACGGAGGGGTCAGGGATTTGGAGGAGGTAGAAGCTATAGGATTTCAATATTGTGCTGCGGGGACTGTCGTCTCTCACGGAAATCACGGGATCGTAGACGTCAATGTGCCTGTAGAGTTAAGCGGCGTCAGGATAGAGCCGGGAGATCTCATACACGCCGATAGGAACGGCGTGGTCGTCATCCCTGCACAGATAGCCGATAAGGTGGCCAAGGAGGCTATGCAGGTGAGAGAAAGAGAGAGCAAGATAGTGGAGTTTGTGGACGGCCCAGACTTTTCGCTGGATGGATTAGCCAAGATGTATGGTCTATAACGTTGATTAATAGTAATGATCTATCTTCATTAGGCGGGCAAGGAGTCCTTGAGTCATCATAGCCTCCGATCCATTGCAATAGTTGCGGAGTACTTTTTCAACAAATTCAGTTCGGATAATTTACCACGTAGGAAGGATAGTTATGTATAAGTGGAATCTTGTCCTGACTTTGATTACGACACTTTCGTTATTTAGATGTGCAACGACAAACAAAATGCGTACCGCCCCACTTTCCGCTGGTGTTCCACGAATATTCACTGCCGAATATAATCGAGTTTTAAAAGTAGCTCAAGAAGCTGTTGTTGAAGCTGGGTTGATGATTGAAGATGTTAATCAAGTTAATGATAAAACTTGGATGATAATAGGCAAGAAAGGTGCTTCAGGTTGGAGTGTAGGGGAGCTTGTCCGTGTTGTAGTTGAAGAGATGAATGATGCCAAAACAATCGTACGAGTGTATACAAAAAGAAGGCTTGCTACAAATATTACGGCCAAAGGGGATTACTCTCAATCTATTCTATCAAATATAGATTTGAAGCTGCAGTAGAACAATGCCATCGCCTAACATACATTAGAGGCTAAAACTCAAGACAAGAAAGTATCCCTACAAGGAATGCTATTTGGATTATTGGATAATAAATGCTCTTGAAAAGGGCAATCAATATTTTGAAGAGATTCATCCTTATGTTTGGCTTATGGATGATCATAAATGGGCTTATTATGTATGGGAAAAATATCGTTGTAAATCTGTTCATAACCCACCATTTACGCTTGTCCACTTGGATCGTCATTGGGATGGAGTAGACGATTTTACAAATAATCCTTCAGAGAAAGAAAAGCTTATCAAAATAGATACTCTTAAACCGATATACCAATTATTAGCGTCGGGTTCGAATCTTATTCGAAAAGACTCCTTTATTGCTCCGGCAATTATGAGAGACTTAGTAAATGAAATACACTTTTATTGCACACAGACTGACACAGAAATTGGAATAGACGAACCATTACTTCGAGAGTTCGAAGCAAGACAATTTATTCATGTGGATATTAAATCTCTTATTGAAAGAGTTTCTGGCCAGCGAATATTTTTCGACATTGATTTGGATCTATTCAATAAATCTGATATGTTTCTTGAAGGTGATCTTTGGGAGGAAAATGAAATAGTAGATTTTATAGATCAATGTTCACCTATTTTGAAAAATTCCTCTACTATAACTATTTCAATGTCATTTGGTTACTCTGGAACGCAACAAGATATGTATTATCTTACTAAGCTTGTCGTTCCAAGGTTACTTCATTATTTTGAAATATAACGTAAAAGTATACACCTAAACAAGGAGTTCTGTATTCCATGAAGATCACCGACATTGAAGTTCATACGATCTGTCCACCCTTTTGTGAGTGGAACAGCGAAGCCTTAACGCGCTATCAGGGCCCTGACTTCAGGTACCGTACTATCTATATATTGCACACCGACAACGGTCTGGAGGGTTTAGGGGAGCAGTCCGGCAAACCTTGGCCGCAGTCTGCGGAGTTTATTGACCAGCTCCGGGGAAGTGATCCTTTTGACTGGTTGCATCACCCATCTTTGAATATCGGTCTGGCTCCAGCCATCTATGACTTGATCGGCAAGCACAACGGCGTCCCTGCATACAAACTCTTTGGGCCTAAGGTGCGGTCGTGGGTGCCTATGGGCTTTTGGACAGTCTCCCAGACTCCCTCCAAGATGGCTGAGGAGGTGGAGCACGCCGCCAGAGAGGGCTACACCTGGCTCAAGTACCACACCAGCCACTTCCATAATGCAATCGAGCAGACGAAGGCTATGCAGGAGGTCGCTCCGCCGGGCTTCAAGATCCACTACGATCTAAACTTTGATAACACGGTGGACCACGTCTTGCAGCTTGCTTATGAACTTGCAAAGTACCCCATCGCTGGCGCAATCGAGGACCCTCTTCGCACCCACCACTCTGAGGGATACCGCCTCTTAAGGGAGAAGAGCCTCCTGCCGATCTACTTTCATCAAGTTCCAATAGGCGTCCGAGAAGCGATATTGGGATTGGTCGACGGCTTTATGTTAGGACACTCTCCTATCGGACCGGTCATCAGCAGGGCAGGTCTTTTTGAGGCTGCCAATGTCCCCTTTATGACACAGAACATAGGGGGTAACATTATGCGCGCAACAGTCGCTCACATGGGCGCGGCCTTCCCTATGGCGACGCTCCACCATGTCAACCTCTGCCACCTCTGGTCAGAGGACGTAGTGACACCAACTTTTAAGGTCTCCGGCGGGGCAGTTCAAGTCCCTGAATCTCCCGGACTCGGTGTGACATTGGATCGGGAGGCGTTGGAACGTTGGGAGGCGGCAGAGCCAGATCCTTTGCCAAGAGCGCTGATCCGCATCCAGTACGCCTCCTTCCCCACGATCTACGCAAGGCTCCCTGTCACAGATATGAGAGATCATGCAGGGACAGGTCCCAGCCATCTTCCCGGATATGGTCCTGGCTACAATAGACCAGTCGATTTGGAATACTGGGACGATGACGGTTCTCCGGAATTTGCCAAACTTTGGGAGCGCACCGCCTCTGGACCCGTAACTGAATAAATTAAGTAGACAGCAAACAGCGTACAGTAGGCAAGGAGAAGAGGATGCCCTCAAGGAGAAGAGGATGCCCTGCTACTACTATATTACTATAGAAGTGATTGAAACTTTTTAATGTTTGCATAAGTATATGTAATCCAATAACGTAAATTGTTTAAAGGAGGGATTGCTAAAAGTCATCTTCAAGAATGGTTATACAGTTGAGGCTCGATTGGGAAGCCTGCGAAGCCTGAAAAAATAGCGTTCCAGATTCTTTCTTCAAGAGCATTTACAAGCTTGACTTACCGAAATCAAAACTTGCGAAAGTTACTTTAAGTTCACAATTTGCAAATTGTTAAATTAATTTCAAAAAGTTTCAACGAGTTCTATGTAAGTAAGGAGTGCATTATTCCATGAAGATCACCGACATTGAAGTTCATACGATCTGTCCACCCTTTTGTGAGTGGAACAGCGAAGCCCTGACGCGCTATCAGGGCCCTGACTTCCGGTGCCGTACTATCTATATATTGCACACCGACAACGGTCTGGAGGGTTTAGGGGAACAGAACGGCAAACCCTGGCCGCGGTCTGAAGAGTATATTGACCAGCTCCGGGGAAGTGATCCTTTTGACTGGTTGCATCACCCGACATTGAATATCGGTCTGGCTCCAGCCATCTACGACTTGATCGGCAAGCACAACGGCGTCCCGGCATACAAGCTCTTTGGGCCTAAGGTGCGATCGTGGGTTCCTATGGGCTTTTGGACAGTCTCCCAGACTCCCTCCAAGATGGCTGAGGAGGTGGAGCACGCCGCCAGAGAGGGCTACACCTGGCTCAAGTACCACACCAGCCACTTCCATAATGCAATCGAACAGACGAAGGCTATGCAGGAGGTCGCTCCGTCGGGCTTCAAGATCCACTACGATCTAAACTTTGATAACACGGTGGACCACGTCTTGCAGCTTGCTTATGAACTTGCACAGTATCCCATCGCTGGCGCAATCGAGGACCCTCTTCGCACCCACCACTCTGAGGGATACCGCCTCTTAAGGGAGAAGAGCCCCCTGCCGATCTACTTTCATCAAGTGCCAATAGGCGTCCGAGAAGCGATATTGGGATTGGTCGACGGCTATATGGTAGGACACTCTCCTATCGGCCCGGTCATAAGTCAGGCAGGTCTCTTTGAGGCTGCCAATGTCCCCTTTATGACACAGAACACAGGGGGTAACATTATGCGCGCAATATCCACTCACATAGGCGCGGCCTTCCCTATGGCGACGCTCCACCATGCCAACCTCTGCCACCTCTGGTCAGAGGACGTAGTGACACCAACTTTTAAGGTCTCCGGCGGGGCAGTTCAAGTCCCTGAATCTCCCGGACTCGGTGTGACATTGGATCGGGAGGCGTTGGAACGTTGGGAGGCGGCAGAGCCAGATCCTTTGCCAAGAGCGCTGATCCGCATCCAGTACGCCTCCTTCCCCACGATCTACGCAAGGCTCCCTGTCATAGGTATGACAGATCATTCCGGGACAGGTCCCAGCCACCTTCCGGGATATGGTCCTGGCTACAATAGACCGGTCGATTTGGACTACTGGGACGATGACGGTTCTTCAGAGTTTGCCGAACTTTGGGAACGCACTGCCTCTGGACCCGCAGAAGCTAAGTAGACAGGAACTCCCCTTTCTTCCTACCCACTTGAATAGTGGATAGCATATAGGGATTGTGAGGATCAAACATAAATCAATGGTTAAATGATTCGCGAGTTAGATGCGGTCGTTCTCACACATGACCTTGAAGATCATAGCCTGAAACAAGGTAATGTGGTGGCCGTAGTGCAATGTTACAGTGATGGTGAGGGATTTGAGGTCGAGTTTGTGACTGCTGAAGGGAAAACGATTGGCTTATTGACGCTCAAACCGGATGATATTCGCCCAATGAAAAGTGGTGAGATGCTGCATGTGCGGGAATTCGCTCCGGTATAGTATCAGCTTAGCACGTGCAAGACACTACAATAATGTTACATCGTATAACACCTTCTACTCAGGTAGATAGCAAAGAGGGACGGGAGCCGGTGCCCTGTCTACTGCCTACTATCTTATCACGTTACTTCAACCACACAGTCGAAGATCTCACCTACATGCTCGTCGTCGAAGACGACGTCCGCTGTAAGGGCGTATGCCCGTTTCTTTGCACCGCTTGGAACGCGAATTCTGAACCCGGTCTTTAGGCTGTCCTTAGGAGGGATTGAGGCATCTACAGTCTGAGGATCAGCTTCCCACCCTTGAGGAATCATAAGCCTGTAATATACCGGGACTTCTCTCTCCTTGTGATTGGTAACGCACACATCCAACTTGAAGGCGCGTCCTGCCCTGGAACGCTTCCTGTAAGGATAGAAGCTTACCCAGTAGGGGTCTATGAAGTATTCGTATTCTTTATAATGAGACAATTGCTTTAGGGCTCGTCTGAAGTTATAGCTCCACTTGAGGAACAGTTCCAACTGTTCCTTAGGATTAGGTATCTCTTGGGCGTGTCCTCCCAGGATCAGGTCGGGCTGGAGCTTACTCAAGATCTGAGCGCACTTTATATAGCCCTTTTCAAGTATCCCTCCGTTCCTCGCAACAAAGGCATCGTGACCGGACCTGTCGGGGCTGTAGAATATGTTGTCTCCTGAAAAGACAATGGTCTTTCTGTCAATCTTTCCTGCTATTCCAGCTGAAAACTCCGTCTGTCCCGGAAGGTGGAAAACTTTCAGCCGGAAGTTCTCCCATACTATCTCTTCTCCGTCGTTGAGGACACGATGCACTTTGATCCTGTTGAAGGGGAGGTCATAGCTATTTACAAGACCGGTCAGGTTGAACCTCTCGGGAGATTCCAGCATCTCTTTGAAGTTATGGTAGCACCAGACTTGTGCGCCGTATTTTTTGACCAGGTGAGGTATCTGCAGAAGGTGGTCTCCGTGATACTGGGTCGGTATAACAGCGACGATCTTTTTCAATCCTAAAAGATGCTTCATATCCTCAATCTTGTCGTCCAGCCACCTTATCGTCTCCTTGTAATCCATCCCCATAACGCCGCAATCTATAAAGAGGGCGCGGCCAGAATCCGAGAGGAGGATGTAGAGATTGCATCCGATGCCATAACCCCTCCCTTTGAAGATGTGCTCTGTGACCCTTCGTATGCCCGGTATCTCTGTCGGTTGACTTATCCTATCGAGTTCACCTGGATTTCTCTCCAGGTCCCAATCTCGCAAAAGGAAGCGGTTTACAAATCGCTCGAGACGCTTTATCAAGGTGGAAAGCTCCCGTTCAGGCGAGGTTATGACCCTCCCGTGAGAGGGGCACAAAATATCAGGAGCGTCGCTCTGGAGTGCCCTTAAAGAAGAAAGGAGAGTCTTGAAACCTTCTGCGTATCCGTAGTCCCATTCTGAATCGTAGTAGTTGTGTAACTTGGACGGCGAGACTATCAGGTCCCCGCAGAAGACGAGGTTTTTGCCTCCTATTTTCGTGGAGAAAGACATTGCCCCGTGCGAGTTTCCAGGTCTTTTATATGCGCTCAGATGATACTTCCCCCACTTGAAGCTGTCTCCATCCACAAAGGAGCGATCCACCTTAACTCCTTGCCTTAAAGGCCTGACAAAGGGCGCCCCGTGAACCGACAGTTCCTCAGGATGTTCCCAATGTGTTAAAGGATTGCTAAAGAGTGTCCTTTCGTAGGATGGAACCCCTATTTTGGTTTTGAGTGGCCTCAACAGATGATCGCCCTGACACTGTTCTCTGTGATGATGCGTATGCAGCACCCAGTCAATCTTCTTTATACCTATCTCTGGAAGGCGCTTTAGAACATCTCCTGACCCGAAGTCGATAGCTATAGCCTTATCCTTTTCTCTGAGAAGATAGACGTTGCAGGTATCTTTAAATAGATACAGATCGGGGAGTATCTCTTGAAACTTTTTTCTGGACATATAAGACATTTATCGTATCCGGCGCACTTTACGTGCTCTCTTACGGTGATTGTAACTGCCTCTGACTAACAAGCCTGCATCGTGCTCCCAAACAAAGCGCTCAAGGTGCCCAAAGTTGTGAGCTGGATCATATTTTGAGGATTCCTTGCACTGTTTCCTTTAGCTTTAGTTGCCTAGGGGTTGAGCTTTCGTCAGCATGTAAATCCAGGGCGCTACCAGAGCACATGCCATAAATCTGAATCCGTCTTCATTCCCTCCAGCAGCTTGTATCGGTCTCTATCGAATTGCGGATCTTCTCCGCCAGTGCCTCCAAATTGGAGCGTGACTCAGGCTTGGGAATATCTGGATATACGTTGAAATAGCCATCGTCTGGACATCTGGGAAAGATGTGAAAGTAAACGTGGAAGATCTCTTGTCCTGCAACTTCGCCATTGGATTGCCAGATGTTGAGCCCTGATGGCTTTAATGTTGACCTTACCGCCTGTGCAACTTTTACCACGGCCCGCGACACGTGCGAGGCAAGTTCGTCGTCCAAGTCATAAATCATCTCTACATGACGTCTCGGTATTACAAGTACATGACCAGGATTACCTTGCCGTAGACCCATAAACGCCAGGGTATATTTGTCTCCATAGACGCAACTCGCTTCCTCTTTCTGAGAAATTATTTGGCAGAAGATGCAGCTGTCCCTAATCGACCTCGCCCTGTCTATAAGCTGTCTCAACTCAAGATCAGTAGCTTCAGCCAGAATCAGAAGTGTGGAGTAGGGATTCCCAGACAGGCAGAAGTGTTCAGCAAACGCAGGTTCTGTCTTTATACCTTTTGTTTTCATCAGACGGATCGCTGACTTCGCCGGTTCTCCATCCAGCTTCAGCAGTCGCGCTTCTGCTACCAAGTGTCGATATGCGTTCTGCTCTTTCACAGGACGTGACTGTCCGCAAATCTCCATCGAAACGGCTGAATGAGAGAAATTGCAGATTATGACTGGTAGCCGATTAACTTCTACCCTGCGGATCGAGAAATCATAATATTGAGAGAATGCCTCTTGAATTACCTCTTCAAAATTTCTGGGGCTGTCAACCTGGCAAATAATGTCGAGGTCACTATCGGGAGTATCTACATCGAGCGGAATTGTCCCAACCAGAATAGGATCGAAACCCGCAAGTCTCTGAAAGATATCAAGCCTGGTGAGAATCTCATAGGCTTGCCTCTGACGATGAGTTCCACTCTTTAAGTATGAGATATCATCCCACTGCATAAGTGATCTCATTTAACCATTGGCATGGCAAGGTTCAGCATGCTGTTTGCTAGAAATGCTCGTCAAAGATGGTTAGGGAACAATTTCGGATAAGTTTGCCAGAGGTGTATCACTCCACTATCTCTCAAATTTATCTTTCCGAAGTCAAGGTAATTTGTTATTTTGGTATATCATCCACCCATAAAAGAAAGGACTCGGAACTTATGAAACTCGACAGGACTCTAAAGGTGCTCCTTGTTTTGATGTTGGCGTCCTCGCTTGCGGACATGTTCAGCTCGTCTGGGTTCTACGGCAGCGTCTTCGCCCAATCTGAGGAAGAGACAGGAGAAAAAGAAGAGGTCCAAAAACTGTCCATCGACGCCTGGAGAGAAGGCGAAGCCTCCTCAGCTATATCCATAGTCTGCAGCAGTGACGGCAGATACGTATTCGTCACAGACGGCGGATACATTTACCGCTCGGACGAGTACGGCAAGATAGGGAGCTGGGAGAAGGTGCTCAGGTGATCGATATTTAAGCTAGTCCGATCAACAATATCGCTGAGAATATGACGACAGATCCCAGAAGCCTTATCCTCCCATAGCCCTCTTTGAGGAATATCCACCCGAAGAGGACGCTGAAGACGATGCTTACACTCCTGACCGATCCCACATAGCTGGCCTTGTCCAGAGAAAGCGCCCATAAGACCAGAAAGTAGGTCAAGAGCACCGCCGCTCCAGAGGTTATGATCTGGGCTTTGCTTCTTTTCCATTCACAAGATACAGAGCGCAACTTCCCGGAGGTAAGTCCATACACCGTAATACCCATAGAATTGAGGAGGAATATCAAGAAGCAGTATTTTAGATAATCTGATTCCGTAACACCTACCTTGTCTATGACGCTGTAGCAGGCGATGATAAATCCCACAAATATCGCAAGTTTCGATTCTACCTGCCCCAGCGACCTTATCGGACCCCAGAAGTTAGATATGTGGAAAGACTCCATAGACATGACATAGACCCCGGCTGACACCAGGAATATGCCCGAAATCCCTGCGATCGATGCTTTCTCATTCAACAGGACAAAAGAAAGCACCAAAATAAAGACCGGAGCCGATCCTCTCGAAAGCGGATAAACTACCGAAAGATCCCCCCTCTCGTATACTTTTACCATCCCCAAGATGTAGCAGACCTGTACAGCTGCGCTGATGGCGGCTACATAGAACGCCTTCGGTGGAAAGTCAGTCCAATCTACATACAAAATGATAATCGGAGTAAGAAACAGAACCGCAAGAAGATGCATCCACCAGATAAATGCAAGTTTGTCCACGCTCTTTTTCAAAAGCAGATTCCATATAGCATGAAAGATCCCGGAAGTCAGAACCATAAGAAGAGGCAGAGGCTTCATACGTCCTCAACAGAGTTCAATCTATCACCTTATATTATATGTATAAAGCGTGTAAGTATTTAATATATGTGAACTTGTAATCAAAAGATATTACAGATCGGAGATCTAAAAGCCACATCGTATCTTTTAGCACAATATATTCGGTTGAGCGCTCAAAATCAAGGGAAAAGATAGTGTAAGACTATCTTTTTTCCTTTCAATATTGAAGACTTTCCTTGCGATGTCCAAAAAACAGTGGTAAATTTTAAAATCTACAAGGCAAGCTTCGCCCTCATATACCGCAGATTTGATATATCCACAGATTGTAGGAGCACACCCTTTTCCCCAAGAAAGCTTCGAAGAAATTTAGGGGGACCTGAGTGTGCTCTTTTAACAGAAAGAAGGGGATACACGGTGTTAGAATACTACGATACCCTGATCAAGCTCGTGGATAGCCCTGATTCTAGGAGGAATTATCGGCTGGGAGAGGGAGACACACGGGCAGATAGCAGGATTCAGGACACACATAGTCCTCTGCTTGGGAGCCACCTTGATTATGCTCGTCTCAATACATGTAAGGAGTCTCTTTAGCACCGATATTCAGGCCGATCCAGGGAGGATAGCAGCTCAGGTGGTAAGCGGTATCGGATTTCTGGGCGCGGCCGCTATTCTCCGATTCGGTTTTTCCGTAAGAGGAGTCACCACAGCCACGTCCCTTTGGTCGGTCTCCGGAGTTGGACTTGCCGTCGGATCGGGATTCTACGTTGGAGCCGTTATCGCCACAACCCTTATAGTACTCTCCCTTTCCCTGTTCGACAGATTAGAAAAGGCTCTCTTTATCAAGAAATACATCAGAAACCTCATGATTGTCTCCAAAGATACGAAATTGAGTGTCGAGAACGTAACAGACGTCTTCGAAGCCCGCTGCGTTGAGTTCCACAAGATCAGTACCGACAGGAACCAGGAATACCTGAGCATGACCTCAATCGTCAAAGTTCCAAAGGAACTTTGGGTCGATAGCATAATCAAAGACGCTATGAACATCGAGGGCGTAGCTCAGGTGAAGTTGGAATAAGCTGAATTTTCGCAAATACTTGTCTGCAGGATAGTGCGACCACTGCCAGCAAGCTCGGAGGATCCGAAATCCAAGGGTGCTATCGAGAGTATCCCAGAGCCAAATGGAGAACATTAAATGAAAATAACAGACGTGGAAGCCATACATATATCTCTCCCCCAAATCGAAGAGAAGGCGGACGGGACACAGGACGCCCTTATAGTAAAAATCCACACGGACGAAGGGATAACGGGAATAGGAGAGGTGGATTCCTCAGCCCATGTTGCAAAAGCCATAATCGAAGCTCCCACCTCGCATTCTCTTTGTCACGGTCTAAAGACGCTCCTTGTGGGTGAAGATCCGTTCCAGATCGAAAGAATATGGGAGAAGATGTACCAAGGCACGATATACTACGGAAGGTGCGGTGTGGTCCTGCACGCTATGGCAGGAATAGACATAGCCCTTTGGGACTTGATGGGAAAGGCCCTCGATTTGCCCGTGTACGAGCTTTTAGGGGGATGCTACAGGAAAAAGGTCAGAGCCTACGCCAGCTCCCTTTTCGGAGATACACCCAAAGACACCGGGAAATTGTCCGCTATGTACATAGATAGAGGCTTCACCGCCGTCAAATTCGGATGGGGTCCTATGGGACAAGACGAAAAGACAGATATAGCTCTGGTGAGGGAAGCCAGAAAAGGTATGGGAGACGAAGCCGATCTTCTGATAGACGCAGGATTAGTATGGGACGCCAAGACCGCTATCCAAAGGGCCAGAAAGTTTCAAGAGTACAACATCTTCTGGCTTGAGGAACCTCTTCCTCCCGATGACGTGGAAGGGTACGCCCGCCTTTCGGAAGCCGTAGACATCAGGATAGCCGCCGGAGAAGAGGAGAGCACAAAAAGAGGATTCAAAGACCTGATAGAAAGGGGCAAGATAGATGTAGTCCAGGTGGATGTCACCCGCGTCGGTATAACAGAAGCCAAAAAGGTGGCTCAAATTGCACACGACAGGAACCTCCCCTGCGTCAACCACTCCTTCACAACCGACATCAACATAGCCGCATCTTTGCATCTACTTGCAGCTATCCCCAACGCATTCATACTCGAATACACTGTCAGCACAAGTGCCATAAGAGAAAACACGACGCTTGAAAGGATCGAAGTTAAAGATGGATACGCGGACGTGCCCGACGGACCCGGTCTGGGGATCGAACTGAATGAAGAGTTTATTCAAAAGTATGTGTGGAGAGGATAACTGCTACAGGTGAGTTCAGAAAAAGACGTCATAAAAAAAGGACATCTTGTTCTATCTGTTCACCCACTTGTTAGACCTCTTTTTTTCGATCACCTCTCTTGCTGTTCCGCTATTGGCTATAAAGATAGGGGCTTCGGTTACCCAATTAGGGTTGATAGGCGCGACCTGGGCATTGAGCTACTCCTCGCTCTGTTTCCTCTCCGGAAGGTTATCAGATAGGTTCGGACGGAATGCGATAGTATTTTCAGGGTGTATCATTGTTTCGGCGGTCTTCTTTTTGATGGCCTATGCGCGGAGCGTAGATCAAATATTGATACTGGTAGCCTTAAGTGGAGTTGGATTGTCTTTCATATGGCCCCCTATGGAGGCATGGTTAGCCGATGGCAAGGATCGTTCGACTCTGATCAGAACTATAGGTATCTTCGGTGTTGCGTGGAGTTCAGGCGTCTGTCTGGGACCAGTCATCGGAGGTTACCTCTACCAGATTGACTTTCGCATCCCCTTTTTCTTAGCCTCCGGAGGATCACTAATCTGCGGAGCGTTATCTTTATTCCTCCCCGTAAGAAAAGGTAAAATTGATGAAGTAGTCGAAACTTTCGGAGGAGGAGAAAATAATAAGCTTTATGCAGCCTGGGTCGCCAACTTTGTCGCCTTCTTCACAAGGGGCGTGCTCGGAAATATCTTCCCCAAATTGGCTGAGGAACTCGGCATTAAACCAGGAACATTGGGTATCCTTTTCGGCTGCATTGCGGGAGTTCAGATGTTGACATTTGCCATTATCGCATTTAATGTCAAAAGGCACAGAACAGACCTTGTGATCCCTGCCCAATGTTTGGCCTGCTTTGCCATGGTCATAATTTACACGACCGAATCTACCCTCGTCTTCGGGATGGCATTTGCATTGGTAGGATTAACCCTAGCGACGGCCTTCTATTCCAGCGCCTTCTACAGCCTCTTCAATCAGAAGGCAAGAGGGGCTAAAGCGGGCATACACGAGACAATGGTAGGAATGGGACTTCTGATAGGTCCCTTTACTGGAGGGTTGACCGCCGAAAAATTCGGACTCAAATCTCCATATCTTCTGTGCCTTGGGCTCTTAATCGCGGGGATTCTCGTTCAGATTTATATTTTGAAGAAGAAATCTAAAAGTTCTATCAGGATAAAGTTCGCCAACGGGAAAGAAATATAACAACAATAAGTACAACCCCATAAGATAAAACACGACGTTTGAAAGGATCAAAAATGAGGAATTTATTCAAAAGTATGTGTGGAGAGGATAACTTCTGCAGGTGGACTCAGAAAAAGACGTCATAAGAAAGGACATCCCGCTCTACCTGTTCTCGCACTTCATAAACCTGTTGTTCTCGATCACTACCCTTGCTGTTCCGCTATTAGCTATAAAGATAGGGGCGACAGTTGTAGAATTAGGACTGATAGGCACGACATGGGCGGCGACTTACTCTGCGCTCTGTTTCCTCTCCGGAAAATTGTCGGACAGACTCGGCAGAAAGGCGATACTATTTTCGGGGTGTATCGTTATTTCAGCGAGCCTCTTCCGGATGGCCTATGCGGCTAGCATGAATCAAGTTTTGATACTGGTCGCCCTGAACGGAGTCGGAGCATCTTTCATATTTCCCCCAATGCAGGCGTGGATAGCAGAGGGCAAGGATCGCTTGATCCTGATCAAAACTATAGCCTTCTTCGGTGTTACGTGGAGTTCAGGAATCCTTTTGGGACTAATTATCGGAGGTTACCTCTACCAGATTGACTTCCGCATCCCCTTCTTCTTAGCCTCCGGAGGAGCACTAATCTGTGGAGCATCATCCTTATTCCTCCCGGGAAGAAGAGCCAAAATCGATGATGTAGATCAAACTTTCGGTGGAGGAGAAAATAATAAGCTCTATGCAGCATGGGTTGCCAACTTCGTCGCCTTCTTCACAAGAGGCGTAATCGGAAATATCTTCCCCAAATTGGCTGAGGAACTCGGCATTAAACCAGGAACATTGGGTATCCTTTTCGGCTGTATTGCGGGAGTTCAGATGTTGACATTTGCCATTATCGCATTTAATGTCAACAGGTACAGAACAGAACTTGTGATCCCTGCCCAATGTTTGGCCTGCTTTGCTATGGTCATAATTTACACGACCGAATCTACCCTCGCCTTGGGGGTGGCGTTCACATTGATAGGACTGACCTTAACGGCAACCTTTTATTCCAGCGCCTTTTACAGCCTCTTTAATCAGAAGGCAACGGGGGCTAAAGCGGGCATACACGAGACGATGGTAGGAATGGGATTTCTGATAGGTCCCTTTACTGGAGGGTTGACCGCCGAAAAATTTGGACTCAGATCTCCATATCTTCTGTGCCTTGGGCTCTTAATAGCGGGGATTCTCGTTCAGATTTACCTTTCAAAGAAGAAACCCCTAACAAGTGGACAGTAGGTAGTAGACAGAGCACCGCCTCCCTTTCCTTGAGACTGGTTCCGGTCTACTTCCCAACTTCTCCTGACGGGCTCGCGTTTCCTTCGGGGTCGGGGCGAGCGTCCCTCGTAATGATTAGATGTCTGGAGGTTAAGAGTCATTGCAAGTATCCCCTGTGTCCTTGCGAGTCCTCCAATGTGTCATTTCGAGCCAAGCGCAGCAATCTCGTAGACCAGTAGTCAGGGGGAAGCGGAGATGCCCTGTATGCTGTCCAGTTCCAGTTCACAGATCCCCTAAGAACACCCTAGTGACTCCCCTTTTGGTCCCGAACCAGATGTATTCTCCATCGCGAAGGATCGCCTGCGCCGAGCGATGAGGCAGGCCCTCAGCTTCGGTGAACATCTCCCAGGCATGGTGTCTTCTGTCGAGCCGAAAGACGCCCGATTGGGATGCTATCCATACAAAGCCATCATCGGCACAGATATCCTTTATATCGCTGGAAGCTGCGCGCGGAGGGAAATATCTCCGCCAGTTGAGGGCATCTCTATCCGCAGAAAGTATATAGTAGCGTCCGTTCGCTACCACTCCTGTCCCGATTGAAGGAGCGGAAAGCTCCAGGGCATTTGTACCTTTGGCGATGCCTAACTCCACTGAGGTCTGTACAGGAAGAGCAGAAACCGCAAGCCATATCTCTCCTCTATCTATGGCAATAGAGGTCACAGCGGCGTTATCCAGGAGTCTGTATATGTCGGTTATTCTGGTCCACACAGAGTCTCCCTCGATTAAATCAGGGGTCGACTTTCCATCATCCTTTAGATATCTGTAGATCCCCTTTGCCGTTCCGACCCATACGCTCTCATCATCAACTTCCACATCGTAGACGGCTCCTCGTTTTATCTCGTCGGGTCCAGCTTCTTCGATGATGCCGCTTGGGACATGGAGGCGATCCAGCCCGTAGGCTGTCCCTATCCAAAGATATTCGTCGTCCAGGCATATGTCTATAACGTTATCCTCCGACAGCCCGTCGAAGGTGGTAAGGGTGTCCCAGCGATCCTTCTTCTTGTCGTAGCTGGAAAGTCCGTTTATGGTTCCGAACCAGACGTATCTTTCTCCCACAGCGATGGATGTGACGTCGTTGGTGTTCAGACCGTCTATGTATCTTGCCTCAAAATAGACCCACTTGTTCGTATCTTTATCGAATCGGGTTACGCCAGTGGATGTACCACTTGAAGTGGAAGCTCCACCGAACCAGATGGAGGGGCCGTCTGTTCCCATAGCCGAGACGTTATTTTCGATGGGTCCGAAGGGGAGCAGTTTTAACTCCAGAATCCTCAGATCCGCTACTCCTGTGCCGATACCCCACGTTCCGATCCAGAGATTTCCCCAGTCGTCTTGGATGCTCTCTGTTACAGAATACTTTCTAAAATAGGAATCGCTTATATATCCTTCGGGGTGGAAGAAATATCCTAAATCCATGATAAGGGAGGGGAGTTGGGGGCGTTCCTTCTTGCGGATCAAGCGACGCGCGAAGCCTCCCCCGTAGTTCCATAGGTCCCCGGGGGGATACCATCTTGCAACTCCCCTCATGGTATCAAACCATATATCGCCGGAAGTAGGATCGAAGGCAGCCCTTCTGACCCAGTTGTCAGGGAGGCCGTCGCTCGTGGTGATGGGGTTTTTCCACTCTTGTGTGTACATATCATAAACTCCGACGCCGCCTGTGGTGGCGATGTATGCAGTCGCCCCATCGAACGTTATAGACGTAACATAGCGCATATCCAGATAACTTGTCCATCGTTCTTTATCGCGTATGTCGGCCGAGGATGGATCGCTAAAGAAAACACACAGAGCTATAATAACTATAAGCTTTCTCATAAAGAGATCACCTGGCCTCGTTGAGGTAGGGCATCACGTGGAATTTGTCGAAGACGATCTTCGTATCCGCACCAGGCACACAGGCTGTTGTGGCTGAAATGCAAGGGGCCCACATGTCCATGGAGATCGCCTGAACCGCTTCCCACGCCTCCTCGGTGAAAAGCTGGAAGTAGGCCTCCAGGCTCTCCTGTTTGCGATCCTCTCCAACGTATTCGATGACGCCTTTCTGAAGATCGCAGAGGATCGTTTCGTACTTCTGGCGTTTGGCGAAGGATTTCTCGTCCACGCCAAGATAGGGGGGACTGGCCGCGTTTGACGGCTCGTTCCATTATGCCCCAGCAGCGATTCCAGCTCAGACCAGTCAAACGGCTGGCGGCTTCGATTGCTGTGCTCCTTCTCCAGATCGATGAGGTGGCACTCCAGACCCCTCCTGAGGTCGGATTCCGGCTGTGCCCATTCCGAGATCACACACCGCACCCTGTGCTCTTTGCACTTCCACGCGCGGCAGGTGTGTAGATGCTGCCACTCACGCTACGCAAGGTGATCGTAGCCCGAACAGTAATGGTCGAACTCCGGGCACGGCATCTGGATGCCCGGTTCGTGGTCTACATATGGCGATCTGCTCCGGCGAGTCGCTGAGCCGGACTTCCTTCACATATCAGGGACGCCGAATCCCCAGGGGGCGCGTGTAACGCTCTGTATCCTTCAATGTAGGCCCTCCCAACATCCGGTAGTAAAGGCTGAACTGGTCACGCTAATATACCACAAAATGTTGGGGGCACCCACACTATTCTCAGGAGACATAGAACTTATTCCACCCAGATCCGGCCCAGCGGCTGGTAGTCGTACTGCCCCCTCCAGGGTTTGAGCGTTTGCAGGGGCGTGAGGGTCTGGATCGATTTTCCCTTGTAGGTGCCTTCGACCTGGCCGGTGGGCCGGTTGACCATGACGGCTAAAGTGTAGAGGCCTGCCGGGATGTAACCGGGGATTTTGAAGATAAAGCGGTCTTTTTGATACCACCCCACCGGGAGGTCTTTGGGGATGATTTCGAGGTGCTTGGAGGCCGAAAAGCCGTGGGCCGAGGGGATTTCCATGCGGTCGTTCACGAAGGCGAATTCAGCGATGAACTTGGCATTGGCCGCACCGGTGCGCTGAACCACGAAGGTGAGTTCAAAGAGTTCGCTCCTCTGCACGATGCCGTCGATCAGTCCGGAACCAAAGGGGAGGGGCGTTCCGAGGGTCTTTGAAACGCCCCGGTCCAGGCCCTCGATCTCGAAGCCGACGAAGCGGAGGTCTTTGAAATAGTCCCCTTCCGAACGGACGACCACCGGCGGGGGCTGCGAGGAGGCCTCGGCGGGAGGCTTCGGCTCGATTTTGAGGAGGTGGGGATCGACGGGGGAGCGCACGGTCCGAAAGTGGTCGTATTCCGCGGGCATCCGGTCGTCTAAAATGGTGTGGATGGGGCGGCCCGGGAAATCTTCGAGGAGGCCGTTGAGGATGCGTAACCGATCGGCGACGTTGAGGCTCAGGCGAAGGTCCCTGGCGTTGCGGACGAGGGGCCGGTCCAGGGCTATTTCACCCCTGAACCGGGGCGCCAGCCGCCCCAGGGTGTGGATGGTGATGTCCGGGCGAAGCCCGCGGACGATCTGGAAATACTTGTAGCGGGTGGCATATCCGTCATCTTCTCCGATGATGATGGCGTTTTCGGGGAGTCGTTCGAACTGCTCCTGAAGTTTTCGGTACCGAGTTTCGTCTCCGGTTATCCGGGTGACGGCGGGGTGGTGATGGATGAGCAGGTAGAGTGGCAGGGTCGAGGCGAGGGTTAGAGCGCTAACGACAGCCAGGGAGCGTGGGAGGCGCGATGGGAGGAATTGAATGATGCGGTGTAGACCTAGTCCGGCAAATGCGGTTAGGAAGAAAAACGACGGCATATAGAAGACGTCCCGGTCGGGTACCTGATAGGACAGGACAGGGAAGAGGGTGCAGAGGAAGGCGATCAGAAGCATTGTGCCGAAAAGTCCCGATTCGTGGGGTGTTCGGGAGAAGATCAGGACGAGCAGGCCATGCCGTTCACGCCGGGGCTTCGCGCGCCTGGCTTTTCTTTCTACTTTTTTGCGTTCTTTCCTCGATTGCACAGCTCCCTGCTTTGGCCATTTTGGGCGACGTCTCAAGGGATCGATTGCCAGCGCGCCAATGCCGGCGACTGCGAGAATTGCCGCGACAGGCGAGCAGTTGGTCGAGTACGACCGTAGATATGACCAGACCAGAGCTGGATAGGAACCGAGGGGGACGCCCAGGATCTTTCCGGTTGTGAATTCTTCCCCGGAGAGATACCACCAGTACCACCGGGGCGACTGGACCTCATAGCCGTTGAGGTAGACGAAGTCGCTGATAAACCCGCTGTTTTGGGCCAAACGGATCGGGATATAGACAAAAGGGACGAGACCGATGATCCCCCAGAAGGCCGCTCGGATTGCGCGGCCTTTTCTCCACTGACCGTTTTCGACCCATGCGCCGCTGCGAAGCGTCAGGTAGGCCGCGGCCGGGACAATAAGGGCCATCAGGAGGATATTGCTGGTTGCGCTGAGGGCAAGGGTGAAGATGAGGAGATAGAGCGTTTGACCTTTTCGGGTGCGGAGCCAGCGGGCCGTGAGGTAGAGGAAGAGGCCGAGGAAGGTGAGTTGAAGGGCGTAGACCTCTGCGATGGCGGCGTGGATCCAGAAGATGAAGCCGAAGGCAAATACCCCCCAGACGCCGATGGCTGCCGCAGGGTTTTCGGTTGTTTCATAGATGGCCAAAGCCAGAAAGAGGGCGGCCAGTGCACCGCAGGTGACGGAGGTCAAGATGACCCCGACGTCCGGGCCGTCGAAGGGGAGGTAGGTGAAGAGGTGTGCTAGGATAAGGTAGAGGGGATGTCCCGGCGGGTGGTCAATGCCGAGGGTGTGCGCCGCGATGACCATTTCCGCGCCGTCGATGGCATAGATCGTATCGAGAGCCCAAACCTGGGCCATGGTCCAGCAGTAGACCCCAAACGGGACGCCGAAGGCCAAGAGGTAGAGGAGACGCTTAGAGGACAGGATGCCGGATCTAAATAGATGCATGAACGTTTTTGACACTAGCCATTTTGTCTGTTCGCCTTGAGATTAAACCCTCAAGCTGGCTTTCGACATGTTCTCTGAGTCCCTGATCGACGGGGCTTGACGGGACTTTCGCGCCGGTGGCTTTGAGTTTGTCCGAACAGTAGATGCCATGGCAGATAAAGGAGCGGTACCGGGGTGGTCGGCGAGGTGCTGGCTGACCGGGACCTCCTCGATGTTGCGCTCGCGGGCGCCGAGGATGCAGACGACAATTCGGTCAATTGTGCAAATGGTCCCTATCTGACAACTCTAAGCCAACTAAAGCTAAGGGATTTATTCACCGTTGTCAACGAAATGTTTGACAAAGGGGTCTATGATAGTTATCTTTTCAAATAATAGAAACTTCATCGGCGATCCGAAAGTCTAAAATCTATACGAAAGAGACAAACAAGTAGACAGCATACAGAGAGATTTCTTCGCTGCCCCTTCGCTTCGCTCTGGGCTTTGGCTCGCAATGACACGAGGGGTACTTGCAATAACGTTGCTTGCTCAGATCCTCAGTCATTGCCAGGGATGAAATCCCGAAGCAACGTCAAGTGAGGGGAAGAAGTGCCCCCTGACTACTGTCTACACAAAAAAGGGATCTTTATGTCTTTTAGAAATGCCTTTTTATACTGGACGATTCTGACGTTGTGCGTTGCAACTTGCACGTTTCATAAGTCAGAGGCGGCGACAAAGTTCGCCGGGGATTTTCTGGCATTTGGAGCCGGAGCAAGAGCTCTCGGTATGGGCGGAGCCTTCGTAGCAGTAAGTGACGACGCCACGGCTGTATACTGGAATCCCGCAGGCTTGACCCAATTGAGAAAAAAAGAGGCTATTGTGATGCACTCGGAGCGGTTCGGAGGGGAGTTCAAATACGATTTGTTCGGCGTTGCTCTCCCGATAGAACAATTGGGAGGAGTCGGAATAAATGTCGTAAGAGTCGGATCGGATGACATCAAATTCACGGAACTTCCCGACCCATCGGAGGAGATCAGCGGAAGGAACCGCCCTCGGGTCTCAAAGATCGTAAGCAACACCGATTACGGAATATTTCTTTCAAACGGACGGAGAGTCTTTACGGATCTTTCTTTAGGAGGAAGCATCAAGTTTATCACAAGGTCAATAGGTGATAATACGGCGTTCGGGTATGGGATAGACATAGGCGTCCTCTACACATCTTCGGTGGGGTTCTCGATAGGGCTCAATCTGGCGGACGTCACCTCTACGAAAATCACGTGGGACACTGGAGCCAAGGATAAGATAGAACCCTCCTTAATCCTGGGTGCTGCATATACCTGGAACCTGCCCTTCCCGGAAAGCAAAATTACAGGGGCGTTCAGTTCAGATGTAGGAGGAGAATCATCCTCGGGGATAGACACAGGAACAAACAACAGCGGTGTAGAGTACTGGTACCGGGATACTATCGCTATAAGAGCCGGCTTCCAGGGGGGAAATCTCACGGCAGGTGCAGGCTTGAGGTTATATCGTAAATTCGGATTGGACCTGGCCTTTCTAAGCCACGATGATCTGGATAATACGTACCCTATATCAGCGTCTTTACAGTTTTGAGGGCTATGATAGAAAAGGTAAAAGATAGGTTAGAAGAGAGCGCACAGGTAAAAAGAAAGATGATTGAGGAAGGTTCCGCGGATGATATTGTAAGAATATCCGACTGCATCATAGAATCGCTCCATTCGGAGGGAAAGCTCCTTTTGTGCGGAAATGGAGGCAGCGCAGCGGATTCCCAGCATATGGCCGCTGAGCTTGTGGGAAGGTTCAAGATAGATAGAAAGGGCCTTCCGGCCATATCGCTGACGACAGATACATCTATTTTGACGGCGCTGTCAAACGATTACGACTACGATTCAGTATTTTCCCGTCAAATAGAAGCCCTGGGCAAGGCGGGAGACACACTCGTGGCTTTCTCTACAAGTGGAAACTCCAAGAATGTCCTCGAGGCAGTGGAAATAGCCAAAAAGATGGGCATCCGGACAGTGGGATTCACCGGAGGCGACGGAGGAAAGCTCGTAAAAGCGGTGGATATCTGCCTTGTGGTTTCTGCAGTGGGCTCCGACTTGATTCAAGAGGGGCATATTACCGCTTATCATATCATCTGCGGATTCATCGAAGAGGAATTCACCTCTTAATCCTTCCTGAAGATTCAACTTACCGAGCCTGTGCCTCATGCTTTGCCGGGCAGGCACGTGTTTCTCCTTGACTTTGAGGGATAAATAGTGTTTCATTTTACGTAACATTTTCACAGCTGTCGCGAACGTGGAGGCTCCAATCGTCAATGGAGGTGATACCACAATGGAAAGGCTGATTGCAATAATATTTGCAGGGATGTTAATTATATCTTTGTGGACAGGATGCGCCCTTGCGGGGCACAGTAGCGATAATGACGCGTTGACCGTCAAAGATATAATGGAGATGATCGCCGCGAAGGTCGGAGACGAAGTGATAATAAGTCAAATCGAGGCTACAGGCTCGGTCTTTCATCTCTCAACGCAAGAGATAATCGCTCTAAAAGATGCAGGTATAAGCGATAAAGTGATAAAAGCTATGATAGACACAGGGATGAAGAGTCCTTCCTATCAAAGACGGACGGGCTTCACAATCTCCCCGAAGCGCCGTTATCGTTACAGCACTCCTTATTACTACCGGACGCTCCATCGTGAGGTTTATTACTATCCGTCGCACTTCCCCACAGTCTATTACTATCCATCGCATTTCCCTACCTTAATTATAGTGCACCGCAGCATTCATGGTAAGGATCACCAGATACATCAAAGGCATTTCAATCACGGGTCGCATACCGTCCATGGCTGGAAGAGAAAAGCAGGATTGTAGTGGAAGTGGGTTTAGATGGGCAGATACTCCCTACATCGTGATTTAGACAAAATATAACCAAAACTTCTATACGCTGAAAAAGTCCGGTGAAGTCTCTCATAATCATACCCACCTACAACGAGAAAGAGAATATCCGGGAAATTATTCAGGAGATATTCAAGCTCAGTTTGTGCTTCGAGGTGCTCGTCGTAGACGACAACTCTCCCGACGGAACCGGAGAGATCGTTGATAGGCTTTGCGCCGATAATCCTAAAGTTCACGTCATACACAGACCCCGAAAGATGGGTCTGGGATCGGCCTATGAGGATGGTTTCAGATTCGCTTTAGAGAAAGATTACGACATCGTCTTTGAGATGGACGCCGATTTTTCCCACGATCCCGGTTATCTACCGATCTTCCTTGAGCAGATAAAGGAATGCGACCTCGTTTTGGGGTCTCGCTACATACGGGGGATCAGGGTTACAAACTGGCCCTTGGGAAGGCTCCTTTTGAGCTACTTTGCGAACATATACGCCAGAACAGTCACCGGCCTACCCGTAAAAGACACCACAGGCGGATTCAAATGCTTCAGACGAGAAGTCCTGGAGAGCATAGACCTGGACAAGGTGAGCTCGGAAGGGTACTCGTTTCAGATCGAAATGACCTTCAGAGCCTGGAAGAAGGGCTTCAGGATATGCGAGATTCCCATAACCTTTCGGGACAGACAGAAGGGCAAATCCAAAATGTCCTTTAAAATCAACAGAGAAGCCGTCTGGATGGTCTGGAAGCTGCGCCTGTTGGGAATCTTAAGGAGAATATAACCAGTATGGACCTTTCCGTTGTAATAGTAAGCTACAACGTCAAGAGCTTCCTGGAGCACGCCTTAAGAACCATAACAGACGCCTCACAGGGACTTGAGGTGGAGATATTCACCGTTGATAACAACTCGGCAGACGGGAGCCCAAAGATGGTGGAGAGCCAGTTCCCCGACGTTCGGCTAATATGCAACGACCGTAATGTAGGCTTTGCCAAAGCCAACAACCAGGCTATCCAACTTTGCAAGGGACGCCATATCCTCCTTATCAACGCTGATACCATAGTCCACCGGGATACACTAAGAACTATGGTCAAATTTATGGACGAGTACAAGGACGCTGGGGCAGCAGGATGTAAGATTCTAAACCCTGACGGCACACTGCAGCTCTCCTGCAGGAGAGGCTTCCCCTCGCCCGATGTGGCGTTCTACAAGATAGTAGGGCTTTCCAACCTCTTTCCCAAAAGCCGCAGATTCGGAAGATACAATCTTACCTATCTCGACCCCTCAAAGACTCACGAAGTAGACGCCCTGTCCGGGTCGTTCATGATCGTCAGGAAGGAGATACTCGACCAGGTCGGTCTTTTGGACGACAGGTGGTTTTTCTACGCCGAAGACCTCGATTGGTGCTATCGCATTAAGCAGGCCGGCTGGAAGGTCTATTACGTTCCCGAAACAGAGATAATACACTTTAAAGGCGAAAGCTCCAAGAAAGTTTCTAAGATCAAAGACCGCATAACATTCTACAGGGCGATGTACATATTCGTCCAGAAGCATTTTAAGAAGCGCCTCTTATTTATCCCCTTGGAATGGTTTCTGACTGTGGGAATAATCTTAAGAGGGCTCATTTCCATCCTGGTAAGGACAGGGGAAAAGTTCCTTTGGCCTACAATCGACTCGGCTTTAGTCCTTTTGGGCCTATTTGTGGGCATAACACTGCGATTTGACGAGGATTTCATAATAAATAGAATATTGCAGGACTCCACAAAGCCGCCTGCCTTTTCCCAATGGGAATGGATAGCTATATACGTCTTCTGCTGGGCGTCCTGGCTTATATCCTTCTGGCTTTTGGGCCTGTATGACAGACATAAATATTCTCCTTTCAGAGCGCTTCTGGGAGTACTTACGGGCTATCTTCCCATAGCTTTTGCCGGATTCTCCTTCAGAGAGTACCACTTCTCCCGAATAGCGATGTTCTACGCCTGGCCTATAAACTGTGCCTTCATCACCGGATGGAGAACTCTCTTCTACATAATATCTAAGGCACTGATAGGAAGGGACATAGGTAGGAGACGCTCGCTCATAGTCGGAGCAGAAGAAGAAGGCGCGTCGTTTATGCGGATGTTGAACGAGCAGCAATTGGACTATGAGGTGGTGGGATTTGTGGACTCAAGAGAGGAGATGAGAGGCAATTTAGTCGAAGGAAAAGGCGTTATAGGAGTCATCGATGACCTTCCCGCGCTGGTGCGTGAGTATAGAGTCGATGAAATCATAGTAACCACCAAAGACGTGCCCTATTCAGATTTACTCGGACTCAGTCCGCGACTTTTTGGACCTGCCCTCCAACTCAAGCTTGTCCCCGGCTCTTTCGATTCCCTTATGAACGGAAGAAACATAGAGCACATTGACGACCTTCCCCTTGTGGAAATCGCCTACAGACCAAAAGGCATCTTGAACAGGATCTTCAGGAGAGATCTTTGAACACTTGTTTTCCCCTCTCTACTGTCTACTGGCTAATATCTGCTGTCCTTATCATCTCCTGCGCAGGGAAGGAAGAAAAAAGCAAAGACATCTTCCGATTTAGAATCGGAGCAGACCCTCCCTCTTTAGATCCAGTCCACTCCACAGATACCATCTCAGGAGCCATCGTCTCGCACATATTCGACGGACTGGTGAAACTGGATCCCGAAACTGGAGAAGTAGTCCCCGCCGTCGCCGACACCTTCTGGTCGTCTCAAGACGGAAAAGTATGGACCTTCCGTCTCAAAAAGGGCGTCCGCTTCCACAACGGAAGAGAAGTGGTAGCAAGGGATTTCCACTACTCCTTTGAAAGAGTGCTGTCCCCCGAAACCAGAGCCGAAAGGCCCTGGGTCCTCGAACCAATATTAGGCGCAAGAGATTTTATAGACGGAATTGTCTTCAGCGTTGAGGGCATTCAGGCTGTAGATGACTATACACTGGTTATAACACTCGAAGAGCACTTCGCCCCGTTCTTGGTCCAATTGTGTATGGAGATAGCAAGTGTAGTGCCGGGCGAAGAAGTCGCAAAGTGGAAAGAGGACTTTTCATCCCATCCTGTCGGCTGTGGACCCTTCAAGTTTTCCGAATGGAAGCACGATGTCCAAGTGAGGCTCGAAAGATTCGACGACTACTATGGTCAAAGAGCCCATATAGATGGAATCGAATACCACATACTCCCGGACGTAAGCGTAGCCCTCGAAAAATACAAAGCGGGAGAGCTCGACCTCTTAGATGACATACCCCCAGGACAGGTCCGGTTCCTTAAGAGTAGATTCCCCGATGAAGTTAAGATATGGCCCGTTATGTCCATAAGATACCTGGGAATGGACCTTCAACGTGAGCCGTTCAGGGACAACGTCCTTTTAAGGAAGGCTATTAACTACGCAATAGACAAGACAAACCTGTGCGACGTAATAATGGAAGGGTGCGCCGTCCCCGCCAAGGGAGTCCTTCCCCCTTTGCTGTGGGACGGAAAAGAAAGGCTCGACGTGTACCCTTATAGTCCGAAAAAGGCAAAAGAGCTTCTGGAGGAGGCGGGATTCCCAGACGGAGAGGGACTCCCAGAGCTTACCCTGTGGCATCCAAACAGCCAGGCCGAACAGAGGGTATGGCAGTTTGTTCAGGCCAATCTCCAGGACATAGGGATACGGACCAAGCTTAAGAGTCTCGATTGGGCGGTATATCTTTCGGTGGTTCGCCGAGGAAGGGCGCAACTTTTCAGAGGTAGTTGGGTAGCGGACTATCCTGACCCTCACAACTTTCTCTACATACTTTTATACAGGAAAAACTTCGGAGAGGCGGGCAACTACGCAAGATATTCTAACCTCCAATTCGACGCTCTGGTTGAGGAAGCCAAAAGGGAGTGGGATCCCCATAAGAGGAGAAAACTCTATAGAGAAGCCGAGAGCATAGCCGTCGAAGATGTCCCCTGGGCCTTTCTCTTCCACGCAAGCGACAGGATGATGATAAAGTCCGAATGGAAAGGAGTCGTCCTTTCCCAGCAGGGAGACTGGATGATTCCACTTGAGAGGGTGTATAAGTGAGCTTAATCACTCTGGTGAGCTTAATCACTCTCTTTTCCCCTTTTCTAACAATTTGGACAACGGAATCAGTTCCAGAAAAGCCAGTGCCCTGCTGTAATTCCGTCTTTCCAGATAATGCCGCAGCATAATGGGGGCCTCCGAACCCATCTGGGTTTTCAGTCTTTCTATGATCTCTATCTGGCCGGCAATAGTTAGGCCTTCCTTTTCTGTCCCATCGAGTCGGAGTAAAGTTGCTATAGCATCGCGCAATTGTTCAGCAAGATCGCATGCATTTCAATATACTCCCCCTTTACAATTTTGCTAGAGGAATCTCTGCTCCTTTAGAGGTCCCTGTGAGATCCGTCAGAGAACGGCTGATCTTTCGGGCGTCCGCATCGTTACCAAATAGGTATCAGGCTCAAGCTAACGGGTGATGGGACTTCTAGCTGCAATTACTGGTTTACCGCTTATATCACTTCTCTCCTTGCTGAACAGCCCCACTTAAAGAGAGTCGTTTGAAGAGGAAGACGCTTACTGGGCGTTTCTCTTATACGCAAGCGAAAGGATGTTGATAAAACCTAACTTGAAAGGAGTCGTCCTTGCCCATCAGGAGGACTGGGCAATACCGCTTGAGAGGCTCTACAGGAGAATTTGATCAGCCTTTTTCCAAGGGCACCTAACAATTGGGGACAGCTGTATCATCACGTCCCTCCAGAAAATCCAGCGCCTTGGAAAAGCTCCGTTTCTCCAGATAATGCCGCAGCATAGTGGGGGCCTCCGAACCCATCTGGGTTTTCAGTCTTTCAATGATCTCAATCTGACCGGCAATAGTTGGCCCTTCCACTTCTGTTCCCTCGAGTCGGAGCAAAGTTGCTATAGCATCGTGCAACTGTTCACCAAGATCTGTTACCATTTAGATATACCTCCATTCTTATGTAGTTTCGAGATAAAACTCTCTCTTGCCTCAGACGTTCTTGTGCGATCCATCACAGAACGGGGCGTCTCCTGTATGCTTGCATTGGCAAAAGACCAACCTCTTCTTCTCCTCTACCGTGAATTCCACCGGAGTAAATCCAGTTCCTTTGTGAGATCCATCACAGAACGGCTGATCTTTCGAGCGTCCGCACCGACACCAGTAGTACGTGTCTGGCTCAAGCTCAAGGGCGATGGGCTTTCTGGCTGCAATTACTGGTTGGCTCATGTCACTTTTCTCCTTGCTAAAGATCCCACTGGTGGGAAGTCGTTTAAAAAGATAGATACAAAAGATTGAACCTGCAGAATGTTCAACAAATCTTCACATCATACAAATCCACTTACACAATCAATCCAACTCCTACGATGCAACTGTCCCTGAACTGCGCCCCAGGACAAGCTCTTGCTTTACGTTAAGAAGCCGCCTCTTCAGACTAGATATTGCCTGCGATATTTAGAACGCATCACAAGGGCGTGCTGATGCTCAAATATTCAAATGTCAACTATAACTCATTGTTTGTTTTCATTGGATATATCAAGGCCATTTAACCTACGCACAACGTCAAAGAGGACCTGCATCCCAAAGAGAACGTTGTCGGCAGAGACCTTCTCGTCGTGACCGTGACACAACTGAAAGAACGTAGGCCCTGGTTCGTACTTCATCGGGAGGAAGCCGTAGACCTTCGTCTTTGTCCCTACAAAAGGCCTCGCATCTGTCCCACCCGTTGCCATATATGGTATCACAAACGCCTCCGGATGATGCTTGGCGATAGCTTCCTGTACATACCCAAAGAGCGGGGTATCGTGCCCGGCTTCCAGCCCCCGAGCAAACCCCTCAGCACTTATGTCCACGTCGTCGCCTACGATCTTCTTCATCTCCTCTATAAACCCTTCTGCATCTACATCGGGAAGGGTCCGACCGCTCAATTTGACCTTCACCTCAGACGGAATCACATTCCTCTTTACTCCGCCCTCTAACATAGTAGGAGCGCAGGTGTTTCTGAGCATAGCATCGAACATCCAGGCAGTAGGCGCGTCTACAGGTAACTTTTCCAAGACCTCTGGCTCCTTCTGGGGATCGAGCATATCCAGATATAATCTTTTTGACTCTTTGTCATCCTGAGCATTTGCGATCCCCTCGAAAAATTTACGTACAGAATCCGTGACCCTATGAGGCATTTTCTCTTCAGATATGCGCTCTATTGTCCGAGCTAAACGATAGATGGAATTGTCATCGTGAGGTGTCGAACTGTGTCCCGGCTGTCCCTTTGCAATCAGATCCACGTTATATGCGCCCTTTTCAGCGGTCTGACACAGATAGAAGTGCTTCCCTCCCACGAGTATAGCAAATCCTCCGCCTTCGTTTATGCAGTACTCCGATTCTATCAGATCGTAGTGATTGTTCACAAGCCAATTTGCACCGTATGCGCCCCCCATCTCTTCATCCGCACAAGCGGCGATTATGATATCCCTTTTCAGGGGAACTTTATGCCGGGACAGAAGAAGGAGGATCATCATTTCAACGGCAGTCGTAAGCTTGGAGTCTATTGCGCCCCTCCCCCAGATGTAGCCGTCAGCCAGGGTAGCTGAAAAGGGTGGATACGTCCACTTATCCGGTTCTACGGGCACCACGTCCACGTGCGAAAGGAAAAGGAGGGGCGGCAGTTCCCCTGTGCCCTTCAATCTCCCTACCGCGTTCGCCCGATCTGGAGCAGACTTCAAGACAGAAGTCTGGATTCCATCATCAGACAGCACATCGGCTACAAATTCGATAGCCGGAAGTTCATTCCCCGGAGGATTCGTGGTGTCGAATCGGATCAACTGCCGTAAAAGCTCAACCGCCTCATCTTTGACTGGCTTCCAATCTATATTTTCCATGCAAGTCTCCACAAATCTGCAGTGGCAGATCCAAGTGCCCGCCGTGAAAGCTTGGACCAATCGCGCGAACACATAGGTTCGCTTCCTTACAGATGTCCTCTTAAGCCTAAGAACCAGCCCTTATCGCCTTCCTTATCAAATCCTTGGCCGGAAGCGGCCATCCTCTTCCGTCTTCTTTCCTGTAGACTCTGCACGTCAGCGCATAGTGCTTCGTAGACTCGGCCTCGGGGTCTAAGTCCACTCCGTTTACCCTGATAGTCGGAGATCCCAAAAACTTCAGATCTACTGCCTGCTGGTCTGAGTCCACCTCGATGCGCTCTACATGCGCAGTTACTCCCTCCTCTTGGAGGACTTCGTTCAAGAGTTCGAATCCCCGCTCATGGGAGGGACAACCCTTAAAGAAGAGATAATCTATATGCATATTCGGCGCCAGAGACTGAGTATCAGTTCCAAATTGTGTGGAGGGTGATAGTAGAGGTCAAAATAGTGGAAAGCAACAAGCACACGACGCAGTTAAAGTGAGCATGTTTAGCTTCCCCGGGTTTACCCGATAGCTTCTAATCGGGAGAGATCGCATTTACGGTTTGGAGGAGAGCCGCTGCCCGCTCCTTACTGTCTGCTTACTTAAGTGCTATTCGCCCCTTGGATCCGCTCCCACCAGTCCGGATCTCTACACCCGTCATCATGGCCCGTTCCACCTTGCTTAAGGGACGCCTGTCTTCTATGTCGTATTTGCTCTTATCGCACACGTTCCCGTTCCGTATTGTAGCCACTGCCGAAAGCTTCTTGTCCCATGTGGCCTTCTGGCCGTGAGTATCTACAAAACCGAATTCGCCCTCTAAAAGCTCGAAGACTCCGATGTCCGCGGAGTAGCCCACCTTCAGGCTCCCCATTTCGTCCTCCCTGTTCACAGCCCGCGCCGGCGCGACAGTGCTCTTTTCTATAGCGTCCTCCAGACTCATCCCCATATAGAGGAACTTGGATATGGTCGTGGGGAAATCGTAGACTGGACCTCCAACGCTTAAGCTATGCAGATCTGTGCTGATAACATCTGGCAGGAAGTGTTGCTCGAAAGCCGCCTTTGCCGTATCAAAATTGAAACTCCCCGCGCCGTGTCCCACGTCGAATATCACGCCCCTTTCCCTGGCGTCTATCACTTCGGGAAGTAGATTGTATTTCTCATCTATGATGCCGTCACCTCTGCCCTGATAGCAGTGGGTCACAATATCGCCCGGCCGCAGAAGTTTAAGTACGTCCGGGAGCGGAACGCCAGCCCCTATGTGAACCATTAGGGGGGTCCCTGCGTTCTCAGCCGCCCGGACAGCCATCCTGAGCGGCTCGACCCCGTTTTGTTGTCCCACCTGCCCTCCCCCCTGTCTGACCTTCACACCCACGGCGATGTCCCTGTTGTCCTCTATCGTCTGAGCTACCTCGTCAGGAGCCGCGTAGGCCATATCGATCATTTCTCCCACAGGCCCATAGACCAGGCCGATGCCCGATATATGAATAAACGAAAGCACCCTTGTTCGGGATCGATTGACCACCAACTCCCTGAACCCCGGAAACGTTACCCAGCTCGGACTACCTGCGTCCACTGCTCCTGTCACACCGTTCAAAAGACACACAGGATCAGCCTCGATCCCCCATGTGGTTACCCCCACATATACGTGAATATGGATGTCCAGAAGCCCCGGAGTTACAAAGTTGCCCGATGCGTCAAAAACCTCTGACGCATCCTCAGGCTTGATGTCCTCCTCAAGAGCGGCCACCTTCCCGCCCTTGATCCCCACATCCATGTTGCAGTTGATCCTTTGAGAAGGGTCTATTACAACCCCTCCCTTTACAACCAGATCGTATTTCATCATCACGCCCTCAGATAAGTAGACAGGGACACCTCCTCCCATCCTGTCAATGATAGTGGAAGCACAGATCCCGAACTACATTCTTCCCTTTATCTCCTTTTGAATCTCCTTATATTCGGGAAATCTGCCCTCCTTCTTTTTCGAGAAGACCAGATCTTTGTCGATGGACACCTCAAATTTCCCGCCATCGGACGGGACGAGGACCAGTTGAGATATGTCCTGTTTGAACTCCTCTAAAATCTCGCTCGTCATACTGACGGCCTGGGGCTCGTAGTCTCAGGCGGAACAGTAGATGATCTCGATATTCACGGTTTACACCTCCTTTTGAAAGACTGAATTCTTATATTGTTACTTCAACTTTCAGAACTGACTGTTACTGGAAAAGTTAGGCTCCTGTCAACATAGAATCTGGAGTAACTCCCTTAAACCGAGAAGAAGCGGTTAAGCTAAATTCACTGAAAGTGAGCCTGAAAAGATGTCCTGTGCTGTTACATCCTTATTTGCCCTGTTTCTTGAACAATGTTTGCACTTTCTTTTTAACATGACCCCAGGTAAATCTCTCTTTCCAGCTTCCCCAACCATGATGAATTCCATACGAAACCCCATTGTTCAATATTTCCTTATATTCTTTTTCATTCCTCGGCGAGGGTGGATGAAAATACAATCTTTCAGTTTCTTCAACATCACTATAATCATTCTTATAGTAAATACTCGTAAGGAGGAGAGGGCCAGTAGCATCAACAACCTCAGTATAATTCTTGGCAACAGGATAGTTACTCCTTAAATCATTAATTACGTCTTTCCAGAACTGGTGCTTGGGAATTGAAGCAAACACACAGTTCCCAATACCATCGTAAGTGTCTCCAAACTGCTTGCTTCTGTTTTTTGGTAATACTAAATTTGCTTCTTCGAAATCAAATCTCTTTATCATCTCATAGTCAAGATCGAGATATAATCCCCCAATATCATACATTATTAAATACCTGATTACGTCAGCCCTCATAATATTTCGGGGGAATTTCCTATAGATTTCATAAAAGTCTGGAAAACATTCTTTAACAAAATTGTTATTGTCCTCATCAGTCCATAGTTCATAATCCCAGTCAGGATGTAATTCTATCACTCTGCGCTGGAATAATCTCCATTTTTTAGGGATCTTATTCGTCTTCCATGTCTGATGGATAATTTTAGGTATCCTCATTTCCAAATTCGTTAGTCTCTATACCACATAACTTGTTACATCCAAACTACTTCTAATATATGTCCACGTTGGTGTGCTATCCGACTCTCCACTCTGTGCCCAGAACGGACATTGAGTTGATCTCCGAAAGGCCGCTTTGCCATCGAAATCATAATAGCACAATTTATATCCGTTGTCAAGTCGAAAAGCGCTCCCGTGCCCTCTTTTATATTTGCTTTTGCTATAGGTTTTTTCGTATATTCATAGCTACTCAAAACAAACGAGGCTGGCTAATTTACAACGAATAGGCACATGACTCGCATACTTCTGACAAACGACGACGGATTTTGGTCTGAGGGACTGACGACCCTGAAACGGGAACTGTCACGTCATTGGGGTGTTGTGGTCGTAGCCCCCGACAGAGAGCAGAGCGGCATGAGCCACTCGCTGACCTTGACACATCCTCTAAGAGTCAACAGGATAGAAGAGAAAGTCTTCAGCGTGGACGGCACTCCTACAGACTGCGTTATGCTGGGAACCTACGGACTTTTAGATAAAAAACCAGACCTGGTGGTCTCCGGGATCAATCACGGAGCCAATTTAGGGGACGATGTCACCTACTCTGGCACGGTTGCAGCAGCGATGGAGGGCACACTCTTAGGGATACCCTCGATAGCGATCTCAGTTGTAGGCCAGGACAGGTTGATATTCGATCAGGCGGCGGAGTTTGCCGTTCATCTGATAGAGAAAATCCTGCAGGAGGGAATGCCCGAAGAGACACTTCTGAACGTAAACGTCCCCAATCTCCCCAAAGATGGATTAAAAGGGGTTAAGATCACAAAGTTGGGAAAGAGAATCTACAGGGATGCTATAGTTAAGAACACTGATCCGAGGGGAAAACCCTATTACTGGATCGGAGGGCAGGATCCCACCTGGATAGGCGGGGAGGAGACCGACTTTGCTGCTGTTGAAGAGGGTATGATCTCAATTTCACCTTTGCATTTAGACCTGACGAAGTATAAAGCCATAAAGGAGATGGAGAACTGGAGGATAGAGCTATAGAAACCAGTGGGGGCACCAAGGTAGGACTTATGAGGCGGCTTTACGACTGGGTGCTGGGCTGGGCGCACACTCCCTACGGTGCGCCTATGCTCTTTTTGCTGTCCCTTGCAGAGTCTTCATTCTTCCCTATCCCGCCCGATGTCCTCTTAATGGCGCTGTCTATCTCCATCCCTAAAAAAGCCTTAAAATACGCCCTTTACTGCTCCGTCGGATCTGTCATCGGAGGGATCGTAGGCTACTTTATAGGAGCAGTCGGATACGAAGCTATCGGAAGGCACATCATAGAATTCTACGGTGCTACTGAAAAATTTAACTATGTTGCAAGTAAGTACAAAGAAAATGCATTTGCATTTATAGTAATAGCCGGTTTTACGCCGATCCCCTATAAAGTCTTCACTATTGCCGCCGGAGTCTTCGACATAAGGCTTTCGACGCTCGTGTTAGCATCGGCTATAAGCAGGTCCGCCAGATTCTTCATCTTAGCTGTCCTGATCCACATATTCGGCCCATCGATCAAATCCTTTATAGACAAGTACTTTAATATTCTCTCTGTGGCCTTCGTAGTTCTGCTGATATTAGGTTTTATAGTAATAAGGCTCATCGTGAAATAGTTATTTGACAGGTGATGACAAAGGTGTGATAGGAGGATATAGAACAGGAAGGTATTGCTATTGGTGTGGGAACAAGCTGGTGTTGTGCTTAGCTAGCAAAGGGATGAACAGCTTAACCTGGAATGCCCTTCCGAGTCACTTGGATCATTCGCTATCTATTAGATTTAAAAAGAGAAGTCTATGGTATCAACCTGTAGGTTATGCGGTAGTCAAAATTTAGAATTGTATTATACGCAAGGGAATAATAACCAATATAAATTCTACAAATGTGTAAATTGTAAACTTGTCAATTATGATCTATCTACGGGACTGAACCAGGAAAAGTATGCAGAGATATATATTAATCCACAAGATCACAAACATAAACACAATTTAGGACAGACCGAAACCTATAATTTCATTAAGCGACATATTGACAAACCAGGAAGGTTATTAGATATCGGTTGCGGTAACGGAAAATTGTTATTTCTTGCTCAAAAAGATGGCTGGAAAGTTAAAGGATTGGAGCTATCTGGTTTTTTGGCTGATTCCATAAAGAAAGCAGTCGGTATAGATGTCGAAGTTTGCAACTTTTTGGAATATAAAATTAGTGAAAATGATATTTTTGATGTTGTTGTTTTGAGGCACGTACTGGAACACCTTCCTGACTCTGTTTTAGCAATGAATAAAATTAATGCATTATTAAAGACCGGTGGATGCGCCGCATTAGAATTTCCTAACATTGAAGGTTTTGATTTGAAATTCAAAAGATTTTTAGGGGAAATAGGGCTTCATAAAAAGAAATATTCACCAGATTATAAGCCTGGTCACTGTAATGAATTTTGTAAAGACTCATTTGAGTTCCTACTAGCAAAAACAGGATTCAAATTAGAAATATGGTACACTTATTCATCAAAGCCCTTTTTTAAGCCATTATTTAATTTGATATACAATATTTTTAATAGTGGTAATAAGGCAAGAGTATTGATAAGAAAGGCTTAGATCACGTAACATCTCTTATTCCCTCCCTCTTGGCGATTCTGAAATTCCCGCAATTCTTTCTCCCGAAACCGATCTATAGATTCCATAAAGGACGATTATGCTACCTGCGATTCTGAGAGGCGTGGGAGTCTCATAAAGGATAAAATAGGCTAAAACAGCGGCTATGACAGGCTCGGCTAAGAGCGCTATAGATACAAAGGATGGAGAAATGCTCCCCAAAGCCCAGTTTATGGAGCTGTGGCCGATGATCTGTGGAACGAGGGCTAAAAGGAAAAGATAAAAGTACGTCTTTGGGGAATAACCCACGAATTCTTGACCGAAGATCAGGCATATAACTATTAAAAAGAGGGCGGCGGATGTGTAGGTTTTGAATATGTAGCTGTAAAGGCCTATTTTTTGCCTGAGCTTTCTGCCGATTAACAGATAGCAGGACATGGCGACTGCGCCCAAAAGAGCGAGGATGTCCCCGATCAGCGACTCCGGACCCTTCTCCCAATCTCCAAAGCCGATTATGACGCCGCCTGCGACGGAGACCGCTATGCCGAAAGCCATTTTGGGAGATACTTTCTCTTTCAGAAAGAAATGTGAGCCGATACCCACGAAGATGGGGTTTGTAGTAACGAGGACTACAGAGCTTGCCACGGTAGTGTAGCTTAGGGAGGTTATCCATAGGGAAAAATGGAGGGCAAGGCACAGACCCGAAAGGACCGAAAGTAGAAGATCACCTCTGCTCAGCTTCGTAGGATGTGCGCGTCTGTCCACAAGGACAAACGGCAAGAGCATAAGCGAGGCTAAAAAGAGGCGGTATGCGGCAATTATTAAAGGCGGAGCGTCGCACAGACGTATGAGAATAGAGGCAAAAGAGGCTGCTGTAATCCCTACAGGCAGGACTATGTAAGGAGAAGAATTTAAGCGCTTGACGGAATATCCCCCTTAAAATAGTAGACAGCCTACAGGGTCACGTCCTCCCATCTCCCTCAAGTATACAGCAGTCAGGAGATCCCTTCTACTGTATACTTTTAACAAGACCGTAAAGCATCTTTCCTATTTCTTCAACCTGGTTGATTAACTTTTGGTTGTCCTGTAAGTATTCCAAGTCTTTTGAAAGAATTATGTAGTCCGCAACTCCTCAAGAGTTCCCTGAGCGATGTTGTAGAAGCTCGTCTTGTCTTTTAATGTCCGCTTTTTTAAACCCTTCTGCGATATTTGCTGGAATAGAAACAGCAGCCCTCAGCATTTGAGAAACCAAACCAAATTTTTCCTCAGGAGGAAAGTCTTTGGTGAGTTGATAAACATTCAAGACAAGTTGATGAGCTTTTTTCCAGACTTCTAAATCTTCAAACCTGTCTGCTTTTTCAGGACTACTGTCTATTTGCATTTCCCTCGTCTACTGTATCTGTCTACTTGTTTGGGGATGAGGGGATGTTCCCAGTCTACTGTCTACTGTTTGCTGTCTACTGGTTTATCCTCTCGGATGATAAGTTCTGTGGACTTCCCTCAGATATTCTATATCGATGTGCGTGTATATCTGTGTGTTGGATATGTTGACGTGGCCGAGCATCTCCTGGATAACGCGCAGATCTGCTCCTCCTTCTAAAAGGTGCGTCGCAAAAGAGTGCCTTAAAGTATGAGGGCTGACTCTCTTGGCGATGTTGGTCATATTCACGTATTTTCGAAGTATCTTCCACATGCCCATCCTGGAAAGCGGTTTCCCCCTCCAATTGAGGAATAGAACGTCTCCGGACGCATCGGAGGCGATCTTTGATCTGGCACTATTCAAATAGATGTCAATCCAGGCAATTGCTGCGCTTCCTATGGGGACTAAGCGCTCTTTGGATCTCTTCCCGAAAATTCTCACCATTCCGATACGATGTTCGCCTTCTCCTTCAAGCGGATGTTCCGCATCCTCCAGAAGCAGGTCTCCCGTGTGGACGGATATGAGCTCCGAGACCCTGACACCTGTGGCGTAGAGGAACTCAAGCCAGGCCCTGTCCCTTGTGCCCATAGGGGTACTGGTATCGGGCTGATTTAAGAGGATGTCTACTTCGATGGGGTTTAAGACGTCGGGAAGATGCCTTCCCAGTTTCGGGCTTTCCACATGTTCTGTGGGATCATCCGTGGATTTTCCTTCATTGAGGAGAAAGCGGTGGAACATCCTTATTGAGGAGAGGTTCCTTGAGATACTTGATGACTCCATTCCCCAATCGCTCAAAAGGCGCAAGAGAGACGATATGTCCTCGCGACGCGCGTATTCAGGCGAACGGGCACCCCTGAAGGATAGGAATTCCAAATACCTTTCGATATCCTTCTTGTAGGCATAGACGGTGTTGCCTGACAGACCCTTTTCGACGGTTATGTAGTCGAGAAATTGATCTAAAAGCTCCTTCGCCTCGGCGGAATACCTGCTGTGATCATCAGGACGTTCGCTTCGACTGTATGTCTCTAAAGTTTGCATTAAGTATCGGCTCAAAAATAGTAACCAGCATACAGAGGGATCACTTCGTGACTTTTCCCCTTTGCAACGCCTAGGGGCCAAAGCAAACAATGCCATTTCGAGCGCCCCCGACTAAGGCGATCGGGGGGAAGCAATCTCTAGGAATGGGAGGCGGTGCCCTACCTGCTGTCTACTGAACTATTGTCGACTAATTTAGGATATATCCAGTTGGGTAATTTCGAGCTTCAAAAGGGCGATTTTCCAGTCTGTTCCTGCCGAAAATCCACCCAAAGCAGCGTTCGCGGCTATAACCCTGTGGCAGGGAATTACTATGGGAATGGGATTTCTCCCAAGTGCCGCTCCCACTGCCCTGGAGGCTGCAGGTCTCTTTATTGCCTCTGCTATTTCACCGTAGGTTGCCACCTTGCCGTAGGATATTGATGACGTTTCCATCCAGACTGCTTTTTGGAAATCAGTAAAGCCTGAGACATCCAGGGGAATTGAGAAATCCACCGGCTCTCCCCTGAAGTACTTTACCATCTGATCCTCGAATTCAATCAAATCGGGGTAGAAGTCGGAGGCTCGACCTCCCTTTCCAAGTATCCCTATTTCGCCGCTGGTTCTGCGGAATTCTCCTAACTTGACCCTCTTTAGCTTGCGGTCAGAAAATGCTATTCTCACGCTGCCGAACTGAGTCCTTAAAATTGCGGACATTTTTTTGAGCCCTGTGGATACTACTTGATTCCAACGACCATCGAGTCCGGTCCGACAAGATGCTCGACGCGTGTTTGACGAAATCCAGCCTCGCGCATCCAGGAGGTGCAATCGGCTCCAGTGTAGTCGAATCCACCTGGTGTCTCAATGAGCATGTTCAGGCTCATAAGTAATCCGAACGCGTTCTGGCTACGGTCGTCATCAATTATAGCCTCGTGGATGATTAGCACGCCGCCTTTGGCCAGTGCATCGTACGCCTTGGCGATCAGCATGTGCTTCTCCTCCAGATTCCAGTCGTGCAAAATGTGTCCCATCACCAAAACGTCTGCTTCCGGCAGTGAGTCCTCGAAGAAGTTGCCCGGATAGAAGCGCAAGCGCCGGCTTAGCCCAAACGAATTCACGTAGTCCTCAAAGATGGGGCCCACGGACGGCAAGTCGAACCCACCTCCTGTGAGGTGACTGTGGCCAAGAGCGACTTGCACCGGCAAGACACCTTGAGCCGTTCCGATGTCAATGAACGTCTGATAATCGGCCCACGGGAATTTATTCGCGATCGCCTTTGCCGCACCCATGCTGATACCTGTCATGGCTTCAAGAAATCCCCGCAGCCCAGCAGGGTCGCTATAAAGTGCAGCAAATACGTCCTCCCCGTCTTTTGCCTCGTTCTGCGGTCGGCCGCTGCGCAGCGCTTCGGTCAGCGAGCCCCAGAAGGGATAGAGACGCGCGTTGGCCATCTCAAGTATGCCTCCAATATAGCCAGGTTTCTCCCGGTCCAGGAAAAGATCTGTCTGGGACGTATTGGCATACCGCCCGTCGCTTCGCTCCAGCATTCCCAGGGCGACGAGTGCATCGAAGAAATCCCGTGCGCCGCGCGGGTGGAGTCCAAGTTTCTCGGCAAGTTCATCAATATCTGAGGGACCCTTGGCAAGCTCAGTGAACAAACCGATCTCAATCGCACTCAGCAGGGTCTTCGAGCCCCAAAAGCCGAGGCCAAGTTGCATGATTCTATTAGGAGTAGGATCTTCATCATCTTTATCCATAATCTTCCACCTATCTATTTAATTTTTGTATCTCTGTTGTCTTGAATCTCTGTAAACCTTAGTGTAGAAGTTCACACTCTCTTCTGCAAATGATCTTTAATCGTCGAAGCAAGCTTTCTTCCTATACCTTGGATAGAGGCTATATCCTCCACATCGGCCTGGGCGATTCTGTTTACTGATCCGAATCTGTTGAGGAGCATCCGCTTTCTGGATTCGCCAATGCTCTCTATGTTATCCAGTTCGGAGGAGATCGTACGCTTTTGCCTCCTTTTGCGGTGGTATTCGAGCGCGAAGCGGTGCGCTTCATCCCTTATCGCTTGAAGGAGTCTAAGAGACGAAGAGGTCTTGGGCAGAGTCTGAGCTTCTGATACTCCCGGGACGAATACCTCTTCGAGCCTCTTGGCAAGACCAATTACGGGCTGTTCGGGCATGCCCACGTCCATCAAAGTGGCGGCAGCACTTGAAAGCTGGCCCTTCCCTCCATCTATCAAGAGGAGATCCGGCAGTTCCGATCCCTCCTCCAAGAGACGTTTGAACCTCCTTTGTACGACCTCTCTTATCATTGCAAAGTCGTCGGGGCCTTCTACCCTGGAAATCTTAAACCGTCTGTATTGTCCCTTTTGGGGTCTGCCGTCCCAGAAACTGACCAATGAGCCGACAGGGTCACTCCCCTGCACGTTGGATATGTCTATAGCCTCTATTCTCCTTGGCAGGACTTCGAGCCTTAGATCTCGCTTTAAGGCTTCGACCGAATTAGGAACTCTGTCTTTGAGCTTTTCCCTCTTCAGCCTTCGCTCGGTCAGGAGGAGCCCGGCGTCCCTCTCTGCCATCTTTATGAGTTTGGCTTTGTCGCCTCGTTCGGGCACTTTGACAGTTACTTTGAACCCGGCAATGTTAGAGAGCCATAGAGAGATAGAATCCTGTTCTTCTATCTCCAGAGGAAGATGGATCTCTCTGGGCACGCTCGTTGAGGTGAGGTAGAACTGTCTGACGAATCCTGATACTATATCAGAGTGGGAGGAATCCAAAACTTTGTCCATAAAGTAGTGCTTTCTGCCGAGCATTTTTCCTGCTCTCACCTCCATAACAACCCCGCAGGCTTCGTCATCGTCCACACAGACCGCTATTATGTCCCAGTCATCTAAAGTAGCGGTCGCTACCTTCTGCCTATCAGCAAGGCTCTGGATATCGGAAAGACGGTCCCGGTAGGAGGCAGCTTCCTCAAACCTCAAATTCTCAGAGGCTTCCTTCATCTTCTCTCTGAGATTCTCTATGATGCGGTCATTTCGGCCCTTCAGGAAGAGCACCACCTCCTCCATCATGCCCTGGTATTCTTCCCTGCTCACAAAGCCCTCGCAGGGTCCCCCACAGCGTTTTATCTCGTACTCAAGACATACTCTGGTAATACGAGGAGAAGGAAGCGAATCCTGGCAGGTCCTTACAGGAAAGACGCGCCTTATTATCTCCAACGTCCTGCGCATGGCGCTCACGTCGGTGTAGGGACCGAAATATTCGGCCTTGTCCTTTTTCATCTCTCTCACGACCAGAATGCGAGGATAGTCCTCGTTTGTGATTTTGATGAAGGGGTATTTTTTATCGTCTTTCAAGGTGATGTTATAGCGGGGCTTGTGTTCCTTGATAAGATTTGCCTCTAAGATCAGGGCCTCTAACTCGTTGTCCGTGATAATGTATTCGAAGTCAGTTATATTGGAGACAAGGGCCTTAAACTGTATCCTCCCGTCGTCTGCCGATTTCCCAAAATAGGACCTTACCCTGTTTCTTAAAGACTTGGCCTTGCCGACGTATATGAGCTGATCACCTCTGTCCTTCATCAAATAGACTCCGGGCTTTTGAGGCAGGCTTTCAAGTTTAAGGGCTATGTTTTCTCTATTATTCATTTATAAAAGTTTCACGGTCTCAATATAAAGCTCAATCGCATCGGTGATATTCTCCAGAGCCTCTTCGATTGTTTCACCCTGGGAGATGCACCCTTTCAAAGCGGGGCAAACTGCACTGTAGCCTCCGACTTCCTCTGGGGTTAAGACTATCGTAAAGGTGTTTTTGTCAGTAGTAACAGTTTTAACTATCTTATCAGTCATCGATAAAGAACCTCTTCCATCGAACACTGTTAGATCACTTCCCTTCGATCTTTTTCTTCCATTCCTCTATTTTTATCAACGCTTGAAGGGGCGTTGTAGAGCTGATGTCTGTGTTCCTTATCTCGTCTATTACGGGATTTTCAGAAGAGCCGAAGAGGGTCATCTGAAGGTTGTCGGAGGGATGCGCCCTCCGTTTAGGCCCGGGTGTGTCTGAAATCTCGTGCGATGTTGAACCGTTCCCTTCCAGGTCGCTGAGGACCTCCCTTGCCCTATCCACTACTTCTTGAGGCATTCCGGCCAGGCGAGCGACATGGATGCCGTAGCTGTGGTCACAGCCTCCAGGGACCATCTGGTACAGGAATACGACATGATCTCCACTTTCGCTTACCGCTACGTTGTAATTTTTGACCCTTTTAAGACGTTCTTCAAGTTCTACGAGTTCGTGGTAGTGCGTCGCAAATAGCGTTCTGGGATTGGCTTTAGGGGAGTTATGGAGGTGTTCCACCGTAGCCCAGGCTATACTCAGGCCGTCGAAGGTGCTGGTTCCTCTGCCGACCTCGTCCAGGAGAACGAGACTTTTAGACGTGGAGTTATTGAGGATATTGGCGGCTTCGTTCATCTCCACTAAAAAGGTGCTTTCCCCCCTTGCAAGATTGTCAGACGCTCCGACCCTGGTGAATATCCTATCTACAACGCCGATCTTCGCCGATTTTGCAGGGACGAAGCTGCCCATCTGAGCCATCAAGACTATCAGGGCGACCTGACGCAGGACGGTGCTTTTCCCTGCCATATTTGGTCCCGTGATTATGAGTACCTGATCGCTGGAACCGCTTAAGTAGACATCGTTCGGGACAAACTCGCCCTCCTTGATGAGCCGTTCGACCACAGGATGCCTGCCGCCGGATATTTCTATTGTGTCTTTGTCGTCCACCTGGGGGCGGACGTAGTCATAAGCCGAGGCTACTTCAGCAAGCGATGCAAGGACATCTATGTAGGCTACGGCTTTGGCGGCTGTCTGAATCTCCCGGACCCTTTCGGCCACCTGGCAGCGTATATCCACAAAGAGGTTAAGTTCGAGCTCCTTTATCCGATCTTCGGCACCGAGTATCTTGGCCTCCCATTCCTTCAGTTCCGGCGTTATGAACCTGCTGGCATTTACTAACGTCTGTTTGAGGATGTAGTCGTCGGGGACTCTATTCAGATTGGACTTGGTCACCTCTATGTAGTAGCCGAATACCTTGTTATATCCCACCTTGAGCGAGGTAATGGCCGTTCTGCTCTTCTCTTTGGACTGGAGGACTGCTACCCAATCTCTGCCCTCAGAAGTTACGCCTCTCAGACCGTCGAGTTCCTCGTTGTAGCCGTCCTTTATTATATCACCCTCTGCGATAGAAAGGGGAGGTTCTTCCTCTATCGCGCGGTCGATGAGGTCTGCTACATCGCTTAAGTCCGGGAGACCCGACTCCCTTGTGCGGCAGAGCATCTCCGATGTCTTGCCCTCAAGGACATCTTTGAGTTGGGGGAGTTTCTTGAGGGAATTTTTCAGCCCGATCAGGTCTCTGCCATTGGCTCTGGCGCAGCACACCTTAGCTATAATCCTCTCTAAATCGCTGATCTCTTTCAGAACATCCGCTATCTCCATCCTGCACTCAGAATCGTAAAATAGTTCCTCGACAGCGTCAAGTCTCTGCTCGATAGATTTAACAGAAGTAAGGGGGAGCAGGATCCAGTTCGTTAAGGTCCTTGCGCCCATGGGGGTTTTAGTGCTATCCAAGACGTAAAGGAGCGACGCTTCGCGAGCACCTTCTCTCAGGGAGGATAAGAGTTCCAGGTTGCTCTGCGTGGACGGATCCAATATCATATAATCGGCTGAGCGGTATCTGGATATGCGGTTGACGTGGGAAACATCGCTTTTCTGATTCTCCTTGAGATAGCCCAGAACTGCTCCAGCGGAGCAGATACCGATCTTTAGATCTTCGCAATCGAAGCCCTTTAGAGACGCTACTTTGAAGTGGTCCAAAAGGGCCTCGTAGGCGGAGTCGTAGAGGAAAGCCCAGTCATCAATCTTTGTCAGTAGAATCTTAGGAAAGAGATCTTCAAATTCGTCTTTGAAGCGATCCACCCAGCTTTCCGATGCGACGACTTCTGCGGGGCTTCTCCTCTCTACCTCCTCCCAGAGCACCTCGTTGGGTACCTCCGCAACTCCAAAATCACCTGTGGAGAGATCTACTGTGGAGATTCCCGATCTTTGGGAGTCTGAGCACAAGGATAGGAGGAAATTGTTCTTGCTGCCATCCAGGAGGTTCTCCGATAGGGCTGTGCCAGGAGAGACGATCTGGACGACCTCTCTTTTTACTATGCCTCCACCAGGTTTAGGGGGTTCCATCTGCTCGCATATAGCGACCTTCACACCCGCTTTGACCAGTTTGGCAAGGTATCCGTCTAAGGCATGATGAGGCACACCTGCCAAGGGCACATTATCGGACTTTCCGTGATTTCTGGAGGTTAAAGTCAGTCCCAGAAGATTTGCCCCTATCTTGGCGTCCTCAAAGAACATCTCATAAAAATCGCCCATCCTAAAGAGCAGTATGGCGTCTTGGTGCTCCTTCTTCAGCTTGAGGTACTGCTCTATCATCGGGGTGGTGCGACCACTCCGTGTTGTCTCATATGACCTTGCCAACGACTTTTTCACTTGAGAAAAGCTTTCTAGTAAGGACCAATCTAAGTAAGATCGCTCCCCCCGATAGATTCAATCGGGGGCGCTCCCGATGACACATGGAGGCTCGCAATGACAGTTCATCTGGTACAGAGACCTTTTGTCATTGCGAGGGGCTTTTGCCTTGAGTCCCCGATGATTCAATCGGGGACTCAAGGGATGGGAGGCGGTGGCCCCTGTCTACTGTCTACTGGTATTCACCACTATCGGTCGTTCGTGAACCCACTTTATGGACAATAAGCTTTCGACCCACTTTTGGGCTTCCTCTTTCGTCTTGTAGGGACCCATCCTGACTAAATATGCCGATTCATCGTCTATGGTCTTCATCTCCACGTAGACAGATAGGCCCTTCTCCGAGAGTCTGTTGTAAAGGCTCGTGGCGTTGGATGCGTTTTTGAACGCTCCTATCTGGACGGCAAAGTCTCCATCAGAGCCTGAAGGCACGCCTCCTTTTGCTGTAGCGATACCAGGGATGGAGGCAGCTTCATAGCTGTTGGGACACTCATGGGCTATTCTTTCCAGAGCCTTTGAGGCGTCTTCCTCTCTCCCGATCTTTCTGTAGGATCGGACGAGGGTCCAGAGGATATGGCTCTTGAGGGTCTCTACGTCTTCTCTTTGGAGAAGGCTTTCGCCAAGCTCTACGACTCTTTCGAGGTCTTCCTGCACAAAGTAAGAGTCCATAATTCCGGACCCGGCGAATATCCTCATTTTTGAATCAGGATAAAGAGTTAACAGCCTTCCGAACTCGGCTCTGGCTAATGCCCAGTCTTTGGTGGCCAGAAAGGTCATCCCGATTCGATACTGCGCCCTGTCGGCAAGCTCGCTTTTGGGGTACTCTTCGAGCAATCTTCTAAAGTGGCTGCGCGCTGTTATGTAGTATGGTCCAGAATAGTAGGACTCGGCTATCTGAAAGAGGGCATTGTCCGCTAACTCGTGCCCGGCAGCGACTTCCAACAAGCGCCTGAAGTGATCGTACGATAAGAGACCGTCGGTCTCTGTTCTGCCCAGATAGTATAGGGATTCGGGATCGTCGGGATGGCGGATTAAATATTTTTCGAAAATATCCCTGGACTTTTCATATTCCCCCGACTTGAAAAGGGACTTTGCCTCGTCTAAAGACACTTGACAAAAGGCAAGGTTATATGTAAAAAGGCAGGAGCAGAGCGTTAAAATAGCGGTAATAATGCGCGGTATCATAAGTCCTTTATCCTTCTGCCAAACGTCTGTATGCACCTTTGTCACAATAAAGATACGTTACTCTCATCCATTTGTCAACAGTGACATTGTCATGGGATCTACAACCGTACGAAACAAGTGTAAAGTAAGTATATTGACAATTCCTTTAACCAATACAAAGACCGATAAATAGATGTCGGCAAGAAGATCTTCTGAGCTTAGTCTGGTACAGAACTCATGGCCTCGTACATCTCTTCTACAGTGACAAACTCCAAGCCCTTGTCCTGTGCAGATTCAATAATTTTCGGTAGAGCCGCAATAGTATTAGAACAATCTCTGCCACCATCATGTAACACAATGATAGAACCACTCCTCATCAACCTACGGACAGCCCACTCAATATACAAGGATGGAACACCAGAGGCGTCTTGGGGATAGATAGATCCCAAAACGAGTATATACCCTTTGTTGCTAGCAATTTCTAATAACATCGGCCCGAACCAGCCCTTGGCCGGACGCAGATAGAGAGGTTGGCTTCTTTGTTGAATCAACCCTTCTGTTTTATCCAGAGAATCTTCTACTTCAGTACGGTCTCGTAAGACAACTCGTTTATCCTCATAGAAGTGATTAGCTATCTGATGACCCCTATCTCGAATCTCTTTTAAAAGTGCAGGATATTTCTTAGCCCCTCTACCAATAATGAAAAACGTAGCTCGAATATCATATTGATCCAATATCTTCAGCACTTTTGGAGTATTTATAGGATGTGGACCATCGTCGAATGTTAAAGCTGTGTAGGGCTTATCTGCAGTACCAAACCACATTACATCGGGTACTATTTTACTAACTATCTTAACCACAGGAAAGGGTTGATAGAAAGTCAGGAAAATGCAAAAAGGGAAAAGAACCGCAAGACAAGTCACCGTAAGACGGATTATGATCCTCCTCAGCAAGGACACGTTCAGAGAAAGGAAACTACGGACATTCCAGCTACTTCTCTTCGAATCTGTGCAAACTATGATATGCCTGAAGGCTATGTTATACCATTGAAATTATTTCAATTATTCTAAATTTTGAACATCAATTTTTCCCTGCTTTTCATCGACCTTATATAAGAGAATCCCGCCGAGAATAAATAAGATCACAATTGAACCAATTCCAGCTCGTGAAGCTATATCCGAGTATCCAAAACTTCGAGCAACCATACCCACACCGCCATACAGAAGTGGGCCAATTATTGCGGCGAATTTTCCGAGCATATTATAAAAGCCGTAAAACTCAGCCACTTGATTAGGCGGGATTAATCGAGAATAAAATGAACGACTTAATGCTTGAACTCCACCTTGAACCAATCCAATAACTCCTGCCAGGATATAAAATTCGTAGCTGTTGGTCATAAACATTGCAAATATTGTAACGAAGAAATATACAATAATTCCAATGAAAATTGATTTCTTGACATTCCACTTTTGACCGAGCTTTCCGAAAGCTATAGCGCTTGGAAATCCGACAAACTGTGTTATCAGAAGTGCCTTAATCAGATCAGTTATCTCAAAACCGATGGATAGTCCAAAATCCACAGCCATACGAACGATTGTATCCACACCGTCTATATAAAACCAATAAGCAATTAAGAATAAGAAAGTCATACGTAACTGTCGAATTTTTTTGAAGGTATGCCTTAATTGCTGGAACCCACCTATAATCAGATTTTCCGAAGAGACAACATTTGCTTTTTCTTCTTTTACCCATATAATCAAAGGAATTGTAAATAATCCCCACCAGAGTCCGACGGTTAAGAACGTAAATTTGATAGCTTCATGCCAATTTTCTAATCCAAACAAATCAGGCCAATTGTACATCATTACATTGATAGCGAATAAAATTCCTCCTCCTAAATAACCAAGAGCAAATCCCAATCCTGATATATAATCAATCTTTTCTTCGCTGGCTACCGAAGGAAGGAGGGAATCATATAAAACATTTGCACCCGAAAATCCGATTATTCCAATTCCATAAATAATCGAAGCAAGCACCCATTGTCCCTCTCCCAATAGAAAGAGAGTTGAGGTCATTAGAACACCAACATAGGCAAAGAAAATAAGAAATCTCTTTTTTTGCGAACCTCGGTCGGCAATCGCTCCAAGTATTGGGGCAGAGGCTGCAACAATCAGGCTTGCAACGGAATTAGCAATACTTAACCTAAATGAGAATACAGTATCATCAACGCCTGCATTCCAAAACACTTTGAAAAAAATCGGGAAAAACCCAGCCATTACTGTTGTAGCAAAGGCAGAGTTGGCCCAGTCGTACATTGCCCAGCCGAAAATTTGTTTTTTCTTGTTCATATAAGTCTCCTGTAGCCTTAAATAACCCTCTGCCGTGATCACCGCCGGATAGACGGAGTTAGCAAAATCATAAAGGTCCCAGTCACACTATCCGCCTGGTTTTCCACTGTTACCTCCTACGGTAGAAGAATAGCAGGGATCCCACTCAAGGTCAATCCCGATCTCGGAATCCCAATACTATTGATCCTATATGTTCATCTATGTTGGATCTTGTGAGTTGGAGGACAAGCTCCTCTGTAGATGATAGAATAAACAGTCCAATTGCCACATAGAATAGGTCTTGATGATAGCTGAGTAGGAAAGCGTGGACTATGAAGATATATCCGCCAATCCCCACTGCTTTGCTTGAGTAGAGATGCATATTGGCAAACCTTCTGAATTTTAACCAGCCCACTAGTAGAGATAATGCATACAGAAGTATAGACGTAAAGGACAATACCTGATGTGTACTGCCCCCCAGAAAAGCGACATCAATTAAGCAACTTGGGGTAGCAGATAAAATTGTTTTCTCCACTCTTCCGGGGTCTTGTATCCCAGGGATGAATGAAGCCTGTTCTTGTTGTAATTATCGATCCACTGAGATATGATCTTCTCAGCTTGTTCAAAGGACTTGAAATTGTGAAGCCACACACACTCCTGCTTGAGGGTCCTGAAAAAACGTTCTATGACCCCGTTCCAATCGGCCTTTCCGCTCGGAATATATTCTTGACGAATGTCCCAATATTCGGTACTTGCCAAATAGGTCCGAGACAAAAAGATGGAGCCGTTGTCAGAGCGCAAAGTGAGACCCTGGGGGACAGCCTCCTTAGGAAGTGTATCGAGAGATCACGGCCCGATCCAGGGCATCTGTGGCCTCCAGTGCCCTCCCTTTTCGACTAAAACGATACCCGGGGAACCTCCCGACTCCCGTTGTCCACCACCGCAATAAGAGGACACCAACCATCTTCCCCACAATAGATCTTGGTCAAGTCAGCCGACCAGAGACTGTCAGGACGATCCATCACAGAACGCTTCTGGGCAACCTGTGGCCCCTTTCTCCCGGGGTCCCCGATTGATTCTATCGGGGATTCCACAGCTTACACTGCCACCCCTTAAGCTTCATTATCCTATGAACCTTCTTGATGTTGACATATGCCCCTTCCTTGAAACGAAGATGCGCCCAAACCCGCCTGTGACCAAATGCCTCTTCTTGGTCGAGTATCCCTCGAATACGAAAAGCAAGCTGTTCATCTATCACAGACTCTTCGACAGAAGAACTGACACCTCTATACCTAAGCCTACACAGAGTCGAACGATGCAAACCCAAAGCCAAAGCTACCACCTTCCGGGAATAGCCTCGACCCAAAAACCGCTCACTCAAGGCAACCGCTTCGTTTTTTTTAGACGGGCTACCTCCTCGAGTATCTCCAACTGGAGGGTTAAGTGCCCTACCTTACGCTCCAACCGGCTGACCTCCCGCTCCTTCGCATCCTTGCGACCACGCCGAGACTTCAGACTCTCCTGGCCTCCTTCCAAGAAACTATCACGCCAAGCATACGCCTGTGACTGGCTAATTCCATTCTTCCAACACACCTCTGATACATTCGCTCCTTTCAAAACAGCCAACACCACCTCTACCTTACGGGTCGCCGTCCAGCGCTTACCATCTTTCACTTCGGGGCTTGACACCTTGACCTCCTTTCTCAAACCCCAATTTGCAAAATATTTGTCGCCCTGTCAAGGGGAGCGGTATGGATGATCTGCAATTATTTCTGGTCTCAATATGAAAATCCATACTATTACTGAGGGTATGAGCAGATTATCCGCCAAAGAATCCAATTTGCTGCCGAGCCCACTAGCTTGGTTGAATTTTCTGGCCATCAGACCGTCCAGAAAATCTGTCAGACCTACTATGATTAGTCCGATACCAACGTAAAATGACAATTTCATAAGGGCCAAAATCCATAAGATTGGAATTAGGAATAATCTCAAGCCTGAGAGTTGATTTGGAACCGTTTGGAACTGTTTAAGAACTTGCATGGATTCTCCGTGCTTTGGGACAGTGTTCTGGATGCTGGAAAATTGCCCCGTTTAGCTACCTGAATCTGACAGACTGGAAACCATCTGCTGAACTTCGGTTTCCAATTCCAGGCTCAGACGCTGTATGGTGTCTCTTTTCTCTTTTTCGTAAGCTTCATAAGCGTCCAACAGATTTATAGGAGTGGCAACATGGATAAGAGCCGTCCTGGGTCCTTTCGTTTTGGGGAAGCCGTAGACTTCCTTTTCCAAGCGGGCGATGACTTCCAGAAAGCGTTCCTGAGATGGATTTTCACCGACGTACCCTTCGTAGATGGCAATAAAGTTCACGATTCGGCTAAGGTCTAACTAAAATTGTCGAAATTTGTCGAGACGCTGTTCGTGGATCTCTTTTCCATATTCCGTCAACTCGTCCTCTTCCATGTAGACCTCCTCATCGATCTGGTTACCAATAGCCCGGACCCTATTCAGAGGAAGAGATCCCGACCGGGGAACAATTCCCACAAAGTTCTCCATCTCTGACAGAATATGTTCTCTCAACTGTTGAATGCGCTCGTTGAGTGAACTTTCCTCGCTTAGAGGAAGTTGATATTCCTTGTGCCAGTGTTACCTATAGGACAGCCCCCACGTTTTGGAGGCGATCGTATAAATCTTCTGATAGATTTGAATTCTTTGGCAGGACTTTTCTCTCTAACTTTGCGAGTGCCTTTTCAATTTCCTGCCACATATCTTTCTTGTAGATATACTTGATAGCCACACGCACAACGTAAATTGGTTTTACTTGTCCAGACTTCTTTATATCGTCCAGTGCCCAGAAGCCCAACTGTACAACGCCACTTTCAAAGGGCATCACCGTATCGTTCTGGTGTGAGATTTCTCCCTCAGCAAAAATGACCAATTTACGCTTTCCTTCTGAGAGGGTCTCTCGCGTTATCCGAAACGATTCGCGATCAACGGCACCGTGCACCACTGAATAGACCCCGAGGCGCTGCATGAAAAATTCCCTCAGACCGCCTCCACCGCGGAGGTGGAGAGTCTCCCGCGCTGCTACATAGCGGAATCGCTCCCCGAGGAGTTTTGAGAGCGCAAAGATTACAGAAGCATCTTCAGGGCTTGGATAGTTAGGTACCATTACGGTAGCGAATCCGGCAGTCGCTCTTAACCTCTCCTGAGATTCAGCGTCAACATCTAAACTTAACCCCTTCAGTCGCATGATTAAGGGCACCAGCTACTTGGCTGGCCTAAGGACGAAATCATTCTCTTTCGGAGGTTTGAAGTCTAACATTGTGAGCTACTTGGCATTACGCTTTCCGCGAGAGGCTTGTAGCAGATAGGCATGGAAGGAGGTATCCCTATCTAATTTCAATCTGTTACGATCTGGTTTATGTCTTGGACAGCGGGATATTGGGAAAACTTGGGCCGCAAAAGGTTGAGGGGATAGATTCCGAAAGTTCATCATGCGACATGCACTCGTCCAAGAGGACGAAATACTCCTTGTGCGATGCAGCGTACTTTTTGTGGGGCGAGGCCACATTGCAGTCGGCGGAGCCAGCTCCGAATTCCCGCTCTATCGCTTCCTTCAACTTCGGGTGGACGATCTTACCTTTGATATTTTTCTTGTATCGTGTCTCCTCTTCGAACTTGCGTATATGTTTGTAGAGGTGGTCGTACATCGGCCTACACTGAAGAAAAGGAAGTTTAGGACCTTTAAATTCAGGCATAGACTTCCCCTTTACCCTAATCTACTATCTCCCACACGTCAGACAGGAATGTCTGACCCACCGGGTTCAGCCCCACTTGCCTTTGCTTTCCCCCAGCTTATTGAAGTTAGGGGGATGGGAGGTGGTGCCCTGTCTACTGACTACCCCCGATTGAATCTATCGGGGGCTCGTGTCTACTTATTTTTGTCCTCCACCTTTTTTATCTTGTCGAGCCTCCTCTGATGTCTGCCTCCTGCAAAGGCAGTGTCAAGCCAGATCTTTACTATCTGTAGAGCCATCGGTTCGCCAGTCATATACGCCCCTAAGGACAAAAGATTTGCCCCCACCTTACTCCTTGCCTCCCTTGCCATCAAAGTGTCCCAACAGACGGCGGCGTAGACCCCTGGAACTTTATTGCACACGATCGCCGATGCAAAGCCGCCGCCATCTATCACGATCCCTGTACCACATTCCCCCTCAGATACGGCGTTTGCCACTTTTTCGGATATATCAGGATAGTCCACAGGCTGAGTCGAAGATGTTCCGAAGTCCACTACGTCCCTTCCACTCTCCTTTAGAAACTTCTTGATCGCCTCTTTCATGGCGTAACCGCTGTGGTCTGATCCCAAAGCGACACGTTCGAAAGAGGATTCGGGAATCTTGGTGGAGTCTGAATCTGCAGTGAGATTTTCGGCAATCGCAAGAGATATTCCGGCCTTTCTCATCATGTCTTGTGCTAAAGGAGTGACTACAACTTTCGTCTTGGCAGAGATATACCTACAACCTTTCGAGATAGCCGACGAGACATCTTCTGCCGTAATCACGGACTTTTGAAAGACGATGGAGAGTTTATGCTCACTCCTCTGACTCCGGGTCAATCTTGCTATCACCTCTTCGACGATTTTGGCTATTTGATCTTCGTTCAACACAGAAAAGTCCCAAAGCTGGCAGGTTCAAGCTGCGTTGCAGAGCTTTCGCATTACGTAGCAGAAGTAATATATTGAAGTACAGTTCCCAAGTCAATATACAAAACTTATTGCATGTCCCTTTTCTTCAATCTTCCATTAAAGATTCCATCTAATCTGCCGATAAACAAAAACAGATAGGCAGGTTAAATTGTAGAATCGTCAAAATTTATGTAGAGAATTAAAGTTTCAAATAAAAGTGACGATAATTCTACGTAGAGACAAAAATGACTAAAGGAGGTGATTATGATCCCATCCGAAGTTCGTCGGCTCCTTCGGACAGAATCAAATTGAGCCGTCAACAGATGGGGCACGGACGCCCCGGACAAACCGTAGGGCTCCAAATCTTTCTGGAGCCAAAAGGTAGAATTTAACACGGAGGTTAAGAAATGGCAAGAATCAACACTAACATCGCTGCTATGAACGCCATCAACGCGTTGCGGAACATCAACAAAAGGCTTGATGTGCATCAGCTCAGACTGGCCACGGGTAAGAGGATCAACACCGCTGCCGACGACGCTGCGGGATTGTCCATAGCCAATAAGCTGAAGGTAAGAGCGGAAGGTCTGGGTGTCGCAATCAACAATATAGGCGACGCCAAGAACCTCTTGGCCATCGCCGAAGGACACCTCCAGACCATCAGCGACACCCTGGGAACGATGAGAGCCAAAGCCGCCCAGGCGGCAAACGACACTCTGGGAGCTTCAGAGAGGACTACTTTAAAGAACGAGATAGAGCAGTTGGCCACGGAGATCGACGACCAGGTGGGACAGGCTCTGTTCAACAACATCGAGATCTTGAAAACCGCGACCGCCGCTTTTGATTTCCAGGTGGGAGCTGGAACTCTCGATACCATAACGTTCGATCTTACGGATACGTCTACTTCAGGATACGCAACAGGATACACAGCGGCGCAGCTGGATGTGGTTGTAGGCTCTGCGACTGCTTCTGTCGCCACTACCTACGATCCCGTAAGTTTCACTGTGGCTGTGGCTACTTCCCCTACATTCATCAACTCCGGCTTAAGTGAACTTACGGAGGGGTTCTACACAGTGGAAGTGACAGACGTAACCTACACTGCCGCTGGTGCCGCTACAGTCGGGACCATCACGTTCCAGGTAAGAGATTCAGCTGGCGTTATAGTCAATATCGATGCAGATGGACTCACAACAACAAAATCAGACACAGATGCCTCTGCAAGTATTACTTTTAGCGCAGGAGGGGACACCATCGAGTATGACACGGGTGTCGGATTTACGGTAGATTTTTCAGCGATAGCGTCTCTAACCTCAACTACCTCGACCTTCGGTATCGATTACGAACCTGATGGCGGCAGCGTAGCTACCAACGCCAATGCTACGGCTTTCGTCCAGAAGCTTGACGACGCCATAGCCAATGTCTCTGAAGGGCTGAGCTATTTGGGGGCATTTACCAACAGGTTATCGGTCAAAGAGGACTCGCTGGCAACTGCGCAGGTGAACACCGAGTCTTCCAGAAGCAGGATCCAGGATGCTGACATAGCGCTTGAGCAGTTAGAGGCCACCAAGCTGCAGATACTGCAGCAGACGGCCGTAGCTATACTGGCTCAAACCAACGTAGCTCCACAGATAGTACTGTCTCTCTTCCAGTAAACCTGGTAAACCTTAAACCTGTTGAGAATAGGAGGACAGACGGGATACTTCTCCCTCCTGTCCTCCTCCCTTCTCAAAATAAGGTAGGAAGTAGATAGGGGCGCAACAGATGGCCCCTTGGGCTATGTTAACGAAGGACACAACCAACAACTTATGTGAATCCGGACAGGGAAGACCGGACACCTACAGCCAAGGAGAAGAACAAGAATGGCGTCATATCCAGCTTTCGCACCTCCGAGAACACAGTTATCTAATGTGTACAATAACTATAAAGACCAGGAGATATTAGCGGCAAGTCCGGAGCGTTTGACTCTCTTCATATTCGATTTTGCAGTCAAAGGTTGTAAGAAGAAAAAAGAGGATGATGTCAGCAGGGCTTTAGTCCAGCTCATAGATTCTCTAAACTTCAAGTATGAGGACGTTGCAGTGGGGCTCTTCAGATTGTACGAATACTGTATGAGGATGGTAAAAGAGGGGGAATTTGAAGTTCCCCTGGAATTATTAAGTGAACTTCGTGACACCTGGGCAACGGCCATGGGTGAACAAACTCTGCCTGAGTCTTCATAGAACTTGGGTCCTTAAAGATGAGGAAGTAGGTACAAAACATGGCAAGTATTTCATCTGCATCCGGTATCAACTCTCTGGTTTCTCAGTTTTTGGCTTTAGAGAGGCGTCCCGTAACTTCCCTGGAAGACAAGAAGTCCACCATAAACCGGGAGATAGCGGTATTTACGGATGTCAATACTTCTCTTTCCAAGCTGGAAGATCTTGCAACGGATCTGGCTGATACTGAAACCACTTCTATTTTTGATGATAAGACGACTTCGTCTTCCGAGACAGACACAGTTACCGCTACGTCCGCGTCGGGAGCTGCGGCGGGAAACTACACCTTCCGCGTGAAGCAGTTAGCCACAGCCACCTCTTTTAAGAGCACAGGCGATCTTAACACTTCCGCCGGGACCAAAAGTTCACCGCAGGTGGTGGACGGCGCCACAAATAATCTGGATACCACACTGAGCTTTGCAGATGCGGGATTCGACAACACCCCCGACGGAACCGTTACGGTCGACGGTCAGACGTTCACCCTATCAAGCTACAGCACAGTGGACGCCTTTATAGATGCCATAAACGCCGACGCTACGGCGGCGGCCAACATCTATTACGACCAGGACGAGGACAAGTTCGTCATAGAAGCCGACAACGGAGGCGCCAGCATAACCATATCTGAGACCGGAACTGTGGGATTCTTTACAGAGGTGAATATTGCCACAGGGACGTTTACCACCAACAGCGGAGCCGGCGTTCAGACGGACGTGCTGCTTTACAAAGCCAACTTCGACACAGCGCTTGCAAGCACAGATTCAGGGAGTTTCAAAATAAACGGCACCACGATAACCTTCGACGCTGACGAAGATACTTTCAACGAGGTCCTATCCAGGATAAACAGCTCGGAGGCGGGAGTCACAGCTTTCTACGACAACAGCCTCGACAGAGTGGTTGTAACCTCAGACGCTACCGGAACCGAAGAGATAGTATTCTCGGACATCAGCGGCACCTTCTTAAGTAGCGTGTTGAAGCTCTCAGGCGTGACACAGACCACAGGACAGGACGCCCTCTTTACGCTAAATAGTACAGATTCGGCCGACGAGATAACCAAGTCGTCCAACACGTTCGAGATAAACGGCGTGACGTTTACGCTCAAAGCTACGAACGTTACCCTCTACACAGACTCCTCGGACGCTACGGTGACCGTAAGTCAGGACACCGCCGCTATAGAGGCCAAGATAAAGAGCTTCTTGAGTCAGGTCAACAGCACTCTGAATTTCATCAAGGCCAAGTCCGCTGTCAACGCTGACACATCCTTCAGGGGCGTACTTGCGGGTAACACCACGTTCACAAGTCTGAGGCGGGATATTCTGGATATCCTGACGGACGACGTATCGGGAGCTTCAACAGGCAAGCCGCAGAACCTGGGGGAAATAGGTATAACCTTCGACGACGACCTACAGGTGAGCCTCTCAGATGCAGCCCTTTTGGCGTCCGAGCTATCTGAAGATTCCGAGGCGGTCCAGCTCCTGTTCAACTCCACAAACGGCGTCGCCGCAAGGATAGAGGCCCTTTTGGAGCCGTTTACCGAAACCAACGGAATAATTGACGACATAAAGGACAGCTCCAGCGACCGGATTGAAAGGATCATACCGCTCCCCTTGACAGGGCGACAAATATTTTGCAAATTGGGGTTTGAGAAAGGAGGTCAAGGTGTCAAGCCCCGAAGTGAAAGATGGTAAGCGCTGGACGGCGACCCGTAAGGTAGAGGTGGTGTTGGCTGTTTTGAAAGGAGCGAATGTATCAGAGGTGTGTTGGAAGAATGGAATTAGCCAGTCACAGGCGTATGCTTGGCGTGATAGTTTCTTGGAAGGAGGCCAGGAGAGTCTGAAGTCTCGGCGTGGTCGCAAGGATGCGAAGGAGCGGGAGGTCAGCCGGTTGGAGCGTAAGGTAGGGCACTTAACCCTCCAGTTGGAGATACTCGAGGAGGTAGCCCGTCTAAAAAAAACGAAGCGGTTGCCTTGAGTGAGCGGTTTTTGGGTCGAGGCTATTCCCGGAAGGTGGTAGCTTTGGCTTTGGGTTTGCATCGTTCGACTCTGTGTAGGCTTAGGTATAGAGGTGTCAGTTCTTCTGTCGAAGAGTCTGTGATAGATGAACAGCTTGCTTTTCGTATTCGAGGGATACTCGACCAAGAAGAGGCATTTGGTCACAGGCGGGTTTGGGCGCATCTTCGTTTCAAGGAAGGGGCATATGTCAACATCAAGAAGGTTCATAGGATAATGAAGCTTAAGGGGTGGCAGTGTAAGCTGTGGAATCCCCGATAGAATCAATCGGGGACCCCGGGAGAAAGGGGCCACAGGTTGCCCAGAAGCGTTCTGTGATGGATCGTCCTGACAGTCTCTGGTCGGCTGACTTGACCAAGATCTATTGTGGGGAAGATGGTTGGTGTCCTCTTATTGCGGTGGTGGACAACGGGAGTCGGGAGGTTCCCCGGGTATCGTTTTAGTCGAAAAGGGAGGGCACTGGAGGCCACAGATGCCCTGGATCGGGCCGTGATCTCTCGATACACTTCCTAAGGAGGCTGTCCCCCAGGGTCTCACTTTGCGCTCTGACAACGGCTCCATCTTTTTGTCTCGGACCTATTTGGCAAGTACCGAATATTGGGACATTCGTCAAGAATATATTCCGAGCGGAAAGGCCGATTGGAACGGGGTCATAGAACGTTTTTTCAGGACCCTCAAGCAGGAGTGTGTGTGGCTTCACAATTTCAAGTCCTTTGAACAAGCTGAGAAGATCATATCTCAGTGGATCGATAATTACAACAAGAACAGGCTTCATTCATCCCTGGGATACAAGACCCCGGAAGAGTGGAGAAAACAATTTTATCTGCTACCCCAAGTTGCTTAATTGATGTCGCTTTTCTGGGGGGCAGTACAGGATCGACACTCAAATAGAGAGACTTGAAGAGAGAATCTCCCGAAAAGAGATCAGCTTCAGACGGAAGTTCTCACAGGCGCAGCAGTCTTTGAATCTGATATTAAGACAGCAGTCAATAGTTCAGAGTTTTCTCAGATTTTCGGAGAATTTCACTTTGTCTACGTTTTAAGGTGTTATACTGAGAAGTTTTCATTGACATCTAACATTTTCTTCTGTATCTTTTTGATGAAACGCAAAAGAATAGGGGACGTTGATCTCAACCCCCGATTGAATCTATCGGGGATCAACTCACAAGGAGGTGAGTTGCAATGGCAGAATTTGAAATACAACCGTTAACCAGTACGGCAGAGTCCCCTCCTGTAAGCCCCCGTGCACGAGGTCAAAAGGCCGAGCGCCCAAAATCTGATGAAAAACAGGTAGCAGAACAGAATCGGACTCCTGAGAAAGATTCGACTAAAGATGTAGACAAATTGGTCGAAAATAGAAGAAAAAGTGTCGTTGCTGAGGAATTGATGAGACACGTCTCGTTTTCAGTCAATCAGGAAACGGGACAGGTAACGGTCGAAGTCATCGATGATGGGACTGAAGAAGTTATACGGGAGATATCTGTGAAGGGAGATCCGGCCAAAGCTATAGACAAATTGGCCGACGATATCAGAAAAAGGTCCGAAGATGTCAGCGAGAAGATCGCAGCTTATGCTGAGGGATTCAAGAGACATGTCTCGTTTTCAGTCAGTAAGGACGCGGGCCAGGTAGTGATCCAAGTAATTAGCGATGAGACTGAAGAGGTAATAAGGCAGATACCTATGCATGAAGCTATCAATTTTAAAAACAAAATAGAGGAACTGCTGGGAACATTTGTCGATAGGGAAGCGTGACCGGAACATTCCACGTCAAAGACCTATCTGTAGAAGTAAGCTCTTTAAGATCCAGCCACTACTAAAGACAAGTAATGTGATCAGATGACACCAATATACGGCATAAATCAGCTTATAAAAGCTCTTCAAATAAAGAACCATGATGGCGCTTCACGGGTGAAGAAGAGTGAGCCTATTACGAAGGAGGCTCGTCTTGATAGCCTGGATCTTTCTGAAGTAGCCCTGAGCTTCCATAACCTCCAAGTTAAGTTTGACTCGATCCCGGACGTAAGGCATGAGAAGGTCGCTGATGTAAAGGACAAGGTTAAGGAAGGATACTACAATAGAAGAGAAGTAGTAGAGGAAGTCGCAAAAGCGATTATTAAGACAAAGATATCCGGCGACTTTGAGATAGCCAGAAAGGTCATTGCCAAGACTAAGGGTCAGACTGACGTGAAAACAGACAATGTCGAAAGAGCGCGCCAAAGGGTAGAAGATGACTTTTACTTCACAGATCGGGTCAAATCGGTTATAGCACAAAAGTTGTCATATATCCTTAACAGGAACGCTACCTAAACGATGACTGAGCTTCACGACAATTCGATCAAGAGCATGGTCGATGAAATAAAAGTCAAGGACGGCATAGCCACACTGCCGGATCCGGATGCACGTATTGACGGTGTGAAAAAGTCAGTGCTCCTGAAGGCGGCTTTCAAGTAGTACAGAAAGATATTCCAGGGAGACAATAAACATCATCCCAACGGCACCTGGAAATGGTACCGATGAGATAACTGCGAGCAAGAATGCCACAAGTACATAGACTTAAGGAATGATCCGACCAATCCTACCGGAAAGAAAGTGCCAGACCATTGTCCGTTGGAATTTGATCTTTACAGCCTCAAGTGTACAGGTTGCAGCCAGGAGTTGTCCTGGCCCCCTGACGAAAGCCATAAACCTTACAGTCCCTACTGTCCCGACTGCAAAGAGATTATGAAGGAGGATTACGATATACTTTGCACACTTATATCTTGATATCCTTCCTATTATCAGTTCCCTGTTTAATCTCCTGCCCTAGTTTAAATCCACATCTTTTACAAATTCGGAGAACTACACTGCCCTTTACAAAGCCCCCTTTGTTCCTTTCGCTTTGATAGTCCCTCTTCTTAAAGCACCCAGAGCTATTCAGTTTTCTTTGAGCTTGCTTCGGGATTTCATCCCTTGCAATGACCGAAGCTAAGCAACGCCATTGCAAAGCGGCGTGGGCACTTCGCTCGTTGCTGCCACCCCTTTTTGCAGGGGGCACGAAGTGCCAACAAACCATGAAGTGGGGAAGTGGGCAAAGCAATCTCGATTTCTACTCTTATCTTGACACATAAGAAAGTATAGACTATATTTATGCCGTTGTGAAGTGAGCATCGGGTGGGATTCTCTAAATAGGTCAAAATCGGCATGAAGAACCCCTTTGACATCAACATCTGCCAGAAACTGCTTATCAAGGCTTTTCAACTTTTTCCTTCGGAAGATGTTCTTATCTTCTCCTGTGGAAATCCCCACTTTGCACTTATAGTGGCCAAGCTGAATCCCGACGCCCGTATTTATATAGTGGATACTGATATAAGATCCGTCCACCTTGCAGAAGAGCAAAAAGACGCAACGCACATCTTTAACGCTCAGGCTATCCTAGCTGATACACCACAAGACCTGAAAGACTTACGGTTCGCTGCTGTGCTCTTAAGCCCTCCTATCCACATAGGCAAAGACAGGATCTTCGAGATGATTGAGGATTCTGCCCACCTTTTGAAACCGAACGGACGCCTCTATTTTTCCGCAAAGACAAACAAAGGAGCCAAGACATACTCCTTAAGGATGCGACAGGTCTTGGGAAATTCGACCCTGCTCAAAAAGGGAAGCGGGGTCAGGGTTGTGCTCTCGCTCAAAGATCAAAGGACCGACACCCGCCTTAAGAGACTTCCATCTGACAGATACCATAAGAGAGTAAGGGAGACTATAAGAGAAAGACAATATACATTTATTACCACCTGCGGAATATTCTCAAGAGAGAGAATCGACTCAGGGACAAAGCTCTTGTTAGAAGCTATGCAGATTAAACCGGGAGACGTTATACTCGACCTGGGATGCGGATACGGAGCTATAGGGATAACGGCAGCACGTGAAGCTTCCCAGGGTAAGGTGTACATGTTGGACTCCGACATAAGAGCAGTTAAGTTTGCGAACAAGAACATAAAGATCAATGAGATTACCAACGCCCAGGCTCTTATAAGCGATGGCTTTGAAAGTCTCAAGAATGAAAAATTCAACCTCATAATCAGCAATCCTCCCTCCCATCGCGGAGCAGGCACGGCGCTTCAGTTTGTAGCAGGATCTTACAAGGCTCTCGGAAAAAAAGGGAGACTCTATCTTGTAGCTGTAAAACCCCAGCTATATAGAAAAAGGATGATTAACACTTTCGGAAACGCCTGTGTTGTCGAAGAAAACGGGGACTATACAGTGCTGATGTCGGAAGCGGGACGTTAGCTTAAAGACTGACTATTAGGAGAAGAGAGCCTGAATGAACCAGACATCCAAGCAATACGACAGGAAAGTATTCAGATGGTACGGCATATTGGGAGCCGCCATAATCATCTTATCTGAAATCCTAATGTTTCAAAGGGTTATGATCGTATCTCAGTTTTTTACAGCCATTGTCTGGACGGGATACATCCTCTTCATGGACGCCTTAATCTTCAAATTGAAGGGCAAATCTCTTATCTCTAATAGAACGAGGGAACTCGTTCTTATGCTTATCTTGTCTGTGATATTCTGGCTGATATTTGAGTTCTACAATTTCTCCATCAAAAACTGGCACTATATCAATCTGCCCCCAATATGGTGGGTCAGATGGTTAGGTTGTATTTGGGCTTTTGCAACCATACTGCCGGGAATATTCCTGACTACGGAGTTAATAGAGGCATTAGGGATATTCAAAGGAACAAGAGCCAGGGGGGTGCGACCACTCCGCAGGGAAACCGTCACAAGAAAGGGGCTCTATATACACATGTCATTCGGGGCGTGCTGTCTGCTTGTACCCATTATTTTCCACTCCGATTACCTGTCCCCCCTTGTGTGGGCGGGATTCATCTTCCTGTTGGAACCGATAAACTATATTTCAGGGGGAAGATCTATTCTGAGAGATTTGAAACAGGGAACGACCGAGAAGTTCTGGTCTCTTATGTTAGCCGGACTTGTATGCGGGGTGTTGTGGGAGTTTTGGAACTATTGGTCGTATACCAAATGGATATACACTGTCCCGTATCCGCTGGACATCAAGATATTCGAGATGCCCATTTTGGGGTGGCTCGGCTTTCCGCCCTTTGCCGTTGAATGCTACGCTATGTACAACTTTGCAAGAGTGACCCTTAAATTCTAGTCTCGATAGCAACTATTACCTCTTTTATTGAGACTTCCCGCTGTCTTTTATACGACGAGATCGTGGTCACATTTTCGCCTCTGGGAGCCCATACACCGGGGTCAGACGCCTTGAATATCGCAAGTGTAGGTGTCCCAACCGCCGCTGAGATATGCGAAACTCCCGAATCGTTCCCCAAAAAGAGGTGGCACCTTTCCAGAAGAGCCGCCAATTGTACGAGGGAAAGGTCTTTTACCAGGATAGGTTTGCAGCTCTGTCGGTTCAGGACGTCATTTACAGCTTCCTTGTCTATGGGTCCAGAGATCAGGACGACCTTGGCCCCGCGAGCGCGGCTTATGTGCTCGATGACAGATGCGAAGTTCTCCGGAGGCCACATCTTCTTTTTCGCTCCGCACCCCGGGTGAACGGCAACTAACGGTCCGAATTTCTCCAGTTTCTCCTCCGACAAAAACTTCGACGCGAAGCACCTGTCCTGAGGATTTAAGAATATCTTAGGGGCTATTCCCTCTTCCCGGATGCCGAGCGGCCTTAGGGCGTCTATCAGATGATCTATAGCGTGTCTTTTTGCGCATTGTGCTGGTGCAACCACTCTGTCGGGAATAGGGTCCCAAACGATTACGGATTTTGTCCCCGTTCTCCTCAGATTCCACTCTAATAGGCCGTCGTCGTCTCTTTGGTACGACACTATCAGATCGAATCTTGAAAAGTAATCCGAAATATCTCTATCCAGCCTTCCATCCACCCTAAAAAAGCTCGACATTCCGGCTGTATCTACAGACCTTCCTGCATCGGCATAGTACCTCCCCAGGGCCAACTCCAGCGTCGAGGGATAACCCATAACCTCGACCTTTGCCCTGGGAAATCTTCTCCTCAGGGCTCCGATAGCCGGGAGACTCAGCACGAAATCACCTACAGCTCCGGAACGTATCACAAGGATATTTTTCAAGGGTTCTTCATCGCCTCCTTATACTTGACCAATCGCATAACATGATCTGAACTGTCCCTTAAGTCTTAGTATTGCAAAGTTGATGCGAAAAGTCAATAAGAGACACAAAATTTCCTTGACAAATCTCGCTCTTTTTCCGATAATAGTCGATGCCTATATCTGCAATCTGTAAAGGACGGAACTCTATCCTATGTCAAAGAATGTGCCCAGATTTATAACGCTGATTTTGATTATTCTCCCTCTTCTTGTCTCATCGTGTCAGCCTCCTGATGCCGTAAAGGAGGAAGAACCTCCACATCGAGTGGTGCGCCCCCCGCAAGTGGAAGCTACTCGTGAGAAGATCGTTCAAAGAGATCTCAGCTTCAGCCTAAAATCTATCGGCAATCCTCTCATCGGACCAAACAGCGCCCATGTAGAAGTTCACAATCGTACCTCCAAAGATAGATATTTAAGCTTCATATTGAAAGTCATCTCTCCGGCTGGAGAGGAGACCTTAAGCTCTATAGACACCTCTGTATTCCCCAACTCTCTAAGACTCATCTCTTTGGATTATGTCACACCAGAAAAGGGGAAATATAGAATATGGATCATCGCTATAGACACAGCTTCCGATGCGATAGTCTATTGGTCCGGCGGACAGACCCTGCGCGTCCACGATCTTCTGGAGTTGAGTCTGGACCGGACTTACTATACTAGGGAGGAGAAGATAAGGTGTCAGATAGACCTAAATATCCCTTTAAATCTGCTTGCGGGCACAAGTCTGGAAATCTATCTTTACCAGGGGGAACCGGAAAAGGTCAACAGACTAGTCCGGGTCACAGGTGAAGCTGACTATCACCAGAGTCTTTTCGGGAAAGAAGGTGAAGGACTCGTATCGGAAAGACACGTAGCACCACTTGAGCCGGGCGATGTCAGGGTAGAATTCGACGCTGAACGGATACATATCGGTAAGTTTTCGATCAGGGCGGAACTTAAGGATATAGAAAACCAGATTTCAGCGTCGGCCAGGATAGTCTCCCAGAAACTCCCACCTAAGAACAGAGAAGTTAAGATAGATTTCTTCACGAACAACCTCCTTTTAGATGGGACTCCATTTTTCCCGGTCGGACTCTACTGGCTCAGAAAGAACATCCTCTCTGATATGAAAAGCAAAGGCTTTAACTCAGGAGATTATTATCCCTGGCTGACGAAGGGTCAAATTAGTGAACTTATGGATGCGGCGCGAGATAGTGGCATGATGATCCTCTTAGAACTTAGCGAATTCTTGAGAGTGGACAAAGAGCCAGATCTTGAGGGTATAAGAAATACAGTGTCTCTTTACAAAGATCATCCTGCCCTCCTCTTGTGGTACTTAATAGACGAACCCGTTGAGACTGATACCCCTCCTTCCAATACACAGAAGGCCTACGATCTGGTAAGGGAACTTGACCCCTATCATCCTGTGTACATGGTCAACAATCGTCCCAACTATTACGACGACTATTCCGAATCATTAGATATTCTGGCCATAGACCCTTACCCTATTCCCAAGTATCCCCCCTCCAGGGTCTCGGACCTGATGGACAGGGCAAAAGAGGCTGTGGAGGGCAAAAAGCCTGTATGGGTTATCCCTCAGGCGTTCGGAGCGACCGAACGATGGGATAGGACGCCGACTCCCGAAGAAGAGCGATTGATGACGTACCTTGCGCTGATACACCGAGCCAAAGGCATCCTCTTTTACAGGTATTGTGAGGAATCCGAGCGGAATATCCAGCCGCTCAAACTCTGGCAGGAGGTAGTAAAGTTAGCCAAGGAGATAGGAGAGCTCTCCCCTGTGCTCCTCTCTCACGACTATAGGGGGAATATCGCGGTGGACCCGGACGCGCTACGGATAGATACTCTACTGAAGGAACACGACGGCAGTATCTATATATTCGTCGCTAACAGGAGCAAAGACTCCCTCAAGATGAAGATCCATCTGGAGGATATAGAAAAAGACACGGAAGCCCAAATTCTCTACGAGGAAGAGACGATAATCATCAAGGATGGACTACTGGCAGATAAACTGAAAGGTTACCAAGTCCGCATATACAAGGTTGTAGGCAGTATGCAGTAGACCGTAAACGGGGATTCTCCCAACGCAACCCCTTATACAACACCTGAAGCGGTGAAGTCACGTGTTCGCCCTGCAGTAGACAGATACGCAAGCGAAAAACAATTGATTTTGGATCGGTTATTAGTTATGTTAATAACATAGGGGTTCTCTCAGAAGAAAGGGCGCCATATGTCGAGAATGGACTGAGGGGAAAATGAGTGCAGAAAGAGACGGTTTCGGCTTTCTGAAAGGCAAAGGAGGGATAGCGCCCGGTAACGATGAGAAGTGGAGCGCCTACTGCAAAATAAGAGCGTTTCTTCACTTCCGGATTTACTGTCTTTTCGAATCGTAAGAGCTCAGTCCCCTTCGACTGGGCTCTTCGTATTATGATGGAAGTCAAAGGAGTTTCCAGATGCCGCTTTCGATCGGTATAGTAGGCATGCCCAACGTGGGAAAATCCACGCTCTTTAATGCCTTGACCCAGGCCGGAGCCCAGATGTCCAATTATGCCTTTACAACTATAGATAGAAATGTAGGGGCTGTGGAGGTGCCGGACGAGAGATTGCAGGAACTCAACCGCCTTCTATCACCTGAGGAGTGTATACCGACGACGATTCAGTTTGTTGACATCGCTGGACTCGTTGAGGGAGCAAGCAGAGGTGAAGGTCTGGGAAACAAATTCCTGGGACATATACGAGAAGTGGACGCTGTTGCCCACGTGGTCAGATGTTTTGAGGACGAAAGGGTAGTCCGCACAGATCGGAGCATTGATCCATCCAGAGACGCGGAGATCGTGAACACGGAGCTTTCCCTTGCCGATTTAGAGACTACGGAAAAGGGCTTACAAAGATGGCAGAAGATAGCTAGGAGCGATGCAAAATTAGAATCGGGTCAGATAGATACGTACAGAAAGGTAAAAGATGGCCTCGAACAAGGGATGATGGTACGAGGCATCGTTCTTTCAGATGAAGAGATGGAGATCGTGGCGGAGAGCCATTTTTTGACGCTCAAGCCCCTCTTGTATGTGGCAAATGTGGCAGAGGACGACCCAAAGGGCAAAGGTCTGCTTGTCAAAGGGCTAAGAGAATCCCTTGGAGAAAATAAGATCATAACCCCGATCTCAGCTAAGATGGAGGAGGAGATCTCCGAGCTTCCCGATGAAGAGCGGGAGGAGTTCCTATTCGATCTCGGATTAGAGGATTCGTGCATAAACAGGTTCATATTGGAAGGATACAAGCTCTTGAATCTGATTACGTTTTACACCACCGCAAACAACAAACTCAGAGCTTGGCAGCTAACAGACGGAACTAATGCCCCCGACGCTGCGGGAAACATTCACTCAGATATGCAACAAAGATTCATAAAGGCAGAGGTGGCATCTTACGAGGATCTGAAGAGACACGGCTCTATGGCAGAGCTTCAGCGGACAGGTTTGGTGAAGATAGAGGGCAAGGATTATAAGGTGAGAGACGGGGACGTTATGCATTTTATGTTCGGTAAATAATCGGTGAACAACTTGTAACCAAGAGTTGACATGACAAAAATGTAGTAGACAGCAAATAGTAGACTACATACGGGAAGGAGCCAAAGCGAAATTTCTTCGCTGTCCCTTCGCTTCGCTCTGGGCTAAAGTATCGCAGTTACGGTTCAGGAGTGAGAAAGTGCCCTCCCGAGATCGAATCCCCGATTGACTCTGTCAGGGGGGCTGTCTACTGATTTGAGGTGATGCTTATGCCGTTCCCGATAGTGAGAATGCGGCGCTTAAGAAGAAATGAGAATTTGCGCAGGATGGTAAGAGAGACCAAGCTCTCTGTGGACGATCTTATATTGCCTCTTTTTGTCTGTCCGGGAAGCGGCGTAAAGAAGGAAATTCCGTCTATGCCCGGGAACTATCAGATGTCCACTGATGTGCTGGTCGAAGAGTGCAAAGAGGTCGCTGATTTAGGCGTTCCGGCCGTGATCCTATTCGGAATACCAGAGAACAAGGACGAATTGGGTTCAGAGGCTTACGCCGATGATGGGATTATTCAAAGGGCTGTGCAGGCGATCAAGGAGAACGTCCAGGATTTGACTGTGATCACGGACGTATGCCTGTGCGAATATACGAGTCACGGCCACTGCGGGGTTGTGGAGGACGGGGATGTGAAGAACGACGCAACTTTGGAACTTTTAGTAAGAGAGGCCCTGTCGCACGTAGTAGCTGGAGCGGACATCGTAGCGCCGTCGGATATGATGGATGGGCGCGTTGGGGCTATCCGTACGGCTTTGGATGAACACGGCTTCTCGGAAGTTCTGATTATGGCTTACTCAGCCAAGTACTGTTCCGCGTTCTACGGTCCCTTCAGGGACGCTGCCGAGTCCACACCCCAATTCGGGGACAGGAGTTCTTACCAGATGGACCCGGCAAATTCGGGCGAAGCTCTAAGAGAGATAGAATTGGATATAGCTGAGGGCGCCGATATCGTGATGATAAAACCTGCTTTGGCCTACCTGGACATTATACATCGTGTTAAGAGCACCTTCATGTGCCCAGTGGCAGCTTACAATGTGAGCGGCGAGTTTGCCATGATCAAGGCCGCCGCAGAAAACGGATGGTTAGATGAAGACAGGGCGGTTATGGAGGTCTTGACATCCATAAAAAGAGCCGGGGCAGACGTCATTTTGACTTATTTTGCCAAAGATCTGGCAAGGAAGCTTTAGTTGACAGCTTACAGCCAGAGGCAGTTCAACGGAGGTTGCTTTGCTATCGCTCGTAATGACAGTGCTTGGCTAATGACCCACAGGACAGACAAAAATGTCTGTCCTACTGTCTGCTATTGCAAGGGGTGAAATATGCTTCATTAGACATTCCTGTCTGACGAAGCAATCCCCGATTGAATCTATCGGGACAATGGAAGGGAGGCGCTGCGCCTGTCTACTGTCTACTAACTGCTGCCTGCTTACAAAGGGGGTGACCATGTTAAACAACCTGAAGGTCTTTTCCGGCAACAGCAATCCAGCTTTGGCTCAGGAGATATGTGACTATTTAGACATCCAGCCGGGCAAGATAAGCTTCAACAAATTTAGCAATGAAAACATCAAGGTTAAAATCGAAGAGAATGTCAGGGGAGACGACGTCTACGTGGTGCAGACGGCCTCGCCTCCTGTGAACGAGGGGCTTGTGGAACTTTTGATAATGGTAGATGCCCTTAAGTACGCATCGGCTGGCAGGATCACGGCTGTTCTGCCTTATTATTTCTACGGCAGATCCGATAAGAAGGATGAGCCGAGGATCTCCATCGCCGCGCGCCTTGTGGCAGATCTATTGGAGACAGCGGGGGCTGACCGGATCTTGACCATGACTTTGCACTCTCCTCAGATCGTAGGATTCTCCAGAATCCCGGTAGATCAGCTCCTTGCAACATCTTTGATATGCGGATATTTTGAGCGAAAGAACCTGGAGAACACCGTCGTAGTTGCCACTGACGTAGGACGAGCAAAGGAAGCGGAGATATACGCCAAGAGATTGCGGCTGGCGATGGCAATTATAGACAAAAGGAGATACGCCGACGATGAGAAGGCACAGGCTGCAAATATCATAGGGGATGTAGAGGGCAAGAACGCCCTGATATTCGACGATGAGATCCTGTCGGGCGGCTCGATTATAGAAGCCGTCAGGATACTCAAGGAATACGGGGCTTTAAGTATCATGGCCGGATGCACGCACGGGATATTTTCAGGCGAGGCCGTGTCGAAGATAGAAGCCTCTCCCATTGAGGAGTTCGTGGTGACGAACACGTTGCCATTCCCGAAGGAGAAGAGAATACCCAAGATCAGGGTACTATCTGTAGCCAGGCTCTTTGGAAACGCTACAAAGGCGATTCACCTGGGAGATTCCGTAAGCAAGCTGTTCGATGACGGATTCGGCTACGATCAGTTAAGTTTGGTGCTGTGATTTTTGCTAATAATCGTTATCAAATATGACTGAAGATAGAGATAACTATTCGGGTCACTGGTACAAAGATATCTTTGATCGGGATTACCTGAAGTATTGGCTTTCTGACGAGGTAAAAAGGAGATTAGATCGGGAGGCTCCGAGAGAAGTCGCTTTCGTAGAACGGGCGCTTCAGCTTGAAGTGGGAAGCAAAGTTTTAGACTTGTGCTGCGGTCAGGGCAGACACGCGGTGGAGTTAGCCAAAAAGGACTACGATGTGGTGGGCGTCGATCTTTCTGCTAAGCTCCTACAGGAGGCTCGAAAGAGGGCACAAAGAGAAGGAGTATCCCTCCTCATAGAACGCAGCGACATGAGGGAGATTACCTACCAAGATGAGTTTGACGCCGTTATCAATATGTTCTCAGCGTTCGGCTATTTTGATAGCGATCAGGAGGATCTAAAGGTCATCGGAAAAGTCGCAAAGGCATTACGACCTGGCGGCAGTTTTCTCATCGACCTTATGAACAGGGACAGAGTTATCCGCGAGTTTAGACACAGGGATTGGCATCAGGCGGGAGAAAACAGCTGGGCTCTCCTCGAACGGAGTTGGGACACTCAAAAAGGAAAAGTCATCAGCAAGTTCACGATAGCCGAGCCCCACGAGGTCACACACTACGAAATAGATTTGAGGCTCTACACTTACACGGAGATCACGGACATGCTGCGGTCCTGTGGGCTTTCTCCTATAAAGTGTTACGGAGACTTCGAGAATGTACCATTCGACCTTGAGTCCAAAAGGATGATCGTCGTGGCAAAGAAGGTATGCTGCTAATGTTCAAAGTGACCTCTATATGCGTTGGTGTGACGGTGGTTCTCCTCGCTGCGAGAGTTATCGCGCTACCTCCCGAACGGCATCCAGTTCTCCTCTACGAAAAGGTCGATATTCCAGTCATCAGAGATAGAGTCGAAAGGGAGCCTTACGCCTCGTGGTGGGCTTGGATAAAGGGAAAGTCCGATGAAGCTCTCTCCAAATCGGCAGGCCAGTTGGGGGATGAAAGGCAAAAGACGAGGTTTGCAAAGGCATTGGCGTTCGCATATATGATTACACAGGATTCGACCTACGCTCAGAAAGCAATAGATGTTATGAAGGCTGTGAAGTTCCCTCCCAGAGGAGGTAACCTGGGTGAGCCACACGCCGAAGCAGAGGGGGCGGCTAACTATTTTGAGGCCTACGATATACTCTACAACTATCTAAGAGGCGATTTGGACTCCGATGGGACTATAAGGGCGATAGCCGTTGAGGAGGCAGACAGGCTCTACGGAGGACTCTCTGTGACCCTGAGGGTGGGATTATTCGATGTAAATATGCCTCTATGGCAGACTCCTCACAAGGACAACTGGCATATCAGGGCTTACTCAGCGCTCGGAATGGCGGCGATCGTTCTGTCGGAATACGAAGGAGCAGTTTCGACTCCCGAGCAATGGGCTGAAAGGGCCAGATCTGTGGTTATGCAGACTATGGATTATCAGATAGATGCAAATGGAGGATACGCCGAGGGACCCTTCTACAGCCAATATGCAGCGGATATATATATGCCCTATCTGTTGGCTTTGAAGAGATTCTCAGGCGAGGACCTTTTGAATGATTCCAAGATCCACTCTATGCACGATTGGTCTTTGAATATAAGGTTGCCAGATGGATCGAGGCCAAACGTGGACGATGCGCATCTGTCGTATTTCTTCGGGAATTACCTATCCTCAGTTTATCCGGACGGAGCCGTTCACGCCTGGGACTGGGGTAACGCAAAAGAGCTATATGCCGCCGACTTCTACAGGGTTGACGCAGTGGCTCTATATGACGACAGAGTCCAGCCTCGGGAGCCCAATCTTAACGCGACGGTTTTTATGCCAGAAGCTGGCGACGCTGTATTCAGAAGCGACTGGTCGAGGGACGCTATATATATGCTCTTAAGGGGAGAGCACGGAAAGGCAAGGACTAACGGTCTTTCACACGAGCACCCAGACGGCACCAGCTTTATCATCTTCGCTTACGGAGAGATGTTAGCTCTGGACGCTGGATATATCGAGTTCGCACAGCACCACAAGGTTAACAAAGCGCTTAACCACAACCTCATCTTGGTCGATGGGAAGGGGCCTCCTCTAATCGAATTGTCGGGTAACGTCATAGAAGCAGGAGTGGATGCGACTATCAGTAACTTCTTCAGCACGAACTTCCTAGACTACGCGGAAGTGAAGGCAAGGTACCAGAACACGAATTTCGTAAGGAGCGTGTTCTTTGCGGACAATAAGTACTTCGTGATAATAGACGATATTGATGCTGGAGCGGCGCATACGTACGAATGGCTTCTGCACGGCAACGGAGGCGGCACGAGTGCTGGGGAATTTGAATCCAGGGAGAAAGGCGGAAAGTGGAGGATGAGCGATGTGGAGCTTATAGCCTACATAGCTGCTCCTAACAATGCTCAGATGATCCTAGAGGAGGGAGGCACAGCCGGTGTTCACTCCTTCAGCTACAGGCAGGAGTTAACGCATACAGTCTTGAAGGCGAGGGCTTCGGGAGAAGATTTAAAATTTCTGAGCGTGCTCTATCCTAAAGCTGTAGATAGCGATGAGCCTGAGATCATCACACTGAACGCAGATGGAGGAAGAGGAGTAAAGGTGAATGAAGATGCGATAGCGTACAAAAATAGGGACTCGGCGGGTTTAAGCTTACATAGTTTAAGTGCAGACAACGATACCGTTCGGACAGACGGTGAAGCACTATTTGTTAAGTCGTCCCCGCGTTTTCTTTCTACATTCGAATTGTTCGACAGAAACTCCTTCCCAGCGTGGCTCGGCTGGGGATCTGTAGGTAGACTCAGCGTTCTGGGCGGCAGATTCCTGAAAGTTGGATCTGACAGTCTATTTAGTTCATCGGAGAAGATAACGCTTGCGCTCGATGCGAATGAGGGGGAATCCTCATTAGAGGGATATTTTAGCGGTGAAAATCCCTTCAGTCTAAAGTTGAGGACAACACTGGAACCCGATTCAGTCTATGCGAATGGCGCTCCCGTGGACTTTTCTCTCTCCTCTGAAAGTGACATCCTGATCTTTAATCTGCAGGGCCAGGGCACAATAAAGATAGTCCTCAGGCCTGTCGAGAGCGATTTCAACAGAGACCGTGATGTCGGTCTCGGAGATTTTGTACTGTTCCTCGACGCCTTCGGATCATCGGCCGGGACAACGAATTATAGTCCCATATTTGATTTAGATGGAAATGATGAGGTCGGTCTCGGAGATTTTGTGATCTTTCTGGACGATTTTGGCAGCAGTGTATGAGTAACAAGTGAACGGGGATGAGAGGAAGTGTCCCAATCTGCTGGACAGACAAGAATGTCTGTATTACCTGCGAGATTGTTTCGCTGTCCCCGATTTAACCCCCGATAGATTCAATCAGGGGGGGTCGTAATGACAGTATAGTAGGCTCGCAACGAAATTGCTTAGCTTCGACTCTTAGTCATTGCGAGAGGCTTATGACCCGAAGATAGAGCCTTGGGTATCCTGGGTTTGAGCCCATCTAAGCGGATCTGCACTATGTGTTTTTCCCATTCGGACTTCTGCTCGGTAAAGAGGCTCGACCTGATAGGAGCGTCGGAAAAGATCGTTCTCCAATCGGTATTTACCATCAGAGATTCTATCTCGTCAGGCGAACATCCTGAAGCGTAAAGCCCTCCCATCACACTGCCCATGCTGGTCCCAGCGATCATTTCTATGGTTACATTCTCCCTTTCTAGCGCTCTGAGCACACCTATCTGAGCGATGCCCCTTGCTCCCCCTCCACTTAACGCCAGACCGATTTTGGGTCTGTTTGATCCGGACTCGCCTTCGATCTGCCGTGTAAGAAGAGGGGCTGGAAGGAGGAGTAATGTGATAATTAGAGCTATCATCGTGTACATTGTGTCCCTCGGCGATTTCAGAGTACTCGCATACAAATATATGACAAACTCAAAGATCAGTCGAGCCGCAAGATTCGTAATCTTTCTGTATCTTTGTATTTTTACTTTTACAGACTGAATTTAGATTCTTGACAAATCACGAAAAAACATTATCACTGCACCCATAGAAGTTGTCATCTGTTCCTAAGTCGCTATCATCGTATAAAGAGGGTCCACATCAGTCATTTCCAGAAAGGACAGATCTGTCCTGCTTTTGATCTTTACTCTATCCCGGATTTACCCGGCCAGGAGTAGGACAAAAATGCCTGCATCACCTCTGACGATACCCCCTTAACCCTTCCACCTAACTCCTGATTGTATTTCTCAATAAAGTAATCGACAAGGAAAAAGGGAAGGTCCTCGATATGCTCGCGTAGCGGCGGCAGGACGATAGGAACGACGTTAAGGCATAAGAACCGACATTCCCCATATCACATTCATGAGGGATTATATTTCGATACATTCTTGTTTCTGAATTAATATTACCACTTTTACATTTTTCAACAAGTACTTTTTTCAATTAAAATAGTATTTTCCTCTGAATTATCACTTTCTTTGTGTTTAAATCCTCCAATTAGAGACACCTCTCCATCGACTCACAAAAAAATGTGGCAGTTTAAACAGAATAACATCGCAATCGTTCAATCCGGGATAATATTTCGGCAAATAACCTCTTGTCTATCCCAACCTCAGCCATTTGAAACGTAATATATCCGCTGTGTCTGACAATCTTCGCTCCGATTTTGATAAATTTCACGAGGAGGCTGCGTAGTGACCAGTGTTTGATTTTCTTCGGAAGAACAAAACGTCGCAGGAAGTTGCCCAAGTTGTAAGCCAGAACAAACAGCCAGAGCCTCACCTGATTGGAGACGAAACGCTTGCATGAGAGTCGGGTCCAGTTCAGAGCATACTTGCCCTCCTTAATCCACTGCTCAGCTCTGCCACGGCCATTGTAGAAGTGTACCACGCCTTCTGGCTTGGCGCTCATGTTGGTCACGATAAATCCCACTCTTGGGAATAACTCCCCTTGGTGCCATTCAACCTTGGCGACCACTCGCCTCGATTGATCCCAACTGGCCGCTTTATATTGAAATTCATATAACGATACAATCGGTTTCCTCGGCGGTCGTCCAACTGGCCGAGTCAGCAGGTATCGTATCTTTTCATAGAGTATCTCATTTGCGGGAAGCCGAATGGCATACAAATAGCCGTTTCCCTCCAGATAATCATAAATCTCAGGCTTTGCGAATGCAGCATCGCCTCGAAAGTATTTCCTATTCTTCTTGCTCTCGTATCTCTTGACGATCGGTTCCAGAACTTCCTTCCAACGATCAGCACTGTGAACATTACCAGAGCGAAGTAGGACTCCTTCACAATCCCCGAACTGATTGAAGCAGAACACTGGATGAAAACAGGTACATCCGAAATGACCGTTGTAAGCTGATCCTTCCTGCTGGCCATGTACCGGACTCTCCGAACTGTCCATGTCCAGAATGATTCGTTGATGCTGTGTTTTACTCATCGCTTTTTGAACCCACTTGCCATTGATATCTGACAAGTTTCTGAGATTGTCATGCTGAGTCAGTATATCAGTTTCAAAACGTCCTATCGTGTTGGAGCTGGCAGCTTGCCTGCCTTTGTCCTTCTTTCCGGTAATCGCTCGCATGACGGGATCAACGGATAATCGCTCGGCGTCATTTACATCTTCATATCCTGCAAGACGGCTGTATATCGATTGACGCAGGAGAGTAGATATATCATGTTGGATATTACGGCCTGTGCGTTTATCGGTAAAAACCGCTGATACCGAATCAAATAATCCCAGTGCGTAATCAAGGTCACGATACGCAAGAAGTCCACCGTTTGATGTCACCTTTGCACCATGAAATTCAAGCTTTATTCCTCCATCAAAACCTACTTTCATTCTTTCACCCTCTGGATGATCAATATTTATCCGCCATTTATGAGTCTTATTTATTGTAATATAACATGTTCTGGCGACTTTGACAACCATTTTTCGGGTCTAATATGGCGAATGGGGGTCTATACTGTCTGCAAGATAGCTTTGGTGGCCCTTCTGTTCACTCTGGGCTTCGGCTGACAAGCAGACTGTTTTACTTCTACTTTCAGTCATAAAAGAGTCAAATGCCCGAACCAGACTCATCCTACTGTTTACTTTCTATTGACTTATAGGAGATGCTTTTCTATATTGTTATTGATACGTATTGAACAGAAAAAACTTTAGGGCATATTCAAATTAAATTTATAAGGAGGGGAATGGGCAATGATTACGCCTGTTATAATGCCAAAGTTGGGATTGACAATGGAGAAAGGGTCAGTGGCAGAGTGGCACGCAAAGGAGGGGGAAAGAATAGTAAAGGGCGAGCCGCTGTTTGTGGCGACGACCGATAAGGCGGATATGGAGATAGAGGCCCCGGCATCTGGTATTTTGAGGAAGATCCTCGTTGACATGGACGTGGATGTGCCGGTGACCGAGCATATCGCGATCATAGCGGACGAAGACGACGATATAAGCGAATATTTGAAGGGAGCAGAGCCCGCGAAAGTTGAACAGACAAAAGAGGTCGCAGAGCCCCCACAGACGACAGTCCAAGAGGAAAAGGCTCCCGCCAAGAGCCCAGGAGGAAGGATAATTGCGTCTCCTGCGGCAAAGAGGGTCGCGAAGGAAAGAGGAATAGATCTTTCCCTTATAGAAGGCACAGGCCCCGGAGGAAGGATTACAACCGAAGACGTGGAGAGATTCTCCCCCGAAGAAGCAGTAAAGATAAAGGAGGAACTAGTCCCCTTAACGAGAATAGAGGGTGTAGCAGCCGAAAGATTAACGGAGGCATCGAGGGATATTCCCCACATCAATCTGTTTATGGACGTAAATTGCGAAAGCATAGTCCAGATAAGAGTGGATCTGAGCCAAAGGGGGATCTCTGCCTCCTACAACGACATTATCGTCAAAGCCCTCGCCTCCACCCTGAGGGAGTTCCCAAGGGTCAATTCGATCCTGGAGGGGGTAAATATCAGGTTGCTCCCCGACATAAATATAGGTATTGCCACAGCGACCGATCAGGGCCTTATGGTTCCGGTCTTAAAAAATGCGGGCAGGCTGGACATTGCTGGGATAGCACAAGAGACCGCCAAGCTGACAGAGTCGGCAAGGAGCGGGACATTGAGCCTGGATGACATAAGCGGAGGCACTTTTACGATCACCAATTTGGGGATGTACGGCGTAAGCAGATTCACAGCCATCATAAATCCCCCTCAGGTGGCTATCCTATCTGTGGGGGCTATAGTAAAAAGGGTGGTCGTAGTTGACGATAACACCTTTAAGATACAGCCGGCTATGACTCTCAACCTGGTATGTGATCACAGGGTAATAGACGGAGCCTTAGGGGCTAAGTGTTTGAAGAAATTGAAGGAGACGTTAGAAACAGTAGACAGCGTACAGTAGACAGGGCACCTCCTCTCACACCACCAGATTGCTTCAGGGTGGATGCCCCTCTCCGATATGTCCCCCAGGAGCCAATCTCAAGTAGACTCCCTCTCCCTGTCTGCTGTCCACCTATGTATGGGGAAGGAGATGAACCTTCACAGGGGAAAAATAGGAAATAGACTTGTCGTAACCTTTATATCCTTTGTGGCTTTGATCGTTGGTTTAAGCGGCTTTTTCCTTTACAGGACAGCAAGGAGGAATCTGGACGAGGAACTCGGGTGGAAGCTTATAGCTATTGCTCAGACAGTAGCCGTTCAGATAGATCCCGATGTCCTTTTGAGATTGGAACCCGGATACGAAAAGAGCCGCACCTACAGGAATATACTGCGAAAACTCCAGAGGACCAAAGACGCTACGGATGTAAGAAAACTCTACATCTTCAACAGTAAGAACAGAGGCATTGTAGATAGCGATCCTGATGTTCCTATCGGGTATGAGTACGTGAGGCTCAAGTCCGACTTAAGGGAACTGAGGTCTGTATGGAGCGGAAAACCGGCTCACTCTGTCCTCTTTAAGGGAAACGACGGGAGGTTTTACAAGACAGGATACGCCCCTCTTATAGATGATAAACGCAAGACTGTAGCTGTCGTTGCGGTTCAGACGGGCGCGGCTTTTGTCCGGACTATAGAGAACTTCAAACGGAACGTCATTATGTTCGGGACGATAGCCCTCGTTTTAGCGATAGTAATCGGTCTTTTTTTGTCCAGGACAATAACAGATCCGATAGACAGTCTTGTGGAAGCAGCAAGGAGGATCGGAAGCGGAGATATGGACACCCCCATTCTGGTTGGGTCTAAAGATGAGGTCGGATACCTGGCTTTGTCTATGGACAGAATGAGAAAAGATATAACAGAAAGAGATAACAGACTCAAGATGATGCTGTCAGCGGTCGCTCACGAGATACGAAACCCTTTAGGAGGCATTGAGATATTTGCTGGTTTGATACAGGACGAACTTGAAAACGGGTCGCAGGAACAGGAAAACGCAAAGAAGATAATAAAGGAATCAAGGAACCTCGACAGGATAATAACCGAGTTTTTGGATTTCGCCAGACCGTCCGAGCCTCAAAAGTCATCCGTATCGTTGAAATCGTTGATAGATGAAGCCTATTCACTAGTTTCAACTGAAATTGAGAACAAGAAGATAGATTTTAAGACTCAACTGAACGATGGCGAGGTCAATGTCTATGTTGATCCCGAACAGATCAAAAGGGCGCTGATAAACGTTTTCAAAAACGCAGTTCAGGCTATGCCAAAGGGAGGCTGTGTGATCGTAAGAGGCGGTGCGACCACCCCGCATGAGATGAACGGGGAGTTCGCCTCTGTGCTCGTGGAGGACACAGGGCCGGGCATACCCGAGAAGGATATCGAGAGGCTCTTTGAACCTTTCTTTACGACCAAGGAGAAGGGAGTTGGATTAGGGCTTTCGATAGTCAAAAAGACCATTCAGGACAACGGCGGATCGATAGAAGCTCAAAATGGCTCAAAAGGAGCTATCTTTCGCATTGCTCTGCCGCTTTCTAAGAGATCATAGAGCTAGGGGCTGGGTTTCCCAGTCCTTTGGCTAGGGCACTTCGTGCATTGCTGTCTGCGCCTCATCCTCCCTAACAAAAAGCACACACGGAACTCCCCCCTACAGACTGTCTAGTAAGTATGAGCAATATACTGGTAATAGAGGACAACGACACGATGAGGGATGGAATATCCCTGATACTCAAAAAGGAAGGTCATCAGGTAACTGAGGCTCTCGAGGGTAAGGAGGGAGTGGAGACCTTCCGAAAGGGAAAGTTCGATCTTGTGATCACGGACTACAGGATGGAGGGCATGGACGGCATCGAGGTGCTCAAAGAGCTCAAACAAATAGACAAAGACGTGGACGTAGTCCTCATAACTGCATACGGAACGATACCCATAGCTGTGAAGGCTATGAAGACAGGGGCATCGGACTTTATTACCAAGCCCTTTTCTCCCGATGAATTTAAGATCAAAATAGATAAGGTTCTGCAATTTAGAGAGGCTAAGACCTTGGGGAGAAAGCTTGTCGAGGAGAACCGATATCTTAGGGAGGAGATAGAGGTCCGGTACAATTTCAAGGAGATAGTCGGAAGATCTCCTAGTATGATGGAGGTATTAAGCAAGGTAGGAAAAATAGCGCGCACCGATTCCTCAGTTCTGATTCAGGGCGAAAGCGGAACAGGAAAGGAGCTTGTGGCAAGGGCTATTCACTTTCAAAGCCCCAGAAAGGACGGGCCATTTATAAAGGTCAACTGCGCCGCGCTTGCTGAAGGGGTCTTAGAAAGCGAACTTTTCGGCCACGAAAAAGGGTCGTTTACGGGGGCCTTAAGGCAGAAGAAGGGGAAATTTGAACTTGCAGAGAGCGGCTCGATATTCTTAGATGAGATAGGCGACATACCAAAATCTGTGCAGATCAGGCTCCTTAGGGTCTTACAGGAAAAGGAGATAGAGCGGGTCGGAGGCGAAAGAACTATTAGTCTCGATGTCCGAATTGTCGCAGCTACTAACAAGGACCTCAAGGAGTTGGTCTCAGAGGGCAAGTTCAGAGAGGACATCTACTACCGGCTGAACATCATCCCATTAGAACTTCCCCCCTTAAGGGACAGGACAGAGGACATCAAGGAACTGGTGTGCCACTTCCTAAACCTTAAATGTTCGGACATGAAGATAAAGAAGATGGGCATTGAGCCGGAAGCTATGGACATCCTCTCCCATTACGATTGGCCTGGAAATGTCAGAGAACTTGAAAACATTGTAGAAAGAGCCATAGTCCTATCCGACGGAGACACCATCAAGGCTAGCGATCTTCCCATACTGCTTGAGATTCCCCTCTCAAACGATTTCCTAAGACTCCCTAAAGAGGACATGCCTCTAAACGACTCCCTTGAGAGCCTTGAAAGACAGCTTATAGAAAAAGCTATGGACAAGGCCTCCGGCGTTAAGATGAAGGCGGCCCAAATGCTGGGGCTGAAGACGAGCTCCCTCTATTATAAGCTCGAAAAGTACGGGATGGTATGATTTTTGCGCTATATTTTTGACAGGTAGGGGCGAACCCGTATGTTCGCCCAACATGGACAAAATTACCCTCCATGATTAATGTCGGTACAGGGTTTCCCTTCCGACGCGCGAGGTGCCGTGGCCGCTCTGTCAGGGAGGATGAGATGTAGCCAGCAAAGCCGGAAGTGCCGTAGTCCGCACAGACAAGGTAGACAGATTTACATTCAGGAGATGACAGATCCTACTGATACGAACATTTACAAAGATATTAGGCTTGTCTTTGATACTGATCAGCGTAGGAATTACTGGAATCTACGCAGACGACCAGATAGATAGCCTGCAAATGGAAATCAGCAGGCTTGAGGTTCTAAAAGACAGTCTTTCCTCCGTGGATCAGAGCTTGATAGCACGAAGCGATAGCCTCTCTCATGTCATAGACCGGCTAAAGGCAAAGATCGAAGATCTAACGGGCGTTATCATCGAGTACAGACTCGAAAAAGAGCTCAGATACGCTCAAAAGATTGCAGAAACGACACAGAGCGTAAGAGATAAAATGAATTCTGTAGATAATAAATTAGCAGACAGAAAAGCAAAACTAAGGGTCCTGTATCAAAAAGAGATAGATCTTCTGTTCATACAGCTTAAGGAGACGGACTCCCACGAGGATAAAAGGAAACTGATAGACAAAATAAAAGAGTATTCTTCCGCCAAGGGGAGTCTCAAAACCTCCGGCAAATTTCCGGAACTTGGGGAAGTCGGAGCTAAAGATATGGAGATCGAGCGGGACGATGGGCCAGAGGAAATAAGGGAAAAAGCTGATCTTTTAAGCGACATCGCCGACAAACTTAAGAGGACTTTAGAAAAGATAGAAAGTAAGATGAAGGACCTATCTGAGGAGAAAGATGCGCGCGATAAGATGCAGGAATTTTCCGAGGAGATATCCTTCTTCGATGAAGACCTCTTCACAAGCAGGACTATAGGTTCGACTTCAAAAGAAGTGGCCTTGGCCTCCGGAGGTAAAGGGGGAAAAGACAGGGGTGCAGATCCAACTTTTGTCGATAACGTGTCAGACGCTGAAGGTTTTGCCCCGAGTCTCCCGGAGGAACCCGCTCAGACTGAGAATGTGACCGAACTCTTTTCGGGTTCCTCATCAGATAGAGATATAGCTTCATCAGGCGAGGTCCTTTCCGCTGCATCGAATAATGTAGAGACAGAGATAAATAAGCTCAGAGATGAAAATGAAAGGCTCAAAGAGAAGTTTTCCAATTTGAAAGAAAGAGCCCAGAGGCTTTACCACATAGCCCGAGAAATGGAGACCGCACCGGAGAACGATAGGTGAAGCGGCGGGACCACTCCGTGCAACATCAGGCATTTGCACCCTTCATATTGCCCATTATCTTCTTGCTATTTACCTCCTCCCCTTATGCTGGAATCTCCCACCAATCCAGAGGAAAGATCGGATTTGAGTACGATGACAACACCTTTGAGGATATAAGCGGTGGAGCAGGAGGCATTCTCCTAAGAACATACATAAACAGCAAATTACAGATTCTCACCCTCAAAAGAGCTTCTGGCTCTGTGAACTATCAGACAGGTGCGAAAAGATATATATCCCCTCTCAATAGAAGTGGGCTTTCGGCTGGCAATCTGATAGCCAACGATCTGGATCTGAAGTTACGCCTGGGACTCCCTTTAAATGTGAGCGCATCGGGAGGGGCTAGGATCAAGCATAAAAAGGTCTTCGGAGAAAGAGGAGAAAGGCTCTCCCCCGATGACGGCTATCTTTGGGGAACGGTATCCTTTTCGCTCAGCTTTCCTATCCTTAGGCCACTCGTAGGGACACTTACCTACGTCCGATCACTCCTGGACTTCGACAGCTTCGACGACTTCGACCGAAACGGGCACCAGTTTGATATCGGCATCGCATACAGATTCTACCGAAGGTTCAAAGCCGGAGTGCACTTCAAAAGGAAGGAACTCGACTTTGAGGGAGCCGTCGTCCTGCCTCCCGAATCGGAGAACCCTTCACAAAGGAAGAGAGAGGACACTTTCAGTCAGGTAGGGGTCGCATACCAGGCATACGTCCTCAAATCTCTTGTCGACTTTTCATACTCCTACCAGAGAAACTCATCTGTAAGCTTCGGAAGTTCGTATAGGAGCAACGTCTTCAGAGTAATCATAGTCAAGCACATACCTCTCAGCTCGACCGTTCAGATCTATGCCAGAATACAGACAAGACGCTACTTCGACGACGTACAGATCCCCGATGAAGCGGAACCACTTACAGACGAAGACGAGCAGAACTCCCTCCAGATCAGAATATCCAAATCCCTTACCCCAAGATGGGACATCCAGACTCAGTACAGGATCAACAGAGATGAGTCGTCCCGAAAGATCGAGTTATACACTAAGGGACTCTACTCCGTGTCCCTAAACTATTCCTTCTGAAGAGCGTTATTTTTATCAGAAATCTGATACTCGACCCTCAGATTTCTGAGATTTGTCCGACGATCAAGGGTCCTTTTGCCCGCTCTGATGTGGCGTAAGGGACAGAAATGGCCTTTTACGACCGGAGAAATCGCCATTTAATCGTGTGGCACGAATGTTGCGTTTCGTTTTGTGCAGAGCAGCGACAATTCAAACCTTAAATCCCACACAAGAAAGGTTAATAACTGTGAAATTATGGATGCTGATAAAAGATATGAGCCTAATTGTTCTTGTATCAGGGCTTATGCTGTATGTCGTCATCCAGATCGCCACTGTTCTGTTCTAACTTCAAGGAGCTGCCAGATGAAAAGGATGCTACTGTGTTTTGCGTTGATACCCGTTATTTGTGAACCGGCTCTTTCACTTGCTCGTTTAATGAGGAGGTGACATCATGTGCAAGATATTAAATTTCAGCTTCGTACTCTTGTTCTGCATCGGATTTACGCAATGCGGAGAACATAATCCCCTCTCACCGATTTTGAATGGGGCGCGCGACTTAACCGCAGCCGAAAAGCGTCTGGTCGAATCGGACAACAGATTCGGCATCAAACTCTTCAAGGCAATTGTCAAAGAAGAAGACTCCAAGGTGACATTTGCACCAGCACCCATAGAGGACAGAAACGTCTTTATGTCTCCGTTGAGCGTCTCTATGGCGCTGGGCATGACATACAACGGCACTAACGGGCGCACAGAGGAGGCGATGCGAAGGACGCTCGAACTAGATGATCTGACGATTCAGGAAATAAACGAGTCCTATAAAGGTCTGATAGAACTCTTAGCCAACCTCGATCCGAAGGTGAGATTTGATCTTGCAAATTCGATCTGGTATCGTCAGGGATACTCCTTTGAGGAGAAGTTCATGGATCTGAACAAGGCATATTTCGACGCCCAGGTGAGAGAGCTGGACTTCAGTGATCCGAGTGCCGTGGATATAATCAACGGATGGGTCAATGACAATACCAACGGGAAAATCGATGAGATCGTGGACAGGATCGATGCTCGTACGGTGATGTTTCTGATTAATGCGATCTATTTTAAGGGAACATGGACCTACCAGTTCGATGAAGAACTCACGAGAGACGATCTCTTTTTACCGCCCGACGGTTCAGAGAAATCGTGCAGGATGATGACTCAGAAGGGTGATTTCCAATATTTTGAAAATTCCAATTTTCAAGCCGTCGATCTTCCCTACGGCGCCGGCGATTTCAGCATGGTCATCTTCCTTCCGCGCACGGAGAAGGACATGAATTCCCTGATTGAAGATTTTAATCAGGAGAACTGGGATCTCTGGATACACAGCTTTTCTGAACATGATGGGACTCTGCAATTGCCCAAGTTTACTCTTGAATATGAATTGGAACTGAACGATGTCTTGCAGGCGTTGGGGATGGGAATTGCTTTTTCGGGTCAGGCTGATTTTACCAAGATGTACAGACCAGGTGGTCTATTCATCAGCAAGGTCAAGCATAAGACATTTGTAGACGTAGACGAAGAGGGCACAGAAGCCGCTGCAGTCACTTCTGTGGAGATACGTGTGACGGCAATTGCTCCCTCCGGTTTTTCAATGCGAGTTGACAGACCATTTGTATTTGCTATTCGAGAACATCGCACCGGCACCATACTGTTTATGGGCAGAATCGTTGCACCGACCTTGGGATAATAGGAGGAGAGATACCACCGTGTTAAACATATTGAACTTCATCTTTGTACTCCTGCTCTGCATCGGAATTGTGCAGTGTGGAGAGGATAGTACACTCTCACCTATTGTGAGCAATCCGCGTGATTTAACCGCGGCTGAGAAGCGTCTGGTCGAGTCGGACAACAGATTCGGACTTAAGCTTTTCAAGGAGATTATCAGAGGCGAGGAGGACAAGAACGTCTTCATCTCACCTTTGAGTGTCTCAATGGCGTTGGGGATGACCTACAACGGCGCGAATGGGAGCACAGAGGAGGCGATGCGAAGGACGCTCGAACTAGATGATCTGACGATTCAGGAGATAAACGAGTCCTACAAGGGGTTGATAGAACTGTTAGCCAACCTCGATCCGAAGGTGAGATTCGATCTTGCGAACTCGATCTGGTATCGTCAGGGATTAGCCTTTGAGGAGGACTTTATCGATCTGAACAGGGCGTATTTCGATGCTCAAGTAAGAGGGTTGGATTTCGACAATCCGAACGCGTCGGACATAATCAACGAGTGGGTGGATGCGAGTACTGAGAGCAAGATTGAAGAGATCGTGCCGAAGGAGATCGATCCCAGTACGGTAATGTATCTTATCAACGCAATCTATTTCAAGGGCAGTTGGACCTACGAGTTCGATGAGAGCCTGACGAAAGATGATCTCTTTAGTTTGCCCGACGGTTCACAAAAGTCTTGCAAGATGATGAAGCAGGAAGGAGGCTTTCGATATTTCGAGAACTCCGACTTTCAGGCGGTCGATCTACCCTATGGAGATGGCGACTTCAGCATGACCGTTTTTCTCCCGCGCATAGGAAAGGACGTGGATTTCCTGATTGAAGAATTTAGTCAGGAGAACTGGGATCTTTGGATAAACAGTTTCTCCGAACATGAGTTGACTCTGCAATTGCCCAAGTTTACCCTCGAATATGACCTGACTCTGAACGATGTCCTGAAGGAGTTGGGGATGGAGGTCGCCTTCGACCGCGACCTAGCCGATTTTACCAAGATGTATACAGGGCCAGGTCGTTTGTACATCAGCAAGGTGAAGCATAAGACGTTCGTAAAGGTAAACGAAGAGGGCACGGAGGCTGCGGCGGTTACTGCCGTGGATATGCAGATCGATTCGGTGCCCCCTTCGATGCGGGTAGACAGACCGTTCGTATTTGCGATCAGGGAGAACCGATCCGGGGCGATACTCTTTATGGGCAAGATCGTCGAGCCGACCTTGGGATAAGAGTCGAAGATCAAGTTACGGAGTGGTCGCACCACCGTTAATCCAAAATCATAAGGAGGACGAAATAAAAACTATCGCGACAAGTCTTCTCATAGTGCTCTGCTCTATTACCGTAGTAAATGGGAAGCTAATTTTTAACCAGGATTATGAGAGAGGTCTGGCCGATTGGACTCCGGGTTTCGATCTGCCTTTGGATCCTAACAACCCCGATAGTACGAGCCTGGTAGCCTGGGAGGTCGTCCCCCCAGACGAGCGGGTATTCTCCGGTGATCGGTCGCTCAAGCTCTTCATAGACGGTCGGCAAGACGACGGCACGGTCTGGCTCGCCGGGGAATTTCCCTCCTACCCGAGGCAGAACACGGACGTCAATGTGAATTTCCGGTTCTGGAGTCCGTTTAAGGGCGGCTTTAACAATCTGGCCTTTGTGGTCGGCTATATCGGACAGAAAGAACCGAGGGCTGAGAGGGATTTTAAACTCCTGACTCCGATTGTCGAGGTGGGAGAGTGGGATCTGCTTTCCTTTTCATTCTCAGTGCCGCCCAACAAGGCAGAAAGTGTCTGGGTTGCCGTTGGGTTCACGGTCACGTGGGAGTCCGAGCAGACCTATTACATAGATGATGTAGTTGTGGAGGTCAGCGGTTCTCGACCGACGGCTGTGGAGGCGATCTCATGGGGTGAGATTAAGAGCTGGAGCCAACGGTAGACGGTTACAATTGAAGATTGGTTAAGGAGAAATAATATGATCTCCGGCATCAACCATATAACACTGTCCGTGAGGAATGTAGAGGAGTCCTTCGTCTTCTACACTCAAGTTTTGGGGTTTCAGCCTGCGGCGAAATGGCCCAGAGGTGCTTATCTATTGGCCGATAACGTCTGGATTGCTCTCGTCCTGGATCGACATGTCCAAGAGAGCGTGCTTCCCGAATATACACACATCGCTTTTACCGTCTGCCCTCAGAACTTCGAAGCTCTGAGTGAGCGCATAACGCTTTCTGAGGCAGAGATTTGGCAGGATAATTGGACTGAAGGGGCATCTCTTTACTTTTTGGATCCTAATGGACATAAGCTGGAGATTCATGCGTCTGACCTCGAAACCCGAATAAGAACAGCAAAAGAGAGTCCGTGGGAGGGCTTGAAGTTCTATGTATAGCCGGCAATGTGCAATCGTAACTTTAGGAGGTCGATAAGATGAAAAGCATACTATTATCTTTTGTACTGATATTTCTGGTCTCTACATCGTCCCACTCGCAGACACCGCGCATAGACGTGGTCTTCCTCTTAGATGCTACAGGGAGCATGGCGGACGAGATAGCCGTGGTCAAGGGTAAGATCAGGGATATCATCACCGAAATCTCGCTTGGTGATCCCGCTCCCGACGTCAGGTTCGGAATTGTAGCCTACAGGGACAGAGGAGATGAATACGTGACCAGGTCATTCCCGCTCACAAGAGACCTCGATTCTATTGTGGAGAATCTAGAATCTATAGAGGCCGCCGGAGGTGGCGACTACGAGGAGAGCCTGAACGAGGCCCTGCACGTTGCCATAAACCAGATGAACTGGGACCTCGGTCCCCAAACGGTCAAGATCATCTTTCTGATCGCCGACGCTCCGCCGCACACAGATTATCCCGACGACTACGATTACTGGGACGAGATACCTATAGCTCTGGAGAAGTTCATTATCGTCTACGCCATAGGAGCCAGCGGATTGAGTGAGGAGGGAGAAAGGATATTCACGGAGATAGCCGAGGGCACAGAGGGGACTTTTCAGTGGCTCACATATCAGAGGGAATTTGTCGATTCTGAAGGAGATACGGTGCTCGTCACCACAAAAGGACGGGAAACTTCCTACACCAAGGGCGACAGCACGTGGATACCGTCGGAAGGAGAGGTCATATTCGCTGGAGAAGGACCAGGTGAAGGAGACGTTGTAACCGTAGGTGGAGAGCCTGGAAGGGGTGGAGACACCGGAACAGGTGGCGGTGGTACAGCAGTGGGAACTGCGGTGAACAATCTGGAAGCGCTAGTGACGGAGACCATCAAAAGGCAGGCTAAGGAAAAAGGGGTAGAATACGAAGATCCCACGGCTGTCGAGGAAGAAACGGACACAGGCACATCGATACCAGAGCTATTTACGTTGGGAGATAACTTCCCCAATCCATTCAACCCAGCGACCGTGATTCCGTTCACAATAGCCTCAAGTTACGGATTCTCTATCAGATACGAGCTATCAGTCTACGATATACTCGGGAAAAAGGTAAAAACCCTCTTTGAAGGGGGACTTTCCCCAGGAGAATACACTGTCGGATGGGACGGCACTGACGATGGAGGTAGGCAGGTCTCAAGCGGGATCTATCTGTACCGACTCAGTGCAGTGAACGGCTCGTTCTTGCAGGTTAAAAAGATGACATTGGCAAGATAATTGAACTGCAAACGGTGAGGTAGTCTGAGTGATATTGCTTCCCCCCGATAGATCCAATCGAGGGGCGAAAACCCCGAAGCAATCTCCCTGTCTGCTAAAACCCCATGGAGGTGATCTAAATGAAATTCATTATGATTATGATTGCCATTCTCGCATTCGCAACATCTGTCCTTGCCGACGGCATAATACTACCTGAGCCTTGGGTTGACATCTCGATCAAATATCACAGGGTCGAAGTTCAGATAAGGGATCAGGCCACGACCACGTTCATAGATCAAGTCTTCATAAACAACGCCAACTTCGACGTCGAAGGGATCTACATGTTTCCCATCCCTGAAGGGGCGTCAATATCGGCATTCTCCATGTTCGTGGATGGAGAGCCTTTGAACGCCGAGATCCTGCCTGCCGACGAGGCGAGAAGGATATACGAGGATATAGTCAGACAGAGAATCGATCCGGCGCTCTTGGAATACGCAGGGCAGGGCGCATACAGGGCCAGGATCTTTCCGATCCCCGCGAACGGAGAGAAGCGGGTTCAGCTCTCCTACGACGAGATCATAGAGAGAGAGAATGACGTTTTGAAGTACACTTATCCGCTCAACACAGAGAAGTTCTCATCCGAGTCGTTGGAGGATGTATCCGTAAGCGTCCAGATCAACTCCACAGATCCTATAAAGACCATCTACTCCCCGTCTCATGACATCGCGATCATAAAGTCGGACGACCACAATGCGCTGGCCATCTACGCCGATGAGGACACGACACCCACACAGGACTTCGTCCTCTACTACACCATATCAGAGGACAATGTGGGGATCAATCTCTTGACATTCAGGGAAGAGGGTCTGGACGGATTCTATCTGTTATTGGCGTCGCCCAAGGTGGAGATAGCAGAAGATGAGATAGTAAATAAGAGGATGATATTCATACTCGATACGTCGGGGAGCATGAGCAGAGATAACAAGATGGAACAGGCAAAAGAGGCGTTAAAGTTCGTTCTGGACAACCTGAACGCTACGGATGAGTTCAACATCGTGGCTTACAATACGATAGTGTCGGAGTTCTCTGATGTCTCCCTGCAGGCCACGCCGGAGAACGTCCTGAACGCCAAGGACTTCGTGGACGAACTCTTTGCAGGCGGCGGGACGAACATCAACGGTGCGTTTATAAGTGGACTGAGCTTTGTGGGGGAGGACGACCTGACAAACATGATGATCTTCCTAACGGATGGTAAGCCGACCATAGGGGTTACAGAGAACAAACAGATCATAAGTAACGTCCAGAACGCCAACACACAAAACGTCAGGCTATTCGTCTTCGGAGTGGGATACGGCGTCAATACCATCCTTCTAGACGCCCTCTCAAGCCAGAACAGCGGTATATCGTCCTATGTGACACCCGAGGAGGACATCGAAGTCGAGGTTTCATCGTTCTACAGCAAGGTCAGCAACCCTGTCCTTTCCAATCTGGTTCTGGATTTTTCGAGCATCAGTGTCCTCGACTTCTACCCACAGGAGCTCCCTGATCTGTTTAAGGGCTCACAGATAATACAGTTGGGACGCTTCAGGGAAGACGGAACCAACGCGGTCATCCTGTCGGGAGACGTAAACGGCTCTCCGCTGGTCTTCCAAAGGGAAGTGGACTTCCCGCTTTTGAGCCTGGAGAACGACTTCATACCGAGGCTCTGGGCCACACGGAAGATCGGATTTTTAATTAACCAGATAAGACTGCACGGACAGGATCAGGAGCTTGTGGACGAGATAATCTCCCTGTCTAAGGAATACGGCATAATCACCCCCTACACCTCGTTCCTTATAGTTGAGGACGAAGTCCCACCCACCTTTGCGGATGGCTTTACAAAGGAGAGCGGAGCGGAAGCTGTAGCAGCTTCCGACGCCGCTGCTGGCTACAGCAGGGCCTCTAATGCTGAGGGAGTACAGAAAGAAGGGGTGAAATATGTGGGGAATAAGACGTTTTTCTTGAGAGACGGATTCTGGCAGGACAGCCGCTATACAAAGGGAGATCCTGCACTCGATTTCCGCTACGGAAGCGAAAGATATTTTAACCTAATAGCTCAGAGGCCGGAGATCGGACGCTACCTCGCATTAGGAACGAACCTCATAGTCAAGTTCGAGGGGCAGACCTACAGGATAGGCGAAAGCATAACGGCTGTGGAGGAGGAAGGTGACAAGGGATCGTCCCTTCCCGATCAGTTCCAACTGGATCAGAACTTCCCGAACCCGTTCAATCCCAGGACCACTATCCGTTTTGCGGTACAACCTGAGGGTCAAAGAGCAACGGTGGGTCACACATTCCTGTCTGACATAGAACTGTCCGTCTATAACCTATCTGGACAGAGGATAAGGACACTTTTCTCCGGCAAGATGGAAAGCGGAGAGAATGCAGTTACGTGGGACGGGAAAGACAAGGTTGGAAAAGACGTTGCAAGCGGAGTCTATCTATACAGATTGGATGTGGGTAAGGACAGCTTTACAAAGACGAGAAAGATGGTCTTGATGAGATAGTCCTCTTTTCATCGGAGAGTCATAGAAGAGCCGAAGCTCAGTTTCTAAGGGCTTCGGCTCTTCTTGTTTGACCGATGAACTTTTTGTTGACATTTGTTTCATTTTACTTTATTATTTTGACAATCTTCATCTTTTTTTCTGACATTTGTCTCATTTTGTGAGCCGTATCACGGTGCAGATACTAAATGTAGGGAGGGATAGTAAAATGACACGGATAATATTTTATGCCGCTCTGACACTGCTGATCGCTTTGAGTGCGTCCGCCCACGCACAGGCTCTTTTCGGACTTCCGACCAACTATGCCGCTGGAGCTGTTCCCCGTTCAGTTTTCAGTGCAGATTTAAATAGTGATGGTCGTAATGACTTAGCTGTGGCCAATACGAACAGCAATAGTGTGTCAGTGTTCTTAAATGATGGAAATGGTTTATTTCCAACTAAGGTGGACTATGGTGTTGGGAGTAGTCCCCGTTCGGTTTTCAGTGCAGATTTCGATGGGGATGGAGATAATGACCTGGCTGTGGCTAATGAGCTCAGCGATAATGTGTCAGTGTTATTGAATAATGGTAATGGGACATTTGCAGATAAGGAGGACTATCCTGCTGGAAATGGCCCGTGGTCAGTCTTCAGTGCCGATTTTGATGGAGATCTAGATAATGACTTAGCTGTGGCTAATCGGTACGACGGTGATGTATCGGTGTTGTTGAATCCTGGAGATGGTACCTTTGTACCTTCGGGTGCGGATTATGCTGTTGGGATTGGTCCCCGTTCGGTTTTCAGTGCAGATTTCGATGGGGATGGGGATAGTGACCTGGCTGTGGCTAATCTGAGCAGCAATAGTGTATCAGTCCTATTGAATAATGGAGATGGTATATTTGCATCTACGGACTATGGCACTGGGAGTGGCCCCTTTTCAGTCTTCAGTGCAGATTTCGATGGGGATGGTAATAATGACTTAGCTACGGTGAATTTGAACAGTAATACTGTATCAGTGCTATTGAATAATGGGAATGGTACATTTGCAGCTAAGGAGGACTATGCCGCTGGGAATTTACCCCAGTCAGTATTCAGTGCAGATTGGGATGGGAATGGGTATAATGACTTAGCTGTAGTTCATAGTCCTGATAAGGTATCAGTGTTGTTGAATAATGGGAATGGTACATTTGCAGCTAAGGAGGCTTATCCTGCTGGAAATGGTCCCGTATCAGTCTTCAGTGCGGATTTCAATGGAGATGGAGAAAATGACCTGGCTGTGGCTAATCAGAACGGCGGTAATGTATCAGTGTTGTTGAATTTCTCTGGCACGCCATCTCCTCCTGTTGTGACATCTATCGATCCCACTTCTGGACCAGAATTGGGTAGTACCGCTGTCACGATAACAGGGAGTAATTTCCAGATCGGGGCGACTGTTACTTTCGATGGCAGCGCGGCCACAAATGTACTTATAGCGCCCCTTGGAAATACTATCACCGCTGTAACTCCCGTTCATCCCCCTGGCACAGTAGATGTGATAGTCACAAATAATCCCAGCGGTCAGGCAGACACCCTCCTTAACGGATTTACTTTTCTTCCTGCTCCTCCTCTTATGACATCTATTGATCCCACTTCTGGATCAGAATTCGGTGGTACGCCTGTGACGATAAGAGGGAGTAATTTCTCAGACGGGGCGATTGTTACTTTCGATGACATCGTGGACCCAAATGTACTGGTAGCCCTCCTTGGTGACACTATCACCGCTGTAACTCCCCCTCATCCCGCTGGCCCTGTAGATGTGATAGTCACAAATCCCAGCGGCGAGGCAGACACCCTCCTTAACGGATTTACTTTTCTTCCTGCTCCCCCTCCTGTTGTGACATCTATCGATCCCACTTCTGGAACAGAATTCGGTGGTACGCCTGTGACCATAACAGGGAGTAATTTCCAGAGCGGGGCGACTGCTACTTTCGATGACAGCGCGGCCACAAACGTACTCGTAGCCCTCCTTGGTGACACTATCACCGCTGTAACTCCCGCTCATCCCCCTGGCACCGTAGATGTGATAGTCACAAATCCCAGCGGTCAGGCGGACACCCTCGTTAACGGATTTACTTTTAATCCTCCTACCTCTCCTAATCTTTTCGGACCTCCGACCAACTATTTTGTTGGAGTTATTGCCACATCAGTATTCAGTGCAGATTTAGATGGGGATGGGGATAATGACCTGGCTGTTAACAATTTTGACGACAATACTGTATCAGTGTGGACTATGCCGTTGGAAGTTCTCCCATATCAGTATTCATTGCGGATTTAGACCGTGATGGAGATAATGACCTCGCTGTGGCTAATTTGTTCGGTCGTAATGTATCAGTGTTGTTAAATAATGGTGCTGGTACATTTGCACCTAAGGTGGACTATGCTGTAGAGAATGATCCGTCTTCGGTTTTCATTTCGGATTTAGACGGTGACGGATATAATGACCTGGCTGTGGCTAATAAAACCAGCGATAATGTGTCAGTGTTGTTAAATAATGGTGCTGGTACATTTGCACCTAAGGTGGACTATGGTACTGGGGCCAATCCCACATCAGTTTTCATTGCAGATTTTGATGGTGATGGGGATAATGACCTGGCTGTGGCTAATGAGACCAGCGATAATGTGTCAGTGTTGTTAAACAATGGTGCTGGTACATTTGCACCTAAGGTGGACTATGGTACTGGGGCCAATCCCTTTTCAGTTTTTAGTCTAGATCTGGATGGTGATGGTGATGATGACTTGGCTACGGGCAATTTTGACGACAATACTGTATCAGTGTTGTTGAATAATGGGAATGGTACATTTGCAGACAAGGTGGACTATCCTGCTGGAGATGGTCCCATATCAGTCTTCATTGCAGATTTCGATGGTGATGGGGATAATGACTTGGCTGTGTCTAATGGTGGCAGCGGAATCGGCACTACTATATCAGTGTTGTTGAACAACGGAGATGGGACATTTGCATTTAGTAGGGCTTATCCTGCTGGAAATGGTCCCGTATCAGTCTTCAGTGCGGATTTCGATGGAGATGGAGATAATGACCTGGCTGTGGCTAATCAGATCAGTGGTGATGTATCAGTGTTGTTGAATCTCTCTGACACGCCATCTCCTCCTATTGTGACATCTATTGATTCCACTTCTGGACCAGAATTGGGTGGTACGCCTGTGACGATAACAGGGAGTAATTTCCAGATCGGGGCGACTGTTACTTTCGATGACAGCGCGGCCACAAATGTACTTATACAGCCCCTCGGTAATACTATCGCCGCCGTGACTCCCGCTCATCCCGCTGGCCCTGTAGATGTGATAGTCACAAATCCCAGCGGCGAGGCAGACACCCTCGTTAACGGATTTACTTTTCTTCCTGCTCCTACTCCTGTTGTGACATCTATCGATCCCACTTCTGGATCAGAATTCGGTGGTACGCCTGTGACGATAACAGGGAGTAATTTCCAGATCGGGGCGACTGCTACTTTCGATGACAGCGCGGCCACAAACGTACTCGTAGCCCTCCTTGGTGACACTATCACCGCTGTAACTCCCGTTCATCCCCCTGGCCCTGTAGATGTGATAGTCACAAATCCCAGCGGTCAGGCGGACACCCTCCTTAACGGATTTACTTTTCTTTCTGCTACCCCTCCTGTTGTGACATCTATCAATCCCACTTCTGGAACAGAATTCGGTGGTACACCTGTGGCGATAACAGGGAGTAATTTCCAGAGCGGGGCGACTGTTACTTTCGATGACATCGCGGCCACGAATGTACTCGTAGCACTCCTTGGTGACACTATCACCGCTGTGACTCCCGCTCATCCTGCTGACAGTGTAGATGTGATAGTCACGAATCCCAGCGGTCTGGCAGATACGCTCTCCTATAGATTTGAGTTTATTGCCGATTCTGCGGTTGTCACGATAGGTGCTGGTGCAGAGATTGCAAGTCCCGGAGGACACGCTGTAGTTCCTATCTTTTCCTCTAATCTGACAGGTCGAAACGTGTTTTCAGTCGAGATAACTCTCCGTTTTGATCCAGCCTTTGTGCAATTCATGCACGCATCTCCGGGACCAGGACATGACTTTCCCAGTGGTTTCTTTTTTAACTCCCCTGAGCCTGGCAGAGCTATAATAGCCTTTGGCTCCATAACTCCGCTTCTTGATACTCCAGCAGGTATCCTGGCATTTGCAGTGTTCGAAGTGAACGCCTCTGCATCGTTAGGCTCAAGGATCGATATATTTGTGCCGGAAGATCGAGCGATCGTAAACGAAGGCTTTCCCCCTGTGACCACGTTCAATGGCAATATCATAGTAGGAATAGTAGGAGATATCAGCGGGAATGGTGATGTTAGGGCTTTCGACGCGGTTTTAGCGCTGATGCATTCGGTAGGGATCCGAAACATAAGAGACGAGTTCTTTGGCGGCGACGAAGGAGTATTTCTAGCAATTTCGGATGTAACTCGCAACTTGGAAGTGACATCTTTTGATGCCGTTCGGATCCTTCAGTTTGTAGTTGAGTTGATCCCAGGACTCCCGTACCTCGGGACTGATGGCCCTGCGAAGGTCGCAGACGTCTCTCTTCGCACGGTGGGTTTCTCAGATGCCTCTCGATTATCCAAGTACACTCTAAAAGTCCCTCTTTCTATAGACGATATGTCAGGAGTTCTCGGCGCGGATATATCTATAACGTATGATTCATCGAAGTTGAAAGCAGTGGGAGTGTCTCCTTCGGGTATGCTATCGTCATTTGTGTTCCAGAGCAACATCGTGGACGACAAGGTTAGGATAGCCTTTGCCTCTGCTTATCCTGTGGAAGGAGGGGGAGATATGGCCTACATTCAATTTGAGGTCGTTGACGGTCTGAGCGATGAATTGAAGGATGATCTGTTGAAGATTTCAGGCGTTCAACTCAACGAGGGATTAATTCCTGCTATAATAGACCAGTCGGAACTGTCGTTGGATGAATCTTCCACTCCCGAGACTTACGCTCTCTCACAGAACTTCCCGAACCCGTTTAATCCTACGACCACTATCCGATTTGCAGTGCGTCCTGATGATCAAAGGACAAACGTGGAACTGTCGGTCTACAACCTGTCGGGACAGAGGATAAGGACACTGATCTCCGGCAAGATGGAAAGCGGAGAGTTTGCTGTTACGTGGGACGGGAAAGACGAGGTTGGAAAAGAGGTTGCAAGCGGAGTCTATCTCTACAGATTGGATGTAGATAAGAACAGGTTCACCCAGACACGGAAGATGGTCTTGATGAGATAGACCTCTTTTGATCGGAGAGTCATAGAAGAGCCGAAGCTCAGTTTCTAAGGGCTTCGGCTCTCTTAGTTTGCAATATATCTCTCGACGATTGAGGATCCCTTGAAGAGATTCGATTAAGGTTCGGTTGATATATCCTCTACTCAGTCAGCTCACTCTGTCAAACCCACATAATTTGAGAGTTGATACCTTCTTTGTCTTCAGATCGGCGGCACGGATCACGTGGTTATTGGTGTCTGCGATATAGAGTTTGTCATAGGCCACACTTACCCCGGCCGGTTCATCGAAGGTGGCTGAATCGCCATCACGTAGGCCCTCTTCGCCTGTCCCCAGGAAGGTCACTGCGCTTTTTGTGCGCGGAAACACCTGTTTGATCTTGTTGTTGTAGGTGTCCGCCACAAAGAGAACGCCATCGTGATAGACAACGCCCAGGGGATGCTGCAGACGAACGTGCTCCCCATTCCCATCTTGGTCGCCGAATTCGAACAGGTCGAGGCCCACGATGGTCTCAACGCTGCCATTTAGATCCAGATCGGCGGCGCGAATAGAGCTGACTTCGCTATCGGCAAAGTAGAGTTTATCACCGTCGGTGGTGATTCCTGAAGGCTGTGCCAGCGCAGAGGCGCGCAGGGGTCCATCGATCCGGGCTTCCTGTCCGCTGCCGGCGTAGGGACCGATTTCGGCACTCTCTATATCCATCTTCCAGATCTGGTGTGGTCCAGCCATGGCGATATACAGATAACCATCGTGCACTACGAGGTCCCAGGGCGAGTTCAGCGCCACGTCTACGCCGACGCCCAAATTGTTAAATTGCCGCGCCTGCACTCCCATCCCGGCGATTGTGGTAACGCTCTTACTTTCCAGATCCACACTGCGGATAGCGTGATTTTCCGTGTCCGCTACATACAGAGTCCGACCATCCGGAGTAAGTGCCATGCCCTGAGGGTGGTTAAACGCCGCCTCTTGAAAGTTCCCATTATCCAGTCCGCTGGAACCATTGCCGACAATGTCTTGTAACGTGCCATCCAGAGAGGCGATGACGATGCGGTTGTGATTGGAATCGGCTATAAAGAGGCGCTCTGATGCCTCGTCCGCTAGCACCTTGCCGGGGAAGGAAAGGTCAGTCGCTGACTCCGTGTCAGTCGCTGACTCCGTGTCGGTCGCCGACTCCGCGGTCAAATCGGACAGGCGCTGGCGTTCGAAATTAAATGTGAGAGGCTCACGATCTATGAGCCCCTGGCTTTCGAACTCCTGAATTACCTGGCCGATCAGTCGGTCAAACACCTCGTAGATCTCCTCACCCGGCAGATACCCTACCACCTTCCCAACAGGATCGATCAGATAGAGACTCGGCCAGGAACGCACACTGTACTTTTGCCAGATGACCATATCCCTATCGTTTACCACAGGGTGCTGGATCTCATAGCGGAGGATCGCCTGGCGGATATTGTCCGTCTCCTTTTCGGTGGTAAATTTGGCCGAATGCACCCCAATTACTACGAGCTCGCGGCTGTATTTCCGTTCAAGCTTCTTCAGATCAGGAAGGACGTGCATGCAGTTGATACAGCAGTAGGTCCAGAAATCCAGCAGGACTACTTTCCCGCGAAGCGCCTTCAAAGTAACCGGGTACTCGGTGTTGAGCCAGTGCATCCCCTCTGGGAAGTCAGGAGCGTCCACTTTTTCCGCATAGTCTGACATCCAAGCTGTCTCCCCTAAACATTTTGGCCTATCGCATCCCAGTACATCAGCTCGTACGCTTGCAGCAGTCGCGCGGCGCGGCCGATGAGGGCTGGAGCGATTCCGCGGTCGAGTCCGCCCTGAATGACCAGCAGTGCTTCTTCTTCAAAGGGCGGAAGATTGGCGAACCGGTCGAAGAACTCCACGTCCGCCTCAAGAAAATCATATTGTTCTATAAGCGCCTTGCTCATTCGCCCGCAGTTGGCGCCCCACGCAGCAAAGTTGAGGAGGAAGGCAGCGGCGAGTTCCGCGTCGGAGCCGTAGAGCGAAAGCCATGCCACAAACGCACAGTAGGCGTGACCTCCCGGCAGCGGCTCAAACGCATTCAGATCGCCCTCGCTCATTCCCAGCGCTGCCCCGAATTTCAGGAGCGCCTCAAAGGCCGCGGTTTCCCCCTCGAGCACTCCCAGCAAAAACCTGCGGCTCGGCAGATGCCCGTGCCGGGACACTAACTGTGCTACACTTCTCAGGTCGCTCCCGATGACGTGATACTGCTGTCCAGCAAAGACCTTTAAACTCTCGGCTTCAACGTGTCCCTTTTCCAGGGCGTCGAGATAAGGATGATGTAGGATTCTCCCTTCAAGAGGTTTCAAGTCAGAGCGAATCTGTTCAACAAGTTGACGGACGTCGGCCATAGAAATCACCTCTCTCCAATTAGCACCAACGCCGCTGTGTAGTTATGGGCGTAGTTGCGCCCGCCCACCGGGGCAATCTCTCCGTTGCCGAAAAAGCCGATCAGGGGCAACTCCCCGAAGAACTCCTTGATAACCCCCAGGTCATGGTTGGGTTGTCCATAAAGCCCCGCACCCCGTCCCAGACAGTTGAAGCAAAGACCGAAGTGCAAGTTTACCCCCTGCGTCTGCCCGAACAGGCCAGAGACCATCTGGTGCATGTCGCTACGGGCAGCGCGGGCGTCCCGGATTTGGAACTGGGCAGTTTGACCTTCCTGCACTAGTTGTGCCACTGCTGTGCCTTGCGATTTCGGGTCCATTCCAATAATGTTGCACACCAGGAAGTCACCCCGCTCGGAGACGCGTTCTCTTCCACAGCGATTCCCACAAACAGATTGTGCATCGCCCGCTCCCTCTCATCGTCCGGGAGCTCCTGAAAGACCTCTTCCAGCGCCTTCAGGGTGGGGCGGCCGTCCATTTCCAGGATGAGGTTCCCTTCACAGCGGGTGATGAAGCCCGGTTCCCCGATAGGTTCACTGCCCTGCGCCACACCGACGTGCGTGGTGAACTGGCTGCCCCAGAGGACTCCGGAGATCCCATGAACCTCCTGGAAGTATCTTAAAGAGCCCAAATGGATACATGCTTTGATCAATTCTGGGGAATGGTAAGGCCCCGGTTCCTAACTAGACCCAGGGCCTTGTTGTTATCTATCTTCGTTGGACCATACTCCCAGCCTAACGCATCAGCATGACTTTCCGTGTATATGTCCGTTCATTGGTTTCCAATGTATAAGTCCTTTCATTGATTTTCAATTGGACTATATACATCCCGCTTCCCACTGGCTGACCACTCTCGTCTTGCCCATTCCAGACGACCGCATACTCTCCAGCAGGCTGTAATTCCTCCGGCATCAACTCCTGCACACGTTGACCTAACAAATTGTAGATGGACAACTGTACCCGGGCTGTCTCCGGTAACTGGAACCTTACGGTAGTGCTCGGGTTGAACGGATTAGGCGATGTTTCCAGACCTATGTCTGAAGATGCTCCTGATGCTGTTGAAGCTGAAGCGACCGGTTGAGATGCTGCTCCTCCCGCCGGTGGTGGCAAATCCTCAACGTCCAGAAGGGCCGACCAGGCGGCATATGCCGCTGGGTGATTTGGATAGTCTCTTAAGATCGGCTCTAACAACTCTCGAGCCCTGGTCGCATCCTTCAGAAAATACATATACACAGAGCCCAAAGCCGTCTGTGCTGAGAGTCGGTCTGCAACATCGTCAGCTGTTACGATCTCCTGCTCGTAAGCGGCTATTGCTGCATCATACTGCTCGTCTGCCACCAGAGCGTGGCGCCACAGGCTGGACGCTTTTCGCCGTACCTTCTCGGACGGATGGTCCAATGCCAGACCCTCAAGACGCCCGATCACATAGCCTAGATCAGTCCCCCTGTGGAGAGCCGCCCGATAGAGTCCGTTTGTCGCACGCTCTGCGATCTTGGACTCATCGGTATCCGACAAAAGCTGATCGTAAGTTGCGACAGCAGCATCGAACTGTCTATTACTCTCCGCCTCCGCTGCTTGGCGCAGACGCTCGTACTCAGGGTTGACTTCGTAGGCGGACGCGATCAGTTTGAAGTTGGCCGACGTGTCAAAAGGTCGGAAGGTTACCTTATCACTGGGAGAGAACAGCAACGTGGAGTCTGGATTGCTGCTCCCCCAGTAGTTGCCTATAGCCGTAATCGTACTGTAGGCGAACGATGTGTTAATGTATACGGCGTATCCTGTATTGTCGTGTATGTCGTTATTCCCCCAGTCCATGGCATTACCCAACGCTGGATCACAATTCCATACGACGTAGATCTCGTGACTTCCATTGTTCGTGATCTTATTGCGATCCCCGGCCGCTTCCAGTTCCGGGTCTGAATCATCATACAAGTGAATCCCATATGTCGAGTTGTCGTAGATCTCGTTATCTCCAAAGCGAGGACTACATTCGTCGTAAAGAGTTACTCCATCGACGTTGTCATACATCTTATTGTGGTGGAATGAGATAGGAGAACTGGAATACTGCATGTAAATGCCTTTGCCATTGTTGCTGTAAGAGTTGTTGTTATAAACATTCGGGACTGAGCTGGAGACAAGATTAAGCCCATCTACATTACTGTACAAGTTGTTATGGTGAATCTTGCCTGTGCTGCCCATTCCTATCGCTTTGATGCCCTGCACACAGTTGAAAATCTTGTTATCATGGATTTCGGGATTAGCACTTTTAACGTACACCCCATACTTCGCATTCTGGATATCACTGAACTTCACGTAACTACTGCCTGCATTCGACTCGAAGACGATGCCGTACCACTTGTTACTCGCACTGCCGCCATTTTTCGCTTTGAATATGACGCGACTGCTGCTAGTACCGTTAACTTCCAGCTTACCATTAGCATTAACAATAAGCTCGCATTTGGAAGCATCCGCGCCTCCAGATTGTGAGTCAGTTGTAGAGACCTCGACTGTCATGCCTTTATCTATGGTCAGGGTTACTCCTGAGGGTACTGTAACATCTCCTGTCATCTGTACGAACTTGTTCGGAGACTTCCACTCGAATTCCCTCAGATCCGAGTTGCTCGACAGAGTACCAGACGCTACTCTGTAGAGCCAGGAGGCACCGGCAGCATCTCCATTCTCCAGGGTTCTCTTACAGATGTACTCACACGCCGGTACTGTAGACCCATGCATAGTATTCAAGTCGTCGCTAGTTGTGTGCCACAGGCCAATGGCATGTCCGAATTCGTGAGTGCCTGTGCCCTGGATATCTTTATCGCTATCCTCATGATCATCAGTTTTCCAGGTACGATTAGTGTTGAATTCTATATCGAATTCTGTCAATATATGATACCCCCCAATGTAGGTCACTTCTGGATTGGCATAAGCTGCAGGAGCAGGTCCCAAATCCGTCCAACTTATGGTATTTATGCTATCATTAGCATACGTCAGTGTAGTATCACCGGCGTAGGTAAGATTGAGATAAGAGTCCCCGACGTTATTCCACGTATTGGCGGCGTTTTTTATTGCAGTTCGAGTATCATCTGCCGAGACTCCGGAACCATCCGGATTAATATAGTAATCGATTCCACCTTTAGCCGTGATAGCATCCCACGCTGATGGATTGCCTCCATACCAACGTCCTTCTGGAGCGAGCTCATTAAATTTATCATTGAGTGCTTTAGCAACTTTCGCGGCGAATGGAGCCTCCCATTCTACTTTTTCACCTCGGGAACTTGCCCTTACTTTGTCTCTAAACTCCTGAAATGACAGATTTCTATCCTTCCCGTGTATCTCCTTTGTTTTCAAAATGCGGTCATTAACTACCCGGAACGTGCCATGCGTCCACCCAACAACCTCATAGTTGCTTTCCGTGCCTTTCTTAAGGAAAAGAAAATATTCTGCCCCGACATCAAACCAGGGCGCATCAATAGTATAATGTATTATGTTTCCACTTCGGCCTCCTCGTGTCCTAATTATAATTTCCTGCTGTAGAACTTCCCCTAACACTACCTCAAGTACCGTGAAGGAGGTGTTAGTATACATGCGGCGTGTTTCTTCATCCCGTTTCGTTTCTTGATTAGTAGCTATTCCGCGTATTACAAAATCGGATTGTGAAATAAAAAAGTCTTCCGATGTAGTGTGCCACGTTGTTGCTTCTATGGTAGAAACGGCCAGCAACACATAAATGCTGATGATAGTTATAGCATAGGGCTGTTTCAGGGATTTAAGAATTCTCTCAGTCGTCGTCGTTCATCTCCATTGTAAAATGTGACTTAATCTTTCCCCACGAATTAGCCTCCACAGCGGTCGGATCAGGATACTCTGGAAGCGGCACGAAGAACAGACCGTCAGGTCTCCCGACGTAAAGACGCGATCTATCCGGATCTAAGGCCAGTGCAAAAACAAGACCGTGCCATTCTTCAAAATTCAAAGGTTGACTGCCCAAAGGCTGCCAGGTAACTCCCCCGTCAGTCGTGTAAAATACCCCCTCTGTAGTACCCGCGTAGATAACACCAGGAGCATCTGGATCTGGCAGCAAGCAGACAGTGTTTCCCCAGATGGGGAGCCGATATTCTTCAGTATCGATCGGAGGACCATATTCGAGCCCCTCCCACGTATCTCCTTCGTCCAGACTCCGATATACGACCACCGCTCTTTCATCTCTGATTAATCCTTTGCCAGCGTAAAAGATCTTCTCGTCCGAAGAGAACGCGAAGGCCCCACTCACTATTGAAAGATCCTCCCAGGTCTCACCGCCATCCCTGCTCCGGCGGAAAGGAACGCCGGCCTTGAAGGCAAAGATAGTACTGCCGTCACTCGTCGCTTCGATTTCAGTCCCCGAATTACCTCCTATGTCGTTGTAAGGCACATACAACGAACGCCACTGCTTACCTCCATCATCCGTCCGGTAAACACGCCCGCGAGGTCCCTGTGCTAACAACAATTCCGAATTAAGAGAACTTATCCATAGTTCGTTCATAGGCCCCCCCAGTAAACCCTGATTGATCCCTACCCAGTGTCTTCCTCCATCTTCGCTGCGATACAGACCGTTGCCCGAAGCTACATAGATCCGTGATGGATCGGAAGGATCAATGGCAAGGTTTAGGATACTCAGGTTTCCCAAACCCTCGTTCATCGCTTCTACTTCTCCAGTATCTGGAGTAAATCGAAGGACCCCGACCTCTTCATTTCCTTCAATGCCCACGTAGACTAGGTTCCCACCAGGTACGACTGCAATCGCTCTGACGTAATTAGTGATAATTGGGGCGGACATCTGGGCGTGTATTTGTGCAGCGATACCCACGATAACAAAAATTATCGTAGCCAGAACCGTGGAAGGCTTCACTGCTAGTCTTCTCATTTTGTTTCATCACCTCCTTCCAAGAACTAATGTGATCAACTGCAATACAGGAGCTCTTTTCTGAAGCTTCGCTCCCTCCTTTCCTTTGTGTGAAACCATTGTAGCTTACGGCATGAGAGTTTTTTAAGTTAATAGAAGTATCTTTTCAGAAAACAAATGAGGACTACCTATAGCTGTTATATAGACGTGTATATGTCCGTTCATTGGTTTCCAATGTATAAGTCCTTTCATTGATTTTCAATTGGACTATATACATCCCGCTTCCCACTGGCTGACCACTCTCGTCTTGCCCATTCCAGACGACCGCATACTCTCCAGCAGGCTGTAATTCCTCCGGCATCAACTCTTGCACACGTTGACCTAACAAATTGTAGATGGACAACTGTACCCGGGCTGTCTCCGGTAACTGGAACCTGATGGTAGTAGTCGGGTTGAACGGATTAGGTGATGTTTTCAGACCTATGTCTGAAGATGGTTCTGATGCTGTTGAAGCTGAGGCGACTGGTTGAGAGGCTTCTCTTCCCGCAGGCGGTGGAGGCAAATCCTCTACATCCAGAAGAACCATCCAAGCGCCATAAGCCACAGGGTGATTCGGATAATCTCGCAATATCGGTTCTAACAATTGTCGAGCCTGTGTCTCGTCTTTCATGTAGTACATGTACACTTCGCCCAAGGACTTCTGTGCAGAGAGCCGGTCGTCAAAATCCTCTGATTCTGTCATCTCCTGCTCATACGCAGCTATAGCGGCATTGTACTGCCCATCAGCTACCAGGGCCTGACGCCACAGAGCAACTACTTTGCGCCGCACGGAGGCTGCCGGATGACTCGAAGCCAGGGCGTCAAACCGACTGATTACGGAGCTTAAATCTGTTCCTCTATGGAGTGCAGCCCGAAAAAGGCCATCGGCGGCACGCTCTACCATTTCCACCTCAAAGGATTCCAGCAAGAGCTGATCGTAAAGTCCTACGGCAACGTCGTACTGCCGATTCTCCTCTGCCAGCAGTGCTTGTATCAGACGCTCCTCTTGCAAGGATACTTCTCTGGCCAACGCGACAGGTTTTGGGATTAACTCTGTTTCGTAGGGCACGTAGTCAACTTCAGAACTAGGAGAAAAGAGTACAGCGGGATCTGGAGGATCAGTCCCCCACCAATTGAATTCTGCATTAATAGAAGCGTAAGAGTATCCTGTGTCGATGAATATAGCTTTTCCCCCTGCATCATCGTAGATATTATTGTCACCGGGATTAGAGCTAAGGCCAAGCTTAGGGTTTGAGTCCTTCTGGCAGTAGATCTCTGCCTTCGTGCTGCCCCCGTTGTCGACGATCTTGTTTTTTCTTCCAGTTGTACCCGTGCCCTCGAGTATCGGATCAGAATTGTTCCACAAGTGGAGCCCCCATAAACCGTTGCCAGTAATCTTGTTATTCCCAAATGTGGGACTGGCATTATTGAAGAGGTAGACCCCTTCACCGTCGTTGCCGTCCATTGTATTGTTGTAGAACGAAGAAGGAGAACTGCTGTCCATATACACACCTATGTTATCGTTGTTGTTGATACTGGTGTTGTCATGAACATTAGGCACTGAACTGGAGTTAAGGGAGAGCCCAGTGGTGTTAAGTTCTAAGGTGTTGCCGGAGATTCTGCCTGTACTGCCCATTCCCACGGTCTTGACTCCTACCGTCGAGTAAGTTATGGTATTATCATCGATCTTTGGAGCTGAAGTATCAACATAGACACCATATTTCGCGTTTTTGATATTGCAATTTTTCACGGTACTTGTGTTGTCCGCACTCGACTTGAAGATAATGCCGTACCACTCCTCCTTCGTCGTGCCACCATTGGTAGATTGAAAGGTGATAGACCCTGATGTTCCATCGGCTAACAGCTTGCCTTCAATGACCAGTTCACAGCGGTTGGGATCCAATCCCTTCTGATTGCCATCTGTAGTAGTAAATTTGAGGGTAGTTGCTGACCCTATGGTGAGCATTTTTCCGGTAGAAACGGTGATGTCTGCATTTGACGTGACTATAGTGCCAGACCCGGAAATACTCATGGTGCCGCCAATGTAAGCCCCATACGTCAGAGTAGTAGACGTAGCTATGTTCTCAGCCCAGTAATTGTTCATCACATCTGCTGTTGTAGAGCTGGTATTATTCGTAATATTAAATGCAGCAACATGTGTATTGGGCCAAGAGGAGGGTCTATCACTGCCGCTTTTGATACTCGGAGTTGTAAAGTCACTTATATTTTGATTATTTGACGATCCAGGAAATGGGTCACCGAAGAGATTATCCTTGTTCGCTATACCATCAGCCTCGATGAGATCTTGGTTAAGGCCGAAATTAGATTGTCTTATGTACCATACCAAAAGGCCAGAACCACTCCAAAAGTGCTTCCAAAGGTATCTATTAAACCCTTGTCCTCCTTTCCTATGCTCAAGCACATAATATTCCGATTGATACCCAGTAAATAAGCGGTAGTAAACACCTGAACCTATCTGCTTATTCTCTTCCCTGCCCGCGATAGCTGTGAATTGTAGCCACCCTTGGTTCATTCTTTCCTCAGGTGATAGTGAAAACGGGCAGTTTCCTATTCGCGACCCACTTTGTGATCCACTCTGCATAAGAGACCACCACCCCATATCTGTGCCAGGGTGGTACTGTCCCAGCAGATGCCCAAATTCGTGTGCATGAGTTCCAATATGAGGGAAGTTAGCTCCTGCATATTCCTGTTTTCGGACGTTTGTGTCGTGATTGGAATCTCTCCTTTCACTCATTGAGTAGTATCCGCCACCAATGCCATTGACTTGTGGAGTCAATCCCCCAGCATCATAGAGGTTTCCTGCATATATATACGCTATCTTACGAGTAGTACTCGTTGACGTATTGATCCCTGCATCTTGCGCAGCTTGTATCGCAGCGTTAAAGAAAATCGAGGCAGTAAGACTATCGTAGATAGCTTTTGATTCTGGTAAAGTCAACCAGATCGGTACACCATTCCCGTCTACGCTATTCAATACTCCTCCTCCATTATTCTTAGTAAGGTTGAAGGTTCCCCCTGACATATCGTCATAGTAGGCCCACACACTTCCGAACACTGTCTCGCCATCAGGATGGGATGTGTAGTTGGTGCTGAACAACATATCCTCAAACTGTACTTTTGTGTAAGCACTTGGGCTAGTACGATGCTTTACATCTGTAAATTCCACTAGTACAATTCCTTGAGTTACCTCTGGCGGTGCGCCTAACGTTTTGCTGACCTTTGCTGCACCTATTGTTGGTAGAAAGCCACGCCTTCTTTTTTCCGCTTCTATCTCCTTCTTCCTCTGCGAGCTTCTCTTCAGATGCTTTTCAATCCCATTTTCCACAGGATCATCGATCTCCACCTTGAATCCGGATTTATGGAATTCACCTCTCGAATCCAACTCGGCATAGTAGAAGTACCCATCCACCACATCGCGTTTATACTTATAGCCGTCCTCTGTTTCAGAGTTAAATTCAAACTCGTCTCCCCACTCCCTGCCGACAAAGGTGACACCATTCGGCTGTCTAACTGTGATAAAATCGGTATCTAAATAGTAAGCGAAAGAAAGTCCACCGCTCAACAGCACTGTTACGAGCACAGCTATTAGCAAGACGATCCTATTCATTTTCTTATCATCCTATTTTAGAATAACTGCCTTTCTTGCTATACTCAACTCCTTGCTCTTCATCCTGTAAATGTATATGGCGGTTCCCACCTCCTTTCCTTGTTTGTCTCTGCCATACCATACTATGGAGTGACGGCCAGCATCCATTTCCTTATCCACAAGTGTTGCTACCTTTTGCCCCTTCATATTAAATACGGATATATTTACGTGGCTCCTATTGGGGAGATCGTAATGGATCACTGTCTCAGCGTTGAACGGATTGGGATAGTTCTGAGAAAGGCCGTAAGACTCAGGAACATTTAATGCAGACTCTGCCTCAACAGTTATAGCAGTGGAGTCATCCGCAGAAGAGCTGGAGAGATTCAACAACACTGATACACTATTACTACCCCAGTTAGCTGTGACTAAGTCATTATCTCCATCTCCATCCAAATCTGCACTGAAAACTGACTGCGGGCGACTGCCAACACCAAAGGCCACCTTAGGTGCGAATGTTCCATCTCCATTATTCAACAATACTGACACAGCGTTGCTTTTTTCATTAGCCGCAACCAGGTCATTATATCCATCTCCATCTAAATCTGTACTGAACACTGACTGCGGAAGAGTTTCGACGATATAGCTCGCCTTGGGTGCGAACGTACCATCTCCATTATTCAGCAACACTGACACAGTACCGCCGCCGAAGGCCACATCCCCAATAGCCAAGTCATTATCTCCATCCCCATCTAGATCTGCAATGAATACTGACCTGGGTAAATCCCCCGCGTTATAGTCCACTTTTAGTTCAAATGTGCCATCTCCCTTATTCAACAACACCGACACAGTATTACTACCCCAATTAGCTACAGCCAGGTCATTATCTCCGTCACCGTCTAAATCTGCACCAAAAACGGAACGGGGTTGACTTCCAACACCATGGTCGACTCCATGTCTAAATGTGCCATCACCGTTATTTAACAATACTGACACATTATTGTCGAACGGATCATCAAACAAATCACTATAATTGGCCACAGCCAAATCATTATCCCCATCCCCATCTAAATCCGCAATGAAAACTGCTGCGGACCAAAACCCAGTGCTATATCTCACATTAGATGCGAATGTCCCATCACCGTTATTTAACAACACTGACACAGTACCGTCGCCGGAGAAGCCCGCATTAGCCACAGCCAAGTCATTATCTCCATCTCCATCCAAATCAGCAATGAAGACTGATTGGGGTCCCATCTCAACACCGTAGTCAACCTTAGATGCAAATGTCCCATCCCCATTATTCAAAAACACTGACACACTAGCGCTGTTGAAATTAGCCACAGCCAAGTCATTATCTCCATCTCCATCCAAATCAGCAATGAAGACTGATTGGGGACTATTCCCAACGGCATAGTCAGTCCTGGCCCCGAAAAGACTTAGTGCATCGACAACCGTATTCATAGCAACCAATAGCGCGACAGCAACTGTCGATAACGTGAATCTTGTCATTAGGACACCTCTTATCAACAGGTAAGATATTTCATATATGGTCCTTTTCAAACATCACTTCCGCCTCTACTCACACGAAACCACTACCCATAGCGGAATGGAAGCTCTTTAGGTTAAGGTAACCCAGTAGCGTTTTTAGAAGTCAAATGCGAGCTACCTATAGCTGTTACGTAGAATTCGTGAAAGACACCGCATAGAAGTCATCAAGTTCTTTGCTTAATCAGGATAATGTTAGTAACTATTATGTGTATATATAGTACAATTCCCAAGCTTTGTCAAGCTTTCTTTGATGACATATCTTAAATATTTTACAGGTATTTAGTATTTGTCAACTATTTTACAAATACTATAGTAAATCATTATTCTTCTAATTTAATTAGATACCTGAGATAGAGAAAACATCCAAATGTGTTTTGACTTTTTTTCCAAATTGAAGATAAAGTACAATATCTTAAAAAGAGAATATTAACAAGCTAAGAGTTTGGATGATATATCGCCTGGCGTGTTCGCTTATTTTTTGTCAGTTTGAAAAAAGTTGCATCCACCGCGACGTCTGCATCACCTCTTGGCCGATGGATGTGCTGAAGTTCGGGGATCAAAACGGTTGGAAATCACCTCACACTGAACTGCTTGAAATTCAAATGGAACACCTCATATATTGAGTAGTTTAAGAAAAGTGGACGAAGGCTCCCCTTTCCCCCTGTATGTTGCCGACTTCAAGAAGATGTCCTTACCTATTAATCTTCTCAGATTCTAACTCACTTGCGTAAATCCTTGTGCTCTTGAGAGTAATAGTATCCGCTTTCAAGGGCATATTTTTCCCAAAGACAGGGAAATTCTATATAGATTCCGTTGGGGAAACTAAATATGCAGCACAATTAAAATCGCTCTATTCAGCTTAATTTCAATTGCTTCTGAACATATAGGAGCACAATACGCTACATAATGGCACAACTTTTGCGGTGATTCACATCGGAAATCCATCCTACTGAAATTTGCTTGCAACTCCAACGTGAAACCCACTTAGGTACCGATTATAGTTAGGGAGCCTGTCGAAGTTATTTTCATATCGCTCGTGAGAGTATGCGTGATCGCCTTCGTCAGGGTTAAGGGGGCTTTGACGGTCCCGCCTTTCGGTTCTGGATCGAGAATCCACAGCCCCGTGCGCATATCACTGGCCACGAGATAGCCCTTTCCGCCAATTGTGGCATAGCGTACCCCCAAGCACTTCGGATCATTCCCACCACCACCACCTTCATTGTCGCCAGTAATGTAATAGCCGATCTCGGATGGGGATGTCCGATTACTGATATCCAAGACCCGCACCCCGTGCCCATAATGGGAGAGGTACAATCGATTCCCATTGATCCAGGGATTATGCACCGAATGGAGAAATCCCTGGTCATTTAAATTATCATGATCCCAGTTCGGATGTTCGGAGCCTGACAAGGCACTCCCTGTAAACTGTCGGACATCCACCCCACCGGATTCCGTATATGATCTAGTGAGGTCTTCATAACAGATATATAAGTATCCATTTCCAGTCAGAGCCGAACTATGGGTTAGATCTATCGGCGATGGAAGGTAAGTAGCCACCGGATCTGGATCATTCAGGCCTAAGGAGCTGAGATCCGAGATGTCAATCACTTGAGTCCCCCCGCCCACATTGTAGCTCACAAAGGCATATGGCGTCCCGCTATATGTCGCCACATAGGTGTCGTGGGCAGCCACTCTATAGCTCTGATTGACATTCCTATCACTATACCAATCGCCAATATGGGTCGGTTGCCCACCCGTTCGAATCGGGGCCATATCCACAAAGTGGACCCGACCACCATCATCAAAAGCATCCAGATTATCATTCAACAGGAGCTTATCTCCCCAAACGGTGATTGAATGCACGGCGTGATCTTTAAAATATCGATCAACAGATGATGGTTGAGCAGGATTTGCCCCAATATCGAAAACCTCAACCCCGGCTTTATCCGCATCCGCATCCGCATCGTCTTTAAAATCCGACCAAGACAGGAAGAGATACTTGCCATCAGGGGAGACTTCGATATCTGCACTCCCTTCGTTCGCAGTCGGAGACCCAGTAACGACAGTGGTCTTGAATACTGGATTGCTGGGAGTGGAAATGTTCCAGACATCGAAGCCTTTGTCAAGAATGGCAACATACGCCATAGTGTCGTACACGGCCACTTCACCATACTGTTTACCCCCGTGCGCGGGTTTCAGACCATGACCGATCAAATTCACATTCTCCCCTCGACCATCTCCACCGAGAGCCACTTCAGGGAGACCGACACTGAGCAGAACGATGACTATGCTCGCAATCAAGAAATAGATTTTTATTACAACCTCCCACAGATTAAGGAATTTTTCAGCAACAGACCCTGCGAAACACCACAGGAGAACTATCCGAGTACCTCTTTTCCATACTTATTTCGCTATCACCACCTTTCGCGTCACAACATCCTGGTTCGTCCGTAAACGAACGATATAGATCCCATTACTGACTTCAGTACCCTGCGCATCCCTGCCATCCCAGAGCTCCTGAAAATTTCCAGCTTCCACCTGCCCCTGTATCAGGGTCCTTACTTTCTGCCCGGCGAGATTGAACACTTCAAGCTCAAGCCATGTCCTTGTTGGCAACGAATAGGCAATAACCGTGCCCCACCTCCCTGGATTCGGTGCATTCCCCAATAATAGCGCGGCTGGACGCTGTGGTTGTGAGGTATCCATATCTTCCTGGTCCACGAGAGTCGAATCTCCCGTAAAGGATATCTTCCGCACGCGTCCCTGCCTAAGGGAAGGCTGGGACATCACATACAGATCCCCCTGAGAATCAAGGGCCAACCACCACGGAACGAGGGCTGCCTCGAGAGGATCCCCCCCATCCCCGGTGTTATCATCCTCCCCTGTCCCCGCAATGGTCGTTATGATCCCCTGGGGATCGATCCTGCGCACCCGCCGACTGCCCTGATCGGAGACATAGAGATTCCCGGCACGGTCCCGAACCACATCCACCGCGTTGACTAACCCAGCCTCCAGCGCTGGACCACCATCTCCCGAATACTCCTCAGTACCATTCCCAGCGATCGTGGTGATGATGCCTGTCTGCGCTTCAATCTTCCGCACATAGAGAAATTGTGCCAAATAGATATTCCCTTCCTCATCCACACAACCTCCTCCCGAAGACGAAGAGTTCAGCTTGACCTCAGTCGCCGCTTTTCCATCCACATCTAAAAACAACGGATCCTCAATCCGAAATCGGCTTCCTCCACCACCACTTATGTCCACACGATTGATGCGTTCCCCAGTTCCTCCCAGCCACAGGAGATTCCCCTCCAGATCCCGCTTCCACAACCGCCCTGACGACACGTGGTCATAGAAGTAGACTTGCCCTTGCATATCCACCGCCACGACACTAAGGGAATTCCCTTCCTCTCCCACCATCCCGACAATGGGTGCCATCTCGCCCTCCGGGGTAATCTTCCAGATCAACTTTCGGATCTCTCCGACCGGTCTATTACAGTGCACAAACGGCGGATCAGGCTGCACAAACGGCGGCAAAACGACTGGCTTCGATATCTGGTCCTCAGCGGCCTCACCTACATAGATATTCCCTGTCTGATCTATGGCGATCCCCAATGGTTGGATGAACTGTCGTTCCCCGGTAGGCGGCACGATCCGTAAGGGCTCTGCTCGATCTATCACAAGCAAAAAGCACGTATTTAGAAGATAAAGCTCATCATCCGGACCAACGGCGACATCCACCGGACCAAAGTCTGTTCCAGGCACTGTCGTGATGACATCGGCTTGAGCCACTAAAGCACTTGTCATCAGGAATACTACCCCTGCAAGAGTACCGACGAACATGCACACCGATTGTCGTAATCGCCCTATACACCTCGTCTTCATGAAAGTATCACCCCCATCGAATTACCATCCATAGCTCTCCAAAAAATTACACGAAACATGCATTCCCTTTTATGAAAGGTTGAATCCAGCCCAAATCCAGACCGATCCTTACTCGAATCAGGATAAGACAAACACCAAAACGCGCATCAATATACGACAATTCCAACACTGTGTCAATGCTTTTTTTGGTTATATTTATATATGTTACAAGTTTTTAGTATTTGTCCAATATTCTACAAATACTAAAAACAATATGCAAACGTACACTATATCTGTATCAGGCTATTGCATTTCCAGCATTTCCTGTTGAAGCAAATCTTCTGTGAGAGTTCATATAATCGTATCCATACTAAGTGGCATTTTCTATCTCCGCTTTTGCATTTGTCAACTCCTCTTTAAATTGATACCTTAGATAGAGAAAACATCCAAACTTTTTTTGACTTTTTTTTCAAATTGAAGATAAAGTACAATATCTTAAAGAGAGTGTTAGAAAGGTAAAGAGTTTGGATGAAATATCGCCTGGCGTATTCACTTATTTTTGCCAGTTTGAAAACAAGTTGCTTCCACAGTGGAAACCCCTGTCAACACATAAATGCTCATGATACCTACTGCATCGAACAGCTTCATCGACTTAAGAGTCCTCTTAGTAGTCATCGTTGACCTACTCAGTAAAAACTGATTTAATCCCTCCCCAAGATCTAGCCTCCACAGATGTGGGATACTGTGGTAGCGGCACGAAGAACAGACCGTCAGGCGTCGACACGTACAGACGTGATCTATTGTGATCTACCGCCAGTACAGAGCCAAAACCCGGCAAGGGCGCAGTGAAGTGCCCCCATATATTCCCCCCATCGGTAGTATAAAATAGCCCCTCTGTGGTAATCACGTAGAGAACATCGGAAACATTTGGATCGGGGAACAAATGGTATGCCTTCCCAGGGAATCGGGCTTCTGCAGTAGCAATAGGATTGTATTCGCCCCCATTCGCCATATTAGACCCGAAAAATGGTTGTCAAAGTCGCCAGAACATGTTATATTACAATAAATAAGACTCATAAATGGCGGATAAATATTGATCATCCAGAGGGTGAAAGAATGAAAGTAGGTTTTGATGGAGGAATAAAGCTTGAATTTCATGGTGCAAAGGTGACATCAAACGGTGGACTTCTTGCGTATCGTGACCTTGATTACGCACTGGGATTATTTGATTCGGTATCAGCGGTTTTTACCGATAAACGCACAGGCCGTAATATCCAACATGATATATCTACTCTCCTGCGTCAATCGATATACAGCCGTCTTGCAGGATATGAAGATGTAAATGACGCCGAGCGATTATCCGTTGATCCCGTCATGCGAGCGATTACCGGAAAGAAGGACAAAGGCAGGCAAGCTGCCAGCTCCAACACGATAGGACGTTTTGAAACTGATATACTGACTCAGCATGACAATCTCAGAAACTTGTCAGATATCAATGGCAAGTGGGTTCAAAAAGCGATGAGTAAAACACAGCATCAACGAATCATTCTGGACATGGACAGTTCGGAGAGTCCGGTACATGGCCAGCAGGAAGGATCAGCTTACAACGGTCATTTCGGATGTACCTGTTTTCATCCAGTGTTCTGCTTCAATCAGTTCGGGGATTGTGAAGGAGTCCTACTTCGCTCTGGTAATGTTCACAGTGCTGATCGTTGGAAGGAAGTTCTGGAACCGATCGTCAAGAGATACGAGAGCAAGAAGAATAGGAAATACTTTCGAGGCGATGCTGCATTCGCAAAGCCTGAGATTTATGATTATCTGGAGGGAAACGGCTATTTGTATGCCATTCGGCTTCCCGCAAATGAGATACTCTATGAAAAGATACGATACCTGCTGACTCGGCCAGTTGGACGACCGCCGAGGAAACCGATTGTATCGTTATATGAATTTCAATATAAAGCGGCCAGTTGGGATCAATCGAGGCGAGTGGTCGCCAAGGTTGAATGGCACCAAGGGGAGTTATTCCCAAGAGTGGGATTTATCGTGACCAACATGAGCGCCAAGCCAGAAGGCGTGGTACACTTCTACAATGGCCGTGGCAGAGCTGAGCAGTGGATTAAGGAGGGCAAGTATGCTCTGAACTGGACCCGACTCTCATGCAAGCGTTTCGTCTCCAATCAGGTGAGGCTCTGGCTGTTTGTTCTGGCTTACAACTTGGGCAACTTCCTGCGACGTTTTGTTCTTCCGAAGAAAATCAAACACTGGTCACTACGCAGCCTCCTCGTGAAATTTATCAAAATCGGAGCGAAGATTGTCAGACACAGCGGATATATTACGTTTCAAATGGCTGAGGTTGGGATAGACAAGAGGTTATTTGCCGAAATATTATCCCGGATTGAACGATTGCGATGTTATTCTGTTTAAACTGCCACATTTTTTTGTGAGTCGATGGAGAGGTGTCTCTAATTGGAGGATTTAAACACAAAGAAAGTGATAATTCAGAGGAAAATACTATTTTAATTGAAAAAAGTACTTGTTGAAAAATGTAAAAGTGGTAATATTAATTCAGAAACAAGAATGTATCGAAATATAATCCCTCATGAATGTGATATGGGGAATGTCGGATTCGAGTCCCTCCCAGGTATCCCCTTCATCTAGACTGCGATACGCGACCACTCTTTGTTCATCGGAGACATTCTGACAGGATCCCATATAGATAACTTTTTCATTTGCAGACAGCGCTAGGTCACCGCAAGCATTCGGAGGAAAAATCATATCTGCCCAAGTTTCACCACTATCCCTACTCCGGCGGACAGGGACACCCGCCTTGAGAGCATAGATAGTACTACCGTCTTTCTTCACAACCATTTTGGTCCCATAGTTACTTCCGTGGTCAATTGCTGGAATGTACAGACTACGCCAGTTGTTGCCTCCATCATCAGTGCGGAAAACACCTCCCAAGGACGCCTGCGCCAGTAAGATATCTGGATTGAGGGGACTTATCCAGAGTCCATTGATAGGAACAGATCTCCCTAAGCTCTGGCTAATCTTCACCCAGTGTCTCCCTTTATCTTCACTACGAAAGACCCCAGTGCCTAAAGAGGCATAGATCCTTGATGGATCGGAAGGATCAATGACCAGGCTGCGGATCCCCAAGTTCTCCAACCCGTCGTTAACATCTTCGGATTGTCCAGTATCTGGATCTATGCGCAAGACCCCCTTATCAAAAGTACCCACATAGATTGGATTCCCCCCAGGGGCGACTGCAATAGCTGTGACATGACAGTTTACATCGGTAGTATAGAATAGCACCTCTATTGGGCCTGAGATTTGGGCACTGATTCCCGGAGCGATACCCAGGACAAAGAGAGATATCGCAGCCAGAACTATGGAGGATTTGACTGTTCGTCCGCTCATTTTCTTTCAACACCTCCTTACAAGAACAATGCCATCAACTGCTATACAGGAACTCTTTTCTGATGTTTGGCTCCCTCCTTTCCTTTGCCTGAAACCATTTCCCCTTCCGGCATGAAAGTTTTTTAAGTTAATAGCAGTAGCTTTTCAGTAAACAAATTAGGACTACCTATAGCTGTTACGTAGAATTCGTGAAAGACACCGCATAGAAGTCATCAAGTTTTTGGCTTAATCAGGATAATGTTAGTAACTGTATGAGTATAATATACTACAATTCCCAAGCTTTGTAAAGCTTTCTTTGATAACATATCTTAATTATTTTACAGATATTTAGTATTTGTCAACTATTTTACAAATACTTATTGCACCACTGGAAGGTCTCCCGTTGGACCCCCCGCCCGATGCCGCTCCACCCACAATAGGCAGCGTGCCGCCATCGCGCTCGATGTGCTGCACTAACTCGTTGGTCTCAACGCTGAGGACATCCGGGAGTATCATCATAAGCGGATGCGCCTTTTGAGAAGGATCGGCAATGTTGCGGATATCGGCGGCTGGCAGAGCGGCGTCCCTGGTATCTGGGTTCACAGATACTAGGAACGGTTCGACAGACATGGCGTCCGACCTCACTGCGAGCACGGCGATCCCCGGCTGACGTTCGAACTCACCCTGGGTCGTCAGCACTCCCATCCCGCTGCACCCGACCAAATTGCGGGCGCCCGTTACCGTGCTGACAGTCGAAAGCATCTCTCCGTAGGCGTTTCGGTAGTCCGTAGTGGCAAACACAACTGCCCAATCAGCTCTATTCACACCTGCCTGATCCAGGGCGCTCTCTGCAGCGGTGCGGGCGGCAGCCTCCGCTGCCTCCAATCCCGAATATCCGACCCCTGCGTGTGTCATGGCAATCTCAGCCTCAAAGTCGTGCAGTTGAACTTTCTACAAAAGTGCTAACATTCGGTATCGCGTCTTGGTCCTAAAACCTTCATCCGCACTAAAGTGTAGTAGTGGCAGGTAAGATCAGACAAGCCGCGCCATCCTTTAGTCATCCCAGGTTGATGTCGTGCTCTCGTGCGCGATGAAATCCCTCCAACTGGCTGTTAGCGTTGACAATGGATTCCAACTTCTCAATCAGGGTGTCTACCTGACCTCCGGGCAGGGCAAAGTAAAGTTCGTCATCCTCCAGCCCGGTATAGACCCGATTGCCGATGCAGCCGAGGCTGGCCACGCTTCGCTCTGTGCGCAGGACCTCAGGGATTGCCGCGCAGGTCGGGCGCCCCATCATCGCGCCCTCGGCGCCGATCCCTGCGGCGTGTGCTGCCTCTGCAAGAAGCATCACCTGTTTGGCATTGCCGATGACAAGTACCACATCCGGCTCTAAGGGCGCATCAGCCAGCGGGGCGTAGATGGCGACGCCGAATCCACCTTCCCGTCGCGGAATTGCTGCCACTTCCTCAGGGCGGAGATAGTCAAGATCGGCCATCGTCCCTACGAGTCCCTCGAGTTCCTTCTCCTGTGCCGGTGGAAGGTCAATACCGTGCGTGTGCGCGCCGATGGGGCAGTTGAAATGGTCCGACGCTTCCGTGTAGAAGATCTGACCCTCGGCTGCGTGCTTCCAGTAAGCGCATCCTGCGGGCGCGGCGGATGAGACCCTGATGACATTTTCCGGAGGAGTCGCCCGGAATGTCAGCGCGATCGGAGCCATTCTCAGCCCCAGAAGATCCACGAGTTGCTTTGCTGCCTTTATACTATCCATCACGCAATCCTTCTCCTTTCTTAATTGAAATAGTTCACCTTACTTGCCACAAGTGCTGTGACGCTTGATCGTCAATACGCTCGATGTGGTGATAACGACAGGGGGCGTCCGTGCTGTGGATCAGAAAGGAGCGACCTGCTCCTCGGTGGGTTCCGCTCAGCAGTACCACGGTTCGGTCAGGTAGGGGATCGGCGCGCGCTGTGGCCACCGGTCTGCGTACGTTATAGGTCCAGGACTTCTTGCTAGTGACTGCTCAGTCAGATTCCAGATCTGAGAGAATATCTCGCTTCTTCCTTCCCCCTGCGCCGCTGCCGACTCGACCAGCGCCTGAATTTCCGCCTGCAACTGGTCGACCTGAGGGTCTGGGTGATGCCAGGGATAGATGAGGGCAGCCTCATCAAACGGTCCCACCATCTCTCGCACTTCGGAGAGCTCCAGCAGCTTCGAACCGGCGGGGATCAACAGGCGAATTGCAAGCTGGATGGGCGCTACGTGATCGATCAGATCCAACGCCGCCAGAAGTGACAACAGATCTTGGTAGCCCTCGCCCGAGGTCCAGGGTGTAAAAGTTACGAAGGTCGGGTTTAAGATCAGTCCCTCCTCCCGAAAGAGGTGGGCGACCCGGACAAAATCGTCCCGGCTGTGACCCTTTTTAAGGAAGGCGAGCACGCGGTTATCAATCGACTCTACAGCGCTTGTGACAAAGAGGCATCCGGTCTCTCGCAGCGTAGATAGGTGCTCTCTATACTTGAGGAGATGTTCAATTTTGATGGTCACGTCGTAAGTCAAATGCGGGTGTTCGTGGTGGAGAGAACGCACCAGGGCCAGGGCATGACCTATGCCGTTGAAAAAATCGGGATCTCCAAACGTGATGTGTTCCGCGCCGGCGACGACCTGTTGCCTGACGTCCTCCAGCACAACGTCTCTTTGCACGATGCGGAACTTCCCCTCATAGACCGGCACGATGGGGCAATGGCGACACCGATGCTTGCAGCCTCGACTGGCTTCCGTATACCCCACTGTTCTGCTGTGACCATTGCCCCGGTTCAAGCGCGCATATTTCGATAATGAAACAAGGCCCCCTCGATCCGGGACTAGAAACTTTTGCTTGGCCAGCGAGATGAGGGGTTCCGGTTGGGGAACCCCAACATCCCCGTCCGGTCTTGCAGAAAGACGCTGCACCAGACTTACCAATCCCGATTCGTACTCTCCGCCCAGTATGGTGCCCGCACCGAGAGCGCGCAGGAAGGATTCGTTCATCGGCGCATAGAGACCATAGAAGCACAGATGCGCTGCTGGATTGAGCGCTTTTACCTGATCAACGACCCGTGTGGCGATCCGCGTTGCTGTGTGCATCGGCAGATAGAACGCCACCACTTGAGCGGCACAGATCGCCTCCTCGTTCAACTCCTCTACGGCCAGGTCCAGGCAGGTCACCTGTGCTCCTGCCTGTCGGAGCCAGGCGGCAGGGGAAGCCAGACCAAAGGGCTGCCGACCCAACTCATAAGTGGATATCAGCGCGACACGTATCATAGACTCATTCTAACTGTCAAGTCAGCAGGACAAGCGCCTCTCCAAATGTTTTTCTGGAGGCAACTTGGATCGTTTCAGGAACCTACGCCAGTGGAGACTGTCCACCCTCACCTTTTGAGGACTCATAGAAGGGGTTACTGCCGCCGGCATGATCGGTCTTGTCAATGATCTCCCGGATTTCTGGTACCGCTTCCTTGATCATCACCTCGATGCCCTGTTTCAGGGTCACGTCAACCATTCCACATCCCTGACAGCCGCCGCCGAGGGCTATGTAGGCAATATCGTCCTTCACATCAAGGAGCTCGACGCTACCTCCGTGCGACGCCACGGCAGGATTGATCTGATCGTCTATCACGTTCTGGACGGCCGCCGCCCTGGGATCTGCCCATAGGGAGTTGGGGTTCTCGATCTTAAAACCACTCTGCTGTGTATCCTCGACATAGTCTATGGTCACGCCTTCGAGGTTCTGTGCGCTTTCAGGGTCCACGAACACATTGAAACCGTCAACCTCGAGCACGATGTCCTCTGCGCCCTTGTCCTCCTCCTTTTCAAACCTGAGATCGTACTGGAATCCACCGGGTCCGCGCCCCTTAATGGCCACACGCACCCCTAAACCTTGTTGGTCTTGAGCTTTCAGAAGCTCGAGGATCTTCTTCTTTGATGAATCAGTGATAGTAAGCATTAGTTCCTCCTTAAAATAAGTAGACAGTGGTCAGTAGACAGTAGACAGGGGCACCTCTCCCCGCCCTGCATGCTGTCCACTGTATGATGTATGCTGCTTCTGCGATGGAGTGATGATCAATGTAAGTCTCCGATGGGCTTCGCGCAGCGCCGCCTCGACGCGCTCCGGGGTCTCGCCGATAGCGAAGATGAATCCCAGGTACTTCGTCCCTTCCGGCGGCGGGACGACCTCTTGGCCTATGGGAATGGTGAACTTAATCCCTTCGATGCCAGAAACACTTTTGGCCTCCTCCTGGCCCAGGGCCTCACGTAGGATACCGGCCTCGGGGATTGGGATCATCATTACCCCGGCGGCTCTCCCTTCCCGCTGGAAGGACTCCACTGGATGTCCCAGAGAATGTCTCAGGATCAGCTCCTCGAGTGACATGTTGTCACTAAACCGAAGTGTGCCGGAGCAGAGACCTCCCATAGATCGTGGGGCAATCTCAAGCATCCAAGGTCGAACTCCGACTCCACGCCCCTGACCTCGCTTGATCCCCGACGCCCGATCCAGTCGGGGCTTCAATCGGGGATCGGGGGCCACCCGAAGCTCCGCATGCACAGGACCCTCTGAAAGTCCAAGTGCAGCGGCTGCCTTCGCCGTGCAGGCTGCGATCTCTTCCTGGAGGGGAATGGGAAGGCGCGAGGGCGTAACGTAAATTGTCTCTTCAAAGAACGGTCCATCGAGAGGATCGGGCTTGTCGAACAGCGCCAGAACCTGTAGCTTGCCCTTGGAGAGGAGTCCCTCCAGCGCCACCTCGAGGCCCGGGATAAAGGTCTCGACCAGGATATGTTGTACTGATTCGCCTCCCTGGGCGGCCACTTCCGGCCGGCGCAAGATTGCGACGAGACGACGAAAGGCGACGACGAACTGGGCCACATCGTCGGCGCGGATGACACCGCGACTGGCGGAGAGAGACAGCGGCTTGATGACGCACGGGAAGCTAATTTCTTGCGCCACATCTTCTGGCTTATCGTCGATAGAAAACCTCTCAAAGCGCGGAGAGAGGATGTCCACCTTTGCCAGGATCTCCCGCATGCGGTACTTGTTTCGGGCGGCAGAGACCGAGCTCACTGAATTGTGCGACAGTTCCAGCGCTTCCGAGGCTAACGCTGCTAATATTGCACCGTCGTCATCTGTGGATACCACAGCCCGGATCGGATATTCTTTGGCAAATTGGACGATGGCTCCCAAGGCCTCCTTCGGATTCAGAAAGTTGAGTGTGAGGTTTCCACCGGGGTTTGCCGCGGATAAGACCTGAGGGCGGTCAGTCCCGACCACAACGGACACGTCCGCGATAGGATCAATCGGGGACAAGCGGAGCCGCTTTGCCGCCTCGAGGAACGCATTGGCCCGGTAACTATTAGTTGACATCAAAAGAAGAATGCGATGCATTCGTCTCCAAGACCCTTCCTGCTTGTAAAGCCCGGTAGATGATCCCCCCAGATAGTCCCGATATGTTCAATCAAGGATAGACTTAATCTGGGGTCGAGAAACTTAATCAGGTGGATACTGTAATAACATTAGCAAACTTCTTGATAAAGGGCAAGTAAATCAACTCCTTTTTTCTATAAAATCTTCTGCCTGCGGCAAGAGTCCTTATCAGCCGCTGTCAGCCAGCAGCACTGACAGTGTGTCGTATCCATTGGTACAACGACCCCCGATTCAATCGGGGACAAGATTTCGGTATTGAAGTCACCGTCGGTTCGTTTGATATTCATAAGTCTTACTCTGTAAGTACTTGCCGTCATAGAAGATAAGAGGATGACCGTCGCGCAGATCGCCCGTTATGATCTCACCAATGAAGATATCATGGTCACCGCCCGACAGAACTTCAACGACCTGGCAATCCACGAACGCCAGCGCTTCGGACAGAATCGGAGAACCGGTCGCGGCCGTCGTCACCGCAAGTCCGGAGAAATCTTTCGGGCCAGGTGTTGCAAACCGGCGTGAAATCTCTTGTTGATCTTCCATCAGCACATTAACCGCAAAGCATCTGCTCTGCTTCAGGCACTCGTACGTGTGGTTTGTTCGATCCACCGCAACTAAGACCAGCGGCGGGTCAAGCGACAGGGACGCGACTGCATTGGCTGTCAGCCCGCAGACATGGTCGCCGCAGCGCGTTGTCACCAACGTCACACCCGTTGCAAAGCGGCCCATGATCCTCCGCTGCAACAACTCATCAAACGCCATTATTCGTTTCCCCTAGTCCCCGATTGAATCTATCGTGGAATAACCCTCCAGCACATCATGACATTTGTGCTTAATCTTTTGGATAGCTCTGTTTCTAATCTGACGCGCCCTCTCCCTGCTTATACCAAAAGCCGATCCAATTTGCTGCAACGTCATCGGCTCATCGTAGCCAAGCCCATAGTAAAGACGAACTATCTTAGCCTCCCTATCATTAAGCTTGGATAGACAATTCTCTATTGCCTGTGAAAAATTCTCCTCCTCAACTTGCCTATCCGTCACAGCATCTTCGTCTGATATTGTGTCCAACAGCGGGTTGTCCTCAAATTCGTCCAGTGCGGCGTCCAAGGATATGTCCGACTGCACGCACACCAAAGCTTTATAGACCCGATTAAGACTTATATCGGCACTTTGGGCTATCTCTTCTGGTGATGGCCGCCGACCTAACTTCTGGGTTAAAGGCCCCACCCTTTTTGCCATCCTTTCAAGATCGTCAAAGTGACTCATAGGGAGACGAACTATCTTGATCTGCTCAGCGAATGCCTTTAATATAGCCTGTCTGACCCACCAAACAGCATATGTTACGAATTTATAGCCTCTGGTCTCATCAAATCTTCTTGCTGCTTCGATAAGCCCGATGTTGCCTTCTGCTATCAAATCGGAAAGAGAAAGTCCTCTTCCCAGGTAATCCTTTGCAACAGAGACGACAAAGCTTAAATTGGCTGTAACTAACTTATCCCGGGCTTTCCTATCTCCCGTTTTGATCCTTTCAGCCAGTTTGACTTCCTCTTGTCTTTCAAGAGGTTTGTATGTCCTTATGTCCTTCAGATAAAGGTTTACGGACAGGTCCTCGTTGAAAGAGAATGCCTTATTCTTCATAGTATTCTCATCCCCAGTTCTGTTTTGCGTGACATCGACCAATTCTCCCCTAAAAAGTCCTTCGATCCAGCTCGTAGCTTAATTCTGACTTTCTGGGGATCCCTCAGATATAGAGACAACAACGTCCTTCGCCTTCAGATCCTCGAAGTCTCCAATGCACATAGTACAGCTGTTCCAGGTCAGGGCGGACAGCTCTATGTGAAAGCTTTTGTTATATTTTATAAACTATATAACTAAAAAATATGCCCCTTTTTATATTTTGTCAAGTATTTTTTTATAAAGTCTTGCTTGTGACCGATTTTCATGTTATACTTCTTGTAACCTCTAAAGTTTACGAAAATTTAAGGAATGTGAAAATCCACTATGAACGAAACGCCACAATCGACGCGTCAGGAGCTTCTTCAGACATTCAAGATGAATGGTGAGATGACTGTCGAGGCATTGAGCGCGCAGATCGGAATTACCACCATGGGAGTGCGACAGCACCTGGCAGTTCTGGAAAAAGATGGTCTGGTTTCCAGCCGGACTGTGCGCCAGAAGGTGGGGCGCCCCGCTCTCCATTTTCAGCTCACAGAGAGCGCCGAAGCCTTCTTTCCCCAGCAATATGGGCACTTTGCAACGAGCATTCTGGAGCAGATTCGCCAACTTGACGGAGATGAGAAGATCGATCTTATTCTTCGAAAAAGGGCCGAGTTACAGATCGAAGCTTACCGACAGAGAATAGAGGCAAAGCCTCTTTTAGAACAGGTAACGGAACTGGCCAGAATCAGAGACGATGAGGGATATATGGCTGAGGTTCGGGATCTTGGCGATGGCAGTTTTGAGCTCATTGAACACCACTGTCCGATTGCTGACGTTGCGCGTATGTGTGAAAAAGTTTGCACATACGAACTCGAGGTCTTTCGTCAGGTGCTCGATGCTGATGTGGTGTTTAGTGATCATAAGATGCGTGGCGATTCTCAGTGCAGCTACATTCTGAAAAAGAGAAAATGACAGGATACAAATATAGCCCCAGCTAATTACGGAGGAGGCTCGTCCAATATGGGCGGGCCTTTGATATGTACGCTAAAACTGACCACTGCAGAGCTTCTCAATCATGCGCTGGTACGTTCCGACGGCCTCTCTAAGCTCTGCTATTTCAATCCACTCACCGACCGTATGCGCCTGGGCGATGTCTCCGGGACCCAGGATCACGAGTTGAAGGTGATCTTTGAAGATCGCCGCATCTGTGCCAAACGGCACCGTTCTTGGTTTCTCCGCTCCAGTGGCTTCAAGCGCAATCTGAACGATCTCTGCCTCAGGTGAAATGTAAAACGGACCGTTGACGGACGAGGCTACTTCAAAACCATAACTCATGGCTTTTCCCGCCACCATAGCGATCACGTCGTGACTGCGATCGTTCGGCATCGTCCTGAATCCGATGGTGCAGATTGTCTTTTCTGCAGTAACGTTGGGCTTACAGCCGCCGTCATCCAGGACCATATTGAATCCGATAGTCGGAGGATCGAACTGGTGATTCATAAACGACTCGTCGGTCTTGAACATCCTGGCCAGTTCGGCCATCTCTGCCAGAAAGGGAGCGATGAGGAAGTTCGCTGAGATGCCTAGATCGGCACTTGTATGGGCAGCCCTACCGTGAGCAGTCACGATCACTCGGCCGCCCCCCTTATGTGCGTAGACGGGAATCAGGCTTGTCGGCTCGGCTATCACACCGTATCTAGGACGAACCGTCTTGAAGTGAACGGACTCTTCAGCTACCTGGCAGGCGCCCTGACCCGTGATCTCCTCATCCGCCGTGATGACAATAAGAAGGGGCCTCTTGAGTTTGGCGCCGTCGACTCTGGCCCCAGCGGCAATTGTGGCGGCCAGCGGACCCTTCATATCGCAACTGCCAAGACCGATGAGGCGACCATCTTCAATTGCAGGATCTAACGCATCCCTGTCCCACTCGTCGGCAGGAACAGTATCCGAGTGTGATAACAGTGCAAAACCACCTGCACCCTCGCCCTTCTTACCCACCAGACTGACCTTGTGCTCGCCGTTCAGGTCCACGTACTCCAGACGTTCTACTTCAAAGGAATACCGCTCCAACGTCTCTTCAAGGAGATCGGAAACTTGTGCGTTGCTCTCTCGGCTGACAGAGCCAACTGCTACGAGGTCTCTGGTAAGTTGAACTACGTCAACTTCCATTTAGTAACTCCCATTTCAGAAAAGCGCTGTAACGCAGATTTTCCAACTGAGGATATTATATTGTAGCAAGAATAAGTTGTTTTGGCCAGAAAGTCAACTAAAAATTGACATCGCTATATACTGTCTGTCATTTTTCTACTGCAAGCACAAGAAGTTGATATTATCCCCACAATTCCAATTCACATCCCAAAGTTCCCTTTGTATCTCCCGTCCTGAAGTGGGTTATACAAGCTTCGTCAATATCCAGAACAACAAGGGCGACTAAACACGATGATTAAGAAAGTTATCGCCCAAGCTCCCGACCGTGTAGTAGTCGCAGACATCCCTCTTCCCTTTACGCAGGCACCTGACGCTTACAGAATGCTCATGGAAAAGCCGCAGGAAAACGTTGCTGTCTTGTTGCAATGGGACTGAGAAGAAGTAGAGAGAGTGCAGAGAGAGTGATTAGCCCAGTTAGTGTCTTTCTGCCACCCAGGCAAAGCGCGCAACGCCCCGAAGAATCCCATGACGCCAACTTCACCTATCGGATAAGTCGTCTCCCAGATCGGTGGAGTCGAATTTGCCCTTTTCGAGGCAGACGGCCATGTTGATAAGCTCTATATCCCGGTCCGTGTGGTTGTATATCCCGTGAGATCCTCCAAGCCTGTTAGGCACAATGTCGCCTGCCTTCACTTCCTCTGTCTCATCGTCCACAGTAATTCTTCCGCTCCCCGAAAGTATTATATAGCACTCCTCCATTGTGTCGTGCTTGTGGTAGCCGATCGAACAGGCTGGAGGTATGAGTACGTGATGGCTGAAGCCCCAGGAGGTCTTAAAGTCTTTGTGAGACCAGAGTACCCGAATGCCGATTTCACCTTTGCCCTGATGAGCACTGCTGCTCCATTTTAGGAGGTTTTTGTCCAAATAGGCTTTTGGAAGCTTTTCCGGAGGACCGGGTTCTTCCTTTGCCAGGTCGTCTTCGAAGTTGCGGCAGTCGTATGGTAGGCCTGGGCTCACTACCCCCATGTTCATAAACTGCGACTCCATGTCAGTGTGGTTGTAGAGGCCGTGCGAGTCTCCCTTAAAGCAGGGGACCATCACAGGGCCTTTGAGTTCTGCGGTGTTTCCGTTGTGCGTGAACATCGCGGCGTTGTCGAAGATCGTGTACATCTCCTCCATAGCCTCGTGGGCGTGGTGTCCGATGCCCGATTTTGGCGGCAGAACGCCCATGCCGATGAATAACCATGGCGTCTGAAAATCCTCTTCTCCCCACATATTCATATATTGTATCGCCCCAGCGCCAAAGTGGGACTTTTCGGGTTCTCCGTATTTCGCTGGGTCATTGTGAGCGATTCTCATGGCTTGTATCTCCTTTTTTCGTTATTGTGATAGGCTCAACCGAGGATATTATAAAGAAATTTGCGCCTGACATCAACACAAAAATGCAGGTTTTTAGTTTAGGATTGACGGGAGGGGATTTACTCTATATATTGGGATTATCAAAGTTTGCTCGATTGCTTTTCAGCTATCTTAGCGTCAGATGGAGAATATCACTCTGGAGGTAAATATGTCGATTGGATTTTGCGCCTATGCGTTCATGTATAGAACGGGATCTTGGGGGGGAAATCCTGACGTCTACGGGCTGATCAATCTGGCTTTTGAGAACGGATTGAAGAGTCTGGAATTTCCGCGCCTGTCCCGCCTGAGAAGACTGGCGCTCGCCCTGGGAGAGCAAGAAGTCTCATGAGATTTTACCCGATTACGAACTGATGGCCTTTAGGGAGATTGTGGACTTTATGAAAAGCAAGGGTCTCATTGGAAAGCAAATCCTTGACCTTCCAAGACTGAGGATAGTTCCGAACGCCTATTTAGCATCCCTTGCAATCGGGGCTATCTGTCTCGGAGAGACACAAATGGATTTGTCCAGACGAGGAAACTGATATTGATGAAATAAGCTCCGTAGACCTTGTTTACAAAACTTCACAGAGTATCGAGTCATATCCCATATGAATTGATGGGCTTTTTCTTTCGTCAACAGGACTAGCAACTCTTGTCGAAACTGGGTACAGTACTACGAGAGGGTATCTGTAAAACCCTTGTGAGAATGGTTTCTCAAGTGCTTGATTTTAGTGGGCCAATGTTTTTAATTAAGACTACAACAATCAAAAAAATCGTCAGTCTATATCGTAAGTATCTAAGGAGATCACCATAAAAGTTCCTATTCTCGTATATCACCACGTCCATCCCGATGCTGTGGCGGAAGCGAAGTCCACATTGAAAAAGAGTGCCACCGGCGCGATCGGACAAGCGGAGTTCCGACGCCAGATGTCATATATAGCTGAAGAGGGATGGAAGGTTGTTTCCACCACTCGTATTCTGGATTGGCTACTTGATGATGTGCCACTTCCTTAACGATCAGTTGCCCTGCACTTTGACAACGGCTGGCTCGACACACGTACAGCAGCGATGCCTATCTTGCAGGAGTTCGGCATGACTGGAACTTGCTATTTGATCACCGAAGCGATCAACGCGTCCTCTGAGGGCAAATCCTCAACAATTCGTACTCAGACAGAAGGCCTAATCGAAAAGCCTTTTATGACGTGGGATCTTGCGGAGGAACTGATCGAGGCAGGATGGGAAATCGGCGCACATACGGCCACCCACTGCAAGCTTGCGGATAAGCTTACCAACGAGGGCGACGAGGGCGTAATCTGGGAGGTGGAAAGCTCCAATAGTGTCTTTGCCGAGCGCCTGGGCTTTGTGGCCGCACATTTTGCCTACCCCAGCGGCTCGCGCAACGAAAGGACGGATGAACTGTTAGCTCCGTACTACCGTTCACTGCGTCTATGGCACTATGGCTATCCTATTGTGTGGACCTGTACTGATCGCAATACTTCTCGACTAGCTCTGGACTGTCAAAATGTCGACAATACCGTCCCTTTTGAGGACTTTGTGCGCATCTTCAATGAGGCGCAGAACGGCGATCTCAATCCATAAGAATCCCTCCGTTGACGTCCAGGATCTCACCTGTGATGAATTTGGCTTTATCAGAGGCTAAAAAGACCACAGCTTGGGCTATGTCCTCAGCCTCGCCGAATCTTCCGAGCGGTATGCCCTTTATGATAAATTCCCTCTGCTCCTTCGTGGTGACGTTGTGGAAGGGAGTGTTGATAGGTCCGGGGCAGATGGCGTTGACCGTCACCTGGTATGGAGCCAGTATCTTGGCAAAGTTCTTGGTAACGCAGATTACTCCGGCTTTCGAGACGGAGTAGTTCATTCCTGTATATATGCCTCCTATTTTGCCCACAACGGACGATATATTTACGATCCTTCCGTATTTCTGCTCCTGCATCTTCTTCATCACCGCCCGACAGCCCGTGAAGACCCCCCACAGTTGGATGTCGAAGACCCTATCCCATTCTTGCTTAGTCATATCCTCCACAGAGGTGGTACAGTTAAGTCCTGCGTTGTTGACCAGTATATCCACCCTGTCGAATCTGTCCAGAGTCACCTCCACCATCTTTTGGACGTCGTTCTCGTCGGCGACGTTTACCTTGACGCAGAGCGTCTCTCCATCTTTGGCTTTGATTTCTTCCGCTACTTCCTCCGCTTTTTCCAGATTCAGGTCGGCCAGGACTACAGAGGCCCCTTCATCTGCTAAAGCCTGTGTTGTGGCTTTGCCTATGCCTGAGGCGGCTCCTGTGACTATGGCTACTGTGTCCTTCATTTTTCACCTCCAATTTTCTATTCCCATTTCCCCACATACAGTTTCCGATTTTCCAGAGGCAGCGAAACCGCCTCCGCTGTGGCGGCGTAATCTGAAAAAAGTAGAGGACCAGCTCATGACTGGGACAGGTAGGTTGAGATCGCCCAACGTGTCAGAGTCTGCCCTAAAGTAGCAAATTCTTCGACCGCAGTCAATAAAAAAGCCAAATCCGGGCAAAGAGCGAAAACTCCTTGTCTTTTAGACTCGATTTAGCTATACTTAGTAACTATATAGAAAGACGAGTCCCAGCTTCAACTTCAATTTTGGAGGGTTTATTCCTCTGTCCACAACGAATTTCGTATGTCGAGTATGTCTCACCCTCATCGTCCTGTCTTCTGGATGCACCAGCGTGTCCAAGATGAAGCAGCAGTACGATTCCGGAGACGAGTCTAAGTTCCACGATCTGGTCAGGATAGTGGGCGATTACACATATCCTTACTCCACCAGGAAGAAGGCGGCTAGAGCCCTTGGCGAGATAGGCGATAAGAGAGCTGTCCCAGCGCTGGTAAGGGCTCTCGTCAGCGACGCCGACGGCAGAGACGGCCTTGAGAAGGAGGCCATAATAGCCTTGGGGAAGATAAAGGACAGTTCGGTAGTTCCCGCACTGGCGGCGGCTTTGACTACGAAGGAGGAACTCACGATAGACGCTACACGGGCCTTGGGGGAGATAGGCGGCCCCAGATCAGTAGAAGTCCTTGTAAACATGATCAAGTTCTACACCAGCATTGAGGAAAGGATGCATCTTAAGGCTCGGTTCCGGGACCCAACAGGTGTGCTGGAAGATGAAGATTCCCCTGACAGTTCAGAAGATAAGGAGGATAAATCGGATATCCCGACGGATCTATCCGTCGGCAAGAGGGACAGGCGCCCCGTAGCGCCGGGGGGCTTTTTCGGAGGTCCTAGACCCTTGCGTATCGAGGAGAAAGATGAAGCTGACAAGTTAGCCGAGCAGATGGAGGAGACGGTAGCGGCGATGGTAACAATAGGAGATGAAGCCCTTCCCGTTCTGACAGAAGTGCTCGATACTCTCAAGCCCGGGGAGGAGAGATTAGGAGCCCATATAGCCGACATAATAAGCAGGATAACTGAAAATAGAGAGAATATCCAACAAAGGTGAGTTAAGCCTTTTTATCTTCAGCTGATGCTATCAACCGTGGCGCCACAAAGAGGGTCTTTTCTCGCTGTATCAGGGCAAAGCCGGGTTCTCCTCCTTTTGGTTTATTGACATATTTGACGAGTGTATAATCTACGGGAACTGTCTTCGATCCCTTAGCCTTGCTCCAAAACGCTGCAAGTGCTCCCGCTTCTTCCAGGGTCCTGCGGCTCGGTTCGTCTGACTTTATCTTCTTCTGGAGTATCACGTGCGAGCCGGGATAGCCTCTGGCGTGCAGCCATATATCGTCCCTTGACGCCTTTTTATGCGTTAGGATATCGTTTTCTTTATTGCTACGGCCGACCAGTACCGTCCATCCGTCGGAGGTCACGTACCTTCTGGGGCTTATCTTTGACGGGTCGCGGACTTTTTGCTTCTTATCGTCCTTCTTTTTAATGAGTCCTTCGGAAATAAGCTTGTCTTTGAGGTATTCTAATTTCCTCAAATCTTGAGCTGAGAGGAGGATTGAGCGATAGTTTTTTAGAGTCGAAAGCTGGCTCTTTGTAGCTTCAGTCCGACGATAGACGATTCTTCGGCTTGCTTTGGCTTTTCGGTACATCTTGAAGTATTCCTGGGCATTCTGGACGGCGGAGAGCCTAGGGTCGAGGTCGATTGAGATATTGGCTCCCTTTGGATCATAGACATCTTCAAGTTCTACGGACTCAGACCTTTTGGGGATTTTGTGGATATTGGACAGGAGTATATTGCCTTTTTTTAGAGGAATTTCGGCCTCTTCGGCCCTTTGGAGGTCTCCTTTGAGGAGCTCAAGCCTCCTTTCGAGAGGCTTTATCTTCTGATCCAGGGTTGATCTCAACTCGACTTTGAGCCGATTTACCCGTTCTGACTCAACTTTGTGTCCAAAGACGGTCTCTATAGCTTCGCTGATGGGTAAAGGGCGGGATTTTCGACTATGCTCTATAAAAGATAGATCCACCGAGGAAAAATCGAGCGGCTTGCCGTCGCGGTCTAGTATAACAAAGGCGTCCTTCGAATCGGGGTTCTCCCATTCGGAATAGAGTTCAAGGGCGGATTTCCATAAAGAATCTATCTTCTGGTCGCCCACCTGTCCGAGGCACATCGAACTTTCGAGTCCGGCTTTAAGGCATATCTCTTCGGATACGTGGCGGCTTAATCCCGTCAGCGTCTTGGAAAGGGCATGCGCTAGCTTATCTTCCGAAAGAGAATTGAGACGTTCCTTGAATTGAAGGTGATCTGCATCCAGTGGAAATAGTCTGTCCTGAGGAGGCGGTGGACTGTAAGGAAGACCGGGCAATATCTCTCGGATCCTGCTCATTGTGGAGGTGACCCTTCGCACGCACCCGACTATCCGTCCGCTCGATTCGTCTATGGCTATTGTGTTGCTGTTTCTGCCCGAAAGTTCCAAGATTAGACGGGACTTTATATCGCCTTCTACTTCGTCCTCCTTCTCAAGATGGATGGAGATAATACGGTCGGTGCGGTCGGGCCGGACGTCTTTAACGAACGATCCAGAGAGGTACTGTGAGGCCCAGTCAGGAGGGGAACCTCCTTTGCCCGGTCTTTCCGATGAGATCAGCATCCGGGCCAGATGCGGTGAGGCCGAGACCAAGACCCAGTCTCTCTTGTCGACCTCCAGCCACAGATCGTATTCTCCAGAAAGGCGCGCAGAGGTAATTTTACCTCCTTTCAACCTGTCTTTGAGTTCTTTAGATAAGGCTCTGATTGTGAAATAGTCAAATGGCATTTCAAAGTCGTGAAACTATGAATCACAAACGCAGTGAGATTATAGGTGGTTGCCTTAGTTTCGTTAAGAAAAGATAACATCGTTAGGTACATCTGTCAAGCTGGGAAGGCGATTATCTCTGACCGCTGATTGGACAGCTGAAATTAAATATGGAAGCAATGTTAAGTTTTGCGGAATCTTATCTGGGTCAGCTTCGAAAGCTAGTCGGTAATCGGACTTAATCCACCCAGCCATAAGGGCCATTATTCAAGATAAGCAAGGACGAGTTCTATTCGTGCACCGTAAGGATAATGACGAATGGGTCATGCCAGCAGGCTGTATGGAACTCGATGAGTCTGCCTTTGATTGTCTTAAACGAGAAGTTAAAGAAGAAACTGGGCTCGAGATAATATCTGCTACTCCAATCGCTATTTACTCTGAGCCAAGGTTTTCATTTACCAATGAATACGGCGCTGAGCATCAAATGTTTGCCATTGTATTTAGGGTAGATGAATGGAGCGGCTTGCTGGTGTCCGAGACGGATGAGACGGTAGATGCACGCTTCTTTCCCGTAAATGAACTACCTGATATTCCGGACCTGTATCGGGAAACGTTGGAAGATCTAAAGAACTTTGATAGCCGATTGATTCTGAAGTGATGCGACTTCAGGATGTTGCGATGCTGCTGGCAAGCGGGTAGTCACGTAAGGAGTGAGGAACGTCCGCTGCGACGCAACGATTTTTACGAGCGCAACACTCTATTCTGTTGCAAAGGAGGTGCTCCCATGGGAATGTTTGTCGGCAGAGGCAGAAAAGCCAGAAGGTGCTACGGCTTTGATGAAATATCTTTGGTGCCCGGAGATATCACCATCAATCCGAACGATGTGGATCCATCGTGGGAACTGTGCCGCAGGAGATTCGAAGTCCCTATAATAGCGGCGGCGATGGATGGGGTCGTAGATGTCAACTTCGCCATCCAGATGGGGCGTCTGGGAGGCCTGGCTGTTTTGAACTTAGAGGGGATTCAGACAAGATATGAAGACCCCAAGCCCATTTTCGAGGAAATAGCACAGGCCAGCTATAAGGAGGCCACAGCACTAGTTCAGGATATCTATAAGGAGCCGATCAAGGAGGAACTCGTCTTCAAAAGGATACGTCAGATCAAAGAGGCGGGAGTCCCGGCCGTAGTCTCTTCGATCCCTCAAAGAGCTGAAAGATTCGGGAAGATAGCACAAGAGGCCGAGGTGGATATCTTCGTGGTTCAGTCCACGGTAACTACGGCAAGGCATATTTCTACTGAGTACGAGACGCTCGATCTTGAGAAATTCTGCAATACAATGACCGCCCCGGTCATCACTGGGAACTGCGTGACCCACAGTACGGCTTTGGAGCTTATGCGCACCGGCGTTGATGCTCTCCTGGTAGGGATCGGACCGGGGGCGGCCTGCACGAGCAGAGCCGTACTGGGAATCGGGGTCCCTCAGGTTACGGCTATCATAGACTGCGCCTGGGCTCGGGATTTCTACTACAAACAGACGGCCAGGTACGTTCCGATCATCGCAGACGGCGGCATGAGTGCAGGAGGGGATATCTGCAAAGCCTTAGCCTGCGGAGCAGACGCGGTGATGGTCGGCTCTGCCTTTGCAAAGGCTAAGGAGTCTCCGGGGAAGGGTTACCACTGGGGTATGGCGACCCCCCATGCTAATCTCCCCAGAGGCACCAGGATACACGTAGGAGTGACCGGAAGCCTTGAGCAGATAATCTACGGTCCGGCTGCCCTGGACGACGGATCTCAGAACCTGATGGGGGCCATAAGGACTTCGATGGGGAGTCTGGGCTCCCGTAACATCACAGAGATGCAGCTTGTGGAGATCATCATAGCCCCGGCTATAACTACAGAAGGCAAGGTCTTCCAGAACGCCCGGTAGTCAGTAGACAGATCGCCGATAGATTCAATCGAGGATTCCATCAGAGTGCCAGGGGAACTGTGCCCCCCTGCCTATCCACTTAAGGAAAGCTCTCAAGAGTGCCTTACCCAGGGGACCGAGGAGCAAAATGGCCCTAAATGGCAATATGTCTGAGCCCATAAAGTCCTGGATCACACAGTTGTGGGTTAAAGACTTCTCTATCTGTCTGTTATTGATCCTCCTTTTGGTAGTCCTCCTTATACCAAAATTTACTCAGATTAGCCAAGAGGAGAGAAGGTTCGGCAGAGCAAAGACGGTATTAGAGCAGATATACGGTCTTGAGCGTAAATTCTACATCGAGCATCATCACTATACAGATAACCTCGATTCGCTTAATTTCATTCATCCTGGTGATTCCTATATCTATGGTATAACGGTAGCAAGCGATACCTTCTTTATCGCTACCTCGTTTCCCGAAGAAGGGCACGAGGACAGTTGGGGGATATGGGCGGTGGATCAGACAGGGAAGGTGACACAGACCCCCTATGTCCGCTTAAATTACCAAGAGGAAATGAACCTTGAACAACGTCGCTGATCAGCTCTGCACGATTCCAGAGATGCTCGAAAGGAGCGCAGAGACATTTTCTGAGAAAATCGCTCTCCAGATAAAACGCGGCGACAGCTACGAACGCATTTCGTATCTTGAACTGAAGGAATACGTGCAGAAACTCTCGCAAAGCCTTGCAGAGTTGGGCTTAAGTCCTGGAGACAGGGTGGGAGTTATGGGAGAGAACAGGCCTGAATGGGCTATCTCCTATCTTGCGATCCTTGCGTGCAATGCGACGGTTGTACCTTTAGACCCGCTCCTTAAGCCTGTAGAGATCACGCATATCATGCGTGACTCGGAGGTCAAGATAGCGATAATTTCAGGTAACTTCTTGGAGACTCTACACGACATTAAACCGTCCCTGTCTCATTTGGAGGGAATTATCTCTATGGATTCGCACAAGGAGGGCCTGGAACTTTGGAAGTCGATAGCTCAGGCCGGTTCAAAGGAGAAAAAGACTCAAGGTCCATCTTTGGAAGACCTTGCGGCGCTCATATACACATCCGGGACGACGGGGCATCCCAAGGGCGTGATGCTGACGCATAAGAACATAATGTCCAATGTGGTCGGGGCTTCTATGGCTATCGACGTAAACCAGGACGATAACTTCCTTTCTGTCCTTCCGATCCATCATACGTTCGAGTGCACCTGCGGATTTTTGGTACCTCTTTGCGTCGGAGCGACGATAACTTACGCCAGGAGCCTTAAGTCAAAGGATATTATAGAGGGTATGAAGGATACGCAGGTATCCGTGATGATGGGTGTGCCTCTTCTATACGAGAAGATGTTTTTGGGAATTATGCGAGCTATTAACAAAAAGCCCACGATCACAAGGGCGATGTTTAAGGTGAGCTTGGGTGCGGTAAAGTCCGCTAAGAACCTTTTGAGGATGAAGATCGGAGGAGCGGTGTTCAAGGGCTTGAGGAAGAAGGCGGGGATAGATTCCCTCAGATTCTTAATGTCTGGCGGAGCTGCGCTGCCTCCCTACATAGCTTATGGGTTTGAAAATCTGGGCGTCAATCTGGTTCAGGGATACGGCTTGACGGAGACTTCTCCTGTTCTTTGTGTGAATCCCATTCTAAATCCCAGACACGAATCTGTGGGACCGCCGATACCGGGTGTGGAGATCAAGATCCTGGATCCCGAGTCAGATGGCGTGGGCGAAATAGCGGCACGGGGCGAGTCTGTGATGGCGGGCTACTACCAAAATCCAGAGGCGACCGAGGAGGTAATGGAAGGTGAATGGCTCAGGACTGGGGACTCCGGATGGATTGACAAGGACGGGTTTTTACACATTTCAGGCAGATTGAAGAATCTCATAGTGACAGGCGCAGGAAAGAACGTCTATCCCGAGGAGGTGGAGGACGTTCTCAACGAGAGTCCCTATATTTTGGAAACGATGGTCTACGGAGAACCTTCAGAAGACGGATTGAGAGAGGAGATAAAGGCTATAGTCGTGCCCGATTATGAGTATATAGAACAAAGCGGTGCGACCGCCGGTGCGATGAGCGATCAGGAGACACAGGCGATCATAAAGGAAGAGGTGTCGAAGATGTGCAGCCAGTTCGCCGATTACAAGCGTGTGAAAGAGAAGGATGTCTCCATTCGCAGGGAGGAATTTCCAAAAACTTCAACAAAAAAGATACAAAGGTTTCTGGTGCTTCAGGAAATGGAAGGGACAGCTATATGAGTAGACAGCAGACAGGGATACCTCCTCTCCTCGCCTATTTGGTGTCTGGTATCTATTTTCTACTCTGCCCGCGACGGGTTGGGTAGGGCTGCCCTATCTACCCCCGATTGAATCTATCGGGGCTACTGTGTGCTGTCTCCTTGTTCAGGAAGAGATTACATGGCTCAACAAAGAGAACTGTGGAACAACCGCTCGGGGTTTATTCTGGCGGCCATAGGTTCTGCTGTAGGTCTGGGGAACATCTGGAGGTTCCCTTACGTCTGCTACCAGAACGGAGGAGGGGCATTCCTGATCCCATACTTTGTGGCGCTGATCACCGCGGGCATTCCCTTGATGATTTTAGAGATGGGGATCGGCCACATGATGAGAGGGGGAGCCCCCTTATCGTTCTCCAAGGTGGGCAGAAAGTGGGAGTGGGTAGGCTGGGCCGCGCTCTTGATGGGGTTTATTGTGGTCGTCTATTACGCCGTGGTGATGGCATGGTGCTTTAGCTATCTGAAGTACTCTTTTACCCTGGCCTGGGGGGAGGATACCGGTGGTTTCTTTGTAAATCAGTTTCTGGGAAAGACATCAGACCCTGCTGACCTGGGCGGCGTACGATGGCCTATTTTGGCAGGTCTGGTCGCTACGTGGGTCTGCATCTATTTAATTATCTTCAGGGGCATCAAGACTGTGAGCAAGGTGGTCCTGGCCACAGTTCCCCTCCCGCTTCTCATAATCATCATCTTCGTCATCAGGGGTGTTACACTCCCCGGGGCTATGGAAGGGCTGAACTTCTATTTGACCCCTGATTTTTCCAGGCTACTGGATCCGAAGGTGTGGCTTGCTGCGTACGGACAGGTATTCTTCAGCCTCAGCCTGTCGTTCGGCATAATGATCGCCTACGCGAGCTACGTGCCGTCCAGATCCGATATAACCAATAGCGCTCTGATCATCACTCTCAGCAACTGTGGAACCAGCTTCCTTGCAGGATTTGCAGTCTTCAGCGCATTAGGATACCTTGCCCATATCCAGGGTACGGACATCCAGAACGTGGTGTCAAGCGGCCCTGGACTGGCATTTGTCACCTATCCCCTCGTGATTAATAAACTTCCCTTCTGGCCTCAACTCTTTGGTGTCCTTTTCTTCGTCCTCCTCTTGACACTCGGGATCGACTCCGCTTTCTCACTGGTGGAGGCAGTTGTGGCGGGTTTCATGGATAAGTGGAGCGGCTACAGCAGGAAAAGAGTTGTCGGATACACGTGTTTTGTGGCTCTTATATTGGGTATCATATTCACCACGGGCGCCGGAGTAGCCTGGCTGGACATTGTTGATCATTTCGTCAACAACTTCGGTCTGACCTTCATCGGATTCTTGGAGTGTCTGGTCATCGGATACATTTTAGGGAACGGCAAACTCAGAGAGCACCTAAACTCTGTGTCCGAAGTGAAGGTCGGCCTCTGGTGGGAACTCTTTATCAAGGTGATTACTCCCCTTATCCTGGTTGTCTCTTTTGGGCTTTCCCTCTGGGAGCGGATAAAGGCCCCGTATGAGAACTATCCTGAATGGGCTCTCCTTTTAGGTGGATGGCTGCTCTTGGCTGTGGCTCTTGTGGTAGCCTTCCTGTTCGGAAAGATCAGATCAGCGGAGGAGCTTTAGCGATGTCTGGATCGGCAATTGCGATGCTCGTTTTCGGGAGTGTCCTCCTCTATGTCCCGCTCGCCTACTGTCTCTACAGGGCCATCAGGAGCAAAGAGAGGGTAGAGGAGGACGAAGAGTCCCGCTGAGGTTTAAAATAGAGGGGCTGCTGCTGCGTTCCCGGCTGACCACTACCTGCTGCTTTTTTGATGTGGGTGTAGAGGGTGTAGACCTTTTGTATATTGCTGTCCGTAAAATCTTTTCTGTTCTGTGTAGAAGTACTAAACATGAATATACACTGTACACACGGTATACACCTCGTACCTTAAACCGATTCCCAGTTGGCAGAAATATCCCTCTTTCTTCGATGAAGAGCCTTCCGTGCGTGTCCCAACCTTGAAAAGTCTATGTAGGCAAAAAGCGAAAGCCTGCGTTAAAGGCGGATATTTTAGCCTTGACAAAGAGATAGGTATCGAGTATCTTGCCTTGTACCCAGTGTCTGGTCAAGATACTCTGGAGTTGAAGCCTGTGGAGACCTTCCTATCTGTGAGTCGTTCGGCGATCCGGCCGGGGAACCTAGTGACCTGTTGCCCATAGATGCTCAGTTGCTGCACCTATTAAGGATCCAGGGCGTCATCTTTCGCAGTCAACAGATGGGTGCAGAAGCAAAAGCGGAAACCTAAGATAAGGAGATGAGAATGCCTAGACCCCCCGACTACGGAATTATCTACAACTGGGACGGCGCCCCGCACGGCTGCTCTGAGGTGCCGCAGTCGATGGAAGCGTTCTTGGAAAAGGTATACGCCCCACTGGAGGACACTCAGGTGGGCGCCCACTTCTGGTGCATAGGAGAGCATGCCGCCCGATGGAAGAGCGATGTGCTCGAACTCCTCGGCGACTTCCATGATCGGCGCTACGAGAACGCCCAAACCTACACGTTCACGGAGAACGTCCGCCAGATGTTAGAGCGGGGTGAAGATGCGCAAGAGGCGCTGATCGAGCGGGGTCATCAACTGGGCATGGAGGTCTATGCGTCGGTTCGCATGAACGACAATCACTTCGACGGGGCTCAGGTGGAGGAGCTTGGGAAGCTGCACCACACCGAACTGACGCGCATGCGGATCGAACATCCGGAGTGGCTCTTAGGCGACCAGACCACAGAGTGGTACGCCCTCTCGTGGAACTTCGCGGTGCCCGAAGTGCGGGAGCACCGCTTTGCTCATATCAAAGAGATATGTCAACTTTATGACTGGGACGGCGTCGAGTTAGACTGGCAGCGGCACGCCTTCCATTTCCCAGAGGACGATGCCTACAGACTCCGCTACCTCCTGACTGACCTCCAGCGGACTGTGCGGCGGATGACAGACGATCTGGCAAAAGAGCGCGGGAGGCCGTTCTACTTAGCCGCTCGTGTGGCTGGGAATCTTGAGATGTGTCGTAAGATCGGCTACGATATTCCCACCTGGATCGAGGAAGGTCTTCTGGACATCATAATCCCCGCAGGCAATGCGGTGACCGACCCCTCGATCGATGTGGCAGCGTTTGTCCAGATATGCAGGGGCACGAATATCGCCGTCTACCCCGGATTCGACGGGGGGCTGCCCGACCCCTTCGTTGGCCCTGAAGACGCAGGGACCAAAGATAGGCTGCGCACACGAGCTATAGCAAGCCGCTACCACAGGGCGGAGGCGGACGGCATCTACGTGTTCAACTGGCACGCAAACCGTGATTCGAGACGCGAACTCTTATGTCAGGTAGGCTCTCCCGACACCCTGCGGCGTAAGGACAAGATCTATGCGGCCACAAACCGCTTTATCCAGAAGGAGGGTCAGTGGCGCGGCGCCTACCGCAGAGACCGGATCTGGGGCGAAGTGCCGGTGGCTCTGAAGCGGACACTTACCGGCGAAGGACCAGAGATCACACTGAACGTGGCGGATGACCTATCGGTGGACATCCCCGATAGCGTTGAGCTTAGAGTTCGGCTCGACCAGTGGGTCAAAGGTGATGTGGTGCACATCTTCTGGGATGGATCAAAGTTAGATGATCTCGAAGTTAAATACTGCAAGCTCGGCGATCCGCACAGGATCTTAGATGTTGGCTGGGCGGCGTGGCTCTGCTGCCAGATGGATCGTTCGAAAGTCGGGGTAGGTCCCCATACGGTGAAAGTTGCACTTTCAGAGCGCAATCCTAAAGTGGCCTGCGATATAGTGCTGACAGATGTGGAATTGGTTATACGATATCCTGAGGAATTGACGATATAGGACGTAAGCGAAGGTGACCATGGCTAAACACGCTAAATATACTGAGTACGGAATTATCTACAACTGGGACGGCGCCCCACACGGCTGCTCTGAGGTTCCGCAGTCGATGGAAGCGTTCTTGGAGAAGGTATACGCCCCACTGGAGGACACTCAGGTGGGCGCCCACTTCTGGTGCATCGAGGAGCATGCCTCCCGCTGGAAAAGCGATGTGCTCGAACTGTTAGACGACTTCCACGATCGGCGCTACGAGAACACTTACACCTACACGTTCACGGAGAACGTCCGCCAGATGTTAGAGCGGGGTGAAGATGCACAAGAGGCACTGATCGAGCGGGGTCATCAACTGGGCCTGGATGTCTATGCGTCGGTTCGCATGAACGACAACCACTTCGGCGGTGCCCAGGTAGAGGAGCTTGGAGAGCTTCACGACACCGAACTGACGCGCATGCGGATCGAGCATCCGGAGTGGCTCTTAGGCGACCAAACTTCGGAGTGGTTTGCCCTCTCGTGGAACTTCGCGGTGCCCGAAGTTCGGGAGCACCGCTTTGCTCATGTCAAAGAGATATGCCAGCTATATGACTGGGACGGCGTCGAGTTAGACTGGCAGCGCCACGCCTTCCATTTTCCAGAGGACGATGCCTACAGACTCCGCTACCTCCTGACTGACCTCCAGAGGGCTGTGCGCAGGATGACAGATGACATAGCAAAAGAGCGCGGGAGGCCGTTCTACTTAGCCGCTCGTGTGGCTGGGAATCTTGAGATGTGTCGTAAGATCGGCTACGATATTCCCACCTGGATCGAGGAAGGTCTTCTGGACATCATAATCCCCGCAGGCAATGCGGCGACCGACCCCTCGATCGATGTGGCAGAGTTTGTCCAGATGTGCAGGGGCACGAATATCGCCGTCTACCCCGGGTTCGACGGGGGGCTGCCCGACCCCTTCGTTGGCCCTGATGACGCAGGGACCAAAGATAGGATGCGCACACGAGCTATAGCAAGCCGCTACCACAGGGCAGAGGCGGACGGCATCTACGTGTTCAACTGGCACGCAAACCGTGATTCGAGACGCGAACTCTTATGTCAGGTAGGCTCTCCCGACACTCTGCGGCGCAAGGACAAGATCTATGCGGCTACAAACCGCTTCATCCAGAAGGAGGGCCAGTGGCGCGGCGCCTACCGCAGAGACCGGATCTGGGGCGAAGTGCCGGTTGCCCTGAAGCGGACACTTACCGGCGAAGGACCGGAGATCACACTGAACGTGGCGGATGACCTGTCGGTGGACATCCCTGATAGCGTTGAGCTTAGAGTTCGGCTCGACCAGTGGGTCAAAGGCGATCTAGTGCACGCCTATTGGGATGGATCAGAGTTAGAGGATCTCGCAGTGAGCTACAGCTCCCCCGGGCATATCTCAGATGTAAGCGGCTCGGTATGGCTGTGCTGCCAGATGGATCCTTCGAAAGTCGAGGTAGGTCCCCATAAGGTGAAAGTTACACTTTCTGAGCGTAATCCGAAAGTCGTCTGCGATATCGTGCTGACAGATGTGGAGTTGGTTATACGATATCCCGGGAATTCAGAACAAAGAACGGCAAGTGGAGGTGAGAATGCCTAAGCATACTGACTACGAAATTATCTACAACTGGGACGGCGCCCCTCATGGCTGCTCTGAGGTACCGCAGTCGATGGAAGCATTTTTAGAAAAGGTATACGCCCCACTTGAGGACACTCAGGTGGGCGCCCACTTCTGGTGCATCGGAGAGCATGCCGCCCGATGGAATAGCGATGTGCTCGAACTGTTAGGTGACTTCCACGATAGGCGCTACGAGAACGCCAACAACTACACCTTAACGGAGAACGTCCGTCAGATGTTGGAGCGGGGCGAAGATCCGCAAGAGGCGCTGATCGAGCGAGGTCATCAATTAGGACTCGATGTCTATGCGTCGGTTCGCATGAACGACAACCACTTCGGCGGTACACAGGTGGAAGACCTTGGGAAGCTTCACCACACCGAACTGACGCGCATGCGGATCGAACATCCGGAGTGGCTCTTAGGCGACCAGACATCAGAGTGGTTCGCCCTCTCGTGGAACTTCGCGGTGCCCGAAGTGCGTGAGCACCGCTTCCTGCATATCAAAGAGATATGCCAGCTATATGACTGGGACGGCGTCGAGCTGGACTGGCAGCGCCACGCCTTCCATTTTCCAGAGGACGATGCCTACAGACTCCGCTACCTCCTGACTGACCTCCAGAGGGCTGTCCGCAGGATGACAGATGACATAGCAAAAGAGCGCGGCAGACCCTTCTACGTAGCTGCCCGCGTGGCTGGGAATCTTGAGATGTGTCGCAACATCGGCTACGATGTTCCCGCCTGGATCGACGAAGGTTTGATGGATATCATAATACCCGCAGGACATGCGTCGACCGATCCCTCGATCGATGTAGACACGTTCGTACAGTTGTGTCGGGGTACGGATATCGCTGTCTACCCAGGACTGGACAGCGGATTGGCGCCTTCCTATCTGGCCATAGCAAGCAGCCACCACAGAGCGGGAGCGGACGGTATCTATGTGTTCAACTGGCACGCAAACCGCGATTCGAGGCGCGAACTCTTATGTCAGATAGGATCCCCCAACACTCTTCGGCGCAAGGACAAGGTCTACGCTGCCACAAACCGTATCATCCAGAAGGAGGGTCAGTGGCGCGGCGCCTACCGCCTCGACCAGATCTGGGGCGAAGTGCCGGTTGCCCTGAAACGTACGCTTACGGAAGAGGGCCCGACTATCACACTGAACGTGGCGGATGACCTATCGGTGGACATCCCCGAGAGCGTTGAGCTTAGAGTTCAGCTCGCGCAGTGGGTGAAAGGCGATCTAGTGCACGTCTATTGGGATGGATCAAAGTTAGAGGATCTCGACGCGAGCTACGGCTCCCCGGGCCATATCTCAGATGTGAGCGGGGCGGTATGGCTGTGCTGCCAGATGGATCCTTCGAAAGTCGTGTTAGGTCCCCATAAGGTGAAAGTTGCACTTGCAGAGCGCAACCCGAAAATGGCCTGCGATATAGTGCTGACGGATGTGGAGTTGGTCATACGATATCCTGGGAATTGACGATATAGCACGTAAGTGAAGATGACCATGGCTAAACACACTAAATACACTAAGTACGGAATTATCTACAACAGGGACGGCGGTCCGCACGGCTGCTCTGAGGTGCCGCAGTCGATAGAAGCGTTCTTGGAGAAGGTATACGCCCCATTGGAGGACACTCAGGTGGGTGCTCTCTTCTGGTGCGTTGGAATTCATAGTGCTCACTGGAATAGCGATGTCCTGGAGCTGCGCGGCGACGTCCACGGCCGACGCTATGAGAGCGCCGATGCCTACACCAGCACTGAAAACGTCCGTCAAATGTTAGAGCGGGGTGAAGATGCGCAAGAGGCGCTGATCGAGCGGGGTCATCAATTAGGTCTGGATGTCTATGCATCGGTTCGCATGAACGACAATCACTTCAGCGGCGCCCAGGTGGAGAACCTTGCGAAGATGCACAGCACCGGACTGACGCGCATGCGGATCGAACATCCGGAGTGGCTCTTAGGCGACCAGACATCAGAGTGGTTCGCCCTCTCGTGGAACTTCGCGGTGCCCGAAGTACGGGAGCACCGCTTTGCTCATGTCAAAGAGATATGCCAGCTATATGACTGGGACGGCGTCGAGTTAGACTGGCAGCGCCACGCCTTCCATTTTCCAGAGGACGATGCCTACAGGCTCCGCTACCTCCTGACTGACCTCCAGAGGGCTGTGCGCAGGATGACAGATGACATAGCAAAAGAGCGCGGCAGACCCTTCTACGTAGCCGCCCGCGTGGCTGGGACTCTCGAGATGTGCCGCAACATCGGCTACGATATTCCCGCCTGGATCGACGAAGGTCTCCTGGACATCATAATTCCCGCAGGAGGTGGAGAGACCGACCCTGCGCTCGATGTGGCAGCCTTTCTCCAGATGTGCAGGGGTACGGATATCGCTGTCTACCCCGGATTCGACTGCGGACTTCCAGAACCCTCTGTGGGCCCTGAAGACGCAGGGAACAAAGATAGGATGCGCACGCGTGCCATAGCATCCCGCTACCACAGCGCGGGAGCGGACGGCATCTATGTGTTCAACTGGGGAAATTCCAGGCCCGAACTCCTCTGTCAGGTCGGCTCCTATGATACTCTGCGGGGTAAGGACAGAATCTATGCGGCTGCGCACCGTTTCATCAAGAAGGAAGGCCAGTGGCGCGGGGCCTTCCGTATCGACTGTATCTGGGGCGAAGTGCCGGTTGCCCTGAAGCGTACGCTTACAGATGAGGGCCCGACAATCACACTGAACGTCGCGGATGACCTATCGGCTGATGTGCCGGAGAGCGTTGAGCTTAGGGTCCGGCTCGACCAGTGGGTGAAAGGCGATGTGGTACACGTCTTCTGGGATGGATCAATATTGGAGGATCTCCACACGAGCTACTCCTCCCCCGACGATATCTCGGATGTGAGCGATACAGTATGGCTGTGCTGCCAGATGGATCCTTCAAAAGTCGCGGTAGGTCCCCATAAGGTGAAAGTTACACTTGCAGAGCGCAACCCGAAAATGGCCTGCGATATAGTACTGACGGATGTGGAATTGGTTATACGATATCCTAATTAAGTATACGGTAGATAGGCACCCGCTTGAAGCTATCGGGGGCAGGGGTACCAAAGCACTGAATGTACGCTGCTCACTGTAGAGTTAATTATCTGTTCTATTGGGGTCTTCATATTCATCTCCATACTATTTTGACCCGATACCCAGTTGACAACCTATACGGCGATTGAGGCAGATAAAGAATAAGTAATTCGATAAATCAGGCTCTAGCTGCTCCCCAAAGGGAGTCGTCATATTCCCTTCTGGAGCCTAAAGAGGTCATTCGGTGTGAATTACTCTGTAGAGATAACAGAATGTCGGCACAAATAATATTGATGTCTCACGTCGCCTTTGGACTTTTGGGAATACTTGCAGCTATGTGGATATTTGTGGAGGTCCTAAATGTCACTTATCGCAACAAAGACAGGATAAGATATATGAGCATGGCAGTGGCCGTCTTTGTGTGGGCTTCGTTCCTGCTCGGAGGGTATTGGTATATGAATTACTACGGAGATGACAAGGCTATAATAAAGGCCGGCCCCTGGCCGTGGGCGCACTTGTTTTTCATGGAGGCAAAGGAGCACCTGGCCTTCATGTGGCTTCTACTCGGGACGTACCTGCCGATTGCAGTCAACGATAACCGCCCGCTTCCTGAAAGAGGTGCCCGGACTCTGACGTTAACAGTTACAGGATTGATCGTACTTTTGGGACTTACAATGGAAGGATTCGGAGCCGTAATAAGCCTTGCGGTCAAGACGGGGCTATTAGGGGGTGACTGAAATATCCCACAAGAAAAGCGGGAAATACGCCTCAGGATTCGGACTGTCGTTTGTGATGGCGAGCCTGTTCAATGCACTCGTTGTGGTTTTAAAGGACACGGATGAAGCGCTGAAGGCCTGCATGAAAACCTTCATCGGTCACCACTGGGTAACTCACGGACTCTTAGTCCTGACGCTGTTTATAGTGTTAGGTCTTGTACTTTCTAACATTAAGGCCGAGGAAAAGTTAGCGTTGGACGCCAAGAAGATGCCCATAGCCATCACAGCGGCGACGCTCATCGGCGGGATAATAATCGTAGGGTTCTACTTGACGCGTTTATGACATGAATAGCCATTCCAAATCCAGAATGTCTTCATTTTCATATAGGAGGTTGCTATCGATACGCCACCCATTGATGATCGAGACTGGTCGGCATTAACCCTCGGAGAGCGTATTGGCCAGATCGAAGTCGAGGGCTATCTTGCACTGCCTGATCTGCTAACAGCCGAGCATATCTCACGGCTTAAGGCCGAAACCGCTGAATTGGAAACCCAACCTGTGGATTACAGTGTATACCAGCGGGGATGCCCAAACATTCAGTTTGTGGGCGGTGCTATTACAGAGTTAGCTGCCCACCAACCGACAATATCCTTTCTACGGGAGCTCTTCGGCGATGAAATTATCACTATGTCCTACGGCTACGCCCGTTCCGAACCCGGTCATCCTGGCATCAGTCTGCATGCAGATGGACAACCTTACGGTACGAAGATCTTCGGCTACGAGGGCAGTGTACCCTTTATGGTAAGGGTGCTGTACTATCTTGAGGACCTCACGCCAGAAGTATCCCCGTTTCGAGTAGTGCCCCGATCTCACCTCTGCATGCACGCCGATGCAAATCCGTACAAACGGTACGAGTCACACCCTGAGGAGGTGATGGTTCCGTTGAAAGCTGGTTCGGCGATGCTTATTAACCATCGGGTTTTTCACGGCAACTACCCCAATACCGGGGATTGGGCACGTGAGATGCTGGCAATTGCCTATCGTCCAGCGTGGGCAGGTCCGATTGAGGAGGTATCTACTTGGGATCCGGACGATCTGGCCAAGTTGCCAGATGCCCTGCGTCAGTTGTATGCCGATCGCAATACTCGTCACTGGGATTTCCACGGTGGCAACAAACCTCCCAATATGGCGAGCGAAGCTCCGGGTATGAACCCCAGCCGTTGGGAAGACAAGACGGATTAGCAATTGGGCTACTTCATCGTTCAGTAGGAGGAAAAATGAGACTTATCCTGGTCGGATGCGAGTATGCAGGTAAGACGACGTTAGTCAGCCAGATTAAGCAGTGGATTGAACGCACAATGGGACCCACTCGCGGTTTTCACGATCACTTTACCGTCCCGATGTCTGACGTTTCAGAGAAGGAACAGGAACAATTCCTGTCGTTGTCTCCTCGACTCCAAGAGATGTTCCAACGCTACATGATTGAATATCATCTCCAGCCCGCGTTCTATAGCTACCCTGATCACCTCCTGGTCGGCTTCCACATCGAGGAAGCGGTATATGCCCCTCTCTATTACGGCTACGGTAGGGAAGGCGAGTACACCGGGCGCACGACTTATGCCAGAAACCGGGAGAAAGACATTATGGAAGCGGTGCCAGATACCGTGCTTATCTTAATTAGAGCTGAGGCTCAGGTCATCGCCAAACGGATGAGGGAGAACGCCCACCCACGAGGGGTGGTGCAGGAGAAGGACATTCCCCACGTTCTGCAAAGGTTTGAGGAAGAGTGTCAAAGTTCGCTGATCGGCAATCAGTTCGCTCTGGACAGCACAACAGCTACGGTGGAGGAGACGCTAAAGGAATTTGTGGCACAGATCGAGCCTTATCTAACGGACACCGACCGCCTGCGGATTTTGACCCGTCGTACCTTGCAGAAGTAGGGATAGGATAAGGAGACATTGACCTTAACCGGATGCGAGATGTGGGCCTTGCTGCCGGGAAAGTCGGATAAGGAGGGACATACAAAGATCTCAGAGATACTGCCAGAGCAAGGGAAATGAGAATAGAGAACTATGTTGACATGTTTTCATCTTTTCTTCCTTAAGATTCTGACGCATGTATCGACACGCAAACAATATTAGCAAGTAACGTAACTTGAGAAGATTGGAGATTAAACTATGGCAAATAAGAAAGTCCTGATCACCGGCATGAGTGGCCTGATCGGCGGCGTTGTACGCCAGCATTTAGAGGGTCAATATGAGATGAGCGCGCTGAACCGAAGCGATGTGCCGGGGATCGCATGCCATCGGGCAGACATCTCCGATCTGGAGGCAATTTTGCCCGCGTTTGAAGGGAAGGATACAGTCGTACACCTGGCGGCGGCGCTCTCAATGAGACATGCATCCTGGGATGAGGTTGTTCCCCACAATGTGATTGGAACCTACAATGTCTTTGAGGCATCCCGCCGGTCAGGAGTTAAACGGATCATCTTCGCCAGCAGCGGAGCCGCCACATCGGGGTACGAGCAGGAGATGCCGTACAGCGCACTGGCCGAGGGGCGCTACGACGAGGTGCCGGAGACCTGGGAGAAGTTGACCCATCAGTCGCTGACACGGCCGAACGATCTCTACGGCTGCAGCAAGGTCTGGGGGGAGACTCTGGCCAGATACTTCACGGACACCTCTGATCTTTCTATCATCTGTCTGCGCCTCGGCGCAGTCAACAGCGTAGACCGCCCGTTTGAGCCCCGACACTTTTCGGTCTGGTGCAGCCAGCGCGACATCGTACAACTGGTGGAACGGTGTATCGAGGCGCCCGACAGCCTCCGGTTCGATATCTTTTACGCTGTGTCGAACAACAAGTGGAGCTACCGCGATGTGGAACACGCTCGCGAGGTGCTCGGCTTTGTGCCTCAGGATGCGGCTGAAGATCATCGTTAAGATCCCATTGCTAAAAATCCATTGGCCCATTTTGGCAATCCTTGAACTTCGCCGAGATCTCGGCGAACAGGAGGTTGAGGGCACTGATTGGTTGCCAAGAAAGTGGGGGCATCCTCTGCGGGAACTGCTCACCGACCAGGAAAATCGGGGCATTCTGCCAGAAGACAAAGGAGCTGGGGCTGACCATCTTCGTCATCTGCGCGAGCAGCATCACCTGAAGGAATCCGTTGGTCTCCGATTGGATCACCGATTGAGTCTACCCCCGATTGAACCTATCGGGGGGGATCGAGTGCTAAATCTGACTCGACACTATTTGGACTCCAAGAAGAAAAAGAGAAGCACTTAGCGTGGATGTAAGCTCTTCTAAGTGCTTTACTTCAGCGAAGATATAGGGAAGCCGGCGATCGGACTCGAACCGATGACCTGCTCATTACGAGTGAGCTGCTCTCCCAGCTGAGCTACGCCGGCATTATCTTACCAAACAATAGGTAGTACACAGGACACCTCCTCCCCTGCACGCTCTCTACCTGTTGTGCACCTCATCCGCACTCAATGATTATGACCATAGCAATCAATGCCCCCGTGATCACAGAGAAGATAGTGCGATTCTTCCAGTTAGGCTCAGCGGTCTCCACGATCAAGTGCAGCAGATAGTCTATTAAGCGTACAAGAATGTGGTGGCGGGCTCCAAAAGATTTCATCACATCTTTTCCCCAGAAAGCTCTTCGACCACTTCCTGTTCCCTGAAGAAAGGGCTGGCAGAAATACACGCAGTACCCACAAGACCTTTTTGGGGCCCCATCTGGCTTGAAGACTCTCCAACGATCATAGATATTCAGTCATCTGTCCCTCGGTGGAGGTGACCTTTTCGCTTTTTGCCCTTGAGTTCGTCTTCTAAGTAGATTCCCCTGAATTCCTCGTCATAGACCTCGAGGATCGTATGTTCGTCACCAATTTTGGTGCACACAAGGTCGCCAGGGCCCACATCATATTCGACTCCTTCTGTTAGAATGCGGGCTCGACCGTCTATGATCAGCCAAGATTCGTTGCAGTCGTGATAGTGCAGTTCTATATCCTGACCCTTCGTGAGCGTGAATACACCGTAGGAACTTAATGAAACCCAGTCGGGTTTAGAATCTGTATCCCCTCGTTTGACAACAGGCATTTTACCCCCTTTGCATCTTTTCCCAGAGAGTTCTCCGATAGCCCATAAACGTCAAAAAATACGTTCACTTCTATGTCTGTTGCTCATTATTAAAGTACTATATTGAGAAGACAAAATCAAGTTAAAACTTAGATGCGACCAAAACTGTTTACAAATAACAGCTATTAGCATTTTTCTTGACAGAGCCTATCGATTTTCTTATCATGTCTTGATCGGGCTCAACATCTTATGCGTCATCACGAAGCATATCGTTGATCTTATTTTCCCCATGCGGCTCGCAAGGACAAAGTTTTTCAATACTTCTTGCGGAACCTCAAGAAAGGAACATCTAATGGCAAAGTCCCTTTGGGATAAATTTATGGAAAGCCTTACAGAGGAAGAAAAAGATATATGGGAAAGGTGGGAGGAAGCTACACAAGAGACACCTGATGAGTTGTCGAAAGACGAGAGGCTAGCGGCAGCAAGTGGCGGGATTACGTCAGAGGATATGAAAGTGCTGGACAGATTGAGAGAAAGATGGGAAGAGTTGATGTGGAAGGATCTCGAGGATGAAGATTAGTCAAGTCAAACACATTTCATGTTGCTATTTTCCAAAGAGTCGTGTGCAGAAGATAGGAGGAGATGATGAACGTTATTTTCATCGCTGTAGACTCGTTACGGCAGGATCATGGCTGTAGACTCGTTACGGCAGGATCATGTAAGTTTCTACGGCTGGGACAATTGCCCTTTGGAGACACCCAACTTCGACAGGTTTGCAAGGGAGAGCATCGTCTTTTAAAACTGCTATCATGAGGCGCTTCCCTATCGCCCCTGGCAACCCTTAACCAAAGAGGACAGGACAGTTGCCACCATACTTTCAGAAGAAGGCTATCTAACCTCCCTTTTTACCGATTGCTACCATTATTTTAAACCGAACTGTAATTTCCACCGGGATTTTAGGGTGTGGAGATGGATTCGGGAGCAGGAGTATGATGCCTATCGTTCAGGACCTTTGAAAAAATTCAAGCTCCAAGATTTCATCAACGACAAATTCCCTGACCGCGCCAAAGGCGGAATGATCTGGCGTAATCTGGTGGAGACGTGTCTGATTAACATCGAACCGTTCGAGACGGCTGATGATCACTTCTGCGCTCAGTTGGTCTCTCAAGCCTCCGAGTGGCTTGAGGGTACTGAGGGAAACGACAGAGAGATATTTATGTGGGTCGACTCTTTCGATCCGCATGAACCCTGGACGCCGCCGTCAGAATTCGATAAATATACCGACCCGGATTACAAAGGGAAACGATACATTTTGCCGCCTGGTGGTCCTTCTTCGGATTACTTCACAGAAGAGGAGATAAACTGCATACGCGGTTTATACGCAGGAGAGGTAGCCTACGTGGATCATTATATAGGCAAACTGTTATACAAACTCGAGGAGTTGGGCTATTTCTATAACTCCCTCATAATCCTTATTTCAGATCATGGACATCCGCTCTCAGATCACGGTAAATTCCTCAAGGGTCCAGACAGGATGTACAACGAATTGTTGAAAGTGATGTTTATGATCCGCTTTCCGAAGGCAGAGTACGGTGGACAGAGATTGGACGCACTATCTCAGTTCCACGACATCCTCCCTACAATCCTGGATGTGATAGAGCTTAGGAATAACCTTGAGACACTTCAGGGACGGAGCCTGATGCCCCTGATAAAAGGTGAGACAAAAGAGTGAAGAGAGGCGATCGTTACGGGTTATCACGACGCGGCTGCCCGCTGTATCAGAGACAAGGTATGGAGCTATATTCGCCGCCCTGATCCCGACCCCAACGAGTTGTACAACCTCATGTACGACCCTGGCGAAAGGGTGAATCTCATAGACGATTATCCGCAGGAGGCTGTCAAATTGGCGTCGCTATTCGGATCGGCGGCTGAATAAAAAAGAGGGAATCGCTGAATTTAGAATATATAAAGGCCATCTAACAAAAAGGTCGGAGGCCTTCTTCTTTCTTACGGAAAGTGAGTTAAAGATGAAACGGTTACTAATTTTCCTGAGCACGGTGTTTGTTCCGCTTTCGTTTTGGGCTGAGCTTAACGCCGGAGTAAGGATCAATGAAATTCTCTTTAAGCCTTCAGGCGGGGTACAAAAGATAGAGTTTTTCAACGAAGATCTTGTCTCTGCTAATATCGGTGGACAGTGGCTCTGCATGAATCAGAGCTATCGGTCGACAAGTGGAACTGTCCCTCCGTTGGGATTCCTGGTTATAGACGCCCCGATAACGCTCAACTTGTCAAACCAGGATGTGGCTTACTACGTAAACAGTTCTTTTTCCAATCCGTCGTCTGTTATCGATTACGTGAAATGGGGATCGCCTTTTTTTAACAGAACGTTCGAAGCAGTGTCTGGAGACAAATGGTCGAGCCTCTCGGATACGATTGACCCCGCAAGTGTGCCGACCGGACAGTCTATTCAGTACGTAGGACCTGATGGAAGCTTCCGTAAGTCATCATCGGACTGGATAGTCGCCGCTCCGACATTAGGCTCTGCCAATCCTAGTCCTGGCCCAGATATTAACGTCTCCCCGACGAGCATAAGTTACGGTAATGTACTGATAGGCAGCGGTTCGAATGGTACGATTGTGATAAGTAACTTAGGCGATGATAATTTAGTCTTAGGCTCTCTGTCTTTCATAGGCACAAATGCAGGTGAGTTTTCTATTGCTGTCTCTCCCAGTTCGACTATCACTCCGGGGAACAGCACTAATACTACTGTTAGGTTCTCACCTTCGTCGAGTGGAACAAAGTCTGCCACTTTGGTCATCCCGAGCAATGATCCTGATGAAAGTACTGTATCTGTCTCTTTAACAGGTGCGGGTCTTGCATCCGATATTGATGTCTCTCCAACGAGCATAAATTACGGTGGTGTTCAAGTAGGCAGTAGCTCGAATAGTACGATATTGATTAGGAACCTGGGCAATGCGAATTTACTCTTGGGGTCTCTGTCTTTCACAGGCACTAATGCAGGTGAGTTTTCTATTGCTGTTTCTCCCAGCTCGACTATCACTCCGGGGAGCAGCACTAATACTACTGTTAGGTTCTCACCTTCGTCGAGTGGAACAAAGTCTGCCACTTTGGTCATCCCGAGCAATGATCCTGATGAAAGTACTGTATCTGTCTCTTTAACAGGTGCGGGTCTTGCATCCGATATTGATGTCTCTCCAACGAGCATAAATTACGGTGGTGTTCAAGTAGGCAGTAGCTCGAATAGTACGATATTGATTAGGAACCTGGGCAATGCGAATTTACTCTTGGGGTCTCTGTCTTTCACAGGCACTAATGCAGGTGAGTTTTCTATTGCTGTTTCTCCCAGCTCGACTATCACTCCGGGTAGCAGCACTAATACTACTGTGCGGTTTTCGCCTTCGTCGGTAGGTACAAAGTCAGCCACTTTGGTCATGCCGAGCAATGACCCTGATGAAAGTACTGTATCTGTCTCTTTGACAGGTGTGGGCCTTACGCCTGATATTGACGTCTCTCCGACGAGCATAGATTACGGACTTGTTCTGGTAGGCGGGAGTGCTGACGATACGCTAAATATAAAGAATTTAGGCAATGCGAACTTAGTCTTAGGGACTCTGTCCTTTACGGGAACTGATGCAGATGAGTTTTTTATTGCTCTTTCTCCCAGTTCGACTATCACCCCCGGGAACAGCACTAATGCTGTTGTGAGGTTTTCACCTGGGTCGGTCGGTGCCAAGTCTGCCACTTTGCTCATTTCCAGCAATGACCCTGACGAAATTACTATAGCTACCCCTTTGACAGGTGTGGGTGGAGAGCTACAGAATATCGGGGTGTTAACAGACACGATAGATTTTGGGGATGTGAGCACTATCACCAGTTTTGCAGATAGGGAGTTAGTGATTTCCAATACCGGTGATCTGCCTTTGGTGATCAATACTTTGACTATCACAGGAACTGATGCTGCGGCTTATACTCTCCTTGATACTCTGGATGGGCTTATTCTTCCTGCACAAGTCGGGGTTGACACAGTTAGGATAAGATTCGAGCCTCCCGATGCGGGGTCTTTCACTGCGACTTTGAATATCTTCAGCAACGATCCTGATACACCGATAAAAGGAGTCAACTTATTAGGTGTTGGAGTTGAGCCTGATATAGATGTGACTCCGTCTACTTTTGATTTCGGTCCTGTGGAGGTGGACAGCTTCAAGGTAGATACTTTGACGGTGAGCAATGTCGGGACGGATACCCTGAAGATTGACCCCTCCGGCGTCTTTACAGAGACACCCTGTTTGGATGCGTTCTTATTAGGTTCAGGAGTTATCCCTCCGGGCAGATTGACCCAGATAGTGGTACAGTTTTTCCCCGATTCTGTAGCAGTCTTTAGTGATACAGTGACAGTCATCAGCAATGATCCTGACGGTGATTTTAGAGTTCCGCTGACTGGAACGGGCGTTGTTCCTCTGGTCGAGCTCACTCCGCCTGACACGCTTGTAATTGTAGACAGGATAGATGATACACAGCCGACGATTAGAAATATAGTGGTCAGAAATCAGGGCGGCATCGGTTCTGTACTGGATGTGGTGTCTGTTACACTTGAGGATATAACGAGCGATCCCACCGCTACATTCTCTATAGATCCGTCTTCTGCAGCAATTCCTGCGCGATTAAGTGCGGGTTCGTCCATGAATATAACCATAGCTTTTGCGGCTGTCGATTCTGCCGATACTCTGGAGCCAAAGTTTGCAAGAGTGATAATCACAAGCGACGATCCCAAGGGCATTGACACAGTGATTGTAAAGGGAACAGCAGTGCCCGCTCCTTCTCCTAAGCCAAGGGTAGCGCCTGCTTCTTTGGATTTTGGAGGCGTTTTTGCAGGCGCATTTAAGGACGTACAGTTAGTCCTTGGAAACGGGCCTGGCGGAGCAACGACAGACCCTCTTGCTGACACCACTTTTGTCATAATAGAGACTATTTTTAGCGGGGATCTTGACTTTTCAATTGTAGTACCTCCTCCATCTACTATCGCTTTCGGGGATAGTGCTACTGTAACCGTGAGGTATTCTGCTCCTGATACTCTATTTCCTGTTACAAACACAGGGACGTTGACATTTGTAGATACAGTAAGCAACGCTTCTACAAGTATCCCTCTTCAGGGCAACACTGGCAATTCTTATTGTTACTCTTTCTGTGGATTCATTAGATTTCGGGGAGCATAAGGTCGGGACGTTTGGTCCACCTACGAGGGCTTTGGCGATAAGGAACGATGCTTCCTCCACAGCGAAAGCGAGAGTGGACAGTGTAGTTCTTTCTGACGTCATATCAGGGAGTGTAGATCAATTCAGCTTCAGTCCGAGCACGTCCTCGATAGATTCAATCGGGGATCGTCCTCACTTTATCTCCAGTGGCGACAGTTTGGTGCTGGCAATAACGTTTAATCCTTCGAGTCCTACAGATCCGTTCGGTGTTCCTGAGGAATTCAAGGCTGTGCTTACTGTGTTTAACACAGATACGGATAAGCCGGTCCCTTCAGTAAGTATGCAGGGAAAAGGTCTTCCGCCTTCTCCCTTCCCGGTCGGGGATGTCAGCGGAAATGGAACTGTGTCTGCGTTCGACGGGTCTATCATTCTCCGATTTATAGTGGGACTGACGAACCCGGCAGAGTGGCCCAACCTTGCTGACACCTCTATAGTTGACGCCGCCGGGGACGGAACGATTGGTACTCTGGACGTTGTTTCTGTACTCCAGTTCGTCGTGGGGGTTCTAAGTTCGCTTCCGAATCAGCCTGTGTTACCCTCAGCGAAGGATATTGTTGGGACTCCCGAAGTTAGAACGGTGGCTATATCGGAAAAGTACCAATGGGATGATGGTATCCTGACGGTTCCCATTGTTATTGATGAGATGGCAGGTGTCCTTGGTGGGACTATGAGCTTGAAGTACGATGAGTCGAAGTTCAGATTCAAAGACGCGGAGGCGTTCGGTCATCTGTCCGACTTCATGCTGGAGAGCAGATCTGAGGATGGCAAGGTCTTGATCGCCTTTGCGGGGACTGAGGGCGTTTTCGATGGAGGGGATATAATTAAGCTGAAGTTCGAACCGATAGCGGAAAATGATGCAGATATATCGAGTCCTATGTCGGTTATCAAGGTGAATCTGAACGAAGGGCAAATAGCTGCACAGGGCGAAACGATTAAGATTCGGAGCATCCCCTCTGCGTACATTTTGTATCAGAACTTCCCAAATCCGTTCAACCCCCAGACAACAATCAGGTATGAGATCCCCAGGTCGGGCAATGTTAGGCTGCAGGTTTACGATATACTCGGTCAGCCTGTCAGGACGCTTGTGGAGGTGCGGCAAAAGGCGGGAGATTACACTGTGGTTTGGGACGGTAAGAACAACGATGGAGAACGTTCCGCCAGCGGGGTCTATTTCTACCAGATAATCTCCGAAAACTTTTCTGATGTTAAGAAGATGTTGTTCATTAAGTGATAAGGCGTAGGTTCATTGTCTCTACAAACTCTCTAAGATAGGAAAAGTACATTCACAACGGTCTCTACATTTACCTTAAGCCACCAACGCCTCTTGATCGTCCTTCTTTTTACCTAATACGATCTCTCCGTCAACGGCGCCTACAAGCACGGTGTCTCCCTCTTCAAACTGCCGCTCTAACAGAGCCATCGAAAGAGGATTTTCAATCGATCTTTGGATCACGCGCTTCAGAGGCCTGGCGCCGTAGACAGGATCGTACCCCCTTTCCGCCAGAAGATCCATAGTCTCATCAGCAACGTCCAAACCTATCCTGGCCCCATCCTTGAGACGTCGCGCTAAGATGTCAAGCTGGAGCTTCACAATCTCCCTTATATCCTCTTTGCTCAAAGAGTGAAAGATCATGATCTCATCCAAGCGGTTCAAGAACTCCGGCCTTAACGTGGAGCGCACAAGCTCCATCATCTCCTGATTCATCAACCCTTCGTGTTCGCCCTTAAACCTCTGAATTATATCCCCTCCTATATTCGATGTCATAATAACAACGGTGTTCTTGAAGTCCACAGTCCTGCCCTGACCATCAGTCAGTCTCCCATCGTCCAGGACCTGGAGCAGGACGTTAAAGACATCTTGGTGCGCCTTTTCTATCTCATCCAACAATATGAGCTGATATGGACGCCTGCGCACAGCTTCGGTCAACTGTCCGCCCTCTTCGTAGCCGACGTACCCCGGAGGCGCACCGATCATCCTGGACACAGAGTGCTTCTCCATATATTCGGACATGTCAATCCTGACCATAGCCCCCTCATCGTCGAAGAGGAACTCGGCTAAAGCCCTTGCAAGCTCCGTCTTGCCCACTCCTGTAGGTCCCAAAAACAGGAACGAACCTATCGGCCTCTTCTGGTCTCCCAATCCGACTCTGTTCCTGCGAACAGCGTTGGACACTGCCTCGACGGATTCGTGCTGCCCGATGACCCTTTTCTGGAGTCTGCCCTCCATATGAGTCATCTTTTCGACCTCGCCCTCCAGGAGCCTGGAGAGGGGAATCCCCGTCCACTTGGCGACGACCTCGGCAACATCCTCATCGCTTACCTCCTCCCTTATTAAGGACTTATCTTCCTGAATCTTTAGAAGCTTGTTATTTTCCGCCCCTAATTGTTCTCCAAGCTCGATCTGTTCTCCGTATTTTAACCTTGCCGCCCGTTCGTAGTCGCCTCCCCTTTCCGATTCAGCCTCCTGGATCTTGGCCTGTTCTATGCGCTCCTTGATCTGGCGTATCCTGGCCACAACCTCCTTTTCCTGCTCCCACTGGCTCTTCAGAACACTTCTCGCCTCGTTCAGATCGGCCAATTCCTTCTCGATAGGCTTCAACCTCTCCGCAGCATCCTTTTCCCTCTTTACGGCCTCGCGCTCGATCTCAAGCTGTCTCAACCTCTTTTCAATGACGTCCAACTCCTCGGGCATGCTGTCTATCTCGATCCTCAGTTCAGCCGCCGCCTCGTCGATCAGATCTATCGCCTTATCTGGCAGGAAACGATCCGTGATATACCTCTCCGAGAGGAGGGCCGCGGCCACCAGCGCCGAGTCCTGAACCCTCACACCGTGATGGATCTCGTACCTCTCCTTAAGACCCCTTAAGATAGATACCGTATCCTCAACCGAAGGCTCGCTCACCAGTACGGGCTGAAATCTCCTCTCCAGTGCGGCGTCCTTCTCCACGTTCTCGCGATATTCATCCAGCGTAGTCGCCCCGATGCACCTTAACTCCCCCCTTGCAAGGGCCGGCTTGAGCATGTTGGAGGCATCCATCGATCCCTCTGCTGCTCCCGCACCCACTATGGTGTGCAGCTCATCTATAAACAGGATGATGCTCCCACCGGCCTTCTCAACTTCCTTTAGAACGGCCTTTAACCTATCCTCAAATTCGCCCCTGAACTTTGAACCAGCGATCATAGATCCGAAGTCCAAGGCCACGACCTTCCTGTCCTTCAATGACTCAGGCACGTCCCCTGAAACGATCTTCTGAGCAAGACCCTCAGCTATAGCCGTCTTACCCACGCCGGGCTCTCCTATCAGTACAGGATTATTCTTTTTCCTCCTGCTTAGTACCTTAATCACGCGTCTTATCTCATCCTCACGCCCTATAACGGGATCGAGTTCCCCCTGTCTTGCCAGCACAGTTAAGTCCCGGCTGTATCTTTCTAGCGCCTGGTACTTCGACTCAGGATCGGGATCTGTCACCCTTTGACCTCCCCTTATCTTGGTCAACACATCGAATATCTTGTCTTTACTTACACCCAGCGACCTCAATATCCTTCCGCCCGGCCCATCGTAGCCCTCGTCAGCGATAGCGATTAAAAGATGCTCTGTGGATATGAACTCATCCTTTATCCTGTCCGCTTCTTTCTCCGCAGCTCTCAATACTCTATTTAAGCTCTGACTCAGATAGGCCTGTCCCGCCCCGCCGTACATCCTCGGCAGGCGGTCCAGCTCGTCCACAACCTGTGACTTTACGACTTCCGGGTCTATATTCAACTTGCTCAATATCTGCGGCGCAACACCGTCCGACTGATCCAACAGGGCATATAATAAATGTTCAGCCTCAATCTGACTTTGATTTCGATCCTCCGCATCCCTCTCTGCGGCAACGACAGCCTCCCGAGCTTTTTCTGTGAATTTATCGATGTTCATACATGATACCTTCCTTTTCGGGATATTCGTCAATCAATACGCCTGTTTTTCTTTCAGGTTCGTGCATATTAATAGATTTTAAAGCGATTTTGGCATAGAATAAAGTTTTGGTATCAAGTCGATATCTCTAATTGAGCCTGGCTTTACCCTTTTATTTAGGAAGTCTTCAAAAATCTGTGCTGTAGCCCAAACAAGTTGTTGTTGTTCGTCTTGACCAAAAGGTGGGATTTTATTTCCGTGGATAAAATCACTTCGCAACTTATAATTATTGTAAACTGTCCAAAAAAATCTCTTCTTATCACTTTTAACTACCTTGGCACAAAAAAGAGCAAGTCGAATTCGAATTTTTGAAGCCCCTAAACCAGCAAGAGCCTCTAAAGCAGATATACAGTCAAGTAGAGAATCTAACGGCTCGCTACGCCGTGGAGCACTCCACCACCTTTGAAAAGCAACTTGTATACGCTTTCCTGTCGGGTGAAAAGCCTTACTTATCCAGTCTTCTATCCGAGCTTTCCGATTTTTGGTTAGTGTATACCTGGGTCGGCTTTGGATAAGGTTTTGTGAAGTTGATTCTACGGTTTATACTTCGCTCTAGTCTGTATTCCCACCGTCCTAAAATAAGATCCAACATTTGTGATACAGTCTCTAATTTATTTGCATTACATACCGCTCCCCTTGACAGAGCGACAAATATTTCGCAAATTGGGGTTTGAGAAGGGAGGTCAAGGTGTCGAGCCCCGAAGTGAAAGATGGTAAGCGCTGGACGGCGACCCGTAAGGGAGAGATTGTGTTGGCTCTTTTGAGAGGAGCAGATCTATCTGAGGTGTGTCGTAAGAATGGAATTAGCCAGTCGCAGGCGTATGCTTGGCGTGATAGTTTCTTAGAAGGGGGCCAGGAGAGTCTGAAGTCTCGGCGTGGTCGCAAGGATCCGAAGGAGCGAGAGGTTAGCCGGTTGGAGCGCAAGGTAGGGCAGTTGACGCTCCAGTTGGAGATACTCGAAGAGGTAGCCCGTCTAAAAAAAACGAAGCGGTTGCCTTGAGTGGGCGGTTTTTGGGTCGAGGCTATTCCCGCAAGGTGGTAGCTTTGGCTTTGGGTTTGCATCGTTCGACTCTGTATAGGTTTAGGGATAGAGGTGTCAGCCCGGATTTACCCGGCCAGGAGTAGGACAAAAATGCCTGCATCACCTCTGACGATACCCCCTTAACCCTTCCACCTAACTCCTGATTGTATTTCTCAATAAAGTAATCGACAAGGAAAAAGGGAAGGTCCTCGATATGCTCGCGTAGCGGCGGCAGGACGATAGGAACGACGTTAAGGCATAAGAACCGACATTCCCCATATCACATTCATGAGGGATTATATTTCGATACATTCTTGTTTCTGAATTAATATTACCACTTTTACATTTTTCAACAAGTACTTTTTTCAATTAAAATAGTATTTTCCTCTGAATTATCACTTTCTTTGTGTTTAAATCCTCCAATTAGAGACACCTCTCCATCGACTCACAAAAAAATGTGGCAGTTTAAACAGAATAACATCGCAATCGTTCAATCCGGGATAATATTTCGGCAAATAACCTCTTGTCTATCCCAACCTCAGCCATTTGAAACGTAATATATCCGCTGTGTCTGACAATCTTCGCTCCGATTTTGATAAATTTCACGAGGAGGCTGCGTAGTGACCAGTGTTTGATTTTCTTCGGAAGAACAAAACGTCGCAGGAAGTTGCCCAAGTTGTAAGCCAGAACAAACAGCCAGAGCCTCACCTGATTGGAGACGAAACGCTTGCATGAGAGTCGGGTCCAGTTCAGAGCATACTTGCCCTCCTTAATCCACTGCTCAGCTCTGCCACGGCCATTGTAGAAGTGTACCACGCCTTCTGGCTTGGCGCTCATGTTGGTCACGATAAATCCCACTCTTGGGAATAACTCCCCTTGGTGCCATTCAACCTTGGCGACCACTCGCCTCGATTGATCCCAACTGGCCGCTTTATATTGAAATTCATATAACGATACAATCGGTTTCCTCGGCGGTCGTCCAACTGGCCGAGTCAGCAGGTATCGTATCTTTTCATAGAGTATCTCATTTGCGGGAAGCCGAATGGCATACAAATAGCCGTTTCCCTCCAGATAATCATAAATCTCAGGCTTTGCGAATGCAGCATCGCCTCGAAAGTATTTCCTATTCTTCTTGCTCTCGTATCTCTTGACGATCGGTTCCAGAACTTCCTTCCAACGATCAGCACTGTGAACATTACCAGAGCGAAGTAGGACTCCTTCACAATCCCCGAACTGATTGAAGCAGAACACTGGATGAAAACAGGTACATCCGAAATGACCGTTGTAAGCTGATCCTTCCTGCTGGCCATGTACCGGACTCTCCGAACTGTCCATGTCCAGAATGATTCGTTGATGCTGTGTTTTACTCATCGCTTTTTGAACCCACTTGCCATTGATATCTGACAAGTTTCTGAGATTGTCATGCTGAGTCAGTATATCAGTTTCAAAACGTCCTATCGTGTTGGAGCTGGCAGCTTGCCTGCCTTTGTCCTTCTTTCCGGTAATCGCTCGCATGACGGGATCAACGGATAATCGCTCGGCGTCATTTACATCTTCATATCCTGCAAGACGGCTGTATATCGATTGACGCAGGAGAGTAGATATATCATGTTGGATATTACGGCCTGTGCGTTTATCGGTAAAAACCGCTGATACCGAATCAAATAATCCCAGTGCGTAATCAAGGTCACGATACGCAAGAAGTCCACCGTTTGATGTCACCTTTGCACCATGAAATTCAAGCTTTATTCCTCCATCAAAACCTACTTTCATTCTTTCACCCTCTGGATGATCAATATTTATCCGCCATTTATGAGTCTTATTTATTGTAATATAACATGTTCTGGCGACTTTGACAACCATTTTTCGGGTCTAATATGGCGAATGGGGGGTCAGTTCTTCTGTTAAAGAGCCTGTGATAGATGAGGAGCTTGCTTTTCGTATTCGAGGGATACTGGACCAAGAAGAGGCATTTGGTCACAGGCGGGTTTGGGCGCATCTTCGTTTCAAGGAAGGGGAATGTGTCAACGTTAAGAAGGTTCATAGGATAATGAAGCTTAAGGGGTGGCAGTGTAAGCTGTGGAATCGTCCCGGGAGAAAGGGGCCACAGGTTGCCCAGAAGCGTTCTGTGGTGGATAGTCCCGACAGTTTGTGGTCGAGTGACTTGACAAAGATTTACTGTGGAAAAGATGGTTGGTGTCCTCTTATTGCGGTGGTGGACAACGGAAGCCGGGAGGTTCCTGGGTATCGTTTTAGTCGAAAAGGGAGGGCACTGGAGGCCACAGATGCCCTGGATCGGGCCGTGATCTCTCGATACACTTCCAAGGAGGCTGTCCCCCAGGGTCTCACTTTGCGCTCTGACAATGGTTCCATCTTTTTGGCTCGGGCCTATTTGGCCAGTACCGAATATTGGGGAATTCGTCAGGAATACATACCAAGTGGTAAACCCGATTGGAACGGTGTTGTAGAGCGTTTTTTCAGGACCCTCAAGCAAGAGTGTGTTTGGCTTCACAAGTTTGAATCCTTTGAACAGGCTGAGAAGATCATATCTCAGTGGATCGATAATTACAACAAGAACAGGCTTCATTCATCCCTGGGATATAAGACCCCAAAAGAGTGGAGAAAACAATTTTATCTACTACCCCAGGTTGCTTAATTGGTGTCGCTTTCCTGGGAAGCAGTACAATTATCCCATCCTTAGCAAACTATATTAGTGTATTTACGTCGTTCTGTTTTACCAAACAACTCAAGACTCATACCAGTATCTTCCCAAGAGGCAGGAAACATATTGCCTTCTGACTCAAACTCCTTTAATTTCGACATAGGAAACGATTCCAAAGTAATACCTTGGGTAAGGTCTTGCGGCCTTGAAGGAGGCTTTAAATACCAAACCGGATAAATAATCTGATTAGACATATTGGTTGAAAGCATCTTTATGGACAACTTGGGCCAGGACACTATGCCCTGGCCCTGTTGTCATTCTATTCCACAACCTCAAAGTCCGCATCCACAGCGCCACCGTCGTCCTTCTTCTTGCCGGCGGGCTCTTGCCGTTGTTCCTCTTGTCCGTCGCCTTCGGGCTGGCTCTGATCAGCTGCGGTCTCCTTGTACATCTCGCCTGCCACCTGATGCCAGACCTGATTCAGCGCCTCACTGGCGGAGTTGATCTCGTTTACGTCAGATCCCTTGAGAGCCTCCTTAACCCGACCGATAGCGGCTTCGAGCTTCGACTTCGAGTCGGGACTGATCTTGTCCTGCATCTCCTTTAGGCTCTTTTCCGTCTGATAGACCTGTTGATCGGCCTGATTTCTGGCGTCTATTTCCTCCCTGTGCCTTTTGTCCTCAGACTCGTGCCCTTTGGCATCTGTGACCATCCTTTCGACCTCAGCCTCCGAAAGCCCTGAGGACGCCTCTATCCTTATGCTCTGCTCCCTTTCCGTGGCTTTATCCTTGGCAGACACATTCAGAATACCGTTCGCATCTATGTCAAAGGTAACCTCGATCTGAGGCATGCCCCTTGGGGCGGGAGGCATGCCGTCCAGATGAAATCTGCCCAGCGTCCTGTTATCGACCGACATCTCGCGCTCACCTTGGAGCACGTGTATCTCCACCGATGTCTGGTTGTCATCTGCTGTGCTGAATATTTGGCTCTTCTTTGTGGGTATCGTCGTATTGCGCTCGATTAGCTTTGTAGTAACGCGCCCTAACGTCTCAATGCCAAGTGAAAGAGGAATCACATCCAAAAGCAGAACGTCCGTAACGTCTCCAGTGAGCACGCCGCCCTGAATGGCAGCCCCTAAGGCTACCACCTCATCAGGATTGACGCCCTTGTGGGGTTCCTTTGCGAAAAGCTCCTTTACAACTTGCTGTACCCTCGGCATTCTGGTCTGTCCGCCCACTAATATGACCTCATCTATATCGGAGGGCGAAATTTCGGCATCTTCGAGCGCCTGTTGGCAGGGACCCATCGTCCTTTCTACAAGATCGTCCACCAACTGTTCTAATTTAGCCCTCGTCAAACTTATGGTTAGGTGCTTAGGGCCAGTCTGGTCAGCTGTTATGAACGGCAGATTAATGTCTGTCTGCGTTGAGCTGGAGAGCTCACATTTTGCCTTCTCCGCCGCCTCTTTGAGCCTCTGAAGCGCCATGGGGTCTTTTCTGAGGTCGATTCCCTCCTGCTTCTTAAACTCGTCAGCCAACCAGTTCATGATCTTTTCGTCAAAGTCGTCCCCACCCAGGTGTGTATCTCCGTTCGTAGCTTTGACCTCAAATACGCCGTCGCCTAATTCCAGTATAGAAATATCGAACGTCCCACCCCCAAGGTCATAGACAGCTATCTTCTCATCCTTTTTCTTATCCAGACCGTAAGCTAAAGAAGCCGCTGTCGGCTCGTTGATAATCCTTAAGACTTCCAGCCCGGCGACCTTTCCGGAGTCCGTGGTCGCCTGCCTTTGACTGTCGTTGAAATACGCTGGAACCGTGATTACTGCCTGAGTCACCTTCTCTCCGAGATAGTCCTCAGCCGTCTGCTTCATCTTCTGGAGCACCATAGCCGAAATCTCAGGAGGCGTGTACTCTCCGCCTTCAACTTCCACAACCGCTAAATCGTTAGTCCCGCTTTCGACTTTGTAGGGGACCTCCTCTATCTCTGTACCCACTTCGTTATATCTGCGCCCCATAAAACGCTTTATGGAGTAGATAGTGTTCTTGGGGTTTGTGATAGACTGTCTTTTTGCTACCTGTCCGACAAGGCGTTCTCCCTCCTTTGTGAACGCCACCACAGAGGGCGTTGTCCTTCCGCCCTCAGAGTTGGGTATCACAACCGGATCTCCGCCCTCCATCACGGCCACACACGAATTGGTCGTCCCTAAATCGATTCCTATTACCTTTCCCATTTTGCTATCCTCCTTTTAAACTGCTAAGCTGCGTTCTTAGACAAAGATTCATCCTTTGGGGACGATTTGGATTCTGAATTTTCCTTATCCGCCTTTTCCGCTTTCCTATAACTTTGGCTGCGATAATCAGTGCAGTAAAAACCTGACCCTTTGAACAAAAATCCCGCGCCTGCACCGATTAAGCGCTTCACCTTTTTGTCGCAAACCGGACATTCCTTAATAGGTTCTTCTGTAATACTCTGAAACCTTTCAAATCTCTTGCCACAGCTTTGACATTCATACTCGTAAGTCGGCATATTTTGAACCTCCTTTAAGAATTCAGATTTGAGAATACACACGTATAGTACGTATACATAATACTATAATACACGATACACGCATAAAACGTGCCATTAGATTACAAATACCATTTACTTGCTTTATATCATTTATTTTAAGCATCTTATGTAACAGTGTAAGAAAAAGTTCTGACGTCCCCCTGCAACTTTCTATCTGCCTATACGACAGAGCCACTGTCATGATGACATATACATTACGTCAGACTATGGCATTTATGTCAAGTCTGAGGGAAGTGGTAGACAGGAGAGACTCGACGCTTGCCCTTAAGATGGAGAAGGGTATTCATTATATATGAACTATAGGAATATTAGTTCATCAGTGAGGAAAAGATTTGACTCTGCAGAATCCCCATTTATATTTATGCATATCAAAAGGAGGATCCACCATGGGATTTGTGAACATAAACACACAGAGGAAGATATTAGATTCAATTCAGTCAGTCTTGAAGCAGAAACGATGGTCATGGGGTCAATTAGCAAGTGAAGTCGGGATCGCTAAATCGTATATCAGTCAGATCAAGACAGAGACAAATCGTTTGAACGTAGAAGTCCTTGAGAAGATAGCAAACGCACTGGAGATTCCTATGGTGTATCTCCTGCCGAAAGCTCCCCTGACCTCTGAAAACCGGAAGCTCATCCTTTCTCTTTTACAGCTTCCAGACGACATCAGTGATGAGAAACTTCTGAAGATAGCTGAGATAACCAGATTTCTCTCCACCAGGTCACTTCAGCAATTAGATGCGCTCCTTGCATTTCTCTCTCCATCGCCACACTCAGAAGGCATTTCTGCAGAGGCTGCCGGTTATGCGAAGGTTGCTGAACAACCTGGAAAATACAACAAGTCCCAGGACTCATAGACCCATAACGCCCTTATGATCCGCAGGGCTAAACGTACTGGTTCTGAAGGACCCCCGCTCTGAAATCCTCCGCATTCATCGGCAGAAGCAGTTACTCCTCCGTAATAAGTAAACTTTGATAACTCCTTTATAGTATATCTATGTATAGCCACCGCTTTCAGCCCCGCTGAACACAGACACTCCGCAGGCGGGGCTTCAAAACGCGCTCTTGGGCAAAGGGGAACAAATCGCCTTTGGAGACCCCACAGTAGAAGCGGATGGCATTCATCCACAGCTAACCAGTGTTGATATTCTCCAATTATGCTTATGAAGGAGGCTGTTAATTTTTTGCTTCTATCTACATCAGCAACTAATTCATGTACGACGAATATTATTCTTGGTCTTTCAGTACTTATGAACTATATTTATCAACGAGACAGGCTGAAATGAAGAGTTCAAACTGAGGTTCGCTACTGCAAAGATAAAAGATCTTTGAGATAAGGATAGCATACCGCTCCCCTTGACAGAGCGACAAATATTTCGCAAATTGGGGTTTGAGAAGGGAGGTCAAGGTGTCGAGCCCCGAAGTGAAAGATGGTAAGCGCTGGACGGCGACCCGTAAGGGAGAGATTGTGTTGGCTCTTTTGAGAGGAGCAGATCTATCTGAGGTGTGTCGTAAGAATGGAATTAGCCAGTCGCAGGCGTATGCTTGGCGTGATAGTTTCTTAGAAGGGGGCCAGGAGAGTCTGAAGTCTCGGCGTGGTCGCAAGGATCCGAAGGAGCGAGAGGTTAGCCGGTTGGAGCGCAAGGTAGGGCAGTTGACGCTCCAGTTGGAGATACTCGAAGAGGTAGCCCGTCTAAAAAAAACGAAGCGGTTGCCTTGAGTGGGCGGTTTTTGGGTCGAGGCTATTCCCGCAAGGTGGTAGCTTTGGCTTTGGGTTTGCATCGTTCGACTCTGTATAGGTTTAGGGATAGAGGTGTCAGTTCTTCTGTTAAAGAGCCTGTGATAGATGAGGAGCTTGCTTTTCGTATTCGAGGGATACTGGACCAAGAAGAGGCATTTGGTCACAGGCGGGTTTGGGCGCATCTTCGTTTCAAGGAAGGGGAATGTGTCAACGTTAAGAAGGTTCATAGGATAATGAAGCTTAAGGGGTGGCAGTGTAAGCTGTGGAATCGTCCCGGGAGAAAGGGGCCACAGGTTGCCCAGAAGCGTTCTGTGGTGGATAGTCCCGACAGTTTGTGGTCGAGTGACTTGACAAAGATTTACTGTGGAAAAGATGGTTGGTGTCCTCTTATTGCGGTGGTGGACAACGGAAGCCGGGAGGTTCCTGGGTATCGTTTTAGTCGAAAAGGGAGGGCACTGGAGGCCACAGATGCCCTGGATCGGGCCGTGATCTCTCGATACACTTCCAAGGAGGCTGTCCCCCAGGGTCTCACTTTGCGCTCTGACAATGGTTCCATCTTTTTGGCTCGGGCCTATTTGGCCAGTACCGAATATTGGGGAATTCGTCAGGAATACATACCAAGTGGTAAACCCGATTGGAACGGTGTTGTAGAGCGTTTTTTCAGGACCCTCAAGCAAGAGTGTGTTTGGCTTCACAAGTTTGAATCCTTTGAACAGGCTGAGAAGATCATATCTCAGTGGATCGATAATTACAACAAGAACAGGCTTCATTCATCCCTGGGATATAAGACCCCAAAAGAGTGGAGAAAACAATTTTATCTACTACCCCAGGTTGCTTAATTGGTGTCGCTTTCCTGGGAAGCAGTACAATATTTCTTGGGCAGAAAGAATTCTTTTACCGCCCGGTGAGCACTTCGATAAAGAACAAAAGGTAGTAATAAAATGTTTTGAAACCAAAGATATTCTTGCCTGCCCGGGTAGTGGTAAAACAAAGGCTTTGATTGCCAAGTTGTTGATTTTGTCCCGGCAAATGCCTCTTGAAAATAATAGGGGTATTTGCGTATTAACTCACACAAATGTGGCTATAAATGAAATAAAAAGCCACGCTTACTTTGCTTCTAAAAAGCTCTCTAATTACCCAAATCATTTTGGGACAATTCAAAGTTTCGTGGATAAATATCTTGCGATACCGACGTATATCAATCAGTTCAACCGAAGACCATTATTCATAAACAACGAAATTTATCTTGATAGGATGGAAAGAACGAGAAAATATTTAGGTAGAAAAACAAATGCATTTTGCTATCAGAGCGGTCATAAAGATTTGCCTTATTCACTTAGATTTGAAGATTTTTCCCTGGATGATAATGGTATATGTAAAAGACTTAAATTAGATTCAAATGATACAACTCAAAGAGCACACTATGATAGATTGCTAAGACTAAAAGAACGGATACTTTTGGATGGAATACTAAGCTATGATGATGCATATTATATAGCAGAAAGACACATTGAAAAGCACCCTAATTTGAAAAACGTATTTGCAAAAAGATTTGCCTATGTTTTCATAGATGAAATGCAGGATTCAAGTACAATACAGTCCGAACTGATGAATAAAATATTCAATGATAATGTTGTTATTCAAAAAATAGGTGATTTAAATCAATCAATATTTGACTATGACCCTAACTTGGAATGCGGTTGGGCAGTAATTGACGACAGAACTATGTGTATTACAGGTAGTAAAAGATTTTCTAACGCTATAGCAAGCAAGGTTGAAAAACTTTGTGTTTTCCGGCAGACAATAACGGGAAATGGCAGGCAAAATGAAATTACTCCTGTTATCATTGTTTATGATGATTATACTATTCAGCAGGTATTAGATAAATTCGGTGAAATAATTATCAGAAATAATCTACATCAGAATGAGAAAAGGGTATTTAAAGCAGTTGGATGGCGTGGAAAACCGCATGACACAAAAAGAACTATACCAAGTTATTGGTGTACTGCTTCCCAGGAAAGCGACACCAATTAAGCAACCTGGGGTAGTAGATAAAATTGTTTTCTCCACTCTTTTGGGGTCTTATATCCCAGGGATGAATGAAGCCTGTTCTTGTTGTAATTATCGATCCACTGAGATATGATCTTCTCAGCCTGTTCAAAGGATTCAAACTTGTGAAGCCAAACACACTCTTGCTTGAGGGTCCTGAAAAAACGCTCTACAACACCGTTCCAATCGGGTTTACCACTTGGTATGTATTCCTGACGAATTCCCCAATATTCGGTACTGGCCAAATAGGCCCGAGCCAAAAAGATGGAACCATTGTCAGAGCGCAAAGTGAGACCCTGGGGGACAGCCTCCTTGGAAGTGTATCGAGAGATCACGGCCCGATCCAGGGCATCTGTGGCCTCCAGTGCCCTCCCTTTTCGACTAAAACGATACCCAGGAACCTCCCGGCTTCCGTTGTCCACCACCGCAATAAGAGGACACCAACCATCTTTTCCACAGTAAATCTTTGTCAAGTCACTCGACCACAAACTGTCGGGACTATCCACCACAGAACGCTTCTGGGCAACCTGTGGCCCCTTTCTCCCGGGACGATTCCACAGCTTACACTGCCACCCCTTAAGCTTCATTATCCTATGAACCTTCTTAACGTTGACACATTCCCCTTCCTTGAAACGAAGATGCGCCCAAACCCGCCTGTGACCAAATGCCTCTTCTTGGTCCAGTATCCCTCGAATACGAAAAGCAAGCTCCTCATCTATCACAGGCTCTTTAACAGAAGAACTGACCCCCCATTCGCCATATTAGACCCGAAAAATGGTTGTCAAAGTCGCCAGAACATGTTATATTACAATAAATAAGACTCATAAATGGCGGATAAATATTGATCATCCAGAGGGTGAAAGAATGAAAGTAGGTTTTGATGGAGGAATAAAGCTTGAATTTCATGGTGCAAAGGTGACATCAAACGGTGGACTTCTTGCGTATCGTGACCTTGATTACGCACTGGGATTATTTGATTCGGTATCAGCGGTTTTTACCGATAAACGCACAGGCCGTAATATCCAACATGATATATCTACTCTCCTGCGTCAATCGATATACAGCCGTCTTGCAGGATATGAAGATGTAAATGACGCCGAGCGATTATCCGTTGATCCCGTCATGCGAGCGATTACCGGAAAGAAGGACAAAGGCAGGCAAGCTGCCAGCTCCAACACGATAGGACGTTTTGAAACTGATATACTGACTCAGCATGACAATCTCAGAAACTTGTCAGATATCAATGGCAAGTGGGTTCAAAAAGCGATGAGTAAAACACAGCATCAACGAATCATTCTGGACATGGACAGTTCGGAGAGTCCGGTACATGGCCAGCAGGAAGGATCAGCTTACAACGGTCATTTCGGATGTACCTGTTTTCATCCAGTGTTCTGCTTCAATCAGTTCGGGGATTGTGAAGGAGTCCTACTTCGCTCTGGTAATGTTCACAGTGCTGATCGTTGGAAGGAAGTTCTGGAACCGATCGTCAAGAGATACGAGAGCAAGAAGAATAGGAAATACTTTCGAGGCGATGCTGCATTCGCAAAGCCTGAGATTTATGATTATCTGGAGGGAAACGGCTATTTGTATGCCATTCGGCTTCCCGCAAATGAGATACTCTATGAAAAGATACGATACCTGCTGACTCGGCCAGTTGGACGACCGCCGAGGAAACCGATTGTATCGTTATATGAATTTCAATATAAAGCGGCCAGTTGGGATCAATCGAGGCGAGTGGTCGCCAAGGTTGAATGGCACCAAGGGGAGTTATTCCCAAGAGTGGGATTTATCGTGACCAACATGAGCGCCAAGCCAGAAGGCGTGGTACACTTCTACAATGGCCGTGGCAGAGCTGAGCAGTGGATTAAGGAGGGCAAGTATGCTCTGAACTGGACCCGACTCTCATGCAAGCGTTTCGTCTCCAATCAGGTGAGGCTCTGGCTGTTTGTTCTGGCTTACAACTTGGGCAACTTCCTGCGACGTTTTGTTCTTCCGAAGAAAATCAAACACTGGTCACTACGCAGCCTCCTCGTGAAATTTATCAAAATCGGAGCGAAGATTGTCAGACACAGCGGATATATTACGTTTCAAATGGCTGAGGTTGGGATAGACAAGAGGTTATTTGCCGAAATATTATCCCGGATTGAACGATTGCGATGTTATTCTGTTTAAACTGCCACATTTTTTTGTGAGTCGATGGAGAGGTGTCTCTAATTGGAGGATTTAAACACAAAGAAAGTGATAATTCAGAGGAAAATACTATTTTAATTGAAAAAAGTACTTGTTGAAAAATGTAAAAGTGGTAATATTAATTCAGAAACAAGAATGTATCGAAATATAATCCCTCATGAATGTGATATGGGGAATGTCGGATAAGTACGAGAAAAAGGTCTCAGCTCAGATTTCTGCTCAACAGGAAGCATTAATGGCGGTGGCTACTGCTCGGGCCAAAGCGCAGCAGGCCGAGCAGGAAAAGCTGACTAAAGAGGCCGTAGGTAAAGCCAATGTCATTAAAGCCCAGTACGAAAAGGAGGAGGAGAAGATTCGTGCTGTGGTTGAAGCCCTGCAGGAAAAAGAGGTCGCCGAATTGCGAGCCCAACAGGAGCTTGAGGTAGCCAAGCTGCAGCGGCAGGCCGCAGAACTCCAAAAGCAGCGCGAAATCCTGCTGGGCCAGGGCGAAGCCGAACGCAAAAGGCTGATAATGAAGGCAGACGGCTCCTTAAAGATAAAGCTTGAGACTTACGAAAAGGTGATGAAGTTTTGGGCTGATGCTTATGCAAAACGTCAGGTTCCGCAGCTGGTTATGGGTGGTTCTGGCGGTGCTAGTGGCACCGATCAATCCACTCTAAATTTCAATTCGGCCATGCAACTTTTGGTGGCAAAACAGCTTGGTCTAGACCTCAACGTGCCCAGAGGGACTGCTGGGAGGTAAGGGGTGTGAGATCCAGCCTCTCTTCAAGCGGGCACTGACAATCAGTAAGAAGGTCCTCGGTCTAGACCATCCTAACGTGAAAGTCCTTCGATATGCACTTGAGGACGTCGAAGGGAAACGCAGGACGGTCTGCGTATCCTCTCAGGTCGGGTGTGCTCTGGGATGCACCTTCTGTTCGACCGCAAGGATGGGGCTGATACGGAACCTCTCTGCCGCAGAGATTATAGATCAGCTCATATCCGTCAGGAGACATCATAAGCAGATAGACGACGGCATCACCAACGTGGTGATGATGGGTATGGGAGAGCCGCTCCTGAACTACAAAAACGTGGTCAGGGCCATAAGGCTCATGGGTCTGGAGATGGGACTCGGGATCGGCGCTCGCAAGATAACCGTCTCCACGGCAGGATTTGTGCCCGGCATAGATCGGCTCAGAGATATCTCCGCCGCCTGCGGTCAGCTTATAACACCGGTCCCCAGGCAGGGGGCTGTCATATTTTAAGTGTCATATACGTGAGCACAGAGAGATGTTAGAGCGGATAGAAGATGTGGAAAACCTGGAGATGTTTGAGGAGATGAGAAAGAAGTCCCCTCAATTTCAGGAAGCGCAACAATTTCATGAATTAATGTCATTCCCGTGGAAACGGGAATCCAGGGATGCCATGAAACCCTATTACTTGCTAGTTAGCAAATGCGGCTGAGTATCTGTTGTTAAAGGCAGTGGATGAACTGATAGCTTCGAATAAAAATATAAATTTCAAATCAATCTATAACTGGATTTTAAATTACCAACCTTTTTCAAGGGAAAGGGACTGGAAGGCATCTGCTTTAAATGTTTTATACAAAGTAACTACAGGATCAACAGGCGAGGTTCTGAATTCTGATAGGACAATTGAGATTGAGAAACTTACAGAGAAGCAGGTTGTATTGGAAATCGGAAGTGTAGGGAGTCAACAGGATAAAAGCTTTTTTGTTCAGACTTTACTTTTAAGGATCTACAGACATTTTTTAAAATTAGGAAGTTCTAAAGATTTGAGGTTCTCTATCGTTTTGGAAGAAGCACATAATCTCCTTCTAAAACATAAAATAGGTTATGAAAGTGTAACTGAATTAGTCTTACGACAGATAAGGGAGTTGGGAGTTGGCTGTATTATAGCAGATCAGCATCCACATTTGATGACACTGCCGGCTATAGCAAACTATGCAACTATATGTATGAATTTGAAGACTGAGGAAGATGTTAGGACAATGGCAAATGCTATGCTCTTGGATAAGGAGAGGGATTACATAGGCAGACTTCCTGTAGGATGGGGTATCATAAAGCTTCAGGATAGATTTTTGAAGCCTTTCTTGGTTAGATTTCCTGAATGTAAGATGGGAGATGGGAAGGTTCCATCTTCATTAAGTGATTTCACAGATTTCAGTCTTAAGACAGCTGGAGCTGCTGGAAATACAGGGATTTGGCATAGAGATAAACTTAGCAGGAGAGAGAAGGTATTTTTGACAGATATTTTCAAGCATCCAGAATCCTATGTTATTGAGAGATATAAAAGGTTAGAGGTAAATCCAAGGGCTGGCAATCAGTGTTTAAAAGATTTGGAGGAGAGGGGATTCATCAAGCCTGTGTATGTAAGAGTTAAAAGAGGGAAGGTGAAGCTGTTTGACCTCACGGCCCTTGGGAGAGAGTATCTTAAAAAGCTTGGGTATAGAGCATCTAACAGAAGTGGTGGGGCAGAGCATAAGTTCTGGCAGAGGAAAGTGATGGAGCATTACATTGCAAAGGGTTATAAAGTTTATCCTGAATATTCTGTTGGGGCTGGGAAGAAGGTTGATGTTGTTGCTGTCAAGGATGGAAGGAAAATAGCGATTGAGATTGAGACCGGGAAATCTGATGCTGTCTCTAATATCGTAAAATGTGTAAAGGCTGGATTTGAACAGGTAATATCTGTTGCCGTATCCAAAAGACTTAAAGAGGATATAGAAAAAAGCTTAAAAGGGAAAATCGTGGATAAAGTAAAAGTGGTCTGTTTAAAACGGATTGATCTGTGATGGGATGGAACATGTCTTGCGCATTTGGATGGATAATAATGAAGGTGCAAAGTTTCGCCTGTTTTTTCCAAAACCTTGAAACTACTCTGGATCTCAGTGCATCGGACCAGTTGAAATCGAAAGAATTAAATACCTGGAATCACAACCTTTAAAACAGGAGTAAACTTCATTCTCTTTTATTACCCTTCAAGCCAGTAGCCCTCCGGTGGCTCTTTGTCTTCAAGGGTAACTTAGGGGGAACTTTTAAATAGAAGCTATACTTTCCCAATTGTATGAAGCAAACAATTATAGATATCCATAACTTTGCACAAAAAGAACAGACAGCCAGAAAACATTTACTTGAAGCAGAAATATCTAATAGAAGTAAGGAACTGATTTTAGAGTTCATAGATGACCTGGAATGCAGTGGAATGGGAAAAGCAAGAATTGTAAAGACAATTTCTATGGTGAAGAATATTGCAATGAAATTGAAAAAGGGGTTTCCATCAGCAGATGAAAATGATCTGAAGAAGTTTGTGAAGTCGATTCAAAACAATGGTTTTTATTCTGCCTGGACAAAGCAGGATTACAACAAGGCGTTGAAGAAATTCTACAGGTGGCTCATAGGGAAAGGTTACACAAAAGTTGATGTTGAGTGGATACCAATAACGATGAAGTCAAAGGATAAGCCAAAACTCAAAAGAAGTGAGCTTCTAACAGAAGAGGAAGCGCATAAGGTTGTGGAGGAATGTGAGAATGCAAGGGACAAGGCATTGATATCCTTGATATGGGATACTGGTGCAAGGATAGGAGAGATAGGTTCTATGACGATTGGCAGCGTACATTTTGAAGATGGTGGAACACTTGTGGATCTTAAAGGCAAGACAGGAAGCAGGACAGTTTTTGTTATTGAGAGCACACCACATCTGTTGACATGGCTCAAGCTTCACCCCTTCAAGGACGATCCAAAGACTCCCCTGTGGGTGACCATGGGACAGGATAGGATACACAAATATAAGCCGTTAAGATACCGGACATTCTACAAAATATTTGAGAGGTCTTTCAAAAAAGCTGGAATAAGGAAATCCTGGAACCCGCATCTGTACAGACATTCTCGGGCTTTATGGTGTGTGCTGAATAACTGGAACACTATTATGGCCAACAAGTTCTTTGGCTGGGCAGACAACAGCAATATGTATTCTTACTACGTATCTTTGGCTAATGAAGATGTGAAAGAGAAGATGATGCAGAGCTATGGGATAAGCACGAAGAAGGAAGATGAACTGGAAAAGAGAAAGCCGAAAATATGTGCCAGATGTGAGGCTTTGAATCAGCCCAAAGTGAAATTCTGCTATAGATGTGGTATGGCGATAGATCTAAAGACTGTGTTGAGCTTAGACGAGCAACGGAAGGCTTCTGATGAACTGATGAACGCACTTGTGAAAGATCCTGAAGTTCAGAGGATTCTTGTCAACAAGATCAGGGAAATGAGACTAAGGGTGTAATCTAGTATTCACATTTTCTGAGTCTTACTGTTTTTGACCTTTTGACCCTGCCGGCTTTTTGTAAAGAACCCATCGTTTCTTTGTCCCTCCCCATTTCACGCCCCAATTCATACCCAACTACGTGGAAAGTTGTTATATACTTCTGGCTCTCACCTCCTTTTATGGCATCAGAAAAAGAGAAGGAGATATTCAGCCACCTTCCGGAGTGGATGAAGATATTAAACGATATGACCAAGGAGATTGAAGAACAAGAATCTGAAAAGTACTAAAATGCTCTTATATCCTAAATTTCAGGGGAATTGTAAATCGAACTTCTATGGAAAGCCTTTTGAAGCTATTGATTATCTTTCTCTTAGTTTATACAACGCAGGAGTGATAAAATGACAAAAGTAATTGACCCAAACTTTGAAACCTTTGGATGGAAAACCCATGTTAGAGAAAGAAGAGGTTCGTTTAAGATTACTATAAACAATCTGATAGCTGTGGGGGCAGGACTGAAACACGGACAGCCCCTGTACTGCTATGTTGCCAAAGATAAGGATGGCAGGACCTTAATTGTAATATATCCGCTGACACCTCTATCCCTAAACCTATACAGAGTCGAACGATGCAAACCCAAAGCCAAAGCTACCACCTTGCGGGAATAGCCTCGACCCAAAAACCGCCCACTCAAGGCAACCGCTTCGTTTTTTTTAGACGGGCTACCTCTTCGAGTATCTCCAACTGGAGCGTCAACTGCCCTACCTTGCGCTCCAACCGGCTAACCTCTCGCTCCTTCGGATCCTTGCGACCACGCCGAGACTTCAGACTCTCCTGGCCCCCTTCTAAGAAACTATCACGCCAAGCATACGCCTGCGACTGGCTAATTCCATTCTTACGACACACCTCAGATAGATCTGCTCCTCTCAAAAGAGCCAACACAATCTCTCCCTTACGGGTCGCCGTCCAGCGCTTACCATCTTTCACTTCGGGGCTCGACACCTTGACCTCCCTTCTCAAACCCCAATTTGCGAAATATTTGTCGCTCTGTCAAGGGGAGCGGTATGTTGGGACGGCTACTCCAAAGAAATAAAAGTTAAAAAAACTGAATTTAGTAATCTAAAAAGTTATTTAGCTCCACAATCTGATAGTTTTATTTCATCTAATGGAGTTAATTTTTACAAGAAGAGGTTAGGGGAAGCTTTCTTAAAGTGCTTAAGAATTGCAGGAGTAACTGACGATGGAAGGGCATTCACAGAGAAAAAACTGCATAAATATATATCAGAAAAAAACTCGGATTTTTACCAGGATTTTAGGGTAAGGCTCGCCAATTGGTGTTTGAAGATACACAGGCAAGAAGAAGTTTTTGAAGAAATAAAACATTATCTAACCAATGAATTTAAGGAGTTTTTTAATTATCAGGTGAATGTTGAACTTACAATCTTTATAAATTCATCAGATTTGGAAGCGGATGATGAAGAAACCCATTCGAGCAATAACATCTACAAATATTCTTCTGGAACAACTGATATCGACATAGAAGTTTCAACTATTCATGGTGTCAAAGGCGAAACCCATACGGCAACATGTTACCTTGAAACTTTCTTTTATGACTATGACATTAAGCGAATAATAAATTATATAAAGGGAGAGCATACTAAGCCAAAAGAAAGAGTAATTCAAAATCTAAAAATGGCTTTTGTAGGGATGTCACGTCCATCTCGTCTCCTTTGCATTGCGGTTCATAAGGATAGTATTACCGGACAAGAAGAAGCACTGCAGAGAAGTGGTTGGGATGTTAATAAGGAATTGTTAGCAGGTAGTAATAACTGAAACAAGAAGGCTATTTATAATCGAAGATAGGTGCGATAATCGAAGATGGGTGGTTGCCATATCATACCGTTCCCCTTCACAGAACGACAGATATTCTGTAAATCGGGGTTCGCGAAGGGCAAGATGTCAGCGCCAGAGCAGAAGACGGCTAGCGCTGGACAACGGTTCGATCTTTCTTTCTAGATCCTATTTGGTAAGTACCGAATATTAGGGGTTTGTCAAGAATATGTTCCGAGCGGAAAGGCCGATTGGAACGGTGTTGTAGAGCGTTTTTTCAGGACCCTCAAGCAAGAGTGTGTTTGACTTCACAGCTTCGAATCCTTTGAGCAAGCTGAGAAGATCATATCTCAGTGGATCGATAATTACGACAAGAACCGTCTTCATTCATCCCTGGGATACAAGACCCTGCAAGAATGGAGAAAACAATAATATCTGCTACCCCAAGTTGCTTAATCGGTGTCGCTTTCCAGGGGGGCAGTACATGTTGATTACGGCGAAGTCTACTCCATTTGTCAACCGTGCTACGTGATTTCCATCCACATCAATGACATCCCATTCCCCGTTGACCACATCCCACTTTTCCAGTCCTCCCGATTCAAAATCGTCAGCAAAGAGCGTTTCAGCTGATGGGGTAGGCGCAAAGCCGATTGAACAGATCAAGAACAAAATTATAGTAGTTCCTGTTCCGGCTATGCTAACGTTAAGCTTTATTGACATGGTCTTTTCTCTACTTTGATACGGGAGAAATCTTTTGGAAATTCTTAAGTCCCAGAGTATCTCAGTTTCGATGATCAATATAAGTACTCGCTATATGTAAGTCAACTTTTAAAGAGTTTGCTCTTTACTTTGGAGCTTTTTTTTCATATCTTTACAGATAAGTGGCGTCTAGAGTCCATAGTTTGGGCATGCCTTTAGAGCTCAGGTAGTAGCTTAGCAAGAGCAGATAAAGAGTTTGGAAAGGAATGGGAGGTCGAAGATGAAATTAGAAGGCAAAATAGCCATAGTCACAGGCGGCGCAAGCGGGATAGGAAAGGGCATAGTTATGTGCATCGCCCAGGATGGAGCCGATGTAGCGGTGGTGGATTTAAACGCTCTTGAGGGCGAGAAGGTCGCTGCAGAAGTGGAGAACCTGGGGCGAAGGTCATTCTTTGTGAAAACGGACGTCACAAAGAAAGAAGAAGCGGCCTTAATGGTCAAAAGAGTACTCGATGAGTTCGAAACGATAGATATACTCGTAAACAGTGTGGGAGCTATGAGTAAGAGGGTGGGAATGCCCTTTACTAACAACGAAGAGGAGGACTGGGATAGCATGTTTAACATCAACCTTAAGTCTCAGTTTCTCATCTGTAAGGAAGTCGTTCCACACATGATCTCCCGAAGGAGCGGAAATATCATAAACATATCTTCAATAAGCGGCCCCCTCTCCAGTCAGACTAATCCCCCTTACAGCGTTGCAAAAGCGGGGATTATAACCTTCACCCGGATTATGGCAAAGGACCTTGCTTCCCACAACATAAACGTGAATGCGATCTGCCCCGGAATTATCTGGACGCCTTTCTGGCTGGACCTTGCTCCGTCCATAAGTAAAGCTGATCCCGAATACGCCGGCTTGGAGCCCAGAGAAGTCGTCGATAGATGGATAGAAAAGCTCGTGCCGCTTAAAAGGGAGCAGACGCCCGAAGACATTGGATACCTCGCGGCTTTCCTTGCATCCAATCAGGCGAAGAATATTACAGGACAGGCGATCAACGTCGATGGCGGAATCATAATGCATTAGACTTAGACTTTCTCATTTAAAATGTTCCGACTATTAAACGAACTGAAGGATAAGATCTGCATTCCGGGTCCCCAGGTTGATATATCTGGATTAGAGATAGATAACCTGAGGAAAAAATCAGTGGTGGTCCTCCCGGCGGGAGGAGAGGGCACCAGAATGCGTCAGCTTACAGAGGCGCAAGGTCTCCACAAAGTTGTTCTGAGACCCGAAGGAGGCGAAAGCCTGATCCAAAGGATCGTCGAAATGTACAGGGATGCAGGACTGACAGAATTTGTAGCTTTGATATACTATGAGGGAGAGTCTGTAGTGAACGATTTGGGCGACGGGAGTTCGCTGGGCGTAAAGATAACTTACAGCCAAGACCCCGGAGGACCTGTAGGCAGAGGAGGAGCTATCTTAAACGCTATGGAGAATGGGATATTAGCTCAGGGCAGTACACTCATTGTGCACAATCCCGATGATCAGATAGTCCGTTATTCCGGATCGTTTCCCGATGACATACTCAAAGGGCACCTTCAGGGTGCAAAAGAGGGAGCTGTAGCCACGGCTGTGGTTGTGCCCGAGACTCCCTACAGCTACACGGGCTTTAAGATCGAGAGCGGAAAGATAAGACAGATCGCTGCGTATCCTCCTGTGCCGATCCCTGCGCACACAGGAGTGACCGTCCTTGGACCTGAGACATTTTCATACTTTAGAGAAATATTTGATCTTTCAAAAAAGATGGACTTTGAGCCTTATCTCTTCCCTAAACTTGTGGAGGAAGACAGACTCTATTCGGTGATCATTCCCTCCCAGTGCTGGATAGCTGTCAACGATCTTAAAGGATTAAGGGCATACCTGGAAGCTGTCGAGCGTAAAGAATGAGCGCAATGGAGAAGTTGAAGGAGCACCGTTTGACGCTTCGAAATGATCCTGTAGTCCTGCGTCCGATGAGTGAGGACGATTGGGACATAGTGTTTAGGCGGAACAGCGACCCTTGAGGTTCTTTATTTCTCAGAGTATGGATGTTGTCTCCGCGGATGGAAGATGTCTCCGAGTATAGCCTTGAGCACGTATAGCGGATATATCGGTCTGTATCTTGTGACGCTTTCTGCTTCATCATCGAGTTGGACGGTGCCCCCATCGGTGAGTGCTGGCTTCAACGGATGAATATAGAGCGGATTTTAGAGGAACACCCGGATTTGTACTGCCGCCGAATTGACCTTTTAATCGGTGAGAAAGAGTTCTGGGGACGGGGCATCGGAACGTGTGTGATTCGCCTGTTGACAGAGTTCGGGTTTGAGAGCCAAGATGCAGATGCGATCTTTGGTTGCGATGTGGCAGATTATAATACTCGGAGCAGAAGAGCATTTCAAACGGCCGGCTTTGAAATCTATTCTATCCAGAAGCAGGATCCCAGAAGTAAGGCAAACTGTTGCTGTGATTTGGTTTTTCGGAAAGAAAAGTGTCGCCAGAATCACACTTAAGCTCAATTTTTCTTCTTGCCCTTTGCGTTTTGGATATTCGTATAGGACAGTCGTATCAAGATCAGCAAAAACTTGGGAACTTTTGTCTCTCCAATCTGTCTTAAGGGGTGGCCAATGTCGATCAAGAAAAAATCCAACAATACCATGGAATCGAAGGTTTACAACGAGCATTCCGTCCCGGACTCGGAACTCCTATCCAGAGTTATAGACGGAGACTTAGCCGCTTTTGATGTGCTCGTAGATCGGTATAAGGCGAGGCTCTTAAACTTTGTCTTTCGGTTCATCGGAGACAAAGAAGTGGCCGAAGACATAGTCCAGGAGACCTTCTTGAGGGCCTATAGAAAACGGACACAGTACGAAGCCATAGCCAACTTCTCCACGTGGCTTTTTACCATCGCGGGTAATTTAGCCAAGACCGAATTAAGACGGCGCAAAAGGTGGAGATTACTGTCTTTAGACTGGAACGATGAGACACAGACGGGCTTCGATATAGCTGACGAGTCTTACCGCCCCGACAGGGTAATCGAATCCGAGCTCATTCAGTGGAGCATACAGAGGGCAATCGATTCCCTGCCTCTGAACTACAAACAGGTAGTCATCCTGCGCGACATTGACGGAATGTCTTATCAGGACATAGCCAAGATCGTAGGCTGCCCTGTAGGAACCGTAAAGTCCAGGGTAAATAGAGGAAGACTCAGACTTCAGAAGAAACTCAAGGCAGAGGGTAAGGACATAGGGATAGACTTCTAGCGCGCAAAAAGGAGGAAATGTAGGAAAATGGACTGCAAGTTCTTTGAGAAGAAGATGGCTGACTACCTGGAAGGAAACTTGAGCCAGGTAGAGGCCGAAGAGACACAAAGGCATCTGTCTTCGTGCCAGGCATGTTCCCAGAAGTTCAAAACTGTTAGGAACATCAGATACGCCCTCAAGAATTTGAGGCGCATTCACCCCTCAATCGGCTTTAATTTTGCCCTTCACAATAGAATTAAGCGTGAGATAAGAAAGCGTAGACCCCCGATTGAATCTATCGGAAGGGGATTTACCGTGCGACATTTTTCATCTCACCTTGTATCCATCCGCGCTCTTGCCTTTCTGTCTGTTGCAGTTATAGCTTTAGCTATCGTCTTTTTAACAAGAACGGACTCTGTGGTCAACAGCAACGCTATCCTTGAGACCTCCGACGCTAAAGAAATCCCGTCAGACTCTCAGATGTCCGCAGGTTCTGCTAACTATGTTCTTAAAATAGTAGGGCCCCTGGATAAGTTAGGGCATGTCACTAAACGTGCCAAGGCCCCTGCAAGGTCGGTGGAGCCACCGCATCCACATCATCAGACTACGACTGTGAAATACGTCACATTTTAGCTTCTGTGGTATCTCGTAAGAAAGACGCACGCAATGACTTCCTATTGTCGTAAGAAAGCCTTACTTTTTCCCTCCGCTCCCCCAAAAGTTCCCCGATATTTCTTGAGAGTCTCTGTCCTTTTCCTTTCGATCTTCTCATTTGTGTTCTGGTTTGTGCTCTGGGCAAACTTTCCGGTCCACGCCCAGGAGAACATCCTTGCCAAATTAGAAATGGAGATCTCCTCTATGGTTGAAAAAGTAGGTCCCTCCGTAGTCAGCGTCCGCACTCAGAGAATAAGACGCGTCGATTGGCTGTCCAGACTCAGACAGGGCATCTTCAAAAGAAACAGCGTAGAATGGCAGATAGATTTGGGTACAGGCGTGGCCCTGGACTCAACAGGGCACATCCTGACGACACAAGACGTCGTCTACGGAGCCGAAGATCGAAATTATATCTTCCTCAGGCCGCATACGGAAAGCCTATCTTGTGGGTTCGGATAAGGATTCTGACATCGCTGTCCTCAGGGTAGAAGAAACCAGATTCCAATCGGTCGAATTAGGAGACTCTGACAACCTTCGCCCCGGACAGTGGGCCATTATCATGGGAAACTCCCTGGGCGTGCGGGGGACCTCATTAGGGATAGTAAACGGACAGAATGAAAGGACAGGACTCATCTACCTGACTGCCAGGGCCTGTCCCGGAAACAGCGGAGCCCCTGTTTTTGATAGCCGAGGAAGAGTCATCGGAATAGTTGTAGCTGCTATTTCCAACGGCGATATCGAATCCGAGAACAGATATTCCGCCACCTCCGTTCATCCCTTGAGCTTAGCCGTTCCGATCAACACCGCCAGTAAAGCAGCCCTGGAGTTGATAGGGAAAAAGCGCCCGGAAGGCTGGCTGGGCATCACAGGATCAAGCAGTCTGGATAAAGTTCAAGGGCTCGTTGTGACCTCTGTTGAGGAAGGAAGCCCCGCTTATGCAGCCGGAATAAGGAGCAAAGACGTCATGCTTGCATACAACGGACGCGAGATAGATGACATCTGGGAGCTTATGCGAAGAGTTAAACGCACTTCCCCGGGCAAGAGCGTAAAACTAAAGGTGTTAAGAGGAACGCAAGAGATGTGGATAGACGTTAAGATGGGAAGCAGGGCAAAAACAGTAGACAGCAAACAGTAGTTAGTAGACAGGGAAAGGTAAAATTCAGTTTGATACAGACGTAATGCTGATGCTCTTCCCCTTAGGGCTCTTGTGAACTGTCCCACTAACCCCCGTAGAACTTCTGATCGGGAGGAGTTTGACGACTGATGACAACCATCCCCGCATCCCCGCCATTCTCCCGCCCTGCTCTCCAACCGGCACCGCACTTGAGATCAAAGCATGCGAGACTATCGATACCCAGCTTATAGCCGTTGTCCACTGGGGAAGTTAAAGAGTGTCGAAGATTACGCCTGAAGGGGAGGTAGTAGTAGGTAAGTGAAAATTACTTAGTGAAAGCTGAATGGAGATGATAGTGTATGATGTTATTTTCTCAAAGAAAAGGTATTAAGGTCAAAAATGTCTTACAGGTTGATTCTATGGATAACGAGTTGAGAACTCGCTTGTGGAATAATTTGACAGTTTTTTACTGGGATAGGGTAAGAGAAGATACTCCTAGTATTACTGGTTATGGTAATCGTCCATGCGCGCGTCTCTCTTCTGATATTAACAAAGAAATGAATATCTTGATTAGACGATTATGGCACAACTGTCTTAAGTGGCCCATCGATGCTTTAGAGGACGATTGGTCTGATGCTCACCAAGAAGTAAGAAAACATTTCTTTAATTGCGAATGGTACGACGTTTATGATTTTATAGAATTTATTGCCAATAATCACCTACCCTCTTCCAGCACTCTACACTCTGAGTTTATGGACGCTTGTAATTCTGTTTTGGAACAGGAATCATCCGCATATCGTTTTGTGGGAGGGAAGATTGCAGAGATAATATCAGAAGAAGAAATCGCTGAAATAGAAGAGGCGTTACAGACCCCAATAAAAGCTGTTAATATCCACATAGAGACAGCACTGGACTTACTTGCGGACAGAAAATCCCCCGATTATAGAAATTCTATTAAAGAATCTATAAGTGCTGTCGAGGCAATTTGCAAGTTAATAGCCAAGGACCCCAAAGCGACGTTAGGGAATGCCCTAAAAGGAATAGAAAGCAAAGTAGGGCTACATCCTGCTTTCAAAAATGCGCTTGATAATCTGTATGGATATGCAAGTAATGAACAAGGAATACGTCATAGTTTACTGGACGAACCTAATTTGGATTCTGAAGATGCGAGGTTTATGTTAGTTTCCTGTTCAGCATTTGTCAACTATCTTATATCAAAATCATCAAAAGCAGGAATCAAGTTGTGAGCTTGTACGGTAGAAAGGTCTTCCATTCAAACTTGTCTATGCTATCATTTACTCTCACAAAAAGGATCTCTGAAAAACCCTCGAAAATCTGAGTTTATAGGACCTTGATTTCTTAGATTACCCCTCTGCCGGCATAAAGTCTATCTGCTTTGATCTTCTGTCAGCTCTTACTACCTGAACTCTAAGTCTGTCGCCCAGGCGATACTTTTTTCCTGTGTGGCGTCCCACGAGCATATAACTGCGGTCGTCGAAGTTGTAGTAGTCGTCCTCCAATATCCTTACATGGATCAATCCCTCTACCATAAAGTCCTCTAATTCCACATAAAGGCCATAGGGTTTAACATCCGACACGATGCCCCAGTATTCCTCTCCTAACCTCTCCTCCATAAACTCAATCTGTTTGATCTTTACAGAATCCCTTTCCGCCTCTGTGGCGTCCTGTTCCCTTTGCGAGGCTATGTGAGATATCGAGGGGAGGTGCTCTACAAGTTCCTCTCTCCTTTCATCACCTAATTTTCCAGTTTGGCAATCTTTCAGGATTCTGTGAATTATCAGGTCGGGGTATCTCCTTATGGGAGACGTAAAGTGCGAGTAGGATCTATATGCCAGTCCGAAGTGCCCGATGTTCACGTGAGAATATAGAGCCAACTTCATTGAGCGTAGGAGTAGCTTAAAGATCAGATTCGCCCCCTTCTTCCCTTCTACCCTCTTGAGGAAGCCCTGCACGTATCCGGGGGTAATTTTGTCTTTGAGCTTGAAATTATATCCCAGGGACTTCATAAAGGTTGCAAAGTCTTCCAATTTGGTCTCATCGGGACTGTCGTGGACGCGGTAGATGAACGGGAGGTTCAAACTTTCGGCGTGCTCTGCCACTACACTATTGGCCAGTAACATAAACTCCTCGATCAGTCTGTGCGAGTCGAGACGCTCTACTTTCCGAATATCGAGGGGTTTTCCGCCTTCGTCCAGGATTACCTTGGCTTCGGGAAGATCGAAATCTATAGAGCCGCGGCCTTCTCTTTTTGCGATGAGAATCTTGCTCAGACTTTGCATAGCACAAAGATGCTCTTTAAGCCCTAATGCCTTTGAGCCTGCATTGTCGTCATCTCCGACGATCGCCGCCTGTGTCTGCTGGTAGGTCAGTCTAGCGCGGCTTTTTATCACCGACTCCACTATCTGGTAGTCTTGAACGTCCCCTGCCCCGTCCAACTCCAAAAGCACGCTCATTGTCAGGCGGTCTTCATCTGGTCTCAGGCTGCATACATCGTTGGAGAGATTCTCCGGAAGCATCGGGATAACCCTGTCCACCAAATAGACGCTTGTCCCTCGGGCAAGGGCCTCCTGGTCTAATGGACTTTTCTCTTTGACGTAGTAGCTTACATCGGCGATGTGGACTCCCAAGAGAAAATTTCCGTTCTCTTTTATCTCCAGCGAGACCGCATCGTCGAAGTCCCTGGCGTCTTCCGGGTCTATAGTAAAGCATACTATGTCTCTTAAGTCGGTGCGCCTTTCTATCTCTTCGGGAGGTATCTTCAGGGGTATCTTCTCAGCGTCTTCCAGCACATCGTCGGGAAAATCTATTGGGAGGCCGTGCCCTTTGATTATGGAGAGGATATCCAAGCCAGGATCTTCAGGATAGCCAAGAACTTCGCTGATTTTTCCTTCGGGATTTAAGTGCGGCGATTCCCAGTTGACGATCTTTGCGACGACCTTCTGTCCTTCCTTTGCTCCCTTTGCGTCCTGAGGGGCGATGTAGATATCCCTTGTGATCTTGGGATCGTCCGGATCGACGAATCCGAAGCTCTTGTGCCTTCTGTATGTCCCGACTAAAGATTTGAGGGCGCGCTCCAACACCCGAATGACCTTTCCTTCAGGGGCCTTTCGGCGTGCTCCACTCCTGTGCAGTTTGACGACTACCCTGTCTCTGTGGAGCGCTGTACCCATATTAATGGCATCCACGAAGATGTCGGATCCTTCCGTCTCCCGCGTTACAAATCCTGATCCGCTCTGGGTTATAGACAGCCTTCCCGTCACAAGGTTCAGATTTTCCGGCGAACCGTAGCGGCCTCCCCTCAAACGAACAAGTTCGCCTTCCCTTTCAAGTTCTCTGATCGATCTCCTGAAAGCTCCGTAGTCGGACCCCGGTATGCGCATCGCCTTGAAGAGCTCCCTCATCTTAATGGGACGATGAGCCATATCTTTGATGTAGTTGAGTATGTCCTCTCTCAATATGCGCATAGGTCATAATAGTCTGGTGAAATTACGAGGTTGCTTCCGCCCGATAGATTCATTCGGGGCGCTCGCAATGACTGTTTACGTGTGTCGTTCAACTGCTTGACTTCGACCCTGGGTCATTGCGAGAGGCGTTCGCCCTGAAGCAATCTCACCTATCTTCTGACTCGACATATCCGACAAGTTTTGTCAAGCTACTTGGTTTAAGTCGGTTCTATAGTAAAGATGAATCCCAAGTTGGATATATGTCAAGGCAAAAGTTCCCTGATTTGATTGTTTTCTTCCTTCTGCGTCAGCACGAGTTGATAGCAAATAACAAAAAGTCTTGACATATAGAAGTTTTATCGTTAACTTAAGCGGCGGACAAGGTCGGAAGTCTATGGATCAAAACATACCTTCTGGATAACCCCATGGGCCATTTTCCGATATGTTCCCTCCGGATGAAAGGAAATCTATTGCCAAACAAAAATGTGTTTTTAGGAGAACTGACGCGAAAAGAACTCAACGAAGCGATCTCGGGCGGTGTGATTAAGGGGGCGATTGTCCCGACAGGCGCCTGCGAACAACACCAAGATCACCTCGCCATGATCCATGACACTGTCAGCGTCACAGAAATTGCTAAGCGAGTTGCGATGAACTTTTACCCGCACGTTTTGGTCACGCCGACTGTTTCAATGTCAGTTTCAGAACATCACATGGATCGCGGGGGTGCGTTGACGATACGCCCTCAGATTCATCTGGAATATGTCCATGATGTCTGCCACAGTCTGAAACGACTCGGTGTTCCCAAGGTCTGTGTGCTCAACGGCCATGGCGGAAATATGCGAACGAGCCTGGAACCTGTTGCGCCTTTAGAGATGAAAAAGTTAGACGAACTCGGGGTCACCTACTTGACATACTGGCATGTCTGTCCGGAATCCCTTTTTGAAACGTATCTGGAATCGGATCGGGATGCGGGACACGCCGGGGAGTTTGAGACCTCCTTTGCGATGATCGCTTTCCCGCAGCGTATCCGTTCCGATCAGATCACCTACAACAGCGCGAAACTCGCAACGATTCCCAAAGGCGGACACATCCTCAGTGCTGTCGTTGAAGGAGTCACGGCACGAGTTTCAGAGATGCTCGATGAAACGTAGTTAGCACGTTACGCCACTTTAAGTGCTTTGGAGATATATATGAAACCGCTGGCTCAAAATACGAGCCGGATGAAAAGGTCCGGAATAAGGGAGCTTATGGATCTTGCCTGGGCAACTCCGGGGGCCATTCATCTTGAGGTAGGCGAGCCAGATTTCCCGACGCCTGATCACATCGTAGAGGCGGCGTGCCGCGCAGCAATGGACGGCTTTACAAAATACACGCCGAACGCGGGGATAACTCCCTTAAGGGAGGCTATCGTAAGGAAGTTTGAGAGAAAAAACAAAATAGAGGTAACTCTCGACAATATCGTCGTGACTCCCGGGGCTGTGTGTTCGATGGCTACATCGCTGCTTGCCTTGATAGATCACGAAGATGAGGTATTGATCCCCGATCCTGGATGGCCCAACTATGAGATGATGGTCTTGTCTCAAGGCGGCGTCCCCGTAGGTTATCCTCTGGATAGGCATAGGGGGTTTAAGGTCGCTCTGGACGCCTTTGAAAGTAAAATAAGCCCAAAGACGAAGGTGATTATCTTAAATAGCCCGTCCAATCCGACCGGAGGAGTGCTGCAGGAGGAGACGCTCAAAAGCTTGATGGAGATAGCCTCAAAGTGGGACTTATATGTGATCTCCGATGAGATATACGAAGATATAATATACGACGGAGAACACATAAGTACAGCAAGATTTGATAGCGATGGTAGAGTACTGACCGTATCTGGTGTATCTAAGAGCTACGCCATGACGGGCTGGAGAATCGGCTACGTTGCCGCTCCTTTAGATATTGCCCCAGTCATTGCCAAGATACAGGAGCCTTACGTATCGTGTCCAGTATCTGTGTCCCAGGTAGCCGCTCAGGCGGCTTTGGAAGGACCGGACGACTGTGTAAAAGATATGGTAAAAGCTTACAAGGAGAGGAGAGACGCTGTCCTGGATATCCTTCAAGTGAACGATCTCTACAGCTACACCCCAGAAGGTGCCTTCTATCTCTTAGTGGATGTCTCACGATCGGGGATCGATTCGTATTCCTTCGCGTTGGAGCTCTTAAAGGAAAAAAAGGTAGCTGTTGCTCCGGGAGAGGCGTTCGGAATTGCGGCAAAGGACTATATAAGGATATCCTTCGGAGCTCACAAGGACAATCTGATAGAAGGTACAAACAGATTGTGCGATTTCATCTGGCAAAAATCGTTACAGAGTGAAACTAACAGAGTCTTGGAACGGAGATCGTCTTTATGAGATTAAAGAGCGGATACTCTGCTCTATTTGTCTGTCTTTCTTTTCTTTGGGGGTGTGGGGAAAATCAGATCAAAGTTGAAATAAGGGGAACAGAAGGAAAGGTGAGGGTCCACGCTGAGGACATCGTGATAAATTTCAGCGAGTTAGTTCAGGGCGAGTATCTCTTCACAGGTGAGTACATCCTTAGTGGTGAACTAAGGAGCGGTGTCTACCCTATATCAGCGGCAGTGGGCACTTATTTGGAGGGTAAGGAGGTTAAAGTCGATGGCAAACCTATCCTGCCGTGGAGCGTGAATATCTATGCTGTCTCATTCGACGTGCCTCCGGGAATGCATGACATGGACATGAAAGGAACTATAGCATTTGCTACTAATATGGAGGGAGACCACAATTGGGAGGTATATTCGATCAATGTGGACGGCTCAAATATGAAGAACCTGTCGCAAGATGCGGGATCGGACAGCGAACCTGTGTGGTCGCCCGATGGAACGAAGATAGCCTTTGTAACGGATAGAAATAAGGGCATGTTAAATAAAGATATATACGTAATGGATGCTGATGGCTCGAATCAGATCCAGCTTACTACTTATCAGGATAAGGACTACAACCCTGCCTGGTCTCCCGATGGGGAGAGAGTCGTCTTTGTGAGCGACAGGGCAAAAAAGCCGCAGATATTTATTATGAACTCTGACGGAAGCGGCATAGAAAAGATCAACGACGGAAAGGGCTCAGCAAGGAGTCCCTCCTTTACGCCTGATGGCAAGAGGATTGTATTTCAAAGCGACAGGAACGGTTATGACGATATATATTCTATGAACATAGACGGATCGGATATTGTGCAGTTGACAAATCATAAGGAGTACGACTGGTTCCCAGCTTGGTCTCCGGATGGATCAAAGATACTATTTTCTTCCAGCAGAAAGGGCGCACGGGAGATATACGTAATGATGAAGGACGGAAGATGGAAGACGAGGCTCACCAAGACTGAGGATTACTACGAATGGTCCCCCGTGTGGTCGCCGGACGGCAAGGGACTTGCGTTTGCAGGCAATGCAGACGGGGATTACGAAATCTACATAATGAACACATCAGGGGAGGGCTTGAAGAAGATCACAGATAACAGTAGTGATGAACGGTATCCCAGTTGGAGAGGCTTTTGAAAAGCCTTTGAGATTTGCTCAATTTCCAAGAAAATATCTAAATTCTTGAAACAAGAATAGTCAAAGGTAAGTCCTAATTAAATAAAGGTGTGTCTTAATCTCTTTACAACGTTAGGAAAGGAGGGAGTCGGATGAAGGTAAAATACACGTGGGGGGCATGGTTAGCTGTTGGAGTCTTCCTGCTTCTGGGGTGCGCTTCGACAGGTAAGTCCAGCAAAGAGTCCCGATGGGAGACGATACCGGAGGGCAAAGGGCACCTTATCCTGGAGGCCGGAGGGATTCCCGAGCTCGATTTCAGGATTGTAGACCAAGCCACAGATGACGTGGTGGTCAAGCACGTTGGAAGGGGAAGTGGCTGGGCTCGTTCTCCGAGAACTTACGAGAAGTCCTTTCAGGAGTCCGGGCTTCAGGAATTCGTGGATCCGGGGGTATATAAGGTGGTAGTCGATACAGACTTAGATCGGGATGACCCGATCGTGATTGAAGATGTGGTTATAACGGCGGGACAGCGAAAGTATATCAGAATTCCTGTGGGGAGATTCAGCGTAATCGTCACACAGATTTCCGGCTCCGGAGACACTCAAACGTCTCGGAAGGTCCAGATGCCCTTTACAGTTTTGGATTACGGTTTGGACACGGTCCTTATGACAAGGGGGATGACATCCACACAGGTTAAATACTTTGTCGTTCCTGTGGGTGCTTATAGGGTCAAATTAGAACGCCGGGGACCCCGTGGTACGGACTCACAGCAGCATATCAAGGACCTGGCCATCAAATTCGGACAGGTGTGGCCTGTTCAGATCGAATTAGGAGAAACTACCGCACAACCTGAAGAGGGACAGTAGCAGCAAACCAGGGTGCTAAATTCTATTTATGGAGATGAAATGAAAAGGCTTGAGGTCGTACTATTAATTGCGCTCCTTGTCTCGGTTATCTCCTCAAATTTGTACGCCGGACCGAGAGCCACTGTGGTGGACAGATTAGGAAACAGATTCGAGGTCTCCAATCTGAAGTACTACGGAAGGCAGAGCTTCGACTTCATAACAAGGGATGGAAGGAAGAGATTGAAGTTTGAGAAGATGAAAAAGATACAGTTTATGGGTGAAAGGAACGATGAGGAGCAGACCGTGGTTATTACTCTTCCGGACGGAAAGACCATCTCCGCTACGAAGTTTGTGGGGAGTTCGGACAGATATCAAGGTGGGGGCTCAGGCGCTCGGGCACTCGGATCTGGTATGTACCTTTCGGGTCAGACAAAGTTAGGGAAATTCGAACTGAATCTGAAGGATACTAAAGAGATCATTATCCATCACTACCAATTGGTAAGGAAATGTCCGGTGGACAACAGAATCTTCGAACAGAAAGGGTACAGATTTTGCCCATATCATGGAGAAAGGCTGGAGGAGATAGAGCAGAAAGAAGGTAAAGCAAAGTCTTCTGAGGTTGAGTCGAAGTCAGATAACAAGTGAACGCTGTGCGCAAAAAAACCTTGACAAATCACTCTGCTTGTTATATTTTATAGCGTTAAACATGTATCGTGCCGTAGCGAAGTGAAGTTTGGCTTGTGCCTTGATCTCCCAGAATACAGACTATACGGGGTCTGTAGGAGATGGCAAGGTCTGGGAGAGCATGGGTAAACCTGTTCCAGTTCGAATGAGAGAGTTAATATACCTGTAAGTAATTAGTTGTCGGAAAGACCATCACCCAAAAGGGCCTCCAGAAAGCCGGTGTGGGCACGTCGCGCGTTGCTGGAAACCGTCTTTCCAGTAGGTATTAAGTTACAGCAACCCGCAAATGGGCGGCGTGGTCACTTTGCTTGGCAGGTAGGAAGCCACGAAGTGGTCGGAGAACTTGCTTGGGGGAAAAACGTATCAACTTCACAGCGAGGGGTATCTACGATGAAGCTTATAAGCTATCTTAAGTGGACAGTGGTTCTAGCAATGCCTTTGGGTCTCTTCGGATGCGGCTATCGTTACTATGCGGGTCCCTTGGAACCACTGGATGAGTCTCGCCAGACCTCAGGATCTCAGGTGTTCGACGATGGAACAGTTACCTATGCTATGGACAGACTTGAAATTAGTCTGAGACCTATGACTGACGAGGAGTTGAATAGACAATTTGCGTCTGATTCTCAAAGTGGAGCCAGATCCACTAATCCCTATACATTCGGCAACTCGCAATACTGGGCTTTAAGAGAGACTCCTCAGAGGTTTACGGTAATGGATCTCAGAGTTAAGAACTACGAGTTTGCCAAGATGCAGCTGGACCCTTCAAACATATTCATGACTACAGGAAACGGCAGGGAATACTCTTCTCTCAGCCTGCAGCAATTGGATACATACTATAGGATTTATGCTACAGGGTATAGAGGGAACGAGTTTGCCGAGTATGACCAAAGAAGGGATATCTTGGACAGAACTATGTTCCCTCCAGATCCCATCTTCAGCGGCCTGGAGGAGCAGGGATACGTGATCTTTGAGAGGCTTCACGACGACGTAAAGGATATCAAAGTCCTTATTAAGGATATAGTTTTGCGGTTCGATTTCAGGGGAGAACCAGCGGAGACAGCGGACGTGGAGTTTTTCTTCCAAAGGGAGACAGGTAAGGTCTACAAGGACGGCAGAAAGGTTGTAAAGAATTGATGAGAGGTTATTTATATGACCTGTTGAATGAATCAAGAGGGAATTTTCATCTTTAAAGGCAGAAAGGAGTGAATCCCTATGTACAGGTTGCTAAGCATTATGTTCGTGACCACATTATTTGTGGCATTTGGATATGGTCAGGTGTACGGTTTTTTAGATGCTGGGACACAGGCCAGGTCTATGGCGATGGGAGGTAGTTTTGTGGCGGTGGCGGACGATCAGGATGCGATTTTTTTGAATCCGTCGGGTCTTGATCAGATAGAAGGGAAGGTCGCTTCGTATACGAATGTGAGTTTACTGTTGACAGGAGTGGAGGGAGATAATTTGGGTCAGCACATACTGACTTACGTTCATCCTCTTGGTGGTAATGTGGGTACATTGGGTTTTGGGTATCAGCGGGTGGGGAGTGACAGTTTTAATGAGAATGGATTTACGGCAAGTTGGGGGAAGGAGTTTGGCAGGGGTATTAGCCTTGGTTTGGGGTTGAGTTATTTGTGGTGGAGTGTGGGGGACATACCGCCTGATGGAGGTAGGGCGGATCCGTTGTCTGGGGAGAGCAGTGGGAATATAGGAGTAGACATAGGTGGATTATGGAGGAGTCCTTGGGATTTTAGTTTGGGGTTATTTTTGAAGGACATAAATGAACCGGATATATCCAAGGATGGGGGTAATATAGCTGGGCAATCTGATGCGGGCAAGTTGCCGTTTGACATACATTTTGGTGGTAGTTATCGTCTTGAGAGGGGTTTATTGAGTGTAGATTATGTAGTAATGGATGTAGGTGGGGAGGGAGATACCGACACGAGGTTATTTTTTGGGGGTGAGGCAGAGTTGGTAGAGGGGTTTAGTCTGCGTGCGGGAGGCAATAGGATATTTGAGGAGGGGAGCAAGGGTGGAGGAAATGTGGGGTTGGGATATGAGTTTGCCAATGGGTTAGATTTTGATTATAGTTACAATATTCCTTTAGATGCGGTGGAGACTGAAGGCAGTCACCGATTCAGCTTCGGATATAAATTCTAGCTTGTGATTCAGGTAATCAGGGTCGATTAAGGAGGGAAAGACATGTCGGCGGGCATAATTATACTTATAGCGGCTGGGATAGCTGGATTCGGAAGCAGTTTGTTTTTGCCTGTCCCGCAGAGCCTCAGAACGCATTTCGATGCCGCTCAAGAGTTCTACGTCCTTGGAGAGTACCAGTACGCCATTAACGAGTACTCCAAGATCACCGATTTCGACAGTAAGGTTGTGGATGAGGACAAAATAGAGGTGGAGTTTCTTGGCGGGCAGGAGCTCCCCATCAAGGATGCTGCGTGGTATCAACTCGGCCAGTCGTATAAAAAGAGCGATCGGTTCGACCAGGCGACAGATGCCTTCAGGCAAGTTATTGAAAGTCCAACAGTAGCCGAGGACTTTAAAGCCACCGTGCAGTTTGAAATCGCCAACACAAGGTTCCTAAGAGGAGAATTTGCAGAAGCTGCAGAAGAGTACGACACTTATAGAGAGATATTCCCTAACTCTCATAAAGTCGGAGAGGCCTTCTTCAGGGGAGGATGGAGCCGATTTAAGATGGGGAGCTATGATGATGCTATAGCCACATTAGAGGATATGCTTGCAGACTATGCCGATGACAAGTTCGCTCCTGATGCGCAGTTCAGGATAGGCAGTTCATACTTTGAAAAAGGGGAGTACGAAAGGGCTATTGAGATGTGCTCTAGGGTTCTGCAAAATTACCCTGAGAGTACTACGATAGCCAACGCCACTTATCTGAGAGCCAACAGTCTGGATAAGATGGAAAGGAGCGATGAAGCAATAGAGTCTTATCAAGAGGTCATAGACCTCTACGAGAGGATGTTCGATCTGCTGCGGGCTTCGTTTCGAGAGGGCAAGAACGTAGACTTCGACGAATACAACAAACTCTTTCAAACCTCCTTTCTGAGGATAGCTGAGATACAAAGAGCCAACGGAGATTTCGATAAAGCCTTAACGACATATATTCTGGCCCAGGAGAAGGTGGAGGAAAGATCCTCTATAGCTGGCATCCAGATGAGAATCGGCGATAATTACAAGGCCTGGGGCGTCCAGGATAAGACTAAATACGACGATGCATGGGAAGCTTATAACAAGGTGATAACGCTCTATGCAGGCACGGAGCTTCCCCCAAGCGCTCAGTATAACAAGGGTGAGTCCAGGTACCTTGCTGGCAAATACGAAGAAGCTCGAAACGACTATTTGAAGCTGCAGGACGATTATCCCGATACACAGACCGACCTTTTGGCCAACGCCCTGTACAGCGCAGGGTCGTCCTCAGAAAAGCTCAAGCAGAACGACAGGGCGCTGGAGTTCTACACCCAGGTCGCCGATAGATACCCCCGCTCCGAGAGCGCTCCTAATTGTCTTTTAAGGATAGGAGGTATTCTAGACTCAAAAGGTGAGGGCGATGAGGCACAGGTTGTCTATCAGAGGATCATCGACAACTACGACGACCCCAAGGTCGCAGGAGACGCTAAGTTCTATTTGGGAGTTATCTATAAAGATAAAAAGGACAACCAAAAAGCGCTGCAGCTTTTTGGTGAGGTCCCAAGAGAGAACGGACGCACCTACATTGCCGCCCTGATGGAAGCGGCAAAGCTTTATACAGAACTGGGAAAGATCCAAGATGCTAAAAGCACAATAGCGGCTATTCTAGAGGGTGTGGCTGGAGATCCAGAATTGGAGGCTCTCGCCCACTATCAGATCGGAGTCTTAAACGCCAATGCACAGGATTACAGGAGAGCGGTAGATGAATACTCCATTGTGATAGATAACTATCCTGAGGATAAGCTGGTAAGTAGTGCATATTTTGGACGGGCTTTGGCCCAGCAGCACCTCCAGAGTTTCCAGAAGTCTCTTTCGGATTATCAGTTCGTATTAAAAAGCGATGAAAGTGAAGAGCTGAAGGTCAAGTCCCTATTTGCGATGGCAATAGTGTACACAGCTTTGGAGAGGTACGATGAAGCTGATAAGTTCTTAATTGAGGTGGTCGAAAAGGGAGATGAGGGCCTACAGAGGAACGCAAGGCTGCAAAGGGCAGCTATAGCGGAAAGAGAGGGACCCGAAAAAGCGATAGTACGATACGAAGAAATTCTGGATCAGGAGAAAGACCCTGAGGAAAGGGCAAAGATCTTGCTGCGTCTTGCAAATGCTTACCTGAAGACAAACAAAATGGAGGATGCGGTTAAGACATCTGACGCACTGATCTCTCTCTTCGAGACGAACCCGGAGGCCACATCGAGCGATCAGATAGCCTCGGCATTTTATATAAAAGGAAACGTCTACTACCAACAGGAGGATTATTTACGAGCGGCGGAGAACTTCGGAACAGTGGTAAGAGACTATCCAAATGCCGTAATAGCCTTAAACTCTCTGCTTCAGCAGGGACTTTCGTATTTCAACATGGACGTTGAGAGGATTGACGAAAGTATAGAGGCGTTTGAGAAATTCTACCAGAAGTATCCGGACAATGAAAACGCTCCTTCTGCTCACTACTACGCAGCGTGGGGGAACTATCGAAGGGGGACGTGGCAGCAAGCGTCCGACACATTCCAGACGCTTGCGAGAAGCTATCCCCAAAGCAGATACGCTGCCGAAGCCCTTTACAGGTCGAGTGAAGCCAACTTCAATCTGCAGAAATTTGAGGAGTCGCTGGATCTCTTTCAGAGCGTCCTTGATAAATATCCTGATTCTCCTTACGTAGTTGACGCTCTGTATTCCAAGGCTTGGTCTTTTGTGCGTCTTGAACGAACAGAGGAAGCGGTTCCGGTCTTTGAGAAGATTGTAGCTGAGCATAAGGACTCCAGATACGGTGAGAACAGCCAATTCACGCTGGGAGATTATTACTACGGAAAGGAGGACTACGAAAACGCAGCCAATGAGTACGAGAAATATATCAGCTTCTTCCCAAAAGGCGAGCTTGTTCCAAAGGCCAATTACCTTTTAGGTCATTTAGCTGAGATCAATGCGTACAGACTCTATCAACAGGGAGAAAAGCTGTTCGACGAGGAAAATTACGATGAGGCAATAGCGATATTCAAGCGTGTAAGAGACGAGTTTCCTACCAGCGATACAGCGGTCAATGCTATGACTAATATGGGGGCGGCTTATCAATCCAGAGAGGATTATGGCGAAGCGGCTGAGATCTACAAGGAGCTTGTTCAGAAGTACGGGGATGATCCCAAGTACATTCCACAAACGGAATTTGCCAAGTCTCAAATAACGGCTTTGCAAGAGGCTGGAGCTATTTAACGACGAAATCTTTAAGAGGAGGGTTTTCAAATGGTCAGACTCTTCAATGAGGGCGGTCCCTTTATGTGGTTATTGCTGGCGTGGTCTATCGGCGTGTTGGGCTTTGCCCTCGAGCGCTTCTTTACCTACTGGAGAACCAGGAGTGAGGATGGCATCTCTCGGGTGACTTCAGATCTTATCGCTCAGGTGGAATCCGGAGCCGGTACAGAGGAGCTTGAGGGTGGGTGCGAAGCCCTGGGCAGGCTCGAAGGCGCCGCCTTGGGAGCAGGTTGTGATCGCTACCGTCACCTATCGACGGAACAGAGGTCTTTGGAGGAGATGAGACAGGAGTTGAATGCGACTGTAGAGAGGGCATCGGTGAGCTATTTGGAGAGGTACCTTCCAGTGATAGCCTTTGTGGCATCCTCATCTGTGCTTCTGGGACTGCTCGGCACGGTACGAGGGATGATCGTGGCTTTCCGCGGCATCGCCGAGAAGGGATTGGGTGAGCCGACTATCGTAGCTGCCGGAATCTCCGAGGCACTCATCACAACGGTAACGGGCCTGGTGATCGCCATTCCGGCCATCGCGATACACTCCTACTTCGCAGCGAAAGCCCAGACGAAAGCTATCCAGTTTGAGCCCTACGGACATCTGTTCGTGGACTCTCTTCTGAGGAGATGGGCAAGCGGAAAGGCTTCCGAGGCGTAGACAGAAAGCCACAGAACCACGTCCCAGATGGAAGCGCGGGGGGGCTATGAGTGTGGCGCTTCCGTAGTTAAGGAGGTCAAAGATATGGCTATAAAACGGAAGGAAAGCAAGGCTGAAGAACTTAATCTGACTCCTATGTTAGATGTGATCTTTCAGCTTCTGATCTTTTTCATGGTGACAGCAGTGTTCGCTATAACTCCTGGATTGGACATCAAACTGCCGGAGTCCGAGGAGGCCGAAGCGCCCGAAAAGGAGAACCTCTTCATAGTTATAGATGAAGAAGGTGATATGAAGCTGAACCACAAGACGGTGACTTTTGCCAATTTAAAGGAGGTACTAGGTACCAAGCGCGTACAGTTGGATGATACAACTATGCTGATCATCCAGGGGGATGAAAAGTCATTTCATGGCCAGGTGGTCAAGGTTATGGACATCGCCAGACAGGTGGGCATAATAGACCTGGTGATAGCGACCGAGCCCCAGAAGAGAATACCGGAGAAAGAGTAGAGAATGATTTGTAATCGTCCTTATTGTAGTTTGAAAGGGGGGTAGTGCCACATTGTTTGGTAGACACAGAAAGCTTATAGTATCCTATATAATAGCTGGACTTTTGCACGTCGCGGCGTTTTATGTCTCATCGGAGTATGAGGGCATCGGTGAGGAAGAAGAGGCCTTCAGGATCAGGTTCATTGCGCCGCCTCCGATTCTGAAAAAGAGCTTCGAACTTGTCAAGAGACCGGAGATTTCAGAGGTTCAAATGCAGATGCTCCAGACCTTCGCCGAGCCTCAAGCCCCTACGGATATAGCCAGGGTCAGGGATGTGGCTGGCTTTGGGACTGATCTTTTGAGGGGTGTAGCTCCTTCGATGGCTGCCTTTGGGACGTTTTCCGGAGTCAAAGCGGAAAAATTGGAACTGGAGCAGGTGGAATTAGTCGCCCTTACCGAAATGGCTACATCAGTTCAGGAAGCGGCCAGCATTAAAGATGAGCTTTTAACGTTGGGAGGTCTGGATACGGGAAGGTATAATGCGACCATAATTCTTCCGGATCCTACTGACAAAAGGTCCGTAACAGGATACTTCAACATGACCGTGGTTAAGTACCACCAAATGAATTTTAACACAGACAGGTTTCCTACCGCGGTGGATGAGTTAATGAGGTATATAAGAGATTACACCAAGATTAACGCTAAGGTGGAAGGAGTTACAATTCAGCTGTCAGATCGGAGATTGTTCAAAGCTCCTTTTATATATATGACGGGCTCAGACGTGGTGATGCTGCTTTCAGAGACGGAGATAAAGAACTTAGGGGAATATCTAAGAAACGGGGGGTTCCTCTTTGCAGATGATATTGTAAAGGGTGCTAACCCTGCTGGTGGTAGAATAGGGACTCCCTTCGACCAACAGATGAAGAAGGCGCTAAAGGATGCTCTGGGCGCCGACGCTAAGTTTCAAAAGATTCCTAACGATCACCCACTTTACATTGATAACTTTTACGATTTCCCGGACGGTCCTCCGCTCGGTGGAGCGTCCAATGGGAATGTGTTCAATTTAGAGGGGATATGGCTTAGAGGGAGGTTAGCAGTAGTCTTCAGCGATCTTAATATCAGTTGGTACTGGGGAGATCCGGATGCGAACGCCAAAGAAAGGGGGCTTCAGTTCGGAGTTAATCTTATAGTCTATGCTCTGACCCAGCCCGGCGGACTGGCTAACGTTAGCCAATTCACGCGGTAGAAAAGAGCAGAAAGGGGTAGATTGCTATGTTTAGATTTTTTGGGATAGTCATTGTGGTAGCATTATGTTTGGGGTATGGGTCTGGTCAGGTGTACGGTTTTTTAGATGCTGGGACACAGGCCAGGTCTATGGCGATGGGAGGTAGTTTTGTGGCGGTGGCAGACGATCAGGATGCGATTTTTTTGAATCCGTCGGGTCTTGATCAGATAGAAGGTAAGGTCGTTTCGTATACGAATGTGAGTTTACTTTTGACGGGGGTTGAGGGAGATGATTTGGGTCAGCACATACTGACTTACGTTCAGCCTCTTGGTGGTAGTGGGGGTACATTGGGTTTTGGGTATCAGCGGGTGGGGAGTGACAATTTTAATGAGAATGGATTTACGGCAAGTTGGGGGAAGGAGTTTGGCAGGGGTATTAGCCTTGGTTTGGGGTTGAGTTATTTGTGGTGGAGTGTTGGGGACATACCGCCTGATGAAGGTAGGGCTGATCCGTTGTCTGGGGAGAGCAGTGGTAATATGGGAGTAGATGTAGGGGGTTTATGGAGGAGTCCTTGGGATTTTAGTTTGGGGTTATTTTTGAAGGGCATAAATAAACCGGATATATCCTGGGGAGAGGGGGCAGTAACAAAGGAAGATGGCACTATAGAGGTACAGGATGGTGCAGGCAAGTTGCCGTTTGACATACATTTTGGTGGTAGTTATCGTCTTGAGAGGGGTTTATTGAGTGTAGATTATGTAGTAATGGATGTAGGTGGGGAGGGAGATACCGACACGAGGTTATTTTTTGGGGGTGAGGCAGAGTTGGTAGAGGGGTTTAGTCTGCGTGCGGGAGGCAATAGGATATTTGAGGAGGGGAGCAAGGGTGGAGGCAATGTGGGGTTGGGATATGAGTTTGCCAATGGGTTAGATTTTGATTATAGTTACAATATTCCTTTAGATGCGGTGGAGACTGAAGGCAGTCACCGATTCAGCTTCGGATATAAATTCTAGTATCCTATCTAATAGGCACGGGATACAGATAGATGCCCCCGGGGAATTGGAGTCCTCGGGGGTTTTTTGCTTCCTCTCATTACTAGTTACAGCGCCCTTTAAGTTCATTGTAAACTGTGACCGCATTTAAAGGGGAAATTTCAGCCTTGACAGGAGAAGAACATTGTATTATATTTAAGTAAATAATTATTTATCCTATATAATAATTATTATAAACGTAAAAGCTGGCGAGGCTACATGGGCGGCAAACACATCAGACAAAGACAGGTCATTGAACTTGTGCAGAAAGGGGAGATGAGGACGCAGGGGCAGATCGTGTCTGCGGTAAGGGAATGCGGCTGCAAGGTTAGTCAGTCCACACTTTCCAAAGATATAAAGGAGTTGGGATTAGTCAAGGTACCTACGGTAGATGGAAAATTTCGATACAGTCTACCGGAAGAGAGCACTCCTTTCCCCAAACGGCAAAAGATTTTGGAAAGAGAGATGATGGACTCCCTTGTGGATTTCGACAATGCCAAGAATATGCTTGTTCTCAAGACCACCCCAGGAAATGCTTCAGGACTTGCGGCGGCCATAGATAAGATGGATTGGCATGAAGTTGTGGGAACACTTGCCGGCGACGATGTTATACTGATCATCTCCAAAACTGCGGATCAGACCCAGAGAATAATGGATCGAATACGTGAAATTATCCACCGTTAGAGGTAAAAATGATTAGGTTAGGAATTGTCGGGGCGACAGGATATACAGGGGTAGAACTCTTCAAAATAACCTCCAGACACCCTGAAGCAGAAGTTGTATTTGTAGCATCTTCAGAAGAGACCTCGGGGAACTTGCTGTCGGAGGTATATCCGGGCGTAAAGGGATCCATCGAAATGGAACTTCTGTCTTTAGAAGATGCCCTCAGAAGGGATGTGGACGTAGTTTTTCTATGTCTTCCGGCGGGTAAATCTATGTCCGCTGCTCCGTCGTTCTTGGACTCTGGCGTCAAGGTAGTGGATATCGGAACTGACTTCAGGATGAGGACGCCCGAAGGACACTTGCGATGGTACGATTTCGACCATACCGCACCCCATCTGCTGCCCAAGACGATCTGGGGACTGCCAGAGATAAATCGAGAAGCTATCCGGGGGGCCTCGTTAGTGTCGAACCCCGGCTGTTATCCGACTGCAGCACTTCTGGCTTTGGCTCCCCTTCTGGAAAGAGACCTGATCTGTACAGAGGGCATAATCATAGACTCCAAGTCCGGAATCTCCGGTGCAGGCAGGAAGCTCTCCTTAAGGACGCACTTTATCGAAGTCAACGAGAACGTAGCTCCCTACAATATCGGGCGCTCTCACAGACACACCGGAGAGATCGAGCAGGAGTTAAGCAAAATAGCAGGAAAAGAATGCAAAGTTGTCTTCACTCCTCAGACGGTTCCTATGGACAGGGGGATCCTGTCAAATGTCTATGTGAGACTTAAAGAGGATATATCGACCCAGGATGCAACGCAAATATATAAGGAAAGATATGCGGACGAGCCGTTCATAAGGATTGCAGAGGATTACCTGCCGCAGACCAAGTTCACGTCTTACACCAACTATTGTGATATAACTGTCCATAAAGTTGAGGAGACCCACGTGCTGCTCATAATCTCCGCTTTGGATAACCTGATAAAGGGAGCGGCTGGACAAGCTGTGCAGAACATGAACATAATGTTCGACACAGAAGAAACTTTAGGATTGTTTGAAAGTTCTCCACTTGCAGCATCTGAGGTCCCAGGATAGTGATCGAAGGACTGATAAAAAAAGCAGATGTACTTATTGAAGCACTGCCCTATATCCGGGCGTTCAGAGACAAGATCGTAGTCATCAAATATGGAGGCAGTGTTGTAACTTCCGAGGGAGAGGTGGACACTGTCCTTGAAGATGTAGTCTTTATGGAGACTGTGGGGATGAAGCCCGTAATCGTACACGGGGGCTCTAAGGCCATAAGCCGCAGGATGGTTGAAGCTGGCATTGAACCCAGGTTCGTAAACGGTCTGCGAGTGACAGACAAAGCGACAATGCAGATAGCCGAAAGGACGCTCTTTGAGGAGGTAAATAGCCAGATCGTAAACTCAATAGAGGAGATTGGAGGGCGCGCCATGGGCATATCGGCAAAAGCTGAGGGTATACTGAAAGTGAGGAAATACCTTGCGCCCCTTAAGGATAGGGATTCGGGAGAAGTCAAAATGGTGGATATCGGCTATGTGGGTTATGTGGAGTCGGTGGACCCTGAGCCTATAAAGTCCCTATGTGAGCAAGGTGTGGTCCCGGTGATCGCTCCCATAGGTTTGGGTCCGGGTGGGAAGAGTTACAACGTAAATGCTGACACTGCAGCAGGGCAGATTGCGGTTGCTTTGAAGGCTGAAAAGCTGCTCTTTTTGACAGACGTAATGGGAATTATGAGGGACTCCGACGATGACGGGTCTCTCCTTTCGACCCTGCATGCAGATGCTGTAGATGAGTTAATAGAAAAGGGCGTTATAAGCGGTGGAATGCTGCCCAAGATAGAATCGTGCCTAAAAGCGGTAAAATCGGGCACGGGCAAGACCCACATAATTGATGGCAGAGTGGCTCACTCTCTGCTTTTGGAGATATTTACCGATAGGGGGATAGGGACACAGATTATCGGGTAGGTGACATTGCGAAGCCTCTTTCTCCAACAGGATAGTTTAAGATCTCTGTCCTGCTGCCAGCCACGTTATCAACGGACTTTCTAGTACAGCGCCAAACTTGGTGGGTCAGACAATCCTCTCTCAAGCAAACTCAACTGTAAAAAGGAAAACGATATGCAGACTCTAAAGGCAGAAGAGATTGTAGAACTGGACAGCAAATACATAGTCCAGACCTACGGACGTCCGCCCTTCGTGCTGGAACGAGGAAACGGGGTCCATCTTTTTGACACCGACGGAGTTCGCTATTTGGACTTTATGAGCGGACTTTCGGTGAATGCGTTCGGGTACGGAGACTTCGATATCACAGAGGTGATAAAAGAGCAGTCGGCCAAGCTGATACACTGTTGTAATCTCTATCACAGCGTGCACGGTCCGATTCTGGCTCGTATGCTGGTCGATAACTCCTTTGCAGATAGAGTCTTTTACTGCAATAGCGGCACTGAGTCCATAGAGGCGTCTCTCAAGTTCGCAAGGAGATGGGGTCACGAAAACTTCGATAAGCCCAAATACCGCATAATGTCCTTCGAGAACTCTTTCCACGGCAGAACCTACGGTGGATTGACCGCTACGGGGCAGTTCAGATATCACAAGGGTTTCGATCCCCTGTTGCCTGGAATTGACTTTGCCAGGCTTAACGATCTAGGCTCTGTGGAGGAGAAGGTTTCAGATGAGACGTGTGCTATCCTGATCGAGCCTATCCTTCAAATCGAAGGAGGTTTACACAAATCCTCACAGGAGTTTATAGAGGGCCTGAGAAAAATCTGTGATGATAACGATATGTTGTTAATATTCGACGAAGTTCAGTCCGGGCTCGCAAGGACGGGGTTGCTCTTCGGATATGAGCACTACGGGGTCGAACCCGATATTATGACCTTAGCCAAGCCCCTGGCAGGTGGACTGCCTATGGGGGCAACTCTTGTAAGAGAGAAGGTCGCCAAGCACATACATCCTGGAGATCACGCCGCCACCTTCGGAGGAAATCCACTAGTCTCTGCTGTGGCGATTCGGGTCTTTAGGAAGCTTACCTCTGAGGGCTTTTTAGACTCAGTCAGACAAAAAGGGGAATATCTGCACACGAGATTAAATAGGCTCAAGGACAAGTGGCCCCAAATGATAAAGGAGATAAGGGGAATAGGACTCATCGCCGGAGCCGTGACAGAATGTGAAGCCAAGCTCATAGCAGATGCCTTCCAGAAGAGAAATATTCTGCTCTGCACAGCTGGCCCAGATGTGGTAAGATTCCTTCCGCCTCTTGTTGTAGAAAAGGAACATATAGGCGAAGCTGTGGATGTCTTCGATGAGATTCTGACGCAGGGCGTGGAAAAAGAACAGTAGAGAGCAAAGAGTAGACAGGGAGATTGCTTCGGGGTTTCACCCCTCGCAATGACGTTGCTTGACTTTTGTCTTCAGCCATTGCGACCCCCGATTGAATCTATCGGGGGCAGCGAAGCAATCTCGCAAACAGGAAGAACTTGCATAGTGGAGAACTTTTTGAGGGGAAAAAAGATGTCTGAAAAGGTAGTATTGGCCTATTCTGGAGGGCTCGATACGTCTGTATCGGTAAAGTGGTTACAGGATAAATACGATATGGACGTGATAACTCTGACGGTTGATATGGGTCAAAAGATAGACCTGAACGCAGCAAGGGATAGGGCGTTAGCCGTGGGCGCGATCAAAGCTGTCATAGCAGATGCTAAGAAGATGTTCACAGAGTATTTTGTGTTCCCTGCGCTTCAGGCTGGAGCCATATATGAGGGAGAATATCCATTAGCGACAGCTCTCGGCAGGCCTCTAATAGCCAAGCTTCTGGTGGATGTAGCAAAAGAGGAGGGAGCCTCAGCTGTGGCTCACGGCTCCACAGGCAAGGGGAACGACCAAGTGAGATTTGACGTATCGGTGAACACGCTCGCACCCGATCTCAGGATCATAGCTCCAGTCAGGGAGTGGAAGATGACCAGGGATGAGGAGATAAAGTACGCCAAGGAACATAATATTGCTGTCCCTGTGACAGGCGAGAGCTCCTACAGCACTGACGAGAATCTCTGGGGGAGGAGCATCGAAGCCGGAGTTTTGGAAGACCCGTGGGTAGAGCCTCCGAAAGACGTCTATAAGTGGACCAAGGACGCCCACGAAGCTCCTGATGCTCCTATCTATATCCAGATCGCATTTGAAAGGGGTATACCTGTCTCCCTGGACGGAGAGAAGAAGAACGGTGTAGACCTAATATCCAGATTGAACCGATTAGCAGGGGAGCATGGAGTGGGAAGGATAGATCATCTGGAGAACAGACTTGTGGGGATAAAGTCGAGAGAGATCTACGAGGCTCCTGCCGCTGTGGTTCTCCACAGGGCGCATAGGGCCTTAGAGGATATGACGCTCTCAAAGGACGCAGCACGCTTTAAAGAATTCGTTTCGAAGGAATATTCAGATTTGATCTACAACGGTCTGTGGTTCTCCGCCCTGCACCAGGACTTGAGAGCATTTGTGGTGAGCAATCAAAGATATGTGACTGGGGCTGTCAAGTTAAAGCTCTTCAAGGGAAACGTGCAGGTGGTTGGCAGAGAATCCCCGATGTCGCTCTACAGCAGGTCCCTTGCGACCTACGATACGGGGGACATTTACGATCATGACGCCGCTGTAGGCTTCATCAAGGTGCATGGTCTTTCCCAGGTCACGCAGGCTCAGATTCAACTCTTGAGTCAGCCATCACCTCCCGGGGAACTTCCATCTATCACGCCGCCTGAGATTGAGAAAGAAGCTTTCGACGCCACAGATCAGGAGAACCAGATAGGTAGAAAGTAGCCCCCGATTCCCGATCCCCAATTGATGCTATTGGGGACTCAATCGGGGATTAGATATGGCGTAGACAGGGGCAGCGCCTCCCATCCCTCCTTGCCGTCAACTATTTGATCCCTATAATCTTGTCCAGATTTGAACGAGGAGCTTTGCCTCATCTCTTTCTACGTTGACCTCATAACTTTTTTTGACTTGTGATCCGGGCCTGCTGATAGATTGTCCGTCTGTGAGCTGCAGTCGCATGAGATTTTTGACCAAGCGCTTGTCAGTTATTCAGGAGTCTTTCTTTATCGAATATCATCTCCTGTCTGTTCAAGCCTATAGGAGGTCTCTTATTCGTCATCACGATAGCTTCCTCGGGACACGCCTCGATGCAGTATCCGCAGAAGATGCACCTGAGCATATCTATTTCAAACTTTGATGGATATTTTTCTCTATCCTCCCAGGGAGCGGGCTCAGCTTCTATAGTTATACAGTGAGCGGGACACGCCGTAGCGCACATATAGCACGCCACGCACTTTTCCCTTCCTTGCTCATCCCTTGTAAGTTTATGAATGCCCCTGAAGCGTGGAGACGGTGTAAGCACCTCCTCGGGGTACTGCAGAGTGAACTTTCTACCCAGAAGATGCTTGAAGGTCAAGGTCAGACCCTTTAGTATCGTCGGAAGATATAGCCTGTCCCACAGGCTCATCGTGTAGCTCTTTCTCATCATCTATCTCCTCGTCTTGATAAGGTGACATGTTGAAAGCATAAGATCTTCCAGTGTATCGCGAAGTCTTGGTTTGCCTTATCACATTTACCTTTACCTCACCGGAATACGTCATCTCAGAGCGGATCTTCCCTGCGATCTCCGAGGCTAGGGTCCAGGTCTGTTGATCATCTATTTTCTTCGGGGTAACCAGGACTCTTATTTCACGACCGGCGTTTATGGCGTAAGCGTCTCGAACTCCGGGGAATGTACGTGCTAACGCCTCTAAATCCTTTATCCTTTTTATGTATTTTTCGGGATCTTCCATGCGTGCTCCCGGCCTTGCCGCAGAAATAGCGTCCGCTGCAGCGATCAAAAACGCTATGGGAGAGGGGGAATCTACGCTCGCCTCTTCGTGGTGATACACTATAGCGTCCTGCACCTCTTTTGGCTCACCGTACCTCTTAGCTAGTGAGAGACCTATCTCCACGTGCGTCCCCTCCATCTCGTGATCGACAGACTTGCCTATGTCGTGAAAGAGCCCAGCTCTTCTGGCTATGTTGCCGTCTAAACCCAACTCTGAGGCCATGACCCCTGCCAGCAGAGCCGCCTCTTTGGAGTGTTCAAGGACGCTCTGACCGTAACTCGTCCTGAATTTCAACTTCCCCAAGAGGCTCACTATCTCAGGATGAACGTCTTTAATATTCAATTCCTCAAGTACTTTTGTGCCTTCATCAACGACTATCTTTCTCACATCTTCTGACGCACTTTTGACCACATCACCAACCCTTTTGGGATTTATCTTCCCCTCGACTACCAGCCTCTCCATAGCGATTTTTGCCGTCTCTCGCTTGATCGAATCGAACGAGGACAAAACTATTGCCTCAGGCGTGTCGTTCACGATGACCTTGACTCCTGTGGCAGTCTCAAAGGCTCGTATGTTCCTCCCCTCTCTCCCTACGATTCTCCCCTTTATTCTATCGCTTGGCAAAGAGACTACAGATACACTCAATTGAGTTGCTTGCTCGGAGGCGCATCGCTCTATAGCCAGCGCTATTATCTTTCTTGCCTCCCTCTCGGCTCTATCGTGGGCCCTTCCCACTATTTCCCTCTCGACTTCCGTACCCTGAAGTTCCGCTTTGCTTTTCAACTCCTCTAAAAGTGCCCTTTTTGCCTCTTCCATGCTCAACATGGATGTCTTTTCTAACTTAAGCTCGTACTCAAACATCGCCTTAGAGAGTTGCTCGCCCTTTTCCTCTATATCCGCTTCTTTGGATTTATATTCTTCCATCTTACTTTTGAGGTCACTTTCCTTCTTGCCCAACAGAGTGGATTTCTCATCTAAGGCCCCCTCTTTTTCTATCAGCGCACTTTCGGTGCTGGTCAACTCTAATCTTTTTGCCTCGATATTCTCTTCAAGTTCGGTTCTTTCTTTGTACCACTCTTTCTTCTCCTCTAAGAACTGAGATCTCCTTTTTCTGTCCACCTCTTCGATCAACTTAGTGGCATTTCTTTGAGCAGCTCTTTCAGTTTTGTTCAGTGCCTTGGCTTTGGTCTTTGCGCACAGGATCCAACCTGCAAAGAAGAATAGAAGGGCCCCGGCGAAGGCACCTACAAGTCCCAGCAACATAGGAATCTCCCGCGTTTCATATTCTGTACACCCAAAAGTCTATTTTTAAAAAAGTTTCTCCCCAAAAGAGTTCCTTCGATTCTTTTTCGAGTTCATCTTCCAGCTAGTGGGTGTTCCACTTAAATGTCTTTTGGAGATAACAACTGATACCTCTAAACGAAGTACCTCACTCTACGAAGTAACTTACTCTGTCTTTCTTATACTCCTTGGTGCTGAAGAGAATATCGTAATGGGTAATTCCCGTACGATTTGAGATCTCCTCAGCTGTTTGTTTACACTGATCCACCTTCTTTGCATGGATCATAGTAAAGAGATTATACGGCCAATCGGGATATGTGCGACGCTGGTAACAGTGGCTTATCTGGGGGAAGGACATAGCCTCCTTTACCAGCTGTTCGATCTTATCTTCAGGGGCTACCCATACTGCCATCCCATTTGCCGAAAATCCCGCCTTTCTGTGTCTCAGGATGGCGCTGAAGCGGCGCATAAATCCTCTCTCAATCAACTCTTTTGCTTTATCTATTATTCCCGTTTGAGTTGTTCCTAACCTTTTAGCCATTCCTACAAACGGAAACTCTGCTATCTCCAGGTCCTTTTGAAGCTCTCTTATCGACTCCTTGTCCTGTTGGGTGATGGAATCGGGGCTATCCGGTTTACGAGCTTCCAGAGAATCCGGGTTGTCCTTTTCCTGAGGCTTTGAATCTCCATTATCCGTCATATCTAACTTCACACTGATCTTAAAGAGCCTCAGGTTTGTCAATATGATATACTTTTCCACACCGTCTTCCTTTGCCGCTTCCTCTACATCTCGCTCAAGGCTACCATTAGGTGGAACAGCTATCGTAAACCACAGATTATACGCGTGATTCCGCTTGTAGTTGTGGCTGACCCCGGGATGCCTGTTCAAGACCTGTGCGACATCGGCTATCTTGTTCGGATCGATCCTCATCGCCACCAAGGAACTTTTGTATCCAAGAGCCCTTGTATCAAAAATGGCGCTGATCTGGCGGACTATCCCACTATCCTTTTTGAGATCCAGGATTCGATTTATTGCCTCATCTTCAGAGATACCCACTTTACCTCCAATGGCCTCAAACGGCCTTACTACAAGTGGGAAATCCCACTGCATAACGTTCAAAATCTTCTTGTCGATCCCATCGAGTTCTCTTACGAGCTTTGCCACAGTTGGATCTCCGTCCTTTCTTGCTTTTCGAGGGCGCTGTTATTCCGCGGTGGGGATCTCCAGCGTTTCCCCCAACTCTCTCACATCCTGAGTAATTCTCATAGAGCAGAACTTAGGCCCGCACATAGAGCAGAACTTGGCACCCTTGTACGACTCATCCGGTAGCGCCTCGTCGTGCATAGAGCGAGCAGTCTCAGGGTCGAGCGACAGTTCAAATTGTCTGTTCCACTCAAAGTTAAACCGAGCTTTGGAAAGTTCATCGTCCCTGTCTCTTGCGCCCTCTCTTCCCCTTGCAATGTCAGCAGCATGCGCCGCTATCTTATAAGCGATCACTCCCTGTTTTACGTCATCTAAATCTGGCAGTCCAAGGTGTTCTTTGGGAGTCACGTAGCACAACATAGCTGCTCCTGCATATCCCGCATTAGCCGCTCCTATTGCAGAAGTGATGTGATCGTATCCAGGGGCGATATCCGTCACTAAGGGTCCCAGCACATAGAACGGAGCCTCGTGGCACATCTCCATCTCCTTTTCAACGTTCATCTGAATAAGGTTGAGCGGGATGTGCCCCGGCCCTTCGATCATTACCTGAACATCTTCCTCCCATGCAGACAGGGTCAGCTCTCCCAATGTCTTCAGTTCGGCAAACTGGGCCTCGTCGTTTGCATCGGCTAAAGAACCGGGCCTCAGGCCGTCGCCCAGACTCAGGCTGACGTCATGCTTCTTGCAGATCGAAAGTATCCTGTCGAAATTCTCATAGAGCGGATTCTGCTTGTGGTGATGCGTCATCCAATAGGCTAGAATCGAACCTCCTCTGCTTACGATCCCCGTGATTCTGTCCGATGTAAGGTGGATATATTCCTGTAATACTCCAGCATGGACTGTTATGTAATCCACGCCCTGCTCGGCCTGACGTTCGATCACCTCGAGGAGTCCATCAGCGGTGAGATCCTCAACTCTTCTCAGCTTGGAGAGGGCCTCATAGATAGGTACAGTCCCTATAGGAACGGGACTACTATCTATTATGGCCTGTCTTATTTTGTCTATGTCTCCGCCTGTGCTCAAATCCATGACGGTGTCCCCACCAAAGTGCACCGCCATGTGGAGTTTCTCCAGTTCCTTGTCGATGTTGGACGTCGTGGCAGAGTTTCCTAAGTTCACGTTGATCTTGCACGAGGAGGCGATGCCTATGCACATGGGCTCCAGGCTGGCGTGATTGATATTTGCCGGAATGATCATCCTCCCTCTTGCCACCTCTCCCCTTATCATCTCCGGGTCTAAGTTTTCCCTCTTTGCCACATACTCCATTTCCTGGGTAATGATGTCACGCCGCGCATAGTGCATCTGCGTAACGTTATCATCCTCTACGCGCTCCTTTACCCATTCTGATCTTATATTCTGACTCTTGATAGGTTCTTTCACTTTTGGCTACCTCCGCATTTTAAAATAACGCCGCCAAGCTCACAAAGGTCAATATCCTATCTGACCCGAACTCACCGCTCATTGCTTGCTTAACCCAAGAATTTGGTTGACACTTATCGGCTTATGTTCTATATTTCAAATCCCTCAACGTTTTTCAAAGCAGAATATCCGCTGCAAATAGACTATCTGATTGACAGGAGAACCACAAATGAGTAGCAGTGTCTTTTTCCTCGTATTTAGCCAGCTTTCCATAGGTGGGGCGGTGGTACTTACGATCGTTCCCGCCTATGTGTGGAGAGGGTTTTTCAGAGCTGTAGGCTTTTTGCTTTTGATAGTATCGACATTAAGCCTATTGACCGCCCAATCGCCATTTGAAGAAAGCGGAATAACTTTCTCGTCAATGACCAAACTTGTATCAGATTGGAGCGGGCGGCAATATCTTTTCTTTCTCCTGTTCTCTATTCTTTTTCTAGTGTATAATGTGGCCTTACAGCTCCAAAAAGAGCAATTGATGAGATATTCTATACGGCTCTGTGCTCTGACGGGCAGCTGTGCGCTATTTAGCAAAGCCATGTCGTATCTAATGCCTTCAACGCTCTTGTGGGAAAGCATTGTCATTCCGGCTAACTTTTTCCTCTCCTCTCTGTCTTTAGGTTTAGTTCTGGATGCCATGATACTGGGACACTGGTACTTGGTCGAGCCTAAATTCACACTTGTTCCTTTAAGACGCTTAAGCAGGCTTCTCCTTATCTGTCTTGGGATACAGAGTATTTTGTTTATATCCAATCTTATCCTTCGGCCTGAGGCAGCCGAAAGCATGCTTTCTCCATTAAGTTTCTCGGGAATATGTTTTTGGGGCAGGATAGGCGTCGGGATAGTCGGAACTCTGCTGATAATGGCCGCCACACTTTACACGCTAAGAGATCCTGCCCATCGCTCTGCTACGCAGGCTGCCACAGGGCTGCTCTACGTTGCAGTTCTCTTTGTTCTTGTGGGCGAGCTCTTTTCGAAATTCTTCTTCCTTACCACCTCCGTTGCACTTTAGACTGCAGCGGGAGGTCTTAGAGATTGGAGTTCCATTCCGCACGTTTTAGAGGTCGGAAATACCTTGCCGGGATTGCACAGGCCATCGGGGTTGAAGGCGGCCTTTAACTCCTTCATAACCTCCATGTCCGCATCGCTGAAGATCAGTGGCATATAGCTTACTTTTTCTATTCCGATGCCGTGCTCACCTGTGATCGTCCCTCCGACATCTACGCACACCTTTAGAATCTCGCCACCTGCCTTCAGAACTCTTTGTACCTCCTCTTCATCCCTCTCGTCAAAGAGGATAATAGGATGCAGATTGCCGTCTCCTGCGTGGAACACGTTAGCGATTCTCAAAGAGTACTTTTGGGCTATCCTTGCTACCTCTTGAAGGACCTCTGGAAGTTTTGTCCTTGGGACTACTCCGTCCTGGGTGCAGTAGCTGGGGCTTAGGCGACCCACAGCGCCGAACGCTCCCTTTCTGCTCTTCCACAGTAGCTGCCTTTCCGCTTCGTCCTTTGCCACCTGTATCTTGGAGGCGTTGTTCTCCTTGAAGACCTCGACGACTCTGTCTCTAAGCTCCTCTATGCCCGTCTCCAGACCGTCAAGCTCCACTATTAAGGCCGCCTTTGCGCCTTCGGGAAAGCCGAAGTGATACGCGGCCTCCACAGCTTCGATGATAAGTTCATCCATCATCTCTAAAGCCGCAGGTAGGATGCCTCTGCCTATAATCCCCGACACAGCGTTGCTTGCGTCGTCTACACTGTCGAAGATCGCCAGCAGAGTGCTGAAAGCTTCGGGGCTTCTTAAAAGCCGTACGATTGCCTCAGTCACGATGCCGAACGTCCCCTCAGACCCTACAATCACGCCTGTAAGATCGTATCCCGGACTGTCGGTTGTCCTCCCGCCTAAACGGACTATCTTTCCATCTGGCAGGACCATTTCAACTCCTAACACGTGATTTGTGGTCACGCCGTACTTTAGAGTGTGTGGTCCTCCCGAATTTTCAGCTATGTTACCTCCGATGGTGCACGCCTGCTGACTGGAGGGGTCGGGAGCATAAAGATAACCCCTATCTTGCACCTCTTCTGTAACCCATAGATTCACAACCCCTGCCTCGACAACCGCGATCTTATTTTCCAGGTCCACCTCTAAAATTCTATCCATCCTGTTAAGGGCTATCATGATCCCGCCATCTACGGGGAGGCATCCTCCGCTTAGGCCTGTCCCTGCACCTCTTGGGATAAACGGGACTTGCTCTTTGTTTGCATACTTTACAATCTTTGATACCTGTTCTGTGTTCTGAGGAAAGACCACGACGTCCGGCAACGACTTCTCTATAGTGTATCCGTCGCACTCATAGACGGCCAGTTCGTCCTCCTGGTGGACCAGGTTCCCTGCTCCTACTATCTTTTCAAGTTCCTTTACAAGCTTCTGTTTATCCAAAAAAGATCATCCGATTGGCACAGCGGTGCAGGTCATGCCTGCCATATTTCCTTTTGCGTTGATGTTGAATGCAGTTTTCTCCACTGCAACAGGGCCCTCGTTACTATAGATCGGCCCGATGCGAAGAAGGAGGGTAAGGGCTGCGACTGAAAATATGTCTATCAAGTTCATCTGCATCATCTGCTTACGAGGAAGTATGTTTCTGACCTTTATCCGGGTTATCTCCTTACAGATGGGAGATCTTTGAAGGAGAAGCGAGTCTCCACCCACTTATGCGCACGACCGTCTATCTCTACACAGGGATAGATAAAGTAGTTGATCGGTTCTCCTTCCTGTGGAGGGGTGAGCACGATATCGCGGCCCACCGAAAGCTGCACCCGATTCTCGTCGTGTGCTCCGAAATAGTAGTCGAATAACTCCGGGTGCTTGCTGGCCTCCGAACTATCCACCGGCCACCAACCGAGCCCCGTCAGGTGGAGCGCGGCCCAGCAGTGGTAGCCTGAGATCGCCCCGCTGCCCCGCGCATGAGGTAGTGGGAAACCGATCTCGAACTGGGCAGGGATGCCCACAGCGCGGGCCATACCGATCAACAGGGCATGAAAGTCAGTGCAATTCCCCCGGCGCACCGTGCACGCGTAGAGGGCGTCACCCTGTCCCCATCCCTCTCCACTCTTATCGTAAGTGACATTCCGACTCACAAAGTCGTAGATCGCCCGGGCATTCTGAAGGTCGGTCGTCGCCTCAACGGTCACGCCAGCAGCCAGTCGGGCCACCACACCGTCGATCGGCACCAGCCGGTTTGGAGAGAGAAACTGCTCCAGGTGGGCTGTTGCCACGCCGTCCGACCCTTCTGGGCGGCGTTCCTTTCGAAGAACCGTAAACTGCATCCGGACCGAAACTTTCTGCTGCCGGGGAGGCTGGGCGCTCAGGTAGAGGATAGCGTTGTCGTACTCCAGATCGCGGGTTACCCGAGTCGCGTAATCGGTCTCTACCTTCACCTCTCCGATGTTCTGATATGGGTCGGACTCCGGATAGGGCAGCCAGACCTCTACCCGCCTTGCGCCCTCCGGGATGTTCCGCACTTCTGCCTCGTACGTGAACTCAAAAAAGCGTTGCCGCGGCTCTTCCATGGCGGCAGATGCCGACGCCGCAGCGGCCAGGAGGCCGCAGAAGATCAGGCTCTTTTTCGTCGAACTCACATTAATGCTCTCCGGAGTTTCCTTGAGGAAACGTGTGGAAATCGACTCACCCCGCGCGGGATTAGGTTGGCTGACCCTCACAAGTTACAACGGCTTTGAAGTCCCACGAGGCCACCAGCAAGAAGAAGCACTCGCAGACACGGAGCATAAACAGATCGGCGCAAAGCAGAGCCCACGTTTTACCGCTCTCCGCTTTACTGGCGTTTCCAGACACCCTGCTCTTCTTTCCACGTGTAACGGGCGATTCCACCCACTTTGTGGATCATGATCTCGTTCACCTGCAGGCCGGATTCGGACTTGCGCATAAAGAAATCCAGATCGTAAAGACGATTGTCAGGTGTCTTGAAATCTGCGCAGGCAAAATAGCGATCCTTGCCCACCTTGGCAAGGCGGTCATCGTGAACGCGGTCCAGAGTCAGCGTGAGGGCCTTCCGCACCTGTCGGTCATAGATTAAAAAAAACCCCCCCTTCAGCGCGGCGTCCCCTTTAAGGTAGTCTGAAATGTCCCGGGCCAGGGTCTCTCTTGTCACTTTGGTCTCGTGTCCTTCAGGGTGTTCCTGGGTATGCTCTTCAGCGTGTTCTTGGGGATGTTCCTCAGGGTGTTCCCCCGCCATCAGAGCGGAACCCGTAACCAGAACTGCTATTGTCACCAGGACAATGCACATGGACCGTAACTGTGTCAACCTAGTCATCGTTACCTCCCTTTATATTGTCTTGCCGTATCTTTTCTGCTTTTCCCTTCATTTTTCCCACCAGGTCTTGGGACACTCCGAAGCTCCCCATCGGCGGAGCGCCATTCTTGGCGTGAAAGTCGGATCCCGCTGTTTCCAATAGATCGTGTTTGCAGGCGATCTTTCTATATCTTTGAACCTGCCTCTGGTCATGCTTGGGATGCGCTACCTCGATGCCATCTATACCAAAGGATATAAGTTCCACCACAGTACCATCGGAAAGGGCGATCCCAGGATGAGCTAAGACTGCCAATCCTCCTGCAGAATGTATAAGGTTGATAGCATCTTTCGGAGAGATCCTGAACTTATCCGCGTAAGCTGTTCCGTTGTAGCCTATGTAGCTATCGAACGCTTCCTGAGTAGTCCTGACAAATCCCCCTTCGACCATGACTTCTGCGATGTGAGGTCTGCCCACAGAGCCATATCCCGACTTTTTGAGGACCTCTTCTATAGTAATGCCGACGCCCAAGCTATTCAATATCTCCACCATCTTTTCTGCTCTTCTTACTCGTGCATCTCTAAATTTACCGATGTAGCTCACGAGTCCCTCATTTTTGTGGTCGATAAGATAGGCTAAGATATGGATGTCCCTGCTGCTGTACTCTGAGCTTAACTCCAATCCTGGGACTATCTGGACGTCGGATTGCTCTCCCAATCTTAACGCTTCATCGATCCCGTCTACGGTATCGTGATCGACAATGCTTATAGCCCTTAAGCTCGCTTTCACGGCAGTTTGGACTAGTTCATCTACACCGCAGTTACCATCCGAATATGTCGAGTGGACATGCAGATCCGCCCATATAGATATATCCGCCACATATTGCCCCTTCCCATCAGGATTTTTCAGCAAAGATTATTGTGCTAATATTGTATGCACTCAGAATCTACGACGTTCGGGTAGCTGTACTCCTTCCCTTCGTAGTTTCTCAGTATTATCTCATCCCCGTTGGATTTCACTACGTAATTGGGAAGAATCGGAATCTTGCCGCCACCTCCGGGGGCGTCTATTACGTAATGGGGTATGGCCATCCCGGAGGTGAAGCCCTGAAGCGACTTCATGATTTCCAGGCCTTTCTCCACGGATGTTCTGAAGTGCTCTGTCCCTGTGACGAGGTCCGCCTGATAAAGATAATACGGTTTGACTCTAATTGCAAGGAGCTTTTGCATGAGCTCCTTCATAATCTGGGCATCGTCATTTACGCCCTTTAGGAGCACTGCCTGATTCCCCAGAGGGATTCCTGCATCCGCTAACATCTCACACGCCTTTGTAGCCTCCGCTGTTACCTCATCCGGATGGTTAAAGTGCGTGTTGATGTAGAGCGGGTGGTATTTTTTCAATACCTTGCACAGATCGGGGGTTATGCGCTGAGGGAGGGCGCAGGGGACCTTGGAGCCTATCCTTAAGATCTCCAGATGAGGTATGCTCCTTAAAGATCTCAGGATATAATCGAGCCTGTCGTCAGAGAGCATGAGTGGATCGCCGCCCGAAAGGATCACGTCTCTTATCTCAGAATGATTTCGTATATATTCGATTCCCTGGTTTACGTGTTCCTTCGAGAAGAACTCAGGCTGACCGACCTTTCTTTTTCTTGTGCAGAATCTGCAATATATGGGACACTGATAGTTTACGTAGAAAAGCACCCTGTCCGGGTATCTATGAGTCAAGTTCGGAACGGGACTGTCGTCCTCTTCACCTAATGGATCATCTACTCCTATGGGATCTAAAGTCTCCTCGATTACAGGGACAGTCTGTTTCCAGAACGCATCTCCCTTCTCCTTTATCAGATCGAGCCAGTACTTATTTATCCTTATCGGGAACTCTTGGCTGACTATTTCTGCGGTCTGTTTGTCTACATCGAAATGCCTATCCAATTGCTCGGCGGTGTGGACGCCTTCCTTCATCAGGCGTTTCCATTCTTCCATGTCTTTATATATCCTCTTTTTTTAAAGTTTAACCTACAATTTACCTTTGGGCGCTTAATTCGGTCTGTTGAGAAGGTCCAAAAACTCCTCTCTTACAGGTTTATCCAGAAAGCATCCCCTTATAGCTGAAGTGGTCGTCAATGCCTCCGGTTTTTCCACCCCTCTCATCTCCATGCAAAGATGTCTTGCCTCTACCACCACCATAGCCCCCAGAGGAGAGAGTTTCTCCTCCACAAATGTTATTATCTGCTCAGTCATCCTCTCTTGAACCTGTGGTCTCCTGGCATAAAACTCAACTATTCTAGCTAACTTGCTTATGCCCAGGATGTGATCTGTTGGGATATAAGCCATGTGGGCCTTTCCGAAAAAAGGAACCAGATGGTGAGCGCACATAGAATAAAACGTGATGTCTTTCACCATCACCATGTTGTTGTAGCCTTCATCGTTGGGAAAGCAGGTTATCTTCGGCTCGTTCCCGTTATCCAGTCCACTGAACATCTCCAGATACATCTTTGCTACTCTTGTGTGAGTATCTTTAAGATTTGGATCCGATATATCCAATCCTAATGTCTTGATGACCTCTCTTATGTGAAAACTTATCTTTTCAACCTTTTCTCTTTCCATTTGTTTCCCTCCCCGTTTACGGATATTCACCATTGTGCAAACAGAAAATGCCGGTCTACTTTAGAAAAGAGAAAGAGCCGGCATCTGACTTCTTCACAGGACTGTAAAGTGCGTTGACTCGAACCGAATAACCTTTATTGCCTGAGCAATATCTTGGAGTGTAGAAAGCCTAGGGAGTCTTTCTGTCTTGCAGCTTCCTACTTGAGGTCAGCATTTGACCCGTATCCACAAGTTAAGTTCGCCTTAGTATCTACAATGAACGACTGCCAGAAGAAAGGGCGCTTTGTTAGTTCTCACGCCAGAATAAAGGAGACCGGCTGCTCTTTTCCGATTCTGTCTCTGTCCGTGAGGGTTCTTACGCGCTGAAGGATTCGCCACAGCCGCAGGTTGACTTGGCATTAGGATTTTCTATCTTGAAGCCTGCCCCCATCAATCCATCTGTATAATCCAGCTGTGAACCAGCAAGATATAACGAACTCTTCATGTCCATAAAGACCTTGACATCTTTGCAATCTATTACCCTGTCGGACTCTTTGGGAGCTTCATCAAACGCAAGGCTATGCTGAAATCCCGAGCATCCTCCTCCCACTACCATCATCCTTAAACCGTACTCGGGTTGTCCGTGCTCCTCAGGCATCGTTTTGATCTTCTCATCTGCCGTATCTGTGACCGTTATCATTTTCCAAGCCTCCTGTTCTACTCAGAATCGCCGAACTTCAAAGGTCAAAATCCTGCTGTTCCACGATTAGTTCCTCAAGTTCGGGAACTTGGTTTTTTATATATCTTTCAACACCCGACTGCACCGTCATCTGAAGACCGGGGGATTGTAAGAGACCTTCAAATCTTACTTTGGCTGAATTTCCAATTATCTCAATCAGTTCGATGTCGACACAGTCGTCTTTCAAAGCGGGTCTGATTTGGTTTAGGACCTCTTCTATCTTCTCTTTGATGCCAACATTTCCAGACATATTCTTCCTCTGCCTTTCAGACTTCTACAAATCCTGATGGGTCGTCTACCTTATTTAATTCTATCCCCTGAACTTTCATCCTGTACAGAGGGGACATCTCCCTCAACTTGTGGACATTTTCTATCACCGATTCTGTCACGAAATCCACCTCTTCCTCGGTGTTGTACCTGCCGAGTCCGAACCTGATGGACGTGTAGGCTAATGATGGGTCTATCCCCATCGCTGTCAGCACATAGGACGGCTCCGGATCCTTCGATGTGCACGCCGATCCAGAGGATATAGCTATGTCCTTCAGGCTTAAAAGCAACGACTCTCCTTCTATGAACTCAAAGCTCAAGTTCAAATTACCGGGGAGTCTCTCCCTAAGATGTCCGTTCAGGTACACATATTCCACACCTTCGGTGATCCCTCTGTAAAGCTTATCTCTGAGGTACGTCAGTCTCGTTGCCTCCTCTTCCATCTTCTGTCCGCATATGTTGCAAGCTGCGCCGAGACCGACTATGCCAGACACGTTTAGTGTTCCGCTCCTGAGATTCTTCTCGTGTCCTCCGCCGTCAATTAGGGGTTTCAGTCTGATCCTCGGTCGCCGCTTTCTGATATACAGAGCCCCCACACCTTTGGGACCGTATATCTTATGCCCGGATATGGACATCATATCGAGGCACAATTCGTCCACGTTACAGGGTATCTTACCCACAGCCTGAACGGCGTCACAGTGAAACAGGATGCCCCTCTCCTGGGCGATTCTGCCTATCTCGGGGACAGGATGCTTCGTGCCTATCTCGCTGTTGATATACATGATAGTGATAAGGATCGTGTCGTTCTTTATCGCTTGGGACACGTCGTCGGGATCGACCATTCCGTACTTATCTACAGGCAAATATGTCACTTCGAATCCGTCTTTTTCCAAAGCCTTGCACGTATCCAGAACGGCTTTATGCTCGGTCTTACAGGTTACGATGTGATTTCCCTTATGGCTGTAGCTGTAGGCAACCCCCTTTATCGCCATATTGTCTGATTCGGTCGCTCCGCTTGTAAAGATTATGTCCTCCGGAAAAGCCCCGATCAGGTTTGCCACCTGTTCTCTTGACTTTTGGACAGCGGCCTCAGCTATCTGCCCGAAGATATGACTACTGCTGGCAGCGTTCCCGAAGCTGTCCGTAAAATAGGGCATCATAACGTCCAGCACCCTGCGGTCTACAGGTGTTGTAGCGTTGTGATCCATGTATATAGGTTTTTTCAACGTAGAGAGTCCTTTGCGATCCCTGTATGCCGAGATATTTGCGAATTGACCCATAGACAGACTTGTATAGAATATAGGAGACTTTGACGTAAACGGCAAGTTCTTTTTTCAGTGCTCTCCAAGGGATGTTTACTACACTTTCTGGGAACAACGGCCCCGATTGAGGATTGCGCTTTTTTACGTGTACATCGAATGTCTTGCTCACATCGTCCGATAGGCCGGGGATGGCAGGGCGCCGCGAGTTAACAGACTGGAAGACGTGATAATTGTGTTCCAGCTTAGAAGTTACATAGAAAGATAGCAAGCTTTTGACAACAAATCAATAGTTTTAACGTATCCGGACTGGACGTAGCAACATTCTTACACGTCCGGTGTAGGTCAACGGGCAGATACGTACGCACAGCTCTGTTAGGGCAACAGCTTTGGGCCTAACCCGATTACGCTTTGCGCGTTTACTATACCTCTCATTCTTCCTGGATCACGTCGGGGTGCGACTGAATTGACGGCGTCGCCATGATTCGCCTCTGCTGCTCTTTAAGCTTGCCATACTCACCAAGATAGTAGTACACCTTCGCCCACGTCGAATGCTCAGGACTATACTTGTAGAGAAGTGTTTTCCGGTCGTGTTTCGCCCGCTAGGGTGTCGTCCCTCGTATGAGTAGCTCTATGAAGTACAACGCGTCGCCCGCTTCCACAGCCGGTTGGACGAGATAGTGCAGGCCCCACTTAAAACGCCTTGGGTCCACATGAAAAGTGGCCCAGATGTGAGCAGCAGGCTCAAGAAATGTGACTATATAGCTAACTCTACCAGACCATCGCGCATCCGAACAATGCGCTCTGCCTGGCCGGCGATATAGCTTTCGTGGGTCACCATGATGATGGTATTTCCCTGATCTTTAAGGATCTTGAAGAGCTGTATGATCTCCTCTCCGGTCTTGGTATCCAGATTTCCTGTGGGCTCGTCTGCAAGGATAATAGAGGGGTTGTTCACCAATGCTCGGGCGATGGCCACACGCTGTCTTTCTCCCCCCGAAAGCTCGTTAGGCTGATGCTGTAGGCGATCTTTAAGACCTACTTTCTCCAGGGCTTCTTGAGCGCGGCGCTTGCGTTCATCTTTGAGGGTACCATCGTAGACCAGCGGCAATTCCACGTTGCGCAGGGCCGTAGCTCGGGGAAGAAGGTTGAACGTTTGAAAGACAAACCCTATCTTGCGATTCCGTACATAGGCAAGCTGGTCGTCGTCCAGATCGCTGACTTTTTCTCCCTCTAAACGGTACACGCCCAAGGTAGGTGTGTCAAGACAGCCTATAATGTTCATCAAGGTGGACTTGCCGGAACCCGACGGCCCCATAATGGCCACATACTCATTGGCATTGATCTGGACGTTGATGCCTCGCAAGGCATGGACCTCCTGCGTTCCCAACTGGTAAATCTTCACGATATCTTGTAGATCGATCAGGATCTCAGAAGGCACTTCTTTCTCCATTTTCCTATCTTTCAAAATTACTGTAGGATCAGACCCACCTGTCCGACTTGAAAATATCCATAGACTTCCAATGACAAAGGTCGGCTTAGGATCTGTGTGATATCTATCACATGGTATTTCATCTAACTCTTTCCACGAGACTCCGATCTCTCTCAAAGTCGTACAGGGTCTGGCGCTTCAGATCGGCCACCGCAAGTTGATACTTGATGTAGGCGTTAAGGTAGTCCGAGCGAGCCCCGGTAAGGGCGTCGAGGGCATCGGCGAGGACTTGGCTTGTAATGTCGCCATTTTCGAAGCGGGCAAGGCTGATATCATAGCTTTTTTGAGCCACTTCCTCACTCTTTTTGAGGACATCGAGGCTGTTGCGCGAGGACTTAAGTTGCGTGATTACTCTTCGTATCTGCAGCTCTACGCTACGCTGCTTCTCCATTACATCTAACTCTCTCTGTTTGAGCCTCCCTCGTGCGACCTCCACTTCAGCTCGGTTTACCCCGGAGTCCCAGAGCGGAACGGTAACGATGAACTGGACGCCACGATTGCGAGGTCGGCGACGCAAGTCATCTATGCTCGATTCAAAGAGGTCGGAGGTGCCAGTGTCAAACGATAGAGACGGGTCACTGATCCCAGTGAGCTCGTAGGACGCTCTTATATCTGCCTTGATAGCGGTTAAGGCGTCGGTCTCACGAACGGTGATTTCGGCCAGCCGCCGGTTGATCTCATTCTCACGAATTTCGGCTCGATGGCGCAGGCCATGTTCGATGGCTTTGGCTTCATCCACTTCGAACAGGTTCAGCGCAAAATCGGTTTCCACTGTTACTTCCTCCTCGAGCGGCAGACCCACCGTCATCTTGAACTGGTCCGCCACCCGTGACTGGCCGCTCTCGGCATCCAATAGATCGTTTTTGCTCTGTGCCAGCTTGACCTCCATCTGCAAGGCCTCCACTTCCGGGATCAAGCCGGCCTCGAACTTCTTCTGGGCTAATTCGTAGGACTGCTCCTGCTGTTTCACCTCTTCCCGTGCGATCTCCCGGCGTCGTGTGGCGTTGTAAAACTCGTAAAACGCCTCTGTGACATCGTAAATAATATCCAGTTGGGTGCGAGTGTACTGTCGCTGCTCCTGCTCGAGCTGCAGATTGGCCCGCTCTAGGCCTAATTTTAGAGTGTTAGGCACAAATAGCGGCTGTCGAAACTCAATCCTGAACGAGGTAAAAAAACGCTTGGTTCGTTGGGTCTCATCAAGCTGGTCGATTACCGATTTGCGGCTCTGATAAAGATCTGAATTCAGGATAACAATGCCGTTAGTGGGCAGAGGCTGTCTGATTTGCAGCCGACTTTGCCACTGCAGTGACCCAGTCGTATTATAAGTTGGAAGTTTATTGGGTGCAAAGATAGGCTGCACCTGTTCACTAAAGTTCGGCGCGTTCAGAATTAAATCCGCTTTAGTCTTGAAACTCCCTTTGGCGGCTATCATGTTTTGCTCGGCTTGATGAAGTCGCAAGTCGCGGATGCGGGCGGCGTAGCTCTCTTCTGAGGCCAGCGCGATGGCATCATCGAGTGTGAGAACAACGGCTCTATCCTGAGCCAACGCTGAGGTCATTAGGACTATCCACGCGATCAGAAAGACCAGACGGCCAATAAGACCACTCATCATTATATCTCCTTAATAAATCTTCCGCTAGATAGTAGATAGGCATGGGCGGCGGCGCCCTGACTATTGTCTACGTATCTACTCATACCGCAGAGCTTCAATCGGGTTGATGTTGGCTGCGCGACGCGCCGGGAAGGTGCCCGAAACGATGCCTACCGCACCGGCCACGGCAAAGGCCACGAACACATATAGGGGCGACACGACGGTTTTGAACTCGGCGATGGAGTCGATTATCAAAGACATACCGATGCCCAGCGTGACTCCGATGACCCCACCCACAAGACTCAGCCCCACCGCCTCAATCAGAAACTGAGCCATAATATCCTTCCGTCTGGCGCCAAGGGCGCGGCGAACGCCGATCTCGCGGGTGCGCTCAAGGACTGTGGCCAACATGATGTTCATAATGCCAATGCCGCCGACTAACAGGGAGATGGCGGCAATTGAGCCGAGCACCATATTGTAAATACGCCTTTCTTTTTCCTCCTGCTTCAAGAGTTCATAAGGAATCACAATGTCGAAGTCGTCGTTGTCGTGATGACGCCTATTCAAAATTCGTCGGATAATCGCTGCACTTTCCACCAGTTGGCTCGAATCCCGTATTCTAATGGTCAACTGATCGATCTGACTTTCTAAGAGTTCGGATTTGTCGAATCGCCGCAGGAAGGAAGAGAGGGGAATATAGATGTCTTGATTCAGATTGCGCGCCGCCAACTCACCCACCGTTTCGGTGAACAGCGACTTGCTGCCCATCGTTCCTATAGCCTCGAACCACTGGTCTTCCACTTTGACGAGCTTTCCCAGGGGATCTTCTATGGGGAAGAGGGTCTTGGCCACGTCAGCGCCCAGCACGCAGACCCGCTGTTCTTTCTTGTAATGGTCGTCGGTCAAGAAAGTACCGCTGTTGGGCTCGTAGTTGAGAAGGTGGCGGAAGGCGGGGGCAACGCCCACAAGGGTTGCTTTGGTGGATTTGTCTTCGTGCTTGGCTTCTACCTCTAATTCGGCCTGCGGAGCCAGCTTTTCGACAGTTGGGACAATGGCTAATATGGCCTCAGCGTCCTTTAGAGAGAGACCCTGGGAGAATTTAGCCCGGGTTTCTTCTAATTCCTCTTTGCTTAAGTCTTTGTCTCTGACGATGATATTGTTCACACCCAGGGTTTTGAATTTCTCCAATGCCTCCCGTTTAGCCCCTTCGCCGATAGCGAGCATAGAGATCACGGCTGCGACGCCGAAGATGACGCCGAGCATCGTCAAGATGGAGCGCAGCTTGTGATCCATCAGGCTTTCCAGGCCGATGCGTAGCTGTTCGCGGGTCTGCATTTAAACCTCTTTCCGTCGTGGCACGACTGCTACGCGGTCACCGGGATGTAACTTTCCGTGCACCACCACAGAACTGGTATTGCGCGGGCCAAGCGTTACCGGGATCCGGCGCAACTTGGAGCCGTCTTTGACATAGACAATGGATTCTCCGTCCTCCCGATGGATGCCGGCGTGGTCTACAAACAGGGCACCATCTAATTCTGCCAATATAAATTCGCAACTGACGGTCATACCCGGACGCAGGATAGGGTCCGACTTGTCCAATAGCACTTCCACGTCGAAGATCTTGATCTTGCTTTTTCTTTCTTTTCTACGAGTGATTTTGCTGATCTTGGTAACAGCCCCATCAAAGGCGATTCGTGGAAAGGCGTCGAGTCGCACAGATGTTTTCTGTCCAACGTGAACCTTGCTGATGTCCGTCTCGTTTACCGAAGTTATGACTTTCATCTGGCTCAGGTCGGGCAGGCCAATCAACGGTCGAAACCACCATAATTGGTCGCCAACGGCAATCTTTTTTCCGGTTCTCCGATTCCTGAGATATTCGATCATTCCATCGGAAGGTGCGCGCACGGTAAATCTTTCAACGGTCCTTTCTGCAGCCTCGATAGCTGAAAGGGTCTGAGCAATCTTCCTTTGCTTAATCTTCAACTCCTCGGCATGTATTCTGCTCTTAGACTCGCTCTTCCTCCGGATCTTGTTAGAGGAGATTTCAGCTTTTCGGAGTCCAAGTTCGGCTATCTCCCGCCTGGAGGGCGATTGGAATCTAATCCGCTCGGTCTCGATCTGAGCCGATCTCAGGGCGGCTTCAGACGAACGCCGGTCAGCCTCTAACTGTTTTATTTCGGTCTCTTGTCCGGCCTTCAGTACGGCAAGGTCGGCATAGGCGATCTCCAACTCCGCCTCTTGTTGTACCAATTCCCGGAGAACGCGCGAGGTTCCAATCTGCCCGATGACCTCTCCTTTGCGAACCTTGGTGCCCTCCTTTGCCAGTTGGGTGATTTCCTGCCTGCGATACCTCCAAGGAAAGAATGGCATAAAAACGGTTACATAATTGACAGCCTGAAGTTCACCCGTCTCGGCGATGGTAGAGCGAAACTTGCCCCGTTCTACTCTGACAAACCTTTTATCATCCCTGTAGTCGCCGCAGGCGACGAGCAGGGCAACCGCCGCGACGATCACCGATGCACCGATTTTCCTCACTGCGCGTCCTCCTTTTTTATGTCCGAAGCTCCTTTCATCCGATCAACTCTGGGGTCGGTCAAAGCCACCTGATCACCCTCTTTTAACCCTTCCGTGATGATCACGTAGTTATCGTTCTCGGTGCTCACGGCAACATGCCGCGGCTTAAAATCTCCGCCCTTTTTGAGGTAAACTATATTCTTGCCGTCCTCTCTGAAGAGAGCCTCCAGAGGTATGAAAAGCGTATCTGGTATCTGCTCCACGATGATCTCGCAACTGACAGTCATTCCGGGCATGAGCTGTTTGTTGTTTTCATCCAGCAGGATTGTGGCGTCGAAGACCTTTACCTTCGATTCCCTGTCTTTATTCCTTCCCATGACTGCGACCTCAGACACATGGCCGTGAAAGCTGGTGTCGGGATAGGCGTCGAGCTTTATGATGGCGGACTGACCGGTGCCTATTTTGGCGATGTCCACTTCGTTGATCTGAACTTCCGCTTTCATCGAACTCAGGTCGGGCAAGCCGATAATGGACTCGGCTCTCCAAGTCTGGTCGTCAACCTGAAACTTGGCGCCCGTCCTCCGGCTTTTGCGGATGATGGCGATTCCGGGAGCAGGCGCGGTAACGGTCAGTTTGTCAACCGTCTCTCTGGCTTCGTCTAACCTCGTCTGCACCTGCTGAACCTTCAGCTCCAGTTTGCTGATCTTTTGGCGATTGACGATCTTCTTGTTTTCGATCTCCTGCTGGGCCTTCTCCAGAGCGATAGCCGCTTTCTCAAGATTAAGCTCAATCTCCCTGAGCTTGATTTCGGCCTCGAACGACGCCTGCTCCAATTTCAACTGGGAGATTCTATGATTCAACTTGGCGATCTCAAGATTGGCCAGCGACTCCTCCATCTCGGACTGGTGGCTAACTTGGGCCTTCCTCAGTTCCGACTGGGCGATCTCCAACTCGGTCTGGGCGTCCACGATGCCCTTTTCAATTTCGCTCTTATCGAATTCGATCAGCAGGTCTCCTTCTTCCACCTCTTTGCCGTCTTCGACAAGTTGAGTTATTTTAAGCTCGCCCAAGCGCCAGGGCATCCACGGAGCAGAGATTATTTTGGAGTTGACTGCCTCCAGTTCTCCGGTCTCTGTTACGCTGTTGACGAATTCCCCTCGTTTGACGGTGTACGTCTCCACAAACGATCCTGAACCCGAACCACAGGCAATCAAGAGCATCAAGGCGATAGTTAAGCCCGATAGATTCAATCGGGGTAGAAATAGGTAATGTTTTCTGAGCATACACAACCTCTTGGACAAATAAGTAGGTAGGGCACCGCCTCTTCAGCCACCAAGGCACAAACATATTAAAACTAGTGTCTTCGTGGCTAAGCTTCGCCATTCCCTGTATGCTGTCTACTGTTTGCTGTCTACTGAAGTGATGAGGGAAGGACTCGGTTCTCTTAAGGCCAACTCCTCCCCAACGGTCAGGCCAGTATCTATGACAGCGAAGTCGTTGCTCCGTTTAGCAAGAGTCACTTCCTTAGGCACGAACGCCGACACTCTGCGAACGTAAGCTACCTTCAGGCTGTCCTTTTCAAATATGCACTCAAGAGGAATGGCCAAAGCATCCGGTATCTCTTCGACGACAATTTCGCACCGCGCCGTCAATCCCGGAACGAGATCTACGTCTGTGCTGTCTATCTCCACAATAACCTCCACTTTCTTGACTTTTGAGTTTCTCCGAATGGGTTTTGCCATATTTTCTACTTTGGTAACTTTTCCAGAAAGGTGAAAGTCGCCTAGCGATGATACAGTGACTGTGGCCATTTGTTCCGTTTTCAGTTTCTGCGCTTCGGTCTCACCAATCTGTAGCTTGACCTGCATAACAGATAGGTCCGGGATTTTTACGACCGGACTGTAGTGCAGCATGTCCCCCTCCTGAACTTTCCTGCCGGTTGCCGGGTTCTTTTCGTGGACTACAATGCCCGCAACGGGAGTCCTTAGCACCAACTTATCTAAGGAGAGCTGGGCACGCTCGACTTTGTTTTCCTCCTGCTTGACCTTCAATTGCAAACTGGTGAGTTCCTCTTTCTCGATAGCCTCCAGAGATTGCAATTTCTTGCGATTCTTCTCCACTTCCATCTCAGACTTTGCCATTTTCAGCCTTTCGATCTCACGAACTCTGGGAGCCATAAATTCCAGTTTCGGCAGTTGCAGTCTGGAAATGGCCACAGCAGCCTCGGAGCTTCTCATCTGGGATTCGAGGAGAAACCGTTGCAGTTTCAGGTCGGCTTCCTTCGTTTTGACTTCGGCTCGGGCGATTTCGAGCTCGTCCTGAGCGTTTTTGTAGTCCTTTTCGATCTGCTCAGATTTAAAGGTCACCACCACATCGTCCACCTCGACTACTGAAGCCTCCGGTGCCAGGTAGGAGATTTCTGGCGCGGGATGGACGTGCGGCGCGCTTAGAACGTGGGCGGTTTTGGCTTCAAGCTCGCCCTCGGCATCGACAGTGATAGTGAAGTTGCCGCGAGAGGTAGTAAAGGTTATTTGCGAATTTAACGAATCGGAGGACTTGCAGCTAAAACAGGATATTAATAGAACAAGGAGCAGGGCGGCGCGCCCATTCCGTCTCACCTGCACCAAACTGCGGGTTCTGACAAGCTTTGCCACGGGAAAGTCCTTGCTATTGAGTTGACGAGATTGGGGAAAATAGCGTCTCTTGGAAAGCCTCAGAGGATAACGGTATCGTCATACCAAAAATATCGTCCAGCTATCGATAAGTCAAGCGGAAACTGCTTAATACCACTTCGAAGATCGGAGTTCGGACACAGAAAAAGAATGCACGGACTTCAGGAAGCATTAGAACCATCTGTGCTTCAGCAGTACTCTGTAGAAGGTAGGAGGATCTCTTGAAGCTTGTAGGTGGATATGTGAGGGAGACAATGGGAAGGAATGTAGTGCCTGGGCACCCTTAGCTATACCTCCTGAAAACTTCACTTCAGATGAGCTAGTGTTGGAATCTCTTGTCGGGCGCCTTGGGGAAGTTATAAGCTGTCCTTGCGGTAGAAAGCGGTCTTAGCCAAAGACGTGAAAGGATTAGGTGAGGAATTACGAAGGTTACGGTAGAAAGGGTTTAAAACTGGCAGGTACTCAAGGGAATTTTAGGTCTCTACTGGATACTTACGGCAGGAGGCAATCCTCATTAAGATATTAATTATATAGGATTTATTGATAAGAAAGGGGCAAAACTATCCTCAGAGTATCGCATTTGAGCATCTATCATCTCCATCTGGTCGTAACGCATCTAACGGCAATTAGCGCCAAAGCCGAATCGCTGAAGACACCGACTCGTCTGATCGAACCCCCCGTGCCTCAGAATCCTTGACGTGGAGTTCTATCTCGTCGAGTTTAAGTTTCATGGCTGGCCTGGTTTGTTCTTATTCTGCATGACAAAAACTACAATTCCCCAAGTCACGGTGGGGCATGATAGGAGTGCCCTTATCTCCCCTTATATGGCACCCCAAACACTCAGCAGATTCAGCCTCGGGCCAATGATCGAGGTCCACGGGCATAGTTGGGGCCGCTTTGAAGAAAGCCACTGAGACTATAACCGCGAATATTCCGCCCAATATCCATACGACCATCCACACTTTTTTAGCGTCAGAACCTTCTCTTGGCATATCCCAATTTCAACGGACGGCCGCTATCTCAGCAAGCAGTGCAACTCCAAGCGCAGATAATAGGGTGATCCTTGTTAGGTTTACGTATTCTCTATGCATTCTGTTGAACTGTTCCCCCTCTTCTCCCAACATTTCCCCTGTATCAGGCGAGATCGAAGCCCTTTCTCTTACCTCATCCATCCTTGAGCTTAATCCCATCCCTAAATATAGAGCCACACTGATCATCACTAAGATCAGAACGAATCTTGTGGACGTTAATAGAGACCATATCCTGTCTCCGTCACCCCAGAAGCTGTGTTCCCTGTTCAAGACTACTTGAATAATGCTCGTCAGGACCAGGACAACCCCGCAGACGTACACTATGTAATTGAACCTCTTGAAGCTATCCCCTACGATTGCTCCGGCAGCGGCAGCCGATTCCAAAGATCTGAAGGCTACAGGAGCGACTACGGCGCCTATTGCAATAGTCCCGCCTACCCAGAGAGCTAATGCTATAAAATAGAACCAGTTGGAGACCACAAGGATGATGGAATTCATTTTCGAATTAGAGGAGCGTGACCTCCACTTTTTCGTTCTTTTCGATAAGATCCACGTTCGGCGGGATAAGCATATAGCCGTCGGCCTGGGACATACTCGTAATTGCCCCGGAGTCCTTAAACGCCGGCATGGCAACGCCATCTACGAACTTCACAGTATAAAACTGATCTTTCCCTAAGTCCGACGTAATGCCCTGTCCCAGGGGCATCTCTATGGCTTTTTCTACTTTTGGATAGAGCCGCGCCATCTTCCTCAACATAGGAATCAAAAGCAGATACGAGTTTGAAAGGCACGAGGTCGGGAAGCCCGGCATGCCCAAGAATAGTGCCTTTCCTATCTTCCCGAAGAGCGTCGGCTTGCCCGGCCTTACTGCAATCCCATGGAATAGTATCTCTCCTACTTCCTGCATAATATCCAGAATAATGTCTCTTTCCCCCACAGAACTCCCCGCGGAGGTCAGAATTATATCGTATTTGCTGCATTCTTCTACCTTAGCTCTTACGTCCTCCAACCTGTCCTTAACGATCCCCTTCAGATCCGCAATTCCTCCGTTATCCTCTACAACAGCTCTCATAGTGTATGAGTTAGTATTGTAGACTTGCCCCGGTTTTAAGCTTCCTCCCAGATCTACTACTTCATCCCCGGTAGATATGATGGCGACTTTGGGCTTTTTATACACAACTAAACTATCCAGGCCCAGAGACGTAGCCGCCCCTATCCTGCCCGGGTTAAGTATCTCCCTCTCCTCTAAGACTTTGCTCCCGTCCTCAATATCTGTGCCTCTTTTCGACACATTTTCTTTTGGATAGACTGGCTCGTAGACAAGGACGCCCTCTTCGTTTTTATCGGTATTTTCCACCATAACCACAGCGTCTGCACCCTGGGGGATCATAGTTCCTGTGGCTATCTGTACACATTCTCCCGGCTCTATCTGGCTTTGGGGAACCTGTCCTGCATAGACTCTTTCAACGATCTTGAATGTATTAGGGTCGAACTTTCCCGCTCCGAACGTATCCTCAGCCCTTACGGCGTATCCATCTTTAGCTGACCTGTCAAAATCGGGCACGCATATCTTTGAGACCACATCCTCGGCCACGACTCTACCGTTGGCCTGTGTAATATTAACGCGGTCTGTCCTTTCAATCGGAACGACAGAGTCCAGGCATATTCTTTTCGCCTCGTCCAGAGGTATCAACGATTTTAAAGGTCGCATCAGCGTAATGAAAATTCGGATTAACTCTAAACTATTCTAAGTATCAGGTCAAAGTAGTTCGGAGAAATTATAGAGATCCAGAATAGTAAACAGCATATTCGTAGGGGCAAGGGCACTTCACCACTTTGTGGTTTGCTGGCACTTTGTGCCCCCTGTAAAAAGGGGTGGCAGCAGCGCGCACGGTGTCCCACGGCGCCTCGTCGCAAGGGCTGGGAAACGAAAGCCCCTACCTTTTGGGGTGGGAGGCGGTGCCCTGTCTACTTACTTAATATCTTCCGTAATCTCTCCTTTCTTTGTTTTTTGGTGGACGAGCTTCGTCCACTTTCAAAGCACGTCCTTGTAAATCGGTGCCGTCCAATGCTTCTTTTGCTTTTTCAGCTTCCGATGAGTTAGACATTTCAACAAATCCAAAACCTCTACCTTCAATTATGTTGACCTGCTTAACTTCACCATAGTTGGAAAACAATTCTTCCAACGCCTCACTAGTTACAGAGTAACTAAGATTTCCCACATACAGTTTGCTACCTTGCATTCTTTCCTCCTTTTCTCTGTTGTCCAATAATGTTTCTTTTGGAGGTAGAAGCAAGATCGTTATTCTAACCTCTCTAATGCTAACACTATTAAACACAGGAGAACCCTCGTTAAAAACCTGTTTCAGAGGATTTAATTGAGTATTCTTACTACCCTCCTTCAGTATTTATCAAAGTAGTAAAAAGTAGGTAGGGCATCCCTCTCCCCATCTACTACCTACTTTTGGGGATAGTGCTCCTTGCAGTAGTCCTTTACCGCAATCGGGATCTCCTTGAGGTTCTCTATCGTCGTCCTCAGGGGAATTGCGCACTCAGGGGCTATAATGTCGACCCCTGCGTCCATTGCTCTGTAGACCTCCTTTCGCACCTCCTCGGGACCCTTTGTATATAGCGTTACGGGGTTATTTACGTTTCCTACAAGAGCGAGATTTTCTCCTGCTGCTTCCATAGCCTCTTTGGGATCGTTGAGAGAATCAAAATGGAAGCACTTAAACCCCGTCTCGGCGATGTAAGGTATGCGATCCACAGTTTTTCCGCAGATGTGAAGTATAAGAGGACAATTGATCCTTTCTTTAAACTCTATGTGAAGGTCCTTCAAAAACTCCCTGTAGTAATCCGCGCTCACCAGGTCTCCTGTAGCGTGATCGGGCAGGGTCAAAGCGTCTGCGCCTGCATCTATCTGCGCCTGACCGAACATGACTGTGGATTCTTTCAAAATGTCCAGGATCTTTTTTACCTTATCGGGGTTGTCCACTGTCATCAACAAGAACTCTGTGATCCCGAAAAGGTGATAAGCCAAAGACCAGGGACCCATGGTCTTGCCTATGACAACCACTTCGTCCCCGTAATCACGGTTTAGGATCGTCAAGGTGTCAAGCACGGTTTTAGTGTCGTTATGAGTCAGAAGATCATCTGAGATTTTGATGTCCTCCGGCCCCTTGCAGATAGGTTTGTGCATCCTGACTGTCGCCCAGTTATCCTTCACCTCCCACTGAATCTCGCAACCCAAGGCCGAAGATTCCTGGATAATGGTAAAGACCGGCATAACGCTGTCGAAGCCCAACTCGGTATAGCCTGTAGCCGCCAGCCGAGCCATCTTCTCAGCGTTTCTGTGAGCTTCGGGGAAGGGAGCGTCCACCAGATCCATCAAATCCACGGTTGCAACCGACGTCGGATTGGACACAGGTGGCCTGTCGACCTCCTCCCTGTTGAGTGCGGCAAGAACCCTTTCCCTCGGCTTCATGTACTCGACAAATCCTTCTCCATTGCCGCCTTCCTGATTTTTTCCAGAAGACATATCCTTCCTCCAATCTATCGATGGAGACTTAAAGCTCCTATATTCATGATGGCAATTCTTGAACTGTCACTTAGATATGCCTGTCATATCTCTGTCAAACGTAATCCCGCCTCCATAACAAATATACCAAATAGGCATTCCAAAAACAAGGGATTGATCATAATGAAAAACGTTACTGATAAAATATCTTGATGGTATGTTCTATAGCATGTTAAGTTCATGCTTGGCCTGGGAGGATAGTTCAGAGTCTGGATACGAATCCACTATGCGTTCCAGAGAGCTCTGGGCTTCGTTCTTCATATCGGCCAGTACAAAACACCTTGCGGAATCTATAAGGGCTCTTGGGGCAAACGCTGAGTCCTTGTTCTCATCTGCAAAACTTTCGTACTTCTTTGCTGCCTTCTGGTATTTTCCCTGCTGCTCCATAGAGGCCGCAATCCCGCTTGCGCAATTATAGACCATGGTATCGTCGTCTCGATACTCATCTAAATAAGTCTGAAAATACTTTATTGCTTGCTTATACTCACCCCTGTCAAAGTAGAGATTTCCCAGATCTACCGTCGCCTCAGCCGCAGACGGTGTACCTTCAAAGCCCTCCATTACAGTCATGTACAAGCCGATGTCCTCATCAGGCCCCCCCTGGCGCATGGCTATTCTGGCTTCTGCTAAAGCGTTTGCGGAGTCCTCCTCGCTTTGTCTTTGCTTATTGACAGAAACTGCTATTATCACGGCCAGCACGACCGCTAAAATCCCGCCAAGAATGATCCTATTTAGGTTATCCCTTATAAACGTCGCCGCATTTGCTGTAAACGTTACGAATTTATCCTCTTTGATCTGTCTTTTCGTCAACCTCTGTCTCGGTTTAAGCATCTGTTTGAAATTCTCCTTCTTAAGTAGTCACAGCTGTATCAGAACTTAACACTCTTGTATTCTAGTGCCATCTTTATTCTTTCCATAACTGGCGGGTGGGTGTACAAAAGCCATTTGATGAACCGTCCGGGCTCTACATCCGAAAGGTTCTTGATCGAAAGGTTCTTCTCGACATCTATAAATATATCTGGTTTGTCGGTTAAAGTCAACGATTCCCAGTCGGCCTGACGTTCAAAATATCTCGAAATCGCGTTTTGCACCGGCATTCCCACAAGTCCCAAGATTCCAACTATCAAGAATATCAGAGCCAACACGCCTACCTCGTCTATCGTTTCGATTCCGAATATGCCTTCCGACCAGTTTATAGTCCGGTTGACGATGAAAAGGATCAAAAAGCTACCTATTAGAGCCAGACTTATCCCCTTCCATATGTGATTGTGCTTCCAGTGTCCTATTTCGTGTGCCAGCACAAGTTCTACTTCATCGTCCTTTGAACCCTCCACCAGCGTGTCGTACAGGACAATTCTCTTGGTAGTTGCCAGCCCTGTAAAATAGGCGTTTACCTTCTTTGTCCTTTTGCTTGCGTCCATTACAAGGACGTCCTCCACCTCCAACTTTGCCTCTTCAGCCAGACCTAACACGCGATCTTTCAATTCGCCTTCTTCCAGCGGTTTGAAAGAATGAAAGAGGGGAGCTATCACCACAGGAGCAAGAAAAACCAGCACTACAGATAGAATACCCGAACAGATCGCCCCGTAGATCCACCATCTTTCGGGCTGCCACTTTATCAGGGCTAAGAGTCCCATCCCGACCGGAGCCATAATAACCAGACTAACTAGCCTCCCTTTGGCATAGTTCCACAGCCATCCTCCGATGCTTTCGTTGGACAACTCATACTGATGCTCGTGAAAATACCCGCTGTACAGAGACAGGGGAAAAGTAACGAACCAGACTAACAGCAAAAGACATCCTGAAAACAACATCGCTCCGAGCCACCATCTTCCCGTTATCCCGATTAAGCGATTTCCGAAGGTTGCAGCGACTCCGCTGAAGATAAAGAGGCACAAAATTGTGACTTCAATTGCCTCTCTCAGGAAGAATAACCTGTATTTTGTTTCTCTGTATTCTTTTCCCTTCTTTATCTGTTCGTCGGTAAAATAATCTGAGGCCCTGATCGCTTTTCCCCCATCAGCCTCAGCACTTGCTGCCACAGCCAACAGAATTACGAAGGATGTTATTAATGGAATTATATTTTTCAGTGCCAATTCCCAGTCTCAACCTTACAGATTTCGTAGATTACGCGAAACAGTTGCAAGGGTACTATTATGCCAACTGCACTACGTTAATCATCCCGATTCCACAAGCCAGATTTCCTTACATATGATCTGACTGCCACCAGTAAAAGCCTAAAGGAAACAGATCGCTTCCGAAGTCCGATATTTTCTCAGGTCCAAATATAAGCTTTATCAACTCCCTCCTTCCGAAATCCTCTTCTCTCCCGTTCCATCTTAATCTTACTCTATCTTCATGTTCACCTGCAAACATATCGGGAACTCCAAACTTGTCGAGCAGGCTTTCGGCGTTTATGACCCTCAACATCCCCGCGTAATATACCTCTTTGGGGAATTCCAAATCGTTCAAAGCACTGGGAATATCCTCATCCGCATAAGGTGTCAGAAAATTGATGAATTTTGGTTGCATCTCTTCGAAGAAATGCCTCACAAGACCCAGTACAATATCCACATCGCCCCCATACTCGTTGACGGAGCAGCTATCTTCTTCTCCTTTGTATCTCCCTATGACTATGTAGCCTTCGACTCTGTCATCCTTGATAGCCAAGTACACATCGTACTTTGGAAGCCCCATAATTGTCCCCGTCAACTCCCCGTTCCTTATCACACCGAGTTGGTCTCTATCGTGCAGAACCTTGATCTGTTCTACAAACTTTCTATCCTTTGCACCCTTTGCCACATCACAGGCGCTTAAGCTCGGAAGGAGACCTAAGTTGCCCCGGTCCAAATAATATCTGCACTCCCTGCCTCCGTTCTCCCAACCGAACTTCCTGTAATAGTCATCTATCCCTGTCCACAGGATCGAAAGATCGTAAGCTTCCCCCTTCATCTTCCTTATACAGTCCTCTAACAGCATCCCCGCATATCCTTTCCTCTGATAGTGGGGATCTGTCGCAACGCTCCCTATACCTCCGACCTTCAAAACTGCATTCCCAACTCTCACATCCACAGGATATATACCCACGTGGCTTATCACCTTACGATCTATCTTGATGAGCCTGAGATTATCGGCGTTCGACTCGTTCAAAAATTGGGGATAGTCACCTCCCATGCTCGGACGTCTATCCTGAAGCGATCTGAACACGTAGTTTACAAGATCTACCGTCTCGCCGAACTCGTCAGGTCTGCAGCCTCTCGGTCCTTCGATATATTCCATAACGCAACTCCTTAGTTACGCGTGGTCACTTTTCATCAAGTAATTTCAACTTATCTATCATATTCCTTGCGCGCCGCGAATACCTCTGACGCAGATCCAGCCTCAACGATTCTTGCAGTTGGTAGAGCGCTTCATCTCTCATACCCTCTTTATAGTAAATCTGACCCAAGTTAAAATGAGGCACATAGTTTTGGGGATTAGCCCTCAACGCCTCCTTGTAGTTCGTTACAGCGCCTGCTATATCTCCACTCTTTACTTGGCTATTTCCCAGAAGTATGTGGGCTATGTCGTGTCTATCGTTTACGTAGATGTCCACGGTGCTGTTGCTGATAATCCATGTCCAGCAGTGGGCACCGGAAATGGCTATGATAACCAGCGCCGCACGCATCATCCTTCCTTTGTCCTTCACGTATTTTATCATCAAATATCCTCCCAAAGACACATATCCCAGACCTACAACAGCAAAGAGGTCCCAGTCCTCGAACGCCCCTATATCGGGATTCCACACTATGGCGAATACCTGAAAAAAGAGGGCGACCAATAAGAGAAAACGAAGATACTGATCTTTGAAATCTATATGCTTAAAATAGAAGAGGAGCACAAAGCATATAGCCGCGGCGCCCGGAAGTCCGGTCAAGATAATCTGATTTAACACAGCTGTTATGTGATCTGTCGAAAACGCAGGATATTGATATAGACTGTAGGATCTATCTCGTAAGAATATGAAATTTAGTCTGGAAAGATGCGTATGCGTCAGATGCTCGGGACCGTAGCCTATAATGGCGTACAGGCCGATAGTCGCTCCTATCGGTACAAGAACCGATAAAGCCATTATCCCGAATTGGAGTGTTCTATCCTTTAGACGTAACCCCTTTGTGCCAGCCAGATAAAGATACAATAGTGAAGGCAGCAGCCAGCCTGCTAGAACATGCATACATATGCTTAAGGACAGAACCAGAGACGGCAGTGCGATTTTGCATCTTCCCTCAAGATAGTACCAGCTTATTAGAAGATAAGACACAATCCCCAAAGCTGCAATAGTGTAATTCTCAACGCTCCCAAAAAAGAGCTCAACAGCCCCCATTGAGAAGAACAGGCCAAAACACAGAGCCCTATCTGTCCACCCGTCCGAAAACGCTCGGCACATATAAAGCACGACCAGAACAAATCCCAAGCCGCAGAGACAGCTTGTAAGAGCGTACGACTCGGCCGCTCCCCAATCTAACACCCGGTGAAGCCAACTGTAGGTTAGAGAATGAATCAGAAGCTCTAAAGGCTCGTCGAACCACAGATGATAGCCCTTAAGATGAACGTCTAGAGTCAGAAATTCTATCAGATGAATGCTGTCGCCCAGTTTATAGTTTCTCATCCGCAGAAGCCAGAAAATGGGAAAGAAAGCGGAGCCGATCAAGACATATAGAATCCCTGTCTTTAAGCTAATTACCCTTTTTCCGATCCAGCCTGCTGCAAACAAAAACCCGATCCATACTTTGTCGTTTATCCACTTGAAGCAGACTAAAAGCCCTATCAGAGATAGAACTACACGTAGAGGTAGAGGTAAGTCCCCAAAGTGATAGAAGGACCAGAGATCCTTTCTGAACAGATCGGAGGGCAGATAGGGAAGCAGGACCATCGCCGCTCCGAAGATGGCTGCGCATACGAACAAGTATATATTTTGAAACATTGGAGATTAATTAAGTAGATGCTGTGTAGGGGCGATATGCCAGGGCGCTTTGTTGGGGAGGATGAAGTGATGGCAGCAATCCACGAAGTGGTCGCCCGGACTGCTGGGTGACAGAGGCACTACATTCAAGGTAAGTAGTGCAGTTCCTCAAATCCTCCCGTCTTTCAGGAATAGGCTCAACTCCTCTTTTGCCATGCCCCGAATTCCCAGATCTTCCACGGTTCTGCCTGACTTCCAACAGTCTTCGTGCACTATGATCGAAGCGATCTCCACCAGGGATCTCATAATAGGTGTGGAGACACCGAACTGCTCCGCGATGGAGATCCAGGTGACCAGTCCGTAGGGGACATCCTCCGTCAGCCAGCGGTTCTGCAGGTTCACCGGAGCCCTCAACTGGGTCAACATCCTGCTCCCGTTGATTACCTCCCAGATTGTGCCTTTGGGTCCGAACCCCGCGCGGTGGAAGCCTTCCTCTACAGAAAAGAGGTCTATTCCAAAGGCCGAACCTATCGCCCGGCGTTCATCGTCCACTTTCTTGATGACGTCCGCTACAGCGGGTGATACGCCTTCTTCGTAAAAGTAGAACTCCCCCTTTGAGTACTCTATGCGGCCTGCGTTCATCAGCACTCCTGCAGGATGAACTACAGGGTTCATGCTGCCTAGCCCGCACTCCATCGCGCTGGAGTGGGGAGCAATCCCGGGGAATAAATCCTTGAGCATTTCCGCCACATACTCTGTCTTTGAGGAAGGCAAAACGCCCAGTCCAAGACTTGTCACTATGCCCCAGATGTGCGCCTCGTTCGGAGCGACCTTGCGGCAGACGTAGGGTGAAGTATCCGTCTCCCCAAGGATCACACCTTCGCCTTTCCCCGAATCTCGTAATATCTTGGAAAACTCCAGCGTTCCTAACGTTCCGGGCAGAAGGACGACTACCTGTCCCTCTTTAAGGTGCGGCGCACACACCTGGACGAACGGTCTATGGGCGTAAGCGGGGACGCTGATGAGTATAAGTGCTTTGCCCTCAAGGGCTTCTTCGATATCCGTCGAAACCTTATGTATTCTGGCAGTTCCTGCTTCTGCGACTCCTGCAAGGTGTATCTCTTTGGTCTGTCGAAGAACTTCTATGTTATTTTCAAACCCAGGAATCTCGTACAGAGTAATCTCGTAGCCCCTCAAGGTCAGATTCGCTGCGATGGAAAAGGCCGTGTTGCCGCCGCCCAGGACTGAAATAGATTTTGGGTTCATATCAGCCTCCTTTATGAGATCATAATCTAATCCAAAAGTTAGTTATGTGCAACTGCAATATTCTCAAAAGGGCGTAACGTGACGCTTGAATATAACACAGCTTGAGCTTAGACACAATATTTTAGTAGACAGAACAACCCTCTCTATGCCTGGTTGACTTAGACCGCTTGGAGAAGCGCTTTGGTATTGACGTGGAAGGAAGGTTCAGACAGTCTTAGGAAGGAGGCATTGGGGATGTAAGCTTATAATGACAGTTTGCTTGCTCTTGACTTTTGTCATTTGAAGGGATACAACTGATGGGTCAGACATTTCTCTATCAATTTTACTGTGCGGTGAGGGCAGGAGGAGTGTAATTAGGAGGTTTAGACACAGAACACTAAGGGCGATCGCACAGGATCGCCCTTAGTGTTCCGATCAGAGGTGAAAGACTTCTACATTACAACGGTCTGCTCCCTTTCAAATCCTACCGAGACCAGGAATATAGGTGTCCCGACAACCTGGTGCATTCTATCCAGGTAGCGTTTTGCGGCGTCGGGGAGCTCGTCGAAGTATCTGATGTCGTTGGTTGGCGTCATCCAGCCGTCCAATTCCTCGTATATAGGCTCGCAGCCTTCGAGGATTCGGGGATCGCTCGGGAATTCTGTTATCGTCTTTCCTTCATATCTGTACGCTGTGCAGATATTGATCTTGGGGAAAGAATCCAGCACATCCATCTTGGTTATGGCCAGACTGTCCAATCCGTTGACTCTGGCGGACATCCTGACCGGAACTGCGTCGAACCATCCGCACCTTCTGGGTCTGCCCGTGGTGGTGCCGTACTCGCCGCGTCCGACCTGGCGCATCATCTCTCCAGTGCTGTCCGAAAGTTCTGTGGGAAACGGCCCCGTCCCGACTCTCGTAGTGTAGGCTTTAGCTACTCCTATAACCTCATCTATCATCTTGGGGCCTATGCCTGTGCCTGTGCACGCAGCGCCAGCTACGGTGTTAGAAGATGTCACGAAGGGATATGTCCCGTGATCCATGTCCAACAGTGTGGCTTGGGCGCCTTCAAAGAGAATATGTTTGCCTTCATCTATAGCCTCATTCAAGAAGATAGAAATATCTCTGACATAGGGTGTTATTCTGTCCTTTAACTCCAGGTATGCCGTTAGCAGCTTCTGCTCATCGATGGGATCTTTTTTGTATATCTGCCTTAAAACCAGGTTTTTTTCCCTTACGTTGAAGGCGAGCTTCTCTTTGAGGGTCTCCTCATTTAAGAGATCTCCCACTCTTATTCCTATTCTAGCCACCTTGTCGGTGTAGCATGGACCTATGCCTCTGATAGTCGTCCCGAGTTTGTCTTTACCTTTCCTCTCCTCTTCGGCCTGATCTAGCAGTTTGTGATATGGCATCACCAAATGAGCGTTTTGGCTTATAAAGAGTCTTCCTTCTACTGAAATCCCTTTGTTTTCGAGTTCATCTATCTCCTCCAAGAGCGTCTCAAGGGCTATCACGACTCCGTTTCCTATTACGCATATTTTGTTTGGGTGTATTATCCCGGCGGGAACGAGGTGGAAGATGTACTCCTTGCCGTCAACTATCACAGTATGTCCCGCATTGGCTCCGCCCTGGAATCTGACGACTATATCGGCGTCCTTGGTCAGATAATCGACGACCTTAGCTTTTCCTTCGTCGCCCCATTGGGTTCCTACGATCACCTTGGTTGGCATAGATCACACCCCAATCTTTATGAGTTCTTACCTTTTTTGCACAAAAAAACTCCGAACAACGATGCGGTTCGAAGTCCTGATTATCATAACACATCTTCAGACGATTGTCAAGAGAAAAATTCATCTGGCGGCAATCCCTTTGATCTTTAGAAGTGCGGTTGTCCAATCGCTCAGCGATTCATAGTGATCATGAGACTATCTATCGGATTAGATTGAGACTTGACAGGCCAATACAAATATCGTATAATCTTATTGCTCGCCGCATGGGCAGGATTTAGTGTAGAAAGGCAGGGTTTTTCAAACCCCGATAGATTCATCCCCGATAGAGGCAATCGGGGACTCTATCAGGGTGTCTCTAAGGAGAGATAAGATTTTGAAGATTCTCATCACAGGCGGAGCGGGATTTATCGGATCACACCTCTGTGACTTTCTGCTGGACAAGGGACACCAGGTGATATGCATGGACAACCTCTTGACCGGCAGCCCCGATAACGTCAGCCATCTTTTCGGGAGAGAGGGATTCCAGTTTATAGACTACAACGTCACCGATTACATACATGTATCTGGGAAATTGGACTTTATCCTTCACTTTGCAAGCCCAGCAAGTCCGAAGGATTATCTGCAGTTCCCGATTCAGACCCTGAAGGTAGGCGCGCTCGGAACGCATAAGACACTGGGACTTGCAAGAGCCAAAGCGGCAAAGTATCTTCTGGCCTCCACATCTGAGTGCTACGGAGATCCGCTGGTGCACCCTCAAAGCGAGGACTACTGGGGGAATGTGAATCCCATAGGTGTTAGGGGTGTCTATGACGAGGCCAAGAGGTTCGCTGAGGCTATGACTATGGCATACCGCAGGACGCACGGTGTGGATACAAGGATTGTGAGGATATTCAACACGCACGGACCCAGGATGCGAAGGGACGACGGGAGAGCTATACCCACGTTTGTCGCTCAAGCGCTTGCCGACGAGGACGTCACGGTGTTCGGAGACGGGTGGCAGACGAGGAGTATATGCTATATTTCAGACCTTGCGGACGGAATCTACAGACTTATGCTCTCGGACGTGACTACCCCCGTCAATATCGGAAATCCCTCGGAAATTACGATATTGGATTTGGCCGAAAAGATAATAGAGATAACCAAAAGTAAGAGCAGGATAGTCTTCAAGACCCTTCCTGAAGACGACCCCAAGGTGAGACAGCCTGATATTTCAAAGGCGAAGAAGCTTTTAGAGTGGGAGCCGAAGGTATCCTTGGAGGAGGGATTAAAGAATACTATCGAATGGTTCAAAACTAGTAGACAGTAGACAGGGCACCACCTCTCACCCCTTGAGATTGGTTCTGCTGCGCAACTCCTGACGGGGTCGGGGTTGCAGCCCTTGTAACGACCAAGAACCTCAGGAGATGTCATTGAGAGGTTGAGTGGCTGCTTTCTTGGGTGGCAGCAATACACGAAGTAAATGAAGCAATCTTGTGGACAGTGGATAGGTAGGAGAAGGTAGAGTTGCCTGTACGCCCTCTACTGTTTGCTGTGTAGCGCTTTTATCGCCTCCGCTATAAGTTTGACCTCATTGTCGTGAACGGCCCTCATGTCTAAAAATACCCTGTCATTCCTCACATAACCTACTATCGGAGGATTATTCGCTCTCAAAAGAGCCGAGATCTTCGAAGCGGAGGTGGTGCAACCTGCACTCTGTGTGCGATCACTCTGTGTGCGATCACTCTGTGTGCGATCACTCTGTGTGCGATCACTCTGTGTGCGATCACTCTGTGTGCGATCACTCTGTGTGCGATCACTGCTTGCCGAAATCTCCTTGGGACTTATCGAAACTGAAGCGCTCTGGATCGGCTCCAAAGGGAGTGCTCCGCTTCCCGTCTGAGCCTCAGTCTCCTCCAATTTTAAATCCAGGTTGTCTTTTACATCGTCTAACATTCCGAGCAACCTCCTTCCCCTATCCTTAACAGTATCCAACCCCTCCGTCATCATCCTTAAGACCGGATGGGTCTTTGCTAGTTCCCCTTCCTGTAGATAGAGCTTCAAAGTCGCCTCCAGCGCCCCGTATATCAGTTTATCGCACCTTAAAGTCCTCATAAGCGGATTCTGCTTGATCATATCTATATATTCTCTCTTTCCTATAATTAGCCCCGCCTGAGGTCCGCCCAGCACCTTATCTCCGCTGAACGTTACTACATCCGCGCCCCTTTCTATGCTCTCTTTTGCGACCGGTTCATAGGGCAGTCCATATCTCGTCAGATCTATCAGCGCCCCGCTGCCCAGGTCGTTGACAACGGGAATTCCACACTCAGTCCCTAACTTTATTAATTCATCCAGACCGACTTGGGCCGTAAAACCCGTAATCTTATAGTTGCTCTGATGAACCCGGAGGATGAGGCCGGTCTTTTCACATATCGCGCTCTGATAATCCTTAAGGTGAGTCCTGTTCGTCGTTCCGACCTCAATCATCTTGGCCCCGCTCTTGTCCATAACGTCGGGGATCCTGAACGAGCCCCCGATCTCGATCAACTCCCCTCTGGATACTATAGTTTCCTTACTGAAGGACAGTGTGTTCAAAACCAAAAAGACCGCAGCTGCATTGTTATTGACCACTGCCGCGGCCTCTGCACCCGTCAACTGTCTCAACAGTTGCTCAACGTGATCTGTTCTGTGCCCTCTTTCGCCCGATTCTAAGTCTATCTCTAAGTTGCAGTACCCCTTCGAAATCTCCATCATCCTCTCCCCTGCTGTCTCTGAAAGGGGAGCGCGCCCCAAGTTGGTATGAAGGATAATGCCCGTCGCGTTTACCACTCTTTTCAGGTTCGGCTGAAGCATCTCCTCTGTCTTCTCTCCCACAGACCTGGCTATTTCTCCGACAATCTCATCTCTGCCAATATCACTTTGATTTTCGTCTGAAATGAGTAGGACCTTGTACTCCTCCAGACCCTCCCTTACGAGGTCCACGATCATCTTTCTGGAATACGTCGAACAGAGCTTATCCACCTCAGGCAGGGATAGAACGCTGTCCACAGAAGGTAGCTTTGAAAGCAAAGTATGATTTGCTCTGCTGTTTGACATCTTTAGTGTCTTTCTCACAGTAGCTGTAATATCCAACTATCGAGTCTGTTTATATCTCCTCCAGAAGGTCGTCCACATTCACGACGCAGTTCCCCTCAATCGAACGATACGCGGCCTCGATGATCGCCACGGTCTTCAGATTATCCTCTGCCTCGCACAGAAAGGGCTTACCTTTGTCCAGTGCCTCAATGTAATGCCTCATGCCGTTTCCGAACGCATCGGGGGACCAACTGCCCTTAATTTCGGGATATATCCTTGTGCCTTCTGACGTGGTTATGCATATCTCCTCAGGTGTCCCCCTTATACAACCTCTATCGCCCTGGATGACGATCTCCTCGAGCGAATGTGGCCGGCGCCCATCTTTTCCCCTGAAGCACCAGTTGTTGATAACGACGCACACAACGCCGTTCTTGAACTTAATATTTAGCACGCCTAAACTCTCAGCCAGAACCCCCTTCTGAGATGCGTCAGCGGCGGCCACAGCGTAGACAGTATCCGCATCTCCGAACCAATGTCTGACCAAGGCAAGGTGATGCACCGCCACGTCGCTTATGATCCATCTTTTTCCCTTGGCGAACCAGTGATCCTTTGAGACATCTACCCAGGACCTATTCTCTATCTGGCAGTAGTAGGGAGTTCCTATATAGAGCTCGTCCCGCACGTATGGTTCTATCGCCTGAAACCCCGGTACAAATACCGAATTCTGGTTCACCATCATCGGAGCTCCGTAGGACTTGGCTATATCCACTAACTCTTTGGCCTCGGAAAGATACGACATAAGAGGCTTCTGTATAAAGATCGCCCTGCCCTTTTTTGCCGCATATTCCACAATCGGCGCCCTGATCTCGAGCTTGTGGGGCACAGTTATGTCTACTATCCTCACGTCGTCTCTGTCTATTAACTCTCGAAAATCGGTGTAGAGGTCTTCGATCCCGAACTCTTCTCTTGCAAATTTGAAGCGCTCTTCGTCTATATCTGCGCCAGCCACTACTTTCAACCCATAAAGCTTGTAGCCTTCAAGGTGCCAGCGCGAGATACCTCCCAAGCCTACAATGCCTATGCCCCAGGTTGATGTGTCCACTTTTATTGTTCCTTTTTATGTACGTACTTGTCTTTGCAGGACTATTGGATGACCTCCTAATAGCTTAGCCTTCAACGGATCGCACGTGAAGATTAGGATCTGTTTTTCGCTGGCGAATTCTCTTATAACTTCTGATGCTTTCTTTTGTATGTCAGGATCCAGGTTAGCCAGTGGGTCATCCATGATCAGAAACCCGTCTGTCTCTTTCAGAAAGTGGTTAGCCATTGACAAGCGCAGAGCTAACGCAAGCACATCTTTTTCACCACCGGAAAGCAATTCATTAGATAATAGTTCTCCGTCCCCGCGGACAAATCCTTCTGGAAGACTCTTTTCCATCTCAACGTGAGGGAATCGGCTCTCGATCATTACGGATACATAGTGTTCTACGTCTTCCTTTAACTCCTCATAAGTGCCTGTATCCATTTCTCCTAATAGTTCTGTCGTCAAACCTTTAATCCGAGTGATAGCTTCAGCCCTTCGCAACTCAGATTCAAATTCTTCTTCGGCACCCATCAGTTGTTTTTCCAACTCTTCCGCCGATTCATCAGGCTCCCCTTTTTCCAATTCCTTCCGGTTAAGGATAAGTTCAGTCCTGTTTTTCTCTTCTGATTCCAATTCTTCCTTTTTTTCATCGTATTCCTGGATAAACAATTCTACATCGTCTACACCCTCAGGCAAAGGGGTGAGGTTATTTATTTGCTCCTGAATGTCCTTTTCATTTTTTACCACTTCTGCGAGATACAGTCGGAGTTGATGATAGCTTTCATATTCATCTTCAAGTTCGGCAATCCTCTTATGATGTCGGTCAAGCTCTTCCTCTATACTTTTAATATCTTTCTGAATATTAGCGAGGTCTACTGCAATATCTGTCAATGACCTGGTTTCTTTTTCCTGCCCCATCTTTTCAATGCTCAATTCCAGTTCTTCATAAGAATATTCCCCTACTTCATTTTTATAATTCTTCCGCGCTTTTTCCACCTCTTGATATTTAAATTTAAATTTGGTCCAGGCAGTAAATATAACAAAGACTGCAAATAATATAGGGATAACAATAATCCAAAGGGGAAAACTTGGCTTCCATAGCCAAATAAGAGAACACCCGATCATTATTCCACAGGCAGCTATCGTTAATTTCTTAACTTGCTTTTTCTCTTTTACTCTTTCAAAGCTCTCTCTCAGTTTTTTATTCTTTTCCTCTTTCTCCGCCTCTTTTTGCTCCTGCTCCAATGCGCTTTTTTTCTCTTCGAATTCGGATGACTGCTTTTTTATCTCGTCAATGTTGCTCTCAACAACTGGCCAATCTGTCTTGTCTTCTTCGTAATTGTTGATTTTTACTTGTATGGCTTCTAATTCTGCGTTTAATGGCCGGCGTTGTCTCGCATCCTCCACAGCCTTTGCGTTTTCTTCGATATAATTCTCTTTTTCTTCTATTTGCTCGTCATATTTCGCAATCTGTTGGTTAATCCTATCAAGCGCCTCCTCATATTCTTGAGCTTTCGCAATATCCTTTTTTATTGTCTCCTTCTTATAAAAGGCACTGAGAACAATACCCGGAAACTTGAAAGGATTCTCAATACCTCGCCTATCCTTGGGGAATTCTTGTTCCCGGTCCCAATACTTGAAATAATCATCATATTGACTTTGGAGCTGCTCTCTGAATTTATCTATTGAAACACCATCTGTTGCCTGGACTGCTTTCCGAAGAATATCTCCCAAAGTTTGCACAGTTTCGCGATCATTTGTTAATTCGTCAAGAGTTTTGGAAAGCCCCGATTGAGAGGTCATTAGCACCGATTTATAGGTTCCCTCTTTCGCGTATAGAAACGATTCTAACTGTTGCGATATGGCAGTTTCATCCGTTACAACTGAACCATCCGGAAGCTCTAATGTCGCAGACTGAGTAGCCCCCCATATTCGGTTCAGAATGTAGGTTCCCCTATTATGGTCAAAGTGTAATTCTACAGAAACGGTATCTCCAACACCAATTGGGAGAAATCTTGCTATTTCACTCTTAAATTTAGTGTCGGTGAGTATTGCTGGCGTGAAAAGGACTTTTTGGATCGCATTGAAAACCGTAGATTTACCTGCCCCAGTGTCTCCCCAAATGGTGTTGAGTCCGGGCTCAAAACTGAGATTCCTATTGCTTAATGCACCAAACGGATTGAGCTTAACCTTTGTAATAATCATTCTCTAACCTTCTGGATCAGGTCATAAGCGATTTGCAAGGACTCAAAGTCCTCCTCCTCGGCAAGTTTACTTAATAACTTGTGTGGGAAGGATTCTTGAGTGAACTCACTGTCGATCGCATCTAGTGTGATCTCTTCTGTAACTTCGCTGTCATCCCACTCTTGCAGGTGGAAGAGTTGATTTTCAATCTCTTCTTTCAATTCACGTAGGCTGTTGTACTCGTCTCTTGGGAGTCGCCCCTTCAATTTCAACTTTAACAAAGTCTTGGTATGCGTTGGTTCGGAATATTTGGTCTTCAACATAGCCAGGTCTGTACCACTCTTGACTTCAACTTCATCGTGGAAAAACCGATACTGTCCCGTAGAGATAGAAGTAGGTTGTATCTTCTTATCCTCGTCCAATTCTATGATCCAGGCTTTCCCTTCGTGCTTGCAATCGAAACCATTCGGCTCAGGCGTGCTAGGATAAAAGATTAGGTCATAGTCTCCGGGACCCGGAAGTTGAATACGGTCCGTGTGTCCCATTAGCCACAGGTCAACTTCGCAATCCAGAAGATCAGTCCGCGTCATAGGATAATAGCTTTTCTCAAAGTCTGGAGAGACTCCTTCCAGACTACCATGGGCGATACCAATGTGATATTTAACCCCCTTATCCTTCAGTGTTTCTTTTATCCAACCTACATAATTTTCACTTGAATTTTTGGCATCACATGGGGCAGGATACAGATTGACATCCAAATCGTAGTGCTCCAGGGGATAAATCTTTTTTTCTTCGAGCACCAGCACATTATCATTATCACCAATGTTTCCTTTGAAAGTTGTCCATAACTCACTTTGCCCACTCGATATATAATCATGATTACCGGGAAGAACGGAAACCAAACGTCCTTGGAATTGACTCAGTATTTGTGCTGCTTTAAGCACATCGGGTTTGGCAATTGAAATGCGGTCAAAGAGATCGCCAGCTACAACAAACAGATCGCACTGTTCTGAGCTTGCCCGTTCTACCAGATTCTCTAAGGTCGTAAACCGCGCTTCGCTTAGTTCCGTTTGCACCTCGGGGTATCCTGCAAACTTCATCCCCAAGTGAACATCGGCCGTATGGAAGATTTTCAATGACATTTCAAGGAGCCTCCCGACTTAATTTTAATTACACATCTGTGCCCCTTTAGAACCAGTACGCCTAAAATACTCCTAAATTGCCATCAGAGTCAAACGCCATCTCCTTTGCGTCTGTTACCATCTGTAAGTCGTCCCTTCCTTCCATCTGATCTAGGTATGCCTCAGATGCATCTACTTCTTTCAACATCAGTGTGTTCTTTACTCTTAGGACCTTAGCATCTTCTGGCTCGATCAGACCGATAGTCGAAAGTGCGGCGTCCAAGACCTCCCTGTCCGTATCCATGGCAATAGGAACATAGCCCGCCTTGGGATTTACCGCTGTTATGCAGTTTATGTATGTATCCTTGAACTTTATCTTGTCCGTCAAACTGTGGGTCGTAAAATCTGCAAAGCCTATCCCTGAGGCGTTCCCTTTGGCCTCGTTTGTCAGGTCTCTTACAAATATCCTTGTAACTTTCGGTCCACCTACGTCCTCCAGGGTTAGATTCATAGCCACGTGTTTTCTCCCAATAACGTTGGTGTCCATCCCTGTTCCGCTTATGTTCTTTCCCATCTCATCCACGATCAAGAGATCGACTGGATCAAAGGGGAGTTTGGCAAGCCACTCTTTAGCTTGCTTCAGGAGGGCCTTTTCTTCTTCCTCTATATTCTCCGGTTCGACAGCCCTAATGACGGCAGTCTGATCGTATCCATTTTCAAGCGTCGCCATCCCGCAGAGTATTGGGCAGTTTGAAAGCATAAACCTCCCCACAGTCCTTACGATCCTGTCGAAGGAGAAGTTTACGATCGCTCTATGATAGATCTTTGCTCCTTCGTGCTTCCCCATTCCGATCATCATCATCTTCATCATTCCGCTTTCTATCTCGCCCACGAAATCGGTGTGCGGCTTCACCCTGTTGGCGACCACGATGTGGTCGGCTTCCGACGCATATTTGTCCAGATAGATGGGTATGGATAGATAGTCCTCCTCCACCGTCCCGACCTTAATCACCTCCATAGACGATTTTAGGGGACATCCCATCGTCTCCTCTGAGATCCCGTAGCTCCTTAGGATCTCACTTTGTCCCTCCGCGGTCCCGCCTCCGTGGCTCCCCATAGCGGGGACGATGAACGGTTCTGCTCCTAAGGACTTAAAGACGTCCACCATAGTCCTTATGATTACGTCTATATTTGCAATTCCTCGACTTCCCGCAGTGATTGCCACGCTCTGCCCCCCCTTCACCTGTGACCCCACGTTTATGGCCTCCATCTGATTCTTCACCTCTCCTGCCACATCCTTCACCACAGGAGCGTCAAATCTCTGATTCAATCTGAACATCCTCGGATAGTCCATGATTATCCTCCGGTTTCTTTTCCCCGAAAGTGCTTCGATACTTATCGAGTGTCTAAATAAAATAAACGTTGACAATCTATCCTGCCGTCCAGCCTCCGTCCACGTAGATTATCTGACCTGTTACAAAATCCGACGCCTCCGACGCTAAAAACGCAAACGTCCCCTTCAGATCTTCAGGGGTTCCCCATCTTCCCATAGGAGTTCTGGACAGGATATGCTCGTTCCTTTGTCTATCCTCCATTATAGGTTTTGTTAAATCGGTGGCGATAAATCCCGGCGCTATGGCGTTCACATTGATGTTGTATTTCGCCCATTCTACAGCCAAGGTCTTGGTCAAAATCACCAGGCCGCCCTTGCTGGATCCGTATGCCAGGGTGGTGCGAATTCCGATTGTGGACGTCAGGGACGCCGTATTTATGATCTTGCCCTTTTTCCTTTTGATCATCTCCCTTCCGGCAAGCTGACAGCATAGAAAGACCCCCTTTAGGTTCACATCCAGCACCCTGTCCCACTCATCCTCCGGGAAGTCCTCAGCTGCAATTCGATAGGTTGTACCCGCATTGTTGACCAGAATATCTATCTTCCCAAACTCATCGAGCGCGGTCTCTATCAATCTCTCTATGTCCTCTTTTACTCCCATATCCCCCGGAACTGCGACTACCTTTCTTCCCAGTTTCCTTATCTCATCAGCTGTACTTTCCAGCCTGTCTGTGTTCCTGCTATTTAGGACTATATCCGCTCCCGCCTCGGCCAGAGCCATCGCGGCTCCCCTGCCTATTCCCCGGCTCCCGCCCGTAACAACCCCGACATTCCCCGCCAGGCTCATCTTGTCAAGTATCATAAAGTATCCTCCATCTCTGTCTACGTTGACGCTCTTACACAATCAGCCCATGTTCTCATATATTTAATCCCCGCAATGATGTCATTTTGACTCACTTTATCCGTCACAATCACTTTTCCAATCCTTTCGGGGAGCACAAATCTTATCACACCTTCTTTTACCTTTTTATCGGATTTCATCCTATCCAAAATATCGCTCGTAGATATATTCTCAATTCCCTTCGGGACCTCTACTCTTGACAATAGGCTGTTTTGACGCTCAAGGTCATCTTTCTTGAACAGACCCAATCTTTCTGCTATACTTCCCGCTGCGACCATGCCCAAAATCACTGCCTCGCCGTGCCTGTACACGCTGTAATTTCCCGCAGCCTCGATAGCGTGCCCGACCGTATGCCCGTAGTTCAAAGTTGCCCTCAAATCTCCCTCTTCTTTTTCATCTCCACTCACAATATGCGCTTTTATGCGGCAGTTCCTGGCAATTAGGTCGTCCATCTGATCTGCTGAGACCTTCAGTTCCAGTATATCCTCTAAATTATCCTCCAAAAATGAAAAGAGTTCCTCGTCGGCGATCAAGCCGTGCTTTATGACCTCCGCTATGCCTGATCTTATCTCCTCTTGGGGGAGCGACCTTAAAAGATCGGTGTCCACAAGCACAAACCTCGGCTGGTGAAACGCTCCGATCAGATTCTTTCCTAACTTATGGTCTACAGCAACCTTGCCCCCTATGCTGGCATCCACCTGGGCCACGATAGAGGTCGGGACCTGAACCAAGTCTATGCCCCTCAGGAACGTAGCTGCCACAAATCCCGCTGTATCTCCTATGACGCCTCCTCCTAACGCCACTATCGCCGAACTTCTGTCGAGCCTGCTTTCTATCAGCTTTTCGTAGATCACATCCGCCGTCTCCAGATTTTTGTGCTCCTCGCCGTCCGGTATCACCACATCCACAACCTCTAAGTCCACCTTCTTGAGGCTGTGAGATGCGATATCCAAGTACGAATCGGCGACAGACATGCTGGATATTACCGCTGCCTTTCTGCCAAGTTCGTGCCTTTTATAGTACTCGCCCAACTGTGCCAGTACCCCATGTCCCACGTATATAGGATAGCTCCTGTCACCCAAATTTACAACTATCTTTTCCACCCTGTCTCTTAGTTCCTTTCTACAACCTATGTTCTCACTTATCTCTCAACAGCGCGCGCTCCACAAAGTGAGAGACAAGCGCCTCAAAGGAGATACCGACGGCTCGAGCTGCATCTGGATAAAGGCTGGTCGGCGTCATTCCCGGCAACGTGTTGATCTCGATGACTACGGGCTCTCCTTCTTCTGGAACGATGAAATCCACCCTCGATAGATCCCTGCAGCAGAGCGCTTCATGTGCCAGTGTGGCGATTTCCTGAGTGAGGCGATACTGCACCTCTGGAAGCGGAGCAGGGATGATGTGTTCGCTCAGGCCCGGTGCGTAGCGATGTTCATAGTCATACCACGAACCTGGAGGTGTTAGAATCTCAATTACCGGCAACGCTTCTATCCCATCTCGTTCGAGAATTCCCACAGTTATCTCACGACCCTCGATGCGTTTCTCAACAAGGACCCTCTCGTCGTAGGAAAAAGCAGCATCTATCGCCCCTTCAAGATCTGTCAAGTCCTCTCCAAATAGAATTCCGAGAGCAGAACCCTGACTGGAGGGTTTGACCACCACATCAGATCCCAGCACATCAAGAACGCGCTCTGCTGCACACGAAGCACCCTCGCTCCGGTGGATGACAATATCCTTTGCCACGGGCAGTCCATTGGCTCGAAAGATCTGTTTGGAAACTATCTTGTCCATTCCGCAGGCGCTGGCCAGTACACCGCTGCCGACGTACGGGATGCCTAAAATTTCAAGAAGTCCTTGAAATGTGCCATCCTCACCCGGGGGGCCATGGAAAGCAGGAAACACGATATCTACTTGTGTATCTCTAAGGGCTTCTACAATTTTGTCATCGTGCTCAAGGATAGTCACATTTTTATAAGTGGCACGAAGGGCGTCGGCGATGCATCTCCCTGAGACTCGGGAAACCTCCGCTTCAGGCGAAGGTCCGCCGCATACGACAGCGATAGATGGCTTCTCCTTTTGAGACATAGCATAACCTTTCATTTATGGACGAAAGGAAAGGTTCTGTTGGTTTTTAATTTCGGCTAACGTTCCCGTGTTTGTGAAGTGGTCGAAGGCGGGTTGCCGAAGGCCAAGGCGCATATGCACCAATGCGTGAGCCAGCTGTTAAGCGTTGTGTTGCTTTTTGTAATCAGAAAAGCAAAAGGAAGTGGACATAACCTTCTCTGTTTTTTAGCCGATGTGCTAAGTCTTATCAGGGTTGTCAGGCTCTTTGTTAAGGGAGACTGTATGTCATACGAATTGGACGACATCATCCAAGAAAGGGATCACCTGGTGAATGTGCATGAATCCACCAATCACTTTCTGCCCGTTCATATTGGCATCAGATGACATGACATAATTGCTCCAACGTGGCGGATTCTGTGGATCGATCTGGGGCTGACCTTTTCTTGGACTCGACGGTATTGGAGTAATATTGAATTTGTTCGAATGAAAGCATCCATTTCTCAGGTGTCTGAAGAACTGAAGCATTGGATCCCAGTTGCGAGAATCCCTACCATGCTTCGAAATGAAAAGACTCTTATTTTGTTCAAATGCACCGCCTACGAGATAAGCTGTTAGTGTCTTGAAACGATCAGTTGGATCAGAGCTAGTCCAGGTGGTTCGTCCCGGAGCAGTGCCGTCTGCGCTCACTGCATCATCAGAGACCAGTTCATAATGAATACTCGTTAGTACAGACGTTTCTTGACCAGTTATGAACAGGTGAATCTTGTTTGCTTCATGCAATTCAAGAACCTCCGTCGAGCTAGCAGAGCTTAGCCCAATTATGGGCGTCATGCTATGGTCGTTGACGCAGCCTTTAATGTTTGTGCTGCTTGACTCCACCATTTTATTGACGACATTTACGAGGTCGCGAATGGTACGGTTGGCGGCTGCAAGCATTAGCGAACCCATATTCGCAACGACCATCTGAGCAAATTGGTTAATCTCATCAAAGTATGGATGATCATCGTTAACAGTCATAATTTGGCCCTTCGTAGTACTTAGGGCACAGAGGTATTCTGAGGATTTGCTCCTTTATACTGTTTCCATCGCACAAAAAGCAACATTGCACCTAACGTATTATATCCAAACTATTTCGTATATCTTTCCATTTCAGCGCGCTATCCGAAGATCCCTCTGTGCCAAAGACCGACTTACTTTGTTTTTATAACCTACCAATAATCTCGTCCGCTATCCTGTCCGGTGGAGTTTGGTTATTCGATTCTACGATAATATCCGCCGTTCTGTAGAACTTCTCCCTTTCTTGGAGCATCCGCCTTATTTTATCTAATTTTCCACTTTCATCCAATCCAGATAGCAAGGGCCGGGTATCATCATCTTTTACCCTATCCAGGATCGTCTCAGGTGAAGAAGAGATGTAGGCGCACACGGTCGTGTTAGCCCGTTAATCTGTCTATAACCTTCCCTCTTCAAGGTCATATACGTCAAACCAGACGTAAACCGGTCGGTGTTTGGGAACTTGCTCCTGGATGTATGTCTCCAAATATTCCTGGGACTTGTCGGACATCTCACCGAGCCGCATATCCCGCATCTTATTGTTCCAGCGGATAATTTTCATCCTGTCTTTGACTTTCGATTTGGCGTTGACCCATTCGGCAACTTCTTCATCTGTGGCTCCCGTAGCCACGAATTCTTTCAATTCCTCATGATCTATCCCTGTAAAAGGCTCAAACTGGCTGCACAGTGAGCAGGGCCAGAAATTATACTCGCCATTGATCCCCAGAAGGAACGCCCGGCACTTATCCAGACAACGTGCCAAAATCACATAGCCTCCCAACATATCGCGGGGGCTCCTCGGATATCCCTTCCTCAAATCCCTGGCCAGAAGTTTCAGTTTGTCCATACTCATATACTTATTATTCCTTCCAGAAAGCGTTGGTTGAGAAGGAAACTATTCTAACTATAAATCTCACCTGCCATAGGCGGCAGCTACTTCAAGGTACAGTACACAAACCCAAACGACAAGCCGTGCAGGATAGTTGCGCCCGTGGTTAGATACAGCACAGAGCAGGCAGTTTCTATTGCTGATATTCGATTAAATGCAGATTATTCTGCATTCCAGACCGTGAGCACCTGACCTGTCGCATCACCTTCCACACTTTCAACGTATGCTGCCCCTGCTTGCTCCAGAGTCACCTTACGGCTTCCTTTGGTTACGGGTCCGTCAACAATAAGTGCAGGGCTGACTGAATTGATTCGTATCCCTCGGGGCATCACAGTGGACGCACTAAATACGAAGGAATTGATCGCTCCGTTAACCGTCCCCGTCACACAACTTTCAGGGGTTGGGAATTGGGTCAGGAAGCCTGTGGTTAATGTGAACGAACCACCGTCATTGATGTAGTCCTTGCCTATGAGAACCAGATTTACTTGCCCCATCAGCTTCCGTCTGATACCGATATAAAACTTTTCTTCACTCAACTTCTCAAACGGGCCAAAGTGGCTGTCGTGTCCTCCAACTGTCGCTACAACCGCGTCAAACGAACCGACAGACTCATACATGTCCCGGATGGATTGATTATCCGTGTAGTCGAGGGTCAGATCACCTCTGGTGTGTCCGACTTTAATCACCTCATGTCGCGGTAACAGCAGTTCTACAACTTTGCTACCGATGTAACCTGAAGCTCCTACAGCAACGATTTTCATAAGTTTCCTCCCGAATTGTTAAAGTAACATACCTTCGCCTAATCGCGATAAAAAAGCCAAGTCACATACCTATCGCACCACTCAAGGTCACAGGGTGTAGAGCCTCTCTCTTTGGGAGAATGGCCACGGTTGCTTATAACTTATTATCGGTCACGAACCCACGTAGTGTGCTTGCGAAGGATGAACGGACAGAGCCGTGACCCAGGTGTTAGGGGCTTTTGCTCCTCTTTATGGCACTGTTAGAGACTCGATCTGCGCTATTAAATCATGCAAAGGTAGATCGGCCAGAGAGCTCAATTGAAGATCAGCTTCTTCTATAGAAAGGTGCTTGGTTATAGAATTAGGCACGGACACGCAAAAGATTCCAGCGCTTTTAGCGGCTCGTATACCGTTCGGGGAATCCTCAAACACTATCGCTTCGTCAGCAGCGACAGCCAACGCCCCAAGGGCAAGCGTATAGAGCGCGGGATGTGGTTTCGTTTCGGTTACATCATCCCGGGTCTTTATGTCATCAAAGTAGTGCAGAAGATCTAAACGGGCTAAATGAGGAATAACCCAATTTCTGGGAGAACTGGAAGCTAATCCAATCTTCAGGTTCAGTCGTCTGGCATCTTGCAGATAGCCTTCCACACCGGGTAATGTATGCTGATCCTGGAGTAGCTCTTGATTGCGCAATCGGAGTTTTGCTTTAATATCTTCCCGATCAATGGACGTACCTAACTGATCTTCTAAATGTTGGTAAGGATCGAACGATGATGATGCTGTTCCAATACAAACAGACCAAGTAGATAATGAAAGCTTACAATCGAATTCTTGATATATCTCCTGCCACGATTGGAATATTGGAAGCTCGGTATCTAAAATAAGACCATCGAAATCGAATATCAGTGCTCTGATCATTTCGTTATCTCTTACTAAATGGCTGCTAATTCGTTTACACGTGAACTATTTCTCATATCTTTCCATTTCGGTCTGATATTCGAAGTTCGGATATATATCTTTGTGGCTGAAAAAGTAACATCGCTCTGTTCTCCCCCTCATCTTTGACCCTTCTGCTTTTTCGATAACCTATCAATGATCTGGTCAGCTTTCCTGCCAGGGGAAGTCTCGTCGTTAGATTCTACTATAATGTCCGCCATCCTGTAGAACTTCTCTCTCTGTTCCAGCATCCGTCTTATCTTGTCCAGCTTTCCCTTTTCATCCAGTCCAGATAGCAGAGGTCGGTGATCGTGATCCCTTACTCTCTCTACAATAGTCTCCGGTGAAGAAGACAGATAGACGCTTATCCCTGACTTTGAGATCGCTGCTCTATTCCTCTGGTGAACAATAGCTCCACCGCCCAGAGAGACGATAGCTCCCGAAAGGGAACACGCCTTCTTCACACAATCGTGCTCCACATCTCTGAAGTAGCCCTCGCCGTCCTCTTCAAAGATCTCGGGAATTGTCCTTTTCTCCATCTCCTCGATCATATCGTCTGTGTCCAGGAATTTTATCCCCAGTTTCTTGGAAAGAGCCAGGCCGACCTTTGTCTTACCCGCACCCATAAACCCCGTTAGAAATATATTCTGCCCTTTACACATTGTAGCTCTGGACATAAGCTTCGTAGTTGTGTCGGACCTCCTGCATGCTGTCCCCACCGAACTTCTCCAGAAAGGCGTCCGCAAGTACAAAGGCGACTACTGCCTCGCCGATAACGGACGCCGCCGGGACGGCGCATACGTCGCTCCTTTCTACGTGAGCTAAGACTTTCTCCTTGGTCTCCATGTTCACGGACTCAAGCGGCCTCATTAAGGTGGAAATCGGCTTCTTAGCCACTCTGACGATCAGCGGCTCTCCGTTTGTCATTCCGCCCTCCAGGCCCCCTGCGTTGTTCGACTTTCTGTAGTAGCCCTTCGCAGTGGTCGTACCACCGTCGCCGTAGGCTATCTCATCGTGAACCTGTGAACCCTTTCTGCGGGCGCAGTCGAAGCCCAAGCCTATCTCCACTCCCTTCATAGCCTGAATACTCATCAGCGCCTGAGCCAGTCTTCCATCCAGTTTCCTGTCCCAGTGAACGTGACTTCCCAGTCCTACAGGGAGTCCTGTTACAACCACCTCGAAAATTCCCCCTGCGGAATCCCCCGCATTTTTAGCTTCATCTATCTTTTCTATCATCTTCTTTTCAATCTCGGGGTCTACGCATCTGACCGGAGACTTATCTATCTTTTCGTTGGAAAGCTCTTTTAAAGCTTCAATGCTGAGTCTATCTCCCTCCACACCTCCGATACAGGTCACGTGGCTCTTGATCTCTATGCCGAACTCCTCCAACAGCTTCCTTGCGACAGTCCCTATGGATACCCTCGTGGCCGTCTCCCTTGCGCTAGACCTTTCCAGCACATTCCTAATATCCACATGTCCGTATTTGATCGAACCTGCAAGGTCGGCGTGGCCTGGCCTCGGTATCTGCACGGGCGTTACGTTTTCTCCACTTCCCTCAACGCTCATCCTTTCTGTCCAGTTTTCCCAATCCTTATTCTCTATCAAAAGGGCGATAGGCCCTCCCAAGGTCTTCCCGAATCTCACACCCGAAAGTATCTTTGCCCTGTCGGATTCTATCTTCATCCTCCGGCCGCGTCCGTAGCCCTGTTGTCTCCTCCAGAGTTGATGCGCAATATAATCCTCACTTATCTCCAGCCCTGAGGGCATGCCCTCCAGGATGCCTATCAGACCCTGACCGTGAGATTCTCCTGCTGTAAGGTGGCGAAGCATGTACTGCTCCTTCCTGATAAACAAGCAGACAGCATGGAGGCAAAGGCAGTCTGAATGAGATTGCTGCGCTCCGCTCGCAATGACGGTTTGGGGGGAACCACCCTGTCTACTTTTTCACATTCTCTCCGGTTTCTTCATCCCCAAGAGCCCTAAGGCGCTCCCTATGACGACCTTTGCAGAATACACAAGAGCGATTCTGGCCTTTGTCAACTCTGCATCGTCGCCTAAAACTCTGCAATTGTTGTAAAACTTATTCGCTGCCGTAGCCACATCTGTGAGGTGTCCGGCGACTATAGACGGCTCATACGCCTCGGCGGCGGCCATCACGATCTGAGGGAATCTTTCCAGAAGCTTGATAAGGTCTGCTTCGGTCTCATGCGTCAGAAGCCCTGCCTCAAGCTCCTTTTCCATCTCTTTGCCGTACTTCGTCAGGACACTGCACAGCCTTGCGTGGGTGTACTGCATGTACGGCCCTGTCTCGCCGTCAAAGTTGAGCGCTCTGTCCCAGTCAAAAACCACGTTTTTTGTCCGCCTGCTGGACAGATCTGCAAATATCACAGCCCCGATCCCCACGTCCCTTGCTACACCCTCCTTGTCCTCAAGATCAGGGTTCTTCTCCTCTATTATCTCCCCTGTGAACTCCACAGCGCCATTCAGCACATCCTCCAAGAATACTACGTTCCCCTGCCGAGTGGCGATCTTTCCCTCCTTAAAGCTCATAATTCCGAACGGAACGTGGACGCACCTTTCTACCCAATCCATTCCCATCAACTCCAGGGCCTTGAACAGTTGCCTGAAGTGGAGACTCTGGCCTACATCTGTCGTATAGATCAGCTTATCGAAATTGTACTCCTTAAATCTGTACAATGCAGCGGCCAAGTCCCTGCTGTGATATATGCTCGTCCCGTCGCTCTTCCTCAGAATAAGTGGAGGCATGTCATATTCGCTCAAATCCACTATCAGAGCTCCCTCGCTTTCGGTCGCAATGCCCACGTCCAGGGCCTTCTGGACTGTCTCATCTATCATTTCTACGTAGAAACTTTCTCCCGCGTACGAGTCGAAGTCCACGTCCAGAGCCTGGTAAATCCTCTTAAACTCCTTTAGACTCTCATCCCTGAACCATCTCCACAATTCTACTGCCTCATTGTCCCCCTGCTCGAGCCTTTGAGACCATTCATTAGCTTCTTTACCCAGAGAATCGTCCTTCTTTGCCTCCTCCTGATATTTCACATAGAGCTTGAAAAGCTCTGCCATGGTCTCTACTTCAACCTTTTCTCTATCGCCCCATCTTTTATACGCAGCGATAATCTGGGTAAAATTAGTCCCCCAGTCCCCCAGATGATTCACTCCAATACAATTATAGCCCAAGAATTCGTAAATCTTCTTTATGGAATTCCCTATGGCTGTGGATCTCAGGTGTGCTATATGAAAGGGTTTCGCTATGTTGGGCGAGGAATAGTCTATCACTACAGTCTTGCCGAGACCCTCACCGCTCCTGCCGTAATCTTCTCCCTCGTTTAAGATCCTGTTTAAGACATACCGGGTAAGCTCCGTCTTGTCGACGAAAAAATTCAGATATGGCCCGGCGCTCCTGATCTGGGTTACATATCTGATCCCCTTGATCTTGCCCGATAGCCCGTTAGCTATTTCTACCGGATTCTTCTTAAACTCTTTTGCCAGTAAAAAACACGGGAAAGCGTAATCGCCCATCTTCCCGTCCGGAGGAATTTCCAATGCTCCTTGAACCTTACGTCTGTCGATATTTGCTTCTTTACTTATAACATCAGCTATTTCGTCTATGAACGGATTTATCAAGAACGTCTCACCTTTTCAAGTATTCAACCAGATCGTTTATCGAGATAACTCTGATATCATACCTGCCTGCAAATTGAACTAATTCGTCTAATGTAGCCATACCTCCATCTTCATCCAGGATCTCGCATATTACGGCTGCAGGATATAAACCGGCCCCAATAGATAGATCGACTGCCGCTTCGGTATGACCCGGTCTTTTTAGTACGCCACCCTCTTCATACCTTAAAGGAAACATGTGACCCGGTCTTAGCAGGTCTTCCGGGGTCGTATCTGGATCTAAAACGGCCTTAATTGTCCTTGCTCTATCGTAAGCTGATACCCCTGTCGTTGTGCCCTTTTTTGCATCGATTGACACCGTAAATGCACATCTTGTTATCTCGGTATTCTCCTTGACCATTTGAGGAATCTTTAATTCATGAAGTCGTTTCCCCGTTATGGCCAGACAAAGGAGACCGCGGGCATATCTGAGCATGAAATTTATCTTTTCCGGAGTGGCCTTCTCTGCCGCTATTACCAAGTCACCTTCATTTTCTCGCTTTTCATCATCTACTACTATGACGAATTTCCCCGCTTTGATGTATTCTATTGCTTCGTTGATAGTCCAAAATGACATTTGTTACCTTTAACTGAATCCTGGATATGCGGTATTTGCGCAGCAGTGTGCTTTCAGATAAGGCATTACACAGACTCCTTACTCCTCCTTTACGCCGCAGTATAGGCTCACAATCCCGAACGTAAGGCGCTTTTCCTCCAAATCTTTGAATCCCGCCTGCTCCATATAACGCAAGAATTCGTCTCCCTGGGCAAATTGCGTCGTGGAATCGTAGAGGTAGCGATAGGCCTGCGGATCTCCTGAAACGAGGCCCCCTATAGTGGTAAGAACGTACTTAAAATACAAAAAATACGCTGCCTTGAGAATTGGTATCGTCGGTCTTGAGAACTCTAACACCACAGATCTCCCGCTCGACCTTAAGACTCTGTAGATCTCCCCCAAACTCCTGTCTAGATCCACAACGTTCCTAACACCGAACCCCACTATCATCCCGTCGAAAGTGTCATTTCCAAAGGGCAGTTGCCCTGCGTCTGCGCAAACCAAAGAGAGTGTTTTTTCATATCCCTTTGTATGAAATTTCTCGGCGCACAGCTTCAGCATTTCTTGTGCGGCGTCCACGCCTACTATATTCGTCAAAGTTCCCTTTCTTACGACTGCTAACCCCATATCTCCCGTCCCGACGCACAGATCTAGAATTCTCTCTTTCTCTTTTATCTCTAAGAGCTTTGCGGCAGAATTTCTCCAGTAAAGATCGAGGCCGAAGCTCAGCAATCTATTTAAAAGATCGTAGGTCTTCGATATCCTCTTGAACATACCTGTGATGGAGTTCTGATCTTCCCTTTTCACTTAAATCGCTCTATAAGGCTTCTCTTCATCACGTCAGTCGGAGGTTCTATGCCCGTCCATATCTGGAAAGACCTTGCCCCCTGAAGAACCAGCATGTCCAGCCCGCCTATGACCTTGGCTCCTCGTGATTTGGCCTCGGACATCAGTTTCGTCTCCGCTGGGTTCGGCACAGAATCAAAGACCACCAGGCGGCTGTGGAAGCCTGAACCGTCGCAGAGGGGAGAGGCATCCACATTAGGATGCATGCCCACAGAGGTCACATTGATTAACAACTCACAGTCTTTCAGTTCATCCTTTAGAACCTGGCTCTGTAGCACGTTGCTCCTTATCCCCTTTCCCCGATTGGAGAACTCATCTTTTAACTTTTCGGCCTTTTCGGCCGTTCGATTTAGTATCAGAATCTCTTCGACCTCGTCCACTGTCGTCAGTCCATAGATGACAGCCCTTGCGGCTCCACCTGCACCTAATACTACGACTTTAGGCGCAAAACAGCCTTTGCCCCCCTCTCTCCTCAAAGATTCAAGGAATCCGTAGACATCGGTATTATGGCCTGTAAGCTTCCCATCCGTGTTAGCTATAGTATTAACCGCGCCTACAGCTTGGGCTTCCTGTGAAATCTCGTCCAGAAACTCCATAACTGCCATCTTATGTGGTATCGTTACATTGGTTCCGCCCATACCAAGGCCTCTTATTCCTCGTACAGTATCCTCAACGTTCTCTGGCAATACATCAAATGCGACGTAGCACCAGTCAATCCCCAAAGCCTCAATAGCCGCATTGTGCATAGCTGGAGAGAGCGAATGACTTATAGGGTGTCCGATGACGGCAAGGAGCTTGGTGTTGCTCGTAATCTTCAAGAGCTTTACTGCCCTCCCAGGAGATCGGCTATGAATTGATCTGCAATCTCAAAGCTCTCCCGCCATGAACACTTATAGGCGTACTTGATCAGCACTATTCCGCCCAGGAGGATAAACGCTATGAAAATTAGAAACTGAAAAAGAGCTCTCATCGTCAGTTCTCCTTCAAAGAGTCCAAAATGTCAAAAAACCCCGGAAAAGATATGTCCACCCACTCTGTTCCCTGAATTATCGTCTCACCTTCGGATACCAATCCTGCAACAGCGAACGCCATGGCCGTTCTGTGATCTTTGAAGCTATCTATCCTTGTCCCCTGAAGCCTTCTGCCTCCCTCAATTATAAAGCCGTCCTGAAGTTCCCCCACCTTTGCCTCCATTCTCCTCAAATTATCGACCAGGGCCGTTATCCGGTCTGTTTCCTTCTTCCTCAGCTCTTCGGCGTCTCTGACCAAGAATTCGCCCGTTGCCTGCGTTGCAGCCACAGCCAATATGGGGATCTCATCGATCAGCGTCGGAACAATATCTCCACCTATTTTTGTCCTTTTCAACTCCGAACCTCTCACCACGATGTCTCCTACGAGTTCGCCTCCACTTTGGTACTCATTTTCAACGGATATGCTCGCCCCCATTCTCCTTAAGATGTCCAATATGCCTCGCCTTGTGGGATTCAGTCCCACGTCTTTGATCACAACCTCGGAATTGGGCACAATTGCCGCTGCTACTATGAAAAACGCCGCCGCCGAAATATCACCCGGAACGATAATGTCTATCGCATCCAACTCGACGCCTCCCTCAACAGACACCTCGTATTCCTTTCTATCCTTCAGCCTTACTGTCTTAACGCTTGCTCCTGCAGATTTCAACATCCTTTCGGTGTGATCTCTAGTTTTTGTCGTCTCTATGATTGAGGTCGTGCCATCTGCGTATAGTCCTGCCAAGAGGATGCACGACTTGACCTGCGCGCTTAAAACCGGCAGCTCGTAGCATATAGACTCAAGGTCCCCCCCCGCGATCTTCAAGGGCGGATACTCGTCATCCAGGCCCGAAATCTGGGCACCCATCAACCTCAAGGGCTTCATAATCCTCCCCATCGGACGCTTATTTAATGACTCATCGCCTTTCAGACAGCACTCAAAGCCCTGACCGGCTAATATCCCGGACAGAAGCCGCATCGTTGTCCCCGAGTTTTCGGCGTTCAGTGCGCCATCGGATCTCTTAAGCCCCCTAAGACCTGTGCCCTGAACGACTATCCCGTTATCGCTCCTGTCTATCTTTACACCCAGGTCTCTCAGGCAGTTGACTGTGCTCTGGCAATCCTTGCCTGAAGGGAAATTCTCTATCCTGCTTTTCCCCCTTGCGATGCCTCCCATCATCACAGCCCGATGCGAGATAGATTTATCCCCCGGAACTGTAACTTCTCCTTTTAGGACTTTAGCCGGAGTTATCGTCCTTTCCATAGATGTCCTTTTCTCTCAAATAGCGTTCCATTCGACTCAAAAACTCTTCAGCCTCTGCTATTCTTGTCTCTGCTGTTTCTACCGACACCTCCTGACTTACCCTATAGTCTGATATATTCCTGTCGTCGAAGGCAGTGCTCAACATTCTCCCGTACTTGGCATCTATCGAGCCTTTCTTAACTAATTCCAAGCCGAACAAAGATATAACACCCGAATGTTTTGAAGGGTTCTTTCCTATTGAAATGAGAACAGAGGTAGCGGCGTAGAAGACGGCGTAATACACCTTGGATACGGAATCTCTAATCAGTCCATTATAGAGGAGCAACCTTGCAGCCTGCAGAGCTTCATCAGCTCTATCCAGATACGCCCGAATTGCCTCTAATTGTTCCTCTTCCATATCCTTTTTCCCTCTACCTGAACGTTATGTATGAAAGGATAGAAGCTCAACTTGTCCTCAGGAATATGTGAAGAGGGCATGGTTTGAACGGATATAATGAATCTGAAGTCATGCTTATCCTGGAGGTCGTACGCTATGTCTCTTAGACTCTCCAGCAACTCCCGATCCTCAGCGGGAACAGCTACCAGAATATCAATATCCGATTCGGCAGTGGAATCTCCTCTCGCCTTGGAGCCATAGAGCCATATAGAGTCGATCCTATCTTCAAATTCCCCTACAACTTTCCCCACATATGTATCTATAATTTCCCTTTCCTCATTCGACAGGCTCGTTATTGTCTCTAAACTATCTTTGCGATCTTCTATCATCTTCTCCACGCCTCGTAGCCATAATTGAGGGGTAGCCATAAACGGAAGGGTCCCTTATGTAGAAATGGGGACAGAATCATTCCTTTTGAGCTAGAATCCATAAATGATGTTCTAAATAAGGGTGTTCTTCTTCCACATGAAGGAGTCTAAATCCAGCTTCTTGAATTAATTTCTTATTTTCTTCAATTGAATAAGAACTCCATGCCATCTCTGAACCAATCCACTCTTCAACAGCCATAAGCATTCCGTTCGTTCCCATGGTAACAAGAATAGGCCCTTTTTCTTTGAGAATAGTGTAAATTTTTTCAAAAAGATGTTTATGCTCTTCTCTCGGAATATGAAAAATTGCGTATAATGAAACAACAGCATCAAACGATCCTGATTCAAAATCAATATTAGACAAATCTCCTTTTATGTATTTTGCCTGAGGGACATTCTTCCTTGCAATGTTGATATGTTTTTGTGAAATGTCTATGCCTGTAATCTCGCAGCCAGATTTAACGAGATATTTATCGTAGGGTATTCCAATACCTGAACCAAGATCAAGGACTTTTGCATTTTTAGGGATTAAGTGTAGTAATTTATCAAAAAATCTTTGTTCCATTTCATTCAGATTTTTATTTAATCTAAAGAATTTTTGGTAATCTCCCTCATCATATCCTTTTTCAACAATTTTCCGTATATCTTTTACCATCTACAATTTCCCTTTCCTCATTCGACAAGCCCGTTATTGTCTCTAAACTATCGTTGCAATCTTCTATCATCTTCTCCTCGCCTCGTAGCCTTCTCTTGTCAATAGTTCCACGGCCTTATCCGCCTCTCTATTTCCCTCGAAGGCCAACCTTAAAGTTCCTCCCTCGCCCTCCCTTACCTTGAGGACCTCTATGTCGCTGATATTGATGTTCTCATCTGCCAATATTCCTGAAATTTTGGCGATCGCGCCGGGTCTGTCCTCAGCTACCGCTAAGATCTCAGGGTGAGGTCTCAAGAATCCCTTGGAGTCTTTCGGTATGCTGTCGCGTGTTCTGTTTGCCGCTCGGAATGCCTCTTCAAGGCCCTTCTGTTTGAGCTTTGTTTTTGTATCCTCAAGATAAGATATATAGCAGTCTATCGTACCCAAGATACGATCTGTGTTCGTGGCGCAGATGTCCTCCCACATCGTGTAGGGACTCGAGGCTATCCTGGTCATATCTCTGAATCCCCCTGCGGCTAATTGAAGGAAGAGGCCGTTCTCCTCATTCAAGTTTCCCACCATCTGAACCAGAGCCACAGCCATCATCTGAGGCAGATGGCTGATAGCTGCTGCTATCGTGTCGTGATCAGAAGGGGACATCTTTATAATCTTGGCTCCTGTAGATTTCAGCAGATCTTCAAGACTGTTCGACACTTCATCTGGAACATTCTTCCCCGGAGTCAAGACGTATATCGCATTTTGGAACAGGAATGGATCGGAAGCGCCTACGCCTCTGCTTTCGGACCCCGCCATAGGGTGACCGCCTACGAAATACGCTCCGCTTTTTAGGACACTTTCCGCCGTCGCCGTGATCTCTTCCTTTGTGCTTCCCACGTCTGTTATTACCGCTCCATCTTTTACGTATCTCGAGATTTCTCGCAAAAGTTCCTGAATTCTGAGTATAGGTGTGCACAAAAAGACAAGGTCGGCTTCGGCTATGTGTCCTTTCATCTCCTCATAGGCGCACCCATCGTCTATCGCGCCTAATTGCAGAGCCTTACGGATCGTAGACTTTCTGCTTATGCCAAAAACCCTCCTTTCTGATCCTGTCCTCTTCAAAGCCAGCCCTAAAGAACCGCCGATCAATCCTACACCCACAATCGCTATATTCTTAAAGTCCGATTTATCCATGCTAACGCTCCAGATACAGCTCTTGTCTTTTCCTGTCTACCCCCCGTTGAATCTATCGGGGGTGCTGTTTACTATCTTACTGCATTTTTTTCTCCACGACTGCTCCTATAGCCCTTATCTCCTTCATCATCACCTCGAACTGATCGGGGAAGAGGGACTGAGCACCGTCGGACAGGGCGTGATCGGGATCGTGGTGAACCTCGATCATCAGGCCGTCTGCTCCAGCGGCTATCGAGGCCCTTGCCATAGGTGCCACCTTGTTCCTTATTCCCGTTCCCTGACTGGGATCGGATATGATCGGAAGGTGGGAGAGCTTCTTGACCACAGGGATCGCGCTGATATCCAGTGTGTTTCTGGTATATTTTTCAAATGTCCTTATTCCGCGCTCGCAGAGGATCACTCTGTGATTTCCTCCCGAACAGATGTACTCCGCGGACATGAGCCACTCCTCAATCGTCGCGCACATCCCCCGCTTTAAGAGGACAGGCTTGGAGGTCTTCCCCAACTCCCTCAGCAAAGTAAAGTTAGCCATGTTGCGGGTCCCCACCTGGAAGATGTCGGCGTATTCCTCAATTAGTGCGATCTGGCTTGCATCCATAACCTCAGTCACTACGGGCATCGAGAATCTATCTCCAGCTTCACGAAGGAGCTTTAAGCCCTCCTCGCCCAGGCCCTGGAAGCTGTAGGGAGATGTCCGCGGTTTGAACGCTCCACCTCTTAGGATGTTTGCCCCGGAGCTTTTGATCCTTTCGGATATGATCCTAAGCTGATCTCTGCTCTCCACAGAACACGGACCAGCCATTACGGCTATCTTGTCTCCGCCGATCTCCACGCCGTTCACGTCTATGATAGTGTCCTCCGATCTGAAGCCTCTGCTGACCAGCTTGTAGGGTTCACTTATCCTGTGAACCTCGTGCACTCCCGGAAGAACCTCAAGGTCTCTTTCGTCCAAATCTGTATTTGTGCCAATAACCCCTATTACTGTCCTTTCTACTCCCTTAGAAATGTGAGTGTCAAATCCCAACTCCGAGAGCTTTTCGACAAGATTCTGGACATTTTCCTCTGACGCTGTACCATCCATAACAATAACCATTCGTTCCTTTGACCTCCTTGAAATTAGTGGACAGCAACCCCCGATTGAATCTATCCCCGATTGAACCTGTCGGGGACTTTGGGAGGTAGTCAGGGCACCGCCTCGTTTCCCTGTATGCTGTCTACTGCTTGCCGTATGCTTGTTTAAGCTCCCCTTTGTAGTTTCCTGGACTCCTCGATAATCCTTTCAAATATCCTCCTAATCGCCTCGTCGCAGAGAGGTCCGTTGTTCAATTTTTGAACCCCATTCAAAATTGCAGTCTCTCTCTCGGGAGAATGGACATCTTGTCCCTTTTCCCCCTTTATTCTCCCTATCTCTAAAGCGCACTTGGCCCGGCGATTTATAAGCTCTGCCAAACGGGCGTCTATAGAGTCTATCTCCTCACGCCAGTCTGATATATCCATAGGCAACTCCCCTTGTAAGTAGACAGTAGTCCCCGATAGATTCAATCGGGGATAGACAGGGTACATCCTCCCATCCCGTTTAAACTGCTCAAAAACGGGCGGACTTCAAAAGACCTGTTAACGTCTCTGTGTAATCACCTATCTTCGATACTAAAGATTCATCATTCGTCCACTGGCCTATTCTCCTGACGATCGCGCTGCCCACGACCACAGCATCTGCACAACTTGCCACCTGGACTACCTGCTCGGGTTTGGAGATTCCGAAGCCTACTGCTACAGGAATGTCCGTATGATCCCTTATCTTACTTACCATCGCCCCTATTGAATCTTCAAGTTTATCTCTTTCTCCTGTCACTCCCGTTCTGGAAACGTAATACACAAACCCGGATGCCATCTTTGAGATCAGTGCTATCCTCTCCTCTGTGCTCGTCGGGGAAAGCAGGAACACGGTCTTGACTCCTCTTTCGTCCATCAACGCCTTGTACTCATTCCCTTCTTCAGGCGGAAGGTCTAACAAGAGCACTCCGTCAATGTCCGCCTCGGCACACCTTTTCACGAACCTATTCACGCCGTATCTATGCACAGGATTAAAGTAAGTAAAGAGTACAATCGGAATCTGCGAGCTTTCCCTTAATTCCTCCGCCACATCCAGCACATCTTTCAGCGAGACCTTATTTTTCAGCGCCCTTTGGGAGGCTTCCTGAATCACAGGTCCATCTGCCAGTGGGTCTGAAAACGGAACTCCCAACTCGATAATATCCACACCTCTTTTTTCCAGCTCGATTACCAGCTCTTTGGTAACCTTCAGAGTCGGATCTCCCGCCGTAATATATGCCACAAACCCTTTCTGATTTGCACTTTTCAACTTCTCAAACTTTCTGTCTATCCTGTTCATACTTTCTGTCCTATATACTTAGCCGCCTCCTGAACGTCTTTGTCCCCTCGACCTGAAAGGTTAATTATGATAATATCGTCTTTATCACCAGCTTTTGCAGCTTTAACCGTGTAGGCTACAGCGTGGGCGCTTTCAAGGGCGGGAATGATCCCCTCCAGCTCACTTAGCATAGAGAAGGCCTCGATGGCTTCATCGTCCGTAGCATAAGTGTACTCGACCCTGCCTTGATCTCTCAGGAAGCTGTGTTCGGGTCCCACGCTCGCATAGTCCAGCCCGGCTGACACAGAATGCGTGGTGCTGATTTGACCGTCATCGTCCTGGAGCACGAAGCTCTTTGTCCCTTGCAGAACTCCCAAGCCTCCGGTCTGAAACCTGGATGCGTGCTTTCCCGTCTCTATTCCCATCCCGCCGGCCTCGACGCCCACCATCCGTACAGATTTATCTTTCAAAAACTCGTAGAAGAGACCTATCGAGTTGCTTCCGCCTCCTACACAGGCACAGAGAAGATCCGGCAGCCTGCCCTCCTTTTCCAGAATCTGCTCTCTTGCTTCCAAACCTATAATCTTCTGAAAATTTCTCACGATCAGGGGATAGGGATGGGGACCTAACACCGAGCCTATGATATAGTGCGTGGTCTCCACATTCGTCACCCAGTCTCTGATCGCTTCATTTATGGCATCCTTCAGGGTCCTGCTCCCCGAGGCTACAGGCGTCACCTTTGCCCCCAAGAGCCTCATCCTGAACACGTTTAAGGCCTGCCTTTCCATGTCCTCTGTCCCCATGTAGATCTCGCACTCCATCCCGAAGACTGCCGCCACAGTCGCCGTTGCCACTCCGTGCTGTCCCGCTCCTGTCTCGGCTATGATCCTCTCCTTGCCCATCCTCCTTGCAAGTAGGATCTGACCCAAGGTATTGTTAATCTTATGTGCTCCAGTATGGCATAGGTCCTCCCTTTTTAGGTATATCTTGGCCCCTTTCAGCTCCTCTGTCAGTCTCTCGGCAAAATAGAGCAGGGTTGGCCTCCCAGCGTACTGGCTTAAATAGTATCCCAATTCCTCCTGAAACCGTGTGTCACCTTTTGCGGTCTCATACTCATTTTCCAACTCCTCTAAAGCCGACATTAGCGTCTCAGGCACGAACTTCCCACCGTAGATCCCGAAGTGACCTGTCTTGTCAGGTGCAGTCTGCATAGTTTCCTTCCTCTATTTACGGGTCACGTTGAATATGAACCTCTTCAGCTTCTCCCTGTCCTTTTTCCCGGGCTCCTTCTCAACTCCGCTTCCCACATCGACAGCATAGGGGTTTACTATCTCTACAGCCTCATTTACATTTTCGGGATTTAGTCCCCCCGACAGGATTATCCTGCCGAAGTTTTTGGCCTCTATGGCTATATTCCAGTCGAACGTCCTGCCCGTGCCGCCGTATAGACCCTTATCGTACGTATCCAGCAGAAATCCATCTACGTCGTAATCCCTCAAAGACGCCGCCTCGAAATCTTTATCTATTCTTATAGCCTTAATGACACCTCTTATAGCCTTAATCACACCTTTGTCAAACGAGGCGCAGAATTCCGGCGATTCATCACCATGGAGCTGAAGCAGTGTAATACCGGCCTTATCTACGATCTCCTCAATTTTCTCCTTCTCCTCGTTCACAAAGACCCCTACGGTAGTCACAAAGGGCGGCAGTCTATCGGTGATCTCCTTTACGGCAGCCGTAAGCACGTAGCGCGGGCTTTTCGGGTAGAAGATAAATCCCAAAGCGTCCGCTCCCAGTTCGGCGGCATAAAGCGCGTCGTCTATGTTCGTAATTCCGCAGACCTTTATCCTTGTCATTCTTCCAATTTAAATGAGAAAAGCTGTACCACCGGGCGAAATTCCACAACGCCTATCTCTACAATTTGTCCCCGCATCGGCAGAGAAGCTCGTTGAGAGATCTCCACAGCTTTGGGAACCAGATTTGGATCCAGATCCATAGCGAGCGTACAGTGAGGGACCCAGCGCCCCGGAAGATAATTCTCCCACCAGGGTTCGCTGACGTCCCGGACGAAACGATGAAAGTAAGAGTGGATGTCCAAAAGCTTATGTGTGACCGTCGGCGCGAGGAACACTACTCCCCTTGGAAAGATACCGACATTTGACAGGGTTACAGCAAAGGGGGATAGCTCCTTTGCAAACGATCTCAGTCTTGCCTTAAATTCGGCGATATTAAGCTCGTTACAGATAGCGAGCGTTGCATGAGGGGGATCGCCAGAATCGAGCATATAGGAACTAACCCCTGCCTCTGCGAGATCCTTCCATATATCTCGTATAGCAGTTTCACTATCCGAATCCAGATACATTACAATCGCAAGTGGCATAACAAAAGACTTCTTTATGTTTTGACTCATATTTTGGGCAGGCGCTTCAGAGCCAGTGTGATCTTGGTGATTACCATTTATAGTCTGCCAACCTAATTATAGTCTGCTAACCTAAACTCGTTTCCTGCACACAGCGATTAGATGTGTGCCCATATCCAGACAACCCGGCTCACGACAGGCCTCTATTTCCATTTCCAAGAGGTGTTGCCAGATATCTCTGTCCTCTCGTAGAGTGCCCAGATGCTCTTCCCACGTGGCGGACAGGCAGTCGCTGGCTGAGAGTACCTCAATGATAACCCCTGCCTTCTCGAGGAAGGCTCTAAACTCGTCAGCGCGATACATATGGCAGAAATGCTTTAAGACCGCGGACTTGTCTGGACCCAGATCTCCTGAGACTACGATCTTTCTGTTCACCTCGGGATCCACTTCGAGAACCCCGGGGAGAAAATGATGAACTGACCCCCATAGGCTCATCACCCCCAGGAAAAGCAATCCGCCCGGTCTGGTGACATGCAGAAGTTCCCGAATGGCTTTCTCTCGTTCATTAAACACGTAACTCAAAGGCCCTCCATAGCAGACCAGAGCGTCAAATTCCCCTTCGTGGAAATGAGGTCGCAGGTCGCACATATCGCACTCGACCCAGTGTTCTATGGAGTCGGAGAATCCCAACGTCAGCGCGTTTTCCCGATTGAGTTGAAGCTGAATCGGCGAGATGTCTGCAACCACAATCTTCTCTGATATCCTGGCGAGCTCCTGTGTGAATCTCCCGGGGCCTGCCCCGATCTCCAAAATACGGTGATGTGCCTGAAGATACTTCTGTAGATAGTACAGATGCACCTCGAACTTAATCTGCTGGACAGGGCTTTCGTCCCATCGCTCCCATTCTTTGTCGCCGTATTCGTTGTAATACGATCTCACCCAATCGGGATCATATCTTGTCATGCGCAATTTGCTTAGTTGCCCGCCGATGAGCCTGATGGCTTCACAGCGCGGACATATAGATACTCTGCCGCGTGATCGCGCCACCTTTTCAGCCAGGGGTGCTCTTTACACACCTCCTCGGATGGGCGCGGTTCTTCGACTTCCTTCAAGGCGAATCCCGCCCCGATCAAAGCGTTGAGATATTCGGAGAGCGTCTTGGGAAACCTCGGCACAATAAACGGTGTAACATCCTCATTAACGGGAGCCTTTGAGAATCTCCAATGCAACACTACTGGCTTGTCGTTGAAATAATCGGAGACTGTAAATTTGATGCAATTGCCCTGCTCGTCACGTATCCACCCGTGACCTTTGGTAGAGAAACATGGATGAGTTATGCTGAAGATCAACTCGCCACCCAGTCGGAGCACTCTGCAGATCTCTTTGACAGCAGCTTCAAAGTCAGGGCTATCCATCAGCGCCATGAATGAAACTACGACGTCGAAGGATGCATCGTCGAAGGTAGAAAGATCGCAGAAGAACGCCACCTCGTAGCGAATCCCAAGAGGTTCCCTTTTCTCTTCCTGAAGAGCAAATTCGATCATCTTCGGGGAAATATCCACGGCGACCATTCGCGCACCGCTTCTGGCCAAAAGCCGCGTGTTGTAACCCTCCCCACAGCCGGCGTCCAGGACCCTCATTCCATTAAGGTCGCCGATGAACCTAAAGAAGGCGGGATTGTTAAAGTGCTCGCGGTAGGCGTCCCAGCCTCTGCGGACATGGTCTGCCCATAAGTCCGCATTACGATCCCCATATCGGGCGACTTCCTCTTCGGATAATTCCGAACGCTTCATCTCTTTAGCTCCTATCGAGCATTCTTACCTAATAATTCCCTTACTTTCTTACCGATGTCCCTCTCCCTTATCAATGCCTCGCCCACTAAAATCGCATCGGCGCCGGCGTCCTTGAGCCTTAAAACGTCCTCTCTCGTGTTGATTCCACTTTCGCTCACTACAGTTCTATCTTCAGGGATCTTATCTATTAAATCAAATGTGATCTTCAAATCCGTCGTAAATACTCTCAAGTCCCTGTTATTTATGCCTATGATCCTAGCGCCGGCATCTAATGCCCTGTTCAACTCCTCCTCGGTGTGCACCTCCACAAGAGCGGACATCTCCAACCTCTCGGCCAAGCCTGAGTAATTCCTCAACTGAGGGTCGCTCAAGATCGCCGCGATGAGCAAAATTGCATCCGCCTCCAATATCCTGGCTTCGTATATCTGGTATTCATCTACAATAAAGTCCTTTCTCAAAGCCGGAAGGTTTGAGACGCTTTTGATCATACCGATGTGCTCAGGTCTGCCACCAAAGTACTTCTCATCCGTCAAAACCGAGATCGCAGTTGCTCCGTTCTCCTCGTAAATTCGCGCTATCTCTTCGGGATCGAAATCCTCTCTGAAGACGCCTTTGGAGGGGGACGCCCTTTTCACTTCTGCGATCAGTGAGATGTCCTTGTCCTTGATCAGGGCCCCGCCAAAATCCCTCGCCGGAGGGACGTCAGCTGCAGTGAGCTTTATCTCCTCTATGGGCTGCAGGGCTTTTGCATCCTCCACACAGCCTCTCTTGTAGTCTGCTATTTCGTCTAATATACCGGGCATCCAGCTATCATCATCGATGTGTTTTGTTTAGGGGCGAGGTTACCTCGCCCGGTGGGCAGCGAAACCCTGACCCTAAATTTTTGTTTTAACGGTTAAGAATTACTGACGCTCTTTAGCTCTTCTAACTTCTCCATCGCCTTTCCAGAATCTATAGCTTCGGCCGCCAGTCTCATGCCCTCACCCAGACTATCTGTCAATCCACCTACCAGGATAGCAGCCCCGGCGTTCATTAACACGATGTCTCTTGTCGGACCCTTTGTCCCGCTCAAAACGTCCGTAACTATACGGGCATTTTCCTCTACCTCACCGCCCAGAAGGTCTTCCGTCTTAGCCCTCGAAAACCCGAAATCCTCGGGTGCGATCTCGTAGCTTTCCAATGCGCCATCTCTAAACTCGCTCACTTTCGTCCTGTCCGTTATCGTTATCTCATCGAGGCCGTCCATACCGTGAACCACAAGCGCATGCTCCGCGCCTAAATTTCCCAGAACCTGTGCAATTATGTCAGTCAAATTGCTATCGTAAACACCCACTACCTGCCTTGTCGCCCCAGCAGGATTGGTCAGAGGACCCAGGATGTTAAAGATGGTCCTTACGCCTATCTCCCTCCTTGGACCTATTGTGTATTTCATAGCTTTGTGCAAGGCGGGGGCAAATAGAAATCCAATGCCCACTTCATCAAGGCACTCCTCGACCTTCTCTGGCGGAGCCTCTACATTCACTCCCAATTCCTTCAGCACATCTGCGCTGCCGCACTTGGACGACGCTGCCCTGTTTCCGTGCTTTGCCACACAGAGTCCAGCTCCCGCAGTCACAAAAGCAGCGGCGGTGGATATATTAAATGTCCCCGAACCGTCGCCGCCAGTTCCACAGGTATCCACGACGATTGCGTGCTCAGTCGCTATCTTGATCGCCTTCTTCCTCATAACGGAGGCGCAGCCTGTGATCTCTTCCACAGATTCGCCCTTCAGTCTAAGTGCCACCAGAAACGCTCCTATCTGAGCGTCGGTCGCCTCCCCCGACATGATCTGATTCATCACGCCACTGGCCTCTTCTCTGGTGAGATCCTCACCGGCTATGACCTTATTTATACCATCCCTTAGCATAACTAATCTCCAGGGCTTAAGACTCCAAAAAGTTCTTCAACAGGTTTTTCCCCTCTTTGGTCAGGATCGACTCAGGGTGGAACTGCACTCCTTCGACTAACATATCCCTGTGCCTTAATCCCATAATTAAACCGTCATCTGTCTCTGCCGACACCTCCAGACAGTCGGGAAGTGAGTCCCTTTCGACAATTAAAGAGTGATACCTTGTAGCAGTGAACGGATTTTCCAAGTCCTTGAATATGGTCTTTCCGTCGTGATATATCTCAGATATCTTCCCGTGCATCAGATAGGGCGCCCTTAACACCTTCCCGCCGAACGCCTGTCCCATAGTTTGATGTCCCAGACATACGCCCAAGATCGGGATCTTCACGCTAAAGTGTTTGATAAGATCGAGGGATATTCCCGCCTCGTTCGGGGTGCAGGGACCAGGGGATATGACTATCTTATCTGGCCCCATATCCTCTATCTCCTCAAGGGTGATCTTATCGTTCCTGTAGACATCAAGTTCACCCCCTAACTCGCCTAAATACTGAACGAGGTTATATGTGAATGAGTCGTAGTTGTCTATCATCAGTATCATAGCTGTTACCCTTGAAGAAAGTAGACAGGTGAGGTTGAATCGTCAGACAAGAATGTCTTACCCACCGGGTTTCACCCATTTGGATTACTGAAGTCCGAAGCCAAATATTGTCATTGCGACCCCCCGATTGAATCTATCGGGGGCTAAATTGGGGGCAGAGAAGCAATCTCGTAGATAGCAGACAGGGCATTTGCCTCTCCCTGTATGCTGCCTAAAGGCTACTGTCGACTGTTATGTCTCCTCTTTCTGCCATCTGGATCGCGTTGATCAGTGCCTTGGCTTTGTTCACTGTCTCGGCAAATTCATTTTCCGGAACGGAATCTGCCACTATTCCGCCTCCTGCCTGAATGTAGGCAATACCGTCTTTGGCAACAAGGGTTCTTATGGAGATGCAGGTATCTAAGTTTCCTGAAAAGTCCAAATATCCCACAGCTCCCCCGTAGATGCCTCTCCTTGTCGGCTCCATCTCGTCTATTATCTCCATCGCCCTTATCTTAGGCGCTCCTGTCAGGGTCCCTGCAGGGAAACACGCAAAGAGGGCGTCCAACTCATCGAAGCCATCCCTTAATTTCCCCTTCACGTTAGACACGATGTGCATAACGTGCGAATATCTCTCCACCCTCATCTGCTCGGTCACTTCGACAGAACTGTACCTGCTGACTCGTCCGATGTCGTTCCTCCCCAGATCGAGCAACATAAGGTGCTCTGCCAACTCTTTTTCATCTGACAGGAGTTCTCTTTCGAGCTTTAGATCTTCCTCTTCGTTTTCGCCCCTTTTTCTTGTTCCAGCGATAGGTCGCGTTGTCACGATGCCGTCTTCCACTCTCACCAGAAGCTCAGGAGATGCCCCCACAATTGCCAGACCATCCATCGAAATGTGGAACATATAAGGAGACGGATTGACGATCCTCAGCATCCTGTAAATTTCAAACGGATCAACGGATATCTCAGTCTGAAAGCGTTGAGATATGACTACCTGAACGATGTCTCCGGCCAAAATGTACTCCTTGCACCTTAATACCCTGTCTTTATAATCCTCCTTTTTAAGGTTCGACACGACTTCACAGTGTCCTTTTCCCGCACGAGGAACACCATCCACCGATTTTGACAGCGCATTTTCCAACTTTGCAATCACTTTTATGGCAGCATCGTATTTGTCCCTCAAATCCCCTTCGGAATCTACACGGACATTGGAGATCAAGATGATCTTATGAGCGATATTATCGAATGCAAGGATAGTATCGAAGAATAGAAAGACTATGTCATCCAAATTCAGATCGTCTATGTTGTCGTCGGGGATATCCTCTACCAACCTTATCCCATCGTAAGCCACGTATCCCACTGCGCCGCCTGTAAACCTCGGCAGTCCCTTTAGATGAACGCCCCTGTGTCCCTCAACTAACTTTCTCAACTCTTTGATAGGGTCAGCTCTATACTCCTCCTTTTTGCCTGAGGATAGATCTTTTATAACTACCCTTTTACCTCTTGATCGGAATATCTTAAATGGCCCCACGCCCAAAAAAGAATACCTTGCTATCTTCTCACCGCCCTCCACGCTTTCTAAAAGGAACGAATATTTACTTTGATGGCGTATCTTCAAATAGGCCGAAACCGGGGTCTCAGTGTCCGCCAGGATCTCCTTGAACACGGGGACTATATTCGCCTTGAAGGTGAGCCTTTCGAAATCCTCATAACTCGGTTCTATCACATCTAAGTTCCTACTTTATGAGTGGACAGTGCATCTGGCAGAGGCGAACCCACGGGTAGTGGACAGGGAGATGTGGCAACAAGCCACGAAGTGGTTACGCCCGATTTATCCGTATTTTCAGGGCAGACCTGAGTGTCTGCCGCTACTTACCGTACTTACTTTTCTCCATAGAATCGCTCTTCCGTTATAATCTATCTATGCCTGACAGTATACTCCACTTTCTCCTCTCCTCCCGCTTTCACCGGAACGTTAAACTCCAGAGTCTGAGCGTCCTTCTTCTTAAAACCGTGCGACTTTTTGGGTATCTCCCAAAAACCCCATATGTGCTCTACCACTACGACCTCTATGTCTTTGTCCTTATGATTCCTTAAAGTTATCTTCACATCTTCGTCATATATCCTATCTGTGATCTTCCTTCTATATGCGACTATCCTCTCGCCTACAACGTCAAACGCATCGCCTAATATAAGCCGAACCTCCTCATCCACCGGCGTATGATCTATCTTATCCTCCCCGATGAACTCCAGCGACTCGTCCACATCCTTTTTGTAGACCCTCACTTTGCCGCCCGGAAGCGGCATCCCCATTCCTGCTTTTTTGCTATTGTTAAATTCTAACTTCACCTTCACCTTTTTATTGTTTCTAACTCCGTCGTAGTAATAGACCTTCCTGGATTTCACCTCTGTGTTGGGAAATAGAGAAAGCTGTTTGATCTGATTATCTTTGATAGTGGTCTTTCTATCCAAAGAGTAGAGATGGTATTCGAAGAAGGCCCTCTCCTCGAACTGAGGAACAGCGGCCTTTGCCATAACCTCGAAACGCCTTCTTCTGAACTCAACTTCCTCCTTGACTCTGTGTACATCCCCCGCCACAAGCTTGACCTGCGCGTCCTTGTAATCCGTCCCGGAGCGATTATCTATCGTCACCCATCCTCCTAACTCGGTCTTCTTCTCATCTTTTCCCACAACCGTCACGTACTCAGCGTGCCATTCGATTCCCGATGTCAGGTAACTTATCTCCCCTAAATGTTCATCGGCCTTTTCCGACTCCAAGAGCCATACTAAAGTCGGCTTTGTGATCAGTTCTACACCCTCGATCTCTTGCAATTGGATATTCTTAATCGTCTCTAATTTAACTATCCTGATCTGGTCTACACCCATCAACACAATATCCCCGTCCTTGAAGCTGATCAGCGTGCCCTCGTGGAGCTTTTCTCCCTTTGCTAAAATGCTAACGTTTCTGTCCAGGTACTTCTCCAGGATCTTCATAGGACTAGATAGGTCGTATTCATAATTCTGTTCTAATATAGCCACTCCATCGGGATCGGTAAGCGATTTAAAATGCACAGATGTGGGGTCTATGCTCGAAGCTACATCTGCAAACTTTACCAGGTTTGCCCCTTTCTCTAACTCTATCTTCCTTACCTCTTTGACTAACGCCAAGTCCTGATTGTAAACTGTCAGCGCTGTCGTCTCGTTTTGGGACTCTCCGGTTCCACAGAAGAAGTGCAGCGATAAGAGTACCGCTGCAACGCGGAGTGGTCGCACCACTATCAAAGCACTCATAGCTATATGCCCTCTAAAACGATGTTAGTCGAAGTCTTTTATAAACTTAACATAACATTCCTGATACACAGTTGTCAAGGGAAATCAACAAAAAAGCCGCAGGCATTCAAGTTATGCCCACGGCTTTTTATCTTCTGCGATATATACGGCTATCTTAACTTACGAGCCATGGACATATTCCTCCCCAGTTATACCAGCGGCTGTAATAAATTCCGTAGAAAGGGAGTGAAAATTCCATCAAGCTCTCCTTTTTCTCCAATGTCGTCCAAATTTGCTCTTGGACTGTGTGTTGAAACTACATATATAATAATCAATATCTGTCGCTTTGTCAAGGGGAAAAGTATGAAGTTATATTCACCATAACCACATCTGATACCTTATTATTTATTTTTATATAAAACTATTACCCTTCTGATATTTTCTAAATTTGTCATAGTTCCAATTAAAATAAGAGCTAAGAGGGGCTGATTCATTAAGGCACCTACAAAAATAATAAATGTTCTAACATCACGACGTATTCTGAATGAAAAATCTTCTGAACCAATTCTTCTGTTCAGCAGTCTATTCCTCAAACTATAATACTTGTCTGCAGTATAACTGTTCATAAAAGATCCCATTATTGCCAAAAAACCAATCGCAATGTACAAGAAATTATTATTCAAGACATAAACATAATAAGTTAAACTAAATAAAAGAAATCCATCAGCATATCTATCCAATACTGCATCAAACCATCCACCGAATGTCGTAGCTTGAAATCTTAGTCTTGCTACTTCACCATCACAGCCATCAACGATTGATGAGATTTGCGCAAGAATTCCGCCAATAACTAAATTAACATACCCACCTAAAAAGAAGAAATATGCACCCAACATAGAAATGATAAAAGGAAAAAAAGAAATAAAATTTGGAGTTATGCTAGTTTTTATAAGATACTTTGAAATAATAGTTGATATAGGTCTATTTACATACCTTGAAACAGGACCATCGGAAGTTTTTTTCAGATTAGTCATAAGCTTGTCGGATGCTTTTTTTAAATCCTCCTGCGTATCTATATCTGTCCACCAAAGCTCGATGTTTTTTCTCATCTTTGAGGAGTAACTTTCGATCTTGGTAATATCAAATATCTCAGCGTCTCCATTTTTGGTGGCTTTTTTGATACTGTCCCTAAGTTCTCCTTTTTTCTCATTTGCCGCCTCTTCAATATAAGAAAATATCTTCGGTGAACATAAAAAGATGCCCGTATCTACGCAGTTTGACTCCCTTATGTTCTTACCTATATCGACGATCTTCCCATTTCTTTCCAGGACTTTCGTATCCTCTTTGCACGGCTCTTTTCTATCGACTGCTAAAACCACAGAACTTTTCATATCACATTTTACAAGTTCATTTAAGATACGATCATCAAAGATATGGTCTGACATCAAAAGGACGAAGTTCTCATTCAACGCCTCTCTCGCCTTTAAAACGGAGACTCCATTTTCTTCCTTTTGCCATTCCTTATTCTCAATATAATCTATTTTTACTCCGAGTCTCTCTCCGTCTCCTAACTTTTCTTTTATTTTGTCCCCACGATAACCGACAACTATCAAAAATTCGTGAATATCCGCTTGTTTTGCAGTTAACACTGTTCTTTCAATCAATGATAAACCTAAGAGTTGGATTAGCGGTTTTGGTTTATCTTTAGTTAGATCGCCTAATCTACCACCGTCTCCAGCGGCTATTATCAACGCTTCCATACATGTCCTCCTTCAAGTCTTCAAAATATTCCTTCTGATCTTATAGGAAGATACGAAGTGAGGTGTTTGATGTCAATAGAGACTGGGGGAAATAATCCGTTGGCCAATCTTTTTTACTCCTCTCAACGTCTACTCATTGCCCTCGCTGCACTTCCCATGCAACGCTCTCGACGGCGGTTCTCTGAACTCTACAAAGGGTATCGTTACAGAGTATAGGGTACTAACCAATCCTCTTCAATCTCCAGGCCGACTCCCGGTCCGTCATTTCAGGCGATATAGCTGTCATGGGATGGCCGTAAGAAGCCCTTCCCAATCCCCACATCTCGTCTTCGACCGTCACCTTCACCCAGACATCTCCGAAGTTGGACGTCCAGCTTCGGAGGTGCCTCTTGCACGTGGGATACCTCGACATTGGGAGTTGGGACCTCGGAGTCTTCCGCTCAGAACGTACACCTCAGCTATGTCATTGGTGCTTCTCATGGAGAGCCTTAACGTTCACTGGCTCTATCTTCTTGATCTCCCTTATTCTCTCCTTGCCTTGTTAATGTCTGGATGAACCTCTCAGCCGGAACAGTAAGGACTTTTCCCCTTTTATGAATGATTCCAAGCGGTCGCTTGAACCTCTTATCTTTGAAATCTATCGCCTTGAGCGTACCGTGTTCGATCTCCTGTTCCACCGTTACCGATGGGACGATGGAGACTCCTAAGTCGGCTTCAACAGCGTGCTTTAGCATCTCCACGTTGTCGATTTCCATGGAAATCTCAACTTGAACCTTATGATCTTTCAGGATCTTGTCTATTGCCCTCCTTGTGGGAGTGTCCTTCTCGAACGCCACGAATCTCTGTCCCTGCAACATCTCCACGTCTAACTTATCAAATCTTGATAGAGGATGGTCGGGATTGGATATGACCACTAACTCATCCTCCTTAAAAGGAATTGTCTCGATCCCGCCTTTTCTGACCGGATAGACCACAATCCCCAGATCGATCTTGTTATTTATCACGTTTTCGTATATCTGATCTGCCCGGTCGTAATCCAGGATCACGTTTACCTGCGGGTACTTACTGAAAAATGTCTTCAGATACGATGAAAGCTCGTGTATCCCAACGCTGTATATGGCCTCCACCTTTATTGTCCCTGCAACCACGCCCGATAGCTCCTGAAGCGCAGATTCCATCTCATCGTATCTTTGAACCATATCCTTACATCCCTTATAGAATATCTCCCCCGCCGGAGTCAAATTCAGACCGCGTTTTCCCCTTTCCACAAGCTTATGACCGAAGGTCTCCTCTACCTTCTTTATCTGCTGACTGACAGCCGACTGGGAGACGAAATTGCTGCTTGCCGCCCTGGAAAAGCTTCCGCTCTCGACCAGATCGCAGAAGATCTTCAGACTCTCTATAAGCATAGTTAAGCACCTTTTTCTAAGCGTGTTTAAGGCGCGGTATGGCTCTACATTTGGGTTGCTACTGTCAGACTCTAATGGATCGCCTAATATTAGTTTATTTAATAATAAGCATTAAATCAATTAATTTGACTTATAATACCAATTATGACAACTTCATTAATAGGTAATAGAGACATCGGAAATACAAAGGAAATACAAACCTTAAATCATAATAGAAGAGGTGAAAAACTGTGAAATCACACATGTTGATAGAGCATATAAGCCTGGTTGCACTTATATCAGCGTTTGCGCTGTATGCCTTCTACAGCGTTGCTGTCTTGTTCTAGTGCATAAGGCTTCAACGCCAATCTTACAGAAGGTGGGAAGCTCCGGCCTTTGGGTCGGAGCTTTTCCATTTTCTCTCCCACACCTTCCGTAGAGTATCCTCCTGCTGGCTTCAAGTTCAGACCGTGTTTCCTCTCTCCACAAGCTTATGACCGAACGTCTCCTCTACCTTCTTTATCTGCTGACTGACAACCGACTTGGAGACAGAATTGCAGCTTGCTGGCGCCGAAAAGCTTCCGCTCTTGTAGGTTCATGCCTCCGAGGGATGATTGTAGACGCTTCTTGTTGTAGTCCTCAATCCATTGGGATATGATATGATCTGTTCGAAGGACTCCAAACGGTTAGACCAAACACACTTTTTATTCAGGTTCCAGAAAAAACGTTTCCCGTTGTCCACTCATACGCCTGCTAGTAGCCGATGCCATTTTCCCGATACATCCGCTCTTTTCAAAAGATCCAACACGACCTCTGCCTTTCTAAATGTTGTACAACTCTAACTATCTTTCGCTACAGGGATTGACATCTTTTTGACCTCCTTTCCCCGATAGCATCACTCGGGGACAAGCCTCAAACCCCAATTTGCATAATATGTGTGGATTTGTCAAGAGCAACAGTGTGACACATGCTTTGCTTCTGTATTGTCTTGACATTCAAAACTATCAGGTGTATTTTGGTTATGGGCCACAGATTATGCACTGCTCTTGTGCCTCCGGGGAAAGGTCGCCTTTGAGAACACTTATCGCTCTCATACAACTTACAAGACCCTTAAACTGTCTGATCTGTTTTTTCTCCGTGATCGTAGGTGCAGCAGCGTCGGGGACTATAGCTTCGCCTCTTAAAGCTATAGTTGCCGCCTTTTCTGCAACTCTTATCGCCGCAGCTGGCAATGGCTTTAACGACCTTTCTGACGTGGAAGCCGACAGGATAGATAAACCCCACCGTCCTATACCGGCCGAGGTAGTCACAAAGCGCACCGCTTCTATTCAATCTACGTTGCTCTTCATCGGCGGTATGCTCCTGTCGTTCCTTATAAATAAAGGGGCAGTTGTCGTAGCTTTTGCAACAACTCTTCTTCTGATTCAATATAGCATTAGATTAAAATCTATTCCGCTGGTGGGTAATTTTACGGTCAGTTGCGTTGCAGCTTTAGCCTTTGTCTACGGGGGACTTTCTACCGGAAACATATACGCATCCTTTATACCCGCACTATTTGCCATCCTTTTCCACCTTGGACGGGAGATCATCAAAGACGTAGAAGACATCCAGGGGGACATGCACTCCAATTATTCCACTTTCCCCGTTGTCAAAGGCAAAAAAGCGGCGTTTGCAGCCGCTACCGCCGTCTACACTATTCTTATGCTTCTGACTCTTGTGCCCTACCCACTTCGCATCTACGGTTCGGCCTATTTAGTCGTTGTGCTTGTGGGGGTGCATCCTGTGCTCATATATGTTATCAGATCTATGTGGAAGGATGATTCCTCCGCCAACCTCAAAAGACTCAACACTATCCTCAAAGCCGATATGGTTGTCGGTCTTGTTGCTGTCCTTGTTGGAGCTAACGTCTGAAGTTGGAGAGCCAGTTGGAGAAGGTCTCTGGATTCTGGATAGGTCTCATACTTGCTGCTTTAGTAGCCACTCTTTCATACAGAGTCCGATTTCTGACTGTCAGTGGCTCAGTCGGAGCGCTTGTTTTAGGAACTGTTATCTTCGGATTAGGAGGACTGCCATGGGTTTTTGCTCTTCTTGTCTTTTTCTTGGCATCAAGTCTCCTATCCAAACTCGGCGCAGAGAGGAAAAAGGATTTCAGGGCTGTCTTTGAAAAGGCATCGACTAGGGATCTTGCCCAGGTTCTGGCCAACGGAGGTATCCCCGGGGCTATAGTGCTAGCGAACGCTCTTTTGCCATCGCCGATCTGGTGTACAGCATATTTAGGGGCCCTTGCCACTGCCACAGCCGACACGTGGGGGACAGAGATAGGCATCCTCTCGACCTCCCGCCCTCGTCTTATAACTGACCTTAAAACAGTTGATCCCGGAACATCGGGAGCCGTTTCTTTTATTGGATTTACAGGGTCCGTTCTCGGTTCTCTCCTTATCGCCTCTACGGGATTGGCCTTTTACCCCTATTTGAATGTCCTGAACTTGACAGCTATCTGGCTTGCTGGAATTGCAGGGGCCCTCGCAGACAGTCTTTTGGGAGCGACTCTACAGCGGGAATATATGTGCTCCAAATGTCTCCAAACGACAGAGCGCCCTTTTCACTGTGAAGAGACGTCCTGTCGTTTAACTTCTGGGATAAGCTGGCTTGGAAATGATGCTGTCAATGCCCTATCGTCCCTCTATGGAGCCGTCTTTGCCTTGATAGTAGATAGGCTATTAGACCTGTTTATTTCCCTCTAAAAGTTTGCGAAGGCATATCTTTTTACTTGACATAAGTTTCATATTGTATTATGATTATGGAAGCCCTCAATAGAGGTTGAAATTACAGGTACTGAAGCAGAAGGGATGAAAAATTGAGCAGGTGATAGGAATATCAGAAAAGTTGTGGAGAGGATTAAAAAGAAAGGAACCGCTTGTGACAACGACTAAGAAGGATCTCGCTATAAGAGTCAGCCAGGATACAGCTTGTAAGAAGAGTTTAGCTGCCGATATGGTCCAGAGCTTATTCGATGCAATGAGAGAGAGCCTTGAAAAAGGCGAAAGAATAGAGATCAGAGGCTTCGGAGTCTTTCAGGTTAAGAACACCAGACCCAAGCCTGCTGCAAGGAATCCAAGAACAGGAGAAAGGATCCGCGTTCCCGCACGTCGCAAGACCCACTTTAAACCCGGCAAGCTTCTCAAAGACACACTCCACCAGTCGATAGAGTAGCGGAGAGTCAATGTGCTTTTTTCCCAGAAAAGTTGTTCCCCGATAGAATCAATCGGGGATGGCGAGCGCCTTCGATCTTTTGGGGTCTCCTTCTCTCCAGAGGAATCTCTCCATGCACAGTAGGGTGTAATCGCCAGACTCGCTTGAGAGGGAACTGAAAGTGGACGACTCTGCTGTAATATTACCGCTTTTGGTATTCATCTTGTTTATTCTGCTGGTCTTCGGATTTCACACGCTTATAAGTGAATATCTCGAGTGGGCAATTGAAGGTGTCCTGCTCGCTATATTGGCATCCGAAGCGTGGCGTATCTTCAAGTATCAGGCAGTTAAACAAATTGAAAAGGAAAGCAGAGATAGCTGCAAAAAAGAGAGAGTATAATCGGCTTATGGAGCAGTCCCAAACCTATCTGGATAAAGGACGTATAGACGAAGCCCTTGATCTTTGCAACAGAGCCGCCCTACTGACAGAGGACGAATCTATAGTTGCAAAAAGGTATGAGGAGACGGGAGATGTGCTTATGCTGTTAGGAGAGTTTGGGAAAGCCAAAGAATGTTTTCAAAAGGGCATTCGTCTTCTCGTTTAGGGTCTTGAGTAGCACAGTAGTTTTTGCCTATAGATCTGATAACGAAAAAGGTGGTAGACAGAATATAGGTACTAGCCGCCGTGGACGCTTTGTCAGGGAGTGGAGGCAGCAGCGCACGAAGTGCCGCCCCTACTCCCTTTTTATTGACGAACAGGAGTCAACTGCTTAGATGTGCATCGGAGCAAGCTTTGGACAGACCGGAGGAAATATGCTATTAGGAGCACACACATCGGGTCAAGGAGGATTGGATAAGGCTGTTTTAGTGGCTGAGGAGATAGGCTGTAACACGGTTCAGATATTTACCAAAAATCCAAACCAGTGGAGGGGTTTCGAGCTTACAGATGAGATCACGGATGGGTTTAAGAAAGTCTGCAGGGATACGGGGATATATCCTGTGGTGGCTCACGATTCTTATCTGATTAACTTGGCTTCTCCACAAAAGGCCACGTACGGAAGATCAATAGGGGCCTTCCACACGGAGATAAAAAGGGCGGAAGCCCTAGGCGTTTCATTTCTGGTGACTCATCCGGGGGCTCACAAAGATTCGGGAGAGGATGAGGGGATAAAGCGTCTGTCAGAGAGTATTAACAACGTGCACCACAAGACTCCTGGATTTCAACTTAAAATCCTGTTAGAGACTACGGCGGGTCAGGGGACATATTTAGGACACAGATTTGAGCACCTAACACAGATGATAGAGCTGATTGATGAAGACGACAGAGTAGGCGTCTGTTTCGATACTTGCCACGTGTTTGCGGCCGGATACGATATAAGAACAAGCGACGGGTATTACAAGACTTTGGAGGAGTTCGATAAGATTGTAGGATTTGATAGGCTTAAGGTAATTCACGCTAACGATTCCAAGAAGGGATTGGGCAGCAGAGCGGACAGGCACGAACATATAGGAGAGGGGCAGATAGGTCTGGAGGCGTTCAGGCTGTTGCTCAACGACGAAAGGTTGAAAGGAATACCGATGATAGTAGAGACTCCGGACTCTGAGACCATGCACAAGGTAAATCTGATGAGATTAAGAGACCTGATAGAACCGTAGAGTTCCGGCAAGAAAAATACTTGACAAGTTGCGGGTTTGTCACTATACTAATTCCACATTAGGTAGATAGAAGTGGTAGATAAAGTCACACCTTGCGCAATTCCAGATATTATGGAGATAAGGGGATCATGAAGGCAAGGGGATGCATGAAGGCTAAGGCTTTGATTTTAATGTCTCTTATGTTTGGATTGTATTCCGATACAGAGGCAGCCTATACCCCTGACATGGATTACGATGACCTTTATGAATCTGTGGATGAGGACAGGATAAGAGAAAATGTAGAGTTCCTGTCGTCTTTGGGATCGAGGGTCGTGGGTTATCCAGGTAGCGATACAGCGGCGGTGTACATACAGCGGCAGTTTGAAAGAATCGGGCTCCAGGATGTAAGGTCGGAGGAGTACACGATGGTCATTCCGGTGGACAAGGGAGGGAGTCTTAGCATCATAGGTGAAGATAAGAAGATAAGGCTCTACTCGATATGGCCCAATTTAGTTAAGACATCTACGCTGCCTGAGGGTGGAATAAGAGGGAATTTGATATACGGAGGGTCGGGAGAATTTTCAGCCTTCAACGGGAAGGATGTGGAGGGGAGTATAACTCTTATGGAGTTTAACACGTGGAACAACTGGCTGAATGCTGCGATGTTAGGGACACAGGCTGTGATTTTCATTGAGCCTGACGAGACGGTGTACCTGGAAGCCGAGCAAAAATTTGTCCAAGTTCCTTTAAGCGTCGAAAGGTTCTGGATCTCCAAGGAGGAAGGCCGATATCTGTTAGAACGATTGAAAGAGGAGGATATTCAGGTCCACATGGAGGCGAGGATGGACTGGGAAAGGAGACCGGCGTGGAACATTATGGGAACTATACCTGGGTACGACGCAGTGTTGAAGGATGAGATAATAGCCATTCAGTCCTATTACGATGCGATGTCGGTAGTTCCTGCACTGGCTCCAGGCGCGGAGATGTCATCTGGCGTCGTTGGACTCTTGGAGCTGGCAAGGTATTTCAGGCAGCATCCTTCCAGAAGGACATTGATATTTCTGGCGACTTCGGCTCACCATCTGGGATTAAGAGGGATAAGCGATTTCCTTCAGAGGCACCACAGGAGGGAGGAACATTACGTCAAGATGATGGAAGAGCCTATAGACATAAAGCTGTTTATAGGACTGGATCTGTCCTCGCGGACCGATGAGTTGGGGATATGGAACAGCAGTTCGGGCTTTTCTCACAAGCGTTTCTTCGCTCCGTTCGGCAGGACCTTTGTGAATCTTGCAGAAAGAGTAGGTAAGGCATTAGGTTTAGATCCGAAAGGCGTTTTGGCAAACGGCATCAGTCCCGTGACCGGAATCAGTTGGGAGACGTTTATCCCCGGGGGATCTATAAATGTGGATAGTGAGGTCGTGTTCCGCACAGGGACCCCATCTTTGTCTTTTGTGACTATCAACGACGGAAGATTTCTGGCGGATACTCCCTTCGATGTGCCGGAGAAGATGAACTTTTCTAACCTTGCGACTCAGATCAGAGTACTGGCGGGGATGTTCTATATGGCGTTCGACGATCCGCGCCTCTTTCCAGACCTCAAGGAGAGGCAGAAAGATACCCTCAAAGGAGTTTTAGGTCGGGTGGCCACGCTTACCAGGGGCAGCGTAACACCGGATCATCCAGTAGCGGGGGCTGTGGCGGTTTTAAGGACGGGAGGAAAGTCGCAAAAAGGTGTCAGGGGCACGCACTACGAGATCACAGACGCAGATGGCCTCTTTCAAGTCAATAGCATCTTAGTAAGTAACCTGGCTGTTGAGGCTTACTACATCGATCCTTATACGGGGAATATCACGTACGCACCCAACAAAGGGGGACAGTCTAAGATATATGGTGCTGAGTTCACTGCAGATTGGTGGCAGACAAAGACAGTCACCGAGCTCTTTCAGTGTGTCTCGACCGACTTTTACGATACTGTGGATCCGAGGTACTTGACCAAGCTTCAGGAAGTTGTGGTTTACGACGAGAGCAATACAGCCCCAAACGACTTCGGGTATTCGATAGGCTATGGTCCGACCGAGCCTATAGGGGTGCTCTTTACGCGACCGGGAGAGAAAGTTAAGATCTCTATGAGTGCGGGGATGTTCGGCGTACGATACCTCTTGACCAATTCTACCATACAGGTAGAAGATACCTTAACGGTCTCCCTCGATGCCCCGGTCCTCCTGCGCACAGACCAAGCGAAGATCGAAAAAGGTTCCTTTAAGCTTATCGATTCTGGAGGAACGCTCCTTAGGGTGGGAGTTGACTACACGGTAGACTACGAAAACGGATCTATAACGGCTCTTTCCTCCGGTGGGAGACTCGTTGACGGAATTGACTATAATATCAGCTATCGCATATTCCCACAAAATGAAGAGGAAGCAACGGGGGTGGGGTTTGAGACTTTAGATCACGGGGCGCTCATCAGGACTTCCTTTTTAGCTGCCAGGGACATGTGGAATCTGGATGAAGCCAGGATCAACGAGCTTAAGAAGTACTCCATAGAGAATAAGAGGCTGGATTTACTCCACAATACCGCTGGGACGCAGTTGGATCTGGCGCAGAAGGCTATGGAGGATAAGAGATGGGACGATTTTATTAAGTATACCAGAGCTGCGATGGGCATAGAGTCAAGGGCCTATCCTGATGTCAGAGACACTCAAAATGACGTGGTAAGGGGGATAATATTCTTTATGGTTCTGGTGCTCCCATGCGCCTATTTCCTGGAGAGGCTCCTCTTTTCCTTTGCGACTATTCAGGGCAGAATATTGGGGTTCATCGGAGTATTCATAGTGATATGGTTCTTTATGTCTTTAGTTCATCCTGCATTTGAACTATCCAACCCGTTTGTGATACTGTTAGCATTTGTAATCTTGGCTCTGGCGGTATTCGTGATGTCTATGGTATTTTCCAAATTCGACGTTCAGATGAAAAACTTAAGAAAAGAAGCGGCCATAGTGCACGATACGGACGTTGGCAGGATGTCTGCGTCTATGACCGCTTTTTCTTTGGGTGTATCCAATATGAGGAGGAGGAAGCTTAGAACAGGGCTGACTTTGGTGACTATCCTGCTTTTGACGTTTACAGTCCTGTCGTTCTCGTCTATAAAGACCAAGTTGAGGTTCAACCAGGTTCCGATGGATGATGAGGGGATATACGAGGGTGCTCTTATACGGAACAGGACGTGGGGGGGGCTGGAGCAGTCAGCTTACGACTATGCAAAGTCCGATTTCGAGGACATGGCTGTAGTGGTTCCCAGGAGTTGGTACACCTTTAGGTCCAAGAATTTCATCAAGCTTAAGTGGGAAGACAAATCGGTGAACGCCTTCGGGGTCTTAGGCGTAACTGCCGACGAGCAGGAGGTGACGGGATTGGACAGGTGTTTACTAGTTGGGAAATGGTTTGATGAGAACGACAGATATGTCTGCATCATTCCGACGGACATGGCAAGCAAATTGGAGATAGGCTTTGAGGATGTTGGCACGGCAACGGTCAGGCTCTTCGGGGAGATGTTCACTGTGGTGGGGATTATAGATTCCAGAAAGGCGGAGCACGTAAAGGACCTGGATGGAGAGGTCCTGACCCCGGCGGACTTCAAGGAGACAGGCGGACAGATGATTCAGATGACGGCTCAAAGGGAGCAGGAGGAAAGACAGGGTTTGACCGACAGACCGCCTGTGATAGAGGCATTTGAGCATCTGAAGATGGATAATGTGCTGATCGTCCCATACAGGACCCTGCGGGAAGTCGGAGGTTCGCTCAGGTCTGTGGCTGTGAAGTTCAACGAGGGGGTGGACGTAGTAGGCCTGATAGAAAATTTCATCTCCAGGCTGGCTGTGACCCTTTTTGCCGGGATCAAGAACGAGGAGACGGGGCGAATAGATGTCTCCGTTTACAGTTCTCTGGGATTGACTACATTCAGGGGGTTGACCAATCTCTTTATCCCGATGTTGATCGCCGCATTGATAGTCCTAAATACGATGATGGGGGCCGTCCATGAGCGATTCAGGGAGATAAGTATATATTCTTCCGTAGGGCTGGCCCCTGTGCACATCTCTCTTCTTTTCATCGCAGAGGCGTGCGTCTATGCGGTCTTAGGGGTGGTATCCGGGTATCTGGTGGGACAAGGTGTGGCAAAGGTGTTGATATTGGGAGGGTGGCTTTCCGGTTTCACGCTGAACTATTCCTCAATGTCGACCGTTATGTCGGCACTTTTGGTGATGATCGTGGTCATGCTTTCGACTCTGTATCCTGCAAAGAAGGCCGCAAGTATAGCTGTGCCCGACGTGATGAGGAGGTGGAAGATCCCCGAGCCAGATGGGGACGACTGGACATTCGATTTTCCCTTTACCGTAGGCGGAGCGGATGTACTGGGAATATGCACCTTCTTGATGGACTATTTCGACGCCTACAGCGAGGAGTCTGTGGGGATATTCTACACTCAAAATGCGAGGCTCTCAGATCGTGAGACGCCAAAGGGGATAGGTTACAGCATAGATATGGATATATGGCTGGCTCCTTACGATCAGGGGGTAAGTCAACACATAGAGTTCAGCGCGAATCCGACAGGCGCGCATAATGTGTATGATATAGAGTTGAACATAAGGCGGGTCAGCGGTCAGGATGTGTCCTGGAAGAGGGCAAATCAGAGGCTTATGAACGTGATAAGGAAACAGTTCTTAATCTGGAGGACTATCCCTGCTGATGCAAAGGACGAATACAGACACAAGGGAACAAATCTGCTTGAGGAACAGGCTGTTGTGGCATAAAGCAGACAGGGAAAGACAGTAGACGTATGTAGGGGCGAACCGGTGCGGCAGTGACAGGTCTGCCCCTGCACTTTCTATTGCTGGATTTGGGTGACATTTCTTGAAATGGCAGCTATACTTTTCTGCATGGTGGTTCTAACATTCCTGTCTGACATTAGATCAGTCAGAACAGAGGTACATGTCTGTTGGCCCGATATTTGTGAGGCCAAAATGGAAAGGGCAATTCTTTGTTAGGGCGCAAGGGCGGCTCTCAATTTGAGGAGATCGAAGAGTACAGGGATCTTCTGCACCCTCCCGAGCAGTTCGAGGAGGGTTTCACTATAAGGACTATTATAGGGGCGCTGTTCATCTCTGTAATTATGGTCCCCGGCAATATGTATTTGGACTTGATGATCGGAGGAGGAATAGGTGCTGCGGCTCAGTGGGTGACGATCATCCTCTTTATGGAGATCGCTAAGAGGTCGTTTGTGACGATGAAAAAGCAGGAGATTTACCTGCTTTTATATGTGTCCAGCGCTTTAGTGGCGGCAGAGACAGGGATGTTTGAAGGTCTTATATGGAGCCAGTATTTCGTGCAATCTCCTGCGGCACAACAGTTCGGCATAGCCGAACTTATCCCCCATTGGGTGTCTCCTCAACCTGAATCTGAGGCGATAATAAACAGGACGTTTCTCCATAAGGATTGGCTGTATGCTATTATACTTTTGGTTTTAGGTACTGTGTTTGGAAAGTTAGCGTGGTTTACGGGGGGCTATGTGCTCTTTAGAGTTACGTCCGATTACGAAAGATTACCCTATCCCTTCGCTCCGATTGCAGCCCACGGGGCGATGGCTCTGGCGGAGGAGAGCAGCGGCCAGGAGACCTGGAGATGGAGACTCTTTTCGGTCGGAGCCGTAATAGGGATGGTATGGGGCGTCTTATATGTAGGGGTTCCCACTATCACGGGCGCACTGGCGGCCGAGCCTATTCAGCTGATTCCGATTCCGTTCTGGGATGTCACGCAGTACACGGGATATTTTCTCCCTGCGGCGCCTATGGGAATTACGCTCCATCTGGGGCCTATCTTCGCGGGATTGGTGGCTCCTTACTGGGGCATAATAGGATCGGTCATAGGGGCGGTATTTTATACAGTGGCGAACCCTATTTTGTATCACAACGGCTATCTGCCGAGCTGGTTTTTAGGGATGGATACGATTCAGACCCAGATGGTTATTACGATAGATTTTTGGATGAGCTTTTCTATCGGAATAACCTTGACGCTTGCGGTTATAGGTTTCTACCAGCTATTTGTAGGGGTGAAGACGAAAAAGGAGGAGGAAACCAAGTCCCCAGAGGCCAAAAGGACGATGGCACCACCCCCAGGGAGAGGAGATTTCAGGATTTGGGTATGCCTCTTGGTCTTCGGGATAGCCAGCCTTTACGGGATTGTCCTTGCCAAGGTCTTATTTCCGGATCTCGTCGATACGAGGCTCCTTATGTTCTTGATCTTCTTCGGTTTCGTCTATACTCCGGTGATGTCGTGGATAAACGCTCGCCTGATCGGCATGGTGGGTCAGACTGTGTCCTTGCCTTACGTGAGGGAGGCGACCATATTTTTGAGCGGCTTCAGGGGCATAGAAATATGGTACGTGCCGTTTCCACTGGGAGATTACGGAAGTCAGGCGTCCAAGTTCAGGGAGATCGAACTTACGGGATTGAAATTTACAAGCATAGTAAAGGCTGAGATTTTTATGGTGCCTCTTGTGTTCATCATGAGCTTTCTGTACTGGTCTTATATATGGAAGTTATCCCCGATCCCCTCAGCGACGTATCCTTACGCTCAGAAGATGTGGCCCTTGAGGGCATTTCAGTCGTGCATATTTCTTACAAGCACTATAAGGGGTGAACCTAACGTCGAAGAGGACCAGAATGACAAGGGCTCGTGGAGCACTCCCAATCTGATTGACGGCTATTGGTGGTTCTGGAGAGTTAGGGCAACGTACGACGTGGATGTTGAGGATCCTGACCAAAGAAGATATGGGGAGTGGTCAGAAGTTGGCCATTTCTACACGGATTTCGAAGGCCTGGGTCTGCCGTCTATTCCGCTTCCGAGGATTCCGGAGAAAGTTCGCGGTGAGGAACCAGAAGAAGGAACGCCTCCTGCGCCTGTGATAGTAAGTCCCCAAGACGGTGTGATGGTGAACTCGCCGACGGTCAATTTGACCATTCTTCCACCAGAAGGGTATGAAGGAGAGGTGACCTACGACGTTGAAGATTTCGGTCCAGGAATTTCATCCAAGTTAAAGGGGGTTTTGAAAGGCCGAAACCTGATGATGGTCTTTGCTTCTTCAGATCCAGAAGAGTCGCACGAGAAAGTTCCTGTTGAAACACCAGATATGGAGGATCTTATAGCTCAGATGGATGAGGAGTTAAAAGAGGCATCAGTTGTAGAGGGCGGACGACTTATAGCTTACCTCCAGTTTGAAGTGGACCAGGTACCGACATTCGATGGCACTGACCATCAGACTTCGGACGACAAACCCCTCTTTTTCAAAGCGATAAAGCCAGAGGTGATAGGAGTCGGGTTTTTAACCTCGCTATTATCCTTTGTCACACTGTCCGTCTTAGGCCTTCCGATCCTTCTGATCTTCGGCTTTGTGCATGGTATGATTTCTCTTCCGCATTTCATACTACCGTCAATAATCGGAGCGTTGCTGGCGAAGTACTATTTCTGGCCGAAGTATGGGAAAAAGCAGTGGAGGCTATACGCCACTGTGCTGACTGTGGGCTTTGGCGTGGGGATGTCTTTGATGGGTATGGCGTCGGTGGCGATTTCGATAATTCAAAAGTCCGTCACGACGATACTCTTTTGATTAAGTAAAGAGCTGTTGACATCATCCACAAGACAACGAAAAGCAGTAGAGGCGACCACTTCGTGGCTTGTTACCTCCATTCCCTGACAATGCACGGAGTGCCGGGTTTCCTCGCCTAATCGCTCGATTTCCGCTCTCCTTTAGAGTATCAAAGATATGGCGAAAGACTACTTGAATCTGCGTTTGACGACCTCTCTGAAGTCCTCATAAGGTCTTACCGGAAGTATTTCATCAAATCCGAGATAGTGCGCCTGAGGCAATGCTGCCATCAGTACCTGATCCAATTAGTCGTGAGAATCTGCGTTTACGACTTCGCTGACGACTCTCTGTCATTAGACCTTGTAGATCCTATCTGCCTTGACTGCTACGTTCGTACCTAATGCTGCTTCCTTTCCCTATCTGATTTTGAGAAAGTAGCGGGATATTTCATATCTCTCTGCCTCGGTTATCCGATTCGGACAAATGTTTGGCAATATAGGCAGAATCTGTCTCTTGTCGAGTAAAATCTGCTCTGATTGGGCTTTCAGTTCACCAAGAGTAACCTCGAGTTACCACAGTCGATACTAAGAGTGCTTCGCTTTGCTCGCAATGACGTTGCCCACTTTTAGTTATTTCGATCTGTCAGAGCCCCAAGCAAACTGAAACTACTTGAGTATACCAAGGAACAATGGATTTAAGGAGAATAATAATAGTTCTGGGTGCTTTGATGCAGCTCGGCTTCTCCTATATCGCTCTTGCAGGAGATCTCAGGACTAATATACCCAATTTCTGGGCCGCAATTTTCCCCCTATTTATCGTCTATCTTGTCGCTATATGGGTTGTCAAGCGCAGTGAACATGAGGAGAAAGCTCTCTTTTCTATAGTGATCTTTGCCGTGATTTTCAGACTTACTTTGATCTTTACGACTCCGTCGCTGTCGGACGATATATACCGATATTTGTGGGACGGAAGGACCCAACTAAACGGGATAAATCCTTATAAATATCCGCCAGGCGCTCAAGAAGTAGCTCATCTAAGAGATGAGTACTATCCCTATATCAATCAAAAACATATCTCCACAATATATCCGCCCCTTTCACAGGCACTCTTCCTTGTGTCCTATTATGTAAGTCCTACGATAACGGGGATGAAGTTTGTATTTGTCCTCTTCGATCTTTTAACAATAGGGATTCTTCTGCTTTTGCTAAGAAGACTCGGACTTAATCTCAACTATTCTATCGTCTATGCGTGGAGCCCACTTGTGATAGTGGAGACGGCGTCGAGCGGGCACAATGAGGCATTGGCAGTATTTCTTTTACTTCTTGCTATCTATCTTATAGACAAAAAGAGTGATATGTGGTCATTTGGAGTTTTGTCTTTATCCTTTCTGTCCAAGTTTTTAGCTTTTATATTGTTGCCGTTTTTTGTAGTCAAGGTTAGGAAGAAATGGGCTCTCTTTCTTTTCCCTCTGATGGCTGTGATAGGGTATTTGCCTTACGCAGATGCGGGAAAGCGGCTCCTTTACGGACTCGGCGTCTACACTTTGAAGTGGAGGTTTAACGATTCCCTCTTTTCGATCATATATCATTACGCAGGTTCGTTAGATTTGTCGAAAGGAATCGTAGCTGGGGTCTTCATAGTGTACATGGCATATCTGGTGCTAAGGCAGGTCGATCCTCTAAAGGCTGGGTTTCATCTTGTGGGGCTCACGCTGGTGTTGACTACTACTCTTCATCCCTGGTATTTGATCTGGATGGTACCGTTCTTATGTTTCTATCACAGCGGGGCGTGGATACTCCTATCAGGTAGTATTCTTCTATCGTATCAGGTTCATACTAATTATGCAAACAGGGGCGTCTGGGATACTTCCGATTGGGTCGTATGGGCCGAGTACGTTCCGTTCTACAGTCTGCTTGTGTCTTCTATAATTAACTCGATATACACAAGATATAAGTACAAGCTAAGGTAAATGCCTATACACTGCTATTTGTGAACATAATCTTTTTGTGAGCATAATCTTTTTGTGAGCATAATCTTTTCCTGCTGCTGAACGAAACCTACCCCAAGCCCAGCTTGGTCGCTTACAGATACCATTCTTAAGCCAATTCCCTGACCAGCTCTTTAAATGATCCATAAAATGTCTCGTCTCCATTACTGTCCGGCCACAAAGGGAGTGCGGGGGAAAGACATCAGCAGTTCTGGGCCTCCCTCGGTCACATGACACACATCTCCGAGCGGAACGAACATCTTTCCCGAGTCGGGCAAGGAGAAGATGGCGTGAACGACGGCGGTTGCACCAGCCTTGAGGACTGTCTGGTTACTTTCAGTCATGTTCTGAAGTTCACTGTAGTCCAATCCGATGCCGTGTCCTATGCGACCTCCTTGGATTTCCCAACCATGTTCTGCCGCCTTTTCTCTGATCGCCGCGGCGATGTGACCCACCGGCCAACCAGGTTTCATTACTGTAAGACCTGCTTCCTGGGCCTCTCGCGTAATCTTGCAGATGTGTTCTAACTCTGTACAGGGCCTCTGAAGCACCCCCGTGCGTTGGCCGTGACACCAATAGCCCTTGTAAACAACGTAGGAACAGGCCGCCATCAGGTCTCCTTCCTCCAACACGCGCATATGGGGTTTCAGTTCAAGCTTTACATTCGACCAGTCGGGTGGTGGACCTGAAGCCAACCAATACTTGGCGTGATCGGCACCCTCTCTCCGGATTACTCTTTCCATTTCTGCAACTATCTCAATGCCTTGAAGACCCGGCTCGGCTATCTTGAGCATCGTCTCGAAACCCAGGTCGCTCAGACGTGCTGCGTGCCTCATCATTTCGACTTCATCGGGGCTCTTGGCGTATCGCAGTTCCGCAACAATATCCTTTACGGATTTGAACCTTTCGCCCAGACCTTCGCATAGGCTTTGATGGAAAAAGAAGGACATGTTTTCAATACCAACGACCCCAATATTCTTTCCTCCAAGTCCGTTATCTTGAAGAATTGCCAGTGCTTCCTCGGCAAAACTGCCAAGAGCGTCGCCTTTTTTCGGATCAACAGCTACGGCACCGGGGTCAACAGCTCGCACCAGGCGCACATCATCAAGCGGCGAGACCTCTAAGGCTAATTCACGCATGTAGGGCATCCCTGAAAAAAGCAGGGCTGGAGCACCCTGGAGAGGGACGACAACCGCCGAATCCACAATGCGGTCATGATCCGCCCATCCGGAAAGATAAGACACATGGCTTGTCTGTCCCCACTTGTGCTCCATTGGCGGCGAATATACAAATAGAGCACCTAGATCTTCTTCCTCTAAGAATTCTTGAATCTTTCCAAATCGAAGCTGACAAGTCTCATTTGAAATTCTCTCAGTCGTCATGAAACCTCCTCCTCGCTATTAGATGTTCTATGTCCTTCTGCGTCAAATTAAATGCATTCGTGGTGGTTAGGTCAAACCGTTTTCAGCCAGGTTGTGGCGATTCCCATAATGTGCTCACCGCTTGGAGTTAGATCTTGTCAACTGTCGATACTTCAAAGTTGATCTTGAGCCGCAGGTTCTTATGAGCCGTTGCAAGGTGGGTTGTCGGGCATTATAGAGGCCTTTCTCTACTCTACGAACTGCCGATGCCGCCAGAGGTGGTCTGGTCGACGCGCCTAAGTAACGAAGCCGCAAGCCGGGTATTGATTAGCGAGGGGGAGCATTTATTCTTCGAGAATTTCCGAAAGGTTTCTGATGATTCGGTCAGGGTGCACTTGGGTCGCATCAGGCAAGCCTTTGCCCGCAAAGTCTACCCAAATAGCGAAAATCCCCAGGCGCTGGGGACCCTTCACATCCCAGTCCAGATTATCCCCGATCATCCACGTATCCTCTGGTTCTACGTTGAGTCGATCCAGACTATGCACGTAAACCCGTTCATCGGGTTTGCCGACACCAAATTCATCTTCGACAAGGATGTAATCAAAGAGGTTGGCCAGTCCGAACTTCTCTATCTTTCTCCGCTGTCCCTCGGCGTTTCCATTTGTGATAAGCGCCAGGTGGATACCTTTTCCCCGGAGTCGGTGTAGGGCTTCGATGGCTCCGGGAAATGGCTGGACTGTTTCCTCTCTTTTGGAGGTGTACGAGTCTGCTATTTCGTTCGCCAAAGTTCCGTAATTTATCTTCAAACGATGAAAGCCACCAGCGACGATTTCTCGCCGCGCCATCCCTAAGTTCAGGCGCCCCCTACGATGACGTTCGGGATTCTGCCAGAACCAGGTACGGCTTTGCCTGATGGCTTCGAATAGAGCTTCGGCCTTAAGTCCTTCTACTCTAAACGCAAATTTCTCACAGATTTTTCGCCAAGTCGGCTCTGCGCTCTCGGAGAACGCCAAAATTGTATCGTCCAGATCAAATAGAATGGCTTTTGGTAGACTATTTTTCACTGATTATCTCGACTTCAAAGAAATGTCCGAAGGATATCCTGGCTCCACCCATTATATCTAACGTCTTAGTATGTGCTAACCCAGTGCTGTTGATTGGGCTTAGGAAGGCACGCGCCGTGTTGTTTGTAATCAGAGCAGCCGAATGGGAGCGGACACAGGCCTTTCTGTTCTTGTGATTGCTCCCATCCCCAAGAAGAAGACAGCTATCTAGATCCGAAAGACTCCAAGCCTTTCGAGGTATGAGTGATCCACCAAGTCATTTATATCCCCTAAATTGCATGAGGCTATGAGCTTTTCTTATCCTTCTCGGCGGCGTATGCATGTCCGCCGAAGATCGCTCTGATCTCTGCCGCCGTTTTAGCATTTTTCAATGCATTAATTCGGGGTTCTTCTTCTTCTTTCAGCGCTCGAACATTGGTAAGAACAGCCTCGAGCTTGTCGGCTGGAAACTTGCAGGCGCCATTTTCGTCCATGTGGATAATCTCACCGGGAGCAACATCCATGCCTGCCACTGTGACTGGAACATTTACCGCATGGACGCCCATGTCTCCGTGTCCTGCCGTGACACCGCTCAGCATATACTGAAACTTCATGGGACGTATCTCATCTATGTCCCGTGAAGGACCGTTGGATATGGCACCAACACAGCTTATGGCTTTCAAAGCAGCCGTCATATTCCCACCAGACAGTCCCACCTTATCTGCGATCTCCGGTGGAAACTTCTGCTGAAAGACCAGAATGGATGGTCTCTTTGATGCTTCCAATCCGTCGATCACATCCATAAAGGACAGGCGTGAGTAATTTGGATCGGGCAATCCATATACACATGTTACGGCATATCCAACGGTTCTACCCAATTCGGGATAAATACAGCGGATGGATTGGTCAGTGTACCAGTTCTCTGTCCAGGGATTGTAAAGTCCAAGACAAAGAGGGTTATTGGGATAGGTGGCGACGACGTTGGTAATTGACGGTGTATCGTGGTTTCGCAATTCCTCTAACATTTCCTGTTCGGTTAGTTTTGCCATTGGTCTCCTCCTTATATAAGATTCCAGAATCAAAGCCATATCCTACCCAATGGGTACAGAAATCAGGTGGATGAACCAAGCTGCTTCCATGGTCCCCTTTGTTTTGTCTGTTTGCCAATTCCCAGATCACTGCCCGCCATCTGTTCTGCTCCTTCGACAGGGAGAGCAGGTCCCTCATTTTTCAGGAGGAACAGTCTCCTTTCTGCTGCCCTGGGGCGACTTCTGTATCTTCACATCACGCAGTAGGCTAAGATATGAAAGGAAATAGTGGATGTCAATAGGAATTATGGCTGACCGCAAGAAGCTCAGAATTCAGATGCGTCTGACGTTAGTTATCTTTATTACATGTGTGTCTGAGGAACTTCTTACACATAATTGTCCTTCTCTTAAGGGCAATTCGTGTTCATATTAAAAGAGAGCGGGGGAGAAAGTCTGTTCTGCATTAGATATCTCTGTAGGTGAGCTGTTTGACACGATAAAGGCAGAATAGATCAGGGGAGAATACGAGGGTATGGAGGCGATTCGGAAAGTTTCGGAGAGTTCACCACATCCTCCTATACTTTTTCGGCTACCATCCATTGCATGGCGCGATGTGGCACGATTCTCTTGAAGGGGAGCTTGCCTGGTTCTGCCAAGTAGCAGACTATCTCACCCGAAGTTGATGGCCGCATCATCGCCAGGTGAAGACCGTCATTCCAGGTAAATGGCCACTTGGGTGCCCCCACCAGTACCAGGTCGCAATTAGATAGCACGTGGCCTTGCTGGATGATCGGCTGCATCGTCGTCAAAAAAGATATGTGATTTGGACCCAGGGCATGGTCGTCTGCCAGACCGAAAAGTTGTCTGATGCCGACCCGAATAGTGCGTCCCTGCCTCACAAGTTCTTTGAGTGCCTCCAGGTCTCCGAAAATAGGCTGGCCCTCGGCATCGTTTTCGTAAACCAGACTGAAGCGATCACAGACGAACCACCGATAGATGCCGTAGGGATAGGTATTGCTTTCATCAAGTACCTTATCACCGAGCATCCACTTGATATGTGAAAAGGTTCCCGAGCTGTCGTACTTGAACAGACTGATATAGGGTTGTTGCGCAATCTCGCCTCGGTGGGTGTAGGAGTGGTGGTGACTCATCAGGCCGGCAAAGTCATCGCCCTCTCCGGCATAGGTCTGTTGAAAATACAGCGTCTCCTCATAAGTTTTTGTCGTCATATAGAGACGAAGGTCAGAGCCACGCCGTACGGCGCTGGCGACTTCTATGGTACTCCCACGAGTAACAGAGAGATCGGTCTGCTGTTCCAGTGCAAGAATCCAATCATTTCCCATTGTGCCTCTCCAGAATATGTAGACGTAGTGGTATCTCCTGAGGTTGCTTCTGCACGCTGTGAGCGCTTTCCTGTGGAGGTGGAAGCAGCACAGCACGAGGCGCCGCCCTTCGTGCTGTGCTGTTAGGGAGGGAAGGTAGATGCAGCAAAGTACGAATTGTCTGCTTTACTGAGGTGGCAGCAAGGCACGAACTGGGCAAGGAATCACACTTGTGTTGCCTCTCCCTGTGTGCTCCATGCTAAATCTAACTCTATAGTCTTGTAAAGACTATTTTGACCTGATTTGTGACTACCTTTGGACAAAATCACTTGCTTTATTATCTTTCCTTTTGTATATTGATCTTGACAAAAGTCCAAACCACTTCACGGTTTCTTGCCGAAGCCGGCCCATTCCGCCCCTGAAGGACGGTAGTGAGCAACTTGAGAGGTTTCTTTGTTGTATGTTTGGATGCAAAGTCATCTTTTTAGTTTTAGGAGAAAGAAATGAAGACCATCCACTCCGTGGTCTCTTGCCGACGCCCTGTCCATTTTCCCACGCTCTTTTTCGTAGCTATCCTGCTTATCGGGTCATGCTTAGTCCGTCCGTCCTACGGATTTGATGATAAGGCATTGCAAGAAGTGGACGGTAATATTCTCAGGTACAGCTCCGCCTGGACCTCGTCCTTTTCTCAGTGGCCTGGTTCCATTAACAAAATAGGGGAAATGGACGAGCCTATGCTCTTCTCCTTGTCATCCTTATCGTCAGAAGGCAGGATTCGGGTAGCGCTTGCTCAGAGTGAGGCGACTTCTGTGTTTACACCAGAAATAGAACTGGACCCCGATGAAAAGACGCACGACTTTGGGAATATCCCCATAGGAAGGTCTCAAAGGTGGACTCTCTGGGTCAGAAACAAGGGAAATATCAATCTTGAAGTTGTGTGTCGGCTTGATGAAAAGATTACAGACTACACAATTGTTCAGGGGGAAGGCGAATCCGTTATCAGACCCTCCGAAGACATGAAGGTGGTGGCCAAATTCACTCCTGGAACCGAGGGCAACATAGAAGATAGATTGGTGATCCTGTCCAACGACCCGAAGCGAGAATCGATCCAGATCGCACTCATAGGCAAAGGCTTGAATCTTGAAAGACAACGGGCAACCTATCTTGGCGACTATGGGTTAAAGACTGATCGCTATAGACCCAATTACGGTGACCACTACTGGCAGTCTAAGAAGGAGATAGTCTTTAAGGCGATCTTTGTCACAGTAAGCACAGCCGCGGTAGTTTCAGCTATAGCCTTGATCGCGCAGTAATTATGAATTGTCTCTAGGGTTGCGCTAAGAACTCGTTATGGGCAGCGTGGCCACTGCGTGCGCTGTGGCTACCCGTTTTTCCAGGGGACACGAATGTCAGCAAGCCACGAAGTGTTCTGTGGTAGACGATACTTAGATTTCTGTGTGCTCCTCCGGGTCTTCTGAAGTGGTTGTTTCCTCCTTTATCTGATCTTTGTCGATTTTAGTGATTTTCACTTTCGATATTCTTTGACCTTCCAACTCCTCGATCCACATTTTGAGCCCGTTGAACTCGAAACTTTCACTTTCATCGGGGATGTGTCCAAGATAATCGTAGATGAACCCTCCCAGTGTTCCAAAGCTGTCTGACGGTATATCAGAGTTTAAAGTCTCATTCAGGTTGTGTATGTTTATCTTAGCATCCACTATCCAGGACGATCTTTTCTCATCCCAAAAAATTAAGCCCTTCTCCTCATCGTATTCGTCTTCTATCTCCCCAACTATCTCCTCCAGGAGGTCCTCCAGAGTCACCAATCCCGCCACACCGCCGTACTCGTCCACTACGATAGCCATATGCCTCTTTTCCCGCTTGAAATCTCTCAAAAGCTCATCTATCTTCTTATTTTCTGGTACATAATAGGCCTCCCGGATCAAACTGCTCTTTCCCTTCTCCTTAATGAACTCTTCTAAAGTGTCATCAGTACTCCAATCCTTCGAACTTCCCAAAGCGTACAAGAGGTCCTTAGCGTACACCACTCCTTCTACATTATCCACCCTCTCTCTGTAGACAGGAACTCTGGAATGTCCACCCTCCTTGATCATCACCAATAGCTCTCCCAAGCTTAAAGAGCGCTCCGCAGCGACCATATCTACCCTCGGCACCATTACCCCCTTGACCGTAGTGTCGTAGAACTCAAATACGCCCTCAATCATCTCCTTTTCATCCTCCTCGATCACACCCTCTTCACTTTCTGTCTCCACTATAGTCCTTAACTCTTCCTCCTTTGCGGCCTTATAGTCCACTTCATCCGACAGCAAACCTAACAACCTGCTCAGAGCACGCGCAAAAGGCGAAAAGGCAAAGTGAAATAGATAAAAATAGGACCGAAACTTGGGAGCATCTCGGTTTTCGTTATCGTCCTTCCTGAAGCGATAGGGGATGTTCTCACACAGGACCAGAAAAACTCCCGCCAGAACTATTCCCCAGATAATACCGTAATTTCCGGAAAAATTCATAGCCAGAAGGACTGTTGAAGTCACAGCCACAGTACCGAGCAAAGTCCGGGCTATCCTTACTGTAAGTCCGAGCTTGTCCCTTGGCTGATAAACTCTTAACATCCTTCGAGCTCCCACCAAGCCTTCCTCATCCATCCTTAACAAGGAAGATCGCGATACAGAAGAAATAGCGGTTTCCATCTTAGATAACAGTATGGTCATTAGAAACGAAATGACCGCCACAATCGCTTTTAATACGATCCATCCCTGTGTGTTGTTTGCTCCAAACGACGACTCGTCCAAAGATAAAAACCCCTTTCGAGTTTAAAGGAAAAAGATCAGATCTCCTGATTCCTTATTTCCCGATCTTAACTACTTACCTTCCGGGAACTTGACACAGATGAAAACTGCTTTAGGTACCTTTCCACGCTCTCCGTCATTATCTTCTCCTCCTCCTCGTCTTTGTGATCCATTCCTGTAAGGTGCAAAATGCCGTGAGCCAAGAGTCGCATCACCTCCTCCTCTAAAGGCACTCCGGCCTTGGAAGCTTGTTCCATTGCTCTTTCTATCGATATGTAGACCTCCCCTTGGACATCGTCGGAAAAATCCGAGGCGTCGAAGTCGTCTTCGAGGTGGAAGGACAATACATCAGTCGGGGAATCTATCGAGCGATACCGACGATTTAAGTGGTGAATAAACTTATCGTTGGAGATCACGACACTGATTGTCCCCTTTTCTTTGCCTTTGTCCTTTATGATCCGCTCCGAAAGTAGCCTAAACTTATACTCATCCCACCATGTGGGTGTGTCTGTTTCTTCAAAAAAAAACTTCACACTCATCTCTTAGACCCTTTCAGGGGCTATTTCAGGCGCCTCAGCCTTTTTGGGATACTCCACCCTCTGGTGCAGGGCTCCTGCAAGAACGCGCATAAAGCTCCCCTCGATCGCCGTCAGATCTTTTAGCGTCAGATCACACTCATCCAATTCGGATTCTGAGAATCTCTCCTTTATAGTATCTCTGAGCACTCCCTTGACTCTGCCCGGTGCTTTGTCCTTTAATACCCTCGTAGTCGCCTCGATTGCATCTGCCAACATGATGATACCCGCCACTTTTGTCTGCGGTCTTGGTCCTTCGTACCTGAAATCTTGGGCACTTACGTCATCTTTACCTTCTCTTTGGATCGCCCGGTCGTAAAAATAAACCGCAAGGGTCATCCCGTGATGCTGTAAGATTATGTCTATTATCGCTTTGGGCAGGCCATTTTCCTCGGCCATCTCCTGACCGTCCTTCACGTGAGAGACTATGATAAGAGCGCTCATCGAAGGAGACAGTTTATCGTGAGGGTTCCTCATTCCCACCTGATTCTCTATAAAGTACTCAGGGTTCTTCATCTTTCCTATATCGTGATAGTAACAGCCTACCCTGGCCAAGAGAGGATTTTCCCCTATTGCCTCCGACGCTGCCTCGGAGAGATTGGCCATAATTACACTGTGAGTGTAAGTCCCCGGAGCCCTCAAGGCCAACTCTCTTAGAAGGGGTCGGTTCAGATCCGAAAGTTCCAAAAGCGTAATATCCGTCGTTATGTTGAATATGCTCTCAAAGATAGGCAGTAGACCCATAGCCAAAACAGGTGAAAAGAACCCCACCAGTGCCCCCGGCAGAATATCTTCTAAGATCCTCTCTGAGGGCCCAAACCTTAAAACATCCGTCGCGGCTATCGTCGCCCCATAGATCAGCACCAGATAGATTATAGACCGATAGAAACTCTGCCTGTGTCTGACGTTCCTCACCGAATAGGCAGCTACTCCCCCAGAAAGCGTAAATACGAACGTCGCCTGAAGGTCGAAATTTAAGATGATCCCCGATAGAAGAGAGATCGCAAACGTAAAGACCAGTCCCACTTCCGCATCGAACAAAATAGTGGCCAGCATAGCAGAAAGAGCCACCGGCACTAAAAACTGCGCATTTATCTGAATTGGGCCATAAAACGGCAAACTCCATGTAATCTGTGCAGTCGACGCTGCCCACGAAGCTATAAGCACCGGAAACACAAGCACTATGGTCAAAAGGAGAAGATGCGAGACTTTATTGTATATAGATCTTCTAAACATGTAAAGATAGATCAAAAACAAAAATATAATGAGCGAGCATACAATCCCTTTTGCTCCGATTGTCAGCGTCCTTTTCCAGGGGTACTTCTCCTGCGTCTCTGATAGCTTCTTTTGCATGGAGTTCAAAACGTCCACGTGATCAGATGTAACTTTTTCGTTGGCATCTATTATCACCTGTTTTTTTATGTACTGATCCTTTACGGGAGCCACACCACCCGCAGCTTCGTTTCTTCTTCTTTCTGTTTCATTTTTGTTGAACTTAATATTTTCAGTAATCAATGAGCTTGTCAGTACCACACACATATTTGCTGTTTCCTTATTTTCTATCCTGTTTTCCACGATCTCCTTTATGTCCTCTCGCACCTTTGTTATATCCTTAAGCTCATCGGCCGGAAGCATCTGCTCTTTTCCGCCCTTGAAGAGAGAAATCCTCCTTTTTGACTCGGGGAAGACCTGACTTTCCACAACTCTCTTATCGCGCACAATGCCCACACTGTAGTTATCCTTTAAGACCTCCCTGCACACCTTTTTAATCGCATCCGTCTCTCTTGAGCTTAACAAAAAGCCTATCACATCCTTTGGAATTATCGGATGTTTGTTCCAGAGCTGATCTATCTTCTCTGCGAAAATAGTCTCTTCTTCTTTTATCCTTTGCACATCTTTAAACAGAGAATCCAAAGCCCCGATTTGCCTTTTTCCTATCTCCTCATCAAAAAAGAAGACAGGGGCCACAGCCCTTTGCTCCTTTCTTTTGTCCTCCTCGTATTTCTTATCGTTCTTAAACACGCGAAAATCGAAGGGAGCTACGATCTTTTCCGCAGCTATCCTCCCCTCCTCCAACTCGTGAGTCTTCCTCTGAGGAAAGGATGCCGTCAAAACCACGATCTGAGCCCCTATCAAAAGCCATCTCAAGATCCTGCTTCTGGCTTTGTGTTCCCTGCTCTGATGCCTCAATACACCCGAGGGACTTTTCCGAAATATCCTTGAGAGTTTTCTTGTGAGGTCCACGTCTTTTTATTCCCCGCTTTCTCGCTCGTAAAGATCGTATGCCTTTATTATTTCCCCAACCAGGCGATGCCGCACAACGTCCCTTTCTGTCAGGAACACGAATTTGATCCGCTCTATGCCCTTGAGGACATCTTTTGTCTGCACAAGTCCCGAAGTGCTCTCAAAAGGCAGATCCACCTGAGTTATATCTCCTGTCACCACAGCTTTGGAGTTTACGCCCAATCTGGTCAGAAACATTTTCATCTGCAAAGGTGTGGTGTTTTGAGCCTCGTCCAGGATTACATAGGCTCCGCTTAGAGTCCTTCCCCTCATATAAGCAAGTGGGACTATCTCTATTACTCTCGTATCCTGAAGTCGTCTGAGCTTATCAGGTTCTATCATATCGTGAAGAGCGTCATAAAGGGGCCTCAAATAAGGGTCTACCTTCTTCTGCATATCCCCGGGAAGAAAACCCAGCCTTTCTCCAGCTTCGACTGCGGGTCTAGCCAGTATAATCCGTGAGACATCTTTCCTTTTGAAAGCGGCAACAGCCATAGCCACCGCAAGATATGTCTTTCCCGTTCCCGCAGGCCCAATCCCGAACACTATGTCGTACTCCTCTATAGCCGACACGTAAAGATACTGTCCCAAAGTCTTAGGACGGACCTGGATCCTCTTAGCTGAGAGAATCACCTTCTGCGACAGAACGTCAGAGACGTCCTTTCCCTTATCCTTTATCTGGTCCAATACCTCCACCAATTCCCTTCCCCCGTCGTCACTTCCGGCTCTTACAAGTTCAGCCAGATCTTTCAAGAGCCGAACCGCACCCTTAACGTCTTCTTCGTCCCCCTGAATCGTAACGTCTTGGCCCCTTGCCACTATCTTGACGTTATATTTACTCTCTACAGAAAGAAGATTCGAATCGTTGTGACCGTAAAAAAGGAGAGGGTCCACGCCTTCCACTGATATTTTCTTCGAAACGCTGTCGCTCAATCTTTAGAACCTTCCTCCATCAAACAAGAAAAGCCCTCACTTTCGGGCAGTAGCCGGAGACGAGAGCTTTTAGCAACCAAACTGTTCAGATCCGAAAAATTTTAATCTTGTCGAGGAAACGGATATCGTCCATCCAGGGACGAAAGCAAAGATTTAAAGATAAACGTAAGATAAAATCACGCCGTCCTTTAAAATTAAAAAAGAATCCATGTTTCAGCCATAATATTAACATATATATAAGGCAATGTCAAGAGAAAAATAGACTAAGCTGTGTGATAGGGCGTATTGGCGAGCTTTTCGGGGTAATATCGTCCGCGTCACCGATTTAGGTAATTTCATACCGCTCCCATGTCACCGTCAGCGGATTCATGCCCGTCCATCTACCCTACGACCCATGCGTCTTGGGGCTCACCCGCTAAGAGGTGAACCATGTTCAGGCTGTGACGGCCGCCTCCCGATATGTGGTTGGTCATATCATAATTGCTAGTGGTCAGCTTCTTTCAGAATTCCCCATCATTTATCATTTCCCTTGCCTTCCACATGTTAGGAAGATCCTCACACAGCTTCTCCAAGTCAATACATTACTGGTCAAAATTATGTTGACTTGCGCACGATCTTAGGGTAATTTTAATCGTTGCGCTGTACAGCTCATCTCTACGTTATAGTAGGCAGGAATGCGATTATGATGCCTAAAAGGTATGATGCCTAAAAGGACAGATAAGGACATGGGACGTTTCTTTCTGATGATCGCCCTGGTTTTGCTTGCGGTGAACGCTGGTTGCTCAAAGGGGGAAGATGGACGAACAGGAGAGCACATCGGCGAAGAGGAGCTTGCCGACATAATCGTGGACATGGCGAAAGCTAAAGACGAATATCGCTCAGATGAGGAGGCTCTCAAAGAGAGAGAAGAAGCTCTCAAAGAGAGACTGGAAGCTATACTAAAGGAGCGAAGTATTTCTTGGGCTGACATAGAAAAGATCATGGGGGATTTGAGGAAGGATCCTAAAAGGTGGGAAAGGGTGCTGATAACTGTCCAGACAAAATTGCAGATGGAGTCTAAAACAGTGAACAGCAAACAGTAGACAGTAGATGGGGAAAGGCAAATGCAAGTAGATAGCATACGGAAGAGGTGTCAGACAAACGTATCGGCCTCAAGATTACCTACCATAGTTTTTCTCTTGCTCTGAGTAGAGGCATCGGATATATTAGTTATAAGGTTTGGCCGGTGACAAAGTTCAAAGATCATGAACTGAATTCCTTCGAGATAAGCTGCAAAATTAAGAAAGTTTTGAGAGGGGACTATTGTGGCTGAAGAAAGAGAAATTCGTCATTTAAATATCGGCGCTGCCGAGCGCGTCCGCCGATATAAGGAATTTTACGGAGGTTGTGTCTCAGACGCGCTTTCACGCTGTGGCGTGCAGGATACTGTGCTGTCACCGAAGTTTTATGCGTTGCGACAGGACATGATCCTTGCAGGCGAGGCTCTAACCGTCAAGCTCCATTCCCACCCCGGAGAGATCATGACGGATGAGGAGAAGAAGGCTCGCGATGAGGAGTGGGACCGGATCGGTTCACCCCAAAAGCGTATGATGAGGTCGGTCTATGCGGGCGCTGTCATCTGCTTCGACACCGGTAGCGTTTCAGCCAGCGCACTTTGGGGAGATGAGTTGCACGCTGGCCCAGGCACACGGTTGTACAGGGATGCTAATTGCCGGGAAGATCCGGCATACTCGATACGTTTTGAAGATGGAGAATTTTCCTGTATATACTAATGGGCACGCGGCCAAACGCCTTTGGCAGCTGGGGGGTTACGCACGTCCAGCACCCGATATTTCTCCCCGGTCACCTTGTGCACTACGTGCGGGTGAATCCCGGAGATTTCATCTTTGGGGACACAGACGGTGTCCAGATCATCCCTGGGGAGTTCACAGATGAGGTTATGCTGATCTGCGAGGAAATAGTTGAAAAGGAGAATGAGGAGCGCTGCCTCATCAGGGAAGGTATGCCCATAGATGAGGTGTATGCCACCTATGGAGACCTATAGGTGTGCATGCCAAGTTCTCTGTTAAAGGAAGTGCAATCGTGGTTCTTATCTTGGTAGCTATTCTAACAATGGCAAGCTCTCAAGATACTTGGGGGCAACTGGCCGAGCCGTCGCCTAAGTTTACTATAGCTCGGTTGAAATACGAGGGCGGAGGGGATTGGTACAACGATCCTGATATAATTGGGAATCTCTTGCGATTCATCGGAGAAAATACGAACATCAAAACGGTAAACGATGAGGCGAGGGTCGAGATAGGGGACAAAGAGTTCTTTTCCTATCCGTTCCTGTTTATGACAGGGCACGGAAATATACTTCTGACACGGGAGGAGGTACCGAGGCTCAGGGAATATCTGGAAAGAGGGGGGTTCTTATATGCGGACGATGACTACGGGATGGATGAGTCGTTTCGAAGGGAGATAAAACGTGCACTCCCGGATAAGGAGCTTGTAGAGCTTCCGCCGTCATACGGACTCTTTGACTGTCACTTCAGCTTTCCGGGGGGACTGCCTAAAATACACGAACATGACGGAAAGCGTCCCCAGGCGTTTGGAATATTTCATGAAGACAGGTTAGTTGTTCTCTACACTTACGAGACGAACATCAGCGACGGATGGGCGTCTCCTGATGTACACAAAGATTCTGAAGAAAAGCGGAACGCGGCTTTGAAAATGGGAACTAATATAGTAGTATGGGCGCTCACACATTAAAGAAAGTAGATAGTAGACAGGGGCACCGCCTCTCCTCCTTGAGATTGCTTCGGGCGAATGCCCCCGATCGAATCTATCGGGCGGAAGCAATCTCGTAGACAGTGTAGTCAAGAAGGAGCAGAGGGAATCCATGTATGCTGTCTACTAATATAGGAGATCCATGATGTCCTTCAAGCATCTTTTATTCTTTTTCCTTTCTCTTTTGCTTGCGGACAATACACAGGCACAGACTCAGCTCACGTTAGATCGCGATCGGCTTGAAGTCACAGAGGAACAGACGGAGTCCCTGGCGAACCGACTTCTGGAACTATCCATAGCGACTCGCCAAAAAGATCTCGATCAGACCGCAGATTTCTTTGCAGATTCATTATCAGCTACCCCTCTTCCGACTGAACCCGAGGAACTTGTGCATCAAGTCAAGTGGATCCACAAGCACGGCTGGAAGATTCAAAAGGAGGCTTTGAGGTTGTCTTTGAGCGCTTTTTTGAAGGATTGGGGGGTGTTTTTGAACACTTCTCTGAGATTGATGACGCTCGGTTCAAGGTGGTGAAAGCTAAGTTTGACGACAGGGGCGCTCAGGCCCGCGTCTATTTCTATCTGGTGGGCAGGGACGCTGAGGGCCTAAGAGAGTGGGCAAGGGGATATGCCTCTGTACATGCACAGGCTTCGGAGGAGGGCAACTGGAAAATCAGCCAGTTCGTACTCGAGAGTCTTGAATCCCTGGTGTCCACCATTGAGCTCTTTTCCGAAGTGGGTGGTCCGGCAGGTGTTGCGGCCTTCTTCCCGGCCTATGGATCGAGCCAAAACCGGGGTTTCGTCTGGCACGGGGCAGCGGTAGCGGACGTGGACCTGGATGGGTTGATGGACATCTTTGCGACCGGTATCTTCGAGAACTATCTCTATTTAAACGAGGGCAACGGGCGCTTCCGCGACGCTTCTGCTCAAACGCAGACCAAGATTTTGCCCAAAGCCACGACCCCGCTCTTTTTGGATTATGACAACGATGGGGATCAGGACCTGTTCCTCTCCTCGCCACAAAATCAGATGTTGCTTGAAAACCGGCTCATACCGGAAGGGAAGCTCGAATTTTTCGACGTGTCGTTGCAGTCAGGGATCGGGCTTGTTCCGGCAATAGGGTTCAGCGCCATCGCCGGTGACGTCAATGGGGACGGCCGTCCGGACATCTACGTTTCGTCTTACAACAGGTACGGCCAGGTGATGCCGAATTCGTGGCATCGCGCCACCAACGGGACTCCAAATCTGTTGTTCATAAATAAGGGCAAGGGCGAATTTGTGGAGTCTGCAAAGGAATGGGCTGTAGATGACGGCCGTTGGAGTTACGCCGCTGGATTTGTGGACATAGACGAAGACGGGGATATGGACATCTACGTTGCCAACGATTTCGGCGAAAATGGTCTCTACTTAAACCAAGGTGATCGCTTTGTCGATGTGGCGGCTTCTTGGGGAGTGCTGGACCCGGGAAATGGCATGGGGGTCTCTTTCGGTGACTACGACAACGATGGGGACCTGGACCTCCACGTGACCAATATGTCCTCGACGGCGGGAAATCGGATTCTCGGGAGACTCTTTCCCAGTGTGAGCCGGGAGATTGGCGTCCTGGGTAAGCTGGCTTCGGGAAACAGCCTCTATGAAAATCTGGGGAACGGCCAGTTCAAGGACGTTACATCGGCCGTTGGGGGATTTTCATCGGGCTGGGCGTGGGGCGGTGGATTCATCGACTTCGACAACGACGGATGGGAGGACATCTATACCCCCAACGGGTTCATTTCGGGAAAGTCGATGAAGGACACGTGAAGCCTCTTCTGGCGCCACGTGGTGGCGTCTAAGGCAGGAGTTGAGCAGGCGGGCAGCGACACTTTCACAGAGCGGCAAAACAAATTGTTCGGACAGGGGTTTTCATTCAGCGGCTTCGAGAGAGATGCACTCTACCTCAACCTGGGCAGCAAGAAATACTTGAATATCTCCGGCGTCTCAGGCATAGATTCGATCACCGATGGAAGGGGAGCTGTCTTCGCCGATTTCGACAACGATGGCGACACAGACATCTTTTTGACCACTATCCAGGGAGAGGCTCACCTGCTCTTTAGAAATAATCTTTCCGAAGATGACTCCTTCATTCGTGTCACCTTGGAGGGCGTAAAGAGCGGGAAAGACGCCTTCGGAAGCCTGGTGAGAGTCAAGACCTCCGCCGGCGTCCTCACCAAAGTCAAATCCGGTGGAGCCGCGTACCTCTCCCAGAGCGACCCGCGACTTACCTTCGGTCTCGGCTCAGATGCTAAAGCCGAGTGGGTCGAGGTTGTGTGGGCTTCAGGCCTGGTGCAGAAATTTGAGAATATCCCACAAGGCTCTTCCATGAAGATTACCGAAGGAGATGAGCAGGTGCGATGGGTTGAGGAGAAACGATTCCAGCTGCCCGAGCCTATCAGGCCACAAGAGACCCGCCTGATGTCCTTGAGGATCAAAAAGGGGGGACAGTTTCCGAATCTTGCGCTGTCTTTATTGGATGGCGAAAGGACTTCCCTGCAAAGTTCTTCGATACTTTTGGATGATCCCATACCCGGACGAAAATACCTTGTGAATCTGTGGGCAACGTGGTGCCTGCCATGCGCCAAAGAGATGCCGGAGTTGCAGAAACTCTATGCTCGCAACATCGATAGTCTTGAGATTATGGGTATCAGCCTGGACCACGAACGGGCACAAGACAAGGTCAAGAGCTTTTTGAGCGATCACGGTATCCAATACCCGATCTATCTAAGCGATAAGAACATAATCGAGCAAATCTATGCCACAGACGAGGTCTTCGTCCCCCTCTCTTTTCTCCTCGACCAGAGCGGCAAAGTAATGGAGATCTTCTCAGGATGGTCTGAGGAGGTCAGGGAGAGATTGATTGAACAAGTAGACAGCAAACAGTAGACAGGGGCACCCATCTCCGCTCCCTATGTGCTCTTTATTAGGGGAGATAGGTATGCCCTGTATCCTGTCAATGTTTTGAGGTGTCGGTAATGTCAGACTCGGCGGAAAAGACATATCGGGAGCTTTTGGAGAGGCTCAGGAGGTTAAGAATCAGGGAGATGAATCTCGGGGTCTCCTTCGGGACAGCTTTGTGTCTTCTGGTTGCCCTTTGTATCGGGTCGCTCTGGATGGCCGTAGAGATCTTGTTCTATCTGCATCCAGTGGCAAAGATGCTTATGCTGTCTCTTACTGCCGGGACTGCGGGCTCTGCCTTTGTGTACTTCTCCATCTTCCAAGTCTTCAGGAAGAAGTCGCCTCAGGACATGGCTCTGAAGGTGGAATCTGTGTTCCCGAAGTTCAAGCAGACCTTGATAGGTGCACTTCAACTCTGGGACAAAAAGATAGAGAATCCAGAGGGCTATTCAATGGATATGATCGACCGGACTGTGATAAAGGCGGGAGACTTATCAAAGGATGTGGAATTTGAGAGCATCGAAAGTACCGCAAAGATATGGAAGACAGTTGCCATCCTATCTGCTATTATAGGTTTCGTCGCCCTCTTTGTAATTCTGTTTCCGTCTCAGTTTAAGGGAGCGCTGTCCAGGACTTTTCACATCACCACCGCCTTTGCAAAGCCTCCAGAGACGTTTCTGTACGTGGAACCCGGAGATATGGAGGTTGTGAAGGGTGCGGACGCCTCTATACTCATACAGTTGGAAGGCAGACTTCCCGACCAGATCAGCGTGCTCTCCAAAGAGCCTCTGGCAAAGAGATGGAAAGAGGCAGACGTAGAGATTTCAATGGAGGACAGCTTGTTCCAGTTGCAGCTGAAGCTGGGCTTTGTATATGCTTTTAAGGAAGTAAGCCGGACTATCGACTACTATGTCAAAGCCGGCGACGGAGAGAGTCCTGGTTTTCGAATCAATGTGATCGACCGTCCGATGGTCAACAAGATCACGGCGCAATACGAGTATCCCGCATATACGGGTGTTCCCGCCAAAGTGACAGAGGGTGGGGATCTATCGGCCCTTATCGGGACTGAAGTTGAGCTTTCTATCTGGGCGAGCAAACCCTTAAGGGGGGCCTTCCTGATCTTGGGAGATGGAACAAAGATCGAGGCTACCCTGGAAAACAGGACCGCGAGACTGGGCTTCGAGATAAAAAAGGACGACACTTATCACATCCGATTGGTGGATTTGGAGGGTCTTGATAACTCTGAGCCCATAGAATACAGTATATATGCCCTGAAGGACGAATCGCCCATAGTCAGAGTCGCCTATCCAGGGAGCGATACGGACCTTGGAGATAATATGTTACAGCCGCTTACAATAGAGGCGTCCGACGACTTCGGGATATCGAAGATGAATATCATCTGGAGACTGAACGAGGATCCGAGGCTAAGACGTTGGGAAGTACCTCTTCTCTCTGGAGGAAGGAAAGAGGTTAAAGAAGACTATGTGTGGGATCTATCGGCAATGAATCTGCTGCCTGAAGATAGGATATACTACCGCGTTGAGGTCTATGACAACGATGAAGTCTCAGGGCCCAAAAGAGCCCAAAGCGAAGAGTTTGTCGTGAGACTTCCCTCTGTCCATGAGATATTGGAGGAGGTCGAAAGGACGCAGGAAGAGCAGACAATGCAGATGGAGGGGATAGCAAAGGAAAGCCGTGCAATCAAGGAGAAGTTAGAGGAGATAAAACGTGAGCTTTTGAAGGGTGTGCAGTTAGATTGGGAGGAAAGGAAGGACATCGAGTCTCTTGTGAATAGACAGATGAGAATGGCTGAGGAGATGAACAAGCTTTCCGAGAAGATGGACGAAGTGACGGAGCAATTAGAAAAGAGCGGGTTGTCTGCGGCGGAGACTCTGCAGAAGATGGCTCAAATAAGGAAGCTTATGTCGGATGTAGCGACCCCTGAACTAATAGAGGCTATGGAAAATTTGAGGGAGTCTGTGAAAGACCTGGATCAACGGCAGATAGAGCAGGCCATGAAGGATTTTTCGATTACACAGGAGGAATTTGGCAGGAGGCTCGACCGCACTATCGCTATCTTGAAGAGACTTCAGGTGGAGCAGAAGATAGATGCCGCTATCAAGGCTGCAGAGGAGCTGACAGAAAGACAGGAAGGCGTAAACAATCAGATCAAAGAAAACAAAAAAGAAGAGTTGGCAAAGGAGGAGGAGGCGATTGCCCAAGATACGCGAAAGCTCCAGAAGGACATAGAAGATCTGGCGGATGCCATAAGGGAAATCTCCGAGCAGAGTCAGGTCGCAGGTTTGGCTGATTCGATTTCTAAAGAGATGGCAAGGCAGAAAATACCCTCTCATATGCTCCAGATGGCAGAGTCTTTAAGGTCGAGTGATGGCAAATCGGCTGAATTGCAGGGAGAGTGGATAGTTCAAAACCTGGTGGATCTATCCTTTGGCCTAAGAAAAATGCAGGAGTCCTTTCTGAAAAGCCAGAAAGCCGAGCTTTTCGGCGAGATCAGGAAGTCCATGCGGGACCTTCTGTATCTATCTTATCGCCAGGAGGACGTGATTGCAGACGGCAAAGATACAAAGATACAACGAGAGCTTGCAGAAGTTCAGCAGTCCCTCTTTTCGGGGACTTCCAAAATCGCTGACAGGCTCTTTGAAACATCTCAAAAGACGTTCTTCATTACCCCTTCCATAGGAAGAGCTTTAGGAGAGTCTCTGGAAGGGATGAAAGAGGCCACCTCTCTCCTTGAAAGAGGGAACGGAAAATTGGCGTCGAGCCATCAAAGGAAGGCCATGTCCTCCTTAAATGAGACGGTAAATCTCCTAAGAGGGGCGATGGGGGACATATCGTCGTCTGAATCGGGAACGGGCTTTCAGGAGATGTTAGAGAAGATGAAGGCTCTGTCGCAACAACAGCAGGGCGTAAATCAGAGGACAGAGAGCCTGTTCGGTGGGGGACAGATGGGACTTTCTCCAGAGCAGCAAGGAGCCAACAGTGCTACCATGATGGCTCAACTTCTGGCGGAGCAGGAGGCTATAAGAAGGGCAATCGAGGGGCTTCAAAGGGCGATGGAGCAGAAAGGGGGTCTCCTGGGAAGACTCGACAAGATGGGCAGGGAGATCGAGGAGGTCACCAGGGACCTTGCAAGCGGAAGGATAAGCAGAAGGACTATCGAAAGGCAAAGAGACATACTCTCCAGAATGCTGGACGCCCAAAGGTCGATATACGAGAGGAGCTACAGCAGGAAGAGACAATCTAAAGAGGGAAAGGACCCAGATTATCAGGGCTCTGGCAGTCTGCCGGAGGATCTGGGACAGAGGAGAAATCTTTTGAGAGAATATCTCCTCCAGGCCTTAAAGGAGGGCTATTCTCAAGAGTACATCAATTTAATACGAAAGTATTTTGAGTCACTATCTATAGATCAAGTAGACGGCATACAGTAGACAGTGTAGCCCCGCCCATCCTCGTATCAAGTTGACAGCATGCAGACAGCGGGAGGATGTCCTACCTACTGACATTTCTGACGTTTTTCAAGGCGTATGTCCTTTTTCGCTCCCTATTTTATCCCAAGAATTGCAAAGGAAACTGGAAAACATATGCAATCAGATAGCAGACAGCAAAGAGCAGATAGGTATCGAGAAGGAGCGTTCCCCTGCCTCCGATTGAATCTATCGGGGGTCTGTCTACTGGCTATTGTTTACTGTCTACTGATCTTTATGGGATATACCAGCCTTTCCGCTGACTCCGGGGTGGACAGGCTAAACTACGCCATCTCGCTGGAGGCCCGGGGAGATCTCCAAGGGGCTTTATCTATTTATGAGGAAGGAATCAAAAAAAGGCCCAAAGATATAGGCATCAAAATCAGGCTGGCAAATGTATTATATAAGTTGGGTCGGAGGGAAGACGCTATTAAGGAATGGAACGAGATATTGAAGATCGCTCCCGAATCCATACACACCTATTCTATGGTCGCAGAGCAGTACAGAATACGAGGGATGGCAGAGGAGGCGATAGAGGTCTACACAAAATTGAGAGAAAAGTTCAATATGGAGAACGAATTTTCACTCCAGGTGGGAGATCTCTGGGCATCTTTGGGAAAGTACGATAGAGCCGTTCAAGAATATATAGCCTACCTCGGCGAAGGCTCAAATTCGATGGTCTATCAGATTGTGGAGCTGAAGATATTGAATCTGGCCAGGAATCGTCAGACTGTGGACTCGGTTATGCCGGTTCTGAAAGAGGCATTGTCTACCCGGCCTGATAACGCCTCTCATCTTCGGCTCTTTGCGGTCTGGTGCGTTGCAGCGGCAAAGGCAAGGGAAGCTCTTCCCTTTTTGATCTTGAAGGAGGTAAAGGACAAACAGTGGGAGGAGATTATCTACAGGTTCGCATCGGATTGTGAAAGAAATGGCTTCAAAAAAGAGGCCATGCAGGCCTACAGCGAGCTTGCCAAAGAAGCGCCGAATTCCAAGTACTGGTCACAAGCCGAGCTTGCCGTAGGACGAATTCACGAGGCACTTGGCCTCTACGGGCAGGCGGCTGTCTCGTACACGGAACTGATAAGGAGGTATCCTCTGACCTATCAAAGCTTTGAGGCGCTCTACAGAGTTAGCGATATGCAGCTTAATGTAGAAAAAGATGTAGAAGCGGCACTTTCGTCCTTCCATCTCTTATCACAGAAATCCTATGCAGGAGCATGGAAAGAAAAAGCGCTTTTAAAGGTGGCCGAGTGTCTTATCATTCAGGATAAGATTGAAAGCTCAAAGAAAACTTATCAGCAGATTGAAACCTCGACAAAAGATGCGTCCACCAGGGAAAAGGCCCTCTTTAAGTTAGCCTATCTTGAGTATCTTTCAGGAAACTTTGAAAGGGCTCTCCAACTTTTGGAGAAGATATCTCTGGATTATCCCGGCGGGGAGATGGTCAACGACGCCTTAGAACTGATCGTGCTTATAGAGGAGAACGCAGGAATTGAGGAGGAAAACCTGAAGGCCTTCGCCCGTGCGGAGCTTCTAAGGCTCCAGTGGAAAGAGGACGGGGCAATTGGAGTCCACCAAAAACTTATTCAGAAACATCCTACATCTAACCTTGCAGACGACGCTTTTTTGATGGTAGGGGACATAAAGTCCGATGCAAGAGATTACTTCTCCGCTGTTGAGACTTACAGAAAGCTCTCCCTTGAGTATCCCGAGAGCAGGCTTTCCGAACATGCCCGCGTGAGGATAGGGCGCATCTTTGAGGAGAAGTTAGACGACATCCAGAGGGCGGCAAGGGAATACGAAATGTTCCTTGTAGATTACCCCGACAGTCTGCTTTCAGATGAGGTGAGAATTAGGCTCAGATCGCTAAAGGAGAGGCTGAAGGCTCTGGAGGGGCTTAGAAAGGAGACAGGATAGTAGATAAGTAGATAGTAGGTAGGGGTATATCCTCTTCTCCCTGTCTACTTGTTTGAGATAAAAAATATAGTGTGGAAAAGAGGGTATACACCTTGAAAAAAACATCAGAAACACCAGTATCAAGTAGGCAGTGTCAAGTAGGTAGGGGATACCTCCTCCCTGTCTACTGTCTACTGTCTACTGTCTACTTGTTTATGGCTTCAGAGCTCTGGGCCCAAAAGATGCTGATATACATGGACCTGAATCAGACTGATCATCTCAAGGCGTATGGCGTCGCGTACCGGGCTTTAGAGCAGGGGATAGATGTGGAGTGGCTGTTGAACTACCGGGGAGGATCATTTATGATAGACAGTGCAGATGAGTTGATAGCAGAGGCGAGGATAAGAGGGGTCTCCTTTTCTATGATAGGCGGAGCCGAAGCTGCCCTTGTATACGCTCAGATAGAAAGGGAGAACATGGACGTAGTGCACCTTACAAAGACTCCCAGAATAGCGGTCTATACTCCTCCCAACACTCAGCCCTGGGACGACGCTGTGACCCTGGCTCTCACCTACGCACAGATACCGTACGATAGGGTCTGGGACGCGGAGGTGCTTACTGGAGAGCTTGAGAAATACGACTGGCTGCACCTGCACCACGAGGATTTTACAGGACAATATGGCAAGTTCTACAGCACGTACGGGAATCAGCCTTGGTACAGACAACAGCAGATCCAATACGAGGCTGTGGCCCGCCGTCTGGGATTTACTAAGGTCTCCGAGGAAAAAAAGACTGTGGCAGGGGCGATCAAAAATTACGTCATAAATGGAGGTTTCATCTTTGCAATGTGCTCGGCGACAGATACCTTTGATATAGCTTTAGCCGCCCAAAATGCCGACATCGCCGTGGCTGTGTTCGACGGCGACCCGGCCGATCCAGACGCCCAGGAGAAGCTCGACTACTCCAGGACGGTGGCGTTTGAGAACTTCAAAATAGAGATGAATCCTTTAGTATACGAGTTCTCGGATATAGACACCACGCCCAAAAGGATGTCACAGATACGGGGCGCCGAGGCAGATTATTTCACTCTGTTTGAGTTTTCTGCAAAATACGATCCTGTCCCCACGATGCTGACTCAAAATCACACACCTGTTGTGGACGGCTTTCTGGGACAGACTACCGCGTTTAGAAAGTCCCTCATAAAGGATTCTGTCGTGATATTGGGGGAATCTGCAGCAACAGATGAGGCTAAATATATACACGTAAATGTGGGGAAAGGGACATTTACTTTCTACGGGGGGCACGACCCGGAGGACTATCAGCACCTGGTCTATGATCCGCCCACTCAGTTGTCCTTGCACAATAATTCTCCCGGATACCGGTTGATCTTAAACAACGTACTCTTCCCGGCAGCCAAGAAGAAGGAGAGGAAGACCTAGCGCTTTTTAAGTGGATAGAATAGAGATTGCTTCGCAGACCCTTCGCTTCGCTCTGGGCTTCCCCGATACATTCAATCGGGGACTCGCAATGACGTTGAAGTGTGCTCGTAACGATATTGCTTAGCTTCGTCCTTTGGTCATTGCGAGGGCCAAAGTCTCGAAGCAATCTCCCCGTTTACTGACTGCTGTCTACTTTGAAAGGAAGGAGTCGATGCAGGAAATTAGGGAAAGTCACGACTTAGAGGCTATCGAAAGATTGGAAGAGGCAAAGGACGCAATCTGTTCTGAGATCGAAAAGGTGATCGTTGGACAAAGGCAGATAATAGATCAATTGCTGATTGCTCTTTTTTCAGGCGGGCATTGCCTCATCATCGGCGTGCCCGGCCTTGCCAAGACACTGCTTATAAATACGCTTTCTGAGATTCTGGATCTTTCGTTTAGCAGGATACAGTTCACGCCAGATATTATGCCGTCCGATATTACGGGGACGGAGGTGATTGAGGAGGATCTGTCCCTGGGGAAAAAGACCTTCCGATTCGTAAAGGGACCTGTCTTTGCAAATGTGATATTAGCAGACGAGATAAACAGGGCGCCTCCCAAGACTCAGTCGGCTCTTCTGGAGGCTATGCAGGAGCACAAGGTTACGGCTTCGGGAAAGACAATGAAACTTTCCGAGCCGTTCTTTGTGCTTGCCACTCAAAACCCTATAGAGCAGGAGGGCACCTATCCACTGCCCGAGGCTCAGCTGGACAGGTTCTTCTTCAGCCTCTGGATAGACTATCCTACCTTTGAGGAAGAAGAACAGGTAGTTCACAGGACCACGAGCGCATACACCTGGAATGTAAGGAAGGTAGTGAGCGGAGATGACATTATAGACATGCAAAATCTAATAAGGAGGGTTCCAGTTTCAGATCATGTGGTCAGATACGCTGTGGATTTGGTCAGAAAGACGCGACCATTTGAAAAAGACGCTCCGCCTTACGTTAAGGACATGATCAGTTGGGGGGCAGGTCCAAGGGCGTCTCAGTATCTCATACTGGGAGCAAAGGCAAAGGCTGCTCTGAACGGACGATGTTCTGTGTCCATCGAGGATGTCAAATCCATTGTGGTGCCTGTACTAAGACACAGGATAATCACCAACTTCAACGCCGAAGCAGAAGGCGTTGATACAAAAGGGATAGTAACCAGACTGTTGGAGGAGGTCCCCGATAAATAGAAAGGTCTATTTGGATTATCTGGACCCCGAGGTCGTATCCAGGCTCAGAAGTCTCGACCTTGTGGCGCGGCTGGTCGTGGAGGGATTCATAACTGGACTTCATAAGAGCCCGTATCACGGTTTTTCGGTGGAGTTTGCCGAACACAGACAGTATATGCCGGGCGATCCTGTGAGGGACATAGACTGGAGGGCTTACGGAAAGACGGGACGCCTTTACGTAAAGAAATACGAGGAGGAGACGAACCTAAAGGCGTATATCCTTCTGGACGCAAGCGGTTCTATGGAGTTTACCTCAGGGGGCATAACCAAGTTTAAGTACGGATGCTATCTTGCGGCCTCTTTAAGTTATCTTATGCTCAAGCAGAGGGACGCTGTGGGATTGTGCATCTTTGACAGTCGAATACGCCGCTATGTGCCTCCGCGATCTGTCGGGAGCCATCTTCACACCATACTTAAAGAGATTGACGGCGCAAAAACGGCTCATGAGACGGATCTGGCAGGTACTCTCCACACCCTGGCTGAGAGGATAAAAAGGAGAGGCCTAGTGATAGTGATCTCCGATCTTTTGGACGATCCATCTAAGGTGTTGTCAGGATTTAAGCACTTCCGCCACAGAAAGCACGAACTGGTAATATTCCACATCCTGGACCCCAAGGAACGGGATCTGTCGTTTCCCAGGGAAGCCAGATTCGTGGATCTTGAAGGCGAAGAACAGCTAGTTACTGAGCCGTGGCACATTCAGAAGGACTACACTTCTTTGATGGACGACCTTGTGAATCGCTATCGCAGGGAATGCCGCGAAAGTCTCATAGATTATGTCCTGATAAATACGTCAGACAGGTTCGACACCGCGCTTCTGGGATATTTATCCAAAAGGAAAAGGTTAGGGTGATTATTCAGATTGGCTCTCGATAATAGCTCGCATAGTATCTGCCACCCACTCCACGGCGACGTCTATCATCTCCTCTCCCTTCTCTGCCGTTGCGAACTTGGCTTCCTGGTGTAAGGCTCTGTCGTGTTTTGCCTTTTCTGGATCGGAGATCGTCAGCTTGGCGTTATCGTAGTCCACTCCCTCCCAGTGGACCTGATCCGGGAAGGCCGCCAGTGCAAACGATGTCTCGAACTCACTGGCATGTCCTGGACAGTTGCCGGACTCCATCAGCCTTTCTACAAGCTCTGGGGAGTACGCTTCCCAGTATGAACAGAACTTAACATCGACCCCCAGCTTCTGGCTGAACCCATCCACCTGGTCGGCAAGTCCACTATTTCCCGCGTGACCGTTCACTATAAATATGCTCTTTATGCCGGCCCTCTGAAGACTCTCACAGACTTCGTAAACCACGGCGAAAAACGTCTCCCTTTTCAGCGTCAAAGTACCTTTGTGATCCATCCAGTGCTCAGAGATGCCTAAAGGCACCGGGGTGGTGACTATCACATTCGGATATAATTTCTCCGCCGCCTTTACAGATACAAGGCGTGCGCTTGCAGTATCGTGTATCATTGCCAGATGCTCGTTGTGTTGCTCGGTGCTGCCCACCGGGACTATAGCGCCCTTGATTATTCCGGCGTCAATGCCCTCTCTTGCATTCCTGCGGGTTAACTTCCACAGACGAACCTCTCCGATATCCATCTTATCTCCTTTGGCTAAAACCGTAACTTTAAGCTTCCACCCGATGATCGGGTGACGGTCATATCAGGTAAGAATATATCTAGCTCTGTTCTTAAAGTCAAGATGTTTTTGTTACTATTAGGTAGTTGGATGCAATCAAAAAAATCTTGACAGAGTGCGTTGATTTGCTTATATATCACTCTGTTATCCCTTACGGAAGAGAGTAAAAAAACCTCTAAGTTCGCTGTGACAGCTTCACAATTTCACAACAGTCTTACAAAAAGCTTGACAAATATACGTTAAATTGATATATTTGACTCTGTTGTGATCTCGATCACCAAAAGTTGAGGAGAAGCGGGGTAACGTCAACTGTTAGAATCTGCGTGTCCTGCGTGGTGACTATCGTGTTTTGGGCGTTGAACTTAAGAGGTGAAATCGGGCGTACACGGGTGTTAGTGTTCACATTAAGTCGTTGCGCTCATTGCAGCGATAGTTAGGGAAGTAAAGCGTAAAATAAAAAGCTGTAGTCTTCTGATATTAACTAGAATGGAAGGGGGTGATTGTACAGGCAGTCTCAGTTTACTCATCGCTAAACAGCAGTGGCAAAGACATTCTCACAGATGACGGATTCTCCCAGAAAATAGCTGGATTTCACTTTAAGAATCCTGGGGGGTTTTGGGTCTGTAGAGAAATAAAGTAAATTTTCAACTTCACTTTTTCGTAAATTGTGGAGTTAAAAGAGGGAGGAACAGATGTTCAAAGATGTTTCAGTCAAATGTGCGTTGGTTTTCGGAGTCCTTCTCCTGGTTCTGGTGGCCGCCGGTAGCTCTGATGCGAGCAATGCAAGGCTTAGGGCATTGGGTAATGAGCCGATCCTTGTGAAGGACAGTAGCAATATCTTCGACTTTGTATCCACCGTCAACGATTATACGAACAATGTCTACGTCGAGAACGCCTCGGATAACGCAGGTGTTGGAGACGGACAGAACTGGGGCACAGTCGTCTGGGGTATTAGTGAGAACAACATCCTGGGTATCTCTCTGGACAGGCCCTCAGGTCTTACTTTTCCCGCTCGTGGCGAGCCGGTTCCCATCTGGGTAGTACATTTTTTCAATCTCCTGGGGAGTATCCCTCTGGACGATATCCCTGCGGACGGTATGCCTGCGGACGGTACGCCTCCGGACGGTATCCCTCTGGAGGACTTGCTCCAAGCTTTTGGCGAGCTGGCTCCCAGCTCGGCTCCCAGCTCGGCTCCCAGCTCGATAGTAGATCTTATCTATGGAAGAAAGTTCGATGATACCGACTTCGGCGTGGGACTTGCAATCCTGTTCGATACTGATGACAACGGTGTGGATGTTGAGAACAGCCAGCTCGGCATCGATCTTAACGTTGGCGTCGGTTTGGACGTAGGAGAAGCATCAGAGCTCGACATCAACCTCGGCATAGGTTTTACAAGTGTTGAGGAAACTTTACCTGCTAGTCAGGATTACGACAGCGGAATTAACTTTGGCATGGATATCAGGCTATTCCGTCCGAAAAATGAGAAAACAACCGGTATCCTCGGTGTACGTTTTGGCTTTGATACAGCTGCCAAGCAGGCGAACGCGGACGATTTGAATTTGATCACGTTCAAGGCCCTGATCGGCTGTGATCACCAATTGTCTGAAGATGCCAATTTGATCTTGGGCTTAGCGTTGGAGTTAGAAAATAGAGATAGGCCTGACATGGGCAAAAATGTATCGGAGACCAACATAAGTATCCCTGTTATAACTGCCGCAGTAGAGATGGGGCTGACAGATTGGTTGGATGTCCGTGCTGGAGCTCACAGAGCCTCAACGTTTGAATTCACAAGCAACGGAGTAGATACCAGTGGTTTCGACACGGATTATAACCTCGATTTCGGCGTGGGTCTCAGCCTTGGGGGCTTAACATTGGACGGTGTTATCACCAAGAAATTCCTCGAGACAGGACCGGATATTATCAGCAATAACCCCGAAGACGTCTTCAGTCAGGTAGCTGTGACCTACAGCTTCTAACAGGCACTACAGGTGACAAAAGCAATTCAGCTATTCACAGAAGTTCACCTTTCTGGCCTGAAGTAGATCGTCTCAGTATAGTTAAGCATTCCATAAGACACGCTATCACTTTTGATCGTGATAGCGTGTCTTTTTGCTATCACGTGAGATGAAGGTGAGAATTGTGTTTTAGGATAGGGTCTTTCGGATAATCACTTAAAGTTTGCCGAGCAGCTTGGGGAAGATCTCTTAACAATACCACGCGTTTTCTATACAAACGGTACAGAGAATCGCTGTAGATACCGTAAAGGACGGTAGAGCACATACCGACCTGTATGGTTGACACCAAATTAAGAGTTAAGGTGGTCTTTGGAGTCGGCTATATAAAGACGCTGCTGGCAGCGCTGTCCTCCTGATTCAACGTATTGTTCCATTCTCAAGCGGGTCAAAATTTTTGTTGACTTTGAAGGGAAGCGTTATTAAGTTTTACATTAAAGTTGCTTATGGTTTTCTATACACAGAACAGCTTAAGTAATAGAAAGAGGTAATTTAGCATGGCGAACGTAGCTCAAAGGATAGAGTGCCTGACTGTGGCTCAGGATGTTGCGGGTTCGAGTCCCGTCGTTCGCCCCATATATATCTTAGTGACAGGCTCTTTTGGCGTCTGCGAGATACAGGTGTGGTTTGTCCCTGGTGAATTTGACTGTGCCCACATTCGTCGTACTTTCTGCCGTCACCATTCCTGAATTGAAGGCGGGTCGGCAGTTCATACAGGGCTAACGGCAAGATACCGAAAGTGACTACCGCCTCGCAAATTTCAAAAGGGCTTCTTTTTTATCTGTGCAGGATTCTATTATCATTAGTTACGCTACAAGGAGCGTGGAAATGCCTTCGTTCAGAAGACCAAGGGGTACTGAAGACTTTCTCCCAGATGAGATGATCATAAGAAGTTACGTCGAGGGTATTATGAGGGAGACGTTTGAATCTTACGGTTTTCAGCAGGTGCAAACGCCTATCTTTGAGGAATTTGCGTTGCTTGCAGCGCGTTCAGGCGAGGAGATTCGGGAAGGTATGTTCACCTTCGTAAGCGACGACACTGAATATGCCCTGCGACCAGAACTAACGGCGCCTGTATGCCGCCTTGTGGCTACGGGAGAGTTAGAGCCTTTCCCAAGACCGTATAAGGTCTACTGTATCGGACAATGTTTCAGATACGAGCGGCCGCAGGCGGGACGATACAGGGAGTTCAGGCATGCCAGTTTGGAGCTTATAGGATCCTCATCACCGATGGCAGACGCCGAGGTGATCAGCGTCGCTTCCAGTATACTTGACAAGTTGGGAATTTCCGACTACACCTTGAAAGTCGGCAACATCGGCATCTTTCGTTATGTTCTGGCGAGCAAGGGTTTCGACTATAACTTCCAAAGTAAGATTATAAGTGATATAGATAATGTCATCAGCCTGCGAGAAAAATGCGAAACTATTAGAGGGCGATCCAACTTTGAACGCGATGACATCGAATACGTCAAAGGAAAAATCAGAGACCTTTACACCTTTCAGGATGAGGTGGACTACGAGGGAGAACATGAGATCGTACCTCAGCGGGTCCTCGATGAGGCTTCTATAAGAAGATGGCTTGATGAGCTTCCACTCGTCGCTGAGGACACATACCGTAGCATCTGGGTAAAAAAGGACGTTATAGGTGAAGAGCTGGCAGATCTCTTAATCAATATATCGAAAGTCAGAGGAAGCAAAGATGAAACCCTCCAAGCTGCAAAAGACCTCATCTGGAATACAGATGCAAAGGGTGCTTTCAAAGAGCTTCAGGAGGTGCTCAACTGGCTGGAACACTATGGAGTGAGTAATTACCAGGTGGTCCTGGGAGTAGCACGCGGCCTGGACTACTATACGGGAACTGTATTTGAGATTGATTGCCCGTTGCTCGGCGCTCAAAAGCAGATATGTGGTGGGGGGAGATACGACAAACTGGTAAGCGAATTTGGGGGGCCGGAGATACAGGCGACAGGATTTGCTTTCGGCTTCGACAGAGTCACAGAGGCGTTTAAAAAGAGTGACGGGATCGTCCCCCCCCCAAAGGTCCATATCTTTGTCGCTGCTGTTTCAGAAGATATGAAGGCAAAGGCGGTCGAAATAGCAGGTATGTTAAGAGGTCGCGGTAAGAGGGTGGAAGTCGATATGCTGAAACGGGGCCTGCAGGACCAACTCGGTTATGCCTCCGGCATAAACTGCGATTATGCTGTGATCGTGGGTCCGGACGAGCTTGAGAAGGAGTCCGTGATTCTAAGAAATATGAGGACTCGAGAGCAAGAATTAGTTGCTATCTGTTCGCTTGCCGATTCGGTAAACCAGTCCCCGATTGAATCTATCGGGGGTAGCTGACCATGGAGGAAAAGCCATTAATCAACCTTGTCTTCGCCGGCCATCTGGATGGCGGAAAATCGACTCTGGTCGGGAGAATGCTCTACGAACTCGGTCGCTTACCAGAGCAGACGATCTCCAGGTTAAGAAGACACGCTAAGGCGGCTGGAAAAGAGACATTTTTCTACGCCTTCAACTCAGACCGAAGTCTCGAGGAACGTGAAAGAGGCATAAGCATAGAAGCACACTTTGATGACTTTGAGACGGAGCAGAGAAGGTTCAATATCATCGACGCTCCCGGGCACCAAGACTTTGTAAAGAATATGATCATGGGGGCGGCAAAGGCAGATGTCGGGGTCTTGGTACTGGATGCTCAAGAGACCTCTCAAGAAGAGCTACAGCCTCAGACGAGGGAGCATCTTATTCTGCTCCACTCCCTCGGAGTCGAAAAGCTTATTGTAGTCGCTAATAAAATGGATCTGGTGGACTACTCCAGGGAGATCTATGAATCCTTAAAGATCAAAATAGAAGATTTTCTCAAGCAAGTCCTGTGTAAGTTCCAGGATGAGGTTGTATATGTTCCTGCCTCAGCATACTGTGGAGAAAACGTCATTGAATCATCCGATAGGTTGCTGTGGTATTCTGGCCCTACGTTTCTGGAGGCTCTGGAAGGCATAGAACAGCCTCACAGACTTGTGGATGCGCCTCTTCGAATGCCGATTGTCAGGACGTTCAACGTCCAGTTTGGCGCTACGGCCACCGGAAAGATAGAGACGGGAAGAGTTCGACCGGGTGATACGGTCGTAATCGTTCCGTATCCTGGAATAGGTTCTATAACGGGACGTGTCAGTTCGATAAAATGTAAGGATGAAGATAAAAAGGAGGCAACTGCCGGAGATGATGTCGGTCTCCTCTTGGAACAGTTAGAGCAGGGGTTCGTAATACGGAAGATTAAAAAGGGATTTATGCTTGCCGGCCCTGAGCATCCTCCGGTCGAGGCAGAAAGGTTCAAGGCCCGGATTGTAGTGTTAGACCATCCGTCCGAAATCAGAGCTGGTTATACGCCGTACCTGCATTGCCATCAAGCGTCCCTCCCATGCCGAATTACAGAAATTGAAGATGTACGGGACTCAAAGAGTAACGAGCCAAAAGAGTCGAATAGTGGAAGTCTTGTAAATGGCGATACGGCAACAGTGTGGATCGAACCTCAAAAGCCTCTCGTAATAGAAAAGGCACAGGATTTTCCTCGGTTAGGGAGATTTGCATTACGAGACGGAAGAACTATAGGAAGCGGCACGTGCCTAGAGATTGTCCCAAAAGAAAATAGACAGTAGAGAGGGGCACATGCACCCATTACCCATCTCAAGAGGTCGGTGGAACAGACATTCTTTTCTGTTCTTTAGAAGTAGACAGTAAGTTAGGCGGTGTTCCTACCTGCTACGTAAACTAAACAATGGATACCAAGAAATCTACAAAGAAGCTGAAGATAGCCCTTCCCAAGGGAACCCTGCAATCAGATACGTTAGCTCTGTTTACGAAGGCGGGCTACACGATAGGAGGCTACAACACAGAGAACCGGAACTACAGGCCCACGATCCACGACCAAGAGATAGAACTCAAGGTCTTGCGACCGCAGGAGATCCCACTTTTTGTATCCGATACGGCATATGATTTGGGTATTGCCGGCATAGACTGGGTGCTGGAAAACGGCATTCAGCAGCGCGATCAGACCCAACAGATAGAGGAGATTCTGGATCTGGAATATGGGCCGGTGCAATTGGTGCTTGCTGTGCCTGAGGATTGGTCGGATGTGGATTCGTTCGGGGACCTTATGGAATTTCACTGGGGAAACGTAAGGATCGCCACAGAGTATCTCAATCTGGCCTCGAAATATGTCCTTGAACGCACCGATTCAGAGCCCAGCATCAGATCGCCCTGGAGCCAGAGGTATCGTCAGCATACGTCGAGGGTGGAGCTTCTGCACTCGTTTGGAGCAAGTGAAGGTAAGCCTCCGGAAGATAGCGAGGCTATAATAGATATTGCAAGTCCAAAGGCGACAACAATAAAGGAAAATGGGTTGAAGATAGTAGATGTCATATTAACATCTACGGCTCGACTTTTGGCTTCATCCAAAGCCCTTGCTGATCCTTGGAAAGCTGTGAAGATAAACGAAGTCAAAGAGAAGCTGGCAAAAGCCATCTCGTCCGATTGATCCGAAGGAGAATTCCGCTTCGAGATTGCTTCGTCAGACAGGAATGTCTGACCCACCTTTTTATATATGTTGGTAGGACAGACATTTTTGTCTGTCCTGAAGGCCTGGGCAAGCAACGTCATTGCGACCCCCGATTTAATCGGGGGCAGCGAAGCAATCTCAAAGATTGTCCATCCCCAGGTTTGATTGCTCTGCTTACGAGAGTGAACCTATGCAAGTCTATAGATTAAATGACCTGTCCGAAGCCCAAAGGGATAAAATACTCAAAAGGTCAGAAGCCGAGTTTGAGAACCTCATTCCCTACGTGCAAGAGATTATGGATGACGTCAGACAAAATGGAGATGAGGCTCTCTTGAGGCTGACCGAACTACATGACCGCGTAAGAATATCGGACATTGCCGTCGCGGATGAAGAGTTCGACAGAGCCTACGAGGAAGTGGGGGATCCTGGAGTCTCTGCCCTTAAACACGCGATGCGAAATCTGGAGGTCTTCCACAGGACCCAACTCGTCGAAGAGGAGATAGTTCAGGTGGACGAAGGCATCCGAATCGGTCGCCTTAATCGACCCGTTGAGAAAGTCGGCATCTATATTATCAGCGGTTACACCTCCGAGGTGCTGATGAACGGGGTGCCCTCTGGGATTGCGGGCTGTAAAGAGCGTGTCATCTGCACTCCCCCGCAAGAGGGTGGAAGCGTCCCCGCATCGATTTTAGTTGCGGCGGATCTTGTCGGCGTACGGAGGATATTTAAGGTAGGAGGTGCGCAGGCAATTGCAGCCATGACCTACGGTACGGAGACGATTCCAAAGGTTTACAAGATCTTTGGAGCGGGGAATAACTACGTGACAGTGGCTAAGATGCTGGCCTTTGGCCACGTGAACATAGATCTTCCAGCCGGCCCAAGCGAGATTTTCATCATCGCCGACGAGAGCGCCGATGCAAGATTTGTCGCCGCCGATCTGATCTCTCAGGCGGAACACCCAAACTCAGCGTGTATACTTATCACAACATCTCAAGCTTTAGCTGCTGACGTCAAAAGGCAAATTGATCAGCAACTTGCCCTCCTCCCCACAAAGGAGTGTGTGCAGGGAGCAATCGAAAAGAACGGCGCGATCGTAATTGCGGACGATCTTGCCGAGTCCATAGACTTTGCCAACGCATATGCGCCCGAACATCTGGAGATTATGACCACAGACGATCAGGCGATCCTCGAAAAGATCACGAACGTCGGCTCCGTATTTCTGGGTCCGTACTCGACGGTACCGGCGGGGGATTATGCCTCAGGCAGCAATCACGTGCTGCCCACAGGTGGTTTTGCAAAGATGTTCTCCTCTCTTTCGGTTGACTCGTTTATCCGTAAGGTGGAGGTGCAACAATTAAGCAAAGAAGGGCTTTCTTCAATCCGAAAAGCTGTGGGATATTTGGCTGATGTTGAGGGATTTGCCGCCCACAAAAGGGCAGTGGAAATCCGTCTTGAGAATTGACTAAGGGGTAGACGAAAAATGAGGCGTGAAGAGCACAGATGGCTCTTTGACCATCTTGATATAGTTAGACAGTTTACGGGAGAATGGATCGCCGTATTGGATGATGAGATCATAGCTCACAGCAAGGACTTTCAAAACGTGATGGACGAAGGGAGAAAGATACACCCTAACCCTCTACTTATCTGGGTGCGTGAGGATATAGGGACCGGTGGGACAGTATAATCCCAAATGAGTATCGAGTAGTCCCCGATTCCCGACAGGTTCGATCGGGGGTAGTGGATAGGTCAATGTGGCAGCAAGCCACGAACCGGTTTTCCCTACGTAGCTGTCTACTATGTTGGATCTCTATGATCGTGTCCAGTTGTCAATTTTGCCCATAATCTCTACTGATCAGGGCTTTTGTGCACGAGAGGTCAAGTCGTTGCGCGTCTGCCCTGCTATGTTATGGTGCTTCTCGCCCGACGCATCCACGGGGTCAACGTGTATGGTGGCATTGGAGAGGTAGCCCAGGTGATTCAAAAGTTGGCTCTGTACCTTATTGGCTATCTCATGCCCTTGTGCCACGGTTAGCTCGGATTCCACAGCGATGTTCACTTCGGCGTGCAGTCGATGTCCTATCCATCTTACTCTAACTTCGGTGACCTCGCGGACCTCTGAAACTTGATTCGCAGCTCCTCTTGCCTCCTGGATGATCTCAGGATCTACTCCGTCTAAAAGGCGGCTGAATACGGATTTTCCAGCTTTCCACACTATCCAGAGAATCGCAGCGGTGATAAGGAGTCCTACAATGGGGTCTGACAGCGGATAGCCGAGCCAGATGCCCAGCGCTCCGAACAACACAGCAAGACTGGTCCAGCCGTCTACGCGCGCGTGGTAACCGTCCGCAACAAGAGCCGCACTGCCTATCTCCTTGCCTACCTTAATGCGGAAAAGTGCAACAGCTTCATTGCCCCCAAACCCAACTATCGAAGCGGTGATCACCGCCCACAGATGCTCTACATTCTGCGGATGTATTAACCGATTGATCGATTCGTACCCCGCGATAACAGCGCTGAACAGAATAATAAACACGATAACTACTCCGGCAAGATCTTCAACCCTGCCGTAGCCGTAAGAGAATCTCCTGTTGGGCTTTATGCTCACAAGCTTGAAAGCGATCCACAGTGGGAGAGCTGTGGCAGCATCGCCGAAGTTGTGAATCGTATCTGCCAAAAGAGCAACGCTTCCAGAGAGCCAGACGACCAGGACCTGGAGCAGTGCAGTAAGCATCAGTACGGAAAATGACCATTTAATAGCCCAGATTCCCCGATCACTACTCATCACTGCAGGGTCCACAACTCCGTGGGTATGGCTGTGTGAACCGGGATGATCGCCCTTGTGCGAATGCCTGTGTCCTGACACCATATGCCCTGTCTCTACAGATTCTGAAAGACCTTACTTAATGTTCTTGCAGGCTCCTTCAAAGCTTCGGATATACCCGATTGATTCTATCGGGATCGGTAAGCTTAGTAGTTACACACTTGGTATTTCTAACAGATAGATCTATCCACGAATAGCGTATTCAGTTGCCGTAGAAAATGACACGACACTTCTCTCCTACAAAGTGGATATAATATCTCTTGATTGTCCATATCGTAGGACAATAATAATGGAGTCGGCATAGTTTGTCAAGGTCTCATTTTGCAAGAATTCCAGAAGGCTTCCTAGTACGATTAAGACTCTGAATATGCAAAGATTACATCATCACAATCAGGACTCCTCCTCCAGGGCAGCACGTCAACTCCCTGTAAGCCATTGAGGCGCTTAGAAATATTCACCCAACGGAGCCCCTATCCACAAAATGTCCAGATAAGAAGGTAAAATCGTGCCCTTTCCTCTCCCAAGAAACTTGTAGTTGACATTGGATCGGTAATTTCATAATATTATAGAGAAACTGTGTCTTTATGTGTAACTTCAGCACAGAGGACAGAGGGATGTACAGGATAACCAGATAGACAAAAGACATCCCCCCGTCTTGGAGATAGACCCTGGTGAGATTGTGGTCTTGGAGACGTACGACGCCCGCACAGGTACGATACAGTCTGAGGAGGACATTCTGGATCGTCCGCACCCTGTGGGTTGCAACCCTTCTACAGGATCTATCTACGTAAGAGGGGCAGAGCCCGGCAACAGTCTCGTCGTGGAAATAGAGAAGATAGAACTTTGTGACCGGGGTTTCGTCGCAGTAAAAGCCGGTGAGGGGTTTTTAGCGCATGGCTCTTAGCACATATGGCTCCCAGATTCGGTACCAGCATGGTCTCTGTTGAGGGCATGGAACTCATCTTCAGCGACAAGACAAGATTTCCCGCAAAGCCGATGGTCGGTGTCATCGGAACTGCTCCCGAGGGAGAGGGGGTAAGGACAGGACTTCCCGGATCTCACGGCGGAAACATGGACAACACCGAAGCAAAAGAAGGCTCCAAAATCCATCTCCCTGTCTTAGTTCCAGGTGTTCTCCTTTTGATCGGAGACGTACACGCCTCTATGGGAGATGGAGAGATATCCAATCTCGGTTTAGAGAGATATGCACCGAAGTCACGGTCAAAGTAGATCTCCTCAAAGGAGAGACCATATAGAGGCCATGGATAGAGACTCTCCCGACGCCTGGGTCAGCATAGGCGATGCTTATGACCTTTCTGAAGCGCAAGGGGAGACCTCAAAATATCTCAGTGCTGTGATCCGGGAGAATTCCCCGCAACCACGAGGGTCGTAATGCCTAAACTCTCAAGCTAATATGTTCTATTACAAAGATGAGTGTAGCGCGAACCCCTGTGTGGTGGAGGAAGAGATCTGGCGACAAGCCACGAAGTGGTTCGCCCAAATTTCGGGCGGATGCACTGGGAAAGCCCCTACAGATCTGTCTGGCATATCCCAGAACTTTCTGGGGAAAAGGATCAGGAGACATAAATGCCCAGCAGGATAAAGATACTCCCACTGAGCCTGTCCAACAAGATAGCAGCAGGAGAAGTTGTCGAACGCCCCGCATCTGTCGTCAAGGAACTGATCGAAAACTCAATAGATGCAGGCGCCTTGAGGATAAGTGTAGAGGTCGCCGCTGGCGGCAAGCAGGCAATAAGGGTCTCCGACGACGGAACTGGAATGTCCAAAGACGAGGTTGCCCTGGCGTTAGAACGCCACGCCACAAGCAAGATTTCATCTGAGTCCGATCTGGAGTCTATAGTCTCACTCGGATTCAGGGGCGAAGCCCTGCCCAGCATAGCCTCCGTCTCCAAGATGGCAGTCGAATCGCGCTCTTCCGAAGACCCTACAGGGACAAAGGTGGTCGCAGAAGGGGGAAAGATCAAAGCTATAGAGGACATGGGCAGAGATACGGGAACCACTGTAACTGTAAGCCGACTCTTTTACAACACTCCTGCAAGGAGAAAATTTCTGAAAGGCACTGACACTGAGATGAGGCACATCACCCGCACTGTAGCCGATCATGCTCTGGCCTATCCGGAAATAGGTTTTACGCTTATGCACAGCCGCAGAGAGATATTCCGCCTTCTCAGAGGCTCAAACGTCAACAAGAGAGTCGAAGATATCTTCGGGAGTTCAGTAATGAAGCGAACGGTGCCCCTGTGCCTTGACGGAAAAGGCATCGCCATCGAGGGCTTCATCGGCGATCCGGAGATAGCGAGGAAATCCAGACTGCATCAGGCTATATTTGTGAACAGGCGTCCCATAACCAGTAAGATCCTCAACCACGCTATCTATGCCGCCTACGAGGGCCTCCTTCCCAAAGACAGCCACCCATTCTTTGCCGTCTTTTTCCAGATAGACCCCAGATACGTGGACGTCAACGTTCATCCCGCAAAAAGAGAGGTGCGCTTCTCAGATGATCAAAAAGTCCACGATGCTCTATACGAATGTGTAAGGTCAGCCCTCTCTACCGGAGGGTTGATCCCCCAGATGGACATTCCTCAAGTCCAGGAACCCCGTGCTTCCAGCCCAACTGTGCGTGACACGCAGACAGAGTCGTCCCCCGTATACGAAAAGCAGAACCGAGAGCTCTTTGGGTCGAAGATGGACGAGGCACCCCAGGAATACCTACAATCTGATCTCTCCCCCAAGAAGGATCTGAGCTCTCAGTTCTCTCTACCCCTATCCAGCACAGAAAAGGTCCTCAGGTCTTCGGTTTCGAAACCTCAAGAAGAGGAGATACACCACACAGCATCGGAGCACGCTGATGTCTCTTTATGGCAGCTCCACGAGAAATACATCTTCGCCCGCATCAAAAACGGACTCATAATAGTCGATCAGCATGTCGCCCACGAGCGCATCATCTATGAGGAGACCTTGAAGAACTTAAGCGAAGCCCCCGCATCGGCACAGCAGCTGCTTTTGCCTGTCACAATGGAGTTAGGGGTAAAGGAGATCGAAGTTTTGATGGAGATCATCCCCCTCTTAGAGCAGATGGGATTCGGCATGAGAGACTTCGGAGGGAGAACCGTAGTTATCGATGCTGTCCCCGCAGATATTATGAGCAGTTGGGGCGATGGAGAGGTGTTGAAGGCCATTATAGACGATATAATTCAAGAGGGTCACCCCAAATCAGAGTACAAGGAAGAGCTAGCGGCGTCGTACGCCTGCCACACCTCCATAAAGGCTGGACAGGGTCTATCCACCGCGGAGATGCAGACCCTCATAGACCGGCTCTTCGCCACGGAAAATCCCTTCGTATGTCCGCACGGACGCCCCATTGTGGTCAGAATGCCCATCGAAGAACTCGATAAGAGATTCGGAAGGTGAACCGAGAGTTGTAGACAGGGAAACTCCTCTCCCGCCTGTCTACTCATTTGATGACCCCTGTATGAGAAAACTGCCCCTGATAGTCGGACCCACAGGAATAGGCAAGACCGAACTTTCCCACCAAATCGCAGATAGGCTCAAAGACGTTGAAATTGTCTGTGCCGATTCGCGACAGGTCTACAGGTACCTCAACGTAGGCACGGCAAAACCTACGCAAACCCAAATGTCTCAAGTGCCGCATCACTTCATAGATATAGTCGATCCCGACTGTACATACACTGCCGGGGTCTATGGGAAAGAGGCAAGAAGGGTCATAGACGACATCTTCAAAAGACGTAAACACCCCATAGTCGTGGGCGGCTCCGGTCTCTACATCCGCGCCCTCTTAGACGGGCTCTTCGAGGAGGAACTCACAGACCCCGAAGTAAAAAGACAGCTCCAGAAAGAAATAGAGTCGAAAGGTCCGCAAGACCTCCATTATGAACTATCCCGCGTCGATCCTGCCTCAGCTCAAAGGTTACATCCAAACGATAGACAGAGGATAGTCCGAGCTCTTTTGGTCTTCCGATCCAGCGGATATCCTCTTTCCTATCTCCACGAAACTTCTCCCCCGCAAGAGTTGGGCGCAGAGCCCTTAATCTTCGGCATCACCACGGAAAGAGGAAAACTATACCGGAAGATAGAAGAAAGAGTGGATAAGATGATACGAGATGGTCTTATAGATGAGGTGAGATCGATCCTTGAAATGGGTTATTCAAAGGACCTCAACTCGCTCCAGACAGTGGGATACAGAGAGGTATTCCCCCTTTTGGACGGACAGGCAACGCTCCAGGAGACTACGGACGCCATCAAGAGGAACTCCAGAAGATACGCCAAGAGACAGTTCACGTGGTTCAGAGGCGATAGCAGAATAAGATGGGTGGAAAAGAGAGAGAAAGAGTCTATTATAGAGGAACTTGAGGCGTGCCTGGGGTCTTGAATGTTTTTGATAAGTTGTTGAAAAATCTGTGCTTCTATTTTCTAATGTCAAGAATAGATCAGTTGATTACAACTTTGATTTAGAACCCTCTGCGCAAAGTCTTGACTACTGATCGTAAACACTGTATATTTATAGAATAACATTAATCTGAAAAAAGTGGGGATGCTGATGGGGGACGCTTTTGAAAATGGAACCTCTTGAGGAGAAATATCATGAAATACCTATGGGGGGTCAATTACCCGGAGGATTTGAAAAAGCTCTCTTTAGATGAGTTGGAGATATTGGCAGGAGAGATCAGAGAGTATGTCATCTCTGTGGTCACCGAGATTGGTGGCCATCTGGGCGGAAGCTTAGGTGCTGTGGAGTTGACTATAGCTCTGCACTACGCCTTCGAGGCGCCGGTGGACAAGTTAGTCTGGGATGTGGGTCATCAGGCGTACGTGCATAAGGTACTGACGGGAAGACGAGAGTCCCTAAAAAACATACGCCGCAAAGGGGGGATCAGCGGCTTTTTGAGGAGGATTGAAAGCCAGTATGATGTGTTCGGCGCGGGACACGCGGGCACTTCGATCTCGGCTGCTCTGGGTTTTGCGGCAATGAGAGACCTTAAGGGGGAGGACTTTAAGGTTGTGGCGATAATAGGAGACGGCGGGCTGACCAGTGGAATGTCGTACGAGGCCCTGAATAACGCCGGAGCATCAGAAAGAGATATGATCGTTGTCCTGAACGACAACAGCATGTCTATCTCTCCGAACGTGGGGGCTATATCGAGCTATCTGACGAAGATAATAACTGACCCCCTCTACAACAAGATTAAGGCGGATATATGGAAGCTGACGGGCAAGATCCCGTCTGTGGGCCAGGGAGTGAGGGCTTTGGTCAGTAGAATAGATGAGGGTTTGAAGAATCTGTTAGTCCCGGGGATGTTGTTCGAGGAATTGGGGTTCAGGTATATAGGGCCAATTGATGGTCATAACTTGGAGGAAGTGATAACGACCCTGGGGAACATAAAGGAACTTAAAAGGCCAATTTTGCTGCACGTTGTGACTCAAAAGGGGAAGGGGATGAACGATGTGGAGGGTGACCCGCAGAGGTATCACAGCGTGAGTCCCGCCAGTCCCAAAAAGAAGGGGAAGAGCGTTCCTAAATACATGGACGTTTTCGGAGAGACGTTGGTGGATATCGCCCGAAAGGACGATAGAGTGACGGCTATCACTGCGGCTATGTGCGATGGGACAGGTTTGACTTCGTTCTGCCAGAGGTTTCCCGACAGGTTTTTCGACGTAGGCATCGCAGAGCAGCACGCTGTGACCTTTGCTGCGGGATTAGCGGCTGAGGGAGGAAGACCTGTGGCGGCCATCTATTCGACTTTTCTTCAGAGGTCGTTCGATCAGATCATCCACGACGTGGCGCTTCAGTCGCTTCCGGTCGTATTTGCGCTGGATAGAGCCGGATTGGTCGGCGAGGACGGCCCGACGCACCACGGTGCCTTTGACCTCTCGTATATGAACCTCATCCCGAATATGATCGTCTCGGCTCCTAAGGATGGAGATGAACTTAAGGACCTCCTTCATACAGCTATCTGCCAGACCGAGAGGCCTTTCGCCTTGAGGTATCCCAGAGACTCGGTGAAAGGGGAGTTTGAGGACAGAGATCCCAGGATTCTAAAGATAGGGAGCTGGGAGGAGCTTGAAGGGGGGGAGGATCTGGCGATCTTGGCTGTAGGGACGATGGTGCAGCCTGCTCTGGAGGTAAGTGAGGTCCTGGCCCTGGAGGGTTACAGCGTAGGAGTAATCAACTGCCGGTTTGTAAAACCTATGGATCATGAGCTCCTAGATAGCCTCATAGATAGATATAATATCGTATTGACCCTCGAGGAAAATGTTCTTAAGGGGGGGTTCGGGTCGGAGGTGGCAAGGTATGTATCCGATCGTCATCCAGGTGCCTGCAGGTCATACCATTTAGGCTTGCCGGACGAGTTTATAGAACACGCTCCCAGGGCAGATCTGTTGGAGGAGGTTGGACTTTCAGTGGCAGGAATAAGACAGGCGGCTTTGGGGCTCCTGACGAGTGATCAGGGTACCATAGCTGAAAGATTCGGGGATCTTGTCTAGCGTGCGCTCTTTGGATACACAGAATCACGTAGCGTTATTTTTGCTTTGAAGCTTTAACTCATTTTATATATAAGGAAGGTGAGTAAAATGGTCCTTTTCCAGGAGTCTCTTCCCGATAAGTACAATTTGATCTCGGAGCAGGAGGCTGAATTTCAGATATCAAACGCCAAGGAGATGTTGGGGGACTCCTCGGTGATCCTGGGGCATCACTATCAAAGGGACGAAGTGATAAAGTTCGCCGACTTTACGGGCGATTCATTCAAGTTGTGTCAGCTTGCAGCCAGCAGAAAGAAGGCCCAGTTCATAGTGTTCTGCGGGGTGCACTTTATGGCTGAAAGCGCAGATATCTTAAGCAAGGATTACCAGAAGGTGATACTGCCCGATCTGAACGCAGGATGTTCTATGGCGGACATGGCGAACATAGATCAGGTGGAAGAGTGCTGGGACGAGCTTATGGACATATTCGACGATGGATCTGTGATCCCGATCACATATATGAACTCCGCGGCGAACCTGAAGGCGTTCTGCGGGGTAAATGGAGGAGCTGTATGCACTTCTACAAACGCAAAGTCCATCTTTGAGTGGGCGTTCCAACAGGGCGAGCAGGTGCTCTTCTTCCCGGACGAGCATCTGGGCAGGAATACGGGCTGTAAGATGGAAATAGGCCTGGACGAAATGATCGTATGGAACCCCTTTGAGGTCATGGGCGGAAACACAATCAAGGACATCGAAAAAAGCAGGGTTATCCTCTGGAAGGGCCACTGCTCTGTGCATCTAAGGTTTAATCTAAAGCAGGTAGAGGGCGTAAGGAAGGCGTTCCCCGGGATAAGGGTCATAGCTCACCCCGAATGCAGTAAGGAGGTCGTGGACGCCTCAGATGAGGACGGCTCCACCGAATACATAATAAGGAAAGTAAGCCAGGGCGAGCCGGGCTCCAAGTGGGCAGTAGGGACGGAGATTCACCTTGTGCACAGGCTGGCTAAGCAGAACAAGGACAAATTTGTGATCTCTCTAAACGAGAACGTATGCGCCTGTGCCACTATGTACAGGATAGACCCTCCTCATCTCCTATGGGTATTGGATAGCCTGAGGGAGGGGAGAATGGTCAATCACATAACTGTGCCCGAAGATATAGCAGAAGGGGCAAAAATAGCTTTGGACAGGATGTTAGCGATAGCCTGAATGAGCCAGTAGACAGTAGAGACGGGTACCTCTCCCCGACCTTGAGTCCCCGATTGAATCTTTCGGGGGTAGACAGCAAACAGTAGACAGTAGACAGGGAATTGAACAGGTGCAATTTGCTCTGGATAGGTTTGACGAAAGTGATCAGTTTCTTATCACAAAGAAGGGGGAAAAGCAAGATAAGAAAGTGGATTTGAAGAACGCTGTTTTGATGATAGAGCTGGATAGGGGTATAGACTCTATCGGATTAGATATGCTGCTTTGCGTCGGAGATTTGGAAAGGGGCAACGTAAATCCATTCCTCGTCTTGAAGGAGGTACTGGATTTTGACGAAGAGAGGGTCGCCTCCACCAAGGTAGAAAGAAGGGGCATGTTCGACGGGAGTGGAGGTCTAATCGAAGGGGTAAGCGTGAGAGAAGAGGTTTTGGTGTAGCTTTGATTCTACATTTATATATCCAGCAGAAATGGAGATGACAGACTGATGTCCCAAAAGACATATTTCCAAAAGGGCTTCGGCCTGAAGCCCGAGATCGAGGGACAGCTTTTCGACGATTACGACAGCCAGGTGGTAGAGCGTTTAAAGGACACGGACTATCGGCTTCAGATACAGGACGTTACTATCAGGTTGGCGCAGGAGTTCGGCTTTTGTTACGGCGTTGACAGGGCTGTTGACTATGCTTACGAGACGAGGAAGCAGTTCCCGGACAGGAAGATATATATAACCGGCGAGATTATTCACAACTCCCACGTAAATGGCAAGCTGATAAGTATGGGAGTAGAGTTCTTGGACGGGATCGGCACATTAGAGGAGAAGTTCGAGCCTGTTGAGTCCGAAGATGTGGTGATCATCCCCGCTTTCGGAGTACCTGTGAGCGAGCTTGAGATCTTGAAAGATAGGGGCTGTATTATGGTCGATACGACGTGCGGCTCGGTGCTGAACGTATGGAAGAATGTGGGAAGATACGCAAAGGAAGGCTTCACGTCTATCATACACGGAAAGTATCAACACGAAGAGACAATGGCCACAAGTTCAAGGGCGTCTCATTATCCCGGAGGAAAGTACTTAGTCGTCAGCGACATGGATCAGACGAACATAACTTGCGATTATATCCTTCAGAAAGTGGATAAGGCGGATTTCTTATCCCGGTTCAAAGGGGCCTTCTCTCACGGCTTTGATCCTGACAGAGATCTGTGCAAGATAGGTCTTGCCAATCAGACGACCATGCTCTCCGCGGAGTCTCTTAAGATCGCTGACACGCTGAAAGAGGCGATGATCCAAAGGTACGGTAAGGAGGAGTTAGAATCACGATTCAGGACCTTCGATACGATCTGCAGCGCCACGCAGGACCGCCAGGATGCTGTCTACAGTCTCGTAAGAGAGGGTTTAGATCTTATGATCGTAATAGGGGGATACAACAGCAGCAATACGAATCACTTAGCCGAGATCGCCTCCCAATATACATCTGCGTATCATATAGACGATGCAAATTGTATCATAGATAGATGCAGGATAAGGCATAAGCCGACGGGAGAAGATAGTGAGAAAGTCTCCTCAGACTGGATGCCAGATGGAAAGATAACTATAGGCTTTACGGCCGGGGCGTCCACGCCGAACAATAAGATCGGCGAAGCGATCCAAAAGGTGTTAGAATGTAGGGGCTATCAGCTTGAAGATATCATGAAGCTGTAGTTAGAGGGCTTAATGGCAAAAAGAGCGGCTTTCTATACGATCGGCTGTAAACTGAATATTTATGAGACCGAGTCTTTAAAGAGCATCTTTGACAAGAACGGTTATCAGATAGTTGACCCTGACGAGGGTGCGGATGTCTATGTGATCAATACATGTACGGTCACAAGTTACGGGGATTCGGATTGCAGGAAGTTGATCAGGAGGGCTGTCAGAAATAAAAAGGACGGGAAGGTCGTGGTGACGGGGTGTTATGCTCAGAGGAACCCTCTCGAAATCGCAGAGATCCCGGGCGTGGATTTAGTCCTGGGAAACAGGGAGAAGGGGAAACTCTTTGAGTTTGTGAATAGTGTAGAAAGCGGAAATGGATCGAATATCTTTGTAAGTGATGACCCCGGATCAACTGAGTTCATAGACTTCCATACGTCCTACAAAAGCGATCTGACGAGGGCAACGCTCAAGATTCAGGACGGATGCGACGAGCACTGCACCTATTGCATTATTCCGAGTGTTAGGGGGGGGAGCATAAGCCGTCCACTGAGCGATATTGTGGATCAGGTCAAAAGACTTGTGAATTCGGGATACAAAGAAGTGGCTTTAACAGGCGTCAATACGGGAAGTTACGGCCTCGATTTAGAAGAGGATGTCGTCCTCTTAGATGTATTGAAAAAGCTGGACAGGATAGACGGGCTTCTGAGGATAAGGATGAACTCCCTGGAGCCGGGATGCGTCTCTGATGATCTTATAGATTTTGCCGCAGATTCAGAGAAGATATGTCGGCACTTTCACGTCCCACTGCAGAGTGGAGATGATATAGTCTTGAGGAGAATGGGGAGGAGCTACAGGACGGGATATTACGCCGAAACAGTAGGCAAAATAGCGGATAAGATAGAGGGCTGTGCAATAGGCGCTGACGTGATGGTCGGTTTTCCGGGGGAAGATGAGGATGGGTTTTTAAACTCCTACAGGTTTATAGAAGAAATTCCACTTACGTATCTGCACGTGTTTTCCTACTCTCAGAGGGAAGGTACCCCCGCAGTTCGCATGAAGGGACACGTTTCCCCAGAGATAAAGGCAGAAAGAAGCAAAAGTATGAGGCAGTTGAGCAGAAAGAAGAGAATTGACTTTCAAAACAGCTTCCTGGGCAAAGGATTGGAAGTGCTGGTCGAGGACAACAGGGACAGTAAAACAGGACATCTGACGGGCTTGAGCGACAACTATATCAGAGTCAGGCTGGATGTGGATAAGGATAGGGTAAACAAAATTGTGGCAGCGGATATGATGTGGACAGAAGGTGAAGCAGTATTTGGGGAGGTAAAAGAGTCAGGCGTATGATAGACGTAAGAGACCAAATGCCCGATGTTTTAATAAACGAAGTGGGATCCGGAAAGACTGAGCCGGAAGGGCCCCTTGTGCAGGAAAATACACTTGCAGCCGACGCTCGGCCAAAGGCTGTATATATAGAGACCTACGGGTGCCAGATGAACGTCTCGGACTCTGAACTTATAGCGGGCGTATTTCTTAATGCGGGCTACAGAATCGCGCCGAATATGGATGAGGCGGATGTGATCCTTGTGAACACGTGCGCTGTGAGGGAAAGGGCCGAGGAGAGAGTGTTCGGAAGACTCTCTGAGTTAAACAGGTACAAATTGAGGAATCCGGATTTAGTATTGGGGGTTTGCGGGTGCATGGCCAAGCATCTGGGGGAGAAGATTTCCCAGAGGGCTCCTTACGTGGATATAGTGGCTAGCCCTGATTCTTACAGGAGGTTGCCCGATACCGTAGGTCGGATTTCAGGGGAGCCCCTTTTGGATCTGAAGCTGGATAGGGATGAGTTGTACATAGGCCTGGACCCCATAAGGAGCGAGGGCGTGACTGCATGGGTGACTATAATGAGGGGATGTGACAAGTTCTGTTCCTTCTGCATAGTGCCTTATGTGAGAGGCAGGGAACGGGGCGTGCCTCCCCAGGAGGTTGTGCGTCAGGTGGAGGTACTGGCCTCTGAGGGATGCAAGGAGGTGACACTCCTGGGGCAGACTGTAAGTTCATACAGATACGACGGTGTGCATTTTGCCGATCTTCTGGACACGGTCAGCAGAGTCGGTGGGATCGAAAGGATGAGGTTTACGGCGCCGCACCCGAGCGATTTTTCGGATAAGTTGATAGACACTGTAGGAAGAAACGATAAGGTCTGCAATCATGTTCATCTGCCACTACAGTCGGGATCGGACAGAGTCTTGAAGGCTATGAAGCGGGACTATACTTCGCACCAATATATGAATTTAGTGGAAAAAATAAGAGACAGGATTCCAGGCGTGGCTTTGACTACAGACGTGATTGTGGGATTCTGCGGCGAGACTGACGATGATTTTGAGCTTACTTACGATCTTATGAAGAACGTCAGGTTCGACTCGGCCTTTATGTTTAAATACTCCCCAAGGGAAGGCACGTCTGCGTACAGGCAACTTGAGGACGACGTGTCAGAAGAGGTGAAATCCCAGAGGATTCGGGAGATTATAGATCTTCAGGAGTCCGTGTCTTTAGAGATAAATAGGGGCTTTGTAGGCAGTACCGTAAGGGTAATGGTAGAGGGGACTTCAAAGAGGGACGAACATAAGCTGTTCGGCAAGACAGGCGGGTTCAAGACTGTGGTCTTCCCCAACGAGGGCGACTCTCCGGGGGATATGGTAGATGTCAAGATCGGGGACGCCACGTCGCATACTTTGGTTGGATAAAATTAGATAGATAAATATAGGGGCGAGAATATGAGCCCCCAAGGGCAGGAAAGCGCTACCCCTACGTTTTTGGGGAAAAAGGTTGCCTCTTACCTCGGAAGACGATTGAGATTCTGAAAGGACCATTGTGAGAGAAGAAAGACTCCCGAAATGGCTGAAGGTAAAGGGACCGGGCAGTCCGGGATATATAGAGCTCAAGTCTTTGGTCAAGAAGCTGAACCTAAACACTGTGTGTGAGAGCGCACTCTGCCCAAATATTGGGGAGTGCTGGGGCAACGGGACGGCCACATTCATGATCCTGGGGGATATATGCACCCGAAGCTGCGGATTCTGTGCAATAGCTACAGGGAGGCCGCAAAAGCTCGATTTAGAGGAGCCTGAAAGGGTGGCAAAAGCCGTGGAAGCCCTGGGATTGAGGCATGCTGTGATCACGTCGGTAAATAGAGATGAATTGGAAGACGGAGGGGCTTATATCTTTGCGGAGACGATAAGGAGAATAAGGTTTTACTGCTCTCAGACCAGCGTTGAGGTGTTAATTCCGGATTTTGAGGGAGACGAGCCAGCGCTCTGCACAGTGATGGAGGCAAAGCCGGATATTTTGAACCACAATATCGAGACCGTTCCCAGACTCTATTACAGAGTAAGGCCGCAGGCTAAGTACCTTAGATCTATAGAGCTAATAAGAAAGGCTAAAGAGTTTGGAGGTGCAATCACCAAGTCGGGGATGATGTTAGGAGTCGGAGAGGAGAAAGATGAAGTTTACGGGTGTATGAGGGATCTTGTGGACGCTGAATGCGATATTCTGACTCTGGGGCAGTATTTGAGGCCCTCCCCAAGGCATATCCCGATAGTAAGGTTCTATCATCCTGATGAGTTTGAAGAGTTCAAATGTGTCGGTCACCAGATGGGATTCAGGCATGTGGAGTCGGGTCCGCTGGTGAGGAGTTCCTATCACGCTGCAGATCAGGTGGTGCCACCTCTGCAGATGGATCGTCCGCTACAGAATGAAACGTCAGTGTAAAAGTAGCATTAGTGGACGCCCCTGTTGTCCGAGGAGCGCTGAGGGCAAGCGGCTTGTTGTGACGAAACGAGGGAGATAGCGTGAGCAAACCCTGTCGTGGCTGGGATCACGGTAGTCTGGCTAGACCAGCCTCAGAGTATGACATCCGTTACGGCTTCCAGCTTCTGAAAGATGAAAGCTCTAAGTGGCCTAGCTACATAGTGGTAACAACTCCGAGTGCCTACAAAGCAGCGCAGCCGGACCTCTCTCAACAACCCGCGGGCGTGGCATATGCCGCCTGGCTGGATTCTGAATATCTTAAGGAATTAAGTGATGGCCTTCCCAACGGCGCGGAGCTTGTGATCGGGCTCGGGGGAGGGCGGGCGCTGGATGCTGCAAAGTACGTAGCTCTTGAGAAGAATCTGCAGCTCATTCTGGTCCCCACGCTGGTATCGACAGGGGCTATTATCCACGGGGTTTTCGCCAGATGGGACGGTCGGAACATAATCGGGTGGCTCGATGATTGGCCATGGATCGACTGCGAATACGTGCTCGTAGATTACGATCTGGTGCAGAGAGCGCCCCACTATCTGAATACAGCCGGGCTTGGCGACGTGCTCTGTGGCTACGCCGGGGTTGCAGAATGGAGACGGAGCTCCAAACTCGGAATTGATCCTCCTTGCGACGACGAGGCCGTAGCCGCGGTTATCGAGTACCACGAAGAAATCGTCGGCGGTTTCCTAAAGACGCTCGACGATCAGGGTAGCTTGACTGCGGACAGCGTCCACTGCATTATGACTACGTTGCAGGAGCGCGATTCAAAGGCGCTCCGCAATCTGGCCGCTCCGAGTGGAGACCACGTGTTTCTAATTGCCCTAGAGCTTGTGAACGACAAATGTTGGATCCACGGAGAGGTCGTCGCCCTCGGGGCTATAATCATCGCGTGGCAGTGCGACGAGTATCCCGAAACTCTGATCTCCAGGCTGGACAGGTGCAGGGTGCGACACCGACCGACTCAGATGGGAATCGGCCGCGAGGAACTCAGCAAAGGGCTTGAATTCGTTCCGAGCTTTATGGCAGAAATGGAGGACAACCCAAACGCCAACTCGATCATGTGCCATGAGCCCGTCACAGGGGCGAAGTTCGATGCCCTCTGGGAGTTCTTGGAGACAAAATAGGATACATGGAAGATAGATCTCAGGAAGAGGAGATATGGAAAAGATTCTCGCAGACGATATAGAGAGTAAGGTCATGGACGGGGTCGGTGTGGACTACGACGAAGCGCTTTTGCTAATGAATCTGGGAGGAGATGATGCATTTTGGCTCCTGGAGCTTGCGGACAGAGTGAGGGACAGGCATAAAGGAAACGAGGTGTCGTTTTGTTCAATAGTAAATGCCAAATCAGGTAACTGTTCGGAGGACTGCGGCTTCTGCTCTCAATCTGCCTATTCTGATACTGGGATAGAGGAGTATCCCATGATGGATACAGAGCAGATCGTGAAGGCCGCAAGGGACTCTCACAATATGAAGGCCACAAGGTTCGGGATAGTGATAGGCAGGAAGGGGATAAAATACAGCCCCAGGTCGGAGAGAGAAAAGATATTTGAGGCTATAAGGGCTCTGAAAGAGGACGGGAGTGTGATCCCCGACGCATCTTTGGGGATACTGAGCTGGGAGACAGCGTTGGAGCTGAAGGAGGCGGGGTTAGAGGGCTACCACCATAATTTAGAGACATCCCGAAGGTTCTTTCCGAATATATGCACCACTCACAGCTACGACGAGCGAGTTGAAACGATAAGAATAGCAAAGGCTGCAGGGTTTTATGCGTGCAGTGGGGGGATATTCGGGATGGGGGAGTCTGTAGAGGATAGAGTGGACATGGCGTTTACGTTGAGGGAATTGGACGTGGACTCTATCCCGGTGAATTTCCTGGTGGCAATCCCGGGGACGAAATTAGAAAATCAGGAGCCTTTAGATCAACTCGAGATTTTAAAGATTATCGCTGTGTATCGTCTGATCTTTCCGACCAAAGATATAAGGATGTGCGGGGGCAGAGAGAAGAATTTAGGTGATATGCAGTCGCGGATATTTGAGGCAGGAGCGAATGCTACTCTGATAGGAAATTACCTGACCACGTTCGGCAGGGAACCACTTCTGGATATAAAGATGGTCGAGGATTTAGGGTTCGAGCTTACGAAGTGAGTGTGATTTCTACTATTTTTCCTTTTCGCGGTACCCTATCCTGTGGAAGGGATTTACGATGCCTGAGGCTATGTTCATCAGATGAGCGCCGATCCTTTTTAGAAATCTGAGATAGAGGGCTAAAGTTACGGCGTCTTTTAAGTGGAAAGGATGGTCCTCCTCCTCGATAAGATCAAACACGATTTCATCGCACCTTTTTGTGACTCTCCACAACTTATCCAGCGTCTTACGAGCAACCTCTATGTCCGACTCCTTCAATGCGGACACCAAGAACTTAAACTCCGACAAGATTACGCTTTCCATCCCTTTCAACTCCTCCTCGAACCGCTCGGCGTCGAGCCTTTCGGGATGATGCATTGCAAGTTCGAGTATATTCTTGCTGTAGTCCCCTATTCTCTCGATGTCGCTTACAACGCTCGACAGCATCAAACCTGCGGAAATGTCCATCGGACCCGATACGGCAAGGTGCGTCAGGACCTTCTTTCTGACTTCTCTTTCGTAATCATTTATTTCTTTGTCTTTCTGCCGGAAGTCTATGTCTACCTCCGCCGTATCTCTTTCCCTCAGCGATTTGACGGCCTCTGCAAATATCTTCTCGTCCTCCTCCAACATAGTCTGAGAATCTTTCATAGCCTGGGCAAAGAGGTTGTCCCTTTTGAATATCTCCTGAAGTTCCTTTAACATGATCTATCACCCCCAAATTAGTAGACAGTAGACAGTAGACAGGGCACCGCCTCCCATCCCTGTATGCTGTCTACTTGTTTCCCCTACCTACTACCTCACAAAATAGATTAGAGTTATGGGTATAGCAAAAAATACCAGCAGAATGTACGCAAGGGGTATGGCCTTGCTCTTTAAAGAGAAGTTTGCCAAGGCTCTGGATAAAGATATAGGTACCTTTCTAATCGGCCAGATTATAACTATCCCGAACACGTTAAATATCAGATGGGCGAAAGCCACAGTTACAGCCGCTATGTTTCCGGTCGCGAGCGAAGCTAAAATAGCGGTCACGGTGGTGCCTATGTTGGCTCCCAATGTGAAGGGAAATATCTGTTCTAAGGTCAAGATTCCCGCTCCTGCCAGTGGCACAACGATAGCCGTGGTTATGGAACTGCTCTGAACCATAACAGTTAATATCATCCCGAAGAGCATCGCCCTTAAAACGGTCCTGAAGATGTACCTGTCGAAGAAGACCTCAATTCTCGATAAGACTAGGGATTTTAAGGTAATTACAATATATCTTAAGGCCATAAAGAGCAGTGCCAGAGACGCTATAATCATCAGAAGCTCTGCCAGATCGATCTTAAATAATGTGATCTTCCCGGCAGCATCAATCATCACCTTTTCGATAAAGCCAACAGCCGGCTGAACTATCAGCTTAATGGGACTGGTGAATTTCAATCCCCCCGCCTTGTCGAAGACGCCCGCAAGCCATCCTGACGCCCATCCGAGTATATTAGTCCAAAGATGTAAGGGAAAGAGAATAACCACAGCTGAAAGATTGAAAAAGTCGTGAACTGTGGAACTTGCGAACGCTCGCTTGAACTCATCGCTCCTTGAAATGTGCGCTATCGAGACTATGGTGTTGGTCACACTCGTCCCTATGTTCGCCCCCATAACGATCGGGATAGCGTTTTGGATTGAGATCACGTCTCCTCCCACCATTCCCACCAATATAGAAGTCGTTGTGGAAGAACTTTGAATCAGACTCGTAGCTAATATCCCTATCAACAGTCCCACAAACGGATTGGAGGTCGTCGCCAGCATCTCCTTTGCCGCGCCCTTTCCCAGCGACTTGAACGCCGTGCCCATCAAAGAGATGCTGACCAGGAAGATATATAAAAGCAGTAACAGCAATATAATCCTGCCGATTGTCTGACCTCTTTTAGGAGAATCCTCACTAATTGCTACTTGAGCCATGTCCCTCCCTCAAAAAAGTAGACAGTAGACAGCATACAGTAGACAGTGGAGCGGGCACCATGCATATACTGTCTGGAATCAGATCTCTTTCCATCGACAACGCCATAGAAGATGGTCAAAGATTATCCTGATGTCAAGTATTTGTTTGCAGATGATAGATAAAGGCAATATTGTGGAGCTAAATCCTTGACAATGTGAGTGTGCTATCTAAAGAAGAACGATCTTCAAGGAGTCTAAAAGCGTCTAATATAAGAACTCAAGAATCAGTGTCCGCTTGACAATCCCTTCCATTATATGTATTTTTTGAAAGTCCTTACAACCCAACAAGTTCCTATTCCCACAGGAATATTAGTTTTCCCCATGACCAGACAAACAATCTTAAGCTTTCTGTTTGCAACCAACAGAGGTAAGAGACGGTGCCCCGTCTTGTGTCCACTGGTTCTGTCCTTATTCCTCGCTGTTTTGACCTCCTTTGTTGAAAGAGCCGAAGCTCGGGATAGCGCATATTCTCAAATGGAAGCGGAGGTGGAGTTAAAGGGAGACGGAACAAAAGGCCCCTATGCACTGGGCGATTATATAGTCATAAAGGGCAGCCAGAGCGTGTGGGTGGACTCGCTTCTGAAGCGTCCCATAGAATATGACATAGACTACCTTGGGGGGTCGCTAACGTTCAAAGAGGTAATATCCTCTACCTCCGAAATTAAAGTCAAGTTTTTGAAACTCCCATCAGGTGTAAAAAGGGTCTATCGACACCGGAAAGCTGTACCATTTAAGGAGAAAGAATGGACCCCCGAAAAGAATTACGGAGAGCTACAGAGCAATGAGTACAGCTCCCCTGCGCTTGATGAACGTTCAGATGATGACTTCTCCGATTTAGAGGTAGGGGGAAGCAAGACCTTCGGGATCAGCGTAGGCTCGAACAGAGATCTGTCCCTGGAACAGGCTCTCCGAGTCAACATATCGGGGAAGATAGGAGACGATCTTGAAGTTGTGGCCATCCTTTCGGACCAGAGCACGCCCATGCATCCTGACGGAAGCACAAGGGCTCTTAAGGAACTCGACAAGGTGCTCATAGAGGTAAGGTCGAAAGTCCTGTCGGCTACGTTAGGAGACATTGATCTGTCGTCGAACCATACGGAGTTTGGAAACTATAGTCGGAAGCTCCAGGGGATAAAAGGACAGATATCTCTTGCAGAGGGGGAGGCAACGATATTTTCGGCAACGTCCGCAGGCAACTTTCTCACAAAAGAGATACATCCTATAGACGGCAGCCAGGGGCCTTATCGGCTTACAACAGAAGACGGAAAAGATGATATAGTAGTGCACCCCGGAACTGAGAAAGTATGGCTCGACGGACGGCTCTTAACAAGAGGAGGGGATTACGATTACACAATTGACTACAACAGAGCTGAAATCACATTCACGCACAGAAGGCCGATCACAGCTGACTCCAGGCTCGTGGTAGATTACGAATATGCGGATGGAACATTCCAGAGGAACTCTGTGGGGGGATGGGGCAAGAAGGAATTTGTGGACGGGAAGCTCAAAATAGGGGCCTCATTCATCCGTGAGGCCGACTCCCCCGTTGACCGCCGATTGAACCTACCGGGGGGTGACCGAAGATATGGTCTGCCTGATGGCTCTGAGGCCTTGGGCCAACCCCCGATTGAGCCTATCGGGGGCAAGCCTGCCGGCTCGCTCGACGGAGCGTTTTCCTTCGTCGGTTCCCAAAGAGGAGACTACAGATATACAGGAAGCGATTACGAATACGTAGGACCAGGAAGGGGAAGCTATTCCCTTTCCTCACCAGAGAGTTCTTCGACACTTTCTGGGGGGGCAGATATGCTTCCTACAGCGGTCATCCACCAGCTTTCAGCCCTCAATCTCCTTTTTTCGCCCGACAGCAGATTCAACATCTCAGGTGAAATCGCCCTCTCCAATGTTGAACAGAACATCTTCTCTAATAAGGACGGCGGAACGCCCGCTGCAAATGGAGACAATTTCGGAAGAGCCTACAGATTCCATCTATCCACATCTCCTTATGAAATAAGGGCCTTCGGGAGTTCCGCAGGCTCTGTACAATTCTCAGCCCTTCACAGGGCGCTCGGCGACAACTTCTCTCCCGCAGGTAGGATAAGGGAGGCGGAGGAGAACAGGAGATGGGGCTTGAGCCTGTCACAGGCTGTAGAAGGGGAGACGCTGCAGGAGTTCAAAGCCGCGCATCTTCTTACCTCGCGCTCACGTTTGAGCATAGGATACGGACGCATACGAAGGGAGAGCGGATTCAGTGGACAGAGGCGTGAATTGTCCTTGACTATATCAGAAAATAACCTTCCTGAACTTGGGTACTTCCTTGAAGTTATAGACAGAAGCGGGGATAATGCTTTTGTCCCTGGAAAGATCACAAGACAGTCTGCAGAGGCACGGGCTCAGATCTGGAGACTGAGGCCCGAGCTTTCCTTTGAAAACGAAAGATCCCGAATGAACGTCAGGGAGTTTGAAGAAGGCTATCCAGGCTCGAAATCTGGATACGATCGGATCGAAGGTGAACTCTCCTCCATCGGCTGGGGACAGCTTGACTGGTCGTCCTCCTTTGGTATTAGGAAGACACATGGTATTAGGACGAGACATAATTCTGTTCCTTTGTCGTTCGACGCCGACAGTTCAAAAGCCTATACAGGATTGCACCGTATCAAGCTGAACAACTGGCGATCGCTCAACCTTTCCGCCGAGTACTCCCACAGAAAGAGAGTTGAGTTGGGTCCATCAGGGGATGAGACTAAGAGTGACCTTGCCCGCATTAAGGCCAACTTTTCTCCAGCCAGGCGTTCTTTTTTTGGGGACCTGGACTACGAAGTTTCCAGCACACAGACAGCCACAAAGACGAGAAACTTCATCTATGTGGGACGAGGAAGAGGCTCTTACGTCTGGGAGGACAGGGACCACGACAGAATCCAGGACGAAGAGGAGTTCATACCGGACGCTGAGGGCGATTACGGGCTCTACATAGAAAGGACGGGCGACTTCCAGCCTGTAAGGGAGATATCTGCAAACCTGGCGTTCAGATTCGACCCCAAAAGGCTGCTGAAGGACACAAGCTCGTCTCTCCTTGAAAGGATCGTCCGGGCAATATCCATAGAAACATTTGCAAGGGGCAAGCGTAAGACCCTGAGAGAATCAAAAGCAGGCTACTTCGATCTATACAGATTCCACCTGGGCGACTCCGTGATAAAGGGCGGAAGATCCCTCAGAGGTGACATCTATCTTTTTCGCTACGCACGTCCCCTGTCAGCGAGGATTAGATATGATTCCAGGGACGATCTGGACAGGGAATTTTCGATCGGAGAGGTGAAGAGATCAACCGTTTTGAAGTCTTTCAGAATCAGGTCCAAGTTTGCCAGACGATCCGACGCAGAAATAGAATATACCGACAGAGCGGACAAAAGAGCTGGAAAGTCAGGATTTAGCTTCGACATATTATCACGCAAAATCGAACTCAAGGGTACTTACAGACCGAAAGACCACATACAGACTATCTTGAACGTCACAGCAGGAAAAGACCAGAACAGAGTATCTGGAACTCCCGTCGCTGCAAACTATATAAGCATAAAGCCCGAACTGTCCAGATCGATTAAAACAAAGGGGAAAGCAAGAGCCCAACTTGGCTGGACTAAGGTCTCCTCCAATCCGCACGGTGCTTCCTTACCGTTACAGATGGCGGAGGGCAAAACACAGGGAAAGAATATAGACTGGAATTTAGGATTCGACTATAAGGTAGGGCGTTATCTTACGATGATAGTCTCTTACAGAGGGGAAAATATCCCCGCCAGAGATGTGAGGCATACTATGAGAGCCGAGATGCGAGCGTTCTTCTAAAGAAAGTGGACAGAACACCGTCTCTCATTAGCCACCGAGGCACAAAGATATTAAAATTAGTATTTTTGTGTCACCCCCCTGTATCCCCCCTTAATAAGGGGGGAATTAAAGGGGAGTCGCTAACCTTATCCTATCTACTGTTTACTATCACTGACGATCCATCCAGGTCATCAGGGTGGCAAGGCCACTTTTCAACAGGTAGTTCCATCAGTTCAAGGACAGTGGGGAAAGAATCGCCTATCCATATTTCTCTGTCTCTTTGTATATCTTTGCCCCTTATGTACAAAAATGCGTCGTCATAAGTATGAGTTCCCGTAAAGACATCTTTTTGAAAGGGCGCATCCCTGTTGAAATCGCCTTTCAGATCGTAGCCTGCATTGGGTAAAGCTATCATGTCGGGGGCTCGATCGTAGGCTCCGGTATCGTCTCTCGTGTATATCTCCTCTTTGTCTACTACCCTTCCTATGACGGGATCTCCTGTGTCAGGATCAGATAGTGCAAGTAACTCCCCTTTCAATCGGTCCTTGATAACATTGTAGTCTTGGGGATGCACAGAGCCTTTTGGTTCCCTCCCTTTAAGGTTAATGTAGATCCTGCCCGGAGCAAGGCTGTAAGCGCGCGACTCTGGGCGGATCGAATCGAGAGAGTCTCCCCCGAGTGCAAGCCATCCTCTCTCCTGAAGGATTCGATTTACGGCAACCTCTTTTTTGAGTGAGCAGAACCCGTGATCTGATAGGATCATCAGCGCTGTATCGTCGCCAAGCCTGCGGGTGAATTCTCCGAGTATTGCGTCTATTTTCCTGTAAAATCTGATAAAGGCGGGAGCGTATACGGGATCGCCGCGCTCCCAATATTCCCACAGGAAATGGTGGAGCCTGTCGGTCTCCATGATGTGAACCATGAAAAAGTCCCATGTCTCTTTTTCCCAGAAGGCGCACATAGCCTCAATTTTCCTGTCGAGGACATAGTCCAGGTCTGAAAGGAGGAAGTCCGTGGACTCTTTGGCTCTTTTTATATCTATGTCTATGCGATAGCCCATCTTTTTGAGTTGATCTGATACATGCGCGGGATATGCGGCTCTGCCGATCTCGGTGCACAGGAATCCCGAAATGAGGACGCCGTTGATTTTTCTCGGAGGATACGTAATGGGCACGTTCATAGAGAAGACGCGTTTAGATAGATCGCTCAAGTGCTCCCAGAGCGTCCTGGACGTAAGGTCTAAAGAGGTGGGCACAAAGATTTCATAGGTACCCCGACGTCTGTCGGTAAAGCCGTATATATTGTGTCTGCCGGGGCTTACGCCCGTCAGAAAAGACGCCCAGGCTGTGGAAGACACGGAGGGAAGAGTGGAGAGCATAGGCTTGACAGAACCTTCTTTAAAGATCCGAGAGAGGTTCGGAAGGATCCCCTCTGATGTGAGGCGGCGTATGAGACTGTATGGGGTGCCGTCGAGGGCAATGACGACTATCCTTTTCCCCTTAGTCTTTATCAGCATGAAGTCTTCTCCGCAAGATATGGCCGCAACATATAGAAAGACGGGATATCTACTGTCCACTAACCTGGAGGGGCAGCGGCGCCCTGTCTCTTCTCTAACCAGACAGAATGTCTGCTCTACTGTCTGATTGCTTGATGTCGAAGAGATTCAGGACTGCAGGGGCTATATCCAGAAGGTGAAGACCCTCAAGTTTACGCCCCCTTCCGGGATTTTGAGGATCGTACAAAATGAATAAGCCATGCTGGGCGTGGTTGGCGTCGTCGGGGCCAAGGTCGGTCTCAAAGGTGCGGATGTCACCTATTCCGATGCCCCCTACTGATCTCCAGTATAGGTCACCGAAGTGGATTATGAGGTCTGAGGGGATGTTGCGGCACTCAGAGTATATCTCCTGCGGTTTATAGACTCTGGTGCCTATGTTGTTTCCATTTTCATCTGTGAGGGCTTCGAGCTTAGATACAAGTTCATCTCTGACCTCCTCATAGTCCCCCGGCGGAATGACCCCAGTTGGTTCTCTGCCCCTTACGTTCAGAAAGAGACGGCCGTAATATCCGCCTGAACCCCAGGCTTTTGTATTCTCCCAATCCACCTCTACTTTTTCAATCTGAGCGATGCCCTCGGGTTTACGCTTGATCTTGAGGTATCCCTCCTCTATCAGCCATTCGTTGATGCAGATGCCGCCGTCCATATGTTTGGCCCCGTGGTCGGATACCACAAGGACTGCTGTATCGTCGTCCAAGAGCTCTAAAGTCTTTCCTATCTCTTTGTCTATGTAGATGTAGTAATCTCTGATGGAGTTTTTATAAGGAGAATCGGGAGAATGCTTGCGGTGCTCTTTGTCCCAGAACTTCCAGAAGCCGTGATGTATCCTATCTATCCCTATCTCCATGAATATAAAGAAGTCCCATTCCTTTTCGGTTAAGAGATGCCTTACGACCTTGAATCTCTTTTCGGTCATTTCGTATATCTGTCTTAAGAGATAATCCTTATCCTCCGTGCGGAACTTCCTGACGTCAACTATGTATTCGCCCACCAGCTTATCTATTTCCGCCTTCAGTGCAGGTGGATAGGTGTACTGTTTCGTTGTTGAAGGGGTCATGAAGCAGGTTACCAAAGAGCCGTTGATCGGACGAGGAGGGTAGGAGGGAGGGATACCGATTACGACGGACTTCTTATTATATCTGGCAAGTATGTCCCAGATGGTCTGTTCCTTGACAGATCTGGAGTCTACGATGGCGAGGTCTTCGTAGCTGTAGTTAGCCCGGTTCCTGAACCCGTAGAAGCCGAGCCTCCCGGGATCTAACCCAGTCATCATGCACATCCAGGCGGGGACGGTTATGGGCGGGATGATGCTCTCTAATTCTCCGTAGGAGCCTTCATCCATAAGTCTGCTCAAATGGGGAAGTTGGTCCTTCCATTCGTCAAAGACCAGCTCAGGAGCAGCGCAGTCGAGTCCGATAACAAATACTTTTGGCTGGTTTGGCATTTTACCTTCCTGTGATATTCAATTCTGAGTAGCTACTAGTGCCTATTTATTCCACAATGGCAAATCTGTAGGGCAGACCCCAGTGTCTGCCCTGAAAATACAGCTAAATCGCGCACGTCAGACAGGAACGTCTGACCCACCAGCAGAGCGTGTTGATAATGTGGTCGGTAGGACAGTCGCCGATAGATTCAATCGGGGATTTGTCTGTCCCCTGTCTACTTGTTTCGAGTTTGCAGTTTCACAAAGGGAGGCCGGACGACTTCTGCGGCCTTACTGCTGCCTCTTATATCTACTGCGAGCTGCGTCCCTTCTTCTCTGTGATCCCACGACACATATCCCATTCCTATCCCACATTTCAGGTAGGGAGAGAAGGTCCCGCTCGTTACAGAGCCTATCTCTTTTCCGTCTTTGCACAGTATCTTCTGATGACTTCTGGGTATCGCCCTTTCCACCATCTTGAAGCCTACGAGCCTCTTTTTCAAGCCGTCCCTTTTCTGTCTCAGAAGGGCATCCTTGCCCACAAAGTCCTGGGTCTTATCCAGCTTGACCGTCCATCCGAGGCGAGCCTCCAGGGGCGTTACGTCCTCGGTAAGATCGTTCCCGTAGAGTGGGTATCCCGCCTCTAATCTCAGAGTATCCCTTGCGCCGAGGCCCGCAGGTACTGCGCCGTCTGTCGAGAGAGCCTCCCATATAGCGGCCGCATCGGACGGATCGCAGATTATTTCAAATCCGTCCTCTCCAGTGTAGCCTGTCCGGGACATAATGCACTCTGCCCCTGTGGATATCTTCCCTTCCACGAACCAGTAGTAGCCAATGTCGGAGAGGTTTACATCAGTATGTCCAGACAAGATCTCCTCAGCATCGGGACCCTGAAGCGCTATCATAGCGTATTCCGGGCTGACGTTTCGTGCCGATACATAATCAAATTCCCGGACTCTTTCTGCTGTCCACTCGTAGTCTATATCCATCCTTGAGGCGTTGACCACAAGGAGAAAGAGGTCTTCGCTGCGCTTTAAGCAGAGCAGATCGTCCATGATCCCACCTTTTTCATTGCACATAGGAGCATACAAGATTCTGCCCGGAACGAGGGAAGCAATGAGGTTCGGGAGCAGGTATTCCAAAAACTCTTCGGCTCTTTTTCCCCCGATCTCTATCTGTCCCATGTGGGAAATGTCGAAGATGCCCGCCTTCTGTCTGACTTTGAGGTGTTCAAAGTTTATGCCCTCATACTGAACGGGCATCTCAAAACCTGCAAATTCTACCATTTTTGCACCAGCTTCAATATGCAGGTCGTAAAGCGGAGTCCTCTTAAGATCTCCTTGTGAACTTCCCATAATCTTTACCCTTATCTATTTCTAATTATCTTGTCATCCCGAAGTTATCCAGAAAGATCACAAAGTCGGACAGACCTACGTCTCCATCACCATCCAAATCAAATGTAGAATCCCAATCGGGTGAACCGGATGCCGCACCGAACGCATCCAGAAAAAGCACAAAGTCGGAAAGACCTACTTCATCGTCCCTGTCGAAATCTCCTACGAGATCAATTATGCCAGAGGGCCCAGAGATATTGAACAGCACTGATATGCTGTCTCTTCTCCTGTTGACCACAACCAGGTCGCTGTCACCATCTCCGTCCAGATCCGTTATGAAAAGCCAACGCGGCCTATCACCGGCAAAGTAGTCCATCCTCACACCGAACGTTCCCTCTCCATCGTTCAATAATACCGATACAGTGTTGCTGATTACGTTAGCTACAGCTATGTCGTTGTCTCCGTCTCCGTCTAAATCCTCAATGAATACCGACATAGGTTGAATTCCAACGCTATAGTCCTCCCTGGTGCCGAACCTCCCATCTCCATTGTTCAACAACACAGACACACTTCCGCTGAGCAGATTAGCTGTCGCCAAGTCATTGTCGCCATCCGCATCTAGATCCGCACTGAAAACTGACCAAGGTCCCTCACTGGTATCGTAGTCTAATCCACCTTCGAATGTCCCATCTCCTTTGTTAAGCAACACTGATACGCTATCGTCGTACCAGTTCGCCGCAGCCAAGTCATAATGCCCATCCTGATTCAAATCCGCGCCGAACACCGATTGGGGACCATCTCCGGCGCCGTAGTCCACTTTGGGAGCGAACGTGCCATCTCCATTGTTTAGCAAAACTGAGACGTTATTGCTAGCATAGTTGGCTACGGCCAAGTCGTTATGCCCATCACCGTTCAAATCCACACCCAAAACTGACCAGGGTTCATGCCCAACATCGTAGTCGGACCTATTTGCGAACGTCCCATCTCCATTGTTTAGCAGAACTGAGACGTTATTACTTGCCGAGTTGGCTACGGACAAGTCATTGTAACCATCTTCGTTTAGGTCCGCACCATAAACTGCACGTGGACTATTCCCCACTTCATAGTCTGTCCTGGGCGCATATGTGCCATCTCCATTGTTTAATAACACCGACATGGTATTACTCTCGAAATTACCAACGGCTAAGTCCTTATGGCCATCTCCATCTAAATCCGCACTGAATACTGAACGAGGTCCACTGCCAACCGGATATACCGCCCTGGCTGCGAATGTGCCGTTTCCGTTGTTCATTAATACAGACGCAGTATTGCCGTAGAAATCGGCCACAGCCAAGTCATTATCTCCGTCTCCATCGAAATCTGTACTGAAGACTGATGAAGAACTACGTCCGGCGACATAGTCTACGTTGGCTGCAAATGTTCCGTCTCCGTTATTCGACAGCAGTGACACCTTGTTGTTGGAAAGACTTGCCACAGCCAGGTCATTGTCTCCATCACTATCTAAATCCGCACTGAATAGTGCCCAGGGACGGTTCCCGACTTCGTAGTCCACCTTAGATGCAAATGTACCTTCTCCATTGTTCAACAACACTGATACGTTCCTGCTGTTCAGGTTAGCCACAGCTAAATCGTTATCTCCATCTCTATCGAAATCCACACTGAATACTGAATTGGGAGCATCCCCAGCAGCATAGTCCACCCTAGGTGCAAACGTGCCATCTCCATTATTCAAGAACACTGACACAGTATTGGCAAACCTATTGGCCACAGCTAAATCGTTATATCCATCGTCATCTAAATCTGTGCAGAAGACCGATGCAGGAGCGTCCCCAGCAGGATAGTCTACTTTATTCGCAAATGTCCCGTCTCCATTATTGGACAACACCGATATATTATCGCTGAGCCAGTTAGCCACAACCAGATCATAGTCTCCATCGTCATCCAGATCTGCGCTGAAGAGCGAGACGGGCCTATCGCCAACAAGATAGTCTACCTTGGCTCCGAATGTTCCATCACCGCTATTCAATAAGACCGACACATTGTTAGTGTCAGAATTGGCCACAGCCAGATCATAGTCTCCATCATCATCCAGATCTGCGCTGAAGAGCGAGGCCGGCGTACCACCAGCAAGATAGTCTACCTTGGCTGTAAATGTTCCGTCTCCGTTGTTGAACAGGACAGACACATTGTCGTTGTTGAGATTGGCCACAGCCAGGTCATTATCTCCATCGCTATCAAGATCTGCGCTGAAGATCGATACCGGACGATTGCCAACGGGGTAGTCAGTCCGGATTCCGAAAATAGCCTGTGCAGAGGCAGGCGCATTCAAAGCGAGCGATAGCACCAGAGTAGCATATGGGATGGTTCGACTCATTTTGATGATCTACTTGTTGGGTATAGTGCTCACCATTGTGTGGAACTCCAGGCCTTGGTCCTTGGTAATCCATATTTCTTGGATTTATCCAGCCCTGCCGAAGTTATCCAGGAAGATCACAAAGTCGGACAGACCGACATCCCCATCATCGTCCAAGTCAAATGCAGGATCCCAATCGGATGAACTGGTTGTTGCCCCAAACACATCCAGAAAAAGGACAAAGTCGGAAAGACCTACTTCATTGTCCCCGTCGAAGTCTCCGACAAGTGTAGCGAGCTCAGAGGTGAGAAAAGGAGACCAGGAAGGCGACCAGTCATCGTATTCTTGCCCGTCTAAGTGTTTGGTCAGATTGACCTGGTTTGACCCATCAGCATCCATCATGTAGATTTCATGGTTGAAATCGCGGGTTGTTTCAAAGGCAATCTTCGTCCCATCAGGCGACCAAGAAGCGTAAGAATCGTGGTTCCTCGTCAGGGCTGGGCTATTGGTCAGGTTGACAGGATTTGACCCGTCTGCGTTCATCACGTAGATATCACTTTCGCCACCAGTTCCATATCCTCCATCGCGGTCTGAAATAAAGGCGATCTTGGTCCCGTCAGGCGACCAAGAAGTCTGTAGGTCCCTTTCCAGGTTATTGGTCAGATTGACCTGGTTTGACCCGTCTGCGTCCATCACGTAGATTTCATAGTTGCCATCGCGGTCTGATTCAAAGGCAATCTTCGTCCCGTCAGGCGACCAAGCAGGAGTGTTTTCAAGCCATAGGCTATTGGTCAGGTTGACAGGATTTGACCCATCAGAATTCATCAGGTAGATTTCTAGGTCGCCATCGCGGTATGATGCAAAGGCAATCTTCGTCCCATCAGGCGACCAAGAAGGAGTGGAGTTAAACGCAGGGTTGTTGGTCAGATTAATTTGGTTTGACCCGTCTGCGTCCATCACGTAGATATCCCTATGGAACCTATTGCCATCGCGGGTTGAACTAAAGGCGATCTTGGTGTTGGAAAGATCCTGTGCGTAGACAGGCGCATTCAAAGTGACCAACAGTGCCACAACAGGATAAAGGGTTATCTGTTTCATTTTAGTTCTCCCTCCTTTAAGGTGGATTCTTCACATGCTTGTTTACCGCCTCAGAACTGATCCCGGTTCTCCGTCAGTACATCCTCGTATATCTCGAACGTCCTGTCGAGATCTTCATCCGTATCAGCCAGCGATAGATATGCCTTGGCTACGGGAGTGACAAAGAGACCTCTCTTTAAGAGTCCCATTCCGAATCGCCGGCCTTTATCGGCGGCCGCGCTCAGGTAAGACTCCCGATGTACTTAGTCTCTCCCGTATTTGACGGTCAGGCATCACTTTTGTAGAAACTCTCTATGGACTCGACAGCCTCCTGGGGAGTCTCGACTATCTGGAATATATCCATATCCTCAGGAGAAATATACTTCTCCGTCAAAAGGACTTTCTTCATCCAATCTACAAGACCGTTCCAGTATTCTCCTCCCATGAGGATTACGGGAAAGTTGTGTATCCTTTCAGTCTGAATCAAGGTTATAGCCTCGAAGAATTCATCCAGTGTTCCTACACCGCCCGGAAATATGACGAATGCCGAGGCGTACTTCACGAACATGGTCTTGCGGGAGAAGAAGTATCTGAACGACAAGAGGGTCTCGATGTAGGGATTAGGCTTCTGCTCTGAGGGAAGTTCTATGTTCAATCCGATGGACTTTCCCTTTGTCCCTAATGCTCCTTTGTTGGCCGCCTCCATAATCCCCGGTCCACCACCCGTTATCACGGCGTATCCGGCCTGAGCAAGGAGCTGTGCGGTTTCCTCTGCTTTTTTGTAGAACTTGCTGTCTTCTGGAGTCCTGGCAGATCCGAAGATTGTGACTGCGGGTCCTATCTTTGAGAGATCCTCAAATCCTCCACAAACTCCGCCATTATCCTGAAGATCCGCCACGTATCGTCTTGGGTGAAGCTGGAACTCGTGTCTCTATCCAGGGTCGTATAATCATCTGATCTCATCTTATCTCCTTGTGAATATGTGGGAGCTACGCTGTAGATTCAATGCGCCTCCAACCAGCTGTCTCCGACTCCCACTTCCACCTTTATCGGCACAGAAAGTTCATATGCCCCTTCCATCTCCTCTACAATTAAGCGCTTTGCCTCCTCCACCTCATCTTTGGGGGTCTCAAAGACGAGTTCGTCGTGAACCTGAAGTATCATCTTAGTTCTCAGGTTCTCCTCTTTTATCCTTCTGTGGATGTTGATCATCGCGATCTTTATGATGTCTGCGGCTGTTCCCTGAATAGGCGTGTTGATAGCTGTCCTTTCGGAAACATCTCGAATCCTTGCATTGGAACTCTTGATTTCAGGAAGATACCTCCTCCTGCCCAGAAGCGTGGTCACATATCCCTTTTCTTTGGCATCCTGAATCGTCTGATCGAAGTATCTTCTGACTCCCGGATAGACGGCAAAGTAACTGTCTATAAAATCCTGCGCCTCCTTTTGGCCTATTCCCAACTGTCTGGACAGCCCGAAGGCAGTCTGTCCGTAAATTGTGGCGAAGTTGACGGTCTTTGCCTGCGCCCTCATCTCGGGGGTCACCAACTCCGGGAATACGTTGAACATAAGAGAAGCTGTCTTCTGATGAACGTCTTCATCTCTATTGAAGGCCTCTATGAGGGCGTCGTCCCCTGAAAAGTGCGCCATGACCCTGAGCTCGATCTGAGAATAATCTGCCGACATCAAGACCCACGATCTGTCCTCCGTAATGAAGGCCTGTCGAATACGTTTTCCTATATCCGTGCGTATGGGTATGTTCTGGAGATTGGGGTCTGAGCTTGAGAGCCTGCCCGTGGCAGCAACGGTCTGGTTGAAAGACGTGTGTGTCCTTCTGGTCTCTATATTGACCAATTTGGGCAGGGCGTCAACGTAGGTGGATTTCAATTTGGATAGCTGTCTGTAATCCAGAAGCAATTTGGGCAGTCTGTGTTCCTCTGCAAGTTCTTCCAAAACATCCACATCGGTCGAATAGCCAGTTTTCGTCTTCTTACCCGGGGGCAGTTCAAGCTTCTCAAAGAGGATAGAGGAAAGCTGTTGAGTCGAATTGATATTGAACTTTTCGTCCGCTTCCTCGTATATCCTCTCCTCCAAGTTTTCAAGACCCATCTTCAGCTCCTCGGACATCTCCTTTAGGAAGTCTATATCCACCGAGATACCCGCCATCTCCATATCCACCAGGACATCCACCAGGGGCATCTCTATCTTAGAAAAGAGTTCTTCGAGGCCCTTTTCCCTTAGCTCATTGGACAGAACGCTCTTCAGTCTTAACGTTATATCAGCATCCTCTGATGAGTAGTCGCGGGCTGTATCTACAGGCACCTTGGCAAAGCTTATCTGCTTTTTCCCTGTCCCTATCAGATCGGAAATCGGCGTCATCTTATAGCCGAGATACCGCATGCTCAACGAATCTAAGCTGTGCTGGTGGGATGAAGGGTCTATAAGATAAGCGGCTATCATAGTATCGAAAGTGAAGCCCACAGCATCTATGCCGTATCTTTTCAGGATGGTGATATCGTATTTTACGTTCTGGCCCAACTTTTCGATATTGGGATCTTCCAGGATCGGCTTTATCTTTTCTAATGTTAGTTCTATGTCTGCGTTGCCGCCCTCTTCGTGCCCTAAAGGTATATAGAATCCCTCTTTCTGCTTCAGTGACACGGATATTCCCACTATCTCAGCCTGCATCGCATCCACGCCAGTGGTCTCTAAGTCTACGCAAAATACCCCTTCTTTTTCTATCTTCTTCAGCAGACGCTTAAGTCCGTTCTCATCCACCGTCCTGTAGTCGGCATGTTCTACTCTTTTTCCCTCGGCTATCTCGACCAGAAACCTGTTAAACTCAAGCTCTTTGAACACCTCTCTCAGCGCCTCAAAATTGAACTGGTTGCGCTTCAGATCCTCTATTTGACACTCTACGGGAACATCCGTTTTTATCGTCACGAGCTCTTTGGCTCTGATCGCATCGTCTCTTTGCTGGTTTATGTTTTCTCTAACTTTCCTTTTACTTATGGCGTCGGCGTTTTTTAAAACCTCTTCAAGGCTCCCATATTCTACGATCAATTCTAATGCCGTCTTGGGGCCTATTCCCGAGATTCCGGGGACGTTGTCCGACGAATCGCCCATCAGACTTAGGATATCTACCACCCTATCGGGTCCTACGCCTATCTTTTCTAAGACAGCCTGTTTATCTATCAGTTCGGGATCTTTGCCTCCTCTTGGCAGATTCATAATCTTAACGTTATCGGAGACCAACTGCATAAAATCCTTGTCCCCCGTTACCAGAATAACCCCTATATCCTCCTTTTGTGCCCTTTTGGCCAGGGTTCCCATAATGTCGTCCGCTTCGAATCCCTCAAGCTCTAAGACGGTTATCCTCATTCCCTCCAATATCTGATATATCCTCGGCAGTGAGGCGCTCATCTCGTCCGGCATCTTCTGGCGGGTTGCCTTGTATTCTTTATACATCTTATGCCTGAAGGTAGGAGAGGGAGTGTCAAACACGACAGCTATATAATCTGGATCTTCATCCTTCAAAAGCTTGATCATAGTTGATGTAAAACCGAAGGGGGCAGATGTATCTTCCCCCTTGGAAGTTGTCAGAGGTTCCCTGGCGGAAATACCATAGTACGATCTATACGCCAGTGCCGAGCCATCTATTAGAAAGAGCCGTCTCCTTTTGTCCATGATCTGAACATCCTTTTTAAGGAAAAGATTTCCTTGATAATTTATGAGTAATTCGGTATTATCTTATACGACATGAAGGTGGGAATGGATGAGTCACTGGTGGGCTTCGCGGACTTCAAATCCGTTGCGGCGTACTAACACTGCGCTGGGTGGGTTCGATTCCCACACATTCCCGCCAAAGACAGTAGACAGGGGGCACCGGCTCTCCTCCCCATTCAACATCAATGTCGCCACAGTGACCGAAGGGACACTGATCACCTGATTGGTTATTCTCTCTTAGAAACTGAGTGTGAAGTTCACTCCGACATTTCCTGGAGTCAGCGTTGGAAACCAGGTGAGGTGCCGCTTGGGGGACACCGACTCTGTTTTCCGAACAACACTGCAGCCGACAATGTAACCGAGCCCCGCACCGGCTACCACATCGCTTAAGAAATGAGCATTCTTTGCAAGTCGGGAAAAGCCTACAAACGCTGCCGTGGCATAGGCGGGGATAGCTGCTTTGCGCCCGTAGTAATGGCTCACCACCGCCGCCCACATAAAGGAGTTGGAAGCGTGTCCGGAGGGGAAAGAAAGATTGTCGTTGCCATTGGGCCTTCGGCGGCCAGTGCCAAGTTTGATGCCCCCCGTCAAAGCGCTGTTGAGCACATAGCCTTGTGCCAGTGAAAAAGACATAGAGCGGAAGCGACCGTGCTCATAAAAGTTACTGACTAACAGGAGGCTGCCGAAAGTCGTACTTAAAAGAACGCGCTTGCCTAAGATTCTTCCCACTTCGCCTACACTCTCAAGTCGCTCGGTGCCATCGAGTCGCTCTTGAACGTCGTCATCAAACATGGAGGCGACGCCAGCGCCGCTCGAACTGACCAATAGCGGGGTTAAATTCTTGAGTGAGAACAAATCGCGAAAGCTCTTGAGCACTTCATAAGGGTAATCTTTCAAATTGGGCCCTGACACCGATTGCCCGGTTTGAGAAGAGGACTGCTTCGGTGCCTTCTGATCTGGGAGTTTGAGTTTCAACGTATCGGCCCAGGCATAAGGACTGCTCCAGCTTAAGGCGATTGCCAGAAAGATGGGGCTTAAGAGTCTCCTGCACATAAGCTTCTGTTTCCTTACAAGCTTCTGTCTACTTATTATTTTGTTACATAAGCGAGAATCCAAAAATGTCATAATCTAATATACAAATAACTGCCCTTTATTGCAAAGATTTTGTGTTCGTATTAAGATCGTGCAAAAAGTGGTTGTTATACTCCAAGTTAATTGTTATCTTAACTACTATATCTATAATAAGATAAGTAAAAGGGACAACTGCCTATGGAGGGTCTTGAGCTTTTCAGGATCGGTTTTCTGCCTATACGGGTAATAGACATAGTGGACATATTGGCTATAGCCTACGTCTGCTATTACATTTTTGCGCTTTTGCGAGGTACAAGAGCGGCCCAGATGATAGTAGGTCTGATCGTTTTGCTTATTGCTTCGTTTGTGACTGACAGCGTGAACATGAGCGGGCTCTCGTGGCTCTTGTCGCATCTCCGGACGGCCTGGGTGTTCGCTATCATAATCTTGTTTCAACCTGAGTTACGCCGGATGCTGATCCGTCTGGGACAGAGCAGGGCGATGAGGCTATTCTACAGAGTGCAGGAGAGTCGTGTTGTGGATGAGGTAGTAAATGCCTCAAGGGTATTGTCGGAGCGGGAATACGGGGCTCTTATTGTCATAGTCAGGGACGTAGGCATAGCCGCCATTATTGAGACAGGCGTGCCGATTCAGGCAGAACTGTCGGCTGACCTTTTGACCACCATATTCACGCCGAGGTCGCCCCTCCACGACATGGCGACTGTGATACAGGGGAATCTCATTGTGGCCGCAAAATGTGAGCTTCCCCTTTCTCAAAGTGCGATTATAGATAGATCGATGGGAACCCGGCACAGAGCGGCGTTGGGACTCTCAGAGGAATCAGATGCTACTGTTATCATAGTATCTGAGGAGACGAGCCAGATATCCATAGCAGTGGATGGCAAATTCATAAGGAATCTGAGGCCGGATCAACTGAAGACTGAGTTGATAAGGCTCGTGGGCAGAAGATAGAGGGACTGATTCTGGAAAATTTTGCAATGACTGACATCTCAGAGAGACAGAATAGTACAGGTTTACAGGCTCCCAGGGTGCTTGTGGTCGGGCCGGAATCGGAACATACAAAAGACCTGATCGTCTTCCTAAAGGGAGAAGGATTGGAGATCTTATGGGGAAAAGACGGCGAGATGGGGTATAATGTACTGGACTCCACGCATATTGATGTTATTGTAACTGAGCTGAAGGTGCACAGGATAGATGGGATGAACCTGCTGTCAATAGCCAGAAAGAGGAACCCTGAGATATGTGTGATTGTGATAGCTGATGAGGCAAACATAGAGCTTGCCACCGAGGCGATGCGTCAGGGCGCTTACGATTTTCAGTCTAAGCCTCTAAATTTAGAAAAATTGAAGGTGGTGATAGATAGAGCCATATCGCACCAGCGTCTCGTACTGGAGGTGACAGATTTGTATGAGAAGCTGGATAATCGCCTCAGCTTCAGGAACATAGTCGGAAGATCGAAGGCTATGGGCGAAGTATATGAGAAGATAAGGCAGGTTGCCCCTTCTCGTGCGACCGTGCTTTTGTGCGGCCAGACAGGGACAGGAAAGGAACTCGTGGCCCAGGCGATCCATCACAACAGCCCACGGAAAGACAGTCCGTTTGTGAAGTTAAGCTGCTCGGCGCTATCTGAAGGTGTGATCGAAAGCGAACTCTTCGGGCACGAAAAGGGAGCCTTCACAGGGGCTGTTTCACCCAGGAAGGGCAGGTTCGAGATAGCCGACGGCGGGACACTCTTCTTAGATGAAGTCGGAGAGATAACCCCTTCAACTCAGGTTAAGCTCTTGAGGGTCCTTCAAGAGGGCGAGTTCGAAAGGGTGGGAGGAGACATCACACGGAAGGTAAACGTCAGATTGATAGCGGCTACAAACAGGGACCTGGAGGAGATGATCCGAAGGGGAGAATACAGAAGAGATCTCTACTATCGTCTGAACGTGGTGACGGTGCATCTCCCGCGGCTCAGGGACAGGAGGGACGATATTCCGCTTCTGGTGGACGTATTCATAAAGGATTTCAGCGGGGAAAACGGCAAGGATATAACGGGAATTACCAGAGGGGCTATGGATATTCTGATGCAATATGACTGGCCGGGAAATGTAAGGGAGTTGAAGAACTGCATAGAGGGAATGGTGGTCCTGTCAAAAGAGAAGAGTCGTCTGGAGGTCACAGATCTTCCTGAGCACTCAAGGCGTTCGGGGGCGGCATCTGATGAGGATATTCGTCTGAAGGTCGGAATGACCATGAGGGATATAGAAAAAGAGGCAATTAAGGAGACTCTGAAGCACGTGGGGTATAACAAGCCTAAGGCAGCGGAGCTTTTAGGGATCGGTTTAAGGACGCTCTACAGAAAGCAGAAGGAGTACGGAATAGATTGATGATTTGAAACCTGTAGAGCCATCTACGTAAAAGTGTTAGATTAATGTCTTGGAAAATATTACTACCTTGGAATCGGGATTGGTGGCTGCTTAATAGAATTGGTGACGGTTGGTGACGGTGGTGACCGTTTGCATAGAACTTTTGGAAAAAGGATTTCTTGAAAATATGAAAACTTTATAGTAAAGGGTCACCAGGGGTCACCAAGTGAGCATTTTGGTGCATTAATTGGGTAATTCCATTCTTCCGACACACCTCAGATAGCTCCGCTGCTTTTAAAAGAGGTAGCACCACCCCTGCCTTACGGGTCGACGTCCACCGGTTACTATCTTTCACTTCGGCGCTTGACACTTGGACTTCCTTTCCCCGATAGAATCACTCGGGGACAAGCCTCAAACACCAATTTGCAAAATATTTGTCGCTGTGTCAACAGAGCGGTATGATATTATCAAAATAATACCAAAAAAGTCTTGACAAAGGACTGAAATTGTCGTACCTTGTCGGCGGTTAAGAGGTACTATTGAGAAGACGTATATGATGTAGTAGAAGAAAAACGAATTGCTTAGGAATAAGTAATCCTACAAAAGTAAGGAGGGTACGATGATTCGCAAAATTTATTTCATGGGGTTTTTGATGCTAGTAACGTTTGTTGGCGTAGTGCAGGGAGATGAATTGCCGGAGTTGGGTTTATATGAAGGTGATAACTTAGTATTACTATCAGTAGTAAATGAGGGAGAAATGGCTTTAAAGGGGGTAGGGGTTGAAGTGAGAGCGAAAGATCTACCCGAGTGGGTTCAGATCGGAGAAGCAGTGAAGCGGATAGATATACCTAAAAGGTCTACTGGAACAGAAAAGCTGATGATTCCCATGTTTGTGGAGGGAAAAGTGGTGGGTGAAGCCTTCGAGCTACCAATAGTGTTGAGCGTTGCAGATGGCCGTACTTGGACGTTCGAGGTGTTGGTAGAGATTAAAAAGGCTCGTCCAAAGTCCTTCGCGCTTATGCAGAACGCACCCAATCCGTTCAATCCAGTCACAGTGATTCAGTATACATTGGGAGGAAATCAAACTGTTCCCACGCAATTGAAGATATTCAACATTACGGGCCAGAAGATACGGACATTGGTGAATGAGCCCCAAGGGCCAGATTATTACTCCGTTATATGGAATGGCTTAGATGATCAGGAACAGAAGGTTTCCAGCGGGGTGTATTTCTTCAAACTAGCTGCAGGAAAGTTTGTAAAGACAAGGAAGATGGTGTTGCTGAAATAAATGAAAAGGAGGATTAAGATGAACTGGAAGATAAGTATAGTAGCTTTCGCTCTTGCACTTTCGTTCCCTTGTTCAGCCTGGTCCAATGTTGTTGGAACAACTTACTCCACCATTTTGGTTGAAGATCCAAAGATTACGCTAGATGGGGATTTAGCAGACTGGGAGAAGATAGGGTTAGAGGCAGTCAATATTGAACATTTCTGGTATGGACCCACAGCAGATGCGGCAGACATTTCGGGAAACTTCCGGACTTTTGTGGATACGGATCACCTGTATATAGGGGTTAAGGTAAGCGACGACTTGGTGTGCTCAGGCACTACGTGGGGAAGAATGGGGATTCAGGATGATGTTGTGGAGGTATCTTTTAATGGGGATCTGGACGGAAAGGTACAAGTGTTGCGGGGGAGAGAGAAGGACTATTTTGATCTCAACGACGGGGAGATACGGATTGTGATGGACGCACCGGGAAAGGTTCATCTGGAAGGTGCGGGCGTCTTTTTCTATGTCGAGCCATATCCCTATGCGCAGGAGATTCCGTATATATGGGAGCTTTTAGGAGTAGAGGCAGGAGTTAAGCAGACAGATACCGGATATACAGTTGAAGTGCGTATACCTAAAGAAGTATTAGGTTTAAGGAAATTTGTTCAAGGAACTCAAATCGGTTTGAATGTGAGAATTGTAGATGATGATGATGGCGGAGAACGTGATAATGTATTAAGTTGGATTAGGTATAAGGGAACCGAGAGTGGGGGTCCCTACGAGATGATACAGATGGGAACCGAGAGCGGGGGTCCCTATGGGGTGGTACAGATAGAAGGTGTTACAGAGTCTTCGGAGATGGTAGACTTAGTCGTCGGAAAGGTGAAAGTAGAAGAAGGTTCACAGGAGCTGGTGGTGACCATGGAGCCGCAGGAGGACTCAGAACTTCAGGATATTTATGGCCTTATCTCCGAAGGCAAGATAACTGAAGCTCAGGCCAAATTGGAGGAATGGGCTCTGATCCGTAAGGAGGATACGCAAAGAATACGGGCTTTGTATCTTCTGGGCAGATTTTATTGGCAGTCTGGACAGTATGAGAAAGTGATTCAGACAATGCAAAGACTGATGGATCTTTCATCATCAGCGAACATAAAATCCTATGCGCTGCAGGTGATGGCTAATGCGTATGATGCCTTGGGGGAATATCAACAAGCTATTACGTGTTGTAGGCAGATACTCAATATTGTGGAGATAGATTCATATGCAGCAAAGTATGCTACTGTAGATCTGGGGTTATATAACATCAAGCTGGGAGAATATGAGCAAGGCTTCGAGTTGTATGAAGAGGTCTGGAAGGAGCGAGAAGGTTCCCGACTAATAGCGTTTGGAGATGCTTATCGACAAGGGATATATAAGGATGCCATTGCCCAATATGAGGTTGATGTCGTACAAACAGTGCATCCCAAGATCAAACTGGTAGGACTCGAGCAAGTCGCGAAGATGTATGAGGAGTCTTGGGAGGTGTTGGCGCAAAGAAGGGATTCCCTCGGGCAAAGCTCGGTATCAATTCTAATGGCGTTAGGGAACGTTTATGAACAACAGGGAAAATACAAGGATGCCATTGCCCAATATCATAAGATAGGCGAGTTATATCCCAACCTTGAAGTATTGGCTCAATATTCGATAGGCTACAATTACTGGTTACTATTTGATGTTGATCGTGCTATCGTTGAATTCGAAAAGGTCCTGGAAAATTATTCAGACATTATCTCTGATGAGAAGACAGATAAAATAGATTATTATTTGGAACTTCTCTATACTGTGAAAAGAGACTATCCCAGTGAGGATTGGGTAGAAGTCAGAGAAGCTTTGGACATGGTGAATTCTGGAAGATATGAGGAGGCTGCGACCTTATATAAAGAGTTCCGTGGTCATTTCGAAGCGGATACCCAACTCATTACCCTTCTCGAGAACGTATTCCGCAAACGTGGGGTGTTTAGAGAGATGATGATGTCGCTGTTCCCAAAACAGGGACAGACAATGCAGTAACAACACAAAGGAATGTCCTTGATCTGATGTTCGTGACATAGAAAAGAGGTGTTGTGTAATATGCTCTTGTACTGCCCCCCAGAAAAGCGACATCAATTAAGCAACTTGGGGTAGCAGATAAAATTGTTTTCTCCACTCTTCCGGGGTCTTGTATCCCAGGGATGAATGAAGCCTGTTCTTGTTGTAATTATCGATCCACTGAGATATGATCTTCTCAGCTTGTTCAAAGGACTTGAAATTGTGAAGCCACACACACTCCTGCTTGAGGGTCCTGAAAAAACGTTCTATGACCCCGTTCCAATCGGCCTTTCCGCTCGGAATATATTCTTGACGAATGTCCCAATATTCGGTACTTGCCAAATAGGTCCGAGACAAAAAGATGGAGCCGTTGTCAGAGCGCAAAGTGAGACCCTGGGGGACAGCCTCCTTAGGAAGTGTATCGAGAGATCACGGCCCGATCCAGGGCATCTGTGGCCTCCAGTGCCCTCCCTTTTCGACTAAAACGATACCCGGGGAACCTCCCGACTCCCGTTGTCCACCACCGCAATAAGAGGACACCAACCATCTTCCCCACAATAGATCTTGGTCAAGTCAGCCGACCAGAGACTGTCAGGACGATCCATCACAGAACGCTTCTGGGCAACCTGTGGCCCCTTTCTCCCGGGGTCCCCGATTGATTCTATCGGGGATTCCACAGCTTACACTGCCACCCCTTAAGCTTCATTATCCTATGAACCTTCTTGATGTTGACATATGCCCCTTCCTTGAAACGAAGATGCGCCCAAACCCGCCTGTGACCAAATGCCTCTTCTTGGTCGAGTATCCCTCGAATACGAAAAGCAAGCTGTTCATCTATCACAGACTCTTCGACAGAAGAACTGACACCTCTATACCTAAGCCTACACAGAGTCGAACGATGCAAACCCAAAGCCAAAGCTACCACCTTCCGGGAATAGCCTCGACCCAAAAACCGCTCACTCAAGGCAACCGCTTCGTTTTTTTTAGACGGGCTACCTCCTCGAGTATCTCCAACTGGAGGGTTAAGTGCCCTACCTTACGCTCCAACCGGCTGACCTCCCGCTCCTTCGCATCCTTGCGACCACGCCGAGACTTCAGACTCTCCTGGCCTCCTTCCAAGAAACTATCACGCCAAGCATACGCCTGTGACTGGCTAATTCCATTCTTCCAACACACCTCTGATACATTCGCTCCTTTCAAAACAGCCAACACCACCTCTACCTTACGGGTCGCCGTCCAGCGCTTACCATCTTTCACTTCGGGGCTTGACACCTTGACCTCCTTTCTCAAACCCCAATTTGCAAAATATTTGTCGCCCTGTCAAGGGGAGCGGTATGCTCTTTAACAATTCAAGCAAGCTCAAATTTGAGATGAGGTGATCCGGAAAATCTTTAGCCATTCTGTCATATCCGTTGCCAATAAATCACAAACACATTTCTTTGAGGAGGGATGATCGAATGATTCTAAGAAAACGCTTATTCCGACTATTACGGGCAATATTGGTTCTTGTTGTTACAGTAATCATGGTGAACGATGGCGCAAAAGATATATATGGACATGCTCCAGATCCTTGCGCTGAAGACGAATGTAATGTTTATTGGGACGGCTGTGCTAGCCCTACTCATAGTTGTGACTCTGTGAAGACTTATTTTTGTTGGCCTGGTCTCATATGCAGCAAGCCGGTATGCGACGATACTGGCTCTGGAGGTGACAAATGCGACCATCCTACTTTTGGAACCGGCGATGGGTGTAATACGCACATTACTCACATATGTGAAGGTTGGCATGATAGTTGTTGGGCACCCTATGAATGTTCATGTGCTGTTGGATTTTGTCATTGTGTAGAATGATCAGGATAGCATACCGCTCCCCTTGACAGGGCGACAAATATTTTGCAAATTGGGGTTTGAGAAAGGAGGTCAAGGTGTCAAGCCCCGAAGTGAAAGATGGTAAGCGCTGGACGGCGACCCGTAAGGTAGAGGTGGTGTTGGCTGTTTTGAAAGGAGCGAATGTATCAGAGGTGTGTTGGAAGAATGGAATTAGCCAGTCACAGGCGTATGCTTGGCGTGATAGTTTCTTGGAAGGAGGCCAGGAGAGTCTGAAGTCTCGGCGTGGTCGCAAGGATGCGAAGGAGCGGGAGGTCAGCCGGTTGGAGCGTAAGGTAGGGCACTTAACCCTCCAGTTGGAGATACTCGAGGAGGTAGCCCGTCTAAAAAAAACGAAGCGGTTGCCTTGAGTGAGCGGTTTTTGGGTCGAGGCTATTCCCGGAAGGTGGTAGCTTTGGCTTTGGGTTTGCATCGTTCGACTCTGTGTAGGCTTAGGTATAGAGGTGTCAGTTCTTCTGTCGAAGAGTCTGTGATAGATGAACAGCTTGCTTTTCGTATTCGAGGGATACTCGACCAAGAAGAGGCATTTGGTCACAGGCGGGTTTGGGCGCATCTTCGTTTCAAGGAAGGGGCATATGTCAACATCAAGAAGGTTCATAGGATAATGAAGCTTAAGGGGTGGCAGTGTAAGCTGTGGAATCCCCGATAGAATCAATCGGGGACCCCGGGAGAAAGGGGCCACAGGTTGCCCAGAAGCGTTCTGTGATGGATCGTCCTGACAGTCTCTGGTCGGCTGACTTGACCAAGATCTATTGTGGGGAAGATGGTTGGTGTCCTCTTATTGCGGTGGTGGACAACGGGAGTCGGGAGGTTCCCCGGGTATCGTTTTAGTCGAAAAGGGAGGGCACTGGAGGCCACAGATGCCCTGGATCGGGCCGTGATCTCTCGATACACTTCCTAAGGAGGCTGTCCCCCAGGGTCTCACTTTGCGCTCTGACAACGGCTCCATCTTTTTGTCTCGGACCTATTTGGCAAGTACCGAATATTGGGACATTCGTCAAGAATATATTCCGAGCGGAAAGGCCGATTGGAACGGGGTCATAGAACGTTTTTTCAGGACCCTCAAGCAGGAGTGTGTGTGGCTTCACAATTTCAAGTCCTTTGAACAAGCTGAGAAGATCATATCTCAGTGGATCGATAATTACAACAAGAACAGGCTTCATTCATCCCTGGGATACAAGACCCCGGAAGAGTGGAGAAAACAATTTTATCTGCTACCCCAAGTTGCTTAATTGATGTCGCTTTTCTGGGGGGCAGTACAATAGTGTTATTATAAGTTATACCCAATTAAGGAGGAGACTCAAAATGCTAGCAAAAATGTCTTTTGTACTGGGAACATTCTTGTTCTCGTTCTTCTGGCCAAGAATATCCCTGTGTCAAGTTGATGGCTTTCTATCTCCCGATGAACTACCTCCAGATATGATGATAGCTTTGCCACCCCTTCCAACCAATCTCCAACCGTTTACTCAAAGTACAGTAGAGGTGCAGCAATATCTGAAAGAAGGTAACAACCAGCAATATACAGCCGAGCTTGAAAGGATAGTCGCTGAGAATCCTGACGATGATGAGATCGCATTATTTGTATATATCGCGTTGGGGAATACCTGGGATACGGTAGCAGGCCCAGCTAAAGAATCCCAAAGAGAATACTACGAAAAAGCTTTGGGCTATTTTGTAAAGGGCAGAGATATTGCTATTAAGGATAAACAGAAGTACCGGCTGCATCTTGCGCATATTTATGATGGCTTAGGTGAGGTTTATGAACATCTTGGGAACTATAGCTCAGCCCTTGAAGTTTATAGGACAATTGCTGAGGAGTACAGTGGAGTAGGGACGGGAAATTATTTGAATAAATTAGCTGCTGGTGGAGTTAACAAAGTGTCGGTATTGTCCCGCCGACTGGGTCTTAGTGCGAATGAATTGCGAGAAGATCTGCTAAACACAGCATCAGAAAATAAGGGAAACCTGATTGGCTTTCAAGCTCTAACGGAGATAGTATTCCTCGAAGAATCAAATGGAGACTTTGATGCTGCATCAAAGACGTTGCAGCTGCTTAAAGATAGGAATAGGGGGAAAGAATTCGTCGGACATATAAACGTGAGATTATTTACCCAACGAATTAAAGAGCGAATCGTAAAACGACAACAGCATGAACAACACATTCGTAACCGGTAGTTTGTGATTCTTTTAGCCTTAGGAAACGGCGGTACAATTGAGAACCCTTTCCCCGTTGTTCATAGCTGCCGTAATCTGTTTGAACTGTGGAGAGCAGAACAATCGTCCCCACAACCAAGATGCCCGTAAAATACAAAAGCCATCTTCTGAGTTGTCCATTGGAGCATATCCAGCCAAACGGATGGAGGAAAAGATAAGAAAGCCACCTCTTGGATGGGCAATCGTTGATGTTCATGGTAAGAGAGGTAAAATCGTATATCTTGTTGAGGATCAGCCAATCTTCACAGAGCAAAATATCGTGTCAGCCAGACAGGTAAGATCAGGAAACGTTTTAGTAGAATTGGATGTAATAGGCACAGAGGTTTTAAGCGAGTATAGCGTTGATGATTCACGTCATAATCAACCTGTTGGAATAAAGATCAACGATCGCTGGGTGAGTTTTCCTCTTCTATTGACGCATATACGTCACGGGTCCTCTCTACTTGGAGGACTTACAGAGGAAGAAGTTCAACACGTAATAGAGACTTTTCCCAGTCAATGAATCACGCTAAAAAGCGACGGGAGTCTTCGACGCGTTGGGTCTTCCAGGTTTTTCGTGTAAATGGATAATTGCCTCAACCCCCTTGACCTATCTCCGATCACAGATCAATTTCTTTTAAACAGACCACCCTTACTTTATCCAGCATATTTTTCTCCCTTAACGTTTTTTCTATATCCTCTTTAAGCTTATTAGATGTAACAACAGATATTATCTGTTTAACTCCAACCTTTATACATTTAACGACATTAGAGATCGAATCAGACTTTCCTGTCTCAGTCTCAATTGCTAGTTTCCGTCCATCTTTCACAACCAGAACATCAACCTTCTTTCCTCTTCCAAGAGAATATTTAGGATAAACTTTATAGTCCTTGGCAATGTAATACTCCATTACCTTTATCTGCCAGAACACATGCTCTGCCCCACCCCTTCTGTTAGATGTTCTATACCCAAGCTTTTTAAGATACACTCTCCCAATTGAAGTTAGGTCAAACAGCTTTACCTTCCCTCTTCGAATCTTCACAACTACAGGCTTTATGAATCCCCTCTCCATCAAATCTTTCAAACACTGATTGCCAGCCCTCGGGTTTAGTTCTAGCCTCTTATATCTTTCAATAACACATGATTCTGGATGCTTGAAAATATCTCTCAAGAATATCTTCTCTCTCCTGCTGAGTTTGTCTCTATACCAAATCCCTCTATCTTTGGCAATTCGAGGTATTTTAAGACTGAAATCTGTGAAATCGCTTATAGAAGTCGGAATTCTACATATCATCTAAACTCCTAACCTCTCCCACATATTCAGCCCCACACCTTACCATCATATCCTTAAGCAGATAGCGGTGGCAGAACAATTCTGCCCGGCAATAGCAGGCAAGCATCACCTCTTCCATGTTGAGGACCTCATCCCACCTTTGCCTGTTATCCTGATAACTTTTCCGTATGATCTCATAGGTCAAGTCCTATTTTTAGTTGAAATTGGTGGGGCTCCGATCGTAATGTCATGCTGATAACGTTTCTTGAGAGAGGTTCAATTCTTTCTGAATAGCTTGTCTCAGCAGGGGCAAATAGCTTGTCCCCTTCACTTTTCGCGATCGAGGTTCAATATCCAGAAGAGCACTGGCCAGCCAGCGGCATCGCTGATGTGAATTCTTCCATAGTTTAACGTTCCTTGTCAGTTGAGCAACCTGACTGTTTATGGATTCGAGGCAATTAGTCGTTCGGAAGCTGGTCTTCAAGTAGGGAATCAGACCCAGCCGGTGAAGAGTTAAGGTCTCCTCGAAACCCTCTTCCAGACTCTTTGAGGCCGACCGGTTCATCAAGACTAATTCGGGTTTGAGAGCATTCAATGCTGACCTGGCTTCTTGGTAGGTCTCCTGGTTATAAGCACTCTGAAGCTTTCGCCTCATATTGACCTGCTGGTTCTTGGGAAGATAGGAGACCACATTTTCTCGTTTATGCCACTGACATCTCTGAACACAGACATAGCCTTTGAGTGGCTTGACGATGGCGTTATATAGTCCTTTGGATCCATCTACTATGACTAAAAGACCGACTTGGTAGCGCAATCCACGGTCAATGAGACTTCGGATAAACTGTCGGCAGACCCGTTCGTTCTCTGTGGCTGCCTGAATAAAACCCAGGGCAACCTTTTCACCGTCGATTGTAATACCTAAAGCAATGAGCATCTCCTGATCGGCAAAGGTCTTCCCGTCGATAAATAGAGCCACTAAATCATACTCCTGTAGGGACCGCTCCTGGAAGTCTTTAAGCTTACGAGCCGAAGCCTTGATAAAACGCCGTGATACACTCGAGGAAGATAGACCAAAGGCACCGGGAATCGCCTCGGCACAAGCTTTATACTCTCGAGAGGAGATACCTTTCAGGACACGGAGCAGCAAACCCTCATCTATCTTCCGAGGCACTTGCAGAGATTGATAAGACTCCAAAGACACTTCGGCATTCGCATCTACATTGCGCACCCGAGGTACCGAAACAGGAAGCTTCTGATCTGCCAGATACACAGATCCATTCTGTCTGCCCCAACGACGATGAGGAACTTGAACCCCCTTACGGCTATATCGTGTTCCCACTAAAGCGACAACCTCCTGTTGCAATAAATCGCTTACGGTTTCCAGTCCCAAGGGAATTAACTCCTGAATCAAAGCAATGCGAACATCTAAAGCCTGAAGCTCTTTTTCAAACAGAAGAGTAAAGACACATGGTATCCACCCTCATGGGATAATTTTGCCTATATTTAGGTTAGGATCGAAAAAAGGAGGGTAGATACACATGGAGAATGCAATTACTTATAGCGATGTTCTTGCTCTTAATCCTAATCCTGTTGATCTTCGTATCAAGATGGTTCAGGCTGCTCAACAATACGGTGTCTCGTATGCTGCAAGGGCTTTTAATACAACACGCAAGAGTATAAGAAAATGGGTGAAACGTTATCTTGAAGACCGATCCTTGAAGAGTCTAGAAAATCATACGAAAGCACCCATAAACCCTCACTGTTTGTTACCGGAGGAGATCAGAAAGCTGATTGTAAAGTTCCGACAGACCCATCCTTCTTTAGGATATCCCTATCTATTGGGCTTTCTCCAAAAACAGAATGTTCCCACTGATCAAATCCCCTCCAAGCCGACTGCCTATGCTATCTGGAAAAAACACAATCTCATAAAGAAACGCAGGCGAAAATGGAGGAGAAAGAAACTTGTCTGCCAGTGGAAAAAGAAACTACGCCCCTTTGAATATATCCAGATCGATGTCAAACATCTGTGCGATATCCCCAACTACCTGAAACAACACTACAAAACAGGTGCCCAACTCCCTATGTTTGAGTATACTGCCAGAGATATCAAGACAGGCGGTCTCTTCGTAAGCCTGGCAGACGAACAGAGCCTGATCAACTACTGCATCTTCGCCGAAGCATTACTCCAACACCTGGAAGACCACAAGGTCTATCCACGAAAGATCCAGACCGACAACGGAACAGAATTCGTCAATACAAGGATGCCCTCAAAAAGACCCTCTTTACCGACCTCATCCAACAAAGAGGCATAGAACATAAACGCATCCCACCACGGGCTACTACATACCAATCCGATGTAGAACGCGCCCACGGCCTAATCGAATACGAATTCTACGACACCGTCAAGATTACCAACTGTGCCAACCTCTGCCGGAAACTCCAAACCTATCAATGGTTGTTCAATACCCAAAGACATAATAACTACAAAGAATCCAAAACCCCTCTGCACATAGCAACCCAACATACACCCACAGAAAACCTCGACCCTCAACTTTTTAACTTCCCAGTCTTGATACTTGACTCTCTTCTCTCTATCTTTATCAAGGGTGGATACCATGTGCCTTTACCCGACATTTTATCATCAAAAAAGGCTTGACAAAGGGTTGGAATTGTACTATATCATTGTCGATGGCAGATGTGATCGAGAAGACGTATTTATTCTAGCCCGAATAATTCACAAGAAAAGGCAGTGCATTAATTAAGGGATTGAATTGTATTATAGTTAGGTAGTATAACTACAAAAACAATCCCGAAAATTAAAGAGGCACTGCCATGAATGAAGATATACAAGTTTCGCTTAAGTTGAAAGACGTTTCTGGCAAGAAAGTGACTGTAGATTTCACCGGTGGAGATGTGACATCCGATGCTGGAGTCCTTGCTTTGAAAGAAGTTGCAAAGAAAATTGGGATCATAGAACACCTTGTAGAGGCTATAGGTGATGATCGTCATCAAAGCTATGTACAGCATCATATCGGGGAACTCCTGAATCAACGTATTTTTCAGATTATATGTGGTTATGAAGATACTAACGATTCAGATTATCTGAGGGCCGATCTTGGGTTCAAGGTCTCCTGCGACAGGCTCCCCTCTGAGGCCCATTTGGCAAGTCAGCCCACTATGAGTCGTTTTGAAAACTCCATCTGCTCCAAAGACCTCTACAAAATAGAAGAAGTATTCGTAGATCGGTTCATAGATTCATATGAAAAACCACCAAAGGGTATCATTCTGGATATTGATGATACTGATGATATTACCCACGGCGCCCAACAGTTGCAATTGTTCAATGCTTACCACAATGACTACTGCTTTATGCCCCTTTTTATCTTTGAGGGGAAAAGCGGTAAACTTATAACGAGCATCTTACGTCCTGGCAGACGACCTTGTGGCAGAGAAATTCGTGCGATAATCAAAAGGATCATCAAAAGAATAAGAGCCGCCTGGCCCAAAGTGGGCATCATCATTCGTGGTGATTGTCACTTTGCTTCTTGTGAACTCTACCTGTGGTGCGAAAGCCATAATGTCCATTATCTCGTGGGTCTTTCAAAGAACGCCGTACTTAAAGTATACGCTGAATCTGCTCTGAAGACAGCACATCAGAGATATTCTGATTCTGGCAAGAAGGTGCGTGTTTTCAAAGAAGTAGGCTATCAGGCCAGGAGCTGGCACAAACCAAGAAGAGTGATAATAATGGCCGAAGTCTCTGATATGGGCGAGAATCTCCGCTTTGTGGTCACCAGCTTGGAAAGCTCCCAACCATCGTTCCTCTATGAAACGGCCTACTGTGGCCGAGGACAGATGGAGAACTTTATCAAGGAGCACAAAGTCGCTCTCAAAAGTGGCCGTACATCGTGCCACAGCTTCCTGGCAAACAGTCTTCGCCTTATGCTTCACAGCGCCGCCTATGTTATTCTGCATAGGTTCAGACAGAAAGCTCTTGCTGGCACCTCCTTTGCCAATGCTCAATTCGATACCATAAGGCTGCGATTACTCAAAATCGGGGCGGAAGTTCGGGAGCTAAAGACTAAAGTGCATTTCATATTGCCCTCTTCCTACCCATTGAAAGATGTCTTTGTAATGATGTGCAATAAAATAGCTTTCATAACATAGAGTAAGACTTATCTAATTAAATTACATAGAGATACTGTTTCACGCAAGGAATAAGCATGTCCTTCTCGGCACTATACGCCAAATCTGATCAGTATTCCAAAGATGCTTTGCCACTTGCTGTCGCCTTGCACCGCTCAAATATCCAGTTACCCTTTATTCTGAGGTCAAATTCATTTTTTAAACGAAGTTTATGAATTAATCGGGCTAGTAATAGCGTTCTTGTCGAGCAGTACTTATTCCTGGCATGACGAGATTCATAAGTTTCAAGCACAGTACGAAGCTAGGAATCTACCAGTTCCTGTTAGGGGTGAGTTTACTTGTGATAAGGAAGCGACTTATTTCTTAAAGGACAAGATAAAATCTCAGGGACATGGTACTACTAACTACTATGTATGGGACCAAGCTCACTGGGATAAAATGGATCAATTCCGAGACAATCAGGGGGAACAGGTTGTTACCAGCAGTAATTACAGAACTCCCGATTGGAATAAAGATCCTGCGGTATGTGAAGGTGTAGACAAAAGTTCCCATCAGTATGGTAACGGTAGCGATATCACTAAAATTGGTGACACGACATGGTCTGCTATGGATTCTACTCAAAAGGCAGATAAAACGGCCGAAGCTGCGGAACATTTTGGTTTTGCTCTTGATGAGACTACTCACCTGCATGTTAGAACTGGTGCTGCTGAACCTTGCTAATAGGATGGACTATATATAATTGCACGCTGCTGGAATATTTGGAATTTACCTTCTTAACTTCCATCTCCAAAGATGAGTTCAACGATCTTCGAAAGGAGTAAAAGATGCAACAAAAATGCCCTATACTACTATTCTTTGTATGTGTCGCTTTAGTACTTTACGCTGATAGTTGGCTAGAGACCAAAGCGGAGGCGCAAGAGAACAGAACCCATCCTGATTTGAAGGGCTTGTCCTTTTCAGATGATGATGCTCAGATAATCAAGCACGGCGATCTTCGATCTGCAGACCACGTGATTACTAAATTGTGGAGACTTCTCGGTAGAGAGGGTAAAGAGGCAGTCAGGCCAGCTGTTCCTGCGTTAGTATACAGATTGAATGAACTAGAGAAGATATCTTCTTCAGAAAAGCAGCGGCCACTAGGGGAATTACACGTGGAAAGTGTAGAAGGAATTATAGATTTGCTGGCAAGAATAGGCGATGAGCGCTCCAAATCTGTTCTACTTGAAGGCATGAAGCATGGCATAGCAGCAGCTCCAGGGTTGATGGCTATTGGACGTTCTGTAGTGCCGGACGTTATCAATTCGCTAGGTAGTACCCGATTTGAAATAAGATGGGGCGCTATGATAACACTTCGGGAGTTTGCAACGATGGATCCCAATTTTCTCACAAAAGAGGAAAAAGATGATATCAGGAAGCGTCTTCATTCTCTTCTGGAGGATTCAAAGGTCCGATTAAAGACAGCAAATATAACGGCCTTAGAGGTTTATGGAGATGCTACCACTATCCCTATTCTAGAGAAGATAGCAGAGCGAGATCTGTATCGCACAACTAGCCGTGCTAGGTATGTCAACAGGATCGTAGCAAAGAGGGCAATAGAAGAGATAAAAGCTGCCCAGCAATCAAGAAACGAGGCACAGAGCCCTGTGAACTCTGAGTAATATATGTAAGGGTTCCATATTTGCCAGATTGAAGTAGCATCACGGGGCACACTTTTGAAGGGTGTGTCAGATTTTTTGTGTAAATGGGTACCTTCCCATGTCAGCTTTTCCTACATATTCAATCTCCCTTCGAAATGGATCGAAAATTGGTGAATGGCGAATCCCCGATTGCTTCTATCGGGGACAAGGAATCCCTCGCCATATGAACTATGCAAAGCTGGACCTCTGCCTGGGGGAATACAGATTCAATAGCCTCCGGAAGCCCCTGTAGACCATCCACGCAAGCTATCAACACATCATTCAATCTGCTGCCTTTCAGATGGCCTGAGCAATCTCGGAGGGGATAGGATGTATCCCCTGCCTACCTCTGATTGCATCTCCGATTGAAGCTATGGCTGGCTGCTGTGCACTAACCCTGCGGATCGACCCAGCGTCCGTCTGATTTGATGAGCTTGACGAGCTCTTCCACGCCCTTCTCCTGGTCCACGCCGGGCTTGATGCACTCTATCCCCCGGTAGAGGGCTATCTGACCACCGGCCTTCCCGACGTAGCCGTAGTCAGCGCCGGCCATCTCGCCCGGGCCGTTAACGATGCAGCCCATAACCGCAATATCCAGACCGACGAGGTGATCTGTCGCCGCCCTGACCTTGGCCAGGACGTCCTCCAGGTCAAATTTGGTGCGTCCGCAGGAGGGACAGGCAATGAACTCGACTTTGGTGCGACGTAAACCCAGAGCCTGAAGAATGTCGTAGCAGACAGGGATCTCGTTGACCGAGTCTTCCGTAAGAGAGACGCGGATAGTGTCTCCGATGCCCTCCCAGAGGAGTGTGCCGATTCCGGCTGTGGACTTGATCCGGGCGTACTGGCCGTCGCCGGCCTCTGTCACGCCCAAATGGAGAGGGTAATCCATCCCTTCCTCGTCCATGCGTTGCACCATCAGCCGGTTGGCCTGGATCATCACGGGCACGCGAGACGCCTTCAGAGAAATTACCAGATTCCCGTAATCGTGTCTTTCACAGATCCGTACAAACTCCAGCGCTGACTCGACCATCCCCTCTGGTGTATCTCCGTAGGTGACCATCATGCGGTCTGAAAGAGAGCCGTGATTTACGCCTATGCGCATGGCTATATCTCGCTCTTTGCACGCCTCTATGACAGGCTTCATCTCCTCCTGGATGGAGCCGACAGCCTCCCGGAATTCCTCTTGTGAGTACTCTTCGCCCTCTGTGCGTTTCTGATAGACAAAGAGGCCGGGGTTGACCCGCACCTTGTCCACATGCTTTGCGGCCTCAAGTGCGATCCGGGATCCCTGGTGATGAACGTCGGCCACAAGGGGCACCTGGATGCCTATTCGCGTCAGTTCCGCCCTGATTGGACCGAGGCACTCTGCGTCCCTTAAAGTCGGAGTCGTGACCCGAACGATCTCACAACCGGCTTCGTAAAGGCGGACTATGGATTTTACACAGGCATCTATATTTCGGGTATCGTCTGTTATCATAGATTGAACGACAATAGGATTATGGCCGCCGATGACGACATCTCCGACCGCCACCTCGCGGGTCCTGCGGCGAGCATAAAGAGTTTCCATTGACTCTGCACTCCTTCGTATCGAACACCAACGAAATTGCCACCGGCAATTTGGGCGAAGGGGCGCATGCCCCGAAGCCGTTAGTGCTCAGTTATGCACTGGCAGCCCCCTTAACCCTTAACAGCAGATGTCCTCAAAGAGAAACCATAAAACAGACGGTATACTTTTCGAAATAGTAAAAAAGGCTTGTTTCAAGACGTATGATCTGCCCTTCTATAAAGCTTTGAGAACGTAGTACAAATTCTCCAATTCTCCACTTATGTGAGTATCCATCGACACGAATCTGTAGCGCTCATCATATATTGCCGCTAGTTTAAACCTGCCAGACTTATGAACAAGACTTGTGAAATCTTCAAAAAACCAAAGCCGTAGCGTATGGCGCTCCTCTAATCGAATCTCGTTGTCGTGATCATTGATTTCCATTCTGCAAATCTGGTAACTGATCTTTTTCCGCTTATCTTCTCTTTCAATACGCCAGGCTGTTTTTACGCGAATCCCATCCCTTTCCATGCTCCATTCGTCTCCGCCGTAGGATTCCGTATCATAAGCACAGCTAAGGTGAAGGATGTAGATTCCATTACTTTTCAGTGATTCACCTGTATTGACCAAGTGTGAAAGCATATCCTTATCCGAGAGGAGGTATCCTAAACTATTGATTGAATTGAGAGCCGCATCAAAGGTTGCCTCGAATCTTGCTGACTTCATGTCTTCTCTTTGAACGGTTGCCACACTCTGCAATCCTGCTTCAGCGATCTTCTTTTGAGCATAGGCGACCATTCGTGGACTACTATCATATCCTGTTACATGATATCCATATTTGGGCAGACTCCTGAGAAAACGGCCTGTACCGCATGCAGGATCCAAGATGTGCTTCACTTCAAAGGGAACATATCTCTTGAAGAGAGTCCCCAAGAACTCAATCTCTTGAGAGATGTCCCAGAAGAAGGCGATATCGTAAATCTCTGGGAGGCTGTATAATTTTGCCTGCATCGTCCTTTTTTTCCTGTGCTCAAGGAAATCACTCAAAAAGAAAATCTTGGTGATCAACAAGCAAATCTTGAGCTTCTCGCATGTCTTTACTGCATGTGCACAACTATTTGATAGCTGACATCAGTTTCCTTACAGCCTCACCTCTGTGGCTGATCTTGTTCTTTAGACTTCGATCCATCTGCGCCAGCGTTAGTCCCAGCTCGGGTATCAAGAATAGTGGATCGTACCCGAATCCACTCGTTCCTTTTCGTTTATCCATTATTATTCCCTCCAATGTCCCCTCCGCCGTTACCGTATCTCCAGAAGGATAACAGAGCGCAACCACGCACTTAAACTGAGCTGTCCTTTCCTTCAAGGGCACGTCTTTGATCATTTGCAATAGCTTCGCGTTGTTTTCATCGTCTGTGGCATCTTCTCCCGCAAAGCGGGAGGATATAACGCCGGGCGCACCGCACAGGGCGTCCACCTCAAGCCCCGAATCGTCAGCCAACGCTGGCATATTCAGATGCTCAGATAGGGCCTTCGCCTTCTTTATAGCGTTTTCTTTGAAAGTAGCGCCGTCCTCCTCTATCTGGGGGATGCCCGAAAAATCGGCCAGGGAAAGTATATCGCACCGGGAGCCCAAAATCTGCGCGATCTCCCCCATCTTTTCTCTATTTTTTGTCGCCAAAACTAGACGGAGCCGCACCCGATTAAATCGGGGGTCGACCTTTCTTCCTTTCTCCATAAAGAATCCAATCAGAAATGGGCGCTTCTGGCGTATTGAGAATGGTTCGCCTTAAATGATAGACGGGGGACGTAATCCCCCGTCTGCATTCCCTTTGCGGTCTTATAGAACTCAGCCAGAAGAATCACCAGAAGAATCAGATATTACGTTCTTCGCTAAAATAGGTCGCTGATGAACTTTCATGATGGTCCAGCGTGATCAATCCATCGGTCGCCGGAATTTTAAGGTGAATTATCCAGCCCTCGATCTTCTTGCCTCTGATGTGTACAGTCTTACGTTCCTTTTTTATTACCACGGCGTCGTCCCTGAGCGCTGCCATGGTCCTATCATCCTTGTCGTTTATACAGAAATAGGAATGAATCTTCCAGTCTCTTATCTTCTCATTGGCTTCGGCGTTATCAGACATAGCAGACACCTCTTTTCAGAACTGCGCTGAAGTTTGAATCTCCTGTAAAAACAGCTCATTATCGCTCAAACTATCCTTTTAATCGTCATCATCCACAGCGATGCCCTGTATTTTAAGGGCTTGTGCTTTAAGATTTGCCCACCCGAAAGCTCCTAGTGCCGATTACGCAAGGTGGCTCTGGCCCCAGTCATTCACCGCTGCCCTTACCGCCGCAATTCCATTTAAAGAAAGGCACGTTGTCACCTGCCGCTGTCTATTTTATAGGCCGATAGAACGTGCTCTCTTGCTGAATTCCAGAAGTAGCTTACTTAATGCAGAATGTTCAAATATCGTAATATTTATTAGAGCAGAAATCGCTGCCTTGGCATCCAGGATCTCTGACAGGAGTTCTGGAAGTTTTTCTTCTCCTTCCTCCCAGATTTCCTTTATTTCTTCATAAACTTCCCGTCTTATATCAGCAGAAGAATGTTCATCTAACTTGGCGCTTAAATAGTTCACAATTCCTTGAAACTCATCTCTATCCAACCAGATACCATGACAATCCGGGCACCAATCGATAATGATAGTAGAATCCCCAAAATTAGTAGATACTAATTTGATTCCCTCGCATTCTGGACATACACGGTTTGATGGAATTGCATTGGCCTTCTCGATAGCCTCAACTTCGTCATCCATCCAGCTTAACGTGCGCCATGAGCCTTTCTGAGCTTTGTCCTTCAGTTTTCGTAGTTCATCCCTATCCAGGAAAATGTCTTTGCAATAGGGGCAGCCATCTATCTCCATGCCATAGACTGTGTATAGATTAAGAGTAGTTTTACATACTGGACATATTTTTGTAGTCTGTGCTGTGAATTTAGCGTTTTCTATCGGAGGAACTGTACTGCCCCCCAGAAAAGCGACATCAATTAAGCAACTTGGGGTAGCAGATAAAATTGTTTTCTCCACTCTTCCGGGGTCTTGTATCCCAGAGATGAATGAAGCCAGTTCTTGTTGTAATTATCGATCCACTGAGATATGATCTTCTCAGCTTGTTCAAAGGACTTGAAATTGTGAAGCCACACACACTCCTGCTTGAGGGTCCTGAAAAAACGTTCTATGACCCCGTTCCAATCGGCCTTTCCGCTCGGAATATATTCTTGACGAATGTCCCAATATTCGGTACTTGCCAAATAGGTCCGAGACAAAAAGATGGAGCCGTTGTCAGAGCGCAAAGTGAGACCCTGGGGGACAGCCTCCTTAGGAAGTGTATCGAGAGATCACGGCCCGATCCAGGGCATCTGTGGCCTCCAGTGCCCTCCCTTTTCGACTAAAACGATACCCGGGGAACCTCCCGACTCCCGTTGTCCACCACCGCAATAAGAGGACACCAACCATCTTCCCCACAATAGATCTTGGTCAAGTCAGCCGACCAGAGACTGTCAGGACGATCCATCACAGAACGCTTCTGGGCAACCTGTGGCCCCTTTCTCCCGGGGTCCCCGATTGATTCTATCGGGGATTCCACAGCTTACACTGCCACCCCTTAAGCTTCATTATCCTATGAACCTTCTTGATGTTGACATATGCCCCTTCCTTGAAACGAAGATGCGCCCAAACCCGCCTGTGACCAAATGCCTCTTCTTGGTCGAGTATCCCTCGAATACGAAAAGCAAGCTGTTCATCTATCACAGACTCTTCGACAGAAGAACTGACACCTCTATACCTAAGCCTACACAGAGTCGAACGATGCAAACCCAAAGCCAAAGCTACCACCTTCCGGGAATAGCCTCGACCCAAAAACCGCCCACTCAAGGCAACCGCTTCGTTTTTTTTAGACGGGCTACCTCCTCGAGTATCTCCAACTGGAGGGTTAAGTGCCCTACCTTACGCTCCAACCGGCTGACCTCCCGCTCCTTCGCATCCTTGCGACCACGCCGAGACTTCAGACTCTCCTGGCCTCCTTCCAAGAAACTATCACGCCAAGCATACGCCTGTGACTGGCTAATTCCATTCTTCCAACACACCTCTGATACATTCGCTCCTTTCAAAACAGCCAACACCACCTCTACCTTACGGGTCGCCGTCCAGCGCTTACCATCTTTCACTTCGGGGCTTGACACCTTGACCTCCTTTCTCAAACCCCAATTTGCAAAATATTTGTCGCCCTGTCAAGGGGAGCGGTATGGAACATCTACTTCAAAATCAGTTTGGCTGCTCTTTCTTCTTACTCGTTTATACCAATAAGGCAGGTGTACATTGTTGACGAATTCCGAGAATCCTCTACCTGTAAGAGGCATTATGTTTGTCAGTTCTCTATTTGCTAAATCGAGTTCACCGCCATCTAACCAGAAACCGCCGCAGTTTCTGCAGCGATCCAACACTATATCGCTATGATCCAGAAAGAACACCTTATCTAAAATGGTCTCCTCACATCTTGGACATTTTACTGTAACTTCGGAGATGCCTTCAGCGCTATCTTTGGCATCTCTGGAGGAGTATTCAATACTTCCAGTTACATGGAAGGCCATCTTGTCTAACTCACCAGCATCCAGCCAAAGACTCCCACAGGCGTCGCAAATATCGTAAGATATCTGTTTAAGCTGCACAAACTTAGTCTGTACAAGATTGTTGATCATTTCCTCATTACAATTTAAACACTTCATTGCAATATCTCATCCTCTAAATCTTCAGGTTTCGTATGTTGTCTTCTACTTTTAATAGAGATCCTTGTATCATACCGGATTGACTGGGTAATGATCTTAACTCTATTTTATCCCTCTGACCTCCGTGTCTCTAAGGTGAGTAATCCTAGCGGTTCAGGGATGCCTCCAAATGTTGAGTCTCTCCAATTTGAAGCTCTTTTTCTGACTTAAATATATGTAATCTGATCCGTATCCGCAAATATTTTTTGACTATCTATCTGGATTCTTCCTGCATCGCTGTGCCTGGCTTTTTCTATGTTTTTTCATTTTCCCTTTACTTGGATTTGATTTTTTGTTATTTTTCTATCAATGCCACGTTGTCTTCAATTTCACAACATTAAAACGGAGGCTTCAGATGTCAGTTGTCAATCAACCGATGAACCACGTGTTCGATAAGCTGTGCATCAGCGACAGCAAGTGGGCTTTTGACCTGGATAATCTGAAACGGGAGGGCATAGAGGCAGTTGTCTGCATAACTCGAGAGTCCGCCGGAGACGGCGTCGAGGACGCAGCTTATCCCGCAGAGTATCTGCACTATCTCAAGGATTATCTCCATTTTCCCATCGAGGACGGTTATCCCCTCCCGGAACACATCATCTCCAAATCCTTAGATTTCATCGGTGAAAACTTATCCTCAGGCAGGAATGTCCTTGTCCACTGCACCGGAGGTGCCAGCAGGTCAGTCGCGCTTACCCTCTGCCATCTTTTTAGAATGGGAATGGGATTCGATGAAGCTCAGCAATTCTTGAAGGACAAAAGGCCTCAAGCTATCTTTAGAGACGAATTAATGTCCTCCATAAAGGAATATTTCAATATTTCTTAGTTAGTGGGAACGCAGTAGGGTCCCTATTAGGCTTCAGAAAAATTAGGCTTCAGAAAAATCCTTGAATTGTCACACCTTGCCCAGAAGCTTTTCTGGACTATCACAGCCATACTATCTATCATTATTGTCCGGCGCTCGATCTTGACTTGTTATACCTTTTTCAGCTTCCCTGTACCTAAATTTGATTTTTTTGTTCTTTTTCTATCAAAGTCATATTATCGTTGATTCCCCCAAGAGGAAAACGGAGGCTCAGATGTCAGTTGCCAATCAACCGATGAACCACGTGTTCGATAAGCTGTGCATCAGCAACAGCAAGTGGGCTTTTGACCTGGATAATCTGAAACGGGAGGGCATAGAGGCAATTATCTGCATAACACGACAATGCCCCGGAGACGGCCTCGAGGACGAATCTTATCCCGCCAGGTATCTCCACTATCTCAGGGACTATCTCCACTTTCCCATCAATGACGGCTTTCCGCTTCCGGAACACATTATATCCAAATCCTTGGATTTCATGGAGGAGAACTTATCCTCAGGAAGGAAAGTCCTTGTGCACTGCACTGCCGGCGCCAGCAGGTCAGTCGCTCTTGTCCTTTGCCACCTTTTAACCCTGGGGATGGGATTCGATGAAGCTCAGCGATTCTTGGAGGAGAAGCGACCTCAGGCCGTCTTTTTTGACGAATTGATGTCCTCCATAAAGCAGCATTTCAACATTTCATAGTACAGTCAGAACACAGGCAGGCTCCGACAAGGGTTCAGTAGAATTTTTGAATTGTCCTACCCACTGCCCAGAAGTTTTTATTGACTATCACATTTATTTTATCTATCATAAATGGCCTGTACCCATTTGTGAGGCGTCAAAGCGTGCCCCCGTAGCTCAGGTGGATAGAGCAAAGGATTCCTAATCCTTGTGTCGCGTGTTCGAGTCGCGCCGGGGGTACTCTCACTCTACCAAGAAAAGCCCGTAAAATCATAGACTTGTGGGCTTTTTGTATTTGTCGTTATGTTCCATTAAGTCACAAAAAACATTCGCAATTGTCACTTTTTGTCGGCAAATTGTTAGCAGAAACCGACAGGGAGCTTTTCGGTTTCCTCTCCAGAACCCCAAAATCCGGCTTGAGAAACTGGTTCAATTATTCAAAGTCCGGTTTCCTCGCTTCCACCGGATATGCCCAACTATCCCCTCAATGAGGCCTGCGCTATCAACTAATTGCTCGCATAAATCTCTTGTGTATGATGATGGTTTTTCTATTGGTATATCTGGAACGTGCCGTACCTTATGAGCTATAGCATAGCGATCTGTCCGCTGTGTCTATGGGGGTGGAGCACTATATGGGGCAGGTGGCATTCCGGGGTGGTTTCCCCCTGAAAGGAGATTTCCCATGAGTTCGATCAAAAATGCAGATCAGTACAGGCAGCGTAAGCGCGAGGCTACGGAGACCAAAATCCTGGCCACAGTTCCGATTGACCCGATCATCTGCAAGGGGTTGGGCAGGCTTTATCCGGTACTGTTCGCTGAAAATGACCATCGCGAAACCCTGCTTGGCCTGATGCCGGGAACAATTTGCTTGATCAGTCGAGGCCTGGCTCACATTGACGGTGAAATTATGGATGCCAGCAGCGATCTGCTGGTGATCAGCCGGACGGGTGCCGGCTATGAAAACGTGGACATTGAGGCTGCTACAAAGCGCGGCATCCCCGTGGTCTATGCGCCGTTGCTCGGTGAAGCGGTGGCGGAGGCCACCTTCGCAATGATCTTAGCGCTTACCAAGCGGTTGTTTTACTGGCACGAATCGTTGATCAGCGGCCAATGGGACCGGAGGATCACCGAGCGTACCGAAGAACTGTACGAAAAAACCATGGGCATTGTCGGTCTTGGCAGGATCGGCAGAGAGGTCGCCAAGCGAGCCAAAGCCTTCGACATGCGAATCGTGGCCCATGATCCGTACGTTGGAAAGGAGCAGACCAGTGAACTGCAGGTGGAATTGAAATCTCTTGACGACCTGTTGGAAAGCTCGGACATCGTCACTCTGCACGCTCTGGTCACGCCAGAGACGAGGGCGATGATCAACCGCTCGAACATAGTCAGGATAAAGCGAGGCGCTTATCTGGTCAACTTCGGGCGAGGCGCTTTGATTGAGAACCTGGACATTCTGTGCGAGGCCCTGGAAGACGGACGTCTCGCCGGGGTGGGCCTGGACGTGTTCCCGGATGAACCGCCTACCAATCTCGACCATCCGCTCTTTTCACATCCTAATTTCATCGGCTCCCCGCATGTCCTGGCAGCTACCGCCGGCAACGAGGCACGCTGTGCCCGATCGGTCTGCAAAGACGTGACGGCTGTGCTCGATGGCCAAAGACCCCGGTGGTGCGTCAATCCAGAAGTGTTTGACTCGCCACAACTGCGTTCACCGGGGAAAGGCCATGTGGGATAAGACCGAATACGAAGTTCCGGAATCACAGTTTCGCCAGCGAATCGCGCGCGTTTCTGAATTCGCCAGTGAGCATGACCTGAGCGCCGTCGTCGTCTATTCGGCGCCCAGAATCCACCAGTGGACCCAGACCGGACACGTGGGATATCTGACCAACTGGTCCAATCTGGATCGTATCACTGACTCGATGGTGGTTGTGAGCCGCGATGCAGAGCCTGTCCTTCTGGTGGCCGGAGTTGAGTACATGCTGGACCAGATCCGAGAAGTCTCATGGGCAAGCGACGTGCGGTTGGTCAGCTCGCCTGATCCTCGAGCTGTCTCGGCTGCCTTTGATCCCAGCGTCGGCGGGCAAGAAGCAGCCCGCGGGGCCAAAACCTTCGGCGGCGAGATTAGGCAGATTCTGGAATCCAGGCGTTGCGCCGACAGTTCCATTGGCATCGCAGGCCTGGAGGCCATGCCCGCCGCCATCCACCGGGACCTGGCATCGTGCCTGGACGGCCGCATTGCCGACGTGCCTGATATCGTGTCCCTGATGCGTGCGATTAAGACGCCGCAGGAACTGGCGATTCTCAGACAAGTCGCGGCTATCTCTGATCTCTGCTACGAGACTATGATGGAGGTCTTGACCGATGGGATGTGGGGCTACGAGCTTAGCGCGGAGATGGACCGCGCTGCCAAGCGCGAAGGCGCTGATCTTGTCTACAATACTGTGCACAGCGCTCCAGGCGGGGACCTGTCAAGTGGCAAGCTGTCCATCAAGGCCCACGATTGCCGGCTGCATAGCGGTGATTACATCAATGTCAATGCCTATGTGGTTTACAAGGGCTATTGGATTCAATCAGACCGGGTCGGTACCATCGGCCCAGAGCTGGGATCGACAGCCGCCCGTGCAGTCGAGGCCAATCTCCGCGTGCAGGATGAGGTCCTGGCAGCGATTAGGCCGGGATTGCCTATCGGCGAGCTGGTCCGCATCGGGGACGAGGTGGCCGAAGGGCAGGGCTACCGGATCCAGGGCGGACGAATCGGTCACGGACAGGGATTGGATTATTCCGAGCAACCTTTTCTCATCGCAGGCAGTCGCGAAACCCTCAAACCGGGCCATGTGTTTGTCCTGCATGTCTGTCTGGAGCTACCCGGCACGAATGTTCTGATCAACCCTATCGCCGACCTGTGTCATGTGACCGAGGATAACGTCGAAGTGCTCAACCGATTTCCTCGCGGGCTATTTTACTCGAAGGAGTCGCCATGAACGTGAATCCTCTCAAACAGATATGGTAGGCTGGCGTGGCACTTCCAGGACAGGGGTACGCTGAAATCGTCCACGAGTTTTTGCACCAACACTGACCCTTTACAGGCAGCTCCCCTTATGGTGCAGAGCTTTCGATACCCTGGATGGCCTTGAGCATTTCCTCCACCAGCATATATCCCCAGCATATCTTCTATATTCGTTTCAAGAGCAGGACTGCCACATATCTCTGCCGTCTGAGCCGAAGTGTAACCCAACGTTAGAATTTCCCGCGATAGGGTCCATATTCTGTGAGATCGTTGCTACTACCCAGCATAAACAGATTGTCAGAGCGACACCTGATTATCTTGACAAAACTGATGGGATATAGGTAGTTGGGGATCTCTGGCTAAATTAGTCTCTACCCGTATTGTGCCCACTTTTCGGATCTCCATCGTCACGTCCAGGCTATTTTGACCTGATACTTAGATCTTATATTTGAGCGCAGACTGCTGAAATAGCTCTGAGCCAGTGGAGGATTCAAGCAGAAGGAGATTGAGATAAGGGACATATCTTCTGTTGAAATTGAAATCTGGTTTGTGCAGTTAAGGCTCAAAAATTACTTGACTAATATCATCATACGATTTAAATTTATACTCTGATATTCAAAAATAGATTGACCCCTGCTCGCCGATTGAATCTATCAGGGATAGATCAAAATTATACTCATAGAACTGGAGGTTAGATGCCCACTTACGAATATGAGTGTGTTGACTGCGGATATGAGTTCGAAGAATTTCAGAGCATAACAGCCGATCCCATTGATTCCTGTCCCGAATGCGCAGGAAGGGTAAAGAAACTGATAAGCGCCGGAGCAGGATTCTTATTTAAGGGCTCCGGATTCTACGCTACCGATTACCGCAGTGAAAGCTACAAAAAAGATGCAAAGAAGGAAAAGAGTGCCACATCCGATTCTGGATCTTCAGGCAATGAGAAAGATTCTAACTCTAAAGCCAAGGAGAAAGATTCTAACTCTAAAGCCAAGGAGAAAGATTCTACCTCTAAAGAAAGCAATTGATCCCCGCTCCCCGATTGAGTCTATCGGGGAGCAATCGGGGATCAATTCGCTAAGATGGGAAAATTGTGGAACTGATACGGTGTTTAGAAGTCTATTTTAGGGTGTTTACTGGTGAAAACCGAGGGAGATTATGAACGTGAAAAGGACGGTAATATCGTTATTCTTTGCAGCCACAGTTCTCTCTGGGTGCGGTAAATCTCCGGATGAGCTCTACTCGGAGGCGCTTTCTGCGCAAGAAGATGGCAAAGCGGAGGAGGCAATATCCCAATATGAAAACTTAATAGAGGAGCATCCGCAAAGCCAGCTTGCTCCAAAGGCTCAATTTATGATAGGCCGGGTGTCGGAAACAATCCTCAAAGATTACAAGAAAGCCAAGACAGAATATCAAGAAACGTTGGATAGTTATCCCAATTCGGCAGAGGCGGACAGCGCGGGAATAGCTATAGAGCAGATGGCAATCACTATCTTCTCTGAGGGGCAGAGAGCATCTGTCAAACCTGCGTTATTCTCAAAGGCTGAGGAGCTTTTGAACACCTTCCTGGAGCTTTATCCCAATCATTCCTCGTGTGACAGCACACTTTTGACGCTCGCCAGAATCGCACAGAATAAGGGAGATGCAAAAAAAGCGATCTCAATGTATAATCAGCTTTTGGACAAATATCCCAACAGCAGATTCGGATACCAGTCCCAGTTTATGATAGGCTTCGTCTACGAAGAGATGTTAAATGATCACGAGAATGCTAAACTGGCCTACCAAAAGGTGATAGACAACTATCCTGACTCGGACCTTGCCGACGACGCAGAGGTTATGTTAGCACACATAGGTAGAGATCCGGAGGAATGGATCGATTTTCAGGCTCCTTAAGTTACAAGAAATAGCAAATCTCATCTAAAGAAAATGGAAGCAGAAAAAAGGATACTATCTCTAGGCATTCCCATTCTTACGCATTACGGAAACCGTACCCTCCGAACTGAAGCCATCCCTATCACTATAACTCAAGCTGTTTCAGAAAGTCCAAGGGCATTCTTCTGGATAACTCAACTCCTTATGTCGGGACCCTGCAAAAGAGTTCTTCAATACTTTTTGGGGAGAAAGGATTGAGATAGGCCTAAAGAAAGGCCTAGACTGCCCCGTCTTCTTGGAGTCGTCCTACGGAGTCGTCCTACGGAGTCGGTGTAGCCGAAAGATCAGTCGTTGGAATTCAAAGGGAACGGAGAAAACTGCATGCAGATGGCAGCGGACATAGAGAAGATCAACGAAATGATAAGGGGTGAAAGCGCCTTTACAGAGAAGATAATCTCCGAGATCGGCAAGGTCATAGTCGGACAAAAGCAGATGGTCGAGCGCATCTTGATAGGTCTCCTTTCAGACGGTCACATCCTTTTGGAGGGGGTCCCGGGTCTGGCCAAGACCTTAACTGTTGTCACTTTAGCAAAGACGATACGGGCTCAGTTTCAAAGGATACAGTTCACACCCGACCTCCTTCCGGCAGACCTTGTGGGGACAATGATCTACAGTCAGGAGACTGGAAAGTTCAATCCCCAAAAGGGTCCGATATTTGCAAATATCATACTTGCCGACGAAGTCAACCGCTCTCCTGCAAAGGTCCAGAGCGCGATGCTCGAATCTATGCAGGAACACCAGGTTACCATAGGGCATAACACGCATCGCCTCCCTGAGCCGTTTATGGTGTTGGCCACGCAAAATCCCATAGAACAGGAGGGTACCTATCCACTTCCGGAGGCGCAGATAGATAGATTTATGCTCAAGATAAACATCAGCTATCCTAACAAGCCCCAGGAGCGGGAGATTATCGACAGGATGACCTCCGGAAACGACCTGAACGTGAATCCGGTAATAGACCTTCAGGATATCCTGAAGGCCCGCTCTGTGGTGAACCAGGTCTATATAGACGAGAAGATAAAGGACTATATAGTTGACATTGTGTTTGCAACCAGAGAGCCTGAAAACTACGGTTTGAACGATCTGTCCGGTTTGATCGAATACGGCTCCTCCCCGAGGGCGTCCATATATCTTGTGTTGGCGTCGAAGGCTCAAGCTTTTTTGAGGAGACGAGGCTACGTGACTCCTGAAGATGTCAAGGAGATCGGGATGGATGTCCTGCGCCACAGGGTTATAGTTACCTACGAGGCCGAAGCTGAGGAGATAACATCTGAGGACATAATAAAGAGGATATTCGATCACATAGAGGTACCCTAAATCAGTAGTCAGTAGACAGCATGCAGGGGCACCACTTCCCCTGCCTGTCTACTAATTTACTATGATCCCAAAAGACATATTAAAGAAGGTCAAACAGATAGAGATACAGACCAGGAATCTCGTAAATACGGTCTTTTCAGGTGAGTATCATTCCGTCTTCAAGGGCAGGGGGATGGAGTTTGCGGAGGTGAGGGAGTACCAGATAGGGGACGACGTAAGGACTATCGATTGGAATGTGACGGCCAGGATGGATCATCCGTTCGTCAAGGTCTTCGAAGAGGAGCGGGAACTGACGGTGATTTTAGTCGTGGATGCGAGTTCCTCCGGAGAGTTCGGCACGGTTCATCAGATGAAGGGGGAGATAGCCGTAGAGATATGCGCGCTGCTGGCATTTTCGGCTATCAAGAACAACGATAGGGTAGGGTTGATCATCTTCACGGACGATGTTGAAAAGTTCATCCCGCCCAAAAAGGGCAAAAAGCACGTGTTGAGAGTTATAAGGGAACTCCTCTATTTTGAGCCTAAAGGAAGAGGTACCGACATAGCCAGGGCGTTGGAGTTCCTGAACATGGTGACCACAAGGAAGAGCGTGGTCTTTATTGTATCGGATTTTCTGTCCCAGGGCTACGACACAGCTTTGAAGATAGCCAACAAAAGACACGACATCATAGCCATAACGATCACAGACCCCAGGGAGATGGAACTGCCGAATGTAGGGATTGTGGAGTTGGAGGACGCTGAGACTGGAGAGAAGATATTGATGGACACCTCCGACCCACAGATCAGAGAGAGATTCTCCACTCTGAATGACCAGGAAAGGTCAAAGCGGGACAGGCTCTTTAGGTCGATCGGAGTCGATTCGGTAGATGTAACGACCCACCGCCCTTATGTGGAATCCTTGATACGCTTTTTCAGGATGAGGGCCAGCAAATTCAGGTAGAAATCGAAAGCTGGGAACTTTATTCCAGCGTTGTCGTAAAATATTACAGATTAAGTTTTGGGGCAATTAGGTTTGGGGGCAATTAGAGGGAGGGAATAGCTTTGGAATTTAAGTACTGGCTCCTCCCGATCATAAGCGCGGCGGTCGGATGGTTTACAAACTATGTGGCCGTAAAGATGATCTTCCAGCCCCGAAGGAGGATAGAGTTCTGGGGCCTTTCGATACAGGGTCTGCTCCCTCAAAGACAGGGGCAGCTTGCCGAGATTATAGGAAGAATCGTCGAGGAAGAGCTCCTTACACACACAGATATAAGAAGTGCAATTTTTGAGGACGGCTTTTGCGACACTGCGGCGGACGTGATAGGTCGCAGGATAGACCAAACAGTGGACTACAAGCTGAAACCGTACAGTATCTTACTGAAGAACTCGGTCGCCAGGAAAGCCCTTCAGAGATTCAAGGATGCTCTGACCTACGAAGCTGTTTCTCTCATTCCTGATGTATCGGATGAGATGATGAAGCGCATCGAGGAGAACATAAAGATAAGGGACATGGTAAAGGAGAAGATAGAAAAGTTCGACATGGATAAGTTCGAAGGCATAGTATTCAAAGTAGCCCAAAAGGAGTTTAAACATATAGAGATGTTCGGAGGGATGCTGGGATTTTTGATAGGGGTTGTGCAGATGGTGTTAATACAGCTTTTGTAAAGAGAAGGAGGTCCCGCTTGATTGAAGTTGAAAACCTAACAAAATACTACGGGAGCGTCCCGGCCGTTGAGGACATCGCTTTCCGGGTTGAGAAGGGAGAGATTCTGGGCTTCTTAGGCCCAAACGGTGCGGGCAAGACGACGACCATGAGGATTTTGACCTGCTACCTCCCTGCGTCTTCGGGAACGGCGAAAGTGGCGGGGTTCGATGTCTTCGAAAACTCGATGGATGTCCGAAGGAGGATCGGCTATCTGCCGGAGCATCCCCCTTTGTACAACGAGATGACGGTCAGGTCGTATATGAAGTACGTGGCCAGGATAAAGGGCGTGCCGTCGTCGGAGAGGGAAAAGAGATTCGACGTGGTAAAAGAGCAGTGCGCTATAGGTGAGGTCTGGGATACGATAATAAGTAAGCTGTCCAAGGGCTATAAACAGAGAGTGGGGCTTGCTCAGGCTCTGATCCACGATCCGGAGGTCCTGATATTGGATGAGCCAACGGTCGGCTTGGATCCCAAGCAGATAATCGAGGTGAGGGAGCTGATCAAGGACCTTGCTGGGGAGCACACAATAATCTTAAGCACGCACATATTGCCTGAGGTGGAGATGACGTGCCAGCGGGTCGTAATAATCAACAAGGGCAGGATAGTGGCAGAAGATACGCCTGAAAAACTTGTATCGAGGCTCAAAGGGGCAAATATCCTCTTTTTGAAGGTTGAGGGTCCACCTGAGGATGTGCTGAATACGATAAGAGCAATCCAGGATGTGAGCAAGGTCAGTCTGGACGGGGTGGCAGATGAGAACCAAATAAACAGCTATCTTGTGGAGAGCCAGATAGCCAGCGACATAAGGGCGCAGGTTTCTTCCCGGATAGTGGCGGGCAATTTCTCTCTCCTGGAGATGAGACCCGTGGAACTAAAATTGGAGGATATCTTCCTTCAGCTTACTGCGGAGGAAAGCCGATGAGAAATTTTTGGGCTGTCTACACAAAAGAGCTGAAGACGTACTTCGTATCTCCTATAGCTTACACCGTAGCCGGGGTCTTTATCTTTCTGTCCGGTTACTTCTTCAACAATCTCCTCAAGGAGTTCAGCAGGATCTGCTTTACCTACACACAGCAGATGTCAAGAATGGGCGGCCAGATCCCCCTGCTGAATCTGAACGAGTGGGTGGTAACACCTTTCTTCGGCGTGATGGACTTTCTATGGCTCTTGATGATTCCGATGCTGACGATGCGGCTCTATTCGGAGGAGAAGAAATCGGGGACGATGGAGCTCCTGATGACTTCGCCTATCACTACAGTTCAGGTCCTGCTCGGCAAGTTCTTCGCATGTTTTACGCTGTACCTATCTATTGTGGCCACCACGATCGTATTTCCGATACTCCTTGATATATACGCCGAGCCAGATTGGGGACCCATATTATCGGCTTATGCCGGGGTCATTCTGATGGGTTCGACGCTCATAGCGATAGGAGTCTTGATGTCGTCGCTTACGGAGAACCAGATAGTGGCTGTGATAGCAACTTTCGGATTTGTCCTTCTGTTCTGGCTTCTGGACTGGTCCGCAAGTTTTGCCGGTCCGACATGGGGTGGGATTCTCAGGTATTTGTCTATAATGCAACATCTTACGGACTTCCATAGGGGAGTGATAGATACCAATGATGTGGTCTATTACATAAGCTTCATCGCATTTGCTCTCTTTTTGACATATTCAGTCATAGAATCCAGGAGATGGAGGAGCGGAGTATGACGAAAATACTCGCAAGCAGGACATTCAAATACGGTTCTAACGCCATAATTTTGGCTCTGATTGTACTGGGCATAGTGGCTGTAATTAACTATCTTTCCATCGAATATCACAAAAGGTTTGACGTGACTCCGGGAAAGCTCTACAGCCTTTCGGATCAGACTAAAAATGTGCTGAAGAACCTGGATAAAGACATCAAGATCACGGCTTTCTACCGTGAGATGGAGAGCCCTAAATTCAAGGATCTTCTCCAAGAGTATTCCTATTACTCGGACAGGTTCTCTTACGAGCTCATAGATCCCGATAAGAATCCAGCCATCGCCAAACAGTACGGGATCAGGGCCTACAGGACTACAGTCATCGAGAGCGACGGCGCCTCCGAAAGGATAGAAAGCGACGCAGAAAAGGACGTCACCAGCGCTATAATGAAGGTCACAAGGGGTGAAAACAAGGTGATATATTTCACGATGGGGCACGGTGAGGCGGACATTGACAACGATAAGACCAAAGAAGGATACAGCATCTTCAGAGACCGGCTCAAAGAATCTAACTACAACGTGGAGAAGGTCATACTCGCCCAAGAAGGAGGGATCCCTCAAGACTGCGATCTTTTAGTGGTAGCAGGACCCCAAAACCGGCTCTTCAACCCGGAGATAGGTCTGATCAGCACATATCTGGATAAGGGAGGAGATGCCCTGTTCCTTCTGGATCCTTTAGTGGATTCCGGGCTTGAGGCAATGCTGAGGTCGTGGTCTGTGGAGGTCGGGGACGACTTTGTGGTGGACTTCGGGATTATCGGTAAACTGTTCGGTTTAAGAGACAACACGATGCCCGTGACGACCCAGTACGGCAATCACGAAATCACCCAAAAGCATCAGCGCATTATGACGTTCTATCCCCTGGTAAGGTCGGTCTCGGCTATGGATCAAAAGGAATCGGGGACACAGGTAACAGAGCTCGTTTTGACGAGTTCTGAAAGTTGGGCTGAAACGAGCGTGGATCTCTTGCAAGGTCCAGCGGGGAAGGTCGAGATAAATCAAGACCCTGATGAGAAGGGAGGGCCGGTTTCGTTAGCTGTGGCTGTCGTCTCGGATGCACGGATGGCGTCTCAAGATGAAGAGTCCGAGGAGGATGGAGATAAGAAGTCCAGGATAGTCGTATTCGGAGACCACGACTTCGGGAACAATCAGTTCTTCGGTCAGCAGGGAAACGGCGATCTCCTTATGAACTCAGTAAACTGGGTACTCGAGGAGGAGGAGCTTATCTCAATTCGTCCCAAGACGCCCGGCTTCAATCCGGTGACACTCTCGGCAAAGCAGGGGGACGTCGTGTTCTATATATCGGTCGTGGTGCTCCCCGCCCTAATCCTGCTTTCTGGAGTGGCTGTCTGGTGGAGAAGAAAATAGTACATGATGGCGGGCTTTAGGGATACCTTTTATGGATATAAAGAATCAGGGGATATAAAGAATCAGGCAAGTAGTGCATTAGCAATTAGTGCATTAGGTGGCATCCCCACACGCATAGTGACAACGGTGCATAGATTTATGTTGGAGCAAGTAAGTTTCTTTGCTGAAGGCCTCGATCACGCAGAAGGCGTGGCCGTCCATCCGGATGGGGGTGTCTGGTGCGGCGGCGAGGCCGGTCAGATCTATCGAATCGATCCATCGGGTAAGAATGTGGAAGAAGTTGCCCATACCGGTGGGTTTGTGCTGGGTTTGGCATTTTCACCTGATGTCAGTTGGCTGGCAATCTGCGATGCCGGGAATAGAGCAGTGATGAGATTAGAGCTGTCCACCATGGAGGTTAGCACGTTTGCACAGACGATTGGTGACTGGCAACTTATGCTGCCGAATTATCCCGTATTTGCTCGGGACGGGACGCTATACGTTTCGGAGTCAGGCGAGTTTGGAAAAGTCAACGGGCACATATTTCGTTTCGATGGGGAGGGTAACGGTACACTCTGGGCCGGCGAGACGCTGAATTTCGCCAACGGCATGGCGTTGGATGCGGACGAATCGTACATCTATCTGGTGGAGACCTTCTCTCCGTCCGTTTCGCGTTTTCGCATCAACGCGGACGGTTCCGCTGGTCCAAGAGAACTTTACGTGGATGACATACGCGAAGTCCCGGACGGCCTTGCATTTGATGTGGAGGGCAATCTCTACTGTTCGTGTTATGCCCCGTCTCGGATTTACAGAATTGATCCCCATCGTCGCACCTCCGTGTTGGTCGAGGACATTACGTGCCACATGTTGTCCAACTGCACCAACATCGCGTTCGGCGGGCCTGAATTTAAGACCTTGCTGATCACCAATCTGGGGCGCTGGCACGTTTCCCAGCTGCCGATGAATGTGAGGGGTCTGCCGCTTTCCTGTCATGTCCAGCAATGATCTCACCGTGTAGCTCACAGTGTCTACGGCGAGGGTATTGAAATACTGAAAGGTTTAATTGACGATGGCTGCATCCATGTTTGAGCTTGACGGGCGCGTGGCCTTGGTCACGGGAGGTGGCAGTGGCCTGGGCCAGGCAATTTCCTTCGGCCTCGCCGACGCTGGCGCCCGTGTGGCTGTGACCGACAGAGATCTCAAGGGGGCGCGGCAGACCCTTGATATGATCCGGCAGAAGGGGGGGAAGGCCAGGGCCGACCACATGGATGTCAAGAATCGGGGGGAGATCGAGCAGGTTGTGGCCGATGTTCTCTCCGAATGGCAGGCCATAGATATCCTGGTTAACTCCGCAGGTCTTGCAATCAGGGGAACGGCGCTCGACTACGCGGAATCCGACTGGGATGAGATTATGGCGATCAATCTGAAGGGAACCTTTTTAACCATGCAGATCGTGGGACGGCACATGGCCGAACGCAAACGAGGTAAAATCATCAATCTGGCATCCATCGGAGCCTTTGTCGCCTATCCAGGCAGTATGGCTTATCTGGCCAGCAAGGGCGGGGTCGTTCAGCTGACCAAATCTTTCGCCGTGGAGCTGGCCTCCGTCAACGTGCAGGTTAATGCCATTGCACCGTCTCTCTTCGATACGCCTCAGATAAGGAGAGTCCGTTCTGACTCTTTGGATTACTTTGTCGAGCGGACACCGGCGGGACGGCTGGGCCAACCTGAAGAGATTGTAGGCGCCGCCATTTTCCTGGCGTCGGATGCATCTCCCATGGTCACCGGCCATACACTGGCGGTTGATGGCGGTTACCTGTCGGTATAGGTCGGCTACCTGTCAGAATAGGTTATCGCCCCCGACTCGATTCATTCCACAGCCGCATCCATATCGGGAGGTAAGAGAGATGGATCTAACAGGAAAAGTAGCCGTAGTGACCGGCGCCGGGGCTGGTATCGGCCGGGGCATCGCCCAGGCCTTTGCCGAACACGGCGCTGCTGTTGCCGCCGTGGACATCAACCTGGACGCCGCACGCGAAACCGCGGGTAAAATCGGCCAGGGAGAAGATAGAGTCCTGGCCGTTCAAGCCGACGTGGGGGAGGAAGAGAGCGTGGATGCGGCATTCAGCGCCATCGTCGAAAAATTCGGCCAGGTGGACCACTTGCTGAATGTGGCTGGCATCGAGCTGTACAAGGAATTTCTGGACTATAGCAGTGGAGAGTGGGACCGACAGTTGGCAGTGAATCTAAAGAGTGTCTTTCTGTGCAGTAGACGAGCCGTACCCCCCATGATTCAGGCTGGAGGCGGCAGCATCGTTAATACAGCTTCGGTACAGGCCCTGGCGACCACCGGCAAAATCGCACCGTATGCCGCAGCCAAGGGCGGGATTGTCGCCATGACCCGCGATATGGCGCGCGATCTTGGGAAATTCAATATCCGCGTCAACTCTATTTTGCCCGGTGTCATTCAAACACCCATGCTGGATCGATCTTTTGACGATACTGCGGATCGGGATGCCTACATGGAAAAGTTGAAGAAGGCGCTCCCCCTGGGTCGAATCGGCGCACCGGACGATATCGCCAATGTGGCCCTCTTTCTGACTTCTCCCCTGGCGGCATACGTAACCGGCATAGCTCTGATTGTAGATGGAGGCATGATGTGCAAACTCCCACTACCCGAAGGGGACTGATTCAACCTTCTCTGGAGTAGCGGTCTGGTGGAGAAGAAAATAGTACAAATGGAATGCTGTAGCGTTACTTTCATTTAACATAAAGAGTGAGGCACATAGTGCCTACAGTATTGAGAAGAGATGGATTCCGGTTCTTTTTCTTCAGTAATTAATCTCTGGAACCGCCTCACATTCTCACGCAGAGAAAGCAGAAGGATATGCCAAATTCTGGTTAGAGCCCCTTTCTTTAGCAGTATCGTACAACTTCAATTCAAGTGAACTTCAAACCATACGAATACTAGTAGAAACACATGTCGATTTATTTGGGGAGAAATGGGATGAATACTTTCAGCAATAGACTCACACAAGTAGTAGCACGTGACGTCTGGTTCGATGAAGATAAGATGAAAGTCTTCTTAAACGATGGGAGAGAAATTTCGATTCCTCTGGAATGGTTCCCACGCCTTCGCAAGGCTAATGATAAAGAGCGCTCTAACTGGCGATTGATCGGTGGTGGAATTGGCATGCATTGGGAGAAATTAGATGAAGATATTTCCCTCGAAGGGCTGATTCAAGCTTCTATCTATCCGCTGCAACCAGAACGAAGAGTTCCCAAATAGGATTCACAAGGAGGACAGATGAAGTTCAGATATACTATAATCCTTGCGGTTGTCTTTGCAGGTCTTCTTGCATTTGCGCTCCGCGATAAACGACAGCGCCAGGAGAAAGAAGAGACAAAAAAGGAGGCGGAGAAGTTACTTATATTTGACAGAGATCAGGTGAGACGACTGACTCTGATCCGGGAGGATGAGACCATTGTGGCAGAAAAGGAGGAGCCGGGAGAATGGAAGATAGTTTCCCCTGTCCAGACAGACGCTGACAACGACGCTGTTGAAAGGCTCATAGACAACATTGGAAACACCCGAACGGATAGAGTCCTCGTAAAGGAGGTGGATGTAGAGGACGCAGAAGAGACACTCGAAGGATACGGTCTGGATAAACCCACTGTCGTTCTGCACATGGAGCTGGAAGGTGATGCGACGAGTACGTACGGTCAACTGGATACGGTTTACTATGGGGGAGAAAGCCCTACCAGTTCCTTTGCATACGTAAGGAAAGGGCAGAGTCTGGATATACTTACTATCCCGCTTTGGAGGAGGGATAATGTGGACAAGCAGCTTTTCGATCTGAGAGATCAAAGGGTGCTGGCGTTTCAAAGCGATGAAGTGAGACAATTAGATATCAAAAGGGCTGGTATTCTAATGTCGGTCTCCAAGTCGGGAAGTATGTGGAACATAGATAAACCCCTCCAGGACAGAGGTGACGTAGACGAGATAGATGAGATCATACGAAAGCTGAATCAGGAGAAGGTCAAAGAGTTTGTCAGCGAATCGTCTGACACGGGTGAGCTTGAGGGATACGGGCTTACAGATCCGCATATAGAGGTCACACTCTGGCTGGGGGCGGACAGAGCTAAGAAGATGCTATATATTGGAGCCGAAAAGCGTAGTGATCTCTATGCCCAGGATAAAGAGGGCGCCGATCGCTACGCCAAGGACGAATCGAAGGAAGCTGTCTTTCTGATATCTTCCGAATTGAAGGAGGCCCTGGAGGTAGACCCCTTTGCGCTTCGATACAAAAAGTTAGCTGATTTCGAAAGCGACGATATAGACAAGGTGGAGTTCGCATACAAAGAAGAGGCGCCCACTCCGTCTAACGCGATCTTATGTGTGAAGGACACGTCTGGTAACTGGAGCGTGGCATTCTCATCTCCGATAGATTCAATCGGGAAAAAGAAAGATGCCACAGGCTGGAAGATTCGCGGTGCTATGAGTGATATAGCTGATCTCAAAGCTGAGAAGTTCCTCCCAGAGGAGTCTTCCGACACGGAGTCGCCCTCCCCGATTGCTTCTATCGGGGATCAATCGGGGGGCGACCTGTCTCAGTACGGTCTTGAGCGCCCGCGCATCACCGTCAGATTGTGGAAGGGAGAGAAGCTGGTGGTCCAAGTCTTAGTCGGCAAGGGGAAGGATGAGTTCGTCTACGCCAAGACATCCCAAAGCGATAGGGTCTACCTTGTTAGAAAGAGTATAGTGGAGGATCTGACCTTCACTATAGACGACATAGCAGTATCAGAAGGAGAGGCTTAAGGGAAGAAATGGGCAAGGTACAAGCCGTAGTCTTTACAGCCGCGGCGGTTATGTTTATCTGGCTTTACCCTTCCTCCTGTCAAAGCAGCGTTTCTGTCAGGTCAGAGGTCGACAGGTCCACTATTACCGTCGGCGACCCTATCAAGTATACTCTTATTATCACTTACGAAGAAGACCATAGGGTCTATCCTCCTCCTCTGGCCTCCAACCTCGGCCAGTTTGAGATCAAGGACTTCAAATATCCCCGGACTATACGTACAGATGAGGGACTCCTCGAGGAGAGGACGGAATATACAGTAACCTCCTTCAGGACAGGTGACTTTCAGATACCTCCCCTAATAATTGGATTTGTCACAGCGGAGGGGGACAGCGGTTGGGTCGAGTCCGAGCCTATAGCGATCAGGATCCAGAGCGTGAATGTGGAGGGGGCTAAGGATATCCGCGATATTAAAGGCCCCGTTGAAATCCCGCAGGGAGTAAGGTCGTGGATGATCTGGAGCGGCGTTGCCCTGCTTGTAGCTACAGCGGGCGTGATCCTGCATATCTTGGCAAGTAGGAAAAAAAGACTGCAAGAAGATATAGCCACAGAGCCGGATGTCCCCATAGACGAACTTGGGGAGTTCGACAAGATAGATGCTCTGGGTCTGATAGAAAAGGGTCAGTACAAAGAACATTATATATTGATCTCAGAGGCCCTCAGAAGATATATAGAGAGACGCTACAAAATAGAGGCTATGGAGAGGACTACCTATGAGCTTCTGGACGATATGAACGATGCCAGGGCAGAACGTCTGATAGCGATAGAAAAAGAGCACATAGAGTCAATAAATGAGTTTCTCTCAGGATGCGATCTGGTCAAATTCGCCAAGTATATGCCTCGTTTAGAAGAAGCAAAAGGCTCTACACAAAGAGCCAGGGCCATCGTGAAGGATACATACATAAAGGAGTCTAAAGAACCGGACGAAGTCTTAGAATCCGAGGCTTCACGAGGATAGAATCGCTCTGATGCGCTTTCAGAATCCATATCTACTTCTCCTTTTGCTGGCCATCCCGGTCATAATCTATCGCTACATTAAGAGCGAAAAGAGCGGGACGATACGGTTCTCCGATATCGGCTCTATCAAGAGCATCAGACCCTCCCTCAAACTCCGGCATAGTCTCATAGTCCTGAGATCCCTGGGATTAGGACTCTTGATCGTAGCTTTTGCGCGTCCGCAGTCTGGAACGGAAGAAAGAGAGATGCTCACAGAAGGAATAGACATCATCCTGACGCTGGACGCATCGGGCAGTATGCAGAGCAAAGACCTGGACAGCAACAAAAAGTCCAGACTTGATGTCTCAAAAGAGGTCGTATCTGAGTTCGTGAATGGGCGCACAAATGATCGTTTGGGCTTGGTGGTCTTTGCCGGAAGGAGCGCTACGTGGTGTCCCCTAACGCTCGATTACGGGACTTTCTTGAATTTTCTGGACAGTGTGAGCATAGAGCAGCTCCAGGACATAGTAATGTCAGACAGCACAGCTATAGGCACCGCTATTGCTAACTCTGTAGCCCAGCTTGGAGAGAGTGAGGCCAAAAGCAAGGTTATTATACTCCTTACGGACGGATCCAACACCAAAGTGGAGCGCATCCCGAACACGGGGATTGTAATGGATCCTTTAACGGCGGCTCGTATCGCCGCCTCCCTCGGGATCAGAATATACACTATCGGAGCCGGAAGCAAGGGGACGATAATGCGAGAAGTGCAGGATATGTTCGGTGTGCGCTTGCTGCCCTACCGGGTCGAAATAGATGAAGAGACGCTGCAGAAGATAGCCGACATCACAGATGGGAAGTACTACAGAGCTACGAGCCAGGAGAAGCTTTCAGAGATCTACGAGGAGATAAGCCAACTGGAAAAGACCGAGATCAAGACCAAGGAGCATGTGGAATACACGGAGATATTCTCAAAGTTTGCGCTGGCAGGGCTATTTATGTTGCTGTTGGAGATATTTCTGGTAAATACGAGATTCAGGAAAATACCTTAAGTGCGGTAGACAGTAGTCAGGGCAAGCAAGTAGACAGCAAACAGTAGACAGTAGACAGGGGCACCACCGCCCTTCCCACCAGATTGCTTTGCAGTCCCCGATATAAGCAATCGGGGACTGCCCCTACAGATAAATTTAGGGATCAGACAGCGTAGTTTGTCGCCTCCACTGCCTGACAACGCACGCGGTGGCAGCGGGACAACGGACCCGACGAAAGCACATGAACATGCATTTCGGAGAACCTGCATATTTTAACTTCTTGTGGCTCATTCCTGCGCTGATCATCTTCTATGTCTGGGCGTTCAGGAGAAAGAAGCGGGCGCTTTTCCTCTTCGGGGGCACGGAGCTTATAGACAAATTGGCGGCGTCCAGGAGCAGAAAGAGCCAGATATGGAAGGTGATCCTATCCATATTGGGCATCTTTTTCCTTGTCCTGGCCTTGGTGCGGCCTCAACTGGGAGCGAAGCTGAAATTAGGTCAAAGCAGGGGCGTGGATGTGGTCATACTCCTGGACACGTCCTTGAGCATGCTGTCGGAGGACATCAAACCGAACAGGCTGGAAAGGGCAAAATACGGCATCAGAGATCTAATAGATAAGCTGGGTGGGAATCGCATCGGGATAGTTTCCTTTGCCGGAGAAAGTTACATAGAGTGTCCGCTGACTTTAGATTACAGCACCGCTCAGAGTATCGTTGACGGTCTGGATACGACCTCTGTTCAGGGGACTGCTGTCGGCGACGCTATACGGATGGCATCGTCCCTTTTCAATAAGAAGGACCTCAAGTACAAGGTGATGGTAATCTTTTCGGATGGAGAGAGCCACGAAAGCGACATCACAAGCGCAGCCGAAATAGCCACGGATGAGGGCGTCGTCATACATACTGTGGGAGTCGGTACAAAGAAGGGGGACGTTATCTCCTTCCGCCGGAAAGATGGAAACGTAGAATATAAGAAGGATAGGGCAGGAAACGTGGTGGTTACAAGGCTGATGGAGAGCAACCTGCAAAGAATGGCTTTCCACGCCGGAGGTATCTATCAGAGCATGCGGGAGTTTGAGCCGGAGGAGATATACGAAGAGATCTCAAAGATGGAAAAGAAAGAACTGCAATCGAGAAAGTACACTAAATATGAAGACAGATTTCAGTACGTCATAGTCTTCTCCATAGCCGCTTTTATTATAGAATCTATTATCAGTGACAGAAGGAGGCGGAAGGCGGAGTGGAAGGGGCGGTTCCAATGATCTATCGGGCGACTCGTCAGGTATACAACGTAAGATTAAGTGGAAAGGCAAGCGGAGCGTTGCCCTGTCTCCCCCGATTGCGTCTTTCGGGGGCAGGCCCTCGATTGAACCCCCGATTGTATCCATCTGGGACTACTATCTACTGTCTGCTGATACCTGTCTGCTGTATACTGATTTTGTCTCTGTCGTTTCCTGCCTACACTGCTGACGTTAGCTTTCAGGCCTACGTGGACAAGAACAAGATCGGAACTACCGACCGGCTTAAGCTGATCGTATCGGTCTCGGGATCTAAGCTGGGCAGCCTCCCCAATCCGGTTCTCCCCAGTCTGAACGATTTTGCGGTGTCCGTCCCAAGACGAAGCTCATCTTCCAGCTATCAGTTCTCCACAGGCGGTAGTGCGGTATCCGCACAGAAATTAGAGTTTACGTATCATCTGCGCCCTCGGAGGAGCGGGAACCTGGTTATAGGTCCCGTGAAAATGGAGGTTAAGGGCGTGGAGTATGAGACTCGTCCTATTCAGATCCAAGTAGTCGAGGGAACCACTGAAACTGTGAGGACGCCGAGAGGTAGTCAAATACCGATAGAGGGAAATCTCTATATGGAGGTGACTGCAGATAGACAGAGGGCATACGTGGGCGAGCAGATAACGCTGATCTACGACCTTTACAACAGATTCAGTATTTCAGACTTAAGATACAACGCCGCCCCTGCGTATCAGGACTTCTGGGTTGAGGATATATTCGATTTTAGAACAAAGAGTCACCTGGAGAGCAGACGAGAGGCGATAGATAACCGACTCTTTGAAGTAGCTCTTCTGAAAAAGGTGGCCGTCTTTCCGAAGGCTCCGGGTACTTTCAGGATAGAGCCTCTTAAGATAGAATGCGACATCCAGGTGAGAGGTGGGAGTAGGAGCATCTTTGACTTTGGTGGATTCTCCACAAGGACGAAGACCTTTTTAGTTCAGTCCGATCCCATCAGTGTGGAGGTTCTGCCGCTGCCACAAAGGGGAAAGCCGGGGGATTTTGACGTGCCTGTCGGCGACTTTTCCATCTCGGCTTCGACCGATCTGAAGACCGCTACAAAGGGGGATGCGATATCCTTAAGGGTGGTCATATCGGGTGCGGGAAATGTAACTTCCATAAGGGAACTGAAGCCTCCTCTCTTGGACTCGTTCAAGGTCTACGATCCTAAAATAGAGGCAGAATCGAAGGCCGTAGACGGTATCATTCAGGGCACAAAGACATTCGAATATGTTCTGATACCTGAGACTGACGGCGATCTTCTGATAGCTCCCTTTGAGTTTTCTTACTTCGATCCTGCAAAAGAAAGGTATATAACGACTCAGACTTCCCCTCTGTCCCTCAGGATATCTCCTGTGTTAGAGACTGAGAAGGTTTCGGCGGGATATGGCCTTTCCCGCGAGGAAATAAAGTTAGTAGGGGAGGATATACGCTATATCAAGCCCGATTATAGAGGGGCAGAACGCCAGCTTGAGGATCAGGGCCGACCCTTATACAAGGATATGCGTTTCTTATTCCTTCAGATAGTTCCCGTCATAACCCTGATCGGGGCCTGGACATACAAAAGGCACCTTGTGAAGGTTCGTACCGATGCTGCCTACGTCCGCAGGAAGAGGGCCAAAACTCAGGCCGCCAGGAGGCTCAAAAGGGCAAGGCAACTTATGAAAGATGAGTCATCAGCCGAGTTCTACGCTGAGATCAACAGCGCTCTTTCGGAGTTTTTGGCGGATAAGCTCAATATCCCGGCTGCAGGGCTCACCAAAGATTCTATGGAGGAGCATCTACTGCAAAGAGGCGTAGACCAGGCATTGGTAGATAACCTGAAAGATACTCTAATCCGGTGTGACTTTGCGAGGTTTGCCCCCTCCCAATCTATGTCCGATGATTTGGAAACGCTCCTGAATAAGACCGAAAAGTCCATTGATCGTTTGGAAAAGCGAATTTAATCTTTCCGATATCTCATAACCCGTGATGAAATTCTTGATCTTCAGCCAAAAAGACGCCAAATCACTTCTCTCCCTCGTTGTCCTCCTTACTCTATTTTTCTTAATTGTATTTTCCGGGGTCTCAAGTTATGCATCCTCGGCCGCAACGGCTCTCTACAACGAGGCTAACAGGCTCTACAGAGATGGGGAGTACCTGGAGGCGGCAAAACAGTACGAGGCAATACTAAAGACGGGGATACAAAATGGGGATGTCTATTACAACCTGGGAAACGCCTACTTTAAAAGTGGACGGATCGGAAGGGCTATTCTCTGGTACGAACGGGCCTTGAGGCTACGCCCCCGCGATGAGGATGTAAAACGGAACCTGAGATTTGCAAACCTGCGAAAGGTGGATAAAGACCTTCCATCGGACGCAAACATAGTGACAAGGTTCATTCTCGGGGTTCACAATCTCCTGACAGTAGACGAGCAGACGATTCTTTGCAGCGCTCTTTTCTATTCTATAACAGCTGCCATTGTTGCTCTTTTGTTCGCAGGCACCACAGTTCGAACCGCGCTGATAACGCTTCTTATCTGCTTCGGCGTCCTGTGGCTGGTTGCGGGAGTCTCCACGGCCGCCAAAATATATCGCAGCGAGTCTGAAGAGGAGGCTGTGGTAATTTCCCCTGACGCAGACGCTTTCAGCGGGCCGGGAGAGGACAACACGAAGATATTTACGCTCCACGAGGGTACTAAAGTCACGATAGAGCGCCGAAGCCTGGAGTGGTTTCTCGTCCGTCTGTCCGACAACACTGAGGGGTGGATACAAAAAGAGGTAGTTGAGAAGATATAGACAAGGTCGTGTAGAGTTTACTGAGAATTACACTCTAACGAGTGAATTCTTTACATAGATCTTTGTCATTTCTCAAGCAGATAGAATGCAGTGGGAACGCTGCCTTTGGATAGACTGTCTTTATCTATCTTTCTTTTTGTGTCTGTCCAGTCTCAGTCTCTTTTTCCTTTTATGCGTCGCTATTTTCTTGCGTTTCTTCTTTTTACCGCAGGGCAAGGACTCGCACCTCCTTTCGATAGCCAGAATGTAGGGCTGTCCCCAATACAAAAAACGATAGACGAAATCGGGGACCTGTCTTTAACATTGTCACAGTTTTGAGGCTACACCTGTGTTGTTAATAACCTGTTTTTCAACTCCTTGGACGGTTTGAAGACAGGCATGTATCTTTCCGGGATTTTGACTTCTTCTCCAGTCCTGGGATTTCGTCCTGTCCTCTTCGCTCTCTTGACTACCTTGAACGTTCCGAATCCCCTGAGTTCGATAGTTTTATTTTGAGATATCGCTTCAACAACGGAGTTCAAGAATCCATCTACAATGGCCGCTGTGTCGATCTTCGTTATTCCGGTAGCCGATGCCACCCTGTCCACAATATTCGCCTTTGTCACGTCGGTCCCTCCTTTTTCGGGCAAGAGGTCTTTGGTGAGAAACCTAAAGGAGCATATATTTAAGTGAGATGTGAGATCCGCTTCCTCCCAGAAAGATCCTATCCATAGTTATGTCCAGAATTATGTCCAGCAGTTTCAATCCCCTTCGTTTTTCCACGACAGTCTTTGGGTCTTTCTCCAGGCCCGTCATCTGTGCCGCTATATCTATAGCGTCTTGATAGTTTCCCAAAACGTCCACGAATCCGTACTCCAGAGCCTGTCTGCCAGTAAATATTCGTCCGTCAGCCAGTTTGATCACTTCTTCCTTGGAGAGTTTTCTTTGAGAAACTATAGCTTCTATGAACTGGTTATAGGTGTCATCTATGACGCCCTGTAGTAGTTCTCGCTCCTCCCTTGTGAGTTCTTTTGAAAATGCTCCCATGTCTTTATACTTGCCGCTCTTTACAACGTCAAATTCCAGCCCGATCTTTTTGAGAAGTTCCTTTGCATTGGCGAGTTGAGCGATGACTCCTATGCTTCCCGTAATCGTTGCCGGGCTTGCGACTATGGTATCCGCAGCGGCAGCTATGTAATAGCCGCCGGATGCCGCCACGCTTCCCATAGATACGATGACCTTTTTGCCCTTTGACCTTACCTTGAGCATCGTCTCATATATTTCTTGAGACGGAACAACTGCTCCTCCGGGGCTGTCTATCCTTACGACTACGGCCGGCACAGAGTCGTCATCGCTGTATTTTTTCAGTTGCTTTATGACAGAACTGGAGCTGAAGATAGGCCCCTTTATCTCTATCAGGGCCACTTTCCTGGCCGAATCTCCGCTTATAGAAAGACCGGCGCTCTCCATTCCTATCAGTCCTATTGCGATCAGGACGATCATAAAGACGAATAGGAGGCTCGATCCAATAATGATTCCTATTATCCAATCCTGCTTCTTTGCCACGTCTTATTCTCCTAACTTAACAGAACACTGCAAGATAAAAGGACAATATAATAAATATAACGTAACTGGCCTATTTGTCAACAGATTTACATTTAGCTGTCAGGGTAATGCAGTTCTCAGTCTGGAGGTGAGGCAGTACCAATTGAAGACAGAGTGGTTGAGGCCATCTCGTGGCTAGTTGCCTCTGTTCTCCCTTTACTTCTCATCGGTTCGCCCGAACGTAGAACGGTTCATCTGTAGGGCAGACCTGTGTGTTTTCTCCTGGTCGAGTGGTCCCCGATTGAATCTGTCGGGGATCGCCCCTACATTTTGTCTATCCTATGATCGAATCTATTGCGGATTGCTAACCCGATTAATTCATAAACTTGGTGGAGTCATTGCGAGGAGCAAAGCGACGAAGCAATCTCAAGGTTTTATAGTGGTCTCCTATGAGAGCCGGAGAGTATTACATCTACCACAGAATCGAGATTGCTTCGCCTTCGGCTCGCAATGACACCGAAGGTGGTTAAACAGCATAACTATAATATAATACAATCCCTTAATTAATACACGGACTTTTCTTGTGAATTATTCGGGCTAAAGGGTCTTTGCTATCGGCCATGGCATAAGTTTCGCTTGTTTGCTTACCTACTGCAGCATCAGGAACCGAAATCTGGATCCTTCATATATTTCCCACAAGTATCTCTTGCCACATTCTTGACAGACGATGCTCTCTTCCCCGGGATCATGAGCGGGCATCAATTCGCTGCATACTTTACACCTGATTGAATTAGCATCCACCGACTTGTCCTGGCCACTGCTATCTTCAAGGACAGTATTACATTGCTTACAGACCCAGATTTCTCGTTCCTCGGGAGTTCGGCGTTCATAGTTGCGAAAATATCCCAGGATTTGCTGGCGATCATTGGATGACAGTTCCCCAAAGGGAGTCAATTTCGAGTCGCCACAAAGCTTGCAGCGGTAGCCGGTACGACTGACGAACCTCTTGAACGCAAAGGCAGCACCAATCAACACTACAACGAATCCGGCTATCAAGTATAGAGACAGCTGGATACCCCTCGGCAGTTAGCCAAGCCCCTGATGCTTGGTGTCCTCCGGAGAGGAAAACGTCCTCCGGAGAGGAAAACGTCCTCCGGAGAGGGTGAGCCTATCTATTGCTCCGGAGCGTGAGCTATACGCTTAATGCTTATGAGCATGGATAGAGGTCGTATTGATTGTGGCGTGTCTCCTCAGAACTTGACTCATCTGGTTCGTAGCTGCTCCCTGAAGGGAAAGCTTATTAGGGGTATGCCCGACGCTGTGAGCGGGTCTTTCGTAAGGTTTCGGGACCATTCGGAGTTCGGATGCCCCTGAGGTGCTTCGACTTCTCCACTGTAGAGTCTATCGGCTTCAACCCAATCTTCACAGTCGTCTTGACACAGGACAAAGACTTCCTCAAGCTGAGACAGATTCACACTTGAAACTATTTCGACTTTTCTAAACAGACCGCTCTTTCCGTCTCCAAGCTTGTTCACAACGCCCAATTTCAAGCCCTTTGGGAACACACCTCCCATTCCTGACGATACGACCACATCCCCTTTTTTAATATTACTCTTTAGAGGGACGTCAATGCGAAACAATTCTGTGCCTTCGGACTCCAGAAATCCGAAGATTCTCTCATCGTTCTGGACAACAGTGCTTACCACGCAATTCCTGTCAGATAAAAGCTGAACAACAGATGTTTTGGAATTGACCCCGAAGACCTTTCCTGCCAGCCCGCCTAAAGCCACGACCGGCATCTGTTCCCTTACTCCGTCATCGCTTCCGACATTGATTAAGATCGAGGTTACCATTCTGCTTCCCGATTTTGCGATGACCTCAGCGGGAAGATACCGAAAGCCGGGCCTTTGCTTAAAGCCCATCTGCCTTCGGAGCCTGATATTTTCCAGTTCGGCTTCCCTGAGCCGCCAGTACTTAATTGACAGCTCAAGGTTCCAATCTCTCAGGAACTTGTTTTCTCTGGAAAGATCCGCCATCCTGGTAGCCCACGAAAACATTCTATTGCCCGAGCCGAGAACAGTTGTGGTCACCTGCCTGGCAAGATTTGCTCCTTTTCCTCTATCCCATGCCATCAGGATCAACGACAGTGCAACTGCTGCTGCTAAGGCTATGTAGTTTTTGTTCGACGATAGGAATTCTGATAGGTTTAGCATACAATCCTTCTGGAAGGCCAAGGCACAGGCCAGGTCACCATATATTAGCCTCAATCATCATCTTGCATTTAAAAGAGTATATCCTGGTATGCGTTGATATTTTCGAGGACCTTTCTAGTCCCTCTGACGACGCATGTGAGCGGGTCTTCCGCCACCATCACCGGAAGCTTTGTCTCCTCAATAAGTCGATCGGCTAATCCCTTCAGAAGGGCTCCTCCTCCCACCATATTGATCCCTCGATCGAGTATATCCGATGCCAATTCGGGAGGAGTCTTCTCCAGGGCTTGAAGCACAGCGTTCACTATATCGTTTGTGGTATCGTTTAGGGCTTCTCTTATCTCCTCGGAATGAACCGTGATAGTTTTGGGGATTCCGCCCACCAGATCGCGGCCCTTTACCGTAGCCTCAATCTCATCATTCATAGGATATGCCGATCCGATCAGGCACTTTATATTCTCCGCCGTTCTGGGTCCTATGTAGACGTTGTGATTTTTTCTGATATACTGTATTATATCCTCATCCATCTCGTCCCCGGCGATCTTTATGGAGGTATTCATCACGATCCCCGACAGGGCCATGACAGCTATCTCAGTGGTTCCGCCTCCTATGTCTATGACCATCGAACCTACCGCCTGCTCGACGGGGAGACCCATGCCGATAGCCGCCGACATAGGTTCTGTTATGAGATAGACCCCTCTTGCTCCTATGCGTTCGGCGGAATCTCTGACGGCTCTCTTTTCCACCTCCGTTATGCCCGACGGAACGCAGATGACTATCCTTGGACGCACCAGGAACCTGTTTTTCTGAACTTTCCGTATAAACGCCCGCAGCAGCAGCTCTGTCACTTCAAAGTCCGCCACTACGCCGTCTTTTAAAGGACGTATCGCTTCTATTCTTCCGGGCGTACGGCCCTCCATCTCCTTTGCCTCCAGGCCGATAGCCACCAGTTTTCTGGTGCTCGTTTCCAGTGCCGCTACCGAAGGCTCATCTACAACTATCCCCTTCCCTTTGACATAGATCAAGGTGTTTGCAGTCCCCAGATCTATTCCTATGTCGTTGACAATCAGGTTTGACAGTGAAAATCGCATTGTTTTTCCTCTTCTTTGTCTCCGATTGAATCTATCGGGGATCGGGAATCAATGTAAAAAGTGCCTTGTGCCTGTAAAGACCATAGATACTCCCGCTTTTTCGCAGGCCTGGATGCACTCCTTGTCGCGGATAGAGCCTCCGGGCTGTACGATGTATCGGATGCCCTCTCTGGAGGCATACTCGACCGTATCCGGAAAGAAGAAGGAGTCTGATGCCATTACTGTCTCTTTCATCTTATCCACTATATAGTATCCAATATTCCCGGTTTTTCCCTCTTCCTTAAAGCGCGTCCGGAGATTCTCCTGTGCTTTTGCGGCAGCTAACTTTCTCAAAGAGTCAACGCGGTTGGGCTGTCCTGCCCCCATTCCGAGCACCTGAAAGCCACCGGGCTGATATTCCTCGCATATTACGATTGCGTTGGATTTGGTATGCTTTACAGCCTTCAGAGCAAAGAGAGCCAACTCCTTCTTCTCTTCGGGAAAACCCTCCTCCGTGACGCATTCAAACTTCTGGAAGAGTTCCACATCCGACCCCTGTTCTAATATCCCGCCAGTCATGTGTCTGTACGATTTGGGAGAAGGTTGGGCATCAGAAAGGGGCGGGATATTCAGTAAAATAAGATTTTTCCTTCTGGATTTCAGAAGTCCCAGCGCTTCATCTTCATATCCCGGAGCGGCGATGATGTCTATGAATCTGCCCGCAAGGAACTCCGCTGTGTCCAGGTCCATAGCGCGGCTTACAGCCAAAATAGAACCGGCAGACAGACTCATCCTGTCTCCGTTCCAGGCGGCTTCCACAGCTTCTCTGAGAGTCTCTCCCGTAGCGTAGCCGCAGGGATTCGTATGCTTGACGAAGGCGGCAGCTGGTGTATCTTTGAGTTCCTTTACGGCCTCAAGCGCTGCGTCGGCGTCCATATAGTTGTTGTAGGACATCTCCTTGCCGTGCAGTTGGACTGCGTGGGCTATAGACGATTCCTCTGTAGTTTCATCTCTATAAAACGCTGCGCTTTGATGCCAGTTCTCTCCGTATCTTAATTGAACGCCCCCTGTGTATTTGAGCCTTAAGATCTTTTCGCCCCCAAGCTTTTCGCTCAGGTATCCCTCCACTGCAGAATCGTAGTCGGCTGTGGTTCTGAAGGCCTTAACTGAGAGCATCTCTCTTGTGGAATCGGAAAGTTCTCCTGTAGTCTTTAGTTCATCGAGTATAGGGCCGTAGTCCGCAGGATCTGTGAGAACACCCACGTGCCGGTAGTTCTTCGCCGCGCTCCTGATTAAGGTAGGCCCTCCGATGTCTATGTTCTCTATCGCATCTTCCAGAGATGCCTCAGGCCTTTGGATGGTCTCCTCAAAGGGATATAGATTTACGATCACAAGGTCTATCATCCCTATCCCCTGTTTCTCCGCCTCTCTCATATCCTGTGGATTATCCCGACGCGCTAATATCCCGCCGTGCACCTTCGGATGCAGAGTCTTGACCCTTCCGTCCATCATCTCAGGAAAGCCTGTCACATCGGAGACAGATATGGCTTTGATCCCCGACTCCTCTAAGAGCTTGGCAGTCCCCCCAGTAGAGACGATTTCAATGCCCAATTCGGAAAGGCCCCTTGCCAGTTCCACGATGCCCGTCTTATCGGATACGCTGATCAATGCGCGTGTTATATTTGTCAAGGTTTGTCCTGTCAGTGTTCGTAGAAAAGATAGTCGTCAAAATGCAGCAATTATAGTGTAGGGGTTGGGTTAGCCAACCCTTGGGGCGAGTGATCCCCGATAGATTCAATCGGGGACGGCCCTACGAATACAGAACTACATATGTGCCTGACCCCTTCAGGGCTATTAGACGCCGATTTCTGACTACTTTGAGTCACAATGGAGCACAGAAGAGGACTTCTCCTTTAGTTGGAGCAGGTTGACTTAATGCGGCCCCAGGTGACGGACTCAACAACATCTACATGGTCAATAGTTCCATCAAAAGGAAGCAGGCCGTAGTCAACGATGCGTCTTTAGTGAAGTTGAGATCTTAGTCACCACTGTTCGTATAATAGCCGTCGTAGCCCTCAACTTCGGGATCGGGATCGTCTTGACTTGAAAAAGTAGAGCGAAAGCAAGGACAAAGCCACAATCACCAAGATGACCAGAACAAACTTGCCCTTGTTAAAGTAAGCAAGCCCAAGGTGAACGTGAGCCAAAGCATAATCGGGATCAATTCTTAGAGCCTCCTTGTATTCGGCTATAGACTCGTCAAGTATACCCTTCTCAGCGTAAGCAATCCCAAGGTGAACGTGAGCCCAAGCATAATCGGGATCAATTCTTAGAGCCTCCTTGTATTCGGCTATAGACTCGTCAAGTATACCCTTCTCAGCGTAAGCAATCCCAAGGTGAACGTGAGCCCAAGCATAATCGGGATTGATCCTTATGGCCTCTTTGTATTCAGCTATGGCCTCGTCAAGCATGCCCTTATCAGCGTAAGCAATCCCAAGGTGAACGTGAGCCTTGGCATTGTCGGGGTTGATTCTCAGAGCCTCTTTGTTTTCGGCTATAGCCTCGTCAAGCATACCCTTCTCAGCGTAAGCAGTCCCAAGGTAAACGTGAGCCCAAGCATAATCGGGATCAATTCTTAGAGCCTCTTTGAATTTGGCTATAGCCTCGTCAAGCATACCCTTCTCAGCGTAAGCAATCCCAAGGTTGTTGTGAGCCAGAGCATAATCAGGATCAATTCTTAGGGCCTCTTTGTATTCGGCTATAGCCTCGTCAAGCATACCCTTATTAGCGTAAGCAAGCCCAAGGTTGTTGTGAGCCAGAGCATAATCAGGATCAATTCTTAGGGCCTCTTTGTATTCAGCTATAGCCTCGTCAGATAGACCCTTTTTACCGTAAGCAATCCCAAGGTTGTTGTGAGCCCAAGAAAAGTCGGGGTCGATCCTTATGGCCTTTTTGTATTCAGCTATAGCCTCGTCAAGCATACCCTTGTTAAAGTAAGCATACCCAAGGTTGATGAGAGCCTTGGTATCGTCTGGATTGATTCTCAGAGCCTTTTTGTATTCAGCTATAGCCTCGTCAAGCATGCCCTGCTTACCATAAGCCCAACCAAGGTTGTTGTGAGCCATGGCATTGTCGGGGTTGATCCTTATGGCCTCTTTGTATTCAGCTATGGCCTCGTCAAGCATGCCCTTATCAGCGTAATCAATCCCAAGGTGAACGTGAGCCTGGGCATCATCGGGATTGATTCGCAGAGCCTCTTTGTATTCGGCTATAGCCTCGTCAAGCATACCCTTCTCAGCGTAAGCAATCCCAAGGCGAACGTGAGCCTGGGCATCATCGGGATTGATTCGCAGAGCCTCTTTGTATTCGGCTATAGCCTCGTCAAGCATGGCCTTTTCAGCGTAGGAAAGCCCAAGGTTGTTGTGAGCCATGGCATTGTCGGGGTCGATCCTTATGGCCTTTTTGTATTCGGCCATAGCCTCGTCAAGCATGCCCTTATTAGCGTAAGCAATCCCAAGGTGAACGTGAACGTGAGCATCATCGGGATTGATCCTAAAAGCCTCTTTGTATTCAGCTATTTCCTCATCAAGCATACCCTTATTAGCGTAAGCATCTCCAAGGTGAACGTGAGCCCAAGCATAATCGGGATTGATCCTAAGAGCCTCTTTGTATTCGGCTATTGCCTCATCAAGCATGCCCTTTTCACTATAAGCCAAACCAAGGTTACCGTGAGCCCAAGCATAATCGGGATTGATCCTAAGAGCCTCTTTGTATTCGGCTATTGCCTCATCAAGCATGCCCTTGTTAAAGTAAGGACGCCCAAGGTGAACGTGAACGTGAGCATCATCGGGATTGATCCTAAGAGCCTCTTTGTATTCGGCTATTGCCTCATCAAGCATGCCCTTCTTACCATAAGCCCAACCAAGACCATAGTGCCCCCAGAAATAATCTGGGTTAATCTCTATAGCTCTTTGAAACTCCTGCATTTTTTGATCGACATCCTCTAAAGCTCTACCATAGAGATAATGAAACACTTCGCTGTCGGGGTTCTCCTCGACCTTCTTCCTATACTCCGCTATTACCTCTTCCCCTTTGTCTCTATCCCTCAGGATGTCCATATACTCCCTGTGGGCTTCTGTATATTCAGGAGAAATCTCGATGGCCTTCTTGAACGCCTCCAACGCCTCGTCTAAATCCTTCTCCTTTTTTTGCTCCATCCCACGCTCGAAATGTCCCTTTGCCCGCTCATCAATCCCTTCCTGGGATGTGGCTATCCCCACAAGGATTAAGGATAGCATCCCGACTATGGTAAGAATGTTGAATGAGCTTTTCATAGCTTCAACCTGCCGAAAGGATAGCACCGCCTGACTTATGAAGTAAAGCTATAAATTCACAGTTTTAAAAGACTAAGTGCAGTGTCACAAGCTTGCCTATCACAGCAGGATGTTGGGAGCAAACCCGAAATCTGGAGGCCCTTGGGGCGAGTGATCCCCGACCCCCAATTGAATCTATTGGGGGCTCAATCGGGGACGCCCCTACGAATACACATTACGTAAATTCCCGCCCTACCAGTTGCCTGTAGGCTTCCTTGTACTTATCCAGAGTCCTCTGGACAATGTCCTCCGGAAGTTCGGGCGCAGGAGGAGTCTTGTCCCAATCCAGCGTATCCAGATAGTCTCTTACAAATTGCTTGTCGAAGCTGTCCTGCGGGCCTCCGGGAGTGTACCTGTCCTTTGGCCAGAATCTGGACGAATCGGGAGAGAGTATCTCGTCTATAAGGATAGTCTGACTGTCTGTTATGCCGAACTCGAACTTGGTGTCAGCTATGATAATGCCCTTTTCCTGCGCGTAATTGTGGGCTTTTCTATATATCGCTATGGTCAAATCTCTCAACTTTTCAAGGACTTCCATCTCTACTATATCCAACGCTTCCTCAAACGAGATGTTCTCATCGTGTCCGGAGTCGGCCTTAGTTGCCGGCGTAAAGATGATCTGGGGCAGCCTGTCTGATTCTCGCAAGCCATCGGGGAGCTGTATGCCGCAGACTGAGCCGGAGGATTTATATTCCCTCCATCCTGAGCCTGAAAGATAACCCCTTGCCACGCATTCCAGGTCGAGGCGATCTGCCTTTTTAACAAGCATCGACCTTCCATCCAGAACTTCTCGGAACTCCCGAAGTTCCGGAGGATAGTCGTCCACTTCCGAGGCTACGAGGTGATTTTGGACTATATCCTGCATCATATCGAACCAGAAGATGGACATAGCTGTAAGGATTTTGCCCTTACCTGGGATGCCGTTGGGCATAATACAATCGTAGGCAGAGATCCTGTCTGTGGCTACGATAAGAAGCTTATCGTCCAGATCATATACGTCTCTGACTTTGCCCCTTGTGAAGAGCTTCATCCCGTTCAAGTCTGTCTTTATTAGAGCGTCTTCCATTCTTCTCCACTTTTGAGTTTTGCAATCATTTAGGTAGTTAAATCGTACGAATCGCATCTATTTAGAGATAGTAGAACTAACTAATATATAGAGCATAGGGCTCTATGTCAAGTGTTTTTGACGCTATCTTCCACTGAAATCACAAATTAGCCGAATTTTGGGGCTTGACTTTCACAAAATATGGCTCTATCTTTAGCATTATTAGGCGTGTTGAACGGATACGCCGCAACCAAGGGGAAAGAGTGAATGCGGTTGACAACAGGTTTGTGCAAGGTGGCGCTGAAATAGGATGTCATAGATTTTCAGTAGAGATAGTGACGATAATAAGGATTTGATAATGAGACGGATTCTGTTCCATGTGCTGGGCATCTTGATTGTGGGGGTGGTAGTAACAGCGTGCGGCGGTAGTAAAAAGCTGGTCGAGGTTCTAGAAGGGTCGAAGGAAAAGAAAAGCTATGCTGAGGCTGATGCTCACTACAATATAGGCTTCAACTTGTATAACGAAAGGGACTTGGAAGGAGCCATCATAGAATATCGTGAAGCCCTCCGGTTGGATCCCGACTTTGCCCTTGCTCACAACGATCTCGGCAACGCCCTAGCTAAAAAAGGGGACTTGGAAGGGGCAATCCGGGAATACCATGAGGCAATCAGAATTAACCCCCATTATTCTACTCCTCACAACAACATCGGCAATGTGTTAATTAAAAAGGGGGAATTGGAAGGGGCAATTAGAAAATTTCATGAGGCCATAAGGATCGACCCCCACAGTGCTGGCGCTCACAACAACTTGGGCAACGCCCTGAAATCTAAGGGGGATTTGGAAGGGGCAATTAGAGAATATCATGAGGCTATCAGGAACGATTCCTACTATGCTACTCCCCATTACGGTCTCGGCAACACCCTGTATAGCAAAGGGGACTTGGAAGGAGCAATCAGAGAATTTCGTGAGGCCATAAGAATCGACCCCGATTATGGTAAGGCTCACTACAACCTCGGCATCGCCCTGCGTAAGAAAGGAGACCTGGAAGGAGCAACGAGAGAATTTCGTGAGACTATAAGAATCAACCCCCATAATGCTAATGCTCACTATAACGTCGGAATCGCCCTGTATAAGAAAGGGGACTTGGAAGGAGCCATCAGAGAATATCGTGAGGTCATAAGCATTTACCCCAATTATGTCAATGCGTATATCAACCTCGGCGTCGCTTTACGCGACGAAGGGGACTTGGAAGGAGCTATCAGAGAATATCGTGAAGCCATAAGCATCAACCCCAATGCCACGCTTGCACATTACAACCTTGGCAACGCCCTGAAATCCAGAGGGGATTTGGATGGAGCTATCAGAGAATATCGCAAAGCATTAAGTATCAATCCCAACTATGCCGCTGCGCACAATAACCTCGGCTACGCCTTGGATGCCAACGGGGATCAGGCAAGTGCTATCCGGGAGTGGGGTGTCTTCATTCAGCTGAGCAAGGATGAACATGCAAAAGAAGAGGCACGGGAAATGATCCGCAAACTCGGAGGCACACCGTAACATAAACCAAGATAGATGTATATTCTAGTGGAATAGGCTTGATAGAACTATCAACTGGGGTTACAGCTACTTTCAAAGGCGTCCATCTAAGTGCTCCGGAGGCGGCTATATCTGAATCCCTGTCGCCTCTCACTCAAAAATCCAGATGACGAGTCTAATCGGTTTAAAGGCGCAAATTATAAGACTACTCCTCCTTTTGATCGGAAGGACGCTCAGGATCCGAACCTTGGGGGACGAACACTATAAGAAGGTCTCAGAAAACGGCAGGGGATTCATCTTTGCCGTATGGCATGGCAGGATGCTGCTGCCTATATATAGGCACAGAAGTATGGGAATAATCACTATGGCGAGCCTTCACAGCGACGGGGAGATGATAGCAAGGGTTCTGGACAGAATCGGATATGAGACGGTTCGAGGTTCCACAACCAGGGGAGGAAAGAAGGCTATGAGCCAGATGTTGAGAAGGGCACGAAAGAGCGGTGTATTCGCCCTGACGCCCGACGGCCCCAGAGGTCCGAGGGAAACTGTCCAGCCCGGAGTCGTATTCCTATCTCAGATGTCGGGGTTGCCTATACTGCCGGTCACAGGGAGCGCCAGAAGGTGCAAGAGGTTCAACAGTTGGGACAGATTTCTGATGCCCTTTCCGTTCTCCCAAAGTCTGATAGTCTATGGTGAGCCGCTCTTTGCTAACAGGGAAGAAGATATTTCGACAGAGCTTGAAAGGAGATTGAAAAGTATAACCTGTCAGGCTGATAAGCTGTGCGGAATTAAAGAAGTAGAAAGTAGACAAATGAAGTAGACAGTAGACAGGGCACCGCCTCCCATCCCGCCGGATTGCTTCGGGGTGAAGTCCCTCTTGAGCAAGAGGGCTGAATCTCCTGGCAATGACTACGAGTCGGGACAAGCAGGGCTATGTGCCCCTGAACTATCATTCTGAGCGATAGGCAAGCAATCTCGCAGTGATTAGTCAGGATGTAGGGGCGAGGCCTGCCCCCGAATGATTCTATCGGGGGTCCACTCGCCAAAAGGGGCCTGGGTAATACAGCCCCCCATCATCTATAAGGAGGTAGCCGATTGGCGACAGGTATTGCCACAATAATATCATTTAGCTTTCTTGTCCTGGCGCTGCTGATCCTGCTTCCTCTGCGGATTCGCCTGGACGCCTCGAGCCTGGATGAGGAGAAAAATGTCTTCATATACTTGGGCGCATGGTATGGCCTTTCAGGTTTAGGAATTTCACTTTTGGGTGACGGCGTCAGGTTCTACATTATGCTCTTAGGGAGGAGATTGTACCAGTTCCGCCCCAGGAAAAAGAGAAGGGTGAAGGAACCTAAAGATGTCGAACCTGAAAAGGAGCGCCCTAAAGAGGAGCGTCCTAAAAAGGAGCGCCCTAAAAAGGAGCGTCCTAAAAAGGAGCGTCCTAAAAAGGAGCGTCCTGGGCCTGTTGAGAGATTGAAAACAATGTACGGATATTTACGCATATTCAAGGCTCCTGTCCTGCGCTTCCTCAGATCATCTTTGAGGAGTTTGAACTTAACGAGGATAGACTGCAACCTGGAGTATGGAGCGGGTGACCCTGCTTTCACAGGCAAGGCGTTCGGCATCTACCACTCCATTTGCCCGCTTTTGGGAGAGAAAGTAAATGTGAAGGTTATGCCTAATTTCACTGATGCCGTACTCCGCGGGGATATATCGGTCATTCTGGACCTGAAACTCTATGTGCTCATAATCGCCTCTCTGAGACTTGGGATATCTGTTGGATATGCATGGCTCAAGGATTGGCTGGCGGATCGACTTCCCCGTAAAATGTGGAGACACAAGGATTTATCTCTGTCGGAAGGCTAACTTTATGCCCGATAAAATAATCGGGGCTGCCCGATAAAATCAATCGGGGAAAGGAGAAACCTATGTCTGTCGAGGACCTGGTTAAGACGTTGATGGATGAACTGAAGCAGATTGTCAAGACCGAGACCGTTGTAGGGGAGGCGATTGAGGCGGGGGATTCGGTCATAATCCCGGTGTCCAAGATATCGTTCGGCTTCGGCGCGGGAGGCGGGGGAGGGGAGTCGGGAGGGGAGAAGGGAAAGGGCGGCGGCGCAGGCGGCGGCGCGTCCGTTGAGCCGGTGGCGTTCGTGGTGATAACTGATGGCAAAGTTCAGGTTATGTCCGTAAAGAAGGAGGCGACCTTCTCCAAGATCGTGGAACTGGTCCCCGAACTGGTCGGAAAGTTGAGGGACATCAAGAACATAGTGGAAAAGAGGAGAGAAAAGAAGGAGGATAGCTCCGAAGATCAGGAGGAGTCAGACGAAGAGTCATAGGGGATTGTCAACAAAACAATGCTCACTTTAATAGAAGTGGGCAGTCTGCAATGGTTTTAGGCTGAGAAACTTTTTCTTGACGTCCAACATTATCTTTTGTATCTTTTTACCTTAATTGATCCATATCCTAGGGGGGCTATGAATCAGCTTATACAGAAGTATACAGTCTGCTTTGCTAAAGCAGACTGTATAAACCCTGGTTAGTCGGACAGAAGCATAAATCTGGAGAGAAACTTGAAAGAGGCCCTGATCAACGCGATTGTTGTCGGTTCGGGAGGTTTCCTTGGTGCTCTCGCCCGCTACGGACTCAGTGGGCTCGTGCATCGGCAAGTGCCTCTTGCGACGTTCCCGTACGGCACGCTGGGGGTCAACCTCTTGGGCTGCCTCGTGATCGGAGTAATCGCCGGACTTGTGGAGTCTCGGCAGCTATTCGGGCCGGAGGTCCGTATATTTGTTCTCATCGGTGTCCTCGGTGGGTTCACGACCTTCTCGACGTTTGGCTACGATACGTTCGCGATGATGCGCGACGACGAATACCTTCAGGCAGCCATCAACGTAGGACTGCATGTCATCCTCGGTCTGGCTTTGGTGTCGCTGGGTTATGCACTCACAACATCAAGGTAGGCTGACCATGATTCTGCCGAAGGACGGGAAGCTCCTTCGCGTCTTTGTGGGAGAGAACGACAAGTACGTGAGAACAATTTTTAAGGGGTTTTTTTGGACACCTGTTTTTATGGGTGAGCATAGTCGTCAAGGATGCCAATGTAGAGGAATTTGAGGAACTGGAGCTGCAAATCTTATCTTATTGATTTGAATGATAGATAGTTCGCTGTGATCACAGATTTCGTAGAATTTGTTGAGTTCTTCAGGAGTCAACGGTGGGAAAGGTGGGAGAGTAGGACTGTCCCAGTCTTGAGCGAGCACCATGTTCACAAACAGATGTGCCCAGTCATATTCAGGAGGATTGGGCCAATGAGATAGATCAGACCAGAACTGAACCTTGTCTTCTGGCGGGAGGTCGTTGTAAAAGTCGCTTTGGGTTTCAAAGGTTCTTTCAAAGTGGGGCTTATAAGGCCTGTTTCCTCTCATCACCTGCCAGCGGAACGTTAAGAATAAACAGCGAGCGTTCTCCCGATCTGCTTCCATTATATCCAGGCCAATTTGGGTATAGGTCGATAGATACTTTCGGTAACGAAGTTCCTCTCCACCGTATCTCTCTGAGACGCTCCTGGGTTCGGGACTTTCTTTGGTAGGTTCAAGTCCGTTGGCGGCTATAAATTCCTCTACTACTTTTATTGCTTCATCTGGGGATTGAGTAAAGTAAGATAACCTTACACTCTTACCTGCTTCCCCAGAGTTGATATAGAATCCAGTGACACTTTCTAACCATGGTTTGCTTGTGACGAGTGGGTATATAGCGTCAAGAGAAGTATAGTATCCCTCAACTGCGTTTTTGTTTCCCGCGTTTAAGACAAATACTCCAAAAAGATCGGTTTCCTTCACTTTGTTTGGTTTCAGATTAGGTGAGGCCATAGATTAGCTCCTGTTTTTGAAGGTACACTATATCTTGCGTTGTAGCTACTATGCATACTACATATAGAATTTAATAAGAACGGGATCGAAAAGCAAGGGAGAAATGGTTATTGTTCTGAAAATGCATATCTTACCAATAAAAAAATGCTCACTTTAGACAAAGTGGGCACTCTACAATGGTTTGGCACTGAGAACTTTTCATTGACATCCACTATTTTCTTTTATATCTTTCTGTATTGATTAACGAACAGTTTCAGCTTACCGATACAAATTTATTTAATAAGAGGAGGGTTAGCCATGTTTCTAAATACCCTTAACTTTAAAAGGATACAACAAGAAAAGAATGGGTGTAAGTCCTTCCCGAAAGGTATACGAGCTCCCTTTTCTACAAAGCTAAGTAAGTAGAGAGTAGTCAGTAGACACAGCACCGCCTGCCATCCCTATGTGCTGTCTACTATTTTGGATCTCTATAATTTGTCCGAACTATTTTGACCCGATACTTAAATGACTTGGTGGATCGCGACCAAGAAGAGGTACCTACTTCGTAGGCAAGAGGATATTCGTTATTGGGCCAAGCGAAAGAACGAAGATCCACTTCTTATCATCATAACGGGGGCAGCGCGTATTCATGGATTGCCAGAAGAGTTGGAGTTATGAGGGATAGAAATCCAGTTCCAAAATGAAATTACACCCCTTTGGCTGAGGATGCCAGCTGGGACTTCAAAAGCTCGACAGCGGGCCTGAAGGAAATCCTCGAACAAGCCCTGGCCGCGGCCTAGACAAGAAAGGAGAACCCCATGTCCTCAATTGAAATTCTCGGTACCGGCTGGGTGGACAGGCGCGATTCGGCCTTCCCCCAGACCGTGCAACTGCCCAGCGGCGACCTCCTCTGTTCCTTTAATGTGGGCGGCGGTCCCTATGTCAATGGCGGCACGGACTGGGCCCTCTCCACAGACGGCGGCCAGACCTGGACCCTCGAAGGCACCATTGCCCCGCCCACGACCGATCCTCCCACCACCTATGCCCTCAAGCTGAGCCTTTCGGCTGACGGCCAGACCGTTTTCGCGTACGGGGCGCATTCCTATGCCCGGGACGAGGAGAAATTCGGCGAAGGCCGCAACGAGCCGGTGCTATGCCGCTCCGCGGACAGAGGCCGCACCTGGTCGGATCCCCAGGTGGTCCCCATGCCCGGCGATTGCCCACTGGAAATTTCCCACGGGGTACTGCCGCTCGAATCCGGCCGCCTCCTGGCGCCGGCCGCCACTCTCCCTGCCCAGGACCGCCTGGGCGAGCAGGTCCTGGTGGCCATCTCCGACGACGGCGGACTGACCTGGCCGCAGCACGCTGTGGTGTTCGAGGACCCCGACAAAAAATTCGGCTACTTTGAGCATAAGCTGGCCGTAATCTCCCCGGACCTGCTCATGGCCGTGTGCTGGACCGTGACCTTGGGCGATGTGGTGGACCAGCCGGACAGCTTTGTGCTCTCGCGCGACAATGGATCCACGTGGGGGGCGGCCCGATCCACCGGCATCCAGGGGCAGACCATGACCCCGATCCCCCTGGGCAGCGACCGGCTCCTGGTGCTTTACAACCGGCGCTACGGCGACCAGGGCATTATCATGAACCTGGTGACCTTTGCGGAAGAGTCCTGGACCCTTCACTACGAAGGCCTGATGTACGACGCCAGGGCAAAGCGCGAACGGCCGGACGACCTGGAAACAGGGGTGGAGGAATTGTACTCCTTTATGTTCGGCTTCCCCACGGCGATCAAGCTGCAGGACGGGACCTATCTGGCGACCCACTGGTGCAAGGAAGGAGCCACCTTCGGCATCCGCTGGACCAAACTGCGGATCCAATAGTCTAGTGAGATTGCTTCGCCCACTTCGTGGCTTGCTGCCACTCCGCCTCGCAATGACGTTGCTTGGCTTCGTCCTTCGGTCATTGCCAGGGGCATTTGCCTCGAGTGCCCGATAGACTCAATCGGGGACCGCTTTGCTCCTCGCAATGACTCCACCAAGTTTATGCTTAATCGGGTTAGTTCTGCTGGCTGAAGAAGACAAGAGCTTGAATGTAGGATGCCGCTGATGAGATTGGGCGCTACGATAGATGACTACATGGACACGCACGACCCGGACGCTCTGGTTGCCGAGTGCCGCAAGAAGGGCTACCGGGCAGCTGCGATGCCGCTTTCGGCGCTGGATCAGCCCGATGTCGTCCGCGACATTGCCCGCGCCTTTGCCGACGCCGACATCCTGCTGGCCGAGATTGCTGCGTGGGTCAATCCGCTGGACTATGACCCGCAACAGCGACAGAGGAAAATCGCCGAGATCGCACGCTGTCTGGCGCTGTCCGACGAGGTAGGGGCGACCTGCTGTGCAACCGTAGCGGGGTCGTACTCTCAGACAGATCGTTGGGACTCGCACGCAGGGCATCATCCGGACAACTTCTCTGCGCGAGCCTTCGAGGAGGTGGTGGACTGGGTGCGCGATGTGCTCGACCAGGTCCAGCCCACACGCGCCAAGCTGACGCTGGAGATCTGCCCGTGGACTCTGTTGGACAGCCCGCAGATCTATCTGGACCTGATCAGGGCCGTGGATCGCCCTGGACTCGGTGTCCACGTGGACCCGGCCAATCTGGTGACGAACCCTCGCGCCTACTACGATACGACAGGGATGATTCACCAGTGCTTCGATCTGCTCGGGGGACATATCCTCTCCTGTCACGCCAAGGACGTGCACTGGGCGCTTGATGCGCGGACGGTCGGAATCGAGGAGGTCGTTCCCGGACGGGGAGTCCTCGACTATGCCGCCTTCTTGCAGCACGGGGATGGAATTTCGCCTGATCTGCCGCTGATCATCGAACATATACAGACCGAAGCCAACTTTGACGAGGCCGCCGCCTATATCGTGGGCGTTGGCGCCGAAGTCGGCGTGTCACTCCAAGAGAATTGAGGTAAATACTAATGGAACGAACACTGGAGGGCAAGGTTGCTCTGGTGACGGGCGCAAGCAAGGGGATCGGCCGGGCGCTGGCGATAGGTCTGGCCGAGGCTGGCGCCGCAGTCGCCGCCATCTATAAAAGCGATACAGCCGGCGCGGAAGGCGCCTGCGGGACTATCCGGCAATCCGGCGGGGTCGCAGAGCCGTATTCTGCCGATATCGGCTCCAAGGACGAATTCGAAGCAGTGATAGACCAGGTCTATGACCGGTTCGGCCGGCTGGATGTGCTGGTCAACAACGCAGCCCGCACGCGCTTCGGCCCGATCGAACAGGTGACGGAAGAAGACTTCGACGATGTCGTGAACACCGTCCTGCGCGGCCCCTTCTTCGGCTCGATTGCGGCGGCCGGGAAGATGATCCGAGGCGGCGGCGGGTCCATCATCAATATCAGCTCCATCGCCGTGCGAGGCATCATGTTTTTCCACAGCTCTTACACCATGGCCAAAGGCGGGCTGGAGGCCATGACCCGGCAGATGGCGCTGGAACTGGCGCCGCATGTGCGGGTGAACGCTCTGGCACCCCGTGCAACCAGCAACGAACGCAACGCTGCCTACGATCCGGACTATGACCAAAAGTGGGCATCTGTTACGCCGCTAGGTCGCGTCGGAAGTCCGGATGACTACGTGGGACCCGCAGTCTTTCTGGCCGGAGACCCTGCCCGGATGGTGACGGGGCAGGTGTTGTATGTGGACGGCGGCTGGACTCTGCAGGGACGCTCACCCGACCAATCGGCATTTGACTTCTCCGCCGATCGCAAGCGCGACGATTGAAAGCGAGCAAGAGCAGATGAAGAGACGCCTGAATGTCGTGGACTACAACATGGACTGGTGGCTCAAGGAGTACAATCTTAACGAGCGGGGGACCCCCGGAGGGGTGACGACGCCTGGCGTGCTGACGACCCCCGGAGGGGGGGTAACGCGAGAAGAAGCGATCGCCTACTGCGGCACGCTGGAAGTCGGCGGCATCGAAGTAATGCACGCCTACTGGCAGGACTGTGACCCTGAGTACGTCGTCGGGCTGGCGGAGGACGCCGGGATCCCTATCAGGACCTATATCTTCTCCTGTGACCTTGCCGTGCCGCCCGACGAGCGAGACCGTTCGGTGGATGAAGCAAAAGGGATGATAGATCGCGCTGTGGCGATGGGCGCCGGACTGGGAATGATCATACCAGGGTTCGCCAAGAGCCAGTTTCCCATCCAAGAGCAGGTTAAATGGATGGTTGAAGGCCTGTCGCTTTGCGCCGAATACGCCGGCAGATCGGGACTGACGCTGGCCTCGGAGAACGTAGACGCCCCGGCGTCCCGTCCTCTAATGGGCCGCAGCGACGAGTGTATTGCTATCTGCCAACAGGTCGGTTCGCCCCACTACCGCCTGATCTTTGACGCGGCGCCTGCCATTTACGTGGGGCAAGAGCCGGTTGAGGCGCTGCTGCAGATGCTTCCTTACGTGGTTCATGTCCATCTGAAGAATATCATACGGGTTACAGACGGCCAAGAGTGGCAGCGCACCGTTCCGGACGAGCAGGGCTGCGTCTACCGCGGTGTGCTTCTGGATCAAGGCGTCGTAGATCTCCCGGCGATTCTGAAGAAACTTCGGGAGCACGACTATCAAGGAGACTTTCTCATCGAATACCAGGGCGAAGAAGACCCGCGCAACGCGATGCTCCAGGACGTCGCTTGTGCCAGGGATCTTCTCAAAGAGGCTGGATTTGCGGGCTGAATACGACCGCAAGCGGAGTCCTGAAGGGCCGAATCAGTGTGTCTTTTGCTCTTGAAGGGGTGGGAACGGTTGTTATCTAAAATAGCGGGATCAGGGATGGAGACAGATGAAGACAAGCCAGCGCAAGATGGCTTCGCAATAGCCTTTGCGTATAGGTACTTAAGGACATTTAGCAGAGGGGGACTGCCACATTGTTTTGTGAGTCGATGGAGAGGTGTCTCCGATTGGAGGATTTAAACACAAAGAAAGTGATAATTCAGAGGAAAATACTATTTTAATTGAAAACAGTACTTGTTGAAAAATGTAAAAGTGGTAATATTCATTCACAAACAAGATTGTATCGAAATATAACCCCTCATGAATGTGATATGGGGAATGTCGGCTGAGTCCAACAGTTCACAGGATAAACCTTTTGACCTTCACAGTTGGTGCTTTCGCAATCATTTTCGACACCTCTAGGCGCGTCTTACTGTGCCACCGCCGTGATATGGATGTATGGAACTTGCCTGGTGGCGCCCTCGAAAGCGGCGAGCTTCCATCAGAGGCAGTGGTGCGTGAAACGCAAGAGGAAACCGGACTGGTCGTGGAGATTGAGAAACTTGTCGGTGTCTACGGCAAGGAAGGCAAGGATGACATTGTATTTGCCTTCGCTTGCCGCATAGCTTCGGGAGACTTCTCCCCGACTGAAGAGGCCGATGACTGCACGTATTTCAACCTAGATGAGCTTCCTGTCAATACCATCCCCAGGCAAGTGGAGCGTATTCGCGATGCAGCTACCTCGCCTGCGGAACCGCTCTTCCGTCGTCAATCCGGTCCCTCAACAGCTGATCTTCTTAGGGCAATTGTTCCAGCGGGACCTGGGCGTCTTTCTTCGCCATCAGACGAATAGTAGCGAGAGCCCCCAATTGCTGCTTGCGCGGACTGGACGCCTCGTTCTCCCATTTGTAGACAGTCTGGCCTGTGACGCCGAAGAGTGGCAGCGCACCGTTCCGGACGAGGAGGGCTGCGTCTACCGCGGTGTGCTTCTGGATCAAGGCGTCGTAGATCTCCCCGCGATTCTGAAGAAACTTCGGGAGCACGACTATCAAGGAGACTTTCTCATCGAATACCAGGGCGAAGAAGACCCGCGCAACGCGATGCTCCAGGACGTCGCTTGTGCCAGGGATCTTCTCAAAGAGGCTGGGTTTGCGGGCTGAATACGACCGCAAGCGGAGTCTTTAAGGGCTGGTTCAGTGTGTTTCTTGCTCTTGAAGGGGCGGGAACGGTTATTATCTAAAATAGCGGGATCAGGGATGGAGAGACAGATGAAGACAAGCCAGCGCAAGATGTCTTCGCAAGAGCCTGTACGTATAGGTACTCAAGGACATTTAGCAGAGGGGGACTGCCACATTGTTTTGTGAGTCGATGGAGAGGTGTCTCCGATTGTAGGATTTAAACACAAAGAAAGTGATAATTCAGAGGAAAATACTATTTTAATTGAAAACAGTACTTGTTGAAAAATGTAAAAGTGGTAATATTCATTCACAAACAAGATTGTATCGAAATATAACCCCTCATGAATGTGATATGGGGAATGTCGGATCGAATCTTAACCTGGCATGAATCTGATATGGGGAACGTCGGCTATAAGCCGTTCGACTTCGACCGTTATGAACTAAACGTAGGACACTGGAAATTGAAAAAGAAGGAGAACCAATTCTTCATAGCTCATGCAATTAATGATGGTCGGAATTATACGTTGCCTATAGTTTTTATAGATAAAAACTGGTTGGCATTAGGCAATAGAGAGTTCCGGAGAGCGAGCCAGTGGGAATAAAAGAGAGATGAATACAGAGAGAATAAAATATTTAATGAATAGAGCAATAAAGTACCCTGCCTTTTTTGACGAACACAATATTAAATTAAATAATGTAGTTGATGTAGGTGCTCAGGCGGGACAAGTTTCTCTACTCTGCCTTAAAAGGAACCCACAGGCCAGAGTATTGGCAATTGAGCCAGTTAGAGAACACTTTGAAGACGCTAAAGAAGTTATTGGGGGATATAAGAACGTCATCCTTGTAAAAAAGGCGGTGGCAAGATATAAGGGCACAAGACAGATAAGATTTAGAATGAACCCTTCTGGTTTTTTTTCAAGTGGACATCTAGTGGGGCTAGATCCTAAGTATGATGTATTGCAAGAGTCAGAAGAGGTGGAAACTGACACACTTTTAAACATACTTAATCAATTCGGCTTCCAACATGTAGATTTTATGAAGATAGATATTGAAGGAGCGGAAGTTCTTCTTATAGATGATTTAAAAGAGATCGTTAAGTTTACAAATTGTTTCAATATAGAATTATTTGAGTATCCCAAAGAGGATCACTACGAAATATTGAAAATATTTTCGGATGAGCAATTTAGATGTTTTGATGAACTGAGGGGGATAGAATTATTCAGCCTTGAAGGTGTTAGAAACTATTTACGCCTTCGAGATAATGTACCAACATTATGGTATCTCAAGAACCGGGAGGATACAACTGAACATAGAGGATTGGATCAAAAGACAGGCTGATTTCCATACGGGAAGCTGTCAGAATAGTGGTAGATACATAAGCACGGACTCCGTAGATAGGGCACCCTGAAAGACATGACTGCTGTCTTCAGGCTTGTGAGTCCGTGCTTATGTATATGTCATGCAAGCTACAGGGTCGCCTTAACTGCATCTAGATCAATGTTGATCCCTTCATGATCAAAGACATTCATTAGACCAGACCAGTGTGGTTCTTCTGCATCAATCTCCTCTCGAAATGGATTGAAAACTGGTGGATGGCCAAGCTCCAATCCCTGATGGGCTTCGTCCACTGCTTACTGATATTTCTTAACGTCATATACAATAATTTAATCGCTGCCACGTCATTTGGGAAGGTGTTTCTGTTCTTTATCACCTGCCGTAGAGAGTTTTTGAGCGATTCGATGGCGTTTGTCGTGTAGATCACCTTTCGGATCTCTTCACAATAGGCGAAAAACGGGTTTAAAGCCCTCACGCTCTGCGTGGGGGTTCTTTACTACATCCGGTGGTGAAAACATCTCGACAATAGCAGTGGAACAGACGGTAGTCAAACACCCAGCCGTTCTGGAGTGTGCCGTTGTTGCTGTACCTGGGTTGTACCTGATGAAAAATGGGGTGAATGCCCCAAGGCTTTTGTCACCTTGAAAGATTCTGAGTATGCCACCGAAGCGGAGATCATCGCATTCTGCCGGGAACATCTGGCTCACTTCAATTGCCCGGATGCCGTGGCGGCGAACTGCCTAAAACCTCCACTGGCAAAGTACAGAAATACGTGTTACGCGATAAACGAATCAACTAATTCGGCTTGCGGAGTGCTCTCTGGCTGCCATTTCTATTGGCATTTATATTTTGCGAACCGACATTGGAGGACGTGATGTATACAGGTTTTGATTTCTATAAACTCGATAGCCAGCTAAGCGAAGAACAGCGCCATCTACGCAATCAGGTGCAGACCTACGTTGAGTATCACGTGCATCCCTATATCAATCCATATTGGGAGCGGGCTGAGTTTCCCTACGAAATCGTCATGGGTTTGAAAGACCTACGTATTATGGGTGGAACCCTAAAAGGGTACGGTTGCGCCGGACTCGATTCACTGGCAATGGGATTGGTCGCGTGTGAACTGGCCAGGGGAGATGGTTCAGTTTGTACTTTCTATATCGTCCACTCGGGGTTGGCCATGGGATCTATTGGGTTACTAGGTTCTGAGGAACAGCGTGAGCGCTGGCTACCCAAAATGGCGCTATTAGAAAAAATCGGTGCGTTCGGACTCACCGAGCCTGAGCGTGGCTCCGACGCTTCTCATGTGCTAACCTCCGCTCGCCGTGAGGGAAAGAACTATATCCTGAATGGGGCCAAGTCCTGGATTGGCAATGCTTCTATTGCTGACTTGATTATCATCTGGGCCAGGGATCAGGAAGGCGGGTTCGGCGGTTTTGTCCTTGAGAATCCTCGTGAAGTTGACGGGGTAAAGATCGAGGATATTACCGGAAAGATCACCATGCGTGCGGTTCCCACTTCCCACATCACACTTGAAAACGTCCGGATTCCCGAGGCCAATCGGTTGGCAGGGAGCCACTCCTTTCGCGACACAGCCAGGGTGCTCACTTACAATCGCTATGCGGTTGTCTGGGAAGCCCTTGGGTTAGCCGCAGCCGCTTTTGAACGGGCGTTAAAGTATACCAAAGAACGAGAGCAGTTCGGACGACCACTTGCCGGCTTCCAATTAATCCAGGAGAAGCTGGTAGAAATGGCCGCTGAACTAACTCAGATGCAATTACTGTGTTTTCAACTTGCACGGCTTATGGCAACCGATCAGATGAGCGAGGGCATGGTGTCTCTGGCTAAGTACAACAATGCCCGAAAAGCTCGCCACATTGTTGGGCTGGCTCGGGAAGCCATGGGAGCAAGCGGCGTGCTGCTCGAAAATCACGTTGCTCGTTTCTTTACCGATGCCGAGGCTATTTACACCTACGAAGGCACCAATGAGATTAACCTGCTTATTGCTGGCCGCGAAATTACAGGCATAAATGCAATCGTCTGATCAGGCAAGTTATTATCGGTTAATACCCCCACGTTCTACATGGGGGTTCTTTACTTAGGTAAGGACATTTCAGGAGAGGGGAACTGCCGCATTTGCTAACTAGCAAGTAATAGGGTTTCATGGCATCCCTGGATTCCCGTTTCCACGGGAATGACATTAATTCATGAAATTGTTGCGCTTCCTGAAATTGAGGGGACTTCTTTCTCATCTCCTCAAACATCTCCAGGTTTTCCACATCTTCTATCCGCTCTAACATCTCTCTGTGCTCACGTATATGACACTTAAAATATGACAGCCCCCTGCCTGGGGACCGGTGTTATAAGCTGACCGCAGGCGGCGGAGATATCTCTGAGCCGATCTATGCCGGGCACAAATCCTGCCGTGGAGACGGTTATCTTGCGAGCGCCGATCCCGAGTCCCATCTCCAGACCCATGAGCCTTATGGCCCTGACCACGTTTTTGTAGTTCAGGAGCGGCTCTCCCATACCCATCATCACCACGTTGGTGATGCCGTCGTCTATCTGCTTATGATGTCTCCTGACGGATATGAGCTGATCTATAATCTCTGCGGCAGAGAGGTTCCGTATCAGCCCCATCCTTGCGGTCGAACAGAAGGTGCATCCCAGAGCACACCCGACCTGAGAGGATACGCAGACCGTCCTGCGTTTCCCTTCGACGTCCTCAAGTGCATATCGAAGGACTTTCACGTTAGGATGGTCTAGACCGAGGACCTTCTTACTGATTGTCAGTGCCCGCTTGAAGAGAGGCTGGATCTCACACCCCTTACCTCCCAGCAGTCCCTCTGGGCACGTTGAGGTCTAGACCAAGCTGTTTTGCCACCAAAAGTTGCATGGCCGAATTGAAATTTAGAGTGGATTGATCGGTGCCACTAGCACCGCCAGAACCACCCATAACCAGCTGCGGAACCTGACGTTTTGCATAAGCATCAGCCCAAAACTTCATCACCTTTTCGTAAGTCTCAAGCTTTATCTTTAAGGAGCCGTCTGCCTTCATTATCAGCCTTTTGCGTTCGGCTTCGCCCTGGCCCAGCAGGATTTCGCGCTGCTTTTGGAGTTCTGCGGCCTGCCGCTGCAGCTTGGCTACCTCAAGCTCCTGTTGGGCTCGCAATTCGGCGACCTCTTTTTCCTGCAGGGCTTCAACCACAGCACGAATCTTCTCCTCCTCCTTTTCGTACTGGGCTTTAATGACATTGGCTTTACCTACGGCCTCTTTAGTCAGCTTTTCCTGCTCGGCCTGCTGCGCTTTGGCCCGAGCAGTAGCCACCGCCATTAATGCTTCCTGTTGAGCAGAAATCTGAGCTGAGACCTTTTTCTCGTACTTATCCGACATTCCCCATATCACATTCATGAGGGATTATATTTCGATACATTCTTGTTTCTGAATTAATATTACCACTTTTACATTTTTCAACAAGTACTTTTTTCAATTAAAATAGTATTTTCCTCTGAATTATCACTTTCTTTGTGTTTAAATCCTCCAATTAGAGACACCTCTCCATCGACTCACAAAAAAATGTGGCAGTTTAAACAGAATAACATCGCAATCGTTCAATCCGGGATAATATTTCGGCAAATAACCTCTTGTCTATCCCAACCTCAGCCATTTGAAACGTAATATATCCGCTGTGTCTGACAATCTTCGCTCCGATTTTGATAAATTTCACGAGGAGGCTGCGTAGTGACCAGTGTTTGATTTTCTTCGGAAGAACAAAACGTCGCAGGAAGTTGCCCAAGTTGTAAGCCAGAACAAACAGCCAGAGCCTCACCTGATTGGAGACGAAACGCTTGCATGAGAGTCGGGTCCAGTTCAGAGCATACTTGCCCTCCTTAATCCACTGCTCAGCTCTGCCACGGCCATTGTAGAAGTGTACCACGCCTTCTGGCTTGGCGCTCATGTTGGTCACGATAAATCCCACTCTTGGGAATAACTCCCCTTGGTGCCATTCAACCTTGGCGACCACTCGCCTCGATTGATCCCAACTGGCCGCTTTATATTGAAATTCATATAACGATACAATCGGTTTCCTCGGCGGTCGTCCAACTGGCCGAGTCAGCAGGTATCGTATCTTTTCATAGAGTATCTCATTTGCGGGAAGCCGAATGGCATACAAATAGCCGTTTCCCTCCAGATAATCATAAATCTCAGGCTTTGCGAATGCAGCATCGCCTCGAAAGTATTTCCTATTCTTCTTGCTCTCGTATCTCTTGACGATCGGTTCCAGAACTTCCTTCCAACGATCAGCACTGTGAACATTACCAGAGCGAAGTAGGACTCCTTCACAATCCCCGAACTGATTGAAGCAGAACACTGGATGAAAACAGGTACATCCGAAATGACCGTTGTAAGCTGATCCTTCCTGCTGGCCATGTACCGGACTCTCCGAACTGTCCATGTCCAGAATGATTCGTTGATGCTGTGTTTTACTCATCGCTTTTTGAACCCACTTGCCATTGATATCTGACAAGTTTCTGAGATTGTCATGCTGAGTCAGTATATCAGTTTCAAAACGTCCTATCGTGTTGGAGCTGGCAGCTTGCCTGCCTTTGTCCTTCTTTCCGGTAATCGCTCGCATGACGGGATCAACGGATAATCGCTCGGCGTCATTTACATCTTCATATCCTGCAAGACGGCTGTATATCGATTGACGCAGGAGAGTAGATATATCATGTTGGATATTACGGCCTGTGCGTTTATCGGTAAAAACCGCTGATACCGAATCAAATAATCCCAGTGCGTAATCAAGGTCACGATACGCAAGAAGTCCACCGTTTGATGTCACCTTTGCACCATGAAATTCAAGCTTTATTCCTCCATCAAAACCTACTTTCATTCTTTCACCCTCTGGATGATCAATATTTATCCGCCATTTATGAGTCTTATTTATTGTAATATAACATGTTCTGGCGACTTTGACAACCATTTTTCGGGTCTAATATGGCGAATGGGGGATTATACTCCTTAATCTCAAAGTTCGCTAACCTTATTCCAAGACCCTCAAACGGACTATGCTGGTAAGCAGTCTTACCAGAAGCATCACGTTTAATGATCTTATAAGTTCGGGTAATCTCTTCGCCCGAGATTTGGTCAACCACTTTCTTGGTCTCTTCGGTTGTCTCGTAAAGGCCATTCTGGATCTGATCCCATGCCCAAAAGTTAAAGTCAGTACGCTTTTCCGAGTAGGACTCTCGGGCTGACATGAGGTTGGCCGTCAAACGGAGTGCATTTCGAATAGTGGGCAGAATCAGCTTTTGCTCAACGTCCCGGTAGCTTCTGTAACCTGCTACGACGACCAAATCCACAGCTTGAGATTCTGTCGTTGGTAAAACGATACGGCACGTACCAGAGATTTTGCAAAGAGAACCATCGTTAAAGCGTACCTCAATGCTCTCGTCACGCCTTGCTCCTTCACGGTCGTCGGCCGTAAAATAAAAAGTTTCCGCTTTTGGCCAAGCTTCTATATCGCCAAAAAACTGCGACCAGAGACCTGGCTCCATCTTAGCTTTCATGGTGCCGGTGATGGCTGTCTGTTTTATTTGGTAGGTTCCCTTCTCAACTGTCTCAAATAGCTGACCAGCAATAGCCACCGCCACAATTATACAGGCTCCGATAACGGAGAGCATTACTATCCTACGGGTATCCATTGTATCCTCCGTTGGTGTAGAAATACGAGTACCCATTGCATCCCTTACTGACGTAGAAGTTACGACTCCTGATCCTCTTTGTTCTTCTGTTCCCTCTTAGAGTCTGAAATGGTCCGATCGAATTGACTCATTTCGTGCTCTATTTTTAACTCGTATGACCTCCTCTCTATCTCCTCAAGTTGCTCGTCAATATCGGCGATCTCTTCTTCAGTCTTTACCTCCTCTCTTAATAGTTCTAGTTCTCTTCGTTTCTGTTCTAACTCATCTTTTCTCCATTGGATTATAGCATCGGTATCCTCCTCCTTTTTTTGGGGGGCAAGTCGGTCAATTAATGGCCTACCTACAAACCAAAAGAGAAGAAGAAATACCACAATAACGAGTAACCACGAAAAACTAAACATGGCCTACTCCTTTCTGGTATGAGATATTCTCTAATGTTGTGGATGGAGTTTGAGCGTATCCTTCCTTTCTCCCTATCTCGGGGATTTATGAGTTTGATCTCCTGGGGAAAGGCAGGTGAGGCAGTCCACAAATATAGAGATGCAATCATAAATGCTTTGGAACGTTGCTTTATTTTGGGAGTTCCTTTCAACTCAACTCACTAGCTGAGAAGAAAAAATCGAAAGCATCAAGAATCGCCAACATTCAATATGTTTAGAGATGAGCTGGTTCTTGCGTGCTATCACTGTTTTTGGGGGTGGTGGGTACAATTTCGGCTTAAGGGCCGTGCATAAAGCAAGGCGGAATTTTAAACCGCTTACCTGTCTTCCGAGACCGATGTTTATTTATAGTTTTTCATATTCATTTACCACACTCTGCCCGCTTTGCTTTATGCTATGTTGGGCGCGGGTTATTTATTTTTCAGTTCACCAATTAAAGTGCTTTTAGGGTTATTATCTCCTCCAATGATGTAAACCTTGTTGTCAAGTTGTGCAATACCAAACCGGTTTCTCCATCCTGGCATTGGATCTAACTGTGTCCACAGGTCATTTTCAAAGTCGTATCGCTCTATTGGTCCTTTGTCCTGTCGAACTCGTCCGGCTATGGCATAGGCATAATTGTCTATGGTTACAAGTCCGAAGAAGCCCCTTGGTGTCGGCATTTTTGATTTTGTTTTCCATTTGTCAGTATCGGTGTCATATTCCTCTACAATGCCTGTTGGCCCGGTATCTGTATAACCGCCCACAACCAGTATTTTGTTCTTAATTACAACTGCCGAATGTCCGTGTTTTGGTGTGGGCATATCAGCCTTTCGTGTCCAGGAATCTTTTTTAGGGTCGTACTGCTCAACGGCAGTTGAATTCTTACAATCGTTGTCGTTTGTTCCTTCAAGGCCTCCTATTGCATAGATTTTTCCATCATACGCAACTGTTGCCAGTCTGCTCCTTGAAACCGTCAGGTCTTTACAGGATGTCCATTTTTTTTCAATTATGTCATACTTCTCTATTGTTGACGAATACTGCCTTGAATAGTCCATGCCTCCGGTAACGTAAATCGAGTTTGCAAGAATTGTCCCGCCAATAAAAAGTCTTGGTGTCGGTAAGGAGTCTAATGTTGTCCAACTGTCGGCATTGGTGTCATGGACTTCAAAGGCACCTCCATTGTCTCCGCGTGAATAAAAACAAGGTCAATATTGTCAAAGTCTTTGTCATTTTAACTTGCGCCCAACTTGTTTATATCCGAACTATTTCTCATATCTTTCTATTTAGCCTGATTAATTCATAAACTTGCTGGAGTCATTGCCAGGGGCAAAGCGACGAAGCAATCTCAAGGTTTTATAGTGGTCTCCTATGCGAGCCGGAGAGTATTACATTTACCAGAAAATCTAGATCGCTTCGCATTCGGCTCGCAATGACACCCAAGGTGGTAAACGGCATAACTAAATATAGTACAATCCCTTAATTAATAGACGGCTTTTTTTGTGAATTATTCGGGTTAGGTGTGATATCCGAACTTCAGATATACATTCCTTTGGGTAAAAGACCAACAGTGCTTTGTTTTCACCCGACACTTCCCCTATCACATTCATGCGGGATTATGTTTCGACACAATCTTGTTTGTGAATGAATATTACCAGTTTTACATTTTTCAGCAAGTAATTTTTCAATCAAAATAGCATTTTCCTCTGAATTATCACTTTCTTTGTGTTTAAATCCTCCAATTAGAGACACATCTCCATCGACTCATGAAAATATAACAGCCCCCGGCTTGGGGACCGGCGTTATAAGCTGACCGCAGGCAGCGGAGATGTCTCTGCCCTTACTCTCTCTGAGTGTGGCTGTTATATGGCTGGCAATCAATATCTCCCGAAAGCTCTCTATCCGCTCTCTGGAAGGGCGTTCGAACTCAGCTTCAGGGTCGGGGTTATAAGGTATGAGGTTCACTTTGGACGGAAGGCTCTTGACTAACTTTGCCAGCCTTCTGGCGTCGTCGTCAGAGTCCGTCTCTCCTTTTATAAGGACGTACTCAAATGTGATCCAGCGCCCAGTCTTGTGGGCAAACTCCCTCCCAGCGTCTATAAGCTCCTGGATAGGATATTTGCCGTTGATCGGCATCAGCCTTTCCCTGTTCTTATCCGTAGTCCCGTTCAGGGATATGGCGAGGCCTACTCTGAGCCCTTCGTCTCTGAGCCGTTCTATGCCGGGCACAAATCCGGCTGTGGAGACGGTTATCTTGCGGGCGCCGATCCCGAGTCCCATCTCCAGACCCATGAGCCTTATGGCCTTGACCACGTTCTTATAGTTCAAGAGCGGCTCTCCCATACCCATCATCACCACGTTGGTGATGCCGTCGTCTATCTCTTGCTGATGCCTCCTGACGGATATGAGCTGGTCTATAATCTCTGCAGCAGAGAGGTTCCGTATCATCCCCATCCTTGCGGTCGAACAGAATGTGCATCCCAGAGCACACCCGACCTGAGAGGATACGCAGACCGTCCTGCGTTTCCCTTCGATGATCAGGACGCTCTCTATCGTGAGTCCATCCTCAAGCTGGAAGAGGAACTTTACGGTCTTACCGTCGGACGATGTCTGCCTTTCGATCTCTTTCAGACTGCTCACAGTCGCAATCTCTCGCAACTTATGTCTGAACTCTTTGGAGAGGTCGGTCATCAGGTCGAAGTCAGCCGCGCCTTTGTCGTATATCCACGCAAGGAGCTGCTTGTGCCTGTACTCCTCCTTACCCAGCGGGGCAATAAAAGCCCTCAACTCATCGGGCAGCAGACCCTTGAGATCTACTCGTGTGTCAGAGTTGGTATTATGCTTCACGGGGGAAAGTTTCATTTGTATTACCTTTGTATTACCTTACCGAAAAAGTTAGCTTCAAATCTGCACTATATCTTACGCACTAACGATAGCAGGTGAAACCTGCAGATACTGACATACTATATTAACAGATGGCACCAGAATCCAGCAATTGTTTCGGCCATTAAGGTCGCAAGGAATCGTTATCTCAGGGTCGAGTAGAAAGATTCAAGAACACTGACACGTTATCGCTTTCCACATTAGACACAGCCAGGTCATTGTCGCCGTCACCATCGAAATCTGCGATGAATACTGATGTAGGATTGACTCCAGCATTGTAGTCCACCTTAGGCGCAAATGTACCGTTTCCAGTATTCATCAGCACAGACACATTATGGCTGAACCGGTTAGCCACGGCCAGGTCATTATGTCCATCACCATCTAAATCTGCAACGAATACTGAACTGGGACTCAGCCCGGCATCGTAGTCCACCTTGGGTGCGAATGTACCGTCTCCACTATTGATCAGCACCGAGACAGTATCATTTTTCTGGTCCACGCCAAAATTAGCCACAGTTAGGTCACTATGTCCATCTCCATCTAAATCTAATATGAACAACGACCAGGGACCATCCCCGACGGCGTGGTCAACCGCAGGCGCAAATGTACCGTCTCCATTATTCATCAGCACAGACACATTATCGCTTTGCAAATTAGATACGGCTACGTCGTTATCCCCATCTCCATCTAAATCTGAAATGAATACAGAACTGGGACCATCCCCGACGGCGTAGTCCACCTTATGCTCAAATGTACCGTCTCCACTATTTAAGAGCACAGACACATTATCGCTTTCCGTATTAGCCACAGCCAGGTCATTATGTCCATCTCCATCCAGATCTTCGGCGAATACCGAATGGGGGGACTCCCCAACTTCATAGTCAATCTTGTCCGCAAACGTAGCGTCTCCATTATTCATCAGCACCGATACAGTAGGAGGAAAGCTGTAGACGTTAGGGACAGCCAGGTCATTATCTCCATCTCCATCCAGATCTTCAGCAAATACGGAATTGGGGTAGTCCCCGACAGCATAGTCAACCTTGTCCGCAAATGTACCATCTCCATTGTTCAATAACACCGAAAGATTATCAGTATTGCTTCCCCAGGTAACCAGAGCCAGGTCATTGTCCCCATCTCCATCTAAATCTGAGCTGAATACTGATACGGGCTGATACCCCACCGGATAGTTGGTCGGGGGTCCGAAAAGACTCTGTGTACTAGGTTGCGTTCCACTGTCTCCACCACAGCCTGCCATTAGCAAGAGCAGCGAAAGCATCAGCAGATGTGTGATACGGGAGGTGAGTGGTGTTCTCATGGCGGCGTTCCTTCCTTTTTGATTCGGTTCAGTGTCTCAAAGCCCGGTCGTTGCGGAACTCCCTATGATGGATCGAAAGAGGAACAGTTCCGAAACTTTATTATCTTGAACCTTTTGCCTGTCCCCAAGTGGTTGGTTTGGCCAAAGTTGTGCCTCCGTTGTATTCCTAAAGGTATTGTTCCTTCCCGTTGGAGTGATTATAGTGCCTTATGATCGATCTGCGGCGCTCCTATTCATCCCTAAACTCACAGGTTACGTAAACAATCGGGAATTGCTTATTCTGATCTTTTCAGAGAGATCGTTTATAACATTTCTTAATATCTTGACACCTATATCGTGGTATCTGCTGATCAATATGTCGAAGTCCGCGGTTTTTAAGCTCAGCGCTATTGACTTTTCTGAAGAAACTATCGTCACTGACCTTTTCCTTCCTGTGAGGGCGCTCATTTCCCCTACCAGTTGTCCAGGGTTAATTTCAGCTATGTTAAGGTCGATGTCGCCGTGAGGCGCACTTACGCGCAGTTTGCCCGACATGAGGATCAACATCTCCCTGCTGATTTCCCCGTATTTGAATATCACCTCCTCGGGATCATAGTTCTTCTGCTCACATATTCTCAGCACGACTTGTGCCTCATCCACAGAGAGTTCGTGGAACATGGGTATTTTGTTTATGATGTTCAGCAGTTTTAAGTCGGTTGCCATGTCGTGTTCTCCTTAACGCTGACGAACGGTGTGTCTATTCTGCTCTCCTTACTATAAAGGGTACATCTACCTCTCGACCCAATATGGTCTTGTGTAGTTCCGTGCACTCCAGCCTGCACAGCAGGCACTCCGGCCTTCTCCACTCCACATGTTCAAACTCGTTTTGTGCTTCCATTCTTTTGACACTAATGGTATTATACCCCTACTGGAATGTATGAAGCGATTTCTGGGCTATTAAATGACGATTCTGACGCTTTGGGGACATCTACGAGGCTTTAGACTTCTCCCTTAGTTGGCGAATCCAGGGCCTGTGATGTCATAACCAATTCCCCTCTTTAAAAACCTTTCCAACTGGTAACTGCATAGTCCATAATTTCAATTATCCTGTCATCTGAGTAGTACCAATATTCCCACGGGCCGTCTTTCTGTATTCTAATAGGTTCACCCAAGAGCCGTCTTATTGTATCCTCAGGCATCCCTTTTCTTAGCATCCGTGGAATAGCGTCAGGATACTGAAGACTGACAACTGTACCATCCTTATTAAACTGTTCTACCCGGTGAGAATAATACCCACCCGTCCTGGAAATCTTGGAGAAATGTCCGAATCTTATGGTCAGGTCATGATACTCCTCCGTGTCGTGTGGCGGAAATTTAGGACGCTGGACAGGCGGAATATACCCCAAGGGTACTATCTGGATCTTGTAATCACCTTCTGGAACTACAAAATATTTTGTTAATTCTACATCGTTCTGAAGATGCTGTGACTCATAAAGGGCTGACATCCCCTTCAAAAGGATCTTGCTCATCTCGTCATCCCAAAGCATGAAGCGCATCCTAACTGAGGGGCGGCTTGCACCCTCATTGCCATAGACAATTACGCGAAATCTGCCGATGGGGATTTCGACATGCGTTAGCTGCCCGGCCGTTATAGTCACACGTTCGATTGCTACTGGGTCGTCCACATTTAAGTCGGTATCAACTACTACCTTATATACTCCCGGTTCCAGAAATGCCTGAAGCCCTTTACCCTTGACAACCACCTCATCGGTGGCTTGGTCAACAACCCTGAAATCGAGCTCGGGAATACCTCCGCTGTACAAGATAAGGACCCCTTTTCCCTCCGGTATCGTTGCCAATTCATCCTTCTTGCTGTACTTCCCTGACGAAGCGCATCCCATCAACCAGGCTGCGATGACCAGAACTAATATTATAGCCCGTCCAGGCCTGAATCTGATGTTCTGTCTCCCTACGCTCTCTGATCTCTCCACTACGGTCTGTAAGTCGGGTGTCTGTGATGTCATGGATGATTACCTCCGTTAGTTAGCTCTCTTAATGGAAAGGAGCCTATGAGGCCTGCAAGAGGAGTTCTCCCTCAGTTGGAAAACGTTGACTTGATGCGGCCCCAGGTGTCAGCCCCAACCTCCGAGCTGTCAGCCTCAACAACGCCATCGTTGTCATCAAAATGGTCAATGATAATGATAACCGGCTCAAAATCAAGCAGGATGTAGTCAACAAACGTAGAGGCATCGAAGTTGGTCGCTGCGGCGTGACTGTTCGTCCACCAGCCTCCGTCGTACCCAAGATCATCTGGATCGTCACTGTCCTTAACGGCGAAGACGAGTCCTATGATGTCTCCCGCTTTCAGGGTGTGTACTACGCTCTGATCAATACCTTCAGAATTAAGGTCGTCAAACGGAGTGACGGCTATCTCTACAGTCTGGACACCTTCCCCACCTACGGTGCCATGAAAACTCCAGCCGATGTCGGCATAAGGAGGCTTATCTGCCCACGTGGCCGATCCCCAAATAGAGAGCGGATTGTCTCTGTTCAGATAATACCGATAACTCTGTGCCTGAGCTGAGTTGTGCCTGTCCGGATCCCTGTCCTGTGGAGGCATGCCCATGTACTGCCCTCCGCTGTGGTCAGCATCTATGCCAAATTCGATGTTTTCCTCACGGTCGTCAGCAGTTAACCGTGCATTAGAGTGGTCGTCACATCTCTCCTCCCAAAAATAGATCATGTTGGTCACGGGACTCCATCCTATGACTACCTTCACGGCGAGGCTGGCGGGGTTCGGATTATCAAACCCCCCTTTGACGGTCTCTTTCAGATCATCGTGCGTTAAATAGTACTGTCGAGGATACATCTGCCACTCGGAGCCATCACCGTCCACTTCAATATCGTCGGGAACCCTGGGAGCGACAAAGGTCTCATCTAACCTCAGGTGAGCGGACCCCATCGAAACAGTAAAAAGCACGAATCCCAGAGCTGTAAATATCGCAAATAGTGTTTTCATCGTCATATCCTTTAGTTCAGTTCGAGAAGGTTGACTTGATGCGGCCCCAGGTGTCAGACTCAACTGCTGTGCCGGGCACCCAGATACTCGGATCAAAATCAAGCAGGATGTAATCAATAAACGAATCCGCATTAATCCAAGGCGCAGTACTCGAACGATTAAAGGAGTCGGCATTGGCGAAACTGCTAGACCACCAGCCTCCGTCGTAGTTTCTTAAATCATCGGGATTGTCATCGTCCTTAACGGCAAAGACGAGACCTATGATCTCTCCCGCTGCAAGGATGTGTACTACGCTCTGATCAATACCTTCAGAATTCAGGTCGTCAAACGGAGTGACGGCTAATTCTACAGTCTGGACGCCTTCCCCACCTACGGTGCCGTGAAAACTCCAACCGAGGTCGGCATAAGGCGGCTTAACTGCCCACGTGGCCGATCCCCAATGCCAGAGCGGATCCTCTCTGTTCAGATAATAGCGATAGTTCTGAGCTTGAGATCCGTCCCACCTGTCCGGATCAATGTCTACATACGGGTGCATGTACAATCCTCCGCTGTGGTCAGCATCAATGCTAAATTCGAGGTGTTCCGAACTGTCGTCAGCAGTTAACCGTGCATTAGAGTGGTCGTCAAATCTCTCCTCCAAAAAATAGATCATGTTGGTCACGGGACTCCATCCTATGACTACCTTCACGGCGAGGCTGGCGGGGTTCGGCTCATCAAACCCCTCCTTGATGATCTCTTTCAGATCATCGTGCGTTAAATAGTACTGTCGAGGAAGCAATTGCCACTCGGACCCATCACCGTCCAGTACAACGGTCCGCGTACCAGCGTGCATCCCCGGAGTCCCATCAATGGGCAACATGGGAGCGACAAAGGTCTCATCTAACCTCAGGTGAGCCGACCCCATCGAAATAATAAACAGGAGAACTCCCAGTACCGTAAATATCGCAAATAGTGTTTTCATCGTGATAGTCTTTAGTTCAGTTCGAGAAGGTTGCTTTGATGCGTCCCCAGGTGTCAGACTTAACTGCTGTCCAGATCCCAGGCTCAAAATCAAGCAGGATGTAATCATTAAACTCATCCGCATGGTACTCGCCGCCGGCGAAACTGCTAGACCACCAACCTCCGTCGTAGCCTAATTCATCGGGATTGTCACTATCCTTAACGGCAAAGACGAGTCCTACGATCTCTCCCGCTGCAAGGGTGTGTACTACGCTCTGATCAATACCTTCATAATTCAGGTCGTCAAACGGAGTGACGGCTATCTCTACAGTCTGGACGCCTTCCCCACCTACGGTGCCGTCAAGACTCCAGCCGATGTCGGCATAAGGAGGCTTAACTGCCCATGTGGCCGCCCCCCAATACCAGAGCGGATCCTCTCTGTTCAGAAAATAGCGATAGTTCTGAGCTAGAGATCCGTCCCACCTGTCTGCATCAATGTCTGACGTAGACATGGACATGTACCGTCCACCGCTGTGGTCAGTATCGATGCCAAATTCGAGGTGTTCGTTACGGTCGTCAGCAGTTAAGCGGGCGTTAGAGTGGTCGTTAGATCCGTCCCACCCGGCCGGATCCACGTCCTGTAAACCCGAGGACATGAACCGTCCACCGCTGTGGTCCGCATCGATGCCAAATTCGATGTTTTCCTGACGGTCGTCAGCAGTTAACCGTGCATTAGAGAAGTCGTCAAATCTCTCCTCCCACATATAGATCATGTTGGTCACGGGACTCCATCCTATGACTACCTTCACGGCGAGGCTGGCGGGGTTCGGCACAGGAAACCCCCCTTTGACGACCTCTTTCAGATCATCGTGCGTTAAATAGTACTGTCGAGGAAGCAATTGCCACTCGGAGCCATCACCGTCGAGTACAATCGTCCGCGTACCAGCGTGCATCCCCGGAGTCCCATCAATGGGCAACATGGGAGCGACAAAGGTCTCATCTAACCTCAGGTGAGCCGACCCCATCGAAATAATAAACAGGAGAACTCCCAGTACCGTAAATATCGCAAATGGTGTTTTCATCGTTATATCCTTTAGTTCAGTTCGAGAAGGTTGCTTTGATGCGGCCCCAGGTGTCAGACTCAACTGATGACCCATCCAATGTCACCCATTGTTCCGGATCGAAAGGAAGTAGAGTGAAGTCATTGAAGGTATCCGCATTTTGGAACACATGCGCGCCTCCGACCGTATAGTAGCCACCGTTACCTTGTTGGATGCCAATTTGTTCCTCGTCCGGTCCAGCGAGATAGTCAGTGTCTTCAACGGTAAAGCCTATTCCGATGATTTCTCCCTCTTTCAGGGTGTGTACTACGCTCTGGTCGATACCTTCAGGGTTCAGATCGTCAAACGGCGTCACGGCCATCTCCACAATCAGGTTGCCCGAGTCACCCAGCTCGCCATCAAAGCTCCAGCCGAACTCGGAATACGGAGACACGTTTACCCACGTAGCTGCTCCCCACAACCAGACCGGATCCTCTCCGATCACAAAATATTGCCAATGCTGAGCATGAGATGAGCCGTGCCTGTCCGGATCCACATCCAACCCGAAGTTTTGGAACCGTCCTCCGCTGTGGTCAGCATCCACGCCAAACGCAACCGTCTCCTCAATGTAGTACATTTTCCAACCGACATAAACATCGTCAAATCTATCCTCAAACCAGTATATCTTGTTGGTCACCGGACTCCATCCTATAATTATCCGCAAGGCGAGGTCAGAGGGGTCTATAGCCTCTGACCATTCCCCGATCATTATCAGATCCTCGTGCGTTATCCAGAACGACGGGTCAATATTTGCCCACTCGCTGGTATCACCGTCTGGTATAAACTCGCTGAACCCAGGCCTACCAATAGGCACCTGGACAGCGACAAAGGTCTTATCTGACCGTAGGTGAGCAGAACTCTCCACGACAGCAAGAAATACAAATCCCAGTGCTGTAAATATACAAAACAGTGTTCTCATCGTTATATCCTTTCCCTCAGTTGGAAAACGTTGACTTGATGCGGCCCCAGGTGTCAGATTCAACCGCTGTGCCGGGCACCCAGATACTCGGATCAAAATCAAGCAGAATGTAATCAGTAAACAAATCGGCATCGCCCTTGTACCCTGACGCTGAGTTGTGACTGATAGACCACCAGCCTCCGTCGTAACCAGGATCATCGGGATTGTCATTGTCCTTAACGGCAAAGACGATGCCTACGATCTCTCCCGCTGTAAGGGTGTGTACTACGCTCTGATCAATACCTTCAGAATTCAAGTCGTCAAACGGAGTGACGGCCAACTCTACAGTCTGGACGCCTTCCCCACCTACTTCGCCATCAAAACTCCAGCCGATGAAGGCATAAGGAGGCTTAACTGCCCACGTGGCCGAACCCCAATGCCAGATGGGTTCCTCCCTGTTCAGATAATAGCGATAGTTCTGAGCATGAGATCCGTCCCATCTGGCTGGATCAATGTCCTCTGTATACAGCTTCATGTACACTCCTCCGCTGTGGTCAGCATCGATGCCAAATGCGAGGTGTTCATTACGGTCGTCAGCAGTTAAGCGGGCGTTAGAGTGGTCGTCAGATCCGTCCCACCTGGCCGGATCCACGTCCTGTGAATAAAACACGTACCTTCCTCCGCTGTGGTTAGCATCGATGCTAAATTCGAGGTGTTCATTACGGTCGTCAGCAGTTAAGCGGGCATTAGAGTGGTCGTCAAATCTCTCCTCTAAAAAATAGATCATGTTGGTCACCGGGCTCCATCCTATGGCAACTTTCACGGCGAGGCTGGCGGGGTTCGGCGTATCAAATCCCCCCTTGATGGTCTCTTTCAGATCATCGTGCGTTAAATAGTACTGTCGAGGAAGCAATTGCCACTCGGACCCATCACCGTCCACTTCAATATCGTCGGGAACCCTGGGAGCGACGAAGGTCTCATCTAACCTCAGGTGAGCCGACCCCATCGAAACAGTAAAAAGCACGAATCCCAGAGCTGTAAATATCGCAAATAGTGTTTTCATTGTGATATCCTTTCGCTGGGAATAATTAACAGGGATCCTACTTCATCAAAACCAGCTTCTTCGACTGCCCAAATCCCTCCGTCTTCAAGCGATACAGATAGACCCCACTGGCAAGACTTTTACCATTGTCATCTTTGCCATTCCATATTACGGAGTAGCTACCGACTGATCTGTAACCATCCACCAACGTTGCAACCTTATGTCCCATCAGATTGAACACAGATAGCTCAACGTGACTTTGGACAGGAAGGTCATAGTGGATCACTGTTTGGTGGTTGAAGGGATTGGGATAGTTCTGGGCTAGGGAGTAAGCTTCAGGAACGTTTAATGATGGTTCTTCATACTCTGTTACAGCAGTGATAGGTATATCAGAAAGATTCATCAACACTGACACATTACCGCTGCTAAAATTACCTACGGCCAGATCATTATCTCCATCCCCGTCCAAATCTGCACTGAATACTGACCGCGGTTCGTCCCCAACTGCATAGTCCACTCTGGCTGCAAATTGCCCAGCTCCATTATTCAAAAACACTGATACAATGTTGCTGAACCTATTGGCCACAGCTAAGTCACTATCTCCATCTCCATCTAAATCTGCGCTGAATACTGATGTGGGAAAATCTCTTGTAGGACCAATATCAGTGGAGTAGTCCACATTAGTTGCAAATGAACCATCCCCATTGTTAAACAAAACCGATATATTATCGCTGAATACATTAGCCACAGCTAAGTCATTATCTCCATCCCCGTCTAAATCTGTACTTAATACTGATATGGGACCGTTCCCAGCGGCGTAGTCCACCTTGCCTGCAAATGTCCCATCTCCATTATTCATTAACACTGAAACATTATCGCTATACATATTAGCTACAGTTAGATCATCATCTCCATCCCCATCTAAATCTGCACCAAATACTGCACTAGGAGAATACCCAGCGGTATAGTAAACCCCGTCTGCAAAAGTCCCATCTCCATTATTCAATAACACCGAGACAGAACCGGGACCAAATCCCCTATTAGCCACAGCAAGATCATTATCTCCATCTCCATCTAAATCTGCACCGAACACTGAATTGGGACTAGCCCCGATACCGTACTCCACCTGAGGTGCAAATGTTCCGTCTCCATTATTCAATAACACCGAAAGAGTACTGGCTTGGTGACCAGAGCCCGCATTAGCTACAGCCAGGTCATTATCTCCATCACCGTCTAAATCCACGCTGAATACTGAATAGGGATCAAACCCAGCAGCATAGTCCACCTTAGGTGCAAACGTCCCATTTCCATTATTTAGCAGCACTGACACTCTAGCCGTAACTAGGTCATTGTCTCCATCCCCATCTAGATCCGCAATAAAGACTGAACCCCAAGCAGGATAGGCAGTTGGGTGTCCAAAAAGGGGAGGAACAAAAGCAAATCTGTCAAAGAGCGTATCGGCCTGACTGTCGGGATTTGTGACTATTACATCCACAGTACCGACAGGAAGAGCAGGAGTCGTAGCAGTAATGCTCTGGGTGGTCACTGCGACTACATCTGTGGCTGTGCTATTTCCAAAAGTGACAGTTGTTCCTCTCTGGAAATCCCTCCCTGCTATTGTCACACGGGCACTTCTCAGTTCTACGCCAAGAGTGGGATTAATAGATGTGACAACAGGGGGAGCAGGAGGAGGCGCCACAGAGAGATTCAACAACACTGACACACTATCAGACACATAATCGAGGCCTCGACTAGCTACAGCCAAGTCATTATCCCCATCTCCATCTAAATCTGCAATGAACACTGATCTGGGACTATACCCGACAACATAGTTTATCCTAAGTCCAAACGTCCCATCTCCATTATTTAACAACACGGATACGTCATTGCCGCCGAACCCTTTAGCTACAGCCAGGTCATTAGCTCCGTCCCCATCCAAATCCGCAATGAAGACTGATGTGGGACTATGCCCGACAAAATAGTCGACCTTTGTTGCGAATGTCCCATCTCCCTTGTTCATCAGCACCGATACATTATCGACAGCAATGTTAGCCACAGCCAGGTCATTATCCCCATCACCATCTAAATCCGCACTGAAAACGGCTTCAGGGCGATACCCAGTCGGATAGTCCACCTTAGATGCAAATGTTCCATCCCCATTATTCATCAACACCGATACATTATCGTTGAGCCAATTCGTGACCACTAGATCATTATCTCCATCACCATCTAAATCCGCGCTAAACACTGAAGAGGGAGCGTCTCCAGCGGTATAGTCCACTTTAGGTGCAAACGTCCCATCCCCATTATTCGTTAACACTGATACATTACTGATATTCCCAGAGAGAGCTCTATTAGCCGTGATTAAGTCGTTATCCCCATCTCCATTTAGATCGGCAATGAAAACCGATGAAGAACTATTCGAAGAACTATTCCCAGTGGCATAGTCCACCTTATGTGCAAATGTCCCATCCCCGTTATTCATTAACACTGAAACATTATCGCTCCAAATATTAGCTACAGTTAGATCAATATCTTCATCCCCATCTAAATCTGCACTGAATACTGATATGGGAGCGGTCCCAGCGGCGTAGTCCACCTTGCCTGCAAATGTCCCATCTCCATTGTTTAACAACACTGATACAGTACGGCTGCCTTCATTAGCCGTGATTAAGTCGTTATCCCCATCTCCATTTAGATCGGCAATGAAAACCGATGAAGGACCGTTCCCAGTGGCATAGTCGACCTTAGGTGCGAAAAGACCTTGCGCATAGACAGGCGCATTCAAAGCGACTAACAGCATCAGAGCTGTATACAAGATTCCCTGTCTCATTGATAGGTCTCCCTTTCTATACAGTCAGAGTTGTTGTCGGGCTCCTTCGTTACGACCAGAGTAAGAATAAAACCTGATCGTGGCATCTTCTGTCACAGTCCTCCACGACTCTGCCCTCTATTCTTTGTATGTCCGTAATGCAGTATTTACGGACATACTTAAGCTCTCATCTCCGGAGAGCTCAGTGCCGCAACTATCGCAAATATCATTTTCATAGTGATAATCCTTTCGCTCACAGGATTCAGAACTGTTACATTAGTCTCTACTGTTTTCCTGTCAGCCATTCGCGGACGATCTGCTTTTGTATCTTCCCCACGGAGGTGCGAGGCAGGGCGTCTATGAACTCCACTCTGCCGGGCACTTTGAAGGGTGAGAGACGTTCTGCACAGTGCGCCTGAACTGTCTCGGCGGTCAGGTCGGCTTCGGGCTTGGCGACTATCACCGCCACAACGGTCTCGTCTCGGAACTCATCGGACATGCTGACGACGCAGACATCCAGCACGCCGGGGCAGTCTGCAATTACAGCTTCCACCTCCACGCTGGAGACATTCTGCCCCGCTCGCTTGATCAGGTCTTTGCCGCGATCTACAAAGTAGAGGAAGCCGTCTTCGTCTGCATAGGCCGTGTCACCTGAATATAGCCAGGTCCCATCGGGCATCTGGCGGAGCGTCTCCCCAGTCGCCTGCGGGTTCTTGAGATAACCGAGCATGATGGAGCGTCCCGGCGTCCCGCGCACTATCAGTTGGCCCTGCTGGCCCGGTTCAACTTCTTGTCCATCGTCATCTACGAGCTTTATCTGATAGCCCAATACAGGGCGCCCCATCGCCAGCAGATTCCGTTTCCCTGAGAGTGGACTCATAATCGGGAGGCCGCACGTCTCGGTCATCCCCCAGATTTGCTGGAGGGGGCAGGAGAATCTGCTGTGCCACTGGTCGTACTGCTCGGCCGTAAGATTCTGCGCAAAGGTCAAATTCCTGAGGGAATGGGCATTGTCCGCGGGGCGTTCGGGCTGATTCAGGAGCATCCTTAAGGGCGCGCCGAAGAGCGCCGCCAGCGTGCATTCGTACTTTTGGGCCTGCTCGAAGAAGCGGCTGGCGCTGAACCTGGGCATCACCGCGACGCTTGCGCCTGCTATCAAGGACGGCCAGAGGGCGTGACAGTGGGCGCCGCCGTGGAAGAAGGGGAGTGTGATCAGATGGCGGTCTTCCGCCCGAATGCCTGACCCCGCTCGAAAGACCTCAGCTCCATAAACAAGAGCCGCGTTGGTCTGCATGACGCCCTTAGGGCGCGCAGTCGTGCCTGAGGTGTACATCAAATTTACAGTCCTGTCAGACGCGCCCTCGCCCGGCGGTGGTTCTGGGGACTGAGCCGCAAGCTGGATTTCGTAGAGGGGGTGTTCTGAATTGCTTGCCGGCTGGCTGTCCGCGTCATCAGGGTTTGAAGTTCCCGTCTGGCAGAGCAGGACCTGACGCACTGGCAGCCCGGCTGCAACTTCCCGAACCGCGTCCAGACTCCCCGCCTCGGTAAAGATGATCTCACTTGCGGAATGTGCGACTATATATGCCAGTTCGTCTGCGGTGGACTTTGGATTGGACGGCACGGCGATAGCGCCCAGATACGAGGCGGCCAGGAGAAGCTGAGGATAGGCCGGGTGATTGGGAAGATGCAGAATGAAGCCGTCTCCCGTTCCGATTCCCAGCTTATTCAAGAGGTTGGCGGCCCGATGGATGCTCTCCAGAAACTCTGCATACGTCCAGGAGAAGACCTGACCGTCGGCGCGCTCATAGACGAGCCACGTCCGCTGCGGCTGATGCGCTGCATATGCCGCGAATATCGAATAGAGGGTCCGGTTTCCAGCAATGTCCATATTTAGACCTCAGGAGACAGGGTATGGCCTTTCCTCCAAGCCGTTATTGCGAGGAGGCGTGCCCCCGAATGATTCAATCGGGGACTCCGCTATACCTACATTTTATCGTGATAATACTCCAATATCGTCTCTATTCCAGCAAGGTGGGCGTCCACCCTTGCTCTCAGAGGCAGACCTGTCGGACTTTCCAAGGCTATGGCGTGATCCGTGTGGTTTTCCCAGGTATGCGAGCGCATCGAGTGATAACGCGGATCGTCTGAGTACATCTCCTGAGTTATCATGCCGTCCGATGCAGCTACCTGGTCTATGACCGTATCTCTATTTATGGGACAGATGTCTTCCACTGTTTCGATGATCCTCCCGCCTATCAGTTCTCCCGATCTCCTCTGTTCATAGAGGTAGAACCCCACGCTGTCGTAATCCTCGTGCAGGTCTATGATCACGTGAAAGCGACGCCCCGACAGTGACTCCTTTATCATAACCGCCTCAGAAGTCTCGTCAGTCTTAAAGGTGCGGTTTATGTCCGCGCCGTCGCTGTTATCGCGCCTATTGTGCACGTAGCCGTGCGGGTTGTTGCAGGGGTAGATCAAAAAGTTGAAGCCATCTACAAGTTGGGTATTTCCCTGCTCCAGAAACTCAAGGAGGGCCTCGACTCCCGCGGGCTCGTCTCCGTGTATGCCGGCACAGATCAGGACAGACTTTGCCTCTGTTGTGGCGGATTCCAGCTCCCCGATAGAGTCATTCGGGGACAACTCCAGCGTGAGTATCGGATAGCCGCCTGCCGTCCCGATCACTTTCCTGTGCGCAGGGAGTTTGTCTATCCTGCTGAGGAGATCGTTGTAGTCTCGGAGCATATTATTAAGTCAGTAGAGGGGTTGTAGGGGGCGAGTTGATCCCCGATAGGTTCAATCGGGGACGCAATATGACAGACACGTTATGCGCCTTCGGCAAGATGCGCCAAAGGCAAGATGCGCCTTCGTCAAGATACGAACAAAACGCACGTTTGTCAAGTGCTTCAATAGCGCAGATTTAGGTTGACTTTATCCCCTGAGCAGGCTATCTTAGGCTCAATAATTCCTGAGTAGGCTCAGTATTTCCTGTCACCTATAGTGAAACTTGACACTACAGCATGGAGGATCTGTCAGAATGAAAGAGAGGATAGCCTATCTAAATGGAGAGATGATGCCTTTCAGAGAAGCGGGGGTCTCCATCGTAGATTCGGGCGTAGTCTTGGGATGCACGGTCACCGAGATGACGCGCACGTTCAATCAAAAACCGTTCAGGCTGAAAGATCATATGGAGCGGCTCTACCGATCTTTGAGATACGTAAGGATAGACCCCGGGGTGGATCTTGAGGGTATGGAGCGGCTCTCCATGCGGGTTCTGGAGGCCAACCTGCCCATGCTGGAGGCAGACCAGGACTGCGGTCTTATCCATTTTATCACGGGAGGTCAAATAGCCGCCTACGCCGACATAGATCCGGGCGCCGTAAGGCCCACTGTCTGCATCCATACGATTCCCTTAAAGACCGAGTCATGGGCCAGCTTCTACGCTGAGGGCGCAAGTGTGGTGACGCCTTCCATCAGGCACGTGCCGCCGCAGTGCTTAGATCCCAAGATGAAATACAGAAGCCGGATGCACTTCTATCTGGCGGAGCAGGAGGTCAAACATGCCGACAGCGAGGCGTTTACGCTGCTTCTGGACATAGACGGAAACGTCACGGAGGCGTCGGGTGCCAACTTCCTGATCGCAAAGGACGACGCCATCTACTCTCCCACGACGCGAAACATACTCCCCGGAGTAAGCCGGGCGACTGTTTTTGATCTTGCAGACGGAATGGGCATTACGTGTATTGAAAAAGACCTTCAGGTGCACGATGTGTGCAACGCAGATGAGGCATTCTTAGCCAGCACGCCTTACTGCATACTGCCTGTCGTAAAGATAAACGGCATACCCATTAAAGATGGGAAGCCAGGGCCGCTGGTTGCAAAACTGCTAGAGGAGTGGAGCAAGATGGTGGGCGTGGACATCGTAGCGCAGGCGGGGGTGCCTACTTTGTAGGCGTCAGAGGGTCATACGTTGTAGGCGGGATAAGAGGCTTGATCAAGCAAGTAGAGTTGAGCGGAAGCTGGAGAAGGCAGGAGGGGAGTGGACTTCAACGATGCAATTTGAAGAATTCTTCTGGGCCATTTGCAGTCAGAACAAGCTGATTAAGCAGGTCTCTGCCTATTAAGAAGTTTGCCAGGGGTATGGAAACAACTTCGAGTGGAAAGGAAAAAGAATGGTCGATAGATAGTCTAACTTCATGTGTGGGAAGTGGACGTGACGGTCCACCTAATATCCCTCTCAGAGAAACAGCTCCTCTTACAGGCAGCTGTAATTTGCTTCGCAAACTCTCGGGAATGATGCTCCTGCTGGCACCGGTATCGATCTTCGCTGGAGCTTCTATTCCGTCTTCCGCATCCATCGGTGAGACCATGACGCTTAGGATTAGCGCAGGTCTAGATGTATCACGCGAGTAGTCAAATCTCATCGCACTATTCTGGGTGACGGTATTGTGACGACAGGTATATGTTGTTCTACTTTCATAAGGAGGACATCTTCACTGGGATAGATCTTGTTTATCCGCTTAGCTAATTTGAACTTATCCCTGTCAGAATCGATCACTTCTTTGTTCTTAATGGCGACAAAGTTGCCTTTGTAAGCCTCATCCTCTAACAATTTACTTTTGCTAGTATTGAAGAACTCCGGTTCTTCCGCCCATTCCCTCAATTCCCTATCACTTTGGCTCTCTGGATCCACTTTCTCTTTAACCATTGCTTATACCTTTGTCAGTCAGTCTTGGCGAACAATCTGTGACACAGGTCACACTTCATCAAGAAGATACGAAAACGGCTGTGTGATGTCAATCACATTTGTTCTGCTCCCGATCGGGGACTCTGATCGCCGATACATTCATTCGGGGGCAGGTTCAGGGCTTTCAGAAGCGAGATTTTCTTCGGTTGAAGATAGCCCGGACTTCAGGCGTCTCAGGTGTGGCTCGAGTTCTTCCCGTATCCTCTTAAAGTCCTCTTGGGCTTCACGAAAGTCCCTCTTGTGTTTTTCAGAACGATCTTCTTTCGGTGTCTGTTCCTCAGTCATATTGGCTTGCGCTCCTCAATATCAGGTCTGGGTTCGCTTTGTCTTTCTTAGCTGTTGGTACTACCTTATATAAACCAGTTTTTTAGCAGATATTCTGTGATACAGGTCACCTCACTACGCTAAAAGATATACAATTTGCCATCAGATGTCAATCACATTTGTTGTGCTCCGGAGCTGAGGGCTTAAGCATACCTGTAAACGCTACATTACGGACATAGTCAAGGGAGATTCAAAGATGGTACGAAAAATAGTTGTTGTCGTTTCACTCGTTATGCTGTGGCCTATCTTAGTCTTTGCTGAACGACAACTGGAAGATGTAGTGTATTTAAAGAACGGGAGCATTATCCAAGGGGTTATCATTGAGCTGAGCCCTGGCGCAAGTCTCAAGCTTCGCACACGAGATGGAAGCATCTTCGTGTATCAAATGGATGAGATACTGAAGATTGCGAAGGAAGCTCCGATAGCGCAGCTTACGGAAGTGAAGAGTCCCGGAAAAGCCTTGGGGCTTTCACTTGTTGGCGGATTGTATTTTGCAACTGGAGTAGGGCAATGGTATAATGGTGACATCGCAAAAGGCTTCGTCTTTTTCGGACTGAGCAACTTGGCCAACACCTCTATTGTTAAGGCTTTAGAAGACAATATCAATTCCTCTGGCGCTATGTTACGCCTATCAAGTTATGCGATAGCGGCTATTGATGCTTACGAATCCGCTAAGAGGAAGAACGAGAGTCAATGGTATAGGGACGCACTGAAACAAGATTCTCCTCGAGTGGCTCTGTCCATTATTCCTGTTGTAAGGAATCACCCAAGCGGGGTATTCATATTGGCAACGACTTCTTTCTAGGTGATTTGGAATGTGATTCGTAGAGCAGGGAGGACATACCGTCTGGCCAATCAGAGAGGAAGGGTTACAACAGAGCATTACCAAATGTAGAATAGCAAATGAGGAGTAAAAACACATGGTAAGAACCTTCGTTTTCCCCGGCGTTATAGTGTTAGCACTGGTACTATCAGGCGCAGGTCAGGCATACGGGTTTTTAGGTTTTGGGACGCACGCGAGGTCTGTGTCAATGGGGGGAGCCTTTGTGGCGGTGGCAGACGATCAGGATGCGGTCTTATTGAATCCGTCTGGTCTCGGTCAGATAAAGACTAGAATTGTAGCTTACACGAATCTGAGTTTAGGTTTGCCAGGAGTGGAGGGTGATGATTTGGGTAAGCGCTTATTAACATACGTTCATCCTTTTGGTGGGAATGTGGGTACATTGGGTTTTGGTTATCAGCGCGTGGGGAGTGAGAATTTCAATGAGAACGGTATTACGGCAAGTTGGGGTAAGGAGCTTGGACGTGGGATCCATCTAGGATTGGGTTTGAGTTATTTGTGGTGGAGTGTAGGTGATATACTGGATAATAAAGGGAGGGCAGATCCTTTGGGGGGGAGCAGTGGGAATATAGGAGTAGACATAGGTGGATTATGGAGGAGTCCTTGGGATTTTAGTTTGGGGTTATTTTTGAAGAACATAAATAAACCGGATTTATCCAAGGATAGAGGTAATATAGAGGTACAGGATGGTGCTGGCAAGTTGCCGTTTGACATACATTTTGGTGGTAGTTATCGTCTTGAGAGGGGTTTATTGAGTGTAGATTATGTAGTAATGGATGTAGGGGGGGAACGCGATACAGATACAAGGTTATTCTTCGGCGGAGAGGTAGATTTGGTGGCGGGGTTTAGTTTTCGGGTGGGCGGCAATCGGATATTTGAGGAGAGTAGCACGGGGGGATTCAGTTGGGGGGTGGGTTATGAGTTTAGCAACGGTATAGATTTAGATTATGCTTACAACAATCCCGTGCGTTCAGTGGGGTCTGGTGGCTTTGACAGATTCAGCTTCGCATATAAATTCTAAATGTCGGGTCAAAATAGTCTGGACAAGATTAAAAATATCCCAAAATAGTAGATCGTATACAGCAGACGAAGCACTTCCAGTGAGATTGTTTAGCTTCATCCCTCGTTCATTGCGAGAGGCATTCTCCCAAACCGATCTCCCAGGAGATTCCTGTCTACTTAAGTCTGTAAATACTGCATTGCGGATATAGAAAGAATAGAGCCCGGATTTACCCGGCCAGGAGTAGGACAAAAATGCCTGCATCACCTCTGACGATACCCCCTTAACCCTTCCACCTAACTCCTGATTGTATTTCTCAATAAAGTAATCGACAAGGAAAAAGGGAAGGTCCTCGATATGCTCGCGTAGCGGCGGCAGGACGATAGGAACGACGTTAAGGCATAAGAACCGACATTCCCCATATCACATTCATGAGGGATTATATTTCGATACATTCTTGTTTCTGAATTAATATTACCACTTTTACATTTTTCAACAAGTACTTTTTTCAATTAAAATAGTATTTTCCTCTGAATTATCACTTTCTTTGTGTTTAAATCCTCCAATTAGAGACACCTCTCCATCGACTCACAAAAAAATGTGGCAGTTTAAACAGAATAACATCGCAATCGTTCAATCCGGGATAATATTTCGGCAAATAACCTCTTGTCTATCCCAACCTCAGCCATTTGAAACGTAATATATCCGCTGTGTCTGACAATCTTCGCTCCGATTTTGATAAATTTCACGAGGAGGCTGCGTAGTGACCAGTGTTTGATTTTCTTCGGAAGAACAAAACGTCGCAGGAAGTTGCCCAAGTTGTAAGCCAGAACAAACAGCCAGAGCCTCACCTGATTGGAGACGAAACGCTTGCATGAGAGTCGGGTCCAGTTCAGAGCATACTTGCCCTCCTTAATCCACTGCTCAGCTCTGCCACGGCCATTGTAGAAGTGTACCACGCCTTCTGGCTTGGCGCTCATGTTGGTCACGATAAATCCCACTCTTGGGAATAACTCCCCTTGGTGCCATTCAACCTTGGCGACCACTCGCCTCGATTGATCCCAACTGGCCGCTTTATATTGAAATTCATATAACGATACAATCGGTTTCCTCGGCGGTCGTCCAACTGGCCGAGTCAGCAGGTATCGTATCTTTTCATAGAGTATCTCATTTGCGGGAAGCCGAATGGCATACAAATAGCCGTTTCCCTCCAGATAATCATAAATCTCAGGCTTTGCGAATGCAGCATCGCCTCGAAAGTATTTCCTATTCTTCTTGCTCTCGTATCTCTTGACGATCGGTTCCAGAACTTCCTTCCAACGATCAGCACTGTGAACATTACCAGAGCGAAGTAGGACTCCTTCACAATCCCCGAACTGATTGAAGCAGAACACTGGATGAAAACAGGTACATCCGAAATGACCGTTGTAAGCTGATCCTTCCTGCTGGCCATGTACCGGACTCTCCGAACTGTCCATGTCCAGAATGATTCGTTGATGCTGTGTTTTACTCATCGCTTTTTGAACCCACTTGCCATTGATATCTGACAAGTTTCTGAGATTGTCATGCTGAGTCAGTATATCAGTTTCAAAACGTCCTATCGTGTTGGAGCTGGCAGCTTGCCTGCCTTTGTCCTTCTTTCCGGTAATCGCTCGCATGACGGGATCAACGGATAATCGCTCGGCGTCATTTACATCTTCATATCCTGCAAGACGGCTGTATATCGATTGACGCAGGAGAGTAGATATATCATGTTGGATATTACGGCCTGTGCGTTTATCGGTAAAAACCGCTGATACCGAATCAAATAATCCCAGTGCGTAATCAAGGTCACGATACGCAAGAAGTCCACCGTTTGATGTCACCTTTGCACCATGAAATTCAAGCTTTATTCCTCCATCAAAACCTACTTTCATTCTTTCACCCTCTGGATGATCAATATTTATCCGCCATTTATGAGTCTTATTTATTGTAATATAACATGTTCTGGCGACTTTGACAACCATTTTTCGGGTCTAATATGGCGAATGGGGGTAGAGTATAGTGTATTGGAGACTATGACAGAAGATGTCACAATGGGATCGCGTTTTAATAGACTTTTTAAAAAGGGGTTAGCATGAAGACCGAAGGTAGAATCTACTATTTTGCCGCGTTCATTGACTTCTTTCTAGGTGATTTGGAATGTGATTCGTAGAGCAGCGAGGACGTACCATCTTGTCTACCAGAGAGGAAGTGTTACAACAGAGCATTACCAAGTTTAGAATAATATATGAGGAGTGAAAAGACATGGTAAGAACCTTCGTTTTCTACGGAGTTGTGGTGTTAGCACTGGTACTATCGGGAGCAGGCCAGGCATACGGGTTTTTAGATGCGGGGACGCACGCGAGGTCTATGTCAATGGGGGGGGCCTTTGTGGCGGTGGCAGACGATCAGGATGCGATCTTTTTGAATCCGTCTGGTCTCGGTCAGATAGAGACTAGGATTGTGTCGTATACGAATGTGAGTTTACTTTTGACGGGGGTTGAGGGAGATAATTTGGGTCAGCACATACTGACTTACGTTCATCCTTTTGGTGGGAATGTGGGTACATTGGGTTTTGGTTATCAGCGGGTGGGGAGTGACAGTTTTAATGAGAATGGATTTACGGCAAGTTGGGGGAAGGAGTTGAGACATGGGATACATTTGGGGTTGGGGTTGAGTTATTTGTGGTGGAGTGTGGGGGACATACCATCTGATAGAGTCAGTGGTAAGAAAGATCCGTTGTCTGGGGATAGCAGTGGGAATATAGGAGTAGACATAGGTGGATTATGTAGGAGTCCTTGGGATTTTAGTTTGGGATTCTTTTTGAAGAACATAAATGAACCGGATATATCCAAGGAAGGAGGTAATATAGCTGGGCAATCTGATGCAGGCAAGTTGCCGTTTGACATACGTTTTGGTGGTAGTTATCGTGTTGCGAGGGGATTATTGAGTGTAGAATATGTAGTAATGGATGTAGGGGGGGAAGGCGATACAGATACGAGGTTATTCTTCGGCGGAGAGGTAGATTTGGTGGCGGGGTTTAGTTTTCGGGTGGGCGGCAATAGGATATTTGAGGAGGGTAGCACGGGGGGATTTAGTTGGGGGTTGGGTTATGAGTTTAACAACGGTATAGATTTAGATTATGGTTACAACATTCCCCTGGGTGCAGTGAAGACTAAAGGCAGTGGCCGATTCACCCCCGCATATAAATTCTAAATGTCGGGTCAAAATAGTCTGGACCAGATTGTAAAGATCCAAAAATAGTAGATCGTATACAGCAGACAAAGCAGTTCAAGTGAGATTGTTTAGCTTCATCTCTCGTTCATTGCGAGAGGCATTCTCCCAAACCAATCTCCCAGGAGATTCCTGTCTACTTAAGTCCGTAAACGCTACACTACCGACATAGATATTAGAGTATAGTGCAGACTATGACAGAAGATGTCACAATGGGATCGCGTTTTAATAGACTTTTTAAAAAGAGGTTAGCATGAAGACCAAAGGTAGAATCTACTATTTTGCCGCTTTCATCAGTATGATTGTTTTTATATTGCTAACTTACCCACAAATTGCATCTGCTTTAACTGGCGACTTTAATGGAGATGGCAAAGTTGACCTTAGTGATTTCGTATTATTCTTAGATGGGTTCGGCACATCAGATGCAAGATATGATTTAGATAATGATGGTACAGTTGGTCTTGGCGATTTCGTTATCTTTATTGACAATTTTGGCAGAACAGAAGCATTAAGCGGCCCCACTGAGAATGTATCTTTAAGTCTTGGAGTTCCTTTGCAAGTTCCAACCGTCTCTCCCAAAGTGGTGGGAGCACCAGGCACGAACCAGAGCATCGCTATTACCCGGGTGAGACTCCTTCTGGAAGAGGTAAAGCTTAAGACATCAGGGGAGGACGCGGGCAAGCCCGGGGCTGATTTCAAGATAGGACCGGTTGTTGTTGACTTAAATTTGCAGGGAGCCATAACCCAGATTGGCGTTGGATCTATCCCAATAGGGATATATAACAAATTTGAATTTAAGGTGAAGAAACTGGATGCAGACGATACCGACCCAGACGATCCACAATTCGCCGATTTTGCAGGCACTGAAAAAAGCATCATTATCGAGGGAATTCTTAATAGAATTGATTTCACCTTATCTATTGAACAAGATTTTGAGCAGGAAACCGAATTAATACCTCCTCTGGAGATAGCTTCGGACACATCTGCCACAAATCTCTCCTTGATGGTAAATGTAACCGATTGGTTAGCTGGTTCTGATCCAACTGAACTTTTAACCCCCATTCGCCATATTAGACCCGAAAAATGGTTGTCAAAGTCGCCAGAACATGTTATATTACAATAAATAAGACTCATAAATGGCGGATAAATATTGATCATCCAGAGGGTGAAAGAATGAAAGTAGGTTTTGATGGAGGAATAAAGCTTGAATTTCATGGTGCAAAGGTGACATCAAACGGTGGACTTCTTGCGTATCGTGACCTTGATTACGCACTGGGATTATTTGATTCGGTATCAGCGGTTTTTACCGATAAACGCACAGGCCGTAATATCCAACATGATATATCTACTCTCCTGCGTCAATCGATATACAGCCGTCTTGCAGGATATGAAGATGTAAATGACGCCGAGCGATTATCCGTTGATCCCGTCATGCGAGCGATTACCGGAAAGAAGGACAAAGGCAGGCAAGCTGCCAGCTCCAACACGATAGGACGTTTTGAAACTGATATACTGACTCAGCATGACAATCTCAGAAACTTGTCAGATATCAATGGCAAGTGGGTTCAAAAAGCGATGAGTAAAACACAGCATCAACGAATCATTCTGGACATGGACAGTTCGGAGAGTCCGGTACATGGCCAGCAGGAAGGATCAGCTTACAACGGTCATTTCGGATGTACCTGTTTTCATCCAGTGTTCTGCTTCAATCAGTTCGGGGATTGTGAAGGAGTCCTACTTCGCTCTGGTAATGTTCACAGTGCTGATCGTTGGAAGGAAGTTCTGGAACCGATCGTCAAGAGATACGAGAGCAAGAAGAATAGGAAATACTTTCGAGGCGATGCTGCATTCGCAAAGCCTGAGATTTATGATTATCTGGAGGGAAACGGCTATTTGTATGCCATTCGGCTTCCCGCAAATGAGATACTCTATGAAAAGATACGATACCTGCTGACTCGGCCAGTTGGACGACCGCCGAGGAAACCGATTGTATCGTTATATGAATTTCAATATAAAGCGGCCAGTTGGGATCAATCGAGGCGAGTGGTCGCCAAGGTTGAATGGCACCAAGGGGAGTTATTCCCAAGAGTGGGATTTATCGTGACCAACATGAGCGCCAAGCCAGAAGGCGTGGTACACTTCTACAATGGCCGTGGCAGAGCTGAGCAGTGGATTAAGGAGGGCAAGTATGCTCTGAACTGGACCCGACTCTCATGCAAGCGTTTCGTCTCCAATCAGGTGAGGCTCTGGCTGTTTGTTCTGGCTTACAACTTGGGCAACTTCCTGCGACGTTTTGTTCTTCCGAAGAAAATCAAACACTGGTCACTACGCAGCCTCCTCGTGAAATTTATCAAAATCGGAGCGAAGATTGTCAGACACAGCGGATATATTACGTTTCAAATGGCTGAGGTTGGGATAGACAAGAGGTTATTTGCCGAAATATTATCCCGGATTGAACGATTGCGATGTTATTCTGTTTAAACTGCCACATTTTTTTGTGAGTCGATGGAGAGGTGTCTCTAATTGGAGGATTTAAACACAAAGAAAGTGATAATTCAGAGGAAAATACTATTTTAATTGAAAAAAGTACTTGTTGAAAAATGTAAAAGTGGTAATATTAATTCAGAAACAAGAATGTATCGAAATATAATCCCTCATGAATGTGATATGGGGAATGTCGGTTCTTATGCCTTAACGTCGTTCCTATCGTCCTGCCGCCGCTACGCGAGCATATCGAGGACCTTCCCTTTTTCCTTGTCGATTACTTTATTGAGAAATACAATCAGGAGTTAGGTGGAAGGGTTAAGGGGGTATCGTCAGAGGTGATGCAGGCATTTTTGTCCTACTCCTGGCCGGGTAAATCCGGGTTATAATAAATACGGCTTCGCGGGAGTTGCAATAAGGGCCAACTATTACAGGAATCCTGTCGAAGACTCTCTGGTGATGGTGAAGTTTATTTGAGTGAAAATCCCTTAGACACTACTATAGAAACTTCCGAATTCCTCAGGGGACAGGGCTTTACGGGGGCGAAAATCGGGGTTGTGTTGGGATCAGGATGGAGAGTCTTTGCGGAGTCTTTCAAGTTCGATCTTTCCATTTCGTACAGCAAGATCCCTCATTTTTGGAACTGCCGTGTCCAGGGCCACGAAGGGATGTTGTACCTGGGTTCAGTTTCGGGTAAAAGGTGCCTAGTTATGTCGGGGAGGGCGCACCTCTATGAGGGTCTCGACTGGGACGAGGTGACTTTTCCGATCAGAGCAATAGGGACTTTGGGTGTGAAGACTCTTGTAGTTACGAACGCTGCAGGTGGGATAAATAAAGCGTTTCGCGTAGGTGATCTTATGCTTATCTCAGATCACGTGGGGACGTTCATGCTGGAAAGGAGAAGGCTAAGTTTCCTCAGTTCGGGAGGGGAAAGCTACTGCTCGATGAAACTTCGAAAGAGGGCATACCAAGCGGCACAAAGGCACGGGATCTCGCTAAAGGAAGGTGTCCTTCTGGGCATGTTGGGCCCTTCTTATGAGACACCAGCTGAACTGGAGATGGCAAGACGGATAGGGGTTGACGCTGTGACGATGTCCACTATACCTGAGGTTAAAGCGGCAAAAGAACAGAGTATGGACGCCCTGGGCGTCTCTTTCATATCTAATCTGACCTTTGGAAATCGCCCAGACAGTCTGGATCATTCCGGAGTTATAGCGGTTTCTGAAAGATTTAAACAGAAGATGTCGGACTTTCTAACGGGGCTAGTAGATTGCGTATAGCAGATCAACTAAAGGAGCAATATGAACTGGTTCGATAAGATAAAAAAGGGGATTAAGACAAGGATAAAGAGGGGGATACCGGAGGATATATGGATTTAAATCTAAAGGATCTAACAATCATAGAACAGATCGCGGAGAACATTGCGCAATCTTTTGAGGCCTTTGAAGATGATGACGGGGATGGAGAGCTTGATTTTGAAGGAGATGTCTCCACTGTTAACCTTGGCAACAACAGCTTCACACTTACTAATAGTTTGATTGTTGTGACTGACAGTACTACAATCTTTCAGGGTTCGATTGTAAGCTTAGATAGCGTCGAGAGTCTGCTGTCGCAAGGCAAAGAGGTTGAAGTCGAAGGAGAAGGAAGCAGACTAAGCGACGGCTCAGTTTTTGCCACTGAAGTTAAGTTTGAGTCTGAAGAGGAAGAACGAAAAGAGGAAGATGGCAAGGGTGGTAAAGGGGGAGGTACCGCTCCAACAATAGATGCTGTCAATCCGAATAGTGTTCCTGCGGGAACGGACGCTGTGGTGACTATCACAGGTTCTAATTTCTTCAATACGCCGGATTCCATTACGCCCGATAGAATCGGGGAGACGCCGGATGGAATCCGGGTATCTATTGACGGGATCATGCTGGCTGTGACGTTTGTTGATTCTACTACTCTTAAGGCCACGATTCCGGGGACGGTAGCCGAGGGGTTATACGACGTGACTGTGACGAACCCGGACGACCAGAGCGTGACGCTCTCCAGAGCTTTGACAGTGGAAGGCGAGGAAGTGGACGGTACCGCTCCGACGATAGATGCTGTCGTTCCGGATCATGTGCCTTTGGGCATGGATAGTGTGGTGACCATCACAGGAGCTAATTTCTTCAATACGCCGGATTCCATTACGCCCGATAGAATCGGGGAGACGCCGGATGGAATCCGGGTATCTATTGACGGGATCATGCTGGCTGTGACGTTTGTTGATTCTACTACTCTTAAGGCCACGGTTCCGGGGACGGTAGCCGAGGGGGTCTACGACGTGACTGTGACGAACCCGGACGACCAGAGTGTGACGCTCCCCAGAGGTTTGACAGTGGAACCTGAGTAAGTAGAAGAAAGGGAAGGTGTCGGCGCAACGACGAAGGTAAAGGTATACGCCCGATTGAGCCATTCGGGGAGAGGCCCGATAGAATCATTCGGGGGCAGACCCCCTACTCAAAGGGGGCGTGTTTGGATCTCTTAAAGTAGCCGAGGACACAGCATCTGGAAAAGTCTATTTCATCAAAATCGGCTTCCTCGTTTTCAGAAATCCATCTGCCAAAACCTTAGAGCCTACCCACGACAAACAGGACATCAAAAAGATTAACTATGCCATCAGCCCCTCCGCCTGTACCATCCACTGCATCCATAAGGAACCTTGTTACTTTATCCACTCCTGATATCACATCCGACGCACCAGACTCAGAAATCCTGCTAAGAACCACATCCACTACAAAGTCCAAATCCTCCGTGCCAATCTCACCGTCTGATACTCCTCTCTTAAAAGGTGAGAACCTCGACACATCCCCCATAATCCCCGTCACAGTCCGTATCATAAATCCTCCATCACCGGTTATTCCCACAAACTCCGAGCCCCGTCTCCACCGTGTGACTCCTCCGATCTCATCGAAGGTCCAACTCTTACCCGTGTCAAGACCGATATTTACACCTATCGAAGGACCCGCAGCAGAAGATAGCTCCATAGCTATAAACAGAGTCTGTCCCTGAGTTATTCCTACACTGACTCTGCCATCCTCAAACCTTGTGAATCCTTCAGATGCAAGCTGACTCAAACCTCCGGCAGGGTCTATCACCTTACTTGTCAACGACACTCCCGGCTCACTGCCGCTGGCATCAAAGACCCTGGCGACAAAAGGATTAAGCACCGCTGTGACGTTATAACTCACAGCCAAAAGGCTATCCCTCAACGTCCCGGCGGTGTTGACCTTGACCGTATCTACCACGGTCTCAATGGCTGCTCTATCTCCCGTAGCGTCAAAGGAGACAGTATCGCTTATCGCATCAATAGAAACAAAAGTAAATCCGTTAGAAAGCGTGTCTGCCTGACCGTCTGGATTTATCACTATCACATCTACTATAGCGACAGCATGAGCTAAAGTCACTGCAGTAATAATAGTGTCCGACACTACGACTATATTTGTGGCTGAGCTATCTCCAAAACTAACAGTCCCTCCGATTTTGAAACCACCACCTCCTATCGTCACAGACGTACCTCCCAATTCCGTGCCGGAAGCGGGGTCAATTGATGTCACAGAAGGAGGAGGCTCCACCTTACGTATCCGCTGATTGCCCTGATCCGCAATATAGATAACCCCCAATCCATCCACGAATACGCTCTGAGGAAAATTGAAACTTGCACTGGTAGCCGGACCTCCATCACCGGAAAATGCCTTGGTGCCATTTCCTGCCACGGTGGAGATGATGCCTGACGTATCCACCTTACGTATCCGGTGATTGACCTTATCCGCGATGTAGATAACCCCCGATCCATCCCCGAATACGCCAAGAGGAGCGTTCAAACTCGCACTGGTAGCTGGACCACCATCACCGGAAAATGTACTAGTGCCCTTTCCTGCCACGGTGGAGATGATGCCCGATGTATCCACCTTGCGTATCCGGTGATTGAGCTGATCCGCAATATAGAAATTGCCCGATCCATCCACGAATACGCCAGAAGGAGTCTTCAAGCTCGCACTGGTAGCTGGACCTCCATCACCGGAGAATCCAGAAGTGCTATTTCCTGCCACGGTGGTGATGATGCCTGATGTATCTACCTTACGTATCCGGTTATTGCTGCTGTCGGCAATATAGATATTTCCTAATCCATCCACGGATACACCCTGAGGGTTACGTAAGCGCGCGTTGGTAGCTGGACCTCCATCACCGGAAAATCCAAAAGTGCTACTTCCTGCCACGGTGGTGATGATGCCCGACGTATCAACCTTACGTATCCGGTGATTGGTCCTATCCACGATGTAGATATTTCCCGATCCATCCACGAATACGCCAAAAGGGGAGTTCAAACTCGCACTGGTAGCTGGACCACCATCACCGGAAAATGCAGCAGTGCCATTTCCTGCCACGGTGGAGATGATGCCCGACGCATCAACCTTACGTATCCGGTGATGGAGCCAATCCCCAATATAGATATTGCCCGATCCATCCACGAATACGCCACGAGGACCATTCAACCTCGCACTGGTAGCTGGACCACCATCACCTAAACCACTGTTTCCACCTCCTGCCACGGTGGAGATGATCCCCAACGCAGAAGCAACTGAAGGGACGAATTCAAACGTCCAAAAGCCCACAAGCAGCACGCTAATCAGAATGGCTTTATAGTGATCTTTGTTCATGATGTATACCTCTATAATGTTCGGATGAATGAAAAAGGCGACCAGTACTTGCCATATACTTTCTAATGTTATTTATCACATAATAACATATTATGACATATTATGAAAGCATTGTTCTGGTTTAATATGGGGAATGTGGGAATATAGCTTAAAATGACGCGTAAGTAGAAGAAGGGGAAGGCGCCCGATAGAATCATTCGGGGAGAGGCCCGATTGAGCCATTCGGGGGCAGACAGCCGGCGCAATGACGAAGGTAAAGGTACAGGCCCGATAGAATCATTCGGGGGCAGGCCCCCTACTCAAAGGGGGCGTGTTTTGATCTCGTAAAGTAGCCGAGGACACTGCTTCTGGGCAGGAGGTACTGTTTTCCCGGCTTGTAGGCTGTGAGCAATCCGCAGTGTATTAGTTTACGTGCCTTTCTGTTCAGAAAGGCATCTGTCTTTCTGAACACCTTAGGAATTTAGCCGCCTCCTTGACTGTAAGCATGTCCTGGGTATCCATCTTTGCCTCCTTTTGTACCGTAAATTCAGGTTGACAAAAGAAATTCGTTATTATACTTTTAATCGTAAAGGCATACCGCTCCCCTTGACAGAGCGACAAATATTTCGCAAATTGGGGTTTGAGAAGGGAGGTCAAGGTGTCGAGCCCCGAAGTGAAAGATGGTAAGCGCTGGACGGCGACCCGTAAGGGAGAGATTGTGTTGGCTCTTTTGAGAGGAGCAGATCTATCTGAGGTGTGTCGTAAGAATGGAATTAGCCAGTCGCAGGCGTATGCTTGGCGTGATAGTTTCTTAGAAGGGGGCCAGGAGAGTCTGAAGTCTCGGCGTGGTCGCAAGGATCCGAAGGAGCGAGAGGTTAGCCGGTTGGAGCGCAAGGTAGGGCAGTTGACGCTCCAGTTGGAGATACTCGAAGAGGTAGCCCGTCTAAAAAAAACGAAGCGGTTGCCTTGAGTGGGCGGTTTTTGGGTCGAGGCTATTCCCGCAAGGTGGTAGCTTTGGCTTTGGGTTTGCATCGTTCGACTCTGTATAGGTTTAGGGATAGAGGTGTCAGTTCTTCTGTTAAAGAGCCTGTGATAGATGAGGAGCTTGCTTTTCGTATTCGAGGGATACTGGACCAAGAAGAGGCATTTGGTCACAGGCGGGTTTGGGCGCATCTTCGTTTCAAGGAAGGGGAATGTGTCAACGTTAAGAAGGTTCATAGGATAATGAAGCTTAAGGGGTGGCAGTGTAAGCTGTGGAATCGTCCCGGGAGAAAGGGGCCACAGGTTGCCCAGAAGCGTTCTGTGGTGGATAGTCCCGACAGTTTGTGGTCGAGTGACTTGACAAAGATTTACTGTGGAAAAGATGGTTGGTGTCCTCTTATTGCGGTGGTGGACAACGGAAGCCGGGAGGTTCCTGGGTATCGTTTTAGTCGAAAAGGGAGGGCACTGGAGGCCACAGATGCCCTGGATCGGGCCGTGATCTCTCGATACACTTCCAAGGAGGCTGTCCCCCAGGGTCTCACTTTGCGCTCTGACAATGGTTCCATCTTTTTGGCTCGGGCCTATTTGGCCAGTACCGAATATTGGGGAATTCGTCAGGAATACATACCAAGTGGTAAACCCGATTGGAACGGTGTTGTAGAGCGTTTTTTCAGGACCCTCAAGCAAGAGTGTGTTTGGCTTCACAAGTTTGAATCCTTTGAACAGGCTGAGAAGATCATATCTCAGTGGATCGATAATTACAACAAGAACAGGCTTCATTCATCCCTGGGATATAAGACCCCAAAAGAGTGGAGAAAACAATTTTATCTACTACCCCAGGTTGCTTAATTGGTGTCGCTTTCCTGGGAAGCAGTACAAAAGGTATAATATGAATGTCAGTTGTTGAACCAAGGTATAATATATGCAGCCATGAAAAAACTATTTGCAGTCTTCATTGCTCTGGGATTTGTACTTGTCACCGTCCGGAAGAGTTCTGCTCACCTGCGAATGGATAGAAGCTTAGTCGCTGTGCTAGTGCCCATTGGTACCAGATGGGGGACCTTGCGAAACCGATACAACAGAGCTGGCTAAGGGGAAGTGTTAACCATGAATGACCAAGATATAGTACCGATCGTTTTGAAATGGAAAGAGAACATAGCGTTTGAGTGCAAAAGAGCTGACGTTAAGCCATCTAAGCTATTAAAAACGATTGTTGCTTTTGCAAATACTGAAGGTGGAGTCCTTGTCGTCGGACTAGAGGATCCCTTGAAAGCACGCGCTGAAAAGAGGCTGATTGGAATTAGTGAGAACCTAGACAATGTTTCAGAGTTTTTGAAATTGATTGAAAGGGAAATTGATCCCCCATTGCAGTCGTGGCAGGAAAAGCATCTTCCAATCACAAATACTCAAAAAGATGACGATCAATTACTAGTGGTGTATGTAGAAAAGAGCAACGATGTGCATTCACTAAAGCAGGGCGACACTTTAGTTCGGCGTGGAAACCAGATTGCAAAAATTGGATCTAAGCAAATTATACGACTCCAGTATGAAAAGGGATCCATCAAATTTGAGGATGAGTTATCAGGAATACGAAACCTTGAAGAACTTGATGGAAAACTACTAGGCAAGTACAAGAAAGATACAAGGAGCGAAAGTCAAGACAATTGGCAATTCCTAAAAGATAATGGGCTTGCGGTGAAGCAGAACGACGGCTTTGAGCTTACAAAAGCAGGTGTTCTGTTGTTTGGTAACAATCCTTCTGTAATACTCGGGAATAAGTGCGGCATCAAAATCTCTCATTATTATGGTACGAAACCGACGTACTCTGGAGAGCCAAATTTTGTGAGACAGCCGTTTACTGTTGAAGGACCTCTTTTAATTCAAATTCAGAAAACGCTGGATTACTTTATGGATGTTGTCAAGAGTTCACCACCGAAATTGCGGGGCCATGCCTTCAGACCATCCCTTCTTATTCCCGAATGGGTCTTTCAAGAAGCGGTGGCAAACACTGTTATCCATAGGAACTATTTTCTCCAAGATGATATCCAGATTAGATTTTTTGATGACCACATAGAAATTGAGAGCCCAGGAATATACCCGGGGCACATTACAGTAAGGAACATCAGAAGCGAAAGATTCGCTCGCAATCCTCTTATTCAGCGTACATTAAGCCGCTTTCGAGAATCCCCCAACTTGGATATAGGCGAAGGAGTGGATCGCATGTTTGAAATTATGAAGGAGCATAACCTTTATGATCCAATTTACTCTCCATCTACAGTGAAACATTCTGTGCTATTATATCTCTTTAACGTACAGAGAACAGAATATTGGGACACAGTGAGTAAATACTTGGATGAGCATCATAGAATCACCAATAGCGAAGCAAGAAATATTACAGGAATCAAGGATACACTCAAAATGACTCGTTTATTAAAATCATGGGTCGATAGGGGGTTATTAGAAAAGATTGGAGAGAGGGCAAAAAGGATAGTCTATTATACAAAGCCTGGACAGGATATACAGAGCAGTTTATTTTCAATGGGGGTTGAAAATAAATGATAAGATGTGACTTTAGTCCCAGAACAAGTAGGTACTTAGCAATGGCCTTTATTTTCATTTTACTGGGAATGAGCCAAGTGCAGGCACAGCGGCCTGCGGAGCAGGTACAGCCCTACTCAAAGGGGGCGTGTTTTGATCTCGTAAAGTAGTCGAGGACACTGCTTCTGGGCAGGAGGTACTGTTTTCCCGGCTTGTAGGCTGTGAGCAATCCGAAGTGTATTAGTTGACGCAAGTGTCTTTCTGAGCACCTCAGGAACTTAGCCGCCTCCTTGACTGTAAGCATGTCCTGGGTATCCATCTTTTTCTCCTTTGACGAAAGCCTAATTACCGTTTTTGGTTTACGGAGACTGAAGGATTGAACCTTTTGAAGGGTTATCTATAAACTTTCTGAAAAACAAAAATTATTTTTTATAACAAAGTAATAGTAAAAAGGTTCAAAAGGTTCAGTGCTTCACTATTCCTCTCTATTCTTGATAAGTCCGATTCCCCGATAATAAACTCTACCGCCGGTTCCTCTATATCTGACGGACATCTCTCCCATACGCCTGCCAAAGACCTTATTGCTCTTCGGCCTGAAACCATTTTCTTCACAGCCTTGTACGTATGTCCTATAGGCGTCTCCCGCCGGCACACTTGCTTCAGGGTCAACGTAAAAGTATTCCTCAAATATCTGAGCTATGTCGTCCTCCTCATCCTTATAGGCCTTCGTGGCCATCTTGACAGTATCTGGAGGCGCGAGGCCGTGTTCTTGGAAGTCGAGGCAGCCCTGGACGAGGCACGAGAGTATGCCCGATCCCTCTACTTTCAGTTTCTCCGCCAGGTTGGGGTCTCGCTTTCTTTCGTGGTCTCTTTGCGGGTCGTCCACAAACGAGAGATTGAAGGGTATCAGTCTGATTCTCTCCCAGAGGGCGTAGTCGTAGGCGTTTGCCTTCGGCTTGTGGTTGGTCTGGAGGAAGAGAGTAAAGGTGGGCCGAAACTCCACCTGGTGCTTCCCGTAGACCTCTCTTGCCACAAGGGAGTCTCCGCCTGATAGCCACTTGACCTGACTGGTGTCCAGGTGGCGTCCCTCGTCGGATTCCGACGCCCAGACGAGGCGCTTGCCTCTGAGGGCCATCAGCTCCGATCTGGGAGAAGAGGCTGCGGGCCGAAAGCGGTTGTATAAGAGCATCTCCTTGGGGGCCTGCGAGACATAGGGACCCAGCACATCTGACAGCGCCTGAAACAAGGTCCCCTTGCCGTTCCTTCCCTGTCCCCAGAAGATGTAGAATTCGTGCTGTGTCGAAAGCCCTAACATAGAGTAGCCCAGCAGTCTCTTGACGTAGGAGATCAGCTCCTGATCCTCGTCGAAGATCTGAAAGAGGAACTCCTCCCATGCGGGACAAGGGGCGTCTGTCCCCTTCTTGGGACAGCCAATGTCTGTCCCCTTGTACTCCGTGGGGCAGACTGTCTTTATGTATTCCTCTTGTCTGCCTTCTCTCAATTCTCCCGTTCTGAGGTCTATAACGCCGTTGGGGCATGCCAGCAGGTAGGGGTTTCTGTCCCATTCGTGGCCCTCTATCGCCAGGGAATCTGCGCCGCTGGATGCGAGTTCAAGGACTTCGTCTGCCCGCCGCCTCGTGCTGAGCTGTCCGATTCTCTTTCTCAGCTGCTTCGTCTTCGTCTCGTTCTCCCCGATAGCTTCAATCGCTGTCTGGCTCTGTCTGTAGAGAGCGTCTTTATAGATCTGGATCACGCCCTCTACGGAGGCCCTCGCCTCCCTGATCCTGTCGGGCGCCCAGAAGTGCCCCTTCCACTCGTACCATGTACCCTGGGAGCTGTCGTAGCAGAATCTGTCTCTGTAGAGCTTGACGAACAGTTTGGCGTCTCCGCGCTCGCCGTCGGAGAGAGCACAGAGGGTGTCCCCTGAAAGAGCGTAGGGGGTGTCACCTGAAAGAGCACAGAGGGTGTCCTCTGAAAGAGCACGAAGGGTGTCACTCTTTGGCTCTCCGTTGTAGGCGTTCGTGCCTACAGCGTAGGCATACGTGCCTGCCTTGTAGGCACGCGTCCTGCCAATGGAGACCACGACCTGCTCCAGCTCCGATAGCTCAAGCGGAGGCCTGTTCTTCAGGTTCCATTCGACTAACTCTGCGCTGACCTCTGTCTTTGTCTTTCCCTGCCCGAAGAAGTGTCCGGCCAATCTTGCCGCGGAGTCGTTTCTGGAGCCTTCATCCACGCCATTTTCTAAAGACGGTAGAACAGACATTCTTGACTGTTTTTGTTCCCCGTCAGACAGGAACGTCTGACCTACTTTGCACGCATCTATTATCCATTTTGGACAGTCTGAGGGCATCTGGTTGTCGGGAGAGATGCGCCACTCGTATCGCCCTTTTTGATTCTCTGACGGAGGCACGACCACGTATCCGCCGTTTGCTCTCAGGTCTATGCCCTTCCGTCTGGCGAAATTGCGGAGCAGTTTGGCTTCATCTCCGTCTTTCGGCATAGCGTAGAAGTAGTGGCGGCCGCCGGAGCCGGTCTTGCTGTACACAGTCGGCTCTCCGTCGTCCAGTTTCTCGAATGAGGTTATACCTTCTGATCCGTCCAGATCTACCACCACGACATTGGATATGTTGCCTGTCACGATCCCGATCTGTGCGTCTTTATAGTCTCTCCACCACAACATAATCTGCTCCGGAGTCGCCCGCCCGCGCTGGTAGGCAAGCCACGAGATATAGGGCTTCTTGTCCGGCCGAACAGGGATCACAGACCAGCCGATGGATTCATAGCCGAGCGCCGCAGATAATAGTTCGTCTGGCATCTGGCTTCCTCTTGGCGTTGTAGGGGTATATGTGCCTTCGGCAAGATGTGCCGAAGGCAAGATGTGCGTGTCCTCTACAAAGGTGCTGTCTACTATTTAAGTGCATATACATTAGTACACTATTGTAACTGACATAATATAGGACATGCAAAGGCCAAAGTCAAGCCGCAATCTTCCTATATGGAGTGAGAAAGGTTTCTGCGCTCGTACGTGCGCGTGCGTTTGCTCAGTTTGGGTCAGTCCCAGCGCCAGCGGAAAGGTACTTGAGTCGGGCGAGTGATCCCTGATAGAAGCAGTCGGGGACGCCCCTGCGTTGTGTCTGCTCTCTTGACTTTTCCCCACGAATTCATCATACTACCAGGTGGAATCAGGAAGGGGCGCCTACTTTGTAGGAGTTGAACAATGCGTGATATCATAACAATATCCGTCCTTTTTACTGTGCTGGGGATGTTGCATCCATCAGGCCCATGTGCGGAGGAGATAACCAAACTGGATCTCCTGCAGATGGAAAACAGGCTGAAAGAGTATATAGATCTGAGGATTTCTTCTGTACACATCAGGATAGATGAAATGGACAAAAGGATTGGCTTAGTTCAGTGGATGATAGCCTTTCTTTTTATCATAATAGTAGTTATTCAGGGGATACCTCAGTTTGCAACTTTCTACAGAGAGCGACGAGACACTTTGGAATTCAGTCACCGTCTGGATCAGATGGAGCAGAAATTAAGCAGTCTGGCACAATAGAAAGCAAAATTCCTGACTACCTCGTTTTGCCCATCGGGAGAGTGGTCCCCGATAGATTCAATCGGGGATCGCCCCTGCGTTGTGTCTGAAGTCCCAGCAACATAGATAGTTTCATCTCAACCACCTCCCGAAGAAGGGCACAGTCGCCGAAAGCGCCTCTGCCAGTTCCTCTATGACTTCCTCCACTTCTTCCTGAGTCCAGCCGTCTTTTCTGTTGGCTCTTATGCTGGTTACCACATCCTCCCACTCCTTTGCAGCCTTCCTGGACCGCTTATACCAGACGGCGGCAAAGAGACCTATCCCTGTTACTGCGCCTCCGATTCCCATAATCCAGTCGAACATTATTTGTCACCTCCTAAAATGGATTTTAGCGCCATCATGACTCCTGCTGCTCCGCCTCCTGTTATTGACCCCCAGAGACCCGATTTGACCTTGAGTTGAGCGACATCCTCTTTCATCCCGATGATCATTCGATTATTCTCCTTCACATCACGGCTCACCGATTCGATGTATTCGGTCAGATTGTCCAGCCGGGCTACAACTTCGCCCTCAAAGCGACCTCTTTGTCTGTCGTTATCATTCACTTTAAGAACCTCCCAAGTATCTCTCTAATCTGATCCATCTCTATATCGGGGCACGTCTTACTGGTCGCAAAGTTCGGCTTGACCCTTCCGATCTCGTAGTGTCCTATCACGTTCTGGGGGCGAACGCCGAACTGTCTCATCCATCTCTGGGTCTGCCGGAGCGCAGTGCAGATCTGGTTGAGTGTGTAGTCTCCGCCCCTTCCTATAAGGCAGATGGATATGGACTCTCTATTCAGACCGTAGGCATGAGCCTGCAGCTCATCTGCCTCCAGCTCCGAATCTTGATCCAGCGGCCTGCCCGTCTCCAGCATACCATCCAGATGGGCTGCGTATCGCCCTTCTTTTCTGTCCTGTGAGGTCAGATAACCGTTCAGGATGACGGCTCCGTAACCTACCCTTGACCAGCCTCTTTCTCTGTGCCAGCCATCTATTGTGATCGCCGATCCGAACGTTGAATCGCTGGCATGCCAGACTATGTATTCAGCTCGTGACACCTTGATTCTCCTCCAATTGACAGGGTGAATGCCCTTCTGATATTGTCCCGCAGGATGTGCACTCCCATATGCCCTTTTGGGGATCATATATCATGCCCTCGTAGCAAAAGGAGCAGACCCGCCGAGGCGGATCGTATCTGATGACTTCCTGTTTCTCCTTGTCCCATTCGGCTGTGAGTTTGATTTCAGACATTGTTTTAGGTGTCCTCCAATTCCGTAGGGGCAGACCCGTGTGTCTGCCCTTCGTATGTCTGACTGGGCGAACACATGGGTTCGCCCCTACATTCATACTGTCCCATCCGTTGTGTACTCTATCTCCAGATCCAATAATCTAAACAGCCCCGTGTGAGTGTCGTTCGCGCTTGCCCCCTGACGCTCCAGCTTGATGGCTGCAATATCTGTCTTTGCTGAGAGTGCAGCAGCCGGAACGTTAAAGGTGCTGTCCTGTTCATACACATTGGCGCTGTCGTCAGGATTCAAGGTGTTGGCAGATGATGTCGGCGTTCCGAGCGATGAGTTCAGGCTCGTAACAGTCCGGGAAAAGGACAGTTCCACATTCCCGCTATGGGCTGTGGTCATAACGTATGATAGGACTACGGCTATAGGCTTGGTTATGTCGCAGTCGTGCGGGCATTCAAACGATGCCCTGATGGTATTCGTGGCAGTCGTAGAGAAGTCCAGCCCGGGATAATCTCCTGTAAGGGCTTCGGCGGGCGGATTCGTCCCATCCAGCCTGATTGCTCCCCAGAGCGATGCCCGCACCAAATTGCCGGCCTTCAGATTATCAATGTCTATATTGCCGTTGAACTCGGTGTAGATGACGTCAAAGTTGCGGTTTATGGCGTATGCGCTATTTGCGCCCAAATCTCTTATCTGGTAAGGCTTGGCAATGAATCCCATTATCTTATCCTCTGAATCGTTTCGAGTGCGCCTGTGGGACTAGATCCACAACAGATGAATGTAGGGGCGAGGTCTACTCGCCCATGGGCTGGGAGAATGGATGCTCTGTCTATTGTCTGCTATCCTCTGAATCCCCTTTCGTTTGCCACAATGGACAGTCCGCCGAGCGAAAAGTCTCGCTGTGAGGACTCTGTGATCTTAAACTGGATGTATCTGCCTGCCGCACCGTCCAGCGGCACTCTGTGGACGCTTCTGGAGTTTACGCCCGAAAGAGAGTAGCTGCCTGTGGCTGTCGCGGCAAAATCTACGAACCACTCCACGGTCAACGTCACTCCGCTTGCGTGGGCGTCCTCCACGAAGATGTAGGAATATCTGAAAAGCTTGGTCGTGTCTGCACGCTTCAAATCGAAACTTTTGGTCTTTATCGTTACGCTTATGTCTGCCGAGGGCGGATCGTTGAGTCCCGTATCGGCCTGTGAGACGAAGCCTGTTCCATCTCCTGTCCATACTATCTGTGACTCTATCGGGATGCCCGACAGAAGCGGATCTGCAACGTAGGCAAGTGCGTTCCCCGTGATCCCTGTGAACTTCGTCCAGGCATTGTTGAGATAGTCGTAGACGAAAATGATCGTATTATTCGAGCCCCCCGACGGCGTCAGAGCGATCCAGTATTGATTTCTCTTTCGGTTGTGGCAAGATGCGGCCCTGGAAAGACGCGTCAGATTAAGGGGGGTCGGACTGTCAGGGCCAGACGAGACGAGGTCCTCGATCTTTTCGGAGATGTAGTTCACTCGTGTGCCCCGAAAGGCGTAGACTCCCCTTTCGCCGTAGAAGTAGAGGCTGTCAGGGCCAGATGAATCGTCCGTGATGTTCTGTATGGAGTTTTGCGCAAGGCATCCCACGTCAGACGTGATCTGGGATACCTTGAAGATCGAGCCCGAATCACCCGACAGCGTATATATAGAGTTGCGCTTGAAGATGACCAACTGATCAAAGAGGACAGCAAGTCCGCTGATTTGATCTCCATCGTCCGGATTTATATCTATGTGGTCGCCGGATGTCCATACCTCAGGATTGTTCACCTTGGAGTAGTAGAGCCTCGATGGATCGGTAGAATTCCCCGCCAGGAAGAGATAGTTGTTGAATAGCTTCAAAAACTTTCCTTTTGGAGGAGACCCTCCCAGATCGGCGAAGGTGGTGCCGTCGTATTTCTTGACGTTATCCGTCCCGTTGGTCAGAATCAAAAGGTCGGTAAAGGTCTCAAAGCCCCACGGCAGGCCGTTGGTCAAGCCCGTAGCAATAGAATCCAACTCCAGAGTCGAAGTGTTGTACTTGTAGACCTGTGTCCCCGCCGTGACGATAATCGCCCTTGTCCCATCTTTCTTAACGTAGTCGTAGATTCCGGTTATAGAGGCAGAGATAGAGGTCAAGTTTCGCCTTTCGTGCCCCTTTCTCTTGACCCATGCGCCGTGTGTGTCCAGGTGGATATTGTCCAACTGGACAGCGTCTTTGTCTGGAAACGACCCGACAGACGCCTTACTGTTTAGGCCTCCCGTGTTGTCAACATACGGGATCTCGATGTAGCTCTTTTTCCTTTTAGACCTTGTCATTATTCTGCGTCCTCTCAAGTGGCAGGCAGTAAACAGGGGGGTTCACCCCGAAGCAATCTCGTTTTACAGTAGACAGATCGTAGGGGCGAGGTTCACTCGCCCAGGGGGCAGGGTTCGCCCTTGCCTTTCCCTGTCTACTGTCTACTGTCTTACGACCCGACAGATGCCTTACTGTTTAGGCCTCCCGTGTTGTCAACATACGGGACCTCGATGTAGCTCTTTTTCCTTTTAGACGTTGTCATTATTCTACGTCCTCTATATGCAAGACCGCTATTGTAGGGGCAGCCCGGGTGTCTGCCCTGGGGACAGGGTTCGCCTTTGCGTTGCCCTGCCCCAATCGAACCCCCGTTGGTCATTGCGAGCGGAGCGAAGCAATCTCGTATGTGCTTCCTTTGTGAAAGAACCGAGATTGCTTCGGGGTGAACGCCTCTTGAGCAAGAGGAATGAACGCCCGATACAATCATTCGGGGGCAGGCCCCCTCGCAATGACTTAATGAAAGCAGTGTCATCGCCAGCATACGCAGAACCTTGTAGGGGCGAGGTTTACTCGCCCTGGGGGCAGGGTTCGCCCTTGCCTTTCCCTGTCTATTGTCTACTGTCTACTGTCTACTGTCTTACGTTCTGTCAAATAGAATGTTAGAGAATCCCCTCAGATGTCGTCCCTTCCTTCTCAGACCTACAGGCTTTACTCTGATGCCTCCATCGTAGTCTCTGGCGTCCTCCCAGACGAGGGTATTCAATTGGCTTTCGTACAGACTTTCTGCGTCTTCGGCGTAAGGGTCATCCAGCCATCTGTTGGCCGCTGCCAGCCCTTTAAGATAAAGCAGCCTGTGGTACTTGGCGGGCAGACCTGATGTATCGCTTGTCGAAGAAAGCTCCGAAAGGGTCTTGTAGTAGCGGTATGAAATCTGTATTACCTCTCTGGGGTACGGATAGAACAGAGCCTGAAGCGCCCCATTTGAGTCTCTCACTTCACAGTAGATGCTCGGAATCCCAGACGTATTGGCATCCAGATCGGGGACGGTCTGCTCCAGGTCCCTTATGTCCATCTTCTTTAAAGCAGGGAAGCTGTGTCCACCCAGAATGAGACTTGCCCCCGGCAGCTTCGTGTGAACCATCTCCATTATCTCGTCCACATCAGAGGCAAGGCTGTACTCCCTCTGGAAGATGGAATAGCTCTTACCCGCTGCAGTCGTGCCGATATAGTTTGTGGTAAGCTCAAGTGATGTATCGTTCGTTATGGAACTTATGACGTAGGTACTATCGTCGCCATCTACTCTGAACCGGTCGCCTGCGTTTACGTTTGCCGAAAAGGCCGTCCCTGCGCCCGTTACTGTTGCATCACCGTTCGTCACGCTCACAGTACCGGCACTGTAGACGGCCTTCGTCTGAAAGACACCTGTCTTCTGCTGCCAGCGGTATCGCCTTCTGGAAAGCACATCCTCCTGCGCCCGATTGATCTGATCTATTATGACCCTGGTAAGCCCCAAGGGACTCCCTGGAATAGAGCCTAAAGTCGGCTCGTGGACCTCTGTGAGCACCTCATTTACCAGCGCTAGCAAAGTTCTGGATGGCATATTTTATTTCCTTAGTTTTTGGTAGTGGGTCAGACCCCCCTTTAATTTCCCTCTTACCAAGGGGGGATACAGGGGCGTTCCTGTCTGACATCCTTAGGGGGCAGCCCTCGCCCCTACATTCTTGATCTACGCATAATGCACAAAGACAGACGGGCTCGTGCCCGTCAAAGTCGCATAGACACCGATGTCAATTCTGATTCCCTCTGGGAAAGAGACGTTCACCGTAGTGTTCGCGGATGCCTTAAGCGTCACTATCGGATTACCGCTGCCTGCTGTATTGTCATATAGAGCCGCCGAAGCAGCATCAGCGCCAGCAGTCAGCGTGGCCCCTTGTACATTGGCAAGGCCTGTAGTAACCTGCCCTGAGGTCGTTCTTTCTTTAGTAAATCCTGCCATATTCTATCACCTTTTTGTTTATGGTAGACAGTAGATAGAGACAGATGGCACGACCAAAACGGGTCGCAAAAGGGGGCCGACCACAGCGGGTCGGCTAAGAGGGCCGACCAAAACGGGTCGGCTAAGGGGGTCCTCCTACCTACTGTTCTACTGTAGGCCTCCTGTCTACTGTTCTACTGTCTACTTGTTTCCCCTATACTACTATGCTGCAGTAGGATCGATTTTAGCGCCGCCTGCCGCGTCTCCGACGTAGTTTTCGACTACCTGCTCAGGGTGCCTGTCCTGAGTGACTGCAGTCGCCGAGCAGTTGGCAAAGTAGTTTCTGGCTATGACTCCCAATGGGGAGTTTGCCTCTGCCGCCTCAAAGGTGATTCCCACTTCATCACCGGCGTCAGTTGCGCCCAGGAAGAAGTTATCTACTATGAACGCACCGTATCTGGTCGTCGCATTTGTCCTGGTGGGCACAGTTATCGCAGTATCCCCGTCGTCCATCATAAAGAAACAGTCCTTTATGATCGGCCTTGTCGAATCCCAGACGATGTCAGCGCCGTCAAATCCGGGAGCAAAAAAGCACCGCTCGATTATACACTCGCCGGCGTCGTTTGTACCATCTCCCAGACGTATTCCGTTGCCTCCTGCCTGTTCGTTCCATCCTGCAATAAACATGTCGTGAAGATACGTATAGTTGGTCGCTGCTGTGTCTGCGATATCAATGATACCGTGGAGAGCTTGAGCGCTTACACCGATCCTGAAGAACCCTATTTCTACATTATCAGCCTCTACTGCCAATAGTTCATTGACATTACCGCTTGGCCCGTTCAACGATGGACAGCCGTACCCGTAGGGCGCGGGCGGATAGCCCAGAAGCCGGATATCGTCCTTATCGATAGTAAGAACACCACCGGGCGTATGCGTCCCCCGCAAAAGAACGATCGTATCCCCTCTTCCTGAAACACACGAATCGAGGGCTTTCTGGACGGTGGCCAAGGGAGTTAAAGGGCTTGCCCCATCGTTATTGTCAGAAGGACCTTTGCCCTCCGGATGGGCTACATGCCCTGTGGTAGGCGCTACAAAGAATGTCTTACCTGTAAGAGAGGAATAGTAACTATTCCCCCCGATGATAGCGTCAACGCTTAATACACCGAAATTTGTCAATCCCATCAATTCTCCTCCTTATGCTTAAGTAAGTAGTATACACAATGTAGGGGCGAGGTCATCTCGCCCGCAGTAGGCAGGGAGGGGATGAGGTGCTTCCTGCCCCCGACTTGATCGGGGGTTACCCCGCCTAACGTGTGTTTCCGTAGGGTCGAGAGCACTTCGTGCCTTTCTGTCTCTGCTCCCCAGCAAGGCTCCGTGCCCCCATCCTTGGAGATTGCTTCGGCCCGATTGAGCCATTCGGGGAGAGGCCCGATAGATGCAATCGGGGGCGCTCGCAATGACGTTACTTAGTTTGGGTCATTGCGAGGAGATTCTTCCCTGTTGATCAAGAGGGGCTTCACCCCGAAGCAATCTCGGTTACAATAGACACGATGTAGGGGCGAGGTCCACTCGCCCCCTTGCCTTACCTGTCTACTGTTTTTATGCTCCTGGAGATCCGAAGACGCCCCTGAAGTCGCTCCATCCCACGCCAAAGCGCATAGTGCCCTTTATCTTCAGATCGCCTGTATCGAAGTCCTCACCCGGCGTCACGGTAAACCTCTTCCTCCAGAAGAAATTCAGTTCGTGATCGTCCTTTTCGCCTACTAAGAACCAGGCGTCAGGGTCGGTCAGATAGTGCCACACAAATGGCCGTAAGCTTAACATCTGAAAGGCGTTTTCAGCGTTATTTGCCGTATCGGGACGGCCCGAAGACTTCAAAAGCTCGAAGGTGTCCCACTCTGACTCGTTAGGCACGACTAAAAGTCTCGGCTTTACGGCCATCTTCAGCCCTGCGTCATCTGTAAAGTCCTCAAAGTCGTTTATCGCCTGACGAAGCGACGTGACGGAAAGGTCGGCGTCGGTTGAGAGCTTGTTCTGCTCGGTGCCGCCTGCCTTTACAAGCGGGTGGTCTGTCGCAAATAGTGGCTTAGCGTCAGCGCCGGGGTAGCTTGTGTTGAAGCCGTTATTGAAGACATCGGCGGTGACGATCTCGACAGTCTGAGCCGCAGACCTTCCTAATGCCCTTGCCATCCGCCTCATAGGGCTGTAGAAGTCGTCCTCTCTCATCTCCTCTGATACCCTGAAACCGAGTCCGTAGGTAACATGAGTGTATCGCTTTTTGAACCCCTGAACAGGGTCATCGTAGCTGATCGCCTCACCTTCGTCCTTTGTGGAGAAGAGCCCCAATCCGCTGACCGAAGCGTCCTCCTCGTACTGACTGTCCGAGGAGTGGACGTTGAATATGAAAGAGTATTCCTCTGGATAGGACTTATACTTATTGAAGATGACCTTCCTCAATCCAGCGGCTAACAGAAACTCGAAGTTTGGCGAAATTGATGCCATCTATTTCCTCCTTTTCTAAACGTGCGTTCTCGTAGGGGCACGCCCGATAGAGTCATTCGGGGACAGACCCCCGATGGGATCGTTCGAGGGCAGGCCCGTGTGTCTGCCCTAAACAATTGAGAGACTTTGATGCGGTAGGTCAGACATTCCTGTCTGACACTAAATTACACTCCAGTTGTCTGCTTGAGCTGATGCTCGTTGATCTGTACAGCGATCCTGGCCCACGATCCCCATGCGTTTCCGACGACCTTATGGAGACCTAAAACCCTCAATTGAGCAGAGCCAGTCGTAACCCCGGATATATCCAGTTCGTGCCCGGACAGTTTGCTGTCCACATCTCCCGTTCCGGCGACTACGTCTGCGTTGTTTCCCACGTGAGTCTGCGCAGATGCAACAGCAGCTCCGTCGTCCTGGACAGAGAAGACAGTGTCGGGGTCATCATAGACCCAGACCGAGTCTGTCTTAGAAGCGGTGCTGAAGTTTCCCGCTACACCCAAAAGGGCATTGCCGGCCGCAGCCGCAGCCACGTAGCCGTCCGCCTCCAGCTTTACGGCATCTCCGATGTAAATTGCTGACGCCGAATTATCCTTTGTATACTTGACGAGCCTCGGCGGTCCGCCCTGCTTGGTCTGGATCGGACTTAACCCTCTCGGACTATCTACATTTGCCATCTTTACCTCCTTTTCTTGCTCTAACGAGCGTTTTTGTACGGGCGTGGCAATCTCGCCCCTACATCCTTATTCAGCGTTGGATACTTAATCTTCCGAAGACGAACTCTTCGGCTTCCTTTTTACTCATTCCACCGCGTGTCAGGGCGTGCTGAGCCCTGTCTATAGCCTCGTCAACATCGTCCACAAGCTTTCTGACTTGAGATGAACTTTCCTCCTGGAAGTGCCTGTTCCTTTTTTCCGCCAACTCCTCGGGCATCTCACAGAGGGTCATCTCCCTGCGTTGAATACCGGAGGTCAACTGCGATCCACTCTGGGGATCGTGTTGTTTCTTCTCCTTTGCCTGGACGGGATTCCAACCGTCGTACTTTTTAGTCTCAAGGTTCTCAGTTACGACCCATCTTAAGCGTTTGCCCTCCTTTTTCTTCTGCTCCTTAAGATCAGAATCGAGGGCCAGAAGATCAGGTCTTGTCCACTCGGCTACCACCTCTACCCTATCTTTTCGTTCCTTTCCTGTTCCCATAGTGCTCTCTGCTCCTTTAAGATATTTATAGTTGACTGTTCGTACGACTGCTTGATATGCAAGAGAGAAGCCCGGCAGATATGATCGCACGGGACATCCAGATTTACGGCTACACTAAACCCACAAGCCTTCGCCTTTATGCAGAAATAGAGATCTGATCCCACCTTGACTGTCCCATCTGCGTTTAGCCACAGGTCGAACGGTATCTTCATTTCGGCATGCTCCAGGACCCTTCTGTGTATCATAATACATCCTGCACCGACGGCATCTACTTCACAAATCCCGCCAAAGACTTCCGGATTGACGATAGTAAAGGCTTCATCTTCGGAGTTGTAGTAGTATATACAGGGGCCTGGAACGTCTAATGGCTTATAAGTTGATAAGCACAGCCCGCCGCAGATGTCGTGTCCAGACGTGGCTAATTTGAGAGGGTCTGTAGTCGGAACGACATCATCATCGATCATCAAGAGCCATTCTTTATCCGCCTTAAGGAAATCGGCAACTATGGCGTTTCTTACCACGTGCGATCCTTGATGTCCGTCCTTGAAGCTTATATATAGATCGGGATAAGCCTTTCGGAGCGTCAAAATATGCCTGACAGTCCCCCGGTGCAGCCATCCTGTAGTCGGAATTGCAAGGAACACGTCTTTGGGATTTACCATTATCGTTTCCTATCTACTGTCTATTGAGCGAACACGTGAGCCTGTCCCCGAAATGAATGTCATTCCCGTGGAAACGGGAATCCAGGGATGCCATGAAACCCTACTACCTGTCCCCGAAAGGTTGAAGCGGGGGCCTGCCCTCGAACGATTCTATCGGTGATTCACCCCGAAGCAATCTCGCTAAACGTTCGTTTTTCGTAGGGGCAGACCCGTGTGTCTGCCCTTGCCTTCTTTGGGTCATTGCGAGCGAAGCGAAGCAATCTCATCTGTCTACTGTCTACTGCTTTTAAATCCTTCTCTTCTCATCTCGGACGCACCGTCTACCAAATCCTTTTCGGAGAGCCCTAACTTTCTTGCTATCGACCTCCCGATAGCTCCCACACTTTCTTTTTCTTCTTTCGGTGAAGAGGGGCTCTCGACAAAGGGCATAGAGTATTCAATGGACGTCTCACTTTCCGCCATCGCATCATCCACTGTCTGCTCTTCCCTTGCTTCTTTTTCCTTTCCCTGTCTCCCCCGATTGAATCTATCGGGGCCTACTGTTTGCTGTCTACTTGCCTTGGACGCCCTGGCTAACCGATAGGCAATATCCAGAGCAGATGTCAGATCGATCTGGCTTAAGCGTTGCAAAGCAGGCGTCCTTTGAGTCACCTCTATCATCTGTGGTATCATCTCGTTGAAGTCCTCGTAGCGTTGAGAAGGAGATTCGAGCTTTACGGACTTCGCCTTTTGGCTTTCTTCTTTGAAGAGTTCTTTACCCTTTCCCTGAGTGAGTTGATCCCCGATTGAATCTATCGGAGACCCTTCAGCCCGACGTGCGTCATCAGGTTCGGCGGAATCTTCCAGAATATTCGTATCGTGTAAGTACGATTCAACGACCTCTTGGTGATCCTCCCGGGACAGCCGAGGATCGTCGCCTGTATCCTCTTGTTCATCACGGACTTGCACCTGATCTTTTATGTCATCATCCTTGGTCTGCAAAGGCTCAGTCTGTAGAGATTCAGTCTGTAGAGACATCGCATCCTCCTTGTTTATCTTTTCCTTAGCGTAATTGAGATAGTTATCGTGTTCTCGTCCTCATTCGACTCTATTTTCATAGCGCTGCACACCGTTTGGAGGGCCACAGAGACTGCGCCCTCGATAATCTCCTCGAACACGCCTACAGCCTTCATGCTCATCAAAAGATCACATTTGATATACGCTTCTAATTTGTCCGACACGGTCTTTTTGATCGAAGGGATCAAAAGGTCGGCAAGCTTAGCCTGCTTGGTAGCCTTCTGGGTCTCAGTCTGTTGAGACATCGTTGAGTTTTCCCTCCTTTATCACCTGTTTGGGGATACTCATAATCTCCAAAGCCGCGTGGAGTTTCCCCTTATGATAGAGCACCTCTTCCCACGAATGGCTACTTATGACCTTGTTCGTCTCCATTTCCCTGTAAGCCTCAATCCTTTTGGATAGTACCTCCCATCCGGGGTGGCGCATAAGTTCCTCTATGATCTCAGTGTCCTCTATACGCTTGGTCTTTTCCTTACTCGATGTTTTCATCATCAGATCCCTGTAGAGACTCAAGATAAGACGTCAAGCCAAGCGTTGACGCTTTTCCGTCACGTTGTGCGGTTTTTCTATTGCGACTCCGTTTACGACCATTTTGTGTCGAGCGTTGATCTCGAAGCGTCTCCTTGGGTCTTTGACCTATAATCCCCGCGATATCCTTTTCGTCGTGTGCCAAAAGGAGTCTCCTTGTGACCTCAAAGACCCTGGACGGATCGCCCTTAATCAGAGAATTATTGATCAGGCGGTCGTACAGAAAGACAGAGGTCTGCCTTTGGGCCTGTTTATTGATACTTTGAGTATTGCCAGAGAGTATATAGTCGAATTTGCCCTGGATAGATTCCCTTGGGATCTCCTCAAATACATCCTTCCCGTCTTTTCCTGTAACACGAATTACAGTCTCTGGAGCTATGTACTGCTGATTGATCTGCACGACCTGCTCTAAGAACTCCCTGAATGACTCCTGTATTCCCTTGATGATTAGATCTATTCTGGCATTTGCCTCCTGGATAACCGCCATTGTCCCTGTAGCCGTCCTTGGGGCATTAGGTGTGTCGGGAGACCTTCCCACAAGAAAGTCAGAAATGCCGAGGATACGCTCGATGTAAGCCAACACCAGTTGCTCTTCGTTAAAGTAGAAGGACGTCACATCGGGGTGCTTCGGGAAGAGAATCCCGTTTACGTCAGACACAGCGTATCCCCTTCCCGGTTCGAGGTTAAGTGTCTCGGGGAGTCCGGTCGAAGTCGGCTCGTAGAAGAAATAGGGGATATTCGTAACCGTCCCGGAATCTATCCTTTGATTGTGTAGGGCATTTATCTCCTCCTGGAGGTCCCTTATCCTTTCTGGTATCCCGATGGAGTAGAACCTTGCGGGGACCCGGACAAAGTGGAAGTCTATAAATGGCCGTTTCCCGTGTTGAAAGAGATCGTCCAGAAAGACAGCCCTTAATAGCCTTCTTGCCTCCTTTGCCACCGTAAAGACACATTCCTCCTCGAAGCCGTCTTCATCAACATCGTATCTTCCGTACCACTCCAATATCTCTATTTCATTTGCCTCATCCGATCCAGTGGTTGTAACCCCTTCCAGATCGTCCTCTACCACTCTGATAGCATCTTGAGGATCAGACCTGCTATTGTCGTCTGCAAAGACCTTGAGATCCTCATCCACATTTTGGTATATACCCTCCACTGCTCTCTTTTTGAGGTCATCGAATCTGACCCAGCACCTGTGGATAAGGTGATCGCAGCTTTGCAGATCTTTAGCATTAGACGGGATTATAAGATCGGCTGTATCCACCACCTCGAACCTCGGCCCCTCATATACCACGATCTCTTTTTTATTTCCTTTCGCTGTGACTGTAGGGGCAGCAGGCCCATGTGTTTGCCCTGATCCATCTTCCCTCACAGTCCGCGTCACCCTCTCCCACGTAAGCTTACCACAAGCAGTGCCGTCAATTAGGGTCAGCGTAACGATGTCGTAGAAAGTCCAGTAGACCTTCATGTGATTGTTCAATTCCCAGTGCAGAAACTGCTCAAGGATCCTTGCCCGTTCGACATCGCCCTTTTCTATCGCCCTGACATTAGCAACAGGCGAGGAGTCAAAAAGAGCCTTCATCAACTTGGGTGTAAGCGTATCCACAACCGTACCCGTCACAGGGACGTGGAGATTGGAGGCGTTCTCCCATGGCCACGACTTCGGCTCGGTTACGCCCCTGTACTGTTTTCTGTAATCCGCCCTCTTGTGGAGCCATTCGTCCCTGTTTTGCGTATCGCGGTTGTAGTCGTCCAGGACCCTTTGGACGATCGCCTCTTCCATAGTCTCCGTCAGTTTGATTTGTCCCATAGCCTTTCCCTGTGAAGATGATTTAGAGGGTTTTCTATCTACTACTCGCTCGTATACTATTCATTTGTTCATATAGAGTAAATATAAGACAAACTCCGCATTCAGTCAAACCGCAGGATGCGTTATCTTCCGCAATCTTCCTATTTGGAGAAAAAAAATAGCGAGTGCGTTTAGCCCGAATAATTCACAAAACAAGCCGTGTATTAATTAAGTGATTGTATTATAGTTATGGCGTTTGACCACCTTCGTTGTCATTGCGAGCGAAGCAAAGCAATCTCGCTCTTGAATATACAGATTGTAGGGGCGAGGTCCACTCGCCCCAAGGTCGGCATAATCCCACCTCTACCTTTAATCTAGATTGCCTATTTGGAGGCTTCAAAATTCCCGAATATCCGACTAATTCGCTAAATGCAACCTTTCCGAATAACAATACGTGGTTGAAATAGTCCTTGACTTATCAATTTGATGTTCGTATTATCTTCCTGATGATTGTTTATATCGTTCTGTGTATATCATAGTGATTTACAACGCCTTACGGGGCTTAAACTAAGGAGGGTAAGAAATGAACAAAGTCTCTTTCATAACCTCAGCTTGCGTGTTTGTGATCTCTCTATCCCTGGCAAGCTGCGGAGGAGAAAAAGAACAGGGTGCTACGGAGTCGAATCGTCAGGAAGACGCTGCAAAAGCGATTTCCGAAGCCAGAGCGCATGTGGAGAGGAAAGAATATAAGGAGGCCTTGGCGGCCTGCACTCGTGCGATAGAAGCCGACCCAGATGCGTATGACGCCTATACGATACGATGGGCGACTCTCGCAGAACTATGGGGGACTCGCGCACAAATTATGGCTCCAGTTGGAGCGCGCCACAAAATAACAATCTTGGCTCCACCACCTGAAGCGCGCAAAAAAATAAGTAGTAAAATCGATGCGTTCCTCCAATCGCACAAAGAAACACCAAAGGCGTTGGATACAGCCTATTGGGGCTATATGTTTCTTCCCGGGTATGGGCGCACCGAGAATGTCCCGGAAGATCTATTTACCAGGATGCTGCAATATCCCAAAACCGAGGCCTGGCTTTCAGCATTGTTGGGTTTAGCAGAGAAGAGCCTTAAGCCGCGTGAAAAATGGGACTATTACCGGCGCATAATTGATGAAGCTACGGCCGAGGATTTCCCTGAACTTTCTTTATGGTATGCCGAGGCGCATACAAAAATGCTGAAATTAGCAGAGCAGGAAAGTGCGCTGGCAGACGGAGAGTACCTCGATGAACTAATAGACCGCTACCTACAAGCGCATCTGACCTATAGTCGAAGCGCAAAACAGTGGTCCGGAGTGGCTTACACTGAAGCTGTCAAATGGCGTCTCAAGTTCGGAATCAAACTGGACAAGGCGTCGGAAGCGTTGGAACAAGCCGAGAATAGCCTAAAGGAACAAGAGACGCAAGAATGGCTTAAACAGATAGGTGGGAATCCGGAGGAAGTCCAGAAAAGCCTTGCACACCTGCGCGGTGAAATCTCCCAGCAACAGGGGCGCTAAAGTTTTGTAGAGCAAAGGGACTGGATAGCTGGGTTTGATTGAAAAAAGTACTTGTTGATAAATATAGAAGTGATAATATTAATTCACTAATAAGATTGTATCGAAATATAATCCCTTATGAATGTGATATGGGGAATGTCAAATTAATACTCTCTTCGAGGTATTGTACTTTGTTTTCAATTTGAAAAAAGCCAAAAAAGCTTGGATGTTTTCTCTATCTCAGGTAACTATAGTATGACAGTGATATTAAGTTCTCATAGTATTTCTAGAATGATTGATAAATACTAAATAGTTGTGAATTATATATTATATCATCAAAAAGGCTTGACAAAAGGGTTGGAATTGTAGTATAATGTTAGCGATTACAGATGTGATCGAGAAGTCGTATATAATCTAGTAGAGGAAAAAGGATTTCTTATGAATTAGTAACCCTATAAAAGAAGGAGGGTTCGATGATTCGCAAAATTTATTTCATAGGATTATTGATGCTGGTAATGTTTCTTGGAGTAGTGCAGGGAGATGAATTGCCGGTGTTGGGTTTATATGAAGGTGATAACTTAGTATTTCTTTCAGTAGTAAATGAGGGTGAATTGACTTTAAAGAGGGTTGGGGTGGAAGTAAGAGCGAAAGATCTACCCGAGTGGGTTCAGATCGGAGAACTAGTGAAGCGGATAGATATACCTAAAAGGTCTACTGGAACAGAAAAGCTGATGATTCCCATGTATGTGGAGGGAACAGTGGTGGGTGAAGCCTTCGAGCTACCAATAGTGTTGAGCGCTGAAGATGGCCGTACGTGGACGTTTGAGGTGTTGGTAGAGATTAAAAAGGCTCGTCCAAAGTCCTTCGCGCTTATGCAGAACGCACCTAATCCGTTCAATCCAGTCACATTGATTCAGTACACATTGGGAGGGAATCAAACTGTTCCCACGCAATTGAATATATTCAACATTATGGGGCAGAAGATACGGACATTGGTCAATGAGCCCCAGGCGCCAGATTATTACTCCGTCATATGGAATGGCTTGGATGATCACGAACAAAAGGTCGCCACCGGAGTGTATTTCTTCAAACTAGCTGCAGGAAAATTTGTGAAGACAAGGAAAATGGTTTTGCTAAAATAAATGAAAAGGAGGATTAGCATGGATTGGAAGATCAGTATAGTAGCTTTGGCGCTTGCACTTTCGTTCCCTTTTTCAGCCTGGTCCGATGTTGTAGGAACAACTTACTCCACCATTTTGGTTGAAGATCCAAAGATTACTTTAAATGGGGATTTAGCAGACTGGGAGAAGATAGGGTTAGAGCCAGTCAATATTGAACATTTCTGGTTTGGACCCACAACAGATGCGGCAGACATTTCGGGAAACTTCCGGACTTTTGTGAGTAGGGATCACCTATATATAGGGGTTAAGGTAAGCGACGACCTGGTGTGCTCAGGCACTACATGGGGCAGAAAATGGTTTCAGGATGATGTCGTGCAGATATCTTTTAATGGGGATCTGGACGCTGACAAGATACCGGTGTTTGAGATATGGGAGAAGGACTATTTCGATCTCAACGACGGGGAGATACAGATTGTGGCGGACGCACCGGGAAAGGTTCATCTGGAAGGTTCAGGAGTCTTTTTCTATCCCGTGACAGATCCCTACGATCAGGAGATTCCGTATACATGGGAGCTTTTAGGAGTAGAGGCAGTAGTTAAGCGTACAGATACAGGATATATAGTTGAAATGCGTATACCTAAAGAAGTATTAGGTGTGGAGCAATTCGTTCAAGGAACCCAGATCGGTTTGAATGTGCGAATTATAGATGATGATGATGGGGGAGAACATGACAATGTTTTAAGTTGGACTAGAGAAAAGGAAACCGAGGGTACGATACCCTATGGGATAGTACAGGTAGAAGCAGTTCCAGCGGCTTCCGAGTTGGTAGATTTAGTTGTTGGGGAGGTGAAAGTAGAAGAAGGTTCACAAGAGCTGTTGGTGACTATGGAGCCGCAGGAGAGCTCAGAAGTGCACGCTATTTCTGCTCTTATCTCCGAAGGAAAGGTAACTGAAGCTCAGGCCAAATTGGAGGAATGGGTCGAGATCCGTAAGGAAGATACGCAAAGAAGACGGGCGGTGTACCTTCTGGGGAGATTTTACTGGCAGTCTGGACAGTATCAGAAAGTGATTCAGACAATGGAAAAACTTGTGCATCTTTCATCATCAGAGATTGTAAGATGCCAGGCTCTACAGGTGATGGCTAATGCGTATGATGCCTTGGGGGAATATCAAAAAGCTATTACGAGTTGTGAGCAGATACTCAATATTGTAGACTCAGGTTCATATGTGGCAAAGTATGCGACCGTAGAAATGGGGCTATATAAGATCAAACTGGGAGAATATGAGCAAGGCTTGCGGATGTATGAAGAGGCCTGGAAGGAAAGAGAAGGTTCTCGACTATTAGCGTTTGGAGCTGCTTATCAAGGACAGGGTATATATAAGGATGCCATTGCCCAATATGAGAGTGATGTCGTACAAACAGTGCATCCCAGGATCAAACTGGTAGGACTTGAGCAAGTGGCGAAGATGTATGAAGAGTCTTGGGAGGTTTTGGAGCGTAGAAAAGATTCCCCTGGGCAAAGCTGGGTATCAATTCTAATGGCTTTAGTGTACGTTTATGAACAACAAGGAAGACATAGGGAGGCCATTGCCCAATATCAGAAAGTAATGGAGCTATATCCCAACCTTGAAGCATTGGCTCAATATTCGATAGGCCACAATTACTGGTTACTGTTTGAAGTTGATCGTGCTATCGTGGAGTTCGAAAAGGTACTGGATAATTATGCTGACGTTATTTCTAAAGAGTACCTTGCTAATACACAAAATTTCTTGGAACAACTCTATGCTATTAGAAGAAATTATCCCGGAGAGGAATGGAGGGTAGTCGGAGAAGCTTTGGATATGGTGAATGCTGGCAGATATGAGGAAGCTGCAACCATATATAAAGATCTCCTTGACCATGTTCATGAGGGCCTCAATGGCCGACTCATTCGCAATGTAGCTGATATGTTCCGCAAACGGGGAGTGTTTAAGGAAGTCTTCTCCGAATTCCTGGAATTGCAGGGAATTGAACAGTAAGACTAACAATTATATTGGGTTAGATTCCCGGCAGAAGAGAAGAGTATTGTCTTTATGAACCACAAGTCCATATTGAGCAGAACACCATAAGGTTGGTAACCTTTAAGTGGTATGGGAAGGGAGATAAAGATGAAGCCAAGAGAAATTATAATTCTGTTTGTCATGTTAATAGTAACAGCGTTTTTGGGGAGCAGTACTTATGCCTGGCATGACAATATTCATGCGTTACAGGGTCAGTATACGAATAGGGGTATAAAAGTGCCAGATGCTAGTAAATTCTGTTCTACTTGTAGTGCTACATTTTTCAATTCTAATGAGATTAACAGTAACGACGGTAATCCCGACTTCTACTATGATGCAACTTTCTGGAGCGATATGGACTATGCCCGTGTGCTGAACGGGCAGGTTGATCTAAATAGTGCTTACAGAACTCCAGACCATGATATTGATGAGGGTGGGGTGCTAAACAGTCTCCATCAATATGGTAATGGCGCAGATGTAGGCGCAGTAAATGGAAAGGCTTGGAGTGCAATGTCCGGTGATGAAAGGGATGACTTCAAAAATTCGTTCGATTCAACTTATGAATTTACTGAATATGAAAACAACAGCCATCTTCATGTAGAACGGGGTGGATATTGCGATTATTAAACTGATGGAACTGCATATACGCCGAGGCGTCTGGGTAATTAGAAGATTCACGCACAGCTATTCCATTTCAGAGTTCTTATAGTAAGTTCAACGATACTTGAAAGGAGCACAAGATGGGACAAAAACTCTCCCTACCACTATCATTCTTTGTAGGTGTCACTTTGGTTCTTTACACTATTCTTTGGATACCTATTAATGTGAATGCGTCCACCTTGCCTGATCTGAAGGGTTGGACTTTTTCAGATGATGATGCTCAAATCATCAAGTATGCTGATATGCATTCTGCAAGTGCTGTGCTTAGTAAATTGTACACGCTTTTCATAAAAGAAGGTAAAGAAGCGGTGATAGAATCTGTACCCGCGTTAGTATATAGATTCCATGAGCTAAGAAAGATACCGCCGGAAAAGCATGGAGGCGAAGGTCAAGGAGAATTTGAGGGGTCGATTATAGATTTCTTGGGCAGATTAGGCGATGAGCGCTCCAAATCCGCTCTGCTAGAATCAATGGAGTATCACTGTCGAGCAGCAGTCAAAGGACTGTTAGCTATTGGACACTCGGTAGTTCCAGACATTATCAATTTAATAGGTAGCCCTCGAGTGAGAATGAAAAAGGGAGCCATAGAAACCCTTCGTCAGATGGGTAAGTTGGATCCCACTTTTTTCACTAAAGATGAACGAGATAAAATCAGGAACAGACTTGTAGCGCTCTTGGAGAATGAGAACGTCAAGCCCGGTGAGAATTACAGTTTTAAAGTTGTCTTGGCCTTAGACGTCTTTGGTGATCTTTCCACAATCCCTATTCTGGAAAAGATAGCGGAGCAGGATTCATTCATTAATTATGGTAGATACCCAACAAGGATCGCAGCACAGAAGGCAATAGAAGAGATAAAAGTTGCGCAGCAATCAAAAAACGTGATACCGAGCCCTGTGAATTCTGAGTAATATATGTATGGGTTCCATATTTCCAGATCGAGGTGGTATGATTTGGAATATTTATGAAATCGATGGCAGTATGTCAAATGTTTTGAAGAAGTGCATGATCGCCTCCTTCATTGACATATCTACTATCACAGCTCAATTTCTTTAAGTAAACCACCATTACTAAACCACATTCTGTTCCGCTTTCCCAAGTTTATCTGCAAGAGAAATTACTTCGTTTCTGACAACTGCAGCCTTTTTAAGGCTGAAATCTGTGAAATCACTCAAAGTCCTTCAGAATCCTATATATCATCCAAACTCCTAATTTCCCTCACATATTCAGCCCCACACTTCACCAGCATATCTTTGATCAGGAAACGATGGCAGAACAAATCTGCCCGGCAATAGCAGACAAGCATCACCTCTTCCATGTTGAGGACCTTATCCCACCTTTGACTGTTGTACTGATTACTCTCCTGCATCAAAAAGAATATTGGCGAGTGTATTCTGTACTGCCCCCCTGGAAAGCGACACCGATTAAGCAACTTGGGGTAGCAGATATTATTGTTTTCTCCATTCTTGCAGGGTCTTGTATCCCAGGGATGAATGAAGCCTGTTCTTGTTGTAATTATCGATCCACTGAGATATGATCTTCTCAGCCTGTTCAAAGGATTCAAACTTGTGAAGCCAAACACACTCTTGCTTGAGGGTCCTGAAAAAACGCTCTACAACACCGTTCCAATCGGGTTTACCACTTGGTATGTATTCCTGACGAATTCCCCAATATTCGGTACTGGCCAAATAGGCCCGAGCCAAAAAGATGGAACCATTGTCAGAGCGCAAAGTGAGACCCTGGGGGACAGCCTCCTTGGAAGTGTATCGAGAGATCACGGCCCGATCCAGGGCATCTGTGGCCTCCAGTGCCCTCCCTTTTCGACTAAAACGATACCCAGGAACCTCCCGGCTTCCGTTGTCCACCACCGCAATAAGAGGACACCAACCATCTTTTCCACAGTAAATCTTTGTCAAGTCACTCGACCACAAACTGTCGGGACTATCCACCACAGAACGCTTCTGGGCAACCTGTGGCCCCTTTCTCCCGGGACGATTCCACAGCTTACACTGCCACCCCTTAAGCTTCATTATCCTATGAACCTTCTTAACGTTGACACATTCCCCTTCCTTGAAACGAAGATGCGCCCAAACCCGCCTGTGACCAAATGCCTCTTCTTGGTCCAGTATCCCTCGAATACGAAAAGCAAGCTCCTCATCTATCACAGGCTCTTTAACAGAAGAACTGACACCTCTATCCCTAAACCTATACAGAGTCGAACGATGCAAACCCAAAGCCAAAGCTACCACCTTGCGGGAATAGCCTCGACCCAAAAACCGCCCACTCAAGGCAACCGCTTCGTTTTTTTTAGACGGGCTACCTCTTCGAGTATCTCCAACTGGAGCGTCAACTGCCCTACCTTGCGCTCCAACCGGCTAACCTCTCGCTCCTTCGGATCCTTGCGACCACGCCGAGACTTCAGACTCTCCTGGCCCCCTTCTAAGAAACTATCACGCCAAGCATACGCCTGCGACTGGCTAATTCCATTCTTACGACACACCTCAGATAGATCTGCTCCTCTCAAAAGAGCCAACACAATCTCTCCCTTACGGGTCGCCGTCCAGCGCTTACCATCTTTCACTTCGGGGCTCGACACCTTGACCTCCCTTCTCAAACCCCAATTTGCGAAATATTTGTCGCTCTGTCAAGGGGAGCGGTATGATTCATCCTTAAACGTCTTGTGAGTCTTCCTGCCTGCTGCCCTGTCTGATGCCAGAGGCAAAACAACTATAAGTGCAAACGCTATGATTAGTGCCATTGTAACAATGTTAATCAATCGAAACATGAGTCTCTCCTTCCGTGTATTGAAGGTAGCTTAATGATACTAAATATTTAACCCCAAATATACAAAAGAAAATGACGGATGCTAATTTAGAAAATTTAGAGGGTGAGAAGTTCACCTTATCGCAGATGAAAGGGAAAGTAGTGCTCTTCGACCTCTGGGCGACATGGTGCGGTCCCTGCATAGACGCCATTCCGGAAATCCAGAACGTTCACGACCACTTCAGCTTCGCAGATGATGTGATAATCTGGGGCATAAACAGCGGAGAACATCCCGATAAGGTGGGGGCGTTTATGGAGGAGCACAAGCCCCCCTGGCCTATTTTGCTCAACCAAAAGCGCGAAGTCAACAAAGCCTATGGCATCAGTGGCATACCGACCTTTATCCTGATAGATAAAGCCGGACGCTGGCAGCACACTCGTATAGGCTACAGCGAGTGGCTCGGTCAGGAATTGATCTGGTTGATTGAAGCCCTTCGGGCAGCGGATTAAGCTTCCTTGATTTGGTGTCGATACCGCCACACAGTGTCATTTGTTTTTCAGTAGGCAAGATGAGTATTGAATGAACGTCGCACTGAGCTTGGGAATCTCTCAAAGCTGAAGCCGAGCACCGTCATTGCGACCTCCGATTGACTCTATCGGGGGCAACGAACCAATCTCAAGGGATGGGGGGATGTATCACCTGTCTACTGTCCACTTGTTTAGTATCCTGTGATCCTGTTTCGGGTCAACGCTTGTCGTCTTCCAGCAGTTGTTCTCCCGACCCGCGGCGCTCGCATCACAGGTGCGGTCTTGAGCATCTGCAGGGCAATAGCCTGAGCGATCACTCTATCATCGTAGCATCCTTCCTGCGCACCCATACCGCCAGTCTCATCTCTCACAAATGTAAACATCTCTTCCACGGTCTCCCTGCTGTTCAAGGTAACACCCTCATCTCTTAATGATCCCGCAAGTTCATCGATCATTAAGGGCTTAGTTCTGGCGTTAGTCAGCCATCCTAATTTTCGTGAATACCTTGACGGTGAGCCTTTAGTTTCCCTGTCCACTGTCTGGCGGTAATAGACATTGGGATAGCCAAGGTAGCGCTTAAGCGTAACCAAAGTAGTCAACCCGTGGCCATTTGCCTCCACACCTACAAAGGCATCGTTGTAGAACCTCCCCAGCTTAAAAAGTTCGGTCCCGAAAAGATCAGGATCGGTATGGCCGTGCCATTCAGCCACCTGCTCCCCCGTATCTCTTCTGACCACTTGAGCGGACGAGTAATCGCCCTTTTCGAGTCCCTCTGATACATCGGCGCCGATCACGTACAGAGCGCCACTCTGCGGAGGCTCCCATATCTTTATTGGCCCATCTTTGGAATGTTCCAGGACGGGCCCAGAATGCGTGTCCGCACGCGCAGGTAGATCGGACGGTCTGAACCCTTCGGAAGAAATCGTGTCCATATGTAGAAAGCCTCTCGTCAAACAATCCTTACAACCGTCTAACGACACCCTCAGGAGGGCGGTATCGAACACACATCTTCCACTTATGGAGACAAAGCGCCCCCTGACCCTTATCTCCTTCTCCTCTTCTGAATAGTTCCGTTCCACCCGTTCTATTTCTTCTTTGGGGATGTAAGGATTATCGTTGAGTGCCGCGGAGAATATCGCTATATCAGGGTCAGAGCTATTTTTGTATATGTGCCTATAAAACCAGGTGAATCCCTTCAGGGGCGTCATAGTCCCCCAGATTTCACCCTTTACGTCAACTGTTCTCATAAAACACTCGCGATAGATATCTTCAGGCGGCTCTTCATCGAACCATATCCAGTGTCTTGTTACGCCCTGGAATTTATCCCTTCCGGAGTCACACGACTTAAAGCCTATTTCTGACCCATTTTTGAGTTTGATAATCCGGTCGGTTCTGTTCCAGACATCTATCTGGGATTCGGGCAGATATTTTCTGATCTTTTGCTCTGCGACATCCCTTGATGAAGAAAAGTCAGACGAGACGATCCATCCGAAATTTGGGACTGGGATATTTCGCTGGGGAGTGAAGCGGTGCTTCCCCAAAGCGAACATAACCACCTCTACAGCGCCAGCCTCTGTCTTCCCAGCTCTATTTCCTGCGATAAACCAACGATTGCGCTTGGTAGATCTGTGAAATAGCCTCTGCTTTGGATGAGGCTCATACTTGGACAGAGCAGACGGAAGCCATTCGGCCTGCCGTTCGAGTTCATCAATTACAGCCTCAACTTTCTGATTGTAGCGCTTCTTTGAGTTCATCGATCTTTCCTTCGATCAGGTCCTCAAGTTCACTTCTGATCAATCTCTGCTTATCCTCTCCGCTGCTTACTTCCTCTACCTTTTTATCCTTAATCTCACTTAGTATCTTATGATAAAGACTCAGAGCAGTCATATTCCCCTCATCCATCTGCTCTTGTAATCTCATAACGAACTTGAACTCCAAAGACCTTAGGTACTGCTCCGTAAGGCCCTGCTCGAAATCCACAAAGGCGCTGTCCCTTTGCCATTGGTTATAAAGCGTTATGCTGACCTTTGCCTTCTTAAGCGCCTTTGACCTATCTCCTTGGACATCTGCATCCATCAGCGCCTCAAAGTAGGCCTTTTGCTTTTGATCCGCTTCAAAATCGGACATAGTACCTTCCTTACTAAACAACAGTGCACTATTTACCGGACAGACATAAATATAAAACAAACCCTGTGGTTAGTCAAACCGCAGGGTTCGCTATCTTCCGCTATCTTCCTATTTGGGAAAGAATTCTTTGTTTAAGGCTTAACAGACCCAGTCTAATGAAGAAAAAGATAGACAATAGACAGGCTGCTCTCTCACTATCTACTGACAACTTGCGACAAAACAGATGGGAGGATGTGCCCTGTCTACGCCCGATTGCATCCCCGATTGAATCTATCGGGGAGCGGGGGCTACTGTCACCTATCTACTGTATTCATACGATTCACCCGGCTTTAGCTTAATCACCTGTGTCCCAGGAGACAGGAACTGGACTTCCTCTCTCAGCTGATCTATATCGGCCCTTTGATTCGGGAAAGTGTCGTAGTGGCAGGGGATCACGATTTCTGGTCTGATCAAAGACGCCGCCCTTGCGGCTTCCCTTACCCCCATTGTATATTTGCCGCCGACCGGGAGTATAGCGATCTGGGGGCTGTACATTTGACTGATCAGAGCCATATCACCGAAAAGACCCGTATCCGCCGTATCGTACAAACTTATGCCGCTGTCCGTCCTGATCACATACCCGGCGACGCTCCCATCAGGTTCATACTTCATGGAGTCGAACCACTCAGCCGTATGCAAGGCAGTGGAGTGAAGAGCCTGCACCATAGTAAATGTCGTGGGACCGATCGTACAGGATCCTCCGGTATTTAGGGGGCACGAGTACAACTCATTTTCCTCGGGCGCCCCGTCGTATGTAATACCCTGTTGCGCTGCATAGGACCCTATCTCAGGGCTGCCGATAAGCACAGCCCCAGTCTGTTTGACTACCTGGATGGAGTCCCCCAGGTGGTCTACATGACCGTGCGTCACGCAGACGACGTCAGCCTCAGTCACATCCACGACCTTCAAGTCCGACGCAGGATTATCATTCAACCATGGATCGATGTAGATCGTCTGTCCCTCGTCCGTCTCGAACATAAACGAAGCGTGTCCTATGAACTTAATCTTAATACTCGCCATAGTTTTCCCTCCTTATCTAATTTGGTTTGTGCTCTACCGGTAAGGTCAACTCACGTCAATCCCTTATGCCGATATACGCCTCCCCGAGAAGCTTGGCGAGGTTCCTTACCTACCGTCATATCTGGGAAAGACGGGTCATGCACATCCCGGACCCTTGACCTCTTTTTCCGCCGTATCGGCAGGGAGGAGGCTTGGGGCGAATCCTTCGGGGTCGGAGCGGTGCTGATCGAGCAGCGCTTGCAATTGCCCTATTACCTTCTCCTTGGTGGAGAGTCCGTACATATAGATTTTCATGGGGGCGATCAGTTTGAGATAGAAGTGATTGCCCGCATCGTGCGCGGCCGAACAGGCACTCGGATCCTGGGCGACCTGGAGCAGGTCTCCAAAGGTCTCCGCAAATTGGGCAAGCACCGGTTCTTCGTGAAGGTCCTGCGGGATTTCCGGAAATCTTACTATCAGTTGTTGAACTGTCATAGCTCTTCTTCTCCTTACTTATATTAGACACTTACTCGAGTTGACGACGATTTCATGATACTTCAAACTCTTATGTCCCGTCCTTCTTTTTTGTTGTGGGAATCGTATTTCTATAGGCCTTTGGAAAGAAGAACCTGCGCCTGATTCAGATGAGATTTACAAGCGTTATCAAGATCCTCTATCATCCTCTGCAGACATCCCGGCCAGGGATGGGCAGAACTGCTTTCCTACTGGGCGAGTGGACGACCCCCGATTCAACCTTGCGGGGGCAGACCTCGCCCCTACATTAACCCCTTAACTACGCCGCCGTCCACCTGCACAGTGACGCCCGTCACGTACCTTGCCCTGTCCGAAGATAGAAAGACCACCATATCGGCCAACTCATCAGGCTTGCCCGGGCGGCCAAGGGGAACATCACCGGAAATATCATCTATGACTTCCTCCAAAGACTGTCCAGTTTTTTCTCCCCTACCAGCAAGCAGGCTTTCCAGCCTCTGGGTCCTGATATATCCGGGGCACACGTTATTTATGCGGATATTGTATTGACCCAGTTCATTTGCCATCGTCTTGGCCACACCTACCACACCCGCCCTGTAGGAGTTGGACAAGATAAGGCTATCCACAGGCTGTTTGACCGAAAGAGAAGTTATATTCACAATAGAACCTCCTCCCTGCCTTTGCATAATAGGCACAACCTTGGTTGAGCTCCTCACCATGCTCATAAACGTGAGCTTCCAGCCTAACTCCCACTGATCTTCGCCCTGTTCCATAAAGAGACCAGCAGGAGGCCCACCGGCGTTATTGACCAGGCAATCTATTCGTCCGAACTCATCCACAGTCCTGTCAATAAGATTCTCAATATCCTCAGCTTTGGACATATCAGTGGGGACTGCCAACACCTGGGCGCCCGTCTTCGACCTTATCTCCTCAGCGGTTTCGTGCAGTCGCTCCTCGTTGCGGGAGGATACCACGACACGAGCCCCTTCTTCGGCAAGGCCCATAGCGCAGGCCCTCCCCAATCCCAGGCTCGAACCACCTACTACAGCCACTTTATCCTTTAGACCCAGATCCATAGGAGTTCTCCTTTCATTATAGTCACTGGATAGTCACTTTATAGCCACTGGGGTTTCCTTATAGTCACTGGATAGTCACTTTATAGCCACTGGGGTTTCCTTAAAAGCCAAAATCTCATCTTGCGGATTTTAAGCTAAATTACTATATTTCTTATGAAATGGGGATAACAGAAAGGCTATCCTACTTTGATTAGTGTCTACTGAAATTAAGGGGATATGCAGTAGATGTCAAGATCAATTTTGGGATTTGCACAGGTTCTAAAAAGGAACAGAACGATATGTTCAGGCGTTACTACAAAATAGACAGGTAAAGTAGGACGTCCTATCTACTTTTAACGGTTACTAGAAAAATGGATACTACATTTTTGGAACAGACAGAACTAGTAGAAGAAGTACTGGAAAAGGAAAACGAGCATCCCGAACTACAACAACTCCTTTTAGTGGTATCCTTTTACAATGAGAGAGCGGATTTTGAGTCGATCTCCAGGGCCTACCACTTTGCCGAGCTTGCTCACAGGGGACAGTTTAGAGAATCAGGGTGTCCCTACATCATCCATTCCATCGAGGTAGCCAGGATCTTATCCAATCTGCATTTAGATTCGACGACCATAGCGGCGGGGCTTTTGCACGACATAGTCGAAGACACGGGAATAACCCACCAGCAGGTGAGCGCGGAGTTCGGCGAGGAGATAGCTACCTTAGTAGACGGCGTGACGAAGATAACCGAGTGGGACGCCCACTCCGTCCGGGAGCCTGCAAAAGTATCAGAGAGCCTTTCACAGGAAGACTCAATTTCCCAGGCGCAGTCTTCAAAGTCTCGCACTGAAAAAACACAGGAGATTATACAGGCGGAGAACCTGCGAAAGATGCTCCTTTCGATGGTCAAGGATATAAGAGTGATCTTAATTAAGTTTGCGGACCGTTTAAACAATATGAGGACATTAGAATCTCTGAGCCCCGACCAGCAAAAACGCATAGCCCTTGAGACCAGAGAAGTGTATGCACCGTTGGCACACCGCATGGGGATAGCCAGGATCAAATGGGAGCTTGAAGATTTGAGCATTAAATACCTCGATTTTGAGGCCTACCAAAGCATAAGAGAAAAGATCGCGTTGAAAAGAGATAAAAGGGAAAGATACATAGAAGAGATTAAGGTCCCGCTGCAAAAGGAACTTAAAGCCAACAAGATAGAAGCCGAGATCACAGGTCGTCCCAAAAGCTTCTACAGCATCTACAGCAAGATGAAAAAAAGGGGTCTGCCCTTTGAAGACATATACGATCTTTTTGCCATAAGGATAATAGTTGAAACCGTAAAAGAGTGCTATCACGTTTTGGGATTGTTGCACAGTATGTACACCCCCGTCACTGCTAGATTCAAGGACTTCATTGCCACACCCAAGTCGAACATGTATCAGTCCTTACATACCACGGTGATAGGGCCAAGTGGCGAGATGGTCGAAATACAGATCAGGACCAAAAATATGCATCAGACCGCAGAAGAAGGCATAGCCTCTCACTGGAGATATAAAGAAGGGCTGACAAAAGAAGACGAACTGGACAAACACATGGTATGGCTTCGGCAGTTAGTCGAATGGCAGCAGGATACGGAGTCGAAGGACTTTATGGAGGAACTTAAGATAGACTTATTCCAGGACGAGATATTCGTTTTCACCCCCAAAGGGGCTCTAAAGCGACTGCCAAGAGGAGCCACACCGCTGGACTTTGCCTTCAGTGTTCATACAGATGTTGGGCTGCACAGCCTGGGCGCGAAAGTCAACGGGAAGATGTCATCTTTGGGCACAGAGCTAAAAAGCGGCGACACAGTCCAGATTATAACCTCCCTCAAACAGGAACCCCACACAAACTGGCTCGAAATAGTAAAGACCTCCAAAGCCCGGTCCAGCATCAAACACTGGTTAAAGGAAACGAGGTACACACACAGCGTGGAACTCGGCAAGAAGATGCTCGAAAGAGAATTCAAGAGATTAAGAATCAAGATTAACCAGGACGAGCTCCTGGATATAGCCCAAAGCTGCGGCGAACAGGACATTGACCACCTCTTTGCCAATGTGGGGAACGGTCAGATCACCACCGGCAGGATTACCAGCAAGATTATGTCCGAACCCTCCCAAAAAGGAATGAAAAGATCAGACATCCCTGGCATGACGGGCAAGACACTTCAGGGTCCCAAAAGAGTATCGGAAGAATTGTTTGACAAGAAGGTCAAAGGCAAAGGCATCAGGATTGAGGGTTTGGACAATATGATGATTCAATTTGCCAAATGCTGCAATCCCGTCCCGGGTGACGGAATTGTGGGGCTTATAACCAGAGGAAGAGGTGTCTCGATCCACAGGGTCGATTGTCCTAACAGCCTTGCGATGCTCCAAGCTGCAGATGACGATCCAGCCAGCGAAAGGATAGTCCCGGCAGAATGGGACACCCAAAAGGGCCAGTCGTTCATCGTGCCGATACTTGTTCAGGCAGTGGACAGGAAAAACCTCTTAAGAGACATAACCAGGGTCTTTGCCGAGACTAGGACGAACATCAGAAGTGGATCATTAGGTACCAAAGAGGACATTTCATACAACAATTTTGAATTAGATGTCAGAAATCTCCAGCACCTCAGTGGGTTGATCAAGAAGCTATCGAAGATCGACGACGTCATCGACGTAAAGCGTTTAGATGAGCCAGAAGCGCTTGACAGTTAAGGGGCACTTGACAAACGCACCGAAAAACTTTATATTAGTAGACAGAAAATGGGGGGATGTTCCCTCTTATTACTGTGTACTGTTTACCTAAAGACGGGGGTGAATTGGATTCGACGGGGATAGAGGATAGAGGAACTGCGCGCCGAGATCCCAGTGACTCGTAAAACAATTGGGACAAAATTCAACTGCAGACGATTATTCGTATGCATTGGCAGCTTAATTAGCTGACCCGTTCCTTAGAGCACTTGCCTGCGGGGTTCTAAGGAGCGTCGAAAAGTCAGGCTGGCTCGATCTTCTGCTCCTGATTATCGGGTAAGATTTCAAAGAGCTGGCAATTTGTATATCCTGTCTGTTGGAGATGCAAATTGTAAGATTAAATAGATAGACTACGCGTGTAGACGTTTCTTTTGAATTATCTGCGGACGCGGGTTCGATCCCCGCCACCTCCACCATTTTTGGAGAGACAGCATACAGAGAGGGAGAAGTGCGCTTGCTCTGATTGAAGCTCTGATTGAAGCCCCGATTGAATCTATCGGGGGTCTGTCTACCTGCTTAGAGGAAGACTATGCATAAAGATATAGACGTTATACTAGAGGACTGGGAATTTGATCCTAAAGGTCTTTTAGTCAGGAAGATAAGAGGATTAGATGGAAAAGAGAAGATACAGATGAGGGTGGAGTTAGGCGTTATACAGATGGATCTGGAAGGTAAACCCGATGGCACGAGACCCTACGGCTCAGAGTCCCTTTTGGACTACTATCTATCGTTGTTAAAAGAACATGAAAAAAGGGACACAGGCGAAGATTTCAAACTGGACAACGACGACTGTGTGAAGCTACAGATGGAATTGATGCAGTACTACCAAAGGCGCATAAGTTTTCTGGAGTTAGAGGAGTACCAAAAGGCTATAGGGGATGCAGAACACAACCTACAGATTATGGATCTAATAAAAGAATACGCACAGGAAGAGCAGTACAAAATAGAGGTAGATCGATGGAGACCTTTTGTAACTATGCAAATGACCAGAGCCGATGCCCTTATAAGCCTGGACAGAAAGGACCACCAGGAGGCACTTGACAAAATACAAGAAGGAATAGGACAAATAGAGGACTTCTACAAGGAATACGAAAGAGAAGACCTAATCGAAATGAGCATCGAACTTAGAGCACTGACGAGTTGGTACGACGAAGTTGAGGCCAGCAAACCCCTGACCAAAGAGCAAAAATTAGAAAAGGAACTTGAGGAAGCCCTCGAAAGAGAGGACTTTGAAAGGGCTGTGCAGCTTAGAGACGAACTGAAAGAAATAAGAGACAAATAGCCGTAGCTTCACGAGGGATGAATCGCGTTTATAGGTTGACATTTTAGGCAAAACATTCCTTATGAGAGCCGAGCTTATCTCTTTGCCATTCGGCTAAAGGCTTGCGGACTTGTCCGTGGCTGATTTTTTCTTAAAACGGAGTAGTCACGTAGGTACACAAGGGGGACCAGAACGGTTCCCCTTGTGTATTGTTAGCTCAGGCCGTACACCTGGATCCCCGTCTCCGAACTTCTGAATTAAGGATCGGGCCTCTGTTCTCCAAGGCGGTGTGGCGGACGCCCACCAGCATCTTCACAGAGTGGTCAGGGCGCAGATCGTGGACCTGACAGTATGTTTGCGCACCTTTTTAGAACGTCCGAAGGCTTATTCAGCCGCCGAAAAATTGACAAATAAAGCTGAAGAAATTATATTCTTACCTAGCGCCAGATAAGTATTCAAGCTTAAAATATCCTTGCAGTTTTTGCCATGAAATCTTATCAAAATGCCCTTAAAATAGTCAATGTCCTCAAGGAAAGGGGCTTTGCGGCCCTCTTTGCCGGGGGATGTGTCAGGGATATGGTTATGATCCAGCGTGGACTCCGTGGCGTTGAGGCTACCGATTACGACATCGCCACAGACGCTCCCGTTGAACAGATAACCTCCATTTTTCCCAGAACCATCCCCATAGGGACCAAGTTCGGATCGGTGATAGTGGTTATGGACGGCCAGGAATACGATGTGACAAGATTCAGGAAGGAAGGAGTTTACAAAGACGGAAGGCATCCGGAAGAGGTAGAGTTTTTTCAAGAGCAGAGCGAAATACGACAAGACGCCCTGAGGCGGGACTTCACTATAAACGGTATGTTCTACGACCCTGCAAAGGACGAGCTAATAGACCACGTCGGTGGGATTGGGGACATCGAAGATGGAATAATAAGGGCCATAGGAGAGCCTCGAAAGAGATTCGAAGAAGATAAGTTAAGGATGATAAGGGCGGTTAGATTTGCGTCTCGCTACAGCTATAAGATAGAGGAGGAGACCTTAAGCGCAATAGAAGAGATGTCCCATAAAATTCAACAGGTCAGCCCCGAAAGGATTAGGGCTGAACTTATAATGATCATTACTGATTATAGTCTCTCCCGTGGTGTAAGGCTTCTGATAGAGACGAGTCTTATGGATCACATAATCCCTGAAGTGGGCAAGATGGACGGCGTAGAACAGCCGCCGCAGTTCCACCCTGAAGGTGACGTCTTAACCCACACACTCATGATGCTGGACTATGTAGAATGCCCATCACCTGAGCTTGCTATGGGAGTCCTACTGCACGACGTGGGGAAACCCTCTACATTTCGCATCGCAGACAGAATACGGTTCGACAACCACGCCAAAGTTGGAGCAGAGATGTCCGAGAAGATATGCAGAAGACTCAGATTCTCGAACGATCAGACGGAGCATATAACCCAACTGGTGAGAAATCATCTCAAGTTTATGCACGTACAAGACATGAAAGAAAGCACCTTAAAGAGATTCTTAAGAATGGACAAGTTCGAGGATCATCTCGAACTGCACAGGGTAGATTGCAAAGCCAGCCACGGGGATTTGAGCAACTGGGAATTTTGCAGAGAAAAGTTTGAGACCTTAAAGCATGATCAGATAAGTCCTCTTCCCCTTCTAAATGGTCACGACCTCATAGAAGAAGGTTATACTCCAGGGCCTATTTTCAAAAAGATCCTGACCTTTGTAGAGGACCTGCAGTTGGAAGGAGTCGCATCAACAAAAGACCAAGCTCTCCAGCTCGTAAAGGCGAAATTCCCGCCCATATCAAGTGGACAGGGATAGGAGCATGCCCTATCTACCTTTTAATTCTTGCGCTGATGTCCAATTCCTGTTATATTAAATCCACCAATAACGGAAATAAACCATCTTACGATGTACAGGATAGATCAGTGTCTCTGCCCTGAAAATGAGGTAAATATGCTCACCGCGCAGGATTTGAAAAGGGCAAGCAAAAAAGAACCAAGTTCACACAGCCAGAATCTCCCACATTTGGAGATCGTCCCCCTGAACAAGGTCTTGCTTCACGAGGACGCAGATCCCTACAGAGTAGAGGGACTCCTACAAAGATTAGGACAAGATAAGATCCTTCGCAATCCGCCCATTGTGGCAAAACTGGAAAGTGAACTCTATATGGTTCTGGACGGTGCCAACAGGATCACGGCCCTAAAAGAGATGAACTGCCGCGATGCTCTGGTTCAGATCGTGGGTTACTTCGATCCTGAGATTGAGCTTTCGACATGGTATCATCTTGTGGTAGATCGGACAGAAACCGACCTTTTCCAAAAGATAGATGAAATCTACGGAATAGAGATGTACAGCACCGCACACGAAGAGGCTGAGACTCTTTTGAAGGAAAGACGGATCATTAGCTACGCCGATTTCAAGGACAACGGCACCTTTGCGTTTGAGGGTGGAGACGATTTAGAATCTCAAATAGCCTCCCTGAACAAGATGGTGAGCACCTACAAAGGAAAAGCGCCGATATACAGAGTCACGACAGACAGGATAGAGACGTTAAAGGAGGACTACGACAATCCCACCGCTGTTGTAGTCTTTCCACAATATACCAAGGGAGAAATAGCGAGCCTTGCCACAAATGACATCAAGCTCCCCACTGGCATAACCAGACACGTGATCCCCCGACGTGCCTTAAGAGTTAACTTGAGCCTTGATATCTTCTTCAACTCAAAGACTTTAGAGGAAAAGAACCTCTGGCTTGGAGAGTATATAAGGGAAAAGAACGCCAGTAGACAGGTCAGATTCTACGCTGAGTCTACCTTTTTGTTCGATGAGTAGTAAAAAGTAGGTAGGTGGCGCCTTTCCCTGTTTACGGCCTGCTGTAAGAAAAGAGAGGGAGTGGTCAGTCATGGCTGACGCAGTGATAGTTGTGGATATGCTCAGGGGCTTTTGCCAGGAGGGGAATCCTCTCTACTGTGGACCTACAGCAAGACAGATCATACCCAACGTCCAGAAGCTTTTAGATAAGGAACTGGGCAGCGGATCGAAGGTGATTTTCTTAATAGATACCCACGACCCCGACGACAAGGAATTTCAGATGTTCCCCGAGCACTGCGTGAGAGGGACATCTGAGTGCGACATAATCCCTGAGCTTTCAACTTATCCGGCAGAGAGGTTAGAAAAGTCCAGATACAGCGGATTTTACGGGACAGACCTTTCAGATAGGCTCGAAAAGCTAAATCCTGACAGGATCTCGGTCTGCGGGGTCTGCACAGATATTTGCGTTCTTCACACGGTAGCAGACGCCAGAAACAGGGACTATCCCGTAGTAGTCTATAAGAACTGCGTGGCTACATTTGACGATACTGCACACAAGTTTGCCCTCGATCACATAGAGAAGATATTAGGGGCACAGCTTGTGACAGTTGAATAGATCAGGGACACGGATGGGTAAGGACGTGCTCTTTCACTCCGCCCTTTCAAAGGACAGGGCGGATGTCTATTTTTCTCACGCACAGAAGATATTGAAGGCTGAGGGCATAGACGCAGACGTGACGATGGAGATATTCCCGAGCAGGGTGGGACTCCTGTGCGGGATAGAGGAAGTGCTCGATATTCTGGCAGAGGTACTCCCCGAAGGTTCCAAGAGTTGGTCATTGAACCAGGGGGAGATGATGGAGTCAAAGGAGATCGTCCTGAGGATCACGGCTCCGTACAGTGCTTTCGGCATCTATGAGACAGCGCTTCTGGGAATATTGGCAAGTGAAAGTGGATGGGCGACGGCTGCAAGAGATTGCGTAGAAGCAGCAGCGGGCATCCCAATTATAAGCTTCGGCGCACGGCACGTTCATCCCGATATATCGCACAGGTTGGAATATGCGGCCATAGTCGGAGGCTGTTCAGGGTGCGCCACACCTGCGGGATCGGCGTTAGCAGGACGGAAGGCACAGGGAACAATCCCTCACGCAGTGATTCTGATCTTCGGGGATACACTCAAAGCCTTAAAAGCATTCGACAGACATATGCCGATGGAGATCAGGAGGATAGCATTGGTGGATACGTTCAGGGATGAGGCAGAAGAGAGCATAAGGGTAGCTGATGCTCTGGGCGAAAGACTCTGGGGCGTCAGGCTCGACACGCCAGCAGAAAGAGGGGGAGTGACCCCTGATTTGGTCAAAGAGGTAAGGGCTCGCCTCGACCGCGCTGGACATGGCCAGGTGAAGATCGTGGTGAGCGGAGGACTCGATGTGGAGAGGATAAGGCAATTCGTAGAGAGCGACGCACCAGTGGACTCATTCGGAGTAGGGAGCGCCATAAGCGGAGCTAACCCTATAGATTTCACAGCAGATATTAAGGAAGTAAACGGAAAGGCGATCGCCAAAAGGGGAAGAATTCCGGGGATAACGCACAATCCGAGGTTAGAAAGGATAGATCTGACGAATAGGCAGGCGTAAAATGAGTAGAAAATATAAGAATCCACCGATTATCGAAGCCAAGACATATACTTTCAAAGTAGTGGTCGAACCTGATGCCGACCGTTGGCACGCCTACTGCCCAGCCCTTGAACACTATGCCGCAGCAACCTGGGGATACACAAGAGAAGATGCCTATAAGAATATTCAAGAATTGGTGGAGATGATAGTAGAGGGTATGACAGAAGATGGAGTCCCTATACCTGAGCCTGCAAGAGAAAAGGCTGAAGTCCCATCGGAGCAACTAGTAACAGTGGCCCCACAGGCTGTGGAGGAGAGAAATATCAGGTCACTTGAGCAACTGTACACCTTCAGAAAGCCACAACAGGTGTCCTCTTTTCTACAGGCTCATTCGTTTCTTGTCCCGTTATTGTTTGAGGCATACATCCAAATTGAGCAACACTTTCGATCAAATCCACAGGTCTTTCTTCAAGTCGTAACTGATCCCGAAGCAGCCGATGATCGCGAGTTGTTCATCTTCATTGGTACCAATCTTCCACCAGATGAGGCACTGGACAGACTGGACCGGTTAGATGAGGAATGGTGGTTTGATGCTATGGATAGTTCGAAGGGCGGTCTTTGTATTGATGTGGAATTTCTGTGAGCTTCGATTGGGTAGAGTATCTTGATCTTGCAGAGGAACTTGCTGGGTATCCCGTGAATCCAGCGAGTCAAGAGGCTAAATTGCGATCCTCGATTAGCAGGGCATATTACGCCGCGTTCAGTAAAGCACGGAATTACTTGCGCGATATTGAAGGGCTGTCTCTGTCGGGCACAGGAGAGGATCATAGACGTGTTCGAGAAGAATTCAAGAATAGTCCTGACAGAGTACGTAAAAAAATAGGTAATGATGTAGATCACCTGAGAACCAGCAGGACTAAGTACTGTACTGCTTCCCAGGAAAGCGACACCAATTAAGCAACCTGGGGTAGTAGATAAAATTGTTTTCTCCACTCTTTTGGGGTCTTATATCCCAGGGATGAATGAAGCCTGTTCTTGTTGTAATTATCGATCCACTGAGATATGATCTTCTCAGCCTGTTCAAAGGATTCAAACTTGTGAAGCCAAACACACTCTTGCTTGAGGGTCCTGAAAAAACGCTCTACAACACCGTTCCAATCGGGTTTACCACTTGGTATGTATTCCTGACGAATTCCCCAATATTCGGTACTGGCCAAATAGGCCCGAGCCAAAAAGATGGAACCATTGTCAGAGCGCAAAGTGAGACCCTGGGGGACAGCCTCCTTGGAAGTGTATCGAGAGATCACGGCCCGATCCAGGGCATCTGTGGCCTCCAGTGCCCTCCCTTTTCGACTAAAACGATACCCAGGAACCTCCCGGCTTCCGTTGTCCACCACCGCAATAAGAGGACACCAACCATCTTTTCCACAGTAAATCTTTGTCAAGTCACTCGACCACAAACTGTCGGGACTATCCACCACAGAACGCTTCTGGGCAACCTGTGGCCCCTTTCTCCCGGGACGATTCCACAGCTTACACTGCCACCCCTTAAGCTTCATTATCCTATGAACCTTCTTAACGTTGACACATTCCCCTTCCTTGAAACGAAGATGCGCCCAAACCCGCCTGTGACCAAATGCCTCTTCTTGGTCCAGTATCCCTCGAATACGAAAAGCAAGCTCCTCATCTATCACAGGCTCTTTAACAGAAGAACTGACACCTCTATCCCTAAACCTATACAGAGTCGAACGATGCAAACCCAAAGCCAAAGCTACCACCTTGCGGGAATAGCCTCGACCCAAAAACCGCCCACTCAAGGCAACCGCTTCGTTTTTTTTAGACGGGCTACCTCTTCGAGTATCTCCAACTGGAGCGTCAACTGCCCTACCTTGCGCTCCAACCGGCTAACCTCTCGCTCCTTCGGATCCTTGCGACCACGCCGAGACTTCAGACTCTCCTGGCCCCCTTCTAAGAAACTATCACGCCAAGCATACGCCTGCGACTGGCTAATTCCATTCTTACGACACACCTCAGATAGATCTGCTCCTCTCAAAAGAGCCAACACAATCTCTCCCTTACGGGTCGCCGTCCAGCGCTTACCATCTTTCACTTCGGGGCTCGACACCTTGACCTCCCTTCTCAAACCCCAATTTGCGAAATATTTGTCGCTCTGTCAAGGGGAGCGGTATGGTACCCTTTAGCAAGGTGGGTCATCTGCCCAGCATCGTACCCTACAGCATATGCGGTTACATTGGATAATATAAAGGTGGACCCCATTCTTTCTACCGGAATGAAAACAAAACTATGAAACGAGGCATCGCCACATTTACGCTGGACACCGGCCGCTGTCCGCGCTGGTTGTTTGAACGCATGGTTAAGTTAGGGCGGGAGATGGCGCGGGTGATTGTGATTGAGCACGGACCGGATGAATTTGTCAAACGCATCGCAGATCCAGTCTGGTTTCAATCCCTGGGAACGGTGCTGGCTTTCGATTGGAATGCCTCGGGCCTGACAACAATTCTGACCGCCTCTTTGAAAGAAGCAATTCGCGGGCAGGAGCGCGACCTGGGCATCTTCATCTGCGGCGGCAAGGGCAGAACCTCACGAAAAACCCCGGACGAAATCCAATCCTGGGGAGAGAGATTATGTTTGCCCGATCCGCATATAGAAAACCTGGTCTATAATTCCCGCATGAGCGCCAAAGTAGACAGCTCACTGGTGCAAGACGATTATCAAATCTATCATCACAGCTTCTTCTTTTCACTAAACGGTTCCTGGGCAGTTGTGCAGCAGGGCATGAACGAAGCCAATGCCACAGCCAGACGCTACCATTGGTTTTCGGAGAATATCAAAGATTTGGTCTGTGAACCTCACGTCGGCATCGCTTCACAAAGAGGGCGACAGATGACGCTCAATTTGACCGCCAAAAAGAGCACCGATACTCGCGAAACGAGCGTCAAGGTCATCGGCGAAGGTTACCGACCACTGATAAAGGAGATAGAGATCATCCGTGAGCACTCCTCGCCTTTAAGCCAAATGGTTGCGCTTCGATATAAAGACGAAGAAATGAGTCTGCTAAACATAGAAAATAGAGAATTTAAAGTTCATCCCGTTATATACGAGGATTTCGCCAAAAGCAAGTATCTGGAGAAGATATTGGCCAAACTTTGCGACAAGGTTCCTGAAAATTACGAGCAGTTGCTAGCCACCCGGGGCGTCGGTCCTAAAACAGTGCGGGCTCTTGCGCTGGTGGCAGAGATTCTTTACGGCGCTGTGCCCTCGTATGAAGACCCGGCTCGCTACTCCTTTGCTCACGGCGGCAAAGACGCCACGCCGTATCCAGTTGACTGCGCGACCTACGATAAGACTATTTCTATAATGAAAGAGGTAGTGAACAAGAGCCGCATTGCAGTTAGCGAAAAGAACAAAGCTATTAAGAGACTGAGTGATGATCCACATTGATATTAGACATTTGGGGATTCTGGCGTGGATGAGTATACTTCACGGACTTTCATCAGGAATGAGAAGACGTGCCCAAACTTTCCGCAGTGTCATTCTTACTTTTCTTGTGCGGATGCGGCGTAACACTCACCGACTTTGTCAAATGCGGGGCACGTTGCCCGTCCCCGCTACGGAGCCAACGTGTGACCTCAGGTCGCTGTCGAAACTAGATGGGGGCCCTTCAGATGAGTGAGGTGCAGTAGCGGAATGAACGTCTTGATCATGGGTGGCACCACGTTCTTTGGCAAAAGGCTTGTCACGCATCTGCTGGACAAAGGGTGTCAGGTGACGATCGCCACCCGCGGAAGCACACCTGACTCTTTCGGAGATCGAGTTGCGCGGGTGCGTTTCGACCGAACCAGCCTTGCCAGCATGGAGGCGGCGTTTTCGGCTTCACGTTTCGACACGGTCTTTGACCAGATCGGCTTTGCGCCGGACGACGTGGCAGATGCCTGCCGTGTCTTTGCGGGCAAGATTGGTCACTACGTCTTTACCTCCAGCAATGCGGTATATGCTTTTCCGGGTTCGCGTCTGTTAGAAGAGGCTTTCGATCCTATGTCTATCTCACCGGGAAGCGGACGCAAGACAAAACTGGGCTATTCCGAAGGCAAAAGACAGGCAGAAGCGTATCTCTTTCAACACGCGCCGTTCCCGGTTGCGGCGGCACGATTCCCCATCGTTCTGGGACCAGATGACCCCACGGATCGGGTCCAGTTCCACGTCGAGCGGGTGATGCAGGGGAAGCCGATCGTGGTCAGCAGGCCGTGCGGGCGGCTGACCTACGTCGAAGCCAACGACGCCGGCCGGTTTCTGGTATGGCTGGGGCTTACGGGTCGCGTCGGTCCCTATAACGGTGCGTCCACCTATGCTTTAGATGCTGCCGAGATGGTCGAACGGATTGCGCAGGTTTTGGGACAGGTGCCGAAGTTAGTCCCGCGCGGCAGGAAGCTGGACCATTCGCCCTATTGGTGCTCCGAGGACGATTGGACGCTCGATATGGCGAAGACGGAACGTGAGGGATTTCACTTCACGCCCTTCGACGAATGGTTCCCCGAGGTGGTGCGCGCGACTGCGCAAGGTGATGTCTAGCGTCGTAAACCGGCGGCGATCCCCTGGGGAATATCCTCCGAAGCCTGAGGACTATGATGCTTTGGTCTTCTTTGAGGGTGATCGTCTCGCGGAAGAATTTGAGATAATTGCGATAGTTCGTGCTGTACAGAAAAGAGAAAAGACATGCCAAAATTCCTTGTAGTTATCTGCCTATGCTTATTCTGCGGATGCGGTGCAACGCTCACCGACTTTATCAGGAGCGGGCCTGAAGCATATCCTCCGAAGCCTGAGGACTACGATGTTTTAGTGTACTTTGAAGGTGATAGTCCGACAGAGGAATTTGAGATGATTGGGATGGTATACGCTGAAAAAGAAGCCGATTCCGAGTCTCACTGGGATCTGGTCAAACCTGAAGAGATAGTTCAACTCTTAAAGGAGGTGGCCAGAAAGCACGGGGCTGACGCTATTCTGGATGTGAAAATCACCTCTGCTGAGCACAAGACCAGGGACTGGAAAAGAGGCGAAGCAAAGGCAATTATCTTTATCGAGTAACCCACGTTGAGTAAAAGACAAGCCAAAATAGACAGTATGTAGGTATCCCTGCCTTCTCTTGTTGGCTGTCTGCTTGAAAAGAGGAAATAGCTTGGAGTTAGGAAGTCTATACCTAATCTTTACGAGCTTTTCGAGGTCGGCGGTAACGATGTCTGTTCCGCTGTTGATGACGTCACTTGGGGAGATATTTGCAGAGCGCTCAGGTGTCATAAACATCGGGCTTGAGGGAATGATGCTATCTGGCGCCTTCTTCGGGATGGTCGGCTCATATTATACAGGTAATCCCTGGGTCGGCCTTATTATAGGATCTTTAGGAGGTGTGACTTTAGCCCTTATCTTTTCCCTTTTGTCCATCTCACTCGGCGCAGATCAGGTAGTGGTCGGGACGGCAGTCAATATATTCGCCTTAGGCATAACGGGAGTCCTATATAGAGCGATGTTCGGCGTTACTGGCGCGGCACTGATGGTGGAGATGTTCCAGACAGAAAATATTCCCTTCATAAAGGACATACCCTTTTTCGGACCGGTGTTCTTCCAGCATAACCTGCTTGTCTATATGGCCTTCGTGTCTGTACCGATAGCTGCGTTTATACTATTTAGGACGAAGGTGGGGCTTCACATCAGAGCGGTTGGAGAGCATCCACAGGCGGCGGACACATCGGGCATAGACGTGGTGAAGATGCGCTACATATGCGTCCTTATAAGCGGATTTGCGGCGGGCTGTGCGGGGAGTTATCTTTCGCTGGCGCATTCAAATACGTTCATTGAGGGGATGTCCGCGGGGAGAGGATTTCTAGCGTTAGCTATCGTCATATTCGGAAAGTGGCATCCGTGGGGGGCGTTAGGAGCGGCGCTCTTTTTCGGAGCCGCCAACGCCCTTCAGTTTCAGTTTCAGGCCTTGGGATTGGATGTCCCCTACCAGTTCTTTTTGATGTTGCCCTACATCCTTACACTGTTGGTTTTAGCGGGATTCGTGGGACGCTCCACAGCTCCTGCTGCCTTAGCCAAACCCTACAGGAGAGAATGATGAGCAAACGGGACTCCCCACAAGTTTTGGAACGCAACGGAGAACTTTCTGGGGAAAAAGATACGGTATTTTTATCCCGCACAGTGGCATTTGAGGCGTCGCACCGCTACTGTGACCCGGACCTTTCAAAAGAGGAAAACCTGAGACTTTTCGGCAAGTGCTACAATCCCTATGGACACGGGCACAACTACGTCTGTGAGGCCACGGTAGCAGGAAAGGTAGAGTCTTCAACCGGGATGGTGATGGATATCAAGGGCCTGGACGATATAATGAAGAGCGTTATAAACAGCGAATTGGATCACAAGTTCATAAACGAGGACCATCCGTATTTCAAAGATAAAAACCCCACTACTGAGAACATAGCCATATATCTATGGGATCGGTTGGAGGAAAAGATAGAAACGTGCAAGCTATTCAAGGTCAAAGTGGAGGAAGAGGAGAACCTATTTTCAGAATACTACGGAAGTGAGAACAAGATGGTATACCTTACAAGAATTTTCGATTTTTGCGCGGCTCACAGGCTCCACAGCCAAAAGTTAAGCAATGAGGAGAACAAAGAAGTCTTTGGAAAATGCAACAACCCCAACGGCCACGGGCACAACTACCGCTTGGAGGTTGTCGTTAAGGGAGAGATAGACCCCAATACGGGAATGTCAGTAGATCTGGGCTATGTAGACAGCGTGGTCGAGGACAGGATAATAAAAAGGCTCGACCACAAGCATCTGAATATGGACGTGGACGAGTTCAAGGATTTGAACCCGACGTCTGAGAACGTCGTTATGGTTATATGGGATCTGTTAGATGAGCAGATGCCCCGGGGTTCGCTCTATAAGATCAGGCTCTGGGAAACGCGCAAAAGCTGCTTTGAATATTTGGGAGAATAGCTTGTATGGGAGACCTTGCGGGTAAAGTAGCAGTGGTGACGGGAGCAAGCAGGGGGATAGGCAGGCAGGTCGCCGTGCTCCTGGCTCAAGAGGGTGCAAGTGTAGTCCTTGCGGCTCGGACTGAACAGGATCTTGCACTGACGGCAGATGAGATACAGAGCAAAGGGGGAGACGCCTTTTCTGTTCGTACGGATATAACAGATGAGAGGCAGGTGGAAAATCTTATAGAGGAGGCAATCTCGCGCTACGCTGGAATCGACGCCCTTTGCAACGCTTCCGGATTCGGAGCCTTCGCCTCTATCACAGAGTCGAAGACGGAGGACTGGGACAGGATGATGGACGCAAATTTAAGGGGAATGTACCTTTGCTCCAAGTACGCCCTCAAACACATGCTCGAAAGAGAAAGCGGTCACATCGTAAACGTAATCTCCATCGCGGCGAGAGTCCCTTTCAAATTTGCAAGCGGATATTGCGCCTCCAAGTTCGGGGCTTTGGGATTTACAAAGGTTTTGTCAGAGGAGGTAAGAGACAAAGGCATAAGGGTCACAGCTGTGTGCCCCGGAGCCACGGATACCCCCTTTTGGGATAGCATAGAAGAAAAGCCCTCAAGAGAAGATATGACGCCGCCAGAAAGGGTGGCTGAGACCGTCTTGTTTGTTCTCTCACAAAAAGAAGGAATAACCACAGACGAGATATGGATGACACCACCGTTAGGAGTGTTATAATGGACAGAAGAGATTTCCTTAAAACTACCCTTGTCGGATCGGCGGGCATCGGACTCGGCAATTATACAGAGAGCTTTGCCAGAGGTTATGACGAGATACCTAAAAGGCGTCTCGGAAAGACCGACCAGATGGTGACCATAATCGGACTCGGCGGAGCGCATTTGAACATACCAGATGAGCAGGGGGCGCAACGGATCGTCCATAAGGCTCTGGACTTCGGGGTCAACTTCTTCGACAACGCCTGGAACTATGGCCACGGTGTATGCGAGGAGAGATTGGGCAGGGGGTTGGGGAAAAGGCGGAAAGGCGTCTTCGTGATGAGCAAAGATACGAACAGAAGGCAAAAAGAGGCATGGGATCACATTCACGAGAGCCTGAGACGCCTTAATACCGATTACATAGACCTCTGGCAGTTTCACGGGATAGATACCCCTGGAGATGTGCAAACTATCTTCGGCCCTGGCGGAGCGATGGAGGCCGCCGACAGGGCGAAAAGAGAGGGAAAGATAAGGTATATAGGAATAACAGGTCATCGCGATCCACAGGCGTTCTTGGAGGCCCTGAAGTACCACGAGCATCTATCTACCTTCCAGATACCCATAAACCCTGTAGACCCTAACTATTTAAGCTTTATAGAGCTTATCCTTCCGGAGCTGGTCAAGAATGACGTAGGCGTTTTGGCTATGAAGACCACAGCGGGGGGCAATCTGGTCACAAAGGGCGCGGCGACCGCTGAAGAATGTCTCAGATATGTCTGGAGTCTCCCTGTGTCAATGATTATATCCGGGTGCGAAAAGGTGCGGTTTTTAGAGGAGAACGTAAACTCTGCTAAATCTTTCAGCCCGATGTCAAAAGAGGAAATGGACGCTCTAGTAAAGAGACTGAAGCCTTTTAAAGGCACCCGCGTGGAAACCTATAAGAAGGCTGTTTGACAGGATACAACGAGATTACTTCGGGGCGAGTGCCCTTGCTATGACGCTGAGGATACCCTTGGAAATGACAGACCTAAGCAACGTCATTGTAAGTCCCTTACGACTGTCATTGCGAGCCAAGCCAAGCAATCCCCGACCTCCGATGGGGAACCTCCGATAGATTCAATCGGGGACAATCTCCAGGGAGGGGAAGTTCTCCCCTGTCTACTGTCTGCTGCCTACTGTCTACTTCTTTAAGGAGGAAGATATGCCCACATATAAAGTGTTGATGTTCCTTTCTGTCGTTTTCTTGGCATCTGGATGTACCACCACCGATCAGCAGATAAGGAATGTGATAGACAGAGCAGCCTGGGCTTCAAAAGGATCTGATATGTGGAACAAAACGATGCAAGATCTGATCGAATTCGACAGGACATCGGCCAGAAAGATAATCGCCTGGCTTCCGGACGCGTGGTACATAGGCAAGAACTTCAGAGAGCATAAAGATGAAAGGAACAATATCCGACTTGCGGCAGCTACTCTGTTAGGCACGATAAGATATAAACCTGCCGCTGCTACGCTGTTGCCGTACCTTTCAGATGCATATCCCGACGATGTACGCAAAAAGATGGCGTGGGCGCTCGGGGAGATAGAAAATGAGGCTATAGAACCGGAGAATATAGATGCCCTTTTTAAAAGCGACAACTACGAACTCCACATGGCTGCAGCCGTAGCCCTGTGCAAGTTAGGATACGAATACGGATGTGAGGCGCTGATAGAGGGCCTAAAGAGAGAAGACTCCAACGATTCCAGGATAGCGTCGGATGGGATCAAAGATGCGGGACATCACTCTGTGCGGGCTCTTGTATCGTCTTTAGGGGATAAAGAAAATAAGGAAATAGGAGAAAACATTCAAGATATTTTACGTGATATGAGGGACGCCCTGATAACAGATCTCAAAAGTGACGATGATTCAGTTCGCAGAAACTCCGCCAGGGCGCTTGGGCCTATAGGTGACATGTCCGCATTGGATCCTCTACTACCTCTTCTGAACGACGAGGAGAACATGGTTCAGCTGTGGGCCGCTACTTCGCTCAGCCAGCTTGGCAACAAGAAGGGAACAGACTACCTCTTGAACGCCCTCAAAAGCCAGGATAATATAAGCAGGTTCAGCGCTATAGATGCTTTAATAGAGGCCGGGAGTACTTTAGAACATCAGTTGATAAGTACACTGAAGGATAGTGATGCGCTGATCCGCTCATCTGCCGCGCAGGCTCTGGGGAGAATTTCGGCAAAAGGCGCTGTCTTTGCACTTATCGAGGCTCTTGGCGACACATCTGCTGCTGTCCGCTGGAATGCGGCCCTGGCATTAGGAAAGATAGGCGATAAGCAGGCATTAGAACCCCTTCGAGACCACCTCAACGATAGCGACAAGAGCGTTTCCTACTATGCAGAGTGGGCATCAAACAAGATCGAGAAGGTAGCTGATAACTGAATAGGACTCGCAAGGTAGCGGACAGCGTACGGATATAGGCAGTCTGAGTGAGATTACGCCCCCGGACCTCCGATAGAGTCAATCGGGGGTGTTGACAATGGCAGTTTAGGATTAGGGGAATTGCCCTGTCTACTGACCACTATTTACTGGAGAAACGACTTGCCTATTTTGAGCATAAAAAACATAACTAAAAAGTTCGAGAGCTTAAGCGCGGTAAGCGACATAAGCGTGGACGTAGAAAAAGGGAACATCGTCAGTTTGATAGGCCCAAACGGAGCTGGAAAGAACAACCTATTTAACCCGATTAAGCATAAACTTGCTGGAGTCATTGCGAGGAGCAAAGCGGTCCCCGATTGAGTCTATCGGGGAAGCAATCTCAAGGTTTTATAGTGGTCTCCTATGAGAGTGGGGTTAGGTCCCATATGGGATTAGGTCCCACATGGGATTAGGTCTCACATGGGGTTAGGTTCCACATGGGATTAGGTCCCAAATGGGATTAGGTCCCACATGGGATTGGGTCCCACATGGGATTAGGTTCCACATGGGATTAGGTCCCACATGGGATTGGGTCCCACATGGGATTAGGTCTCACATGGGATTAGGTCCCAAATGGGATTAGGTCTCACATGGGATTAGGTCCCACATGGGATTAGGTCCCACATGGGATTAGGTCCCACATGGGATTAGGTCTCACATGGGATTGGGTCCCACATGGGATTAGGTCCCACATGGGATTGGGTCCCAAATTTGTGTCGAGGATAGCAGATATTATAAATCAGATACATAAAAAAGGTATCACGGTTTTGCTCGTCGAACAGAACGCTACTTTAGCCCTGCACCTTGCTAACAGAGGATATGTCCTGGAGACGGGCAGAATAACTATAAAAGGCAAGGCATCAGACCTTGCACAAGACAGTCGCCCAAAGGAGGCCTATTTGGGTAATTAGCCCTTTTGCAGATAGCGTCTCTTCAAAAATGTGTTGACATAACATAGATAAGTGGCTATATTTTGTGGAAATCGATCATCAAGTGTAACTCTTTACAACAAAACTGTAACAGTAAGTTTCCAAAAGTATCGAAGTAGACAGACAGTAGATAGTGAGGAGAGGAAACCCTCTTTACTGCTGCTGTCTGCTTACAAAAAGGGAGGGAACATTGCAAGATTTACGCTTCGACATTCGGGACATCTTCAGCGCTTCTCGGCTCGGCTCAAGCGGTAATAAGATATGGATAGCATTCCTCGGTATCGCCGCTGGTTACGTCGTCCACTTCATCCTTACGCACATAGCCATCCTAGCTGGCAGCTCAAAGTCAATCGGCACAATTTGGGATACCTACGGCCTCTTTCCCAGAGTGATTGGGATGGACTTGAGCTGGCACGGCTGCGTCTTCATCGTTTTGGGGTATGTGATTGTCCTGGCCATTCTGCTCTTTACATCAGCTATGATATGCAAGGTAGCCTATCAACAGCTCAAGGGGGACGACTTCTATTCTTCAGGAGACGCCTTTAAATTTGCCAGAGGAAACTGGAGAGCTGCCATCCTTTCCCCGTTTTTCGTACTCTTTATGATCGCTTTCCTGGTGGTATGCGCTATAATAATAGGTGTCATCGCACACTATATACCGTATGTGGGCGAGGTAGCCTTTGCAGTCTTCCTTTTGCCGATATTCCTTGTATCTTTGATAACTATCTACATGGTGCTTGTCTTCTTGGCATCCCTCTTTCTTGCCCCCGCCATAGTGGGGACTGCTGAGGAGGACACCATAGGGACCGTTATGGAGTCTTTCTCGACAGTGTGGTGCCAACCCTGGAGGCTGATCCTGTACGGGGTTTGGCTTAAGTTAATCGTGGTTCTTGTGACGGTCATATTCGGTTTTTTCGTCCTTCAGGCTCTGATCCTTATCAACGGAGCGCTCGGCCTTTTCATGGGTGAAAAGTTGGCGTTTATGATGAAAGCCGCGCTGTGGTATATCCCCGAGAATCTCTTTTGCTTCTTCAAGGGTGGCCCGGCGTATCTCAGCCTGCGGACGTACCTTCCCGACGTCGAGACTGATCCAACGGGAGTTCTCCTTTGGTCAGGCAGAATATTAGCTATTATGCTTTTGACAGTCATAGGAATAGTATATTCCTATTCCTTGAGCGTGTTCAGTTCCGGTCAGGCCATTATATATCTGATTTTGAAGAAGAAGAAGGATCAGGATAACCTGCTGGAAAGGAAGGATACAGAGCCACAGGAAGAACCGGTTGAGACAACGGATACAGAATCAACGGATACGGAATCTACGGATACAGAATCAAAAGAAGAAGAGGGAAAGGGTTCGGGCAAAGAAGGAGAGGAGAGCTCATAAGTGCCCAGAGAGACGAAATGTTGGGGCGATCCCCGATTAAGCCATTCGAGGACAGGCCCACGTGTTCGCTTAAACAGTAGAGGGGAATTTTTGTGTAATCCTATAGATTACGCCCCCTGCAAATATGTACTGTCTACTTGCAGATAGGAGAAAGCTATGAAATTCTTCATAGACACAGCTAATATAGATGAGATAAAACAGGCGGCCGCTTTGGGCATCTTGGACGGTGTTACTACGAATCCCTCGCTGATGTCCAAGGAGGAGGGCACATTCGAGGACATACTCCTTACCATCTGTGATATAGTGAACGGCCCTGTCAACGCAGAGGTGGTAAGTACAGACGCCGAGGGGATGATCGAAGAGGGCAGAAGGTTGGCAAAACTCCATCAGAAGATATGCGTCAAGGTTCCCATAGGGGAAGAGGGACTAAAGGCCATAAAGAAGCTCTCTTCCGAAGGGATAGGTATCAATACAACGCTGATCTTCTCGGCGACTCAGGCACTAGTAGCTATGAAAGCAGGGGCATCTTACGTGAGTCCATTTGTGGGGAGACTGGACGACATAGGTCATTCCGGGATGGAGCTTGTCGAGCAGTCTGTGGCGATTATAGAGAACTACGACTTTCCCTGTGAGGTATTAGTGGCGAGCATAAGGTCCTCCAAACACGTGGTAGAGGCAGCGCTGATGGGAGCACATATAGCCACACTGTCCCTTGATGTGATACGGAAGTTGACAAAGCACCCGCTTACGGACATAGGATTGAAAAGATTCTTGGACGACTGGAACAGCTGGAAGCAGAGGAGTTGACAGGGACAAGGGTTCGAGTCGCTCTTATAGTAGGAGATTGGAGGCTATATTAGCGACTCATGAGCTTCTCAAATGTTGTCTACTGGAATAAAAATCCAGGTTTCTCAAGATTTCCTGATTGACCCGCAGCATAGCCGCTGAATGCAGACTATCCAAGTATATTGACCCTTAATTAGGCCCGAATAATTCACACAAAAAGGCCGTGTATTAATTAAGAGATTGTATTATAATATAGTTATGACATTTAACCACCTTCGGTGTCATTGCGAGCCGAAGGCGAAGAAATCTCGATTCTGTTGTAGATGTAATACTCTCCGGCTCTCATAGGAGACCACTATAAAAGCTTGAAGTTTCTTCCCCGATAGACTCAATCGGGGACCGCTTTGCTCCTCGCAATGACTCCACCAAGTTTATGCTTAATCGGGTTAGGTCTATCTTGATTTAAGACCAGGTTAGTCTTCTACCTGGGTAAACTAAATAGTATAATCGACGAAAGCAACTGGGAATTTGTTCCATAAACTCGGGACAGCATGACTGATCTGACGCTGGCTGGTCTGTTGTGCCGGTCTGAATATTTATAAAGATAAGAGACTCTTTTGAGGGGATTCTTAATGCACAAGGCTATGTTGCTGGGAGGTGGCAGCAGATATATTAAGGGAGGGAATCATGAATGTTAAACGTTTCATAATTTCTTCAATTGCTGTATTTGTATTCGTGTTTTTGTTCGAGTGGCTAGCCCATGGTGTTATCTTAAAGGGTATTTATGACCAAACAGCGCAACTGTGGCGCCCGGAGGTAGAACACAAAATGGTCTACCTGTTCCTGAGCCAGATATGCTTTTCTGTTATCGCGGTGTTTATCTTTACCCGCAACTATGAAGGAAAGGGGATTGGCGAAGGGCTCCGCTACGGTTTATATGTGGGATTGGTTCTGGGGTCAGTCCAATTGGCGACCTACAGCTTTATGCCCATACCTCTTGTGCTCATGCTGGGTTGGGTTGCGGCTGGAATGCTCAAAGGCCTGGGTTCCGGGGTAGTTTCCTCGCTTGTCTACAGATGAAAAGAATTTATCAAACGCGATTCGCTGGACCTGATCTGACATAGTAAGCTCAGTGAATCATCGTCTGAACCTCCTTCACGGGCTTTCACCTCAACTTATACCGGTCGGCCTGCTTTTCGCCGCTGATAATGGCCGTTATAATATTTGCAGGGCTACACTGATTTCCGATGTCGTTATGGCTAATAACAGCAGGCTGAGTCTCTTTGATCTCTGAACCAATCGTGGGGTCGAGGTTCACAAAGTACACAACCCCACCTTGATGATAACCCATAGATCTCTCGCCATCTTCTTCTCTGCTCTCTCATATAAAACCTCCGTGCCTTCAGCTTCCCTTTCGCCTACCACCCCCAGAAACCTCTCTGCGCTATCTCGATAGCCAGCACTTAAACTGCACTTAACATTCCCCTTTTGCTTCCGTACTGCGTGCCGTACTGCGCAGCCGTATTGCGCAGCCGTACTGCGTGCCGTTTCGCCGCCTCGTCAGGGAATGTGCTACGGGACCTGCATCTCTCTTGCGGTCAGATATCGTCAGTCAGTCTGGTGGTTTTCTCCTGCAATTAGATATCCACCTGTCTTCTTTTATTACGATTCGCCATAGAGCTACCTTCTTTATTTATACACATAACTTATACACAGCATAATTTACATTGCCAACAGTTTTAAGTTTCGAGGTGATACAGCAGTTGACCGAGCACCTGCTCAAGGTGGTTTACATGGACATGTTCCACATCGGTGGGTTTACAATCAGTTTGACGCGTTAAGCGTATTTATAGCCCAGAAGGGTCAAGAAAAAAGAACTGGCTGCCCTCGAACACACAGCCCTAAAGCTCTAACGTGCTTATCCAAGAAGCTTCTGGAGATGGACAATACAGCCAATCGACACGAATGCCAACAGCACCTGAAATCCGACATTACGCACTGGCTCTTCTTGACGATTCTGATTTTTGTTGACCTGACTGATAAAACTACTTAGATTTCTTTGGAAGTCTATACCAAAGTTGTGTCTTTGTCCTGCCGACTCAATTAGATTTATGCAGTCAGAGTAAGCACCTTATATTTTGTCTGAGTTCGCCGGACAGAATCTGGGAGGGCTAAGAAGATGCATACTTATCAGCACCTATACCCAGAGGAGTTCATGTGAGCATGAGCCAGACATCTTCAAACGATAAAGAAACAGTGCAGAGACGGCGGTAGGGACAGGCCCCACAGCTTCGATTGGAAACACATCGGCATCAGACATTTTAGAGAATTACCTATGGAAAGGCGGCCTGACACTTGCCTTGAGCTGATGCAAATAATGTCTTGACAACTCAGAAGAAATCCATTGTAGCCAACAGCAGATACTAAGGGCTGACAATACAGCCACAAACAGAAAGATATAGTCTTTCTGCCCTTTGGAGGTTGTATTCATAATGAGCAAGAAAAAGATACTCATCGTTGACGACGACCCTAATATAGTCTTCGCCTTTAAAAAGATGTTTGAAAAGGAGGGCTATCGAACCATCTCGGAAGGGGACGGTGTTGGAGGGCTGGAGGCTATACAGAAAGAAGAGCCGGACCTTGCGTTCATGGACGTGTCTATGCCGAAGATGGACGGCTTAGAGGTACTGGAGAAGATCAAGAAGATGGGGTTGGACATCCCGGTGGTAATCATCACGGGCTTCGGAACGATGCAAACGGCGATAAGGGCTGTGCAACTCGGAGCTTACGAGTATATCACCAAGCCTCTGGATGTGGATAAGGTCAGGATCACCGCGCGGCGAGCTTTGGAAGCCCAACGTATGAGAGAGGAGATCAAAGACCTTCGCGCCAAGCTTGATTCATATTACTCTGAAGATACCTTGATCGGCAACGATCCGGGCATGGAGGAGGTTTACAAGACCATAGGCGCTGTAACCGCGACGCCAAATGCCACGACCGTTTTGATTCAGGGGGAAAGCGGCACTGGAAAGGAATTGGTGGCTAGGGCGATCCATAACAATAGCGAGTCGTCTTCGGGACCTTTCGCGGCGATTAAGTGCACAGCTTTGCCCAGCGAACTTCTGGAAAGCGAGCTGTTTGGATATGAGACAGGGGCGTTCACAGGAGCGACAGCCAGGAAAGCGGGGAAGTTTGAAGTAGCAAAGGACGGGACGATATTCCTGGATGAAATAGCCGGTTTTTCCTTAAACCTGCAGCAGAAACTCCTTCGGGTCCTCCAAGAAAGAGAGTTTCAAAGACTCGGAGGCAATCAGACTCTCAAAGTCGATGCCCGCTTTATTGTGGCGACCAATAAGGATTTGGAAAGCGAGGTGAAAAAGGGTAATTTCCGGGAAGACCTTTATTTTCGACTCAACGTGATACCGATTTATCTTCCCCCTTTAAGGGAAAGGCGGGATGACATCACACTTCTAGCCGACTATTTTCTGACCAAATATAACCGCAGCTTAAGGAAGAACATTAAGCTCATGTCCGATGAAACCTTGGAGATTCTCCTTGGCTATGATTGGCCTGGCAATGTGCGAGAACTGGAAAATGTCATTCAAAGGTGTGTCGTTATAGAAAAGGGGGAGGTGATCCTACCCAGATCTCTCCCTGAAAGGGTCAGATCGGAGGACAGATCGGTTGAAATGGACATTCCCTTGGTGAGCACCAATTTGAAGGGGGCAAGAAAAAACGTCCTTGAAGCCTTTGAAAAGAAATTCGTTCGTGAGGCCCTAACAGCTACAGCAGGCAATGTCACCGAAGCAGCTAAAAGGGCAGGTATTGAGCGTCAAAGTTTCCACAGGATGATAAGCAAGTACAGTATCTCACCTGAGGACTTCCGAAAAGGTTGACCCCCGATAGATACAATCGGGGGCGACTCCTTAAAGAGATGTCACGTAAGACGTTACAGTATGTCACGTTGAGTGTAAATATGAGATCTCCCGAAACAGAAGAATAGCTTACACATAATAATATAAGATAACACCTTTTTTATAAGCTACTTAACTTAAGACTTGATCTGGTTAAGCGGCTTATTTGTTGGTAAGAATACAACATCATACACCTCGATATCTTGCGAAGAAGTGAGTATTACTGCATATTACGATATGCGAACATGCAGCTGCTGCAGGTGTATCGAATTTTGGAAATTATCGGATGGTAGGCATCGTTGTCATGGCTGTCGTAGAGACTATCATGTCCGAACCAAAAGCTACTGGTGCAGGAGCAAAATCTCTCCCTATTGGAAGGGAAGGTTGCTTGAGTCTTTTTGTCTTGCGGTCCCGGCTTACCCCCGATTGACTGATCCCCGATAGATTCAATCCGGGAGGGTCGGGGATGGAATGTGTCAGACAGATGGGAATGTATCGACTTTTCCTGTCCCGTCTCGAAGTAGACAAGTAATCGTTCCCCTCATTACGCAAGATACTAAGCCGGGTAGTCTCTACTATACGGATGATTGGCATGCTTACGATTCTGTATCTATCCGTGGTAACCAGGTTCTGGTCGAGATAGAGAAAGGACATACCAATAGTAGAGACCATCTAACCCGATTAAGCATAAACTTGGTGGAGTCATTGCGACGAGCAAAGCGGTCCCCGATCGAGTCTATCGGGGAAGCAATCTCAAGGTTTCATAGTGGTCTCCTATGAGAGCCGGCGAGTATTACATGTACTATAGTAACCCCCGATTAAATCTATCGGGGGGATTTATTCGCCTTCGGCTCGCAATGACACCGAAGGTGCTTAAACAACATAACTATAATATAATACAATCTCTTAATTAATACGCTGACCTTTCTTGTGAATTATTAGGCCAAAGTAGAATGGAACGTTGTTGGTCATACGCTAAGCACTTTCTATATCCTTATCAACGTGCAGACAAGCAATATGTCCATCTCTACTTGAAGGAGAAAGAATGGAGATTCAACCATCAAGATCAGGACATAGTAGACATGGTCAGACACATTATGAATCTACCCTTTCGAGGTGTATAAGAAATTCGTTCGTGAGGTCATAAGGGCTACAGCAGGCGACGTTACCGAAGCACCTAATGAGGGTACGTATTGAACGTCAAAGTTTCCACAGCATGATAAGCAGGTACAGCATCTCGCCTGAGGATTTCCGCAAAGGTTGACCCCCGATAGATGCAATCGGGGGCGACTCCATTAAGAGATGTCACGTAGGACGTTACAGTGTGTCACGTAGAAGGCGACACTCAAATGCTTGATCTGTCAGAACAGAACGTAATGCCACAACATTATACCCTTTGAGAGTGGCGACCATAAGGTGTCTGGCTATCTCTCTTAGGCCCTGGCATTTATGGTTGAATCTCCATTCTGTTTCCTTCAGGTAGAGGCGGAAATATTGCTTGGGTACACCTTCATAAGGACATAGAAAGTGCTTAGGGTATAAGAAAACTCCTTCGATTCCATTTAGATGGCCCCTACTATTGAGATGTCGTTTGTCTTGGTTGTCCACAACGTCCACCAAACATGGTCTGATCCATCGCTATCTGTCCAGAAAGGGGATTTAGTTCTTCAACGGAGTCCTGATAGATAGCAAGGCGTACTATGCGGTAGAAACGTTCAATAGTATGTAAGTGTGTTGGGATTCGGAACTTTATTGAGTAAGCAGAAACCGCAAGACACTCGAACTCAAGGAGCCTTTCCTTACAGTAAGGAGAAATCTTGCTCGTGCAGCAGCAGGTATTGGTTCGAAAATGGTAGTACCTACGACACCCTTGACAACGATATTTAGCGCCTGATGATTTCCAAAATCTGGTGCACTTGCAGCAGCTACATTTTCGCATATCGTAATACGTAGCAATACCGGCTTCTTCGCATGATATTAAGATGTGTGATGTTGTAGTATTACCTAATTTAAACGCCCAAAGGAATATGTTCGAAATTCCCAAATCTAAACCTTACGAGGAAAAAAAGGAGCTTTAGTAAAACGGTACTAACATAAGTGGATTATGCGGGCCGCAGGTGAGGCAGATGTTAAATCTCTTGAAGCAGGATGGAGAGGTTCAGTCTGTTATTCTCAATCGGCAGAACTCTGATGAGCGTCTCAGGAGTCATCACAGAGAACAAGCTGCGGCCTCTGGCGAAGATTGCTGGTAGAGAGGTTAGAGGAAGAAGTTCTGTAGAGATCACTAGGTGTTGAGTAGATTAAGATACAGTCGTGACTCCTGAGTTATTATAGGGAAGTGGTATATGCTGCCACCAATCTCTCTTCAAAATTGTTCTGCCAAAATTCTACCTTCTTCAGAGCTCGGCGCCATGTGATGTTTACACTACACTTTTTCATTGACATTCAGCATCTAATTTTATATTTTATCAGCTAATTGCCCGGTATTTAGTCTCTGTGTTCTTCCTTTCAGATCCGAAGAGGTTGAATTGCAATGATCCGGATATTCAAAGCGTATCCTGTGTGCTTTTTGCTCATCTTATCCCGCTCAGACTTCGGCGTCTGGCAGTCTGAATTAAATAGTCGGCTTCTGTAGACTGTATAACCCAGCTCGCTGAGATTGTACCAGACGATAGAATATGGAAACTCAAAGATTTGGACTCCGTAACGGTGAGGGGCTCAGAAGGTCTATACAGAAAAAAGAGTCTGCCCTGGGAAGTTTACGCAGACTGTATAATCATAGATTGTGTCATATGGCGCGCGGGCCTGATCCAGGTTGCGACTTCTGCTATCGGGGCCGTTATATAGCACCATCCATAGGTCGTGATATCAAGCTGATCTAGTGAGTTTTTAAGGAAGATGAAAGATGCGCATTCAAGGATTTGATATATCCAAACTTCCTCCTGCTGAAAAGACAACCGGCTGGCTGGAGGTCGCCCCTCGAGCAGACGGCAGCGCCTGGCGATTGCCCTTGCTCTATGTGACCGGCGTCACAAGCGGCCCGATACTCGTCGTCACTGCCGCTGTACATGGGAATGAATATGAGGGGGTTGAAGCGATACCCCGCATCTTTGAACAGGTGCAGCCCGACCTTTTGCACGGCACCCTGGTGATGATCGCCGCCTGCAACATGCCTGCCTACGAGGCCGGCATTCGCAACAGCTCAATAGACGGACTCAATCTGGCTCGCGTCTTTCCCGGAGATGCTGAGGGCACGATCACGCAGCGCATCGCCTACTGGATGGCTCACAAGCTCATCAAACCGGCCGACTTCTTTATCGATCTTCACAGCGGCGGCGTTGAATCCAACATCCCCACCCTGATCGGCTATCTGCACAGCGACGATGCCTTGGGGAAAAAATCGCAAGCTGCGGCCAAGGCCTTTGGCGCTCCGGTATTGTGGGGACACCCACCGCCCGTGCCACCGGGGCGCAGCATCAGCGCCGCCACTGAGTTTGGCGTTCCCTGGCTTTATACCGAAACCCCGGGTGGGGGTCGGGCCACGCCGGATGACGTGGCTTGTTATATCGAGGGGGTCTTCAACGTCATGAAGCATTTGGGTATGGTGCCGGGTGAGCCGCAGCCCCGACCAATGATCCATCACCTGGTAGGGGACGGCAATCTGGATGTGGTGATCTCTTCCCCGGCGGCGGGTTTCTTCCAGCCTGACGTCGCCCTTCTGGATGAGGTCGGGGTCGGTCAACGCCTGGGGACTGTTCAAGATTTCTTCGGCCAGGTTACAGCTGAGGTCACTGCCGACAGGGATGGGGTGGTGATATTTCTACGCCGACTTCCTCGAGTTAATGTTGGCGATAGGTTGGTACAGGTGACGGGACAACACGTAAAAAGGTGAGGCGTATTCTGTCCTGATAGGAATTTTGATATCACGGTTCCAGCGCTCACAAGCGTGATTTCGCTTAATGCCGATAACGTCGTTGCTTGGTTGATCCCCGGGGATTTGACGACACGATCTTCGACATGGCCCACGAAGCGTTCGGAGGCAAGCGCTAAGACGACCAGAGAGATGGCCAACAGGGCGTCTAGATATCGTGGTTTGGCGTCGTCAGCCTTTGGCTTGAAAGACCCTCCGCAATCATCAGTACATCAACAGTCGCAAGCCCATTTCAAGGCCGCGTAGCTTAACCGCGTGCTGCCCCTGAGCTACCGCGGCAGACCGCGGCGCGATCAGAACCTTTGTGGTCGTCTGTAATAGTTCGTGTAAGCCAGCCCCGATGGGACAGGCAGGAGGAGCACTGATCCGTTAGGCTGCGTGAGAGAGGAGTCTGCTATGTCCCAGTTGCGCATTACCGATAGTGGTATTATCTACATTAATCCAGATCCGGCGCACTACCACGTTTCGGCTTTCTTCCCGAACGTGGTACAGCTCTCCGAGTCGGAATTCATCTGTGTCTATCAGCGGGGGGACGGGATGTACGCGGCCAATAGCAACGTCGCTCTCCTGCGCTCTCTCGACGGCGGGGTATCGTGGACGGACGAAGGGGATCTTCACGACAAGTCACAGGACGATAGGCCCTACTCGTACCATGGCACGCATGTGTCCCGCATGTGCGACGGCTCACTCGTCGTCTGTCCGTTTCGGGCTGACCGCTCGAATCCGGATCAGCCATTCTTCAGTGAGATGGGTGGGTTGATCGCGAACGACCCGGTTCTGTTGATCTCGCAAGATGACGGCCTTACGTGGACGGGACCGTCTGTCGTGTCGCTTCCTCCAGATCTAGTTGCCACCCCGGCGCAGTCGGTCATTGAACTCAGCAATGGCAGTTGGCTTGCTACCTTTGACAGATGGCCTGCGTTCGGCGATTCAGGCCCGTACAAGCCACGCATGCTCTGCTTGTTCTCCGATGACCGAGGGCAGAGCTGGAAAGACATGGTGGTGATGGCAGACGGCGCTGAGGAAGGGAAAGGTTTTTGGCACGGACGGGCTGTCCGGCTGGCCAACGGCCGCCTGTTCTCGCTCTTGTGGTCGGCCGACATGACCGACCCGGATCGGGGCCCAATCGACCTACCGATCCACTATACCTTTGCGGATCCGACCGGTCACGTATGGCAAACGCCCCAACCGACAACACTGCCGGGCCAGACGAATTGCACAGCGGAACTGCCGGACGGGCGATTGGCGGCGATCTATACGTGGCGTGAGAGCGACTGTCCCGGTTTCATGGTCGCACTCTCCAAGGATGGTGGGCAGACCTGGGATTTGGAGCATCAGATTCGGGTATGGGACGCCACAGGGTGGACGGAAATCGGCCTGAGCAGTCCGGATCGCTATCCCCGTAGTCACGACACCATCGCCTTTGGAGCGCCGTCGCTGATCACAACTATAAGCGGGGAACTGTTTGCCAGTTGGTGGTGCACCTACGCCAGCCTGACGCATATGCGGTGGGCGAAGATAAGTGCCCAAGCGTGAGGGGAAAGAAGGCATTGTCCAACTATGTGCTGCACCAGAAGGTCGGTTTGCGCCGTCTGATGAGCGAGGGGCAAACAGCTAAGAGGCGAGATTGCGTCCCCGATTGACTTTATGGGGGATTGCTTCGGGGTGAAGCCCCTCTTGACCAAGAGGGAAGAACCCCCTTGCTCGGAGCTGCTGCTCTGTGTAGCCGCGCCCTTTGAGGTAGTCTAAGCTTGTAAATGACCAAAGATAAAGCCCGCCATTGATGTCTGACGGGCTTTTTTGCTTTACAAAGCAACGAAGGCATTTGGGTGGAAGAAGCGAACCGAAAAACACGCTTTATACGCCGTCGCCCCTCTATCACTTGAATTGGACGCAGAACGACACGTCCACTCTGAAGCGTGATGCTGTGCTCCTTCAACTTCTCCATAGATATGCACCTCTTTTTGCCAGACTTCGACTAAAGGTGCTGACCTGGATAACTCTACCCAAACTCAGGAGTTTGATTTACCCATTCCAATGACTTCGTAAAGGGTGTGTTCGCCGCTTTTTCCCCTTAGCGTGATGGGGAAGCTTCTGTTCACCCGCACGTGTTTTTTCACCTGGATGTAAGTGGCTTCAGAGATAAGGAACTTTGCGCCCACTTCTTTATTCACGTCCTCAATACGGCTAGCGATGTTAACTGAATCGCCGACGGCCATCACCTGCTCCATATTGGAGCAACCAACGGTACCCACCACAACTTCTCCGTAATGCACCCCGATAACGATCTGGAATCTTGTTTCATAGGTAGCCTCCAGATAGGAATTGAGCTGTTCCACTTCCACAAACATCTCGAGACCTGCTTCGACAGATCGTAACGCTGCTCCGGCGGGCTCCTCAAGCCCAAACAGAGCCATCAGCCCATCTCCCCTGTAGTCTCCGATGTAACCGCCGTGGCGACTTATCACCTGACCCATTCGAAGGAAATATTTGTTCATCATATGGATGACATCGTATGGAGGTAGGGCTTCAGCAAAAGCGGTGGACCCACGGATATCTGCAAATAGGATGGCAACCTGTTTCTCTTCGCCTATATACCCGGGTGTCGCATTCGCTCCTAATTGGCTCGTCAGATCTGCATCCTCTTCATCTAGCACCAGTCGTCGCAGTTTCACGTTGCCGGTAACTGTGGTCTGGCAAGCCAGCCGAATTGTCGGACCCAAGCGCAATCCCTCAGAAAGAGCTTGCTCTTTAGCAGTTCGGGGAGAACAGAATTCGAGGCCCTCCAGAATCATCACACGACATGTGGAGCACCGGGCTTTCCCACCGCAGGCATGCGTATGAGGAATATCAACTTGCAATGATGTCTGGAGAATGGTTGTCTCTGTATCTGTCTCTACTTCCCTCTCATCGGACAGATAATAAATGTGCGGCATATCCAGCTCCCATAGTATACAAAGGTGATTTAGATTGTCTCACCTGGCAGGCACTTTCAGCCAACTCCTCGGCATAGCTGAAGTTCGCCGAAGGCATTTGGGTGGAAGAAGCGAACCGAAAAACACGCTTTATGCGTTGTCGCTCCTCTGTCACTTGAAGCAGATGAGTTTTTGCTATGCCTCTTCATACAGGCGTTCGCCGCGGTAGAGCCGGAGGGCAATCTGATACGTCTGTCCTTGTGCCCGAACCGTCGGCGCATGGGCTGCCAGATACCGCGCTGCAGCCAACAGTACATGTGCCTCAGCTGGTGTTCGGCGCAGCAGAGCATACTGACGGAAGGCCGCTTCGACCATCTGAATCGTGTGAAAGTCGCGATCCTCGCGCAGCAGTAATCTTCCCAGCACAGCCAACAGCCGATCCGGGTTCCCGCCACTGTACAGATAGCGTGCGACCAATTGGCCCGCCTCGTTCACCTGCTGCTGTCGGTCCAACAGCGCTGAGAGCTCATCCAGAAGCACTTGGGGGTTCTTGACTGTGTCATCTGGCTCGGGCAGGGGAACCGCGGGCACGTTCAAAAAGCGGTCGAGGTATATACTCATCGCCGCGTCGAAGACGCCTCGCAGCAGTTCCGGCGACGCTATCCGCCTCAGCCCCTGGTGCACGGCGTTGGCAAACGTAAAGGTGTGCAGTGCCGTGTCCCAGTCTGCGAACTCGTTGCTGATATGGAAGCGGGCAATGCGCAGCGCTGCAGCGTAAGCCACCGCACTGGCCAATTCTTCTTCGCTACTGCCCTCCTGTAGCGCCTCTAACAGTGCGCCGGCAATGGCCTGTGGGTCCTCGCCCAAAAGCACTGGCACCAGTGTGTCGCGTCCCGTCCACGTCCCGCGCTGACCTTGGCCCGTCTCCAGCGCGGCCGGCAGCGCCTCGAAGGCGCTCTCCAGGATCGCAATCAGGTCCACAGGGTTGCGCCAAGCGTTGGATTCCTCCATCCGATCGGCGTTGGCATAGCCGGAGACCAAGCTGGTCAGTACCGGTTCAGCGTAATCCCATCCCCCTGCATCGAGTGCCTCCAGCGCCTTGTTGGTAAAGTCGGCAACATGGCCGATGTCGATATAGCGGTGGTCGGTAGCGGCGGCAAAGAGCATATCGGCCATCTGCCGATGGTCGGCGCCGGCTCGCACGGCCGACACAATACAACGCTCGGCACCCTCAGCGTCGCGAACCTCGACGAACTGGCGGAACCAGCGCTTGAGCGTATCCAGGTCCGTCGTCAGGGTCGGGAGCGGGTGAATCTCGAAACGCGGCGGCCTACCAGCGCACTCCTGAGCAACGGCCGCCAGACCGTGGTAGAGAGAGCGCGGTCGGTCTTCAGCATTCAGATTGGGCAGCAGGTTCATCATGCAGGTGTGCATGGTCAGACCTTGCCCCCAGCCGGACTGCCGATAACGCGCCCCGAAGTCGAGCCCAATGCGAAATGGCTCAGCCGGTTCTCCGTCATCATCTAACAAGGTGATGATGGCCTTCCCAATGACCAGTGAGATGGCTCGCTCCAGCCCATCCTGCAGACGCAGACGCTGATGAGCGCGCGGGTCTACGCGCAGCGCCAGGTCCACCCACACCTCACCGTCGCGGATTTGCACAGGGAAGCTGCGCACATCGTCGGCCCACTGGTCGAACGTTCCACCACTGGCCAGGTCAAAGCGCGCGTGGTGCCAGTGACAGGTCAGAATACCGTTTTTGAGGGTGCCGCGGTCGAGAGGGAAGCCCATGTGCGGGCAGCGGTTGTCCACAGCATAGATCTTGTCCCCCTGGGCGAACAGCGCCAGCGTGTGCCCATCGACCTGGACGTGCATACAGCCGGTAGCTTGCACCTCAGCCAGACGGGCGGCACGCACGTAGTTTTCGGCGCTCGTTGACATCTTGAACTTTTTACTCATATTGCATCACCCTCCTGTAAGATAGCGTATAACGATCTTTATTCTGGATTTTTGGACCGAAACTCCAAAACATTGCCATCCAGATCATAGAAGTAATACGCAGTGGATGTGCTCCTTCATATCAGTACCTCATCTCAGGTTGAATGCCTTTTTATTCTTTATTTTCTGACATATAGCTCAGATAATCCTGATTCGTCAATCCCTTCATGTTCTGAACATAATTCCAAAGAGTTATAGTCTCACCTGTCTTCTGATTCTTAAAACAAAAGGGTGTGTTGTCATAGTGATAGAGGTGCCCTCTCGCTTGGTCTCCGTTTATGTCTCCAGTTGTGGCCTCCCAGCCCTTTCCTCTTCTATTAAACCCAAACTCAGAAAAAACCATAGCAGCTTGGGGCTGTATGCGGGGACATATTTCATCCAGAAGATCTTTGACATCTTTAGCCCAATTAATTCATAAACTTGGTGGAGTCATTGAGAGGAGCAAAGCGACGAAGCAATCTCAAGGTTTTATAGTAGTCTCCTATCAGAGCTGGAGAGTATTACATCTACCACAGAATCGAGATTGCTTCGCCTCCGGCTGGCAATGACACCGAAGGTGGTTAAACGGTATAACTATAATATAATACAATCTCTTAATTAATACACGGCCTTTTTTTGTGAATTATTCGGGTTAGTTTCAGCCATAGCGTAAATATCCCTTGTTTTACTTATCTACCTCAGGACCAACGTTTCAGGGCTGTTTAGACAAATTCATCAACACTGACACATTATCGCTGTTCTGATTAGCTACCGCCAGGTCATTATCTCCATCTCCATCCAAATCCGCACTGAATACTGATCCGGGAACACTTCCAACACCATAGTCAGTTTTGGCTCCGAAAAGGGTACCACCTTGCGTTCCATTGTCTCCACTGTCTCCAGTTACGTTGTCTCCACCACAGCCTGCCATTAGCAAGAGTAATGTATAGCTCAACAGAGCTGTAAAATGAAAGGTCAATCGTGTTCTCATGGTGGTATCCCTACCTTTTTGATGTTGTAAAGTATGGATCAATTATTTGTTTCCGATAATTGCCATTTTTTGTCCTGGGCTCATCTTTATACAGTAAATCACGATTTGATGTATAAACACCCAAGCCTTCTGGACTCTGGCCTTCCCTGGGCTAACGTGCCTCGGCTACACGAACCCAAAGGGTTAGACAGAACGAAGTGGATCCGTGTGACCGATGTTATGAGAGGTGTCTTCCAGTAAGTTTCCACTGAATACAAAACCAGAGGCTATTAATTTTCTACTCTACTTTGATAGACATAGATACTCAGCGTGCTATTCGACTCTTAATAGCACCCCATGTAATTAGCTCAACCACCGTACCCAACTCAGAGAGATCCTCAGCTGCTCTTGTCAAAAATTTGGTTCTGCTACAAATGATTACTCCTAATCTTTTAGCTTCATAAAACCCATAGGCGGCATAGACTAGATAATCTTTATTCATCTGGAACTTATATCCACAAATTCCATCATGAGATCCTGTAGAAACTGTAATTTCTTTCCCCTCAACTCCCTTCCATGTATCTATCACATCAAACTTGATAACCAATAATTCATTCTCTTCAATTATAATTTCAATTACACTACCTGAGAAAACAGCATCTACCATTTCAAGTTCTTCGAGTGCACTACCCGACATTTCACAACTACAACCAAGACTTGCGGTCGGCGAATACAAGCTTATGGCAGCAAAAGCCATTATATAAAAGAGAGTATTCCTCATAACCAATCTCCTCATTAACCGAATGTTAAAATGATCCTGCTAGGCTCTCAGGCTAATCTGAGTATCTGCTTTAAACCATCCAGGGCTTCACGCTGACTCCCTCCATCTCCTCCCATTCTCCTTGCGCTTCTTTTGAACTTTATTGAAAAGCCTCTTTGAGACTATGGGTTCCTGTTGTAGCCGTAGGTAAGGTTCCCCCCAGCGTAGGCCCCACCTTTTGCCTTCTGTCATTGCGACCGAAGCGAAGCAAGCTCGTAGTCGGCAGCCACGATTAAATCTATCGCAGGATAGACGCCCGATTGAGCCATTCGGGGAGACGCCCGATAGAATCATTCGGGGGCAGGCCCCCTACTCAAAGGGGGCATATTTGGATCTCTTAAAGTAGCTCAAGAGACTGCTTCTGGGCAGGAGGTATTTTTTCCGGGGCTTGTAGGCCGAGACCAATCCGAAGTGTGTGTATTAGATGACGTGCCTCTCTGAGCACCGTAAGAACTTTGCTGCCTCTTTGACGGTAAGCATGTCGTGGATATTCATCTTTTCCTCCTTTTGAATACGCGAGTTTGTCTTTCTCCATCCTCAGATGTAAATCACTTTCTTTTCTGCTCCCAATTGGGGAGGATGGGGAGGATAAAACTAAACTTTCTCAAAAACACATTTTTTATTATTATCAAAAAGTCTAAGAAGATCCTCCCCATCCTCCCCACTATTCTCCTACGCCCTCTAATAACCCGATTCCAAGGTAGTAATATTTTCCACCGATCTTCTTTTTGTCAAAGTGCTCTCCCATCCATTTTCCAAAAGACTGCTTGCTCACTGGCCTGTGTCCGTTTTCTTCGCACCATTTTGTGAAATTTTTGCGGGTCGTCCACAAACGATAGATTGAAGGGTATCAGTCTGATCCGCTCCCAGAGGGCGTAGGCGCTCCCAGAGGGCGTGGGCGTTTGCCCTGGGCTTGTGGTTGGTCTGCAGGAAGAGCGTGAATGTAGGCCGGGCATCACGAGTTCGGGTAGCCTTACTCGGGCCTCAGCCCGCCAGCAGATCACGGATGGCAGCGACGATGTCTTCTACTTGGGGCACGACGGACGCTTCTAAAGGGGGACTGTAAGGGGTCGGGGTATGGAGGCCGTTCAAGCGGCGGATAGGCGCATCCAGATCGTCAAAACCCCGGTCGATGACCTGCGCCGCTATCTCGGAGCCGATACCACAGGGCGCGAAGGTCTCATCTACAATCAAGAGCCGCCCGGTTTTGTGCACCGACGCCAAAATCGTGTCCATATCCAGCGGGGCCAGGGTGCGCGGGTCAACCACTTCAATGGAGACCCCCTCCTGTGCCAGTTGATCGCAAGCCGCAAGCGTTTTATCGACCATGGAGCCGATGGCCACGACGGTGCTGTCAGTGCCTTCACGGGAGATCCGTGCCTGGCCGAACGGAATGGTGTAGTCCTCTTCGGGCACCTGTCCCTTGTTAAAGATAAGCGATCTATGCTCCAAAAAGAGCACGGGATCGCCGCCACGGAGGGCGGTGGTGAAGAGGCCCTTGGCGTCGTAGGCGTTGGATGGTACCACCACGCGAAAGCCGGGAAGATGTACAAATATGGGATAGTAACTGCCGGAATGGTGAGTGGCGGCCGAATTGCCGATGCCGATGCAGCCGCGCAGCAGAATGGGCATCTTCAGACGGCCGCTGCTCATATATTGGACCTTAGCGATCTGGTTGACCAGCTCCCCGGCGGCGTCCAGGATAAAGTCCAGAAATAGAAGATCCACTACCGGTCTGGTACCCGTCATGGCGGCGCCCGTGCACAGGCCGACAAAGCCTCGTTCACAGATAGGGGTATCGCGCAGTCGCTGGGGTCCAAAGCGCTCGTACAGGCCGGTCGTGGTGTTGAAGTTGCCGCCCCGCGCGCCGATGCCTTCACCCACTACAAAGATGGTAGGATCCCGCTCCATCTCGGCCGCCAGAGCCTCTCGGGTGGCCTCCATAAATGTTATCTCTCGGGCAGCTTGCTCTTGACCCATCGCCTCATTTCAACTGATGATTACGTCCTGTCTGATGCAGGCTCTTACGTGCTAAAGATAAAATCGGTCGCCGTGGACGGATCGGGCCACGGGCTCTCCACGGCATACGCCATGGCGTCTTCGATCAAGGCCGTCATCTCCGCTTCGATGGCGGCGAAGTCCTGTTCCTCTGCTCTACCCTCGGCCAGCAGCTTCTGCTTATGGGTGATAATCGGGTCGCGGGACTTCCAGGTGTCCACTTCCTCTTGCGTGCGGTAACCGGAATCGGTCATTCCTTCGCCATGAGGACGGGTGCGGTAAGTCTTGCATTCCAGAAGCGTAGGGCCGCCGCCAGTACGGGCCCGTTCGACCGCTGCGCCGGCGGCCTCATATACAGCCAGTACGTCGTTACCATCTACGATGACGCCAGGTAGGCCGTAGGCCGAGCCGCGATTGCCCACGTCGGGGTTGCCTGACGCATAGGCAAAGGGCACTTCGGTGGCATACAGGTTGTTCTCGCACACAAAGAGCACCGGCAGCTGCCAGATAGTTGCCATGTTAATTCCTTCGTGGAATGCGCCGTTGTTGACAGCTCCATCGCCAAAGAAGGCGACTCCGATGTGATCTTTCTGAAGCAGGCTGAAGGAATAACCGGCGCCCACAGCTTGCAGAATGCAGGGGCCTACAATGCCGCTGGTACCCATAAAGCCGACTTCAGGAGAAAAGAGGTGCATGCTGCCGCCTCGCCCCTGAGAACAGCCGGTCGCTCGCCCCAACAACTCCGCCGCCACTTCCCGGGGGGGAACGCCCTTGGCCAGGGCATGACCGTGGCCTCGGTGCGTGCTGAAGACCGCATCCTCCTTACGCAGATGGGCAGAGACACCCACAGCGATCGCTTCCTCACCAACGTAGGTGTGGCAGAAGCCGGGGATGAGACCGCTGCCATAGGCCCGAGCAAACTCTTCTTCGCAGTACCGGATCTTAACCATGTCGCGATAGAGAGCCAGCAATTGGTCTTTGCTCAAATTCGGAGTGGACTGATCGGTCATATTTTCGTATCCACAAGTTCCAGTAAATGTTGCAACTCAGGTCAAGGGCTAGGACCAGGGAAAACCACAGGGTTCTTTGCCTTCAGAGACATCATCTCATGTCTGTTCTTGGGGCGCGCCAGCCATCCCGGGATGGGAACCACCCGCATTTTTGGCCAGGTTTCCACCATCCAGAGGGATTAAGGCGCCCGTAATCCACGCCGAGGCATCGGAGGCCAGAAAGATGGCCAAGCCCTTGATATCTTCCGGTTGCCCCAGCCGGCCAATCGGTATACCACGCAGATAGGTCAAGTCCAGCATGGGATCGGCGTCTATCCGTTCCTGCAACCCCTGATTGAGTACCTGGGCGCAGACAATGGCGTTGGTGCGTACGCCTTTGGCGCTCCACTCGGTGCTCAGCTCGCGCGTCATCTGCGCTATCCCAGCCATCGCGATGCTGTACCCCAGGTGACCGCGGCCCAACGCTGTAAGGCCGGCGATAGACATGATATTGATGATGCTGCCCTTGCCAGCGGCCAGCATGCGCCTGCCCGCCTCCTGGCAACAGAAGAGACGACCCACCACCAGGTTTTGCAGCGTCTCGTTTAGCTGATCCACGGTCAATTCTAAAGGCGGCTTGCGAATGCCTTCGCCAGCCACGTTGCCGAGTATGTCAATCCGCCCGAATTCCCGGTCCAGGCGGTCAAACATGGCCTCGATCTGTTGCGGATCGGCCACATCGCAGGTTACAGGCACAGCAGCCCGGTTCATCTGCTGGATCTGCCCGGCGGTCTCCTCCACTCCTGCTGTATTGATGTCTGCCAGTACTAGGTCAGCCCCCGACTCGGCAAAGGCCAGGGATATCGCTTTGCCCATACCGCTTGCGGCGCCGGATACCAACGCAACCCGTCCGTTTAAGTCAAATAAGGGATGGGACATACTATCAGTTGCTCGCTTCCTATTGATGATTCGGTGCAAAGCCTGGTTGGGTTTATGCTTACCCCTCAGTCACCATGATTTACCGACGCCGATGCGTCCTCGATAACCCGCTGTCCCCCACATCCTCCCGATGGTATTCATCGTTCCTTACAGAGTACCTATTCTGTCTGAGTGTCATTCGTCCCGTGAGACATTTGCCGTTTCCGGTGATCGATAACCCTTAAGAGAAAATCATGCTGTGATTCTTCTAACTCTCCATTTTCAAGATGGCCCCACATTCGCTTCTCAAGTGAGTTATAGTACTCGAGCCGCGTTGCATCGTTCATGCTCGTATCCTCCGCCTCCGCAATCGCCCTTATCTCCGCAAGAAACGCCATCTTCAAATTCTGTCGTGCTTCGTTGATTCGATTATCGATTAGATCCTCCAACTCACGCCACCGTGAATTGTCAAGCTCGTCCCGATTCCACCAATTCATGCTAACCCGCTTCCGGATACGGGCGCCAATCTTCAGGAGCTTCATAACAGAATGCTGGTCGCTGATGTCAACAGACACTTCGTGGATTGTTCTAGTCTCCAGGTGACTGATTCTATTGCGCTTCAATGTGAGGAGTCCCTTCCATCCGGCTACGAGTCCAGCAAGAATCGCCACTCTATACCATGCCCGTTTGTCCCATTCGAAAGGAGTCTTTGAAGGCAGATACTCCATTTCGAGATAGTACTCCTCCGCACCCGGGTGGAGAGGGATCGAAGGGAGATCTTCGGCCATGGGTTTCGCTACCATCCCGAGAGATTCGGCCCCTTCAAATATGGCCTGTGTGATTTCCTTTACATCGTAGATTGCTCCCAGCTCTTCTGTGCACACCAGGACGGATCTTGTCTTTATTGTGCTAATTTCGGACTCGCCTTCCCTCTGAGAAGCATAAGTTCCAGGCATTATCTTGTGAGTCTTGAAGACTCCTCCGGTTAATCTCGCCAGCTTTCGGGATTCGATAGACAGGAGTCTGATGTTATCATCGTCAAGAATCGTTTCGACCGCATCACTCGGCACATAGCTAACGAAGAATCCGCAATCGATCTCTCCGGTGTGCATCTTATCCACCATGTCTTGAACTGGGAGAAAAATTGGCGTTTCCATGGAGATATTATGTTGGCGGAGTAAGGACTCTGCTATGATTCGTGTCCCGCTGTTCCTGGGCTCAAGACAAATTCGGAGGGCCTGTTCTCTGAGATCTCCGACAGTCGCTTTGGTGCTATCTTCAGGGGAGAGTTTATCTCGCCTTATCATGATGTGGACCGCCTCGCTGTGAAGCGCTGCAATCCGCTTCATATTTTTTACTTCAGGGAAGTCAACTCCTTTGAAAGACTCTACTTTGTAAATGCTCTTGGGATTACCTTTATAGGAGGCACGCGCAACGTCGTATTGCATGATGGCAAGCGTCCGTCCAGGTCTATCTTTAAGATACTCCGCGTTTTGGACTGATCCGTCAGTGTGAATCACCCTTGCATCAATCCCTCTTCGTTCGAGCAATGTCCGCATCTCCTGGCCCAAATCATAGTATTTCCCTCTTATCGCTCCCGTTAATATATGCAGCTTCTCCTTTTCCTTATCCAGAAACTCAGTCGCTCCTCTATGGAATTTAAAACCGTCTGCGGTGTCCTTGAAAGCGGTCATGAGCCCCACATCTTCCGCCCTCGTGTGCACGGTCAAGAGACTCTTTATCTTGTCGAACAAGGCGTCCAGGATGAGCAAAGCCAACTCGTCATCCAGGTTGCTTCTGCACACCAAAAGGGTTTCTATACTAAAGGTCTTGACACGCTTGGCCTGGTTCTCGTACAATCCGGCTGGTATATCTTCGATATCTGTTTCCTGGAAGAAAGAGATTTTTGATACTATTTCTTCGCTGTCCCGACTCAGGTCCAGGAGCTCGCAATCACCAGATTGAAGCGCGTTCTTTACGGCCGCTGTCGGCATTCCCGCAACAAAGATGGCTGCATCTAGCGAATCTGATTTTAGCATTTCAGCAGCCTGCGTAAAACCGACCTTTACTGATACATTCGTGACATCTTTCTGGGGATCCAAGCCAACAGCATAAAGGAGAGAATCGGCGACCAGTTTTGTGCCGCTGCCCTCTTTGCCGAGATAAACCCTCTTTCCACGCAAATCGCTGAGGCTGTTTATGCCAGCATTCTTTCGCACGACGATCTGGAGCATATCTTCATATAGATTGGCCAGAATCCTTACCGAGTCAGATACTGCAGTTCCACGATGGACTAACGCTGGTTCCAGCACAAAGGCGATATCAGCCTTTCCGGCGACAAGGCGGTCAATGTTGTCCAGTGAGCCGGCAGTCTCTAAATGCACGGCTTTTACTATGGGTTTTCCGTCAAGTTTTTCGAGAATACGTGCGAACTGCTTACCCAATGGTAAATATGTGCCGCCCGGTGTAGCCGTCGCTATTTTGACTTCCCACATCTCACGCCGCGGGTAGTACACGATGAGAACGACACCAACAACAACGATAGTCAGCGTGACAATAATCTTACGCCGTAACTTGACCGTCATAACGATTGCCACCTTTTTCTACGCATACTTGTGAAATGCTGATGAATCGATAACCGATCGCGTGAGAACGCATCGTCCATCTTGCTGGCCTCTGAAAATTATACTTTGCCACGTGGAGACGACTTGTGAATAGTCACTCGCTGAAGAAGCTCCGACTCTGGTATCTCCCAGCACCAGCCCATCCAGCTGGCCACTTCCTCGCGTGGTGGAACGGCACGGACGACCGAACGTATGTGTTAGCTCCTAGAATGTCGCGACCCCCTCACCTCGCCCACACATAGGCCCTACGCCTTACGCGACACACTTAAGGCCCATCGTCTCCTCCAGGACCCTCCTAATCTTCGACTTCTCCGCTTCGGACGGGGTCGAAAGCGGGGGCCTCCGCAAAGCCCGATCATCTCCACCGCGGCCGGCCACCTCCCAGGTGTCCTCCTCCTTCACCATCCTTTCCCAGTTCCGCTTGTTGATCGTTGCGATCTCGTCCTGTTTGCTCATGTTTCCTAAGCCTTCTAACTACAGTTGTGTCATATGGCGGGTACTCTTATATTTAGAGTACCAACGGCAATAATTAAAATTTGGTAGCTTCCTCCGAAAAACAACTGATAATGATTTTAACACATTTTTTCCTCCATGTCAAAAAAGTTTCTTCAGATTCTCTATTTGTTGATCTTTTCCAAATCTGGGCACACTGCACCTTACACCTTGCTTTTTCACATTGAATCAACCTGTTTTTTCGTATGGCCAAATCCATCTGCCTCCATATGATACAGATAGACTCCGCTGGCAAGACACTTCCCATTACCATCTTTCCTATCCAAGACTTTGGAGTATCCACCTGCCGCTATCTCTCTATCCACTAAGGAAGGCACCTTCTGCCCCAGAAAATTTAAGACATACATCTTGATGCGTTTGGATGTCCTATTTCGACAGATCTGAAACCATCTTCTGGACTTCGCCTTCTACTTTCAACGTAATGCGTTCTACGATATCTCTCTTCTCTTTTTTGTAAGCTTCATAATCGTCCAACAAATTCCTGGGAGTGGCAACTCGGATGAGAGCCGTCCTGGGTCCTTTAGTCTTAGCGAAGCCGTAGACTTCCTTTTCCAAGCGGGCGATGACTTCCAGAAAGCGCTCCTGAGTTGGATTTTCACCAATGTATCCCTCGTAGATAGCGATAAAGTTCACGACGCGGTTGAGGTCTATGTAAAACTGTCGGAATTTGTCGAGCCCCTGTCTATGGATCTCGCCCTCATATTCTGTCATCTCGTCCTCTTCCCTGTAAACCTCCTCATCGATCCGGTTTTGAATAATCCGAACCCGCTTTAGGGGGGAAGATTCCGATTGGGGAACAATTCCCATAAAGTTCTCCATCTGCGACAGAATATGTCCTCTCAAAAGTTGAATGCGTTCATTAAGCGAACTGTCATCGCTCAGGGGCAATTGATATTCCTTTGCCAGTGTAATCAATAATACAGCCCCCACGTTCTGCAGGCGATCATATAAATCTTCTGATGGACTTGAATTCTTGGGTAGAATTTTTCTCTCCAACTTCGTGAGTGCCTTTTCTATTTCCCGCCACATATCTTTCTCGTAGACATACTTGATGGCCACAGGCGCAATGTAGACGGGCTTAACTTGACCTGCCTTTTCCAGATCGTCCAGCGCCCAGAAGCCCATCTGTGTGACGCCGCTTTCGAAGGGCATTACGGTATCGTTCTGGAACGAGACCTCACCTTCTGCGAAGATGACTACCTTATGTTTTCCTTTGGTCAAAGTTCCTCGTGTCGTTCGGAACGATTCCCGATCGACGGCTCCGCGCACCACTGAATAGCCCCCCAGCCGCTGCATGAAGAATCCTCTCATTCTGCCTCCCGCCCGTAGATGAAAAGTCTCCCGCGCAGCCACGTAACGGAATCGCTCCCCGAGGCGCTTTGACAGCGCGAAGATCACGAACGGGTCTACATCAGTTGGATGATTCGGAACCAGGATCGTAGGAAATCCGTCGGTCGCCCTCAGCCTCTCCATCGATTCAGAATCAATATCTAAACCCAGGCCCTTGAATCGCATGATTATGGGCAAAAGACACTCGGTCAACCCGATCACAAGTCTATTCTCTCTGGGAGGTCTGAAATCTAACATTATGATCACCTCTGTGTCGCGGTCTTTCCTACAGGATCGAGTGCACGAAATAAGTATCCTGAACTATCCCGAATAGGTCTGGTCGATAAGCTCTTCGTAGCGGGATAGAATGGCCTTCGGCACCAGTTTCTTGAGGCCGCGGGTCAGAGTGCCAGCTTCTTCTGTGAAGGGCTCTGTAAGGACCAGGATCTTCTGCGGCCTTTCGTGTCCGGGAAGTCCGGCGCTGTCTGCTTCTCTCTTCATCTGTTCGTGGATCCGCTCTACGATGGTCGGATGAGAACAGAGGGCACCTTCATCTCCTCTGGGAAGGTCCGGGATGTCGGACTGCATGTTGGCCTCATCGAGATCGATGGTGACCAGGGGCAGGGGAAAGGTGCGCGTGTGGTCCCCGCATACCAGAACATGCTCGATGAGAGGGATGCGGGCGTAAATGCCTTCGAGGCGTTCGGGGTTCACAAACTCGCCGTTCTTGAGTTTGAACTGTCGCCCCGCGCGGCCTCTGAATGTGAGATACCCCTCATTGTCCATACTGAAGAGATCGCTGGTCCGGTACCAGATCTTTCCTTCACTGTCCCGGACAAGAACCTTCGCGGTCTGCTCAGGATCGTTCAGATATTCTGCCATGACATTTGGGCCGTGCACCCATAGCTCCCCAGCTTCTTCGCCGCTGCCTTCATAGACCCCGGTTTCAGGATCTCCGTGAGCGATCTTATGGCCTTCTGAATCCACGAGTTTGACTTCCATAAGGGGTCGTCCCACCGTCCCGGTCTTCTGGCCGAGCAGGCTGTTCATCGCGATGAGGGGGCAGCATTCTGTCGTGCCATAGGCTTCGTAGGTTGTGATATCCAGGACCTCTTGGAAGAAATCGAGGGCCTCGGGGTCGGCCTTTGCCGCTCCTACGATCAAGAGTTCGAGGCGGCTGCCCACCCGGTCAGAGAGTTTACTTCTGATCTTCTGGACGATCCTCTTCCCCAAGGTCGCATTCGCGAGTCTATCAACTATGCTGGCCTTGTCCTGTGAGATGCTACGCTTGGCGCGGACAGCTCGACTGACCAGACTACCTCTGAGACCCCCGGCGTCGATCTGTTTGCGCACATTCTGGTAGACCTTATCCAGTATGAGAGGGACGGTCAAGAATCCTTGGGGCTCAAAATGGCGTATGTCGACGAGCGCGCGGTCCGGGGAGCGCGGAAGATCGAGAGTCCAGCCCTTGGCCAGAGGGTAGTAGATATTCAGAATGCCCATCGAATGGTAGTCTGGAGCCGCTTTGAAGAAGATGAAGGGATCGCGCTCGGTGATGATGTCCCAAAGCTCTTTCACGTTAGCCACGATATTGGCGTGGGTCTGAACTACACCTTTTGGAAGTCCGGAGGAACCGGAGGTGTAGATGACCTTCGACTCGTCGTCAGGGGCAAGTGCCACCTTGGGGGGTTCTTCCTGAGCGCCGGCCTCCATAATTTCCGAGAAAGAGCGGCAGCCGTCGATCTTGCCTTCGGTGAGGATTAGGTGCGGCGGATTCTCCAAAGATGGCCGAATGCGCACAGCCTGTTTGTGGCTCTTGGGGTCGATAAAGAGAAACACGATGCCGGATGAATTGATGTTGTGGACAAGAATGTCGTCGGGGAGTTTGTTGCACAGGGGGACCGAGGATATGCCCAACAGGTCGGCGGCCAGAAAGATTACGAGGGGCTCGACTCCACCATCGGTGAGGATGCCAACACGCTGGCCTTTTGTGATGCCGAGTTGGGCGAGTCCAGAAGCGAGTCGATCTCTATGATCTCTGAGCTCTCTGTACGTCGTCGACAGAAAACGCATTCCTTTCGTGCTCTGCCCGCCTGCTGACTGCAACGTACGTAAGGCCGTACGCTCGGCGTGCTTGTCGAAGCTTTGGTTCATCAGATCTGTTAAGGTCTGGTTCATCGTTCAGATGCCCTTTCATCCGTAGTTTTTGTCCACGTAATCCACGTGAGGATTAGAATTGGATGTAGCGCTAGTGCTTTATAACAACTGCTGCTGAAGAGCGTCGGACTTTTTCGGAAGGTGGAGATCTCGCTTGACTTCGGACTCTTTAAGGGTGTTATATGCTGTTTCCGGCCCTTGACATCCCGCCTGAGACGTGCTGAGCCAAGAGGCTGTCTACATCGAAGCCTCCCGGGTATCCTTGTGGACCGGAGAAATAGACCATCTCTTAGTAAAGGTCCCTAAGAACGACAAACGCCATCTGGCTCGCACTTTAAGAGTATGGCCTTTCTTCCCCTTCCATTCATAGGATTCAATACGCTCCCACTTCAGAAATTCCCCGAAATGCAAGATCCCCCTTTCCCTCATCTCGAGCTTGGTCAATCCAATATCTAGAGAGATAGCTACAGAAGATAGCCAACAAAGACCTAATACGATTTTATCGAGAAGAGAGAGCGTCGGGAACTGGAACATCCCACCACCTCTAAATGCAGAGAGAAAGATTGCTGCAAAGAAGATAGCCGAAAAGAGACCTAAAATCAACCTGATTTTGGAACGGCCGAGATCCAGCATAACCGGACCTGCACGCCTTTTTCGCAGGGGCCAGGTGATAAAGTGCACCCACGCCGCCAGAATTAACACCACTAGTACAATAGACAATATACCTTCAATCATGTACATCATAAGCCTTCACTCCTCAAGGTAAAAGAGCCCTGATTGTGACATCTTCTGTCATAGTCTCCACAGTTTTGGCCGTCAGTATTCGTCAGGCTCGATCGATTAGGAGGGAAGATACAAAATAAGCTAGTGACTGTCAATAGAGGATTGGAAGTTGCACAGAGTTTACGGTTCTCAGTCTGGAGGTGACCGAGCCTCGATTGAATATCGACCAGGGTCGGGGTTACTCCGCCCTTGCTACTAACCCGAATAATTCACAAAAGAAGGCGGTGTATTAATTAAGGGATTGTATTAGATTGTAGTTATGCTGTTTAAGGCCTTCGGTGTCATTGCGAGGCGGAGGCGAAGCAATCTCGATTCTGTGGTAGATGTAATACGCTCCGCCTCTCATAGGAGGTCACTATAAAACCTTGAGATTGCTTCCCCGATAGACACAATCGGGGACCGCTTTGCTCCTCGCAATGACTCCACCAAGTTTATGCTTAATCGGCCTAATTATGGAGATAATTCTGTAACGCTTATTAACTTATCTGAATGATACAATTTGTAGTTCCCATAATTAAGCTTACTCTATTCTGCCTGTACTGTGTCTACGGCCTTTTTCCGCCGGATACTCCATCCTTTCCAGACCATATAGATTGCTGGGATGACCACCAACGTAAGAACAGTTGAAGTCACCATCCCGCCTACCATCGGGGCGGCTATCCGCTTCATCACATCAGCGCCTGCGCCGGTGCTCCACATAATGGGAAAGAGACCCGCCATAATCGCTGAGACCGTCATCATCTTTGGCCGGACGCGCTGCACTGCACCCTCGATCACTGCATCGTAGAGATCCTGCATTGTGGACATCTGTCCAGCGTCTCTGCGTCGGTTGTAAGCCTCATCCAGAAAGACTATCATCACGACTCCGGTCTCAGCAGCTACACCGGACAAGGCTATAATGCCCACCCAGACTGCTACAGACAGATTATATCCTAAAAGAAACAAAAGCCATATCCCTCCTACGAGGGAAAACGGCACAGAGAGCATCACTATGAGGCTTTCTGTCACCGAGTTAAAGTTTAGATAAAGCAGGAAAAAGATGATGAATACTGTAAAGGGCACTATGATCTTGAGCCGCTCTTTTGCCCGCTCCATATACTGGAACTGACCTCCCCAAGAGAGTCGGTATCCGGTCGGAATAGTGACCTGTTTCTCTATAACCTGTTTTGCCTCCTGAACGTAGTCTCCTAATGGTCTTCCTGCGACATCCACAAAGACAAGACCGACAAGCTGAGCATCTTCATCCCGGATCTGTGGGGGGCCGGTAGTAGTCCGAATGTCGGCTAATTGAGCCATAGGCACATGAGTGCCGGTCGGCGTTGGCACAAGTATCCGTTTGAGTTGATCTATATCGTCCCGCAGTTCCCTTGCGTAGCGGACATTGATTGGGTATCGCTCCCGCCCTTCAATCGTAGTAGAGACATTCATCCCACCTATAGCTGTCTGGATGATGTCCTGAACATCCCCCACAGTAAGCCCATATCGGGAGGCCTCTTTTCTATTCACCTCAAAGTCTACAAAATATCCTCCGGTCACGCGCTCGGCAAAGACGCTTCGGGTTCCGGCAAGAGATGACAAGGCACTCTCAATATCCAGACCGATCCTTTCGATGGTCTTAAGATCTGATCCAAATATTTTGATCCCCAAAGGGCTCCTGATTCCAGTGGCCAGCATCTCAGTTCTTGTCTGAATTGGCATCCACCAGATGTTAGGCATGCCAGGAAACTGAAGGACTTTGTCCATCTCTTCGATTAGATCGTTCCAGGAGATAGGTCGCTCCTCAGGCCAGAATCGGTCCAGAGCACTTCTAAGAAATCCAGGGGCCCGCGCTGACCACCAGCGCTCCTTTCGGACGGTGCGCCATTCTTCCTCTGGTTTTAATGTCACCGTTGTCTCCACCATCGAAAGAGGCGCAGGGTCAGTCGGTGTCCTTGCACGCCCTATCTTCCCGAAGACCCTTTCTACCTCAGGAAACTGTGAAATAATCTTATCCTGTGTGTGCAACACTTTTGCTGCTTCGGTAATTGACATGCCGGGAACCGATGTGGGCATGTAGAGGATCGAACCCTCATTTAGAGGCGGCATGAATTCAGAGCCGAGGCGTACAAATGCCGGAATAGTGAAGATTAAGATCAATATCGCCAGAGCGATCACGCTCTTTCTAAATCGGAGGACAAGCCTAACTATTGGATAGTAGAGCCAGATCAAGGCCCTGGAGATGGGATTTCTGGCCTCTGGAATAATTTTGCCACGGATTAACAAAACCATTAACACTGCAGCTAAAGTGATCGAAAGGATTGAGGCGAAGAACATCGCAAAGGTCTTCGTGTAGGCCAAAGGCTTGAAGAGTCGTCCCTCCTGCGCCTCCAGGGTAAATACCGGAATGAAAGACACAGTGATGATCAAGAGCGAGAAGAACAGAGGCTTGCCCACCTCCTTAGCCGCTCCCACGATCACTTCAAAGCGGCTGCCCTGGCTTCCTTTGCGGCCGTCGCTTTCCCACTGCTCTAAACGCTTGTGGGCATTTTCTATCATCACGATAGCCGCATCAACCATGGCTCCAATGGCAATAGCGATGCCACCCAAGGACATGATGTTGGATGTCAGCTTCATATAATACATCGGGATAAACGCCATTAAGATGGCTATAGGAAGCGTTAAGATTGCGACCAAGGAGCTTCTAAAATGGAAAAGAAAGAGAATGCAGACCAGGCTTACGATGATGCTTTCTTCTATCAATTTCTCTGTGAGTGTTTCGATGGCCCTGTGGATAAGATCGCTCCTATCGTAGGTTGTAACGATCTTAACACCTTCTGGAAGAGACGGTTCGATCTCCACGATCTTACGCTTTATGCGGTCTATCACATCCAGGGCGTTCTCACCATAGCGCATTACGACAATGCCGCCGACAGTCTCTCCCTTTCCGTCCAGTTCTGCCAATCCCCGGCGCATATCCGGCCCTAAGTGAACCTCTGCTATGTCTTTGACGTAAAGAGGCGTCCCATTGCCATCTGTCCCAAGGGGGATATAATTGATGTCCTCCACAGAGGTGATGTAGCCTCTGCCACGGACCATGTGCTCTGTCCCTGCCACCTCGATAACCCGGCCTCCCACATCGTTATTGCTCCGACGGATTGCCTCGATCACCTTCTGGATGGGAATATTGTATGCCAAAAGCGCGTTAGGATCCAAGTCCACCTGATACTGTTTGACAAACCCTCCGATGCTGGCCACTTCAGCGACACCGGGTACTGCTTCCAGCCAGTACTTTAAATGCCAGTCCTGAAATGAACGTAATTGGGCCAGGTTATGTCTTCCGCTTTCATCCACCAGGGCGTACTCATAGACCCAGCCAACACCTGTGGCGTCAGGACCTAATGTTGGTGTGACACCTTCAGGAAGCTGTCCGCCTACCTCGTTCATATACTCCAGCACCCGACTCCTGGCCCAGTACATATCGGTGCCGTCCTCGAATATGACATAGACGAAAGATAGCCCAAAGAAAGATTGCCCCCTGACGAACTTAACGTTTGGGGCAGCTAACATAGTAGTGATAATCGGATAGGTAATCTGGTCTTCCACAAGGTCCGGGCTCCTGCCTGGCCATTCAGTAAAGACTATCACCTGTACATCTGAAAGATCGGGAATGGCATCCAACGGGACATTTAAAAGCGCCCAGACGCCCCAGGCTGAGATGAACAGAACTACGATCAACACCAGGAGTTTGTTCTTAGCGCTGTATTCAATAATCTTTTCTATCATGTAAGTCCCCCCTTACTACTCGTATTGTGAGGCCATCCCGCTTATGGCCGACTTGAGCTTGCTTTCAGAATCTATCAGGAAGTTGCCAGAGGTCACCACTCTTTCTCCATCCTCTACGCCTTCAAGGACGTGGTAATAGTCCTCAATCTTCGCTCCCAGTGTTACCTCTCTGGGCTCGAACCGGCCCTTGCCCATATCCACAAAGACGATTTGACGCTTGCCGGAGTACAAAACTGAACTTTCAGGAACAGCGATCTGTTCTCCAAGATCGACCTTTAACTCTACATTTGCATACATGCCGGGCCGCAGTTGAAGATCGGGGTTTGGAAAAATCAACCTCACCTTCGCTGTTCGGGTCTTTGACTCTAAATAGGGATAGACGTAATCTACATTACCTTCAAAAGTCCGACCCGGATTGTAGGATAAGGTCATAGTTGCGTCCTGACCTTCTCTTACGAGGGCGAGTTCATACTCATAGAGGTCAGCATAGACCCAGATAGTAGATAGGTCAGCGATGCGATACAGTTTCATCCCCGGATTGACGTACATCCCCTCCACCGCCATCTTCTCGACAACAACTCCAGTTGATGGGGAGTAGATAGTGATAAAGGTCTGCGGTTCTCCTGCCTCTGCTAATGTGAGGATCTGAGCCTCTGTCAGATCCCAAAGCCACAGACGACGTTTGGCCGCAGATACGAGAGACTCTGTCTTTTGGATCGCCTCTTTCTGCACCAAAGCCGCTGTAACAGGATACCCCGTGGGATTAGAAAGTAGCAATGCTGTTTCTTCTCCTGTAACAAATCGTCTTAGCTTTTCCAGAGTTTCCAAAGCTAAGATATATTCCTCCTGGGTGGAGACTAACTCCGGGCTGTAGAGGTCAAAGAGAGGCTGGCCTTTTTCTATCAACTTACCCGTATAGTCCGCGTAGAGCTTGTGTATCCAGCCTGTGATCTTCAGGTTAACATCAGAAAGTGTCGTCTCGTCGTAGTCCACCCGCCCTACTGTTCGGAGGTTCTTTATCATGCGCCGCCGTTCCACCTTTGCTGTCGTTACCCCAATAAGCTGCTGCTTCCAGGGAGTCAGCACCACAGAGCCGGGAACAGTTTGCAAAGACGCAGGCTGGGACATGGGATGAGTGGCCGGTGGAGCAGTCTTTTCAACCAGCGCCAGTTCCATCCCGCAGATGGGGCAGTCATCTGGATGATTCTGTACCACCTGAGGATGCATCGGACACTGATATACTTCGGCGCTTTCAGCTTCTCCTTGGACATATTGAGAAGCCTGTTCCCAATTGATTCTATTGGGCGCCTGCCCCGGTAGAAACCACTGCAAAAACATTTCTCTATACATCCAGGAGGTGACGCCGACGGCTGCAATCAGGACAGCAGGGGCGATATATCGTTTCATACTTACTATCATTTTCCACTTCTCCTTTGCCTTCAACTCTATATCTTGTTGAGATCGATTCCTACAGCCCGCTCCAGGTCGGCGAGGCCCTTCTCAAAATCCACGAGCGACCGGTAGTAGGCCAGTTCAAATTTGAGCAATACGCGCTCGCTGTCGATTAGATTGAGGAAAGAAGCCCTGCCAGTTCGGTAGGAGGCTGTTACTGCCTCCAAGGTCTGCTGTGCCTGAGGGAGGATAACGTCCCTGTAAAGCTTTATTTCACTCTCTGCCACCTGAACATTGATGAGGGCATCTTCTACTTCGTAGAGGACATGATTTTTCAGATCCTCATAGGCTGAGTTTGACAACCTCTCTTCAATTTTCGCCTCCTTCAACCTGGCGTCGTGCCTGCCCTTGGACCAGAAGGCTAACGGGATCTTGGCCTCCACCATCAACATCCAGCGGTTCAGATTATCCTGAACGTTCCAGTAGGCTACATCTATCATAAAGTCTGGATAATACTCCTTCCGAGCCAATTTCTGATCCGTTCGACTCCTCTGGACGGCAAGCTGGGTCGCCTCCAACTCTGGTCTGTTGTCAAGGGCTACCTTCTGAAGATCTTCCAATGTCTGGGTTACCTTCACAGCCTCACATTCCTCAGGAGTCCCCAGGGGAGTCTGAGGAAGGCGGTTCAAAAGAGTATTCAGCTTCGCCTCGGTCGCCCTTCGCCTCTGCACGAGCACGAGCACCTCTTTGGACAGGTCGGACACCTCCACAAGAGCCTTCAACACGTCGCCTTGAGAGACAGTGCCGGTGGTGTATTTTGTCTCGGCTATCTTTGAGAAACCCCGATTTAGGTCCAGATGCTTCTGTCGGATCTCGATGGCTTTATGAATCAGGAACAGTTCATAATAGGCAGACTTTACCTGCCTTATAATCTCCTGTCGTGCCGCTTGATACTGCAACTGGGCCATCTGTGCCTCAAAAGAGGCAATCTTCCCCCGAAGGGAAAGTTTCCCCGGGAAGGGTATCTTCTGCTTCACACCGAGCCATACCTCCCGGGCTTCAAAAGGGTCTGGAGTCGTCCTGGGCACCGCCCAGAACATCGTATAGAAACTGGGGTCGTCCAGTGAGCTTACCTGTGGTTCCTTTTCTAAGGCACTTTCCCAGCGATATTTCGCTGTTGAAAGACGGGGGTTTTCCTCCAATGCCGCTTGAATTATTACATCCAACACCAGGCGTTGATCCCTGTCCGTCTCCGCTGATATAGGGACATCCAGGGCAAGGACCAAACAGATATTTAGTACGATAACCAAAATATGTCTCCAGCTTATCGGCATGAAGCCACCTCCAAATCTATCAGAAATATCAAGCAAAAACAGATGATAGCCCTAACGATCATAGACCACCGTTAAATCCGTTAGGGAACAATCTGCCTTTTATGACAACGAATGCACTGAGGATTTCAATACGGAATAGAAAGGGACTCAGCCACAGATAGAGGATGTCGTCTGTCAATCAGGCTGATTTAAGGAAAGAAATTACAAGGGTAGGTTCAAATTAGATAGGCTTCGTGCAGAAGATAGAGTGCGGGTGAGGAACTATTCCTCTTTGGGGTAATCCAGATAAGAGAACTGAGTTTAGCGTTAGCGTTCTGAAAGATGTAGGGTGGAAAGAGTGCGACACTCTGAGTTCCAGAAAGTTTTACGGTGTTCGCAGGACGAATACTGTCAGGCGTGGTCTCCTTCTGTGCAAAGGAGAAGCGAACTTCACAGCAGCAATCCTTAAGGCGAGAAAGATCGCAGTCTGGGCTACCAGAAACGCTAAGGCAGCAGCACTTGTGAGGCTGCATAGCGCTCATAGCAGGGTTCTCTTTGCACACCAGCGTAACTTCAGCAGCTACAGGGGGCAGGTTAATCAATATGAAGATAAGTAAAGATGTGAGAAACTTTGTAACCACAGAAATATATCCCTCTAATTAAGTCATGTACAAATGGATTTCGTTACAATACCTATAACGCTCAAAAAGGACGCAAGTTCCTCAGTTGTTCTGCTGAAGTTGTTGCGCAAGCTGCGCCTTTAGAAGCTGATCTCCTTATCCTTCTCGAAATTGGAACAACCAAACTGTAGCATGCATAGAGGTACGACAGCGATTAAAAGAGTACGGGAAACCATAGTAAGTTCTCCTTTCTTGAAATGCTGTGATGAATTTACTTACGCGGCCTAAACTAAGATCATCTCTTACAGGCTTCTCCTTTCTACGACCCCGGCAATTTCGTCAACGATCAGCATTGCAGCAGTGGTCATGCTTGATAGTCCAACTAAGTATCAAGTCAAAATAGTCTCGACAAGATTATGTTTTGACAAGATTATGTCTTGACAAGATTATGTCTTGACAAGATTAATAGAGATCCAAAATAGTAGACAGCATACAAGGAAGTAAGGTGTCCTGTCTACTGTCTATGAAATTGGTTCGCTTTGCTCGCAATGACGTTACTTGGCTTAAACCTTCAGTCCTTGCGCGGGTGAAACCCCGAAGCAATCTCATATGTCCACTAACTTAATATACCCAACGAGTTTTGTCAAGCTACGTATTAGTCGATTTTCTCCAAAAAGTCAACCGAAAAGAGCACGGCCATTTGGGGGAAGGATGAGTCTATTCGTGAGGCGTCGCAGGTCTCAGTGGTGGTGTTTTTCCTCCTTATGACCGCCTTCTTCATGGTGTTCCTTCTCGAGCGCCTTTTCCTCCACCTCCTTCTTCGGATATTGAAACGTCAGCTTGCCGATCTTCTTACCGCTAAGGGTGAGATCAGCCACGGCCTTGAAAGACTTGACTGCCTTTAGATTCACTCTAGCAGCGAGATAGGAGACAGCCGCTTCTTTATTCTCTTCCCCATGGTGACCTTTCTTCTTATGCTGTTCTCCCTGCTGGAGTGACCCTTCCGAGCTTTCGGCTACAGACAGTTTCAGGCTCTTGGTCGTCCCGTCTGCAAAAGTCAAATGCACCACCCCGGAGGCTTCAGCCGCAGAGAGGGGCTTCATAGCTTTATCATAAAGGTAGAACCTGATCTCTCCCTTGGCCGAATCGGCGACGAACTCTGCATGATAATTGCCTGCCGACAGAACATCTCCGCCGTGAGTCGAGGCGTTAGGGTGCTCCTTTGGCTTTTCGTAAGAGAAGCGCCTAGGTAGGGTCTTCCCCTCGATCTTGAGACTGACCACGGCGATGAATCGTTTCACTCCCTCCAGGTCCACCGCTCCGCTAAGGTGGTCCCCGGACGGGGATAGCGTTACAGTCTTTGTCCCCCTGCCCGGAATCTGAAGGATAGCGCTGCCGGTCACACCTGAGATCGGAAGGGTCTGTTCCTTTTTGTCCAGCAAATAGATGTGCACGGCCTGATGCTCCACAACCATCTCATAGTGGTAGTTTCCAGCAGTGACGACCAGGCCGCCGTGGGGCGACTTATGACCGTGTTCCTCCTGGGAGAGCGCCGGTGGCGCTGTCCAGAGTACCGCAATCATCGCGTACAGAGTCAGATGGAAGATCCACTCGATGCCGATTCTTCTGCTCATAGTTTTCTTCTCCTGTAGAAAAGGGTCTCGCCAGCTTTGAGGGAACATAGCGTTATGCTGAACCCTCCACAATGCGCGCTGACGTTGATATTTAACGCGTCTTTAGTCTTCTGCCCTGATCTCATCGACCTCCGGGGGTTCATTCTCGATCGGCGACTCCTGCTGTGCCTTCAGGTACTTCTCCACCGCAGGCCGGCCGAATCTGAAGAAGACCGTCGGAGTAACGAACATGTCCAGCAGCGTGGAGCTCACCAGTCCTCCGAACACGACGAAGGCCAGAGGATAGAGGATCTCCTTGCCCGACTCGCCGGCGGCCAGCATCAACGGAAAGAGTCCCAGCCCGGTGGTCAGCGCCGTCATCAGCACCGGCACCAGCCGTTCCAGCGACCCCCGGATGATCATCTTTTCGTTGAACTGCTCTCCCTCCTCCTGTACCAGATGGATGTAGTGGGAGAGCATCATGATCCCGTTCCTGGAGGCGATGCCGCAGAGCGTTATGAACCCGACCAGGGTGGCGACGGAGAGCACTCCGCCGGTGATGAAGACCGCGATCACACTCCCGATCAGGGCAAAGGGGATGTTGAGCATGATCTGCAAGACGATCCGGACCGACTTAAAGTGAGTGTAAAGGACCAGGAAGATCATCCCAACCGAGAAGATGCTCAAAATAGCGAGCAGTCTGCTGGCCGCCTGCTCACTTTCGAACTGCCCTCCGTAGGTCACGAAGTAGCCTGTAGGCAGATCCACCTGTGCCCGGACTTTCTCCTGGATTGCCCGCACTACGCTGTTGAGGTCTCGTCCGGCGGTGTTGCACTGGATCACGATCCGGCGGCGCGCGTTCTCGTGGGCAATGATGTTGGGCCCTGTGGTCTGGACCACATCGGCCACCAGACTGAGGGGAATCTTGGCGCCGGTGGGAGTATCGATCAGCGCGTTCTGGAGCGATGCCGGGTCATTCCGCGACTGTTCATCAAACTGCACTATCACATCGAAGGTCCGCTGTCCGTCCAGAATCTGAGAGACTACGCGGCCGCTGAAGGCCGTCTCCAGGGCCTCCGCAACCTCGGCCATGCTGAGTCCATACCGCATGGCCTGGTCTCGTCGGATATTGATCTTCACCTGGGGCACCAGCACCTGTTTCTCCACCTGGAGATCCACCACCCCGGGCACAGTAGCCATGGCGTCCCGGATCTCTCCGGCCTTGGTTCGCAGGACCTCCAGGTCCTCCCCGAAGAGCTTCACGGCCAGTTGTGCCCGGACGCCTGAGAGGAGGTGATCAATCCGGTGGGAGATGGGCTGGCCGATGTTGAGGACGGTACCCGAAATCTGAGAGACCCTCGCCCGAATATCCGCCAGGATCTCCGCCCGGCTCCGGTCGGATTCCTTCAGATCGACGTCGATCTCGGTGGAGTGCACTCCCTCGGCGTGCTCGTCCAGCTCCGCCCGACCTGTACGCCGTCCAGTCGAGACCACCTCCGGCACGCCTAAGAGGAGTTGCTCGGCGATCCTTCCGAGCCGGTTCGACTCTTCCAGAGAGGTTCCGGGCACGGAGAGGAGGTTGATCGTGGCGGTTCCCTCGTTGAAGGAAGGCAGGAACTCCCGCCCCATCAACAGCACGAGAGATGCTGCAACCAGGACCAGCGCGCCGGTGATCCCCATCACGGTGTAGGGGCGCTTCAGTGTGATCCGGAGCTGCTTTGTGTCCCAGTGCTTCAGCCACCGGACGAAGAAGCTATCCTCCTCTTTCTCCATGAACTTCGCCTTCGGCAGAAGGTAGACGCACAGCGCAGGCGTCACGGTCAGTGAGACCAGCAGCGAGGCCACGATCGACACGACATAGGCGATCCCCAGGGGCGTGAACATCCGTCCTTCCACACCGCCGAGAGCAAAGAGCGGCATGAAGACCAGAATCACAATAATGGTGGCGTAGACGATGGAGTTCCGGATCTCGCTGGAGGCTTTAAAGACCACCCGCAGGGAGGATTCGGGATCAGGCCTTTGCCGGTTCTCCTTCAGACGCCGGAAGACATTCTCCACTCCTACAATGGCATCGTCCACTAACTCCCCCAGGCCCACAGCCAGCCCACCCAGCGTCATGGTGTTTACGGAGATGCCGGCGATCTTGAAGAAGATGGCTGTCGTGATGAATGAGAGCGGGATGGCCGTCAGGGTGATGAAGCTTGTCCGGAAGTTGAGCAGAAAGAGAAAGAGCACCGCCACCACCAGCACCCCCCCGTCCCGCAGGGCCTCCTTCACGTTGCGGATGGAAGCGTCGATGAAGTTGGACTGTCGAAAGAGGTGGGTGTCGATCTTCACGTCGGACGGCAGGGAACCTTTCAACTCTTCCACTGCCCGGTCGATCTGTTCAGTAAGGGGCATCGTGTCAGAACCGGGCTGCTTCTGCACCGTCAGGATCACTGCCGGAAGGCCGTCCATTCCGGCGTCGCCCCGCTTGAAAGGGGGACCGCCGTAGCGCACATCGGCCAGGTGTTTCACCAGGATCGGCGCCCCGTCCCGAACCGTCACCACCGCGTTGCCGATGTCCTCGAGCTGTGTGGTACGGCCGATATTCCGGACCAGGTACTCCTGTCCGCCCCGAAAGAGAAACCCGCCGCCGGTGTTGACATTGGCAGCGGCAACGGCTGCTTCAAGCTCCTGAAGGCTCACATTGAAATCCCGCAGTTTCTCCGGGAAGACCCGTACTTGGTACTGCTTCACGTCGCCGCCGATGACCGTCACCTGGGCGATGCCCGGAATAGTCAGCAGACGCCGCCGCACTATCCAGTCGGCCAGGGTCCGCACCTCCATCGGCGAGGTGGATGTTCCGCTCATACCGATCAGCATGATCTCCCCCATGATGGAGGAGATGGGTCCCATTACCGGGGTCACTCCTTCCGGGAGCTGTCCGACGGCCATCTGAAGGCGTTCGGAGACAAGCTGCCGATCCCGATAGATGTCGGTGCCCCACTCGAACTCCACGAAGATGAGCGAGAGCCCGATGGAGGAGAAACTGCGGACGCGGCGGACACCTGGCGCCCCGTTCATCACAGACTCGATCTGGAGTGTAACCAGGGCCTCCACCTCCTCAGGCGCCAGGCCTTCGGCCTCGGCGAAGATGGTCACTCTCGGGCGGTTCAGGTCCGGAAAGACGTCCACCGGCAGGTCGAGGATGACCATTATCCCGTAGACCAACAGCAGCGCCGCCGCCGCTACGACGAAGAGCCTGTTTCTGATTGAAAAGGCCAGAAGTTTATTGATCATAAAAGCTCACCTCCTATTTGAGTCCCTGAGACCAGAGCTGATGAGCGCCCACGGTCACCACCCGCTCCCCTTGTGTCGCGCCGGTGCTCACCTCTATAAAATCTCCGTCCCTCTGCCCCAGGGTCACCTCCCGGGCAACAAATTCCTCGGGCTGCGTATGCACGTAGATCAGACTCTTGCTGTTGCCCTCAAGGATCGCAGCGAGGGGGACAGCGATAGCCGTTATGGGTTCACCTGTGTCGATATCCACCTGGGCGAACATACCTGCCTTGAGCCGGCCGTCGGGATTGGGCACTTCAAAGATGGCCTTTGCAGCCCGGGAGTCCTCATCCAGGGCCCCGCTCAAACCGACCAGTCGGCCTACAAACTGCTCACCTGGATAGGCTCTCGTCGTCACGATCGCGCGCTGTGCCTTCTCGACTCTGGGCAAATCGGTCTCGTAAACCGCGGCAGAGACCCAGAGGGGGTCCAGGCTGATGATCCGAAGGAGCCAATGATCGGCGTCCACCCGCTCGCCTACGACCACGTTGGCTTCTGTGACAGTCCCCGCGATAGGTGCGCTTACGTAGAGGTAGTGGACTGTTCGATCACCTTTGTGGACGACTTCGTACAGGCGCATTTCGTTAGATAGACGCGTGAATTCGGCCTTTGCTACTTCTACCCGTGCCTGGGCTTGCTGTAGTTCTTTGAGACTCGCGATCTGGCGGAGTTCCTGATGTCGGGCGTACTCCTGTTCAGCCTGCTTCAGCGCACTCTTCGCGGCGTTGTAGGCTGCCTCCAGAGCGAATTGGTCTGCTGGGAGCTGTTCGAGAACTGCCAGGACGTCACCGGGAACAACCTGATCTCCAATCCGGGCAATGGGATGATCTGGATCAGTAACAACCCGTCCGGACGTCACAGGGGCTACATCGGCCTGACCGCCAGCACGTGGGATAAACCTGCCGACGGTCTCGATTTTGGTGGTCAGGATACGTTGTCGCGCCGGCTCAGTCCTGATACCTATCAAGAACTGTGTCTCCTTGGAGACGAAAAGGGGAGCACCGGTGGCGACGGTGCTCCCGGTCGACGACGGAGCCTCTTTATGATCATGGCCTCCGTTGGCGTGGACCTTCTCCGGGAATAGCGTCGCTGCCAGCATCCCGGCTATCACAACACATGATTTGATCAGCAGTTTCATGATTAATTCCTCCTTTTCTCTTTTCTCTTCGCACGGCGCCAGATAACGCCGACCAAGGTTATGGCCACCAGCGTTATCCCGAGCCAGATACCCCACACCCCCCAGCTCTGATGGCCTGCTTTATCATCCTCTTTTCCAACATGCAGGCCGCTCAGGGGAATCAGATCGATCCGTTCACCCGCAGTCACCATGGCGATCAGATCGTAGACGCCAGTATCTGGGAGCGCCAGTATCGTCCTGTATATCCCAGGTGTCTCGGTCGGACTCATCGTCAGGTTGACCTGTGCGTCGGGGATCTGAATCTCGACCTGTGCCCCGCCTACTGGCGCGTTTGTGGGAGCATCGGAGAGGAAGAGCGTCAGTTGGACCTCATTGGAGGGGTCTGCGAGGGGATACTTGATCACCACCTCAAACTGCTCCGTGGTCGCCCCCAGGACCTGCAGGTCGGAACCGTGAGCAGGTACAGTAGCCGTCTCCGACGCAGTGTGGTCTTTCCCTCCGTTAGCTTGTAAAGAAACCGGTACTATCAGAAGTAACAGAAGTGCAGTTATGCTACATATTCGCATCGGTTTACCTCCTCTATCTTTTTTCGATCTATCGTGTCGCAGCCTTAAGGGGGCCGCCAACGGCCTGTTCAAGCCTGGCCAGAGCCTCGCGGTAGGCAAAGAGGACATCGAAGTAGGCAAGACGCATCCGGGAGATCCGATCGGTCTGGACGAGCAGGACGGTTAGGTCGAGTTCACCGGCCTCGTAAGCTTTCACGAGCAGATCAGCGTTCTGCTCAACACGCGGAAGCAGCAGTCGGTAGGACTCCTGCGCCTGTTTTACCCCTATGAATCGCCGGTAGGCGCTGGTGACCTCCATTCTGATGCGCTGCTCCAGGGCCTCGCGCCTGGCCCTGGCTACGTTCTTTTCAGCCTTTGCCTCCTGCACGCCTGCCTGGTTTCGGTTCAGGAGGGGCAGCGGAAGCGCCACCTGGATGCGAAAGAGACGATCCCTATCGCGAATGCCCCCAATGCCTCCGATGATCGCGGGATCGCCGGTGAAATCATCTGGCGTGAAAACCGTGCTCTCCTGGTCATAGGTGAGGGATATCTTCGGGTTAGGAATCGCAGATGCAAGCGCAAGATCGATCCCTTTCTGGGCGGCCTGTTCCTCCAGGCTCGTCGCCACAAGATCCTGGCGTTTCTCTAAACTGAGTCGCACAAGTTGGTCAAGGCCGAGGTTAAGAGACATGAAAGTAGTGTCAGCCCTCACAGCAGTGACCTGTTCTTCAGGAAGGCCGAGGAGGAGATTCAAGTCAGCCAGGGCAGCCAGGGATTCGGCCTCCAGACGGGAGCGTTCAGCAGTGGCCAGGCCGAGTTCAGCAGCGATCAGGTTGACCTCCAGCTCAGAGATTTCGCCTGCCCGGTAGCGCAGCTCCGCGGCGACAGCCAGGCGTTCGTTTAGGGTTAGGATACTATCGGCCACTTTTAGTTTCTCACTGCTAAGGGCCTGGCGGTGATACGCAATTTTTACCTCACCCGTCAGGAGCTGCTCGAACCGCGCGATCTCGGCATGCACCCGATCCAGAGTCATATTGGCGATCCGCTTCCGTTTCCCGCGCTGGCCCGCGATCTCGATCTCCTGGGAAAGGGAGAGGCTGTATCCGCCGTTGCCCCGGTTGCCGAACAGGCGGTCGGAGGCACTCTCGAATTCAAATTCGGGATTGAAGGGGAGGAGGAGTCCTGCCAGTGTCCGCTGGCTTCTGGCAACACCCAGGCGCAATCGTTCGGCCTGCAGGTCCGGATTTCTGGCCCGGGCTTCGCTGAGAGCCTGCTGAAGGGTTAAAACTTCCTGGGGAATTGAGGTCATCGGAGCCCCCAGTAACAGGGCAACGAGACAGACCGACAGAAGAACTGGACGACAGAGCATCTATTAAACTCCTTTCAGAAAAACCTATTGTGATGTCTATAAGCTGAAAAAGAGATCTAACTCACCGCTTTTAATGAAGAAGCAAGGAAATATGCAGATATACTACAGGAAACTACACGACAAAAAGAAGAGAGGGAAGTATGAGAAAAGGATATTGAGTGCGGAGAATTAAATCAGATAGGTCGAAAAGAGGGCATAGAGGGGCCCTTGCAGGCCACCGAAGGGGATTTTGAGGTAAGCAAGGATTGATTCGGACGTATGTAGAAGATCCGGCAGGAACAGCGTCGGGAAACCGCCTGAAGTGGCAACCTCCCCTGACAGAACCGGTTTGACCAGCAGGGAGGACGCTGTCAAGATGAACTCACCGGCCCCCCCGGCGAAAATGTGGAGACAGCACGCATCGGCATCCACTGGAGCAGCATCGTGGTGGTCTTCATCTCCACTTGCTTCCCCTGGGTGCACGTGTGAATGATTTTTAAGCAGCTCTACGAATTGCGCACAGAACGCCGCCGTTATCTCCGGGAAGATACAGAGGCAAAGTACACAGAGGAGAGAATAGATGCCAAGTTTTTTCTTTTTCATAAACTTCGTCCTGCATATGTTAATATACTGGGCCTGGTCTATTGTCAATATACTGGACGCCCTGCCCTCGTTCAGGTTCCCAAGTTTTTGTGGCGTTTACCCAAATTCTTGGAAGGAACGGTTGAGAGCTTAGTCTTAGGACATAACCTGATGACTCTTCCTGTCTTTGCAGTGTGCCAATCAGAGGACAGCAGGAAATAAGATACAAAAGAAGTTACTGGATGTCAATAGAAACTGCGCAAAATAACCCGGTTATCTCGCATAGTGAATTGCCCTGTCTGAAACCACTACTTTGTTCCCTTCCCATTGCCTTCCTGAATTATCCGTCCGTTCTTGCCATTACCTGACGTCTCCAGAACCCAGTATCAATCTATCTCCTGTCGCTCTGCCTTTTTGTATAGCGCGACTCTTTTCCAGTTCTCATCTTCACTGCTTTTGGTCATTGTACCTCCTTTGTTTTCTTTTATGGTTTCCCCAGCAGTCTGATTATGATTTTCTCTTGCAGAGTTCACTTCGCAAAATGATATGGACAGCTGAGAACAAGACAAGAACCATAGAAAACACATACGGACCCCCTTTACAGAGCGACAAATATTTGGCAAATTGGGTTTTGAGGCTTGTCCCCGAGTGATGCTGTCGGGGAAAGGAGGTCAAAGTGTCAAGCCCTGAAGTGAAAGATGGTAAGCGCTGGACGGTGATTGATAAGGCAGATGTAGTGCTGGCTCTTTTGATAAGGAGCGGATGTATCGGAAGTATGTCGGGAAAATGGTATTAGCCAGTCGCAGGCGTATGCTTGGCGTGATAGTTTCTTAGAGGGAGGCCAGGAGAGTTTGAAGTCTCATCGTGTGACTGCGTTCGCGAGGATCATCTCGGGGACACGGCATGCCTGGCCATGGCCCACTTTCCGCAGTAAACTCCAAAATGGAGCTTCTGATCTAATATCTGACTTCTGCCTATAAAAGCTAAAGCACAGCCCGATCCACAAACCAGAACACCCCGAAGCAGAATATGACCGCAGACGCGCCGATGATCACAACCGTCTCGTACCATCTGTATCTACTTGCATAATACAGGGCCGGGAATAATATAGATACGATTGCCAACTGTCCTGCTTCGACCCCGACGTTGAAAGACAAAAGCGAAAGGATAAGCCCCTCCTTTGGGAGCCCCATCTCCCGCAATATGCCCGAAAATCCGAATCCGTGAACAAGACCAAAGAAAAACGTGATAATCCACCTCTTGCTGCTGTCTTTGGTAAAAGGGAAAGATCGAAAATAGAAATAATATAGATTTTCCGCAGCTATGTAGGCGATAGAAAGGGCGATCCCCGCTTCGACTAACCTCGAGGGCAAAGAGACTACCTCCAAAGTAGCTACTATTAACGTTATACTGTGCGCTATGGTAAACGAAGTCACTATCTTGACCAGGTTCCCCAAGGTCTTTGCCAATATCAAAAGCCCCACCAAAAAGAGGATATGATCGTAGCCTGTAAATATGTGCTCTACGCCTAATTTCAGAAATTCGTATATCTGCGCCAGGAGCGATGTGCCTTTCCTATCTAGCTCAAGTTTATAGTCGTTAGCGGGGTTAAACACATGTTTTTGAACGTCATCGCCGAGATTTATCCTGGCAAAGTTCTGGTGCCTTAGATCTATATCGCTGAGTACCGTGCATTCGATTTTCAAGTCCTTTATTTCATCTTCACTTTGATAGATCATTGCGATCTGCAAAGACGTGACGTGCAATCGGCCCTTGTGCGGCGTTTCGGACATTCTGAATCCCTGTAAAGAGGGCTGGCATCCGACGCCGTTATTGATAACTGTGATCTTCTGACTCACATACGCAAATATCGCGTCTTTGTGCTCTTCTATCTCGTTCCTTGCGATCAACTTATCGCCGTCGCTGTCTATCCTTACGGCTTCAGAAAGGTCAGAGCTTGAGATAGAAAGTGTGTATCTAATACTTCTTTCCTGGACAGATATCTTCGAATAGCTAATAGTATTAGTATGCGCCCAAGCGTCATTTGCGGGTCGAACCCCTGCCATCGTCAGGGCCGCTATTCCTAACGACAAAAGAGCCTTTTTTAACATTCCATCTGACCTCCTGTTCTTATATTTCCCTCAAAGTGTCGCAGAGCTTTTAGAAAATATAGTTACAGAGTTCTTCAAAGTCCAGATTTTTGGATCTACTGTCTATTCTTATCTTGTCAAACAGAGGAGAAATTGTTACATGTAAGATGTAAGAGGTCTTGAATATCTTTATCGAGTCAATCGCAGTTAGTTACTAACAGGAAAGAGAGAGGAGAGCTGATCGGTCAATATCTGTGAGTGTGCCTGTCGGATGACATATTTGCTTGCCTACAGAGACCGTAATTTGAGATTGTGCCGACGTCACTGGTTGTCTTAGATCAGGTTGCGAGTATCGATCTGATGCGAAGAGGAAGCCTGGGAATCGTAATCTGATGGATTGTCAGCACTCCTCTTACAAGGGGAAAGCAGTAGGGCCACAGCCGGCCAGAACAGCTAACACGAAGATCTTTCCCTCGTAGGAACTATACCTAAAAAGGTAATACAGCGACCGCAAGAGGGGCAAAGCTTTTTGCAATACGGAAGGCAAAACCTTTAAAACCTCTCAAAGTAGATAATTCTCAGCTCGCGGCTGGGTTCGTCACTTTTGGCTTTTGAAATGAGGTCTTTCACGTCGAACTCGAAGCTAAAATCTGAAGATATGTTCCATCTTGCGCCCGCGTTGAGGTAGCCTTCACCGGAGAAGAGATCATCTCTGTCGCTGTCATTGATCGCAAAATCGTACTCCACAAGGAGGGAAAGTTCCGAATTTATCCCTTTGTCCAATCCGATGTAACCTGAGATGTCGTCATTCTGGTCCTTATCCTCCAAAGTGCGATTTACTCCCCCGTGCAGACCCAATCTCCCAAAGGCTGTTGCAAAATTTCTGCTCAGGGCGGCATAGAAACCTTTTGACTTTATGTCGTATCTCTCATGTTCGTCATCGTAGCCTCCGAACCCTTGAGATTCAAAGCCTATAACTAAAGCCGCAAAGCTTAACGATTCCTCAAAGAGCCTGTATTTTCCTCTAAATCCGACTTTTGGGTTCCAGTCTATATCCTGGCTCCCTATTATTCCCTCTCCTCCGAACGAAAAGCCCACTGAAAGCCTGTCCGCAAGGCCTACTCCGACAGCACCGAGTATGCCGCCTTTGTCGAACAGCCTGAGGTCTATGTCAAAACTGCCTTTTGGGAGCAATCCGGCTGTCGGGCTGTCTATGAGCCTTTCTATTTGAAGCGCTTGCTGACCTTCTGAAGGGGAATTTAGGATAGACAAAAAAAGAACCACCAAAATCAGCAGACAGTTGGCAGTAGACAATAGACGGGGCATCTCCTCTCTTTCGCCCTGTATGCTGTCATTTGTTTGCTGGCAACTTGCTTTGCTGTTTACATGTAATTGCGATTTCTCTTTCTTCATCGTCTCCGATTCGTATTTGTACTTCTACGCTGTCTTCGGGCATCAGGGCCTCTATCTTATCCGCCCATTCTATCAGACAGACGCCGTCTCCGTAGAAATACTCCTCATAGCCTAATTCTAAGATCTCCTCTGGGATTGTTAATCTGTAGAGGTCAAAGTGATAGATGGGGAATTTGGCTTCATATTGATTGATTATCACGAACGTTGGACTGGAAATTTGATCTTCTACGTCCAGCCCTCTGCAGACGCCCCTTACAAAGCAGGTCTTGCCTGTGCCGAGTTCCCCTACAAGGCCGACCACCGTCCCTGGTCTTAAGCCCTCTGCAAATTCTTCTCCGAACTTTTCTGTCTCCTGTTGGCTCGAGGTTACGACTCGACGTGATCGCATCGCCCGCAGCGAACGCTCCGTCTTTTCCACCGTAATGGTTCCTTAGTTAAAGTGGTCAGCAAGGGTCTGTCCTGGCTACCGCCGATATATTCAATCGTAGGCTACTTCTATTCACTTGGGATTCATCACCACTACGGGGAGGATCATCTCCTCTAATGATATTCCTCCGTGCTGGAAGTTCCCTTTATAGTACCTTTCGTACTCTCTCAGCTTGGTGGGATAGACAAAGTAGTAGTCCTCTTTGGCTATTATGAAATTTGTCCTCATGCCGAGATAAGGGAGCTTATACTCCTCCATATCTTCGATGAAGAGGGCTTGTCTTTTGTCACATCGCAAGTTTTTGCCGTATTTATATCTTAGGCTTGTGGACGTGTGTCCGTCTCCGTAGACTAAAGCAGACCTTGTCCCTAAAATGCTTCCGTGGTCGGTGGTCAAAACTACCACGGCATCCAGTCGCGCAATTTTCTTTAACATATCAAAAAGGGGCGAATGTATAAACCAGGACTTTGCAAGGGACCTTAAAGCCGCTTCGTCGGGAGCGATCTGTTGCAATATCTCTGACTCGGACCTCCCGTGGATCAGAATGTCCAGGAAATTGTAAACGGCAGAAACCAAAGGGACATCCCTGAAGGAATTTATCTTCTTTGCCAGGTTATTCCCCGCAGCCGTATTCAGGACTTTGACGTATTTGGAGCCGGGTCGGAGATCTAGACCCATGTTCGAGAGTTGGGCGTCCAGGAATTGATGTTCGTGGCGATTTCTGCTGTAGTCGTCCTCTTTGCCTGCTCTCCAAAGCTCTGGATACTTATCTTCGATCTGGCTGGGGAAAAGACCGCTGAATATGGCGTTTCTGGAATAGGGCGTTGCAGTCGGCAAGATGGAATAATAGTAGCTTCTTTTGACGCTGTAAAGTTCCGACAAAATCGGTTCTATCGAGAGCCACTGATCCAATCTCAAACAGTCAACGACTATGAAAAAGACCTGTTTTCCCGCGGCAAGATATGGATATACAAACTCCGATATTACATCCACGGACAAAATAGGAGGATTGTCGTCTTGGAGCCAGTGTTTATATCTGCTTTCTACATATTTTCCAAACTCCATGTTGCACTTTCTCTTTTGGTCCTTGTGCAACTGCTTCAAGCCGCTGTCTTTGATATACTCGATCTCTAAATCCCACTCTGTCAACTTGGAGTAGATTTCTATCCAATCCTCCCATTCCATTCTTTCCGACAGCGTCTTTTCTATCTGTCCGAACTCCCAGACATAGTCCTTTCCGGCTCTGTCCTTCCTTATTTGGCCTACCTCGAGGATGCGCTTGCAGGCCGAAAGGATCTGGCTGGGGTTTACGGGCTTTGTCAGGTAATCATCGATCCTCTTTCCGATGGCTTCGTCCATTAGAAGTTCCTCTTGGTTCTTTGTGATCATAACCACCGGAATGTTGGGGTCTATATCCTTAATATCAGAGAGTGTGGAGAGTCCGTCTTTCCCGGGCATCATCTCGTCTAAGAGCACAATATCGAAAGGCTCCTTTTGGACCATAGAGATAGCATCTTCGCCGTTGGCCACAGGTGTCACTTCGTAGCCCCTTTGACCCAAGAAGATGATATGCGATCTCAGAAGGTCTATCTCATCGTCGGCCCAAAGGATTTTTCGCTTGTCAAGATTCATAGTCTATTCCCTTACAGTCTGGAGTCTACGGTCGTCCCTCTGTCGGATTTTTTGGGCCCCATTCATTGCTTCTAAAGAGCCCCCTTTGTCGTAATCACCGACAGGCAGCATAACCCGCACTGTCGTTCCCAGGCCCGGAGCGCTTTCTTTTATGAAGATCTTGCCTTTGTGATAATCCTCGACTATCCTTTTGACAAACGTCATTCCCAGGCCCCATCCTCTGCCTTTAGTGCTGTAGCCGGGCAGGAAGATTTTCTTTTGATCCGGAACGTTTATTCCCCTTCCGTTGTCTTGGATATCTATTTGGATCCACATTCCGCCTTCTTTAAAGTATGTCCTTATCTCTATTTTTCCATTTGCATTATCTATTGCGTCCATGGAGTTTTTGATCAGGTTCTCAAAGACCCAGCCTAAAAGTTGACCATTTATTATAACTTCAGGGACACCCCCGAAGTTTTCCACTATCTCCACTTTTCTTCCGATCTGCGGCAGACGGTGTTGGAAATAGGATATAGTCTCACAGATCACGTCTTCCACATTCCCACTCTTCAACTCGGGAACTGAGCCTATCTGGCCGAATCTGGAGGCGACTTTATTGAGCCTCTTTAAATCGTCCTCCATTTCAGCTATTTTGCTTTCGAGACTGCGGGAGTTGTCTCTCTTTTCCCTGCCTGTGTACTCGTGCAGTTCGGATTTCATCAATTCCAGCCACCCTGAAAGTGATGAAAGCGGTGTACCTAACTGATGCGCTGTCTCCTTTGCCATGCCCGTCCATATATACCTTTGCTCACTGTTTTTGATGTTATGAAAGCCTATGAACCCTATCACTATGAACAAAAATATGGCGGCTATCTCCAAGAAGGGGACCCACCAGAGCCTGTTGACCGCAGGGGGATCGCCGTAGTGAATTGTCAGATATTTGCCTGGAACCGGCTCGAACGTAATCGGCTCATTTATCTTGTCCATAGCTTGGGCTATCTTTAAAAGCTGAGGCCTGATATTTTTTATGTACTCGACCAGCTTAATGTTATTCTTGAGCTTATAGGGTATGCCCGGTATCTTGCTCCAGGATTCTATCACTTTCACTTTCCCGAGATCCATAGTCGTTATCAAAGGGAAATCAAATTTGTCGATCAGATTAAAGATAGCAGATAAAGCCGCATCTTCCGCTTGTGCGGAATCCGAGGCCCCAACAGTTGAAAGCAAGGTCACGTGAGATTTGACAGTCTCCCTGGCATTTACCCTCAGTTCATTGATAACCCATCTGGTATGGACCAAAAAAAGCAGGATAATAGCGACTCCTATCACGAAAAGATAGGTTCTAAAGATTGAGGGTGTTACCTCAAATAAGAACTTTTCCGACTTGAGTTTCGATTTCAACTTCCCCCAAATGCCGGGGTTCTCTTTATTCCTTTGAATCACCTTTCTCACCTCTTTTATAAGCAAACAGGTAGGTCAGACATTCCTGTCTGACACTGGGAGTGAGCTGCTCTGTCTACTGGACAGACAAGAATGTCTGTTCTACTAACTCTCTACTATCCTTTCCAGTCCTCCCATATAGTCCCTGAGCACGTCCGGTATCACTATTGAACCGTCCTTTTGCTGATAGTTTTCCATAATTGCTATGACCGTTCTTGGGAGGGCAAGTCCGGAGCCGTTGAGTGTGTGGACGAATTCCACCTTTGCTCCGTCCTCGCGTCTGAATCTGATGTTAGCTCTCCTTGCCTGAAAGTCAGTGAAGGTACTGCAGGAGGACACCTCAAGAAATCTCTTAACACCTGAGGCCCACACTTCGATGTCGTAGCACTTGTACGCCGCAAAGCTTAAGTCCCCTGTTGAAAGTTCTACCACCCTATAGGGGAGTCTAAGAAGCTGCAGCACTTCCTCTGCATTCCCAAGAAGGCTTTCTAACTCATTCGGGGACTCCTCAGGCAACACGAATTTGACCATCTCCACCTTGTCGAATTGGTGGACCCTAATTAGGCCCCTTGTGTCCTTGCCATAGGAACCGGCTTCCCTCCGGAAGCAGGCAGTGTAGGACGTCAGATAGATAGGCAAATCTTCGCCTTTTAGTATTTCATCTTTGTAGATGTTCGTAACGGGGACTTCGGCTGTCGGAATCAAGAAGAGGTCGTCCTCTTCACAAAGATACATATCCTCCTCCAGCTTGGGGAGCTGTCCTGTGCCGGTCATAGCCTCCCTGTTGACCATAAAGGGCGGAAAGACCTCAGTGTAGCCGTGCTTTTCGATGTGGAGATCTATCATGAAGGCCACCAGAGCCCTCTGGAGTTTGGCTCCTACGCCCATGAACATGGCAAATCCTGAGCCTGCTATCTTCGAAGCCCTTGCCATATCGAGTATTTGGAGCCTTTCGCCGATATCCCAGTGCGGAAGCGGAACAAAGTCGAAAGTTGGTTTTTCACCCCAGTTTTTGATCACCACGTTGGAGGACTCATCTGATCCCACAGGTGCAGATGAGTCGGGGATATTCGGCACCCACATCAGCAGTTTCTGAAGCTGTGAATTTATAACCCTTATCTTATCGTCGAACTTCTTTACTGTGTCGGAGACCTTCTTCATCTCCTCTACTATCAAAGAGGCGTCCTGCCCTTCCTTTTTAAGTTTTCCGATCTCTTTGGAGACCTTGTTCCTTTTGCCCTTAAGATCATCTACCTGACTTGACAGACTCCTTTTCTCTTCATCAAGTTCCAAGATCCTGTCTATATCGACAGACTCGCCTTTATTACGAGCACCTTTCTTGACAATATCCGCATTTTCCCTTATGAACCTCAAGTCCAGCATTATGCCGTCCCCGTGGATATCTGAATTTGCAAAAGTGCAACCATTTAAAGTACCTTAACTGATAAAATATAATGAACTGTAAACAGAAAACCAAATTTTTTCGTCAAAGTCGGTAAAATACAAAAATATCTTGACAAGTTGGAACTTAAATCCTATAGTTTCGTTATACCCTATAGGGGTATATTAAATGATGTCGGTAGCCGAGCAGAAAGGAGAAGAGGAAAATGGTACAGACAGAGGGCATCTGCATAGACCAGGACGTCTACCTAACTCCTGATGTCGAAAAGGATCTATCAGATCGTCTCAGCCGAATCGAGGGACAGGTCAGAGGACTTAAAAAGATGCTTCTTGAGCATAAGGACTGTGAAAGCCTCCTGATCCAGGCAGCGGCCATTAAGGGAGCGATCACTGAGGTAACGATTAAGCTTCTGGAAGGACATATGGAGACGTGCGTGGCGGACTGTATGGAACGGGGACAGGGCGTCGAAGCGTTGCAGAAGCTGAAAGGGGCATTGGAAAAAGTGCTCAGAAAGTCATAAACTTTATCTTAAAGTAGAAAGCAGATAGATATGGAAAAGCAATCATTATCAACTGTGGGTGCACTGACTGCGGGATTAGGTGCCTCGCTGTGCTGTATCGGGCCAGTTGTGTTAGCCCTGTTGGGGCTTGGAGGCGCTGGACTGTTGGTCAGTCTCGAATCGTATCGTCCATATCTTCTTGCGATAACAACAGTTCTGTTGGGACTCGGCTTTTACCTTAATTACCGTAGTCCGAAAGAGGACTGCCAAGAGGGGGAAGTCTGCGCTCAGCCATCAGGAAAAAAGGCGGGAAAGATTGCCCTGTGGATCGCCACAGCGGCCGTGATTCTCTTTGTGGCGTTCCCGTTTCTGCCGTTTGCAACGACAACTCAGGCGACAGTGGACGAAGGGAAATCGACCGTGATATTAGATGTGCAGGGCATGACCTGTGATGCCTGCGGCGTGGCGATCAAGGTCGCACTTTCAAAGTTGGACGGCGTCAAGAGTGCAGAGGTGGATTTTGACAAAAAGGCTGCTGAAGTTGCCTACGAAGAGGAGATGGTCACAGCTGGGGAAATGATCGCCGCTATCCGACAGTTAGGTTATGGAGCAAGTCTTTCCGAACGAAAGAATTGAGGGCACTTAGGTGATCGACTTCTATTGAGGAGACAGAAAAGTGTCTGACTGTTGCGAAATAGATAGATCAGAGACCGTATCTGTATCAGACTGCCCCGAATGCGGAAACAAAGGAAAGAAAGTAGGGGAAATCACACTGCTGCAGCTCTTGACAGATGAGAGCATCCCCTTGATTCAGGATGTTCAATATTACTTCTGCCAAACTCCGCGCTGCGAGGTAGTCTATTTCTCAAACGATGCCTGCCAACGTTTCCAGAAATCAGACATACGGGTTCGCGTAGGAGTAAAGGAGACCGAAGATCCGATTCCTGTGTGCTACTGCTTCAATTTCACAGAGAAGATGATCTCTGATGAGATCGCCCTGCATCAGAAGACGACAATCCGCAACAGGATCAGGGCTGAAGTAACGGCTGGCAACTGCGAATGTGAGATAAAAAATCCCGAAGGCAGTTGTTGCTTAGGTGATGTGGGTGGGGTTGTTAAAAAGGCGACAAAACTGCATAAAGCTGTCGCAGAACATACCGCTCCCCTTGACAGGGCGACAAATATTTTGCAAATTGGGGTTTGAGAAAGGAGGTCAAGGTGTCAAGCCCCGAAGTGAAAGATGGTAAGCGCTGGACGGCGACCCGTAAGGTAGAGGTGGTGTTGGCTGTTTTGAAAGGAGCGAATGTATCAGAGGTGTGTTGGAAGAATGGAATTAGCCAGTCACAGGCGTATGCTTGGCGTGATAGTTTCTTGGAAGGAGGCCAGGAGAGTCTGAAGTCTCGGCGTGGTCGCAAGGATGCGAAGGAGCGGGAGGTCAGCCGGTTGGAGCGTAAGGTAGGGCACTTAACCCTCCAGTTGGAGATACTCGAGGAGGTAGCCCGTCTAAAAAAAACGAAGCGGTTGCCTTGAGTGAGCGGTTTTTGGGTCGAGGCTATTCCCGGAAGGTGGTAGCTTTGGCTTTGGGTTTGCATCGTTCGACTCTGTGTAGGCTTAGGTATAGAGGTGTCAGTTCTTCTGTCGAAGAGTCTGTGATAGATGAACAGCTTGCTTTTCGTATTCGAGGGATACTCGACCAAGAAGAGGCATTTGGTCACAGGCGGGTTTGGGCGCATCTTCGTTTCAAGGAAGGGGCATATGTCAACATCAAGAAGGTTCATAGGATAATGAAGCTTAAGGGGTGGCAGTGTAAGCTGTGGAATCCCCGATAGAATCAATCGGGGACCCCGGGAGAAAGGGGCCACAGGTTGCCCAGAAGCGTTCTGTGATGGATCGTCCTGACAGTCTCTGGTCGGCTGACTTGACCAAGATCTATTGTGGGGAAGATGGTTGGTGTCCTCTTATTGCGGTGGTGGACAACGGGAGTCGGGAGGTTCCCCGGGTATCGTTTTAGTCGAAAAGGGAGGGCACTGGAGGCCACAGATGCCCTGGATCGGGCCGTGATCTCTCGATACACTTCCTAAGGAGGCTGTCCCCCAGGGTCTCACTTTGCGCTCTGACAACGGCTCCATCTTTTTGTCTCGGACCTATTTGGCAAGTACCGAATATTGGGACATTCGTCAAGAATATATTCCGAGCGGAAAGGCCGATTGGAACGGGGTCATAGAACGTTTTTTCAGGACCCTCAAGCAGGAGTGTGTGTGGCTTCACAATTTCAAGTCCTTTGAACAAGCTGAGAAGATCATATCTCAGTGGATCGATAATTACAACAAGAACTGGCTTCATTCATCTCTGGGATACAAGACCCCGGAAGAGTGGAGAAAACAATTTTATCTGCTACCCCAAGTTGCTTAATTGATGTCGCTTTTCTGGGGGGCAGTACAAGAATAGGGAGCGTTTATAATCTCTCAGCTTATCTCTAACAAGGGGATTTTCAAAGAGATATTATGTCTAACCCCAATAATTCACAAAAAAAGGCCGTATATTAATTAAGGGATTGTACTATATTATAGTTATGCTGTTTAACCACCTTCGGAGTCATTGCTTCGCCTTCGGCTCGCAATGACCCCCCAAAGTTTATGAATTAATCGGGTTAGTAGAAAACTTTCAGATAGCAAAAAAATAAAGTCAGTTCAATATGACGGCATACTAAAAGCACAATGAAAAAGCCCTGGGGAATAACATCTCCAGGGCCTTTTTTCTACAAGAATCGTCAAGCAGTCATCGCGAGTCGATGCGCGAGCTACAAATATACAGGTGACATCGACGGTTTATGGCTGAATGCGTGGCTCTACTACGCGCTGGTCAGGGCCGCGTGGAACTCGGTCCAGTCATCTTGATTGTTCAGACGAACCGCATCCTTGATCGACCCGTCGTCCTCAACTCCAGCCGCCGACAGAATCTCTCCCCGCGTCTCATCTGCGTGGTTATAGCCCGTGATGGCGGCGTTCAGCGCATCTATTTCGCTCGCATCGATGCTGCCGCCGCTCTGCTCCACGACCCATTGTTCGAACTTCGGGTAAGTAGGAAGATTATCCTTAAGATAATTCAGAGTCGTCTCACGGTCCAGTTTCAGCCCGTCCAGGACCATCTGATCGAACCCCATCCCGCACTCGTCGTAGCCCTCGGCCAGCTGGCCTTTAGCGCTTAAAAGCGTCTTCAACCACAATCGGGGCAGGTGAACTACACCTAACGGACCTGCAACACCAGAGCCTATTAAAGGGACAACACTTGCCATCTATTTCCTCCTTTATTTGTAAGGTTGGCAATTGACTTAGAAGCTGCATTTATTCAAATGCCGCTTATCAGCTATTTTCGCTTGATATTTAAGCCGTCTTTCATCGGCTTCCTCTCAATCTGGAAGCACAGATAAGCAATAATACGAATTGAGGGTCTGTAATGTGATAGAGATTACAAAATAATAAAAGAGGAAACAGATGTCAACAAAAATTTCGTCGTTTAGATTCAAGGAAGTGTCAGCTAACAGAAGATTCAAAGGCATTGGAAACTAAGCTCGACTCTCTGTATCACCTTCCTTTTGTAATGCCTATCTCATCAAGATCAGTTTTCTTGTCCGAGCAAATCTATCTGCCTTCAGCCGATACAGATATACTCCACTGGCAAGACTCCTTGCACTATCATCTTTACCGTCCCAGACCACAGAGTAACTGCCTCCGTCCATCTCCTCATCAACCAATGTCGCAACTTTCTGTCCCACTACGTTAAAGACAGATATGGTAATGTGGCTTCCAACAGGAAGGTCGTAACGGATCACCGTCTGGGGATTGAACGGATTGGGATAATTCTGCTCCAGCGCGTATTCCTTCGGCACATACCGGACCCTTACAGCCCCTAATTCCTGCTCCTGCTCCTCGTTGACCGACCCTACACCGCGAAGTGTCACCTCTGACTCCCGTTCGCTCATCAGCAACCTGAGCGTAGCTAAGCGTGCGTCCGAAATAGGTGTAACACCCGCCATCGCCACTTTCAGTTCGCCGTCGGAGACACTATACAACATCTGCCAGTCCTCCGGAAGATTCGAAACCACATCTTCTACGTGTGCAAAGCTCGTGTCAATCTGTATGGTGAACTGTGCGGAAATCACATCTCCCATGTTGTCCTCCCAGACGAGCGGAAGCTCCACGTGTCCGGGTGTATCTCCCGACTGAGTTTCCGACCAGGCAAGTGTGCCTGCAACGGGTGCCCGCTTAGCTAACACTCCGCAGTCCGGGTCAGCTGGGAAGCAGGGGATAGCATCTACGACGTAGCGCAGGACTAAGGCGGCATCAAATGCCCCGACCGTGCCGTTGCCGGAGACATCCGCAACGCGAGCAGAAGTACCCGTAAGTGTGATAAGTCCCACCGTATGCTGAAGGATCAACACAGCATCGAAGGAGGTGACCTCTCCGTTGTCTGACACATCACCAAGCAGGGGTGGCCTGTCCAGTGTAAAGTTCCCATCTCCATTGGTCGGCCCGGTGGTCAGGATGCTATCTGAGGCGACTACCGACCACGTCACAGGGAGCTGCACCTTGGGCAAGCCGAAGGGCTTAAAATCGAGCACTAATGTGGTGTCTTCCACTACAAAGCTTGTGTCTATTTGATCGACAACGATGGTGAGCGTATACGCCAGACTGTCTCCGTCTATGTCGGGCGCCTCCGTCCAGAGGAAGAGGACTGAATCGCGCGGAACAAGACTACTATCCGGTGGAGACAACCGCAGAAAGTTCCCTGGAGCGTCGTTAGTCGGGGTTACCGTCACTACCACTGTCGCGGTGTCGGTCAAGGCGGTATCTATAACCACGTATTTGAACGTGTCTGTACCGTTGAAATCTGTCTTGGGAGTGTAGGTCACCGTGCTGTCGCCAGGGTCGATGACGACCGTTCCGACAGTGCCTGTAGTATCTAGCGATTGCACCGTTATCGTGTCCCCGTCAATGTCGAAATCGTTGACAAGCACTAAGATAGTAATTGTCGTATCCTCAGGCGTGGTGACGGTGTCGTTCACGGCAACTGGCGGGTTGTTTATAAATTCTACGGTAAATGGATGAATGTGCTCCAGGCTGCTTAGGCCGTTTTCATCTGTAGCGTGGATATGCATATTGTAAGTGCTATCAATCCCCAGGATCGATAGATCTGCCGTGAAATTGACCTCCACATCGGTGGCGGGTGCAAAATTTGAGTAGGTAAAACTCTGCGTCCTTGCGCTCGGTCTGCTGAAATAGTATTCAACAGCAGTGATATTTGGCGCAACATCTAGCCTCTTCTTCAAAAATGGACTGGTATACGACAAACTCCATTTGCTGCTGTCGTCCCGCGCCCGAACAAAAAGTACGTGAAGTCCATCGCCTGTGCCGCTCAAGTCAACCACAAAATCCTTCGTGATGTCAACTCCCGCCGTAATAGGAATATCCACTCCTGCCCCAAACCCTGGGTCTGTGTCGATGTAATACTCCGCCTTTGTGACGTTCGGTTCAATATCGAGCCTCTTCTTCAAGAATGGACTGGTATAAGATAAGCTCCATTTGCTGCTGTCATCCCGCGCCCGAACAAAAAGTACGTGAAGTCCGTCGCCTGTGCCGCTCAAGTCAACCACAAAATCCTTCGTGATGTCAACTCCCGCCGTAATAGGAATATCCACTCCCGCTCCAAACCCTGGGTCTGTGTCTATGTAATACTCCGCCTTTGTGACGTTCGGCTCAACATCGAGCCTCTTCTTCAAAAATGGACTCGTATAGGACAAACTCCAATTGCTACTGTCGTCTCCCGCCCGAACAAAAAGTACGTGAAGTCCGTCGCCTGTGCCGCTCAAGTCAACCACAAAATCCTTCGTGATGTCGACTCCTGCTGTAATAGGAATATCCACTCCCGCTCCAAACCCTGGATCTGTGTCTATGTAATACTCCGCCTTTGTGACGTTCGGCTCAACAGCGAGCCTCTTCTTCAAAAATGGACTGGTATAAGTTAAGCTCCATTTGCTGCTGTCGTCCCGCGCCCGAACAAAAAGTACGTGAAGTCCATCGCCTGTGCCGCTCAAGTCAACCACAAAATCCTTCGTGATGTTAACTCCCGCTGTAATAGGAATATCCACTCCCGCTCCAAACCCTGGGTCTGTGTCTATGTAATACTCGACCTTTGTGACGTTTGGAGCAATATCGAGCCTCTTCTTCAAAAATGGACTCGTATAAGTTAAGCTCCATTTGCTGCTGTCGTCCCTCGCACGTACAAAAAGTACGTGAAGTCCATCGCCTGTCCCGCTCAAGTCAACCACAAAATCCTTAGTAATGTCGATTCCTGCTGTAATAGGAATATCCACTCCCGCTCCAAACCCTGGATCTGTGTCTATGTAATACTCCACCTTTGTGACGTTCGGAGCAACATCGAGCCTCTTCTTCAAAAATGGACTCGTATAAGTTAAGCTCCATTTGCTGCTGTCGTCCCTTGCTCGAACAAAAAGCACGTGAAGCCCGTCACTTATGTTCGAAATATCTACATTGAAGTTCAGATCCAGATCAGGGGCCGCCGTAATAGTGACCTGCGTTCCGTTTCCGAAGCCGGGGTCCGTGTCTATGTAATATTCCACCTGCACAATGTTTTGTGCATAAAGGGCCTGTGAACAGAGTAAAATGGCGAAAATTACTGCCGTTTTCATGCTACGCTCCTCTTATGGGGAAAGTCAGCAGACAGGGGGCGGCGGAGGTGCCCCCTTGTCTATTGTCACTATTATTTATGCGATTTGACCTTCATTTGAACCGGAATGCCGACAGTGTTTGAGCCTGATGCTGGGGCGATGAAAAAGTAAATCGAAGGAATGACAGGAATCCCGGAAAGGACATAAGGTTCAAGTCCACCAAACATTCCGATATCAACACCACCTAATCCGGCACCGATCGCGGGTGAGCCTGGTGCCAATTGCCATCGGCCGTCGGTGCTGCCAGTGCCCAGAAAAAAGGTAGTCATATCTACGTCATTTTGATTTCCTTTGGTTGAATCAAAGGATGTAAACTGTGTACTATTCCCGATGTTATAAGATGCATTAACATTCAAACCGCTAAAGGCGCCTTCTCTCAATATGTTATTGTTAAAAGTCGTATTATATACTATCACGTCTCCCCGGATAACATTGTGCTCGACTACGAGAAATGAGTTGCTGCTTGCATTTATTGCGTCGGCGCCGATGTCTGCACTGGAAGCTTCTATATAATTATTATTGATGAAAGCAGAGGTCACATTAGGATTTACCTGGATAGCGATGGCACCACTAGTATTATAGGTAGTTCGTATATAATTCTGTAAAATTAGTATATTGCTAGCGTTGTCGGCAATTAAGATAGTCGGATAACTGCTCCAGTTTACCCAGTTTACATAATTTCTCTCGATAGTAATATTACTTACGCCAGTTCCAACTGTTACGTTAACTACATCTAAACCAGTGATGAGTGAACTATCCGAACCTGCTAGGAATTGAATAATGCCAGCTCTGGCATTACCTAGATTTGCCTGTGTTTCCGGATTGGAGCTCAGCAAGTAACCCGGTCCAAAGATGAATAGCGACTTTGTAGCCTCTAAATTACCATACCAATTTGGCGTTCCCGCAACATAGAGCGTATCACCGCTTGCCGCTCCGGTGTGAGCTGCTGATAAAGTTGTAAAATCCGCCTCGTTGCCAGGATTGTTATCGATCCTCCAAATTTTTGCGCTGGCAGACGTTGCAAGCATAGAGATCGCTATGATCGTGCAGAGAAACTTGGAAACCATTGTCGAACCTCCTATAGTAGGGTCTGTTTCCCTCAGCAGAGGGAGGCAGGAGTTGATGCTACTGTCTATGAAATTGCTTCCCCTCGACCCCCGATAGAGTCAATTGGGGGCGCTCGCAATGACAGTTTACGGGACTGGGAATGACGTTTCTTAACTTTGTCTTGGTCATTGGGAGGGGTGAAACCCCGACCCCGTCAGGAGTTGCGAAGCAGAACCAATCTCGCCTCTTTACTTATCTGTTATGCGCTTTGATTTTCATTTGAACCGGAATGCCGACAGTGTTTGAGCCTGATCCAGGGGCTTGGAAAAAGTAAATGGCAGGAATAGCAGGTATCCCGGAAAGAACATAAGGATTGAGTCCGCCGAACATGCCCATATCGACACCGTTTGAGCCTGCGCCGATTGCCGGAGAACCTGTCTCCAACTGCCACCTGCCGTCGGTGCTCGTTGTGTCCACAAAGACGGTCGCCATATCTACGTTGGATTGATTGGTCGCATCAAACGCTGCAAACTGTGTACCATTTCCCATGTTATTAAGCACAATGTTGGCCGAACCGGGAAAGGTGCCATCTCTCAATATGTTGTTGTCAAAGATTGCATTGCTTACTTTCACATTTCCGCGGATTACATTGTTCTCGATGATAAGATCCAACGCGGTGCTGCTTGCTTCGATTGCGTCGGTGCCATCTATGAAGTTGTTGGAGATGACAACGGTCAGGACAGAAGGGTCTATGTCGATTGCGTCTGCACCGGAAGAGGTGCTGGGATTCTGTATATAGTTCTCTATTATGAATAAACTCGAGACTCTGTCGTCTATAAAGATGACATCACCAGAAGTACTGCCAACTATTCTGTTTCTCTTGATAACAATGTCACTTGCGTCTGTGTTAAGCCTTAGAAAATCTATATCGAGGCCCGTAAGGAGCGACCCGCTCGCACTCGAGCTTAACGTAATAGTATTAGTTGAGGCGGCGAGAGGCTTCGCCTGCGTGTTTGGGTTCTGATCCAGAAAATATCCGGGTCCGATGATAACGAGCGTCCTGTTAACCGTGACACTTCCATAGTTAAACCTGGAACCCACAACATAGAGCGTATCGCCGCTTGTGGCGCCGTTGTTGGCAGCTTGCAGGGTCCTGAAATCCGCCTCGTTAGTCGGACTGCTATCGACCCGCCAAACCTTTGCAGTGGCGGACGTTGCAAGTATAATGATCGGAATGATCGTGCAGAGAAACTTGGAAACCATGGTAGAAGCTCCTTGAGTAGAGTCTGTTCCCTCAGTAAAAGAGGAAGATAGCAGTGCGTGTGTCTACGAGATTGCTTCCCCCCGATAGATTTAATCGGGGGCGCTCGCAATGACAGTTCAGGGGACTCGCAATGACGTTGCTAGTTTGTGTATTCAGTCATTCTGAGGGATGAAACCCCCAGGCAATCTGGCCTGTCTACCTAATCTTGTGATTTGACCTTCATTTGGATCGAGAGGCCGCTGGTGTTCGAGCCCGCTGGTGGAGATGCGAAAAAGTAAATGGCGGGAATAGTGGGGATACCGGAAAGGACATAAGAATTTTCTCCTCCGAACATTCCAACATCCACACCTTGTGTGCCGGCGCCGATTGCGGGTGAACCTGTTTCCAACTGCCACCGGCCGTCGCTGCTCGTTGTATCCACAAAGACGGTCGCCATATCTACGTTCGATTGATTGGTCGCATCAAACGCCGCAAACTGTGTACCATTTGCGATGTTATTGAATACAGAGTTGAAAGAACCAGAGAAAGAATCATCTCTCAATATGTTATTGTGAAAGATCGAATTATACACTAACACTCTTCCGCGGATGACATTGTTCTTGACGTCAAGCAGAGCGCTGCTATGGGCTTCGATTGCATCGCCGGTAGTAGGAATATCTATGAAATTGTTAGCTATGAGAACACCCTGAACAGAAGAATTAACGTCGATTGCGTCGGCGGCGGTATTAGAGTTGGTATTCTGTATATAATTCTGCAGAATGGATGAATTCGAGGCACTGCTGTGTATCAAGAGGATATTTCCTGAAGTACTATAGACTATTCTATTTCTCTTGATAGTAATATTCTTCACAGACACACCAATGGTTACCTCTCTTACTTCGAGACCTGTAAAGAGCGACCCGTTCGAACCCGAGTTGAAATTAATATTGTCACCTTTGGCAGAGACAGGTCTTGCCTGGGTATTTGGGTTTTGATCCAGAAAATATCCCGGTCCGAAGATAAAGAGCTTCTTGGTAAGCGTTAAACTGCCGTACCTAACTCCAGAACCCATGACATAGAGCGTATCACCGCTCTGCGCTCCGCTGTGAGCCGCTGATAAGGTTCTAAAATCTGCCTCGTTACTCGGATTGCTATCGACCCGCCAAATTGTGGCAGTGGCGGACGTGGTAAATGCGCAGATCGCTATGACCAAGATGATCATAAAGAATATCCTGGCAGCCATTGTAAGACCTCCTTGAGTTTGAGATTACACCTTGCATTTTCGGAATTAGGAAGAATATACGTCAGAATGCAATTGTATAGCAACTGCTTCAGTGAAGATAAACAAACATTAGCGCTCATCCTGTGATGCGGATCACAAGATAAGGAAAAATGAAACAAATGTCAACAAAAACTTAATCGGCCAGATTCATTCAGACAAAGAGACGAAGCCATTATAGACTGAGCTCCGGCTCTTCTGCACTGAGGTGGGAAAGTCTATTTCATCACTCAGAGAAGGTTGACTTGATGCGGCCCCAGCTGTCATTACTAATTACTGGATTGGGAACCCAGATACTCTCATCAAATTCAGCCAGCAAGTAGTCAACCATTGCGTCTTTCCTGAAGTAGAACTCTGTGACACCGCTGTTCGTCCAATAGCCGTCGAAGCCCGCGGCCAGCGAATCGTCATCGTCTCGAACAGCAAGATTGGATGCATCCGGATTGTTGAAACTTCCTGCGGTTTCAATCAGATCTTCCTGTGTCACCCAGTACACGGAAGGAACGTTATCCCACTCGCTCAGGTTACTGTCTATGATGATATTATGGTACTTACTGCTATTGACAGGAACTTGCGCAGCAACGAAGAGCTTGTGCAACCGCCGATGTGCCGAAGTCGTACCGGTGGTAGAGAGTACAAATGCCAGTGTCGCAACTATCGCAAATACTGTCTTCATCACGATGCTTTTGTTCAGGATGACTAATTGCAGAGAGTTTACAGTTCATATATTAATTGAGTTGTGCCATTAGAATTCCAGAGAAAGTTTGCTTTACTTCCTCTCCTGTGGCTATTACGGAAAGATCAGGGAGTCAACGCCTCTATATTCTTCGTGAGTTTCTCTATACTGGTTCTGTACTCGTCCCTTTTTGCCCTTTCCCTCTCCACGACCTCTTTGGGAGCTTTCTCGACGAAGGAATTATTCTCCAATTTCTTCTGCGAGCCTTGCAGAAGGCTGGTGAAGCGATTGATCTCCTTTTCGAGTCGGACTCTCTCCACATCCAGGTCGATTAGTCCGCCTAAAGGCACGAAGATGACAGTTCCCTCGGAAACCCCTGTGGCTGAAGCGGCAGGTATTGTTGCTCCATCCTCCAGAAAAAATACATGCTGTGCCGCCGTAAGTGATGCGATGTAGGATTTGTTACTTTCAAGTATCGAGCGACTATCCTGTGAATCCGGCACAAGGCCTACTTCAACTTTCGAGGAGGGGGGGACATTCATCTCAGCTCTTATATTCCGTGCGGACATCGTGACCCCCTGAATCTTACGCATCTTTCTTTCGGCATCTTCGTCGATAAGTTCATCGTCAGGCTCTGGCCATTCGCTGATCATAACAGTCTTGCAGTCTCCCCTTATACCTTGAGGCAGCATCTGCCATATCTCCTCCGTGATAAAGGGCATAAAGGGATGTAAAAGCCGCATAGATGTCTCCAAAACTCTCGCCAGTATCCTCTGGGCTGAAGTTCTGGTGTCCGCATCATCGGAGTTATAAAGCCTCGGCTTGGATAGTTCGACGTACCAGTCGCAGTAATCGTGCCATATAAAGTCGTAGAGCGTTTGCGATGCTTCGTTGAATCTGAATCTTTCCAACGATGCGTTCACTTCCTTGATTGTTCTGTTGAGACGGCTCAGTATCCATCTGTCTGATAGTTCAGATAGATCAGTCGGTGCACTCTCGGCGTCAAAGTCCTCAAGATTCATCGTGACAAACCGCGCGGCGTTCCATATCTTGTTTGTAAAGTTCCTGCCTATTTCGACCTTGTCGTTGGAAAAGAAGATGTCCTGACCCTGCGCCTCCAAAAGGGTCACCGTAAACCTTAAAGCATCGGCTCCATACTCGGCGATAAGATCAGAAGGATCGGGAGAATTGCCGAGTGATTTGCTCATCTTTCTGCCCTTTTCGTCCTTGATCAAGCCCGTGAAATAGACCTCATTGAAGGGACATTCCCCCCTAAACTCGTAGCCCGCCATCACCATCCTTGCGACCCAGAAGAAGATGATGTCAGGGCCAGTAACGAGCGTGTCTGTAGGGTAGAAATAGTCAAGCTCCGGCGTCTCTTCTGGCCATCCCAACGTGGAAAACGGCCAAAGCCACGATGAAAACCAAGTGTCCAGGACGTCCTCGTCCTGTCTAAATGTGCCGTTTCCGCACTTGGAGCACTTTTCTGGTTCGGGGATCGAGACTACGAACTCATCGCATCCGTCGCAGTACCACACTGGGACCCTGTGTCCCCACCAAAGCTGGCGCGAGATGCACCAATCCCGAATGTTTGAAAGCCAGTCCAGATATACCTTCGTCCAGCGTTGATGATATATCTTCAGTTTCCCTTCCCTAACAGCTTGAATGGCAGGTTTTGCCAACTCGTCCATCTTCACGAACCACTGCTCGGAAAGATATGGCTCGACCGTTGTGTCACACCTCTGGCAGTGGCCTATAGAATGAACATGATTTTCTATCTTCGCTATCAGCCCACCCCTTTTCAGATCCTCAACTAAAGACTTCCGGCACTCGAATCTATCCATCCCACTGTATCTTTCTCCCGCATTTTCGTTCATAGTCCCGTCTTTGTTCATCACAAGCACCTGCGGGAGATTGTGCCTACGTCCGATGTCGAAGTCGTTGGGATCGTGAGCAGGCGTTACTTTGACCGCACCCGTTCCAAATTCGGGATCTACGAAGTCATCTGCCACCACCGGTAGCTCCCTGCCTACGGCAGGCAAAATCAGCGTCTTTCCGACTAGATCCTTATACCGTTCATCTTTGGGATTGACAGCCACTGCCGTATCTCCCAACATGGTCTCTGGCCTCGTGGTGGCGACCGTCACGAATCTTTCATCTTCTCCCTTGACCGGATACTTGATTGACCACAGATGTCCATTTTCCTCCTGATGTATAGATTCTTCGTCGGAAAGAGCTGTGTGGCACCTTGAACACCAGTTGATTATGTATTCTCCTTTATAGATAAATCCCCTTTCGTAGAGCCTGACAAACGCCTCCAGAACAGATCTGTAATGGTCTTCATCCATTGTGAATCGTTCTCTTGCCCAGTCGCAACTGCATCCAAGTCCCTTAAGCTGTCGGATGATCGCGCCACCGTATTTTTCATTCCACTTCCAGACGATCTCGAGGAACTTTTCCCTGCCGAGGTCGTATCGTGTTTTGCCTTCCTTTGCAAGTTCCTTTTCGACGACGTTTTGCGTGGCTATGCTGGCGTGATCGGTGCCTGGCATCCACAGTGTCTCGAACTCCTGCATCCTCCGTCTTCTAATGAGAACATCCTGGAGCGTGTTGTTGAGGACGTGCCCCATCGTAAGTATGCCCGTAATATTTGGAGGTGGGATAACTATCGTGTAGGGCTTCTTATCCCGATTCGGCTTTGCGTGGAAGAGTAAATTCTCTTCCCAGTAGCGATACCATCTTTCTTCGACTGTCTTGGGATTGTATACTTTCTTCATAGTTTTCTGTGCCATCATTATCCCCTATAAGGAGTTAAAACACACTTTTCCGATCATACCACATATTGGACAAAGATACGCAGATAGCTGGCGAAAGTCAAGGAGAAGGAGGGGGTAAACAATAGACAGGGATGCCGGTTCCCCACATGCACTCCTTTCTTGACTTTCCTGTTGCGTTGTAATATTTTAAATAGTCTGAAAGATATTTTAGCTCGTAAAACTTATGTTGTGAGGGATAGCCGCGGATGGCTTCTGTGGAGGTTCACGGAGAGGGAAGCTCACGGAGTGGTTCTTTTGAAAATAATGCTCATTGCCATTGGATTTGTTTTATTCTGTTCATTAATTCAGTTTTTGGCAAGTATTCATCCGCCCCGCTACTATGACCACCGGAGGCCTTCAGATTACGGCTTAAAATATGAAAGTGTATCGTTTATGACATCTGATAAAATAAACATTAAAGGATGGCTGATTAGCTCCCGGAGTGCCGTTGGAACTCTAATAATTGGGCATGGATATCCATTTGACAAAGGAAACATACTCCCTGTTGTAACGTTTCTATACCCCGATTATAATTTGCTCTTGTACGACCATCGCTATTTCGGTGAAAGCTCCGGATCAATAACTACGGTCGGAGCACGTGAAGTAGAGGATGTGAAAGCAGCTTTTAACTTTGTTACGGAAAGATTTGGCCAAGAAGAACCTATCGCTCTATATGGGTTTTCGCTCAGTGCATCGGTGATGTTGATGACCAAGTTGCAGGTTAAGGCTATTGTTGCTGACTCGCCGTATGCCGATTTAGAACAAATGATTAAGCAGGTCTATGGGATATTAGGTCCGTTGAAATTTCCTTTTGTACAGACAACAAACATTCTTGCTAAAATGTTTTTGAGAATGGATCCAAGGAAGGTATCTCCAGCATTTTCTGTTAAAGATACAAATATTCCGATATTGATCATTCATGGGGAAAAGGACAGTCAGATTCCAGTTGAAAATGCATATGTTCTCAAAGCAAGCAACCCTGATATAGAACTCTGGATAGTAAAAGACAGCGATCATGGTCAAGCCTTTGCACTTTTCAAAGATGAATACGAGCACCGCATTAAGTCGTTCTTAAGAAAGCATATGCAATAGGAGGACTACGATGGAGTTTGACGGAAAAGTAGCAGCCGTAACTGGCGCAGCGACAGGGATAGGTAGAGCCACTGCCATCGCCTTCGCGAGAGAGGGCGCTTCTGTGGCAGTCGTGGATGTCAACGATGAAGAGGGCGTCCTGACTACAGATGGTATAAAAGAGAAGGGCGGGCAAGCAATCTTCGTCCATGCCGATGTGTCCTTATCTTCCGACGCCGAGAAGATGGTATCCCAGGTCGTGCAGGAACTCGGAGGCATAGACATCCTCCACAACAACGCAGGCATACAGCACTACGGCTCTGTCACGACTACAACAGAAGAGGACTGGGACAAGGTGTTGGATATAAATCTCAAAAGCGTCTATCTTTGCTCCAAATACGCCATACCCGAAATGCTGAAACGCGGTGGCGGAGCCATAGTCAACACCGCATCGGTTCAGGGACTCGCAACGCAAAAGGATGTTGCTCCCTATGCAGCGTCAAAAGGAGGCATGATCGCACTTACTCGCAATATGGCGCTCGACTACGCCGAACACAAGATAAGAGTCAACTGCATCTGCCCCGGCGCGATAGACACCCCTATGCTCAAATACGCGGCTGATACCCTCACAGACGACTCCGAAGCTGCAATCAAAGAGTGGGGTTTTTCCCACGCATTAGATAGGGTCGGAAGGCCAGAAGAAGTCGCAGAGATAGTCCTATTCTTGGCAAGCGAAAAGTCCTCCTTCGTCACCGGAGCCGCATACCTGGTGGACGGAGGCCTTCTTGCCTCCTTTGCATAAAATATAGGGGCAGACCTGTGTGTCTCCCCTGAATATTTGCGCGAACACATTGGTTCTCTCCTACGAAATATGGCGTAAACGAGCGTGTCAGACAGCAATGTCTGACCCACCACACATGGTTCGCCCCTGCTATACTACTGCTGTAGGGAGATTAAAACCTTGCGTAAAGAAAAAGATACCACACCTAAAGAGCGGATCGAATACCTTGCCGAGGAGATCAGGAAGCACGATTACAGATACTTCGTGCTCTCTGACCCGCTAATGTCCGACTACGAATATGATCAGATGATGCAGGAGTTGATAAAGCTTGAGGTTGCATATCCAGAGCTTTCTGCCCCCGACTCCCCCACAAAAAGAGTCGGCGGTGCTCCCACAGAGGAGTTCCCCACCGTCCAGCACTCATCCCCGATGCTCTCCCTTGCCAATTCCTATGATGATGAGGAGATATTGGACTTCGACCGCAGGGTCAAAGAGTTGCTTCCAGGTGAGGCAGTGGAATACGTTGCAGAACTCAAGATTGACGGTGTGGCTGTAAATCTAGTATATCAAGGAATTAGACTCGTTTTGGGTTCCACAAGGGGAGACGGATTTTACGGCGACGATATAACGCCAAACCTTATGACGGTCAGATCTATAGCATTGAGGCTGATGGGAGATATTACTGAATGTCAGGTTCGAGGAGAGGTATATCTCTCCAAGGAATCCTTCGCACAGATCAATAAGGACCGCCAAGAGAGCGGAGAGAACCTCTTTGCCAATCCTAGGAATTCGGCGGCGGGCTCTCTGAGGCAGAAGGACCCTAAGGAAGTTTCGCGCCGCAATTTAAGCATGTTCGCCTACTGGATAGATACTTCACAGGTGAGCATCAAAACACATTCTGATGCCTTAATTCTGCTAAAGGAACTGGGATTTCTAGTAAATCCTAACTGGGCCATGTGCAAGACAATAGAGGAGACACTCGACTTCTGCCGCAGATGGGAAGAAAGAAGGGACAACCTGTCCTACGAGATAGATGGAGTTGTTATAAAGGTCAATTCAAGGGATCAGCAGAGGCGAATGGGCTCAACCTCGAAGAACCCAAGATGGGCGATAGCCTACAAGTTCAAAGCCCGCGAGGCTACGACACTTTTAGAAGATATAGTCCTTCAGGTCGGAAGAACAGGTGCAATTACGCCTGTGGCGATCCTTTCTGCGGTATCACTTGGAGGCTCTACAATCAGAAGGGCGACACTCCACAACGAGGACGAAATCAAAAGAAAGGACATCAGAGTCGGCGACACGGTGATATTCGAAAAGGGCGGAGATGTCATACCCAAGGTGACGGGCGTCGTATTGGAGATGCGTCCCGAAGGGGCAAGTAGCTACCTGTTCCCGAAAACCTGTCCTGTATGTAGATCTAATCTGATGAGAGATGAAGACGAGGCAGTATCACGCTGTGAAAACATCTCCTGCCCCGCACAGACCAAGCGCAAAATAGAGCACTTTGCAGGTAGGACGGCGATGGACATCGAGGGTTTAGGGACGGCCGTAATAGACCAGATCGTGGATAAGAATCTTGTCTCTGATTACGGCGATCTCTACAGCCTTACGCACGAGCAGTTGTCAGGGCTTGAACGGTTAGGGGACAAATCAGCGCAAAATCTAATTGATGCCTTAAACGACAGCAAGAAAGTCCCGCTTCATAGGATGGTCTTCGCGCTTGGAATTAGGAACGTGGGAGCCACGGCAGGACAGCTTTTAGCCGATCAATTTGGCTCGATAGAGGGTATAGCCAAAGCAGAAAAAGAGGAGATAGAAAACATAGATGGGATCGGCCCCATCATAGCACAGGAGGTAAAGAGATTCTTCAAACTTGAGGAGAACCGGAAGGTTTTGGATAAGCTAAGATCAGCGGGACTGAAGTTCTCGGCTGATGTAGGGGCGAGGTTCCCTCACCCTTCCGAAGAAGGCCCCTTCTACGGCAAAACAGTCGTCCTCACAGGAACTCTTTCAGGCTATACCAGAGATGAAGCTAAGGACAAAATCCAAAGCTTGGGCGGCAAGGTGGCATCGAGCGTAAGTGCTAAGACCGACCTCGTTGTTGCTGGCGAAGACCCCGGTTCGAAGTACAAGGTGGCACAAAGACTCGGCGTGGAGATTATAGATGAGGAGGAATTCCTAAGGAGGATAGGGAAGCGATAGACTACATTTTAGGTTGAAAGCACGTCACGACAGGAGGTATAAGATAATATGGAGGGAAAAAGTAAAACACCAAGTCTTAGAAAATGGGGTAAGGTTTTGTTATTGCTGTTGGTACTTCTGATGCCGTTCGGCTTAATAGCAGTGGTAATCTGGACAATTATGAGGCGGAGAAGCACACAGAAAGATAATGTGTGAGTGAACTACCCCCGCTTAATCATCTTGCTTTTTCCGATACTGGATGTATCTTTGGATCAAATCACCGGTGACTCTATCTCCTTAAGGTGCCAGCATAATGTCCTCTTTTCCACTATCTTGCTGGGGCCACATCCAGAAGGAGCCGACAGGAACAAATGGACGTAATCCTCTTCGCTGGTAAGGTTCAGTAATGCTATAGATCAACTCTTCCACTCCCTGGGCAATTTCAGCCTCTCCAAACAGGGATATTTAGACCCAATGTAAATTTCTTTAAATGCATATAAAAGAGGAGAGCCCCATCAGTTGGGGCTCTCCTCTTAGCTATACAGGAGCTATATTAATACAGCGGAACGTTCGCATCGATCTGCGTAGACCATTGATCTATGCCGCCTTCAAGGTTCTTGAGGTTCCTGAAGCCCTGTCCCTTCAATATCTCTATTGCCTGGGCACTTCTGACTCCCATCTTGCAGTGGACCACTACGTCCCTGTCCTTATAATCGCTAATTTCAGAAGACCTTTGCGCCACTTGGTTTAGTGGGATAAGCCTCGAACCGTCTATGCGGGCGATTTCGTACTCGTTCAGTTCTCTGACGTCGAGCAATAGAAAATCTTCCCCGTCGTCCATCTTCATCTTGAGCTCAGCCGCCGTTATCCCCTCTAAATAGTCCCTTTCTCCTTCAGGCTGTATGCCGCAGAACTCCTGATAATCTATAAGTTCGGTGAGGGTCGGATTATCTCCGCACACAGGGCACTGGGCGTTCCTTTCGAGTTTTACCTCCCGGAACTCCATCTCTAAGGAGTCGAACATCAACAATCTCCCTGAAAGCGTGTTCCCCTTGCCCAAGATAATCTTCACTGCCTCCATCGCCTGAATCAGCCCGACTATCCCCGGAAGGACGCCTATCACTCCACCTTCGGCGCACGAAGGCACCATCCCCGGAGGAGGAGGCTCAGGAAAGAGGCACCTGTAGCACGGACCGCCCTCATAATGAAAGACCGTAGATTGCCCTTCGAAGCGAAATATGCTCCCGTAGATGTTGGGCTTATCCAGCAACACACACGCATCGTTTGTTAAATACCTGGTCGGGAAGTTGTCCGTCCCGTCGATCACAATGTCATAGTCCTTTATAATGTCAAGGGCGTTATCAGAGGAGAACACAACATTATGCTTTATCACCTCGACGTCGGGATTGATCGAATTTATCGTCTCCTTTGCCGAATCCAACTTCGGCCTTCCTACGTCTTCCGTTCCGTGGATCACCTGTCTTTGGAGGTTTGAAAGTTCCACCTCATCGAAATCGACAAGTCCTAAAGTCCCGACACCAGCGGCGGCAAGGTACATCCCAAGGGGAGACCCCAATCCTCCCGCCCCTATTAACAGTATCCTGGACTCTAAAAGCTTTGTCTGCCCTTTGAGCCCAACCTCTGGGAGGATCAGATGCCTTCCATATCGCTGATATTGATCTTTATTCAACGTTAGCATGCCTGCTCCTTTTATCTTAATCTCGTACTATTTGTTATCTTATCAACCGCGTTTTATATTTATGTATATGCCCCTACGGAGAATCGAACTCCGGCTGCCAGATCGAAAATCTGGTGTCCTAGCCACTAGACGACAGGGGCACTTTATCCATTATATGAAATATAAGAACCTTTTGTTTTCTCGTCAACAAGAAATGTATTTAGGACATACTTTGTGTTGAGTCCCGGGAATAAAATGTTCTGAAACACACTAAAATCAGGGCTAATTACGAAAAGTCGTTGACATTCGCATCTATCTATCGTATGTTTATCAGCGGTAAAATCAGTAAGCCCTCCCACAGCACTGCATAAATATAGCTTTATTGGGCGTACCAAAGCTTCCATTTAAATAGATAGCCCCTTAAACCTTTTAAGTTCAAGGGGCTATGTTGGTAGCGGGGGGTGGATTCGAACCACCGACCTTTGGGTTATGAGCCCAACGAGCTACCAGACTGCTCCACCCCGCGTCGCCTTATTCTAAAATCGTCTTCTTATAATATAACAAAACTCGTGTAATTTAGCAAGCTTTTTTCATAGGAAAACCGTCGTAAGAACTATAATTTGAATCATAAGGTGAAGATTCTGCTGGTAGCAAAAGTAAAATCCCAATCTAAAGGAAATGTTAGATCGTCCCCCCGAAAGGCTCATAAACCTAAAAGCGACTTTGGGGGAAAGGTGCTTCTTTTTATCCTTGTGTCGGTATTAACGCTCTTTGCAGGCGTGGTGCTTACGGATTGGATGATTATGCCTTTCCTCGTCCTCCGTGGCGAACTTGTAGAAGTCCCTGATATCGTGGAACTACCAATAAGTGATGCCAGGAAGCTCATATCGCAGCACGGATTGTCGCTCATAATGGACGATCAGAAACCGAGCCTTGATGTTCCCCAAGGCTGTATCATATCTCAGATGCCAAAGGCGTTTTCCACCGTCAAAAAGGGAAGGGGAATATATGTAGTCGTAAGTCAGGGAGCTATAGAATACAAGATGCCTTACGTTGTGGGATCGTCTCTTCGGTCAGCTCAGATAATGACAAGAAAATCAGGATTAGAAGCGGGAAGCGTAGTCTATGAACCTTCATACAGTGTCAAAAAGGGCATAGTGATATCTCAAGATCCTGTTGCTCATAGTCTCGTGTCAAAAGATAGGCCGGTTAATCTTATAGTCAGCAACGGCCTTCCGGATGCGAGAAAGAAGATGCCTGACCTGATGGAAAAGGATGTTAAGACGGCTATTGCCATTCTGAAGGCAGAAGGAATAACATGGGAGCTTTTTTACGAATCGAGTGACAAATTTCTGCCCAATACCGTTATCGGGCAGTCTCCCAAGGCAGGATCGTCCATAGAGGAAAGGCAAAAAGTTAAACTTATCGTCAGCACATTGTAATTCACAATAATAAGTACAAATAATTATATATCAATATGTTACACTAATACATAAACCTTAAACCCAACATAGGAGTAATGTTTTTGAAGCGTAAAGCCTATTTTTTATTGACAAATAGTCCATAAATTTATATATTCTGATCACTTCAGAAAACAATTACACTTACCAATGGTGGTGAGTCTAAAATAACACATTGAGGAGGTGAAAGATATGGCAAATAAGGGCGATGTGGTAGATGCTGTTGCTAGGGAAGCGGGAATTTCAAAAAAAGGAGCTGGGGCGGCGGTTAATGCCGTTATCAACACCATTACGGATGCCTTAAAGGCAGGGGATAAGGTAACTCTCCCGGGGTTCGGAACGTTTTCTGTGACCCAAAGGGCTGCCAGGAGTGGTAGGGACCCCAGAACAGGAAACGCACTCGAGATTTCTGCCAGGACGCTGCCCAGGTTTAAGGCAGGAAAGGGACTAAGGGACGCTGTAAATTAATCTACCTGTTGCCGATTAAATCAGGAGACCCCAGGATACCAAATACAAAATTCTGGGGTCTTTCTTTTGAAACTAAGTCGTGTTGTATACAAGGGCCCTCTTAACATCTGCAATGGCTTTTGTGACGTCTATTTCTCTGGGGCATGCTTCCACGCAGTTGAAGATGGTTCGACACCGCCAGACCCCCCGGCGCCGACGATCACAGCATCGTACTTGTGATAGGACACGTCATTAAGATCCATACATTATGCCCTTCTTCCGTATTAGACGGTCAAGATGCTAATCCAAGAAAGTCTCTAAGCCTTCAGACTCCCAATCAGTGTCTTTGAATCCTCTATAATCCTTTCGGCTTCCTTCTGGATCAATTCGTCGTATTTTACAGCGACGTCCTCTCCTTCCATTTCCGCAAGCGTCTCTCTTATCGATCTGCCGCTTCGACGGGCCCTCAGTGTAATATCTCCGGCCTTTTTATACCCGGTAATGGGGTTTAGTATAGTGGCAGCCGCGCCGCTCGCCTCAAAGTTGCGTCTGCAATTCTCCCTGAAAGCTTGGATTCCATCCAGACAGTTTACGCGGAACGTGACGAGGGCGTTGGACAGAATCTCCAGGGACTCCAGGAGGTTGAAGTTGATATTGGGCATAAGGACGTTAAGGTCGAGTTGACCCTGACGGGCGTTCCAGGCGACAGCGGTGTCGTTGCCTATCACCTGGTTCGCCACCATCTTTAGAGCTTCCGCCATCGAAGGATTGATCTTCCCCGGCATGATGGAGGATCCCGGGGCCACCTCCGGCACTGTGATCTCAGCTAAGCCTATGCTGGGGCCAGAGTTCAACAAGATGATGTCGCTGGCTATCTTGCCGAGTTCTATAGCGAGATTCCTGAGAGCGCCGGAGACAGCGGAAAAGGGCAGCATGCTCTGCATGGCGGCAAAGAGATTGGGATGGCTCTTCAGGTCGAAGCCTGTGATCTTGCTCAGATGCCCTACGACTTTTTCTCTGTATCCGGGCGCGGCGTTGATCCCTGTTCCCGCCGCCGTGCCTCCGATGCCGAGCTTCTTCAAGGACTCAGACTGAACTTGCAACTGCTCCTTAGCCTCACGGACAAGGGAGGCGTATCCGCCAAACTCGTTTCCTAAAGTCGTCCCTACAGCGTCCATCATATGCGTCCTTGCGGATTTGATAACATCGGCGAACTCCGCAGCCTTATTGATGAAGGACGCTTCTAAATCGTCCAATGCGGGCAGAAGCTTTCTGTATATAAGCTTTAAAGCGGCTGTCCTGATGGACGTGGGTATCACGTCGTTGGTAGATTGACCCATATTGACGTGGTCGTTCGGACTCACTATCTTCTTTTCATCTTCAAGGCTCCCGCCGAGCTTGATGTGTGCAAGGTTGGCGAGGACCTCGTTCATGTTCATATGAATAGATGTCCCAGCCCCCATCTGCGCCAGGGCGTCAACCGGAAACTGGTCTCGGTACTTGCCGTCAATGACCTCACCAGCAGATACCACGATTGCGTTGCCGATCTTCTCATCTAAAGCCCCGCAGTCCATATTAGCCAGCGCCGCCGCCATCTTTACCTGAGCTAAGGCCACTATGAACTCCGGACGCTGTTTCAGGCCCGAGATCGGAAAGAGGCGGATTGCCCTCTGAGTCGTCGTGCCCCACAGAGCGTCTACCGGCTCGATCCACACTTCTCCGAGGCTATCGCTCTCCAATCTTCCATTTTGCTCTTCTTCGCTGGACATTTTCACAATCTCCTTGTTTTTAAGGGATTTGCACTGAATTCTCTACACTGTAGAATTTTAGCCTTTTTCCCGAAAAGTTCTTCGCCGATTGAATCTATCGGGGATAACGTCTGTAAAACTATCCTGGCCTCCCGAAGTTATCCAGAAAGATCACGAAGTCGAACAGACCGATTTCTCCGTTACCGTCTAAATCAAATATAGAATTAGCTGGAGTGGTCGTCACCCCGAATACATCCAGAAGACGGACAAAATCGGAGAGGCCTACTTCATTGTCCCCGTTGAAATCTCCTACAAGGTCGGGGACGACAATAAACTCAAATCCATTCTTAAATGTGTTTACGTGACCGTTGGGATTTGTGACTATCACGTCCACAATACCAGCAGGATGCGAGGGAGTTCTTGCGATAATGGTATTGGGGGACAATACGACTACAATTGTGGCTTCGACACCATCGAAAGTAACAGTCGATCCACTTTGGAAGTTGTTCCATGTTATAGTCACAGAAGTACCACCTAATTCCGTGCCAGAATTAGGATTAAAAGGTGGAACAACAGGTGCTGGGAATCCCTCCACCTTACGTATCCGTCTATTGCCCGTATCCGCAATATAGATATTGCTCAATCCATCCACGAATACAGAAGTAGGCCTATGCAACCTCGCAAATTTGGCTGGACCTCCATCGCCAGAAAAACCACGATTGCCATTTCCCGCCACAGTGGAGATGATACCCGATGTATCCACCTTACGTATCCGGTGATTGAGCCTATCTGCAATATAGATAATGCCCCATCCATCCACAAATACACCAGAAGGGCTATACAACCTCGCTCTGGTGGCTGGACCTCGATCGCCAGAAAAACCACGGTTGCCATTTCCCGCCACGGTGGAGATGATACCTGATGTATCCACCTTACGTATCCGGTTATTGATCGTATCTGCAATATAGATATTGCCCAATCCATCCACGAATACGCTAGAAGGACCCCTCAAGCTTGCTCTGGTGGCAGGACGTCCATCGCCGTAAAATTCCAAGGTTCCATTTCCTGCTACGGTATTGATGTTGCCCGATGTATCCACCTTACGTATCCGGCTATTGATCGTAATCGCAATATAGATATTGCCCAATCCATCCACGAATACGCTTACAGGATACCACATGCTCGCACTGGTGGCTGCACCTCCATCGCCAGAAAAACCACGGTTGCCATTTCCCGCCACAGTGGAGATGATACCCGATGTATCCACCTTACGTATCCGGTTATTCTCCGTATCCGCAATATAGATATTTCCCGAGCCATCTACGAAAACGCCCTCAGGATACGACATGCTCGCACTGGTGGCTGTACCTCCATCACCGGAAAATCCAAACGTGCCATTTCCCGCAACGGTGGTCATAATGCCCGACGTATCCACCTTACTTATCCGGTGATTGTTTTTGTCAACAATATAGATATTGCCCGATCCATCCACGAATACGTCATAAGGGATTAATCCACCAGCTATCGTGGAAATATTGCCAGGCGCAGCAACAGCTGAAAGGACGAATCCAAATGTCCAAAAGCCCAATACCAAAATACAAATCATAATCTCTTTGACGTGATCCTTTTTCATGATCAATACCTGCTTTTTCCTAAAAAGTTCTCCAATACTTTTTAGGGGCCCAATTCGCAATGACTGAAGGTTGAAGCCAAGGCAATGTCACTCCGAGAAAAGCGAATCGCCCTCTGAGTCGTCGTGCTCCACAGGGCGTCCATCGGCTCGATCCACACCTCTCGGAGGCTATCGCTCTCCAATCTTCCATTTTCTTCTTCTTCGCTGGACATTTTCACAATCTCCTTGTTTTTAGCAGAATTACACCGATTGACTCATACACCAATGAAATCCTTCATCTCCGAGTTCCCAAGTTACTCCAATCGAAATCCCTCAAAGGGGGCCAAACCCTTGGAAAGTATTTCGAAAATAGAGAATGTTTTTCCTTCAACCTTTCGACAAAATCTTCACTCATTTCAAAACCTGTTGCCTTCACTATCTTTTCCAGAAATCGTTTACTCTCAGACTTTATCAGATAGCGCGGTGGTTTGTCCAGCCAGACAACACAGCTTCGGGGACACCATGTACTATATGAGCCTTGAGAATCCTCCTCGTGACAAACAGTTCTCATAAAAAGAAAATAGTCCGCCTCCAAAAATTCCCTGTGTTCAATGAGTTCTGATAATGCACTTTCATTAAATCGTTCTTTCAGAAGATCAGCCATTTTATTTCTGGTCTCGTCCAGAGAGCGAAGATAGTCATTGATGTCAACAAAAGGAAAGTATCTTCCACCACGTGCTTCAACAAAAAGGTCATCTATAAGTATATCTCCGATAATTTCCCAATTATCGTGTCTTATTAGTGTGGCAATAAATGAAACAAACATTTCAAATACTAAGAACTTGTAGCCATCAGAGTCAGGCACATAATATAGTTTCAGAGCACTACCGAAGAAGTTGTATATGGCTTCGATAGCCTCTCTATTTTTATATCTACTTGCTAACTGAGCGGCCTCAATAAAACGATATGAGATGGGTATTCCTTCCGCGATTTGTTCGTCTATAGCCTCATCATAATGTTCAAATTTTGAAAAATCTGGTTTAATTCGTTCTAAATCATTGAAAATACTTATAAGGTATTCTGAATATAAAGGATCAATCAGTTCATTGGGAGATTTAAAAGCACGTTTCAAATCCGAAATAGTTGGTCCTGAGCCAATTGTAGGTGCCAAATCATCCAATCTCTCTAATAATCGAAAGTAATCGTCTATAAATTGACTAGCTCCTGTGCATGCGATGTAACAATCTTTTGCCTTTACCTTTAATATATTTTCAATTTCACCTTTGGGAGGGCTTGAATTAACCCAGAATAAAGGATAATAGTTGTAATTTCGCCTTTTGAATACTTTCTGTATACCTTTATCACGGCCAGAATAACCGAGTACTAAAACGCCATGCTCGCTCAGAACTCTTATCAATTCTTTTTCCATTAATGGGGATAATTTCTCCAAATCTTTAGGCGTATTTTTTAACGCTCCACGACCCAGAGTCCCGTGAGGTTTATAGATCCTGACTGCTTTACACTGTATTAGTGGCTCTGAATTCTCTAGATCTTCATCTGTCGAAATTACTTGTGTGTCTAATCCTTTTTCCTCCAAAGCCCTTTCAATATAGTGGTCAAAATTTGTGGTAATAATAGCTCTTATGATTCCCTGTTCTGCTAGTTCAGCCATTCCTCTATGAGCCTGTCCAACTTCCCTATTACCTAAATAATTCTTAAGAAAGCTCTGCTGATCTGGATGCTTTGGATAAATTTCTCCTATAAGTTCTGCATACTCCATTTGAGCATACTGGCTATTTATAAACCATTCTTCTAAATCGACGTTCGGGTCTATCGTATTATTATCGTTAGCACAAAGCAAGTTGGCCGTTTCGAGCATTAAATCCCAAGCTGTCGGTATCCCTGCATCCTTCGACACACCGGCACCTGCAAACAGAATATATTTCTTTTCCCCTGGCTCAGCACTTGCAGCCAATTTAATGATAGGATCCATAAGCTTTTCTCTTCTCAATACGCCCCTTTTTCAGTCTTTCTCCCAAACAACGTCATTTCCACCCAAGCAACGTCTGTAAAACTACCCTACCCTGCCGAAGTTATCCAGAAAGATCACAAAGTCGGACAGACCGATCTCTCCATCATTATCCAAATCAAATACAGAATTAGCTGGATCGGTCGTTGCCCCAAACACATCCAAAAAACGGACAAAATCGGAGAGGCCTACTTCATTGTCCCCGTCGAAATCTCCTACAAGAATGCCCTCCACCTTACGTATCCGGTGATTGCCCTGATCCCCAATATAGATATTTCCCGATCCATCCACGAATACGCTCTGAGGAGAACTCAACCTCGCGCTGGTGGCTGGGCCTCCATCTCCAGAAAAACCACGGCTGCCATCTCCTGCCACGGTGGAGATGATGCCAGATGTATCGACCTTGCGTATCCGGTGATTTAACCAATCCACTATATAGATAACGCCCGATCCATCCACGAATACGTCATAAGGCCTATACAAACTCGCATCGGTAGCTGGACCACCATCACCGGAAAATCCACCACCACTCCCATTTCCCGCCACGGTGGAGATGACGCCCGACGTATCCACCTTACGTATCCGGTAATTGTTCGCATCCGCGATATAGATAACTCCCGATCCATCCACGGATACGCCAAGAGGATTAAACAAGCTCCCACTGGTAGCTGGACCACCATCACCGGAAAATCCAAGCTCGCCATTTCCCGCTACGGTGGAGATGATACCCGACGCATCCACCTTACGTATCCGGTGATTGTTCGTATCCGCGATATAGATAACCCCCGATCCATCCACGGATACGCCAAGAGGATTAAACAAGCTCGCATCGGTAGCTGGACCACCATCACCGGAAAATCCACCGGCGTCAAAACCAGTAGCCCCACTTCCCGCCACGGTGGAGATGATGCCCGATGTGTCCACCTTACGTATCCGGTGATTGTACCGATCCACTATATAGATAAGCCCCGATCCATCCACGGACACGTCAGAAGGAAAATTCAAGCTCGCATCGGTAGCTGGACCACCATCACCGGAAAATCCAAACGTGCCATTTCCCGCCACGGTGGAGATGATGCCCGATGTGTCCACCTTACGTATCCGGCCATTGTTCATATCCGCAATATAGATATTGCCCGATCCATCCACGAATACGCCACGAGGAGTAAAAAAGCTCGCATCGGTAGCTGGACCGCCATCACCGGAAAATCCAGCAATGCCATCTCTCGGCACGGTGGAGATGATACCCGATGTATCCACCTTACGTATACGGTGATTGCCCCCATCCGCAATATAGATATTGCCCAATCCATCCATGAATACGGCCAGAGGCGAACTCAACCTCGCACTGGTGGCTGGACCTCCATCGCCAGAAAAACCACGGGTGCCATCTCCCGCCACGGTGGAGATGATATCCGACGTATCCACCTTACGTATCCGGTGATTGTGCTCATCCGCAATATAGATATTTCCCAATCCATCTACAAATACGCCAGAAGGCCCATCCAAGCTGGCACTGGTGGCAGGACCTCCATCGCCAGAAAATGCCCTGGTTCCATTTCCCGCCACGGTGGTGATAATGCCAGACGTATCCACCTTACGTATCCGATCATTGTACTCATCCGCAATGTAGATACTGCCTGATCCATCTACAAATACGCCAGAAGGCCCATTCAAGCTCGCACTGGTGGCAGGACCTCCATCGCCAGAAAAACCACGGGTGCCATCTCCCGCCACAGTGGAGATGATGCCCGACGTATCCACCTTACGTACCCTCTGATTGGACGTATCCGCTATATAGATATTGCCCGATGCATCCACGAATACGCCTTCAGGCCAAGTCAAGCTGGCGCTGGTAGCTGGACCCTCATCTCCAGAAAACCCATGGAATCCATTTCCCGCCACGGTGGTGATGATGCCCGACGTATCCACCTTACGTATACGGTGATTGCCCGTATCCACAATATAGATATTGCCCGATCCATCCACGAATACGCCCTCAGGAACATCCAAGCTCGCACTGGTGGCTGGACCTCCGTCGCCAGAAAATCCATCGGTGCCATCTCCCGCCACGATGGAGATGATACCTGATGTATCCACCTTACGTATCCAGTGATTGTGTTCCTCCGCAATATAGATATTGCCCGATCCATCCACGAATACGTCATAAGGAGCATACAACCTCGCACTGATAGCAGGGTCACCATCGCCGACGCCTCCACCCGCCACCGTAGAAATATCGCCCGGCGCTGAAAGGGCTGAAGGGACAAATCCAAACATCCAAAAGCCCAATACCAAAATACTAATCAGAATCTCTTTGACGTGATCCTTTTTCATGATGAATATGCCCCTTTTTCAGTCTTCCTCCCGAAGAACGTCATCAGGAGGATCTTAATATCCAATCCTATCGTCCAGTTTTCAATATAATATATGTCGTACTTGGTGCGCTCCTCAATCGGGGCGTTGCCTCTCAGACCGTTCACCTGCGCCCAGCCCGACATCCCCGACTTAACCCTGTGCCTGTCCAGATACTGAGGGACTTCACTACCAAATTGATCCACAAAGTACTCTCTTTCCGGTCTCGGTCCCACAAGACTCATCTCTCCTTTTAACACATTCCACAGCTGAGGAAGCTCGTCTATGCTCCATCGCCTCAAAAAGCGCCCGACAGGTGTCATCCTCGGATCGTCCTCGGCAGCCCAGACAGGTCCGGTCTCCCCTTCAGCGTCCTCTATCATAGACCGAAACTTAAAGATAACGAACCTCCTGCCGTCTCTGCCCATTCTCTCCTGCCTATAAAAGGCAGGTCCTTTTGAAGTGGCCTTGATGATCAGCGCTAAAGGGAGGAACAGAGGCCATAGCACCACTAATAGAACTCCCGACACTGCAATGTCCATCCCGCGCTTGACCACGGCGTTCCAGCCCGAAAGCGGACGCCCTTTGAGACCCATGACCGGTACGCCGCCTATATTCCCCATCGAAACCTTCACAGCGAGCAGGTCGTAAAGATCTGGTACAAGATAGAACTCCACATCTAACCCCTCGCAATTAGAGATAATTTTGGCTATTTTTTTTCTCTCGGACGGAGGAATCGTCAAAATCAAAAGGTCCAGCCCTTGCTCCGTTACAATCTCTCTTATTTTATCGACTTCCCCGATGCGCTCCTCTTTGGTGGAATCAAAACCTATAGTCCCGATCAGACTGTAGTCCATGTCCCCTCCTTGGAGGATACCTTCCAATACCCTCTCAGAAAACTTCCCCGGTCCGACTACAGCGCACCTTTTGACATCCCATCCCTTCTTTTTCAACCTGTTTATGTACAATCGCAAAGCAAACCTCCCGGCGACCAGCAGGGCTGCGCTTAAGATCCACATGTATATAAAGGTCAAGCGCGAATAGGAAAATCCCCTGTATAAAAACGCGGCAGACATCACAGATAGCGACCCGACCGTGGTAGCCTTAAAGATCCTGAATATTTCATCTAAGACTGAATAGCTGCTCGACCTGTATAATCTCATAGCCCCCAATATAACTATCCAAAGGGGGATCACAAAAAGAGACGCCTTCACATAAAATCTCGCATCCGGTACTCCCTTGATCACAGGGAATATCCTCACAAGCGGAGAATCGAACCTCAACCAGTAAGAGCCATAGAGAGCCAGAGCCATCCCCAAAATATCCGATCCCAAAAGCAGGATCGGGAATAGGATTTCACCTTTTCTTTTCATCTCTCCATCTTTCCCAGCTTTTGTTCACAAACTGATTTATCCTCTCCTTGAAGATGCTCCTGTCGAACCTCAGCGCCCAATCTCTTATAACTTTCGAATCAAATCTTGCCGGATCCAACGTCCTCACCGCCTCCTGCAGCGCCTCAGGCTCTTGAGGATAGAAGAAGACCCCCGTCTTATCCTCCAGGACGCTCTCCAATGCCCCGCCGCCTCTAAATGCGATCACGGGTCTGCCGCTGGCCTGAGCCTCTAGTGGGACTATCCCGAAATCCTCCACACCCGGAAATATCAAGGCCCTCGCCTTTGAATATAACTCTTTTATCTCATCGTCGGGAAGATGGCCCAAGAAAGTGATGTTTTTGGAAGCCATCTCCTTCAATTTTTCCTCCTCAGGCCCAGTTCCCACAACTATCAACTTGAGCCCAAGCCCCTTAAAGGCCTCCAGGGCTATATCCAGCCTCTTATACGGAACGAGTGATGACACCGCAAGGTAATAGTCGTCCACCTTCTCAGATATATGATAGTACGCACCGTTCACAGGCGGATAGATCACGTGAGAATCCCTGTTGTAAAATCTCTTTATCCTATCCTGAACGAATTTGGAGATGGCCACAAAAAAATCCACCCCGTGCGCCGTTTTCCTGTCCCAGCTCCTGAGCCGACTCAAAAGGGGCTGAAGGGCGAGCGACCTCAATTTTCCTATCCTTTCATCCCCGAAATATTCCTTCCACATATCCCACACATATCGCATCGGAGTGTAACAGTAACAAATATGCAGGGACTGATCGCCCTTTTTAACGCCCTTCGCCGCGCAGTGGCTGCTCGATAGTATGACGTCAAACTCTGAGACATCCAGTCCTTTTACAGCCGTGGGGAATAGTGGAAGAAGATACCTGTAGTTCTTTTCGGCTTTCGGAATATTCTGGATAAAAGAAGTATGTATCCTGTGCTCTTCAATCTCAGAGGACACAGACCCCGGAACGTGCAGGAGAGTATAGACAGGAGCGCCGGGATAAAGCTTAGCGAACACTTCAAGGCACCTTTCCCCTCCTCTTGTGCCCACTAACCAATCGTGCACCAAAGCTATATTCATATGGTCAAAACTTCTCTCCAGAAGCTTCTCTCAATTTGCTCCTGGAAGCCCTTATCCTGGGCTATATGTTGAAGAAAAAGAGGGCGATTCCCAATATCTCTGTCAGACTCGAAAAAGCTATGAGCTAACCTGAGCCTTCATAATTGACAAATCCGCTTGCAACTTCAGAGGCGAATCTCAGCGATATAGCCCCTGTCATGAAAAAATATACAAGATTAGAAGCCTTGTGAAATAGTTATCTTGTAGGCAGCGTCTGAAACGCTTATTATGGGTCAAACAGTAGCATATCGTATCGTTTTGCTATGGAATAAGCAAAATAGTCTCATCAGAGTTCTGGTCAGCAAGGAATAGAAGCTGTTTGAAGAACAGGATGCACTGTCTTTGACAGACAGGGCACATATAGACGCTTTTCTCCTTCTTATGAAGGATACAAGCCTCTTGAGATTCTGCACTGTTGCAACAAGATTTAACTGTTCATTCAGTGAGGCCAATCCCCTGTAACGGGCTCGGCCCATACCGTGCTGTTGTTTGGCTTCAGCAAAGATATGTTCACTGCGTTTGCGGAGCTTCTGGGAGAGTCTGTAGTCAGATGTCAATGAGATAGATCGTGCATAATTCCTGGCCTTTGCCTCTCGCACTTTCTTATCTCGCTTGGCCTGAATATGTACGAAATTTGTCTTGTTTTTCCAAGTAGGAATTGGCTCAATCTCTTCACCTGATCGCAGAGGAATGTGGGGTGTGATTCCCCAGTCAAGTATATCAGCGATAAAACCACCAGAACCGTAACCGGTATCGGCAGTAAGTGTCTGAATGCCTTCGGGCATAGTGTATACTTCAAGATCATCAACCATCTTAAGGGCACTTTCAGTCTCGGCTGTCGCCTGTGTGCCCTGTGTCTCAAGGATTACTCTACTTTTTGTGTCGATGAGATCATGACCCATAAACGAAAGAGAAGCCCCCGTGCCTTTTGACTTTTTGTATAAGAGAGCATCGGGGTCTGTAGTCGAACGGTGCGTCTGGTTCGTCCACTTTTCACCATGAAAGTCCTTATCGTGAGAATGCCCAGACCTATCTTCGGCCTGTACCTTATCACCTTCAAAACCCATTTCCTTTAGGTAGTCATCAAGAGAAACAGGAAGCTCTATCGGCTCAATACTCTTCACCGAAGCATTCGCTCGTATCTGAGTGCCATCAACACTTAAGTGTTTACCGCTCACAAGACCGACATCTATACAGCGCTGGACTACCTGACGCATTATCTGTTCAAACAATCCACTAGATGCCCACTTGTGATTGCGAAGCTTGTTGATCGTGCTTCTGTCTGGAACCTCATCCTCAAATGTCTGATGACAAAACAACCTATATGCCGCATGCATCGCCACTTCCTGACAAAGCCGATTCTCACTCAAATTATACAAATAGCCGATAAGGATCATTCGAATAACTAATTCAGGATCAATACCGGGTCTGCCATTATCAGAGCAATAACAATCTGACACAACGTCTCGTACAAATGAAAAATCAACCGCTTTATCAATTTGACGGAGAATATGGTCTTGGGGAACTAAATCCTCCATCTGAAAATAGTGAAATATCAGATTTGTCTGTTCCTTCTTTTGTGGCGTTATTATTTCCTCCATGTATAATATTATCAATGATATAATATAATACATGGAGATTGCTCCGTCAATGTTTTTATACTATTTGTTCGATTTAAGGGTTTTTCACAAGGCTTTTAGACTCCACTGAAGTAACAGGTGCTGATGGAGCTTATCTTTTCTCCTCGATCCCTAGGTAGTGTAGATTACAATCTCGTACCAGATAGATTCGATGCCCCTGCTGGCTTATCGGGGACGATAGTAAGTCTTACTGATGCTGCACTTACTTTAAGAATTGCTCTAAATTTGGATGTTCCAACTCCAGAGCAGTCCCGCGCTGCCGATGCGAATGGAGTGGGAGGCGTGACCCTTACTGATGCCGCACTTGTCTTGAGGTCCGCCCTCAGTCTCGATGCTACATGGCCTATAGGTAAATTCTGGGTGTTTGAACCTGACACCGCTGAGTTTGTCTCATTACGCGCAGATACAGTTCAGAATTTCGCATCTATTCTTGTGGGCGATGTTAACGGTAGCTTGAAGGACATCGCTGCTGCAAAGGTAGTCGCGAGGGAGTCCCATATTCAGGTCGGCATAGGGGAAGTAAAGGATAAGGTCGAGAAGTTTATCACTGTTGCTTTGATGGTCAGTGAGGTCGAGGATATGTACGGCGCAGGCTTTACGATAGACTATCCCAATGATGTTCTGAGAATCAGGCACATTAAGACTACCCAACTGACCGATGGATATATGCTGGCATCTAATTTGGATAAGGCGGACGATGTGGGGAAAGTGATATTCGGGATGATAAATGCTACTCCACTACAGGGGAGCGGTGCTATAGCTGAGTTAGTATTTGAGGTAATAGGCGAAGACGTTAGATCTGCGTCTTTTGGGTTAGTGGATGGAGATCTGTATGATCTTAAAGGACCCATGGGTGTCCAATTGTACGATGGGGAGTTTATGGCTCTTCCGGAGCAGGCTTCCTTAAGTCAGAACTATCCTAATCCGTTTAACCCGGAAACTACTATTGATTATGCTATTCCGGTCGGTAAGGAGCTAACGCCAGTTTCACTGAAGATATATAATATTTCTGGTCAAGTTGTCAGAACACTTGTGGATGAGGAGAAAGCGCCTGGTTTCTATACGGCTGTATGGGACGGTAGAGATAAGCAGGACAAAGTTGTTAGCAGTGGGATTTATTTCTACCGCATCGTAGCCGATAAGTTTATTTCTGTTAAGAAGATGGTGCTGTTGAAATAGTGTCCTATGATCTTCTCTGAGACATAATAATGACAGGTGAAACATGGTTGAATGACTTAAACGCTTTCTGATAAGGGTGAAGCGGTTATGAACACTTTAAAGCTGCTGTTGCGGTCAGCTATTCTTCTAACTCTCTCTGTAAACGCCTTATATGCTCAGTATGGTGAGCCGTTCGCAGTAAGCCTGACCGGCATAGACGGCAGCTCCACTATCATAGCCAATCCCGGAGAACAGTTTCAAATTGAGGCAAGGGTCAGTCCGGTAACTAAAGGCCTATTCGGATTCTCCTCAAAATTTGGGTTTGACCCTAATGTTATCGAGATGGTAACAGAGTTTGGGCAACCGATCATAGTGCGTGTTCCGCCATTGCCTGGTAATCCCACACCTGCTGGTGGTCTGGTAGCTGGCACAACTGACACGCTTAGTATGGGCGTTGTCGCATCAGATGGTGTTGGTGATTCGCCTGTTAGTGGTCCGATTCTTAGGATTACGTTTAGAGTGAAGAGCACAGCTACTCCTGGTGATTCGAGTCCGCTTAATTTGGTTAATACTGTTGTTAGTGTAGACACTCTTTTGGCATTTGGACCCTTTTTTGGTGTAGACATTCCTGCGGATACTCTTAGAAGCGCGGTAGTGCAGGTTCCTCCAGATACCACTGGTTCTGTCATTGATGTCTCCCCGACAAGTATAGATTATGGTGTCGTATTGGTAGGTGGTAGTTCTGACAGTACGATAAAGATTAAGAACGTAGGCAACGGGAACTTAGTCTTAGGGACTCTGTCCATTACAGGCACTAATGCAGGTGAGTTTTCTATTTTTACTCCTCCCATTATAACTATCGCTCCGAGCGATAGCACTAATGTTGTCATAAGGTTCTCACCTCAGTCGGGTGGAACAAAATCAGCCACTTTGGTCATTCCGAGCAACGATCCAAATAAGCCATCTGTGAACGTACCGTTGACTGGTGCAGGTGTCTCCCCTAAAACTATAACAGTAACGGTAACGGATGCTGTGGGCAATCCAGGAGATCTGGTGAAAGTGAAGGTATTCGTGGAGCTGCAGCCTGAGGCTACCCTCGGCTTGTCTGAAATGGATATCAAGCTTAACATTGATCCGACAGTCATCAAAGTGGCGGGCACATTTATAAAAGACATCACCACTTTGCTGCCGTCATTCAGTAATTTCGCTACAGTCACCAATAGTGACAGTACGATTCACCTTATAGGCGCTCAGGGATCGGGTATTGCGCTAACATTCGCAGATTTGGGGCTTCCTGGAAACCCTGAAGCTGCCTGGGAGATCGGTTTCAACGTAGTAGGAAGTCCAGGGGATGTCAGCCCGATCACCGTAAATCTGGTAACGTCGGGTTTATCTACGGGCCCTCGTGGGTCCACGAACACTGCACTTAATCCAGTAGATATTGCTGTAAATGGAAGCTTCAGTATACCTGTGGTCATCTCCAAAACTACAGTAGTGGCGGCTCGCACGACTCTCAAGGCCGACGGAGCTGATACTACGCTAATTACAGTAACTCCGAGAAAGGCCGACGGTAGTAAGATCAGTACCACTCTAAATGTGAGCGTTAATACAACAGCAGGTTCCGTTGGGGGTGTAACCGCTGAGACTGATAGCACATATACGGCTGTTCTGACCGCATCAAATGTTTTCGAGACAGCTGTGGTTAAGGCTATTATCGCTGGACAAGTGGCTCCTGACTCTGCGGTGGTGGTTTACCAACCTGCCCCTGATTCTCGATTTGGTGAGCCGTTTACAGTAAGGTTGACCGGTACTGACGGGGATACTACTATTGTAGCCAATCCAGGAGAGGAGTTTCAAATTGAGGCGAGGGTCAGTCCGGTAACTAAGGGCTTATTCGGATTCTCCTCTAAATTTGGGTTTGACCCTAATGTTATAGAATTGGTCACACAGTTTGGGCAACCGATTATAGATCGTGTTCCTGCATTACCTGGTAATCCTACACCTGCTGGCGGTCTGGTAGCTGGCACTACTGATACGCTTAGTATGGGAGTTGTCGCATCAGATGGTGTTGGTGATTTTCCTGTGGGTGGTCCTGTTCTTAGTATTACGTTCAGAGTGAAGAGTACAGCTAATCCTGGGGATTTGAGTCCGCTCAATTTGGTTGATGCTGTTGTTAGTGTAGATACCCTTTCGGTATTTGGACCATTTTTTGGCATAGACATTCCTGCGGATACTCTTATAAGCGGAATGGTGGAGGTTATTCCAGTTACCACTGGTGCTGATATTGATTTCCCCACGAGAAGTATAGATTTTGGTCCTGTTCAGGTAGGCAGCAGTGTGGACAGTACGCTAAAGATTAAGAACGTAGGCAACGGGAACTTAGTCTTAGGAGCTCTGTCCATTACAGGTACAAATGCAAGTGAGTTTTCTATTGTTGTTCCTCCAAGTACGACTATCGCTCCGAGCGATAGCACTAATGTTGTCATAAGGTTTTCGCCTTCGTCAGATAGTGCAAAGTCTGCCACTTTGGTCATTCCAAGCAACGATCCGGATAAGCCATCTGTGAATGTACCGTTGACTGGTGCAGGTAATCTTCCCTCTGCCCTTCAGGTTAGCATGCCGCATATTACGGCGTCTCCGGGTGAACTCATTTTGATCCCAATACAGATAACAACTCCGGGGCGCTTTGCTATCTCCTCAACTGAAATGTTCATTAGCTATGATTCTGACGTTACAAGAGCGCTTGAAGTAGTTACTGCTGGCACACTCACCGAGGGATGGGAGCTTATTTCCTTCAGGCATTCTTCTGGAATACTAACCTCTATTGATACGGCAAAGGTAGCTATGGCAACGCCCGTTGATACACTCACCGGGCCTGGCACTCTTGCCTTCATCAGAGTTAGCATCCCCCATACAGCTGCCCAAGGCGCTACCACACCCCTTGCTTTCCAGCGTCTTCTGTTTAATGATGGAGATCCGTCCGCGGTGACACAGAATGGATCGCTCACTGTTGTTGCTATTCTAGGAGATGTCAGCAGTAATGGGAGAGTTGGTGCTTTTGATGCGTCGTTGATTCTCAGGGAGGTGGTGGGGCTTATCACCTTACCTGATCCTGAATGGCCACACTTCACTTTATCTGTTGCCGATGTAAGCGGTGACGGGACGATCTCTCCTTTGGATGGAGCGCTCATCCTACGGTTCGTTGTTGGGATCACAGACCGCTTCCCTGTGCAGGCAGGACGATTTCCCAAATTTGTCTCTTCTGAAAGAACCATTCGGTTAGGAGAACAAGAGAAATTACGTGATGGCTATTTCCGCGTTCCGATCTCTATAGATGAAATGGATGAAGTGCTTGCAGGCAAGATTCAGCTTACCTTTGATCCTTCGCATGTCACTGTAAAGGAAGTCTTGTCCGTTGGGTTAACCGCAGATTATCTTTTTGAAAGCAATATCATCCCCGATAGATTCAATCGGGGAAAGGATAAGATCATCATTGCCTTTGCAGGAGTGAAACCTCTCTCAGGAAGCGGTGAAGTTGCACATATTATCCTTAAAAGTGATACGATGCAGGAAGATATAATGGGAAGTGTTTCTCTGGAGATGGTAATTTTGAACGAGGGGCAAATCGGTGTGCTTATTGTTGGTAGTGAGGAGAAACAGACGTCGTATCCAGATACTTACCGATTATTTCAGAATTTCCCGAATCCTTCCAACCCAGAGACGACAATTCGGTATTATCTGCCCTCCTCCACCCCTCTCACGCTGACGATCTATAATCTGTCCGGACAGTTGATTCGGACACTGGTAGACGGACAAAGATCAGCCGGTAGCCACTCAGTGATATGGGATAGCACGGACGACACCGGAAATCCTGTGGCGAGCGGAATTTATCTCTATCGGGTGGAGGCAGATGGATTTGCGCAGACGAGGAAGCTGATATTGATGCGGTAGGTTTCTAGACCTTTTTGTGAAGCTTACAGGATTGTACAGATAGCCCGTCAGAGGAGATGACGGGCTATCTTCTTGAACATTTATACCGCTATCGACTATAGGCGCAGTAGGTTTCTGCAACGAATTTCGCTCTCCCGGCAGGACTCGAACCTGCGACACGGTGGTTAACAGCCACCTGCTCTGCCAACTGAGCTACGGGAGAGTGACAGTTGTATGCAACAGTTTCAGTGCAAAATTGGCCCTTGAACAAGCAGGACGTCCAGTTTCTCCCCGAAAAGTTCTTCGATCACTCTTCGGAGGTTACGTATGATGGTGATCGTTCCCTGTGACATAGAGTCGCCCCCGATTGTTACTATCGGGGATCTGGGGGTCGAGATTTCTGGGGATCCCTTTGCAAAATGTTCAAGCTTTATTGCCACATGTAAAGATAAAATCTAATCTATCCTATTCCAGATGTCAATAGCAAAAGGTGCTGGCCTACCAAATTTTAACAGGGCTGCTGCAACGTGTAGTCAGTCTTGAACTATAGGGCTCTCAAGTTGATTTTGTCAGCAGAGACTGATTTTACCCAAGCGGTCAGATAGGACAGAGTTCTTCGATATACCACTAGGGATATTTTTAGCTTGACTCCTGTATCTTTGTATGTTTATCTTTTGTTAATAATCGATCATATAAAACCTTAATTCTCCAACAAGGAGCAAGGGTCTCTGCAATGAAAAATAAGATATTAGTCGTACCACCTTTCCTGGATCACAGTGTATTTGAAGAAGATGAAGACACAGGTGTGGACATATTGAAAAGGGAATTGCCCTTCGAGCCGGTTATTGAAGCGTACGAAGTAGGGACGCTCTCCGCAGATCGTGCTGAAGGGGTTGCAGCCGTAATAGCGGATGGGTCTAAAGTCGATGAAGAGTTCTTCAAAGCGGCCAAGGGCATTATCTACGCCAGGTGGGGAACAGGTACAGACGGCTACACCAAGGAGATGGTCCTCAGGAATAATATATTGGCTACCAAAGTGCTGGGCGCAAGCGCAGATGCCGTTGCCGAGTACTCTATCTGGGCCATTCTGGACCTTTTAAAGGAAGCGACGTACAACAACAATCTGGCTCATCAGGGACAAGCAAGGAGGGTAGTAGCAAGACAGATCAAAGGCAAGACGGTGGGTATTTACGGATTCGGCCTGATAGGCCAGGGCGTAGCAAGAAAACTCAAGGGATTGGAAGTCCATATTCTGGCATACGATATGGTAGATAAAAGCCAGATAGCAGATGAGATAGACGTGGAGTTAGTCGCAGCCCCTGAAGAGCTCTTAGCTAGATCGGACATCGTCTCTTTGCATGTCTCTGCCTCGGACACGATCATTGACAAGGCCGCCATAGAAAAAATGAAGGATGGGGCAATATTGGTGAACCCTTCCAGAGACTTTCTGATAGACGAGACGGCTGTGTACGAAGCGTTAGAATGCGGGAAACTTTCGGGAGTCTATCAGGAAGAACTTCCCCAAGAAGAGCGGCTGCGCGGACATCCACATGCCCTCTTCAGCCATCACAACGCAGGAATATCTGTCGAAGCCTGCAGGGCTTTGACTACTACGACCGCTCACCAACTAGCCGACTTCCTCAACGGGTACCAACCTGAGCATATAGTCTATCGGGAAGTGCTGAAAAATATGAATCTCAAACCTAAAAGAAGATAAAATCCTCACTACGACCTTCCCACTGCTTTTCTCGGCTTTTTTGTCAACTCCGCTCACCGGTTTCTCTGTGTTCTGGCTCCCCATACGCAAGTAGACAGTAAACAGGGACATAGCTTCCCATCCCTGTGTGCTGTCTACTATGTTTTGGTCGCCATATGAACTTTTGAATTCCCCGCGGTGTCTTATGTAGTGAAAGCCTTTTCCCACAAAAAAGTTCTTCCCCGATTGAATCCCCAATAGCATCAATTGGGGATCGGAGATAGACGAAGATAAAAGGGCTTTGATGACACAATCCGATCGAGACCTCATTGGGAAGATTCGGGATCGCGATGCCAACGCCTTCGAGACGCTATTTGTGCGCTACAGGGAGATGGTCCGCCGACACTTGGCGAGCATAGTGCACGACGAGGATGGGGCCGACGACCTGGTGCAGGAGGTCTTTCTGCGGGTATGGACTCGCGCAGAGCAGTGGAACGGCCGGGGGGCATTTAAGGCGTGGCTCTTCCGCATCGCTACAAACCTTGCACTTAACCACCTGCGCAGTCTGCGTAGGAGAAGACAGCAATCTCTCGACATCTCAGCGGATCCAGCCGACGACGACGACGAAAGTCCTGTCCCCGGATGGATGATCGACGCCTCGTCACTCGGACCTGATGCGGTGCTTGAACAGGCCGAACAGCACGACCTACTCCAGGGTCTTATCGATAGGTTGCCCGAAGAAAAGCGCGAGGTTTTCCGGATGGTGCACGAGGTGGAGGTGGACATTCGGGATGTCGCCCACGCACTTGATATCCCAGAGGGCACCGTAAAATCGCGCCTGCACTACGCCAGGAAACATCTCGCTCGAAAATGGAAGGAAATAGCGATAGAATGGGAGGATATGTAATGGCACTGGATATATCTGCGTTTTGGCATAGGGAATCGTTCGACCGGTTTTTGAAGGACCAGTTACCCCAGCTCCTGGCTGCTCGGATGCCGCTTGTCGCCTATCATGTCGAATCGACCGGCATCTACACCTGTCACGTTAAGGTTGCTTTTGGGTCTGCCTCCGGAGACGTAGACGTCGAGTACACTGACCTTCCTCAACCGGACGAGGAAGGTATCTTCGAGGTCGAAAGCGTAAAGTATGTGGTCGTCCCGATAGCCTTTCAAGAGGAGTTAGACCTCGCCGAGATCCGCTGTGTCGGCGAACAGCTTTACGACTACTTTGAAGAGCGCCTGGGCGAAGCGCCGGAGGACTTACCATGGGACGAGTCGCTCGCGCGAGCCTGGCTTCCGCTCAATGTGTGGATGCGTGAATTCCTGCACGCGGACCTACCGTGGGACGGAAATATAGTGCAAACGGCCCACACGCTCCATGATCAAAACTGGCTCGACAGGCATGCGCATCTGCGGCGCATCGTAGTTATGGACCCAAAGAAGATGTTCACACCTGGGCACCTCGGCCGCACCTGTCCCTTCGAGACGCCGGAGGGCCCCAATATCGGTCGAATCCTAAGCATCGCCATGGGCGCGGAGATCAGCGATGGGAAGCTCGTCATTGTCAATGATAAGCCTGAAGCTTCCATCGGTCTTTCAGCGTCTATGGTCCCCTTTCTGGAGCACAACGACCCGAACCGACAGCTTATGGGGGTCAACATGATGCGTCAGTGGTTCGTGCCGGCGGAGGTGGAACCTGCGCTCGTCCAGACCGGAAATGAACCCGACGCACCCGGCTTCTGGTGCGGGCGCAACCTGCTGACTGCCTTTGTCTCATGGGGTGCGGACACCTTCGAAGACGGCATCGTGGTGGGCAAATCGTGCGCCGAGCGCCTCAACTACCCCCATCCCGTCGAAGTGGGAGACAAGATCAGCAACCGCCACGGAACCAAGGGCGTTGTGGCGAATATCCTGCCCGACAAAGAAATGCCGCACCTCGCCGATGGCACTCCGATAGAACTCGTTTTCAACTTTATCAGCGTTCATTCGCGGATGAACCTCGGTCAACTGCGTGAGGCGCTAACAAGCCGCATCGCGAAAGCGGAGGGAGCGCCAGTCGTTGTGCCCCCATTCGGCGCGCCGGGTGAACGTGAACTTCGCGAACGCCTTGCAAAGGCCGGACTTCCTGAAGACGGGATGGAGGTCCTCACGCTCGGACGCGATGGGCTGAAACTGTGCCGGCCGAGCACAGTCGGATGGGTCTACTGGGGACGGCTCAATCACCTGGCGCGCAATAAGATATTTGTGTCTACCGATCACCATAAGCGCTCTTCAAAACAGGGCGAACTTGAGTATTATGCACTACGCGACGTCGGCACATTTGAAAACCTGATGGAGCATTTCAACACGCGCGCCCTCCGGCGGGACGATGCGGATAAACTCGCAGATCGCGTCGCAGAAGGCGCGGTCGAACAGGCCGGCCCGCCGACTCCCGGGTTCTCCGAAATAGCTCGGCGTCTTGTGGCTGGGGGGATCCAAGCAGAACTCGAAGGTGAGAAGCTAACGTTCAAATTTGCCAAACCCGAGGGCGATACTCTCAAGCTTGCCCGTCCAGTTGCGCATCCGTGGATATGTGATCAAGAATTAGATGAGATCGGCGCTTTTGATGAACTTTCCGAATACCGCAATCTCGCCGAGGTCAACGCCAAAGCAGAACGCATACTCGCAAGCGACGCTCCCGAAAGCCTGACCCGCAAAGCTTTTGAACAGCTCCAAACCCACGTGGGAAAGTTCTTCGACGCTCTCCTTGGCCCTCCCCACCTGCGCTTCGGCGAAAACTCACTCTTCAGCGGGCGAACGGTGATCTCGCCGGGGGCGGACCTTCGGATCGACCAGTTGGGACTTCCGGAAGAGATCGCGTGGACGCTCTTTGGGCCACTTGTAAGGCGAGAACTCAGCGTAGGGGCAGACTCGCGTGTCTGCCCTCCAGATTCGGGCGAACACATGGGTTCGCCCCTACATAAAGAGGAAGTAGACACCAGAAGCCCGCGTGCAACGGAGGAGCTCGACGAGATAATGGCGCGCTCGTGGGTCCTTCTACAGCGCATTATGCCCACGTCGTTCCTCGCGTTTCACCCCGTGCGGTGTCCAGGTCGCACTATCCATATCCATCCGCTCGTGTGTAGCCTGATGAACGCCGACTTTGACGGTGATCAGGCCGCTGTCTTCCTGCCGATCACCGAGGGCGCACAGCGCGAGGCTGGCGAGCGTCTGTCCGTCGCCGGTCACCTTGCGCGCGACCCGGAACTGCTCAAGTCACTGCTCCCGACGCATGAAGCGATGTGGGGCGTTGCGAGTCTGAGCCTTACACCAAAAGGGCGCGAAGAGGTCTCAGAGCTTGCAGGGACTGACGTGACTGCACCCGACGGTATCATCACGAGAGACTCGCTTGCCGAGGCGATGAAAGGCGTCCTTGAGTGCGATGGGATCGATAAGACCCTCGAAGTGCTCGAACGGCTGATGCGGCGAGGATTTGAGGTCGCAAAGGAATCCGGAGCGTCCATTAGCCCGTTCATCGGGTCGAGCTTAAAGCGCTCGCCAGAGCCAGAAGAGGGTGACGCTGAGATGTGGGATGACTACGCGGAGGAGCTTGTGGAACGGATCGCAGGACGCACGGACTTTGAGGACAACGATATGGGTCCGCAACTTCTTGCGATAAAGAGCGGCGCACGAGGTCAACTGCGCCAGCTTGCCTACCTGGTCGGGGCACGGGGCACAGCTACGGATGTCCGGGGGAGGGACGTACCGATCCGCCGCGGATATTCCGATGGCCTGACGCCCCAGGAGATGTACGCCGCTGTGGTCGGCGCACGGGAGGGACTTGCCGAAACAGTGCTGGAGACGTGGACGCGGTTTGGACTCGAATTTCATGAGGCAAGACAGCCGAAAGGCTTCAACTTCCTTGCGCGCGCAATGCGGGCAAAGCGCCCCGGCATCGTCTTCGCTCGCGCCGCGGCAACGGGCGAGATCGATCCACTTACGGACGTCGACAGTCGCCTGTTCGTCGGACTACCCGCAAAATTAGTAGACAGCAAACAGTAGACAGCACACAGGGCTTCCCCCTGCCCATCTCCCTTGAAAGGCGAGATTGCTTCGCTATCGCTCGCAATGACACAGAGAGTGTTGGCAATGATGTTGCTTGTCCTTTTGTCATTGCACAGTGCCAAAAGTCCGAAGCAATCTCAAAAACACTTTCTATGGTCATTGCGAGGCAGCGTGGCCGCTCTGCTGGGATGGCTGAAAGCCACGGAGGTTGTGGTAAACTGTTAGTTGAGTGTGGCAGGCAAAAGAGGTTATTTCTACCGTTAGGCGTAAGATCAGAACATAAAAGGAGGAAACATTGAACCAAGTTCTTGATGACACCAAGAAAACGTTTCGCAGTCTGCTCGACGAAAGCACTGATCATCAATGCATTATCGACTTGCTCGTATCTCTTCGGGAAAAGGTCGATTTGTCGGTGGACGATACTGGGTGGGCCTTGTGGAATATTTGCGACCAATACGCACTAATGCGGGATGCAAAGAACCAGTACACTTATCAGTCCGAGTTTCACGAGTGGGCCAAAGCCAATCTTCCCCCTTCGAGGTTTCACTGGGTTGTCTCGGACGGGACGCAGGCACTCAGTCTGATTGATGGCGGCTATCTCGACTTCTGGTGGCGATGTTACAACCTCGCCAACGAGCAATGCCCACGAGATGCTAAGAACCGCGGCGCCCGATTCGAATCGCATAGAGCCAATGCAGCTTCATATACTCACTTTCGGGAATTCAGTCGTGCTGAAACCGCCCTGAATGCAATAGAGGAACTCCTTGCGGAGGATCAGTCCTGGAGCAACCGCGAATTCGCTGCAGCAACATACTCAACTCTCCTGGTTGACTTTTACAATGTTTCGGAGCAAAGAGACAAACTCGCACAAACAGAGGGAACCCTTGAAAAGGAGCTTGATGATTGGCTTGGCCGAGCAGGCGATGTAGAAGACGCACCGGAGGGCCCTTTGCTAGGGAGTTGGGACCAACTGAATGCAGATAGGCCACCGGCGGCGATTTTCATTGCAATCAACAACACCGCGTGTGCTTTCACCAGAGCGAAGCAATTCCCGGATGCAGAACGGTTGTTCCGCATTTTGCTGGAAAGAAACAGGATTCTAAATGCCTATGGCCAAGCGCAATATCTACAATCATGTTGGGGGAACAGGCGCAACAAGGATGAAATTGTTGATTGGCTGGACGGCTCCAAGCAACTAAACCCACAAAATCTGAAAAGATTCGCACCATCGCTCATAGATGTCGTCAAAGATGAACGTCCGGATTTCGCCTAACAATGCGCTCCCCCTGACTGGCAATTCTCTGGTGCTCATTGCCAGCACCTACACAAAGTGTACCAAAAAGGGAAACAAAACTTACCGAAACGGTACACAAAGTGTACCAAAATGGTACACTCATCTCCCGTAACTCGTTGTCTTGCAATGTGGTGCAAAGTCCGAAGCAATCTCAAAAACACTTTCTACGGTAATTGCGAGGCGGTGTGGCCGCTTTGCTGAGATGGCTGGAAGCCACGAAGTGGGCGTAGTAATCTGACGGGATGGGGTGGTGCCCCTGTCTACCTGATCCTGACGCTGTCGGGGTGGTGCTTGAGTGCTACTATGCAGATGGGTCCGAGCATAGCACCGAGAGCGGCCGAGATCCACGCCCAACTCCATCCGTACAAGTCCAGGACGTATCCGAATACCCAGGGTGCAGCTATAGAAGCGCCGAAGCCGAAGAAAGCCTGCAAACCTAACGCTCCTCCTATGTACTCTTTTGGGACTAACTCGGTCAGTGATACCTTGTAAATAGCTGAATCCGCGATTATCGAAAATCCATAAACCATCCCTACGATACCAAGTACCAAAAGGGGTTGTCCTATAAGGAATCCGTACGACAGCGAACAGATTATGCTCACCAGGAGAGAGTAGAGCATTACCCTGATTCTTCCGAATCTGTCCGACAGACCCCCTCCGAAAATCGTGGAAAAAACCCCTATACTTATACAGATCCCGCTTAGCACACCTCCGAGTTTGAGCGCCTCTTCAGTCTCCATCCCCAGAGCTTTCCCGCAGGCGGTCAGATAGGGACCTATCCAGCCGTACATCACAAATAGCTCCCAGTTGTGCCCCATATAGCCGCCAGTCACAAGCGCCCAGGGCCTATAGCGAAGGACGTGCACGAATAGGCCTTTCAGATCGTCGAAGGGTCGGATCTCTGCTTCAATTACTGCATCATCTGCTCCCGGAGGAGCATCTCTGACAAAGAGATAGGCTATAAATGCTCCCGCAAAAGCTGTAGCCGAAGTCAGGGCAAATGCGAGCCTCCAAGAATATACAACAGATAGGGGAGACGTAATAAGGTAAGCCCCTGAAATTGATGCAACAAGCGATGCTGTGTATATCCCTAAGACTTTCCCTCTTTCTCTGGCGGGGAACCAGCCAGAAAGTATCTTCATCCCCGGAACGTACAGACCGCCCTGTCCTACGCCTGTCAGGAATCTCAAAAGTAAAGCCGACTCATAACTGTCGGCTAAAGAGGCAAAACCTAATCCGCAGATTCCGGCTTCAAGAGAAGATAGTACAAAGATCTTTCGCCCTCCTATCCTATCCGAAAGCCAGCCGGTAAAGATGACCGACAAGGCGTAGCCGCCCCAGAAGATAGCGATAACCGCCCCGTTCATTCTGTCGGAGAGCTGCCACTCCTGGGTCAGTACGGGCATGACCGCGGAGTAGCTATTCATCCCCAACATCGAAAGGGACTGCGCTACGGACAGAAGAATCAGTATCTTCGACTTTTCCTGCAATTACCCCAACACCTCAAGCACGGCGTCTTTTACCTGTTCCTCGCTGGGGATTGTAAGGGGCTCAAGCGCTGGAGAAAAGGGCACAGGCACGTCCATTGCCCCGATCCTCTTTATGGGAGCATCCAGGTAGTCGAAGGCTTCGTTGTAGATCACGGATGCTATCTCACCTGTCACTCCGTAGCGCGCATATCCCTCATCTACGACCACTACATGGCCTGTCTTGCGAGCCGACTCTACGAGCGTCTCCTTGTCCAGAGGATACAGGGTGCGCGGATCTACGACTTCCACGCTTATCCCATCCTTCTCAAGCACCTCCGCAGTCGCAAGGGCGATCTGCACCATGCTGGACGTTGCAACTATCGTGGCGTCCTCTCCCTCTCTCTTTACGTCGGCGGATCCCAGGGGTATGGTATACTCCTCTTCCGGGACGGGGCCCTCGAGGTGATACATCATCTTATCTTCGAAACAGAACACGGGATTGTTGTCTCTAATTGCGCTCTTAAGGAGACCCTTGGCGTCGTAGGGGGTCGAGGTTACGATTACCTTCAGGCCCGGGATGTGGCAAAACCACGCATAGAGGCTCTGGGAGTGCTGCGCCGCTGAGGACCGACCTGCCCCCATGGTGGCCCTGACGGTCATGGGAACTCTCGCCTGTCCTCCGGACATATACTGTATCTTTGCAGCCTGATTTACCATCTGGTCCATAATCAGCGTCGTAAAGTCTCCAAACATAATCTCCACTATCGGCCGCATCCCAGTCAGCGCCGATCCGAGGGCCAATCCTGTAAAACCCGCCTCAGATATAGGAGTATCTATGATCCTTTCTTTTCCGAACTCGTCGCACAGGCCCTCAGAGACTTTGAATACACCTCCTGACCCTGCCACCTCCTCGCCCATGAGAAAGATCGTTTCATCCCTTCGCATCTCCTCTTGCATCGCTTCCCGGATTGCATCTTTATATGTAAGTATCCTTTCAGACATAGACATCCCCTTTAGAATCAGTAGACAGCAGGTAATAGCCCCGATCCCCGAACCCCGATAGATTCACTCGGGGACTCAATCGGGGGTAGACAGGACACGGCGTCTTCCCCATGCGCTTGTTTTAGGCGTAGACATCTTCTTCTACGCGTTTGTTTTAGGCGTAGACATCTTCTTCTACTTCTTCGGGTGAGGGAAATGGGGAGTTCTTTCCGAACTCTATGGCGTCTTCGATCTCTTTTTTGACTTGCTCTTCGATAGCCTCAAGTTCGTTTTCCGTGGCCAGTTTGTCGGAGAGCAGTTTGTCGCTGAATCTCTTTATTGGATCCTTCGCCTTCCACTCTGCTAACTCCTCGTCGCTCCTATACGCGCCGGGGTCCCCCACGTGATGCCCTCCCCAGCGGTATGTTTGACACTCGATGAGTGTGGCACCTTCTCCTTTTCTAGCTCTTTCCACCGCTTCCTTTACAGTTTCATATACGACTATAACATCGTTGCCGTCGATCATGACTCCTGGTATATCAGTTGCGGCGGCTTTATCGGCTATGTTCTGGCACGATGTGACATCCTTTGCCGCTGTATATTCTCCGTATTGGTTGTTCTCACAGATGAATACTACGGGGAGTTTCCAAATAGACGCCAGGTTCATCGTCTCAAGCATTATGCCCTGGTTTACGGCTCCATCTCCAAAGAAGCAGACGGCAACCTGATCTGTGCCCTTCCTCTTGGCTGAGAACGCCGCCCCTGTGGCGATGCCGAATCCTCCTGCCACTATGCCATTTGCTCCCAGGATGCCGATCGAGAGGTCAGCTATATGCATAGAGCCGCCTTTGCCCTTGCAGTATCCGTCTCTTTTCCCCATCACTTCTGCCATCATCCTGTCGAGTTGACCGCCTTTGGCTATGCAGTGTCCGTGTCCTCTGTGAGTGCTAGTGATGTAGTCATCATCCCTCAGGGTGAAGCACGCGCCCACGGCTACAGCTTCCTCGCCAATATATAGATGGGCCAGTCCCGACATCAGTCCGTGTGTGTAGACGTACCAGATGCCCTCCTCAAAGTGCCGGATCTGAAGCATTTTGCGATACATTTCGATCAATGTGTCTTTGTCAAGCTCCATATCGTCTCCTGTCTGTTGCTTACTCGTTAATCTTCTGGGCCCAATTACTCTAATTATTCTTGGTCTTTCCAAGTATAAGTACCTTCCAAAGGTATAAATAATATAGTTTAGCGCTCTGTTTCTGTCAAGCGCTTATTTTCAAGTGTTGTGATTCGGACAGGCAGCATTTCTCAAGGATTTGTCGCACATAAAACACATGCGGGGACAGAAGTGTGTGTCTGCCCTTGGACAGCGCGATTCGATAAAGAAAAGACAAGAGACGGGATATGTTTACTTTGGATTCGGTTTGCCGAGGGATTTGTGAAGGATTTTGTACATGTTATCTACATTTTGAGCAAGAAAGTGAGAACAACATATAGAAAAATGTTCACAATGTTCACATCCTTCACGCGACTTTCTTGTGATTGACATCTGATGGACTCTTTGTGTCTTTTCTTTGTAAAGTCACCTATCCCGATTAATTCACAAAAAAAGGCCATGTACTAATTAAGGGATTGTATTATATTATAGTTATGCCGTTTAACCACCTTCGGTGTCATTGCGAGCCGAAGGCGAAACAATCTGGATTCTGTGGTAGATGTATTACTCTCCGGCTCTCGTAGGAGACCACTATAAAACCTTGAGATTGCTTCGTTGCTTTGCTCCTCGCAATGACTCCACCAAGTTTATGAATTAATCGGGCTATGTCACAACTTGCTCGGCAAAAATGAATAATAATCTATTTACACCATTTTCCCGACATACTTGCGATACATCCGCTCCTTCCAAAAGAGCCAACACCACCTCTGCCTTACGGGTCCCAGTCCAGCGCTTACCATCTTTCACTTCGGGGTTTGACACTTTGACCTCTATTCCCCGATAACATCACTCGGGGACAAGCCTCAAACCCCAATTTGCAAAATACCTGTCGCTCTGTCAAGGCGAGCGGTATGTTCGGGCTAATTGCCATACCTTCATACTTTCACTTTTCCGTGTTTCTGTTAGTCTTTTTTGAGTCTGCAAGGATTTTCGTGTAAATGGCTCTGGACTAGATCCCGAATACTTTACGAACCTTGGACCAACCTGCCATCAGGAAAAAGAGCAGGATAGTCATCAAGAGGGCCGATGTCAAGGGATGGTTGCGGTATCGTTCCCCAATCCACGCCGTTCGCCCATTCAAGAGCAAGAGTACCAACGCTAACATGGGAATAAAGACGGCTCCGACGATGGCATAAGACTTCTGCATTCTGGTAAACCCAACCCACAGTCCAAGCATGGGAAGGGTCGCCATGCTGTATAAGTACCATCTATAAGGGACCGAATGAGTGCTAATAGGTCGATCTTTTGCGAATTGATCTTTCCGCATCATGGCCCAAAGATCCGTGAAGAGATACGGGACACTCTGCCACACTCCCAACAGACTGCTGAAGATCGCTCCAAATGCACCCAGTAAAAAAGCCCATTTACCTATCCAACCCAGCGTTTCTCCCAACCTCACGGCTAATTGGGTCACCAAGGTGGCGCCTCTACCTTCCACCTGAATGGTGCTCCCGATCACGACCATGGCCAACCCGAACACGGCCGTCATCGCATACGCGATGCCCAGGTCGATACGACAGACGCCTAAATCATCATCGCTGAAACGTCCTTCCTCGCGGATCCAATAACCGTAACATAAGATCGTTACCGTACCGCCGACACCACCTATCAAGGCGATCATCCAGGGCAATCCTGCGCCATCGAGGTCGGGAACGGTGGGCCACACCAGTCCCCTCAGGAGTTCGCTCCAAACGGGTTTCAAGAGGACGGCGGTCATGACCACGGTGACGAACATTAGACCAATACAGAGGCCCATCACTTTTTCAAACAGGCGATATCCGCCCAGACGAACTAAGATCACACCCAGCATACTGAGAATCATGCCGTAGACGATTTTCCCGGTGGACGGATCGTAAAAGAACGGTAAAATGGCTTGAGCTGCTACCCCACAGGCGCTCATCAGCGCTGCGGCCACCAGGAAGCTCCATATCAGCAAATAGACTAGAAAAATATATTGGGCGGGACGACCCAGGTGGCTGATAGCCCCTTCAAGCAGGGTATCACCAGTGGCCAGTTGCCAGCGGGTCAATCCTTCATTCAATAGAAACTTGAAGAAGGCGCCCAAAAGAACCGCCCAGAGAATCGCTACTCCTAAATTGCTTCCCGCAAGTGCCGCGGTGGCCAGATCACCCGCTCCGACCCCGGTGCCCGCCACCAGGATCCCCGGACCGATGATCGACAGTAAGTTTTTCTTTCTCTTCGACATAGGGGTTCTTTTCCAATTTTTTCGTGTGCGGAGCAGCGCTCTATTAAACCGACATTCCCCATATTACATTGCATGAGGGATTATATTTCGATACAATCTTGTTTGTGAATGAATAATACCACTTTTACATTTTTCAACAAGTGCTTTTTTCAATCAAAATAGCAATTTCCTCTGAATTATCACTTTCTTTGTGTCTAAATCCTCCAATTAGAGACACCTCTCCATTGACTCACAAAAAAATGTGGCAGTTTAAACAGAGTAACATCACAATCGTTCAATCCGGGATAATATTTCGGCAAATAACCTCTTGTCTATCCCAACCTCAGCCATCTGAAACGTGATGTATCTGCTGTGTCTGACAATCTTCGCGCCAATCTTGATCAATTTCACAAGGAGGCTGCCAAGAGACCAGTGTTTGATTCTCCCTGGAAGAACCAACCGCCTCAGAAAGTTTCCAAGATTATAGGCCAGAACAAATAACCAGAGCTTCACCTGATCCCCGCAGCCTCACCTGATCCCCGCTCCCCTATAGATTCAATACGGGATCACAATCGGGGACGCAGGCATGATAGTTTCATTTTACTAAGGTCATTGCGAGGAGATTCATCCCGAAGCAATCTTGCCTCTACGTGTCTACTGACTACTTGGCGAACACGGTGGGTGCGCCCAAAGGGGGAGTGGACCCCCGATAGAATCATTCGGGGGCAGGCCCCGCACATACACACGTTGTGGCGAATCGTTATCCCCTGGCAAAACTTAGACTTTACGTTTTCGGATCAGCAGGTTTCCGGATCAGAGTTTCAAGTATCCGATGGGCAGGTAACAGGTTAGCTCAGACGTCCTGCTTTTTGCAGCCTTAGTTTCTTGATTTCGCGCAGTGATTATTGACATCTAACACCTTATTTTGTATCTTACCTCCTGAACTTCCAAAGGTGAGGAACAAGAAATGGGAATCTTTGATTCGCTATTCAAGCCAGACGTAGATGCATTAAGTGCGGAAAGAAATGTGAAAGGCATAATCAGGGCATTGGGATATAGGAAGGATCAGGATGTTCAACAGAGAGCAGCGCGGGCGCTGGTAAAGATAGGCTATCCCGTTGTCGAGGCTTTGATTGCTGCCTTGAAGGATCCAGATCGGGATATCCGAGGGGGCGCAGCCAGGGCTCTGGGAAAGATAGGGAATGTCCGTGCAGTGGAACCTTTGATCGGTACCTTGAAGGATCAGGATCGGGGTATCCGAGAGAGAGCAGGAAGGGCTCTGGTAAAGATAGGCAACCCCGCTGCTGAGTTTTTGATTGCTGCATTGAAGGATGCAGATTGGAACCTCCGAGGGAGTGCAGCAGAGACTCTTGGTAAGCTTGGCTGGCATCCTGATGACCAGAATCAGCAGATTACGTATCTGATTGTCAAAGAGGATTGGAAAAAGTTAGGGTAAATTGGAGAACCCGCTGCCCTGCCCTTGATCGCTGTCTTGAACGATAGGGGTGCGACTTCGGATGTCCGGCAAAGTGTATCAGATGTTCTGGGCAAGATAGGGGATGCCTGTGCAGCCGAGGCGTTGATTTCCGCCTTGAAGGATGAAGATTCAAGTGTCCGAGAGAGTGCAAAAGAATCCCTGGTAAAGATAGGCAAGCACACAGTTGAGCTTCTAATTTCTGCCCTGGAGGATGAGGATTCAAGGGTCCGGCAAAGTGCAGCGGCCATTCTGGGAAAGACAGGGGATGTCCGTGCGGTAGAGCCCATGATTTCCGCCTTGAAGGATGGAGATTCAAGTGTCCGAGAGAGTGCAAGAGAGGCTTTGATAAATATAGGTATACCTGCAGTTCAGTATTTGAACGCTACCTTGAAGGATGCAGATGAAGCTTCGGTTGTCCGAGGAAGTGCAGCCGATGTACTGGGAGAGATAGAAGATGACGATGCCATCCAGCCTTTGATTGTTGCCTTGAAGGATGACGATAGTAATCTTCAGGCGAGAGCTGTAGGGGCACTGATAAAGATAGGAAAGCCCACAGTCGAACCCTTGATTGCCGCCTTGAAGGATGAGGACAAGGGTGTCCGTCAGAGTGCAGCGGAGGCATTAGGAGAGATAGGGGATACCCGTGCTCTTGAGCCTTTGATCGCCGCCCTGGAGGATGCAGATTGGGGTGTGCGATGGAAGGCAGCAGAGACTCTGGTGAAGATAGGGGACGTCCGTGCTGTCCGGCCTTTGATAGCTGCCCTGGAGGATGAAGATGAGGGTGTCCGCTGGAGAGCAGCATGGGCATTAGGTGAGATCGGCGATGTCGGCGCTGTCGAACCTTTGATAGCTGCCCTGGAGGATGCGGGTGTGGGTGTCCGTCAGAGGGCAGCCAAGGCATTAGGACAGATAGGTGCTGTCCGACCTTTGATTGACGCCATGGAGGATGCGGATGTGGGTGTCCGTCAGAGCGCAGCGGTGGCATTAGGACAGATAGGAGATGTCCGCGCTGTCCGACCTTTGATTGACGCCATGGAGGATGAAGATGCAGATGTCCGATTAAGTGTATCAGAGGCTCTGGTAAAGATAGGGGATATTAGTGCAATTGAACCGTTGATTGATGCCCTGAGGGATGAAGATTCGGGTGTCCGATGGAGTGCAGCATGGGTACTGGGAGGGACGGGTGACGCTCGTGCCGCCGGGCCTCTGATTGCTGCCCTGGAGGATGAAGATCTGGGTGTTCGCCAGAGGGCAGCAGAGGCTCTGATAAAGATAGGCAAACCCGCGGTTGAGTCTCTGATTAATGCATTGGAGAATGAGGAGTGGGGTGTCCAATTGGGTGCATCAGGAGCTCTCGAAAAGATAACAGGGAAAGACTTCGGACGAGATCATGCAGAATGGCAGCAGTGGTGGGAGGAAAACAAGGAGACAGTAGCCCCCGATTGAATCCCAGATTGAGTCTACCGGGGATCGGGGGTAGATAGTAGACAGGGAGCACTGCCCATTCCTGACTAACACACCAATGAGACAGCCCTCTTTATGTAAGCGGCAACGTCATCTATAAGCGAATATATAGTCGGAGCGATTACGAGTGTCAGAAATGTGGATGTGGTGAGACCCGCTATTATCACAAGCCCTACAGGCGCCCAGAAGGCGTCTCCACCTTCGGCAGTCCCCAAAATTAGAGGGGTCACCATCGGCAGAAGTCCCAGTATGGTCGTCACCGATGTCATAAGGATCGGTCTGAGCCTGTTCTGTCCCCCTCTTATTATGGCGTCTCTCTTCGGCATCCCCTCTCTCCTTAGATGATTTATATGATCTATCAGCACAATTCCATTATTTACCACCAGCCCAAAGAGGATCAGTAGCCCCATAATTCCCATCGGATCCAATGGCCTCCGCATAAGGAGCAGAACCCCGCAGACGCCTATGAGTGAAAAGGGTATCGAGAACATTATGGTGAAGGGGTGAGAGTAGGACTCAAATAGCGACGCCATGATGATGTAAATGAGCGCCGCAGACAGAAGCAAGGCGAAGTTGCTGCCGACATCCATCTCCAGAGTCCTCCTGTAGTTTTCGCCCATCTGCCACGTATATCCGGAGGGGAACGCCGCACTCTTCAGCCTCTCTTCGATCTTCCTGCCCGCCGCATACATCCCCATCCTCTCCGGGGTGTTGGCAAAGACATTCACGATAGTCTTCCTGTCCTCCCTCCTTATGGCCGTTGGACCTTTTTTATGCTTAAATGCCGCCAGACTCCCGAACGACACCATCTCCCCGCGGCTATTTTCGAACATCGTGTTCTTAAGCTGTTCCAGATTAGCCCTGTCCTCTTCCTTAAGCTGGACAGTTATGTCTATCTCCCCGTCTTCGGTCTTATATGTAGTCCCTCCCCTTGTCCCTAAAGCCTCGGAGATAGTCCTTGCAACCTGCATCGGGGAGAGCCCATATCGGCTTGCCTTTTCTCTGTGCACCCGCACCTGAATCTCCTCCTCTCCCCTCTCAAGGCTCGTATCTATGTCCTCAATTCCCTCTATGTCGGAAAGTCTATCCTTCACATTCTCCGCCAGCATCTTCAGTACCGACGTGCTCTTCCCCTTTATGTCCACCGATACCCCTATGTTTCCTCCCCTGCCTCGCATCCTCTCCATCTTGAACTTAACGCCTGGGATCACAGGAAGCATGGATTTTACTTCGTTCTTAACGTGCATAGTCGAGCGCTGGCCTTCTTCCGCAAGATGCAGCGTCATTCTCCCGCTCCGTGCTCTGAAATTTGCAGAGAGATTCTCCAACTCCAACTCGTCTTTCTTCTTAAGGATCAGCTCCTCCAACTTTGTGAATAGACCTAATGCATCCTCTTCGGTGTAGTGCCTCGGCAGTTCCACAGTTATATCCACCTGACGTGGCGGAACCCAGGGGTTTGGAAGCCGATCTATCTGGCTTAAAAGATAGAGAAACATCCCTGTGATAACTAAAGCCACAGCTATAGTCGTCTTCCTGAACTTCAAAGTCCAGCCTATGATGGAGGTGTATTTCGCTGTCAGCCGTACCAGAAAGCGACTGCGCTCTTTTTCGGCTCCCTTAAACATCCGTGAGGAGGCCAGAGGGATCAAAGTCAGCGCCACAAATAAAGATGATACTAAAGCCGCACATATCGTGATCCCGAAATCTTTCATCCATATCATAAGCCTGTTATCTCCTAAGAAGATAAGGGGCACAAACACGCAGATAGTCGTGGCTGTAGCTGCCATCACGGCAGTCCCCACCTCTCTGCTGCCCAATAGAGCCGCACCTCCCGCATCTAACTTCTCATCCTGCCTCTTTCTGAATATACTCTCCAAGACCACAACTGCGGGGTCAACCAACATCCCCACAGCCAGCATCAACCCCATTGTAGAGACTAAATTGATCGTTATGGTGGAATTGAAAAAGACCCTCGCCATATACATAAACATAAAGGCGCACAGGACAGATATCGGGATAGACAAACATATAATGAGCGTGCTCTTTACAGAGCGCAAAAATAAGAGGATCACCGCGACGACAAGGACGCCTCCCAGAAGTCCTGAATCCCTGAGCGTGTTCAGCCTATCTATAATCCCCTTCGATTCGTCCCTGTAGATATGGATGTTGAGCCTGTCTTCCCCGACATCTGATCTGATCTTATCCAGAGCCGATCTTACCTTTCCGGAAACCCGGACCATATTGGCGGTCGAAGCCTTGTAGACCTGAATAGATATAGCATTATGCCCGTTTAGCTTCTGAAAGGACCTCTTTATCGGGTAGTCGTAGCTGACCTTTGCTAAGTCTGAAAGCACTATATTCTTACCCGGTATCGGCATCTGGGAGATCTCTTTTATACTTTGAAATTCTCCTATCGAGCGTATGGAAAATTTCCGCCCGCCGTCTATCACTTCTCCCAGAGACAGGTTTATATTATTCCTCCTCAAAAGACGGTTCAGAACGGAAATATCCACATTGTGAGCCTGAAGGAGTCCCTGATCTAACTCCACCAGAAGTTCCTTCTTATCGAGTCCACTCACGTCCACGTTGGCTACGCCGTCTATCCTTAAGAGTCGAGGCTCGATCATATCCTCAACGCTTGAGTAGAGTTTCTCCTTTGATCCTTCAAAGGCGACGCTGAACCTCATTATGGGCCTGTCTGTCGTCTGCCATCTGTGGATGCGTATCCTTTCTACGTCCTCAGGCAGTTCCGCCCTTACCTGATCGAGCCTGTCCCTGACCTCCAGCGCCATTAAGTCCATATCTGTCCCGAACTGGAACTCCAAGCTTACGGAAGAATTAGACCTCGATGACGATGAATTCATCTTTTTGAGCTTGCCGAGCGTCCCCATGGCGTCCTCTATGGGGATGGTGATAAGCTCCTCCACTTCCTCGGGAGACGAAGAACTGTAAGGCACAGAGATCCTTATGCTGGGCCACGACATCTCAGGGAAGAACATCAGTGGGAGGCGATATATCGAAATTATCCCCAGGACGATCAGGCTTAAGATCACCATCACGGTGGTGATCGGTCTTTCTATGCAGAATTTGGAGATGTTCATCGTTTCCCCGTTAACGATTTTGTCAACTTGCAGTGTAGATGCCGCTTCTTTTTTGCTTTGTTGAAGTAACAAAAAACATCGTCACCGCACGCATGCATGGGTGTGTTGTCTGTTTATTAGTCGTCTATTTCTAAGTCGTCTGTTATAATGTAAGGACAGGTCAGATCTGACCTGTCTTGAGCCTGTAGAACAGATATTACCGCGTTGCGGCCCAGACCCGGATATTTTATAGTTACAAGACCGGCATCCTTGAGTTCCTGCAATCTCCTCTTTACAGTAATCTCAGATTTGCCGAGGAGCTGGGCTATTCTCTTAAGCCCTAAAGAACAGCCGCCGCCGTCTCCCGGGTTCCACACCAGGATAGTAGCATACAAAACCTTGGCCGAGGCAGTCCATCGTACGCATCCAATACCTCCGCCCTAACCCCGCCGTGCCAGGAGTGCACGTTGACGTGCAGACGTACTATCGCGATTAATCAACAACACTAAAACACTCTTGCTGCCGCTATTAGTTGTAACTAAGTCATTCTCAATCACCATCTAAATCCGCACCGAACGCTGATGCGGGATCACTTCCAACATCATAGTCCACCTTAGGTGCAAATGTCGCATCTCCATTATTCAACAGTACTGACACATTATTGCTGTTCCAATTAGCCACAGCCAAGTCATTATCTCTATCACCATCTAAATCCACACTGAAGACTGAATAGGCGCCATCACCAGCGTCATAGTCCACCTTAGGTGCAAATGTCCCATCTCCATAATTCAACAGCACTGACACAGTATTGCTGTTATAATTAGCAACAGCAAGGTCATTAACTCCATCCCCATCTAAATCCACACTGAAGACTGAAATGGGATTAACCTCAACGCTATAGTCCACCTTGGTTGCAAATGTCGCATCTCCATTATTCAACAGCACTGAGACATTATTGCTGTTCCAATTAGCCACAGACAAGTCATTATCTCTATCACCATCTAAATCCACACTGAAGACTGAATAGGGATTAACCTCAACGCAATAGTCTACCTTAGGTCCCAAAGTCCCATCTCCATTATTCAATAACACTGATACATTATCGCTACCAAAATTAGCCACAGCCAAGTCATTATCTCCATCACCATCTAAATCTGCAATGCATACTGACCAGGGCGTATTCCCCGTGTCATAGTCCCCCTTAGCGACAAATGTCCCATTTCCATTATTCAACAACACTGACACAGTACTACTGGTCTGATTAGCCACAGCTAAGTCATTATCTCCATCACCATCTAAATCAGCACTGAAAACTGACTGGGGAGCATCTCCAACAGTATAGTCCACCTTAGGTGTGAATGTCCCATCTCCATTATTTAACAATACTGATACAGTAGTGCCTGTGCCAGTACCCCAATTATCCACAGCCAGGTCATTATCTGCATCTCCATCTAAATCTGCACTGAAAACTGAGAGGGGACCATCTCCAGTGACATAGTCCACCTTAGGTGTGAATGTCCCATCTCCATTATTCAACAACACTGATACAGTATTGCTGCCCGCATTAGCCACGGCCAAGTCATTATCTCCATCTCCATCTAAATCTGCACTGAAGACTGAACTGGGCTTAGGCCCAGTGATAACGTCCACAAAAAAAAGGGTAATACTTGAAATACCAACAAAACCGATCGAAACGATATAAACCAGAATGAAGAGAAACGTTTTGAAAGCAGCGGGGGAATTGAATAAATTCTCTCCCATGTCTGTTCAACAAGCAATGACAAATCCTTTAAAGTTTTTCGCCCTACCGATGTATTATAGTTTAAGCTTTGTCTGATCTGTCTTATGATTTCAGTGTTGAGAGTCAAAGAGGCAATATCGTCTTTTGATAAATCTTTTCTAATATCTCTTGCTGCTTTTGAGGTGAAGTATGAGTTTCGCAAAGACAATAGGACTACAACGGGCATGACGAGAAGAATCCAAGCTTCCAAGGATACTGCAATTCCTATAAGCAGCAGGGATGTAACAACTTTAAAAATCACATCTATTACGTAATTTCTTGAAAATATAATTGAATCAAAGTATCTACCACCATCCAGGGGGTATATTGGCAATAAATTGAAACCATTTATCCAGATGAACATCCAAGAGGCATCCAAGTAGAGTTTGTCCTTCGTTATGGCATATGCAATCACTAAAATAAGCCCAATAATAAGGCCAGGCAACGGGCCCGCAATTGAAACTAATGCCTTTTTTGAAGAATTTGGAGTTTGTTCTTTTCCAGAAACAGCTGCACCTATGAAGGGCAAGAAAAACATCTTTACATCAGAATATTTGAATAGTTTCATAGCCAAAAAATGACCAGCTTCATGAACAAACAGAACAACAATAAGAATTGCTAGTTCTTTAGGTGAGAATTTGATTAGGCCAGCACCTGCAAATGCAATAAGAGATATGACAAGGATAAAGAGATTATTCAGGGTCCCTGAATTTTTTCCTGAAGGATTGTTTATTTCGTTTAGAACATCTTCATCAGGAATCTGTGTCAATTGTGGCATTGTAGCTCCTCACCTGTATCTTGAACAGTTGGTTCTTGAGTAGATGGCTGATTTTCCACAAGCATTACAGAACTTTGCTCTATCAACCCAGCCCTCACAGCAAACACGTTCGTTCCTCTATCTTGCCTCCCTTTCAAGGATGGAGTAGACCGTAGGGATCAGGATTAAAGTCAATAGTGTAGAAGTTATCAGACCACCTATGACAGTTATCGCCATGGGTGCTCTGATTTCTGCCCCCTCTCCGAATCCGAGCGCCATCGGCAGCAGTGCCAGCACAGTTGTGGATGTCGTCATCAGGATCGGTCTCAGCCGCACCTTTGCCGCCTCTATGATGGCCTCCATCTTGGACATTCCCTCGTCTCTGTAGAGATGGTTAGTATAATCTACCAGAACGATGGCGTTGTTTACGACGATGCCCGCAAGCATAATGACGCCTATGAGCACGACTACGCTTACGGTCCCACCTGTGATGTAGAGCGCGGCCACAACGCCGATTATGGCAAAGGGGATCGAAAACATAATCACGAGTGGATGCAATAGCGACTCAAACTGTGACGCCATAATCAAATAGACCAAAAATACCGCAAGTAAGATGGCAAACTGCATGCTTTCGAAGGACTCCGACATCTCTTTGTTCTGTCCCCCCACAAATATGGAGAAATCTCCGGGGACTATACCTTTTCTATACAGCCGGTCAATCTCTTCTTCTATCTCCTCCACTACACTCCCCAAATCTCTCCCTGATAGATTAGCCGACACGAGGGATGTCCGCTCCTGATTTACTCTCCTAATCTCGGCAGGGCCCCTTTCCAATTTCACATCAGCCACAGCGTAAAGAGGGATAGGCACAACCTTTTCCTCGAAAGATCCTGCGTCAGACGGGGTGGACTGACCCACCGATACACCCGTTGTGCTATTATTTACCGTAAGTCTCTTTATATCGTCTATGTTCCTTCTGTACTCCTCCTTCGCCCGTACTCTTATATCTATCTTCCTGTCCTTCATTGAAAGCTCTGTTGGGACTTCTCCCTGAATCTTATTCCTTATGATATGTGATACAGTGCTTATATCGAGCCCTAAAGACGCCAATTTTCGCCTGTTAAATGTGATCTGGATTTCGGGATTTCCACTCTCGGCGCTCGATTTTATGTCCGTCAGCCCCGAAATGTTGGACATTCTGAAAGACAGCTCCTTTGAAAGTTCCTGTAAGGTCTTTAGATTGTAGCCTGAGATCTCCACTTCAACGGGCGTCTTGAAGCTGAAGTACGCAGGTCTTGAGAACTTGTGCTCCAGGGCCGGGATCTGGTTGAATCTGTGCCTTAATCTATTCATAATTGCCTCTTCACCTTCTCTATCTATTTCCCTGGATAGTCTTACGTTGATCTGAGCGATATTTTCCCTCTCCTCCGACCCCCCTGACTCGCCGACAGAGCCGACTGTCGTATAGATAGTCTCGATCTGGCCGTCTAACTCCTTTATCATCTTCTCCATGCCTTCTGTGCGCTCATTTGTGGCGTTCAACGGCGTCCCGACGGGCAACTTCACGTTTACAAAAAGTTCCCCCTGACTCATCTCGGGAATAAGCTCTGTCCCTAAAAGCTGAATAGAATAGACGGACAGGGCAAGTAGACAAGCCGAACAGATTATCACCACCGTCCTGTTATATAGTGCCCATCTTAAGAGACCGGGATACTGGTCTCTTGCGTAGCCAAAGGCTCTATCAAAGATGAGATGTAAGGGATATAGTACCGCATTGATCCCTCGTCCCAGGATGAGGAATAGGCCCTGTATGGATCGTAAGAACGCACCTAACTTCGGAGGAGACTCATTGTCGGGATTCGCCTTTGATCTCAACTGCACGCTGGATAGCATAGGTATCACCGTTAGAGCCACGCCGAGGGAGGCTAAGAGGGAGAACGTCACGGTGAGCGCCTGATCACGGAATAGCTGTCCTGCTATTCCCTCCACAAACACTATCGGGGCAAAGACGCATATTGTGGTCAGCGTCGAAGCTGTCACAGCCTTTCCAACTTCGCTTGCTCCTAAATTGGCCGACTCCAGGATGGAATGACCCCTGTCTTTGTATCGCTGGATGCTCTCCAGGACCACGATGGAGTTATCTACAAGCATTCCGATGCCTAAAGCCAGTCCTCCCAATGACATTATGTTCAGAGATACGTCGAACAGGTACATCAAGAAGAACGTCGTTACCACTGAAATTGGGATGGCCAGACTTATGATGCCAGTGCTCCTGGAATTCTTGAGGAAAAGATAGAGCACAAAGATAGCCAATATCCCTCCATATATCGCCGTGTTCAGAACCTCTGAGATCGACTGCTCGATGAATCTGGACTGATCGAAGATGACCTCCATATTCACAGACGGAAAGAGCTCTTTCGATTTGAGCTTCAGGTCCTCCAACTTGTCCCGAACTTGCTTTGCCACGGTGGCAGTATTGGCATCCGCCTCTTTATAGACTGCGACCTCCACGCTCTCCTGTCCGTTTATCTTTGTAATTATGTTCCTCTCCTTGTGCCCCCTTTTGACCAGAGCTACGTCTTTAAGTGTTATGACAGCTCCGTTTTTCCATCCTATTACAATATCCTGGATCTCATCTACCGATCTGAACTGATTCAGAGTCCTGACGATATACTCTGCTTCGCCGTCTTTTAGGAGTCCTCCCGCCAAGTTGACATTCTCCTGGGATAGCCTGTCTGCAACCTGTGTGATCGGAATCTGTAAGCTTGCAAGCTTTCCCGTGTTTACTTCGACATTTATCTCCTCTTCCAATCCGCCGTTTACTTTTATGGCGGCCACACCTTCCAATCCCTCAAGTTCCTGTTTTATATCGTCTTCGGCAAAGAGGCGCAGGGCAACAAGACTTTCGTTTCCGTAGATTCCGATCCTCATAATCGGGTCCAGAGACGGATCGAACCTTAAGAGAAGCGGCTTCTCGGCATCTCTGGGAAGGTTTACTAAATCCAGCTTCTCCCTTATATCCAGAGACGCAAAGTCCATATTCGTTCCCCAGTCGAATTCAACCATAACGTCCGAATTTCCGGGTCTTGAGGCGGAGCTGACTCTCACCACGCCATTTACGACTCCGACAGCTTCCTCTATGGGTTTGGAGATCAAGTTTTCCACCTCGCCCGGAGCCGTGCCTGGATATTCGGTTCTTACGGTCAGGGTCGGATACGTTATATCGGGCAGAAGGTTTACGGCTAATCTGTCGAACGACACCCATCCGAACAGCACTGCCGCCGCCACGAACATCGTCACAGTGACCCTTCGCCTTGTGGAAAACTGGACTATCTTCATCTACAAGTACCCTGTCCCTGTCTACTGTTTTCCATGTGATAGGCGAGATCTCCTCACCTATGTCAGACAAGAATGTCTGACCCACCACAAGGAGCACAGAGAGATTTTGCTTTTTCGCCTTTTCCCTGTCTACTGTTTGCTGTCTACTGCCTTTATGCTGTCTACCTGTCTTCCGCTTCTCCGGTCATAGGGACAAACCTGACGGGAATTATGTTCTTTCTGGTGATGCCCTTTTGGTCTTTGGTCATGAGCACGAGTTCTTGATGCTCCTCGCCCACAGGTATGACCATCCTCCCGCCGACCTTAAGTTGATCAATGAGAGGCTGAGGGATGTGGTCTGGCGCCGCTGTGACGATTATGCCGTCAAAGGGGGCATGCTCTTTCCAGCCCTGATAGCCGTCTCCCCATTTGACGGTTATATTCTTATACCCCATCTTCTCCAGGCGTTCCTGTGCGCTTTCGGCGAGTTCCTTGACTATCTCTATGGTATAGACGTCTCCTGCTACCTTGCTTAAGACCGCGGCCTGATAGCCGAGCCCTGTGCCGACCTCCAGGACCTTTGCGCCGTCGGCAGCGGTCGCACCGCTCTGCAGCTCCAAAAGTTCCGTCATGAAGGCCACTATGTAAGGCTGCGAAATTGTCTGTTCGTGGCCGATAGGTAGGGGAGTATCCTGATAGGCCCTGTCCCAGTGGGTCTTGGGCACAAATTTATGCCTTGGCACCTTCCTCATCGCATTTAAGACTATCTCGTCCTTCACCCCTCTTGCTATTATCTGATCCTCCACCATCTTTGCTCTTTCCTGCGCAAAGTACTTCTCGTCCATCGCGCTCTTCTCCTTGCCATTTCCCGAATTGTAGCATGATTGCAAAGATATAAATGTAAGCATAATTAAGATCACAACCTTAGGTTGAATTCCCTTTAATGGGACGCTCATCGCTCACCACCGCCCCATCTTTCCCTCATCTGTCGGAAGAACTCCTTCTGCTTTTCTGCGTTACTTTCAAAGTCGGGATCTTTCTTTGCCATCTTATCGTACTCCTTTTTAATCTCAGGGTTTTGAAGCATCCGCTCCTTGATCCTCTTAAAGATCTCAGGTGACATCTCTCTGCCTTCTAACTTTCCTTTTTCCCCTTTTGCAGTGAACGTTCCACCTGAGGTGGCCACTTTCATAGTATCTACCTGCAGTGGATACTCGGCACTCTCCACTACCCGCACGTTCGTCCCGGTTTTGAGCCCCTCATGTCCCGCCGTAATCACCAAGTCTCCCTCACTTAAACCGTTCAGTATCTCTATTCTCTGGCCGTCTGCAAAGCCAGGGCTTATTCTCACCTGACGAGCTATACCATGTGCAGTGGTGGTATCGCTCTCGAATACGAAAACGTTGTCCTCATCCGTCTCAAGGTTTAAGGCTCTCTTGGGGATCACAAGGGCATCGCGGTGGGTCTCTGTGATAATGTTAATTGACGTGAACATCCCTGGCTTCAAAGGATTCTCCGTGCCGTGCAATCGCTGCGAGTTAGGGATCTCGACGGTTATCTTAACTGTCCCGCTGTGAGCGTCCACCACAGGGCTGACCATCGTTACCTTGCCGATAAACTCCAGTTCCGGGAGTGCCTCCACGTCTATTTTGGCCTTTTGACCTGGCCTTACCTTTCCTATATCCCTTTCCGGGATATGAATCTTTGCCAGCAAGGTATCAAAATCGGCGACAGAGAAAAGGTGCTGATTTGTATTCACATTTGCCCCGACGTCCACATTTCTCATTGTTATGATCCCGGATATAGGAGATGCAATATCGGTGTACTCCAACTTAAGCTTTGCGACTTCTAACTGCGCGTAAGCCCTGTCCACACTGTACTTATCGCTTTCGTACTGTTGATCGCTTATCAGTTTCTTCCTGTACATCTCCTCTGATCTTTTGAAGTTCTTCTGTGCGTCCAGCAGTATCATCTGTGCCTGTATCATGCCCAACTCTATTTCCCTTTTGTCTAACTGCGATAACAACTGCCCTTCAGCAATCTTGTCGCCCTCCTCAACCAGGAGACGAGTTACCAGCCCTGAGGCCTTTGAGATCACCTGAACGTCCCTTTGAGCCTCCAGCGTCGTAGTCGTCAGTATGAAGCTATCTATGGCCTCTCTTTTGACCTTCTCGACTTTCACGGGCACAGCGGCCGCAGCGCCTCTCTCCGGAAAGTTGCCCCTGCTCCAAAAGTTTCTCCCTCCTTTCGAATTTTCGTCCTTCTCACAGCTTAATGACGTGATCAGAAAAATGAGCAACATTGACGTCCATAAAGAACGGCTCACCTGAATCTCCTTTCTTTCCTCAGATAGTGGATGACTACTCGGAAAGTTCCCGTATTCGATCTTGCCAGCGTCCTATGACCTTCTTGTGCTGTTCTGCGTCCGTTGGTAGAAGATCAATCGCTTTATTGTACGCCCCAACAGCCTTTTGGATTTCATCTTTTTCCGACAGGCTTTGGGCCTTGAACGCCCATTTGCGGGCCTCGATGTATGGGCGGCACTCGGGGCAGACTCCGCTCTCTTTCATAAGGTTGCGATAGGCCCTGGGGTAACTCAAGTTTTCCATCCTGGAATCCATAAGACAAGCAGGCGAGTGATCATAGACGTCGGGGATGTAGAAGAGCATGTGGCCGACTTCGTGCGCCACTATGGCAGCGCCAAGGACTTTGTTTTTCTCACTTTTGGATAGTTCCCCAAGCTCGGAGTCGTAATAAAAAGGGATATGAGTGTCGAACTCAAACGTACTGCTCATCAATGTGAATCCGTCGAAGGTGGCTCTCTTGGGGCTATCAAAAGATGCCCCGCCCACTTTGGCATGCTTGAAGATGCTGTGCGGATACGGCTCAACTGCGTTGTCCAGAAAGACGAACGTATTAGTCAAAACGATGTCGTAATCTTCTTGCTGTTCCATTACATCTACCCAATCTATGTACAATTGATGGCGATTATCAGGGGATAAAAGCGGATGACCGTTCTCTTCTATCTTGCTCGTCATCGCTTTGTCTGCCCTATCTATATATACCCCTATCAGAAAGTCAGCAAACTCTTTGTGGTCCTTAAATGGCTTTTTCGGTCTGAATCCCTGGAGGCTGTCTAATTGCCATCGCTTTAAAAACTCTCCGATCTTATCTTTATGCCTCCAGATGCGCTCAGGCGCCTTCAGTGGGAACCGTGATCCTCTGTTAAAAGATTTTCGTCTGGGATACCTGTCGAAGAAATCGAGAATGGACTCCTCCTTGTTATCGAAACTAATCTGTAAGAGTCGAAATCCGAAGCGGTCTTCCATTATGTCCCATGCGAAATCTAAGACTTCTTGTGCATCTTTAGGCGTGATCGGAGGGAATTTCGGATCGTTCAAGATCCCCACCTGCACCACGATTGAGATGGAGTCCTCCGAAAGTGCCTCATCGTCTGTTAGATCAGCCCGGACAGACGAGGATAAAGGAGCTATCGCGAGAGCACAAAAGACGATCAATGTCTTTGAAAAGAGGTACATTATCTATTACTCTCCAGTTCTTTTATCTGTCCCCAGGTAGAGGGAAGTACGACAGTGGGAAGTGTGGTTCCGTTTATAGTAGCTTCCAAAAGGACGTAGCAACTAAAAGTCCCGTTACTTTTGAAACATCCCGACATGATCATTCCTGTGTTCACGGCGAAACTAATCGATGCGTCACAGCTTTCGAACGGATCACCGTATAAGAAGATAAAACCGTCTGGAAACGTGCCAGCAGGAACTTGCATGGGGATCGTCCATGGAATCCTCACGGTAGAACTCAAAAAATAATCTTGTGATAGTGCTTTGCCCCCAATTGTTGGGGGGAAAGTCTCATATGGTATGCGATAATCGAAGTCTCCATTATCACGATTAGGTGGGCTGGCAAAGTCAAATACTAACATCTCCTTACCCTCTATATAGTCGAATCTGTCGTTGTATTCGATGATATTGCCATTTTCATCCTTCCGCAGCAATTGACCGTTGCTCATGCGAAAATAATTCCTCCCTTCGATTTTCGCTTCCGACAGAACCTCTAAGAGGAACTGTTCTTGTGAAACTACTTCATCGACAATTGCACTGGTATACTCATACACCCAACGGTTGCCCACCTGTAGGGGCCAGTAGTCTTTCACAGGCTGTGCCTGAGCTGTTACAGGCAGGAAGCAGAGAGCAAGAACTAAAAACGCAAGCCTTTTCATTATAAGAATGTCTCTCATTGACAAAGTCAAGCAATTTGGTTTCATTATATCCTCTGGCATGTAAAACGCCAGGATCTTCCTCTGGGTCAGTTCCATCATAGCTGGACGCAGTTTCTAATCTAAACCTCCTCCTCCAAAAGGTCCCTGCTTCTGGGGTCAAGTTTTCTGTAATCTGGTATCTGGTATCTATTCCCGTCTATGTCCTTTATAAGTACCCGTCCACGTCCCATCATCCGCGCATCCCGCCTGCTTCTCAATTCAAAGGTTCGATGACCCTTATCCGTGTCCACGTCCCACTTCGGCACGCCGAAATCCTCATCTATGTTATTGATCCTGATTATGTCCGGCATAAAGTAGGACTTCTCCAGCTCAACTTTGAGTGCCTCTCTGGACTCGCCATCCAACTGGCCGGGATCTTCTATTATCCCTATTTCCTTTTCCTCCTCATCCTTCAACGCTATGAAGTGCATAGCGGCCGATAATGGAAAAGCCTTCACTGCCTTGACCTTAGAGTATTCCCTCCCATCATCGAAGCTGACTCCCAAATCCTGAAATCCATCCAGGCACAGCTTTATCTTCCCTGGATCAATCGTTTCCATCTCCTTCTCTATATCCACCCGAGTCATAGGAACATGCCTCCTAAAATCTGTTTTACGAAAAAAAGGCGGTGCGGCCGCTGTGCTGGGGTATCCGCGAGCGTCGCAGTGGTCGAAGAACTTTTCTTGGGGTCTCGGCGATCACAACGCTGTAATCTTGGAAAGCTCCGTCTGCATATTGCATAGACGGGCATATATGCCGTCCTGCTCGATCAACTCATCGTGTGTGCCCATCTCCGCCACCCTCCCTTTCTCTATGATGAGAAGCCGGTTGGAGTGCTTGAGCGTTGAAAGCCTGTGGGCGATAGCGAAGGTAGTGCGTCCTTCTATAAGCCTTGCCAGTGCCTCCTGGATCTGTGCCTCTGTCTCTGTATCTACGTTCGAGGTGGCCTCATCCAGAATCAGAATGCGTGGATCCTTCAGGATGGCCCTAGCTATGGCCAGACGCTGCCGCTCGCCGCCGGAGACATTGCTGCCTCGTTCCCCCACCTGCGTGTCATAGCCATCGGGGTATTCCACGATGAAATCGTGGGCATTGGCTGCCTTAGCCGCACCTATAATCTCCCTCATAGAGGCTCCCGGTTTCCCGTAGACGATGTTCTCCGCCACAGTGCCGTTGAACAGAAAAGGCTCCTGGAGCACAACGCCGATCTGATCGCGCAGTGACTTCAGCTTCACCTCTCGAACATCATAACCATCTACGAGTATCCTTCCATTATCCACATCGTAGAAGCGGCAGATCAAGTTGATGAGCGTGCTCTTGCCTGCCCCGCTGTGACCCGCCAGGCCGATCATCTCCCCGGGCTTCACATCGAAGCTGATTGCCTTCAGGACAGGCGTCCCTTCCTCGTAGCTGAATGTAACATCTTGAAACTCTATGTGTCCCTCTATCTCCGGCATCTGGACAGAATCCTCGTCGTCCGCCATATCCGGCTCACTGTCCAGAACCTCAAAGACCCGCTCTGCAGCAGTTGCAGCGCTTTGAAGACGGTGGTTCAACCTGCAGAGCGACTCCACAGGCCCGTAGAACTGCCACATATAGCTTGAGAAGGCCACAAAATCGCCCAGGGTGATCGTGCCACCTATAACCTTGTGTCCACCTGCCCACCATATGATAATTGTGCCCAATGAGGTGATGAAGCCCATGATCGGCATAAAGCTGGTTCTAAGTTTGGCAGCCCTCATCGAGCCATCGAGCAGTTCCTGGCTTTTCCCCATAAACTTACCCACCTCACGCTCCTCCTGGGCGAAGGCCTTCACCACCCTTATCCCCGGTATCGTATCCGCCAGGATGGCGCTTATGCTGGCAAATCGCTTCCAGAGAATGCGAAACACCTTGTGCAGTCTCCTGCCGAAAAAGATGGTGACAATGACCAAGAACGGGGTCGGCAGCAGGACAAAGGTTGCAAGTTGCCAGTTGAGTGAGAACAGAATCGCGCAGATGATGACTAAGGTCAGCACGCTGCGGATCATCTCCTGAAGGCCTTCGCTGATGAAGTCCTGAAGACGCCCCACGTCGTTCGTGATCCTGGACATGATCCTTCCCGTCTCCCTCTGGCTGAAGAAGCTCAAAGAGAGGGTGTGAAGATGTCTGTAGACCTGGTTGCGCAGATCAAAGGTGACCCTCTGGCCTAACCACTCCATCATGTAGCTCCGTAATGCCCGGAGTGTGTTTGTGGATACTGTGATCGCGAATAGGAGGGTCACCAACACTGCCAGTAGGGTCGTACTCCCCCTGGGAGCGAACTGCTCTATGCGGCCTATGATGCCTCCTTCAGGCCCCAAATCCAGCGGCTGTTCCTCTCCCGGCTTCACATTGAGCACATCGTCTATCAGTGTGCGGGTGAGCAAGGGAGGGGTCAGGCTTATGAACGTGGCTATGAGCATCAGTGTCAGACCTGCAAGGGAGACCTTCCAGTAAGGCAGCCCATAGCTTAAGAGCCTGAAGAGCAACTTACCCTTCTTAATACAGAACGGACAGACACCTCCCCAACGAGGGAGTTTGACCTTGCCGCAGTTCGGGCAGCGCTGTCTCTGCCTCTCAAACGCCCTGTACCCTCTTCCCACGTCATCATCGGAGGCTGCGATCTCTTCCGGCCTGCTCCTTCTGAGCAACTCCTCTATCTCCGGGGTCACCTGTGCGAACTTATATGCCAGCGACTTCGAGAACCTGGCCACCTCCACCCCACGGTCCGCAGTGCGGACTTTCAGTATGTTGTTGCTGAAGAGGTCTCGCATCTCCACTGAAGCGATATCCGTCAACCTTATGTGGACTAACGAGAGAGGATCGGCGCCGTTAGGACTGAAAGCAAGCAGACGCTTGTCCGTCACCAGAAGCCAGCCGGTGCCGTATTCGCCGTCCAGCCCCATGTCTGTGGAGACGGATAGATGGATCTCCTCGTCGGAGCCTACGATCCCATCCATCGCGGCCCTTACCTCATCTGGTATCGGTTCCTTTAGTTCTTTTTTGTCCTTTGACGTATTTGAGTCCACTGTTGTCTCCCAACAGGTTAAAGAGAGAGCGGTCATTTACCTTACGTACTGGAGCTTTGCCGCCAACCTCTATCTGAATATGGTGTCTGCTGTCAAATGGCATCAGGGCACTTTGCCTATCCTCTCAAAGATTGCCAATACACATAGAAGAACACCGTTCATCAACAAGTCAGAGCGATTAGAACACCCTATGGTAAACACTTAAAGCTCTTCAATTTTAATGTCGTTCTTCTCTAAAGTCGTGCCCCTTACCTTCTCCAGGTTTATGAGAGATTTATTGTAATCTATAATAGCCTTCAGATGATTCGTCCTTGCGGTCGCACGGATCCGTTGAGTCTCCAGAACGTCGCGCGTTGTGGATAGCCCCAATCTCAGCCTCTCCTCCTCTTCGGCTAAGTTCCTCTCCTCCAGAGTGCTGGCCAACTGGGTGGCTCTGATCCTCCTGATGTCGGTGTCTATCTGTCTGACTGCGTCCCTTATCTGGACGATTATATCCTGTTCCATCTTCTTAATATTTAGTTCGGCTCTCTGCTTTTCCAATCTGCTTGCGGCATACTGGCTCGAAGCAGAGCGGTTCCCTATCGGAACATCAATGGACAGGCCTACGTCCCACGTATTAGCGTCCAACTCCGATAGGAGATCCAGATTGTCCGAATAGTTTACTCCCAGACCGTTGAACTGCAGGCTTGCCGTCAGATCCAAAGAAGGGAGGGTCTGATTGTATGCCCTTGAGACATTTATCTTTCTATTTTCAATTTCTATCTTGGCCTGAGCGTAATCAGCCCTCTTTTCAAATGCCTCCTGAATGCTCTTCTCAAGGTCTATCTCTACAGACTCAAAGACCGGTTCATCTGTAGGTCGCAGGGCAGCGTCCCATACCTGAGGTCTATCTATGATGTTCGTAATAGCCTTGAGCCTGTCCTCAGCGTCCCTGACCGCGTCCTCTGCCACTATTATGTCTCCCTCCCTTGAAGCCACAGAGGCCAGAGCCTGGAGCGTGTCGGACGGAGGCACAGAGCCTACCCTCACTCGAACTCTCATCTCGTCCAAGAGCCTTAAGGCCTCATCGAGAGATAACTTTTGAACTTCCATGTTTTCTATGGCAAAGACCAGATTCCAGTAAGCTGACTGGACATCGGATACGACCTCTATGACCCTCTGGTTCAGGGCATTCTGGGAGATAGCCTTGTTATTCTGGGAAATCGTAATGCTGGACTTGTTGAAGCCAATTCCCCAACCCTTTAAGAGCGGCTGAGAGATGAAGAACCTGGCCTGGGAGTCGTAGAAGACTGGAATTTGTTCACCTGAGATCGAATCTCTGCTAAAGCGTGAATTTGTCTCCTGACGGCGATTGAAAAAGTCGAGTCGGTAGTTTGCTCCTGTAGCAAGCCTTTGATTAAATCCGATGGAGAAATTAAGGTTGTTAATTTCAGATCCGGCTACCTGATTGAATGTGGGACGCTTCGATCTTTCTCCTGAAAAAGCCAGAGTCATCGCCAGATCAAAGGCTCCCTTTGCACCTATGATGTTATGGTGCCCTATTTGGGGTCCTATCTTTTCTGAGGCTATTTCGAAATTGTTCTCCAGAGTCAGCTTTATCGCGTCCTCTATCGAAAGTGTAAAGGTCCTGCGAGCATCTCTTGATATTGTCTGGGTCTGATTACGCAGTTGGGCATTTGCCCAGGATGTCCACAAAACTGTGATCAGAATATAGCTCATACACTTAGTTCTGTTCATTGAAACCTCGCTTTTATATCTACAGTCCCTCTTTTCTGTTGCCAATGCCGTTTATGAACTGATCTATTATCAACGACGCCTGATCCTGCATCGGCTCTTTACGTTTTTCTCTCATCCAACGGAACATAACGGAGTTTATCATCCCCTGAAACATATAGGCAGAGGCGTCGGGATCAACATCTCTGAACTGCCGAGATTTTATGCCGTCCTCAATTATCTGTGCCGTTGACCTTATGACCCCCTGACGGCTCTCCTTTATCCTGCTCTTTATGTTTTCTTTCTCGTCTGAGTAGAGCTTGTGCGACTCGGAAAAGAGTATTTTGAACAGGTCTCTGTTCTTATCTTTGTAATTCAAATGCGCCTTGACTATGTCAGTCAGCCTCGATGTGGCATCCTTGTCTTCCACTCTCAATTCATCTATGAGTCTGCCGAAATACTCCACTGACGACTTTATGATCTCCAGGAATATCTGCTCTTTCCCCTTGAAGTAGAAATATAGCGTTGCCTTTCCAAACTCTGCCTTCTCGGCAATCTCGTCCATAGTGGCGTTCTGGAAGCCCTTTTCGGCGAAGACCTTCTTGGCAGCCTTTAGTATCTGATCCTTCCGCCGCCGTCTTTCTCTGTCCTTCCTGCTCATATTTTCCCGATTCTCGTTCAATTTTGATCACCAAGAAAGATAAAGAGTTAGTATAAATCCTTAATTTACTTAATAGACCCATCAGTCGAATATACGAATAATTAGTCTATAAGATACAATAATTATGGACAATGTCAAGCTTTTTTGTCCTATCCGAGCATGTTTTCGCTTGACAACAAAACAGATATTTACTTAATATTACGCGGTACAGCAGTTATTCCAAAACTTCTTGCAAGGAGGTCTAAACCTATGGGTGAAGGTCAACAATCCGCTAGCAAGTTCATCAGTTGTGAGCCATTCTTTCTGGTAGCTGACGTTAAGAAGGCGGCAGAGTACTACCGCGATGTGCTCGGCTTCGAATACGATCAGCTCTGGGGTGATCCACCGTTTTTCTGCAGGCCCGAACGCGACGGGTACACCTTCATGCTGAGGCAGGTCGAAGACAAGTCCATCGTAAGACCCAACGCCGTAGCCTGTGATACTTGGGACGCTTATATAAAGGTCACAGACGCCGAAGCTCTATTTGAAGAATTTAAGGGCAGAGGGGCGATTATAGACTACAAGCCTGAGATGATGGAGGAGATGGATGTTAGGCATTTCGGGATCAAGGACGTGGACGGTTATCTGCTCGGCTTCGGCCAGGAAGGGACGAAAGGAGAATGATCTTATAGATTCAGCACCGCTCTGGAGGATGTATATCTCCTGCTTCGTCAGGCTCTTAAACGAACGCCGCGCTATCTCCGCAAAGAGGATCACCGTCACCCACTCTGCTGCGGAGCCTATGCTCTCCCCTGCGATCAGGCCCATGTAGATAGCCCCCGGCATCATCACAAAGCCTATGAAAAACGCCCCTATGACCGTCCTTATGGTCACGCCGTCCTGAAATTCAGAAGTTGTATTGTCAGTTATCTCTGTAGCCATCAAAGTAACCTAACTGAGTGGTCGGAATGCTTTATCCAAGAAAAAAGAGCAGGTTGTATGCCTGCTCTGTCGTCAAAATGGCGTGTAGATGGAGCATGCTGATTTTTATTATTCCGGGTTTCCTACAGTAGGCAAAAGTGAGGAAGTATTATGTTGCGAACGCATAGGACTTTAGTGAACCGAAGTGAGCCGCAAACCGTTCTGTTATCTGATGCTTCAATGAGGCATTTAAAGAAATGCAGCAATTAGGCTAATTACTATGCCAATCCAAAAAATAATGCTACTCCACGAGAATATATTACGGGTCAAATACCTTTTTTCAATTTCCGATTTCAATTTATAGAATTTTCCAGTTGCAGGCTGGGCATTGGAGAATGATATTTCAAGCTCAATATAATCACGCCATGTCATTATCGGAGTATCTACCGCTGCAGTTCCCCAAGACAATGTTTTGATATGAATTATCATAAGGTATTGCATTTCCTGAAACATGTTCTTTAAGTATTTATGAAATCTCTGAAAAACCAATGTCTCCTTCTCTTAAGATAAACTTCTTCTGGTGCATCTTACCGAAAGTAGAAATTGCATCTAAGTATTTTGGGGCAAGTATTCGGTAAACAAATGGGTAATGCTGGGCATTTGATATGATCCATCCAATAATTGTGATAACTATACCGCTGATAGCAACATAATACTTCATTATGAATTACCTCTCCGAAACATCCGATAGCTCGTTTCTATACAAAATGTTCCTTACAAGGTTCTCATATTACCCACAATCCGAATGATTTACATATCTCTATAAGATCAGGTCGCTCTTGAACAAGCTCTTGAACTTTAGGTTCCAATATCTTTTCCATAATCTCCTCTATCTCAAAGTTTAGAATATCTTCGTTGCTAAACATCGTGGACAACGTTTTACCCAGTGATACGATCATAAGGCGATACATATGCAAGAAGGAATACAAGAAAGCTTCGTGCTTATGAGAATCATCATCTATATTAGGGAATTCTTAGTACATAGTCTTGAGAACATTCGTCAATTCTGATGAACTTTTCAAGATATTCATAATTCATGTGCACAAATTCATCGTTGATGTTAGTGAGAAGCTGACGAAACTCTTTTGCATACGGTAAGGATTTTGAAATTAGTCCCTTCCTTTCGAACTCATTCCTATACTGCTCGTACTTTTTCTTATCGTTTTTTCTGTTTCCCCAAATTTTCCTCTTGTTCATCCACAATTCAGCATTTGCAGGGTCATCCAGAAATTTCCCTATGATCAACGCAGATTCCAACGCAGGTCTAAAAACAAGCCAAGCCTCATCTGATTGATACCGCCTTAAACAATCAAAGGCACTTCTCGCCTGTTTTACTATAATTTAAAAGAAAGACCAGAGGCTAACAAGAGACCTATTTTGATCATCTCTTCTCTTGGCAACGAGGAACGCCATCTCTTGCAAACGTCTGTCACTATCGGCAAAAGCAAAAAACTCGTCCCTGTAGTTGAGAAGAAAAATACTTCTGTTCTCATCTAATCTGGAGCTAAGGTTTAAAATTTCACTCTCCACTCGCTGCGACGTCATAAACGTGCCTTCCTCCTCTGCACACTCTCTCAATGCAACAACTCAGCCCGTTCCCTTACCACTTATCATATCCCTTAACCTATCAATGACATAATGACACGCCACGAGGTGCAGGCTCTCCACTACGCCGATGTTGTCTGATCGGATGTGCAGACAGCAGTCAACCATCGGTTTGAGTTTTCCCCCGTCGAAACCCGTAAATCCTATTGTCGTCATATCGCTCTCATTTGCATATCTTATCGCCCTCAGCACGTTCTCGCTCTTTCCCGACCCGCTTATGCCGAGGGCTACGTCGCCGCGTGCTGCCATATTTATCATCTGTTGTTCGAAGATCGTCTCGTAGCCCTCATCGTTGGCAAGTGCAAGTATGTAGGGCGTATTATCGGTCAGGCTTATGGCTTTGAGCCTCTTCTTCTGCCCCAAATCGGCAATAGTCCCCTTGGCCAGGTCCTCGCAAAGATGCGAGGCCGTAGCGGCGCTTCCTCCGTTCCCGAATATGAAGATTTTTCTGTCTTCCAGATACGAGTCGTACAATATATCTACTACATCTTCTACAGACTTCACATCCAGATCCCTGCACAGGTCCGCCACAGAGGAGAAATAGTTGTCGGCTATTTCCATTCGTACCTCCTCATATTGAATATCACCTTAGAGCCATCCCTCTCCAGAAGAAACGGAAGCTCCCTAATCCCTGTGAACTCCTTCCTCAGCCTGTTCTGGTTCTCACGGGGACAATATAAGAGCAGAAATCCTCCGCCGCCTGCACCTGCCACCTTACCGCCTGTGGCTCCGGCGTTTATGGCTGCTTCGTACATCTGGTCAATATCTCCATCGCTGATCCTCGCAGCCATCTCCTTTTTTAGATTCCATCCCCTGTGAAGTATAGGACCTATGTTATCTATATCTCCTTCAACTAAAGATTTTCTTGTCTTGTGAGTTAGTTCTGATATCTCTCTTAAGATGGTCATCCGCTGATCTATATTTGCCTTCTGCTCTTTCAATATAGTCTCCGACTTCCTCGTTTTGTCCGTAAAGTACAAGAGTAGATTGTCGCTTATGTGTCTCTTCTGGGATTCGGAGACATCTAATTTCTCAACATCAACCGATTCGTCAGACATAAATTTGAATATCCTCAAGTTCCCGTATGCCGCTATGTACTGATCCTGTTTGCCTATGGGCTTTTTCAAAATATCTATCTCTATTTGGCACGCCTCACGCGCAAGATCCTCCGCAGTTCTCTGCTCCCCCTGGTAGGCGTAAAGGGCGTTCAAAAGCCCCACAGTCAGGCTGCTTGAAGAACCCAATCCGGACCCCTCAGATGGGACATCTGCCAAAGTAGTGATCTCCACACCTTTATAGACCTCTGTCTTTTTCATAGCCTCCCGCACAAGGTCGTGCTGTATCTGATCTACGTTATCCACGATCTCCTTTTGAGAGTAATTTATGTATATCTTATCGTCAAATCTCTCTTTTACGATCACATACACAAATTTGTCTATCCCGGTGCTCACCACGCATCCGGGGGATCGTGGATCCTTCTTATAGTACCCCTGAAAGTCGGAACCGCCGCCCGCGAAGCTTATCCTGAGAGGGGTCTGAGTTATGAGCATTTGCTGTTACCTCTCTTCCTCTGGAGTGGTCTCGGCGCCCTGCTCCATCGAACGCCACTTTGTCTGGGCCTGTTCGTAGGTTTCATGGGTCCCTATATCTATTATGTAGCCCTTTATCCTGTAAGCGTACATCTTGCCGATTACCCTGGGAAGGACATCGTAGCTCAAATCCGAGGGATACGATTCCGGGATATAGTCTAAAAGCCCTGATCTGGATACGAATATTGCGCCGCTGACCAGATTTCCCCTGGGGTTCTGGGGCTTTTCTGCAAACTCTACGACTCTGTTATCAGAATCCAGAGTCACGACTCCGCCCGCCTCCGGGTGAGGAGACTCGTAGACTCCCACGGTCAATATCCCGTTGTGTCCTCTGTGGAATTCCAACATCTCCGAGAGATCTATATCCGTCAGGCAATCTGCGTAGATGATGAAGAAATTCTCCTCGCCGTCCACAAAGTCCCTGTTTGCGGCCACTGTACCCGCGCTCCCCAGCAGAGACGGCTCGTAGGAAAGCCTTATATTGAGCCTGTGGTCTTTCCTTTGAACAAACTCCTGCACTACGTGGGCAAGATGATAAGAATTTATTAGGACATCCGTTATACCGTGCCTTTTGACTAACTCAAGGAGGTGCTCCAGGAGAGGTTTTCCGCCTATGGGTACCATGCACTTGGGTACCTTATATGTCAAAGGTCTCAGCCTCGTCCCCTCTCCTGCTGCAAGGAGAAAAGCTTTCACAGTCTATCCTTTTTGGCCAGATGGTTCTTCGATCCATTTCTGGGTTTCTTGCGAACGCCCCTTCTATTCCGCCTACTTGCTCCATATCGAATGATAATAAGGAAAAAGCCCGTACGTTCTGTGTCGTGCGCCACGGACGATCCAACCGAAAGATAAAACAAAGAGCCCTGATTGTCAACGTTTTTGATGCTTCTACAAAAGACTCTCACGGGGGATTTTTAGCTTGTGGATATTGTGACAACGTGCTATACTTAAGGTAGAAAAAAACCTGTTTGACCGAACGTCAAGGCACTTTTCCCCGTTCAAAGAACCAGCCAAAGGAGCACTCAAATCAAAGATTCTACCACACTTATTGCTGTTGCCGGTGAGACAGAGGCAGAAAGGGCCATCTTAGTCGGCGTCGCATTCCCCTGGATGAGCAGATCGGACGCCGAAGAGTCCCTGAACGAGCTGGCGCTTCTGGCGGATACGGCCGGGGCAAAGGTTCTGGACAGAGTAATCCAGGAGCGGAAAGCCCCCAATCCGACCTACTTCATCGGGAAGGGCAAGGCAGAACTTCTAGCTAATTCCGCAAAAGAACTGGAGGCCGATCTGGTCATCTTCGACGATGACCTTTCCCCCGCGCAGATGAGTAATCTCGAAAAACTAATGGACAGGAAGCTAGTAGATAGAAGTGGTCTTATTCTGGACATCTTCGCCAAACGTGCAAGGACTAAAGAGGCAAAGCTCCAGGTCGAACTGGCTCAGCTGGAATATCTTGCTCCAAAGCTCAGAAGACAATGGACCCACCTTTCAAGACAGGCAGGCGGCATAGGTACAAGCGGTCCTGGAATAGGTGCAAGGGGCCCGGGTGAAACACAGCTTGAGATCGACAGGAGAAAGGTCAGAAAGAGGATCTACGACCTTTCCAGAGCACTCAAAAAGGTCGAGAAGAGTCGAGAGGTGAGCCGCAAGAACAGATCTGACGTCTTCCAAGTCTGCCTTGTCGGATACACCAACGCCGGTAAATCCACACTTATGAGAGCCCTCTCAGGCGAAGACGTCTTCGTCGAGGACAGGCTATTTGCCACGCTGGATTCGACCACCAGGATCGTCCAGCTTAAAAAAGCTTCTGCGAACACCTCAGGTGGTGGTGGACAAGGTAGCAGCAAAGCACGAAGCGCCAAAATCCTCCTGACAGATACAGTCGGCTTCATAAAAAAGTTGCCCCATAACCTGATTGCCTCGTTCCGAGGCACATTAGAAGAAGTTGTGCAAGCCGATCTTTTGATCCACGTAGTGGATGTAAGTCATCCCGCCTGTGAAGAACAGATAGGAGCCGTAAATGAAGTCCTAAGTGAGCTGGGTGTAGCTAACACGCCGACCGTTATGGCCCTCAACAAAATAGACCTTCTATGCGAAGGTGGTACGACCACTTCGGGTGGACTCCTAAAAAGATTCCTCAAGACCTATCCTGAAGCCCTGCCTATATCATCTGTAAACGGGGACGGATTAGATGAACTCAAAGATGCCCTCCGCCAGAGAGTCGAGAGGGACAACGTGGTCTTAGACCTTGAATTAGATTACACACAGGGCAAGCTCCTTGGGGAGATATACAGCGTAGGAGAGATCCTTAAACGAAAAGACGAAGATGGACATGTTGCTCTGAAGGTCAGATTGAAGAGAGATGACGGAAAGAGGATAAAAGGCAAGATCAAACAAATAGCCAGTAAACAGTAGACAGGGAACAGCAAACAGGCAGTAGTCAGCGGACTGGAGAGGCACACCGCATGAAGAAATCGAAATTATCATATGTAGTCCCGATTCTGCTTGTGGTCTTTCTTCAAGGATGTACAAAAGAAGATCCTAAAGTCTATATAAAAGACCTCTACAGCAGGGACCCGGAGATAAGGCTCACTGCCGGATATGAGCTCTTGAGAATCGGTGAGGAAGCAGTGCCCCTTCTTATTGAAGAACTGAAATCCGAAGAGCCTGTGGTTCGCTATGTAGCCGCTCAACTTCTCGGGAGGATCAAAGACCGGCGCGCTGTTGTACCCCTAACGGGTGCCCTAAAAGACATAAGTCCCGGCGTCAGGGCTAGGGCCGCCGAAGCTCTCGGGAAATTGGAGGACGAAAGGGCTATAGACACCCTCATTAAAGCCGCCTCTGATACGACCGAGGAAGTCCGTGCCAAGGCGATAGAAGCTCTGGGTGGATGCAGGAGCGATACGGCATACCACGTGGTTATCAGCGCCCTGGACGATCGCAGCACAGAGGTCCAAGTTATGGCTATGGTGGCCCTCGACCGCTATAAATATGAAGACGTCCTCGAAAAGATAATACAACTGGCTGGATCTGACTCGGCTCGCGTCCGCTTCGTGGCAGTCCAGGCGCTTGGAAAGATTAAGACAAGAAACGATAGAGCCATCTTGACCCTGGTGCGCGCACTTGGAGATCCCTTTCAAAGTGTCAGAATAAGTGCCGCCAAAAGCCTTGCAAAGATAGGCAACAAGGGAGCTATAGAACCCCTTGAAAGATTCTACTCTCGCGGAACCATCGAAGAGCGCCGCGCAGCAAGCTACGCCCTCGAAAAGATAGCTGGAAAAAAATACGTCCTCGAAAATTAGGAGACAGTAGACAGGGACCACCTCTCCTCCCTGAATGCTGTCCACTTAGCCCGAATTATTCACAAAAAAGGGCCGTGTATTAATTAAGGGATTGTATTATATTATAGTTATGCCGTTTAACCACCTTCGGAGTCATTGCTTCGCCTTCGGCTCGCAATGACTCCACCAAGTTTATGAATTATTCGGGTTAGGGAGGAGAAAATAAAAAGTGCATAACGACATGGAAATCGCTAGGTCTGTAAAACTTAAACCCATAGAAGAGATAGCCGATTATATAGGGCTTTGTCAGGACGACCTCGAACTTTATGGAAAGTACAAAGCTAAAATTTCCTTAAGCGTTCTGGACAGGCTCAAAGACGCCCCTGTCGGAAAATATGTCAATGTGACAGCTATAACTCCCACTCCCTTTGGAGAGGGCAAGACGGTGGTCACTATAGGCCTTTCTATGGCTCTGAACAAGATCGGCAAAAAGGCCATATCTGCTATAAGACAGCCCTCTATGGGGCCCACATTTGGCATAAAGGGAGGGGGGTCTGGCGGCGGCTATGCTCAGGTGATCCCCCCAGAAGACGTAAATTTACATCTGACAGGTGACATTCACGCTGTCACAGCCGCTCACAACCTCCTTGCCGCCTGCCTTGATAACGTCCTTACCAAAGGAAATCAGTTAAATATTGACCCCTTTAATATCACATGGAACAGAGTCCTGGACATCAACGATAGAGCGCTAAGAAGGATCGTTATAGGCCTCGGTGGTAAGACGTTCGGTGGAGTCCCAAGAGAAGCCGGATTCGATTTGACCGCAGCCTCTGAGGTTATGGCTATACTCGCATTGGCGTCCGGTCTTAAAGACCTAAGAGAACGCATCGGAAAGGTAGTCGTAGCCCTCGATAACGACAAAAAGACTGTAACTGCTGAAGAGATAGGATGCGCCGGAGCTATGGCGGCCCTCCTAAAAGAGGCCATCAAGCCTAACCTCCTGCAGACTACCCAGAACACCCCCTGCCTTGTCCATGCTGGCCCTTTTGCCAACATAGCCCATGGCAACAGCTCCATCCTTGCGGACAAGATCGGACTTAAATGTGCCGATTACCTGGTGACAGAGAGCGGATTCGGAGCCGACCTCGGATTTGAGAAGTTCTGCGACATCAAATGCCGCTGCAGCGGTCACCTCCCAGATGCCGCTGTCCTTGTCACAACGGTCAGAGCACTTAAAATGCACAGCGCAGATTTCAAAGTATCCCCCGGAAAGCCTCTTGACAGCCGATTCTTCGAGGAGAACCTGGACGCTACAGAGCGCGGTGCCGTCAATATGATCAAGCAGATAGAGAATATCAAAACGTTTGGAATTCCCGCCGTAGTCGCCATAAACAGATTTGAGGCAGACACAAAGGCCGAAATAGATCTGGTAAAAAGAATAGCCCAAGAATCGGGAGCACAAGCCGCAGTCGTATGCGACGTATGGGCCAAAGGCGGCGAGGGAGGGGGAGAGCTTGCCGAAGCCGTAATGTCTGTCTGTCAAACTCCTAAAGATTTTAGATTCCTATACCCTCTGGATATGTCGATAAAAGATAAGATAGAAACTATAGCTAAAAAGATCTACGGAGCCTTGGGTGTAGAGTACACTTCACTCGCCAGTAGGCAAATTACGCGCTACAGTGAAAGTGGTTTTGCACATCTTCCTGTGTGTATGGCAAAGACGCACCTTTCTCTATCGGACGATCACAGAGCACTCGGAAGGCCTGAGGGCTTCACCGTTATGGTCAGAGAGGTCAGAGTATCCGCAGGAGCTGGATTCATCTATCCCATCTTGGGGGAGATAAGCACTATGCCGGGGCTTCCTACCCTGCCCGCGGCAAACAGGATAGATATTGACGAAGATGGACAGATAGTCGGACTTTCGTAGTAAAAGAATGTAGGGGCGAAGTATCCATATCAGACAGGAATGTCTGACCCACCATACTTTTTTTGGAAGAGGTTACCTCGTCCAGCAGTCAAAAGAGATATTCACCTCTGTTCAGTAAACAGGGAGAGGATGCCCTGACCTGTTGTCCACCTGGCGAGGAAAGAAACAAAAAATGTCAGCCAAGATAATCGACGGAAAAGCAATAGCCGCAGAAGTTGAAAAAAAAGTCAGCGGCGGGGTCGAAGAGCTTAAGGCATCTTGTGGAGTGACCCCTGGACTCGGTGTCATCCTTGTGGGAGACAACCCCGCTTCGCACATCTATGTCAAAAACAAAGCCAAAAAGTCCTCCGAAGTCCGCATACGCTCCCAGGTCATCAATATCCCCGCTGACTCGTCCCAAGACCAGGTAATAGACCATATCGAAAAGCTCAACGCGGACGAAAATATCCACGGTATTCTCGTTCAATCTCCGCTCCCCGAACACCTTGACGAGGACTATCTTATGTCCCTGATCGACCTGAAAAAGGATGTGGATGGCTTCCATCCCGTAAACGTGGGACTTTTGGTTATGGGCAGCCCCCGCTTTGTTCCCGCAACTCCGTTAGGCGTGATGGAGATGTTAAGACACGAAGGTGTGGACCCGTCCGGAAGACACGCGGTCGTAGTTGGAAGGAGCAAGATCGTCGGAAAGCCGATGGTCAACCTCCTCGTCCAGAAGGCCGAAGGCGCCAATGCCACCGTAACTGTCTGCCACACAGGCACAAAAAACCTGGGCTACCACACCAGACAGGCGGATATCCTCATCGTGGCAGCGGGCAGACCCAGAATGATCGCCGCAGATATGGTCTCGGAGGGAACTGTGGTGATAGACGTCGGCATAAACAGCGTGAAAGACCCGTCCAGAAAGAGCGGTTACAGGCTCGTTGGAGATGTCAACTTCGAAAGCGTCAAAGATAAGGCGAGCGCCATATCTCCCGTTCCCGGCGGGGTAGGACCTATGACCATCGCTATGCTGTTGAGCAATACGCTCAAAGCGGCGCAGATGGCGTGCGAACCACAATAACGAAAGTGGGCCCCAAAGCGTGACTTGGGCACTGCGTGCGTTGCTGTTACTCTTTCGTGCAGGGGAGGCATCAAGCCCCGATCCCCCCCGATAGGTTCAATCGGGGGTAGACTCAATCGGGGGCAAGCCACAAATAGTATCCTGATGTAGTGAAGATGAAGAGTAATTTGACGAGATGTGACAGGAGTGTGCGCAGGCGGCTTCGGCAACCAGCCACAGAGGCCTACCACTGAAAGTGACGTTCTGTTGGCAGCGGCAAGACGTTATGTGCAAGGCATGAAAAACGAGCTTATTGCCCCGGCGCCAATACGAGTTTAGGAAAGTCAATTGAGAGTCTATTATCCTCGAGACAACAAAGGGGTGCTATCATGCTAACGATCGGTCCCGGTGCAGATCCTTATTTCGCATATAAAATTCACCATGTGGAGCGAGCTAGAGTGGCCTGGATTCTGTCCGAGGAATTCGGGATCTACGAGGCTTTGCGTGCAGGACCGGCGACCGTTGCTGAGGTGAGTCGGCAGATCGGTTTACAGGAACGTCCTGCGGCAGTCTTACTGGCGGCCAATGCCTGTTTAGGGGTATTAGGCATTCAGGATAAGAAATACTTTATCTACGACATCATGCGAGAACTGGTATTAGAGGGAGGGAGGGCTCGAACCACTCCTCGGCAGCCCGATCCCGAGAAGGATTGGTGGTATAAGACAATGAAGCAGGCGCTCCTGACCAACGAACTCGTGCCGGAAGCTCTGCCGCCGTGGCTGGCTAACCCCAATAGTGAAGTTGACACCGAAGCTTTTGCTCCAGAGCGTCACGGATGGCGCATCCTATGGGGAGAATCCCTGGCGGCTGTGTTCGACTTCAGTCCGTTTCACTTGGTAGCTGATCTGGGTGGCGCAACAGGAGGAGTACTGGTCGGTCTCATGGGTAAGTACCCGCACCTGAAGGGCGTCGTGGTGGATTTGCCATATAGCAGAAAGACAGCGGAAGCCGCAATCCGAAAGAACAGTGCGGAGGGACGAGTAAGCTTTCATGCGGCTGATTTCTTCGAAGATCCGCTGCCGCCGGGGGTGGATGCTTTTTTCATGTCACATGTGATTCACGACTGGGATGACGAGCACTGTGTAAATCTGCTGCGACGGTGTTGTCAAGCATAGCCCAAGGGATCGCCGGTGCTCGTACAGGAGTTTCTGCTCAATGAGGACAAGAGCGGCAGTTTGATCGGCGTGTTCCAGTGGTTCGGCCTGATATATGGCACCATCGGGGATCAGCGGAATGCTGAGGAGATCGAGATGCTGATGGAAAAAGCTGGTTTCCACGAGATGGAGTGCAGACCAATCGATCACGAGCAATCGGTGGTGATCGGATGGAAAAAGTAAGCCAGAATATCAAGGTATCTATGATAGGTCTCTCTGATCGTTGCGTTACCGTTATCCCTTAGGCCCGGAGGGGGTCGAAGAACTTTTTGAACAAAGAGCTCGTTTAACGGACGCAGAGCTGTAGCTACAGTTACGTAATCTGCGCATTGAAGGGGGAAGATAAGGATTATGAGTGCAGAAGCTATGGTTAGAAAAGGCGTTTACGCAGGTCTGTTCATGGTCGCGCTTGCCACTTTGATGTACGAAACCCTCCTTACGGGCATCTTCAGTGTGACCATGTGGTATCACTACGCGTTTATGGCTATATCTATGGCCATGTTTGGGATGACGGTGGGTGCAATATTAGTCTATCTACTTCCCGGCTATTTCACTTGCGAACGGGCAAAGTATCATCTTACTCTTAATTCCCTGTTGTTCGCGGTATCGATCGTTCTCAGCTTCTTGGTGCATCTGAGTATCCCGTTTGACATCCACAGATCGATTGTGGGCTTGTTCCTCATTGCTTTGACATATGTGGTAATATCAATCCCCTTCGTATTCAGCGGGATCTGTGTCTGTCTGGCACTGACCAAATTCCCGCGACAGGTGAGCAAACTATACGCTGCTGACCTTGCAGGTGCAGCGATCGGATGTATAGTGCTGATATACACTCTCAGGATTACCGATGGTCCAACAGCGGTGATAGTAGTAGCCTTTCTTGCCAGTGTCGGCACAGTTTTTTTCTCTGCAGATGCAGGCCTTGAGAAGCTGAGGAAAGTTGCCCCTATTTGCAGCCTCTTATATGCCTTCTTTTCGGTTGTTCACACAGTCCTTGCGATCAAGCAGATGCCCTTACTCCGGTTGATATGGGTGAAAGGCAGGCTTGAACCTCGACCTCTTTATGAGAAGTGGAATTCATTCTCACGTATTAAGGTTTACGCTGATCCGGATGGATTAAGAGGCCCTTTGGCTGGGGTCTTAGTTCCACTTATCCTTCCCACCGGAAAGTCGATCAGCTATATATGAATATGGGTCTTCTCCAAAAAGTGTAGTTATTGACGGAAGTAGTTTTTTGAGAATTTAATATTGAAAGGAATCCGTCGTTTCCTGTATAGTTTATGGTACTAAGGGTAAACAAAACAGGAGGGGGACAGGATGCCTATCGATATCAGAGCAGAATGGCCTAATCTGCCAAAGGTAAGAGTTAGTCGTGTAGTTATTCATAGTGACAGCACCGAAATTTATGTGGATCGAGATGCTCCTTTGGACTTTACTTGCTCTGGCTGTGGCCAGACATCCTTCTGGAGTTGGGATTGTCGGTGATCCGGGATTAGAGATCTGTCAGTTTTTGAATTTAAGGCTTATCTGGTCATAGATAAATATCGCAGCAATTGTCTAGTCTGCGGGGTGAAGATTGAAAGACTTGACTTTGTTGATTCTTATTGCCGATGCACTACCAGGTTTGAGGAACTTGCAGCCAGACTCTGCCGAGTAACCAGCCTAAAGCAAGTAGCCGAACTCCTTGAGTTAGACTGGAAGACGGTCAAAGAAATTGACAAGAAGTTCCTGGAAAAACAGTTCTCCATTCCAGACTACGACGGCTTAAGGATTCTACTAGTAGATGAGATAGCTTCCCATAAAGGCCATAACTACTTTACGGTCGTTATGGACCTAGAGCAAACCCGGGTAGTCTGGATCGGAAAAGGTCGAACTCAAGGGCGAAAGAGAGCGACAATCAGCAATCAAGTACGAGCTCCGGATATCCAACTGTGCCTGGACATAGGAAATCACATTATCTCCGTAACAGGAGGCAGGAAGCCTGTAGACTATGCCGATATATTTACGTCCTTATTAGGAATAGACGCAATAGATAAGAATTTATCCGAGGTGCTGAACGAGATGACGCGCTTTAGGAATCGCCTGGTTCATCTACGCTGGGAGTTGGATGTAGAAGCTGTACACAGCATCCTTCAAGACGATCTGACAGACCTGGATCTCTCTCACAAAAAATAGCCCTTTTCATTGAAAAAATAGGACTTACTGATTGGCCGATGGGAGAATACAAATGGATTACGTTCCACACGCAGAAGAAGATGTAGCGCATATGATCCAGGAGTTGGGCATAAGCTCCCTGGACCAGCTCTTTGAGACGATACCGCAGGAGCTCAGGATAGGAAAATTAGATATTCCTCCTCCTATGTCCGAGATGGACGTAAGGAGATTTATGCGAGGGCTCGAAGACCAGATGAGGCGTGTAAAGCCCGATCTGTCCTTTGCAGGAGGGGGAGCCTACGAGCACTACATCCCCAGCGTGGTCGGGCACATAATCTCAAGGAGCGAGTTCTACAGCGCTTATACTCCATACCAGGCCGAGATCAGTCAGGGTACGCTGCAGACAATATTTGAGTTCCAGACTATGATCTGCGAGCTGACCAAGATGGAGGTAGCCAACGCATCTATGTACGACGGCGCATCTGCCGCTGCCCAATCGGTTCTGATGGCCCTGAGCATCAAGCCCAGAGCCAAAAGGGTCCTCCTTCAAAAGAGCCTACATCCCTTCTACCGAAGTGCAGTAGATACCTATCTTCAAGGTCTAGGTGTGGAAGTCGTAAGTGTGCCTTGGAAGCAGGACGGTTCTGTCGATCTGGATGCCCTCGGCGATTCAACGGTAGAGGACACTGCGTGTGTACTGATTCAGAATCCCAATTTCTTCGGGTGCTTGGAGCCGATGCATCGGATCAAAGAGATAGTAAAGGAGGCAGACGCTCTCTTTGCCGCTTCTGTGAATCCCATCTCGCTTGGCGTTATAGCTCCGCCGGGCGAATACGGGGCCGACATCGCCACAGGCGAAGGACAGCCCTTAGGCGTTCCCCTCTCGTTTGGAGGACCCTATTTAGGGTTCTTCGCCTCCCTGGAGAAATACATAAGGCGTATGCCCGGAAGGATAGCGGGACGGACAGAGGACGTAAATGGCAAGCAGGGATATGTCCTGACCTTCCAGACCAGGGAACAGCACATAAGGCGCGAAAGGGCTACCTCCAACATCTGCACAAATCAGGCGCTCTGCGCCCTTGCATCAGGGGTCTATATATCTTCTTTAGGACCCCAGGGTCTGGTGGAGATTGCAGAATTGAACTGGCAAAGGAGCCACGCCTGTGCCCAAAGGTTGTCCCAGATAGAGGGACTGAAGTTGAGGTTCTCTGCTCCTTTCTTCAACGAATTTGTGGTATCGTGTCCGTCTCCTGCATCACATATTCTACCGAAATTGAGAGCAAAGGGGATCGAAGCGGGCATAGACCTGGGGAGATTCTTCCCGGATATGGAGGACGCTATCTTAGTTTGCGCAACCGAGACAAAGACCGAAGACGATCTTGATCGATTAGCTCAAGAGTGGAGGGAGATACTATAGGTGGAGACTACCATATTTGAAAAAGGAAGAGCCGGGCGCCGCTCGGCAGTCCCGCCCAAACTTAATAGGGACGGAACGGGCAGTGGCTCGGCAAGCAACCCCGAAGTGCACTCTCTAGAGTCTATTCCCGAAGATATGAGGAGAAAATCGCCTCTCTGTCTCCCGGAGGTAAACGAACTTGAACTCGTAAGGCACTATACCAAGGTCTCCCAACTCAATCACAGCATAGATACGGGTTTTTATCCCCTCGGCTCGTGTACGATGAAGTACAACCCCAAGATCAACGATGAGATAGCAAGGCTCGCGGGCTTTGCGGAAGCTCATCCTATGTGGCCGGAGAGCCTCTGTCAGCCCCTCCTGCAGATATGCTGGGAGTTGGAAGAGTTGTTGTGTCAGATTACGGGCGTCTCTAATTTTTCTCTTCAGCCATCGGCAGGGGCGCACGGAGAGCTCACCGGGATGCTCATAATAAGGGCTTACCATATAGAAGCGGGGCAGAATAAGACCACCGTCCTTATACCTGATTCTGCACACGGGACTAATCCCTCAAGCGCGGCTATGTGCGGTTACAGGGTTAAGGAGGTAAAGTCTAACAAAAGGGGGATGGTGGATTTAGACGATCTGAAGCGTGCCTGCGATTCTGATAGTGCAGCGCTGATGCTCACCAATCCCAACACGCTCGGCATATTTGAGGAGGATATATTAGAGATCGCCGATATAGTCCACAGCAAAGGCGGTCTCTTATACTACGACGGGGCCAACTTGAACGCCCTCCTGGGGAAGTGCCGCCCGGGGGATATGGGCTTCGACGTAGTCCATCTCAACCTCCATAAATCCTTCTCCACACCTCACGGTGGGGGAGGCCCCGGAGCTGGCCCTGTGGGCGTCAAATCGGAACTTGAGAGGTTTCTGCCCGTCCCCAGAATTGTCAACTATGCCGCGGCAACTCAGCAAGAAGATAAGTTCCATCTCGATTTCGACCGTCCCTCAACGATAGGGAAGGTGGGCACTTTTTACGGCAATATTGGAGTCCTCATCAGGGCATACGTCTACATAAGGATGCTCGGATATGAGGGTCTCAAAAGGACAGGTGAAGCTGCAGTCTTAAATGCCAATTATCTGTTCAAGAAGATGAAAGGCCACTTCGACAGGAAGCTAAATCTGAATCACGAGGACATAGAATACGATACTCAGCCTATGCACGAGTTTGTCCTGTCCGCAGCAAGGCAGAAAAGAGAAAAGGGCGCCACTGCGCTGCACATCGCCAAGAGGATTATGGACTACGGCTATCATCCGCCCACAGTCTATTTCCCACTGATCGTCAGAGAGGCGATGATGATCGAACCTACAGAGACAGAGACGCTTGAGACTCTGGACGCTTTTGCAGAGGCTATGATCAAGATAGCCCAGGAAGTGGAAAGTGATCCCGAATTGGTGAGGTCTGCTCCGCACAATGCTCCCATAGGAAGGCTGGATGACACCAAGGCTGTAAAGGAACCTGTTGTGAGATGGAAGCCAAAAGATGACTAATTCTGTAACTCTCAACACAGATGTTTACAGCTTTTAGATCTACGATGTATTACACACAGTTTTTCTGCTCTTGCTGTGGAAAGGTAGGTTTTTAAAGTCGTGCAACAGTTTCATCTAAACGAGGTACAAGATTTTCGAGGTTTCGCAGCAGTTTCATCTAAACGAGGTACAAGATTTTCGAGGTTTCGCAGCTGAAAACAAGCCTGTTGAAATCAAGCAGATAAAGGTATTGACAAGGGCCATGTTGACCTCAGACGTACCACAGTTTCATAGTTATGTAAAACAAATATTTAGTGTTTATTTCAGAGACATGAAGATTAGCTCAGGTCTGGTTTACCAGTTCCTGATAATTATCCACAAGGATCTGAGCGCAGATTTGTATCTGAACGGCCCTCCAATTGTTTTAACCACGCGTCCTAAGAAAGCAGTTTCGGAGGGCGAAATCATATATCTTACTGATGTTGCAGACGTACTGAAACTAGGTTTCGAAGATGTAACCCTTTCAGAAACAGACAAAGTAATTTGCTGCTTCAAGGTTGATTGGAAGTTTGCGCTACTTTTTGATTTTCGGGCCAACGGGAAGTTGGATGTTGATAAAATCTATACTGAACTGGCCTCGTTGTATCGGTACCTATCCTTTCAAGGTGTGTACGAAGCATTTGAACCACGAGCACAGTATGAAGAAATCAAGAAGCGCGGATGGTTTCCGTTCGTAGAAATCTTGGATGAATATGATAGCTTGATTAAGGTTTATGATGATAAGTTTGCTTTTGAGGGAAAACTGAGTGAACTCTTGAATAGGTTTGACAAGGATCGAATTAACAAGATTACCGGAAGATGGTGGGCACACAAAGCATTCAAAGAAAAGGAAAAGATGTTGAAGGCCGGCATTAATGCGTTTTTGCGGGGAGATGATGAAGGCTACATACAAAGCATCAAAACTCTGTATACCGAAATAGAGGGAATTCTTCTCTTTCATTATTTTCGTGAAACGGGAAAGGGATCGATGAAGATGTCGGACTTGCTTGATTATGTTTTGCAGAAAGGTCGTGTTAAATCGGGTTCGGATCAATCTTTCTTTTTCCCTCTAAAGTTCTTCGAATATCTAAGAGATGTGCTTTTTGCTGACTTCGATTTGGAAAGTCAGAAAACTGATATTTCTCGACACACTGTGTCTCACGGTGTTGCAGATGTTGGTGACTACACAAAGGAACGTGCTGTTCAGGCAATTCTTATTCTGGATCAAATATACTTCTATTTATAACCCTATGTCCTTGCACAAAGACTTCTGTATTTTACGTCCTCCCAGCAACAATACATGTCAGCTGTACTGCTTCCCAGGAAAGCGACACCAATTAAGCAACCTGGGGTAGTAGATAAAATTGTTTTCTCCACTCTTTTGGGGTCTTATATCCCAGGGATGAATGAAGCCTGTTCTTGTTGTAATTATCGATCCACTGAGATATGATCTTCTCAGCCTGTTCAAAGGATTCAAACTTGTGAAGCCAAACACACTCTTGCTTGAGGGTCCTGAAAAAACGCTCTACAACACCGTTCCAATCGGGTTTACCACTTGGTATGTATTCCTGACGAATTCCCCAATATTCGGTACTGGCCAAATAGGCCCGAGCCAAAAAGATGGAACCATTGTCAGAGCGCAAAGTGAGACCCTGGGGGACAGCCTCCTTGGAAGTGTATCGAGAGATCACGGCCCGATCCAGGGCATCTGTGGCCTCCAGTGCCCTCCCTTTTCGACTAAAACGATACCCAGGAACCTCCCGGCTTCCGTTGTCCACCACCGCAATAAGAGGACACCAACCATCTTTTCCACAGTAAATCTTTGTCAAGTCACTCGACCACAAACTGTCGGGACTATCCACCACAGAACGCTTCTGGGCAACCTGTGGCCCCTTTCTCCCGGGACGATTCCACAGCTTACACTGCCACCCCTTAAGCTTCATTATCCTATGAACCTTCTTAACGTTGACACATTCCCCTTCCTTGAAACGAAGATGCGCCCAAACCCGCCTGTGACCAAATGCCTCTTCTTGGTCCAGTATCCCTCGAATACGAAAAGCAAGCTCCTCATCTATCACAGGCTCTTTAACAGAAGAACTGACACCTCTATCCCTAAACCTATACAGAGTCGAACGATGCAAACCCAAAGCCAAAGCTACCACCTTGCGGGAATAGCCTCGACCCAAAAACCGCCCACTCAAGGCAACCGCTTCGTTTTTTTTAGACGGGCTACCTCTTCGAGTATCTCCAACTGGAGCGTCAACTGCCCTACCTTGCGCTCCAACCGGCTAACCTCTCGCTCCTTCGGATCCTTGCGACCACGCCGAGACTTCAGACTCTCCTGGCCCCCTTCTAAGAAACTATCACGCCAAGCATACGCCTGCGACTGGCTAATTCCATTCTTACGACACACCTCAGATAGATCTGCTCCTCTCAAAAGAGCCAACACAATCTCTCCCTTACGGGTCGCCGTCCAGCGCTTACCATCTTTCACTTCGGGGCTCGACACCTTGACCTCCCTTCTCAAACCCCAATTTGCGAAATATTTGTCGCTCTGTCAAGGGGAGCGGTATGCAGCTCAACTCCTCTGCTTCCAGCTACTCCAGTCGTCCCACAATCTCTCGAAGCCTACATCCGTAAGTGGGGGCTTCGCCAACTTCCGTGTCATCTCAAGAAGCGAAAACGTTGTTGACAGTGTGAATTCCTTTGTGTATAATTTATGTGTAATAATTAAGGAGGTGGCTCTATGGCGAATGATAATAAGAGAAGACGCATAGATATCTCATTGCCGGAGAAAACTATCAAACTGATTGACCGGATCTGGCCGCAAGAGGGGTTCAGGTCTCGCAGCGCATTCATAGATGAGGCAGCGCAACGATATACAATACGAATGCAAAAGGCGAATGTTAAACGCAGTTTGAGAGCTGGCTATCGGGCTCGCGCCGAGCGGGATCTGGAGGTGGTGGGGGAGTGGGAAGCAGCGAACACTGGGGTTCTGTAGGACAGAGCAGACAGAAAGATAGGGAATAATCGATGGCCTATCCTAAACGTGGGTCTGTGTACCTGGTGAACCTCGACCCCACGATTGGGTCAGAGATCAAAAAGACTCGGCCTGCTGTTATTATCCAAAATGATGTCGGCAATCAGTACAGCCCTGTAACTATCGTGGCGCCGATTACCAGCGGCGAAAGAGCTGCCTATACCGGAGAAGTGGAAGTGAAAGCCCCAGAAGAGAATCTTGGAATTAATTCGCTAATCTTACTAAGTCAAATTCGCGCCATTGATAAAGATCGGCTGGTTAAATACCTGGGCAGCCTGGACTCAGATACCATGCGGAGGGTCGATCGAGCAATCTTCATAAGCCTGGGTTTGATTCCAACATAAAGCGTTTGAGAAACTGATAAGGTGTATGAAGTGAACCCATTTTTCTGAGCATGAAATCGGACAAGTTAAGCAAGTGTTTCGCGGTGGTTTCAGCGACTACCAAAGAGGATTTTCCTTTTCATGGGGATCGAACTTATGCCCTTCTTTTCGATATGGCCTTTTCGTAGAGCTGGATGTACTTCTTGGCGGAGGATTCCCACGAGAAATCTTTTGACATAGCGCTTTGCATTATGTTTTTCCACGCATCCTTATTCTGATAAGTCCCGACAGCCCTAAATATTGCCTCCAACATCGCATCGGGAGAGTAGTCGCTGAAGACAAAGCCAGTGCCCTTTCCTGTCTTTTGATCGTAATCGTCTATCGTATCGGCGAGTCCTCCTGTCCTCCTGACTATAGGAATCGTGCCGTATTTGAGGCTGTAGAGCTGGTTCAAGCCGCACGGTTCAAATCTGGACGGCATCAAAAACATATCGGATCCGGCCTCTATCAGGTGAGCTAATCTATTGTCGAAGGCCAGATTTACTTTGATCTTCTCTGGGTACTCCTTCTCAAGCTTTTGCAGCATGTCGTGGTACTTCTTCTGCCCTGTCCCGAGGACTATCACCTGCAAATCCTGCGACATCATCTTATCGGCGGCTTTTTCTATAAGATCGAATCCCTTCTGATCCGCAAGTCTGGATATTATTCCGATAAGTGGCACGTCTTCCTTTAAGATCGGCAAGCCGTTCTGCTTTAACAGTTCCTCTTTATTTTTCCTCTTTCCCGAAAGATCGTCCGGCGCATAGTTGAAAGGTATCAGTTGATCTACGGCTGGATTCCAGATAGAGTAGTCGATCCCGTTCACTATCCCGTGCAGATCTTCAGACCTGTCCTTAAGCAAGCCCTCCAGACCGTAGCCGAACTCCTCTGCCGTTTGAATCTCTTCTGAATAGCGTCGGCTTACGGTGTTCAAGACATCGGCATAGACTATGCCCGCCTTCATAAAGTTGAACTTTCCCCAGAACTCGAAAGGACTCAGGGGATAGAACGCGTCCTCTGGAAAGCCAGTAAGCGACAGCGCTTTTTTCGGATAGATCCCCTGATATTGGAGATTGTGAATGGTGTAGAGAGTTGAGATATCCCTGTAGAACTGGTTATCGCTGTAAAGGGTTTTGAGATACGCCGGTATCAATCCCGTCTGGTAATCGTTGCAGTGAATAACATCGGGCTTCCAGTCCAGAGCCTCGATGAAGGACAGAAGGGCGCGCATAAAGAATATATATCTTTCGTGGTTATCTCTATAACCCTCCCCAGTCTTGGGATCGTTGTAAATGCCCTTTCTGGAGAAGTACTCCGTGTTTTCGATGAAATACGTCTCCACACAAGAGCCGGGCAATTGTGCCTTCCAAAGGGAAGCAGACGTGTGTTTAGAACCCATAGATATCTTAGTATCAGGGATCTCATCAACTTTAGAAAGCTCGAGCTCCTCATCGTCGATAGAACCGTACTTAGGTATGAAGACGATTATTTCCGCACCTGACACCTTCAAGGCCTTCGGGAGCGCGCCTGCCACATCCGCAAGCCCTCCTGCCTTCGCAAAGGGAGCCGCCTCAGCGGAGGCGAAGCAGACTCTCAGTGATGTCTTCTCTGCATGTTCCATATGGTATTGTGGCTAAAATAGGAAAGACAGTGGCAGGCTACTTGATCTTCGAATGAATCTATCGGAGTTTGAATATAGCTGGTCTGCTTGAGTTAGGTGCTAAGCACCGCAGTCACACGAGGATGCCCCATGCTCACCTGTATATTGCACAATTTGCCGCGGCTATGCAAGTTTAGGTGGATGGGACCGATGTTCCGTCTTATGAGTATAAATGAGCCACATAATCCGCGTAGCCGTTGTACAACTGCGTAGGTATGAAATCGTAGCTGACCCTTTTGTTAGAGATAAAACGTTCTTCCGCCTGGGACCACCGGGGGTGTGGCACATTCGGATTGACATTGGCCCAGAAGTCGTACTCCCGAGGGACTAATGTATTCCAGAAAGTTGCGGGCTTATAGTCAGTAAACTCAATGCGTACGATCGACTTGATGCTCTTAAAGCCGTACTTCCAGGGTACGACCAGCCGGATGGGTGCGCCGTGCTGTTTGGGCAGTTCGTGGCCATAGATGCCTGTCGCAAGCAGCGTCAACTCGTTCATTGCCTCTTCCATAGTTAGCGCTTCCTCGTAAGGCCAGGGATATGCGGGGCGATTCCACTGTCCATCCGCCTCACGTGGATTGAGGAAGGTAGTCATTTTGACATACCTGGCGGAAGATAGGGGTTCTACCTCCTTAATAAGGGCCGTCATAGGAAAACCTGTCCACGGCAGGGCCATAGACCATGCTTCCACACAACGGAGGCGATAGAGCCGCTCTTCCAATGGCATATTACGGATGAGATCGTCGATATCATAAGTCTTCGGGTTATTGACCTTCCCCGTCACTTCGACCTTCCAGGGATCGATAGTAAACTTGTCTATCTTTCTCCATACAGACTTATCAAAGGAAAATTCGTAGAAGTTATTGTACTGAGCGGCCAGGTTTTCTAAGGTCAGGGGGCGATCCAGCGTATAGACCTCGTTATGAGGCGCAGGATAGAGACTCTCTTCGACCTCGGAAGAGCCCTCTTCTTCTGTGGAGCTACCGGGGGATTCTACAAACGGTTCAAAACTACTTTCGCTGCTGCACCCCGTCCACAGTCCCGCAGCACCCAGACTCGTAATCCCCATGGCCTTGAGAAAACGCCGCCTATTTATGTAGACATCTTCCGGTGTGGCTTCTCTTTCTGGAATCTCCCAGCCTCTTCGTGGCATGTTGCACTCCTTTTATATGATCTCAGCTGCTGTGGCTGATGCAGATTAAGATGCAGATTAAGGTGTAAAAGTATCAAAAACGCATCTTCTCATTTGGCGATGATCTCCCCAAAAGATAAGATACCTGGAATGGCGAAAGGTTGCATTTTCTTTGCATTCCTGACATGTTGAGAGACTTTGAAGACACCAGATAAGCAGGTCATTCCCGAATGTGTTTCTGCCGCCGTTTGCGAAGCAAATGGGAAAGCTTTGGACGATTCGAGGCAATTAATGCGGGCTACAGGATAAGACCGGACGCTTAATCTTACCTCTTAAGAGCCACCCCCAGCGACATGGTGCTCCCTGCGGTTGTGTTGCAGCCGGATGCAGTATGGACGATTTCCAAACTTAGCTCGACGTTATCTCTTAAGAGATATGTCACGCCGGGCGACAGTTTCAGGATATTCTGGTCCCCGATCAGATTGGCCTGTCCCATCGCTCCGCACGTACCGAGTGTTCTCACACCCGTTACCAGCCCTTTTATTAGAAAGCGATTTACAGCAAGACCCACCTCCAGGGCATAGAAAATTTCATTGCTGAACGGGCCGCCCCGGATCCGGTAGCCGAACTCTCCGGTCGAGTATCCTGGAACGGGATAAAAGGACCGTCCTAAGAGGAGGCGGATATCTGTATCCACTTTGGTGGTGCCCAGGGGTACACGGGTGTCGTCATCTACTTCGTACCCCGTAGGGAATTTGCCACCCAGGGCAATCGAAGTGACAAGGGGCTGGTTCATCAATCCCCGTCGAAGTCTCACTTCCAGATCGCTGAAACCGGTGACTCTCTCTGTCCCGATACCAGTTTCCCGGCCGCTCAAGTCTGTAAAGGTGCGGGAATCGGAGAGTCGCTTGTAGGGCATCGTAGCTACAAGGGTCAGATGGTCCAGAACCCCGTATTCCAGATATGCCGATAAATTAAGGTCCTTCAGTGTCCCCATCCCCGGCTTTGGAACCTCATGTCCACCTGAATCGAGGTTATCCGTTGATTTCAGGTAATTTGTTGCAATCTTGAAGTAGTAGCCGTTCTTCTGCTGAGTCCACGCCCCGGCAAACGCCGGAGAACTGAATGACAGCCACACTGCACAGATATAAGAAACGAGAAGAAATCGATTAACTATAATACGGTTCACCTCCTCTGGTTTAGGATATTCTCCTTCATTCAAAATATAATCAAAAGATGCCTCTAAGACGGAAGCAAAAAGCCAAGAACTGCAATGTAGATCGGACCGATTATCTTATTTATAAGTCCCAAAAATAGAGCTGCAAAGATTATCAACATCCCGTACCGCTCCAGACGGGCATATGACGCCGCAAGATCTTGGGGCAGTAGCCCCATCAGTATCTTGGATCCGTCCAGAGGCGGGATCGGCATAAGATTAAAGACCGCAAGTATGACGTTGATGGCACATGCGTAGAAGAGGATTTGAGACAGAAAGGCATTTCCGTATCCGATCTGGCCGATAAGAATAGCTGAGACCACCGCCATTCCGATATTAGATGCCGGGCCTGCCGCTGCCACCAGCATCATATCCTTTTCTCTGTTGCGCAGATTATACGGGTTCACAGGCACGGGCTTTGCCCATCCGAAGAGAACTCCCGCATTTGATATGACCAGCACCAGCGGCAGAATTATCGTTCCTACTATATCTATGTGCGGTACCGGATTTAGCGTTAGCCTCCCCGCATCTCTTGCAGTCGTATCTCCTCTCAGAAGAGCCACGTAACCGTGCGCAAATTCGTGTACTACCACAGAAAAGAAAAGGACTGTAAGCTTGAACGCCATTTCCATTTGCTACATCCTCAAAATTAGCAATGTTGCCAAAAGTAGCACCGCCGGTTACATACACATCACCGACGCCTATTATACTCGATCCAACCTTATTGAGAAAATACAAAAAGGCGGGAACAAAATCAAGGAAAATGTCCACGTCAGGCTTTCATTATTGACATAAAGGGAGAAATTGAATATATTTGGGGTTGTAAAACAGAGGTGTCAATGTTTCTAGATACCACATCAAGGAATGGCACTAAAATTCAGCGATAAAGGAATGTAGGGGCAGGGTTCCCCTGCCCTTGGGGCGAGTAGTCCCCGATCCCCGATAGATCCCCGATAGAAGCAATCAGGGATCTATCGGGGATCGCCCCTACACGATGTTGGATCAGTATTAGATAACCTTGACGGTATACCAGACTTAGTGCCATCTCACAATGTGATGTCTATATATCCTTTAACTTTAGGAAACTCTATGGACAGGGATCGTCTGATTCGGCTGATAGAAAGCTTAGTTATGGCTCATTCTCCGAGCGGGAATGAAAAAGAGGTAGATAGTCTCATAATTGAGGAGTTCAGAACCCTTTCCAACGATGTCTGGCAGGATCAGGCGGGCAATATAGTGGCTCTCTTAAGGGGAAGATCATCAGAAGGGGCTATATGCCTGACGGGTCACAAGGACGAGATTGGGATGATCGTGAGTGGAATAGATGAAGATGCCGCTTTGATCGTCAAAAATGTCGGGGGGGCCTACCCCTGGGTCTACGGCGAAGGCGTTGTGGACGTGCTCGGGGATAATCGTACCATAAGCGGAGTGCTCTCAGCGGGATCCAGGCATACTCTGTCAGAACATATGTCGGATCTTAAGATGGGAGAAAAAGGGCTGTCCTGGGATATGGTGTGGATCGAAACCAAGATGAAAAAAGAGGAATTAGAAAAAGCAGGGGTGCATGTGGGAACCAAAGTAGTGGTGGGAAAACACAGGAAGCGTCCCTTTGTGATGGGAGATTATATATGCGGCTACGGTTTAGATTGTAAGGGAGCTGTGACGATTTTAGTGGGAATCATGGAGAATCTAAAAGGAGAGGACTTCCCAGTTGACGTGTATCTTGCGGCAAGTTCATCTGAGGAGATAGGCGCAATAGGAGCTGTCTACAGCGCCAGGACCCTACCTATAGACGAGATAATAGCTGTGGAAGTTGGGCCTGTCCTAGAGGAGTGCGGGACGACAAATAGCCCTCATCCTATCCTGTTGTACCAGGACAGGCATGTCGTCTATAGCGAGAGGATCAACGCCAGTTTAGCAAAAGTGGCGGAGGGTTTGGGGCTAAGCGTTCAAAGGGCGTGTGTCTCATCTTTCGGCAGTGACGCCAGCTATGCTAACAAGTACGGTGCTGCAGCTGCGGCCGCCTGCGTATGCTATCCCACTGAAAATACGCATGGATATGAAATATGCTCCATAGAGGGAATTCTGAACGTTGGGTGGCTCTTATCGGAGTACCTCAAAAAGGCAGTAGATAGCAAACAGTAGCCCCCGATTGAATCTATCGGGCGTAGACAGGGCACTGCCTCCCATCCCATGAGTCCCCGATAGGTTCAATCGGGATTCGGAGTTTCATCCCCTCGCAATGACCTAAGGTTGAAACCAATCAATGTCATTGCGCGCAAAGCGAAGCAATCTCGTAGTCAGTCAGATAGGAGATACAGAGTGAACAAGGACAGGATCAGAGTGGCTTTTCAGGGGGAGTTAGGGGCTTACAGCGAGCTTGCAGCAAGAGAGTTCTTCAAAAGGGACATAGATCTACTCCCCTGTCCGACCTTCAATATGGTCTTTGAGTCCACACAGGAGGGAAGTTGTGAATACGGGATGATCCCGATTGAAAACTCGCTGACCGGGAGCATACATCAAAACTACGACATGTTGATGAACTACAGTCTGGTGATCGCCGGGGAGATAATGCTAAGAATAAGCCATAATCTGATTGTAAACAAGGGAGTCAGGCTCAAAGATGTCAAGAAAGTATATTCCCATCCGCAGGCGCTGTCGCAGTGTGAGGACTTTATTGGCAGCTTGAAAGGGGCAGAGGCTCTGCAGGTCTACGATACGGCGGGGGCTGCAAAGATGATCAAAGAGGATCGTTCCACTGACGCTGCGGCGATAGCGAGCGTTCAGGCAGCGGCAGGTTACGACCTGGAGATACTAAAGACTGGCATAGAGAGCAACCAACAGAACTTCACCAGGTTCCTTGTAGTGTCGAAAGAGGAGATCCAGGATAGGCACGATCCGAAGACCTCTATCGTCTTTTCAATAGAAAGTGTCCCCGGGGCTCTGTTTAAGAGCTTAGGCGTGTTTGCACTGCGGGATGTTAATCTCCTAAAGATAGAGTCGCGCCCCTTGAAAGGTAAGCTGTGGGAGTACCTGTTTTATCTGGATTTTGACGGAGATGTAAAAGACGGAAGATGCTCAAAGGCTTTAGGTCACCTAAAGGAGATTGCGGGATTTGTAAAGGTATTAGGTTCTTATCAAAAGGGACGGACGGTAGGTTCCGCGTAGATAACAGATGAACATGTCGGCAAAATGGAAGGTCCGAATAGGGGTAAAGATAGGAAAGCTGAAACTGCGGACCTGGAAGAGGAAGCAGGTGTGCGTAAACAGAGCTGTGGGATCGGCAAGGATAATCATGATTTGCCTTCCCTTTGGAATAGAAGAAGCTCGGAGGGCATATAGGGTCGCCAGGGACCTTTCCGACAGCTTATCTTTCTCAAGCATGGTAATTCTGGGGAGGCGAAGCGAAGTGGAGTTTCTGCCAGAGGATGCATCTCTGGAGAGATCTGTCCTCTATTTAGAGGATGATCTCGGTTTCTTCCTCCTTCCCAGGGGAGACCTCAGACAGAAGGTGCGACAGGAGAATGTAGACATCTCCCTCGATTTTCACAGGGATTTCTGTCTCACCACGGCGTATCTTTGTGCTGCCAGCAGGGCTGATGTGAAGGTGGGATTCAAGAGCCAGAGCAGCAGCGCCTTTTTCAATGTGGAGTATGTTCCCAAGGATAACGGCAAAGGGACAGAGGAGATTTACAGGGACCTGGCCGAGGTGATCTATCTTATGTGTGCCGGCAAACGGAACGCTAAGTAACCAGACAGTAAACAGGGCAAGCCTGTGCATGCCTTGAGGTTGCTTCCCTCCGATCCCCTCCGAGATAGACTCAATCGGGAGCGCTCGCAATGACACTGGGGGTGTTTTGCAATGACGTTGTCTGCCCGGACCCTGTCATCACAGGGTCACTCGTCCCGATTCAACCTGTCATAGATCTACTCTGCCCTGTCTACTATTTTGGCACGATACTAAGATATGAAAATATTGGTCATCAGAACAAGCTCATTAGGGGACGTAGTGTTAGCTTCAGCGGTGATAGAGGCTTTGAAGGAAAGCTACCCTTCCTCTGAACTGTTTATGCTGTTGAAAGAAGAGTACCAGGGGCTCTTTGAAGGGGATCCCAGGTTATCAGGGATCATAACTCCAGATCCTGCCAGGGGTATAAGGGGATTATGTTCTCTTGTGTCCGATATGAACGATATGGGTTTAGATGTGATAGTGGACCTGCAGGGGAATATGAGAAGCTTTCTAATAAGGCGTCTAACCAGGGCTGACATTAAGTTGAGATACAAAAAACGGCGGCTTCAAAGAATGATTATGGTGTACGCAAAGTGGATTCCTGTGAGTCATAAATCTATGTTGGAGATGTACTTAGAGACATTGAGAAAATTAGGGTTAATGAAGCACGGATGGGTTCCCCGGTTGTTCGTGGATAAAGGATCCCAAGAACTGGTCAGTTCCTTGCTATCCAATGACGGTGTAGATTCAGATGACACAGTAGTAGGGATAAGTCCTGGGTCAAGATGGGAGACGAAGAGGTGGACGTCCGATGGGTTTGCGTATGTGGCGGATCGGCTCCTTGAGCATGATAGGATAAAGGTAGCGATGTTGGGGAACCAAAACGATACGGACTTTGTGAATGAAATATTGTCAAAGATGGATAGAAAACCGGCAGTGTGTGCGGGGAAAGTAGATATGAGGGGTTTGGCGGCTCTGATAGAAAGGTGCAGTGTTTTGTTGACCAACGACAGCGGGCCTATGCACATAGCTTCGGCATTGGGGGTTCCCGTCGTGGCAATCTTTGGGCCGACCCATCCCAGGTTGGGATTTGCCCCGGTAGGAGAGAAGGATATAACCGTAAGTCTGGACGTTCCGTGCAGTCCGTGCAGTCTCCACGGGGAGAAGAAATGCAGAATGGAAAGGCGCTTCTGTATGGAGGACATATCCAAGGAGAGGGTTTTAGAGAAGATAGAAAGCGTCGTGTCAAAGTTCAGCCGGGTTGAAGGTTTATGAGGATAGGGATAGATTTTATATCTGCGTTAGGACGCGGGGGCAATGGGGTCTATACGAGCCAGTTGGTCCAGGGGCTCTCCCACCTGGATTCGGATAATACCTACTATCTCTACACGCGAGTTAGGAAGAAATATAGACAGATAAGACCGGTAATGAGAGGAAATTTTATTTATAAAGCCATTTATCTTCATCATCTTACTTTTGGAGATCTGTTAGAAGGATTTTGCAAAGGGCTAAACGACAGGATATTGTCTCTGTCCTTAAAATCGGACCCTGTGGAGATCTTTCACTGTACCAATCCCGTTAATTTTCCGAAGATTCCTCTTGAAAATGCGGTTGTAACAATTCACGATCTCGCCTATCTAAGGAGGAATAAGTGGGTCAGCGATGGGTCCATCAGGTTTTATGAGGAAAATATCGAACGCATACTGCGAAGTTCCATGGCCATCATAGCGGATTCCCAGAGCACGAAAGATGACATTTTAGATAATTTCAGTGTATCTGAAGAGAAGGTCAAGGTTGTTCCACTGGCAGCAAGCGAGGTCTTCCGACCCCTTGAGCCGGACAGATCCCTGATCCATAACAAGGGCCTCTTTAAGGATTATGTCCTGTACGTAGGGGATCTTCAGCCAAGGAAAAATTTAAGGCATCTTTTGGAGGCATACGCTATGCTCCCATTGAGATTAAAAGATAACTTTGACATAACTTTTGTGGGGAATCCAAGAAATGAGGAGTCTTTAAACGAGCTGAAAAGTTCTGTCGATGACCTCGGGATAGAAAAGAACGTAAAGCTGTTAGGCTACGTGGACCTCCAATCCTTGGTTAATATATACAACGGAGCATCCCTTTTTGTATATCCGTCGCTTCTTGAAGGGTTTGGCATACCTGTCCTGGAGGCTCTAAGCTGTGGGCTGCCTACGATTACTTCGAACGTATCTTCGATGCCTGAAGTGGTGGGGGACGCCGCTATCCTGATCGATCCGTATAGTGTGGAGGAGATCGCACAAGCTATGGAAAGTCTTTTGTATAATGAGAGTCTCAAAGAGGAGTACACAAAGAGGGCTTTAAAGAGGGCAAAACTATTCAGTTGGGAGAAGACGGCTCGGGAGACATTGAACGTGTATCGGGAGTCTTCAAAGGTCTGACAGGTCGAAGGCCTTTTTATGAGAATAGAGCAGCATTATTTAATAAACATGTTGGGTAATCAGTGATTTAGTTAAAGAACTTATTACGCAACGCGTCTATTCAGCAATAGTTCACAACTTGGGTTAACTTATCCAATTTCGTGTCCAGTACAATGGGTACATCTCAGAATGCAGTGTTTGATTTGTAATAGCTCAACTAATCGGATATTCTATGCAAAGGTTTTAAACAAGTATCGAATTCAATACTTCTACTGCAGCAATTGTGGTTTTCTTCACGCAGAAACACCGTACTGGTTGGATGAAGCTTACAAAAGCCCCATTGCTGATGCAGATACAGGTTTGGTTTCCAGAAACATAGCCATTTCAAAAAAGTTAGCCTGTATACTTTATTTTATCTTTGATAAAAAGGGTAAGTATTTGGACGTTGGTGGCGGCTATGGAATGTTGGCAAGACTCATGAGAGATATCGGTTTTGATTTCTACTGGTCGGATATTTATTACGAGAATCTTCTTGCAAAAGGGTTTGAGTCAGATACGACTTCACCACCATTTACCGCAATAACCTGTTTTGAAGTGTTGGAACATGTTATCAATCCCATTGAATTCATTAATGCTTCATCAAAAGAAGCTGGAACATCAACAATTATTTTTTCAACTGAACTATTTGAAGGGAGTCCACCAAGACCAGAAGATTTGGTGGTACTATAGTTTCAATAGTGGGCAACATATCTCGTTTGTTCAGCGCAGAACCCTTGAATTTCTGGGAAGGAGGTTGTCCCTTGCTTTTCATTCGAACGGTCGTAGTTTTCACATGATAACTGATCGTAGTATTAAACCTGAAATCTTCAGACTTTTGGCGAGTCGTTTTTCATCCTGGATATTTAAATATGTTCGAAAGAATATGTAATCTATGACAACTTCTGATAATAGACCTATTGCGTAATAGTAGAGGGAGTTTTTATAAGCCAAAAGAACTTAAAGGCTTAAAGTGAAATATGAGACTAATTTCAAAATCCCTCCCACGTTCTTGTTCTATAATGACTTTTCAAAACCATTTGTTATTGTGCGATAGATGTAGATTAACATGGACCTTTCTTCCTTTGAGTTTCACTTACCAGTCTGTTTTTCTTCTGAAGAAAAGATAAATGTCAAATAATCTCGGCTTGATTATGAGGTGGACCCATCTTTCTGGACACGGAATTGAACAAATTAGGCAGGCTTTTCGTAACTTTGTGCTTCATAGGGATAATTAGAGTCTTAACGAGAAGTACCCAAAGATATTGTCGGACATCTTCAGATGTTAAAGAGAAGGCTTTCATGAAAATAGCACAGTGTATATACAACCGCTTGCCTGTAAAGAAGTACGGCGGGGCCCAAAGGGTGGTAACCTGGTTGAGCAACGCCCTTGCCGATATGGTATGTAAGATATATCTTTTGGCTCCAAAGGGCGAGGTAATTCACATCAAGCAGGGACACAAAATAGAGGATCTGTTGCCGTTGGACGTGGACGTGGTTCACCTCCATTTCAACGTGGAGGAGGAGTTCACGAAGCCGGTCGTAGTAACGATGCACGGAGTTACATCACCCGAATTTAAACATCACAAAAACACGATTTTCTTGAGCAGATCTCACGCTCAGAGATACAGCAGCGGACATTTTGTCTACAACGGCATAGACCCGAACGAATACATCTTCAGCGATAAGAAGGACGATTATTTCCTATTCCTGTCCAAGGTCTCCAGGAGCAGCAAGGGCGTAGATACAGCTATTGAGTTAGCCAGAAAGATGAAGTTCAAGTTTATAATAGCAGGGGGCAGGAAGTTCTGCTTGGACAGAAACATAAGCTCCCTCGGAGAGGTGGAAGGAGAGCAGAAGGCCCAGCTCCTTGCCAAAGCAAGAGCGCTGATCTTTCCGATCAGATGGGGTGAGCCCTTCGGCCTTGTGACCACAGAGGCTCTGCTAAGTGGCACACCTGTAATTACCACCAGGATGGGCGCTATGCCGGAGATAGTAACTCAGGACGTGGGCTTTATGTGCGACAGCTTCGAGGAGATGAAAAGCGCGATTCAGAACGTGGATAGCATCGATCCGCATAAGTGCAGAGAGAGAGTGTTGGAGCACTTCACGTCAGACATAATTTCGAAAAAGTACCTGGATTACTATCACAGGGTTGTAGAGACAGGTTCAATAGACTAAAGGGTGGGAATATGGATTGGTTAGACATCCAGATATTCTATCTTCTTAATGTTGCGCTTCAGAACCCCCTGTTTGATGTGTTAATGCCTTTACTAACGAAGCGGGAGAATTGGTTTATCCCATTGGGGGCCGTCTGGTTGTTGTTGATATTCAAGGGAGGGACAAAGGGAAGGGAGGTAGCGATATTGGCGGTAGTCATAATTACAATCTCAGATCAACTCACCAGCAGCCTCATAAAGCCTTTGGTCGGGAGGATTAGGCCCTGCAACGTTTTGGGAAGCGTTCATTTTTGGATCTCGTCCGAAGGTTGGATATATACACCCCCTGTCGTCTCTCAGATACTGAAGGGTTCGTTCTCGTTTCCGTCGGGGCATGCGGCAAATATATTCGCCGGTGCGCTGCTATTTTCTTACTACTACCGCCGCGTGACTGTTCCGTCCCTTATCATAGCTTCCTCTGTCGCATACTCAAGAGTCTATGTCGGTGTGCACTATCCCTCAGATATTTTAGGAGGCGCCATAATAGGTTCGCTATGTTCATACACCGTTATATGGATGTGGTGTAGAATTAAGGCTAGAATTGGGCGGGATAGCATCGAGTAACGCTATTGTGAACTTCGTGTTCCTGAATTAGCACACAGAGAGGATGATTCAAAGTGAATAGATTACGGAAAGGCTCCTTCAGTTTAGTTCGGAGCAGAAGGGAAGCCTCTGTCCCCGATCCAGTCAATCGGGGACCTGTCTGCTGTCTACTGTCCACTGTCTGCTGCTATTTAGCCGTCGCTGCCTTGAGCGTAATGATAAGCTGCAGCTCAGGTGACGGCACAAATGTAAGAGAGAATTCCAGGCAGTCAGAAGGTGCTCAGCACGTAAACCGCCTGGCTGGATCTTCCAGCGCCTATTTAAAGAGCGCAGCGCATCAGCCGGTCAACTGGTATCCATGGGACCAAGAGGCCTTCCAGGCAGCAAAGGAACTGGACCGACCCATTCTTCTGGACATAGGAGCCGTCTGGTGTCACTGGTGCCACGTGATGGACAGGGAGACCTACGAAAATGAGGAGATTGCAGAGATCATAAATGAGTATTTTATACCCGTCAAGGTGGACATGGACGAAAGGCCCGACGTGGACAGGAGATATCAGGGGGCAGTAAGAGCGATAACGGGAGGAGGAGGATGGCCCCTTACGGCGTTTTTGACTCCTGAGGGAAAGCTCTTCTTCGGCGGAACGTATTTTCCCCCTTCAGACAGATTGGGAAGGCCAGGTATGAGGAGCCTTCTGCCGAATATCGCACAGATGTACAAAGATGATAGAGATCAAGTCCTGCAGGGGGCGGACAGAATATATAGACATTTAGAGACTCTCGGAGATTTGCAGATTAAGACGGGGGAACTGTCGGAAAGCTTGGTGGATTCCCTGGCCTTTGCTGTGAATCAGGCGTTTGATGACACGTACGGGGGATTCGGACAAGGGAATGGTCCCAAATTCCCCAACTCAGGGGCAATGGAATTGGCTATGTTGGAGTATTTTAAGAACCAAGATGATCAGATGCTCCAGATAGCCCTCAAGACCCTCAAGGCGATGGCAAAGGGGGGAATACGGGATCACATAGGCGGGGGATTTCACAGATATTCGGTAGACCGTAAGTGGAACGTCCCGCACTTTGAGAAAATGTCCTACGTGAACGCCGGACTCCTGAAGAACTACTTGCACGCGTATCAGATAAGCGGTGACGAGTACTTCAAACAGATAGCAGAAGGTATTATAGAATATGTTGACAGAGTTCTGTCCGATCGGGAAAATGGCGGCTTTTACGGACATCAAGATGCGGACGTGAGTTTGGAGGACGACGGGGATTATTTCACGTGGACTCAAAAGGAAATAGAAAACGCATTGAGCGATAATGAGCCAAAGGCCTTGATTCTCCACTACGGAGTCAGGGAGATTCCTCACGATCTTGAGAGCGCGCCGGACAGAAACGTTCTGTACGAAGCCTTGCCCCTTGAAGAGGTGGCATCAAAGTTAGCTGTGTCCCTGGCCGAAGCCGATAGGCTCATAGAAAGCGGCAAAGAGAGGCTCCTTGAAATCAGGAATAAGCGGAAGCCTCCCTTTGTGGATAAGAATATTTTCTCAAATTACAACGGTATGATGATTTCAGCCTATCTTGAGGCCTACAGGGTCCTGGGCAGGGACGATATAAGGGATTTTGCGCTGAGGAGCCTTTCGTTCGTGCTGGAAAAGTCCTACACGCCCCCAAAGGGCGTAAGGCACGTCTATTTAGACGGGAAGGCGAGGGTCGAAGGGCTCCTGGAAGATCAGGTGTGGATGGCTTGCGCTCTCTTAGACGCCTTTGAAGTGACGGGGGATTTCCAGCATCTGGAGATGGCTATGGACCTTATGGACTATTCTCATCGGGAATTCTGGGACGGTGAACATGGAGGCTTTTGGGATTCAAATCCCTCCCAAGAGGCTTTGGGATTGTTGAAGATGAAGCGCAAGGCCTTTGAAGATTCACCATATCCTGCGGCAAACTCCATAGCGGCCATGGTTCTGGACAGGATATACTATCTGACCGATGAGGATAAGTACAGGTCCTGGGCGCAAAAGACGCTTGAGGCATTCGCGGGGGCTGCTGCGGTCTATGGGACCTTTGCCTCATCGTATGCCTTAGCTGTGGATTATCATCTGAACCATCCAGCTCAGGCTGTGGTAGTGGGCAAGAAGGACGACGGTCGTACTTTGGAGCTTATGAGGGCAGGCCACAAGACCTACAGGCCGGGAAAGATAGTGATCAACTACGACCCTTTTGAGGTTAAGGACAAGAAGTTCCCTGAGACTGTGGCTCTGATAGTCAAATACGCCGATATAGAGTCGGGTCCGAAGGCTTATATATGCGCTGGAACGGCCTGCGCTCCGCCTACTGATGAGCCCAAGCGCGTGTCAAAGTTACTCAGGACGTTCGGGATGATTTAAAGTGGTGTCGAACCGGCGAATCTCTCTTAGTTGTAAAGTGATTCTTGTCTGTTCCCGCACAGTCTATCCCTGACAACGGCACATTGGTAAGCAAAGATCGTTTCAACTACGGAATTGAGGTTGCTTCCCCCCGAAGTAATCTCATAGGTAAGGGGATTACAGAAATCAACTGTAATCCCCTTTGTTTATCATTCTTATGTCTATTAAAGGTCTAACGCAGAGTGCTCGTAAGGAGGACAGAGGCAAGCTCTTCCTTATTCACTCTTCCTTTCTTTCCCTTTCAAAAGAGCTATAGGTATAATAACGCAGTATCCGGTTATCAGCACAATAGGAGCCGCTGTCAACGACCAAAACCCTTCAGCCGGAGGAATACTCAGTAAGATATATCCAACGATTATTGTTGCAATGCCAATTAAGAGGAAGGTCCAGTTTATAGGAAAGGAAGATTCAGTAGTTTTCCGAGATCTTTTATTCATGTACTGCTACCTCCGCGCTGATTTTATGTATAAGTTAATGCCAACACATCTCTCTGTCAAGGGAATTTCGAAAAAGATAGGCAACACAGACATCTCCTCAGCAGACTCGACAATAAAGTGTTTTGCAATTCTCCAATGTTTTGCTTGACATCTGTACTAATGCATGCTATTATTATGTACAGTGATATATGAACAGCGTAAATTTGTCTTCATTATTTAACGATATGCATCAGAGAAGGTGTTATAAATGGCTCTTCCGGCCTTGAAAAGGACAGATCACAGAAGAGATCGCTCTGACCCACGTGATTTCGAGGTTACGTACTCGATTGAGGTCTTAAGCTCCCAATTTTGCGAGGTGGTAGATGCAGTCAAAGCAAGATTCCATCCATCGACAGAGGAGATTATAAACCGGCGTCATCCTGAGATAATAGATAGAATAGCACAGGCCCAAGAAAGGATAGATAGGGAGGCGCAGCGCCTTCAGGGTGGAAAAGGAAATATAGATAGGTGGAGGGAGGCTTTGAGGAATTACGAGGACATATGGATCTCAGTGATTGATCTACCCACATACTAAAGGAGTCGAGAAAGACGCAAGCCCAAAAAAAATCATCAGGACTCGATGCGCTTCATTGATACTAATCCTCCCTGGACATCGATGAGTGATATAGTTCCAGTTTCTTCACCCCCGAAACTGAATTCCATCCTTGACTTTACCGGCCTTTTATGTTAGTAGGTGCAAGAATACCGTCAGTTTCTTGATAGGAATAGAGATTTTCTAAATTTTTTGTGCGGATTTCCTTGTCCAGTTGGGTCTGTACTTATAGAAGAGGTTTTGACAGGGGATTTTTCGTATATGGAAGATTTGAAATCACTCATCATTTGCGCACAAGCGGGCGACCTGGACGCTTTCGGTGCGATCGTACAACGTTTTCAAGACATGGCCGTGGGCTATGCATACTCGATTCTGGGTGACTTTCATCTGGTTGAGGATGCGGCGTAGGAGGCATTTATCGGAGCCTGGAGTAACTTGCATCAGCTTCGCGAACCTGATGCCTTCCCGGGCTGGTTTCGCAAGATTATCTTCAAACACTGCGACCGTCTCACACGGGGGATGCGCATTGAGATCGTTCCACTGGAAGCGGAGGTCTTAATGTCTTCAGAGGCGAAAGATCCTGCAGAGGCTGTGCTTGAAGGGGAGATGAGGGACGCGGTCTTAGCAGCAATTGGGGCACTGCCAGAAATCCAGCGGATGGTCACAACGCTCTTCTATATTAATGCCTATTCACAGAATGAAAATGCCGAATTCATGGAGATCCCCCAACGACAGTCGATCACCGGCTTCGCGCCTCCCGGAAGCGGCTGAAGGAAAAGATGATATATATGGCGAAAGACACTCTGTATGAAGAGGCCCCGTCGCGGGCTGAGAAGTTTGCCAAGAAGGTCGAACGTATGATTAGACCGCTGGCACTCAAGACCATCGAGTTTAGCCTGTTTGGAAAGGGTGCAGGGACAGATATATGGGAAATGCTCTGCGCAGCACTGAAGGGCGATTTGCAGACGATCCAGCAACTCGTAGAGAAGAACCCCGACCTGGTGGAATGCCAATATAATTATACGCAGCCGATACACTTTGCCGTCAGAGAGGGCCACGTTGACGTGGTGAGCTACCTGCTTGAGCGCGGCGCCAATCCCTCCTATCGCACCTACTTCTATGGAGACTCGCTGTTGACCATGGCCCTCGACCGTGGCCATGATGCAGTTGTCCAGATCCTCGAGGAAGCACTGCGGAAGCGGGACCAAGGGTTCTCATCCCAGGCTGCAGAGCTGATCGAAGCAGTGTCTGGTAGAGATTATGCGAATATCAGAGCGATCCTTGGAGAATCACCCCAACTGGTGAATGCAAGTGATCTGAACGGGGAAACTCCGCTGCATCGGGCCGTCAAAATTGATGATTTCTACATGATCCGCTACCTGATCGACAAGGGGGCGGATGTCAATGCCCAGCGCAGTGACGGGTTCAAACCCATCCACCTGGCGTTTTACCGCAACAACTATTGGGTGCGGAAAGACAATTTGCTAATGGTGGGCTATCTGCTGGCTAAAGGTGCAGAGTATAACATTAATACTGCCGCGGCGCTGGGTGATCTCCAGCAGGTGCGAGAATTCCTGGAAGCCGATGCCTCTCTGGCAAACTTCAACGACTCTTGCAGAAAAAGGCCGATATCCGCAGCCGCAGAACGAGGGTACGCGGAGATCGTCAAGTTGCTTTTAGAACACGGGGCCGATCCCAATGAACCTGAGGCACAGGCTCCTAAAGGATATGCCCTCTGGGCTGCCGTAAGGGCTAATCAAATCGACATCGCCCGGACACTGCTCGAACACGGGGCCGATCCCAATGCCCACGTCGAATCATCTGGCCCTCCCCTGGAGCACGCCGAAGGCGACATGTACGAACTGCTCCGCGCGCATGGAGCCGATGAGCCTCATCCCTTTTTCACTGCTGTATTAGATCACGATGTGGCTGCCGCCGAACAACTGCTCAAAGAAAATCCAGACCTCGTGAACCGGGACGACTTACTCTGGGGTGAAGGCGTTATGACTTTGCCAGCTAAGCGGGCACAGTTCGACATGCTAAAGCTTCTCCGGCGCTACGGGGCTAGAGTGCCCGATGTGAGCAAATGGGGCCAGTCCTACTATTTCAAGCACTACGATGTGGCCAAGTTTCTCCTTGAAAACGGCATGAATCCCAACCACAGGAACTGGCTTCAGATCACGCTACTCCATGATATGGCGGCTGCCGGAAATATGGACAAGGCCAAACTTTTGCTCGATTGTGGTGCTGACATCAACCCCAGGGACGAGGAATATTGCTCCACACCACTCGGTTTTGCCGCCCGATGGGGCCGAAAGGAACTGGTCGAGTTCCTGCTCGAACGCGGCGCCGCAACAAACCTACCCGACGACGAGCCGTGGGCCACACCTCTGGCTTGGGCAGAAAAGAACGTCCACACCGAGATCGCTGAGATCCTGCGAAAGCACGGTGCTAACCGTTAGATGTTCCTTCTGCAGGGTGCTAACAATCACTTATTAGCCTTTTATAAGTATCCACACATACCACAATCCGACTCCAATATATATCGCCGTGACTATAAACATCATAGTCCTGACTGCCCAGTTTGGCTTCACCCATGCGGGGAAGGCTTTAGGCAACATATAGATGTTCAGATATATCAGAGCGGGACAGTATATGCCCATCGAGAGGAAGGCGATCACCCTCTATATGATTATCAGGGCCCCGGGCTGTGCAAGGAGCATGGTTATGGCAGTCAGGACGGTAAAGAGGACTACGAACATGTAGTACCACGTCCTGAAGTGGAATCTTTTGGCCCACTGGAAGTTGGAGAAGAAGTAGTCCGCCTGTATTCTGGAATACCCATCTGTAAGTTGAAGCCACGCATCGCACAGGAAGACGGCAGCTACTACGAGGAAGATGGCCTTGCCGATTGGTCCCCAGGCGACCTCGAAGAAGGCCTATTGAACTACAGCTATCTGCCAGCCCTCAGGCACTTTGCCTTCGGGCATAAGGAGCGCCCATGCGAGCCAGCACATAAATACCGTAGTTATAAGGTTTAGAATAACTCCTAGTCCATTCTCAAACGATAGGTATCTGACAAAGCCTCGGTAGTTCTTCCTGTTCTCCTGCGTATCGGAAAAGGCGTACCCTGTGGAGGGTATAGATTCTGCCTCCCCTGTGATAGGACTTGTGACCCTGCCTATGTATTTACCCATTCCCACGCCCTTATCCCTCATCCAGTAGGCGAAGAAGAACTGTCCAAATCCCCCGGCTCCTGCAAAGGCTATAGCTGTGATGATCACATTTGTATCTGCCGCTTCCCAGTTGTCGGGGACATAAAAGTAGGGTTTTATGAGCGCACTGAAGAACTCTCCACCAACCGCCAAGACCTTGGATTGCAGAACGGCCGCAATGACTCCACCGATGAGTTATGACTACGATAGCTATGGTGAATCTTTCTATTACCTTATAGACCACTTTTCTAAAGAAGAGCGCAATGAGATACACAGCTATAGTGAGGTATCCCCAAAAGAGGGATTGTCCCCTTTGAGACCATTCCGAAGGCAGCCCGGTAAGCTCAGCAAGGGCGGTGCCACCAGCGGAGGCGTACGCCCCGAACCAGACGTTTTCTATGAAGATGCCGATCCAGATCAACGTGGCGTACCACTTGCCTATCCTGCTGAATCCCGCCATCATCGTCTCGCCTGTGGCAGCGGTGTACCTTATGATCTCCAAATTGACCCAGAATTGGAGAAGAGAAGCGGGGATCAGGAGTCCCAGAAATGCCGCGCCGTATTTAGCGGTAAGGTATGGCCACCATATAAGCTCTCCGCTACCCTGGGCCAGTCGTGCCCACACGATTCCAGGGCCTAAATAGGAAAATAACCCCATAGACATCGGGACAGGGAGTATCTTGAGCGGACCTGTTTTTCAGAGTGTTATTTCACCTCTGTTCTCTTGTTGCGGCATTTTATCTCCTTAATTTAATCCAATCCAAGAGAGCCTGCTCGGTGCTCTTGAAGGCTATCTGATCCCAGGGCACATTAGCAGGCTGGAACTTTCCGATCTCCAGACACTCAGGCCCTGCTTCGATATTGCCTCCTACAGCTTCAGCAATATAAACGATAACGACAACTGGATTGTTGGGATAGGAGTACACTCCTAAAAGAGACGTTATCCGAACGTCTATATTTGCTTCTTCCTTCGTCTCTCTGATTGCGGAGGTTTCGGTACCTTCTCCTCTGTCGACGTATCCTCCGGGGAACGTCCACTTTCCCAGCACAGGTTCTATACCGCGCCTTACCAGGATAATTTCTCCGTCATCCTCAACGAGGGCGCACGACGCGACCTTGGGATCAAGGTAGACTGTGCCACCGCAGAGCTTGCAGACGGGTCGTTCTACCCCCGCTATCGTCCCTTTTTGCATCTTCCCTCCGCATTCGGGGCAAAAATTGTATTGGCTTATCATATACTTTGCCTTGAGATAACATTTAGACATTAAGGGTTATTAACCATAAAGCAGAAGAGATTGGTTCCGCTTCGCGTCTTTTCGGAGTTTTGGCACCTCACATTAAGGAAGAGAGCATCAGCCTTTAGTCATTGCAAGCGCTACCGATTGAACCCCCGATAGAATCATTCGGGGGCGGGCCTCGCCCCTACGTTCCATCTACTAATGTTGATCGGAGTATCTCCACCTGAAGTCTCATATTCTTCAGCGCTCTTTCGCCAGCTGAGGGAATTTCTAGCTCTTCTGTTGTGACAGAATTTACGAAATCAAAGATCAGCATGTGCAAAAGGTCGTCGAATACCTCATCCTTTCCCCCATAATTCAAGACTGATTTATAGACTCCGCCCACATCTTTCGTTCCTATGTCCACGATGAATCCGTTGACGCCGAACTTTCTCCTGAGTTCGCCATCTGTTCTATTTCTGAGCATACTCTTTCTGAGCATAATCTCAACAGAACAGCGCCACGGGATGGTCGCATGATTCGCGGTGGTCGCACCACCTTGAGGTCCGACCCAGTCAAAGTTTGTGATATTCTCAGTCTTTCTTACCGTACTTCTTAGCGTCTGCGGATCTATCTTGCCGTCGGACATGAGCGTCAGCAAAAGGCTCAAAGCATGCGGCATAAGGTCAACGAGTATATCTTCATAACTGCAGTTTACAGTGTCGCCCCTTGACTCTAATTCTACATAGAATCTTTCTATATTTTCAAGGTTTCCCATTTCTCTTTCATATATCTCTTTATAGTTTCGGGGAAGAGCGACATATTGTGTGGAAACGCCTACAGTCAAAGCTTTTTCCTCTGCTGATCTTACCATCTCCTCTCCGTCTGAGAGTATCTGTTCAAACGACTTGTTCCGATCCCAGGTCAGCGGTTTTTCACAGAGGACACAAGCCCCAGCTTCCAGGCTCTTGAGAGTATGTTCTTTATGTAGACGATAGGGAGAACAGACCCCTACTATATCCGGTTTCTGGTCATTTAACATCTCATCTACATCCCAGTAAGCCACTCCCTGGAAGCCGAAGAGATCATGGAGTACGGACGCCGTATTCTGTGTCCTCCTTCGGGATGTACCCACAAAGGCGACCACATCACATCCGACCAAGTTGTACCACTTTGCGTGGTGCTTTCCAATTCCCCTTGCCCCTACTATGGCTACTTTAGTCTTCAATTGTATCACCTTGTTGAAAATCGTATGCTGCAATCAAAAAGGTCAGAAGAATATAGCAAAAACCTGCTTTCAGTCAAGAAATTATTTGGCAGAGTTACAAAGTTCCTGTGGGGAGCAAAAAAGTAGTTGTATCATCCCCACATTATTGCTATCTTGATCGTAATACACTTAACCCGAATAATTCACAAAAAAGGCCGTGTATTAATTAAGGGATTGTATTATATTATAGTTATGCGGTTTAACCACCTTCGGTGTCATTGCGAGCCGAAGGCGAAGCAATCCCCCCGATAGATTTAATCGGGGGTTACTGTGGTAGATGTAATACTCTCCGTCTCTCATAGAAGACCACTATAAGACCTTGAGATTGCTTCCCCGATAGACTCAATCGGGGTTTGGCAATGACAGCTACCTACTCTTTCCTAATCTACAGGGAGATGCTAATGGATCTTAAAGGTAGAATTGTTATAATAACCGGAGGGACGGGCAATTTGGGAAAGGCGGTAACTGAGGCCTTCTTAGATTCTGGAGCGAAAACTGTAGTGACATATATCATAGATGAAGAGGCAGTGGATTTGCGTTCTAATCTTGAGCATATGGAAAATCATCCTATGATTGTGAAGGTGGATGTCCTATCGCCGGAAAGTCTACTGGAGATAGTAGAAGAGGTCCTGGATAAGTTCGGGAGGATAGATGCACTTGTGCATTTAGTGGGGGGCTTCAGAGGGGATAATCCTGTGGTAGAGATGTCACAGGACGATTGGGATAGTATGTTGAATCTGAATCTGAAGTCGGCCTTCCTGTGCGCAAATGCAGTTTTACCGGCAATGATAGGGCAAGAAAGCGGCAGGATCACGATGATTTCGTCTAAAGCGGCAGAACAGCCATTTGTCGGAGCTTCGGCTTACTCTGTGGCTAAGGCGGGAATTATAACGTTGGTCAGAACCATAGCTGATGAGGTAAAAGACAGCGGCATTACCGCAAACTGCGTTATGCCCAGCATTATAGACACAGAGCAGAATAGAAGATCTATGCCGAAGGCCGATTTCGACAAGTGGGTCAAACCGGAAGACCTCGCTCGTGTTCTCCTGTTCTTGTCATCAGACGCATCGAAAGACATAAATGGCGCTTCGATCCCCGTCTACGGGAGGGTCTGACAAGATAAGTAGACAGTAGTCAGTAGCCCCCGATAGGTTCAATCGGGGGTAGACAGGGAAAGGCAAGGGCAGACGTGCCCGGAAGACAGTAGACAGGGCAACTCCTCCCACCCCGGTATGCTGACGAGGAACAGCACGTTAATCTTGAAACGCCTCTGAATCGGACAACGAACCTGAAATATCCAGATCTGGCATTGAGGTTGAGTTTCGCTCCCTCAGTATGTCTCGTCCCGATCTAACCGCTCGGTATCCGAATCGCTCTCGCAGAGAATCGACTGCTCCTTGAAAGCGCTCCTTTTTTTCAGTTTCGTTATCCCACAAGCTCAACTGGCGGGCTGCAGGGCTCAGGTTGCCGGCACCTACACCCAAGAGTCGCACAGCCTGTCCTGGACTCCAGAGCTTTTCAAAGAGACCCATCGCCTCACTGTAAATCCTAAAGTCCAGATCGGTCGGCTCTCTCAATGCAACTTGCCGCGTTAAGGTGGTAAAATCGGGCCAGCGCAACTTCAACGTGACTTTGCGGCAACTTACGCCCTTCCACCTAAGTCTCCTTCCCACTACCTCAGACAAGACAAAGAGAGTTCCCTGGAGTACATCCCTGTCAGGAACGTCGTGTGAGAAGGTTGTCTCCTTGCTCATAGACTTTTCTTCCCTTGTGGTTTCAACAGGGCTGTCGTCGATGCCTCGTGCATAGAGCGCTAACCTCCAACCGTTCACCCCAAAACGCCGACCGAAGTATTCCTCAGGCCATCTGGCAAGATCCCCTATGGTGCTGAACCCAAGTTTTCGCAGGTAACGGGCTGTTTTTGTTCCGACCCCCCACAGCGCACTGATTGGAAGAGGTGCAAGGAAGGCCGCCTCCTGACCAGGCGGCACCACCGTAATGGCATTGGGTGGTTCGACCATTCCCTGCGGACCGTTCGTCTGAACCGATGCTTTACCGACATTGTTAGCGATCTTTGTAACTATCTTGTTGGTAGCAGCGCCCAATGAACATGGTAATCCAATGTTGTCCCGGATTGAGGTCTGTAATTTCCGAGCTAACACTCCTGCCGGCTCTGCGCTATGTGATAAATCCAGAAACGCTTCATCTACCGAAAATTTCTCAACAACTGGCGTCAATGCATACAGATGCTCAATCCCCCATTCGCCATATTAGACCCGAAAAATGGTTGTCAAAGTCGCCAGAACATGTTATATTACAATAAATAAGACTCATAAATGGCGGATAAATATTGATCATCCAGAGGGTGAAAGAATGAAAGTAGGTTTTGATGGAGGAATAAAGCTTGAATTTCATGGTGCAAAGGTGACATCAAACGGTGGACTTCTTGCGTATCGTGACCTTGATTACGCACTGGGATTATTTGATTCGGTATCAGCGGTTTTTACCGATAAACGCACAGGCCGTAATATCCAACATGATATATCTACTCTCCTGCGTCAATCGATATACAGCCGTCTTGCAGGATATGAAGATGTAAATGACGCCGAGCGATTATCCGTTGATCCCGTCATGCGAGCGATTACCGGAAAGAAGGACAAAGGCAGGCAAGCTGCCAGCTCCAACACGATAGGACGTTTTGAAACTGATATACTGACTCAGCATGACAATCTCAGAAACTTGTCAGATATCAATGGCAAGTGGGTTCAAAAAGCGATGAGTAAAACACAGCATCAACGAATCATTCTGGACATGGACAGTTCGGAGAGTCCGGTACATGGCCAGCAGGAAGGATCAGCTTACAACGGTCATTTCGGATGTACCTGTTTTCATCCAGTGTTCTGCTTCAATCAGTTCGGGGATTGTGAAGGAGTCCTACTTCGCTCTGGTAATGTTCACAGTGCTGATCGTTGGAAGGAAGTTCTGGAACCGATCGTCAAGAGATACGAGAGCAAGAAGAATAGGAAATACTTTCGAGGCGATGCTGCATTCGCAAAGCCTGAGATTTATGATTATCTGGAGGGAAACGGCTATTTGTATGCCATTCGGTTTCCCGCAAATGAGATACTCTATGAAAAGATACGATACCTGCTGACTCGGCCAGTTGGACGACCGCCGAGGAAACCGATTGTATCGTTATATGAATTTCAATATAAAGCGGCCAGTTGGGATCAATCGAGGCGAGTGGTCGCCAAGGTTGAATGGCACCAAGGGGAGTTATTCCCAAGAGTGGGATTTATCGTGACCAACATGAGCGCCAAGCCAGAAGGCGTGGTACACTTCTACAATGGCCGTGGCAGAGCTGAGCAGTGGATTAAGGAGGGCAAGTATGCTCTGAACTGGACCCGACTCTCATGCAAGCGTTTCGTCTCCAATCAGGTGAGGCTCTGGCTGTTTGTTCTGGCTTACAACTTGGGCAACTTCCTGCGACGTTTTGTTCTTCCGAAGAAAATCAAACACTGGTCACTACGCAGCCTCCTCGTGAAATTTATCAAAATCGGAGCGAAGATTGTCAGACACAGCGGATATATTACGTTTCAAATGGCTGAGGTTGGGATAGACAAGAGGTTATTTGCCGAAATATTATCCCGGATTGAACGATTGCGATGTTATTCTGTTTAAACTGCCACATTTTTTTGTGAGTCGATGGAGAGGTGTCTCTAATTGGAGGATTTAAACACAAAGAAAGTGATAATTCAGAGGAAAATACTATTTTAATTGAAAAAAGTACTTGTTGAAAAATGTAAAAGTGGTAATATTAATTCAGAAACAAGAATGTATCGAAATATAATCCCTCATGAATGTGATATGGGGAATGTCGGTTGTACTCTATCTTGAATTTATAAAAACTCAAAAAAGTTTTGGATGTTTTGTCTCTCTCACGTATCTATAATACGACAGTGATATAAATTTCTCATAAAGTATTTGTAAAATAGTTGACAAATACTAAATATATGTAAAATAAATAAGATATGTCATCAAAGAAAGCTTGACAAAGCTTGGGAATTGTACTATACGTATAACAGTTACTAACATTATCCTGATTAAGCAAAGAACTTGATGACTTCTATGCGGTGTCTTTCACGAATTCTACGTAACAGCTATAGGTAGTCCTAATTTGTTTGCTGAAAAGATACTGCTATTAACTTAAAGAACTTTCATGCCGGAAGGGGAAATAGTTTCAGGCAAAGGAAAGGAGGGAGCGAAACATCAGAAAAGAGCTCCTGTATAGCAGTTGATGGCATTGTTCTTGTAAGGAGGTGATGAAACAAAATGAGAGGACGAGCAGTGAAACCTTCCACGGTTCTGGCTACGATAACTTTCGTTATCTTGGGTATCGCTGCACAAATACACGCCCAGGTGTCCGCCCCAATTATCACTAATTACGTCAGAGCGGTTGCAGTCGAACCCGGAGGGAACGCGGTCTATGTGGGTTTATACATTGCAAGGCGTATGGTCCGATTCGCATCAGAGGACGTGGGAAACGCCGACCCGCGCTCTTTGACCATAGCGATAGCCGCCAAGGACGCCTTTGACTTTCTCGGCTCCCCCGAGGGTGAACTTGCGCTCGCTCAAGCGGCAGTCTACCTTGCCACAGCCCCTAAGAGCAATTCTGTATACTCCGCATATCAGATGGCCCAGGAAGACGTCCAAAAAAGTCCCTCTTTGCCCGTCCCTCTCCACATTCGCAACGCCCCTACGCAACTTATGAAAGAACTCGGATACGGAAAGGGCTACAAATACGCCCACGATTCTGAGGAAAGCTACATAGCTCAGGAATATCTGCCCGACAATCTGGCAGGTGCCAAGTACTACTACCCCACAGAACACGGATACGAAAAGAAGATAACGGAAATGATGAAATGGTGGGAGAGCCTTAAGCAGTCAGTAGACAGGAGTCAGTAGCCCCCGATTGAATCTATCGGGGCTAGACAGGGCACCGCCTACCATCCCCCTTTCCTAAGAAGACATCAGTTTTTCCTCTTCAACTTTCGCAGGAAATTGTAGGGGCGAGGTCCCCTCGCGCCAAGGACTGGGTCTCCCAGCCCCTACGAAACGTTGCTTGGAACAGGAGCACGAGGTAAATTGCTCGTATCCGAATTCGACTACTATCTGCCGCAAGGACTCATCGCTCAATATCCCTTAGTGGAGCGGGGCGAATCCAGACTGATCGTCGTGGACAGGCAGCGCAAAAGCATAGATCACAGGCACTTCAAGGATATAGTGGACTACATAAATCCAGGTGATTGTCTCGTCATCAACGATATAAAGGTCCTCCTGGCTCGGCTGATAGGAAAGAGAGTTGTCACAGGGGGCAAGATCGAAATTCTACTTCTGAAGAGATTGTCGGAATCTCCGCCCACCTGGTCGGTACTGGCAAAGCCAGGAAGGTTAGCCAGATTGAACGCTCAATTTGCCTTCGGGGAGAAAGATAACGCTCTAACTGGGGAAATTGTGGAGATCCAGCCGGACGGAATCAGGACTATGCGATTTGAATGTACAGGATCGTTTGAGCAGAAATTAGCTCAAATTGGACAGGTCCCGCTCCCTCCTTACATAAAAAGATCCTCTCCTTATGATCAGGACTTTCAAAGATACCAGACCGTCTACGCAAAAGTGGAGGGAGCAATCGCTGCTCCTACTGCCGGACTGCACTTCACAGATCATATCCTCGATAGAATAAGAAACAAGGGCGCATCTGTAGTCCCCCTAACCCTGCACGTTGGACTCGGTACGTTTGCACCCGTGAAGACAGAAAGAGTGGAAGACCACACGATGCACGAAGAGAAGTACCAGGTCTTGGAAGACGCCGCAACTATTATCAATCGTAGAAAGGGAAAGGTCTTCGCCGTGGGTACGACTGTGCTCAGGACGCTGGAGTCAACATCCCACTGTGACGGATCTGTCCACCCCGGATCAGGAGAGACGGACTTATTTATCTATCCGGGCTATAAGTTTAAGGTCGCAGACGCTCTCTTGACGAACTTTCACCTCCCCAAGACCACTCTCCTTATGCTAGTCTGCGCCTTTGGTGGTGCGACCACTCCGTGTGGAAAAGATCTTATTTTCAAGGCCTACGAGGAGGCTATAGAGGAAAGATATAGATTTTACTCCTACGGAGACGCCATGCTGATCGTGTGATCGCTACCCTGTCTTTCCGAAGTTGTCCAGAAAGATCACAAAGTCGGACAGTCCGATCTCTCCATTACCATCTAAATCAAATTTAGGATCCCAATTAGCCGAATCAGTCGTTGTCCCGAAAGCATCCAAGAAGAGGACAAAATCTGAAAGACCTACTTCCTTGTTCCCGTCAAAATCTCCTATAAGCGAAGTGGAAGAAGGCTGGTTGGCCTGCCCTAATGTCGGCTCAGCGACTACCCAGTCTGACGATTGATGGGGGAAGTTCCCATCTCCTACATACTGAATAGACTGTCCGGTCGGAACACTTGTGGGTCAATACACTGTTCGGAGGCTTTCCCATATACCAGGTGTCGCCGGGGGACAATTACTAACTCAGGACACAGTTTGACCGCTTGAGCCATCGGTATCCCTGAGCCTATACCGAACTTTCGAGCTGCATACGAGCAGGAAGCTACTATCCCTCGACTATCAGGTTGCGCACCTACAGCGAAGGCTACACCCTTAAGGGACGGATCGCGCTGCTCTTCCACGGCGCAGAAAAAGGCATCCAGGTCAAAGTGTAATATTTTACGATACATAGGCATTTACAGGAAAAACTTACTGAACAACTTCCGATTCTTCCCCCGGACGATACAAACTTCCCTGAGGATATCAATCACAAAATTACCTGCTGGCAGGTTCTCTTTACCCTATAAGACCAGATCCCTAGGGAGCATATCTTTGCCTCAGAAGGTAGTAAGATTTTTCACCGATCCTCATTTTTGTCAAACTACTCCCCTGAGCGGCTGCCTTTTCCTGCTCCTGATAGATTCAATTGGGGGCGCTCGCAATGACAATAGTATGTGCTCATAAGGATGTTGCTTGGTTTGTACTTTTAGTCATTGCGAGGGGGTTCTCCCCGAAGCAATCTCGGAAGGGGGGAGGAAGCGCCCTCTATCTACAGTCTACTGGGCAAAACGTTTGTCCCTATATACATCTGTTGTAGGGGCAGACCCGTGTGTCTGACCTTGGGGCTACCACTTCGTGGCTTGTGGCTCTCCAACAAAGCGCCCATGGCGCCTCGCCCCTACATACTGCCTGCTGTTCCTACGAACATCCGTTCGTAGGAACAGCAGTTGAGGCATTTGCAGCAAGATCCGTTCCTGACCATTTTCGCCCCGCACTCGTAGCAGGCAGGGGCGTCGGCCAGAGTCAGTAACACCTACTTTTCCCGCATCTCAACCTCTTTCATCGTCATCCCGTTTTCTCGGCGTGAGAGATCGGGTGCCGTATTCTTCCCGTTATCGCCCGGCTTCTAATCTTCTTGGGGCAGGAACTTTTTCCCCAACCATCTGAAGATATAATCTATAATAGACTCTGCCATTGGGATGTCAGGGTTGTTAGTAAAGCCCGCAGGATCAAAGCGCATGTGGCTGAACTTGTCCACCAACATCTTCAAAGGAACCCCGTACTGAAGCGCTATTGAGATCGCCGTAGCAAAGGAAGTCATAAGACCCGATACTACGGAGCCCTCCTTTGCTCCCAGTAAGAATATCTCCCCGGGAGATCCGTCCTCGTACATCCCCACAGTGATGTACCCTTCGTATCCGCCCACACTGAACTTGTGCGTGATCGCATTCCGCTCGTGGGGAAGCTTCCTCCTGATATGAGCGTACTCCATAGTTACCTCCTTCTCCTCTTTTATCCTCCGCTTCGAAAGGAAGCTATGTCAATTACTACGTCACTGATCAGCATATACTGTACATAACAATAGTATTCAACAGTTCAGCTGTAAAGAAAAAAATGAAGAAACTCTAAAAAAATCTATTGGGAATTCCGATGAGGTGAAGGTAACTTTCCCAATTCAAAAGAAATCGGCGACAGAGTCCCAAAGACACTCTCCACTCACGGATGAGCACCGTCTGATATGGCGTGGGCTTTCTCCGCCCGATAAGCAGAGGGAAAGATTGCTTCGGTGGATTTTATCCACCTCGCAATGACCTAAGTCGGGCCCTGTCATTGCGAGCGCTCCCGAATGAATCCCCGATTGATTCTACCCCCGATTGAATCTATCGGGGGGGATCGGGAGGAACCGATCTCGGTGATACAATGCAGCGGCGAGGTTCTCTCGCCCTTGGGCCGAGAGACTTAGCAGTATGTTAACCCGAATAGTTTACAAAAAAAGGTTGTGTATTAATTAAGGGATTGTATTATATTATAGTTATGTCGTTTAACCATCTTCGGTGTCATTGCGAGCCGTAGGCGAAGCAATCTCGATTCTGTGGTAGATGTAATACTCTCCGGCTCTCATAGGAGACCACTATAAAACCTTGAGATTGCTTCCCCGATTGATTCTATCGGGGACCGCTTTGCTCCTCGCAATGACTCCACCAAGTTTATGAATTAATCGGGTTAAATAGAATTTGGTATTACATTTGATTTAAGTTGCTTTTATAGAAGCTTCGAGCTTGCCTGATGTGGGAAAACTTTCCCAGATAATACGACCGTTCGGAATCACAGGCACTTAGAAATCTTCATTGACATCTAACATTTTTCTTTGTATCTTCCTAATCCATCGGTCTATTAAGTTTGGGCGATCTGAAAAGGAGAATAACCCGAGGGCGTTGGGGGTAAGGTTCTTTTGAGGCAGCGATCAAAGAGTACCGTTGGCAATAGTTCTTCAGATCTGCGCAGCAGATGTCAACTAAAGGATTCGACCAACTCCACATGCCTCCTGACGACACAGCGTCTTGACAGCATGGGAGAGAGGATTAAGAGGAGATGCTATGTGCGGACGATTTTCACTGGCAACGGACACTATTGATGTGATGGAGGCTTTTCCCGAATTTGTGATGCCAGACGAGTTTAAGCCCAGATACAACATCGCCCCATCTCAGAATGTGGCTGTAGTTGCAAATACCGGCCAGAACAATGTGGAAGATTTCACATGGGGCTTGATCCCATCCTGGGCGAAGGATCCCAAAATCGGCTATCGTATGATCAACGCTCGCTCTGAAACTCTATCTGAGAAGTCGTCCTTCCGAACTGCCTATCTGCGACGCCGTTGCTTAATCCTGGCAGACGGATTCTACGAATGGCGCCAGGAGCCGGGGAGCAAGACCAAAGTGCCGATTTACATTCGATTGAAGTGTGGCACTCCCTTTGGCTTTGCAGGGCTATGGGAAATGTGGCGACCAAGAGACGATGCTTCTCTCCTTTCGTGTACGATTATCACAACCGAACCCAATCAGATGATGGAACAGATTCATAACCGTATGCCGGCTATCCTGAAGCCAGAAGCTTACGAGAGCTGGCTCGACCCTCAGGAGCGACGTCCCGATGAGCTGGACGAACTTCTCCGCCCGTATCCCGCTGAGGACATGACCGCTTATTCTGTGTCACGCTTTGTCAATAATCCGCGGAACGATTCGCCTGAATGCATCGCGCCGGCAGATGGAGAAAAGTTTTAGCGTCTCGCCCAAGTGACAGACATCTGAAAAAGGATCAGGACGACTCTGCGATCCTGTCCGGTCAGCACGTTGCGTAGAAAAACATATGACAGAAGGGAATTCATCAACCGAAGCTAACGGATGGCTCAAGCAGAGGGATCTCTTCATAGGCGGCCAGGAGGGATACCATACTTATAGGATCCCCGCCCTTGTGGTCTCCGCTGTGGGGACTATACTCGCCTTTTGCGAGGGAAGAAAGTACGGAAGGGGCGATGCGGGAAAGATCGATCTCCTGTTGAAGCGGAGTTTCGACAGCGGGAAGACGTGGCAGGATACGCAGCTTGTCGTCTCCGAGGGCGATATGACATGCGGCAATCCGTGTCCGGTCGTAGATCGAAGCAACGGCACGATCTGGCTGCCCTTCTGCAAGAACCTGGGGGATGGGCCTGAGAGCATGATTGTCGAAGGCAAAGCGCCGCGCACGGTCTGGATTACCAAGAGCGCGGACGACGGTGAAACATGGGCTGAACCACAGGAGATCACCCAGGATGTGAAAGACAACTCCTGGACGTGGTATGCGACGGGACCCGGACATGGAATTCAACTTGAAAATGGGAGGCTGGTGATCCCCTGCGACCACATCGTGGGGGTGAATTTCAATCGCAATGATCCTTATCATTCGCACATAATCTACAGCGATGACCACGGTGAAAGTTGGAAGGTCGGCGGAATTGTGGATGAGGGCACGAACGAATCTGCAGTTGTCCAGACCGCCGACGGCGCTGTGTATATCAATTGTCGCAACTACAGAGGCGGCAAGAGGCGCGCATACGCATGGAGCTACGACAACGGCCAGACATTCTCAAAGTTAGACTGGGATGAGACACTGGTTGAGCCGATGTGCCAGGGCAGCTTAGCTCGCCTGGCACAGGTGGGCCGCCACGACCAGAATCACGTTCTCTTTTCTAATCCTGCCAGCACAGAAAGGGAGAAGATGACGGTCAGGGTCAGCTACGATGAGTGCCGGACCTGGTCCGTCTCCAGGTTGCTCTGCGAGGGTCCTTCTGCATATTCAGACCTGGCTGTTTCCCCCGATATAAGCATCTGCTGTCTTTACGAAGCAGGCAAAGAGCATCCCTACGAGAAGCTGACCTTATCGCAGTTCGATATTGAATGGCTCACTCGTGGGGAAGATCATCTCCTATAGCCTTACTGAATTAAATGTAGTGCTGGGGAACCCAGCCCTACGAACATCCATATCGACTCAAAAAGGAGGAGGATAAGAATGCCGGAAGACATCCTGAAAAAGGTGACAAAGAGGGTGGAGGAATATTTAGAGGGGACTCACGGGGATGAGTTTGAAAAGTTCGAGGACGGCAGGTATATTATCATGGTGGGGACCACCGTGGTTCAACTCCTTGTGAGGGCCTGGCACAAAGATGACGCTATAGTGGACTGCTTCAGCTTCCTGGTCTATGAAGCAACTATAACGGAGGATCTGATGCGTTATCTCCTCAACGAGAACGCAAACATCCACTTTGGAGCCTTCTCGCTGACTTTTGACGATACCATAAAGTTTAGCCATTCGATAGCTGGGGTGAACATGGATCAAAACGAGTTTGAGGCTACGATCAAGACTGTAGCTCAAATCGCAGATCACTACGATGTGGAGATAATTAAGATGGCAGGGGGCAAAACAGCTCAGGAGGCCCTTAATGAAGGTTTATTGTAAAGAAGTAGGCAGTATAGGAAGGTAGACAGTAGTCACTGGGCAGTAGACTGGGCACCGCCTCTCCCCAAACCGTCATTGCGAAGCGCAGTGGACGCTTTGTTAGGGAGGATGAAGTCGAGGGGGAAAAGCACAAAGTGTCCGCTTTGCCGGGGTAGCGCTAGCCGCGCGGTGGGCGAAGGGATCTCAGGAATATTCAGCAGAGATTGGACAAGCAGGGGAGGATTCCCTATCCTTTCTTCTTACTGCCTGGTCCGATTATTTTCTTATCCCATGGGGGCAGAACATAAGGAGACCCGGACATGGAAATTTCCTGCACAGGCTTACATCACTGCTCTATCGTAGTGACGGATTTAGAAAGGGCATCGCGGTTTTACTCACAGGTATTAGGTTTAGAGGAGATACCCACACCCTCTACGTTCGACTTTGAAGTGGTCTGGTTTCAGGTGGGGGAAGAGCATATCCATCTCATGCCGAAAGATCGTGTAGATACGATCTCTCCCCGTCATTTAGCGTTGCAAGTGGAGGACGCTAAGAACGCACGGAATGTCTTTCGAGAGAAAGGAGTAGAAGTGCAAGAGACGGTTCCAATCCCGGGAGCCGACCGTTTCTTCGTCTCAGACCCCGACGGCAACAGGATCGAGATCGTTCAGTGGTTCAAGCCCTGGCCCCAGGGGGAAGAGGATAACAAGTAGAAAGACAGCAGTCAGTGGATTCCTCTCCTTGCTTGAGTCCCCGATTCAGCCCCCAAGAGATTCAATTGGGGGTCGGGGGAGCGAAGCAATCTCGTAGAAGATAAAGAGGGAATATCCACCTTCCAGTCAATTGTTTTCGATCCCGATATTGTGAGATCTCTCATGAAAGAGTTTCACGTCATCAGACTGGGCACTATATCGTTTGACGACGCGTATAAAATTCAGCAAGGAATTGTCCGAAGCAGGATAGCGAATCCCGATAACTCCAGCGACTCTTTGATCCTGTGCGAGCACAACTCCGTGATCACTCTGGGACATAGAGGCAAAGATAGAAATGTCCTGGTTCCGAAGGAGGTACTGGACTTGAAAGGGATACCTCTCTGCCGGACTGACAGAGGTGGGGATGCGACCTATCACGGTCCGGGGCAACTGGTGGGCTATCCTATCTTGCGTTTGGAAGATGAGGAAAGGGATCTGCACCTCTATCTGAGAAAGATAGAAGAGGCTGTCATGCTATCTCTGAGCCGATTTGGAATCGCAGGAAAAAGGAAAGAGGGATTGACGGGTGTGTGGGTGGTCGAAGGTCGGCGGAGTGAGGATAAAAAGATATGCTCTATAGGGGTCGGCGTCAAAAAGTGGGTGACCTTTCATGGTTTTGCCCTGAACGTGAAAAAGGAGTCCTTAGAGGGGTTTAAGTACATTAACCCCTGCGGAATAGACGCATGCGATGCCATTTCGATGGAGCAACTTTCACCCAGCGTCAATATGCAGGACGCAGAGGACAGCGTGATCGAAAATTTAGGGAAAGTATTTAAGAGGGATAAGATGGAACTTCTATCCCCTGAAGGATCTCATTAGTCAACTTGCCTTCAAATACAATCACAGCATCGCCCTCTAAGAAGATGTTCTTGGCCTTGTCATTTTCGACGTTGTAGTCTACCTTCAAGGTCCCTCCGCTCTGCGTTATCACATCCACGGGCGGAGCCACATCTTTCACAAGTCCCGCTACGACAGCGGCGGCGACTGCGCCAGTCCCGCATGCGAGTGTCTCGTCCTCCACGCCCCTTTCGTAGGTTCTGACCCTGATCCGATCCGGAGAAAGGATATGAACAAAATTAGCGTTTGTGCCCTTCGGCTGGAATCTTTCGTGATATCTGATCTCTTTTCCCAGATTGAAGACATCTGCCGATTCCACGTCTTCTAAAAAGATGACCGCGTGAGGGACGCCCGTATTGGCGAAGCTTGCGTCCACCCTGCCGATGCCAAGCTCCAGTTTGAAGTTTAGTTCAATATCAAAGGGATCCACCATGGCCAGCTTCACATTCTCTCCCTTTACCTCTGCGCCATATTGCCCAGCCGCTGTCTCAAAAGTCATCTTCTGGGGAGCTATGCCTTGCAGATAGGCATATCGGGAGACGCATCTTGCTCCGTTGCCGCACATCTCAGCTTCTCCTCCGTCAGCGTTGTAATAGAGCATTTTAAAGTCGAAAGATAGGCTATCCTCGACAAAAAGAACGCCGTCTGCTCCTACCCCTAATCGCCGCTGGCAGATCCTCCTTACAAACACTTCCCGATCCTCTGGAAGGTTACCGTCGCGGTTGTCAAAGACGATGAAATCGTTTCCGGCTCCGCTCATTTTAACAAAATTTATCATATCTCTATAATCCTTTCCCCCCTTATGAGATCAGAATACGTCTCTCTCTCTTTTATGATCTCGAAACTCCCATCTACGGTCATAACCTCAGGCGGACGAGGGCGGCAGTTGTAGTTTGAGGACATACAGAAGCCGTACGCCCCCGCGCTCATGAATGCCATAAGATCTCCGCTTTTGAACGGCGGCACCTCTCTGTCTTTTGCTAAAAAGTCCCCCGATTCGCATATAGGGCCTACGACATCGGCTACGACCTTTTCTCTGTGAGATCTTTCCAGGGGAAGGATGTCGTGGTAAGAGTCGTAGAAGCTGGGGCGAATAAGGTCATTTATGCCGGCGTCCACGATTACGAATGTCTTTTCTTCGCTCCTCTTTACATAAAGAACTTTGGACACCAGGACTCCTACATTTCCTACCATTGACCTTCCCGGTTCGAAGATTATTGTGCATCCAGTCTTTGAAAGGAGCGGTACGATGGCTTCGGCAAGTTCTAAGGGCTCGGGTGGCTCCTCGTCCTTGTACCTGATGCCGAGTCCCCCCCCGATGTCTATGTACTGGATGTCTATCCCCAGGTCCCTGATACTGTCCACCATCTCAACGAGACGTTCTACACTTTCGACAAAGGGGGCTACAGTCGTTATCTGAGAACCGATATGTGAATCTATCCCTATGACATCCAGATTCGGCAGGCTCCGGGACATCTTGAAGCTTTCGAGAGCCTCTGAATGAGGAATGCCAAATTTGCTCTGCCTCAATCCTGTAGATATATAAGGATGAGTCTCAGGATCGACATCGGGATTTATCCTGAGCGAAACGGGGGCCTTCAGACCCATCTTTCCCGCTATCTTGTCTATCTCCTTTAACTCTGCGGTGGACTCCACGTTGAAGGCCAGTATCCCTGCACCCAGAGCATATTCTATCTCCTCGGTGCTCTTGCCGACTCCCGAATAGACGATCTTTTCCGGTGTAAATCCCGCCTTGAGCGCTCTGTAGAGTTCCCCACCGGAGACTATGTCGGCGCCCAGACCCCTTTTCGCCAAAATGCGGAGCAGCGTTAAGTTCCAGTTGGCCTTTACTGAGTAGCACGTTATGTGATCTATATCTTTGAAGGCCCCGTCTATGTTCTGAGCGTGTCTTATAAGGGTTTGGGAACTGTAAAGATATAGTGGAGTTCCCACTTCTTGGGCTATCCCTTTGATGCTCACATCGTCGCAGAACAGTTCGTTTCCTTTGTACTGGAAGTAGTGCATGGATTTCTCCAAAATTTGGGCAATATGAGTTACAACTCTGGATCACTTATAAATATACATAGATTCGGGGTATACGGACAAGGGGAAAATTGAAGACCTGCAGAAAATTACCTATTATCGTCAAAAAGATCCAACTGATTCAACTTCTCCTGATCTTTCTTTATCTTTTCTTTCTGATATAGCTTCTCCGCTAATTCGCCCAGAATAAAGAACTTGGGGGGATTATCTGTATCTTCCACCGGCTGAGGCGCAGGGAGACCCATCTTTGCCATGTTCTCTCTGATCTTTTCCCATTTGTCCATAAGTTGTGCTCTGACTAACTACTTTCTACTTGAGGGGGCAAAGAGGCAAGGCATTGCCCCCGTCTAAATAAAGGGCGAGTTAACCTCGCCCCTACATCCTGTCTACTGTTTCTGGTTTTGACTTCCCCTGCCCTCGATTGAATCTATCGGGGGATCGGGGGCCTGTCTACTGCCCTTATGATTTGTTCACAACGTACATTCCCGCCGCAACTAAGAGCGCTCCAGCCGCAAGGTCCCACGTTATCTTCTCTGACAGAAAAAGGGCGCTAAAGATCACTCCAAATATGGGAGTCAGAAAGAAGAAGACTACTATCTTGCTCGGACTCTTGCGCTTCAAGAGAATGTGCCACAGCACAAAACAGAACCCGGCTACGATGACGCCCTGGTACAAATGTGAAAGGACAACTGTGGGAGTAAAATTGTAGCCTTCGACTCCCTCTGTGTAGAGGCTGAGAAGAGAGAAGAGGATAAGGCCGAATATCATCTGCCACGCCAGGAACCTATAGACATGCACATACTGCATTATCCTCTTGCCGAACACAGCCCTGAACGCTAAAAGTAGCCCGCTTACGAGCACAATAGAATCGCCTAAGAGGTTTCTCGACTCTCCAAGTTCCAAGCTGCGCCTGAAGATAGACGCCACGCCGCAGAAGGACAGGACGATCCCGATGAGTTTTTTTACGTTTAATCTATCTCCCGGAATCAGGAAGTGAGCTAAGATGGATACGAAGAAGATATGTGTATTTATCAAGACCGTCGAATGGGCTGCGGTCGTCAGGTGTGTCCCCCAATTTAGAGCCACGATCTGAGCTGTAAAGAGCAGAGTTATCCATAGAATCGGTTTTACCTCGTTCCTTTTCATTCTCAGGGGCACACCCGTAAAGGCGCACCACAAGGCTATGGAAATCGCTCCTATGGCAAATCTTATCGCCCCCATACCGATTGGGGGAGCCCCCTTTAGTCCGAATTTCATAGCCACAGGGTGCCCGCCCCACAACAAAGCTAAAAGTATAAGGGCGGCACCGGACTTGAAATCCACGCCCTCAACCGGCATCGTTTCAGTCTTGACTTTGGATTCGGTTTCTCCTATTTGTGATTGGGGTTCTGATTCTGACAATAAGGCGTCCTTATTGTGTAACGCAATGATGTGTCCTGATACATCGAAAAAAATAAGCTATAACTCGTTCAAGGTCAAGACAGACTCGATAGCTTTGCGGTCTGTTCATTCAGGTATTCCTTCACAAGCCCGAAAAGCAATTCTATCATTCGCTTGTTGCCGAGCATACGGCGCTTATCCTTGTCTGCATCTTTTGTTAGCATATATTCCTTATATCTCCGATTATCAAACGCAAAGAGGATAGACACCCTGTCTATTCCAAAATGCTCTGCAACCGCAAATGTGGCGGACGTTTCCATATCCACCGCCGTGAACCCTTTTCTATAGCAATTCTCGACTTCCTTCTTCCCTTCAGCCGAAGGTGAATCGAAGCTAACCTCTTATATCTGAACCATCACGTATATCTTTCTATTTCAGTCGGGCGAAGCCGTGAGAAGTTTTAGACGCTGATTTAGTTCCCATAATGCGGTCTTGTTGCCGTCCCATTTCAGGAGTTCTACAGCATGTTCGTACGTAAGCCATTTATAGTCAATGTGTTCACAAGAAAGTGTTATCTTACATTCCGACGCTTCTACACCGAAACAGTACTCGGGGATCACGAACACTTCATCGCCCCACAGATGGCTATCCCCGAAGCATGCAACCGGTATCGATGAGACTGTGTCCAAAGCGATGAAGAGGGACTTGGTAGGTAGGCCAATTTCCTCCCATGTCTCCCGTTTTGCCGCCTCTAAAGGCGTTTCGTCATCTTCACCACCTCCTGCAATACCTTGCCAGACATTTGGGTCGGAGTCGGATCTACTAAATATTGCATATTCAATTTCACCATACCGATGGAATCGGTAGGGCAAGACTAGGACTTGAAAAGGTGCACGAGTCATTAGCTATCCTCTTTAGCGTATGGCAGTCCACACTTGCGATGCGAAGTGAAAAGACAGCGGAGTGGCCAATAGATGCCCTACACCGCGCTGTCTGGCTATTCCCCTTGACATCAGTATTCGATTAATAGAGGATACATCGTATCCACTCGACTGCTCCCAGCGTTCAACAAGGTTAGCTTGATCAAGTAACTGTATTCCGAGAACTTGGGTCTCGATGTGTTAAAAAGTGCCTTCAGGAGGATCGAAATACGGCATTGATTTCTCATCGCGAAGAAGATTAAGGACAAAAGGAACTCTTAGATAATGACCTGGTGAAAGGGGTGGCAAACCGTCTTCACTAAAAAAACCGACATCTGTCGTCTCTGAAGTTGTTGATGGCGAAGGGTTTTCGCATTCTACGAGAAACACAGCATGATACATCTGAACTTTAATCCGACTCTTCCACTTTCGAGAGTCGAAAACACCAATCAACTTTGTAACATATCCTCTTAGCTGTGTCTCTTCCCAAAGCTCACGTTGGGCTGCCTCAGCTAATGTTTCGCCTACCTCTGTGAGCCCTCCAGGAATCGCCCAAAGCCCGTTGTCCTGTCTCCTGACGAGCAAAAGTTGGTTGTCATGGAGCACAGCAGCCTCAGCCCCTGCCAATGGACTGACATGGAACATGTTATTTTGAAACTTCTCCAATACCTCTTCTGATGATCGGTGCTCTATTGCTCCAAACAATCGCGCACTAGCAGAAAGAATTCTTTCATATCTATCCAGATCATATTCATTTTTTGAATAATTCAGACCAAGATTGGCAATAGCCCGCAATTCATCAGCAATCTGATACAGCTCCTCGGTTGATTTCATAAGATTACCTTGTTTTTCCCTACGCTCTTGCTGTTCAACTCGCCACAGTACAGGACGTCAATACTCGATTATAGAGGATACATGGTAGCCACTCAACTTCTCTTTTCCCTTTAAGAAGGTAAGCTCGATCAGGATCCTTATGCCGACGATTTCGGCTTTGAGCTGTTCGATGAGCTTGCAGGTCGCCTCCATCGTCCCTCCGGTCGCCAGAAGGTCGTCTACTATAAGCACCTTCTGGCCCTCTTTTATGCTGTCTTGATGAATCTCGACCGCATCTGTTCCGTACTCCAGGGCGTACTCCTCTTTCAGCGCATCTGCGGGGAGTTTGCCGGGCTTTCGGACGGGGACGAAGGCCGCTCCGAGTTTGTAAGCCACCGCCGAGCCGAAGATGAACCCTCTGGACTCGATGCCGACTACAATGTCAACTTTGGCTTCTCGAAACGGCTCCGTAAGCTGATCAATTGCGTCCTTGAAGGCCTCTTGATCCTTTAAGAGAGTAGTAATATCCTTGAATACGATCCCTTTCTTGGGAAAATCTGGAACGTCTCTGATATAGTTTTTTAATTCTTTCAATATGAATTCTCCCCTGACTTGAAATTCCAGATAAGTGTCTTAAGCTCTTCGCATTTCAAACAGAAACACGCGCCTGTGCTCGGAGGACGGAGATCGCCTCAATGGGACCAAGGCCTCCGGTGAAAATACCAAATTCCTCCGACAGCAGGTTAGTCCCGACGCCCTCAACATCAAACTGGGGCATTCGCCTTATTAGACCCAACCAAAGCCGATCGGTTTTTCACTTCCTTTTCAATATCTGACTTCAAAGTTTTTGTATTTCCCCGAATATTCTCTCCATTTTGTCCCAACGGCCGTCACCTTGGCGGAGATTGGTCCCCTTTTCATATCTTCCAGGAAATCGTTCAGGAGTCCTATTTCCCCCTCCACTTCCACCTCGACCCTCCCGTCAGGCAAATTCCTGACGTATCCGACCAGATCGTACCTGTACGCTATTGCCTGAGCGAAGAATCGAAATCCGACTTGCTGAACTACTCCGCTTACAACGGCGTGGAGGTTTGCTCTGTTTTGGGACATGTCGCTTGTGTCTTCTTTTATGTATTTCCAAACGATAGCCTGTATTGGAGGTAGACCTTGCCCGCCTTAATCCGGCACAAAACTTGTAGAGCTGTCCACTGCCATGACAAACTCGGCCAGTAGTGTGGCACAGTTTTCGGCGTCCTTGAAGGCTAAAAGCTCTACAGGGGTGTGCATGTATCTCAAAGGTACGCTCACAAGGCCGGCGGCGACTCCTGCCCGCGCAAGCTGAATGGCGTTAGCATCTGTGCCTGTTCCCCTGGGCTCTCCCTCAAGCTGATAGGGTATTTTCTTGTCTTCGGCTATTTGAACCAGGAGATCGAACACCACGGGATTTATGTTGGCTCCTCTTGAAATCGAGGGTCCTCCGCCTATCTTGACATCGCCGATTCTCCTTTTGTCCACGTCAGGTTGATCCGTCGCATGCGTCACATCTACGGCTATTCCCACAGTTGGATTAACGCCGTATGCGCTCGTTGTGGCGCCCCTTAATCCTATCTCCTCCTGAACCGTAGCCACCGAAAAGAGGGCCGCCCTCGGCCTTTGTCTTTTGTCCGCCACTATCCTCATAGCCTCTGCTACTACGAAGGCCCCTGCTTTATCGTCGAACGCCCTTGAGATAGCTTTACCGTTCCTCAACTCCTCGAAGTTTGAATCGTAGGTTATGGGATCGCCTATAGAGACTACGGATTCCGTCTCCTGCTTGTCCTCTGCTCCGATGTCTATCCACAGCTCGTGAATCTTGGAGGCCTTCTTCCTCTCATCGTCCTCCATAAGGTGCACGGCCTTTCTTCCGATGACGCCTAATACAGGTCCATTCTTCGTGTGGATGCGAACTTTTCTGCCCGGAATGAGCGTATAGTCGAACCCTCCGATAGTTGAAAAGTGGATGTAGCCCTCGTCGTTGATGTACACAACCATAAAGCCCAACTCATCAATGTGCCCCGCGAGCATTATCCTGGGTTCTCCGTTGGGGTTGTATGAGGCGATGGTGTTCCCGTGAAGGTCTACCTTTATCTCGTCTGCGTAGCCCTCCACCTCCCTTTTCCAGATCCTCCTGACGGGTCCCTCAAAGCCCGAAGGGCTTGGAGCCTCCACGAGTGCTTTGAGAAAGTCCAAAGACGACTTGCGCATGTTTTCCTCCTATTCGTAGTTCATCAGATGTAGGGGCAGGGATACCCAGTCTACTGAACAGACAAGAATGTCTGTTCTACCAACATATATAAAAAGGTGGGTCAGACATTGCTGTCTGACAAAGCAAACTCACGGGAGGGGAAGCGGTTCCCTGCTCCCGATAGCTTCGATCGGGGTTCGGTCAACTGTCAATCATGTGCTGTCTACTTGTTTCATAAGTTCGTCTTCGCTGTAAATTAAAGCTTTAGCAAACGCTCCGTCGCCTCTGTATCCATCCATGTGATCGCCTGCTGAGTAGTAGATAGTAACGATCGTTCCGTCGTTATTTCGAACCGAAGTCGGATAGCCGCAGTCTCTCCCTGGACGGGTGTCGTCGATGATCAACTTCCTCTCATAATCCCACGTACGCCCTCCGTCCTTAGAGATTATCGCGTTGGCACCGTAGGGTTCATTTCGCTGGCCGTACACCAACAGAACGTATCCGTTCTTCAAAAGCGTCATATCCCCCGGATGCTCCTGTGGCCCTGTAATCCTGGTTGGTTTTGTCCACGTATAGCCAGCGTCGCCTGATCGGACTATCTGCAGACCTCCTCCACCCTCCTGGCCTCTGATAGCCCCTATTATGTCTCCATCTGGCAATCTCAAAAACGAGGCCTCGCTCAAATCGGCCGCCACCAGGGAAGGATCGCTCCATGTCTGACCCTCATCCTTTGAGCGCAGAAGATAGGAGCAACATCCGGTCTTAGAATTTTCCTCACCATCTATAACCCCCGTCATATCCCCATACATCGGCATAAGCAGCGTCCCGTCGTCCAGCGTCAGCATCCTCCCAAAAGGGGATCTGGAGTTCAGCGGCTCGTAGCTCAAAGGGTACGCCTCTTCCCACGTCTCCCCTCTATCGTGGGACCGGGTTAGGTATGTATCCACCGAGCCTTCTCCCGGTTGATACTTTCCGTCAGGGGTGTAACAGCCCTGAACGTGGTACCCCAGGACCACGACGCCGTTCACGCTTAATCCCACCGATGGATTTCGATCGTCTCTCTGGCTGTCAACGATCCCCACAGGGAGTGACCATCTTTCACCGCTGTCGTCTGACCACAGGGAGTCCAGTCTGCCTTCGATCCCTATGTGTCCTGCCCCATCCCTCAAGACGACAACGATCCTCCCGTCCGGAAAGGAGATGGCTACGGGGAAGTACCCCTGTTCCCTTACGACAAATTTCTCCTTTGAGCCTTCAAGTTTTCTGAGGTCGATTGTCCCTACCATGTTTTAGTTCTCAAGTTAATAGGAAGTTATGTGTACGGCGATGAAGTTTAGCAAGTGGCTCATGTTTGAAAACAGGTGAAATTTGTTCGGGACTTTTAGACTCCTTCAATCCCTTGCTGCCTCAAGTATGTTCGTATGTGTTCCTCTCTCCGTAATCCTTTAAATAAAACGGCTTCGTAGATGTGATAGCCGCTTAATACAGGGGTACGACCCTCCGGGGTCAACAGGGAGTGTTTGATTTCAATTATCAGTCGTCGCGTCTCCTCATCCAGCGCTCGACGTATCCGTTCCATCCAGGCCCGATTCTTTTCAAGATATTCTGTGTCCGTAGCCCATATGTCTATTTTCCACCGTGTGGTGCATGTAGTTTTGCGCACCCCCCAGTAAAGGCCATTGGGCAGTCCTTCCTCATGCTGCCGAAGAAAGTTGTTAAACTTGAGTGAAAGCACGCCGTCAATCGTTGCAATCTCTTTGCCCATCTTGAAAAAGTCATCGGTTGAAAAAGGATATGGCTCCAACACCATGTAGATATCAATGTCTGGCCAGGCCATTACGTTAATCGCGTAGCTTCCCGTGTACGACACGCGTCCGTAAGACCGAAGGATCGCATCTATCCCTCGGTCACAAATGAGCTGGTCTGCCTCTTGATGCAACTTGGCTGCTATCTCAAGAGCGTCCGTGTTTCAGTCTCCATCTTGGTTTTCAGACCATTTTTTCCAGGGTTCGTGCAGCTTCATCATCTGCCCCCACGTCTGACCGACTGGCTTCTCAAGTATCATGGGCCGGATGAAGGCCGCTGCCTTTTCCAAGCCCTCCTGTATCTCCATGTACTCACTCTCCATTTCGAGAGAGAGTATCCCGTCGTAGCCCAAGAAGCGCAGCGTAGCTATGACCTGGCGCCAGGTTTGCTCGTCGTGACCCCAGCCGGGTATAGTGAATGTCCAGGAACGTTCCTCGAAGTTGTCCTTGCTGGTGGAGTCGAACAAGCCGCGCAGCTTGGCGTTGGGCTCGTGGATGAGGGTGTCCTTGAGGTGGACATTCTGAATCAGGTCTCCAAGATAGTGCATCGCCTCAAATGGATCTATTCCCTGGATCCACATGTGCGAAATATCGAAGTTGCAGGCCACGACCGGGCCAAGCTCGTCTCGCAGCTTTTTCAGCTGGATCGGAGTGTGGATCATGTCGTTGATCTGCATCTCGAAGCACAGGGTTACGCCGTGATCTGAGGCGATCTTGCCGTGTTCCTTCCAGTACGGGATCAGGCGCTTCTCCCACTGCCAGTCGAGTGCGTCGCGGTAGAACGGAAATTCCATGTTGACGATCCAGGCCGGCAGGCTGTCTCCCTCGGCGCCTTCGGGAAGCCCTGCCACCAGCGCCATCCTCCGGACCCCAACTTGCTCCATCAGCTGGCAGGCCTGGCGAAATTGACGCGAATATTCGGCGGCGATCTCCGCATCCGGCGCCAGCGGTGCACCGTGCCCACTAAACGAGTAGAGCTCGAGGCCGTGACTGGCGTAAACATCGAGCCACCGGTCCAGCTCACCCCGGTCCGCCAGCAGCTTGTCCACGTCGCAGTATCTCTTGGCAGTCGGACCCGTAGCACCGACTTCGACCGCACTTACCCCGATTGCCTGGCAGAACCTCAGGCCTTCTTCACGCTCGAAGTTCATGATAAAATGTGTATTGATTCCAAGTTTCACTCAGACCTCCCTGGCTTGCAATGAAATTCTACAAGGCCTCCTACCGTTTCATAGCTGGAAGGTTCCAGAACGACAATGGTCGGTCGGCCATCTTCTGCCCTGGGCAGCGGGAAAGACACCGTGTGGTGACAGGCGAGGAAGACCGGGTCGCTCAAGCGGCGATTGAGGAACGCATCCAGGTAGGTCATGCCGCCGGCATCTTCCCCGCCCAGGGGCGGTAACGCATAGTGCATAGGCACGATCCAGGTCGGCTTCAGAAACTGGATCATCGGATCCAGTTCGTCCAGTTTGACGGTGAACTTCTCGCCGACAATGGCCATCAAGACATCGCACCTGCCCATCCACGGCGCCAGCTCCTCATTGCTCAGCCCGAATCCCAGGTCTCCCATGTGTGCAAACCACAAGCCGCCGGCTTTGAAGGCGTACAAGGCATTGTCGTCTGGGCCCTCTGGATGATCCGGAATCTCCGCTGCAGGGATCGCCACCAACGGTTCGCCGTTGATAGTTGCCGCAGTCTTGCCAGTGGCTACGTCCAGCGCGTTGATTACCTGGGGGCGTCCCCTGACCAGGCCGACGTGATCATGGGACGAGTCAGTAAGTGAACTGACGATAACGGTTTCCGCCTCAAGGCGAAACCCATCGTCGGGAAGTTTTGTATTCGCATGCGAGAATGGGTCCATGACAATCGAGGGCTTGCCATCTTCCCACAGCCGAAAACATGCATGACCTACAAATTCGAGTTGAACGGACATACTTAATCCCCCTTTCTTTCCCGGCAAAGTTGGAAAAATTCAGCGATCTTCCTGTTCCTTGGGCCAATCGGTTTCACAAGTGTGAATGATCCCCGCTCCCCGATTGAATCTATCGGGGATTCATGCCAGGTTTTAGTTGCCTTTCCCTTTCTGTTGAAAGCTTCTCAGGGTTTCACTCAGGATCCTGCGTTTGATGTTGACATCCACACCCACGAAAAAGACCCGTACACCCAGATCGTGGTAAAACTCCGCCTGCTCAGGGCTGGATAGAGTCATGGTCGTAATTTTTCCTGCACCCGAAGCTGCGCTGATCACGCGCTCTATCCTGGGAGCCAGATATGCCTCTGCTTCGTCTCCGAAGATCCCAAGGCTGGCCGACCAGTCATTGGGTCCCACGGAAATCATATCTACTTCCTCGACAGCGAGGATTGCGTTGAGTGCTTCGTACCCCTCATCGCTTTCGACCATCGCCATCAGGTGTGTCGCTTCGTTTACCTGCCGCAGGGCTTGCTGGGGATTCTCATCGAGTGTAAACCCAATGCCAGCGCTGGAGCTGGAGATTCCGCGTGCGCCCACTGGCGGATACTTGCCTAGGTGAGCAAAATGTATGGCCTGTTGGACATCCCTCACATCGGGCAGGGAAAGGATCTGAATCCCGCCGTCCAGCAGAATCTGTACATGGGTGCGCGACAGTTCAGGTATGCGCACCAGCGAGACCATACCCAGGTGGGCGATCGAGCGACCCAGTCGAATCGCTTCAACCGCCGGTTGTGGACTATGTTCCAGGTCGAGCCAGATGATGTGGTAGCCCACCTGGGCCATTAGTTCGATGTCAGTGAGGGTGGCGTCGCGGCAGATCACGCCGTATAGCCGCTCGTGCTGGCTTAGAAGTTGACCAAGTCGATCAATCACAAGAATCAGGCGCAGAACTCCCAACCCTGGGAGAAATGCGCCCTCTCTCCTATCTATTTAAGTGCAGACCGAAAATCTCCCACTACAATCACGTAGCTTCTGGTGTAAGACACACCTGAGACAGAAGGATTCCTTCTAGCCGTAGGTCATAGTGAGCTGGTCTGTCTCTTCATTTAACTTGGATGCAATCTCAACAGCATATAGCTTTCAGTGTCTGTTTTGATTTTGCCAGAGTTATTTTTTTCTGGTATGTTTTCTGGGATCTTATCTGGCTCTTCACGCATGGGCAAGCTATGTATTATCATTCCTCATCAGGTGTAAGATGCTGATACAGATCGTGGATAAGCTGATCGAATTCGCCCGTCTGGCTTTCCTCCCAGAGCCGGGCTAATGTCTCTGTTTCGCTCATGTCCATTCCCACAGACGGATGAAAGGGGTCGCCCATAGTCGGTTCAGCTAAGTCATCCGCAAATGCCTCGTCCAGCAGCTTCTCATCTTCGGGCGATAACCTCCTTATTTCGACTCCTTCGTCATCTTGGGCATCGTACTTCCAATGCACAGCGTAAAGCCCTGGCCCCGCCTCCTCAAAATCGATGGTTATCTTCTCATCCCACGCGGCGACCGCAAAAAATCTCTTCTTGATGCGCTCTGGCAACTTTTCCACGTTCAGATACGATTTTATGGTGATTTCGTATAGATCCATATTCAGTAAGTAGATGGCAGACAGGGTACCTCACTTAGAAGGAATTGTCAGACAGGAATGTCTGACCCACCTTTTTATATATGTTGGTAGAACAGACATTCTTGTCTGTTCTTATCTGTTCTATTTGGATCTCTATAATCCTATTTTGACCCTATACTTCACACTCACTTCAAGAACTAAACATAACTCTACAGATGGGAAAATCCAAATATAAAATTGCATTCCTCAATTTTCAGTTGACTTTGCTTCGAGCGTTTCTTAAATTCTTCGAGAACCGAGAAGAGAGAGGACTTACGTTCTTTTCTAATGCTATCAATCTTTGAGGAAAGAGAGGAGGACATAGAAATGTCCGCAGAAAAAAAGAGGATAGGCATAATTGGATATGGACAGATCGGCTCCTACGTTTACGAACAGATCACCCAAAGACCGGAAATGGGGCTTGAGATAGCATTTGTCTATAACCGATCTCCCGAACGAGTCAAAAATCTTCCTGATGAGGTCATCTTGGATGAGCTGGAAGATTTTGAAAAGACCAATCCCGATCTGGTTGTGGAGTTGGCACACTCTGACATCACCAGAGAATACGGCCAGATGATATTAGAGAGCACAGATTACTTAATACTCTCTGTAACAGTTATGGCTGACAGAGAACTTGAGGAGCATCTTCTTAAAGTATGCCAGAAAAATGGCACTTGCCTTTACATTCCACACGGAGGAGTAATCGGATTAGATACGATAAATGAAGGGCGAGAGGTGTGGGATGAAGTCAGGGGACTGATGAGGAAGAACCCCAAAAATCTGGACTTCAGCAGAACTGATATTGACTCCGATAGCATTACATCAACGACAGTCTTATACGAGGGTCCCGTAAGGGATATATGTCCCAAGTTTCCCAGAAATGTGAACACTCTGGCTGCGCTTGCGTTGGGAGGGATAGGATTCGATCGGACGCAGGCGACCTTGATCGCAGATCCTTCTCTGGACGTGGCCATCGTCGAGGTGTACGCTTACAGCGATGAGGTCAAGTGCGAGATAAAGCGGATAGAGCCGATCAAGGGTGTCACCGGAACGTTCATATTGACTTCTACTTTGCAGACGATAAAAAGGGTCGAGGTGGCAAAAAGCGGTATTCAGATCTGTTAGAGGACCGGTCCGAGTATCCACGGGTTGAATTCCTCTTCACCGACTCCGTTTAGTTCGCTCTTGGTCCTCTTGCCTGATGCGACTTCTATTATCTCGTTGAGTATTATATGTCCTGCGTCTCGAACGTTCACTCCTTCGAGTACAACTCCGGCGTTTATGTCCATATCGTCTATCATGTGATTATAGAGTCTTGAGTTGGTTGCTATCTTAATGGACGGTGAGGGTTTAAACCCAAAGACAGAGCCTCTTCCCGTCGTAAAGGTCACTATGTTAGCGCCTCCTGCTACCATCCCTGTGACAGAGACAGGATCGAAGCCGGGGGTATCCATTACGACGAAGCCTTTCTGTGTGACCTGCTCAGCGTAGAGGTAAACTGCGTTCAGAGGAGTGGTGCCGCCCTTTGCTATGGCTCCGAGAGATTTTTCGTAGATAGTGGTGATCCCGCCTTCTTTATTTCCCGGTGCGGGGTTGTTGTTGATCTCCGCTCCGAGGATTGACGTGTAATGCTCCCACCATTTGATCCTTTCGACGAGCTTCCTGCCGACCTTTTCGTTTCTTGCCCTCTTGATCAGCAGGTGTTCTGCGCCGTATATCTCCGGCGTTTCTGCAAGAATGACTGTGCCTCTGTATCTTACCAGTTCGTCCGCTGCAGCGCCTAAGGCTGGATTTGCGGTGATGCCGGAGTAGGCGTCGCTCCCACCGCACTCAGTGGCGAGCACGAGTTTGGATATAGGCTGCTCTGTTCTTCTTGCGCGGTCGGCTTCGGGAAGGAGTTCAAGTATGGCTTTACTTGCGTTTTCGATAGTCTTTCTAATTCCTCCGCTCTCCTGAATTGTGATGATTTTGGGGTATCGCTTTTGGGGAGACTCTATCTGTAAGAGTCCCTGGGATTCTACGAGGTCTTTTGCCTGGTTCGATTCGCACCCGAGCCCGACTATTATATAGCCTGCGACGTTAGGATGTCTGGCAAATCCGGCAAGTGTCCTTTGAAGCTGTTGATGATCCTCGCCGCCGATTTTCAATGCACAGCCGTTTTTGTGCGTGATGGGTATCACGCCGTCCACGTTCGGATAGTCTTTCAGTATTTCGTCCGTAAAGCGGTCACAGATGTAGCGGGATGTAGAGCTTGAACAGTTGACTGTAGAGGTGACCGCGAGGTAGTTTCTGGTTCCGACCTTTCCGTCCTCCCTTTTGTAGCCCATGAAGGTCCTCATGTCCTCTTGTGGATAGAAGTCATCGGGAGCGATCTCTGTGGCGTATTCGTAGGATTGGTCAAGCTCCTGGACTTCCAGGTTGTGAGTGTGGACGTGGTCGCCTCTATAGATGCTCTCTGTTGCAAATCCTATTATCTGTCCGTACTTCCTGACCGGGCTGCCTCTGGAGATATCGCTAAGGGCTACCTTGTGTCCGGGCAAAATGTTGACTTTGGGGACGATATTTTTTCCGTCGTATTTAAGCGTCGCTTCAGGGGTGATGAGTTCTTTTGCGACAGCTACGTCGTCTCCCTCTTTAAGGATAATGGCTTTTTCTATAAGATCGTAGGACGACATTCTTTTTATTCTCCTTATGTCAATCTATTGACAGATGTCTAATTACCAACGAATATTCTTAATGGCGTCTCGGGACTGATTTATATAAAGCCACCATTTATCCAGCCAAGGTGGATGTATCCCCTTGGCATGAGCGGATTCAACCAAGATTGCACGGATGCTTCTTAATTCATGGCTGATCGGATTATCGGATTCCGGCCCTTTGAAACGAAGATTGTCGGCTGCAAGGAGATCTAGGATCGTTTCAATTCTAGGAGCTAAGAGACTTCCTGTCGGCGTCTGCACAGCCGCATAATGCAGCCACTTCGCATTGGGATAGGGCTTCCCATCAAGGATCATAGCCGCTTTAAGGGCATGGGTTAGGACTTCTGTAAGGGACACAAGGACTGCAAAAGCATCCCTGCGCTCCATAGGATTATCACCGGCTCGATGATAACCACGCATTTCGACATAGTGATAAAAGAAGAATGCAAAGCGAGCCTCATCCCGCATTGGCTTACGAGCACGGGCGATCAACCCTTTAACATCGTCTGTGTTATCTATGATGATCTTTGCCTGTTGGAGTTCATAGATCAGCGGCATAACGCCCCTTTTTAGACGATCTGAAAAATCGTCTACAGACTCAGCATTCAGATGCCCGGGTTTTCCCTCAAGCTCAAAATCGAAAAACCGCGTCTCAGAGATAGAATCGAGTTGATCAAGGTCTGTATCCGCTTGGAGAAACAACAGATCGAGGTCTGAAAACGGATCATCGATTCCCCATGTGGTTGAGCTATGAAGAACTACAGCCGCTCTACTATAAAATCTTCCAAGGACAGAGTGTTCATTAAGGAATTCCGGTAGAAACTTATATAATCTGTCTGTCCAATAACTCTCGGTATCTTTTTCCTGGGGTAGCTCTGTCATTAAGATACTCATCTCCTTAATAGAGGAGTCGCTATATTCCTTGATCCCAATCGTAAATTACTTTGATGTTGATTTGGAAAACAGGGACACCTGACTTAGAGTGAATTGTCAGACAGGAATGTCTGACCCACCTTTTTATATATGTCGGTAGAACAGACATTCTTGTCTGTTCTTATCTGTCTTATTTAGTCTATAATCACCTCTAGGCTATTTTGACCCGATACTCAAGATCATTTTGGAAAGTGACTACTTGTACCTCAGCACCACGATCTGTGGCTTTTCAGGCATCTCGTCCTTCGAGATATTAAGAGTGTTGCTATCGGCCCTCTTTACGTTGTCCCTTTCCTTTATAAAGGAGTCTACAGTCTCAAGTCCGATCTTCAGGACGTCCGTCTTGTAGTGCATGGGGAGTATGACAATTCTGGGTTTAAGTTGGTCTATGACCTGATGCGCTCCTTTGGCGTCTATCGTATAGACTCCGCCTACAGGGATCATAACTACATCGGGCGTTCCGATAGCTTTGAGGGCTTGATCTCTTAGTAAGTGACCAAGATCGCCGAGGTGGACGACTTTTAGATCGTCAAGTTGAAAGACGAAGATGGAGTTTTTGCCCCTGTCCTTACCTTCGTTATCGTCGTGAAAGACGGGGACGTTGTAGATCTTTACGTCTTTGACCTGTGTTTCGATGCCCACCCAGTCCGCTCTCGTGTTGTCCGGTCCTTTTAGCCCGCGCAGAATTTGGGGATTTCCTCTGGCAAGTTGGATGTTGGTGTGGTCAAAGTGTTCGTGGCTGACCGTGACTGCATCAGGTGAAACGTCGGGCAGATCGTATCCCATGCCCTCTGGAATGGGGTCCAAAAGTATCTGTGTGCCCTTTGATGAGGTTATAAGATAGCACGATTGTCCGAACCATTGGAGGGTTACGATCTTATCTTCGGTCTGGGCCGCATCGGCAAAGAATACGATAAAGATTGTGAGACCAAGTGCAACGAAGCTTATCATCTTTTAAAGCCTCCTTCGCTTCGAGATTGAAACGGTGATCGCGCATAACGTTCCTACTGTTGCCGACGGTCCGAAGGACTGTCGGAAAAGGCGTCAGCCTAAGCTGGCGTCTGGCTGTTAGGCGAAGTCCCGTTAATCCCGGAGTCCAGGTTTAATCTTACTTTGGTTTGCCAGAGATGGTCAAAGGGCCCTTGCGACCAACGTTAGCCCACGTGGCGACTGCAATGGTTTCCTCGTCGCTTTCGTTTGCTCCTGATATAACCGTACCTGCTGGAATATAAGCAATGTGACCGGAACGTATTTCGGACTTTTGACCATTGAGCCAAACAGTTAGCTTCCCCGAGTAAACGATCAGGCTTTCGTCAAATACTGGATGATGGTGTTCTGTGATTCTTGCTCCCGGAGATAAACGCATAGCTTTGGATGCCATATTCTTAGTTTCCCAGAGAACTGTACTGGTTAGCTCGCTCTCCTTTGGTTCAGTGAGCTCCGCAACATGGAAGAGACTGACCTTAAGTTTGCTTTCTGTTCGAGGTGTAGCTCCCATTAGCAGAGCACATACGCCGATGAAGATGATTTTGATATACACATACACCTCCTCTGTTTAGTATTGCCTTGAGGGACAGAGTTCCGCAATATTGCATTCGCGACATTTGGGAGACCTTGCTTGGCAGGTTTTCCTGCCGTGATCTATCAAAAGGTGCGAAAAGAGGGTCCATTCTTCTTTTGGCACGATTTTCATAAGGTCACCTTCGATCTTGTCAGGATTTTGGTTTTCGGTTATGGCAAGCCTCTGGGAGATCCTCTTTACGTGTGTGTCCACCACGACTCCAGGGATGCCGAAGACGTTGCCAAGGACGACGTTTGCGGTCTTTCTGCCGACGCCTCCGAGCTTTGTGAGTTCCTCCATTGTGGAGGGCACCTGTCCGTTGTGTCTTTCTACGATAGCCCCACAGCACAGCTTTATGCTTTTGGTTTTGTTCCTGAAGAAGCCTGTGGGATGGATTTCCCTTTCAAGTTCCAGAACTTCCACGTCTGCGTAGTCTTGGGCGGTTTTATATTTTTTGAAAAGCTCTACTGTAACCTTGTTTACTCTCTCGTCCGTGCATTGGGCAGAAAGGATTGTGGCTATCAGCAGTTCTAGAGGATCGGAATAGTTTAAGGCAGTACCTGAGTCGGGGAATTCGCCCTTGAGTATTGCGATGATCTTTTTTGTGCGTTCTTTTTGGGCTTCTTTACTCTCCATTACATTACCCTCCATTAAATTACGCTAATATACAGTTGAGCAGATCTATCTCTCCTTGAAGCCCTAGGTTTTTCTCCTTGAGTTTTTCTGCCTGCAATCTTAGAAGTCCCTTCTTTTCTATCAGTTTTCTCTCCCGAAGGACTCTGTCTAATTTAGCTGAGATCTCACCCAGATTGAAGGGCTTGATAATGAAGTCACTGGGAAGTCACCGGCGCCCTCTCGTATGATGTCCATAAAGGTATATTCTTCTCCCAGAGTTGCCATGATGATTACTTCGATGTGAGCGTTGTGTTCTTTTACTGTTTTGAGGAGTTCTATGCCGTCCATTCCGGGCATTCTGAGGTCAGTTATAACTATATGGAGTAGTCCCCGTCCCTGATAAGCTGAAAGGACGAATTTCCATCTTCAGCCATCTGGGTATCGTGCCCAAGGGCCTCCAGAAAATCACCGACCATATTGAGGACACCTGGGTCTGCCCCCTACTGTCTACTGTCTGATGACGAATCTGTGTTGCGCCTTTCTGTCATAGTTCCTATGCTCTTTTTTATTGCCTTTCCTCCTTTTATAACTGTTCTGGAGACTTTGACTACGGGACTGAACCAGAAGTGGGCAAATTCCGCGATGCCATCTGCAGGAGTAAAGCCGTCTATGTGTCTCAGGACTCTTATGACGTGTCCTACGGTCTTAACCTGTGGCTCGTCTATCCTTCGGAGCAGGAACACGGACAGGGATCGGGTGATAGCGGAGAGTATAAAGAGGAAGTGCAGCCCGTAGAGGGTGTAGAAGAAGAGGGAGATCTTGTATTCGATCAGGACCACGGCCAAGGCTCCGCCTATTATCGGCGATAAAGATCCGGAGAGATTCTCGATGAGCTTGTGGCTTGAGATGTACATCGCCTTGTTTTCGTCGGGAGAGAGCTTCAGGACGAGGTTGAACGTGGTGAGCTGCTGTCCTGAGTTGCAACAGCGGACCAAGTGTACAAGGAAGAGGAGTATATAGCTTCCGGGTGAAACAAAGACCCAGAGGACGGGAAATATCGCTTTTACCGTGGCGCAGAAGGTGAGTATCGGCTTGTTGCCGAATTTATCTGCGAGGCGCCCCCAAAATCCCACTGCGTATAGACTTGCAATCTCTCCTACGGCTGCCAGGACAGCTATCCAGAGGTAAGGGACTTCGAGATATTTGAACATATATACTAAGAAGAAAGGACCGGCAAATCCGAGGCTGAAGTTCCAGGACATGCTGTACACCAGGAGTTTTCTGAAGTCGGTGTTCTGGAAGGGGAGTCTCAATGTCTGTAGGAAACTTAAGTTTTCACGGCTCTTTACCAGTTTTGGCTCAGGGACAGCCCGTAAGGTTAAAATAGAGGCGAGGCTAAATGCGACGCCCGCTGCAAAGATGATCTGTAATCCCAGGATCTCACCTGCCGGACCCGCTGTTTTGCAGTAGTCGATGAACAATCCGGCCAAGATTCCAATTATAATGTCCGAGGCTCCTAAGGCCCTTATCCTGCTCGAAAAATATCTGCCCCTTATGCTTTCAGGAATCAGATCTGAAAGCCATGACACCCTGGAGACAAAGCCTATGGGGCCTACAAGGCCCGGAAATGATATAATAATTATGAAGAGCCATATTCTAAGGTTGGGATAAGAACTCGCTACAACCCAGGGGAGGGCAACTATGAAGATCCTTGGGAGTCTGGAGAGGGTAAAGGAAAGGAGGCAGACTTTTTTTCTGCTTTCTATTTTTTCTATTATGTGATTGCTGAAAATCTGCGTGGAACTGAAGAGCAAAGGGAGCGAGGACAGGAGTCCTATGTGAAACTCCGATGCTCCTAATACCAGCGCAAAACCGACTGTAAAGATACTATTGCTTCCCACTATTGCCGCCATCGCACCGACAAGCGCGGCCTCGATAAGCAGCAGCTTCATTCCACGTTTTCGTTCCTGCTCTGTAATCAATCCTCAGCCTATCTTAATGAATGTGTGACAGTTACCACTGGGTCAGGTTCTCAGCCAGAACGCGGTACTGTCCCTCGTGAGCTTGGGGCTGGAGGTGGACTTTCTTCATGTAGTTGAGGGCCCCGGCTATGTGTTCAAAGTCCCTGGACAACGCTTCGAGCAAGTGTGCTCCCGGCATGTAGAGCACCCGATTGATCTGGGCAGCCGAAAGATAAGATCTCTTTCCCTCCGCCATATAGAAGTCCAGAATTGACCTTTTCTCCACGTTCTCACGGAATATGCCTGTCATAAAGAGCGTATAGTCCCCGATGTGTCTCCTTATCTCCCACTCCCTGGAGGGATTGAAACTTTCATCTGTGACATCGGAGGACTGAGATGCCTCTAAAAGCATTTCCACGACCAGCTCCAGTCTTCTGTCCTCCGGGTGCCTGATCCGATAGAGCGCGTCGGTGCGGGAAAACCTCGTCAGCATGTCGCAGATATATTCCATTATCTCGGTGTTCCAAATTCTCAACTCCGAGAAGCTCATCTTTATGAACCTAGAGAAGAAGCGCCTCAGAGACGGTTGGGGGATGTCATCAGGAGAGCCTGATCCTCCCAAGTTGAAAGGGTTCTCGACTTTCATCTTTCATCCGCTCCTTTCAGCCAAATAATATCATCCTTAATGGGGGATACTATAAAATCTAATTCCAAAAGGCCTCATCGTCAAGAGTTTTCCTATCTCAACCTCGCGCGGCCTCCCGATAGCCGTTGTCATTTGGGCATAGCCCGCAAATTACGTCGGATCAAGCTGTCGCTTGCCAATTCCTTATGTCGTTGCCAGAAATGTTCCTTAGGAGTCTGCTATTTGGGCAAAGTCTTTGAGATCCCCTGATGTATCGCCTCCTCTGGATTCAAATATTATAGTGATAATATCTTATGTAATATCAAATGTTTATGATTGAGTATCCTCTTACTTTGGAGGCAATGGCATATGTTTTGCGCTGTATAGTCGTAGCACATAAGCGAGTCTTCAATGATACAAAGAGGAGTTCCGCTCTTGTGACCATGTCTCACACAATTCAACTAAGGGAGGTAAACATGAAGGTGAGGCCCCTATCAGACAGAATTTTAGTCAAGCGGATCGAGGAAGGGGAGGTCCAAAAAGGGGGGATAATCATCCCTGATACTGCCAAAGAGACGCCTCAAGAGGGTGAGGTGGTCGCGGTAGGTCCCGGAAGGACAGGAGACGATGGGAAGCGCATCCCCATGGAACTTAAAGTGGGGAACAGGGTTCTCGTGGGCAAGTATTCCGGCACAGAAGTCAACGTAGACGGTGAGGAACATCTAATGATGCGCGAGGACGATGTCCTTGCTATAATAGAATAGAGAAAGGAGAAAAATAAGAGATGGCTGCCAAGCAGTTAGCCTTCAGAGAAGAGGCAAGACAGAGTATATTAAGCGGTGTGAATCAGTTGAGCAAAGCCGTCAAGGTGACACTGGGGCCCAAAGGGAGAAACGTGGTTCTGGATAAGAAGTGGGGTTCTCCTACGGTGACGAAAGATGGCGTGACGGTGGCAAAAGAGATAGAGCTTGAGGATCCGTACGAGAATATGGGCGCTCAGATGGTCAAGGAGGTGGCCTCCAAGACGAGCGACGTCGCAGGAGATGGTACGACTACGGCTACCGTACTTGCCGAGTCCATCTATAAGGAGGGACTCAAGAACGTGGCGGCCGGCTCGAACCCTATGGTTCTCAAAAGAGGGATCGAGAAAGCCGTTGCCGCTGTGGTGGATTCGCTCAAAGGTCTGAGCGTGGAGGTAAAAGATCAACAGGAGATAGCCCAGGTCGGGGCGATAGCTTCCAACGGAGATGAGACGATAGGCAATACCATTTCCGATGCTATGGAGAAGGTTGGAAAAGACGGGACGATCACAGTTGAGGAGGCGAAGACCACAGAGACCACTTTAGATATAGTGGAAGGGATGCAGTTCGACAAAGGGTATCTGTCCCCCTATTTCGTCACCGACTCCGAGAGGCAGGAGGCTGTGTTAGAGGATGCCTATATCCTGATCCACGAAAAGAAGATCTCCAACTTAAAGGAGATGCTCCCTCTGTTGGAGAAGTTAGCTGGTACAGGGAAGCCCTTACTGGTAATAGCAGAGGACGTCGAGGGCGAGGCTTTAGCTACGCTGGTCGTGAATAAGATCAGAGGCACATTCCAGGCCGTGGCTGTTAAGGCCCCGGGATACGGCGACAGAAGGAAGGCTATGCTTGAGGACATTTCTGTCCTGACCAGCGGACGGTTAATCACCGAGGATATGGGCATAAAGCTTGAGAACGTGACGCTCGCCGACCTCGGACGAGCCAAAAGGTTAGTAATTGACAAGGAGAACACGACCATAATCGAGGGCGCAGGCGATTCCGATGACATTAAGGCGAGAGTGAATCAGCTCAGGCGCCAGATAGATGATACGACCTCCGACTACGACGGGGAAAAGCTCCAGGAGAGACTGGCAAAACTCGCTGGCGGAGTGGCTGTGATTAACGTTGGAGCGGCCACAGAGACTGAGATGAAGGAGAAGAAGGCAAGGGTTGAGGACGCTCTGCACGCCACAAGGGCTGCCGTGGAGGAAGGGCTGGTCTCGGGCGGAGGCGTGGCCCTACTGAGAAGCCAGGGTGCAATAGACAAATTGGAGCTTTCCGGCGACGAGAAGGTGGGAGCAGCCATAGTAAGGCGCGCTCTGGAAGAGCCTGTCAGACAACTTGCGGACAACGCCGGAGTCGAGGGCAGCCTGGTAGTGGAACATGTCAAGTCTGCGCAGGGGAATGTAGGCTATAACGTCGCTTCAGAAAAATATGAGGATCTGGTGAAAGCGGGAGTTATAGATCCTACGAAGGTGGTGCGGATTGCCCTTGAGAACTCCGCCAGCATAGCGGGTCTGCTTTTGACGACGGAGGCTCTGATAACGGAGATCCCGCAAGAGGAAAAACCCGCTCCTCCTGCTCCTGGTGGTCACGGTCACGGTATGTATTAAGTTAGTAGACAGTAGACAGGTCACAGCCTCTCATTACTGTATGCTGTCTTACTAGAACCAGAGTAGAAGGAAAGCCCGGTGTTATCCAAAGCGCCGGGCTTTTTGTTTGCCCGCAAATGGACAGGACAGACAGGAATGTCTGTCCTACCAACGATGTAATGAACACTCTTCTGGTGTCAGACATTCCTGTCTGACACCGTTGAGGTCTATAGAATCGAGACTGCTTCCACCCGATAGATTCAATCGGGGGCGCTCGCAATGACAGTGTAGGAGGCTCGCATGAAAGCTATGGGCTTGAAATGACATTGTTCACGCTGGGGTCATTGCGAGGGGGATGAAATCCCCCGAAGCAATCTCGCTCTATTTTGTACGAGAAATACAACCTTCCCGAATCACAAATTAAAACTCTTGTTGACATTCACGCTAAAGTGTTATATATTCACCCCATATTTGTGCCTTTAGGACTCCGGTCGCCTTATATCCTGTGGACCGGAGGATCACAAAAATACTTATTAAAATGTGACCCTTGTCACAAGCAAGATAAAGTTGATATGGTATATTAAGTTGTGTTAATTTGCCTACAACAACTTCAATAGACTAAATCACTTACTGGAATGCACTATTAGAGTAGGGGGATAATAAAATGAGAATGAAAAAGGATCACTTCATACAGATTCTGATTGGCACTTTCCTTTTGGGCTTTTGGATGTTTGGATTTGTCCCTTCAGTTGACGCTGCAGCGGGCATCATCTCTACCGTGGCAGGAAATGGCACTCCTGAATTTTCCGGTGATGGTGGTCCAGCTACCAGTGCGAGCTTGACTTCTCCTCGTGGCGTATTCGTGGATGGATCGGGGGTTATCTATATTGCGGATGTGAACAATCACCGGATACGTAAGGTGGATACGTCGGGCATCATCTCTACCGTGGCAGGAAATGGCACTGCTGGGTTTTCCGGTGATGGTGATCCAGCCACCAGTGCGAGCTTGAGGGTCCCTCATCGCGTAGTCGTGGATGTATCGGGCAATATCTATATTGCTGATGAGCTCAATCACCGGATACGCAAGGTGGATACGTCTGGCATCATCAATACCGTGGCAGGAAATGGCACTGCTGGATTTTCCAGTGATGGAGGTCCAGCTACCACTGCGAGCTTGAATTCTCCTAACGGCGTATTCGTGGATGGACTAGGCAATATCTATATTGCGGATCAGGGCAATCATCGGATACGCAAGGTGGATACGTCTGGCATCATCTCCACCGTGGCAGGAAATGGCCTTGCTAGTTTTTCCGGTGATGGTGGTCCAGCCACCAGTGCGCGCTTGAATAATCCTTTTGGCGTATTCGTGGATGGATTAGGCAATATCTATATTGCGGATCTGGACAATCATCGGATACGTAAGGTGGATACGTCTGGTAACATCTCCACCGTGGCAGGAAACGGCACTGCTACATTTTCCGGTGATGGTGGTCCAGCTACCAGTGCGAGTTTGAATGATCCTCATGACGTATTCGTGGATGGATTGGGCAATATCTATATTGCGGATAGGGGCAATCACCGGATACGTAAGGTGGATACGTCTGGCATCATCTCCACCGTGGCAGGAAATGGCCTTGCTAGTTTTTCCGGTGATGGTGGTCCAGCTACCAGTGCGAGCTTGATTTCTCCTGATGGCGTATTCGTGGATGGATCGAGCAATATCTATATTGCGGATCTAGGCAATCACCGGATACGTAAGGTGGTGGAGCCTCCTCCTACTGTGACGTCCATTAATCCCACTTCCGGCACGGAATTAGGTGGTACGGCTGTAACGATAAGGGGAAACAGTTTCCAGATCGGAGCGACTGTTACTTTCGACGGTAGCACAGCCGATAGTGTAGTCGTAGCGTCTGATAGCGTTATTACCGCTGTGACTCCCGCTCATGCTGCTGACACTGTTGACGTCATAGTCACAAATCCCAACGGTCTTTCAGATACGCTCTTTAACGAATTTGAGTTTATTGCAGTTCCCCCTGTTGTGTCATCTATTGATCCTATTTCTGGTACGGAATTGGGCGGTACGCCTGTGACGATAGTGGGGGGCAATTTCAAGATCGGAGCGACTGTTGCTTTCGGAGATAGCTCAGCCACAAATGTAGTCGTGGTCTCCGCTGTCACCATTACCGCTGCGACTCCCGCTCATGCTACTGGCACTGTGGATGTGGTAGTCACAAATCCCGATGGTTAACCAGACACGCTCTTTATCGGATTTACTTTTCTTCCTCATCCTGCTGTAGCATCTATTGATCCCATTTCCGGTACGGAATTGGGAGGTACGCCTCTCACGATAAGGGGGAGCAGTTTCCAGAGCGGAGCGACTGTTGCTTTCGATGGTATCACAGCCGATAGTGTAGTCGTGGTATCTGATACCGTTATTACTGCCGTGACATCCGCTCACCCTGCCGACACTGTGGACGTGATAGTGACAAATCCCAACGGTCTGGCGGATACGCTCTTTAGCGGATTTGAATTTATTGCGGTTCCCCCTGTTGTATCATCTATTGATCCTATTTCCGGTACGAAATTGGGCGGGACACCTGTGACGATAAGGGGGATCAATTTCAAGATCGGAGTGACTGTCGGTTTTGACGATAGCTCAGCTACAAATGTAGTTGTAGTGTCTGATAGCATCATTACCGCTGCGACTCCTGCTCATCCTTCAGACACTGTGGACGTGATAGTCACAAATCCCGACAGTTTAGCAGATACGCTCTTTAATGGATATACCTTCCTTAATGCGATTCCACTCGCGAACGCGGGACTTGACCAGATAGTCAACGCAAATGCGGAAGTGGCGCTGGACGGTTCGGGAAGCAGCGACGCGGACGGGGATTCTCTGTCCTTCAACTGGATGCAGATAGGTGGGACGGCAGTTTCGCTGTCGAGTGCGACGGCACAAAGGCCAACATTTCTTGCTCCCGCGATGGACTTTGCGGAGATATTCTCTTTCAAGTTGACTGTGGACGACGGTCTGGATGCGAGTCTCCCGGATACGGTCAACGTAGTCGTGGAGGGAACGGGACCTCCTCCTCCTGTACTGACGCCCGCGGGACTTAATGCCCTGGGAGGGGATTCGGAGATACACCTTAGTTGGTCCCCGAACACCCAGGGCATCTTCGATCGCTTCATCGTGTACAGAAGCACAACGAGTGGCTTTGTTCCCACGCCCTCCGACTCCATAGCTGGCTCCACCACTAACATTTATACGGATGCGCCTCTATCCAACGGGACAAAGTACTACTACCGCGTCGCGGCGTTGGACTCGCTTGGAGGCAGGAGCGGCCTTTCGGACGAAGCGGATGCAACTCCCCTTGGGTTCACCTACGGAGACGATTTTGCCGATTTGGACGACTGGATAATAGGCGAGGGTAGCTGGACTACAGGTTCTGCATTAGGGAGTTCAACAGGAAATGCGACTTTATGGAACAGGCTGAGCTTTGCCGGGGATACGAGAGTCAGATTTCAGGCTAACACTGTAGCCCCCGACAGCTCTAACATCAACGTTATTATCTATGGGAACGGATCGAGTGCAAACTCAGGATATAAGTTCATATTCGGAGGGGACGGCAACACCAGCACGAAGATACAGAGGCTCGGGTTCACGCTGGCCGAAAGGAACGACCTCAGGATCGTCCCAGGTGTTGCTTACAACATTCAGGTCGAAAAGGTGGGAAGCACTCTAAGGTTCTATATAAACGACAAGTTAGTTTTGGAGGATACGGATCACTCTCCCCTTGTGGAGACCCGTGTGGCTCTGAATACCTTCGCCTCGCACGTGCAGTTTAACAATATTCAGATCGCAGGGGATATAGGGACTGTCATAGTATATCCCTTCTTCGACGATATGGAAAGGGGCCCACGCACCTGGATGCCGGGCGGTACCTGGGCACAGACAACGGAGGACGCCCACAGCGGAAGCGTCAGCTGGACAGACAGCCCCGGCACTTCTTATGCAACCAATGCGAGCGTTACCTTAACGTTGCCGATGACATTGGTCGGTGCATCCAGGCCCGAGTTGAGTTTCTGGCACAAGTATAGTCTTGAGCAGGCTACCTCCGGCAATCAAGGAGATTTTGGCTATGTGCGCATTTCGTCTGACGCTGGCGCAAAATTTTTCTCTTATTACACGATAACTGGGGCAAGCGATTGGGTTCAGGAGAAGATAGATCTGACTCCGTGGAGAGGACGGGAGATACTTGTCCAATTCTGGCTCTGGACGGATAGCGATGCCACAGTTGGAGACGGATGGCATATAGACGATGTGAGTGTAGGCGAGACGGAGACACCTCCCTTGGGCGGACTGCCCTTTTTTGACGATGCCAACGACGACACGACCACCAATATGTACTGGCAATCGTCCACATTCGAGTTGATAGAAAGCGGGAGTTTTGACGGGAGTCAGTACTGGCACTCCAGTCCCAGGACGCAGAATCACAGTGGGCCCGCTGTCTACCGTACATTTGCGCGTACGACCTTGGCAAATGAGATAGATTTGAATGGGACGATAAATCCTCAGTTAGTCTTCTGGCATTCTGTCAATCGGTATGGTGCTACCTACTATGTTCAGATATCACAGGATGGTGGTCTCAACTGGTCTACTCTGTTTAGTACGACCACTAGTACCGGTTGGACGCAGAAGCAGTTGAATCTGTCGGGTTACATAAATCAGAAGATACGCATAAGGTTTTATGTATCGAATAGCTATTACACCGATCGCTGGCTTGTGGATAATGTGCGGATCAGGGAGGCTCCTGTGGATGTTGTGCTTCAGCCACCTGCGTTGATGCTGCCTGTGGACTTAGGACGTCACAATTTCCAGTTGACCTGGAGTAAGACACAAGATCCCAAGTTCTTGCGTTATGACGTCAGAAGGAACACGACTTCATCTGTGAGTAGGAGCAGCTCTTTGGTCTTTTCCTCTGCTGATCCTTCGGACACAAGTTTTGTAGATATTCCGAGTGTTTCCGGGACGTATTACTATCGGGTCTTTTCGGAGGATTCGACCAATGTATTGAGTATAGGCAGCAACACTGTTTCTGGGACAAACACGTCAGCTGATGTCAGTTCATATCCGTTTTATGACGGTATGGAGGCTGGCTCCGGAAATTGGAATTGGGATCTACCCTGGGGAGTATCAGAGGGGGCAGCATACACCGACAGTCTCGGTTGGAGCGACAGCCCCGGGAAATTCTATGAGCCTAATGCCAGCAAGACCCTTACGCTTCCCATAAACCTACAGGGTTCAAATAAGCCCGAGTTGAGCTTCTGGCACAAGTATAGCCTTGAGCAGGCTACACCCAGCAATCAGGGGGATTTTGTCTACGTTCGCATTTCGTCTGATGGCGGGGCCAACTTTTACCCTTATTATACGGAGACTGGGTCGAGCGATTGGGTCCATGAGAAGATAGACCTGACTCCCTGGAGGGGTCTGGTGGTCCTTGTTCAATTCTGGCTGTGGGCGGATGGAGATGCCGCAGTTGGGGACGGATGGTTCATAGACAATATAAGGATAGATGAGACGACCACCGGTCCCCTGGGCGGGATACCATTTTTTGACGATGTGAACGACGACACGACCACGAATATGTACTGGCAATCGTCCACATTCGAGTTGATAGAAGGCGGGAGCTTTGACGGGAGTCAGTACTGGCACTCCAGTCCCAGGACTCAGAATCACAGTGGCTCCAGTGTCTACCGCACATTTGCGCGTATAACCTTGGCCAATGAGATAGATTTGACTGGTACACGAAATCCTCAGTTAGTCTTCTGGCATTCTATCAATCGCTACGGCGCTACCTATTACGTGCAGATCTCACAGGACAACGGTGTCAATTGGTCTACTTTGTTTAGTTCGACCACAAGTACCGGCTGGACACAGCAGCAGTTAAATCTGTCAGGCTATATCAATCAGCAGGTACGCATAAGGTTTTATGTATCAAATAGCTATTACACCGACCGCTGGATTGTGGACAATATATGGGTCAGGGAGGCCCCTGTGGATGTTGTTTTACAGGATCCTACGGAGATAGACCGCCATAGTCTCAGGATGACCTGGAGCAAGTCCCCAGATCCAAAGTTTCTGCGTTATGAGGTCAGAAGAAATACGAGTTCATCTGTAAGCAGGAGCAATACTTTGGCCTTTTCCTCGGTAGATCCTTCGGACACCAGTTTCGTGGATGCGGTCACAGTTTCCGGAACGAACTATTATCGGGTCTTTGTTGTGGATTCGACCAATGTGGTCAGCTTGGGCAGTAACGTTGTCTCGGGGACAAACTTACTTGCCAGTCAGAGTTCGTATCCGCTTTACGACGGTATGGAGGAGGGTCCTTTCAATTGGAATTGGGATCTTCCCTGGGAGGTATCAAGTGAAGCTGCATACAGGGACAGCTTGGGCTGGAGCGACAGCCCCGGGAGATCCTACGCGACCAATGCCAGCAAGACTCTTACGCTTTCGATGAATCTTTCGCTATCCAACAAGCCACAGTTGAGCTTCTGGCACAAGTATAGTCTTGAGCAGGCTACACCCAGCAATCAGGGAGATTTTGGCTATGTGCGTATCTCTTCAGACGCTGGGGCAAACTTTTACCCTTATTACACGATAACTGGGGCAAGCGATTGGGTTCAGGAGAAGATAGATCTGACTCCGTGGAGGGGGCGGGAGATACTCGTGCAATTCTGGCTCAGGGCAGATAGCGATGCCACAGTTGGAAACGGATGGTTCATAGACGATATAAGGATAGATGAGACTACCACAGGCCCGTTGGGAGGGCTGCCGTTCTTGGACGATGTGAACGACGACACGACCACAAATATGTACTGGCAATCGTCCACATTCGAATTGATAGAAAGCGGGAGTCATGATGGGAGTCAGTATTGGCACTCCAGTCCCAGGACTCAGAATCACAGTGGGTCGGGTTTCTACCGCACATTTGCACGTATGACGTTAGCCAATGAGATAGATTTAACAGGGGCGCAGAACCCTCAGTTAGTCTTTAGGCATTCTATCAATCGCTATGGTGCAACCTACTATGTTCAGATATCGCAGGACGGGGGTCTCAATTGGGCTACTTTATTTAGCACTACGACCAGTACGGCTTGGGCGGAGAAGAAGCTGAGTTTGGCCGGTTACATAAATCAGAAGATACGAGTAAGGTTTTATATTTCCAACAGCTATTACACTGATCGCTGGCTTATAGATAATATACAGGTCAGGGAAGATCCTGCGGCTACGGCTATTGTGGATTTTGCAACGGTAGATTTCCCGAATGTTGCTTCCGCTGCGGTCGGGAACCCCACCGGAAGGATTTAGGGATCTGTCTTTGAGCCGGGGATAACCGACGCTACCGGCCAGGGTGCGGGCTTGATGGCTCAGTTGGGCTACGGTCCAGAGGGTGTCCAGCCGAGAGATTCCTCCTGGACATGGCCCGTAACGGCCACTTACCTGGGCGATTCGGGGAACAGAGATGTCTATTTCGGAATCTTGAACGTCGGGACTTTAGGCACCTTCGATTTCGCCTTCAGGTTCTCCATAAACGGCGGAGTCAACTGGATCTTTGCCGATACGGACGGGAACGACATAGGCTCTGGAGGGACGAACGGATACCGTGTAAATAAGGCCGGAAAGCTCGTAGTCACCGAGCGGCCGGAAATATCTGTGAACGTGTCTGAGTTGGTTTTATCGCTGCCTGAGAACCTGACGGGCAACAGGGCGTTCGGGATCGAGAATAGTGGCGTCGGGTCGCTTGTGCTGACCATAAGCGAGGCAGATACTCTGCCGCCCACGCCTACAGACGTGACGTGGATCTCCGTTGCGAGCAATCTGATAGTAAACGCCAATGAGAGGAAGAGCCTGGTGGTGACGTTCGATGCCACGGGAATGACCTCAGGCTCGATAGACACCGCTTATGTGGTGCTGGATACAAACGATCCTGATGAACCCAGGATCATAATCAGGGTGATACTCAGGGTCCTGGATCCCAGCGTTACACAGCTTGTGGGCCTCGTAAAAGATGTCTTTGGCCGTCCCGTGTCTCAATTGTCCGGTACCCTCGGTTCTGCTTTTGTGCCCTTCGCCACCATTCAGGTGTTCGACAGCGGCAGCCTAATTGCCGAGACGGCGGCAGGGGACGACGGGCTCTATGCGTTCTACGGCTTATCTACAGGTAATTACGACCTGAGAGCGTACGCCGATGGCTTCTTCCCGAGCCTTACAAAAGACCAGGTTGTTCCGGCCGCCGGGGCGAATATTACTATGCATGGAGTCCATAAGATTGCACCCACCAGCCAGTGGGTCGACTTCTGGAGTCCGAACTCCTTCTATGGCGGCCAACCGATACAGAACGGCGACGTTGTATCTGTCCGCGACCCTGACGGTGTGGTCGCTGGCACCTTTACCGTAAGGGCGGACAGTTCATACGGTTTCATGCCGGTCTACAGGGATGACATTACCACGCCTGAGGACGAGGGAGCAGAGCCCGGAGACACATTGAGCTTTTACGTCAACGACTTTATAGCGACAGTCGTGTCCGGTGACCCAGTGTGGAGGGCAGACGGGGCTATAGAGCAAGTCGATCTTTCCGCCGCAGAGCGGGATACGATGACATTAAGGAGCGGATTCAACCTTATTTCGTTCAACGTAGATCCCCCGGACAAGTCCGTGTCGGCGGTCCTTTCGACGATAGACGGCAAGTTCAATTTGGTCAGGGGCTTCGTAGGATCAGGACGAACCTACGTTCCGGGTATGGATCTGTTCAACACGTTGACCTCTATGGACGGTCTGCACGGATACTGGGTCAAGATGGATACGACGGCTCTTCTGACCGTAGAGGGCCAGAAGATATACGACGATACGTTCCTTTCTCTTGCAGGGGGGTGGAACTCTCTAAGCTATCTCCCTGAGACTCCTGATTCCACAGAGTCGGCGCTGTCTTCGATAATAGGTCTAATAGGAGTGGTTAGCGGGTTCGAGGATGGCGCTATGACGTTTGTCCCCGGAAGCCCGTTCAACGATCTTACTCTTATGAAAAATAACCTCGGATATTTCATAAGGACGATAGCGCCTACTGCTCTCAACTATCGGATCAAAGGTGCTCCCTCGGCGAAGTTTCTTCCCGGTCCGGATATTATAGCATATCAACCTGAGGGAGTCAACCCCCGATTAAATCTCTCGGGGGTGAACCCCACCGTCTGGTGGTCTGACTACTACGGATCTGTAACTATGAACGGATCCGATCTTCCCGCAGGGTCCATTATAGAGGCCTACGATCCTGATGGGGTAAAGGCTGGAGAGTTTGTGATTGACAATGACGGTCTCTTCGGCTTTATGCCTGTCTACGGCGACGATCCGAGCACATCGATAGACGAAGGAGCAGAGCCCGGAGATGTCATAAGCTTCTATTTTGATGGGCGTTTGATTGCAAAGACGGACGGTGAGAAAGTGAGATGGTTTTCAGGGGGCGAGATAAACAGGCTCGACATAGTCTTTGAAAGCGCCGGCCATGCTCTCGGCGAATCGGGGGCACCCAGGGAATACGACCTCTATCAGAACTTCCCGAATCCGTTCAATCCGGAGACGACTATAGAATACGAGGTTCCCAAAGCAGGCGAGGTGGCGATTGCAGTCTATAGCGTGTCGGGACAGGAGATAAAAGTGCTTGTTGATGAACAAAAGGAAGCCGGATTCTACTCGGCTGTATGGAACGGCCGGGACAGCAAAGGTAGGGTAGCAGCCAGCGGGGTCTATGTCTACAAGATGGAAGCCGGGGAATTTACGAAGGTCCGCAAAATGATACTCATCAAGTAAGTAGCCCCCGATTGAATCTATCGGGGGTGACAGGGCATCTCTGCTTCTTCTTGACTACTGTCTACGAGATTGCTTCGCTTCGCTCGCATTGACAATGACACTGTTTGGCTTTTGCCTTCAGTAGGACAGACAGGAATGTCTGTCCTACCAACCACCCGGTGGGTCAGACATTCCTGTCTGACGAAGCAATCTCACCTGTCTACTGACTACCGTATTTGAAAGGTCCAATATGCGTCTTTTTACAGCTTCTATCGTGATTATAGCTTTTCTTGTTCCCTTATCGTCGTCCGCCGATGATTTTGCAAAGACGGACAGGTGGACGGACTACTTCAGCGACAACAGCAATGTAGCTACGTCTCCCATCTCCGTAGGATCGGTCATCGAGGCGCTCGATCCGGACAGTGTTCTCTGCGGACGCTTTGTAGTGGTGCAGGAGGGATTCTACGGCTTTTTGCACGTCTACGGGGATGATCCTACGACTCCCGACATAGATGAGGGAGCGGTCGATGGCGATCCCATCAGCTTTTACGTAAACGGTGAATTTGCCGGTGCCACACCGCCTGAAAGTGCGTGGGGGGTTGGTAATCCGGGGGGAATATTCCAGGTGGATCTTCCTTCAGGGGGAGGTGTGCGAGTGTTTCCCGACTCTCTGGACTTCGGAGACGTGACAGAGAGCGATTCTCTGGATTTGAACCTGATTATATCCAACTTGGGAACAGAAGACCGTTCCTTAGACAGTCTGGTCCTCTTGCCATCTCCTTTTTCTATCGTCTCACTATCCCCTGCAGTTCCGGGTGTCCTACCTCCTGGCGGAAGCGTAACTGCCAGAATAAGGTTTAAGCCGCCTGATCCGGGCGTATTTGCTTCTGTGATTAGGGTTCACAGCGATGACCCGGTGTCTCCCGTGTTGGATGTGGAGCTTAAGGGAAGGGGACTGGTCAGGCTTGGAGATGTCAGCCACAACAACAGAGTGACAGCGTTCGATGCCTCTTTAGTCTTGAGGCATGCAGTGGGGTCTTTGTTCCTTGCGGAACGGGACTCTATAGCGGCAGATGTCACGGGCAAAGGAGGGATAAGCTCGCTCGATGCGGCCTATATACTAAGGTTTGTAGTCGGTCTTATAGACAGGTTTCCTGTGGAAGAGGGAGGTGTAGTCAAGCCCCTCTTTTGGGTTAAATCAATCGGCCTCGGTGAATCTGAAAAAGACGGCAAGAGCGTTTCGATCCCTATTATCATAGACGATATGGAGGGGATATTGGGCGCGGAGATTTCGGTATCGTTGGACGGGACAGCTTTCAGGTTTTTAGAAGTGGTAAAGGGCGACTTAGGTGGTGAATTTTTGATGGAGAGCCGTGTAGATGACGGCAACATCAAGATAGCCTTTGCAGGGCCTTGGTCATTAGAGGGTAGGAGAGTTATAGCGTGGATAACGGTGGAAGACCAGAATGACGAGCACGACATAAGTGGAATATCTTTATCTGGCGCCCGTTTCAACGAAGGAGATATAGAGGTTCATCTTCTGCTTTATGAAGGGATGCTTCCTTATGAGCATAGACTATCTCAGAACTATCCCAATCCTTTCAACCCCCAGACAACAATTCGCTATGATCTTACGGAATCTGGCAGAGTGCGTCTTTACGTTTACAATACAGATGGACAGAGGATAAGAACACTGATAGAGGAGAATCAAGGAGTGGGCGGGCATTCTGTCATATGGGACGGGAAGGATGAAAAAGGCAACAAAGTCGCAAGCGGGGTCTACATCTACAGATTAGTCTTGGAGGGCTTCGAAGCTTCCGGGAAGATGATCCTCCTTCGTTGACGCCCGATAGATTCAATCAGGGGTTGACTTGAGCTACCATTTAAGGAATTTCCTGAGCCTTCTGGAGTGCGCGCGGCTCAAGGGGATGCGGGACTTCTCCTTATCGGACATCTTGAGCTGATGTGTGCCGCTAAACCAGGGTATGATCTCTTCTATTTTATTTATGTTGGCAATGTAACTTCTGTGCACCCTCCAGAACTTGGTCGGATCCAGGGCTGATTCGAGTTCGTCCAGAGTCCGATAGCCTGTTGTCCCTTCTCCATCCTCGGTAACAGCGTTCACTATTCCATCCAGAACTTGGGTATAGATGATCTTATCCACGTCTATTACCCTAAGATGTCCCCCCATATTTACGGACAGCCGCGGGAGGTAATGACTCTTCAGGGATAAGGCCTCCTTATCCCTCAGTGAGTTGACAAGACTATTGATCTTTTCGGCCATGTAGTCTATTTGGCCCATCTGGTCCTTGACCCTCCCTATGGATTGCTGGAGTCTTTCCTTGTCCACTATGGGCTTTAAAAGATAGTCTATAGCGTTGACTTCGAAGGCTTTCAGGGCGTATTCGTCGTAGGCTGTGACGAAGATTACATAGGGCGCGTCCTTGGAAAGCTCCAATTCCTCCGCCACACTCAATCCGTTACCACCAGGCATCTGGATGTCCAGAAATACCAGATCGGGCTGGAGTTCCCGGATAAGTTCAAATGTCTCGATCCCGTTGGTAGCCTGTCCCACGACCTTAATATCGGGGATGGACTTGAGGAGATAGCAGAGTTCGTCCCTTGCTAACTTCTCATCATCGACTACTATCGTCCTTATCTCCAACGCTCATCATCTCCTGGTTATATTCAACTTTCCCTTTATGCTCCGGAACCCACATTACCACCTGCGTTCCGGCTCCCTTTCGGCTTAGCACCTCCAGCTGGCACTCCTCCCCGAAGGCGACCTTGAGTCTCTCATTAACGTTGCTGATACCGATTCCCGTCTTTAGGATTCTGGACAATCTCTTCTCGGAGATCCCGGGTCCATTGTCTTCTATGGAGATGACCACCCTTCCATTTTCTCTCCATGCGGAGATCTTTATCGTTCCCCCCTCAATTTTGGGCGATATTCCGTATTTTACGGAGTTTTCCACGATAGGCTGGAGAGCCATAGTCGGTATGACGGCGTCTAAGACGTCCGGTTGGATCGCCTTTACGACCCTCAGCTTATCACCTCCGAACCTTATAGTTTCTATGTCCAGATAGGCATCTATTAAGTCTAATTCCTCCTTGAGAGGCACGAAGTCTTTGTCAGATTTTAGGATCCTTCTGAGTATACTTGAGAGTTTAAGGACTATAAGGCGTGCTGCTTGGGGGTTTGACCTTATAGAAGACGCGATGGAATTGAGCGTGTTGAAGAGAAAATGCGGGTTGATCTGATTCTTGAGGGCTTCGAATCTGGCTTCCATAATCAGCACTGCCTGCGCAGAAGTCAGGGCCTTTTGCTGTTCCAGCAGGAGTTCCCACCGGGAACTATTCCATATATTAAGGGAGACACCCAGACACGAAACAGTGGTCAACAGAACGCACAGGATGATAGGAAGGTCATTACCGAAAGTTGAGAAGCTGAAGAGCAGATCGTCCCCGTAGCCGCTTATAGACATCCTCAAAAGTTCGAGGAATACGCAGGATGCAAAGATGGTGAGTGTCCGATCCACGGTCTTAAAGCCCGACTTCAAGAATTTCCAGAGCTTGCCGGACACCAAAGGGGAAAAGTTCCATATCTCTTCTTTATCGTCGCTGAATTCCCTTATAGCGCCACCTGTAAGTCCGCAAAGGATGCCCATCGGGATGGCCAAAATCTCAGTTGACCCCGCTCCGATGAGGGGCGGAAGGAAAGCCGCCACAAGTCCTGCCGCACAGCCCGCTGCAACTCCTGACCACAATCCGGCCATAAGGCCGATCAGAAGGGTCCCAACCAGGCTCAGATCTCCGGACTGATAGCCGACCACGATCCTGACTCCTACCCCGAAGGCTAAAAGGACGCTCAACAGGCCTGTAAACTTAAGCTGATCCCTGAGGCTCTTGTTCTCCTTAAAGAGTATCCGTTTAAACCACTGCATCTTCAGAAGCGCCCCGGCTAAACTAGCTATTACGCCTATTCTCAGAAGCAGTGTCACCAGTAACAACTGATCTGGACTTAATCCTGTCTCCATAGTTGTCCTTGAAGAGAAAATGGAAGTCTTATTATGTCTTATACATTGACCTGTCGTAGCTTATACCACAGTAAGCAACGTATTATAATAGTGCATCGTGCCTGAAAAGTCAAGTACAAAAGAAAAAAGGGGAAAATCAAAAACATCTCTTGACTTATCAGGTCAAAAGATATAAATTCTATCAACTTCAAAAACTGAATATTGTCGGTTCAGGTGGTCCTTTGGACATAATAGGGAAGACGGTGAAAGTCCGTCGCGGGCCCGCCGCTGTGACCGGAGACGAAATCCGCTTTTTTTGCCACTGCTTTTTTGTGAGCGGGAAGGCGCGGAGAGTAGGTCTGAATCCGGGAGCCAGAAAACCTGCCTGAACCTGTTCCTCGGTAGTCTTCCTCGATAGCAGGAGGTTAAAGGGATAAGTGTACTAGCCCCGGCTCCTTGAAAGAGGAAGTCGGGGTTTTTATTTGCATCATACTTATGAAAGTTTCGACATTATTCGTAATTATTTTACTGATATTTGCCGGATTTAGTGAGGCAGCGGCAGAATTGGGCAAGGTGCGCGGCAGAGTCCTGGATTCAAAGACGGGCGAACCGGTAGTAGGCGCTGTAGTTCTTATAGAGGAATTGAGAACAGGCTCCTTTTCTGATAGTCTTGGCATATTCGTGATAGAAAAGATCCCACCAGGGGCTTATGTCGTCAGTGTTGAGATGATAGGCTTTAAGGATGTTGAAAAGGAAATAGAAGTGAGGGAAGATAGCGATAACTACTTTTCTTTTGAATTAGAGGAGGAGACGGTAGAGTTAGAGGAGGTCGTCGTAACTGCTGAGGCGAAGAGGTTGATCCCGGAGGAGAGGACACCTGCTTTTGTGACCGTGATAAGAAGAGAGGACTTTGAGGGAAAGCTCTCGTCTTTACCTGACCTTTTGTCCAAATCCTCAGGGGTTCAGGTGAACTCTTTAGGGGGATTGGGGAGCTTCAGCACTGTTTCGATAAGGGCCTCCTCGTCGGAGCAGGTGAATATCTATCTGGACGGCATCTTATTGAACCAGGCCCTCGGCGGAGGTGTGGACATTGGGGGATTGCCACTTTCTAACATAGAGAGCATAGAGGTGTACAAGGGGACAGCTCCGATTGAGTTGGGAGGAAGCGGGATAGGAGGCGTTGTAAACATTAAGACCAGAGGCTCAAAAAGCAGCGTTCCAGGAGAGGTAAGTCTGTCATTTGGGTCGTTTAACACCCAGAGCTTAAACTGGTTTATCTCCAAGACGAAAGGAAAGTGGAGCTATCTGATCTTTACGGACTACTCCGAAAGCGATAACAATTTTGAATTCAGGGACGACAACGGAACACCGTATAATCCCAACGACGATGAAATTTCCCAGAGAGCCAATAACGACTTCAATTCCGTCAATATAATGGGGAAGGCTAAGTACGACTTCGGGGACGGGATGTCCCTGAGTCTCGGCAACAATTTCTACAGAAAGTACAAAGGCATCCCGGGAATTAGCAACAATCAGTCCAAGGAGGTGACACTGACAACCCTGAGGAACCTCTCGGAGTTTACGCTTAACATTCCGAACCGAATATGGAGCAGACTGATTTACAAGCAGAGGTTATTTTTCAGCTATAATGTAGATGACTATACAGATCTTCTGGGCGAGGTAGGAATAGGAAGGCAGGACAGTCATAATGTTACCAAGACTTACGGGATTAAACCTGTCTTTAAGTTACTGCTCGGGGGACACCATATAGTGACTTTGGTGGGGACACTGTCGCGCGAGTCGTACACACCCCAGGAGAATATCATAAGACAGAGAGAGCTTTTTGAAAGTTCGCGCAACAGGGTTCTATTCGGGGTAGAGGACGAGGTATTCTTCGGGAGGTTGACGTTCCTCCCTTCTTTTCAGTACGATCGCTACGAAAGCAGAATATTCGAGGAGAGTCCTTTTCAGTTTTCACCCATAGCTCCGAAAGACTCTAAAGCGGAGAGCTTTAAAAACTATCGTCTGGGTATGAAGATTCAAGTGACAGATTGGTTCTTAGTCAAGGGTAACGTAGCGGATTATATGAGGGTCCCGAACTTTTTCGAGCTCTTTGGGGATAAGGGAGCTGTGGTAGGAAACACAGACCTGAAGGCTGAGGGGGGCCAGAACCGGGACGTGGGGTTTAGACTGCATAAGGACAGGGCTGTCTTCGCCGAAGGCTTAGTGTGGGAGGTGGTCTATTATAATAACGAGGTGGATAATCTGATCCAGTTTATTGAGAAGAGCGCTGCAGTATCCATACCGAAGAATATAGGCAAAGCCCGAATATGGGGCATAGAGATGAACACAAGTGCTGTCCTCTGGGGTTTCTTCCGTTTGGGGGGAAACTACACCTTTCAAGAGGCTGTGAACAGATCTCCTATTCCGCACTTGAAGGGCAAGATTCTGCCGAACCGGCCCAAGACGGAGTTGAGTGCAAAAGTGGAGTTTCTCTTAGGGTGGGGGAGGATATACTACGAGCACAATTTCGAGGGGGATAATTTCCTGGACCAGGCTAATTTAAGACCTGTAATAAAGGCGAGGACAGTTGTGAACCTGGGCATAAGTATCAGGCTTTTTGGACATCTGAAAAGCACTTTTGAGGTGAAGAACATAAGCGACAATCAGATAGCCGATATTGTGGGCTACCCACTCCCGGGCAGGTCGTATTTCATCACGCTGAACGGCTATTTTTAGATCCGAGGAGGTGATATAATCTTAGCAGAACGAACAGGCCGTCAAAGACAGCAGACAGATGAGATTGCTTCGTCAGATGGGAATGTCTGTCCTGAAGGCAAAAAAAAGGCTTCGCAACGTTATTACGCGCCCTCTACGACCGTCATTGCGAGCGATAGCGAAGCAATCTCTCGTAGACAGTAAATAGTCACAAAAGTAACTTAACACAGATGGAAATTTTACAGGGAGGGAATATATATGTCGTACGATAGGCGTTTCTATTTAGAGGTGGTTCTGGTGGTTCTCCTTATAGCCTTCGTAATTTCAGATGTGTTAGCCCAAAGAACGGCAATTGTAACCACGACGGACTTCGCAACGGGGAGCCTTGCCACTATCTCTCCGGAGGGAGAGGTTTCGGCGAATATACTACTTATAAACAGCGATGCGACTGTGGTCTTTTACGGTGGATTGGTCTATGTGATCAACAGGTTCGGAGCGGATAACATCCTGGTCTTGGATCCTGAGGACCTGTCGAATCCGAAGGTTCAGTACTCAGTGGGGAACGGGACTAACCCCCAGGACATAGAGTTTGCAAGCCCGGATAAGGCGTATGTGTCCAGGTTGAACTCGGCGGAGCTGTTGATAATAGATCCGAAAGACGGCGACCAATTAGGGCAGATAGACCTTTCGGACTTCGCCGACGCAGACGGGATACCTGAGATGGCTCAGATGGCGATGGTGGGCGATAAGATCTTTGTGACCTGCCAGAGGCTTGAGAACTTTGCTCCGACGGACAAGAGTGTAGTGGTGGTGATAGATACAAAGACAGATACTATAGTAGATGTAGATCCTCAAAAAGACGGCGTGCAGGCGATAGATTTGGCTCTAAAACAACCGTTCAGCCTGGATCTTTTCAGAGGAAAGATATATTTGGCCTCTCCAAGCGCCTTCTTCGATAAGGAAGGCGGCATCGAAGTGGTCGATCCGTCCTCTTTAAGTACTCAAGGGGTAATAGTCTCTGAGGAGTCTTTAGGAGGGGATATTACGGACATAGCTATGCTATCGGAAGAAAAAGGCTATGCTGTGGTATCGGATGAGTCTTTCAACAACTTTGTAAAGCCATTTAATCCAGAGACAGGGGAAGTATCAAAGGCTCTGGAGGGGCATTCGGGGGGATCTACGCCGAGTATAGCGATAGACAATGGTCTTTTGTATGTGTCGGACAGGAGCATAACTAATCCGGGGATATTGATCTACGATACAGTTTCAGATGTCAAAATAGCAGGTCCTATCGACACCGGGCTTCCGCCTTTCTTCATAGCGTTTATAGGGGATGAGGATACAGGGACTGCTGTGGTTGAATTTGCGGGAGTTGACTCTACTCCGGGGAAATTTTCCCTTGGACAGAACTATCCGAATCCCTTCAATCCTTCGACCGCCATTCCTTATTCCATCGCCGGCGATAAAGTTTTAAGAGTTAACCTGGATGTCTACAACTCACTGGGACAGCGGGTGGCGTCCCTTTTGAACGCGATGCAAAGGCCAGGCACTTATCTGGCTGCCTGGGACGGGACAGATAGTCTGGGGAATACTGTCTCCAGCGGGATATATCTGGCGACGTTGAAGGCTGGGAACTTTGGCCGGACCATAAAGCTCACAGTCTCAAGGTGAAAGGCAACCTAAATAGGCTATGCCCCTCGGTCTTATGCTGCACATGCAACTTATCGTACCTCTGGAAGTCTAAATATCTCTGGTAATCTTCATACTCCTCCCCTTGAGAAAGCAACAGATATTTTGCAAATTGGGGTATGAGGCTTGTCCCCGAGTGACGCTATCGGGGAAAGGAGGTTAAAGATATGTCAAGCCCCAAAGCAAACGACACTACGCGTTAGACACCGAGTCGTAAGGCAGAGGTGGTGTTGGCTCTTTTGAGAAGCCGGTATTAGTGAAAAGATGATTAACGATTAGGTGAGACGTTAACTTATTCTACAAAAATAAGATAAGAGACAAAACTACGATGAACATTAGGAGGATAGGACACATTTTCATATCTATAATATGCCTGTTGATTTCGGTACATTGTGTGCATGCCGAGGCGTTGAAGTTTGTCGATGCCTTGGGTGTTGAGGTGGAATTCGAGCATGCGCCGAAAAGGATTGTATCCATGTCCCCTGAGAATACTGAGATTTTGTTTGCTCTGGGACTCGGTGACAGAGTGGTAGGAGTTACTAATTATTCCGATTATCCTCCCCAAGCGGCAAAAAAGGATACGATAGGGGGATTCAAGACTCCAAATCTGGAGAAGATAGTGTCTTTAGAGCCAGATCTCGTCTTTGCAACGAGGGGTAATCCCATCCCTGTTCTGGAGCGTCTGCGAGAATTTAACATAAACGTGTTTGCAGTGGATCCCAGGTCTATCGGTGATATGCTATCGGTGCTGGAGACGATGGGAAAAATAGCGAAGGTCGAAAGCAGGGCCGATTCTCTGGTTTCGGTTTTGAAGATGAGGGTAAATAGGATCACCAAGGACTTAGAGGGGATAAGTGGTCATCAAAAGCAGAAAGTGCTGTGGAATGTGAGCGCTTTTGACACGTCGATATATACTGCAGGTCCCGGGACTATTATGGATGATCTGATAACTTTATCCGGTGGAATAAACATGGCGGGAGTGGCCAGGATGGCATGGCCTAATTTTGGCCTTGAGAGGATACTTGCAAGTGATCCCGATGTGATCTTCACAGGATATTTAGGGGGAAATACAGATCAGAGCATCGAAAAGAGAGTGGAGGAGATACGGGAAGCATTAAGAAGAATAGAAGGATGGAAGGCCGTATCGGCTGTGAAAGCAGGGAGGGTGTATTACATAGATATTTCGATTGCTGGGCGGGCAGGTCCGAGGTTGGTGGATGCGCTGGAGATTATGGTAGGATATATGCACCCTCAGTTATTTGAGAGATAGGGGTTATTTAGCGTTCCTACCCAGATACAGTTCGGAGGTGATAGATAGAAGGGTCTATTTTCCCGGCAGTTACTTATGAACCCCCATTCGCCATATTAGACCCGAAAAATGGTTGTCAAAGTCGCCAGAACATGTTATATTACAATAAATAAGACTCATAAATGGCGGATAAATATTGATCATCCAGAGGGTGAAAGAATGAAAGTAGGTTTTGATGGAGGAATAAAGCTTGAATTTCATGGTGCAAAGGTGACATCAAACGGTGGACTTCTTGCGTATCGTGACCTTGATTACGCACTGGGATTATTTGATTCGGTATCAGCGGTTTTTACCGATAAACGCACAGGCCGTAATATCCAACATGATATATCTACTCTCCTGCGTCAATCGATATACAGCCGTCTTGCAGGATATGAAGATGTAAATGACGCCGAGCGATTATCCGTTGATCCCGTCATGCGAGCGATTACCGGAAAGAAGGACAAAGGCAGGCAAGCTGCCAGCTCCAACACGATAGGACGTTTTGAAACTGATATACTGACTCAGCATGACAATCTCAGAAACTTGTCAGATATCAATGGCAAGTGGGTTCAAAAAGCGATGAGTAAAACACAGCATCAACGAATCATTCTGGACATGGACAGTTCGGAGAGTCCGGTACATGGCCAGCAGGAAGGATCAGCTTACAACGGTCATTTCGGATGTACCTGTTTTCATCCAGTGTTCTGCTTCAATCAGTTCGGGGATTGTGAAGGAGTCCTACTTCGCTCTGGTAATGTTCACAGTGCTGATCGTTGGAAGGAAGTTCTGGAACCGATCGTCAAGAGATACGAGAGCAAGAAGAATAGGAAATACTTTCGAGGCGATGCTGCATTCGCAAAGCCTGAGATTTATGATTATCTGGAGGGAAACGGCTATTTGTATGCCATTCGGCTTCCCGCAAATGAGATACTCTATGAAAAGATACGATACCTGCTGACTCGGCCAGTTGGACGACCGCCGAGGAAACCGATTGTATCGTTATATGAATTTCAATATAAAGCGGCCAGTTGGGATCAATCGAGGCGAGTGGTCGCCAAGGTTGAATGGCACCAAGGGGAGTTATTCCCAAGAGTGGGATTTATCGTGACCAACATGAGCGCCAAGCCAGAAGGCGTGGTACACTTCTACAATGGCCGTGGCAGAGCTGAGCAGTGGATTAAGGAGGGCAAGTATGCTCTGAACTGGACCCGACTCTCATGCAAGCGTTTCGTCTCCAATCAGGTGAGGCTCTGGCTGTTTGTTCTGGCTTACAACTTGGGCAACTTCCTGCGACGTTTTGTTCTTCCGAAGAAAATCAAACACTGGTCACTACGCAGCCTCCTCGTGAAATTTATCAAAATCGGAGCGAAGATTGTCAGACACAGCGGATATATTACGTTTCAAATGGCTGAGGTTGGGATAGACAAGAGGTTATTTGCCGAAATATTATCCCGGATTGAACGATTGCGATGTTATTCTGTTTAAACTGCCACATTTTTTTGTGAGTCGATGGAGAGGTGTCTCTAATTGGAGGATTTAAACACAAAGAAAGTGATAATTCAGAGGAAAATACTATTTTAATTGAAAAAAGTACTTGTTGAAAAATGTAAAAGTGGTAATATTAATTCAGAAACAAGAATGTATCGAAATATAATCCCTCATGAATGTGATATGGGGAATGTCGGATGAATGTATTTTAGCCCAAATAATTCACACAAAAAGGACGTGTATTAATTAAGGGATTGTATTATATTATAGTTATGCTGTTTAAGGCCTTCGGTGTCATTGCGAGCCGAAGGCGAAGAAATCTCGATTCTGTGGTAGATGTAATACTCTCCGGCTCTCATAGGAGACCACTATAAAACCTTGAGATTGCTTCCCCGGTAGACTCAATCGGGGACCGCTTTGCTCCTCGCAATGACTCCACCAAGCTTATGAATTAATCGGGTTAGTAGTAGTCTAACGCAGGTTTTTTAAGTTAAGAAAACCCAAAGGAGACATATGATGAGTTACTTGGAGACGACGAGGGAACTCTACAAAGATGCGGCGTTAGAACCACAACCGGGGCTTTGCTGTTCGACCGGCTCTGGCTATGAGCTTCCGGGGCTTTCTATTCCCAAAGAGATGATTGAGATGAACTACGGGTGCGGGACGACTGTGCATATTCAGGACTTGAGTTCTGATATGGATATTCTCTATGTCGGTGTCGGGGGAGGAATGGAAGCGCTACAGTTTGCGTATTTTACGAGGCGTCCGGGATCGGTCATAGCGGTAGACAGTGTGCCTGAGATGTTGGAGGTAGCGGAGCGGAACCTCCACATAGCCGCCCTCGAAAACGATTGGTTCGATCCATCGTTTGTGACTCTGATGGAGGGGGACGCTCTGAGTCTGCCCCTACCGGACAGATCTGTGGACATAGCTGCGCAAAACTGTTTATTTAATATATTTACCGAAAGCGACCTGATGACAGCTCTGGTGGAGATAAGGCGCGCCTTGAAGATGGGCGGAAAGCTCATTATATCCGATCCTGTGTCGCAAAAGCCGATACCTGATCACCTTAAGATGGATGAGCGATTAAGGGCTATGTGTCTTTCGGGTGCCCTGTTGTTCGATGAGTATATTGAGCGCATTGTCCAGACTGGATTCGGGACGCTGGAGATAAGAGGGAGGCGTCCTTACAGAATGTTGGACAGTCGCAGATACGATCTGGACGAGGATATTCTCTTGGAGACAGTGGAGTTGGCGGCGTACAACGATCCCATACCGCCAGACGGAGCGTGTGTATTTACGGGGAGGACCGTGATATATACAGGGGATGATGAGTGCTTTGACGACGGCAAGGGTCACATAGTGATGAGAGATATTCCCTTCCAGGTATGTGACAAGACGGCAAGGTGGTTTGAAACCTTGGATAAACAGGAGATTAATGTGACAGGTTCTACATATCACTATCCAGGTGGAGGGTGCTGTTAAGCTGCCAGGAATCTCCAGGAACCTAATGTAGGTTCAAGCTTCCACCTTTCGACCAAAAATCTCCAGATATGGCTTTCGATCTTTCCGTGGCTAATGCAAGTGTAGATGCTCGGCCAATTCCTCAGCTTCCGCCCGTCACCAGAGCGACTTGGTATTACAAGTATAGGGTCAAAATGGTCTGGACAAGATCAGAGAGTTCAATAATACTATCCTGCATACAGAGGGTGAGAGGCGCCTCCGTCTCCTTCCTTAACTGTCCTGACATCTGGATTCCCTCTTGCCTGGTGTCTGTTCTGACTCAGACTAATGGCAACGAGAAAGATCAACGGCAAGCGCGAAGCTGATTGTCAGGTTGACCCCCGATAGATTCAATCGGGGAACGGCAAGCTCAGCGCGATAAGTTCTGCTGGCTGAGAGGCTCCTCCTAGCGGAATGACGATGAACTGCCTGCCATCCGCCATATAGGTGATCGGAGCCCCTGACGCATTCCCAGGAAGCGCCGTTTTGGCGATCGGGGTTCCGTCTTCAGGGTCAAACGCCCACAGGAAAGCCTCTCTGTTTTCGAATTCAACTTCAATCGCGTTCCCTCGAGGTGAATTGCCTCGTACGCTCCATTCTGCCTGCAGGGCGGCGAAGAGCAGCGATTTCGTCAGAAGAGGAAAACTGCGATACGCCCTTCCAAGCGGCGGGAGGTTCAGGTGTTGCAGTGCGGGATGATCTTTTGGCCCATCGCCGACCGGACGTACCCAAAGATGCTCACCCGTATTCAAATCTATGGCTGTAATACGCCCGTACGGGGGTTTAATTAGGGGAAGTCCCTGCGGGCCTTCCGGTCCGAATTCTACAGTTCCAGTATAGGAATAGTCAGAGGCCGAGTCTTCTGATTTGCTCAGGGTCACAATTGCCGGATATGTATAGGATGGAATATAGATAATACCCCTTTCGGGATCGACGGCTGCTCCGGCCCAGCTGGACCCGCCTATTATGCCGGGCAGGGCTATCGTACCCTTTTCCGAGGGAGGCGTAAAGAGAGGCCCATACTCGTACCTTTCAATGATATTGATAGCCCGCTGACGTAATTCAGGAGTGAAGTCGATCAGGTCGTCGTGGGTCAACCCCTGCCGTTCGAAGGGCAACGGCCTGGTTGGAAAGGGTTGGGTGGGCGATGTTTGCTCCCCGGGTACGTCCGATTGCGGCACCGGGCGCTCCTCAATGGGCCAGACGGGTTCTCCTGTAACGCGGTCGAACACGTAACAGAACCCCTGTTTGGTCACCTGGGCAACCGCCTTGATTCTTTCGCCATCAACTGTGATGTCGATTAGATTCGGGGCAGCCGGAAGATCGTAATCCCAGATTCCGTGATGTAGTATCTGGAAGTGCCAGACCCTCTCGCCGGTTTCCGCATTCAGGCATACCAGGCTTTCGGCAAAGAGGTTATCTCCATGACGATTCCCGCCATAAAAGTCATTGGTAGGAGTACTGAAGGGCAGATATACGTAACCCAACTCCTCGTCAGAGCTCATCATCGTCCATACATTCGTATTGCCCGTAGTTTTCCAGGATCCATTCTCCCACGTTTCGTTTCCAAACTCTCCCTCTTGGGGGATAGACTGGAATAGCCAGCGCTTCTGGCCGGTGCGCGCATCAAATCCTCTCACATCGCCCGGCGGCATCACCTTTTGCGGCATTTTCCCGACTGCAAAGGCATCCAGCACGGTAGAACCGACGACGACCACATCGCGACAGATAGCAGGCGGTGAAGTGACAGCGTAGAGCGCCCTTTCGACCGGCCGGCGCAAACCCTGGGTCAGATCGATTCTGCCATCCTCACCAAATTCTGGTATTGGCTTCCCCGTCTTTGCGTTGAGGGCGATCAAATACGCATCACCCGTGCCGTAGATGATTCGCTGATCATCACCATCCTCCCAGTAGGAGACCCCGCGATGCACGAAACCCACGTTGGCTGGGGATCCGTCCACGTAGGTTTGCGGATCATAAACCCAGATCGTCCGCCCTGTAACAGCGTCAATGGCGGCTACCAGACCTAGCGAGGTGCTCGTGTAAATGACCCCATCGATCATAAGCGGGGTCGCTTCGTTTACCATAGTCCATAGTTCAGGGTTGGCTCGGAGGATTTCATTGTCAACGGAGCTCCAACGCCACGCAATGCGGAGATTCACCGCACTGTCCACCTTGATTTGATCGAGCGGGATGTATTTGGAACTGGCTTTGTCCGAACCGTACGACCTCCATTCTCCAATCTCGTCGGCCTTCACTGCAGAGACAATCATACCCACCATGCAAAGAGTCGAGATCATATACGACAGAAAATTCCATGCCTTAGTCATGATGGTCCCCCCTACTTGACCAGCACCATTTTGCGCGTCTGCACGAAGTCAGCGATGCGAATCCGGTAGACGTAAATGCCGGACCCGACCGTTCGTTCATTCTCGTCGGTGCCATCCCAGACGACTGTGTGTTGCCCTGCTGATCTTGGTCCTTCGGTGAGTATCCGTACCCGACGGCCGAGAAGGTCGAAGACGCTGAGTTCGACCGAACCGCGCGCTGCCACCGTGAATGAAATCGTGGTCGAGGGATTGAACGGATTGGGGTAGTTCTGGTATAGCGCGTCGGCCTGGGGCAGCTCGCTCTCTACCGATAGAACGGCGGTCGGCATCTCACCCGGCAGGAGTTCCAAGAGGTAGATCGGCCCATCGAATCCCACGATGTAAACCTCCCCGCTCTCGTCTTCGCCGAAGCTAGTGATGTTCGACGGACAGGTGGCGATCAGGTTGTTGGAGCGCACCTCACCCTCTTCGTAGCGCAGACCCCAGATTTTCTTGGTTATGAAATCGCCGTAGATGTACACACCATATAGCCCGCCGAGACGGGCGGCGCGGTAGACGTAGCCGCCGGTGAGGGAGGCTCCCACGCTGTGATCGTACTCGAACAAAGGCAGGGCAAGGCCGACGGTGTCGCAGTTGGTTTGAGGAGAGAAGCAGTGAAATCCCTCCATCCTATTCCAGCCGTAGTTGGCTCCCTTTTCGATGAGATCGATCTCTTCCCACCTATTCTGCCCGACGTCTCCCGTCCACAGCTGACCGCCTTTCCTGTCGAAGCTGAAGCGCCAGGGGTTGCGCAGGCCGTATGCCCAGATCTCTTCACGCCAATCTTGACTGTTGCCGACAAACGGATTGTCAGGCGGGATACCGTACTCGAGGCCTGCCGTGCGAGCATCAACGTCGATGCGCAGAATCGCCGCCAACCAGGTAGTGGGATCCTGACCGTTCCGGAATGTGTCCCCTCCTCCTCCTCCGTCTCCAAGACCGACATAGAGCATTCCATCCGGCCCGAAGGCGAGCTGACCTCCGTTGTGATTCGTCGCCGGCTGTGACACCTCCCACAGGACGCGTTCGCTTTCTACATCAGCGACATTAGTATCGCCAGACACGCGGAATTCGGATACTCGCGAAAAGAAATTGCCGCGAGTGTAATAGACGTAGAATAAGCCGTTGGTGCCGTGCTCCGGATGAAAGGTCACGCTGAGAAGCCCCCCCTCGCTGACCGGGTTCACCTGATCTCGGATGTCCAGGAAATCCGTAGCGACGGCGTCGTCGACATTTGGCATGACCTTAATACGGCCCGGCTTCTCGACTACGAAGATGCGGTCGCTCCCGTCTCCGGCGTGTGTCAGAAACAGCGGTTGGACGAAGTCGTTCGCCGCAAAGACCTGTCGCAACTCGCGCCCTGGCAACTCTTGGGCGTCGGAGATTGAAGCCGAGATCCCCAGAAGTGCACAGCAGAGACTAACGTAGCAAATTATCCGTGCCATCTTAGCCTACCTTCTTTTTTAGAGTTAGTGAAACCTTTCCACACCACTGTTACAGGAAGATACAAAAAAAATAGTGGCTCTCAATAAAATTTATCAGTCCAAAACTGTTGCAGACTACCTATTTTGCCTAAAGTGGGCACTCCTGTAAATGACCCAAAAGAAAGCCCTCCATTGATATTTGCCGGCTTTGTATTCTATTCTGAGACCTTTTGTGAGAAAGGTTAATGAGCCTATCTCATCAATATCAGCTTCCTCGTCTGAACAAATACATCTGTCTCCATCCGATAGAGATAGATTCCGCTGGCGAGACTCTCTCCATTATCATCTCTGCTATCCCAGACTACTGAGTGCCTTCCCGCATCCATCTCCTCATCTACAAGTGTCGCAACCTTCTGCCCCATCATATTGAAGATAGATATTTCTACGTGATCTCTGATGGGGAAATCATAATGAATTACCGTCTCTGGGTTGAATGGATTGGGATAGTTTTGGAAAAGAGCGTAAGCTTCGGGAACTACATCAAGCGATAGCTCTACCTGCTCGATTATAGCAGGAATTAACCCCTCATTGAGCTGAACATCTGAAACCTTTAACAGGTCATCCTCCAATCCATTGCTCACACTGGGGATGATCTCAAACTCGATGTAGGCTATGTCTCCCCCACCTTCCACTGGATATGCAGAGGCAAAGGCTAACTTAACCTCGTTGTCCAGGATGTTGCTCTGGAACATAAACGGGGATAGTATATCCGCAGGTGATACGCCGACCGCCTTCAACTTCGATGCATCGTAGCTTATGGATATACCCGCTCCGAGAACTCCCGTCATATCGTCTATGGAAACAGGTATCTTTACGGTATTTCCGGACAGTTGGATGCCATCAGATATGCCTACCATGCGAGGTGCAGCATCTGCCACCACCTTGGCAGAACCAACGTTCCCAACGAAGGGAAGTCCGGGGATAATCTCAGCCACAAATTGAAGTATCCGAACAGCGTCAAAAGATGTCACCTCCCCGTTTCTGGTCACATCAGAGATCGCAAGGAATAATGCTTCGTCTCCACCGAAATACTCGACTATTACGTCACTGACTCCAACTGAATGCTTCAAAGCTAAACCGGCGTCGAAAGCTCTAACCTCTCCGTTCCTGCTTATGTCTCCTACAAGATCTACGACCGGCAGGAGCTCGAAGACGTAGATCGGACCTTCGAATCCCACGATGTAAACCTCCCCGCTCTCGTCTTCGCCGAAGCTGGAGATGCTCGACGGACAGGTGGCGATCAGGTTGTTGGAGCGCACCTCACCCTCTTCGTAGCGCAGACCCCAGATTTTCTTGGTTATGAAATCGCCGTAGATGTACACACCATATAGCCCGCCCAGACGGGCGGCGCGGTAGACGTAGCCTCCGGTGATGGAGTGCCCCACGTCGTGACCGTACTCGGCGACCGGCAGAGTCAAGCCCTCGCTGCTGCAATCTTCGGGAGGATCAAAGCAGTGAAATCCCTCCATCCTTTTCCAGCCGTAGTTGGCGCCCTTTTCGATGAGATCGATCTCCTCCCAGAGATTCTGACCCACGTCTCCTGCCCACAGCTGACCGCCTTTCCTGTCGAAGCTGAAGCGCCAGGGGTTGCGCAGGCCATATGCCCAGATCTCTTCACGCCAATCTTGACTGTTGCCGACAAATGGATTGTCAGGCGGGATACTGTACTCGAGGCCTGCCGTGCGAGCATCAACGTCGATGCGCAGAATCGCCGCCAACCAGGTAGTGGGATCCTGACCGTTCCGGAATGTGTCCCCTCCTCCTCCTCCGTCTCCAAGACCGACATAGAGCATTCCATCCGGCCCGAAGGCGAGCTGACCTCCGTTGTGATTCGTCGCCGGCTGTGACACCTCCCACAGAACGCGCTCGCTGTCTACATCAGCGACATTAGGATCGTCAGACACGCGGAATTCGGATACCCGCGAAAAGAAATTGCCGCGAGTGTAATAGACGTAGAATAAGCCGTTGGTGCCGTGCTCCGGATGAAAGGCCACGCTGAGAAGCCCCCCCTCGCTGACCGGGTTCACCTGATCTCGGATGTCCAGGAAATCCGTAGCGACGGCGGCGTCGATATTGGGCATGACCTTAATACGACCCGGCTTCTCGACCACGAAGATGCGGTCGCTCCCGTCTCCGGCGTGTGTCAGAAAGAGAGGTTGGTCAAAGTCGTTCGCCGCAAAGACTTGCCGCAACTCGCGCCCTGGCAACTCTTGGGCGTGGGAGATTGAAGCCGAGATCCCCAGAAGTGCACAGCAGAGAGTAAGATAGTATTTCATAGTCAACTCCCTTTCAGATATTCCCACAGTTCGTGGAATCCCATCTACATCGGTGTGATTTCTTTCTGGAATAGCCGCATTCTGGTATTTGGAATCGTAGAACTCAGGCTGCAACTGGTCCACCCGCAGCAACCCCTTCCGGGTCAGCTCTGCCCCCTACTCGACCAGCCTCAGCATGCCCTCTATCTGCCACGTCCCGACAGACAATCTCCTCCGTATTTTGCCGCTGTCCAGCACCCAATTGAGCACCCTCCCGGGTTGTTCATCACCTAACTTTCTGGGCGAACCACATAAACCCCGCCATTTACAGCACCTTCTCATGTAGTGGGAAATACTAGGCTGAGAAATATTCAGGTGCTTGGCCAGTTCGTTGAAACTGACTGTCTTTCCCTTGTGAGACTGCATCAATTCCTTCAGGATCTGAAGCCGCTTTCTAGTCACAGTACCAGCAGGCGATGTTGGTCAGCCGATGCCAGGTTTCCCGTGGAATCTGGATATCATCAGCACCTGCGGCTTCACGGATTCGTTCCGGGTTAGTCGTCCCGACGACGGGCAAAATCCCTGCCGGATGCCGCATAAGCCAGGCAAGAACGAGCTGTGAGCGAGTGCAGCCGAGATCATTAGCTGCCGTATCGAACACTCGAATGACGGTGTTCACAGCCTCGCGTCGCGGGTGGTCGTTCGGCGGTGCTGCGCCGGTTCCTAAGATCCCTCCTGCCATCGGGCTCCATGCCTGAGGGGTGATGCCGAGGAGCTGACACTGCTCGAGGGTACCGTCGTAGAAGCGCTCCATAAGGAGGGGATGAATCTGCACCTGATTTAACACAATCGGTACCGAGAGTCCCTCTTGGAGAAGGCGCACCTGATCCGGGAAGAAATTACTGACCCCGAAAAAACGTACCTTGCCCTCTGTGTGCAGTCTCTCGAAGGCGCGTGCGACCTCTGCCGGTTCCATCAGAGTATCGGGCTTATGCAGGAGGAAGACGTCAATCGCCTCGATACCAATTCGCTTCAATTCCGCTTCGGCTGAGGAAATAATGTAATCCGCCGATAATTCGTACCACTCTTGGGACCCCGTCTCGGACGACGGGTCGAGCACTCGAATTCCGCACTTGGTGGTGATAACGATCTGCTCTCGAAGGCCAGGTCGTTCTTTCAGTGCTTTGCCCAGCAGTTCGCTGCATCGCACGCCGCTGTTGCCGTAGATATCGGCCGAATCGAAGTGGGTGAGCCCGGCATCGAAGGCAGTATGAATGCGCGAGATTGCTTCTGCATCGCCGCCAGTCGTGTGGATTCTCAGAATGCCATAGACCAATCTACTTGCCATCAAACCTGTTTCTCGTCCTATCTCGTGTGGTATCATAATTACCTCCGGTGCTGATAAGTGTGATAATCAGGATCATCTTCTCTGGGAGGCAACGAGGTCATAATCATGCGGCTTCCACTCTCCTAGTTGAAACCGTTGATCCGCATACACTCGTACTATTGTTCTGGATTCCGGTCCACCTTAGAGAAGGTCGGCGACTCACTTCGGGTGTCTACAACTACGTCCTATTCCGGGGGCTCAAACTTCAGCCGCAGGATCTTGTCATCGTTTGGACGCAATTCAGCTCGTCCATCAGTGTTGCTGGTCAAAACGTAGAGATGGCCGTCCGGTCCAACGGTCACGTCACGTAGGCGTCCGTAGATTCCGTTTTTCAGGTCGCGAGCAAACCAACGTTCGATATTCGTTACCTTATAGTCTTCGTTATCGTCTTCAAACTGGATACGAATAAGTGCTTGACTGCGCAACGTGGCAATGAAGAGGTTACCGCGGTAAAAGGTCATTCCGGCGGGAGGGACAGAGGCTTTTTTCCACATCGCGATGGGATCCCGGTATTTAGCGATCCGAGGCGCGCCTACGACATTGGGCCAGCCGTAGTTGGCTCCTTTCTCAACGATGTTGATCTCGTCGCGGTGTAGGACGCCCGGCCATTCACCAGACGGTCCGTGTTCTGAGTTAAACATTACATCGGTCTCGGGATCCCAGGTCAAGCCCTGCACAACACGGTGCCCATAGGAAAAGATCGGGGAGCCTGGGAAAGGGTTATCTTCCGGAATCTGGCCTTCCGGCGTGATGCGAAGAATCTTTCCTGCCCATGAGTGGAGATCCTGGGAGAGCGGCTGATTCCAGAGATCGCCGGTCCCAACGTAAAGCATCCCATCCGGACCAAAACCAATCCTGCCGCCAATATGAATACTGGAACCGGGTATGTTGTCCAAAACGACACGGTCGAAAACACCGGTATCACCATGATGGCGCAGGCGAATGACACGAGTGAACAGTTGGTCAAGAATTTGATAACTATGCATGGCGTAGACAAAGGGGTGCTGTGTAAATTGGGGATGCAGGGCCAGTCCCATGAGTCCGGCATCGGCTACGTGGGCCACTTCATCGATCTTGATGTAAAGCTGAGGCTGGTTCTGCCCACGGGGAATACGTTGAATTCGACCGCGTCGTTCCGAAAGAAGGGCATCACCATTTGGCAGGAAAACCAGAGACCAGGGGATCTGAAGACTGTCCACCCAGGTCTCGACGCTGACCCCTTCCACTTCTGGAAGAAAAACGTCGGCGACAGTCTGCGGCACTTCCCCGCGGATGGGATCACCGTTAACGCTGCAGGGAAGGAAAAGCGCAACTATGATCGCCAAAACGTGCTGGAGCAAGTATGGACTGTGGAAGGATGTCTTTCGCATTTCGAAGCTCCTTGATTTAGTCATAGTTTGACCTCCTTTATCATGAGATGTTTTGAGATATTCTCTACAGCTTCATCCCCGATAGATTCAGTCGGACATCATCATTCGAAATCCTGCATGGAAACGTACCGGTGCACCGATCGTTACCAGACCACCGCCTGTCTTGCCGACGGCGTAGGAGCGATCGAAAAGATTTTCGACCTGAAAGAAAATCTCCCTTCCCAATTGGATCGGTCGCGACAAGAAGAGATCTACCACGCCGAAATCCCCAAGCTCAAGCGAATTGATATCGTCTTCATATTGATTGCCCACATACCGTCCCTGAACGGTGGCGACCAGTAGAGGCGGGTTGGAATAACTTATTTTCAGGATTAGATGATGCTCTGGCACCTGAGGAAGGCGCCTGCCTTCGAGCTCCGGCTGAGCCGGTGCGCTCACGATTCTGCTTTCGTTGAAGAGATAGCTTATGGAGCCAGTCCAAAATGAATGGCTCTGATAGGTCAACTCGGCTTCGATCCCTCTAATTCGTGTCCTGTCCAAATTATGCCGCTGACGGCAGAGACCACCCTTGGGAACGAACCCGCATGGGTCAACCTGCCCCGGTCCGCTTCCGATTGTCAGGTTGACGACAGATCCCTTCACCTCGTTCCAGTAGCCTGTCAGGCGACCGGTCAGGGAGGAGGTGACATAGTCGATTCCAACCTCTCCACCGTGCAGTCGCTCCGGATTCAAGTTTTCGTTGGCCGCGGTAATATCGTTTCGCACCCGAAAGGGTCTGAAGAGTTCGTTCAACGTCGGTGCGCGAAAGGTCCGATAAAGGGAACTTCGAAAGGAGCAGCGGTCGGTAGCATTATAGCGTAATCCTACCTTGGGGTTGAAGACCCAGCGGGTTCGATCGGCGAATGTATCCTCTCGTAGGACATCATCCGTCTCCAGATTCCGCTCAAGGCGAGAACCATCAAAACTGCGCCAGAAATCGACCCTGCTGCCATACGTGATCTGCCAGCGGTGCTGGGGAATAAAGATGTCCTGGAGGTAAATTCCCATCACCTGCTGGTCTCCACCTGCCCTGCGCCGCCGGACAAACCGGTTGGACTTGAAGAAAAACTCCTCGTTGGTCTCTCCCGAAAGCCATCGAAGGTCCGATCCTGCCGTGAGCAGATGCTCTGCGCTTATCGGCTTGAGCCACTCCAGGGTTATCCCTACTGCCTGCGAAGGGACATCAAACTGATCGAGGGCCGGACCTTCCGAATTCCGGTCCGAAGCCTGGGAGGAGAAAAAGCTCTTGAACCGCTGGAGGTGTGAAAAGCCTGTGAGGGTCCACTTGCTTCCATTCGACCTCAGCAGTGTGGTACTTATCCCAATATATCCCGCGTCTGTGCTGTTGTGGGTGAGGGGCGTGCCGTTGTCACGTTCTTCACTGAATAGGCCGCCTTGTAGATACAGGTTAGCTGTCGGCGAGAAATTCTGCGTCAGCTTTACCCTGACGGTCTTGTTTTCCGAATCGGCGTTAACGTCTATCTCTCCCCGCTGATCCGCTCGAACAATCGGATACCCCCGGGTATTGAAATAGCTTCCTTCAAGCGCCAGACCCATTGATCCAAAGCGATCGCTGGCAGAAAAGTCCACGGTCGCGGTTCTCCGATTTCCTACCTTGCCGGAGAGCGTTACCGTCTTCTTCTGAGGTCGCGCCGTTATGATGTGAATAACTCCGCCCAGGGCGTAGTTGCCCCAGATATGAGATCCTCCACCTCGGAGTACTTCGATACGGTCAACGCTCTCCATCCGGACCTTGCTCCACTGCACCCAGCCCCCAAATGGATCGTTTAAGGGCATCCCATCAAGAAGAATCAGGGTACGGCTGGATCCGCTGGCCCCGATTCCGCGCAGGGACACGCCCTGTGTGGTGGGGTGGGCCACGACGCTGCTTGAGCGTCGAAAGAGACTGAAGCCCGGTACCTTCCGCAAGAGATCGTCCAGAGTCTGAGCCGCCGATCGCTGGATTTCCGCCCTGTCAAGAATCGTCACGTTGGCGGGAATATTTGTGAGCGTCTGATCCGTCCGGGTGGCAGTCACAACCACCTCCTTCAGGACTATGACCTTCTCCGGATCTTCGGCTGCCGATTGGGTCTCTTCAGCGTATATGTCTACTGAAGCCAGCATGAAAAAGAGCACGAGGCTTAGGAGCCGAATAGTAGCTTCCTCCCGCTTTGTAAATGATGTATTTCTTTACCCCTTATGATTCAATCCGCTGCGAGAGGTCAGGCCTGAACAGGTTCCTCTGATCCACAGCATAGTGACCCAGTATGTTAAACCACTTGCTCCGAGTTGTCAAGTAAATATGAGAAATTCCTTATGTGGCAAATTAAGTGTTCACTACTCTCTGACTTAAGAGAGTTCCTACATAACTCCCTACTCCTATTTCTGCGCCAATCAGATGAGACGTCACAGGGTAAACCTGGAAGGAGGGTTCAAGAATATTCAGAAGGAAACCGGACAACAGGAATTGAACTACAGGCATCTTGACAAAACTTATCGGATATATTAAATTTATGCTGAATCCTTGCGAGGGGGTGTGCACTAAAGCAAGTAGGCGGTAGACAATAGATAAGGAAACAAATGGAGAGAAGAGATTTCCTTAAAACTGCCCTTGCCGGATCGGCCGGCATCGGACTTGGCAATTATGCAGAGAGCTTTGCCAAAAGTTACTATACTTTAGGAGACGATATGGACAAGAAAAAGATAGCCGCTATCATCACCACTTACTTTGGGAACTCCCACGCGGATGTGATCGTCACCAAGTTCATGAAGGGATTCCCAACCGATGAGGGTTTGAAAGAACCTAAATTGGAATTGGCCTCGATATATCTGGATCAGATCCACGAAAAAGATGTAGGACAGAAGCTGGCAGCAGAGCACAATGTCCCTATCTATCAGAGCATTCGGGACGCGCTTACGTTGGGAGGGGATAAGCTGGCAGTAGACGGCGTGCTCTTAATCGGAGAGCACGGTGATTATCCTTCCAATGAGAAGGGTCAGCACATGTTTCCCAGGCGCTACTTTTTCGAGCAGATCTGCGGAGTCTTTGCCTCCAGCGGAAAATCGGTGCCTGTGTTCAACGACAAGCATCTATCCTACAACTGGGATGACGCCCTATGGATGTATGAGAGAGCGCAGGAGTTGGATGTCCCACTGATGGCTGGATCGTCTGTTCCCCTGGCCTGGAGAAATCCTCAACTGGAATTTGAGTTAGGTACACCCGTACAGGAAGCGTTAGTAATCTCATACTCAGGGGTTGAGATATACGGCATTCACGCCCTTGAGAACCTTCAGTGTATGGTGGAGCGTAGAAGTGGGGGGGAGACGGGAATAGCGGCGGTTCAGTGCCTTGAGGGGGAGGATGTCTGGAGTGCCCGCAGTGAGGGTCTCTGGTCGCGGAAGCTGGAGGAGGCCGCCTCTTCTGCGATAGTTGACAAACCCCCGGGGGATATGCGGGAACACTGTCCAAATCCGGCGGCTTTTATGATCGAATATAGAGATGGCCTCAAAGCTACAATACTGATGCTTTTGGGCTATATCTATGATTTTTCGTTTGCGGGGCTCTCTGATGGAGAGGTACTGGCAACGGAATTTTATATTCAAAACCAGCCGCCCCATGGAAACTTCAGCTATCTGTCTTTAAACATACAGGAGATGTTTTTGACGGGAAAGCCCCAGTATCGGGTAGAAAGGACACTTTTGACGACGGGGGCGATAGATTCCGTGATGAACTCGAGGTATCAGGGCTACAGCAGAGTGGAGACGCCTCATCTGGACGTGGTGTATGGCCCTTCAGAGAAGCAGATCATAAGACCGACCGGGACTCGCCCGTCAGGGGCGACACTGGATCCGTGGCCCCCTGAAGGATAGATACCTCCTATTCATATAGACTGCTACGGCCCCGACAGGCGAACCCGCACCTCTTCTGATCTTGAGAGGAAAAGCGATAAATCTGAATCTGCCCACGCCCAGAACTTTATCAAAATTCACAAGGTTCTCATAGTGTGTAAAGACCATCTGTCCGCAGAATCTATGGACATCCTCGTTGGATACGCCCGGAATGCCCGGCCCTGGCGAATCTACTGCAAAGGCAGTAATCTTCTTATGTCCGAACCCCCGGGCCGCGTCGGCCGATATCCCCGCCCAGTCGGTGGTGAAAGCAGGCGTACATCCTTCTGTGGTGACCTGTGTGGAGCAACATCGCATCTCTTTCCCTCACATCGAGGGGGTCCTGATGCAGAGCCTGCTCGATGTCGGGCACTTCGATAAGTCCCTTAGACGCTAAATAAGTATAGATACGGACATGTGCTATCAGTGCAAAATATGGAAAGATCCATTTATCGCAACATATGTATACGTTGGGGTGAGGTCGACTCGACCCAAGGGCCCGAACACCTCTTGCAGTTAATTCAAGTTGCTTATTGAGGCCTCATAGAGGCGAACCCATGTGTCCCCCATGCCTGGAGGGCAGAAACGCGTCCCCCCCGATAGATTCAATCGAGGGTAGAAGCATTCGGGGACTGCCCCTATAGATGTTCCGTGTGAGATAGATTCTTGAAAAGTGCGATCTTTCCAAGTCACAAAATGATCCTGATATTTTGTGACCAAGATGAGTATTTTCCTGTTGACATGCCCCACACAGATAAAGTACCTTATACCTGTCAGCGTCTTGTCTTACTGTTGAAGTACGGGACAGTGTATGGATTCTATTTTGGTTTGCAACGATGCTCCAGTAAAACGATCAGAAGTGTCCCGAATACAACAGCAACTCAGCTGCAATTACCTTAGCCTTGATCCGATACCGGGTTCAAGAGTCGAGTTAATCCCCGATTGAACCCCCGATTGACTCTATCGGGGGGCGGGGAATCGCCTAAGCCCGTCAGGTACGGGAATGAGAAAGGAAGGAAACTAATGTGCGCTACACCCAAACTGGCCTGTGGAATACTTCCGGCACTCTGTACCCCCTTCGATGACAGCGGCCAGCACCTGGCCCTAGACCGAGTTCCTCCTCTGCTACGCGCACTGCTGGACGCAGGCTCCACTGGCTTCTTCGTCTGCGGCAGTACGGGAGAGGGCGGGGACATGAGCGTGGCAGAGCGGAAGCAGATGGCCGAAGTCGTGGTCAGAGAGGTGGCCGGAGATGTGCCGATTATCCTCCAGGTGGGAGCGACCAGCTTGGAGAACGCCGTGGAACTTGCCAAGCACGGGGCTGAGATCGGAGCGGATGCTGTCGCCTCCGTGGCCCCCATCGACACGCCCAACGATCTACCGGCAGCAATTGAGCACTACAGCGCTATTGGCGCTGCCACCGATCTGCCCTTCTATGTCTACTGGCTAGCCCGCACCGCGGACAGTTCCGTCACGGTCCCGCAGTTCCTGGAGGCCATGAATTCCGTGCCCAACTTCACGGGGATCAAGTTCACCGATAATGACTTGTACCTGTTTCAGCAGTTGGTGGACCTTTCGGAAGGTCGGATCAACGCCATCTCCGGACCGGACCAGATGTGTCTGGCCGCTATGGTCATGGGCAGCGATGGAGCCATCGGCTCGACCTATAACATCATGCCGCGCCTCTTCGTCCAGATGCACAAGAGCTTCGAGGCCGGTGACATCCGCCAGGCCATGCTGGCCCAGACGAAGGCCAATAGGGTCATTGCCCCGATCTTTGAAGCAGGCGCAATGGCCGCTATCAAGGCCATGCTTGGATGGCGCGGTACCCCGGTGGGTCCACCCCGCAATTTCCCACCGCTCTCACCTGCTGGAGAGTCCCAACTGCGCCGTTCCCTCGATGCCCTGGATTTTGAAGTGGTATGAGTATCCTGATGGACGTTACATACCACTTAGCTCTGTTATTCCGGTTGTGTGTATCGTGCCATTAAACACCTGTACATCGCTCACTTTACCTAAATTTGTATCTGCAGATGAATAATTTTGGGATTGCATTGGAGAAAAAACATTTATATTTTATATCGGTTCGAAAGGATTATGCGGTTCAAAAACCCTCTCCAGTGCCCAGAAGTCGATCAGGTAAAATGGACGAAATCCACCGCCGCCTTCAGTTTAACCCGAGCAGCTTCGAGCATCCTGGGGTGTTCGTCTCGTCTGGTACCGCAAGCCGAGCGTCGGCAGCGTGCAGAACTCAACAAGGGACTGGATCATCCCAGTACAGTTTCCGTAGAATTCGGTGGAATTCTCCGCTGCAGGGGTCAAAGTGCATCTGATATAGGCCAAGGAGGAGCATTTGCCAATTAAAAAGTATAGAGTTGCTGTCGTAGGCGGTGCGGGAACCTGGGGACGCAACTTTCTGCGTGCCTACGCCAACCATCCGGACTGTGAGATCGTGGCCTTAGTGGATCGCTCCCGGAACCGCCGACAGGACTTTGCCAACCACTACGGTATCCAGATGGTCTACGACACTGTGGATGAGCTATTGGCCAGAGATATTCCTGATATCGTCTCCCTTATTCTGCCGGTGTCTCAGACTTATAGCGCGGTGATCGCCTGCGCGGAGGCTGGAATAAAGGTGGTCTCGTGCGAGAAGCCTATAGCCGCAGAGCTTGCCCGTGCCGATGAAATTGTGCGCATATGCCGCGAACGCGGAACCGCTTTAGGCTGCGGGGACGCCCACTGGTTTGTTCCATATCTGCCGCAGGTCGTCGACTGGATCCGGGCCGGAAACATCGGCCGGCTCACCGCCGCGGCTATTCCAGGTGGACTGCCGCGCGAGGTATCGGGAGGTGGATGCCATCTGCTTACTATGATGCGTTTCGTCACTGGAATGGAAGTGGAATGGGTCGAGGGCTGGACGCTGCCACCTGAGCCGGGATTCCGCGCAGAGGAAGCGGCGGACAGAGAGGTTGACTGTCCCGCTTATGGCCGCCTGGGACTGTCCACCGGGATTATCTGTGAGATCCCTCAGCCACGTCCTGAACAACCAGTGCCCTGCGAGGTCGCGGTCACCGGTGAGAACGGTCAGGTGTGGATCACCCCACCCAGGCCAGTTCTTATTCAGGGGGACGGAGCTCTTTCGACCCCGGTCTATCCTGAGTTTTTTGACGCTCCCTGGTTTGACGACCCCTTTATACCTGTTATCGAGCGGCTCATGCGGGCTTTTGACACGGGCCAGGAGGTTGAGTGCAGCGGACACGACTACCGCCACGCACTGGAAATCGCCATTGCCCTGAACCTTTCATCGCAGCGCGGTCACCGGCGTATTGCTCTGCCTTTGGAAGACCGCTCTCTTAAGATCTTCCCCCATCCATACCGTCTGAAAGGCGGTGATGTGGCTGGCTGGGAGAGCATCGGCTATACAGGCCCGCCGCAGATTCCGTAGGCTTTTTATGTCCTGATTTCCCCGTTACGAGACCCGTACGGGAGAGATACAAGATAGAGCGTTATCTGCAGTTGGCCTCGGATATTGTCTTGACGTATGTGGAACTGGTCATCAAGGACTAAAAGAGGGAGAAAGTTATGAGCCAGATCAAACACCGGGTGGCTATTATAGGCTGCGGTCGCCTGGGACAGGTATATGCCGAGGCCTATACGACATATCCGGACTGTGAGATCGTCGCCATCGCAGAGTACAACCCAGAGCGCCGCAAGACTGTGGGTGAGCGCTTCGCTGTGTCCGCCCTCTATGCGGACGCCTCCGCCCTGCTCAGGGATATTGTCCCGGACATCGCGGCGGTGGTGACGCCTACAAAGCATATGAAGGAGGCAGTGATCGCCTGTGCCGAGGCCGGCGTGAAAGGTGTGTCCACGGACAAGCCGATCGCGGCTATGCTTTCGGATGCGGACGAGATGGTGGAGACCTGTGAAGACCGCGGTGTGGTATTCTCCGGGGGGAACCTACAGCGAGCCATGCACGAAGTGCAGGCGGCCGGACGTAGCCTCCGTTCCGGGGAGTTCGGGGAGTTGTCAGGTGCAAGTGTGCATGGGTTCGGCGGCGAGATATCCGGAAGTTGTTGCCATCACATCTCGGTGCTGAGACTCTTTACGGATGCTGAGGTAGACGAGGTAACGGCCTGGGGGACGCCGCCGGAGGCTCTGGAAAAAGACGACGAAGGTGGTTTGATTATTCACGGCCTGTTTCACCTTACATCAGGCATCGAATGTGCAGTCTTTGGCTCTAGCACTTCCTCCCGGGGTGTGGACGTCTGGAATGAAGAGGCGCTGGTTCGCTGGGACTGGGCGCCGCCGGAGATATTTCAGGGCTATGATGCCAACGGCGCCCGCATCCGCATCGATCCTGGATATGAGCCATACGACTGGAGCGAGTTCTCTTATCTGACCGGATCCATCCGATCTTTCCTGGCGGCTGTGGAGACCGGGAGCGAGCTGTGGATATCGGGGCATGATCTCAGGCAGGCATTGGAGGTGGCTATCGCTGCTAAACTCTCAGCCCAATTAGGAAATGTCCCCGTAAAGCTGCCCCTGAAAGATCGTTCCCTGGTTCTGTATCCGCGCCCTTATCGATGGGCCGGGGGTGACGCAGTCGGAAGCCCGCAGTCAGTTGAAGAGGCAGCAGGTCTCACTAACCAATAGAGGAGGGAGAGGACTATGAGCCGCGAAAAGGAGGTTGTCTTCTACACCGATGGCAGGCATACATCGGTCTATATCTACGAACCGCCGATGGATGAGCGTATCTACACCGCACCTATCGATGAGCTGGTAGATCTGGGGATTGACACCATCACCTACGCTGTGGGGGACTGCCGGGTTCTGCTCTACGACACCAAGGCCGGCGAGCGCTGGGGCCACAATGTCAAGAAGACCAACCAAATCATCTTTTACCGCGCAGGCCTGAATCTGGAGCAGTTCATCGCAGATGGCCGTGATCCGCTCAGGGTGGTCTGCCAGCGGGCCCACGATCTGGGATTCAGCTTTATGCCCAGCCTTCTGTTGGCGATGCAGCACCAGGAACCCGCCGAGGTGACGGACTGCCGCTGCTCAGATTTCTGCTTTGAGCATCCCGAGTACCAGGTGGGACGCGAGCCGGATTTTCCCGAGGCGCGCTGGGATGATCCCGCCCGCTTCTCCTACGCCATCCCCGAAGTCCGCCAGAATCGCCTGGCTGTGATCGAAGAACTGGTATCGGCCTATGACACGGACGGCATCGAGCTGAATGTTTTGGATTATGCCCCTTTCCTGGCGCGCCGGGAGATCGAGGAGCACACTGATACCTTCACTCAGTTTGTTGGAGAGGTCCGGAGCTTATGCGATAAGGCGGCTGAACAACAGGGCAGGGAGAAGCGTCTTTTGGTCCGCGCCGCCGCCAGCATGGAGGGAAGCAAGGCCCTGGGGATCGATCTGGAGACAATGATCCGGGAGCAGATCGTGGATACAGTGCTGGCGATGCCACCTCACAAATTGGGGTTAATGGAGCAGCATCCCGCCGGCATCGCTGAACTGATAGAGGCAGCCCGCGGCAGAGATGTCAAGATCATACAGGGTATTTCCAACATTATCCGCCACGATGCCTTTCAAAATGCCACACGTGAAATGCAGGCAGCCCAGGCAAGCAATGGCTATCGCGAGGGCGCCCATGGTGTCTTCTTCTCTACTTACTATCCATCCGGATATCCCTATTCAGATGCGGACTTTGAGACCGTCCGCTATATGGGACATCCCGAACTACTGGCGCACAAGGACAAGCATTTTGCTGCGCGACAGGGTCCAAATGGGCCTGAGGATACGGCTGGAGACTATCTATCACCAAATCCGCTTCCCGTCGAACTGAAGGTAGGAGAACAGGGTGCGCCGCAGACTCTCTATGTCAGCGATGATCTGTCTGCAAAGAAGGAACTGGGCGAGCTGTCCAGGTGCGAACTGCGGGTCCGCATCCTCTCGCTGATACATAGCGACACCTTTGATCTATGGCTGAATGACGAGCAGATCCCTCGCCAGCATCAGGAATGGCTCGACTGGACTTACTCCGTACGGCCCGTACCCGGCAACATCCGGCTCATTGATACCTACTGGATAACCGTTGATTTGCTGAGATTGGTCCCGCTGCCGTCACCAGGAGATAATACCATCCGGGTCGATCTGAAGAGCCGCGACCCGCGCTGTGTACCACCTGTTCTGCTGCACGATGTGGAACTCGTAGTGGAGTACCGACATCATCGGCACGCGCCGCGCCGGGACGAATGGTGGCAGGATTCACGACAGAGATAGAAACCGCAGCCAGAAGACTATTACCAACAAAAAATATCGATAGGGGGACTCTCATGAGAATCACCGAAATTGAGCCTATTTCCCTGCATGTGCCCTACGAGGCACGCATTCGCAGGAAGTTTTACCATTTCGCTATGACTGAAGAGGTGACGGTCTACAAATTTCATACCGATTCGGGTCTTATCGGCCTGGGCGAAAACATAGGTGCCCCTTACGGGCAGAATCAGCTAAACGCATATCTCGGCACTGATCCGTTTGATCATGTAATGGGCCAGGGGCTTTTCAACCTCGACATGGCCTGCTATGATCTGATGGGCAAGCACCTGGACCTTCCGGCCTGGAAACTGATGGGCCAGCAGGTGCGGCAATGGGTGGCCATGGGTTGGTGGATGCCATGTATGTCCCCTGAAGACAGTGCCGCCGAAGTTCAGGTGGCTGCAGAACGCGGGTACCGCGGGCTCAAATGCAAGGCCAGGGCATTCTACGATGTAGTCGAGCAATCAGAGGCTATTCAGGAGATTGCACCGCCTGACTTTCGTGTGGAGTACGATTTCAACGGCTCGTTAATAAATGTGGAGAAGGCCCTGCCTATCCTGCGGAAATTGGAGAAGTTTCCGGTGGTCAAGGGCCTGGAAGAACCGATCTTCGCCCACGATGTCGAGGGTTGGCGCCGCCTCCACCGGGAGATACGGATCCCATTCTACCTGCACGGTGTCCATGTCATCAGGCAGGGTGCGGATCGCGCCCCTTCGGGACCCTGGATCGGGCTCCGCGCGGGCGACTTCGAGGGGGCACTCTGTAGCCACGATTCGATCAAGGGCGCCCTTTCGGCCGGCTGGGTATTTACTGCGGCGAACACCCCTATTCTGCTGCAATATGTGGGCACCGGAATTACCACGGCATTTGCCTGCAATCTGGGAGCCGTGATGCCCACGGCCACCCTGCCGGCGGTGACGGCCAGCCACACCTATGAAGATGACCTGATCGTGGAGGCTCATACGGTGCAGCGGGGATTCATGAAGGTCCCTGAGGGGCCGGGACTGGGAGTGGAGTTAGATGAGGATGCGGTGAAGCGGTATTCGCAGACTTCCGCACCCGAATGGCCCCGGCATATCTCCGTGGTTACCCTGACCGGAGGGCTAAAACACTACTACCGGAATTTGGGGCAGGCCGAAAATCTCATGAAGCTGGGGGTGGACGAATCCTACGCACCAGGTGTCAGACTGGGCGAATGGGAGGATGACGGCAGCGATAAATTTGACAGCCTCTGGAAGCGCCTGCAAGAGAGCGATTGGCCCGTATGGGAGGAGTAGAGAGTGGAGAATGCAGAGCGTCTGTATCTTTCCAGATGACATTGGGGTCGTTCTGCACCATCCTAACCCTGAGGATGTGACCGATGTTTACTGGGTAGTGGGTCGAGGCCCAAATATGAGGAGTTATATACGTTGTATGTCTACGTAATTACCCGACATCGAAATAACGCTACGACTAACCGGAGCAACATTAAGTTTCGGTGACCTCAGACTGTATCAAGTAAAGTATAACTGCTTCGGTATATTGTTGAAGCATCAAAGACAAAGGAGAGGATAATGAATGTTCCGCCCACGGACGGAATTCAAGTTCCCGTAGAGGATCTCCGCAAGCAGGTGGCGTCCATTTACCGGGAAGTACCCGTTCCCGAGGATCACGCCCAACTGATCGCCGATCTCCTGATCGACACGGAGCTGCGCGGCGTTGTCAGTCACGGGGTCGTGCAGGTCGAACGCTATGTGCGCGCCTTCCAGAAGGGTAAAGCCAACACGCACCCCAACGTTCGGGTTCTGAAGGAAGGCCCTGTGACAGCGGCCCTCGATGGGGACGGTGGTCTCGGGATGATCGTCGCCACGAAGGCCATGCAGATGGCAATAGCTAAAGCCAAGAAGATGGGGATCGGAGTCACGACAAGTACCTACCACGATCACCTTGGGAGTTCGGGAAAGTATATCCGGATGGCCCTGCGCGATGACCTGATCGGGATTAGCTTCTCGGGTAGGAACGCATCGCCGAGCTACGACTACAACAGCACCATTCAAGGTTCGATACAGGGGAGTCCGCCGCTCGCCTTCGGCATGCCCTCCGGGCCAGATCAGCCCTACTTCATGCTGGACCTGGCTAGTCACATGGTGTGGGATGAGGAGTGCTTCAAGAAGATGCCTCAGGTCTTCTTCAAATGCATCGGGCTCTCACACGTGGCCAACATCATGAGCGGCACCCTGGGAGGTCAGATGCTTCCGGAGTTCAACCGCAAGAACGTCAAGTACACCGGCGCCGACCAATCCGGGTTCTTCATGGCCCTTGATATCGAGTGTTTCGTCCCGCTCCAGGCCTTCAAGGACGATATGGACTTTCTGATGGAAGAGACAAGCAAGATGAAGCCCTTTCCGGGCTATTCCGAATCTACCCTCCCCGGTAGACGCGCGTGGAAGAAGGAGAAAGAATATTTGCAGGATGGCATTCCCATCTCCGAGACCGCAGTTAAATCGTTGGAGAAATTGGCTCTTGAATTTGGCCTTCCTATTCCCTGGTAGAGGGGCAGAAGCGCAGTAACTCCGCTTATACTATGAGACGACAGTACGTGCGGTAGGTGTGCACGGATCGTGATCCCCGTTACACTCAATCGAGGAAGAAGTATGTCTTCCGATTCAAGTAGGCGGGACCTCGATCCGCAATCCCATTTTCACTGTGGAGAACGCAGGCACTAAGTTTTAAAGGCGAATTCGGATTCTGGAAAGAGCAACCAGAGCAAATATGTTCCTCTCTTTTGTTCCTCAGATTTTGATATAGACAGCTGGAAGTAGCGATTCTGGCGCTGCACCTGGCCTCTATTCGTTGCGCTTCATAGGGAGGCGAGCTTAGTCATCAGGTGCGTCGAACAAACGGTACCAATTTCAAAGGTTGAAACGATAAGATCTGGAGAAATCTATGCTCCAAGAAGCAATCTATCCGAATGATCAGAAAGCCTTGAAGGTTTCTGCAGAGAGATCGGAGGTGTTACTCAAGTCGGATGAGATCTTGAACTTCCCCCGCATTATTGAACTTGCAGGGGACAGTTTGGCCCTCCCTTATGGTCGGGGAAGGCATCTGGGGGATGAGACGCGCCCCGTCGCCATCTCCCATGATTTTGGGGTGACATGGGTGGACCTACCTCCCGACCACCCTATCGCTGATAACGTGGAAACCTCGGGAATTCTGGGTTACTTGAAGGACGACACCATCGCCTACATAGATGTATATCCGCTGAATTTAGAGCGTTCCCGTGCTGATGAACCATATCATCGGGGGAAGGTGAAAGATCCGGTATTCAGGCTCCGCCGATTCTCCACGAAGGCGGAGTTGCTCGAAGATTCTACTTTCAAAGTATTGAATCTTCCCTGGGAGACGGCCGCATACCAACTCTACGGTACCCTCTTGGAACTGGAGAACGGCGATCTTTTGACCGCATTTCTAGGCATGCCATCTGAAACGCGCTACAACTCCACGAACTTTATCGCCCGGTCCACCGACGGCGGTAAGACCTTTGAACACGTATGCACCCTTAACACCGAGATAGATGGCAAACCGGTAGGTGAGGGAGGGCTTTCCGAGCCGGACATGGAAGTGCTGGCTAACGGTGAGATCCTGTGCATCATGCGCACCGGTTCGGGGTCACCCATGTACCAGTGCAGATCCACGGACGGCGGCTGGACGTGGAGCGAGCCGGTGTCTGTAGGATGGCCGGGTGTAAAACCTCACCTGCGGCTTCTGGCCAATGGAATCCTCGCGTGCACTTCCGGACGCGGGGTATACGGACATCCACAGGTTACCTTTGCCATGTTCAGCTTAGATGGTACGGGAGAAGTGTGGGAGCACCCCTTTGTTTTCCATACCGGGCCAGGCTGTTCGTATACGTCCAACATGGAGCGTGACGGCAAGTTCTACGTTGTCTATTCCCACTCCTCGTTTACAGAGCCAGCCGACACATACGGACTCCCGTATCACGCCATCAAATGGGTTGTCCTTAACTTGGAAATTCACTAAACGTCAGTGGTATTCTTTCCGGAGGATGGACTTATTCTCGTATATTTACCCCTGATCCGCCCCGATAGATTCAATTGGGGGTTGACATTGACTTATCTCCTGCGTTATCTTATTTCATGAGCTTAGGACTGATCCAGGTCAGCCTTTTAGATGTCGAACGCCACTTAGAGAATGTGGGACATAATAAGCGAAGGCGCTGAAAGCGGAGGCGCTCAAAGCTGAGGTGCTCAAAGCTGAGGTGCTCAAAGCTGAGGTGCTCAAAGCTGAGGATAACAAGTATGAGGACTAATCGCATCAAAGAAAAATTTAGAAATGGACAGGCCGTAGTGGGCATAGAAATAGGTATACCGAATCCTATACTTGTGAACGCCCTCTCCAAGGTGGGCTTTGATTTTATGATGCTGGATATGGAGCACACATCCATAGATAGGGCTGTTCTGCCCTCTTTGATTATAGCCCTGGAAGCGTCAGAGACAGAGGCGATCGTACGAGTTCCGTGGAACGATTTTGTGATAGTAAAGCAGGTTCTGGACTCCGGAGTTTATAACGTGATCTTCCCTATGATAAACTCGGCCGAGGAGGCTCGTCAGGCAGTTGCAGCAACCAGATATCCGCCCGATGGGATAAGGGGCAGCGGACCCTGGCTCTCATCGGGATATTATGCCTATCCCGCCGAATATATGAAAAGAGCCAACGATGAAGTCGGGGTTTTCGTCCAGATAGAGCATCAGAAGGCTGTGGACAACATGGAGGAGATTCTGTCCGTGGAGGGAGTTGATGGGACGTTCTGCGGGCCTTCCGATCTGAGTTTTTCGCTGGGCAAATTCCCGGGGGAGGCAGTTGAAGAGGTCAGAGAGAGATTCGAAAGGGTCCTGGAGGTGTGCCAGAAGCATAACGTAGCCTTCGGCTTGGCTTCTGGAGATCCTGATAACGCTAACTTCTGGCTTGAAAGAGGGGCTAAGCTAGTGACCCTCGGAGGGGACATGGGATTTGCGCTGGACGGCGCAAGGAAGGCGTTAGAGGCTGTAGCGAGCTAAATTACAGCGGGGAAAACGCCTCGATAGTGGCTGAAAACTCTGCTTTGAAACGCATGTAACAGACTACACGGGCGCGGTGGGCGCTCTGTTGGGGAGGAGGCGACAGCATATGAAGTGGATCCATATCACCGACATGCAATTCGGTCAGGTACCAAACGCTGAAGAACAGAACAGACTCAATGAGGAACTTATCGCAAGGGTGCGGAATCAAAAACCCGACTTTGTGGTCAACTCGGGCGACCTCGTGAGTCATATGGAAGGTTTCCAGCCCGGTGTTCGCGATGAAGACAAGTTTGTCGCACAGTGCTGGCGGGATTATCATCGAGTGATTGACCCACTTGCTGGAGAATGCCCCGTCTTATGTTGTCCAGGAAATCACGACCAGACGCGCCCGGGCCGGTCGTTAGAGAACTACTGCAAAAACGTCGGACGCACGGGCCAACCGCCCTACTTCGCCAAGACGTTCGGCGATATTCACGTGGTGATGCTGGACCAGGTGCTGCGCACAGGAGAGCACGATTGGGAGGACAACGTTACAACCCGCCTCAGTCATATGGGAGGCTTCCTGCCTGGCTCCGCGCAGGACCGTTGGCTGCACCGCCACCTGTCGAAGGCGCGCCGCGCACGGGTGAAGATTGCCGTGGGACACTGGCCTATCTTTGCCCCCCGCACTGTGTATCACGACACCGACTCCTCGCTGCGCTACGACGAGATGACGAAGCATCCGGGGGTGCTGCTGCCGCAGTTGATCGAAGCGAGGTTCGATCTGTATCTGTGCGGGCATCACCACGTCTACGAGCGCAGCCGCCACCCTAAACTGATGCAAGTGAAGACAGGGGCCAATGGGATCGCGTTTCCGGGGGTTATGCGTAAGCCTAACCAATATTTTGAGAAGCACGATTATCGTCAGGGCTACACGCGCTTTGTGTATGACTTTTCGGCTAACAAGATCCACGGGGAGGCCGTTGCCCTGGACGGTGACATTATGGACGCCTGGTCGCAGAGCGTGAAAGGCTGACCGGATATTCGAGATGAAGCTGAAGCGATTCTATTACTAAGGAACCTAATAGAAAGGCAGATTGATGAAGATTCAGATCGGTTCTGCTCCAGATTCATGGGGTGTCTGGTTTCCCGATGATCCCAAGCAAACCCCATGGTATAGATTCCTGGATGAAGTGGTCGAAGCTGGGTACGAATGGATAGAGTTGGGTCCCTACGGGTATCTGCCACAAGATCCATCCACACTCCGCGGTGAACTCGAAGAGCGCGGCCTGAAGGCCTGCGCATGTGTCGTGGAGGGCAATCTTGAAGAACCGTCAGCGTGGGCTGGCGTTGAAAGGCAGGTCCTGGGAGGAGGCGAGCTGGCAGCCGCGTTGGATGGGAAGGTTTTAGTGTTGATCGACGACGCGTACGAGGATCTTCACACGGGCCAGCCGACCGGGCCCACGCGTCTGGATGAGGGTGCCTGGGGGCGCTTAATCGACACCACGCAGAAGATTGCAGAAATTGCACGCGATCGCTTTTGTCTCAAGCTGGCGTTTCACCCTAACCCAGGGACACACGTCGAGTACGAAGGCCAAATCGAAAAGTTGCTGGAGGAGACCGATCCAGACCTGGTGTCGCTCTGTCTGGATATCGGCCACCACGCCTACCGCGGTGGTGATCCTGTCGCCTTCATACGCCGCTATCACCGGCGCATCTGTCATCTCCATATCAAGAATATCAAAATGGAGATCCTGAAGAAAGTCCAGTCCGAAGGGATCCACTTCGCAAAGGCAGTGGCGATGGGAATATTCTGCGGGCCAAACGAGGGTATAGTGGATTTTCTGGCTGTGCGTGATGTCCTTCGGGAAATCGACTACAACGGCTTTGGGATTGTCGAACAGGACATGTATCCGGCACCATTCGACAAGCCGCTGCCCATTGCCAAACGCAGTCGTGCTTATCTGCGTGAAACAGGAATCGGATGATTGTTGTTTTGAGCGCCTGTTTTAGGTTTGTCCCTGATCCCCGATAGATTCATTCGGGGACAATTGGGGATTCAATCGGGGATCGGGGAAAGGGAAATGAGCAAGCTTAGTTATCTGATAACATAGAAAAGAGGAGGTGACACTATGACTCCCCCGGTGGTACCTATCCTGGTTGGCGACAAGTGGTCCCAACCTAAAGTGACACAATTAGACAAGGTCTACAATCCCTCCACAGGCGAAGTCATCGCCCAGATCCCGATGTGCGGGGCCAGGGAAGTAGATATAGCTGTAGAGGCAGCCCGCAAAGCCTTTATCTCCTGGGCCAAGACACCAGCTCTTTCAAGAGCGCGTGTTCTGTTCCGCTACCGGGAACTGTTAGAAGCGAACTTTTCTGAACTCATCCTGATCATATGCAGGGAAAACGGGAAGACCCTTGAAGAAGCCAAGGGTGACATGCGCCGAGGCCTGGAAGTAGTCGAATTCGCCTGCAATATTGCCCACCTGACCAAAGGCGAGAATTTGCCCCAGGTGGCCGAGGGAATAGATGGACAGACTATGCGAGAGCCCATCGGGGTATGCGCCGGCATAACGCCCTTTAACTTCCCCGCCATGGTGCCCATGTGGATGTTTCCAATGGCTATTGCCTGCGGCAACACCTTTATTCTCAAGCCCAGCGAAAAGGTGCCCCTGACGGCCAACAGGCTGGCGGAAATCTTCATTGAGGCCGGGCTTCCGGAAGGTGTGTTCAATATTGTGCACGGCGGTGTGGACGTAGTGGACGCGATCTGCACCCATCCGGGTATATCCGCCATCAGTTTTGTAGGTTCGTCGCCCGTTGCCCAGCACGTCTACGAGCTGGGTTGTAAACATGGCAAACGGGTGCAGTCAGCAGGCGGCGCGAAAAACGTACTCCTGGTCATGCCGGATGCCGATCCGGATCCAACCGTGCAGGCCATAATGGGGTCTGCCTTTGGGTGTGCCGGGCAACGATGTATGGCGGGGTCGCTACTAATGGGCGTCGGTAAGGCAGGAAAGCCACTTCTGGAGCAGGTTGTCGCCGCGATGGACAACATTAAGGTGGACGATACGGTCGCTAACCCAGAGGCCCAGATGGGGCCGGTGATAAATGGTCGGGCCCGGGATCGAATCTTCTCCTACATCGACGGGGCTGCGGACCAGGGAATAGGGGTAGTGGGGGATGGCCGGAATCGCATCCCCGACAGGGGCTTTTTCGTAAGTCCTACTCTGTTCGACGAGGTTACTCCGCAGCAACCAGTCTTCTACGAAGAAATTTTCGGACCGGTTTTGTCCATGATGCATCCCTCTTCCCTCGGCGAAGCGATTGAGTGGTTCAACCGCATTCCTTATGGCAACGCTGCCACCATCTTTACGAGCAGCGGGAGCGCAGCAAGGCAGTTTGCTATGGGGGTAAAATGCGGGATGATCGGCGTCAATCTGGGCGTCCCTGCTCCTGTGGCCTTGTTTTCATTCTCAGGCTGGGACCAGTCTTTTTACGGCGATCTGCACTGCCAGGGCACGGAAGGCGTAATGTTTTATACCCGGCAGAAGATCGTGCTGTCGCGCTGGCAAGCAAGTGATGAGTTCTTTTTTTGAACTTAGTAATGAAGAAAGCCGAAGCCCGTCAAACCAAGCTTGGGCTTTTATATCGCCCAATGAATGTAGGGGCAAACCCTGGGGTAGTGGACAGAGGGATATGGCAATAAACCGCGAAGTGGTTCGCCCGATTTATCCGCATTTTCAGGGGCAGACACACGTCCCCGATAGAAGCAATCGGGGACTGTCCCTACAGATGGTAGTAAAGTCTACCTCATCAAGACCAGTTTCCTTGTCTGCACAAATCTCTTCGAGCCATCCATCGCTATCCGATAGAAATAAACTCCGCTGGCAAGTCTGTTTCCATTATTATCTTTTCCATCCCAGACTATAGAGTGGCTACCTGCATCCATCTCCTTATTCACCAGTGTCGCAACCTTCTGACCTACTATATTGAAGAGAGATATAGTAACGTGGCTTTGGATAGGAAGATCGTAGTGAATCAGCGTCGGGGGGTTGAACGGATTGAGATAATTCTGGGAGAGGGCGTAAGTTTCGGGAATGGAGGATTCAGCCAGTTCCCTTAAATATACTTTTGACTTTAGTGGGTTTTTTGTTTATTTTTGTATTTGGAACTTATACGAGACTGACGGGGGATAGTCGAAAGTGAAGATTGGTAAGCAAGATGTCTAAAACGCTAATCTTAATCTCCCTATTCTTGACCGCTGCCTTAGAGGCATCGGACTTTGAGCCAAACGCTGATGTAAAAATAGAAAAGTATGAGGGCATATACTACGTAGAGGGCAGGTTTCAGATACCCGCTCCCGATCGGATAGTGTGGGAGGTGATAACGGACTATGATAACCTGGAGACCTTTGTGCCGGATGTGGTCAGCAGTGACTCCCTGGGATTTGACAGCGATGGGAGTATCCTTCTGGATCAAGTGGGAATAGCAAAGTTTTTCTTCTTCAGCCGTAAGATTCATGGACTCCTTGTGGTGAAGGAAGATTTTTTGCTCGGTATAACTTTTCGGCAGAAAGAGGGAGATTTCAAGCTCTATGAGGGCAGCTGGGGATTGGAAAGAGCGGATAAGGGTTCGGTTTTAACCTATTCTCTTAAAGCCAGACCAGATTTTTTCGTTCCCGGATTTCTGTTGAAGGGTCTATTGAAGAAAAAAGTTGTCGACTCTCTCAAATCTATAGCTCTTGAAACATACAGGCGTTTAAGTGTTCAAGAAGGATCGAATTAGTTGGAAAAGATACGAGAATTCAGGTTCTAAGCAAGAGTATCCAATAACATGTATTTCCCTTGACAAAGTCTGGAATATTTAGCTTAATATTTGTAATCGGAATCAACCAATATGCCTGGACCGATGGAATCTATGAACCGGAAGACATAGGATAGAATAGATCATGGCTTACAGGATTCCTGACGAATTGGTAGAGAGGATCAAAGATTCGGTTGATATTGTAGAAGTGGTGTCCGATTATGTCTCCCTGCAAAAGAAAGGGCGTAATTTCTCCGCTCTTTGTCCCTTCCACGCTGAAAAGACCCCTTCCTTCAGCGTAAGTCTGGAAAAACAGATGTACTATTGTTTCGGCTGCGGCTCTGGAGGAAACGTCTTTTCGTTCCTAATGGAGCTTGAGAAGGTGAGCTTTTTTGAGGCGCTAAGGTCTCTATCAGAAAGGACTGGGATTAGCCTGCCATCTGTCGGAAGGGGTGAGAAGGCTTCCAATGACGATCTATATAGAGCCAATCAACTGGCAAAGGACTATTTCTGCCATCTTCTATGTAAGGACAAACGTAGCGAGGGTGCGCGTGCCTATCTGAGGGAGAGGGGATTGTCCGAAGAGACAGTTCAAAGATTCTCTTTGGGCTATTCTCTTCCAGATTGGGACGATCTTCTGAAACAAGCGCAAAAGCGAGGGCTTTCAAGAGAGATCCTGGCAAGAGCGGGATTGGCAATTGCGAGGAAGGACGGCGGCTTTTACGACAGATTCAGAGAAAGGATTACGTTTCCCATCGTGGGGATAAGCGGAAAAGTTACAGGCTTCGGCGCGAGGACTTTGGACGACGATCAGGAGCCCAAGTATCTCAACTCTCCCGATACGGAAATATATCACAAGGGATCAGTCCTGTACGGCCTCCATCAGGCCAAGGATTCCATAAGGAAAGAGGGGTCTGCGATAGTTGTGGAGGGATATATGGACCTCATAAGGCTCGTTCAGGAGGGGATAGATAACGCAGTTGCGTCTTCGGGGACCGCTTTTACTTACGAACAGGCCAGATTGCTATCGCGCTATACAGACAGAGTAATCATAGTTTATGACTCTGATGCCGCCGGCTCTTCGGCGTCTTTGAGGGGGATGGATGTCCTGCTGGGATCTGACCTTACCCCTGAGATAGTTTCCCTACCGATGGGATATGACCCTGACAGTTTCATAAAGGATAGAGGAAAAGATAGCTTTTATGATCACCTGAATAATGCGAGCTATTTTCTGGACTACAAGATAGATCTTATGAAAAAAGAGGGGTTGCTCTCACATGTGGAGGGGAAAACCAAGGCCTTGAATTCTCTATCTGAGAGCGTGTCCAAGGTTAAGGACGAGATAAAGAGGAATCTCTTGATAAAGGGGATAGCTGACGAGTTCAGCGTGGATGAAAAGACTCTGTACAGGGCCGTCGGGAGGATAATTGACAAATCGAAAAGGAGGACAGCCAAAAAGACAGAATCAGATGAAATAGAAGATGTGACCGTCTCAGAACCCAAATGGGAAAGAGAACTTTTGAAGATAATGATAAACTGCAAGCATGCCGTCAGAGAGGCAAAGGATCTGATAGCTCCGGAGGATTTTACGGAGAAATCGCACAGACAGATAGCAAGTCTGATATTTAAAGCGTCAGAAAGGGGTGTAGACGTCGGCGTAGTGACTGTGGGCGAGGATTCAAGAGACTCAAAACTTGCAAAGCTGATCTCAAAGATATCTTTGGAGGACTTCGATGAATCTCAGATAGAACAGTCTTTAGATGACCATATACGAAGACTTCAGCGAAAGTCTATAGAAAAGAGGATAGAAGAGCTCGAAGCAAAGATTAAAGAGGCTGAAAATGAAGGAAACGATAAGAAAGTAACAGAGCTCCTTCGAGAGCATGTCGCTTTGGACAGGAGAAAACGCTCTCTTATCGATATTAAAAAAACATCTTGAAATTTTGATCGGGATTTGTTAAATTATAAAGTGTGGGTCCATAGCTCAGTCGGTTAGAGCAACTGACTCATAATCAGTAGGTCCTAGGTTCGAGTCCTAGTGGACCCACCAAAATATATACTTCAAGGAGAAGGTCATATAGAATGTTTTTTAAACGTGGCTGGCAGGGGCGGTTAGCTCAGCTGGTCAGAGCGCTGGTTTCACATACCAGAGGTCACTGGTTCGAGTCCAGTACCGCCCACCATCTATATGAAAAGATAAGACCGGGAGTCTGGCGAGGCGGTCTTTACAACGGCTATAAAGTCGGATTAATAAACATAAGTCGAGGGTTATACAAAAGCGCACTTAGAGGGTGCGCTTTTTTTATGCTATCTTATGTAAATTTAAGGGGGTAGAGTATGAAAGAAAATCTTACGAAGCTTTTAGAACTTCAAGAGATAGACAACGCTATCGACGATCTTAAGAAGTCAAGAGAGGAGTATCCCAAGGAAATAGAACGTTTGGGGCAGGAGTTAAAGGAAGCGAAGGAGGCCTTGTGCCAAGAGGAAGAAGATGCTCAGGAGCTTGAAAAGAACAGGCGCCACTTTGAGCGGGAGTTGGAGGTCGCCAACGGGGAGTTGAAGGAGCACCAGGATCGACTCTACCAGCATAATATAAAGACAAACAGAGAATATGACGCGCTGCAGGGGGAGATCCAGACCTATCAGAAGAAGATCGACCTTAGCGAATCTGAGATCTTGGCAACAATGGAGGGAATTGAAGAGCTGAAGACTAAAATGGAGGTTGAGTCTGGAGCCCTGGCAAAAATGGATGCCGAAAAATCGAGCAAGATCTCCGAATTGTCCGAAAAGTTACGGTCTTTAGACGGAGATATAGACGCTTTGGATGGCAAAGGAAAGATCGTTCAGGATGGGGTAGATAGGAGGGCTTTGTCAGTTTACAAGAGGGTTCGGCGTGGTAAAAGTATTGCTGTGGTTCCAGTAATGAAAGGAGCTTGCGGAGGATGCTTCAGACAACTCCCGCCTCAGAAGGCCAGCGAAATAAGAAGAAACGACAGAGTGATTGCGTGTGAAAGTTGTGGGAGGATACTGGTCTGGAAAGAGGATAAGATGAACTGATGACGACTCTCGCCGTTAAATAAAGGGGTTTATCAGGTTGCGCTCGACCCAACAGTCAGCGTTAGCACGTGAAAGCCGCGCTCAGCCTGTGAATTCTCTCGAAGCTGGCGCTTAACGGCTATTGTCAGACACGGGCTCGCAAGATTCTGTTTCAGAACCTCCGAACCTGGTCTACTGCTAAAGAGCAGGTCGCCCTTAGCGGCAGGCCCGGCACTCTCAGCCTTATGAGAAATATAAAAATACAAAAAAAGGAAATGTTTTGTCCGTTGGGAAACTAAACTTTCTGGGGGCACTAGCAGCATTCATCTCCCAGTTAAATCCGGGAGTCCTCTGCCGTGCTTTTCTATAGCTAATATGTGGACACACTGCATAATAAGAAATGTATCTTGAAAAGTAATAGTTAGACAAGAGCTTGGGAGAGATTTTGAAATTAGTCTAATGTTCTGCTTTAAACTGTTGCTTCCTTTTGGCTTATAAGAACTTCCTCTACTATTACGAATTACGTTTTACATAGATTAGGACTGAGGACTGAAAAAGAGTCGAAGTTAACCGGGCGATCGCGCTTTTTAAAAGTGAGGAAAGTCCGAGCTTCAGAGGGCACGATGCTGGGTAACTCCCAGGCGGGGTAACCCGATGGAAAGTGGCACAGAAAACACACGGCCGATGGCCCTTCTTGGGCACAGGCAAAGGTGAAAAGGCGAGGTAAGAGCTCACCGCGCTTCTGGCGACAGGAGTGGCAGGCTAAACCCCATCGGAAGCAAGGTCAAATAGAGAGGGAGGGGCTGCCCGTCCCGTTGGACCTCTGGGTAGACCGCATTGAGGTGTCGAGAAATCGGCATCCCAGACAGATGATCGCCCTCCTTTATGGAGACAGAACTCGGCTTATAGGTTGGCTTCGGCTCTTCCAATTTCTAATAGGATACCAAAATATTTCATCATTAAATGAGGAGCTATGAAAGAACTAAATAAGAGGAGCATCGTTAAGACCATCAGTTGGAGGGCACTTGCTACATTCACGACGATGGTCATAGTCTATATCTTCACTAATCAGTTGATGTTATCGTTGGGCATAGGATTCTTCGAACTCCTGTCGAAAATGCTGTTGTATTATGGACACGAACGGGTCTGGGCAGGAATATCCTGGGGCAGACCTGATCATCCTTTATCCAAACTGCCGGTCAATAAAGAATTAGCGCCTGAGGATGTAGAGACTGTTAGGAAGTTGCTGAAAGATCTTGGGTATTTGTAGAATAGTTAATGCATTACGCGTGCGCTTTCTTGTGTTCGCTCGCTATATCCCCAAGCTAGTCTTTGTAAAGAGGGAATCCAGTGTGTATCCCGCCTCTTGAGCGTTCTGTTTTGCTCCTTCTTCCCTGTCTATAACACATATTATTTTTACGATTTTATTGCCTATCCGTGTCAGATGGTTGGCTGCAGCGATAGCTTGACTTCCCGTAGTTGCCACGTCCTCTATCAATATTAGTGATTCTCCTATCTTTATGCCTCCTTCCACCTGTGCGCTTGTGCCGTATCCCTTTGCCTCCTTTCGGACTATGACAAATGGTATGCCTGTCTGGATAGAAAGAGCCGCCGCTAAAGGCACCGCTCCGAGTTCCGGGCCGGCTATTCTGTCCACTTTGTCGGGGATCATTTGGGCTATATGTGTCGCTATGGCTTTCAATATCTCCGGCTGCCCCAGAAAGAGATACTTGTCCAAGTAATAATTGCTCCTCTTACCCGAACTCAGCACAAAATCCCCTTCTAAATAGGCCACGTCCACTATCCTTTTCCCTAACATCTTGAGTGTCATTGCTCTCCTCTATCAATAACAGTCAGACGAGCGGCGCTAGGGCCTTTTCAAAGACTGAATACAGGTTTAAAATATACGAATAATCACGCTCCAAGTCCAGCAGTCTTTACAAGGTTTTTTGTGATTCGGCAAAGTGTAGCATTTTTGCAGGAGTTTCTCCGCATGGGACCTCTTCCTGGCTGGTTGCCACACTTCCCTGCCCAGTTACACATGGGTTAGCACCTGTGGGCCCTGAAATAAGCAACCTAAACTGAATGTATGGCGGGGTTAGCCCGCCTCTACTAATACATACGTTGGGGCAAATCATTATCTCTCTGCAAAACTTAAACTTTGTCTTTCCGAATGAGATTAGAAGGTTTTGTAAAGCTTCTCGTGTTGTACAAAGAAAAAGAGCGACCATTGTATCTGATGATCGCTCTTGTGCTGTATATATCACGTGCAGTTTATCATTCCACTACGATTACCCTAGCGAGATCCTTCCCTGTCACAAGCGTATCACCGTGATATGGACAAAAGTTGAATTCCGAGTCGACGAACCTCTTTTGATCCACCGGGCAATATCTTATACTTTCATCGTGGTGAAAGACTACCTGCCTGACGTCCTTGAGGGACAGGGAAAACTTGCCCAACTTTGTCTCACCTGAAAGCGTCTTACTCACTCTAAATCTGATAGAGCCGCTCGTGTTGGGCGTATTCGTATCTGCAAATATGGCTCCACTCAGTACTTTGCCATCCCTAAGTGTTACCACTATCGATTTCTTCTCATCTGCGCTATGCCCCTGAAGCTCTACTTTTCTTATCTGATTAAACTTAATCCTGTATCTCTGCTTTCCCGCTGTAAAGACCAGATCGTTACGCCCCCCTAAAAGAAGATTTGATACCTCAAACCTGTTGCCCTTCCGATCCAGGACAATCGCTCTGGAATCTTGCTGTGACGCCGATCCAGCTTTCGGAGTAAATGCAACAGATAGCAGGATCAATAAAGGCACAGTCTTTCTTCGAAATTTGTTCATTATCCTCACCCTTTTTGAGGGCTCACCTCAGCACCTTTTCGGGGACCAGAGCATAGACCTTGTCAGTCAAGGGAGGGATCTCATCTTTGAACTTCCTGAGTTTACGCTGAAGCCGGAGTCTGCTTCTGTTTGCTCTCGATTTAATAGTCCCTACCGGGCATTCAGTTATCCTTGAAATCTCCTCGTAAGATAATCCCTGGACGTCCCTCATCAGGATGGCCTGACGGTATTTAGGAGGCAGTGAACGTATGGCGTCGTGCACAATATCGTCCAGTATTCTCGACTCAACCAGGTTGTCAGGCCTTTGTGAGTCATCGGCGACCTCTACCCGAACTTGTGTTTCATGATCGCCTGCATCTATAGATATAGATCTCCACCTTTTTCTGCGTCTGAGTTCTGTCTTGGCCAAGTTGCTCGCAATCGTAAATATCCATGTTGAAAAGTTCATTATGTCGGCGTTCGAACTTCTCTTTTTGAAGACCCTCAGAAACGTCTCTTGGACTATATCCTCGGCTGTCTCGCGATCCCCTACGAACCGGAAAAGGAAGTTTATCAATCTATCCCTGTATCTTTCGACAATCCCTGTAAAGCAGGACATATCTCCGTCTGACAACCCTGCCATAAGTTCCTCGTCCTTCATTTTTGAAGTGTCCAAATTCCGAGTCTGGATAACTGGCATTCTTCTCTCCTCAATTCTCCGCCCTTTTAGGGAATATCACCATTATTCTCGGCAGACCTAAGAGGGTATCTGTGCTGAGGGGGGTAAGAGCACTTGCCCTTGACAGTCTGCCGAGAATCTTTAGGTGTGTTTTCTATAAGTAGTACTGCAAAAGACGTGCCAGAGACGAAAAGGCTTGAGGAGACGGCCATAAACGTTGTAGTTGCTAACAGATATTCAGGACTTTGACTATCACTAAGCTTGTCCCTATCGAATATCAGTACTTACATCGGACATTTTTGTCGGACATTTTTGTCAGATTAGGGTCTTGTCCACTCCGGAGCAGGGAGTTGAGAGGACCCGTGTGTTCGCCCAGCAGGCAGCTAACAGTGAGGGGAGGAGATGCGCCTATGATACGAAGAGATTCCGAAGCCAACCTAAAGTAGATTGCATTTTGGTCTGAAACGGATTTTTCCCTTGCACTCTGTTCAACTAAATTCGTATATTTGCAAGCAAGAACAGCTTGAAGCCAAGAGTGTCTTTTCTTTGCAATTTGGAGGGATGAAAAATGGCAGAATTGACGATCAGGTCTGATGAACAGTGCGACTACGATGCGGTCTCGCTCGGTGAAGTGATGTTGAGATTGGATCCGGGGGATGTTCCAACGCGAAAGTCCAGAACTTTCAAGGCATGGCACGGGGGCGGTGAGCTGAACGTCGCTGAAGGATTGAGCTACTGTTTCGGCATGAGAACATCTGTGGTCACCGCTCTGGTGGACGACGGCGTAGGGCGAAATATTGAAGCTCAGCTGAGGGAAGCGGGCGTAGATACAAGCCACATCGTCTGGTTGAATTTCGACGGTATCGGAAGGGTGTGCAACGGCATAAACTTCACCTGGAGCGGTAAGGGACTGCTGCCGTCGGTGACCGAGTACTACAGGGCGCACACCTCAGCCCGCCAGTTGAAAGGGGGAGACGTAGATTGGAGTGGACTCTTCTCCGAGAGGGGCGTCCGGTGGTTCCATACAGGCGGGATATATACCCTAATATCCGATACGGCCCCCGAGGTGGTAAAGGAGGCTGTAATGGCGGCAAGGGAGGCAGGTACATTTGTATCTTTTGATCTGAACTACAGATCGAGTCTCCAGCCCGATCAGAAGAAGGCACAAAGTATCAATAGGGAACTTGTGCAGTACGTAGATTTTCTCGTCGGAAATGAGGAGGATTTCCAGGCGGCGTTGGGCTACGAGATAGAGGAGGTGGGCGAGGACTTCACCAGCCTGAACATAGAAGCCTACGAAAAGATGGTGGTAAGGGTCGCCGAGGATTTCCCCAATCTCAAGTTAATCGGAACCACGCTTCGTGAGGCCATCTCTGCAGATGCGATTAACTGGGGCGCCATTTTGTATTCCGTATCGGGACGGAAGTTGTATCAAGCAACACAGCGGGATGGCGTCCAGATCAAAGACCGGACGGGCGGAGGCGATTCCTTCGTCTCCGGGACTGCTGCCGCCCTGCTTGGGGGAAAGGGTCTGAAGGAGACGGTCGAGTGGGGCGCGGCACACGGTGCTCTGGTGCAACTAACCCCTGGGGACACGACGATGGTGACACAGACAGAGATCGAAAAAGAAATCGCCCGCGCTCAGAAAGGAGGAGGAGTAAGAGCCAGGCGATAAAGTGGGGCTTGGAAACGATTTGTCCAAACGTGATGTGGGGGCGAGGTCCACTCGCCCGAAGGGGGATAAGCCCGTCCCTTTATTTACCGACAGCGTCTTAATTTATCGGGATACCTAATGTGTGGTGGAAGGAGAGGTTTGGCAAGAAGCCACGAAGTAGTTCGCCTGATATTTTCAGGTGCAGACACATGGGTCTGCACCTACAGATGTTGAAGGTCTATTCCTCTAAAGATTTTACTATCTCTCTTGAGTTTTTCGCTTTTTTTCTAATCTCTCTTGGGGTCCCCTTTGCCAGATAGCTCATACCTGCTGCTATGACGTAGGGGACCTTAAGCCAGGGCACCATGTTGTCCTTATCCAGTCCGCCTGTCAGTACGACTCTTAAGTTGTCGAACGGAGTCACCGCCTTGAACGTCTCGGCAAGTTCAGCTGGCGTGTATCTCTGAGTCGGATACAACTTCTGGTAGTTCGCACCGCGCATCTTCACGGCTTTCAGCCCGTCCGGAGCATGGCTCGAAGCAGGTATGATAATGCCCCCGCGCGTGCTGACGTACATTATCGGGTCCATCATCAGAGCGTAAGCGTCAACTTCTCCCAATTCCTCTTTGTAGAGCCCTTTGATCTCCTCCTCGTGATTCTGAATGAACGTCTCCAGATCGGTTAGATGAGATCTCCTTTCGGGAGGTACGGCGGCGCGATTTGAATATGGCATAAGTTCGTGGGCAGCTACAATCACTTCTGCTCCGCTTTGCATCGCCTGGTGGGCCGAAAAAATATCCGTGTTTGTCCCGACAGCGACTATTACGTCAGGATTTTTTGTATCCTTATAGTGTTGAAGGGCTTCTAAGTGATTCAACCACGTTGCGGCTCTGCAGGTGATCTCAGAAGTTGAAACGCCCCCCTCATAGAGTCCGTCGGCGATCCCTGCGACCTGATCTGTTATATTGCCTGTAGTGCCGATAACCGCAAAGAGTCTTTCCGTATCGATTCTTCTTTCTATTTCTCTTTTTCTCTCTTGGCTAACAACTCTTAACCGGCTCATCTTAGTTCCTCCAGAGCAAGTAGATAGCATACGCGAATGAGAGAGGATACTCTGTCTACTATTTTATTATTCCTCTTTCGCTGCTTTCTATAAACTCTATAAGAGCCTTTACCTCTTCTGTTTGTTCGATCTCTGCTTTCACTGTCTCTGTAGCCTGCGACGTGTTCATATCAGATCTGAAGATGATCTTGTATGCTTTCTTCAAAATCTCTACAGCTTCCTTCGAAATACCGTGCTTTTCCAATCCCACAGGACCGGTCTGTCCCTTGCCGACGTTGAGTCCGACGGGACTTGGCGGCTCTCCGGCTGCTTTTATGAACGGCGGCACATCCTTAGTTATACGGCACCCCCCGGATACGAAGCTATGTTGTCCTATCCTGCTGAATTGTTGAATCAGCACGCATCCCGACAGCCTAACATAGTCTTCCACAGTCACGTGACCTGCCATCTGCGTGCAGTTAGAAATGACCACGTTGTCTTTGATGATGCAGTCGTGAGCCACGTGGACGTAAGCCATTAGGAGGCAATCACTCCCAATTCTGGTCTTCATCCGGTGCGACGTCCCGCGGTTTAGTGTGGCGTATTCTCTTATAACCGTTCTGTCTCCTATTTCCAGCGTCGTCTCTTCGCCGTGAAATTTCAAATCCTGGGGTACAGAACCTATTACAGCGCCGTGATGGATGGAACAATCCCGGCCTAATACGGAGCCTTTGGCTATCAGAACATTGGAGCCTATATTAGTCCCTGAGCCTATGGTTACTCCCGCTTCGATCAGGGAGAAGGGACCTATAGAGACATCCTGGTCCAACTGGGCTTGGGGGCTTAATTGGGCAAACTTGTGTATTTCCAATTCTCGCCTCTGGTGATGAATCGAGTGGAGGGCGGGGTTACCCCGCCCTCACGATAAGCGGTAGGATGAATCAGGGATATAGGGAGGTTCAGTGAGGAGGATTTTCCTTATCCACGAGCATTGCTGTAAGCTCGGCTTCAGCTACTAAATCTCCGTCCACATAGGCTTTGCCCTGCATCTTGCAGGTTGTGCGCCGAAGCCTGATCATGTCCAACTCAAAGCGAATTTGATCTCCCGGAACTACTGGCTTTCTAAACTTAGCCTTATCGACTCCCAAGAAATAGACCAGTTTCTCTTTGGGATCGTCCACTGTGCTCAGGAATAATATGCCCCCCACTTGAGCCATAGCCTCTATCTGAAGGACAGCGGGCATAACAGGATCGGTCGGGAAGTGTCCTGTGAAGAACTGTTCGTTGATCGTGACGTTCTTTATACCCACCACCTTTTCCCCTGGAAGCATATATATTATTCGGTCGATCATGAGGAAGGGATAGCGATGAGGCATAATCTTTCGGATGGCTCTTATGTCGAAGAGGAATTTATCGCTCTTGGCGTGGTCGTATTCTTTGGTTATCTTTCTTTTCTCATAGGTTTTTCTGATCATTGTAGCAAATTCTATGTTCGACCTGTGCCCTGAGCTGACCGCCATGACGTGCCCCCGGATAGGAGCACCCAAAAGAAAGAGGTCTCCCGTAAGGTCGAGGACTTTGTGGCGACAGAATTCGTTGGGGAAGCGAAGTTCCACTTCGTTGATGAGACCGTTCTGGCCCACCGTTACTTGTTCGGTAATTCCAAAAAGATCCTTGAGTTCGTCGAGTTCCTCATCACTAATAGTGACATCCGCGATGACAAGGGCGTTAGAGAGGCTACCTCCCCTGATGAGGTTTTGCTCTCTTAGGGTCTTAAGTTCACTCAATAGACAAAAGGTGCGCGCCGGTGCGTAGTCCACAATGAACTCGTCCTCCAGTGAGAACATACCTGTATATTGGGCTTCTACAGCCGGCGTGTCAGGAGCGCTCATAAAGGTGACCTTGAAATCGTCTGAGGGTAAAACCACCAATTCGGGACCGCCATCGGGCTCGGAGTATCTGATCATCTCCTCTATGATGATGTAGTCTTTAGGAGAGTCCTGCTCCACAAATCCTGCCTTCTGCAGGGACTCAACAAAAATCATCGCGCTGCCGTCGCCGACCGGGGGCTCGCTGGAACTTATCTCTACTGTGACGTTGTCTATTCCCAATCCCGCCAGAGCGGCCAGGAGGTGCTCTACTGTGTGGACTTTAGCGTTGTCAATTCCTATGGTTGTTCCCCTTGATGTATCTACTACGTGGTCTATATCCGCTGGAATCTCTGGATTCATAGGAAGATCTGTGCGCACAAACGTCACACCTGTATTGGTTCCTGACGGTTTAAACGTAGCCTTGACTTCCGCGCCGGTGTGCAGACCCGTGCCAGAGCACGATACCTCTTTTGCTATAGTGCGCTGATTCTTGAGCATCTTATCTGTGCCTCAACTCCTCTTTGAGTTCTTCTATCTGTTTTTCCAACTGCTTGACTCTCTTTAAAAGGTCGGGGATCTTGCTCTGATAGGCCTCTGTCTTTCTGACTATCTCTATTGATCTTGCGGGACTGCCGGTTATGAACGACTTTTCGGGGAACGATTTGGCTATTCCCGATTGCGCACCTACTATCGATTCGTCTCCCAATTCTATATGACCTACGAAGCCAACTTGGCCACCAATCTGGCACTTTCTCCCGATCTTTGTGCTCCCAGAAACCCCTGCCTGGGCGGCAATAACGGTGTCCGGACCTATCTCCACGTTGTGGGCTATCTGTACTAGGTTGTCGATCTTGGTTCCTTTTCCTATCCGTGTAACGCCCATAGTTGCACGATCTATCGTGGTATTAGCTCCTATCTCAACGTCATCTTCGATGATCACAGTACCTACCTGCGGTACCTTGTGATATTTGCCATTATCCGGGGCAAACCCGAAACCGTCGCTCCCTATCACAGCTCCGGAGTGTATTATCACGTTCTTTCCGATCTGTATTTCCTTGTAGGTCGTCACGTTTGGATATATCAGAGTCCCCTGGCCTATTTTGCAGTTTTTTCCTATGATGGAATTTGCACAGATTCTAACTCCATCTTCGATCTTTGCTCCCTCTTCCACACAGACGTAAGGACCTATATATATACCAGAGCTAATCTGGGCGCTCTTGGCCACTTGAGCAGTGAGGTGTATCTCCTTGGGATATTCATCCACCTGTGTGTGGAAGAGTCGCATAACCTGTGCGAAGCAGTAATAGGGGTTTTCAGAAAGGATAACGGGGATAGAAATGGAATCTTCATCTTTATGGGGGCTATCCCCGATAGATTCAATCGGGGAAGAAGATGTGGACGGGAGGATCAAGGCAGAGGCCTTTGTGGATTTGAGATAACGGCGATATTTGGGATTGGAAAGGAAGGTAATATCGCCATGTTCGGCGTCATCTATGCCGGCGACTCCCGATATTAGTGTGCGTCCATCTCCGAGGATCTCTCCCCCGACCAGGCTGACGATTTGGTCTAATCTCATTTGCATGGGCTAAGACGACCTTTTAATCCTATTTTGATTTGGACTCCTTGGATGTGGGGGGCTCCTTATCCAGTTCCTCTAATATCCGGTCGGTTATGTCATATTGCGGTTTTGCGAAGAGCAGGCCCGGTGAGTCGAAGATAAAGTCGTAGTCCTCCTCTTCCCCTATATTCTTTATTAAGGAGTTTATCTCATCGTAGATCGGCTTGGAGAGCTCTATGTTCTTTTGAGCATACTTCCCCCCTGGGGAGAGGAACTCATCCACGAACTTCTGAAGGGCCTGGGCCTTAGCCTCCCCATCCCTTTCGAGCTCGTTTCTCTTCTCCTCGCTCATAAGCAACCGCTGTACCTCATATTCCTCCTTGAGACGTTCTAATTCCCTCTGTTTCTTTTCGGCCTCTTTCTCCCACTGATCCTTGTATCTGTCCAGTTCTTGCTGAACTTCAGCAAGGGCTTTATACTCTGAGAGTATGCGCTCCGAGTTGATGTAGGCTACCTTCAGATCAGCAGCATGGGAGAAAACAGCCCAAAACAGAACAACGGTAGACGCCACAGCGGTGGTAAAGATAGACCTTTTTAAAAGAACTTTGGAACGCATAGCGATTCTCTCCTTGAGGGGGCCCCCAAAAGTATTGAGGAATTGTCTTTCGAAAAGGGTGTGTTATGTCGTCAGATCACTTCGTGGCTTCTTGCCGCCACTTCATCCATCCATCCCGCACACCACTAATTTCTAATACTGTAGTTGTGGCCCAAACTGGAAGTGTGTCTTCCACTCGGGCGGCGCACCGTCCACTTCTTCCCTGTCGAAACCGTAGGCAAAATCGAATCCGATCAAGCCTATTATGGGGGCCATGAACCTTATGCCGAAGCCTGCGGAACGTTTGAGGCTTCCAATGTCCATATCAGAAGGATGCTTCCAGGCGTTTCCAGCGTCGGCGAAGAATATCCCGTACATCTGCTGATCGACTACGGGGAACCGATATTCTATGTTGAAGATCAACATCGAATTACCTCCCTGTCTAAATCCGTCCTCTCTTGGTCCCACAGATCTGTCGGAGTAGCCCCTGATCATGCCATCTACTATGTCAATTCCGCCCGGTGTAAACTTCTCGGTAAACGGGATGTTATCTATGTCGTCCGCGAATGTCTTGACGAACCCGACCCTTGTTCTGACGTTTAGGACAAACTTCCAGAGTGTGCCAAAGAAGAAATTGCTATCTAAAAAATGCTTGTAGTAATCGGCGTCGCCACCGAGGAACTTCCCTCCAAACTCCGGAGTGTACGAGATTATAGAGCCCTTTGTGGGAAAGAGGGGAAGATCGCGGCTGTCCCTGATGTAAGTTGCGCTCAAGGTAGCCGTTTTGGTAGGTTTTCTATCTTTAAAGGTCCCTGTGTATTCCGCTGAGAAATTATCGAACCTTTCCTCCTCGAACCTGTATCTTATGACACCCCTTGAGAAGCTGTCGGGCCATCCGAGTCTCCTGCCCATCGACACCGAGATACCCTGTCGCTTCAGATCAAATTCATCTATACCCCTGCTGAAGAACTGCCTTTTGCTCTTGAATATGTTAAACGATCCTGAGGTAGGCGTGTCGAAGAGCCACGGCTCTGTAAAGCCTATCCTTAGAAGTTCTCTTCTGGTTCCGAAATCCCAGTTGAAGTCCAGCTTTTGACCGTTGCCCAGAAAGTTGGGTACCGAAAGACCTATGGTTCCTACAAGTCTGTCTCTTTCGCTGAATCCCGCGCCCATAGACGCCGTTCCTGTGTGCCTTTCCTCCACGTCAAACTCTATATTAACGTCCCCATTTTCCAATACTTCGTGCTTGGGCTCCACGTTTTTGAAGTAACCGAGGATATAGATGTCCCGTACGCTCCTCTCCAGTTCTGAACGTCTAAAGACCTGTCCTGGCGTGACGGAGAGTTCTCTTCGTATTACCTTTTCTTTCGTCTTGGTATTCCCTGCAATCTTGACGATTTTAACCCTTGAAGGATTGCCCTCCAGGATTTTAAAGTGTATGTTTACCTTTCCTTCCAGATCTACAATTTCGGGGACAACTCTGACGTTGAGATAGCCTGCTTCCTGATACGCTGAGGATATGTTCTGGCGCGTCATCAGGTATTTAAACTCCTCATAAGACTGTCCTCTTTTTGCGACCACCTGCTTTGAGATCTCATCGTCGCTGATAAACGTATTCCCCTCCCACGTGACCTCTCCAAAGCGGTATAGTGTCCCCTCCTGGACGTAAATATCTATGTACAGGCCCTCCCTAGTCCCATCATAGTAGAGGCTGTCACGCAGTATCTCAGCGTCCCTGTAGCCATTGCTCTTGTAAAAGATCTCTATCTTCTTGAGGTCTTCTCTGTAGACATCTCTTTTGAAGTCGCCTCCCCTCCACCATCTGTCCTCTTTAGTCTCCATCTTCTTTGTAATGTCAGAATCGTTAATTTTCTCATTCCCAAATATCCCTATTCTTTTGACCTGCACCTTCACCCCTTCGCGGATATTGAAGCCGAGTATAATCTCTCCGAGTTCGCCCGACTTGAATAGATTATGATCTACTTCTGCCAGGAGGTATCCCTTATCCTCATACATTGATCTTATCTTTATTTCGGCGTCCTTTAAATCCTTGGGGCTTATAACCTGTTCCTTTATAAACCCTACGGTCTTTTCTAGGTCCTTATCATTTATCTTATCGTTCCCCTCGAACCTGAGCTCCTTGAGCGCTGGATATTCTTTTACTACTAACGTCAGCACCGTTTCTCCGTTTTCATCTTCCTCTTTAAGGACCTTTATATCGTGGAAGAGACCCAAAGCGTAGAGATCCCGTATCGCGACCCGGATATCCTCGCGCGTAACATACTCCCCCTGCTGCAGTCCCGATGCGCTCTTAATTAAAGATTCGTTTGAGCGGACGTTGCCCTCAACGCCGATCTTAGAGATTCTTGTAGACCCTAACTGAGATAGAGACAGGGAAGGAAAAAACATCTCTGTGATCAAGATCATTGATATAGTAAATATAAGTATCCGGACCTTCATAAAAGCCTCGCTTTCGCATACTCCGTCTTTGAAATAGGGGGCAAAACAAACTGAAAATGCCTAAAAATCGAACTCGTGCCTTATATTTAGCCGTCTGTCGTTTTCCCGGACAATATCGTCGTAGTAATATTTAAGCTCTAATCTGGTTCTGGTCTTTATCAGATATTCTAAACCTAAGCTGTGCTTGATGCCTAAAGCGTCTCTTTGCAGACTATTGGCGCCTGTATCCAGTAATCCCGTGTAGGACAGGAACCAGCGGTCTCCCAGGTATTCTCCCACTGTGAGTCTGCTCCCTCGGAGGAACCTCCACGTCCCCACATTCTGCGCTCCTTTAAAGATTCCTTCTTCTTGCCCGAACAGATTTGATGCCAAAAGGGGTCTTATTCTTAACACATCTATTCCCAGCGACGACCTTAAGCCCCTTTCTACTGGATGGGCTATGTGTCTCCTGAAGATGGTGTCGCTCATCATCGCCATAGCGTCTATCGCCTTTTTGTCGTAATTTCCGCTGACGTATCCTAATTTGGCCAATATCTTCTCCTGGGAGTCATCAGCAGGGTCTAATGATGTGAGCTTGAAGCGGAAATCTTCCCAATGAGCCTTATCCAGTTCTGTCCTGGTGTATTGGTCCAAGGCGTAGAGTTCCAAATATATCTGGGTAGGGACACCTGTCGAGTCGTCATAGACAGTGGTTGAAGCCTTACCGTAGAACCGTGCATACTCACCGTATTTAGTATCCACTTCTGCCCCTGTTTCTTCTGAGAGATTAAACTCGGTATCTAAAACGCTGATGGTTCCTTTGACCGAACTTACCTTCCCTGTCACATAGAACGAACCGTCTTGGTCGATCCCTTGAAAATCCAGGTAGCTTCCCTCCTGTATACGGGCCCTTGCCCGCCCTGCTTGGACTCCGCGGACGAGGGATGGAATTTCTCTGAAATATTCGACCCCGTTTTTGGCTACTGCCAGCATGTCCCAGTTTACGATTTCGACGAAATCGAAAATGGGACTTTCGGATTCAGGTTCGAGGAAGGGATACGTAAACTCTCCATTTTTCCCCTCCAGCCTTCCCCTGACCAGAGGAGATTCTTTGGGGCCGCCAACGTAAAAGTGCTCCCCTGCGGCCCTTGGGAGGAAGAAGAACTTCCCCTTTCCTTGATCCATCATAGGCGGGATGTTAATCTCTATGCCGTCTTTAGAGGTCTCTACTATTAGAACGCCCAGGCTGAGATCCCCCAGGCTTTTTATCACAAAATGAGGGATATTTTGCCCTTCGGCAAGAGCAGCTTGTATGTTCTTTACGAATATCATATCGGAACCCACTCTGCCTGATATGCCTTGCATATTGAGGAAGTTTGAGCCGGGTTCGACCACGAGACGTCCCTTCAAGTCATCCACCTGTCTTACAAATATAGAAGGCTTCAACTGACCTCCGGAAAAGCTAATTTCCGCCTGCTCTATATATGGTTCCTTCCATTGGCCTCCGATTCTAAAGGACGCGCTGGCATTTCCAGACGCCTGTTCTATAAATTCTGACCTGGACAAAAAAGACAAAAGATCGCCCTCGGCTTCCACATTTACGTTCAACAGCTTGTCTTGGTCCTCTTTGGCTCTTATGAAGGGCAGTTCGCCTGCGATTGACACTCTATATTTTTCGTCCTTTTCTATTTTGAAATCATCTATCTCAAGCCTTGCAAAATCTCCTTTCAAAAGTGCAGACATCCTGTCGAAGTGTGTTCCGAAAATGCGGCCATCTTCTCCAGAAAATTCCACCTTTGCGGCTGATCTATCCTCTCTACTTATAAAGTTAGCATCCATTTTGACCGCACCTGAAGCCTCTACTTTGCTGGCTCCTAAGAGTGACAGCAGAGTAGAAAGGTCCATCTCTTCTGACTTGGCCCTCAGGTCAAAGTTCCTTGCGTTCCTCCAGTTTCCTCCTCCACCGAGTATCATCTTTTCGTTCTGGAAGAGGAAATAATTATGAATATTCAAAACGTTATTGTCCCAATCCACGTCGACCACAGCTTTAATAGAATCGGCGTTGTTGATGCGTCCATTGGACATCTCTACAGCGCCCATAACCTGAAGGCTATCAATTCTTCCTGAAATTAATGCCCTCCCATCGATCTGGCCTTCTAAAGGTGCATCTTCAAATCCGAGGAAGCCCAAAAGGTCGCTTGCGGGGAAATCTCCTATCGAAAGTTCTCCGGTGATACTCTCCCCTTTGCGCCGATCCACAGATCCCACAAAAAGCACCTTCTTATCTCTGGTCCCAATGTCCAGTTGAATCTTATCTGTATCCCCAGATACCTGGCAAGTTAAATCTATCTTCCGGTCGTAAATCCTCAGTCCAGCTGCGGCGACTTTGGCTTCCATCCTCCTTGTGTCTTTAAAAAGGTCGTCGAATCTCCCCTGGACGTATAACCTCCCGTCGTTCCTGTGACCTGTCCAGAGATTGAGTTGTCCACGTGCCTCGATAGAGGAAAGTGCTCCCTTCAGCTTTATTTCTCCTTCTACATTTTCCCCTCCTATCTCCTTGAGACGGGTCAAAAGTTCGTCTATCTCAAGGTCTGCGTCCAGCCGCGGTGTTTGTCCAAACGGGTCGGACAGGACGCCAACGATTTTCCAAGCCTTGCCTGAAGATTCAAAGTGAATATCTTTTCCGTCGTAGTCAACATTGTTCGTCTGAGCGGGAAGGTCTATCCCACCTATAGTCAGTACTTGGGGAACATACCGCAGGGACCACCTGGGGTTACTGATGTCGCCGGATAGTTCAAAGTTCAAACTCCCTTTTCCCTTTACATGCTCCCATCCGAAGAAGCTAATTCCGTCTTCTGCGTTGAAATCATCGGACTTCAGAGCAATACTAATCTGTCCTTTCTCATCATCTTTCAAAGCTATAGAGCCAAAACCCCCAAGTCTACTTTTCCCCAAGGATGTCTTTATGTCATCTATAACTATTGACTGCTCCTTTACTCTGAAATCGATATTCAGGTCATAAATCTCGATATCTGTTTTTAGGTAGGCGCTTTCGGCTTTGAACTTTCCCATCACTCTGGAGTCTTTAAGTGGCCCGTCCACTCTGATCAGACTGGTACCTCTTCCGAAGATGATCTTTTCTTCTTGCGGGGCTAGAAGAGCGACCATTTTTTCTAAATCAACATCGGCAGACCGAAATTCCATATCGGTTTCTTGATCACCCGAAAGCTTCAAATTTCCCGATGCATTAAATCTTGTGTTCCACAAGAGACCTTCAGCCTCCTTGATGACGAGCGAATCACCCACAACTTTCCACGAGATGTTCAACGAGTCTATTCTCTGTCGTATCGGTTTTACCATGGCTGATAGGTTGCTAATCTGGCCTTCCCCATACAAAAACGGCTTTCCCCCTGCCTCGGCACTGCGGGAAAGCCTGCACTGAAACCCTATTTGACCAGCTTGATCGTAAATATCCTCTGTAAAAGCCTCAACCCACTTGCCGGATATATCGGATGAATCGACCGATGCCTGAAGCTCATATCCCTTTCCCATAAGGTCGATCCAACCGTCTAAGCTTGCACCTCCTCCATTCGGGGTCATTCCTTCAAGGTCTATAGTTGCCCTGGCATTACTATCAATATCTACTGTCCCTTTGATTTCCTTGAGAGGAGAGGAGAGGACTGCATTTGAAGGGCCCACAAGGGCCAAGCTTCCCTGAACGATCTTGACCTTAAAGCCTAAATCCGGGCTGCCTACTGACGATATATCTTCACTTTGCACCTGGGATTCATCGGCTGCAAGCTGGAGAGTCAAATTTGGGCGGTTAAGAACGATCTCCCTCAAGCCCTCCTCAAAATTGAAGGAGTGCAGCATAGCGTGGATCAGATCGTACTTGACCACTACTTTTTCGATTTGAAGGCTTGATTTGAAGTTGTCCAATTCGGCCTTTATATCGTAAAGGACTATAGATCCTAGTCCCAGCCTGGAACTTTTCACATACAGCGTTCCGCCCACCAAAGGGGAGACTCTTTCCACTATAAAGCTGTTGACTTTTTCTTCCAGATTAATGAAGCCCCACCCGTAGTATAAAAAGGAAACGAAGAAGATCACAAAGAGGCACAGAACGGAGAGCCCCCAAATCAGGGTTTTCTTCTTGATCTTCATCTGATCCCTTTCAGAGCCTCCGTCAGTTGCTCTCCACAGTTTCTTTGTCCTCTACTTCCTTGTCCAGGTTATCCTCCTGAACCTCAGAAAAGACTAGTTCGTCCCCTTTCTTGGAGATCTTGATCCTGCTTCCCGGGCTGAACTTTCCCAGAAGCATTTTCTCTGCCAGGGGATCTTCGATCATCTTTTGGATCGTTCTTTTTAAATGGCGCGCTCCGAAGGTAGGATCGAATCCTTTCTTAGCTAACAGATTCTTTGCTCCCTGGGTCAGGACTACTGAAATGTCCTTTTCGGATGTCCTCTCGATGATCTCTTTCATCATAATGTCAATAATCTGGAGGATCTCTTTCTTTCCGAGCTCCTGGAAAATTATTGTCTCATCCAGACGATTTAGAAACTCAGGGTTGAAGGTCTTCTTGACTTCCTCTTTAACTTTATCTTCTAATTGTTCTCTGGCTGATTTGGATCCTGCCTTGTGGAATCCAATAGTCGTCCCTTTGCCAATTCGCCTGGTCCCGAGGTTTGACGTCAGGATCACGATTGTGTTTTTGAAATCTACTTTCCTTCCGAAGCTGTCGGTCATGTGTCCTTCGTCAAGGACCTGCAAAAGGATGTTGAAGACATCGGGATGGGCTTTTTCTATCTCGTCCAAAAGGACGACGGAGTAGGGTTTGCGCCTCACCTTTTCGGTGAGCTGTCCACCCTCATCGTAGCCCACGTATCCGGGAGGGGCGCCGACGAGCCTTGAGACGGAAAACTTCTCCATATACTCGGACATATCGACTCTTATAAGGCTATCTTCGTCCTCGAAGAGATACTTGGCTAGGGTTTTGGCAAGATGTGTCTTGCCGCATCCAGTAGGCCCGAGGAACACAAATGAACCTATCGGTCTGTTCGGGTCTTTCAGCCCTGATCTTGTTCTCCTTACAGCCTTAGATATAGCGGTAACAGCTTCATCCTGGCCCACGACTTCCTTTTTGAGCTCTTTCTCCATTCCTATGAGCTTCTCAGATTCAGATTTGGCCAGACGGAAGATCGGTATCCCTGTCATGTGTGAGATGACATCGGCCATATCGTCCTCTGTGACCGTTGTCATCTCATCTTTTATTCTTTCCTCCCATTCTTCCCTTTCTTTTTCGAGTCTATCCTCCAGAGTCATCTGTTCGTCTCTCAGGTTTGCCGCTTGCTCATAGTCCTGTGCTTGCACCACGTCGTCCTTCTTTTTTCTTATCTCTTCGATCTTCAGTTCCAGGTCTCTTATATGTTGAGGAGGATTCATTTTGGCTAAATGGGCTCGGGATCCGGCTTCGTCAATGACATCTATCGCTTTATCGGGAAGGTAGCGGCCGCTTATATATCTGTCGGATAGAACTGCCGCTGCTCTTACTGCCTTGTCGCTGTACTTGACCTTGTGATGAGATTCGTAGGATTCCTTTAATCCTTTAACGATATCGACTGTGTCCTCCACCGAGGGCGGATCGACCATAATCGTCTGGAAACGTCGTTCTAAGGCTCCATCCTTCTCTATATATTTTCTATATTCGTCGAGCGTCGTAGCGCCTATGCACTGTATTTCGCCCCTTGAAAGTGCAGGCTTGAACATATTCGAGGCATCCAGCGTGCCCTCAGCGCTGCCTGCTCCGACTATGGTATGGAGCTCATCTATGAAGATAATCACTTCGTCGCTCTGCTGGATCTCGTTCATGATCGCCTTCATTCGTTCCTCGAACATCCCTCTGTATTTGGTTCCGGCAACCAGACTTCCCATATCCATGGTTACGACCCTTTTATCTACAAGGATCTGGGGAACCCTTTTGGACACTATCTTCTGTGCCAGACCCTCGACAATTGCCGTCTTGCCGACTCCAGGCTCTCCTATCAGAGCGGGGTTATTCTTCTTCCTTCTGCTTAGGACCTGAGACAGACGTTGGATCTCATTTTCTCTCCCGATTATGGGGTCTAGTTTTCCCTCTTTGGCAAGCTGAGTCAGGTCCCTGCCGAAGTGGTCTAGAAACGGAGTCTTGCTCTTTTTCCTCTCTTTCCTGCCGGCGGATTTTCCGGAGACGACAGCGAGGACTTCCTCTTTAGCCGTTTTGTAGTCCACACCGTGGCTCTGGAGGATCTGAGACCCAATACTACTTTTGTCGCCTATGAGTCCTAAGAGTAGGTGTTCCGTACCCGCTTTTGAGACCTTCATCTCCTTGGCTTCATTGGAGGCCGCCTCGTAACTGGCTATGGCGCGCGGCGTGAACGGTATTTCTTGACCCACTACGGCCTGTCCCCCAGACGGAGGTGCAGATTCCTCTATGGCCTGCTTTGCCTTTTCCAGATCGACCCCTAAATTGATAAGGGCAGTAACCCCCTTACCTTTGCCCTCCTTGATCATGCCCAAAAGGATATGTTCTGTGCCGACGTAGTGATGCCCTAATCGAGCGGACTCCGACCGTGCGTATTGCATTACCTTTATTGCTCTATCTGAAAAGATTTCCCTGTAATTCATCTGGACGCTCCCGGAAGAAATTACATCGATTGCGATTTTATTGTATTTCTTTTTTAATCATGAGGATTTATTGCGTCCCCTTACCAGTCTTTCGCGGACTATTTTGGCCCTTAAAATATCCCTTTCTGAAGGCTCCATACACTTTCCTGTTACCTTATGAAGATGTGAGGGCTGTGTTGTCACCATTAGCTCGTTTAATAGCCGAACAATGAATCTACTGTTACGCTTGGATAGGATGTCCATGCTGCATCCCAACCTCACGGCTGATGCCATGTTCATAAACTCCTGCGTTGTCAGCACCCTGGCGTTTTGCAGTATAGTATAAGCCCTCCAGATTTTGTCCTCTATTTGATGTTTGGCTTCTTTAAGCAATGTCTCCCTTGAGAGATGCTCGTACTCAACGACCTGACTGCAGACTGTCTCCAGATCATCTAATATCTCCTTTTCTGAGATCCCTAATGTAACTTGATTTGACACCTGGACCAGATTTCCCATAACCTCTGTACCTTCCCCGTAGAAGCCCCTGGCCGTAAATCCCAACTGTGTGATTCCTCTTACAACTTTATCCATATCCTGCGTCAGGACGAGTCCGGGGAGGTGTATGAGCATGGATGCCCTGAGTCCCGTTCCCAGGTTCGTCGGGCATGCTGTGTGGTACCCCAATTTTCTTGAGAACGAATAGTCCAGAGATTGGGAGAGTTCCGCGTCAGCCCTGTCACAAAGTTCCCATGCCCTCTGGGGTTGGAATCCCGATACGATAACCTGGATTCTGAGGTGGTCCTCCTCGTTTATCATAACGCTTAGCGACTCATCCACCCCGACCAGAACACCCCACTGTCCTCTCTGCTCAGCCAAGGCGGGACTTATGAGGTGCCGCTCGACCAGAATCTGCCTGTCCAGGTCCGAAAGTTCACCCGTGTTGTAGAACGAGGCATCGGCAAGACAGTCTGTCTTAGCGTTGGCGTCAAGTACTTTGTCTATTACCAAGCGCTGTTGGGAATCTGTAGCGCGATGGGCAAAAGGAATTGATTTGATATTGCGGGCAAGCCTCACTCTGCTGGAGACGACTATATCGGATTTCTCTCCCGAACAGTCGAGCCAGAGAGCCATATTTTTCACTAGATCTTGGAGTGTCATTTTTCTTTTTTCAATTTAGCTATCGTATCCCTTAAGAGGGCGGCTTTTTCGAACTCTTGTGTTTCGACAGCTTCTTTGAGCTGGTCCTGCAGTCTTAAGATGTGCTGTTCTATCTGTGAGTATAAAAGTTCATCTGATCTGGAGGAGAGTCCACTGCTCTCTTTCGGCTTTTCAGGGATCTTTCCTTTGTGCTTTACTGCCCTTTGGATGTTATCTATCAACTTTTCCAACTGGGATGAAAAGGCAGAGTAACAGTTCCCACATCCGACGCGCCCAGACTTTTTGAACTCTCCGTATGTAAAATCGCACTCAGGACACTTAAGGTCTTTGTCCTTATCCTCTTTTTGCCTTTGAATAAGTCCTGAAAGGATCTCTTCTGCCGAGAGCTTGCTGGATTCCTTTTTTAGAACGGACAACCCATATTTCTGTGCACACTTAGAGCAGATATGGGAGAGAGCTTTCTGCCGCAGCTCCTCCATGCTCACCTCTTGGTATAGAACTGTAGCTTCGTTCTGACCGCAGCTTTCACATTTCATCTAATATCCCATGAGTTTTACAAGTGATTCTTCCATCTGCCAGGCTTATCTTCCTATCGGCCCTATCGGCTAATTCCAGATCGTGAGTTACGATCACAAAAGATTGATTAAGCGATTTTGATAGTTCCCACATCAGATCGTGAAGCGCCTGGCTGTTTTCCTGATCCAGATTTCCCGAAGGCTCATCGGCAAATACCACCAAGGGTCTATTCACAAGAGCTCGGGCTACTGCCGTCCTCTGAAGCTCTCCGCCCGAAAGTTCAGACGGTTTGTGCGTTAGCCTGTTTTCAAGTCCTACTCTTTTCAAAAGTTCTCCTGCGGTCTTCTGGGCGCTATCGAAGCTTGCACCATAGATTAAAAGCGGCATCATCACGTTTTCCAGTGCTGTAAACTCTGGCAAGAGATGATGAAACTGAAAGACAAATCCCGAACTCTTGTTTCTAAAGTCTGCAAGCTGATCGTCCGAAAGCGAGAATACATCTTGGGCATCTATCTCGACGCTTCCACTTGTAGGTCTGTCCAAAGCTCCCAATATATGGAGCAAAGTACTCTTACCGACGCCTGAAGGTCCTGTTACCGCTAGGACTTCTCCTTTTCTAATCTCTATGCTTATCCCCTTGAGGACCTCTAAAGTGCTGTTACCTGTCCAATAGGTCTTTTTAAGGTCGAAAGCTTTTAGTATTATGTCCCCCATTATAGCGCGCTCTGGCTAACGATCTTTATTTATCACTCGTATCTTATAGCCTCTACAGGGTCCAGAGACGATGCCTTAAATGCCGGGTAGACAGAGGCCATTAGGCAGATGATCAAAGCCGCTGTGGATATTAAGACGAAATCCATCAATCGCACATCGACCGGAACAGCGCTTATAATATAAATATCGGCAGGGAGCGACACAATCTTAAACTTTTCCTGAGCCCAACAGAGCGTATATCCTATTATATTGCCTATAAAAATTCCCAGTGTTCCGACGGATAATCCATTGAACACAAATATCTTCTTTATGCTCCAGGAAGTAGCTCCCATAGATTTCAAAATTCCAATCTCCTTGGTCTTTTCAAGGACAATCATAACCAGAGTGCTCGTTATACTGAAGGCCGCCACTACGATTATAAGGCTTAAGACTACAAATGACGCCCTCTTTTCTATCTCCATCCAATTGTATAGTGTCCTGTTGAGTTGATTCCAGGTTATGACGTTGTAGGGATAGCTCAGCTTTTCTCTTATCTTGTTCGCCACATCGTCGGTCAGGTCCATATCATCCAGCTTGACCTCAACGCCCGTTACGCCATCTTTAAGTTCAAATATCCGTTGAGCCGATTCTATGGAAATGATAACCCAGGATGAGTCTAAATCGTAAATTCCGGTTTCAAAGAACCCGCTTATTCTAAATGCATAATACTTAGGCGTTCCAAACGAAGCACCCGCTCCCAGACCCTGAGGGATGAAGATGAAGACAGTATCCTCAATTCCCACCTTTAGCCTGTTTGCAAGCGCATATCCTATTGTGATGCCATATATATTGGACTTGTCTAACTTGCCGAGATCAAGATCTCCATCAATTATATTTTGCTCTATATTCGATGTCCTTTTTATGCCTTCTTCGGCCACACCCTTTACGTGTACTCCGTCGGAGATATGGGGTTTCCCCTTTCTTAGGATTACTGCCTTCCCATAGACGTAAGGGGAGACTCCCATAACATCATCTGTCTTTTCGATCTCCTTTTCTATCCCTTCATAATCTTCGATCGCCCCCGCATAGTATGCTACAACCCTCAAATGGGCGTCCCAGCCTATAAACCTATTTCTGATCTCCGAAGAAAACCCGTTCATTATGGATAAGGTTATGATCAGAGCGGCCACGCCCACTGCCACACCACCCACAGATATGTATGCTATAGCCGATACAAAACCCGTCTTGCGTTTGGACTTGAGGTATCTTTTGGCTATGAAGAATTCATAGGACATCTAAGTAAGTAGGCAGTAGGCAGTAGACAGTAGACAGTGCACCGCCTCCCATCCCTGTATGCCATCTACTATTTCGGTTTCCATAGTCTTGTCAAGACTATGGAAACCGAACTCATATTCGTTCAAGGGTGTAAAAAGGCGTTATTCCATCTCATCAACATCCCTTATAAATCCCTCGGCCCTTGAAAACTCATTTTCAATCTCCGAAGGGACAAGATCTCCATCGTAGAAGGCTTTCTGATGCAGGAAGTAGTCTCTTGCCATAAATCTGTCAAAGAGAGCCTTTTCTTTGATAAGCTCGTTTTTCCTTTCTAAGTCCCGTATCCTTATTCTTCTATCCCTGCGGCTCCTGGGAAGGGGCGTAACGTCCATCTTTTGTAAGAAAGCGTTTACAGCTTGAACAATCGCCCCCCCACGCCTTCTCACAGGCATCTCGCATCAGAATATAATTATGGGCTCTTTTGCTTTCCTCAAATTCCTTTTCTGCCTTATGCCAGGCATCGTTTAATATTTCGTCCGCGGCGCCCATATGAGGTGCTCTTATCTACTGGGCGAGGTAATCTCGCCCATACTGTCTTTGCCTTTCCCTGTTTACTATCTAACTGACTACTATCTACTTGTTTACCCTTCGGGCCTCATCTGAGGAAATAAGATAACGTCTCTTATAGATGGAGAGTCTGTGAGCAACATCACCAATCTATCTATGCTTATTCCCAATCCTCCAGTGGGAGGCATCCCGTACTCCATCGCCTTCATATAGTCCTCGTCCAGGACTTGAGCCTCCTCATCGCCCTGCTCTTTCAGCCTCATCTGCTCTTCGAACCTCTTTTTTTGGTCTATCGGGTCATTCAGTTCCGAAAAGGCGTTTCCTATCTCCATTCCACAGACAAAAGGCTCGAACCGCTCTGCTAAGAGGGGATCATCTCTGTGCCTTTTGGCAAGGGGCGCCGTCTCCAGAGGATAGTCCGTAATAAACGTGGGCTGTACGAGGTGATCTTTGACGTACTGGTCGAAGATCTTATCTATCATTTTACCGATTCCCATGCTCGAATCTACCTCCACATTCAGGTCCTTACAAATACTCTTCAAGTCCCCCTCTGAAGTGCCAAATAGATCGAGTCCCGTATGTTCCCTGATCGCGTCAGACATCTTGACTCTGTTCCAGGGAGGCGAAAAATCTATCTTTTGTCCCTGGTATTCGACCTGCATGGAGCCAACAACCTTCTCCGCAGTCTGGGAGATCATCTCCTCAGCTATCTCCATGATATCGTAGTAGTCCGCATAAGCCAGATATAGTTCCAAAAGTGTGAATTCTGGATTATGCTCCCGATCCATTCCCTCGTTTCGGAAATCCTGGCAAAACTCGTAGACCTTACCGTAGCCCCCCACAATGAGACGTTTGAGATAGAGTTCGTCGGAGATTCGAAGGTAGAGCGTAAGACCAAGGGCGTTGTGATAGGTGGTAAAGGGTCTTGCCGATGCTCCACCGTAGAGCGGCTGAAGTATCGGTGTTTCCATCCTTACAAACCCCTTTTCGCGGAGATACTTTTCCAACTCCCAGATGATCCGATCCCGCTTTAAGAAGACCTCCCGAACGTCGGGGTTTAGTATCACATCCAGGTAGCGTTGACGGTATCTTTGCTCCTTGTCGGAGAATTCGTCATAGACTATTCTGCTTCCATCCTGGATCTTATCCTTGGGAACGGGCAGAGGACGGATAGATTTGCAGAGAAGCTCCACTTCCTGAGCCGATAAGGTTATCTCTCCCGTGCGGGTTTTAAAGACCTTTCCTCTTATGCCTACAATATCGCCTATGTCAAAGAGCTCATACAGACCGAACTGATCGTCGCCCAGGGTGTCCTTGCGGAAGTATATCTGAATCTTCCCGTCTTCGTCCTGAATGTGTCCAAACCCGGTCTTGCCGTGGCTTCTGATAGACATCAACCTTCCGGCTACTGCCACTACTGATTTTGACGTCTCCAGGTTTTCTGAGTTCCTAATAACTTCAGAGGATAAGTGTGTTACTTCAAATCTGTACGGATAAGGATTTACTCCTTTCTCCTTAATCTTCAATAACTTTTCGAGCCTCTGTTTTATCAGGTGCCTCTCTTCGTTCAATCCAGTCTCCTGTCAAAATCTTCGTTTTGCGCCCAAAAGTTCTTCGATACACCCATGCGGATGGATCAGAATGGTGCAAGTACTGGGGACTCTTAAAGCCCATAAAATATAAGAAAACCTTGACACAAAGTCAAGGATTCGTTTAGAAAATCTATATTGTGAAAGGTATGGAGTACCAGTTTACGCATTTGGGTACCGAATAAGATATTCCCTTATAAACTCGTCTATTTCTCCGTCCATGACAGATTGAGTATTGCTCGTCTCGACCCCTGTTCGGTGATCCTTGACCATATTGTAGGGATGGAAAACGTAAGATCTTATCTGACTTCCCCACTCTATGCTCTTTTTTTGGCTTTCTATCTTCTCCATCTTCTTTTTTTCCTCTTCCTTATAGTGCTGATAGAGCCTCGACATAAGTACCTTCATCGCCGTGCTTTTGTTCCTGTGCTGAGACCTTTCCGCCTGACACTGAACTGTAATGTTAGTCGGAAGATGAGTTATCCTAATTGCAGAGTCAGTTTTGTTGACGTGCTGGCCCCCTGCTCCGCTTGAGCGAAAGGTATCTATCTTAAGATCTTTGTCGTTTATGTCTATCTCGATTTCGCTGTCGGCTTCAGGATAGACAAAGACAGAGGCAAAAGAGGTATGTCTCCTGCTCTTGGCGTCGAAGGGAGAGATCCTTACGAGCCGATGCACGCCCGCTTCGGCCTTAAGATAGCCGTAGGCGTGTTCCCCTTTAACTTCGATAGTGGCGTTTTTGATGCCTGCCTCGTCCCCGGGCTGAATATCTAAAATGCTGCTTTTAAAGCCGTGATTCTCAATCCATTTGAGGTACATCCTCATCAGCATATTGGCCCAGTCGGAAGATTCGGTACCTCCCGCGCCAGGATGGATCGTAAGTATGGCGTCCCTTGGGTCGTCCTGACCGCCCAGCATCCTTTGGAGCTCTAACTCCTCTATGCCATTTTCTAACTTACCGAGTTCCGCCTCCACTTCGTCCTTTTCAACGTCAAGCTGATAGAGCACCTCCAGGTCTTCGTACTCAGAGTTTAAGGTCCGCCACTTCAAAACGGGCTTCTTAAGGACGTTGAAGCGGTCTATCGTCTTTCGAGCTGCCTCTCTGTCGTTCCAGAAGTTCGGCTCCGACATTTTGGATTCTAACCGGGATATTTCCTCCTCCTTAGAACCTAAGTCAAAGATAACTCCTTAGATTGTCCAGTTTCTTCCTGCAATCTCCGAGTTTACTTTCCAGCAGTTCGTCTCCCATTTTGCCTCCTTACGGTCTTTAGGTTTTTTTCTGGGCTTCTTCTTTTTCCAGAATCTCTTTTATCTCCTCCTCTCGCCATTTAGCTCTGTCGAATTTAAGATGCTCAGCTGTAACGTTTCGGGGAATTTCAAATACGATCTGTCCAGTTATCGCCTCGTCCCTTTCCAAGTAAAACTCTCCAAACTCGCCGCCCCGCTCTATAAACATAGGTGAATTGGACAGAGGAAAGTGCTCCTTTCCGTCTGAGTCCACAAGTAAAAAGCATTCTCTCAGGGTCGGATAGGCAAGTTTGAAGCGACATTCCATCTCTAAAAAGAGCACAACGAACTGCTTGTCCTTGCGTGGAATAACGCCCTGATACCTCGGTACGGTCACCACCTTGTCCACAGTCACGATCATAGGTTTCCTCACCCTTGATGCTAAATCGGGCAGCATTTCAAAGGGAGAAAGTGATGAGTCTTTGAACTGTATGTAGAGCATAACGGGTATTGTTAAAATAGCCAGTCCCAAGACCAATCTGTGAACAAGAAGGATTTTTTGCTTGCTCCTCTTTAAGAGGGACTCTCTAGATCGGGAGTATTTACTTTGGCGGCTGTATTTATCTTTCACTACCATAGGAAACCATTGTGCTGTCTATTTAAATTTCTCTCTCAATCTTCGATAGGTTTCCTCCAGTCCCTCAGAGATCACCTTGGTATCCCCAATTATGGGCATAAAATTCGTATCCCCTTTCCATCTGGGAACGATGTGCAGATGAACGTGCTCTTCTATGCCCGCTCCGGCGACGCGGCCTATGTTCATTCCCAAGTTGAAGCCCTGGGGATTCAAGGCTTCCTGGAGAGTAGACAGGGACATCTCCATTAACTTGAACATCTCCAGCTTCTCGTCGTCCGACAGATCACCGATATGTGAGGTATGTCTCTTAGGAACGATCATCAGATGGCCGTTGTTGTAAGGGAATAGGTTCATAATAACATATACCACTTTTCCCCTTTTGAGGATCAGATTCTCCTTATCTTTGTTCTCCTCCCACTTGTCGCAGAATATGCAACCTTGGGAGTCGTCAACACTCTCTATGTATTTGATCCTCCAGGGCGCCCAGAGATTTTCCATAGTGTGTCCTATCTTTTTATGGCTATTTTCCCAGTCTTTTCAAAGTCTTTAGCCTGGATGAGATAGTAATAAATACCGCTTGACACATCTTCGCCTGAGGCATTCTGCCCGTTCCAGAATGGGACTCTGCTCCCTTTAGTGTAGTCTCCGGCCTGAAGGAAGCTGTTGAAGGCAATAATACTCCTCACCAGTTCGCCAGAGGATGAGAATATGCTCAAATACACCGCAGAGTCTTGCGCTAAACTGATGGGGAAGAATATACTGGCGCTTGAAGGATTGGGAAAGGGAGATTCGACCACTGTCTGGCCCGAAGGGGCGCTGGGATCAAATATCGGATCTCGATCTTCTCCGTTTACCAGAGTATTCAGCGTATCTGCCGCCGCTAATCTTGCGGCGGCGTGGGCGTCCACTAATCCCCAACCGTAGAGCGTATCGGGTCCGGAGGGCCCCAGGTCTTTTGCTGTCTCCTTGAGGCTCCCTATTATCTGGGCAGGGCCCCACGAAGGATTGATCTGTAGAAGGAGAACGCATGCTCCTGCTACCAAAGGAGCCGAAAAAGACGTGCCGTTGCGAGATTCATAGGAGTTAGGATCATTTGACGAAGCTACGACGACGTTGATTCCCCTTGCCACGACGTCCGGCTTTATCCGATTGTCGGCTGTCGGACCGAGGGAACTGAAGGTCGCCAGTCCATTCCCTGCGTCAATAGCTCCCACTGTTATAACGCTTTCGGCGTCAGCGGGAACGGTTATCTTCTGCCAGGGAGTGTTCCCCTGGTTCCCGGCGGAGACTACGACCGTAATCCCCTTTAAGACCGCTATCTGGGCCGCTATAGTAGTCTTGGCAGTCTTTCCGTCCAGATCCTTGAGAGTGTAACTTTCCCCCGTCCCTTCATCCCAGATATTATATCCCAGGGAACTGCTGACCACATCTGCGCCGAGGCTGTCGGCCCACTCTATTCCGGCGACCCAGAAGTCCTCCTCTATAGGCGTCTCGCTCGATACATCTTCGGTCTTGGCCAGAGCAAACTCGGAGCCGAAAGCGGCCCCCACAAAATTTCCGGGATCGTAGCCTCCTATCGTCGAAAGGACCCAGGTTCCGTGAGATTCCTGCGGCCTCCCATGTTCATCCCGGCCGTCCTGTCCCGGCTCGTCACGGACGACGTCGTCTTTGTTTATGAAATCCCTTTGAGCTACTATGTTTATCCCAGAAAGAGCATTATGATTTATCTCGTAGCCGGTATCCAGAAGGCATATTCTGACCCCTTCGCCGTGGTACCCCATGTCGTGGACACCTATTACTCCTATATGATTCAGTTGGCCAAACGACAGCCCGTAGTCAATTGTGGTGGAAGTACTTTCCTCTTTATTGCGAAGAATTTTAGGAGAAATGTCCGAGGGAGACGGCTCAAAGCGTCTGTAGTGTTTTACAGATTCCACGAGTTTAACGTATGAAAGCTCTTTTATCCCTTCGATCTGTTCTGCATTAGCCGAGACACTGACTCCGTTGAGCCAGCGGGAGACGACTCTGATATTGGCTCCTGTCTTTTTTACCCCCTCTATGTATTCCTCATACACGGGCATATCCCGAAAGTCCACCAACTCCTCTTGGGGCAAAACTTTTGCCCTCCTTTTTAAAGAGCGTTCGGATATTTGCCGGAAAGCCTTTTTATTCAGTTGGGACGAGCCGATGTCTCCCTTATCTTTAAACATCGCCCAGACGTTGTAGGTTTCATTTTCATCCCTACGGGATATCTTATCTCTAAGTTCCGCACTTATCTTGAAAGAGGGAAAAATACCTGCATAGCAGTATAAGGGAGCAATAAGAGAAATTATAATTGCGATTCCCACGATGCGGTTTTTGAACAGCCCCTTTATCCTATCTTTCATCTTTCTATCTTGTGTCTATCACCTCCACGCCTTGGGGAGGGCTAAATTGAAAGATGGAATCTTCCAGATCGGAATCTGTCACCACGCTGGACAGTACATAGGTAGTTACATCCTCGTTTATATCCATCTGTTTCACCTTCAAGGTCACCCACTCTTTTTTATCTATCCATACTTTCATCCTGGTGATATAAGCATCCTTGCTGTTGGAGGTAAGCTCCAGGATGTGACATTTCTTCCCAGCCATCTTATCCTCACCCAAATAGAGCGGATCGTAGTTTTGTGTGTACTCGAACAGTATCTTTTCTGGGCTGTCGGGATTACCCTGTGGATCGTATCTGGATATGAGGACCTGATTGTTGTCGGGAGTATAGTTCCAGAGGTCTTTTCCATCCGTCACCAATGTCTGTTGATCGGTCTGAAGCCTGAATTTATCGGGCTTTCTGATGTATAACTTGCCCTTGAACTTCTGAGTCTGTTCGGCCAAAGACCAGTAGAAAGTCTTCTTAAAATCCGCCGAGAAGTCCTTCATATTCGCGAACTTCTCCCTGACCTTTTTAAGAACCTCCTCCCCTTCAAGGGCGTAAGATGGGGAGTAAAAGGAAAGGATGCAGATTACTAAAGCAAGTATAATCCTGAAATTAGAAATCAGACAAAACTTACAACGTGTGTTCATTTTGAAGGGATCTTGTCGTGGGCTCTGTTTCATCAGTTGGCATCCCAACTATTCATCATCTACCATTTCCAATTCTTCAAGATAGCTATCGTCCACAAGGACTTCTCTTGCCTTGCTCCCGTCGGCAGGACCCACTATTCCCGCAGCTTCAAGCTCGTCCATGATCCTTCCTGCTCTGGAGAATCCAACCTTTAGCCTGCGCTGGAGGAAGGAAGTTGATCCCTGCTGGTGCAGGATAATCAGCCTTGCTGCGTCTTTGAACAACTCGTCTCTATCGCCGCGTACACCGCCTGTTATAGCCTCGCCCTGCTCATCGAATATCTCGACCTCCTCAGCCTTTATCTTCTGAACTTTTATCGCCTCCGCTACGCGATCTACTTCCTCAGTGGAAATATAAGCGCCGTGAATCCTTACCAGTTCGTGCTGGCCCGGAGGGATGAAGAGCATATCTCCGCTTCCTAATAGGCTCTCTGCGCCGTTGCTGTCTAAAATCGTTCTGGAGTCCACCTTAGAGGCGACCTGAAAGGCTATTCTGGCGGGGAAATTGGCCTTTATCACCCCTGTGATGATATTTACAGAGGGGCGCTGTGTCGCCAGGATCAGGTGTATGCCAATCGCCCTTGCCATCTGCGCCAGCCGCGCTATCGAATCCTCAATGTCCCTCGATGCAGTCAACATCAGATCTGCAAGCTCATCTATAATGATCACTATATAGGGCATGCGGGGCGGCACATCGTCGTCCTCTCTCGATTCTGCCGGCGGCAGTAGACGTTCTACCTTGCGGTTGTAATCATCTATATTTCTGACGCCTAATTTTGACATGTTGTGGTAGCGGGTTTCCATTTCTGCCACAGCCCACTTTAGAGCTTCAGATGCCCTTTGAGGATCTGTAACGACAGGCGTTAAAAGATGAGGAATATCGTTATAGACCGAAAGTTCAAGCACCTTGGGATCTACCAGGATCAGTCTGATCTCCTCTGAGGTAGCCCTGAAGAGCAGACTGTTGATCAGGACATTTATGCACATGCTCTTACCGCTGCCCGTTGCTCCGGCTATCAAAAGATGCGGCATCTTTACCAGGTCAACGCAGTACGGTTCTCCCCATGTGGTCTTGCCGAGGGCAAAGAGCGTCTTGGACGTAGATTCCCTGAATTCGTCCGATTCCACTATCTCCTTGAGATAGACCACAGAAGGCTCCTGATTCGGAACTTCGATTCCGACGGCGGCTTTCCCCGGTATGGGGGCCTGTATCCTGATCCTCTTGGCTTTCATGACTAATGCCAAGTCATCGGCAAGAGAGACTATCCTGTTGACTTTGACCCCCGGCGCCGGCTCCACCTCATAGCGCGTTATCACAGGACCCGGGGTTACCTGTACGACCTTGCCGTCTATTCCGAAGTTGAAGAGGCCCTTTTCCACGACCGCGGCGCTTTTCATAAGCTCCTCTCTTTTGGGGCTGCCCTTCTCTTCAGGCGGATCCTCCAAAAGCAAGGAGGGAGGATATTCGTATATTATCTCCTCATCCTCATATCCTTCGGGGTCAGGGATCTCTGCTCGTGGCGGACGTTCTTCACTATCATCCAAAGGATCCACTATCTCTGGCTCGTGATACTCTATCACCTGGGGAGACGCCACGCTCTTCCGTTTAACCTTAACTGTAGGACTACCTTTGGCGTTATTGCTTTCTTTGTTAGGCTCTGTAGAACGTCCACTTCGATTGGATTTAGATTTTCCATCCTTCTGTTTTGACCTTCTGTTTTTGATTCTGGTTCCGAACACCTCTCCTTTAGCTGTGATCTTGTCGGACAAGGACGCTATAATCTTGGATAGGCTGATTCTGGTAGCTGCGACAACAGTGACGAGGAAGAAAGCCGCTATCAGCACGTACGAACCGCCCTTCCCTAAATAGGGCAGCAGCACTTTAGTGGAGAGATTAAGTCCTAACCATCCTCCCAGTACAGCGCCTACATCCTCATTTGCTCCGGACGCCAATCCCGCCGCTCCGCAGTAGAGGGTTATAATAAGCAAGAGCGCAAGAGTCTTTATCAGGGATTCGGCGGCATCTGTTCTGCGGAGCCTGTCCCATCCCCAGATTAAGAAGAACAGAGGGAGTGCAAAGGCTGCATATCCGACCCCTCGAAGCGCCAGGGACGATATGTATTCCCCGGCTTTGCCCGCCCAATTTCCATCTGTCACATCGTGAGGGATAAGGCTTATGGCTATCAATATGGATATAGCTATCAGAACGACGCCCAATATCTCAGATATCTTTCCATCGGACGCATTTGCATTATCTATCACTCTTTCTCCCCCTTGTTTTGGATCTTTAAAAAGGGAATACCTTATCTATATTCGCTTTTAGGGCCTCTTCTTCCCTTATCTTCTCTATATCCTCTTTGGACCGATAGACAAACAGAGTTCCGCATCGCTTGCAGACGCCGTAGAGCTTATCGTCCCCCGGGTGTCTTTCGATCGGGATGTTCGCAACTTCTCCCCTGCAGACATGAACCACATAATCAGAGTCACTTACAAAGACAACGTCTTTACCCATAAGCAATCTCTTTTCTCGTCTTTGACTTCAACTAATCCTATCTAAAAGTGTATCTGCTATTATCTCCTGCTCATCTGGATGGGTGATCCTGCTCCCGTCTACTTTGGTTATGTAGAAGGCATCCACAGCCTGATCGACTTCTGTTGTGATCTTGGCAGTGTGTATATCCAGCCCAAGATCCGAAAGCGTCCGCGTGATCTTGTAGAGGAGGCCGACGGTGTCCTGTGCGAATACGTCTATTACTGTGTATATATCAGACACACCGGCTTCGAAGACGACCTTTGTCGGGCGCACAGATTTGGGAGGCTCTTTTCTTTTTGACCACCGTCTTTCGTGTTGGCGGAATAGGAGTTCGGTGCTTTGGTGTCCCCCGAAGATATCCTGAAGCTGCTTTTCTACCTCCGCCCAGCTTCCCGCGCGGACAGGACCGTGCGTCTCTGTGTCTGTAACCCGGAAGGTATCCAATGCCGTGTGGTCCGCTCTGGTGTATATCTCAGCGCTGAATATATTGATGTCGTTGACTGCAAGGATCGCACAGATTTGGGAGAGCAGATAGGGTCTATCCTTTGCGGCAAAATGGACGGATGTAAACTGGCTTTCTGGATGTGGAGAAAGTGCAATAGGTTGTGTGTCCAGGGAATCCACAAGTTTTATATGTGTCCTTATATGTTCTGCATCGTTTGACAGGACGTATCTGGGGGGGAGGCTCCGTATATGGTTTCGGATTTTGTCTTCGGGAAATTCGTTCTGAAGCTGAGTTAGGATCTTCTTGAGAGCATCTTCGGCTTTTTGTTTTTCCTCCTCTTCCTTTGCCCCTGAGGTAATTCTTTCTGAGGTTTTGTAGTAAAGGTCAGTAAGGAGAGTCTCTTTCCAGTCTGTGAGTGCTTCCTTTGTAAGCGCAGACAGGTCTGCATAATTAAGCAGATATAGCATCTTTAACGTTTCAAGGTCGGGGAATTTTTCTGCGAAGGTCTCTTTGAACTTGGGATCGTTAAAGTCCCTCCTTTGCGAGTTCTGGGACATTATCAGGTGATTGGCGACGAGGAACTCTACAGTGTCCCTTTCCTTGTCGCAGAAATTCCAGCGCGAAAGGACTGCCCTGGATAGCTGGGCGCCTCTTTTTGAGTGATCCTTGCCCTCTCCCTTGCCGATGTCATGGAAAAGGATGGCAAGGTAAAGCAATTCTATTTTCCCTGTAATTTCGTAGAGCACCCTTGCTATTGTGTATGGTGAACCGTTACCTCTGATCCTTTCTATGTTCTCGATTGCGACAAGTGTATGTTCATCTGCTGTGAAGACGTGATATGTGTCGTACTGGACCAGGCAATTTATCCGTCCAAATTCGGGGATATAGCTTTCAAGGACCCCAAGTTCGTGCATGGAAAAGAGCGTAGATGCCACTCCGTAAGGGGCTTTCAATATCTTTAAAAACATGTCTCTATTTTGGGGTGATCTTCGAAAATCGTCGTCTACTAAATCGAGGTCTATTTTTATCTGTCTGTAAGCAGTTTCGCTTATGCGGGCTCTATATCTTTGAGCGTGGAAGAAGATGCTCAAGAGCCTTGTGGGGTCTTCTTTGAAAAAACTGCTTCTCCTTTTGGGCAGATATATCTCACCTCCGGAAAGGATGGTGCCATCCGCAAGGTCTTTCTTGGGGAATCTTAGGAGCTTGGAATTCTTGCCCCCAAGTTTGTTGCAGAGCAGATCGGAGATATGCTTGGTATTCCTGGCTTGAAGGTAATAGTTGCGCATAAAATCTTCTACAGCTAGCCCTTCAGGACTGTCGCAATATCCCAGGGCTTTAGCTATCTGAGGTTGAAGTTCGTATCTGAGGACATCGGACTTGGCTCCTTCCAGAAAGTGGAGTTCATTGCGGACTTCAAGTAGAAAGTCCAGAGCCCCTACATAAAGGTGATAGTCTCTTTTAGGGAGGAGTTTCGATGAAAGCAGACTTTCAAGGAAGAAAGAGCCTTTCCGGGCTTTCAGGAGCCACTGGACAGTATGTATATCTCTAAGGCCGCCGGGACTCTCTTTGACGTTGGGTTCTAAGAGTTGGACCGAAAGACCCGTCCTTGCGTGGCGCTGGTTTTTCTCTGCTAACTTGGCTTTGATAAAGGCTCTGTCATTTAACTGCCCAACTATTGCGTCCTGAAATTCTCTGTAAAGGCTCGTATTGCCCGCAAGGTATCTGGATTCGAGCATTGCGGTCTTGGAGGTGATATCCCTTTTAGCCTGATGGACACATTCTTTTGGGGTCCTTACACTGTGTCCGATATCAAAACGGAGATCCCATAGGAGATAGAGGATACCTTTTACTATTTTCTCCGTCTTCTGGTCGTGGGACCTGATAATGAAGAGGATATCCACATCTGATTGAGGATTAAGAAGACCCCTTCCGTACCCGCCGAGAGCCGCAACGGCACAGGGTGCTAAGTGTACTCCGTGCGAACCGTCTCCATGGCGATATCCCAGTATATCCTGAGTCATCTTTTCATAGGCCCTTTTGATCACGTTGTCCACCATCTGGCAGAGGGCGGAGGAGACGGATATCCCATGAGCGCTCGATCTGTGGAGATTGAGTATCCTCTGTCTTTGGGACTCAAGGAAGCTCTTGAAGACCTGGACTTCCTCTCTTTCAGAGGGTGTCTCTGATGCGGAACTCCCACTGCGGGTGGAGTTCCTGCTGCCAGAGGCCAAAGATGTCTCTCTATTGTTGGTCATTTGGTCCTACTCTCGGTAATTTCCACAAAAGCCTTATGGCTACTCTATCGGAATGCCTTTGGGCACTACTGTTATACCTTCCTCCGTTACAGTGAATCTCTTCCTATCTTCTTCGAGGCAATATCCGATCTGGCATCCTTGGGGTATTCTTACATCTTTGTCTATTATGGCTCTTTTTATCCTGGCGCCCCTTCCGATGTCCACTCCTTCCAAAAGTATAGATTCAGAAACATGCGAGTAACTGTGTACTTTGACGCCGTGTGAAAGGACAGACCTTTCAACTGTTCCTCCTGAGATTATGCAACCTCCTGAGATTATGGAATCAAGAGCAAGTCCCACTCGATTCTCCCCGTAGCTGGAGAAGACCGTCTTGGCGGGCGGATATTGCTCCTGGTAGGTCCTTATGGGCCAATCCTCATCGTAGAGATTAAAGAGCGGAGTAACCTCGACAAGGTCCATGTTAGCCTCCCAGTAGGCATCTATCTTCCCTATGTCCCTCCAGTATTTAGTCTCCTTTTTGTTCTCGTCTATAAACTTGTAGGCAAAGACGGTGGAAGTATCTATCATTGCGGGGAGTATGTCTCTGCCGAAGTCGTGCGTGGAATCAACTTTGGCATCCTCAATAACCGCTCTGGCAAGGACAGGAGTCTCAAAGACATAGATCCCCATAGAGACGAGGGCATGTGTGGGTTTGCCCGGGATAGTTTTAGGATCTTCAGGTTTTTCCTGGAATCCTATTATTCTGGAGTCTTGATCTATCTGGATTACGCCGAAATCTTTAGTCTTATGGGTCTCAAACTCCACTGCACCGACCGTAAGATCCGCACCTTTTTCCTCGTGAAATTCGAGCATGTGGCTGTAGTCCATCTTGTAGATGTGGTCTCCTGCAAGGATGAGGACCCTTTCGGGACGTTCCTGTTCGAGCGTGTAAATATTTTGATAAATGGCGTCGGCGGTTCCTCTGTACCAGCTTTGGGTAGTTCTCTGCTGGGGTGGAATAGTGTAGATAAATTCCCCGAGTTCGTCGTTGAAGATGTTCCATCCCAGTCTCAAATGCTTTTGAAGCGAGAAAGATTTGTACTGAGTGAGGACATAGATTCTTCTCATATTGGAGTTGACACAGTTTGAGAGCGTAAAATCGATGATTCTGTAGATTCCACCAAAGGGCACGGCTGGCTTTGCCCTATCTCTTGTCAAAGGGTGGAGTCTTTCGCCCTGTCCTCCGGACAGCACTATAACCAGCGTATTTCTCAGAAGGGCGCGCAGATCTTTTCCGGGCATTTAGGTAATTCCTTATTTTGAAACATAGAGGCTATCTCAGACGGTTCACCTCATCGACCTAATGGATGAAGACGTCCTTGACCTTATATTTCCGGGACCTTATATTTCCGGCCGGATTGGGCGATATAGAAGTCCAGATCGTACTCTATGGCCTTTTTCCCCCGACCATATCAGCAGAGGTGAGATATGAACCCTCCTGAAGTTTATACACGCCTTCGTGGACATAAGCTCCTTCGTGGACATAATCTGTTGCCAAGTTTCAAGGGCGGTTCTCCCGAGAATCATATACGAGGAATTTGCCGCCCTTCATGGCAGTTTCCTGCGTTACAGAGTTTTGGATAGCAGTCTTGACATCTGAGGCTGAGTCGCCGGGATCGTCCGCTTCTTCTTCGCCTCGTATCCGAACTTTGGCTTTGACCTAGCGCAGAACGACCTCATCAACCTCCAAAACATCTTCTCCTTTACGGACGAAGAAGTCGAGGTCGAAAGTGTTATTCTGTGAGTCGGAAAAGTCAGCGCAGGCAAAGTACGATCTGTCCTTGACTCGGTGCACGCCTTTGTGGATTTCCAGGAACTCCAACTTGCGGGCCAGCTCAGAGCGCAAGTCCCGTATGGCGTAGTGCTCTTTGTCTTTGATCTTACTCCACATATAGTCCTGAATAGATCGGCGTAAGTCTGATGGGGTATTTTCAACCTCAGCAGGTGCAGGGGAGGAGACAAAGCTCCACACGAGGGCCGTTGTAACCAGAAAGACAAAGACACGAGACGAGCTATTTTTCATCTACCCCCCCTCTTCTCGGCTTTTGCAAGCGATTTCTTGATCTCTTCCTTAAGTTCGGTCAGGTCTGAGGATTTGACGGCGTAGGCGTCGGCCGACCAGCTCATAAAATTGTCTTTGTGGCTGGCATAGGCCGTATTCAGTATGACCGGTATTTTGCTATCCCTCCCGAGTATCCTCTCCAGCACCTCTAGCCCGTCCATTCCGGGCATCGCTATGTCCAGGACAACAAGATCGGGCCGGATTTGCTGAACCTTATCGAGGGCTTCCTGTCCGTCTGATGCCAGAATCACGTTGTAGCCGTCATCTGTGAGCTCCTGCTCGTAGAGGAGTCTCTGGTTCAAGTCGTCATCCACCAGTAATATAGTCTTCACCCTTAATCACTCCCTTCGAGTTGATCCCCGAAAGAATCAATCGGGGACGGATCCTGGGGTTCGGTGTTGACTGCGGGGAGACAGAGAGTCAGGGTCATCCCGTTTCCCTCTGTGCTCTGAACGTCTATCTTTCCCCCGTGATCGTCTATTATCTTCTGGCAGACGGCAAGACCGAGTCCAGTTCCATAGGTCTTGGTAGTAAAAAAGGGACTGAAGATGTCTCCTATATCACCATCGGGTATTCCAGGACCGCTATCTGTTATCTCGATCTTCACGTATGGGTTATCCTGGCTAGCTTTTATTTCTATCCTTCCCCCTTTGGGCATGGCTTCCAAGGAGTTCTGCACAGCGTTTAAAATCACCTGTTTGATCTGTCCGGCGTCAGCTAACATCCGGGGTACATCGGGTTGGTATTGAACGGAAAAGTCGATAGAATTATCTTTAAGTCGGTGTTCGAGAATAGGAAACAGTTCTTCTATTATCGAGTTTATATCTTCTACCTCCTTTTCAGGCTCTGTGGGCCTTACAAAGTCAAGGGTCTCTGAGATTACCCTTTCGAGCCTTTTCACTTCGTCCGCGATGATCCCGGCGTTTCTTTCTGTGCGTTCTGATGTGGGGTCCTTGACAATAGACCGGGCGAATCCGCCGATAGTGGAAAGAGGGTTTCTGATCTCGTGGGCGATTCGGGCGGAGATCTCCCCGATCTCTGCGAGCCTCTCGGAGCGAAGGATCCGATCGTGAGCCTCCTCAAGCTTTTCTTGGGCCCCTTCAAGTTCTTCGATCTTCTCCTCAATCTCCCTGTAAATCTCGGCATTTTCTATAGCGAGGCACGCCTGGTTTGCAAAGATAGTTAGAAGTTCCACGCTAAGATCGTCTATAGGTCGTCCGCTGTAGAGGTTGTCGGCGATTATAGCTCCTATGGCTATATCCTTACAGATCAAAGGAACACATATGAACTCAGGGGTGTTGAGAGCGTTTAAAAGTTGAGGATCTACTAAAGGGTTATCAAACGCATCAGTGATTTTGAAGGGAGCCTTTTCGAATATAGAAAGGGCAGGGACAGTGCGGGCATTTGAAAGGGGAAACCTGAGCCCTTGGGAGATCCTATAAAGGGGAATTTCTTCTTTTTTGTCTTTTATGCGGTCATATTCGGAAAGGTGATCCTCGAGCTTTAGGTCCTGTTGCGCCATTTCGTGCCATATTCTGTATGCATCTTCGCGGCTTGAAGGACCCACTCCCATTTTGCCTTCGAGCATATGTTTTTCCTCGTTTACAAGGAAGAGAAAAGCCCGGTTGAATCCGAGGGCGTGTCCGGCTGTGACGTAGGTGAGTATAGCATAGAGGAGGCGGTCCAGGTCGAAGATCGTCTGCATCATTTCACCTGTCTGACGAAGCATAGAAAATTCATAAGCTTTTTCTACTGTGTCAGTTACGTCCTCAATAACCACCAAAGCTTTCCCCATTCCTCCGTCTTTTGCACTGGTTATCGAGACATTGAAGACTCCTTCTGGAGGCGTGGGGCGTACGACCCTGAAGTTGGTGAGGTTGAAAGGTCCTTCTCCTGCTGCCGCCCGCTGTATAAGACTCTCGATGTCGGGTCGCAGGAGGAGCGATTCGGGGACAGTCTGGCGCAGGTTCTTATCCTCTATGTCTTCTCTTCGGAGATCTCTCCTCTGGCAGTAGGCATTGTTGGCAAGTATTATGTTGAGATCTTTGTCAAGAAGGAGGATAGCAGACGGCATCGTGGCTATCAGGCTTTCATTGAACTGATTGAGACGGATGCTCTCTTTGTAAAGACGGCTGTTTTCTGCAGCTCTTGCTATCTGGTTGGAGATGGTATGGAGGGAGGCCACGTCTATCCCGTCAAAGGAATTAAGGACAGCACTTTGCACGTCTATTACTCCTACTACGTTTCCAGATATTTTTATAGGGACACAAAGTTCGGACTTTGTCTTTGCCTCTTCAGGAAAGACAAATATATGTCTGGGCTCTGTTGTCACATCGTTAGCCAAAAGGTGTTCCCCTGTTCGGGCGACGTAGCCTATTATGCCCTCATTGATACTCTGACGGTATCTCTCTGGGATTTCGAGTCCATCAGCGCTGGCGTGGGCTTTAAGGACGAGTTCTTCGGAAGGAGGACTGTCCAGGAAGAATATATAGACATCGTAGTATTCAAAGCTCTTTTGTATGGCTTCGGCGACCTCGCTGAGCATCCTGTCCTGATCGAGTGAGGACATGGCTATTTTGCCGACCTCGTTGACCGTAGAAAGCTGAGTCGATCTCTTCTCAGTAGATTCTACTGATTCTCTCAGTTCCTCCTCCTCCTTTTTGCGCTCGGTGATGTCTCTGATCGCTGAGCAAATCATCTTACGATTTTTCAGCATAAAAGAGCCAACAGATATCTCTACAGGAAATATTGTTCCATCCTTTTTCCTGTGATAACGAAGAGGGATTCTGCTGAGCTTTCCAGCGATTGTTTCATCGATGGAAACATCTGTCTTCCCCGGCTCTGCAGAAATGTCTGTGACCTTTAAGCTCAGGAATTCTTCTCTGCTGTACCCATAGACACTCAAGGTGGAATCATTGATATCCACAAACTGTTTCGTATCTGCATCAAAGATCATAATCGCATCTGATTCAGTGGAGAAAAGTTGGCGGTACTTTTCCTCACTCTCCTGTAGTTTCTCCTGTGCCCTCTTGCGCTCAGTGATGTCTTCGTGCACTGAGATCCAGACCTCTCCGTATAGAGGATGATCAAATGTCGATACATTGGCATGGCACCAGAATTTGGTCCCATCCTTTTTGATGTTATGAACCTCCCCACTCCAAGTCCCATATTCTTGCAGACTTTTTATGATTTCGTTTGCTATTTCTTCGGGACTCTTTTTGCCTGGAGCGTTCACTGTACTGACAGGCTTTCCAATTAATTCTCCTGTATCATAGCCAAACATTTGCTCAAATTTAGGGTTCGTATAGACAATAACGCCGTCTTTTGTTCGAATAAGGTAAATACCTTCTTCCACATTTTCAATGATTTTACTATGAAGAAGCAACTCTTGCTCCACTCTTTTGCGCTTTGTGATATCATGAAAGACCGCCACACCGCCTTTCAGATCCCCTTTTTCATCTTTTAACGGTCTTGCGGTAACATGGACGAAGATACCCGCCGGCACTCTCGGATTACGCAGAAAGAGTTCTACTTGGTCTACCTCCTGCCCGCGCATTGCTTGCACAATAGGTTGCTCATCCGCCGGCAAAGGCGTCACGGTGTCGGGAAGAAACGCGCCGTATTTTTCAGGCCACTCATCAGGACTCGTGTGCGTCTCGCCGATACCAGTTATGTGCTCCGCAACCGGATTGAAAACTATAAACTTCCCGTCCTCGTCGATTACCACCACGCCCTCGCCCATACTATCAAGGATGGATTGTAAGACTCTGGTTTGATTCTGCATGGCTTCTGCTGTCTGTTTCAGCTCTTCCTCAGACTGTTCTCTCACGGCTTCTGATGCTTCTAATTCAGCAATACGTCGGCGCATCTCCACCAATTCATCTATGAGTTGCTCTTTTGTCTTAGCTTCATCTTTCATAACGATATCCATATAGATAGGCAGCTTTTGGTATCGTTCACAATCGGAAAGCGACAGATGGCAGGTTTCATGTCTGTTTAGTGATAATACTTTTATATCACACTAATGCCCTAACGGCTTAATTTACATATAATATAAAAAATACTTCAACTATATGCAAGAGTGTTTTTGCCTCTTTGGGAAGGACAAAAACACTGGGGGTGAAGAATTGGATGGAGAAAATAAGAGGCGTCGACCGCCGGGAGGTCGACGCCTCAGCCCTGAATGAAGAGCGTCAACGCTCTCTCTTCGGGAATAGGTCTGAAACTCAATACTAGCCCGAATAATTCACAGAAAAAGGCCGTGTATTAATTAAGGGATTGTATTATATTATAGTTATGCCTTTTACCACCTTCGGTGTCCTTGCGAGCCGAAGGCGAAGCAATCTCGATTCTGTGGTAGATGTAACACTCTCCGGCTCTCATAGGAGACCACTATAAAACCTTGAGATTGCTTCGTCGCTTTGCTCCTCGTAATGTCTCCACCATGTTTATGAATTAAACGGGCTAGTTAGTCGAGTATATAACAATTCTGGGCTCGTTCAAGATACATGGAATTTCATCACCTAACTCTTCTAATTCCTGCTGAATTTTGAGGCGGCTCCTGTTGACGCGCGATTTGATTGTTCCGACAGGAGAGTCTGTGATTCTGGCTATTTCGTCGTAGGACCGTCCCTCTATATCGCGCATTATGATAGCCTCGCGATATCTGGGAGGTAGAGAATCTATGGCCGTGCGGATCATCGAGTGCATGATTTTGGATTCTGTTGTGTGATCTGGCCGATGCGATTCGTCTATCGCTTCGACTATGACATCAGTATCTTCATGTGTGGAACTGTCTATAGATATAAACCTCCACCTCTTTCTGTATCTTAACTGGCTTTTTGCAAGGTTAGCGGCTATAGTAAATATCCACGTTGAGAAATTATTTAGAGTCCGCGCCCGATCGCTGTTGGTAAAGACTCTAAGAAAGGTCTCCTGGACTATATCTTCGGCCGTCCGTTGATCCCCCACAAACCTGAGCACAAAGTTGAAGAGCTTATCGCTGTATCTCTCTACGATAACACTGAACGAATCTTCATCTCCGTTGGATGCTTCGATCAAAAGGTCCGTATCTTTGATAAGAGGAGTTACCATAGCGTGTATTCTCTTTGCCATTTATGGATGTTTCAGGATGTCTTAGAAGCTGTCAACTACCCCTTGTTATCTTATTATGAGGGATATCAGGGGTAGCGTGATCAGATAGAGCCTTCAGTTTGGACCAGGCTAGGGGGGAGATAGCAGCGGTCCTACTTATGGGCTATGAATTCTAAACGTAATCGGCTATTCTCCTGATATACCCTCACACTTATATATCAAGTATATATCAAGCAACGCAACTTGTGTGCCAAAAACAGAAAGCTTTTTCAGCCCCCTTGTGAAGCGGTAAAGAAAGAGACTATTTCTTGAGTAAAGTGTTGAGATTTGTGTAATCGTGATTCTGGTAGAGGTAAAGAATACTAACATTGCCATTGTAAAATGCAATCGGGGCGACATCTCAATCTGAAATAGACTATAAGAGATTGTTCAATTGTGTAATGAGTGAAGTACAGAGATCATACCTGTGGCCATAGGGAGATGTATTTTGCATCTTTTCCGTTTATCTCCTAAAAAGAAGCAAAGAGTCACATCCTTACACTCTTTTGTCATATAATTATGATATGCACTTGATTTTAATCTACTTAATTGACATAATCTGTAGGCAATCGCGAGTGCGAACAGAACATAAGGTATCGCTAAGAGCTTAAAAGGTATTGCAAATTATCAAAAAAGTGTTGACAAAGGGTCAACATTGTCATATATTGTACCATTAACGATCTTGTGTGTACCATGTAGAAAGCACATATTAAGCACAGTAGGGCATATGCTCTTTGGTGTGGATTTGTACAATCTATGTTCCTGCTTCGTCAGGAACTTAAAGTGAACATTAGAGCATAGTTGCCTTGAAATTGTTGCAGAAAACTAAAAAAAAGCTTGACAGTTTAGAATTATTACCATATACTTATGGTTGACTCTGTCAGGCTATATTAAAATCATCGAGAGGAATTTAGAAAGTGACGGAGTGATTCAAGCAGCTTTAAGTATTTACTTACAATCGTTTAGTAGGTTAGGAACGCGTCGCATTTTTTTTGAAATAGGTGCGCAAATGCTCGACCTTTTCGAGTGATCTTAAATTCAAGGGGGTGTGATTCCGGAATCTTATGATTTAAATTATCCTGTCAGTTTGGCAATTTCTAGTCGTTAAAGTTTTTTATAGGAATTTCAAATAACTCCAATAACTAGTAATACAGGTGAGGGAGGATGAATCAACTATGCCAGGTTCATTAGCAGAAGACACAGACGGTGGTTTTGAGAGGTGGAGTCGTTGTAGTTTTCAACCTTACGCTTCAGGGAGGGATGACATGAAAGCAAAGGCGGTGGTTGGTCTTTTAGCGGTTGGCTTGTTCATATTTGGAATGACTTTCTCTGCGGATGCTACCTTAACCACGCAAACTGTTACGAATGACGTAGCAACCGCTCCGACTCGTGAAGGCGCTGATGTGACTTACGGAGGTGCGACTCTCGGTTCATTTACGGGGCCGGTTTCTGTCCTTAGGGTCGTCCTTAAGTCTGACTCAACAGCCGAGAGTATTGATACCGTCAGGGTGGATATAAACAGGGTAGATGTGGGCTCCGGAACAACAGACCTTCCCAGCTTATACGTAAGTCCCCTTCGCACTAGTGGTACTACCAGCGGCATTGCCATATACGTGGACGATGGTGATAATGTCTTTGAGAGGGCTGTAGATACTGTTGTAAACGTCACTGGTGGAAGTATCACTTATACTGGTACTGTGCCCGGCAGTGCTGCGGACAGTATTAGTACAGTCACCATAATTCTTCCTACTGGCGGTGATACCCTCTTTGTAAATCCTGGGCCGTTGACGCTATTCATCGTTGCTAGAGCTGGAACTAGTTTACGTACCGGCGATCAGTTTACGCTCAGCACGAACCTCTCAAACTGGGGATTCAGCAAGGATTCGGCAGGAACTGCAACTAATAGTTCAGGGACCATAACCGGCGATCAAGACGCCCCTGTCATAGCTGCGGGCAACGTGGTGACGCTGGACGATGACTCCGATGGACTTTTGGACGGCGTACAGATAACCTGGAGTGAGAGCATCGCCGATGTGAGCTTTGCCAACTTTGCCAGCGCGACGGCTACTTTTGACATAACAACGGGTACTAGACTCAGAGACAGCACACTAGCCGGTGATGCCGATGGGGATGATGGGAGATTCACAGCTACAAACAGGCTGCCCAAAATAGATCCAAACGGTTCTCCCCGCACTCCGGATACCATAAACAACAACATCACCTTCATCACCTTCCAGGAAGACCCGGGATCGCCTGCGGATAAGCTTCTCAATGAACTAAATACGGAGGCAGTGCCCACATTAGATATGACCTCGGCTACGGTAACCGACCTTGCGGGACATCCTCTGTCTGCAGTTATAGGATTTAACGGGGTTGACGCGGCTCGTCCTGTGATCTACCAGAGCCTCTATCTGGACGCTGACATTGACGGGAAGCTAGATGAGGTGCAGGTCCAATTTTCCGAGGACATTGCCGTTACCACATTTGCAGACAACGACGGATGGAGTGCCACGGGGTTTACGTTCTCGGGCAATCCCGCTCTCATAGGGGCTGCTGCTTCTGTAGATCCCCCGCTTACAGCGACCGGCGGTGTTTCAGATGTCGCCAGGTTCCTCCTTACTGAAAAGGCTGATTCCAACACGAGCATAGACCCCGCAGTGGATCAAGTGACCTACAGCGTGGTTTCGGGCGATGTGGCAGATCTTGTGGGTGTTGCGCTTAATAACGTGTTCGTAGGAACCGCTCCGGAGGTCGACAAGGCCAGGCCGGTTCTGATAGATGCGACGACTAAAGATGTTGTCTCTACGGAGCCCAGAGGTCAGATAGACCGGTACACCGTTAGATTCACCGAAGCTGTGAATCTGGAGTCGGGAGACTTTGTTCTTCTGGATGACTTCGCTATTGCCGGGTTAGATTCAGGAGCCGGCACCGGCACAGTCCATCTTACCATCACTGAGGCAGGTATAATAGATACAGGGATCAGGCCCGGGCTCGCCGTAGATATACTTAGTGTTGAAGATAAGGCTTTAAATAGGCTGGGACAACCTACTCCAAACAAGCTCGTCCCTCCTTCGGCCTATGTAGAACCCGTTTCTGGCAATATCCTCATTCCTGACGCAGCGCGCATCGACGGCGCTCCGCCCCTGATAAGGAGGAGGAGCGAAGGAGCTGTCGGGGGGGATGCTGTGGTCACGGGAGACAACAACAGGGATGGCAGGCTCGATCAGGTAGTTGTGGAGTTTACTGAGATCATGCCCGTTGGTGGCGACTATGTCAGTGGTGTCACTATCGGAGGAATTGCTCCTAGTGGAGCGTCGCGGACGGCAGCCGATCAGGTGACCTATACGTTGACAGTAGCTCCAGGCGACCCGCCTAACACAGGCGCTGTGCCCGACTATCTCTATAGCGCGGCTACGGGAGGCATATTAGATCCCGCCGGGCTGGAGTTGGTGGATATCGGGAGCGCCGATATTGCGGAGGTGGATGGAGCTGCTCCGGTCCTCGTGGGCGCTGTCACAGATGACGCTGACGGAGACGGGAAAATAGATAAATACGTTATCACTGTAAGTGAGCCTATATCGATAGCTGGTGTTGCGGACTCGCTAAGAGCAGGCCTGGGAGTTGCGGGTCACCTCGATACACTCGCCACGCTGGATGCAACCAAACAGATTATCACCTTACTCTTCGTTGAAACAGCCGCGACAACACTGGGAGATTTCGATACTGCAGTGACCCCTGACGTTACTTATACCCGAGCTACAGTGCAGGATGTGGATGGCGAGATCAAGGATCTTTCAGGCCCCGGCGCTACGGCAAATCTTCCTATGACGGACATAGGCGCCGACAACGCTGTCCTGACGGAGACTGACGGCGCGAGGCCCGTTATTGTTGTCGCTGCTGATGATACCTCAAGCACAGGGGACAGAAACAGCGATGGCTTTATAGATCAGTTGACGGTGACCTTCAGCGAGCCTGTGACGGCGGACAGCGGTAACATCGGCATAACCGTTGATGCCACTGCTTCGGGCAACACCGTAACCCTCAGTGAAGTCTTGAGCGGCGGCGGAACCAACGTTGTGGTCTTCGGCGGAACTTCCGACGGATTCGGAAATCCCGATACGGAGGACATTCCGCTCTTTCACTACGTCGAGGCCGGATCTATTCGCGATATGTCTCCTGCTGCAAAGACACTTCGAGCTGCTGCAGATCAGACAACGATAGATGAGGCAAGGCCCGTTATTATGTTTACGACGGGGAGGGTGCAGGATACAGGACTGCGGATAAAGTTCTCCGAGGCTGTACTCGGTACTGGAGTTGAAGGGGATCTGATTGTAGACGATCTCTTCTATGAGAATACCAACGGAGTCAGGGCCGGCGTTATTGTCGCTGTGGACGATGAACTAGCAGCTATCAATGGGGCCGATGAACTCATAACAGTCACTGTGGATAGTAGCTTTATCGTTCAAGATGTGATACAGGACTCTATATCGTTCGCTCCGTCAGGTGCGGATCCAACTTTGAGCCTTGTGACGGATGCAGCGTCTGTGCCTAATCAAGCGCGCGTCATCTTCGTCACAATAGACGATCGCATAAGTCCCACAATCACGGCCATGGCCACGGTGGATGCGGACGCAAACGGATGGATTGATCATATCAGGATCCACCTGAGTGAGCCTGTGGACGATTCGGGCCTTATCGGTTTTGTAACCACCGACAGCCTGTCTGCTACAATCGGTGACCAGGGATGGGATGTGGTGGGCTATGCAGGCGAACAGTGGAACCTCTATGTCACCGGCGGCGACGCTGCTGCTGACAGTGCCGTTGCTTTCGCAGATAATGCTGCAGATGACGCTGTCCTCTACATACAGGTTGACGAGCAGAGCGCCGGTGGAAATGCAAACACGGGAACAGGCGATACTGATGCTACACCTGCGTCGGCTATTGCTGCGGATATGACAGGGTCAGATGAGAGGGGTGTGAGTGTGACCGCCTTCTCGGGATTGGTTGACTTCAAGCCTAATCCTCTGAACATTCACGGCTCGGTAACTACGCCCACCGATGCGGCAGGTCCTGTGATTATGGAGGCCAAGACCTTGACAACTACGGCGGTCCTGGCGACTATGAGCGAGGACATCGATGGCGCGACTGTTGCTCTGGGGGACTTTGCTCTCACAATAGCCGGTGATCCTAACGGCACCCAGGTACCCGCTACAGTAAGTCATGTGGCTGAGACGGAGCCGGGGATTGTTAAAGTAAGAGTTAAAGAGACTGATGAATGGTACCCGGATTTAGGCGGACAGATAACTCTTACAGTTGGCTCTATCGAGGATGTCCCTGGAAACCTGAATCCAGCACCCGCTACTGCGCTTGTTACTGTTGCCGTCGTCAGTCCGACAATAGATGCCCCCGATGCTCTGGCAGTTAGAGACAGGCCCGACGATCAGGGCGGTGTCGTGATTGTGGAGTTCGATGCATCTACCAATCATCCAGGAATAGGCCTGGAAAATATAGTGGATGCATACGTGCTGGAGCGGGAGATGGATGACGGCACCGGAACAGTTAAGTTCATAGTGATCCAACTGCTGGCAGCCGTACCCGGAGAGAATCCTATCGTTCGTCAGGTGTTCGTTCGCGACGCTTTGGAGACGAACTACAGAGTAAAGGCCGTATCTGGAGTAACCGTCTCAGGACCGTCTGCTAAGCAGGCCGGCTCTAACAGCGTTCTGGTCGCAGAGGCCCAGAGCGGGGATGCCATAGATAATAAGATATCTGCATTCTCGCTGTATAGCCCGACCGCTATTGGCCAAGCTCTGGACGACCTGGCTCCTGCTGCTGTGGCAGGCTTCACAGCTCAGGATGCGCCCGACGACGGCGGTGGAGCTATCAATGTAACGTGGACACCGTCTGAGGACGACAAATTGGTTGAGGCGTTCTCAGTGGGAGGACGTATAGTTCCGCTCTTCGGAGTTACCAGTTACAAGATCATGCGTAAGACTCCTGCTGAGGCGGATTTCTCGCTGATCGGTACGGCGCTTCCGGGATCTAACTCGTTCGTGGATAATACGGCTGTGACAGGTACAACCTACGAATATAAGGTCATAGCTGCAGATACCCAGAACGATGCAGAGTCAGACTTTACCAGGAAGGCATCTGCCATCAGAAACACTAATGTGGTAGATGAAAGTGGTCAGCCTGTTCTGGGATACTTCGGACCGGACGATGGTGAAGTCGGCTTAAATGACTTTGTGACGTTCCTGGACAAGTTCGGAATAGGAGACGATTCAGAGAGCTTCGAGTCGGCGTTGGATATAGACGGCGACGGCGATATCGGTCTTTCTGACTTCGTAATCTTTTTGGATAACTTCGGAAAGACGGTCGTCACAGCTTCCGGTAAGGCTCTGCCTCCTCAAGTGGGCGCCAACAAAGATGCAAAGATGTCGCTCTCCCTTGCTAGTGATATCGTGAAGGCCGGAGAGGAGATAATCATTGACGCCTCGGTGTCGAGCGTGACGAATCTCAAGGGATACAGCTTCGCTTTAAGCTACGATCCCGACAAAGTTGAGTTTGTAGGCGCCGAAAGCGGCCAGGACAATTTACTGAACATCTACGGTGGATCGACTCCGCTGTTCCTTTCAAAGTCGGATGAGCCGGGCAAGGTGATTCTGGCAAACGGTATTTCTGATGACGATCTTGCCAGCGGCGAAGGTTTAACCGCCAAGATCAAGTTCAGAGTTAAATCCGACTTTGAGGACGACGTGAGCATCGCCATAACTGACGGCGAGATTATTGACGGATTTTATCTCCTTAATAACGTTAGGGAGATGGGATCTTTGACTGTAGCGATAACTCCTGACAGATATGACCTTGCTCAGAACTATCCCAACCCATTCAACCCCAGCACGACTATCGAGTACGCCCTGCCCAAGGCCTCGTCCGTAAAGCTGACGATCTACAACGTGGCTGGCCAGGCGGCAAGGACGCTTGTAGACGATCGGCAGAAGGCGGGAAGCTACTCAGTGGAGTGGGACGGTAGGGATAACAGTGGACGTCAGATGGCAAGCGGTATATACTTTTACAACATCAAGGCTGCCGACTTCCAGTCAGTCAGAAAGATGGTATTAATCAAATAACCTTGAGTCTGGAGGAATCGTGGGAGTCCCCGTGATAGACCTTTTGGGGGGACTCCCATTTCTTCGGTACTTTTAAAGCTTTTAAAAGAGGGGTGATACGATGGCAAGATTAGCGATTATGGTGGGTGTTGTCCTCTGGGTTTTATCCGTAGTTGGTATGGCTTCTGCCGGGCAGAATTCGGGGGCTACGATAGTTTTGGATCTTGATGCCGCAACTGCAGGCAATCAGGCAAAGGAGCTTCAGGAGAACGTCGGAGCGAGTGAGGCTGTTGACATAGCGGTTTACGTCACAGGAGCGCAGAATGTGAAGGCATATCAAGTAGACCTCATGTTCGACGCGACTAAGGTTGAGTGGAATTCTCAGCTTACGGGCGATGCGTTTGGCAGAGCGGAGACGAACTTTATGGGTTCGGAGGGGGGAGCATTTGTCTTCGGGAAGATTCTTAAGGCGGGTACGACAGACGTAGTCACAATACTAAACGGAATTACCAGCGCGACAGAAGCAAACGCGCCTGAGGGTGATGGCCTTATAGGTGTTATCAGTTTTACGACACTGGGAGGATTTGACACCAACACTGATGCAATCTTCACAGTGGTGTTCTTTGAGTTTTCAGATACGAATAATGACTTGGACACATTCGACATGCCTTCGCCTAATGACCCTGGTATTCGGGTTTGGCTAAATAAGAAAACAGCGGTTGAGGCCGACACCTGGGGGAGGGTAAAGGAGCTATTTTCGGGTCTACTCAGGTAGTGTATCTTGTATTACAATAATCGCTATTGAAAATAACCACCCCTCAGATTATCGTCTCCATATAAAGCAGTACAGTTAAAAAGGCTATGTTGTCACATAGCCTTTTTTTCTTGTTGTACTCTTGAGCAATGTAGTGTGCTTCTCATCTGAAAAGTTCTTTGATCTTTCCCCATGTGCTCTTACCGACTTCTGTAGGATTGAGGAGCCTCTCAATGACCGATGTTATCGAATTGTATTCGTATCCCTGTTGGCTGTAGGCGATGTTTAGATCGCTGTCGAGAACTACGGTGCAGTTGCGCATCTTTGCGGATATGTCAGTGACCAGCCGATAGGAGACATCAAGACCTTCGGCCAGATGGGGCGTGGAGCTTACGCCGATTATCTGCACGTCTTTGTTTCTGTACTTGGCCCACATACCATTTTCGAATGATAGCGCAGTCTCTCGGTCATCACCGAAGAAGTGGACAACTAGGATCTTATCCGGATAAGCCTGGAGGATGTCCTGCCTTAAGTAATCTCCGAAAACTGCATCTTTATTGGGGCTTGGGGCTCCGGGAACTGCGGCAAAGAGTATAAGAAGGGGTATTAACAAATAGATGGCTTTCACTTCTGAACCACCTCCTAAATAGGTAGACAGTAGTCAGTAAACAGTAGACAGGGCACCGCTCCTCTCCCTGTCTGCCCAACTATTCGGTTCTGAGCATATTGCCTTCTTTGATATCGCTGTAGCCTTCAATTATCCTTGCTTTGGAAAAGTGCTTGGCAGTGACTTTAATGACCTGGATAGTTCCTACCTTTATCTCATCGGTCTTTCCCACTACCTTGCCCGTGATAGGGTCTGAAAGCTCTTCTCCCTCTTGATATACACTATATTTGTCTCCTGCCTCAACTCCATCGGCGATCCCTATGTTGACATACACCTCATCGTCTTTGACCCAGAGTACGACAGGATCCGAGACTTCGGGCTGAGGTGGTGGTTCTATGTATTCTTCGATTTTGCGTTTGATCTGTTCAGAAGATCTTGTAAAGGCTACGCCTACTACAGTATCTTTGAACTCCTCTGACTCGAATTCATAGTTTCCCATCTCAATGAACTCTTTGTTCCTCTGTCTTGCTTTGTCATCCCGATAACTGGCTCCAAGTTCGTTGTCATCGTATTCCCCAACTCCCTCGATTATGCCGAGTTCCATTCCGTCCACAACGCGAAAGATCGTCAGTTTTACATTGACATATGCTCCGTACCTGAAGAATCCGGCGAGTGGAACTCCAGCTCTGAAGCGAGTTACGTTAAAGTCTTCGATCTCTCCGGTCAGGACGAAGTCAGCTTTGAGGTCTCGACCTATCTGGATGGCTCTTTCGTTTTTAAATTTACCGAGAGTCTCTTTTCCATCCTTCAATCGCTCCAATATTACGCCATGCGGAACTGTTTTGTAGAAGGGATTTTCCGACAGTTTCTGAGCGATAGCTTGAGGAACGCCGTTTACTATGTCCCAGGTCCCCTTTAATTTGGATCTATCCTCCAAGGGGAGTATAAGCAGAGTCTGGGACCCTGTGGAGTGCGAAAATAGAGTGTCCTGTACAGCCTTACCATTCGTCTTTTGTACGTTTGGGGAGGTCTGAACCGATGAATATCCCAAAGCGACCAGAGCTGACAGAACTCCAACGCCGAGTATTCTGGGTAGTCGACTGTTAGGACTACTATTCAAAGCTGCGCCAGAACCTGTCTTGCCTATTTTGTTCATATCACTTCACCTTTACACCGCTTTTCTGATTTTAGGGAGGACGTATGGTCCCTTCGGTATTACCGCTATTTTAGCATCTCTACCGGATTTTTGAAGGGCCTGCTGGACTCCGTCCTCTACAGATGCTACAGGTTGAACCATAATGCTTTGAGCTTGTTCGGAATCTATGCCTTCGCTGTAGAAGAGCACCTCCCCTCTTTTGAGGGCTTTACACATCTCCTGCACCTGCCATTGGTCGTGGCAGAAGAACATGGGTTTTTTTATGGTTTGAAGGAAGTTTTCGGGATCTTTTGTGTCATTAAGGAGGCGGGAAAACTCCGAACTCCCGACACCTTCAGTGCATCGGGAAGCTACAATAAGCGTCCCATCTTGCTTCAGGACGGGTAAAGCTGCGGTCATAGCCTTTATAGTCTGATAGAACGTGAGGTCGAGAGGGTATCCCGCGCTGGTAGTTATCACTATATCGGCGAGCTCATCAAGATAGGCGGTAGATTGTCTTTCGACGAATTTTACACCTGCCCGGTGGGCGGCTTCAAGTTCGCCACAGAAGAGTCCGGTTATCTTTCTTTTTCCGTTGATGGCTACATTGAGGCTAAAATCGACTCCGGCTTTGTGTGCAACTTCTAACATCTGTTGATGTACAGGGTTGCCATCAATTATGCCTTCAGCTGCCCGGGGCGATGAGAGTATTTCATATCCGTGCAGGACTTTGACAGTTTCGACTCCGCATATCCCGGGGCAGATAGCCTTTCTCCCGCCTGAGTAGCCCGCCATAAGGTGAGGTTCAATCAGGGAGGTGGCGATCTTGAGATCAGATTCGAGGTAGAGCGTATTGACATAGACAGGCACGCCGAACAAAGTCTCTCCGAGGTGGCTCAGCGTATCTTTTTCTCTGGATAGGTGATTGACTATCTTGTAGTTTTGGACTATATGCTCCCCGACCATTGTGATGAGCTCTTCCTCCGTATTGGGTCGATGGAGTCCCGTCCCGACGAGGATGGTGATATTTTCTTTGGGGATGTCAGAGTCCTGGAGGACCTTCAGCATTGGTGGCAAAATAGTTTCGTTGGGCACAGGCCTGGTGATGTCTGAGATGACGATACAGGCGTTTCTTTTGCCATGTGCAAGCTCCCAAAGCGGTGGCGAGGATGCAGGGTTTTCAAGGCCCTCCAGGACGGCTGATTGTGGGTCCTGTAGAGGTTCCACAGGTTTTATGTCGAGAACGCCCTCTAGATTCTGATCGGGAAGATCGACCCAGAGTCCTGCTTTTCCATAGGCGAGTTTGATTTTCAAATCTGTAATCTCCCTACTGGTGAGTGGATCGAGGTTTCTGCCCCTCGCAATGTCAGGAGACACGCGATGGCATTAGTAATGCATCCATGACAGCCACAGCAAACGAAGCAATCTCGTAGAGAGGGTACTGCCCCTCCTAAACCGTGTACATCCACAAAGGAGTCGCCAAACACGAAGTCCTCGGCTATTCCTAGATCGCCTCCGAGTCCCAGGGGAAATTCCTACCCTGGGGTTATTGTCTGCCGGGTGTAAAAGAGATTTACCATTGTGTTCCCGGTTCTAAATGCTCTAAAAGATGGAGTTTGTTGTCATCAAACAGCGTGTGCAAAAATCCAGGATCTTTATCGAAGTGATCTTCTACGGAACGCTTACTTTTTCCTGTGACAAATGGTAAATTCTTTTGAGTCCCTGTCGGGTCATCTCCTCGACCGTCTGCTGGCCTATGGGCTTTATCCCGACGGGGAGCATCACCTTGGGCTGAGATTTTGTACCAGGCTGTAGTTTAGTGCCCAGTGCAGCTTATGTTTTCCCTTGACAGCTTGGGTTTTATGTATTAAAGTTCGCTCTATCAATCGGACAATCTCGTACAAAATATAACCTTGGGGCTTGGAAATGTCAAGCTAAAATGGTCTGATGTAATATATCTGATATGTACTCTTGAATTTAGGGGGAGTCTTTATCTGTCAGATAATCTTATATCCGGGCAAGGATGGTTTTTGGATATTAGAATGTTTCAGCCTTCCAGGATGTATAAGTCAGGGAACGACAAGGGAGGAGGCACTTAAGGAATATCAAGGAGGCTATAGAGTGTTACATTGAGAGTTTGGAGGAGGATGGTCTGCCGGTGCCCCCTGATAGATTTGAGGCTATGGTGGTGACGATTGAATAGATATCCAACACTGTCAGGAAAAAATTTGATCAAGGCTCTACAAGAGACTGGATCTTACGTAAAACGACAGAAGGGGAGTCATATAACATTGCGAAGGGATGATCCATTCTGCCAGGTTGTCGTTCCTGATCATAGGACCTTAGACAGAGGCACGCTGAGAGGAATCATCAGACAGACAGGAATGTCCGTTGATTAGTTCATCAATCTCGTATAGAGACCATCGTAGAGCGCGAAGGAGATAGGAATCTCTTGCCATCTGTGTCCGCGGATTCTGCGATCACTTGAAAAATGCCGCAAACTCCTAAAATATTTGCGAATACGCTCAAAAAAAGATTGACCTTGGGACAAGAATGTAATAAATTGATATAACATGACATCTTAGATGCTCTAAACGTCTTATTCTTCGATCAGCCACACTCGTTGCAGGAACTTTGGTTCTCTTAATGAAGTATGGGAACACCGAATCTCTCTGAAAGTCCGCTTGATTAGGATCTAATCAGAAAAAATTTGAACTTAGTGTTCTAAATCACAAAAAATGTTATCCGGATGTCTTATAATATTATTCGATTAATCTCCTTATCAACAGAAAAAGGAGGCATCTTTCGATGAAGTTAGTGACGTTTGAGCATAACAAGAAAGAGAATTTCGGAGCTTTAGTAGGGCAGGAGAATATTGTTGATTTAGGAAGTGTGGCCGGATCTGTAATAGAACTTTTAGGGATGGGAGATGAGGGAGTAGAGAGAGCGCGCAGGGCGGTTGAGGAAAATGAGCCGGCATTGAAGTTGAAGGATGTGACCTTGAAAGCCCCTGTGCCAAGGCCTTCTAAGCTTTTGTGTTTGGCTGGGAATTACGCAGAACATATAAGAGAGGGAGGTGGAGAAGTGAGCGAGAAGGAAAAGACGACGCCGCGCGTGTTTATGAAACCTCCTTCCACCACGGTGATAGGCTCAGGGCAGCCCATAATCCTGCCTAAGAATGCCAACAAGATAGATTGGGAGTGCGAAATTGGAGCTGTGATAGGAAAGAACGCGCGTTTTGTGAGCGCAGATGAGGCCCTGGATTATGTAGCTGGTTATACTATCGTAAACGATGTGTCGGAGAGAGAATTGAAGATCGAAAAGGACAGAGAGCCGAGGGACGGAGACGGTTGGTTCGACTGGCTAAACGGCAAGTGGTTCGATACGTTTGCCCCTATGGGTCCCTGTCTTGTGTTGAAGGATGAGATGCAAGACCCTCAAAGCTTAAGGATTACTTTAAGGGTGAACGGAGAGACAAAGCAGGATTCCAATACCAGTCAGATGATATTTACTGTGGCTGAGCTGGTGGAATGGGCGTCCACGTTAGTGACGTTGGAGCCGGGCGACGTTATATCGACGGGGACACCTTCGGGTGTAGGATCAACTACCGGGACGTTTCTTTGTGCGGGAGATGTTGTAGAGGCTGAGATCGAGGGGATAGGAATACTGAGGAATCCTGTGGAGAAAGGGTAGGCTTTCAACGGCTGTTGGATCCCCTATTAGCTTGGACGAACCTATGAATATAAAATTCTGGGGCGTGAGAGGTTCCATCCCAACTCCCATTGGCCCTAAGGAGATTCAAAAAAAGATAGAAGGCGTCCTCTTTGAGGCAAAGGACGTAAAGTTTTCCAACCGGGAAGACGTAACTAAGTATGTGGATGGACTGCATTATCTGCAGCGAGGCACAGTTGGGGGCAACAGCTCTTGCGTGGAAGTCCAGACGCAGACTGGAGATGTTCTTATTCTGGACGCGGGATCGGGGATCGTAAAGCTGGGAGCAGAATTGATGAAAGGGGATTTCGGAAGGGGTAGCGGGGTAGCTCACATATTTTTGTCTCATACTCATTGGGACCATATTATAGGCTTTCCGATGTTTACTCCTGCATATATTAAGGGAAACAGGATAATCTTTTACGGCGTGCACGAAGATTTAGAGAAAAGGCTAAGACACCAGCAAAATGCCCCCGACCATTTTCCGGCGTCGCTGGATTTGATGGAAGCTGATATAGAATTTGTTCAGCTTAAAGGGAAGAAAAAGCTGAAGATAGGTAGCGTGACTGTGGATAGCAAGGAGCTTTACCATCCGGGCGCAGCTTACAGTTATAGGATCACAGAAAATGAGAAGACCTTGGTCTATGCGACAGACGGTGAGTATAAGGTGGAGTGGGAAAATGTGCAGCAGTATCATAGCTATTATCAAAACGCCGATGTGTTGATCTTCGACGCTATGTATACTGCTGGAGAGGCGATCGACCGCGAGGACTGGGGTCACAGCACCTCATTCATAGGAGCAGACATAGCGTCTATTACGGGGATCAAAAAGCTCGTACTGTTTCATCACTATCCCGCACGAGATGATGAGGCTATACATAGGATTTTAAAAGAGACAGAGGCGTACTGGAACGATCTCTATTCGGATTTTGATTGTGAGATACTCATGGCACACGAGGGATTAGAAATAGAAATATAACGTTTTTCCTCCCAAAACATTCTTCGATACTTTTGGGGGATCCCGAGTATATTATTACGAAAGTTCCTTTATCGAAGATCATCTTAGTACCGGCGGAAACCATCAAGGTTTCCGCCTCTTTTTTTGTTTCGCCGGCTACCAGGATAAAGAAAACAGATGATTACGATCCTGATAATCACAAAAACTCCTTGACATCCGCGAAAATATAGTTTATATATTATACATAAAGAGTGATTGTGCTGTTTTTGTGCGTTGTCAGTGCAAGAATATCCAAGAAGACAAGTCTCATGTAACTTGTTGATGGCATTGTTCTTGTAAGGAGGTGCTGAATCAAAATGAGAAGACGAACAGTCAAATCCTCCATAGTTCTGGCTGCGATATCTCTCTTTGTCCTGGGTATCGCTCCGGGAATCAGTGCTCAAATCTCAGACCCAATAGAGGTGCTATTCTATACTACCGATGTAAACTGTCATGTCACAGCTATTGCAGTCGCCCCTGGGGGGAATCCAATCTATGTGGGTACTCTTGATAAGGGGGTCTTGCGCATAGATCCAGATACTGGACAATCCGAAGATGTTAACGACGGGTTGGAGAACTTGGGGATCCACAGCCTGGTCATTGATCCTTCCGATCCATCAAGGATCTATGCCTCTTTAGGCACTGGGGTCTTTCGTAGTGAAGATAAAGGGAGACACTGGGTGAAGATTAGCCAGAGCTTAGGGAGATCTGTTCCTATCAATGGACTCTGGATAAGTCCCCTCAATCCAGATATCTTACTGGCGCAGGCGTCCTTGGGAGGTGTTTTCCGCACTGATGATGGAGGCAACAACTGGCGTAGTCTGTACATTCCAGCAATTGACCACGGAAGTAACTATGGGACCAAAATGGTTGTGAAGAAAGACGGTAGTACTATCTATGCTCTCAAGGCGGGTGTCCCTGTCCGCCGGAGTAGGGATAGTGGTGAAACTTGGGCAGATATGATTTTTCCTCCGAATGCTTGCGGTGACCTAGCGCTGTCTGCAAATGAAAAAGTTATCTATATGGGATCCTGTCAGAATGTCTCCGATGAACAAAGAGTGGTCGCGTATCGCAGTCTAGATGAAGGGGATACCTGGGAGGGACTCGAATACAATCCTATTGCTACTGCAGAAGCCCGATTCCCTGGGAAGGCATACCATTTGTTCCCCGATCCAAATGTTTCCGATGTTCTCTACGTGATTACCACAGAGGGGCTATTTTATACTACCGATGGGGGGAATATATGGGGGCACTTCACTGCGCCCTTGCCGGGTTTTGGCTCTGTATTGGCGGTAGATCACAATAGATCACGTCTGTACGTGTCGACGCCTGACGGTCTGTTCTTCGTGCCGCTACCACAGTATCCCACATCTGTGGAGGCTAGATCTTGGGGAGGGATTAAATCAGTTCTTACTGAGTAGGTCAACGATGACTACTAAGAGGACTCTTAAGTCGATGAAGCTGTTCGATGCAGTAGGTATCATGAGCATTTATGTGTTGACAGGGGTTTCCACTGTGGAAGCAACGCTTTGGGAAACTACCTCGGAAGACCATCTTATTTCGCATTCTGATTTTGTAGTACGAGGGGTAGCCACTGGGCAAGAAACGAGACGGGACAGTGCAAGAGTTTATGCTTATACCTCCTTCCTGGCGCTTGAGCAAGTGATAGGAAATATTCCTCAGCAAGAAATAATGATTAGGACACAAGGAGGCCAAATTGGCAATATAACATATAGTACTGTAGACGCAGCTAAACTTGACGTAGGTGCAGAATATTTTCTTTTTCTAAAGAAAATCGCGGATAACTCTATAGTGGTTGTCGGAGGACAATATGGCATGTTCCACGTGGTTAATGACAGCATTTTGAAGATAAGGAGGATACATGGGAAGGACATCAATTTGTCTCGCCAGGAGTTTATTGACAAAGTAAGGGCAAGTGTCCGTGGTGAAAAAGTAGAATGGGAGACTCCATTTGCAGCGAAAGTTGCCAAAACGCTCGATGATAAATTTGTTGTTGAATCAGAGCCCCCACTAGACGAACCAGCTAGAGCGTGGGATAGATCTGATGCTACGTCGATCCCTTACTATATTAATCCGGATGGTGCACTTGATTCCAATGGTGACCCAATCCCGGTAAATGCTCTTGTAACTGCAGTAAAGAACGCCTTCTCTACTTGGAATAACGTCAACGACTCTTATGTCAATTTTGTCTACCAGGATACAACCTCACGCGGGAGGGATAGAAAAAATGGATTCAATGACGTAAGCTGGGGTCCAATAACGGAATTCCCTGACATAGTGGCAACTACTGATAGAAGAGAGTCCTTTCAGAGGATATTAGAATTTGATATAATATGCAATGACACTAAACCCTGGAGTGCTTCGGGGCAGTCCAGTGCCTTCGATATCGAAAACACAGTCACTCACGAAATTGGGCATACCCTTAAACTATACCACGCGAATAGTGATACTAATAATACTATGCATGAAGACACTTATCTCGGTGAGATTAAAAAGAGAACCCTGGAGCAGGGAGATGCTGCTGGTGCCTCCTGGCTTTACAAGAAAGCGTTTGGTACTATAGATAGCAACACGGATCGGAGGAAATTCGAGTGGATGTCTCCGAATAAGTTCGTAGAGATGACAGGAAATGTTACCGTATTATCGGGAGACAGCCTAATAATAGATCCAGGCATGACAGTCGAGGTCTCTACAACTAACTCAAAGCTTATTGTTAATGGTAAGCTGAAAGCGAACGGTAGTGCCTCTAGTAATATTATCTTCAGGGACGAGACTAGTAGTAACACGAAGGGAACGTGGTACGGCATCGTCTTCAATTCGACAGCAGATCCTAACAGCTACGTCAAATACTGCGACATCAAAAACGCGAAATACGGTGTCTATGTCGATAATGCTGCTCCGGATATCAATGATAACATCATCTCTTACTCAACTGTAGGGATCAAGACCGTGGGAATGGACAGCGGAGGTAAAATCAGGAACAACACCTTGGAACTTAACACCACCGGGCTCTCCCTTAACTCCAGTTCAGTGCCTAATGTTCATGACAACACAAGTAAGGACAACGATAACATAGGTGTGTATATGGACAGCAGTTCTCCTTCTTCGTTCTACAACAATACAATGGATGGCAACGACGGTGAAGGGGTCTACCTCTTCAGTAATGCCAGTCCCACATTCGGGAACAACGTGATTACTGACAGCGGTTTATGGGGGCTCCGCTTGTGGAACAATTCTGATCCGATACTCGAGGGCACGGGTACAACTGGAAGAAAAAACGATATCTTCGACAACGGGGGCAGCGCGAAGGCAGAGGTCTACTGTCAGAAGAACTCAGAACCTAAGCTTGGCCTTAGCTCTAATCCCGGTGACAATAATATCTACGATGATGCGGGGGGAAAAGTTATCTTCATCGACACAGGATACTCTTGGGCTTCTATTAATGCAGAATTCAATTGGTGGGGGACTACATCTCCAGATCCCGCTGTACTCTTTTCTCCTAGTACTGCTGTTGACTACGTGCCCTACGAAACAGCGTTAATCCCAAAACCTGTCGCGTTGGCCAGAGAAGTGTCCTTGCAAGAGGAGCGTCTGATACAAGCACTGCTGGCAGAGGAGAATCGGCAGTACGACGTTGCCGTAGGACATTACGATCAGCTTTTGCTGGAATCCTTTGAGGTGGAAATGGTAGAGCGTGCCGCCGATGGCCTTTTTCGGGCTGCACTGCATAGAGGAACAGATTTAAGCTCCGTAATCAGTCGGTTTGAAGCCCTGGCTTCGAGTCATCCGTCAGCCTCCGTGCGGCGCAAAGTGGTTGCTCTGTGGCGTCAGGCCCTGGTAGCTGATGGGCAGTACAATGCCGCTATAGCTGCGTATGAGCAGGAGATGACAGAAGCAGAGGATTTTGACGACCGGCTCTCTGCACAGAAGTCCTTGGGCGAAGTGTACATGTACTACATGAAAGACGAGACACGGGCTCGACAATTGTTAGAACCGATATTGCGAGATTATCCGAATCACCCTGTGGCTTATGGCGCTTGGATGGTTCTTCTGGACGTAGAGGATTTGCCTCCACCGCCTGCGGGAAGAGAAGCCTCTCAACCAATCGCCTCAGCTTCAACAGCATCAGGAGCATCTTCAGACATAGGTCTGGAAACATCACCTAATCCGTTCAACCCGAGCACTATCATAAGGTTCCAGTTACCGGAGACAGCCCGGGTACAGTTGTCCATCTACAATTTGTTAGGTCAACGTGTGCAGGAGTTGATGCCGGAGGAATTACAGCCTGCTGGAGAGTATGCGGTCGTCTGGAATGGGCAAGACGAGAGTGGTCAGCCAGTGGCAAGCGGGATGTATATAGTCCAATTGAAAATCAATGAAAGGACTTATACATTGGAAACCAATGAACGGACATATACACGGAAAGTGATGCTGATGCGTTAGTTCAGCAGTATCGTCTAACAAAGACCAAGGCCTCAGTTCATCGTAGAACTGGGGCCTTGTCATGTTCCTACATCTGCTATCCGGACCGATGGAAAAAGAAGTTTCACAAAGATCATTTTACCGGTGTTTCCTGCCTTTCCAGCTGTATCCTCCCAGGCTTCCGAAGATCCCGACAGACACTATATACGGTATTTCCAGGACAAACCACAGTGGAAAATACTTCAGAAGGTCAAGGCGTCCATGTACGCTTCCACCTTTGAAGATGACAGCAAAGTCCGCAAGGGCTTTGACAGCTAAGCATACAAGTGGATGTGAAAGTGCCACTGCGCCTGAGAGGAGCGGCGTGTTCACAGCGGAGGGAACACTAAGGAGTAGGCCCAGATTCAAGAGGAACACTACGACCAGGTGAAGGAAGAACAGTTTATTCAGTGTATATTGGTATGGCGCGTTCGAGGCCCATCTTTTTCTCTGGCTTACGAATCCTTTGAAGGTCTTTTCCGCTGAAGTCCTATTATAGACCCCTTTGGAAGATGCAAACACGATTTTGGAATCTGTCTTTTTGTTGATAAGTTGAAGCAACAGGACATCGTCCCCCGAGACCCTATTCCCTATGCTCTCAAATCCTCCCACTTCCTCGAAGGTTTTTCTCCTGTAGCCCAGGTTCTGCGCGGATGCTGCAAGGGGAAAGCCCACGTTTGCGGCTCCAGCGGCAGCGGACATCAATGCGAGGAAGTCGAGCGCCTGAATCTTCTCAAAAAGGGTCTCTCTGTTGTTTTTCTCCTTATCCCCAAACTGAGAAAATCCGATGACCATTCCGACATCGTCGTCGAAGTAGCTCACCATACTTTCTATCCAGGTCTTCTCCACTCTGCAGTCCGCGTCGGTGGTAAGGATGATCTCCTCTCGGCTCTTTTTAATTCCGGTATTTATAGCGTTCTTCTTGGGAGAAAGCCCGCTTTCAGTTTCGTCAGCGTTTATCAGCCTGACGTTTTTGTATCTTCGGCAGAAATCCGCCACAATTTGGTAGGTTCTGTCCTTTGAGCCATCGTCCACTACGACAATTGTGTAGCTTCCCTGGGGATAGGTCTGATTTACAAGGTCGCTTAAACACTCTCCTATGGAGTCCTCTTCATCTCGGGCTGGAACGATTACACAGACGCTGTACCTTTTTCGGCTGTTGCCTTTATAGGAGAAAAAGAGTCCTATGAAGAAGACTGTTGCAGTGACAAGATATAAGAGTGTGAGAATAGCAAGCGGAATTGAAAGGGAGGACATATCTGCAAGCGGAATCTATACGTATGTTTTGGGGGATGTGACAGATTCGATGCTGTGGAAAATACCTTTAAGTCCCTCGGTGCAGTTGCTGCACATAGGTATCGCTGCTCTGTCTTTGAGGATCTGATCTCTAAAGGCTCTATAGTTTTCCGCTCTCCAGATGTCTTTAAAACTTGTGTCGCCAAGGACACTGCCCATAGGGTAATCCACATCTTTGTCGAAGCAGCAGGCGGAGACATCGCCGTTCCAATTGATGACACAGCTATACCATATATGATTGCAGAAGTTTATAATTGTGGACTTTGTCCTTAGGGTTCCGTCGTCCGTGACGTAACGTCTGTACTGTTCATCCTCGGGGAGGAATTCTTCTGCCTCATCTTGAGTATAGACCTGGGCGGTCTTTATAGCCAATTTATCGACCTGGAGGTCCTCTGCAATTTCTTTTATGCTCTCGATCTCATTTTCGTTGTGTCTCATAACGATGAACTGGAGATTTATTATAGGCGTTCTGCTTTTAAGTCTCCTCTTGGCCTGACACAGGTTTTTGACTCCCTGGATGACCCTGTTGAAGTCCCCTCCTTTGCGGTAGATCGCATAGCTTTCTGGAGTGGCGCCATCCAGGGATACAATTATTTCATCCAACCCGGACTTGACGACATCTTCAGCATCTTGGTCTTCTCTTAAGAAATGACCATTTGTGCTGGTTATAGTGGGAATGGCTTTCGACTTGGCATATCTGATCATCTCTGTAAATTCTCTGTTTATGAACGGCTCTCCCTGGTTCCAGAGCATCAGCAGGATCAGGTACTCTCCCATTTCGTCTACGATCCCTTTAAATTCGTCCAATCCCATAGTACCCCTTGCACGGGTCAGACCACCATTCCCGGAAGGACATAGGGGGCATTTCAAATTGCAGATATTGGTGGGTTCGATCATTAGCATCAATGGATATCCCCACACTATATTCATCCCTGTTAATCTGGATATAGCCATCGAAGAGACGACCTTGAGGAAGTTGAACATCCTCTTGAAGGAAAAGGCGTATCTGTAATCTATTGCGACCTGTAATTTTGAGAGATTAGATAGCATAACGATATTTTCGATTACCGTAACAGCAATTTAGGATTGCCAAAGCATCTGAAAGTCCACCTATAATAACTCTTTAACCTTATTATGTCAAGTATTTTCGTTGTGTGTCGATTACTATGTGGATAAAGCTATTGGAAAAGCCTTGGGGAAGTATGCGTCATGTCTCCTTCAGGATCGCATCTCCTATAGGGTCGGGGCGTGGTGGGCGCGTTACCGGGGTAGCAGCAAGCCAAGCCAATAGGTGAAGTTATCTCAACTACCGAAGCGACCTTGAAGACACCAAATAAACAAGGTCATCCCCCGAGTGCTTTCTGTCGTTGCTTCACGTAAATATAGGTACCTTCTATGTTATTCAGTAAGTTATGGGAATTAATTCACGTCTCATGAGGCTACTCCTTAAAGGTTAAGTACATCTTCAAGGACATCTTATCAGCATGATTTAGACGCTACCTTTCCGAATCAAAGTTAGGGGCTTGATATTATCCTGAATGTACGAGAGAAGCTACGAGAAAAGAGCTTAGAAGGTTTCGACCATAAGCGCTTGTTTTCTTATTAGTGCCGGGGACGGGACTCGAACCCGTATGTGATTATGTCACGAGGGATTTTAAGTCCCTTGCGTCTACCAGTTTCGCCACCCCGGCAAAATCGCATGGCGACATATCTACAGGCTAACATAACCAATGCCCAACACTTTGTCAAGGAGTAATTAATCTGTAAAATGGCATTGTAATAAGATATGTGCAGGCGGCATGAGGGAAATTGTATTTGACAAAAGCTCTGCCGGCTGTTATATTTTTTTGACAGTTCTTTCGGATTCATTGGTCCTTAGCCTTGTAGAGAATGGAAATGGAGAATAGACATAACAACAGAATAGTCGTGGGAATGAGCGGTGGAGTCGATAGCTCAGTCGCAGCGGCTCTGTTAAAGGAGCAGGGGTACGATGTGGTGGGCATAACCATGCAGCTCTGGGATTTTGACAGTGGGTCATATAGCGTGTGCTGTTCCGTAGACTCCGTAAAGGACGCTAGCTCTGTGTGCCGTAAAATCGGTATTCCGCACTATGTGATAGATCTCAGGGAGCAGTTCAACAGGGCTGTCGTAGATAACTTTATAAATGAATATATAAATGGGCGCACGCCAAATCCCTGTGTAGTATGCAACAACGAGATAAAATGGGGAAGTCTCCTCAGGAAGGCCCGGGAGCTCGGAGCCGACAGGATAGCTACTGGTCACTATGCTCAAATAGCAAGGGACAGGAGATTTTCTATCCGATGCGGGCAAGATAAAACAAAGGATCAGTCGTACTTTTTGTGGGGTTTGAAACAGGAGATGTTGAAAAGGACACTATTCCCCTTAGGTGGACAGACCAAGGAAAATACGCGCAAAATAGCCGAAGATCTCGGCCTCAACACAGCCCATAAGGCTGAAAGCCAGGAGATATGTTTCGTCCCCGATGGCGATTACAGAAATCTTCTGCTGGAAAGGGCAAAAAGGATGGACAGCGTTCCCACCTCACTTCAAAATGGGCAGGTAGTCGACAAAGATGGACAGATTGTGGGCCTTCACAGGGGAGTGTCGTTCTATACTATAGGCCAAAGGAAAGGGGTAGGAATTGCGCTTGGGAAGCCTGTTTACGTTACCGATATAGATGTCCAGAGCAATACTCTGAGGGTCGGGGATGTGGAAGATCTCAGGCAAAGTGAGTTTACTGCAGCTTATACAAACTGGATTTCCATAGATCCTCCCCAGGGTTCTATCCAAGCTAAGGTCAAGATCAGATACGGGAACGAAGGTGCCCCGGGGGTAGTCACAGTCTTAGGGGACCAAAGGGTGTCTGTCCAATTGGAAGAATCACAAAAGGCTATTACGCCGGGACAGTCGGCTGTCTTCTACGATGGCGATATATTGTTAGGAGGCGGCATAATAGAGAGTTGATCGCAGCTTATGCATCTTTTGACAGTAGAGTTTCAATCTCGCGAGTATATGCCACAGCCCTCTGGAGATATCGGATAAGAAGGAGCAGATGAGAATTTCGGGGAAGGAGGTACAGCTTGGGGTAAAGCGAAGCGGGAATGTCAGTGTCATGCACATAGTTCTTGCGCTAATATCGGGATTTCTTCTTACCCTATCGTTCCCTCCATTTTGGACAGGCTTTTTGGCTCATCTCGGATTAGTGCCGCTTTTGGTGGCGATAGATGGAAGAAACCCAAGGCAAGCCTTCCTTCTAGGATTCGTAAGTGGAATCGCCTTCAACCTGGGAACCCTGTACTGGATTTCGTGGATAACACTGATCGGGACGTTCGCCGCTGCGTTTGTTTTAGCAATCTATATGGGCGTCTTCTGCTTGCTTTCTGCCTTGATCCTCAGGACTTTCGGTTACAGAGGGATGGGGGTGATCCCTTTCGTCTGGACAGCTATAGAATATCTCATGTCCTTCGGCGATTTGGGATTTCCCTGGACAGCTTTAGGGAATACACAGACATATTATCTTAGACTCATACAGTTTGCGGATATAACGAGTGTCCATGGCGTCTCATTCTGGATTGTGACGGTAAATGTAGTTATCTTCTCTTTAATCGCCAACATGTACAACAAACGGAGAGTGATTCTCCTGTTGTGCGCAGCAGCCGCTCTATTTGTCCTCCCTTATATTTATGGGGTCGTCAGGATTCCGGATGATGTTACAGAAAAGGAGGAAGAAAGGGATATAAGGATAGCGATCGTTCAGCCAAATATCCCTCCCGAAGTCAAATGGGGTCTGAACGGAAGGGACCGGTCGTTTAAGATCTTACGCCAGATGACGATCGAAGCAGCATCCCAAAATCCCGATCTGATAATATGGCCCGAGACGGCAACGCCGTGTTACATACGCTCAAGCTGGAAATACAGAAATATTGTCCATTTTCTATCTGATTCTCTGGGAGTACCTATACTGACAGGGGCACCTGACTATGAGCCTGAAAAGGAGGAGTCGTATAACTCTGCGTTCCTTTTCCAGCCCGATACAAAAGTGTTACAAGGATATAATAAAATAAAGTTGGTGCCTGTCTCCGAGACCACTCCCTTTAAAGGCCTTCTTCCGTTTATGGGCAGAATCAGATGGGGAAACCTTGGAGGATCCGAATGGGACGAATCCAACTTTGATCGGGGCCAGGAGCTGACTCTCTTTTCTTTTGCCAAGGGGAAGTTTTCGACTTTGATATGTTTTGAGTCCGTCTTCCCCGATCTTGTGAGGGACTTTGTAAAGAGGGACGCCTCATTTTTAGTGAACATCACGAACGATGCCTGGTTTGGAAAGTCATCTGCGCCCTATCAGCACGCCCAGATATCCATCTTCAGGGCAATTGAAAACAGAATATGGATTGCGCGGTGCGCCAATACGGGGGTCTCGCTTTTTATAGACCCGTACGGGAGGAAGTACAAAGAGACTCTGATCTTCGAACCTGCGATGATAGCTCAAAATATCTCCCCCAAAAAAGGGGAGACATTTTTTACAGAGTACGGAAACGTCTTTTCTAAAACTTGTGTGGCTTTAACCTTTATGCTTGTCGTATATCTGCTTGCAGACTCCCTTAAACGGAGCAGGAGAACAAAGGGGGAAGAAGCTCTATGCTGAAGGCTCGCAGTGGATTCGAAGTAGTTACGAGAATATTCTGCTCAAGCGTGATCTTTATAGTCTTAGGTCTGATGGGATGGAAGTCTTCCTTTGGGCAGATTTGGAGCAATTTCACGAGTATGAACGAAGTAAATGACCTTGTCTTACAAGATGGTGCAATATGGGGCGCCACCAACGGGGGCGTCTTCAAGTTTGATCTAGCAAAGGAGGAGTTTACTGCGCAATATACGAACCTCGACGGCCTGGCAGGCAACAGAGTCTTATCTATTGATGTGGACGACCGAGGAAATATCTGGTTCGGAACAGATGGCAACGGATTGAGCAGATTCTCCTTGGAGTCGGAAAGGTTCGAGGAGACCATCAAGGATTTTGAGGGTGTCAGGGTCAATGCCATCTTCTCCTATCAGAATAAGCTCTTTGTGGGGACAGAACAGGGCATAAGCGTCTATCTGCCCGATAAAGAGGAGATAAAGGAGAACTACCGTCAGTTGGGACGACTCGAAAAGGACCCTGAGATTCTATTCTTGAGCGTCCTTCTAGGGAGGCTATGGGCCGGGTCCGAAGAGGGACTCGCCTGGGCGGATCTGACTATGCCTAACCTTAAGGATCCTCTAAGCTGGAAGTACCTGAGCACGCTCAGAAACTCCAGGGATGCTGTTTTGGTCGATTCGACGGTCTTTGTCAGCGGAGAAAAGCGGATATGGGGGGTAAGGGAGGCGTCTGTGGGGTCAAGATATGAGAGTCTAAGCTTCCCTGGACTGTCAGATCCAAGAGATAGATCCAAATTCATAGGGGTAGACTTTGTTGACGGATCATTAGTGGCGGTGGCATCCAGGCCGCAGTATTCGGTGGCTGGAGTGCCCTTCAACAGGATGACCAAAATCTATGAGAAGAGCGAAGATGTCTGGACCGAGGGAACTCAGCTCAACGGTGTTGAGGCCACTGCAATTGCGGTCGGGTCAGATGGAGCGCTGTGGCTTGGCACGAAGGGCAATGGACTCCTGAAGTTTGTCTTTGGAGCAGAGAGCAGAACATTTGTGCCGAACGGACCCGATTTGAACCACTTTACCGATCTTACGATAGACCAAGACGGTTCCCTTTGGGCCTGCTCTGACGAAAAGGATCTGACATTGAACGGAATCAGACGGTTCGACGGGAGGAACTGGGTGCAGTTTTTAGGCAATCTACGAGGCGCCCAAAGGGCGATAGTGGCGGTAGAAGTGGATGAAGAGAATAATATATGGGCGGGAAGCTGGGGAGGAGGAATAACTGTCGTGACAAATAAGGGTCAGAAAGTAGCCCGATTTGATGAGAGCAACAGCATTTTGAGGCCTTTCAGGACCGGGTCTCCAGAATTTGTAGTGACAAACGATATTATCAGCGACAACGTAGGCAATATATGGATTTTGAACTTTAATGTGGGAATCGCGGTCTTCGAGAGTCTATCTGGAGGAAGACATGCCCTTTACACGCCGTTAGATGGCATCCCTGATCCCCAGTCTGAACTCAGGTCGATAGATGTAGCTCTCGACAACATCAAATGGATCGGCACTTTCACGTCTGGAATCTTCCTCTTCGACGATGGAGGGACTCCCTTCGAAAAGGGGGATGAGGTCTTTATCGTGTTCAATACTGCAACCAATCCCGACGACATTCCGAGCAACAAGATCAGTGATATAAAGGTGGACAGGCTTGGAACGGTTTGGGTAGGTACAGACAACGGCGTCAGTGCGATAACAGGCTCATATTCCAGAGTACAGAAGCAATTTGCCATAGATCCAAGAAAGACAAGGGTCTATACCACCGATGACGGCCTGCCTTCAAATGCTATTAACGTGATCGAGGTGGATGGGAAGAATAACAAATGGATCGGCACAGATGGTGGTTTAGTTCAGATCCCCGCAGACGGCGGATCACCGATAGTTTTTAACACTTCAAATAGCGGGATTGTGGATAACAGGGTCAAATCCCTAATCTTCAACGATAAGACGGGGGAGCTTTTTATAGGTACTCTGGGGGGAGTAGGCAAGCTCAGGACATCGGGAGGAAAGGAGATGACAGTTCAAGTCAAGGTCTTCCCGAATCCCTTCATAGTAGGTGGAAGCGGTAGAGTGCTGAGTTTTGAGGGTCTGTTAGGTGGATCTCAAATCCAGATATTTACGTTATCTGGCGAAGTTGTGCGCTCTATCAATGTTCGGGATCCTTTGGGAGAGGATGCCACGTGGGACGGTTTGAACGAATCAGGGTTCTTCGTCGGATCGGGCGTCTATTTCTTCACTGTTACAGATGCAGAGGGGAACATCGTCACAGGCAAAATAGCTGTGATGCGCACTCTATAGTAATAATCCTAATCTTTCGACCGAGTATTAGAGGGGCTTAAATGCCCCATTTCTATAACGTCATTGCGAGCAAAGCGAAGCGATCTGCACAAACTCATGTTTGAAAAGATAAAAGGATTGGCGCGGCATACGGCCGTCTACGGCATTGGAGATACGGCAGGGCGTGCTATTGGACTAATTCTCCTGCCCCTGTACACGTCGGTGTTTTCCCGTGAGGTGATAGGAGCGATGACACTGGCATTTTCCCTGGCGGCGTTCGCGGGCATCTTTTACACGTTGGGGATGAACTACGCTGTCCTTCGCTATTTTGCAGGTGATGTGGAGAAGGACGATCGCATGAGGATACTCAGCACAGAATTTACCTTTCTGCTTCTCGTATCGGCCATCCTATCGCTGGTGCTGTGGAGATCTTCCGAGTCGGTGGGGAACATCTTCTTCGGAGTCCCCGGATGGGACCATCTTGTAAGGATGGTTGCAGTTATACTCTTTTTAGACACATTGTCCTCTATGTGCATGGTCGTCCTCCGAGCGCAAGAGAGGTCCGGGACGTATACTATCATCACACTTCTTAGGCTCTTTTCCAGTCTTGTGCTCAATATATATCTTGTGACCCACAGAAGAGAGGTAGAAGCCGTATTTGAAGCTAACATTATTACCTCTGCCCTCGTGTTTTTGGTCTCTTTTCCCTTTGTAGCCAACTATCTTAGACCTTACATCTCCATCGTCTGGCTGGAGAAGCTCCTCAAGTTCGGGCTGGTCTTTGTCCCTTCCGTCTTTTGTGTGATGATTATCGAGGTTTCGGACAGGTATCTTCTCCGAAGGTTTCTAAATTTAGAAGAGGTCGGAATCTATTCAGTATGCTATAAGTTGGGTTTGGTATCGTTATTTTTGGCAAGGGCGTTCAGCCTGGCTTGGCCGACCTTTTTTCTATCGCTGTCACAAAATGCGAATGCTCCAGATCCTGAGGAAGCAAAGAGCGTTTACGCAAGGGTCATGACATATTTCATTTTAGCCTCGGTCTTCGTGATGCTAGCAACGTCGGTCTTTGCAAGGGACATCGTACGCTTTCTTCCGACTCCTGATCCCCTCACAGACTACACAAGGGGCTGGAAGGTGATACCTGTAGTCTGTCTGGCTTACACATTCTACGGCGTCTATATCAATCTGATGGCAGGCGTGTTTATAAAAGACAAGACGGGTTACCTTCCGTTTGTCACTGGAGTAGGGGCGTTCATAAATGTAGTTCTGAACATAGTTTTGATACCGATTATCGGAATGATGGGGGCGGCTCTATCGACCTTGGCGGCGTACGCAGTTATGGTCGGCTCTCTTTATGCTGTAACGCACAGGGTCTATCGTATCGTCTATGAGTTCGACCGGATCCTCAAAATAGCCCTGTCAGGAGCCGTAGTCTTTGTTGTAGGGGTTATCCTGCTGGTAGAGGGCGGAGAATCGGGAAGTTTCTTTAACACAGGTTTTAAGATTGCATCGCTTGGAGGGTATTTTCTGCTGTTATGGGCGTTCGGGTTCTTCTATGACGAGGAGAAAGCTTTGATCAGTAGAAAATTGAGGATCTAAGGTAGGTTATCGGTAGTTCTAGCATCATTTTGAATAGAGCTTCCTGCTCTTTATATAGCCCAAGACCTGATCGGGGACGATATATCTTATCGGCTCTTTTTGTCTGATCCGGAGGCGTATGTCAGTGGAGGAAATCTGGATGTGCGGAACGTCAATAAACTCCATTTTTTCAATAAGATCAGAATCGGCGCCTTTTGTATTTTTTGCGTGGAGCCCACTACGACTCGCTACAACTACAGTACAGAGCTCGAATATGCCCCTGGGATTGTGCCAGGTAGGGATCTGGGAGACGTTGTCGGAGCCGATTATGAGGAATATCTCCGTCTGGCAAGACAGATCTTTCCTCATCTGCTTCAAAGTGTCAAACGTATAGGACCTTCCGCCCCTTTCCAATTCCATAGTCGAGACCTGAAAACAGGGGTTCCCATCCACGGCCATCTTGACCATCTTCAATCTGTCCTGGGATGGAGCCATCTCTTTATATTCTTTGTGAGGTGGATCTCGAGAGGGCATAAAGATTACCTTTTCCAGATCGAGTATTTTCAGGACGTCCTGCGCTATTATCAGGTGACCTAAATGTATGGGGTCAAACGTTCCCCCCAAAAGTCCTATCCGTAACGCACCTGCCACGCTCATCTTTTTCCCTGGGTCCTCTGTATCTTATTTATCTTCTGGTAGGCCTTCCTTAAAAGATTCTTATTCGAATTTCTCTCTGTCACCTTGCTGAAGGCATTCAGTGCCTCATCAAACTTACCCTGATCCAGGAGTATTTCCCCCTTGCCGAACTGGGCGTAGGATACCCAGTTAGTGTCATCGTAGAGATTCAGGACCTCATTGTAATAGATAAGCGCCGCTTCCTTGTCACCTAATTTAGAATAATCTTTTCCCGCCAGATAGAGCTTTTCGGCCAGCTTGTCTCTGCATTTTGATATGTACTTTTGGGCTTCCTCAGATAGCGAGCTTTCGGGGTAATTCCTCTGGAACAGTGCAAAGAGCCTAGAAGCCTTTTCGGTTTCAGACTGATCCAGTTTTACAGGGAGAGATTGTTCAAAGTGACAACGGGCGATCTGAAATTCAGCTCTTTCCACAAATGGACTCCTGCGGTGGTTTTCTATCACCCTTTCGTACTCGAATATAGCTTCAGTGTACTGCTCGCTGCAAAAATAGGCGTTTCCCAATCTGTACTGTGCGTCATCGGAAAGGTCCGATCCAGGAAAACTTGTGACCACCTTACTAAAGGTCTCTATAGCCTCCAGGCATTTCCCCTTCTTTAGGGCTCTATCTGCCCGATCATAATAGTACTGAGCGTCCTTTGTGACCGCTACTTGCCCACCGACGCATCCGAACAGAAAAAGGAGTGGGACTATGTATTTTGTGAGCTTCATCTTTTTCCTTAAGGAGTTTTTCGACCACCTCGTGGCTTGCCCCCGATTGAATCTATCGAGGGCTTGCTATCTCCCGAGCCAAGTGGACACGCCACCTTTTCGGGGGTCGTTATCTGTTGGAAAAGAAAAGGTATATAAGCCCCCCGACCACTCCAGAGGCGATTATGGGTTCCAATATCTTCCCCAGGTTCTTTCCGGACAGTTGGGATTTTGCAAAATTGTAATCTTCCACCTCAACTTTTGAAAGGTGCTTGACAGGAAAGGTATCAAACGACTCAAAGCCGCCCGGTCCCTGCCAAAGTACCCGACCATCGGCCGGATCTGTCGCCTGCAGTGAAAACCTAACTCTGACCAACCTCTTTGCCATCTTCTCTCCGATCAGCCCCTTTCGGTTCTTCCCCAAGTAATCTGTCCTGATCTCCTCAACTCTGTAGGAAAGACGCATGGGGGAACCGGGGCTGACAAAAATGGTATTGTCGGGCGGCGGCGTGAGACTATCGTGTTGTGCGCTGTTTTCCTGGTCGTCAATCACGACGCGGAATCCTCTTTTAATCAGCTCCTCAAGAAGGGCGTTTTCTATAATCCAGTTTGCTTCATGCTGGCTTCTGGATGCTAACAGAATCGTCCTCTTCAGGTTCTCTGTCGAGTAAGGAGTCAGGGATTGACCTGGATCGAAGATTGAGGGTGAACCATCTGCTATCAAGCTATCTATCACATCTGAGACAGCCCTGGCAACAGTCAATCTTATTACGTCTAAGTTTGTGTCAAAGTCCGGGTGTAGGGATGCACCCTCTTTTCCCTCCAGGGGTTCTTCCATACTTTTGGGCGAGACCTTTTGTGCGCCCGCGGGATCGGCTTTTTCATCTCCCCACAACGGAGCGTCCCAGATAAGAAGGGCCGTCAATAATAGCAGTGATTCTTTCAATTTTATCCTCTATATACCTTGTGAATAGTGGACAGGTAACAGGAGGGAAGCGGTACCCTGCCTAACGTCTACTGACTTGGAGCTTCTCAAGGATCAGCTTGGCTTTTTTGACCCATTCGCTGTTGGGGAACTTTTCGATCATCTTGCTAAACTCCTCAATGGCCTTGTCCTTATGTTCGAGCCTAAGATAACAATATCCTATCATAAGTTGAGCATCGTCGTCCTTTTCGGTGTTTTGATACTTGAAGACATTCTGGAAGGATACCAGGGCCTGTGTGTAATCTCCCAGTGCGTAGTAGGATTCCCCGATCCAGTACTGTGCGTTGTCGGCTAAGTTGCTCAACGGAGCAAGGACCAATATATCTTTGAACTTTTCGATAGCCCGTTCGTATTTCTTATCCTTCCGGTCTTGGAGCGCCGCATCGTAGGAGGCCTTCACGTCGTATCCTCCGGACCTCACAGTGCTTGGAGGAGCCCCTGTTGCTATGGCTTGTTGCATCTGTTTTTCCAGTTCTTTTATACGGTCCTCCAGCTGGACGATTCTCAGATCAAGCTTCGTTGTCCTTTCGTCCTCTCTGGCAGTAGGGGCGTCTTTTCCTCGCTCCAGAGCATCCACTCGAGCCGTCAGACCCTCTACCTGTATTTTCATATAGGAGTTAATGTCGTCCTCTAAGGCCTCAACTTCCCTTTTAAGCTGATCGTTGGATGTCTCCAAGCTGCTCACAGCCTTCTTACTAGCTGCCCCGCATCCTGAGAGTAAGAGGAAAGCCAGTAGACAGGGAAAACCGGTAGACAGTAGAGAGCAGCCCCCGATAGATTCAATCGGGGGAGACAGGGCAGCCCTTCCACTCCTGTATGCTGTATATTCTTTGCTGTCTACTTTTCTTCTGCGTAGCCTCTTCATCTTTTCCTCCCTTAACATACAGAATCAAGACCATCTGAATTTTACGGTTAAGTTTCTAAAAGGCTGAGATTGGGACAATTACGGATATAACGTGGATATGTTGTCTTTCCAGATCTCTTTTCTCTGTGACGTAGGTATATCCGACAGTGTCGGACGCGCTGTTTCGCAGAAGGTAGCCGTTGTTTCCGCCTTTTAGTTTGAATCCTATCCCGAAGGAGTAGACGTTATGGCCAGATGGTCTTCTTCGGAAATAACCTCCCCTTATCGCAAATCCCAAGGGAAGATTCCTTTCAAACCCTGTGTGTATCTCTCTGGCTGAAGGGTTGTGAGATTTATCAGATTCGTTAAGATTCCTCAGGTCTAGAGAGAAGATGGTCTTGGAGTCGAGGTAGTAAGAGATACCTCCGTTGATGGCTTCGTCTCCTATCCTTTCAAGATCGAGTCTTGGGGAACCCATATCATCTGAGAAGTTGACAAACGATATTCCAACATTCAACTTTGGGCTCGGTTTTAGCAGTACTCCAAATGCGAAACTATCCCCTTTGACCTTTTCTCCTGGACCGCCCGGCTCGTAATATATAGTGGCCGATACTCCCAGCGATACTGCAGGAGCTAATTGCAAAGACAGTGCTCCCAACTGAGAGTACAACTGGAAAGTGGGCCTTGAGGAGAAGAGCCTCTCTTCGCGCCATAGATCCAAGGGTTCTTCTCCATTGAGGATTCCTATATTTAGAGATGCCGTGCGGTATATGACTCCTCGTATAGATAGACTTAAAGCGTAGATCCACTCTGATAGCGTTAAATTGTCGTCTCTTTCCCATCTGCGGTCAAAGTCCCCGAGATCGTGCCACGCAACCGGTGGAGAGATAGGGTTTAAAAAGACCTCAAATCTCCTTCGAGTTGCTTTGCCCATGGGTCCCAAAGCCGCAGGGTTCCAGTCCAAAGATGGGAGATCGTCCACAATTGAAAGGTACGCCCCGCCTAAGCCTAAGGCTCGCGCCTTGGTATTGTTGAAACTTATATATTTTCTCTCGGCCCTAACTGGGGTAGCCGATAGTAGCTTCACTGCAACCAGGTTCAAAAGAAAGAACATGACCACTCTGTGGTGTATTTTCATCTTCCCCTTTCTTTTGGTCCCCTCCTTTCAAACTAACCTGGCCGCCTACGGCATATGTGCCTATGGCATATGTTCAAAGTACAGGATCTCCCAAAAAGTATTGAAGAACTTTTTGGGGAAGGGTTTATGGTATTTAAGCTAATAAAATAAGTCTGCTAAGTCAAGTAATCAAAAGATCATTTGAGCGGTGGATAGAAAATAGAACCCCATTCCTATGAGAAAAATGCCGCAGCCAAAGATAAGGAATTTATAAACGCGGTCGCTCATGAAGCCCTTGCCGAAGGCTACAACAAAGCCTACAAGACAGTACCAGGAATAGTCCGAAAGTATATGTCCTATGTAAAACGCCGCGCTTCCATCACTTCCGAAGCCCGAACTTTTGGCCTGAACTATGTATGTAGTCCCTACAGTAGCCCACCAGATGTGCCAGAAGGGATTAGCTATTGTAGCAACAGCTCCGGCAAGTAAGGGACCCATCTTCCGATTAGATCCTCTGCCTTCATCCAGTGATAAGACCGGTTTTCCGCGAAAGACCTCCGTGGCCATCGAGATTCCCATCCACAAGAGGAGTCCTCCGCCTAACAGAGATATCATCTTGCCGAATATGGGATCTTTCAGTATGTTAAACACGCCCAAGGAGATGCCTATCACCCATAAGAGTTCTATCAGGGCGTGCCCCGATGAGACCAAAACGCTGGCTATAAATCCCCTCTTTAAAGTCTCGGCCACAGTCACACCAAGGACCGGACCTGGCATGATTGCACCTGAGAAGCCGACCAGATATGATAGGAAAAAAATTTCAGGTAGCGTCAAATTCGTCTGGTGCCTATTTCCCTGTTTTTTATAGCTTTTTCGCTTGATATTCTCAATCTTAATTCATACATTATGCCTGAGTAAACTTGAATTACCTTTTGCTATCTATTCTTAATTGTTTAGAAACTCAACAGAAAAGGCTTTGAGTCTGCTTCGGGGTTTGGCCCCTCGCAATGCCTGAAGGCCGAAGCCAAGCAACGTCATTGCGAGCAAAGCGAAGCAATCTCAATCCTGAAAGGAGAGTCGAAATGATCCAGATAGAGGTTTTGGAATCTGTAAAGACCATCCTAAATCAGATGAGCGCGTTTTTGCCCAAACTTATCGGTGCACTGGTCATCCTTATCGTAGGCTGGATCATAGCCAAGGTCGTTCTCGCCCTTGCGGTGAAGGGCTTGAAGCTCATTCGTCTGGATGTGTTAGTCGAAAAATCTGGCATAGATGAGTTTCTAAAACAGGGCGGTCTGCAACTGACGATGCAGGGGCTCCTTGCGGGTCTGCAATACTGGCTGATTATGCTTATTGTGTTTCTTGCAACAGCCAACAGCCTCGGACTTCAGGTCGCATCTGACTTGTTCAGCAAGATAGTCCTCTACATCCCGAACGTGATTGTTGCTGTTTTAGTTCTCATCGTCGGAACGTTCTTTGCCAGGCTGGTCAGAGGAGTCCTGTTGACCTATCTGAACAACGTCGGCATTGAAGGTGCAGCGACGGTCAGTACTCTTGCCCAGTACGCTATCATCGTCTTTGTGACTTTCACAGCCCTTGAACAGTTAGCTATCGGTCGGGAGTTGATCGTATCAGCGTTTGAACTTGCCTTCGGCGCAGTCTGCCTGGCCTTAGCTCTGGCTTTCGGCCTGGGAGGTCGAGATTGGGCCGCAAGCATCGTTGAAAACCTTAGGAAGAAGAACGATGACAAGAAGTAGACGGTGAGATTGGTTCGGGGCTCCACCTCCCCGCAATCACTGAAAGCCCAGACAAGCAAGGTCATTGCGACCCCGCCCCGATTGAATCTATCGGGGGTCAGTCAGTGGCAGGGTAGCAATCTCGCTGACAGTGGGAATCTGATCATCCTTTTACTACGCCACGCAGGCAGACAGGTGCTTGAAGGCTATCAAGAGCCCTTCTTCCTCTCTATCGTCCCTGTAGACCGGATCGTGTCTGCCCTCTATGTCCAAATTTCCATCGTAACCCATCTCCACAAGAGCGGATATTAAGCTCGGCCAATCTACCTGTCCCAGTCCGGGCATTCTGTGGCGGACAGCTCCGGGTTCCAATATCCCATTCCTCTTTACATTCCGGTCTACTACCTCGGCGTCCTTGGCGTGGACGTGATATATCCTGTCTCCGAACTCATATACGATGCCTATGTAATCCATACAGAGACACACAGGGTGAGACGGGTCGTACTCTATCCCTAAAGCCTCTGATGGCACGGCGTCGAACATAAGATCCCAGGCTCTGGGAGTGTAGGCAATATTGATCCCCCTGAACGGGAAGTAGTGGAACATGGGACAGTTCTCAAAGCCTATTCTAAGGCCCTTGTCCTCCGCTTTCTTTGATAGAGGCTCATACACCTCCTTGAACATAGGGATGTTGTCGGGTATGTCCTTTTCGGGGTTCCTCCCTGCCAACGTGCGGAGAGTCTTGACCTCCATCTTCTCGCACAGATCCATCAGATTCTCAAGGTGATTTATATTCTGCTCCCTTTTTTGGCTATCGGGGTCAAGGTTGTTGGAATAGTGACCTATCGCAGACACCTCGATTTCCCTTTTTGCTAAATCCTTCTTAGCCGATAGGATTGCCTTCTCATCGGTTATCGCAGGATCAAAAGGTCCTCCCGGACGCACTATAAGCTCCATGCTCTTAAATCCGTTCTTCTGCATGAAATTGAGTTGATCTTTGTTATATTCCGCGAGCAGTCCGATCTTCATTGTCCGTCTCCTTTTGCTTCGCTCAAGGCGAGGTATTACCACAGCATCTAATTTAAACTTTTCGCAGATCAAAATCAAGGAATCTATTGCATTGTTGTCCTTTTTCGGGTTGACATTCTCATCAGGAATGGATATATTCTGTTGTGCTAAGCTTAAGAATTGTTGCAAATTGCTGCTGTATAGGGGTGAACATGTTTCCTGAAGGCACTCGTTCTGAAGATACAGATAGAGCCAGCATTCCGAGGCGGAAGGCTATTGAACTGGCTGAAAAACTACAGCCCATATTTGAGAAATATGCTTTGGAAGCGGATATAGGGAATGGCAAAAAGCAAAAGGCATATAAGATTGCCGGCAGCCTTCGCCGGAAAAAGGAGCTTGTCCACGATGTGGACATTGTGGCTGTTATTCCCGATCGCCCCAGAGATATATTCAATCAGAATGACAATTCCCGCCAGCTATTTCGCGAAGAAGTTTCGAGAATAGCTGATAAAGTTGAAAAGTGGGGAGGTAATTTAGCATCGTTTGTGCTGGACAGTGTTCCATTTGATATTTACTTTGCCCACTCGAAGACGTTCCCAACGTTGCTCTTAATACGTACAGGGAGCAAGGAACACAATATCGGACTGGCAAAACGAGCGATTTCCCTGGGAATGCGGTTGAAGGCCAATGGCCAGGGTCTCGAAAATAAGGACGGTGATCTAATAGAGATAAAATCAGAGGAGGAGATATTCGGACATTTGAATTTAGAATACAAACTCCCCGAAGATCGTGATTAGGGCCTCATTTCTTAGTACCAGCGGAACACCATAAGAGTATAACGGCGATAAATGTTTGTGTTACTGGCCCGATTAGTTCGTAATGAGGCTTAGTCTTCAATTCTCGGATTTCCGCAAATGTCTTTGAACTTGCGCGAAACTTGTGTATCTTTATTCATGGCAGTGTCTCTTCAGTTTTAGGCATTGTTTTTGCAATTATACAGCATGACTGTTATATAATGTCCATACCGCTCCCCTTGACAGAGCGACAAATATTTCGCAAATTGGGGTTTGAGAAGGGAGGTCAAGGTGTCGAGCCCCGAAGTGAAAGATGGTAAGCGCTGGACGGCGACCCGTAAGGGAGAGATTGTGTTGGCTCTTTTGAGAGGAGCAGATCTATCTGAGGTGTGTCGTAAGAATGGAATTAGCCAGTCGCAGGCGTATGCTTGGCGTGATAGTTTCTTAGAAGGGGGCCAGGAGAGTCTGAAGTCTCGGCGTGGTCGCAAGGATCCGAAGGAGCGAGAGGTTAGCCGGTTGGAGCGCAAGGTAGGGCAGTTGACGCTCCAGTTGGAGATACTCGAAGAGGTAGCCCGTCTAAAAAAAACGAAGCGGTTGCCTTGAGTGGGCGGTTTTTGGGTCGAGGCTATTCCCGCAAGGTGGTAGCTTTGGCTTTGGGTTTGCATCGTTCGACTCTGTATAGGTTTAGGGATAGAGGTGTCAGTTCTTCTGTTAAAGAGCCTGTGATAGATGAGGAGCTTGCTTTTCGTATTCGAGGGATACTGGACCAAGAAGAGGCATTTGGTCACAGGCGGGTTTGGGCGCATCTTCGTTTCAAGGAAGGGGAATGTGTCAACGTTAAGAAGGTTCATAGGATAATGAAGCTTAAGGGGTGGCAGTGTAAGCTGTGGAATCGTCCCGGGAGAAAGGGGCCACAGGTTGCCCAGAAGCGTTCTGTGGTGGATAGTCCCGACAGTTTGTGGTCGAGTGACTTGACAAAGATTTACTGTGGAAAAGATGGTTGGTGTCCTCTTATTGCGGTGGTGGACAACGGAAGCCGGGAGGTTCCTGGGTATCGTTTTAGTCGAAAAGGGAGGGCACTGGAGGCCACAGATGCCCTGGATCGGGCCGTGATCTCTCGATACACTTCCAAGGAGGCTGTCCCCCAGGGTCTCACTTTGCGCTCTGACAATGGTTCCATCTTTTTGGCTCGGGCCTATTTGGCCAGTACCGAATATTGGGGAATTCGTCAGGAATACATACCAAGTGGTAAACCCGATTGGAACGGTGTTGTAGAGCGTTTTTTCAGGACCCTCAAGCAAGAGTGTGTTTGGCTTCACAAGTTTGAATCCTTTGAACAGGCTGAGAAGATCATATCTCAGTGGATCGATAATTACAACAAGAACAGGCTTCATTCATCCCTGGGATATAAGACCCCAAAAGAGTGGAGAAAACAATTTTATCTACTACCCCAGGTTGCTTAATTGGTGTCGCTTTCCTGGGAAGCAGTACATGTCTTAATTAATGCACTTTTTTTTATGAATTATTCTGGCCAAAGGGTGATAACAGTAGATAAATCGAGAATTGAATCTAACCAACGGTGGTTAGCCTAAATTAACATGAGGAGGAACGAACGATGAAGTTCAGCTCGCAATAACTGTTTGACAGCTTAACTGCGGGCACTGATATCCTGATTACTGACGGGGTGAAAAAGGCAGGAAGGACAGATAGGGACCCCCAAAGATCGCAGGTGACGCTCGCTATCCCAGATTGATTCTATCGGGGAAGAGCTTCTTGGGGAGAAATATGAGGGTCATTTCCGTATCACAACAGTTGTATTATTAAAGAGAAAGTGAGGAGCAGCATGACAAAGTACCGGGGAGGAGTTATTGGGCTGGGATGGATGGGGATGCTCTACGACCTGGCTGCGCGAATCGACGACTACTTCGACATCGATGATGTTGATCGTCCCACGCCTGAGCTGAATATTCACCGCAAATTCCACTACCACGAGCACCCTGGCAATGAGGGTACGCCCAGCACCTACGCCGAGGCGCTGTGGGACCGCCCTGAGGTTGACCTTGTCGCCGGTGCAGACCGCGACCAGAAGAGGTTAAAGTCCTTCAAGGAGCGCTACGGCGCTGAGGCGCTCTACACCGACGCGGAGGAGATGCTTAAGAAGGAGAATCTGGACATTTTAGCAATCTGCACCAACACCAAGGGACGCGCTGACCTGACCTGCCTGGCCGTCGAGTGTGGCGTAAAGGGGATCATGACGGAAAAGCCCATGGCGCATACTCTTGAGGAGGCCGACCGCATGGTCAAGACGTGCGCTGACGCCGGTGTGCCTCTCTGCTGTGGTGCTATCACCACCACTCATCCCTCTTTTGGCAGGGCAAAGGAACTGGTCACAAGCGGGGCTATAGGCGAGGTCGTCTCTATCGAGACGTCAGGTCCAACTTCGCAGCATCAGAACTGGTCCTACTTCGTGGAGAGTGCGCCCGCCTGGGTCATCGGTGTCGGGGACCCGGTGCGACGCGGACCGCGTATTGACGAATTCGGTATCCAAGCTGGGGTACCCGGTGGACCGGAAAACAGCAACGAGTTTGGGGGCGAAGGGATGATGGTTACCGTAGACGGACTGGTCGTTCACTTCCGAAAGGGGGCCTTTCCTGTCCGCGTGCACGGCACCGCAGGGGAGATAGTCCACTGTCAATATCCTACTGGATGGAGACTGTGGAAGGACGTAGATACTCCGGGCGGTGGAAGGCGAGTGGAGATGCCGTGGCCGGAGCCACAGATGGTAGGTCCCTACGGTGCCGTTTACGGATTTGCCGACATCTTTGACTGCCTGAAAGGCAAGCTTGATGAGCCCAAGAACTCCGGCAGAAGGGTCGCTGTGGCTCTTGAGGTCGAGATCGCCCTAAAGCAGTCCTCGGCCCAGGGGAGCGTGCGCGTCGACTTGCCGCTTGATGACCGCTCGCTGGGACTTAATTACGAATGGTTTAGGTAGGCGACACTGACAGTTTAGACCCTATATGCTGCCAAAGAGTTTCTGAATCAGGCCCCATCCACTAATCCCGGCGAAGATGATTAGAATACCGGCCGACACGATAGCTCCTATCAGAATAGGGAGGCGCGTCCGATAAAGGGAAGGAAGTTTGAAATTCAGATACAGTGCAGCAAGCATGATAAGTGCTATGGAGAAGTTGGCCAGGATGAAGCCGGCAACCTGTGTGAGGATATCGAATGGGATGTTGAGCCAGACAAGGGTTGTCGCGGTAATGAAAATGTAGAGACACAGGAAGCGCTTGATTTTATCATAGTCCCATGTGCGGTGGGGCCACACAGCCTGAAGGAACTCCTGTATCACACGCGCATAGATTTCTGGCAGAGCTTGCAGCGTGCCCCAGAGAGCGGCGATGATACAGCCGTAATAGATCCACACCAGCGTAGGGTGGATGTTGCGCCAGACATGGGCCTGATTGGTGAGGAGGCTCCAGCCCTCAAATCGGGTTTCCAGCGGATATAAGACCGCAGCACCAGATAACATAAACGCCGCTGTCACAATGAAAAGAACGATTGCGCCCATGCCGACATCCCACCGCAGGGGCGAAATCAGTCGCCGCAACTGGCTTGCCTGCTCGGGATCGTCGGGAAGATAGTCAATCGCATCGTGTGTAAAAGCATTTTGACGAATCGCTTCAATCTCTTTGTGGCCCGTCAGCCCCCAGCCGTGCAGTCCAATCCAATTGGCATAGACGATGTATGCCATCACCGAACCGCCGACGTAGCCGAAGGTTGTCGCCATCGTCAGCATCGGGTGTTTGATAGTATCTTCAGGCGCCCAAGGGGGGAATGGCGGCGAGTGTCCCAAACTGAGGCTCCCGACAATTGTCTGCCCGAAATCGGGACGCACCATCAGCGTGCCGATAATCGTCCCCGTGACAAGAATTAGGCAAATCAAGATCTGCTGTTTCTCTAATCTTTCAAACGAAAGCCGCAAGCCGAACGTGAGGGCGAGGGCGATGAAGCAGGAAGTGAAAATGTTTTCCCAGATAGGTTCTGGAATAGACTTTGGCAGCTCTGCACCAAACAGAAAGTGAAATAGGGCGCCACATGGCTTAGCAATTGGAACCCAAGCCAGCGGAGCGCCCAGCATCTCAAAAGCTATAAGCGCAAGCAGCAGCCATCCCCGCGGCCCTGGCAGCCGCACTAGGCGATGTCCGATGTATTCGCCGCTAATCGCCGTATAACGTCCCAGCAGGTAAGTGACGAACCCTCCCTTGATGACACAACTGAGCACCACAAGCCACAGCAGCCCATAGCCTGCCCATGCCCCCGCGCGAACCACGACAATCGTTTCGCCCGCCCCGATGCTGACCGAAGCTACCATTGCCGCAGGTCCGAAAACCGCGCATAGTCCTATTAGTTTCTTCACCGACCACGGCCTGGCAAAAACGCCCCTGATCGGCGGGATTTCTACCTTCCTCATCTTTTTCTCTTCAAAAATAGTAGATCGGACGAATTATTCACCCATCCTGATCTATCGGTTGGAGGAAAATGTGGACACGCTGACAAAGGGCTCAGGCATAGACATCACATAGTGAAATCAGACTAAGCCCGGGTTACTGTCAGGGTCATCCAGTCTTATTCCTGGAGGTACACGAGTACTGAATCGAAAACGGTGAAGGATCGGGGCCCCATGGAAACCAGCGTGTTGCTGGTAGATCTTTCGGTGGAGGGGCGCGCAGTTCCCTCGCCCGAAAGGCTGGTTAATCCAGCCTGCATATCATCTATTACTATATTTTGGTGCCACTTCTTTGCATGGTATCTGTAGCTAAGTATCAGATCTCGATAGTCTGGAGGTGACTGTCGAGATCCAAGACAGAAGACAGCACACAGGAAGTGGCAACCTCCAGATAGATCCCCATTCAATTACAGCCGCTAGGTTTTATCAAGATACTCAGTTAGAGATCGAATGGGAAGTGTGGCAGCTTCTTTCGAGCGCGCATCAAAGCATTTAGAGTGCGCAGCATTGTCTAACTTAAAGTCCTCTTGTATACGCGCCGTATTGGACGATGATTTCTACGTCTTCTACCGTCAATGCTGCTATGAAGTCGGTGGGCTGCTCTTTCAATACTATCTCCAGCAGGTTCCGACCTTTCTGAGGGCGCACTGCTTCCAGATCAAATGCCAGCCATTGGCCCGCGTACGCATCGGGCCGTTTGGGGAAGGTGCGCTTGCAGAGTTCCTCTGCCAGGGACTCCCCGTTCAAAAAAATCTCGAGTTGGTGCACCGCCATCAGGTTGTTTATGTAGATTTTGAGCTGAACACTCTGCACGCGGTCGTTCTGGATATCGTCGGCGATGGAAAAGGGAAGCTGATAACGTTTCTCCGGATCAACTGAAGGGATTTCAAGCGGCAGGGTGGCCTCGTAATCGTGCTTGTCGGCCGACTCGCAGCGCCGGCGGAGGAAGTAGTGCTTGTCAGCTTCTTTTACCAGCTCGGGGTCTCCAAGTTCCGTGAGGGTGCTGCGCTCCACATCCCCCAGGGGCCACTCCAAAAACCAGGTGTAGATCCCGTCCACGTCCAGCTCCCAGAAGTTGGCGGCAGCGGCCCGCATCATAGCCGGGGAAGCGTGCACAGTCGAAGAGCCTTTGCGGTTCGGGTCAGAGTAGTAGGGCCCCAGCATGGCGTAAACTGAAATCTCGTTTTCGTGGGCCGCCTGCACTACCCAGTCGATGGGCATGTTGGCGTCCAGGTAGAAGTCCACATATAGCATAGGAACCACAAAGTCCACCAGCCCCTCGCTCAGCCAGGTGTGAACGTCCAACCCCGACTTCAGATTCAGCTCCTCTGTGGGATATACACGCGCACCCACCAGGCCGGGCTCACCTGACCGGTTATGGACCATCTCAGCCACTCTGCGCACGAAGTCGGTCATCACTGACGTGTGTTCCGATGCTTCCTCGGGTTTGAAGCAGAAGGCACTTCCACCCGGGGCTGCCGCAAAGTCCAGCTCCACACCCTCTACCGGATACTGCGTGGCGAGCTCCTCAAGTACGGCGAACTGGTGATCGCGCACCTCCGGGTGAACGTACCCCTTCCCCTCTGTCGGCACTGAGTACCCAGAGGGCATTCCTGGCAGCCCGCCCATACGCAGGCTGGAGAAAAAGTCCATGCCTTTCTCGTGAGCCCGGTCGATCAGCACCTTCAGTGGATCTAGGCCGAGGTCTATCAGGCTCTGCATATTGTGCCATACGCGCCAGTAAGCCGACAGATCAAAACCTTCCTTGCCTTCACCGAACCTGAGACCCACTTTGGAAGGGTAGAAAAGGCCATCATCCCGCGATACCCCGTAGATGAAGGTGTCGACGGCTGTGCCGGCAACCTCGTCAATGGGTGCCCAGGCATCTTCTGACCGGAACGGGGGGTCGTAAATGAACAGATAGTAGTGGCGAGCATCATTGAAGTAGATCGTCCTGCGGCGTCTCATGGCAAGTAGTCCTTTCTCTTAGAATTATGAATAGGGTCTCGTTTCTATTCTCATCTAAACGCAAATATACCTTTATACAAACAATTTAGCAAGAAAAATTCTTGCAGACTAACTACGTCTTAAAAGGGGACAATTTACAACGATTCTGGACTCATGAATTTTGCTGACGCATATTGGTTCCATAGCAGTGTCACGCAGCCTGGTGATATGAAAGCGCAACTGGGACAACGCTGAAACTTATGCCTACAAACACGGTTTCGGCAGACTTAATCACAATGAAAAGATCATATTTTTTTGTATGACATTTTAATTCCCTTTCGTTATCCAATTAATTTCTGTGCCATTTAATTATGCTAACTCCTAATCATACCGCTCCCCCTTGGTAGAGCGACAAATATTTCGATAATTGGGGTTTGAGAAAGGAGGTCAAATTGTCAAGCCCCGAGGTAAAAGATAGTAAGCGCTGGTTTGGGACCCGTAAGGCAGCGGTGGTGTTGGCTCTTTTGAAAGGAGCGGATGTATCAGAGGTGTGTCGGAAGAATGGAATTAGCCAGTCGCAGGTGTATGCTTGGGTGATAGTTTCTTAGAAGGAGGCCAGGAGAGTCTGAAGTCTCGGCGTGGTTGCAAGGACCCGAAGGAGCGGGAGGTTGGTCGGTTGGAGCGCAGGGTAGGGCAATTGACGCTCCAGTTCGAGGTACGCGAGTACTGATCGAAAACGGTGAAGGATCAGGGCCCCAAGGGAATTAGCGCGTTGCTGGTGCACCTTTTGGTGGGGGGCGCGCGACGTGCCCTCGACGGAAGGGATGGTTAACGCAGCGTGCATGTCATCTATTGGTGGATTTCGGTGCCACTTCTTTGCATGGTATCTGTAGCTAAGTATTAGATCAAGATTGTCTGGAGGTGACTATCGAGATCCAAGACGGAAGATAGCACACAGAAAGTGGCAACCTCCAGATAGATCCCTATTCAATTACTTCCGCCAGGTTTTGTCAAGATACTCAGTTAGAGATCAAATGGGAAGTGTGGCAGCTTCTTTTGAGCGCGCATCAAAGCATTTAGAGAGCGCAGCGCTGTCTAACTTAAAGTCCTCTTGTATACGCGCCGTATTGGACGATGATTTCTACGTTCTCTACCGTCAATGGCGCTATGAAGTCGGAGGGCTGCTCTTTTAAAACTATCTCCAGCAGGTTCCCGCCTTTCTGAGGGCGCACTCCTTCCAGGTCAAATGCCAGCCACTGGCCCGCGTAACGGTCGGGCAGTTTGGGGAAGGTGCGCTTGCAGAGTTCCTCTGCCAGGGACTCCCCGTTCAAAAAGATCTCGAGTAGGTGCACCGCCATCAGGTTGGTTATGTAGATTTTGAGCTGAACACTCTGTACCCGGTCGTTCTGGATATCGTCGGCGATGGAAAAGGGAAGCTGATAACGTTTGGCCGGATCAGCCGAAGGGATTTCAAGCGGCAGGGGGGCCGCGTAATCCTGCTCGCCAGCCGACTCGCAACGCCGGCGTAGGAAGTAGTGTTTGTCAGCTTCTTTTACCAGCTCGGGGTCTCCAAGTTCCGTGAGGGTGCTGCGCTCCACATCCCCCAGGGGCCACCCCATAAACCAGGTGTAGAGCCCGTCCACGTCCAGCTCCCAGAAGTTGGCCGCCGCAGCACGCATCATGGCCGGGGGAGCGTACACAGTCTCAGTGCCTATGCGGTAGTAGTAGGGCTGCAGCATGGCGTAAACTGATATCTCGTTTTCATGGGCCGCCTGCACCACCCAGTCGATGGGCATGTTGGCGTCGAGGTAGTTGGACACATATAACATAGGAACCACAAAGTCTACCAGCCCCTCGCTAAGCCAGGTGTGAACGTCCAGGCCTACTTTCAGATTCAACTCCTCTGTGGGATATACACGCGCACCCACCAGGCCGGGGTTGCCTGACCGGTTATGGACCATCTCAGCCACTCGGCGCACAAAGTCGGTCATCACTGATGTGTGTTCCGATGCTTCCTCGGGTCTGAAGCAGAAGGAATCCCCGCCCGGAGCTCCCGCAAAGTCCAGCTCCACGCCCTCTACCGGATACTGCGTGGCGAGCTCCTCCAGTACGGCGAACTGGTGGTCGCGCACCTCCGGGTGCACGTACCCCTTCCCCTCTGTCGGCACTGAGTACCCAGAGGGCATGCCTGGCTGCTCGCCCATACGGAGGCTGGAGAAAAAGTCCATGCCTTTCTCGTGAGCCCGGTCGATCAGCACCTTCAGTGGATCCAGGCCGAGGTCTATCAGGCTCTGCATATTATGCCATACGCGCCAGTAGGCGGCCAGATCAAAACCATCCAGGCCTTCACCGAACCTGAGACCCACTTTGGAAGGGTAGAAAAGGCCATCACCCCGTGCTACCCCGTAGATGAAGGTGTCGACGGCTGTGCCGGCAACCTCGTCAATGGGTACCCAGGCATCTTCTAACCGGAACGGCGGGTCGTAAATGAACAGATAGCAATGCCGTGCATCATTAAAGTAGATCGTCCTGCGGCGTCTCATGGCAAGTAGTCCCTTCTCTATAGAATTATTAATTGGGTCTCCTTTTCATTCTCATCTCAACGCAAATATACCTTTATCCAAACAACTTAGCAAGAACAATTCTGTGCACACTAACTACGTGTTCAAAGTGGGCAATTTACAACGATTCTGGACTGATGAATCTTTGTTGACATCTAACAGTTTTCTTTGTATCTTCCCACTTAATATTCAGTATCATAAAGCCATCTTCAGTCCACGAATGAGGAGACGTCGCAAAATTACCCGATCTTTGTATAGTTAATGTCTTGTCAATCTGAGAAAGATGAGGTCTCAAAATAAGACATATAATTTTCTATACTGTTCTGACACTGTTAGTCGCTTTGAATGCTTCTGCCTATGCACAGGACGCTATGACCATCCGTGTCGTGCTGCCTGTCAGCGCGGTCAAGATTCTGCCCACCGGCCCGGTCGAGACGGGGCAAGTCTCTAATGAGCTTAAGGTGGTGGCCTGCCCCGGCGAATATGAGCCGGGGAGTTTCGTCATCTTTGCCCAGTCAGATATCACCTCGCTGAAGGTACAGGCCGACGACCTGAAAGCAAAACATGGTGTAATTTTGGCAAAGGAGGTCGATATCAAAGTGGTCAAATGCTGGTATCAGTCGGGCAGTGCCTGGGTGGGCATCGAACAGGATCTCAGCAAGCGAGTGCTGGTGCCAGAACTGCTTCTTAAAGATGATAGCTTGGTGAAGGTCGACTTTGAGGCCAAGGAGAACTATCTCAAGTTATCCCTGCCCAAAAGAGAAAAGTATATCTGGATAAGCAATCCGGAGGAGAAATATGATGAGGGTCCCATATTTCCGAGCGACGACATTCCGATTAAGGACAGCTCTGTTCTGTTGCCTGTCGATATTCCTGCCAACACCAACAAGCAGTTTTGGGTAACGGTTCACGTGCCGGACGATGCCAAACCGGGGAACTACACCGGGCGCATCACGCTTTTGCTGTCAAAGAGGAAATTGCGGGTTCTAAAGCTTAATCTGCGGGTCCTGCCGATTGAGCTGGCGGAGCCCTATTACACTTCCAGCATTTTCCACCGGAATCCCAACGGAAAATCACAGATTGATCTACGATACCGCATGGAAATGGAAGACTTGCTCGCCCACGGTGTGACTGACCCGATCTTTTATCCTTCGGACGAAGCTGAAACCAGGCGATTCTTGCAGATCAGGAAAGAGGTGGGCATGGCGGGTCGGCCGCTCTACACGGTTTGGGGTGCAAGTGTTCCACTAAATGTAGTAAAAGAACGCATTGAACTTTTCAGATCCTACGGTTTTACCGACGTCTACTTCTACGGATGGGATGAGGCCGGTGGCGAGCGTTTGTTGCAGCAACGGCCTACTTGGGAGACGGTGCGAAAGGCAGGTGGCAAGATGTTCGCCTCCGCCAGCAGCAAAGCCGGTCATCAGGGAGTTTACCGGGGAAGTTACTTTGACACCGTGGGTGACATCCTGGATGTGTTCAATTGTCAGCCTCCCCTCAACCGGGAGGAGGCGGAGATGTGGCATTCCGTCGGTCACAAGGTCTGGTCCTACGCCAACCCGCATGTTGGTCCCGAAAGCCCCGAGATATTTCGGCGGAATTACGGCCTGCTGATATGGAAGTATAACTGGGACGGCGCTGCAACTTACGCCTACAAGCACGCCTTCGGCAACCCGTGGAATGATTTCGACAGCGTTACACGAGATATCACCTTCGTCTACCCGACAATCGACGGTGTGATCAATACGATCGGGTGGGAAGGCTACCGCGAGGCGGTGGACGATGTTCGCTATGTGACGACGCTGATGCAGGCTATCGAGAAGGCCGCAAAATCGACAGATGGCAGGCGGAGGGAGGTTGCCGAAAAGGCCGCGCGCTACCTTGAAACGCTGGATGTCGATCAGAGGGATTTGGATGCGATTCGCCTGGAAATGATTGCGCATCTGCTTGATTTACAAGGGGAATAAAGATCCTCAGTTTCGGGCTCATTACCCTAAATTGGGAAGTTCGAGCAGTTTGACGTTGACCCCCGATAGATTCAATCGGGCGTGACCCCACAGCGGAGATTAGGCACAAAGACACTAATTTTAATATCTTTGTGCCTTGGTGGCTGAAGACAGGATCAGTGGGCCGAAGCGATCGGCAGTGAATCTCGCTATTCACAATTCTGCTGAGATTCACCGTACTCGGTTTCTCGGAATAACTAACAGTTTGTCTAATCTGCGCTATTCCTACTAGCCATGTAAATCCAACCGCGACCAATGAATGTCCATGGACGTTTCAGTTCCCGCGTAGTAGACAACCAACACATCGCCATCAGGCAGGGCCTCTGCATAGGGTAGGCCAAAGGTCCAGAGTGACATATCCGCCAGAAGTGTAGCAGTATCATCGTCAGCCGAATCCTGCGCTGAGGCTGCACTGTGTGAGTAAATTACCACTTCTGGCGCAGGATCAAAGGGTGCCTCGATAGAGGAGGCCAAACGCGCTCGAATCGAACGGGTACCGAAGCGGTCCACCCACGCAAGGACGACGCGTCCGTCCTGCATTATGGCAGGATGTGCTGCCTGGTCGGTAAAGCCTAGATCCTCAAGGGGCGACCAGGTCTGGCCGCCATCCGGGCTGATCCGGCGGTGGATATTGAGGTAAGTATTCGTCTGGCTGTCGTAGGTCCACAGAAAGGTAGCGATACGGCCGTCAGGGGCTACGCCAGCACGCTGGTCCCAGTAGAAGATGCGGCCCGTCGGATCCTGGCTGGCTGTAACGGGCTCACCCCAGGTCTGACCCAGATCAGTTGAATGGAACAAGACAACTCGTTGATACCATCTGGAACTATCTTCGTAGGGCTTGTTCGACTCAACACTTAACACTAAAGTACCGTCGGGAAGTACCATGATCGGGTTCGTTAAACTCGGCGGGCCAATATCAGCGGGCATCGGCACCACTCGGCACGGAGTCCACGTTTCTCCGAAATCGTGTGAATCGGCTAGCAGAAGCTCTATCGGCAGACAACCCTCGGTCTCGGGGTTGAACAGCGGTTTGCCAGGGTAAGTCTCCCGATCGATCCACAAGTAAGCCGCGATTAGGTGGCCCCGGATAGGTTCAATCGGGGGTGAAAGCTCGGTAAGGTAACAGGACCTGAGTGACCCCTGTAAGCCTCCAATTTGCGTCCCTTCGAAAGGACGTTTCGGTTCACTCCAGGTCCGACCGCTGTCCAGAGAAGAGTAAAATTCAACTGTTCCATCGGGAGAGTCCTTGTTCGAGCCAGCGCGGCAGGTGGCCATAAGCGTGCCATTGGAAAGTGCAATTACGCTGGGGAAAGTCAGGACGGCTCGTTCAGTCCCCGCTACGCCACGGGACAAAATACCATTCTCAATAATTCTCATATGAATTCAGCGCAGGAGACTCCCAGTTTAAATAAGTAGGAAGCATACAGGGATAAGAGGCGTTGCCCTGTCTACCCCCGGTTGCATTCCCGATTAGTGTATCGAGGACCGGGTGTTACTGTGTACTGCATTTGCGCGGGAGAGAAATGCGCCTTTCCTCCTTTCTATTTGACAAATTATTCGAACCATGTAAGAATCCTTTTTCGGGAAGGAGGTCCCGTGACGCTTATTTGTTAACGTTGTCAATCACGCGTAACGTGTGCGGAGCAATTCTGCTGCCTGACACATCACCTTGAGCTTCAGATACGCTTCGTCCAGGTCCATGGGGTTCTGAACCGACGGTGAGAAGCCACAGTCCGGATGGCAGTGTGATGCGCTCCGCCTCCACATAGCGCATGGCCCCTTCCACTCTTGCGACCACTTCCTCTGGAGTTTCCACCTGTCGGTCGCAGTGGTCAATGCACCCGAATCCCAACCGCACTTTCTCAGGGAATTGGGCCAGAGACTCCAGGCCACTGGCTACTGGAGTGGCATATTCCATCGAGATCGTACCGACCCGCAACTTGGCCAGTGCCGGCATGATCAGATCGTAGGGGCCCTCGGTGGCGTGCTTGTGGTCAAAATGAGCGTGGCACAGGTGCATTCCTGTTTTCACATCTTCGATCCCATCCACCGTCTGATTGATAAGATCGACGCACAGGTCCATTTCGTACTGCACGTCAGTGACACCATCTTTCTCGCGGAAGCTGGGATCGACCATTGTGGCCAGCCAGGGCTCGTCGAGCTGCACCGTGTCAGCTCCGGCGTCGCGGATCGCCTCGATTTCCTGCCGGAGGATCGGCACACAAGCGGACATCAGTTTCTCGGGGGTGGGGTACGCCCCTTTCGATTGCTGCGGATGCCACATGCGCCGGCCGATGATGTAAGGAGCAGGTAAGGTCGCCTTGACGCGTCGCTGGGTGCGCTGCCGGACGTAACGAATCTCCTCAACTGCTATGGGACGGTGATACTCTACCGGTGCCACCACAGCCGGGTATGGTAATCCACCGCTGGGATTCAGGTCGGGCTGGAAGCCCCGCACGCGTTCGGCAAAGACCTTGACGTAGCTCTCCCGGCGCCATTCGCCATCGGTGATCTCGTCCAGTCCTGCCCGCTCTTGCAGCAGAAGAACCGATTCGATGGCCCGGTCCAGCACATGGTCTACTTCTTGCTCAGATATCCTACCGTCCTTGCGGTCCAAGATCAGCTCACGCACCCAGGCCGGGCGAGGCAGACTGCCGATGACAGTAGTAGGGAACAGTGTATTTGTCATGACAATTCTCCTCTCTTCGGTCTTAGCATTCAGCACACGACGCGCTAAAGTGAAGCTTGGGGAAACTTTGAACATCGGAGCTGTATTTAAGCCGTGAACGCCACCGTTGCACTATCTGACTAATATCTTCAGCGAGCTTTAGCAAGAGTGGCAAGTATGAGAACACCACAGTTTCTTTGCGACTGCTTAATTATAAAAAAATGACCGCGTAAAATCAAGTACTTACCAAGCCATTTTCAGAAGGAGTTTTACAGATACGTGTAAAAAGTGGGATGTTAGAAATCTCGGTTGCAAATGCGCCGCAAGTTCAACGTCTGAAATCGTGAGAAGCTTCACAGAGTTTGGAGATGCGCCGGCCGGGAAAGTTGAGAAGCTTGTCTCGCCTCAGATTGTGCGAATGTGGGCCACAAGGGCAAAAGCGAAGTTGTTAACGGTTAGGACTGAGATTTCCATTGACCTCCACTATCTTCTTTTATATGTTCTCATCTACTGCGTCACCGATTACTAAGTATGGGGTCAAAATGAAGCGACTCGCAGGTGAACTGGAAGAAGATCGATAAAATAAGCCTCTTACAAGAATTCCATCTCTTGTATCATTAGTAGAAATTCTCAACTTTATCCAAAGAGTATTGAAGAACTTTTCTTGGGGTACTGAAAGGAGAACGAAATGGCAAGAGTAGAAAGGAAAGTTGAACTCCCGAAGATTCTCCACATGGCTACTCTGTGGATTCTGACCGGTTACGGTGGCAAGAAGTGAGAGTGGACCACTGAGCAGAAACTACGGTGTATCCAGAACGCTGGGTTTGACGGATTCCTGGCACGGGTGCCGGTGGTGACCCGTGAACAAGTGGATAAGTACGGGCTTACCTTCGCAGCCACTGTGGATATAGGGAGCGCCAAGGACGTAATGCCCCAGTTCAAGGCCGCCAACGAAGTAGGCGCACGATGCGTCAATGTGCAGATGCTCGACCACGATACACCGACCAAGAAGGTGGTGGCTCTGGCCCGGCGCGTGATGGCCGCGGCGGACAATCTACAGATGGATGTGGCTATTGAGGTGCACCGCGATACCTGCACCGAGACGCCGGAGAAGGCCTACGCTCTGGCCGAAGGGTTTGAAAAGGCGGAGAAGCGGCTGCTCAAGATGACGTGGGATTTTTCGCATCCTGCCGTTGTCAAGCATCTCTCGCCGCCCTACTGGGATCGGCTGGCCGAGCGGGTGGACCTGATCCAGTACGCGCAGCAGTTCCATTTCCGGCCCTTCAACGGGCACCACTGCCAGATTCCGGCGCTCGGACAGGGCGGGAAGCTCACTCCGGAGTTTCTGGACTGGCTGGAATTTGCCGAGAAGGTGATTGAGTGCTGGCTGTAGGCCGCCACGCCGGGACGGGAGATGTTCGGCTGTCCGGAGCAGGGGGCTGCGGGATATTTCCTGTCCGTCTTCGGAGACCGATGGAAGGACGTGCAGGCGATTCGAGATGAGGTGGACCGGGCCTGGAAGAGGCAGTTGAGAAATTGGACGAGCAAGTGAAGATCTTGATCTCCGTGGCGTGAGCACGTAGCCTCCGATTGAATCTATCAAGGGTAGGCATGGCTACCACCCTCCTCCCTGTCTACTGCTTGCTGTCTATTTGAATATATGGACCGACCCCATTTTCTTCTGCCTCTAACCGGTGGGTCTTCAGAGCTCTAGTGGCTCGGGAGTACGTAGAATGAACGTCTTCTTGATGTAGTTCGGCACATGCCATTTCGTTTTCAGCCCCATCGGAAAATGGACAAAATCGCCTGCCCGAAAGGTGTGCCGTTCACCACCTTCTTCCTCGATGATCGCTTCGCCCTCGAGCACCATTACAAACTCGTCCCAGCCGTATTCCCAACTGAACTTGCCCGCTGTACAGTCCCAGACACCCTGCGTCACCTTTAGGTCAGACGACTGCGCCGAGATCCACATTCTGGCAACGGGTTCTCCTTCCAGAATCTGTTCCTCTGGGATTGGAAAATCAGTAAGTTGGACTGATGATCCCTCGTTCACCTTGACTGATAGTGTGCTCATCATCGTCTCCTTTCTGTGGGGCTTCTTCCGATCCCCCATACATTCTATCGGGGACTGACCTAATCTTTCATCTAAAGTGCTCATCTTGTACTTGCCTTGCAATCTCGTTGTAGATCACAAGTCGTCTGGGTGCTTGTCGAACATTGTATCCCTTCCCGTATTTTCACTTGCGCCCTTCTTCAGCGAACATCACGACATCATATTGGGGTATGTTGGCGGTACGCCGCCACTGCCTGCGTCGCTCCCGCGCTGATCAAAGATAACTCGCTGACCAGTTCAAAGAACTGACATCCTTCAGCGATCCACTTAGCCCCTGTCTCCGGCCCTGAGGCGGTCGTGCCGAACGGCACTTTGTGCTTCAAGCACAAGTCAAGTATGTCATGCATCGGTTCCTTGACGCGGGGATGATCGTATTCGCCGGGATAGCCCATCGCTATTGAAAAGTCATAGGGTCCCACATAGACCATATCCAGATCTGGTGTGGTAATGATCTCCTCCGCGTTCTCGTAGCCCATGGCTGTTTCTATATGGGCCATGATCACGGTGGACTGGTTTGCCTTCTTCAACCATGCCGCAGGATCGGAGGGCGACACGTAGTCCACATTTCCAAAGCCCGGGGCCGCAGCACGTGTCCCCACCGGCGGGAACTTCATATAATCGATCAGGGCCATCAGATCCTCGCGGGATTCGGTGCGGGGTAGCTGGATCCCTACAACACCGGCTTCCAGTAGACGCGCGACCTCGGGCCGGCCCAGCTCGCCCACCTTGGAAATGACGGGAACCTGATTGTCGCGGGCGCAAAGCACGAAGTCTGGCATCTCGCTGCCGTCAAAGTAGGCGTGTTCTTTTTCGATGAAGATGAAATCGAAGCCGGCATAGCGGTATTTCTTAACCAGCGATGGGCGGAGGTATTCGGACACTATACCTCCCAGAAGGACATCACCTGCCTTGAGACGTCTCTTGAAGGCGCGACCGAGGACGGTGGGATCATGTTTTTGGGGACGTTGTATCTTTCTGGTCTTGGCCATGCTCATCCTCCACTGGGCCCCAAAAAGTATCGAAGAACTTTTTGGAGGGGGGGAAAGTAAGAAGTTCTACATTTATAAAAATTATAGCAGAATACCGACACTCGTGAGTGGCGGATGAATGCCATCGGGGAAGGAGGAGGGCATCTCCCAGGGGCGGGGTTTGAAGCCCTGCCCGCGGAGTGCCTAAGTTGAGTTGCGCCGAAGGCGGTGACTCAACGTGGCTTCACTGAAACAGTTAGGTACACCGTTGGATCGTCCCCGATTGATTCTATCGGGGACTGGCGGAGCGCGTTGATACCGATCCTCATCCCTTCCTTACACTACCCATAAGTCGTGGGTAATCACCTCCTCCGAAGTCAAGATATCCGCTCCATCCTCTGTGATTAGTACTACATCCTCAAGGCCGAACTTCTCTTCAGCCTTCCAGAACGGGTAGACGCCGTTCAATGTGATAAAGGGTTCAACGGACAACACCATGTTCTCCTGTAACACGGCCGTGCTGGTCGCACTGAGACCCGGCTGTTCATGCAGGTCCAGTCCGACGCTGTGGCCAATCGCCGACCAGCCAGACTCCAGACACCACTCTGAGAAGGCGCCAAAGCCCGCTGCATCGTTTACCGCGAACGCCGCCTGAAGCGGCACATTTAATGGCACACCGGGTTTCATCACTTCAATCGCGGCGAAGAGCCCTCCCTGGCCAGATCGTAGAAGCGCCTCTCTAGGAGCCGCGGTTCTCCGACGGCAGACATGCGCTTGAAGTCGCACCAGTAGCCCTCGTATGCACAGCCGCCGTCAAACTGCACCAGGTCTCCTGACTGGATTACATAATCCGTAGGCATTGCCTTCGGCCCACATGGCTCGTGGCCCGGCGTACAAGGCATTGAAACGCTGCTCGCAGGCGCTCTCAGCACACATGACTGATGTCATGATATCTATCACTTGCTTCTCTATCATCCCGGGTATGAGGGCTCCAAATCCGGCCTTGACGCCCTTGGCGGTGATATCTGCGGCTCTGCGCAGGCGCGCGATCTCAGCGGGAGATTTGATGCTGCGCAGCTCCCAGATAGAATCACTTGCATCCACAATCTTGGCATGCTGTAGGACCTGAAGGATGGAAGTGAAATGGGGTATGCGCCATGTGCACGTGAATATCTGCGCTAAGCTCCATGCCAATGACACCACGGTCAACCCGTCTCTCTTTCAATACGTCCAAGACCAGGGATACGGCGTTTGACTTCTCGGACATGTTAAAAGGCCTTTTCCCAGGGCCAGTAGCGTACATCCTCGATCCAGCACTGCTTCACCAAGTGATTGAAGCCGTTGGCGACCAGCAGGATCGGATCACCTGCAGCCTGCAAGATGGTCAGAAAGTAGAAATGATGTGCATCCCAGGCGCCGTCCCGCAGGCCGGCAAAGTAGCGCAAGTTCTGCCTCTGGGTCAGGAAAAGCGCATCAATGCCATGCTGCCTGAGGGTTTGTTGGGTACGGGCATACCGCGCTGTGTACTCCTCGCGTGGAAAGTCAGGAAACAGGAGCTTTTTCATTTCAATGCGGCCTCCGGGAAACATCGGTGCTTGATCTCTGGCTACTTCACGGGGTCTTATCGCCGACCCCCAATTGAATCTATTGGGGGTTCAATCGGGGGCCAATGCGACCCGGTTCATAGCTCTTTGAAGAAGCCCGCACTCTCCAGAGATTGGCGCAGTTTCGCCGTCTCTTCTTCGGTGAGTGGGCGATTGGGCGTTCGCGGTTCGCCGCATTCCAGCCCCATCCAGGCCAGAGTCTGCTTGAGGCCGGCGAAGAGATCTATAACCTCCACGGCGTTAATCAGTTCGTTGATGCGCGACTGAGTCTTGGTCATAGTCTCCAGATCCTTGGCCTGGAAGGCGTTCCAAAGCTGGACGAAGAGTTGGGGCATCATATTGTACGTTGAGCCGATACCTCCGCAGGCGCCGGCCAGAAGTGCAGCCAGCAAAACAGTGTCTTCTCCCTCAAAGATAAGGGTCTCTCTTCCCTGGGCTGAGAATAGACCCAGTGAATAGATATCGCCGCTGGAGTCCTTCATGCCGACAATGTTCTGCACCTTGAGCAGTCGGTCAAAGAGGTCTTGGGTCATGGTGATGCCTGTGCGCTGGGGAATGTTGTAGATTAAAAGCGGGACGCCCGACGCCTCGGCTACGGCGGTGTAGTAGAGGACAAGGCCCAGCATGTCTGGCTTATAGAAGTAAGCTGGGGGCAAGGCAGCAATGGCGTCGGCGCCGACCTCACTGGCATGCCTGGTCAGAGATAGGGTGTCAGCCGTCTGGAAGGCGCCCACGTGGGCGATGACACCCGCGTTGCCTTTCACTTCGTCCAGGACAGTTTCGAGAACCGCCCGGCGTTCTTCCTGGGTCAGCAATAGTCCTTCGCCTGTTCCTCCACAGACGTAAAAGCCATCTACGCCAGCCTTGAGTTGATACTGTACGATCTTGCGCATCGCTTCGGAGTCATAGAGGCCTTTTATATCGAGTGGAGTCACGATTGCGGGGTAAATTCCTTTCAATTCTCTCAGGGTCCTCTCCTTTCACATAAGAAGAAAAAGTGAATTAAATCGCTTGTCCCCCCCGATTAAATCGGGGGTTGAATCTATCGGGGAATTGACTTTTGCGGTTCAGAATTTAGGGTGATTGAGGGCCAGACCTTGTACGCCCGTGTTGTCCAGACGATGGATGCACAAATTGTCGAGCGAGGCGGCCAGCATGATGTCGCGGTTCGGGCCGGCAAAGGCGATGTCGGTCGGCCCGCGCAAGGCCTCGCCCATCCAGTCGTCGACGAACAACTGGATCCGCCGGCTCTCCAGATCAAAGACGTAGATCGCATCCGGACGGTGGCAGGCGATCCACAGCCGGCCGTTTGTATCGAACGCTATTCCATCCGGTATGTGCCGGGGCATGTGGACCATACGCTCAAAGGCACCGGCCGATCCATCAGGGTAGATGGTGATGCGGGCGATGGCACTGCCGAAGGTCTCCACAAAATAGAGGTACAGCTCATCGGCGTCCAGAACGATGGCATTGGGGGTATCCACCGGTTCTGGGTACCAGAGCACTGCCTCGCCGCCGCCGGGTTTGATCTTGTAGATGTAGCCATTTATTTCACCGGACCAATCGCCGCTGTCGGAGAGGTACATATTACCCTGACGATCGAAGGCGGGGTAGTTGGTGCAGGCAAAGGGACTCCCATCTGGACCCGTGGCGTAGGTGCTGATCTGGCCCTGGGGGTTAATCTTCAACACCTTGCCAGGCACGCATTCGGCACAGTAGAGGTTGCCGTCTGCATCCACGGCCTGACCGAGACAGCGGTTGTAAGTCCGGGCGAACTGCTCGGCTGTGTTGGTCTCCAAATCGACACGATATACCTGGCAGCCTGTTCCGGTGGTGTAGACTTCGCCTTTGGGGCCGACGGAGATGGACTCCGGATGGTCGACGCCGCTGATGTGGACGATCTTGTGCTTGTCGTAGGGTTCGATCATGGTCAGTTACCTTCCTCAAGCTCGGGGTAGAGGGGTAGGTCGATAGGCTGGCCGCCGGCCTCGGCCGAGCGGTAGGCTGCTTCCATCATCTCCACACAGCGCAGCCCCTCAACCCAGGTCAGGCAAGGTGGACGGTCCTCCTGCACCCAGCGCACGAAGTCGCTAGTCTCCAGCCGGTAGGCGTGGTCGAAGCCCAGATCAGCAAAGCGCTCGTGATTGACCTCTTCTTCGTCCAGACGCTGCCAGTAGAGATCGATACAGTCCAGGCGGGGCACCATCTTGAAGCCGCCGTGCCGACATTCGGCCCAGGGGCCCTGAGATTCGCGGAACTTGTGCAACGGATAGGAGAGCCCGCCGTTGATGGTGGCCAGGGCTCCGGACTCGAACCGAAACGTGGCGTGTAGGATGTCCGGGAATCTGTATCGTTCGTCGTGTTGCGGCCCGTACATGGCCGTCACCCTGACGGCATCCCCGCACATCGCGCGGAACCAGTCGATAACGTGCACGCCGTGCATGTGAAAGAAACCGCCTGAGAGTTGGGGATTGCCCCACCACGTGTCAAAGAAATCGTACGGACGGTTATCAACGTACTCCGTGACCGTAACAGCCAGGACGTCGCCCAGCAAAGCCTCGTTGGTCAGATCGATCATGCGAGCCCAGGGTGGACGCAGCCGGCGTTTGTGGCCGATCATCAGCTTGACGTTGTTCTCCTTTATGGCCCGGACCATCTCCCAGCACTCGGAAACTGTGCGGGCCATGGCCTTCTCACAGAACACGTGCAGACCCGCTCGGGCTGCAGCGACGGTGACTGCTGCATGCGCGACGTTGGAAGTGGTGACCGCTACGGCGTCCAACTCGCCTTTTGCGAACATTTCCTGGCAATCAGTAAAGTGCGGCACATCCAGATGCAGCGCTTTGGCCGTCTCCGCGATGCCGGATCTATTCACATCGCACAGCGCGGTGATGTCGGCCGCCTCCAGGAAATAGTTAGCAAGATACTTGCCGAAATCACCGCATCCAATAAGTCCCAGACGGAGTTTCTGACTCATGGACAGCATCCTTTCGCGTGTTCTACTGCAGCAGCACTCTGTCTGGGCTCACATCAAGGTGTCAGTTCTGGCCCTAGATTTACACTTCATGGATTTACTCTTTAACAAGGTGATCCTTTGATCATAATACTACCGCAGACTAAATCCTTTGTCGTACTCACATAAGAATGTAGCTGATACGGTTAGCACAAGGGCAGTGCAATGAGTGAATAAACCAAAATATAGGAATTTCAGATGAATCTTACAGTTGATGATGGGAATCACCTGCACGTCAGGTTCATTGATCTGTTAGGAAACTTTACACATCTAAGATGAATCGCGCTGAGTCGCTCAAGCGCTCGTACGTCTGTGGAAGAATATATTTCCTTTGATCGGTCTGTTGAGGCTGGTTCCGGCGGCAAAAATAGGCGTGCATGGCGCGACGAGGCGCATCACTTTCATTTTGTGCTCCGCCGTGCCAGGTGTGTGAATTAAAGATTACAACAGTACCTGCTGGCGCAATCAATTGGATCTCATCCGGATGAGTGTTCATCGGATCGTCCATTGCATCAATCGGTAGTTTGCCGCTGCGGTGTGATCCTGGTACTATGCGAGTTGCTCCATTGTCCGAGTTGAAATCATCCAGTAGCCAGATCGAATTGCATACATAATAATCACCAGGAGATGCGGCCTTCTTCCCATCGACATGCAGTGTCTGCCTGCCATATCCAGGCACTGCAAAACGACTATTTAATGACGAAAGTTTAAAGTGTGTTCCCAAGACATGTGCGATTGCGGCAAGTACTTGTGAATGAGTAAAGCTTATGTCGAACATCGGATCCTTGTTCACCAGATCGCTCAGCCTGACCGTTCCGGTTTCTTGTTGAACTTCTTTGCCCGCCTCGTCTCCTTCGAGTTCTGCTAATTCGTCCAGACGCAAAGCGATTGCCTTAACTTGCTCCTCGGTAAGAATTCCTGAAAGGGGTAGATAACCGTTTTCGTCCAGGAAGGATTTCTGCTCGAAAGATAATTTATCTTCGCTGACACCTAATTCGTAAAGTGCTTCTTCCATGTTCATTATTATGACTCCCGTGCAATTTCATCAGCGGTAATTGATACTTATAGCTGAAGTCCAATTGCAGAATCCGATTTCAATTTAAATATAGTTCTTTGCCCTCTAAAAGGCAATCACATTATCAGACTCGACGGCTATCCAGTTCTCTTCAGAAACATCGTTAGAGCAGAAGTGAAGTGACGCATCGAGACCAGGCAGGACACCTGATTATCCCAATTGTCTTGATTTCAATACAATTACCAACAGTACCTTGACAAGCTCTGAATGGCGTTCAACGCAACTCAACGCAACCCCAGACTGAGAACTTAATATAGGATCATAATAATCTGGACAGATTACCAGATTGCTTCGCTTCCCCGACCCCCAATTGAATCTATTGGGGCTTCAATCGGGGACTCGGAATGACGCTTGATCTGTATCTTTCAACTACTTGGCTTGGATCCTGGGTCATTGCTAGAGGCGTTGGCCCCGAAGCAATTTCACATATCTTCCGACTTAACATATCCGACAACTCTTGTCAAGCTACTCAAATGATCCTGTATCTTCCCTGATTCCTATTGACATCGTCTATCTTCTTTTGTATTTTCTCTCACATTAGATCTGCGCACGGGATCCTATTTGCCATAAGTAATGACAACGGACGAGGGTCTTTGTGGAGAACACATCGCTGTGGATGAGCAATCGTAATTTTAGACGTCATTTCTGGAGACCAAACTTTAGGAGCCATGGGTACCCGTGAGCTGGAAGGTGGAGATTCAACTTTAGCTATCAGAAGCAGAGCCAGATCGACGGCGTGTGGTAGGAGTGGGGAGAAGGGCCCAAGCGCCCAGGCCGAGTAAGATCATGCCCCTTTACTACGAACGCGGATACGAAGTGAACTACGTTACCGTCCCGACGAAGTGAACGTCCAGGTACACGGAAACGGAGGTAAAGCCGTGCGAATTGATCCCATCGAAATGAGCATTCAAAGCATAGACCGTAACGAGCAAAGATCCTTCCCCATCGGCTCTGTCTCTGGGGCAAGATTTGCCTCCCGTGACGTCGCGGGCATGCGCAAACGACTGGACGAAACCCTCGAACAGGACGGAGAATTTACCGGTGCGACCCGAACCAACCCATCCATTTTCCACATTGGGCGCTACCTTCTGACTCAGAGTTCAAAATTCGAAGTGCAGGGACCGCTGACCGGCGGTGAGGCAGAGGCAGTCGCTATCCGAGCAGGTGACGAGGTGTTTATCTCAGTCGGTAGCGATCAATGTGATCGTGAACTTGGCTCTCTGTTCCCCGACAAGCCCAAGCAGATGTGCCCTCACCCCATTGCTTCGATTGCCTGGCCGTACAGGGAGGTACGCGATCACTGGGACAGCCTTCGGATCTACAGCCACGTGGTGGCTGGCGGACACACCGTACCGATCCAGGACAGTGCGCTGTCCGAGTTAGTCGATCTCGAATATCTGCTGGCGATGGATGCGGTCAGGACGCTGGCCGATCCGATGATTCTGTATTGCGGGGCCGCGCCCTCACTGGAATCTGCTGCCCAAGCGGTAAAGCAGTATGGCTTGCCGGAGGAAACGGCTAAGGGAGTTGGTGAGGAATTCTTCGTCCGGTTGCATGACCCCGTACTCGATCGCATGATCGAACATCGATACAGCGCCATACCTCTCGATGATGACCTGGCCGAGCGACGTGACCTTCCTGGCGTTTCCAAAGACAGAAATGGCCCGATAAAACCGGTCGGAGATAACGATTTCTTGCAGAGAGAGGAGTGAACAAATGGAACACAAAGACACGACAGATTCACCGAGCTTGTATGTGGCGCTTAGCCACGCCCCTCTGCGTGCCGCTGGAAATGATGTCGATCTCTCAATTTACCGGAGCGCCGGTGAGCTCAGCTATGGTAAGTTTAAGTACAAGGCTCCCGCCGAGGGTTTTGTTCAAGTTGGTCTCCCTCACTGGACAGAGACCGAATGGACCGACGACTTCGAGATTGCCTACACAAAAGTGGGGGACAAAGGCCCACTCGTGCTCTTCCTGCACGGTGTCCCCACCAACAGGGCACAATGGGAGGAGATCCAGAGACACGTGGGCAGATTCTGCGAAACCATCGCCATCGACATGCTTGGAATGGGTGAGAGCACCCAACCTCGTCAGTACGGCAAGAAAACGGACAAGCGCGACAACGATCTGTGGTACTGGAAACACGACGTAGAATATATCGAAAAGCTCATGCAACAAGAGTACCCTGGTCGCAAGTTTATCTTCGTCGCTGATGATTGGGGAAGTGGTATCAACTCTCAGTATGCGGCCAAGCACAACGACCGTCTGGAGGCTTTCGTTCAGCTGGATGCCATCGCGTTCGATGGATACCCGGTCAATGAGATCCAGGCCATTGGGCGCGCTTCACAGATCCCGAACACACCGGAAGGCGACGAGATGTTTGCTGCGGCATTCGGTGCGTTCGATCAGACTCTCGTGCAGATCTACAAGACGATGGTTTATGATCCCACAGTCTACAACCAATACAACCTGCGATGGATCACATTCCCCTATGTGGACGTGGATTATGAAAGGAACCGCGCTGGTGATGGAGTCACGGATGTTGCGAAATCCACTACTCTCAGATTGAAGATGCACAACATCCGCGTGCTTGCCGATCGTGCTGCAATCCTCAGCCCAGCTCTACTTTTTCCCTATGACGCTGAAAAGAACCCAGAGGGTGTCAAATACGATAATATTACTGTACCTACACTCATTATGTGGGGAGAGTATGATAATATGATGCCTGCAGCTCAAACCCAACGATTTGCCAACGTTCTCGGTACAGACGACGTTCAATTAACGTTAGTGCCCCGTGCTGGCCATTTCGCCGGAACCGATCAACCCAAGTTCGTTGCAGATACCATCGTTAACTTTATCCGCCGTGTAGAGGGCCGCCAGGCCATGGTTGATATCAATCTTGGTAACGAAGGTATCTGGAAGGGAGATGAACGCCTCATGATGGAGGATCTCCGAGAACTTTATGGGATTAAGGCTGAATCCCAATAATAAAGCTCATTGCAGCGGATAGTGGAGCCGATGGCGGGGACGAAAACAGGTTATGAAAGGACCGTTCGCCCCAGGGATCCTACGTGTGGTGAGACTGGTCATTCAGTAAACCATTCGATTGACTCGCGCATGGTCATGCCGCTAAATGCGTACATGATTTTGGCAGCTCATACCAAAAGGAATGGTTTTGGCACAGCGCAAGTTTGCCAGCCCGGCAGGTTAGAACGTGGAACTTGTACACTTTCCTTCTATCCCAAATTTCCAGCGCTTCATAGTAAACCGTTAACTCGCTCTGTCCATCTGTGTTCTTCTCTTTCATAGTTGGTCTACTCCTTTCACCCGACCCTCAGGCGGTGACAGAACAAATCTACTCGGCAATAGCAGGCGAGGATTACGTCTTCCATATTGAGGAGCTTATCCCACCGTAATACTCTATGACCAGGTGAAGCAATTGAGACTGTTTTGAGTGAGCAAGTAGGGTCCAGACTGGGATTTTAAAGGCCCCAGGCAAAGCGTGGGGCCTCTTTACTATCCTACGGAAGCTGTGGACAACTATGCTAATGTGGTGGCCTTCAGGGGGCAGTGAAAGGGCGTGGATGATTTTCTGTGTGTTCCCTGGGGACGGGGAGAAGCCATATCTGATACTATTACTTTTACTCGCCGCAGGGATTGCAAGGATCCATATGTTCGCTGCAAGGGTCGCACGGATCCTTCTTTTTATTACAGGGGGCGCAAGGGTCCATGTGTTTGTCGCAAGGAGCAGCATCAGTGGCGAACACGTCGATGTCCACTTTGATGTTTTCATCTAACTTGAGGATTACCATCGTGGGAACTTTGATGTTATAGTCTGAAAGCTTTATGATGAAAGAACCCTCGACTCGCATTAAATTCCCGGGGAGCTTTGCGCGCGTCGCTTCGCTCTCCTTGAAGTAGGTGACCTTTAAGTCCATCTGCTCTTTACGCTTGACACCGTGGAGGTCAAATGTCCCCTCAGCTACAAGATCTATTGTCTCCCGATCCGCCAGAGCGTCCTTAGAGGATGAGATGATCTTGTCAAATGTAAATACAGCCTTGGGAAATTTTTCTGTCTCAAGGTATTTATCCCGCATATGCTCGTCTCTCAGGTCTATTCCTGTCTTCATGCTTGCTAAATTGACCTCAAACTTGGCGGAAGTCCCATCCTTGATGTTGGTCGGATCGACTCTAATATCCCCCGTGATCTGATTGGTAATCCCGAGGATGGTCTCCAAAGGAGCGTGGGATTCGAATCTCATCACGTTCCGCCCTACCTTGTCCTGAGCGTAGAACGTGGTGGTACCAGCCAGAACTACTGAGGATAATATCAAATGTAGGACTGCGCTGAAGACGAGAGTCCTAAAGATAATTTTTCTCATATTTACCTCCTTAAGAGAGTTAATGGTTTTTTACCTATCTTCTTATGGAATCAATATCTGTGGACAAGAGAGAAAGACCGCCATTTCTAACGGGTTGTGTATTCGATGATCTGTGAATTTTTGAGAAAAGGGCTAAGGAGTCTATTTCATTGTGGCTTCCAAAAGGAACATGGTAATGGATCACTGTATCAGAGTTTATCTTGTAACCCGTTTTCTTCCGTTTTTGCAAGAGATTTTATAATTTCTTCTTTCAGTTCAGTCAGGTTTGAGGATTTAACGATATAGGCGTCGGCCGACCAGCTCATAAAATTGTCCTTGTAGTTGGCATGGGCCGTATTGAGTATTACCGGTATTTTGTTATCCCGCGCGAGTATCCTCTCCATTGCTTCTATACCGTCTATTCGGGGCATAACTATGTCCAGGACCACAAGGTCTGGGCGGCTTTCCTGCACCTTATCTAGGGCTTCCTGTCCGCCTGATGCGAGGACTACGTTGTAGCCGTTATCTGTGAGCTCCTGTTCGTAGAGGAGCTTCTGATTTAGGTCGTCATCCACCACTAATATAGTCTTCACTCTTAATCACCTCCTTCGGGTTGATCCCCGAAAGAATCCATCGGGGACTGATACCGCGATTCGGGGTTGATTGCGGGGAGAAGGATAGTCAGAGTCATCCTGATCTCCTCTGTGCAGAGGACATCTATCTTCTCCCCGTGATCATTTGTTTCCAAATTCTGTATTCTTTTGATCTTTTCGAAATCTGAGCATACACCACCTTTTGTCATTTTCTCTATCTCGTAAAGTTCTTGTTCAGGTTCGGTTTGAATCCGTCTGTTATAATTTCCATCTGTGATGATGTTAACTGCAAATAGGGTGCCAATAACTTTACGATTAAGAAGTAAAGTTGTGTCATTTACATAAGTGTTTGTAAAGACATGAACTTGAGGAGTATTATCTCACGATATAAAGATAACGTAGAGTATGAATTTTGCGCAGAAGTTATAAAATGGAAATGATCAGACGTTTCAGTTTGAAATACAACAGGCACCGGGCAAGTTAGATCTTGAAGGCTGGGGAGCAAAATCGGCAGTGGGATATTGTGAGCGGTTATCCAGATAAATTCTCAGTCTCTTTTTGGTTATGCCGGTGTTGTTCAGGTCAGGACTTTTCACCTTCTGTATTGTCGTAAAGATCCTGTGGAGATTCTTTTAGAGAGATATTGTACTCCTTTAGCTTTCTCCACAGCGTAGTTGTCGAGATGTCGAGTCTTTCAGAGGCTTTTTTGCGGTTCCATGAGCACTCCTCCAATGTGTCGAGTATGTGGAGCCTTTCAACATCGGATAGTGTCATCCCGCTTCTGTGTCTTCTTTTAGATTCCATCTGGACGCCGCCCTCCGAGGGTCTGCGGAAGATCCTCAGGGGTGATAGTCTCGCCCGACCCAAGTATTATCGAGCGTTCGATAACGTTTTCTAATTCTCTGACGTTTCCCGGCCAGTCGTAGCTCATAAAGAGACTCAAGGCCCTTTTAGATATAGATTCAATGTCTATTTTGAGCCGCCCGGTGATGACCTGGCCGAGCGACGGGGCCTTCCTGGCCCCTATTAAGTGTTAGTAAGAGTCCGATGATGCTCGCAGCAGTGGAGGCCGCACTCTGCGATTCGGTGATGTGCCTTACAGGCTGACCCTCAAGAGAAACACCACTAATTCCCTTTGGTGTGACCTATCAGATGATCCGAAGAATAGGGAAATTTGATTAGACTTTTTTGTGAACTCAGCTACTTCTTTCACCTCCAATACTTTGACTTCTAAACCTTCTTGTACCTTTTCTTGATCTTCTGGTTTCAAATTTTGATAATGCAGAACGCGGGATTACCTGTAACATCAGCGTCAATCGCTTCCGAATTATGGTCACTCTGATGACAGGGGCTAATTCAAAAGCCTTGAGGTGGGAAGTGAATTACTCCTGTTCAGAAGCCGGTGTAATTCACTATTGACTTGGATGCCGATTGTTTTTATCTTGTCGAAGAGAGTTTTCGCGCACTATGAGAAAAGGTCAATTTTTGTGATCACAAAGGAGGTCTAAATGGCTGAAGGGAACGGAAAAGTCCAGGTTCAGATGATCGGTTTTGCAACACTAAAACTGACGTCTCCCAACGGCAAGGTAATTTTGATCGATCCGTGGCTAACAGGAAACGATTTCTTCCCAGACGGGAATCCCGCGGTGCCGGATAAGTACAAAGAGGACGTGGGTGCTTTCGGGAACGTGGACATAATACTCCAGACTCACGCTCACTTCGATCATTTGAATCTAAATGACATCGTCGCTTTGACCGAAAGATTCAATCCCATTATTCTGACGCCTGTCGAGACAGCAGTCTATATCAGGGAGAAGACGGGTATCGAGAACTTCTGCAACGACGGCTGGGGGATGAATCGCGGTCCGCTTGCTCCCATAGACGGAATTCAGGTCTCAGGCGTTCACTGCGAGCACACGTCCTCGGAGATCCAGACCACGTCTGAGGGAGGGTTAACGGTGCGCGATGTGGGGGATCCAATAGGGTTCGTGGTAGAATTCGAGAACGGCTTTAAAGTCTACATCTCTTCTGACACGGGACTCTGCTCAGACCTGAAGCTCGTTATTGGAGACTACTACAAGCCAGATCTGACTATCTTGAACATCTGCGGCGGCGGGTACACCCTGGGAGGGGATAGCGCAGGATACGCAGTGAAGTTGATCGCTCCTAAGTACGTGATCCCTGCTCACTACGGGGTCTTTCCAGTAATGGATCAGACACCTGACAAGTTCCTGGAGGCTTTGAAAGTGCACGCTCCAGACGTGAAGGTGTTTGTGCTCGAGTCAGATGAGGTGGCAGAATTTTGAGGACTACAGATCGTGATTGGGGCGGAACGTCTTTCATTTTCCGCCCTTTTTCTCTGTCGTTCGCATAGTCACCGGCCTCGTGTGACTCTTTGTCTTGACTCGTCTTCTTTGAAGTGTTATCATAGACAGGAAATTAGATAGGCAAAAGGACGTCCAGAATGCAAGGACAAAAGGGGGCCATGACAGTGAATGAGAAAGACCTTGAAGAGCTGAAACGGATTCAGTTTAGGTGGCGGGAGACGCGGTCCAGGTTCAACGATCTGAAGACGAACATGCAGTTTCCAAGCAGCATAGGCGATTGGTTTGAGAAATTCATTACAGTTCTGGATAAGCGGCTGGAGATCATAGAGAGGAACCTAATAGATAAAGATTAAGGATAAGGTTAAGTTTTCATTCTCTTCTTTTGATTACGGCTTCCACTAATCCTGCGGCTTTGTACATGGTTTCGATATATTCCCTTTCCGGCGAAGAATCGGCGACGATTCCCGCTCCCACCTGCAGGTATGCCTGCCCTCCAGAAAGAACCAAGGTCCTTATGACGATGTTGAAGTCACAATCGCCGTTGTAGCTGAAGTATCCGACAGATCCTGTATAGATATTTCTGGTTGTGGGCTCGAGCTCGTCTATGATCTCCATGCACCTTATCTTTGGACAACCTGTGATGGTCCCTCCGGGGAAGACGGCTCTTATCAGCTCGAAGGAGGTGTATCCGTCCTGCAAAGTCCCGCTGATATTTGAGACGATGTGCGTGACGTGTGAGTATCTTTCCAGGGTCATAAGTTCATCTACGCTTACTGAACCATATCGGCATACCCGCCCAATATCGTTCCTCTCCAAGTCGACGAGCATGATGTGTTCGGCCCGTTCTTTTTGATCTAAAAGGAGTTGGCCGCCGATCCTTTCGTCCTCCTTCTGGTCTTTTCCTCTCTTTTGGGTTCCGGCGATTGGTCTGGTCTGCACCTGATCGTTACAGAGCTTTACCAGTCTTTCCGGGGAGGAACTTGCGATCTTTATGTCCGCAAGCTTCAAATAGCAGGCAAAAGGAGAGGGGTTTATGTCTCTGAGGGCTCTGTAGAGATGCCAGCTGTCGCCCTCAAATTCGATGGCTAATCTCTGCGATAAATTGACTTGATAGACGTCTCCGGCGCGGATGTATTCCTTAACCCGTCGAACGGCTTTTTCGAATTCTGCCCTCTCGAAGTTGTACGATATATCTCCTGTCTTGAAGGACTCGCTTTCGTCATAAATCTTGTAATTCTTATTCAGCAGGATATCGGCTACTCTGTAAATTCTCTCTTTTGCAGAGTCTATTTCGAGTTTAGTGTCAGAGGTTAGGTCTATATTGGAGATTATGTAAAGGCTGTCGGCAAGGTGGTCGAATACGACTGCGCTGTCGCATACCAAGAAGAAGATGTCCGGCAGCTCAAGGTCGTCTTGGGCTCTTCGGGAGAGCACCTCAAAGTAGTGACGGGCGTCGTATCCCAAGTAGCCTATGGCTCCGCCTGTAAAGTTGGGGAGTCCCTCCAATTTCGGGGAAGAGCGTCTTTTCATCAACTCCTGCAGACCGGATACGGGATTCCCTCTCTGGGAAGATTCCGATTTGCCTTCGGTTATGTGAAAGCGGTCGCCCTTGCCCTTGAAGATAAGTTCGGGAGTCGCGGCGATGATCGAATATCTCCCAATCTTGGTGCCTACGCGAGCGCTCTCCAGGAGCGCTCCATAGTCTCCGCGTATAAGCTTTGAGCACATAAGCTTTGAGAAAGCTCCTATTGGACAAACAGGAGGACTCTTGATCTGTGCCCATAGCGGATAACGCCCGAACCTATCGGATAAGTCGTCAAGCTGCTGTGGGCTCAGAGTTAAGGCTATATCTATCAATTTAATAGTACCAAATTAGGCTTAATCCACCCATGGTAAATAGAGTCAGTGTAGTAGCTATCTACTATCTCCTATCTACGTGTTTATGCCGTCTACTTCTCTAATCCTCGTCTGCCGATTTAATAACCTTGACTTTAGAAATCTTTATTATTATCTTTTGACCTTTCATACTGATAGTATAATACATCCTAACTGAAGAATCAATAAAAAATGGGAAGTTATTTCATACCGCTCCCCTTGACAGAGCGACAAATATTTCGCAAATTGGGGTTTGAGAAGGGAGGTCAAGGTGTCGAGCCCCGAAGTGAAAGATGGTAAGCGCTGGACGGCGACCCGTAAGGGAGAGATTGTGTTGGCTCTTTTGAGAGGAGCAGATCTATCTGAGGTGTGTCGTAAGAATGGAATTAGCCAGTCGCAGGCGTATGCTTGGCGTGATAGTTTCTTAGAAGGGGGCCAGGAGAGTCTGAAGTCTCGGCGTGGTCGCAAGGATCCGAAGGAGCGAGAGGTTAGCCGGTTGGAGCGCAAGGTAGGGCAGTTGACGCTCCAGTTGGAGATACTCGAAGAGGTAGCCCGTCTAAAAAAAACGAAGCGGTTGCCTTGAGTGGGCGGTTTTTGGGTCGAGGCTATTCCCGCAAGGTGGTAGCTTTGGCTTTGGGTTTGCATCGTTCGACTCTGTATAGGTTTAGGGATAGAGGTGTCAGTTCTTCTGTTAAAGAGCCTGTGATAGATGAGGAGCTTGCTTTTCGTATTCGAGGGATACTGGACCAAGAAGAGGCATTTGGTCACAGGCGGGTTTGGGCGCATCTTCGTTTCAAGGAAGGGGAATGTGTCAACGTTAAGAAGGTTCATAGGATAATGAAGCTTAAGGGGTGGCAGTGTAAGCTGTGGAATCGTCCCGGGAGAAAGGGGCCACAGGTTGCCCAGAAGCGTTCTGTGGTGGATAGTCCCGACAGTTTGTGGTCGAGTGACTTGACAAAGATTTACTGTGGAAAAGATGGTTGGTGTCCTCTTATTGCGGTGGTGGACAACGGAAGCCGGGAGGTTCCTGGGTATCGTTTTAGTCGAAAAGGGAGGGCACTGGAGGCCACAGATGCCCTGGATCGGGCCGTGATCTCTCGATACACTTCCAAGGAGGCTGTCCCCCAGGGTCTCACTTTGCGCTCTGACAATGGTTCCATCTTTTTGGCTCGGGCCTATTTGGCCAGTACCGAATATTGGGGAATTCGTCAGGAATACATACCAAGTGGTAAACCCGATTGGAACGGTGTTGTAGAGCGTTTTTTCAGGACCCTCAAGCAAGAGTGTGTTTGGCTTCACAAGTTTGAATCCTTTGAACAGGCTGAGAAGATCATATCTCAGTGGATCGATAATTACAACAAGAACAGGCTTCATTCATCCCTGGGATATAAGACCCCAAAAGAGTGGAGAAAACAATTTTATCTACTACCCCAGGTTGCTTAATTGGTGTCGCTTTCCTGGGAAGCAGTACAATTTGCTGAAATTGGCTTATCACTTTTTCTATGAGAAGGCTTATCTCGGAAACACGGAGGCATTAAAATGGCGGAAAAGTTTGTAAGATTCACGGTTGAATCTGGTCGAGAAGTGTGGGGGAAAGTAGTAGACGAATCGGATATTTCGAATGTGAAGGCAGTAAGATTAGATGGCGAGGGACTCGAGGGACCTATTCGAAGTTACGAACGTCTATCCGATCAATTACATACGGCAACCCAAAGAGAAGAGATTACAATCACAGAAGGCAGATTCCTTCCTCCCGTAAACCGTCCGCCAGATTTTCTGCCGAATATCTACGCCGTGGGACTCAATTACTACGAACATGGAGCGGCGACCGGGCAGCTGGAAAAGGGCCAAAGGCCCGGAGCACCTATTCTGTTCCCTAAATGGACTACGTCGGTCACCTCCCACACTTCTCCGATCATTTTGCCTGCCTCAGCGCCAAACTGTGTGGATTATGAGGTAGAATTAGCCTTAATCATAGGCAAGGAGGGTAAGAACATCCCACCGGAAGCGGCGTTAGAATATGTATTAGGATTTACTATTGCAAACGATGTGAGTGCCCGTGACGTGCAGGGAATGTATCCCCAAATCCAACCAAATAGTCAATGGGGAAAAGCAAAATCGTTTGACACATTCTGTCCCTTGGGACCATTCTTAGTTATGGACATAGACCCTCAAGACCAGGATATAATGTTGTATGTCGATGGAGACAGGAAACAATTGGGTAACACAGGCGATATGATGTACTCGTTAGCAGAGCTCATCGCCTATATTTCTCTGGATGCCAGGTTGTTGCCCGGAACGGTACTATTGACCGGGACGCCCAAAGGTACACAGGTAGAAGAGCATCATGCTGGAAGGGAGCCGCGTTATCTGAAAGCGGGTCAAGAGGTAGTAGCTCAAATCGGCGAGGTGGGAACCTTGGTAAACTGTGTCCAAGAATCTAAGTAAAGCTTCTCCTAACTATTGCTGATCGTTGTGGAATTTCGAACAGGAGGACTCGATATGGCGAAAGATAAAATCAGGTGGGGTGTGTTGGGATGTGCCCGCATCGCTCTGAATTCTTTTCTTCCAGCATTAGCAAGTTCCGAAACAGGAAGCCTAGCCGCCATCGCCAGCCGTGACAGATCCAAGGCCGAAGCTGAGGGCGAGAAATTCGGGGCGGAGAGGTTCTACGGATGCTACGAGGAGCTTTTGGACTCTGGTGGCATAGATGCCCTCTATATTCCATTGCCCAACAATATGCACAAAGAATACACCCTCAAGGCTGCGCAAAGGGGAATACACGTCCTTTGCGAAAAGCCGTTTGCTATGAACCAAAAGGAAGCCCTCGAAATGAAGGAAGCCTGCCGAAAAAATAGGGTCCGACTTATGAACGCCTTTATGTGGCACTTGGACCCCATGAATCAGCGGGCGCTTGAGATAGTACGTTTGGGAGAGATAGGAAAGATAAAATATATGAACGCTGCCTTTACCTCTAATCTTCCAAGACAGGACGATATCCGCCTGCAAAGAAAGATGGGAGGGGGGTCGCTTCTGGACGCCGGGGTCTATTGTGTCAACACCTTTCGACGTTTTATGAGGAAGGAACCGGTCGAAGTGGTGGGCCTATCTGTTACTCCTACGCTCAAAGCAGATGTGGATGAGACATTTAGCGGCCTACTCCGCTTTGATGAAGATGAGATAGCTGCATTCGTCGCCAGCTTCAGAATGAGCAGCCAGCAGCGATACGAGATAGTAGGCGAAAAGGGGAGAATACGTTCTCCCTGCGGTCCGTGGCACCGTAAAGAACCGAATAGGATAGAGGTCATAACAGATGACAACGTCAGGGAGGAGAACTTCGAGGAGAACGATCCGTTCAAAAACGAAATCGAGTATTTTACAGGGTGTATTCAGTCCGATAAGGAGCCTGACCCAGGCGGAGAGGACGGTTACCTTGAAATGAAAGTGCTGGATGCTCTTATGGAGTCTGCTCTGATGGGAAAGAAGGTTGAGATAAAATGACGTTTACATTGTTGCCCCCGATAGATTCACTCGGGGGTTCAATCGTTGTATGTACCTAACTGACGATATTCATTAAGCTTGTTTCTTAAAGTTCTAACGCTTATCGCTAAAATCTCTGACGTTTTCTCCTTGTGACCGTTCTGTTCTTTTAGGGTCTCCAGGATGAGGGTCTGTTCCAATTCTTTCAGGGTCTTGCCAGTCAGGTTGAATTTATTCCCGTTATGGGACGCAGGACTTTTCCTTTCGAATCGGAAGTCTTTGGGGGTTAGGATCTCATTTTTGCTCAGCACAACTGCCCGTTCTATGCTGTTTTCCAATTCCCTGACGTTCCCCGGCCAATCCATCTCTAACAAAAGATCCAACGCCTCATCCGAAAGCCCGTTAATTTTTTTTCCGTTCTCCTTGCTGTACTTGTTGATAAAGAACTCAGCCAGAAGCGGTATATCCTCTTTCCTCTCTCTTAAAGAAACCGGAAAGAGCGGGATTACATTTAGTCTGTAGAAAAGGTCTTCTCGGAACCTTCCTTCCTCTATCTCCTGGTTTAGATCTCTGTTGGAGGTTGCTATTATCCTCACATCCACGCTTACGCTCTTTTCCCCTCCGACCCTCTCAAACTCTCTTTCCTGAAGCACGCGCAGGAGTTTCCCCTGAAGCGACGGAGTTATCTCACTTACTTCATCCAAGAGCAGTGTCCCGCCGTGTGCCATCTCGAACTTCCCCTTATTCTGACGGATGGCACCTGTGAAGGCACCTTTCTCATGCCCGAACAGTTCGCTTTCCACCAGGCCTTCGGGCAGGGCAGCACAGTTTATCTTGATGAAGGGGTTGTCTCTCCTGTTGCTGTTGTAGTGGATGGCCTTGGCTATGACCTCCTTGCCTGTTCCGCTCTCCCCTTGTATGAGGAAAGTGGCTCTGGTGGATGCCGCCATCTCTATAGTCTCAAAGACCTCTTGCATCTTTGGGCTCGTTCCGACTATTATGTTGTCGAAGCTGTACTTACCCCTAAGTTCCGATTTAAGGTATCTGTTTTCGTCTATGAGCTTTCTGAGTTCGAATATCTTAGAGACTCTGACTTCTATCTCGTCAGCTGAAAAGGGCTTGGTAACGTAATCGCGGGCGCCGTCTTTCATCGCCTCGACGGCGTTGCTTATCGTTCCGTAGGCTGTTACTATTATGACATCTGTGGAGGGAGAAATCTCTTTCGCCGCGTGTAATACTTCCATCCCGTCTGCGCCCGGCATCCTCAAATCTGTCAATATCAGATCATAGGAACCTGATGTGATCTTGCTAATCGCTTGTTTTCCATCTGCTGCAAGATCGATTTGGAAACTCTTTCTTTCTAAGACTTCCTTGAGAAAATCTCTCATTAGTGGCTCATCATCTACTACGAGTATGCAGCCTTCCGACATGCCTGCTCCTTATTTACGCTGGGCCCGATAATTAGTCTTATTATTCTTCTATTTCCCCAAAGAGTTCCTGAATACTTTTGGGGGACCTTAGCGGCGAGGTAAATGAAAATACTTTGCTGAACCTTCGGAGATTCTGCACTTGGCTCTGGGCTAAAGGTTCTGTGCTTTGGCTTGTGATGATGCAGCCTGCTCTTGTCTTCAGTCACTGCGAAGTGCCAGACCGCGATCCCTTAAGGAGTTGCCGAGCAGAACCGATCTCAAAAGCTTTCTCCTGCTGCAAGAAAGAGTGATCGTTCGACGTGTTTGGGGGTCGTCCCTCATTACAATGCAGGGTTCAAAACAGTTGACAGGATCGGAAAATCTTTCCTTATTCTGTAAATGTATCTAAAATCAGTGTAATTGTCAAGAGCTTTCAAAGGGCTCTAAGCATAACAGGGGAGAGTGACCACCAATGTGGCTCCCACTCCTGGCTTGCTTTCTACTTCCACCGAGCCGTCGTGCGACCGCAGTATCTTTTCGACTATAGCCAATCCCAAACCTGTTCCCTTCTCTTTGGTGGTGAAGAAGGGGCTGAATATCTGATCTCTGTCCTTTTGCAAGATCCCCGGCCCTGTGTCTGATATTTTCACGCTTGCGAAATCCTGATGCCCGTCGCTGTGAGATTCTACTTCTACATTTAGCCTTCCGCCCTTAGACATCGCGTGGAAGGCGTTCTTAAAGAGGTTAGAAAGGGCCTGTAGTATTAGTTCAGGATCGGCCTCAACATATATTGCTTTTTGAGGGAAATCCCTTATTATCTCAAATCGTTGCAGGGCTTCCTCTGTCTCTGTTTTAACGCTTAAGAGGGCGCTTTCTACTGATGAAGCAATATCTAACTTTTCCTTCTTCGGCTCCAGGGGACTTGTAAAGACTAGAAGATTATGAATGATCCCCTCCAGGGTGGACACACCTTGGATAATCTTTCTGGCCATCTTATTTCTGGGGTCATCCCTTCCCAGGTCTCTCTCCAGAAGGCTGGCAAAGCCTCCTATCCCACAGAGCGGATTACGTATTTCGTGTGCGATCAGCGCAGCCATTTCACCCAAAACAGCAAGTGTCCTTGCCTTTTGGATTCTTTGCTCTAAGTTCCTCAGAACAGCGATGTCCCTTAATATCTCCACGGCTCCTAAGATCTTTCCGTTGTTGTCAGTTACCAAAGATGTGCTGAATTCTACCGGCAGACTCTCTCCTGTTTTGGTTACGATCAACTTTTCCTGACCTACCGCCAGGTGGTCCGATACTAGGGTATACAAGGGTGTGTCTTTGTAGTCCAGAGAGTCCCCGAAAAGATCAAGGTATTTGGAGTTTAGGGCTTCATCCGATGAGTATCCTGTGATTTCCTCAGCCTTCTTGTTAAAAAGAGTGATTTTTCCTTCCAAGTCTACAACCAGTACAGCGGCGTTAATGCTCTCCAAGATGCTGTCGAGGTAATCGGTTGCATTTTGGTCATTTTGAGCTGGTCCTTCTTCTTGACTCTTATTCCCTAGCTTGAAATTGACATCTGCCAGTTTCTGGGACAGTTCCAGATAGTCGGTCCTTAATTTGTCCATCGTGCTGTTGAAGCTCATGAAAGTTTCTTCAAAGGGCTTCATCATAAGTAGCCTTTCCGATTAGATACCCGCTAGTACCCGTTCTATTTTCTCCTTCGACACGCAGGCCATAGAGGGTTTGATCACATAGTTGCTCACACCCGCTTTCATAGCTTCTATTTTATACTCCTGGATACTCCTTGTGTTGCCATAGGTATAGCTAGATCCTTCAAGTCACCGTCGCCATTTCGCCGGGCCCTCAGCAAGCTATCAGGCAATCTGTTTTATCCTTTCCAGGCGATCCTCGGACGCCTTGAGTTTTTCCGAGTGGATGCGATTTTCCTGAAACTGTATCTTTGTGTTGCCATCTCGTACTGCTTTACAGCCCGCTCCACCGTATGCAACACCTCTGGTATGCCGAATGGCTTCACTATGTAGTCATATACTCCCTCTCTCAGCGCCTCCACCGCAGAGTTATAGCTCGGATAGGCGGTCATTATTATTACGGGGATTTCCTCATCTTTTGCGCCAATGGCCGACGTGACTTCCAGTCCATCTACTCCCGGCATCTTGAGATCCACTAACGCGGTGTGCAATGTCACTTCTTTAATCATCTCGATCGCCTCTTGGCCATTTTGAGCTAAAAGGACGCTGTAGCCGCGACTGGTCAAAGAGCGACACAGCAGATCTCTTATCAAGAGCTCGTCGTCTACTACCAAAACTGTCGTGATTTCCACAGTCCTCACCTCCTTTCTATAATCTCTGCCAATCCACTATACCTTTGGTCGGAAAAGCTCCGCTTTCAGAAAGGTCTATAGTGTGTGGCATATCGCTTTCAATGCCCTTTGTGTCAGTTGTGAATTGAATTCGAGGTTTGTCCAACCTGGGTGGAACTTCACTTTTGATTTTTCCCCTTTCAGGTTTAAGCCTTTCAGGTTTAAGCCTGTATGGAATTAAATATCAGCTCAAAATAGTCCGGTACAAATTGTAGAGATACAAAATAGTAAAGAGGTTTACTTAGATAACTTGGCTTGCTAGCAATTCGTGCCCTGAGAAAAGGAGTGGCAGCAGCGCACGGAGTACCCACGGCGCCTGAAAATGAGACTGCTTGGCTTCGTCCCTTCGTTCATTGCAGTAAACTTTGTGGTCTCTTGCCTGCACTACCCAGCAAGCGCCGCCGCCCCGACCCCGTCAGGAGTTGCGACCCCGCAGGAGACGCTGAACGGAGCGAATCTCAAAGGAGATCCCTGTCTAATTATGTCTGATAAGTTTTGTCAAGCTACTTAGGTGTCTTGTTGCCTCAGTGCAGAAGATCGTCTACCACCTTCTTAACAGTGTCTATGTCGAACGGTTTCTGCAAAAAGCCGTCAGCTTTACACCTCTTGATTTCCTCGAGGCTCTCTCCAACGCCGAGTGCAGCTATAATAACTACAGGCAGATCTGGAGATTTCTCCTTGATAGTCCTGAGCAGGGCAAGTCCATCCATCCTGGGCATGTATATATCCGTGATAACCAGTCCGAACTTTCTGTTTTCCATCGTGTGGAGGGCCTCCTGACCATCGCAGGCAGTAGCGACCGTGTATCCTGATTCTCCTAATACGGCAGTTAGTACCTCTACTATCCCTTCCTCATCATCGACTACCAAAATATGTTCCATCCTCTTTCCCTTTATCACTATCCAGTCTCGTTCTAACTTTTGTCTTCTCTTTCCTTAGACTCAGAAGACTCAGACTTTTCTACATCTATCATGTTTACTCCACCGTGATATTCCACTACCTCCGCTTTGATAAGCTCAGATAACTTCCATACTACATCGTGTATCTTAAGGCAGGAGTCCTGGATAGCCTTCAATCTTGTGACGGTATCACTCTTTCGGGTATTCGAGTTTGCCAAAAGGAGCTGGGCGTTTCCCATAATGACGTTCAGAGGGTTGTTTATCTCGTGATTCAAGGTAACTGCAGTTCTGCTGATTGCTTCTGTTTGTGCTAACTGGATGAGTTCATCTACAGATTTTTTGAAGTTCAATGCTCCCTCCACAGCGGACACTAAGGCCTTCTCTTTAACAAGCTTAGTTACGTAACTACAAGCAACGTCTGAAATGACCTGAGCCTCCGGTTCTTCTGCAGTCTTGGTAATAATAGATAAGACGGGTGTTAAGGGACTATTTTTCCTAATTTGCTTTATGATCTCTCCTTTGCTTTCTGCGTCTGCATCAACCACGAACAGACTAAAGTCGCCGCTGTATTGGGTGTTCTGTCCCTCTTCTACACCTGAGGTCCCAATTACATCGTATTTTCGTTCTTTCAGGAGTCCTTCGATTCGTCTTTGGGTCGAATTCCCCGCTCCGATGACCAATATCTTTGTCTGCTGTGACAAAATTTAACCTTTCTGAACGAACTGAGACACTACTGTCACCTGAAATCTTTAAAATAAAATGAAACTCAGTCGCAAGATGTGGGGTTGAACAAACGATACCAGATGAAGAAGTGGCACCAAAATTCAGCAATAGATAATTTACGCACCGGGGCACTTCGTGCTTTGCTGCCTCCTCTCCCCAGCAAAGCGCCCGCGGCGCCCAGCCCTTGGGACGACCACTTCGTGGCATGTGCCTCCACATCTTAACTATGCCCGCACTGCCACGGAGCCTCGCGCCTGCGCGGTGTTTGATCAGTGCTTGCTTATCTCCAAAACGAAAACTACTTCACCCTGGAACTACACCTGAATCAGTAACATTTCACAATGTGATCTCAATAAAACCGGCTCAATTGAATTCTGGGTTATATACCTAGCCAGAGGCTTGTTTACTAAAACAGTTCAGATCAAGTTGCCAAAAATAACACAACAACGCGCCGGTTTTTCACCTGATTTTCCGGGATGGACGAGCCATCCTCGGCGTTGTGGGGAACTTCAGGTCTCGTATCGGAGTATCCCACTACTCTCAGACGCTCTGCAGGGACCCCCTTATCTATAAAGAATTTGACTACACTGCTGGCTCTGGAGGCTGAAAGTTCCCAATTGGAGGGGAATATAGGCGACGATATAGGTATGTTATCCGTATGTCCTTCAATAGCGATGTTGTAGGGGATCTTATTTATTTCTTCTGCGATCTCTGATAAAATCGGCTTAGCCGTTTGCCGCAGAGTTGCTTTTCCCAACTTAAACAGGACACTCCCCCTAAGGTTAAGGGCAACTCCTCTATTTGTCATCTTGACATCGACCTTATCCTCAAGTCCTTTATCCTCCACCACCTTAGTAATCTTCTGGTGGAGTTCTGGGAGAGATATTTGGATTTCCGCTTCATCTATCTCCCCCATAGCGCCCGCCATAGACTGAGCTACCTGGCCAAATTTCACGGGGTTTATCTCAGACATCGCCACGATGATTATGAAAAAGCACAGTACGAGCGTCACCATATCGCTGTAGGATATGAGCCAGTCGTCGCCCTCATCCCCTGCTTTCCCCTGCCCTAAAGACAAATCCTTGTCTTTGTCTGAATCATTCATAAAGTAATCCTCATCTCAAGTAGATAGTAATCAGTACACAGTAGGTACGGGCCGTGGCCACTCCTGCCTGTCTATCATCTACTATTCAAGCCTTTTGCTCATTCCATCAAAAGTTTTCAGTGCATCATTTGCTCACCGTGTTCCCGCTGAGGCGCTCATCTTCCTTTCGAGAATCTTCCGTTTGGCGGGCGGTACGAATGAATTCAGATAGTCCAGAATCTTAAAGGGTTGCCAGCCCTCCCTTATCATGGTAATACTTGCGGTCAGCATTCTTGCCAAAAGCGCCCGTTCTTCCTTCCGCTTTTCCAATTTTACCGCTATCGGTTTGAATAGCAAGTTGGCCATTAACACGCCATAGAAGGTCGTCACTAAAGCTACAGCCATACCTCCGCCTATTTTGTCCATAGAGCCTGCGTCCATGTTTGACAGAAGATCGATGAGACCTATCAGAGTTCCCAACATTCCGAAGGCGGGTGCGAACTTAGCCATATTTCTGAATATATCTGCTTCTCCCTCCTCACGTATATTCTGGTACACAACTCGCTCATTTAGTATTTCCCTTATCTCCTCTGCAGGATATCCGTCGATGAGCATCTCAACAGCGTCCCTTAAGAACGGATGCTTTATCTTGTCAACTATCTCCTCCAATGCAAGGATGTCTCCGCGCGCCTTGGCGGAAAGGGAGGCTACCTGTTCTATGTGATCCTCAAGGCGCGGCGGTTCCTTTTTAAACACTATGAAGAATACTTTGAATCCTCTTATTACTGTCGGCAACGGAAAGCTGATGAACGTCGCGGCCGCTGTCCCTCCAAGGACGATGATTATGCCGGGTAGGTTGATAAAGAAATTGATATCCGCCTGCAACATAATCGCCGCGGTAAGGAGGGTCACACCGAGGATGATACCAAGGATAGTGGATGTGTTCATCTATACCTCTCTTATTGTCCGGACTTTGAAACGATGACAGAGAGGATTTGTGATTTGAGGCACCATCTGTCTCTGTATCTCCTAAAATGGGGAGCAATTTCTATACCATATATTATATGGAAGATTGCACAGCCATACATTAAGCCTCCTTTCGCGACAATTGTTACAGGTTAAAATTAAAGGGAATTATTTTCGTCAACGTAAGAAAAGACTGAATTATACGTGTGTCTTAAGGCAGGTGTCTACTACTATTGTGAGGGTCTAAGAATGTAGAGCGCAAGATAAGCAAAAAAAGATGCAAAGTCAAGACAAAAGTTGACCCCGGATATGACACGAAAGTTTGCTTATAATCTGTCAATAGACAGACCCCAAGGTGCTCCTATACCTATTTCAAAGCAGCAAAAAAGGTTCCCGATCGGAAAAAGTTGCCGATATTCTATAGACATCGCGCCCCTGCTGGAGTTGGTAACTCTGACTTTTCGAGTAATTTTCTTTGATCAATCGAATACTACATAGTTCTGATAGAAAGCTGTGTAAATTTGCAGTCCATATTTATCTTGTGGCATAGGATTTGCGCCGTTTCACGCTTGCAGATACATTAATCACGTATGATTTTTGTTGATTGTCAAGTGTTCGCCTATTATGCAGAAGGGGTCAAGAGGTATGAAAGACGGAATACTTTATCCACTCTCAAAGCTTAGACTCAGGCTGTGGCTTCTAAACCGGAAAATGGACAAGCTCGGCAAGCGAATATACAAAATTACCTCGAGACAGGCTCGTTCGTAGCATGCATGTTTTGCATCTGTGCTATTTTCAATTGGAGAGACTCTTTCATGATAAAAGGAATATATACAGCGTCATCCTCCATGATCTCCCGTCCGATCACACTGCAAGTAATAGCCAACAACCTAGCTAACGTCAACACTCCAGGTTTTAAGAAGGACTCCATAAAGTTCAGATCGCTTCTGGACGCCAACGTGTCGCTTCGTCAGGCAGGAGCGATAGAGTCAGGCGGTGTAGAAGACAGTATAGAATATAGAGTAGATTTCCGGCTGGGGCCTATTCAACAGACGCATGGACGCTTAGACGTGGCGATAGATGGAGACGGATTCTTTTCGCTTGAAACACCCGCTGGAACTAGATATACCAGAAACGGCAGTTTCAGGCTGGATGCAGAGGGAAATCTAACTACACACACACACTTTCAAGTTCTGGGAGAGGGCGGCGCAATACAGATAGATGAGAATGATGTCAATATCAGAATCAACAGCAGAGGAGATATCATGGTCGATAGAGATGTAGGCGGCGTAGTCGGTGGTCAGATTATAGGCAAGCTACTGATAACCGATTTTGACAAGCCTTACCAGCTCGCCAAGGATACAAACGGTCTATTTGTCCCTTCTGATCCATCCTACAGTGGCAATGTAGTAATAGATCCGTCTGTAAAGCAAGGTTTCTTGGAGAATTCCAACGTAAACCCCTTCGAAGCGATGGTGGAGATGATAGAGAACATGCAAAACAATCAATCCTCTCAAAAGGTGATGTCATATCAGGATGACACTTTAAGAAAAGCTGTAACCGAAGTGGGAAGCTTCTGATTATGAACGCAGCTTACTATCTCTCTAGCGTAGTTATCAATTGGAATAATGGGGAATCGTGTATTTTCTCTTCAAAAGGTTCTTCGCTGCTGTGTCGTGTGCTACCTCCCCGCATAGTGGCGGCGCCATCTTTTTGGAGACCTTATTGCTTTTTAACACGGATTACTTAAGGAGGAACTTAAATGATTAGAGCGTTAAGAACAGCGGCTACTGGAATGTATGCACAGCAGCTTTATGTGGATACTATAGCTAATAACTTGGCTAACGTCAACACTACAGCCTTCAAAAAGGACAAGGTAGAATTTCAGGACCTTCTCTATCAGAGCGTTGAACTGGATAACGGCGAACCTTCTGGCGGTGAGGGTACGTCATCCCAGATACAGATCGGAGCTGGGGTGCAGCCTGCAGCCATCCAGAAGATGTTCTCCCAGGGCGACTTAACCCCCACACAAAATGCCCTCGACATCGTTATCGAAGGGAATGGCTTCTTCCAGATAATCCGACCCGACGATTCCATAGCCTACACAAGGGATGGGACGTTCAAGCTCTCATCGGACGGCAGGATAGTCAACTCCGACGGATTTGTCCTTGAACCCGCATTATCTATTCCCCAGGACTCTACAGATATTCAGATAAGTGCTGACGGAACGGTAAGGGTTCTTTTGGCGGGGGAAGTCGATCCTCAAGAAGTAGGACAAATCGAGCTTGTCAGATTTATCAACCCCGCAGGACTTAAGAACCTCGGGGGCAACCTCTACGAAGCTACAGTCTCATCAGGCAACCCCGTAATAGGGACACCGGCGTTCGAGGGGTTAGGTAGACTTCGCCAGGGATATTTGGAAATGTCCAACGTCAAAGTCGTAGAGGAAATGGTAAACATGATCTTAGCTCAGAGGGCCTATGAGATCAACTCCAAAGTAATAAGAACTGCCGAAGAGATGCTCTCCACAGCCAATAACCTCCAGAGATAGGATAGACTTAAATGAAGACGCTTAGTAAAACAGTATACAGCATAAAGAGAAAGATAGGTATGCCCCGTCTACTGTCTACTACCTACTTTCTCCTCGCCTTTTCTGTAGCTTTCATTGGGTTGTTTTTGATGGTTCAAAGTGCAGAGTGCGCCATGGAAGTACTGACTTCAGATCAGACAAAACAGAGGATAGAAAATGTTGTATATGAGCTATCTGGTAAGAGTAGAGACGACTTGATTATAGAGTTTAGGTATGTGCCTCAAAGTATAAAGGTTCCTGATGGATCACGGGTGGAGATAACACTTCCGCGAATGTTGGAACGGAGAGGTTCTGCAGTAGCTTACATCACTGTGAAGTCGGACGATGGCCGCTACACCAGGAGGATACCCGTCTCCTTAAAGCTTAGAACTTTCGATTACGTCTTTGTGGCCAAAAAGCGACTGGGCAGAGGACATATCCTAGTTCCTGACGATATACGTAGGGAAAGAGTTGAAACTACGAATCTGTCCGGCGGCCTTGTTAAAGAGTCAAGTGAGATATACGGCAAGAAGACAAAGAGAATAGTAAACACCGGAGCGTCCATTAGGACGGATATGATTGATCTTCCCAATTTGATCGAAAGGGGAGATATAGTCAATATAGTAGCTCATTTGGAGGGCGTGAAGGCCACAGGGGTTGGAAAGGCGAAACAGAGTGGACGCAAAGGGGATATGATTATGATCAAGAATGTAGATTCAGGTAGACAGATAACCGGAAGAATAAAAGACTCTAGCACCGTTTTGGTCAATCAGTGAGCATCAAGGTGAAAGGTGCATCTAATAAAGTCCTCCGCACAGGTACGGGTACTTATGGCAGAGAAAAAAGTGAAGATTCCAAGACGTTCAGAAGGAAAGGACTCCACATGTCTATTTTCAGATATAACAAGATATTTATCTTAGCGTTATTTGCCTGGTTTCTTGTGCATGGTGTAGCAGACTACGCAGCGGCTCAGATGGAACAGCCAGAACCGAGTGGAGCATCCACTGCCAGCGGTGCTATGTCCCTCTTTTCCGATCATAAGTCCCATAGAGTTGGAGATATACTAACAGTCTTAATCGTGGAATCGGCCAGTGCCTCAAAACAGGCTGCTACCTCTAACAAAAAGGAGTTTAATCTTTCGTCTGGAGGCACGGGTGAAGAGAGCTCTCTGAACTTTATACCACTGTTCGGACTTAAGACGAGTACGAGCTCCAGACAGGCATATTCAGGCGACGGCTCGACGAGCCGGAGGGGCGATCTTAAAGCTACAATCCCCGTCAGAGTGGTCGACGTAAGTCCAAACGGGGACCTGGCAGTCGAAGGAACCAGAGAAGTCGGAGTAAACGGTGAGTTAGAGACGATAGTTCTATCTGGGATCGTAAGACCCCAGGACATAACCGTTGATAATACAGTTTTTTCGTTCAACATCGCCGACGCTCGGATTCACTACGAAGGTAAAGGTACAGTCAACTCTGGTCAGAAGCCCGGAATTCTCATAAGGCTCATCAACTGGATATTCTAAACCGTTCTGAGAAGTAGGCATCGCTGGAAGGAGATGCTCTAACCTACTTACTCTGGCTACCTAAAAGGAAGGTAACTATCACTATGTTAAATAGAATAGCGCCGTTTGTTCTATTTGTTCTCTTGATTGGTACACAGAACTCCGTCTCAGCGCAGGTCAGAATAAAGGACATAGCCGAGATAAAGGGATTTAAAGATCTCCATCTTATCGGGTATGGAATAGTAGTCGGTCTCAACGGCACAGGAGACGGACAAAGAACCATCTTTACCAAACAGTCCGTCGTAAACATGCTCAAAAGATTCAGTATAAACGTGCCTCAGGACAAAGTGAGGTCGGGGTTAGATAACGTAGCTTCGGTGATAGTAACTGCTAAGCTTTCGCCCTTTACAAAGGAAGGGAGTACGTTCGACGTTGTCGTTTCCTCCTTAGGGGACGCCACGAGCCTGGAGGGCGGCACTCTTCTTTTGACGCCGCTAACGGGATCTGGTGGACTATTCTACGGCAACGCCCAAGGATCGATATCCGTCGGGGCCTTCAGCGTTGAGACCGAGGGTGGAAGCAGCATCCGAAAGAACCATCCGCTCGTCGGCCGGGTCCCCAACGGAGCGATGTTAGAGAGCGACCTTCCATTTGTGTTGTCTCCCAATGAGAGTCTGGAAATTGTGCTCAGACTGCCCGATTTTACCACGTCGTTGCGCACTGCAGAAGCCATAGACGATAGATTTGGAAATACAATAGCCCAGGCTCAAGATCCGGCCACGATACTTGTCGCTGTTCCCGGTGAATATCAACAGCCCGGTAGATTCGTGGAATTCATAGCCACCATCGAAGCTGTGAATATAACGCCTGACGTGGTCGCAAGAGTCGTAATAAACGAAAGGACAGGGACCATTGCTGTCGGGAAAAACGTAAAAATATCCACAGTCGCTGTCTCGCACGGGAATATTACCATAGAGATCAGTGCGCAGCCCATAATCTCCCAGCCCCCTCCGTTCTCGGCGGGAGAGACTATCGTTGAGCGCGAGACACAGGCATCCGTCACCACCGAAATAGCCGAAATGAGAATCATAGAGGAGACCGCAGACGTCAGCGACGTGGCAAAAGCCCTTAACGCCCTGGGGGTTACTCCCAGGGATATAATATCCATCTTCCAGGCGCTTAAAGAGGCCGGAGCCCTTAATGCCCAACTTGTGATAATGTAAAGTATGGAAACCTAAACGCTATGCCTTTTATCCCGATTTCAGATACAACGTCCACTTTCAAGCCCATATCGCGCTCTGTTCAAAGAGACGCACCTCAAAAAGCCGATGCAGACGATTTGAAGCTTCAGAAAATCTCAAAGGACTTCGAGTCTATATTCGTCTTCTATCTGCTTGAGACTATGAATTCAACAGTGCTTGAATCAGATCCGCTGGAAAAAGGTTCGGAAGGGGACTACTTTAGATCATCTCTTAATCAGGAGATAGCCAAACAAATTTCCCATAGAGGGGACATCGGACTCTGGAAGATGATCTACAATGATCTTAAAGGAAAGGTAGAGGCGCAGAACGAATCCAAGGAGACAGAAGATCAAAATTAGAAAATTAACAAAGCTACCCTTCCCATCTTTGTATGCCCCCAACTGTTTGCTGTCGATTGGTCAAGGCTTACTTCAACTGTGAAAAAGACTAACAAAAATGAGGAGAACAAAAGACAAACCATACCGCTCCCCTTGACAGAGCGACAAATATTTCGCAAATTGGGGTTTGAGAAGGGAGGTCAAGGTGTCGAGCCCCGAAGTGAAAGATGGTAAGCGCTGGACGGCGACCCGTAAGGGAGAGATTGTGTTGGCTCTTTTGAGAGGAGCAGATCTATCTGAGGTGTGTCGTAAGAATGGAATTAGCCAGTCGCAGGCGTATGCTTGGCGTGATAGTTTCTTAGAAGGGGGCCAGGAGAGTCTGAAGTCTCGGCGTGGTCGCAAGGATCCGAAGGAGCGAGAGGTTAGCCGGTTGGAGCGCAAGGTAGGGCAGTTGACGCTCCAGTTGGAGATACTCGAAGAGGTAGCCCGTCTAAAAAAAACGAAGCGGTTGCCTTGAGTGGGCGGTTTTTGGGTCGAGGCTATTCCCGCAAGGTGGTAGCTTTGGCTTTGGGTTTGCATCGTTCGACTCTGTATAGGTTTAGGGATAGAGGTGTCAGTTCTTCTGTTAAAGAGCCTGTGATAGATGAGGAGCTTGCTTTTCGTATTCGAGGGATACTGGACCAAGAAGAGGCATTTGGTCACAGGCGGGTTTGGGCGCATCTTCGTTTCAAGGAAGGGGAATGTGTCAACGTTAAGAAGGTTCATAGGATAATGAAGCTTAAGGGGTGGCAGTGTAAGCTGTGGAATCGTCCCGGGAGAAAGGGGCCACAGGTTGCCCAGAAGCGTTCTGTGGTGGATAGTCCCGACAGTTTGTGGTCGAGTGACTTGACAAAGATTTACTGTGGAAAAGATGGTTGGTGTCCTCTTATTGCGGTGGTGGACAACGGAAGCCGGGAGGTTCCTGGGTATCGTTTTAGTCGAAAAGGGAGGGCACTGGAGGCCACAGATGCCCTGGATCGGGCCGTGATCTCTCGATACACTTCCAAGGAGGCTGTCCCCCAGGGTCTCACTTTGCGCTCTGACAATGGTTCCATCTTTTTGGCTCGGGCCTATTTGGCCAGTACCGAATATTGGGGAATTCGTCAGGAATACATACCAAGTGGTAAACCCGATTGGAACGGTGTTGTAGAGCGTTTTTTCAGGACCCTCAAGCAAGAGTGTGTTTGGCTTCACAAGTTTGAATCCTTTGAACAGGCTGAGAAGATCATATCTCAGTGGATCGATAATTACAACAAGAACAGGCTTCATTCATCCCTGGGATATAAGACCCCAAAAGAGTGGAGAAAACAATTTTATCTACTACCCCAGGTTGCTTAATTGGTGTCGCTTTCCTGGGAAGCAGTACAAAACGGAGGCTCTTGAAACGGGCATTCCGCAAAGAGCAGCGGACGTTCTGCTGACCAATGAAAGGGGCCAGGATAAGGATTTAAGCTCTGTCCTTTCCGATCTTTGTGAACTCATTGAAAGGGAAATAGAGGCCTTCAACTGGCTAATGTCGCTGCTTAAAGAACAAAAAAGGATAATCGGCGACGGAGAATTAGAAGGCTTCAAAGAAAATCTGATGAGGCAGGAAGAGACTATCGCCAAGGCCCGATTCCTCAAGCAGGACAGGATAAACAAGATGAAGACTATTGCCCTAAAGTTGAGCATTCCTTCTGAAGGATTAACGATGATAAAGCTTATCCAGTCGGTACAGGAACAGTACTCATCAAGATTGAAGGAGCTGAGAGATACCCTGATAACCCTTGCGGGAAGAATCAACTGGGTGACCAAAGACAACAGGTATCTGATAGAACGATCTCTAAATACTGTGGATAAGAACCTAAAGATCATAGTCGGAGCTGCAGAGAAAAATCATCTCTACCTTAAGCAGAACGGCCCCAAGGGCTCCATCCGATCGGAAAGCTCGGTCAAGAGGATACTCGATCTTACATTCTAAAGACCTCAACAAAAGAGGAGAAGTCAGTCATGTCTGGCATATTGGGAATCATGGAAATAGGGAGAAGAGCGTTGAATGCTCAGCAGGTAGCTTTGAATACTACGGGTCACAACATTGCCAACGCGAATACAGAAGGATTCACACGGCAGGAGGCCGTTTTAAAGTCAGCCCAGCCCTTAAAACTCTTATTTGGGCACGTAGGCACAGGCGTTGATGTAACCGAAATCAGACGTTTCAGAGATCAGTTTATAGATTCTCAGATAAGAGAGGAAAAAAGGGGTCTTGGGAGTGCAACTTACAAACGGACAGGTTTTGAGGAGATAGAGACCATACTCAACGAACCTTCCGAATCGGGGTTGAGGAGCATGCTTGCACGCTTTTTCAACAGCTTCCAAGAGTTAGCTAATAATCCAGAGAGCACGGCAGTCCGAAATACTGTCAGAGATCAAGCAAATGTCTTAGCCTCGGCCTTCAATCAATCGGACAAGCAGCTAAGAGAACTCCAGGAAAGCTTCAACAACGACCTGGAGCTTAAAGTCGGTCAGATAAATTCCATCTTAAAGCAGATAGCCAACCTCAACAACCAGATTGCCTCTGTAAAAGGAGAAGCGTCTAACGACTTCCTGGATAAAAGAGATCTCCTTGTAGACCAGTTCAATGAACTTGCCGAAGTAACCATCTTTGAGGAGGAAAATGGCATCATTACGGTTTCCATAAAAGGCATAACTCTAATCTCAGGTGAGCAGGTGTTTGAACTGGAGACCAAGCCCTTTTTGTCGGGCAGCTCTAGCGTTCTCAAAGTAATCCGTAAAGATGAAGGGGACGATGTGGAGATAACGGAAGGGAAGATTGCGGGACTCCTGGAGATGAGAGATGAGATAGTCCCGAAATACAGGGGCTTTCTAGATCAATTAGCCTCTGCTCTTATTGAGGAGGTAAACACCATCCATCAAAGCGGCTTTGGACTCAGCGGTTCATCCGGGGTTATTCCTTCGAACAATAAATTTTTCTCCGGCACAGGAGCCTCCGACATCACGCTTGATCCGGATATAGTGGAGAACACCAATAACATGGCCGCATCATCGGACGGCTCACCGGGCGACAACGGTGTCGCCTTGGCAATAGCCCAACTGTCCAGAGAGCTGATCCTGGATAACAACACAGAGACAATAGGGGATTTCTACAACTCCGTAATCGGAACCTTGGGAATCGAGGTCCAGGAGATAAACAACCTTGCTGAAAACCAGGAACTCCTCATCACAAGGCTTGAAAACATCAGACAGTCGATATCAGGAGTATCGCTGGACGAAGAATTGACGAATCTGATCGAATTCCAGCACGCATACCAGGCAGCCGCAAGGCTTATAACACTGGCTCGTGACATGATGGATACTGTTCTGCAAATGGTCTAACTCATAGCGAAAGATTAGAAAAATGCGTATCACAAATGACGTACTAAAATCCACGATTCTTAGGAATGTGGACCTGAGCAGAAAAAGAATGATGGAAAGCCAGACCCAGATAGCTACTTCTAAGAAGATAAACAAGCCCTCAGATGATCCCATCGGAATCGCAAAGGCGCTGGCTTTAAGGACCTCTTTAGATGATATTGAACAGTTCAGAAAGAATCTTACCGACGGAGTCAATTTTCTGACCGCTACCGAGTCCGCCCTCACCGCTATAAATGATATGCTGGGTGAACTCAACTCCCTGACGATCAGAGGTGCGGACGACTCCCTGGGGGAAAAGGGCCGCAGATCGCTGGCGTCCCAGGTGGATAATTTTATAGATCAGTTAGTCACAGTTTCTAATACCCGATTCAAAGGCAGTTCCATATTCGGCGGGACACAGACAGATACGCCCCCCTACACGGCGTCTAAAGAGATCACTGATGAAACCTTCACTGCTTCTTTGGATACTCCAGTCCTCCTTGCCCACCCGAGAATTGATGAAGACCCTCAAGACCCTGTCGTGGTTACTGATTCTACAGGTACTGTCACCTTCATACCGGAAGTTGACTACACGATAGACTACGAAAATGGCACTATAACGGCTCTTTCCAGCGGGGCACTGACAAACGGGGTGGAGTACAAAATCAGCTATCGCACAGTTCGAACGAGCGCCGTCATCGAAAATCCTGAGGACATAACGGGAAGTGTAAACCGAGAAATAGAAGAAGGGGTCGTGGTGCCCGTCAACGTATCCGGAAGAGAGGTATTCTCGAAAGATGTGGACATCTTCGGATCTTTAATCCAACTGCGAGATGCTTTAGAGAGAGGTGACACAGCGACTATAAGTAGTTCTATAGACAAGATAGACTCCAGCCTGGATCAGGTATTAGGAGTGCTTGGAGACGTGGGTGCCAGAATCAACAGGCTGAACTTTACAGACCAGCGGCTCGAAGACGAAATTCTCCGTACAAGCTTCACGTTATCTAAGATCGAAGACACTAACATAGCCGAAGCCATACTCAACTTCGAGACTGAGAAGAGCGCTCTTGAAGCAGCGTTGGCCGCAGGGGCCAGGATAATACAGCCGAGCCTTATAAACTTTCTCAGGTAAAATAGTAATCACAAAGGCGGATTAAGCTATGAGCAAAGGAAACAAGATTTCCCTTTCCACTTTACAGTTTGGAGAGATTTCCTTCGATAAGGACATAATAATCCACTTCCCCTCGGGGATTGTAGGGTTTGAGGATATGAAAAGGCACATCATCATAGACGCGGAGGACTGCAAGCCGTTCAAGTGGCTCCTTTCGGTGGATGATCCCGACGTGGGTTTTGCCATCATTGACGCTTCCTATCTGTACCCGAAGTATCAGCTAAATCTCGCTCCAGAGGATGCGCAGGGATGGCTCAAGGACTCCAGAGTAGAGGACCTTGCCAGTTATCTTGTGGTAACTTTGAGAGAGAACATAGAAGATGCTACGGTTAATCTGAAAGCTCCGGTCATTATAGATGTAGAAAGAGGAGTGGGAGGTCAGATAATCTTGACATCGGAGGATTATCCCATAGACTACCCTATATTCAGGGAGGAAAACGTAGTATACCAGGAGGGTGATATGTATGCTGGTTCTGACCAGGAAAATAGGTGAGTCCATTATGATTGGCCATAACGTAAAGGTGATGGTCGTAAACTCTGAGGGTGGACAGGTGCGCTTGGGGATAGAGGCCCCTCCAGAAGTCGTTGTGCATCGTGAGGAGATATACAGAATGATTCAAAAGGAAAATGTGATGGCATCAGCCCCTAAGACAGACGAGATAAAAAAGATCGCTCAGGCTCTAAGAGATAAAAAGGGCTCAACCCAAGACCGGGAGAACAGCTATGTCAAGAAAGTCGTCAGAAAATAGAGATCAATCCAAAGACCAAATAGGTGGTGTGACCACTCCTGATAGATTCGAGATTCTCAAGGAAGAAGTTGAAAAGGCCCCCCAATCGCTTGAGACAAACAGGAACCTCGCCAACTACTTGATGGAAAGCAGCAGAGAGGACGAGGCAGAGCAGTACCTGGAGGTGATGCTAAAGTTGGACCCCGGTTGTGCCGAGGCGCACAACGCCCTCGGGATGATATGCTCCAACAGGGACCAGGTAGAGAGTGCTGAACGTCATTTTATGAAGGCCTTAATGTTCGATTTCGGACTTACCGAAGCCCACTTCAATTTAGCGTCGTTCTATTACGGTCAAGGCAAGTACAAAGAGGCTCTTTCCTACTATAAAGAAGTTATCACAGCGGATCCTAACGACTACAGGACGTACTGCTTTATGGGAGAATGCGCCCTAAGGTGCAACATGGAAAGCGAGGCCGAAGCTTTCTTTTTGGAAGCTGTCATACCGCTCCCCTTGACAGAGCGACAAATATTTCGCAAATTGGGGTTTGAGAAGGGAGGTCAAGGTGTCGAGCCCCGAAGTGAAAGATGGTAAGCGCTGGACGGCGACCCGTAAGGGAGAGATTGTGTTGGCTCTTTTGAGAGGAGCAGATCTATCTGAGGTGTGTCGTAAGAATGGAATTAGCCAGTCGCAGGCGTATGCTTGGCGTGATAGTTTCTTAGAAGGGGGCCAGGAGAGTCTGAAGTCTCGGCGTGGTCGCAAGGATCCGAAGGAGCGAGAGGTTAGCCGGTTGGAGCGCAAGGTAGGGCAGTTGACGCTCCAGTTGGAGATACTCGAAGAGGTAGCCCGTCTAAAAAAAACGAAGCGGTTGCCTTGAGTGGGCGGTTTTTGGGTCGAGGCTATTCCCGCAAGGTGGTAGCTTTGGCTTTGGGTTTGCATCGTTCGACTCTGTATAGGTTTAGGGATAGAGGTGTCAGTTCTTCTGTTAAAGAGCCTGTGATAGATGAGGAGCTTGCTTTTCGTATTCGAGGGATACTGGACCAAGAAGAGGCATTTGGTCACAGGCGGGTTTGGGCGCATCTTCGTTTCAAGGAAGGGGAATGTGTCAACGTTAAGAAGGTTCATAGGATAATGAAGCTTAAGGGGTGGCAGTGTAAGCTGTGGAATCGTCCCGGGAGAAAGGGGCCACAGGTTGCCCAGAAGCGTTCTGTGGTGGATAGTCCCGACAGTTTGTGGTCGAGTGACTTGACAAAGATTTACTGTGGAAAAGATGGTTGGTGTCCTCTTATTGCGGTGGTGGACAACGGAAGCCGGGAGGTTCCTGGGTATCGTTTTAGTCGAAAAGGGAGGGCACTGGAGGCCACAGATGCCCTGGATCGGGCCGTGATCTCTCGATACACTTCCAAGGAGGCTGTCCCCCAGGGTCTCACTTTGCGCTCTGACAATGGTTCCATCTTTTTGGCTCGGGCCTATTTGGCCAGTACCGAATATTGGGGAATTCGTCAGGAATACATACCAAGTGGTAAACCCGATTGGAACGGTGTTGTAGAGCGTTTTTTCAGGACCCTCAAGCAAGAGTGTGTTTGGCTTCACAAGTTTGAATCCTTTGAACAGGCTGAGAAGATCATATCTCAGTGGATCGATAATTACAACAAGAACAGGCTTCATTCATCCCTGGGATATAAGACCCCAAAAGAGTGGAGAAAACAATTTTATCTACTACCCCAGGTTGCTTAATTGGTGTCGCTTTCCTGGGAAGCAGTACACTGTTAGCCTCAAGCCCGACTTTGTGGAAGCCGCTCTGTTACTATCGGACATGCTTTTGGAGCAAAAGCGATTGCCTGAGGTGCAGGAACGGCTTGCGGAACTTGTGAAGTTCTATCCTGATATGGCGGAAGTTCAGCTTGCGCTCGGACTCGTTCTGAAAGAACAAGAAAAGTATGAAGAGGCTCTTAGTCACTTGAGAGAGGCCGTGCTTTGTGACTCAGACGATCCCGACGTCTACAACGCTTTGGGAGAATGCTGTGTCAAGATCCAGGCCTACGACCAAGCTGAAAGCTTCTACGCCCAGGCTTTAAGGCTCCGTCCCGATTTCGACCTTGCCATGGCTAACCTGGGAGAACTCTACTATGACCGGAGCGACTTCCATAGTGCCCTTTTGGTCTTTGAACAGCTCAAGATACTTTCTCCAGACGACCCCGAGATCGCCGCTTTGATCAAAGAATGTCTCTCAAAAAAAGGAGCCGAAATACTCATAGTGCAGGAAGAGGGCATAGGAAATATGGTCATGTTGACCCCTGCCATCAGAGCCATTAAGGAGAACCTCCCCAACTGCAACGTAACCGTGCTCGGAAAATATCCATCCTTGGAGGTAATCGAGGGCTGGGAGCTCGTTGACAAAACCATTACAGAGTTTGACGACAGAGTATATGACTACGTCTTTTTCACTATATGGTCTCTCAATACCAAGAGACAGTTCGGGGATGCCATAACTTCAAAGTGCCGAAACATAGTGGAAATAAACTACAATGACCCTTCCACTCACGAGGTGGGCTATCACCTTGAGATATCCAGGCATTTAGGCTATCACACAGAGAATCCCTCCACATACTGTGCCATCGAGGATGTGGAGTTGGAGTTGCCCGACGATGCCACCGTCGTGGGGATATGCGACACCACGCGTTTGGGACCCTGGGAGAGAAAGAGATGGCCCTATTATAAAGACCTCGCCCGGATGTTAGTGGACGACGGATACGCGGTCGTACTGATCGGTGGTCCTCAAGAAGCTGAGAGATTCAAGAAAGAAGAGTGGCCCGAAGAAGTCATAAACTGCCTCGGTAAATATAGGGTGGCCCAGACTGCGGGAATACTAAACAAATGCGACATCGTAATAGCCAATGACAGCGGCCCTGCCCATATAGCCGCTGCCCTCGGCACGAAGACCTATACGCTCTTTGGACCCACCAGAGTGACCAAGAACCAGCCGATAGGTCCTCAGGTTCAGGTTCTAACCAAAAATCTCCCGTGCAGCCCCTGTCAGTACACGACCGGATGGGACGAATGTTCCGACTGGCAGTGCATGAGTCAAATCAGCCCGCAAGAGGTCATGCAAGCCATCAAGGATGGAAGATCAGCTTTTCCTTCTGAGGTCTTTGATTCCAGCGCTGCAGTGGATACTCCATTTGAAGAAGCTGCACCTGAGCATATGTCTGTTGCGGACCCTGAACCGGTCGAAAGTAGACAGCAAACAGTAAACAGTAGACAGGGCACTTCCTCCCCTCCCTCCGGCGGATTGTCCCTTATCTCCAAGGACTACTCCGACTGCCGCGTAGTCCGGGAGGATAACATCACGTACGTAGAGAGAGACGGTTTTCGAGAGCAGCTTAAGGTTCACCTTGTCGGAGCCAGATGGGCTAACTTCCCCTGGGGAATGGAAAATGAGGTCTTCCGCTCGTTTGAGAAGATGGGATGCGAGGTCTTCGACACCGACTACAGGCTCCAGGCGGATAACCTGGACGAGCTGTTCTTAAGAGAGGCGCATCTTACGCTTGTATTCAAAGGCAGTGGCATCCAGCCTGAACTTATAGAGGAACTTAAATGTCCCTCAATACTATGGTATCAGGACGATATATTCACCACCGGCCATGGCAGGAGGGATATCGCCTACTCGGGTTCTGCATACGACAGGGTCTATACCTTTGACAAGAGCGCGATAGAGGAATACAAAAATTACGGCATTAAAGATGTAAGGTGGCTTCCGCTTTGTATGAGTCCGGCTGTGCATAAGAAGATGTACATACCGAAAGTCCACGACGTCTCCTTCGTCGGGAATATATATCCCAACAGGGAAAGATTGATATCGCGGCTCAGGGAGAGGTTCGACGTCTTCGTAACGAAGGCCTATATGGACGAGATGGTCAAGGTTTTCAACGAATCCAAGATCGTCCTGAACCTCGGCATAGGCAACACTGGAATACAGTCCAGAGTCTTTGAAGCCCTCGGCTGTGGAAGTTTCCTTTTGACCAACGAAATACAGCAAGACGCCAGGCTCTTCAAGGATAGAAAACACCTTGTCTATTTCAACGAGTCGGACATTGAAGAAGCCGTAGCGTACTACCTAGAAAACGAAGAGGAGCGTGAGCAGATAGCGCTGCATGGTTACCTGGAGGCGAACCGCGCCCATACCTACGACCACAGGGTCGAGGCTGTCTTGAAAGACCTCTTCCCACTGATTCCAGACAGAAGCAGTCGGGGCCAAGATAGCCAAGAGGATCGGGACAAGAAAAGCTCGATTCCAATCATTAGCCCCTCAGAGGAGGAATTGACTCCTAAGAGGCGTCTCTTAGTCTTCTGGCACGGAATCGGAGACAACATAATGGCCACTCCTTCCCTGCGCGCCCTCAAGGAAAAATATCCCGATGATTCCCTGGGTTTTATGTATCTAAAGAGGATAGACAAAGACGGTCTATTCGACGAGAATCCCTACATAGACGCCACGTATACGTGCAGCGACGCTTGGGACGATTACGCCGATTACGAAACCGGAGTCAAGGCTATTTTGGAGGAGGCCAGGCAAGTCGCAGAGAAAGAGGGCTACGACGAGATTTTGCCTGTGACCCTTCGCTCTTGCTCTCTGGAAAATCACAGGATTTATCGTATAGCGCACGAACTCGGTGTTGAGCTATCGAACTGGGACACGGAATTTCCGATCCCCCAAGAGGAAAAAGAGAGAGCTGACGCCATCTTCAAGGCCAGGGGTATAGACGACGACGACTTCGTGGTTGCCATCCACAGGAGAGGTGCAAATATCCATAAATATTGGGATGTGGAAGAGGCTGCAAGGTTCGTGGATTACATGGTGGAAAACTACAACGCCAAGTTTATCGCCTTCGAGACTCACACCGATCTGGACAGGGAGGAAGCGCGGCAGTTGGAAGGCGAAAATATCTTCAGCACATATCGCCTGCCCGATATGAATCTGAAGCTCTCGGCGGCTTTCATTGACAAATGTAACCTCTTTGTGGGCATAGACTCAGGTCCCATGTGGATGGCCACTACCACAAAGACCCCGATAATTTCCCTTTTCACTATGACGTGGATGCACCAGAGTGCGCCTATGAGTAAGGACAGCTACATAGTCTGCTCCGACAGATCCAAAGAGATGGCGACGGAGAAGTTCAAGGCGGAACATAAAGACAGGATCGTCTATTCCTCAAAAGATGGCACGAGTATAGACACAGAGGCAGTCATCAGTTGCCTGGAGAAACTTGAAATTGAGGGTCTCATCAACTTACCAGATGGACACTCTGGTGGCAATGGAAGTGTTCATGACTCGATCTCCAAATACTCGGCAAATTCTACGGTTGATGCCGGCGGAGAAAGAGTTCCACCTGCACCGCCCGCACCACCTGTAGTGGGATTGCCACCTTCCAGCGATACTTTTCGGGAGCCCCAGCCAACAAAGGTGGATGTCGTCGAGCCATCTGTAGGCAAGCCAAGTCTCGTCGGGGTGGGACTGCCCCTCGTTGGAGAAAAGAATGAGTCACCTGCCAATTTTAGTCTCCTTGAGAAAGCCCAAAAGGGAGAGGCGATAGTCCTTCCGGACAAGTACTGCAGGCCCGGAAGCTATTGGGCGGCTTTCCTTACGCTTTACTGCACCGCCAAGTGCACGTACTGCATCCAGCATCTGGAGTTTGACAGCTTTCAGAAGGCCCAGAAGGTCAAGATGCTCTCAGGCGAGCAGTGGGTGACGATCCTCAACAGCATAAAGCACGACGACGGACGTCCCCTTGCGGTGATAGGCGGCGAGGCTTCGATGCACCCTGATTTCCTTTACATCCTCAATAATCTGGAAGGATACTTCGTCACAGTCACGACCAATGTCTACTCCAAGGTCTTCGAGGACATAGACAGATTCGCAGAGGAGCTAAAGCCCAAGTCCACCATCAGGTTCAACACCTCCTTCCATCCAGACTACATCTCCATAGACGATTTCTGTCATAGGGTCAAAAAGCTGCGTGAAAATAGGCTCTGGGTCGATCAGATAGCCATGGTAGATCACCCCGAAAGCAACTTTGCAGAATATCAAAAAGAGTTTCAAGACCGCGGAGTTCCCCTAAGGCCTCAGACGTTCTTGGGGAACTGGAAGGGCGTGCTTTATCCGAATCCCAACTCTAACATAACCAACGATTTAAAGGAGACCGGTATTTCAGATTACAGACGATTGGAGGACGGATTTAGCAACAGGAAGAGATCGTCCGTTTTGTGTGCGACGGACCGGTTCTTAATCTCTCCGGATGGAGCGGTTTTCAACTGCCACTACAGGCTCTACAGCCGCCACGACCCTGTCGGAAGTGTCTTAGAAGGATTCGATCTCCCTTCAGACTACTTCATCTGCCATGACTACGGATTCTGTAATCTCTGCGACTTTTCACGCGTCAATTTCAAGCCCCTTGATCCATCAGCTAAGATCGACCCCGTCATTTATGTCGATGGTGAGGGCGGATGTCGCCTGTGCGGAGGAAAGTATTTGACGGTGGCCTACAAAGATCTCCTAATGTGCAACGACTGCGGTGTCCTCTTCAAGTCTGATCTGCCTGACAAGGACGAACTTATGGAGAGCCTCTCCGGATTCCTCCTTTCTGCCTGCTTTGACGGGTCTAAAGGAAGCAGAAGGTTCAAAGAGGCCGACTATCAGTTAGACCTGATTGAGAAATACACAAAGAAGGGCTACCTATTCGATATCGGATGCGCCTCAGGTTTCTTCATAAAGCGCGCCTTCGACAGAGGCTGGTCAACAAACGGAACGCTCTGTGGGAACGATATTTCAAAGGCGTCCGTCCAGTGGGCAAAGGAGAATTTCGAGATAGATATAGGGCACGGTTATTTCGAGGATATTGACCTTCCGCTCAAGCACTTCAACACTGTTGTCCTCTGGCACAGCTTAGAACATACCCTGAATCCGCTGAAGACTCTTCAAAAGTGCAACAGGATACTTGCAGACGGAGGCATAATCCTCATCAGCGTCCCGGAGAAGGCCGTAAAGGACGTGGCCCAGCACTACGAGCCAATGCACCTTTATGAGTTTAACAGAGACAGCCTGGACAATCTGCTTTGTCGTACGGGCTTTGATAGGCTGGAACTTATCGAAAGGACCGACACCCACATTCCACAGATAGATGTGGTTTACAGGAAAGTAAAAAGTACAGAAGAAGTCACTATACAACATAGCGATAGATAAACTCACTTAACAAAGGAGTTTACTACATTGAACACTCAAGAATGGGTCAAAAGACAGTCCAATTTTCACTTGGAAAGGCTCGACTGGCCCGAGTTCAAGGCGTCAGTAGACCACAACCAGAGACGCTTTGAGGTTCTCTGCAAATATGCCAAGCCAAGAATGAGAATGCTTGATGCCGGCTGTCATGCCGGGTGTGTAGCAGAGGAAATGCACAGAAGAGGGTTGGACGTTACGGCTGTTGACCTTCCTGACGTTGTAGAGAGCATAGACAAGAAAGAAGGGATAACTTATTATGGTATAGACCTAAACGGCGGAAATGGTATTACCAGAAGGTTAGATGGGAAGGTGATAGATCAGGGCGGATGGCCTTGCCGTGCAGTCGGCGTTGGAGGAGTAAGCAACGTCATTGTTCCAGAGCGGTACAATCTCATCTTTTCAGGAGAGACTATAGAGCACCTTTACAATGATTTCGACTTTTTGAAACGGTGCTATAATGGGCTTGTGGAAGGAGGGCTTTTGATTCTTAGCGCTCCCTTTTATTATCCCGATCAAGACTGGTCGATAAACGGCGGGATGCACATAAGGGTCTATCCAGCAAGGATGCTCGACGGACTGGTACAGCTTGCTGGATTTGAGATAATTGAGACAGATAATGTACAGATACTTGACAATGCTGGGATTAAAAGGAATACCGGAAGAATAGTTGTGGGCAGGAAAGAGTAACTCTTTCTGCCTGGATGCTTTGCTTCAACGCGCAGGATTTGAGAGACTGTAACTGATGCAGCTATTTCGCAAGCAGCGGTAGTCTAGAGGAAAAAGTCGCCAGGGCAGTACTCCTCCTCCCTGTCTACTGTAAATCATAAGCGAGAAAAGATGGTCAATTCAAGAATATCCGACTTGCAAAGATATGAATCACTACATTGTATATCAATAACTTCCCCGCACTGGAGAGTAAGGGTACCTATCCATCCTGATAAGTTGTGGTGGACACTGGCTTATCTGATCAGACAGTCGAGATAGCCGAATCTTTCGGCGCAAGTGTCTACCATCCTTGGGAGTAGGGGAAGGAACATACCTTATAGAGTCTGGCTTATAGATCTTTTCCCCACTATATTGGAGTTGGGACAAATCGACTTTGATAAAAAATGTTATAAGAGGTAAAAACCTATTAGCTTGTAATAAGAGGAGAAGAAGCCAGTGGCCGAAAAGATTGAGAGAAATGGGACACATAGCGTAGGCACAAAAATGGAGCCGTTTGACTTTATGCAGGACGAAATTGCGATAACAATTGACACGTATGATGGGATTGCCGAGGATTACTGTCGGCATACCAGAAAAGAAGCCAAGCAGGAGCCAAGAGTGCGGGAAGCCACAAGAGAGTATATGGATTACTTCCTAGCGCTAAATTCCAAATCAGATCCCATAATTGCTGATATTGGTTGTGGTGATGGCAGGGATTCAAAATATATGATTGACAAAGGATATCGAGTATTATCAATAGATGCGTCGATAGGAATGTTACGACAGGCAAAAGGGAAGGTAGAGGATTCTTTGATGATGGATATACGGGATATTGGGTTAGCTGATATGTCTGTTGATGGTGTTTGGCTCTGCGGGGCTTTGTGGCATCTTCCAAAAAAAGAGTTGCCCAAGGCAATATGAGAAATTAACAGGATATTGGCTCCTGATGGAGTGTTTTCGTGCAGTTTCAAATTGGGAACTGGTGAAGGTATGGAGGAAAATCCCTCATCCTTTCTGGGAGCGCCGAGATACTATTCGTACTATGGTGTATTAGAAATTCTGGATATTATAAGAGAACATGGATTTAGGATTATTTTAACAAGTAGATACGATACAAAAGTCTTTGGTCATACAAAATACCAGATATTTTCTCGAAAGGAATTGTCCAATGAACATTATAATCGTTTCCTGCGATTCCTTGCGCCCTGACTTTTTGGGTTGTTATGGACATCCAAGTGCCAAGACCCCTAACATAGACAGAATAGCATCTGAAGGGGTGCTCTTTGAGGAACCCCGGACACAGTATATGTGTACGGTTCACTCAATTATTGCGATGATGACAGGCTCAAATATTGAGGTGGATGACAAGAACACGCTCTTTGGCATTCTATCGGATAGGGGTTATAAGACTTTAAATAGTTTTTATCACAAACCACAATGGGGACACTGCAAGTTGCATCACGCTGAGTTTTGTCAGGAGAGTATTAACGAGTGGATAGATGAAAACCAGCACGAGAACTTTTTGATGTTGCTCTGGTATCATCAGACACATAGCCCCTACGGTTCAGAGAATCATTGGGGTTCACGGGACTCTGTCAGGCCAACATACTTTATTAACCCAATAAGCCGCGAATTTTTGAAGCATCAGCCCAGTATCCCCCCAGAGAGTTTGTGCCAAATGGATATGGAGCAGAAGGATCGAAGATTGTCCCAGCTTTTTAAGCAGGGCAATATGGAACCAATTGAGAAGGTGTATATAGAAGCGATTGAGGAGGTAGATCGGCAAATAGGGGAAATTGATCAGCATCTTAGAGACTTAAACCTTGACGAAAAGACTATATTTATCGTAACATCAGATCATGGCCAGGATTTTAATAACCCCGTTGCAAGAGAGGCAGGCCTGAATTTTCACTATAAAACGCGCTCTAAAGATGCCAGGCGGGTTGTATTGATAATGAGACAGAAGCATTATCAGCCTGCTGGCAAGAGAGTATCTACCGTTGTAAGGCTTGTGGATTTATTTCCAACGGTGATAGAGATGTTAAATATTGATGTACCAGAAGCTGTTGGCCCTCTCTCAATTGTTGGAAGGAGCCTGATGCCTGTTATTAGAGGAAGAGATACCGAAGATCGCCCAGAGCCATGCAGTATAATAGGGACGTTTGAAAACGCCGATACGGAGACTCGGCTAAGAAATCTGGCGGATGATTTCACCGTTGTAAAGCTCGGAGACTTGTACATAAGGGAGAATAGACTCGATGAGGCAATAAAACATTACGAAGAAGCTTTAGAGATAAATCCTGATAATTCCGATGCCTATAACGGTTGGGAATACGCCCTCCTTCAAAGCCGTAATCTGCTATCTGTCCTTGGAAAGATCTATCTTAATAAGAAACGCTACAACGACGCTATAAGTACCTACCAAGAACTCCTTGAGCAGAGAGAAATAATCGAAAAAGATCCAAATTTCAAGGCCTACGTTATGGACACGAAGTCAAGGAACAGCGCTATCAGGGCAACCATTGGTGAGTGCTACCGACTTTTGGGAGACTACGAAAAGGCTATAGATTATTTGAAAAACGCTATTGCCCAGGATGACCAGCATCTCGACCTCTACAAAAGCCTTGCTTTCTGTTATATTGAGACGGGGGAATTACCTGACGCCCGGCGTACGCTTGATAGAGTAGCTGCAGTTGGAATAGCTGACGATTTTGTCTTTGTAAAGCTTGGAGACTTGTACATAAGGGAGAACAGACTCGATGAGGCAATAAAACAGTACGAAGAAGCTTTAGAGATAAATCCTGATAATTCCAATGCCTATAATGGCTGGGGATACATCCTCCTTATGAAAGGCCAAGAGGAGGATGCAGATTTGAAATTTTCAAAGGCACTTGAGCTTAATCCCAACCACGAACGGGCTCATTTCAATCTTATGAAGCTGAAGTTCGCCCAGGGGGCACACCAGGAGACACTGGAACAGATTGATAAGTTAGTGTCGTTGGAACCCCAAAGCGCTGAAATATACAGAGAATCTGGAAACATCTGCGTCAGGCTTGGAAAGTACGAGAAAGCTATTGAACTGTACGAAGAATGCATCCGACAAGATCCGACAGACAAAGTTACTATGTCCAACGTTGCCTCCTGCCATACCGCTCCCCTTGACAGAGCGACAAATATTTCGCAAATTGGGGTTTGAGAAGGGAGGTCAAGGTGTCGAGCCCCGAAGTGAAAGATGGTAAGCGCTGGACGGCGACCCGTAAGGGAGAGATTGTGTTGGCTCTTTTGAGAGGAGCAGATCTATCTGAGGTGTGTCGTAAGAATGGAATTAGCCAGTCGCAGGCGTATGCTTGGCGTGATAGTTTCTTAGAAGGGGGCCAGGAGAGTCTGAAGTCTCGGCGTGGTCGCAAGGATCCGAAGGAGCGAGAGGTTAGCCGGTTGGAGCGCAAGGTAGGGCAGTTGACGCTCCAGTTGGAGATACTCGAAGAGGTAGCCCGTCTAAAAAAAACGAAGCGGTTGCCTTGAGTGGGCGGTTTTTGGGTCGAGGCTATTCCCGCAAGGTGGTAGCTTTGGCTTTGGGTTTGCATCGTTCGACTCTGTATAGGTTTAGGGATAGAGGTGTCAGTTCTTCTGTTAAAGAGCCTGTGATAGATGAGGAGCTTGCTTTTCGTATTCGAGGGATACTGGACCAAGAAGAGGCATTTGGTCACAGGCGGGTTTGGGCGCATCTTCGTTTCAAGGAAGGGGAATGTGTCAACGTTAAGAAGGTTCATAGGATAATGAAGCTTAAGGGGTGGCAGTGTAAGCTGTGGAATCGTCCCGGGAGAAAGGGGCCACAGGTTGCCCAGAAGCGTTCTGTGGTGGATAGTCCCGACAGTTTGTGGTCGAGTGACTTGACAAAGATTTACTGTGGAAAAGATGGTTGGTGTCCTCTTATTGCGGTGGTGGACAACGGAAGCCGGGAGGTTCCTGGGTATCGTTTTAGTCGAAAAGGGAGGGCACTGGAGGCCACAGATGCCCTGGATCGGGCCGTGATCTCTCGATACACTTCCAAGGAGGCTGTCCCCCAGGGTCTCACTTTGCGCTCTGACAATGGTTCCATCTTTTTGGCTCGGGCCTATTTGGCCAGTACCGAATATTGGGGAATTCGTCAGGAATACATACCAAGTGGTAAACCCGATTGGAACGGTGTTGTAGAGCGTTTTTTCAGGACCCTCAAGCAAGAGTGTGTTTGGCTTCACAAGTTTGAATCCTTTGAACAGGCTGAGAAGATCATATCTCAGTGGATCGATAATTACAACAAGAACAGGCTTCATTCATCCCTGGGATATAAGACCCCAAAAGAGTGGAGAAAACAATTTTATCTACTACCCCAGGTTGCTTAATTGGTGTCGCTTTCCTGGGAAGCAGTACACTGCTACGCGAAACTCAGGGATTTAGAATCCGCCCAGATGGCGTATCAGAACGCTCTTAGCATTGACCCTGATTACAGCGAGGCATCGTGCAACCTCAAAGTGATTGAAAACGCCATAGCTGAACTCGGTGAAGAGAAGATGGCAGATGCCGCCTCGTAGTATATAGATCGACAGGATAGTTTACGAAAACTCATAACAGGAAGAACAAAAAGACTGTGCCCTTATCAGGAAAGTATCTCGGATGATACATAGCATAAGAAATTTAGGATTCTTTGAAGATCATAAGATAGAACTTAATTCTGTGGTTGATCTCGGGGCTCATCACGGTGAAGTAGCGATATACTTTGCCCAAAGTAATCCTTCGGCAAGGATTCTGGCTGTTGAAGGATCGAGTCAAAGTTTTGCTATCCTCAAGGAGAATGTTGAAAGACAGAACCTCTTAAGTAACAACATCATTTTAGTAAATGAAGCCATATCGGATAGAGCAGGTGTTGTCGATATGACATTAGATAGAGGAGGCGAAAATACGATTGTTTTAGATGAAAAAAAGCGATGGCGTTATCACCCATGGTTGAAGCCCTTCCGAAAAGAAAATTTGAGGACCGAAAAGGTCAAAAGCGATACACTTTCAAATCTGTTGAAACGATATAATTTTGATTATGTTGATTTCATGAAGGTTGATATTGAGGGAGTTGAACCCTTGCTCTATGAAAGTTTAGAGAAGGATTCTTCAATCATCAAATCAATCTTTATTGAACTCGGCTCTTTAAAGACCCTTGATGGTGATCATAGATTAATGGGACTACTGTTTAGGAAAGATTTTAAGTGTTTTGATCTATGGGGGACAGAGTTAAAAAGTTTAGATGTAGCTAAGGAGTATTTGTACAAAGGATGGATAAATAAGGAATCGATCCCAAATCTTTGGTTTCTCCAGGGAAAACACAGCAAAAAGAGCTATCACAGCAGCTTTAAGAGCCTCGAAAGGCAGATAGAAGAGGATCCTAACAACACCTTAGCCTGGTACAACCTGAATCAAATCTTGCGCGACAAAGGAGAATTTGACAAAGCTGTCGAAAATGGAATTCGCGCTCTTTCTTTCAAACCCTATGAGGAGGACCGGAAAACCTATCTTATGCTCCTCTTCAACACAGCCTACTGCTGCCTTATGAGTGGACACTTGGACGAAGGCGAGAGATTGTGCCAAGAAGGTTTAACGTACAACCCTCAAAGTCTCAATCTGCTATCTTTCCTTTCTGTCCTTGGAGGTATCTATTTTAATAAAAAACGCTACAACGACGCTATAAGTACCTACCAAGAATTCCTTAAGCAGAGAGAAATAATCGAAAAAGATCCAAATTTCAAGGCCTACGTTATGGATACGAGGTCAAGGAAGAGCGCTATCAGGGCAACCATTGGTGAGTGCTACCGACTTTTGGGAGACTACCAGAAGGCTATAGATTATCTGAAGAACGCTATTACCCAGGACGACCAGCATCTCGACCTCTACAAAAATCTTGCTCTCTGTTATATTCTGATGGGCGAATTGCCTGGTGCCCGGTGTACCCTTGAAAGGGCGGTTGAAGTTGGAATAGCCGACGATCGCACCTTTGTAAAGCTCGGAGACTTGTACATAAGGGAGAAGAGACTCGATGAGGCAATAAAACAGTACGAAGAAGCTTTAGAGATAAATCCTGATAATTCCGATGCCTATAACGGTAGGGGATACGCTCTCCTTATGAAAGGCCAAAAGGAGGATGCAGATTTGAAATTTTCAAAGGCTCTTGAGCTTAATCCCAACCACGAACGCGCTTGCTTCAATTTTGTGAAGCTGAAGTTCTCCCAGGGGGCACACCAGGAGACACTGGAACAGATTGATAAGTTAGTGTCGTTGGAACCCCAAAGCGCTGAAATATACAGAGAAGCTGGAAACATCTGCGTCCAGCTTGGAAAGTACGAGAAAGCTATTGATCTGTACGAAGAATGTATCATACAAGATCCTACAGACAAAGTTACTATGTCCAACGTTGCCTCCTGCTACGCGAAACTTGGGCATTTAGAATCCGCCCAGATGGCGTATCAGACTGTTCTCAGCATTGATCCTAACTACGCCGAGGCAACCCGCAGCCTCAAGGTAGTTGAAGACTTGATAACCAAATACGGAATTGGCGAACAGAGTATGGTTGATGCCGCCTTGTAGCCAGTTGAGCTATCGAAATTGGGTTCGTTCAACATGTGGGGTTTAATTCTAGAGATTGATGCCGATGCATGCCGTTGTAATTGTTGTTGGGAAAAACCATGGATAGGGGTAAGACATGCAAGAGTGTCACAGTATTGAGAATTTCTTTGCAAAACACAAAATAGAACTCAGGTCAGTTGTTGATATTGGAGCCGAGATCGGCAAAATTACTCTTTACTGTGCAGAAAAAAACCCCAAAGCGAGAATTTTGGCTATTGAAGGATCAAGTCGAAATTTTTCTGTTCTTCAGAAGAATATTCAGAGATCTGGCTTTAACAATATTATCTTAATAAATAAGCTTGTTTCAGATAGAGTAGACACGATTGACGTGTCTACTGGCAGAGGATCAGAAAATACCATTATTTTAGATAAAAGAAATTTGAGGATAAGATATGAACCCCAAACAGAGAAAGTTCAATCAGATACACTATCAAATTTGTTGAGACAACATAATTTTGATTATGTTGATTTCATGAAGATCGATATTGAGGGAGGTGAACCATTACTTTATGAAAGCTTAAAAAGGTATGCATCGGATATAAAATCCCTATTTATCGAATTTGGCTATATGAATACAAAAGATAGCTATTTTTCACTATTAGAACTATTATTCGAAAAAGGATTTTTGTGTTTTAAGGACTTTGGTGAAGAATTAACAACCCTTAAAGAAGCCCAAAAATATTTTAGTGAAAAATGGGATATTAGAGAAATTACCAACCTTTGGTTCTTACAGAAAAAGCACGCTAATATTACTTCTCAAAATCAACGAACCCTATCAGATTGCATGATCGTCAAAGACGAAGAAGAGTTCATGTCTAGGCGCATTGAAAGCTTCGAAAAGCAGATAGAAGAAAATCCCAACAACACGTTTGCATGGTTAAACTTCAATCAAATCTTGCGCGACAAGGGAGAATTCAACAGAGCTGTCGAAAATGGAAAGCACGCTCTTTCTCTTGAATCCTACGAAGAGGACCCAGGAACTTATCTCATGTTGCTCGACGATACAGTTTACTGCTGTCTTATGAGTGGACGCTTGGACGAAGGCGAAAAACTGTGCCAAGAGGGTTTAAAGCATAATCGTAAAAACCTCGATTTGCTATGCACCCTTGCAAATATCTATTTTAGGAAAAAACGCTACGATGACGCTATAAATGCCTATCAAGAATTCCTCAAGCAGAGAGAAATAGCGGAAAAAAGTCCAAACGTTTACTCCCATATTGTGATCACGTGGTCATTCCAGAGTATTGTCAGGAACAACATCGCTCAGTGCTACCGGCTTTTGGGAGACTACGAAAAGGCTATAGATTATCTGAAAAACGCTATTGCCCAGGACGACCAGCCTCTCGACCTCTACAAGAGCCTCGCTTTCTTGTACTGCTTCCCAGGAAAGCGACACCAATTAAGCAACCTGGGGTAGTAGATAAAATTGTTTTCTCCACTCTTTTGGGGTCTTATATCCCAGGGATGAATGAAGCCTGTTCTTGTTGTAATTATCGATCCACTGAGATATGATCTTCTCAGCCTGTTCAAAGGATTCAAACTTGTGAAGCCAAACACACTCTTGCTTGAGGGTCCTGAAAAAACGCTCTACAACACCGTTCCAATCGGGTTTACCACTTGGTATGTATTCCTGACGAATTCCCCAATATTCGGTACTGGCCAAATAGGCCCGAGCCAAAAAGATGGAACCATTGTCAGAGCGCAAAGTGAGACCCTGGGGGACAGCCTCCTTGGAAGTGTATCGAGAGATCACGGCCCGATCCAGGGCATCTGTGGCCTCCAGTGCCCTCCCTTTTCGACTAAAACGATACCCAGGAACCTCCCGGCTTCCGTTGTCCACCACCGCAATAAGAGGACACCAACCATCTTTTCCACAGTAAATCTTTGTCAAGTCACTCGACCACAAACTGTCGGGACTATCCACCACAGAACGCTTCTGGGCAACCTGTGGCCCCTTTCTCCCGGGACGATTCCACAGCTTACACTGCCACCCCTTAAGCTTCATTATCCTATGAACCTTCTTAACGTTGACACATTCCCCTTCCTTGAAACGAAGATGCGCCCAAACCCGCCTGTGACCAAATGCCTCTTCTTGGTCCAGTATCCCTCGAATACGAAAAGCAAGCTCCTCATCTATCACAGGCTCTTTAACAGAAGAACTGACACCTCTATCCCTAAACCTATACAGAGTCGAACGATGCAAACCCAAAGCCAAAGCTACCACCTTGCGGGAATAGCCTCGACCCAAAAACCGCCCACTCAAGGCAACCGCTTCGTTTTTTTTAGACGGGCTACCTCTTCGAGTATCTCCAACTGGAGCGTCAACTGCCCTACCTTGCGCTCCAACCGGCTAACCTCTCGCTCCTTCGGATCCTTGCGACCACGCCGAGACTTCAGACTCTCCTGGCCCCCTTCTAAGAAACTATCACGCCAAGCATACGCCTGCGACTGGCTAATTCCATTCTTACGACACACCTCAGATAGATCTGCTCCTCTCAAAAGAGCCAACACAATCTCTCCCTTACGGGTCGCCGTCCAGCGCTTACCATCTTTCACTTCGGGGCTCGACACCTTGACCTCCCTTCTCAAACCCCAATTTGCGAAATATTTGTCGCTCTGTCAAGGGGAGCGGTATGTTCTGTTATATGGAGTCAGGGAAATTACCTAACGCCGAGCGTGTGCTTGAAAGCGCTGTTGAAGCTGGAATAGCCGACGATCCCACCTTTGTAATGGCTGAAGTTTACAAAGATGCTGGAGATATCTGCGTCAAACTCGAAAGGTACGAGAAAGCTATTGATTTGTACGAAGGATGCATCAGACGGGATCCTACAGACAAAGTCACTTTGTCAAACATGGCCTCCTGCTACGCAAAACTTGGGCATTTAGAATCGGCGAAGATGGCGTATCAGACTGCTCTCAGCATTGATCCTAACTACACCGAGGCAGCCCGGAACCTCAGGGTTATAGACAACGCCATAGCTAAACTCGGCGAAGAGAAGATGGCAGATGCCACATCATAAATAAGTAAACAGTAGGTAGTAAGCAGGGTATTCTCCCCTCCCTGTATGCTGTCTACCTATGTTTGCTGGCTACCAAAAATGAGACCCACAATTTCCCTTTGCATGATCGTCAAAGATGAGGAGGAACACCTCGGAGCCTGCCTGGAGAGCGTCCTGGGCGTTGTCGATGAGATGATAGTAGTGGATACTGGCTCGACCGACCTCACTGCCCAGATAGCCGAAAGCCATAGAGCTAAAGTCTACCATCATTCCTGGAAGGACAACTTTTCGGAAGCCAGAAATTATTCCATCGGCTGTGCATCCTCAGATTGGATACTTCAACTGGACGCCGACGAAGAGTTTGAAAAAGACGATCTTCCCATCCTGAAGAACGCAGTTGAATCCGACCTGTACAACGCTGTTTTTTTGGCCATATACAACGACCTCCCCCAAGGCAGATCCAAATTCTACTATCCCAGATTGTACAGAAGGGGCAAGGCCCACTACGAAGGCATAGTACACAACCAACTCATCTATGAGGGCAAAGGCCTACACAGTGAAATAAGGATATATCATAAAGGGTATAACCTGGGCCATAAAAAGACAATGCAAAAAACTGAAAGGAGCAGAAAGCTTCTTGAAAAGCAGCTTCAAGACGATCCTGATAACATCTTTGCGTGGCACAATCTCATAAGGATATACAGGAACCGAAAAGAGTTTGAGCTTGTCCTCCGATACGGGGAAGATGTTCTTGACAGGATTCCCTACGAAAAAGACCCTAACTTCTACCTTATGATACTCTACGACGTCGCCTTTTCTTACCTTCACCTTTCCAACTACGAGAAAGCGGAAAAGTTTTGTCTTTCTGCCCTTGATAAGAAGGACAACTATATACCCCCATTCGCCATATTAGACCCGAAAAATGGTTGTCAAAGTCGCCAGAACATGTTATATTACAATAAATAAGACTCATAAATGGCGGATAAATATTGATCATCCAGAGGGTGAAAGAATGAAAGTAGGTTTTGATGGAGGAATAAAGCTTGAATTTCATGGTGCAAAGGTGACATCAAACGGTGGACTTCTTGCGTATCGTGACCTTGATTACGCACTGGGATTATTTGATTCGGTATCAGCGGTTTTTACCGATAAACGCACAGGCCGTAATATCCAACATGATATATCTACTCTCCTGCGTCAATCGATATACAGCCGTCTTGCAGGATATGAAGATGTAAATGACGCCGAGCGATTATCCGTTGATCCCGTCATGCGAGCGATTACCGGAAAGAAGGACAAAGGCAGGCAAGCTGCCAGCTCCAACACGATAGGACGTTTTGAAACTGATATACTGACTCAGCATGACAATCTCAGAAACTTGTCAGATATCAATGGCAAGTGGGTTCAAAAAGCGATGAGTAAAACACAGCATCAACGAATCATTCTGGACATGGACAGTTCGGAGAGTCCGGTACATGGCCAGCAGGAAGGATCAGCTTACAACGGTCATTTCGGATGTACCTGTTTTCATCCAGTGTTCTGCTTCAATCAGTTCGGGGATTGTGAAGGAGTCCTACTTCGCTCTGGTAATGTTCACAGTGCTGATCGTTGGAAGGAAGTTCTGGAACCGATCGTCAAGAGATACGAGAGCAAGAAGAATAGGAAATACTTTCGAGGCGATGCTGCATTCGCAAAGCCTGAGATTTATGATTATCTGGAGGGAAACGGCTATTTGTATGCCATTCGGCTTCCCGCAAATGAGATACTCTATGAAAAGATACGATACCTGCTGACTCGGCCAGTTGGACGACCGCCGAGGAAACCGATTGTATCGTTATATGAATTTCAATATAAAGCGGCCAGTTGGGATCAATCGAGGCGAGTGGTCGCCAAGGTTGAATGGCACCAAGGGGAGTTATTCCCAAGAGTGGGATTTATCGTGACCAACATGAGCGCCAAGCCAGAAGGCGTGGTACACTTCTACAATGGCCGTGGCAGAGCTGAGCAGTGGATTAAGGAGGGCAAGTATGCTCTGAACTGGACCCGACTCTCATGCAAGCGTTTCGTCTCCAATCAGGTGAGGCTCTGGCTGTTTGTTCTGGCTTACAACTTGGGCAACTTCCTGCGACGTTTTGTTCTTCCGAAGAAAATCAAACACTGGTCACTACGCAGCCTCCTCGTGAAATTTATCAAAATCGGAGCGAAGATTGTCAGACACAGCGGATATATTACGTTTCAAATGGCTGAGGTTGGGATAGACAAGAGGTTATTTGCCGAAATATTATCCCGGATTGAACGATTGCGATGTTATTCTGTTTAAACTGCCACATTTTTTTGTGAGTCGATGGAGAGGTGTCTCTAATTGGAGGATTTAAACACAAAGAAAGTGATAATTCAGAGGAAAATACTATTTTAATTGAAAAAAGTACTTGTTGAAAAATGTAAAAGTGGTAATATTAATTCAGAAACAAGAATGTATCGAAATATAATCCCTCATGAATGTGATATGGGGAATGTCGGATATAGACGTCCTTCTTACATTGGGACAGGTCTATCTCCAAACAAGGGAACACGAAAAGTCCATCCAAGTTCTACAGACCTATCTTGCAAAAAGGCAAGAATGGGTTGATAGCCCAAAGCTCAACTTTCTCATAGTCAACACCATAGAAGACCATGCAATCGCCTACTCTTTGATCGGATACTGCTACCTTTCACTATGGTCGCACCACTCTTCCTCAAAATCGCTGACCTTTTTGGAGGAAGCCGAACGGGCATACAAAGCTTCCTCAGAGATAGACCCCACATATTCTGAGGCTCACAATGGACTTGGGTATGTATATCTTCTCAAGGGCAAACTCGATAAGGCTCTAGAGGAGTTAAATGCTGCCCTGAGGTACAAGCCTGACTGGCCGGAAGCCCTTTTGAATCTGGCCCAGGTATATATCGCTCAAGATAGAAGGGACAAGGTCAAAAGCATCGTCGAAAGGACAAAACTTGTCGAAGACATGTCACTTAAAGCCATCAGGAAGCTCGGAGACATAAGCGTGAACATTGCAGATTACGAAACAGCCGCAGGGCTTTACGAAAGATTCCTCCACCGTAACAACTGTGAGAGTGGCAATGCTGACCCCCAAGTTCTTACCAATCTCGGCTCCTGCTATGCGCAGATGGGACAGTACGAATCGGCTCTATCCAGCTACAGAGCCGCCTTAAGATTAGATCCTAACTACGAAAACGCCGTTCAGAATCTCATAGCTTTGAAAAGCAGCGTTAACTCCCTGTAAACGTCGCAAAATGTAAGTATTATTTAGCCCTCCTTCTGTCCGCCCTGTTATACATTCTTTCCAAATCTTGTTGCTCTGGCCCTCGCTGTTTTTATGTAAGCTTCAAAAAGAGCTTGACCTTGGCATTGTCATTTAACATATTTACTACAAAGAAAACCCATACTTGACCGGGATTTTAAGCGGGGTACGTTACAGTGAACAATACCAGACATAGTTTCGGTTCAATTTTCGCGCCTCTTATAGCCCTGGTTCTTCTATTGTTGTTCTTCATAGCCTGGGGTCACGTTCATGCATATGGGACAGAAGCCTGGGGGCATGTACATCCATATGGGACAAATTATCTGGATGAGATCAACTGTCCTTTATGCATCTTGACTCACATTCCGGTGTGTGTGCGTTCGTCTGCGGTCCTGATTTATCCGACAGCTTTTCTGATAAGCCTCATTCCGCTTTTCTGTCCGCGCATATCCTATCCTTTCCTTTTACTTCTCCGCAGTCGCTCTCCGCCGTTCTCCTCCTTATAATATTTCCTTTAGTTAATCTCCATCTGAAGTTCCTCCATATAAATGTGGTGTACATTTTGCGTTCATAGTGTAAGTCTGTCTTGGGTTTTTTCTCAGACCCACGTAAATATCAGACATTGGTGAAGCCTTCGCTATGTGCAGCTAACGTGTCATCCGCTCATTTTAAAGGAGAGCAAGATGTTAAACTTCCTTTTAAGATTGATTTTCTTTGTTTTGCTCATATTGTCCACTTTCAGCTCATCTTTTCCTCAGACAGGAGCATCTGTGACCGGGATATCGAGGGCGTTCAATCCGGCCATAAGTGTCAACGGTCTCTTTTTAGGAGCGTACGTCTCTGATAGGGAAAAAGAAGAGGAGCTATCCACAGGGATGAGAGTTCAGGAGGTGGAGATTCGGTTGAGTTCTTTTATAGATCCCCATGTGAGGGCGGATCTACTATTTGCTGTGGAGGGGACTGAAGGCATAGAGATTGAGGAGGGTTATGTCACTACTGTGGGTCTCCCGGGGAACCTGGGGTTGAAAGGAGGGAAGATCTTTGGGGAGTTTGGAAAGCATAATCTTTTGCATACTCATCTATTTCCTTTTGTGGATAATCCGTTGGTCAATGAGAGAATATTCGGCGAGGAGGGCTTAAACGATGTGGGTTTAAGCTTGAGTTATCTTTTCCCTGTGTCGTGGTACTCGGAGTTGACGCTTCAGTTTCTAAATGGGGATAATGAGGAGATTTTCAACAGCCCTGATGATAATGATCTTGCGTATTTGGGGCATTTCAAGAATTTCTGGGATCTGTCTGAGAGCAGTACACTGGAAATCGGAGGATCTTATGCAGGCGGAAGTAACGATTCTAAGAAAGGCCTGTCCCAAGTAGTGGGTGCGGATTTGAGAATTAAGTGGAAACCTTTAAGGAGGGCTGTCTACAAGAGCATAACCTGGCAGACGGAGTACATATATCTGCGTAAAAGCGACGATGACGATAATGTGGATGAAGTCGGAGGGCTTTATTCTCTGTTACAATATCAATTCAGCAGGCGATGGTGGATAGAGGGACGCTACGATGCATTTGGGTTGCCAGAGCGTAAGGACGAGAAAAGGATTCATAGGGGAAGTCTGCTTCTGGCCTTTGTGCCGAGTGGGTTCTCGGCTTTGAGGATTCAATATAACAGACTGCGCGAAGAAGACAAGAATGTGAACGAATTGATGATCCAGTATAACTTTACGATAGGTTCGCATCCGGCTCATAAGTATTAGGATAACGCAGAAGGCAAAGGAGGTGCCTCATCCCTAGCCTTCGCCTTTGGCCTTAGCCTCTATAAGGAGATGACAATGTTTAGATTCAGCAATGTAATTCTAGCGCTGACAGCAGCCTCGATCTTTGTATCTGCAGTGTCTGCCGAGAGCAAGATAAGAGTGGTGACAGCGACGACCGATCTTTCAGCTATTGTAGAAGAAGTGGGCAGGGATAAGGTGGAGGTAAAGAGCATATCTAAGGGTTATCAGGATCCACATTATGTAGATGCCAAGCCGAGTTATATGCTACAGGTCAACAGGGCAGATATGTTAGTGTACGTCGGGCTTCAGATCGAAGTGGGATGGCTCCCACCGCTCGTTCAGGGAGCAAGGAACGGAAAAATCGCCAGTGGAAATGGAAATTTAGACGCTTCGAAGGGGATAAAGGTACTCGAAATCCCTGTAGGAGAGCTAAGCAGAGCTATGGGAGATATTCATCCTGAGGGAAATCCCCACTACTGGCTCGATCCGAGGAACGGTTCTACCGTAGCTCTGAGGATCAGGGAGCGTCTGGAGATTCTGTCTCCGGATGACGCTTCGTACTTTGAGGGTAATTTACAAAGTTTCAAAAAGAGATTGGAAGCTAATATTGGTGAATGGGAAGGACGAGCAACGGGCTTTAGAGGAAAAGAGGTCGTGGCTTATCATAAGCAGTGGGAGTATTTAGCCGATTGGTTGGGGTTGAATATCGTTGATTATATAGAGGATAAGCCGGGTATACCGCCCTCTCCAAGACATGTAACTTCTTTGATAAGGCTGATGAAAGAAAGGGACATAAACGTCATTTTGATGGCAAATTTCATAGATCCGAAGGGGGCACGGCGTGTGGCAGAGGAGACGGGCGCCCAGTTGATAATCCTACCCACTTCTGTAGGCGGAGACGAGAAAGTAGAGAGCTATCTTGATCTCTTCGAGTATATTATATCACAGTTGGAAAGGGCACTATAGGTGCAGTGTACACTCCATGTGGTGCGACCACTCTGGGAGGATAAAAAGTGACTGATTTTCTGGTGTTTATGTCGGCTCCCTTTGCGGCGTGCCTGGTCCTTGTGGGGATCTACGCCTATATGGGAATACATATTTTAGAAAGGGAGGTCATATTTGTAGATCTGGCCTTAGCTCAGATCGCAGCCTTAGGAGCTGCTGCGGCTCTATTTTCAGGCTATGAGTTGGAGGGCAGCCAGGCTTACGTCTTTTCACTTTTGGCAACGTTTTTAGGAGCAGGTATTTTCTCTTTAAGCAGGTCGAAGGATGGAAGGATTCCACAGGAGGCGATTATAGGCATTGTGTATGCTGTGGCTGCTGCCGCTGCTGTATTGGCTGTGGACAGAGCGCCTCACGGAGCAGAGCATATAAAGACCCTCCTGGTAGGGTCTATTCTCTGGGTGACGTGGCCAACAGTCATAAAGACTGCTCTTATCTGCGGCGCAGTAGGGGGCTTTAATTGGATATTCAGAAAGAAGTTTTTGCTAATATCTCTTCAACCGGATCAGGCTTTAAAGGAAGGCATGAACATACGTCTGTGGGATTTTCTGTTTTATGCATCTTTCGGGCTTGTGATCACAAGTTCTGTTCAGATTGCTGGGGTTCTTTTAGTATTTTCCTTTCTCATCGTTCCTGCTGTATGCGGGGCTATGTTCTGCGATAGTTTAGGAAAACGGCTGACCTTAGGATGGATTATGGGCACAGTCGTCAGTGTGTTGGGCTGTGTTTTTTCCTACAGTTTTGATCTTCCTACAGGTGCCGCGATGGTGTGTACTTTCGGGTTAGTTTTATTGATGTCAGTGGGAGTCAAACTGATGTGGTTGAGACCAAAGCAAGTAGATAGTAGCCACGATTGAATCTATCCCTGATTGAACCTATCGGGAGTAGAAAGGGCACCTGCCCCATCTGTGTCCATAGTTATAGGTGTCTTGTCCCAAACTAATTTCTTAATCTTTTTTCAAAACATGTGATGGAGATCACAGATAAAGTGTTTGTAAAACATTATATTGTGTGGAATTTATGTTGACATTGTTTTCATTTTTTATTATCTTATAGCGTGAAGGTCCAAAGGACGTGTCAGTCATATACGGATTCGTAACAAGAATGTGATAGGAGTTCCAGCTAACAGCAGCGTGTCAAAGTACCGTTCAGGATCATCGTAAGTCTCAAGTATGTTGCATCATGAGTCGAAGTAGATGGAGGGAGAGGAAAGATGGCTGAGAACAGTTCTGATAAGTTAAAGATCAAGCAGGCTATAGGAAAGCTGGATGGTCTTCCCACACTGCCCTCGATGCTGGTGGAGGTAATGAACAGGGTTCTGGATGAGAACTCCAGTGTCCAGGATGTCTCTGAGCTTGTGGAAACGGACCAATCTTTAACTACCAAAGTCCTCAGAGTTGCCAACTCCTCCTTCTACGGAAGACCCAAAGCAGTATCCACGGTCAAGAACGCTATAGTCATTTTAGGATTTAATAAGCTCAAGAACATAGTATTGAGCATCTCTTTAATGGACAATTTGGAATCCATTGAGAACTCCAATTTAGATATGAAGGAGTTCTGGCGCCACTCCTTGTCCTGCGCTGTTTTATCCCAAGATATATCGCAAAGACTCCGTTTCAGCTTCTCCGATCAGGTGTTCGTAGCTGGTCTGCTTCACGATATAGGGAAGCTCATATTAGATTTACATGTACCTGATAAATTTGGGTCCGCGTTAGAGCTTTCGATGAAGGACAGAATAGACTTATCTGAGGCGGAAAGGCGCATAATCGGAGTTGACCACGGACTTGTGGGCAAGTGGATTATGGAAAAGTGGAAGTTTCCCGACCATCTGATAGAAGCCGCCTGGATGCATCACAACCCGCCGGGCATAGATGCACAGGGGAACGAGCAGCTTATGACCTCTTTGGTCTCTTTGGCTAATAACGTATCCAACGTCTGTTCCGGCAAGATGATCGGTTTAAACGGCACTTTCGATCAAATAGAGAAACTAAGAGATAGATTCAAAATCCCGGAGGATGACTTAAGGGAGATAGCTTCAAAGGCCGAGGAAAAGGTACAGGAAATAGCTCAGACACTGGACCGAGACATAGGCTCGGGCAAGGATCATCTGACTCTCATGCAGAGAGCCAATCAGGAACTGAGCCAGATAAACCTGGATTTGGATCAGACAAACAGGAAGCTGCAAAGCAGATTAGCCGAAAGGACGGCTCTTCATAAACTCGGTCTTAATCTACAGACTTGTGTAGAGATAGATGAGGTGGTTAAAGCGGCTGTCAGATGTGCAACATCGGACATAGGGTTCTACAAGGCAGAATGTGTAATAGACATGGGTGATGGGGAGACGTATCGAGCAGAACAATCGGTCTCAGAGCTGGGGCAGGCTGCAGCTTCGAGAACGAACGGAGCGTCTTCGGAGAGTTCCATTGTTGAAGGGTTAGAGCCACTTACAGAGGGAGTAAGGATAGATATCTATGTTGAAAACAGGACTGCGGGATATCTGAGAGCGTGGCGCCGGGATAACGTCGAGTTCAGAGAACGCGAGGCTGTAGTATCCCTTTCTGCAATTTCTGATCTTGTGTCCCTCACAGTTCACAGGTGTATGGAGCACAGGCGCAGTGAAGAACATATCGAAAAACTGGCCCTGGCTCAGGCGGATTTAGAGAGTTCCTATCGCAAATTGCAGGGGGCGCAAAAGCAGATAATCCAGATGGAAAGGCTCAACGCCCTCGGAGAAGTCGCAGCGGGAATGGCTCACGAATTCAACAATATCTTGGGCATCATACTCGGCCAGTCACAGATACTCCACAGGAGCCTGGAGCAGCCCGAGTCGAAAATGCGCCTTAAGGCCATAGAAAAAGCCACTATGGACGGGGCTGAAATTATAGCCAAAATACAAGATTCTACACGCCCACGCCAGGACGTAAACTATGCAAAAGTCGATATAAACGAGATTATAGAAGAGATAATTGATATTACAAGGCCCAACTGGGAAAGAGAGGCACAAATAAGAGAAATCCAGATACGGTTGCACAGACGACTCGGTGATGTTCCCCCCATATTTGGGAATCCCGTAGAAATTCGAGAGGTCTTTACCAATCTTATCTTCAACTCCATAGATGCAATGCCCAATGGCGACGACATATATATTAAGACTGAGTCTTATGGGGATTCGATTTTGATTACCGCATCGGACACAGGAGTCGGGATTCCGAATGAATTACAGAATAAGGTATTCGATCCCTTCTTTACCACTAAAGGAGCCAACGGGAGCGGCCTGGGCTTGAGTTTAGTCTATGGGATCGTCGAAAGACATAAAGGGGAGATTAAAGTCCATAGCATCCCCAATAAGGGGGCTACCTTTATTATAAGGCTCCCGGGTTACGCCGATCGTATCACTTCTTTCCCAGAAAGCTCTTCGCCCACTTCGAGACTTGCCGCCACTTCAGCAGAGCGGCCACGCAACATCTTTAGGAGCTCCGAGCGCATTGCTTCCATGGAACACCAGGTTCAGCAAAGTAGTCCCTATGCAGAACAGGAAGAAACAGCTACAGATACTTCATCTGGCCCGGAAGTAGAAACGATGCAGCTTTCCCAGCAGCTGAGAAGATGAGAAACACAATGCCAATTTCCTCCTGAAGAACCATAAGCTATGGAGGGCCCTGCTGCGTCCTATCCCTAGCGTTTATCAATAGGTCTCGACAAAGAGGCGGTCTTTGTTGCGATCTCTGAATATCTTTTTGATTGTAGAATCCTTCCTAGACATCTTTGCAATGTCGTCTAGACTATATCCATCGGGCGGAGAGATCAGATTCGTCCTCATTCGCAGAAGCTCCGCGTAGATTCCCACCTCCATACCCGCTAACCCGCAGATGTAAAGGCACGTTGACTTTTTCCTGAGCAGAGGCTCAAGCTCGTGAACGTGTTCCCTTAATCTGTGCTGAACGTAGACCTTGCCCTTTGAAGGATTTTCCCGGCTGATAGCAGTGACATAATGAAAATTTGAGTGCGCTTCGGCATACTTCCGAAACATATTGTCATAGAGCACGTCTGTGCTGTATGGTACGCCAAAGATCAGCCAGACCTGACGCGTAAACCCGAGTTTAAAGAGTTCTTCTAACATTCCTCGAAAAGGCGCAATGCCGGTGCCGGTGGCTATAAAGACGTAATCGTGATCCAACAGATCATCGGACAAAAGAAAGTTGTCGTACCACGGCCCCATCACCTGTGCTTTTTCCTCTATTCGCATATCGCAAAGGTAGCTTGAGCACACCCCCTTGACCAATTTCCCGTTTTAGGATCCTCAGCAAGTTCACGCTTCACGGTCAGTGAAAAGGTATTTCCCTTGCCGTCATCGCCCCAGATCGGTGATGCCACAGAATAGGCGCGGGGTTTGTGTTCCCTTCCTCTTTCATCCAGGCCTGGAGCTTTGACACCCATGCTTGTTCCTGTTCTGACTGCGCCGGCCAGCCGGCTTTGGCTTATATCAAATGTCAGATGCCAGGCAAAATTAGGGCTGGAAGGATGCGTCAACTTTGTCCTGTGCACAAGAGGCGCCAGAAAGGGTAGCTTTGGCGGGTATATGTTTAGCCTTACCTGGGGAATTAGGTAATTGCCCATAGTCATTCCCATTTCACGTGGGCATTATACAGGGGACATCTTCCCATGCCCGTAAACTCAAGTAAGTTGCGGTTACTGCGGGTTTCACTTCTGGTAATGACTGAGGGCTTAAGATGAGCAACTAAAAGACACAGCAGATCGTCATTGAGAAGCGGAGGGGCTGCTTTGCTGAGTTGGAAGCAATCTCGTTATGGCATATTTGCTATGTACTCATCTGAGATCTATCTCATATAGTCCCGGAATCGATTCACCGAAAATGCTGGATCTGTGCAGCTTCCAGATTCGTGGATTGCTTCTCCCTTGAAGCCGGTCTTTACAAACATCCGGGCCATCCGTCTGGAATGGGAGAGTCCTGCACGACCAGGTCGTTGTCTTGAACCATTTGCACGTTCTTTAATTTGGCAGAATCGAGCAGTCTTTGGGCTGGACCTTTCAGTCCAGCCAGAACTTCGCTCAAGCACAACTATTACTCGCTAAATGGAATTTTTCAACTTCTTCAACAGATACTCAAGCTACGGTGGCTATTCCTGAGCAGGCGTACTCGATTGCATCGTTCGTAAAGGCAAGGGGACATCAGGAGATGTTCACTGCGTGGACGTACCCACTGTCAGTATTCCCCTTGCCATTTCCTGCTCCTCTCTTTCCGCCTCTTCTGTCTTCAATTTCACTGGCGAGCGGGTAAGTGCTTTGGGGAAGGAGAGCTTGACTAACTCAAAGTGGCTCTGGCTGCAGGGGAAGGCGACCTGATCAGTGGTACCTTCTATCTGCTCCATCTGCAGAAGAAAGACAAAGTTGCGCACGATTCCATTTATCCTTTTTGACATCTTCTCGGACTTGTCGTGGGCTGTTACGGTGAAGACCCATCCGTCTGCTCCCTCATCGGCACGGACAGTGATAATCTCCCCTGACTTGCGGTCTTCCAGCATCATCATCTCGCCTTCTGTCTGGACAGATGACTCTCTGTGTCGGATGACCTGTGAAAAGATCATCTTTGCTGCCTTCTGGTGCCTGTGACCGCAGGAAAATGATATCTTATCGTTATCATCTCTTGACATGTCACCTGCTTTGATCATTTCCTCTGTGATCTTTTGTATCCTTTCGGCCGATTCCTTTCTGTAGGTGTGTACGGTAAAGATGCTGTCTGGGCTTACGTAGAGGCTTATCGTGGCGTTGCCGAACGTCTCGTCCTCTTTGGAATCTATGCGATCTCCTCTATCCATGGATCTATCCTTTCTGAAACGTAAACAGCAATAGGTGAACGTGTTTAGTCTACTGTCTGTGAGATTGCTTTCGGATTTTGTCCCTCGCAGTAACTGAACAGAAGAGCATCAAATAGACTGTCATAGTGATCCCCGACCCCCAATAGATTCAATTGGGGGTCGGGGACAGCGAAGCAATCGTAATGGAGGGGAGAGGTGCCCTGTCTGCATACTACTGTCTACTGTCACATTCTACTTATCTTCCCATTGCGTATGCCATTTGATGGCGCGGCGACGCTGCTCCTGATATGACCCCGCTGTCGTTATCCAGCTTAACTGCCATCACGAGGCCGTTTTCCCAATGGTCTGATACCTTCACAATATGCCCCATATCTGAAAGCGCGGAGCAGATATCCTCTCCTATCCGTCCCTCAACTGTCATGTGCCCCGGATGAGCATCGTGAGGATAGAAGGAGCTGGGGAAGTGATCGCTGTGAAAGTTAGGGGCGTCTATCGCCTCCTGAAGGTTCATACCGAAATCTACGAAATTGAGGAAAAACTGGAGTGTCCACTGATCCTGTTTATCCCCTCCCGGTGTTCCGAAGACCATGAAGGGTTTCTTGTCCTTTAAGACTAAAGATGGCGTCAGGGTAGTGCGCGGTCTTTTGCGCGGGACAAGCGCGTTGGCATGTTTTGAATCCAGATAGAACATCTGTGCTCTCGTTCCGAGGGGAAATCCTAAGCCCTGCACCACAGGCGACGAGGGTATCCAGCCGCCGCTTGGAGTAGCGGCCATCATATTTCCCTCTTTGTCGATCACATCCAGATGCGTCGTATCGTTTATATGAACAGACGTGCTTAGATCGGACTCAACGGAGGCAATCGGAACAGTCGGTGGAGCATCGCCAGGGCGAAGTTCGACGGAGGCCTTCCTGGGGTCGATTAAGTTTCTGCGTTCTTCAGCATAGTCTTTGGACAGGAGCATGTCCAGGGGCACAGATACGAAGTCCGGGTCGCCGTAGTATTTCTCCCTATCTGCAAAGGCGAGTTTGGAGGCTTCGATAACGGTGTGTATATGCTGGGGAGAGCTGTGTCCCGTATGCGCCAAGTCGTATCCTTCCAGAAGATTCAACTGCTGAAGGAAGACGGGCCCTTGACTCCATGTGTTGCACTTATAGACCTGATAGCCGCGGTAATTGGTGGAGACGGGTTCTTCGACCTTTGTGCGATAGCTGCAAAAGTCATCCATCGTCAAAAGACCTGTATGCGGTTCTCCGCTGACGTCTTTAACTGGGGTCTTACCTGAAAACTCCACTATTTTTTCGGCTATCTCTCCCTTATAGTAGAAATCTATAGCTTCCTGTATGGCCTTGGCGCGACCTGCAGCCGACGCTTTTGTCTCTGCATCCACCACCTTCTTGAACGTATTTGCCCAGTCGGTATTCTTGATCTTCTCGCCCACCTCAGGTATCCTTCCGTTTGGAAGATATATCTTTGCAGTTGTGGGCCATTCCTCGATGAACCTTGGCGCCATCCACTCCATTTCCTCCCTGAACTTGGGAAACATGGTGAAGCCCTCCTGGCTCATCTCTATCGCCGGCTCCAGAACGTCTTTGAGCCTCATTGTCCCGAATCGCATCAAAGCTGTTGCCCACGACCCGAAGGCAGCGGGCACTGTGGCGGGCAAAAAACCGTCTGGGGGTATTATATCTATCTTGTTGGCCTTAAACCACTCTATGGTTGCGGATTTCGGGGCACATCCCTGTCCGTTGATAGCAAATGGTCTTCCTTCCGAAGCCGAATATAAAAGTATAGGGACCTCCCCGCCTATACCGTTTGATCTGGGTTCAACAACACTTTCGACAAACCCTGCGGCCACTCCAGCGTCTATCGCGTTACCACCACTTTCTAATATCCTGAATCCCGCCGCGGCCGCCAGGTAGTGGCCGGCGGTTACCACCCCGTTTGTTCCCATGATTACCGGACGTGTAGTAAAAATTGCCATAGTGTCCTCTCGATCGTAGGGTTATTCAGTTCTTATCAAACGTAATTGCCCAGATATCTCAGGTTGTCTTAACACGTCGCTTCGCTCCTAACTCGACAGCTACCTCCAAGAAAACTGAATATCCCTGCCGATACACCCCTTCGGAAATGCCCTATATTCCTTAATACGCCCTATCATTCCTGATGCCGGATTCTGCGTGATGTGTGCTACAGTGACGGCGACCAAGAAGGCTCAAAGTCAAACACCGGGCTGTTGGTGAGCCGTGTCTGGTTTGACCCATCGGCGTTCATCACATAGATTTCGTCGTTGCCATCGCGGGATGACGTAAAGGCGATCCTTGTTCCATCCGGCGACCAAGAAGGGAAAAAACCGTGATTCGCTGGGTTGTCAGTCAGCCTTATTGGGTTTGTGCCATCAGCGTTCATCACATAGATTTTCAAGTTGCCAACGTGTTCTGAAGCAAAGGCGATCTTTGTTCCGTCAGGCGACCAAATAGGAACCCAGTCATCCTCCGTGTTGTTGGTCAGATTGACAGGATTTGACCCGTCGGAGTTCATCACGTAGATCTCCCGCTTCCCATCGCGCGCTGACATAAAAATAATCTTCGACCCGTCGGGAGACCAAGAAGGCTTCCAGTCATCCGCCGGGTTGTTGGTCAGACGTGTCTGGTTGGAACCGTCAGCGTTCATAACATAGATTTCCAAGTTTCCATCGCGCTCTGACACAAAAGCGACTTTTGTCCCTGAGACACCGGGTTGCGTTGGGTCTGTGCCACTGTCCCCACCACAGCTTGAAATCAACAGGAGAAACGTGCAGCTCAACAGAGTCATAAAACGAAAGGTCAATCGTATTTTGATAGTGATATCCCTCCCTTTTGATCCGGAGTTTCCGAAAACTGAATAGCCCCACCCGATCGCTCCCTTCCATTTTTTGACCCATTTTTTGACAATGTATGATAACATTCCGAACGTCCTAAGTCAAGATAAAAAAGAGTACAGGATACACATAAGAACCTTTCCCTTTGCGTTCCGCGTTATAATGTTGACAGGTGCGAATGGATCCGTTTCACGTATCCTCCGGGGGAACAACTCCTGACGGGTCGGGTTTGGCACCTCGCAATGGCCTTGTAGGTTTTTTGCCTCCGTTCATTGCGAGCCCCCGATTGAATCTATCGGGAGAGCCCAGATCGCAGCGAAGCAATCTCGTATGTGGGGCTTTGGCTTTTCTGCTTGACAAATATGTGACTATATGTTATTTTACGAGTCGTCCTAATTCTGTGGATCTTTCGCCCATGCAACCGTTGCAATTTCTGTCTACAGTAAGAGGATAGAGAGGAATACCGAGCAGAATGAAAATATTGGTAACTGGAGGAGCCGGATTTATCGGTTCGCACGTTGCGGACAGCTACATCGAAGCTGGGCATGAGGTGGTTGTAGTTGACGATCTTTCCACGGGAAAAAAGGAGAACCTCAACCCGAAAGTTAGATTCTACGACATAGATATTTCCGACGACAAATTAGGAGTAATTCTATCTGAGGAGAGGCCCGATTGCGTAAATCACCACGCGGCTCGGGCGAGTGTCTCTGATTCTGTTAAAGATCCGATTTCAGATGCAAAGGTGAACATTATAGGCTTTATAAATCTCCTTGAAGCATCCGTACGAGCTGGAGTAAAGGAGATCATCTTCGCCTCTTCAGGAGGATGTGTCTACGGAGAGGCTGCTGAAATTCCTATAAAGGAGGACTCTCCGTTTTTAGCTCCTGCCTCTCCTTATGCGGCATCCAAGATAGCTGGAGAATTCTATCTTGGATACTATAACAAGCACTATGGACTCGGCTACACGATCTTAAGATACTCGAACGTCTACGGTCCGCGTCAGGACCCTTATGGAGAGGCCTCTGTGGTGGCTATCTTTTGTATGGCTATGACAAGCGGGGAATCGCCTGCCGTAAATGGGGCAAAATACACAGGGGATGAGGGCTGTATAAGGGACTTTGTATATGTAAAGGATGTAGCCAAAGCCAATCTGCTGGTTCTGGGGAACGGCGGCAAAGGCGCATTTAATATAGGAATAGATAATGGGATAACCATACAGGATCTCTGGTTCAAGATAGCAGATATTACCGACTTTGAGGGCAAGATAAACTACGGTCCTCCAAGACAGGGAGATCTTCTTAAGAATGTGGTTTCGTATAATAGGGCGAAGTCCCTTCTGGGCTGGCAACCTTCTGTGACCGTAGAGGAAGGCTTGAAGGAGACGGTGGAATATTTCAGATCACTCAAGGGTTCCTCTGGCTATGGGGATTCAAAGCTATCCTGTGTTGGATAACTCGACATCTCGGTTAAAATGTTTTAACTCCCCGTGAATAAGCAACTTGTGTTGGAGGATATTCATCTATCGGTAGTAGTCCCTGCCTTCAATGAGGAAAAGAGGATCGGTTCGACTCTACCTGCTATCTTTGAGTATCTGGACAAAACCGCTTACAGATATGAGTTGATCGTTGTCGATGACGGGAGCAAAGACAGGACTAAAGATGTAGTCCGGTCACTGATTGACGGGGTGGAAGGCGCCAGGCTCATAAGCTATTTTCCCAACAGGGGCAAAGGATATGCTGTCAGGTGCGGCATATTGGGATCAAAAGGCAAGAATATCCTCTTTACCGATGCAGATCTGTCTACTCCGATCCAAGAGGTGGAAAAGTTCTTCCCGCTTCTGGATAAAGGTTACGATATTGTCATAGCTTCAAAGCGCCTTGTCGACTCGAAGGTAGAGGTCTTCCAGCCCTTCTACAGGCGAGAATCCGCAAAGATCTTCAACTTTATCCGGTATGCGATCCTCGGGGTAGATTACGCAGATACTCAGTGTGGTTTCAAGCTCTTCAAGGGTCGAGTCGCAAGAGACCTGTTCGGACGCCTGACAATAGAGCGCTACATGTTCGATTCGGAGACGCTATATTTAGCTGAAAAACTCGGATACAGGGTAAAGGAGATGCCTGTGCGGTGGAGAGATGTCCCGGGGAGTACGCTTAACATAACTAGAGAGGGCACTCATATGCTCCGAGACCTTGTGAGGATAAGGATAAATCACCGCAAGTTACAGCAGAACTGAAATTCCGCTACAAAAGAAGTCAGGAGAAGAATTTGGGTGATCATATTAACATTGGTCCGATAGGCTTGAAACATGGGGCGCCCAATTTAGGCAGGATAAAGACACGATCTGCATGGTAAGCCATGTATTCAAATACAAATCCGCTGTCGTTTTGGATTTCCAATAGGGACCCGAGGAGAAATCTCTTGCTTAAAAGTCTCCGTTCTCTTATATTTAGTTAAGAATATGTTTTTTGTTTAAGTAACATAAGCGACAACTTTAATCATAGCGTCAAAGATCCGATATAATGTAGACAGGTTTGTTATCGTGTCTTTTGCTTAGAGCATGTGCGTCTTTTGAGAACAATTAGAGGAATTCACCGGACCGAAAAGTCGAGATTACGGGTCATCATATCAATGTTGAGGAACTGGGGAGTACTTTCTTCCCAACACAGGATAAGACCCTTCAAGTAGGCTAATTGAAGTCTGTATAGGAATCGCCAGTCATTTGAGCGCCCGTAGGTTGCACAGATGACGCGGCAGGAAGGATATGTAGGAAACTCCTTGTCCCTTTTTCTTGCGTCCCTTTGTAGGTTCCCGGATATACAGAACATTCCGACTGAGGTACCCCGAAGTTTCGGGGAACCCCAAAGGCGGTGTGGGCACTTCGCGCGTCGGTGCCAACCTTTTTTCAGGGGGGCGCTAAGTGATAGCGGATTTGTCGACAGCCCACGGAGCGGCGCAGTGGGCGAAGAACTTTCGTAGGACAAAGGGTGTGAGATTGTCATTTACCCTCCTAATTTGAATCTCCCCTTTAAAGGCTCGATATCTTCCCGGTTTTCCTCTTTGCACAAGACAGCCCTTCGCAAAAGATAATTGCTGCAGCTTATCAGATTATGAAATCGGTTTGTACATATGCCAGGACTTCAAAGGTGTATGGGAATAACCGCAAGGAGCTTATCGATAAAGGGCTGTGTGACAGGCGCAGCCCTTTATCGTTTTTACTTTGGGAGAGATAAGAATTGCGTACAGAGATGATTATCAACGTGGCTATTCACGAAACCAGAATAGCTATTATAGAAGATGGGCGACTCGTTGAGATATTAGTGGAGCGCCCCGAAAATGAGAGGATGGTAGGAGACATTTACAAAGGCATAGTGAAAGCTGTCCTTCCTGGGATGCAAGCTTCCTTTGTAGATATAGGTACCGAGAAAAGCGCCTTCTTGCACGTTTCCGACGTAGCTGAGTCGTATGAAGAGTACGACTTCGACAACGGGGATAACAACAAAAAAGACGATTCTCGTTCAAAAAGACAGAAATTTGTTCCGATCCAAGAGATGCTCCAAACGGGTCAGGAGATTCTGGTCCAGATCACCAAGGAACCTATAGGCACCAAAGGACCCAGGATAACATCTGAGATTTCCCTGCCGGGAAGGTTCACAGTCCTCGTCCCCGGGGGGGACCACATCGGCATATCCCGAAAAATCGTCAACTGGAGCGAAAAGAGGAAGCTCAAAGAGATCATCGGGAGGCTCCAACCCGAAGGGTGCGGCTTAATTATAAGGACAGTCGGAAAGGGAAAGGGCGAAGGGGAGTTCAAATCAGATATAAGGACCCTCTTTAAGATCTGGACCAAAATCGAAAAGAGGGCACACAGGACAAAAGCCCCAGCCATTATACACAAGGAAATGGGAATGACCTCCAGCATCATCAGGGATCTCTTCACAGATGATGTGGACCGTGTAGTAACCGACTCTAAGAGAGAATACAAACAGATCTTATCCTACCTTAAGTCCGTTGCCCCGCATCTCAGGAGCAGAGTCGAACTTTACGCCGACAGAAAACCCATCTTCGACGCTTTCCAGATCGAGGATGAAATAGAAAAGGCCTCCAACCGCAAAGTCTGGCTCAAGGGCGGCGGTTTCATAGTGATAGACCACACAGAGGCCCTTGTAACTGTGGACGTAAACTCCGGAAGATATGTAGGCAGGACCAACCAGGTGGAGACCATCATGAAGACCAACCTGGAAGCTGCAATGGAGATAGCACGTCAACTTAGGCTAAGAGACATAGGAGGCATCATAGTTATAGACTTCATAGACGTGGCATCTTTCAAGGACCGGAAGAGAGTCCAGGATGAGATTAGTGCAGCCCTGAGAAAAGATCGCTCCAAGACCGATGTATCGACTATGAGCGAGTTTGGGATCGTCCAGATGACCAGACAGCGAGTAAGACCCAGCCTCCTTCATACCTTCAGCGAGCCGTGTCCACTGTGTAACGGACTCGGGAGAGTCCAGGGCAGAGATACGACTGTTACAAAGATCGAAAGATGGCTTAAACGCTCAAGGGTAACTATGAAGGAGTGCAAACTACAGCTTAGAGTCCATCCAACCGTCGGAGAATACCTGACAGAAAACAAAAAGGGAAGATTGAAACTTTTGGAAAAAGTCGCAAAAGTGAGGTTAGAACTCCAAGAAGACCCTGAGCTTCCCATAGAAGAATATAGGGTCTTTTCCCTCAGACAAGGAAACGATATAACCCATGAATTCAAAGCATAAAGCTGCTCGTAGAGCATCGAAATGCCTTGACAGAGCCAGTATAATTGCGTATCTTTTTAATACCATAGGGTTCTTGTTATATAACGATTAAAGGCTGGAGGCTAATGTATGTATGCAGTTGTGGAGGTAGCGGGAAATCAGATCAAAGTAGAAAAGGGAGAAAAGTTCAAAACCCCCAAGCTTGGAATCGATGAGGGAGAATCCTTCGAGATAAAGGATGTTCTTCTTTTATGTACTGACGATGAAGTTAAAATTGGAGAACCCCTCCTGGATGGGGTTAAGGTCAAAGCTACCGTCCTTGCCCACGCTAAAGCCGACAAAATAATCGTCTTCAAGATGAAAAGAAGAAAAGGCTACAGGAGAAAAAACGGACACAGACAGGAATTCACAGAGATCGTAATTGATGACATTGAATTAGCAGACAGCAAGCAGACAAAGGCAAAGGCTGAGCCGCAAGTGACTTAGCCTCGGCCTTGGCCTGTCTACTTGTTTAGGAGGATAGACTAAATGGCTCATAAGAAGGGCGTAGGAAGTTCCAAAAATGGCAGGGACAGCAAAGGTCAAAGATTAGGGGTCAAGAGATATGACGGACAGACTGTTACGTCCGGAACTATCCTGGTAAGACAGAAGGGGACCAAGTGCCATCCCGGAAATAACGTAGGCCTGGGTAGAGACTACACACTCTTTGCCTTGATAGATGGGAAGGTTAGCTACGAGCGAATGGGAAAAAGCAAGAAGAAAGTAAGCGTTTACGCTTGAAGACCGGGAGGAATCTACAGTGAAGATCAGTGTTATAGGCGCAGGACAGGTGGGTGCCTCTACAGCCCAGTGGATAGCCCAAAAAGAGCTTTCAGATGAAGTGATCCTGTTCGACGTGATCGAAGGTATGCCGATAGGAAAGGCATTGGACCTGGCTCAGTCATCCCCTGTCGAGGGATTCGATGTAAAGATAGTCGGCACGAACAGTTACGACGATATCAAAGGGTCGGACATGGTTGTAATCACGGCCGGCTTACCGAGAAAACCCGGCATGAGCAGAGATGACCTTCTGACTATGAACGCGGATATTGTTGAGTCGGTGAGCCAGGAAATAGCCAAGAACGCTCCCGATTCTATAGTTATCGTGGTGAGCAATCCCCTGGACGTGATGACTTATGTTGCCCTCAAAGTCACAGGATTCGAGCCGAGAAAGGTTATGGGACAGTCGGGCATTCTGGACACTGCGCGCTTTAGTTTGTTTATAGCCGAAGAGTTGGACGTCTCTGTGAAGGATGTGACCGCCTGTGTGTTGGGGGGGCACGGAGATTCTATGGTTCCTCTGCCGAGGTACTCAACTGTCGCAGGAATACCCCTCCCCGAGTTGATGTCTCAACCTACGATAGACAGGCTGGTCCAGAGGACGAGAGATGGCGGTGCCGAGATAGTAAACTATCTCAAGACAGGAAGCGCATACTACGCCCCGTCTTCGGCCATAGTTCAGATGGTCGAATCTATTGTAAAGAATAAGAAGCGCATATTGCCCTGCGCCGCCTGGCTGACGGGAGAATATGGACTGAATGATGTCTATGTAGGCGTTCCTGTGAAGTTGGACAAAAATGGCGTCGAAGAGATTATTGAAATTGAGCTGACTCAAGAGGAGAAGGAAGCGCTCCACAAGTCGGCTGAAGCAGTGAAGACTAACATGGACAAGCTGGACTTATAAGTAAGTAGACAGTAGTAGGGCAGGAGCAGGGATGCCCTGTTTGCTGTCTAGCTGTTTGAGTGCCTCACATTGTGCTGGACTATGTGAGGCACTTTTTGTCTTTTGAAATTGATTCCAGAGTCGGCGACCCGCACGGAGTCAGCGCCTGATTTGAAAGGAGGAGGGATATGTACAGGGGAGGGGAAGGAATGTGGTCGTGGATACTTCATCGCATATCGGGGCTTGGGATTCTACTCTTTCTGCTGATCCATATTTGAGATACGATGCCAATAGCATGGGGGCCTGAGGTCTACAACAGGTTCGTTGCCCTTTATACGAAGCCGGTGTTCCGTGTGGGCGAAGTTTTGCTTGCGGGAGCCGTGCTCTACCATGCCTTAAACGGCACCCACATTATAATCATAGACTTCTGGACAGAATCTACCAAGTTTCAAAGACAGATGTTCTACGCGGTTGCAGGGATCTTTGTCATCATCTTTGTTCCTGCGGCTATCGTTATGCTTATGCCGATCCTGTAAGATAAGGAGACGTCCGAGATGAACGCTGTCGGGCTTTCAATACCGAGGCCGACGGGTGGATTTGAACTCTACACGTGGTTTTTTATGAGAGTTTCGGGAGTTCTACTCTTATTCTTGGCACTTTGATATTTAGCCGTAATGCACATTATCCATAACGTGGACGAGATCAATTACGATTTCGTGGCGGGTCGCTACACTCAAGACCTCTTCTGCACGGGTTGAACGGCTTGAGAACAGTGATTGACGATTATGTCCATGCGAAAGGCTGGAGAGTCTTAACGCTGACTCTTATCTACACTCTGGGTTTTATATTCCTGGTTATCGGTTCTTTAGTGATCGTCACTTTTCAACCAGTTTAAGAAACAAAGGAGAACAAAATGGACGAAGAGCGCAGCAGATCCGATAATAGCCTTGCCACACTGCTTTTGCGGCTTGCTCTTGGGGTCGTGTTCTTCTTCTTCGGTATAGGCAAATTCCCCGACTACAGCGGATACGCAGAGGGAATGCTCAAAAATTTCAGCCAGACGTGGCTTCCTTCTGTTCTGCTCTATCCCTTTGTCTATGCGCTTCCCTTCGTAGAGGCAATAGGCGGCGCGCTGCTCATAATCGGCTTATTTACCCGCAAGGCCCTCGTTGTAATAGGAGTTCTGAGCGTACTACTTGTGTTCGGAATGGTCGTTCAGGGAGATTCTTCGGTTGTCGCCCGCAATGCCATATATGTCCTGATAACGGCCTTTGCGCTTGTGACTTCTAAAGATGATCGGTATTCTGTAGATGCTCTGCGGTCTAAGGGAGAGAAATAGTAGGAAGGCGACTCTTGCCGGCGTTGATCAGGATTCAGATGCTTCAGCGGTACGAGATAAGCCAGTGAGCGTAACATAGGTTATACATCGTTACTACCTGCAACAGCATTCTTTGTCTTATTCCTCACAGATGTACGCAAGGACTTCGACAGCCTGTTCGAGGGTTTCAACGACTGCATGGGCGCGACCGTCCACTTCTTTCAGGGAGTGTCGGAAGCCGGGGCCGTGAACTACAATAACGGGCTTGCCGTGGCGGGCGGCTTCTGCTATATCGCTGGCGGTATTCCACTGACGCAAGCCTTTCTGCTCTTCGTCAAAGAAGGCGATCAGGACGTCGCATTTGGAGATCCAGATACCGGTGCGCAGATCGTTGATCCTCCCACCGAGGTCGTCCTGGACCCTGGAAAAGAAATCGGAGGATCCGACATTGTCCTGGGTAATATCCTGGGTTTCCACACCTATGGCGTCGCTTCGGCCATGGTCCTCACAGGGGCCTTTGAATATGACCGGAAGGTTGCGCTCCTCGCACATTTGTCGTACACGCTCGCGCCAGCCGCCGTGGATGTGGCCAGCCAGGTAGATGAGCAGGGAATCAGAACGAGCCATTTTTCATTCCTTTCTGAGTATAAGAATAGACAGCTTTTTTCACACGCTTCTTATTTGTAGTTCCTATAACTGCCTGCTTTAGCTACACGGAATCTGGCCGTCCAGACTGCGCCGAGCGATAGGCAGCATCCAGAACCTCCGATTGTTCTCGTACCGACCTCGCCGGGCCCCCATTAGGTGTCATCCACGCCCAGGATTAGATCCACGAAGTTATTGGGCGGCCTCCTTCAACTCAGATCGTACCTTCCCGTTGCCAGGAGGTATCCCAGCCAGGCGATCCCTAAGGTGTACACCAACGACACGAAGACACTAAGGTGCTGAATCACAGCAGGGAGCAACGGCCAAACCCCAACCAGCAAGGAACCCGCGACTACAAGGCAAACAGGCATTGCCGGGAACGTGTGAGCCTTTAGAAGAGCCAGTCCGAAGACGGCGTAGCCCACAGCGAAGAGAATCGGGCCTAAATAGAACACCATTCTCACAACCGGATCCGCTGGATCCGAGCCTGGGTTGAAGCCATACTCAGAAATGAACTCCGGGTGCTGCGCTATGACGAGCGGATAGATGAATCCTGACCAGTACAATTTGCCGAGGTAGAGGACTAGGCTTACACAGGCGACAAGGAAACCCCCGAAGCCAAAGGCACCCACGTTCTTGGCAGTTGCGCTGTACAGCCCAACCAGGCCCAGGAAGTTCATAAGGAAGCCAAGGACGATCAGGATGTGGCCAAAGAGCCACATGACGTGATTCGATCCAGATGAGTCATGCGGGTGGACCGAGAACCCAATCGTGACGAGGATCCCACTACCGGTCAGGGCTACGCCGGCTAGTTTGATTAGTCTCTCTGTCGTCATCCGCGCCTCCAGCAAGTCCGGCTAACGTATGGATCACCTGCTTTGCGAAGCCGCAGGCGAAGCAACGTCAGGTGCAGCCAGTTGTTCGGTGACGGAATCGGGTCCTGCAGCGCCAAGCATAGGCAGCATCCAGAACCTCGATCGCTCACATGCCGACCTCTCCGGGCACCCAGAAAGTGTTGTCCACCCCTAAGATGAGATCCACAAAATTGTTGGGCGGACTGTCGCAACTGTAGTCCCCGGTTGCCGGGTCCAATTCCATCAGAAAGTCATCGCCGTCGAACGGCGAAGCTTAGCGGTGACGACTCAGCGCAGCGAATGAATCGTCCGCTACAGAGACTTGTTCGCCGCTTCTTCTATATCTTTACAAGGTACTTGGTTATGTAATCCCGTGGCAGCTGATTTTCTTTAGCGCCCTCCTCAACAATCCTGACGTAGTCTGGATTGGGAGGGTCAGTCGTGAAAGATTTGGAGATAAAGGTCTTTGCTATGATCGGGACCTCACCTGTCTCCGTCCACACTTCGATCACATTGTAATACTTTTCATATACGTCACGTAGACGCGCGAAGTCGTAACAATCGATCTCATAGCAGACGCCCCAGGTACCTTCACGATCTGAGCATACAATGTTTGCCTTTGATGTACCGTCCTTTGACTTCTTATTGTAGCGAAAAGTGTAGCCGTGGAGCCATGCCTTGATCTTTTTGTGTACATACTGAACGCGACAGCGAAACTGTTTTGTTTTCAGATTACTGCCATACGCGAAATAGAAGCAGCGCTCGACTTGTGCAATGTCATCCATTTTTCGAATGAAATGCTCTTGCAGCGGTTTGCTGCGAAGTAAGTCCTCGCGATAGGCGCCGATGCAATCGAGGAGAGCCTTCTGAAAAGCATCCCGGTATATCACAAGACCATTTCCATTCCGGTCCATCACACAAGTCGGGTCGCTTTCCTTTGCGGCCCTCACCTTTGATCCGTATTTCGTCGAGGCCTCGTGGAGGAGCCCGCTGCGGATATGATGGTAAAACCTTTTGGCATCTCCCCGATCAAAAACCCCCGCGAAGGGAGCGCGCTTGGTTAGGAAAGACACGAACAAGCCGGCGCTTGATGTATACTCGTTAGGCTGCGTGTGACGTGCTAATTGTTCTGGCGTGATCATCAGTTTATTGGCAATTTCCTTCCGGTCAGCCTCGTCGAGGGGTAGACGGTAGACCTTCCCTTGATAAAGGGCTTCAAGGAACTCCAACAGCACACATTGGAGGGCAGAGGCGGAGTGCCCCTCACCGAGCCTTTTATTGATCGCGAGAATAGACTGGATTGGATTCAGGAAGCGGGTGTCATCCTTAGCCGGAAGAAATCGTAAGCTTCCTCCCATTTATTTATGTTCTTCGGGTCATCGATTAACGAAGCGCGAAGCGCTAGCCAATGATCAACGGTCTTATAACCCGCTATCCGCGTGTCAGTCGGAATTGATGATGGGTGAGACTGGGCCATCTCTTTCCTTTATGTGGCGAACTAGGGCTTATACAGTTTTCTATGCTAAGCACCTATATACAGCTATTTGAGCTATATAAGACCCCAGTGAAATATTAAGAATAAACCTGTAATATTAAAAATATCATTCTGTTAAGTCACAATTATCAGCGGTATTTCTACTCATAATTCACACACAATGCCTTTCTCTCTGAAGTTCTCATGAATATCAGCTATACTACACTACCTCCGTCTTTCCTGACTTCGCCGATCTGTAGGCAGCGTCCAGAACCTCGATCGCTCTCATACCGACCTCGCCGGGCGCCCAGCAGGAGTCATCATTTCCCAAGATAAGATCCACAAAATTGTTGGGCGGACCTTCGCAACTGTAGACTCCGGCGGCCGGGTCCAGTTCCATCAGAAAGTCATCTCCGTCGAACCTCTGAACATCCATCCGGGCGCGATCCATGTCCACCATAAGCATCCCCTCTGTCCCATAGACGCGCACATCCACCTGGAATCTTGCCTGATCCGGAACAAAGGCCGTTCCGAAGATCGTGCCGATAGCTCCGCCTTCGAACTCCGCGCTTATGGCAATATTGATCTCCACCTCTGCGCCGGGGCTGGTGGTCCGGGCATAGACGTTGCTCGGCTTCAGGTCAGTCAGAAGGAAAAGCATCCCGAGGGCGTGCGTCAGATTCGCCAGGCCGTAGCCTCCGCCTGCCACCTTTGGATCTGCCCATGTCTCCTTATCGGGTCTGAAGAACATCTCACCGTGGATGAACTCCTGGCCGCGAAGGAGACTAACGATAGGCGATGACTGCTGGCAATGGATCGCCTCGATCTTGCCGACCACTCCGGCGTCCATCCGCCGCTTGGCCTCCTGGATATAGGGTTTATAGTGCCAGCCGTGCGGGATCATAAGGGTCAGGTTCTTTTCCTTAGCCGTTGCTACAAGATCACGAGCGTGATCGGCATTTGTAGTTAGAGGTTTTTCGCACATCACGTGACAGCCGGCCTCGAGCGCCGCCGTGGCATGCTCATAGTGCATGGTATGCGGCGAAGCGACTACGACGCCGTCCAGTTCGTTATCCGATAATAGCTTCTGATAGTCCTCAGTTATGTATTCGAACCCGAACGTATCCTGAAGTCGCTTCAATTCTGACATGCCGATCCGGCAGACCGCTGCGAGCTCCACATCGTCCCGCTTTTTTAAGACAGGAATGTGGTTAGAACTTGCCCACCATCCCGCGCCGATTACGCCGATTCGCACCTTGCCATTCTTCATCTTAAGCCTCCATCTTAACGCAGTAGACGATAGATTCCGCAGGCGCGTACAGGGGCGCGCTACGCTTGGTGAATCCCTGCCCTGACGTGTATATTCATCTCTCCATCAGTCTTCAGGAGGCGGTGTACGACCTCCGCTAAACATAGTGGGCTTTTGGGTTCCTGTCGGCCAGTAGCCGTCGGGGTCCTCGTCCCACAGATTTCCACACACCCTGGAGATAACGCGCCATTCCGCAGCGCCCATGTCGACCGTCGAGTGGTGCACGAAACGCTTCAGCCCCGCCCGCTGGCAGGCCTGTAGAATACGGTAAAGGTCTGTCGCCGGCATCTGGTCGCCGGCGTGAGAAGCACGTCCGGTGTCCACCCAGCAGATAACTTTATCGTCATCTCCAACAGCCTCCAACGCCCGCTTCGTTTCGCTGTAGACGGTTTCTGTGAAGAATTCCTCTGGAAATCCTACCTCGTCCATATCCGTCAGCGAGCCTATGCCCGGAAGTTCGATACCAAGCAAGGCCTTCACCACCGTAAAGCAGTCCTCTTCTGTCAGTGTAGAATTCCATTTGGCGAGCCTCTTCACCCAGCGCGAGATTGTCCCGTACATCCCGTCGAAGCCCCGGTGCCAGAAATAGTGCTTCGGGAAGATATAGTCCAGGATAGGCCCCAGACGCTGATAGTTCTGTCCGGTGAGCGAAGAGAAGGCGGCTGAGCGTGGGATGCCGCCGATTTCGACCTTCCTGTCCAGTTTGTCAAACTCGGCGCGGACGGCAGCCATGGACGCTATGGTCTTCTCCTCTCGTGCGCGCAGCCAGTAGAGGACGTCTTCGTTGATGTCGAACAGGGTGAGCGCGGACAGCATACCTCCCGGAGCGTGATAGCGTACGAGGTCCGGCGTCAGATTGTGAAAGCGCTTCCGCAGATGCGCTATACCGCGCTCCATACGGACGGTATCCAGGCCCATCTGTTCGAAGATCTCCTGTTCGTGCTCGCGTATCTCGAACACCTGGCCGCCGTGATGAAAGGCCAGCTCGTAATGGTTTTCTCCCGGACCGTCTATGATCTTGCCGTGCACCTGCGGATAGGCCTTGACCAGGTCCAGCGCCGAGGCAGCGCCGCTGATGGCGCCAAAGGGATCCTGTTCCACAGGAAGACTGCTCCCCTGCGGCAGGGAGCCGCCAAAGACCATAATGTGCCAGCCGCGAGCGGCGGCATCGTCCAGCATCGCATGAAAACGTCGTTCCTTTTCCGGATCTGTCGGGGCCTCCGGCGGCGGGGGAACGCCGAACGATTCATAGATGGCCGGATCGGCGCGGTACGTCGGAATTTGTGTACCGTCGTCCTGTTGGAAAAACATGCGCCCAATGATAATGCCCCTCATGCCCCCGTCGTGCCATGCATCGAAAGTGCGCTTATAATCGTCCAGCCAGTGTTCAAACGGGTTGTCTACGGATTTCCATACTTTCATATGGCGGTCCTTTCTCAAATGTCAATTTGCCTCTGCTCGAAGCGGTGGAATTCGGGAACGGCCCCCACTCTACATCCATGCCGATCCTGCGCGAATTGTAGCCGAAACGCTCGTCGTCCGGAGCGGGCTGCTGCCAGACGCGATCGTTCCGCCAGATTTCAGCCTCTTTGTGCTCCCCGTCCGCACTGAACTCGAAGTAATCGTCTTCACCGCCGGCGTCCAGGAAGAAACCGAAGTTGGTACCGTAATTGCTTGCCGGAGTGTACTCGATCCCGAAGGAGGGTAGCACCTCCGGTACATGGTTGATCTACGAGGACGAGGCCTGGCCCCCGGTTTGGTTAACGATGAAATCACATCGTAGATCGTCGGGTGGCTGCCAATGGCCCTGAAATAGGGGTGGTGATGGTACATGTTCGACATTAGTCGAACACGATCGCGTCGCGGTAGTTCCGTGCGGTCTTTCATCTCCGGTTCCCAAAACGTATAGAAGTAATCGGGTAGCCAACCTTCGTACGCCGTTACTGGTTTGAGTTCACCGTCGAGCAGACGATCAATCATCCGATCAAGTTCGAGCAGATCGCTTCCCGAGATCAGCCGCCGAATAATCAGATAACCTTGGCGTTCGAACTGTTTTCGCTGTTGTGAATCGATTGCCATCTGCAAGCTTTCTCTGTCAGTTTGCCATCAGGATAGAGTGACACGCTAAAGGATGAAGCAGCTCGTTATCAGCAGGATATTATGGGGCGGTACCCGCCTTACTCCATTCGGCGACGTGTATATTCATCTCTCCATCAGTCTTCAGGAGGTGGTGTGAGACCTCCGCTAAACATAGTGGGCTTTTGGGTGCCTGTCGGCCAGTAGCCGTCGGGGTCCTCGTCCCACAGATTTCCACACACCCTGGAGATAACGCGCCATTCCGCAGCGCCCATGTTGACCGAGGAGTGGTGCATGAAACGCTTCAGCCCCGCCCGCTGGCAGGCCTGTAGAATACGGTAAAGGTCTGTCGGCGGCATCTGGTCGCCGGCGTGAGAAGCGCGTCCGGTGTCCACCCAGCAGATAACTTTATCGTCATCTCCAACAGCCTCCAGCGCCCGCTTCGTTTCGCTGTAGACGGTTTCTGTGAAGAATTCCTCTGGAAATCCTACCTCGTCCATATCCGTCAGCGAGCCTATGCCCGGAAGTTCGATACCAAGCAAGGCCTTCACCACCGTAAAGCAGTCCTCTTCTGTCAGTGTAGAATTCCATTTGGCGAGCCTCTTCACCCAGCGCGAGATTGTCCCGTACATCCCGTCGAAGCCCCGGTGCCAGAAATAGTGCTTCGGGAAGATATAGTCCAGGATAGGCCCCAGACGCTGATAGTTCTGTCCGGTGAGCGAAGAGAAGGCGGCTGAGCGTGGGATGCCGCCGATTTCGACCTTCCTGTCCAGTTTGTCAAACTCGGCGCGGACGGCAGCCATGGACGCTATGGTCTTCTCCTCTCGTGCGCGCAGCCAGTAGAGGACGTCTTCGTTGATGTCGAACAGGGTGAGCGCGGACAGCATACCTCCCGGAGCGTGATAGCGTACGAGGTCCGGCGTCAGATTGTGAAAGCGTTTCCGCAGATGCGCTATACCGCGCTCCATACGGACGGTATCCAGTCCCATCTGTTCGAACATCGCCTGTTCGTGTTCGCGTATCTCGAACACCTGGCCGCCGTGATGAAAGGCCAACTCGTAATGGTTTTCTCCCGGACCGTCTATGATCTTGCCGTGCACCTGCGGATAGGCCTTGACCAGGTCCAGGGCCGAGGCAGCGCCGCTGATGGCGCCAAAGGGATCCCGTTCCACAGGAAGCCTACCTTCCTGCGGCAGGGAGCCGCCAAAGACCATAATGTGCCAGCCGCGAGCGGCGGCATCGTCCAGCATCGCATGAAAACGTCGTTCCTTTTCCGGATCTGTCGGGGCCTCCGGAGGCGGGGGAACGCCGAACGATTTATAGATGGCCGGATCGGCGCGGTACATGGGAATGTGTGTACCGTCGTCCTGTTGAAAAAACATACGGCCAATGACAATGCCCCTCATGCCCCCATCGTGCCAGGCATCGAAAGTGCGTTCATAATCGTCCAGCCATTGTTCAAGGGGGTTGTGAACGAATGTCCATACTTTCATACGGCACTCCTTTCTCAAATGTTAAGAGTGAAAGAGCGGGGGAGGGGAGATTACCCGGCTCCACCGTCTAAGCGAAACCGCCTCCGCCGGCATCCTGCTGCCCGCTCAGCGCGTCGGCGACGTCAATTCATACAGGTGCGGTTCGTAAGCGGTGAAGGTGTCGCGAAAGATATTTTTTTCCAGTTCGATCTGTCTGTTTTCGAAAGGGAGACTTACGCGCCGGTATGTGGACGCCGTCTTGAGAATAGAAATGGAAGCAGCGACAGATTCAGGCGCAGTGTTAACGGCCAGCAGATACGACTTCCCGTCGTACTGGCGTACGCAATATTCAATTTCCGGGCGATCTATCCCCACCTCGAGTGGATCCGATTCCTGGGGCCGTGTAAGAATGGCAAATAGCGGCTCGATCTCGCGCGACAAGCCGGGAAATACCGACCAGAGCCGTGTGTGTTCCGGGCCGATTCCGCCATGGCCCATGTGAAAGATCAGGCCAGTGGCGCCGGCCATCAGAGCCAGGTAGGAGGCGCATCGAATCTCTTCGGCAGTCCTGTCGTCCGGACTTGGGATAGAAGCGCCGATCCATAGAATAAGGGGCTTTCCGGGGCCGAGCTGTGACCTGATCTCTTTGAGGTCTTCGACAAGCCGCAGTATGAGCTGTGGGGCATACGAACTCGGGCAGGCAATCTCAATGATGTCGGCTGAGTCTCGATACGGAGCATAAGGCGGCCCCTCGATCTGCAGAACGGTCAGATGCCTGGAATCCATGCCCTTGACAAGGCGGTTCAGCCTGCGCCATACGTCTGCATTGTTCAGTGGAATTCTGCCTTCCTCTCGATACAGGGGGTAGTTGCCTTCGTACTGGAGGAACCAGTAGATGAACGTATCGTCGTCCTTCATCGCCTCAATGATGGGACGCACCGTCCGCGGCCAATCGTCTTCCTGAGGAACCAGGAATCGTGATTCTCCTTCTTCGTTGACCAGTCTTGAAATAACAGCGCTTGGTCTTTGCAGCGGGTTGGCTACGCACGAATCGGTGCGGTAAGCCATATTGAAACAATCCCGGGCAAAAGCAGGCGCCTCCCCGCCCGTGCTGGCGAAAAACAGGCAAAGTGGTGCGCCGTTGACAAGGATAATCCCGTCTGATCGAAGTTCGAGCTCCTCAATGCGCGGCGGTCTCTGTGCAGGCTCGATGGACTTTCTGATCAGGACGCGATGCATCGAGGCCAGTGTCCGTCCGTCTCTGTCCACCAGATGCGCGCTGACGACGTGTCGCCCAAGTTTCCAGCCGGTCATATCTACAGAGACGGAGTATCGAAGCTGATCTTCAACAAGTGGAATCGGTTCGGACGCCTCCGCCCGGCCGTCTATCTCAAGTCTGAACGAAGCACCTTCGGAGGTCTCTGTCGTCAGAACGATCTGAGCCCGTTCCACATCGGGGGTGTAGTAGTACCTGGCCAATATCATTTCCATAAGAGCCGTAACCTCAAGTCGCATCGCAACTGTACGTAATTGTGGACTCGGTTGTCGTGACCACCAGAAAGCTTTAGAGAACGTTGGGGGAAGTCCCAGTTGCCCGGAGGGATTTCCTGTCACTGTTCCACAGTACGGCCAGGAACGACAGAATGGCTTGCCTTTCTTCACGTGGACCAGGCTGCGTCCTGACGACTAGCCGATCGCCGGTCGGGCGCGAGCTCCACATCGTCCCGCTTTTTTAAGACAGGGAGGCAGACCCGCGGGTCTGCATAGAACGATACGGTGGTCTAAAACAACGCAGGGGCGAGGTTGTCTCGCCCCAGGGGTTGGGTTACCCAGTCCTACATTTGTCACAGGAAGATACAAAACTTCCGTGAGGATGTCAATCACAATTTTGTTGCCTGCTCTCAGTTGGGGAGCTTGGGGAGCTTATACTATAAACTTTTCATTTTTCATTTCATTTTCAATTTCCAAAAGTTCTATGCAAAACCTCACGTAGCCCCCTTTTAATCACCAGCATAGCCTCCGAGCATGCGTGATTGTACTGTTTAAGTGTGTCTAAGCAGTGCATGTTAATGTACCGAGCATCCGACAAAGGGATTGACAAAAGTTGTTGGGCTATAACCATTGAGGAAGATTGACATTACCTCCCATTGTGCCATTGGCTGTACCGACGATTAAGAAATCTTTCTTGATACTACCTTCTTCCAAAAAATTAACCTGTAGTTTTGCTTCAATGTACTGCAAACACCCATCATGAATTCTCTTTATTACCGTCTCAACTGGTAGAGGACATTCTTGGCCTTTCTCCAGTTTTAAGCCAAAGTGGTCCAACATTTTTTTCTTGAGTTCTTCTTCATAATAAAAATCGTGTGGATGTTCGAATCTATTCCTAAGACTGAAGCAAAGTCCAACCATCTTACTGCCCTGAATACCTGCCTGAATATCTGGAACTACATCCCCATAACCTTCACATATTTTGTAATCCTTCATCAAAGAGCATAAGCCTCTGATGAAGTCCTTGTTGAGAGAGTGACTTTTGTCGTTATGATCTTCTATATCTTTCGAAGTTAAAGCCTTTTCAAATTTTCTTATTGGAGAAACCCCTTCTGTCTGATATCTTTCTGGTGCAATGAAGCTAATGCTGCCAATGTGTTTGTGAGACAGAGCGCTGTAGGGTCCCTTTAGCCGCCTGAACTTTTCACAATGAAACCTAAACCATTCCAGCATTTCCGTGTAGATATTTTCGTTCATTGCTCTCCTTTTGCAATAAGCTGTACCGTTTTTATGTGATACGCCGGTAATGTCCCCTTTTCTGGGGTTGGATTTTGTTGTCCTTATGAAAGGGGTCAATACCAATAATGAAGATATAACCTAGTTCGACCAGTTTGGAACATACATTTTTTGCCACGACCGCCTCTCTACTTGCCTCTTACGAACACCCGCTTGTGGCCCCGCAGTTGTGGCACTTGTAGCACGATCCGTTCCGGACCATTATGGCTCCGCACTCGTGGCATGCAGGGGCATCGGCCTGAGTCAGGAATACCTCCTTTTCCCGCATCTCCACCTCTTTCATCGTCATCCCGTTCTCTTTGTGTAAGAGGTCGGATTCTGTATTATTCCCGTTGTCGCCCGGATTCTGATCTTCTTCAGGCAGAAACTTTTTCCCCAGCCACCTGAAGATATAATCTATAACGGACTTGGCCATCGGGATGTCGGGATTGTTTGTGAAGCCCGCAGGCTCAAAGCGCATATGGCTGAATTTGTCCACCAACGTCGGCAGGGGCACCCCATACTGCAGCGCTATCGAGATCGCCGTTGCAAAGGAGTCCATAAGTCCTGATACTACGGAACCCTCCTTCGACATCACCAGGAATATCTCCCCCGGAGATCCGTCCTCGTACATCCCTACAGTGATATATCCTTCCTGTCCTGCTACACTGAACTTGTGCGTGATCGCCTGACGCTCGTCGCGGAGTCTCCTTCTGACAGGTCTGTACTCGATCTTTACGTTCTCCTGTTCTTCCTCCTTCTTTTCCTCTTTCTTATCGTCAGCGTCCAGACCCGTGTTTAAGGGCTGGCTCTTTTTGGAGCCGTCCCTGTATATCGCAATCGCTTTTAAGCCAAACTTCCACGCCTCGATGTAGGTCTCCATAATCTCGTCTGCGGTTGCCTCCTGGGGCATGTTCACGGTCTTGGAGATCGCTCCCGACAGGAACGGCTGTACAGCTCCCATCATCTTGAGGTGTCCCATGTAGTGGATGGACCTTTCGCCTTTTTGAGGACGGAAGGCGCAGTCGAACACGGGGAGATGTTCGTCCTTTAGCCCCGGCGCGCCCTCTATGGTGTCGCTTCGATCTATATAGTCCACAATAGATCTAACTTCAGTCTCATCGTACCCCAGGTTCTTCAAAGCCTCAGGAACGGTGTTATTCACGATCTTTAAGAATCCGCCTCCGACGAGCTTTTTGTATTTGACTAACGCTATATCAGGCTCAACACCTGTCGTGTCGCAGTCCATCATAAATCCTATCGTCCCCGTAGGGGCCAGCACCGTCGCCTGAGCGTTCCTGATGCCCAACTTCTCGCCAAAGTCGTACGCCTCGTTCCACGTTTCTTTAGCTGTGTCCCAGAGCTTTTTGGAGAGGAGCTCTCTGTCTATGTTATCCACGTGATCGCCGTGCATCTTCATCACAGCCAGCATCTGTTTCTTGTTTTTTGCAAACTCCTCAAATGGACCTATCCTGCCTGCTATAATAGCCGACTGCCTGTAAGCCCTCCCCGTCATCACAGCAGTGATAGCCCCTGCGTATGCTCTGCCTTCTTCGCTGTCGTAGGGCATACCCTTTGCCATCAAGAGTGCGCCTAAGTTCGCATAGCCCAAGCCAAGGGGCCTGAACTTGTGACTGTTTTCTTCTATCGCCTCGGTCGGATAGCTGGCGTTAGAGACGATTATCTCCTGGGCCGTTATCATAATATCCACAGCGTGGCAGAACGACTCTATATCGAACTCCCCGTCTGAGTCCCTGAATTTCATGAGGTTTAGAGAGGAGAGGTTGCAGGCTGTGTCATCTAAAAAGACGAATTCCGAACAGGGGTTAGAGGCGTTGATTCTGGCTGATTCTTTGCACGTGTTCCATCTGTTGGTAGTCGTATCGAACTGGAGACCCGGGTCTCCGCAGACGTGCGCGCTCTCGCAGATCATTTTCATTAAATCACGAGCCCTGTAAGTGTCCATCACCTCTAAGGTGGTCACAACCCTGGTCTGCCACTCTTTGTCGTCCAGAACAGCGTTCATAAAGGCATCTGTGACTCTGACGCTGTTGTTGGAGTTCTGGAAGAATATCGAGCCGTAGGCCTCGCCGTTGAACGAGCCGTCGTATCCGGCGTCTATTAAAGCCCACGCCTTCTTTTCCTCGTTCACCTTGCAGTTTATGTACTCCACGATGTCGGGGTGATCTATGTTCAGGATCACCATCTTGGCGGCTCTCCTTGTCTTGCCTCCTGAGCGTATGACTCCCGCAAAGGCGTCGTACCCCTTCATAAACGACACAGGACCGGACGCAATGCCGCCTGAGGAGAGATTCTCTTTGGAACTTCTAATTGGCGAAAGGTTCGTCCCCGTGCCGCTGCCCCACTTGAAGAGCATACCCTCAATCTTGGCAAGCCCTAAGATAGACTCCATAGTGTCCGAGACGGAATTGATAAAGCACGCCGAGGCCTGAGGCTTGGACTCAATCCCGATGTTGAACCACACCGGGCTGTTGAAAGATACCATCTGATTGGCTAAAAGGTGGGTCAATTCGTCGTAGAACGACTCGCCGTCCTCCTCAGATGCAAAATAGCCGTCCTTTATCCCCCAGTCCGCGATGGTCCTTGAGACCCGGTTTATCAGTTGCTTTACGCTCCTTTCTCTGTCTGGAGAGTCCATTTTCCCGTTGAAATACTTGGAGGTAACCACGTTCAAAGCAAGCTGAGACCAGGACTTTGGGACCTCGACCTCCTTCTGCTCGAATATGACCTCACCCTTTTCGTTAGTAATCGAAGCGTCCCTCTCCTCCCACTCTATCGCATCGAAGGGATGTACTCCCACGGTTGTGTACATCCTGTCTATCTTCAAACCTTTGACTTTTACATCCTTATCGGTTGCCGGCATCTTGGACTCTCCCCTTTATGTGTTCTACTTATCCTGTTTTCTATTCATCCCAGCTATCTTTTTCAGAAGTTCGTTCTCAGACTGTGTCTTATCTTCCTTATATTCGCTGTCTATAATACCCAGCACCGGGTTCTCAGACTGTGTCTTATCTTCCTTTATTATGCTGTCTATAATACCCAGCACCGGGTTCTCAGACTGTGTCTTATCTTCCTTTATTATGCTGTCTATAATACCCAGCACCGGGTTCTCAGACTGTGTCTTATCTTCCTTTATTATGCTGTCTATAATACCCAACACCGGGTTCTCAGACTGTGTCTTATCTTCCTTTATTATGCTGTCTATAATACCCAGCACCGGGTTCTCAGACTGTGTCTTATCTTCCTTTATTATGCTGTCTATAATACCCAGCACCGGGTTCTCAGACTGTGTCTTATCTTCCTTTGTTATGCTGTCTATAATACCCAGCACCGGGTTCTCAGACTGTGTCTTATCTTCCTTTATTGTGTTGCCTAGCTCTCTCAAAAGTTCGCTTACAGATTTATTCACTCTGTTAATACCTCCTTAATATAATCAACCTAACTCTTACTTTCTTTACTCCGGCTCCGTATATAGAACTGATCCTCTATTTCTCCCATCTTTCTCAGATCTGCTTTAATAACCACTACCCTTTTTCGTGGTGAAAGAGCTGCAGATTGACGCCGTCAAAGCCGTCGAAGAACGCAAGGGTCATCCCCTCAATGGGTTCGAAGGGTTCCTTTATAACCGAAATGCCCTTTCCTCTGAACTCTTCAGTCGTAGCTTCAACATCATCAACCTGAAAAGAAAGGTGATGTACTCCTGGGCGGTCCAATCCCTCGACTCCCTCAAATGCAGCGGCGGATATGAGTTCCAACTTAACATCGCCTGCATCCAGAAAGAGCACTTCTCCCTTCTCTCCCAGATCCATCCGTTCGGTCACCTTGAATCCAAGCTTATTGACGTAGAGATCTTTTGACTTTTTCATATCACTCACCAGCAGAGCTATTTTCCAGATCTTGACTGCCATTTCGTTTCACCTCTGTTTGTGGAGTTATTGCATATGCGTAGCTGGTGCTTCAAGCCACATATGTACAAGATATATTCAACCTAACTCTTACGCTCTTTACTCTGGCTCCATATATAGAACTGATCCTCTACTTCTCCCATCTTTCTCAGTTCGGCCAAGAACTCTCCCTTATCCTTGAAATCCCTGTAGACGGAGGCGAAGCGCACGTAGGCAACCTCATCTATATCCTTCAATTTGGATATAACCAGCTCACCGATCACTTTGGTGCTCACTTCCCTTTCGCCCAGAGCTCTGATCTCAAGCTCTACTGCATCTACAAGATCCTCTATCTGAGTTATGGATATAGACCTTTTCGTGCAGGCGATCCTTATCCCATTAAATACCTTATCACGGATGAAAGGCTCTCTCCTACCGTCAGACTTTATCACATCTGTCTTGTAAAGCTCCACGTACTCATATGTCGTGAACCTCCGCCCGCACGATAGACACTCCCTCCTCCTCCTGATCGCGTTTTCTTCCTTGTTCGATCTTGAATCTACTACTTTATCCTCCACAGACTCACAATAGGGACATTTCATCTCTTTTCCTTATTCAGTCCCCGATATAAGCAATCGGGGATCAATATGTAGTGCGGTTGATAATATACAATACTATATATTGTATGTCAAGCCCTTATTTTAAGAAAAATGTAAATTTTGTTCTTGGATTATAGCAGAAGAGGAGAAAGGTCATATCAGGTAGGGGCAGACCCGTGGGGCTGCCCCAGTCAGCAGTCCTCGATCCCCGATAGGCTCGATCTCTACTTGCAGGATGCAAAGAGGTAGGATATTAGTAATGGATGCAAGATGTGGTAGGCCTTAATCCTCGTACTTTGAAAACACTGGATCCTCTTTTGTGATTACTTCAAGGAGCGCGGGCCGTCCGGATTCTGTCGCCTTTTTGGCCCGATGGATCGCCGGGATGATGTCGTCCGGCTGTTCCACCCTCTCGCTGTAGCCTCCCAGTCCTTCGACGACTTTGGTGTAATTTCCGGATAGGAACTTGGTGCCGTAGCGTTCGGTCGCATTCGGGAGATATGTTTCGTATCCACCCATCGCAGAGTTGTTCACGATAATCGTCAAAATCGGGATCTTCTCTCTCACAGCAGTCTCAAAGTCCATCCCCGCCATTCCGAAGGCGGCGTCGCCCATAAAGTTTACCACCATCTTATCCGGCGCTGCCAACTTTGCCCCCATTGCAAGGCCGAGGCCGTAGCCCAGCTGAGTCGATTTTCCCCAGCCGAGATAGCCCCTGGGTGCGATCGCCTCGAAGAACGGGGCCATCTGGTCTCTTGGATTGCCGGAGTCGTGCGTCACAATCGTGTTTTTTCGGTCTATGGTATGCATCAAATCCCAGATCACGCGATAGGGGTTGATGGGGACTTCGGATGATGTCAGCCTCGGCATCCACTCCTCAAGCCATTCGTCCTTGATGGCTTTTATTTCCTGAACCACAGCGCCGTTCCCCCCTTTGCCTCGCTCCCCTGCCTGATTCTTGACCTCAGCTATCAGTTGCCCTAAAACAAGCTTCGCGTCGCCTACCACGGCGTGGTCTATCGGATAGTCTTTGTTGATGTCCAGTTCGTTTATGGTCACCTGGACCATTACCTTGCCAGGGGGGATAGGTGCAGTCAGCGGCGCCTTTGAGAAGCTGCAACCGATCCCAAACACTAAATCAGCTTTTTGCAGAAAATGAGCGGCAGGCTTAGTTCTGGTATTCGCTACCATCCCGGAGGACAGGGGATGATTCTCGGGAAATGCGCTCTTCCCGGCCAGCGTTGTCATCACAGGGGCGCCGACCAGTTCTGCAAACCGAATTAGTTCATCGCACGCCTCTGCCCAGAGGACGCCCTGTCCGACGTGGAGGACGGGATTCTTTGTAGAGAGCAGTGCTCTGACCGCTTCCTTCACATCTTCCGGATCCGCTAGTGTCTTTGCTCTCCTGACTGGGCTATAGTCAAGCTCGGAGTTGTCGAATTCCTCATCCATCACGTCTATTGGGATCTCCAACACAACCGGACCGGGCTTTCCGTTCCTGAGCAGGGTGAAAGCCCGTCTCAAAAGCTCCGGGACGCGATCTGCATAGTTAATCTGCGCCGTCCACTTTGTGATCCCTGCATAGCTTTGCACCCCATCGAAGTGGGGATGCACGCCCAACCTGTGTCGCGCGAATTGGCCCGGAAGCATCAGGATCGGTATGGAGTCTGAGAAGGCCTGCGCCACGCCCGCAAAGGCGTTTTCAGCGCCGGGTCCGTGTTGCACTGCGCATACGCCTGTGCGTCTGCCGTTCAAAACCCGCGTATATCCGTCCGCCATGTTCACAAGCGTACGTTCGGTCCTGGTCATTATGGGCCTGATCCCCACGCAAGCTGCGGCATCTATGAGGTGGTTATGCGGAAAGCAGAACATAAACTCTGTGCCCTCCTGCTTCAAGATATTTACAACGGCGGCTTTGCCTTTCATAATGTTCCTTTCTTTTTTTGATCGGTTAATCTTTTCCACAAGAAGTTCTACTGCTCTCTACTTGACGCCCACAAGTTCTGCTGCACCTGTTCCGAACGCTGTCGCTTTGCAATATCATTGCGTTCCTTCTTCATCCGTTCCAAACGCCAGTGGGTGTCCGAATAGATCAGGCGTCGTGGGGACGAGCCATTTGAGTCATAGCTGCGAAGGTCTCTTTGCTTGACCTTTGGGCATCCAACAGGTCGTTGTCGGAAACGGTCAGATAATTGCTGACCTCCCTCTGGCCCCGAATATACGGTTCGGCGTACGCAGCATGACCCCACCAGCCGGCATACCCCGCGAAACTCTCGATTCTCTTGCGGGCCAACTCTGGGGTGTGACCCTGGGTCTCATAATGAGCCTCTGCCTTTATGCGATTAGCCACTTGATCTGAGATGTCTACGATCAGGTCGATCTCGTTGTGCCCAAATTCAACACCAATGTAGTAAATCTGAGCCACCCGATGCGGCTCCTTTTTGCGTTGCGGATCCGGTTGGGAGACGGCTTGCATTGTCTGATGGACGATCTGGCCAGCCGCGGCGTGGTCGTTATTCCAGAGACTTATGTGGCCCCGTTCGGGAGGATTATAAGGTGCATGGGTGATCACAATATGGGGCCGAATGTCGTAAAAGATATCGGCCAGCCAGCGATACAGTTCCTTCGTGGCGTCAATGGGATGATCGGCAAAGGGCAATATGCGCACGTCGGTGATGCCGAACACGCCGCATACCTCGGTCATCTCCTTCTGTTTGGCTTCAGCCTGCTCTGCGCGGGTCCTCAGCAGGATCTCCTGTCGTCGTTCGCCGGGCGGCTTGCGAAGCTCGTCAGCCAGTTCTTCATCGTGGGTGGTGACGCCGTCGGTCAGGGAGACAGCAGTTAGGGTATCGCCCCGCTCAATGTGATGAGCAGAGGTCCCAAGTGTGTAGGTAATATCATGTGGATGCGCGACAACAGAGAGCAATCGCAGCTTGTCGGGTACGCTCGGTGGACTCATTTGATTGTTCTCCTTGTGAAAAGAAATCTCAACTGCGGACCATATCCATGAACTCAAACGCCGCCTTACGGATGATATCCAGCTCGCTCGGCAGAAAGAAGATCTGGGCTCCGCGTGCGCGCCCGCGCACGTAAGGAAGCGCGGTCCGACGCACTGCCTGCCACCGCGATCCCACGCGACATGGCTATCTTGGACACGTTGTCGACCGCAGCCGCTATCTCGGGGTGATCGAGCTGCCCCGGGACACCCCAGTCTACCGTCAGATCCACCGCACCAAATACAATCCCGTCAACCCATCCTGTGGACATCGTGGCTTCAGCGTTCTGGATGCCCTTTGCAGACTCAATCTTTAATATGATCATTGTCGCGTCGTTTGCCTGCTCGCAATATCGGGCCACGTCAGGGATCCGAAAGTCGCTGTTTGGTCCGAAGGAAACCGCTCTCTCGCCCACGGGGGGATACTTCATCCAGCCGGCAAGCTGCTCGACCTGCTCGGGAGTCTCGGCGTGAGGCAGCATGATGGCCAGAGCCCCAGCGTCCAGAATTCGGGAGATGAAGTACCTCTCGTTCGTCGGCGCGCTTACCATCACGGCGAGCCCATTGTCGTTGGCTGTCACGATAAAATCGGTGAGCGTCTTCTCATTGTGCAGTTCGTGCTCTGCTTCCACAGCTATCATGTGGAAGCCAGCGTGGGCCGATATTTTTGCCACAACCGGCCGGGTCAGCTCCCAGACCTGAAACACAAATACAGGTTTGTCTTCCTTCAGTTGCTGCTTTGCTGTGTTGGTAATATATGCCTCGTCTGAGGGCATTTTCGGAGTCTCCTGTTCAGTTAAGCCAGTGGTTTTGATGGATGTTATTAGCAGAGGGAAAGGTTTATGTGAACTTTCTCAGAGTTTGAACGAGCAATTGGTAGCAAGAGCGTTCAGTTATCTGACATCTGCTGAGTTTGAAGCTGCATATGAAAGAACTCATTAAGGCTCGATCCCCGATTGAACCCACAATTGAATCTATTGGGGGTCGGGGATCGAGCCTGGTGAAATAGCCTGAAAATGTGTCTAATTTTGGATTGCAATAAATGGATGTTGCGATTCTCGTGTATGTGACTCAGAAAATATATAGTGTATTTCTTTCTAAGTCAACGAAAAAGGAATGGAATCGTCTCAGACAGATCCTCTAAACTCGCGACACTTAAAAGTACTACCTTCATCGCACCGTATGTTATTCGATCGCCCAACTAATGAAGGGGCGTAAAGGGATAACCGCACTAGACTAAGCTGTACCAAGGCGGATTGTTCGATGACGGGGAAATTGTTCTTGACTTTCTGGGGCTGCATCCATACAATTATGGGGAAACTGGGGGCTGCAGTTCGGAACCGGGGCTCTTAGATGGCATACCGCTCCCTTTGACAGAGCGGCAAGATCTACAATCAATAATGGGACCTACGAACAGGCTGAGGAAATTGTGCAAATAACCCGTCTCTATACCGGTCAAGATGAACATTCGCATTTTGAAGATATCGAAATCTCTCTGGAAGATGCTGGACAGATCGGTAAGCTGTCGAAACGCTATCCGGCAACAGGAGTTATCTTCCGTGAAAATGACGCAGACTACGACTACGACTGGCACAACGCGCCCCAAAGACAGTATATCATTATGTTGGATGGCGAAGTTGAGATAGAGGTCGGCGACGGTACCAAACGCCGCTTCCGAGGCGGAGATACCCTGCTGGCTGAAGACACGACCGGATACGGACACAGATCGCGTATTGTAAACAATCAACCCCGTAGGTCGATCTTTGTGACACTGGAGTGATAAGAACCAAGCATGGAACAAGAGGTAGTCGTATGGCTACGGGGGGTGATGGGATTCACTATGTTCGGGCACTTGCAGGTGATTTGCGGGAAAATGTCGTTTTCTATGAGGAGGGTTGCGATTGGTAAAGAAGACCGTCAACTTCGACGATCCCTACACCTAACATCTCTGCTGCGGCAACGATTGGTGGGACCGGGCACCATCATTACGTTCTTTCCCTGTAGATCTCAAGGGCGGCGGGTGCATCGTGGAAGGGTACAGCTTACGGGGACCGCCTTTTCCATGCCTGAAAGCGCGATGGGGTTTGGACAAAAGGATTAAGAGAGCACCACATCCAGGTTAAGGGACCATTTACCCATTTCGTCGAAAGAATCGTTGTGTTCCATTATCCCACAATTCCTATTGACATGCAACAGTTCTCGTTGTATCTTTACTGTCGAATATTCAGCTTGAAACTTTTTTGCACTAAAGCAAGTCATAAGCATAAAGCTACCCTTAGCCTGCGGTTGAGGAAGCGATACAGATGTAGCTGGGTTTTAGGTTTGATCAACTAAGAAAAGGAGGTAGGCGATGAGAGATCTTAGAACTATACGTTGTGCTTGCGAAGCGGTTCTTATGATGAGTTTGGTACTTTTGCTATTTCCTTTTCGTGTTTGGGGTCAGCAGGGATATTCCATCGTGGGCGGCAACAAGGTCGTCATAGATTTGAAAGAGCAATGGTCTGCCTGGAAGTTCGCTGCAAAGACGATCCAGGTCACCGATGAGGGGGTAAGACCTGGGTTCATGCGCAAGAGCACAGAAATAGAGATAGATGGCCAGATGGTGAGGGTTCCCGGCATAGACGCTGTCGCAAATGCATCTGAGTTTGAAGAAGTTGACTTCAAATTGGAATTGGACGCAGGTTCTAACCTATCAATAGTCTCTGACCTTATGGATACTAACATGACCACCTACTGGGAGCCCGACATGGATGCACCTATAGAGGACTGGTGGGTGGTCATAGATCTGGGGCGGCTTATATCTGTCACCAAGATCGTTCTCAGGTTCGTAGGGGAGGATCTTGGTGATCCATTTTTGCAGTTTAAGGTCCAAACGTCTCAGGGGGAGGAGCAGGCTCTTGATCGTACGAAGCGTAAATGGAGAAAGATCTTCAGTACGGATGGGCCTAACCTGGATGAGAGGGTCTTTGAGGTGGATATGACTCTTCTGACGCCCGCTGATTATCCAGATATACTCGGGGATTTCACGGGTGATGTTATCAGATATGTGAGCGTGCAAATAACAGATAGCAGATACGGTAAGGGGCGTCGGGTCAACGAATCTCGATATGAGAGTCTGGAGCCTGACGAACGTGGAGATATAGAGTACTTCAGACGAGAGTCAACAGGCAGGTTGAGATTGGTGGAAGGCTTACAGTATTGGGAGGCTATAGAGGATGAGAGCAAACGAGGGCCTGTAGTCCACTACCGTCGGGAGTTTCCGAGGTTGGCGAGGGTGGAGGTGTGGTCAATTGGCGACAACATCGGTTTGGGCATATTAAAACGCGGCGGCACTTTAGAGAGCACTGAAGTCCCAAATGAAAAGCACTTATTTGATGGTAAGATCAAACCGGAGTTCAACACGAAGGGTTATACTGCAGACTCGCCGGAAGGTGAGCAAATTCAGCGCGAGGTACTTGTAGAACTTGGAGGCACCTTCTTTTTAGATAACATTCGGATGATTACGGATTTAGGTGGGAGAGGGCGCGGTCAGGGCACGCTTAAAGAAGGTTACGCAATGAGGCTGTCGGACGGTTCCAGGACTCCTGACGGGAGCTTAGCCTGGAAGCTTGTGGCGGAGGCGATTGCCAGCGTACCAGAGGAGTTTGGTCAAACAAAATATCACGACCACAAATTCGAGGCTTTCAAAGCTAAATTCTTCTCCCTTATCTGGGATGTGGAGGTAGGGGGAGGACGTGCCGGAATAAAGGAGATTCAATTATTCGGAGAGGGCTATTTGCCGGAGGCCCAGATCGTATCTATCTTTGAAGGGAGATCCCCCTTCATTGAGCTGCCGGGGGTAAAGAATCTGACGTCGTTAGAGTGGGATGCAGATACGCCGGAAGGCACAGATGTTATCATCCAGACAAAGACTGGTGATACGGTCAAGAAGGTAATACACTACTACACGAAGACAGGCAAAGAATTGTTCCCGGAGGACGAGGAAAAAGCAAAAGTAAAATATGAGGCGTGCTGCCTTAAAGGGTTTTTTAAGGGGAGTACAAAGGAGGTGACACTCGCAGGAAGTGATTGGAGCGGCTGGAGTGAGCCCTATGTGCGTTCGGGGGACAGGTTCAGATCTCCCAGTCCCAGAAAATACGTTATGATACAAGCTAGCTTTCTGACGGACGATCCTTTTCGATTTGCTACTTTGCATTCAGTGAGGCTTAATTTCTTGAAAGGCGACCCTGTTGCCACATCTGTGATTGGAGAGGTAACACCTTCCCGTCTGGATTCGATAGGCATTAAGCAGGAACTGTCTTTTTTCATTCGTCCAACCTTTGATAATAGTAGCAAAGGGTTGAATGAGATCCTTATCGAGGCGCCTTCTGGAGTCAGGATGAACTTTAAGCAGATCAATAAGTGGGAGGATCGAAGCATTGAAGACATGAGGAAGATAGATGGCCATCTGAGGGAACCTGATGAAATTTATACAGAAGAAAGCGAAGGTTTTGAGGTTTTATCCAGACCTGAGTCCGATTCACTGTGGGTTCGGCTGCCGGGTCGTATAAAGCCGACTACGGGTAATGTTCTATTGGAGGTCAAGTTTGAAGCGCAGTTATTTGGATTTAGCACATTTTTCAATGGTTTCATAGGCAATTCTTTCGTAGACGACTCTTGGCAGAGGACGGACGATGGTGATGCAAATGGTGTTACAGACAGCGAAAAGACAGTAGTATTAGCCCTTGAGGGGAATAAGATATTAGGTGATATTGAGGTAGCTCCTGAGATAATTACACCCAATGGAGATGGGATCAACGACAAGACGTCAATAAGCTTTTCGCTGTTGCGTGTGGCGTTATCAACTCCTGTCCAGGTACAGATATACGATCTTAGCGGGAATATTGTTGTTGAGTTGATGAATGATTCTCTTTCTGTGGGGGCATATAAAGAAGACGATGCAGTGATCTGGGATGGCACCGATAGTTCAGGAGGGTTAGTCACTCCTGGTATATATGTTATAAGGATTAATGTTGATACCGATTCAGATTCTGCTGAAGATACTTCAGTCAGCCGGTTAGTGCAGGTTGCATATTAAGGAAGTAGCCCCCGATAGATTCATTCGCGGGGTGGGCACCTCGTGCACTGCTGCCACGCCTTTTTGATGGGGGACGAAGTGCCAGCAAACCGCGAAGCGGCGAAGTGGGCGAAGCAATCTGACTTAGGTTGCCTCTCCCTGTGTGTTGGCTACTATTTAGGATCCCTATAAACTTGTGCCTACTGTTTTGACGCGATACTTGGCTTTTACCTGAAGGGAGGGAACCCTGATGTCAAACTCCTTTAATCACGGGCAGTCAGACCGTTTAATCTCCAATGGGGTGATAAAAATGTCTTGGTGTGCAAGAATGGGTAGTATTTTATGTAAGCTGGCAGGGTTGATTCTGCTTGCTTTGATGGTCACCGCCATCTTTTTAGATGACGCCACCTGTGCGACTATCTACAGGATCGGAAAGCCCTTTTCGGATGCAGAAAGAACCAGTCTCGAGGGGATAGGGATTGAGGTCCAGCAGTTCAGCTGGGAAGTTTATGAGTCGGTGAAGAACCTGGATGCGGACTCTCTGAAGGCGGCACATGGCGGTTCAATTGAACCCAAGTTTATCAGGGAGGGTGAGAGCATAGCCACAACGGCTCTGGACAGAGGAGGATGGATAGCCGAAGGTACCCAATCCGATGAGAGGCTAAGCTTCAAAGAGGGATATGAAATCGAAGGCAACGTTGCGAATAACATGATAGATGGGGATCCGACCACGGCTTTTGTGTGGCCTAGGCCGGCGCCCCCGGGTTGGAAAAGAGACGGCGCAAGATGTCATCATGCGCCTCACCGGATAGTTATTAACTTAGGCGGACAATTTGTCGTCGACAAAGTAAGATTCTACCCTCGTGAAGGAATATCCCCTGATGGTGAGGAATATAAGACTCGCTTCATAGAGGACTACCAATTGGGTACCAGTCAAGGCCGCAGGCCGCAGGATTTCTTCGAGACCTACTTGTGTCGAGGATCAGCTTTCATCCCGAGCTTCCGACAGTTTGGCAAGTACACTCACCCACCCGATCCTGACCAAACTGGAAATCCATCTGCCGTCAGGGAAGGCCATGAGGATGTTGAAAATATATTTACTGAAGTTATAATACCGCTTGATACTCCGGAGAAAATCTCTTATGTCGCGTTGTTGATCTGGCTCCCAATTGTGAAGACGATAGAGATCGCCGAGTTTGAGGTCTTTGGCCCGGAGAGCTTTATAGAAGAAGCCGCTTATATAGCTGACGTAATTGAGTTGGACGACATCGCCAGTTTCGGCGAGCTCACCTGGTCAGGGAGTCGTGATCCCAGGGCGGAGGCCAATATCCGAACCAGGAGCGGGACAGATCCTCAGCCGATTGTTTACTGGATACTCAAAGGTCAGCTGCGAACGCAGGTAGTTTTGCCTTCGACCAATGAGGAAGGAGAAGAGCTCAGCTTAGAGGAGTACAGAAGTGCTTTCTACAAACTCCCGGAAAATGTTTGGGCTGACTCGACTTACGATACGGAAAACTGGAGCTTCTGGTCTGCTCCTTACAAGTTTGAAAGTCCGGGAGCACCTATCGTCTCTCCTGGTCCCCGCAAATTCCTTCAGATCGGCGTGGATTTTGCCTCCGAAGTTAACGATGGCAGCCGGATCGAGTATTTACAGTTTAAGGCCTCTGTGCCTCCTGCGGCTCGAGAGATAGTAGGTGAGATCTTCCCTACAGAAGTCGAGATAGGGAAGGTAACACACAAGTTCAGCTATTTTGTCAAGGCAACGATGACAGCTGTGGATAAAGGATTCGACACCTTGGAGATCACCACACCTTATGGGGTTAGTTCGGTCGATTCGCTAAGTGTAGATGGAATCAATCAGGACGGTTTCACCTGGGTGAAAAAGGCCGACGATTCTGGCTTTGAGGTCACATTACCCAGGAAGTTGGATACAGGAGACAGCGGAGTCATAGTTGAAGTGGTCTTCCAAGCTCCTGTTTTGAGGGAGCGCGGGACCTTTTTTGACGGCAGTGTGTTCGACAGCGCACAGCCTCACGAAGTTCATCAGAGGATCAAGCCTGGCAACGTTGCAGATGAGATCGAAAGCGATGTCCTTACGGTGATAACGTCTTTGGCCGAATCGATATTGTCCTCACCAGAGGTCTCTCCAAATCCCTTTACACCCAATGGCGACGGTGTCAATGATGTACTGAACCTATCTTATACCATTTTGAGGCTGACGGCCCCTGTTCCTGTCTCAATCGATATATACGATCTTTCCGGTGCCTTCATAAAGAAAGTCTACTCTGGAAACGACAAAGTAGGGGTGTATTCAAAGGAGAATTCCAAGTCCCGGATTTGGGATGGAACAGACAGTGAGGATAATCTTGTTCCACCGGGGATATATGTCTATCGCATATCGGTAGAGGCTCAGGAAGAGGAGGAGACTAAGACCGGGACTGTATCTGTTGTCTATTAGTTAGATTATTACCGAAATCAAGTGAAAGTTCCACCTTCGAAGTGATCAGAAATTCAGTTATTCGGAAGAGCAACGACATTAGCTTGCTCCCCTCTTTTGTTCCTCACCTCTTGGCACAAACAACTGGAAGTCCCAACCCTGGCGCTGTACCTGTGCTAAATTCGCTACGCTTCGCAGGCAGGTGAGCTTAGTTGTTATGTGCCTCACTACCGATAATGCCCCGTAATGTAGTCCCACTATTAGTGAACCCTCTACATTTTCAAGCCAATGATAATGTAAGCATCCAAGTATCATGTCAAAACAGTCTGGAGAGGAATCCAGAAGATTCAAGGACACATGCTGAGATTCATGAATGTACTGCATATCCTTGCAATGTGACAGGGACACATGCACTATAAAATTAGCAATGAAGAAGCAGTTTGATTCAAAGTGAAAAAGCAAGGTGTAAGCTGGAATGTGCCCAGATTTCGAAAAGATCAAGAAATAGAGAATTTCGAGAAACTCGTTCTGACCTGAAGGAGAAAATGTGCTGAAATCATTACCAGTTGTTTTTCGGTGTTGGTAGCACAAGCTGCCAAATTTTAATTATTGCTGTTTGTAAAAAGAAACTGGAACCCTTGGATTGTGTCACAGGGAGAAATTCACACTGTTTCTGGCATCCCTCGTCAACGAATGAAAATGCAATGAATCCCCGGAGGACACGATGGCAATGCGTTATCCACAGGCTATTCTGGTAAGCTGCGAAATTCCCTGGAACGAAAGGGAGGAGCTGCTGGAAGAGATCTTCCGCCAGGAAGTGAGGGCCACGCTGGCACGGGGTTTCAACCATCTGTACATCTTTGGCACGGCCGGCGAAGGCTACGCTATCACCCTGACTCAGTTCCAGCAGATCGTAAGTATATTTCGCGAAGAGACGGACAGAGAGGGCGTCTTTCCCATGGTCGGGGTGATCGGCATGTCCACTGTGCAGGTGGTGGAGCGCGTTGGCTTCGCCTACGCTCAGGGCTTCCGCACCTTTCAGATCGCTCTGCCTCCCTGGGGTGAACTCGACGACGAGGAGTGCCTGGTCTATTTTCAGGACATATGTGGTGCCTTCCCTGATGCCCGTTTCATCCACTACAATTTGCCGCGAGCCCGGCGCCTGCTTCTGGGGACGGACTACCGGCGTCTGGCAGACGCCGTGCCTAACCTGGCCGGCACCAAGAACTGCCGTTCGGACATCGGCGACATCGCCGGTATAGCTACCCAGGCGCCGGAACTGCAGCACTTTTATGGGGAAGTAGGCTTTCCCATTGGCTGTCTCTACGGAGAGTGCTCCCTGCTCAGTTCGTACGGCGCTCTATTCCCTGCCAAGACCAACGAGTTCTTCCAGTACGGCGTGAACAAACAGTGGGAGAGGTTGTTTCCCCTGATGGCCGAGTACATACAGGTGATGCTGGCATTCGACGAACCGACTCGGGGGCGTGAGGCCATCGATGGGGCATACGACAAGATGGTCGTGCGCGGCAGTGGCATCGACATGCCGCTGCGCCTGCTCTCCCCGTACCAGTGCTTTGATAAGGAGGTATACGAGGCCGTTATCCAGAGTGTGAAAGAACGCTTTCCAGGCTGGCTACGGTAGCTGCTTACGGCTATCCTGAATAAGAGGGTCTGGAGTGTTAATGTGAGCTGAACGGCTAGTGACAGGCGACCTCCTGATGCTCTACACAACTTTACTGACGATCATCACTTGTGGCCACTGTAAACTTATTCGCACCTCAAGTAGCTTCTGGTAGTCAGCTCTTGTAAAGCCCTCTCACATGAAGGATTAATTATTGCGGTAGCTGATAATGAAATCGTCGGTTTCGCCCATGTCACTGTCTTGTGAGGTTTGGCCTGAGCAATCGCAGACCAACATGAGGAGACACAACTCGATGTCGAGAGCATCTTCACCGGTCGTCCAATTCGACCACTTTTATTAGGTACGAGGAGATCGATAGCTTTGTGTGTGGCCTGGCGGAGGCGTACCCCACCCTGTGCCGACTGGGGTCGATCGGCAGGTTCCTGGAGCGCAGGGAGATCCACCTGCTGACCCTGACCGACTTCAGAACAGCCAGCGATGAGGAGCGTCCCCATATGTGATACACGGTGGTAGCCACTCACAAGAGCCTGCCCTCTGCCCACGCGCCGCTCTACACGGCAGAGAGGCTCCTGGACGACCACGATCGTGACGGATTGCTCACCCGGGATGTCTTCTTAATCGTCCCGCGGCTATGTTCCCACGGCTTCCAGTTCTATGTGGTAACCTCGGCCCACAGGCGCCAGCAGGACGGACTTTGCCGACCGCGAGGTAAATACGATTTACCCTGAGGACATGGACAGCGACGGATTGATCCTGAGCATCCCGCAGAGACTTGGCAAGGCGTGATGGCATTGCTTTTACGGCAATACTGCCGCCAAATATCTGTGGACCCGGAAAAGTTCCTCTGGAAGGCCGAGGAGGACGCGATATCGCTGTGCACAGAGCATATATGCGAGGAGAGCCGGTTTATCTGGCGGAAGGGTGTTATCTTGATCGGACCATGCGATGCTTCTGACGTAGCTCAGGGCTTTTACCTTGTTGTTTGTAACCCAGATGCATCAGCGGACGAGATTTTTAATGTGGGGTCGGCCGATGCGCTGACGGCAAAAAGATTTGCTGACGGCAAAAAGATTTATTGAGATCTACGGCGAAATCTACCAGACAAGTATCCCGATTGAATCGGTGACATAGGAGGAGTTCCTGACGCAGAACCTACCGGGTGCAGGAGCCAATTATCGTTATCGGGAGGACATGGCACCTGATGTGTCAAAGATTCGAGCGAAATTAGGATACGAGCCTGAATATAGTCCTGAAATCTCGATGGAACGCGCGGCCTTGTGGATGCGCAGAGAGATGCAACTCTAACTCCAACGGATGGGGATGCTTCGGCTGTCCGATAAGAGTATAGAGGCAAAACGCTGGCCGAAGTATCCGCATATTGAGCGAGGGTGAAAAGATGAAGGCGCAGAGAATCAACGAGTTGCGCAAACATTATCAGAACTGCCTGCTTAATGACGTCATTCCATTCTGGCTGAGGCATTCGCTAGACCGTGAAGAAGGTGGTTACCTAAACTGCCTGGACCGCGATGGCTCAGTTTTCAACACGGACAAAGCGATGTGGCTTCAGTGCAGGGCCATATGGCTCTTTTCTAAGCTGTACAATACGCTTGAGCCGCGCGATACGTGGCTTGACGCTGCCAAGTGCGGGTTTGATTTCGTTGCCAAATACGGTTTTGACACCGATGGCCGCATGTTCTTTACCGTTACCCGCGACGGTCGGCCGCTCCGCAAGCGCCGCTATCTTTTTACCGAAACCTTCGGCGTAATCGCCTGTGCCGAATACGCGAAGGCGACCGGTGACAAGAGTGCACTTCAGCGCGCCAAGGACCTCTATGGACTGATCACCGATCTCTATCGAACCCCCGGCGCTCTTCCTCCAAAAATCTTGCCCCAAACCCGTGTGACGAAGTCGCAAGCCATGCCGATGATTCTGTTAGCCACAACTCAGGAACTCAGGCAGGTGGACTCCGATCCGTTGTACACCGAAGTCATTGACGATTCTCTTGGCCAGATTTTGAACCATTTTTTGAAACCCGATGAGCGTGCTCTCTTTGAAACGGTGGGTCCAAATGGCGAGCGACTCGATTCAAGCGAAGGACGCTGCCTCAACCCAGGCCATGCCATAGAGACGGCATGGTTTATTATGCACGAAGCTCGGCACCGCAACGATTTGAGTCTCATCCGCAGTGCGTTAGATATACTGGATTGGTCCTTAGAATGGGGCTGGGACAAGAAATACGGGGGCATTCTATATTTTGTTGATGTGGAGGGCAAGCCGCCGGAGCAGCTTGAGTGGGACATGAAGCTCTGGTGGCCGCATACCGAGGCGCTCTATGCCCTGCTGTTGGCTCACCACCTGACGGGTGAGGCGAAGTATGATGACTGGTACGAGAAGGTACACGAATGGACCTTTGGCCATTTTCCCGATCCGGAGTATGGGGAGTGGTTTGGATACTTACATCGGGACGGCTCGTTATCGCTCTCTCTCAAAGGCTCAATGTGGAAAGGAGCCTTTCATCTGCCGCGAGCCCTATTACAGTGTTTTACGCTTCTGGAAGAGATGGCCAGCTAAGGCTAAGTGAGTAGACAGAATGTTGGGCCGAACCCGCCTGGCAGTAGAGGGGCAGAAGTGGCAACAAGACAAGAAGTCGCTTCCCGTCCAGTAGACAGGGGCGCCTTCTCCCGTCACTTGAGTTTGCTGCCGAGTCTTCATCCATACCGATTACAGAAGGAACAAATAGACAGTAGACAGGGCACGTCACCCCGCTGGGTGCTGTTTGCTATTTTGGATCTCAATATCCTTACCCCGATTATTGCGACCCGTTACTTGATCGGAGGAACTAACGGCTGCTTCGGCCCATGTGAGCTTTGGGACTTCCTGATAACTGATTTCTTACAGAGATATCTTGATGTCTAGCTATCCTTCTTATAAAGTAGCCGCAGCCCATGTGGCGCCAGTCTTTCTTGATCTGAAAGGCACGGTTGACAAAACGTGTTCCTTGATCAAAGAAGCCGCTCAGCAAGGTGCCGAGCTGATTGTCTTTCCCGAGGCATATCTTCCCGCCTTTCCGGTGTGGTGTGCGCTGCGATCGCCGATATATAATCACGACTTGTTCCGTTGGTTGGCCGCAAACACTATCAGGATTCCCGGGCCGGAGCTGGCAGAAATTTCCAACACAGCCCGCGAGTGCGGTGTGTTCGTTTCCTTAGGATTTAACGAGGGCAACAGCATCAGCGTTGGATGTATCTGGAATGCCAACGTGTTGATCGGAGACGACGGCCATGTCCTCTGCCATCACCGCAAGATCGTACCGACCTTCTACGAAAAACTCATATGGGCACCGGGCGATGGCGGCGGTTTGCAAGTGGTCGAAACGCGCCTCGGCAGATTGGGTATGCTGATCTGTGGCGAAAACACAAATCCCCTCGCCCGTTACACGCTTCTGGCTCAAGGTGAGCAATTGCATCTGTCAACCTACCCACCGGTATGGCCCACCCACGATCCATCAACAGGCGGAAACTACGATTTCAAGCAGGCCATACAACTTCGCGCGGCAGCCCATTCATTTGAGGGGAAGGTGTTCAATGTTGTTGCTGCCGGCTATTTGGATAAGACCGGACAGGAGGAACTCATGGCGCTGGACCCGAATGCTGGACGCATACTCCATGAAAGCCCGCGAGGTATCTCGGTGGTAATGGGTCCTGATGGCCTTCCCATTAGCGATATAATGCAAGACACAGAAGGCATTCTTTACGCAGATATAGACCTGTCCGACTGTGTTGAGCCAAAGCAGTTCCACGATGTGGTCGGCGGCTACAATCGATTCGACATTTTCAAATTGACGGTGGATCGCTCGGCCCGCCGACCGATATCATTTGAGACGAAGAACTTCAATGATGATCAACCGCCTGCGGCTGATCCCCAATAGATGCACTTGGGGACTGGAAAGGGACGACACTCGTAATAGATATCTAAGAGCCATCCACTTCTATTTAGTCAAAGCGGGTGGGGAAGACTTATAGTGACGAACAAGAGAGCAGCAAAAACGAAAGGGGCAAATGGGAGTTTCCGTGACCTCTTGTTCTTTATGGCACACCCAAAATTCACTGCAGCGGGGTAGATAAGCCAACAGACGGAGGGGCCTATGCTTACTGAAAACCAGCTTGTTCAGTTTGAGGTCTTCGGCTTTGTCGTTCTGCGCGGGGTCCTTACCTGTGACGAGCTCAGGATCATAGATTCCGAGTTCGATATCGGCCTCGTCAGGGCCATAGAGGCTATGGACCGGCACGGCATTCCCAAGCAGCTCAACTGGTCGAACCTGGGTCTAGATACGCCGTTCCTGGCCTCGCTACTGGAGGATCCCCGGTTCCTGGAGGCCACCGAGCAGCTCTACGGACAGGACGTGGTCGGCTATTACGCCAACTCCAACTCCTTCGACAGTGACCGTACCGAGTGGCATCCCGATACCTTCAACCTCGTCAGGCGCGGCGTGAAGTTCGCCTTCTACCTACAGCCGCTGGACGAGAAGACGGGCGCGCTACGTACGGCTGAGCGCGAACAAACCCCTGAGATGGAAACACCTCAGCCTCTGGGGGGTGCAGTTCTGGGGACAGACGATCGAGGACAAATAGCCAAGGTGGGCAGGTCGCGCACGCTGTTTTTGAGAACAATGATCCTGTAATTGTCGATGAAGAAACGTTAGCCCAGGAGAAATCAAAATGCCTACAAGCTCTAGCGAGGAGAAGACCCGACACCTGGAAGTGCCCGAGTACACGGCCACCGGGGGAAGCGGCAAGTACACCGGTTTTAACTCGGTGAATCTTCAGGAGATCTACTTCGTCCAAAAGCAAGCGGCGGTCCGGTCGCAAATAAGCCCCCGTGGCGGGCACAAGCCCTGCATGGCCCGCCTTCCCAGCGGTGACCTGCTGGCCACGCAGATTTTCAATGGCAGCATAGCCCTGTGCCGATCTAAGGATGATGGTTTCAGCTGGGGGCCGCCTCGTGAGGTGGTGGTGCCGGGAGGGAGGAGGCTTTCTGGGAGAGCTCCAATGTTTGCAGCGCTGGCGGATGGGACCTTGCTCCTGGGGAGCGGGACGATCTACCGCTCTACCGATGAGGGGCAAACCTGGCAGCAGTGTCAGGTCAACGGGTCCGTTACGGTGGCAGGCAAGACCTACAACATTGGCTGGGGTGAGAGCGACGGACCTCACCAGCTCTCGGACGGCACGGTCATCTGCAGTGGCTTAATCTCGCTGGCCCCGGGCAAATCGAAAGCGTATCTGCTTCGCTCGAAAGACGGGGGCCAGACCTGGGGTGACGCCTCCTACATCGCCGACGCCAGTGAGGTCAACATTGCCGTGCTGCCTGGCGACAAACTCTTTGCCTGCCTGAGGGTCGCAACTGCCGGGGCGGGAGAAGGCGGGGCTATCGTGGAAGTGACCAAGTCCAGCGATGACGGGCGCAGCTGGAGCCGGCCGCGCCGGATCGGCCTGGGCAAGGCCCAGATCCCTGGCTTCCCGCTATATCTCAAAGACGGCAGGCTCCTAATAATCTATGGCAATCGGCAGTTTCCTTTCGGGGCCCAGGCTATTGCCAGTCGAGATGGCGGCAAGACGTGGGATACCAAACATCCGATTATCCTGACCTGGTTCAGCTGGGACGATTATTGTGGCCATCCGCGAAGCCTGGTTCTTCCGGACGGTAGTATCATTACCGGCTACTACGCCAGAGTATTCAAGGAGAATCAAAGCCCCGACTCCGACATTGCAGGGCACTGTTTGCGTTGGCAGGTTCCTGACGATTGGCCACCGCTTCGGTAAGGAACTCTCTCAACGGATAAAGAGACCTGGCTGGGACACCCACTTTCATAGATGGGAAATGTAGGACAAGAATTATAGTTAAAGAGGTCAAGAGCACAATGTCCAGAAGACTATTTTCAGACGACAAATTAGAGCATATCATACCGCTTCCCTTGACAAGGTGACAGATATTCTGCAAATTGGGGTTTGAGCCTTGTCCCCGAGTGATGCTATCGGGGAAAGGAGGTTAAGATGTCAAGCCCCGAGGTGGAAGATGGTAAGCGCTGGACGGTGACTGATAAGGCAGATGTTGTGCTGACTCTTTTGGAAGGAGCGGGTTAAGACGAAAGCAAGTGATAATTCAAGAGGAAATTGCTATTTCGATTGAAAAAAGTAGTTGTTGAAAAATGTAAGAGTGGTTATACTCATTCACAAGCAAGATTGTATCGAAATATAATCCCTCATGAACGTGATATAGGGAAGGTGGGTTGCTTATTGCCCAAGGAGTTACATTAAAGGACACATAATTGTCAGAGTCAGAACCCCACTCACAAATAGGAGAGACCGAATCCAAAGTCAAGACCGAAGCAATGCCGGTTGAAGGAGTGGATTTTAAGTCCGGGGCTGCGCTCATACTTCTAGCTCTGTTGTTGGGAGGGCACCCTGTGGCTATGAAATTCGGACTTAAGGGAACTCCCCCAATCGGCATGGGGGCAATAAGATTTGCCGGAGGAGCGATTTCCATAGCCTTGTGGGGCGCATTTACTGGTGAGCCCCTGAAGATGAAAAGGAACGAGGTCAGACCGATTCTATGGATAACTCTGCTCTTTACAGCTCATATCGTGACTCTAAATTGGGGAACCCACCTGACGACCGCAGCCCATTCGACGGTCTTGATAAATACACAAACCTTCTTCGTATCTATCTTAGCCCACTTCCTGATTGCGGGAGATAGATTAAACGCAAAAAAACTCATCGGGATCGTCCTGTCCTTCTGCGGCGTGGCTTCCATCTTCAGGGGAAGCCTGGAACTGGGAGGGTCGAGAAACCTCTTAGGCGATTCCCTTGTTCTCGCAAGCGGGTTCCTTGTAGCGTGCAGGGTTGTGTTCGGCAAGAGGATAATGCAGTATGTGCATCTCTACAGGTTCCTGGCGTGGCAGATGATATTCGGCCTTATCGCCTTATCTCTTCTCAGCCTCTACACGGAGGGAATCGAAGGCTACAATTTTACTTCCACCGTTGTCCTTTCGCACTTGTACCAGGGCGTCATCGTAGCCGGGTTCTGCTTTGTGCTGTGGCACACTCTCTTGAAGCGCAAGAGTCCGAGCAAGATAGTAGTCTTCTTCTGTCTAACTCCCATATTTGGAGTGATCTTTAGCGCCCATTTTCTGTCAGAGAAGATAACGTGGGACCTTGCGGCTGGAGCGCTCTTAGTTGCGGCGGGAATGTACGTTGTGAACAAATCATAAGGGCAGCAGACAGGCCCCCGATCGCCAATAGATTTACCTGGGGACTGGATAGGGACGACACTCGTAATAGAGATCTAAAAGCCATCCACTTCTATTCAGTCAAAGCGGGTGGGCAAGACTTATAGTGACGAACAAGAGAGCAGCAAAAACGAAAGGGGCAAATGGGAGTTTCCGTGACCTCTTGTTCTTTATGGCACACCGAACATTCAGTCCAGCGGGGTAGATAATCCAACAGACGGAGGAGTCAATGCTTACGGAAAATCAGCTTGTTCAGTTTGAGGTCTTCGGCTTTGTCGTTCTGCGCGGGGTCCTTACCTATGCCGACCTCAGGATCATAGAATCCGAGTTCGATATCGGCCTCGTCAGGGCCAGAGAGGCCATGGGCCGGCACGGTATCCGCAAGCAGCTCAACTGGTCGAACCTGGGTCCAGATACGCCGTTCCTGGCCTCTCTACAGGAGGATCCCCGGTTCCTGGAGGCCACCGAGCAGTTCTACGGACCGGACGTGGTCGGCTATTACGCCAACTCCAACTCCTTCGACAGTGACCGTACGGAGTGGCATCCCGATACCTTCAACCTCGTCCAGCGTGGCGTGAAGTTCGCCTTCTACCTACAGCCGCTAGACGAGAAGACAGGCGCGCTCCGGTTCATACCCGGCTCTCACAAAGATTCCCTCCACTCAGACATCAAGAAGGTCACCCTGAAAGAGTCCAATGAGGGGGTCATCGAGGGGGGTGGCGTTGAGGTCGACGCGATGCCTGCGTACGTTGCGAGGTCGCAGCCTGGAGACGTGGTCGCCTTCGACAACCGGATCTGGCACGCCAGCTGGGGAGGCGGCAGCGACCGGAAGATGTGCAGCCTCGGTTATTTTGCCGCTCCGGCAACGCCAGAAGAAGAGGAGTCGATGCAGGAGATGGTCGAGCAAGAGGCCCGCCTGGTCGAGGTGTTTCCGCTGCTCAAGCCCCACCGCGACTGGATTTCCAACCCCGACCGCAGCCCGGGTCGCCAGCGCTGGATAGACAGCCTCAGGCATTGGGGCTTCGTCGGTTCCATCGGAGGCTGACAGCCTACGGTGATGACAATAGCAGCCCGGCGCTCATACCAACGTCATTGTCGGGCGAGGCTGGCGACGCGACGCTCTCAATGTAATTCAACGCCAGTTAGGATACACCACCGCGCCAGGGCTGCGGGGCTACGCCATGATTGAGAGACGTGCTGTTGTGTAGCGATGATCGGCAGTTTTTGAACCGACATCAGATGTGATCCATTCTCGAGGAAAGTCATCGGATGAGATGTGGCCGAATAGCGTTGATGATTCTAGCTGGGATCGTGCTTCAGGGCGCGCACTCCGTGGCGCGAGCCGAAGAACCGATTCAGCCGGTGTTTGAGCAGTACATGGAAGAACTCGAGGTATGGAACAGCCAGTGGGACTTTCATCGCAGTGCCAAAGGCGAATTGGTCTTGATCGGCTCCTGCTGTCCCGAGAACGGCGCGATCGCCAGCAACGACGAGGGGAGAACCTGGCACGATTGGCCGGATATCCGCACGTGGCCGCAGGGCGGCATTGAAGCCATTTCCCGACGCGGTACGGAACTGTTCATTCAGGGCGGCGACACGCGCATCTGGCGCTCACAGGACGAAGGCAAGACGTGGTCCGGTGGGCAACGCCTACTGATGTGGCCCAAACATCTTCAACTCGAAAACGGCAAAAAGTTGCTATGGACGCCGACCGGTGATAGGATTCTGTTGACCAAAGAGAACCGGCTGCTGGTCAGTGTTGATTTCCTGATGGGGGGTGAAGGGCCGGGACCGGACCTTGTCGGGGCGCTTGTCAGCCAAGACAGCGGACAGACGTGGCGGTTATATGAGTTGTTTGGCCCGCCGCCGGGTTATCGTGATCGGCCGGAAGGTTTTGGTGAGCCGAAGCTAGTGGAGCTGGCCGACGGCCGTATCTGGATGGTCTTTCGCACCTGCCTTGGCCATCTGTGGCAGGCGTTTTCCGAGGATGGCGGACGAACGTGGGGTAAGCCGTCTTCGACCGGCCTGGTCTCACCGCTGGCGCCGCTTAATGCGCAGCGTGTGCCCGACAGCGACGCGGTCGTGGTCGTGTGGAGTCACTCCAAACCAACCAACTCGACGGTCTGGCGTTCCGAGCATAACTACTGGTTCCCGCGCGCCCCGATGGTCTTTGCCGTCAGCCACGACCACTGCAAAACGTGGAGCCGACCGGTCATCGTTACTGAGAACGAAGGCTTTATGCGGAACATTTACTTTTCCGACAAAGAAATGTTCATCAACTACGAGGAAGGCACCGGTGCAGAACACTGGGTGGAAGGATTCCACTACCGCCCGAAGCTTGTGATTTACGACCTGAAGGATGTATTGGCGCTGCAGCCGCAAGAAAAATAATAGTGGTAGGTTCGACGAATCAACCGACCCACCCATCTTCAAACTAACGGCGTAACAGTTCTGGATGGGCTGCGGTACTGTGTCAGGGCGCGGTACGTCGGCCCACCGTAAAGGAAAAAAGGATACCCATATGTACAAAGGCGATTCGATCGGCAGAGCCTTCCTACTCGGCACCGCTATGTGTCTCTTGGTCTTGGGTTGCACCTCCACGTATCGTCACATCAAAGTCGGCCAGCAGTATGATATGGACTACAGACGCGGCCCCTACCTCGCAATGGGGACTCCCCATTCGATGGTGATCGTTTGGCGCACGGGCCGCCCGATTCGTCCCCGAGTGGTACTGATCACCGAATCACCAGACCAACTCGACCAGCCGTTCGGTCCCATAGACGTCCACACAAAGAGAACCAGGGGGAGAGACGGCGGCAAGGGCGCCCTCCACAGCGCACCGCCGGATGCGGTCCAGTACGAGGCTTATGTCACAGGTCTCCAGCCGGCCACGAAGTACTACTACGCCGTCTATGACGGTTCCTACCGCCTGGCTGGTGGTGATGAAACCCATCATTTCGTCACCAGTCCACCCGTGGGCAGCAGATCCCCCTTCCGATTCTGGGTCTTGGGCGATTCCGGTACCGGCGACCAGAATCAGGCCGATGTCTATGACGCCATGCGCCGGCACACGGCGACGCAGCAGCGTCCTTTGGACCTGTTCATCCATGTCGGTGACATGGCCTACAGCAGCGGAAAGGACAAAGAGTTTCAGCACCGGTTCTTCGAGCCCTACGGCCAGACGCTGCGCCATCTGGTCTGCTGGCCCGCAATGGGAAATCACGAAGGTGGCAACTCTGACGGAAGAACCGGCGTCGGCCCGTATTACGACGCGTACGTGTTGCCTACCCGTGGGGAGGCGGGGGGAGCGGCGTCGGGAACGGAAGCGTACTATGCCTTTGACTACGGCAACGTGCATTTCATCTGCCTCAATTCTCACGACCTGGACCGCCGTCCCACCGGCGCCATGGCGAGATGGCTCAAGGCCGATCTGGAGCAGACGAATAGCGACTGGATTCTGGCCTTCTGGCACCACCCCCCCTATTCCAAGGGCACGCACGACAGCGACACGGAAGGTCAGCTCATCGAGATGCGCGAGCACATCATGCCTATCCTCGAATCGGGTGGTGTGGATGTCGTCTTTACAGGTCACTCGCACACCTACGAACGCTCGATGCTGATGGACGGCGCTTACGGCACGCCGACGGTGGCGGAGGGTTTCATCCTGGACGACGGAGACGGTGATCCGGCGGGAGACGGCGCCTATCGCAAGAGCAGCGGCCTCAACCCGCACGAAGGCACTATCCAGGTCGTGGCCGGCACAGGCGGCGCCGGGGTTGGTCGAGGCGGCACGATGCCCGTAATGAAGCAAGTCCTCATCGAGCACGGGTCGGTCATCGTGGATGTTGAGGGAGATATGGTGACGGCCATCATGCTCAATGCCGACGGCAGACAGCGTGATCTATTCCGTATCGTCAAGCGCGGCACGGTCAAGCCCGTCCGCCTGGCAGAGCCGCGGCAGTTGCCGCCTTTCGTACAATTCCATCCTGTCAATGCCGTTGCGACGATGAAGGAGTTGCCTAAACCCGGCGCCACTGTGTCTGTCGAAGTTCTGATCCCGAGTCTGCCGGAGGCTCTGTCGGCCACAATCAAGTGGAACACTGCGCAGACGGCATGGCGAATGGAACCGGCATCGGCCGATCTGCAAATTAGTGCCGGCGAGCCAACCCTCCAACGCTTTGAGGCCATGTGCGACGAACAGCTCTTTCCGCCGCCCGGTGCGACGATCACTTACCACACGACGCAGTCCGGCGACGTTCGCGGCCGGGTGCGATTCGAGATTCCGCCGTACAAGCGCGCCGTCATCACACAGATGGCGGCACCTCCGAAGATAGACGGCACCATCAGCGCCGAGGAACGGGCTTTGGTGTCCCGGCAATCCGGTATGATCCAGATCAACGGCTCCGGACCGGCCAGGTTTCCCACAGAGTTCTTCCTGGGCCTGCACGAAAATCACCTGTATCTTGCGGTCATCAATCACGAGCCGCGTGTGGACCGGTTGAAGATCGTGGAGAGGCCGTTCGACGGGGAGGTCTGGGAGGATGACTGCGTCGAGGTGTTCATCAGCCTCCCGGACAGCGCGGACTATTTCCAGTTCATCGTGAATGCCGCCGGACAACGTTATGACGGCAGACAGAAAGACTCTGCGTGGAACGGTCGATGGCGCGCCGCGACGGCGCGCGGCTCGGACCGATGGATGGTGGAGATGCTCATCTCACTGGACATGCTGGGCCGGCGGCTGAGCTCCGGCGACCCCATACGCTTCAATCTGTCACGAAACAACGTAGTTCAGGGCGAATACAGCCAATGGTCCCATACGAACCGCCAATCAAACCACGCGCCGCAGTTTTTCGGCACCGCCATTGTCGCAGACCAACGATGATCGGGGTCGTTGCTTTTGTCGCGGTCTTGGTCGGGGCCTTCTTGGAAGCCACCATTGCGGCAGCGCACGAGGGTCCGATACACGTGGTCGAGGCACTGTCGCACCGGATGCGTATTCAGGGCGAATCGGTGTCCCTGCTTTTACGGCGTTCCGCCGAATATCGTATTCTGGGCAAGTCCAACGAGGCGATCAAGGATTTGCTCCGCGTAGTCCGGATGGACCCGTCGCACATCGGAGCGAAAGTTGAGCTCAGCAGGATATATCTTGCCCGCCGTGACCCCGACCGAGCACTGATGTGGATCGGGCGCGCCATCGCTACAGAGAGACCGCAGGCACATCTTTTCGCGGTCCGAGGCGATGTGCATGCCGCCCAAGAGGAATTCCTCGCGGCCCTAAAGGACTACGACCGGGCGATCCAAAGTGGAGCTGCCGACGTCGAGTGGTACCTGAAACGAAGCTCCGTGCACGAGCGGATCGGTCTCACCGACGAGCGTATTCAGGGACTTGAGGAAGGTTTTCGGCGGACGTTCAGCGTCGTGATTGAAGGGGAATGGACCGACGCTCTGATCGAGGGAGGGCAGCCCCAGCTCGCGTTGACGAAGATCGAGCCCCTGCTCGAACGCTCGCGCCTGAAAAGCTCCTGGATGATCCGGCGCGCCCGCGCCAGATTGGCTCTCGGCCTGTTTCGGCAGGCGGAAGCAGACCTGGAGCGGGCAATCGAAGAGATACATGAACGGCTGCACCCCACGCGTTCCGCCCCTGATCTCGTGTCTGACCTCGCCCTGGCGCGTCGCCTGTTCGGCTTCGCCCGCAACCGATGTCGAATCCCGAGTGCCGGATGCCAGATGCCTATCGCATACTGACTCTTTGATGCGGTTCTGCGCTTTACGAGGGCTTATTGGCATATACCGGGAGCCGCTTGATGCCCGAGCGCGAGGACTCGGAGGTCTGGGGAGTTGGCCCGGAAGACGGATTCTTCGTCCCGATGTCAATTGATTAGATTCGCAAGATCTACAAGATCAGCGTCCAGAATACGCTCCTGCGGAATAATTCCTATCAGCGGTTTACCCAACAAGGAGGCCAAAATGATGAACGAGCTCGAGGAGTGGGGTATGGTGTCCGATCGCCGACGTTTCCTGAAGGTTTCTGTTGCGTCCCTTATCGGGGCTGGGCTGAGTAGGTCTGAGGGCGCATCGGCGCAGGAAGCGCCGGAGGACGTAGCCCCGGCTGTTGAGCCCTTCAGCTTCTGCGCGCTTGCAGATCCGCACTGTGTCGATCCGGCTACGGGTAGATACAGGGAGGGGATAGAGAGGTTAGGGAACGGCGTGGAGAAATTCTTCAGGTGCGACCGGGAAATGGCGAAATTGGAGGGGATAGACAGGCCTGACTTCATGCTCGTCGCCGGTGATATCCATCTGTGGGCGCTCCGAGACCGTCTGGATGAGGTGGAGATTCCGATGCACGTGATCGCTGGAAACCACGAGTCCGGCTGCGAGAAGAAGGAGATACGCGACCTCTTCCCCGGCGACTTCAAGAAGGATGGCAGGGAATCTGACTACTACTCCTTCGTACACAAGGGAGTGCGGTTCATCGGCGTCTGTGATGCCGGCGGGGGCGGGGACCACGTCGGCCATCTGTGCGCGGAGGACTTCGGGCCCCGGGGGCAGTGCGAATGGCTGGAAGGAGAGTTGGGCCAGAAGGAGCGGGAAAAGATCATCTTCGCTCACATCCCTCCACATCCAGAAGGACTGGACGTCAACATGTACATGTCACGCAACGATTCGCGGTACTTCAACCAACTCATTCAGAAAACGCAGCCGACCGCCATGTTCTTTGGGCACCATCACAGGGCCACAGACGAACACAAGATCGGCCGAACGCGGAGCTTTATAATGCGATCGTCCTGCTGGAATGCCGCCCGGGCTACCATCGGCTTCATGCACGTGAGCGTGACGCCGACGGGCATCGTCACCCGGGAGATCGACACAGGAGTGTATGAACCCCAACGTTGAAAAAAGCTAATCAATCTCTACCTGCGCGTTAAGAGCCGCCATGTGCCGCGGTAGAAATGACATCACATATTTGCTCGCGCTGGCTATTAGAGTGAGCTTGCCTTGAGGTCGCGTCGGGTGTCTTGACGAATAGTTTCGGATGTGATCAAAGCGGTTATGGCGGAATGATTCCTATCAGCGGCTCACCTAACGAGGAGGCCAAAATGATGAACGAGCTCGAAGAGTGGGGCATGATGTCCGATCGCCGACGTTTCCTGAAGGTTTCTGTTGCGTCCCTTATCGGGGCTGGGCTGAGGAGGGCTGAGGGTGCATCGGCGACGGAAGCGCCGGAGGACGTAGCTCCGGCTGTTGAGCCCTTCAGCTTCTGCGTGCTTGCAGATCCGCACTGTGTCGATCCGGCTACGGGTAGATACAGAGAAGGGATAGAGAGGTTAGGGGACGGCGTTGAGAAATTCCTCAGGTGCGACCGGGAGATGGCAAAATTGGAGGGGTTAGACAGGCCTGACTTCATGCTCCTCGCCGGTGATATCCATCTGTGGGCGCTCCGAGACCGTCTGGATGAGGTGGAGATTCCGATGCACGTGATCGCCGGAAACCACGAGGACCGCTGCATGAAGAAGGAGATGCGCGAACTCTTCCCCGGCGACTTCAAGAAGGATGGCAAGGAATCCGACTACTACTCCTTCGTACACAAGGGAGTGCGGTTCATCGGTGTCTGTGATGCCGGTGGGGGCGGAGACCACGTCGGCCACCTGTGCTCGGAGGACTTCGGGCCCCGGGGGCAGTGCGAATGGCTGGAAGGAGAGTTGGGCCAGAAGGAGCGGGAAAAGATCATCTTCGCTCACATCCCTCCACATCCAGAAGGACTGGACGTCAACATGTACATGTCGCGCAACGATTCGCGGTACTTCAACCCACTCATTCAGAAAACGCAGCCGACCGCCATGTTCTTTGGGCACCATCACAGGGCCACGGACGAACGCAAGATCGGCCGAACGCGAAGCTTTATACTGCGATCATCCTGTTGGAATGACGCCCGGGCTGCCATCGGCTTCATGCACGTGAGCGTGACGCGGACGGGCATCGTCACCCGGGAGATAGACACAGGAGTGTATGAACCCCAACGTTGACCCCCGATTAAATCGGGGGTTGAAAAAGGCTAATTACTAGCTACCTGCGCGTTAAGAGCCGCCATGTACCGCGGTAGAAATGGCATCACATATTTGCTCGCACTGGCTATTAGAGTGCGCAAACCTTGAGGTCGCGTCGGATGCCTTGACGAATAGTTTCGGATGTGACGGAAGCGGTTATGCTCGCCTCCGTCCCTTGGGTACGGACGTGCACCTTCCCACGGACGGACACAGGCTGGCTGTCAAAATCGCGCGGGTGGCAGCAGTTAGCGAAAACCTGACGATCCACTGCACAATTTCATTGACATCCACAATCTTATTTTGTATCTTCCCTCCTAATTGGGGTGTACCGTACGCAGCTCTCCAATCCAGTAGAGCCTCCGTAGAAATATTTAGCAAGAGAATAGCGTAGCGGTGTGGTGGCATTGACAGAAGTTGTCACAATTAGATCGTATGTCTGTCAGTTGGTACGCATTTAGCAAAATCCACGTTAGGCAAGCTGCTCCAGTGAGAGGATAAGCATATAACAGAGAATTCTTGTTACTGCAATTGTTTCTACTTTCATTATCCTATCACTCGGTTCCAGCTACGCTCAAGGACGATCCGCTGGGCTAAATGTTGGTATTTCATTGCGTTGACGTATTGCTCATAATTAAGTTTACTTAAACGAAAGTGAACTGATTAGGATTAGTTTTTCCAGATGCTCCAGAAATTGTATGGAGTATCTCTGGCAAGGAAACTTTTGTTGAAATTGTCCTTTTGCTTAGAATGTCACCTTTAACCACCGCGCAAAGAGAAAACCATCGAAAGGAGAAAACAAAGATGAATGACTCACCACAGCAGCCCTTTCAGGACTTTATTGCCATTCGAAACCCGCGCCAGCTAAAAGTGGCAGAGATACCAGCGGAACGGGTTCCGATAGGCCAAAAGCTTGAATACAAGCCCAACATCGCACACCTGGGTGGAGATGAGTTGCTGCTATTGTGCTACCTGAACGATGTGGCAGCGGGGTTACCCACCTACCTGTATCGTTCGCACGACGGCGGGCGGACCTGGGAAGGAGGGCGCGACGAGACCAGTCTGCCGGACGGTGGCGAGCCGTATTTGTCGCAAATGCGAGACGGCACGTTGTTGGTAACGGGAGGCCCCTGGGGGTACCGCTCGGAGGACGATGGATTCACCTGGTCCGAATACCAGTTGCCTCCGGAATTTGCCACCAGGGTCAGGGGGAACAACTCGAGAAATATACTGGAGTTGGAGGACGGTTCGTTACTGCAGATTGTCGATATACCTGAAGACGATCCCCCTCTTCGCCATTCTCAATACGGGAATGGATACGTCGCCCGGAGTTACGATGGGGGTCGGACGTGGCCGGACTGCTACACGATGGAAGTAGAAGGGGTGGCGGAAGGCTATCCCCGGTCCATCTTTGGGGAGGTAGTGCTCTGGCAGGCGCGTTCCGGTAAAATTTACGGCATAGCCAGGCTTGATCATAAGTTCTATCCCCTTCCCGGGCGGGTGTTCACCCCCCAGGAGCTCGAAAACGTGGCCGTAACCTTGCGGCACTACGGGCAGCCCCCGGTGCAGGATCTTGCCGATACCGACTTTGACCAGTTCGGCCGAATGAAAGCCTGGGTTTCTACCGACGAAGGCCACACGTGGCAGTCCGGTGCGGACCTGGGTGACCACGGCCAGATGTTTCATTCCATTCTGCGGTTGAGAGATGGACGGCTGCTGTTTACTTATACTCAGCGCTCGATCGATCCTCCGCTCGGCGTGCGTGCGGTACTCGGCCGTGAAACCGAAGACGGCTTTGAATTCGATTTCGAGCACGACGTTTTCATGATTGACACCAGAACACCCATCGGCCGCTGCTCGGGAGGAGGTTTCGGCAACACCGTCGAGCTGGATGACGGGACTCTCGTAACCAGCTATTCCTACTGGCGGCCTGACAAAGGAGAATCGGGAAAACTCTTCAATTGTGAAGTGGTTCGCTGGCGTTTGCCGTAAGAGGAAGCCGGGATAGTGCCAACATCTGATTCTACTGACAGGGTTATATCCAGCCATGACCTGTGGGGATATGCGTTGCCTGAGCGTGGTTACGCCGGAGCGTCCACGATCCTCTTGGAGAGGTTGAGAGCAAAATTAGGGCGATATAACCTACCATCGAAAGGAGAAAACAGAGATGAATGACTCACCACAGCAGCCCTTTCAGGACTTTATTGCCATTCGAAACCCGCGGCAACTAACGGCAGCAAAGCTGCAAGCCGAACGGGTTCCGCTGGGCCAAAAGCTTGAATACAAGCCCAACATCGCATACCTGGGTGGAAATGAGTTGCTGCTATTGTGCTACCTGTGCGATACACGGATACCCATCTACCTGTATCGTTCGCACGACGGCGGTCGGACCTGGGAGGGAGGGCGTAACACTGCCGGCCTGCCGGACGGCGAAGAGCCCTATTTGTCTCAAATGCGAGACGGCACGCTGTTGCTAACGGGAGGAGCGTGGGGGTACCGTTCGGAGGACGATGGATACACCTGGTCCGAATACCATCTGCCTCCGGAATTTGCCACCAGGGTAAGGGGGAACAAGTCGCGTAGGGTCAGAGGGAACAACTGTTCGCGAAATATACTGCAGTTGGAAGACGGTTCGTTGCTGCAGATCGTGGATATACCCAAAGACCAGAATCCTCCTCTCCATCCTCAATACGGGGACGAATACGTCGCCCGCAACTACGATGGGGGTCGGACGTGGCCGGACTGCCACAGGATACACGTAGAAGGGGTACCGGAAGGCTATCCCTATTCCATCTTTTCGGAGGTAGTGCTCTGGCAGGCGCGTTCCGGAAAAATATACGGGATAGCCAGGATTGAGCACAAATTGTTCCCGCTTCCCGGGCGGGTGTTCACCCCCCAGGAGCTCGGAAACGTGGCCATAACCCTGCTGCACTACGGCCAGCCCCCGGTGCAGGATCTTGCCGATACCGACTTTGACCAGTTCGGTCGAATGAAAGCTTGGACTTCCACCGACGAAGGCCACACGTGGCAGCCCGGTGAGGACCTGGGCGACCACGGCCAGATGTTTCATTCCATTCTGCGGTTGAGGGATGGGCGGCTGCTGTTTACTTATACTCAGCGCTCAATCGATCCTCCTCTCGGAGTGCGTGCGGTACTCGGCCGTGAAACCGAAGACGGCTTTGAATTTGATTTCGAGCACGACATCTTCATGATTGAGACCAGAACTCCCATCGGCCGCTGCTCGGGCGGAGGTTTCGGCAACACCGTCGAGCTGGACGACGGGACTCTTGTGACCAGCTATTCCTATTGGCGACCTGACGCCTGGCCACCGGACCCGCCGCATCCGGACAAACTCTTCAATTGTGAAGTGGTTCGCTGGCGTTTGCCGTAAGAGTAGGCCGGGATGCTGCGCAATACCCGATTCTGTTGGTGGAGGCATTTACCGCCATGACCTGTGGGGATCATGCGCTGCTTGAGGGCGGTTATGTCAGAGCATCCGCAGTCCTCTTGTAGAGGCTGAGCGCAAGATTAGGGCGATAACCCTACCATGTAATACGAGGCAGCGTGACCTGCTGAGCCAGCCAGGCGAAGCGGGGCATGTTCTATTTCTTGGTCAGTAACAAGACGAATTGGGAACGGCATACAAGGAGTAGCAAAATGAAAAAAACCACGTTCATGAGAAAAAGAGAGGACATGCTCCAGACAATGGCGTCTGAAAGCCACGGCGGCAAGGGGGTTCTGGACTGGACAAAGGTCATCGCCAGCGATGAGACAAAAGATAAACACCTGAAGTGTTTTTTCGACCTTGTCCTGCCGCCGGATGTTTCGATCGGTATCCACAAGCACGAAAACGATGAGGAGTACTATTATGTAATTTCAGGAAGGGGAATTATGACGCTGGATGAGGAAAGAGTTGAGGTCGGACCGGGTGATATAACCGCCGTTTTTCCAGGAGGAACACACGGACTGAAAAACAATTCAGAGACAGACCTGCGCGTCCTTGTGATCAGTGTCTGCTGAAGGAGAAAAAGACGACGAGCAAGCCGAACAGGCAGAGAGTAAACGTATGACTCATCAGGCGATTGTAGTTACCGCTACGGAAAAAGCTGAACTGCTCACCGTGGATGGTCCGGCTGTGCTTGGACCGAAGGAAGTCCGAGGGAAGACTCTTTATACTCTCGTCAGCCCCGGGACCGAACTGGCCCATCATTATCTGGGCCTGGGTGGTAAGGATTACCCGTTATATCCCGGATATTCGGCCATGTTCGAAGTCGAGGAAACCGGACAGGAAGTAGAGAACGTGAAGAAGGGAGATCATCTTTTCTGCATGGGCCTTCATCAGAGTTTTCAACAGATGGATGCCGCCTGGACCGTGCCCCTGCCTGTGGGGCTGGAACCGGAAAAAGCACTCATCGCCCGCCTGATGACCGTGACAATGACCACGCTGATTACTACGGCGGCCCGGCCAGGAGACCGGGTGATGATTACGGGCGCCGGGTCTGTGGGATACCTTGCAGCGCAGGTGTTCAAGCTTTCCGGCTACGAAGTCCATGTTGTCGAACCCAACAGTGCACGGCGCAAAAACGCTGCCGCATCCGGCGTTGCGGCGGTTTATCCCGAAGTTCCATGTAACGACGAGTCGATCGTCGGGACAATTTCCCTGGTTATGGAATGCTCAGGGCATGAACAGGCTGTTGTAGATGCCTGCCGGATTGTGCGAAAGTTAGGAGAAGTCGTGCTTGTCGGGGTTCCGTGGACCCGCCATACGGATCTATATGTCCAGGAGCTGCTTCGGTTGATATTCCACAGGTATGTTATTTTGCGCAGTGGTTGGGAGTGGGAACTGCCAGGACATGCCACGGATTTCCGACCGCACAGCATCTTTGCGAACTACCGCACCGCGCTGAAATGGCTGAAGGATGACAGAATAAAGGTTCATGGTTTAACATCGTTGGCAAAACCCTGCGAGGCCCAATTGGTATACCAGAATCTGCTGCATAGAAGAGATGATAGTTTATTCAACATTTTTGATTGGACTTGAGAGGAGTTTCTTTACCAGCTGGTCTGGCCGCTGAGCGCAGCAGATCAAGATGCCAGGGAAGCTGCCCCGCTGACAATCGGTTCTCCGGTATTGGGATACAGACTCGATTCACTGGCAATGGGATTGGTCGCGTGTGAACTGGCCAGGGGAGATGGTTCAGTTTGTACTTTCTATATCGTCCACTCGGGGTTGGCCATGGGATCTATTGGGTTACTAGGTTCTGAGGAACAGCGTGAGCGCTGGCTACCCAAAATGGCGCTATTAGAAAAAATCGGTGCGTTCGGACTCACCGAGCCTGAGCGTGGCTCCGACGCTTCTCATGTGCTAACCTCCGCTCGCCGTGAGGGAAAGAACTATATCCTGAATGGGGCCAAGTCCTGGATTGGCAATGCTTCTATTGCTGACTTGATTATCATCTGGGCCAGGGATCAGGAAGGCGGGTTCGGCGGTTTTGTCCTTGAGAATCCTCGTGAAGTTGACGGGGTAAAGATCGAGGATATTACCGGAAAGATCACCATGCGTGCGGTTCCCACTTCCCACATCACACTTGAAAACGTCCGGATTCCCGAGGCCAATCGGTTGGCAGGGAGCCACTCCTTTCGCGACACAGCCAGGGTGCTCACTTACAATCGCTATGCGGTTGTCTGGGAAGCCCTTGGGTTAGCCGCAGCCGCTTTTGAACGGGCGTTAAAGTATACCAAAGAACGAGAGCAGTTCGGACGACCACTTGCCGGCTTCCAATTAATCCAGGAGAAGCTGGTAGAAATGGCCGCTGAACTAACTCAGATGCAATTACTGTGTTTTCAACTTGCACGGCTTATGGCAACCGATCAGATGAGCGAGGGCATGGTGTCTCTGGCTAAGTACAACAATGCCCGAAAAGCTCGCCACATTGTTGGGCTGGCTCGGGAAGCCATGGGAGCAAGCGGCGTGCTGCTCGAAAATCACGTTGCTCGTTTCTTTACCGATGCCGAGGCTATTTACACCTGCGAAGGCACCAATGAGATTAACCTGCTTATTGCTGGCCGCGAAATTACAGGCATAAATGCAATCGTCTGATCAGGCAAGTTATTATCGGTTAATACCCCCACGTTCTACATGGGGGTTCTTTACTTAGGTAAGGACATTTCAGGAGAGGGGAACTGCCGCATTTGCTAACTAGCAAGTAATAGGGTTTCATGGCATCCCTGGATTCCCGTTTCCACGGGAATGACATTAATTCATGAAATTGTTGCGCTTCCTGAAATTGAGGGGACTTCTTTCTCATCTCCTCAAACATCTCCAGGTTTTCCACATCTTCTATCCGCTCTAACATCTCTCTGTGCTCACGTATATGACACTTAAAATATGACAGCCCCCTGCCTGGGGACCGGTGTTATAAGCTGACCGCAGGCGGCGGAGATATCTCTGAGCCGATCTATGCCGGGCACAAATCCTGCCGTGGAGACGGTTATCTTGCGAGCGCCGATCCCGAGTCCCATCTCCAGACCCATGAGCCTTATGGCCCTGACCACGTTTTTGTAGTTCAGGAGCGGCTCTCCCATACCCATCATCACCACGTTGGTGATGCCGTCGTCTATCTGCTTATGATGTCTCCTGACGGATATGAGCTGATCTATAATCTCTGCGGCAGAGAGGTTCCGTATCAGCCCCATCCTTGCGGTCGAACAGAAGGTGCATCCCAGAGCACACCCGACCTGAGAGGATACGCAGACCGTCCTGCGTTTCCCTTCGACGTCCTCAAGTGCATATCGAAGGACTTTCACGTTAGGATGGTCTAGACCGAGGACCTTCTTACTGATTGTCAGTGCCCGCTTGAAGAGAGGCTGGATCTCACACCCCTTACCTCCCAGCAGTCCCTCTGGGCACGTTGAGGTCTAGACCAAGCTGTTTTGCCACCAAAAGTTGCATGGCCGAATTGAAATTTAGAGTGGATTGATCGGTGCCACTAGCACCGCCAGAACCACCCATAACCAGCTGCGGAACCTGACGTTTTGCATAAGCATCAGCCCAAAACTTCATCACCTTTTCGTAAGTCTCAAGCTTTATCTTTAAGGAGCCGTCTGCCTTCATTATCAGCCTTTTGCGTTCGGCTTCGCCCTGGCCCAGCAGGATTTCGCGCTGCTTTTGGAGTTCTGCGGCCTGCCGCTGCAGCTTGGCTACCTCAAGCTCCTGTTGGGCTCGCAATTCGGCGACCTCTTTTTCCTGCAGGGCTTCAACCACAGCACGAATCTTCTCCTCCTCCTTTTCGTACTGGGCTTTAATGACATTGGCTTTACCTACGGCCTCTTTAGTCAGCTTTTCCTGCTCGGCCTGCTGCGCTTTGGCCCGAGCAGTAGCCACCGCCATTAATGCTTCCTGTTGAGCAGAAATCTGAGCTGAGACCTTTTTCTCGTACTTATCCGACATTCCCCATATCACATTCATGAGGGATTATATTTCGATACATTCTTGTTTCTGAATTAATATTACCACTTTTACATTTTTCAACAAGTACTTTTTTCAATTAAAATAGTATTTTCCTCTGAATTATCACTTTCTTTGTGTTTAAATCCTCCAATTAGAGACACCTCTCCATCGACTCACAAAAAAATGTGGCAGTTTAAACAGAATAACATCGCAATCGTTCAATCCGGGATAATATTTCGGCAAATAACCTCTTGTCTATCCCAACCTCAGCCATTTGAAACGTAATATATCCGCTGTGTCTGACAATCTTCGCTCCGATTTTGATAAATTTCACGAGGAGGCTGCGTAGTGACCAGTGTTTGATTTTCTTCGGAAGAACAAAACGTCGCAGGAAGTTGCCCAAGTTGTAAGCCAGAACAAACAGCCAGAGCCTCACCTGATTGGAGACGAAACGCTTGCATGAGAGTCGGGTCCAGTTCAGAGCATACTTGCCCTCCTTAATCCACTGCTCAGCTCTGCCACGGCCATTGTAGAAGTGTACCACGCCTTCTGGCTTGGCGCTCATGTTGGTCACGATAAATCCCACTCTTGGGAATAACTCCCCTTGGTGCCATTCAACCTTGGCGACCACTCGCCTCGATTGATCCCAACTGGCCGCTTTATATTGAAATTCATATAACGATACAATCGGTTTCCTCGGCGGTCGTCCAACTGGCCGAGTCAGCAGGTATCGTATCTTTTCATAGAGTATCTCATTTGCGGGAAGCCGAATGGCATACAAATAGCCGTTTCCCTCCAGATAATCATAAATCTCAGGCTTTGCGAATGCAGCATCGCCTCGAAAGTATTTCCTATTCTTCTTGCTCTCGTATCTCTTGACGATCGGTTCCAGAACTTCCTTCCAACGATCAGCACTGTGAACATTACCAGAGCGAAGTAGGACTCCTTCACAATCCCCGAACTGATTGAAGCAGAACACTGGATGAAAACAGGTACATCCGAAATGACCGTTGTAAGCTGATCCTTCCTGCTGGCCATGTACCGGACTCTCCGAACTGTCCATGTCCAGAATGATTCGTTGATGCTGTGTTTTACTCATCGCTTTTTGAACCCACTTGCCATTGATATCTGACAAGTTTCTGAGATTGTCATGCTGAGTCAGTATATCAGTTTCAAAACGTCCTATCGTGTTGGAGCTGGCAGCTTGCCTGCCTTTGTCCTTCTTTCCGGTAATCGCTCGCATGACGGGATCAACGGATAATCGCTCGGCGTCATTTACATCTTCATATCCTGCAAGACGGCTGTATATCGATTGACGCAGGAGAGTAGATATATCATGTTGGATATTACGGCCTGTGCGTTTATCGGTAAAAACCGCTGATACCGAATCAAATAATCCCAGTGCGTAATCAAGGTCACGATACGCAAGAAGTCCACCGTTTGATGTCACCTTTGCACCATGAAATTCAAGCTTTATTCCTCCATCAAAACCTACTTTGATTCTTTCACCCTCTGGATGATCAATATTTATCCGCCATTTATGAGTCTTATTTATTGTAATATAACATGTTCTGGCGACTTTGACAACCATTTTTCGGGTCTAATATGGCGAATGGGGGTACAGATCGATTCGTAAGGAGAATGGCTATCCTGCGGTGCAGACGGACGTCCAGGGACAGTTCCGGTTCGAGTCCGTCAAGCTTGGTGAATATGTCGTGACGGTTGAAGGCGACGGTTACGCCCCAGAGCATCAACATATCAAGTTGGGACCGGAAGCCAAAGCACAGGAGTTCCGCTTGAAGGCAGGTGGAAAGGTTTCTAACCGGGTTGTGGATAACACAGGTCAGCCGGTTGCTGGCGCATGTGTAGTGCTCAACAGGTGGCACGTCCATACCGACTCCGCTGGTTTCTTCCACTGGTCGGTGGAAGCCCCGCTGCCAGAGCAGGTGGAGATCAGGGTTGACAAGCGCTACAGCGGCCAATACAAGATACTCGAAGCAACGGTGCCGTTCTCACAACTGAAGCGCCAGCCAATCATTCTGCGGCCCAGGTAGGGTCAAAGTATTCGGTAGATACGCAAATGGCTTGCATGTTTGAAGTTGCGACGTAGCGAAAGGGGTAGGGCTGAAAGTGTAGGGGACGGTCCCCGTTTAGTGTTCATATCAGATTCAGATGGAGAGCATGACCGAGCTGTCGCTAATTATTTCACTGATAATGTACAGCTCGTTTTCAACGATGGAGATGGAAGATTTGATTACGGGGGTTTAACGGGGGTTCAGGGAGAGGCGGCGAAGCGTCTGGACTATCATCTATTTGACGGGTATGGGAAAATTACAGTAGAAAAAATGCAAGGAGCTACGACCGAAGTCGTCGTAACCCCTTGTTGTTTATGGTACGCCCACAGGGACTCGAACCCCGAACCTACTGATTAAGAGTCAGTTGCTCTACCAGTTGAGCTATGGGCGCATCTGTTCTGACCAGAAAATATAGTCAAACTGTATTCAACAGTCAAGGAGAAAATTCAGGTCAGCATCTGTGCTTTAGGGACTTGGATAGATAGACTGGAGAGTTTTGTTCCGTTTCGCATCTGCATCTGCATACCGCTCCCCTTGACAGAGCGACAAATATTTCGCAAATTGGGGTTTGAGAAGGGAGGTCAAGGTGTCGAGCCCCGAAGTGAAAGATGGTAAGCGCTGGACGGCGACCCGTAAGGGAGAGATTGTGTTGGCTCTTTTGAGAGGAGCAGATCTATCTGAGGTGTGTCGTAAGAATGGAATTAGCCAGTCGCAGGCGTATGCTTGGCGTGATAGTTTCTTAGAAGGGGGCCAGGAGAGTCTGAAGTCTCGGCGTGGTCGCAAGGATCCGAAGGAGCGAGAGGTTAGCCGGTTGGAGCGCAAGGTAGGGCAGTTGACGCTCCAGTTGGAGATACTCGAAGAGGTAGCCCGTCTAAAAAAAACGAAGCGGTTGCCTTGAGTGGGCGGTTTTTGGGTCGAGGCTATTCCCGCAAGGTGGTAGCTTTGGCTTTGGGTTTGCATCGTTCGACTCTGTATAGGTTTAGGGATAGAGGTGTCAGTTCTTCTGTTAAAGAGCCTGTGATAGATGAGGAGCTTGCTTTTCGTATTCGAGGGATACTGGACCAAGAAGAGGCATTTGGTCACAGGCGGGTTTGGGCGCATCTTCGTTTCAAGGAAGGGGAATGTGTCAACGTTAAGAAGGTTCATAGGATAATGAAGCTTAAGGGGTGGCAGTGTAAGCTGTGGAATCGTCCCGGGAGAAAGGGGCCACAGGTTGCCCAGAAGCGTTCTGTGGTGGATAGTCCCGACAGTTTGTGGTCGAGTGACTTGACAAAGATTTACTGTGGAAAAGATGGTTGGTGTCCTCTTATTGCGGTGGTGGACAACGGAAGCCGGGAGGTTCCTGGGTATCGTTTTAGTCGAAAAGGGAGGGCACTGGAGGCCACAGATGCCCTGGATCGGGCCGTGATCTCTCGATACACTTCCAAGGAGGCTGTCCCCCAGGGTCTCACTTTGCGCTCTGACAATGGTTCCATCTTTTTGGCTCGGGCCTATTTGGCCAGTACCGAATATTGGGGAATTCGTCAGGAATACATACCAAGTGGTAAACCCGATTGGAACGGTGTTGTAGAGCGTTTTTTCAGGACCCTCAAGCAAGAGTGTGTTTGGCTTCACAAGTTTGAATCCTTTGAACAGGCTGAGAAGATCATATCTCAGTGGATCGATAATTACAACAAGAACAGGCTTCATTCATCCCTGGGATATAAGACCCCAAAAGAGTGGAGAAAACAATTTTATCTACTACCCCAGGTTGCTTAATTGGTGTCGCTTTCCTGGGAAGCAGTACATCTGGATGGCAACACCTAGCGGGGCAGCTTGAGATCCCTCGCAATGACGATTTACAGGACTTGCAAAGACGTTGCCGCGCCTTGCCATTGTGAGCGGTTCAACTCCGAAGCAATCCTTGATTGAATATATGGGGAGCCTATCTGCTTACTACTGTCTGCTGATTTATGGGGAGGTCATCTCTGGAATAGTTGTAATACCGATCGTGGGATGATATTAGCTTGAGCGAGTACGGCCGTGGATGTCTGCTGTAATATCTGCAACTTGGTGGATTCCAGCTGCTCTAACGCCATGTCGGCATCCAGAATCCTGCTCTTGGCTGCTTCTGTGTTCGTCTCTGCACTTGACAATGAGTCTTCTTTGAACATCAGTTTGTTGGTAATTGCCCCAATGAAGCTCAGTCCCTTGGAGACGTTGTCTATGGCTGTGTCAATCTTCTGGATGAATGCTGACGCTTGGGCGTTGGAGCTTACTGTGTTTCCTCTGGGAGTGTACTGGACTCCGAAGGATGTAGGGTCATCAGTGGAGTTTACATCTGAGAAGCGTAGTTTAAATCCGACACCCAGATCGATGGTGGCGCTTGCGCCCGGCTTGTTTGGTCCCGGTGGTGATGGTATTTCCTTGTCGATCACAACGGTTATAGTGGTATCTGTGTCTGAGCCTGTGCCGTCTCCATCGTTATCAATCGAGACTATATTGCCCGACGAATCTCTTATCCTGAACGTAAGATCCCCTTTCCCAGCAGAATTAACGTCAATGTCTGTCACTTCCACTGTGTAGAATCCTGCCTTAAGTTCACTTAAGGCATCGTTCCGCGCTGTGGACGTGGCCAAAGATACATCGATTCGTCCGGGATTGTAGGTCGTTGATACAGAAGCTGTCACTGCGCCTACATCCACATCGAGCTGTGCGGATGTGTATCCTGTCGTGTATCCCACAGCAGACGATGTAAGATCGAACGTTATCGTATCGACAGTGCCTGCTCCCACCTGGAAGTTAAACGCGCTGGTCGTGGTTTTCAAAATCTCGATATTGTTGAACAGAGCCTGTTCCACCTGATCGTCAATCTCTGCGGCCAACTGCTCGATCTCGCTCTTTAGGGCCTGCCGTTCCTAAGCTCCCAGCGTGTCGTTCGCAGCCTGGTTCGCCTTGGCTTTTATCTGTCCCAGGATGTCGCTGATGGTCTGGAGGTGTCCTTCGGCGACGGCCATAAGGTTTTTGGCGTCGCCTATACTGTTGAGTGCGACACCCAGACCTTCTGATCTTACCTTCAACTTGGTAGCCAAAGATAGTCCTGCAGCGTCGTCGGCAGCGGTGTTGATCCTTTTGCCCGTGGCGAGTCTGGCCTGATGGGTGTCCAGGCTCTTGTTGATTTTGCTAAGAGCATTTGCGGCGTCCAGAGCTTCTATGTTAGAATTTATCCGCGTCATTAATGTCTCTCGCTTTAGATATTTCTAGCGGTTTTCATATCTTCCCTTCCGGCTTGAGGCGATTCTGGACGTAGTGTCGTCTGTTCACTCATACTATAATGTTCTCCCTTTACTATATCGGCATTCTGTAGGTATTCTTTAATGAAAAGTGGATCTTAAAGCACCGCATAATCTCGCAATTTAAGTAGATCATTGCACTCTCCTAGTACGAAGAGCACCAATGTCTCTGTATCTTTTATCAGCATCTTGTAGGCAACCTTTTGAGAAAAGTAGACAGGGCATCTCACCCTCTTCCTTGAGATTGCTTCCCCCTGATGGATTCAATCGGGGGCGCCCATAATGACATTGTGTGGTTTGTTGTCTTCAGTAAATGCGAGGGACACTCGTCTTGAAGCCATCTTGCTGCCAGTAGTCGGAGAGGACTGGCGATACCCCGTTGCTATATACTTTTTTGGACTTGACACAAAAGATAAAAAAGCTTAGGTTTGATTGAGGCAATTTGCAAAGTAACTGGTCATCTGATAATACCCTAAATGCAAGGACACTACTATGGGACAGAAAGAAGATCTGTATATGGAGGGAGTAACCAAATACGGACAGGGAGATCTGGACGGGGCTTTGGAGGATCTCAATAAGGCATTGGAAATGGATCCCCAATTTGCGGAGGTGCTTTTGGCCTTGGGGCACGTCTATGAGAAAAAGGAGATGTACGATGAGGCTCTGGAGTACATCAAGAAAGCCGTGGAGATCACACCAGACGACCCCTTAACTCACAGTAGTCTTTCGATGATGTATCAGCGTAAGGGAATGATACCTCAAGCCGAAGAGGAAATGGCAATATCTGTTCGCCTCCAGGAAAGTAAGTAGACAGTAGGGAAGATATTCTTGTCTGATGAAGCAAAATGGACAGACAAAAATGTCTGTCCTACCAACCACATTATCAACACACTCTTCTGGTGGGTCAGACATTCCTGTCTGACGAAGCAATCTTACCTGTCTGCTATCGTTTGCGCTCGACCGTTTTCTCTTGACAAAACAGAGTTAACAATATAGATTTTAACAGATAGTATTCGTAATAATTGTGGGTTCGTACTTTGATCTACGCTGTAACCTTTATGGTAAGGGCTGGGTGACCTCACCCCTGCTTGATGTTGGCGCTTTGCAAAGAAGGAGATCTCAAGAAAAATTGATTACAGTTACTCTCCCGGACGGCAGCAAAAAGGAGTACGAAAAGGGCGTAACTTTAGAGCATATTGCGGCGGATATAGGACCAAGGCTTTTGAAAGATGCAATTGCAGGGAAAGTGGATGGGAAGATGGTGGACTTAAATAGTAGGATCGAGTCCGACTCCGAGGTTGAGATCCTTACGTTTTCTGACGATGAGGGAAAGCAGGTCTACTGGCACAGCACCTCTCACATTATGGCCCAGGCGGTGGTGCAACTTTTCCCCGAGGCGAAAGTTACGATAGGTCCCCCCATTGAGGACGGCTTCTACTACGATTTCGACGTGCCCGAGCCCTTTACTCCCCAGGATCTGGAGAAGATCGAAGACAGGATGGGACAGATCCTGGTGGAGGACTATCCCTTTCAAAGGCAGGTGCTGACAAGGGATGAAGCGATAAAGACGTTCAAAGAGATGGGTGAGGCCTATAAGGTCGAGATACTTGACGGTATAGATGATGGTGAGGTTATCACGGCCTACAGGCAGGGGAGCTTCTTCGACCTCTGCAGAGGTCCTCACGTCCCGTCAACAGGCGCTGTGAAGGCTTTCAAGCTCCTGAGGAGCAGCGGGGCGTACTGGCGCGGGGACGAGAGAAATAAGATGCTCCAAAGGATATACGGCATATCTTTCCCCAAAAGGGCTGGTCTTGATGAGCACATCGAAGGGTTGGAAGAGGCAAAAAGACGCGATCACAGAGTCCTGGGCAGAGAACTTGACCTCTTTTCGATAAACCAAAGCGTAGGCCCCGGACTTATCTTGTGGCATCCAAAGGGAGGGAGAATAAGGACAGCTATTGAGGATTTCTGGCGAAAAGCTCACTACGACGGAGGATACGAGCTCGTCTATTCGCCCCATATAGGCAAAGGAGATCTCTGGGAGACCAGCGGGCATCTGGATTTCTTTAAGGAGAACATGTACTCTTCTATGGACATCGAGGGACAGGAGTATTATCTCAAGCCTATGAACTGTCCCTTTCACATTCAGATTTACAGGAGCCATTTAAGGAGCTACAGGGATCTCCCGTTCAGATGGGCGGAGCTCGGAACGGTCTACAGATACGAAAGATCAGGCACACTTTACGGCCTTTCGAGGGTTCGGGGCTTCACACAGGACGACGCTCACATATTCTGCCGCCCAGATCAGGTCGAAGATGAGATATTAGGTGTGATCGATTTCACTCTGGACGTGCTGGGCTCATTCGGGTTTAAGGATAAGGATATACAGATGTACCTTTCGACTAAACCAGAAAAGGCGGTAGGGAGCGACGAGGACTGGGAAAGGGCAACTGAGGCTCTAAGGAGGGCTATCGACAAAAAGGGGCTTTCTTACCAGGTGGATGAAGGAGGTGGATCCTTCTACGGGCCCAAGATAGATCTGTACATAAGGGATTCTATTGGGCACTCCTGGCAGTGTACCACTATCCAGTTCGATTTTAATATGCCCGAAAGGTTCGATATGACGTTTGTGGGCGAGGATGGGAAAGATAAAAGACCCTATATGGTTCACAGGACACTTCTGGGGTCTATGGAGAGATTCTTCGGCGCGCTTATCGAGCACTATGCAGGCGCGTTTCCACTGTGGCTTGCTCCCGTGCAGGCGCTTGTGCTCCCGATCACTGACGACCATATGGACTACGCCCAAAGGGTGGCCGATGAACTCAAAAAAGAAGGCATAAGAGCCGAAGTGGAGAAAGAGAGCGGAAAACTCGGAAATAAGATCAGAAAAGCCGAAGTCCAAAAAATTCCATACATGGCGGTTGTCGGCGCCAAAGAGATTGAAAAGGAGACAGTTTCCCTTCGGAGTCACGGCAGAGGTGATCTCGGCGCCCTATCGCTTGAAGATCTGAAAAGAAAAATGCTCGAGGAAATAGAGGTAAAGGGACAATTCTAATTCTTGAAGACGTGTAACGTAGAGCGCACTCTATTTTTTCGCTATGCTTTGTGTTACACGTTTTGTTTATACGGAGGTGATAAAGGATCAATAAAAGGATCAAGAAAGATACAACCAGAGTCAACAATCAAATCCGCATCCCCCAGATCAGAGTTATAGATTCGGACGGGAACCAGGTAGGTGTTATGGAGACAAGGAATGCTCTCCAACTGGCACAGGAACGGGATCTGGACCTTGTGGAGGTTTCTCCAAGCGCCAAGCCGCCGGTCTGCCGCATAATGGACTACGGCAAGTATAAATACGAGCAGAGCAAGAAGCTCAAAGACGCCAAGAAAAAGCAGCATACTGTCCAGCTCAAGGAGATGAGGTTCACTCCATCCGAGGCAACTCACGATTATGAGTTCAAACTCCGTCATATAAGGAACTTCATCGATCAAAACAATAGAGTCAAAGTCACAGTGGTATTCAAGGGCAGGCAGAACGCATACAGGGAGTTCGGTCGCAGGCTCCTGGATAGAGTTCAGGAGGACGTAGAGGACATCGGCAAGATAGAAGCTGCCGCCAAGTCTGAAGGGAGAACGTTGTTTATGATCCTCTCCCCCAAATGAGAGTAAATAGCATAAGCAAGTGGACAGAAAACAGTAGACAGGGGGCATCTCCTCCCATCCGTGTATGCTATCTGATACTTCTACCTGCTTAATAAAAATAAAGGGAGGCTCTGATGCCTAAAATTAAGACAAGAAAGAGCGCCGCCAAGAGGTTCAAAAAGACAGCGGGTAATGTGATCAAAAGGAACAAAGGATGTTCGAGTCACAAGCTGGCGAAAAAGAGCAGTAAAAGGAAAAGAAGAATAAATAGTCCGGATCAGATCAGTTCTGTGGATCTGGGCAGAGTAAAAAGAATGTTAGCTGGCAAGAAATAGGAGAAGAAGATGCCGAGGGCCAAAAATAGCATCGCGTCTCGAAGGCGCAGAAAGAAGATCCTGAAGTTAGCAAAGGGCTACCGGGGCGCAAGGAACAGGCTCTATAAGACAGCCGTAGAGAGCGTCAACAGGGGGCTTGTTTCCGCCTACAGGGACAGAAAAAGAAAAAAGAGGGATTTCAGACGACTCTGGATAACAAGGATCAACGCCGCTGCAAGGCTAAATGGATTATCTTACAGCCAGTTTATTACTGGTCTGAAGGCAGCAGACATAAATATAAACAGGAAGATCCTTGCAAACTTAGCTGTGTCAGATGAAAGCGCCTTTGCCGCTCTGGCCGAAAAAGCCAAGGGGGCCCTGGTAAAATAAGCAGGGATGGGAGATAGTCTGATGGTGATTGCTTGGCAGACCCTTCGCTTCGCTCTGGGCTAAAGGCTCTAGGCTGCCCCGATGGATTCAATCGTGGGCTCGCAATGACTCTACTCTGCTTCGATCCTTAGTCAGTGCGAGGGGCAAAGCCCCGAAGCAATCTGAAGGGTGCGGAGGTGGTGCTCGGTCAACAGTCTACTATTTTGGAAGAGTTATGTATGGAGGCTGAAAAGACAAAAGATAGTGTGCCGGATGGGGATGGGCTGGTAGAGGTCATAGAGAATATCAGACAGGAGGCGATCAAGGAACTTGAATCGTGCTCTGATCCAAACGAATTGGAGCAGATCAGGATCAAGTATCTGGGAAGGAAAAGCGGGCAACTAACCAGGATGTCAAGAGGAATAGGCTCACTGTCTCCCCAGCTTCGCAAAGATGTGGGCAAAGCCGCCGGACTGGCTCAAAATGAGATAACCCGCAGGATAGATGCGATAATTGCCAAGATAGAGAAGGGGGCCAAGGAATTCCAGGAGGCTGTGGATATAACCCTTCCCGGAAGAAGAAAAACGCTCGGAAAGAGGCATCCTCTGACAGTGGTCACAGACCGGATTGTTCAGATATTTACGAGTATGGGCTTTTCGGTTGCAGATGGACCCGAGGTGGAGACCGAGTACTACAACTTCGACGCTTTGAACACACCCCCGGATCACCCCGCACGGGATACCAGAGATACGTTCTACATCTTGTCCCCGATTGAATCTACGGGGGATCTTCTGCTTCGAACCGAGACCTCGCCGGTGCAGATACGGGTGATGGAAAAGACATCTCCCCCCGTTCGAATAATCTCCCCTGGAAGGGTCTATCGGAAGGATACGTCAGACGCCACGCACCATTTCATCTTCCATCAGGTGGAAGGTCTATACGTGGACAACGATGTGACGTTTGGAGACCTCAAGGGCGTCATATCGGTCTTTGCAAGGAAGATACTCGGCGAAGATGTGAAGGTAAGATTCCGCCCGCACTTCTTTCCGTTCACAGAGCCGAGCGCAGAATATGACTTTTCGTGTGTCCTATGCGATTTGAAGGGATGCAGTGTCTGCAAAGGCACCGGCTGGATTGAGATTGCAGGATGCGGGATGGTGGATCCTGAGGTGTTCAGAGCCGTAGGCTACGACCCCGAGGTATGGACGGGCTACGCATTCGGGATGGGAATCGAAAGGGTAGCTATGGTCAAGTATGGCATTGACGACATAAGACTCTTTTTGGAAAGTGACTTGCGCTTTATCTCTCAATTCTAAGTTGCGCCTATGAGTCTGCCTACGAGTCTGGCACCCTGTAGTCAGTCAAGGCAAAAGCAAGTAACGTCATGGCGACCTCCGATCTAATCGGGGGCAGCGAAGCAATCTCCGCTAGATTCATTCGGGGACGATTCTGTCTATGAAAGTTTCTTACAACTGGCTCAAAGACTACATTGACTTGGAAATGACTCCCGACCAGTTGGGAGAGTGTCTGATGATGTTGGGGCTCGATCTGGAATCGACAGAGACGTTGGGAGATGAATTTGAGGATGTAGTGGTGGGAGAGGTGATCTCGAAGGTGGGTCATCCGAATGCGGACAGACTCTGGGTCGTGGGAGTTGATGTCAGGGACGAAAAGTTGGACATTGTGTGTGGAGCGCCGAACGTGGATGTTGGGCAGAAGGTTCCGGTGGCCACAGTCGGCGCAAAGCTCCCATCCGGAACCTCTGTGGATAGACGTCCGATCAGAGGGGTCGAGTCCGTGGGGATGATATGCTCTGAGGTGGAATTAGGATTAGGCGAGGACGCCGAGGGGATCATGGTGCTGTCCGATGACGCCCAAATCGGAGAAAAGCTCGCAGATGTCCTCAATTTAAGGGACGTCGTGCTCGACTTTGAGGTGACCCCTAACAGACCGGACTTGATGGGCATAATCGGAGTGGCAAGGGAGGTAGGAGCGGCTACAGGCAAGAGTCTCAGGATGCCCTGTGTGAAGGTCAACCAAGGGGAGGAGAAAACTGAGGATATAGTCTCGGTGGAGATCTCCGATGTGGAAGGCTGTCCGCGATACGCAGCAAGGGTGATAAGGGGCGTAAAGGTCGAAAGTTCGCCCCTGTGGATGAGGCGGAGGCTTGAAGCTGTGGGGATAAGGCCCATAAACAGCGTAGTGGATGCGACTAACTATTGCCTGATGGAGATGGGACATCCCCTGCACGCCTTCGACCTGGACATTCTCTCGGAGAACAAGATCGTGGTCAAAAGGGCACAAAAAGGGGAGATCTTCACGACATTAGACGGCGTCGAGCGAAAGCTGGACGACGATGTCCTGGTAATAGCTGACGGGGAAAAGACCGTGGCACTGGCCGGGATTATGGGAGGTCTTAACTCTGAGGTGACCGATACGACCCAGGATATTCTCCTGGAGAGTGCTTACTTTTCGCCGAAGGTCGTGAGGGCTTCTGCAAGGAAAGTGGAACTTTCGACGGAGGCGTCGCAGAGGTTCGAAAGGGGTGCAGATTTCGAAGTACCCGTAAGGGCTATAGACAGGGCAGCTCAACTGATAGCAGAGGTTACAGGTGGCAGGGCAACAAAGGGCGTCATAGATATATATCCCAGACCGATCAAAAGGCGTTCTGTACCCTTGCGCACAGGTAGGGCCAACGACATTCTGGGGACCTCCATAGATGGAGACAGGATGAAAGAGATCCTGGACTCGGTGGGATGCAAGACGAAGCTGGAAGACGGAAAAATAGAGGCTACTGTCTCGAGTTTCAGACCTGACATAACAAGGGAAATAGACCTTATCGAGGAGGTAGCCAGAGTCTACGGCTATAATGAGATAGCCGAAAGGGAAGTAGGCGGAGGTAAGTTAGGTGTGGAGGAGAGCGATTCGGAGCGGCTGACTGAAAAAAGCAGGGACGTCCTCTGCGGACTCGGATTGACGGAGGTCGTGACTGTTAATCTGTGCAACCCTAATCTCCTCAAAGCAATAGAGCCAGAAGTTGAACCTGTCCTTTTGTCCAACCCCTCAAGCCTCGATGCCTCGGCGTTGAGGACGACGCTCCTTGTAAGCCTTCTGGACGTTGCAAAGAGGAACATGAACTATAAGATGGAGGCGATCAGGATATTCGAGATCGGAAGGACATTCAGCCCTTCTTCCGATAGGGCAAAAATAGAGGAAAGGAAGCAAATAGCTGGCCTCTTTACGGGTAATTGGGTCTCTCCATCCTGGACAGAAGGGGCAAGATCTGTCGATTTTTTCGACCTCAGAGGCACAGTGGAAGCCTATGTAGAAGCGATATGTGGATCGAAGTTAGAGTTTAGGTTTAGGTTTGGAGCAGAGGAATCACCTACTTATCAGAAGGGACTTTCGGCATGCGTGCTGATAGACAAAGAGCCTCTCGGAAGCATGGGCAAGTTGAGTTCTGATGTAACCGCCCTGTTCGATATCGATAGAGATGTCTTTGCGTTCTGTTTGGACTTTGAATCGCTTTCCGGGCGGATGAAGAGGGATACCGAGTTCAGTCCACTTATGAGATACCCGGCAGCAGAAAGGGATCTTGCCTTTGTAATAGGGGAGGATGTCCCCACAGGAGACGCCCTTTCTACGATTCGTGACGTGGACAAAGAATTGGTAGAATCGGTAAACCTGTTCGACCTTTACAGGGGGGATCAGATATCAGAGGGCAAAAAGAGCCTTGCGGTTGCCCTGAAGTTCCGCTCAAAGGAAGCTACACTATCAGAAAGCCAAGCCGATGCTCTATTTCATAGGATAACTCAAAGGCTTAAAGAGGATTTTGGAGCCGAACTCCGCTCATAAGAAGTAGACAGTGGACAGTAGAGAGGGCACCCCTCCCCCCAACCGTTATTGCGAGGCGGTGTGGCCGCTTTGCTGGGGTGGTAGCAAGCCACGAAGTGGGTGAAGTAATCTCAAAGGCTTTCTAATAATGTTCTAAAGAAAAGTAGACAGGGGAAAATGGAGATCGAAAGTCTCGATCAGTTGGAATCACAGGTCAAGATGGCTGTGGCACTAATACGGGAGCTCAGGAGGCAAAAAGAGGAGCTCGAAAGGCAGAATATACAGCTTAAAGAGCACCTGGAAAGACGTTCTTCAGAGCTTGAAGAAGTCGGGCTCTTGAGGGAGCAGAACTCCCAGTTCTTGGAGAAAAAAGAAGAGATCAAGGCCAAGATTGAGGCGATCGTTTCCAAGGTAGAAGGACGCGGCCTTGAGGATTCTTCTGGAAGTGTGCAAAAATTGAAAGGAAGCGAAATTGCAGGATAAAGAGGCGACAGTAGTAAAAATATTCGGAACTGATTATCCTATCCAAGTGAAGGCAGACCCGGAATACGTAAAGTCGGTGGCCCGCTACGTTGACAATAAGATGAGGCAAGCGGCAAAGGATATTCCGGTGCACTCCGCAATGAAGGCGGCTATAGTTGCAGCCTTAAACCTGGCAGATGAACTGTTCAAAGAAAGAGGAGAGGGAGAATCTGTACTATTGGATTTAGATGACAGGGTCAAGAAACTTTCCCATCTTTTGGAGGGAGAGTTGACGCAGATTAGTAGACAGTAATAGACAGACGATAGGCCCCAATTGTCCCCGATTGCTTCTACCCCCGATTGAATCTATCGGGGGGGATCTGGGGTCGGGGGTAGACAAGCGCCTCCTCCCATCCCTTCAGATTGGTTCTGGTTCCGCCTCTCGTCTCCTTCGGGGTCGCAACGCCAGACGGCGTCAGGCTTTGCCTCTCTCAATGGCACTCAAGGCAAAAGCAAGCAATACCAAAGGCCATCGCAACTTCGTTGTGAGGCGGTGTGGCCCCTTTCCTGGGCTGGAAGCTAGCCACGAAGTGGGCCAAGCAGTCTCCCGTAGAGTGTCTCTTCCTGTAATTTGTCCACACACCTCGGCTCTTTAGATGGAACGCCTCCAAAGAATTCCACCAACATAATATATGGGTTCTAGAATCCCCGCCGCGTGTCTAAGGATCAGGAGGCTCCTTTTGAAAGTCAAAACACGGTTTAGCCACTGTTCCCCAAAGATTCCTTCGATGCTTCTGGGGAGAGTATAACGCGGTACAGGGGAATTTTTGTTTATAGACAGAGAGGAAATAAAGATGGATATACTTCAATTGATCATGCCGGCAGCGGGTATTGTCATAGTTCTTATAGCCTCTTTCGGTTTGGGGTGGCTGGCTAATAGCAGAGCAGGACAGGGCAAGATCGCAAGTGCAGATGCCCAGGCAGAGAAGATTATCGAAGATGCCCGAGAAGAGGCGGAATCCCTCAAGAAGACCGCCCTTCTGGAGGCAAAGGATGAGTGGTACAAGGCAAAACTCGATTTTGACAGAAATACTGACGAAAAGAGAAATGAACTCCGTAAACTTGAGATGCAATTTGTGGATCGGGAAAGGAAGATGGACAAAAAGGTGGATATATTGAACAACAAAGAGAAGAATCTTCAAATCAGAGAGCAACAGTTATCGTCCAGAGAAAGGAGCATAAAGGTCAAGGATGAGCAGCTAATACAGATTATCTCAGAGCAAAACCAAAGGCTCGAAAAGATATCCCGTATGACGCAGGATGAGGCACAGAGGATCTTGATGGCTAATCTGGAGGACAAGGTCAAACGGGAGGGAGCGCGCCGGGCCAAAGAAATCAAAGATGAAGCCATATCGAACGCCGAAAGGGAGGCAAGGGAGATCCTGGTGATGGCTATCCAAAGGTGCGCAGCAGATCATTCTGTAGAATCCACCGTATCAATCGTCTCTCTCCCCTCGGATGAGATGAAGGGGAGGATCATAGGTAGGGAAGGCAGAAACATCAGGGTCTTTGAGATACGCACAGGAGTAGATGTCATAGTGGACGACACCCCCGAGGCTGTTATCCTTTCGTCCTTTGATCCCATAAGGAGAGAAATTGCTAGGATATCCCTGGAAAGATTGATCCTGGATGGTAGGATTCATCCGGGGAGGATCGAAGAGGTCGTCGAAAAAGTGGAGGCAGAGATAGACGACAAGATAAAGGAGGCCGGGGAACAGGCGGCCTTCGAGGTGGGAGTGCACGGACTGCACGACAAGCTAATTGTGTTCTTGGGAAAGCTTAAATATCGCACAAGCTTCGGACAGAACGTCCTTCAGCACAGCAAGGAAGTGGCGTTACTTGCCGGGATGATGGCCGCAGAGTTAGGCCTGGACCAACAGTTAGCCAAAAGGTCAGGGCTTCTGCATGATATAGGGAAGGCAGTAGACCACGAGGTTGAGGGAACACACGTGGAAATAGGCGTAGAGTTAGCAAAAAGGCACAGGGAACATGAGGTAGTAGTCAACGCAATAGAGGCGCATCACGAAGGTGTCCCGATCATATCCCCGATCACAGCGATAGTCGATGCGGCGAATGACATCTCCAGCGCAAGGCCGGGGGCACGGAGAGATACTCTGGAAGGCTACGTAAAGAGACTGGATCACTTGGAGGAGTTAGCAGAATCGTTTGACGGCGTGGAAAAGACATATGCAATACAGGCGGGACGAGAGGTAAGGGTAATAACCGACTGCAAACTCTTAGATGATGCCCAGGCGGATCAGTTAGCCTCTGATATAGCCGATAAGATAGAATCGCAGCTGGAGTATCCAGATCAGATCAAAGTTACAGTCATAAGAGAAATCAGGGCTGTGGATTATGCCCGCTAATTATGCTCGCAAATTAGATGACTGAAGGCAGGCAAAAGCAGTAAACAGCATACAGGACAGCCCCACCTCTCCCCAACTACTGTCTACGAGATTGTTTCCCCCCGACCCCTGATTGAATCTATCAGGGGCTCAATCGGGGACAAGGGAGGGGAGGTGGTACCCCTGTGTACTTTTTTTGGAGCATTCTTTTGAGGATACTTTTCATTGGGGATATTTACGCAAGGCCCGGGAGAAGGGCGGTGTCGGAGCTCCTCCCGAAGATTAGGGAGAATAAGGAGATCGACTTTTGCATAGCCAACGGAGAGAACACAGCGGGAGGATTCGGGATTACGGAGAATATCGCAAGAAAACTCTATTCGTACGGCGTGGACGTGATCACGAGCGGAAATCACGTCTGGCACAGGAAGGAGTCCCGAGAATACATACAAAACGCTGTCTGTCTCCTGCGCCCCGCTAACTATCCGCCTGAGGCAGGAGGTGTGGGCTATGGAGTATTCGAATCTGCAGGTGGAATCCCGGTAGGGGTGCTCAACCTCCAAGGCAGGACATTTATGACGCACATCGATTGTCCATTTCGACTCGGAAGACAAAAGATCGAACAGTTAAAGGAATCGGCTCTGGTAATAATAGTCGATTTTCACGGAGAGGCTACATCCGAAAAGATCGCCTTTGGATGGTACACAGACGGCCATGCCAGCGCTGTGGTCGGCACTCACACGCACGTCCAGACCGCCGATGAGAGGATACTCCCCGGTGGGACAGCTTATATAACAGACGTGGGTATGACCGGTCCCCACGACTCTGTGATCGGAGCGCAGAAGGATATAGCAATAAGGAGATTCCTGACCGGTCTGCCGGAAAGGTTCGAACCCGCAGAGGCGGACATTAAGTTCTGCGCTGTGCTTTTGGACATAGACGAAAGCACGGGCAAAGCTGAGAGCATCGAAAGGATAAGGCTGGATGTTGAACTGGTCGAATGATACTACAGGCGAACCCCCTTACAGCGTATCTGAGGTGACGATGGCCCTGAAGCTGTTGATTGAGGAGGGTCTCCCACCCTTATGGATAGAGGGCGAGGTGTCGAATTTTACGCGCCATCCGTCCGGCCACAGGTACTTCACTCTAAAAGATGAAAAGAGCCAGATAAGGTGTGTGATGTGGAGAGAGGAGGGGCGAGATCTTGCGTTTGCTCCCGATGTGGGGATGAAGGTGCTGGCATATGGGAAGGTTTCGGTCTACGAGAAGGGTGGACAGTATCAGTTCTACGCTTCAAAGATGCTCCCTTTTGGACCGGGCGAGCTCCAATTGGCGTTTGAAAGGCTGAAGGAAACATTATCGTCCGAGGGGCTCTTCGACGAGTCGAGGAAAAGGCCGATTCCGCCGTTCCCTGAGACGGTAGGGGTTGTTACATCTCCTGTGGGTGCTGCAATACGGGATATTGAAAACGTAATAGCCAAGAGATCCCCAGGCGTCCGGATAGTTCTGGCGCCTGTAAGAGTCCAGGGAGATGGAGCTGCAGATGAGATAGCAAGGGGTATAGCGGATCTGAACGAGTACGGTGACGTCTCAGTCTTAATCGTAGGCAGGGGGGGCGGGAGCGCCGAAGACCTGTGGGCGTTCAACGAAGAGGTGGTGGCAAGGGCTATATACGCCTCGAAAATTCCGGTGATCTCGGCTGTTGGACACGAAGTGGATATTACCGTAGCCGACCTTGTGGCGGACGTAAGGGCTTCGACGCCCTCTGCCGCCGCCCAGATGGCCGTTATGGATAGAAACGACATAAAGAGGGAAATACAGGGACTCCTATGGAGGGCATCAAAGACCATCCAGGGGAGAATCGAGGACAGAGACGCCGCCCTGAAGAGACTAACTGCAAGCTACGCCCTGCGGCGATTCCCGGAAGAGATGCACCGAAAGGCTCAAAACGTGGATGAACTTACCGACAGGATCAGACTTTATCTTGAGAATATCATAAGTTCCTGGGAGTCTTCCTACAGACAGATGGCGGGGAAGTTAGACGCTTTAAGTCCACTTTCGGCTTTGAGCAGGGGATTTTCTATCTGCCAAAAAGTTCCAGAAGGGGTCATAATAACGGACAGTTCAACCCTTTCGGTCGAAGATAGGGTCAAGATAAGATTCCAAAGGGGCAGCGCAATCTGCTCCGTGCAGGATGTGGAGGACCGTGACAACTATGCCTGAAGAAAAGTTTGAGGATAAGCTGCGACGATTAGAACAGATAGTAGAGAAGTTAGAGGGCGGAGAAATCACCTCAAGCGAAGATATTTCCTTGGAAGATTCCCTAGAGATGTTCGAGGAGGGAGTCAGGATCTCAAAGGAATGTGCGGCGATCCTGGGCAAGGTGAAAAAGAGGATTCAGAAGTTAACAAAGGACGAAGATGGCGCCTTCAAATTAGAGGAACTCGATGATTAAGGAGATAGGCATATTCGGCATCCCATCTGATCTGAGGGAAAGTGTCCGCCCCAGGGTGGAAAGTGTCATAAGGGAATTTATAAGGATAGCGGAACAGGAAGGCCTTGAACTTTACGCAGTTGACGACCTGAAAGAAACTGTGGATCGGTTCAAAGCGTCCGCTGTAGAGGGCAGGTTACTGCCCAAGGACGATCTGGCCGAAAGTGTCGATGTGGTGGTGTCGTTTGGGGGAGATGGAACTATCTTGAAGGCAGCTGAGGCTGTCGGAGATTCAGGTGTGCCGATATTGGGAGTCAATTTAGGGAGATTGGGATTTCTGGCCGGTGTATCTCCCAAGAATCTGGAGGAGGGCGTAAGAGAGCTTAAAGCAGGCAAGTTCACAGTGGACAGGAGGATGGTGCTCTCGGCCGGGATTGAGGGCGAGGAGAAAAGGTTCTTTGCCCTCAACGACGTGGTGGTGGAGAAAGGATCATGCGCCAGGATCTTGGAGATCGAAATGTACATAAACGACGAGATGGTGGCGTCTTACATGGGAAATGGAGTGGTGGTATCGAGTCCAACAGGATCGACGGCTTATTCGCTGTCTGCGGGTGGACCTATAGTGCACCCCGGGATGGAGGCCATCATAGCCTCTCCGATATGTCCTCATTCTCTGTCCCTGAGGAGCATGGTAGTTCCAGAAGATGAGGTGATCACTGTCCGGCTTAAGGCACAGAAGGGCGATGATGTGATGCTTACTGTTGACAGCCGCACGGCAGGAGATCTGGAACCTGACAGCAGAGTGGTTGTAAGTAAGGCTCCCTTTTCGATCAATTTGATGAACTTGAGCGGCCTATCGTTCTACTCTCTTCTGCGAGAGAAATTGGGATGGGGAATAGGCTATACAGTAGACAGACAGTAGCCCCCGATAGATTCAATCGGGGGTAGACAGGGACCACCCTCCTCCCTGCCCCATATGCGGTAGATACCATATCAAGAAATGGTACTAAAATCCAGTCCCCGATCCCCAATTGATACTATTGGGGATCGGGGACTGGCAATAGATGATGTAGGGGCTGGGTTACCCCGCCCCTACAAAGTGTTCGAACAGAACTCGCTTACCTACAAAAATAAAACTAGGTGATCCTGACAGTATACCAGGCCAAGTACCAGTTCACAACGTGATGTATATATATCCGGAGGTGATTGACTTGCTTCGTCGGTTGTACATAAAGGACCTGGCTCTAATTGAGGGTGCAGATGTGGAGCTCTCCCCAGGGTTGAACATCATCACGGGGGAGACGGGCGCGGGAAAGTCTATGCTGATCGGGGCTTTAGGACTGATATTGGGCGAACGGGCGGACACCGACTCGGTGAGAAAGGGCGCAGAAAGATGTCTGGTCGAAGGTACATTTGAACTTAGTGAAGGGCATCCGATCCTTCAGAAGTTGGACGATATAGGCGTTTCAGCCTCCGACGAGGATAACTATCTGCTTATCCTAAGACGTGAGGTGTCCTCTGATGGAAAGAGCAGGTGCTTTGCAAATGGCTCCTCTATCACGAGCAGGACCCTAAGACAGATCGGCGACCTTCTGGTAGACCTTCACGGTCAGCACGATCACCAGTCCCTTTTAAAAGTAGATGAACATGTGGAGTTTCTGGACGGCTTCGGGAGACTGACAGGTCTGGTGCAGAAAGTGGAGAAAGCCCACAGGGAACTGGGAGACGCAAAAAAGAGTATCAGCGAATTAGAGCGGAAAAAGGATGGTTTAGAGGAAAAAAGGGAACTTCAGGAATTTCAGCTGAACGAGATTCTGGAGGCAGACCCAAAAATAGGAGAGGACGAGGATCTGGAAAGAGGAAGGTCGGTGCTTGAGAACTCCCAGTTTCTTTCTGAGACGGGCTCGGGGCTTTTAGATATGTTATACGAAGGGGAAGACTCGGTCGTAGATCACCTGGGGAGGGGAGAAAGGCAGATGTCGGATGCCGCCAGGATAGATAATGAGCTCTCTTCAAAGCTGTCGCAGTTTCAAGAGCTGATATACCGTGTCGAGGACCTCGCTGACTTTTTCAGAGATTACGTACAAAAGATTCAAAGCGATCCCGGCAGATTGGAAGAGGTGGGGGAAAGGCTCGTTCTACTGGAGAGATTGAAGAGGAAATACGGCCAAACTCTGGACAATGTGATAAAGTACAGGGAGACTTTGGAGAGGGAATTAGGCCTTTCGGATGCTATAGATGAGCAGATAGGAGAAGCCCGGAGTCTCTTTGTAAAGATAGAGGAGAAATTCTCCAAGCTATGCGCCGAGCTATCAAGAAAGCGAGATTTATCGGGGCGGAAGCTCTCTTTGAAGGTGAACGATGCTTTAGGCGATCTGGGGATGGCTAGGGCGAAGTTCAGGGTCGATCTGATGCGTACGGAAGTGGGCGAAGGCGGAGCGGTTATAGATGGAAGGAGATTCGAGGCGGGTCCCAAAGGTGCCGAAAGGACGGAGTTCTACATCTCGACCAATCCGGGCGAGGGCGAAAAGCGCCTCAAAAGGATCGCCTCAGGCGGAGAAGTCTCAAGGATCATGCTCGCCTTAAAATCAATATTAGCGGACGTGGACTCTGTTCCACTTCTGGTGTTCGACGAGATAGATATAGGAATATCCGGCAGGATAGCGGACGCCGTAGGGAAAAAGCTCAGAGAGCTGTCAGCGTCGCATCAGGTAATCTCCATCACCCATCTGCCTCAGATAGCCAGCCATGCGGAGGAGCACCTTTGTGTGATCAAAGAGGTCAAAGGCCGAAGGAGTATAGCATCGGTAGTGACCTTAGATGAAGACCAGAGGAAAGAAGAACTCGCGAAGCTTATAGCTGGAGAGGATATTTCGGACGTGACGAAAAGATACGCCGAGGAACTGCTTAGTAGAGGATAAGCTCTGAGGGAAAGCATGACCGATCAGCTATTCAGGCCTGAATGTCCGGGAGATGTTCAACACCAGCAGGCCACAAGATACGGTACAGAGGACGCTTTTCACTGCAGGGATATTGATTGGCTGCGGCGACGAACTCAAAGTTTAATACACGCATAAAGATAAAGACGCCCTATCTGGATATGCATGCCGTTCTTCAGGAGCAAGTTAGAATAGTAGACAGTAGTAAGTAGAGCCGGTCCTCCTCGTACCTTCTATTCTCTTGGATGCTCTGCCTGAATCTTTGAACGATGATGAACAATCAAAAGTACGATGCCTCGTATCTCAAGGCTCTGGATCTTTATCGACAAGGTAGACACTGGGACGCTCACGAAGCCCTTGAGGATGCCTGGAGAGCGGAGGAGGATGCCATCCGGAAGCTATTCTACCACGGTATCATACAGCTTGCGGCGGCCTTCCACCATCTCGAAAAGGAGAATATGCACGGGGTCAAAACCCTCATTAGGAAGTCCAAGGATAAGCTCGAAAAGTGTCCGCCTTTCTATCTGGGAATCGACGTATCTAGTGTCCTGCGCGAAATAGAATCGTGCCAGAGGGAGGCAGAAGCGGTGGAACGCGGAGAGAGAAAAGTGTTCGGCTGGAAATTGAAGCCCTGTTTATGTTTGCATTCTGAAAAAGAGTAGATAGGTTCAAAAAAGGAGTCATGGCAGTGTCTGCAAAATATGTATATTCCTTCGGCAGTGGCGCTTCCGAAGAAACTGGTGTGATGAAGGATATTTTAGGGGGCAAGGGTGCTAGTTTGGCGGAGATGACCAGCTTGGGCATACCAGTACCGGCCGGATTTACTATATCAACAGAGGTATGCAGTATCTATCAGGTGAACGGCACATATCCAGAAGGCCTGAAAGAGGACGTAGAACGGGCGATAGGGAGGATGGAGGAGGTTATGGGCTCCAGATTCGGGGATAAGGAAGATCCTCTCCTGATGTCGGCGAGGTCGGGGGCGAGGGCGTCTATGCCGGGGATGATGGATACGGTGCTGAATTTGGGTCTGAACGACGAGACCGTGGAGGGATTGGCCAAAAGGTCGGAAAATGAAAGGTTTGCCTGGGATTGCTATCGGCGACTTGTGCAGATGTACGGCGATGTGGTGCTGGGGTTAAAGGAGAGTGAGGATGACGAACGCGATCCTTTTGAGCTGATAATAGAGGAGGAAAAGCGGAAAAAGGGCGTAAAATCAGATTTGGAATTAGACGCCTGTGACCTCAAGAATCTGGTAGTTCGATTCAAGAATGAGATCAGGAGGCGGCTGAATGTGGAGTTCCCCTTTGACCCGATGAAGCAGTTGTGGGGAGCCATCGGAGCGGTCTTCGGATCGTGGAACAACCAAAGGGCATTGGCTTACAGAGAACTCAACAGAATCCCCGACGATTGGGGGACAGCTGTGAGCGTGCAGGCTATGGTCTTCGGGAATATGGGAGGTAAGAGCGGAACGGGTGTGGCGTTTACTCGCAACCCAGCCACAGGCGACAACGCGCTCTACGGCGAATACCTGATGAACGCTCAGGGTGAGGATGTGGTGGCGGGTATAAGGACTCCACAGCCTATCAACCGCGCTCAAAAAGCAGAAAGTGACCTTCCCTCTTTGGAGGAGGAGATGCCGGAGGTTTACCGGAAACTCGAAGATATTAGCCAGAAGCTGGACAATCATTACAAGGATATGCAGGACTTTGAGTTCACCATAGAGAGGAAGCAGCTATGGATGCTCCAGACGAGGGCAGGCAAGAGGACGGGGTTTGCAGCCTGCAGGATAGCCGTGGATCTGGCAAAGAAGGGAATAATAGATAAGGAGGAGGCCCTAACGAGGGTGGAGCCAGACCAGTTGAATCAGCTCTTGAGGCCCACATTCGATCCTCAGGAGAAGGCAAAAGCCATAGCCGAAGGCAGGTTCCTTGCAAGAGGACTCAACGCAGGACCGGGCGCGGCATCGGGGATAGTGGTCCTGAGAGCGGATAGGGCAGAGGAGATGGCAAGAAAGGGAGAGGACTTAATCCTGGTCCGTATCGAGACGTCTCCCGAGGACATAAGGGGAATGAACGCAGCGGTGGGGATACTTACCTCGAGAGGAGGGATGACCTCACACGCTGCAGTGGTGGCCCGTCAGATGGGAAAGGTATGTGTAGTGGGGTGCGAGCGTCTCCAGATAGACTACGGAGCAGGGAAGATAACCGTAAGAGGGGATGGCACTTCCGGGAGCAGCTCAGCGATAGACGAAGGGGCTTACATCTCCATAGACGGCGCTACAGGCGAGGTGTTCTCCGGCCATATCAAGACTGTCCCTTCGGAGGTCCTGCAGGTTTTGGTGGACAGGACTATGGAGCCTGAGGAGTCAGAGGCATATCAGGACTTTGCTGCCTTGATGTCCTGGGCGGACGAGGTGAGGAGATTGGAGGTGTGGACTAACGCTGACGAAGCGGATCAGGTGAGGACAGCCCTGGGTTTCGGAGCACAGGGCATCGGACTCTGTCGGACGGAGCATATGTTTTTCGAAGGTAACAGGATCGACGCTATGAGGGAGATGATCCTCGCCGACAACAAAAAGGACAGGGAGCAAGCCCTCGAAAAGCTCCTGCCGATGCAAAGACAGGACTTTGTTGAGATATTCAGGCTCATGGACGGACTCCCGGTGACCATAAGGACTCTGGATCCCCCTCTACACGAGTTCCTGCCCCATGGTCCCCAGGAAATTGAGAACTTAGCTGAGAAGATGAAGGTCCCTGTGGAAAAACTTCATCTTCGGATGGACGAGCTTAAGGAGCTAAATCCAATGTTAGGGCACAGAGGATGCCGCCTGGGTATTATTTATCCCGAGATAACGGCGATGCAGGCAAGGGCGATATTTGAGGCGGCGTGTCAGGTGGCGTCTGAAGGTAAAAGTGTTCATCCTGAGGTGATGATCCCCCTTGTGGGGGACGTGAACGAGCTGGCGCTGCAAAGGAGGATAGTGGAGCGGACAGCTAAAAGCGTTATGTCATCCTGCGGCGTGGAGATACACTATCTTGTCGGGACTATGATCGAGCTGCCGAGGGCGGCGCTGACGGCCGATAAGATAGCGGTGGAGGCAGACTTCTTCTCGTTCGGGACTAACGATCTGACCCAGACTACAATGGGGCTTTCCAGAGACGACGCCGGGAAGTTTTTGCCCGATTACATAGCCTTAGACATAATAAAGACAGATCCCTTCCAGGAGTTGGACAGGGAGGGTGTGGGGCAGCTAGTGCAGATGGGCACAGAAAGGGGGAGAGCGACTCGTCCCGACCTTAAGGTCGGGATCTGCGGTGAGCACGGCGGCGATCCGAGCTCTGTGGAGTTCTGTCATGCCATCGGCCTGGACTACGTAAGCTGTTCGCCGTATCGAGTGCCGATTGCCCGCCTTGCAGCAGCGCAGGCGGTGCTAAAAAGTAAAATGTAGACAGAATGCAGGGGCGAGGTTACTTCGCCCGGTAGACGGGGAGAGAAGAATGACCGATAGTACAAAGCGTCTTAGCAGTACCATCACCGACGGGCTGGAACGCGCGCCGGCGCGTGCGATGCTCAAATCGATCGGATTAAGGGACGAGGACTTGGCTCGACCCTTAATCGGAATCGCCAACACCTGGATTGAAGTTGGGCCCTGCAACTTTCACCTTCGCCGATTGGCAGAGAAGGTCAAAGAGGGTGTCCGAGCCGGCGGCGGAACGCCATTAGAGTTCAACACGGTCTCGATCTCCGACGGGATCACGATGGGGACAGAGGGGATGAAGATGTCGCTTGTCAGCCGCGAGATCATCGCTGATTCAATCGAGCTTGTGGCGCGCGGGAATATGTTCGACGCTGTGGTTGCCCTCTCAGGCTGCGACAAGACGATACCCGGTACGGTGATGGCCCTGGCACGTCTTGATGTCCCTTCCTTGATGCTCTACGGCGGCTCGATTATGCCGGGACAGTTCCAGGGACGCGATGTGACGATTCAGGATGTCTTCGAGGCGGTCGGCGCGCACGCAACCGGTAAGATGACGGACGAGGAGTTTTACGATTTGGAGGATCACGCGTGTCCGGGTGCCGGCGCCTGCGGAGGCCAGTTCACAGCCAATACGATGGCGACCGCTATAGAGATACTCGGGATGGCGCCTATGGGGAGCGGATCTGTGCCGGCGATGGACTCCAGAAAGGACGAGGTCGCCGTCCAAGCTGGAAAATTAGTAATGGAGATGCTGCAGCAGGGCCTCCGACCCAGGAACATTATCACCAGGGCCTCAATCGAGAACGCTATCGCATCTATCGCTACTTCCGGCGGCTCCACCAACGGAGTCCTGCATTTTCTGGCTATCGCTCACGAAATGGGCATCCCTTTGACCATAGATGACTTCGATCGGATCAGTTCCAAAACGCCGCTGCTTGCCGATTTAAAGCCCGGAGGCCGCTTCGTAGCTAACGACCTCTACCGCGCCGGTGGCATAGCTCTTGTCGCCAGGCGCCTGCTGGATGCGGGACTCTTGAACGCGGATGAAATAACGGTTACAGGGAAAACCATCAAAGAGGAGGCGAGTAAAGCCTCGGAGACACCGGGCCAAGAGGTCTTAAGGCCTCTTGCAGATCCGATCAAGCCGACCGGAGGACTCGTCATCTTGAAAGGCAACCTGGCGCCGGAGGGTTCTGTCCTGAAGGTGGCCGGCCACGAGCGTCTCAGCCACCGGGGTCCTGCTCGAGTCTTTGACACTGAGGATGACGTCCTTCCGAGCATCGAGCGGGGCCAGATCAAGGCGGGAGACGTGGTCGTTATCCGGTACGAGGGTCCCGTGGGAGGTCCAGGTATGCGCGAGATGCTTGCTGTGACAGGGGCACTTGTCGGAGCGGGACTTGGCGATTCGGTCGCTCTCTTGACAGATGGCCGCTTCTCAGGGGCCACGCACGGTCTGATGGTCGGTCACGTCGCGCCTGAAGCGGCGCGGGGAGGACCAATTGCTGCGGTTCAGGACGGTGACACCATAGTCTTTGATGTGGAATCCCGTCGGCTCGACGTGGAACTGTCAGATGAGGAGATAAAAGAAAGGATGAGCCGCTGGACGCCTCCGCCTCCGCGCTACAAAACCGGCGTTATGGCCAAGTATGCGCGATTAGTCTCCTCCGCGTCCCAGGGTGCAGTCACCCAATAGGTCTTATATAGGACACAATGTAGGGGTGAGATCTCGTCGCCCAGGGACAGATCGGCTATTGTGCACAGAGACGATGAAATGCGCAATAGCCGTTTTTATATAGACGAAGTGGCGTTGTCTGAAAGTTGGTTCGGAGATTAATGGCATGTACTATCGCCGCAATTTACGAATTCAGGAGGAAACAAGACAGGAGGGAAATTATGGCAAATGAGCTACCGAACCTTGTGGTTCCTAGAGCGGAAGCAGCCCAAAAGATCAAGGCGCAGATAGAGAAGGGACACGAAATCAAAGACCTATCCATCAATTCTCAAGAAGATTTGGAAAGAGTTCGAGCAGAATGCAACAAATGGTCAGATTACAACCGGACATTGCTTAATCGTTTATTTGACAATGACACTATGAGCGAGGAATATTCGTCTTCTTTCAGTTTTTCTGGTACTGTATTGCCATTGTCTCTTGATTATTCTAGGAGGGGGCAAGGAGAAAGAATATCTCAAAATGCGAAATTTTTCAAAGAAGATGTCGTTTCTTGTGTCAGTAGATTGGAGTCCGTCTTAGAGCGTCTAGAACTCATTCCTGAACCTGAATCGCAACCTATATCTTCAATTTCGTCAGATGATCAAAGCCAGTCTTTGGACAGAGAAGTCTTTATTGTGCATGGCCGCGATGAGGGGGCAAAGGAATCTGTAAAAGGGTTCATTAAGGACTTAGATCTTGTTCCAATAATACTTCATGAACAGCCGAACGCTGGCAGGACTATTATAGAGAAACTTGAAGATGAATCCATTATTGTTAGTTTTGCGATAGTGTTACTAACTCCTGACGACATTGGTTATCCTAAGGATCGGACAAATGAATCAAAACCACGTGCTCGCCAAAATGTAATCTTCGAACTTGGCTATTTTATAGGCAAATTAGGACGTAGCAAAGTGTGTGCTCTCTACAAAGAGGGTGTTGAAATACCGTCAGATTTTAAAGGAGTGGTATATTTGCTGATGGGTTCTGGTGATGGATGGAAGCTTGAGCTTGGTAGGGAAATCAAAAATGCTGGGATTGAAATTGATCTAAATATGTTGTTTAAGTAGGAAAGGGAGTGACTTCGGCAATGCCACCGAAATCTATAGAAACAAATTCTTTAGTACTCGCTGAAATATTAGGATGACATAATATGATAAAATGGGATGACTACTGGGAGAGGTATTCAATATCTAAGGCAGAAAAATGGATGGTTTTGGAAAGAGATAAGATAATAAATTCTTGCATAGATAGATTAGATTTATGCCGAAAAGAAATCGTTGAAATAGGATGTGGTTATGGCTCTAACATAAGACTGATAAAGGAGAATAGAAACGATGTGGAATGCTATGCTCTGGATAATAGTAGTACTGCTATTGAACTGATAAGAGAAGATATTCCCGACGCCTTTTTGTCCGATTGTAGAGACACGCCTTTTGCTGACAATAAGTTTGACCTGATCTTTAGCGCCGGATTAATGGAACACTTCAGGGATGAAAAGCCCTTCTTAGCAGAAATGAAGAGGATTTTAAAAGATGACGGTTATCTAATTACGTTTGTTCCAGCAAGATTTTCATTATGGCAGCTTTATCGGCTATCTCATTTTGGTTTCTGGCAGCATGGATATGAGAAATCCTATACTTATTATAAGTTAAAGTCACTATTTGTCCGTAATGAGTTTCGCGTAATAGAAATTTCAGGAATTGATCCCTACAGTATTAATGGTTTCATAATGAAATTGTTTAATATTACATTTTCTCCGATTATGAGTAGATCGTTTCCCAAGAGTGGATACACTGAACTTTGTATAATTGCTAAAGAGCATTTATCTTCTGAGCCATAGGAGAGATTTGAAATTATGAAAGATCACCAGGACGCATTCGGCCATGGAATGTACGACTACTTTGAGGGTGAAGGTGGTCTTGAAATCGTAGAAAGAGACGATGGCTGTTTCGATGGCACTGGAGGTCCCAAGGCATATTTCTCTAAATATAAGGATTGGTCTGGTCATCAGAGAAAAGCAATGAGATTTGTTAAGGGTAAAGTGCTGGACATTGGATGCGGTGCCGGCAGACATTCTCTGTATCTTCAGGGCAAGGGATTCGATGTTATGGGGGTGGATACTTCTCCCCTGGCAGTAGAAGTCTGCAGAAGGAGAGGGATAGAAAATGTGAGAGTACTGTCTATCACTCAAATTGGCTCTAAGTTGGGTACTTTTGAAACTATTCTTATGTTAGGGAATAACTTCGGTCTATTCGGGAGCGCGAAGAGGGCAAAATGGTTGTTGGGGAGATTTCACAAAATAACTTCAGAAAATGGAAGGATAATCGCAGAAAGTAGAGACTTATATAAAACGGAGCGTCGGGAACATTTAGAATACCACGAACTTAACAGAAAAAGAGGCAGAATCCCGGGACAAGTAAGAATTAGGGTAAGATACAGGAAATATGTTACCCCGTGGCTTGACTACCTTATTGTTTCAAAAGAGGAGATGGAGGCTATTCTTTCGGACACCGGTTGGAAGGTCAAGAGATTTATTGATTCGGTGGGTTCTGCTTACATTGCAGTTATCGAAAAGGAAAGGGGATGAAAGATGATAGGTCTGACGAGTTTGGCGTCTCTGCCGAAACTGCGGGATTACACCAGTCATCGCGTCTCCAGCTACGATGTTACGGGCGGCAACAGAGATGCCTGGCGCATCGAACCCGGGACGAAAAGGGTTGTTGCAGAGATCGAAGGCCCCGCCTGCATTAAGCATGTCTGGATGACGCTCGGTATCCCAAACGAAGATTACTGCAGGCGCATCGTCCTGCGTATGTACTGGGACGACTGCAAGGATCCGAGTGTGGAATGTCCGATAGGGGACTTTTTTGGATTGGGTCACGGAATGCGAAAGAACTTCATAACTTTGCCGCTCCAGATGAGTCCTGAAGATGGCAAGGGCTTTAACTCCTGGTGGCCGATGCCGTTCAAGAGTAAGGTGATTGTAGAGGTGGAAAATCAGGGCCAGGAGACCTACGCGCACTACTTCTACATCGACTACGAGCGATATCCGGACCCGGAATCTGTGGCGGACTTATCGTACTTCCACGTCCAGTGGAGACGCGAGGCGAACACTGCAGGATGGGCCTACGAAGAGGGTCTCAAGCCAGATGAAATCTGGAAAGACTCCCGAATTCTGAACAAGGAAGGGAAGGAGAACTATATCATCTGCGATGTTGAGGGCGATGGCATCTACTGCGGAGCTCATCTGGATATAGACTGCTTTCAGCGGAATCCGAACGATTGGTACGGTGAAGGCGATGACATGATCTTTATAGACGGCGAGGAATGGCCTCCGTCGCTTCACGGCACGGGGACTGAAGATTGGTACCACTGCGCCTATTGCCCCACTCAGGAATACAATTCCCCTTACTATGGAGTTATCCTTTACAGCGGGAATCCCGACTGGCCATGGAAGGGTAAGAACACGGTCTATCGCTATCATATCGAAGACCCGATACGCTTTCAGAAGAGCATAAATATAAGCATCGAGCACGGACACGCAAATAAATTGAGCAACGATTATTCCAGCACTGCTTACTACTATCTATCAAGGCCTCGAAGGGGAGGCTCTAAGTTGCCCGCGGTTCGTGAAAGGCTTCCTCGTCCCAGTGAGGATATATACGAGGGCAAATGAATAAGAACTTAGCGGAGTTCGGAGGGCCGCAGCCCTGCGTTGACTCGTGAGAAAAATATTGACATAGGCTGGTAGATTTATCATATTTAAATTTGAATGACGGCGGTGTAGCTCAGCTGGTTAGAGCAGAGGAATCATAATCCTCGTGTCGGGGGTTCGAGTCCCTCCACCGCTACCAACAACGTACGATGAAAAGCCCGCAAAATCATAGACTTGCGGGCTTTTTATGTTTATTCTCCATTGAAGCGCTAGCATCATCCAACGAGTGTACTAATGGAACTGATAGGGCTAAATATACAGACCAAGATAACCCCCTGAGGCCCCGTGCTGGTTGTGATTTTACTTGATTTCTACATATCAGACGGATATATTATCCGATGTGCTCGAAGTAAGTGTCCGTGTATGTGTGAAACACAAGGCAGAGGAGGCATAAGACTGTAGAAGATCATTAAATGAATGATCTTCGGCAATCTCGACGAACATATAGAGACGGAACTTTCTGAAGGGAGATATCGCTACTGCAACGACTATCTCTTTGGGAGTTTAGCCTGTGATAGAGCCTGAGTACAGACCGAGGTGCTCGTTCTGATACTGAATCCAAATATCAAAAGGAGGTACTTCATAATGTCACAAGGTTTACCTACCGCAATTCTAGGACGCACTGAACTGAAGGTGACTCGCCTGGGCTTTGGTGCCTGGGATAGGCGACCATGGACAGATGATAACTCCAAGGCCATCTTCAACGCAGTACTGGATTCCGGAATCAACTTCATAGATACCGCCAGTGACTATGGTCGCAGTGAAGAGTTCATCGGCAAATGTATTTCCCACCGGAGATCAGAATACTATTTGGCAACCAAGTGCGGCTGTCACCCGGATGGGCATATTTGGACGAAGGAGAACCTCTTTCGGGGCTTGCAGGAGAGCCTGCAGCGTCTGAGAACCGACTATATAGACTTGATACAGCCCCACAACCCGTCGGTGCAGCAGTGCGAGGAAGGTAACCTGGTCGAGGCGCTGCAAGAGATGCGGCAGCAGGGAAAGGTGCGCTGGATCGGCATCTCCACCACTCTCCCCGATTTACCTACCTATCTTTCGTGGGGTGTCTTCGATACATTCCAGATACCGTATTCAGCTCTTGAGCGGAAGCACGAAGCTTGGATCACCAAGGCCTCAGAAGCCGGGATAGGTACCATTATCCGAGGTGGAGTGGCAAGTGGTGAACCGGGGGTAGGTTCAGGCTCTGCCGCGCAGTGGGGCAGTTTTGACGAAGCGAAGTTGGATGAATTACGGGAGGAAGGCGAGAACCACACTGCCTTCATGCTGCGGTTTACGCTTGCACATTCCCAGATAAGCACTATTATCGTGGGCACCCAGAATCCTGAACACCTTCAGGAGAACATAGGCACCGTGCTGAAAGGCCCCCTGTCTCCGGATGTTTATGTGGAAGCGAAACGCCGCCTGGATGGTGTCGGTTTGACGCCGTCGCAGGTGTCGTGAATATGCATAGTGTTCACGAGACTCACAGGATGTAATATAGAGTTGCAAGTGTCCTGAAGGTCGCCGTGAGGGATCATGCCCTATTAGGTTTGGGGGCGTTGTGAGCTGTAGACATCACCAGCGCGCGACGGTCAAGAGGAACTGACGATCCGAGAACGTGACTGGATAAGGAAGTCTGCTGATAAAGTAGAGTTGAATTATGGATCAGAAGTTCAGATGGAAGTCCACAGTCTGATTCTAAAGTTCCCTTCTTATTGAGAGCGATACTCAAAAGGAAGCCAGATGCCGCATCAGAGCGTGACCGCCAAATTAGGAAAAGTACATGAAAAATGTCAGTTCCCGGAAACTGGGTATCTGTGTGATCGGTCTGGGGACGGGTTATACCCATGCCGGGCATTTCAGTGATATGGAAGATGTGGACCTGTATGTCTATGATATTGATCCAGTCAAAGTTCAACGGGCACAACAAGAACTAAAGGTTGTTGGGGCCTTTTCTTCGATTGACGAGGTTTTGGCATCGGATCTTATCGATGCCGTGGGTGTCGTGCTGCCACATCATCTGCACTGTCCCGTAGCTGTGCAGGCAGCGGAAGCAGGAAAGCACTGCATGACGGGAAAGCCGATGGCCCTGAACCTATCTGAAGCCGACACCATGTTAAAGGCTGCTGACCTGGCGGGAACTCGCCTGGCTGTCGCCGAGAACTATCAGTTCCAGCCTGACAGTACAGAGGCATATCGGCTGATCGATGCTGGTTTGATCGGCACAGTTTTTATGGTACGTGTGCATGAGTTATGGCGCATAGGCCCCCGGCCGGATTCGTGGTGGTTTCAGCGTGAGACTGCCGGTGGAGGGAGCCTTATGAGCCTGGGTATACATTCGGTTCGGACGCTGCGGTCACTGGCAGGTAGTCGAGCCGATCGAGTCTTCGCCCTCTTTGCCGACAGAGTAAGCCCAGAACTCTTTCTGGAAGGGGAAGACACTTCACTGCTTTCAGTAAAGTTTGAGAATGGGGTCATCGGGAATATGGTGATAAGTTGGGCGACTTCCCACCCCGGTCCTGGACCTCGTTTTGCAGTCTACGGTACGGATGGCTCGATTATTTCGGAGGGTCAGGATGCCCTCTTAATCCATTCTCGTGGAATCGAGGGAGTTGGACCGGCCGAGGGTGAGTTGCGTATCGACCTGAGCGGACATCGGCATCAGGACGGATTTGCGGTCGAGTGTCGGGAGTTTGTAGAATGGATCCAGACGGACAAAGAATCGCCGATAGACGCTCAAGAAGGAAGAAAGGATCTGGAGATTGTAGAAGCGGCCTATCGATCGGCAATGTCAGAGGAAGCGGTACGTCTCCCGTTGTAATGATCACTGACAAGAAGGATTGCAATTCCCTTGTTGACCATCTGTTGGCCGCCTTCGGCTACTTCAGGATACCCGCAATCATGAAATCAATACTGTTCTCAGGTTCAGGAGGGAAGGATGCCATTTCGGAGATTTGGAAAGACGGATTTAGAGGTATCGGAAATCTGTTTTGGTCCGATGCGGTTTGCGGCCACGGAGCCGGGTCATGACGACAGGTCAAATACCGGACAACGGGCTCTGGCAAGAGCCATCGAGCGGGGCGTTAATTTCATCCATTCGAGCTACGAGTACGGAACTCGTTGGGCAGTCGGACAGGTTCTGAAGGATCATCCGAAGCGGAAAGAGCTTCATCATATCATCAAAGTGCCGGTGCCCGATTTCGAAGACGGCGGAACATTTCATGCCGACAAGTTCAGATTGCGGGTAGAAGAAGCACTGCGGGATCTTCACGCGGATCGTATCGCGGTAGTGCAGCACTTGCAGAGATCCAATCCGAACACGGATGAACTCAGGGTTCCAAATTTAGAGGTAATTTGTGAGCCTATGCTGGAGATATTCGAGAAATTAAAAGGGGAAGGGAAGGTCGGTTACCTGACGACCTTCCCCTATACCCCTGGATTTGCATCCCCGGCTCTGAAAACCGACACTTTCAGCGGGATGGTGGCTTACTACAACCCGATCGAAATGGAGATGGCCGAATTTTTCTCAGAGATGCAGGCGAAGGGCCATGGGTTCTTCTGTATTCGGCCCTTTATGGGCGGCTTGCTCACGGACAGGAGGGCCTCCCGCAGCCAATTGCCGAAAGGCGATCGTATGTTTACAGATAATTGGGATCATGCCTACGAAAGGTTGGAGATGTTAAAGGCTGCTTTTGCCGGGGAAAAAGAATCGTGGACCGAGTTCGCGATCAAATTTGCCCTGATCCATCCCATCGTAAGCAGTGTAATAGTAGGCCTGAATACTCCGGAGCAGGTGGACGAAGTCCTGGATGCGGCGGATGGAAATTATCCCGATCAAAAGATATTCCAGAAGGCGCTGGAGATTTTTAACGGGCATGGCCTTGTATCCAGCTAAGTAGATTGACAAAGCCTCTGGGTTATATTAAGTTCGTAGAAAGGTGAAGTTACTTCAGGATTTTGCCCCTCATAATGACAAAAGCCCCTGCAACGTCATTTAACGCAAAGCGAAGCAATATCCCTTAGGTTGCCTCTCCCGCTATCCTGTCTAGTATCTTGGTTCTCTTTAATCTTGTCCACACTATTTTGACCCGACAGTTAAGCGCTTATAGGAAGCATCCATAACAGATTGCAACGAGACCTTTATAACAAACAGAGGTTGGCCTACCGCTGACAAATCCGCTAGTAGGCCGCAAACACAAACATAGACTTGGAACTGGAGGTTGATCATGCAGACGGAGCTACCGAAAGAGGCCCTTGGGAGCACAGGGTTAGAAGTGACGCAGTTAGGCTACGGCGCGATGGCGATTTCACATACTGAAGATCCCGGGAGCATCATAAATGCAGTGCTTGACTCGGGCATCAACTTCATCGACACCTCACCCGATTACGGCTTGAGCGAGGAGCGCATCGGCGCCCATATCAGCCATCGTCGCGAAGAATTCTATCTGGCCACTAAATGTGGGTGCAACATCGGCCCCGACGGGGCCCGGCAAGATCCTGGCCACCTGTGGACGGCAGATCGGCTGCAGAGGAACATTGACCAGAGCCTGGAGCGCATGAAGACCGACCATGTGGACGTGCTGCAGATGCACAACCCTTCTGTGGAGCAGGTAGAGCAGGGCGGACTCGTGCAGGCCCTTCAAGAGATTCGAGAGTCAGGGAAGACCCGGTTCATTGGTGTATCTTCCACGGCCCCGGATCTTCTGGCCTTTGCACGTATGGGCGTATTCGACACATTTCAGATTCCGTATTCTGCCCTGGAGCGCAGGCACGAGCAAATGATCCAGGAGGCGGCCGATCTAGGGGCTAGCATCATCATTCGCGGCGGCATCGCCAAGGGGCATAGCGAGAGCGGTGACCGCTGGACAAAGTGGGATCGGGCCGGGCTGAACGAGCTGATGGGCGATATGAATCGCTACGAGTTTGTGCTGCGCTTCACGCTTTCGCATCCGTCCTGCCACACTACCATCGTGGGCACCGCCGATCTGGATCACCTTCAGGCTAACGTGGCGGCAGCCAAGGCCGGGGCGCTTCCGACCGATGTCTATGAGCAGGCCAAAGAGCGCCTGACTGAGATCGGGGAAGAGCCGGAGCTTTAGGGTCCGCTGGTGATAGAAGCGGCCTGTCCGTCGGCAGGATCCGGGGACGCGATACGACTACAATTATACGACTACATTTATAAGATGAAATTGCACCTATTTGTTGCAGTTTGCTCTATTCTTTTGTCTACTCAAGGAGCTGCAGATATGGAGGCTGGCTATAGAGATCGGGTACTTCCCTCGATGGATGGGGAGCCGATGTCGCTGGGACAGTACCGGGGCAGCAGGATTCTTCTGATGGATTTTGCCTCCTGGTGAGCGGGCTGCCGCAGGCACATACCAGGCTGGTATGGACAGGTGAAGCAACTGGTAGAGAACAGGCAGCTCGTCGTAGTGGGGCGCATCCAGGAACAGCATCCGGAGAGATGCCGCCTCTTTATGCAGTGGCAAGAGATGGACTGGCCGATTATGATCGATCCGTTGAACCTGCTGGAACTTACGGCTGTTCCCATTGTAACGGCCATTGATGAGTACGGAATAGGGCATGAGATTGCGCAGGAAAACTTTGAGGCGGAATTCATCCACAGGGATTTTGCGCCGCCTGAGCAACTTCAGGATCCTCTGGTAGCAGAAAGACCGGATCTGAACGTCCTGAAGGGCCAGACTGCTGCAGGTGGAGCTGAGACCTGGGGAGAGTACGGTGCAGCCCTTTATCTATGGGGAGGTATTGAGCGCATTGATGAGGCGGTGGAGGCCTTTCGGCAGGCTCTGGACCTGGAAGGAGGCGATGGGCGCTGGCACTTCCGCCTGGGGGTTTGCCTGCGGCGGCGCTATGAAAGTGAATACCGAAAGGCAAACGATTTTCAGGAGGCTGTGATAGAGTGGGGCCGTGCCCTGGAGCTGGACCCTAACCAGTATATCTGGAGACGGCGCATTCAGCAGTATGGCCCGCGTCTGGACAAGCCTTATCCGTTCTACGACTGGACAGAGCAGGCGCGAGAAGAAATCACGGGACGGGGTGAGGTCCCGGTGGAACTGACAGTTGAACCTGCCGGCGCCGAATATGCAGCGCCATTAGTAGATTTGGAGATCGGTGAATCAGCGGTGCAAAACCCCGATCCAGATGGCCGGATACGGCTGGATGAGGAGGGTCTTATTCAGATAGAAGTGGTCTCTGTGCCGGCGGTCATCCCACCGGGCGGCAGTGCACGGATACACGTGATATTCCGTCCGAACCAGGCTGTAAAAGCTCACTGGAATAATGAAGTCGAAGACCTGAAACTATGGGTAGATCCCTTGCCTGGCTGGGAGCTGGAACAGAAGCTTCATATCGTAAAGAATCCATCTGAACCTGTAAGTCGTGAGACGCGCCGGCTGGATTTTGAACTGAGGTGTGCGTCAGAAACGCAGCCAGGAAAGGTGGCTCTGCCGGCGTACGCCCTCTACTTTGTGTGTGAAGATGTGGACGGAACTTGTCTGTTCAGGAGGCAGGATGTCAGAATACCGTTGCGGGTACGTTAATAGATGGATTCACAAGCAACACATCGTGGTGGGGAGGAACTATGACAACAGCAATTGAAAGACGCCCTTACGGCAGGACAGATGAGCATGTGAGTGTCGTGGTCCTGGGTGGCGGCTCTCTCGATAAGCACTCCTTTGCCGACGGCGTGGCCACAGTGCGCCGGGCGCTGGAGCTGGGCGTCAGCTATTTCGATACCTCTCCTTACTACGGCAGTGGACTATCGCAGGGAATCTATGGTGTGGCCCTGTAGGAACGAACGGAAGAGTATCTTCTGGCGACCAAGCTCGGATTTCTAGCCAGCCCGACCCGTTACCGTTCGCGTGACGCCCTGCGCACACAGCTTGATGAGAATCTGCGTTTACTGCGTCGTGACAGCGTGGGCACACTACAGGTGCACGAAGCCATGTTTCACTGCTGCTGGTCCGATGATGCTGCGCACAGCGCGCACGCACACATTCAACCTGAGTACGATTACGATTTTACCAGCGCGCCCATAATGCAGGTTCTAAGAGAAGCAAAAGCGCAAGGTTTATGTAGATTTATCGGGATCACGGGAAACAGTGCAGACCGAATTGCCCGTGTGCTGCGCCACGTGGAGGTGGATGCGTGTCTGGTCGCCTATAACTACTCGCTTCTGTCGCGGCAGGCGCGTCGGACAGCATTGCCTTTGGCTCGCGAAAAGGGAGTAGCTTTCATCGCAGCCGGGGTGATTGACTCCATCGGAGCTGATAAGGGGGAGAGTCCCGATGTCCGCTTGAACGACCTGCAGAAAGTCTCCGGCCTATCTCTGGTCGCTCTGACGATCCGCTACTTGATAGCCGATCCAGCTATTACAACGATTCTGGTCGGCGCAGCGACGCCTGCCGAGATTGAAGAGAGCGTCGTCGCAGCCCAGGCTGGCGCACTTCCGCTTGACTTACATCAGGCCCTTGAAGAACTGGAAACGTCTCCTGACCCCGACTGAACCCCCGATTGAATCTACCGGGGGGTCGGGGATCGTTTCCAGGAAAGATTGGGAGGAATTAATCCTGACAGCAGCAATTGAAAGACGCCCTTACGGCAGGACAGAGGAGCATGTGACTGTCGTGGGCCTGGGTGGCGGCTCTCTCGATATGCAATCCTTTGCCGACGGCGTGGCCACAGTGCACCGGGCGCTGGAGCTGGGCGTCAGGCTATTTCGATACCTCTCCGGCCTACTGCCAGGGGGCTTCACAGGTAATACTGGGCAACGGGCTGGAGGGGTGCACGGAGCCATACCTGCTGGCAACAAAGCTGGGCTACCTTGCCGCGCCGGAGGATTTCCGATCATGGGATGCCCTCCGCGCCCAGCTCTGGGAGAACCTGCGTGCGCTCCGCCGTGACAGCGTGGACACGCTGCAGGTGCATGAGGCCGATTATCCCTGCTGGTGGTCCGAAGGCGCAACCGGACGCGTTCAACCTGAGGATGATTTCGATTTTGACAACGCCCCGGTCATGCAGGTTCTGAGAGAGGCGAAGGAGCAAGGCCTGTGTCGTTTCATCGGGATAACTGGAAACAGTGCTGACTCCGTTGCCCACGTCCTGCGACACGTGGAGGTTGACACCTGTCTGCCCGCCTTCAACTATGATATGATATGGCGGGGGACCCGCCGCCAGGCTTTACCGGTCGCGGTTGAGAAGGGGGTGACATTGATCCTGGGTGGTGCCTTTCAGAATGCGCTTCTGACGGAGGTTCATGCCGAGTGGCTGAGTTCTCCCCCGGATTCCTGGACGCCCGAGATTCTGAACCGTTTTGAGCGGCTCTATGCGCTACAGAAGGACTGCGGTCTTTCGCTTGTGACCATGGCCGTGCGGTTTCTAATGGCGGACCCAGCGGTCACAACGATTCTGATAGGGGCTGCAACGCCTGCCGAGATCGAAGAGAGCGTAACTGCAGCGCAGGCTGGTCCTCTCCCGCCCGACCTGCATCAGGCTGTTGAAGAGCTGGGAGTTCCGTAGGGAACTGCTGGATGCCGCTCACCGATCTGTGGATGTCCGCTAAATTCCCGCCTCCACAACATAAACAAAGCGTGCTTATGAAGAAGCCAGCAGAAGCTGATCCCCGATAGATTTAATCGGGCTTCAATCGGGGACGTATTAAGCAGGAAGAGTCGTAGTGTTCCCTGGAAAGCAACTTCGATTAAGCAACGCTATTTGTTGGAGCCCTCTCTCCTCCCCTCAAATCTGTCCTGCACACCACTGAATGCCCCTTTCCACGATTTTGCGGAAATTCGGGTCCACGTATGTCTTATCATCGTGCCCCGACTGAAGGCAGAATACACGGGATTCTTTGAAGGTTCTCACCCAGCCGATGGCTTTCATACTTTGAGGGTGATTGACAGCCAGCAAGATGTCGCTGTCTACCTCCGGTTCATTCATGATATAGGTCTCGTCGGTCATCTCCCATGCTTCCAGCCCATGTGTGATGGGATGGTCGGGATTGGCGATCTCGACTTGCAGGTTCGGAACTATGTGAGCGCCGGAGAGTTCTCGATTCTGAATGCCGACCAGGTCTGACCAGAGGGGCCACGCCGTATAGGCCAGGAGAGCATGATGGTGGATGAAGATTCCCTGCGAGTTCTTACCGATCTGCTCCAATATGCCTTGTATTCTGCCTTCATAGCCTTTCCCCCCTTCGGCAGGCATGCTCTGAGGGTTGTAAATCTGCTTCCGATCCACTATATCCGCAAAGAGAACGACATCATATTCGTCTCTCACGCGTCCGGCATCGTAGACATAATCTTCCACATGCTGAATATAGCAGTCGGCATCTGGAAGGCTTCGGAATACAGTGTGGAACCCAGGCACGTCGAAGGCATGTCCTCCTGTAACTACGGCAACGGTTGTCTTGTTTGTCTTTGGCAGGCTGCTCATGAGGACTCTCCTTAATCCGTTATTAGATCTATCGGGGGAAAGCAAGCCCGTAGTCAGCAGGTAGGTAGAGCTTCTACTCAAAGGGGGCGTATCTGGATCTCTTAAAGTAGCCCAGGAGGCAGCGAGGTTATTAAGCAACTGACCTGGAAGAAGCTGGTGATCAAGAGTAAGTTCTACAAGACATTGAAGATCAAGACCTTTAAAGGGTTAGAGGTCAGTTATGTAGCACCCTAACATGTTAGAGATCAAGACCTCCAACGAGTTAGAGATCAGGGGTATATAAGTACTGACATATGATACAGCTTAAAGAAGCGTAACGTGCTTAACAAACGGGGGCTTGCGATTTTAGATGAAGGGGAAGCCTGTGCATACGGTGTAGACGGTGTATACCCTTACTATATGTTTGCTGTACAAAAACATTTTTTATATACAAACATAGTACATAGGTCTACACGGTCTACACACTTTGGATGGCCTCTTCCCTTAAACCTGTTCCCAGGTAGTAAAGAGCGTCATTTTTTCTGACTTTCACGAACTTCTCCCCCAGCTACTCTGCAAATACGTTTTTGCTCTTTGCCCTGAGGTGATTTCTATCGCATCATTCCACGTGTGCTCTGTACGCCGATCCGGGTTTCAGGCTGCGCTGGCTGTTACGTGTCCCAGCCTGAGATGAAGTTTTCGACACTTAAATCCGCCGGCACCTGGTTGAAGTAGTAACGCGTCGAATCGCCCTGGAAGCCGGGCGCCCACTGATCTTCTTCCGCCTGGAGGCTGTCGTCCACCGATTTGAACCGCTCCCATAGAATTTTGGCCTCTTCAGGCGAGAAGCGATCCGCGAGCAGCGCGCCCCACTGGAGGGTTATCGGATGCACGCTGGTAGCCCAGGTGCGCTCTTGCTCGGGCAGGCTGTCGAAGTCAGGGCGCTTGAGGTTGTTTATGCGCTTGGCGATCTTGCTCAGGAATATGGTCGACTGGCGCTTGCCCTTTTCGCCCCTGCCTGGGTGCAGCTTTTCGAGCCTGGCATGGTACACGGCGGCGCCTTTTTCAATGGCAGCGCGGAGCACGGATTCGGTGTGGCCCAGCATCTGCTCGCTGCGCTGGGCCCAGCGTTCCAAGGTCACCTGGGCTGGGGCAGACAGGTGTTCGAGGTAGCTCAGATTCGGGTAGTAGGTGAAGGTGGAAAAGCCGCCGTGGATGGTGCGCCGCATCTTGGTGCTGTAGTTGCTGCCCCAGTGCAGGATGGGTAGGATGTAGACCACGCCGTCGCCGGCCGTGAGATGCGTCTGGACACCGCCGGGCAAGTTCACGCGTGGGTCCTCGTTCAGCAGCCGGTCTTCCTGCTCTGTGTTGAAGCGGTTGTGACTGCCGGGCACCACCCACAGCACATCATCGTCGTAGAGGGGGATGTTCCACTGTACGTACCGGGGGCCATTCTCGATGATGTCCTCTGCGTAGCCCTGCAGCGGGGCGCTGTAGGGCGGATAGAAATCGCGGTGCCATCCCCGGTGGTTCGCCGTGCCGTGGTCGCGCGAAGGACTGCACATCAGCATCATCTCAGTGATCGCCGCATCCGCCACTCCCAGCAACTGGCTGCTGACACCTTGCGTGTTTTCGTGAAGCCAGACCTCGACAGTCTTGGCGGTCTGTGCATCTATCTGATCACTCAGGCTATGCAGGTTCAACCGCGGCTGGGCCGAGGTATCCCACGCACCTCCGGGCGGATCGTCCGGGTTGCGTTCGCGCGCCCAGATCGCCTTCTGTTTTTCGACCATCATTTCGTAACTTGCGCGCAGCTCGTCCAGCTCGTCCGGCGGGATGACGTTGCGCAAGATGAGATACCCTTCTTTCAGGAATCGGTCTCGATCTACGTGCATTCTACTGCCTCCTTAGCTAATATGTATTGGAAGATTCAGGCGCGTCGGCCACTTGCGACTGGAACGTATCGCCACGTACCTAGCTATCGGGGCAGGCACGACGTACTGTCTCGTCACAACGAAAGACGGTCAAGGATGTTCCGTGTGACCCGTTCGACCACTTTGTCCCCACCGCGAAGTCCATTTGCCCACGAGGTGCAACCCACGGTAACCACCGTGCCGCCGCGGCTGTAGGTTCCGAGCACCGCCGCACCTGGGTAGGGGTGAGGTTCGCCCCCCTCCGGGTGCAGCGTCTCATTCACCAATTCGATGGAGTCGTCATAATCGGTCAGTCCTGCCGGTGCTGTGCCGAGAATCTGAAACGTCTCCGGTGTACCGTCGCGCTGTGTGGGAATGGGCAGTCCATCTTGAAGCTCGAACTCGCATCCGTCACATTCGTAGCTGACTATACTGTCCTGAACGCCCAGGAGGTCATGTAGTTTCAGACCGGTCCCCTCAAAGATCCAATGATCGGGACGATGTATTGTGTATGCGCCGGGCTCGTCCACAAACTGGTCAAAAAAGCCTGCATAACCTCCGTAGGCAAAGCTGACACCGGTCAGGTAATTCTCGGGTCGATTGATGAGGCGGTGGCACCAGAGCGTGCTGAGCTGTCTATGGTCACCAGTTTGATAAACAGGGTCTTGTCTATAGGCTCTCTTCCAGCAGACCAGTGCTCTGCCGTTGTCTTGGCTGCGCACCTGCCACCACATCACATTTCCGCTGAAAAAGGCCACGTTTCCGCCGGCAGCGATGTACGACTCAAGGTGATCCCGCATAGACGATGACCAGTACTCGTCGTGTCCTACACTCAGCACCAGGCGGTAGTGCTCAAGAATATCGTGGTGGAATTCAAGGTCCCCGTTGATTGCGAAGTCAAGCGAATACCCGGCTTGCTCGGCCCAGGCTACGAACGGCTGCTCCCAGTTGCGCCATCCAGCCCCCCAGAATGTTGTGCCGTCATAGACGTGAAGCTGCCCTTCCTGAAGCTTCACATGGTAGGCTGCAGGACCCGTGCCCAGGTTATCATCAATCCTCCAATGTCTGCCCGGTTCGACCGTCGTGATGCTACCGTGCGTTGAAAGCCTGATGCCGGGGACGTTGTACGCTGCCATCTGTTTCCGGAACTCCTCTTGAAGGCGCTCGGAGACATTTCGACCTTCTAAGAGCTCCTGACGCTCTTCATCCATACGAAATAGGAGCAGTCCATCTACGCCGGGAAGGCCTGCATACGGGCGTTCGAAGGAGACTCGGTTTCCTGGTCCGTCGGGCCCTCGATAGAGACTTGAGCCGCCCCATGTGTTGTAAGCGTTGTATGTGTTCGTGGTTAATTGGATAAGGATAGGGGCATCGCGGCCGGGATGGGGTGACCGCACCACGAAGAACGCCTGTCCTTCGGAAGTGGATCCATCCCTGCCTGTCGCTTGCATGATCACACTGTAATAGCCTGAGGGCCAATCCACGGGTACAGATATTTCTTTGGCCCCAGGCCATTGACACCCATGCGTCGATGCGTTGCAGGGGACAGGATGTTGTGCTCCGGTCAGGCCGTCTTGTGTCCAGACGACGTGTCTCTGTGCTCCCACACGAGCGATCTGGATCGAGTAGGCATCCGCATTCGTAGAGATGTGGAATCCGATCCGTTCCCCGGCCTTTACGCTTAACGGCCAGACATAGCCTTTGATCCGGAGCATGCCTTCTTGAATGCTATACGTGAACCCACCCTCCTTCTTTCAATTCTCCGGGGTCAGTGCAGGTGGCATTGACCCACATGTGCGGAGCACGGTTGACATGGCGGGCTGCCATCGTTTCAGATACAGTGTTGCCGATCCTGACAGGAGCATCCAAGTCACTATGCCTGTCTCCACCTAAAAGTTCACCGAATAGTGAGCAGGACAAATCCCAATGGGATAGTCCACTGCGGGTGCGACTGTATCATCTGTATTATTCTTCAGCAGAGATACAATTGTTGCGATACTATCGGCCACACCTAAATATGGTGCGCTACACAGCTTATTCGTCCAAGACCTCATCGAACTCGTGACTGCCGCGGTCGAGTACGTCCTTGAGAGCGAAATCGCCGCCATAGCTCAGGAACTGGGCTCCTAATTCCCGGTATTGGGCTATTTTCTCAGGCGTGGGGGCCGGCATGCCCCAGGCTTTATCGTGTCTGCGAGCGGCCTCGGCAACCGTGGGGATGGCATCCTCAAGGGTGATCGGCGGCCCGTCCGTCTTCTGTCTGAGACGCAGTCCCAGATCGGCCGGCCCTACAAAGAGGACGTCTATTCCCGGTACGGCTGCTATTTCATCCACATTTTCGAGGGCCTCCCTCGTCTCGATCTGCAGAACTACGAAGGTTTCCTGGTTGGCGTCAGTAGTGTAGGTGCTGTCAGGACGCCAGACTTCAAAGCCGAAGTCTGCATCGAGACCCGCTCCATCCAGGCCGCGGTTACCGAGGGGCGGGAACTTCACAGCGGTTACGATGCTCCGAGCGATATCCACATCCGAGGCAAAGGGGATCATCACACCGGCGGCCCCGTCCTCCAGGTAGCGATAGAGGTGAGTACGACTCACGCTCGGTGAACGCACCATGCAGTCTATATCGTTGGCGTGACACATCGCCAGCAGGGACTGAACCTCGCGGGCAGACATTGCGCGGTGTTCCAGGTCCAGCCAGATGACATCGTAGTTGAAATGGGCCGCATGACGTACAAAAAACGGCAAGTAATGCCCCAAGTTGCAGACTCGGGCACATCTTCCCTCACGAAATTTCTTGAGCGCTTTGCTTTTTCTCATTGTTATCTTCCTTTATGTCCATCTACAGATCTTGATTCACCTTGAAGTCTTCAATGATAACATCCACTTCTCTGATAGACTTCAGCCGGCTTGTGGTGGGTTATGTGTGCTGCTTATCCTTGTACGGCATCGGAGATTAAGAATCTGCGATTAAGAATCGGAGATTATGATCGAGATCCGCCGTATCGGACGCTGATTTCTCCTGAGTTCCCATTGTTCGGATGGCAAGTCGCACAACTATAATGGTGTTGCCAAGAGGTCTTGAGTCCTGCCAGACGGACTCCAATGGAAGATAAGGCAGGAAATAGTGGATGTCAATAAGATTCTTCAGTCGAAAGTCTTTCCAAACTACTCACTTTAGTTAAAATGGGCACTTTTGTAAATGACCAAAGACACAGCCCGTCATTGATGTCTGACGGGCTGTGTATTCAATGCTCTATGAGCTTTTGTGGAAATTTGTCTAAATGTCAGTAGCTAGCGTCCATGTTGAACAAATTGTTAGGTGACTTATAGTGGGTTCCTAAACGTAAGCGCAAGTTCGATCGCAAGCTGCAGATAACGCCTAGTTTGTCTGTTTGTGGGCTGGAAATCTCTCGCGTGGGCAGCTTCATTCCGAAGTACTCTTAGATCCTCGAAGAGCGGAAGAACCGTCTTGGCGTAATTACCTGTATTAATCAGGGAAATTGCTAATTTAAAAGGTGGAGCTCTACGGTTAACATCGACATCATATCTTGCGGCTGCCTCAATTAAGGCAGTCTCAACTTCGATCCAAGCTTCGAGAAGTGCAGCTCGCGGTGATTCCTCAGATATGCGAAGTAACTGAGCGTATCTCTGATCATATGGTGATGGATAAATTGGTTCTTTGTGGGTTAGCTGTCGCTGTTTGGTTCCTTCGAGCGCTTGTTCCGCTTCTGCCTCAGCTGAAGCGAGCCCTCGCTCGAACTTAGCCTCTAGGTCTTTGTACTTAAGCTGACTCACACGTCCAAATAAGTCGCGTATTTCCCCACGAAATAAATAGCCCAGCCAGATCACAACGATCGGCCAAGCTAGAGATTTGATTAACTGAACTACTAGATCCATGGAGGCAGTCACCTAACTTTGTGTGTTTGCGAAGTGTTGAAGGCATACAGACAGACTGCAGGGGAAGATAAGAAAGAAAATAGTGGATGTCAATGAAAATTTTTCAATCCAAAACCATTGTAGACTGCCCACTTTGTCTAAAGTGAGCAGTCTTGTAAATGACCAAAGATAGAATCGTCATTGCCGTCTAATGGATATATTTTAAATACGCTGTGAGCTTTTGTGAAGAAGGGCTCAGAAGCTTATCTCATCAAGCCCGCGCTCGCGCCACTGGAACTGGTGGTCAAGCTGGTGGCGTGCCAGTCCAGGAATTCGAGAGAAATCTCGTGGACTTCGATCTGGGTGACCTTTATTGCCTGTTCCTTGTAGTGAAGCGGGACGCTCTGACCTGCGCTAATCCGTCAATCTCGGCATAGTAAGTCAGGAGTACAGTCCCGTCCGGCAAGGCGGTCAGATCCGGGGTGCCGAAGGTGAATCCGGGCAGGGCGTCCCACACGCTGTCCTTCTGATTCTGGTCGCCCACCTGCAGGGGCTGGGCCAGCATTCGCTTTTGATCCGCGTCCCACATCTGCAGGGACTCCTCCACCGGCCAGGTCTCCCCTCTGTCGCGTGACTGCCAGAGGCGGATACCCTGGGGAGGCCAGCGGTAATTGCTGGCCGCTAGTACGGTGTCGCCAGCTACGACCAGTGGCGCCGTGATCTGGCCCAGGTGGCCGACTGGACGGGCTTTAGACCAGGTGCGGCCCTGGTCGTCGGACACAGAGCGGTGCACCTCTACGGTCTGCTCGTCGCTCTGGCGGAAGGTCCATAGCAGGGCCAGCATCTGGCCGTCGTCAAATAGGGCGAAACGGGCATCGCACAGGCTCAGCTGAGCGGTGGGATCGAAGACGCAGTCGTGCACCGGTTCGAGGGACTCCCCGTGGTCGGAGGAGAAGCTGGCGCACATGCCTAACTGGCCGCCTTCGTGGGGGCGCTCCCCGGGAATGAAGATCCGGCAGTCAGGCAGGAGCAGGGGTTTGGAGGCGCCGAAGGGTTTGCCAACAGTGGCTTCATCCACGTACTTGCATGGGTTCCACGAGCGGCCGCCATCCGTGCTCCTGGCCAGGGCTAACAGGCGGCGCTGAGTAAAGCCTTCCTCACTGAAGATGTAGACATCCGGTCTGGTGACCTCCACGATTCCAATGACAGCTAACAACGAACCGTCGCCGCACTTGCAGAGACCCCCGCTGACGGCCGCCTGAGGCGGATTCAGGTGTTGTCCCGCAACTACAGTCACTGGATCGGACCAGGTCCTTCCCAGATCGGTCGAGCGCTGTGACACCAGGACGCCGTCGTAGGAGTGCTTCTGCTGCCCGCGCCGGTAGAGGCAGACGATGGAGCCGTCGGCGCCCAGCGTGGTCAACGGGTAGGCGCAGGTGAGCTCCCCGGAAGGCGAAACCCTCCGGTCGTGAAGGACTTCAACTTGCATGGTTGTTTCCTTTCTTTAAGTCCTGAGCGCCTCTTGGGGCCAAGCCTCTGTGCACACAGGCATCTATTTTTACCCTGGCTAAGTCTTGCATGTCAAGAGTTCCTCTGGGGAAGAAGGCTCCCAAGCTCCTCAGTTCCCACAGCTTCTGCATTATGTGTTCCATGTAAGCGACTAGGTAAGCAACTGGATCGGCGTCAGTGCGATTCAGCCGTGATTTAATTAGGAGGGAGACTCTGACCCTTGAGAGGGAGACTCTGACCCTGTCCTTTGCGGGCAATGGACTTTTCCAGCGCCTCCAGAACCGCCAGCAGTGCCAGCAGGATCTCCGCGGTCTGATCAGTTTTGCCGGTCCTGAACATCCGCACAAAGGAGCGAACTCCTGGAAGAAACATGCTCCCGTCAGGATCAATGCTCCGGTCGATGCGGCCTTTCTGGCCGATGAAGCTCAAATGGAAAGCTGTCCCCCTCCCGATCAGGTTCATGGTGGCCAGCTTTCCGTCTTTGAAGGCCAGAGTGGCCACGTGATGTTTCCCGGTCCCTCTGCCGATTTGTGCATGGGTCACCTCGCGTCCGACCAGTTCCAGGATCATCTCCACCTGGTGGATACCGTAGAAGAAGATTCCTCCGTGCTTGGACTTGATGTCGCAGGGTCCGGTGGAGACCACTGCGTATATCTCTCCCAGCTTGCGCACCTGCTTTCTCAAATCCAAAAAGGAGGACTGCAAGGGCCTCACCGAATAGGAGCAGATTGGCACCCCCTGTTGGGCTGCCACGCCAGGAAGCGCTTGGCCTCGGACCTGGTACAGCAGAACGGCTTGTCGATGAAGAGCGGCATCCCGGCTTCCAGTAGGGGCCTGGCCGCTTGCAAGTGGTACTTCCCGTGGACGTGGGCCGCCAGAGCGGCGTCTACCACCCCGATCAAGTCCTTGGGCTCCTTAACGATATGGGGAATCTGGCCGTCTGCCGCCGCCGCCCGCGCCTGAGAAGCAGTTTCCCCCCATACATGGTTCACCCGCACCCCGCGGATTCTCTTCCCCACGTTTATCAATCGGGCGAACGCCACGGTATGAGCGTCCCCGACAACGCCGATGTTCAACATGCTCAACTTCCAAGTACATCCTGCCCCAAGCCTACGCAAGTACGAAGTCTGGTTGTAGTCTATACCCCGGATGCAAAGGGGGTCCAGTCCTGCCCTGCAGCAGAAATGTAAATGTAAGATGGAATCTTCGTCACCATCCGTATGTGTAGACCTTACCGGCAGGTCTCCGCTTGAACCCCGATTTAACTGGGGCTGGGGGATCAATCAAGCTGACGGCTCAGGCCTGGACTATTCTTTAAGCTTATGATTTTAGGCTCCCATGACTGTCCCCGACAGGGAGCCTGGCGCAGGCTTTAGTCCCTCTCAAGGCAGAGCGAGATCAAGCCGAGACCACTTCTAAGATCCTCTTAATCTTGTTTACTTCCTCGTCTGCAAGAGGCAGGAAAGGCCTTTTAACTGTGGGGCCGCAGATCCCAAGGCAAGAAAGAGCCGCTTTAACTCCGCCGATAGCCGATCCAGATGTCAACGTTCCAGAGACCTGTAGGATATCAAAGGCAGTCATCAACTTGTCCTGCAGAAGAGATGCCTTCTGGATGTCGCCGGCAGATGCCGCCTCATATATCTCCACAGACAGCTTTGGCGCCACATTATTTGCGGTCATCACCGCTCCATCCGCACCTAAAAGAATGCTGGCAGCAAGTTGAGACTCCTCCCCCTGGAAGACCTTGAAATCTTGCGAACCTCTAAACATTCGCAGCAGCTCCTGAAACTGCTCGAAGTCGTTGCTGCTGTCCTTTATCCCTACAATCCTGTCCTCCTCGGCTAATTGCCCAACAAAGTCTGGCGTCATGTTAAAATTCGTGGTAAATGGGTAGTTATACATGAATATCGGCAAATCCACGGCTGACAGAACATCCCTGAAATGGCTTATCACCTCGGGCGCTGTATGCGTAAAATAGTATGGCACCATGAGAATGATGGCATCTGCCCCTGAGTCTGCGGCGATCCTGGCATTTTCTATCGTCTTTTTGGTGCCGATATCAGTTACGTTTGCCATGACCGGAACCTTGCCGCTTACTTCATCCACTACGACCTCTATGATCCGTTGTCGCTGAGCGGTCGTGAAGGTCGCAGACTCCCCAGTTGTCCCCAGCACGAAGAGTCCATGCACTCCAGCATCCAATAGATACCGAATCAAGCGTCTCATTCCCTGCTCATCAAATTCCTCATCCTCTGTAAGTGCTGTGGCTATGGGTGGATAAATCCCCTTCAACCTCGCTTTAAATTCTTCTAAATTCATTGGTTACACCTCCCAATCGTTAATATCTCTCAGATCTCTGTATTTCGGTGCGATATCCGACGTTCGGATATGCAGCCTTCTGCTGAAAGATCACTGCCGGTGTCTCAGCATTTTAGCCCTTGAATTTCAGTTCTCAGAACTTTAAGTTTATGTAAACTCCTGCACCAAAGGCCATTCGATTTCTGGCTTAGTTAATGCCGATTTTCGACCCCTTCGAAGAGCGTTTGGGCCAGGCGTTGAACTCGTTCTTGCCTGCCTCAATTCCATCTATAGACAGCGAAGCCAACACGCCCTATTTGTCTGTCGAACATGTTCTTCCTCTTATTCCGGGGTCTCAAACTTCAGGCGTAGAATCTTGTCATCGTTTGGACGCAATTCGGCTCGTCCATCGGTGTTGCTGGTCAAAACGTAGAGATGGCCGTCCGGTCCAACGGTCACGTCACGCAGACGTCCGTAGATTCCGTTCTTCGGGTCGCGAGCAAACCAACGTTCGATATTCGTCACCTTGTAGTCTTCGTTATCGTCCTCAAACTGGATACGAATCAGTGCTTGACTTCGCAACGTGGCAACGAAGAGGTCTCCGCGGTAAAAGGTCATGCCGGCGGGAGGGACAGAGGCTTTTTTCCACATCGCGATGGGATCCCGGTATTCAGCGATGCGAGGCGCGCCGACGACATTGGGCCAGCCGTAGTTGGCCCCTTTCTCAACGATGTTGATCTCGTCGCGGTGTATGACGCCCGGCCATTCACCAGATGGTCCGTGTTCTGAGTTAAACATTACGTCCGTTTCGGGATCCCAGGCCAGGCCCTGGACAACACGGTGTCCATAGGTAAAGATCGGGGAGCCTGGGAAAGGGTTATCTTCCGGAATCTGGCCTTCCGGTGTGATGCGAAGAATCTTTCCTGCCCATGAGTGGAGATCCTGGGAGAGCGGCTGGTTCCAGAGATCGCCAGTCCCGATATAGAGCATCCCATCTGGGCCGAATCCGATCCTGCCGCCAATGTGAATATTGTGACCAGGTATGTTGTCCAGAATAACGCTCTCAAGAGCACCCGTATCACCGTGATGGAGCAGGCGAATGACACGATTGACCAGTTGCTCATCCTTTTGATAGGTATGCATAGCGTAAATGTAGGGATGCTGTGTAAATTGGGGATGCAGGGCCAATCCCATGAGTCCCGCATCGGCGACGTGGGCTACTTCATCGAGCTTGATGTAAAGCTGCGGCTGGCTCTCCCCACGGGGAATACGTTGAATCTGCCCGCGTCGCTCCGAAACAAGGGCATCGCCGTTTGGCAGGAAAACAAGTGACCAGGGGATCTGCAGGTTCTGCACCCAGGTTTTGACGCTGACCCCTTCCACTTCTGGGTGGAAAACATCGGCCACGGTCTGCGGCACTTCTCCCCGGATGGGGTCACCGGAAACGCTGCTGGATAGGGACAGCGCTACCACGATAGCCACAACGTGCTGGAAGATGCTCCTGATTGATCCCCGATTGAGTCTATAGGGGGACGGGGACAAGCGTGGGAAGTTGAGAAAACCTTTTTTCATCGGAGGAACCTCCATTTCAACATTTGCCAGGATTTTCTTAAGAGTCAGCCCTCTAAATGTTGAGGGTTATTTTGGTATTCCGTCCTTATCTCACCTTATGAGGATAGAAAGACCCGGTGCCCCTCCTGGGCGGAGGCTTCCGCGGCCAGGCTGATGCGGATGGCCTCCAGCGCTTGATGCATATCCTGGCGCCAGAGCGGCTCACCTCCCCTGATCTCCTCCAGGAACTGGGCTTCGAGGGAACGTCCATCTTCACGGGAGACCTGAAGTTCCTGCACACCCTCAGGAGTAGACCGAGACCAGCGCCCATCGCGACGGATCAGGGTGCCGCCTGTCAGCACAAGCCTCTGAAACTCTTCTGCCTCCTGGATCGCAATGCCGCCGGCCCACGTCCAGTGGCCCGATCCTCCCTGCGCGAATCCTACGGTCGCGGTATTGACAAACCGCTCGTAGCGCCCTGCTTGGTTCAATCCCACGTATTCCGCGTGGCCCTCCACCCATGCTGCCGGCCCGAAGAGGTCCACCAGCGGATAGATGTGGTAGATGAAAAAGAGCACAGGCGGTCCCGAAACGTTCAGATTGAACAGCGTGTCCGATCCTCGACCCGGCGTCAGCCGCACAAAGACCGCCGTCAGCAGGTCTCCCAGGGAGTTGACCTCCTCTTTGAGACTCTGGTGTACCGCCGAGAGGGTCTCGTCGTGCGCTACCCGCAGGACACATCCGGAGGTTCGGGCCAGATCCACCAGCCGTTCCCCTTCGTCCAGATGACGGGCGAGCGGGTACTCCAGCAACACGTGCTTTCCGGCTTCGAGCGCCGCAAGCGCCATAGGACCGTGGCTCTCGTTGTGGGTGCAGATGAGTACGGCGTCCACATCCTCCCGCGCTACGAGATCCCGCCAGTCGGTGAGCAGCCCTAGACCGTAGCGTTCGGCCAGCGGGGGTCCTGTCTCCGGGTTGCGGGCGGCAAGTGCCACCATCTCACATCCATCCAGGCGGGAAAATGCGCCCATCCTGCTGGTTGCCATCCCGCCGGAACCCACTATCCCGATTCGGATCCTTTCCATAGATCTAGCCTCCTACTGATTTGAGCCAGAATCCATCACGCACCAAAGAGAAAGACTGCCAAGTCGGTTATCTGTCCTCTGGCAAGGATCCTACCTTATCAAGACCAGCTTCCTTGCCTGCACAAAACCATCCGCCTCCATCCGATACAGGTACACTCCGCTGGCAAGGCTCTCTCCATTGTCATCTTCAGTGTTCCAAACCACGGAGTGACTTCCTGCATCCATCTCCTTATCCACCAAGGTGGCCACCTTCTGCCCCATCATATTGAACACAGATATGTTGACGTTGCTCCGGATCGGTAGATCGTAATGGACAACAGTCTCAGGGTTGAACGGATTAGGATAGTTCTGAGAGAGGGAGTGAGTCTCTGGTATGACAGCCAACGACAGCTCTGTCCGCTCGGTCACCGCCGGTATTAACCCTTCGTTGAGCTGGACATCGGTAACACTTATGAGGTCATCGCCCAGCTTGTCACCCACACCAGGTAAGATCTCAAACTCGATATAGGCTATGTCTCCACCGCCTTCTACTGGATCAACAGAGGCGAAGGCTATCCTAACCTTATCGTCCTGGATGTTACTCTGGAACATAAATGACGATAGTAAATCCGAAGGAGACGCGCTCATCGCCCTCAACTTTGATGCGTCATAGCTTATAGATATATCCGCTCCGAGAACTCCTGACATATCGTCTATGGAAATAGGAACACTTATGCCTTTTTCGGGTGCTTCAAAGCTATTGGGGACACTGACTACGCGCGGTGCGACATCTGCGATCTTCGCAAGACCATCGTGTCCGAGGAATGGGAGTCCTGGGATCAACTTTAGCAAGAACCGAAGAATGCGAGAAGCATCAAAGGATGTCACTTCTCCGTTACGAGTCACGTCACTGACCGCAAGGAATAGTTCTACATCCCCTCCGAAGAATTCGCCTATTATGTCCCTAATCTGGATTGAATGCATCAACACTAAAGCGGCGTCGAAAGCCCTAATCTCACCGTTTCGGCTAACGTCTCCTACAAGTTCTACTGTGATACCACCGTCAAACTTAATCACAGGTGGAGCACCCTCGTTTATAATCACCTGATCTACGAATACATTGATCCTTTGACCAAATGAGATCTGAGGGTTCACTTGAAACACCGCAGATGCCAGGATACCTTTGGCAGTGTCAAAAAGAGGAAACGGAGAAGCAAAAACTATTATGACTTCGCCAGGTTCAGGGGAGCTAAAGCCAAAACCATCAGACAGAAAACTATGCGCAGTGTTCGGGAATGCTCGCAAGAACTGTAAAATGGCGGGATTGAAACGAAGTATAATCTCGCCTGCTACTACATCTTGACCTGTCAGATCGGAGGCAAGAATAGGAACTACAGCCTGCCCTCCGGGAGTTGCAATCTCTTCACCGACCCCAACACTGACTGAGATTGCTGTCTCGAACCCAGGAAGGCTATCTATGTGACTTTCTGCGCCAAGGTTATCCGTTGCTGTGATGTCCACATAGAAAACTCTGGGATGATCACCGGGAGTAACCCACGGCTCGCTTGCCCAGTATCCATCTGCCGGATTTCCGTCATCGTGTAGCCCATCGTCAAAAAGGGTCAAATGCACAGGGACAAAGGTCGCATCGTTCGGATCCCGCACTACAACATACACTGAGTCTATGCCATCTACATCAGTGACATGAGCGAAGACCACTACAGAATACCCGAGTGGGACAAGCGGTCTGGAAACGGATACATCGGCTATACGAGGCTCAACATTAAGAAACTCAAATGCGTTAAATAGCGTGTCTGCCAAACCGTTAGGATTAATGACTATCAAGCTGACAGTTCCCGCAGGATGAGCAGGAGTTGTGATAGTAATGATGGTATCGGACAGTACGACTACCTCTGTTGCTGTACTATCGTCGAAAGTAACAGTCGCTCCACTCCGCAAAAAGCTCCCTGCTATTGTCAAAGGTGTACCGCCCAATTCTGTGCCAGAAATAGGGTTAATAGATGTGACAACAGGAGGAGGAGGCATAGTAGAGAGATTCAACAATACTGATACATTACCGCTGCGCCAATTAGCCACAGCCAAGTCATTATCTCTATCTCCATCTAAATCTGCACTGAATACTGATATGGGGCCATCCCCGGCGGTATAGTCCACCCTATTTGCGAATGTTCCATCTCCGTTGTTCAATAATATTGACACAATATTAGGGCTGTTAAGATTAGCCACAGCTAAGTCGTTATCTCCATCTCCATCTAAATCCGCGCTGAATACTGAATAGGGATCAAACGCAACAGCATAGTCTACCTTAGCTGCAAATGTACCATTCCCATTATTCATCAACACTGACACATTGTTGCCATCCCTACCAGCCACGGCTCTATTAGCCACAGCTAAGTCATTGTCCCCATCGTCATCTAAATCCACACTGAATACTGAATAGGGAGCATTCCCAACATAGTCCACTTTAGGTGCAAATGTTGCATCTCCATTATTCAACAGTACTGATACATTATAGCTGTCAAAATTAGCCACAACCAAGTCCTTGTCTCCATCTCCATCCAAATCTGCACTGAATACTGATGTAGGATTATCTCCAACAGCATAGTCCACCTTGGGTGCGAAAAGACCCTGTGCATAGGCAGGCGCATTCAGAGCGACCAACAGGATCAGAGCTGTATACAAGATTTCACGTCTCATTATCAGGTCTCCCTTTCTATACCAACCAGATGTTGTTGTGGGGGCTCCGTCATCACGACCAGAGTAAGAATAAGACCCAGTTGTGACATCTGCAGTCACAGTGCTCCACGACTCTGCCCTCTATTCTTTGTATGTCCGTAATGTAGAGTTTACGGACATACTTAAGCTCTCATCTCCGGCGAGGGATTGAAAAAATACTTGAGGCTCTCCTCGGACACATACCATTTAGTCCCCAACTTTTGTTCCTTGATCCTACCTTATTTAATGTACTTGCGAAGAGTAATCGGGGTTATGTCGAAAATCTTAGAGAGCTCTGATATTCAATAGAGCTCCATTCCTCACACCTTGATTGAAATAGCTACTCATCTCCTTTTATCACAAGGCTACAGGCGTTCAGCGCATCAACACCAACTTCTGGATATGCACCAATCCATTTGTCTCTAACGGTACAACTATCCTGTCCTGCCGAAGTTATCCAGAAAGATCATAAAGTCGGATAGACCGATCTCTCCATCATTATCCAAGTCAAATGTAGAATCCCAATCGGCTGAACTGGTCGTTGACTCGAATCCTGCGGGAGTAGCGTGCGTGAACTGCACACTGGTAACCACCCCCGTGGTCTTACCTAACTCTTCGGCTCGCTGGACTATGTTTTTCAGCGGTACCCCGGCTGTATCCACGCCGATGGCACCATTATGGGTCTTGACGTCGGTCGCCATGGCGGTAGCCGCAGCTGCCGAATCGGTGGGTCTTTGAGGGTGATAATCGAACTGACTCCAGGCTTCTTGAGGGTCATAACTGCCTCCGCTGGGGTAGGTGCACATGGCAAATTGTACTGGAAAGCGCTCGTACACCTGGACGCCTGTCTGACCATGCTGGTATATGCTCGCAGCATCAACGTAATTGTAGCCCCAGCCATCGCAGATCAAGACAATAACGTTTGTGGGAACATTTGGGGCAGAGGCGCAGCCACAAGATCCAGCACAAATTGAGGAAGCAAAAACTATCGTTTTGAATAGGTTTTTTGCCCAATCTTTCATTCCTTCCCTCTTTCATATGAAACGTCCGCGTCTGCTCGATTCAGGTATTATGTGATGGCAATTCAGGGAATCCATCCTTTTTGTTTATAGTAGCTTATGTGCTCCCTTAAGCTACATATCTCAACTTTGATGAAAGCTACCAACGATGCCAAGATGCAAGTTTGCTCTGAAGCTCCTAAACCTGATTACTCTCTACTATCCCTGGGCAGCTTGTCTCTCTGGACTATGGGGTAGCTCAAAGGGAGGTACCATATAAACTCCCTCTGGGTAACGTCTCCCAGGTCCTGGATGACAAGTTTGATGAACTTTGTATCGCTGTCTATGATGGGTTTTCCGTCCTTTGTCTTATTTGGGAAGAAGACCCTGTAGTCGTCGGTATCGTGGAGTCTATCCGAGCGTGGCCTGTCGAATTTGTACGGATAGGGATCGTCTACCCCGCTGGGGGAATATCTATTCCCCTTGTCATCCACTAAAAAGGTATTTCTCCCTATCCACCTTATATAGGGGGCTGTTTTAGCAATTCTGTTCTCCAGATGTACTGAAAAGACAAGTCTGCTGTACAGGGCGTATCCCCATCTTTCGTCGTAGCGGTTCCTCAGGAAGTTATACTTTACGTCGTATATCTCATCTGTGAGGCGATCCACATAGTGTCTCTTAAAGTTGAAGAACTTTTGCATATCTATGGGATTCAATATATCCAGTGAGCTGTCCACATACATTAGATATTGATAGTATATGTTATTTATGTCCGTGCCGTCCGTTTCGGGGTAATCGGCGTTTATGAAGGATTTGATAGTCTGACTTATCTTGCTGTTTATCTCGGATCTCTCCCATTTTTTTCGTTCTGCTTTTCGGCATAGGCTTGCGATCTCAAAGGCGAAGGTCCTGAAGGTGGCCTGGACGTAGATTCCCCCATCTTCTGACCCTTCTGTCACAATCATAAACGTCCTGTCGTAAACGTCCTCCCAGTATCTTTTGAGATTTCTTTGGCATCCGTACAGTATTACTGTTAAAGCTGCAAGTGCGATTTTGAGTAATGTGGAGGCTTTCATGGCAAGATCAAAAAAGAGGTGGAGGCTACTTTGTTAGGGGGATGGGAATGACAGAAAATCGGGGTTTTGGGAGTTAAGATACCTCTACCCACTGCGATTGTCAAGCAAAAAAGCCCCATCAGATGTGACGTGCACTGGGAGATGAAATAAAAAACCCTGCGGAGAGTCCGCAGGGCATGACTTCAAGTAAGAGTAGATAGAACATCCTCTTTCCTCTGTCTACCGTATGCAGCCTACTGTCTACTATTCTTTGACTACCCAGACTTTCAGTTTCCCCTCTATATCGGTGTGCAGCCTTATTGGCACTGTGTAGACTCCCAAGGCCTTTATGGGCTCGTCCAGCATTATTTTCTTGCGGTCTATGTCGAATCCCTTTTCCTTCAAAAGTTCCGCTATGGTCTGGCTGGTAACCGATCCGAAGACCCTGTCCTGCTCACCCACAGCTACCATGGCTGTGCAGGAGATCGAATCTAACTCTTTGGCTAAAAGGTCGGCGTTCCTCTTTTCTTTGCTTAAAGAGAGCTCTCTTTGAGATCTGATCTCTTTGTAAGTCGCCATGTTCGACTTTGTGGCTTCTAGTGCCAGATTTCTGGGGATAAGGTAATTACGGGCGTAGCCGTCGGACACGTCTACAAGTTCTCCCGATTCGCCTAACTTATCCACCTCTTCCTTGAGAATAACTTTCATTTGATTATCACCTCTGGATGCTGAAAGCAAAGGCCTAAGCAGTTACTCGACGCTATCGACCCCAAACGGGAGCAGCGCCAGGTGCCTTGCCCTTTTTATGGCCAATGCCAACACGCGCTGATGTTTGGCGCAGGTGCCCGACGTCCTTCTGGGTATTATCTTGCCCCTGTCTGTAGTGAATCTGGCCAGCTTCTGCATATCTTTATAGTCGATTAATTCATCCTTTTTCTCACAGAATCTGCATAGCTTTCTGGCCCTGCTCAGACCCATACCTTTTCCTCTCGAACCCGGTCTACCCTCCTTCTTTTCGTCCCTCTTCTTGAGACTCTTCTTCCGTCTTGGAGTCGGCATCTGTTTTTTCCTCGCTTTCTTGCTGATCGGTCTCACCTGCAGGAACTGTCTCTGCAGACTCTCGTTTTTCTTCCTTAGTTTCCTCCTGGGTGGAAACTCCTCTTGACGATGTGCGCTTTGGATTCTTCAAGGTGTACTCCATCTTTTTCTTATCCAAAGTTACGGTCAGGTGCCTCAGCACATCAGGATCCAGGCGGAGCTGGGTATCTAAATCGCTAATAAGTGTCCCCTCTGCCTTATAGAGGACGTACGCATATACGCCCTGTCCCTTCTTTTTGACCCGGTATGCCAGTCTTTTTGTACCCCAGTTTTCCTGTCTGATTATCTCGGCCTTGTTCGACTTCAGGAAGTCTTCAAACTTTTTGATCTTCTGCTCCACTTGAGCGCTTTCTAACTCTGCGTTGATGATAAACGTGGTTTCGTAATTGTTCACTATTTATCCTCCTGTGGACGTTGGGCTCTGCGTATGCTTCAGAGCCAGGGGAAATGAGTTTTGTAGACAGTAGACGGCAAGGGCAGACACACGGGTCTACCCCTACAACAGATGAGTGTAGGGGCTGGATTACCCCAGCGCTGGGAGCGAGAGATCCCCGATAGAGTCATTCGGGGACAGGCCTCGCCTCTACGTCTGTATTCTATCTACTTGATAAAGAGCGGCGCCAACACCAGCGACACCACCGACATAAGCTTGATTAGGATATTCATCGAGGGGCCTGAGGTATCTTTGAATGGGTCTCCGACAGTATCGCCGACTACAGCGGCTTTGTGCGCCTCTGATCCTTTACCCCCTAAATTTCCAGCTTCGATGTATTTTTTTGCGTTGTCCCATGCGCCTCCTCCGTTTGCCATCATAAGCGCTAAAAGGACGCCTGATAATGTAGCACCTGCAAGCATCCCGCCTAAGGACTCAGGACCTAAAAGCCAACCTACGACAACGGGCGAAAGCACGGCGATTATTCCCGGCACTATCATCTCCCTTAGAGCGGCGGTGGTGCTTATCGCCACACATCTTGCCGAGTCGGGTTTGGCGCTCCCCTCCATAAGTCCGGGGATCTCTCGAAACTGTCTCCTGATCTCCTTGACCATCAAATCGGCCGCCTTGCCCACAGAGGTCATTGTCAGTGCAGCGATCAGAAAGGGAATGGTGCCCCCGATAAAAAGGCCGATCACCACATCTGCGTCGGCTATGTTGATCTGTGTCAGATCCACCGCTTTGGTATAGGCGGAAAAGAGCGCAAGCGCAGTCAGCGCTGCAGATCCTATCGCAAAGCCCTTTCCCATTGCGGCTGTGGTGTTCCCTAAAGAGTCGAGACTGTCGGTGATCTTCCTCGTATCCTCTCCCAGACCTGCCTGTTCGGTTATGCCCCCGGCGTTGTCAGCTATCGGCCCGTAAGCGTCCACAGACATAGTTATCCCCACGGTAGAGAGCATCCCCACAGCAGATATCCCTATCCCGTAGAGACCTGCATACGTGTAGGCCACGTATATCGCCGCGCAGAGAGTCAGTACCGGGAGCACGGTGCTTTCCATAGCCACCGCAAGTCCAGTTATCATATTGGTTGCAGCTCCGCTTTCGGAAGATTCGGCGATCCTTATTATGGGTTTCCCAGATGTATAGTACTCCGTAAACCATCCTATCAGGACTCCCGCAAGACATCCGGAAAGGAGAGCCCAATAGACGGTTATATCGAGGGCGTCTATTCTCTTTATTACGTAATAGGCGGCTATCAAAAGCAAAACGGCACTTGTATAAGTTGAATATCTTAAGACCGAGGCGGGATTTAACTTGTCAAAGACCTTTATAGATAGTATCCCGATGCCAGATGCCACAAGGCCGATCATAATCACGATTATAGGCAACGACATATGCTCAAGCCCTGGGCTCATCGTCGCCCCTATGACGATAGTGGCGATTACTGACCCCACGTAAGATTCGAATATGTCGGCTCCCATTCCGGCGGTATCTCCCACACAGTCGCCCACATTGTCGGCTATGACTCCGGGGTTTCTGGGATCGTCCTCTGGGATTCCGGCTTCCAGCTTTCCTACCAGGTCTGCACCTATATCCGCACTTTTAGTGTATATCCCTCCACCGACCCTTGCAAAGAGGGCAATCGAGCTTGCGCCCATAGCAAAGCCTGTGATAACCGATGGGTCCGTGTCCTTAAATAGCATAAAGAAGATGCCTATCCCAATAAGCCCCAGGCTTGCCACCGAAAGTCCCATAACAGATCCGCCCGCAAACGCCACAAGGAGCGCCTTGGACTCCCCTTCTTGATTTGCCGCCTGGGTGGTCCTTACGTTTGCTCTTGTGGCGGCCTTCATCCCGAAGAACCCGGCTAAAATCGAACAGAGTGCCCCGCATACAAAGGCTATCGCTGTGAAGTCATTTATAAACTTAAAGAGAAGCGCAAATACAACAACTATGAATATAGATAGGATCTGATACTCCTTTTTTAGAAACACCATAGCGCCTTTGTGGATCAAGTCTGAAATCTCCACCATTAGGTCTGTGCCCGACGGCTGTCTTTTAATGTACCAATAGATCAAACCAGCTAATATTAACCCCGCAACACCTAATATCGGAGCCCAGTCGGTGGTTGCCATTTTCCCTCCACTCTACAAGTAGACAGAGCGTACGGCCCCTGTATAATTAGGGGCCGTACGCTGCATCTGTCTACTAACCGTTAAACCTGCTTATGGCTTCTTCGATGCCGCATTTGATGAAGCATTTTACAGCTTCTGCGGACCTTCTTATCATATCTTCTACTATGTCGGCTTCGTCGTCACCGAAATCACTCAAGACGTATTCGGCTGTGTCCATACCTTCGGGCGAAGCGCCTATGCCCAACCTGAGGCGCGGGAAATCGTGCGATTGCAGCTTTTTGATCACAGAGGAGAGCCCTCTGTGTCCTCCGTCGCTGCCTTTTGCCCGAAGTCTTATCTTGCCCAAGGGGAGATTAAGGTCGTCGAGGATTACTAAAAGGCGGTCTAATTCGAGGTCCAAATCCCACACTAACTCTTTTACGACGACTCCCCCTCTGTTCATTAAGGTGAGAGGTTTGACAAGAATAAAAGAGAAACTTTCTAACTTTCCCCGTGCTATCAAAAACTCCCCTCTGCCAGTTCTCCAGTGGCCCTTGAGATTCTCTGACAGCAGGTCTACTACTTTAAATCCCAAATTGTGGCGGTTATTTTCGTACTCCTTACCCGGGTTGCCCATCCCGACGACCACGTGCAATCTAACCTTCCTCCTCGGATTGCTCTTCTTCCTCCTCGCGGGGTCCTCTTCCGACTAATTCGGGTTCTTCTAATATCTCCTCCGCTTCGACCTCTTCTTCTTCTACCTTAATGACGGTCGGCGGGAGCACTGAAACTACCGTCGTATCGGAATCGGTAGTTATACGTTCGTCTTTCTGGAGCAGATCCTCAACATGGATGGAGTCGCCTATGCTAAGATGGGACACATCTATTTCTATGTGATCGGGAATTTCCGTTGGGAGGCAACTCAAGGTCAGTTCGTGGACAAGGTGCTGGAGGACACCACCTTCATTTGTTACGCCCTCAGGCTCACCCACAGTATGGACGGGAATCTGGACTTCAAGCTCCTCTGTTAATGAGACGTGCATAAGGTCCAAATGTAGGAGATCACCGGTTATGGGATTACGCTGAGTCTCTTTAATTATGGTGGGGATGGACGACCTTTTTCGGCCGACAATCAGATTTATTACAGATGTTCTACCTCCCGAATGTAGAAGAGTTTCAAGCTCTTTTACGTCAACAGAAAAGGGGACAGATTCTTCCGCCCGCCCGTAGTAGATTCCCGGCACGTTCCCATCTTTTCTTAATTTCTTGGCTAGCTGTTTTCCGGACCGATCTCTTTTTTCCACTTTTAAAGCAATATCTGACATATCCTCTCCTCTCCCATCTCCAGCTGTCTACTTAATAATGTGGCTGCTCGGCGAGGATTCGAACCTCGATAGACGGCTCCAAAGGCCGTAGTCCTGCCATTGGACGACCGAGCAACTTTTCGACCAGAAAGTATCCGCTTTCAGGCGATCTTCGGCTCTTTGGGCATCATCTTGTGATCCAAATATCCCATACACGGTCGAGCCGCTCCCCGAAAGGGAGGCACTTAATGCCCCGCAGGAGATCAGCTGTTCCTTTATCTTAAAGATTTCGGGATAGGTCTGGTAGACTACGTTTTCAAAATCGTTTTCAAGGTGTTCGTACAAACACCTTGTGCCGCACTTATTAGCGAGCATAGAATTTAAAAAACTAACATATTTTGTATCGTTTGTCAAGTCAAACGTTGACTCCGTGGCAATTTTCTTTCGATCTATCTCTTGGTACGCCCAGGCGGTCGAAATCTGGATCCCAGGGTAGACTAGGACGTAGAAGGCGTCGTCGCTCCAGGAGATATAGTTCAGGATCTGACCCCTTCCCGATGCGATGGCTGTCCCGGGCTGCAGGAAAAAGGGCACATCTGAGCCCACACCAGACGCTAATTGGAAGAGTCCCTCGTAATCGAGGCCCAAATCCCAGAGCCTGTTGGCAGCTCTTAGAGTGGCAGCGGCATCTGAACTTCCTCCCCCGAGTCCCGCGGCCTTCGGAATGTTCTTTTGTATCGTTACCGAGACGCCCCTTCTTATCTTCAGGGTATCTTTGAGACTGGAGAGCGCCTTATGGACAAGATTCTGGGAATCGGTCGAAAGCGTCGGATCGGAGCAGACTATCTCTATTTCCCCGGAGGGGACCTCTTCTAAGATCAAAAGATCGCATAGGTCTATGGTCTGAAGGACCGAGGCTATGTCGTGATAGCCGTCCTTGCGTTTTCCTTCGATCTTGAGACCCAAGTTTATCTTTGCGTATGCCTTTTCCTCTATTTTCATACCCTATCTACTTCCTGCTGGGCGAACCCATGTGTTCGCCCCTACATATCTGAAGGGATAGGCAGACTGCCCTACCCACTATCCACTATCTTGTTGATACCGATACGATAAGCACAGCCAGACTGATGACCGAACTTACGCTTGATATAATCGTTACAACTCTTCTCCATCCCTTGGAAGAACTATAGGGAAGTATAATAGTATCCTCTGGCAGTAAGGGTGGTATGAGATTTGCATCGGCCGTTGCGATAAATCTTTTCAAGTCTATATGTATGATCTCTTCCCTGCCGTCCAGAGTCCTTATTATCTTTATTTTATCGAGTTTTGCGTCATCTGTAGGTCCTCCTGCAAAGGACAGCAGGGACAGTAGATCGGTATAGTCCGGGACGGTGTATCTGCCCGGGCGACTGACCTCGCCCCATACATTGACATCCATCGTCAACATATCATCGAGCCCCGGCGCTAGTCTGTAATAGGATGGGGTACCTGTTTGGCCTCTTTCTATGCTCTGAGCAAGTGCATTATCAACGAGCGGTGCAATCTGGATGATCAATAGCACAACCGAACATTGCATAATTCTCCTCATAATAATCTCCTCTTTAGGAATTGCAGATAGCAGGAAAGAAGGTATTCCTACTGTCTATAATGTAATAAATGTAAAGCAGGTTGTCAAAGATTAAATTGACTGTATCGAGGTTACGTACCTTCAAGATTTCCATTGATTCCTATTGACAAAAGTAAAATGGAGCATTAGATTAGGGATAACTGCAGTCTCGAAAGGGACGAACGTTGATGCCTCAGATATTTGGGCAAAGAGAGATGTTGGAGTTTTCCCAATGGCACGAAAGTCGAAGCCCAGATAAGCCATGTGAGAATAACCCATGTCAGGATAACCCATACACAAGAGACAGTTGCGCGGCTGCGGGAACGAAGTGCTTTGACTCTGGGTCAAAGGAGCTAGCTCTCAGAGCAGCCCCGTACGTGGCCACCATACCGTAACAAGAAAATATGGAGGAAACTATGATATCCCGGATAACAGCTATTGCTATCTTATTCGGTTTTGCTATGTTCAACAAGATGAGTTATGCTCAAGATTGGGTGGAGATAACCCCTGCAGACGCCGAGACACCAGCAAGAATAAATTCCACAGCAATTTATGATCCCTTGGATCATCGAATGATTATGTTTGGCGGCAAAGGCTCCTCGGGAGATCTAAATGACGTCTGGTCATTTGATTTGAATTCCGAGCGCTGGTCACAGATTACGCCTTCTGCTGGAACTGCTCCTGCCCCAAGATTTACTCCGGTTAGTGTTTATGACCCGGAACGTCATCAGTTGATTATGTGGTCCGGTCAGGGATCTGTCTTCTTTAATGATGTCTGGGCATTTGATCTAACCGACGAAACCTGGACTGAATTTGATCCCCCGGATCCTAAACCTAACATCCGTTATGGCGCAGCATCTATCTTTGATCCAGCGTCGCGGAGTTTGGTGACTTTTGCCGGATTTACGAACGAAGGACGCTTCAACGATACCTGGAGATTCGATGTAGAGAGCGTTTCCTGGACTGATATCAGTCCCTCGGAAGGAAGTCCGCTCAAACGTTGTCTGCATTCGGCCAGCTTCGACGCCTCTGGGGGCCGTATAATCATGTACGGTGGTCAAAGTTCGGGGGCGCTGGGAGATATCTGGGCATTCGATTTAAGTCAAGAGACCTGGTCAAATTTAACTCCGGAAGAGAGTCCTGAAGGTCGCTACTTTGCAACGAATATTTACGATGCAAAGAACCATCGGGTTATCACTTTTGGCGGAAATGTGGGCGGCAATGTAGGGAGATCAAACAAGGCATGGGCATTCGATTTGAGGGCGAATAGCTGGGACGAATTGGCGGCTACGGGGAGTCCACCCAAGCCGCGGGATGGTGCTACAGCGATCTACGTCGAATCCGAAGACCGTATGGTGATCTTTGGAGGGAGCGCCGAAGGAGGCGTGCTCCTTGCCGACATATGGTCATTGAACAATCTTTCCCAGAGCGGACCTACGGCAGTGGTGGATGTTGATGAGACTCTTATACCGTCCGAGTACGTTCTGTACCAGAATCATCCAAACCCTTTTAATCCCACAACAACCATAGGGTACGAATTGCCCAAGTCAACCGCGGCTGTACTGAAAATTTACGACCTGCTCGGACAGGAGGTCAGAACATTAGTGAATGAAACTCAGACGGCGGGGTATAGATCTGTTACCTGGGATGGGAAAGATAACTTGAGACAGAGCGTGAGTTCAGGGGTTTACGTCTACAGACTTGAAACGAGTGAATTTGTGAAGACGAGGAAGCTTCTGTTGATAAAGTGAAGACCAGCGGAAGGTAGGTATGAGGTAGGACGCCTCGACCCCTCCCTGTATAGGTGAGCTACTTTGGACAAAGAGATAAAAATCTGGTATGATAAAGAAGGAGACTACCTTGAAGTCATCTTTGAGCCAAGGGCCGGGTACTTCAGGGAGACGGAAAACGATGCAGCAACGGAAAAAGTTGACCAAGAGGGAATCACTATCGGTTTTCCCATCCTGAAAGTGAGCGCACTAAAGGGACAAAAACCACTCTCAATCAGCCTATAAAGCAACGTCACCTGACAGGGATTCCTGTAATAATGGGGAAGTAAACAAGTTACGCGCCATGTTCTTTCTTGTGTGATGAGAAAACCATAAGGGAGCAGGAACACCACTCGAACCTCACCTCAATTTACATACATCGATCGACATTCACGATCTTTCTCCTGGACAAGCCATACTCCATGAATAGCAGAATCATATTAAGTATCTTGGTCTTGGGCATTAATATCTGGGGCGCCAGCGCGCAAGCACAAGAGGGGATTGAAAACGTAAAAGCGATGGAATATTTCTCATCAAGTTATAAAGAGGCTCGGGGAAAGTTCCTTCTTGCTGTCCAGGGGGTGGGTGCCAGCATTGAGAGTTTCGAAAACCCTAATACCGGGTCGGAAGGTGAACAACTCTTTACCGATGTGGCCGTAATAGGGCCGAAGGATGCCAAGAGCATTCTGGTGTTGAGCTCCGGCACACACGGCGTGGAGGGTTTTTGCGGCTCGGGCATTCAGACAGGGCTCCTGCGCGAAGGGATTGCATCACGTCTGAAACCCGATTTGAGCATCGTAATGATCCATGCCATAAATCCCTACGGATTTGCCCACATGAGAAGGTTCAATGAAGACAATATCGATTTAAACCGCAACTTTGTAGACCATTCAAAGCCTTATCCAGAAAATCTTGGATATGAGAAGCTGGCAGACGTTATTGCACCTAAATCCATTTCCTTCTGGTCCGAAGCCGTTTCCTGGTCTCATCTCCTGTGGTACTGGGTAAAATACGGAAAAGCTGCATTGGCGCAAGCAGTAAGCGGCGGTCAGTATTCACACCCGGAAGGTCTCTTTTACGGCGGGAGGTTCGAGACTTGGTCGAACAGAACAATTAGGTCGATTGCTGATCGCTTTCTTTCTAATGCCGATCGTGTAGTTGTAATTGATTTCCATACAGGTCTCGGCTCGTACGGAAACGCCGAGATCATATTGAATGTTCCGGTAGAATCGTCTGCTTACAAGCGTGCTAAGGCGATGTGGGGAACTGAAAGGGTAAGATCAACAGTGGCAGGTAAGTCAGTTTCCCCCCATATTGGGGGCCCACTTAAACTTGCCTTTCCCAAAATGCTTCCAAACGCGGAAGTTACAGCGGTGAGCCTGGAATACGGCACATCGCCGCTGATGGAAGTTTTTAGAGCACTGCGGGCAGAAAACTGGCTTCACCATCACGGGGATCCGCACGACTCACGCTCCCAAGAGATCAAGGCAGAATTGCGGCGCGTATTTTATCCGGACAAGAAAGACTGGAAGGAAATCGTTTGGTCTGTGGCGGGACAAGTCGTGGATCAAGCGCTGGCCGGTATTTGGTCCAGTCAACTGGATTCACAGCAGGCGCCGCCTGAACAGACGCTGCATTTGAGCCGGCCTACGTCGGGCATCCTCCGGTGTCAGTAGACAGCGAAGAGAGGAAGTGTCCCTACCATATGTCTACTATCTACTTTTAGAAAGCCATGAACAGAAACTATATCCCATTCACATTGTCATTCGTTTTACTGTTTGGATTCATAAAATGCGGTGACGTAGAAAAAAAGGCAAAACAAGTTCAACGCTTTCCCGAGGAGGCTTACCGCCACAATAACTTCGGCATCGCATATCTTGAGCAGTACAACTACTCCGACGCCGCCTCCGAATTTGCTAAATCCCTCTCTATCGCCCCCAAATATCCAGATGCGCAGATAAATCTCGGCATAGCAAAGTTTAATATGGGCAAGTACGATCTGGCGCTCTTAGAACTTGAAAAGGCTCTCCTGCTTTCTCCCGACCATCCGAACATCTACTATGTGATCGGCCTAATATACAAAGCACACGCAGACTATCAAGGTGCCGCCGGCAACTTCGAAAAGGTTGTCAAACACGATCCATTTGACCCTTTTGCGCACTACAATCTGGGTATTTGCCTTTCAAGGCTTGGAGAGATTGAAAGGGCTGTGGAGGAGCTTGAAAAGGTAACTTCACTGGATCCCAACAATTCATCGGCTCACTACAACCTGGCCATGGAATTCAGACGCTTAAATAAAACGGAAGACTTCAAAAGGGAGATGGAGATATTCACAGGTCTCCGAAAGAAGGGGATAGCAACTTCGGTGGGATTGGGATATTTAGAGCAGGGCAGATATGCAGAAGCCGTGAGTCGGACAGAGACAGTATCTGAAGAGCTAGAGGATTCGTCTGTAGAGATCAGATTCACAGATGTCACATATATAAGTGGGCAGGAAAGTGGGGTCGAGCTAATCTCGCCCAGGAGAAAGGGGGAAGATGTCCTGGCTACTGGAATTAGAGGCTCATTCGGAGACTACGATAACGACGGGGCTTTGGACATCTTCATCTTCGGGAGACTCTACAGAAACAAAGCGGACGGGCAATTTGAAGATGTGACAGAAGAGGCCGGATTGAAGGACACCGAGTCCATCTCAACGGGCATCTTCGGGGACTACGATAACGATGAAGATCAGGATTTACTTGTGGTCAGTAGCGGTGCAGTTATCCTGTACAAGAATGACGGAGACGGGCAATTTGAAGATGTCACACAAAGCGCCAATTTACGTAGGCTGCAGGGGAGCGATGCCCTGATCCCCGACCCCCGACCTCATCGGGGACATGTCTTTGCTGACTACGACCACGACGGCGACCTGGACATCTACGTCGTCAATGCAGACGGGAAAAATGCACTCTACAGGAACAACGCTAACGGGAGATTTACCGATGTGACCGATGAGGCTAAAGTGCCGGGAGGAAAGTGGAGCACAGACTGCGTCTTCTTGGATTACGACAACGACAGAGATGTGGACTTTTGTGTGGCCTCCTACGATGGATCCGTAAACCTCTACAGCAACGACAGAGGGGGGACCTTCACGGACGTTGCCAAAGAGTCAGAACTTTCCGAAGTAAGGAAAATACTCGACATATCGGCAGGGGACTATGACAAGGACGGATACATAGACCTCCTTTTCACTTTAGAAAAGGGTGCAAGTCTCTATAGGCGCAGTCAAGAGAGCAAAAGGCTCTTCGTCCTCGACCCGGTCTCACACACGCTTTCTGCAGACGCGGAACCTGGATCGGCTTATAAGCTTCTGGATGTGGACAACGATGGCGATCTGGACATAGTGTCCCTCTCGTCCCAGGGTGTGCGGCTCTTTAAGAACCAATGGGGATCCAGGAAGACATCCCGCGATTGTGGCTTTGCCGACCCTGTCCCCATCTCTGATAATATAGCGCCCGCTGTCAGCTATCAGATATCATCGGCGGATTTTGACAACGACGGGGATATAGACCTATTAGTCTCCTATGCAGATACTACAAAGGCGGGTGCACTCCTCCTTCGCAACGACGGCGGGGAGAAAAACGGCTATCTCAAAGTTCATTTGAAAGGCCTGAACAGCAACAAAGACGGCATAGGCGCAAAGGTGGAGATAAAAGCGGGGGGGCTGTCGCAAAAGCTCGAACTCAGAGGGGATCGGAACGGTCGTACAGTCCACTTCGGCATCGGGAGTAGAAAGAAAATAGACTTTGTAAGGATCCTCTGGCCGGGTGGAGTCAGACAGACCGAACTGGATCCGTCACCCGATTCCCTCCTCTTGTTAGAGGAATTGGACAGGAAGGGCACATCGTGTCCTATCGTCTACGTCTGGAACGGAGCTGAGTATCAGTACATAACGGACATCCTTGGAGGAGGCATAATATCCTACCTCATCTCCCCGGGGGAGTACTACTACCCCGACACGGACGAGTATATCAAGATCCCGGGGGAAATATTCAAACCCAAGCAAGCAGACAATGGACAGGAGAGATTGCTTCGGGGTTTTGCCCCTCGCAATGACCAAAAGGAAAAGACAACCGAACTGTCATCGCGAACCCTATCGACTGTCATTGCGAGCCAGGCGAAGCAATCTCGTGGACGGGGGACAGGCGACGGGGGACGGAATGTAGAAAGAGGAGAATATTCCATCCAGTTTGCCAATCATTTGGAGGAGGTCATCTATCTGGACAAAGTGGAACTTCTGGCAGTTGACCATCCGCAAGGGACTGAGGTCTATCCCAACGAGAGGCTTCTCTCGTCGCCGCCCTATCCCAGATTCAAAGTCCACGCCCTTTCCGATCCCCGCGTGCCCTTCAAGGCTTACGATCAAGATGGAAACGACATCCTCCCTTACATCAGGCACAGAGACAGGAAATACCCCTCGAACTTTGAGCTCTTATCTCCCCAGTTTCACGGATACGCAAAAGAGCACAGTATTATCCTCGAACTGCTGCCGCCAAAAGACGAGATTGGTTCTGCTTCGCAACTCCTGACGGGGTCGGGGTTTTCACCCCTCGCAACGACTGAGGCCCGCGATGTCATTGCGAGCGAAACGAAACAATCTCGTAGACAGCAAACAGTAGGCAATCGCGCTACTGGCAAGGTCATTCTGGTCCTGTACGGTTACGCGGAGTATTCCCATTCGACATCCAATCTGGCTGCGGCACAGGCTGGAATAGCTCTTCTGCCTCCTCGGCTGGAGATAATGGGAGCAGACGGAAGGTGGAAGACTATATCTGAGGATATGGGCTATCCCGCAGGAGAGCCGAAGGAGATGGTGGTAGAGATCATAGAGGATCCCCGATTGAATCTATCGGGGATAGATCGGGGGTCGGGGACCGACTATAAGATAAGGATCACCACCTCAATGCCCATCTACTGGGATCAGATCCTATTCGATATAATAGACGATCCGATACCCACAAAGGTGACGAGGCTTTCTCCCGTAGTGTCTGATCTCCACTGGAAGGGCTACGCCAGCTACTACTCCCCCGACGGACGAATGCCCAAGGTCTATGACTATTCAAAGATTAAGGGTTCTGCCCCCTGGATGGATCACACGGGCCGATACACCAGGTATGGGGATTGCCTTCCCCTTTTGACGGCGATTGATGACCAGTATGTCATATTGTTCCACGGCGACGAGATCACGCTTAACTTCGACGCCTCCGATCTTCCACCCTTAGAAGATGGCACCGTGCGGGACTTCTTCTTCTTCGCGGACGGGTTCGGGAAGGATATGGACAATAACTCCCCCTATTCCCTCACAGTAGAGCCGCTGCCGTTTCACAGTATGAGCAGTTATCCATATCCTGAGGCTGAAAGCTACCCTTACGACGAACAGCACCTTTCCTATATCTATCAATACAATACGAGAGTAGTAAGCAGCAGAAAGTAGGTGGGGAAGCGAGGCGGTATCCCTGGTGACGAGATCACTTGGCTATCCTCGAAATGTTCAGTCGGGGATAGCAATGACTGAGGCAAAACCAACCAACGTCGTAGCAAGGGCTGAAACCCCGAGGCAATCTCACCTGTGTATCTATTCAGGCTTCCCACGGATCGTATTCTGCCTTTTTCAAAAAGCCCAAGACATTCTCTCTGGCAATAAGATACCTTTTCTCCGGTTTGTAGGCAGAGAACCTGCCAGACGCTATCAGATGCCGCACGTGCCTCTCTGAACACTTCAAAGCGCGTGCGGCTTCCTGGACCGTAAGGAGTTCTTTCATCCGAACTACGTACCGCCCTTTTCCGGGATTAGACTTTCTTCATCCCATCTCACACAGATGAATAGGGCCGCAAGACCGTCCTGCTGTTCCCATCTGTACGGAATATCGGCTTTCTCAAGCTGATGGGCCGCAAATGCTAATTCCTCCTTTGGATACCAGTCTGTCAATTGATACAGGATACGTGGAGCTCCTTTCTCCTCCGCGTCCGCGGTGAATCTCCCACTTTCAAGCAGTTTTCTTATCCCATCCAGGCCGCCCTTTCTCCTGTAAGCCGAGCCTTTACTCTGCAGTTCCTTGATAATCTGTACAGTCTCTATGATCTCCTCTGGATAGTAAAAGCGTCTCCCCTTCTTCTCATATTTGACGGTCCCTTTAGGGATCAAGCCGGCCCTGACGTAGTTTCCCAGAGTCTGATAGTTGATCTTCGCCCTTTTGCATATTTCATCACCGCGCAGTAAGCGGTGTGGGTGCTCTGTTGCCTCATCCATTTAGTCTACCACCTCCTTGCCTCTTGTTGAGGCCACAGCCTGTCCAATTTCAAAGCGCATCTCGTCTGATACCTGATAATCATCATCCGAAGGAGGTACAGACTCCGGTATGACCTCCTGCAGAAATATCATCCCCTGGGTCTCAAGCCAGATGACGCAGTACTCCTGCTGGTCGTCATCAGAAACACATCCCATATATTGTGTCCCGCATACCTCGAAATCACTCTTTAAGTGCATTTGACTCTCCTCTCTTTGAACAGTAGATAGCACGGAGCCAGATTGCTTTGCTTTGTTCGCAGTAACAGTTTTTCACTTTGCTCCTTCCTCATTATGACGGATAATTCCCCGAAGCAATCCCCGACCCCCGAATGAATCTATCGGGGGTTCAATCGGGGACAAGCAACAGGAGACAGTGCCCCCGTCTACTCGGCGAACACGGTGGGTGTGCTCAAAGGGCGAGCGGACTTTGCCCCTACACAGAACGTTGCATCTGTGGGGGCAGACGCGCTGTCTGTCCGGGCCTTTCCGCGTCTACTGACCACCGTCTACCTGTAGTTTGACATCTCTTTCGAAGACTTTCCGCAGCAATTTGTCGTAATTTTCTTCGATGAACTCAGCCATAAACAAGTTGGGGACATTCAGTGCGACCTCATCCTCAGATATCTTATCTATGTAAAGCCCTGAAAACCACGTTAGGTATGACTGATGCTTGATTTCCTTTCTGATCAATTCCTTATAGTGGTCCCATTCGTTTTTGTGAGGGGATCGGTCAATTTGTCTTTCCCTTTCTAACTGTTCTTCCTTTAGCTTGGCTTCACGAGTTCTTTCACGTTCCTCCTCTTGAACTTTTAGTTCCTGTCTTTTGCGCTCCTGTTGATTCTTTCTTTCTCTTTCTTCTAACGCCATGCCGATCGTGTGTTCCACCAGTCCGAAGTGTCTTGGAGAGCAGTTGTCACGCGCCCATTTTGCGGCGTATTCTACATCTCGGAGGCTGTATCCCATCTTCTGAAGCTTATTTACGGTTCCTATGCCAAGAGTCATAAAGGATTTGGATACATCATCCGGGCTGTTTTTACGGTAGAAGTGGGTGATTATTTCTCTTTTGCTTTTTTCAGGTTCATCAACAGCCTTCTTGAGACAGAGGTGGGTTCGTGCGTTGCCTCTTGAAGAATCATCAACATCATCTTTGACGTAACCGATGCATCCACAGGCTGAGTCTAAGTCATCCTCTGGGTGCCCGTGCATGATGTTGTCTGTTTCTAAGTCGTCTATTCCTAAGTCGTCTGTTATATTGTAAGGAGGGGACAGTTCTGTCACTTCTTGAGGGGACAAAGTTGTCACTTCTGGAGGGGTCACTTCTGACCTGTCTTGACCTTTTACAACAGAAATTACCGCGTTTCGACCCAGGCCTTGTTGCTTTACAGATACGAGTCCAACGTCTTTGAGCTCCTTAAGTCCTCTCTTTATAGTTCTCTCAGACCTTCTGAGGACTTCAGCTATCTTTTTGTGTCCAGCAAAACAGCTATCACCCCAGTCCCACTTTAAAATAGCAGCATACACAAGCTTTGCATTGTTGGACAGACCATCCACAGATAGGACTAAATCTATCGGCATCTTGGAGAACTGTTCACCTCTACCATTCTTGCTGCCCCCATTTGCACGGTCACCTGCCATTATGGAAGATGTGGAGTTGAAGGTCATCTTTTACTCCTTTTTTTATGTAGGGCAGGCGCTGATCTGCGCTAAACCTGGTACTGCGCATACGTACAGGTCTTCATGCTATAATGTAATGAATATTTGTTCTTCTGTCAAGTGCTAAAGGTGTAAGCGAGTGACTGTCGGTTCACGCAAGGGCAGTTCCACTGCCTCGTCAGGTCAGATCTCGGTGAGGCTTTCAGCCTCTACGTCCGACCCGAAAAAAAGCCTTGACACTCTGCAAATTAGTTGGTAAACTTAAGCGGTTACAAGGATAAGAATTAAGCATCGAAAAACAGGTGGCAGCGGCAAACAGGGAGGGAGAGGAAAGAGCGTCTGCTGACTGCTGTCCACTATTCTTAAGGAGTGTAGAAAGATGGCACGCGGAACGGTAAACAAGGCTATACTTATAGGGCGCTTAGGCGCAGATCCAGAGTTGAGACATACCACCGGAGGGACACCGGTGGCAAATTTTAATATAGCCACAGATGAAGGTTGGACCGACGGCAGTGGTGAAAAGCAGGAAAGGACCGAGTGGCACAGCATTGTGGCGTGGAGCAGATCAGCAGAAATGTGCAGTGAGTATCTTTCTAAAGGCAGCAGGGTCTATATCGAGGGCAGGATCCAGACAAGATCGTGGGAAGGTCAGGACGGTGTCAAGAAGTATAAGACGGAAATTGTAGCTCGACACGTCGAGATGCTAGATACGCGGCAGGAGGCGGAGCGCTACAGAGAACAGGATTATAGGGAGGCACAAGCTCCATCCTCCCAGGAGGAAGGGACTCCTGAATCACAGCAAGACAAGCAAGGTTCTGATAGACGGGAAGAGCGTGAGACCACTCCAGGCGAGACAACCGAACCGTCTGTTTCGGAAGAAGAGGACGATGACCTTCCGTTTTGAGTGAGTGAGCAGGTCCCCGAAAGTCCCCGATAGGTTCAATCGGGGATAGATTTGACTGAAGGCAGGGAAAGGCAAGGGCAGACCAGTGTGTCTGCCCTGAAAATAACTTAGAGGCGAGGTAAACTCGCCCTTAAAGACAGGGGACAGACCATCCAAGAGTGGCTGTGCCACAAGGACATCAGCACCACCATGATTTACACCCATGTCCTGAGTAAAAGCGGCCACGGAGTCCAGAGCCCCGTCGATGGAGGGAAAACAAAAATGAGAAGGTTCATTACAGCAAGTGCTCTTTTGTGGACGATGCTTCTTTTCGTCGGATGCGGTTCTGTACAGTCGATCAGATTGCCGGAGACTGACGATATGTTAGTAACGTCTGAGGATATTGACCTGCCCTATGAACCTATTGGGATGATCAACGCTTACAGGATAGGGTTCTATCTTTTCGGGGTTGTGGACATAAACTCGCCGGATTCTGATGAACTTCTTATGGATCTTTTGAAAAAGCAGCTTATCGCCGAGGCGCGCAAGCTCGGAGCAGATGGCATAATCACGGTCAGATATTCCCTGGATCATCCGAGCTTCTTCAATTGGGACACAGAGTCGAGGGCCACTGGAACGGCTATAAAGTTCAAATAGTTTTCAGGAGTGGAAGAGGTAAAACGCCAGGTCCAGGCTACAGCTACGGGCTAAAAATCGGCTTATACAGACTGCATAAACCCAAGCGCGCTGAGATTGCGCCAGACGATGGATTATGGAAATTCAAGGCATTAAACTCCTTAACGGCCAGAAGCTCATCAGGTTTAGACAGCAGAAAAAGTCAACTTTGGCAGGTTAAGCCTGCTGTGGCAGCGTAATGCAGACTGTATAATCATAGTTAGATCGTGAGGGGGTCCGTTCAAGGGTAACAGGTGGCAGCGGCAAACAGGGAGGACAGCAATGAAAACAGTCAAGGATTTATTAAACGACAAGGGTTATGCTGTCTGGTCCATCGGGCCTGGTGAATCGATTTATGACGCAATAGACCTGATGGCTAACAAAGAAGTCGGCGCCCTATTGGTTGTGGAGGGTACGAAGCTGGTTGGCATAGTTTCAGAGAGAGACTATGCGCGGAAGGTCATTCTCAAGGGACTTTCCAGTAAAGACACAGAGATCAGGGACATCATGACAACGCGCGTGGTGTATGCTCAGCTGGAGCAAACTATTGAGGAGTGTATGGCCTTAATGACCGAAAAGCGTATTCGACACCTGCCGATCCTGGATGGAGGAAAGTTAGTCGGAGTCATTTCCATAGGTGACCTTGTGAAATCCGTTATTGCTAAACAGCGATTCACAATTGCACAACTGGAACATTACATCACTGGATAGCCGAGCGCTCTGACACTTCCGCCGAGAGGCCCCCTGCTCACGCACATCTTGGACATAGAACCCAAGGCGCTATAGTGGAGAGACAGATTGACGCTGTGGTTCCGTTGAGACGATTACAAGAAGGACATTGGAAAAGCCAACACGCTTGGAAATTTCAGGGTTTCGACTCCAAACGACGAGACGCTCAGGAGGTGCATAAGGAAGAAGACGGCCTACTTTAGCAAGGTTTATGCCTGCCACGGTAGGTTGACGCCTGCTGTGCACGTTAATGCCTGCTGTGGCAGGTTAATGCAGACTCTGTAATCATAAGTTATGCTTATGAACTATCTAAAGTGTCCAATCTGTGATTGTGCTGCAAAACAGAAGGAACGTATAGTTGGGAAGTTTAAGCTTGGGAAGTTTAAGCATGAGAAGTTTAGGCTTGGGAAGTTTAAGCCAAGAGAGTTTTCGATCTATCGGTGTTCTCACTGCCATTTTGCGTTTGTCGGCAACCCAATATTAGATTATGAACAGATCTACACAGAGGAATATTATCGCGGTCAAGGTGCTGATCCGCTGGTGGATTATTACTTTGAGCTTGAACATCCAGAAGAAACGATCAGACAGTATGAATGGAGGGGCCTCGTCAGTGTGGTTCAAGATCTCATAACCGTTTCCCCACAAACGCGGTGGTTGGACTACGGATGTGGCAATGGAGGTCTTGTCAGGTACGTTCATCAGAAGAGATTAGCCGAAATCTATGGTTTTGACGAAGGCGAAATCGTTACCCGCTCAAAGGCCCTCGGTATTCCCTTGCTTGAGTCTGTTCAGCTTGAAAATATGAGCAAGAAGTTTGATATTGTTACGGCCATTGAAGTATTAGAACATATTTCTGACCCCATCCAGATTCTCGAAAAAATCAGGCAGTTGATTAGACCCCAGGGACTATTCTTCTTCACTACAGGAAACGCCAGGCCCTTTCGGCACAAGATTACAAAGTGGTCCTATGTGATTCCCGAGATCCACACTAGCTATTATGAGCCAGAAACACTCTTTTATGCCCTGGAGAAGACTGGATTCAAAGCCGAGTTTACCAGATGGCTGCCAGGTTGGTCGGACATCATTCGTTTCAAAATCCTTAAGAATCTGGGAATAAGGAGAAAAAATCTATTTGAAGCGGTGTTGCCATGGGGTTTACTGACGAAGCTGGCTGATCAGCGATATGGAGTAACGCATCATCCTATAGGGTGGGCGAAATAGAGCATATCGAGGCGCTACAGTGGGAGGTCTCACAAGATTGTTGTCTTTCGTGTGGGTCAGCGTCTTAGACCCTTTCTTGGCCGGTGAGACTACTTCCTGAAGCGTTATGAAATTAAATAGAAATTCAATTGGGATTGACACGAACTAAGATGGCAGCTTCAACTTCCGTTCGAAACGGACTTGTAGTCTAGCAAAACATACAGTGTAATTAGAATGAATGAACCTTTAGTACAGTGGACGTTATTAAACAATTTCGAGTTCTTATCCAAATCATTGGATTTTAGAATTGCAAGGAAAAGAGGTCAGGAAATTACAACTGATTTTGGGAGGATTGATTTTATTGTAGAAGATTTCAATACTAATCAGATGATTGTCGAATTGGAAACAGTTTTAAACCAGAAAAACAAATTAGAATACTGTTTTAAGCAGCTGATTAATTACAAAAATGTGCGTTTTACTGACCAAACAGAATATTGCCTATTATATGCCTCTGAAACTAATGCAAACTCAAGACTTCGTATTCATAGGTTTGGTAAAGCTAATAATATTCTAATACGAACTTATTCCTTAAATGATATTAAGGGGCTTTACACATCAACTTTAGAAAGGCTAAGTCTGAGCTTTGGATTAGCTTTGCCGAAACCTAAAACTTACACAATCTCCTATTTAAGATGGTTAAATAAGATTCTAAAGCCGTTTGATGATTTCACTAAGGATAATCATACCGCTCCCCTTGACAGAGCGACAAATATTTCGCAAATTGGGGTTTGAGAAGGGAGGTCAAGGTGTCGAGCCCCGAAGTGAAAGATGGTAAGCGCTGGACGGCGACCCGTAAGGGAGAGATTGTGTTGGCTCTTTTGAGAGGAGCAGATCTATCTGAGGTGTGTCGTAAGAATGGAATTAGCCAGTCGCAGGCGTATGCTTGGCGTGATAGTTTCTTAGAAGGGGGCCAGGAGAGTCTGAAGTCTCGGCGTGGTCGCAAGGATCCGAAGGAGCGAGAGGTTAGCCGGTTGGAGCGCAAGGTAGGGCAGTTGACGCTCCAGTTGGAGATACTCGAAGAGGTAGCCCGTCTAAAAAAAACGAAGCGGTTGCCTTGAGTGGGCGGTTTTTGGGTCGAGGCTATTCCCGCAAGGTGGTAGCTTTGGCTTTGGGTTTGCATCGTTCGACTCTGTATAGGTTTAGGGATAGAGGTGTCAGTTCTTCTGTTAAAGAGCCTGTGATAGATGAGGAGCTTGCTTTTCGTATTCGAGGGATACTGGACCAAGAAGAGGCATTTGGTCACAGGCGGGTTTGGGCGCATCTTCGTTTCAAGGAAGGGGAATGTGTCAACGTTAAGAAGGTTCATAGGATAATGAAGCTTAAGGGGTGGCAGTGTAAGCTGTGGAATCGTCCCGGGAGAAAGGGGCCACAGGTTGCCCAGAAGCGTTCTGTGGTGGATAGTCCCGACAGTTTGTGGTCGAGTGACTTGACAAAGATTTACTGTGGAAAAGATGGTTGGTGTCCTCTTATTGCGGTGGTGGACAACGGAAGCCGGGAGGTTCCTGGGTATCGTTTTAGTCGAAAAGGGAGGGCACTGGAGGCCACAGATGCCCTGGATCGGGCCGTGATCTCTCGATACACTTCCAAGGAGGCTGTCCCCCAGGGTCTCACTTTGCGCTCTGACAATGGTTCCATCTTTTTGGCTCGGGCCTATTTGGCCAGTACCGAATATTGGGGAATTCGTCAGGAATACATACCAAGTGGTAAACCCGATTGGAACGGTGTTGTAGAGCGTTTTTTCAGGACCCTCAAGCAAGAGTGTGTTTGGCTTCACAAGTTTGAATCCTTTGAACAGGCTGAGAAGATCATATCTCAGTGGATCGATAATTACAACAAGAACAGGCTTCATTCATCCCTGGGATATAAGACCCCAAAAGAGTGGAGAAAACAATTTTATCTACTACCCCAGGTTGCTTAATTGGTGTCGCTTTCCTGGGAAGCAGTACATAATTTGAATGTAAATGAAGTAGCTAAGTACTTCACTTCCCCAAAGTCAACGAATTTCAGTTGCTATTCTAGATTGGCATTAGATCTTGAAATGATTAGTAAAGAGACAAACTCTTATGTACTTACACAGAACGGCAGGGACTATGTCACTAATTTTAATCCTGAGATCCATGTTGCATCTAATCTCTCTTCAATTAATCTGACTAATGAGCAAAAGAAGGTTTTGTTGAGAGTAATCACAAATGGGAATTGGACTCTCCACAAGGTCAGCATCTACTGGTTTCTACGCTTTATGGAAGTTACAAATGGTGAATGGATACCTAATTTTAAAGAATTCGATGCATCCAAGCTTGATCTTGTCAATGGCTTGTTCGGGGTCAGTTACAAAATCAGAACCATGTATGAATTCTTAAAGTTTGTCTGCAATTGGTGTTTAGAGTTGGGGTTAGTGGAGAGAATTAAGACAAATTCAACCTATGATAGAATCTACCTAACCCCACTAGGAATTGAAATAAATAATATTTTCAGTGTTGATCTACAATTGAAAAAGTCAAGGCTTAACCTAAACTTCACATATTTAGAATGATGGACCGTGATGAATTGTTAGAAGACTACATTAGAGAGAATTATGAGGTTTACGACAGATTCACTTTTGATTATGTCTTTAAGAGACTCTTAAAAGATGGTTATAGCCATGAAGAAGCCAAAGATGTCATACTGAATAGCTGTGCTTTGAGCGCCTTAGTTCTACAGAAGAGAATCCACAACGACTTCTATTTGGAAATCAATGAAGATGATGTGATTTCTGCTGATTTACTAGAATTAAGAAACGAAATTTATAGAAGACACTTCTCCAACAGAAATTAGCAAATTTAAATACCTTACTGTTCCCCGAGACGAAGCGACAGATATTTTCCAAAGTAAAGCGGGGCAAGCGTGTCGCTTTTGTTAAGCTTACATTTATTAAAAGACTTTAAGTGCTCAAAGGACAAAGTGGAAATGGCTGCACAGTACGTCCTTAGCAAATACATCGACCAGGCAAGAGGACAAGCTGTATACGATAAGCTCGAAGACGGCACATTCACAGGTCATATTCCTCCCTGCAAAGGGGTCGTAGCATTCGGAGTAACGTTGCGCAAGTGTGAGGATGAACTGCGATCCAGCTGGAGGATTGGATATTGGTAGGTCTCAAAATGGGGCATTCTCTGCCGGTGATTGGAGGTATTGATCTAAGGGTGGAACCGATAGGTGCATCGGTGGACACATGTAATTGTCACGCTACATATCAGAGGTAAATGTTAGGCGACATATATTTCTTATCCGATGCTCACATAGGCCTCGAGGAGGAGAAGACCGAAGTCATCAAGCAGGAAAAGCTCATTTCCTTTATACGGGGTTTAAAGGGGAAAGCCGAGGTTCTCTACATAGTGGGGGACCTCTTTGACTTTTGGTTTGAGTACAAGACCGTCGTGCCCAAAAGGGGACTTAAGGTCCTCTTTGAACTTGAAAGGCTGATCGAATCTGGAACAAGGGTTGTGTATATAGCGGGAAATCACGATCTTTGGGGTGATACGAGTACCGTTGGTTCGTTCTTATCTGATGAAATAGGGATTGAGTTTAGCCCCGATCCTGTAGACGTGTGCCATCACAGCTTGAAAATTCACATCGCTCACGGCGACGGTCTCTCCGGGAGTAGGGGAGACAGGCTCGTAAAATGGATACTCAAAAATCGCGCCTGCATCCGACTCTTTAGACTGCTCCATCCCGATCTTGGGAACCTGGTGGCCAAGCTTGTGTCAAAAACCAGCAGAGACTCACGCCCCCCGACCCCCGATTTAATCGGAGGGGGGGCAATGGGAGGCTGGAACGACTTCAAGGAAATCTATGTCCAAGCGGCAGAGGACAGACTTCAAGAGGGCTTTGATGTAGTAGTATTCGGGCACCTTCATATCCCCTTGGTGGAAGAGTTAGAATGCGGAACTTTGGTCATCTTAGGTGACTGGATAAGGCACTTTACCTACGGTATTCTACAGGACGGAAAGATCAGCCTGAGGGAGGTATAAGTAACGCAGGGGTGAGATTCCCTCGCCAGGTAAACAGGGCACCAGCTACGATACCTTGAGTGCCCGATTGAATCTATCGGGGCTTCGGGGCGAGTGCTCCTCGCAATGACCAAAAACAACAGTCAACAACGACTGGAAGCCGTAGCCCCCGTGAATAACGCCCGAAGATTCGGTCCGGACTTTGACGATGCTTATCAATATGTTGCAGCTGAGAAATAGGATCTAACTATCGTCAGTTTTTACGGGCACTTTGATCGCACCGAAAGGGGGAGAAAGACCCCGCCGGAGCTTCTGACAGGGTAACAAGATGTAAGGGCTGCATAACTCGACCCCTGAGTTCAGATATGGGAGGTTCTGGCCTGTCCACCCCTGATTGAGTCTATCTCTAATTGAACCTATCGGGGGATGCTTTCTACTGCCTTTTGCAGTGCCCTCATATCCTCAGGCATATCGGACGAGAAAGAAAGATGCCTCTTTGTCCTTGGGTGGACAAATCCTAAAGTCTGTGCGTGGAGGGCTTGACGAGGCATTAACTTGAGCAACCTTCGGGCGACAAGTTGAAATTTGGAGGCGATCCCCTTTACCTTTTTCTCTCTGCCACCATAGAGGGGGTCTCCAAATATGGGGTGACCTATAAAGGAAAAGTGGACTCTTATCTGATGCGTCCTTCCCGTTTCAAGCTCAGCGGTGACTGAGGAGATAAAAGCGAACTCGTTTTCGATGTGGAACCTTGTGGCTGCGTATTTGGAGGAATCTGCCCCCATCACAGACATCCTCGTCCGCTCTTTCCTGTGACGACCTATGGGAGCTTCGATCCTATTTGACTGATAGGAGCTTATCTTTCCCCACACAAATGTCCTGTATTTCCTCGTGATGGATCTTTCTTTAAGCTGTTCTGAAAGGCAGATGTGGGCGCGGTCGTTCTTTGCCACCATCAAAAGACCTGATGTGTCCTTGTCCAGCCGGTGGACGATTCCGGGCCGCAGCACGCCATTTATGCCTGACAGGTCTCGGCAGTGGTATAAAAGGGCGTTGACCAGAGTGCCGGTGTAGAAACCTGAAGCAGGGTGTGTGATCATCCCTGCCGGTTTGTTGACTACAACGAGGTCTTCGTCCTCAAACAAAATATCCAGAGGGATTGCCTCTGGAGTCAGATCGTAGGCTGTGGGATCTGGGATCTCAACTGATATTATATCTTCGGGTTGTACAGCCCAACTGGGCTTTTTGATCTGAGCGTTATTTACCTCAACAGCTCCATCTTTGATCAGTTTCTTGATTTGGGAGCGGGAAATGCTCAAATCGCTTTCTGACAGGAATACGTCAAGTCGTATCCCTCTGCACTGGTTCTTTGAGACTTGGAGCTCTGCTTTTTTCCCCATCCTCCACGTCCTTCCTTACAAAGTAAACGGCGGCCAGGAGGATAACACCCGCTGTGACCCACATATCGGCCATATTAAAGATGTACCATCTTACATCGTTTATGCCTACATCCAGAAAGTCAATAACTTTTGAGAGTCTGATCCTGTCTATCAAATTGCCCAAGGCGCCGCCCAGGATCATAGCGAGCGCTATTTGGGTGGTGCCTCGATCCGTTGTGGGGCGCCATATCAGAAAACATACGAAGATTATGGCAAAGGCCGACAAGACGATGTGTACGGTATTTCCTCCAAGGGACAATCCGAAGGCGGCCCCCTCGTTATAGATGTAGGTGAGTTTGAAAAGGTCCCCGATGACGCTAATCGAATCACCGGGTCTCATATACTTTGAGACGATTACTTTGGACAGCTGATCCAAAATAAGCGTTGCCAAAAAGACCCAGAAAGCGTCTGATATATTTTCTGATTTTTCCCTCATGGCTAGTAGATAGTAGATAGCGTGCAGTAGGCGAAGATTCGCGTGTATGCCCTACAATACGGATAAATCGGGCGGATCACTTCAGAGGTTATTTCCATCAGCCGCCCCACTTCGTGGCTTGTTGCGAAATCTCCCTGTCCACTGATGATTGGGATTGCCCCTACTATCTACTTTTTTCCTCCTCAGATTTGCACTTTATACACTTGGTGGTGTGAGGGACAACTTCGAGCCTGTCTTTGCCAATTTCCTGGCCGCATACTACACATGCTCCGAAGGTCCCCTCTTCTATCCGTTCGAGCGCCTGCTCCAAATGGTGCAGGTAGTTGCCGTCCAGCGACACGAAGTGCGAGGTCATTTCTTTTTTCATTGCATCTGTGCCCTGGTCAGCCATGTGCCAGGAATACGAAGATTGGTCCGCTGAGGAGTCTCTGGCGTTTCTCTTTACGGAGTCTTCCATGGCTCCCAACTGTTCGGTTATTTCGTTCTTTCTGGCTATTAGGAGCTCTTTGAAGTGTTGCAGGTGTTTCTTGTTCATAAAGACTGGGCGTAAAAACTGTCTGCTTTAGATGGCAGAGGGAATGCCCTTCCCCTTTCTGCTAATGTTGAATGGATAGTCAACAAATTGATAACGTACAGCCAATAGAGAGGATCTCTGTCCACTCTCTACTTGTTCTGTTAAAGACTACAAGATGCGCTCTACAGAGATTATTACGTCTTGCCCATTTACGTTTTCCTTTTGGACCGAATCCCCGCAAGGTGGGGCGCCCACCTCCTGTGGGGAGCCCACTCCGTGTTCGTCACAGGCTTCCAAATTTATGCACAGTGTCTCAGTCTTTATATAATCCCCAAAGTTTGCTATTGCACTTTTGAATTTGTCGCTTGATCTATATTTGATCTTTATTCTATCTGAGACCTCAAAGTCACAGGCTTTTCGCATATTCTGGACCTTGTGCACAAATTCCCTTGCAAATCCTTCAGAGATCAGTCCGTCCGAAAGTCTGGTGTCCAGGGCCACAAGGAAGCTCTGATCCTCAGCCACAGCCATGCCCTCCCTGGGGGAAATCTCCACCTCAGCTTCCTCGGGGGTTATAGTTATCTTTTCTCCCTCGACTTCTATCTGTATATCCGAGCCCGATTTGAGCCTATCGACGGCATCAGAACCGTCCACACTTTCCAAAGCGGACTTTATTTTGGGCATTAAGTTTCCGTATTTGGGACCCAGGGCGCTGAAGTTGGGCTTTATAGAGTAACGGACTAAATCCACCGGATCATCCAGGATCTTTATCTCTTTGACGTTGAGTTCGTCTTTGACGATCCCTTCTAAGTTACCGAGGCCGTCGGTTGTAGCTTCGTCTTTGAAGACGATCAGAAATTCGCTCAAAGGCTGTCTTATCTTCAGTTGGGTGTTATTTCTGATAGATCTTCCGAGTCCCGTGACCCGGATCGCTGCTCTCATCTGGTCCATTAAATCTGCCTCTATCAGACTCTCGTCGGGCCTGGGGTATTCGCAGTGGTGGACGCTTTCGGGCATGTTCCCGTTATCAAAACGGACTGCCGACTGGTATATCTCCTCTGAGAGGAACGGGAGCACGGGGGCCAATATCTTTGACAGGGTCGAGATGCACTCGTAGAGGGTGGTGTATGCGGCAAGTTTATCTGTGTCGTTTTCGCTCTTCCAGAATCTCCTCCTGCTCCTCCTGACGTACCAGTTCGAAAGCTCATCTGTAAAGTCCCGGGCGCCTCTGACCATGGAGGCTGTGTTGTAGTCATCCATGGACTTGACGGAGTCAAAGATCAAGAGGTTCAGCTTGGATATTATCCACCTGTCTAAAAGGTGCCTTTGGTCTACCGGGGGGGATTCCCTTTTCGGGTCGTATTTATCTAAATTGGCGTAAGTTATGAAGAACTTAACCGTGTTCCAGAGCGTCAGAAGTTCGCGTTTGGCATCGTCCCCTGCAGAGTAGCCGAAGTTGAGGTTTATGACCGGGTTTTGGAGGGAAAATATCCATCTCATAATGTCCACGCCCATCTTTTCTGCGGCGTCTTTGAACCATATAGCATTGCCTTTGCTTTTGTGCATCTCCTCGCTGCGTTCGTCCCGCACCTGAGCGTGTCCGAGGACGGTCCTGAAGGGCTCTCTATTTTCCAGGACAGTGCTCATTGCCAGAAGGGAGTAGAACCAGTTTCTGAACTGTCCCGCAAACGATTCTGTTATGAAATCTGCGGGGAACCACCTGTCCCAGTATTCCCTGTCGCCTCTGTAGTTGAGCGTCGAGTAGGCAACTATTCCGGCGTCCAGCCAGGGGTTGCCCACGTCTTTTATGCGGGTGACCTTCTTTTTGCACTTTTTGCACTCTATTTTAACAGCGTCCACCCAGGGTCTGTGCGGGCTATTGCCCTCAAAATCCTCCCATCCTCCGACAGCCCTTTCCTCTAATTCCTCTTTTGAGCCAATTACGTCGAAGTGTCCGCATTCGCATTCGTATATTGGTAGAGCCAATCCCCAGTACCTCTTTTTGGAGATGCACCAGTCGTGCATATTTTTGAGCCAATCCAGCTCCCTTTCCAGACCGAAGTCGGGTATCCATCTTATCTTTTTGGATACGTCCATTATCTTGTATCTGAGCTCGTCCATATATATGAACCACTCATCTACGAGCCTGAACACGAGCTCGCTGTCGCATCTCCAGCACACAGGATAGCGGTGTGTGTAGTCCTCGACTTTGTAAAGAATGCCCCTCTTTTGCAGGTCTTCTATAATCTCCTCGCTGGCGTCCTGGGCGTTCTTGTCCACAAGCCAATCGAAGCCTTCGATGTAGTTTCCGAATTCGTCTAAGGGCGCTATGACCTCAAGGTCCTCTTCTTTGCTCAGAGCGAAGTCCTCTTTACCGCATCCGGGGGCAATGTGGACGATGCCTGTGCCCTCAGTTTCGCTCACTTCATTCCATGCTATGACTCTGTGCTCTACTCCCTTCTGAGGGGGAAGGGCGTCGAAGGGGCCACTGTAGGTCAGACCTGAGAGTTTCCGTCCGGTCATCTCCTCGACGACCTTAAAGTCTCCATCTATGGAGGCATCCAATCTGCTTCTGGCAAGGTAGTAGTAATCGTCCCCCTGCTGTACCTTGACGTAAGTCATCTCAGGATGGACTGCGGCTGCGACGTTGGATGTGAGCGTCCAGGGCGTGGTTGTCCACAATAAAAGGTGTTCGTTCGGTCTATCCTTCAGTGTGAACTTGACGTATGGGCTCCTGTGGGCAATTTCCTTGTAACCTTCGGTGACGATTTCGTGCTCAGACAAGGCTGTGCCGCACCTTGGGCACCAGGGCATCACGTCCGTGCCCTTGTATATCCATCCATTTTTGTGGCACTTTTTCAGGAAGTGCCATATGGAGTAGTTGTTCTCGTCTGACATAGTGTAGTAGGAGTTGTCCCAGTCCATCCAGTAGCCCAGTCTTACCGATTCCTGCGTCTGTATAGCTGCATATTTTCGTACGCGCTCCTTGCACTTCTGGACGAATTCTGCGATGCCGTATTTTTCGATGTCCAGCTTGGAGTTGAAGCCGAGTTCCTTTTCGACTTCGACTTCGACCCACAGTCCCTGGCAGTCGAATCCGTTTTGGTACCTCTGGTCGCAGCCCTGCATAGCTTTGTAGCGCTGGAATATGTCTTTATATGCCCTTCCCCATGCATGATGCACGCCCATAGGGTTATTGGCAGTTATGGGACCGTCCAAAAATGAGAAGCGTTTGTTTCCTCTGTTTTTTTCTCTTAGTTTATTAAACGCATCAGTTTGGCTCCAAAACTTTAAGATGCGGCGCTCCATTTTGGGGAAGTCTAATTCGCCTGGAAGTTCTTTGAACATCTGTGGTTCCTCTAAGTAAGTAGACAGTAGTCAGTAGACAGGGGACACCTCACCCATTCCTTGAGATTGCTTCGGGGTTTTACCCTTCGCATTGACTAAGGGTCGAAGCCAAGGAACTAAACTACACAAACTGTTATTGCGAGCCTTTAGCCCAGAGCGAAGCAAAGGGTCTGCGAAGCAATCTCCTATTTAAATTTCCTCTATCACCCTTTTCATCAGCCTTGTGAGCTTTGGCTCAGCTTCGTTTGCCACCTTTATGATTTCATTGATGTCGGCAGGCCTCAGGGCATCTGGAAGGCATGAGTCCGTGATGATGGAAAATCCGAGCACCCTCATTCCCGAATGGACAGCCACGATGTCCTCAGGGACTGTGGACATACCTACAACATCTGCGCCTATGGACCTTAGAAATCTGTATTCTGCGGCGGTCTCCAGATTAGGGCCGGGGACTGCTACGTAGACGCCCTTCTGGTATTTGATCTTCTCATCTATTGCGATTCTTTCTGATAGACAGATCAGTTCTCTTGAGTAGGGCTCGGACATATCGGGGAATCTGGGGCCAAGTTCGTCGTCGTTGAGTCCAATAAGGGGGTTGTCGCCCAAGAGATTTATGTGGTCGGCTATGATCATAATATCGCCAACTGAAAACTGTGGATTCATCCCGCCGCAGGCGTTGGATACGATGAGTGTCTCTGCACCGAGGGCTTTCATCACCCTTACAGGGAAGGTTATCTGTTTCATCGTATAGCCTTCGTAGTAGTGGAACCTGCCCTGCATAGCCACGATGCTTTTTCCCGATAGCATTCCGAAGATGAGTCTCCCACTGTGGGTCTCAACCGTTGAGATAGGGAAGTGAGGTATCTCCTGGTAGGGGATCGCAAGTTCCCGCTCTATCTCATCGGCAAGGGCACCCAGGCCCGTGCCCAAAATTATGCCTACAGAGGGAGTAGAGTCAGTCTTGGTACGGATTAATTCGAGCGCTTTGTTTATGTGTCTTCTTAAATCTGTCATTTAGTCCTTTTATAAGGAATTGTTTCGAGATTGCATCGCAGACCTTTCGCTCTAGGCTAAAGGCTCTGCGCTTCAGCTTGCAATGACATTGTTTGGCTTCGATCTTCAGTCATTCGTAAGAGGCAAAACCTGGGGGGTCGGAATTGCTGTCTGACGAAGCAATCTCCCTGTCTGCTGGGCAAACACATGGGTTTGCCCCTGCATATGTTACTGTCTACTGGGCGAGGCGCCGTGGGCGCTTCGCTGGGGAGTGGAGACAGCAAAGCACGAAGTGCCATCGCCCCTACTGTCTTTTGCCTTTCCCTGCCCCCGATTGAATCTATCGGGGGACTGTCTACTGTTTGCTGTCTACTGGGCGAGGGAACCTCGCCCCTACTATCTCTATAACTTTGTAGCGGCTATTTTGACCCGATACTATGGAGATCTTCGATTTTGGGATATTCAGTTCTTTGGAAAGCAAGTTTAGGACTTTGCTGTTTGCCTTGCCCTCGCTCGGAGGAGCGGTGACCTTGATTTTCAAAGTTCCGTCTTTGTCCTTCCCTACTATTTGATCCCTTGAAGAACGGGGCAGAACCGTTACGTTCAGCCTTATTGGGACGGTCATGTCTCTTCGTCTTGGGTTTCAGTCATGGACACTTCGTCCGCAGGTTCGGTGAGAATCTCCATTCCCTGTTCGTCATCGAAGTTAGATTCTAAAAGTTCTAATTGAGCGCTCAGATGGGACTTTAATTTGGCCGTAAGGGAGTTTCTGTATCGCTTAAGCTCCATAATGTCCCTTTCGAGTTTAGTTTCAATATCCGCGCCTTCTCTTTCGATTTGCCTTACTTTTTTCTCAGCTTCATCTATCCATTCGTTCCCTTTCTGTTCGGACTTTTTAATAATATCTTGGGCTTCTCCCCGGGCCTCTTTAACTATCAGTTCCGCCTCTTTTTTTGCGTTCTGCCGCGCCTCTTCTGCCGTAGCTTGAGCCGTAAGCAGGGTGTCTTGAAGGGTCTTTTCCATCTTCCTGTACTCTCCGATGGCCGACTCGAGGACATTAGCGCTTTCTTGAAGGGTGGCGTTCTCTTGATTTAGTCTTTCAAACTCGTCTGCGACTATCTCTAAAAAGGCCATAACCTCTTCTCTATCGAACCCGCGCATGGCCTTTCTAAACTCCTGCTTCCTTATATCCAAAGGAGTAATCTTCAAGGTCAACACCCCATTTTTATGTAGACAGCATACAGTAGACAGCATACAGTAGACAGGGGCACTTCATCCCTCCTGTTCACTGTCTACTAAATGTTTATGGATCGCAAGATGAGTTGTATCACATATATAGCGACAATGACGATTATCGGCGAAAGGTCTATTCCCGTGCTCCACATGAGTCTTGGGAACTGCCGTCTTACAAACGACAGTGTCGGTTCTGTTATGTTGTATAAAAATTGGACTATCGGGTTATAGGGATCGGGATTCACCCACGAGATAAGGGATCGTATGATTATTATCCAAATATAAAGATGTAAAATACTGTCGATGATCCCAATGAATCCGTAGAAAAAGCCTCTAAGATCAAACATTTTGTTTTTCTTCCGCTAGTTTCACCTTTTCCATTTGCGGGGAATGGGGGAGGTGCCCTGTCTATGAGATTGTTTCGGGACCAATTCCCCTAGCAATGACCAAAAGCCGAAAACGGACCGTTTTATTGCAAGGCGCCGTGCCCGCTTTCTTGGGGAGGCAGAAGCCCACAAAATGGGCTAAGCTATCTCCTCTGGCTACGTGTTTAGCTGTCTTGAGCCAAATATCGCAGTTCCTATCCTGACCATATTGGAGCCTTCCTCGATTGCGATTTCAAAATCCGCCGTCATTCCCATAGAGAGGAGCTCCATATCTGTGTGGGGGATATGTGCTCTTTGGACTTCTTCTTTTAGTTTCCTCAGGTTCACAAAGCAGGGTCGCACATCTTCCGGGTTCGGAAGAAACGCCCCCATTGTCATCAATCCTTTTATCTTCAGGTTATCAAATCTGCTTATAGCTCCCAAGAAATCAATGACTTCCTCAGGTTCGAGTCCGAATTTGGTCTCCTCCCCTGAGGTGTTGACCTGGACCAGGGCAGGGGCGACCACTCCCATAGCTTTTGCTTTATCGTCTATTTCATGGGCGAGTCTTATGTTTTCCACCGAGTGTATAAGGTCGAAGATCTGTAGAGCTTTCTTAACCTTGTTTCGCTGGAGGTGTCCCACCAGATGCCAGCTTACGGGCGGATTTTCGCCATAACTCTCTTTGCTGATGGCGCTCCGTTTGCTTTCGGCTTCCTGGACCCTGTTTTCGCCTATGATCCCAACTCCGGCCTTTAGAGCTTCCTCTATTTCCCGTGCCGTCTTTGTTTTGGACACGGCCACAAGCGTGATGTCATCGAACGACCGCCCTGAGCGCCCCGCGGCTTCGGATATCCTGTCCTGGACTCTCTTTAGATTCTCAGCGATCTCGGGCATAAGTCCATCACCGCCTAAGTGTGGGTAAGATATATAATATACTACAAATTTAGGCTTTTGCAACAAAAAAAATGGAGAGGTACTATCCTTATAGAAAATCATGAACTCTACGCTCATAGATAAAGCAAAATCTGATGTTATTCCGAGAAGGGAAAAGACCTTGCTTTTCGGGTCAGTCGAAATTATATTATACTTGTAGGGGCTATTATAACTGACACAAGCAGTTACGCAGGTCTTATCCCACTCCAAACGCAAAATATGAGGCGACATTTTGGTGACATTCTTAACATCTAAAGGAGGAAATTGCCCTGAATTGGTAAGAGTTCAAACCGACTGGGTCAAATTGGACAAAAGAGGTGGGCGTAGCCAAAGAGAATGGAACGCGCCTCTCTTATGACTTATGAATTTTAAGATTGCGCTTCAGACCAAACCCTATAACCAATTAGAAGGAAAGAGACGATGAAAAGATTGATGCTCAGCGTTCTATGTCTTTCGGCGTTCAATGTATATGCTCCAGATACGCATGCTCAAGAAGAGAACCAACCGGTATATGAGTGGAAACATAGCCTAATCGGGGCGTTGACCTTGACACAGGTTTCGTTTGCCAATTGGACGCAGGGAGGTGAAAACGCCATCGCCTGGACATTCTCTATTGATGGCAAATCTGTTGATGACCGTCCCAAGATGAACTGGTCAAACTCCTACAAATTTGCCTTCGGCCAAACCCGGTTAGGGGATCAAGGACTCCGGAAGACCGATGATAAGCTTGATCTAGAGACGGTCTTTACACATAAATTAGGCTCCTATGTTAATCCGTACTTCGCAGCGACGCTTAAGACGCAGTTCGCCGAGGGATTTAAGTACGACAAAGCTGGGGGAAAGACCGCAGTATCCGAGTTTTTCGACCCGGCGTACGTTACCCAAAGTGCTGGAGCAGGTTACCAGCCCCTGAAGCAGATAAAGACACGCTTCGGCGTCGCTGTCCGGGAGACCATTACACGCAAATTTAACGTCTATGCCGATGATCCCAAGACAGCCGAAATCGAAAAGATCAAAGTGGAGATCGGTCTGGAGTCGGTGATAGATATCGAGTGGAAGCTTCACGAAAGGTTCCTTGTTGTGTCCAAACTCGAGTTATTCTCCAAATTCGAACAACCTATTGACGATCTTGTGGTTCGCAATGATAACACTATCTCCCTGAAGATGAGCAAGTATACCACTGTGAATCTCAACGTTCAGCTCATCAACGAGGAGAAATCGAGCCCGAAAACACAGGTCAAGCAAGCCCTCTCATTCGGATTGAGCTATTCGCTGTTGTAACTGCTGACATTGCCAACAGCCTTATCAGGTAAGTTTAAAATAATGCAATGTACAATCTTCTTGTTGCTGTTAGTCGCCTTGAATATGCCTGCCTATGCACAGGATCTTTTCGGACCTGCGACCAACTATCCTACCGGGGATAGTCCCGAATCAGTTTTCATTGCGGATTTAGATGGCGATGGGGATAATGACCTGGCTGTGGCGAATTGGGGATCCTTTGATCCCGACTCAAGAAAATACATCAATAGCAGTGTGTCAGTGCTGCTGAATAATGGAGACGGGCAATTTGCACCTAAGATGGACTATGAAACAGGGACCAATCCCCAGTCAGTTTTCATTGCGGATTTAGATGGCGATGGGGATAATGACCTGGCTGTGGCTAATCGGTTCAGCGATACTGTGTCAGTGCTCTTAAATAATGGAGATGGGCAATTTGCCACTAAGGTGGACTATCCTGTTGGGATTGATCCGTTTTAAGTTTTTAGCACGGATTTAGATGGCGATGGAGACAATGACTTAGCTGCGGCTAACAGGTTTAGCGCTAACGTTTCAGTGCTGTTCAATAATGGAGATGGTACATTTGCAGCTCATATGGACTATGCCACTGGGTCTAATCCTACATCAGTTCTCATCACAGATCTAGATGGCGATGGAGATAATTACTTGGCTGTGACTAATAATCGCAGCAACACTGTGTCAGTGTTGTTGAACCTTTCCCGCCCGGTTGATCTCCCTGGCCTTGCAGGAGATTTCGACGGGAATAATGAAGTAGATCTCGCTGATTTTGTGCGTTTTCTGGATGTGTTCGGGGCGGCGGCTACTCCAGCTAATTCTATATTCGATTTGGATGGTAACGGAGAGATAGGTCTGTCCGACTTTGTGATCTTTCTGGATAACTTTGGCAGGACACAATAGTCTTATAGTTGTTAACTGACCAGGGAAGTTGGTCTTGATGAAATAGGCTTGCTTGGCTTCCGTCTTGAGTCATTGACGAAGATATGCGAGGAGCTTAAGATATGATCCGAAAGTCTGTTAGCTCAAGTAACCTACACTCAGTTGGTTATGACCCAGAATCCCAAACTTTGGAAATAGAGTTTAATAACGGAGGCATTTACCAGTATTATTATGTACCAGAATCCGTACACAATGAACTGATGTCGGCATCTTCCCATGGTAAGTACTTTCATCGTCATATCAAAAACAAATATCGTTGGACAAGAATTCGAAAGGGGAGATAAGTAAATGATAATAGAATCAGTCCGTGTTCGAAATTTCCGTTGTATTCGCGATGAAACGTTGCCTTGCGAAGAACTTACAGTGCTGGTTGGCCCAAATGGCTCTGGGAAATCTTCGTTTCTACAGGCTTTATATTTGTTCTACACACCCGTGGCAAAATACACTGAAGATGACTTCTTTGGTAGAGATACTTCACAGGACATTGTAATTACAATTACGTTCATTGATTTGACAGAGGATGAAAGGGAGCTTTTCCGGAGATATCTGGAAAGCGGAAAATTAACAGTCGAAAAAGAGATAAATTGGCCTCAAGCGAAAGGAAACCAAAAATATTACGGAACAAGTTTGAAAAATTCTGAGTTCGATCCTTTTCGATCAGCAAAAGGAGCTATACAACTAAGGCAGGAATATAATAAACTACGTGAAAACGGATACTCTGATTGGCCCAATTATAAGAATAAGGACGACGCCGAAAAGGTGTTGCAGGAATGGGAGGAATCGCATCCTGACCAATGCTCACGTCAGCGGGATGAAGGTCAATTCTTCGGATTCAAAGAAGTCGGTGAATGTCATCTCGAGCGTTATACACGATTCATTTTAGTTCCAGCTGTTCGTGATGCATCTGACGAGGCAGCAGACAGAACAGGAACACTTTTAACAGAGATTATGGACTTGGTTGTACGAAGCGCTCTTGCACAACGAGAGGAAATAAAGGAATTTCAAGAAGGAGCCCAAAAACGGTACGAAGACATAATGGATCCAGCTAATCTTGCAGAATTGAAAAGAGTTGAGCAGGACCTGAGTGATACACTTAAAACGTATGTCCCAGATGCGGGAGTTCAGTTAAAATGGTTAACCCAAAATGTTATTGAAATTCCAATGCCTAAAGCTGATATTAAACTTATAGAAGATGGATACCCCTCAGCGGTGGAATGCACTGGGCATGGCCTGCAACGTGTTTTTATCCTTACTATGCTTCAGCACCTTGCTACTCTGCAGTTACCTATACAGGAAGGCTCGGAATCTTCTCTCAGTATCTCGAGCCTCATTATAGGTATAGAAGAGCCAGAACTTTATCAGCATCCCAATAGGCAGCGTAATCTGTCTAAAATCCTTCTCGACCTTGCGTCTAAAGATATAAAAGGTGTGGTGGAACGCATACAAATCATCTACACTACACATTCGCCATTATTCGTAGACATTGACCGATTCGAGAAGGTGCGCGTACTACGTAAAATGAGTAAAGGGAGTGACAAACCAAAGGATACAGAATTGACCTTTACGAACCTCAGCCAAATTGCAAAAATCATTGAAAAAGCGGACGAAAAGCCAGAAGGTACGTACAGTGCTATCACGTTGAAATCTCGCCTTCTAACTCTCATGACCCCTTGGATGAATGAAGGTTTCTTCGCTGATCTTGCTGTTTTGGTGGAGGGAGAACAGGACCGAGCTGCAATACTCGGGGTAGCTTCAGCACTAGGATCTGACTTGGAGAGTACGGGTATTTCAGTGATTCCCTGTATGGGTAAAAACAACTTAGATAAGCCAACAGCAATTTTCAGGGAACTTCATATTCCGGTATATGTTATATGGGATAGTGACTGTGGAAAACCCGGCGCACAATCAGAAGATAATCATAGATTATTAAGACTATTTGGCGAGAAGACTGAAGATTGGCCTGAGAAAGTAACAGAACAGTTTGCTTGCTTCAAAAAGACTCTTAAAGAGACTTTATGTACTGAAATAGGTGAGAAACTATTTGATGATATTTTAAAGGAAGAGTGTGATCGTTTATGTTTGGACAGGAGCAAAGACGCATACAAAAACCCTAAGGTTATTCAGAACATTATTTATGAAGCTCGTAAGAAAACGAAATCAAGCGAAACTTTGGAGAAGATAATTTCTAAGATTGATGACATGAGAAAACGAGGCAATCAAGCAGCTTCTCCAGGGGGATAGGGGGGAGGGACTACACATTTTCGAGTGGACTCTGCATTATGCTGGAGTGCTGCTATAACGTTAGTGGCGAACGGGATAAGGACAAGTACCGCTGGCACGAGCTTGTAAGCCACGATAGACTCAATCGGGGGGATGTTTTCAATCTTGCGGTAGAGCTACAGTGGAATCAGCGTGTCAAGGATATTACGCCCCTTTGGAGAGGGGAGGAGTACGGCGTAATCAATCTGCAGGATGGGGGCGTCTTTGACGGAGTTCAGGCTACATATTCTCTAAAGACCAATCTGGATCTGACCCTCGGAACGCTCCTGTTTGCAACGTCAAACGGAGATAAGTTGGACGCCGCACATAAAATCCACTCCGCCCAACTTGCCTGGTATTTTTGATAGCAGATAAGAAACTATCTTGGGCGAGCCGCCGTGTCAGGGAAAGTCAGGTTGACGTAGCGGAGCACGAAGTGTCCTTGCAAAGACAAAAGTTAAAAGAAGTCCTTCATATGTAGGGGCAGACCCACGTGTCTGTCCCCGATAGATTCAATCGGGGATCTGATTGGGCGAACACATGGGTTCGCCCCTACGGGGCAGTGTCATAAAAGCTCTCTAAAATCGTCATCCTGAGGTGGCTTGGCCGCTTTGCTTGGGCGGCAGCAATCCACGAAGTCGGCGAAGCTATCCCATAGACAACAGACAGGGCATATCCCTCCCAGGGCATATGTCTCCTTTCCACATCTGCCGTCCACTCTTTGCAATCCACTTGTTATCAGCGTAGCTTTTCAAGCTCTGCGACGATCTGGTCGACTGTGATCGTATTGTCCGCAGGGGAGTCCTCTACGTTCTTGAAGGCTATTTTGCCATCTTTATCTATGAGAAACAACGCCCTCTCGGTGAATCCCTCTGGCTTTGCCACGCCGAACCTCTTGGCTACAGAGAGGTCCATATCCGAAAGGAGGGGGAACTTTATCCCGCCAAGGTGTTCGCTCCACGCATCATGGGAAAAGAGAGAGTCTCTATTTACGGCGATTACGGCTGTTCCTGTGCCCACCAATCTATCTAAGGATTCGTTGTAGTCCGGTATCTGCACAGAGCAGACAGGGGAGAAATCCAGCGGATAGAATACTAACATCACGTTTTTCACGCCTTGATAGTCGCTGAGAGTTATCTCGGTGTCTCCTGTTCCCTTGAGAGTGAAGTCAGGGGCTATATCTCCGATGTTTAATTCTGCCATATCTATGTCCTCCGTTCTTGAGTATTTGACTGTTGAACTGCTGTTTAAGTCCCTGATTTAGGGGGTTTTCTCCGGGCTAAAGCGAAAAAGCCTTAGTGGTCTTTCAGAGGATGGACCTCAAGCTCGTCCAATCTGAGATATCCTGTCCCCTCGATCAAAAGGCCGACTCTTCCGGCTATAGGGGCATCTCCGTGTCCGTGCACGACGAGATTTTCATCTTGACAGCCCCTAAAGTTCTTACCGCTGCTGACGGCGCGGTATCGGCGCCATCCTCCCTTTTCGGGGAGCTCTTTTTGACTGAAGATCTTCTCTGACTCCGTGCTGCATCCGTCCGAGGATGGTTTTGTCACCATGGGTGATAAGAAAGTCGTAGTTTCGGGTGTCCTGTACGTGGTGGACGAGTCCGACTGTCCCTTTAGAAGTAATCTATGTTCAGCATCAGATCGATCTGCCGTCGCCAAATACAGAATCCAGAACGGTCAGGCGTCGCACCGGTGAGTCCGACTCCAGGACCAGCACTGTTTTCGGTGCTTCCACCGACGTGGAGAGAGTCGAACCGTCCAAAAATGAGAAGTACTGTCCGAAAGCCGCATCCGAATCCGCCTCAAAATTGCAGCGGAGCGTCCCATCGCCGGTTACGGTCGGACTCGAAGTGACAGATGTTCTGCTGCAGTATCTTTCTCTGTCTCCCTGTGAAAGACTCCTTCGGGAGCTTCAATTACAGGTCGGACGCCGACTCCCATTTCGTAGACGAGGCCCGCCGCGCTGTCCAGTTTCGTAAAGCAGGTAAATTCCCGCTACGCCTATCAAAAGAGCGGCGATCTGGAGTTGGCTTCCAGCGGACTTTCCGGCTGTAAGCTGATCCAACACCACCAGCGCAAGCCGAAGAATAGCATAGACGCAGAAGAACCGCAGCGTGTAAGTGGCCCAGTCCGCGTGCTCGGCCAGTACCTCCAGCATCTGAGGAAACGGACTTGTGGCTTCGCCTGCGGCTCTTTGGCCGGTCAGATAGGTAGGAATTAGAAAGAGCGTTCCCGATGTTATCATCCCCGTTGCGGTGTGGCGGATCCAAGGCTGAGATCGCCCAAAAACGGCCACAAGGTCGAATAGAAACCCCTACCATGAGGAGCGCCAGTGGAAAATGCACCAGCACAGGGTGAATGTTCGGTAAATGGCCCGGCATGCTAACTGTTTGAGAAGACAGGGAGGAGTGAGGTACCCTGTCTTCTGTCTACGCTATTTCGGCGGGTTCTTTACGATCTCCCTTAAAAAGTCGCTGGCGGAGTACTCGTTGCATTTTGCCCATTCAGTGACCTGCTGAAGGATCTCCGGCCTGCTCTTTTCTTCTTGTACCAGATCGTGCAATATCTTTTCGATCTTGTCTTTTCCCAGAATCTGGCTTATCTCCCCTGGAGTAAGCCAACCGTTTGCCATCTTTATTCCCCTTTTGCTTACAGGAGGCAGAGGAAGATGCGTCCTGTCTATTCCCGATAGTCCCCGATACGTTTAATCGGGGATAGATGCAATCAGGGGCTACAGTCCCCTTATGTATGCGGATGGTTATGATTCGGATATGAGTCTTGTAATGTCGTCGCCCACCTGTTGAGTGGCTGAAGTTCCGCCGATGTCCGCTGTTCTTATCCTACCTTCGGATAGATTGCGCCTGACGGCGGACCCAATGAGGTCTGCTCCATCGTTTTCTCCGAAGAATTCGAGCATCATCTTTGCGGAAAGGATAGCGGCAATCGGATTTACGAGTGCTTTGCCGACAAGGTCGAAGGCAGCGCCATGAACGGGCTCGAACATGGAGGGGAAGCGCCTCTCGGGATCTATGTTGCCGCTGGGGGCAAGTCCCATGCTCCCTGCGATGATGGCTCCTATGTCAGTCAGGATGTCGCCAAAGAGGTTTGAGGCCACGATCACATCGAAATCCTGCGGCCGCCTGATCAGGTCCATACAGGCGGCATCCACCAATAGAGTTTCGGTCTCTACATCTGGATAGTCCCCGGAGACCTCCTCGAAGACCTCGTCCCACATCACCATAGAATATGCCTCGGCGTTCGATTTTGTGATAGACGTCACCTTCTTCTTTTTGTCCCTCTTTCTGGCAAGCTGGAACGCATATTTCATAACCCTCCTACAGCCCCTCCTCGTAAAGACAGCCGTCTGCACGGCGACTTCGTCGTCCATCTGCATATAGACTCTGCCTCCGCAGTCTGAGTATTCCCCCTCAACGTTCTCCCTTATTACGACAAAGTCTATATCCCCTGGGCTCTTGCCCGCAAGCGGAGATTGAACACCTTCGTAGAGATAGGATGGTCTTAAACATACATACTGGTCGAATTTTCTCCTTAAGGGGAGGATCAGCCCATTTAATGTAATATGATCTTGAATGTCGACATCGCCCACAGCGCCGAAGAATATTGCGTCGTATTTGGATGCAATCTGGATGCCGTCCTCAGGCATCATCCTTCCTATCCTCTTAAGGCGATCCGACCCCCAGTCGAACTGTGTAAGCTCCAAACTCAAGCCGTTCACTTTTCCCTCCACAGCCTTCAAGACCTTTAACGCCTCAGCGGTGACTTCGATGCCCACCCCATCCCCAGGAATCACAGCTACTTTGTATTCTGACATATAGATCTCCGTTTTGCTTGTTTGATAAGCAATAGAATATGGCATCGACTAGACACTTAAGAAAGATAGGAAAAAGATGTGTTCATGTAAAGGGATTTTTCCCAGGGTTCAGTAAATCTGGAGTCCATCTTCTTTCCGCTCGTGCTTTTGCCCTTGACTTTAAGGAACTAATACCTTATGTTCAGACCGATTGCATAGTAAAGTAGACATAAGCAAGTGGATGGGTGGTCTCGTGTTATGTGTTAATTATGGAGGTAGAGCAAATGATCACCGAAGATGCAGTTTGGAATCAACTGAAAGAACTTAAAGATAAGATGTTCGGGACACCGCTGAGCGTTGTGGATATGGGATTGATTTACGACGTTAAGGTCCAGGACAGGGATGTACACGTCACGGTTGCTGTCTACAATCGGGGACACCTCATGATCGTCAGCCTGTCCTCACCTGTTCGGCAGAAGATACTCGAAATGGACGGCGTGGGCGAAGTTACAGTAGAATGTGTCTGGGAGCCAGAGTGGACACCCGATCGTCTGTCGCAGAGAGCCAGAGATGTGCTCGGCTTTGAGAAGGACGATCCGGTTGAGGGGAGATTGCACGTCAGGTCAGAAAAGAAGGCCGATCCAGATGCTAAGCCCCGCGATGAGAGGAGGCTCGAAAGGGATCGCCTTGTCGTCCCAAAGGATTCGTGGGAGCTTGTCCAGCGGCTGCCGAAAGAGAAGTTCGTCAAATGGTGGGGAGGATGGCGATTCTTCAAACGATTCAAGGTTCAGGAAAGAGAGAGTCTTACCAGACGCAGTGAACCGATACATTTAGACTGCCTCTTCGATGGGGACCAAGTACGCGATATGGCAAAGGAGATCCGCATTGTAGAGGAAGGATCAGCAGAGGAAATCCCGTGTCAGGTCTATGCACAAAAGACGGACGACAGGATAAAGAGCTGTTCGATCGTCTTTTTGGCAGATATAGACGCAGGGGAGAGTAAGACCTATCTTGTGCTCTACGGAAATCTCTCACCCGCCTGCTGGACGCCGTTGTATAGGACGGATTTAATAGTGAGGGGAGAGGAATACGCCTTAGAGATAGAAAATAGCTACTGCAGGGCGCGCCTTTCCCCTGTGATGGGTCAGCTGAGAGGCTTGGAGTTCATGAGATGGGGAGAGACTGTGCTAAGCTGGTACGAAGAGCCGACAACTATCAACATAACCGATGCGTTGAACGATCCCAAGAGCGGGTTAGACATCGCCGTGCACGGGGAACATACCTGCATACACTGGAATCCAGATTTCAGCAATCAACTCCGTTTTCGCATCACCCACTGGTCGGAACCACCGAACTACAAGGTGGTAAAGGGACCCATCTGCACAATAGTCAAGCGATGGGGTTATCCCGTATCTCCGATCTATCCTGCCCTGCCGCAGACAGCTGCGACCATTGAAGTTACCTACACCTTTTACAGTGGACTGCCATATTTTACGATGGAATCCCGCCTCGATGTCGAGGAGGAAGTGGACATAGCGGGCGTAAGGAACGACGAATGGCTCTTTGACGATTCTTTTACTCATACGCTGAGTATGATAGAGGGAGGAGAAATAGAGGTCTCCACCGAGGGGCAGTTCTTTGAGCAGAATAACCCCGCCCTTGTGGGCTTCTTCAACGAGAGACACAAAGATGCCTTTGCCTCTTTGAGACTCTCGTTCGACTCGCGGGGTTTCCCGGGGGCGTACGATCCGAAGGGTACCTATGTATCGATGAGGCCGGCAGAGGAAAAGATCTGGACCAGAACTGCGTTCCAGGCAGAGGATGGGACTTCAGCAATCCAATCTGGAGCAGAGATCGGGGAGTACAACGCCTATCTTCTCTACAACGCTGGAGAAGCAAAAGGGCATAATCAGGCAAGGGACTGGTACAATCTTCTGCGCCGACCTTTGAACGTGACAAATGCGCGATAAGACAGATTGACGTGTGTCTCAGATGTAGCGACGACCTCACCCCACTATGTCTATTCATGGTGGCGATATAGTTAGGAGACTGAATTATGATTACTGAGCAGGCGGTCTGGAAGCAATTGGACGAACTTAAAGATCCGATGTTCGTCAAGGAACTTAGAAGGTTCCTCAATGATCCGACATTAGGTTCACCTCTGAGTGTGGTGGATGTCGGATTGATATATGACGTTAAGGTCCAGGACAAGGATGTACACGTCACGGTCGCTGTCTACAATCGGGGGCACCTCATGATCGTCAGCCTGTCCTCACCCGTACGCCAGAAGATACTGGAAATGGACGGCGTGGGCGAAGTTACAGTAGAATGTGTCTGGGAGCCAGAGTGGACACCCGATTGTCTGTCGCAGAGAGCCAGAGATGTGCTCGGCTTTGAGAAGGACGATCCGGTTGAGGGGAGACTGCACGTCAGGTCAGAAAAGAAGGCCGATCCAGATGCTAAGCCCTTCGATGAGAGGAGGCTCGAAAGGGATCGCCTTGTCGTCCCAGAGGATTCGTGGGAGCTTGTAGAGACCTTGCCCAAAGACAAGTTCGTCAAATGGTGGGGAGGATGGCGATTCTTCAAACGATTCAAGGTTCAGGAAAGAGAGAGTCTTTCCAGACGCAGCGAACCGATACATTTAGACTGCCTCTTCGATGGGGACCAATTACGCGATATGGCAAAGGAGATCCGCATTGTAGAGGAAGGATCAGCAGAGGAAATCCCATGTCAGGTCTATGCACAAAAGACGGACGACAGGATAAAGAGCTGTTCGATCGTCTTTTTGGCAGATATAGACGCAGGGGAGAGTAAGACCTATCTTGTGCTCTACGGAAATCTCTCACCCGCCTGCTGGACGCCGTTGTATAGGACGGATTTAATAGTGAGGGGAGAGGAATACGCCTTAGAGATAGAAAATAGCTACTGCAGGGCGCGCCTTTCCCCTGTGATGGGTCAGCTGAGAGGCTTGGAGTTCATGAGATGGGGAGAGACTGTGCTAAGCTGGTACGAAGAGCCGACAACTATCAACATAACCGATGCGTCGAACGATCCCAAGAGCGGGTTAGACATCGCCTGGCACGGGGAACATAACTGTATACACTGGAATCCAGACTTCAGCAATCAACTCCGCTTTCGCATCACCCACTGGTCAGAACCGCCGAACTACAAGGTGGTAAAGGGACCCATCTGCACAATAGTCAAGCGATGGGGTTATCCCGTATCTCCGATCTATCCTGCCCTCCCGCAGACAGCTGTGACCGTTGAAGTTACCTACACCTTCTACAGTGGACTGCCATATTTTACGATGGAATCCCGCCTCGATGTAGAGGAGGAAGTGGACATAGCGGTCGTAAGGAACGACGAATGGCTCTTCGACGATTCTCTTACTCATACGCTGAGTATGATAGAGGGAGGAAAAATAGAGGTCTCCACCGAGGGGCAGTTCTTTGAGCAGAATAACCCCGCCCTTGTGGGCTTCTTCAACGAGAGAGGCAAAGATGCCTTTGCTTCTTTGAGACTCTCGTTCGATTCGCGGGGATTCCCGGGGGCGTACGATCCGCAGGGTACCGGTGTATATTTGAGGTCGGCAGGCCAAAAGATCTGGTCCAGAGCTGCGTTCCAGGCAGAGGATGGGGGTTTAGCAATCCAATCTGGAGCAGAGATCGGGGAGTACAACGCCTATCTTCTCTACAACGCTGGAGAAGCAAAAGGACATAATCAGGCAAGGGACTGGTATAATCTACTGCGCCGACCTTTGAACGTGACACAAGGAGGATAGACCAAGGAGGATAGACCAAGGAGGATAGAAGATGAATGCAGATAAGATCGAAGTTGAGGGTTTCGAAGCCCTGCGTCTGGAGGACGAAGACATAAAATTAGAGGTCATCCCCTCAATCGGTGGAAAGGTCGTATCTTTAGTCTACAAAGAGACCGGATACGACTTTATGTGGAGGAATCCCTATGTTAAACTTAAGACTCCCAAGTACGGAGATCCCTACCCAGATTACGATGTAAGCGGCGTGGACGAATGTTTCCCGACCATAGGGGAATGCCACTATCCTGAATATCCCTGGAGGGGAGTCATCGCCCCGGATCACGGCGAAGTATGGGCGCTCCCCTGGGACTACGAAATAACGGAAAAGGGTGTGAGAATGTGGGTCTACGGAGTACGCTTCCCCTATATGTTCGAGCGCACTTTGCAGCTTGAGGGCGGCGGCAAGATCATGATGGATTACAAGGTCGAGAACCTCTCGCCGCTCGAATTTAAGTACAACTGGGCGATTCATCCTATCTTCAAATCCGAGCCTAAACTTAAGATCCTTCTGCCCGACGGCGTGAAGGTAAGGACGGACTGGGGAGTCGGCTTCAGATTGGGTAACTTCTTCACGGTCCACGACTGGCCCATCACAAAGGACAAGGACGGAAGGGAAGTCGATCTAAGCGTGGTAGAAGGTCCGGATTTGGGGGCAGGAGATAAGATTTTCACCGAAAAGCTGGATGAGGACGAAGGTTGGTGCGCCTTGCACTACACGGACGAACACTTCGTCGGATTTGGCTTTTCGCCCTCCGAGATACCCTACATCGGCGTGTGGACGAACCAGGGCGGCTATCCCCTTGAGGGCAAGGCTCACTTCAACGTTGCGCTCGAGCCGTGTCTGGGATATCCCGACAGAATCGACATCGCAGTAATAAGGGGTGAACACGCCACTTTAGGGCCCAAAGCCCAGGCCAACTGGAGGATGATGCTCGTCGTAGGAAAGGCGGAGAAGATCAGAGGAATTACGCCAGATGGAGTGGTGAGGTAGTTCTTATGTGGTCTTATTATCAGGTACAGGTAAATGGCTGGACATAGTCGACATTGCAGTGTACTGATTATCTTTCTTTTGATGGTATCCGCTTCTGTTGTTTATGCGGAGATAAAGAGAGATACTGCACTGACAGAGCCTCTTGAGGTACCTCGACAACTTTCCAAAAAGGGAGACACCGGTCGACACACTGCGGACTCGCTTCGTACATTACCCAAAAGCGAAGGTACAGAGGCGGGTAGCTCTCTGAAGTCTTTCCTTCAATACATATTTAAGGGACTCAACTACATTGTCAAAAATGCAATTAGTATAGTAGTTTCAGTTCTTTTTATTTTATTACTTATTTCCACTTATTTAGAGTTCAAGAGAGACGCTGCGCTGATAGAGCCTTTTGAGGTACCTCAACAACTTGAGGAACAGGGCTATACCGGTAGGGTCATCGCAAACAAATTAAATGACCAACTTGACCTCATAAGAACAACCGTACCCACCAGCATGGAAGGCCTGCAATTCATCACCGGCTTGTCTCAGAAATCGGACCCAATAGAAGTGCCAGTTACGGATAACCAGGAGTTCACCGTCGACTTCCCTCAGATATCACGCGGAATGGAAGTGGAAGTGGCTGGTATTTCCCTGAGGTTTTTCTTTAGATACATCAAAGAGTATTTCAAACGCTCAACCCGGATCGTCGGCGAAGTGGTTCTGCAAGGAAGTTCGCTCAAAGTAACCGCTCGTGTTAGTGAAAAGGCTACTAAACCTATTCCCGGAAAGTTGGAAGATCTGGACCAAATTCTGCTTCAAGCCGCGGAACACATTTACAAATATATTCAACCTTCCATTTTAGCGTCGTATCAATATAACATTGATGATACTGACGAAAAAGACGCCTGTCTTGAGACCATACAACATATTCTTCGCTATGGTCCAGATAAAGACCACCCCCGGGCGTACAATCTGTGGGGTAATGTGTTGTATGACCAGAAAGATTACGAGAGAGCGATTGCCAAGTATCATAAGGCCACCAATCTCGACCCAAAATATGCCTATGCATACTATAACTGGGGTAATGTGTTGCACGCCCAGATGAATTATGAGGAGGCAATTGCCAAGTATAAGAAGGTCGTCAAACTCGACAAAAAATATATCGATGCATACAACAAGTGGGGCCTTGTGTTGTATTATCAAGGAAAATTCAAAAAGGCAATTGCCAAGTATAAGAAGGCTATCAAACTCGATCCCCAAAATGTCTATGCATTCTACACCTGGGGCCTTGCTTTATATTACCAGGGAGATTATGAGGAGGCAATTGACAAGTATGACAAAGCCATCGAACTCAACCCAGAATTTACCGATGCGTACAACAACTGGGGCGTTGCGTTAGCCGCTCAGGGGGATAATGAGGGTGCAATTGACAAGTATGAGAAAGCCATCGAACTCAACCCAGAGTATGCCCTTGCATACTACAACTGCGGCTTTACGTTGTACAAATTGGGACAACACAATGAAGCAATTGACAGGTATAAGAAGGCCGTCGAACTCGATCCCCAATATACCGATGCGTACATCGGCTGGGGCGTTGCGTTAGCCGCTCAGGGGGATAATGAGGGTGCAATTGTCAAGTATGAGAAAGCCATCGAACTCAACCCAGAATATGCCCTTGCATACTACAACTGCGGCTTTACGTTGTACCAATTGGGAAAATACGACGAAGCAATTGACAGGTATAAGAAGGCCGTCCAACTCGACCCCCAATATACCGATGCGTACAACAACTGGGGCCTTACGTTAGCCGCTCAGGGGGATAATGAGGGTGCAATTGTCAAGTATGAGAAAGCCATCGAACTCAACCCAGAATATGCCCTTGCATACTACAACTCGGGCGTTGCATTAGCCGCTCAGGGGGATAATGAGGGTGCAATTGTCAAGCATGAGAAAGCCATCGAACTCAACCCAGAGTATGCCCTTGCATACTACAACTGCGGCTTTACGTTGTACCAATTGGGAAAACACGACGAAGCAATTGACAGGTATAAGAAGGCCGTCGAACTCGATCCCCAATATACCGATGCGTACATCGGCTGGGGCGTTGCGTTAGCCGCTCAGGGGGATAATGAGGGTGCAATTGTCAAGTATGAGACGGTCATCGAACTAGATCCTCAAAATGCCGATGCATATCTCGGCTGGGGCGTTGCGTTAGCCGCTCAGGGGGATAATGAGGGTGCAATTGTCAAGTATGAGACGGTCATCGAACTAGATCCTCAAAATGCCGATGCATATCTCGGCTGGGGCAATGCGTTAGCCGCTCAGGGGGATAATGAGGGTGCAATTGTCAAGTATGAGAAAGCCATCGAACACACCCGAGAATATGCCCTTGTATACTACAACTGGGGCAATGCGTTGGCTGCTCAGAGGAATAATGAGGGGGCAATTGACAAGTATGAGAAAGCCATTGAACTCGACCCAGAATATACCCTTGTATACTACAACTGGGGCCTTGCCTTGTATTACCAGGGAAAATACGATGAAGCAATTGACAAGTATCAGAAGGCTGTCCAACTATACCCAGAATATACGGATGCATATAACAACTGGGGAATTGCGTTAGACGCCCAAGGGGATTATGAAGGGGCAATTGGCAAGCTTGTGAAGGCTATCGATCTCGATCCAGAAGATGCCCTTGCATACAACAACTGGGGTTTTACGTTGTTTCACTTGGGAAAACACGAAGAGGCGATTAACAAGTTTTAGAAAGCTATCGATCTTGATCCAAAAAATGCCAATACATATGACAGCTGGGGCGCAGTGTTGCGCGCTCAAGGGGATAAGAAGGGGGCAATTGACAAGTTTCAGAAGGTCATCGAACTCGATCCTGGCGGGGAACTCGCCACGGATGCAAGAAAAGCAATTAATGAATTGAGAGGAGAAATAAGTTAAGGTATATATCAGGTTAAAAAAAGCGCTTGGGCAGGATTTTGGAAAAAAGTTGACAAATACTATATTTTGGATTAAATTTAAGGCTGATGGGTATGACGACGTGTTGCTCTGGTTTGTTTTACCCTGTGACGTGCATCACGACACGGATGTCTGCTTTTAATTATATTTGATATTGAGCTTACGTTTTGTACTGCCCCCCTGGAAAGCGACACCGATTAAGCAACTTGGGGTAGCAGATATTATTGTTTTCTCCATTCTTGCAGGGTCTTGTATCCCAGGGATGAATGAAGACGGTTCTTGTCGTAATTATCGATCCACTGAGATATGATCTTCTCAGCTTGCTCAAAGGATTCGAAGCTGTGAAGTCAAACACACTCTTGCTTGAGGGTCCTGAAAAAACGCTCTACAACACCGTTCCAATCGGCCTTTCCGCTCGGAACATATTCTTGACAAACCCCTAATATTCGGTACTTACCAAATAGGATCTAGAAAGAAAGATCGAACCGTTGTCCAGCGCTAGCCGTCTTCTGCTCTGGCGCTGACATCTTGCCCTTCGCGAACCCCGATTTACAGAATATCTGTCGTTCTGTGAAGGGGAACGGTATGATATGGCAACCACCCATCTTCGATTATCGCACCTATCTTCGATTATAAATAGCCTTCTTGTTTCAGTTATTACTACCTGCTAACAATTCCTTATTAACATCCCAACCACTTCTCTGCAGTGCTTCTTCTTGTCCGGTAATACTATCCTTATGAACCGCAATGCAAAGGAGACGAGATGGACGTGACATCCCTACAAAAGCCATTTTTAGATTTTGAATTACTCTTTCTTTTGGCTTAGTATGCTCTCCCTTTATATAATTTATTATTCGCTTAATGTCATAGTCATAAAAGAAAGTTTCAAGGTAACATGTTGCCGTATGGGTTTCGCCTTTGACACCATGAATAGTTGAAACTTCTATGTCGATATCAGTTGTTCCAGAAGAATATTTGTAGATGTTATTGCTCGAATGGGTTTCTTCATCATCCGCTTCCAAATCTGATGAATTTATAAAGATTGTAAGTTCAACATTCACCTGATAATTAAAAAACTCCTTAAATTCATTGGTTAGATAATGTTTTATTTCTTCAAAAACTTCTTCTTGCCTGTGTATCTTCAAACACCAATTGGCGAGCCTTACCCTAAAATCCTGGTAAAAATCCGAGTTTTTTTCTGATATATATTTATGCAGTTTTTTCTCTGTGAATGCCCTTCCATCGTCAGTTACTCCTGCAATTCTTAAGCACTTTAAGAAAGCTTCCCCTAACCTCTTCTTGTAAAAATTAACTCCATTAGATGAAATAAAACTATCAGATTGTGGAGCTAAATAACTTTTTAGCATACCGCTCCCCTTGACAGGGCGACAAATATTTTGCAAATTGGGGTTTGAGAAAGGAGGTCAAGGTGTCAAGCCCCGAAGTGAAAGATGGTAAGCGCTGGACGGCGACCCGTAAGGTAGAGGTGGTGTTGGCTGTTTTGAAAGGAGCGAATGTATCAGAGGTGTGTTGGAAGAATGGAATTAGCCAGTCACAGGCGTATGCTTGGCGTGATAGTTTCTTGGAAGGAGGCCAGGAGAGTCTGAAGTCTCGGCGTGGTCGCAAGGATGCGAAGGAGCGGGAGGTCAGCCGGTTGGAGCGTAAGGTAGGGCACTTAACCCTCCAGTTGGAGATACTCGAGGAGGTAGCCCGTCTAAAAAAAACGAAGCGGTTGCCTTGAGTGAGCGGTTTTTGGGTCGAGGCTATTCCCGGAAGGTGGTAGCTTTGGCTTTGGGTTTGCATCGTTCGACTCTGTGTAGGCTTAGGTATAGAGGTGTCAGTTCTTCTGTCGAAGAGTCTGTGATAGATGAACAGCTTGCTTTTCGTATTCGAGGGATACTCGACCAAGAAGAGGCATTTGGTCACAGGCGGGTTTGGGCGCATCTTCGTTTCAAGGAAGGGGCATATGTCAACATCAAGAAGGTTCATAGGATAATGAAGCTTAAGGGGTGGCAGTGTAAGCTGTGGAATCCCCGATAGAATCAATCGGGGACCCCGGGAGAAAGGGGCCACAGGTTGCCCAGAAGCGTTCTGTGATGGATCGTCCTGACAGTCTCTGGTCGGCTGACTTGACCAAGATCTATTGTGGGGAAGATGGTTGGTGTCCTCTTATTGCGGTGGTGGACAACGGGAGTCGGGAGGTTCCCCGGGTATCGTTTTAGTCGAAAAGGGAGGGCACTGGAGGCCACAGATGCCCTGGATCGGGCCGTGATCTCTCGATACACTTCCTAAGGAGGCTGTCCCCCAGGGTCTCACTTTGCGCTCTGACAACGGCTCCATCTTTTTGTCTCGGACCTATTTGGCAAGTACCGAATATTGGGACATTCGTCAAGAATATATTCCGAGCGGAAAGGCCGATTGGAACGGGGTCATAGAACGTTTTTTCAGGACCCTCAAGCAGGAGTGTGTGTGGCTTCACAATTTCAAGTCCTTTGAACAAGCTGAGAAGATCATATCTCAGTGGATCGATAATTACAACAAGAACTGGCTTCATTCATCTCTGGGATACAAGACCCCGGAAGAGTGGAGAAAACAATTTTATCTGCTACCCCAAGTTGCTTAATTGATGTCGCTTTTCTGGGGGGCAGTACATTAGATTACTAAATTCAGTTTTTTTAACTTTTATTTCTTTGGAGTAGCCGTCCCAATAACTTGGTATAGTTCTTTTTGTGTCATGCGGTTTTCCACGCCATCCAACTGCTTTAAATACCCTTTTCTCATTCTGATGTAGATTATTTCTGATAATTATTTCACCGAATTTATCTAATACCTGCTGAATAGTATAATCATCATAAACAATGATAACAGGAGTAATTTCATTTTGCCTGCCATTTCCCGTTATTGTCTGCCGGAAAACACAAAGTTTTTCAACCTTGCTTGCTATAGCGTTAGAAAATCTTTTACTACCTGTAATACACATAGTTCTGTCGTCAATTACTGCCCAACCGCATTCCAAGTTAGGGTCATAGTCAAATATTGATTGATTTAAATCACCTATTTTTTGAATAACAACATTATCATTGAATATTTTATTCATCAGTTCGGACTGTATTGTACTTGAATCCTGCATTTCATCTATGAAAACATAGGCAAATCTTTTTGCAAATACGTTTTTCAAATTAGGGTGCTTTTCAATGTGTCTTTCTGCTATATAATATGCATCATCATAGCTTAGTATTCCATCCAAAAGTATCCGTTCTTTTAGTCTTAGCAATCTATCATAGTGTGCTCTTTGAGTTGTATCATTTGAATCTAATTTAAGTCTTTTACATATACCATTATCATCCAGGGAAAAATCTTCAAATCTAAGTGAATAAGGCAAATCTTTATGACCGCTCTGATAGCAAAATGCATTTGTTTTTCTACCTAAATATTTTCTCGTTCTTTCCATCCTATCAAGATAAATTTCGTTGTTTATGAATAATGGTCTTCGGTTGAACTGATTGATATACGTCGGTATCGCAAGATATTTATCCACGAAACTTTGAATTGTCCCAAAATGATTTGGGTAATTAGAGAGCTTTTTAGAAGCAAAGTAAGCGTGGCTTTTTATTTCATTTATAGCCACATTTGTGTGAGTTAATACGCAAATACCCCTATTATTTTCAAGAGGCATTTGCCGGGACAAAATCAACAACTTGGCAATCAAAGCCTTTGTTTTACCACTACCCGGGCAGGCAAGAATATCTTTGGTTTCAAAACATTTTATTACTACCTTTTGTTCTTTATCGAAGTGCTCACCGGGCGGTAAAAGAATTCTTTCTGCCCAAGAAATATTGTACTGCTTCCCAGGAAAGCGACACCAATTAAGCAACCTGGGGTAGTAGATAAAATTGTTTTCTCCACTCTTTTGGGGTCTTATATCCCAGGGATGAATGAAGCCTGTTCTTGTTGTAATTATCGATCCACTGAGATATGATCTTCTCAGCCTGTTCAAAGGATTCAAACTTGTGAAGCCAAACACACTCTTGCTTGAGGGTCCTGAAAAAACGCTCTACAACACCGTTCCAATCGGGTTTACCACTTGGTATGTATTCCTGACGAATTCCCCAATATTCGGTACTGGCCAAATAGGCCCGAGCCAAAAAGATGGAACCATTGTCAGAGCGCAAAGTGAGACCCTGGGGGACAGCCTCCTTGGAAGTGTATCGAGAGATCACGGCCCGATCCAGGGCATCTGTGGCCTCCAGTGCCCTCCCTTTTCGACTAAAACGATACCCAGGAACCTCCCGGCTTCCGTTGTCCACCACCGCAATAAGAGGACACCAACCATCTTTTCCACAGTAAATCTTTGTCAAGTCACTCGACCACAAACTGTCGGGACTATCCACCACAGAACGCTTCTGGGCAACCTGTGGCCCCTTTCTCCCGGGACGATTCCACAGCTTACACTGCCACCCCTTAAGCTTCATTATCCTATGAACCTTCTTAACGTTGACACATTCCCCTTCCTTGAAACGAAGATGCGCCCAAACCCGCCTGTGACCAAATGCCTCTTCTTGGTCCAGTATCCCTCGAATACGAAAAGCAAGCTCCTCATCTATCACAGGCTCTTTAACAGAAGAACTGACACCTCTATCCCTAAACCTATACAGAGTCGAACGATGCAAACCCAAAGCCAAAGCTACCACCTTGCGGGAATAGCCTCGACCCAAAAACCGCCCACTCAAGGCAACCGCTTCGTTTTTTTTAGACGGGCTACCTCTTCGAGTATCTCCAACTGGAGCGTCAACTGCCCTACCTTGCGCTCCAACCGGCTAACCTCTCGCTCCTTCGGATCCTTGCGACCACGCCGAGACTTCAGACTCTCCTGGCCCCCTTCTAAGAAACTATCACGCCAAGCATACGCCTGCGACTGGCTAATTCCATTCTTACGACACACCTCAGATAGATCTGCTCCTCTCAAAAGAGCCAACACAATCTCTCCCTTACGGGTCGCCGTCCAGCGCTTACCATCTTTCACTTCGGGGCTCGACACCTTGACCTCCCTTCTCAAACCCCAATTTGCGAAATATTTGTCGCTCTGTCAAGGGGAGCGGTATGGTTTCTTGCGAGACTGGGAACTTTCTTGTTGACATCTGGTTCGTTTTATCCTGTGACCTCGATCACCACGTGATTGAGGCAGCTTACTTCACGGCTTCAAGGTCGCTCAGCGTACGACAGTCGCTCAGAAAATTCAACCGTCACTAATCACAGATAGTAGAAGTGAAAGATGTACTGCTTCCCAGGAAAGCGACACCAATTAAGCAACCTGGGGTAGTAGATAAAATTGTTTTCTCCACTCTTTTGGGGTCTTATATCCCAGGGATGAATGAAGCCTGTTCTTGTTGTAATTATCGATCCACTGAGATATGATCTTCTCAGCCTGTTCAAAGGATTCAAACTTGTGAAGCCAAACACACTCTTGCTTGAGGGTCCTGAAAAAACGCTCTACAACACCGTTCCAATCGGGTTTACCACTTGGTATGTATTCCTGACGAATTCCCCAATATTCGGTACTGGCCAAATAGGCCCGAGCCAAAAAGATGGAACCATTGTCAGAGCGCAAAGTGAGACCCTGGGGGACAGCCTCCTTGGAAGTGTATCGAGAGATCACGGCCCGATCCAGGGCATCTGTGGCCTCCAGTGCCCTCCCTTTTCGACTAAAACGATACCCAGGAACCTCCCGGCTTCCGTTGTCCACCACCGCAATAAGAGGACACCAACCATCTTTTCCACAGTAAATCTTTGTCAAGTCACTCGACCACAAACTGTCGGGACTATCCACCACAGAACGCTTCTGGGCAACCTGTGGCCCCTTTCTCCCGGGACGATTCCACAGCTTACACTGCCACCCCTTAAGCTTCATTATCCTATGAACCTTCTTAACGTTGACACATTCCCCTTCCTTGAAACGAAGATGCGCCCAAACCCGCCTGTGACCAAATGCCTCTTCTTGGTCCAGTATCCCTCGAATACGAAAAGCAAGCTCCTCATCTATCACAGGCTCTTTAACAGAAGAACTGACACCTCTATCCCTAAACCTATACAGAGTCGAACGATGCAAACCCAAAGCCAAAGCTACCACCTTGCGGGAATAGCCTCGACCCAAAAACCGCCCACTCAAGGCAACCGCTTCGTTTTTTTTAGACGGGCTACCTCTTCGAGTATCTCCAACTGGAGCGTCAACTGCCCTACCTTGCGCTCCAACCGGCTAACCTCTCGCTCCTTCGGATCCTTGCGACCACGCCGAGACTTCAGACTCTCCTGGCCCCCTTCTAAGAAACTATCACGCCAAGCATACGCCTGCGACTGGCTAATTCCATTCTTACGACACACCTCAGATAGATCTGCTCCTCTCAAAAGAGCCAACACAATCTCTCCCTTACGGGTCGCCGTCCAGCGCTTACCATCTTTCACTTCGGGGCTCGACACCTTGACCTCCCTTCTCAAACCCCAATTTGCGAAATATTTGTCGCTCTGTCAAGGGGAGCGGTATGAAGAGGACTTGACCTACAGGCTGTTTCGTTGTATCTTTTGCTATAGCATTTGTACAATAATGTATAAATACTATAACAAAATGTACTGCCCCCCAGAAAAGCGACATCAATTAAGCAACTTGGGGTAGCAGATAAAATTGTTTTCTCCACTCTTCCGGGGTCTTGTATCCCAGGGATGAATGAAGCCTGTTCTTGTTGTAATTATCGATCCACTGAGATATGATCTTCTCAGCTTGTTCAAAGGACTTGAAATTGTGAAGCCACACACACTCCTGCTTGAGGGTCCTGAAAAAACGTTCTATGACCCCGTTCCAATCGGCCTTTCCGCTCGGAATATATTCTTGACGAATGTCCCAATATTCGGTACTTGCCAAATAGGTCCGAGACAAAAAGATGGAGCCGTTGTCAGAGCGCAAAGTGAGACCCTGGGGGACAGCCTCCTTAGGAAGTGTATCGAGAGATCACGGCCCGATCCAGGGCATCTGTGGCCTCCAGTGCCCTCCCTTTTCGACTAAAACGATACCCGGGGAACCTCCCGACTCCCGTTGTCCACCACCGCAATAAGAGGACACCAACCATCTTCCCCACAATAGATCTTGGTCAAGTCAGCCGACCAGAGACTGTCAGGACGATCCATCACAGAACGCTTCTGGGCAACCTGTGGCCCCTTTCTCCCGGGGTCCCCGATTGATTCTATCGGGGATTCCACAGCTTACACTGCCACCCCTTAAGCTTCATTATCCTATGAACCTTCTTGATGTTGACATATGCCCCTTCCTTGAAACGAAGATGCGCCCAAACCCGCCTGTGACCAAATGCCTCTTCTTGGTCGAGTATCCCTCGAATACGAAAAGCAAGCTGTTCATCTATCACAGACTCTTCGACAGAAGAACTGACACCTCTATACCTAAGCCTACACAGAGTCGAACGATGCAAACCCAAAGCCAAAGCTACCACCTTCCGGGAATAGCCTCGACCCAAAAACCGCTCACTCAAGGCAACCGCTTCGTTTTTTTTAGACGGGCTACCTCCTCGAGTATCTCCAACTGGAGGGTTAAGTGCCCTACCTTACGCTCCAACCGGCTGACCTCCCGCTCCTTCGCATCCTTGCGACCACGCCGAGACTTCAGACTCTCCTGGCCTCCTTCCAAGAAACTATCACGCCAAGCATACGCCTGTGACTGGCTAATTCCATTCTTCCAACACACCTCTGATACATTCGCTCCTTTCAAAACAGCCAACACCACCTCTACCTTACGGGTCGCCGTCCAGCGCTTACCATCTTTCACTTCGGGGCTTGACACCTTGACCTCCTTTCTCAAACCCCAATTTGCAAAATATTTGTCGCCCTGTCAAGGGGAGCGGTATGAAAAGTCTATAACAATAGTCTATTTCTTGTCGTAAGGAGGAGAGATGGCAGGGGAGAAAAAGAGATCAGGAAGTAGAAGAAAGATGGACAGAAGAACATCTAATCCTGCCCTTCCTGAGGGCAGCCAGGACAGACGTTCAGATAAGGATAGAAGAACGGAGACAAATAGACGAAATAAAGAAAATGACACTCCACTTGAGGAAACCTAGACTACTCCTCAGTGCGCGGCTGGGATATTGTGGTCTCTTCGAGGGCGATCCCTTCCGAAGAACTATAGCCGTAGATTCCCACTTTTGATTAAACCTGAAAACCACATTCGGGATCTGGTGGAAAAATGGAACACATTCTTGAAAAAGGTGTTCAAAATCTAGAGCGAGGTCGTTCATAATGAGGGTAATTCGCATAGATAGCGTTTCTCCAGGATCCATCGTCGAAAAGAATATATACTCGGCCGACGGTCAGATACTTATAGCCCACGGAGTGGAACTTACGTCAGGCTACATAGAGCGACTGAAGAGTTTGGGGGTACTTTCAATATATATATACGACAAAAGATTTGAAGACGTGGAAGTTCACGACGTGGTCTCGGTAAAAGCCAGAGCCGTTGCTTCCTCAACAGTAAAGGAGACATTTATAAAGGCTCAAGAGACATTTGAGTCCCAGTCAGCTATAACTATAGATAAGCGGAAAGTGAAGGCGGCTGTGGACCAGATCGTAAATGACCTGATAGTGAGTAGTACGGATTTAGTTAATCTGGTAGATGTGAAAACCTACGATGATTATACGTATCAGCATTCTGTGAACACGTGCATCTTGAGCATTATGGTGGCTATGAGAATGGGGTACAACGAAAATCGTCTAAAGACCCTCGGGATGGGTGTGCTGCTGCGTGACCTGGGGGAGATCATGATCCCAGGTGGGATCATGAGTAAGCCCGGAAAACTGACCGAGGAAGAATTCGCGGAAGTAAAAAAGCATCCACTTAACGGGTACAACATACTCCATGAGAGGTCAGATCTGGATCCTGTGGTTACGTCTGTGGCGCTTCAGCACCACGAAAAGCTAAACGGGAATGGTTACCCGCAGGGCCTGAAAGGAGATAATATCCATGAGTTCTCAAGAATCACATTACTGGTGGACATCTACGACGCTCTGACGTCCAACAGAATCTACAAAGCAAAAGTGGCTCCCCACAAGGTCTTAAACCTGATAGCAGCAAAGTCAAATGAGGAATTCGATCCGAGGATAGTGGAAATCTTTCTTTCAAAGGTTGCCAGGTACCCAGTAGGGAGCATAGTGGAGCTGAAGACTGGAGAAAGAGCCGCAGTACTGGAGAATGCTCTGGAAAAATTCGACGAACCCCTGATTCGAATCATAACTGACAGCGAGGGCGCTGAAATAGATAAGCCATATACTTTAGATCTTTCTGAAAGCGGAGATCCTGCGATTAAGGGCATTGTAGATTGGTAGAAATTAAGGAAGATAATCAACCAACAGCATTGAGCGTGTAAGTATCTTAAGAAGTAGTTGGAACCGGCGCTTGAAAGGGTAAATTACTGGTGGAATGAATCGGATCTTATCCGTTGACTTGCTCGCCAGGTGGCTCAGCATGATAAAATAAAACTCTCTAGCCCAGATAGGCAAACACCTTTTTATGGGTACAGCTACTCACCGCCAAAGGTGGCACGTTACTATTTTCAATGAGGAAAACTTGACCTACTTTTCCAGCTCTACCCGAGGAAGGTGGCAAAATCTTTATCGTTTGTTATAAACGCAATGGCGAAGCCCGTATCTCTACAATAAGGACTATTTATGTCTAGACAGACTCAAGATATCCGGTCAGGCAAATGGGATAAATTAGGCCTCCTACTCAGGGTTATCCTCCAGCTTATAACTACTATGTGTCTCGTGGCTCTATCAGTCTCTGTCGCCCTTGCACAGTCCGAGGGAGACACTCTGCTGACTGAGACTCTCGAGGTACCGCAGCAAGTTGAACAAGAGGGAGATACCGGTCGGAACATCACCCCCTCGTCTCGGACATCGCCCGAAATAGAAAAAGATGAAGCATCTTATCCATCCAGCTTCATCAGTAAGAATGTAATTGGTATAGTAATTCTATTGTTCGTCTTATTGTCTGTTTCCATCTGGCGCTTTGCGTTGTATTACCTGAGAGAACACAGTGAGGCAACTGCCGAGCATGAGGTAGCTGTCGAAACCGATACGCAAGAAATCTCTCCATTTGTTCAACAGGCTATTGCGTTAGATAAACAGGGTAGATACGAGGAGGCAATTGAAAAGTTTCAGCAGGCTACCGAACTCGATCCGAAAGCTACCTATGCATACTACAAGTGGGGCAATACGTTGGCCAACCAGGGGGATAGTAATGGGGCAATTGAGAAGTATGAGAAGGCCATCGAAGTCGACCCAGAATATGTCCATGCATACAACGACTGGGGTAATGCGTTGGCCGACCTGGGGGATGTGAACGAGGCAATCCTCAAGTATAAGAAGACTATCGAACTGGTCCCAGAATATGCGCATGCATACTACAACTGGGGTCTTATGTTGCACGACCGAGGGGATAATAAGGGGGCAATTGAAAAGTATAAGAAGGCCATCGAACTCGACCCAAGATATGCCGATGCATACGACAACTGGGGCAATGCGTTGGCTGACCAGGGGGCTCATGAGGAGGCAATCGGAAAGTTTCAGAGGGCCGTCCAACTCGATTCCAAAGCTGTCCCTGCATACAACAACTGGGGTGTTGCGCTCTATAAAGAGGGAATGCACGGAGAGGCAATTCAAAAGTTTCAGCAGGCTATCGAACTTGACCCACAATTTGCCATGGCGTATTACAGTTGGGGTGAAGTGTCTCATTCCCAAGGGGACAGCGATGGGGCAATCGAAAAGTATGAGAAGGCCATCGAACTTGATCCCCAAGGTCCAGCTGGGACCAAGGCACGAAGAGCATTGGATGACATTGCGGAGAGTAAAGCGGAACTCTAATTAGGGGTTCTATGGGGATGCCAAGAAGTCTCTCCTTTTTATGTTATACTTTTCCATCTTATTATACATAGTCCTCCTGTTCATGCCCGCCGTCTTTGCGGCAAGGCTTATGTTGCCCTTGCATCTGGTAAGCACCTTTCGCAGATACTCTCCTTCGACCTCGGCAATTGCCCTCTCTTTCACCTCATCCAACGGAAGACTGTCATCTATCGTGACAGTGTCAATTCCCCCCATCTTCTGAATTGTCCTGCTGGGAATCTCAATGTGAGTCAAAGAAGAGCCCTTCTGCATCAGGACAGCCCTCTCGATGAGATTCTCAAGCTCCCTTACGTTTCCGGGCCATTGGTGTGACGCCATGTCCGATAAGATGTCCGGTTCGATATGCCGTATATCCTTATTTAGCTTCCCACACGCCTTCGTTAAGAAATGGTAAGCCAGGAGAGGAATATCCTCAATCCTTTCCCTTAAGGGAGGAAGATGTATGGGCACAACATTAAGTCTGAAATAGAGGTCTTTTCTGAAGGAACCCTCTCTTTCGAGTTCTTCCAAGGGGAGGCTGGAGGCGGAGATTATCCTGACGTCCGCCTCTATCTCATCTTCGCCTCCGACCCTTGTAAATATCTTCTCTTCGATCACCCTCAAGAGTTTAATCTGCATAGGGTAAGGTATATCTCCTACCTCATCCAAGAAGAGCGTTCCCCCACCTGAGAGCTCTATTTTTCCGATCCTTTTTCTATCGGCGCCTGTGAAGGCGCCCTTTTCGTGGCCGAACAGCTCGCTTTCAAAAAGGGACTCAGGAATAGCTGCGCAGTTGAGGGACACGAATGGACTGTCGTGTCTGTCGCTACCTAAATGAATCGCCTTGGCTATCAGATTCTTGCCCGTCCCGGTCTCCCCCCTTATGATAACGGTCGTATCGCTTTGAGAGACCACCCGTACTAAGTTTAAGACCTTTAACATCTCTTCACTTGTGCCTATGATGTTGTCTACGTTGTATCTTTCGCCGAGCTCCCTTCTGATAAGGTTTAGGTCCCTGTGGTTTCTCTGCATCTTTATGGCGTCGGCCAACTGGCCTGAGAGTGTCTCCAGGGCCTTCACGTCACCTTGATCGAATGCACTTGTTCTGTCGCTTTCGACGTTTAAGACCCCTATCACCTTTTCATCCACCAGCACGGGCACGCAGATTTCCGAGCCTGTCTTGAGCCCGTTGACCACCACGTATGTAGGTTCCTTGCTCACATCGTTTGCAAGCAGAGTCTTCCCGTTTCTTGCTGCCCATCCCAACATTCCTACCCCGAGGCTCTGTCCGTGCCCCCTTCTAACGATGCCCCGGTAGGCACCCGCATGAGCCGTCAAAACCAGATTCTGTCCCGATTCATCCAGCATAAACAAAGACACATTGTAATAGTTCAGGTTCTCTCTTATCGAGACGACAGCCATATCCAAAAATTCCTCAAGTTGCTTCTTGAGGATATTCTGACGGCCCAGACGATTTATGAGATCAAGCTGAATGTCGCGTTTCCTTTCCAGGGATCCCCGACCGCTCAGGACATCGCCCAAAAGATCGGCATGTTCCGAAAGACTCTCCAGATTTTCCGTCTGTATCTTGCTCTCCCTGAGGGAAGCTATATTAAGAGTTCCGATGAGACCATTTTCGTAGACAAGCGGAATAACACCGACCTCAACAGCCTCTATCCCGGGGAAGAGCTCTTCAGCAATTCTTTGCACCCTTTTGGTAATAACATCGGGATTTCCTTGGGACGCTATCCTTTTAAGTATCTTTGCACAAGTAGCGCGTCCACTGCCAGATGAAGTCCACCGCGGCAGAATCACGATCATACCGTCATCTGAAGAGTCAAACAGACAGAGACTAACACCATCTATCCCTTGATACTCTTTGATAGCCCTGAAGACCCCACCCACAGCAGATCCGATGTCATAGACGGGTATATAAGACCTCCATATCCATAGGTTGTATAATCTAGAACACACTGTATATACTATTATACACTTGATTCGCTTCCCAGTCAATGGTATTCTTGGGATATTCTTGGGAAGGATACTTGAACGTTATTCGAAATATATGTGTACCCAAGACCACAGTCCCTTTTATATCGAAGACCAATCTTTACTGACCGTTTACAGGTAATAACACATTGAGTATACAACTGTTACGTATAGGTTATTCCTATGGGTGGTTCTATGGCACTGTACTTGCGAGTACTGAGTACTTCTGGTATGCACGGTAAACTACAATCTGTAACCAGCGGCAGACAGAAGGGAGGTGATTAAGTCTATACCTGATCTGAAAGAACGTAGATAGAACTACAGATGTCAAACGCTCATAAGCAGAAAAAGAAAAGGAGTGAAGTAATGATAAAAACATTTTCAGTTTTGTCGTTGTCTGTAATGTGTGCTCTATTATCGCTTCAAGGCGTCGGTTATGCTCAGACTCACTTTACTGCCGTGGTGGATGTAGATCAGGAGGTTCCTGTTCCTGAAATTCCTGAGGGCCTCAATCCGACCGGAACAGGCTCGTTTACGCTCAATGACGACGAGACAGAGTTGACATTCCACATCACTGTCACAGACCTGAGCGGTCCAATGACCGCCGGCCATTTCCACATGGCTTCGGCGGGTGTGTCAGGTGGCGTCGTCCGCGGCTTTTCAGCGGATGAGGTCTCTGGAAACACCATATCCGGGGTCTGGAGCAGCGCAGACGCTGCGCCTCTTTTAGTGAATGAACTTCTGGCAGGTGATATCTACGTCAACATCCATACGGGCGATAATCCACCGGGTGAAATCAGAGGTCAGGTCCTGTCCACTACGGGCATCGGCTTCACAGCTATGGTGGATGTAGATCAGGCGGTTCCTGCTCCTGCAATTCCTGAGGGCCTCACTCCTACCGGGACAGGCTCGTTCACGCTTAACCCTGCACAGACAGAGTTGACGTTCCGCATCACTGTCACAGATCTGAGCGGTCCAATAACTGCTGCCCATTTCCACATGGCTCCGGCGGGTGAGGCAGGTGGCGTCGTCCGCGGTTTTTCAGCGGATGAGGTCTCTGGAAACACAATCTCTGGTGTCTGGAGCAGCACGGACGCTGCGCCTCTTTTAGTGGTTGAACTTCTGGCAGGTACTATCTACGTGAACATCCATACAGGCGACAACCCACCGGGTGAGATCAGAGGACAGCTACTCGCCACTACCCCCACAGCAGTAGAACCTGCTACATGGGGTAAAATAAAGAGTTCTATTAAGTAAGTCTGCGCAACAGTGAGTAGCGGAAAGGGGCTGACCGGTTATTCCCGCCGGTCAGCCCCTTTTTGGTTTATTCTCTGCAAAAAGGACTTGCTCTGCTCTCCACAAGAGACTATTTTAAAAGTTGACCCAATATTGCGTCTTCAAATCCGTGGGGAGTCGGTCGAAAAAGACAGGTTTATGAAAGGCAGGACGATGTCGGAAAGTGGCGATGTGGAAGGTACAGATCTTCTTAGGAAAGTTGCTGAATCGCCTAAAGCTCAGGAACTCACGCCGGTTGCGCTTGAAAATCTTAAGCATTGGCTTGAGTCCGGAAGATTTCTGGAGTTCCACGACGATGACCTGCGTCTTTTGATCGAAGAGGAACAGTTCGCCGGTCTGAACGACCGCTTCCATACGATCATTCCGTTCGGGACAGGCGGGCGGCGGGGCCCTATGGGAGTGGGAACGAATCGCATCAATCCGCAGACTATCGGCGAGTCAGCCCAGGGACTTTCTGACTATCTGCTTTCCTTGAAGATAAAGAAAGGAGACGAACACTACAGGGCCGTAATAGCCTACGATGTCCGTCACCATTCAAAAGAGTTCGCCCAGATAGTTGCAGAGGTGCTGACCGCCAACGGCATCTTTGTCCATCTTTTTCCGGACTTTCGTTCGAGTCCCGAGCTGTCTTTTGCAGTCAGAGAACTGCACGCCGACGTCGGAATCGTAATCTCAGCGTCTCACAACCCTCCCGAAGACAATGGAATTAAGGTCTACTGGTCCGACGGAGGGCAGATAGTCCCACCGCACGATGAAAAGATCATAGATGCGGTGTCAGATGTCCGAGAGATTAGGTGCGTCAGCATTTCGGAAGCTGAAGAACGCGGGCTCTTGAGCCAGCTTGGAGATGATATTGACCAGAAGTATCTGTCGGCTGTCTTGCGCGAGGCACTTACGCACCAAGGCGATGTGGGCATAGTCTATACGCCTCTTCACGGAGTCGGTATTACTTCTACCGTGCCGGTGCTTCGTCGCCTCGGCTACGACAAAGACCTCTATATCGTCCCCGAACAGGCAGACCCCGACGGAGACTTTTCGGGAGTGGCTAACAGTAGGCCGAACCCTGAAGAGCCATCGTCTCTAGGATTAGCCATAGAGGAAGCCAAAAGGAGGAAGGCCGATATTGTGCTTGCCAACGATCCTGACGCCGACCGGATGGCGTCGGCCGCGCCGATTCTGCCCCATAAAGATGAGTGGAAGATACTGGACGGCAACCAGATCGGCGCCCTATTGACCTATTTTATCCTGAGTCAGCAAAAGGGCTCAGGCGAGCTTCGCAAAGATGGCCTGATAGTCAAGACCCTGGTGACGACCGAGCTAATTTCGGACATATCCAGAAGTTTTGGAATCCAGGTCGAGGGCAATCTGCTTGTGGGGTTCAAACACATCGCCCAAGTCATAAGGGAACTTGACGACCCTGGACGCTTCATCTTCGGAACGGAGGAGAGCATCGGATTCTTAAAGGGGACGTATGCTCGCGATAAGGACGGAACTGTGGCGGCGATGCTGATGGTGGAGTTGACCGCACAGTTGAAAAAAGAGGGTAGGACCCCGCATCAACTTTTGGATGAAATCTACACGAAATACGGTTACTACGAAAACGCAGTGAAAAATATCTTCCTTGAGGGGGCAGAAGGTAACTATCTAATCTTGGAGGTGATGAAAAGATTACGCAGCGATCCCCCCAAGAAGATTGCCGGACTGAAGGTATGCCAGATCAGGGACTATCTGACCGGGAAAGCCTTTGATCCCGACTCAGGGAGGACACTTCGAACTATCGAAAAGCCAGAAGGTAATCTTTTGATCTTCAATCTCTCCCAAGACGGAAGGACAAGCCTTGCGGCTAGGCCATCAGGCACAGAGCCTAAAATCAAATACTATATCAGCGTCTATTCCCCTTCAGCAGTGGGGGCAAAAGAGGGTGATCTTTATAAGATTAAGCAAGAGGCTCAAGTTCTATCCTCCATGATAATAGAAGAGATCACAGAGATCACGATGGATGTGGTCTGCCAGAGATCATCAGACTGTAGTAGCGGCAGATCCGCGTGTCTGCCCTGAAAATACTACGTTGAGACAAATTCTTACCTCCTGGCAAAGCTTGGACCTTACGTTCCCGAATAGGGCTTTTACGTCTCCGAATAGGGCTTTATAGAATTAAAATTATTGACTTCAGGTATATAATTCTTTTATATTGTAGCTATCGCGTCTATTTTCTCTTTAGACGCAGAATACGTCCATGCGAATAATCTCCGGAAAAGTCAAAGGACACAGGCTGAAGGTGATTAGACGGAACTCTGTCCGTCCGACGAGCGACAGGGTCAGGGAATCCATCTTCAACATCCTGGCAAGCAGAGTCCAGGACGCACAGGTGCTGGATCTCTTTGCCGGGACGGGTAGCTTAGGAATGGAGGCCCTTTCCAGAGGAGCCCACAGCGCCCTCTTTATAGATTCAAACGAAAGTTTAGTCAAAGTCATAAAAGAAAACCTTGGGAAACTCGGCTTTGAGGAAAGCTGCCAGGTCTGGAGAGCAAGCTGCTTCGGGGCGTTGGAAAAGATCTCCCAGTCGGATAGCAGGTTCGATCTGATATTCTCTGATCCGCCCTACAGAAAGGCTCTGACTGAGGTGGTGTTAAGAGCGTTAGACAGGTGGAACCTTCTGTCCGACGACGGCCTCATTGTGACCGAAACCTCCAAAGGGGAGGAACTCCCACAGAAGGCGTACAACTTCACAGCCTGTTCGGAGAGGGTCTACGGGGATACAAAAGTGGTATTTTGGGAAAAGCTATTATCATTTACTTAAGAATAAGGAGGGAATTTGGCAAAAGCTCTCTATCCGGGGACATTCGATCCTATAACCTATGGACATTTAGACGTAATCAAGCGCGCAATAGGGATCTTCGATCAGGTTATTGTGAGCGTAGCTTTAAGCGCTCGCAAAAGGCCGCTCTTCAGTGTGAACGAAAGAGTGGACATGATAGAACAGACGACCCAAAAGTGGGATCAGGTTTCGGTTGACATTTTCGACACCCTCCTTGTAGATTACGCAAAGGAAAAGGGAGTCGAGATAATAATACGGGGGTTAAGAGTCGTCACGGAATTTGAGTACGAGTTTCAAATGGCTCTGATTAACAGGAAACTCTATCCCAAATTCGAGAGCATCTTTCTGATGCCGAGTGCGGAGTACACCTATTTGAGTTCCATGGTGGTGCGCGAGGTGGCAGAATTCGGCGGAGACGTGAGCAATTTCGTGCCGCCCTACATCGAAAGCAAGCTAAAAGAGAAGTTCGGCACAGATCCGATGTCGGACCCCACTTGATGGGGGGACAGAACCAGGAGAAATAAGATGACGAGAGCCGATCACAAAAAGATAGCCGAATTTATAAAACCTCCGCTGATGATGCTAATTATGCAGGATTCTTTAAGCCATAAAGCTATTGTAAAACTGTGTAATCTGTGTTCTCTTTCCTACGATGGGACCCGCACACAATCTATATCTACGGAAAATCTTATTATAGATCTTGTGGATGAGTTCTACGAAGATGAAGAAAACGCAAAGACTATTACAAAGGTTTTGGAAAAGGCTAACTCCAATACAGTGAGACAGGTAAACAGAACGTCAATTGACAAACTTGCAGATCGTATGATGGAGAGCCCTAATCATAATATTGGAAGAGACCTCTTCGCCCTGGCAGTAGACGACCGTCCTGAGGCGAACGAACTCATAGACAACCTTGCAGAAGCTCTGCTCAAGGATGAACTCTTCAAGGAAATAGACGAGTCTATAGAGGATAACGATCTTGAGGGTGAGGATGTCCTGTTGGACAGACGCGAAAGGGAAAAGAACTTCTCCAAGGAGATAGATAAACTCCGCTCCCGGTTGGGAGATCTGCAGAGAAAGAACTCCGATTTGGAGAAAATGACAGCCCAATTCTCACAGGAGAGACGTGCGCTAAAAGGGAAGATAACCGACCTACAGAGAGAGCTTAATGCCTGCCTGAAGCGGGAAGCGGCCCTCAAGAGTGAGCACGCCAATCTCAAAGAGAAATTGGACGATTCTGTAACTAGTGAAGAGAAATCTTACTCTTCGTTGCCTCTTAACCAGGTGACCAAAGATATCAGGAAGATTCAGTACAGTTTGGAAAGAATGAATCGGAACGAGAATGTAAAGAGCGACGTCCCCAATCGCTTCGTAGAGGCTGTGGGACAGAGCATATCCCAGATCAAGAAGCTCTTATCTGAAAATGTCGCCCAGGGCAAAACCTACAAGGCTGAAGTAAAGAAGTACATAGACGATATCAGATCAGACCTTCAGGTCTTCCAGTCCGAAAACAGAAAGCTGATAGGAGCAGGGGAGAGTGGGTCTGCAAGGCCTAAAGGCGATGTCGACAGGATCGGTGTCTTCGTGGATGTTCAGAACATATTCTACGCGGCAAAACAGTTCAACTCGAGGCTCGACTTTGAAAAGCTCCTCACGACAGTCAGCGATAACAGGAGGCTGATAAGGGCTATAGCCTACGTCGTCCAATCCCCTGAAGTAGATCAAAGCGGCTTTATCACAATGCTCCAGCAGAAAAACTACCAGGTCAAGCGCAAAGACCTGAGGCTCAGAAGTGATGGCTCGGCCAAAGGGGACTGGGATATGGGTATGGCCATAGATGTTATAAGCCTTGTGGACAAGCTGGATGTGGTAGTTCTAGTCAGCGGCGACGGCGACTTTGTGTCTTTGATCAACCTGGTCAAGACAATAGGCCCGAAGGTGGAGATCTACTCCTTCCAGCACAATACTGCCAGGGACCTGATTCAAGCGGCAGATGAATACTATCCAATAGAAGAGGGCCTCTTGCTCAGAATCGACACAGGTGGGGTGCCTGCTGCGAATGCTCCGACCGCTGTGAGTGGGACACCTAGGGCAAGTAGTGACTCCGTCAGCGCTGAGGTTGAATCTTCAGAGAGCCTCGATGAGAGCCAGATAGGACCGTAGCGGATTGTGAACCTGCTATTCCCAGCCTTGATTTTCAAGTAGCTGTTCCTCTGGCACGTCCCCACACACATAGGCGGGACATCCCATAGCTACCTTACGGGGAGGCACATCCTTTGTGACTACCGATCCTGCCGCAACAAGGGCGTCTTCCCCTATCACCTTTCCGGGGAGTATGACCGCTCCTGCCCCTATTCTTCCCCCCCTTTTAACTGTTACACCCTTGATGTGTCTTAGTCTCTCCTGGGTCCTTCCCACAAAGTTGTCGTTGGTGGTCGTAACCTGCGGCGACACAAATACGAAGTCCTCAAGCGTGGAGTAGGCCGTGATATAACATTCGGTCTCCAATTTGCACTTTACTCCGACACTACAATAGTTCTCGACAGTCACACCTCTGCCGATGATAGTCAGATCGCCTATCTGGGTATTTTCTCTGACAGTGGCCAGATCTGCCACGAGCACCTTCTCCCCGACTGTGGTCCCCATATAGACGCAGGCGAAAGTGCCTATTATAGAGCCGTTTCCGATCTTTGCGGGCGCAAGGTGCTTCTCCTGTTTAAGTATGCTCCGCGCAGCCCTGAAAGGGCGCTTTCCTATGACTGCGTGATCGTCTATTCTGACGCCGTCCCCTATGATCGCATCGGGATGTATGACGACATGGTGGCCGATCCTGCAGTCCTTGCCCACCACAGCGCCGTCACAGATTACGGCGTAGTGTCCAGCTTGTGTATCCTCTCCGACTTGAGCTTTGTCTCCGATGAAGGCTTTCACAGAGTTCCCCTTTGCTCTTTACCCAAAGAGTTCTTCGATAGCCCTTTAACGGCGGGCCAAATGAGATTACTTTGCCCAGTTTGTGCCTTGTCCCCGAATGAGTCTATCGCGGGAATCGGGGGCTTGCTTTCTCCCCAGAAAGCGGCCGCGCAGCCCTCTATGACAAAGGCAATCTCACCTGACTACTGCATACTTGTTTACGGCTATTGTCTGAACAGGTTGTGAAGGTGCTCAAGCTCAGCATCTGTAGGAAGTTGGGCGTCAGAGGCGCCGAGGTTCTCCTCTACCTGCTCCTCGGTCTTGCTGCCGGGGATTACCACAGATACAGCTTTTTGCGCTAAGACGAAGTTCAAAATCCACTGTGTAAGGCTCCTTTTACTCGGCGACAGATATTCCTTCAGAGAATCGGCTACCTGGACTCTGCTACCGATCATTTGGGAAGGCCAATTGCACCTGATGTCGCCCTCTTCGAACCTGGAACGGGCTGTGTACTTGCCAGTCAAGAACCCGTTGGCAAGCGGCTCTCTGGCGACTATGCCGATGTTATTCTGAAGGGCAAGGGGGAAGAGTTCCTCTGCGGCTCCCTGGGAGAATATGTTATAGACAACCTGAATTGCGTCAGCTTTCCCGATCTTGATAGCTTCTATTCCCTCGACCGGTTCAAAGATTGAGACGCCTATGAATCTGATCTTGCCGTCGTCCTTGAGCTTTTCCATAGTGTCGAAGACGGAGCCATCTTTGATCATATCCAGCGTCGGATTATGGAGCTGATAGAGGTCTATGTAGTCGGTCTCAAGCCTACTGAGACTCTGATCTACGGCAAAGGCTATGTACTCCGGGGAGAAGTTGATCCCCGGCGTGGGAGCGTAGAAATCCCCCCCGACCTTTGTGGCGATGTAAAGATCCTGCCTGTTCCTCTTGAGAGTCTGTCCCAAGATGATTTCACTCCTGCCGTGTCCGTAGACATCTGCGGTGTCGAAGAAGTTACAACCTAAGTCGAGGGCCTTCCGTATAGCTCTTATGGATTCCTGGTCGTCAGTAGAGCCGTAGCTGTTGCCGAACTCGTTGCCGCCTATCGCCCACCCCCCGAAGCCTATCTCGGAGACTTCCAGACCGGTCCTTCCAAGTACCCTGTACTTCATGATCTTATTCCTTTACGATGAATCCTTGCCCTCTGCCGGCCTCAGGGCTTCATCCACGCCGAAGCGTCTCTTAATTGTTATCAAAGCCACTACAATGGCTATAACTATGACGACAATCAGGGTTACGGTCAAAGGGACGTTGATCACAGATTTCTGCATCTTTGTGATGTCCTCAAGCGCTATCGTGAGACTGAAGAAGTCAGGCTTCGGGGGATCTGACCCCGGCACCATTTTGGTGTAGCCCATAAGGAGAACTTTCTCGGTTATCTTGCCTATTGTGCCCTCTATTACAGTTCTGTCTTTAAGCTCAATCGTGATATGGTTATCCTCCTCGGAGTTCTGGGCGTAAGGCTGAGACACGTCTACCTGTTTCGAGCATCCAATCCCGACGATAAGGAGAAAAGACAACATCAAAATTGATATCCCGCGGCTGGACATTTGGCCCTCCCTTGTGAATTGTGAAAGATGGCTATTTTCTAAACAGTTATCTGTCCTGTCCTTTTCACAACTATTCAAATATATTCACCAATTACAATAACTAAGTTAAAATAGACATTTCCTTGCTTCTTATGCAAATAGTACTTTGAACCCCCGATTATGTTGCCGAACGCTCAGCATCACCTGCGAGCGGAGCGAGTCAGGTGCATGCCGTTGTTAGACGATAGAGCTTCATAGCAATTCACGAAATTCTTCTTCTGACAAACCGGCATCATGCACAATACCTCCCATAGTATAGGAATTCACCGGATTGTGCCGCGGAATAGTGAGAATACGCACACCGTCACTCATCACGATGTGCTTACCCTGTCGAACGACACGAAAATCGGCCTTTCCAATGCCCGAACGGCATTTTGATGATTGATACCTGGTATCTTTGGCGCGCTCAGCCTACAACTTCGATTTCACGTATTACTGCATCCTCAAGCAGTTCATCACGAGCAGCGAGGTACTCACGGATCGCATTCTGGATATTCTCCAAAGCCTCTTCTTCTGTTACCCCTTGAGACCAACAACCTGGAAGCCCCGGTACGGAGACGCTGAAACCTTCTTCTGTTTCCTGAATTGCAATCTTGTATTCCATCTGGCTCTCTCCAGTGAACCGTGAAAGACGGCTATTTTTATGAACAGTTATCTGTCCTGTCCTTTTCACAACTATCTAAATATATTCACCAATTACAATAACTAAGTTAAAATAGATATTTCCTTGCTTCTTATGCAAATAGTACTTTGAACCCCCGATTATGTTGCCGAAAGACAGGATCAGCCGACCGATTCCGCAGAGTGTAGCGGAACCGCGCGGTTTTGGGTCGGCTGGATGCTACTGTTAGAAATCATAGTGCCTCTAACACCCACTTTGATACCCATCTATCCGTAATCAAAGGAGAACTAGCCATAGTTAATTTAAGCCAATGCTTTTTTTCATCCCCCGGCAGAATATGAGCAGCATATAAAATTGCTCTTCGATCCAAGTTGCCAACAGAAAAAATATCTGCTTTTTTATTTCTGACCCAACTCAAATCTTTGATAGTCACTGCAGCTCGCGCTTGATTTACAACGTTAGGTCCATTCATAACAAAAGCTTTTAGACTTCTATCGGACATTATCTTTTCATTTCGACTTAAATACCACTCAAACCAAAACCTAACTAAATCTTGGTTCATAATTGGTGAGTCTGCCACCTTCCTTAAAGCGGAAATATGCTCATCAAGAAGGGCATCATCAGTAACCCTATCTAGATACAAGCAGACATCATTGATGACTGGTGCAAAAAATTCAAATTTATCAAGTAGTGTTTCAGCAAGCTCTGAGTATCCGTAGCTTCTTGCTTTTCTAATAAGACTCCTAGACAGACCTAGGTCTAAGTAATCTCGACTCAGAACCTTTTTTGCAGTTAGCTGTATTATTTCGTGCGCTTTTTCCTCGTCATCCTCAATCGGTACTTCAATTTTTTGCTCTTCCCCAGAGTAAGGGTTAAATACCTCTAATGTTTTAAATAATTCAAGTTTTTCTATTTCGTAGCGGTTATGAAGAATTTCTTCAACGTAAGTTGGGCATTCTGTAATTCTTGTTTTTTCTGATGATAACGTGAGACGATGATTTTCATATAGGTACAGAGTTAGTCTGTCCAGAATTTCAAGTAGCTCCTCTTTTGAGTCCGAAAATATTCGGAAATCATCAACATACCTTATATGATCTACGCCTTTTCCTATTAGAAAATTATCAATATCAATAAATATTGCCTCTGACATGATAATGCTTGCGGCTGGCCCAACAGGAACACCTTGTGAAGCCTTGGTATTTAATTTTAAGAAGAATTGTTCAATGTCGTCAGCTATTGGTTTTAATTGAGGAGAAGCAAATTCGATAGCGTTATTTAGTCGATGCAGATATATCTGGTTATAGAAATCTGTAATATCAGTTACCAAAATGTATTGAAAACTAGTGGTTAGCTGTTCAGATCTTCTGGTAAATGCATCAAAACCATTACCAGATGCAAAGAAGCTACCACCATCTAAATGGATTCTATATGAATATGCCACATGCTGACCTATTGGAACCCGAGCATTTTCTATATCTTCGGCTATTTGATATGCCAACGCTGTATATACGATTGCATTCAATGGTTCTAATTGGTGTACTACCCTGAATGTTCCATCGGGTTTAAATGAAGTTTTTGTTACTAGAGGAAGAACCCAGTGTTTTTCTACGTTCTTGGATTTTAGCTCAGCCTTTACCTCATCCCAGCTATGCCATAGCGCATCATATTCTAAGGCCTTCGGAAAGAAATCTGAGGCGTAAAACTTTTGAATATGCTCCTTGGCAAATTCAAGAGAATCGTCTGTCAATATACTCATATCTTTCCTTGTTGACTTCTAACTAGGGCTTATACAGTTTTCTATGCTATGAACCTATATACAGCTATTTGAGCTATATAAGACCCCACTGAAATGTTAAGAAAAAACCTGTAATATTAAAAATATCATTCTGTTAAGTCATAATTACCATAAGTTTTGTAGGAATTATATACAGACTGTATAAAACCCAAATTCAACGTCATTTCCTACAGATTCAGCTCCCTGATGATCTCTATCACCCTCTTTTGGATACTCTCTGTCTTGACTTTCTCCACCTCTTTGGTTGACCTGTGCCTGACCTCAACGATACCCTCTTTCAGACCGCGCTCCCCGATTGTGAGCCTTATGGGGATGCCTAAAAGGTCAGCGTCTTTGAACTTGGTTCCGGGTCTTTCGTCTCTGTCGTCAAAAAGGACGTCGAAGCCTTCGGACTGGAGGTCGCAATATATCTTTTCTGAAATGTCCAGAGTCTCTCTGTGCGAGACGTTCACAGGCAATATGTGGACATGATAAGGCGCGATTGAGATAGGCCAGACGATTCCGTCCTCATCTGCGTCCTGGTCTATGACAGCCGCCATTACCCTTTCGAGGCCAATTCCGTAGCTGCCCATAACTATGGGTTTGGCCCGCCCCTTTGAGTCGAGGAAGGTGGCCCCTAAAGCCTTCGAGTACTTGGTGCCCAGTTTGAATATGTGTCCGATCTCAATAGTGGGCGTTACCTTTATGGGTTCTTTGCACTCTGGACAGCCTTCGCCGGTCTTGATATATCTTATGTCCTCGTATCTGTTGGCCTTGAAGTCCCTTCCGGCCTCAAGTCCACTGAAGTGGTAGTCCTCTTGATTTGCTCCTGTGATAATCGCCTTTTGATCCTTAAGCGTGGGGTCGGCTATCGTCTCCACGCCCTCCAGCCCGACAGGACCGATGAACCCTGCGGGTGCTCCAGTTATCTCAAGGATTTCCTCCTCCGTGGCGGGACCGACCTCTGCGTCCAGGATCTCTGATAGCTTGGCCTCGCTCAGGTTATGGTCGCCTCTAACAAGGGCCATTACAGGGCGGTCATCAGCCATAAAGAGGAGAGACTTCATAAGCTGATGGGGCTCAACTTTCAGGAATTGACAGACCTGGGCTATTGTCTTTGTGCCGGGCGTGTGGACTTTTTCTGCAGGATGGCTTTCAAAGTCAAAGTCCCTGGCGACGGAGCGGGCTACTTCCATATTGGATGCGTAGCCGCAGCTTTCGCAGAGGGCGATTTCGTCCTCCCCTGAGTCCGACAGGACCATAAACTCCTCAGATTCGCTCCCGCCCATGATTCCGCTTGAGGCGGAGACGGTAAGGACATCCAGACCACAGCGCTTGCAGATACGAAGATATGCCTCCTTCTGGAGCTTGTAGCTTACCTCCAGCCCCTCCCCGTCAACGTCGAAGCTGTAGGCGTCTTTCATCAGGAACTGCCTGCCTCTCAGCACTCCTGAGCGAGGTCTCGGTTCATCGCGGAACTTGGTCTGTATCTGATACCATATCTGAGGGAGTTCCCGATACGATCTGATCTCCTTTTGGGCTATCTCTGTAAATATCTCCTCGTGCGTCGGAGCCAGGCAGAGCTCAGATCCCTTTCGGTCCTTGAGTTTGAACATGTCGTCGCCTATCTCATCTTCTCTCCCTGTGGCCTTCCAGATTTCCATCCTGCTCAGCGACGGCAGCAAAAACTCCTGCCCTCCTATCCTGTCCATCTCCTCTTTTATGATTCGTCTGATATTCTGAAGAACCCTCCAGCCAAAGGGCAGATACGAATAGACGCCGGCTGTATGGAGGCGTATCATCCCCGCCTTGAGCATAAGCTGATGGCTTTTAGCCACCACATCCTGGGGAATCTCCTTCAAAGTAGGTATAAACGCCCTGGAGAGTCTCATAATACAACTTGCCCTTTACAGAACCTCTAATCTGTCTTTCCGTAGAGGCGAGGTCTGCTCGCCCCAAGGGGGACCACCGCCCCTACATTTATTTATCTGGGATTTATCTGGGAAAATTGTCACAGATCCTCGACCATAGCCAGAACCTCTTGCAGGTCTTTCCTTATTTCCAAAATAAGCTCATCGGAGGCGCTTGCCTCTGCGGCACGTTCTTCGGTTTCAATGGGCTCCTTTTTTTGCTTTAGATCGAGCATCGGCTGCGACAGCGCCTGTTCAAGAGGGATATCCAGAAACTGTTTTACAAACTCCTTATCATCTTTCAGCCTCTGCTTCGTGTGCTCTGTGGTATGTCCTTCCTGATTAAGGAGTCTGTGTAGCAGAAGTACTATCTTAATATCGCGCTCTTTGTAGGAGCGTTTGCCTCCCCTGTTCCTTCTGGGTTTGAGGATGGAGAAGTTGCTCTCCCAATGTCTCAGAGTGTGTTGTTCAACATCGGCAAGCTCTGATACTTCGCTTATGGAGTAGTATATCTTTTTTACCTGCATATTACGATAGTCTTTCCTCCTCCCTGTCTTACGAGATTGCTTCCCCCCGATAGATCCAATCGGGGGTCGCTCACAACGACGGTTTAGGAGGACGCACAAGGACGTGGCCCAGATATACTTTTAGTCAATGCCTGTTCTGGTCTTCAGCCATTGCAAGAGGTTCTGCCCTGAAGCAATCTCAAAGGAGACACGGTGCCCGAGTCTCCTGGGCGAGGAAACCTCGCCCCTGCTGGCTACTTATGTTTCGGGTTTTGCCTCTCTGATCATCAGCTGTGATACTGCGTCTTTGGGATCCTTATCCTGAAAAAGCACAGAGTGCACCTGTTCTGTGATGGGCATTTCTACCTCGAATTTTTGTGATAGTTGAAGTGCAGATTTCGTGGTCTTGACCCCTTCTGCAACCATGGTCATTTCGGATAAGACGTCCTTAAGTATTCTTCCTTTGCCCACCTGTTCGCCCACGTATCTGTTGCGGCTGTGGCGGCTTGCGCAGGTGGTGACGATGTCCCCTATGCCGGACAGTCCGTAGAAAGTGGCGGCGTCCGCTCCCATAGCCGTTCCGAGTCGGACGATCTCAAAGAGTCCCCTGGAAATCAGGGCTCCCTTGGTGTTATCTCCGAACCCGAGTCCGTCGCACATGCCCGATGCCAGGGCTATAATATTCTTTAGTGCTCCGCCGAGTTCCACACCTAAAAGATCGCTATTTGTATAGACTCTAAACGATGGACTCATAAAGGCCTCTTGGACCGCTTGAGCGGCCTGTATCCTCTTGGAGGAGGCGACGACTGTTGTGGGTATGCACCTTACAACCTCCTCCGCGTGGCTGGGACCTGAAAGTGCGACTATATCCTCCAGACCTGATGGGGCAAGCTCCTCTTCGAGCACTTCCGACATCCTTTTGAGCATATCGTTTTCGATGCCTTTGACAACGCTGACGGCGATCTTTCCTTCAAGATCAAAGCCCAAAAGTCTCCTGGCCACCTCCCTGAGAGAGTGGGAGGGGACGGCAAAGACGACCATCTCGTTTTCGTCCAGGACGGCATCCAGATCCGATGAGATGAAAACATCAGGGTCTATGACCACCCCTTCAAGACGGATCTTATTTTCGCGGGTGCGCGCCATCTTCTCTGCCGTCTGGGGAGTCCGTTCATAGAGCTTGACGCTGTTGCCGTTTTGAGAAAGGAGTACAGAAAGCGCTGTGCCCCAGCTTCCACCTCCGAGTACGGCAATGTTCATCTCTGCTCCCTTTTCCTTCCGAATCGGTTCTCTTGACCCTTTATAAGCCTCCCTATGTTGGACCTGTGAGCTGCTACGATCAAAAGAGCGGAAAGGCAGGTGAAGATAAAGAGTTCGTCCGACAACCCCATCTTTAGCGTGAACTTCTGTGTTGCTACGACCAATGGCAGCGATAAGGCGGCAGATATCGATCCGAGGGAGACATAGCGAGTGGAAAAGGTGACTACGATCCAGACCAGAAGGCATATAAGAGCCGATACCCAGGACAGAGCTAACATAACCCCAAGCGCAGTGTTGACCGCTTTCCCTCCCTTAAAGCGGGCGAATATCGTCCATATATGCCCGCAGATGACCGCCACCCCTCCGATGATCTCCAGGAGGTCAGGATCCAGTGGAGATAGATTAAGAGAGATCTTAGCGACCCAGAGGACACAGACAGCGCCTTTGGCTACGTCTATTAAGCTCACAAATACAGCCGGCCCGATGCCTAATGTCCTATATACATTGGTAGCCCCGGCGTTCTTGCTCCCGTAGTCTCTGATGTCTATACCTTTGAGGAGTTTTGAGACTATTATGCTTGTGGGAATAGAGCCTAGTATGTAGCTTGTGATGGCTACTGTAAATATTGTGAGCATGATGTGCTTTTATTCTACTATAACGGAACTTACCGCTTCTTCAATTTCCTCTCCTCTATTTCCTCCCTCAATCTTAAAAGCGATATTTCCATCCCTATCGAGTATGTATGCGCTAGGGATGTCATTTACATTGTAGAGCCTTACAACAGTGTCCTTCCAGCCTTTGCCTTCACATAGCTGAGGCCAGGTGAATTCCTCTTCTTTTATCGTGGCTCGGAGTGTCTCAAAATCCATATCCTCAGATATACCAATAAGGGCAACCTTATCTTCCGGATACTCTTCAGCTATCTTCCGCAGATGAGGGTACACGTAACGGCAAAAACCGCAGCCTGTAGACCAAAAATGCAGGAGTACGACTTTCCCGCGATAGTCCGCAAGGTCTATAAGATTATCATCTATGTCGTTCAGGGCGAAGTGAGGCGCCGGCTGTCCTACATTCAAGCTCTGGATTTCATAGACGTATCCCTTTGCCTGTTCTACGTGCCATTCGGAGGAGTTCCACTCGATGATCTATTCGAAGGCTTGACGCGCTTTTTCCATTTCGCCTTTACTCAGCCAATTTTCGGCTAAGGTGTCCAGCAAAGCAGATCGGCTCTTCAGAGGAACGACTCTCTGCTCTAGATGCTCCAGCAGTTTCCGCCCTTCTTCAAAGCGATCGTCTCGGGAAAAGGCTCGCCGCAAACCATGTTCGACTTTATCCCATACGTCTTCCTGGTAGGAAATGTGAGTCAGGGCTTCTTGAACCTTTTCGCTGACTCCCTTCAAGTTGCCCCACATTCCAAAGGCACTGTCGAGGGCTTTCGTCGCCAACTCGGAAGGTCTCTTCTCCAGATAGATCTGGAAATAGTCGGGCGCGGGTAGATATTGAGGGTTAGGCTTCTCGTCATAATTCTTAGCATCCCTCATCGTTTCCCAGAACCGCTTGATCTCATCCAAGTCCGCCTTACGCTTGGCTTTGAACTCCTTCTCTTCCTGTGTGGGTGAACGATCCTGTGTAGTTATCTTCGAGTCACCTCTTTAATTCAGACACGAAAGTAGACCTCATTTCTTCCGTATATGTATCTTTATAGGGACGCCCTCAAATCCGTAGCTTTCTCTCAATTTTCTCACCAGAAAGCGACTGTATTCCTCAAGCACATCGTCCGGGTACTTTGAGAAAAAGACGAATGTCGGAGGTTCTATCCTCTGCTGCGTGCAGTAAAAGAGTCTGGTATTCTTGCCCCTCCTGGCAGGAGGGGGAGTATGGAGCATCAGTTCCTGCAAGAATTTATTGAGTTTGGGTGTGGATATCCTGAGCCTTCGGTTTTCATAGATCTCAAATGCAAGGTCTAATGCCTTCTTCACACGCTGTCCGTCGAGTGCAGATGTGAAGATCAAAGGGATATGACCTGCAAAGTGAAGCTTCTGTCTTATCTCCTTGACAAATCGATTGTAGGTATCGTTATCCTTTTCGACCAGATCCCATTTGTTGACCACAAGGGCTGTCCCTTTGCCAAGTTCTTCGGCTGTAGATATGATTTTAGAGTCCTGTAGAGCGGGGCCTTCGAGGGCGTCTATGAGTACGAGGGCTACATCACACCTCTGGAGGCTCCTTTCCGTCCTGAGGGAGCTGTAGAACTCTATTTCGTCCTTGATCTTGGAGCGCTTGCGAAGTCCGGCTGTGTCGATAAGCACGTATTCTCTTCCGTTCTGATTCACACGGGTGTCTATCGAATCGCGCGTCGTGCCTGGTTTGGGGTCTGTTATTACGACTTCACGCCCGACAACCATGTTGACAAACGTTGACTTGCCGACGTTGGTGCGTCCGACCACGCTGATTTTGGGTATGTCTTCTTCCTCTTCCGGCTCGATAGAGGGCAGTCGAGACACTATTTCGTCCAAGAGGTCGCCCGAGTACCTTCCGGTCAGAGCAGAGACAGGGATGGGGTCACCTAATCCGAGGCGATAGAAGTTTGAGACGTCAGGCTCTTCTCTTTCAGTATCCGTCTTGTTGGCTACAAGGATATATTTTGCAGAGCTTTTCTGCAATATACCTGCAAGATCTTCATCTAAGTCTGTGATCCCAGTGAGCGTGTCCACAAGGAAGACTATCAAATCCGCATCTTCCATCGCAAAGTCCGCCTGCGTCCTCACCGCCGCCTCTATGGAATCCCCGGGGCTAGGAACGTAGCCGCCCGTATCGACTATCATAAACGAGCTTCCGTTCCACTCGGTCTCGGCATAGTTTCGGTCCCTTGTGACGCCGGGAGCTTCGTCTACTACTGCCCGCCTTTCCCTTATTATGCGGTTAAATAGCGTCGATTTTCCGACGTTCGGACGTCCGATTATGGCTACTACAGGCTTGTCCATTTTGGAATTACATCCTATATATAAGTAGACAGGCAGAGATTGCTTCGCAGAGCTCTGGGTTTCCCCGATAGATTCAATCGGGGACTCGCGAATGACGTAGCTTGTTTTTGCCTTCGGTCATTCCGAGGGGGTGAAACCCCGAAGCAATCTAGTGGGATGGGCGGCGGTGCCCCTGTCTACTGTCTGTTGTTCTTGAGGAGTGACGATATGATGTCGTAGTCCCCCACTATTACTTCCTTCTGGAGCTTTTGCGATATATCCTTGGGCGTCATGTCGTCCAGCAGTATTCCATCGTGATTGACGCAGTTGGGAGGGAGCACGATTGTGGACTTGAGGCTCTTATCTTTCAACTGATCCACGATGTCCCCTCCCGTCAGGAGCCCCGATACTGAGATATTTCCCCCGAAGAAGCGGTTTTCCACAGGGATAAGATCAGCCGAGATTCTATGATGACGATTTAATTCAGCCACAACCTCCTCCAGAAAAGAGACGCAAAGCTGCCCTGTCACCAGCGTTATGTCTATAGGATCGACAAGATTTTCCAGTTCATCTAAACCGGAGTAAAAATCATCCAAAAACCTCCTGGTCATCCCGACTCCGTTTTCGACCTGTGGAAAATCGTCGTAGTGCTGGTAAGCAGGGATGTTGTGCCCTGCAAGGAGGTAGAATTCATCGGCAAGGTAGACGAACTTGCATTCAAATTGCCTCCCGAATCTTTCGTGCCATTCTAATTCTCTGCGTATGTATTCTTTAGCTGTTGCAGAGTCCAGGGACACAAGTGGCGCAAGGTGTTCTCTGTATTTGGTAAGTCCGACGGGGACTATGGCTATGGATTTTACACTAGGATAGAACTGGCTTAAGTCGTTTATGGTCCGCTCTAAGTGATGGCCGTCGTTGTAGCCCGGACACAGGACTACTTGAGTATGGATCTCTATGTCGTGCTCTATGAGCTTTGAGATCGCTTCGATGACATCTGCGGACTTTTTCCTTCCCAGCATCTTTAACCTAAGCTCGGGATCTGTCGTGTGGACCGAGACGTAGATGGGATTGAGCCTCTGCTCTATTATCCTGTCGAAATCCTCTTCACTGAGGTTGGTAAGTGTGATGTACGCCCCGTGCAGAAAGGAGAGACGATAGTCGTCATCTTCAATGTACAGCGATTGGCGCATCCCGCGGGGCATCTGGTGGATGAAGCAGAAGACACACTTGTTCCTGCACTGTTTTATTTCAAGATCGTCAAAACTGATACCCAGATCGCTGTCGAATGGCTTATGTGCCTCCACTTCGATGAGTTGTCCGTCCCTTTGGAGCGTGATCTCTAAAAGATCGTCGCTTGAATGAAACTTGTAGTCAATTATATCCCTCAGGGGTTCTCCGTTGATCTCTACTACAGTGTCGCCCTTTTTTATATTCAGGGATTCAGCTATACTTCTGGGCTCTACACTTACGACCTTTAACGATCCTTCCACTCTCTCAGGCATAGGTTCTCAAATCCAATCTTATATATGTAAGCGCGGTCGAAGAACTTCTGTGACCGCGCTCATGCTATCTATCTTTTATATTGTCGCCCCTTGGCGTCCCTGGAAAAAATGGAGCGGGAAACGGGGATCGAACCCGCGACATCGAGCTTGGGAAGCTCGCGCTCTACCACTGAGCTACTCCCGCTTTGGCTGTCATTCCTGGGGTGCTAAAACAAGCATCAACGAACTTTTCGTGGAACAAGTGGCCTACCACACGCCAAAGCTGTATAGTCTCCTGCTTCACAGACCGCCTTAAGGAAGATATCCAGAGGCTTAACTTCGGGCTGCCCAACCTTACTATTGTATCCACGTGGTTCTTGTGGACATGTCTAATACTAACGAATATTAGTTCGACTGTCAAGTATTTTTTGTCGGCAGTATACTCCTGCTAAAAACATCAGAGTTTCAGCTTGTATGTAGTAGCCGACCCGGATGGCAGTGGAGGGCAAGATGTGGCAACGAGCCATCCCCGCTCCCATATAGATTCAATAGGGGATCACAATCGGGAAGTGATTCGCCCGATCTATCCATATTATCAGAGCAGACACGTGGTTCTGGGTCTACTGTCTACTTGCGGTCCTGACGATCTGCATCTCTTTCATCTTCTCCTGGGCCTCGGCGTAGTAATCCCCAGCGTCGGGCTGCTCCTTGATCCATTCGACGTACTCCTGGATTATCCCTTCCAATGGCATCTCCGCCTGCCAGCCAAGCTCCTGGAGCTTTTCCGAAGTCGAGACCGTGTGTCTGGTATCGCCGAATCGGAACTCTCCCGGCACCAGCGGTTCTAAGTCTTTTTTGCACTTTTTAGCGACGATGCGGGCAACTTCCAAAACGGTGGTCTCTTTCTGTCCTGCGATGTTGAAAGCCTCGTAGTTTGCTTCGTCTTTCTCCATCACTAACACGTTGGCTTTTGCCGCGTCTTTGACATAGACATAGTCCCTCTTTTGCAATCCGTCTTCATAGGCTACGGGAGTGTTGTCGTGGAGGAGTCTTAGTGTGAATATGCGGCAAACTCCCGAATAGGCGTTATAGAAGGAATTTCGTGGACCCTGGACGATTGAGTATCTCATAGCTGTTGTGGGGATGTCGTATTTTCTGCCCAGACTGATACCCGCCATTTCAAGGGCGTATTTGGATATGCCGTATGCTGTGTGAGGATTGACGTTGTCTTCGGTGATGGGGAGATTGACCATGGGCTCCGAGCAGTGAGGGCATTTGATCTCCCATTCTCCCTTCTGCAATTGTTCAAGAGAACGGGGCCCAGGATATATCACGCCGTGTTCGTCGCATCTGTACTTACCCTCGCCGTAGACGGCTTGTGAGGAGGCTAAGACTATCTTGCAGATGGGATATTTGTTCTCGACTATGAGTTCGTACAAGAGCGCTGTGCTGACCGTGTTGACACAAAAGAACGTGCTGAAGTCAGGCATGTAGTCCTGGTAGGCGGCCATGTGGAATACATATTCTACGCCATGGAGCGCTACCTTCAACGTCTCTTTATCCGTCACGTCGCCGTGTATGAACTCAACGTCATCGGGAATGTAGGCCGGTTTGCCTTTAGGATGGACTCTTTCCTGAAGGCTGTCCAGAATCTTTACATCGTATCCTCTTTCAAGGAGGAGGTCAACTGTATGGGAGCCGATAAAGCCGGCTCCGCCTGTTACCAGGACTTTGGGCATCTGTTCTCCTTATTGTTGAGCGGCTTCAAACGCTACTTTGTAATAATTTCATATATCTGGCGTTGTCCGTCTTGGGGTCGTTGCGAGGGGTGTAACCCCGAAGCAATCTCGGAGGATGGGAGGCAGTCTAAGTGAGATAGCTTCGCCCACTTTGTGGCTTGTTGCTGCCACCCCAGCAAAGCGGCCACGCCGCCTCGCAATGACATGCTTGCCCAGACCTTTAGTAGGACAGACAAAAATATCTGTCCTACCAACCACGTTATCAACACACTCTTTGTAGCCTGGTGGGTCAGACATTTCCCGCGATTTAATCGGGGGCTGACAAAGCAATTTCGAACAATTCAAGCTGACTTATCTCTGAGCCTAATTGCACATTTTGCGGTGGAACACTAGTATTGGATGCGTCAGGGTCGTAAACTGACCTGCCCATCAGTCGGATGCGCAGCTCTCCCTTCTCTGCCATCCGAATACGTTCCTTTGCAATTTGCACGTACTCAGGCATAGTCTTGGAGCCAATGGCCTTTCTCTTGTGCATCAAGGCAGCAATTGCAGTCGTTCCCACACCGATAAACGGATCCAACACCCAATCCCCCTTATTAGTCATCGACAGCACCAGACGCTCGATCAATTCGACAGGGAACTGGCACGGGTGGATAGTCTTTTCCACATGGTTTGCCTTCACATTGGGGATCTCCCAGATATCACCGGGATTCTTGCCCAGTGGATTGCCCGAAGGCTGTCCCCTCTTTGGACCCATGAAGTGCTTCTTCTTGGGATACTTCTGGGGCACACGGACAGCGTCCAGATTGAAGGTATACTCGTCGCCTTTGGTAAACCACAGAATGACCTCATTTCGGCCGGAAAAGCGCTTTGAGGCGTGCAATCCGTGTCCAAAGTACCAGACGATGCGATTGCGAAGATGCAATCCTGACGAGGCGAAGATGGGGTACAGAACTATGTCAAGAGGGACGATTTTCCCTTATCGACGTAGTTGCCGACCTGCCAGCAGATGCTTCCGCGATCGTCTAAGGCTTGCACGCACTCCTTGATAACTCTGCGCTGCTGGGACAGGTATTCATCTACCTCCAGGCGACTTTCGTAGGATTTGCCCAGGTTGTACGGCGGCGAAGTGACGACCAGGTTCACGAACCCATTAGGTATCTGGGAAAGCAGGTTGAGGCAGTCACCTTGATATAGAACGAAGTCCGCCTTACTATCACATCCTGAAGTGATTCTGACGCTGTCCATTGGATACTCCCGCTCAATCCCCTTGATCTGGCGGAAATCTGCCCTCTGCCAAAACCAATCTAAGTTAACCCAGATACACCATGGTCCTCAAATAATAGCCCCTACCGCATGAAATCCGCGACCCGTTCTCCGATGACCATAGAAGTCACGTTGGTGTTGGCGCGGACGCAGTCGGGCATGATCGAAGCGTCGGCTACCCGCAGCCCCTCGACGCCGTAGACTTTACCGTACTGATCGACCACCGTCATCGGGTCTGAGCCCGGCCCCATCTTGCAGGTCGATGAGACGTGGTGACTGGTTCCGACCTTTCGCATCATCCACTCGTTCAGTGCTTCGTCCGTCTCCAGATCGGCATCCGTCGGCCCGATGCGTTCGGCGATGAGTTCTTTGAACGCCTCGTGTTCGATTAAACCGATTATTATGCGCACAGCCTCGCGCAGTCGCTCGCGGTCAAAGGACTCCGACAGGTAGTTGTAGTCCAGCGCGGGTTGTCGGTGCGGGTCGGAAGAGGTGAGCTTGATTTCGCCCGCGCCAACAGCAAGGTAGATACAGGCCCAGATGTAAAATCCCAGAGGCTTGGAGTCAGATGCGACCGTATACCCCTCCTCGGTGGCAAAAGAGCCCGGCAGGATAAACATATCATTGCGCAGGTCGGAACCCCGCGCCGTGTAGCGAAGCCCAACCTGCAACCGGGGCTCTGTGCCATCGGGCAGAAGAGCTTCCTTTACCCTTAAGGTCACGGGCAGTTGCGGATGGTCTCTCAGGTTCTGCCCGACGCCCGCCAAGTCGTGCACCACGGAGATTCCCACCTCTTTGAGATGATTGGCCGGCCCGATACCCGAAAGCATGAGAATATGCGGCGAGCCGATGGCGCCCCCGCACAGAATGAGCTCCTCGCCGTAGACATTGAACATCTCGCCGCCGCTCTCCACCTCGACGCCAATCGCCTGGCGGCCTTCAAAGAGCACGCGGTGTACCAGGCATTCCGCTTTGATGGTGAGGTTCAGGCGGTGGCGCGCCTGGCTCAGGTAACCGATCGCTGTGCTCCAGCGGATGCCGTCTGCATTATTGAGCGCCAGCGGACCGCCCCCCGTAGAGTCGGGGGCGTTGTGGTCGGGACAAGCCTGATAGCCGGCGGCCCGACAGGCGTCGTAGAAGGCTCGGTGTTCGGGATTCAACGCCTCGTATTTGAAACGCCGAACGCGGATGGGACCGGCGTCGCCGTGGAAGGAATCGCGAAAGTCGGGGTCGGCTTCGTTTTTGCAAAAGTAAGGGAGTAGCTCCTGGAAGCTCCACTTGTCGTTGCCCAGCTTGGCCCAGGTATCGTAGTCTTCGGGGACCCCGCGGAGAAAGACCTGCGCATTCACGGCGCTTGAGCCGCCAACGATTTTCCCCCGGGGCACGAACATGTCGGGGATTTTGTCGGTAGCCCTGGCCGTATAGCCCCAGCCGAATTTCGTGTAGTGACCGAAGGCCCGCGCCCAAATGTTGCGGTCTTTGCCGTAGGCAAACTTGATTTCCTCGGGGAGTTGCTCGAACTGCGGGAAGTCGGGCCCCGCATCCAACAATAGCACCGACTTACCCGGGTCCTCGGTGAGACGGGTGGCGAGTACGGCTCCGGCAGAGCCTGCCCCTACAATTATTACGTCGTATTTCATCACTATTTGACCTCCGCAGCAGGGCCCGCAATACCTTCTCAGCTACACCGCCGCCTTTTACCATTTGCGGTGAGGCTCATATCTTCATTGCCCGATTTAGCGGGTCCGCTGGATCGCCTAGTTGGACTTACTGCTATCCACTACCGCGCTCTTCAAAGTCTGAATAGTAGAATTATTAACAGGGCAGATGCCAGGCTCGCAAAGGCCGCCCTGATTAAGTTGCATAGGTTCCAACGCGGTTCGAAGTCTTTACGAGCCGCGTTTTGCGTTGTTTCATTCATAGCGTCGACATCCAGAGTTTCTAGTTTCTTATTCAGCGGTATGTTAATAGTGACGGTCCGCCATGACCCGCTCGACAGCCGTCTCCATGGCGTTTGCCACGCGCAGGCCATTCGCCCAACGACCCGCCGTTATGCGTTATCATGTTTCTTGAGCTTACACTCAAATAGGTTGCGTTCCTCTTTGACAATCGCCCAACAGTCACTCCTCAATATCTTCTCCCTCGCGTCGTTAAACGGTTGGTGACCACACTCGACAAAGAGCGTGCCATTGGGCTTGAGTAAGCGGCGCAATTCTCTGAGAAACGGCTCGACGTCTTTCACATGATGGAACATATCCAAAGCATAGATAACGTCCGCCGATTGACTCTTGATGTCGACCGGGTAGCCTGTTGAAAAGACTGGAATCACATTGTTGAGGCTCTTCTTTCGCACCTTTGCCTTGACTGACTTGATCGCCAATGGGTGAACATCTACAGCGTAGACTTTACCTGCGTCACTGACTGCTCTAGAGGCCCGTTCAATATAGCTTCCTGGCCCACACCCAAAATCTACAACAACAGAACCATTTTCGATGCCGAAACTATCTACCTGTTCACTTACAGGGGCAAAAACATCTCGAATTGAAAGGAAGAAAGACATCACACGAAATAGGATATTCGGGATGTTTTCCGTTTCGTATCCAAATATTGTTCTTAACAATCTCATGCTGATTTTCGTTTCATTACCTAAGCGCCTAACGACCAAGCTCACCTGCCCCTATGAAGCGCAGCGGAATAGCGGTCGGGTTCAGCGCTTTGTTAGGTTTTGTTATTATGTTCCAAAGTTATGACTACATTTCCCTTTTTGTGTCCTTTTTCGACATACCTGTGAGCCTCGGCAGTCTGTTCCAGCGGATAGCTTCTATCTATGACCGATTTTATCTTTCCCGCCTCAATAAGCTCTCTGAGGAAAACTAAATCCCCTCTCTCGCTTGCTATCCCCCATATTAGTTTCTTGCTGCTTGTCATTGAAGTCCATAGTGCTTGAAGAAGAGGCCAATCAACTGTAAGATAGATCCCTTTTTGCTTTAGCGAGCTTTTACAACGTGAAAACGAAGTCTTCATTACCGTGTCGAAAATGATATCGTAGGTCTGGCCGCTCTTGGTAAAATCCTCTTTGGTGTAATCAATGACCATATCGGCACCAAGAGATTTCACCATTTCTATATTTGTGGTACTGCATACCCCGGTCACTTCCGCCCCAAAGTACCTGGCAAGCTGTACTGCGAATGTACCTACACTTCCAGAAGCGCCAAAGATAAGAACTTTCTGTCCGCTCTGAATATCTCCTTTTCTAAGAAAATGCAATGCTGTCAGTCCCCCAATGGGAACGGCGGCGGCTTCCTCATAGGTCGTATTGGCCGGTTTTATTGCCGCCCCGTCTTCAGGCAGACATTTGTACTCGGCATTCCCACCACCAAAAGCTACCGTCCACATAATTCCAAAAACTTGGTTACCTTTCCTAAATAGTGTTACGTCTTTGCCTACTGATTCAATTTCGCCGGCTAGCTCATTCCCTGGTATAGGTTTTCTTGGTGTTCTAAGACCAAACATTATTCGCGAGGGGAGCCAGAACCAGGGAGCCCATGTGGAACTTCGAAGCCTCACGTCCCCTGATGTTACTGTGGTTGCATGTATTCTTATCAGTACTTCATTGTCCTTCGGAGTAGGTTTTTCTACCTCTTTGAGCTGAAGAACATCCGGTGGTCCGTATTTTGTGGCTACAATCGCTTTCATGAGTCTCCTTCAAGATTGCTTTGATTCGGACATTTTTAATATAGTTCACTACAATCTATCCTATAAGTTTGCAAAACTTAACATGAATTATGCGGGTCAGTATAATTCCCAAACATAGCTCATGCTCGCAGGATATCACCCCACGGTTTCATCTTGTTTGTGAGCACAACCCCTGTATCCAATGGACTTATGTGGAAGATCTGACAAAGTACCTCTGGGTTGATCAGTGCGACTGCTGCAGTATAGCAAAGCGCTGCTCTTCACTCTATGATGACCTCACATAGCCGACTCTCCGCCGTCCACAAACAGGCATGTTCCGGTGACGAACGACGCGTCGTCAGAAGCCAGGAACAGGACACCCGCGGCAATCTCTCGTGGTGTCCCCGGCCGCTTGAGCATGAGGGGCCGTCCAAATTCTTCCTTGAATACCTCGTGGGCTTTGCCGGCATCAGCGGCACGTTGCTCGTGAAAGGTGGTAAAGGTCGGTCCCGGACACAGTGCATTGGCCCGGATGCCATCCGCGGCATGAGCTCGGGCCAGGCCACGCGTCAAGCCGGTGACCGCTGCCTTTGTGGTATCGTACTGTACCGTGTTGTCGCCCGCTATAACTGCATTGTTAGAGGCTATGTTGACAATGCTCCCGTTTCCCGTACGACGCAGGGCCGGAATGGCGGCTTTGGCGCAGAAGGCATAGCCTTTGACGTTCACCCCCAAAATGGTGTCCCAGCTCTCCTCGCTGGCTTCGGTCACGCTTTGGTAGAGACGGATGGCGGCATTATTCACCAGAATATTGAGCTGACCAAAGTGTTCTACTGTACGCCGGATAAAGGCCATAGCCTCGGCTTCGCGCTCCACGTGGGTCTCCACAAATAGCACTTCTCCCCCACTCGCCTTGATCTCTTCCGCAACGCCGGCGCCGCGAGCGCTATCGCGATCGGCAAAGGACACCATTGCGCCCTCTTCCACGAAGAGCCGTACCGTGGCTTCGCCAATGCCCGATGCACCCCCGGTTACCGCCGCTACCTTGCCATGAAGCCTTCCCATCTGTCACCTCCCTGAAGGGGCGCACGCCCCCGCCCGATCCATCAGCGTTGGGCGTCCTTGGACGGGACTTCCGCCGGCATACAGATCTCGATAACTTCGAAATCGTCGGAGTATTCCAGGACTTCGTGTTTGATGTTGGGCTCCTGGAGCCAACTGTCGCCGGCCTCGAAGCGGACCTCACCAGCGTCTTCGAATTCGACCCGAGTCCAGCCGTTCAGCACATAGTTCATCTGGAACTCAACATCGTGGGTGTGATAGCCACCGGGACCGCTGCAAGGTTCCTTGGCACGGATGACGTGCGCGAGGACCTTGCCCCTGGTGGCCTTTACGATGCCGAGATCCCGGTACTCAAAGTAGGTCCGGATACCGGTCTTCCAATCTGCGGACTTGCTAAACGACATATTAGTCATAGTGACTTATCCTCCTGGCTTGGAATCGATTGATCTGGGATTTCCCAGATGGCCCTTGCCCGAAGACCATCTCGGGCGGACGAACACCCAAGCGGCCCTTGTTGATAACATGTGTGTAGATTATCGTGGTTTTGAGGTCTTTCTGTTCCAGAAGTTCCTGTACAGTCCTGATGTCGTAGCCATCCTCCAGCAGATGTGTCGCAAATCAATCTCGAAAGGTGTGGCAGGAGGCTTGCTTTGCCGCAGGAGGCTCGCTTTGCCAGTCCAGCGCGGCGAACAGCTTCCTTCACGGCTCTTTGAACGACGGATTCGTGGAGGTGGTGCCGCCTCCTGTGTCCGGTGGCCTTATGGAAATAGGTGCAGGTGGCGAGTACGGCTCCGGCAGAGCCTGCCCCTACGATGATTGCGTCGTATTTCACTGCCATTGTACCTCCTCAACAGGGCTCGCGAGCAGAAGGGAGCTTGCAGCGGAAATAATCAAATTGGACTCGTTTATCCGTCAGGCTCTACTTTCTAACCCTCAAACAACGATGGGAAGTGGCCATATGCATCAGCAGGCTCACGGAAAAGAATCTTCTGACGGGGTGTCAGTTCCACATTCACCGGTGGTCGAACGCGCTTTGAAGTCCAAGCCATGTGGGATACACAATATTTATACAATAGAGTCCGGCGTTCGTGCCTGCCCTGCCAGGCGGCCGTTCCATGCGTCAGCGCCTCGGTAAATAGAATCACTGAACCGGCCGGCGCACTTGGAATGACCACACACGATGCCTTTTCGCGGGCCTCATCTATCTGTTGCGGCAACTTAAAATTACTTTTGTGGCTGCCGGGAATACAACAAAAACCACCCAAGTCTGGCCCTGAGTCCGACATATTCCATGCCACGACAACGAACCCATTGTAAATCTGGTTATCGCGGAAGGGATAGTATTCCCCCGGCCGAGCGCCGGAGGTTGGGACAGTGGCACCGTAGTCGGCATGCAGGTGCCCGTTTGGCATCCCCTCATGCATATACATCCCGTAAATCCGATCCAGGCGAAAGCAGTCGCCCAACCGAAATTGCATGATCGGCATAATCTGAGGATGATCCAGTAACTCACAAAAGGGGGCGCCCCATTCGAGAAAACCCGATCCCTCTGGTGCACTCCCAAATCTTTGTGTCTGCCCTGGTGCGGGTAGTTCTTGTTCGTCCAGTAGCTGGTTGAATGTTACGATTTGTTCTGGACTCAAAATATCTTCAATCACCAGGTAGCCTTGCACATCAAAGAGGTACTGCTGCATTTGAAGATCACTCATGATGCTGCCCTTCTGTTGCCCCCTGAGTTTCAAACAGCTTCAAGAGAGGTTATTCCGACATTCCCCATATCACATTCATGAGGGATTGTATTTCGATACAATCTTGTTTGTGAATGAATATTACCACTTTTACATTTTTCAACAAGTATTTTTTTCAATTAATTATAGTATTTTCCTCTGAATTATCACTTTCTTTGTGTTTAAATCCTCCAAATCGGAGACACCTCTCCATCGACTCACAAAAAAATGTGGCAGTTTAAACAGAGTAATATCGCAATCGTTCAATCCGGGATAATATTTCGGTAAATAAGCTCTTGTCTATCCCAACCTCAGCCATCTGAAACGTGATGTATCTGCTGTGCCTGACAAGCTTCGCGCCAATCTTGATCAATGTCACGAGGAGGCTGCCAAGAGACCCCGGGATAATATCAGTGTTTGATTCTCCCTGGAAGAACCAACCGCCTTAGCCCGATTAATTCATAAACTTGCTGGAGTTATTGCGAGGAGCAAAGCGGTCCCCGATTGAGTCTATCGGGGAAGCAATCTCAAGGTTTTATAGTGGTCTCCTATGAGAGTCGGAGAGTATTACATCTACCACAAGTAACCCCCGATTAAATCTATCGGGGGGATTGCTTCGCCTTCGGCTTGCAATGACACCGAAGGTGGTTAAACGGCATAACTATAATATAATACAATCCCTTAATTAATACACGGACTTTTTTTGTGAATTATTCGCCTCAGAAAGTTTCCAAGATTATAGGCCAGAAGAAATAACCAGAGCCTCACCTGATCCCTTTCTGAACCCACATAGCATTGATATCTGTCAGGTGATATCTGACAGGCTGTTGAGATTTTCCAACTGAGTCAGTATCTCCGTTTCAAAACGTCCTATCGTGTTGGCGCTGGCGGCGTGCTTGCCTTTGCCCTTCTTTCCGGTAATCGCTCGCATTACTGGGTCAACTGGTAAAGGATGAGCATTATTCACAGCTTCATATCCTGCAAGACGACTGTAAATCGATTGACGCATCAGTGTGGGCATATCATGTTGGATATTAAGTCCTCTTCGTAGATCGTTAAAAAGACTAGATACTGAGTCGAATAATCCTAAAACGTCATCGAGGTCACGATACGCAAGAAGACCACCATCAGATGTCACCTTGGCACGATCAAATTCAAGCTTAATAGTTCCATCAAATCCCATATTCATCCTTTCACCCTCTGGATGATCAATACTTATCCGCCATTTCCGAGTCTTATTTATTGTAATCTAACATGTTCTGGTGACTTTGACAACCGTTTTTCGGGTCTAATATGAGGAATGGTGGGTTAAGCAAGATTGAAGATAGGTGCAAGAAAAAAAATTGCATTTAGTCTCCTATGTAAGTATATTATCGACTCAGATAAATCGGATTTTATCATGATGTTACACCAGTCAATTTCAAGGAGGTTAGATATGAAATTGATAAAAGCATCCTTGGTTTCAGTTCTATTCTTGTCGGGAATAGCAACTGATAGTTGGGCAAGGATGGGACCGGAGTTCTATGTCAGGTTCAGCGAGAAGTTAGATCTTTCAGATGATCAGTTGAAAAAGATAGAGTCCATCGGGGCAGCGGCAAGGAAAGAGGCTATAAAGAAAGAGGCGGCTCTGGAGATAGCCCGCGTGGAGCTGGATGAGCTGCTCCATCAGGACGACGTGGACCTATCCAGGGTCAAGGCCAAGCTTTCTGAGATAGCATCTCTGAGGGCCGAGATTGAGTTCAATTTTATCAAGACCTCAAAGGAGATCGAAAAGGCCTTAACGGATGACCAGAGGAGAAGAGCCAGGGATATTTGGAGGGAAGTGGAGCATAGAGAAAGAGGGATGGAAGATGAAGGATGGGAGATAATGAAGAATATGGAAAGAAGAAAGATGGAATTAGAGGAAAGGATTGAAATGATAGCCAGAAGGGCAATGGAGAGGTTGGAGGAGACGTATCGAAGGTTGAAGGAGAATCTGGAGGATATTGGCAAAGAAAAGATGATGCAGGAAAAGATATAGGGAAAATAGACGACACTCAATAAGGAGATGGATATGTACTGGAAGGAGAACGAGTCCACGGAAGTTGTGGATGTACAGGCCATTCACGGCGGCGACGGCGCCATCAAGACGCGGGGGTTCTTTGAGGGAATAAGCCAGCTTCCGATCAACTTTCAGGTTTGGGAGCTGGACCCGGGCGTCAGCCACGGGTGCCACACCCACGAGTGCGAGGGTTCGCTGGAGGAGATCTATTATTTCCTGGAGGGCAGGGGGACTATGTGGGTCGAAGGCCAGGATTTCCCTGTTGCCGCCGGAGACTCGGTGCTGGTGCCTCCCGGCGCCGGCCTCGCGCGGGAAGCAGGCCGCCTGCCAAAGCCCGTTCGCCCGACATTCACAAGAGTGGGATTCCTTCAATGAATTCCGCCGGAAGGGCCGATTTGTTGGTGCCCGCCGGTGCTGTTCGCCTGATCGGGCTGGCCGGTGGCGCGGAGATCACACCGGAAAACGCGCGGTTCTTCGCGGCCCCCCTGCCCGCGGTGCTGCACATTCTCAGCGCCAGCGTCTACTGCGTTCTGGGTGCTTTCCAATTCTCCCCCGGCATACGCCGCCGGAGACCCGGCTGGCACCGCGGTGCTGGACGGCTGCTGGTTCCCCTCGGACTTGTCGCCGCACTTTCGGGTCTGTGGCTGACCCAGTTCTATCCCCCTGTAGACCACGACGGCCCGCTTCTTTATGTCATCCGGATGGTGGTGGGCTCGGCGATGGTCTTGTTCATCTGCCTCGGTTTTGCCGCCATCCGCCGTCGGGACATCACCCGGCACCGCGGCTGGATGATGCGTGGCTATGCGATGGGCCTCGGGGCCGGCACACAGGTGCTGACCCATCTGCCCTACTTCCTGTTCGAAGGCATACAGGGTGAGCTTAGCAGGGCGCTGGTCATGGGGGCCGGCTGGGAGATAAACCTCGCCGTGGCCGAACGGATCATCCGGAGGCGACCGCCCCTTCCGACGCGGTCCCCCGCGACCGTCTGACAGGAAAAGGTTTCCGGCAGTTCGGCCAGGATCGCCCCGTTGCCGCCGGAGACTCGGTGCTGGTGCCTCCCGGTGCCGATCACGGATTTCGCAACTCGGGAGACAAGCCCCTTAAACTGGTGATAATCTGGGGTAAGCCTCAGGACTGAATCGTATGGCACTTCTGTCTCTTTTTATGCTCATTGCCCTGCACTTTGAATCGGCTTCTGCAGAGAGTCCGATCGTCCTTTCAGAGGTCATGTTCAATCCGTCGGGGAATGAGAGCCTGAACGAGTACGTAGAGATATTCAACACCAGCAATGTAGATGCGGTCGATATGGAGGGATGGACTGTGGGAGATAGCCTAAGGGATGACGAGATTGTGGAGACACATGAGGGGACAGTTTTGGAACCGCGGCAGTTCGGTCTGATTCTGGATTCGAGCTATCTTTCAGATGAATCGAGGATCTATGATCCTCTTCCAGACGATGCTTTGATACTGACCATAGACGGTAGGGCTTTCGGGTCAAGGGGACTCGCCAATTCAAAAGGGACGGTGATACTTAAGGGTAGGGATGGGGCAGTTGTGGCTTCGTATATTTACACTTCGGAGAATAGAGACGGTCACTCGGACGAGAAGATAGACCTTGAAGGGGAGGACAGTTCGGATAATTGGAGGGATTCGAGGATAAGCGGCGGGACGCCAGGGGCCACAAATAGTGTAGATATGGACTTTATCGTCGAGATCGTCAGACCGGGTCAGGTAGTAATAAATGAGATTATGTTCGTTCCGCCCGATGGCCAGAGCGAATGGGTGGAACTATTTAACAGGTCTGATGAAGGGGCTGACCTTTTATTGTGGACATTGGCGGATGAAAGGTCAAATTCCGATCTCATAATATCCGAAGAAACGCACATAGTTCCGCCTGGGGGATATGTAGTCGTCTATGAGAGCAAAGCGATCTTTGAAAAGATGGGCGAAATTGTGGCTCTTTCCCCTCCGGGAAGATGGCCGAGCCTTAATAACGATGGGGATTCTGCCGTTATTAGAGATCCCAGAGGTGTTACCATAGATAGCGTCTCCTACGACGGTGAAAGGGGGGTAGATGGAATATCCCTGGAGCGGATAGACCCAGATGGAGAAAGCTTAGATCCGTTCAACTGGTTTCCTTCTGCTTCAGATGACGGGAGTACGCCGGGAGAGGATAACAGTGTCTTTGCTGAGAGTCTTCCGTCCGAGGTGGATATAGAGGTCTCTCCAAATCCGTTTGTGGCCACGACTACGATCTCATATACTATCCCGTCGTCTGCCACACAAGTCAACCTGTGGATCTATGACAGTCAGGGCAGGAGGGTCCGCAAAGTGCTTAACGCCCGTCCAAGCGGATCATCAAGATCGGTTGTGTGGGACGGAAAAGACGCAGACGGCGTCAGGCTTAAGATGGGAATTTACGTGATATATTTAGAGGCTATAGATGCTCTACGGGGTGTGGTTCACAGGGGCAAGAAAGCTGTTGCTCTGGCGTCGAAGCTCTAAAACCGTCCCCTTACTTCTGAGCTTTAGCCTCCAATGACTCGTAGCTTACGCCTTCTCCGCTGTCGTCTGAAACGGGCAAGCCGAGTTCAGCCCATCCCTTCTGGACGATTCCGCCCATCGCATCCTTAGCTCCTCCGAAGCCACCTGCCATGTTGAGTACATCCTTGTAGCCCTCTCTCTCCAGCGTCTCTGCCGCGTAAGCCGAGCGCTGTCCTGCCTGACAGCCCAATATGAGTTTGCAGTCTTGGGGGAAATTTGCCTCGACGACTTTGAGGAAATCGTCGTTGGGTATCATCTGTCCTGTGGCCACATCCTTGTGAAGTAGCGGGATATTCAGGGCGTTCTGAGGATGACCCGATGTGAATTCGGGAATCGAACGCACATCTATGTAGCTGTAGTCCTCCTCATCCATAAGCCTTGACGCCTCTTCTGGATTTATGTTCTGCACACTCATTTTAGGCTCCTTATCAATACCTTAGGTGATGTATACCCCCATTCGCCATATTAGACCCGAAAAATGGTTGTCAAAGTCGCCAGAACATGTTATATTACAATAAATAAGACTCATAAATGGCGGATAAATATTGATCATCCAGAGGGTGAAAGAATGAAAGTAGGTTTTGATGGAGGAATAAAGCTTGAATTTCATGGTGCAAAGGTGACATCAAACGGTGGACTTCTTGCGTATCGTGACCTTGATTACGCACTGGGATTATTTGATTCGGTATCAGCGGTTTTTACCGATAAACGCACAGGCCGTAATATCCAACATGATATATCTACTCTCCTGCGTCAATCGATATACAGCCGTCTTGCAGGATATGAAGATGTAAATGACGCCGAGCGATTATCCGTTGATCCCGTCATGCGAGCGATTACCGGAAAGAAGGACAAAGGCAGGCAAGCTGCCAGCTCCAACACGATAGGACGTTTTGAAACTGATATACTGACTCAGCATGACAATCTCAGAAACTTGTCAGATATCAATGGCAAGTGGGTTCAAAAAGCGATGAGTAAAACACAGCATCAACGAATCATTCTGGACATGGACAGTTCGGAGAGTCCGGTACATGGCCAGCAGGAAGGATCAGCTTACAACGGTCATTTCGGATGTACCTGTTTTCATCCAGTGTTCTGCTTCAATCAGTTCGGGGATTGTGAAGGAGTCCTACTTCGCTCTGGTAATGTTCACAGTGCTGATCGTTGGAAGGAAGTTCTGGAACCGATCGTCAAGAGATACGAGAGCAAGAAGAATAGGAAATACTTTCGAGGCGATGCTGCATTCGCAAAGCCTGAGATTTATGATTATCTGGAGGGAAACGGCTATTTGTATGCCATTCGGCTTCCCGCAAATGAGATACTCTATGAAAAGATACGATACCTGCTGACTCGGCCAGTTGGACGACCGCCGAGGAAACCGATTGTATCGTTATATGAATTTCAATATAAAGCGGCCAGTTGGGATCAATCGAGGCGAGTGGTCGCCAAGGTTGAATGGCACCAAGGGGAGTTATTCCCAAGAGTGGGATTTATCGTGACCAACATGAGCGCCAAGCCAGAAGGCGTGGTACACTTCTACAATGGCCGTGGCAGAGCTGAGCAGTGGATTAAGGAGGGCAAGTATGCTCTGAACTGGACCCGACTCTCATGCAAGCGTTTCGTCTCCAATCAGGTGAGGCTCTGGCTGTTTGTTCTGGCTTACAACTTGGGCAACTTCCTGCGACGTTTTGTTCTTCCGAAGAAAATCAAACACTGGTCACTACGCAGCCTCCTCGTGAAATTTATCAAAATCGGAGCGAAGATTGTCAGACACAGCGGATATATTACGTTTCAAATGGCTGAGGTTGGGATAGACAAGAGGTTATTTGCCGAAATATTATCCCGGATTGAACGATTGCGATGTTATTCTGTTTAAACTGCCACATTTTTTTGTGAGTCGATGGAGAGGTGTCTCTAATTGGAGGATTTAAACACAAAGAAAGTGATAATTCAGAGGAAAATACTATTTTAATTGAAAAAAGTACTTGTTGAAAAATGTAAAAGTGGTAATATTAATTCAGAAACAAGAATGTATCGAAATATAATCCCTCATGAATGTGATATGGGGAATGTCGGGTATAATGGCTCTTCTTATGATTTAAGAATAATTATAACTTATAATTCGTTCTATGTCAAGTGTCGTCATCTTGAAAAATTGTGATTCGGAAATTAAAGATTGAGATTGCTTCCCCCCGGCCCCCGATTGACTCTATCGGGGGTTGCTCGCAATGACCAAAAACAAAACAAGCAACCTCATTGCGAGAGGCCATACCCAGATCCCGAAGGAGTTGGCAAGGGGAACCAATGTCAAGATTATCTAAAAATTTCTATGGGAAGGTCGACAAATTCTTGAGAAATGCAAAGTTTCCCCATCACAGCGTTCTGCTATAAAAGTTCTTGACACAAAGGCAGTCTTCGATGTATTATGCAGGACGTATGTGTAAAGCTGCCTCAGTGGTCAGGCTATGCGCGTGTTACTTTGTGGTAGTGGCGAACGGAGAATCGCATGCCCCGGGAGAGATCAAGAGGATCTGAACCCATCTATAAGGTCAAAGTTCAAAAAGATGTGGTGGCGGCTATGCGGGATAGGACAAAGTTGTACTCGGATGTATATCTTCCCGACGGGGAGGGTCCCTTCCCGGTGCTGATAGAACGGACTCCTTACAACAAAGAAGAGTGCGGGGAGGTGAGCATCGGATCCCCCGAGTTCTTCGCAGAAAGGGGATATGCCGTTGTAATCCAGGATGTCAGGGGGAGCTTCAAGTCCGAGGGGGAATTCTATCCGTTCCAGCACGAAGGATGGAACGAAAATAGAGACGGATACGATACTGTTGAATGGGCGGCTCTCCAGCCCTGGTCAAACGCTAAGGTGGGAACCATAGGAGGATCCTACACGGGTGTTACTCAATACCGCTTGGCCCCGACGCGACCTCCTCATCTTGTTGCCATGTTCGCAAGGGAGTCGTCCTCGGACTATCACGAGGAATGGGCCTACAGAGGCGGAGCGTTTGAACTGGCTTTCAGTCTGAGTTGGGCTCTTGGGTCCCTCACTGTAAAGAATCTTGCGCACCTTGTGGAAAAAGACAAGTTCGAAGGCACGAAAAAGAGACTTGAAAAGGCCTTAGAGGAGATCGACAGTTGGTATAGTTTCCTGCCCCTGTGCTCGATGCCGCTTCTGGACGGCTTAAGCGACTGGTATAAGGAATGGTTGGAGCATCCCCATGACGGTCCCTACTGGCGGCAGTGGAACGTCGCTCTGAAGCACGACCAGGTAGATGTTCCCATCTACCATCTGGGCGCCTGGTACGACATCTTCCTGAGGGGTACTCTGGAGAACTTTAAGGGGATTAGAGAAAAGGGGATGTCCGAAAGAGCCAGAAAAGGCCAGAGGCTGATCGTGGGTCCCTGGGCCCACGGCCCGGGCGAGATGAGGAAGTCCCAACTTGCAGGCATGGACTTTGGTCCTGAGGCGGCCGTTGATCCGAATCCCTTCCGCTTGAGATGGTTCGACTATTATCTCAAAGGAATCCAGAACGGCATTGACACAGAGCCGCCCGTAAAGATATTCGTTATGGGTAGGAACAAGTGGAGATATGAGGACAACTGGCCCCCTATCGACGTGCAATACACCGAATACTACTTTGACAGCCGAAAGAGTGGATCGGTAGAATCGCTCAACGATGGGACTTTAAGTACCGTTCATCCTTCGGACGACGAAAGTCCGGACAGATACATCTACGATCCCCGAAAGCCGCTGCCCACCAAGGGAGGAGGGACCCTTGGAATCCCTCCCGGTCCTTTTGATCAGAGGGATGTGGAAGTACTGAGCCTGACCTACACTACAGATCCGCTCAAAGAGGAAGTAGAGGTCACAGGGCCAGTTATCTGCGTCCTTTACGGCATGTCATCCGCCCCTGACACGGATTGGGTCGTTAAACTTTGCGATGTCCATCCCCCCGATTTAATCGGGAGTGGAAGCTCCATCCTGATAGCCGACGGGATCATTCGCGCCCGCTACAGAGAATCGAGACAACACCCATCGCTGATAACTCCCGAGGTGGTCTATCGCTACGAAGTAGATCTCTGGGCTACCAGCAATCTTTTTAGAGAGGGTCACAGGATAAGGGTATCGATCTCAAGCAGCAACTTCCCGCGTTGGGACCGCAACCTGAATACGGGGGGAGAGTTCGGAAAAGAAGCCGTAGGAAAAGTCGCACTGAACACTCTGTTTCACGATGCCGAGCGGCCGTCGCATATAGTGCTTCCTATTAGAAGATAATAGCGAGCGCAGAGACCCTGGAGAGAAAAGCTTGGAGACGGAACGTTCATTATCCTACGCTGACTACAAAGAGCACTACAGACTTGACGCTCTAGAGATCGTCCCTCCTGAAGATCTTCCCGCGGGACAAAGAGAATCTGAACAGCGCAGACTCCAGACAATAGTCAAGATCCTCAAGCCACAAAAAGGTGACCTCGTACTCGAAGTGGGTTGCGGCTCAGGATGGCTTTCTGATATGTTGACCGAGGCCGGAGCGTCCGTCTACGCCTGTGACATCTCCCACTTAGGGGTGAAGAAGGCCAAAAGGCTCTTTCCAAAGATCGCCTTTTTCACTGCAGGCGACATCTATAACCTCCCCTATATCGCCCGCGGTGGACAAGGAGGACCAGACGGTTGCGGCAAGACGGGAGGGGCCTTCGACTCTGTCGTCCTTTCTGAAGTTGTGGAGCACCTTGAAGACCTGGACACGGCGTTGGAAGAGGTTAGCCGACTTTTGAAACCGGGGGGGAGGCTCTTGGTCAGCACTCCTTATAGAGAAAAGCTGCGCTGGCATCTTTGCATCCACTGCAACAAGCTTACTCCCTCCAACGCTCATATTAGAACCTTCGATGAGAAGATCCTTGAAGATCATCTGAAAAGGCACGGCCTCACGGCCGTAAAGTGGGAGATCGTTTGCCACAAATTCTTGGAACTTATCCGTCTGCCAGAACGTTCCATTAAAGTTCCCTATATATTCTGGAGAATCCTCGATCGGCTCTTCAATAGCCTGTCCAGAAAAGGGGCCTTCATCTTTGTCGTAGCTACCAAACAAGTAGGCAGCAGTCCCCGATAGACTCAATCGGGGACTGGCAATGGCAGGTGCAGTTGATTGGAGTCGACCTTCAGTATTGTGACGGATCAAATCCCAGGACAATCTCGGCTGTCTTGCTGTCTTGGCTGGAATTGTTTTGCACTTAGTTAAAGATTTTAGTTGACAAATGAACGGGTGTTCACTATATTATAAGTTGACAAGTCGAAGATAAGGTGTTCACAACTGTAGTATTCCAAGAAGCAACAAGGATAAGGGGGTCCTAAATGCGAAAGGAACTTACTAAAAGACAAAAGCAGTTCTACGACTTCATAGTCGAGTCGATCAAGGTGAGGGGCTATCCTCCGACGATCCGCGACATGATGAAGCAATTTGGAATCTCCTCTACCAACGGCGTAAGATCAACCCTTTTTGCTATCGAAAAGAAGGGCTACATCAAGCGCAACCCCTTTCTTTCCAGGGGAATCGAACTTACCGACTACATACAAAGAGTTCCCCTGGAGGGTGTCAGGGACGTCCCGATAGTTGGAAAGGTTGCCGCAGGAGAGCCCATACTTGCTGTCGAGAACATCGAAGGTACACTGGCTGTAGATAGGAGCTTTGTCTCCTCAGATGGCGATAACGTCTTCGCTTTAACAGTTCAGGGAGACAGCATGGAGGACATCGGCATCTTCGATGGAGACTACGTCCTTACCCGACAGCAAGAATCCGCCGACAAAGGCGACATAGTAGTCGCCATAGTGGGAGAAGAAGCCACAGTCAAGCGTTACCAGCCCGAAAAGTTCCTCATCCGGCTGCTGTCTGAAAACAAAAAGAAGAAATACGAACCCATAGTGGTCAACAAGAACTCCAGGGGGTTCAGGATAGCTGGAAAGGTCATCGGTCTTATGCGCAAGTTATGATTCTCAACTCGACCGGGATGCTTTGAAGCTTTATCCTATTAGGTAAGAGGCATATATCGCGTAGAGGGGACGACTCTGCTTTCGTCCCCTCCTTCTTTTGAAAAACGAGTTCCAAAATACCATTGACAAACCTACTGGCATAGCTTATAATTTTGATACGACTAGTCAGTCGAACGTGCAATAGATTACACATGGCTTTGCAAATCTCTCTGTAGGTAAGATGCGAACTTTAAGGCTTGCATTGGCCCAGATAAACCCCACTGTCGGGGATCTTGTCGGGAATAAGAAGAGGATATTGGACTATCTTGAGCGCTCAAGAAAGGTCGGCGCGGACATTGTAGCTTTTCCCGAACTTGCCATAGCTGGATATCCCCCTGAAGATCTTCTCTTCAAGCCTGAATTCATAGAAGCTAACCTGCGCTGTCTCGAGGAGATAGTCGAAGCCTCCAGTTCCATTATCTGCATAGTCGGATTCGCGGATGGGGCAGACGACGTATACAACGCCGCCGCCGTAATCTGTAACGGAAAGCTCTGTGGAGTATATCACAAATTCTACCTTCCCAATTACGGCGTCTTCGACGAGAACAGATACTTCCAGCCCGGCTCAGAGTCCGTCGTCTTTGCAGTTAACGATATGACTGTTGGAGTGAACATCTGTGAAGATATATGGTATCCGGGAGGTCCCACCAAGGTGCAGGCCCTTGCTGGAGACGCAGAGATCATAATCAACATCTCATCCTCACCGTACCACGCTGGGAAGGGCTCACTCAGAGAGAGGATGCTCTCCACAAGAGCCTTTGACAACACGGCCATAGTGGCAATGGTCAATGTAGTCGGCGGACAGGACGAGCTCGTCTTCGACGGAGGGAGCCTTATCTTCGACGAGAGTGGGGAACTCATCGCAAGGGGAAAGCAGTTTGAAGAGGATCTGATCGTAGCAGACCTGGATGCGGACGCTGTCTTCCGACAGAGGCTTCACGACCCTCGACGCAGAGGAGAAAAGGAATCCCTGAAGGACACTTTGAGGAGAATAGAACTTTGCCCCATAGAGCTCAGCCATAATAAGCCTCCGCTGCCCGAAAGGAATGTAGAGTCCAACAGCAGGCTTGAGGAGATATACAACGCCCTTGTGCTCGGTGTTAGAGACTATGTGAAGAAGAACAGGTGTGAAAGGGTCCTTGTAGGCTTGAGCGGCGGGATAGATTCATCGCTTGCGGCAGTCATAGCTGTGGACGCTCTTGGCCCCCCAAACGTGATCGGAGTGACTATGCCATCGGTCTACTCATCTGAGGGCACTAAATCTGACGCTGTCATATTAGCCGAAAACCTCAAGATAAAGCTTATAACTTTCCCGATAAATGACATCTTTTCTGCTTACATAAAGACGCTTGAGGAAGAGTTCAGAGGCTTGGAACCCGGCGTTGCGGAGGAAAATATTCAAGCGCGGATACGCGGCAACCTACTTATGGCGCTCTCTAACAAATTCGGATGGCTCGTCCTTGTGACGGGTAATAAGAGTGAAACCGGTGTCGGCTACGCGACGCTCTACGGGGATATGGCCGGTGGCTTTTCAGTCATAAAGGACATATATAAGACCCTCGTCTATGAACTTTCAGAATACAGAAACTCAAAAGAGGGGATAGAGATCATACCGAAAAGCGTAATAACAAGGGAGCCGTCCGCTGAGTTGAAACCGGACCAAAGGGATGTGGATAGCCTGCCGCCTTATTCCACGCTCGACCCTATACTTGAGGCCTACGTGGAACAGGACAGGAGCCTTCAGGAGATAGTATCGCTCGGCTTCGATGAGGCGGTTGTACAGCGGGTTATCGAGATGGTGGACAGAAACGAGTACAAGCGCCGGCAGGCCCCGCCCGGCATAAAGATAACTCCGAGGGCGTTCGGAAAGGACAGAAGGCTACCTATAACCAATAAAAATACAGTAGACAGTAGTCCCCGACCCCCGATTTAATCGGGGCTTCAATCGGGGATCGCTTCGCTCTGGGCTTCGGCTCACCGCAATGACTTTGTTTGGCTTCGGCGCTTATTGATTGCGAGAGGCGCAACGCCCCGAAGCAATCTCCTTGCATGCTGTCTACTCGATTTTAACGGGAGAACAGTCGTGTTTAGATCTCCACTACAAAGCATACACGAACGACTTGGAGCAGTATTTGCCGATTACGAAGGCTGGGAGATGCCTTCCCACTACGGAGATCGCGTTGGGGAGCATCTTAAAGTCAGAAGTGGTGTAGGCATTGCGGACGTGGGGCACCGAGCCCAGATCAAAATGACGGGGGAGGACAGGAAGGTGTTCCTCAACAGGATGGTCACCAACGACGTGTACGTCCTTGAGGAAGGAATGGGGGCCTACGCCGCTATGCTCACGCACAACGGAAAGATGATATTCGACATGAACGTCTATTGTTTCCGGGACTCTTTGCTTGTAGATGTCGAACCTCAAAACAGAGAGAAGGTGTATCAAAACCTGGATAAGTACATAATCGCAGACGATGTGCAGATGGAGGACGTAACAGAACGATTGGGAACTATATCCGTGCAAGGTCCGCAATCCACAAGGCATATTAATGCAGTGCTTAACATGCAGCTTCCCGACCTTGGGGAGAATCACTATGTAGCGGCCGAGTTTGAAGATTGGGAACTTACTATCGCGCGGACGATCTATACGGGGGAGATCGGCTACCACATCTTTGCTCCGGTAGATTCGCTGGAGCCGCTTTGGAATGCCCTCTGTAAAGAAGGCCATAGCGACGCAACGCCCGTCGGTCTGGAGGCCCTGGACGCTCTCAGAATAGAGGCGGGCATACCTAAATATGGCCCGGACATGGACGAGAACATAATGCCCCCTGAAGCCGGCCTTGAGGAAAGGGCCATAAACTACGAAAAGCAGCTCACAAGTCCGGACGGAAGCGGCTGCTACGTCGGTCAGGAAACGATTGCTATGATCAAATATAGAGGCAGAGTCAACAAGCACATAGTAGGTCTGGAGATAGAGTGCGATCTGCCTCCTGTAAAGGGAGAACAGCTATTCAAAGACGACAAAAAGGTCGGCGTCATAACCAGCGCAATTTTCTCCCCTCTGCTCGAAAAGACCGTGGCCCTCGGCTACGTCCACAGGAACTACACCGATCCTGGAAATGAACTACTTATATCCATAGATGGGACAAAGAAAAGGGCGCAGGTGGTGGCACTCCCGTTCTACAGTAAATCGTAAGTAGGGGCGAACAGATCCCGATTGATTCTATCGGGGACAGGCGTGTTCGCCAGGTTTATCCGTATTTTCAGGGCAGACACATGGGTCTGCCTCCTGCAGACCTTTAGGGATCTCGAATGTGGAAGGCCCCACATACATAGGCGATATTCTGAAGGACGAAGAGATCACGGCCTCTGCTCCGTGCCGCGTTGACGTAAGCGGAACCTGGGATCTTAAGGCATTTGCTCTCCCATACGAAAGCATATCTCCCTCCACCACAAATATAGCTCTTTCGCTCAGGACCACAGTCAGATTAAGGCCCTACAGACCGGGCTGGATACTCATAACGGACGTGGAGACATCAGAGGAATTTCCTCAAAGCTACGTTCGCTTCGACAGCCACTTCGGGATGATATCCGCCATCGTCTCCCATTTTTCCTTCCACGGGGTGCAGATAGAGATTGACTATCAGGCTCCGCCCAAGAGTGGGCTTGGGGGGTCAGGGACGCTGGCTGTTGCAGTTATCGCTGCGCTTTCGAGGGTAAATGAAATCTTGGGGAAGACCCCACTATCTTCAGGAGCTATAGCCCAGCTTGCGCACGATATAGAGGATGGACTGCGCTACAGCTACACGGGCCTTCAGGATCAATGCGCGGCCGTCTTCGGAGGCGTCAACAGGTGGACGTGGCGTTACTCCTCATCCGGTGAGAAATTCATAAGAGAAGTGATAATCACCGATCATAATCACTACGAAGAACTGGAATCCAGAATCATGCTCTGCTATCTTGGAAGAATCCACGATTCGAGGGAGGGAAACAAAAAATATGTCCTCGATTTTTTTGGCGGTCAGACAAAAGACAAATGGTTCAGAATAAATCAGATCGGGCACGACTTTGCCGAAGCTTTGAAATCTAAAGATTGGGAGGGCGCAACGGGGCTCTTAATGGAGGAAAATGAAATACGCTGTTCGATCTTTTCAGATAGAATCACGCCCTTTGGACGTAAGCTCCAGAAGGAGGCCGAGGAGTTGGGGTTCGGATTCGGATCGGCAGGAGTCGGAGACGGAGGATGCGTCTGGGCTTTAGGGGACAACAATAACAATATTGAAGAACTCAGGAGCTTGTGGGAGCCTATACTTGCCGCTGTTCAGACGGCGCACATACTTGACGACATAAAGATAGACAGGGATGGATTGATAGTGCGATGAAAGACAGGATTCTGGTAAAGGGCGCAAGGGAGCACAATCTCAAGAATATAGATGTGGAGATCCCCCGAGAGAAGTTCGTAGTAATTACGGGGCTTTCTGGCTCGGGAAAATCTTCGCTGGCCTTCGACACCATCTACGCAGAGGGTCAGAGGCGATATGTGGAATCTCTGTCTGCTTATGCCAGACAATTCCTGGGGCTTATGGAAAAGCCCGACGTGGACTATATAGAGGGACTATCCCCAGCGATATCGATAGAACAGCGCACGGCGGCTCGGAATCCACGATCTACGGTGGGAACCGTAACAGAGATATACGATTACCTGCGCCTTCTCTTTGCAAGGATCGGTGTCCCGCACTGCTACAACTGCAAAAAGCCCATCGCACAGCAGACAGTCCAGCAGATGGCCGATACAATCAAAAGCCTGCCCCAGGAGGCGAAGATACAGATACTTGCTCCGCTGGTTCGAGGGAGGAAGGGAGAATACAAAGAGGTCTTCCAAAAGGCCCGAAAAGAGGGCTACGTGAGGGTCAGGGTGAACGGTGAAGTTATGACATTGGATAAGGACATAAAACTGGACAGGTACAAAAACCACAATATAGAAGTCGTGGTGGATAGACTCATAGTGAGCGAAAGGATCGCTTCCCGGCTTGCGGACTCACTCGAAACTGCCTTAAAGCTGGGAGAGGGCATTGTGATGGTGGACGTGATTGACAAAGAGGAACTCCTCTTCTCCGAGCACTTTGCCTGCATCGACTGCAGAATCAGCTACGAAGAGATAGAACCCAGAGCCTTCTCCTTCAACAGCCCTTATGGGGCGTGTACCGAGTGCGACGGCATCGGGACACAGATGAAAATTGACCCGGATCTTATTATACCTAACCCCAACCTTTCGATAGCAGAAGGGGCGATCGCCTGCTGGGGGGTTCCCAACATGCAGTGGTTCCACGGCGTCCTCTTATCCCTCTCCCGACACTACAAATTCACCTTAAGGACGCCCTTCTACAAGCTTCCAGAGCCGGCACAAAACGTCGTACTGTGGGGCACAGACGAAAGAATAGGGATGGCATACACCGACGATGAAGGAGTAGAGAGAAAGTACGAATCTAAATTTGAAGGCGTCATCCCGCGTCTTGAAAGGAGATACAAGCAGACCGAATCGCAGGAGGTCCGGGGATGGATAGAGAACTTTATGGGCACAAAGCCCTGCCCTGCCTGCAAAGGCGCAAGGCTCAAAAAGGAGAGCCTTGCTGTGGAGCTCAGAGACCTTAATATCACAGAACTTACCTCGATGTCGGTCAACGATACAGCCAGATTCTTTGACAAGTTGAATCCCACGAAAAGAGAAGAGGCCATCGCCCACCAGATCATCAAAGAGATAAAAGAAAGGCTCAGCTTCCTTGTGAACGTTGGCGTGGACTATCTAACGCTTGGCAGAAGGGCCTACACGCTTTCAGGCGGAGAGGCTCAGAGAATTCGCCTTGCCACGCAGATAGGCTCACAGTTAGTCGGCGTGCTCTACATCCTGGATGAACCCAGCATAGGATTGCATCAAAGGGACAACAGACGGCTTCTGGACATGCTCCTTGCCCTCCGAGACCTCGGAAACACAGTCCTGGTCGTCGAGCATGACAAGGAGACCATACTGACGGCGGATCACGTGATCGACATGGGGCCCAGAGCAGGGGCCGACGGCGGGAGGGTCGTCACCTTCGGCAGCCCTTCGGAGGTCGCAAAGAACGGATCGCTAACGGGGCAATATCTCTCAGGGGCAAAGAAGATCCCGGTTCCTTCAGACAGGCGCCCCGGAAACGGAAGATATATAGAGATCGTCAAAGCCCAGGGTAATAATCTCAAATCGATCGATGTCAAGATCCCATTGGGGACGTTCACCTGCGTCACAGGAGTCTCTGGCTCAGGAAAATCCACGCTTATCAACGAGACGCTCTACAGATCTCTGGCTCAGAAGATATACAGATCCAGGGATGCTGCGTTGAGCCATGAAAAGATCGTAAACTGGGGAGAGATAGACAAGGTCATAAACATAGATCAATCGCCAATAGGTAAGACCCCGCGCTCGAATCCAGCCACATACACGGGACTCTTCACGTACATAAGAGAACTCTTTGTACAGATACCCGAGTCGAAGATGAGGGGCTACAAGCCAGGCAGGTTCAGCTTCAACGTAAAGGGCGGGCGATGCGAGGCTTGTAGAGGCGATGGGATCGTGAAGATAGAGATGCACTTTCTTCCGGATGTATATATCCCCTGTGAGGTCTGCAAGGGCAATCGGTACAACAGAGAGACATTGGAGGTAAGATATAAGGGCAAGTCGGTAGCCGATGTTCTGGATATGACGGTTGAGGAGGCGCTTGGGTTCTTCCAGAATATTCCCAAGACAAAGCGCAAGCTCCAGACCCTGTACGAAGTGGGCCTGGGCTATATACATTTAGGTCAACAGGCGACTACTCTCTCGGGAGGAGAGGCCCAAAGGGTCAAGCTTTCGACCGAGCTTTCAAAGTTGAGCACCGGCAGGACGCTCTACATATTAGACGAGCCTACGACGGGGCTCCACTTTGAGGACATCAAGATGCTCTTAAACATGCTCTATAAGCTAGTGGGCAAGGGGAATACGGTCGTTGTGATCGAACATAATTTAGATGTGATAAAGACTGCCGATTACATAATAGACCTTGGACCTGAGGGCGGAGACGAAGGAGGATGGATTGTCGCAGAGGGGACGCCTGAGGAGATAGCGCAGATAGAAAAATCGTATACGGGGAGGTTCTTGAAGAAGGAACTGGGGATACTATAGATAAGCAGACAGAGGTACCGTCTCTATCGCAAGAACGAGATTGCTTTCCCCCGATCCCCGATTCACTCTTTCGGGTGTTCAATCGGGTGCACTCGCAATGACAGTTCATCTGTTGCCGAGCTTTCAGTCATTGAGACGTGCTAAACGCTGAAGCAAGCTCAACGGATAGATAACATGCCCACCAGGATATACCTCATAAGACACGGACAGACTGGCTTCAATGCTGAGGGTAGGATACAGGGACAGATGCACAATCCCTTGAGCCAGAAAGGACATAGACAGGCAAAAGCCTTAGCCCGACGCATCCAGAGCGAAGGGATAGAGTCGCTCCATGCGAGCGACCTGCTGAGAACCAGACAGACGGCAGAGCCTATATCTGAAGCCACAGGACTTCCAATAACGTTCCACACTGAATTCAGAGAGATATGCCTCGGAGACTTCCAGGGACTAACGTGGCCGGAAGCCGAATCAAAGTTTCCAAAGGAATGTGAACAGTATGTACAGGATTCCTTTGATTTTGTCTTTCCCAACGGGGAGAACTTCCTCCAGGTAAGAGATAGATCGTTCCGAAGGGTCTTGCAGATAGCCCATGAATATGAAGGTCAAAGGATAGCCGTGGTCACACACGGAGGTCCGATAGGACTTATGTTAGTTGAGTTCCTCATGGCGGACATAACTTTGTACAACCGCATCCTGACATACAATACATCCGTTAACATAGTGGAAAGGGGAGCGAACGGTTGGGAAATCGTCGCCTTAAACGATACCTGTCATCTGACGCCCGATTTGAAAGATGAATAGGAGGCACAGAGGCTATTTAGCTGAGTCGAAAGGATTTTCACACTGAGACTTAAAATCCGCAACATCTCTACAGACAGAGGGAAGGCGGTGTCCCTGTCTACTGAACAGACAAGAATGTCTGTTCTACTGTCTACTTGTTTACTCCTAATAGTTGTTTTTCTCATTCCCCTCGACTCTCAGGCCGCTTTCGATCCCCAAATTCAAAGCCTTTTAGATCAGGTCTCAGTTGATAACCTGAGAAGGGATGTCCAGAGGCTGGAGGACTTTGGGACAAGATATGCCTTCTCAGACTCCATAGATGCAGTAAGCGATTGGCTGTTCAACCGATTTGTGGAACTGGGGTATGAGGAAGTCATTTTCGACCAGTTCAGCGCTTTTGGTAGGACGCACAGAAACGTCGTGGCGATCAAAAGGGGAACGAAAGACCCCGATAAGATAGTTGTCATAGGGGGACACTACGATTCTATAGTCACAGTGTCGGGAGGGAATCCGCTCCTATCTGCCCCTGGAGCTGACGACAACGCCACAGGGACATCGGCCACGCTTGAGATAGCCAGAATAGTTGGGGCTGTAGAGCTTCAATCCACCGTCTATTTCGTCCTCTTTGCAGTCGAAGAACTCGGCCTACTCGGAAGCAGACACTTTGCCGCAAGGGGCAAGGAGCAGGGTCTGGATATACAACTGATGATCAACCTGGACGCGCTCGGCCACAACCCCGATTCTACAAAGGAGATACTCATAGTTTCAGACGAGATGTCCCTTCCATTTGCAGAGATCGCTGTCCAGATAGCCAAGGACTATACTGACCTTGTGCCGATAAGTCTGGACAGCAAAAAGGAAATAGAGCTCGTAAGGTGCGACTGCTCGGATCATCAGCCCTTCATAGATGCCGGCTACAGAGCCATTGCTCTTTCTGAGGCCAATCCCCTACGAAATCCCAATATTCATTTAAACACCGATCTGATAGGGACTCTACAGTTTCCCCTTTTTTTTGAGCTTACCCAGGTGGCGCTCGGGGTCCTAACCTCCACAGCCGGGATAGAGGTGATTACTGTCGTGCTTCAAGATCAGGATGAAGAGAACTTTCCTGAAGCTTTTGCCCTCCATCAAAATTATCCCAACCCTTTCAATGAAAAGACTCTGATAGCCTACACTCTTGCTCAGACCGCAGACGTAACTATGACTATTTACAATCAGGTGGGACAGACCGTAGCCGTACTTGTTAAAGAGGTACAAGCCCCCGGCTATCACACCATAGCCTGGGATGCAAGAGACCAGAGCGGTTTTCCTCTATCCAGCGGGATATACTTCTACCACCTTGCGATAGGAGACTTCCAGCATACAGATGCAAAGAGGATGCTCCTCCTCAAGTGAACAGATCCGTTTTGCCGAAAAACGAAAGGGGAAGCGCAAAGCTATGTCTTTGGATAGAACACAATCTTTGGCGCCTCCCCTCGCTACGACCGAAATTTTGTAGATCCAGACGATACTACACCTTCAGAAAAGCCCCCGGCTTATCCCACTGTCCCTTCTCGTAGAGGAACTTCACGCTCCTGTCCACCAATAGCTGACCGTCCTGTGCAAGCGTTATCTTAACCCTTTCCAGAGGTCTTGGAGCAGGACCTTCGTAGTTTACGCCGCTCATTTTAAATCCGCTGCCGTGACAGGGGCACTTGAATTTATCCTCAATGGCGAACCACCTGGGCGTGCATCCTAAATGCGTGCAGATCGCTGAAAGAGCATAGAATCCTTCCTCTTTTCTCACGATCCAGACCCTGTATTCCCCGACCCATCTTTCGCTTACGGTTCCGACCTGGTACTCCTCAGGATAGCCCGACTTAAACGAAGGCGATGGTTCAAAGAGCACCCTCGGAAACATAGCCCTGACTAAACTACCGGTAGCAGCCAGTATTGCAGCCACAAAGCCGCCCCAGCCCAATCTTGTGATAAACTTTCTCCGCGAGCTTTCAGGGCTTTCCTTACCTAACTTCCCAGCCCCCTTTGTCTTCCTGGGATCTCTACCGACAGGTTCAGCTTTTGCTCCCGCATCAGCGGCCCGTTTCGATACAGCCTTTTGCGGAACTGCCTTGGCCGTTTGCCCTTCTTCTGTGACTTTCCTTTTGCTTACAGCCTTCTGCCTGACCGGTTTGGGCCCTTCCTGAGACGCATCGGCCTCTTTAATGTTTTCTGGGTTTTCTGGCGTTTCTGTCTGTTCCTCTGCAGGATCCTTTGCCTCTTGGCCCATGTAACTTCACTCCTTAGATTTTATTGGATGCTCTTGCTCAACTAACGTTATTGACACAATCTAAACAATAACATTTACCGCACGCCCTGTCAAGTCCTTTGCACGTGTTACGAAGAGATTTTTAATTTGGTTTCGGGTCAAAATAATAAACAGCATACCAGGGTTGCCCTGCCGCCTTGAATGTAGGGGCTGGGTTACCAAACCCTTGGGGCGAGGGAACCTCGCCCCTACATCTGTCTACTTAATTTTGGGTCAAGGGCGTCTCTCAATCCGTCCCCGAACAGATTGAATCCCAATACGACCGTAAATATCGCAAGCCCCGGAAAGACGCACACCCAGGGCTGCGTGGTAAGATACCTCTGCCCCTCGGTTACCATGGTCCCCCAACTGGGGATAGGCGGCTGAGCCCCTAATCCTAAAAAGCTCAACCAGGCCTCCGTAAGTATGTTGCCCGCCACCCTTATGGTCGCCGCTACGATAAGAGGGGCCATAGCGTTCGGTAAGACGTGCCTTAATATGATCCTCCACGTCCTGGCACCCAGCGCCCTTGCGGCCTGAGTGTACTCCTCCTGTCTGACGGACAGTATCTTGGCTCTTACCAGCCGCGCTATCCCGGTCCAACCTATGAACCCCAACACGAAGAAAATTTTGTCTACAGACGGATTTTCGAAGATCGCCATCACCGCGATCACAAGAAGCGGAGCCGGCATCGCAAAAAATATGTCAGTGATCCTCATGATAAGATTATCTATCCATCCGCCGTAGTATCCCGCTGCAGTTCCAAGGACTACGCCTATCCACACGGAGATCAGCATGGCTATAAATCCGACCTGAAGCGAAATTCTTGAGCCGTATATGATCCTGCTGAATATGTCTCTTCCCAGGTCGTCTGTCCCGAACGGATGCTGAAGGCTTGGAGGAGCCACGATGTTGGATATATCTGTCTCCCATATATCAGAGTCCGGATAAGGATCGTAAGGGGCAAGGATTGGAGCCGATGCGCCCATCAAGATCAACCCAATTACAATTGCTAGCCCCACCAGCGCCATTCTGCTTTTTTTGAACTGTCTCCACGTTAAAGATATGAAAGAGTCAGTCTTTTTGATCATACGAGATCCTCGGATCTAAATAAGCATAAGAAAGATCCACAATCAGATTCACAATTACAAATACAAAAGCCAGAAATATGACCACGCCTTCGACTACAGGCAGGTCCCTCATCCTGATGGCATCCACAGCCGCCCTCCCAAGCCCGGGCCATGCAAAGACGGTCTCAGTGGCGACAGCCCCTCCCAAGAGACTTGCAAGGTCCACCCCGATAACTGTCACCACAGGGATAAGGGCGTTCTTCAAGGCGTGCTTTAAGATCACTTGCGCTTTTGAGAGCCCTTTAGCTCGGGCGGTCCTGACATAGTCCTGACCTATCACCTCCAGCATGCTGGCTCTGGTCATCCTCGCAATATAGCCCACAGATACTGCCGAAAGAGACAGTGCCGGCAGGACAAGATAGGCCAGGCCACCATCTCCGTATCCTGCGACAGGGAACCACTCGAGATAAGATGCAAAGAGAACAATAAGCATCATCCCGAGCCAGAACACAGGCGTCGAGACGCCAATCATCGAGCCAGCCATGACAATATCGTCCACTATAGAGCCTCTGTACATAGCCGCAAGGATGCCCGCGCTCATGCCCAGTATTACAGCTATAAAGAGAGATGCTAAAGTCAGCCTCAATGTGGCGGGGAATCGCTCTCGTATTATCTTGGTCACCGCTCGCCTCTGCCTGTAGGACGTCCCCAGATCGCCCCTTGCGAGTTTCCCCAGGAACCTTGCGTATTGCACGTAGACTGACCTGTCCAGACCCAATTCCGCCCGTATCCTCTTTACCACCGCAGGATCGCCGTGCTGTCCCAGGAGCAATCTTGCGGGATCGCCGGGCACTATAAACATAAGGACAAACACAATCGTGGCTATCCCCCACAGCACAGGGATAGTCATAAGCAGTCTCCTTATGGTATAGGCTATCATAGCCCCAGAAAGATAAAATGCCATAGCTTAAATGTCAACAACCAATTTCCGCTTGACTTACTGTATTTGACAGTTTATTATTCTCCAAGGAAGCCAGGACTATGAGGCTCGTCAAGTTATCGCTTTAGTGGCTGGTAAACCCATCCCTTCTGGCGACCACTGCGTGGCTTGTTGCCTCCACTCCCCAACAATGAACGCAGCGCCACGCCCCACTACTCTCGATAAGGTCAAGCACGGTAACGTTAGCCCCCATAATACCCACGGCAACTGAACACCTTGCTGACTTTCACATCAACTACCTCCATGGAAGTGAACCCGGCTTTGGAGCTGTGGGTTTTAAGCCGATCCCTGGGCGATAGCAAAAAAGAGGTTAGACCCCCATTCCCATATTAGACCCAAAAAATGGTTGTCAAAGTGACCAGAACATGTTAGATTACAATAAATAAGACTCACAAATGGCGGATATATATTGATCATCCAGAGGGTGAAAGCATAAATATGGGATTTGATGGAAGTATTAAGCTTGAATTTCATGGTGCGAAGGTGACATCTGGCGGGATCTGCAGCAGCTCATACACTTTCGTTCTTTTCTTCCAAAGACTTCAATTGGGGGTGAGGGTTTATGAAGAAGCGATTTGTATATTTACTGGCTTTATCTGCTGTAACAGCACATTTGCTATGCCTGTCCGCAAGCGAACCAGAAGAGGGAAAGGTCAGTCTCGTCGTCCAGATAACAGTTGACCAGTTCCGGGGCGATATTCCCCTGCGCTTCAAGAACCACTTCGGTCCTAACGGGTTCAGGTATTTGATGGAACAAGGGGTGTACTACACCAACGTCCACTACCAGCATTCAACCACTGTTACAGCAGTCGGGCATGCGACCCTGTTCACCGGAGGTCACACGGCACAACATGGTATAGTCGGAAATGACTGGATCGATCTTGAGACCGGGAGACGCGTCGCCTGTGTGGAAGATGACAGGCACACGGTCATCGGTGAGAAGGCCAAAGCCCATAAAGGAACTTCGCCACGTAACCTGACGTCCAGCACGATCGGGGATGAGTTGGTGTTGGCATCGGGGGGTAAGTCGAGGGTATTCAATGTCTCATTCAAAGACAGGGCAGCTATCATTCAGGGCGGACACCTGGGCAAGGCATTTTGGTTCTCGAAGAGTTCGGGTGAATTCGTCAGCAGCACCTACTATTATGATGACTATCCAGAGTGGGTGGTGGTTTGGAACAAGGCCAAGCGTGTGGATAAATTCAGAGATCAGCCATGGGTACTCATGGATGATAAGGAATCCTACTTCTACAGTAATGCAGACGACAGGCCTTTTGAAAAATCCTACAAGAAGTTAGGACGGACGTTTCCCCACGCTCTCAACAATGTGAAGGACGAGGTCTACTATGGAACCTTGACGTTCACCCCATTCGGCGACGAATTGACGCAGGCTTTTGCCAAAGGGTTAATAAGGTGGGAAAGACTGGGGCAAGGCGATGCCATCGATATGTTGTCCATCAGCTTTTCCTCGACCGACCGTATCGGCCACGCTTTTGGACCGCAGAGCCTTGAATATGAAGACAATGTGTTGCGACTCGATGCCTTACTAGCGGATCTATTCGCCTATATTGACGAGACCGTGGGGCTGGATCGGACTGTTATCGTGCTTTCCTCCGACCATGGCACCGACGAGATCCCGGAATTCAAGCAAAGTTTGGGGTTTGAGGCAGGACGTCACTATCCGAAGCAGTTTATCGAGTCAGCCAATGCTGCTTTGCAGAGACGTTTTAATAGTATTGAGGATTTTATCCTGGCTTTTTGGAATCCCGGCCTCTACCTCAATCTCGAAACCGTCCAGAAGCTCGGCCTTGACCCGGTAACGATAGAAAAAGCCCTAGCTGAAGAAATGCTCAAGGTTCCCGGGATCGCGTATGCCGTGACCCGGTCTGACCTGTTGACCGGGAACGTGGCAAATATCCCCATCATGCACAGGGTACAGCGGGCGTTTCATCCGAAGCGGTCCGGCAACGTGATCATCATCCAGGATCAGTTCTGGTATCTCCACCCAAAGGCAGAAACATACTCGGCGATGCACGGTTCGCCGTATAGTTATGATACCTATGTCCCGATTATGTTGACCGGTCCGAGTATCAAACCGAAGATGGTCCATCGCCAGGTGGCGCCGTCGGATATCGCCCCGTCACTGGCCTCCTATCTGGGCATCAAACCACCATCCGGATCTGCCGGTACGCCCCTTGTTGAGATGCTCGATGACCGATAGATGCTTGAAACAAGTACGTTGTGCTGACAATCTCATTCGTTGAGTAGGTTCTGGGCAAGAGCAGCGCATTAGCCGTCGCCGCCAATGGTGACGCCTTCTGAAAGGAGAATGCAACATGGCCAGTGAACACACGAATGAAAGTTCGTTTTTTGGCAATAAGCTCGGAGATAACCTGAAGAAGCTCTTCAGGTCTTGGCTCATTTACGGGCGGGAAGACGGGGCCAAAATTCCGACAGCCGGGATCGTGCTGGTAGCTGGGATCGTACTGGTCACGATTTTCTATAACCTATTCTTGGTTTACGTGCAGCCCAATGAGTACGGGATCAAGGTGAACCGAGTTGGCCTGACCCGTGGCGTTCAAAAAGAGGTTTATCATGCGGGCCTGACTTTTGTTCTGCCTTTCGGATTGCAGCAAATGTACCGGCTACCCAAAGTTATCCAGGTGCTGGAGTTGACCGACTCTCCCCGGACCGCCGCAAAGGGGGCGAGGCAAGAGCGGGCGGCCCATATTCAGACCTCTGACGGCTTTTTCGTGGACGTGGATGTCTCCATACTCTACCACATCACGGATCCCTACCTGGTTTTTACGACCATCGGCCCCGGAACCCTCTATGAGGACAATGGCATCATTCCCAAGGCCGAAGCGGCCTTGAAAGAGACCCTGGGAAAGTTGACCACCGAAGAATTTTACAACAGCCCGATGCGGGTTCAAAAAACGGAAGAGGCCAAGGAGAGACTCAACAGAGAATTGAATTTAAAAGGCCTCGAAGTTGACCAGATGCTGGTGCGCTATTTTAAATACAGTCAGGAAATCCAGAAAAACATAGAGGAGAAGAAGCTTCAGGACCAGATGGTTTTCACGAACCAGGCGGCCGCCCGGGCGGCCAAGGAAGAGGCCGAGTTAAAGAAAATCATTCAGGAGGGGGTGGTCACTGTCGCCGTTGAGCTTGAAAAGGGCAAAGCCTATGTGACCCGGAAGACCGCCGAGAAGGATTTTTATGTTCGCAAGAAGAAAGCGGAGGCCGACCTGCTGGTGAAGCTGGCGGAAGCAGAACGAGTGCGCCTGAAAAACAATGCGCTGAAAGGGATCGGCTCCGAGCGCATGGTGGCGCTGAAGATGGCCGATGCTTACAAAGGTCTGGAGGTTATCATCCTGCCCAGCGATGGCCCGAACGGGGTCAACCCATTGGACTTGAACAAAACCTTGCGATTGTTCGACGTTCGCAAAGGAGGTGGCAAATGAAGCTCTTTTCTGTCTCGTCATTTGCAATGGTGGCCCTGCTCGCCTTGACCGGTTTTGTTATCACCCATACGACGGGAGAGACAGAGGTGGGTGTTCGAACCCACAAAGTCTCTTTTTTCGGCCAGAAGGGCGTTGAAGACCGGGTCTACGCTCCGGGCTCCACCTACTTTTTCCTTCCGTTTATCAATGACTGGCATGTGTTTGACACCAAACTGCAGAACCTGGAGATGACGTATTTACCAATGAGAGGCGACCGCAGAACCAGAGACGACCTGCTGTTAAAAACAATTGACGGTAACGACATCCATCTCGACGTTATCATTGCCTATCGCATTGATGCGAACAAGGCCCACCATATTCTCCAGTACGTAGCTGATGACGACCTCACCTTACGGGAGAAAATTGTTCGAACCGTTGCCCGAAGCAAACCACGAGACATCTTCGGTGAACTCAAAACGGAAGCGTTCTATGTGGCCGATGCTCGCGAGAGGCAAGCCAATAAAGCCAAAAAGGCGCTTCAGAACATCCTGGGCCCCATGGGCATTATAGTGGAAAAAGTGCTGACCAAGGACTATCGTTTCAATCCTGCGTATCAGAAGGCCATCGAGGACAAGAAGGTGGCCGATCAGCAGGTGGAGAAGAACAGGTCTGCCCAGCACGCAGCCCTGGAAGAATACAAACGCAAACTGGAAGAGGCCCGGGGTAAGGTCAATCAGATGGTGGCCAACGCCGATGGTGACTACCTTAAGGCTAAGATTAAGGCCGATGTGTACGAAGAGCAGCAACAGCTCCTTGCCAAGGCCATTAAGGTCGAAGGGATTGCGGAAGCGAACGGTATACAGGAAATGAACAAGGCCCTTGCCGGATCGGGTGGCGAAGCGATTGTGAAACTAAGAATCGCTGAAGCGATTCAAGGAAAGCGTATCGTGCTGCTGCCTGTGTCAGAGGGTGGGATGAATCTCAAGACCACAGATATCAACGGGCTAATCCAAATGTTAGGCATCAAAGCGCTCTCCAAAGCGCGATGACGGTGGTGATTGTAGATTTAGCTCCAAACTTTACCAGCATATCCTTGAGCAGGTAGCGATGGCAGAACAAATCTGCCCGGCAATAGCAGGCAAGGATCATGTTGAGGACCTCATCCCACGTTTGCCTGTTATCATGATAGCTCTCCCGCATCATCTTATAATATTCATGTTAGAATATCTCGAGAGTGCTTTAGCCGTTTGTAGTCTCAATCCGAGGAGAATCACGAGTGCCAGATGTTCAAGTCATAGTCGAAGCTGGAGATCAAGATAGGGAATTCTGCCCAGTTATGGCGGAATTAGATAGCAAGCCAAACTTTGTTCAGCTTCAGTCGCTGGAGACCGGAGGCGTTATCCCCGCTCAGGTTCAAAGATCTAGCGACGGGGCGGCGACGGTTATCCGCTGGATAGTCGAAGACCTCAAAGCTGGAGAACGGGAAAACTATATCCTCCTAATGGATGTGCCCCCCGGAGGGAAAGAGGGCGTAAGTGTAAATTATATCCCCGACCAAAAGATCGAATTCCACATAGATGGAGAACTCTTTACGTCCTACTGCTTTGCAGAAGAGCTTTCAAGGCCCTATCTTTATCCTTTAATAGGGCCCTGTGGTGATCCTGTAACCAGGAGACTTGCCACGCCAGAGGACACAGACGACGAGGAGATGGACCATCATCACCATCGGGGCATCTGGGTGGCCTACGGCGATGCCGACGGCACGGACAACTGGGGAGAGGGGGAAGGATACGGTAAGACAGTACACACGGAATTTGAATCCGTAGAAGAAGGGCCTGTCTTTTCTCGAATTTCCGCCAAGAGCGACTGGGTGTCAAAGGACGAAACTAAGATAATGGAGGAGAGAAGGGTTCATACAATCTACAGGCTCCCACAGGGCTTCAGAGCCATAGATATGGAGATCAGGTTCACAGCCACGGGGAAAGACATCCGCTTCGGAGATACCGAAGAGGGAGGAATAGCCTCGATAAGGGTCGTGCCCAGCTTGGAAGTCAGACGCGGGGGAAAGATGCAAAACTCTCGTGGGGAGATAAACGAAAAAGAGATGTGGGGAAAGGAGGCTGAATGGTGCGACTACTCCGGCCCTGTGGAAGGCAAAACAGTGGGAATTGCCATATTTGAATCACCCCAAAGTTTTCGGCATCCGACCCGCTGGCACGCAAGAGACTACGGCCTTTTGACGACAAATCCCTTTGCAGTTGGAACGTTTACGGGCGATCTCAATAAAAGAGGCGACTACATATTGAAGCAAGGGGAGTCTATAGATTTCTACTACCGCTTCTACATACACAAAGGGGATGCAACCGAAGGGAAGGTAGCGGAGAAATACAGAGACTTCGTCAATCCACCCGAGGTATATGTGGGGTAAGGAAAATATGCTTACCGATTCACAGGGTCGGAAACTATATGATCACACCAACGTCTAAGTAGAATAGATTGGAACGTCAGTCCAAAGAGCGTCCTTTGCCGGGAGGGACGATTAAGTTTCAAAGTTAAGGAGAAATAATATGCTTCAAGTTCTACTATCCCTCCGAGTAAAGTTCCTGTTGGCCCTTCTTCTGCTGATCTCAGGCGCTGCGAGCATATTGTTCGTCTCTCTATCTGAGGGCAGGAACAGAGATATAGTATATGTCCTCCCCAAGGACGCAATCCCGGCTATCACAGATCCCGGATTTATCTCTGCCAAGGAGGCTGAGGTCGAAGGCGACTCACCCTTTATAGGAGTCACTTTCAACGACGAAAGCCACGCCTATTCTATGAACATCCTCAACCGCCACGAAATTGTAAATGACGTTGTAGGTGGAGAGGAAATAGCCACAACGTGGTGACCGCTCTGCGGCACGGCTATAGTCTATAGCCGAAGACTTGAGGGAGGTACATATACGTTTGGAGTCTCCGGAAAGCTCTACAAGAATGGTCTTGTTATGTACGATCATCAGACCGAAACTCTATGGTCCCAGCTCACAGGCCAAGCCATAGAGGGGCCTCTGGTGGGCAGACAGCTCAAGATGCTGGCCGCTATGCCCAAGATGAGATGGCAAGACTGGATAAATGCGTACCCGGAAACGCAGGTGCTGGTCGTAAATGGGAGGTCAGATTCAAGGTACGATTCTTACGAGGACTACCATCGCTCCGGAAGGACAGGGCTTGGGTCGCCTCAAAATACAGATCGCCGCGTCGGATCCAAGGATATGGTGATAGGCGTCGTGGTTGACGGTCACTACAAGGCATATCCCTTTAAGGCCTTCAGAAAGACCACGACTATACGGGACGAGTTTGCCGGAAGGAGGCTCATCGTCTTTTACGACGAAGATTCAAACGCGACAGCGGTATATGACGGGGCGTTTGACGGGCAACTGTTGGCATTTGACGAAATCACAGAGGGTTCAACAGCCAGCGATAGTAACACCGGGAACCTCTGGAACCTCGTAACCGGCAGGAACACAGCAGGCGAAAGCCTCGAACGGATTCCCCATATGAACGTCTATTGGTTCGCCTGGTACGACTTTCATCCAGAGACGCAGTTGTATAAATAGTAGAACAGTAGTCCCCGATAGATTCAATTGGGGGTGGACAGTAGACAGGGGCACTGCTTCCCCTCCCACCAGATTGCTTCGGGGTGCAGCTCCTCGCAATGACTAGGGGTCTGGACAAGTACTGTCATTGCAAGCGACAGCGAAGCGATCTCGTAGACAGTAGTTGTGGGTTGCGCACGGGGAGTCCCTGTCTACTGTTTGCTGATTACTTACACAGGGAGATAAGGAATTGAGAAGGGTCTATTTAGATCACAACGCTACAACACCTGTGCATCCGGAAGCTCTGGAGGCTATGCTCTTATACTACAGGGAGCACTACGGCAACGCCTCCAGCATACACGCCTTCGGGAGAGATGCCAGAGCCGCAGTAGATGAGTCTCGCGAGACCATAGCCAGTGCCATAAACGCTAACTTTGGGGAGATATACTTCACAAGCGGAGGTACCGAGTCCGACAACCTGGCCATAAAGGGCACAGCGTTATATAACAGAGATAGGGGAAAGCACATAATCACAAGCTCAGTAGAACACCACGCCGTCCTTCACTCGTGCGAGTACCTCGAAAAGGAGGGCTTTGAGGTTACGTATCTCCCTGTGGACAGAGACGCTGTTGTGGACCCGGACGACTTCAAAAAAGCCATAAGAGTCGATACCGTCCTGATCACCTTAATGCACGCCAACAACGAAGTCGGGGCCATTCAGCCCGTAAGCCAGATAGGCCGGATAGCAAGAGAAAGGGGCATCCCGTTTCACACAGATGCTGTGCAGTCCTTTGCCAAACTCCCGATAGATGTGGAGCAAATGAACATAGACCTCCTCTCTCTTTCAGGGCACAAGATCTATGGCCCGAAGGGGATCGGTGTTCTCTATATCCGGGAGGGAATAAAGCTAACGCCCCTTTCGCACGGCGGAGAACATGAAGGTAACAAAAGGGCAGGCACGGAAAACGTGCCCGCTATAGCAGGACTCGGCAGGGCCGCCGAGCTATGTCTTAAAGGTATGGATGCGGAATATAAGCGGCTGAAAGCTCTAAAAGAGAGGCTCTATAGACTAATAACCGATGAGATAGGAGATGTGATACTCAACGGGTCCCTTGAAAATTCTCTGCCTAATACGCTGAATCTCTCATTTACCGCCGCAGAGGGCGAATCTCTCATAATAAGCCTCGATCTGGAAGGCGTTGCTCTTTCCAGCGGATCGGCCTGCAGCGCGGGAGTCGAGCAACCCTCGCACGTCCTTTTAGCTATGGGCCTCGAACCTCGCCTTGCCGAGTGCTCCGTTCGTTTCAGCCTCGGAAGGGACAACACTCTTGAGGACATAGAATACACAGCAAGCGTGCTTTCTCCCATAGTCAAAAGACTCAGGGAGATCTCAGTGTTCGCCTGAGACTTGATCTTGCAGGAGTCGCCGCTTTCGTCATCTTATGACTATGTGTCAGTTGAGAAGGCGCTCTACATTTCATTTGAGAAGATGCTCTACAATGGCTATTTCAGACTCATAAGATAATCCACTGTAGAATTCAGACGCTCCTGGGGAACAGTAAGGTAGCTCGGCATCTTTGCTTCGGGATTATCGAACTTGGGATCCTTCAGATACGTCAAGAACCATAGCCTTACCTTCTCCTTTCCCTGCTCTTGTCCAAGTCGAGCATAGGTGTCTTTATGCCTTTGATATATCCTGCTGTTACTCTCCTTTATCTTTTCTAGCCTGTCCCAGTATTCCTTCGAATTCAGGCGATTCTGTATCTTGGTGGCCACGTGCGTCAGAGCGGGAGCTCTTTTTCCGCCTCTTCCATTTACGCTGTGGCACGACGTGCATCCCAGAGCCTTGAAGTTCCATGCTCCCTTCTCAAGTGGGGTTGTGTGCTCCGGCTCTCCTGATAGCTTTGCTAATACGAGGACAATAACCACCAAGCCTGCGGATATCCCAGCAAATAACCATACTTTTTTCATAGAGATTTCACTTTCGAGAAGCTACTGTCAGGTCAAAATAGTACGTACAAACTATAGAAATGCACAATAGTAGGCACGTTCCCGATTGAGTCTATCGGGGATCGCCCCTACATTGGATCCCAACTTGAGGCGACCTATGATCACAGTTGTCTAACAGGATTGGAAAGGACGCCTATATTCTCTATCTCTATCTCCACACGGTCGCCCTCCTTGAGGGCAAGGTCGTTGGGAACCATTATCCCTGTGCCGGTCGATACGGCAGTCCCCACCGGTATATAGTTATCCCTTAGAAGATATTCGGTCAGCTCCTCCAATTTCCTGTCTAAGAGAGAGGAACTGACGGATTCCTCAAACGCCATCTTCCCGCCTTTGAATATGCGGCATGAGATATTCAGATCGTAGGGATCTTCTATCTCAGACGAAGTTACAAGTACAGGCCCCAGGGCACAGCAGCCGAGATATATCTTGGACTGAGGGAGATAGAGGGGATTGTCTCTTTCTATATCCCACGCGGAAACGTCGTTGCAGACGGTGTATCCGACAATTTGACCATCTTTTCCAAGGACGTATGCTAATTCAGCTTCTACGGCTGTGATACTGGAGTCGCTGCGTATGCAGATGCAGCCGTTGGGACCGACGCACCTTTCGGGGGTGGCTTTGAAGAAGAGTTCCGGCCTTTGGCTGTTATAGACCCTGGCGTATATGTCCTCTTGAGCATCTCTATCCCTTTCGTCGGCGCTCCTCTTGTACGTCACTCCAAAGGCCCAGACCTCAGGCGGATATAGCGGAATCTCAAGATAGGCTTTGGAACTATCGGGGGCGACGTTTAGTTCGGCGTAGGAGAATTCATCAGCGTCTTTTCCGTTCAGAGCACCCTCTACAATCTCCTCAATGGCCAGATCATCGTCACAGCTCTTTATCAATATATCGTTGACTGTGCTAAGCCCAGAATCAGCCGAGGTTATATCCTTTATAGTATCGCCTTCTAAGATGCCTGCTCTGACCCCGGAATCGGGCAGATGAAATTGAACTAGTTTCATTGTGTTTGCTCCTATGCTCAAGCCGCATTTTCAAAAGCTCTGTGAATCCCTACCAAACGTGGAAGGATCTTAACAATTACACACTTACATGCATGACTAGCGAAAGTGAACAGAGGCATGAAACACTTGGTGAGGAGTTCCTTGATGTTTCTGACAGTGCGTGAGTTAGGCAGAATGTGACTTGATCTTCAATCGCTCCCAGTAATTGCTCATGCTTACATACGATTCCTTATCAACACTCTTCAAATACTTCAACCAACCACCTACAGAGTTTTCGCTTGTATACTTGCTGTCCTTGCTCAAGTCGAATAGGAGATGATGCATAACAGCTCTCATTTGTCTTTTCTTCTTTCGCCCAATACCGATTTTGGGTTCAGAGCTATTCTTAACCAGCCCGGTGATCGAACTGTACTGCCCCCCAGAAAAGCGACATCAATTAAGCAACTTGGGGTAGCAGATAAAATTGTTTTCTCCACTCTTCCGGGGTCTTGTATCCCAGAGATGAATGAAGCCAGTTCTTGTTGTAATTATCGATCCACTGAGATATGATCTTCTCAGCTTGTTCAAAGGACTTGAAATTGTGAAGCCACACACACTCCTGCTTGAGGGTCCTGAAAAAACGTTCTATGACCCCGTTCCAATCGGCCTTTCCGCTCGGAATATATTCTTGACGAATGTCCCAATATTCGGTACTTGCCAAATAGGTCCGAGACAAAAAGATGGAGCCGTTGTCAGAGCGCAAAGTGAGACCCTGGGGGACAGCCTCCTTAGGAAGTGTATCGAGAGATCACGGCCCGATCCAGGGCATCTGTGGCCTCCAGTGCCCTCCCTTTTCGACTAAAACGATACCCGGGGAACCTCCCGACTCCCGTTGTCCACCACCGCAATAAGAGGACACCAACCATCTTCCCCACAATAGATCTTGGTCAAGTCAGCCGACCAGAGACTGTCAGGACGATCCATCACAGAACGCTTCTGGGCAACCTGTGGCCCCTTTCTCCCGGGGTCCCCGATTGATTCTATCGGGGATTCCACAGCTTACACTGCCACCCCTTAAGCTTCATTATCCTATGAACCTTCTTGATGTTGACATATGCCCCTTCCTTGAAACGAAGATGCGCCCAAACCCGCCTGTGACCAAATGCCTCTTCTTGGTCGAGTATCCCTCGAATACGAAAAGCAAGCTGTTCATCTATCACAGACTCTTCGACAGAAGAACTGACACCTCTATACCTAAGCCTACACAGAGTCGAACGATGCAAACCCAAAGCCAAAGCTACCACCTTCCGGGAATAGCCTCGACCCAAAAACCGCTCACTCAAGGCAACCGCTTCGTTTTTTTTAGACGGGCTACCTCCTCGAGTATCTCCAACTGGAGGGTTAAGTGCCCTACCTTACGCTCCAACCGGCTGACCTCCCGCTCCTTCGCATCCTTGCGACCACGCCGAGACTTCAGACTCTCCTGGCCTCCTTCCAAGAAACTATCACGCCAAGCATACGCCTGTGACTGGCTAATTCCATTCTTCCAACACACCTCTGATACATTCGCTCCTTTCAAAACAGCCAACACCACCTCTACCTTACGGGTCGCCGTCCAGCGCTTACCATCTTTCACTTCGGGGCTTGACACCTTGACCTCCTTTCTCAAACCCCAATTTGCAAAATATTTGTCGCCCTGTCAAGGGGAGCGGTATGGAACATCTCTTTCTTGGGCCTAGGACCCTTAATTTATCAAGATTGAGTTTAAAGTGTTCCGACTTAATAATCTTCAAAACTATGGACAACGATTGGCAAAGCACTTTTGGATTATTTGAAGAGAAGGTTAAGTCATCTGCGTACCTAGTATATATAATATTTCTTCTCGATGTATAACCTGCAATTCTTCTATCAAGTTTCGCTGCAATTAGATTTGATAATGAGGGGGAAGTAACAGCACCCTGGGGTAAGTTGCCATCGCAAGTACAAAGATTGGCAAGAGTAGGGGCAGCCTTATTGGAATATCCAATGAGTGAGAACACTTTTGCCACACGTCTTATCGAAATGGAAGGAAAAAAATCTTCTAGATCCAAACATATGAAGTATCTGTTGTTACTATGAGGAGATACATTCCCCAAAATGCCCCTTTGTAGAATGTAAGCCGTAGCATATGGGGAAGGACTTAGCTTATCTAGAATATTTCTGAGTATCCAAGCCTGTATTCCCTTCAAATCTTTTCTGGGTTGTCTGATTTCGCGCAAAGTACCATTCGATTTCGGTATCGAATACCTTTTGTAGTATCTGCGTGAAAACTCACTAAGCATTACAACCAGCCCTCTGTCAACGTGCATCAACTCTGCCAGTTCCTTTTGATCAGAGAACACAGGTAGATCCATTAGTCTCAACAGTGCGAAATTACTATTCATTAGAATTTATGGGGCGAAACAAAAGTCACTTACTCAAAGCATCGCGCAGCGACATGAAATCACGACCTGATGTCGCCTTGAACGGTTTTCTTCAGAAAACCGTTCGAACAGTAATGGGTCAGTTTACATCCGGAGTGGCGAAACACCACTCAGCTCGTCAGATGACAAGCCTGACTAAGATCATTTTGTTTCACCCCATATTCTCCTATAATTCTTTCTGAGCGTTAAATTTAGAGCACCTAATCTGAGTTCGGTTAAGAATGACGAAAGTATTCGTGCGCTCTTCTGTGTCTTATTTGCGTACATCAGATTCTCTATCCCTGCAAGGGTTGTGGACAGAACTCCTGAATTAAGCGATACTTTTCTTTCTCCGACTAAGCTGTTTATCGCCGTTTCTGCGGCAGTCGCTACAGTCTTTTCTTCAGTGTTCGCCAGTTTACTTGAGATCTCAATGATTGCAGCTCTTGGTATCGGCTCAAATACATAGATTAATGCCAAGTAGAATCTGTACGCAGAAATAGGATTCGATAAATCTCTTATTGGTGTAGCATGTTGCGCCACAGCACGTGAGGCATCCGCTATTTGCTTGACGACAGCCTCTAAATTGCTACTTTCCATCGACAGATCAAGAACTCTGCTTTTGGTCTTCGTTCTCAGGTATCGAATTGGTCCAAGATTAATAAAGCTTTTCGCTCGAGCAAACTTTGGATTAATCACAACAATCAGCTTGTCCCTTAACTTCTCGTGATTTGTAAACGCACCTAGTTCAGTGAAAGTTCCTGGACTTTGGAGTAGAATGACGACAGCATCTACACCATTAGCTAGAAGATTTTCTAAAGTTAGCAAGTCGTGTTTTTGATGTCCAAGGATCAGCTCGATAAACATATCTTCCGGATAGTATATAGAATATCTGTATTTAGAGACTATCCCGGATATTCCGTCACCAACATCTCTTCTAAATCTCGTTTCTTCTGAAGAACTGCCACCACAAAGAAAGATTGATACTTCCTTTCTGTCTTGGACTTCATCTAAGAAGAAGTTCCTTAACTGTTCTGCTACTTCCATAACCTTGGAATTCAAAATCAAAAATTCTCCGCTCTAATTGCAAAATGCCAGAGCACCGATAAGAATTGGTCTCTACTGAGCATACCCTGCATCAATATACGCGCTAACTTGCTTATTGTCAATCCAAAATACACCCTTAATCCCCCAAGGATAAGCCACGTAACCATCAGGATGTTTTTCAACGATAATCTTGAATTGTCTCATAAGAATTCCCTCCTAACCTGTGATGACGTACTTGGCTTTGATCTTTATCATTAGTTTAGATAGGTAAATGCACTAATCTCCCTTTTTCGCTCGACTCGTATGCGGCCTCCACAATCTCCATGACTCTTAGTGCGTCCTCTCCGCTGGAGGGAGATTCGACATCTCCCCTCATGGCAGCCCTTACAAACTGCCTCATAAACTCCAGTCCGTGCATGCTCCCATAAGCTTCACTATGGGCCATAGTATAGCTAAATTTCCGCACCGGAGCCGCTTTCCACTCATCTTTTGCGCTTTCTACTTTCAAGGACACCTCTGGGTTCTGGGGATCCCAGGATATGTTTCCCAAGTCTCCCTTGATAGTTATATATGTATCGTATGAGGCTCCGTAGTAGCCTGCTGCGCTGCTTGGGAGCATATATCCCGCCTGCATTGTCCCAAGTGCTCCACTTCTGAACCTCATGGACACAGATGCCGTGTCCTCAACGTCTATATCTTGGCCGCCCAGGGTCGCCACGATGGCCGAGACGGCTTCAACTTCGTCCTGGAGCATAAACCTCATCTGATCGAACCAGTGGCAGCCAAGCCACGATAGTATCCCTCCTCCTGAGATGCTCTTTTTGAAGAGCCAGTGCGTGGGATCTCGAAACTTGACCTGAGATGTGACCATTCTGGCCTCCATGGCCATAATCCTACCTAAATAGCCCTCCTCTACCAATCTCCTTATCTCTTTGCACAACGGATGAGATCGCCACGGATAGCACACGCCCATGCAGACTCCTGATTTATTGACCTCTTCAATATTTCGCCTTATGGTCCGGGAGTTATTAGCGGTTGGCTTTTCCGCCATGATGTGCTTTTTTGCCTCTGCCGCTTTAAAGATAGCATCTCCGGCCACCTCATTCCTGAGGGCGACAAAGATCATATCAACGTCGTCTCTTTCCAGAAGGGAATCCAGATCGGTGTAGACATCCTCCACCTTTAATCCGAATTCATCTCGGAACTTAACCAAGTCCTTCTCGTTCTCATCGTAGAGGATGATGGACTCCACCTCGTCCATAAGGTCGAGCGTCGTTTTGTGCCCGTGCGAATGCGGATGTGTAACGCCTAAGAGTCCGACCTTTATTCTGGACAATTCTCCTTCCTTTCAGACAATTGTCAGATAGGAATGTCTGACCAACCAAGTGGTAGGGTAGGACAGACATTTTGTCTGTCCTTGTACTGACTCGGCACATGGGGTTCGCCCCTAGTTTAGCCTCTCTACCAAAATATCCTTTATCGTCTCATACTCGGCTTCCACCGGTTCTGTCTCTATATTTACAGGTTCGCTTTTGAGCCCTGTCTCGCTGACTATGCATGCGACTGTGGAATCTTTGGGGATCGTGCCTTCGTCCAAGAGATTCTTCAGCACGGCTAAAGATACACAACCTGTGGGTCCCGCCCAGATGCCCTCGCTTTGGGCTAATGTCCTCTGCATCTTCAGTATCTCCTCATCTGAGGCATCCGCTGCAACGCCGCTTTCTGAGCGCAGTATTTCCAGCACGCGATCTCCCTTTCGCTCAGGGTCGCCCACAGCCATGCCCTCTGCGACTGTGTAGCCTATATCCTGCTTTATTATCTTCCCGCCCTCTGCAAACGCCCTCACGATGGGATTAGCCCTTTTTGCCTGAGCGCAGACCATCCTGGGCATCTTGTCTATCCAGCCTATGTCCAGCCACTCTTTGAGTCCTCTCCAGCTTGCGATGAAGGTCTCTCCGACTGCCACAGGGCACACTAAATAGTCGGGCATAGAGCCTTCCACCTGCTCGGCTATTTCGTATGCTATGGTCTTTTTACCCTCCTGCTTGTAAGGGTTTCGAGTGGCAGAACAGTCAAATATCGGGAGCTCCTCGACAATTCTGTCGTAAATCCTTATCATATTGTCGTAGCCTCCCCTGTAGATTATCATATCTGTGGCGCAGGCGTCCATATGATTCATCTTGGGCATCGCGCTCTTCTCGTAGCAGAAGATAAAGGAGCTTATGCCTGCTCTGGATGAGTAGGAAGCGACAGACGACCCGGCGTTGCCTGTGCTCACCACAGCCGCCGCTCCAAAGCCGAACTGGAGGGCGGCGGCTACTGCGGTTGCGGAGGATCTGTCTTTGACTGTTCCCGTGGGATTCGTGCCATCGAATTTTATTAAAAGTCTCTCAACTTCAAATGTCCTGGCCAGATGGGAACACTCCAGGAGGGGAGTTCTTCCCTCCCCTAAACTCACGAAGTTGGCAGGATCGTCTATCGGCAAGAATGCCGCATATCTCCAGATGCCTTCGCCGGAAAGTTGGAACTTAGATAGTCCGCTCAAGCCCTTAATATCGTAGGCTATCTCCAAAAGCCCGCCGCATCTCCCACACTCCAATATGTATTCCTTGGGGTAGGCCTTTCCACACTTGCTGCACTTCAGCTCCACTGCGTAAGAGACGCTGGAGCCTCCTTTGAACTCTGACATAGCCTCTTCCGGATATTAAATCAGTAGACGGTAGCCCCCGAATGATTCTATCGGGGATCGGGGGTAGGGAGGGACTCCTCCGTCCTCCATCTATGCTACCCACTTTTTTTCACAGTGTCAAGACTTTTTTCACAGTTGGGCTTGGAAAGTGTAAATCTCACTGAAAAAATGACCTGAAGAGACAGCAACTCGGCTCTTTCGCGAACCGACAGTCACTCGCTTACACTTTTAGAACTTGACAGAAGGAAGGAAATTCATTGCATTGTAAGGCAGTTATCTATACAGAGGAGCACTATCTTGCTTAGTGCAGACGCTCTGGTCTGCCCCCATACAAAAAAGGAGTGCAAAAATGGCTGTCGAGTCCGCAGGGTCCAGTGCAGCAGGTGACCCCCATAATGGACGCAGCAAGAATGGTAAAGGTGAACAGTTCTCCAAGATGCCCATAGACTCAGTCTTGTCGCTGGATGGTCTGTCCGACAGGGCAAAGCTTGTGTATGCTGCTATCCAAAAGTGGGACTGGGGGCAAGGATGTTTTGCAGGGCACAAGAATATAGCCGAAGTCCTCAGAAGGTCTGAAAGCACTGTAAAAAGGGGAGTCAAGGAACTCAAAGACTCAGGACTTGTAACTATAAAATATGAAGGTCGCGGTCTCAATGCAGCGATTTATGTCCTGCAAGATCAAGACAGGTCAGATGTGACCTCTCAAGATCAAGACAGGTCAGATGTGACCTCTCAAGATCAAGACAGGTCAGATGTGACCGCTCAAGATCAAGACAGGTCAGATGTGACCTCTCAAGATCAAGACAGATCAGATGTGACCCATCTAGACAGCTCAGATGTGACCTCTCTAAACAGGTTAGATCTGACCTATCCTTACAATATAACAGACGACTTGGAAATAGACGACTTAGAAACAGACGACACACCTCATGCATGCGGTGATGCTGGCGGTGATAATGACTTCTCAAAAAGCAAAAGGGAAATAGTCATCCAGTTCTACAGAAAACTTGATCTGCCAGAGGTGTCCAAGAGCTATATAAAGCTTGGCATAAGGCTCATAACTAGGCTTGAGAGGCAGGGATACAGTCTTGAGCAAATAGATCTATGCCGCAAGCTGGACACTGGATAATTGCCTTCCAAAGCACTTCGGGCTAGTTGCGCATACGATCGGTGAGGCATTGGCGGAAAGGCACAGAAATATCGAACAGGAGCGCATAAGACAGGAACAAATAGTGCGAGAGGAGGAACGTAAGATAGCTCAAGACGCCAAGCTGCAGGAAGAAGCACAAGAAAGGAATAGAATAATTGACCGATCTCCATACAAAAAGGAGTGGGATCGCTACAGGGAGCTGATTAGAGCGGAGATTAAGCATCAGTCATACATGACGTGGTTTACTGGGCTTTACATAGATGAGTTATCCGACGGACAGGTAACTTTGAATGTCCCTCACAGGTTCATGGCTGACTTCATAGGAGAAAATTACGACAAATTGCTAAGGGATATATTCCAGAGAGACGTGAAGCTTCAATTAGAGAGTAGCCCCCGCTCCCCCCCGATAGAATCATTCGGGGGCAGCGAAGCCTCTGAGATTGCTTCGTCAGACAGGAATGTCTGACCCACCACAAGAGTGTGTTGATAATGTGGTTGGTAGGACAGACATTTTTGTCTGTCCATTTGCGGAATGTCTGAAGGCCCAAGCCAAGCAACGTCATTGCAAACCCCTCTGTGTCATTGCGAGCTAAGCGAAGCAATCCCCGATTGAATCTATCGGGGACAAGGGATGGGAGGCGGTGCCCCTGTCTACTTGTCTATCAGACCAACCCCTTTCTCCTCCTTATGCTCCACTCGACTGTCAAAAGCGCAATGAGGAGGATCAAAAGGTACGGTCTTCTGTAGAGTCTGCTTTCTTCCTTGCGCTCCTTATGGCGTTCTTTGAGTTGCAGATCGGTCTTTATCTCGTGGAAAGTTTCTCTTGTGTAGAACTTACCGCCGCTGGCATAGGCCACTCCTTCGAGGAGTTCTTTATTCATCCTTGTGCTCTGGAATTCGAGGCTGTACCTGTCCACTGTGAACTCTCCGGAATCTTCTCCTATCGTTCCAGTAGGTGTGGAGGCGGTTGCTTTGAATTCGTAGTTTCCTGGCCCAAGTCCGCTTATGACTCTGCGATATACGCCATCTTCGTCTTCATTGAAGGTACCTGGGAAGGTACCTGGCAGATCTATCAGCTGAGATTTCGGGCCTTCTATTTTGACCTGAACTTCTACCCCGACCTGGGGCTGTAAAGCCTCGTCGTAGACGTGGGCAGAGAAGGTCACCTCCTCTCCTCCTGTGTAGATTAAGCGGTCGGTCTCCACGCGCACGCGGCGGGATGAATTCTTCGCCATAAGCCATCTTACGGCGTTTCCATAGAGTCTTTGGAGGGGGGCGTTGGTGGCGCCGATCCCCCACATCATAAAGTCGAATCGCCACAAGGAGGAGGCCGATATAAGACAGGTCTTCCCGAGGCCGTACTCTCCGACAGCAATAATGGGTATTTTTAGAGAGGGATGTACAGCAAGGGCTGTAGCCTTGGGCCTTAAGCCTGAATTGTTGTTCCACCCCAAAAGGGGAGGGAGGTCTCTCCATATCTCGTTGTTCTCCTCGGGATCGTCGGAGAACCTTGTAACTGCGTGGTTACTCCCGGCCGGTGTGATTTCAAGATGGAATTTGCCCTCCTGAAAGGACGGTGAAGCTGTGTACGTCACAACGGGCAGGAGAGCGTTCAGGGGAGATTGGAGAAAGTCCCTGTCCAGTGTCCTGTGCCCTCCGACAAAAAGGATACCTTTGCCCGATCTTACAAAGTCCTTAAGGAGCGTCTCTCTTTCTCCTTTTAGGGCCTCCCTCGGGACGTCCATAAGGATGGCAAGATCGAAGGCCGCCATCTCTCCTGTTGATTTTGGGAAGCCTCCCCGGTAGAAGGCTCTCTGATTCTTCAGGATCAGGACATAAAGGTCGAGGCTCTCGTCATTCTGGAGGAATCGCTTCAAAAAGGCGAGGTCAAAACTGGGTTCCCCGGCTATCAAGAGTATCTTTATTTTGCTTTTGAGGACTTCGACAGCTATCTCTAATGCGTTGTTTTCAAATGATATTTCACTATCCAGGAGTGGGAGTCCGACCGTGTATCTGTGGAGGCCGGGCTTTTTAGGTTTGATCTTAAGCTCAACGGTCTGTTCCATCCCGCCTCCGGTAAGTTTGATGCTTTTTTCCCGAACGAGCACCCCGTCCTCCGATACGGTGACCGGGACTTCGAGGTCCTTGTAGCCTGATCCGCCCACAGTCACCACTATAGGCAGTTCTTTGCCTGTGTAGCTGAAGTCTCTGTAGGAGATTTTCTCTATCTTGATATCCTTTTGTTCTTCGGGGCTGCCTATCCCGAGGGTATACACGGGGACTTGGATCTTGTCGGCTGTTTTGACGGGATCCTCTCCGAGGTTGTGTCCTCCGTCTGAAAGGAGTATAATTGCCCTTGTGGGTTCTTCCATCTGCTGGAGATTCAGGGCCTTCGCGATGTCTGTGCCCCTCCCATCTGTCCTGATGGAGTCAAAGGGAGTTGTGGCCAGGGCATCCAGCCTGTTGGCAAAGGTAAAAAGTTTCATATCGGATCTGCTGCGCAGTTCTTCCACAACCGGTCCTTTCAAGATTGAAAGGAGGGTCTCCAGGCGGTCGCCTGAGGCATCTTTGAGGCCCATGCTTTCGCTTGTGTCTATTAAGAGTACTGTCTCAGGCAGTTTCGTCTCCCTGAAGGTGAGGGATAGTATGGGCTCTGTAAGGAGGACAATGAGGATACAGAGCGTCGATGTCCTTATGATTCCTAAAGTCTTCCTCAAGCGTGAAGAAGTGGGGGGATTTGTCCTCTTGTAGAGCACATAGCCTCCCAAAGCGGCGATAGGCAGCAGGAGCAGGAACAGGTGATCGCCTAAGAGCTGGATGTCAAAAGATGAAATATCCATAAGTATCGTAGACAGCAAACAGTAGACAGGGGGCACCGCCTCCCTTCCCTTGTCCCAGATAGAATCAATCGGGGGTAGCGAAGCAGTCTGGCCTGATACCACCTGGTGGGTCAGACATTCTTGTCTGACACTTACAAGATAAGATAAAATAGAGGTTCGGTCAAATAAAAGAGCCGAAACTCCTGATCCGCGATAGAATCAATCGGGGAGAAGCTTCGGCTCTCTTGTAACCGTTATTGAATGTAGGGACGAGCCTACGTGTTCGTCCAAATGTTAAAGGGGCAGACCCATGTGTCTGCCCCTACGGATTGTGGTGAGGTCTACCGCATCAATATCAGCTTTCTCGTCTGCACGAATCCATCGGTCTCCATCCGATAGAGATAGACTCCGCTGGCGAGGCTCTCTCCGTTGCTATCTTTAGCGTTCCACACTACTGAGTGACTTCCCGCATCCATCTCTCCATCCACCAACGTCGCAACCTTCTGCCCCATCATATTAAAGACAGAGACATGAACTCGGCCTCGGACGGGGAGATCGTAGTGGATTACGGTCTCAGGGTTGAACGGATTGGGATAGTTCTGAGAGAGGGAATGAGTCTCGGGCATGGCGTATTGATCCAGCGACAGCTCTGTCCGTTCTGTTACAGCAGGGATCAACCCCTCGTTGAGCTGGACATCTGCAATCTTTATCAGGTCATCGCCCAGATTGTCACCCACACCAGGTAAGATCTCGAATTCGATGTAGACTATGTCTCCGCTGCCTTCTATTCCATCTGCAGAGGCAAAGGCTATCCTAACCTCGTCCCCCTCAATGTTGCTCTGGAACATGAACGGGGACATCATCTCTGAAGGAGATACGCCTGTCACCTTCAGCTTCGATACGTCGTAGCTGATAGACATATACGCTCCGAGCACACCTGACATATCGTCAATGGAGACAGGGACCTTTATGCCCTTTTCCGATACTTCAGAGGCGTCTGAGATTGTGACCATGCGAGCTAAGACAGGTGCGGCCTTGGGAGCGCGAGGTTCTCCGAGGAACGGAAGTCCGGGGATTCTCCCGACCACTTTTTGGAGTATCCGAACGGCGTCAAAAGGTGACACTGTCCCATCGCGAGTCGCGTCGGCGATCGCCAAGAATAGGTCTACGTCTCCGCCGAAGAAGTCGCCTATTATGTTCCTGTTCTGAACTGAATGCATCAGCGCTAAAGCGGCGTCAAAGGCCGCGATCCTGCCATTCTGGCTGATGTCACCTACAAGCGCTGTTGTGATACCGCCGTCGAAGGTGACCACAGGGGGAAAGCCCTCGTTCAAGAATGTTCCACGTTGTGCCAGGATATCTATCCTTGTTCCCAGCTGTGCGTCGGGACTAACCCCGAACAGTGCAAATGCCAGGATACCGTCCTCAGTATCAAAGATCGGAGTTGCCGAGGCAAAGAGCTATTACGTCAGATATTTCATAAAGACGAGTATAGTCTTTCTCTTTATAGGCCTGGTGTCGGGCGGCTATATGATTGTGGCTCGAGAGATATTAGCCCGGATTTACCCGGCCAGGAGTAGGACAAAAATGCCTGCATCACCTCTGACGATACCCCCTTAACCCTTCCACCTAACTCCTGATTGTATTTCTCAATAAAGTAATCGACAAGGAAAAAGGGAAGGTCCTCGATATGCTCGCGTAGCGGCGGCAGGACGATAGGAACGACGTTAAGGCATAAGAACCGACATTCCCCATATCACATTCATGAGGGATTATATTTCGATACATTCTTGTTTCTGAATTAATATTACCACTTTTACATTTTTCAACAAGTACTTTTTTCAATTAAAATAGTATTTTCCTCTGAATTATCACTTTCTTTGTGTTTAAATCCTCCAATTAGAGACACCTCTCCATCGACTCACAAAAAAATGTGGCAGTTTAAACAGAATAACATCGCAATCGTTCAATCCGGGATAATATTTCGGCAAATAACCTCTTGTCTATCCCAACCTCAGCCATTTGAAACGTAATATATCCGCTGTGTCTGACAATCTTCGCTCCGATTTTGATAAATTTCACGAGGAGGCTGCGTAGTGACCAGTGTTTGATTTTCTTCGGAAGAACAAAACGTCGCAGGAAGTTGCCCAAGTTGTAAGCCAGAACAAACAGCCAGAGCCTCACCTGATTGGAGACGAAACGCTTGCATGAGAGTCGGGTCCAGTTCAGAGCATACTTGCCCTCCTTAATCCACTGCTCAGCTCTGCCACGGCCATTGTAGAAGTGTACCACGCCTTCTGGCTTGGCGCTCATGTTGGTCACGATAAATCCCACTCTTGGGAATAACTCCCCTTGGTGCCATTCAACCTTGGCGACCACTCGCCTCGATTGATCCCAACTGGCCGCTTTATATTGAAATTCATATAACGATACAATCGGTTTCCTCGGCGGTCGTCCAACTGGCCGAGTCAGCAGGTATCGTATCTTTTCATAGAGTATCTCATTTGCGGGAAGCCGAATGGCATACAAATAGCCGTTTCCCTCCAGATAATCATAAATCTCAGGCTTTGCGAATGCAGCATCGCCTCGAAAGTATTTCCTATTCTTCTTGCTCTCGTATCTCTTGACGATCGGTTCCAGAACTTCCTTCCAACGATCAGCACTGTGAACATTACCAGAGCGAAGTAGGACTCCTTCACAATCCCCGAACTGATTGAAGCAGAACACTGGATGAAAACAGGTACATCCGAAATGACCGTTGTAAGCTGATCCTTCCTGCTGGCCATGTACCGGACTCTCCGAACTGTCCATGTCCAGAATGATTCGTTGATGCTGTGTTTTACTCATCGCTTTTTGAACCCACTTGCCATTGATATCTGACAAGTTTCTGAGATTGTCATGCTGAGTCAGTATATCAGTTTCAAAACGTCCTATCGTGTTGGAGCTGGCAGCTTGCCTGCCTTTGTCCTTCTTTCCGGTAATCGCTCGCATGACGGGATCAACGGATAATCGCTCGGCGTCATTTACATCTTCATATCCTGCAAGACGGCTGTATATCGATTGACGCAGGAGAGTAGATATATCATGTTGGATATTACGGCCTGTGCGTTTATCGGTAAAAACCGCTGATACCGAATCAAATAATCCCAGTGCGTAATCAAGGTCACGATACGCAAGAAGTCCACCGTTTGATGTCACCTTTGCACCATGAAATTCAAGCTTTATTCCTCCATCAAAACCTACTTTCATTCTTTCACCCTCTGGATGATCAATATTTATCCGCCATTTATGAGTCTTATTTATTGTAATATAACATGTTCTGGCGACTTTGACAACCATTTTTCGGGTCTAATATGGCGAATGGGGGATTACGGCTTTTCCGGGTTCAGGGGAGAAAAAGTCGAAACCAGCGGGGAATTCCCGGCCCGGAGCTGGAAATGCCCGCAGGAATGTCACAGGGCCCGCGAAACGAAGGCGTATCTCGCCTGCTACCACACCTTTGTCACCCTCAGTAGGGTTACCCAGATCACGAGCAAAGATAGGGACTACAGCCTGTCCTCCGGGACCTGCGATCTCCTCACCTGCTCCCACTTCGACAGGAAATGCTGTCTCGAACGAGACGATGAGCTCTTCATGAGTCTGCTGCCCCAGTTCGTCCCTTGCCGAGATGCTTACGTCGAAAAACCGTGGAACATCAGGGGGAGTAAAGAACAAGTCGCTGCCCCACAACCCGTCTCCGGGGAGCCCATCTTCGTGTGCCCCGTCGTCGAAGAGGGGGAACATCTCAGGGACAAAGAGCGAATCGTTCGGGTCCATCAGCATGGCATCCACGGAAATGACGCCGTCTGGATCGGTCACCTCAGCGAAGATCCGCACAGGTGCGCCTACAGGAACGATGCGTCGGGATACGTTTACGTTGGCTATAGCAGGTCCCGGATTAAAGGGAGTGGTAAACTGGACCTGTCCTCTGATTTCTCCAGGCCCGTTCAAAGTTGTATGGATGTTGACGTAGATACTATCGGAAAAGAGTTGCCTTCTCCGCTCACGTGTAAGAGGCGCAGGGTCTGTGTCTTTCCAACGTCCCTTTATGGTGTTGCCATTGATCTCTTCGGGTGTAAAGCCGCGAATGACGCCGCCTGGTTCACCTGGTGCACCTAGATGAAAATGGGCGCCAGTTATTGGACCGCTCAAAGCGTCAACGGTGATGCGGAACCCCAAGTCTACTGTCCCTGCAGGGTTCAGTACATATCCAAAATTACCTGTTCCGGACGGATTTAGCCCCGCAGGAATTGTAGGACGAGGAATCTCCTGCGTTGTGTTCAACACAGCTGTGAAACCGACGTGCCTTTTCACACGGACCTGTCCTCTGATTTCGCCGGGCGGGTTTAAGTCTGTATGGATGTTGACGTAGATATCACCGTTCACCAGTTGACTCACCCGTTCAGGTGTAAGAGGCGCTGCGTCTGCTCCCGTCCAGACCCCGGATATGGTGTTGCCAGCGATCTCCGCGGCGGTAAAGCCGCGAATGGGAGGACCGGCTACACCGAATAGACCCTCGTGAAAATGGGCGGCTGATATTGGGCCGCTCAGACCGGTGACTGTGATGTGGAAGCTTAACTCTGTCCGTGCAATGTTGAGCGCGAACCAACCTGTTCCGGTCGGATTTAGCCCCGCAGGAATTATAGGAGCAGGGATCTCCTGCAATGTGTTCAACGCGGTTCCAAAGCCGGTTTGTGCATTGGCGGGCGTGGCAGGCGGAGGCGCAGCAGGCGCAACACCCTCGCCGGCCAGCGGGACTCCTAAGACCTGGGTATACGGATCGTTGCTGTTGATCCACAACGTATCGTTTAATACAAGCGCAGAACCAGGTTCAAACCTAACGTGAATCTTGGTCATTCCACCCGGAGGGATCCTGTCCGGACCAAACAAGGTTGCACCGAACGGCAGCGCAGCCGGCGTTAGAGAAAGGCCAGTTATATCCAGCGTATCCCCACCTGTATTGTTCACCATCAAGGAGTCAACCTTGAAAGCGCCCACTTCCACAGTGCCGAAGTCAAGAGCAGGCGGAGTTACAGCTATATTGGGCGCAGGTGGTGGTCCTGCTGCTTCAAAAGTTATTGTGGTGGTCATTGGGACTGTTATCTTGGATTGAATCCCTGAGATTCTTATAGAATAAGTTATTCCTGCAGTTAAATTTATAGTTGCAGTTTCACCTTGTCGTCCAATATTATCAATGTCCTGACAATGTACTTCTGTAAGTGGGTGAGAAATTTCTGTATATACTCCTAATGAGATATCATCATATAACGAGATTCCGTTCGCAGTACCATCACCGCTTGTAGTAATAGTGATATTACCACTAGAAGCAGGTGTAATTTTATACCACCAACTTTGAGCAAAGATTCCGAAAGGACTACACGTAACTTCATCGGCCTCCAAAGTTGCCGCGTCAGGAGTAGCAACTGTATCACTAAATGGGAAAACCAATACGTTGATAGCATTCGACAGATCATCGTTAGGCGGTACTTGAGCCTGTACATAGGTAGGCGCAGTCAAAGCGATTAACAGTACCACGGAATCAAAAACGGTTATGCGTTGCATTTTAAGTCCCCCCTGCTTTTTAGGGTTGATGAAACTTGTAGGGTTGATTTTACACTAAAGCCAGGCTAATTTGTGTCACCTCCATATCTATGTGAGTAAAAATATGTCAAAAAGCAATCCTGTAGGGGCGGGCTAACCCCGCCCCTACATTATAATTACGGGAAAGATAACAAAATCTTTGCGTCTATACCGTGACACAGGTCACAAGATAAGAGAAAATGAAACAGATGTCAATAAAACTTTTCCGACTGATGGACAGTCTACCGCATCAGTATCAGCTTCCTGGTCTGCACGAATCCATCTGTTTCCATGCGATAGAGATAGACACCGCTGGCGAGGTTTTCGCCGTTGCTATCTTTAGCGTTCCACACTAAAGAGTGGCTCCCTGCATCCATCTCTCCGTCCACCAACCTCGCTACCTTCTGCCCCATCATATTGAAGACAGATATGGCAACGTGGCTTCTAACAGGCAGATCGTAGTGGATAACCGTCTCAGGGTTGAACGGATTGGGATAGTTCTGTGAGAGGGCATAAGTTTCGGGTATGACATCCAGCGACAGCTCAGTCTGCTCGGTTGCCGCAGGGATTAAGCCCTCGTTGAGCTGGATGTCCTTAATCCTTAACAGAGTAGTCTCCAATCCATCACTCACACCGGGTATAGTCTCAAACTTGATGTAGGCTATGTCTCCGCTGCCTTCTACTCCGTCTGCGGAGGCAAATGCTATCTTGACCTCGTCCCCCTCAATATTGCTCTGGAACATAAACTGGGACATCATATCTGAAGGAGATACGCTCACTGCCTTCAGCCTTGATGCGTCGTAGCTTATAGACATATATGCTCCGAGCACACCTGACATATCGTCTATGGAAACAGGGACCTTTATGCCCTTTTCAGATGCTTGTACAGCATCAGATATCGCCACCGTGCGAGGTGAGACGGGCGCGGCCTTCGCAACACCAGGTTCTCCGAAGAACGGAAGTCCGGGTATCTTCCTGACCACCTTCTGGAGGATGCGGGATGCGTCAAATGGTGACACTGTCCCATCGCGAGTCACGTCTACGATGGCAAGGAACAGGTCTGTGTCTCCACCGAAGAAGTCGCGCAATATGTTCCTGGTCTGGACCACCCACTGTAGAACTAATGCGGCGTCGAAAGCCCTGACCGCACCGTTAAGGCTGCCATCGCCTACCTGCGCTACTGTGATGCCGCCGTCGAACTTGACCACAGGTGGGTCACCCTCGTTCAGGATCGTTTGACGCCCTAGCACAAATATTTCGATACTTGAGCCCAACAATACGCCGGGATCTACTTCGAATACCGCAAATGCCAGGATGCCCTTTGGAGTATCAACGAGCGGAGTAGGCGAGGCAAAGGCTATTAACCCCCATTCGCCATATTAGACCCGAAAAATGGTTGTCAAAGTCGCCAGAACATGTTATATTACAATAAATAAGACTCATAAATGGCGGATAAATATTGATCATCCAGAGGGTGAAAGAATGAAAGTAGGTTTTGATGGAGGAATAAAGCTTGAATTTCATGGTGCAAAGGTGACATCAAACGGTGGACTTCTTGCGTATCGTGACCTTGATTACGCACTGGGATTATTTGATTCGGTATCAGCGGTTTTTACCGATAAACGCACAGGCCGTAATATCCAACATGATATATCTACTCTCCTGCGTCAATCGATATACAGCCGTCTTGCAGGATATGAAGATGTAAATGACGCCGAGCGATTATCCGTTGATCCCGTCATGCGAGCGATTACCGGAAAGAAGGACAAAGGCAGGCAAGCTGCCAGCTCCAACACGATAGGACGTTTTGAAACTGATATACTGACTCAGCATGACAATCTCAGAAACTTGTCAGATATCAATGGCAAGTGGGTTCAAAAAGCGATGAGTAAAACACAGCATCAACGAATCATTCTGGACATGGACAGTTCGGAGAGTCCGGTACATGGCCAGCAGGAAGGATCAGCTTACAACGGTCATTTCGGATGTACCTGTTTTCATCCAGTGTTCTGCTTCAATCAGTTCGGGGATTGTGAAGGAGTCCTACTTCGCTCTGGTAATGTTCACAGTGCTGATCGTTGGAAGGAAGTTCTGGAACCGATCGTCAAGAGATACGAGAGCAAGAAGAATAGGAAATACTTTCGAGGCGATGCTGCATTCGCAAAGCCTGAGATTTATGATTATCTGGAGGGAAACGGCTATTTGTATGCCATTCGGCTTCCCGCAAATGAGATACTCTATGAAAAGATACGATACCTGCTGACTCGGCCAGTTGGACGACCGCCGAGGAAACCGATTGTATCGTTATATGAATTTCAATATAAAGCGGCCAGTTGGGATCAATCGAGGCGAGTGGTCGCCAAGGTTGAATGGCACCAAGGGGAGTTATTCCCAAGAGTGGGATTTATCGTGACCAACATGAGCGCCAAGCCAGAAGGCGTGGTACACTTCTACAATGGCCGTGGCAGAGCTGAGCAGTGGATTAAGGAGGGCAAGTATGCTCTGAACTGGACCCGACTCTCATGCAAGCGTTTCGTCTCCAATCAGGTGAGGCTCTGGCTGTTTGTTCTGGCTTACAACTTGGGCAACTTCCTGCGACGTTTTGTTCTTCCGAAGAAAATCAAACACTGGTCACTACGCAGCCTCCTCGTGAAATTTATCAAAATCGGAGCGAAGATTGTCAGACACAGCGGATATATTACGTTTCAAATGGCTGAGGTTGGGATAGACAAGAGGTTATTTGCCGAAATATTATCCCGGATTGAACGATTGCGATGTTATTCTGTTTAAACTGCCACATTTTTTTGTGAGTCGATGGAGAGGTGTCTCTAATTGGAGGATTTAAACACAAAGAAAGTGATAATTCAGAGGAAAATACTATTTTAATTGAAAAAAGTACTTGTTGAAAAATGTAAAAGTGGTAATATTAATTCAGAAACAAGAATGTATCGAAATATAATCCCTCATGAATGTGATATGGGGAATGTCGGTCAACATCTCACTGCTGCCTCCCCCGTACTTGAATATCACCTCATTGGGCTGATACTCCTTCTGCTGGCATACGCTCAGCACCAGCTTTGCCTCATCCACTGAGAGTTCCCCGAACATGGGGATCCTTCTTATCATGTTCAGCACTTTGAAGTCGGTTGCCATGTCTTATCCTCCTTCACGTAACGGAAGGCTCTTCTCCCAAAACAGTAACGTGAACCCCAAAACATCAAAACTGGACAGATGGCTTAGCAAGTTTTTAGAATCATGCAAGAGCTCAAAATGAGTCTCCACGGGGGCTGTTATGTCAAATAAACCTTCTATCTTTACAGATGTACATTAGAAATAAGTTGTCTTGCACCACTCGATTTGGTAGAATAGGTATGCCCACCAACAGAAAGGTAAGACTGTCAAGTCGGGTAGTCTGTGCAACCAACGCGAAAAACTTGCTTTACTTGTCCAATTACGTGCTCAGAAAAACGGGTTCAGTTCATTCCCGCTCTTCCATTCCTATCGCCAAACTTTTTGTCTAAAATGTCCTGCACGATCATAAGTTTAATTTCTATCCTGTCTCACTAAAAAAAAGTAACTTATGTGGACTTTTAAGGCGGAGGCGATCTTACGTAAAGTAGAAATTGAAGCTGAACTGTCTCCCAATTCGATCTTGGATATTAGGCTTAGCGATAGCCCTGTCCTGTTTGCCAACTGCTTGATCGTTAACCCTTTTTCCTGCCTTAAAGCTCGAATCCTTTGTCCTATCTCTGATGCTAACTTTTCGTCAGGATCAATTTCCAGGCCCCTCTCAGCCAGAGCCTTTTGAATAACATCTAAAAGTTCTGGCATCCTGAATGGTTTCGTAATGTAATCAGTAACGCCCAGCTTCATCGTGGTGACAGCCGATTCCGTACTCGGGTAACCCGTCACTACGATTACAGACACATCCGAGTCGAACTTCCTTATGTCTACAAGGAGATCATCACCTGTTATTGCGGGCATTTTTAGATCCAGAAGTACCACGTGATGCATCCCACTTTTAAGTTTGTCCATCGCCCTTTTGGGATCAGTGACACTTTCAACATCAAAACCCTCTTGAGTAAGGTAATGACTAAGCGAATCGCTAAATTCTTTGTCGTCGTCAATTATCAGTGTTTTAATCTTCATCTTAGCTTTAGTTCAATTCATGCTGAAGTTTTTGTCAGCACATCTTCAAGTTCTGACAGTTTAAAGGTTTTGTACAGTATCGCGTAAAAGCCTATTCCCCTTGCCGCTGTCCTCTTAGTAAAAAGCAATTAGGATCAAGCACTTGTCGATAAAAAGTTTCAACTATTGTTTTATGATATGACGTGAACCCCAAACTGGACAGGGTCTTAATATACGACGATGCCGACTCTTTGTCAACCTTTTTCAAATCATAACATATATATTCTACAATTATTTAGTATGAATAAACTATTCTATAAATACTATATAAAAAGAAAGCCCGCCATTTCTGACGGACTGTGTGTTTGAGTATCGCCGACTCTTTTACATTTAGAGACTCTTTACCTACAGGATCATTCACTCGTTCCCATTATCACCTCGCGTAATGTCTTGCTCAGTTCTTCGACCTTATATGGTTTGGCAACAAAACTGCTGAAACCATATTGCCTGAAATTGGCTAATACCGGATCGTTAGAATAACCGCTCGATACAACCCCCATTCGCCATATTAGACCCGAAAAATGGTTGTCAAAGTCGCCAGAACATGTTATATTACAATAAATAAGACTCATAAATGGCGGATAAATATTGATCATCCAGAGGGTGAAAGAATGAAAGTAGGTTTTGATGGAGGAATAAAGCTTGAATTTCATGGTGCAAAGGTGACATCAAACGGTGGACTTCTTGCGTATCGTGACCTTGATTACGCACTGGGATTATTTGATTCGGTATCAGCGGTTTTTACCGATAAACGCACAGGCCGTAATATCCAACATGATATATCTACTCTCCTGCGTCAATCGATATACAGCCGTCTTGCAGGATATGAAGATGTAAATGACGCCGAGCGATTATCCGTTGATCCCGTCATGCGAGCGATTACCGGAAAGAAGGACAAAGGCAGGCAAGCTGCCAGCTCCAACACGATAGGACGTTTTGAAACTGATATACTGACTCAGCATGACAATCTCAGAAACTTGTCAGATATCAATGGCAAGTGGGTTCAAAAAGCGATGAGTAAAACACAGCATCAACGAATCATTCTGGACATGGACAGTTCGGAGAGTCCGGTACATGGCCAGCAGGAAGGATCAGCTTACAACGGTCATTTCGGATGTACCTGTTTTCATCCAGTGTTCTGCTTCAATCAGTTCGGGGATTGTGAAGGAGTCCTACTTCGCTCTGGTAATGTTCACAGTGCTGATCGTTGGAAGGAAGTTCTGGAACCGATCGTCAAGAGATACGAGAGCAAGAAGAATAGGAAATACTTTCGAGGCGATGCTGCATTCGCAAAGCCTGAGATTTATGATTATCTGGAGGGAAACGGCTATTTGTATGCCATTCGGCTTCCCGCAAATGAGATACTCTATGAAAAGATACGATACCTGCTGACTCGGCCAGTTGGACGACCGCCGAGGAAACCGATTGTATCGTTATATGAATTTCAATATAAAGCGGCCAGTTGGGATCAATCGAGGCGAGTGGTCGCCAAGGTTGAATGGCACCAAGGGGAGTTATTCCCAAGAGTGGGATTTATCGTGACCAACATGAGCGCCAAGCCAGAAGGCGTGGTACACTTCTACAATGGCCGTGGCAGAGCTGAGCAGTGGATTAAGGAGGGCAAGTATGCTCTGAACTGGACCCGACTCTCATGCAAGCGTTTCGTCTCCAATCAGGTGAGGCTCTGGCTGTTTGTTCTGGCTTACAACTTGGGCAACTTCCTGCGACGTTTTGTTCTTCCGAAGAAAATCAAACACTGGTCACTACGCAGCCTCCTCGTGAAATTTATCAAAATCGGAGCGAAGATTGTCAGACACAGCGGATATATTACGTTTCAAATGGCTGAGGTTGGGATAGACAAGAGGTTATTTGCCGAAATATTATCCCGGATTGAACGATTGCGATGTTATTCTGTTTAAACTGCCACATTTTTTTGTGAGTCGATGGAGAGGTGTCTCTAATTGGAGGATTTAAACACAAAGAAAGTGATAATTCAGAGGAAAATACTATTTTAATTGAAAAAAGTACTTGTTGAAAAATGTAAAAGTGGTAATATTAATTCAGAAACAAGAATGTATCGAAATATAATCCCTCATGAATGTGATATGGGGAATGTCGGACAATGGCCTTAACCTCAGGGTCTATTTCAAGCAGCTTCCTGATGGCTTCTTTTCCCCCGATACCGCCAGGCACAGTTAAATCCATAATAACTGCATCAAAGGGCTGTCCTGATTTCTGGGCCTGCTTGTAAAGCTTGATAGCTGCGGCGCCATCTTCGGCAAACTGTGCCTCATATCCAAAATGAGTCAGTATCTGGCTGAGGGACTCTCTGATGTCTTCCTCATCGTCCATGATCAAAATCTTGCCCTTGCCGGCAAGGGGTTTTTCCTCTACATCTTCCTTTATCTGGATTTCTTTTGAGGTAGCGGGGAGATAGATATGGAAGGTGGTTCTAACTCCCAACTCGGATTCTACACTTATGTACCCATCGTGGTTCGTAACTATGGAATAGGAAGTCGTAAGACCAAGGCCGCTGCCCTCCTGTTTAGTCGTGAAAAAGGGATCGAATATCTTATCAAGATGCTCCTGGGCTATACCGATCCCCTGATCTGCAACGCATGTTTTTATGTATTTTCCCTCCTGCAAAGGGAGAGCGCCTTTTGCTCCTACGGTAACATTTTCAGCACGCATCTTAATTGTCCCGCCGTGGGGCATTGCCTGGTCAGCGTTGATAATCAAATTGTTGATGACCTGACTTATCTGTCCTTCATCAACTTCAACCGCCAAAAGACCGTCAGGGAAGGAGAATTCGCACTTAACATTGGAGCCTCTCAAGGCAAAGCCGACTGAATCTTTTATTAATTCTGAGATAGAGATCGTCTCCTTAATCGGCGCTCCGCCGCTGGAAAAGGTGAGCAATTGCTGGGTCAAGTCCTTTGCCTTTATGGACACTTTCTCTATCGTAGTCAATACCTCAGAGATTTCATCTTCCGATTTTGCATACTTTGCAAGGGAGACATTGACCAAAATCGTAGCTAGAACATTATTAAAGTCGTGTGCAATTCCCGCTGCTACGTGTCCTAAAACATTGAGCCTTTCCATCCGGACTATCTGCTCTTGCGCCTCCTGCAATTTTCGATAGGAGTGATCTAAATCCAGGCTCATCCGGCTCAGTTCCTGATTGGCTCTCTGCACAAGAGTAAAAATGTCCTATTAAGGCTGTTCCAGGTTCAGGAGAGTTAAAATCGAAGCTACCGGGGAAGTCTCGTCCCGGACCCGGAGATGCCTTCAAAAATTTCACACTGGCTTGATCGAAACGGAGCGTTATCTCGCCTGCTATCACGCCTTTGTCGTCCAGACCAACAGCAAAGATAGGGATTATGGCCTGTCCTCCGGGACCTGCGATCTCCTCGCCTGCTCCCAAGGTCACAAAGTTAGACGGGTCGGCTGTCGCAAACGAGGCGGCGCTGTCTGCAAGGCTCTTCGCGCCGAGGTTGTCCTCCGCTTCGATGTTCACAAGGAACTGTCGGGGACGATCGGCGGGAGTAGGCCATGGAGCGCTGCCCCAGAGTATATCACCCGGATCTCCGTCGAAATGCGCCCCATCGTTGAAGAGGGGGACAAGCGCAGGAACAAAGGTCGCATCGGTCGGATCCCACACCATCGCCTCGACCGCGGCCACTCCGTCTGGATCGGTTACCTCAGCGAATATCCGCACAGGTTCGCCGACTGGAACGACACTTCGGGAGACTGCTACGTTGGCTATTTCAGGCCCAGCAGGAGCCAGAGCCGGAACGCCCCTGCCCATCAGAGGAACTCGCAAGGAGGGAGTATCCGGGTCGTTGCTGTTGATTATCAGTGTGTCGTAGGATACCGCCACAGACCCAGGCTCAAACCTGACCTCTATCTTGGTCATCCCAGCAGGACCAATCCTAGCCGGTCCTATCAAGGACGCACCAAACGGCAGAGCAGTCGGAGCCAGAGAAATACCACTTATTTCCAGCGTATCGTTACCTGTATTGTTCACCATCAGGGAGTCAATCTTGAAAGCGCCCGCTTCGACAGTACCGAAGTCATGAGAAGGCGGAGTCACAACTATATTGGGCCCGGCAGGAGGAGTCACCTGAGGCCCCACCTTACGTATCCGGTCATTGGCAAAATCCGCAATATAGATAATCCCCGATCCATCCACAAATACGCCACTAGGTAATTTCAAAGTCGCATCGGTAGCTAGACCGTCATCACCGGAAAATCCTCCGCCGCTGAAACCAGTAGCCCCACTTCCTGCCACGGTGGAGATGATGCCAGACGTATTATCCACCTTACGTATCCGATGATTGACCTGATCCGCAATATAGATATTGCCCAATCCATCCACGGATACGTCCTGAGGAGAATCCAAACTCGCAAGGGTAGCTAAACCATCATCACCGGAAAATGCTTGGGTGCCATTTCCTGCCACGGTGGAGATGATGCCCGATGTATCAACCTTACGTATCCGCTGGTTGAAAGAATCCGCAATATAGATAACCCCCGATGTATCCACGAATACGCCCATAGGCTGATTCAAACTCGCATCGGTAGCTTGACCACCATCGCCTATACCACTGGCAGGGAATCCACCTCCTGCCACTGTGGTGATGATGCCAGACGTATCCACCTTACGTATCCGATTATTGTTCATATCCGCAATATAGATAATCCCTGATCCATCCACGAATACGCCCCAAGGGTGATTCAAACTCGCAACGGTAGCTTGACCGTCATCACCGGAAAATCCCCCGCCGCTGAAACCAATAGCCCCACTTCCCGCCACGGTGGTGAGGATGCCCGATTGATCAACCTTACGTATCCGGTGATTGATACGATCCGCAATATAGATAACCCCCAATCCATCCACGAATACGTCATGGGGCTGATTCAAACTCGCATCGGTAGCTTGACCACCATCACCGGAAAACCTTCCGAGCCCAGTAAGTGGATCCGTGAACCCATCTCCTGCCACGGTGGTGATGACGCCCGATTGATTCACCTTACGTATCCGCTGATTGTTCCTATCCGCGATATAGATATTACCTGATACATCCGTGAATACACCAACAGGCAAACCCAATCTCGCCTCGGTAGCTGGACCACCGTCACCTATATCAGGGAAAGTGAATCCACCTCCTGCCACGGTGGTAATGATGCCCGGTGTGGGTGGAGGCGCAACATTAACGCCTTCTCCGGTCAGAGGGACTTCAAACACTGGGGTGTCAGGGTCGTTGCTGCTGATCCTCACAGTATCGCTGACAGCTCCCACAGAAGCGGGTTGAAACTGAACAATAATTTTGGATAATCCGCCCGGAGGGATACTGTCAGGGTATGTGCCAAGCAAAGACACATTGAACGGCGGCCCTCCGTAGGTCGCCTGGGAGATAACAAGCGTATCCGTCCCGGTATTGCTCACCATCAAAGTATCTGATTTGGAAGCGCCCACGTCCACAGTACCGAAGTTCACAGAATCCGGATTCACAGCTATATTGGGCGTATCCTGTTGTGCAGCAATACCAACACCTGCTAAATTTACAAACAGAGTGTCGTCAGCGGCGTCTGGATCGTTGCTGGGTATGAGCAAAGTGGCATTCTTGGGCCCCGGAGCGCCAGGACTGAAAATCGCAACCACACTGATGTTACCACCTGGGACAATAGCCGTACCGGAAAGATTGCCAAGAATAGGGTTAAAGCTGAAAGCAAGCGGATTGGGGCCGGTCTTGGAGACAGTTCCCAAGCGCAAAGTGTCATTGCCGGTATTTGTGATCGTCAGTGAATCTTGTCTCAATCCCCCGACTACGACAGTATCAAAACCGATAGAAACGGGATCAACAACTATATTGGCCGCAGGAGGAGGTGCAGCAGGCCCCACCTTACGTATCCGGTTATTGCCCCGATCCGCAATATAGATACTCCCCGATCCATCCACGAATACGCCAGAAGGAGTTCTCATAGTCGCCTCGGTAGCTGGACCATCATCACCGGAAAAACTTCCGTTGTTAAGACCAGGAGTCCCACTTCCTGCCACGGTGAAGATGATGCCCGACGTATCCACCATACGTATCCGATTACTGTACTGTTCCGCAATATAGATATTGCCCAATCCATCCCCAGATACGCCAATAGGATGATCCAATCTCGCCTCTGTAGCTAGACCTCCATCACCGGAAAATCCTCCGTTGGCATTACCAGTACCCCCACTTCCCGCCACGGTGGTGATGACGCCCAACGTATCCACCTTACGTATCCGGTGATTGAAATAATCCGCAATATAGATTGACCCTGGTCCATCCACGAATACGCCAGAAGGGTAGAACAAACTCGCACTGGTAGCTTGACCATCATCACCGGAAAAAGCAGTTTGCCCATTTCCTGCCACGGTGGTGATGACGCCCAACGTATCCACCTTACGTATCCGACCACCGAGCTGTTCCGCAATATAGATATTTCCCGATCCATGCACGAATACGTCAAAAGGACGAAACAAACCCGCACTGGTAGCTGGACCGTTATCACCGGAAGATGTCTGGGTGCCATTTCCTGCCACGGTGGTGATGACGCCCAGCGTATCAATCTTACGTACCCGTTCATTTAGCCTATCCGCGATATAGATAACCCCTGATCCATCCACGAATACGCCTTCAGGCTGAAACAAACTCGCACTGGTAGCTTGACCATCATCACCGGAATATGCACCAGTGCCATTTCCCGCCACTGTGGAGATGTTGCCCGATGTATCCACTTTACGTATCCGATTATTGTTCCTATCCGAGATATAGATATTACCCGCTCCATCCGCGAATACTCCTCCAGGAGCACCCAAACTCGCGTCGGTAGCTTGACCTCCATCACCTAAGCCATCGGGTGGAGTTCCACCTCCTGCCACGGTATTGATGGGGCCAGGTGCGGGTGGAGGCGCAACGCCCTCTCCGGCCAGAGGAACTTCAAAGACTGGAGTGTCGGGGTCGTTGCTGTTGATCCTCACAGTATCGCTAACTGCTCCTGCAGAACTGGGTTGAAACTGAACAATAATTTTGGATAATCCGCCCGGGGGGATGCTGTGAGGGTATGTGCCCAGCAAAGATACATTAAACGGCGGCCCTCCGTAGGTCGCCTGGGAGAGAACAAGCGTATCTGTCCCGACATTGCTCACCATCAGAGTATCCGACTTAGAACCGTCCACTTGCACAGTACCGAAGTCCACAGAATCCGGATTTACAGCTATGTTGGGCACAGGTGGCGCAACTGCAACACCTGTGAGAGCCACAGACACGGTATCCTGAGCGGCGTCTGGATCGTTGCTCGGAATGACTAAAGTGGCGCTCTTAGACCCAACAGCGCCAGGACTGAAATTCGCAATAACCTTGATATTACCACCTGGGACAATAGCCGTACCGGAAAGATTGGCAAGAATAGGATTAAAGCTGAAAGCAGCTATATTAGGACCGGTCTTGGATACAGTTCCCAAACGCAACGTGTCATTGCCGGTATTTGAGATAGTCAGTGAATCTTGTCTCAGCCCTCCTACCAGCAGGGTATCAAAATCGATAGAAACAGGATCCAGAGCTATATTGGGTGCAGGAGGAGGCGCAGCAGGCCCCTCCACCTTACGTATCCGGTTATTGCTATTATCCGCAATATAGATATTGCCCGATACATCCACGAATACGTCACGAGGGCCATTCAAGCTCGCACTGGTAGCTGCACTACCATCACCGGAAAATCCAGCAATACCATCTCCTGCCACGGTATTGATGTTGCCCGATGTATCCACCTTACGTATCACGTGATTGGAAAGATCCGCAATATAGATATTGCCCGATCCGTCCACGGATACGCCAAAAGGATTATTCAAGCTCGCACTGGTAGCTGGACCACCATCACCGGAAAATCCAGCAGTGTCATTCCCTGCCACGGTGGAGATGATGCCCGACGTATCCACCTTACGTATCCGGTGATTCCCTTGATCCCCAATATAGATATTGCCAGATCCATCCACGAATACGCTAAAAGGATTATTCAAGCTCGCACTGGTAGCTGGGCCATCATCACCGGAAAATCCAGGAGTGCCATTCCCTGCCACGGTGGTGATAGTGTCTGCTGACGTATCCACCTTACGTATCCGCTGATTGCTCGTATCCGCAATATAGATATTGCCAGATCCATCCACGAATACGCCCCTAGGAAAATTCAAACTCGCACTGGTAGCTGGACCACCATCACCGGAAAATGTCTTGGTGCCATTTCCCACCACCGTGGAGATGTTGCCCGACGTATCCACCTTACGTATCCGTGCATTGTCCCTGTCCGCAATATAGATATTGCCCTCAGCATCCACGAATACGCCCTCAGGAAGTTTCAATCTCGCACTGGTAGCTGCAAGACCATCACCGGAAAATCCACCGTTGGCAGCACCAGTAGGTCCACTACCTGCCACGGTGGTGATAGTGTCTGTTGACGTATCCACCTTACGTATCCGGTGATTGACATGATCCACAATATAGATATTGCCCGATCCATCCACGAATACGCCACGAGGCTGATTGAAACTCGCATTGGTAGCTGGACCACCATCACCAGTAGATCCAGCAGTTCCATTTCCCGCCACGGTGGAGATGTCGCCTGGTGCAGCAACAACTGAAGAGACAAATCCAAACATCCAAAAGCCCAATACCAACATACCAGTCAGAATCTGTTTGACGTGATCTCTTTTCACGTTCATTTATACTATCCCCCTGCGTTGAAATGTGTTGTGATGAGTTTTGAGAACTCGAACAATATCTCGTGTTTCGATAGGGGCGAGGTAAGCTTGCCCCTAAATTTATTAGTGTTGAATGAAGATAACTAAATCTTAGTGTCTTTACTGTGACACAAGTTACAAGTATAAGGAAAAATAAGAGGATTGTCAATAAAAAGATGCAGTGTCAACAAGAACCTTCTCACATCTCCTCCAACTTCAGCCGTGGGTCTGCGCTGAGGTCGAGGCCGGATGTCTGTCCTTCTTGGAATCTGAATGCCCCTGCTGCTGCTATCATTGCGGCGTTGTCCGTGCAGAGGGACGGGGGAGGATACAAAACGCGGATGTTGTGTTCTGCGGCTCTTTGGCTCATCAGTTCTCTGAGGCGATAGTTGGCGGCGACTCCACCTACGACAGCTACTCTGTCTATGTTCAGAGCGCAGGCGGCGGAGATGGTCTTAGCGACTAAGACGTCCGCTACGGCCTCCTGGAAGCTTGCGGTGATGTCGGAGAGTTGTTCCTGTATCTGGAATGCGGACAGTTTACGGAGGTATCTCAAAACAGCAGTTTTAAGCCCGCTGAAGCTGAACTCGTAGCCATCTTCGTGGATCATCCCTCTGGGGAAGTGGATGGCTTCTGGATCGCCAGTCTTCGACAGGTCGGAGATGATGGGTCCTCCCATTACGGGACCTTCAGGTGGGATGAGGTCGAGGATCTTTGCGACTTTATCGAAGGCCTCTCCTGCGGCGTCGTCTCTGGTGGAGCCTATGACATGATATGTTCCAAGTTCGGGCACGGATACTATCTGTGTGTGTCCGCCTGAGACGATGAGGCACAGAAGTGGTGAGACCAACCCGTGTGAAGACCCAAGGTGGTGCGACCACACCGTGTCATCGTCACTCATCAGGACTGAGAAGATGTGCCCTTCCAGGTGATGTATGCCTATGAAGGGAACGCCGAGGGCAAGGGATATGCCCTTTGCCGCGGATACTCCGATGTGGAGACAGCCTGCAAGGCCAGGTCCCCGGGTTACAGCGATGAGGTCTATGTCTTCGAGCTTTAGTTCGGCTTCTGTAAGGGCTGCGTCTATGGCGGGAAGGAGCTTTCTTATGTGCGCTCTGGATGCAAGTTCGGGAACGACGCCTCCGTACTTTGCGTGCTCGTACTGAGACATGACGATGTTGGAGAGGATTTGTCTATCTTCGCTGAGAACCGCCGCTGACGTCTCATCGCACGATGTCTCTATGCCCAGTGTAAGCACTTTTCTATTTCTGATCGCTGATCTCTGTGATATTAAAAGTCTTGGGGCTGATATCTATCGCTTCTACGTCGCGGGGCAGTGAAATCTCGGCTGTGAGTTCTGCTCCTTCCGTCTCCTTCCATTTTCTGTAGTCCACGGAGGCCTTGAAGTCCTTTGGGCGCAAAAGCTCGATGTAATCCGCGCCGCCTCTGATTCTCATGTTGAGCATTGAGGGATCTGCTATGGCTCCTATAACCTTCCTTCGGCGGGGGATATTTACAACATCGACCGCGATACCTGGTATCTCCCTTTCTCCTATAATCTGTATATCCGCTAAGAAGTTCACCTGGGAGGGAGATAAAACGATGTTTACTCCCTCAGGGGCATCAACGGGCAACTGGATGTCTATATCGTCCTGGACGTCCTTAAATTCTCTGGGAGTCAGTGTCACAGAGTTGAGGGGTAAGATGTATCTTTCGGGACCTGAGACCTTGATCTTTAGCGGATCTATGATTATGTCCCCGACCTGTAAATAGCCGTCGGCTGTCTCTATGCGTGTCTGATGTTTAAGGGGAAGTTCTACGGTCATTAACCTATCGAGTTCTATTTCGACTATCCTTGGGTCTATGATCTGTTGGACATCTATGGGGAATTTCGATTCGGTGGGCGTAAGTATCTTTACATCTGATTTGGAGAGACTATACGTTTTTGTCTTTTCTTTGGCGGTGGGTGCCTGAAGTATGACTCTTATATCGCGTGAGCCCATGCCGAAGAGGAATAACTTACCCGGTCCTTTGACAGTGATGTCTATCTCGGAAGGGAGTCGGTTGGCTACGAGCCAGTCTTCGGGGATCTCCTCAACGTGGAGGGGAACCCCGATGGTGTAGTCGTATTCGTTCTCGGTGACCACGTGGAGCCAGATCAGAACTGCAATAAGCAGAGCGCCGATTCCGGCACTTGGATTGCCGAGTATAGAGCCTTCAGCCATCTTTTGATTTGGAGGACAAGATTCAAAATGGCGGAGGAGAACCGCCACAGTCTATTTCTGCTACCTTCCCGGATTAAACTTGATGATTTTGCAAGCTACTTTGCATATCTAAAACGGCATCCGGTATCGCACTATTTGTACGATTCAGTTATCACTCTTCCTATGCTAATTTCACCGTTATCGATTCTCAGGTTGAATCCGCACTTAGGATTGCTGCAGACCCAAGCCTTGTACATAATGGATGAACCCTCTCTACCGTAGTCCGACAGGGGTAGCAATACACCGTCTGAGCATTTATGACACACAGGGAAAGCTTCTTCCATAACCTTTCCTCCCCTCCCTTCTATAATGTATTTTCAGTCGATTTTTGACGGGGCTTCAGGCCGTCGATTTTTGACGGGGCTTCTGCCCGTTAGAAGCATCTTTAACGATTACTCCTCCTCCACCCTCCTTGCAAGTAGACAGTAGTAAGTAGACTGGGGGTAGCCTCTCAGCCCTTGAGATTGCTTCCCCCGACCTCCAATAGAGTCAAACGGGGGAGCTCGTAATGACGCAGAGGAGTCTCGTAATGACGTTGTGCAGCTCGGGCATTGCGAGTGGGTGAAATCCCCTGAAGTAATCTCCCTGTATGCTGTCCACTTGTTTATGCTGTCTATCTCAAACAGATTTATAGTTTCTGTGCTAACTGTTCCCCCTCTGTTTCCTCCTTTCCCTTTAGCGATCTGTCTTTGAATTTGGCTACTTCGATGTCCGCTAACCTGGTGGGTTCAGGTAGTCGGTAGCGGCTACAGCACTCTAAGACGATCTTTACTGCCGATTCAATGTCTATAAGGTGTCCGGGCGATACAAAGACCGGATTTACCGCATCTTTGGTTCTGAGGACGGCCCCGATCCTCTCTTCTCCGCTGAGCAGATAGGAATGGGATCCTCTTTGGACGCCCGGTTCTTCATAATCTCCTACAAGTTTGGATTTGGCGCATCCTATAGAGGGCCTGTTCAATAGGAGTCCCATGTGGGATGCCAGTCCACATCCTCTGGGATGGGCGATGCCCTGTCCATCAAATATTATGACGTCCGGTTCGCACCCTAAATTGTCGAAGGCCTTCAAAAGAGCCGGTCCTTCTCTAAAGGAGAGCAGCCCTGGGACGTACGGAAACGAAAGTGGCGCCGAGGCCGATTGAATCTCTATTACTTCTGAAGAATCAAAATCCAAAACGACGACTGTGGCGAAGACTTTGCCGTCATCTTGGCAAAAGGCCACATCCGCTCCGGCCACTGCCTCTATGTTATCTCGAAGATCGAATCGGAGCGTCAACTGCTCTTTGAGCCTCTTCTGAATCTGGAAGGCTTCCCCTGGCTCAACGTCCCACGAGTGCATAACGCGGGCTTTCAGATCACCGTCTCCTTAAGCGAAAGTGGCGCGATCACTCCGTGTCAAAACTGCTGGATCTGCTCCGCTTCTAAGGGATACTTTAGCTGCTTTGTAGAACATTAGGAAATATTAATGGAAAAGTCAAGGAAAATCTACGGGATAAGCAAGTAGAAACTGGTCGGCAGACAGGGCACCGCCTCCCATCCCAGGAGATTGCTTCCCCCCGACCCCCGATTGACTCTATCGGGGGTTCAATCGCTGGCGCTGGGAATGACGTTGTCCATCTTGGTCATTGCGAGGGAGGCCTGCCCCCGAATGATTCTATCGGGGGTCATCCCGAAACAATCTCCCTGTATGCTGTCCAGTATTTTTCTTGACAAGCCTCACTGTCGGTAGTATCTTTTTGTGGATTAGGGTTTTAGGTCAATCAGGAATTCCTTAAGCTTGGAAGAAAAGATGCATATGATGCATATACTGAGGACATTGACATTTGTCGCTTTGATGTGCGGGATTGCATCTCTATCCTGGGGCCAATCCGTGACGCTCAGGGTCGAAGACGCAGTCATAGACGAAGGAACTGCATCTGTCTCTGTGCCGATCTTCTTCGACACTAGCGACCTGAGACCTATACGGAGCATGCAGATACAGCTTCTGTTCGATACGGATGATCTTCTGTTTAAGAGGGCAAATAAGGTGTCGAGCCGTCTGAACAGATTCGTGGTGAGGGCGGACGCGGAGATCCTGAAAGCCCAGACGGGAACCTTTGGATTGGATATAGATATTTTTGCCATCGGGGGACGTACGATCCCTGCCGGGGCGGATATTATCCTTACTCTGGACTTTGATATAATTGAAGGGGCTACATTACCCTCACAACTAACCTTTCTACCGTTCGATGGTGTGTGTAGCACTAGGCACAAAAGGGGTTATCGATGCCGACAGCGGATTTCCAGATGACCAGCATCCGCTGATTCTTGAGAATGGCAACATCGTAATAGTAGTAAAAAAGCTTATAGGTGACATCAGCAGAAACGTCAAGGTTAGTTCTTTCGACGCTTCTTTAGCACTAATGTATTCGGTCGGAATCAGGAACATAATACGCGAGTTCTTTGACGGGAATATAGGACTATTCCTTGATATCTCCGATGTGACTCGCAATGGGGAAGTGACATCTATGGATGCCGTTCGAATTTTGCAATTTGTAGTTGGGAATATCCCAGGACTCCCGTTCCAAGAAAACTGATCAAGGGAAAATACTTATGACATCGCATACACCGGATCATAGGTTCAAAAGTTTGATAACGGTGGTTTTGGTTCTCGCAAGTGCCGTCTTGGGGATTGCATCTCTATCCTGGGGCCAGGCTGTGACGCTCAGGGTCGAAGACGTGGTCATAGATGAAGGAGCTACGTCTGTCTCTGTGCCGATCTTTTTCGATAATAGCGACCTGGGACCTATACGAAGTATGCAGATACAGCTTCTGTTCGATACGGATGATCTTCTGTTTAAGAGGGCAAATAAGGTGTCGAGCCGTCTGAACAGATTCGTGGTGAGGGCGGACGCGGAGATCCTGAAAGCCCAGACGGGAACCTTTGGATTGGATATAGATATTTTTGCCATCGGGGGACGTACGATCCCTGCCGGGGCGGATATTATCATTTCTCTGGACTTCGATATAATTGAAGGGGCGACATTACCTTCCCAGCTATCCTTTCTGCCGTTCGATGGTGTGGCTTCAGGCACAAAAGGGGTTATCGATGCCGACAGTGGATTCCCGAACGACCAGCACCCGATGATTCTTGAGGATGGGGCGATAAAGTTGAACGCTCCGGCTATCGGTGTAAGCGCTGATTTTCTGGATTTCGGTGACGTTGTTGTGGGAAGTAAAAAGAGTAAGACTCTGAGGATATACAGCATCGGTGCGTTGGACCTATCCCTGGGGGAGATTTCTGTTTCAGGGGACGCTTTTTTGGCTTCTGGAGGGAATGTCCTGGTGGCTGTGGGCGACAGTTCGGATGTGATCGTTGAGTTTGAACCGCCCAGCGTGGGCGCCTCTTCGGGAAGTCTGACTATTGTGAGCGACGCCGTTAACGATCCCAATCTGGTTGTCGCTTTAAGGGGCGAGGGCGTCGGTGCGGATATTGACGCTGCCCCCGATTCCCTGGATTTTGGCAGTGTCCCAGTCTTGGATAGCCTGCATATGGTTTTAGCGGTCAGGAATACAGGCATCGGTATGGATCTCGTCTTGAATAGTGTTAGTGTGTCGGGTCCCGGGTTTGAGCTGACCTCTGTTTCGAGTAGTGTTGTAGCTGCGGGGGACAGCAGCCAGATTGTGGTCAGGTTTAGGCCCGATTCTTTAGGGACTGCGTCAGGTGTCCTGAGTATTGAGAGTAATGACCAGGATGAGCCGAGCCTGATTATCTCTCTGAAAGGTAGGGGGACCGGCGAACCGGATGTGTCTCTCTTCCCGGATTCTCTGAATTTCGAGGGTATAAGTGTGAAGGATTCTACGTTGGATACGTTGTTTATAAGGAATAAGGGAAACGTGGAGTTGAAGGTGGATACGGTGGGAATGTCGAGCGGAGATAGTTCCTTCAGCGTATCTGAACTTGTGTTTCCTGTGATTGTGGACACCGCGGATAGCCTTTCGGTTATTGTGTATTTTTCGCCGCAGGCCGCAGGCAGCTTTTTAGATAGTCTCTTTGTCATAAGTGGCGATCCTGACAGCGACACTCTATGGGTTATGGTTTCCGGCGTGGGATTGATTATCTCAAGCATTTCTCTGTCACAGGAGACGATAGATTTTGGTAATGTGCCTTTCGGCAGAGCTGAGGAGAGGTCGCTGGGCATAAGGAATGTGGGATCCAACGTGCTGAGCCTGGATATTTCCCATATGACGGGTCCATTTGAGGTGGTCTCTCCCGTATTTCCGCAGACTCTGAACGCGGATGTAAGGATTTTAGCGACGATAAGGTTCGAGCCTTCAAATTTGGGGATTGTCACAGGAAGCTTGGGCCTGGAGACCGATGATCCTGATCAGAGTCCTGTAGAGATAAGATTGAGGGGGAGAGGAATCGAGTCTGCTCCTACGGTCATATCCTCTTTTGGGGACTTCGATTATGACTGCGACATAGACCTTGAGGATTTTGTCTTCTTCTTAGCCCCCATTCGCCATATTAGACCCGAAAAATGGTTGTCAAAGTCGCCAGAACATGTTATATTACAATAAATAAGACTCATAAATGGCGGATAAATATTGATCATCCAGAGGGTGAAAGAATGAAAGTAGGTTTTGATGGAGGAATAAAGCTTGAATTTCATGGTGCAAAGGTGACATCAAACGGTGGACTTCTTGCGTATCGTGACCTTGATTACGCACTGGGATTATTTGATTCGGTATCAGCGGTTTTTACCGATAAACGCACAGGCCGTAATATCCAACATGATATATCTACTCTCCTGCGTCAATCGATATACAGCCGTCTTGCAGGATATGAAGATGTAAATGACGCCGAGCGATTATCCGTTGATCCCGTCATGCGAGCGATTACCGGAAAGAAGGACAAAGGCAGGCAAGCTGCCAGCTCCAACACGATAGGACGTTTTGAAACTGATATACTGACTCAGCATGACAATCTCAGAAACTTGTCAGATATCAATGGCAAGTGGGTTCAAAAAGCGATGAGTAAAACACAGCATCAACGAATCATTCTGGACATGGACAGTTCGGAGAGTCCGGTACATGGCCAGCAGGAAGGATCAGCTTACAACGGTCATTTCGGATGTACCTGTTTTCATCCAGTGTTCTGCTTCAATCAGTTCGGGGATTGTGAAGGAGTCCTACTTCGCTCTGGTAATGTTCACAGTGCTGATCGTTGGAAGGAAGTTCTGGAACCGATCGTCAAGAGATACGAGAGCAAGAAGAATAGGAAATACTTTCGAGGCGATGCTGCATTCGCAAAGCCTGAGATTTATGATTATCTGGAGGGAAACGGCTATTTGTATGCCATTCGGCTTCCCGCAAATGAGATACTCTATGAAAAGATACGATACCTGCTGACTCGGCCAGTTGGACGACCGCCGAGGAAACCGATTGTATCGTTATATGAATTTCAATATAAAGCGGCCAGTTGGGATCAATCGAGGCGAGTGGTCGCCAAGGTTGAATGGCACCAAGGGGAGTTATTCCCAAGAGTGGGATTTATCGTGACCAACATGAGCGCCAAGCCAGAAGGCGTGGTACACTTCTACAATGGCCGTGGCAGAGCTGAGCAGTGGATTAAGGAGGGCAAGTATGCTCTGAACTGGACCCGACTCTCATGCAAGCGTTTCGTCTCCAATCAGGTGAGGCTCTGGCTGTTTGTTCTGGCTTACAACTTGGGCAACTTCCTGCGACGTTTTGTTCTTCCGAAGAAAATCAAACACTGGTCACTACGCAGCCTCCTCGTGAAATTTATCAAAATCGGAGCGAAGATTGTCAGACACAGCGGATATATTACGTTTCAAATGGCTGAGGTTGGGATAGACAAGAGGTTATTTGCCGAAATATTATCCCGGATTGAACGATTGCGATGTTATTCTGTTTAAACTGCCACATTTTTTTGTGAGTCGATGGAGAGGTGTCTCTAATTGGAGGATTTAAACACAAAGAAAGTGATAATTCAGAGGAAAATACTATTTTAATTGAAAAAAGTACTTGTTGAAAAATGTAAAAGTGGTAATATTAATTCAGAAACAAGAATGTATCGAAATATAATCCCTCATGAATGTGATATGGGGAATGTCGGTCGAATCTATTATAGGTCTTCCAGGCGTTGCTCCACATGTCCATACACTCCACTTTGTGCTTGGCGTACTGAACGCGCTGGAACTGGTATTTTCCGCGCTTAGATGTCTTCGGAAGTTCATCTCCGATAGATTCAATCGGGGAGAAGTCTGCCAATTGGGATCCTAAATTCGACTTGAATAACGATGGGAACGTTGGGCTTTCGGATTTTGTGGTTTTCCTGGATAACTTCGACAGAGAATGCTAAGAAAAGTAGACAGTAGACAGTAGACAGGGAAAAGCAAAGGCAAAGACAGATACACGTGTTTGCCCCTACAGCTCCGCCGTTCTATGTGGGGGCGAATGCATGGGGTTCGCCCGGCAGACTATGAATAGGTCCATCTCAGGGAGTCAGAAGATAAGGAGTTGCAGCTATGGTTAAAGTAGGACAGACGAGCCTGGAAGTGGTCATGGGAGATATTGCGGACAGCGATACAGAGGCGGTCGTAAACGCTGCGAATGATCGCCTGTGGATGGGGAGCGTAGTCGCCGGAGCGATCAAAAGGAATGGCGGAAAGATAATTGAGGATGAAGCGGTAGCTTTGGGGCCTATTCCTATTGGCGAAGCTGTGGTCACATCCGGGGGCAATCTGAAGGACAAGTACGTGATTCACGCCGCCGGGATGGGTCAGGAGTTGAAGACGGATGAGGAGACGGTAAAACTGGCGACGAAGAACAGTCTTCATAAGGGCCGAGGAAAAGGGGATAGAGTCTCTGGCACTCCCCGCCATAGGGACAGGAGTGGGTGGACTTTCTATAGATAGATGTGCGAAGGTTATGGTGGATGCGGCCGGGGATCATCTGATGGAGACAAAGTGCTTAAAGAGAGTTGCTTCGCGCTCTTCGACCAACCGGCGTATAGTGCGTTTCACAATTATCTAGTGGCAAAGTTCAGCTCTGGGGAGTAATTGAGTCTTAGCGATATGAGTGGGGCAAGGTCTGTTGAGAATGCGATAAAGTCGGGGATTCTGGCTTTGGCGGTGCTGGTTCCGTTAGCGGTTGTGCCGAACGCGGACGATGCGACGTTAGCTAAGGAGATTGTAGTCGACGCAGTTGTGTTCGGCTGTGCCCTGCTGTGGGCGATGGGCTCAGGCAAAGTGGCGATGACCTTCAAGAGGACGCCGGTGGATCTGATGATAGGGGTGTATTTTGTCCTCGGGGCCAGCTCGGTATTGACCTCGGATTATGCCTATGCGGGGATAGACAGGTTGTTGAGGTTGGGGGCTTATTTTACGCTCTTTTTCCTGTGTGTAAACTTTCTAAGGGACCGGAAAGATGTCGAGAGGATAATGTGGGGAGTTGTAGTCTCGGGGGCGATTGTATCAGTTTACGGCATAGTTCAATATTCGGGGCACGGATTTTTGTTCCCCATGGAAGGAGAGAGTTTTAGACTTAATTATGAGCCGAGGAGCTTTTCAACCTTGGGTCATCCGAATCTTTTCGGCGGGTTCACAGTCATAGCTATTTTTATGTGTTTGGGGCTCTTTTTAGGGTGCGAAAGGGGCCAAAACGTATGGAGAAGATTATTCTTAGGTGGGGCTATGGGCATTATGGTTATAGCTCTGCTTATGAGCAAAAGCAGGGGGGCGTGGATAGGATTTGCATGTGGTCTGGGTTCGGTTATGTTGATGAATGTAGGCTGGATCATAAGGAGAATATGGGCACTTGCCGCCGGAGGTGTGGTTCTGGCGGCTCTCCTCTATTTTGCCCTGCCGGATTGGGTGGGGGAGAGGTTGATATCGGGAGCAGCCGTGCGTTCCAGGCTGGTTATGTGGGATGGGGCACTGGAAATGGTTGGGGATAGTCCTCTATTTGGGAAGGGGATAGGCCTCTTCAGGGTCTATTTCCCCGAGTACAGGGGTAACGACTACTGGCTGAAGGGCGTGGATCAGAATGTAGGACACGCCCATAACGAATTCCTGGAGGTTATGTCAGAGATGGGGATATTGGGGTTAGGGGCTTTTCTGGGGATTCTGGCTCTATTTTTTGTGCAGGTAAAAAGGTTTATGGAGACAAGCCAGGACAGGAAAGCGACGCTGCTTGTGGTGAGTCTCTCGGCGGGGATGATCGGGACGCTGACTCACAGCTTGGTGAGTGTGGGGATGCGTTTTACCTCTACGGGGACGTTCTTCTACCTTTCGATGGGTCTGGCTATGGCCCTGATGGCGGTTAAATTTGACTGGAATTCGATCAAGCTCCCCCAAGTCGGGAGATTAGCCGTAGGTTTATGTGCAGCAGCGGTTCTTTCCGTATCCATGTATAAGGACGTGAGGGCCTCCCTCTCGGAGATATTTCTTCTGAACGGTAAGTTCGAAATGGCAGATGGCCGTCTCCTGGAGTCACAGAAGGAGTTGAAAAGGGCCGCAGAGTTAAACGAGCACAATCTGAAGGCTCTGTATAAGCTTGGAGCTGTCCACATAGGACTGAGGGATTTCGATTCCGCTTTGGATGTGTACGAGCGTCTTGGGAAACTGGCACCAAACTATGCGGAGATTCATAATAACTTAGGTCTGTCTCATAAGGAGTTGGGGGAAATAGACAGGGCGATTGAGGAGTACAAAAAGGCTGTGGATTTGAGAGACGACGCAGAGAACAGATTCGCTCTGGCGCTGCTTTTTGAGATGAAGGGAGACAGAGATGGGATGATCCGGGAATATGAGAGGTTTCTGCCAGTTGCAAGGGCTTCTCTGGATCTACATAGAGGATACAGGGATGAGTTTATGGCTTATGAGCGGAGTGAAGATGTGACGGGAGAAGTGGTATTTATAGGCAGGTTGAGCAGCACAATCTCAACGACTTACAAGAATTTGATGGGATATTATCAGGAGAATGGACTGTGGGAAAGGGCCGAGTGGGTTCTGAGAGGTTCGATGCCAAAGGCCGATGACGATGGCAGGGTGCACTATTATTTAGGATGGGTACTGAGCAATCTGGGAAGGCAGGAGGAGGCTAAAGAAGAGTACAGGAGGGCTATTCAGATAGATCCCCGGGATGCAAGGAGTATGAATAACCTGGGGTTTTTGTACGCTGATGCCGGAGAAAATCTGGATGAGGCACTATGGCTGATTGGGGAGGCCATAAGGCTGGACAGTTCCAACAGACTCTATTATTTGGATACGTTGGGATGGGCTTATTGTCAGAAAGGAGATTACGACAAAGCTGTGGAGATCCTCTCGGAGGAGATAGGGGAGGCATCTAGAGATGGGAGATATGGATCTCTAACAGGTGAGATGGCGTATCATCTGGGCGTGGCTTATCAAAAGTCAGGAAAGCTCCAGGAGGCCAAGAAGGAGTTTGAGAGGGCTTTAGAGTATGGAGGGACTGCGGCAGCGAAAGCAAAGGGGTTATTGGAAGAGGTAAAGGAAAACAAGTAGACAGGGCACATCCTCTCTTCCTTAAATGTAGGGGCTGGGTAACCCAGCGCATGGGCGAGCGACCCCCCGATAGAATCATTCGGGGGCAGGCCTCGTCCTTATATAGACCGGATGAATCGGGCGTGTCAGACAGGGATATCTGACCCAACAAGTTTGGTACAGTACAAAGAGTGTGTTGATAAGGTGGCTGGTAAGACAGACACTTTTGTCTGTCTTACTGAAGGCAAGCGCAAGCAATAATTACCGTAATTGCGATCCCCGATTGAGTCTATTGGGGATTCAGTTAGGGGTCGGGGATAGCGAAGCAATCTCTACTATTTGTTGGCTAATTTGTCTGGGAGTTGGCAACTGGATATTGTATTCTTTTCCCCTGTGGATTGGGACGCCCTGAGGCAGAGGCATCAGCAGTTGGCAGAGAGGCTGGCGTCCCTCGACAGGGTCTTATTCGTGGAGCCTGCGAAGAACCTGTTTTCTCTTTTGCGGAGTCAGCGCGTCCGCTCCCTGTCCTTCGGATGGATGAGCGGAGCAAGGCGCATAGGGCAGAATCTCTTTGTATACGCTCCACCGCCGTCGCTTCCTCTGCGAAGTGTCTTTCGGCCCATAAACAGGCTGGCATATGGGGCACTCGGCTGTTCTGTCGGGAGGATAGCTCGAAGATTAGGGTTTCAGGACATCGTTTTATGGGCGGGCTATCCGAACGTGGTGGATGCAATCGGTGGAGTCAGTCCGGCGACGGTGTGCTACGACTGTGCGGACAGGCATTCGGAGAGCCATAAGGCAGTGGGCAGGAAGAACCTGGAGGCGATGGAGGAGGAGTTGTGCAGGAGGGCAGATGTGGTCTTTGCCGCCAGTGAGGGTCTTTGTAGGTTGATGAAAAGTTACAGCAAGAACGTGCTTTTGTTGCCGAACGGGTCCGATCCCAACGTATGTGAAAGCGCACAAGAGCTGCCCCGTGATATGGAGGGGGTAAAGGGACCTATCTTAGGATTTGTGGGGGCGCTAAATCACAGAGTTGACGCGGATTTGATCGAGTACGTAGCTTCGGTCCGGAGGCAATGGTCTCTGGTGCTGGTCGGACCTTGTGATAAGGATATTGGCAGGAAGTTAGAGGGGATAGACAATGTGCATCTATTTGGGAGGAGAGATTACGAGGAGATTCACAGTTACATCGCGTCTTTTGATGCGTGTCTCCTGCCCTTCAAGGTGAATGAATATGTGGTCTGTTCGGACCCTGTAAAGACCTACGATTATCTATCTTTGGGGAAACCGATCGTCTCTGTGGATTTTCCCCATGCCAGGAGATTTGAGGGGCTGATCAGGATAGGGGAGGACTACGAGGGATTTGTGCGATGTATTGAGGATGTTTTATGCCATAGAGATGAGGGGCTGAAAGTTGAAAGGAGAAAGGTCGCTGAGGAAAATTCGTGGGATAATAGGGTAGAGATAATAAGGGACATCCTGGCTACCTATCATGTGAATCTATGTTAAATGAATACTTCCAAAACCGTTTTAGACTAACGGCCGCCCGCGTATATACTACTCTGGCACTATTGGTCGCTTTTAATGCGTCTGCCTATGCGCAGGATCTTTTCGGACCCAAGACTGATTATGCCGCTGGGAAAACTCCTCGATCAGTCTTCAGTATAGATTTAGATGGGGATAGGGATAATGACCTGGCTGTGGCTAATCTATTCAGCAATAATGTATCACTATTGATGAATAATGGAGATGGGACATTTGCACCTAAGGTGGACTATGATGTTGGAGATTTTCCACGTTCAGTATTCAGTGCAGATTTAGATGGGGATGGAGATAATGACTTGGTTACGGCCAATAAGGTCGGCAATAATGTATCAGTGTTGTTGAATAATGGAGATGGCACCCTTGCACCTAAGGTGGACTATACCACTGGGAATAACCCCATATCAGTATTCAGTGCAGATTTAGATGGGGATGGAGATAATGACTTGGTTACGGCCAATGAGGTCGGCAATAATGTGTCAGTGTTGTTGAATAATGGGGATGGTACATTTGCACCTAAAGTGGACTTTGCCGCAGCGGATGGTCCTAGATCAGTTTTCATTGCAGATTTGGATGGAGATGGAGATAGTGACTTGGCTGTGGCTAACACATTCAGCGATAATCTATCAGTGTTGTTGAACAATGGAGATGGACAATTTGCAATCAAGGTGGACTATGAAGCTGCGGGTAGTTCAGTATTCATTGCAGATTTAGATGGGGACGGAGATAATGACTTGGCTGTGGCTAGTGGAGACATCTTCGGTCGCGGCAATACTGTATCAGTGTTGTTGAATAATGGGGATGGTACATTTGCACCTAAGGTGGACTTTGCCGCTGGGGATGGTCCCTTATCAGTATTCAGTACAGATTTAGACGGGGATGGAGATAATGACTTAATCACAGCTAATTGGTGGAGCAATAATGTATCAGTGTTGTTGAACAATGGTGATGGTACATTTGCACATAAGGTGGACTATACCACTGGGAATAACCCCATATCAGTATTCAGTGCAGATTTAGACGGGGATGGAGATAATGACCTGGCTGTGGCTAATGGGAGAAGCGGTAATGTATCAGTGTGTGTTGAATAATGGTGATGGTACATTTGCACCTAAGGTGGACTATCCCGCTGGGGATGAACCCCAATCAGTATTCAGTGCGGATTTAGATGGGGATGGAGATAATGACCTGGCTGTGGCTAATGGGAGAAGCGGTAATGTATCAGTGTTGTCCAATAATGGAGATGGAACATTTGCACCTAAGATGGACTATCCCGCTGGGAGTGGTCCCAATTCAGTTTTTAGTGCGGATTTAGATGGGGATGGAGATAATGACTTGGCTGTAGCTAATGGGGGTCGCAGGTTCAGGACTAGTACTGTATCAGTGTTGTTGAATAATGCAGACGGAACATTTGCATCCAAGGTGGACTATGCTGCTGGGGAGTTTCCCGAGTCAGTTTTCAGTGCGGATTTAGATGGAGATAATGACTTGGTTGTGGCTAATTTTGATAGCGATGATGTATCAGTCTTGATGAATCGCTCTGATATCCCTGTTGTCGTCCCCAGTCTTGTAGGAGATTTTGATGGGGATAATGAAGTAGGGCTTTCCGATTTTGTCCTTTTTCTGGATGCGTTCGGGACAACGACCAGTTCAGCCGATTGGGATCCCACATTTGATTTGGATAATGATGGAGCGATCGGCCTGTCCGACTTTGTGATTTTTCTGGATAACTTCGGCAGGACAGGATAGTTTTACAGTTAGGCGGATGGATTTGTTAAAACAAGCAAGTTAATATTGATGAAATAGGATTATTTTGCAAAGTAGCACTAAATGGATATGGAGATAGGGGATCTGAATGAAAGAGATGAGATATTACGCGGCTGCCTGTCAGACAGATATGCCGAACCCCCGAACGAGGGATGAGATTGGAAAACAGACAGATCGGATGATAGAGATGGTAGATCAGGCTGTGGTGGGTTATTCTCCCTTTTTGCCCGTAAGGTTGTTGGCGTTTCCTGAGTTCGGGCACGCCGCTCCGGTCTATCTTACGGCAAAGGAGCTAAAAGAAAAGCTGGCGGTCCCGATCCCGAACGAGCATACGGACAGGTATATCAGTAAGGCAGAGGAGTATGATGTATATATACAGACGGGAAGTTTTCTGGAGGTCGATCCGAAATGGGCGGATGCGCTCTTTAATACTACCTGCCTTATCGGGCCCGAAGGAATTTTGTACAAGTATCGCAAGGTGAATACGTGGATACCCTGGGAGGTTCATACAAGCCCTCACGACGTCGAGGGTTACGATGAGGAGATCTTCCCGGTCGCCCGGACTCCGATCGGACAGATCGGCGCAGCGATATGTTACGACTGGCTATTTCCTGAGCCCTTGAGGCAGTTGACGGCTAACGGAGCGGAGATCTTGGTGAGGGTCTCAGCCTATATGGACCCCTGGGGGGCGTCACAGCCTATGGATTGGTGGACAGTCGTAAACAGATGTCGGGCGCTCGAGAATATCGCCTACGTCCTGGCGTCGAATCAAGGTGCGTCGCTCTCGAACTATCCTCCCTTTTCCTGGCCCGGAGGCAGTATGGTCGTGGATTACGACGGCAGGATCCTGGCGCAGGCTGACCCCGGTCCGGGGGAGAAGATCGTAGTTGCCCCGATAGATGTTGACGCCCTTAGGCACGAGCGAAGGACAAGACAGGGGCATCAGATGTTAGCTCACCTCAGAACTGAGGCCTATCCGATGTATCGAAAGGGCTTCTACCCGCCGGGGATGTGGACAGATGAGGACAATCTGACCGTTGAGAAGAATCAGAAAGCTATTGAGGAATCCAAGAGGAGAGTTGGATTTTAAAGGCACAGCCTGCGGCAGAAAGATAAGGGTGGCTTACGTGATAGCGGCGTATGCTATAGGGGGGGCAGAGAGGCACGTGATGAATTTAGCCTCAGGATTGAACACGGATCTATTTGAGATCCTGGTTTTAGCCCCTGAGGGGAGGTTTGCGGATTGTCTGAGGAAGATGGGAATCCAGGTGCGCCCCGTGCAGATGCGGAGCAAGTGGGATCTGTGGGCTGTTGTAGAATTGTTCAGAAAGTTGAGGCAGTTTAGTTCGGACGTGGTTCACACACACGACAGCAGGGGAAATCTGTTCGGAAGGATCGCCGGGACTTGTTCGAGGGCGAAGGTCGTAGTATCCACGGTGCACGCAAGTCCGACGGCGAGGAGAGGAGTCTTCGGTAGTCTCTATCTTCTTGCCGATAGGATTACGGCGAAATTGAGCGATGTGGTGGTGGCTGTGTCGGACCATATTAAAGATGAGATTACAGCCGCTCCCAGAGTTGTGACGATTCCTCCGGGTGTGGATTTGAAGAGCTTTGACAATACAGAGAGGAGGCCCGACAATCAGGGCATAAGATTGGGAATGGTGGGCAGATTGGAGCGGATAAAAGGGCCCGACATCGTATTCCGGGCTATGCCGAAGGTTGTAAAGCGCCTGCCCGACGTGAAACTGTACGTGATAGGGGAGGGTTCTATGCTCGACGAACTGAACGAGATGGCAAGGATGGGGAATTTCTCAGATAGCGTGAATTTTATAGGGTACAGTGATAATGTGGCAAAGTGTCTGAAGGCAGTGGATATTCTGGTGTGTGGGTCAAGGTCTGAGGGATTTGGACTGGCGGCAGCTGAGGCGATGGCTATGGGGATACCGGTTGTGGGTTCGGATGTCGGAGGTATGAGGGAGGTGGTAGAAAACGGCGTCACGGGGTATCTCGTGCCAGTTGAAGATACAGAAGCCCTGGCCGAAGCCATTGTAGAGATCGCTCAGGATGTAGAGAAAGCCCGAAGGATGGGAGAAGCAGGGGGGCATAGGATGCGGAAGCATTTTGGAATGGACGGTGTGGTCAACACGATAGAGGATCTCTATCTGGACTGTCTAAAGAGGAGGGCGTTATCTTGAGAACGGGTTTAGGTTTAGAGCCTGTATTCTGTGCTCTACTCAGGGAGTCAGGAAGGGGAGGCAGGAATGTCGGTGTCTACCCCCGATTCAATCTATCGGGGGCTGCTGTCTATATCTTTTTGCTTGTGTGCACAGTTTCCACGGCATCTGCTCAGGTCACCTTGAGTATCCCTGAGGTTGCTGTGATGCCGGGGGATAAGGGAGTCGTTATCCCGATTCAGATGGATAACAGTTCAGGAACTGTCAAAGGGATTCAGGTGTTCTTGGAGTTCGATAGTATGAGTATAGATATAACTGATGTGCAAGTATCCCAGAGAGTTGAACATATATCGAGTTTCTTGTTTAATGTCCTGCCAAACGAGTTGAGGTTAGTTATCCTGGATTTCGGAGGAAATGTCGTGGATGAGGGAGCAGGACCGATAGCCTTTATGGTCATCGATGTATCGGACCGCCTGACGGGGAATCGAAAGATACCTCTCGGGTTCATAAGACAGACGCCTGCTGTGACTGTGGTGATAGACGAGCACAACGAGGAATACGACCTGATTTTGATAGATGGGGGATTGAATGTACTGAGTACGGATGTAGTTGAAAAAGACGATGAACCCATGAAATATGCACTGTCGCAGAACTATCCGAATCCGTTTAATCCAGGGACAGTGATTCGTTACAGCATCGCTGAGGATAACTATGTGAAGCTGGACGTTTACGATATTTTGGGACGTCTGGTAGTTACTCTGGTGGATTCTTACATAACCGCGGGATTCTACAGCGTCAATTGGGATGGGAAAGATAGTTGGGGGAAGGATGTGGCAAGTGGCGTCTATATATATAGAATACGATCCGGGTATTTTCTGTCTGTGCGGAGGATGACGCTCGTAAGGTAGTCGGGAACATGGATAAGATAAAGATCCTGCATCTTATAAATAGCTCAGAGGTCGGCGGGGGCCCCAGACACGTGCAGTTGTTGATCCGTGGTATGGACGGCAGAAGGTTCGAGAATATAGTCGGGTGCTCAGACGACGGGCCTATGGTCGCTGTGTTTAAGGAGATGGATGTGGAGGTCAGCGTTATAGATTTTGTGGATGGCCTCCATCCCGGAATGGGAAGAATGCAGCTCTGGATACTGGTGTCTGATGTGCTCAGCGTAATCAGGAGCCAGAAAGTAGATCTGGTGCACGCGCACGGAACCAGGACGGGCATTTACGGGGGAATCGCTGCGAGGATAGCGGGGATCAGGTGCATCTATACAGTGCACGCTTTGTCCGTGAGCTCTAAGAGGAGTGCTTTGGGAAAGATCCTGTGCTGGTTCATTGAGAGGACCTGCTGTTTTCTTGTGGATTTTGTGATTTCTGTCTCGGAAGTGAACAGACAGATTATGGTCAAGTGGAAAATTGTAAGAGAGGATAAGATCCAGACGATTAGGAACGGCATAGACATAGACGAGCTGACCCCCGATTTAATCGGGGGGGACTTCGTGCCTACTGGAGATTTTGCGGATGGGAGAGCTGTTGTGGGGACTGTGGGAAGACTTGTACCTCAAAAGGGGCAGGAGTATTTTATCCGGGCGGCAAAGATGGTGTTAGATGTCTATCCGGGCGTGGAGTTCCTGGTGGTGGGAGAGGGACCTTTAGAAGGGAGATTGAAGGGGATAGCAGTGGAGTTGAAAATTGACGACAAAGTCAAGTTTGCGGGCACAAGGAAAGATATAGCTGACGTGCTGAGGAAGATGGACATTGTGGTGATGCCCTCTCTGTGGGAAGGGTTGCCGTATGTGGCTTTAGAGGCTTTAGGCGCAGGAAAGGCGCTGGTGGCGTCGGATGTAGGTGAAATCAGGGAGGTGGTTGAAGATGAGAGGACGGGGCTGCTTGTTAAGCCGAAGGATGTAAAGGGTCTGGCCGATGCCCTGATAGGTCTTTTGAAGGATAGAGATAGGATAAACATACTAGGGACCGGGGGCAGAAACGCTGTAAGCGAGCGGTTCGATGTGAATGATGCGATAAAAGGGACTGTGGGGGTGTACGAGAGGGTTCTGGAATTGTAGATCTAAGAATGTAAGGGTTTACGCTGAAGGAAAATCCTTCAGAGATACTGTTGAAGGAAAATCCTGCTGAAGGAAAATCCTTCAGAGATACGTTGAAGGAAAATCCTTCAGAGAGAGAGGGAACGATGCGGCAGGTAATTCTTATTCTATGGATTGAATTATTTGCCATTTTTTTTAGTATTTTTGTAGCGAACGCTGCCGTGCATGAGTTTAGGGCGTCGGTGCGGATTCCGCTTCATCACTGGTCTTATGACGTCCTTGAAAGGTTGGCTACCGAGGGGCTTGTAGATAGGATGATGATTGGACATAAGCCTCTGAGGAGACGTGATGTGGCAAGAACTGTTCTGAATCTTTCAACTATAAAGGACGAAATATCAAAGGGAAACAGTGTCCTGGTGAGGAACTTGGAGAGGGAGTTCAGGGTTGAGATTGAGGGTATCAGAGCCGAAAAGGAGAGCTTTCTTGGGGAATTTCATATAAGGCCTCAGTTTACAGTAGGCGGATGGACTAGAGATTTTGTGAATAATCTGGACAGTTATCGGCTATTCGATTTTCAGGAGGGGACGAATCTAGGGCTGGAGATACCTTTAGGGTTGAATATCGGGGATAGGACTTCGATTTTCCTGTCGCCTTATGTATTGTGGAACGAGGACACAACAGAGGCCAGGCTTAGAACGGCTTATGTGGATGTAGACCTCTGGGGTATGGATATTGAGGTGGGGATAGACGAGTTGTGGTGGGGTCCCGGGTATCACGGCGATTTTGTCATAACGGATAATGCTGACCCGTTTTTTTTGGGGCGAGTTTCCAGGATGTTTGAAGAGATCAGGGCCACAGTTGTAGTAGGAGCGGTTAAGACTGCACAGGAAGGTAGGGGGGATGTAAATGCGACTCTGGGTGGGATGAGGGTGGAGTGGTCGTACAGAAATAGACTATTTTTGGAGGCGAGCCTGGGATCGGTCTTCGGGGGAGGGAGTGCAAATCAGGTCGGTGAGTTCGGAGGTGCCTGGTACGTTGCAAATGGCGTGAAGATATACGCAATAAGCGGGGGAGACGATCTGTGGGAGTCGGGTGTGAAGAGGAGGTCTTTCCCCTGGGGCAAAAAAAACGGTCGCATATCAGGGATATATCTGAGCGATCCTCTGCAGGACGGGAAGACGGATTTCAGGGTGGAGCTGGCGGTGTTGGAGGAATTGGAAGGAAGGGAGGATAATTGGTACTTTGAAAGGGGAAGGGATTACTTTCATAAAGGGAGTATTTTGGGACATCACCTGGGCAGGAGAGGAATTGGGGGCACAAGGAGGAGGAATGAGCGGGATTTCTTTTTGAAGATAGGACATCAGTTATCGAGCGATTTGAGGGTAGAGGCGCAGTACAACAGGGAGTCGTCGGATGTATCGGTTACACAGCCCATAGAGATAGAGTTCAGAGAATTTATAAGCTTCCTTTCGTTGGATGTTATGTATCAATCGAGCCGGAAGGTGAATCTGTATTTTGCTGGGAGGTTCTTCCCAGTTTTAAGGCAGGTGCTGCAAACAGGGGCAGTGGATGTGGACCAGAAAGATTTCATGTACACTATTACCGCAGAGTATATGCTCTTTTAGCCCGATTAATTCATAAACTTGGTGGAGTCATTGCGAGGCGCAAAGCGGTCCCCGATTGAGTCTATCGGGGAAGCAATCTCAAGGTTTTATAGTGGTCTCCTATGAGAGCCGGAGAGTATTACATCTGCCACAGAATCGGGATTGCTTCGCCTTCGGCTCGCAATGACACCGAAGGTGGTTAAACGGCATAACTATAATATAATACAATCCCTTAATTAATACACGGCTTTTTTTGTGAATTATTGGGGTTAAAGGCGATTGGCTATCTATTTTTTATTTTTTGCATAATTAGGGGATTTTTTTGTTGACATCTGGTTTATTTTATCTTATCTTGTGACTTGTATCACAGCACAGATGTCGGGGTTTGGTTATCTTTAAGATGTGCAGGTTATATTTTTTGCCAAATTCGGGATTTTTTTGTTGACATCTGGTTTATTTTATCTTATCTTGTGACCTGTATCACAGCACAGATGTCGGGGTGTAGTTATATTTTGTGGACAATCACTCAAAGTTAGATAATGTTCTATCACGAAGGGAGGAGAGAACATGCGCAAAAAGGTAAAGATCCTGAAAGATTCTGGGTTGATCTTAGCTCTTAGCATCTTTATAGGTGCTTGGGAGGCGTCGGCCGGTCAGATCCCTGAGGAGACTATGGATTCTATAACCGATACAATCTCCTTTGACGCTGTGGGGGACAGGGCAGCAATTCAGATTGGGATAGATACGGTTGCGGTTAACTCAGGGGCGACATTGAGAGATAGTCTGTTGTCTGTGAGCTATTATTGTCTATTTATCTCCTTTTCAGGACTATAATCTGTGCGGCTTTTGCTCCCAGCGTGATAGCCGCGGCTTGTTCTAGCCGCCGTATTGCAGATATAAACTGCTTGGGTGAACAGCTCTTCAGTTCCTGACCATAGTAACACCCCCGAGTTTCTTCATAGGTCTACCCAGGTCTTTTCCAAGATCTTGTCCCAGGCACTTTTATTGAGAGTATAAAAGAAATTTCTACTTAACCTATGATTCAAGAGGAGAGATACGCTAACATCTATCGAGTATATCAATTCTGGTGCCGAAGCCGGGAGTCGAACCCGGATGGACGTTAAAGCCCGCGGGATTTTGAGCCCCGTGTGTCTACCAGTTTCACCACTTCGGAACCTGTATTCAGATCGTCCAAATATGCGGGTAAGCAGCCAGCGCCAGACTGGAATGTCTGACGCGACACTTTGAATCAAAAACTATCAGCCCGATCATATCCAGGGGCGTTTGCCTTGCACGGTCCTATGATCTCTGAGAAGACGACCGCTTGTACTACGGATTTAGAGTTGAATCAAATCGGCAGACGCACAGGAGCTTTATAATCTCCTTTTTCTGCCCTTCCCCACTCGGGAGACTTGGCAGGTTTTGAAGGTGCAGCGTGCACAGCGGGTCGAACGACCACTTCGGATTGTCCACTCGATTCTGGCTGAACATACCCTACAGTCTCTAACTTTTTAGTCCTCTCCCGCGCTAAAGTCTCCTGCTTGTGTATCTGATCTTCAGCTTCAAAATCGTATTCTTCTTCCATTTCATCCGCCGGCATTATATCCCGCTGTGCCCTGGCAATAGGAACAGCAGGCGGACCAGCTGCGGAATCTTCCTTCGCCTTTCTCTCCGCCTGCCGGATCTTGCTGAATATATAGGATATTACGATGAGAATGATGACAAACCAGAAACTATCCATTACACGATCTTTCTTTTTTGAACTGCTTGTTACAGAGTCAACCCGACATTCCCCATATCACATTCATGAGGGATTATATTTCGATACATTCTTGTTTCTGAATTAATATTACCACTTTTACATTTTTCAACAAGTACTTTTTTCAATTAAAATAGTATTTTCCTCTGAATTATCACTTTCTTTGTGTTTAAATCCTCCAATTAGAGACACCTCTCCATCGACTCACAAAAAAATGTGGCAGTTTAAACAGAATAACATCGCAATCGTTCAATCCGGGATAATATTTCGGCAAATAACCTCTTGTCTATCCCAACCTCAGCCATTTGAAACGTAATATATCCGCTGTGTCTGACAATCTTCGCTCCGATTTTGATAAATTTCACGAGGAGGCTGCGTAGTGACCAGTGTTTGATTTTCTTCGGAAGAACAAAACGTCGCAGGAAGTTGCCCAAGTTGTAAGCCAGAACAAACAGCCAGAGCCTCACCTGATTGGAGACGAAACGCTTGCATGAGAGTCGGGTCCAGTTCAGAGCATACTTGCCCTCCTTAATCCACTGCTCAGCTCTGCCACGGCCATTGTAGAAGTGTACCACGCCTTCTGGCTTGGCGCTCATGTTGGTCACGATAAATCCCACTCTTGGGAATAACTCCCCTTGGTGCCATTCAACCTTGGCGACCACTCGCCTCGATTGATCCCAACTGGCCGCTTTATATTGAAATTCATATAACGATACAATCGGTTTCCTCGGCGGTCGTCCAACTGGCCGAGTCAGCAGGTATCGTATCTTTTCATAGAGTATCTCATTTGCGGGAAGCCGAATGGCATACAAATAGCCGTTTCCCTCCAGATAATCATAAATCTCAGGCTTTGCGAATGCAGCATCGCCTCGAAAGTATTTCCTATTCTTCTTGCTCTCGTATCTCTTGACGATCGGTTCCAGAACTTCCTTCCAACGATCAGCACTGTGAACATTACCAGAGCGAAGTAGGACTCCTTCACAATCCCCGAACTGATTGAAGCAGAACACTGGATGAAAACAGGTACATCCGAAATGACCGTTGTAAGCTGATCCTTCCTGCTGGCCATGTACCGGACTCTCCGAACTGTCCATGTCCAGAATGATTCGTTGATGCTGTGTTTTACTCATCGCTTTTTGAACCCACTTGCCATTGATATCTGACAAGTTTCTGAGATTGTCATGCTGAGTCAGTATATCAGTTTCAAAACGTCCTATCGTGTTGGAGCTGGCAGCTTGCCTGCCTTTGTCCTTCTTTCCGGTAATCGCTCGCATGACGGGATCAACGGATAATCGCTCGGCGTCATTTACATCTTCATATCCTGCAAGACGGCTGTATATCGATTGACGCAGGAGAGTAGATATATCATGTTGGATATTACGGCCTGTGCGTTTATCGGTAAAAACCGCTGATACCGAATCAAATAATCCCAGTGCGTAATCAAGGTCACGATACGCAAGAAGTCCACCGTTTGATGTCACCTTTGCACCATGAAATTCAAGCTTTATTCCTCCATCAAAACCTACTTTCATTCTTTCACCCTCTGGATGATCAATATTTATCCGCCATTTATGAGTCTTATTTATTGTAATATAACATGTTCTGGCGACTTTGACAACCATTTTTCGGGTCTAATATGGCGAATGGGGGATTATGTCGTTGGTGTGCTTAATCCGTTTCTTGCCAAGGTCTTTGATCTAAGCGGTAGTGAACCGGGCGCGGAGTTGGTAAGTAAGACGATAGATCCTGCTGGAGGTCTCAGTCAGCTCACAGCGTCCGGATGGACAAGGTTTGAGGATGGCAGAGTCTCCTTGGGAATTACAAAGAATCAGCAACTGTTTCCAGCTATGGAGTTGTCCTCCGCTACGGGTCCTTCAATAGGTGGGATTAGCAGTCTTGACGCCGACGCAAGCTGGACCTACGATGACATCGCAGGGACGACTAAGTGGAGACGGGGCTCCGATTTTGTGGGGATCGCAGGGGACGGAGGATTTATGATACGGGCACTGACGGGTATCATGGGAGATGTGACGAAATTCGCGGGTCTTGAAAGGGGCACAGCAGACGGCGAGGTTGGGACGGAGGATCTGGACTTCGTAGTGGATGTAATCCTTCAGAGGACTTCAGCAACTGGTGTATCTGATGTACTGTCAGGGGCAGATGGGGTTACGCGGTTCCTTATGGATCCGGTGGACGGTGCAGGTGGAGGGGCTGACGGTACGATCAATCTCTTTGATGTCTTGTTAGTTGTAGATAGGCTCTAATTTCTAAAAGTTTACTTAAGGAGTTCCATCCAATTCTCTTTAGGAGGTAATCGCTATGAAAAGATCGGTCAGAATGTTCGGTTGCGCTTTGATGATTCTTGCGGGATTTGTCTATTCTGCAGAGGCAGCAGACGTAAGTTTGAGCCTTCCTGATGTATCTGTGGAGCCCGGAGGAGTGGGAACCGCGGCAATTAAGATGGAAAATCTGGAAAGTGAGGTCTTGGGGGTTCAGATAGTTTTAAAATACGATCCTAATGTGGTAAAGACGATAAAGATTCAGAAGGCAGGTCGCACCGATCACATGGACGTTTTGGAAAGCAACGTAGTGGAGCCGGGGATTTTGAAGCTGCTGGTGTTTGATCTGGAGGGGGAGTCTATCTCAAAGGGCGAGGGAGATATAGTAAATGTGGAGTTTACCGTCTCACCGGATGCGTCGCTCGGAGGGGTGAGTCCGTTGGAAATTATCTTTACAGAGGATAACACCAATACCACCCTGGCTGATCTGGATAGGTTGGCGATTAAGTCCCTACAGATTAAGGACGGTGCAATTACGATAGGTCAGTCGGAGGAAGCGGATGGGGAGGGCATACCGGGCAGCTCTTCGCTTTTACAAAACTTTCCGAATCCCTGGAACCCTTCTACCGTCATCAAGTATCACATAGCCCAGGATGGGCACGTGAATTTAAGTATATATAACATTGCAGGACAGCTTGTTCGGAATCTGGTGGATGATACTAAAAAGGCTGGAAAGTACGATGTGCAATGGGACGGGAAGGACAATAGTGGCAGAGTTGTGACAAGCGGAGTCTATTTCTATAAGATCGCTGCTGAAAATTTTAAGTCCACAAGGAAGATGATACTTTTGAGATAACTCACGTGTGGTTCTATCCGAAGACAGAGCGCTGGAGAGTGGGGGGAGTTTGATTGAGCGTTATCACTTCGGGGGTCGATAAACCTGAAAGGATTCAATTTACCAATTGAGTCTGGCTCTTGCCTTTGTAATTCTGCTCTGTGGATCGCTTCAGGATAGTCTACGGGGGTACGTTACGGAAGTTTCTGGGATTGGAAACAGGGCAGCATGCTGATTTTGTTAAGAGAGGTAAGAAGCCAGATTTGTTATTTACCTTCGTTGTTCAGGGAGGTTACACCCTTATGAAAAAAATCGTATTTATGGCTGTCCTTTTGCCTTTATTAAGTTTGGCGGCCGGCGCCTACGGACAAAATGCTGTGTTGATAATTGAGGACGTGCAGTTAGGCGCTTCAACGGTTAGTTCGGTGGATGTTCCTGTAGTGTTCAGTAACATAGATGCAGGCCCATCGAGGGGATTCCAGGCTTTAGTAGAGTTTGATACGACTGCCTTCTCTGTAGATACTGTCCTTATAGCTTCTTCCCGGTTGACTGATCTAAGTTTTGATGCACTATTTAACGTTCAGGATAACGGCCGTCTAAACATCTTAGTCTTCAGCGCTATCTCCAGCGACCTCATAGCTGTAGGGGTTGATACTGCGGTAACTATAAGGTTCGAAGTGCTTGCCGGGGCTGCGTTCCCTGAAAATGTGGATTTTGTGGGCGATGGCACCTTTGTCTCGGATGCTTCGGGCATTAAGACCTCTGTCATATTGGACAACGGTGTTATCTTTGCCGCTCCTGCTTCTTTGAGTATTCCTGATGTGCAGTTGACTTCCGGGGATACCGCCGTCGGGGTTCCTGTAGTCTTTGACAATATCAATGCGGGTCCGTCCAGGGGGTTTCAGGCTTTTGTGAAGTACGATACGACCAAGCTTTCTGTAGCTACTGTGACAGTGATTTCTAACAGGCTGAGTGATGCTGGTTTTGACGTTCAGTTTAACGTTCAAAGCGATGGGATTTTGAATATTCTGGTGTTTAGTCCTGAGGCGGACAGTTTGATAGCCACAGGCTCCGACACTGCGGTGAACGTAAGTTTTGATATAGTTTCAGGTGCAGCATTTCCTGACAGCGTTAAGTTTGCCGATGGGACGGTTGTGTCTGATGCTAATGAGCGCAGTATTCCCGTCATACTGGACAACGGTGCTATCCTGCCACCTGGGGTTTTGCTGACTATTCCCGATGTGACTCTGGCTACGAGGACGGCCACTACTGTAGATGTGCCTATAGAGTTTGATAACACAGATGGGGACTCCTCAAGGGGCATGGAGTTAGTCCTGGAATTTGATACTGCGAAATTGTCAGTTGGTACTGTGACCATAGTTTCAGAAAGGTTGACTCCACTGAGCTTTATCGTGGACTTCCAGACTCAGGCTGACGGCAGGCTGAAGATATTGTTATTCAGCCCGATCAGCGCTGAGGTAATATCGGTGGGGTCGGACACTCTATTGAATGTGAAGTTTGACATACTTTCTGGGGCGACCTTCCCCGATAGTGTGAAGTTTGCCGATGGGACTACTGTATCCGGGTCCACCGGACTTGCGGTGCCCGTGGTGACAGACAACGGGGCTATCTTACCCGCTGTCCTTATTCCTGCTTCTTTAACTATTCCCGATGTTCAATTGGTTTCTGGAGATACAATAGTTGATGTCCCTATAGTATTTGACAATATCGCTGCGGGTCCGTCGAGGGGGTTTCAGGCCTTTGTGCAGTACGATACGACCAAGCTTTCGGTGGATAGCATGACTGTGGTTTCCAGCAGGTTGACGGACGCCCTTTTTGATGCGCAGTTTAACGTTCAGGCCGATGGGGTCTTAAATATTGTTGTGTTCAGCCCTGAGGCGGACAGTTTGATAGCAGCAGGTTCGGACACTGCGTTGACAATAAGTTTTGCTATACGTGCGGGTGCCGTATTTCCTGACAGCGTGAAGTTTGCCGATGGGACGATCGTGTCCGATGCTGATGGGCTCAGTATCCCCGTCATATTGGATAACGGGGCTATCCTACCGCCTGTGCCTACGGTAGCGGTGAGTCCTGCAGCGATAGATTTCGATAGTGTGACGGTGGGAACTACGAAGAAGGATACTCTTATCGTGATCAGCACAGGGACCGGTACGCTTCAGTTGGACAGCCTTGTGTTATCCGGTAATTCGGTCTTTTCGGCTCCTTCTGGTCCGTTTGCCATAGCTCCCGGCGAAAGTCTTGAGGTAGAGGTGACGTTTACTCCCGATACAACGAGGGTTTTTAGCGACACTTTGACTTTATTCAGCAATGCGACTAACGATCCCAGCGTGAAGGTGCCTTTAGCGGGAACAGGTTCAGGCTTCCCGGCCATAGACGCTGCGCCCGATACGCTGAACTTTGGGAATGTGGCCGTGAATTCCTCAAAGAGGGATACCGTCGTGGTCAAGAGTGTGGGCTCGATTTTGCCTCTTGAGATTGACAGTATAGCCGTGACGTCTGGAGATGCTGTGTTCTCGATTGCTGGGATTGTGGACATAGGGGACAGCAGTATAGCTGTCGGAGATAGTTTCAAGGTTGCGGTCGCTTATAGTCCGACAGAGACCGGTCTTGATGCGGGAGCTTTGACTATATTCAGCAATTCCGTTAGCGATCCGAACTTGGAAGTGAGATTGACGGGAACCGGTGTAGCCCCAGACATAAATGTGTCTCCTCTTGCTATCGATTTTGGTTCTGTGGAGGTTGGCAGCACTTCGGATAGTCTGGTGGTGATCAGTAACCTGGGGGATGCGGATCTGACGCTTGGGACTCTAATAGTGGCCGATAGTGTCAATTACTCCTTCAGTCCTGATCTTTCGGGGGCAATTATTCCTCCTTCGGGGAGCGATACCTTGGTCGTGACGTTCAAGCCTCAGAGCATAGGGGCATTTCCCGCGGTGTTGGCGATCCCAAGCGATGATCCTGACGCTCTTGAGGATACTGTGTTAGTGAATCTGACGGGTGTGGGTCTTGCACCTGACATAGATGTATCTCCTGTTGCCATAGATTTTGATACTGTTGTGGTTGGGGGTTTGAAAAAAGATACGCTGATCATTGCAAATACAGGTAATGACACTTTGGTTTTGGGCACTCTGTCCAAGATCGGCGCCAATCCGCTTGCTTTCACCTTTGCTCCTATTCTTGCTAATGTTTCCGGTTCGGCTGTTGCCCCTGGTGAGAGCATCTCAGTGGTTGCCAATTTCAGCCCTGGTGCTCCGGGGCCTAAGAGCGCCACTTTGGTTATTCCGAGCAACGATCCTGATGCTGTAGAGGATACAATATTTGTGAGTCTTACTGGTTTTGCGCTGGGATTTGCTCGTGTGGCGGTGGATCGTGATACAGTTGATTTCGGCGATGTGGTGAAGATAGATACGACAAGGGTGGAGACGGTCTTTGTGAAGAATGTAGGCGTAAGCATCAATCTGGCTCTGGATCCTGATAACCTGACGATAGACAATCCTGTGTTCAGAGTTGTCTCTATTTCCAAGTCTTCTGTGGCTCCTGGGGACAGCGCTGCAGTGGCTGTAAGAGTGGGTCCTGGAGCTGCCGCAGGTCCCGTCTCCGGTGTTTTGACGATAAGTAGCAATGCGGACAACAGCCCGAATCTGGTGACTCTCGAGGCCAATCTTTTGGGGTTTGCGGCTGTGGAGACTATCCCTGATACGGTGGACTTTGGGAATATAGTAATTTTGTTTACGCCGAGGACGGATACCGTCGTGGTGAAAAATGCGGGAATGGATTTGGTCCTTATTATAGATAGTTTAGTGGTGACGAGGGCGGATTCTGTCTATTCGATTGTCGAAGTTATAGGGGATAGCAGCATAGCTGAAGTCGATGACAGTCTCATGGTTGTGGTCAAGTATAGTCCGAAAGGTCTCGGTCCTGACGAGGGGACGTTGACTATATTCAGCAACGCTTTTGGGACTCCGGCTGAGGAAGTGACGTTGTTGGGGAGCGCCGGAGGTTTTGCCGATATTGATGTAGATCCCGATACTCTGAACTTCGGGAATGTGCGGTTCGGTCAGTCGAAGATAGACAGTGTTCAAATAATAAGTGCCGGCGTGGATACGTCTTTGACGATAGATAGTGTGGCTGTGAGTGGTGATCCTGATTTCTTGCTTGTTGCGCCTGTTACGGGCGCGGTCCTTTCCGATGGAAGTAGTCTGTTCGCGGTCGTCCAATATACTCCCGATGATGTCGGTGCAGATAGCGGTGTCTTGACTGTATTCAGCAATGCGATCGCTGATTCGGTCTTGGGTGTTCCACTGAAGGGTAGGGGTATAGCACCAGATATCGATGTATCTCCTGATAGTATAGATTACGGTGGTGTGGCAGTAGGTGAAAGTGCGGATGATACGGTAACGATTAGGAACTTAGGCGATGCGGATCTGTTGCTGGGGACTCTGTCTCTTACAGGCGTTGATACGAGTGAGTTTTCTATTTTGGCTCCTGATCCTTCCGATTCGACTGTTGCTCCGGGTGATAGCACTGAGGCTGTTGTGAGGTTTTCGCCTTCGTCGGCTGGTGCAAAGTTTGCCACTTTAGTCATACCGAGCGATGATCCTGATGAGGCTACTGTATCTGTGTCTTTGACAGGTGTCGGTCTTGTGCCTGATATAGATGTATCTCCTGATAGTATAGGTTTCGGTGGTGTAGCAGTAAGCCAGAATGCGGATGATACGGTAACGATTAGGAACTTAGGCGATGCGGATCTGTTGCTGGAGACTCTGTCTCTTACAGGCGTTGATACGAGTGAGTTTTCTATTTTGGCTCCTGATCCTTCCGATTCGACTGTTGCTCCGGGTGATAGCACTGAGGCTGTTGTGAGGTTTTCGCCTTCGTCGGCTGGTGCAAAGTTTGCTACTTTGGTCATACCGAGCGATGATTCTGATGAGGCTACAGTATCTGTGTCTTTAACAGGTGTGGGTCTTGTGTCTATAAAAGAGGTTTCAAGGGATTCAATAGATTTTGGGGATGTGCCTAAGGATAGCCTGAAGGTGGATTCTGTGTTTGTGAGGAATGTGGGTGATGCGCCTGCGAAGATCATATCTGTAAAGACGGGGACACTTGCTTTTACGGTCTTTACGCCTTCCTTTGGTGACAGCCTAATAAGTCCGAGCGACTCTTTGAGGATAGATGTTGCGTTTTCCCCCGATACTACGGGGGTATTTGAGGATACCCTGATAGTTATAAACGGGCTTCCTTCTGCGCCCGACACGCTTAAGGTGCCTTTAGTGGGTAGGGGTGTATTGATTAACGTGTTAGATGTGGGCAATGCTCAGGCTTATGCGGGCGACGTGGGCGTGGAAGTGCCGCTCACAATATTGAACAACGATACTTTGAGCGGTGTGCAGTTCGATCTGGTGTTCGACGCGAGTTCTCTGACGCTTGTGGACGTAAAGCCCAGATTTGGACTGCCTACGTCGTTTACGCCTCCTGACGTTGTTGCCGGAACAAATACGGCGACTGTGGCGATTCTGGATATTCCTCCGAGCACCAATACCATTCCGATTAATGCCGATCTCGACACTTTAGCTATCCTCGTGTTCGATGTGAAGCCCGGCATTCCCGCCGGGATTGTGCCTCTGGATCTTGCAGACGTCAAGTTCGTAGGGGCGGAAGGTGATACTTTGCAGCCTGACGCTGTGGCTTTAGATGGTTCGATCCAGATTCTCTTCGGGACGAATATAGATGTGGCGCCGGATACACTAATCTTCGCCGGGTCGCCGCCCAACGATACCTCTCTTGCGGCTCTGAGAGTGTTTAACGTGGGGAATAGGGACAGCCTGATCGTAAACCAGATAATTTCCTCGAATCCCTCTGTCTTCTCGGTGGTAGATCCTCTGCCCTCGGGTCCGATAGCTAAGGTGGACAGCCTGGACATTACGTTCAGGTTCACGCCGCCCGATACGGGACTCTTTATTGCGACTGCGACGATTGTCAGCAACGACGCCAACGGCGATACGGTCATCGTGCGCCTTGAGGGTCAAGGGAGGATACCCAACGTTGTGGACATCAGCGCTGGTGGGAGCGGATTTGCGGGAGACAGGAGGAGACCTGTTGCTCTGGTTGTTGCTGCAGACGATACTATTATAGGATTACAATTTGAACTTGCGTTCAACACAAATTCCCTTTCGCTTGTGGATATAACGTCGAATGTGCCCGCTACGTTTACGCCCGATTCTGTGCTCTCTGCTGGCGTGGATACCGTCACCATAGTCTTGCTGGATACGGACGCGGAAAACCCGCCGCTTCTGGTGATCCCTGGTATCAGGGATACGGTGGCGACGCTGTTCTTCGATGTGGCTCCGGGTACACCGGCAGGTTTGCTTGCTTTAGTCATATTAGAAAACAACGTGCAGTTCTCGGATCTGGATGGCAATCCCCTCTCGCCCTCAATAGGCATAGCTGGCGAATTTGAGGTGCTTGCGGGTCCGAACATAGTGGTTTCCCCTGTGCCCATAGATTTAGACACTGTGTCTACGAACGAGTCGAAGGACACTCTGTTAGTCATAACTAATGTGGGAAATCTGGCTCTAAATCTGGATACGCTGACGCTGGCTGGGAACTCAGCCAGGGATACAGTGTTTGCTATTGATCTTTCGGGCATAGCTTTGCCCGATGCCCCGCTGGCAGTAGGGGAGTCCGATACGGTCGTTGTAACGTTCACACCAGTGGATACGGTGTCATATGCAGCGGTTATCACAGTTGTGAGCAACGACCCCGATGCGGACAGCGTGTTTGTGGACTTGACAGGTATTGGAGAGATTGCAGGGTTTAATATTTCTGGTTCTGTAAAATACTTCTCAGATCTTGCTAAGAGTGTACCTGATGTAGTAATCAGCCTTGACGAACAGCCCGGAGGGACTTTTGTCGATGCGGATACTACTCTTACCGACGGAACCTACGAGTTGCTTCTGGTGCCTGCTGGGGTAGATTATAGGGCTACGCCTTTGAAGACTGATTTGCCGGGTTCTGATCCTGTCTCCATTAACGATGCGGTGTTTGTTCTGCAGAAATTGGGAGGTTTAAAGGTATTTGATGTTGCGACTTCCCTTTCGGCTGACACCGATGGCGATGCTGTTGTCTCCATTAACGATGCAGTATTTATTCTACAGAAATTGGGGGGTCTCAAGACTCTGCCGTTCGCGCCGGGGTTGTGGGGATTTGTCCCAGCAAACATAGACTATTTGGCCTTGAGCGCTGATCAGTCCGGGCAGGACTATATCGGAGTTATTGTAGGCGATGTAGATGGTGATTTCAAAAATCAACTTCCGCCTGCTGCTAAGTCGATTGAACCGCAACCGTCCAGCATAAGGCTATCCTTAGATGACTTTGAACGCGGAAGCGGCAAGACGTGGACGGTTCGGCTGGCCATCAACAGGCCAGATAGCATATTCGGAGTGGATGTCGGAATAGAATATCCTGTTGGGGTTATCGATGTGCAAGAGGTCAGAAAGATTAAAGATAATAGCAATCGTCTATTCGTGTCTAATTTAGAAAATGAGGGTCAGATAGATATAGCTATGGCCAGTGCTATGCCGATTGAAGGTGATGGCTCGCTGTTTGAAATAGAGTTTGAGATTATAGGCGAACCCAATGAGCCAGGTTTCACGCTCACAAGGGGAATGATTTCTGATGCTATAAGAGTGATAGATCTGCGCCCTGCGAATGAAAGATTTGCGATATTGCCGAAGGAAGCATCTTTGAGTCAGAACTATCCCAACCCATTTAACCCGGAAACTACCATCGAATATGCTGTTCCTACAGGCTCCGGAGCAGTACCTGTGAAGTTGAGCATATATAACGCTATTGGACAGCAGATGAAGATTTTGGTTGATGAAAAGGTGAACCCAGGCTTCTATTCGGTCGTATGGGATGGAAGAGATAATCAAGGGAGGCTCGTGGGTACTGGGGTCTACTTCTACAGGATTGTTGCTGGTAAGTTTGCCACTACAAAGAAAATGGTGTTCCTCAAATAGAGTTTAGTTGCGTCTACCCCACGATTAAGGGAGGGATAGGCGTGAAAGAGACGTGTGAATAATAGGGATAATAACTGACTGAGATCCCTTTTAAAGTAACATAATAAGGAGAAAAACATTATGAAGAACCTAAAACTGCTTTTAGCATCTGCTCTCCTTCTCGTCGTAGCGTGGGGCACTACCGCTGAAGCTCAAGTGACTGTGTCGGTTCCGGATACTGCGGGTGATCCAGGGGATCTGGTGAAAGTGAAGGTATACATGGAACTGCAGCCTGAGGCTACTCTCGGCTTGGCTGGATTCGATATCAAGCTTAACATTGATCCGACAGTTATCAAAGTCGCGGGCACTTTCGTAAAAGATTTCACCTCTTTAATACCGACATTCAGTAATTTCGCTACAGTCAGCAATAGCGACAGTACATTAAATCTTATTGGTGCTACGTCGCTAGGTCTTGCGCTGGGATTTGAGGACTTTGGGGTTCCTGCCAACCCTGCAGCTTTCTTTGAGATCGGTTTCAATGTAGTAGGAAGTCCAGGAGATGTCAGCCCGATCACTGTAAATCTGGTAACGTCGGGTGTTTCTACGGGCCCTCGTGGGACCTCGGACACTGCACTTAATCCAGTAGATATCGTTGTAAATGGAAGCTTCAGTATACCTGTGGACATCTCCCAAACGACTGTAGTGGCGGCTCGCACGACTCTTAAAGCAGACGGCGCTGATACTACGCTGATTACAGTGACTCCGAGAAAGGCCGACGGCAGTAAGATCAGCGCTACTCTAAATGTAAGCGTTAATACAACAGCAGGCTCCGTGGGGAGTGTAACCGCAGAGACAGATAGCACTTATACTTCTACACTTACATCTTCAAACCTCGATGAAACGGCTGTGGTTACGGCTACTATCGTGGGTTCAGTGGCTCCGGACTCTGCCGTGGTGGTTTTTGCTCCCTTTTCCGATATTGAAGTCACTCCGTTGAGTATAGATTATGGTATTGTGTTGACGCTAACCGGCAGTGCGGACAGTACAGTAACGATAGCCAACTTAGGGAATGGTCCCTTAGTCTTAGGGACTCTGTCTATTGAGGGTACTGATGCAAGTGAGTTTTCTATTGTAGCTCCAGATCCCTCCGGTACGACTGTCTCTCCGACTCTTAGTGCTGACGCTATTATAAGGTTCTCGCCTGTATCGGGAGGGCCCAAGTCCGCCACTTTACTCATTCCTAACAACGATCCTGACGCAGCTGATGATACTGTATCTGTGGCATTGGTAGGTGTGGGCGGAGAACCTAATATAACAGTGGTAGATACGGTGGATTTTGGAAGTGTAAGCACTATCGGTGCTCCCAAGGATATTGACTTAGAGATACTAAGTGACGGCGGTCTACAGTTGCAGATCAGTGCTGTGACTCTTACAGGCTCAGGCGCTGCGGCTTATACGTTGCTGGATAATCTGGATGGGGTTATACTCCCTGCACTAACGGGAAAGGATACACTGAGCATAAGATTTGCCCCGACCAGTGTGGGTCCCTTCACAGCAGATGTGACTATCTTCAGCGATGATCCCGATACGTCTGAGAAGACAGTTACCTTACTTGGTACTGGAATTGAGCCTGATATAGTTGTGACTCCGTTCGATTTCGGACCTGTGGAGGTGGACTCTCAGAAGACAGATACCCTGATAGTGAATAATGTGGGAACGGACGACCTGAATATCGACTCCCTGCGCACAAATCTATTCCCTATTCCGTTTGATGCATTCCCTGCTGGTTCATTACCAGCAGCCGTCTCTCCGGGCGGATTGCTCAAAGTAGTGATTCAGTTCCAACCCGATTCTGTGGGGGTCTTTAACGATACAGTGACTGTCTTCAGTGATGACCCGGACAGTCCTTCTTTCAAGGTTCCGCTGACCGGAATTGGCGTTGTACCAGATATTAATATTGCTCCTCTTGACACGCTTACGATTACGGATAGGATTGATACTTCAGGAGTTACGGGAAAGACGACTACTGGTGCCATAGCAGTAGTCAACCAGGGCGGCGTCGGTTCTGTTCTGGACGTGACCTACAGCCTGGAGAATATAACAGGTGGGGGGACCGCCACGTTCTCCGTTGATGGCGCCTCTGCGCCGAGTCCTTCGCGGGTGCCTGACGGCTTGTCTATCAATATAGTTATAGCCTTTGCGTCCATAGATTCAGCCGATACTCTCCAGCCCAGATTTGCAAGGGTCATAATCACAAGTGATGATCCCAACAGCGTAGATACAGTGATTGTACAGGGTATATCAGTGCTGGGCCCTTCACCCAAGCCGAGGGCGGAGCCCGCTTCTCTGGATTATGATGGTGTTTTTGCAGGGACGACCAAGGACCTACAGGTCGTTATCGGAAACGGTCCTGGCGGAACGACAGCAGATCCTGATGCTGACACGACTTTTGTCATAACAGAGACTGTTATTAGTGGGGATACTCTCTCTGACGGGAGCTTTGTCTTTTCAATTGTAGTGCCTCCTCCAGCAACTATCAATTTCGGGGACAGCGCTACTGTGACGGTGAAGTATAATGCTCCGGATGTTTTGAGTCCTGTCACGAATAATGGGACGTTGACGCTGAGGGATACAGTCAGCAACGCTGTGATAAGTATTCCTTTGAGTGGTAATACTGGCAATTCTATCGTAACACTTTCTGCACCTCCATTAGATTTCCCCGATCATAAGGTCGGAAGGTCTGGTCCGCCTGCGAGGGCTTTGGCTATACGAAACGATGCTGCCGCTACCGCAAATGCGAGGGTGGACAGTGTTATTGTTTCTGACATCATAGCGGGGAGCGTGCCCCAGTTTACGTTCAGTCCGAGCACTGGCTATCCACGCACTATCAGCAATGGAGACAGCTTGGTGTTGACCGTAACGTTTAATCCTCTGACTCCTACGGAGCCGGACAGCATCTTTAAGGACTTTGAGGCGTTGTTGGAAGTGAATAACACGGACACGGATAATCCCAGTCCTTCCGTCGATATGACTGGAAAAGGTCTTGCGCCTCAGCCCGAACTTATCGTGGACGATTTCTTGATCTTTGCACCTGCTCAATTGGATACGGGTCAGGCAATTCGGTCTGCACCTTTCACAAGCCAGGCGACGTTGACGATCAGGAACAATGCCTTGCCCGGGAATCCACTAGAGGTCTTGAAGGTATTTGACGTTGTCGTTGCTCCGGGACTTAACACCGGTCCGCTTACCTTACTGGCTACATTTAAGCCACTTACAGCAAAACTGGACACTCTGCTCTTAGTTCCTACAGATACACTGGAGGTACTCCAGGGACAGACGGCGAGCTTTACGGTACAGTTCAGGCCGAGGGTCGAACCAACAGGTCCGTTGAGTCCGGCTTCGATTACGGCTAATCAGGACTCTGTAGGGTACAGTGCGTTTCTTTCAATCGACAGCAACGATCCGACGGGCGGCAATCCGACTATAACGTTAACCGGTCAGGGCTTCATAAGACGCGCCGATGTAAACTTCAGCGGGTCGGTGAATGTGACTGACGCTGCGAAAATTATAGATGCTATTTTGTTGAATGTCCAATTGGCCCCTACTACAACTTTAGGGAGGGCCGTGTTTAATCTGAGAAGTGTGGTCACTCCTGCGTCCGATCCGGTCAACGACGATTTCCCCAATGTGCTGGATGTGGTCAGGACTGTGCTTACGATTATAAACAAGGTTCTTCTGCCTAAAATCGTAACGGAAGGTCCGGAGGTCGCACAGGTTTTGATTGGGGACGTTCAGTCTGAGGATGGAAGGACAAGATTGCCTGTGATGGTGGAGAATTCGGGTCCGATATACGGGGCTCAGATGAATCTGAAGTACGACCCGAGGGCTTTATCTCTGTCTGATGTGAGATTGACAGAACGCAGCCAGGATATGACCCTGGCTTACCGCATGATAGAAGAGGGCAAGGTGGTGGCGCTGTTATACAGCTTCGACGGAGGGGTTATCCTGCCCGTAGACGGTTCCATATTAGACGTGGAGTTTGATGCTATAAAGAGTGGGGAGGATGTGTCTTGGGAGGTGGAGATTCAGAATCTGATATTGTCCGACCTTTATGGGAATTCGATAGCTCTGGATGGATTTGGCAGCGTAACAGCTCAGGTCCCGTCGTCTATACCTGACGAGTATTCGCTTTCGCAAAACTATCCCAATCCTTTCAATCCCGGTACTACTATAGAGTTTGCTATTCCTGTGGACGGGAAGATCGTGATGGATGTGATCGACATTTCGGGTCAGAGGGTGAGGAGATTGGATGAGGGCTACAAGCAGGCTGGGAGCTACTCTGTGGTATGGGATGGCTTGAATGAGAGAGGAATGAAAGTAGCAAGCGGGGTTTATTTCTACAGGATCAGGGCGGGGGACTTCGTAAAGATGCGAAAAATGGTCCTGCTAAAATAGCCTCTTTGTTATCTGACCCCAATCCCCTATAGACTCAATTGGGGATCGGGGACCTGATGTAGATTTGTTAGCTATGACAGAGGCTAAAGGCTATATGAAAACTCATAACAAAGAGGGAAGATTTCTGATGAAAAATAAACTGTTATTCCTGATGGGACTAGCTCTTGTGTATCTGCTTGCCCCCGGGATTACCCAGGCAAACGGTGGGGTGATTATAGATATCGGGGACGGTTTGGCCGCTGCGGGAGAGTCCAATGACGTGTTTATCTCTATTACTAACGATACAACTACTATTAATACGACTATAGCGGCGTTTCAGTTTGATGTGGTATTTGACAGCACCCAGCTTGAGCCTGTAACCGATAGAGGTCTTTCTATATCGGTGGGAGATCCTGTACCTTTCTCAACGATCGATCTGAGGATGGAGACTCAATCGCCTGCCATGAAGACGGAGTTGATTGCGGCTAATACTATAAGGGTTGTGTTTGTTGATCTTACTACAAGTACTTTAGCAGGAGCAAGGAAAGTTTTGCCGGCAGGTAGAGGACCTATTATGTCTATAAGGTTCAAAGCAAAAGAAGGTGCGTCAGCAGGAAACAATAGTTTGTTCATAGAAACTAACGAGTTGTCGGATCTGAGAGGTGAGTCGATTCCTTCAGCTACAGAACCAGGCACTTTCTCTGTGGTGACCCTGGGACTTGGCATTGGTCAGGGTCAGGCGGCTGTGGGACAGACGGGTCCTGCTCCCGTAATCTTGATAAATGTGGATCCTATCGGTGGTGTTCAGTTCGATGTGGGTTTCGACAATAGTCTGCTGGAGTTCGTGGGGGTCGAACAGACAACCAGGAGTACAGGACTGATACAGGTTGCGGGGGATACTCTACCGGGTCAGCCGGATGTAGTGCGCGTCGTTGCAGTGAGAGGGCGTCCAGGTAGAGCTATAGCCTCCGATACCAAGGGTGTAAACCCCGTATTTAATCTTCTGTTCAGGGTAAAGAAAGTGGCCGATCCTGACTCGATCTTGAGCTTTTCTTCACCTTTGACGTTAGCCAACTTGATAATTTCGGACGAACAGGGTGAAGAGACATTTTTGGATGCGGCTCCGGCCAGCGGGCTCTTTACTGTGGTGCGCGTAAAGGAGTCCCCGGTAGCGAATTTCACTGCGACTGTCGTAACGGGTACCAGAACAGTGAGGCTCAGGAACCGTTCAACGGGGCTTGCCGAATCTTTCGAGTGGGACCTAGGGGACGGCGGGAGCGCTACAGTCGAGAACCTTAATCACACGTACGCACTTCCCGGGGCTTACCAGGTGACTCTGAGGGTGACAGGACCTACGCCCCCTGGGCTATTCGACACAGAGACCAAGCTTGTAGTTGTGGCGGCTCCTCGTCCGTCTGTCTCAAGTGTAATTCCAAGCAGAGTAGACAACGATGTGGAGAATGTCGTGACTGTCACCGGAGCTGAGTTCTTCGTGCAGGACGGGACACTTCCCGTCGTGGGGATAGACGGCTTCTTCCCGCCAGTCCAGTTTGTAAGTTCGAATCAGCTAAGGGTTACTATTCGGGCAGGAATTCCCATAGGTGTCTTTGATGTGCAGGTGACAAACCCCGATGAGCAGAGTGCCCTCGCGCCGCTGCCGAAGCTGACAATTGATCGTCCCGCCCCGGGAATAGACGCTGTCGATCCGAGCACTGTAACTGCGGGAATAGATGATATCGTTACTATTACGGGTTCTAATTTCTTCAACGATCCTCTGCCAATTTCGGTATCTATAGATGGGATTGCGCTGGCCGTTACGTTTGCTAACTCTACTACTTTGAGAGCGACGGTTGCAGGGACAGTGGCTCAGGGGACTTACGATGTGACGGTGACGAACTCCGATCCTGACGGCTCGCGTCCACTGGGCCCTCGGAGCGCGACTCTTGCTGGGGCTTTGACGGTGACCACACTTCCTCCAGACCCTCAGTCTGTGACTCCTGATACCGTCGTTGCAAGGGTGGATGCGCGCCTGACGATCAGCGGCCAGAACTTCAAGGAGGGGGCGACTGCGACTCTGGGAGGTGTGGATCTGGATGTCATCTTTATAAACAGAAGAGAATTGAGGGGAACGCTCTTAGGGACAGAATCTGTGGCGCTTGAAGGACCACAAGATCTGGTGGTGACGAACCCTGATGATCTGAGCGGAACTTTAGAGGCAGCACTAGTGGTGCTTCAGCTGGCGGCGCCGAGTGTGACTGCTATCGATCCTAGTACAGTGGTGAACGACAGGGACACGACATTTAGTATTACGGGTGCGAACTTCTTTGATCGCCCCACACCTCCCCAGGTAAGCGTGGACGGCGTGGCTTTGAGGGACGTGGAGTTCATAAGCAGTACAGAGCTGAGGGCCCTCGGCGGTCTTGGCCTTGACGTTGGTACAAGGAACGTGACTGTGACGAACCCTGACGGTCAAAGCGCCACAGGCGCCGGGATTTTAGATGTCATAGTGGGGCAGGTGATTCTGGCAGCCGTAGAACCGGCTATTGTCGTAAACGATTCAGCAAGGACTATAACGCTTTTGGGAGCTAACTTCGTGGCTCCTATTACAGTGGTGACAATAGACGGGACACCGCTGTCCGATGTTACTCCAGTAGATTTGAGGAGAGTGACGGCGACTGTCCCTGCGGGTCAGGCTCCGGATACCTACGATGTTACCATAAATGCGCTTCCGGGCAGTGCGACCCTTAGGAACGCTTTGACCGTAATTCTCCCGGCTCCGAGAGTAACGGTACTTGATCCCGACACCGTGTTTACGGAGACCGATGTCCTTTTAACGATTACGGGAGCTAATTTTGTAGATGGTGCATCCGCGCGGATAGACGACGGAAGCGGAAACGTATTTCCTCTAACTCCTGTGGAGTTCGTAAGCGGCACGGAACTCCGGGCAACGATAAGCGGAATTTTCCCTGATCTCAGGTTTTATGATGTTGTAGTTATAAATCCCGACGGTCAGAGAGGGGTGCTGGAGGACGGATTATGGATTACGGACTTTCCTGCTCCCCAGGTGGTGGGCATAAGCCCCGATACGGTTGGAAATAATGTGGCGACAGATGTGGTCATCGAAGGAGCAAATTTCCGGGAGGGGGCTTTGGCGCGAATAGGCAGGGCTGATGCGGCGACTTTTGGATTGATAGGCATAGATGTCATAGACTCACGTTCAATTTCAGCTACTGTACCTGGAGGTTTAGATCCAGGGATCTACGATGTGATAGTGGTAAATCGCGATCCGCTGGACAGGAAGGCAAGGCGCGGGATCGGAAGAGCAGAGGGAATCCTGGTGGTTCAGGACAGGGTCCGCCCATCGTTTAGACCCGCTCCGAGAATTGTCGGCGCATCGGATAGCACTCTGACAGTCTTCTGGGGCGCAACCGAGCTGCATACGGGATTCGTGAGGTTTGAAAATACGGCTACCGGTGTTCTGGACTCAGTGGCGACGCCGCCAGAACTCAAGATAGGTCATAGGCTTATTGTGGGCGGATTGGCGGCTAATATTAGATATAGAATAAGCGTGAGGATCTTCGACCTGGCGGGAAACCAGACCATAAGCCGAGACGTATTTGAGACGACTAAGAAGATTATACTGCCTTCGGTCAGGTTCGTTGAGGGTCCAACGGTGGTGAATATTACTGACGTGACAGCAAACATAGTAGTAGGATTCAACAGGCTGGCGGAGGTGGAAGTACAGTTTTACAGCGTGGCGTCGCCTGAAGATACTAGAATAGTGGTGAGTGATCTGTCCAGAAGACACAACATCACCCTTTTCGACTTGACCTCAGACACTCTGATCGAATTGATAGTTACAGCTACCGATTTAGATGATAACGTTGTAATAAGCGGCATAATTCAAATTAGGACAGACCTGGGCCCGGACGTGACTTCACCGATCTTTACTTTGGGTCCGTTCGTGCGTGGGGTGACGACGAACTCGGCCGGGATAGGGACGGTTACAAGCGAGAGTACGACTATCAGGATAGACTTTGGTACGTCCGCCGATTTCGGTCAAGTGCTCATTGGGGATGAGACGACCGATAAGCATGCGAATAGATTGAGGGATCTTGATTTGACAACCACGTACTTCTTCCAGGTGACTGTGGCAGACCTTGCGGGCAACGAGACGGTTTCGGACGTGGATTCTTTTGCGACTCTTTCACCTGTGCAGATCATACCTCTGGAGATAACTGAGCCTCCCTTCGCCTCCGGTATCGACACCAGTGAGGTTACGATTGCCTATACAACTAACAAGATATCAGACACGAGGATATTGTATGGGACTGCACCGGATTCTTTGATTCAGTTGTTTGTGGACTCGGAAAACGTCTTAAAGCACAGCGGCGACTTGACAGGGCTGACTACGGCAACGGATTACTTTTACACGGTTACTTCAACTGCGCTGGACGGCGACGAGATAACCTCTGATATACTGAGGTTTAGGACGAGATCAGTAACTCTACCTCTCTTGATTACTGGGGGTCCTAATCTGGACTTTGCTGATACGAGCTCGGCTCAGATATCCTGGCTTACGAATAAGCCTGGCAACTCGATAGTGGAATTCGGATTGACAGAAGGCCCACCTTTTGATGATAGAAAGATTGTATCGGAAAAAGTTGTGGATCACGTGGTGAGTCTTACCGATCTGCAGTCAGGAACTCAGTATTTCTACAGGGTGATCTCCGAGGGAAGCGACGTAACAAGCGTAGTCAAAATCTTTAACACGACGGATGCCGTAGATTTAACTCCGCCTTCGCTCACAAGAGGTCCGGTTCCTGCACGTGTCAGAGATAGGGCAGGCGTGGATGTTAATACGGTGACGATAAAATGGAGCACGGACGATCCTTCTAATTTTGTTCTCCGATTCAAGGGTACTGACGATCCCAGAGCAGAGACCGACGTTGTAAGGAACAGGGATGTCAGGACAGTCTCGGATCCAAACTTTACGAAGGATCATACGGCGATCTTGACGAATTTAACTTCCAATACAGTTTACTTTTATCTGATAGAGGCTCGAAATCCCACGGCACCGGATGCAGCTCTATTCAAGCCGAGAGTGGGAAAAACCTTTAAGTCCAAGACTCTCAGGGTGCGGGACGCGACTCCGCCTACGTTTGTGGATGGACGTCCGAGCGCGGGCTACACGAGCGCTACGAGGGCCGTATGGGTATGGAGGACCAACGAACCTTCTACGAGCGAGGTGTTTCTAAGGGAGGAGGGGTCTGTATCCTTCGACTTTTTAGGGGATACCCGCTTTGTGACAGATCACTCCGTTCCGGTAACGGGTCTGACAGCGGGGACGACGTACGAAGTTATAATAATCTCGGCGGACAGGGCCGGGAACTTCGTGAGCTTTCCCGTACCAGGTATAAGGCCGAAATTTGCAAGGGAGAACGCTGCAAATGGAATCCTGGCAAAGGCAGTCTTCCAGCCTCCCGGAGGCAGGGGATCGTTTACGACATCTTTTATCGAAGATACAGACCCTCCCATCATTCTGACCGATCCATCGCTGCTGTCAACCACGCAGAACAGCGTCACAATGAGCTGGCCTACGAATGAGCTTTCAGACAGTGTGTTAGAGTTCAGTCTGACTGATACTACTGTAGAGGGCAAGGTTTTTGGAGCTTTACAGGAAGAGCCGACGTTCGAGTTCCGGAAGGAGTTTGGCCAGGACGTCGTAGATCACATTGTGTTGGTGACAGATCTGCCTGAAGGGCAGACCTTCGACTTTCAAGTCTCTTCGACTGACCCGAACGACAATGGTCCGTCGTTCAGCAATCCTTCAATCTTTTCGACAGTGATAGAGCCAGATGTGACTCCTCCCAAGGTACTGGACGTGAGTGTAGAAGGTAAAACGACGAATCAGGCGACCCTTGCGTGGAGGACAGATGAGCTTGCCAACAGTGTGGTGGAGTTCTTCACTGCGGGAGGGGATACGCTCTTGAGAGAAGACGATAGAAATGTGATCGATCACAGGGTGACCTTGACGGGTTTGGAGCTAGGGACGGAATATACCACTTCGGTTTCTTCTACTGACATAAGTGGCAACGGTCCTTCTTCATTTGCTACGACCTTTACGACGGCTACTGAGATTGACATTATACCCCCAGCAATAAGAGATGTTTCGGGAAGGGAAGGGGCGGAAGCTCAGTTTGTGACCTCTCTTTCCGATTCGACGGCGAGTTTAGAGTGGATTACGGATGAACTCTCCAACAGCTTTGTGGATTTCGACACCACGCGGTCGACTCTGGAGTCAGGAGTGGGATTCAGTGTTGCAGGAAGCGCGGAGAACATCATAAGGCACAGAGTCACTTTGACGGGCTTGAGGAGCGGAATTACATACTCCTACAAGGTTGGATCTGAAGATGTAACCGATCCCCCGAATGTGGCCCAGAGCGAAATACTCTCATTTGTGCCAGAGGCGGATGTGACTCCTCCCCAGAGGCCAGAAGAGGTAAAGTCCATAGGTGGAGACAGAGAGGTCTTTCTGAGTTGGAAGCAGAACGTAGATCTTGACTTTGCGTCTTATCAGGTCCTAAGGTCTGTGGGTGACGAAAGCTTTGCAAGCATAGCGACAGGTGTTACGGACACGACATTCCGTGATGTAGGGCTTGAGAACGGCTCGGAGTACGCATATAAGGTGGTGGCGTTCGACAGGGCGGCCAACTCGGCAGAATCCGACATCGCTCAGGTGGATCCTATCCCGGCTGTTGGAAACGTTGCGACGGCTCCCGGGATCATAGGTATAGGACCAGATCCTGATTTAGGACGTCCTATTGTCGGCGCAGAAGAGAATGTCAAGACTCAGACTCCCAACCTTTTGATAAGTCAGGCCTCTCCGGGACTGCGTGACACTCTATCTGTGTTGACTTACACGTTCACAGTCTATTCAGATTCAGCGCTGACCGACGTCGCAAGGTCTATTTCGGGGATTACACCGGCGGGACCCGATGATCCGATTCCAGGGAGCGGTTTCAGTCTGTTCTGGCATCTCACTCCTCCTTTGGACAAGGATATAGATCTTGCTACTGGCGAGTTCATTGCGACGACTTTCTGGTGGAGAGCAAGGGCTAACGATAGTATATTTAACGGCCAGTGGTCCGCAGCCGAGAAGTTTGTAGTCGATGCTGTGGCTGTGGTGGAGCTATCCAGCTTCACGGCCCTGGAAGACAGGGGAAGAGTAAGAGTAAACTGGGTCACGGCAAGCGAGAGGGAGAACGCCGGGTTCAACATCTACAGGAGTATAACAAAAGACGGGGTCTACCATAGGTTGAACGATGAGCTGCTTGTGGGAGACAGTCCCTACATGTTCGTGGATGAGGATGTACAGATAGGAAGGACCTACTACTACAAGCTTGAGGCTCTTGATATAGTAGGGGAAGGAACCTTATTCGGCCCTGTTGCGACGACTCTGAGAGGGCCTATGAGCTATTCTCTTTCCCCAAACTATCCAAATCCTTTCAACCCTGAGACTACCATAAATTACGAGGTACCCAAGACAGGAAGATTGACGCTTAAGATATATAACGTCCTGGGTCAGGAGGTAAAGACGCTGGTGGATGAGAAGTTGGAGCCAGGTTATTATAGGGCGCTATGGGATGGAAAAGACAGCACAGGCAGACAGATGGCAAGCGGGGTCTATTTCTACCGTATAAAATCGGAGGGTTTTGCCAAGTCGCTGAAGATGATGCTTTTGAAGTAGAGCGAGCGTAAGGATTTGTTAGTTAGCAGGGAAATAGTCTCAGGAGTTGGATTGAGCGGCAAAGTTAAGTTGATCTTTGCCGCTTTTTATATGGTAGTGGTTGAATATCAAATGAAATGAGAGCACTAGGCTGTTGTTCAGTTGTGATTCGGAAAGGTTGCTCTTCTCAAGAATTTGTACGCACATTGTACGACCTTCTTGCCCTTACAACCTGAAATTAAATGTAGGGAGTGAGGTTCACTCGCCCCAAGAGCAGGGTTACCCTGCCCCCCCACGAATACGCACGTGCGGCCAAAGGGTTCCTGGCAAAACTGAGACCAAAAATGTGTTGCCTTTCCGAATCACGGCTAAGATCTGCTTTATTAGGCAAGTTAGACAAGATATACAACAAGCAGATAAAGCCGTTATCGATGTCCTAAATGAAACAGTGCTTCTTCCCTCCTCTTACATCAATTACTTTGTCCTGGCTGAATGGAACTTAAAAGAAGAACAATTATGCATCCACTTTGAAAAGGACCAAAAACCAGAGGTTATCAAAGAGCTAGCATTCAAAATTAATCCAAGATCGAATGAGAAGTGTTCTCATTTCATTTGATTTATAACCGGAAGGCTAAAGAGCATTGAATAGTTAGACCAGTATTTACAAGGACTTAGGGGTTGTTCTTGACAGAACATCTTCCAAAAGGCAAAAGATCTGTAAATGAGCAACTTGACAACGTCGAATCTGCACTCAAGCTCAAGCATAGCAAGGAGGCTGCGGCTGCAACTCTATCGTAACTCTCTGACTGAGGCTTGTCAAAATCCCCCGGTATGGACTTCTCAAGAGGCCTTCTGCCTGTTACGGGAGTCCAAGATTCTCAAGGAGAGCCAAAAAATGAAATTGAATCCACTGACAGTCTCCTATTCGCTTAATGCTGGCGCGAAACCCTATGGAACGCTCTCGATAGGCCCAGAACGGCATAAGGGTGTTTTTCCCTTGACAGATGAGGTTTTTTGTCGTACCTTTTCAGGCTTGGGGATTATTACTCACGAAGAAGGGAATAGGGGATCGTATGTGTAGGTTTGTTATCGGTATATTAGTCTTGGAGACGTTGTTTTTCTTTACCAGCTCATACGCTGAGGAGGAAAAGGGGATAAGCGACTACAGGACAGATCTTGAGATGGTCAAGGAAACTCTATGGGGGGCTTCTGTCAGGGGACTTGAAGGGAGTCCCCTTTCAACGGGATTGAGTGTGAGTCTACACTCACTGAAGGAGGACGAAAGAGATTGGATTCTGATGGATGTTTTGACTGAAGTTCTCCTGGATAGAGGGTGTAATGTTGCGGCGAATATTACCGATTCTCTCTCGGTAGGGAATGGAGATTATTCTCTTTATTTTCGGATCGCGTATATAAAGTTGAGCTGCCGTCCCAGGAGTTTTTTAAAGCTCTTCAAAAAGTCTTTGGAGAGGGATGTACAGGCTGATGTCCTCTTTAGGATTTCGGATAATAGCGACGGAGCCGTTGTGTGGACAAAATGGGTGAAGGGGCGAGATAAAGACCTAATTCCGAATAAATACAATAAGCTTCTGGGGGACGAGGAGTCTATAGAGCGATATATGATCGAGAAAGAAGGGAAGTTGGTGGAGGCGTTGGTAGCTTTGGGGGTTATCTCAAGTATTGTGTTTGTGGCGTTCAGATAGGGCAGAAGAGGACATAAATGAGAAGGATAGGCGTTATAGGGACCGGTTACGTGGGTTTGGTTACGGGGGCATGCCTGGTAGATTTCGGGAACTCTGTAGTATGCATGGACACGAATCAGGACAAGATCGAGGGGTTGAAAAGGGGAAGAATACCGATATATGAGCCGGGTCTGAAGGAATTGATAGAGAGGAGTACCAAAAGGGGGAGGCTTGCGTTCTCCACAGATATAGCGCTCGGGATAAAGACTTCGGAGATAATATTTATAGCTGTGTGGACCCCTGCTTTGGAGGGGGGAGATGTGGATATCTCAGATGTGCTGGATGTGGCAGGGAAGATAGCGGAGTATATGGAAGATTATAAGATTATTGTGAACAAGAGCACAGTGTCTGTCGGGACCGGAGCGAAAGTCGAGAAACTGATAAGGGAAAAGCGAGGGAATGAGGTTAAGTTCGATGTAGTGTCTAACCCCGAATTTCTACGGGAGGGTTCGGCAATTGAGGATTTCATGCGTCCCAATAGGGTGGTGATAGGGGCGAGGACGGAGAAGGCAATGGATATTATGGCCGACGTATATCGTCCACTGTATCTAAACGAGACGCCGATAGTAAGTACGGACGTCGAGACGGCAGAGATGATAAAGTACGCCTCTAACGCCTTTCTAGCAGCGAAGATTTCGTTTATCAATGAGATTGCAAATATATGCGAGGGCTACGGTGCAGATGTAAAAATGGTGGCAAAAGCTATGGGGCTGGACGGCAGAATAGGTCCAAAGTTTCTGCATGCAGGCCCAGGTTTCGGGGGAAATTGCCTGCCGAAGGACGTGAGAGGATTGGCGAGAATAGCCGCCAAGGTGGGGGTTGAATCGCCATTGATTGATGGAATTATCGAATCCAATCAAGGCCAAAGTAAGTTGATGGTGGGGAAATTAAAGAAGCTTCTATGCGGGAGTTTCGAAGGAAAGAGAGTAGGTGTGCTCGGACTTTCTTTCAAGCCGAACACCGACGACATAAGAGAGGCCCCGGCTCTTGTTTTGATCGAAGCTCTTTTAAAGAGAGGAACAAGTGTAAGGGCATTTGATCCTGAGGCTATGGAGAACACTAAGAGGATATTTCCCCAGGTGGAGTACTGCAAGGACCCTTATGAAGCTGCGGTGGAGTGTGATGCGATTGTCCTGATGACCGAGTGGAACGAATTTAGGGATATTGACTTTGTGAGGTTAAAAAAGACTCTCAGGGCACCGAATTTCTTAGATTGCAGGAACGTCTACGATCCGGATGAGATCAGAAAATTAGGATTTAACTATGTGGGCGTTGGAAGAGGATATAATAAAGTAGACAGTAGCTAGTAGACATTAATCTGGTGGGATGGGAGGCAGTACCCTGTCTACTAATCCTGGGAGGATGAGTTGAAAACTGTTCTCGTAACTGGCGGCGCGGGGTTTATTGGCAGCAATTTCATAAGGCATGTTCTGGGGAAATATGAAGATTACAGGGTGTTGAATCTGGACAAGCTGACGTATGCGGGGAACCTTGAGAATCTGGAAGATATTGAGGACGATCCGCGCTATGAGTTCCATCTTGGAGATATTTGCGATCACAAAGTTGTGGACAGTCTGGTGGAAAGGTGCGACTTGGTGGTAAATTTTGCGGCGGAAAGTCACGTGGATCGCAGTATTGCAAGTCCGGGGGACTTTGTTCTGACGGATGTGTACGGGCCTTATACTCTTTTGGAGGCTGTGAGGAAGTATGATATTCAGAGATACCTGCAGGTCTCCACAGATGAGGTGTACGGGTCTGTGGAAGAGGGGGCATCGGTTGAAGATGACGGTCTGGCCCCCAGAAGCCCTTACGCTGCTACTAAAGCGGGAGGTGAGCTTCTGGTCAGGGCTTATTATGAGACTTATGTAGTCCCTGCTGTGATCACCAGAGGGAGCAATAATATAGGTCCTTATCAGTATCCTGAGAAAGCCACACCGCTTTTTATCACGAACGCCATAGACGATAAGCCTCTGCCGATTTACGGGGATGGGAAAGCGTTGAGGGATTACGTCTATGTAAAAGATCACTGTGAGGCGATAGATCTGGTGATGCAGGTGGGCAAAGTTGGAGGGGCGTATAACATAGGGGGAGGGAATCAGGTAAATACTGTGGAGCTGGCCCAGAAGATCCTGGATATTCTGGAAAAGCCGAAAGATCTGATAAAGTTTGTGGAGGATCGTCCGGGACACGACAGGAGGTATTGTCTGGATTCATCTGGAATGCTTAAACTCGGATGGAACCCTGAATACACCTTCGATGAAGCCTTGAGGATAACTGTTGAGTGGTACGTGGAGAATCAGAACTGGTGGAGGAGGATCAAGGAAAAAGAGAATTACAGAATCTATTATGAGGATCACTATAAGGAGCGCTTAGAAGGGTAGGATGATACGAATAGGGCAAATAGGTGTGGGCTATTGGGGTAAGAATCTGTTGAGGAACTTTTGGGGGGTCGCCGATTGCAACGTGGTGTGTTGCTGTGACTTGAACCTTTCTGTGCTAGAGAGCGTAAAGGAGAACTATCCTGGCGTAAGAACCACTCAGGATCCCCAGTCGGTGATCGGTGATGAGAGCGTGGACGCTGTTGTGATAGCGACTCCGTCTCCCACGCACTATGAGCTTGCCAGGGGAGCATTGTATGCCGGCAAGGATGTATTTGTAGAGAAGCCGTTTGTTCTGGACGTAAGGGAAGGTGAGGAGCTGGTGGGGATCGCAAAGCAGAAGGGTAAGGTGTTGATGGTGGGGCATCTTATGGAGTATCACCCGTCCCTTTTGAGGTTGAAGGAATATGTCCAGAATAATGAATTAGGAGATGTGCACTATATATATTCGGCGCGTGTGAATTTGGGCAGAGTCAGAAGGGAGGAAAACGCGCTGTGGAGCTTTGCCCCTCACGATATCTCTATGGTCACCTTTCTTTTGGAGGATGAACCTATTTTGGTGAGTGCTGTGGGACAGGAGTACCTGCAAGATGGCGTGGAAGACGTAGTTTTTATGACCATGCACTTTAAAGATAGGGTTATGGCTCACATTCATGTGAGCTGGCTCGATCCTCACAGAATAAGGAAGTTGACGATTGTGGGGAGCAAGAAGATGGCTGTGTTTGACGACACGAACGCCTCGGAGACGATCAGGATTTACGACAGGGGAGTAGATCAGAATCTTGAGTACGAAAGCTACGGAGAGGCCTTGAGCATAAGGGTAGGGGATATTGTTATTCCGAGTGTGAAGGTCTCCGAGCCCTTAGGGGAGGAGTGCAGGCATTTCATAGATTGCGTTAAAGAGAGGAGGACCCCAAGAAGCGATGGGATAGACGGATTGCGGGTGGTAAGGATCCTCAATGCGGCACAAAGGTCTATGAGCGGAAAGGGAGTCCCTGTTCCTTTATGATAGGCTGGACTATCTTCTGCGCTTTCTTGTTCTGGTCAGGGCCTCTGTGGGGATTTTCAAAAGATGCCTCTTCCAATGTTCCTCTGGATCACTGGTCTTACGACTTTATAGATCGGTTTGAGGCAAAGGGAGTCTTGAAGAATGTAGGAAACGGCATAAAGCCCTTTTCAAGGACGGAGATGGCAGAGGCCCTGGCCAGGATCGTAAGATGGGGCAATGAGGGTGGAGAATTGAGTCGGGTTGAAAGGGGGGAGTTGGGTGAGTTAAAGCGTGAGTTCAGGGAGGAGCTACAGGCCCTGGGAGTGGAGTCAGGCTACATTGCGGGAAAGAACTTCCTTGCCAGGTTTGTAAATGGAGAGAATCTCTTTTTCTGGGAGCAGGGGAGGAGCAATCTCTACTTTGATCTGCTGTTCAGGCAGAGGGGGATCTTCAATTCAGGGGATTCGAATCGAAACACGGAGAGAATCTATCAGACGACTTCGGGTTTTGAGATAAGAGGGAATTTAGGGGGAACATTAGGGTTCAGGACAAGAATAAGAGATACGAGAGAGCAGGGGACAAGGAGATATTTTACCAGAGATGATGTCTTTGCAAGGCGACTTGAGTTTGTAACTTTAAGGGACGATTTTGCGGATTTTAGGGAGGCAGATGCATATTTTGTATTTTCTCTACCCTGGTTTGATGTGGAGATCGGGAAGGACTCTGCAATTTGGGGGCCGGGGTTCAGGGAGAATTTAGCCCTGTCTGACAACGTCCCTTCGTTTGATATGGTAAGGTTAAGGGCGCAGTACGGCAGGTTCAAGCTCGTAAGCATCGCGGGATTTTTGAGGTCGAACGATCCTGATAGCACAAGGTCGTATGTGGTCGGAGGGTTTAACAGAGATATAGACAAGAGGAAGTACCTGGCTGCTCACAGAATAGAAATTGCCGTTTATCCCGGTGTAGATGTCGGCTTTCACGAGGTTGTGATATATGGCGACAGGGGGCTGGAACCGACGTACCTGAACCCCTTTATGCTCTACTGGGTGGCCGAGACCTACCTGGGGGATAAGGACAATACGACTCTGGGATTGGATGTGGACGTCAATTTAATAAGGGGTGTCAAGTTCTACGGGGCACTGTTTATAGACGATCTTAAGAAGTTTAAGCTCGGAAAGGGCGCAATCGCCAATAAACTTGCCCTTCAGGGCGGTCTCTTCTGGAACGACCCTTTCGGGCTTCGGGATACAGATTTAAGGTTTGAGTACGCCAGACTGGAACCGTGGGTGTACACCCATAAGTTCCCTATAAATACGTTTATGCATTTTGGTTCGATCTTGGGGCATCAGCTGGGACCTAATGGAGATGACGTCTTTTTTAGGGCTGAACATAGATTCAGTAAGGATGTCTCTTTAGCGGTTTTGCTCCAAAGAGAAAGACAAGGGGAAAACGTAATTTCTGATGATGGAAAGGTGATAAGGAATGTGGGAGGTGATGTTGAAGTCGGGATCAAAAGGACGGACAATGTCTCTACAAAGAGGTTCCTTGACGGTGTGGTGGAAAAGAGAACGAGACTGGGATTTGAAGGGTCGTATGAGGTCATAAGGGATCTTTACCTTTTTTCGAGCTACAGAAGAACATTTTCCGATAACGTAAAGGTGGAAAATGCCCGGACTGATCCTGTGGACAACGAGATTATTCTCTCGATCAGATATAACTATTTTTGAGCTTTAAAAATGCGATAGTAATCTGTCAATCTTTAGGGAGTTATCCTGTTAATTGTTAAACTAAGGAGCTGAGGTTATGTTTAGGTTTAGGTTTAGAATTGTCATTATCCTAGCTATTATCTTATCCCACCTCCCACCTGCGTTTTCACAAACCCTGAAGGGTTTGGTCAGTGAGTCGCAAGAGAGGGAAAGAAGGATGATCCCTTCTATGCCGGAGGCGACACTGCCGGAGGTCGAACAGGAGGAGGAGGGGCCTCTTCTGCCGTTAGGCCGTCCGACGGAGTTTCAGAAGGCGCTCGACAGGAGGATAGACCCCAATGAATATATCGTGGGGCCTGACGATAAGTTCACGATCTATCTCTGGGGAGAGTTGGATCACGAACTGAAGCTTGTAGTGACCCCTGAGGGGATGCTCTTGATACCGACGGTGGGCGAGGTGGACGTGTCGGACAGGAGCTTGGCAAAGGCCAGAGACTTGATCATAAATGCGGTCAAAGCCCGATACGAAAGGGACGTAGATGTATCTGTGGCTCTGACCGATCTTCGGTCTTTCAAAGTAGCCGTCAAGGGTTACGTCAGGAGGCCCGGTCCAGTCGTAGGCTACGCTATGGACAGGGTCTCAGACGTTATAGAAGCGTCGGGAGGGCTAATTGACGCGAGACCGTTCCCTTCGCCTGTAATTGAACCCGTTGCCGAAGCGCGCTCGTCGACGAGGAATATAAAGGTCTACAGGCTCGACGGAACTGTCGTCAATGTGGATCTGGATATGTACTACCGAACGCATAGGATGGAGACAAATCCTTACGTCCGCATGGGAGATGTAATCCACGTGCCTGTGGGGAAGAGTTACATGGACGTATTCGGGGCGGTGAACATCCCCGGCAAGTATGAACTGACGGGAGATGACAGCATCGAAAGTATCATAGAACTGGCCGGGGGACTCCAGACAAATGCGTATTTAGACAGCGTGGAGATCGCCCGATTTGAGGAGGACGGCATCGGGGTACAGCATATATGGATCGATCTGAACGAGCATCTGTCAGCGATGGGTGGGACGAGGAATTTCGATCTTATGCCTGACGACCGAGTACTCCTGCGTCGTATCCCAGACTGGAGGAAGAAAAGGTGGGTGAGAGTCAGGGATGAGGTGATGATGCCAGGGATCTACGTGATAGGTAAAAAGGGCGTAATGTTGACTGATCTTATAAGGCAAACGGGTGGATTTACGGAGGAGGCCTCGCTGGTCGATGCTGTAGTCTTTAGAGGTGAACTTTCACTGATAAGGGACGCCGAATATGAGCGGCTCAAGGAGATTCCCGTGGCGGATATGGATGAGGACGAGAGGAGGTATTTCGCGACGAAATCAAGGGAACGGCCGGGAAGGATGCTCGTTGATTTTCGTAAGTTATTCATAGAGGGCGACTTGTCTGAGGATCTGCTCCTGCTCTCGGAAGATGAAGTAAGGATTCCGAATAAGAGGGAAACTGTAGGCGTGAGTGGACGCGTCAAGACCCCCGGTCTAGTGGAGTTCGTCCCGGAAGCGGATGCGTATTACTATCTGTCTCAGGCAGGAGGGCTGACGTGGAACGCGGATAAGGGTCGGATGAAGGTGATCAAGTCCGAGGACGGACTTCTGCTTAAGCCCGAAGAAGTTGACGAGATACACCCGGGGGATACGGTCTGGATCCCCTCCAAAAGGGAGGTGGATTTCTGGGGTTTCTTCAAGAGTAGTATGTCAGTTCTGGCACAGGCAGCGACACTCGTTATTGTGGTAGATAGTGTCACTAAGTGAGAGGAGGAGTGGACATGAGTAAAAAGGAGATGAACGTCCTGGATATATTCTACATCTTGGTAAAAAGATGGAAGGCTATATTTGGTATTGTGTCCTCGGTATTTGTTGTCTCGGCTGTAGTGAGTCTTCTGCTGCCCGAATGGTACAGGGCGACGGCGACGGTTCTGCCGCCCAAACGGCAAAGTCGAACTTACGGCTTCAGTGAGCTTATATCACAGCTTCCGGTTCCGTCCTTAAGATTGGGCGAAAGGGGAAGTCCTGCGGATATTTTCGTCGGCATCCTAAAGGGCGACGAGGTGGCAAATAAGATAATTGACAGGTTTAATCTAATGGAAGCCTACGAGCAGGAATACAGAGACAAGACACTGGAGATCTTGAGGGGCAACATCGAAGTAAGAAAAACGGATGATGGGTTGATCGCGGTAAGTGTACTGGATACATCACCTGTAACGGCCGCTAACATGGCAAACGCTTTTGTGCATTTCTTGGACAAGAAGAACCAGGAATTGTCCATACGGATGGCGTCCGAAAGAAAGGAGTTCATTGAGAGACAGATGGTCATACACACTCCCAAATTAGAGGCATCGCAGGTGGCCTTAAAGGAGTTTCAGGAGAAGCACAATGCTATATCTGTGCCCGATCAGGCCGAGGCCGCGATCCAGGTAGCGTCCAGGATACAGGCTGAGTTGATGGAGCTGGAACTGAAGTTGTGGACGTTCAAAAGCTCGATGAACTTCGATCACCCTGAGGTCAGAAAAATCGAAAATAGTATAGGGTTTAGAAAGAGGCAGTTGAACCAGATGAAATTCGGAAGAAGGCCCCGGGGTTCCGATGGACAGTTTGAAGAGATAGGCTTGGGAGACTTCAGTGAGAACCTATTTCTGCCACTGGCGGATATTCCGGGTGTATCTTTGGAGTATTCCCAGTTAGGAAAGGATCTGATAATACAATCGGCTGTGGGTGAGTTTCTGCTTGAGGAGTTTGCAAGGGCAAGTATAGAGGAGACCAACACAACTCCCACGGTTCAGTTCTCGGACTATGCCGTTCCTCCGGATATAAAGGCCAAGCCCAAAAGAGCTGTAATAGTCTTGCTCTCTACGATTTTCAGTTGCGTCTTTATGATCATGGGTGTTCTCCTTATCGAGTACTTTAATGTCATAAGGGAGGCTGAGGACGAGGATTCTAAAAAGCTGGAAAAGATTTTGACCGAGTTAAAACGACTGAAACCGTGGGGAGAAGCGGAAGATAAGCAGGAGGCATAAAGTTGGGGAAAGCCGAGGAAATGTCATTTTCAAAGAGCTTTTCTCTGAGATTGGCTCGCGATGTGGGGGTGATAGTGATGGCGTTAGGGAACCACGTAATGCTGACGCGATTTTTAGGGGCTGAGGGCAGGGGCCAGTACGCTATACTGTCCACGACCGCTATTTTGCTTACTCTGTTTTTCGGCCAGATGATCTCGAGATCAAATTCGTATCTTGTCGGGAAAGATAGAAGTAGGGCTGGTGATCTATTTGCAAATAGCATGTTGTACAGTTTGGGAGTGGGACTTTTTCTAACTTTATGTTTTTTCCTACTGGTGAGTGGCTTTAGGGATCTGAGCATTGGGGGTCTTTTCGGCCTGGCGGTAGGTGTGGCTGCGGTGACTGTGCTGCTGCACGCGATATATTCTCTTTTCTTGGGCATGGACAGAATGATTGAGTTTAATACTGTTCCGCTGGTCGCGGCCTTTCTATATCTTTGTGGAAATGTATTCGTGCTGTGGGGATTGAAATTAGGGCTTAAATGGGTTATGTTGAACTGGTTGATAGCGTCGCTTTTTGCGTTTATTTTGGGATTTTGGTTATTGTTCAGATTAATCGGTATAACGAGGAGATTCTCTGGCGGGCTTTTCAGAGAGTCGCTGAAGGTAGGATCGAAGGGGACGGTTGTGAACGTATTGGTGGCTCTATTGTTCAGAGTGGACATCTTTCTTGTGGACTATTTCTTGGGACACGCCTCTGCGGGGGTCTATTCGATTGCGATAGTGTTCGCTGAGATGTTGATGAAGGTACCGAACGTGGCTGCGAATGTGTTATTCCCCAAGGTTTCCGCCGATAGTGTTGAGGGGGGGGATAGACTAACAGCTAAGGTGAACAGGCTGGTAATTTTGCTGACGGTGTGTATGGGTCTTTTAATGGTTCTTATAGGATGGTGGATTATACCCGCTATATTTGGAGTGGACTTTGAGGGAGCTTACATTCCGCTGGTGTTTATGATGCCGGGGATTTTAGCTGCGGCTTCGGGATCTATTATAGGGACGAACCTGTGGACCAAGGGGTATCCGAATGTTACGATGATAGCCGCAGGCTCTGGTTTGGCACTGAATGTGATTCTAAATTTAATACTGATTCCGAGATTCGGGCTCGTGGGAGCGGGTCTTGCGACCTCTGCGGCCTACATTCTGTGGTCGGGATCGATTTTCAGATATTTCGTACAGAACACTTCGGTTTCGTCCGGAAGCTTGATTTTCCCCAGGATGGAGGACTTCGCCTTTATGAGATTGAGTATCAAAAGGCATAGTGTAGCGTAGCGCCCTCAAAAACGGAGGTCTTATGTTGCAGGCAGCGTTAGACAAGGATCTATCTTCGTTTGAGAAATGGGGCTTTCCTTTATTGTTTCTTGTGGCAATGTTTGTTGTGGTCGTTGGAATAGCCCTACCTGTTGAAGATGCTCTGGTTGTAGCAGGGGCGTTATTAGGGGCGTTACTTGTAGTGATTTTACCGATCTATCCACAGATTCTGTTTCCTTTAATGATAATAAGCACAGCCCTGGACTATACCGGGACGTTGGTAGATACGACCAAGTTGTTAGACGTCTATGAGGTCCCGATAACGGCGTTTCATATCACGGGCGGCGGGGCTTTGTTATTTTCTATGGCTAACGCCTTTCTGAGAGGTAGAACCCGCCTGCCACGACTTGAAATAAATCTCCCGCTGATATTGTTCTTAGCCGTGGTGGGGATCTCAGTTTCCTATTCCGTGGATAGATTAGAGGCGGCGGTCGATTTTGTCCGGCTCTTATTCTTGGCCGCTCTGATGTTTGCTACGGTGCTTTTGATCGAGAATAAAAGGGACGTGATATTTGTCACCGCGTCTGTGATAATCTGTACTGTCGCTGCGTCAGTGTTTGGGATATATCAGGCTCTGACTGAGGAATTTTACCTTCCTGCCCAGGTAGTTCAGTCTTTGGGAGCGACTGTACCGAGGGCCGCGGCGACGTTTCACAATCCGAACTACTTTGCGGTATTCTTGATGATAGGGCTCGTGCTGTCTACGGCAATATTTGTAAATTTCAAGATGTCCCTGTGGAAGAGGGTTGTCCTTCTTTTGGGAATGGTGGCGCTAATGAGTGGGATCGTGATCAGTTTTTCGCGCACCAGTTGGCTGGCAACGGTAGTGGGCGTGTGTTCTGTGGTCTTTCTCAGTCGCAAGATCAAGTTTTTATTTGTATTTGTGGGCGTGATTGTAATAATAGTATTATTCATAACCTTCGTCTCGGAAAATTTTGCAAATCTCGTGATAGGGCGTTTTACGTCTCTCTTTACGATTGTGGATGAGATGGGGTCTTCGGCCAGAGTTTCCAGTAGCGGCAGGATATATTTTATGATAGGGGCCTGGAGGATGTTTTTGGACAATCCGTTCTTGGGTGTAGGATTCAGATCTTTTCCGGTGCTGTTCGAGAGGGATTACAGGTACAGGCCGATAGAGTTTCCGAACTGGTTCCGGGCAAGAGAGTCGCATACTCTGCCTGCGAACCTATTGGCGGAACTGGGAATTGTCGGGTTTACAATTGCCGCTTGGCTGATGTTTGCGATTCTAATGGCAGGGATAAGGGGGATCAAAGAGATACAGGACGGATTCCATAAATCCATGCTCATAGGTTATGTCTCTGTATTCGTGGCTTTCCAGGCCAGCATGTTGTTCACCGCGGATATAAACAATAATTTCCTCTGGATTATGACGGGCATGCTGTTTGCTGTCAAGACGATAGGCACAGGCAAGACCGTAGCCCCCGATAGAACCCCCAATTGAATCTTTTGGGGGTCGGGGGTAGACAGCATAGAGGGCATCCCTCTCGCTGGCCGTCTACTATTCTTGGATCTCTATAGTGACTTCCAGACTAATTTTATGTGAAGTATGAAGGTCCTTTTGACATCTCATCTGTTTCCGAATAAGTTCAGTACTATTTCAGGGATATTTGTAAAGGAGGAGGTGAGTTTTCTAAAGGAGTGGTGTGATCTTAAAGTTTTAGCTCCTGTGCCCTGGTTTCCGCCTTTGGGAGGCTTTGGAAGATGGAGCAGGCTGCGCCAGATCCCGAAAAGGGAGGCGGTGGATGGGATCGAAGTTTCGAGGCCAAGATACTTGACATTTCCGCGCATGATACTGTTTTGGATCGTAGGCCTCTTCTACTTTATCTCGCTTTTTAAGGAGACAAGGAGGCTGAAGTTCGATCTGATACATGCGCACGTCGCCTACCCGGACGGTTTCGGCGCTGTCCTGCTCGGTATAGTATTCAAGAGGCCTGTGGTGGTGACAGTTCATGGGAGCGACTTGAAACTCTTTCCAAGAAAATGGTTACTGAAGGGATTGATCGGGTGGACGTTGAGAAGGGCGAACTTCGTTATAGCTGTGAGTGAGGATATGAAAAGATTGGCTGAGGCAATGGGTGTGAAAAAAGACAAGGTCGGGGTGATCTACAACGGGGTGAATACGAAGCTGTTTCGGATATGCGGCAAGGGCGAACGCAAGGTAGAAAACTACAAGGTCAAAAGGATCATATATGTAGGGAGATTCGACAGAAGGAAGGGCTTAGGAGTTCTGCTTGCGGCATCGGCTCGTATATTCAAGATGAGGGAGGATGTGGAGTTGGTATTGTTAGGAAGGAACAAGGAGAGAAAAGACGATGAGGAGTTCCGCGTAATAGCCAAGAATTTGGGGATCGACGATAAGGTAAAATTCGTGGACGCCGTTCCTATAGACCAGGTGCCCTTATGGCTTTATGGATCAGATCTTATGGTGCTGCCCAGCTTTTCAGAAAGCTTTGGACTCTGTGTGATTGAGGCCCTGGCCTGTGGGAAGCCCGTCGTGTCAACGAGGTGCGGCGGACCTGAGGAGGTGGTGACGGAGGATGTGGGCATACTGGTGGAACCAAGGGATGTGGAGGGGCTTAAAGACGCTATGTTATACGTGTTGGATCATCCCCAAGAATATAAAGCTGAGAAAATAGCGCAATATGCAAAAAACAGGTTCGACCTGGAAGTTACGGCACAGAGGGTGCTGGAAGTCTATTCTTGTGTTCTGGATGCACGGAAGTCTTTCCATCCCGCAAGATAAGTAGGAGGAGAACATCAAAGCGGTCTCTCATCTCTTATGAAAATATGTATCTTGACTCTGGGACACAGCCCGTTCGACAGCAGGATTTTCTACAAGGAGGTTTTGTCGCTTGTAAAGGTCTATAAGGATATTACGCTTGCGGTGTGTTGGGGGGAAGATCGGGCGGTCAAGAAAGAAGATGTACAGGGTGTAAATGTTGTGCAAATGGAAGGGGGCACTGGGTTTTTGGGGAGGATGTCGCGCCTGTGGAGGTTGTACAGCTTTGGGAAAAGAGAAAGAGCAGATATGTATCATGTACACGATTTTGAGCTGCTTGCCATAGGATTAGGGCTGAAGGTCTTTGGCAAATGCAGTTTAATTTACGACGCTCATGAGCATCAGCCTGACAGGATGAGGGACTCTGAAAAGATACCGAGGGGCTTACATTGTCTGTTGGCTTTTCTAGTAGATATTGTGGAGAGCGCGCTTAGTCGGTTTGCAGATTTTATCATCGCGGCGGACAAGGTTCTATGGAAAAGATACAGGAAATTTAATAGAAATGTCGTCCAAGTGGGGAATCTTCCGCGGCTTGAGCTGTTTAGAGAGAATGGGAATGCCCTATCGGACTTGAAGAGCAAGTATGAAGGTTACGAGGTAGTTATATATGTAGGGGCGATCCACAGGCCAAGGGGAGCCGTAAAGTTAGTGGAGGCTATAAGAGAGGTTAAGCGGGAAATTGAGAACATAAAGCTTCTGTTCGTGGGGCCACTAAGAGACGCTGAGTGCAAAAGGGAAATGGAGAGATTAATCAAGGAGAACGAACTTGATGATAATGTGGAGCTTGCCGGGGTCGTGGATCACACAGAAGTGGCCGATTACATAAGGGTGTCGAAGGTGGGAATGGCCACGCTTCTGCCGATCCCCAAGTTCTTTAAGAACGTTCCGACAAAACAGTTTGAGTACGCAGCGTGCGGGATTCCGATTGTGGGGAGCAAGCTGCCACCTATCGAGGAGTTCGTGTCCAAGGAAGGTTGTGGAGTCGTGGTGAATCCCACAGAGCCGAAGGAGATCGCAGCTGCGATCTGTCATCTATTAGAAGATCGCAAAGAGGCTAAAAGGATGGGAGACAGAGGAAGGAAGGCTGTGGAGAAAAGGTATAATTGGGGAAGGATGGAGGGAAGACTCCTGGATGTATACTCTAAACTGGAGAGAAGATAAGATATGGTAGTATTGGGTATACATGGCTGGTCTGTTGACAATCGTGAGCTGATTCACGATGCTGGGGCTGTGTTGATCGTAGATGGGGTGGTGAGGGCGGCTGTGAACGAGGAGCGCCTGACCAGGAACAAGAACGAGGGGCGTTTCCCCCTGAATTCAATTGACCAAGTACTGAAGATGGAAGGGATCCAGCCATCGGATGTTGACGTGGTGGCTCTCAGTGGGTTAAATTGCAAAGATAGGGCTGTGAGGACCTTAAGATACTGCACAGATACGTTCATAAGGTCTAGGATCCCCCTTCCGAGGCGGATTGGGGGAGCGGTAAGAAATTTGATTTTAAACAGGAAGAGAAGACTACCCGGGGAGTTAGAGAACAAGAAGATCGTGTTTGTAGAGCATCATCTATCTCACGCTTCAAGCGCATATTATACCTGCCCCTGGGATGAAGCTTTGATCGTGACGGTGGACGGGGTCGGAGATGAGCTTTGCGCAACTGTGAGTCTGGGTGCCGATGGGAACATCAGAAGGTTGATGGAGTGCAACGGTCACCATTCTCCGGGGATATTTTACAGTGCGATTACTTTAGGGCTTGGGTTTAAGAGGAATCGGCACGAAGTGAAGATCACAGGTCTTGCGGCCTACGGCGACCCTGATGTATGCAGGAATAGCTTCAACGGTGTGGTTATCTATAGAGACGGGGAGTTCCATTCTCGTGAGGTGCCGCTGCTCTTCAGGGATCTGAATAAGAATACGGAGTTTTTTACCAATCTGGCCAATTCGTATAAAAGAGAGGACGTGGCAGCTTCGGCTCAACGGGTTATTGAAGACGTTGTGTTAGGGTTGATAGGGGATGCCCTTGCCCGGACGAAAGTGTCGAACGTGTCGAATGTAGTCCTAACCGGGGGCGTGTTCGCAAATGTCAGGCTGAACCAGAAAATTATGGAGACAGAGGGTGTGGATAATGTCTACGTGCATCCGAATATGGGAGATGGGGGACTGGCTATGGGAGCTGGCTTATGGGCTTACGTTCAGGAGAATAAAAAGGCTTACGTTCAGGAGAATAAAAAGAAGACTTTTCCCAGGTTTCTGGAGACGGTCTATCTGGGCCCTGAGTGGGGGGACAGGGAGTTGGAGCGGGCTCTTGAAAGGAGCGGGCTTAATTATCGGCACTGTGAGGATGTGGAACAGGCGACGGCTGAATGGCTAGTCCGAGGGAAGATTGTGGGGAGATTTTCCGGCAGGATGGAATATGGTCCGAGGGCTTTGGGGAACAGATCCATTCTGGCAAGTCCTGTGGATACCACGATAAATAACTGGTTAAACAAGAGGCTGAATAGGACGGAGTTTATGCCCTTTGCTCCGAGCACGCTCGAGGAGAGGGCGGGGGAGTTTTACATCGGTTGGAATAAGGATCATGTGGCGTCAAGATTCATGACGATAACCTATGATGTTACAGCAAGGGGCAGGGAGCTTGCGCCTGCTGTGGTACACGTGGACGGGACCGCAAGGCCCCACGTGGTGAGAGAAGTTGATAATCCCAAGTATTACAGGATCATCAAATTGTTTGAGCAAGAAACAGGGATTCCATCTATTGTAAATACGAGTTTCAATATGCACGAGGAGCCGATCGTGTGCTCTCCCCAAGATGTGATAAGGGCTTTCAAGGATGGTAGCGTGGATGTCCTGACGATGAATAATTTCGTGGTGGAAAACCTGAGTCAGTAGCAGTAGACGGGCACCGCCTTGCCATAAACTGTCATTGAAGAAAAGGGCACCTTGAAAAGTATTGAATAACTTTATAGAAAAAATCCCAGCAATCTATGAGTTTGCTTCGCGTATCATCCCTTTATATGACTCATCGCAAGTGCGGACGATTACAGAGGGCCTCGATAGTTAGTAGACTGTGTCAATTGCCACCCCCGCCCCCGATTGAATATATCGGGGTCAATCGGTCGATGGAAGAAATCTCTTAAGTGGGCAGCTGACAGGAGATAGTAGACAGAGATTGCAGCTTTTTTCATCTCCCCTATTGTGCTGTGGTTATGATGACTTCTGATAAAAAGGAGAGATTACGGGCTGAGGAGGGCTTCTCCCTTGAGGCGGATATGAGGAGGAGGTATGAGAGGGGTTTTTACAAGGGTAAAATGCGTCAGGTGGTATTTGACTATCTTTCTTCGATAGTTGGGAATTTAAAGGATATGAGAGTGCTGGACTACGGCTGTGGCGATGGGAAGCTCGGACTGTCACTGGCAGATGGGGGAGCAGGGATCGTGATAGGGGTTGACCTTTCAGCTCACAGGCTGGATGAGGCTGCAAGGAAAGCGGCGTGCGCGGGTTTGAACGGCAGGATGGCGTTCTTCAGGATGGATTCTGAGGTATTAGCTTTTAAGGACGGGTCTTTTGATCTGGTTGTAGGGTCTGGAATCCTGCATCATCTGGACACAGAAAGCGCGGCAGCGGAGATAAGGAGAGTCTTGAAAGACGGTGGGAAAGCGGCATTTATGGAGGCTATGGGACATAATCTACTTGTAAATCTCTACAGGCGGTTGACTCCATGGGCAAGGACTCAAGACGAGCATCCACTGGTCATGGACGACATACGTGTTATGGAAGGATATTTAGGGAAGGTCAGCCTAAAGGGGTTCCATCTTTTTACCCTCTTTCCGATGTTCTTAAGGGCATTAACAAGGAGCGATGGAATATTCGATCGGATATTTGGTCCCTTTTATCGCCTGGATCAGTGGCTCTTTGAGAGGTTTCTGTTTTTGGAGCGCAACTGCTGGATTTGTGTGATCGCTGCCCAGAAAGAGAGGCAAGACTCGGATGGGATCAAGTAAAATTTTTGTGTCTATTGTGATTCCTATGCGAAACGAGGAGTCTTATATAGGAGAGTGTCTGGATTCTCTTTTGAGTCAGGATTACCCAAAGGACTTGTATGAAGTGATCGTGGCCGATGGCATGTCCGACGACGGGTCGAGGGAAATTGTGCTAGAGCATGCGCAGAAGAACGGAAATATCAAATTAGTGGAAAATAAGGATCAGATCACACCGATGGGGCTAAATGCAGCGGTGAAGGCAGCCGCTGGAGATGTAATAAATTATCTGGTCTCGCACAGTTATGTGCCAGAAAACTATATAAGCCAGGTTGTAGAGCATTTGGGGAAAACCGATGCTGACTGTATAGCCCCAAGCGTTATAGCTATGGGAAAGACGTTTAAGGCCAGTGCGATAGCTTTAGCTATGCGGTCAAAGTTCGGTGTGGGAAATTCTCCTTGCAGGATAGCAAGGAAATCGGGATATGTGGATACCGGGTGGTTCGGGACGTACAGGAAAGAGGTGTTCGACAGGATAGGGTACTATGATAATGACTTGATAAGGAACCAGGACTACGAGTTCAACAGGAGATTGATAAATTCCGGTGGTAAGATCTTTCTGGTTTCACAGATAAAGGCTTACTATTACTCCAGGGATACGCTCTGGAAGCTGTTCAAGCAGTATTTCGGTTACGGATACTGGAAGTTAGATGCCTTAAAGAAGCTTTCGGGAGCCTTCTTGTTCAGGTTTCAGATCCCTGTGCTTTTTGTATTGAGCTTGGTGATTTTGGGGATTTTAGGCTTTTTCAGTAAGACAATGTTCATTTTGTTTCATTCTTTGTTGTTAGTCTACGTATTGGCTCTTCTGGGAACCAGCTTTCTGGTGTGTTTTAGAGAGAGGGACCTCAGGTATTTCCCAGTGCTCCCGCTTGCTTTTATGGCTCTGCACTTTGGATTCGGTCTGGGATTTGGTTACTCTCTTTTAAAACATGGAATAGGAAAGCTCAAGAACATCTTGAGGAGTGGAAAATAGGGGTTTTCGGAATTCTTTAAGAATATGTCTGGAAGGATACTTGAGGATTCTGCAGTTGTAGTGTGAAAAGATCGGTTATCCCTGATCTCCCCGACCCCCGATAGAGTCAATCGGGGGTAGACTCTATCGGGGACTGACCTTTCAAATGCGGTTCAATGACCAGGGAGGAGGACTGTGACTAAGTTTTGGGAGACCTTTTTCACCCTTGTAGCTGATATATGTGCGGTAAATCTATCTTTCCTTTTTGCTCATTGGATGGCTTTTAAGAGTGGGTTTGGAGGGAATAGGGAGCCGTTTTGGCTTTCCGAGTCGTGGGACGTTGCTGTGGCCCTTTCCTGCTACTGGATCTTTTTGTTGTTCTTTTTCGGGCTCTACAGATCGTGGAAGTATCAGTCGAGGTTAGATGAGATCGTCTCTGTAAGCAAGGCGGTGTTGTTCGGGGTACTGTTAGCCTTTGCAGTGACGTTTGAGTCAGACAATCCGGATCCCCTGCCCAGAACAAGGGTAGTGTTGTTCTCATATATGGCGTTTATGGTAGGGGCTGTAAGTGTGGGAAGGCTGGCGATTGCGAGTTTCCAGAGGTGTCTTCTGAATAAGGGGATAGGCACCAGAAGGTCGGTAATAGTCGGCAGAGGGAAAAGGGGAAGAAACCTCCTTGCCGATGTTCGATCCTTTCCTGCTCTGGGATATCACGTAATGGGCTTTGTTGCCGGACATAATGAGGAAGGAAGCGGTGATCTGATAGACGGTGTTCCTGTCCTTGGAAAGATGGAAAGACTGCCGGAGATTATAAGCGACTATAAGATAGAGGAGGTGCTGATAGTAGGGTCGGAGTCCAGAGATGAGGCCCTGGAGATCGTCTCTTCGTGCGACGGATCTCCCGTGAAGATGAGCATAGTTCCTGATCTGTACGATATTATGAGCGGACACGCCAGAACGAATCAGCTTTACGGTTTTCCACTAATGGAACTCCTGCCGGAGCTGATGCCGGCATGGGAGAAGAAGGCAAAAAGGATTTTAGATATATTGGTGTCTGTGGTATTCTTGGTGGGTTTTGCCCCGCTGTGGGTTATCATAGCTGTCTTGATCAAGCTGGATTCTAAGGGGCCTGTGTTTTTCAGCCAAAAGAGGGTCGGCAAAGGAGGGAAAATATTTACTACTTACAAGTTCCGGTCTATGGTGGAGGGAGCAGAGAGTATGACAGGTCCGGTATGGGCAAAGAAAGATGATCCTCGCGTGACACGGATAGGGAGAGTATTAAGGAAGATGAGGTTAGATGAGATCCCTCAGTTCCTGAACGTTTTGGACGGGGATATGAGCTTTGTCGGACCGAGACCAGAAAGGCCGTTCTTTGTGGAACAATTGAAAAAGGAGGTCTCCTTATATAGTAAGCGCCTGAACGTGCAGCCGGGAATAACAGGGTGGGCGCAGATCAAGCACACCTATGACAGGAACCTGAACGACGTGGTGGAGAAGCTAAAATACGATCTCTATTACATTGAGAACATGTCTTTGAGAATGGATCTGAAGATTCTGTTAAGGACGATATGGGTTATGTTAAGGAGGAAAGGGGCACATTAGACATAAGTAGAGAGTAAACAGTAAATAGCGTGGAGGTCATCCCTTCCTCTTCCCGTCTGCTTCCCACTGTTTACTTTCCTGCTGTGTTAAGAAAGATTACTAAAAAATGCTAAGTAAGTTCATAGACGCTTTGAAAAATGGTTTAGAAAAGACCAGAAATAACGTCTTCGGGAAAATTGCGGGCGTAGTGCAGCGGAAGTACGGAATTGATGACGAGATGTTGGATGAAATAGAGGAGATCTTGATAGGCGCGGATATGGGTGTAGAAACGAGCCTGAAGGTCATTGAGACTGTAAAAGAGAAGGTCAAAGAGAGGAAGTTGGGGAATAGTCCCGAGATGATCAGTCCGCTCTTGAGGGAGACGATTGTAGATATTCTGGATCGCTCTAATAATAAGGATAATGAGGTCAAACCGGAGGCAATGAAGCCATTCGTAGTGTTGGTGGTGGGCGTGAACGGTGTGGGCAAGACCACAACAATAGGGAAGCTATCTGAGCAGTACAGAAATCAGGGAAAGAAGGTTATGGTCGCGGCGTGTGACACGTTTCGCGCCGCAGCGATTGAGCAGCTGGAGGTCTGGGCAAAGAGAACGAAGGCGGACCTGGTGAAGCATCAGATGGGAGCAGACGCTGCGTCCGTTGCATTCGATGCATTAAATGCTGCAGTGGCAAGGGATGTGGACGTTCTGATCATCGATACCGCAGGGCGACTTCATACCAAGATAAATCTAATGGAGGAGCTGAAGAAGATAAAGCGCACTTTAGAAAGGAAAATGGAGGGTGCTCCGCACGAGACGCTCCTTGTTCTGGATGCGACAACGGGTCAAAATGCAATTGCGCAAGTATCTCAATTCGACAAAGATATTCAACTGACCGGGATGATATTGGCAAAGTTAGATGGGACAGCCAAGGGAGGGATAGTTGTGGCTGTGGCAGATAAGTTCAATATCCCTCTGAAAATGATAGGGATAGGTGAAAAACTGGACGATCTGAGGGACTTCGACAGAGAGGAGTTCGCAGAGGCGTTGTTTGGGTAAAATTGCAGGAGGAGGGTAGTGACCTGTTTACTGTCTTTTGAGATCGCTTCCCCCCGATAGATTCAATCGGGGGTCGCTGGCAATGACTATCTGTTTGAGACCCTTGGTCATTGCCAGGGATGAAATCCTGAAACAATCTCAAAGGGGGAAGTGGTGCCCTAGACTACTGTCTAGTTACTTAAAAGTCTCTTCCCACCGAGAAGTAGTATCTGGGCGAGGACGTGGTGTTCAGGTCGGTTTTCCATCCGACGTCGAATTTGAGAACGAAGAATCCAAGATCGGTTCTGGAACCTACCCCGTAGCCAGCTATGAGGTCTTCAAGTACTGGGAGACCGTTTTCCGAACGGAATGGACTAAAGGAGCGATCTTTGTCCAAGACTCCTCCTATGTCGAAGAAAAGAACTCCTTCTATGTTGCGGAAGGAGAAGGGAAGGGGCCATCCGAGCGAGAGTTGCTGTACAAGTGGGAATCGAAATTCTATGTTGGCAAGCCCAAAGCCATCACCGACGAATTCGAGGAAGTCTGTGCCTCTTAGTGGACCTTCGAAACTGGAAAAGAAGATATCTTTAATTTCAAGGTCTGCAATTTCGCTGCCTTCGGCAAAGACGGGATTGATCTCGTTGGTGACTCCCCCTAGGAAGAACTGTTGCGGCGTCTTACCGAAGCTCTTTCCACCGGAAAATTTAAGAACGAAGTTGTAATTCTTGAGAACACGGTAATATTTTCTCCAGTCGAAGGATACGCTGGTAAACCCCAGTCCGTCTTTTTGTATCGGAGGGCTGTATTCGAGTTTGAGTATAGATCTTGAGCCGTCTATGGGACCGAGCCGTCCGTGCAGCACTGTATCGTTGACGAGGTTAGCTTCGACGACGAAGGCTTTTTTGCTTTCTATCTTTTCGTTGGTTGTTCCTCTGACGGCCCCTGCAAAGAATCCGCCTCTTACGCTTCGAAAGATCCTTGTGGAGAGCTTCTCCCTGTCTATGGCGATAAACGTGCCTCCAGCTTCAACTCTCGTGAATTTGCTTGAGGGGCGGGAGGCAATGAAGCTTAAGCCGTAGACCCTGTCTGCAATGAGGCTGCCATCGTTTGAAAAGAAGAAGCTCCTGGTGTGGAAGAGACTTGCTCCGTAGTCTGTCCTTTTGGGAAGGTAAATGTACGAGGCGAATAGATCGCTGTTTTTGATGGAGAAGTTCAGATCGCTTGCAAAGATGAGGCGGTGGTTCCCAAGGACGTCTGTAAAGGATATTTGGGTAAGTCCGCTAAACCCGAAGAAAGAGGAGAATCTGGCGTTTGCAACGAATATTTCAGGAGCGAAGTTGAGTTTGTAGTCCTTTTCTTCAGGGTGCTCGGACAATGGCCTATATGTCCCTCTTGTTCCCACGATCGTGTCCTGGTGAGTTTGGTGGTGAAGGACTTCTGCGGCCAGTTCTTGAGATGTTGCCTCAGGATCGGATTGTAGAGTATCTTGAAGTGCTACCCTTTGCTGGTTAGTCTTTTGTTCTTTGTTCTGATTCTCCGAAACGTCCTTGTATGTATCCCTTATGAAGAGCGTGGGTTCTATCTCTTCCATATCTTTTTTTTGGGACAGGGGGGATTTAAGCGTGTAAATGTCATATCCGCCCTTGTGGAAGGATGAAAAGGCTATCCTGTCTCCGTCAGGGGACCAATCGAGGTCCTTTACACTGGTTACGAGGTCGGTTATGGGATAGATGACTGACGTGTCGAGGTGGGCTATGAAGATGTTTCCTATTCCGGTTCTGTATGAGACGAAGGCGATCTTATCCGATTCGGGGCCCCAGGTTGGAGAAAGGTCGTCAGATGGATCGCTGGTTATACGTCTCATCTTTGAACCGTCGGGGGTGATGGTGAAAATATCATAGTGTCCATATTTGAATCCATCTTCCCATACCTGATCGCTGGGTATTGTAGTTTCGTCGGGTCTGTCGGATGAGAAGACAATGTATTTGCCGTCGGGGGACCACTCAAGGTGTTGCTCGTCGTAGGGATCGTGAGTTATTCTCTTGATGCCATCGTCCTTAAGACTCACAACGTAGATGTCGGATTCACCGTCTTTAAGTCCTGCTACAGCGATCCTGTGTCCATCAGGGGACCACGTAGGACTGAACATTCCGTCAAGTTCTAATTTGAGCTTTTTGACGACGTCTTTTTTCCTGACCTCCAGTATATAAAGGGCGTTTCTGTCGCCGCTCTTTGCCGCAAAGGAGATTTTTGTTCCATCCGGAGACCAGGTTATACCGGGGCGCAAAAGGAGCAGGGACTCAAAGTCGTCTTTTTTTTCGCCTTCGACTAATAGGTCAAGGATCTGACCGTCTATGCCGGACATAAGGTAAATGTCTGAGTAGTCTCTTCTGGTGGACACGAAGGCTATCTTGCCGCCCTTCGGCGAGAATGAAGGGCCGATGTTGAGGAAGGCTCCTTCTTTTTTGTGATCGGTGAGCTTCTTGGATATCTCTTCGGGATCTTTTCTTTTAGCAAGTTCCGGCCAGTGTTCTTTTTTAAGTTCCTTGCTCCAAGCTTCGGAAAGTTCGTCCACTGTGATCCCTATGGAGGATTTAAGGGCGGCTTCGACGCTTTTGGAGGTCTTGAGGTTGGAGAGGAACTCTGTAATCTTCCGATCGCCGTATTCTTGGGCTATGAATCTGAATATGGACTGTCCGCCTTTGTAGGCAAATAGGCCGCCGTAGATGGACTCTATGTCAGGAAGGTATCCGGATATTGCAGCATCGCGCATGAAGTTGTCTGCCTCCATGTCCCATCCCATGGATAGGTATTCGGCCAATCCCTCTGCGACCCATAAGGGGGGTTGGGTGGCTTGTCCACTTATAAGGGCGGGAAGGCCCTTCCCGTCGGTAAGCATATCGAACATCACAGCGTGAGTAAGTTCGTGGTGTATTACGTGCCTGAATTTGCCGTACGAGCCTTCGTAGGGTATGACAACTCTGTTTTGGGCAAATTCTGTGAATCCACCCACCCCTTCGGTCAGAAGTTCATATATGACGTTGGTTTCAAGGAATCTGTTATGGGAGTTATAGACTATAAGGGGTATTCTGTCGGTGAGAGTATGATCTAACGCTTTCTGGATGGAGATTAGGGCCTCTTCGGCCGCCGTGGCTGTGAACAGGGCGATTTTCTTGGAACCCTCAGCGTAGTAGATCTCGAAGTGCTCTGACTCGATGTAGGAGAATCTATAGTCTTTATAGTTGACTTTGTTTTTGCCGAAGGTCTGAGAAAACACTAAACTTGAAACAAAAAGGGACGCTACAAGTATTACCACCGCTATGTTGAGTGCTTTGTGAAGGGTCTTCATAGTGTAGTTTCATCAGGTTGACGATGGACAGCGTATCAGAAGAATAGTTCACGCAATATTTTTGAACATAGAGTGATCTGCGTGGACGGGAAGGAAATTGACTTTAGCATGCAGGTATCGTGTCATAATTGTCCGTACAAGCTTATAGAGATCCAAAATAGTAGAAAGCTTACAGCGGGGTGAGGAGTCTGTCTACTTGCCCATCTACATAGGTTTCATACTTAATATAACAAAGTATATTCTGTTTTCCAAGCCTCTTCTTTTGAGACGTTTGGGTTTTTATAACGTTGCATTTAGCCCGAATAATTCACAAAAAAAGCCCTATATTAATTAAGGGATTGTATTATATTATAGTTATGGCGTTTAACCACCTTCGGTGTCCTTGCGAGCAGAAGGCGAAGCAATCTCGATTCTGTGGTAGATGTAACACTCTACAACTCTCATAGGAGACCACTATAAAACCTTAGAGATTGCTTCGTCGCTTTGCTCCTCGCAATGACTCCACTAAGTTTATGAATTAATCGGGTTAGTAAGTCAAAGTCCGACATGCTTTATCACAGATTTGTATGCTCTTTTATATGCTTTCGGGGAGGCCGATAGATAGTGACAAATAACCGCGTAGTTACACAGAAAGAAAGGAGCAGGATATGAAGTCCCCAATAGGTATCCTTATATCTTCCACATGCCTCATCATTTTCTGCGCAATTCAGATGGATGCGGCGCCTTCAAGATGGGGAGAGGACCCTATCTGGGACGACGGTCAGGCGGAGGTGGCAAAATACGATGCAGAGCGCGTTATATACGGCAAGGTTCGCAAGTACCAAGCTGTGCTTATCACTGTCAAGGAGGACTTCAATGGCAAATTCTATGCTAAGGCTGACCCTCCTTATGAGCAAAAGGAACTGCTGCCTATCTTGAAGCTGAACATCGTATCAGAGATAGAGACCGAAAATTACCCTTATCGGTTCTTAACGAGCGTCTTTGTGGATAGGAGGGATGTCTTCCATCTTGTGAAGATGACGGTCGGGAGCCAGGAGTGGTGCGGAAATACGTTTAAAGAGTTTAAAGGCTGGACAGAAAGGCCGAGGCTTGTCTTTCATTCTTACTGGGACGGTCAGGGGGATGGAAGCTACGACCTGGATATGAAAGCGGGAGATCTGGTGGAGGATCAGCTTCCGATCTCTTTGAGAGGGTTGCCTTTTTACCCCGGGTATAGCCTGAATACACGGATTCTGGAATCTCAGATCCATAACAAGGCATCCGAGCCCAAGATTCGGGATGCTGCCATACGGGTAACAGAGGGCCAAAAGATAGCGTCAAAGGCAGGGAAAATCGATTGCTGGAAGGTGGAAGTAGAGATGGGAGATATGACCCATTACTACTGGTTTGAGAGGGAGTATCCCAACATCCTTGTCAAGTTCGATGCTCCGGACGGTCGCAAACTCCTGCTCAAAGACAGGGTCCGGCGCAAATACTGGGTAAATCCTCAGTGAGGGTGACGCTAACAGACATCTTCAATAGGCTTTCGGATCATTTTGGCCCGATGCACTGGTGGCCTGCCGATTCCCGCTTTGAGGTGATGGTCGGGGCGATATTGACTCAGAATACCTCATGGAAGAACGTTGAGAAGGCTATCGCCAATCTCAAAAGACAGGACTTGATGTCTCCCTCTGCGATATATCGGCTCGATACGGACAAATTGTCTGAAGTCATAAAACCTGCGGGGTACTTCAGGGTCAAGGCAAAGAGGCTGGCGAACTTCCTGAACTACTTTATCGAACGATACGGGGGCGATGTCGAAGAGATGGGGAAGATGGAGATGGGCCGCTTGAGGTGCCAACTTCTAAAAATAAACGGAATAGGCCCTGAGACGGCGGACAGCATCCTCCTTTACGCCTTGGATAAACCTGTCTTCGTCGTGGATGCCTACACTCAAAGAATACTTGGAAGGGTCGGTATTACAAACGGAAAAGCCGACTATGATCAGATACAGCAGCTATTTCACAGCGCTCTTTCAAGGGATGCACAGCTTTTCAACGAATATCACGCTCTCCTTGTAAAGTTGGGCAACACCACCTGCAAAAGTGTCCCCATATGTTCAAAATGTCCCATTCAAGAGAGATGCCGCTTTGGTTCCTCTTCCAACCAGACAGTGGACAGTAGAACAGATATTCTGTCTGGTTAGACAGTAGACAGGGATCACCTTCCATCCTCCAAGATTGCTTCGGACTGAATCCCCTCGCAATGACCAAAGGAGACGTAAACTGTCATTGGAAGTCCCCTAAACTGTTATTGCGAACTGAAGCCCAGAGCCTTTCGCCTAGAGCGAAGCGAAGGGTCTGCGAAGCAATCTCTGTTTGCTGTCTGCTATCTATTAACATGTTCCAGATCAGTAGGCTGTAGCCGAATGTGAAGGCGCTCAGGATATGCTAAACTATCTCTTAAGATCTCTATCGAAAAGAGAATCGTCCCATATTGTGTTTAACCAGTATCAAGATCAGGACATTCGGGATAATCTGAGATTATACTTCGACTATCTACTTCGAAACAGGCACGAGGTGTTTATAGTAGGCGAAGCTCCCGGATATAATGGCTGTAGACTGACGGGGATACCTTTTACAAGTGGGGTTTCTATAGGGGAGTCCGCGGGCAAGATATTCAAAGAGATTGAAGGTAAAATTAAACTGCACGAGGTTGCCTCCGAAAGGACAGCGACAATCTTCTGGGAATTACTGGGGGACGACGGGCCGGTTCCCATTTTGTGGAATGCCTTTCCGTTTCATCCCTATATTAGCGGCATAGCCAGGAGCAACACAAAGCCTGACACTTTGGAGATAGAAGAAGGAAAGGAGTATTTGAGAATTGTCTACGAGTTGTTTAAGCCGAAGAGGTTTTGCTCTCTCGGTCGGGTGGGTGAGGCGACACTAATGGAACTATTTCCTGACGAGAAAATAATCTACATTCGGCATCCCTCTCACGGCGGTAAGAAAGATTTTATCAGAGGGATGCAAATGGTTCTGCAGTCACCTCGTATAATAGTGAGCATGACGGCTCAGCTTGAACGCCGCGCATGCACTGCAATCACATCACCGATGTAGAGATGGACATACCGGTCTTCCTGTCCGACTATGAGATCTATTGGACCCGTCTTGAACCGATCGGCGTGCGCGAGATTTGCAGCGTGTCCACTGTCTATCGTTAGCTCCCTGCCGTTGACCCTTAGCTAGACCTTCTTGAAGAAGGCCGGAAACTCGTCGTTCCCGGCGTCTTCAAAGTGCAAGATCCTGCTGCCATCGTATGATCGTTGTTGGTCGTCGAAAGATACAAAACGCCATCGTTGTTCCAAACCACAGCCACATATCTTGTCCTTCCACCCCTTTGAAGTTCACTTGACATTGACAAGGACTCCAAGAATTGCTATCTTTAGTGAATTCCAGTGCTGCACCTGCAGTAAAAATAATTGAAGAATCCTTTTGAGGTCAGGTGAGCATCAGTTCTTCCAAGCTGCAAAGTCGCATAACTAAAGATAAGAAGCTATTTATTGTACAGGAACTGGTGAACACCTCCGTCCGGAGGGCATACACTATCACGTCGAGGAGCGTCGTCTGCAAAAAAGGAGATTAGAGAATGTCCGAGTTAGATTTTGATCTGTTCGTGATCGGCTCCGGCCCGGCTGGACAGCGAGCAGCGATCCAGGCTGCCAAGCTGGGCAAACGCGTGGCGATCGCGGAGTTTAAAGCGATGATCGGAGGCGTCTGTATTAATATCGGCACAATCCCCAGCAAGACCCTGCGCGAAGCAGTGTTGTACCTGTCCGGATACCGATTACGGGGGTTGTACGGCGCATCTTACACAGTTAAGCAAGAAATCACAATGGAGGATCTGTTGTTTCGGGTGGACCACGTAACACGCAATGAGCGTGACGTAACAAGTCATCAATTGATGCGTAACCAAGTCGAGGTGATTACAGCAAAAGCCTCATTCGTGGATCAACACACCATACTCCTGGATTATGTGACTGATCGTGGTCAGCGCTCGGACAGGAGAGTATCCAATCTTCCCAGCACTGAGGGCGTGCAGGATAGACGTTCAGGTGAGAATAGGAGATCCGGAACAGGTATCAGGGAAGTGACTGCCGCCAGCACTGTTCTTGCCACAGGGACAGAAGTAACCCGGGGTCCCAATATCCCCTTTGATGAGAAGCTCATTTTTACCAGCGACGACATCCTTAAGCTTGACCGCGTTCCTCGCACACTGGCGGTTGTCGGTGGAGGGGTGATCGGCTGCGAATACGCCAGTATTTTCGCTGCGCTCGGCGTCCGGGTAACGTTGATAGACAAAAGGCCTCGCCTGTTGGACTTCATAGATTCCGAGATCGTGGATGCGTTGATCTACCACCTGCGTCAGAATCGCCTCACGCTACGCTTGGGCGAGGAGGTCAGCGGCATCGAGCCTATCACCGAAGGACGTGGCGAACAGGTGAAGATCCACCTGGACAGCGGCAAGCAAATCATCACCGAGAAAGCACTGTATAGCATCGGTCGCACCGGTGCAACACAAAAATTGAACTTAGAAGCTGTGGGAATAAAGCCCGATAAGCGCGGTCGCCTCAAGGTAGATGAAAATTACCAGACGGAGCTTCCGCATATTTACGCTGTTGGCGATGTGATCGGTTTCCCCAGCTTGGCCTCCACATCGATGGAGCAGGGCCGTTTAGCCGCCTGCCACGCTTTCGGTGTCGAGGCAGAGAGTATGCCAGAGCTTTTCCCGTACGGCATCTACACCATTCCTGAAATTTCGACCGTGGGCTCTAACGAAGAAGAGCTAACCGAACAGGATATCCCCTACGAAGTGGGAAAGGCACAGTACCGAGAGATCGCACGCGGGCAGATCATCGGTGACACCACCGGATTATTGAAACTAATCTTTCACCTTGAAACGCGTCAACTTTTGGGCGTCCACATTATTGGCGAGGGAGCCAGCGAACTTATCCACATCGGGCAGGCTGTCATGGCGTTCGGTGGCAAAGTGGACTACTTCGAGAACACGGTATTTAACTACCCCACGCTGGCCGAGTGTTACAAGACCGCGGCGTTCGATGGAATCAATCGGCTGGCGTGACCCGCAACCAGTGGGAACTTGCAGGATGGATAATCGAGACTACTTCTGGGAAAGTCCCTCAGCGGCAGGCGCCGGAAATCGGTCGTGACAAAGGAATCCCTGAAATGAGATGGAAAGCCTCCCACATAGCTCTGATCCTTTTAGTTGCTTTGAATGCGCCTGTCCATGCACAGGACCTTTTTGCACACAAGACTGACTTTACGGTTGAGGATCTCTCACCTTCAGCTTTCAGTACTGACTGGCATGCAGATAATGACCATGCTATGGTCAGCAAGGACAGCCAGCATGTGTCAGTGTCGTGGAATCTGTCCCACCTTGCTGAGTTCTCCGGCCTGGTAGGAGATTTCGACGGCGACAACGAAGTAGGTCTGTCCGACTTTGTCCTTTTTCTGGATCTTTTTGGCGCAACGGCCAGCTCGGCCGACTGGGATCCCAGATTCGATCTGGATAGTAATGGCGAGGTAGGTCTATCTGACTTTGTGCTTTTTCTGGATAACTTCGGCAGGACAGCGACCGCAAACAGTCCTCCCGTGGCGGATGCAGGTCCTGATCAGGCTGTACCCGTAGGTTCGACAGTCCAGGTGGACGGGAGTGGGAGCACAGATGCCGAGGGGGATCAGTTGAGTTATAGCTGGATAGCCCCTGAGGGGGTTACGTTGAGTGATTCTACCCGTGCGCGGCCCACTTTTACGGCTTCGGTTGGGGGAAGGTATCGCATCAGTCTGGTGGTCAATGATGGTATAGCTAATAGTGAACCAGATGAAGTAGTTGTGACAGTCGGATTTATTATACAGAACGTCAGCTTCTCCACAGAAGACAATCTTATCCTATCTGGAGGGTGGACCCTTCCCAATATAGATAGCGAAACATTCCCTGTGGTAATCCTCCTCCACTCGCTGGGCTCCAACCGCGACAATTGGCTACTCAGTCCCCTCACAGTCGAGCTCCTTGAGGAAGGATACGCTGTGCTTTGGATAGACTTCCGAGGCCACGGACATAGCGAAGATCCCGGCGGGCGTTCGTGCGATTTGTCATCTTGTACCCTGACTATCCAGGATCTGGAAAACATGCCTTTGGATGTTAAAGGGGCTTTAGCGTGGCTTTCTGCCCAATCGGAGGTAGATACAAGCAGAATCGCCCTGATCGGCGAGGATTTAGGAGCCAATATCGCCTATATAAGTTCAGGGTCTTTCAGCCAGATCAAGACTACTGTTTCAATTTCACCTATAGCTTTGCAGAACACAAGTACTGGAGAGACTCTACTACTGACTCCCCGGTTTGTGGGAGCTGATGTTGAGAGCTTCAGTCCTAATTCGATTTTCTTTGTGGCGTCTCGAAATGATACTGCCTCCGTATTTATGGCCAGCATTATGTTCCAGCGTACATCTCGACCGAGGACTTCAGGAACGGTTCGCAATACCGATGCCCACGGCATCCAGATAACGTTGATTAGCACAGAGAGCAGGAATGGGATTAGAGACTGGATAAGGTTAAGATTAGGGGAGTAACAGAGATCTCTTGGGTACTTCAAATTTAAAGGTAGATCGTATAACATACTGAATATACAAAGAAATACGATTAAACTACGCAGGGGAATTCTAAATGAAGAACCAAGATTTCGGGCTGACAGAACAGCAAATCAATTTCTTCGGTACTTTTGGCTATATTAGTTTTCCCAGCCTGGTAGAAGATCGCAGCGCGGAGATTGATAGGGAGTTTGAAGCAGTTTGGGATACACACGGAGGAGGGCATGACGGGAAGCCGCATGATGGGAAAGCCCGCTCCTGTATCGTTCCATTCATAGATCAAAGTGCGATCCTCTCTTCTCTGTTGGACGACCCCCGTATCTTGGGAATTGCGACCAGCCTGTTGGGAGATGATTTCAACTATATGGGCAGCGATGGAAAATACTACGTGGGGGACACGCATTGGCATTCCGATGGAGCGCATAGGGCAGAAGACCCCATGCACCTCAAAATAGCCTTTTACCTTGACCCCCCACCCGTGACACGGGAGCCCTTAGCGTGATTCTGGGCAGTCATCTCTTTGGAGATCGTTATGCTGACGGACTTCAAGAGCAGATTGGGCAGTCAGTGTCTTGAACGATGGGGTACGCACGACAAGGACGTACCGGCAATAGCATTAGAGACACAGTTAGGGGATGTGGTTTGACTTAACCACAATACAAAGCACGCCTCATTAGGCGGTGGGCGTCGCGGGCGGATGTTTACCATTAAACTATGCCAACGCTATCCTTACGACCGTTTGGAAGATGTGCGTACCTATATCGAAAGATCGGCCCGCTTCTGGATTGATCGAAATTATGGCGAGCAAATGGTTCGGACGGCTGGCCCGGAACGGATGCGGCATCTGGAGCAGGTGATGGCGAACGATGGGCATCTTGCTGTAATGTCCCGCAAATTAAAAGAGAAAATGACTGAGCCATCGCGAGAGTAAACAAATCGATGTTGCACAGCCCTGAAGTTGAGCGGATGTTAAGGGAGCAGACGGTAGTCGGTAGCCCTGATCCTCGATAAAATCAATCGGGGACAATCGGGGATTCAATCGCGCATAGACAGGGCACCGTCTCCCATCCCCGCGTGCTGTCTACTAATTGTATCGCTATAGTCTGTCCGGACTATTTTGACGTGGCACTTACTGTAAAGATTGGCTCAGGTTCTACATAGGTGTCATTATTAGGAACGAAGTGATTGTAGAGGTAATAAGGAAGCCAGATAAGATGAGGGAAGCAGAATGCCGGTAGAGGTCCTAGTCATAGGTGTCGGCTCTATTGGCGAGCGCCACGTGCGATGCTTCGGGGCCACCGGCCGTGCTGACGTGTCCTTATGCGAGATAGACGACGAACTTCGCCAGAGAATCGCCGACCGCTACGGGGTAATGCGGACCTACTCAAATCTCGACTCTGCGCTGGGTGGCGTCTTCGATTCCCCGATAGGTGCAATGGGGGGCAAGGCGGCTGTTGTGGCCACCCCGGCTCACCTGCACGTGCCTATAGCTGCTCGTCTGGCTGGAGCGGGGTATCATCTCCTGATCGAAAAGCCGCTGGCCACGAGCCTTGAAGGGGTCGAACAGTTGCGCCAGTTAGTCTTAGAGAAGGGGATCGTTGCGGCCGTAGGATATAACCACCGCGCGCACCCGTCGCTTGCGGAGATGAAGCGGGCGGTCGGCAGCGGGCGCTTTGGTGCCCCCGTTCAGATCGTGGTCGTATCAGGTCAAAACTTTCCCACGTACCGCCCCGCCTATCGCGAGATCTACTATGCGGATCGGGCCACCGGAGGTGGCGCCATCCAGGATGGGTTGACCCACTTGGTCAATGCCGGTGAATGGCTGGTCGGTCCGGTGGATCGTGTCGTCGCTGATGCGGCGCACCAGGTGCTGGACGGCGTCGAAGTGGAAGACACCGTCGGTGTCCTAACGCGGCAGGGGTCGGTGCTGGGCAGTTACAACTACAATCAACATCAGGCCCCCAATGAAACGACCATAACTGTGGTCTGTAGTCAGGGAATCGCCCGCTTCGAGTCGCACCGACATCGGTGGCGTTGGATGACAGAGCCGGACGCAGGCTGGACTGATGAACCTTGCGACCCGCTGGAACGCGATACACTTTTTATACGTCAGGCCAATGTTTTTCTTGACGCAGTTGAGATGGGTACCAAGCCTTTGTGCTCGCTCGACGAAGGAATACAGACCCTGAGGGTAAACCTGGCGATCTTGGAGTCAGCGACTAATGCGTCGAGCCTCAGGGAGCTTTAAAGAAGAGGACCCGATGACGTCATTTGCGGTTCGATCTGACCGGGAAAGTGACACTTTTCAGCTGCGCTGGAGCAACGGAACACAACCTATGACCATTTTCTATCGCCCCTCTGACGGTGTGGCTGCCGATTTCATCCCCTTTTACTGGAGAGGTGACTACCATCTCTTTTACCTGAAGGATTATCGGGACGAGACCGGGCACGGGCAGGCAACGCCGTGGTTTCACCTGGTGACGCGTGATTTTGTGCACTTCCAGGACTGGGGTAAGGCGTTGCCGCGCGGAGCCACCGGCTCGCAGGATGTATGGGTTTACACCGGCTCTGTCATTGAGCAGAACAGAACTTTCCACATCTTCTACACCGGGCATAACTCCAACTTCAGAGACGTCGGAAAACCGGTGCAGGCAGTTATGCACGCTGTCAGTCCGGATATGTGCACCTGGGCGAAAGACACCGGGTTTCTGTTCTTCGCGCCGGAGGGCTAAGAGAAGAACGATTGGCGGGATCCATTCGTCTTTTGGAACGAGGAGAGTCTGCCGAATACTGGATGTTGTTGGCTGCGCGGAAAACGGTTGGTCCCAGCCGCAACCGCGGTTGCATTGCCATGGCAGCGAGCCCGGACTTGCGAACGTGGGAAGTGCGTGAGCCTTTCTGGGAACCGGATGAGTACTACACTCATGAGTGCCCTGACCTCTTCCAGATCGGCAGCTGGTGGTACCTGGTCTACTCTACCTTCAGCAAACGTTGGGTTACCCACTACCGTATGAGCCGCAGCCTTCGGGGCCCATGGTTAGCTCCGGCCAACGACACTTTTGATGGACGCGCTTATTATGCGGCAAAGACTGCCGGCGATGGTAATCGACACTTTGTTTTCGGCTGGTTGCCCACTAGAGTCGATGAGAAAGATGACGGTGGCTGGAAGTGGGGCGGTAATCTGGTGATCCACCAGATCGAACAGCACTCTGAAGGCATACTTACGGTACGCATGCCAGACAATATGGCGGCGCACTTCTCTCAGTCAGCAAAGTTAGCCCCAGAACCCGTTCTTGGACCGTTGACGGTGGAAAATGACACTATCACAGCTTCTGCTGCAGGTCGTTTCTCGGCACTCACGTTAGGCATGATACCCGACAGGTACCTGATTGAAACAACCATCACCTGTGCCGAAGGGACTGCTAACTGTGGGTTACTGCTGCGTACGGATGATGACTTGAATTCCTACTACCAGGTACGCCTGGAGCTCCCAAACCAGAGGCTGGTCATTGACCGCTGGCCGCGTGCGGGGCGACCAGCCCTTCATGCTTGAACGTCCGCTGGCCATAGCACCTGACCACCCAGTCACCCTGCGTGCCATCGCCGACGGCACGTGTTTGGTAGTATACGCCAACGAACAGGTGGCACTTTCCTGCCGGATGTATGACCATCGTATGGGAAAGTTAGGACTGTTCGTCACCGAAGGTAAGGCAAGCTTTCGAAACTCATGCATCAAGACTATGGCTGATGTTACTGTAATGCCTCAGGAGATAACAGCGTATGCGATGGCTACTGAGTGGAGCAGTTCACCGTTCGAAAGAGGAAATGGAAAAGATATTTGCTTCACAGACTGTTGGATAAAAGTATCTGTCGTCAAGAGCAAAGTTTCAGTGCGGCTGAGCTTCCAGTCGTCAGGAAAGATAAAAAGACTATGTGTGTGATTATCCCAAAGTGAGGAATTCTACCGTGATCTTTGACCCTGTGCGCTTCGACCAAGCAATCGCGTGTCTTGACGCCGCTAACAGCGAAGACCCCAACACGGAGGTCTTTGAGACGGTGGAGTACCCGAAAGAGCTGCTCTACTCTAGAAGAATGACCGCGTGGCTGGAAGTGCTTGGTCCCGATGCCTCCGAAGCGTTGAAACTCGCCTCCCGGTGTCAGCACATCCGACGATGGACCATCCCGCGCAGTGACTACCCGATGGATCGGAGTGGTTACAAAGAGTGGCGGACTAACCTTGCCAAGTTTCACGCGGAAACCGCCGGCCAGATTCTAATAGACGTTGGCTACGACGCAGAAATCGTCCGCCGTGTGCAGGTGCTCCTGCGAAAGGAGAAATTGAAACTGGATCCGGAGGTTCAACTCTTGGAAGATGTCATCTGCCTCGTTTTTCTGGAAAACTATTTTGCCGATTTTGCAAAGCAGCATGACGAAGGAAAGCTGATCGGTATTATCCGAAAGACCTGGAAGAAGATGTCTCCCCGAGGACATGAAGCTGCACTTGCGCTGAACCTTCCTCCGGATTTGCGGGCGATCGTAGAGAAGGCGCTGGCTAAGAAATGATATCGGTCACCGTAGTTGAAGAGGTTTCAAAACCGCGATCTACCGTTGTCAGGATAATATCTTACTGGTATTTGTATTGGCTAACGGAACATATGTGACCATGTCGATACGATTCTATATGGGCCCGAGGGAAGAAGTCCTTCTTTTTCTGGGCAAAGCTCGATAGTCCAGTCTCACCAGCTGGAAAGATTACCCACTTTAAGCAAGGTGGGTATTTTCTTGTTGACATACCCCACACAGAAAAAGTACCTTATACCTGACCAGGAGAGATTGTATGCGTCAGAAATCTCTTCTGCGCAGATACTTTTAACCGCCAAAGCGAAGACAGACCGAATGCAGCCACGCTGTAGTTTAAGATTGTCAGGTTAAGATAACCTAAAGGAGGAATCATGGCGAAGCGAAAGGGCTCAGATAACTTAAGGGTGTTGCCACCATTAGGGCAGGCGCCCGAATTCAGTCAACGCCAGTGGAAGGAGGGGCACGCTATCTGGTGGGGGGACTATACTACGCCGTTCTTTGAAAAGCAACCTCCGTCACCATCAGACCTAAGAAGAGCGCCAGTCTGCCAGACGGCAGCGGGGGAATATGAGCCGCTCGTACTGGGAATCTGGGGCTTGCGGGATGCCGGTATGGTTACTCTGGAGGTTGAGGAGTGCGAATTTCCGATTGACATAATGGCAGCCGAATTCCAGGAGAGAGCAGTGCCGAAGGCTCCCATCCAGGGCAGGAGACGAATGGGCATTCCGTATTGGCTCCCGCGTCAAGCTACCACCCGCATCGAGGCCGGAAAGAACACAGTTTATTGGTTGACTGTCCGTGTGCCCCAAGGAACGCCGGCGGGTGTCTACGAGGGAAAGCTGTCGCTGCTGCTGCACGAGCGCGGCAGAGTGGATTCTCATTATGATCGGCATGAGCTGCCGCGTGTCCTGCTTCCCTTTTCCATCACAGTGTTGCCCATTTCACTGCCGCCTGCACAGATTGCGTACGGCATGTATTTTCGTCCCCGTACATTGGACGAAAGATATCAAGAGAAAGGCCTCATGCGACACTATTATCAGGACATGGCTGCTCACGACCACACCAGTGCGACGGTATATGCGCCCGACTCAATCTGCGATGATTCCGGAGAATTGCGGCTGGAGGGGAAACGGACGACGGAAATTATCGAAGAGATGCTCGCAGGTGGACTCATTCATCCCGAGATTCCGGTGATGTTGTTAGGGGGGGTAGGAAGGCTTGACGAGGTAGCTGCCAAGAAGTTTGCAGCGTTTTTGCAGACAGAGTGCCGAAGGCGGGGTTGGCCAGAACTCCTAATATATGCCCCAGATGAGCCGTCCTATACTGGCGAGCGCGGTCCAGGTTGCATCGACGAGTTCAATCGGCTTCAGCGATTTCGGCCCGGCTGCCGCCTGGTAACGGCTATTAGCTTCGAATCTGCAAGGTATTTCTCCAAACAACTGGACGTCTGGGTCGTCCACAACGGGGGGATCGACCAGGAACTCAAAGCGCTGGTGGGGGAGGTTGGAGCAGAGATGTGGACATACGACTGCGGGCACCGCGGCACGAATCCGACTTTCAACCGCTTCTACCCGGGGCTTTACACCTGGGCGCTGGGTCTGAAAGGAAACTTCCTATGGTGCTACACTGACTATGAACCGATCGGCTGGGAAAAAGAGCGATGCACGCCCTTCAACTACGTCCTCCCCAGTGACACCGGTCCGGTGTCATCGGTCGGTTGGGAAACCCGCCGCGAAGGCATCAAAGACTATCGCTATCTGTGCGCACTGGAAAAGCTCCTCTCCGAGCAATCAGGATCTCGGGCAGCCGAAGAGGCCGGGATCTGGCTGGAAAAACTGGCGAGTCGGGTCAGGTGGAACACGGACGCCGACCGACCGGAGCCTTCGGAGCGCTGGGACGAGCGCGACCTCTACAGCCAATGTCCGGAAATCGCCCCGGCCGAATTTAGTCAGATACGGGCAAAACTCATAGAGTTGATACTTTCTCTCTCCCAATAGGGGCTGAGAGTTGGAAAGGGTATGAATAATGCAATATCGTGAACTTGGCAAAGATGGTCCTGAAGTGCCGGTTATCGGCTTTGGCGCCTGGGCGGTCGCCGGTGGAATGGGACACGTGGACGGGGAAACGGCAATCGCCACTGTGCGCGCTGCTATTGACAACGGCGTCACGCTGATAGATACCGCGCAGGCGTATTACAACAGCGAAGAAATCATCGGTAAGGCCTTGAAGGGCGGCTACCGCGACCGCTGCTTTCTGGCCACAAAAGTCAGTACCAACTACTCTCGCGAGGATATTTTATCAGCGATGGAGAACAGCTTGCGCAAGTTGGACGTTGACTACGTTGACCTGTATCAGATACACGGCTGGGATCCGACCTATCCTATCGCCGAAAGCATGGAGACTATGGCCAAGCTGGTCGAACAGGGTAAGACGCGCTACATCGGCGTCTCCAACTTCAGCGCCGAGCAAATGCAGCAGGCGCTCCAGATTGCTCGGTTTCACTCAAACCAGCCGGGCTACAACATGTTCAACCGCCAGATTGAAGCTGAGGTCATCTCCTATTGCCAGCGCACGGGCATAGGTATCCTCGCCCACAGCTCGCTGGCGAAAGGCTTGCTTACAGGTCGCTACAAGCCTGATCATAAATTTCCCAAGGACGACGAACGCTCCGATCCTAACAGACGCAACTTCCAGGGTGAAACTTTCGCGCAGTATCTTGCGGTTTCCAAACGGCTCCAAGAGGTCGCTTACGATAAGGGCTTAAGCCTCGTCCAGCTTGCCATCAGTTGGCTTCTGCGTCTGCCCCCCGTCACCTGTGCTCTTGTAGGAGCGAGGAACCCAGATCAGATCGTAGAACACGTCGGGGCAGTCGGCGTGACGTTCAGCGATGATGAATTAGCGCGGATAGATACTATTCTGGAGGATGCGCCGAAGGAGTAACAAGGGTACGGTCGAAGTATGTACTGCTGGAGTCCCGTCGCTGTTCCGCTCATTCAAGGTCTTACTGGGACAAAGATGATAACTGGCAGGTCGCAACGCATCGCGCAGGGGGTGACATTTTGTCGTATCAATGAGATATGGAAATTGATCGGGTACTTCAACTGGTCTGGAAAGGTGCTTCTTCTTTGTTGGTGACGATTCGGGGAGATGAATCTTGAGCGCAAACGAAGCTGATGTTATAATCGTTGGTGGGGGTGTGATTGGCTGCGCCATCGCCTACAATCTGTCAAAGGCGCAGGTAAAGACGCTGGTTATCGATAAGGCGGAGGTCGTTGGCAGGGAGGCGTCATGGGCAGGAGCTGGGATCCTGTCGTCTCGCGCCTACACGCGAGAACCGTACGCCGAGCTTTGTCGGGAGAGCCTCGCGATTTTTCCGTCATTGACAGAAGCATTAAGGGAGCAAACGCGAATTGATATTGAGTTCACCCAGTCGGGGGGGATCGCCGTATTTTTTAGCGAAGAGGATCGGCGCGAATTGTTTGGGTTGGCAAAGCGGCGTATAGATCGCGGCTTTAAGGCGGAGATGTTGACATCAGAACAAGTGCGGGAATTGGAACCTGCTGTCTCGGCAGCGGTTATTGGCGGCGTTCGTTTTCCTGATGATGCACAGGTCCGCAATCCGAAGCTGGTCAAGGCGCTTGCAGCAGGAGCGGCGCTGTTGGGAGCTAAATTTCTGTTTGGAAATCCTGTCACCGGATTTCTGAGAGAAAACGATCGTATCGTCGGCGTTGAGGTGGATGGCAAAACCATCCGGGGAGATACGATCGTCATCGCTGCTGGTTGTTGGTCGGGCAAGATTGCTGCGCTTTTGGGCTATCAGTTGCCGATCAAGCCTTCCCGTGGACAGATTGTGCTGGTCGAAGCGATGTCGCCCATCCTGGGCCATACGATTGACGGGCTTGGCTTTTACGTCGTTTCTCGATCCGATGGAAAGATCCTGATTGGCGCGACAGTCGAATTTGCGGGATACGACAAGCGCACAACGGTGAAAGGTGTGCGGCAGATGGTAGAAGCCGGAATCGCACTGGTCCCGGAGCTTGCGAAGAAAACATTCGTTCAGACATGGGCGGGATTGCGCCCCTATGCAAAGGGCAAGCCCTATCTTGGGAAAGTCCCCGGCTTTGAGAATGTTATTGTTGCATCAGGGCATTTCAAAAATGGCATACTCCTCGCGCCGATCACTGGCAAGCTGATCAGCGAACTGATTACGACTGGAAATCCATCGATGTCTCTGGATCCGTTTCGTCTTTCGAGAGGTTGATACGAGATATATCTGATCTGATGCTGAGAACAGACGCACTTGTAAATCCACAACACCTGGACGCAGGCGCCTCGTTGGCTGGACTGACAGATTCAGAAGGTTACTGGTTGCTTTTGAGCAAAAAGACTGACACTGAGAGGTCGTCTTGACAGTAGTTACTGCTGCTGCGGGGAAGATTTGCCCTTAGACTCTGCTCGAGAGGTGGCGACATCCTCCTCGCCAAAGAGAAACGAGAGGAGCGCGAAGCGCCTACCCACCTTCACCTCTGTCACTTCGTGCAGGAGCGAGCAGGAGAACACGAGTGCTCCGCCGGCTGCCGGTCGGTAGAGGTGGGGCCCGTACTCCGGAAACCGCAGGTCCCCGCCCTCATAGCCCTCGTTCAGGTTCAAGGTCAGGGCGAAACGTCGGTGAGCGGTGGAAGGGCTCAGATTGTCTCGGTGGGCGTGGAAAAAGCCGCCCGCTGCGGCGTCATAGCAGGCGATCTTGAAGCCTTCAAAGCGTGTGGCCTTGAACGCAAAGGCTCTCTGGACTTCAGGCATCAGCCGGCTTCCGACCGTAGATGAGAGGAGTCTCAAGAGTTTCTTATCGTTTACGATGTGATCACGCCTGCGCTTGCTGTCAGGGCTGATAGTTTCCTGCCGCCGATCCTCGTATGACTGCTCGACGCCTGTCTCGATGTTGCCCTGAGTCTCCCAAACTTCACTCAGGTACTGGCAGATCTCCTGGTCGAGCACATTGGGTAGCAGGAGAACAGGAGCCTGGATCTTGATCTCCACGGCTTCGACCCGGGGCAGGGAGGCGTCGAGGATAGAGATGACCTTTTGCGCTGTGGATTCTGCATCCTGCAGGAAGAGCGACGCCAGCACCCGCAGGTTGGGATCCAACACAAAGATGGTTGCTTTTTCGTCAAGGGCCAGACGATACGCTTTCCTCACGATTCCCTCTGTGTCCCAGAAAACTGGACAGGGGATCTCGCCCTCGCCGGAGGCCTGCCGGCTGACCTGTGGGTTGTCACACCCCTCTTCCCCCAATTGTCCGCCCCGAACCGCGAAGATAGAGACTGCGCCGGAGGCAGAGTCGTTCAGAGCCTCACAAAAGCGCAGTAGCTTGCCGAGTTCATCGTCGTCATAGAAGAGGAGTACGGCGGGCCTTCCTCCTGCCCTGGCGTAGAAACGCGTAGGCGTGCCATCTTGATAGGGGAGAACGAAATCCGAAGCTCTCTCACCTCGACCGAGTCCTGGTACAGCTCTATTCATGTTTCTGTATCCATCGTTTAAATGCACAGGTTGTACAGCTTGTGGGTATGGCAACGGTTCAGAGGAGCGGCTGCTTCCGTCCCTTATATTAGTGCACCGCATTCGTCACATGTCAACAGGACAGAAGCCTGTTAGACTTTATAGAGACTTTATGGAGACCCAAGGGTTGTACCATCCGAAACAGGTGTGCGGATCAGCGCGCTATATATTACGTAAAGTTACTGTTTCTTTATCCTTATTACAGCCGACCTTCCTTCTGCAGGATATCCCCGGCAATGGCATAGGTGGCGCCGTGCATTGCTATTACCAGCAGGCCAAGCCCCGTCGCAAGGTACCCGCCCATATAAAGATTGGGGATGTCCACCGACTCATAGTTGTGTTGATGGGTGTGTACCTGGTGCACCTGGAAGCGGTAGTTATCGTACTTCTCGTAGAGCTGCAGCGGCGGGAATCCCTGGAAGACGGAATAGTCGGCAATGCCGCCAATCTCCTTGATTACGTGGTCCACCTCCAGCGTGCTCTCAGCCCCGTTTGTTGCTACGGTCACCAGGCCGCCTGCGTTGCCTTGTTCGATCCTCCTAATATGGGTCTGGTAGAGGGCGTCTATCCTGGATGACCGACTCTCCAGAATCTCAGCGATCCGGGCGTAGTAGGGCAGGCCATGGCGGCTTTGGTTTATCAGCGTCCAGTGATGCTCCGGGGATTGCCGCATCACATAATAGACGTGCTTGCCGGCATCATGCAGCTCGGTCGCCGCCCAGTCGGCCGAGCGCCCGCCGCCCACCACCAGTACGCGCTCGCCCGGGAAATCTTCTGGCATGTCGTAATATGAGGTCACAAAGTCCAGGTCTTCTCCCGGCACGTCCAGATTGCGCAAGATGCATTGCTGACCCACAGCATAGACCAGGTACTTACATGTGTAGCGGTGTGTGGTCTGGGTACCTACGTCGAGGCTCGTCAGCAGGAACCCTTTTTCGTGCGGCTGGATGCACGTAACCTTCTCGTAGGTGTGGATGTGCTCTTTCTGTTGAAAGCGCGCGGGAACCCTGTGATAATAATCGATCAGACGGCCCTTGACGATCAGTTCGTTTACATCCAGGCAGATACCTTCCTCCTGGATGTGCTGGGCCAGAGGATAGAATGCGAATTCCATCCACTGCCCCGGTGACAGTGTCAGCAGGTTTTGGGGTACGTTGTTCCAGAGTCCGCCGACCTCTTCCTGTGTGATCAACAGGTAGTCCAGCGGCTCCTGCTGCCGAAACTCCATTCCGATCTGTCCCGGCTCCTCAAAGAGCTGCCGCGGATGGTGCAGGAGGCGAAAGAGATCTGCGGGGGCTAAATTGGCTCGTACCAGCTCCTTGAAATCCAGTCCTAACAGTGTGCCCTGCACCTGGCTCAGATAGTCCGTCAGTGGTCTGTAGCTCTCGGTGAAGATGTGGCTGTTGCGATAGTAGGGGTGCAAACCACCCAAGACCACAGCTAAGGGCAGCCCGCCAGGACCCCCGCCAACGATGATCACCTGGTGATGCTCTGGACTCATTCTCTGTTCAACACCCGCTGTTCATGTGTCGGCCCCTCTCCGCGCTCTGTAGTGTCCGCTGAAATACTCCGCTTAATTATAAAACAATTGTCTTGTAAAATCAAGGGTTTATGAGTGCAATGCTAGAAAGGTCTGATGGACACCCATTTCTTCGTTTCTCCCACTTAGTGTGCACTTTGAGTAAAGTGAGTATAGTGGATAGACTTACAACGGAATTAAGTGAGTAGCCAGTGGACTTACCACTCCATATGCTATCTAGTATCGGGCACTTTTGTTTTCTATTGACTATATCTGCAATCAGGGCTATATTATCATAAGAAAGAGGAACTTACCTTTGATTCTGCGGAAGAAGTCTATGGCAACTCCCTACAGACAATCTATCAAGGACTGGCCCGAGGATGAACGCCCCAGAGAGAGGCTCATAAAGTACGGAGCGTCTTCGCTTTCTGATGGCCAGATATTAGCTATTATACTCGGGAGCGGAGATTCGACATCGAATATGAGCGCGGTTGACCTCGCAAGATTCATGCTGAACACGCTCGGGAGCTTCAAGGCTATGGACACGGCGAGCGTATCTGAGCTGTGTCAAATCAAAGGCGTCGGAACAGCCAAGGCCTCCCAGATAAAGGCGGCTATAGAACTTGGGAAACGTCTCTTTGCCCATCCCGAAGAGTCGCAGATCGCCTTTATGTCGAGTGAAGACGTAATGCGCATATATCTGCCTGTGCTCAGGAACCTCAAGAAAGAGGTCTTCAAATGCGTGCTTTTAGACGCTAAGAACAAGTTTTTGAGAGATATCACGATATCCGAAGGGGGATTGACGGGCACTGCAGCGGATCCCCGTGAGATCTTTGGACCTGTTCTGAAGGAGTCGGCTGCGTCTGTCATATTTGTCCACAATCACCCCTCCGGTGACCCGACTCCCTCACCGCAGGACATCGAAGTGACGGAACGTCTGGTCAAGACTGGAGACATAATGGGCATCAGGGTGCTGGATCATATCGTAATCGGGGATGGAAAAGCGGTGAGCTTTGTTGACAGGGGCCTTATGCCGGCCGGAGATTAAGATAAGGTCAACGGAGATGGATATCTTTGATCAAATAGAGCCAGCAAGCAGATCGGTTCCACTTGCCGACAGGATGCGCCCCAGAAGTCTGGATGAGTTTGTGGGTCAGGGGCATATTCTGGGACCGGGCAAGCCTCTAAGAACAATAATAGAGAAGGACCATCCCTATTCCATAGTCTTCTGGGGACCTCCCGGCACGGGGAAGACCACGCTTGCAAGAATAATTGCATCCACTACGGGCGCCAGGTTTGTAGGCTTCAGCGCGGTAGTCTCAGGTATACAGGAGGCCAAAAAAGTCATAGCCCAAGCGCGTCAGGAGAGGGAGGCTTACGGTGACAGGAGAACTATCCTCTTTGTGGACGAGATTCACCGTCTAAACAAGGCACAGCAGGACGCTTTTCTGCCTCACGTCGAAGACGGCACGATAATGCTCATCGGCGCCACCACGGAAAATCCTTCCTTCGAGATCATCTCGGCGCTTCTATCCAGAACGAGGGTCTTCGTGCTGAACCCCCTCTCTGAGGAGGAACTCAAAACTGTAGTCCGAAACGCCCTTGGGGACGGGGGAAGGGGGCTCGGGACGATGAACGTCCACATGGGTCCGAAAGCCCTCGATTGTCTGATAAGCATTGCAAACGGAGACGCAAGGAAAGCCCTCAATACGCTTGAAATTTCCACTTCATCGGTTGAACCTGGCGGAGACGGCGTGCGGCGAGTCACGTTGGAAGTGGTCGAGGAGGTGGAGCAGAGGAGGATTCCGATCTACGACAAAGGTGGGGAGGAGCACTACAACGTAATCTCCGCCTTTCACAAGAGCCTGAGAGGCAGCGATCCAGACGCGGCCTTATACTGGCTTGTCCGCATGCTCTCTGCCGGGGAAGACCCTTTATCCCCCATTCGCCATATTAGACCCGAAAAATGGTTGTCAAAGTCGCCAGAACATGTTATATTACAATAAATAAGACTCATAAATGGCGGATAAATATTGATCATCCAGAGGGTGAAAGAATGAAAGTAGGTTTTGATGGAGGAATAAAGCTTGAATTTCATGGTGCAAAGGTGACATCAAACGGTGGACTTCTTGCGTATCGTGACCTTGATTACGCACTGGGATTATTTGATTCGGTATCAGCGGTTTTTACCGATAAACGCACAGGCCGTAATATCCAACATGATATATCTACTCTCCTGCGTCAATCGATATACAGCCGTCTTGCAGGATATGAAGATGTAAATGACGCCGAGCGATTATCCGTTGATCCCGTCATGCGAGCGATTACCGGAAAGAAGGACAAAGGCAGGCAAGCTGCCAGCTCCAACACGATAGGACGTTTTGAAACTGATATACTGACTCAGCATGACAATCTCAGAAACTTGTCAGATATCAATGGCAAGTGGGTTCAAAAAGCGATGAGTAAAACACAGCATCAACGAATCATTCTGGACATGGACAGTTCGGAGAGTCCGGTACATGGCCAGCAGGAAGGATCAGCTTACAACGGTCATTTCGGATGTACCTGTTTTCATCCAGTGTTCTGCTTCAATCAGTTCGGGGATTGTGAAGGAGTCCTACTTCGCTCTGGTAATGTTCACAGTGCTGATCGTTGGAAGGAAGTTCTGGAACCGATCGTCAAGAGATACGAGAGCAAGAAGAATAGGAAATACTTTCGAGGCGATGCTGCATTCGCAAAGCCTGAGATTTATGATTATCTGGAGGGAAACGGCTATTTGTATGCCATTCGGTTTCCCGCAAATGAGATACTCTATGAAAAGATACGATACCTGCTGACTCGGCCAGTTGGACGACCGCCGAGGAAACCGATTGTATCGTTATATGAATTTCAATATAAAGCGGCCAGTTGGGATCAATCGAGGCGAGTGGTCGCCAAGGTTGAATGGCACCAAGGGGAGTTATTCCCAAGAGTGGGATTTATCGTGACCAACATGAGCGCCAAGCCAGAAGGCGTGGTACACTTCTACAATGGCCGTGGCAGAGCTGAGCAGTGGATTAAGGAGGGCAAGTATGCTCTGAACTGGACCCGACTCTCATGCAAGCGTTTCGTCTCCAATCAGGTGAGGCTCTGGCTGTTTGTTCTGGCTTACAACTTGGGCAACTTCCTGCGACGTTTTGTTCTTCCGAAGAAAATCAAACACTGGTCACTACGCAGCCTCCTCGTGAAATTTATCAAAATCGGAGCGAAGATTGTCAGACACAGCGGATATATTACGTTTCAAATGGCTGAGGTTGGGATAGACAAGAGGTTATTTGCCGAAATATTATCCCGGATTGAACGATTGCGATGTTATTCTGTTTAAACTGCCACATTTTTTTGTGAGTCGATGGAGAGGTGTCTCTAATTGGAGGATTTAAACACAAAGAAAGTGATAATTCAGAGGAAAATACTATTTTAATTGAAAAAAGTACTTGTTGAAAAATGTAAAAGTGGTAATATTAATTCAGAAACAAGAATGTATCGAAATATAATCCCTCATGAATGTGATATGGGGAATGTCGGTTGTACTCTATCTTGAATTTATAAAAACTCAAAAAAGTTTTGGATGTTTTGTCTCTCTCACGTATCTATAATACGACAGTGATATAAATTTCTCATAAAGTATTTGTAAAATAGTTGACAAATACTAAATATATGTAAAATAAATAAGATATGTCATCAAAGAAAGCTTGACAAAGCTTGGGAATTGTACTATACGTATAACAGTTACTAACATTATCCTGATTAAGCAAAGAACTTGATGACTTCTATGCGGTGTCTTTCACGAATTCTACGTAACAGCTATAGGTAGTCCTAATTTGTTTGCTGAAAAGATACTGCTATTAACTTAAAGAACTTTCATGCCGGAAGGGGAAATAGTTTCAGGCAAAGGAAAGGAGGGAGCGAAACATCAGAAAAGAGCTCCTGTATAGCAGTTGATGGCATTGTTCTTGTAAGGAGGTGATGAAACAAAATGAGAGGACGAGCAGTGAAACCTTCCACGGTTCTGGCTACGATAACTTTCGTTATCTTGGGTATCGCTGCACAAATACACGCCCAGGTGTCCGCCCCAATTATCACTAATTACGTCAGAGCGGTTGCAGTCGAACCCGGAGGGAACGCGGTCTATGTGGGTTTATACATTGCAAGGCGTATGGTCCGATTCGCATCAGAGGACGTGGGAAACGCCGACCCGCGCTCTTTGACCATAGCGATAGCCGCCAAGGACGCCTTTGACTTTCTCGGCTCCCCCGAGGGTGAACTTGCGCTCGCTCAAGCGGCAGTCTACCTTGCCACAGCCCCTAAGAGCAATTCTGTATACTCCGCATATCAGATGGCCCAGGAAGACGTCCAAAAAAGTCCCTCTTTGCCCGTCCCTCTCCACATTCGCAACGCCCCTACGCAACTTATGAAAGAACTCGGATACGGAAAGGGCTACAAATACGCCCACGATTCTGAGGAAAGCTACATAGCTCAGGAATATCTGCCCGACAATCTGGCAGGTGCCAAGTACTACTACCCCACAGAACACGGATACGAAAAGAAGATAACGGAAATGATGAAATGGTGGGAGAGCCTTAAGCAGTCAGTAGACAGGAGTCAGTAGCCCCCGATTGAATCTATCGGGGCTAGACAGGGCACCGCCTACCATCCCCCTTTCCTAAGAAGACATCAGTTTTTCCTCTTCAACTTTCGCAGGAAATTGTAGGGGCGAGGTCCCCTCGCGCCAAGGACTGGGTCTCCCAGCCCCTACGAAACGTTGCTTGGAACAGGAGCACGAGGTAAATTGCTCGTATCCGAATTCGACTACTATCTGCCGCAAGGACTCATCGCTCAATATCCCTTAGTGGAGCGGGGCGAATCCAGACTGATCGTCGTGGACAGGCAGCGCAAAAGCATAGATCACAGGCACTTCAAGGATATAGTGGACTACATAAATCCAGGTGATTGTCTCGTCATCAACGATATAAAGGTCCTCCTGGCTCGGCTGATAGGAAAGAGAGTTGTCACAGGGGGCAAGATCGAAATTCTACTTCTGAAGAGATTGTCGGAATCTCCGCCCACCTGGTCGGTACTGGCAAAGCCAGGAAGGTTAGCCAGATTGAACGCTCAATTTGCCTTCGGGGAGAAAGATAACGCTCTAACTGGGGAAATTGTGGAGATCCAGCCGGACGGAATCAGGACTATGCGATTTGAATGTACAGGATCGTTTGAGCAGAAATTAGCTCAAATTGGACAGGTCCCGCTCCCTCCTTACATAAAAAGATCCTCTCCTTATGATCAGGACTTTCAAAGATACCAGACCGTCTACGCAAAAGTGGAGGGAGCAATCGCTGCTCCTACTGCCGGACTGCACTTCACAGATCATATCCTCGATAGAATAAGAAACAAGGGCGCATCTGTAGTCCCCCTAACCCTGCACGTTGGACTCGGTACGTTTGCACCCGTGAAGACAGAAAGAGTGGAAGACCACACGATGCACGAAGAGAAGTACCAGGTCTTGGAAGACGCCGCAACTATTATCAATCGTAGAAAGGGAAAGGTCTTCGCCGTGGGTACGACTGTGCTCAGGACGCTGGAGTCAACATCCCACTGTGACGGATCTGTCCACCCCGGATCAGGAGAGACGGACTTATTTATCTATCCGGGCTATAAGTTTAAGGTCGCAGACGCTCTCTTGACGAACTTTCACCTCCCCAAGACCACTCTCCTTATGCTAGTCTGCGCCTTTGGTGGTGCGACCACTCCGTGTGGAAAAGATCTTATTTTCAAGGCCTACGAGGAGGCTATAGAGGAAAGATATAGATTTTACTCCTACGGAGACGCCATGCTGATCGTGTGATCGCTACCCTGTCTTTCCGAAGTTGTCCAGAAAGATCACAAAGTCGGACAGTCCGATCTCTCCATTACCATCTAAATCAAATTTAGGATCCCAATTAGCCGAATCAGTCGTTGTCCCGAAAGCATCCAAGAAGAGGACAAAATCTGAAAGACCTACTTCCTTGTTCCCGTCAAAATCTCCTATAAGCGAAGTGGAAGAAGGCTGGTTGGCCTGCCCTAATGTCGGCTCAGCGACTACCCAGTCTGACGATTGATGGGGGAAGTTCCCATCTCCTACATACTGAATAGACTGTCCGGTCGGAACACTTGTGGGATCGATCGTATCTGAGGAACTCGCCCATTTGCCGCCGGACACCGCCTCGGACGTCCTCTTAAACAAGGGAGATCCCCACTTCACGTAATCGAGCACAGAAGAGGGGTTGGAAAAAGAGCCGTCCCGATAGTAAGCCACATCCTGGTTTGACAGGTCCAGCGTTGATGGAGCGTCGATTACCGCAAATCCCAGAGGAGGTACTACAGTACCGCTGGATATCGACCGATAGCTCTGATTCATACAGAGCCACTGTCCTCCGATGTCAGCGGAATTATCGGGATCGTCGTTGAAAAACTCTATCTTCTGCGTCCCATCCGAAGATTTAAAGAGCACCTCGTTGATTCTGACGCCCGCATTAAGTTCAGCCAAAAACGCGAACACAGCCAACACGGTGACAAATACTGACAGCAATCTTTTCATTCTCATCCCCCTTCATTGATTGAGAACTGCTATTTTGTTCTATTGATCCGATAAAATTTATCGTAAGATTCCGATAACAGACCTCCTTGCCTATTACCTGCAGTCGAGTTTGAACAAAACGCACCAAGTATGGCAGACTTGAACTTGGAAATCAACTAAGATTGGTAACTTCCGGTGTTAGTAACCGCAAGACCATAGGAACTATGTTTCTTGAGACGCATTATGCCGAAAAACGTTGCGTACATAGAGCGGACTGATAAGTCTCAGGAATGGCTTGAGCTACGATTTCCAGTTGATCACAGCAGAGGATTGGGGAGAGGTGCAAGGGTCTCTGTAACGTTTGTCGAGGTTGTTCGCACGGACTACCTTCTGGAAGGAGACGCCAGTTCTGAGGATTGCGATTCGAGCTGCTTTCTCATCTTGACATAGCTTTCGTACCGCCGTCTGTCGATCTTTTCTGACTCTGTTGCTTCTTTTATGGAGCAGCCGGGCTCGTGGACGTGCGAGCAGTTTCTCTGGAACCTGCAAAGTCCTATGTATTCTCTCATCTCAGGGAAGAGATATGCCGCATCGTTTTCATCCACGTTCCACAGATTCAGATCTCTTAGTCCCGGCGTATCTATGATCATCCCTCCGAAGTCCAGGTTTAGGAGTTCCACGTGCGTGGTGGTGTGTTTTCCGGTACCTGTGCCCTTGCTTATCTCCTGTACTCTCAAGCCGAGCCCGGGTTGAATAGTGTTCAGGAGGGTGGATTTGCCCACACCTGACGGTCCCAGGAGGGCTGAAAGCCCTCCCTCGAGGGCGCTTATAAAATCATCCAAGCCCCTCTTTTCCAGTGCGCTGGCATAGACGATTCTGTAACCTATTTTATTGTATACTTGCATTTTCCTTTTAAATTCCGCTTCGTCCACCAGATCCATCTTGTTCAAGCATATAACTACATCCATTTCTTCCAGCTCGGACGCAGCCAGTAATTTGTCGAGCATCCAGAAGTTCAAAGGAGGGGCATCCGCTGAGAAGACCGGCACCACCTGATCCACGTTGGCCACGATAATCTGTTCAACTTGCCTCCGTCCGGAAGCCTGGCGCGAAAGTTTGGATTTCCTGGGCAGGACTTCCACTATCATCCCTCTGTCGTCATTCTTGTAGCTGAACCTTACCTTGTCCCCCACGCAGACAGGATCCACAGCTCTTATTCCCCTTACGGAATCCACAGCAGGACGACGCGATCCGGGGGCCGCTTCAGGATACTTGAGCACTTTCCTGAGCTTGCTGGAAATGGAACAGACCACAACTTCATCACAGCTCTGAACAAAATAGCGAGCGGCCTTTTCCTTGACTACAGTTCCTATCCTTATGTCTGTGGTCAACATGCCTCAAGATACAACAAAGAACCGCCGATTTTATCAGCGGCTCTATTTGAAAAGGTTGGGTCTTGAGCTACTATCTGTCGGGATCGCTTTACTTAAATGACGTTGCCTGACCCTTCACTTGGTAGCGCACCAGGAATGTCTATCCTGCCGACTGGTAGCTCAGTCGTTGCTGTCTGATAAGCAGTATAAGTTGCCTACTTATTAAACCTCCATGATCTCATCTTCTTTAGCGTTGAGAACCTGGTCTATCTTCTTGATGTACTCATTCGTAAGCTCTTGCATAGTTTCTTGGGCTCTATGGCTGTCGTCCTCGGAGATCTCTCCTTCCTTATGAGCCTCTTTAAGCATCTCGTTGCCGTCTCTCCTGGCATTCCTGATGGAGACTCTGCCTTCTTCAGCTATCTTCTTGGCGAGACGCACCAAGTCCTTTCGGCGTTCTTGAGTCAACGGCGGAATAGAAAGTCGAACGATCTTCCCGTCGTTAGAGGGATTGAGACCCAGATCTGATGCCAGGATCGCCTTTTCTATGACAGTTATCACATTAGGGTCCCAGGGTTGGATAGCCAGCAATCTGGGTTCAGGGACACCGATGCTCGCCATCTGATTCAACGGCGTGGATGTGCCATAGTAATCCACCTTGATACCGTCCAGGAGGGACGTCGTGGCTCTGCCTGTGCGTATAGATGCCATCTCGCGCCGGGTTGCTTCTACGGCCTTTTCCATGTCCTCTTCGGCCTGTGCGCGAATCTCATCTATCATGTGTCATCCTCCTCCGTGACAAGTGTTCCTATGCGCTCTCCTTTTACCGCTTTGATTAGATTTCCAGACCCCTTGAGATTGAAAACGACTATGGGAAGGTCATTATCCATACACAGTGAAATGGCTGTGGCGTCCATAACTTTGAGCCTCTTTTCAAGGGCTTCTATGTATGTAAGTCGGTCGTATTTTTGCGCCGAAGGTTCTATTTTAGGGTCTTTATCATAGACGCCATCCACGTCTGTGGCTTTCAGGATGATCTGGGCCTCGATTTCGAGGGCGCGAAGGACGGCGGCAGTATCTGTGCTAAAGTAGGGATGACCAGTTCCGGCGGCCATAATTACTATGCGCCCTTTTTCAAGGTGTCGGATGGCTCTTCTCCTTATGTAGGGTTCTGCAATGGCTTCCATCCTGATAGCGGTCATCACTCTGGTAAAGATGCCTATGCTTTCGAGCATGCCCTGCAAAGCGATGGCGTTAATTACGGTGCCGAGCATGCCCATCGTGTCCCCCGATGCGCGATCTATACCGTCCCCGGCCTCAGTCCCCCTGAATATGTTGCCTCCACCGATGACAATTCCTACTTCAACGTCTGATTCCACCACAGCCACCATCTCCTGTGAGATGGCTCGCAGAACCTTGGGATCTATTCCGCATGATCTATCTCCCGCTAGGGCTTCCCCGCTGAGTTTGATCAGGATCCTTTTGCATTTGTCGTCCAAGGTTTTCGAGTGTCCCCTATCCTTCTTCGCCCAGTTCAAAGCGGGTGAATCTTGTAATACTTATATTTTCTCCAGTCTTGGATATAAGCTCGATCAAAATGTCGTTGATCGTCCTGTCCTCGTCCTTGACGAAAGGCTGTTCTAATAGCACAGATTCCCGATAGAACTTTTCGAGTTTGCCTTCCAAAATCCTGTCTATCGCCTTTTCCGGTTTACCTTCGCTTCTTACCTGGGTCTCGTATATTTGTCTTTCTCTTTCCACTATGTCCTGGGCAAGATCCTCCCTTGACACGGAAAGAGGCTTCATAGCGGCTACTTGTATTGCCACATCTTTTGTGAAGGTCTTAAAATCGTCTGTCCTGGCTACAAAATCGGTCTCACAGGAGACCTCCAGCAGGACTCCGAGTCTATCTCCGTGATGTATGTACGCGGTCACAATCCCTTCTCTTGTCTTTCTTCCTGCCTTCGCGGCGGCCTTTGCAATTCCCTTTTCCCTCAGATAGTCTATAGCTTTTTCCATATCTCCATTAGTCTCTTGGAGGGAACTCTTGCAGTCCATCATTCCGGCTCCGGTCCTCTCCCGGAGTTCCTTCACCATCGCAACAGTTATCTCCATCGCTGTCGGTTCTCCTAACAATACCTTATATCAATCAGGATGTATTCTACGTTTATACATAAATACGGCGGCTCCATGTGAGCCCGCTATCCTTCCGTGTTGCAGCGTCCACCTCCCGTCGGCTGAGCATCCTTGATGATGAAATAACTCATCAGGTCGAACATATCCATTTTTTCATCGGTCATGACACACGTACACTTGTCTGGTTCAAGAAATGTGTGCTGTCCTTTTGCCCTGATGTTGAAAGCTGAGCACCAGCCAGGCCGAAAGCCCGCTGTTACTGTTCAGAGTCTTTACTCTTCTTGTCCGTTCTCTCCTTCTTCTTGTTCGGCTACGATAGAGCTCTGAGCCTCCATCACAGCCTCTGAGATTGTGCCCGTAATAAGGCTGATGGAGCGTATAGCATCGTCATTTCCTGGGATAGGACAATCTATCAGGTCAGGATCGCAGTTGGTGTCCACGATGGCGACGACTGGGATCTCAAGCTTCTTTGCTTCCAGGACAGCGATCCTTTCTTTTTTTGTATCCACAACGAAGACTAGACCCGGAAGTCGCCCCATGTCTCTGATGCCTCCCAGTGCCCGCTGAAGTTTAGCTCTTTCCTTTTCAAGTCCTAGGACTTCCTTCTTGGTCAGTTTCTCGTACGTCCCATCCTCGCTTGTTCTGTCGACTTCACGCAGTCTTTTTATACTCTTTTGGATAGTCGCAAAGTTAGTAAGCGTCCCTCCCAACCAGCGTTGAGAGACGTAGAACATTCCGCACCGTTCTGACTGTTCCTTAATTATATCAGCAGACTGCTTCTTGGTTCCAACAAAGAGAATGGGTTCAGATCTTTGGACCGTGTCTCTTACAATTTGGCAGGCTTGTTCGATCTTTTGAAGAGTTTTTTGAAGGTCAATTATGTAAATTCCGTTCCTTTCACTGAAGATGTACTTTTTCATTTTGGGATTCCACCTTCGGGTTTGGTGCCCGAAATGGACTCCCGATTCGAGAAGATCCTTGATGCTTACTGTGGACATAGGCAATTTCCTTCCTCTGCGTCGGTTGTACCTTCGCCTTTTTCATCCCTTTGTGAGACTCGCAAGTCCTTGGACAGACAGAAATGTGTCTCAAACCAACCGATGGGTGAGACATTCCTGTCTGACGTTATCAACTTTGAGCACCGTCACAACAGTCAAAAGACGTGTGTAGTATTAGATAATCTATCTCTTGGAAAACTGGAATCTCTTTCGTGCTCCAGCCATCCCGTATTTTTTCCTTTCGACCATACGGGGATCCCTGGTTAGAAATCCGGCGGATTTTAGGGTGGGCCTTAGTTTCTCATCGTACTGAATAAGGGCCCGGGCTATCCCCAGGCGGGCGGCTCCAGCCTGACCCGATAGTCCCCCACCTCTGGTTCTTATGTTGATGTCAAATCTATCGGACGTTTCGGTGTGCTTAAGGGGCTGCTGCAGAACCATAACGAGGGTTTCCCGGCCAAAATACTCGTTCATATCGCGGCCGTTGACAGTTATCTTGCCCTTCCCGTCCTGCATCCGAACAGAAGCTACGGCTTCTTTTCTCCTACCTGTAGCCAAAAATGCGTCTTTAGCCAATTAGTCCGCTACCTCCTCTCCGTTTCGTTATATATCCATAGGTTGAGGATTTTGAGCTCTATGAGGATGATCAGGTCCAGCATAAACTCTCAGTTTTCTGAACATATTTCTGCCCAGGACATTGTGTGGGAGCATCCCTTTGATCGCTTTCTCCAGGACCCGCTCGGGCTTCTCCTTGATGAGTCTCTCGTAAGAAATAGATTTCAGCCCGCCGGGGTAGCCTGTATGCCAATAGTACTTTTTCTTCTGTGCTTTATTTCCGGTGACTCTTACCTTCTCTGCGTTTATGATTATGATGTGATCGCCCACATCTGTATGCGGAGAATAGATAGGTTTGTGCTTTCCCTTTAGAGTAGCTGCCACTCTGCTGGCAAATCTTCCGAGCACTTTGCCGCTGGCATCAGCCACGTACCATCTCTTTTCGACTGTTTCTGACTTGACATGCATTAGATTTAAACCCCGTTTTTGCTTCTTAATATGCCGATTGGTCTGTCCTCCAGCAATCTACAATTTTGTATGTAACTGTAAGGCTAAGTATTAAAAATAATCGTGTATGAGAAAATTGTCAAGGACAATTCAAGGTTTTCTTTTTTTATTCTTTTGCCATGCATTTTGGTAAAGAATCTATTATATTGATAGAGGATAATGTTTATGAGTTTTGACACTGAACAGATCTAAGAAAAGAGGCACTAATGAGCGACGTAACGATCTACCACAATCCTAAATGTAGTAAGAGCAGAGAAGTGCTATCTCTCCTTAAAGAACGGGGGATAGATCCTCATATCATACACTACTTGGAGACACCACCCGATGCTAAAAGCTTAGATGTGATCTTGAAGATGCTCGATATGGAGCCAAAAGACCTTATGCGCAAAAAGGAAGATGTCTACAGAAAGCTAAAGATAGATGACAGAGATCTCAGCAGGCAGGAGTCGATCCAGATAATAGTGGATAATCCTATTCTGATAGAGCGTCCTATCGTGGTAAAGGGGAACCGCGCAGCAATTGGCAGACCTGCTGAAAAGGTTCTGGCAATACTATGAAGTATTTTGTCCTTTTGGAGCAAAAATTGTTGCCTTCTAATCCCCCTTTCTCTATAATTAGAAGTACTGACTGCTGTGTATAGAAATTATGCTATCTGCCGAAGTGGTGAAATTGGTAGACACACTGGTTTCAGGGACCAGCGGGGGCAACTCCATCCGGGTTCGAGTCCCGGCTTCGGCACCAATAAGAACAAAAATTTACACATTGTCTACCGATCAGAAAAGTTAGCGTCCGGCTGTCCTTCTTTATTCTCAAAGACCGTATAGTCCGCACAGATCGAAGTCACCCCAGATCAAGCAGTAAGGCACAGTGGCAAAACTCGCATTCATCCTCCATGTCATGACAGCAGAGATTGGACATTTTCTCCTGGAAACATAGAAATGACGAACCTCAACGAATATGTAAATCCCTTGGTCGAAAGGTATGCAAGCGGAGAGATGATATACAACTTCTCCCACAATAGGACCCTTTCGACTCAACGGGATCTCTGGATAGCCCTCGCTGAGTCCCAGAAGGAATTGGGTCTTCCTATAACGGATGAGCAGATTACGGAACTCAAGCTCCACAAAGACGATATCAACTACGAGGAGATAATAAGAAAGGAAAAAGAAGTCCGTCATGACATTGTGGCGCGCATCTACGCGTACGGACTCCAGTGTCCCAAGGCAAAGCCTATCATACACCTGGGAGCTACCAGTGCCTTCATAACTGATAATCTGGATCTCATCGTAATGAGAGACGGACTCCTCATAATAAGAAAGAAACTCCTCAACGTCATCTCTGCCCTCAGAGACTTTGCGCTTGAGCACAAAGATCTCCCCACACTCTCGTTCACGCACTTCCAGCCTGCGCAATTGACCACAGTCGGAAAGAGAGCTTCGCTCTGGCTTCACGACCTCCTGATAGACTTTCACGATATCGAACACAGAACAGAGGTTCTCAAATTCCGAGGAGTCAAAGGGACTACAGGCACGCAGGCGAGCTTCCTTGTGATATTCGATGGAGATGAGGAGAAGGTCAAGAAGCTGGATTCTACGGTAGCTCAAAAGATGGGCTTTGAAGGCTCCCTGCCGATCACGGGACAGACCTATACAAGGAAAATAGACAGCCAGATAGCGGGTCTGCTGTCGGGAATATCCCAAAGTGCCCATAAGTTCGGAAACGACATAAGGATCCTTCAGGGCTTAAAAGAGATCGAGGAGCCTTTTGAGAAGGATCAGGTGGGCTCGTCGGTCATGGCATACAAGCGCAATCCTATGAGATGCGAGAGGATATGCGCGCTTTCCCGTTACGTCATAACTACCTCACAGAGTCCCGATTTCACAGCGGCCTCGCAATGGCTGGAAAGAACACTGGATGACTCGGCAAACAAAAGGATCACGATCCCAGAGATGTTCTTGGCCGTAGATGCGATTCTAATTCTGCTTCTGAACGTCACAACGGGATTAGTCGTTTATCCCAGGATGATAGAGAGACATATCCGCGAAGAGCTCCCCTTCATGGCTACTGAGAATATCATAGTGGAGATGGTCAAGAGGGGAGGGGATAGACAGGAGGCTCACGAAAGGATAAGAAAACACTCTATGGAAGCAGGTCGCAGGGTTAAAGAGGATGGCCTTGACAACGATTTCTTGGACCGCATCTCGAAAGACCCCTATTTCGACGTCACAGAGGCAGAACTTCTATCCATAACAGATCCTAAATCCTTCATAGGAAGAGCTCCGTCCCAGGTTAAAGAGTTTGTTCAGAACGAAGTAGATCCCATACTCGAAGAGAACAGTGAACTTCTGGGCATAAAGGCCGAGCTGAGAGTATAAGGGTAAGAAAGAGTAGACAGTAGTCCCCGATCGCATCAATCGGGGACTATCGGGGATTCAATCCGGGGTAAACAGGGCATGGCTACCCATCCCTGTATGCTTTCTACTTATTTAGAGAGGACTTGTGTGTCCAGCTATTCATCTGAGAGGATGAGGCGCGACGGATATGAGATATTCAAGGCCGCTGTGCGGGCTGCAGATCCTGTCCAATGCGTAAGGAGAATAGTTCAATTTGACGGCGAGAGGATAAAGCTGGATGACACACAGCGGTCCCTTTGCATCGAATATTCCATTTGTGATCTGTCCAGAATCGTAGTGGTGGGAACGGGGAAAGCCTCGACTCAGATGGCGCGAGCCTTAGAAGATATACTGGGAGACTGCATAACAGGAGGAGTGATAAACACCAAGTACCACCATGCTGTGGATCTTCACAGGATAGAGGTGGTCGAATGTGGACATCCAATACCTGATCGAGAGGGCGTTGCTGGAACGCGAAAGCTCTTAAAGCTCCTCTGCCAGTTGGACGACAAAGCCCTGGTCTTTTGCATGATCTCCGGCGGCGGTTCAGCCCTTATGCCCGCACCCGCCGATGGCCTGACACTATCTGAAAAACAAAAGACCACACAGCTCCTCTTGGAATGTGGAGCTACTATCTTTGAACTAAACGCAATAAGAAAACACCTGTCATCTGTCAAAGGCGGAGAGTTGGCAAGAGCCGCCTATCCCGCGAAGATCGCTTCTCTTATCCTCTCCGACGTAATCGGAGATCCCACGGACGTAATAGCATCAGGGCCCACAGCTCCGGATGAGAGCACATTTTTAGATTGTGTAGAGATACTTGAAAAATATAAGATGACAGATCAGCTTCCCCCAAAAGTGCTCCAGAGGCTCAGGCGCGGAGCTGACGGGGACATAGAAGAAACTCCCCAAAAGGACGACAGAATCTTTGCAAACTGCACAAATCTAATTGTAGGGAATAATCGTCTGTCCGTGGATGCTGCCAAAGACGTGGCCTCTCAACTTGGATACAACACGCTCGTCCTTTCCACAAGGGTAGAGGGGGAAACTAAAGAAATAGCCAAAATGCACACGGCTATAGCCGTAGAAATTGCGTCTTCAAGGGTTCCTATCTCTCCGCCCGCTTGCGTCATAACGGGGGGCGAGACCACAGTTACAGTAAGGGGAAAGGGAAAAGGAGGAAGGAACCAGGAGTTTGTATTAGCGTCTGCCCTGGAGGTTCAGGACTGGCATAATATTGTAGTACTGAGCGCTGGAACCGACGGAACTGACGGCCCCACCGACGCCGCGGGAGCGATAGCGGATGGAAGCACAGTAAGAAGGGCTGAACAAATAGGATTATCCCCTGCAGAATACCTCAGAGACAACGACTCCTACGACTTCTTTAAGCCTTTAGACGACCTCATAATAACCGGTCCCACCGGCACAAATGTGATGGACATAAGGTTGATGATGATCGGGGATTAGGTCCTTATCTTTCCTTATATGTGATTTCCCTTATCTGGGATAGTTGATCTTCCGAATCTTTGAATAGTTGTCAGCAAGCAAACTGCCGACTTTACCAAAACTGAGTAGTTTGCAATTATTTTAGACTGAGAAATTTTCATTGACATCCAACATTTTCTTCCTTATCTTACGTTAAAGTCTATACGTGCATATTCAGGAATTCGCAAACACACAAATCGTTATGCCTCCTGCTGGAATTCATTGATAAAAGTAAGATGAATGTCAAACTCCCCTGACTACATTGGAGAAGAAGGGGAACATTGCCAGGGGCAGTTGTTCATAGTGATGATGACTACATTTAGGAGCTAAATTATGAGACCAAACAAACTTCGAGAGCTTTTGACTGCTGGGGAACCAACTATCGGCACTCATGTCCTCAACACCTGGCCGTCCATCGTCGAGTTCGTCGGACACACCGGTATGTTTGACTACGTTGAATTTGTGGCCGAGTACGCCCCGTTTGACCTGTATGCCCTTGACAATCTTTGTAGATCGGCTGAACTGTTCGGCATGTCCAGCATGATCAAGGTTGACCAGGAACCCCGCGGTTTCCTCGCTCAACGCGCAATCGGATCTGGTTTCCAGAGCGTTTTGTTCGCCGATTGTCGGTCGGTCGAAGAAGTGCGAGAGTGTGTTCGTATCGCTCGTCCCGATACACCCGAGGATAACGGCACGTATGGTGTTGCGACGCGCCGCTTCTCCTACATGGGGTACGGCGGAGCACCTGAGTACATTCAGGCACTTCGGGATGTCGTCGTGGTACTTATGATTGAGAAGAAGGGGGCTGTAGATCAGATAGAGGAAGTTCTGTCGGTGGAGGGTGTAGATATGATCCAGTGGGGTCCGTCGGACTATTCTATGAACGTCGGTCGGCCAGGCCAGGGTGGCTCACCGGAAATCAAAGCGATCGAGCGCAAGGTATGTGAAACCGCGGTTAAGATGGGTGTGCCGCCGCGCGCTGAGATCGGAAGCATTGATCAGGCTAAATACTATCTCGATTTGGGAGTACGCCATTTCTGTATCGGTACCGACATATCTATTCTATACGAATGGTGGAAGGTCAACGGTGAGGGCTTGCGGAAAGTGATATCCGATGCGTAGGCCATATGGCGTCCATAATAATTCGCAAAAGCTGAGACGCTGCAGGCGGATGCCTTTGTTGGCGGTCCTAGTTGCCAAGTCATCCGTTGCGTTGTTAGGTGACGTAGCAATCCCCCTTGCGACTTAGCTCGGGCCCGTACGACAAATTTCCACAAGAGCTCAGAAAGTATTGAATACAAAGCCCGTCAGACATCAATGACGGGCTTTGCTTTGGTCATTTAAATACTGCTCACTTTAGAAAAGTGGACAATCCCTAAAAAGGCCTGTGGACTGCTCTGTCTACTGGGCAAGGTTAGTTCGCCCCTACTGTCTTTCCCTTTTCCCTGTCTACTGTTTGCTGCCTACTTATTTCAGTCTATGTCGTATGCGTAGTTCCGGGCGAAGAACTTCAGAGGGTCTTCGTATTTTCCATTGTGCTTGACTGCATAGTGGAGATGCGGGGCTGTACTGCGCCCGCTCCTTCCCATCTCTCCGATCTGCTGCCACCTTTGGATATCTTGACCCTTCTTCACAAGTATCTTATCGAGATGACCGTAGATAGTGGTATATCCGTACTTGTGTTCTAATATTATGTACCAGCCCAACCATGTGTTACTTCCAGTTGCGCTTACCATACCGTCCGCCGTGGAATATATAGGCGTCCCTTTTCTGCCTGCGATGTCGATCCCATTGTGTTTGAGTTTTTTGCCTTTGAAAGGATCTGTCCTGAATCCGAATCCTGAGGAGATATAAGAGCCTGGACCTGTGGGATCAATCGACGGAGTATAGTCCAACCTGTCTTTATCGTTATTCAGCTTATCAGCAATCTCCTGAAAGCTTTGATGTTCCAGGTCAGCTTCTCTTAAGAGTTGATCCAAATCTATCTTGACTTCCTTTACAAGATAGCCGGCCATAGGCGGTAGACTGTAGTTGTCAGCATCCTCCAATATGGCATCCTCTCCACCTCCGATGCCCATCATTCTCGTGTCGCCATCTATGGAAGGAAGGTCTGCTAAAATCCTCAGCTTTTCGTCCTCTCTGACCAGCCCCGCCATCTTCTGCTTCAAAAGATTGAGTTCTACTCCGATATCCTCAAGCTCATTCATCAAAGAGCCGTTTTCGGCTGTGGCTCTTCCGATTTGCTTCTCTTGACTTACCTTGTCGAAATATCCGAAAGCAAAGAATAACAGCGATAGAACCATCGCTCCCAAAATTGTGGTTGCCCCCCACAAGAGCCGATGAGAGATTCTTAAACTTTTGGGTTCATCAACGCCCCCTTGTGGGATAACCATCAACGTCAGGTGTTTTCTTGCCATATGAAATATCCCTCCCTTTTATCGATTATATTGCTTTGAAATTGGCTATTTCAAAAAAGGCGATTGAATATAAGGATTTTGGCGCCTGTTGTCAAGGGGCAAATTTCACTTTTTGACAATTCTGCTCTAACTGCCGACAGAACTAGTCCTCGATAGAACCCTCCCCGATTGCTTCTATCGAGGAGCAATCGAGATTCACCGACAGGATTCTCGTAGGAGGGCCTCTGAAGCTTCGTAAGGATCGATTTTCCGTTCCGCCGTCTGATCTACGAGATTCTGGAGTCTTTCTTGATTCTGAGTGTCGTGTAATATCTGCGCTTTTATCCTGTCTTCGACCATCCTTACGATTTCAAACTCCATCTGCTTTCGCCGCTTTAAGGTCAAAAGTCCGTTGTTCTCTAAATACAATCTGTGAGCGGATATACTCTTATAGAGTTTTTCTATTCCGCTCCCATTTACTGCCTCTGTGAGACACAAGGGGGGCATCCATTCTCCCATATTGGGATTCGATTCCAACGCCGACTTTAACTCCGACGCAAGCTTCCCTGATCCGTCTCTATCGGCTTTGTTCACCACAAATATGTCAGCTATTTCCATAAGGCCTGCTTTCATGATCTGAACAGAATCCCCCGACTCCGGAACCAACACCAGGACAGCGGTATCTGCGCTTTCAGCGATGTCCAACTCCTGCTGTCCCACGCCTACAGTCTCCACTATAACGTAGTCCATACCCATAGCGTCCAGGATCCTTATTCCATCTCTTGTGGCCCTTGAAAGTCCTCCGGAGCTCTGACGGCTGCCCATGCTCCGTATGAAAACTCCCGGATCCAGATAGTGCCGCTGCATCCTAATCCTGTCTCCAAGCAGAGCACCTCCGCTGAATGGACTCGTAGCATCTACGGCGATTATTCCTACCGTCTCTTCCTCATCCCCGATTGAATCTATCGGGGACCTAATTTCCTGGGTAAGAGCATCTACCAGCGTACTCTTGCCCGCTCCCGGAGGTCCCGTAATCCCGATCGTGTAAGCCTTTCCCGTATGGGGATAGATACTCTTCATATATTCTATAAAGTCGGGATGCCCATTTTCCGCTAAACTGATAAGGCGCGCTGCCGCACTCTTATCTCCTGAAAGGAGTCTTTTTACAAGCTTCATGAGACGATCTGCATCCATTACGAGAGGACATTTCTGATATACTCTATGATCTGGCCCGTATGCGTTCCGGGACTCCATATCTCCGCAACGCCCTCCTCTTTTAGGGCCTCCCTGTCCTCGGGCAGTATCGTCCCGCCCCCTATTACCAGGATGTCGTCAGCTTGCCTTTCTTTCAAAAGAGACAATACCCTTGGGAAGATAGTCATATGAGCACCCGAAAGGACGCTTATTCCGATAATGTCCACGTCCTCCTGTATAGCGCTCTCTACGACTTCCTCCGCCGTCCGATGCAGCCCCGTATAGATGACCTCCATACCCGCATCTCTCAGAGCCCTTGCGACGACTTTCACTCCTCTGTCGTGCCCGTCCAGGCCAACCTTGGCCAGGAGTATCCTTATTCTTCTGTCTCTAGCGTCCTCCATCCTCACCGGCTTCATCTCTTTCTTGGTAGTTCTCCCTTGGGTAGTTCTCTCTTGCAGAAGTGCACTATCTTCAAGCTTGTTTCGCTGACCCTTGGCTTCACGCTGAGCTTCCCTGATCCCCGATAGATTCAATCGCGCACTCGCAACGACGGTTTATATGTGTCTTTTAGTACTTCACCGGCCTTCAGTCATTGCGGCGGGTAAAACCCCGAGGCAATCTCATCTGTCTGATGACTACTGGCTACTTATTTAGTTCTTCGATGATAAATCAGATACCTTTGGCTCGACTGACCTTTCAAAATCCTTGTACGACAACCGGATCAATTCGGTGTGGGAACCTGCGTTAAAGGCAACCTCCTCGTCTTCGGCCAGACTCTCCGCCACAAAGACTTCCATTCCGTAAAGATTTCCAAATGGTGGCATAGCACCGACTTGGCACTCTGGAAACATGTGTTCGAAGTCTTGTTCCGTGGCAACATCAACTGTTTTCGCTCCGGCAGGTTGCTTTAACCGGTCCACATCGACCCTAAGGGACGCTGCTAAGACCGCCTGTGCCATTTTGCCATCATCTTAACCATAAACTACCTTGGCCAACTCCTTTCCCGGAATGTGAGCGGATGCTGCAATCTCCATAGCGGTGTAGGCTTCAGAGTGACTGGTGGTCACGTATTTTATTGCATTGCTGTCCAGAAACTCTCGTAATTTGCGTACGGGCATGATTATGTGCTCCTTCTAGCTCAACTCTCCACCAGACACTTTCACTCATAAGAGGGGAGTCTGCTATAGTACTCGACGACGTTGCTCATGATAATCTTAAGTTTCTACAGCTAAATTAGGTAGACAGGGGCACATCCTCTCTTCACGCTGTGTTCTCGTAGGGGCAGACCCGCGTGTCTGCCCTCTAGATACGGATAAATCGGGCGAACACATGGGTTCACCCCTACATATGCCTGCTGAAAGGGCGAGTGGACCCCCGATTCAACCTTTCGGGGGCAGGCCTCGCCCCTACATTCTATCTACTCGTTTGGTTACCAGAGTTCAAGGCTCATCAATTCCTCACCGAAGATGATTTCGCCCCCGTAGATACGTGCGATATCTCCTATGCCCCTTTCTCTTGAGCCCGGGGCTGCAAGATGTGGTCCAGTGTGCGCGAGGATCAGTTTCTTGGCACCTGACTCCTCCGCCAATTTAGCCGCATCGAGGGTCCCTGTCTGACCTGGTGCTTCCCCGTTTTCCTCCATTGTCTCCTGGTGATCCCAACAGTTGGCTATAAGGACATCAGCGCCGCGGGCCAGCTTACTTACCGACTCGCAGGGGCCTGTATCGCTGGCAAAGACGATACAGCCTTCATCTGTATCGACTCGGTAGGCGAGTGATTCGAGCCAGGGCTCAAAATGGTGGGCGTGCGCGGCACTTACCCTCCAACTATCATGCTCCATCACTCTTCCAGGACCCACATCGCTAACGTCCAAAGCAGGCTCAGGGCGCGGCAACGAGCCGCCGCGATTTACATGTACTCTCTGGCTGCCTGGTGCTCCCACACGCGCCTTCCAATCGTGGGAGAACGCTCCATCTGTCCCGATGATGCGCTCGGTGATCCACTCGGTAGGAGGAGGTCCCAAGACCTGTAACCTATTTTCTTTACCTGTGCTTTGGTCCCAACGGCACAGCAGGAAGCATGGATAATCGGAATTATGGTCAAAGTGGTGATGGGTAAAAAAGAGATAATCTATCTGTGTCGGGAACAGACCCGCTTTAACGAGCTTATATGTGGCGGCTGGACCACAATCGAACATCAGATAGTCATCCTCTAACTGCAGGACAAATGAGGTCCCAAACCGCGACTTTGTGGGAGTTGGAGTGCCTGTACCAAGTAAATACAGTTTTCTCATCTTACCTTTCCTCTCGCTTCGACCTTCCATATGACTTCGACCTTGCCGTTCCTGACGGCTACCACCTCATCGTGCAGATTTGTAGTCATCCCCTGATGAGTCGGTATCACAGAGAGCCTTTCGCCCACTTTAAACCTGTTAGAGCACTTGCTTGTGTTCAGGTGCCCGTGCTCCACAGACATAGCGTATATTTCAAGCTCAGGATACTCCATCACATAGCCGTAAGGCGTGGGAGGATAACTTGTGAAGGTCTTCTCTCCGCCGTCAATTATGATCCTGTCGGGAGCCGGAGTGCTCACCACCGTTACGATCATACGCATAGCACACGTTTCCGGGTTCAGTGTGCCGTGTCCCACCCTTGTCATCCCTTCAAAGGCGTAGGAACCCATGCGGGTCTCTGTGCAGCCTATCTCCTTGGACACTGCCTCTGTTCCCGTTCCGCCTCCGCTGATGATGTTGACAGGGATATTCTCAGCCTCTAAAAGCTCCACAGTCCTTCTTATAAACGTTTCAGCTTCGATTGTGCTCGGATAGGTCATAATGCCCTGGAAATCGAGGCCGGGCATCTTGACGATCCTCTTTGCGAGTTTTAAAGCCGCCTCAGGAGACTGAACGCCGCACCTCTTTCCTCCCGTGTCTAATTCGATGATGACTCGGACTTTGCAGTTGTCCATTTGTGCCTGTCTTGAAATACCCAGGGACGCATCCTCCGAGTCCACAGCCACAGTTACAATAGCCCTTCGTAACAATCTTGTCAATCGCTCCAATTTCCCTTTTCCCACGATATTGTAGGGGATTAAAATGTCCCTGATCCCAGTGGCGCACATAACCTCAGCCTCACCCAACTTTTGGCAGACTATGCCTATCGCCCCAGCCTCCAACTGCATGTGTGCGATCTCGGGGATCTTATGAGTCTTTATGTGGGCTCTCAAATTGATGTCGTGTTTGCGGCAGGAGTCCGCTGCATTTCTTATGTTCTTTTCTAGAATAGCCAGATCCACAGTCAAGGCAGGGGTGTCCAGATCATCTACGGTCATTGAGTTCTCCTGTTCTATCTACATGTAGACTACTGTCTCGATTCCAATGGAAATCGAACGGAAAACGGCTTTCAGGTCATTTTCGTCGAGTGTTACATATATCCGATGGGGAAGGCGGTCCCTCGCAGGAGGATAAAAAGACAAGGATTCCCAGAACGAATTCTTTATTAACCGGCTTATATCCACCATCCTATCGATCAATTGGAGCGTGGGCTTTGTCGCCTCTAACGGTGTAGTGCCGTCAGATCTTACGTAGACCTTCAGTTCGCGATCGAAGCAGAGGATATATGAACTCGGTGTTTGCACTATGGAGGACTCGACTTTCAAGTCCTGAAGAGCCGAACTTAATGTATCCGCGTCCAGTTCTTCCAAGATCTGTTCTGGAGCAGCACCGACCTCTTTGCCTTGTAATATGAAAAGCCGCTCGGTTGGTAGTTCTGCGCCCTCTTGTAACCTGCTTTCAACCTGCACGGATAGGGCGACCCATTCGATGAGGACGGCACCTCGCAGCTTTAATTTCAATTTCTCAGATAGAGTGTCAATTACTAGATAGGGCGACCCTGACGAAGCCAATTCTAACTCTGACTCTAAGAGCCTGCTCCTTTTTTCCAGTGACAGCTTCTGTCTTTCAAGAGATCTGTAGACTTTCCTTAGACTGTATATGTCCTCCCTGTATCGCTTCAAATTCACATCCGATATAAATAACAAAACGGAAGCGATCAAAACTGAGCCTACAACCCATTTAAGAGGCGCTGACATTTTATCAGTAGACAGTAGTTAGTATACAGGAGCACGGCCTCCCCTCTTCCGAGATTACTTTGGGGCTAAAGCCCCTCGCAATGACACCGAGGATTAGAAAACGGTCACTGCGGTCCTCGATTGACCTATCGGGGAAGCGAGGGAATCTTAAACTGGGACTGCCTCTGCCTGTATGCCGTCCACTGTTTTAGATCTCTACAATCCTATTTTGACCCGATACTTATTTATCCTTTATCCTGTTAAACTTTACCTCACCCCACGTTTGACTTTCGACCGAAGTCTTATAACCTGGATATCCTGGGCCAGGATGCTCTCCCCATTCCACACCATTAACCCGCGCCCATAATAATGTGGTCTCCCACTCGCGTGTAGAAATACCACTAAATGCATGGTCCCTTACAATTCCGAGTCCCTTTTCGAATACAATGTAACCACTTCTTTCTCCAGCATCAGAATTAAAACCAAAAGCTCGTCGGTTTGGTGCTGGATCATTTTGTCTCCCGATAGTCATTTGTAACTCAAGAGACTCAAATTGTAATTCTAAGTATGCAGAGTAAACTCTCCGGTCTAAGGAGCCGTAGCTCAGATCGGGCATTATCCCATCAAACTCATAGACCAAAAGATCTTTTTGGTCTGGATTTAGGTTTTTAAACATATCAGCTTCTCTATAATACTCAGATTCTTTCAGTTCTGGATTCTGATCCATATAATTCAAAAAACGTTCTATTCCGTTACCCTCCTCTCTCATACCAACCCAGGTATTACCTTTATCATCTATTCGAAAAAAACTCCAGGGTGAAGGAGGCAAGAACCTAAAGCGCCAATAGGTTTGGCCATCAATTAAGTGAATTGAGACCATCTCAACTGTAGTATCTGGTGGACTCGGCGGCCCATATCCAAATGAAGACTGAACGTATATCCAAATATTTCCTTCCTGTACGGGAAAGAAGAAGTCTTCAGAGTGGATGATCTTGGGAAGGGCCAGAATTAGAAGGATAAGCACTATTAAAATGTGAATCCACCACCTTTTCATAGCTCCGCAGAAAAGATCTACAGTCGCCTAAAAGATATATATCTTCGTCCCCACTGGTGAGGCATCGTAGACAATCTCAAGGTTGTTGTCGCCCAATCTGACACAGCCGTGCGTCACGTTCTCGCCCAAAAGCCTCGTGTAGAGCGTCCCGTGGATAAAGTATCCATCTCCGAAGTGTAGGGCATATCTGCCCAAAACATCCTCCTCCAGTCGCTCCGGTGAAAGCGCCGGAGGGATAGGCTCACTCTCCTCCACAAACGCCCAGTCAGGCTTTATCCAGATGGGGTCTTTGTATTTCCCCAACACCTCAAAGGTGCCCTTAGGGGTATTAAAGATCCATTTTTGCCCCTCTGGTCCCTCCAACTGCGCGCCGCTTCCTGTAGAACAGATAGTTTCCCTTAATATCTTGTTGCCCTGCATTAGGAACAACCGACCGCGATTCGCATCTACAACTATATATATTTCATCGGGAGATAGTTTTTCTATGCTTTCTTCAAGCTCTCTGTTTTCCCCCTCTATCTTGAGGATGTCCCACTCCAGATCCTGCATAGCCTTGAGCAGTTGTCCCCTATCCATCTGATAGATTACATCCTTGCTCAGCTTCTGGATAGTTTGCCTTAAAGGGGAAAAATCAAAGCCTACGACGATGGGAACGACAACGATCAAAAGGGCCAATTTTGCTATGGCTTTGATAGTCGCCTCCTTAAGGTATGGTTATCTTTACGCCATTAAATCTAGGGGAAAGGTAACCTCGCCCTTTTTCTTCAGAGAGTTCTCCCATAAACCGATACGAAAACAGACGCCTACGGCAAATCGTCGTACGGTTCAAAGAGTCTATTGTAAAGCCGTCTGGCTTCTTCTATTGGGAGACCCTCTCCCAGGTAATCGTGGCCGTTGGGCCAAATTTCGTAGTGCAGATGTACGCCACTCTGGGTGTCCAATACGCCGTCCGAAGTTCCGGAATTTCCCACAAAGCCTATAAATCTCCCCTTCTGCACCCTTTTGCCCTCTACTATTTTGTCCGCGACCGTTGCAAGGTGAGCGTACCTTATTATAACACCGTCGTCGCTCTGGAGCCACACCTGTCTGCCCCTGAGCGCATCCAGGATATTCCCCGCCTTACCTCCCAGTATCTTTGCTGCCAGAACGAGCGTCTCCCGATCTTTTCCATCACGTTCCCTGTAATCTCTGTCCGCTCTGACTACTACGGCGTCGGTCATAGCTACTACAGGGTCTCCGAATGCGACCTTTCTTTTGTGAGGCTCATCGTAGTAGAATATGTCTATTCCCTGGTGTATCCCTCCCCTGTAGGGTCCTTCTGCACCCACAACGAGATTATCGTCAGACGCTACAGGGGAGGGCCCCAGGGATCGGGGAGACGTAGCCGTAAAGCTTCGGGGGAGATTCGACACCTTCATCATTCTTATCTACTGCGTTATGTTTCGCCTGAACTACCTGCTCTGTCGTCGCTCGGGGTTTGAAGAAGACAAGAACGATAAAGGTCAAAGTGATTAAATTGCCTGCGAGGGCTAAGAAGAGCCACCTTCTAAGACTCCCAAAGAGGATAGTCTGCCCATCAACCTGTTTTTTCAAGGCCTCCCATCTTTCATCTAATTCGAGAGCCTCTATGTCTTGCGACATCCCAATCCTCAAACAAGATACAACAGACAGGGCACCTCACGCCCCTGTATGCTGTCTGCTACCTGTTAGGGTATTTCTCCAAAGCGGCATTTATCTCTTCTACGAGGGCGTCGGCTCTATCCCTTATCACTTTGGCTTTGGAAGAGGCCACGAAGAAATCCTCATTCGAGATAGACATCCTGGCTTCGGCAAGAGACAGTTCGATGTCGCTTATGTCGGACCAGAACAGTTCTATGTCCGCCCTGGTGCCCTTACCGACTGGGGCTTTGCCTACAGCTGCTTTGGCATTGTCTATCGCAGCGACAGCCAGTGATCGCATTTCCTCGGCTGCGGATTTGGCAGCGGCTTTGTTTTCTTTTGCTATAGACTCGACCTGAGCGGCATTTTCTGTTACCGAGGCGAGCATCCCTTTTGCCTCATCGTAGTTTCCGAAGAACTTTTCGTTCTCTTCGTTCACCTCGGCCAGGGCGGCATTTAAAGAAGCCTCAAGAGTGTTGAATTCCTCAGACGCATAAGTCTGGGCGTCCGCAGCGCGCGCAGAATCTACAGCTGACTCGGCAGACCTTATTTCCTCAACAGGTTCCTTACCACACCCCACAACAAAAAGGACTGCAGCAAAAGACGCTAGGATCGAAAATTTACGTAACATAATAGACTTGACCCTCCCTTGAAAAGAGTAATTTTAAGTGGTGCAACGTGCACTCTGTGTGCCACCACTCCGTGTGCCACCACTCTGTGTGCCACCACTCTGTGTGCCACCACTCCGTGTGCTACCACTCCGTGTGCTACCACTCCGTGTGCTACCACTCCGTGTGCTACCACTCCGTAAGAAAACCGCACTTTTGTTGACCAAAAAAACGCTGGACAGATGGGATGTAGGAAGCCTCACCTCCTAACATATCGGGGAGCTTAAGTTATTTCTTGCTCTTCTTGGAGACCGATTTCAGTCTCTCCTTTGCTAACTTTGCCTCATTAGAAGAGGGGAACTTCTCTACAAGGTCTTTGAGATATTTGACAGCGCCCTTGTGATCTTTCAACTCAGCTAGAGTATATCCCATCTTGAGGAGGACCCCTGGAATCTTTTCAGAATTTGGATATTTTCCCATGACCTTCTGAAACTCCACGAGCGCCTTTTTATATTCCCCTTGAACGTAGTAACATTCACCGATCCAATATTGAGCGTTATCTGCAAGGTCAGTCTGTGGAAAATCAGAAAGGTACCTGGAGAACTCGGCGATAGCTAACTGATAATTGCCCCCTTTGATGTCTTCCTGCGCGCTATCGTAGAGTGTTTTTGGATCGACCTTCAGGTTCGTCTTGAAGGTCATAACTGCCTTTGCAGGCTTGGAAGTATCTCCATCTGAAGAGACCGGGCGTCCCCCACCATAAAGCTGGATAGCATCCAGCTTCTCAGAGAACCTTGCGAGCCGGTCGCTGTTGTCAGTTATCTTGCTGTTGAGTACCTGTACTTGCCTCTCCAGAGCCTCGATCCTGACCATCAAATCCGCCCCGATTCTTCTGGAGGCCCTCTCCTGGTCCCTCAGCAGGCTATCTATGGCACTTATCGAAGCGGCGATCTGGTCCAACTGTTCCTGGACACCTGGAGATTTTTTGCCCTTCTTGACTGCACCTCCCAAAAGTAAAACAACTAATACCGATAATCCCAGTAGGACCGGGACGCCTCTAAATATCTTATGGATTCTCATCATCAGCCTGCAAACCAAAGACGGACTCGACTTTACACGACAATTAAGAGGGTCAGAGTTTGTCTCTAACCCTCAAATGGATTTGGAGCCTAAAATGAGCAAAAGAGGAAAAGTTGACTCCTACTTACCACAAGATCAGGAGGATAGGAAACCGCCTCTATCTAACCAAAACAAACGTCGCTCTCCTATTTTTCGCCCACGCCTCTGTGTTATGGCCCGGGTCTAAGGGTCTTTCTTCGCCGTAGCTAACTGTGGACAGCCGAACCTCATCGACCCCGAGGTTCACTAGATAGTTCCTGGCGCTTGTGGCCCTTTTCTCCCCTAACACCAAATTGTACTCTATCGTCCCGCGCTCGTCGCAGTTGCCCTCTATCAGGATCTTTACATCAGGGTTTTCCCCAAGATTCTTGGCGTGTTCCTCCAGGATGGGCTTGGCGTCGTCCCTGATAAGGTACTTGTCGAAATCGAAGTTGATGTCCCGCAAGCTGGTCTGCAACTCATTTAGCTTAATCTCCCTTGCCTCTCCTCTCTTTGTTTCCTCTTCAGCTTTTTTCCTTTCCCCTTCAGCTCTCCTTTTTTCTGCCTCAGCTTTTTTCCTTTCCCCTTCAGCTTTTCTCTCTGCCTCTTCGACTGCCAGCTTCTCCTGTTCAGCTCTTACAGCCTCCTCATCTACCAGCGGCTTCTTGGCAGCGCAGCTCGAGAGCACAAAGGCTAAGGCAAGAGCAAACAATACTGCCGTTGCGAGATTGGTGAACCGCTTCATTTTGAGATTCTCCTTCCCTTTGGATAGAACTAACCCAACGATGAAAACGATTGACACATCTAGTGCGCATTCCCTTGTTGCTTACAGAAACATGCCATATCCCAGGTTAAGCTAAGATATCACCCCCTTGCTTTTCTCCACGTTCGGTTTTCTCAGGACGAACACGCGTATACCCCTACGACATATTGCATAGGGGCGAACCCCGTTTTCGCCCGATTTAATTGTCAAGGCCACTGTCAAATTAGAGTCTCGGCGACCACGACGGAGAGTAGTTGCCTCCGCCAGACGTAATCCGTCTTTGATCTGATCCGTCCCAGTTCATCACGTAGATTTCAGACTTTCCGCTCCTGGTCGAACTGAAGGCGATGCGAAGGCCATCTGGTGACCAGACGGGGTTTTCATTGCTACCTGCGTTGGACGTAAGCCTCATCACATTTTCGCCGTAGATGTCCGAGATGTAGATATCAAACAGGTAAGTCCCCCTGGACACAAACGCTATCCTGTTCCCCCTCGGCGACCAGTTTGCTGAGTCCTCGTAAGCGTCGGCGCTCCAGGTGAGTCTCCTTGCGCCCGTCCCATCTGCGTTTATCACATATATCTTGGGATTTCCCGAGCGATCGGAGGTGAAGGCGATTCTCTTGTCGTCCGGAGACCATACAGGTGACGTATCTATCCCCGGCTTGTACGTCAAGCGGCGCAGATTTCCTCCGTCAGGAGGATCGACAGTGTATATGTCAGAGTTGCCTTCCCTGCTCATCGTAAACGCTATCCTGGCACCGTCGTGCGACCAGGAGGGCGCAATGTTCAACCCTCTGAATTTAGACACGATAAGAGAGACGCTGCTCTTTAAATCCAACGTATATAGATCCCAGTTTTCACGACCGTCATCGTATAGACTGTAGGCTATCTTGCTGCCATCAGGAGACCAACAGGGAGACGTAATGATGGATCTTTGCAGGGTCACCTGTCTTTCTCCATATCCGTCCTGATCCACAATATGGATCTCTTTGTAGCCGCTTCTCTTTGAGACAAAGGTTATCAGAGTTCTGGAGATTCCCTGTTCTCCTGTCAGGGCATATACGATGTCATCGCTGATCTGGTGACCCACCCAACGGGCGTCCTTTTCTTCAACATTGTACTCCTCCACCGATAAGAGCTGTCCAACCGAGACATCAAATAGCTTCACAGCGATGGAAACTCTATCTTTGTCTTCCTTTATGTTTCCGCTGATTAAGGCTCGAGCTCCTAGCGATTTCCATCTGTCTATCTTTCCCGACTGGACAGATAAACTGTCCTTAAGAGCGGAGCTATCCATAAGATCGAAAAGGCCTGAACTCTGAAGATCCGCTTTAAAGACATCCAGGGTCGTCGAAGCTACCTTTCTGTTCTGCCCCCAGATCCCATTGGACGTGAAATCATCCACTGCAATAGGTATTCTCTTTAATCGCCCGCCCTTAATCCCCAAATATACCTCAGACTGAGAAAATGCCAAAGGTGGTGCGACAATTCCGTGAGGCTCAAAAAGATAAAGAGAAAGAGCAAAAATGAAAATATGTCTAAAACTATATCTTTGCATTCAGATTTAACCCTTTTAGTATTCGAAGAAAAAGTGCACGCCTAAGTTCTTCTCTTGGAACTGGGGTGGAAGTGGAAGCATAGGATCTGACGCTAACACGGCCCTTAGTGCAGATTTGTCAACCGTCACAGATCCTGACCCGCTTTCTACAAATACATCTGTAATAGTGCCATCTCTGTGGATTCGGAAAAAGACCGTCGCCTTTACTGCGTTTCTATCGGCCATCAAAGGTCGAATCCATTTTGAAACTATCCTATCCTGTATATTTTCCAGGTACTCCGGATACGGGAAGGACTCAGTGTCAAGCCTGATATTCTGGCTCTGGAGGTTCTCAGGCGCACCATCAGGTTTTTTCTCCGGCGCCTTCTGTCCTTTGTCCTCTTTTTTACTTTCTTTCTTTTTGGGTTTTCTAGGTCTTTTAGGGGTCTCTAAAGGTATCTTTTTCGTATTGTCCTGGACTCGAACCGGCTTGGGGGAGATAGGTGACTTTTTTGCACTGAATGCCTGGACTTTCTTGACCCGGGTCAATGCCGAAGGCGTTAGAAGGTTTACCGTATATACTCGCTCGTATTCTACCCGTTTGGTGCTGGTCCAACCCGGCAGAAATCCAAGTGCGCCAATAAAAGTCACATGCGCCAGAAGAGATAGTAAGATTATTCGCTTCATTTTTAATTTGCATCGGCATGTTCCGATTCGACAATTAGACCGAGTTCCTCCCTGCCCAACGCCTTTATCTTGGCTATGATATCCACCACTTTCCCATACTCAACCCCTCTGTCCGCCCTTAAGAAGACGGAGTTTATACTACCTTTTCTCCAAACTTCTGAGAACTCCTGATCGAAGTTAGTGTATGAGATCTTTGTTTTGTCCAGGAAGATCGATCCGTCTTTGGTAACACTTATCACGATTCCCTCTTTAATGTCCGCCCTTTCGACCTTGACCTTGGGGAGTTTAAGGTCTACCCATTCCTGGAGTGCAGGCGCGGTGATTATGAAGATTATTAAGAGCACCATCGTCACATCTACCAAAGAAGTGATGTTTATCTCAGAAAGAGACGACCGCCTGATCTTCATGGCTTCGGCTCCTCCAAAAGACTGCAAACAAACTCAAAAGCGAACTCCTCCATCAGATTCCTAACGCCCTCTAATTTCCCCAAGAAATAGTTATATGCGATGACAGCCGGTATAGCAGTCGCCAGCCCGGCGATGGTCGTAATCAAAGCTTCCGCGATCCCCGGAGCCACTACGCCGATGCTTGCCGAGCCTCGCTGGCCTATATTTATAAAGGCGATCATCACACCCCACACGGTCCCCAAAAGCCCGAAGAAAGGGCTGACACTGGCCGTGGTTGCCAGAAAGCCCATATACTGTTCCATTTTCAAGATCTCCGCGGACGCTTCGATCTGTAATGCGTCTTCTATGGTCTTTCTATCCTCCTGCAGAAATTCTGGGTAGGGACCGTCCGCTCGTTTGGAGTTACGATAGGACACCTGCCTGTTCTTTTGAATCCTTCGGTAACCCCTTTCAAAGAGCCTAAAGAGAGGACTGTTCCTGAACTGACGATAAGCTCTACGTATGTCCGATATATCAGCATCGGAGCGGAAAAAGTCGAGGAACTTTTGGGATTCTCTGTAAATTCTCCTGAAGGAGATTAACTTTTGAACTACAATCGCCCAGGACACCACAGAGAACATAAAAAGTATCAGAAGGATCGTCTTTGCAACCGGACCCGCATTTATTACGAGCCCCCAGGCTCCTTGTTGAAAGCCACCGTTCAAAGCAGGCATCCCTCTCCGGATTCTGAAACTATCGGCAAATACCTAAATCTACTGTCAAATATATGCAATTAGAATATGATTTGCAAGTAAAATGTTGACTTTTGATGCAGTTGGATAGTAAAGAAACAAATTATTGAAAAGTTCCCGTGCAAGGTGGCGTGGCCACTTTGCTGAGTAGAGGATTGTGAAGCACCAGGTGGCCGAAGAGCTTTCTGGAAGGAAAATGGGCAATTTTGGCTGCCGCGTTAGTTGACAAGAGACGGGGAGTTTATTATATTGATCTATTCGGTATCATAAGGAGGACGGGTGTAACCTCAACGCAGATAGAATGTGATAGGATATGAGAATGAAAATCGGCGTGATTCACTACAACTTTCCACGATATTCCTTGGAAACTTTCCTGGACTATGCAGTGGATACGGGATACGGGTACGTGGAACTCCAGATAAGAGATCTCTGGGAAAGCGAGGCAGTCAATCCTGAAAAGAAGGCCGAAGAGGTGAAAAGAGAAGTCGAATCTAGAGGCTTGTCTGTCTCCGCGCTTTCCGCGTCCAACGATTTCGTGCACTTGGCAGAGAAAGAGTTCCAGGTAAACAGAATGAAGAGGATATGCGGTCTGGCCGTGATATTGGGGACGAACGTATTGAGGACTGAGGGCGGGCAGCCGAAAGAATCTGTGCCTGAGGAGAGATGGGTCGATGCAATGGTGGGCTGCTTCAAGAGGTGCGTTGACTTCATCTAGAAGGTTGGCATCCACCTTGCTGTTGATCATCACGGTTATGTGACAAATGACGCGGATCGTCAAATAGAGATGTTCGATAGAGTCGGGTCCAAAAACATCGAAGCGAATTCTGGATACTATGAATTACAGATGGTTCGGACACGACCTGCAGACAGTGGGGAAATTCTATGAGATGATAGCCCCATGGGTTTTTCACGTCCATATGAAGGACGGAAGTGGAAGTCTTGGAGATTATCAGGGTGCTGCGTTGGGAGAGGGAGAGATAGACTTAACCAGGGCAGTACGATGTCTAAAGGATGTGGGCTACGACGGCGTGTGGTGCGCTGAGTACGAAGGGGTAGAGAATCCCCAAGCAGGATACAGAAGGTGCTTCGAGTATCTGAAGGGAACAATCCATTAGCTGAAGGTCAACGGGTGATTGGAGTTTCGTCAATGTCAGAGGAAAAATCTCCAGAAACATTCACAAAAGAAGAGGAAGAGATACTTAGGCCCTACGTTACCAATCTTCATGAACCGATCTTCGCTCTGACAAACGCACTTCCTCAGGTGGTGGCCGGAGCGGGATTCTCCAGGTACAGCAGATCCAGAAAAAGTTTAAGGAGGGTTCTTTTAGATGAATTCCTCAAAGACGCTCAGCTCGGAATCAGAAATATAAGAGACTTCATCGTTGACGTCACTAGAAGGCTTGATCCGGCAAAGACGATAGACTCCTCGACTGCGCTCCAGATAGCCATTGGAGTCTATAAGCAGGTACTCGACCCGACAGAGTCCATCAGAAGTGGTCAAGAGTTCTACGCAAGGGTCCTGGAACAATATGGAGACGAATCCGTAAACGAACTTATGGGCGCTCACATAGCCTTTGAAGGTGTCTCCAACATCGTCACGAAAATCCTTGAGGACCCCCGTCTGCTCTCACCTTTGGAAAAGTCCACAAGATACGTCATCTTCGAGGCTGACAGCTTCTATAAAGAACCGCAGCTTATGGCGTCGTCGGAGCACCGTGGACTGTACGAAAGCACAAATAGACTCCTCTTGAGCACGTACAGTGACCTTCTAGATCCCCTGCGGGAGTTCCTCAGAGGGAAGAGCCCCCGAGGAGAGTTTCCCTTCCAGATCGAAAGGGACTCCGAACCCCTGAAGATCAAGGACATAAAGGATGAGACAGTCCTCCAACAGGCTATTAGCGCTTATAACCGCACCATCAGGGGCAAGTACTGCGACATTTTGCGCTATCTGCTTCCCGGCTCAACGCTCACCAACGTCGGCGTCTTTGCCAACGGCAGATCTCACGAACACCTTATAACCGAACTTTTCGCCAACGAACTTTTCGAATCCCACTGCATTGCCGAATCCTACCTTGATGAAATAAGCAAGGTCATTCCCGCCGCAGTGGAGCGCGTCAATAAAAGACACGGGAAGATGGCGATAGAATTTATGAAAAACAGAAGATCTGCAAGGGCGAAGTTAGCCGCAGAGCTTGAGTTAGGGTCCGTAGAAGATAGCGATCCTGTCACATTGATCAGATGCACCGATAGACAGACCGCAGAAGTTGCTGTAGTTACAGCACTCCTCTACGAAGATCGCAATGAGCCCTGGGAGCAGATCGAAGGTTATGTCCAAAAGATGGGCCAGGAAGAAAGACGAAGGGCCATAAAGCAGGTACTATCGAGTCGAACAAATTACCGCCATAAACCACCGAGAGCTTTTGAATTTACAGACTACGTATTTGAACTGCTTGCAGATTACGGAGCGTATCGAGATCTACAAAGACACAGAATGCTCACACAGGAACGCCAGTTTCTTACACCACTGCACGGCTACGACACGCCGGAGGAACTCTTGGAGGCAGACGAAGCTATGCCCGAAGTGAAATTCAAGGAACGCTTCGACCGCTCTATGGAAAAAAGCGCACAAGCGGCGCAGACAATAGCCGTAGATTTCCCCTTGGAATCTCAGTACGTGGTAGCCTTCGGGTACAGGATACGATGGGTGGTGAAGATGCACTTAAGGGAGGCATATCATCTTTGCGAGCTCAGAAGCGGTAGGGCGGGACATCGTTCTTACAGGAGGTTGGCCCAGAAGATCGCCGCGAAAATTGGGGAGGTCCATCCCATCCTGGCAGAACACATGATAATAGACTGGGAGGAATACGACTACGAAAGATACTCTGCCGAAGTGAGAACTGCTCAGAAGATACTCGCAAGAGAGGCAGCAGACAGCAAACAGTAGCGCCCGATTGAATCTATCGGGGGTAGACAGGATATTGTCTACTATCCCTTGAGGTTGCTTCGGAGCGTTGCTGCCACCCCTTTTTTGCAGGGGGCACGAAGTTCCAACAATCCACGAAGTGGCGAGGTGGGCGAAGCAATCTCGTAGTCAGCAGGAGAATACCATCATGAAAGGCGTAGTCTTAGCGGGAGGCACAGGTTCGAGGCTTTATTCTTTAAGCAAGATCACCAATAAACATCTTCTTCCCGTCTATGACAAGCCCATGATATTCTATCCCATTCAGACGCTTGTGAACGCAGGGATAGAGGAGATCATGATAGTCACCGGAGGCGAAAGCGCGGGCGATTTCCTCAGGCTCTTGGGAAACGGCGCCGAGTTCGGACTCAAGCATTTAGATTACACCTATCAGGAAGGAGCCGGAGGCATAGCCCAGGCTGTCTCCTTAACAGAGCACTTTGCCGAGGGAGGTAAGTTAGTGTTAATGTTAGGGGACAATGTAATACAGGGTAACATAATAAAGGCTGTGGAGAGCTTCAGAAGGCAAGAGGAAGGGGCCAAGATACTACTTGCCGAGGTCGAAAATCCAGAAAGCTACGGAGTTCCCGAATTCCAAAACGGCACTGTAGTTCAAATTGAAGAAAAGCCCAAAGTCCCTAAGAGCCAATACGCAGTCACAGGTATGTATATGTACGACAATAAAGTCTTCCATATTATAGGGGACCTCAAGCCCTCGCAAAGGGGAGAATTGGAGATAACCGACGTGAACAACGCCTACATAGGGATGGGTCAGATGACTTACGAGATAATGGAGGGATGGTGGGGAGACGCGGGGGAATCCATAGATGCCCTTTTGAAGGTGAACAACCTTGTGGCAAGAGACGGGGCTAATAACATCGAGTAGACAGTAGTCAGTAGACAGTATACAGGGAAAGGCGAAAGGCAGTCGGGGCAGACCCATGTGTCTGCCCCGAAAATAATGTAGGGGCGAGGTTACCTCGCCCTACTGTACTTACAACGGAGGTTTTGTATGTACATTAACTTGGACGAACTTGAGGTCAAAGAGGTCTTTCAAGGTATAAAGATACGGCCCGTTGGGGGGGAGAAGCCTATGCTCTCTTTTGTGGATATCGAAGAGGGTTCTGAAGTTACAAAGCACAGCCACCCGCATGAACAGGGAGGCATAGTCCTCTTCGGGGCATTAGAATTCACTATCGGCGCGGAGACAAAGGTTTTAAGGGAAGGGGATTCATATATTATTCCTCCCAACGTGCCACACAGTGTAAAGGTAGTAGAGGGTCCGGCTAGAGCGCTGGACATATTCAGCCCGCCGAGGGAGGACTATCTATGAATCAGTAGACAGGGGGAGGCAAAAGTAAGCAGATGGTAGCCAGTAGACAGGGAAAAGTTATGAAATGGATTCATCTACTTGGAACAATTTTGTCAGACATATCCTGCTTGCGCCTTCAACGTCGCCGAAAATTCCTCTCGCTTGGGGTGATTAAGTATCTTCTCATCTAAAGCCGTCGGCCGCCTATAGGTTTGTAAGGATACGTACCTCTCGTATCTGTACCTAAAAGTGCATGAGGTAGTGCCTTCAAGTCAATCTCCCGCGCGCCATGGGTAGAAGTTACCTTCCAGACGAAAATATCTGTCCAGTTGTGGGCTGTTTACTATCCCTTTGAGATATTCCACCGCTCTTTTCGTAACGTCTTCACCTGGAGCTTGAGGTGTACCCACGTGCTCAGGCTGTATGACTCCCTCAATTCCCTTCTTTTTCAGCATCGGCAGGATCTTATCTAACTCGACCGGTCCCTCCCCTAAAAAATACTCCACATCGGACTCCCACGTCCTAAATAATGTCCCGCGTTTCCGGCGATGGACCCAGCGCCCATAGTGAAGTGAGATACACTCCCAGCCTGCGGCAGCACTCGATTGATTGCCTTGATGCAGATACAATTCCGATGGCGATATTTATTTTCGCCTCTCTTTTAGCCTCTTTAGGAGGATCTTCTCGCTGACTCGGTAGACAAACACCTCTTCCCCATCTATCTCGACTACAGGAATTCTTTCTTTGTAGCTGTCGTAAAGATCGCTATCTACCGAAATGTCAATCTCCTCAAGATCGAAGGGTATCAGACTTCGTACGCGTTCTATGCGTTCTTTGGCTATATCACACAGATGACAATCAGGCTTTGAAAGAATCCTTACTTTTATCCCCAAAGAGTTCTTCTCTCCCTAACATTTTCTGGGCCAACCCGAGTGTTCGCTCGATTCATCCCTTTTTCAGGGCCGACCCGTAGCTCTTCCGCTACTATCAGAGGCTAGATCGATCAATTAAGATTTGATGAGGCGGCGCCAGGTCCGGCTCCCTCCGGGACCTTATATCCTTGCTTTTTAAGGGCATCTTCAAGGGCACATAGGAAGTATAAGACGTTCTTAGGATCAGATGTGTAGCCCATCAACCCGACTCTCCAGCTTTTCCCTTTAAGCTCTCCGAGTCCGCCTCCTATCTCCAGGTTGTACTCGTTTAGCAAAAAGCTTCGCACCACAGCGTCGTCCACGCCGTCCGGTATCCTTACGGTATTTAAGGTCGGGAGGCGATAACTTTCTTCGACCAGCATGCGGAGTCCCATAGCCTCTAATCCTCTTACCAGAGCCTTGTGATTTCTGATATGCCGTGCAAACCTATTTTCCAGACCTTCCTCCTCTATCAGAATCAAGGCTTCTCTGAGAGCGTAGTTTAGGGAGATAGGCGCAGTGTGGTGATAGACTCTCTCCTCTGTCCAGTATTTTTCGAGCCAGGTCATATCTAAGTAGAGGGTCTGGACTTTGGATTTTCGGGACTTAATCGCGTTCATAGCCCTATCGTTAAACGTCACAGGCGATAAGCCCGGAGGACATCCCACACACTTTTGCGTCCCGCTGTAAGCTGCATCTATACCCAATTCATCTATTTTCAATTCGCATCCTCCTAAAGACGTAACAGTATCTACCACAAGGAGGGCACCGTTATCTTTGGCTATTTGGGATATTTCTCCCAGTGGCTGAAGCACCCCTGTGGAAGTCTCAGCGTGAACAATAGCTATCAGCTTGGCACCGCTTCCTTGTGCTGCCCCTTTCACATCTTGAGGATCTATCGGCTTTCCCCATTCCTGCTCTACAACGATAGGCTCTGCGCCGCACCTCTTGGTTATGTCTAACATCCTGCCGCCGAAGTAGCCCTTTATGCAGATTACGGCCCTATCCCCCGCTTCCAAAAGATTGCAAAGGCAGGTCTCCATTCCCGCCGATCCAGTTCCGGATATGGAGATCGTCATCTGGTTCTCTGTCTGAAAGACATGTCTTAGGAGCTCCTGAATATCGTTCATCACTTCTAAGTAGTCGGGGTCAAGATGGCCCACGATAGGAGCTATCATAGCCTGAAACACTCTCGGATGGATGTTGCTGGGACCGGGGCCCATAAGCGTTCTTTCGTGCGGATTCAACTTGGCGTAAGTCATTACGGAACTCCTCCGAATCAAGCAAACAGTAGTGTGGGCGAGGTACCTTCTCCCCTACATTCTGTTCAGCCCCGATGATTCAATCGGGGGCTACTTTTAGTAAAGCCCGAGATAGTTGTCTATCTCCCACTGACTGATCGAGAGATGATACTGCTCCCACTCTTTGCGCTTAACTTGGATGTAGTAGTCGGCATACTCACGGCCAAGGGCGCTTTTGACTACCTCGTCTTTTTCCAGACAGTCGAGGGCTTCGCCCAGCATAGACGGCAAGAAATCGATACCGCGCTCAGATAGTTCGTTTTCGTCTACTTCGTAGAGATTGTCATCGTTGCGCTCTCCTGGGTCGATTTTGTTTTCGATGCCATCCATCCCGGCAGCAAGCAGCACTGCGCAGGCAAGATAGGGATTTGCCGCGCCGTCGCCCACACGGCTTTCGATGCGCCCTGGCCCGGGGATGCGAATCATCTGTGTCCGGTTGCTCCCGCCATAGGTGACATAGACTGGTGCCCAGGTTGCCCCACTTCTTGGCGCGCCGCGAATAAGCCGCTTGTAGCTGTTGGTGAGGGGATTGGTGACGGCCGTAAGTGCTTTGGCGTGACGTAGCACTCCACCCGTAAACCAATAGGCAAGCTCGGACAGCCCGTTTTCATCTTTCTCATCTAGAAAGAGGTTAGTCTGGTTCTTCTCATCCCATAGACTCATGTGAAAATGCGCCCCGTTGCCCGTCAGATTTGCAAAGGGCTTGGGCATAAAGGTTGCTAAAAGCCCGTTCGCTTCGGCAACGGTCTTGACCATCCATTTGAAGAAGGTATGCTGGTCTGCTGTGGTAAGCGCATCCTTAAAGACCCAGTTAAGCTCAAACTGGCAATTGGCATCCTCGTGGTCGTTGGCGTAGGGAGCCCACCCTAATTCCTGCATGTATTTTAAGAGAGTCGTCATCACATCAAGATTGCGATGCAGGGCCCTCATATCGTAGCACGGTTTGCCTAATGTGTCGAGCGGATCCCACGGCATGTAGGCATCGTGTTCATTTTTTTTCAACAGCATAAACTCCGCCTCGACGCCCAAGTTAAAGGTATAGCCTTTATCCCTTGCCTTTTTCAGCATAGACCGCAATATGGTGCGCGGACAGTAGTGCCACTCATTTTCATCCACATGCACATTTCCCGCCACCCAGGCGATATTTTTTCTCCACGGCACGATTGTAAGCGAATTGAAGTCGGGGATACTCGCCATGTCCGGATCGTGCGGGCCCTGACCGATTTCCCCAGCCGCAAACCCCGCAAATCCAGCGCCTTCGGATGCCATGTCTTCGAGATATTCAGCCGGCACAACCTTTGCCTTTGGCGCTCCGCTCATCTCCACAAAACTGCAGAGGAAAAACTCGATACCCTTTTCCACCACCAGCGCCTTTACTTGATCTAATGTCATAACAAATTTTCCTCCTTTCTACTTGTCTACTGCCTACGAGATTGCTTCGCTTCGCTCGCAATGAAGCAGAAGGTATCCGCAATGACGTTGCTTAGCTTGGTCCTTTAGTCATTGCGAGGAGATGAACCTCCCAAAGCTATCTCACCTCTCCACTGTTTGTTGTCTACGTGTTCAGTGTGAGACCGCCGCTGCCGCCCTTTCTCCGACGAGCCGATCCTCTTCAAAGCGCGACAGTGCAAACGGTTCAATCAGTTGGGGAGTCTTTTTAGTGGCGATCAACTCCGCTAAGCACTTGCCCGCAATAGGGCCAGCCTTGAAGCCGTACGTGCCCCATCCAACGTCCAGGTAGAAGCCATCAAGTTCCTCCACCTTCCCTATTATAGGCGCAAAGTCGGGTGTCATATCGCAGATTCCCGCCCACTGTCTCATCACATTCACACTTTGAAGATGTGGGAAGAGGTCGAGCGTGTAGGTCGCCATCTTCTCGAGCGTGGGAAGTGTGCCCCTCATTCTGTAGGACTGATAGGGGTCGATCTCCGAACCGATGACGATTTCGCCTCGGTCGGTCTGATTGACATAAACGTGCAGGTTCGCAGATACGATCACCTTGTCCAGAAAGGGTTTCAGGGGTTCGGTTACACAGGCTTGCAGCGGCTTCGAAACGATGGGAACCTGAATATCTACCATCTTGCATATCGTGCTTGCCCATCCCGCTGTACAGTTCGTGACAGCTTTAGTTGAAATCTCACCGCGATTAGTAACAACGCTCGTTGCCTTTTTCCCGTCGCGCTTGATGCCGACGGCCTCCGTAAATGTGTGAATATGCACACCCATTCGGTCGCACTCCCGGGCGTATCCCCAGACGACAGCGTCATGGCGGATGATGCCCCCTGGCGGATGATAGAGCGCGGCCAGTATCGGATAGCGCGGGGATTTGCTTATATCGATGTGAGGAACGAGCCTTTTTATCTCATCGGGGTAGATAATTCGGCTGTCCACGCCGAGCAGTTGATTCGCCCCGGCGCGCACTCTCAGTCCGTTGACGGTGGAATCCGTGTGCCCGAGCGTCAGATGTCCGCACTGATTGAGCAAGACGTTCCAACCCAAGGTCTTTGACATCTCTTCGTAGAGCTTGAGCGACTCTGTGTAAAATGAGATGCCTTCAGGTGTGCGGTAGTTGGCCCGGACAATAGCGGTATTGCGTCCGCTGCTGCCGGTGCCGAGATAGCCTCTCTCCAGGATAGCGATATTAGTAATGCCGTGCTCTACCCCCAGATAGTAGGCTGTCGCAAGGCCGTGAACGCCAGCACCGATGATGACGACGTCGTAGCTCTTCTTCAGGTCGTGCCTACCCCACATTCGTCTTTTTCGAAATAGCTGGAGCATGACTACTATTGCCTTCCTTGGGACAGATGGCGGCGCTTCCGCTTTGATAGCGAGATAGCAAGCCCCGATAGTGGTCAGGCACGAATGTCTGACCTACTCTTAGCTTTCTATCTGACTTTTGGCCTTAAGTCCAAAAGCTACAATACTGAACTCATCCCCCGCGTGCATCAGGGCGTCCCAGCTGTATTCGCCGTACTCCCGTCCAATAAGGAGCCGATACGCGGGAAGATCGCCCACGTCCCTGCGCAGGACGATTGCGTGTGCCTCTGCCAGACTAGTCTGGCCACAGGAGAGGTTCGGCATCGCACCCTCGGAGATATCCAACGCTGTCAGCTTGTTAAGTACGTCTCGACTCTTCGGTCCCGCTAAATGCAACGCGCAATAGACGGACGTCACATCAGTAATATGCACGCAATCTCCGCCTGCGCTTTGGATCTCTTGCGTTGAGTTATCAATGTCCGATGGCTCACAGGTTACTAGAATATGACCTCTGGCCAGCAACCAGACGGAGGCGTTATCTATCTTCCATTCTCCGTCTCTTAAATCGTTCCCCTTTACGTCCAACTTTCCCATCCAACTCATATCTGCCAGCCCCACGCCCTCTCGGACGCTCTGGGCCTCCTCTTCCGAAGAAGTGAAATGCTCCGCCACCTGCCAACCGTGGTAGTCGCCCATCTTCGCGCCGAGCGCCACGTGTCTGCGATGGAGAGCTGTGCGTTTGATGGGTCTAAAAGTCGCTGCCATCAGCTCCTCAGCCTCTTCCCTTCAGGGTCATAGAATATGTTGGATGTGATCTGAGCGTTAGCCACCTGTCCATCGACATGGATCTGAATCTCCTGTCCATCACCTGATAGCTCCGGGGGCACCCACGCAAGACCGATGGCCTTGCCGTGGAGGGGGGAAAACCGTACGCTGGTGACTCGACCGACGGGCTTGCCATTTAGCCCAATTGCGTTACCGTCTTCGGGAACAACATCGTCCTGCATCACGAATCCGACCGACTTTTCCCGGATTCCGTATTTTTGAATCCGTAGAATCGCCGCCCTGCCGATGAAGTCCTCCTTTTCCATCTTCGCAGCCCAGAACATATCTGCGCTTATGGGATTGCTCGTGGCGTCAGTGTCTACCCCTACGATGACGTGTCTCTTTTCGAGCCTCAGAATCCGCTGCGCCTCCACCCCGAAGGGCACTATGCCGAACTCTTTGCCCACCTCCATTATGGCGTCCCACAGATACTCTCCGTATTCGGCGGGGAAGTGTATCTCCCAGCCCATCTCGCCGACGAATCCGATTCTGAGTAACAGGGAGGGCACGCCCCCCACTTCTCCAAAAGCTCTAAAATGGCTTGTTGCCGACTCCTCGTCCACCTTACCCATCTCCGCACGACGGCACGCCATATAAGGAAACGCCTTCGTGCTTAGGTCGCAGTGCGTCAGCTTCGAGAGCACATCCCGCGCCATCGGTCCGGCTACATTGATGGAGGCAAGGCCTCCGGTAACGTTGGTGATGTGGACGCACCAGTCCGTTTCCACTGCCCACCATTCGAGCCATTGCTGCGCAAATTCAATGTTGCCCGTTGTGGTGGTGATAAAGAAGTGATCGTCGGATAGCCGGGAGATCGTGCCGTCGTCCAGGATGATGCCTGTATCGTCCAGGATGACCGAGTAACGCACCCTCCCGATGCGCAGGTCTGACAGGCGATTGGTGTAGACTTTATCCAGGAGCTTGTGGGCGTCTTTCCCCTTCACGTCTAACTTCCCCAGGGTGCTCACATCGATTATGCCGACTCCCTCTCTAACCGCCCGATATTCCATCTCCACAGCCCCTCTTTGGTCTCCTACATCTTGCTTTTTATAGTGATGCGCCCGCTTCCACTCGCCCATATCCGTCCACGCGCAGTCCAACTCATCGTGTTTGCTGTCCATGGGCGTGCGCTTAATGGGATGGTGCCGTGCCCCCGCAAGGGCGCCAAGCGATACGGCCGGAGTCGGAGGACGAGACGTGGTCGTCCCGGTCTCTCCAATCGTCCTTTGGGTCTGGCGCGCACAGATGTCAATGGACGCAAGTTTGCACATCTTCCCCTGACAGGGTCCCATCGAGACGGTTGTGTAGCGCTTAAGAGTCTCCATCTGATCGAATCCCTCATCGATGGCATCGCATATATCCCTGGCCGTCACGTCCTCGCACAGGCAGATGAAGGATTCCTTTGTAAGGGGTCGGGTCGCCTCACGCCGGTGTCTAAGCGACTCACCTGTCGCATCTCCGACGACGCTGACGTAAGGGGGCAGATCTGCGGGCACGAACGCTCCTTTCTCCTCGTCCCATTCCAGTTTTCCACCTGTCTGGGCGATAAGCCCCACATCTGGCACCTTGGGGCCACAGACCACGATAAGATCGCAGGCTATGTGCCGATCTTTTGTTTTGATTCCAGCGACCTTCCCGTTGCCCCTGGCTGCCACGACATCGCTTGGACAGATAACGGCAGCGATCTCTACGTCTGCCTCTCTAAGGTCATCGGCTACCTGTCCTCCATCCTCTTCGTCTGAGATAATGACGGCGTTTTCTGCTGGCTTGATGCCGTGAGCGTTCACGAGTCGTTGGATTGCGGTTGAAAACATTATGCCGACCAGGTCGTTGTTTTCAAAGACCATCGGGACTTCATAGGCACCGGTCGCCACGGTGATATGCCCTGTCCGCAGGTGAATCAAGCGCTCCTCTCCCTCCGGTCGCAGATTGTGCTGGACGATACCTAAAAGATTCCCTTCGTAAAAGCCAAAGCATGAGGCGTCTTTGAGCACGCAAATATTGGGCAGCGCTTCAACCTGATCGGATAGCCTGCGGGCAATTTCAGCGCCCCGCAGGCCGGACATCCCCTCTCCGTAGCCATCGAAGGTGCACTTTTGATAGTGCAGGTGGCCGCCCAACTCCGGCTGATCATCGATCAGTGTCACACTGCCGTGGGTCTTAGCAGAATCTATGGCAGCCATTAGCCCAGCGGGCCCGCCTCCGACAATCGCGATGTCAGTTTTCAGGTGAACATGCTCATATTTACTCTGAGATCTGGAATCTGGGATCTTTCCGAGTCCAGCGACTTTTCTGATTATAGGCTCCACAAAGCGCCACAGATGGGGATTAATAAAGGTCTTGTAGTAGAAGCCGACTGGCATCAACCAATCGAACCACTTTAACTTGGACAGCCAGTCGTGTTCAAGGGACGGATATGCGTTTTGGTGCTTAACCTGCATCCCCTCACGGACAGAGGTGGTGCAGGTGCGGACATTCGGTGTGCCGTTCACGTTCATGAGGCAGTTGGGGCAATTTCCAGCCAGGCAAAGTAGACCCCGAGGACGATGATACTTGAAACTGCGGGTGAAAATGCGCATGCCGTTCCGATAGAGCGCTGACGCCACCGTGTCGTCTTCCTGGGCTTGGATCGGTTTACCGTTGAAACAGAAGGTGATCATCTCTTTCCCAAATCTGTAGGGGCGAGATCTACTCCGCCCTCACATTTATCTGTTACTAAAATAGAGAGTCAAGTCTCTGCGGACTGTCGTTTGACCTCAGGCAAAAACGTCTCCAGTACCTCGTTAGTCATTGTGTTCCGCAGGGCAAAGAACCACTGCCGACAACCGAGGGAATGGTACCACCATTCTTTTTGAACACCGGCCTCATTCTCTTTGTAATAACCGTATTGCAGCCACTCCTCCTGAGTCGCATCTGAAGCCGGGCGCGGCTTTACGGCTTCACCGAAGCGAAATTCATATACGTTGCGGTCGCCGCAGTTGGGACAAAGTAATAGAAAGGACACTGTATTCTACCTCATCTATTTTTCCGATCTTTCTTTCTGCGAGATTGCTTCGCTGCCCCCGGCTAAATCGGGGGTGCCAATGACATTGTCTGACGTTGACCTTTATGGTCATTGCGAGCGGCAAAGCCCCCGTTTTAAGAATGAACGAATTCCCTCTCCAGACAAGGGTTCATCCTTAAAACGGGGAATAACGTGCATGTGAGCATGGAAGACCTCTTGGCCTCCAACTCTTTCACAATTCCAACCAATGTTGTAGCCGTCTGGTTGAAAGTTATCGTCCATCCATGATTTCACCGTTTTGAGAAGTTCAAATGTCGCTATTATTTCTTCTCGAGTAAGTTCAAATACTGTTCTCCTATGTTTTACTGGAATAATAATCCCAGAATGCCTTAAAGCTCCTTAAGGTATTTTTCATTTTCGACGTATAGGAAAATGTCGTTGCAAAAAATAACTTTGTTATCATGGTCGTTTTCTATTGGAGAGTAAGGGCAAACCATCGTGAATGATTTCTTTAGTGAGTTTTCATTACACATACCAGCCACGTATAAGCGGTGTGAAGGGGGATACCGCCTGAATAAGGAGGTGCTCCTGCTATCTCATTCCTGCCAGATCGTCTCAGTGACAAAAGCGAGATTGCTTCCCCCCGCCCCCCGATAGAGTCAATCGGGGGCGCTCGCAATGACTGTTAGGACGAGGAAGTGTCTCCCTGTTTACTGTTTACAATGGCTTTAGTTGCACTTTGTAGTTCGACTTCATCCGGCTCCAGAGACATCACTACATTTTTCCAGAAGTTTAACATCTTTTGGCGGCATGAGGAACCGAAATCCAGATTCTTCATGCACTACCGCATGAGTATTTCGTGCCACAACTTCGACAGACGATATTCTGATTCTTGGGATCGCAACTGAGCATCAAACGGTTGCATACCTTACACCAGGTCCTGCAGCCCAACATATCGATATCCATTGACTTCTTCTCACCGCTGAAGTCATCAAAGACAGTATTGTATTTCATACAAACTAGAATTCCCTGGTGCCTGCGAGTTCGGCGCTCATAATCGAGAAAATAGCTCAGGACTGCCTGTCGGGCTTCCGATGAGAGCTTTCGGAGTGGAGTCAATTTCGAGTTGCCACAAAATTGGCAGAGGCAGCCGACAAAATTGACGAGCCACTTCAATACAAGAGGCAAAACCCAAAAATGCCACAATTAGGGCAACTATCGACATGGTGAAATCCACATCAAGCCTTGTCCTTCTTCTCTTTGATCCATGGGCTTCGCCTGTGATGGCCCTCTCGGCTCAATCGTAATTACGCAGAGTGGGTCTATTCCCTACTCAAATTCGACCTAACATACGAAACAGCATTTCCGCTCTTTCCCACTGATTCTATAGCCCCCATTTTGCGCAAGCAATAGGCCATTTTCTGAGCCATCGACTTAGCTGTGGCCAAGGCCTCCGCGAGCTCTAATGTGGTGAAGGCGTCAGACAGATCGGATGGGATGAGGGCCCCGAAGTCAGCCGGAGTTTCGAACAGACGCCGATCCAGCACCCGAATGAGTCTGCGCTCGTGCGTTACCCAGCCGTTCCTTCTCCAGGCTCTGCCTCTTTCGTGTCGCCGCAACTCCTCTTCCTGGATGAAGATTACGTCTATAGAAAAGTTGGAATTAGAGAGCAACTCGGGAAAGCTCACGAGCTCCTCAAAGACCTGGATAACGCTGCCACGTTTCGGTGACTTTCTACGTCCCAGATAGTGCCCGGCGTCTTCTGACACCTTCACGATCCACTTTTCCTGTGCTATCGGGTAGATTAACCGAACGTAATGGCAAGCCGCAAGGGTTTTCAATTTCCGCTTAATGACTGAAAAGTTACGACTCTGAATCTCCACCAAGAGATTACCTCGAACCAGGTCGACGATGAAGCCGTCCACGACTACCTCAAACCGATCGCAAGGTCGGGAGTACCACTCCTTCAAAGCGGCGTGACGCCGTCACCGGGTCGTTATCTACTTTTCCACCCAGCCTGGACCTCCTCCGAAGACCCTGTTTGTACCGGCAAGCGGGATACCGCAGATCATAGACGCCTCAAGGGTCAGGGCGCGCATGTCTTCAGGGTCGAGGTTGTGCACGTTGGCCTTGCCGCAGGCTCGGGCAAGTAACTGAATCTCCGAAGTCATCGCCCTCAAGAGATTGGCGGTGCGCTCCGCACCTTCGTCGATGTCGAGGCGCTGCATCAGCTCGGGGTCCTGCGTTGTGATTCCGACAGGACAGAGTCCCGTGTGGCAGTGGTGACAATGATAGGGTTCGGTTCCCAGTTTTTGGTAGTCCTCGACGTAAAGCGGTTTGTTGCAGTTGAGCGCAATCAGGGCCGCTGTGCCGATATAGACAGCGTCGGCCCCCAGGGCTAAAGCCTTTGCAGCGTCCACGCCGTTTCGGATGCCGCCTGCGATGATCAGTTGTACCTCTCCATATAGTCCCAGGTCTTCGAGCGCCGCTCGAGCCTCACACACAGCAGATAGGGTGGGGATTCCCGTATGTTCTTGACAGATCTCAGGCGAAGCTGCTGTGCCCCCCTCCATGCCGTCCACGACGATGACATCCGCGCCCGCCTTTGCCGCCAATCTAACGTCGTCAAAGGTGCGTGATGCGCCCATCTTAACGAAAATTGGCACCTGCCAGTCGGTGGCTTCGCGAAGTTCCTCAATTTTGATAACCATGTCGTCTGGACCCAGGAAGTCCGGATGCCGCGCTGGGCTGCGCTGGTCGACGCCGATGGGAAGGTCACGCTGCTGGGCAATCTCGTCTGAGACCTTCAAATTCAGCAGCAGCCCGCCAGTACCCGGTTTTGCTCCCTGTCCGATCGTCAGCTCAATGCCGTCTGCCATCTTCAAGTGATGGATGTCTATACCATATCTGGACGGCAGCACCTCGTAGATGAGCACGTAGCTGTGCTCCCGCTCTGCCATCAGCATGCCGCCGTCTCCCGTCGTATTGGACGAACCGACCATTCTTGCGCCCTTTGCAAGTGCGACTTTGGCGTTGTAGGAGAGCGCTCCCCAGCTCATTCCCGTAATCATGATCGGCAGATCCAGTTCAATCGGCTTTTCGGCAAATCGCGTGCCCAACACGGTTTTTGTTGAGCACCGTTCGCGGTAGCCCTCAAGAGGGATGCGCGTCAGGGTGCAGGGGATAAACGTCAGATCATCAAATGTCGCCCAGCGCCGCTCCTTAAGAGTCCCGAACCCACGAATACGGTATCGTCCCAACTCTGCCTTCGTCTGGATATCCTCGACGACTTCGGCGGTGAACGTCGCACTCTGACGGAGGGTTTGACCGTTACGGATTATATCCTCAGACATTGTGATTTTTCCTATTTTCCCTCAATGTTCAGGGGCGAGGTCGCCTCGCCCAAACGTTGGGTTGCCGAGCCTCTACACTATTTTCAAGGCAGACACACCAGTTTGTTCCTATTTGCTCTTTTAAAGAGCCTCCTGCTAAAGAGCCTCCTGCCAAGTCTCCCACTCTCGTTTATCGAAGTTCCACAGCTTACGCCCGGAGACGACCTTTTTGAAATCTTGATTCGCAGGTTTCGTCGGAAGATAAGCCGATAGTGTGGATTCAAGAAATGCCATGTCCTCCGCTGTCGGTTTTTCAACAACAGCGTCGTTGCCAAGCTCAGCAATATTTCCGCCGACAAAGCAGACGGCTTCATACATCGAGTCAGCAAAGGCCTCGCCTGCATCGCCACAGATAATCAATGTCCCCTTCTGCGCCATGAAACCCGCCATGTAGCCACAGTTGCCAGAAATAAGAACTATTCCACCTTTCATCGAAACGCCTGCCCTGGCCGCGGCATCGCCGTGGACGATAACTGTCCCACCGCGAATAGAAGCGGCAGCTCCATTGCCCACGCTGCCTTGGACTATAACTTCTCCATTCATCATAGACTCGGCCGTGCCCCAGCCAGCACTGCCGTTGATTTCCACGCAGGGGCCGTCAATCATCCCGGCGCAGTAGTAGCCAACGCTGCCATCAAACGTGATCTTGACTTTCTCTAATATTGCTACGCCCAGATTGTGCCGACTGCCGGGGTTCTTCACAAGGATGTCGGTTTGGCCCCCCGCAATGAGGCCTTTGATCTCGCAGTTGATGTCGCGGGTAGTTTTGCCGTCGCAGATTATGTCTGCGCTCATGTCTGCCATTCTTAATCTTTTCCCGTCTGCTGGGCGAGGGAAACTCGCCCCTACATTATTTTCAGGGCAGACACATGGGTCTGCCCCTACAGTCTTAGCCGTTGCCTTTCCCTGTCTACTTGATCTCCCATACTTGAACTTCCTTCGCCTGTGCCTCGCGCACCTCGTATGATCCCTTTAAGGCAGAGCGAATCGCAATCTCCTCGGTGGCAACAGCCACAAATGCCTCTGTTTGGGTAAAGAGCAGTGGTTTGAAAGCGAAGGGATCTTTGGCAAATCCTAAGGCATCAGAGGTTGCCGCAAGGTAGCTGAATGAACCGTCGAGGTCCCTTACTGAGGCTGTCAAGGCTTCTTCAAGTGTCATCCCCTGTGATAGTCGTTCGGCAAGATAGACGCCGATAATTTCGGAGTCGTTCTCGGTCCAGAATCTTACCCCCTGTTGTTCGTATTGTCGGCGCATTTTGTGGTAGTTGGTGATGTGTCCATTGTGGACGATAGATAGGTCAGGATAGCCGTGCGCCCAAAATGGCTGTGAGTGGCTCAAATCCACAACAGATTCAGTGGAAAGCCTCGTGTGTCCAATGCCGTGTGCCCCGACGAACTTCGAGATACCGTAGGCAGCATCCAGGTTCTGTGGGCTACCGACCTGCTTGACGATTTCAAGTTTGCGTCCTATGCTCACAACTTGAATGTCGTCATCCACAGTTTGGATGAGTCGCTCCAACTTATGCAGGTCACCTCGGTAGTCCATGACAAGCCGGAGATACTCAGCAGTTGTGGAGTTCTCTTTTAGTTCACCGAGCGAGCGCAGTCGTTGGGAAATTATTTGAGTCTGCTCATCAAAGGGGACCTTTTCTCCCAGCTTGACCTGCAGCACAAAGTCGCCGTTATGACGGCTGCCGTAAAGGGCCACGCCCGCCGAATCAGGGCCTCGACATCCCAGGGCATCCAGCATACTGAGGATCGTTTGCCCCAGTGAAGCCTGCTCATTTCCAGTCTTGTCCCAAAAGCCAACTATGCCACACATGGTTTCGTTTCAATCCTTCAATTTATATGATTAGTCTATCAATATTCTCACTAATATAAGAGCTAGCCAACAACTGCACCAAAGTTTAGACCTGCTTCAATAGTTTCTTAACATTCTTGCATACGATCCACGATCAAAGACCAAGTGGAGAGCATCCAGATCGTATTTACATTGAAAACTCTTGACGTAAGCTCTAATAATCACTATCAGATACTATTCCTTATCGTAATGCAAGTAGCATGTTCAAAATGGAATCCGTCGCATCGTTAAGCCTACAGTATATATTGACAAGCTGGAACAGTCCAGGACAATTTTCTGCCTTGTTCGAGGCCTTTTGAAGAAAAGAAGAGAGACAGATATTTCAGCGGTACTGCTCCAGATTCCCCTTGTATGTCAGTCCCAACACGTCACGTGATCGCGCTACATTACAGGTATCGTCAGCCTCAGGCGTCCCCACAATATGAAAGATATCGAAGTCTATCGTCTCCGATTCTATCGCCAAGCGGCAGGCCTCTGCAAGGTCGTGTCGGCAGACCAGTCCGTTTCTGTAAGATCCCTGTATGTTCTCCTTGCCCGTCCCGATTCCCAATCGGCTGTCCACGATGTAATCCGGCCTCAGCACGATGATGCGCATGCCGTGGGCTTCATGAAACTGGCGGCACATCTCCTCCTGCAGCCGTTTGGTGACAGCATACAGACTCGCATCTGGCCTCCTCACCTCAGAGGTAAAAAACACGCCCTTCGGATGCACCGTCTGACACGACCCAACGTGTGCGATACGATTGATGCCACGCTGTCGCGCCGATTCAAACACGTTCCACAAACCCTTGAGGTTAACAAGAAAGGGCTGCTGGTCGTCCTCAATACGCGGCCCCGAAGGGTGACGGACCGCCAGATGAATGATGGCATCCATCCCCTTTGTGGCAGAGTGCACAGTTTTGAAATCCGCAATATCACCGTGAACAATATTACCGTGCCATTCTTCGTCCTCCTCCTTCCAAGCATCCCACGCGGACGGAGAGTATTCAAAGGCGCGGATTTCGTGTTTACCCTCCAAATTCGTCAGTACAGCCCTGCCAGTCCATCCGGCAGCGCCAAATACCACAACTTTCATGAGTTTACCATCCTGTTAACTGTGTAAGCGACATCGTCTTTCTCCTCAAAACGTTCTTCACCCACTTTGTGGCTTGCTGTCACTTTGTGCTCCCTGTAGAAACGGGTGTCAGCAACGCACAAAGTGCCCACTCCGTCTGTTGGGGCGCGTCCATAACAGCAGAAGAATTTAAAATTTAAGCTGGGAACTCTGAGATGTCAAGGCAATTCTTCTGCCGGGTTTGCCAAACCCTCCAAGAGGTAACTTCAGCATGCAGATCACTGCTATCTTCAATAATGTTCTTGACTTTCGCAAAGTGACCCATTATCTTCAATAGGTTGGTAGCACAATTTTAGATACGACTCTAAGAACACGATAAATCAGTCACTTATATTTATTTCCATTGCCAAGTGTAGACTCATCCAGTAATATCATTTGAGCAGTTAGGAGAGTTTTTCAAGAAAGAGGCAGGCGGCTGAGCTTATTCGATGAACAACGTGTATAACTCCAACTTTGGGGCGGAGGACGGCTGTGCTCCGCCCCAATGCGTAACGAGCGACTTCTTTCAGGCGTAAGCCGTTGGTAACTGCGATACTAAGCAGTTAAGCCCTTCTGCTGACAGTGCTTTCTCGTTGTGAATTAAGACAGGAAAATAAACCTTCTGAAGTGTGTTTTAAGTAGTACAAGGTTTATCTTCGGCTGTTGAATGATTACTGCTCGAAGGCTGTGCGATGAGTGTTTTGGAAATGAAAGCGCCATTTTTCAAAGAGTCAAAATAAAGTGTGAAGGCACAATATGGAGGACACGAAGGAATAACTGATGTTGCCATGGTGAAAACTAAACGAAAGATATCGCAGAGTTAATCTATAGTAATCAATATCTGCAATAGTGTAGATATGAATGAATTAGCAGCAATTGGCTTGAGTTTGATCTCAATTCTTGTTGTCCCATTATAGCTTAAATATTCTCAAGGAGTTTAGAAATGCAACAACCTACTGGAACTCTCTATCCTATCAGCGATATTTTAGAGTGGAATGTCAGTGATCAACTGGTGATTGTGCCCAAGTTTCAGCGAAGAGATGTTTGGATACCAAAGGCTAAATCATACTTGATAGATACGATCTTGCGCTCTATGCCGATTCCACCTCTCTTCATTCGGATGCAAATCGACCCCTTCGAAAGCGGACAGTCCGTGAAGTAGTTGATGGGCAACAACGTATCAGAACAGTGTTGGGCTATATTCAAGGTGAGTTCCCCATACTTAAGGCTCACAGTCCGGAATTTGCAGGAATGTATTACGCGGATCTTACAGATGAAGTGCAACGGGATTTTCTTAGCTACAACTTCTTCGTTAACCTTTTACAGAATGTTAGTGATGAGGATGTTCTTAGCATTTTTGCCCGAATAAATACTTACACAGTTAGATTAAATGCCCAGGAACTTCGTAATGCAGAGTTCTTTGGCGTGTTCAAACAGATTGTATATAAGCTTGCCCAACAACATTACGCGTTTTGGCGGAACAACAATATTTTGTCAGATCATCAAATCGCTCGTATGCTCGATGCTGAACTAGTATCTGAGCTCACTGTTTCAACGCTTGATAGTATTCGAGAAACCAAAGCCCAAGATCTTAAACAATTTTACAGTCGCTACGATGATGATTTCCCTCAGTCGAACAAAGTTGTCAAGGAGTTTGAGCAAATCATAAATATAATAGGGAATATCTTCGGAGATACATTAAAATCTTCACAATTCAAACGTATTCCTTTATTTTATAGTCTTTTCTGCGCTATATATGATGCCAAGTTTGGATTACCTGGCTCAGATCGACCGTGTCTCTCGTTTACCGCAAGTGAGAATAAGTGCATAGCCGAAAAATTACATAAGTTGGATAACATTATCACATCGAAAGAACCACCACAGGAGAATGTTCCATTCATTGATGCCGCAAGGTCCAGTACTGCGGGTACAGGAAGGAGACAGTTACGCCACAAATTTATCTGGGATAAAATCCTTACATAAATTGTTGATCTGCATCGTCAAGACCTGATTCATATTGCTACGGAGTCTTCAAACTGTGCCAGCGATAGGAGTGCAACACTGCCTACGGCATTTTGAGCAAAGCGTCCAAGATTCTCTTATTTTCTTACAAGAGGCGCAAAACTTTAAGATCATTCAAACTGCTGGTAGTTATCGTCATATTGGTGTCCGTAGGATCGAGTCGATTGCAGGATTGGCGTTGCTCAAAATTCATCTGGCTTGGGAAGAGTTCCTAGAAAGTGTGTTTGTCAGATACATGTGTGGAGCAACATCAGCCTCAGGTTTCGCTCCTACTTTGCTGTCATCCCCTGTCTCCACAATATCAGGAGCAATGAAAAAACTGCTACAATCGAACAGATATTTGAATTGGAATCCCCAAGACACTCTGCACCGGGCAAATTGTTACTATGACCATGGTGAACCCTTTGCAACGACTATTAGCGCAGTTATGCAAACAGGTGACGACATTGTAACTGTTCGGAACCGATTTGCTCATCGATCAGAATATGCTGCACAAAGATTTCGCGCACTAGTCTTAAAAGCATTTGGTTATGTGCCTCGAGGGATGAGCCCCGGTCGTTTCTTGTTAATTACCAGTCCTTCCTCTTATAGCTGGAGGGCAAAATTTCTTAGAGTTTTATGCAAATACCTTGCTTGGTGCAAGTCTATCAATAGTGCCCCCAAAGAAGCCTTGAGTATTCTCATTGGAGTAGCTTTCTACCGAAATTATATGTCCGATGCAGTAGACAAGAGATAATAAGCTTTTGATTGTTTCCCTCCATAAGGACAATACAAAACAAGACCCATGAAAGTCTGCTTTACCACATTCGACGACATAGAAAATGACGGACGCGTCAACAGGGAGCTTTCGACTCTCAAGGGCTTAGACTACGATATGCATGTAATATGTGGAAGCGCTGTAAACTATAATAGTCAGCCTGAATCTCCCAGGGATATAGCGGTGGAGAGGGTCTATCTGGGTGCTAAGAGAGCGGGGAAGCTAAGATTTTTGAAGTTCTACTTAAAGACCCCCTTTAAAGCCATCAGAGCCAAAGCGGACATCTATCACGCGCAGGAGCTGTACAGTTTGCCCGTAGCATGGATCGGGGCGATCTTCAACAATGCTCTGTTGATCTATGACTCTCACGAGTATTATCCCGGCATGCAGTCTCTGGTCGCAAGACCCTTTGAACGCTCTGTGTGGTCTGTTGTTGAGAGGATATTCATCAAGCGAGCAAAAAGGGTCATAACCGTCTCCGACGCCATATCCGAAAAACTGAGCAAAAGATACAGAATCCCTCCGCCTGTAGTGATCAGAAACTGTCACGAGAAAAAGGACGTAAAGAGGACTAATCTCCTAAGAGAAAGATTTTCCATAGACGAGGATCACAAGATACTCCTCTATCAGGGAATTATGTCCCGTGGGCGCGGCCTCTTTACCGTGCTCCAGAGCCTAAAACGTCTTCCACAATGCGCCTTCGTAGCCTTGGGCGATGGTCCACTTCTCAAGCAATTGGAGGAATACTCTCAACAACACGGACTATCGGACAGGACATTCTTCCCCGGCTGCGTCCCGGGGGAAGAACTCATGGACTACACTGTCTCAGCCGACATAGGACTCTGCATAATCGAAAATGTGAGCTTTAGCTACCATAACTCACTGCCCAACAAACTATTCGAATACATGATGGCGGGGATACCCACGGTCGCAAGCGATTTCCCAGAAATAGGGAAAATAGTGAAAGGGGAGGGGACAGGGCTTGTGGTAGATCCTGATGATCCTGAGGACGTAGCAAAAGCGGTAGCTCGACTCCTTGAGGATAGGCTCCTTTACGACGAACTTTCCGCCAATGCGCTCTTGTCCTCGAAGAGACACAACTGGGAAGAAGAATCTAAGAAGCTTGCACAGCTTTACAGAGCTATCTGAGGTAAATGTATGAAAAGGGTACTCGTCGTAAGCTACTACTTTCCCCCGATGGGGCTTTCAGGAGTCCAAAGGACCCAGAAGTTCGTAAAATATCTGTCCCAATTCGGATGGCTCCCCACAGTCCTGACCATATCCCGGGCAGAGTACTTAGCCTTTGACCCGTCTCTTTTGGACGAATTGCCCGAACAAGTGGAGATTTTGAGGACTGCTTCAGCAGATGTCCTAAGCTTGATGAGTCTGCTAACTAATAATAGACAAGATAAGCAGGAAGGAATCGGAGTTGTTCCATCAGAAAGAGTTAGAGGTCTCTTTCACAGTCTGAGCCAGTTTTTCTTCATACCCGACAACAAGATAGGGTGGCTCCCATTTGCGCTATCGAAGGGAAACCGACTCCTTTTCAACGAGCACTTTGATCTCATCTACTCATCGGCTCCGCCTTACACTTGTCACCTTATAGCGTGCGCATTGAGATCCCTTCGAGGGGTCCCTTTAGTCCTGGATTTCAGGGACGACTGGACGCAGAATCAGTTTATCGTCTATCCCACTTTTGTCCATAAGATTGCAAACAGCATGCTCGAAAGAGAGGTCCTCCAGAGAGCCAGCGCCATAATTTCGACCAACGAGCTGATGTCCTCTAACCTCCAAAGGAGACATCCCCTTATAAAATCCGAAAGATTCAAGGTCATAAGCCACGGCTTCGACCCTGATGACTTTGAAAGGGCTGACAATATCGAAAAAAAGTGTGACAAATTTACCATCACCTACACAGGCAGTTTCTACGAGCGGATCACGCCACTGTATTTCCTTTTAGCCCTCAGAGAGATCCTGGACGAAAATCCTCATTTTGCCGACAAGATTAAGGCACTCTTTGTCGGGATGTTCAGAAAGGAGAACGAAACATTAGTCCAAAAGCTGAAGCTCCAGGATATAGTAGAAGTAATCCCTTACGTCAAGCACAGAGAAAGCGTAAATTTCCTTGTGGAGTCAGATCTTCTGTGGATGATGGTGGGGAGAGGTAAACTAAGCGAGACCATATCTGCAGGCAAGCTCTACGAATACATAGGTTCCCGAAAGCCTATACTCGCCTGCGTCCCCAGAGGAGGAGTTGATGCTCGGGTCGTCCGCTCCACAGGCAACGGCACGGTGGTCCCTCCCGATGACGTACAGGCTATTAAAGGAGCCCTGCTTTCATACTATAGCAAGTATGCAGACGGACAACTTAGGCGTACTCCCGTTCATATAGTAGAGAAGTATGATAGGAAAAGGCTAACGGAAGAATTAGCCAGAATATTCGACAGCTGCATTTAACTATCAACCGAGTAGACAGTAGGTAAGGAAAACGGTAGGCGCAGACAAGCGTGTCTGCTCTGAAAATACCACAAATCGGGCGAACCACTTCGTGGCTTGTTGCCACATCTTCCTGTTCAATACCCCATAGGTTCGCCACCACATAGGAGGGATTCCATGAAGATTTTCTTTCTACTGTTGTCTGCGGCAATGTTAGTTAGCTGTGCTGGCAAAAAGCCCGGGGCAACGGCTGTCAGCCAGAATATCTCCGTCCAGCTTAAATATATAATGCAGTTTGGATCTCCCGGAGGCGGGGTCGGATCCTTCGTAGATGCACGGGGCATATCTGTGGACAAATCCGGCAACGTCTACGTTGCTGACACTGGAAACAACAGGGTCCAGAAGTTCGGCCCACAGGGAAAGCCTCTCAAACAGATGGGGGGCTTCGGAGGGGAGGAGGAAGGACTTCGGGAGCCAACAGACGTATGGGCAAGGACCAGCCTGGAGATATACGTAGTGGACTCCCAGAACAGAAGGATACAACAATACGACAGGTATTTAAGCACTATAGGGACGATTCAATTTCTCTCTGGTAACGGTCAGGGTGCACCGGCATTTAGCCTCCCTACGGGTGTCGCTGTCTCAAGACACGGCGAAATCTATCTCACAGATCGAAACAACGGCGTGGTCTATAGAATCGACTCGTTCGGGAAGGTAGAACGTAGTTTCGGAGGATTTGGGTACGGAATCGGCGAACTTAGTGGACCCACAGGCGTCGCTGTGGACAGGGATGGGAACGTTTACGTCTGTGACACGGACAACGACAGGATCGTAAAATTCGACTCGTTCGGCTCATTTGATCGATCTATAGGCAAAGGTGAGCTTTTCAGACCCCACGGTATAGACATCAGTCTTGACAAATTGATATTCATCGCCGACACGGATAACCACAGGATAGTTGTCTTTAACCGCAAAGGGAAAGTAGTTACAACTTTCGGTGCGCGCGGGGATGGACCTGCATCGTTCGAGCGTCCTTTCGACCTGACATTAAGTGGACAGGACATTCTCTATGTGATGGACACCGGGAACGGAAGGGTTCAGAAGTTGGAAATCCAAAGGAAGACTTTACATCCTGTGCAGTAGAGAGGGAAAGTCAAAGGTTGTATGGGCGAACCCATGTGGCATTGGAGGGGGAGATGTGGCAACAAACCACGCAGTGGGTAGAGCGGATGAGGAGTCGGCAACAAACCACGCAGTGGTTCGCCCAAGTTTAAAGGGCAGACAGACGGGTCTGCCCTTGCCTGTCTAACTACTCTCCGCCATCCACTTTTCGTAGAAGTCGTCGATTTGAGCCTTGAGTCGTTCGAGTTGTTTTACTGCACGGCGACCTTCGCGATGGTCGCGGCGTGCAAATGCGTCTGCAACACGCCGCTCAAGTTCGACTTTCTGTTGCTCAGTTTCCTCGATGTGCTGTTCTAAAGCGACCGATGCCTTTCCGTGTGTTTTCTTCAGCTTTGGCCGTTCGCGATGTTTCCGTCGCTTCGCGATGCGACCAACAGCCCGAGGCGTGGATTCCATTCGCGCATACCAGAAATCGGTGAAGTTTCCAGGATACGAAACCAACTGCCGATCTTGCACTTCGACAACCCGGTTAACAATCTTGTCAACGAAGTAACGGTCGTGGGAGACTACAAGAATCGTGCCTTCGAAGCTGTCCAGCGCGTCTTCGACAGCCTCCCGCGCTGGGATGTCGAGGTGATTGGTCGGTTCGTCGAGAATGAGGAAATTTGCCCTCAATACCATCAGTCGGGCCAATTGCAGACGGTTGCGCTCCCCACCGGATAAATCGTTCACTTTCTTCCGCAAGTCGTCCCCTCTAAACAGGAATCGTGCTAATACGCCGGAGGCATCCCTGCGGCTCATAGGAGCCGCAGCCATCATCTCATCGAAGATCGTCCGATCGCCTCGGAGTACCTCCTGTTCCTGGGAACCGTAGCCCACACGCAGACTCGGTCCGATGCGAATCACCTGGCTATCCCACGCCCCGTACTCTACTATGTCGCGCAGCAATGTCGTCTTGCCATGGCCGTTGGGTGCGACCAATGCCACTCGCTCACCGCAGGCGATGTCGAGGTTCGCATTCTCGAAAAGTTTCAGGTCTCCAAAGGCCTTGCTGTAGCCGCGAATCTGCAGCGCGATGTTCGCCCGAGTCGCCTCCGTCTTGAAGTCTGCCCGTATTGTTGATTCTCCTAAAATTGGCTGTTCGACAGCTTGCTTCTTCTCTCGCTCCAGTTGCGAGCGCTTTGCTCGGAGACGTTTGCCCCACTTTGGATCTGGCCGAGATCGTGCGATCTGCTGGAACCTCTTCACTAGTTCTTCGAGCTGGGCGAGACGCTTCTGATTGGCGATGTAGTCCGACTGCTGTGCGATCAGTTTGCGCAGCCTCGTCGCTCGGTAAGTCGAATAGACTCCGTCGTAGTAACTGACCCGTCCGCCTTCGAGGTGCAAGATGCCGTGAACCGCGCGGTCGAGCAGGTAGCGGTTGTGGGAGACAACCAACACGGCACCCTTGAATCGGATCAAGAAATCTTCCAGCCACGCGATGCCCAAGTAGTCGAGGTGATTCGCTGGCTCATCGAGCACCAGCAGGTCCGGCTCGGTCAACAGAGCCGGGACCAGCGAGAGCACGTTCTTCTCGCCGCCTGAAAGAGACCCAATCTTCTGCTCTCCTCTTCCTGCGAGTCCCAGAGCATCGACCATTGCCCTTGCCTGCTGGGGGAAATGGTCGCCGTCGATGCGGTCGTAGTTGTCAAGTGCCTGTTCGTAAGCCCGCAAAGTCCTGTCCATCTGTCCTTCCGAGGCCCGGGCGAGTCGCTCCTCTTGCTCCCGTAGCGCTGATGTTAGGCGTCGATGTTCAGCTAGGATGTAGCCCAAAACCGTGTCGTTCTCGTCGTAGTCAACATACTGCGGCACGTATCCGACCCTCACACCCTTTGCCAGAATGGCAGTGCCTTCGGATGGCCTCTCTTGACCGAGAAGGATGCGCAGAATGGTCGTCTTGCCCGATCCGTTGGGGCCGATCAGCCCCAACTTCTGGCCGGAGCTAATCTGGAACGATACGCTCTTTAAGACGGCCTGGACGACATAGCGTTTAGTAATGTTCTGAAGGCTTGCCAACAACATGATTCAAATCTCCAACATTCGAATTATAGCTCGCTTCTTTCGCCTTATGTTCGCATTTAAATAAGCGGACAGGGAAAGGCAAAGGCTGCAGGGGTTTTCCCCTGTGGCAGTGGAGGGGAAGAGGTAACCCTGTTCCTACTGTCTACCGAAGTTCACAGTATCGTCTCCACGAAGCCTATGCTTTGGGGGTCCAGCTTGGTGTAGTCCGGGATCTCGAAGCGGTCGCCGTCCACATCGATCAGTAAAAGACGGTGGTCGCCGAGCCAAAGGGCGCTATCTTGTGTCCCAGTGATCACGAATTCTCGTCTGCCTCGGTCGGTCTCCACCTCCCAGTAGGAGGTGCCGAACTCGCTCCTGATTGAGTTGATTCTGTAGACAGTGCTCGTCAGGTAGCGCTTCTCCAGTTCGTCCTGGATGATCTGATAGGACTCCTGGTCCAGTTCCGAAGGATCAGAGATCATACATATCTCCTGCTCCTTGATGTCCAGGATGGAGATGTGAGTGTCTGGCCGTGAGAGGGGCGATGCCAGGACTACTTTGACCCTGATGTACGTGCGGTCCTTCTCCAGCGTCATACACAGATCCCAGGCGGGTTGACGGAGGAGTCGGATCCTCTGAGGATCTACAGGCTTTCTGGGTCCTTCCTCCACACCGGGTTGGATGACTGTCTTTGCAATTTTGTCTTCTGGCATTCTTGGGTTCTTTTGATATGATAAGTTGCCTTTTGGGGGCATGGGCAGGAGGTGTCCTGACTACTGAGTTCTCTCTCCCGTCTGCTTGTTCGGATCGTCCTTGCCGCCGCCGACGGCTATGACTGCTGACGTTTCCTGCTGGGTCTTTATCATCCGATAAAAGATGCCCTCCTGAGCTATCAGTTCCTCGTGGCTTCCCACTTCCACCGCCTTTCCATCTTCCAATACGACCAATCTATCTGCATATCTTAAGGTGCTTAACCTGTGAGCAATGGCAAATGTGGTCCTGCCTTCTACCAACCGCCTGACAGCCTGCTGTACCTGCTTCTCCGTCTCCGTGTCCACTGATGATGTAGCCTCATCCAATATCAATATACGGGGATCGTGCAATATCGCACGGGCGATGGAAATTCGCTGTTTTTCTCCACCTGAGAGTCTGCCTCCCCGTTCTCCCACCTGTGTGTCGTATCCGTCGGGCTTTGCCACTATGAAGTCGTGTGCGTTGGCGGCTCTCGCGGCCTGGACTATCTCCTCAAAAGTCGCTTGTGGCCTGCTATAAGAGATATTCTCCGAAATTGTTCCGCTGAAGAGAAACGGTTCCTGAAGCACCATACCGATATGTTTTCTTAAATCCTCTAACTTTATGTCTTTGACGTCCACTCCGTCTATCTTCAGCGAGCCACCGTCCACGTCGTAGAATCGGCAGATCAGGTTGATCATGGTGGTCTTTCCCACACCTGATTTTCCCACCAGTCCTATCATCTCTCCCGGTTCTACGTTCAGGTCGATCTCCTTGAGCACCGGCTTGCTCTTGACGTACCCGAACGACGCCCTCTCAAATGTGATCCGACCTTCGATATTCGGCATCGGGCGGGCGTTCGGATCGTTGTACGGTTCGGGTTTCGAGTCGATAATCTCAAAGACCCGCTCAGCGCCGGAGAAGGCGTTTGTCATCCAACTGTTCAGCTCCCCGAACCACTGAAGGGGATCGTATAGCATCCACAGATAACTGATAAAGGCGACGAGGCTCCCCAATTGGAACTTCTCATCTATGATGTCCATTCCTCCCACGTACCAGACTAAAAGGAGCCCGGTGCCGGTGCAGAAGTTCATAGTGGCGAAGAAGAGCACCCACACTCGTTCTATGATCACATCAATGTTGAAGAAACTATCGTTCCGATTGTGAAATCTTCTCAGTTCTCTGGGTTCCTGTGCGAAGGCTTTGACCACGCGGATGCCCGAGAGCGTCTCCTGAACGTGCGCTGTAAACTTTGCCCGGCGGATCCAGGCCTTGCGGAAGTACTTCAGGAGCCGTCTCCAGAAGAACCAGCCTCCGAAGATCAGGCAGGGGACTGGCAGAAGCACATATAGGGTCAGATGCCAGCTCATGTAGAACAGAAAGATCAGGATCCCGACCATCATCAAGGTGTTGTTTACGATGTAGGGGAGTCCGTTAATCAGGAACTCCTCCATGCTCTCCGTGTCGTTGGTGACCCGGGACATCAGGGATCCCACCTGCTTTTTGTCGTAGAACCTCAGGGACATCCTTTGGAGCTGTCGGTATAGGCGTCCCCGGATGTCCACTGTCATTCGCCCGCCCAACCACACGGACAGCGACCAGTGCAGGATCTCTGTGATCCAGGTGAGCACTTTCAGACCCAAAAGTGCCAGTACAAGGTAGATCAACAGCGAAAAACTCCCGCGCGGCACCAGGACATCGTCGATGATCCTCTTGACCAAAAGCGGGGGGGCCAGTCCGATTACGGTCATAAGGAGGCTGACCAGCACCATAGCGGCGGCCTGCACTTTGTACGGTGCCAGGTACCCGGATATGCGGCGCAGGGTTGCTATTTTACCGATACATGCGGGACATATTCCGTCGCGCTCTGGAAGGAGGCGTCCGCAACGCTCGCAGCGGGTTCGCTCCTGCTCAGTCGAGATGGAAAGCTCCTCCCCCTTTGCCAACTGCTGAATGCCCCGGGCTACCTCGGCGAATTTATCGGCGTACGCGCTGGAGTAGTAGAGAAAGTCCGTGGTATGGCCATTCTGGCTTATCTGTAAACATCCGCCGCCGATAAGGGCGTCTATCTTTGCTGAGCTGATGTCCTCAAGTGGGATCTGGGCTATTCCGTCGGTTCCATCGAAAGAAAACCTGAGCACTCGCCGCTCGGTCACTATCAGCCAGACAGATGCATACGTTCTGTCCTCCGCCACGTCTGTCTCCACGCTGATGCGGACCCGTTCCCCGTCACTCATAACCTCTTTGAATTTCTGCTCGATGCTCTCGGGCATCGGTTCCATGAAAGTCATCTTCTATTTCCTAAAATTAGCAGACAGTAGACAGGGACATCTCCTCCGCTCCCTTGAGATTGTCCCCGATTGAGCCCCCGATAGATTCAATCGGGGGTCAGGGGGAAGCAATCTCACTTAGACTGTCTTTCCCTGTTTGCTGTCTACTTTTCCTACTCCTTAATACCTATAATCTGAGAGGTCTGGCTCTGCAGTTCGACAAGCCTGTCGAACACACCTCCTTTAGCCATCAGTTCCTCGTGGCTTCCTACCTCTGCTACCTTTCCGTCCTCCAATATGACCAGTCTATCTGCATATCTTAAGGTGCTTAGCCTGTGAGCAATAGCAAACGTCGTCCTGCCTTTAATTAACCGTTTTATAGCCTCCTGTATCTGCTTTTCTGTCTCAGTGTCCACCGAGGATGTTGCCTCGTCTAAGATCAATATGCGGGGATTGTGCAATATGGCACGAGCAATTGAGATGCGCTGCTTTTCTCCCACTGAGAGTCTACCTCCCCGTTCTCCCACCTGCGTGTCGTAGCCGTCAGGTTTTGCCACTATGAAGTTGTGTGCGTTTGCGGCTTCGGCGGCCTGGATTACCTCCTCAAAGGTCGCATCTGGTCTGCCGTAGGAGATATTCTCAGCTATTGTGCCGTTGAAGAGAAACGGCTCCTGGAGGACGACGCCTATCTGTTTTCTGAGGTCTTCTAACTTTATGTCTTTGACCTCCATACCGTCTATCTTCAGGGAACCACTATCCACGTCGTAGAATCGGCAGATCAGGTTGATCGTGGTGGTCTTGCCCGCTCCCGATTTGCCCACCAGTCCTATCATCTCTCCCGGTTTTACATCCAGGTCGATGTTCTTCAGCACCGGTTTGCTCTTATCGTAGCCAAACGTTACGTCCTCAAAGGTCACCTGTCCTTTCATGTCGGGTAGAGGGATCGCCCTGGGGTTTTCATAGCCCTCGGGTTTTGTGTCTATAATCTCGAATATACGTTCAGCGCCGGAGAAGGCTCGCGTCACCCAGCTATTCAGCTGGGTGAGCCAGCGAAGAGGGCCGTAAAAGAGCCACGAGTAGCTGTAGAATGCCCACAGTTGGCCGAGCGTCAGTTCTTCTCCCAACACCTGTTTTCCTCCCACGATCCAGATGATCAGAGTACCAACTCCGGCGATAAGGCCCGCTGTCGAGGAGAATAAGGCCCATTTGCGCTCGGTGAAGTAACCTATCTTGAACAGGTCGACGCTTTTCTCATCGAATCGGTGGATCTCACGCTTTTCCTGCGCGAACGCCTTGACCACCCTGATCCCGGAGAGTGACTCTTCTATCCGAGCGGAGAACTGCGCCCATTGCCGCCACCACTTTCGGTAATAGACCCGCAGGCGCTTCCAGAGCAGGCCGTTCCAGATAATGATGAAGGGAACAGGAATCATCAGATAGAGGGTCAGCACCCAGTTCATGTGGAAGAGCATGCCGACGATCCCGAAGAAGAGGAGACACCGGAGAACTATGTAGGGCAGTCCGTCGACAAGGAAGTATTTGAGGGTCTGTGTATCGTTCGTCACACGAGACATTAGAGCCCCGATCTGTTTCTTGTCGTAGAACTGCAGGGAGAGGAGCTCCAACTGTCTGAAGACGTCGGCTCGTATGTCCGCAACGACCCGGGCACCGAGCCAGGCGACTATCCAACCGTGGATCATCTCTGCTCCCCAGGTCAGGAGTCTGACCCCACCTAACCCTAAGACCAGTAAGAGAAGGAGGTGTGCATTTGCGTGCTTTAACGCGTCGTCTATGATCCACTGGCTCAGCTTAGGAGGAATCAGTTCCGCGGCGGTGCTGACCAGCGAGACGGCTACCACACCTACTGCCTTGCCTGTATGGGGCTTGAGATACCGGCAGAGCCGGGCAAAGACCTGCCACTTCTTAACGCAGGCGGGACAGATACCGTTCCGCTCCGGCAGCAGGCGGCCGCATTTATCGCAGCGAGTTCTGTCCTCTTCTTCAGAAAGACGTAGCGGATCCCCACGAGAAAGCTGCTGGATTCCCCGCGTCACCTCTGAAAACTTCTCTTTCATGCTGCTGGAGTAGTAAAGGTGTTCAGTTTGCTTCCCCTTAACCGAAAGCTCCAGCCGTCCGCCGCCCACCAACGGCTCCGTCTTAGCCTCGGTGATCTCCTTCAACGGGAGTTCAACCGTCCCGTTGCGCCCATCCGGCGAGAACATCAGCACCCTTCGGTCTGTGACTACCATCCAGCGTTCACCGTAGGTTCGATCTTCCGCCAAATCGGTGGAGACGCTGATATTCACACGCTCGTCCCTTTGAACAATCCTTTTGAACTTCTCTTCTATGTAGGAAGGCATCGCCTCTTGGAATCTCATTGTCTGCTCCATAAAGTAAGAAAGGACTATGGATTAAACAAGTTCAATAAAAAAGAGCCGCAGGGGAAGATCCCCGCGACTCTTTTTGTATATAAAGTCGTCTCTATGGCAATATATTCACCAAGGAGGATCTTCTCCCGAAGGAGGTACACAGAGGACTGCCTCATTAAGCAGACTGGAAATTATATATTTATTTACCGTAATATTTGACATTTTCTGCAACCTTCTCCTAACGAGGCAAGTGTACGCACTTATCCTCTTAAAAGTAGGTATAAAGATTCCATGCGCAATAAAACCATTTCGAAAGCTCTCTGCAAAGGGTGTCTCCAATACTATGCATCAACATCCTTAATTTATAAGTATACACAATAAGGCTTCTCTTGTCAAACATTTTGTCAAAATGTTTTCGCCTGCCAGGGATTTTAGAATGGAGTGAAGTACGGGGAGTTCCACTCTCGAAGTTTCTGTTGACAAGGGTGCGCAGTCAGCTTATTATAGACTATATTTTTGGGGTATTTGTATACAATTTGAACATATAATGTAAGGGGGGTGCCCGCCCCTACTAAAACTATGAATTGCGATCAGAACAAGAATAGACTCGATCCCGCTGGTATCGAAGGGGAAAGATTGAAGATGGGCTATCGCTTCAAATCTAATTGGAAGGTCGTAGCATCTATATTGGCGTCACTTGGTGCAATATCTCTCCTTATCATAAACTTTGCTCCTATCTACAAGGAGCTGCTCTTTTTGACCCTCTATTCTATACCCTCCAACTCTTTCATACCCGGAATACCACACGAGCCTGCGGTCATCTACGCCGGAACGCTCTACCATCCGCTAGAAGTCGCCCTTTTTGCCTCTTTGGGGACCTGCATAGCCGCGATTATAGACTACCACGTTTTGACCCCTGTCTTAACACACGAAAAGGCAAAAGCCCTGAAAAAACAGAAGATATATAAGATTTCACTCCGATACTTCGGCAAAGCGCCCTTCATAAGTTTAGTGATAGCTGCTTTCTTTCCAGTGCCCTTTTTCCCTTTCAGAATTCTGAGCATAGCAAGCAGTTATCCATTTAAGCGATATTTCTTGTCCGTATTCTTGGCCAGAACGCCCCGCTATTATCTCTTAGCCCTTTTGGGGGATACTTTCCGCTTTCCTATATGGATCATCGCCGCCTTGTTCCTCGTCCTTATAGCCTACAATCTGATCGAAAAATATTACAAAAAATGGGCTTACAAGAAAAGGGGATCCAAGATGTTGGAAGCTCCGTGACATATTTCATTCTCGGTGATCCTGATCACAGAGATCTTTAAATCATTAAATTATATTAAGCCCAGTCTTGATTCCTTTCCCGCAGAGGCGTCGGTGGGAGCTCCAATTCCCGTTGACGCCTCTTTTTTCTTGACTTGAAGGGGATGATCGCTTAAAGTGTACACAGTCATCCCTGTAAATGCAGGGGCCAGATTACTTCGCCTCTACTATCTTATTCATTATCCAACTTCTGTCCCTAAATGATAAAGATAAAGAACATCACTCTTGAGCTAAGCGGAAGGAACGTCCTTTCGGAGATCAATCTTTGTATATATCCTGGAGAATCCATAGCCATAATCGGATCTAACGGTTCGGGAAAGACTACGCTTGCCCGGTGCATCAACGGACTTTTGATCCCGAAGATCGGTGAGGTAACGGTGGAGGGCATGCCCACTTCTGATCAGAATAATATCTGGGAGATCAGGCGCAGGGTGGGAATGATTTTCCAAACCCCCGATGACCAGATAGTTTCCACGACGGTCGAAAGAGAGATAGCGTTCGGACTCGAAAATCTGGGAATAGAGCTCAAACGGATGGTCGAAATAGTGGAGGATACGTTGGAGAGGTTCCATCTTGGAGAATATCGCCATCATCCGCCGCATCGGCTATCAGGAGGAGAAAAGCAGCGCCTATCTATAGCGTCTGTTCTGGCTATGAGTCCCGATTATCTGATTTTGGACGAGCCGACATCCCTCTTAGATCCGGATGGACAAAGCCAGGTACGGGGGATCCTTAACGACATTCGGAAAGAAGGAGAGATAGCGACGATCCTGATCACTCAGTTCCCCGAAGAAGCCGCCGAAGCTGATCGTCTGATAGTCCTCGAATCTGGCAGAATTAGGATGGATGGTCCCCCACAACAGGTATTTGGGGAGTCGGAACTCTTGGAAACCTTGGGGCTTGAGGCCCCTTTTCCCTTTCGATTGGCGTCAGCCCTCACGAGCGGGGGGATTACGCTGGATGGTTCTCCTTTCCGGTCTTCGGATATAGTAGGGCAACTCGTACACCTGTATAAGCCCCTATTGACATCCTCTGATATGACACCTGCAACATCACGGAGGGGACGTTCCTCGTGCCGCTCCCTGGGAAGGGAAAACGATCATCCGATAAAACTATCTGCTGAAGGTGTATCTTATATCTATGACATGGGTCTGCCCACCCAGAGAAATGCCCTCTCTAATGCAAATATCCACGTCAAGAGATCGGATTTTATGGCTCTGGTGGGACCCAACGGCTCGGGTAAGACGACGCTCGTTCAACACTTCAACGGTCTCTTAAAGCCCACATCGGGGCGCATCCTTCTGGACGCAGAAGACATCTGGTCTCTCGGAAGCGATCTTTCCAAAATCCGCCAAAGGGTCGGCCTGGTCTTCCAGTTTCCCGAACTTCAGCTCTTCGATAAGACGATCTTTGACGATGTGGCTTTTGGCCCCAGAAATCTGGAATGGAACGAAAAGAAGGTAAAGGAGAATGTCCACAGCGCCCTTGAGGCTGTCGATTTAGTCTCTGCAAACTACTTGGACAGGTCCCCTTTATCGTTGAGCGATGGGGAAAAGCGCAGAGTCGCCATTGCGGGGATCTTAGCAATGTCCCCTGAAGTTCTGATTTTGGATGAACCGACTGCCGGTTTAGATCCTAAGGGTGCTAAAAAGATAATTTCCATATTGAAAGAGTTTAACAGCTCTGGAGGAACCGTTTTGATCATCTCTCACAACTTTGATCTTATAGCTGAGACTGCCGTAGGGATTGTGGTTTTGGACAGTGGGGAGGTTAAGATGGAGGGAGGTACGTCTGACATACTCTCAAGCTGTGACGAACTTTATGCGCTTGGACTCAGACCGCCAGAATCCGTACAGATATTGACGAGCCTTAGATCTTCAGGATGGAACGTAAGAACCGACCTTTTGACGCTGGAAGATGCAAAGGAGGAGATCATAAGGGTCATTCTTGGGTTTTCTTAAAGCCGATAAAAACGTTCAGCGGTGCCATAAAAAAGGTGGTACTTCTCCTCATCGGAGGCGTCGGCTGTAGCCTCCTGCACGGCCCCCAGCCAGCGACCGTAGTCGGACGCAAGTGTGCAAACCGGCCAGTCGCTGCCGAACATCAGACGGTCAAAGCCGAAGGCGTCTATGACATGATCGATATAGGGCTTGAGGTCTTGCGCCGTCCACGTTTCCATATCGGCTTCCGTCACCAGGCCCGATAGCTTGCAGACTACGTTGTCTTCAGACGCTAACTCGCGGATGTGGGTCGCCCAGGGTTCCGTAACGCCTCCTTTAATATCGGGTTTGCCGATGTGATCCAGAACAAAGGATACCTCAGGCGCCTCACGCACTAACTGGATGACTGCCGGGAGTTGATGGTGTATAATACAAACGTCGAAGGAGAGACTGAACTTCTCCAGGAGCCGAACGCCGTTGACAAATGCCGGACGGGCACAGAAATAGCTATCTTCCTCGCTCTGAATCAACCGTCGGACGCCTTTCAGCTTAGGATGTCTTGGCAACTGCTCTAGATACGCTTCGACTTCAGGATCCTCAATCGGCGCCCACGCTACCACGCCCTCGATAGGAGTACCAGGGCTGTCGGCCAGAGACAAGATCCACAAAGTCTCATCGCGGGAACACTCTGAAGTGGCATTGGCCTGCGCAAACACCGATTTGACGACATTCAGACCGGAGATCGCCTCCTGGTAGTCCGAGATGAAATAGCTCCGATTGATGGCGGGAACTTCATTTAGCCAGTCATATCTGAGCCTTTTAAGGTCCCAAAGATGGTGATGGGCGTCTATGATGGGCTGCATAGGTAGGTCTCCTTGTATTTTCGATGCACTATGAGCGCATCTTTTTACATCCTCGGCAATGGCGCAGATTCGTTATTTCTCGTAAAGGGAATTCTGCGCATTTTCAGACTCCGTTTTCTGCTGTTAGGTCAGTTGGTGAAAAGATCGAATATCTTCCCGAGCTTACTGGCATCATCAGTCTTATACATCTCCGTATATTTGCAGCGAGTGCAAGTCACTGACGAAAAGCGTCTGCCTTGTACATCGAAGATAGCGCTCCAGAATCCCCCTGACACTCGGATTTCCCCTATCTCATGATCGGTGTTCTCACACTTTGGACACTTGAAATTCAGCTTCGTTATTTCGACTGCTCCTTTGATATATCCATGCGGGATCGCAAAGGAAGAACGTGCCAAATCACTATATCAGCGTTGCGCAAGAGGATTCAGCAACACCGATACATTATCGTCGGAAGAATTTGCCACAGCTAAGTCGTTATCCCCATCGCCGTCTAAATCCGAAATGAAAACTGAATACGGACGATTCCCTGCACCGTAGTCCACTTTGCGTGTGAATGTTCCGTCTCCACGATTCAATAACACCGATACATTATCGCTGCCCTTATTGGCCACAGCTATGTCATTATCACCGTCGCCATCCAAATCCGTACTGAAAATTGAATAGGGGCCATCCCCAGCAGCATAGTCCACCCTATCTGCAAATTGCCCATCTCCGTTATTCAATAGTACTGATACATTATCGCTGAAAACATTTGCAACAGCCAAGTCATTATCACCATCCCCATCTAAATCAGCACTGAACACCGAACGGGGACTACCTCCAACATCATAGTTCAGCCTATCTGCAAATAGGCCATCTCCGTTATTCAATAGTACTGATACATTATCGCTGAAAACATTTGCCACAGCCAAGTCATTATCACCATCCCCATCTAAATCAGCACTGAACACTGAACGGGGATCAGCTCCTGTGCTATAGTTCATCTTATCTGCAAATTGCCCATCTCCATTATTCAGCAGCACCGATACAGTACTCCTGACGCTCCCTGTATTAGTTACAACTAAGTCCTTGTCGCCATCGCCATCCAAATCTGCGCCGAATACTGAGTAAGGGTCGTTACCAGCGGCATAGTCCACCTTATCTATAAATTGTCCATCTCCATTATTCAGCAGCACTGACACAGTACCGCTCTTTTTATTTGCTACAGCTATATCGTTATCCCCATCCCCGTCTAAATCGGAAATGAAAACTGACATGGGTTCATCCCCAACGGCATAGTCCACTTTATCTGCAAATTTCCCATCTCCATTATTTAGCAACACTGACACGTTATCGCTGTTCTGATTAGCTACTGCCAGATCGTTATCTCTATCTCCATCTAAATCGGAAACGAATACTGAATAGGGGCCATCCCCAACTGCGTAGTCAGCCTTAAGAACAGAGATAGCAGGAATATCAATAAAAGCAAATCCGCCAGGGGGCGCGTCGGCGGGACCATCGGGCTTTGTGGCTATTACATCCACAGTATCCGAAGGATGAGCGGGAATCTCAGCAGTGATGGTATCAACGGGCACAGCTATGTCCAAAGCTGAGGTATCTTCGACAACGAAAATTGCATGGAGACTATCCCCGAGGGCATGGTCAACCTGAAGCTCAGAGATAGAAGCAGTGTCAGCAGAATAAATTCCACTGAGGAGCGTGTCTGCGGGACTATCGGGCCTTGTGGCTATCACATTCACAGTATCCGAAGGATGAGCGGGAATCTCAGCAGTGATGGTATCGAGGGGCACGGCTATGTCCAAAGCTGAGGTATCTTGGACAACGAAACTTGTATGGAGACTATCCCCGAGGGCATGGTCAACCTGAAGCTCAGAGATAGAAGGAGTGTCAGTAGAAGAAATTCCACTGAGGAGCGTGTCTGCGAGACTATGGGGTTCTGTGGCTGTTACATCTACGGTGTCCGAAGGATCAGCGGGAGTCTCAGCAATTATGGTATCAACGGACACGGCTACATCAGTAACCACACTATCCTGGAAAGCAAGCGTTGCTTCCCGGTGCATAGTGCTATCTGCAACGGCCTCAGGTACGCCGCTCAATTCTGTGTCTTGCGCTTGATTGATCCCCGATAGACTCAATCGGGGATCGGGGGTAGGACTAACAGATGCCACAAGGGTAGCAGAGAGGTTCAAAAGCACTGACACATTATGGCTCTTTTGGTTAGCCACAGCCAAGTCGTTATCACCATCGTCATCTAGGTCCGAAATAAATACTGAATGAGGACCATCTCCCGCACCATAGATCCCCGTAAGCGCAAATTGCCCATCTCCATTGTTCAACAAGACCGATACATTTCCGCTGATGAACCCAGCATTAGCCACAGCTAAGTCATTATCCCCATCCCCATCTAAATCCGAGATGAAAACTGATGAGGGACTACTCCCAGCATCATAGTCCACCTTATCCGCAAATTGCCCATCTCCATTGTTCAACAAGACCGATACATTTCCGCTGATGAACCCAGCATTAGCCACAGCTAAGTCACTGTCGCCATCTCCGTCTAAATCCGAGATGAAAACTGATGAGGGACTACTCCCAGCATCATAGTCCACCTTATCCGCAAATTGCCCATCTCCATTGTTCAACAAGACCGATACATTTCCGCTGATGAATCCAGCATTAGCCACAGCTAAATCACTGTCGCCATCTCCGTCTAAATCCGCACTGAAGAGTGATATGGGTTCAAAGCCAACGACATAGTCCACCTTGTCTGAAAATGTTCCGTCTCCGGTGTTAAAAAGAACTGATACACTATTGCTGCCCGCATTAGGTGCGGCTATGTCATTATCACCATCGCCATCCAAATCCTTACTGAATACTGAACGGGGATTGATTCCAACGGCATAGTCCATAGCGTCTGCAAATGTCCCGTCTCCCTTATTCAATAATACAGATACGTTATCGCTGAAGCCATTAGCTACAGCCAGATCGTTATCTCCATCTCCGTCCAAATCCACGCTGAAAACTGAAAGAGGTTCAAATCCAGCGGCATAGTCCACCCTGGCTGAGAATGTCCCATCGCCGTTGTTAAAGAGTACCGATATACTATCACTGTTTACATTAGTTATCGCTAAGTCACTATCGCCATCCCCATCCAAATCCGCACTGAATACAGAATGCGGACCATCCCCAGCATCGTATTCGGTCTTGAGTCCGAAAAGGCCTTGTGCATAGGAAGGTGCATTCAGAACGACTAACAGCATCAAAGCAATATATGAGATATCTTGCCTCATCTAATTATCTTAATTATCTCTGGAAGGAGTCTACTTCATTAAAACCATCTTTCTTGTCTTCACAAATCCATCCGACTCCATGCGATATAGATAGACTCCGTTAGCCAGACGTTTCCCGTTGTCGTCTTTTCCATCCCAGACTGTGGAGTGAGTGCCTGCTTCCAACTCCTTATCCACTAATAGCGCTACCCTTTGTCCTGACATGTTATAGACAGATAAATTGATGTGGCTTGGAAAAGGAAGATCGTAGCGAATTGTTGTTTCAGGGTTGAACGGATTGGGGAAATTAGGGTGAAGTGCAAAGTGTTCTGGCAAGTAGTTGACGGGCAATGTTGAACTTTTGCTATTGATAGCTACCTCATTGCCCGAAACGTCAATTCCAAGCACGTCAGTAACAGAAATCTGGATGGAAGACGGGGGATTGCTGGCCAATGGTGAGTGCATCTTGACCCTAAGCACTACTCCATTTTCATCTATCCCACCTTGTCCTGACTTCCTGGAGATACCTACAGCTAACGTCTTGTCTTCCCGATGTGAGAAAAGCACGACATCTGAACCCATCAACGCACCAGGCTCTATCTTCTCAAAAATAAGTTCATCCAGATCCCAGCTTAATAGGAAAGAAATCCCCAATAAGTTGTGGTCTGGCTGCGTCTCCTGGTCCAGCTTGAGGTCGATCCAGAACTCTTCACCGTTAGCATAGGAGCTGTCTATTACGGGTTCTAAGGTATATGGGGACTTTTGATTTTCGTCTGAGATAGTAATCTTAGCTACTGAACGTCTCTTACCCCAATTGAGTCCTATGGGTAATACATCTCCCTGATCGATTGTGCCATCACCATTAGCGTTGGCATATGTAGCGTCCCCCGGAGTCCAAGGCTGGCTGTTCTGACTGTTCCAAGCGTTGGAAGCACCCGTTCGGTTCGGACCTGTGACGCCCCAATACAAAGCTATTGGCAGCACGTCAGCTTGGTTGACCATTCCATTGTCGTTTGTGTCGCCAGGCCACACCTCTACCAGCCCAGTGGATCGGATGGTCACAGATGCTGAGGATGAGGTCAATGGAATAGACGTACCATCAGTATCATTGGCAATTACGTTCACGAGAGAAAAATTGACTGTCGTTCCATCTGGGGTATTCAGGAGGGCTTTGAAGTTTACTCTTGCTAGCACACCGCGCCCGTCCGCACCGCTTGCGCCGAACTTCTGGCTTATCGCAATTCCTATCTTGCCTTCGGTTTCATTTACGTTAGAGTAAAATACTACGGCGTCCCCTAAGAAAGTTCCGGCTACGATAGAACCGGACGTCGGCACGACCACATCTACATAATCTGTGTTGGTGTAGTTTAGCTCGAAACTTGTCCCAAAAAGCTTGCTTACTTGATCAACTCTTATATCCACCCAAAATTCCTCACCAGCGTTATAGGAAGATTCCGAGAGAATAGGCTTGATTGTCCGTATACTCAGGATTTCAACAGTCAACGTATACGGTGAAGTTACGCCCTCGTCCCGTGATGTCACATCTGCCTCGTAACGCCCGTCATTAGGTATTTTAATATCCTTATGCGATGCAGAAAAGAAGCGTGTGACATATCCGCTATTAGCTGTGTCCCACAGACCGACCATAAATTTTGAGGAGGGTTCAACCGTAAGCGATACTTTCTGCCCCTTTGAGAGATCAAGTACATGCGAGTTATAGTAGCGATCAGAATCAGCAAATTTTCTTGAACTGTGCGTCAACTCACCTTTCACTATTTGCGTCTCTAACAAGAATGGTGAAACATATTGAATAACATCAATTCTTGATGTCGATTCACCAGTAGCATTCTTCACTTTCAAACGCACTAACTTCTGCCCATATCCAGGACTCAATGTAAAGGATGGATTCTTAGAATATGTTCTCCACGTTGCTCCACTGAAGTTTGAGTTCTCACTTGCCTTATAGTGTGTGGGGCTATTAGTCGCAGCATTGTTAAGGATTACTGTCCTGCTTGTTGTTCTGGGAGATCTATTATTGATAGCAAAACTGGTCAAAGTCGGTTTATCCTGACTATATTCAATGGTGTCACTTAATCGGTTTGATTCACCTCCAGCATTCTTTACCTTGAAGTACACCCTCTTAGTCCCATACCGTGAACTTAGTGTAAAAGATGGACTTGTAGAATAAGTCTCCCAATTTGCTCCCAAGAAGCTTGATCTCACACTTGCCATATAGTGTGTAGGGCTATTAGTTGCAGTATTGTTAAGCGTTACTGTCCTGCTTCTTGTTATGGAAGCTCTATTGTTAATCTTAAAACTGTTTAATATTGGTGCATTCCCGACAATATCAACGATTAGGTCTGCCCTCATAATATCCGAAGAATTCCCTATATTCTCAACAGCTATTCCTGTAGTCTTACCGGAGTAGTCTCTACTACTGGGAACCGAGGTATTATTGAAGTGCCTTTTACCGAATGTGCCTGGCCAGGGATCACCTACATCTCCCCAATTTGAGTTGCTTTTCAGATCAAAACGGCCGTCGGCTTGCTCAAGTGCAAGACCAGGATGATTCTCATTATCGTTCACAGTGTTGCCAAATTCATTGGTAGTTATCACTCCTTCATCAACATGCCAGATAAGCAGTCCAGTGCCCCTCAGATGACGATCAAATCTCTTGGGCTGTCTGTTCTCCACGAGAAAGTATTCTTTGGAGCTGGGAACAGGTAGTTTGTAGGCTACAGGTGTCTCTTCCACATTTGGAATGCTCTGCTGTAACTGATTACGGGGAATTACTGTGGGTGTAATCCAACCGAGTTGTATTTTAGACCAAGCACACATATGAGCAGGACTGGACTGTATGTTATGAGCACCTGCCCCCATCAGACCCCAATATCCAATGCCCGCAGAAGAGCCATCTCTATCGTACAGATCCGGCAGCCATAGGTCGTGCCCAAACTCGTGGGCAAGTGTACCAAATACAATAGTACCGTTCTGGAAAATGTCTTCTTCGGTCACCATAGTGTAGTTCCATGCATGGAGCCCGTCTACTGTCAGGTCGTCAAATATGAACCACCGGTGAGGCCAGATCCATTTGTCAGGCTCACTGCCGTGCAAAGCCTGATCCTGGCCAGCAACTACAATCGCAATGTGATCTATATATCTATCACCATCGGTATCATAAGGAGAAAAATCAAAGCCAGTTGCATCCAACTGAAGAACAGCATCTTTAGCTAGTTCCCATTGCTCGAAATACCCATCGTCGTTTGTGTTCGGATCGCTGTCACGTGGTCCTGTATCAGCGCCCCATTTCCACAGCGGTTGGGAAGACCGTACCCAGCGTCTGCCTCCAACATTTCCTGTCACTGTTAGTTTTCCATAGGATACTTCCTTGTAATATGCCTTCATAGAAGAGCTTTCACCGAAGTATGCGGATTCTACTTTAGATATGTCTGTAGTAGCGGCCTGATCGCTGAAGTCTATACATATTACAAGTATCTTTCTTGTTCCCAGAACAGGAGGAGTTTCTCCAGCTACATGGGGACGAGACTGAGCTATAGCCTTGGGTGTATATGGATACGAATCTTCCCATACCTGCTTACGCCGATTGAGAATTTCTTGTCTTATTGTTGGCCCTGAGCGTAGGTGAGGCGCTTCTGTTGGTGTGTCAATTCCGACTACAACATCCGACGGCTTCAGTATCCCAGCTTGATCTCTTATTGCATACTTCCAGTACCCGTCTGAGTCCTTAAGAACAGTATATCCGTCAAGCGTCTCCAGGTAGCTCTCAAATTCATCCCCAAACACCCTGAGTAGAACTACTTTCCCATCTGGTTGAACTACAGACAGCGTATCTGGAGAGGCCGGAATGGCCTCCGCGCTATCCACCCAGACTAGATAGGCAGGAGAATTCAGGCCGACTACCAGCAGCAAAGTAGTATAGAAGATTTTCCGATTCATTTTAAGCTCTTCAGTTGACAAGAGCATTCACGCCCTTTTAACCTCTCCTCGGGTCAGGTCCTCTCCCAAAGAAAACACCCTTTCTATTACCCTCTTTTCCATGAAAACTTCTCGATCATAAAGATAATAAATAAAAGGGAAAAATCAAAACGATTTAGTATCGTATTTACTTGATTTAAGAGCGGAAAAGCAATATATTGCTGGGGATCAGGGATGCAAATGTCAGTTTTTCTTTTTGAGGGAGAGATAGAGGAGATTATGGCTTAAGCGTCACGATGGAAGAATTTGAGGGCGTTACGGTAGTCTTCGGGGGTGTTGATGTTGGAAAGGAGGTTTCCATGAAGGTCGAAAGGCTCTATTGCTTCCGAGCCTACGATGTCCACTTTAACTTTGTCAAAGAATCTGACGATCTTTAGATCTTCTGATTCTATCTGTTTTCTTATGGGTTCGAGACACCTTCTGGAGTAGACCGCGCACAGGGGATGAAAGCCCTTGTCGTCCTCTGGAATGATAACGTCTGAATCACCAGTGCGACCGCACAGGTATCTCAAAAATTCCGCCGTTATGAACGGAGCATCGCATGCCAGAAGGAGGCAGTATTCTGTGTTCGCCCTGAATAGGCCGGTGTATATCCCTCCCAGGGGTCCCCTATCGGGGAATTTGTCCGGGTACATAGAGACGTTCAGGTGGCTCATCTTATCGGGAGTATTTGTGATTACGAAGGCCTCTTGTGTGACCCTGGCTGCTATATCCAATATGTGCTCTATGAAAGTGGCGTCCCCAAGAGGTAAGAGCGCCTTCTCCCTTCCCATCCTGGAACTTTTGCCTCCAGCAAGGATTACTGAGGTTATATTGTCAAATATTTTCATAAGCTCAACTTCCAGCGGTATTACTGTAGAAGACACAACGGAATACTTGGCCAGACACGCAACTTCGCCGTTACACATGATTGACAAAGACAGTAGGGGAGACCCGTGTGTCTCCCTGAAAATCTACTGGATATTTGGACTACAAATCTTTATCTTTATGTTTATCCCCGATTGAATCTATCGGGGATCAATATTGAATATAACAAGATAGATGATATAGAGTCAAGGAGATACTCAATGTTGGAGATCTTCCAGTCGCTTTACGACATGGATAAGGAAACAGCAGTTCTTCTGGGCGTAGGGCTTTATATGTTGGGCATGCTTGGAGTGGGCTATTACGCAAGCAGAAGGGTGGGAGATGCGGAGGACTTCATCGTGGCGGGCAGGAGACTCCCAACCTGGCTCTGCACGGCTACGCTCTTTGCAACCTGGTTTGGAGGCGGAACGGTCATGGGAGCAGCGGGGGCTGCGTACGAGAAGGGGTTTTTGGGTGTGATAGCCGATCCTTTCGGAGCGGCCTTGTGTCTCTTTTTGGCGGGACTCTTCTTTGTAAAGACGATGAGGAGGATGAGAATCCTTACGGTGTCGGACTTCTTCGAGCAGAGGTTCGGCAGAGGGGCCAGCGTTATTTCGAGTCTATGTCTGGTAGCGGCTTACGTAGGATGGGTGGGGAGCCTCTTTGTGGCTATAGGGATGATATTTGAAAATCTAATTGGAGTTTCTTCAGAGACGGGGATAATAATAGGGACGTTGATAGTACTTGTGTACACGACTGCGGGCGGGATGTGGGCTGTGTCGCTGACCGATCTTGTGCAGATAATCATAGTCCTTTTAGGACTCTTTGCGGTATTTCCAATCGTAGTAAGCAAGGCGGGGGGATGGAGCGAGGCGTTCTCATCTGTCAGACCGGGCAGTTTTGATATACTCCCACAGGGAGGACTTAAAGAGTGGCTCTGGTACATCCAGGCCTGGATTGTGATAGGGTTCGGGAACATTCCAGGACAGGACCTCATCCAGAGGAGCCTTTCCGCAAGGAATGAGAAAGTGGCTCAAAACAGCGCATATCTTTCGGGGATATTGTATCTGACCGTAGGGATTATTCCCGTAATCATAGGGATCATTAGCGTGAGTTTGATACCCCAGATAGATGACCCTGAGCATATAGTTCCAAGGATAGCTATGGAGTATCTTCCGACGTGGGCTATAGCCCTTTTCATCGGAGCGCTCTTATCGGCCATAATGAGCAGTGCGGACAGCGCGATTTTGGCTCCCTCAAGCATAATCGGCAAAAACGTATTGGGGTATTTCAAGCCGAATGCAGACGGCAGGGAAGTGCTTTTGTGGACGCGGGCTTCCATTCCGGTAATAGGGATTTTGTCCCTCTTTATAGCTCTGTATTTTGAGAATATATATCAACTCTTGATAGATTCCTTCTCTGTTCTCTTAGTATCTCTTTTCGTGCCCATGGCTGCGGGAATATGGTGGAGAAAGGCAAATAGTGCCGGAGCCGTGGCAAGCATGGGGGTCGGGTTGGTCTTCTGGATAGCCTTCAAATTCATAACTCCACAACTGCCGTCGGACATATTCGGCGTAGCAGGTGCGGCTGTGGCTATGTTCGCAGTGGGGCTTCTGACTCAGAGGAGTTCTGTCCCCCTTCCTTTAGCAGACGCGGGAGGGAACGAAATTGAAATGGAGGAGAGATTGGGGGTATGATAAAAGATATTACGCGCAGGGATTTTTTCAAATCTGCCGCTCTTGGAACTGCATCCCTGACTCTGTACAGGTTCGCCTGGGCGCGTCCGGGGCAACAGACGAGTTTGAGTTTTGAGAGCTATGGACGTAAGAGAGCAAGGGACCTGGGAATTGTAATCGGCACCATGCCCAGGGGAGAGTTCAATGCTATAACGGACGTGGAAGGAGTAAAGGTAGGACATTCTACCATATCCGAAGGGGATGTCAGGACAGGAGTAACTGCTGTGATCCCTCACAGCGATGATATTTTCAGATATAATCTCTTTGCAGGCTGTCTGACCTTGAACGGCAACGGTGAGATGACGGGGATGTCAAGGATACGGAGGACGGGACTTTTGGGTTCTCCTATCTTTACCACAAATACGTCCAGCGTAGGGATGGTCTACGACGCCGCTTTGAAGTACCTTATGGGGAAATATCAGGACTCCAGGATTCCATCCCCAGTTGTGGCAGAGACGTGGGACGGCTTTCTAAACGATATTGAGGGGAGGCACGTTGAGGAGGAACACGTCCTGGGGGCTATCAATAGTGCTCAATCGGGACGTGTGGGGGAGGGATGTGTGGGAGGTGGAACGGGGATGGTGTGCTACGGGTTCAAGGGGGGAATAGGGACTGCATCGAGGGTCATTAAGGAGGGATATACTGCAGGAGTATTAGTTCAGGCAAATCACGGCAGGAGACATCAATTGATTATAGACGGTGTTCCTGTAGGCAGGGAAATAACAGATCTTAAAGCGGAAAGGGGAGTGGGTCATAAGTCTATCATCGTAGTGGTTGCAACCGACGCGCCGCTTTTGCCCGTTCAGCTGAGTCGCCTAACAAAGAGGGCTGCACTGGGGCTCTCAAGGACGGGAGCGACCGCTATGCATTCGAGCGGGGACATAATTTTAGCGTTTTCGACAGGGAATATAGTAGATGTTTATAATAGGTCTGAGGAGTATGAATTTGAGGTATTGAATGATGAGGCGATAACTCCCCTTTATCAGGCGGTGGTGGAGGCGACCGAGGAGTCGGTAATCAACGCCCTTACGATGGCTAGTACTACGGTGGGGCTAGACGGTAACACTGTCTACGCTCTTCCTTTGGACAGGGTTGTGGAGATCATGAAGAGGCACGCGAGGCTTCAGGGGCCGCTGATACAACGTTAGCTGAAAAGAGGAACGGCAGATAGCTTTGAGAGTCACAAGGATTAGGAGAAAATGCCAAGGAACATTCCCAAGATGAACATTCCCAAGATGAAGATTCATAGACTATCGGAGGCGTTCAGGATGAAAGCAGGTCTTCGTCAGATCTCCTTTTTATTTCTTATAGTATCTGCTCTAATCTTTGGAGGCTGCCTGGAGCTTATTAGAAAGAGACCGGCCCAAGAAGAGGGGAGAAAGGAGGAGACAGTTAGGACAAAGGGCCGTAAGGAGGAAAGTTCCGAAAAATCGACAGAGAGAACAGAAGGAGATACAGGGGATAAAGAGTCCCACCGGACGCGACTCCCCTCTGCCGAGATAGAAAGTCCATCTGGAGATACGCTCGCTACGAAGATGGTCGAACCAGAAGCGGAGATTCAACAAACGATTGCAGCACGGGTTGAAGCAGAAGATAAGAAGATGAACGCAGTATTATATTCCGTAGATCCCTCCAAAAAAAGGAGCGCTAAAGAGATAAATAAATACTCTTTTTGGTGTATAGAACAGGAGATGTGGAGCGAGGCAAAGGCACATCTGGAGAAGGCGGCAAAGTTGGACACGACGTCGGCGAGTATCTATAACAATTTGGGTATAGTCTACGAGTACTTTCAGATGGAGGAAGAGGCTCGCCGGGCCTATCAAACAGCCATGCGACTCGATTCCCGAAATGTGGTCTACAGGAGAAACTATATCCTCTTAAAAAGGAGTATAGGCTCAAAGGTAGCTGATGAACCTATGATTGAAGGAGAGAGTGTGGCTACCGAGCAGCCTGAGGAATAAGACGCATGACTTTGACGAGATACAGAAAGACGCTCTATACAGGGCGGAAGAGAATGCCCTGTCTCTCCCGATTGAATCTATCGGGGGCTACTGTCTACTGTCTACTTATGATAGCAGTTCTGGTTGTAGCGACTGCAGCGCCCGGGATCGTTAGAGCTCAGGACATTTTGTTATCACAGTTTTCTCAGAGCTTTGGAAAGAACAAGATTCAGTACAAGAAATTCCAGTGGTGGAAGTTGAAAACGCAGCATCTGGAAATCTACTACAATCCCGAGTATCTTGGCCTTGCCCTGTCAGCAGCAGAGATACTTGAGGATGGCTACGAGAAGATCAGCCGAAGCCTCCACCATGACCTTTCGACCATTCCTCCGATCATTATCTTTCAGTCTCACTACGACTTTGAACAGACGAATATAGTGCCCTATATCCTGCCTCCGGGCGTTGGCGGGTTCGCCGAGAGCCTGAAGTTTAGGGCCGTCATCCCGTTCAACGGAGACCTGGAGGATTTCAGGAGCGTTCTGGTCCACGAGTTGACTCATCTTTTTCAGTATGACATTCTGTACAAGGGGCCTGTAAAGTCCCTGACCAATAGAATCAATTCCCCGCCAACTTGGATCATGGAGGGGATGGCGCAGTACGAGGCTGGCGACATGAACGCTGTGGATGAGATGGTGCTAAGAGACGCTGTGCTGACGAATACTGTAATACCCATAAAGTCTTTGGACAATTTCCAGGCGGTAAGGAACGTGTTTTTAGCGTATAAACAGAGCCACTCTCTGATGCAGTATATATCGCAGGAGTACGGTGAGGATAAAGTTGGAAGAATCTTACGGGACTGGAAAGGGAGCACGGGAACAGGGCATACCATAAAAAGAGTCTTGGGTACGGACATTCAAACTTTAAGCGACAGTTGGTCTTCCCATGTGCGCAGAAAGTATTGGCCATTGCTCACCGAAAGGAAGTATAACTTCGAAATAGCAAAGGAAGTCCCGGCAGAAGAGGTTTCGTACTTAAGTCCAAGCTGGTCCCTTGGCGGGGAGATGTTGGCAGTCGTATCTACAGATGGTATTTCCTTCAATATTGACCTGATACGGGTAAAGGACGGAGAGCTGATGAAGCGAATAACAGAAGATATGAAGACTTCTGTCTATACAGACCTGAAGGTGGAAGAAGGTTGTGTGGCGTGGTCTCCTGACGGGCAGTACATAGCTTTCATAGCCAGAAAGGGACCTTCCGATTTGGTACTCGTGTGGAATGTCTATAGTTCTGAGCTGATGGATGCGTTGACGGTGGAAGGTGTTCAGGAAATATCCACCTTGGCCTGGGCGCCTGATAACAGGAAATTGGCATTTTCGGGTTCAAGCCGCGGCCAGACGGACATATATATACTGGATATTAAGACAAAAGCTTCCACAAAGTTGATGCATACTCCCGATCGCGAGTCTCAGCCTTCGTGGTCTCCAGATGGGAGCAGACTTGCGTTCAGCTATAGGACCAACGGAGGTGTGGATCTTATGGTCTATGATTTTGAGCTGACAAAGGCGCAAAAGATAGTTTCTGGAAAGTCGGACGATACCTGGCCCCGGTGGTTCCCGGACGGGGTAAGATTGCTTTTCGTATCGAACAGGGATGGTATAAATGATCTTTTTGTCCTGGATCTTGAAAGCAAAAAAGAAAGCAGACTGACCAAGACTATAAGCGGACTCTCAAATCCGTCGATTTCTCCGGATGGAAAAAAGATAACGTTTGCCTCTTACTACAACAGTAGAAGGAAGATCTACGTGATGGACGTCCCATCACAAGAAGAGCTGGCCTTAACGGATGATGAAAAAGACGCGCAGAAAGATGCGACGCCTGCTACAGACGGTGGTGAGATGATCTTATCGCCGCACGTCAAGGAGGAAGAGAGCATTGGTGATTATGATAAGGTGAATGTGGATGATGATGGAGACCATGCATCCCCGACCCCCGATTTAATCGGGGGTTCAATCGTGGATAGCCTGAAGGTAAGGAGACAATACAAGCGGAGCAGATATAAACCGAGTCTTCAATTAGATGGAATCAGCGCTCAGCTTTCTTTATCCAACAACTTCTTCGGCACGGTAGCCCAGATTTCGTTCAGCGATCTTATGGGAAATCACAGCCTGGGGATAGCGACGGATTTCGTTTCAGGGTTCACCAGCTTTGGAAGGGTTAATGACCTCAACTTTTCGGTCATATATGGATATTACGGAAGGAGGACAAACTTAGACTTCGGGATCTTCAGCTGGACGCAATATTTCACAGATTCTAACAATCCCTTCTTGGATTTGAGGACCGGCAGGTTGATGCGTGCTCTGGGGTCCGACAGGCAGTCCGGGCTCTTTGCAAGGATGACCTATCCTATAGATCTTTATCGGAGAGTGGAATTTAAGTATACGTTCGTGGATCAGAACAGGGAATTTGTGTTCCCGGAGAAGGAGAGGATTGAAAAGAAAACCACGCATCTTTTCCAGACTGTCTATGTAAACGACTCCGTAGAGTACGGTTGGCTGGGGCCTTCAAGGGGCAGAAGGTTCTACCTTTCCGCCGGTCAGGCGGTAAAGATCACAGAGGGCCACAGGCAATTTACCCATCTGGACGCGGACTTAAGGTTCTACGCCGGCAGGAACTCCGTCTTTGCTTTCAGACTTAAGGGACTGGCATCTCTGGGGAATGACGCTATAACCCACTTTTTGGGAGGTCCAAGTACAGCCACGACCCTTGGATTTGGCTACCAGGTGAACGTTGGGCCTTTGAGGGGCTTTGACTTCAGTGAGTTAGCAGGGACCAGGTTATTTCTTATGAACATGGAGTACAGAGTTCCCTTTGTGAGGAATCTGACGCTCGGATGGCCCGGTAATATCTCTCTTGGAGGCCTAATGGGGGCAGTCTTTACAGACGTGGGGATGGTCTGGAATGAGGGCGACGATGTAAAGCTATGGACGACGGACGGAGAATTCAGACTCAAGGACCTGAAGATGAGCATGGGCTTGGGCATTATAGTAAACTTCATCCTGCCCATAAATATCGAGTTTGCAAAGGAGACGGATCTAAGAAGATTCTTCGACAGAGAGACACACTTCAGCTTTGGATTGAGTTTTTAAGGTACATTGTCTTCGTAGAGGCTCGGGACCCCCTGATTTGGTAGAACAGACATTCTTGTCTGTTCTACAGTCAGACAGGAATGTCTGACCAACCATACTTTTTGGGCAAAGGAACCTTGCCCCTGTATTTAGAGGTTACGACAAAGCGAATGATGAACTGTGAAACTTATGTTTAAGGGGATGGGAGGATATGTCCTGTTTGCTGTCTTCTGTCTTCTGTCTACTATATTTTGGGGCTGTGCAGGCAGCAAGGAATCAAAAGGAGTCAAGCTGGTCACCTTCAACACAGGCTATTCCTCTGAGGTAAATCTGAGCAACATCCAGAGCCTTGGCGTGATATCTGTAGTAAATGTAAAACCCAGAGGGCAGATAGACATAGACAAGATACGAAACAAGATATCTGACGAGGTAGCTTCCAGCTTGAGGCAGCTCGAGATCAAAAGGATAATAGAGCACGATGAGATAGAATGGGTGTTCAGGGGCATGCAGGTAGATTCGTCGGCGGTCAGGAACGTTAAGAATTTGCGGAGGCTACACGACGAACTTAAGATGGATGGTCTGGTTCTTGTGGAGATCGACCATATGGACGCTGAGCTTCGACAAAGGTGGGTTCCAAGCAGAGACAGATACGGAAGAGTATACCCACAAGCAACTCCGGGGATTGCTATGCACGTAGTATTAAAGTTCGATATTTTAAACACACAGACAGGAGGGAGCATCTGGCAAAAGGAATTCAGACGTTCGAGGTTCCAGCCGATAGTGTTTCAGCTTTTCGGCGGCGGCGCGGAGAGCCAGGTCGTTTCGACTATCAGACCCGCGGTAAGGGCCTTCATATCCCGGCTGGCTCCGCTTCGGCAAGGCAAGATAAGGGGATTTGTCATTCCGGATTAGAAATATTACGCCCTATAGCTGCAATTTTTTTACTAACACTATTATGGAGTAAGTATCGAAACAATCGAGACTAGAGTTTACCCGAATCCCACTTCCAATCCAGGCCAATAACAGTGGCCACAAAACTCAGGATAGAGCCGTGAAGCTTAAGGAAAAAGTCGCAATCGTAACCGCGTCGGGTGAAGGTATAGGTCGTGCCATTGCAGCCGCCTTCGCCAGAGAAGGAGCATCGATAGCCGTAATCGATATCGATAGAGAGGCCGCGCAATCAGCCGTTAGTGAGATAGTGTCATCCGGAGGCCACGCAATAAGCATCTACGCCGATGTTACTAAGAGTTTGGATGTAAACGGGATGGTTCAGCAAGTCATAGGGGAATTTGAGAGAGTCGATATCCTCGTCAATAATGCGGGTGGGAGTGCCAGGGCGGAGGCATCACTATTCATCGACTCGAAAGAAGAGGTCTGGGACAAGATAATAGCCCTGAACCTCAAGAGTGCCCTACTATGCACCCACGCCGTCCTAAAGGATATGATGAAAAGGAAGAAGGGCAAGATTATCAACTTATCATCAGAAGCTGGCATAGAAGGTAGTTGGGGGCTGGTGGACTACGCTGCCACGAAGGCCGCGATAATTGGTTTCACAAGAGCTCTGGCCAGAGAGGTTGGACCCCACGGCATCAACGTAAACTGCATCGCCCCGGGAGTTATCGAAACGCCCGCTGTCATGGAAGTTGAGAATCCCCACTACAAATCGCATCGTCAACGCGGCCATGAAAGGAAGATCATACGGCGCTTAGGAAAGCCGGAAGAAGTCGCAGCCCCCGCAGTCTATCTAGCCTCAGACGAAAGCGACTACGTAATCGGAGAGACGATCAGGGTTGATGGTGGAATAGGATATTAGCCTGTCGGCATACTACGGTTGAGACGGTGTGGCCGTTTCGATTACGTGCTTCTCTTGACAGTGGGTCAGACAGGAGTAGGATTATTAACTCTCTGGTAGTATCATAAACACAAGGTGTTACGTAAATTACCTATAGGCCACTTTTGTTCTTTTCTACTGTTTTTCTACTGTAAATTTGGCGAACCCACCAAACAACTGATCATCCAACCGGCTTGCTGCCTCCTGGTGAACCTCCGGCATCAGATGACCATACCGATCCAGTGTTGTTGTGATAGACGCATGACCAAGTTGATGCTGGATGTACTTGGGACTTTCCCCTTGGGCGATCAACAGGCTGACATAAGTGTGACGCAGACAGTGAAGCCGCATCTGTCGCATTCCTGCTTTTTTCAGAATACGCTGGAACAACTTAGTGAGGTTGTCAGGGTCAAGAGATGTACCAGCCTTCTTACAGAACACTAAATCTTGATCCTGATACTTTGGTCCTATTTGTAACTTCTGCGTGTTTTGATGTGCTCGGTGTTGTTTGAGAACATCCATCAGGGTTGGAGCAAGATTGATTGCTCGCCTCGACTTAATCGACTTGGGCTCTTGAAACCTGTCCTCAGGTTTGTCATACCACCTTGATAGACTCTCACAGACGAAGTACTGCCCCCGGTTCCAATCGATGTTACTCCACTTCATGGCCAGCAATTCCCCACGTCTCATGCCTGTCATGATTGCGCAGAGGAACGGGGGATAGCTCTCCCCCGATGTGTGCTCCAAGAACAGATGAACTTCCTCTTTAGTCAGAAAGTCCATCTCCTTTATCTCCTTCTTCGGACGCCTCAGATAAGCTGCCGGACTCTCCCGCAAATAGCCAGTGCGAACTGCATACTTAAATAGAGCTGTCAGCGTTGTCACAAGATGGTTGATCGTTGCGGAAGATAGCTTTCCCTCCTTGATCTTCCTTGAGATGAACCCTTGTAGGTCTTCCAAGTGAATGTCTGTAAGAGCTTGGTTCCCGAAGACAGGTTTGATGTGATCCAGCATGTTCCAGTAAAACTTCTGCGTAGACAGCTTGACGTTGCCCTCCACGTATTCGCTCATCCACTTGTCAGCAAATTCCACAAGAGTGATCGGCTTCGGCTCGTAATACTTCCCCCCGTGGATCTGATGGACAATCTCCGTTAGCATCCGCTCAGCGTCCTTCTTGTTCGAGCCTGCCGCCTTCCACTTCTGGCACTTGTCGACGTAGTACTTGATGTAGTATCGATCTCCCTTCTTAACAATGGATCCTCTCATCGTTCCCTCTCCTTTGAGATAAGGGGCAGTTGCAGCGCCTCTGCCCCAAGACTGTCCTATTTATAAGCACGCCTTAACTGCATCTTTGTTGATCTTAATCCCCTCGTTGTGGAACATGTCCATTATACCAGACCAGTGATATTCCTCTGCCTTCTTAAAGTCGATCCAATCTTCGTTCTCGTCTGAAGGGCAGTGTTCTTTCATATATTTAATGAACAGCGCGAATGCCCTCTTATTATTCTCCTTTAGTAAGTCCCGAAGTGCGAACATCCGATTTGTAACGTTTTCCCAATCCTTCGGCCATAGCGTCCTGGGAAGCTGTTTTTGGCCCTCTTGTGGTGTCGCTTGCGATGCTAGTTCTTTGGAAGGTGAATGTTCATTATCAACCTTGCCATTACCGTTACTACCCAGCTTCAAGTATTCTCTGACCTTCGTCCGGAGATTGGCGCGCACACTATCCATCTCCACCTCAATGTCCTCACCATCTTCAAGCTCTACATGGAGACCGAGGTCTACACGCCACGACTGGTAATCCTTCGTGTAGCTCCGACCGAGTTGAAGATCAAATGATGTTATTTTTGACATTGACTTTTCCTTTCCTTCTTTGTATATTAGAAGAGAGCAGAGGAGTAGGGGTGCTCCTCCGCTCTCTGAAACTTTCTTTCTCAGGCTACTGCGGTTTCGACTGTGGTAGCCTTTCTTCTTTCATCTCTCCGCTCTTCGAGCAACCCAGCATCAATAGCGTTGTTGCACTTAAGGCACTCAAAGAGCTGTACCGACCCTTCAGTTGTGTCGCACACTGTATAGGTCATATAGCCCCTGCAGTGCTGACAGATCGTAGTCTGTGCTACATAAGCTTGATGCGTGCAGACCTGATGTCCGTCGTGGCTATAGCTCCCACCATTGTTTATCAGGGCATCTGGACAGTCGCATGTGCCGGATATGATGTCTACGTGATACTGGACATCCTCATGATTCGTCACAGTCCCGATGCCGTCCTGGATCAAGTAGATTCGATAGCCTTCCTCTACCGCTGTCTGAAGATCTGCCTTTCTCATCAGTTTCACCTCCTTTGTTGCTTAAGATCCTAATTATATTGCCTATTCTACTACCTATAATATATAATGTACTGCTTAGTATGTCAAGCATTTTATTCAGGACAATACAATTTATTTTTAGAATGCTTGACATTATGCATTATAGACTATATATTATAGAGTGAAACTGGACGGAGGTTAAATTTTTGATCATCTGTAAACTTAATGAGCTAATGGGAAAGCAACGAAAGAGGGTTTCCGATTTAGCAAGAGAGACGGCTTTAAATCGCAATACAATTACAAGCTTCTATAGTGATAATGCACAAGGCATTAACTATAACACCTTAGACAAGCTCTGCAAGGCATTAGAATGCACTCCTGGTGATCTCCTCGAATACATCCCTGATGAGAGTTCCCTATAAAGGCCACGTTCTTCCTTCCAACTTCTGCAACTTCGGATTCAGGCTGGAGAAGTTAAAAACCCTTACTGTGACTGACTTTCAGTAACTTCTTCTACTTCTTGTGGGAGAGATGTACCCCTGTGTGTCTGGTGCGGATTGTTGCCAACTTTTCACACCACACACCCCCTGTCTCTTTAGTTGGAGAAGTGGAAGAAGTATGTAAAAGCCAGATAGTAGCTGACAAAACCACTTTTCCACCCCTTTTCTGAAGTTGGAGAAGTTCAATGATCTGTGCGCTCTATCACCACTACTGGTGCCGTCATAGCATATACCCCCAAAGCCTATCCTATGGATCCCGCCATAACCCATCATCGCTGCTATTCACAAGACCACAGGAGCCCAGATAGGATTCAGCTTCAGCCTTGGTTATACCACAGGACACCGCAAGTCCTGCTGAGTCTACAAAGCCGCTCATTCCAAGTCGCTCTACGATATACACCTTAACTTCGTCTCTGTCTATCTGATCAAAGTCCAAACCAGGAGGTGCCTCTTCCTCTACTACCCCGTCTGGAGAACCATCACGAGCAGATTCCAGCTTGGGCATTTTCTCCATCCCATCCAGCCGTTTTTTGAGATCCTCTGGCGTCAGAAGCCCTTCGACCTCCGGTGCATCTGGATCCCCACTGAATTCCAACTTGTATTTGTAAGCTTTCCCCTGTCCACCTTCCTGTACCTCGATATATTCCAGTTGTATGAGCTGCCCCAACTGCTTGACCAGATCCTTATCATTACTGAAGTCATAGTCCATCTTTTTGCCGTGCTCCTGAACGTTTTTGCGCGTGAGGCTAGCTTCCGCTATCCCTTTTATATTCACGTAATCCATAATTACCTTCAACACTTTTCGACTCCTGTCTGATAGCTCATCCAGCGTCCGCCGCAGTACCTTTAAACCGATTTCATAGGACAGCTTATAATCCTGTAAATCAGCCACGATATACTTAATTCCATCATTTGTTTCTTTGATCTGCCTCTGTTTCTGGTGGAGGAATGCAATAACTTTGATAAACTGTACAAACCGAGCACTGTCCCTACGATTCCTTATGGTATCTGCTGGAAATTGCAATAAGTGGGCATAGGGGATACTCACTTCAATACGCTCCAACAGACGCTGGACGTTGTGATGGAGCTTCTTGACCTGTTCTCGCTTGGGACTATCGGACAGATATTCAAGAGAAGCTTTTTTCAAATTGAAACTGACTATCTCCTTTGTCTGTTTAACCGACTCATCTAAGTACATTTCAAAAATACGTGTGGAGTTTTCATCATAGACATCCCCTGCCGTTGTGGTCACAACTGTCGCACAGTAAACATCCTTCTCATCTACATCGGCTTTCATCTTATTTGTCTGGGGATCTTGGATCGTCACAAGTCTGGCTAATCTTCCCTCCGATTGTAGGACCCTGAGCGTTGGCATTATTTCGTCCGCACCATCAAGCTCCTGAATTAGTAAGAACTTGTGCTGGATGTCCTCTTCGTTCACATACTCCAACGCCCTTGCCGATACGCTGGATAAGATCAACTTCCCCTCCGGTGGAATGAACTCTGCAATTATATTGACCAGATAAGATTTTCCTGTAGAACTTTGCGCAAAGATGATAACGTTTATCGGAACTTCCATCAAGCGGCTGGTAGCTGCCAGATAGAGGAACTTTATGTTGATCTCTTCTCCCACAATACCTCCTGCCTCTGAGATGTCCTTTTGAATCCGCTGCAAGAGGTGTGGATCTTTGAGATACTCCAGTGCTTGCCGCTTCTCCTCCTCCGATAGAGTAAATTGGACTTTCTTCTCTTCCCCCAAGCGCTCGAACTCCTCCATCTGTGCTTGTTTGTCCAGTTCCTCTCGAAGTTTGGTAATGTTAGCCTTGAGAGCTCTCCCAGCAGCATAGTCGAAACAATTAAACTTTTTAGTGAATTTCTGGATGTAGCCTTCCTGTTTGAGTTTGTTTAACGTTGCAAGGTCATTTAAAAGCCCGCGCTCCTCAATCTCTCCTGTAAGGTCATATAGCTCCAGATCAGGGGAAAGTTCATCGATAGCTTTATCTATGTCCACGTGATCCGGTTCGCCGGAAGATTTCTTTTCTTCTGCCTTTTCTATGCTTCTGATGACATTCCACAATTCTTTTTCATCAAGAGGTGGATTGTTATTCTGATTCCAAACAGACATGATAGCAAGAACTTCGTCCACTGAAAGCCCCTGTCTGATAAATTTTCCAGCCAGCCTTGCGGCCGTATCGTTTCGCTGCCCTTCAGGGACACCTTCGGCGATTTCAGATAAGAGCGGTTTGCCATTATAGACTCCCGTAGATTCTTTGTACATATCTATAATCCACTGTGGACATTCTGCTGGCCCCTGTTTATCAGGTCCGATTTGCCACTCATAAAGTCCGTTATCGTTATGTGATGGTGGTACAACAACATAGCCCCCATTAGCTCGTAGATCTATCCCTCTCCGCTTTGCGAAATTCCTCAGTAGCCGTGCATCCTCTTCCTCCTTTGGCATGGCAAAGAAATAGTGACGCCCACCAGATCCAGTTTTACTGTATACAGTAGGCGTTCCGTCGTCCAACTCTTTAAATGTCTTCATCCCTTCTTCGCCATCGATATCGACCACTACTAAGTTTGAGATCGTTCCCGTAACTATACCTATCTGAGCATCCGGATACTGTTCTGCCCATATTTCAATCTGTTCTCTATCTACTCCTATCCTTTGCAATTCTCTCCACTCCACACAGGGAACTTTATTCTTCCACACCGGCATAGGTGTCCAACCATATTTTAGATACCGCACCGCCGCTTCTCTGAAGTTACCTCTCGATTTCATTCTCTTCCTCGCCGGGGAAAACTTCATCTTGTATTCGTTTTACTTCTTCGTGATCATCACCGGCGGATATCATAATAAGTTGACAAATGAAATAGTGTAACCACCCGTTTAAATGATAAGCGCTCGCTGCCAACTCGTTTAAAGGCTCAGTAAGCCGCTTTACATTCATGATGTCGATAACCTGTGGCTTGTTTGCAGGTTGTATTTTTACATGTAGAAGCCTCTTGAAATCTTCCATGGCTTCCATCATGTCGTTAAGAAGCATCCCTGGTTGACCTCCCTGCTCCACAACATCTTTTACTGTTCGATGCACAATATCACCTCATCAAGTTGTGTGGCCATCTGACAATCTCCACTCCTTGTTTTCAAGAACTTGCAGTTGCTGAATAATAGCCCAAGAATTAGATTCTCTTCCTTAAGTGCGCTTCCATTCCCAGCTCTTGACGTCAACCTGTTCCAAAAGCTGCTGCTGAAGGCGTTGCTAGAAGATTAACACGTTGCATCTTCTTCATATCCATATTCTCCGGGGCAATTCTACTTAACTCACACGTGTCAATACGTCAAGCTCCTTTGACATGGCTCTCACCTTAATCCATCATCAACGCTGCCCCGGTGGAATCGTTGAAACCATTTCAGGACTTCGTCTTTATCAAAGGTTAGGTATTTGCCACATTTGAAGTGCGGAATCTGTCCTGTACGCGTGCGATCGTAGATCCAGGAGAGAGGGACCCTCAGCATTTCCGCGACCTCCTTAACCTTAAGCATCGTAGATCCGTCAGGTATTACCTTCTTGCCCTTCCATACAGGTTGTGTATCCTGTTCCTTTCGATCTCCTCCGAATTTCTCCAACTGTCGACCATTTACCTTCCTGTCTTTCGTACCCATATTATCCATTATGATACCTTTCAGTTAATTTCCTTCGTCTGGCAGGGTTCTGGTCGAATATAGCTATAATCGAAATTTTTAGTTTTTCTGCCATACATGGTCTCCTGTATTGTCTTTATGTTATTTTACGTGATATTCTTCTTGACCTGTGCAAACATTTATCGTATCTTGTGTACAGGAAGAGGGGGACGCCGTACCCCAAAATTAAAGGGGCACTTTCTATCCGGCATAGAGGGATAAATACCTTCACCAGTATTTCCTTGCCTGACTGAAATGATCAGGCGTATGCTTCTTTTCTTTTCCTATTTGCGCTTATCGCCCTGCCCGGCGATGGGCGCTTTTACTTTGGTGTAGTTGCCTCCCGATCCTCCAAAAATATTTCCCCTACATTAACCCCAAGTCCATCCGCGATCCTCTGTTGTTCATCTTCTCTGGGCCGAATCCACCCATGCAAGATTGCTGAAAACTTCTGCTCTATAATCTTGGCTTGTTTCGCTAAACTGCGGTGAGATCGCCCGCTCCTTGCTATTTCAATTTGCAGCGCTCTATTCGTGTAGGGAGTGCTGTGCATCTAAACCTCCTTCTAATACCAATAAAGTTTGAAGGGAACTCCGTTACATGCAATAGTAATATAACCAATGTTGCTCATCTTCGCAAGGTCTACTTTCTAGAGCCACAACTCTTTGCGGAGATATATAGTTCCCCTTACACTTCCACGATAGGCGAGTATACTGCACGAGGGGAACTTGGAAAGCAAACGTATTAGCAAGTTCCCCTAATTGGTGTTATTACAGGGGATATGAAATTGTGAGGGAATATAAGTTTTTCGGAGGAGAGAACAAAGAAGCTGTGGAACTCATTGATATTACAGAGGATACAAAACTAATAGAATATATAATGTTTTTTAAGTATTTTTTCGGAGCCTCATTTTTTTCTTTTCCTCGTTGTCAAATTGTCTTGCATGATCCGTGTCCGGGCAAAAGTATCGGCCAGATTGCGCTGTTCGGTATGCGATAAAATAAGGGCTCCCTTCAGGACAGTTCTTCCAGTGGCAGCGTTGGACTTTCCACAGTATGTCCCGATTATCCTCTATAAAACAGATAATATCTCGTGTTAGATAGAAAGTTGTCGTATCCAGTTCACTGAGATCAGCGTCCAGCCTCCTGTGAAACTTGATCAGTCTGACAGTGGCTTTTTGTAATACCTCAACGGTTCCATCACCAAAAGAAAGCGACGGTAACGTTGGGAGTATCTCTTCACTATATAGATAGTACCAGTCGTTTATATCCTTTAGAACACCCCTGTCACTTTCACTTATTACGCCTATATTTATGCTCTCTTTCCCTATCTTGTAATACTCGTGCTCTCCTTTTGCCATCTCCAGCAATACTTCAAAGCGGTTCTTAATGCGTTTGATGCAGGCTTTCCAATTAGGAAAACTGGATTCTAAAAGGTACTCCTTATGAGCTTTAAGTTGAGGATGATCTACAATCTCCGGTAGTATCGATGGTGTAGCCATGAGCCCATCTTTGTCAAAAGAGTCTCTGACAAAGTCCAAAAAGTTCATGACATCTTCTGCCTTGTCAAACTTCGTATTCAGGAATCTCATGAATAGGGGTATTTTCTCTTCTTTACTATGCTTATCTGAACGTGTTTTGCTTTTCTTCATTCTCCTTGCCATCGCCTATTCCTCCGATCTCATCCCTCTTTTATCTTGCCATGAGTTTCCTTGTCGAATATTCGTAGACTACTGATCGTCTAACTGTGATCTCCGTTTGGGTACGATTCTTTGAGTTTTTAAAGTGCCTTAGAATTGATCTGTGGGGGTGAATTTTCATCTTGAATCTCTTACCTATCCCCAAGTGGTCAGTTGGGTCAAAATAGCCCGTGCCTTATACTCCCAGAGATATTGATGCCTTTGCTGGTAGATTTCAACTACAGACTGTTCCCTGAAATGATCCGATCACGCCTGTACAGGGGGCAATATCACTGTAGAATCGATTCTTTTGACACTGATGGTATATTCCCCCTGGCTCATTTGAAGCGATTCCTGGGCTATTAGATGACGATTCGGACGCTTTGAGGTCATCTACGAGGCTTGAAAGAGGACTTCCCCTTTATTTGTTGAAGGTTGACTTGATTCGGCCACAGGTGTCAGCTTCAACCGATACCCAGATGCTGGAATCAAAGGGGGCCAGGTGATAGTCGACGAAGTTGTCGGCATGATTGTCCAATCTTGTGGCCCCGCTGTTCGTCCAGAAACCGTTGTAGCCATCAACTTCGAGATCGTCATCGTCTATAACGGCAAAGCCTACTCCGATTATCGTGCCTTCTTCATAGATATGTATTACGCTGTCATCAACACTCCTAAAATCTATATCGTCAAATCCCATGAAGTATGTCTCCACATTCAGCGTTCCTGGTCCACCTGCTTCACCTTGAAAGGTCCAGTGCAGGTCGGCATAAGGAGGCAATCCGGGCCACAAGGCTGCTCCCCAAAACCAGATCGGATGCTCTCTTTTCAGAAAATAGTGATAGTTCTGAGCCTGAGCTGAGTTGTACCTGTCCGGGTCCAGATCCAGCTTGTGCATATCTTGGTACTGGCCACCGCTGTGATCAGCATCGATGACCCACTCGAGCATCTCGTAAATGCCTTCTGATGCTTGGTAAAGAGAGACGTCGTCGTACCTATCCTCCATCGTATATATCAGGTTGGTCACCGGACTCCATCCCACGATTATCCTTTCGGCAAGGCTAGAGGAGTCCGGATCCCCTAGGCCCCTGACAGTCTCTATCAGATCATTGTGAGTCACCCACAGCGAATCAGGGACGTTAGCCCACTCGCTAAGGTCGCCGTCTACTTCAATATTCTTGAACTCACTGGTATTGACAGGCACCTGGATAGCAACGAAGGTCTTATCTGACCGCAGGTGAGCAGAACCCATACTGATAGCAAGAAACACGAATCCCAGCGCTATGAATACCGCAAATAGTGTTTTCAGCGTGATATCCTTTCGTTGTGGATGACTAACTGGATCCTACCGCATCAAGACCAGCTTTCTTGTCTGAACAAATCCATCCGCTTCCAATCGATACAGATAGACTCCGATTTATCTTCAGAGAATCGCTGGTCAATAGATGACTGTAGAACTATGCTGTCCTTCCAAAATTGTCCAGAAAGATTACAAAGTCGGACAGACCGATCTCTCCGTTGCCGTCTAAATCAAATACAGGATTCCAATCCGCTGAACTGGTCGTCGCCCCGAATACATCCAGAAAAAGGACAAAATCGGAGAGTCCAACCTCACCATCGTTATCAAAATCACCGGTTAGTGAGGATGGCGAAACATATACAATAGTATCAAATCCAAGGTTCGATACACCTTCGGAGTTCTTCACTTTCAAATACACCGTCTTAGTTCCATACTCTGCACTCAATGTAAAAGAGGGACTTGTCGAATAAGTTTGCCAGCTTGCTCCGCTAAAACGTGGATCCTCACTTGCAATGTAGTGTGTTGGATTATTCGATGAAGTATTATCGAGGGTTACTACCCGGCTTGTCGTTGTTGAAGCTTCATTGTTAATCTCAAAAGTAATCAACGTTGGTGAATTCGGAACCGATTGAATCTCTGTGGTCACCAAATATGTCGAAGTTCCTCCGTCGTAACGGGAGTATACAAATATGTAGTATATCCCGTCATGGGGTATAGTAATATCCCTAAGTGGTGAGAGTCCGATAGCTATATATTGCTGGTTAGATGAGTCCATAAGAGCCAGTTACAAGATTGACGAGGGTTCAACACTGAGCGTTACTTTCTGACCCTCTGAAAGATTAAGTCCGTGCGTGTTATAGTACTTAACTGTATCCGCGAATTTCTTTGAATCAATTGTCAATTCCCCTGATTCTATGATGGTTGTCTGTAAGAGGTTCTCATTCCTTTGCTGTTCATCAGCACTTCGCCGATCTACGAAGAAGTTCAGTAGATAGGTCTGAATGTATAAAGAATAGGGCAATAAGAAATCCTGGAATTTCTGTTGTTTTATGCCAGATGTTATACCACCTGGTGTAAAGACTCCATGTTCGCTTGTATCCTCGTTAATTTCTCTATAAAGCGTGAATGCCTGTTGTTCAAGGAAACGAATTCCATCTATTTCATAGAAAGCCTTTTCCTCATCTGAGAATCCAAGGCTATTCGAAACTAATACAACCTGCCCGGTAGAATCTATGTTGTGAGAAGAAAGGTTTAGAAGCACCGACACACTACTGCTGTAAGAATTAGCCACACCCAAATCATTATTTCCATCACCATTTAAATCAGCACTGAAAACTGAAGCGGGCATATTCCCAGTTCTATAGTTCAAATGAGGTGCAAACGTCCCATCACCATTATTCAACAACACAGACACAGTATTGCCTAGTTGATCAGCATATCCCCTATTAGTCACAGCCAGGTCATTATCTCCATCTCCATCTAAATCTGCACTGAAGAGCGAAAAGGGAGCAACACCAACCCCGTAGTCCACTTTAGGTGCGAACGTCCCATTGCCACTATTCAATAACACTGATATATTATAGCTAAACTGATTAGTCACAGCTAGGTCATTATCACCATCCCCATCTAAATCATCACTCAAAACTGATGTTGGACTATCTCCCCCGGTATACTCAATTTTAGAGGCAAACGTCCCATCACCATTATTCAACAGCACGGACACACTACTGTTGATGTATTCTTTTAAGCCAGAATGAAATGCTCCCCTATTAGCCACAGCCAGGTCATTATCTCCATCTCCATCTAAATCTGCACTGAATACTGAAGCGGGATTAATCCCAGCAGGGTAGTTGAGCTTACGTGCAAATGTCCCATTTCCATTATTTAACAACACTGTTACAGTACCGATGAAGCTGGGATACAAGCCCGCATTAGCCACAGCCAGGTCATTATCTCCATCTCCATCTAAATCTGCACTAAAAATTGATTCAGGAAGCCTCTCAACAGCATAGTCTACCTTAGTTGCAAATGTCCCATCTCCATTATTTAACAATACTGAGGCGTTAGCACTAAACACATTAGTCACAGCCAGGTCATTATCGCCATCGCTATCTAAATCCGCACTAAAAATTGATGTGGGAATATCTGCAACGCTATAGTCCACCTTAGTTGCAAATGTCCCATTTCCATTATTTAACAATACTGAAACACCACTCACATTAGTCACAGCTATGTCGTTATCACCATCCCCATCTAAATCAGCACTGAAAACTGAAATGCCGAACAGCCAACGGGGATCAAACCCAACATAATAGTCAGTCTTGGGTCCGAAAAGATCCTGTGCATAGGCAGGCGCATTTAAGGCGACTAACAGGATCAGAGCAGTATAAAACATTTCTCGTCATACCGCTCCCCTTGACAGAGCGACAAATATTTCGCAAATTGGGGTTTGAGAAGGGAGGTCAAGGTGTCGAGCCCCGAAGTGAAAGATGGTAAGCGCTGGACGGCGACCCGTAAGGGAGAGATTGTGTTGGCTCTTTTGAGAGGAGCAGATCTATCTGAGGTGTGTCGTAAGAATGGAATTAGCCAGTCGCAGGCGTATGCTTGGCGTGATAGTTTCTTAGAAGGGGGCCAGGAGAGTCTGAAGTCTCGGCGTGGTCGCAAGGATCCGAAGGAGCGAGAGGTTAGCCGGTTGGAGCGCAAGGTAGGGCAGTTGACGCTCCAGTTGGAGATACTCGAAGAGGTAGCCCGTCTAAAAAAAACGAAGCGGTTGCCTTGAGTGGGCGGTTTTTGGGTCGAGGCTATTCCCGCAAGGTGGTAGCTTTGGCTTTGGGTTTGCATCGTTCGACTCTGTATAGGTTTAGGGATAGAGGTGTCAGTTCTTCTGTTAAAGAGCCTGTGATAGATGAGGAGCTTGCTTTTCGTATTCGAGGGATACTGGACCAAGAAGAGGCATTTGGTCACAGGCGGGTTTGGGCGCATCTTCGTTTCAAGGAAGGGGAATGTGTCAACGTTAAGAAGGTTCATAGGATAATGAAGCTTAAGGGGTGGCAGTGTAAGCTGTGGAATCGTCCCGGGAGAAAGGGGCCACAGGTTGCCCAGAAGCGTTCTGTGGTGGATAGTCCCGACAGTTTGTGGTCGAGTGACTTGACAAAGATTTACTGTGGAAAAGATGGTTGGTGTCCTCTTATTGCGGTGGTGGACAACGGAAGCCGGGAGGTTCCTGGGTATCGTTTTAGTCGAAAAGGGAGGGCACTGGAGGCCACAGATGCCCTGGATCGGGCCGTGATCTCTCGATACACTTCCAAGGAGGCTGTCCCCCAGGGTCTCACTTTGCGCTCTGACAATGGTTCCATCTTTTTGGCTCGGGCCTATTTGGCCAGTACCGAATATTGGGGAATTCGTCAGGAATACATACCAAGTGGTAAACCCGATTGGAACGGTGTTGTAGAGCGTTTTTTCAGGACCCTCAAGCAAGAGTGTGTTTGGCTTCACAAGTTTGAATCCTTTGAACAGGCTGAGAAGATCATATCTCAGTGGATCGATAATTACAACAAGAACAGGCTTCATTCATCCCTGGGATATAAGACCCCAAAAGAGTGGAGAAAACAATTTTATCTACTACCCCAGGTTGCTTAATTGGTGTCGCTTTCCTGGGAAGCAGTACATCGTCTCATTGTTAAGTCTCCCTTTCTTTAACAGCCAGAGTTGTTGTGGGGACTCCCTCGTCATGACCAGAGTAAAAATAGGATATGATCGTGACATCTTCTGTAACAGTTCTACAATCTTGGCGTTGCTACTCGTACTCATGAGTGTTGGTCAATCAGGAGGAAAGATACAAAGGTAAGATACTCATCAATTATGGTGGGAAGATACAAAATAAGACAGTGGATGTCAATAGGAATTGTGGGTCAGATCGTCAGCCAACAACATCTGGCATCGCCGTACTAGAAAGAAATTTCACTCAGTGTTCTCAAAAAACTCAGTCTGCAGATTCTTCTGAAGAGTTATCTGGATCGAACCTTCCACCTGGTCTACCTCTTCCGTTGTCTGGGATGTAGATGTGAACTCGTGACTGTTGGGTTGGCTGGATCGGCTCACCAGCTTTGTCTTTGCGATCTACTTCTAACCTATTACGACTCCATCTCTCAGGAAACGCCCGCTCTAAGAACCACGCTGCAGCTTGCCACGTGCCATCTTTCGCCGCTTTCTGTATTAGGCTAACTGCCTCCATCTCACCCTTTGACTGGGCCTTTTTTATTGCGTCCCAAAACTCTTTGTATTCACCCTTAGCAGCTTGCTCTCCATTGTCCATCCACCTATAGAAAGTTGATTCTCCAACTCCAACCGCGTGGCACGCTGTGCTGACAAAGTTGCCTTGCTCCAAGATGTCACTTAGAGCCCTTTGCAGCTTAGGTGTTAGCTTCGTCTTTCGACCTACTTTCTTTGAATTCTTATTCATAAGTTTTGCCTCCAACTATTCGTTTAGCTTAACCGGATATTACCTTCCCGCTGTTTGGATCATAGGTTAATTAAATTAAGTTATACTTATTAAACTAAATATACAACATAAGTTATACTTATGCACGCCCTACTTGCATCGGTTCTATTCAGATCAGATCAGCCGTCTGGTCAGGAAGCAACTTTCCTCGCACCGCTTCCGGTTACAGAGCTTTGGGGCGTAGGACAAAGAACAGCCGCAGCCTTAACAGACCTCGGCATACAAACCATCGGTGATCTTGCCCGCTTTTCCGACGAATACCTGGCCTGGCGCTTTGGAGTGCGCGGTAGGTGGTTGGTCTTCCACTCAAGGGGAATAGATGAAAGTCCGATACAAACCACCTGGCAGGTGAAATCCATAAGTAAGGCGAAGACATTTTCTCATGATGTTTCCGATAAGGATGTCTTGAAAGGGGCTCTCTACGCCTGGTCTGAGGTAGTTGGCAGGGAACTAAGGAGAAAAGGCTTAACCTGTCGTACAGTCAGATTGAAGTTACGCTGGCCGGATTTTTCGACCCTGAAGAGGCAAGCGACCATGAGAGATCCTACCGATCTGGATGAGGTGATCTATACTGAAGTGGTTCGTCTCTTTGAACGGTATTGGATTCCGGGACATCCAGTGAGGTTGTTAGGCGTAGGTGTAAGACACTTGAGTGGAGATGCGCGTTAATTGAAGCTGTGGAATGAGGAGATAGAAAAGAAAGAGCGCATGCAAAAAGCTGTCGACTCACTACGCAAGCGATTTGGGGAGAGGGCAGTTAGGTCAGGTAGAGAAATGATGAGAGGAAACACTTGACCCTCGGGACCGTTACGCTCTGCCTTACGGGCCCAGCCCAGCGCTCTCCATCTTTCACCTCGGGGCTCGACACTTTGACCTATTTTCTCAAACCCAAATTTGCGAAATACTTGTCGGTCGGTCAAGGGCAGCGGTATGGTTGAGGTTACGGGGCCACTTGCATTTGTACTTTGGGCTTCTTCATCTGCCCTGGATACGGACTTTACGGTCAAGCTTTTAGACGTATATCCTCCCAATGAGGACTATCCTTCGGGGTTCGATATGAACATCTCCGACAGCATCATAAGGGCACGCTACAGGAACTGCAGAGAAAGTGCGGAATTGATGCAACCTGGAAAGATATACAGATTCGAGATCGTGATGTATCCTACGTCCAACCTGTTCAAGAAGGGTCACAGGATAAGGGTAGATGTCTCAAGCAGCAATTTCCCGAGATTCGACGTAAATCCGAACACTGGCGGTCCGCTCGGCTGTGAGAGGAGACTTGTGATAGCTCAGAACACGGTGTATCACGACAGGGGACATACTTCGCATATCGTGCTGCCCCTCATTCCCGCTGGGTAGGGAATGAAGATTCCAGCTTGTTCTTCAACGCAAGTGCATCTACGCTAAGTGTATTTATAAGATACCACGCTGGATGGTCCGCTCTCCTCATCGGAGCAGCCTCGTCTCCGGGCTCTACTTTTAGATTCACCAAGACCGGACCCTCTTCTTTTAATATCTGGGCGATCTGCCCTTCAAATTCGCCTATCTGGCTGAACTCATAGACCTGCTCTAAACCGGCCCCTCTTGCCATCTGTGCCAGGCTGGAATTGCCTGCACCCGGTATCGGCTGGTTTCCCGTCACTTCGTAAGTCCCGTTCTCAAAGACGACCATCACGTAGTTCTTAGGGGAGAGATTGGCTACTGTCACCAATATTCCCAGACTCATAAGCAGGCTTCCGTCTCCGTTGATGCAGATAACTCTCCTGTCGGGGCGTGCCAGGGCTATCCCCAGGGCAAAATCCGCAGCGTGACCCATTGCGCTACCCACCGAGGCGAAATCTAAATCTTGATGCGAAACGCTCGCCCAGGGTCTTGCCGTTCCCATAGTCGTTATGACTATCTCGTGGGTGCGGCATTCGGCTATTTTCCTCAGACATTCCTCTTTGTTCAACATAAGATCCACCGAATCTGTAGGGGTTGAGATTGCTTCGGGATAAACCCCCGATAGAATCCTTCGGGGGCGTGGGCACTGCGTGCGTTGCTGCCACCCCTTTGGGAGGGGCACGAAGTGCCATCAAACCACCAAGTGGGTGGGCGAAAGCAATCGCTTCTTTTTATTATGTCGTTCCCGTTCTAACTTGCCGTCAGCGCCGACACGAGATCATGATGATCTGCTCCGGGGCCTCCCAGAAAGATTCCCAGGTCCTGCCGCGGTCCTGACTCAGGAACAGGGTCGCTTCCACAACCGCCCACGCAAGGCCTTCGGACGAAAAGGAGACGTGGAAGGTGTCGATGTTTTTCCTGGTGGATGTCGGGAATCCCTCCGTGACATGCGTCCAGGTCAACCCCGCATCTTCTGACCGGTAGAGCTGGCCCTGAACGTCTCCCCCGGGACCGTGGCTGGCAGTCGCAAGGAGACAGTCGGGATCCGTGGGATGGACGGCGATCGCCCTGCCGTAGCGTTCTCTCATCCCGTCTGCGCGGTGCAGCCACGACTGCCCTCGATCTTCGCTGAGATAGACAGCGTTGGCCGTGTTCGCATAGACGCGGCGATCTGACTCTGTACAGGTCGCCACCTGGTGGACGTCCTTGTACAGGTCTGGCGTAACAGGCTCCCACGAGTCTCCCCGGTCGGAAGAGCGCATGATGCTCCCCACATGGATATCGGCGTAGACCCAACCGTCTTTTGTACAGGCAAGGCTTCGGACCGATGCGGGTCCACCCCACGGCGTGTACCACTCCTTGCGGCAGTCCAGCGCCTCAAACGAAGGGATGCGCTGGACTGCACCGGCTTCGCCTGAAAGCCTGTAGAGATGCGGTCCCTCTGTGCCGATCAACAGATCCAGGGGGTCTTCATGCAGAATCGCCAGCGATTCGATAGGATCTTCGATCCCGGTGGAGATGCGCTGCAATTCGTCTTTGGAAAGGAGAACGATCTCCCCGCTCGCCAGCGCTATAACCTCAGCTTGGACTCCTTCCTCAACACGCTCTATGCCCTCCCTTTCGAATCGTACCGAGGGAGAATTCTGATTCCGGCCGCCCTCCTGAAAGTATAGAGTCGTTTCAGTCGCAATCAGCATAGTAACTTGCTTCTGATAGTCCGAGGAAAGTCTTCCCGGAAATAACGTCGTATTGGCATCGAACTCTCTGGCTATGAATTTGCCATATCTATTTGCTATTTGCCATTTGCTATACCTTAATCAGTAGCTCTAAGAAGATGTGTGACATAGATCACAGTTTCAAAGAAAAAGATACAAAACTTCGCCTCAGATGTCAATCACAAAAAAACTTCTTTAATCTTGCCCCTTCCTTCTTGCAAGTACGACCAGTACGAGGGCAGGTACACAAACTCTATTATTTTCATTTCCCTTTGCTTTTTTGAGTCTGCAAGGATTTTCGTGTAAATGGCTCTGGACTACATCCCGAATACTTTACGAACCTTGGACCAACCTGCCATCAGGAAAAAGAGCAGGATAGTCATCAAGAAGGCCGATGTTAAGGGATGGTTGCGGTATCGTTCCCCAATCCACGCCGTTCGACCATTCAGGAGCAAGAGTACGAACGCTAACATGGGAATAAAGACGGCTCCGACGATGGCATAAGACTTCTGCATCTTGGTAAACCCAACCCACAGTCCAAGCATAGGAAGGGTCGCCATACAGTACAAGTACCAGCGATAAGGGGCTGAATCAGTGCTAATAGGTCGATCTTTTGCGAATTGATCTTTCCGTATCATGGCCCAAAGATCTGTGAAGAGATAGGGGACACTCTGCCACACTCCCAACAGACTGCTGAAGATCGCTCCAAATGCACCCAGTAAAAAAGCCCATTTACCTACCCAGCCCAGCTTTTCTCCCAAGCTCATGGCTAATTGGGTCACCAAGGTGGCGCCTCTACCTTCCACCTGAATGGTGCTCCCGATCACGACCATGGCCAACCCGAACAGGGCCGTCATCGCATACGCGATGCCCAGGTCGATACGACAGGCGCTTAAATCATCATCGCTGAAACGTCCTTCCTCACGGATCCAATAACCGTAACATAAGATTGTTACCGTACCGCCGACACCACCTATCAAGGCGATCGTCCAGGACAATCCTGCGCCATCGAGGTCGGGAATGGTGGGCCACACCAGTCCCCTCAGGAGTTCGCTCCAACCTGGTTTCAAGAGGATGGCGGTCATGACTACGGTTACGAACATCAGACCAATACAGAGGCTCATCACTTTTTCAAACAGGCGATATCCGCCCAGACGAACTAAGATCACGCCCAGCACACTGAGAATCATGCCGTAGACGATTTTGCCGGTGGACGGATCGTAAAAGAAGGGGAACATGGCTTGCGCTGCTACCCCACAGGCGCTCATCAGCGCTGCGGCCACCAGGAAGCTCCATATCAGCAAATAGACTAGAAAAATATATTGGGCGGGACGACCCAGGTGGCTCATGGCCCCTTCAAGCAGCGTATCACCAGTGGCCAGTTGCCAGCGGGTCAATCCTTCATTCAATACAAACTTGAAGCAGGCGCCCAAAAGAACGGCCCACAGGATCGCTACTCCTAAATTGGTTCCCACAAAGGCCGCGGTGGCCAGATCACCCGCTCCGACCCCGGTGCCCGCCACCAGGATCCCCGGACCGATGATCGACAGTAGAGTTTTCTTTCTCTTCGACATAGGTAACTCCCTCCCTATTTTAAGTTGTTGGTTGAATCTCACGGAAAACTACTTGGCCATCTTCAACATCAGCCCGATAGAGTTCCACCAAGGTATTGGGAACAAGTGTCTTGATCTCCTCAGCAAATTCAAGAAGGTCATTTTTCTGCTTTTCCCTCAGGTCTGCCTCTTCTTCGAGTCTTGGATGCTTGTTGTGGTAGTAGGCACAATCGAAATGAGCAATGGCAATTACCCTTTCTGTTGCGTGTGCCTTAGCCAGCATCTTTATATCATCCTGGACCGCAAAGAAGTTAGTTCCGGAAATTAGAACTCTGGCTGGCCCTCCCGGTACAGTAACTTCGTCAAAAACTGTAAGCTCTAAATCTTCAGTTAGGAACTGCTGCTTTGCTTGAGAAAACCTACCATCGGAGCAGGAAATCACCAGCACCTTTGGCTTAATATGATCCCAAGGTATTGCTTCCATGGCTCTTCTCCTTAAGAGGAGAGTGCAGGGTCTCGTAAAAAGACCCTGCCTCCCTGTTTTTAGGTTTACTCAGTCGCACCAGAGACTTGAAGCTTAGAAAAAGCTTGATTGAGCTGACCAAGAATCTCCGGTTTCTCCTTGATGGTTTCGATTAGAGCAGAAACACTCTTAAGATAAAAATCATCTCCAAAGGTAGCAGCCAAATATTGAGCCAGCCCAGCTTCATCCCTCGGGGATTTGAGGGCCGAAGCTACTTTCTCCTGGATCTGCTCGAGAATCCCAGGCTGTTCAGTAATCTTAGCAGCCAGAGCCTGAACAGTACTATCGTCTAGGGTTTTACCAAAGATGCCCTGGAAGATTCCAGTGAGAGTATCTTTTACACCAGAGGCAATATCCCCGATGAGACCAAGGGCATCCGGGTCAACAGTTTTCATGAAACCATCAATTCCGGTTGAAAGAGCTCGGCCATTCATGAACATCGTCATCATTCTGCTCAGAGTAGTCGGGTCACCGAAGATGTTCATATCAGCCTCGCTAAGAGATAGCCCCATAGCATCGGCAAAAGCTTTTTGAACCTCACCACTGACCTCGATGTTTTTCAGGCCAAGCTCGAGCTGTACGGAGATTTCCTGGAACTCAGCTTTGGCTGCCAACTGTGGTTTGGTCACATCGTTGACTCGAGACTGTTCAACTTCAACCTTCTTTCTTTCAACGTTGACTGGAACCATTTCGGTAGCAGTCTTACCTTCAGCCTCGTCTGTCAGAGCCTCCTTTTCAGCCACAGCTTTTGTCTTACGAGCCTCGGCTTCTCTTGCAGCGGCTACTCGCTCTGCTTCAGCTTGACGCTCCTTTTCGTACGCATCTTGGTCAATCTCTCGGGCTTTTGCAATGTACCCTTTTTCAGCCGTCCGTTTTGCCTCTTCAGTGATGGCAACGGTCTGTACATTCTGAGCTTCTTTCTCGCGTTCAGTCTCAGCCGCTTTCTGCGCAGCTTCAGCTTCGGCTTTCTCTTTGTTTCTATCGGCCACAGCCTTTTGTTTCTTAATCGCAGCTTCTTGCTGGGCCTGCTCGCGCTGCTCATTAGCCACCTGGATTTGTTTTGCCTTTTCGACTCCCGAAACCTGGATGGCCTGGTCTCTTTCTACCTCACGAACGCGGGCTTGTTCTTCCTGCTCGGCAGTGAAAGTGTCCGCTTTCTGCGCAGCTTCAGCTTGGGCTTGTTGGATATCGCTGTCTTGGATAGCCTCGGCAGTGGCACGTCCAAGCTCTTGCGTGTAGACGAACTTATCCTTCTCAACGTCCTGTTGTTTGACTTCCTTGTCCGCCTTACGCGCGATGGCGTTTGTTTCCACCCGCATCTTCTGGGTGATCTCAGCGATCTTCCTCGTGCCTTCAGCGTCAAAAACGTTTGAGTCCGCCCGCATCTTATCCGGCGGGGTCTGATCCAACATTGAAACAGTGACCGTCTCCAATGTCAGACCATTATGCTTGAGGTCTTTTTCCACTATGTGCTGGACCGCGTGAGCAAACTCATCCCGCTTCTCGTTCAGATCATGAAGATCTTTGGTAGCAGCAACGGTTCTGAGTGCTGAAACCAGTTTGTCAAAAACAAGCTCTTTGACGTTTTCTGGAGTAACCGACCTCTCGCCAAGAGAAGTTGCGGCATTGACCACGTCATCTCTTTCTTTCTGAACCTTGATGTAGAATTCTGCCTCGATGTCAGCTCGGAGTTTATCTCCAGTAATAAGAGCATGGGGTCCTGTCCTTTCAACATCAAGTCTCATGGTGCTGAGGGATACTGGAATTAATTCGTGTACAGCAGGAACAACAATAGCACCGCCATCAATAATAACTTTTTGCCCGCCCATTCCTGTTCTCACGAACGCTTCGTCTGCGGCTGTTCTTTGGTAGAGACGGGTTATAATGCGAATACCCGACACCAGCACCAGCAGCAGAACTCCAAAACCAACAATGAGTATCTGGCTGATCCCCTGGACATAGTCGCTGAAAACCAGAGGCAGAGTGACAAAGGCCAGGGCAACAACTACCATTAGTGCGCCCATCATTTTTTCCCCTTTCTTTTCTGGTGAGTAAATTGACTTACTCCTCGGTAAGTCCTTCAGTTGACGGAAGCTCGCTGTTTACAAAAAAGAAGCGCTCTTCCTGGTTGTGATACATAAGTACCACCTGGGTTCCCCGGGGAATGTTTTTCTCTTCCGGTTTTACCCGACAGGAAATAGTGTGGAGGAACCCCGAGTCATTGTGAACTTGAGCTTGACCAAAACTGTCATCAATATCGGTAACCGCTTCGGCTATCCTGCCAGTTAACTGACTTTCGGCAACACCATACGTCTCGGTGGACGGCATTATTTTTGAAATGCCTGTGGCCAAAATACGAGTAATAAATACTGAGGCTAGAAGAGCGATAACCAACGATGGCCAGAAAAACAACGTGGCTGGAAGAATCTCGTCTAACATCCTATTGCTTGCCCAACCACTAAATCCCCAGATGAAACAGAAAGAGATCACAATGATAGAGACAGGAACTCTTCCGATTCCCAGGAAGCTTAGGCCTCTTAAGAAGGTTCCGGCCTCGCATCCGTGCTCAACACCATGTCCAAAATCATGGCCAGTGTCAGCTACGTCATGTTCGATGCCCACATCATGATCGACGTCATGATCAACATCTGTTCCATGACCATGGTGGGCCGCTCCTGTTCCAGTAGTCAGTAGCAGGATGTAGAGCAGTGCTGCGACAAAAGGTAGAACAAAAATCAAGTTCCACCAATAAAGCAGCTCTGTCATAATACTCACCCCCTTTCCTTCTGCTGACTACTCATTTGAACCCTCTGAATCTTCGTCTTCAGGAGTAGTGGCCTGATGACCAAGTAACCCCCCCAAAACAGGTCGATCCAGAAATTGGATGGCCTCTTCAGTGGCATCGCTGCTTATAATCTCAAATTCAGCATCGACTTTACCATCCGTCTCAGCCAATCTCTTTCTCCACTCTTCTCCGATCTGTTGAGCCTTGAAATCTTGTAATTCGGCCGCTATCTCCCCAGCCAGTTCATCTTCTCCTTTCTGAATATTCTGGGTAGCAGCCTGAACTGATGTCTCCAAAAGAAGCTGGTCTTTGGCCTCTTCGAACTCATCAGCCGCTGTTGACTGTGTTATTTCGAGTGCCCGATGCTTCTTTTGAAGCTCTAGCACGTGCTCAAGTTGAGCCAGGGCTTTGGCTTCTGAGACTGATCTCCTGGCGGCATTGGCTTCCGTCTTAAAGCTTACCAACGCCTCTTGGGCTTCTTGATCAGCAGTCTGGGCTTGAGTAGTCATCTGCTGGATAGTTTCCTGCAAAATTACATACCGTGCCTGGGCGGCTTCCGCTTTCTTGTTGTTGTTGGCAGCCATTGCTCTTATGCCAATCGTTTCTACGGCTTTGGCTTCTGCCACGAGCTTTTTGAGCTCTTGACGTGTTTGGGCCGCCAACTTTACCTGAGCCTCAACAACCTCCCATCTCCCTTGCAGGGCTTGAACCCTCTGGGTAGCAAGCTCTTGAATACGAGGTTTGGCTTTTGGCTTCTCTTCTGATTCTGAATCAGACAGGAAGCCATGTATGCTTCGTATTACATCCCTGAACAGACTCATCTTTTTCAACCTCCTTTCATTCAACTTCACCGTTTTAGTTAGAAACCGACATTCCCCATATCACATTCATTAGGGATTATATTGCGACCTTTTTTTATCCCCTTTATTCCTCGCCCAAGTTCTCCGGCACATCTTCTCGACCCAGTCCATCAACCAGTTCGGGCTGTTCCCCGGGACCGGCATTTGCCAGAACGATCTTACAGCAGAGACACCAGCCAACCACCGCTGTGATATGGGATAACGAAAAGTTACGTAACTAAAAGATATCTAAGATCAAGAGGTTTGTAAATGATGAATAAGCACAAGAACATTAAAAATAGAAGCTTAGTTATTCTTAGGAGGAATATTCCTCAGGGTACTTTTCTGATTAAGATTAACAGCCTCATACCGCTCCCCTTGACAGAGCGACAAATATTTCGCAAATTGGGGTTTGAGAAGGGAGGTCAAGGTGTCGAGCCCCGAAGTGAAAGATGGTAAGCGCTGGACGGCGACCCGTAAGGGAGAGATTGTGTTGGCTCTTTTGAGAGGAGCAGATCTATCTGAGGTGTGTCGTAAGAATGGAATTAGCCAGTCGCAGGCGTATGCTTGGCGTGATAGTTTCTTAGAAGGGGGCCAGGAGAGTCTGAAGTCTCGGCGTGGTCGCAAGGATCCGAAGGAGCGAGAGGTTAGCCGGTTGGAGCGCAAGGTAGGGCAGTTGACGCTCCAGTTGGAGATACTCGAAGAGGTAGCCCGTCTAAAAAAAACGAAGCGGTTGCCTTGAGTGGGCGGTTTTTGGGTCGAGGCTATTCCCGCAAGGTGGTAGCTTTGGCTTTGGGTTTGCATCGTTCGACTCTGTATAGGTTTAGGGATAGAGGTGTCAGTTCTTCTGTTAAAGAGCCTGTGATAGATGAGGAGCTTGCTTTTCGTATTCGAGGGATACTGGACCAAGAAGAGGCATTTGGTCACAGGCGGGTTTGGGCGCATCTTCGTTTCAAGGAAGGGGAATGTGTCAACGTTAAGAAGGTTCATAGGATAATGAAGCTTAAGGGGTGGCAGTGTAAGCTGTGGAATCGTCCCGGGAGAAAGGGGCCACAGGTTGCCCAGAAGCGTTCTGTGGTGGATAGTCCCGACAGTTTGTGGTCGAGTGACTTGACAAAGATTTACTGTGGAAAAGATGGTTGGTGTCCTCTTATTGCGGTGGTGGACAACGGAAGCCGGGAGGTTCCTGGGTATCGTTTTAGTCGAAAAGGGAGGGCACTGGAGGCCACAGATGCCCTGGATCGGGCCGTGATCTCTCGATACACTTCCAAGGAGGCTGTCCCCCAGGGTCTCACTTTGCGCTCTGACAATGGTTCCATCTTTTTGGCTCGGGCCTATTTGGCCAGTACCGAATATTGGGGAATTCGTCAGGAATACATACCAAGTGGTAAACCCGATTGGAACGGTGTTGTAGAGCGTTTTTTCAGGACCCTCAAGCAAGAGTGTGTTTGGCTTCACAAGTTTGAATCCTTTGAACAGGCTGAGAAGATCATATCTCAGTGGATCGATAATTACAACAAGAACAGGCTTCATTCATCCCTGGGATATAAGACCCCAAAAGAGTGGAGAAAACAATTTTATCTACTACCCCAGGTTGCTTAATTGGTGTCGCTTTCCTGGGAAGCAGTACAGCCTGAGATAGCCTTAATCCCTTAATCACCTTCCCGACCTTACTATTCCTTTAACCATTAAATAATGCTTGCAGACAAGCTTGTCATACTTTATTATAGAGAAGCAGTAACGTCCAAAGTAGTTATAGAGGGGACCACAGGTTAAAGACAGGTTAAAGGAGTAATAATGATGAATAACCAGGAATTAAAATTCCTCTATCTGAAGGTCTTAAAGGAGGAGTACAAGTCCTTAATTGTGTCTCTTAAACAAGATATCAGTCTCACAGCCGAGCCTATAGCCATTGATCTTGGCCAAATAAAAACAGAGCTTGCTAAGGACGATGTTCCTCTCATAGCAGAGCTTCCTATCTTCTTGGCTCCAAGCATACTTAGAGAGGAGAAGGAAGAGGAAAAGTATAAGATCATAGGGTCCATATTCAGACTCTCGCAAGATGTTGGAAAATCGGTCTCTTTTTTAAGTCGGCCGGTCCCGAGAAAAGTATTAAGCTATTGGTCTGTGCTGGGGAAGACTCTATAGGAACAGTTCTAGCTCGTCTCTACGCTAAGGCTAACAGATGGCACACTTCCTTTGACACTTCAGATGAAGTTGAAGTGCATGAGGACTATGAGGATATTCTGGATGAAATGGTAAAGTGGCTTGAGCTGGAAAAAAACAGAAACATTCCCGTAGGTTTAGAGAAGGTCGCTTGGGTTTTGTCAGGGTCGCGTAGGGAAACGATGGTAAATCTGGCGGAAGAACAATACTCCGAGCTAAAGGTTATAAACTTGTATAGAGAGGTGATGAACTATTTGAAAAGGCAAGGTACTATGCTGACCACGGATTTGCCAGCCACTTTGCTCATTGCAAAGCAAAATGACATAGAGACTAAGGAAGATTTATTCACTAAGTTCATACACAAAGTGGACGAATGGGCATATAGAGACCGCGAAAATCTAAAAAAGATGGGATGCGAACCGATTTATCATGAAAAGCACTATCCGGAAAGAGCCGCCGTTGTGGATTTTGTACGAAACGCTAACATTAGCTTAAGCTATTATCCATGGGGAAAACCCCTCCGATACGGAGATTTCCATCATTTCCGGCCTGTCCAGGTATTCATAAGCCCAGATATGCTCTTCGATGAGCCTATAGATTACTTGGAGAAAAGGGCGCAGGAATTGGGCGACGAGATAGGCTGTCTAATTAGAGATGGCCACACAGAGCGTATGGATATTGTACGTGGGTACTATGAGGATTTATTTCCCGAACTTCTTAAAAAAAATAGCTGGCTTTTTGATAGCAAGGAATCGCTATTATGTCTAAAGAGAAATTGGAAAAGCGAGAAACTCGGACTTGATCAATTATGGGGGGATTTTGATGACATTATGAGAAAGGCAAATGAGTTAATTAGAGAGATTGAACGATCTATTGAAGCCGCCAGGAAAGATATTTCACAAGCTTATCCTGTACCAATCCCCCATTCGCCATATTAGACCCGAAAAATGGTTGTCAAAGTCGCCAGAACATGTTATATTACAATAAATAAGACTCATAAATGGCGGATAAATATTGATCATCCAGAGGGTGAAAGAATGAAAGTAGGTTTTGATGGAGGAATAAAGCTTGAATTTCATGGTGCAAAGGTGACATCAAACGGTGGACTTCTTGCGTATCGTGACCTTGATTACGCACTGGGATTATTTGATTCGGTATCAGCGGTTTTTACCGATAAACGCACAGGCCGTAATATCCAACATGATATATCTACTCTCCTGCGTCAATCGATATACAGCCGTCTTGCAGGATATGAAGATGTAAATGACGCCGAGCGATTATCCGTTGATCCCGTCATGCGAGCGATTACCGGAAAGAAGGACAAAGGCAGGCAAGCTGCCAGCTCCAACACGATAGGACGTTTTGAAACTGATATACTGACTCAGCATGACAATCTCAGAAACTTGTCAGATATCAATGGCAAGTGGGTTCAAAAAGCGATGAGTAAAACACAGCATCAACGAATCATTCTGGACATGGACAGTTCGGAGAGTCCGGTACATGGCCAGCAGGAAGGATCAGCTTACAACGGTCATTTCGGATGTACCTGTTTTCATCCAGTGTTCTGCTTCAATCAGTTCGGGGATTGTGAAGGAGTCCTACTTCGCTCTGGTAATGTTCACAGTGCTGATCGTTGGAAGGAAGTTCTGGAACCGATCGTCAAGAGATACGAGAGCAAGAAGAATAGGAAATACTTTCGAGGCGATGCTGCATTCGCAAAGCCTGAGATTTATGATTATCTGGAGGGAAACGGCTATTTGTATGCCATTCGGCTTCCCGCAAATGAGATACTCTATGAAAAGATACGATACCTGCTGACTCGGCCAGTTGGACGACCGCCGAGGAAACCGATTGTATCGTTATATGAATTTCAATATAAAGCGGCCAGTTGGGATCAATCGAGGCGAGTGGTCGCCAAGGTTGAATGGCACCAAGGGGAGTTATTCCCAAGAGTGGGATTTATCGTGACCAACATGAGCGCCAAGCCAGAAGGCGTGGTACACTTCTACAATGGCCGTGGCAGAGCTGAGCAGTGGATTAAGGAGGGCAAGTATGCTCTGAACTGGACCCGACTCTCATGCAAGCGTTTCGTCTCCAATCAGGTGAGGCTCTGGCTGTTTGTTCTGGCTTACAACTTGGGCAACTTCCTGCGACGTTTTGTTCTTCCGAAGAAAATCAAACACTGGTCACTACGCAGCCTCCTCGTGAAATTTATCAAAATCGGAGCGAAGATTGTCAGACACAGCGGATATATTACGTTTCAAATGGCTGAGGTTGGGATAGACAAGAGGTTATTTGCCGAAATATTATCCCGGATTGAACGATTGCGATGTTATTCTGTTTAAACTGCCACATTTTTTTGTGAGTCGATGGAGAGGTGTCTCTAATTGGAGGATTTAAACACAAAGAAAGTGATAATTCAGAGGAAAATACTATTTTAATTGAAAAAAGTACTTGTTGAAAAATGTAAAAGTGGTAATATTAATTCAGAAACAAGAATGTATCGAAATATAATCCCTCATGAATGTGATATGGGGAATGTCGGGTAGAATGTACATGGTAGGCCGTTACAGAGGCCTAAAATTTTCCTAACCTGGAGGGAGGCAAAAACAAATGGTCCAAGATAACTCTGATATTTCTACCCAGCCCAAAGATGGGAACGGAAGTCTCCGACGGATAGTGATTGGCATTATTATGGCTATTGTCATCGGTACTTTAGTGGGTGGTGGGCTGCCCAATCTCGCCGTGAAGTTCGAGATTCTGGGTGATATGTTTCTGAATTCGCTGATGATGATCGTTGTTCCAATGGTTATGTTCTCGATAATTGTTGGGATCACTGGCTTAGGTGATATTCGCAAGATCGGCTCGATTGGAAGGCGTACTGTCATTTATTACATGGTGACAACAGGTATTTCAGTTCTCATTGGCATCATCTTAGTCAACATCATCAAACCGGGCGCAGGTATCTCTCCCGGTGAGGAGCATGGCGTATTTACCTATACGGTTGGTGGATTGAATAATCGCACGGTCATAGTAACAAACGGAACATGGGAAAAGACAAACTATAGCCAGAAGTATCTTCTTGTTTTGATAGACCAAAAAGTGCAGGGGACCGTTGAGTCCTTCTCGGAAAACTCGGTGACGGTGAAACTCTGGGAACCTCAAGAATCAAGAGATGTATTCTATGTCACTGCCGAGGATGGCACACGTCTCCCATTCCGCCGAGTCGGGGGACGATTAGTTTCTGCCGAGCCAGAACTTGCGCCTTCGGGAACGGGTGTCAAGATCACCTTACCTATCGCTCAAAAAGTGCGCGGTAAAGAGGAGAAAGACATCGGTCGTACGTTGGAAGAAGTCCTCGTCGGAGACAAGAAGACAGGAAAAGAGGGGTTAATTCCACGCAATCTCTTCAATGCGATGGTGACTACAGCCATACTGCCGTTGATTTTCTTCTCACTTCTATTAGGTGCGACACTTTCGGTCCTGGGCGAACGAGGACGTGTGGCTATTGATTTTATCTCAACACTAAACGATGCCGTGATGCGAATAGTACACTGGATTATGATTGTGGCACCTATCGGCATCTTTGGATTGATAGCAGCACGTATTGGGAACGCAGGTGGATTCAGTGGATTTATGCCGGAACTGCTTGCCCTCGGTAAATATAGTTTCACCGTCGTATTCGGACTGTCGATTCACGCATTCATAGTGTTGCCGCTTATCCTGTTGCTTATCGGACGACAGAATCCCCTGAGATATGCCAGAGGTGTAGGCGCAGCCCTTTTGAACGCATTTTCTACAGCTTCCAGCTCTGCAACACTGCCACTGACGATGGAAGGAGTCCAGGAGGAGAATGGCATCTCAAATCGGACAGCCAGTTTTGTCCTGCCGCTCGGTGCCACCATTAACATGGATGGAACTGCCCTTTATGAGGCCGTTGCCGCCATGTTCATTGCACAAGTCTATGGAATTGAGATGAGTTCTGTGGAACAAGCTGTTATTTTTCTTACAGCAACACTTGCAGCCATCGGTGCAGCCGGGATTCCTGAAGCCGGACTCGTAACGATGGTGATTGTCTTGAAGGCTGTCGGTCTGCCGATTGAGGGTATCGGATTGATTCTAACAATTGACTGGCTGCTGGATCGCTTCAGGACTACGGTCAATGTCTGGGGTGATAGTGTCGGAGCAGGCGTTATCGAGACACTTGAAATGAACCCCCGATTTAATCGGGGCTCGGTAGAGGGAAGTTAATCTAAGCTAGTAGAGAGGAGGAACTGCCTCTCCACCAAACCGCTATTGTGAGTAGGTGTGCGCACTGCGGGGAGATCCGATAGGTTCATGAATGATTCTATGAGCGATCCGGAAACGAGGGAGTTTTTTAAAAGGAATATGATGGAGTATAGAGCGGAGAAGCAGATTGGAAGATAGTTTCATAGTCATGATCGACAACAGTGTCATCTATGATTTCCCTCGTAGTTGAATATTAATCTGATGCACGTATAGTCCATTTTTACATGTTTATTTTAGTATTGTTAGAATAGTTGACAAATACTAAATTGTTGTAAAATATATAAAGTAAGTGTTGACAAACATTAAAACATTCCGTATAATAAGGCGTTCATAAGTGATGAGAATCGATCGCTTGGACAGATACGATGGACAGAAGGGAAATTTTGGTCTGGCTGCGATAGTTCTCGCGAGCCTCTATATCACATCAAGAGTACGTGCGCATTTGTCCTCTACGTTTGAGGATTAGTAATTACTGCAGTAGTTACTAACGTCTTCGCTGCAGTTAAGAGTTGATCCGAAAACGATTAGAACCGAAGTAGTAATTGTGTTCGAGGAGATCATGCGCTGAACACGAAAGGAGATGATGGAGTATGAAATGGGTTTTGAGTTTATTATCCCTGATCGCTTTTATGCTTCCAAGATTCGTCAACGCCTCATCTTTGCTTCCTTTGGAGCTTGAGCAAGGGATCAATGAAGTCTCTATCACTGTAGTAAACCAAGGAGAGGCCGATCTCACAGCATTAGCTATAAATGTAGACAAAAAGGCGTTACCTCAATGGATGAGGATCTTGGAGACGTCGAAGAGGATCTCAGTTCCTAGGATGTCGAAGGGATCACAGAAGCTGATATTGAGAATCGAAGTGATAGACGCTCCCCCAAACGTGCCCTTCGAGTTGCCTCTGATTGTGAATGATGTCTCGGAGGGAAACTGGGAATTCAAGGTGAACACAAAAACCTCGCTTGGCGTCCCTACCTCGTATGAACTTTCTCAGAACTACCCCAATCCCTTTAATCCAGAGACAACGATTCATTATGCACTGGCCCATAAGGGGCCCCTGCCCACTCTGTTGGCGATCTACAATGTTTTGGGTCAGCAAGTGAAGACATTGGTGGATGAACCTCAGACAGGCGGTTTCTATTCCGTTCAGTGGGATGGAAAAGACGATGATGGAGGAAAGGTGTCCAGCGGTATCTATTTCTATAGGCTTGTCTCTGGCGAATTTGCCAAGACCCAGAAGATGCTTTTACTGGAATAAAGGAGGTGCGAAAGATGAAATCCAAGAGCGCTCGACGAAGTGTATTAGTCACCCTCTTTTTAGCGACGTTGATGGGTGTTTTGTTCCAGACGTCGCAGCAGAGTGAGGCGCAAGTAGTGGTTTCCGTCGAAGGTCCCAGAGAGATCGTTGTGACGATACAGGGACCATCCCTGGAATTTGTGGCGCAGAAGCAGTATGAAATCGCACTGAACTACATCAAACTTGGGGATCTGAAGCGCGCAGAAGAGCAGCTTAAAAGGGTGATCAATAGCTATCCCACTGCTGGGACAACTGTTTCGTGGGCAGAATATTGTCTTGCCTGGATGGATATTCACAAAGATAAATTTCATTCGGCCATAGACAAGCTTCAGGCCATCGTTGACAAGGACATCTCCAAAGATGACGAGGTATATGCCTATGCCTACTATCAGATAGGCAGGATTTACATTGCGTTCTTGCAGGACAAGGTCAAGGCTGATGCAGCTTTTGGGAAGGTGCTGGAACTCTATCCGGATTCAAAACCTGCGAGGCGGAATTTCTGGCTTAAGTAGGGATGAGGAAAATCCAGAGGTGGCATTACACTCAACGATGATTGGAGAGCTAAGTCACAACAAGCTTTTCCAGATAACCCAAGGAGGTGTGTGCTTTATGAAAAAGTCCAGATGGACAACTTGGATCTGTTTGCTGTCAATAGTCTTCGTCTTTGCCGGAGATGTGAGTGCGGCCCCACCGTACAGTATTACTCTGACTCACATCAAGTTCGACCACAACACGGCCAGCAACAGTACGGATGGCGTTACCATTAAAGAGAATGAGATTGATATTACGGCGCCTGAATGGGTGACAGGAGGTGCCAATGATCCTGTCTGCTATATAAAAGGTTCGAACAAGACGATCAAGGTACGCTTTACATGCGACGCGGATTGGGTGACCAGCGCTCAGATACTGGCGACCAAGACTGCCGGGTCTATCCTGACGAATATTGCGGAGACGACAGTCACCTTCTCGAATGGAGTGTCCAGCCCTGAATATCAGGACTTCACACTCACGAGTGTGCCTACCAATGTGAACAAATCGACAGCACTAAGGTGGCAGTGGAAGGAAAAGTATCAGGGAAATAACTATAATATCACTTCAACCGGGCCTCATGAGATCTACGTAATCCTTGCAAGCCCTCAGGCCCCACAGGCCACACCATGGGCTGAGGCCCTTTCTGTAGCCTGTGGCTATGCGGGTGGAGCGAGTACAGCCGCTCAAGCGACGGATTATTTTACATTTAACTTGCTTTTTGATGCGACGTTTGGCTACGATACTGTGAATGGAGCAGCATCATATACTACCAATGGAAAAGGGACAAACTTCTGGCTTGATGATTTCTTGACTAACTTTAATGGTAGTGGTGGGGATGTTAATTGCTATGACATGGGGAAAGCAGTCAAGACTTTTGCGAACGCATTAGGGTGTAATGCGTTGTATAAGTATGTTCGCTCCTTCGGATATGTCAATTGCATAAAACCGACCGGCGAAGCGTGGACCAACAACCCTTTCCATGACAATTCTAGTTGGTCTGATACTCTTATTGTCGGAGAAGACGATGATTCTACAGACGGAAGGTCTAAGTTTACGAATCATTCCTTCGGGGCAATCGGAGATGATGTTTATGATGCCCTAATGTCGGTAGATAATGATGCGAATCCTGATGCCGCCCCGCACAGCGAGTACTATCTGACGGGAGTTGCTTGGAGTACCTACAAAGGCTTGGTGAAAGACGACGATCCTGCCTATACAACCTCTACTCCTGAAACTTGGAGCTTCATCGTACAGTAGTGTAGATTAGAACATCAGAACAGAAGAACTTCAACGGAGGTGAACAAAATGACAAGAATCATTCTGTCACTCATACTGGTAATAGGATTATTTGTATTGACCATACGCGATTTCGCGTTTGCACAGGAAGGGCCGACGGGTGAATCTCTAGATAAGCTAAAGGAGTTGTCCGACTTTGAAAGCTGGCCCGGGAAGACGGGTCCTGTTAGAGCTGGTGTTAGACTTTCCAAGGGTATAATTCCGATCCTGGAAGGAACTACTGACATCAGGCCAAACAGGACTCCTGGCCTATGGGGAGTAGAGAACAATCTCGTCAGGTACTGGTCCAGGTGGCAGATGGGAGAGACAATTATAACGGGACGGGAAGATTACACGGAAGATCGCGTGGAAATCTGGATTGTCGTGGCGGAGACCGCCGCAGAAGCGCACGAGTACCTTATTGAAAGGTACTTTTACACTTCACTGCCATTTGAAACACGCGTTCCGCGGCGCGATCAACCCAATGTCGCGGGAGACATCTCTTTCTTCGGAGGAAGAAAATTTATCCGCAACAACATCGTTGTTGAGATCAGTGCGAAAGGCAAGATGAAAGACAAACTGAGAGAAACTGCCGAACAAATAGACGCTCTTCTGCTGACAAGACCAACTGCAACATCCGCTGACCCCTTTAAGCCGGTGATAGAACGATTGGAGATAGCACAGGATACTGTAGAACGGGAGAGTAAAACCAAGCTCTTCGTTGAAGCTACCGACCCCTACGGTGGCGATTTGGTATATAAATGGCGAGGAACTGACGGTGGGATCGGCAAGGATGAATCTGGCGATTACTATTACTATGCCGGAGACTTCGGTGTAAACAACCTTACTCTGAGCCTTATTGTCATAAATGATATAGGGTTTGCTTCAAGGGCAAGCATTGGGGTCACAATAGTAGATTCTTTTTAACTACCCTCGTGGCCAATGAGGAAGGCACGGCTGCGGGGGCTCCTCAGGCCTTCGTTCTGGAGCAGAACTACCCCAATCCCTTCAATCCAGAGACAACGATTCATTATGCACTGGCCCATAAGGGGCCCCTGCCCACTCTGTTGGCGATCTACAATGTTTTGGGTCAGCAAGTGAAGACATTGGTGGATGAACCTCAGACAGGCGGTTTCTATTCCGTTCAGTGGGATGGAAAAGACGATGATGGAGGAAAGGTGTCCAGCGGTATCTATTTCTATAGGCTTGTCTCTGGCGAATTTGCCAAGACCCAGAAGATGCTTTTACTGGAATAAAGGAGGTGCGAAAGATGAAATCCAAGAGCGCTCGACGAAGTGTATTAGTCACCCTCTTTTTAGCGACGTTGATGGGTGTTTTGTTCCAGACGTCGCAGCAGAGTGAGGCGCAAGTAGTGGTTTCCATCGAAGGTCCCAGAGAGATCGTGGTGACGATACAGGGGCCATCCCTGGAATTTGTGGCGCAGAAGCAGTATGAAATCGCACTGAACTACATCAAACTTGGGGATCTGAAGCGCGCAGAAGAACAGCTTAAAAGGGTGATCGATAACTATCCCACTGCTGGCACGTCTGTCTCCTGGGCAGAATATTGTCTTGCCTGGATGGATATTCATAAGGATAAATTCCGTTCGGCCATAGACAAGCTTCAGGCCATCGTTGACAAGGACATCTCCAAGGATGACGAGGTATATGCCTATGCCTACTATCAGATAGGCAGGATTTACATTGCGTTCTTGCAGGACAAGGTCAAGGCTGATGCAGCTTTTGGGAAGGTGCTGGAACTCTATCCGGATTCAAAGCCTGCGAGGCGGAATTTCTGGCTTAAGTAGGGATGAGGAAAATCCAGAGCTGGAATTACACTCAAGGATGATTGGAGAGCTAAGTCACAACAAGCTTTTCCAGATAACCTAAGGAGGTGTGTGCTTTATGAAAAAGTCCAGATGGACAATATGGATTTGTTTGCTGTCAATAGTCTTCGTCTTTGCCGGAGATGTGAGTGCGGCCCCACCGTACAGTATTACTCTGACTCACATCAAGTTCAACCACAACACGGGCAGCAACAGTACGGATGGCGTTACCATTAAAGAGAATGAGACTGCTATTACGGCGCCTGAATGGGTGACAGGAGGTGCTAATGATCCTGTCTGCTATATAAAAAGTTCGAACAAGACGATCAAGGTACGCTTTACATGCGACGCGGATTGGGTGACCAGCGCTCAGATACTGGCGACCAAGACTGCGGGGTCTATCCTGACGAATATTGCGGAGACGACAGTCACCTTCTCAAATGGAGTGTCCAGCCCTGAATATCAGGACTTCACACTCACGAGTGTGCCTACCAATGTGAACAAATCGACAGCACTAAGGTGGCAGTGGAAGGAAAAGTATCAGGGAAATAACTATAATATCACTTCAACCGGGCCTCATGAGATCTACGTAATCATTGCAAGCCCCCAGGAACCGCAGGCCACACCATGGGCTGAGGCCCTTTCTGTAGCCTGTGGCTATGCGGGTGGAGCGAGTACAGCCGCTCAAGCGACGGATTATTTTACATTTAACTTGCTTTTTGATGCGACGTTTGGCTACGATACTGTGAATGGAGCAGCATCATATACTACCAATGGAAAAGGGACAAACTTCTGGCTTGATGATTTCTTGACTAACTTTAATGGTAGTGGTGGGGATGTTAATTGCTATGACATGGGGAAAGCAGTCAAGACTTTTGCGAACGCATTAGGGTGTAATGCGTTGTATAAGTATGTTCGCTCCTTCGGATATGTCAATTGCATAAAACCGACCGGCGAAGCGTGGACCAACAACCCTTTCCATGACAATTCTAGTTGGTCTGATACTCTTATTGTCGGAGAAGACGATGATTCTACAGACGGAAGGTCTAAGTTTACGAATCATTCCTTCGGGGCAATCGGAGATGATGTTTATGATGCCCTAATGTCGGTAGATAATGATGCGAATCCTGATGCCGCCCCGCACAGCGAGTACTATCTGACGGGAGTTGCTTGGAGTACCTACAAAGGCTTGGTGAAAGACGACGATCCTGCCTATACAACCTCTACTCCTGAAACTTGGAGCTTCATCGTACAGTAGTGTAGATTAGAACATCAGAACAGAAGAACTTCAACGGAGGTGAACAAAATGACAAGAATCATTCTGTCACTCATACTGGTAACAGGATTATTTGTATTGACCATACGCGATTTCGCGTTTGCACAGGAAGGGCCGACGGGTGAATCTCTAGATAAGCTAAAGGAGTTGTCCGACTTTGAAAGCTGGCCCGGGAAGACGGGTCCTGTTAGAGCTGGTGTTAGACTTTCCAAGGGTATAATACCGATCCTGGAAGGAACTACTGACCTCCTGCCAAACAGGACTCGTGGCCTATGGGGAGTAGAGAACAATCTCGTCATGTACTGGTCCATGTGGCAGATGGGAGAGACAATTATAACGGGACGGGAAGATTACACGGAAGATCGCGTGGAAATCTGGATTGTCGTGGCGGAGACCGCCGCAGAAGCGCACGAGTACCTTATTGAAAGGTACTTTTACACTTCACTGCCATTTGAAACCCGCGTTCCGCGGCGCGATCAACCCAATGTCGCGGGAGACATCTCTTTCTTCGGAGGAAGAAAATTTATCCGCAACAACATCGTTGTTGAGATCAGTGCGAAAGGCAAGATGAAAGACAAACTGAGAGAAACTGCCGAACAAATAGACGCTCTTCTGCTGACAAGACCAACTGCAACATCCGCTGACCCCTTTAAGCCGGTGATAGAACGATTGGAGCTAGCACAGGATACTGTAGAAAAGGGAAGTAGTACAAGGCTTTTCTTTGAAGCTAGAGATCCTCACGGGGGGGGCTTGGAATACATCTGGAGGATGAACGGGGCTGGGCTTGGAAAGGATCACAATTCAGAAACTTACTACTATATTGCCAGATACGAGGTAGGTGTTAAGGAACTCACACTTATTGTCATAAATGATATAGGGTTTGCTTCAAGGGCCAGCTTAACGGTTACAATAGTAGATTCTTTTACTACCCTCGTGGCTAATGAGGAAGGCACGGCTGCGGGGGCTCCTCAGGCCTTCGTTCTGGAGCAGAACTACCCCAATCCCTTCAATCCAGAGACAACGATTCATTATGCACTGGCCCATAAGGGGCCCCTGCCCACTCTGTTGGCGATCTACAATGTTTTGGGTCAGCAAGTGAAGACATTGGTGGATGAACCTCAGACAGGCGGTTTCTATTCCGTTCAGTGGGATGGAAAAGACGATGATGGAGGAAAGGTGTCCAGCGGTATCTATTTCTATAGGCTTGTCTCTGGCGAATTTGCCAAGACCCAGAAGATGCTTTTACTGGAATAAAGGAGGTGCGAAAGATGAAATCCAAGAGCGCTCGACGAAGTGTATTAGTCACCCTCTTTTTAGCGACGTTGATGGGTGTTTTGTTCCAGACGTCGCAGCAGAGTGAGGCGCAAGTAGTGGTTTCCATCGAAGGTCCCAGAGAGATCGTGGTGACGATACAGGGGCCATCCCTGGAATTTGTGGCGCAGAAGCAGTATGAAATCGCACTGAACTACATCAAACTTGGGGATCTGAAGCGCGCAGAAGAGCAGCTTAAAAGGGTGATCAATAGCTATCCCACTGCTGGGACAACTGTTTCGTGGGCAGAATATTGTCTTGCCTGGATGGATATTCACAAAGATAAATTTCATTCGGCCATAGACAAGCTTCAGGCCATCGTTGACAAGGACATCTCCAAAGATGACGAGGTATATGCCTATGCCTACTATCAGATAGGCAGGATTTACATTGCGTTCTTGCAGGACAAGGTCAAGGCTGATGCAGCTTTTGGGAAGGTGCTGGAACTCTATCCGGATTCAAAACCTGCGAGGCGGAATTTCTGGCTTAAGTAGGGATGAGGAAAATCCAGAGGTGGCATTACACTCAACGATGATTGGAGAGCTAAGTCACAACAAGCTTTTCCAGATAACCCAAGGAGGTGTGTGCTTTATGAAAAAGTCCAGATGGACAATATGGATCTGTTTGCTGTCAATAGTCTTCGTCTTTGCCGGAGATGTGAGTGCGGCCCCACCGTACAGTATTACTCTGACTCACATCAAGTTCGACCACAACACGGCCAGCAACAGTACGGATGGCGTTACCATTAAAGAGAATGAGATTGATATTACGGCGCCTGAATGGGTGACAGGAGGTGCCAATGATCCTGTCTGCTATATAAAAGGTTCGAACAAGACGATCAAGGTACGCTTTACATGCGACGCGGATTGGGTGACCAGCGCTCAGATACTGGCGACCAAGACTGCCGGGTCTATCCTGACGAATATTGCGGAGACGACAGTCACCTTCTCGAATGGAGTGTCCAGCCCTGAATATCAGGACTTCACACTCACGAGTGTGCCTACCAATGTGAACAAATCGACAGCACTAAGGTGGCAGTGGAAGGAAAAGTATCAGGGAAATAACTATAATATCACTTCAACCGGGCCTCATGAGATCTACGTAATCCTTGCAAGCCCTCAGGCCCCACAGGCCACACCATGGGCTGAGGCCCTTTCTGTAGCCTGTGGCTATGCGGGTGGAGCGAGTACAGCCGCTCAAGCGACAGATTATTTTACATTTAACTTGCTTTTTGATGCGACGTTTGGCTACGATACTGTGAATGGAGCAGCATCATATACTACCAATGGACAAGGGACAAACTTCTGGCTTGATAAATTCTTGATTGCCTTTAATGGCCCTGGTGGCGATGTTAATTGCTATGACATGGGGAAAGCAGTGAAGACCTTTGCGAACGCATTAGGGTGTAATGCGTTGTATAAGTATGTTAACCCCTTCGGATATGTCAATTGCATAAAGCCGACCGGCGAAGCGTGGACCAACAACCCTTTCCATGACAATGCTAGCTGGTCTGATACTCTTATTGTCGGAGAAGACGATGATTCTACAGACGGAAGGTCTAAGTTTACGAATCATTCCTTCGGGGCAATCGGAGATGATGTTTATGATGCCCTAATGTCGGTAGATAATGATGCGAATCCTGATGCCGCCCCGCACAGCGAGTACTATCTGACGGGAGTTGCTTGGAGTACCTACAAAGGCTTGGTGAAAGACGACGATCCTGCCCATGAAACCGGTAATCCTGTCAGTAAGAGCTTCATCGTACAGTAGTGTAGATTAGAGCATCAGAACAGAAGAACTTCAACGGAGGTGAACAAAATGACAAGAATCATTCTGTCACTCATACTGGTAATAGGATTACTAGTATTGAACATACGCGATTTCGCGTTTGCACAGGAAGGGCCGACGGGTGAATCTCTAGATAAGCTAAAGGAGTTGTCCGACTTTGAAAGCTGGCCCGGGAAGACGGGTCCTGTTAGAGCTGGTGTTAGACTTTCCAAGGGTATAATTCCGATCCTGGAAGGAACTACTGACATCAGGCCAAACAGGACTCCTGGCCTATGGGGAGTAGAGAACAATCTCGTCAGGTACTGGTCCAGGTGGCAGATGGGAGAGACAATTATAACGGGACGGGAAGATTACACGGAAGATCGCGTGGAAATCTGGATTGTCGTGGCGGAGACCGCCGCAGAAGCGCACGAGTACCTTATTGAAAGGTACTTTTACACTTCACTGCCATTTGAAACACGCGTTCCGCGGCGCGATCAACCCAATGTCGCGGGAGACATCTCTTTCTTCGGAGGAAGAAAATTTATCCGCAACAACATCGTTGTTGAGATCAGTGTGAAAGGCAAGATGAAAGACAAACTGAGACAAACTGCCGAGCAACTGGACGCACTTCTGCTGACGAGACCTACTGCAGCGTCGGCCCAGCAGTTTAAGCCGGTGATAGAACGATTGGAGCTAGCACAGGATACTGTAGAAAAGGGAAGTAGTACAAGGCTTTTCTTTGAAGCTAGAGATCCTCACGGGGGGGGCTTGGAATACATCTGGAGGATGAACGGGGCTGGGCTTGGAAAGGATCACAATTCAGAAACTTACTACTATATTGCCAGATACGAGGTAGGTGTTAAGGAACTCACACTTATTGTCATAAATGATATAGGGTTTGCTTCAAGGGCCAGCTTAACGGTTACAATAGTAGATTCTTTTTAACTACCCTCGTGGCCAATGAGGAAGGCACGGCTGCGGGGGCTCCTCAGGCCTTCGTTCTGGAGCAGAACTACCCCAATCCCTTCAATCCAGAGACAACGATTCATTATGCACTGGCCCATAAGGGGCCCCTGCCCACTCTGTTGGCGATCTACAATGTTTTGGGTCAGCAAGTGAAGACATTGGTGGATGAACCTCAGACAGGCGGTTTCTATTCCGTTCAGTGGGATGGAAAAGACGATGATGGAGGAAAGGTGTCCAGCGGTATCTATTTCTATAGGCTTGTCTCTGGCGAATTTGCCAAGACCCAGAAGATGCTTTTACTGGAATAAAGGAGGTGCGAAAGATGAAATCCAAGAGCGCTCGACGAAGTGTATTAGTCACCCTCTTTTTAGCGACGTTGATGGGTGTTTTGTTCCAGACGTCGCAGCAGAGTGAGGCGCAAGTAGTGGTTTCCATCGAAGGTCCCAGAGAGATCGTGGTGACGATACAGGGGCCATCCCTGGAATTTGTGGCGCAGAAGCAGTATGAAATCGCACTGAACTACATCAAACTTGGGGATCTGAAGCGCGCAGAAGAACAGCTTAAAAGGGTGATCGATAACTATCCCACTGCTGGCACGTCTGTCTCCTGGGCAGAATATTGTCTTGCCTGGATGGATATTCATAAGGATAAATTCCGTTCGGCCATAGACAAGCTTCAGGCCATCGTTGACAAGGACATCTCCAAGGATGACGAGGTATATGCCTATGCCTACTATCAGATAGGCAGGATTTACATTGCGTTCTTGCAGGACAAGGTCAAGGCTGATGCAGCTTTTGGGAAGGTGCTGGAACTCTATCCGGATTCAAAGCCTGCGAGGCGGAATTTCTGGCTTAAGTAGGGATGAGGAAAATCCAGAGCTGGAATTACACTCAAGGATGATTGGAGAGCTAAGTCACAACAAGCTTTTCCAGATAACCTAAGGAGGTGTGTGCTTTATGAAAAAGTCCAGATGGACAATATGGATTTGTTTGCTGTCAATAGTCTTCGTCTTTGCCGGAGATGTGAGTGCGGCCCCACCGTACAGTATTACTCTGACTCACATCAAGTTCAACCACAACACGGGCAGCAACAGTACGGATGGCGTTACCATTAAAGAGAATGAGACTGCTATTACGGCGCCTGAATGGGTGACAGGAGGTGCTAATGATCCTGTCTGCTATATAAAAAGTTCGAACAAGACGATCAAGGTACGCTTTACATGCGACGCGGATTGGGTGACCAGCGCTCAGATACTGGCGACCAAGACTGCGGGGTCTATCCTGACGAATATTGCGGAGACGACAGTCACCTTCTCGAATGGATTGTCCAGCCCTGAATATCAGGACTTCACACTCACGAGTGTGCCTACCAATGTGAACAAATCGACAGCACTAAGGTGGCAGTGGAAGGAAAAGTATCAGGGAAATAACTATAATATCACTTCAACCGGGCCTCATGAGATCTACGTAATCCTTGCAAGCCCTCAGGCCCCACAGGCCACACCATGGGCTGAGGCCCTTTCTGTAGCCTGTGGCTATGCGGGTGGAGCGAGTACAGCCGCTCAAGCGACGGATTATTTTACATTTAACTTGCTTTTTGATGCGACGTTTGGCTACGATACTGTGAATGGAGCACCATCATTTACTACCAATGGACAAGGGACAAACTTCTGGCTTGATAAATTCTTGATTGCCTTTAATGGCCCTGGTGGCGATGTTAATTGCTATGACATGGGGAAAGCAGTGAAGACCTTTGCGAACGCATTAGGGTGTAATGCGTTGTATAAGTATGTTAACCCCTTCGGATATGTCAATTGCATAAAGCCGACCGGCGAAGCGTGGACCAACAACCCTTTCCATGACAATGCTAGCTGGTCTGATACTCTTATTGTCGGAGAAGACGATGATTCTACAGACGGAAGGTCTAAGTTTACGAATCATTCCTTCGGGGCAATCGGAGATGATGTTTATGATGCCCTAATGTCGGTAGATAATGATGCGAATCCTGATGCCGCCCCGCACAGCGAGTACTATCTGACGGGAGTTGCTTGGAGTACCTACAAAGGCTTGGTGAAAGACGACGATCCTGCCCATGAAACCGGTAATCCTGTCAGTAAGAGCTTCATCGTACAGTAGTGTAGATTAGAGCATCAGAACAGAAGAACTTCAACGGAGGTGAACAAAATGACAAGAATCATTCTGTCACTCATACTGGTAATAGGATTACTAGTATTGAACATACGCGATTTCGCGTTTGCACAGGAAGGGCCGACGGGTGAATCTCTAGATAAGCTAAAGGAGTTGTCCGACTTTGAAAGCTGGCCCGGGAAGACGGGTCCTGTTAGAGCTGGTGTTAGACTTTCCAAGGGTATAATACCGATCCTGGAAGGAACTACTGACCTCCTGCCAAACAGGACTCGTGGCCTATGGGGACAAAAGAACAATCTCGTCATGTACTGGTCCATGTGGCAGATGGGAGAGACAATTATAACGGGACGGGAAGATTACACAGAAGATCGCGTGGAAATCTGGATTGTCGTGGCGGAGACCGTCGCAGAGGCGCACGAGTACCTTATTGAAAGGTACTTTTACACTTCACTGCCATTTGAAACCCGCGTTCCGCGGCGCGATCAACCCAATGTCGCGGGAGACATCTCTTTCTTCGGAGGAAGAAAATTTATCCGCAACAACATCGTTGTTGAGATCAGTGCGAAAGGCAAGATGAAAGACAAACTGAGAGAAACTGCCGAACAAATAGACGCTCTTCTGCTGACAAGACCAACTGCAACATCCGCTGACCCCTTTAAGCCGGTGATAGAACGATTGGAGATAGCACAGGATACTGTAGAACGGGAGAGTAAAACCAAGCTCTTCGTTGAAGCTACCGACCCCTACGGTGGCGATTTGGTATATAAATGGCGAGGAACTGACGGTGGGATCGGCAAGGATGAATCTGGCGATTACTATTACTATGCCGGAGACTTCGGTGTAAACAACCTTACTCTGAGCCTTATTGTCATAAATGATATAGGGTTTGCTTCAAGGGCAAGCATTGGGGTCACAATAGTAGATTCTTTTACTACCCTCGTGGCTAATGAGGAAGGCACGGCTGCGGGGGCTCCTCAGGCCTTCGCTCTGGAGCAGAACTACCCCAATCCCTTCAATGCTTCTACTGTGATTGGCTATGTGCTGCCCAGATCAGAAAATGTAAGCTTGAAGGTCTACAGCCTCCTCGGTCAGGAGATCGCCACTCTGGTGGACGGATATCAGGAGATGGGTTCTCATCGAGTCCACTGGGACGGAATGGATAACGAAGGCCAGCAAGTTTCCTCAGGGATATATTTCTATCAGCTTCGAGCGGGAGAATTCCAAGAGACAAAGAGGATGACGCTTTTGCGATAGATGTGTCCCTATTGGTATGAGGAAGACGGCTATGGCCAATTTGGTGTAGCTGTCTTTTTTTGCTTTTAGAAGTTTTTGTTAAACAGCAGAATAGCGCCAGCAGGGATGTGCTACTACTTGTTAGGTGCGGCTCTGCTGAACGTCATGTCCTTTTGTTCGATCAGACAGGCATGGGTTGCTCGGAGATAGTAGTTTGGCTAGTCCTAACTTCTTACTCAGAATTGCCGATCATAAGCACTGCTGCAGTGTGTGATGAATTTTCCGCCTTTTCAAAGGCGTCGGGTATCGTCCAGATGTCTTCATTACGGGCGAGTGTAGAATAAGGGATGTCCCAGGCTTTCAGGGTGGGTTCCAGGAGGGTGGCTACGCTGTCGACGTATTTTCCGCCATCGGCCATAGATTTATAACCTCTGTAGCCTATGATCATAACGAGTGGAATTTTCATGTTCAGGACGTTTCCTCTTATTCCGTCTCCCGATTCCAAGAAACCCGTATTTTGAATAATGACTATCGGCTTTTTGCCTCCTATATAAAGACCGGAGGCTATTGAGATGGCCTCTCCCTCTCTAGTAGCCGTAATCACATCAATATCATCGTCTTTCCAGAGAAGTTCATAAATCGCCCTAGACCCGTTATCCGGCACGCCGATCATATGCGTAACGCCCTGTTTCTTGAACTCTTCCACTATCAATCGAGCGCTGATCAAGAAGAAGACCCCTTTCATATTGGTGCTCAGGACTCAAGCAAAGGCAGCTGTAAGCAGGCGAAAAATAGGCTGGGCGAACCTGCATGCCCAGCCTGCATAGGCTAAATATAGATAGTTGCCTGTTTAATCCCTTGCGGCTTCCTCCTCTTTTTCCATGATTAAGCCATTATACAGAAGCGCGGCTACGGCGCCCCCTACGATAGGTCCTATCCAGTAGACCAGATGATTGACACCGTCCCAGTAGCCCCCAACCAAGGCTGGCCCGAACGCCCTGGCCGGATTCATCGCAGCTCCGGTTAAGCCACCACCCGCAAGGATGTCCATAGTGAGCACAAGACCTATCCCGAATCCGCCTAGCTTGGGTGCCCGTTTGTCAACTGCCGTCCCGAAGATCGCAAAGAGAAGCAGGAAGGTCAAAAAAGCCTCAATCATACAACCTCTCTTAAAGCCGATGTCGCTTGTAAGAGTGGGCGTTCCGAGCTTCGCCATTTCCATCACAAACATATTTCCGATCATAAGCCCCTTAAAGGTCGATCTCACCGCGATTGCGCCTAAAGCCCCGCCTATCAGCTGAGATATGATGTACATTATCGCCGTTCCAGCACTGATTTTCCGGGTTATCAGCATTGCGATGGTCACGGCTGGGTTGATGTGTCCGCCTGAGATATTCATCGTCGCCGAGACGGCAATAGACAGTGCAAGACCGTGAGCGATGGCTATCCCAAGAAGACCTACTTCTCCTTTAGTATAGACGTCCATACAGATTGCCCCGGCTCCTATGAAGATCAGAGTGAACGTCCCGACTAACTCAGCCAGATAGGATTTCAAGCTGCTGTTCATCTTGATTTCTCTCCCTCATCAGTGTAAAGCGTGAAAGACACACAGAGGCGGTCTTCCACGCTTTACGCTATTGGCTAATAGTCTTTATCCCATCGCCTGTTTGTAGTTCTCAGCCACCTGGTCCCAGTTGACCACGTTCCACCAGGCGGAGATATAGTCAGGGCGCCGATTCTGGTAGTTCAGATAATAGGCGTGCTCCCATACATCCAGACCCAGAATGGGCGTGCGCCCTTCTGAGAGCGGGCTATCCTGGTTCGGAGTTGATTCGACGATCAACGTGCCCGATCCGTCAACTGAGAGCCAGGCCCATCCGCTGCCGAAGCGAGTTGCACCTGCGGTTGATAGTTTCTCCTTGAACGAGGCGAAGGAGCCCAAAGTGCTGTTGATGGCTCCTGCCAGTTCACCGGAGGGGTCTCCGCCGCCGTCCCCGCTCATAAGGGGCCAGAACAGACTGTGGTTAGCGTGTCCTCCGCCGTTGTTTCTCACAGCCGTACGGATGCCCTCAGGGACGCTGTCGAGGGAGCTGATCAACTCCTCAATGCTCTTGCCCTGAAGGTCTGCGTTGCCCTCAAGTGCCTTGTTGAGGTTGGTCACGTAGGCGTTGTGATGTTTGCCGTGATGGATCTCCATCGTCCGAGCGTCGATGTGCGGCTCCAACGCACCGAAATCGTAAGGCAGAGCCGGTAATTCGTGTGGCATATACGTCCTCCTTTATGTCATGGTTTGTATTGGTGATGGACGAACTCTATTGATATATCAGCAACTTGACTTCCTCTTATTCTTCGCCAGCATTTAGGTGTTTTAACTTCAGATTCTTCGCCAGACCTAACCGAAATGGGAACAGAGTCCGTAAAATTCCACGCGGCTGTCATCTACTCTGAACGCCGTCTTCACCTGTCCCGAGCGCTCCAGCGTCATCCAGCTGAGACGGCGGGAGGTCCACATCGACTATATCACCGCAACTGACGCAGACGGCATGGTGGTGTTCGGCCATATTGCCGTCGTAGCGAGCAGTGCGATCACCCCGGTTCAGCTCCCTTACAAGGTTGTTCTCCTTGAGGGATCGCAAGTTCCCGTAAACCGTTCCAAAACTTATGTTGGGCATCTTCTCCTTTACTCGCGCATATATATCTGCCGCGCGGGGATGATCCCGGGATCTTTGTGCCTCCTCCAATATAAGATTTCTCTGCCTGGTCAGCCTCTGACCCTCCTTGTTCAGTTTAATTTTAAGAGTATTCTTATCAATCGCTTAATTCGGCCCCCATTAAATGGTACCAATGGTTGATAATATATGCCGACAGGAAAGACATGTCAAGTGATTTTTTCTTTCCATAAAGTTATAGATAAAGATTGCGAAAGGGCAAAAGAATATCTCTTTTTTTCTCAGCCTTCTATTATTCTACAGAACAATTTCCACGAGCTAAAGGTTACCTGAATGGCGGTAGGATCATACATCAGATTAAGTGTGAATTGCGGCAAGATCAAAGTCACAGACTAAAAGAGAGCCACCGTCACAGGCACTTTGCTCTTTCCTGGCTCCAGCTCATGCTTCCAGCAAAGTTCCCAAGGTGCGTCGCAAATACTTTTGTGCTTGACTGAGATGCAGCTTTTATTTATCTTTCACTCAGCCGCTCTTTTCGAGCTGCTGCAGTAAGCAGGCCTGCATTGGGAATTTTGATCACATAAGGAGGTGAAATGGCAAAAGAGGCTGTGGAACTCGCTGTCAAAGAGCCACCTGTGGGATTGCTAGGAACCCTGCGCAATATCGGCCCGGGAATCGTCATATCTGGCTCGGTGATAGGCTCAGGTGAGTTGATCGTCACAACCACGATGGGAGCAAGGCACGGATTCGTATTCCTGTGGGCTGTGATCATCTGCTGCGTGATTAAATATTTCATACAGATAGAATTAGGAAGATATTGCCTGATCAACAACTGCACCACCATTCAGGCTCTGAACAAGGTCCCCGGACCCAAATTTCGCGGGACCTCATGGATTGTGCTGATCATCTTTGTCGGTATTGCGTTGACTATGGTAGCGCTGGCGGGGATCTTAGGCTCCGTTGTGGGATTATTTATGACGATATTCCCGAGAATCAGCGCGGAAGTCTGGGCAGGTATTATCTGTATCAGCATTATTGCGCTCCTTTTTCGCGGACTCTACAGCGACATAGAAAAGTTCGTCATCTCCCTTGTGGCCGGATTCTCGCTTGTCGTCATCTCCTTGCTATTTCTCATCCAGGGGACAGAGTACTCGATCTCCCTTGCCCAACTTAAGAGTGGCCTTCTATTCAAGATGCCCGAAGGTGGCGGCGTAATAGCCATAAGCCTGATGGGAGCTGTGGGGATAACGGCTATCGAACTGTTCATGTATCCCTACTGGATTTTGGAGAAGGGCTATGCAAGTTTTATCGGCGGGAAGCACCACTACGATAACGATAGGGACGGATGGATAAGGAGGAGTAAAGGCTGGATTGGCGTGATGAGAGCAGATGCTCTGATCTGCACAGGACTGGCTACAGTCATAACCTTCGCATATTATGTGATAGGTGCGGCTGTCCTGCACGGGTTAAAGGTGCTCCCAGAGGGAATGGACGTGGTGAGGGACATCTCCAGCATATTCACCGAAACCTACGGCAAATGGGCTTACTGGCTCTTTACGTTTGGAGCATTTTGCACTCTGTACTCCACCCTCACAGTCTGCACGGCAGCGGTGGGAAGGATGTGGACAGACCTGTCCGCAAGCTTGGGATTTACCGTGTGGGATGACGAAAAGGCACGATTCAAATGGATCAGATTTTTCCAGGTGTTCTTTCTCCTCCTGTGGCTGGGATTTTCCCTGGGCATCCCCCGACCTGTCATGCTCATCGTGTTCGGCGCATCAGCAAATGGCTTGAACCTTGCCGTTTTTGCCGTCGGAGTCCTTCTCATTGTCAGAAAAGTCGATAAAGTCGATAGAGAAGTGGCGATGGGCAGGTTTTCCAACTTTATGCTTACCTTCACTACCGCGATCACCTTTATCTATTTTATCTATATCATTTTGCCAGTACTGTGATCACCTTTATCTATTTTATTTATCATTTCAGCCTTGTAGTGGTAAACCAATAGTAAGGCGCCTTTTCTCCCAAGAATCTCTTCGATACTCCTGGCTCAAAGTTGGATTCGACAACTACAGGCAATGTTATTATATTCAAATAGAATCAGAGATTATTAGACAGGTAGGTACTTTCTCTCATGTCACCAGAATGGTCCTGGCTCCGCGTCCCCTTCGGGGTCGGGGCGAGTGCCCCCTCGCGATGACAGGAGGTAAGAGTAGACAGTGTCATTACGAGCCCCCTCGATTGAATCTATCGGGGGTTAAATCGGGGGAGCGAAGCCATCTGACTCGTTGTAGGGGGATGGGTGGGATTGCCCAGTATTCTGACTACTGTCTGCTCGGTCGAGAGGGATATGCTCAATAGACTTGAAAAGTACAGCAAAAATATTCTACAGAGCATCACCGAAGGGATAGTTGCGTTCGGTTCGGACAGGACAGTCCTTGCTGCTAACAGATGTTTTCTGGAGATGCTGAAAAAGACAAAAACGGGGGTTTTAGGGCAATCCTACACAACCGTCTTTGAGGGAGTGCCTGATCTTATAAACGTTTTACATGACGCCTTCAAAAAGGCTCGATTCCCGGAAGACCGCGATATAGATTACTCCTTGCACGACGGAACTAGCAGACTCTTGAGGGTTAGTACGTCTCCCTTAAAGGACGAAGGAGACTCCGTCTTGGGGATAGTTATGATCCTCAAGGACATATCAGTTCTCAAGAGTGCTCAGCACTCGATGTTGCAGATAGAAAAGATGAACGCCTTGGGCAGGCTTGCAGTATCAATCGCGCACGAAATCAGGAATCCCCTAAGCGCCATCGACATTCAACTACAGCTTTTGGAGGAGGACTTAGAACAAGAGGGTCCCTCGTTAAGAGAGAAGATTTACGATCGAACGGGAATAGCCCAGGTTGAGATGAGAAGGCTGGACAATATCCTGAACAACTTCTTGCGCTTTTCCCGTCCCCCACAGTTGAAGCTTTCCTGTGTGAACCTTAACGATATTGTAGGACACGTGATAGCCTTGGTGACGCCTGAGGCGAAAGAAAGAGAGATTAAACTTGAGGCACAGCTCGACAAAGGACTTCCCTATATAGAGGGAGACGAAGATCAACTCAGCCAGGCACTTTTGAATATAGTCATAAACTCCTTTCAGGCTATAGATGGCAAGGGTCATATATCTATTAAAACAAAGTCCGCTTCCGGGGAGATTTTACTGGAAGTGTCCGACGACGGATGCGGGCTTCACCAGAAGGAACTTCCTAACATTTTTGAATTCTACTACACGACAAAAGATGAAGGCACAGGATTGGGGTTGTCCATAGCCCAGAGGGCTATCCATCAGCATCAAGGTACAATCGAGGTAAAGAGCAAACCCGGGTCCGGGACAACCGTTGTGATCGCTATTCCAGTCAGGTCATAGAAGATGGAATCTGGAGTGGAAATACCTAACGTTAAGATATTGGTCGCGGACGACGAGTTCAACATATCCAGTGGACTGAAAGAGGTGCTTCAGAAGAGCGGATACCTGGTCGATGTGGCATCTGATGGAAACAGGGGCGCCGAACTGGTCGAAAAGGAGCTTTACAACCTGGCCATCGTAGACCTCAAAATGCCAGGTCCTGGAGGGCTTGAAATCTTAAGGCGCATAAGAGAAAAGAGCCCGGACACCATAGTGATAATTATCACAGCCTATGGGACTGTCTCCACAGCCGTAGATGCTATCAAAGGAGGAGCCTATGACTACATCACCAAGCCTGTGGATATTAAGCGTTTAAGGCTTATCGTGGATCGTGCCCTGGAGCATCAGGCCCTCATCGCGGAGAATAAGGAGTTGCGCTCGCGTCTTGAAGGTGACGATTCCCTGGGCACCATCGTCGCCAGGAGCCAGGGGATGAGGAAAGTAACCGAGATCGTAAAACAGGTCGCTTTAAGTGATGTGCCTGTCCTGCTTCAGGGTGAAACGGGGACGGGGAAGGAACTTGTAGCTCGCTCGATCCATCAAAGAAGCCAGCACCGCAAGGGACCTTTCATTGCACTGAACTGCGGAGCCGTTCCGGACAATCTCTTTGAAAGTGAGCTTTTCGGGCATACAAAAGGGGCGTTTACTGGAGCCCACGCCGACAGACCCGGCAGGTTCCATATGGCACAGGGCGGCACCCTCTTTCTGGATGAAATAACTGAAATCCCCCTTCAAAACCAGGTGGACCTGTTGAGGGTGCTTGAAGAGAAGGAGTTTCAAGCCGTGGGAGGAACGGATACTATCAAGTCCGCTGTAAGGATTATCTCTGCGACCAACAGAGATCTTCAAAAGGCAGTGGAGGATGGATCTTTCAGAGAAGACCTCTACTACCGCCTCAACGTTGTTCCCATAGAGCTCCCTCCGCTCCGAGATAGAAAGGAGGACATACCTGTCCTTATCGAATCCTTTCTGGAGCAGTTCTGTCACATACATAGACAGAGATCCAGACGTATCTGTTCCGATGCGATGAGAGCCCTTATCGACTACCGGTGGCCCGGAAATGTCCGTGAGCTTAAGAACACTGTCGAAAGGATAGTCGTAACGTCTTCAGAGCAGGAGATAAAGCCCGAACATCTCCCTCTTCAGATACAATCGGCACGTGAACCTTCTCGTTCCTTCACAGTGGGATTAGGCATCTCTATCCAGGAGATGGAAAAAAGACTCATCCGCGAGACGCTCACCCACGTCAGTTCCAACCGCAAGCAGGCTGCATCTGCCCTCGGAATCAGCCTGCGCACACTCCAGTACAAACTTAAAGAGTACAAGCTCCTTTAGATAGCGTAATCTTCTAATTCCCTATTTCTTGGTTCTTCAAGAAAGTTCTTCGATGCTTTTTGAGACCTTTATGCTTTCAGCTATCTGATAAAGGCTCATGCAGCTATAACTTGTCGGTATGGCATCCAACCGTTCTCACAAATCATCCGCGGCATCCCAGGGCGCCTTCTGGAATCACCTTTTTGCTCCAGTTGATATCGCCTCCCTCGTTTACTTCCGTATCGCCTTTGGTGTGATCATGCTCTGGGAGGTGTATCGCTACTTCGATCATGGCTGGATCCATCGCTACTTCATTGACCCGACCTTTTACTTCAAGTACTATGGTTTTGAATGGATACGACCGTTGCCTGGCCACGGCATGTATCTGCACTTCTTAGCCCTGGCTGCACTCGCCATCTGTATCGCCCTTGGCCTCTGGTACCGTATCAGTGCCACTCTCTTTTTCGTAGGATTCACCTACATCTTCCTGTTAGATCAGGCGAACTATCTAAACCATTTTTATCTGATTAGCCTGATCAGCCTGCTGCTGATCTTCGTGCCTGCGCATCTCTCTCTCTCGATCGATTCGGTTCGACGCCCAAAGATCCATTCTAACACCGCACCGGCATGGGCGCTGTGGCTGCTTCAAGCGCAGATCGGTATCGCTTATTTCTACGGTGGTCTGGCGAAGTTGAACGATGATTGGCTACATGGCGAGCCGATGCGGATGTGGCTGGCTGCACGCACTAGTTTTCCCATAATCGGCCCGCACTTCACCGAGGAATGGATGGTCTACCTATTCAGCTACGGTGGTCTGCTACTCGATCTATTGATTGTCCCTTTGCTTCTATGGCAGCGAACACGCGTCTTTGGATTCGCTGCAGCTGTTGCGTTTCACCTGCTAAATGCAAAGCTCTTTAGGATAGGAATCTTCCCATGGTTCATGATTGCCGCAACAACGCTGTTCTTCTCTCCGGACTGGCCGCGTCTTGGCGGTCGGTGGTGGACGGTCAAAAAGCATGAAGACCGTCAGCGGACTGCTACGGCCTTCCTGAGTTCTGGACAGAGCGCCACAGTCGTACTGCTGGGGATCTATCTTGCACTACAACTCTTGGTACCGCTGCGCCACTTCCTCTATCCTGGGTATGTGGGCTGGACGGAGGAGGGACACCGCTTTGCATGGCACATGAAGCTGCGCACCAAGAAAGTTAAGGCAAGGTTCTTTGCAACCGATCCGGTGAATCATACAACCTGGAAGGTCAATCCAAAGAATTACCTGACTCGGCGGCAGCGGAAGAAGATGCCTAAACGACCAGATATGATCCTGCAGTTCTGCCAGTACATTGCCAGTGAACTGCGCAAGGAGGGCTACGATCAGATCGAGGTTCGAGCGAGGGTCTTGGCTTCTCTGAACGGGCGCAAACACCAGTTACTAATCGATCCGACGGTTAATCTGGCTTCGAAACCGCGCACGCTGATGTCAGAACCATGGATCGTGCCCCTGATAGAACCACTACCAACGCAAGAATAGGACCGAAAGAGCGACAGAAAGTGTGGGAGAACCATCAGTTTGGAATGAGAGCCTCGAAGACAAGGCTGAACCCGGATGAGCCGCGAAGTATCTTTGGAGACGATTTTCAGATATTCTCAGAAAATACAAACTTTCCGAATCATAGTGGGCTGAGAGGTTTTCCTTGACACCTAACAATGTTCTTTGTATTGTTGTATCAAATGTTCAGTGTCCACAAAGCCATCCACGTATAAGATAGTCAATATTTGTAGATCCTAAAGGCGGTTCAACCTTTTTTAAATTTTCCACAAAGCGTGATTGTAGTCACAGACAGGAAGTTTGTCCATCATTATCTTTTGTTATGATTTCTGACAACTTAGTTTATAGTTGGCGAATATTCTTGTCTACCGAGGAGGTGTGATCAACCTATGGGAAAATTTGCCCTTATTCTGGTGGCGAGCTTTACGTTTGTGTTTGCCACCGTAAAAAATGATCTTAATAAGATCAGCGAAGACGCAGTTGACACCTTTGCGGATCACTATGAACAGGTTGCAACGCGCGTCACTGCTGCAAGCGCAGCCAACATAGCCTTAGGGGAGCTTACGAACGACGATACGTTTACAGGAGAAGGGTACAGCAACATAAGTCTAAATGGTGGCACCTTCAGTATCGGCGTCGCAGATTCGACTGTTGTGGTGAGCCTATCCTCCAACCAGAACCTGATAACAGCCACAGCAATCATAGTAGGTGATACCTCCTCCAGTTCCGTCACTGCTGATAAAAAGAGCATTGTACCTGAAATCTCGGCATCAGTTAGTGTAAATGCAAGCATTGCAGGATTTTCGGACGATGACGACGATGGAGATGATGACGACGATGGAGATGATGACGATGATGGAGACGATGACGACGATGGAGATGATGACGACGATGGAGATGATGACGATGATGGAGACGATGACGACGCAACTTCCGACTTTATCATGTCCGGAAACTCCAACATAAATGGGATTTACAGTGATGATGATGACTATGATGGAGACGGAGATGATGACGACGATGATGACGACGATGGAGATGACGATGATGACGACGATGGAGATGAGGAAAGTGTCGATTTTCCTGGGATCAATTTTGCAAGTTCTTCTGATAGTTCGGCTTTAATTCTGAAAGGCAACGCCGAGGTTAACGGTTCTCCTCCAATGGCTGTTGTCGTAAGCTTCCCCGATCTTGAAGAACTTATGGACAAAATTAAAGATCTTGAGTTTTATGACGAGTATTTAACCGACACAAGTATCAGTGGGTATAAGGAGTACGGAAGCTTGCCAAACTCTCCCGAGATCACGTATCTTGAACCGAGTGACGGCAGTGTTAGCCTGTCAGGCAATGTCGAAGGAGCGGGTCTTCTGATCGTGGATGCTGAGGAATTGGATCTGTCCGGCCAATTCAGTTGGGAGGGTGTGGTAATGATAGTCGGCGAAGATGTTGATGTCAAAATGTCTGGAAATTCGAAAATCTCTGGAGCGTTTATGTTTGAAGCTGATTCAGCCACGATAAAGATGAGCGGCAATGCCCAGATCATGTACGACGAAGAGGCGATTACTAATACGAAGAATAATCTTCCAAGGAAATACTACTACGCTGTAAATAGTTGGAGAGAACATTAAACAGGTGTAGGGAGGCAGTATACAAGCGCTCCTTGAAAATCACAAGACGTTTTCTCTTTCCCAGAAGAGTTTAGTAAAAGTAGAATCAGCAATTCACTTTGCTTCCTGGGAAACCCAAACACTGCTCGTAAACTTCTATTTTTTAACTTGCTTGGCGAGTCCCTTCCCTAGTGCACCTTTTGCATTAACTCCCCATCCTCACTGAGGATCCCCTTTTACACGAAATCTATTACTATAGATAATACGCTGTATTACAATGGCTTATGCCAATGTTACTTTTATTGGCATTATTTTTGCTATCACTATAGAGGGCCGAAAGGGCAAATCTTCCCTTGAAGTCGATGTAATAAAACTCTAAAGGTCCTTTATATGAACCGCGTCGTATTTATAGCATCTCCTGTTATCGTCTATATGCTGTCGTTTGGGGATACGACTTCCAGTCCAAATCCGTCGGAAAGCTCGATAGACATTTCTCTGATGGATGACTACACCGAATCCCCGATTTACTTGGAATCAGAGAAGCTCAATCCTCTATCAGATACCGTTGGGACAGTAGATCTGGCTATCTCACGATACGACTCCCTGATCAAGAAATATTCAGATCAGCACGGTTTCGACTGGCTGCTTATTGCCGCCTTGATCTGGGAGGAGTCCCGGTTTGATCCAAAAGCCACCAGCCGCTCCAGGGCCAAGGGGCTGATGCAGATTATGCCACAGACAGCGCAAGAGTTGAAGTTAGTCAAGATATACGATCCAGAATCCAATATCTGTGCGGGTGTTAAATACTTTAAAAGGCAGTGTGAACTCTTCCGACAGAAGGAGGGGATAGAGCTTCTACGCTTTGCTTTAGCGAGCTATCACAGTGGGTTTGGCCACGTGGTGGATGCTCAGAAGATAGCCCGGCACATCGGTCTTCCGACGGACAGTTGGGAATCTTTGAGAAAGACATTCCCTATGCTCGACAGGAAACAGAGTCAACTACATCGGCTCATCTGGGCCAAACCCAGGCCGAGACACGGGTTCTATCGGGGCGCCAGAAGGACTATCGCCTACGTAGAATCAGTTGAGCAAAAATATATGGAATATCAAAAGTTAGCTGGTCTGGATGTTCAGGATCGGGAATTGGCTGCAATCTATCAACGCTCAACGGACGATTTGTATTAAACTGTTTATGTGAAAGCAAGTGCAACGCTTGCACAAATTGCAGTGATCACTATAAATTACACATCCTGCTAATTATTCTGACGTTAACTCTCTTTTTAACCGTAATATGCGCTGTAACACCGATGTTACATGCAATAGTTGCACTTATTGTTTAAGTGGGTCGGAGAATTAGGACATGGATTTGCCGAATCATATCTTCGATACTGATCTGCTTGTTCCGAAACTGAGATCGTCTGATAAGATTGGAGCTATCAAAGAACTCGTTGATGTGATGTATAAAGCAAATTACGTGAAGGATAGCTTGGGATTTCTGCAGTCTGTGCTCGAAAGGGAGGATATCGAAAGCACAGTAGTGGAGGAGGGTGTGGCGTTTCCGCACGCAAGAAGCAGGTGTGTCGAAAAGCTCGGTGTGGCTGTGGGGATATCCCCCAAAGGGGTGGATTTCCGTCCGGAGCAGGACGATGCACCAGTCCATCTTATCTGCCTTTTTGCTGTTCCTCCGTCAGTTTCCGGTTCGTATCTGTCTCTGCTATCTTCGCTGTCCAAGGTCTTGGAGGATAATAGGCTAAAGCATAACCTTGCCGAATGCCATTCAGCTAATGAGATAAATGAATTGTTCTTTCAGAGGATGAACGGTTAATTCAGAATTATTAATATCTTTTGCAACGGATAATCTACTTTTTCCCCAATAAGTTCATCGAACCACCTCGTGGTCTGATACTCACTTTTGAGGGTGCCCTTAGCTTAACACAGGAGGTCCATTTTGGGTCATATGTTAAAAGACGTCTTTGACGACAATCAGGTTTCCCTGAAGACATATTTTTCAGAGATAGTGGACTCGCAGCCTCTATCCCTGGAGGAAGAGATGCAATTAGCTCTGCGAATAAAGAATGGAGACAAAAAAGCTAGGAACAAACTCGTAGAGGCAAATCTGCGTTTTGTAGTTGATACAGCCAAAGAATACAGAAACAGAAGCCTTCCACTTTCAGAGTTGATCAGCGCAGGGAACATGGGTTTGATGATTGCAGCTGAAAGATACGATGGAACTAAAGGATATAAGTTTATCTCCTACGCCGTATGGTGGATACGTCAGGCTATATTGCAGGCTCTTTCTCAAGATTCCAGGATGGTGCGGATCCCGCCCAACAGGATGAGTTTGCTTAGAAACATCTCCAGGACATCCCGAGCTCTCGAGCAGGAAATGGAGGGAGATCCGGGTGTGGAGGACATAGCAAAAGAGTTGGGAATATCGGCGGATTCGGTGGAGACAACCTTGCAAATGGGATGGGACGTAAAATCCCTGGACGAGCCGTTCTTGGACGACGATGAACACAGTCTGCACGATCTGCTGCCGGATATGGCTCAGACGCTGCCTGACACCTCGGTGATGGAAAAATCTTCGACCGAGCAGATAGAGTTGGTGCTTTCCGAGTTGAAGGAGCGAGAGGTGCAGGTTCTGAGGTTGTACTTTGGCCTGGATGGAAACGATCCGCTCACCTTGGAGGAGGTCGGTGAAAGGATCAATTTAACTCGCGAAAGAGTGCGCCAGATAAAGGAAACAGCCCTGCGCAAACTGCGCCATCCAAAGCGCCGCGCTATGCTCACTTGATCTGTTAGTGGCTTGCCATTTGTATTAACTCCCTTACCACGTCTCTCGACGCATTTCTGTTCAGACTTTGTCTGGAATTCTTAAGTGCTCTTGATCGGCCATTAACTGGGCGATGAGTCTGTCCACGTTTGCGGCTATCTTCTGATGCCCTTCCAATTGCAGCCTGTACTGTTTGAGCCCTTTTTTCTCTGTGATCGTATCTTCCTCTCCTCGTCTTCATGAATAACTTAAAGCCGCAAGGTCAAGTCACCGTGCGGCTTTAAGTGTGCTCTATAATCTTTATCGGTTTTTCTGAAGGGTCCCCTCTGGAATTTGCTACGGAGATGCATCCCACAGTTGGAACGTTTATTACGTTTTAATAGGTGTTGATGTGCAGAATCTATGGTCATTTTCTTACTATTTCTCAAACATATTGAACTTGAGAGAGATGTCTCCGGTCAAAAACTTTGCAGGTCTGTTCCTCTACAGCGATCTTATAGGGAAAATCTGAAGCTTTCACGACATTGACACCTGTGTATATTTTTATTATATTTTTGCGTGTGTTAAAGGAGCTTTGGACTTTAGAATTGGGGAAAAGGATGCGGGATAAATTCATCGATATAAAGATTGTGGAGAATATGGCTCAGCTTGCTTATTTAGAGCTCAGCCAAGAAGATAAGGGGGATTTCCCCAGGGAGCTTGCGAGCGTACTGGAGAATATCCACTTTCTTATGACTGTGGATGTCACAGGGGTTGAGCCGACTTATCAGGTGCTCCCTTTAAGGTTTCTGTCCGTTTCAAGGAAGCAGGATAAGGCTACAGAATCTCTGACGGAGGATGAAAGGAAGATAATATTTGAGAATGCTCCTGATAAAAGGGACTACTACGATGCGGACGATCGCGAGAAAGCTGAACCAACCGTGTATTTTACTATGCCAAAGCTTATGCAGGATCACGGATAGCCCGAAATGGAAGATATGAATCTTACGATACACGAACTCCACGAAAAGCTTATAAGTGGGGAAGCGTCGTCCTTAGAGCTTACGAGAGGTCTGATAGGTAAGATAAGGCGTCTTGATCCAGAGCTGAACGGCTTTTATAACTGTGACGGAAGAAGAAGCGTTATGCTTGGCAGAGGATGCAGACAGAAGGATCAAGGCTGGAGATGATATGGATCCCCTTCTGGGTATTCCTTATGCAGTGAAGGATATAATATGCACCAAGGGCATAAGGACAACGTGTGCCTCGAAGATCTTGGAGGACTTTGTGCCCCCCTATGACGCGACGGTCATAAAAAGGCTCAAATCTTTGGGAGCAGTGTTGCTGGGAAAGACAAATCTGGATGAGTTTGCTATGGGGTCATCAACGGAAACGTCTTTTTACGGTACGACCCATAATCCATGGGATATGTCTTTCAGTCCAGGAGGGTCGAGCGGGGGGTCTGCTGCTGCGGTGGCTTCGAATGAGTGTGTCTTTTCGCTGGGCACGGATACTGGAGGATCGATTCGGCTTCCGGCGAGCTTGTGCGGTGTGGTGGGATTGAGACCTACCTACGGGAGGGTTTCTCGCTACGGACTGGTTCATTTTTCTTCTTCGATGGACGCTATCGGGCCAATAACCAAGGATGTAGAGGACTGCGCCCTTGTTATGAATGCTATATCTGGATGGGATCGCTTAGACGTGACATGCGCAAGATTAGATGTACCCAATTATATACAGCTTATTAAAGCTCCAAGGAAGAAACTGACCGTCGGGATCTCGGACGATTTCCTCGATTTCCAGATAGGAAACAGGATAGTAGAGGTAGATGTTAATATAAGAGAAACTTTTCTTTCTCTCGTGTAAAGACTTAGAGATTATGCTCAGTTTGAAAGTGTGAATGTGGAGAAACATAAGCTCGAGTATCTGGGCTATACTATTCCTACATATCAGCTATTGTGTAGCTCGGAGGCAAGCTCGAATCTGGCAAGGTACGACGGGACGATTTACGGTCACAGATCATACGGAAGTTACACGGATCCTGTGGAGATGATGATTAAAACCAGAGGCGAGGGATTCGGCAAAGAGGTAAAAGGAGGATAATGATAGGGACGTACTACTTGAGTGCAGGATTTCAGGATGAGTATTTCACCAGGGCTCAGAAGGTCAGGACTCTCATAAGGCGGGATCTGGAAAAAGTCCTGTCCCGATGTGATGTTTTAGTGGCTCCGACAACAGCACAGGAGGCGTTTAAGATAGGTTCTCTTGCTGATGACCCTGTCAAGATGCATCTTACGGATATATGTGTGGCTCCAGCGGGATTAGCGGGGATCCCAGCTATAACTGTGCCTTGTGGATTTTCCAACGGCCTTCCTATAGGATTGCAGATAATGGGCAGGCAATTCGATGAGGGCACAGTTATGCAGGTGGCGTATGCGATAGAGCAAGTCGTAAGGGAGAACGAAGACACAGAGAGCCACTTTGCAGAAAAGGTGGATGGTGTTTAGATTTTAGTTGTGGGAAAAGTCAAAATGACCTATCTTTAAACTTGACAAAGACCTAGTTTTGATTTATTATACGCCACGTACAGGAGCAATCTTTGCTGTATGTCTTTACTGATAAAAAGTGCGGTGAAAGTAGAGATAATTAAGATTAGCAGAAATCTATTTTAATCACAATGTGACCAAGGTCACTGAACAAAAGTTTAAATAATATGATCTTTAGCCATAATCGGGTATCACTGTAAAATTCTCAGTTTGCACACGCAACTCTGAGTGCATCAGGTTAGGAACTATGAATACAAAAGAGACTGAAAGACCTCGTACACACTCGATTCGATATTTGATAGATATATTGTTCAGAAGAAAATGGGTGATCTTGCTGTGCCTTTGCGGAGTGTTGGCTCCTATAGTTTATCACAATGAGATGTCCTCGCCCGTCTATCAAGCCAAGACGACTATTGTAGTTCAAGAGTCAAGGAGTCCTATACCCAGTACGGCGGACTTATCCGAATCGATCTTTGGAAAAAAAACGTTCATAAGCAATCAGATTCAGGAGATCGAAAGCAGAACGCTTGCTGAAGAAGTCGTAAGGAATCTTCCTGAGGAAGTTAAGGAGAGCTTTCCTGTGCCCGATCCACTCCCACGTTCGTTTAACTTCGACAGGCTCTTAGCGTCACAGATCCGCAACAGCATCTCGGCTAATCAGATCAGGGAGGCGGATGTTATAATTATACAGGTGGAATCCTACGATGCCGAAGCCGGAGCTGTAATCGCCAATACAGTGACAAAGGTGCTGCAAGACAGGAGCCTGGATGTAAATCGCGAAGCAGTTACCGAGGTTAGAAAGTTAATTGGGAAACAGTTGAAAGACTATAAAGAGCTCTTAGAGGCCGCTGAGGAGGATTTAAAGTCTTTTAAAGAGGAAAACAAAGTAGTCCTTCTGGACGATGAGGCACGTGAGATCTTAAGGAGAATAACCGAGGCTGAAAGGTTGTATAATTCTATTATATCCGAAAAGGATGGGGTTTCAGCCGGTTTAGAGATTGTGGAGAAGAGGCTATTACAGGAGAAGGATAAGATCATACCGTCGGCTACACAGGCGACGATCTTCTGGTCAAACGAACTGCAGGGGATGACTTCCTCATTGAACGAACTCAAGGAGAAACTATTCAAACTTCAGAGTTCGCGGGACAAATTGGAAATTGAGGGCTATTCTGAAGATCATCAGAAGATAAAAGAATTAGATGAAGATATAGAAAGGGCTAAAACAAAGTTGGCTCAGGAGGCGTTAAAGATAATAGATCAGGAAAATGTTCTGGATCCACTATCCCAGATGCAAGATCTAGCTGAGAGATCTATCCAGATGAGCATAGATCTGGAGGTGTTGAAGTCGCGGGAGAAGGCGCTCAGGACGATAATTGAGGCTTACGAGATCAGTCTAAAGCTCCTGCCCGATAAGGAATTACAACTGACGCAATTGACAAGAAGTAAAGAGGTAAATAATAGTATATACATGATGCTACGTCGTAAGTACGAGGAAGCGCGAATAAACGAAGCCGGTAAACTGGCAAATATAAGAGTGATCGATCCGGCGGAAGTCCCTTCTGGTCCTATAAGACCGAGGAAGGGACTGAATCTATTGATAGGTCTTATAGTCGGATCGATATTAGGACTTGGCCTGGCTCTATTCTTGGAGTCTTTGGATACCTCGCTCAAGACTATAGAGGATGTGGAAAACTACGTCGATCTTCCTATGATGGGATCTATTATGCTGATGAAGAATGTGGCCAACGGTAAGTCAAGAAGAAGACGCAAGGATGAACAGGATGCAGAAGTCACTAACATCGCTGAGGAGAATCTGATCACAGCTTACAATCCCAATTCGCCCTATTCAGAAGGATATAGGACCATCAGGACGAATTTACAATTTTCGGGAGTGGACCGGCAATTAAGAACGGTTTTACTCACCAGCCCTGAGCCTCAAGATGGCAAGTCTATCACAACGGCGAATTTGGCTATAGCGGCTGCTCAGGTAGGTCTCATGACGCTTGTTGTGGATACTGACTTGAGGCGAACCGTACTTCACCATCTCTTCAACGTGGACAGGGAGCCAGGCATCACTAATATCTTGACCAAAAGCGCCGAGATGGATGAGTCTATAAGACACACCGAAATCGAGAACTTAGATCTTCTGCCCTGCGGTGCTCTGCCGCCTAATCCTTCGGAGATATTGGCTTCGCAGAGTATGAGAGACTTTTTGGAAGAACTTAAAAGGCGCTACGACGTTGTGTTTTTTGACTCCCCTCCAGCTATAGCTGTTACAGACGCTTCGGTTTTAGGGGCCCAGACGGATGGTGTGTCCTTAGTTCTACGGTCTGGTAAGACAAGCGCGGAAGCAGCGCTACGAGCAAAGACGCTTCTGGAGAACGGCCAGGCCAAGGTCATCGGAACGATTCTCAACGGTATAGACATAGAGCGTACTTATGGAAAATATGGCTACTATTATTACCATTACTACTATTATTATTCGTCAGATGAGGATGGCGACGGCGAGGTCAGGAAAGGTAAAAAGAGGAGGACGCATCGCCGCCAGAGTCGTTCGATCTCGAAATTGATAGTTCCGGTCTTGGTTCTCCTCATAGCAGGCGCCATCTTGGCGAGAGAGAGCATACTGGAATTTATAGGATCCGATGTCCCTTATCTTAATTCCCTCTTGAGGGATAAAAAGGATGATTCTGATGATGAGACAATGTCATCTGATAGAGTAGGAGGAGACCTTCCGGGTGAGTCAGAGAGCGCCCAGACTTCCGGTTTAGATCTCCCAGATGTGAAATGATCTCCTGTTATATCAGGCATAAACCAAAGCGCTTCGCAGGTGAAAACACTCTCTCGAAATGAACCCGATGGCTTGAATACTAAGTGACGAATGTTGGTGCTAGGTACTACGAACTTGAGTTTAAGATCTGGACGGTTAGGCGAACGTCTTTTTTTATTTGTAGGTAAGGAGTTGGCACCGATAGATTCAAGATACGTTTTGAAGGAATGGTTATAGCAAAGATGAATAGTGCCCTCGTGTCTAAATATATAAAGATTACTATCTTACTACTCTTGGGCTTCCTCTTTACAAAAGCTACAGGTCAAGCTATAGTCAGTTTTTCAGAGAGTGGAGAATTAAGCTTAGGAATTATGGGGCGCGGGATGTTAGTTCCCCTGTTTTACCTTTCCTTGCTCATTTTCTTATTAAATGTTGACCCTGCGGAGTTGCTCTCCTCATTCAAGAGATTTGACATCACTTTAGGACATGTTCTTCTGGTGCTCCCGTTGTCCCTAGCTTTTGGGTATTTTTCCCTAGGAATAGCCACTTATGGAGCAACTTATTCCATATTGGGTATTATCGTGGTATCAGGGTTTTTGTGGTCGCTCTTTCTGCTAGTCACTCGAGATGATGTGTATGGTCTATCTCTTGCCTTTGTAACTCTCCCCTTTCTCAGCTTCTTAGAGTGGGATCTTATTCGGAATACTCCATTAGGAGGTGGAGTGTGGGGACCGATCTTTATTACACCTACTGTCGTCTATATCTGGCTTGTCTTTCTTGCTTGGGCGATGGGAAGGGCCATCCGCAGGCAGGGCATAGTTAGAACCCCCCTGGATAAGTATACAGCCCTTTGGGCCTTCTTTTTGCTCATATCTTCTCTGCTTTCGGGTAATATTTACAAGAATTTACAGGCTGTTTATTTAACTTTCCTGGGACTTTTGTTCTTTTTTGTCGTGGTGGGCACAGTCCGCACTAAAAAGGATATAGTGTTTTTTCTTTCTGCTGTAACGGTCTGGGGGATTTTAAGAGTTCTTTTTTCCTATTATCAGTTTCTGCGTTTTACCGATTTCGATAAGGTTAAGGCCTTCAATCTTTACGACCCCAAAATGTATTATGCCATCGCGCACGTGGGTGAATTAGCTCTGATATGTCTTTTTATGATTCCCATATCTATTAGCGCGGCGCTTTTAGCTTCCAGCCGTCTTCAAAGATTGTCCTTTAGACCTATACCGGTTATTTTGAGTTTTATTCTGATCTGTACGTATGTACGATCAGGTTTGGTCGTCTTTACTTTGACCTTGCCTATGCTCTTTTTGTACAGAATTAGGAGTAGAAGATATTGGGCTGTTGGTTTGATAGCTGTGGTTCTGTCTGGGATCGGTTATGGTCTGGTCGGCAATTGGGAGCTCTTCTCACGTTTTACGGCCTGGGACTCGATTTCAGGTTTTATCTATCAGGAAAGGATGCGTATAGACGCTTTTTCATCAGCCCTGAAGATAATGTGGGATTATCCTTTGGGAATAGGTCTCGATATGTGGAACGACTATTTTCCTTCCTATTCTACGTTGAGCCATGATTGGGAAATTATGTTTGTCAGTTCCGCGCATAACCTCTTCTTGCACTACGGCACAGGAGGAGGGGTCGGTGCTTTGGCGACTTTGATAGCTTTTGTGGTATTTGTTTTCAGACAGATAATTTACGTTTACCGAAGGACAGAAGACATGGTCGTACACACGGTCGCTACCGGGCTACTCTGGAGCTTTTCCTCGCTTGCTATATTAGGTTCCGTAGGGGGACTGGGCTATATCTATATTATAACACCGAGGCGCCAGATACTGATAGATATAGGACTCCTATTCTGGACGTTGATCGGTTCTATTATGGCTTTGAGAAATATACAAGCTCGCCAGGAGAGAGATGAGGGCATGAAAGATACTGATTATTATATGCGTTATGGTCGAGTGTAAAATGGAATCTCTCCGTCATAAGCTTATTAAAAACACTGCTCTTAATACAATTGGCCGCATGTGGGGTGTAGTGCTCAGCTTCCTTTTGATGCCGTATATTGTCTTAAAGCTGGGAAATGAAGCTTTCGGCGTTTGGGCTGTGGTCGGAGTTATCATAAGCTATTTTATGTTGACGGACTTCGGCGTGGGATGGTCCTTCGTCAAGTATATATCTGAATACTACGCCAAGAAGGATTATAGATCTATAAATCAAGTCGTAAATACGGGATTTGTGTTCTATACAGGGGTTGCAGTCATTATCCTCCTTTTAGCTTTAGGGCTAAATCGTTTGCTCTTAAGCCTCTTTAAGGTCTCTCCTGATCTGATGAATGATGCGACGTTTGCTCTTATAGGGTCTGCCCTGATAGTAGCGTTAGGAAGACCCTTCGGCGGCTTCGGAGCGATAATTATAGGACTGCAAAGATATGACATAAGAAACGGCCTCGATATTTTTCAGTCGCTTATCAATGCAGCCGGGACTGTAGCAGTTTTGGAGTTAGGTTATGGGCTTAAGGGGCTTATTATCAACGGCCTTTGTCTTTCAGTTGCAAGTATAGTTTTAAGTGTGGTCTTCGCCTACCGGCTCCTCCCTGAGCTCAGGTTCAATCCCTTCTCGTTTTGGGACCGAACAATCTTTAAAAAGCTGTTCAGTTACGGCGCTACGCTTCAGGTAAATAACCTTTCCAATTTGATAAATATGCAGGTGGGTAAACTCCTTTTAGGATATTTTTTGAATGTATCTGTAGTCACGTTCTACGAGGTAGGTACGAGGATAGCTCATCTTGCAAGGTCGGGACCTATGTTACTTTTGGGGGCTATAATACCTATGGCATCCGAGTTAGACGCCAAGGCGGATAGAGCGACCCTTGAAAGGCTCTATATGAGAGGGTCTAAATATATGGTAATTCCGAGCGTGCCGCTTGTCCTTTTTATCCTTATGACCGCTCCTGTGATCATATCCGCTTGGATGGGGCCGTTTGGCTATGACGGGTCAATCGACTACGGGGTCCTTGATAATTTTGAATCCCTTGTCGTGTTAGTTCAACTGATGACTATTGGATATTTCATGCACGTGCTTACAGGGATGGGGACTAGTATATCAAGAGGCATGGGCCGGCTGAAATATGAATTGGTGGCATTGTCTCCAATTTTAATAGTGCATGTAGCTCTTAATTTAGTTTTGATCCCCAAGATGGGCTTAAAAGGAGCGGCTATCGGCGCTGCTTCGTCTTTTGCGATGTGTTCAATAGTAAATATAGTCTGGACATTTAAAAGGATTATAGGCGGCTCCTTCCTTCAATTTTTAGAGGCGATATATCTCAAGCCCTTCTGCGCGGCGCTCTTAGCAGGGGTGTCTATTTACTGGATGGACGATCTGTTTTCCTTTTTTTCATTTCCTCCGGGAAGGGTAAAATATCTTGCGATGTTGGGAACAGAAGGTCTGATCTTCTTCGGGGTCTATTTTGCTGTGATTCTCTGGATTGGGTACATAGATGAGTATGACAGGCATCTTGTGCTGGGATATTGGAATTCTGCAAAAGCTCTGCTCAGAAAAGATCGGAGACGTACAGTGGTTGAAGGGTAAGGTATTAGATCGTGTGTTACGTGACTTCGATATTGATCCGAAGCGATAAAAACAACCCGCATAAATAGGAAAGCGGGAATGTCTTTGTACAAATCGTTAAAACGTGTGCTATTAAACCTGGAACGATGGATATATGCCGGATCACCGCAATGGTTACAGGATACATTAACTAAGCTTTAGCGAAAGGTCGATATTAAGGCGCTGAAGCGCAGAGGTCCAGTAAAGTTACATATAGGATGTGGTGCCTGGATTAAATACGATTATATCAATATTGATAAGTATCATCCCAAGGCAGATGAAAAGATAGATGCTTGCCGTTTGGAGGGTTATAAAGATAACTCGGTGGACGAAATCTTGGCAAGCCACCTGATAGAACATCTCCCAAGGCATGATGTTATAAGAGCCCTCAGGGAATGGTATAGGGTATTGAAGATAGGTGGCAAGTTGATAGTAAGATGCCCGAATTTTGAGTTATACGTAAGGGAGTGGTTAGAGGAAAGTCCAGATTATAGAGAAGGGCAAGGAATGATGAACATTTTTGGGCACGATTAGGAAGGCTGGTATCATACACAGGGATTCACGAAAGATATGTTAGAAAGGTGAGTCAAGGACGCGGGATTTTCAATAGTGAAAATAGAAATTACGAAGAATCCCTGGCATAAGTCCGGGCATCCCGAATATAGAGAAAATGGCGATATCTATTGTGAGGCGGTAAAAATCAGTACGTCAAGAAGCACTGAAGAATAAGGCACCTGGTAAATAGTTTGGAGTATAGATTAGTCCATTAGCGTGAAAGGTTTTAATAGCGGGATATGATCAAGCTATCTATAATTATCGTTGCGTGGAATACTAAGGAATATTCAGTGCAGTGTCTTGATTCGGTCTTTATATATCCTCCCACCTGCGAATTTGAGGTTATCTATGTTGATAATTGCTCCCAAGATGGGAGTGTAGGTATCGTAAGAAGGTTGTTTTCTAGTGTAAGAATAATACAAAACGAGCGTAATATCGGCTTCCCCAAGGCTAATAACCAGGCTATAAGGATAGCTCAGGGAGAGTACATACTGCTTCTGAACTCTGATACAGTTGCTTTAGACGGATCCATTGATAAACTTTTGAACTTTATGGAAGACACTCCCAAGGTCGGGGCGGCAAGCGGGAAGTGTCTCTATCCTGATGGACGCAAGCAATGGACAATCAGCACAGCGCCTTCAGTACGGGTTCTGTTCAAATGGATGCTGGGTCGATATGGACCGTCGTACAGACTCATGTCAAGATTTATGGATATTGGAAAAGGGAATTCCCGAAGAGAGCCGAGTGAACCTGTAGAACAGGACTATCCGTATGGTGCATTCTTGATAGCCAGAAGAGAGGCTGTCGAACAGGTAGGCCTAATAGATGAGAAAATGTTCACTTTTGGGGAAGATCTCGATTGGGGTGTTCGAATGAGAAAGAAAGGTTGGAAGGTATTTTACGTCCCGGATGCTCAGGTAATACACTATCAAGGTCAGACAACGAAGAAAGATCCTAAGAGATTTCATATCGAATGGTTGAGGGCCCATAGATATTTCTTTAGTAAATACAAGAGCCTTCTATATTGTTCGGTTATAGACTCCATTTTGATCGCGGACATAATGTTTATGTTTCTAAAGATCTCCTTGGGCAGTCTAATAAACAGAAGAAATAGTAACCCGGTCTTTAAATCAAGAGATGATTGTTTGGGAGTGCTAAAGGGGGCGTTCTCCAGCAGCCACAGAGCAAATAGATGAAGAGAGGCGTAATCGTTTCTATCTCTAAATCCGGCCTTCTCATCAACGATATGTCCAGCAAGTTTATAATTGTTGTTTGTGTCGAAAAGAGCGTGGAGAACAAGGAGCTTTGCATTGAAGAAGTATTTCCTGTCTGTGATAATACCTACTCATAACCGAGAAGATATTCTGAAAAAGTGCCTGGAGGCTCTATTTGTGCAGTCTTATTCCAGGTCGTCGTATGAAATAATAGTGGTAGACGACGGCTCTACCGATGGGACTAACAAGACAGTAGAAGTGCTGAAGGACTGTTCGCCCGTGCCTTTAAAGTTCTTTCAACAGATCAAAAAGAGTCCTGCGTCTGCCAGGAATATAGGCATTAAGAACGCTGAGGGTGAAATAGTCTTGATCATCGGCGACGATGTGATCGCCCTCCCGACTCTGTTAGAGGAACATATTTTGTGGCATAAAAAGTATCCTTCGGATAATAGCGCTGTGTTGGGATTTACGACGTGGTCGCCCCAGATAGAAATTACGCCTTTTATGAGATGGTTAGAGAACGGAGGGCCGCAGTTTAAGTATTGGTCGATCAAGGATAAGGAGAACGTCGGGTATGGTCACTTCTACACCTCGAATATCTCCTTGAAACGAGACTTTCTATTGAAAAACGGTCTCTTTGACGAGGACTTTCCGTACGCTTCTTATGAGGATACTGAATTAGCATTCAGGTTGGAGAAGAAAGGGCTGAGGATTGTCCACAACGACAGGGCTATCGGCTATCATTATCACAGTACGAGTCTAAACGACGCGTTGAAGCGGATGGAAAGGGTAGGTTTATCTCGTCAGATATACCTGTCCAAGGTGGGCAGGGATATCCAGAACGCGGATATAAACGGTCGAAGTCCTTTAAGAGAGTTTCTATCGGATGTAAAATTAAAGCTATTTAAGCTCGCAGGACATGTGGCTGAGAGGCGCTTCGTAGCACCGAAGGTATACAGCTACTTGATGGACATGGCTATGTCTGAAGGGTTTAACAAGAAATTGCAAATTTGAGGAAATCACAATAATCAAAGGTGTGAAGACGTGGCTCGTTTAGCGTGTCTGGATCCAGATGAGAGCACGGTAAAAGGACAAATGTTCAACGTTTCATACGATAACTATAAGATTTTGGACCTGGCTTATGAGGTGAGGGACGCTCTGGGCGGGATAGATGTAAAAATTGAGGTGGATCAGAGTAAAAGAAAAGACAGGAGCTACAGGATTTCCGTGGACAAGATCCAAAATGTCTTGGGATTTAAGTATTCTGTCTCTGTCGCTGAGTTCGTGGCTACGATGGTAGAGAGGATTCGGGAGTGGGGTTATACGGACTTTTCCCATCCGAGGTATTACAACATAAATTGGATGATGCTTTTGACTGAGGTTGAGAGCAATCTCAAGAAGATGGGCGGGTTGTTTTAAGTTTAAGATAGGAAGGCGTTTTTTTGTTCATACTCGGTATCTCCTGTTTCTACCACGATGCTGCCGCTGCTATCTTAAGGGACGGGCAGCTAATAGCGGCGGCTGAGGAGGAGAGATTCTCAAGAAAGAAGCACGACTTCGGGTTTCCGATCAACGCTATAGAGTTTTGTCTGAGAACAGCGGGAATTACGGCGGAAGAGTTGGACTACGTTGTCTTCTATGAGAAACCCTTTGTCAAGTTCGAACGCATATTGATGACTGCGTTCGGGACCTTTCCCAAGTCGTGGAAGGTATTCCGCGAGGCGATGGTGACATGGCTCTTGGACAAGCTATGGATAAGGGGAATCCTGAAGGACAAGTTGAGCGCAGCCTCGGAGAAGGTGCTCTTTGCCGAGCATCATCTGTCGCACGCTGCGAGTGCATTTTTATGTTCTCCTTTCGACAAGGCTGCTATCTTGACGATCGATGGCGTTGGGGAGTGGACAACCACGACCATGGGCAAGGGTAGGGGGACGGATATTACGCTCACAAGGGAGATGCGTTTCCCTCATTCGCTGGGGCTTTTGTACAGTGCCTTTACGGCCTTTTTGGGGTTTGAGGTGAACGAGGGGGAATACAAGGTTATGGGCATGGCGCCTTACGGCCAGCCCAAATATGTGGATAAGATTCATAAACTCATAGAGCTGTATTGCGACGGAAGTTTCCATCTGAATATGGACTACTTTTGTTATCACTATTCCCCCGAAAGGACGTATAACTCGAAGTTCACCGATCTTTTTGGAACTCCCAGAGACCCCAAGTCCAAGTTCTTTACGCCCTCTACTGGTTATCCCTCCTATTTTGGAGAGAAGCCGCAAAATTGCGACCAGGCGGGCAGGGCGAATGAGTACTACGCCGATATAGCCGCAAGCGTTCAGGCCCTGACCGAAGAGGCTATCTTAAAGATGGCGAACTGTCTGTACGAGGAGACAAAAAGCAAAAGGCTCTGTATGGCGGGAGGCGTGGCTTTAAACAGCGTAGCCAACGGGAAAATATTGAAAGAGACTCCGTTTGAGGAGCTATACATACATCCCGCCGCGGGGGACGGAGGAGGCGCTGTGGGTGCTGCTCTTTACGCCTATCACTGTCTTTTGGGAAAGCCAAGGGAGTTTATAATGGAGCATGCTTATTGGGGACAGGATTACGGCGAGGACAAGATCAAGAGCTTTCTTGAAGGGAACGGCATAAGTTATGAGTATGTAGAAGACGATGAGATCCTGTTCGACAGGATAGTGGATCATCTCCAGGATGGGAAGGTTATAGGATGGTTTCAGGACAGATTCGAGTGGGGACCGAGGGCCCTGGGCAACAGGAGCATCTTAGCAGACCCAAGAAAGGCCGAGATGAAGGATATTGTGAACACCAAGATCAAGTTTCGGGAGCCCTTCAGACCGTTTGCACCTTCTGTTTTAGTGGAGAGGACCGAGGAGTTTTTCGATCTTCCACAAGCTGATAAGCACTACCCTGCAAGGTTTATGTTGTATGTAGTGGATGTGAAGGAGGATAAACAGGATGTGATTCCGGCTATAACCCACGTTGACGGGTCGGGCAGGCTCCAGACCGTGGTAAAGGAGACAAACCCGAGGTACTACAGACTGATAGAGAAATTCGGCCAGGCTACAGGAGTGCCTTTGGTGCTGAATACCTCTTTTAACCTTAAGGGCGAGCCCATAGTCAACACTCCCCAGGATGCGTTTAATACGTTTATGGCAAGCGGAATGGATCTATTGATTCTGGATAGATTTGTGATAGAAAAAGAAAGCGAGGAGACATGAGGGCTGTTAAGAATTTCCTGGGCAAGTTTTCGATAGCCGGGGAACTTCTGGTCTTTTTCTGGAAGCGGAAGCTCTGGTGGTTGATTCCAATGATGGTTGTACTCCTGGCGTTTGGGCTTGTGATGGTGTTAGCTCAGGGGACAGCTATTGCTCCTTTCGTATATACGCTCTTTTAGTCGAGACGGCGAATAGAAATGCGTGTAGCGCTTATTGGAGCCAACGGACAGTTGGGCTGTGATATTGCAAGGGCCTTGTCCGCGATTGATTCTATCGGGGACTTGAATGACAGGGTTCTGATCCCCCTGACCCATACGGATATCGAGATTACAGACTTCAAGCTTATGACCGATGTGCTGTCCGAGCATAAGCCGGATATAGTTATCAACACCGCGGCTTATCACAGGGTAGATGACTGTGAAACAAATCTGGAGAAGGCTTTCTCTGTGAACGCCCTCGGGGCAAGAAATCTTGCCCTCCACTGTAAAGAGAATAAAATTTGTCTGCTGCACATCAGCACAGATTACGTGTTTGATGGAAAGAGGACTTCACCCTATGTAGAGTCGGACCTTCCCAATCCGCTGAACGCTTACGGCGTGTCCAAACTTGCGGGGGAGCATTTCGTAAGGAGCATTACGGATGAGCATTTCATAGTCAGGACGTCTGGACTTTATGGAATTCATAAGTGCAGGGCAAAGGGCGGGAACTTCATAGATACTATGCTGAGGCTATCCCAAGAGCAGGACGTGATAAGGGTGGTAGACGATGAGGTTTTGACCCCGACTTACACTTTAGATGTGGCTTATCAGATAAGGGAATTGTTAGAAACAGGCACTTATGGGACGTATCACATAACCAATCAGGGTGAATGCTCCTGGTACGAGTTTGCAAGTAAGATATTTGAGTTTATGGATATCCAGGTGAATCTTGAAAGAATCACAGCAGATGAGTTCAGGAGTCCTGCCAGGCGTCCCTCCTATTCTGTGCTTGAGAATAAGGCGTTGAAGGACATAGGGATAGATAGAATGAGAAGTTGGGATGAGGCGTTGAATGCGTATTTGCAGGAAAGAAAAGAGCAACATCACGATGGATAAGAAAGTTAGTATCTATATTCTCAACTACAACGGTAAAGATCTCTTAGCGGAATATCTTCCCTCTGTAGTAGAAGCTGTGAAGTACGATGGCAACGGGCACGAGATAGTGGTTGTAGATAATCTCAGCACCGACGACAGTGTGGAATTCGTGGAGAGGAACTTCCCCCAGGTTAAAGTTAGAAAGATGGAGACGAATAGACTCCTCTTTTCTTATAATCAGGTTGTAAAAGAGTGCAAGAACGATTATGTAATCCTTCTAAACACAGACATAAAGATCGTAGAACCTGACTTTGTGCGCCCTCTTTTAAGACATTTCTCAGATCCCGATGTCTTTGCAGTTGTGCCCAAGGTCTTGTCCGATAATCCTTCAGAGGAATACCTTTACAGGTGTCCTGGAGTCTTTTCACGGGGTCTTCTATGGACAGGGAGATGGGAGAAGTTTCCGGGGAAGGGATTTACGCTCTTTGCACACGGAGGAGCAGCCGCCTACAACAGAAATAAGTTTCTGGAACTTGGTGGATTCGATGATATCTACTGCCCTGGGTATGATGAAGACCAGGATATTTCCTATTTAGCGTGGATGAGAGGATGGAAGATTATCTTTGAACCTGAAAGCGTAGTATTTCACAGGGGAGGCGCTACATTCAAAAGGACTTATAAAGATAATATGATGCAGCAGCATAAGGAGAAGGTGGCGATGGTCTTTGCTCTTAAGAATATATCTGATCGTAGAATGCTCGCTGAATTCTTCTTTTGGTCTTTACTTAGATTTTTCAAATATCTTTCAAATTCTGATATGAGCAGGGTGAAAGCGTACAAAGACGTTATAGCGATGACTTCTCGTATTTTAAGGTCCAGGAGAAAGATGAAAATGTCCAGGAGGATTTCGGACAGAAGCATACTTGAAATTATAAAACGAAATCGTACACAATCTTCTAAGAGTACAAGAATAAGTAAAAGATGAAAATTCCTAATGATATTTCGATAGTCATATACCTCACAGGCGATTGGGAGACGTATCATCGGCGTTCGATGATAGAGGCTTTTTCGCGCAATCTTTTGGGGATAGGCAGGATATTGAGCGTAAATCCCGTCATAAACCCGGCTACTGCTTTTTTGCGCGGCAACAGGAGGAGGGCTATACAGAGCATAACCAATGAAGGTATTCAGAAGATCAGTGAAAATCTATACGTATTGCATCCACATGCTCCCTTCTACACTCCATTGGACAGATTCTTGGATCTTTCGGCGAACGTCCGGACTATGCTAGCTAAGCAGATAAAGAAGGCGTTGGATGTCATAGGAGCATCACCGTCGGATAAGAGAATATCTTGGCTTTATAAGCCGCAGCAGGTTGATCATATCGGTTTGATAGATGAAACGCACGTCCTTTATGAGTGCTACGATGAATACTGTTATACGAGTTTAGATTACAAGCCTAGACCATCTGTGATAGAACAAGAAAAACTTCTGCTCCGACAGGCGGATATTGTGTTCACCACATCGAGGGCACTACACGATTCAAGGAGCAGATTGCATTCGAACGTGTATCTTGTTCCAAATGGTGTGGATTTTGAGCATTTCGCGTCAGCTCTGGATGTTGGTGATTCCCCTCCGCAGGATATTCTAGACATCAAAAAACCGATTATCGGTTACATCGGAAGCTTAGGACACAGCATAGATGTTAATCTTTTGTTGGATATTATTGATAATGCGGACTGGTCATTTGTGCTTATCGGAGGCATAGTAGATTGTGTCCAAAAGGAATATTTGGACTGGATAGTACCCAGGCTCAGCCGTCTCAAAGAACATAGCAATTTCTATCATTTAGGATGGCAAGAGCGCAGTCAACTTCCCGCTTATCTTAAAGCTATAGATGTGGCTGTGATGCCCTACATCGTAAACGAGCACACCAAAAATTCCAATCATCTCAAACTGTGGGAATACCTTGCGACCGGAAGACCTGTGGTAGCGATGAACACCAGCAGTGAGGTCTGGGAGTCGAGAGAGGCTGTCCTTGTGGCTCAAAATAGGGATGAGTTTATCTCCCTTATAGATTATGCTCTCAAGAACGATATGAAGGAACGGATCGCCAAGGGTATTGAAATGGCAAGACAGAATAGCTGGGATAGAATTACCAAGAATGCTGTTGATATAATACTGCAGTCTGTAAATTCAGTCGAAACTGTTCTAACAGCTTAAAAAGTAGAGGTGTTAGCAGATGGTTCTTGAGGTGGATAAGAGCAAACTTATAGATATGAGGGACTCCCAATCTAAATCTTTCAAAGATATACGCGAGGAAATGGTACAAATTAATTGGCAGTCGCAGTCTGCTTGGTTTAGGCTGATGCTCAAAACAAATGCAACTTTGCGGGAAAGGTTCTCCGATCTGCTTTATGGAATCGAACTCAAAGGAGCTCGAAGATGGGAATATCCTTGGGCAATACTGAGCACTGATCTTGAGCCCGGCCTGTGTGTTTTGGATGCTGGATGCGGTGGATCTCCATTGCCGATATACCTTGCAAAAAGAGGATATGACTGTTTCGCAACGGATCCCGACATAATGAATCCGTTAGATCCCAGCAAGTACAAGGGCATACACAAGAAATGTATCAACGTCCGCAGATTTATAAAGCACCGTATGTTTAGATATTTTGGAGGTAGCTTAGGTGATGGATACTATAACCTGGCCACAAGACATAACGTATCAATAACCTACAAAAAGGAAAGCATACAAGAAATGAGCTTTGAAGATAACTTTTTTGATCGGGTCTTCTGCATCAGTGTGATAGAGCACGTTCCCAAAGAAGAATGGTCTATCTGCATAGAACAACTAATGAGAGTTGTGCGTCCAGGTGGAAAGCTCATAATCACTCTTGATATATTCTACGATGATCTTCATGTATACAAAGACATTATTCCCTACAGCAGTTTGAAATTTCTGATCGATAGAGATCATTCCAATGTCAAATATTCCGATTGGCCGCCTGAGCTGCTTGAGACTATTGGTTTGGTTATGACAAAAGAAAAAGAGTAGTCTGTACTGTGATATAATTGATAAAGGGATTTTTATGCAGGGCATATCGGTACTTATTCTGACCAAGAACAACGAAGATACTATAGAGAAGAGCTTGCAGAGTGTCAGGGGAGCCGATGAGATCGTTATAATAGATTCTCTGAGCACTGATAGGACGCTTGAGATATGCCAGAAATATACTACGAAGATATATCAACAGGAATGGCTCGGGTTCTCCAGACAGCGGAATGTTGCTATCGCCAAGGCTAGCTATGACTGGATATTTTTCCTCGATTCCGACGAAGTGGTTGAGGCCGGCGTGTGGGAGGAGGTGCTCGAGATAGTTTCCAGCAGTAGTCGACAATACGACGTTTATTCTGTTCCTCAGCTGACCTATTTCCTCGGCTGCCCTTTGAGGCACGGAGGATGGATGACAGCTTGGCCTCATCTCTATCGCACAGCAAAGGCTCATTTTGATGAGAATAAAACCAACCACGAAGGGTCAGCCGTACCGGGTGAATCTGGAATACTTGAAGGGATGATACATCACTATTCGTTTCCTGATATGAAGGCGTATTTCGAGAAGTTCGACCGCTACACAACGCTCGATGCAAAACAGATGCAAGTGTCCGGGCTGACAAAGAGGAATCGCCTTGTAGAGTTGAAATTGGATAGCACATTTTCCGTTTTGAAGTTCCTGTTTTGGGATCCTGTTCTGTGGTTCGGTAGGAGATTTCTACTCTTAAAGGCATATAAAGACGGCGTCCCCGGACTTATTTACGCTATCTTTGGTGCTTTCAACGAATTTGTTGGAAGGGTCAAATATCTGGAAATGAAGATGAAAGAGCGCAGGTATGAGGGGTATTGGCAGCACGGAGAGGTAAATAAAGTTCCACTATAAACATCGTATTGATCTTACCGGAGGCGCCTTTTAGTCCTTCGACTCAAAATGGCGGACAATATAAATGACCATTCCTGCCCTGTGCGTTCCTGATGTGGAGGAGTATTTTGAGAAGTTTAACCGCGGCACAACACTCGATGCGGAACATATGCGGCTGTTCGGGACGACAAAGAGGAATCGCCCTGTACAGTTGAATTTGGATAGTACATTTTCCGTTTTGAAGTTTCTGTTTTGGGATCCTATTCTGCGGTTCGGCAGAATATTTCTATTTTTAAAGGCATATAAAGACGGCATCCCTGGACTGATTTACGCTATCTTTGGCGCTTTCTACGAGTTTGTTGGGAGAGTTAAATATCTGGAAATGAGGATCAAAGAGAGCAAATGCCCAACAGATGAGAGTAGACCATGTGAGGATCGGGTAGAGGATAAAAAGACATCGGCTTTTCCCCAAAATAGTTCTTCGATACACCCCGGTGTAAGTGTTCGCTCCCCCAAGAGGCGTCTTTTAGTCTTCTGGCACGGGATCGGGGATAATATAATGGCAATTCCTGCCCTGCGAGCGCTCAAGGAAAAATATCCTGACGATTCCCTAGGCCTTATGTATCTCAAAAGGATAGACAAAGATGGCCTCTTCGGCGACAGTCCCTACATAGACGCCACATACACGTGCAGCGACGCCTGGAACGATTATCTCGACTACGATACCGGAGTTACGGCTATTCTGGAGGAGGCGAATCGAGTCGCAGAAAAAGAGGGCTACGACGAGATTGTCCCTGTGACCCTTCGCAGTTGCTCTTTGGAAAACCACAGGATATATCGCATAGCCCACGAACTCGGCGTCGAGCTTTCCACCCCCGATAGAAGCAATCGGGGGTGGGACACGGAACTCCCGATCCCCCAAGAGGAGGAAGAAAGAGCTGATGCCATCTTCAAGAGCTGGGGCATAAAAGAGGACGACTTCGTGGTCGCCATCCACAGAAGGGGAGCAAACGTCCATAAATACTGGGATGTGGAGGAGGCTTTAAGGTTCATAGACTTCATGAAGAAAAGGTATAACGCCAAGTTCATCGCCTTCGAGACTCACACCGATTTGGACAGAGAAGAAGCGCAGCGGTTGAAAGGGGAAAGTATCTTCAGCACGTATCATCTCTCCGACGTGAGTCTTAAGCTTTCAGCTGCTCTCATAGACAAATGCGACCTGTTTGTGGGCATAGACTCGGGTCCTATGTGGATAGCCACTACCACAAAGACACCTATAATTGCCCTTTTCACTATGACGTGGATGCAACAGACTGCGCCTATGAGAAAGGACAGCTACATAGTCTGCTCCGAAAAATCCAAAACAATATTGACAAAGAAGTTCGGAGAGGAACATAAAGACAGGATCGTCTATTCCGCAAAAGGCAGCACAAATATAGGTGCAGAGGACGTCATCAGATGCCTGGAGAAGCTTGAGATCTTCAATAATGTCCTTGAAGGATTCGACTACAACCGGGGGTTATCCCCGAGTTTGTAGATAACGGTAAGACGGGAATACTTGTAGAGCCGAGGAATTCGCTTGAGTTTGCCAAAGCTGTGAAGGATTTGATAGAGAAGCCGGAGTTTGCCCAAAGACTCGGAGAAAATGGCAGACAGAGGGCAAGGCTCTTTACGTGGGATAAATCTGGAGAGAGGTTGGAAGAAGTGTATAAGGGTCTTTTGTTCTGTTTAGGAGAGAGTATAAAGTAATATGGAAGTTAAAACGAAAAGAAATTGCCAAGTGAACGTTGAAGAATGCAATATCTGTGGCGGCAACGGATTCAAGCGAGTAGCTAAAAAGGCAGAATATGTCCTTTTGAAGTGCATAAACTGTGGGCTTATATTTGTGGACTACGATGAATTAGATCTGAACGAGTTCTATAACAAGACTCGCAAGGAGTGGGTAAAGACAAAGACACTTACGGACTGGGTTATAAAGGAGTACACACGCGGGAACGAACGCAAATACAAATCGCTTGAAAGTTATATGGGCAGTAAAGGCAGAATGTTGGACGTTGGATGTTCTATCGGTGTCTTTTTGAGCATAGCTAAAAGATATGGCTGGAATGTAACGGGGGTGGAGATAGACGAAGAGAGAGCTAAAGCAGCAAACGAGGCATACGGTGTTGATGTACTATGCGGCAGAGTTGAGGATGTGGAATTCGAGGACAGCTTCGATTGCGTTATCATCTTTGACTGTATAGAGCACGTTGAAGATCCTGCTTCCGTTTTGCAAAAAGTCTATGATGTTCTATGTCCGGGAGGCAAAGTTATCTTGACTCTTCCCAACATTGAGGGCCTTGAGCCGAAGACGACTTATTATTTGTTCTACAGGACCTTAGGACTATGGCATCATCCAGATCCTCCCGCTCATCTATATGAATTTTCACCTGTTACTATAGAGCAACTGTTGAGCAAAATCGGTTTTGAAAATGTCCAGATTCAACTCAGTCAGGTATCGCTCGGATATAAGACCGGATTGAAATTAAACCAAATAACCGATCTTTTTGCAAACTACGGATCCACAATAGCAACCAAGTCTATGATCAAAAGGCTCTGCTACGCGGCGGTTGCCACTCCCTTGTTTATAGCTGCAAAACTGCTTGGGATGGGAGATAGTATGACAGTTGTCGCTCAAAGGTCTAAATGATAAAAGCAGTTTTAGGAGAGATATAAATGACAGTGAATGAAAAAGTAATACAGGCGATATTGGGTGCAATTGATGAAGTCAATCAGCAACTGCCAAAAGAACAGCGATTGGAAAAATCTATCGATACGGTTTTGTTTGGTGAATCGGGAAAATTGGATTCACTGGGACTTGTAACTCTAATTGTGGCTACAGAGCAGAAGATTGAAGAAGAACATGGGGCCACAATAACACTGGCAGATGAAAACGCGATGTCTCAGGAAAATAGCCCATTTAAAACCATTGGAACGCTTGCCGATTATGTTACCTTCCTTTTGAAGGAAAAATCAAATGGATAAGCAGAAATATAGATGTACACTCGTCTCGGATTTTAATATAAATAACTTTTCCGGTTATCTGAGTAATGATGACGACTTTCCTATAGTCGAGGCAACCGTTGCACCATTTGGACAGGTGATACCGGTTTTGATACAAAGAGATTTAGAATGTTGGCGGAGTGATCCTGATTTGGCTGTGATTTGGACTCAACCTGAGGGTGTTATTAAGTCTTTTGATCACATTCTTATGTATGAAAATGTCTCGATAGAGCGTGTTTTTAAAGAGGTGGATGGATATTCTTCATTATTATTGAATATTCGTGATAGAGTGAAATTTGTATTTGTCCCGACGTGGGTCTTCCCTTCGTACCACAGAGGTTTTGGTATGCTCGATATGAAAACTGGTGTTGGGATAGCAAATACCTTGATGCATATGAACTTAAGGCTTTCTGAAAATTTAGACAAAGCATCGAATATTTATTTATTAAATACTCAAAAATGGATTGAAATCGCGGGTAAAAACGCCTTTAATCCAAAGCTGTGGTATATGGGAAAGATTGCCTTTGGAAATGAAGTTTTTATAGAAACAGTAAAGGATATAAAGTCTGCCTTGAGGGCAATAGAAGGCAATTCAAAGAAATTAATTATTCTTGATTTGGATGAAACTTTATGGGGTGAAATTATCGGAGATGTCGGATGGGAAAATATCAGATTAGGTGGACATGACCATATTGGTGAGGCGTATGTTGATTTTCAACGTGCATTGAAATCGTTGACAAATCGTGGTATCCTATTGGGTATAGTCAGCAAAAACGAAGAGGAGATTGCGTTAGAAGCGATAAATAACCATCCAGAAATGGTTCTTAAATTGGAGGATTTTGCCGGTTGGAAAATTAATTGGCAGGACAAAGCTCAAAATGCAATTGATTTGGTTTCAGATTTGAATCTTGGTCTTCAATCGGTGGTCTTCATTGATGATAGTCCTGTTGAACGAGCACGAGTTAGGGAAGTATTGCCTGAGGTTTTTGTTCCTGAATGGCCAGAGGACAAAATGTTATATAAAAGTGCATTACTCAGTCTCCGTTGTTTTGATACTCCTTCAATTAGTAAAGAAGATCTTGAAAGGACAAGGATGTATGTATCAGAGCGACAACGTAAGGATTTGAAAAGAAATGTCGGTTCATTAGATGGATGGTTGAAGAGTTTAAAGATAAAGGTAAAAGTAGAAAAGTTAAATGAGACTAATCTTCAAAGAACAGCTCAATTGTTGAACAAAACTAATCAAATGAATCTTACTACAAGGCGAGTGACAGAATCAGAACTAGTAGATTGGGTGAGGCAGGGGAATCATAAACTTTGGACTTTTCGTGTTTCGGATAAGTTTGGAGATTCAGGACTAACAGGTATAATAAGTCTTGAAGTAAAAAACAAAACAGGGAACATTGTGGATTTTGTTCTAAGCTGTAGAGTTATGGGTCGAAAGGTAGAGGAAACTATGCTATCAACAGCTATTGATTATGCACGGTCCATAGGACTGGATGAAATATATGCAAAATATATTTCAACTCCTAAGAATAAACCTTGTTTAAGATTTTTTGAACATTCGGGATTTGAATATAACAGCGACCATATTTTTAAATGGAATCTTAATAAAACATATAAGGTACTTCAGTATATTGAGACAGATCGTTCTACATAGATAGATATTCTAGCGTATTGTAATAATTCAGAAAGGAATACAATTTTTAAAAAAACTTATAGGAGAGAAAATGGATGATAATCACAATGCTGAAAATAGTCAATTATTTGAACAAAAACTTGCAGACAAAAATTATTACAAGCTACCTAATGGGCTTTTAATTCTTCATGAAAATAACTATGAAACAGATTATCTCTACAAAGAAATATTTGAAGATCAGGTTTATTTGAAACACGGAATAACTATAAATAATGGAGATTATATTTTTGATGTAGGTGCAAATATAGGTCTTTTTACACTATTTGTTCAGAAAATATGCAAAGACGCCAACATTTACGCATTTGAACCATCTCCTGATGTTTGTGAAAGTTTGCGTGTCAATGCATCTCTGTATGGTTCAAATGTGAAAGTCTATGAGTGTGGATTGTCAAATGAAAACAAAAAGGCTGTTTTTAGTTTTTATCCTGGGTATTCTATTTTATCTGGATTCTATGCTAATTTGGAACAAGATGAAGTTACACTTAGATCTGGCATTTGTAATCAGTTGCGCAGGACTAATCCAAAGCAGGGTGCTTTAGCAGCGGATAAGTATATTGATTTATTAGTAAAGGGGAAGCTCAAGAAAAAAATATATACGTGTCAGTTAAGAACAATTTCTAGCATTATAAGAGAAAATAACATTAAACAAATAGACTTATTAAAAGTTGATGTTGAGAAGAGTGAACTGGATATCCTAAATGGTATCAATGAAAGAGACTGGAAAAAGATTAAGCAAATTGTTGTGGAAGTACATGAGATACAAGGAATAAGTTTAAGCCAAATTAGATCTTTACTCAATGCTAGAGATTTTAAACTTAAGATTGAACAAGAAGAACAATTCAAAAACTCGGGCATCTTTAATGTTTATGCTATTAGGGGAGGGAGGATGAAATATACTCAAAATATATTCCAACCCCAAAAATAAACCTTGTTTAGGATTTTGGAAGAATTCGGGATTTAAAAGGCTTGTGAAATAGTTACCATGTAGAGAGCGTCTTAAGACGCCAATTACCCGTTAAGCAGAAGCATATAGTATCGTTTTGCTATAGAATAAGCAAAATATTCTCATCAAAGGTCTTGTCAGCAAGGAATAGGAACTATTTGAAGAACGGGATGCACTCTCTTGGACAGACAGAGCACATATAGACGCTTTTCCCCTTCTGATGAAGGATACGAGCCTCTTGAGATTCTGCACTGTTGCAACAAGATTTAACTGTTCATTCAGTGAGGCCAATCCCCTGTAACGGGCTCGGCCCATACCGTGCTGTTGTTTGGCTTCAGCAAAGATATGTTCACTGCGTTTACGGAATTTCTGAGAGACTTTGTAGTCAGATGTCGATAAAATAGATCGTGCATGATTTCTGGCTTTTGCCTCTCGCACTTTTCTATCTCGTTTAGCCTGAATATGTGCGAAATTTGTCTTGTTCTTCCATGTAGGAATTGGCTCAATCTCTTCACCTGATCGCAGAGGAATGTGGGGTGTGATCCCCCGGTCAAGTATATCGGCGATAAAACCACCAGAACCATAGCCCTTATCGGCAGTAAGCGTCTGAATGCCTTCGGGAATCGTGTATACTTCAAGATCATCAACCATCTTAAGGGCACTTTCTCGCTCTGCTGTCCCTGTCGCCTGTGTACCCTCTGTATCGAGGATTACTCTGCTTTTTGTGTCGATGAGATCATGACCTGTAAACGAAAGAGAAGCCTCCTTGCCCTTTGATTTCCTGTATAAAAGGGCATCGGGGTCTGTAATCGAACAATGCGTCTGGTTCGTCCACTTTTCACCGCGAAAGTCTTTATCCTGAGGATGATCAGATCGATCTACGGTCTGTGCCTTATCACCTTCAAAGCCAATTCCCTTGAGATAATCATCAAGAGAAATGGGAGGCTCTATCGGCTCAATACTCTTTACTGAAGCATTAGCTCGTATCTGAGTGCCATCGACACTGAGGTGTTTACCGCTCACAAGACCGACATCTGTGCAACACTGGACTACCTGACGCATTATCTGTTCAAACAACCCGCTCGATGTCCACCTGTGATTGCGAAGCTTGTTGATCGTGCTCCTGTCTGGAACCTCATCCTGAAATGTCATATGACAAAACAACCGATATGCAGCATGCATCCCCACTACCTGACAAAGCCGATTCTCACTCAAATTATACAGATAGCCGATAAGGATCATCCGAACAACTAATTCAGGATCGATACCGGGTCTGCCATTGTCAGGACAATAACAATCTGACACAACGTCTCGTACAAATGAAAAATCAACGACCTTATCAATCTGACGGAGGATATGATCTTGGGGGACTACATCCTCCATCTGAAAATAGTGAAACAAGGGATTTGTTTGTTCCTTCTTTTGTGGGGTAATTATTTCCTCCATATATAATATTATCAATAACATAATATAATACATGGGAGCTGCTTTATCAATACCTGTTTTGTACTATTTTCTCGTCTAAGGGTTTTTCACAAGTCTTTTAAAGGTGCTTAAAGTTATCGTATTACCTAAGAAAGGAATCGTCCTAAAATGTCTGATAAGAAAATAAGAATAGAAAGAATAAAGGTCAAAGATCTACACGAATTCGCTTGTCGAACGGTTAGCAGAACCAAAGAGAATGATGTTATTCCAATAACAAAGCATCGCGCTCTTGCTCACACGAATAATCCCTACGCAGATGAAAATGATATAGGCTTGTTGGTTGCTTATATAGGAAACCAGTGTATTGGGTATCTTGGATTAATGCCAGGATTGCTTAAAGAAGGCGATAAGTTTTCAAAGGTTCATTGGTTCTCCACTTGGTTTGTTCCCCCCGAATTTAGGAAGACATCGGTTGGTTTACTCCTCATGATGAACGCGTTGTCATTAAAGTATGATCTTATTGCTACCGGAATAAGTAACGAAACAGAAAGAATATGCAGAGGCTTAGGTTTCCACGAACTTGGCCCTCTTGATTATTATGTAATAAACGTTGACAGAATGAACTTTTTGGCTTTGACATTTCGACTATTACGAAACATTTTAAGTAAAATAAGAATTAAATCTAAAATCACCGATGCGATAATCAGAGCATCCGAGCGCATATTTTACCTGTACTGCTTCCCAGGAAAGCGACACCAATTAAGCAACCTGGGGTAGTAGATAAAATTGTTTTCTCCACTCTTTTGGGGTCTTATATCCCAGGGATGAATGAAGCCTGTTCTTGTTGTAATTATCGATCCACTGAGATATGATCTTCTCAGCCTGTTCAAAGGATTCAAACTTGTGAAGCCAAACACACTCTTGCTTGAGGGTCCTGAAAAAACGCTCTACAACACCGTTCCAATCGGGTTTACCACTTGGTATGTATTCCTGACGAATTCCCCAATATTCGGTACTGGCCAAATAGGCCCGAGCCAAAAAGATGGAACCATTGTCAGAGCGCAAAGTGAGACCCTGGGGGACAGCCTCCTTGGAAGTGTATCGAGAGATCACGGCCCGATCCAGGGCATCTGTGGCCTCCAGTGCCCTCCCTTTTCGACTAAAACGATACCCAGGAACCTCCCGGCTTCCGTTGTCCACCACCGCAATAAGAGGACACCAACCATCTTTTCCACAGTAAATCTTTGTCAAGTCACTCGACCACAAACTGTCGGGACTATCCACCACAGAACGCTTCTGGGCAACCTGTGGCCCCTTTCTCCCGGGACGATTCCACAGCTTACACTGCCACCCCTTAAGCTTCATTATCCTATGAACCTTCTTGATGTTGACATATGCCCCTTCCTTGAAACGAAGATGCGCCCAAACCCGCCTGTGACCAAATGCCTCTTCTTGGTCGAGTATCCCTCGAATACGAAAAGCAAGCTGTTCATCTATCACAGACTCTTCGACAGAAGAACTGACACCTCTATACCTAAGCCTACACAGAGTCGAACGATGCAAACCCAAAGCCAAAGCTACCACCTTCCGGGAATAGCCTCGACCCAAAAACCGCTCACTCAAGGCAACCGCTTCGTTTTTTTTAGACGGGCTACCTCCTCGAGTATCTCCAACTGGAGGGTTAAGTGCCCTACCTTACGCTCCAACCGGCTGACCTCCCGCTCCTTCGCATCCTTGCGACCACGCCGAGACTTCAGACTCTCCTGGCCTCCTTCCAAGAAACTATCACGCCAAGCATACGCCTGTGACTGGCTAATTCCATTCTTCCAACACACCTCTGATACATTCGCTCCTTTCAAAACAGCCAACACCACCTCTACCTTACGGGTCGCCGTCCAGCGCTTACCATCTTTCACTTCGGGGCTTGACACCTTGACCTCCTTTCTCAAACCCCAATTTGCAAAATATTTGTCGCCCTGTCAAGGGGAGCGGTATGGCAAGACTCTCTTCTTCAAAGAAAAGTATCATTTATTTGTTATCAGGGATGACAATTTTGTATAGCATATATCCTATATTTTCTGGACAATTTTGGCCGTATCATTGGATGCCGTTTAAATATTTTATTATCATACTCGCGTCGATGATGTACTGCTTCCCAGGAAAGCGACACCAATTAAGCAACCTGGGGTAGTAGATAAAATTGTTTTCTCCACTCTTTTGGGGTCTTATATCCCAGGGATGAATGAAGCCTGTTCTTGTTGTAATTATCGATCCACTGAGATATGATCTTCTCAGCCTGTTCAAAGGATTCAAACTTGTGAAGCCAAACACACTCTTGCTTGAGGGTCCTGAAAAAACGCTCTACAACACCGTTCCAATCGGGTTTACCACTTGGTATGTATTCCTGACGAATTCCCCAATATTCGGTACTGGCCAAATAGGCCCGAGCCAAAAAGATGGAACCATTGTCAGAGCGCAAAGTGAGACCCTGGGGGACAGCCTCCTTGGAAGTGTATCGAGAGATCACGGCCCGATCCAGGGCATCTGTGGCCTCCAGTGCCCTCCCTTTTCGACTAAAACGATACCCAGGAACCTCCCGGCTTCCGTTGTCCACCACCGCAATAAGAGGACACCAACCATCTTTTCCACAGTAAATCTTTGTCAAGTCACTCGACCACAAACTGTCGGGACTATCCACCACAGAACGCTTCTGGGCAACCTGTGGCCCCTTTCTCCCGGGACGATTCCACAGCTTACACTGCCACCCCTTAAGCTTCATTATCCTATGAACCTTCTTAACGTTGACACATTCCCCTTCCTTGAAACGAAGATGCGCCCAAACCCGCCTGTGACCAAATGCCTCTTCTTGGTCCAGTATCCCTCGAATACGAAAAGCAAGCTCCTCATCTATCACAGGCTCTTTAACAGAAGAACTGACACCTCTATCCCTAAACCTATACAGAGTCGAACGATGCAAACCCAAAGCCAAAGCTACCACCTTGCGGGAATAGCCTCGACCCAAAAACCGCCCACTCAAGGCAACCGCTTCGTTTTTTTTAGACGGGCTACCTCTTCGAGTATCTCCAACTGGAGCGTCAACTGCCCTACCTTGCGCTCCAACCGGCTAACCTCTCGCTCCTTCGGATCCTTGCGACCACGCCGAGACTTCAGACTCTCCTGGCCCCCTTCTAAGAAACTATCACGCCAAGCATACGCCTGCGACTGGCTAATTCCATTCTTACGACACACCTCAGATAGATCTGCTCCTCTCAAAAGAGCCAACACAATCTCTCCCTTACGGGTCGCCGTCCAGCGCTTACCATCTTTCACTTCGGGGCTCGACACCTTGACCTCCCTTCTCAAACCCCAATTTGCGAAATATTTGTCGCTCTGTCAAGGGGAGCGGTATGATATAGCGTTCACTTGACAGCAGAAAGGTAGATGATGAAGACACTAGCGAGGAAAGTTGTGAAGAAAATAGCTGAATCTATTCCTCTTTCTGCATATCAATTCTTGGTTAGGAGGGAAGTGATAGGGCTATATTATCATGTAGTTTCTGATGAACCTTTATATCACATAAAGCACACTTGTTCCTATAAATCATCTGAAATGTTCGAAGCTGATCTTATATATCTGAAGCAAACTTATAACTTGATATCGTATGAACAATTTATCGAGCATTATTCTTTGAAAACCAAAATCATACCCAACTCCATAATTCTGACTTTTGATGATGGGTTTTCGGAATGCATTTCGATTGTAAGACCTCTCTTACTTAAGCACGAAGTTCCTTGCATTTTCTTTATAACAACAGACTTTGTTGACAATAGAACTATGTTTTACAAGAATAAGGTCTCACTCTGCATCGAAAGAATTAGATCCTTTGAAAATCTCGATGTTTTTAGCAAGATTAATAGTACTTTTGAACAATGCGTAGAAAGTCCAGAATCATTTGTTCAGTGGATTAAATCTTTGAATTCCTCTGATGAAGATATTATAGATGAAATCTGTAACATATTAGGAATAGATATTGAACAATATCTTATAACTTATAAACCTTATTTAACATCTAACGAAATCAAACTTTTGGTATCTGACGGTTTTACAATCGGTGCACACAGTAAAAAACATCTTAACCTTAATTTATTAAGTAATGAAGATATGGAAGAAGAAATCGTTGATTCTTGTAAAATAATTATGGACTTAACACAAAGTGATCACATACCATTTGCCTTTCCGTTTTCTAGCGACGGCATTGATAGGCACTTTCTAGAAAGTTTAATTTCAAAATATAAATTCATCGGATTACTTTTTGATACAAAAGGTTTAAGAAAAGATAAGGACTTCATAATAAATAGAATATTGGCCGACACACCTGGTGTAGGAAGTAAATTAAATATGCCACAAGTTTTGCGTGGTGCCTATCAAGATCACTTGATACGGTTGATTAGAAGATGAACCTTCTTTTAGTGACCGAAGATTATCCTCCGGCGCCAGGGGGCATAGCTACGTTTTTGTACAATATTTGCCTCTTTACAAAGTTTGACATATCTGTCCTTACTGTGAAGTGGGAATCCTGCGACGAATTCGATAAAAAACAGAGTTATTTCACAAAAAGGATCGCTCCGCTAAGATACCTGGGGTTTTTATCTTTCTTTTTAAATGTCCTTTACTTGGTGATCCGAAGGAGGATAGATATAATCTTCTGGGGATATTGTGTCCCTCTGGCGATAACGGGTTGGCTTGTTAAGTCTATATTAAATGTGAGATTAGCTGTTTTAGTGCATGGAAATGACCTTAACTGTTCTCTTTCTCAGGGGAGAATGAGCAGGTGTATCTCCCTTTTTGTGTTAAGGCGATGCGATGTTGTCTTCACGAACTGCAGTTATAACAGGGACATATTACTAAAGCTTGGTCTTTTCCCCGAAAGGATAAAGATATTCCACCCTGGTGTGGACATCTCTGTGTTCTATCCCGAAAGTGTGGACGGAGAATTACAGAAAAGATACAATCTGTCGGGCAAGAAGGTTATACTGACTGTGGGGAGGCTCGTTCAGCGTAAGGGTCAAAGAGCGGTTGTGGAGGTGCTCGCGGATATTGTAAATAAGATTCCCGATGTGATCTACGTCATTGCGGGAGACGGCCCTGATAAATATAATTTAGATGTTCTAGTCCGAAAACTGGGCTTAGGCCAAAACGTTGTGTTTATCCCAGATCTTTCTTATGACCTTTTGCCTGCTATGTACAATCTATGTGACCTCTTCGTTATGGTCAGCAAAGAGATTCCGGAAGAGGGAGAGGTGGAGGGCTTCGGGATCGTGTTTTCTGAGGCAGGGGCGTGCGGCAAACCTGTGGTTGGGGGTAGGTCTGGAGGGATACCGGATGCTGTAGTGGATGGTGTCACAGGAATCTTGGTCGATCCCGAGGATCGTGAGGAGCTGAGGGAGGCTATTTGTTCTTTGCTTTCGGATCCTGAGAAAGCGCAGGTAATGGGACGAAATGGGCGGCAGAGGATGCTGAACGAACTGACGTGGGAAAAGGTCGTGGGGGAATTTGACGATGAATTGGAGTCGCTGCTAAGTAAGTAGACAGGGCACGTCACTTAGAAAGAGTTGTCAGACAGGAATGTCTGACCCACCTTCCTATATATGTTGGTGGTTGGTAGAACAGACATTCTTGTCTGTTCTAAGGATTCTTTAAATAGATCAATGGACAAAAGGAAAATTACTCTTATCTACTTTAGCGACTACTGGGACGAGCGATGGCGCCGCCGACAGCAGTTAGCTTACAGATTCGCTCAGCGGGAGGATGTACGAAAAGTTGTCTGTGTAGAATTCCCCTTACCGTTGACGTCGTTTGCTAAATACTTGGTCTACAAAGCTGACATTGAAGCGAGCGATCGTTGGGAGAGGGTCACAGAATCAGGAATGGGACGTTCCATGCTTGACGGCAAGCTGGAAATACTAAGCCCTGTCTGTGCTTTTCCCTTTTTCAGGAGGACTCTTCTTTCGAGACTGGATAAGGCCTTTTTGAGGATATTGACAGAGGTATTGATAAGACGAGCGATAAGCGACATTGAGGACAAATCTTCGATCCTCTTCTGGGCAAGTCATCCTTTTGCCGCCGATTACATAGGGAAATTCAACGAAGCGATGATTTGCTACGACTGCACCGAGAAGTTTAGTGAGTTCGATTTTTGGGTGACCCTCAGAAAAGAAGTCGAAGAAAAGGATAGCCTGCTTACTCAGAGGGCCGATCAGATCTTTACACAGACCCAACCTCATCTTGTTGAGAAGAGGTCCGTTAATCCTAATGTATTTTTGATCCCCAACGCCGTTGACTTCGACCTTTTCCAAAACAGCTTGGAGGCTCCAGAGCCATCAGACTTGAAGGGCATCAAGAGACCTATCTTGGGCTATGTGGGTAGCATCAACTCCCGTTTCGACTTTGAGCTTATTAGAAGGACAGCAAAAGTCTATAAAGATTGGTCGCTCGTCTTCATAGGCGATGCCAGTGAGAGTTCCGCAATAAAATCAGTAGAGGACTTAAAAAATATTTACTTTTTGGGTGAAAAGTCTTATAATATAGTACCGAGCTATCTGAAGGAGTTTAGTGTCTGTATGATGCCCTATATTAACCTTACTTGTTTGGGGAGCCCGACAAAGCTTTTCGATTATCTTGCCTCCGGGAAGCCTGTCGTCTCGACGGATATACCGGGCGTTCGGGACTTTTCGGATGTCGTATCCGTATCTAAAACCAAAGATGAGTTTACAAAGAATATAGGGATAGCCGCAGATGATAATGATCCGTTATCAGTCCTCCAGCGAAAAGAGCGCGCAAGAGAAAATTCGTGGGTTGTCAGGGAAAAACAGATATGGGACATTATTAAAAAGGGGTTATCTTCAGCGCTTCACAAGGAGATGACAGGGTGTCAAGTTACAGCGTAGTTACATACCGCTCCCCTTGACAGAGCGACAAATATTTCGCAAATTGGGGTTTGAGAAGGGAGGTCAAGGTGTCGAGCCCCGAAGTGAAAGATGGTAAGCGCTGGACGGCGACCCGTAAGGGAGAGATTGTGTTGGCTCTTTTGAGAGGAGCAGATCTATCTGAGGTGTGTCGTAAGAATGGAATTAGCCAGTCGCAGGCGTATGCTTGGCGTGATAGTTTCTTAGAAGGGGGCCAGGAGAGTCTGAAGTCTCGGCGTGGTCGCAAGGATCCGAAGGAGCGAGAGGTTAGCCGGTTGGAGCGCAAGGTAGGGCAGTTGACGCTCCAGTTGGAGATACTCGAAGAGGTAGCCCGTCTAAAAAAAACGAAGCGGTTGCCTTGAGTGGGCGGTTTTTGGGTCGAGGCTATTCCCGCAAGGTGGTAGCTTTGGCTTTGGGTTTGCATCGTTCGACTCTGTATAGGTTTAGGGATAGAGGTGTCAGTTCTTCTGTTAAAGAGCCTGTGATAGATGAGGAGCTTGCTTTTCGTATTCGAGGGATACTGGACCAAGAAGAGGCATTTGGTCACAGGCGGGTTTGGGCGCATCTTCGTTTCAAGGAAGGGGAATGTGTCAACGTTAAGAAGGTTCATAGGATAATGAAGCTTAAGGGGTGGCAGTGTAAGCTGTGGAATCGTCCCGGGAGAAAGGGGCCACAGGTTGCCCAGAAGCGTTCTGTGGTGGATAGTCCCGACAGTTTGTGGTCGAGTGACTTGACAAAGATTTACTGTGGAAAAGATGGTTGGTGTCCTCTTATTGCGGTGGTGGACAACGGAAGCCGGGAGGTTCCTGGGTATCGTTTTAGTCGAAAAGGGAGGGCACTGGAGGCCACAGATGCCCTGGATCGGGCCGTGATCTCTCGATACACTTCCAAGGAGGCTGTCCCCCAGGGTCTCACTTTGCGCTCTGACAATGGTTCCATCTTTTTGGCTCGGGCCTATTTGGCCAGTACCGAATATTGGGGAATTCGTCAGGAATACATACCAAGTGGTAAACCCGATTGGAACGGTGTTGTAGAGCGTTTTTTCAGGACCCTCAAGCAAGAGTGTGTTTGGCTTCACAAGTTTGAATCCTTTGAACAGGCTGAGAAGATCATATCTCAGTGGATCGATAATTACAACAAGAACAGGCTTCATTCATCCCTGGGATATAAGACCCCAAAAGAGTGGAGAAAACAATTTTATCTACTACCCCAGGTTGCTTAATTGGTGTCGCTTTCCTGGGAAGCAGTACAGTTATGTTTGTCAGCAGTCTATTATCTCTGACGACAGGTGGCATGATATATCATGTTGAGGTGTATAAATTCCTGAAACGGAGTGGAGTATCGGTCAACGTAATCAATTTAGAGGAAATGCCGATCCTCATTAAAAGATGTCCTCTATTTTTGAACTTGATTCTTACCAATTACTGGTTTATCCAGAAACTCCTGTCGCTAAAACTGGATCGAAGAAGAAAGGTCATCCTATTTGAAGATTACCACTTTCATCCGAGATTATTTCTATTCAATCTGTTTGTAAAGGCTATTTTCAGAAGAGTAAGTGTCGTAACTATAGTGAATCTATCTTTATTCTATCATTCTGCTTTGCGATTCAGCGTGGCTAGGAAGATAGATGAATTTATTATCAAGGTATTCCTCAACCAGTTAAATAAGATATTAGTCGTCAGCGATAGCACGGAAACCGAAGTGCTGGTCACAGGGGATTAAACCGTCTAAGGTTGAGAGGATCTACAACCAGATCCACAACCATTACGACGATATGTCCTCAGGAAACATCAGTGAAAAGACAGAATGTGCACAGTACGGGAAGACGAACCTTCTCTTTGTGGGAAGATGCCATGTTGATAAGGGAATCGAGTATCTGTTGGAGGCAGTCGCTCTGCTCGGAGATAATGTTGTCTTGAATATTGTGGGTGCCACCGATCACGATCCGAATTACTACAGGAAACTAACTGAAATCATACAAAAACGCAATATAAAGGAGAAGGTCTTTTTCCACGGATATGTAGATGATAAAAATAAGCTGAAGCAATTTCACGAGAGAGCTGATATCTTTGTCTTACCGTCAATTATCGAAGGATTCGGTATTGTTCTTTTGGAAGCGATGTCCGCTGGTCTTCCCATAGTCGCTACAAATGTGGGCGCTATTCCAGAGTTGGTAAAAGACGGGTACAACGGTATCCTTGTGCCTCCAAGGGATATGCCCTCTCTGGCGAAAGCTATAGATTCCCTGATAAGATCTCCTTCTATGAGAAGGAAATACAGTATCAATGGGTTCAAATACTACCAAAGCGTTCGGGATATTCATTCCTGGGATAACCACTTAAGGACAATACGCGACATTTTCAACCGATTGGCTGATGCGGTTTAAGAGGAAGGTAGACATAGCAATTGCTGATTGAACTGCCCCCGCTCACGAGCGAGGGTAATTCACTAGAATTTAATCTAAAGGAGGGAATCACGATGAGATATTTTACACTCTCGATAAGGACACTTACTGTTCTTGCCTTGTTTTATTTAATTTTCCCTGATAAAGCGTATGCCTATATGGATATGGGGACCCTCAGCTATGTTCTTCAGGTGCTCGTAGCTGCTTTAATTGGGGCATTGGTGACAACTAGGGTGGTATGGTATAAGATTAGAAGCTTCTTCAAGAACTTATTATCCAGCCACAAATAAACTAAAGACTAGTGGAAATATCCTAAGCTAATTTCGAAATGTCTATGAGAGGTTTTAGTTTTTGCAATGTTTGATCTTGTCGCCAATCGGCACGACCTGTATGACAGCTAGAAATGCCAGTGTTGTCACACTTTCGTAGGGAAATCGCGGACTTTTACCGTTTCTTTCGGGAAATTCCTAAAGCAGAAAGGTCGATAGTTTTCTATGCCGAGCACAAAGGCTACTATCCCAGCTTCGAAGGACTCATAGAAGAGTTGGTTGGTAAGTACGAGCAGACTTTGTGCTACATCACCTCGGACCCAGATGATCCGATTCTGGAAACATCGGAGCCGAGAATAAGGACCTTTTATCTGAACAAGTTACTGCCTTTCTTTATGGTATTTGTCAATTGCAAGGTATTTGTCATGACATTGACCGACTTCAATCAATCCTACCTTAAGCGCTCGATCAATCCAGTGCACTATGTTTATGTATTCCACGCCCTGGTCAGCACTCATATGATGTATCGATATGGTGCTTTTGACCATTATGATTCCATTTTATGTGTGGGTCCACATCATGTCAGGGAAATTCGCAAGCGCGAAGAACTCAATAATCTTCCTCCCAAAAGGCTTGTGGAGGCGGGCTATTATCGACTGGAGCGAATTTACAGGGAATATCAAAAGTATCCCGGAAAGAGACTTTCCTCAGGTGATAAACGAACTGTCCTGATTGCACCTTCCTGGGGAACTGATAACGTTCTGGAGTCTTGCGGTGAGCGTCTTGCCGATATTCTTTTGGAAGCAGGTTACGAGGTGATTGTCCGCCCTCACCCTGAGACTGTACGACGTTCTCCTGAACTCATGGCTTTGTTTGCTTCTAAATTCGGCCATAATCCGAATTTCACTTTGGAGAGGTCTGTTGCCACCGATGACTCATTGCTGCGGGCTGATGTCCTGATATGTGACTGTTCGGGGATTGCCCTTGAATACGCTTTTGGCACCGAGAGGCCGGTCTTATTCTTGGATGTTCCCGTCAAGATCCAAAATCAAAGATTTGAAGAATTGGGAATTGAACCGTTGGAGATGCCTCTCCGACCAGAGATCGGCGTGATTGTTTCTCGGGAGAGGTTAGATACCGTTCCTGGAGTTATCTCGAACTTAGTGGCGAATAGTGGAGCGTACAAAAAACGTATAGTCGAGTTGAGAGATCAGAACGTCTATGCCTTTGGACGCTCCTCGCAGATTGGCGCTCAATACATCATCGATCTTGTCAATGAGTAAGATGCTTATTGCAGAATAGGGCGTCGAAAGCCGCGTGATAAGAGTCTTGCTTCGGCTGTAGCTGGGACTGGCCTAATCATAAAGGAATTCGACACATGACTAAAGCCAAGAAGTTTCGCCAATTATTGCAGTCAAAGGACCTCGAGTTTATCTGCGAGGCCCACAACGGACTGAGCGCCAAGATTGTTGAGGAGGCGGGTTTTAAGGCCGTGTGGGGTAGTGGCCTGACGATGTCCGCAGCAATAGGTGTTCGTGATAGTAATGAAGCCAGTTGGACGCAGGTTCTGGAAATAGTTGAATTCATAAGTGATGCTACGTCGATACCCTTATTGCTGGATGCCGATACGGGTTACGGGAACTTCAACAACGTGCGCCGACTGGTAGGAAAGCTGGAACAACGAGACGTTGCTGCTGTATGTATCGAAGATAAGCTATTCCCCAAGAAGAACAGTTATATTCAAGGTGAACGTCAACCTTTAGCCGATATTGAGGAGTTTTCCGGCAAGGTTAAGGCAGCAAAAGATACCCAGAACGATCCGGATTTCTCTGTTATTGCGCGTGTTGAAGCTTTCATTGCAGGTTGGGGACTCGGCGATGCACTCAGACGTGCGGATGCTTACCATAAAGCAGGTGCGGATGCGATCTTGATCCACAGCAAACTTTCTAGGCCTGATGAGGTCATGGCCTTTAAGAACGAATGGGGCGACCGTTGTCCCGTTGTCATCGTTCCCACCACATACTATAGGACGCATACCGATGTCTTTCGCGAGGCCGGTTTTAGCGTAGTAATTTGGGCAAATATGATCTTGCGAAGTGCAATTGAGGCTATGAAGGAAACCACGACACAGCTAAAGGAAGAAAAATCATTGGTCAATATTGAGGATGATATTGCTTCGGTGGCGGAGGTCTTTCGCTTGCAGGGCGCTGACGAACTCGAGATGGCCGAGAAGCTGTATCTTCCGGAAAGTAGTGGGGATACTCACGCCGTAATCTTAGCCGCATCTCAAGGTGTTGAACTCGGTGTCTTGACTAAGGATAAGCCGAAAACTTTGCTTGAAATTTCTGGGAAACCTCTCTTGTATAGACAGGTGGATACGCTCAATGAGATCGGTATTAAGGATATTACGGTGGTGCGCGGATTTCATAAGGATAAGATCGATGCGTCCAATCTTCATTATGTCGATAACTATAACTACGCCACGACTCAAGAGATTTTTTCGCTCTTTAAAGGTATTCAAGGTATTGAGGGGAAAACACTAATTTCATACGGAGATATTCTTTATAAAAAGTATATACCAGCTCTACTTCTTGAAACGGAGGGAGATTTTGTGGCGGCTGTCGACTCTGATTGGAAGTCCAGCTACAACAAAGGTCGTTATGCAGATTTTGTTTCATGCGATTGTTCAGATCGAAAAGAGCTATTTGATCAAAAGGTAATTTTGACTGGTTCGGGCAGTTCTATGCAGGAAGAGAATATCTGTGGTGAATGGATCGGTCTGCTCAAACTATCAGATCATGGTCTATCAGTTCTGCAGGAACTTTTGGGTAGTCTGTCTAAGGATAATAAACTCCATCAGATGCGAATGACTGAGTTATTCAATGAACTCATTTCTAGAGATCACGAAATTCGGGTTGTGTATATTCATGGTCATTGGCTGGATGTGGATGACATTAAAGATATCAGTATCGCAAGCATATTTTAATAAGGTTTGCCTGAATAATGATCCAAGCGGAAGAATTTATAAAGCCAGCTTTGGGCAAAGGGTATAGTTTTTGGACGGGTGTCCCGTGCTCATTTTTGACACCGTTTATTAACTATGTAATCCAAAGCCCAGATTTGACCTATGTTGGTGCCAGCAGTGAGGGTGAGGCGGTTGGAATTGCCATAGGTGCTCACTTGACAGGCCAAAAAACAGTGGTAATTTGCCAAAACTCTGGGCTCGGCAATACGGTCAATCCGTTGACCAGTCTAAACTATCCGTTTTGCATTCCCACTTTGCTAATCGTCACTCATCGTGGCGCGTCTGGACTAGAGGACGAACCCCAACACGCCCTTATGGGTCTGATCACAGAAGATATTCTAACCACCTTGCGAATTCCGTGGAAGGTATTTCCCGATCGATCCGAAGATATCGAGGACGTAATCAGTGAGGCAGATGAGTACATGACTACGAAAGGCCTTCCATACGCTTTGATCATGGAAAAGGGAACGGTTGCACCCTATCCGCTCAATGAAAAGACGACTTATAGACCATTTTTAGGAGTTGAACCCAAGGGAGAGTTTATTGTTGCAGATGATAAAAGGATGCCACGACGCGATGCGATTAAGATCATCAAAAGTCTTCTTGTTAATGGTGAGTTAATGGTGGCTACGACAGGTAAGGTAGGGAGAGAGTTGTTTGCCCTGGGGCATTGTCCCAATCAGATTTATGTTGTTGGTGGTATGGGATGTGCCTCCGCAATTGGGTTGGGTCTCAGCTTGTGTCAAAAGGAACGCAAGGTAGTTATCTTGATGGGGACGGTGCAGTTCTGATGAAGATGGGAGTGTTGGCCTCGATAGGGCACTATCATCCGGGAAACTTAATTCATATCATTTTGGATAATGAGGCTCACGAGTCTACAGGTGGGCAATCGACAGTTTCTGGAAGCATTGATTTTGCTCAAGTTGCATCGGCTTGTACTTACAATGCAATATTTAGTTGTGACACTGAGGCTGCTTTGAAGGAAATGGTTAAGATTGCTCTTGATGTAGAAGGGCCAGTCACGATCCATATCAAAGTTGCAGTGGGGTCCGATCCGAATTTGGGACGTCCGACTTTGACCCCGGTTCAAGTGAAAGAACAATTCATGAGGTTTATTGCCTAATGAGTAAAATCAGCAAAGCCGTTATTGTGGCTGCAGGAATATCATCGCGACTTTACCCGTTAACCTTAAATCTACCTAAGGTCTTACTAGAAGTTGCAGGTGAGACGATAGTGGGACGGTCTGTGCGGTTATTGGGTGAAAATGGTATTAAAGAGATCTTGATAGTCGTAGGGTGTCAAAAGGATTTGATTCAAAAGGCTTTGGAACCATTCGTAGCGGACGTTCCACATATTCACTACCAATTTAATCCGTTTTTCGCTGAAACCAACAATATGGGCTCATTATGGTTTGCTAAAGAATGGGTAAAAGATCATTCATTTCTATATCTACATGGTGACCTTGTTTACGATCCTGAATTGCTGCGTTCATTCATGAGTGGAACTTATGCAGACTCGGCATTGTTGGTAGATTGTGGGTCCACTGATGAGGAAGCGATGAAGGTTCGAGTTAAAGATGGACGTTTTATTGAATCGAGTAAGGATATCCCGCTCGATGAAGCATTCGGGGAATGGATTGGAATGATCATATTCACTCGCCCACAGGTGTTATTTGATAAGATAGAGATCCTTTTGGAGCAAAAGAATTTCCAAGGTTACGATACATTGGCCTTTACCGAAATGGCTGGTGAAGGTACTTGCTTTTCCGTAGTCCCAACCTGTGGTCGTCCTTGGATCGAGATAGATTTTGAATCAGAGCTGGATCAAGGGAGACAATTGTTCCGATGATCCAAGGCTACTCGAATCCTGTAAAGATAAGAATCGGGCGCGGTTCACTGAGAGAGCTTTCAGAACTCTTGGCGAATCGAACCGCCCTTTTGGTAACGACACCGGGCATGGTAAAAAGAGGTGTTGCTTCTAGGATACAGGAGTTATGCAAGGATAAGCTCTTGCACGTTACTGCCGAAGTTACACCTAATCCGACAATTGCGTCGATCAATAGATGCTTTCGTGAGGTGAAAAACTATAATTATGATGTAATAATTGGCTTGGGTGGAGGAAGCGTACTAGACACAGCAAAGGGAGTTTCCCTACTCTCCAGCTGTTCAGTGGATCAGGATTGGCTTGATGCCCATTTACGTCATAATAAGGAGAAGTCTGAGGTTCACGTATCAAAGCCGATTATAGCTATACCGACGACCTCCGGAACCGGTTCAGAAGTAACACAATGGGCAACTGTCTGGGATGATGTATCAGGAACTAAATATTCACTTTCTGATGAAGGATTATATCCGGAATGGGCCTTTCTTGATTCAGAGTTAACAGATTCATTGCCTTATGAAACTACACTCTTTACCGCTCTTGATGCATTATCTCAGGCTATGGAAGCAATTTGGAACAAAAATGCCAACCCGGTTTCTGATGTGTTGGCTGCAAAAGCAATTGCTATCTCAATATCTGTTTTGGTTGATGATTTTAAGGAGAAATATACTCAGCAAGAGATGCGCGAAAAGCTACAACAAGCAAGTCTGTTGACAGGATTAGCCTTTAGTAATACTAAGACTGCCTTGGCACATTCTATTTCTTATCCACTTACATCTAAGTTAAAAGTACCCCATGGCCTAGCGTGTAGCTTTACTCTACCTGAAATTATGCGAATTAATTACAAGCAAGACAAGCAAAGAGTGGGAATTGTCATTCAAGCCCTTGGGTGTTCTTTACTGGATGAAGCAGTAGAAGCACTATATAAAGCATTTGTGAATGTAGGCATACCGGAATATCTTCAGCAGTTTATTGTGGATATATCTGATGTGACTACATTAGATGCTGAGTTTATAGCACCAGGCCGGGCAGAGAACAACATTACTCATGTCTCACAAAGTGATGCCATAGAGATTTTGCGATCAGCATTATCACTCTTAACGATCAATTGAAATATGCCTGATGAAACAGATTTCAACATAGGAATCCACAAAGCGTTTAAAAACAAAAGGGTGATTTACTCACGGACGCCTTGCAATTCCAGCTTTATAGAAATTAAAAACAGATGAATAAAGATAAGAATCAAGTTCACAGTATGCTCAAAGACGTATATTACTCATTGATAATTACGTGTCTTCTCTTTGGCCGCCATTTCTTAATAATTAGCACACCGCGTAATGCATTTTACTATGGCCAAACATTAGAGGATTTTATTTCCGTTTGCGTCTACTTTTTCTTGGTTTTTTTAATTATCTCTTTCGTCTTTTTGTCAGTAAGAAAGTTTTTCCCAAAGCAATATAGGAAGATTGTATTTGCTACTTTATATATATCAATACTTCCCCTGTTGGATTTTATATTTTTAAATGTTTCTTCTCCTAAACCTAGATCTGAATTTGGTTGGTTTATATATCCTTTTGTCATATTTGCTTATATTCCAGTAATTATTTTAATTTCTTTTAAATATCAAATAGAGAAATATGGGGATAGGATTATCAAGATACTTCCATTTATTTGCATATTAATTATATATCACGTGATACCACGATCATTTAGTAAGAACGTTGTAGAGAATGAGTTTATTCCTCCAAGCAAACCTTCTATACCTATACATTTGATTATTTTTGATGGAACATCTTATGACGTTCTTAATGACCAAGATCTAAAACATTTATTTCCAAACCTTAATAGACTTTTTGCTAATGATAGTTTTGTTTTTGAAGATGCACATTCACCAGGGAGACGAACAACACTGTCAGTGCCTGCGTTATTGACAGGGATAGAATATGATCGATATCGCGAAGAAAATTTACAATTTCTTATTGCCCAATCCGAAGATCAAGATTACAAAAAGTTACCGATAGAAGGTTCATTATTTCAAATTTCGAAGTCAAATGGGTACAACAATGTTTTGATCGGGTCTTATTTTCCGTATTGTAGTTTATTTGGAAAATATTTGACTTATGGAAGGTCATTCTCATCTTATTCAAGATTTTCTCAATTATTACCAGGGCCATTTACCTATCTGCTTTATATAGGCCCTCTTTATCATAGAGATATCAATCTAAACACGTTTAACCAATATTTATCAAGGATCGATTCATCACCACAGAATACATTTTTCTTGATTCACTTTCCTATTCCCCATGAACCTTTCATTTTTGATTCTCAGGGATTCGTAGACCAATATGGGGAAGTGATTTTTAAAGGGTCAGCATATACACACAAAGAAAAATATGTGAAACAGCTAATGTTTGTTGATAAAAAAGCAGGAGAAATAGTTAAGAAACTAAAGGATAATAACATGTATGACAGGAGTATGATTATCATTACTTCGGACCATAACTTTAGAGGATATAACTATGATATGACAAAAATACCTTTGTTTATTAAAGCTCCATTTCAAAAACGTCAACATCTTGTAAAAGAGAAAGTCAATACAATAAATCTTAAAAAGTTTCTATCTTCATTCTTTGAATCAAATATTGTCGATATAAGGAAATTAGAATAAAAAGAGGGACTCTTCTCCAAATTTAGTAGTAGAGGTTTGATGCTTACCAGAGCTTTCGGGATCTTCATTCATGGGATAGCACCTGCAAGAGAATACGTGATATACTGAACGGATTGGCTGGAGCGGCTTAAAAGGAGAATAGACATAATTAATGATGCTTGAGACGAATAAGAGCAAACTGATAGATATGAGGGACTTCCAGTCTAAATCGTTCAAAGGTATATACGAGGAAATGTTGCAGATTCACCAACGATTTCAACCCGCTTGGCTTAGGCTGATGCTTAAAACTGAAACTTTGCGGTCAAGGCTTCGGCACAGAATAGAACTTGTCGGGACTCGGAGATGGGAGTATGCGTGGGGAATACTGAGCGCTGATCTTGAGGATGGACTGCGTGTATTGGATGCTGGATGCGGGGGATCTCCATTCCTGATATACCTTGCAAAGAGGGAATATGAATGTTTCGGCATAGACCCCGGTAAGGAATGAAAGTATAAGCGAACTCGGAATCTACAGGTTTATGAGGCGAGAGATTGTATCTGAGATGAGGATTGTGGACGAGCAATCAGAAATGGAGCGTGTCCTATTTCTTATAGAAATTAAAAACAGATGAATAAAGATAAGAATCAAGTTCACAGTATGCTCAAAGACGTATATTACTCATTGATAATTACGTGTCTTCTCTTTGGCCGCCATTTCTTAATAATTAGCACACCGCATAATGCATTTTACTATGGCCAAACATTAGAGGATTTTATTTCCGTTTGCGTCTACTTTTTCTTGGTTTTTTTAATTATCTCTTTCGTCTTTTTGTCAGTAAGAAAGTTTTTCCCAAAGCAATATAGGAAGATTGTATTTGCTACTTTATATATATCAATACTTCCCCTGTTGGATTTTATATTTTTAAATGTTTCTTCTCCTAAACCTAGATCTGAATTTGGTTGGTTTATATATCCTTTTGTCATATTTGCTTATATTCCAGTAATTATTCTAATTTCTTTTAAATATCAAATAGAGAAATATGGGGAGAGGATTATCAATATACTTTCATTTATTTGCATATTAATTATATATCACGCATACCGCTCCCCTTGACAGGGCGACAAATATTTTGCAAATTGGGGTTTGAGAAAGGAGGTCAAGGTGTCAAGCCCCGAAGTGAAAGATGGTAAGCGCTGGACGGCGACCCGTAAGGTAGAGGTGGTGTTGGCTGTTTTGAAAGGAGCGAATGTATCAGAGGTGTGTTGGAAGAATGGAATTAGCCAGTCACAGGCGTATGCTTGGCGTGATAGTTTCTTGGAAGGAGGCCAGGAGAGTCTGAAGTCTCGGCGTGGTCGCAAGGATGCGAAGGAGCGGGAGGTCAGCCGGTTGGAGCGTAAGGTAGGGCACTTAACCCTCCAGTTGGAGATACTCGAGGAGGTAGCCCGTCTAAAAAAAACGAAGCGGTTGCCTTGAGTGGGCGGTTTTTGGGTCGAGGCTATTCCCGGAAGGTGGTAGCTTTGGCTTTGGGTTTGCATCGTTCGACTCTGTGTAGGCTTAGGTATAGAGGTGTCAGTTCTTCTGTCGAAGAGTCTGTGATAGATGAACAGCTTGCTTTTCGTATTCGAGGGATACTCGACCAAGAAGAGGCATTTGGTCACAGGCGGGTTTGGGCGCATCTTCGTTTCAAGGAAGGGGCATATGTCAACATCAAGAAGGTTCATAGGATAATGAAGCTTAAGGGGTGGCAGTGTAAGCTGTGGAATCCCCGATAGAATCAATCGGGGACCCCGGGAGAAAGGGGCCACAGGTTGCCCAGAAGCGTTCTGTGATGGATCGTCCTGACAGTCTCTGGTCGGCTGACTTGACCAAGATCTATTGTGGGGAAGATGGTTGGTGTCCTCTTATTGCGGTGGTGGACAACGGGAGTCGGGAGGTTCCCCGGGTATCGTTTTAGTCGAAAAGGGAGGGCACTGGAGGCCACAGATGCCCTGGATCGGGCCGTGATCTCTCGATACACTTCCTAAGGAGGCTGTCCCCCAGGGTCTCACTTTGCGCTCTGACAACGGCTCCATCTTTTTGTCTCGGACCTATTTGGCAAGTACCGAATATTGGGACATTCGTCAAGAATATATTCCGAGCGGAAAGGCCGATTGGAACGGGGTCATAGAACGTTTTTTCAGGACCCTCAAGCAGGAGTGTGTGTGGCTTCACAATTTCAAGTCCTTTGAACAAGCTGAGAAGATCATATCTCAGTGGATCGATAATTACAACAAGAACTGGCTTCATTCATCTCTGGGATACAAGACCCCGGAAGAGTGGAGAAAACAATTTTATCTGCTACCCCAAGTTGCTTAATTGATGTCGCTTTTCTGGGGGGCAGTACACATATCCCAAAAGAAAAATGGTCTGCCTGCATAGAGCAACTAATCAGAGTCGTGCGCCCAAGTGGAAAGCTCATAATCACTCTTGATATGTCCTCTGCTGATGTTAATGCATACAAAGACATCATTCGATACAGCAGATTAAAATTTCCGGTCGATATAGATCATTCAACGCCTGCTAATATCAGACATCCCGATTGGACGTATGAGACTGTCGGTCTGGTTATGACGAAAGAAAAAGAGTAATAACGTAGCATGATGTCCCCAATAACATAGAAAGGATGTACTGCTTCCCAGGAAAGCGACACCAATTAAGCAACCTGGGGTAGTAGATAAAATTGTTTTCTCCACTCTTTTGGGGTCTTATATCCCAGGGATGAATGAAGCCTGTTCTTGTTGTAATTATCGATCCACTGAGATATGATCTTCTCAGCCTGTTCAAAGGATTCAAACTTGTGAAGCCAAACACACTCTTGCTTGAGGGTCCTGAAAAAACGCTCTACAACACCGTTCCAATCGGGTTTACCACTTGGTATGTATTCCTGACGAATTCCCCAATATTCGGTACTGGCCAAATAGGCCCGAGCCAAAAAGATGGAACCATTGTCAGAGCGCAAAGTGAGACCCTGGGGGACAGCCTCCTTGGAAGTGTATCGAGAGATCACGGCCCGATCCAGGGCATCTGTGGCCTCCAGTGCCCTCCCTTTTCGACTAAAACGATACCCAGGAACCTCCCGGCTTCCGTTGTCCACCACCGCAATAAGAGGACACCAACCATCTTTTCCACAGTAAATCTTTGTCAAGTCACTCGACCACAAACTGTCGGGACTATCCACCACAGAACGCTTCTGGGCAACCTGTGGCCCCTTTCTCCCGGGACGATTCCACAGCTTACACTGCCACCCCTTAAGCTTCATTATCCTATGAACCTTCTTAACGTTGACACATTCCCCTTCCTTGAAACGAAGATGCGCCCAAACCCGCCTGTGACCAAATGCCTCTTCTTGGTCCAGTATCCCTCGAATACGAAAAGCAAGCTCCTCATCTATCACAGGCTCTTTAACAGAAGAACTGACACCTCTATCCCTAAACCTATACAGAGTCGAACGATGCAAACCCAAAGCCAAAGCTACCACCTTGCGGGAATAGCCTCGACCCAAAAACCGCCCACTCAAGGCAACCGCTTCGTTTTTTTTAGACGGGCTACCTCTTCGAGTATCTCCAACTGGAGCGTCAACTGCCCTACCTTGCGCTCCAACCGGCTAACCTCTCGCTCCTTCGGATCCTTGCGACCACGCCGAGACTTCAGACTCTCCTGGCCCCCTTCTAAGAAACTATCACGCCAAGCATACGCCTGCGACTGGCTAATTCCATTCTTACGACACACCTCAGATAGATCTGCTCCTCTCAAAAGAGCCAACACAATCTCTCCCTTACGGGTCGCCGTCCAGCGCTTACCATCTTTCACTTCGGGGCTCGACACCTTGACCTCCCTTCTCAAACCCCAATTTGCGAAATATTTGTCGCTCTGTCAAGGGGAGCGGTATGAGGACTACATAAATGGACAAAAGCCGTGTGATCATAAGGTCTGTCAAAGATAGAAAGCTGGACGATGTCGTCGAGGAGATTTTGGAGTTTTGTAATTGGAGGGATATTGTTTCAAAGGACTCCAAAGTAGTGGTCAAACCGAATTTATGCGCGGCCGACAAGAAAGTAATGCCCGCCGCGAACGTCTCTCCTGAGCTGGTAGCTTCAGTTTGTAAGATTATAAGTACTAAGACTAAACATATATTCATCGGGGAATCGGACGGAATGCGGCACAAGGCTGAGGAGGCTCTGGAAAATTCTGGAATGTATAAGATAGCTGATGAATTGGGTATAAAGACTATAGACTTTTCCAAAGATGAGTTAGTTCCGGTCGACGTTGGGATTCTGGAAGGTTGGAAGATGTCCAAGACTCTCCTTGAGGCGGATGTGGTGGTGACTTTGCCCACTTTGAAGACCCATGCAAGTTTCGTGTTCACAGGGGCTATGAAGAATCAGTGGGGCTGTATACCCAGATACGACCGCTGTCTTTTGCACCACCATTTCCACAGGGTAGTCAACGATATAAACCGGCTGTTCAAGCCGCAAATAGCGGTGATGGACGGGATTATGGCTATGGAAGGCAGGGGGCCTGCCATGGGGAATCCCGTGAGGATGGATCTGCTTTTGGGATCCAACGATGTTGTAGCCATAGATGCTACGGCTATGAGGCTGATAGGTTTGGATCCGTACAGCGCCCGTTATATCGCTTTGGCCCAAGAGGAAGGTCTCGGTCAAGTGGCTGACGATACGATAGTCGTAGATGGTGACTTTGAACGTTTCAAGACTGTATTTAAACCTGGGGAGTACGATTGGGCCTTGAAGACCATGACACTCGTAAATAGGTCATATTTTCTCACGCACTATCTTGTTATGGTTGACACGATCTTTTATCCTATAAGGAAAGTAGTAATTATGATGCGCAAGATAGTAGCGGCGGTCAAGAACCTCCGGACGTTGAGACCGTCCTGGGGAAGCAGGACATAGATTCTTGCTACGACGGTGTAGGAGAGTGTCTTGAAGAAGATACGAATAGCTCAGATTGTCCACAGCCTTACTCTCGGCGGGGGAATACAACACGTGGTGTATTCCGTAGTCAAAAAGCTGGACAGAAAGAAATATGAGGTTATAGTCTGCTGTATAGCTGGACGAGGAGAATTAGCCGATGAGTTAGAAAAGATAGGAATAGAAGTAATTGTGTTGAGCGGAAAGAGTTCTCTCAGTCCCCTTAACGCTCCCAAGAATCTTATGGCGATTTGGCAGCTGACTAAAACGTTGAGAGATAGAAGAATACAGGTAGTAGAGACGCACGATTTCTATTCGGGGGCTTTGGGCAGAATCGCAGCCCTCTTAGCAAAAGTTCCTGTTGTTCTCTGGATGATTCACAGCAGGGATAGTTGGAAGGGGAGTGGACACATTGTAGTAGATAGGGTTCTGTCCAGATATACTGACAGGATTATTACTAACTCCAAGATGGTCAAGAAGTTTACGTCCAGTTTTGAAAATCTAGAAGCCTGTAGATTTACAGTCATCTATAATGGAGTAGATTTGAGTCTGTTCGGTAATGGGATTGATCTCGCTGCCGAAAGAAAGGACTTAGGGGTGGAGGGAGCTTCTCCCGTGATCTGTTCAGTTGGGCGTCTCATACCAGAGAAGGGATATAGCTATCTGGTTGAGGCTATGTCAGAGGTCGTAAACACATTTCCGAAGGCAAAACTGCTCATTATCGGCGACGACAGCGAGTTTGAAGAGTCCTCAAAAGGGGTGTTGAAAGATCTCATTCTTGAGTTGAACCTCTCTGACAGCGTGAGTCTTTTAGGGTGGAGGAAGGATGTTCCTCAAATACTTAGCATATCAGATATTTTTGTGCTCCCCTCGCTGAGAGAAGGATTCGGATTAGCTATAGCTGAGGCTATGGCAGCCGAAAAACCTGTTATAGCCTGTGACATAGATGCGATACCAGAGATAGTAGAAGACGGGAAAGCAGGTATTCTGGTCCCGATTAAAGACTCAGATGCCCTTGCCGGGGCTATTTTATACCTGCTGCGCAATCCTCACAAGGCAACGCAAATGGGAAATTGGGGAAGAGAAAGAGTAGAGCGATATTTCTCTGATGAAGTTATGGTCAGCAATCGGATGAAACTCTACGATTCTTTGATCTCCAAAAGAATAGATAAGTTGAAGAACACGCCCAGCTTTTCAAAGGATACCTACTTTAGATGATAATAACTAGGGCGCCTTTTCGTATTCCGTTAGGAGGGGGAGGTACAGATCTCCCTTCGTATTACTCCCAATATGGCGGATTTATCCTGAGTGTGGCTATAGACAAGTACGTGTATATCAACCTGAATAGACTTAAAATAGAGGACTTTATCAGGGTGAAGTACTCCAAGACGGAGTTGGTGAATTCCGCCAGCCAAATAGAACATCCCCTTCTGAGGGAAGCTCTAAAATTAACAGGGATAGACGGCGGATTGGAGATAGCGTCTATGGCTGACATCCCTGCCGGTACGGGAATGGGATCGTCAGGGAGTTTTCTGGTCTCTATTTTGACTGCTCTTCACGCCTTCAAAAGGGATCATATCTCGATTCAGGATCTGGCCGAGGAGGCATGCACGATAGAAATAGATATTGTGGGACAGCCTGCAGGTAAGCAGGATCAATATGTAGCTGCATTTGGAGGCATAGTCTGCATGGACATCCAGACAGATGGAAAGGTCGAGGTAGGGCAGCTCAGAATCTCTTCTCACGACTTAGATGAATTGAAAAATGGCATCCTGTTGTTCTACACGGAAATACTGAGAGAGAGCTTCGATATATTAGGAGAACAAAAGAAGGATACTGACAAGGGCGACAAAAACGTACTCGAGAGCCTGCACGTTACAAAGGAGATAGGACAGGAGATCAGAAGCGCTATCCAGAGCGGAGATTTTAAGAGATTCGGCGAACTCTTGGATCTGCACTGGCAGAACAAGAAGAAGCGTTCGGGGAAAATCTCTGATCCCAGGGTAGACCGGTGGTATCAAATTGCCAAAGACAACGGTGCCCTGGGCGGCAAGCTTATGGGAGCGGGTGGAGGTGGCTTTTTGATGTTCTACTGTCCCAACGACTGCAAGCGGGATGTGAGAGGGGCTATGGCAGATGAGGGTTTGAGGGAGATGAACTTCAACTTCGACTTTGAAGGGGCCAAAGTGCTGGTTAATTTTTAAAAGGAGATCAAATAGCAGTAGACAGTAGTCAGTAGACAGGGAAAGGCAAGGATAAGATGATAAACGCCAAGTACATAGATCAGTACTTTGCCGAAATGGAAAGGATAATAGGCTTCCTCAAAATGGAGGACATAGACCGTGCGGTAGAGCTGTTGTTCCAGGCGTGGCAAGACGATAAGAGTGTCTTTATTATGGGCAATGGAGGCTCTGCCTCGACGGCTACTCATTTTGTGTGTGATCTTGCCAAGGTGACGGTTGTGGATGGCAAGAAACGATTCAAGGTTGTGGGACTGACGGATAATATCCCACTGGTGAGCGCGTGGACGAACGACAGCGGCTTCGGCAGCATCTTCGCTGAGCAGCTGGAGCCCTGGCTTGGAGAAGGGGACGTGCTAATCGGTTTGTCTGTGCACGGTGGGTCGGGTGAGGGGGATGCGGGACCATGGTCCCAGAATCTGGTCAAGGCCATGAGATTAGCCAAAGAACGCGATGCTAAGATCATAGGATTCAGCGGCTTCGGGGGGGGAGCTCTGAAAGAAATGGCGGATGTCTGCATCGTAGTGCCTATAGATACAGAGCCACTGGGAACACCGCTTGTGGAGTCGTTTCACGTTGCTCTGCATCACTTAGTCTGTACGGCTGTTGTAAGAAGGATAGAGAGGACACATGAAAAGAGCCGTGTTTCTGGATAGAGACGGCGTTATCAACAGTGTTATCTACAACAGAGATGAGGGAATTAAAGATTCTCCCGTAAACCCCGATCAGTTTGAAGTACTACCGGGCGTGGGAGAGGCGGTAAGGCTTATAAATCAGATGGAATTTCTGGCCATACTGGTTTCAAACCAGCCGGGGGTCGCCAAAGGTAAGTTCACACACGAAATCCTAGATGCGATGACGGCTAAGATGGAAGTCGTGCTTGTAAAATCTGATGCTAAGTTAGATGGCATTTACTACTGTCTGCATCATCCCAAAGCTCTTTTGGACGAATACCGTGTAGTTTGCGAGTGCCGCAAGCCGAAGCCGGGATTACTTATAAATGGAGCAAAGGATTTCGGTGTAGATCTGGAAAGATCTTATATGATCGGGGATCGCATAGTGGATATTCAGGCGGGACAAGATGCTGGTTGTAAGACGCTGTGGATCGGTAAGTTAGATTCCCAAATGTCCAGATTGATGGAACAGGAGTGCCTAACTCCTGATTTTATAGTTCCCGAGCTGCTCGAAGGTGTAAGATTGATTCAACGAAAGGAGTTGGAGGATGGAAATATTCCTGGATACAGCTGATCTTGATCAGATAAAGGCTTGGCTGGGATACAGAGCCATAGATGGGGTGACGACTAACCCTTCGATTATGCTTAAGAAAGGCATCTTTGACCTTGAAGCCGGGGCAAAGGAGATAGCCCAGGTTATGGGTCAACTCCCTGTCTCAGTGGAGGTCACGAGTAATGATCCTGAGGAGATGCTGGATCAGGCGAGGGAGATTTCCCAGTGGGCGCCAAATATCGTAGTGAAGATCCCGATCATAAACGAAAATGGGAGGCCCTGCCTGGACGTTATCGGGACACTGGAGGATGAGGGGATAAGAGTCAATGTTACGGCCTGTTTGTCCTACGGTCAGGCTATATTGGCGGCAAAGGTCGGAGCTACATATGTGAGTATCTTCGCAGGGCGGGTATCCGACGAGGGTCACGACGCCTCCAAGCTCATCAGGATGGTGAGAGACTGGATAGACGACTGGGGATATAAAGCAAAGATCATAGTCGGGAGCATAAGGGAGGTCATCAACATTCAGGACGCCGCTGCTTCTGGAACTCACGTGATAACTGTACCACCTGAGTTTATGCATAAGTTAGTAGATCATAAGTTCTCGAGGGCCACGGTGCAGGCCTTTGTCGAGGATGGTCAGAAGGCTCTTGCTATGATGATTGAGCAGATGGTCTCGAAACAGTAGTAGACAGTAGACAGCAGGCAGTAGACAGGGCACCCCACCTATCCCTGTATGCTGTCTACTGTTTGCTGTCTCCCTATTTAGTGGAGTGTCGAAGCGTTGGAATTGGTGTTCCTTCTTTCCCTTGCGACTGTCGTCTACGTATATCTTGGTTATCCTTTCGCACTGGTGGTTATAAGAGCCGTAAAGGGGAAGAAGCCCCCGATTGAATCTATCGGGGGTAAAAAGCGTGATGTTACTCCCTCGGTATCTTTAGTTATCTCTGCCCATAATGAACAAGAGGTTATTGGGAAGAAGATTGAAAATAGCCTCCTTTTAGACTATCCACGGGATAAATTGGAGATTGTGGTGGCTTCGGACTGTTCCTCTGATAGAACGAATGAGATCGTCCGAAGCTATTCGGATCAAGGGATAATTCTGAATATTATTCCTCAAAGAGGGGGCAAAACTGTAGCCCAAAACGAGACTGTTCCTCTGACCAAGGGCGAAATCGTTATCTTCTCAGACGCCGATTCGATCTTTGAGAGGGATGTCATCTTAAGGCTCGCAACAAATTTCAGCGATCCAGAGGTAGGTGCCGTCTCGGGTCGGCTCTTCTATACCAATTCAAACGAATCGGCGATGAGTTCAGGAGAGAGCCTCTACTGGAAGTACGAAAATTTGCTGAGGCAGTTGGAAAGCGATATAGGATCGTGCATCATGGCAAATGCAGCGATCTTTGCTATACGGCGTGAGTTTTACAGGCATCTCGACCCGGGGTTTTCAGAGGATTTTGTGCTCCCTCTCTGGATATCTGCCGATGGTGCAAAGTCCCTGTTCGATCCGGAGGCCGTGTGTTTTGAAAGGACGGCTGTTACCCCAAAGGACGAGTCGTCCATGAGGATCAGGACCGCTCATGGGGATTCCTACGGTCTTTTCAAGTTGAAGTGCATGTTGTCACCATTTCGACCCCTTTTGGCTTTTCAATCTATTTCCCATAAACTCCTGCGCTGGGCTGTGGGATTCTTTCTGATCTTGGCTTTCATCTCGAACGCCTTACTTCTTCACTCTTCCCCTTTGCTTCTTTATAAAATTACCTTTCTTTTGCAGTCGGCATTCTACCTGGCGGCTCTTGCCGGACTGATTCTGAACAGAAAGGGCAAAAACATGCGCCTGTTCTACCTGCCCTATTATTTCTGCGTGGTCAATATAGCCGTGTTGATAGGCTTGATGAAAAGCATTCTGGGAGTACCGTACGTGACTATATGGGAACAGAGATTAAGGTAGGAGCTACAAATGCGTCTCAAGGATAAGGTAGCTATCGTAACAGGAGGAGGCAGAGGGATCGGCAGCAGCATCTGTCTTGCCTTTGCGAGGGAAGGGGCAGACATCGTTGTGGCCGCCCGCACAAGCGAGGAGATCCAGGGAATATCGGCTGAACTTGAGAGGCTGGGAGGACAAGCTCTTGCCCTGAAGACGGACGTATCTCAGAGGGAAGATGTGCGAAATATGGTGGATCGGACGATCCGAGAATTCGGGAAAGTGGATATATTGGTCAACAACGCAGGAGTCCAAGGACCCATCGGGGCTACGGTAGACACAGATATAGACTGTTGGATTGAAACTGTAAAGATCAATCTCATCGGATCGTATCTATGTTCCAAAGGTGTTCTACCATATATGATAAAGCAGAAAAGGGGAAAGATTATAAACCTTTCAGGAGGTGGGTCTGTATCTCCAAGACCCTTTTTTTCGGCATACGGCGTGTCCAAAGCTGCGCTTGTGCGATTTACTGAGACTTTGGCGGAAGAAGTTAAAGAGTTTAACATAGACGTAAACGCCATAGCGCCGGGAGCCATAAATACCCGGATGCTCGATGAGGTACTGGAAGCAGGAGAGTCTGCTGGAGAGAAAGCTCTTGCTCAGGCACGAAGGCAGAAGGAAAACGGGGGTGTTCCGCTGGAAAGACCGGCGGCCTTAGCCCTATTTTTAGCCTCAGATGAGTCAAACGGTCTGACTGGCAGGTTAATAAGCAGCGTCTATGACGATTGGGAGTCTATGAATATAGCCCAGGTTATGTCGTCCGAACTTTATACAGTGCGCAGGATCGATCGGATATGAAAATAGGTTTAGTAGGCGCGGGCGCTATAGGACAAAGAAGAGCCGAGGTGGTTGGGGAGGATGAATCTACAGAGATGGAAATCGTAGCTGATGTAGACGAGGAGAGGGCAAGGGAACTGGCCCAAAGGATACGATGCAGATGGACGACCGATCCCTCAGAGGTGGTAAACTGCGATGATGTGGATGCGGTGATTGTATCTGCCACGCCCAAATTTCTTTCTTTAATAAGTATAGCGGCTATGGAAAATGGTAAGCATGTCCTCTGTGAAAAGCCTCTGGGGAGGAACTCGAAGGAAGTCAAAGAGATGTGGGACGCAGCCTGTACAAACGGTGTGAGGCTCAAATCGGGCTTCAATCACCGCCATCATCCGGGGATACTTAAGGCCCGAGAATTGTTCGAGATGGGCGTTATCGGGGAGTTGAATTTTGTCCGCTGTCGCTACGGACACGGAGGCAGACCGGGCTATGAGAGGGAATGGAGGGCAGACCCACAGATATCCGGAGGAGGCGAGTTGATAGATCAGGGGGTGCACGCTTTAGATCTCTTCCGCTGGTTCATGGGGGAATTCAGTCAGGTCGTGGGATTTGTAAGCACCAGATTCTGGGACATCAGTCCCTTAGAGGACAACGCCTTTGCCCTCCTCAAGACGGATAAAGATCAGATAGCTTCTCTTCATGCGAGTTGGACCCAGTGGAAGAATATCTTTTCGTTTGAGATCTTTGGCCAGGACGGATACGTCATAGTAGACGGTTTAGGAGGTAACTACGGTGCAGAGAAAGTAACGTTGGGTATAAGGTCCAAGTCCTCCGATCCACCAAAAGAGGAGGTCTTGGAGTTTCCAGGGTCGGACAGATCGTTCAGCTTGGAGTGGGAGGAGTTTGTGACGGCCATAAGGGATGATCGACGGATGTTAGCTGACGGATATGATGGTTGGCAGACTATGCGGCTGGTGGATGCTGTATATGAGTCTGCAGAAAAAGGATGTGTCGTGGAGTTGTAGACAATATGTGTTGGTTGGCTCTTGCCTTGAGTTGTTGAGAGGCGGCGCGGCCGCTTTGCTGGGGATCCAGCAAAGCACGATGTGGGCAAAGCAATATCAACTTTTGTCGTTGAGTTTGCTTGGGGGTTTGTGCCCGATTAGATCGGGGGTCACAATGGCCATGAAAATCGAAAGGTATGTTGAAAATGGAGTGGGTAGTATGTAATCTCTGCGGGAACGACGATGCGAGGGCGGTATTTCAGGAGTGGGGGTTGAATAACGTAAAGTGTCGCAAGTGTGGATTGGTCTATGTGAATCCCAGACTCAGCCAGGAAGAACTCGACAACTTCTACCAGGGGGAGTTCTACAGCAAAGGCAAAGCAAGCCCGGAGGAAATGGAGGAAGTGTTCCCGGATTCGGAAAGGTTCGGCGTAGATAGAGAGGAATTAGCCTCTCAACTGGTGAGAATCTATACGACTTGTAAGCACGACCAAGAGAAGCGCACAGACGTTGATCTCCTTAAGATGCACGAGTTTGCGAAAATGCGAATGCTGTTAAACGAAATAAGTAGATACCGCCCGCGGGGCAGGTTCTTGGACATAGGGTGCGGCTATGGATACCTCTTGAAGTTCGCTAAAGAAGAATATGGATATGAAACTTACGGGATCGAGCCTAACAAACAGTTGGTAGAGACGTGCAGGGAGTCCAGGGGTTTGCCGAATATCTTCCACGGTACTCTGGATGAAGCCGATTACGGGAGCGGATACTTTGACGTTGTGACTATAACGGATGTGCTGGAACATCTTCCTGATCCCACAGAAGCGTTGAGTGAAATCAACAGACTATTGGTTCCGGGGGGAGTGCTCTTGATCAAAGTGCCCAACGCCGATTATCAGCTTCTAAAAGCGGATTTGATAACTAAGCTGAGACTGCGAAAGAAGATGGAATCGATTATAGCGTATTCAGGTCTTTTGATGCCGCAAGAGCATATCTACAATTACTCCCAGAGGACCTTGCGGAAATATCTGAGAAAGGCCGGATTTGAGCAGTTAAAGCTGATTGTCCTTCCGAGCCGACTTACGGGTTTAAGTTGGATACGGGATTCTTTCCATAGACTCTACCACATGTTTGCTAGGCTTCTTTACCGTCTCAGCTTCGGCAGGCTCAATCTCTGCGTCTGGCTGGTTATGCTGGCCCAGAAGAAGTAGAGCCCCTCTGAAATATCTCGCTTCACCAACACAATCTGTCTCGTCTGAAAGCTCACTGCTTACTATGGTAAGATACGCCCTCTATTATGTTGTTGGCGTTTTGACTTTACCGCTTGGGATCTCCGAAGGAGTTGCCAAAAACGTTCCTGCAATGGAGTCAAAAGGTTCTGTGCCTAGCTTAGTCCAGAACGGGGACTGCGAGTTGGACAGTGACGCCGATGGTGTCCCCGACGACTGGCATCATTCGGACCGAAAGTACAGTCCTAAAACGCCTGAGGGTCGGTTCTATCTGAACATGATCAATAATTCGGCGGATTACAGGTGGGAGGAGAGAGGATATAGAAGCAATAGGTGTCTGTCGTTGGAGGTTAAATCAAAGATCTATTGGGGAGAATGGGACATAGAGGTGTCCGGCATTAAGCCTCATACCGACTATACACTTTCGTTCTGGTACTATCAGCCTGAGCGCTTCGGACTTCAGGTTTTGATCTTCGGACGGGACATCTACGTCAAGAGGGCGAGGGATTTTCGCCAGTGGATGTACTATAGTACTGTCGTAAATTCTGGGGATTATTCCGGCGATTCGGTGATCGGATTTTTAGTTGAATATCCCAGGCAAAAGACAAAGGTGTTCATAGATAATGTGGAACTTTACAAAGGGACGATAGAGCGTCCTGATGACAGGTGGAACTTTGGGAGCTTCATAGGTCGAAATGAGGCGAGGCTCACCTATTTCACATATGACAGAGGTTATATCTCCCCCGATATAGTGGCCCCCCTTTCCTTCGGATTGAGCTTCCGCTTTCTGGATCGAATGCCTCCCTCATTAACGGTAAATTTGCATCTGCCGTTGGAAGTGGAAGTTGTCGGATACGGAGCAAAATATTGGTCGAGCATCAAGGATTGGACCCGTCTGGAAAGGACTCCCATAGATCGGGACGGAAAGCCTTATACAAGATATTCCATAATCTATCCTGTAAACCGAAACGTCTTTACTCATCCGACGCATCCGGGCTTAAAGCCGATTGTATGGTATCTTGAGACGAACCTTGAGGAGGGAGAAATTGACGCCTACTTTTCTCTCGAGTGGGATGGGGGCAGGCAAAAGGAGCAGCGACTGCCTTTGAGGATAATCAGGATCCCGAAAGCACCTCCTTTAAAGAGGCTCAGGATCATGGAGGATATATCGCCGGAGAATCTTTCGGATTGGCCTAAACTGCTGACGTCTTTAAAGACTATAGGCGTGAATCTGGTGATGTATAATCCGCGCTGGACTCAAAGTTCTACCTCTTTCAATCGAATAAAAGGGGACGTGGAGAGGATTAAAGGAGCCGGATTTGGGGTCGGCACTTGGTTCAATCTTGGGAGTGCGTACAGTTCGGACAGAGATTCGTGGGCTGTCAGTTTAGATGGAGAGCCGATTTCTCCCGATAAGGCACCTACGTGTTTCACAGATAGAGGTCTGGCTTTCAAAGAGGCATTGAGAATAGGCGAAAAGATGGTCGATTCTGGGATACGGTTTATCTTCATGGACGATGAGGGAACACCGTCGTGCTTCTGCAATGCGTGTGTGGCAAGCTTCAAAGAGTACATGACCGAAATGGACATTGAATACGTAGAGCCCGTAAGTTTTGAAAGAAAGCCGAAGGATCATCCGGATCTGCACAGATTGTGGATGGATTTCGGAAGGTGGTCCTATGCCCGGGCTGTGAGAGATTTCCGTCTGGAGCTTTCGAATTACATGGACGCCAGAGGTATCCTGGACAAACATTTGGAGATTCTGGACGGCGGGATGGCTATCCTTCCGTACGGTAGCATCAAGGACGGGAATTTGTCGCATCCATCCAGCGATTCCAAGGTTGTAAACAGCTTTGGAGAGGCCTTTGATTTCTACGGCGAGCAGTTGTATATAAATTGCTACGATGCGTGGCTTAACGGATCTCCGAAGATGGCCGGAGACAGGCAGTCCATCCTTACTTCGGTCTTTAGGGCCATCAGCCAGTTTCCCCTTGCGAGCGCGGGCCTTACGTATATGGATGCGATGAACGATTTTCAGCCGCATAAGTTGATGAAGTATCAGCTTATGGAGATCCTGTCCGCCGGCGTGCAGGGGATCTATGTCTATCCGTTTATGGACGTAGACCCCATGGATATGATGTATATAGCCCAGGTTGTGAGTGGAATCGCCCCCGTGGAAGATATTGTATTCAACGGACTTCCGGAAAATATAGCGGATGTTTCGGATAGGAGTGTAAGTGCGCGCTCTCTTTTGTGGGGCGATGAGGCGTTAGTTTTGGTTTCCGATTACAGCACTATGGATGACACAGAAAAAGAAGTCACAGTCGTATGCCGCATGCACAGCAGGTCTAATATAATAGATCTGGAAAGTGGGGATAAGATTTTGCCACTTTCTACCAGTCCTCTGACATTCAAGGTCTTCCTGGGCAAAGAACGAGCCAGGATGTTCTATGTGGGACCAAGAGAATTGCTGAGATAGCAAACACTCTGATTTGGAAACGTAAAGTTCAAGTTCTGAGAAGAGATAACAATTTGCCCGAACGTACGTATTCGTAGTGATGACCACTTAGTCGCTCGTGCCTCCACTCTCTGATAATACACGCTGTGCCGCGGTACCCTGCCCCAGGGGTGGCATAGCCCTGCCCTCTACGTTTAATTCAAGTTGCCTATTTCAAGGCCTCGTAGGTTGAACCCATGTGGCAGTGGGGAGGGAGGTGTGGAGGAAGCCACGACGTTCCTGAAGAACTCTTTGGGGAAAACAGATGTGGATACTATACGATCTCATCTTTCTTCTTGTTTTGATCTTAGCCCTGCCATATATCCTGCTGCTGGCGCTTTTAGGTCGAGAGAGGATGGCAGAAAGGTTGGGGCTAAAGTTGCCAACCGATATAGATGGGTTGTCCGATAAGAAGCTTATATGGGTACACGCGGCGTCTGTGGGCGAAATATCGGCGGCAGCCGCACTTGTAAGTGAGATAAAGAAGGTTCGCCCCGAATTGTACGTCGTAGTCTCTACGACTACGACGACGGGTCTTTATAGGGCAAAAGAGATAGTGTATGGGGGAGACCTTTTCATGGTCGCCCCTTTTGACTTTTCCCCCATAGTCAAGCGTGTCATATACAGGTTAAGGCCAATGGCTCTGGTCATTATAGAGACTGAGATATGGCCCAATTTGATAAGGGCAGCTAAAAGGAGAGGATCCCAGGTCGCTATAGTTAGCGGAAGGTTGTCCCAGAAAGGGTTCTTGCGGTACAGGATAGCCAGAGGATGGTTTTCAAAGATACTGGTTTTGATAGACGTAGTCTGCGTTCAGTCGGAAGGGGACAAGGACAGATTCACCGCTCTGGGCGCGGATAAAAAGAGGATCAAGCTTACGGGCAATCTGAAGATAGATAGCCTGAAAGTAACATCAGATGCGAGAGGAAAAAAGTGTATCAGGAAGGATTTCGGGCTATTGGAAGATGGCAAAGTGTTGATAGCTGGCAGCACGAGACAGGGGGAGGAAGATATTATAGTGCGGGTCTTTGAGAAACTTTGCCGCCGATTCGGCGATCTGTCCTTGATAATTGCTCCTCGCCATCTGGATAGGTTGAAAGAAGTTGAAGAAATAGTTCAAACATACAACCTTCCCTACCTAAAATGGAGCGACGTGGTGCGGTCACTCCGTGTTGAGGGAAGTAACTCTCAGGTGAAATATAGCGTTATAATTCTAGATACAGTGGGAGAGCTTGCGTCCGTGTACCGGTTGGCGGATGTGGCATTTGTAGGAGGAAGTCTGATGCCACTTGGGGGGCATAACCCGTTAGAGCCAGCGGCTGTGGGAGTTCCTACCATATTCGGGAAGTACATGGATCAGGAGGGAGCATATATGCTCCTTGAAAGCGGAGCAGCGCTTAAGGTGGAGGATGAAGATGAACTCCTGATAGCCTTGGAGCGTCTCTTCGAGGATGAGGAAGAGCGGGGAAGGATGGGAGGAGCCGGGATAGATGCTATTTCAAAAGCTCAGGGCGTCGCCCCAAGGACAGTGGAACTTTTAGTGGCAAGAGGGATAATATGACACGGATGCGTTATTTATCTTTTGGGGATCCCGCTGGGATCGAAGTGATGTTAAAGTTTCATTTAGAACTGCCTCTTAGCGTCTTCTAAAGTGGTCTTTTGTGGTTCTCTATGGATCCAGTTGGAATTAGAGTCTCGCTTCAGTTTCAAGGGATCGGAAAAGTATCTCATAACCAGTCCAATAGGGGTTGCGAAGATGAAGTAAATAAGGGTGAGTATAACTCTCGCCTGGAAATTTCCTATTTTCTCTGCGATTATCTTCCATCTTTGCCAGAGTTTCTTAAGCATCTTTAACCCTTCTTGTTTTAAGTCAATCTCCAAAGTCTAACTTCCCGTTCAGTCCGTCCGTATGTCTGTATTCCAATTTGCCATCTTGGATGAAGAATATGAGGGCTTCGGCATTTTCGGTACCCTCTATGATTTCGATGGCGCTTTGCGGACCCATAACGAAGGCGGCTGTAGATAAGATGTCGGCCTCAAGAGCACTTTCCGCCCAGACAGTTGTACTTACGGACCTGTCGGAAGGATAGCCGGTTTTGGGATCCAGGATGTGGTGGTATCGCTTTCCGTCTTCTTCGAAGAACTTCTCGTAGTCGCCCGATGTGGCGACGCATTCCAGATTAAGTCCATCGACGCCTACTAAGGTGTCTGGGATCCTGGGATGTTGCACGTAGACTCTCCACTTACTTCCATCGGGCTTGACGCCAAAGAAACCTATATCTCCTCCCGCCTCTATGAGGGCGCCTTGAACTCCGCTTTGTTCAAGGACAGATAGGGCCTTATCCACTGCATAGCCCTTAGCGACAGCAGAAAGGTCGATTTGTGCTCCTGCTGTGATGCTAATACTATTACCTTCTATATGAATATTTTCGTATCCGACCGATGTGAGCGCCTTGTCGATTTCGTGAGGAGCAGGGACTTTTGGAGGGACAACTTCTGCAGTACGTTCTGAGTGGTGCGACCACTGCGGAGAAAAACCCCATAGCCTTCCGAGAGAGCCGACAGTTATGTCGAAAGCTCCATTTGTAAGCTGCGCGGCTTTCTGGGATTCAGTTACGACGTATAACAGTTCTTCGGAGACTGGGACAGGTCCATCTTGGGCTTTCGAGTTGATGAGCCAGAGTTCGCTCTTGTCCGAGTGGAAGCTCATCTTCTCTTCGATCCTCTGGATCTCTCGAAAGGCGCTGTCAATGAGTTTTAACGCCTGCTTCTGGTCCTCTTCTGATACTGTGACCGCCACGAGTGTCCCCATCAGCGGACGGAGGGCAGTTTCAGGGGAGGCTTGCCCCTTATCTTTTAATTTCCATTTTATCAGGCCCGCTACTAAGAGAACCGCGCAGATCCAGATAAGTATTTTGGCTTTAGGCATCCCTTTGTATTACCAAACAGTAGTTAGGGACTTCCTCTTGCCTCTGTCCTCTGTTTACTGGCGACTTGCATTTGGGGATCAACTGCGCCGTTGGGTCACGTATCTGACAGCTTCTTTAAGCGTATCCACAGCTTCCGATTCTTCAAAATATTCCAACCGGCTTACAGCCATCTGGACAAGCCTGCCGGCTTTTTCCCTGGCGTAGTCTATCCCGCCCTTGGCATTGACAAAATCTATTAGGTCTTTCCAATCGTCAGATCCTTCAAGGCCGTTCTGGATCTTTTGCTTTATTTCATCAGCCTCTCCGTCCCTGCAATTGGACAACGCTCTGATAAGGGGAAGCGTAACTTTGCCGTCTTTAATGTCGTGACCCACCGGTTTTCCCACGACGCTCGAATCTCCTGTAAAATCCAGAAGATCATCTGTTATCTGGTAGGCCAATCCCAGGTCCTCTCCGTACTTGGTCATAACCTCGATATTGTCAGGCGAAGCTCCGCCTAGGATAGCCCCGGACGTGGTGGCTGCGGACAGGAGCGAAGCGGTCTTATCACTTATGATCTGGAAATAGGTCTGCTCGCTCATGTCCAGTTCGAGTTTCTGCTCAATCTCCAGGATTTCGCCTCTGGAGATGCGTTCAGTAGCTGTGGATATGGCCCTGTTGACCGTGTTGGAACCTATGTCCACAAGAAGACATAATGCTTTTGAAAAGAGAAAGTCGCCCATAAGGACGGAGACCTGATTTTCCCAAATGGAGTTGACCGAACGACTGCCCCTTCTCATCTGAGAAGAGTCTATCACATCGTCGTGAGTGAGGGTCGCTGTGTGTATAAGTTCGACTACTACAGCCGCATCTACGACAGAAGCATTTATCTTTCCGGCGGCTTTGGCTGTCAGCAGGGTCAAAGCAGGACGGAACCTCTTGCCCCTGATCAATAGCAGGTATTGGGCTATCTGATGGACCAGATTGACTTCAGAACTGAGGGCGTCTTTGAGGCGCTCTTCAAAGAGTTCCATCTCAGCCCTTATGGGCTCAATTATTCTTTCCAGCATATACGTATAGTGTACGCCTTTAAATTAAAAGGATGAACAACGCAGGAATCATAACTTAACAAAACATTCTCATCTTGTCAAATGAAATTCCTCCTGCAAGGTAAAGAAAATTCGGACTATCAATCGAAAACAGGATTATCGAGTCTTGGGAGAGGTATCGAAAATTTCGTCGAATATCTCTCTGTTTAAGATCATGAACTCTTCGAGTCTCTTCAGGAAATTCTTGGAGCCTCTGAATCCTAGAGATCGGGAGAGCCTCAAGAGCCCCTCCTCGTCTTTAGGGAGGGTATTTCTGGATGTCTCGTCCACAATTCTTAAGGCTTTGAGGACGGAGCATATAAGAGAGTGGGATCGGATGAGGCGGTCAGCTTTATCTTTTGATATGAGCCTGTGCTTTTGGAGGCTTCTAAGGATTTGAAGGGTCCTTGTGGATTTGAGATCGGGATAAGATCGGGCGTCTTTGATTTGAAGCACCTGGGCGATGAACTCTATATCTGTGATACCGCCGATCCCAGATTTGATGTTTATGAGGTCTTTGTATTTGATGCGGGAGTTATCTTCCATTTTAAGGCGCATTTTTCGTGTGTTATCGAAGAAGTTTTGATCTGCACCGCCTTCAAAGAGGAAGGAGTCTATCTCTTTCTGGAGGACATCACAGAGTTTTGGATCTCCCGATACGCATCTTGCTCTTGTAAGGGCGAGTCTTTCCCAGTCTGATGCTCTGTTCCTCAGGTATTTTCTGTGCGCGTCAAAGGATATTGCCAGGTTGGCATTTCTGCCCTCAGGCCTTAATCTGGCGTCAACTCTGTATATGTGGTTGTTCTGGAGTGTCCCGATTATGGCTTGGGACAGTTCGATGAAGAACTGTATATTCCCTGTTTTTCCCTTCCAGCCACTGGATGTGTAGCCTTCGTGCGAGTAGATAAAGAATAAATCGAGGTCCGAACCGAAGTTAAGTTCGTACCCCCCGAGTTTACCGAGGGCTAAAATAGCGAATTTGGACTCTTCTTTGTCTTCGGAAAGAGGGAGTCCGTATCTTTCGGCGAGCTTACCGAGGGAGAACCGGTAAACCTCTTCAAGGATCGTCCCTGCAAGGAGGGACAGTTGCCCAAAAGTCTCCTCTGTGGAGGATAGTCCGAGTGTGTCTCTTGCTCCTATTCGGAGGATGTGGCGATCTTTGAATGTGCAAAGACGGAGCAGAATGAGGTCTCTATCCTGGGCCTGGGATAGGAAGTGCGACAGGGAGGATTTGAAGTCCTCAAGCTCGTAGTTTCTATTTATGACGTTGGGTAGAAGGAGCCAATCTAAGAGTCCGGGGTCTCTGGACAGGAGGTCACAAAGGAAGTTGCTCTTGGAGCAAAGGGATACAACGACGTCGAGGAATTTTTCGTCTTCAGAGAGAAGATGATATAGGGTGTTGGGCGCTCCGTAGGCTCTAATGATCTTTCCAAGACCTGTAAGAGTCGAATCTGGATCGGGGGACGCTGAGAGTCTAGAGACGAGTTTAGGGGCAAGCTGGATAAAGCTCGTCTGAGCTTTAGAGTCCTGGAGTTTGGGGAAGTGCCCGAAGGCCAGGAGAATCAGGTCTCTGTGAGCAGACCTTGTGTCGCTAAAACCGAGACTCCTGAGGAGTCTTAAGGATGTGGTGTCTCCTATCTGGGAGTTAAGGAGGTTCTGGATTCTTATATCTATATCCTCGTGGTTATCTTCGATGAATATCTCACCGTAGATAGCCTTCACGTTTTGAGTATGAATCTCCAGTTGACTATCTAACTGGTGGCTATCCTTCAAATCAAGACTGATGGCAAGGGCGCGCAATCGAAGGGGATCGTCGGGGAGTTCGTAGGAATCCACGTTGTGAAATAGTTGGAGCCTGTGCTCGACCCTTCTGAAGAAGATGTAGGCATCGTTCAACTTTTGGGCTTCGTCACTTTCCAGATAGCCGAAGCCAGAAAGGGATCCTATAGCTTTAAGCGTGTTGTTGCTGGAGAGTTGTGGTTTGTGAGAGCCCGTCAAAAGTTGGAGATATTGGACTATAAATTCGATATCCCTGATCCCACCGGAACGGAGCTTGAGATGGGAATCGGACTTTTCCCCTGTACCGATGGCAGCTTCAATTTTATCTTTAATATTTTTGATCTCTGCTACTGGTATGCGGGATGGGATCTCAGAATAGACGAAGGGGCGGACTATCTGCAGGAAGGCCTCAGCAAGCTCAGGGTCTCCGGCGCAATATCTGGCCTTAATGAGCATCTGGCGCTCCCAGGTGCGTCCTCTTGAACTGTAGTAGTATCCGTAGCTGGAAAGAGATCTGGCAAAAGAGCCGGCACTGCCATCGGGGCGCAGCCTAGTGTCCACGCGGTAGAGGAATCCCTCGCGCGTGGAGTCTGATGCGGATTTTATGATCTGTTCGGAGAGTCTATTGAAAAATTCGTAGTTGCTTATGGATTTGACGGATGGAGATGGGGGCCTTGTCTCTCCTTCGTCAGAATAGACGAAGATGATGTCTATGTCAGAGCTGAAGTTGAGTTCTTCCCCTCCGAGCTTGCCGAGTCCGATAATGGCGAATGTTACACTTTTCCCATCGTTTTGGATGGGGTCTCCGTATCTTTGAATCATCTCTTCGTATGAGAGTTCGTAGAGGATCTGGAGGACTGCGTCGGCAAGGGCGGAAAGCTCTCTCCCTACCGATTGGATATCCGTTTTACCTATTATCTCTCCTGTTCCTACCCTCAAAAGTTCCCGTCTATATAGCCGCCGGAGGGACAGGAGCTTATGTTCTTTGTCCTTGAAGATAGATATTTCGGATGTTAATCCCCTAAAAAGTTGAGACCTGTTAGATCCCTCCGATATGCGCTCGGGGTCGTCTGTAAGCCAGTAGAAATATTGTGGGTTTCGGATGAGTATGTCCGATAGGAACTGTCCGGTTGCGAGTATGGAAGCCAGCTGAAAGGAGAGTTCGGGACGATTTTCCAAAAGGGAGTAAAACCCCGATCTGTCCAGGACAGCGGTCGAAAGCCTGGTAAGGTTATTCAGACACAGGTCCGGATCGGGAGAAAGCAAGATCTCCTCGATGAGGTTTGGAGGTAGCGATAAAGGGAAGGATGGAGTTCCGGTAAGTTCCCTGAGATTCCTCAGCGTTTTTTCCGTCTGTCTGAATCCAAGTTCGGCGAGGATCGCTTTCGCCTCTTGAGGGTGTCTCTTTAGGAGATTGTGATCTATCGGTCTCATTGTTGTCTATTGATCAGTGATAGGGAAAGAGGATTTCACTTTAAAGCGTAGTTATCTCCAATCCATACTATTTCCCTTTTGGAGATCAGAGTGGGATGTTCCCGTGCTTTTTGGGGGGATTGGACTGGGATTTGTTTTTGAGCATACTCAGCGCTGATATTAGCTTTGGGCGGGTATCTTGAGGTTCTATAATATCGTCTATGTAGCCCAATTGGGCTGCTATATAGGGATTGGCGAATTTCGCGTTGTATTCCTCTGTGAGCTTGGATCTGAGGGAATCGGTGTCGTCTGCACGAGCAAGTTCCCGCCTGTAGAGTATGTTGACCGCGCCCTGGGCGCCCATCACTGCCATTTCGGCTGTGGGCCAGGCTACGTTGTAGTCCCCCCTGATGTGCTTGCTGGACATAACGTCGTAGGCACCGCCGTAGGCCTTTCTGGTTATGACAGTGAGTTTTGGAACGGTGGCTTCGCAGTAGGAGTACAGGAGCTTGGCCCCGTGTCTTATTATGCCTCCAAACTCCTGTTCTGTTCCGGGCAGAAAGCCGGGGACGTCCTCAAATGTGATAAGCGGGATATTGAAGGCGTCACAAAAGCGTACAAAGCGAGCGGCTTTTGTGGAAGATCGTATGTCCAGGACTCCCGCCAGGACTCTGGGTTGGTTGCCGATGATTCCAACTGATCTTCCGCTGAGACGCGCAAAGCCTACAATTATATTTTTGGCAAAGTGGGAATGCACTTCGAAGAACTCTCCATCGTCAACAATCTTCTTTACGACCTGGATCATGTCGTAGGGCTTAGCAGGGTCAGAGGGAACTATACTGTTCAGTTCACCGTCTCTTCGGTCATAGGGATCTGTTATCTTTAAAAGGGGAGGGTCTTCGAGGTTGTTCTGAGGTATATAGCTCAAAAGCTTGCGTATCTGAGAAAGGCATTCGTAGTCGTTCTGTGCGATGAAGTGTGCCACACCACTTTTTGAGTTGTGAGTAAGAGCGCCTCCAAGTTCTTCGGCGGTTACCTCTTCGTTAGTGACGGATTTGATGACATCGGGGCCTGTGACGAACATGTAGCTTGTGCCTTCGACCATAAGTGTAAAGTCAGTGATGGCGGGGGAGTATACGGCCCCACCTGCGCAGGGGCCCATTATGGCGGAGATCTGGGGAATGACGCCTGAGGCCATTGTGTTTCTCAAGAAAATTTCTGCGTATCCCCCTAAGCTGGCTACACCCTCCTGGATTCGGGCGCCGCCTGAGTCGTTAAGTCCGATTATGGGGGCTCCATTTTCGAGGGCAAGGTCCATAAGTCTGCAGATCTTCTGAGCATTTGCCTCGCTTATTGTGCCTCCTAATACGGTGAAGTCATGGGCAAAGACGTAGACGAGGCGACCATCTATGTAGCCGTAACCGGCTACGACGCCGTCTCCAGGGTAGGTCCTTTTGTGCATGTCGAAGTCGGTGCAGCGATGGGTTACGAATACTCCGAGTTCTTCAAAGCTGCCCCTGTCCAAAAGGAGGTTGATCCTTTCTCTGGCTGTGAGTTTGCCGCGCTGGTGCATCTTCTCTATAGCCTCAGAGCCACCGCCTTCTAACGCTTTCTCTCTGAGCTTATTCAGTTCTTGTGTTTTCTCGTTCATAGAGCCTTAAGATCCTTGTGTGAGGACTTCCATCATGTTGAGCATAGCGCCCCATTGTCTGTCGTTCATCTTTTCTACAGTCTCAATGAGGATGGGAATGTCTTTGTCCTCCATCTGGTAGCTTTTGAGAAAAACTTTGCGCCATTTGCTATTCTTAAGCGCATTGCGCATGTCAGGTTCCTTGAGGGCTTCTAGTATCTGCGGATCGAGTATTTCTTTCTGGGAAAGTAAATATTCCACGATGGGATCGTTCATGATTCTATTAATCTGTTCGAAGAGCTTGCGGGCAGGCCCAGAAGATCTTTCCTTGTAAGCCAAAAGGAGGAGTTTTGTCTCGTCGAGATCCAGAACCTTAGCTAATTTAATACATATTTCGTCTGACGGTATCTTCTCATCTTTCTCGATCTGTCCTATGCATACCGCTCCCCTTGACAGAGCGACAAATATTTCGCAAATTGGGGTTTGAGAAGGGAGGTCAAGGTGTCGAGCCCCGAAGTGAAAGATGGTAAGCGCTGGACGGCGACCCGTAAGGGAGAGATTGTGTTGGCTCTTTTGAGAGGAGCAGATCTATCTGAGGTGTGTCGTAAGAATGGAATTAGCCAGTCGCAGGCGTATGCTTGGCGTGATAGTTTCTTAGAAGGGGGCCAGGAGAGTCTGAAGTCTCGGCGTGGTCGCAAGGATCCGAAGGAGCGAGAGGTTAGCCGGTTGGAGCGCAAGGTAGGGCAGTTGACGCTCCAGTTGGAGATACTCGAAGAGGTAGCCCGTCTAAAAAAAACGAAGCGGTTGCCTTGAGTGGGCGGTTTTTGGGTCGAGGCTATTCCCGCAAGGTGGTAGCTTTGGCTTTGGGTTTGCATCGTTCGACTCTGTATAGGTTTAGGGATAGAGGTGTCAGTTCTTCTGTTAAAGAGCCTGTGATAGATGAGGAGCTTGCTTTTCGTATTCGAGGGATACTGGACCAAGAAGAGGCATTTGGTCACAGGCGGGTTTGGGCGCATCTTCGTTTCAAGGAAGGGGAATGTGTCAACGTTAAGAAGGTTCATAGGATAATGAAGCTTAAGGGGTGGCAGTGTAAGCTGTGGAATCGTCCCGGGAGAAAGGGGCCACAGGTTGCCCAGAAGCGTTCTGTGGTGGATAGTCCCGACAGTTTGTGGTCGAGTGACTTGACAAAGATTTACTGTGGAAAAGATGGTTGGTGTCCTCTTATTGCGGTGGTGGACAACGGAAGCCGGGAGGTTCCTGGGTATCGTTTTAGTCGAAAAGGGAGGGCACTGGAGGCCACAGATGCCCTGGATCGGGCCGTGATCTCTCGATACACTTCCAAGGAGGCTGTCCCCCAGGGTCTCACTTTGCGCTCTGACAATGGTTCCATCTTTTTGGCTCGGGCCTATTTGGCCAGTACCGAATATTGGGGAATTCGTCAGGAATACATACCAAGTGGTAAACCCGATTGGAACGGTGTTGTAGAGCGTTTTTTCAGGACCCTCAAGCAAGAGTGTGTTTGGCTTCACAAGTTTGAATCCTTTGAACAGGCTGAGAAGATCATATCTCAGTGGATCGATAATTACAACAAGAACAGGCTTCATTCATCCCTGGGATATAAGACCCCAAAAGAGTGGAGAAAACAATTTTATCTACTACCCCAGGTTGCTTAATTGGTGTCGCTTTCCTGGGAAGCAGTACAATATTTCTTGGGCAGAAAGAATTCTTTTACCGCCCGGTGAGCACTTCGATAAAGAACAAAAGGTAGTAATAAAATGTTTTGAAACCAAAGATATTCTTGCCTGCCCGGGTAGTGGTAAAACAAAGGCTTTGATTGCCAAGTTGTTGATTTTGTCCCGGCAAATGCCTCTTGAAAATAATAGGGGTATTTGCGTATTAACTCACACAAATGTGGCTATAAATGAAATAAAAAGCCACGCTTACTTTGCTTCTAAAAAGCTCTCTAATTACCCAAATCATTTTGGGACAATTCAAAGTTTCGTGGATAAATATCTTGCGATACCGACGTATATCAATCAGTTCAACCGAAGACCATTATTCATAAACAACGAAATTTATCTTGATAGGATGGAAAGAACGAGAAAATATTTAGGTAGAAAAACAAATGCATTTTGCTATCAGAGCGGTCATAAAGATTTGCCTTATTCACTTAGATTTGAAGATTTTTCCCTGGATGATAATGGTATATGTAAAAGACTTAAATTAGATTCAAATGATACAACTCAAAGAGCACACTATGATAGATTGCTAAGACTAAAAGAACGGATACTTTTGGATGGAATACTAAGCTATGATGATGCATATTATATAGCAGAAAGACACATTGAAAAGCACCCTAATTTGAAAAACGTATTTGCAAAAAGATTTGCCTATGTTTTCATAGATGAAATGCAGGATTCAAGTACAATACAGTCCGAACTGATGAATAAAATATTCAATGATAATGTTGTTATTCAAAAAATAGGTGATTTAAATCAATCAATATTTGACTATGACCCTAACTTGGAATGCGGTTGGGCAGTAATTGACGACAGAACTATGTGTATTACAGGTAGTAAAAGATTTTCTAACGCTATAGCAAGCAAGGTTGAAAAACTTTGTGTTTTCCGGCAGACAATAACGGGAAATGGCAGGCAAAATGAAATTACTCCTGTTATCATTGTTTATGATGATTATACTATTCAGCAGGTATTAGATAAATTCGGTGAAATAATTATCAGAAATAATCTACATCAGAATGAGAAAAGGGTATTTAAAGCAGTTGGATGGCGTGGAAAACCGCATGACACAAAAAGAACTATACCAACCCGGATTTACCCGGCCAGGAGTAGGACAAAAATGCCTGCATCACCTCTGACGATACCCCCTTAACCCTTCCACCTAACTCCTGATTGTATTTCTCAATAAAGTAATCGACAAGGAAAAAGGGAAGGTCCTCGATATGCTCGCGTAGCGGCGGCAGGACGATAGGAACGACGTTAAGGCATAAGAACCGACATTCCCCATATCACATTCATGAGGGATTATATTTCGATACATTCTTGTTTCTGAATTAATATTACCACTTTTACATTTTTCAACAAGTACTTTTTTCAATTAAAATAGTATTTTCCTCTGAATTATCACTTTCTTTGTGTTTAAATCCTCCAATTAGAGACACCTCTCCATCGACTCACAAAAAAATGTGGCAGTTTAAACAGAATAACATCGCAATCGTTCAATCCGGGATAATATTTCGGCAAATAACCTCTTGTCTATCCCAACCTCAGCCATTTGAAACGTAATATATCCGCTGTGTCTGACAATCTTCGCTCCGATTTTGATAAATTTCACGAGGAGGCTGCGTAGTGACCAGTGTTTGATTTTCTTCGGAAGAACAAAACGTCGCAGGAAGTTGCCCAAGTTGTAAGCCAGAACAAACAGCCAGAGCCTCACCTGATTGGAGACGAAACGCTTGCATGAGAGTCGGGTCCAGTTCAGAGCATACTTGCCCTCCTTAATCCACTGCTCAGCTCTGCCACGGCCATTGTAGAAGTGTACCACGCCTTCTGGCTTGGCGCTCATGTTGGTCACGATAAATCCCACTCTTGGGAATAACTCCCCTTGGTGCCATTCAACCTTGGCGACCACTCGCCTCGATTGATCCCAACTGGCCGCTTTATATTGAAATTCATATAACGATACAATCGGTTTCCTCGGCGGTCGTCCAACTGGCCGAGTCAGCAGGTATCGTATCTTTTCATAGAGTATCTCATTTGCGGGAAGCCGAATGGCATACAAATAGCCGTTTCCCTCCAGATAATCATAAATCTCAGGCTTTGCGAATGCAGCATCGCCTCGAAAGTATTTCCTATTCTTCTTGCTCTCGTATCTCTTGACGATCGGTTCCAGAACTTCCTTCCAACGATCAGCACTGTGAACATTACCAGAGCGAAGTAGGACTCCTTCACAATCCCCGAACTGATTGAAGCAGAACACTGGATGAAAACAGGTACATCCGAAATGACCGTTGTAAGCTGATCCTTCCTGCTGGCCATGTACCGGACTCTCCGAACTGTCCATGTCCAGAATGATTCGTTGATGCTGTGTTTTACTCATCGCTTTTTGAACCCACTTGCCATTGATATCTGACAAGTTTCTGAGATTGTCATGCTGAGTCAGTATATCAGTTTCAAAACGTCCTATCGTGTTGGAGCTGGCAGCTTGCCTGCCTTTGTCCTTCTTTCCGGTAATCGCTCGCATGACGGGATCAACGGATAATCGCTCGGCGTCATTTACATCTTCATATCCTGCAAGACGGCTGTATATCGATTGACGCAGGAGAGTAGATATATCATGTTGGATATTACGGCCTGTGCGTTTATCGGTAAAAACCGCTGATACCGAATCAAATAATCCCAGTGCGTAATCAAGGTCACGATACGCAAGAAGTCCACCGTTTGATGTCACCTTTGCACCATGAAATTCAAGCTTTATTCCTCCATCAAAACCTACTTTGATTCTTTCACCCTCTGGATGATCAATATTTATCCGCCATTTATGAGTCTTATTTATTGTAATATAACATGTTCTGGCGACTTTGACAACCATTTTTCGGGTCTAATATGGCGAATGGGGGACCAAGTTATTGGGACGGCTACTCCAAAGAAATAAAAGTTAAAAAAACTGAATTTAGTAATCTAAAAAGTTATTTAGCTCCACAATCTGATAGTTTTATTTCATCTAATGGAGTTAATTTTTACAAGAAGAGGTTAGGGGAAGCTTTCTTAAAGTGCTTAAGAATTGCAGGAGTAACTGACGATGGAAGGGCATTCACAGAGAAAAAACTGCATAAATATATATCAGAAAAAAACTCGGATTTTTACCAGGATTTTAGGGTAAGGCTCGCCAATTGGTGTTTGAAGATACACAGGCAAGAAGAAGTTTTTGAAGAAATAAAACATTATCTAACCAATGAATTTAAGGAGTTTTTTAATTATCAGGTGAATGTTGAACTTACAATCTTTATAAATTCATCAGATTTGGAAGCGGATGATGAAGAAACCCATTCGAGCAATAACATCTACAAATATTCTTCTGGAACAACTGATATCGACATAGAAGTTTCAACTATTCATGGTGTCAAAGGCGAAACCCATACGGCAACATGTTACCTTGAAACTTTCTTTTATGACTATGACATTAAGCGAATAATAAATTATATAAAGGGAGAGCATACTAAGCCAAAAGAAAGAGTAATTCAAAATCTAAAAATGGCTTTTGTAGGGATGTCACGTCCATCTCGTCTCCTTTGCATTGCGGTTCATAAGGATAGTATTACCGGACAAGAAGAAGCACTGCAGAGAAGTGGTTGGGATGTTAATAAGGAATTGTTAGCAGGTAGTAATAACTGAAACAAGAAGGCTATTTATAATCGAAGATAGGTGCGATAATCGAAGATGGGTGGTTGCCATATCATACCGTTCCCCTTCACAGAACGACAGATATTCTGTAAATCGGGGTTCGCGAAGGGCAAGATGTCAGCGCCAGAGCAGAAGACGGCTAGCGCTGGACAACGGTTCGATCTTTCTTTCTAGATCCTATTTGGTAAGTACCGAATATTAGGGGTTTGTCAAGAATATGTTCCGAGCGGAAAGGCCGATTGGAACGGTGTTGTAGAGCGTTTTTTCAGGACCCTCAAGCAAGAGTGTGTTTGACTTCACAGCTTCGAATCCTTTGAGCAAGCTGAGAAGATCATATCTCAGTGGATCGATAATTACGACAAGAACCGTCTTCATTCATCCCTGGGATACAAGACCCTGCAAGAATGGAGAAAACAATAATATCTGCTACCCCAAGTTGCTTAATCGGTGTCGCTTTCCAGGGGGGCAGTACAGTCTTGTTTCAGTTATTACTACCTGCTAACAATTCCTTATTAACATCCCAACCACTTCTCTGCAGTGCTTCTTCTTGTCCGGTAATACTATCCTTATGAACCGCAATGCAAAGGAGACGAGATGGACGTGACATCCCTACAAAAGCCATTTTTAGATTTTGAATTACTCTTTCTTTTGGCTTAGTATGCTCTCCCTTTATATAATTTATTATTCGCTTAATGTCATAGTCATAAAAGAAAGTTTCAAGGTAACATGTTGCCGTATGGGTTTCGCCTTTGACACCATGAATAGTTGAAACTTCTATGTCGATATCAGTTGTTCCAGAAGAATATTTGTAGATGTTATTGCTCGAATGGGTTTCTTCATCATCCGCTTCCAAATCTGATGAATTTATAAAGATTGTAAGTTCAACATTCACCTGATAATTAAAAAACTCCTTAAATTCATTGGTTAGATAATGTTTTATTTCTTCAAAAACTTCTTCTTGCCTGTGTATCTTCAAACACCAATTGGCGAGCCTTACCCTAAAATCCTGGTAAAAATCCGAGTTTTTTTCTGATATATATTTATGCAGTTTTTTCTCTGTGAATGCCCTTCCATCGTCAGTTACTCCTGCAATTCTTAAGCACTTTAAGAAAGCTTCCCCTAACCTCTTCTTGTAAAAATTAACTCCATTAGATGAAATAAAACTATCAGATTGTGGAGCTAAATAACTTTTTAGATTACTAAATTCAGTTTTTTTAACTTTTATTTCTTTGGAGTAGCCGTCCCAATAACTTGGTATAGTTCTTTTTGTGTCATGCGGTTTTCCACGCCATCCAACTGCTTTAAATACCCTTTTCTCATTCTGATGTAGATTATTTCTGATAATTATTTCACCGAATTTATCTAATACCTGCTGAATAGTATAATCATCATAAACAATGATAACAGGAGTAATTTCATTTTGCCTGCCATTTCCCGTTATTGTCTGCCGGAAAACACAAAGTTTTTCAACCTTGCTTGCTATAGCGTTAGAAAATCTTTTACTACCTGTAATACACATAGTTCTGTCGTCAATTACTGCCCAACCGCATTCCAAGTTAGGGTCATAGTCAAATATTGATTGATTTAAATCACCTATTTTTTGAATAACAACATTATCATTGAATATTTTATTCATCAGTTCGGACTGTATTGTACTTGAATCCTGCATTTCATCTATGAAAACATAGGCAAATCTTTTTGCAAATACGTTTTTCAAATTAGGGTGCTTTTCAATGTGTCTTTCTGCTATATAATATGCATCATCATAGCTTAGTATTCCATCCAAAAGTATCCGTTCTTTTAGTCTTAGCAATCTATCATAGTGTGCTCTTTGAGTTGTATCATTTGAATCTAATTTAAGTCTTTTACATATACCATTATCATCCAGGGAAAAATCTTCAAATCTAAGTGAATAAGGCAAATCTTTATGACCGCTCTGATAGCAAAATGCATTTGTTTTTCTACCTAAATATTTTCTCGTTCTTTCCATCCTATCAAGATAAATTTCGTTGTTTATGAATAATGGTCTTCGGTTGAACTGATTGATATACGTCGGTATCGCAAGATATTTATCCACGAAACTTTGAATTGTCCCAAAATGATTTGGGTAATTAGAGAGCTTTTTAGAAGCAAAGTAAGCGTGGCTTTTTATTTCATTTATAGCCACATTTGTGTGAGTTAATACGCAAATACCCCTATTATTTTCAAGAGGCATTTGCCGGGACAAAATCAACAACTTGGCAATCAAAGCCTTTGTTTTACCACTACCCGGGCAGGCAAGAATATCTTTGGTTTCAAAACATTTTATTACTACCTTTTGTTCTTTATCGAAGTGCTCACCGGGCGGTAAAATGTACTGCCCCCCAGAAAAGCGACATCAATTAAGCAACTTGGGGTAGCAGATAAAATTGTTTTCTCCACTCTTCCGGGGTCTTGTATCCCAGAGATGAATGAAGCCAGTTCTTGTTGTAATTATCGATCCACTGAGATATGATCTTCTCAGCTTGTTCAAAGGACTTGAAATTGTGAAGCCACACACACTCCTGCTTGAGGGTCCTGAAAAAACGTTCTATGACCCCGTTCCAATCGGCCTTTCCGCTCGGAATATATTCTTGACGAATGTCCCAATATTCGGTACTTGCCAAATAGGTCCGAGACAAAAAGATGGAGCCGTTGTCAGAGCGCAAAGTGAGACCCTGGGGGACAGCCTCCTTAGGAAGTGTATCGAGAGATCACGGCCCGATCCAGGGCATCTGTGGCCTCCAGTGCCCTCCCTTTTCGACTAAAACGATACCCGGGGAACCTCCCGACTCCCGTTGTCCACCACCGCAATAAGAGGACACCAACCATCTTCCCCACAATAGATCTTGGTCAAGTCAGCCGACCAGAGACTGTCAGGACGATCCATCACAGAACGCTTCTGGGCAACCTGTGGCCCCTTTCTCCCGGGGTCCCCGATTGATTCTATCGGGGATTCCACAGCTTACACTGCCACCCCTTAAGCTTCATTATCCTATGAACCTTCTTGATGTTGACATATGCCCCTTCCTTGAAACGAAGATGCGCCCAAACCCGCCTGTGACCAAATGCCTCTTCTTGGTCGAGTATCCCTCGAATACGAAAAGCAAGCTGTTCATCTATCACAGACTCTTCGACAGAAGAACTGACACCTCTATACCTAAGCCTACACAGAGTCGAACGATGCAAACCCAAAGCCAAAGCTACCACCTTCCGGGAATAGCCTCGACCCAAAAACCGCTCACTCAAGGCAACCGCTTCGTTTTTTTTAGACGGGCTACCTCCTCGAGTATCTCCAACTGGAGGGTTAAGTGCCCTACCTTACGCTCCAACCGGCTGACCTCCCGCTCCTTCGCATCCTTGCGACCACGCCGAGACTTCAGACTCTCCTGGCCTCCTTCCAAGAAACTATCACGCCAAGCATACGCCTGTGACTGGCTAATTCCATTCTTCCAACACACCTCTGATACATTCGCTCCTTTCAAAACAGCCAACACCACCTCTACCTTACGGGTCGCCGTCCAGCGCTTACCATCTTTCACTTCGGGGCTTGACACCTTGACCTCCTTTCTCAAACCCCAATTTGCAAAATATTTGTCGCCCTGTCAAGGGGAGCGGTATGAAAAGAATTCTTTCTGCCCAAGAAATATTGTACTGCTTCCCAGGAAAGCGACACCAATTAAGCAACCTGGGGTAGTAGATAAAATTGTTTTCTCCACTCTTTTGGGGTCTTATATCCCAGGGATGAATGAAGCCTGTTCTTGTTGTAATTATCGATCCACTGAGATATGATCTTCTCAGCCTGTTCAAAGGATTCAAACTTGTGAAGCCAAACACACTCTTGCTTGAGGGTCCTGAAAAAACGCTCTACAACACCGTTCCAATCGGGTTTACCACTTGGTATGTATTCCTGACGAATTCCCCAATATTCGGTACTGGCCAAATAGGCCCGAGCCAAAAAGATGGAACCATTGTCAGAGCGCAAAGTGAGACCCTGGGGGACAGCCTCCTTGGAAGTGTATCGAGAGATCACGGCCCGATCCAGGGCATCTGTGGCCTCCAGTGCCCTCCCTTTTCGACTAAAACGATACCCAGGAACCTCCCGGCTTCCGTTGTCCACCACCGCAATAAGAGGACACCAACCATCTTTTCCACAGTAAATCTTTGTCAAGTCACTCGACCACAAACTGTCGGGACTATCCACCACAGAACGCTTCTGGGCAACCTGTGGCCCCTTTCTCCCGGGACGATTCCACAGCTTACACTGCCACCCCTTAAGCTTCATTATCCTATGAACCTTCTTAACGTTGACACATTCCCCTTCCTTGAAACGAAGATGCGCCCAAACCCGCCTGTGACCAAATGCCTCTTCTTGGTCCAGTATCCCTCGAATACGAAAAGCAAGCTCCTCATCTATCACAGGCTCTTTAACAGAAGAACTGACACCTCTATCCCTAAACCTATACAGAGTCGAACGATGCAAACCCAAAGCCAAAGCTACCACCTTGCGGGAATAGCCTCGACCCAAAAACCGCCCACTCAAGGCAACCGCTTCGTTTTTTTTAGACGGGCTACCTCTTCGAGTATCTCCAACTGGAGCGTCAACTGCCCTACCTTGCGCTCCAACCGGCTAACCTCTCGCTCCTTCGGATCCTTGCGACCACGCCGAGACTTCAGACTCTCCTGGCCCCCTTCTAAGAAACTATCACGCCAAGCATACGCCTGCGACTGGCTAATTCCATTCTTACGACACACCTCAGATAGATCTGCTCCTCTCAAAAGAGCCAACACAATCTCTCCCTTACGGGTCGCCGTCCAGCGCTTACCATCTTTCACTTCGGGGCTCGACACCTTGACCTCCCTTCTCAAACCCCAATTTGCGAAATATTTGTCGCTCTGTCAAGGGGAGCGGTATGTAGTAGACAAAGTGGCGTCGAGCTATACACTTTACTGGAACATAGTTTCTATACTTGATACTCTAACGACATGGTTTGTACTTTACAAAATTCCCTTTTGGATTAGACTGATAGTTCTTATTTTGGTTATATCAATAATGATGGCGATGTCGGTGTTTCTCCATTACAAGCTCAAGAAGCAGGCCAATATCGAGTTGATGTACGTACGGTCTGCAGGTGTTTTTTTGCTAGTCTATGTCCTCTTTTTGCTTACTCATATAACGATCGTTGACATTTCCCTCTTCAACTCACTAAGAATTAGTAGGTATTTGACACCGATGTATGTCCCCCTCATGTTTTTGGTGTTCATAGGAATAGAAGACGCGTTAAACTTGTTGAATCGACTCTTCAGAAAGAAGGGGTCAGGAAATTTCATAGTTATTGGGCTATGCACTCTTTGGCTGATGTATCCCCTTGCCCGTATTTGTAGGATGGTTCCGTTTTATATTCAAGCCGGTACCGGCACATTTAATACAGCTACTTGGAGAAAGTCACCTCTCATGGAACGGATGCGAATTCATCCGTTAGAAGGTAAGATTTATAGTAACGCACCTCAAGCTATATATATTCTAACCGGAACTCCTGCGCAGTGGCTTCCAGATATTTCGACATTAAGGGAATCTATGTCATCAAGGAATAATAACTATCTTGTCTGCTCTAATACATACGGCAATAAAGATTGCAACTATATATTGCAAGGACTTGCTCCCATGTTCCAAATTGAAGAAATAGCGACATTTTCCGATGGAGGGATCTATCTTTTCAAATAAGAGGAGCAGAGAATACCTCCTGATATACAGCATGTTTGCCGGTGGGTTAAGACAAAGAGGAGAACTTAATGAGTAAGCCTACACATACCACAATTTTAGGCGGTGCTCCGTCCGGTCTGGCAGTGGGATACTATGCTAAAAAGAACAAGTTACCGTTTACGATGTATGAGGCAAGTAGTCGAATGGGAGGGAACTGCATTAGCTTAAAGCGTGGGGGTTTTCTCTTTGATTCAGGAGCAGATCGGTTTCATGACAAATATGCAGATGTAACTGAAGAAGTAAAAAAGCTTCTCGGGGAAGCTCTGAGAAAAATCAATGCTCTGAGCCAGATCTACCACAATGGATAATTCATAGGTTTTCCACTTTCATCGCCGAATTTATTGAAAAATATCGGGTTATACGCCTTTGTCAAAGCTGGACTCGAACTGGTAGGCTCAAGGTTGAGAGAAGTAGAAGTGGATGAGAACTTTGAAAGTTGTGAGCTATATACTTATGGAAGGACAACAGCTGATCGTTTCTTGCTCAATTATTCTGAAAAATTGTGGCGTGCTCCCTGCAATAGGCTTTCCCAAAAAATTGGGGGAAGAAGATTAAGTAGACTCAATTTGACGACTTTTAACAAGGAGGCGAACTTCGGTCGAAAGGCCAGAACAGAATATTTAGACGGTTCCTTTTATTACCCTAAAGGAGGGTATGGTACTATTGCGCAAAAATTGGGAGAATCTTGCGAGTAGGAAAATATTAATATGTGAACCGAAAACAGAAGTATACGCATGTCTCCTCCGGGGAAGACCTCACTGGTTGCGTAGATCCCTAGTCGAGGAGGTGACTAATCTGGGAATCTGGGAGATGATAAATCGCTTCGGATGATTCGTTTACAAATTACCGATGTCGGTTTGATAAAGGAAGAGGAAGTCATAGACGCCTCAGTTATCAGAATAAGTTATGCCTATCCTATATTGGAAATAGGTTATGAGCAGAAGATTCAAAAACTTATGGCTTTTCTGAAGAATTTTGACAATCTGAAGATTTCAGGTAGGAACGGAAACTTTATGTACACTCACCTTCACGATATGATGAAATTTCGCAAAGAAATTATTGCAGAGTACATTTCTCACATACCGCTTCCTTTGACAGAGAGACACGTATTTTGCAAATTGGGAATTGAGAATGGAGGTCAAAGTGTCAAGCCCCGAAGTGAAAGATGCTAAGCGTTGGACGGTGACTCGTAAGGCAGAGGCTGTGTTGGCTCGTTTGAAAGGAGGGGATGTATCGGCAGTACGTCGGGAAAATGGAATTAGCCCGTCGCAGGTGTATACTTGGCGTGATAGTTTCTCAGGGGCAGGCCAGGAGAGTTTGAAGTCCCGGCGTGGTCGCAAGGATCTGAGGGAGCGGGAGATTAATCCCCGATAGAATCAGTTGGGTATTGGAACGGTGTGATAGAGCTCTTTTTCAGGACGCTCAAGCAAGAGTGTGTCTGGCTTCACAATCTTGAATCGTTTGAACAAGCTGAGAAGATCATATCTCAGTGGATTGATAATTACAACAAGATACGTCTCGATTTATCCCTGGGACATAAGACCACACAGCTGTGGAGAAAACAATTTTATCTGCTACCCCAAGTTGCTTAATCGGTATCGTTTTCCAGGGGAGCACTACAACGGTATGCTATTTTAGGTTGCACAATTCTGGAATATTGCATATATTTTTACACTGTTTTTAACCAAGCAGGTCAAATAAATATTTGCGGGTTCTAAAGGATAGAAAAGATGCGAATCTTCATAGCGGGGATGGATGGCTACTTGGGGTGGCCCTTGGCGATGTACCTCAGCAGCAGGGGATATGGCGTAGCAGGGGTGGACTTCTTTTTAAGGAGAAAATGGGTTGAAGAGATGGGTTGCTGGAGTGCGACTCCGATCTGCTCCATGGAAGAACGCCTCAAAGCCTTCGAGGAGGTCTCCGGAAAGAGACTTGAATTTGCAAAAGGCGATATTATAGAGTACGAATTTGTCAAAGGCGTTCTGGACGACTTCAAACCGGACGCTATCGTCCACCTCGGAGAGCAACCCTCCGCTCCCTACAGCATGATCGACATAGATCATGCCGCCTTCACACAGAACAACAACATCATCGGAACCCTCAACATCCTCTACGCCATGAAAGATGTCTGTCCCAAGGCCCATCTTATCAAGCTCGGCACAATGGGCGAATACGGGACCCCCAATATAGATATCCCCGAAGGTTTCTTCACCATCGAATACAGAGGCAGAAAGGACACCCTTCCGTTTCCTCGACAGGCTGGGAGCTGGTATCATCAAAGCAAAGTTCATGACAGCAATAATATAACCTTTGCCTGCAGGATCTGGGAGATTAGAAGCACCGACCTTATGCAGGGGCCCGTTTACGGCACAAGGACAGAGGAGACAGCTGCTGACGAACGCCTCGTCACAAGGTTCGATTTCGACGCAGCCTTCGGAACAGCCTTAAATAGATTCTGCTCTCAGGCCGTCGCAGGACATCCACTAACCCCTTACGGAAGTGGAAATCAGAAAAGGGGATTCATAAATATCATAGACTCCTTGCGCTCTATTGAACTTGCCATCCTCAATCCTCCCAAAAGGGGAGAATACAGGGTCTTCAATCTGTTCACAGAGGTTTTTTCTCTCAACCAATTGGCCCAAAACGTAAAGAAAGCCGTAGAAAGGATCGGAATCAAAGTCTCAATCGAACCTATGCAAAACCCGAGAGTTGAAAGCGAAGACCACTACTACAACCCCGACCATCAGAAACTCTTGGACTTGGGGTTAGAACCACACAGTATGTCGGATGCGCTCCTGGACATGCTCTCTGACTTGATGAAATACAAAGACAGAATCATTGCAAGACAAAACCAGTTTATTCCTAAGATCAGATGGAGTAAGTAGATAAAATGAGTAGTCTGCGTATCATAGGAATAGTTTTAAGCATCATAATCTTTGTCTTCTCAATCGCAAAGAACAAGAAGAGGCAGTTCAGAAAGCCCGACCTGTTTTGGGGAACGCTTGTCTCTGCATCCATCTTCCTCATATCCCTGGAGCCCGACATCATCCGTTCTGCCGCCGACATCCTTGCAGGAAGATATGAAAAGACCGGCAGACTGCTCTCTCTGGTTATAATCTTCAACTTCTTCATGCTCTTTATGATCCTCCGCCTCATCTCCAAGATCAACCTCACAGACCGCCGATTAGGAGATCTCGTTCAGGATTTAGCAGTTTCGGACTTCTCAAGGCAGTTCCCGGAGGGCGAATTCGAGCGCAAGATCGTAGCGGTTATTCCCGCCTACAACGAAGAGTCAAACCTCAATAGTCTGCTCAACCAGATGCCGAAACAAGTCTTCGACTACGATATAGAGGCCCTCGTAGTAGTGGATGGATCCACAGACAATACCGAAAGAATCGCAAGACAGATGGGATTGTCTGTCATAGTCCACAGGATAAATAGAGGAGGCGGAGCCGCTCTCAGGGCAGGATATAAGGTAGCGCTGCAAAAGAACGCCGAGATCGTCGTTACGCTCGACGCCGACGGACAACACCTCCCTTCAGAAATAGAGCGGCTCGTGGAACCCATTATAAAAGATCGGGCCGATGTTGTCAGCGGTTCCCGCATCTTAGGGGAACAGGAGAACGGAAGCCAGGTTAGACAGGCAGGTATATTCTTCTTCAACATACTCATAAGCCTCCTTCTCAGAAGGAAGATAACGGACTGCTCAAACGCCTTCAGGGCCCTTAAGGTCAGTGAGCTTGAAAAACTCGAACTTCACGAGGACCAGTTTCACACCACAGAGCTCATAATAGAGGCGATAAACAAAGGCATAAGATTTGTGGAAGTCCCCGTAACTATCCTCAAAAGACAGAGTGGAGAGACCAAAAAGCCCGGTTCGCTAAGCTTCGGATACGGTTTCTTAAAGGCTATGCTGAAGACCTGGTGGAGAGGATAGGAAATTGGAATGAAAATACGCGGAACGTTCTTTGGTGCTTTTCCTTACGCAATAGCGAGTCTTGTTTTGGTGCTTGCCTTCAAGGCTGTTGACTTTGGATTCGGTTACGATTCGATAGCGTATTTGAATGCGGCAGAGAATCTCTATAGTGGCAACGGATTCAGTATGGACCTCAACATCGATGTTAGCTCCAACAATATCACCATGGGTTCCAAGGCTTTTCTAAAACCTTACACCTGGTGGCCTCCCGGTTATCCTGTGTCCATTGTCCTTTTGACTGCCATCGGAGTCCCTCTGCGTGAGGCGGCAAGACTTGCTCCTGCCCTTTGTTATGCGAGTTTGCCTTTTGTCATATTCTGGCTGTTCGGTAAGATAGGAAAATCGGAAGTGGCTCCGTTAGTGTGTCTGTCTTTCCTAGTCTTTTATCCCCTTTTTCACGTTTCTGCAAACGCCTATTCTGAGATGCTTTATGTCTTGATGTCACTCTTGACGACTGGATGGCTCTGGAATTCTGTGGAGTCTTGTGGAAGACGCAGATACATATCGCTTATATTGTGCGGCTTTTTTTTAGGGATGGCAGCTTTGACAAGATACATGTTTTTTTTCTGGCTTTGTCTGTAGCTGTGTTTATTCTGATTTACCGTCATCCTGTCCGTCCTATGCGGCGACGCCTTGAGGATCTCTTTATCGTTGGAGTCTGTTCGGGACTTCTGATTGTACCTTGGCTTATAAGGAATGTGATCCTTACCGGATATGTTTCAGGTGGCAGAAAGAAACTGTCTGAAGGTTTCGTTGAACCGACCAAATCCTTTGCTAGACTTTTAAGTAAGGACTTGACCGCTTCAGACATCCCTTACAGCTTCGTATCCCAGTATAGCGTTTTACTTTTTGTCTTGATGTTGGCAGTTGGGATAGGAATAGCGCTGGTATGGTGGGTCAAGCGACGGCATCCAGAATCCTTGCACGTTCCCATCGGGGATAGGATCTCAGGCGATATACGCAAATTCTTCTCAGACCCAGAAAGTTTCCTGCCAATTTATGTGGCTGTGTTCATATTCATGTTTATCGTTCTACGCTCGATGTGGGATTTCGGCATCTACATTAGAATGCTAGTGCCTCTTTATGTGTACATCCTGATTTTGGGATGGATCGCCTTTGCCTACATAGTAGACACGCTGGAATCCTCAAAGTGGAGATTAGCCAGATTCGCGATGTACCTATTGGCTATCTTGTTCCTGTCCCAACACGCTAAGCACTCCTGGGAGTCTTACCAGAAACTCAAAACCGGTCAAATGAAATCAGCTTCTGCCTCAGTAGAAAGGGCAAGAAAGAGTCCGACCATAGCCTGGATCAAAGAAAATCTCGCTCCTGATGACCCGATAGTCACTAACTATGGTAGGGAGATTTACTTCTTTACGGGCCGGACTACATTGCTACCGGGCTATGGCAGTGATTGGGAAGCTTATGGGGAGTTTATAGAGCGCTGTTCCCGTCTTAAGATAAAATACCTTGTCCTATTTAAAAGTGGCTATTCGTTTCACTTCGGACCATTTATGTCTTTACTGAAAAAACGTTTAGACAAAGGAGATTTAAAAGAGGATATCCAGTTAATTGCCAAATTCCGTGACGCTTCGATATACCAGATAAATGGGGCTGTTTCAGGTGTTCCTTGAGGATATAACGGCTGTAAAAGACAGACTCTGAAGCTAATCACGATATTTGAGAGAGGTATTCTACAATGTGTAGCAAAAGGGTTGTAAGACACTATTTCTATCTTTTAGTGCCAATATTTGTTGTATTAGCAAATATACTTGGCCGAAATGTTCAGGCGCTGACATCTGATAGGCGATCCCCTAATGTTCTTTTGATAGTAATGGATACGGCAAGGCATGATCGTTTATCCTGCTACGGCTATCACCGTGATACGACACCTAATATTGATAAGATAGGAAAGGAAGGTGTTGTCTATGAAAATGCTATATCCGCTGCTATTTGGACACTCCCTTCGCACGCTTCCATATTCACAGGAATGTATCTGAGCAAACACGGCGTAACCGGTGAGCACAAGTATTTAGATGACAGATTTGACACCATAGCGGAGGTCTTGAAATCACAGGGATACAGAACAGCGGCGTTCTCAAATAATCCTTACGTTGCAAAATGGTCTAACTTAACTCAGGGATTTGATATGTTCTGGCAATTAAAGCGGAGTAAAAATTGGTGGAAAATTGAAGATCTTAACAAGGAAGAGCTTGAGCGTCTAAAGAGGAATCTTAAGGATAGATTCACTTCATTTAAGATGCCCAAAACAAAGGATGCAGGTGCGTATATATCTAATTTAAAGATTATAGAGTGGCTTGAGACAGAATACGATCCAGAAGTCCCATTTTTTATGTTTATCAATTATATAGAACCACATGCTTCCTATGAGCCGCCCGGCCCTTACGACACAATCTATTTGGATGATGGAATTACAGCGGAAAGGGTAAAAGAGGTCACAAGAAAAATTAATTGGGGACGGAGCTGGGCAGGATACATTACGGGCAAGATTAAAATGAGGGACAGGGATTTTGAGATATTATCATCCTTATATGACGGTGAGCTTGCCTATCTTGATATGAGGATGGGGGAGCTTTTTGACTATCTGCGCCAAAAGGACATTCTGGATAACACCCTTTTGATTATCACCTCGGATCATGGCGAACACATTGGTGAAAACAAGATGATGAATCATGTATTTTATATCTACGACACTCTCCTTCATGTTCCTTTAGTAATAAGGTATCCTTCGTCCTTTCCATCTGGGACAAGGATCAGACGACAAGTTCAATTAACAGACATATTCCCGACTATATTAGATGTTTTGGGGATAAGTTTTGATGGATCAGATGAGCTTCAAGGATATAGCCTCATCCCATCCAAACTTGATAAACACGCTCGACCGTTCGCTGTCGCTGAAAAATTGGTCTTGCCCTTTGCGCTGGATATATTACAAAAAGCTAATGCTAGTTTTGATATTTCTCCATACTTATGTCGAAGGAAGACCATTCGCACAGAAGATTTCAAATATATCTGGTCGTCAGATGACAGTGAAGAACTTTACAACATAAAGAACGGTTCTGGCGAGTTGAACAATATCATCGAGTCTCACCCTCAAAAGGCAGAACAGCTTCGTCAGAAGCTACAAGATTGGTTATCCTCCTTTGAGCACTACAAGGCTGTAGGTGATGAGCCTGTGTCAGAGGTGGACAAAGAGACTCTAGAAAGGCTCAAAGATTTAGGATATGTCCAATGAGACAAGCACCGTTTATGAACAGTTGACCGCGTCATTGCCTCTTGACACTAGTAAATCAGGGAGAGGATGCTGTGTCCAGCAGTGAAACAAAGCTGTCTGTTGTGATTCCTGTCTATAACGAGATTAACTTTATAGAAGAGATCATAAGCCGGGTTAAGAGGGTCAATATTCCCAAAGAGATAATAGTTGTGGACGACTTCTCCACAGACGGGACAAGAGAACTGCTGAAGGAAATAGACTCACCTTGCGGTCACGATAGCGATGGGAATGAAATAAAGGTGATACTGCAGGAGAAGAACATGGGTAAAGGCGCTGCTTTGAGGAGAGGTTTTCAGGAGGCTACAGGCGATATAGTAATCATTCAGGACGCTGATCTTGAGTACGATCCCAATGACTACCATAAGTTAATTGCGCCTATCTTGAGCGGAGACGCCGACGTCGTGTATGGATCCAGATTCACAGGTACTCCCAGAAGAGTGCTCCTTTTGGGACACATGCTTGGCAACAAGTTCTTAACTTATCTATCTAATCTATTTACAAATATGAACTTGACCGACATGGAGACGTGTTATAAAGTCTTCAGATCCGACGTTATAAGGAGAATAGACATAACATCTAATCGCTTCGGCTTTGAGCCGGAAGTGACAGCCAAGATAGCCAAGTTAGGATGCCGCGTCTATGAAGTCCCTATCTCCTACCACGGAAGAGAATACTGGGAGGGTAAGAAAGTAGGATGGAAGGATGGGATTTCAACCTTATGGGCTATCCTTAAGTATGCCTTTTGGTGTTCTGAGAGTGACATCGAATATGAAACTTTATGCAATTTGTCCAAAGCCGCCAGATTTAACAGATGGATGTATAGTGAAATCAGGCCGTTCGTAGGCGCAAGGGTCCTGGAGGTAGGAGCAGGCATCGGCAATCTAACAAAGCATCTGGTCGGTCGCGACTTGGTAGTAGCCACTGACGTTAATAAACACTATTTAGACATTTTAAAGAGAATCTTCAAAAACTATGGCAGGGTGAGGATTGAACAACTGGACGTGAGCTGTTTTGAGGTCGAGCATTTTAAGCAGTACTCTTTGGATACAGTAGTTTGCCTCAATGTCCTGGAGCATATAGAGGATGATGTAAATGCTCTCAAAAAGGTCTTTGACGTTCTGGAACCGCAGGGAAGATTAGTTTTGCTGGTGCCGGCGGGAAAATTTCTTTATGGCTCGCTGGATACGAATCTTAACCATTTTAGGAGGTACGACAAGGAAGAGATAAAGTATAAAATGGAGTCGGTGGGTTATGAAGTCGAAAGAACCTTCTATTTCAACCTAGCTGGCGTGCTGGGCTGGCTTATGAACGGACGGATTGTAAGGAGTAAGAAGATACCATCTTTGCAGCTAAAGCTTTACAACTTTCTGTTGCCGCTGTTTAAGCTTGAGCAGTTTCTCAAAATTCCCTTCGGACTGTCCTTAGTGGTTATAGGGGGTAAAAGAGAGGCTCAAGCTGGGACGTTATGACAAAACTGATAGTACTTGTTCGTTTGATCGGCTAAACAAAACGCGTTATTTTGAGGGGGCCTTATATAATGTCCAACAAAAAGAGATACTATCTTTTGGTGATGACAATATTTGTTGTGGTAGCATATATGAAGTTCGTCCGAGATGTTCAGGCGCTAACATCTGATAAGCGATCCCCTAATGTTCTTTTAATAGTTATGGACACGACAAGGCACGATCGTTTATCCTGCTACGGTTATCACCGAAATACAACGCCCAATGTCGATAGAATAGCAAAAGAAGGAGTCCTCTATGAAAATGCTATATCTCCTGGTATGTGGACGCTCCCTTCACATGCATCTATGTTCACCGGGTTGTATCCGAGCAAACACGGCGCAACCAGCGAACACATGTATCTAAACGACAGATTTGACACTATAGCGGAGGTCTTGAAATCACAGGGATACAAAACAGCGGCATTCTCAAATAATCCTGTCGTTGCAAAATGGAGTAACTTAGTTCAGGGATTTGATATGTTCTGGAAGCTAAAGTGGAGCAAAGAGTGGTTTAAAGTTGAAGATCTTAGCAAGGAAGAGCTTGAGCGTTTAAAGAGAAATCTTAAGGATAGATTTACTGCATTCAAGAGTCCCAATGCAAAGGATGCAGGTGCATATATATCCAATTTAAAGATTATAGAGTGGTTTGAGACAGAATATGATCCTAAAGCCCCATTTTTTATGTTTATCAATTACCTAGAGCCACATATTCCCTATAAGCCGCCCGTTCCTTACGATACATTCTATTTGGACGATGGGGTTACAGCAGAAGAGGTAAAAAAGGTTACAAGAAAAATTGATTGGGGAGCGAGCTGGTCAGGATATATTGCGGGGAAAATTAAAATGACCAAGAGTGATTTTGAGATAATATCATCTTTGTATGATGGCGAGATTTCCTATCTTGATATGAGGATGGGAGAGCTTTTCGATTATCTGCGTAAAAAGGATGTCCTGGATAACACACTCTTGATTATCATCTCAGACCACGGCGAATACATCGGCGAGCACCATAGGACAGCGGGCAAGCAAGAAAGGTCTGCAATGATACATCACGGATTTTATATCTACGACAATCTTCTCCATGTTCCATTGATAATAAGGTATCCTTCGCTTTTTCCATCTGGGATGAGGATCAAAAAGCAAGTTCAAACCACGGACATATTCCCGACTATACTGGATGTTTTGGGAACAAGTTTTGATAGATCAGATGAGTTTCAAGGATATAGTCTCATCCCGTCCAAGCTCGATAAACACCTCCGACCGTTCGCTGTTGCTGAAAAATATATCTGGCCAGATGCTCTGGGAAGGTTACAAAAGGCCAATGCCAGTTTTGATATTTCTCCATACTTATGTCGAAGAAAAACTATTCGCACAGAAGATTTAAAATACATCTGGTCGTCCGACGGTAGTGAGGAACTTTACGACATAAAGAACGATCCTGAAGAATTGAACAACATTGAGTCTTATCCCCAAAAGGCAGAAGGGCTTCGCCAGAAGCTACAAGATTGGTTATCTTCCTTTGAGCACTATAAGGCGATCGGTGATGAACCTGTGTCAGAGGTGGACAAAGAGACACTGGAAAGGCTTAAAGATTTAGGATATGTTCAATAAAAAAGTATAAGGTGAACATCAAAAGACACATAAACGATTATATCAGAGGGCATCACCTATGCTATGATGACCTTATAATTGTTTTGCTATTTCTCCCCTTAACACTGTTATTTGTTGTTGAATTAATAATGTCCTTAGATTGGAGAATGGCCCATGATACCCCTTTACTTCATTATGTCGCGTTCCTCGCAGACCATTATAATTATGCCTTATATAAAGACGTGTTTGATTTTAACATGCCAGGTGCGGTTTTGTTCCATTTATCCATAGGAAAGCTTCTTGGGTATGGGGATCTGGCATTCAGACTTACCGATATAGCTTGGTTGTGTGCACTATTGTTTGTAACCTGGGGTATTATGAGTCAATTTGGCAAACGGGTAGCTTGGGCCAGTGTTATCTTATTCGGTTTGTCATATTTTCAACATGGTCCAGCTATGAGTTTGCAACGGGATTACGTTGGTATGCTTCCAATTGGTATGGCTATTTTTATAGTGATTTCTCGGCCTCAACTCAGTCTTTCTATTCGAGCTTTTCTCGTAGGTATCCTTTTCGGTATATCAGCTACTATCAAACCTCCTCTGGTTATCGGGTTACCTTTAGTTTTATTCTTCCAATGGAAGCAGACATACCGAACTAATACTGATGAGATACCTATTACATCACCACTTTCAATTGCGTTGTCAATCAGCTTCTTTTCTTTTTTAGGCTTTGCAGTACCGATGTTTGGTTCCATTCTTTGGCTATGGCGGCAAGGTTCATTGCCATATTTATGGGAGATATATTCGTCATATCTACCATTGTATTTAAGCTTAACCGGTGAACACAAGACAATCTTTGGAATAGATCGGTTAAAATATCTAATAGAATCATATCTACATCTGGGTGGACACTCTACTTGGCTTATACCAGCGTGTTTGGGACTTTTTATCGCTTCCTTTGATGCAATGTACTGCCCCCCAGAAAAGCGACATCAATTAAGCAACTTGGGGTAGCAGATAAAATTGTTTTCTCCACTCTTCCGGGGTCTTGTATCCCAGGGATGAATGAAGCCTGTTCTTGTTGTAATTATCGATCCACTGAGATATGATCTTCTCAGCTTGTTCAAAGGACTTGAAATTGTGAAGCCACACACACTCCTGCTTGAGGGTCCTGAAAAAACGTTCTATGACCCCGTTCCAATCGGCCTTTCCGCTCGGAATATATTCTTGACGAATGTCCCAATATTCGGTACTTGCCAAATAGGTCCGAGACAAAAAGATGGAGCCGTTGTCAGAGCGCAAAGTGAGACCCTGGGGGACAGCCTCCTTGGAAGTGTATCGAGAGATCACGGCCCGATCCAGGGCATCTGTGGCCTCCAGTGCCCTCCCTTTTCGACTAAAACGATACCCAGGAACCTCCCGGCTTCCGTTGTCCACCACCGCAATAAGAGGACACCAACCATCTTTTCCACAGTAAATCTTTGTCAAGTCACTCGACCACAAACTGTCGGGACTATCCACCACAGAACGCTTCTGGGCAACCTGTGGCCCCTTTCTCCCGGGACGATTCCACAGCTTACACTGCCACCCCTTAAGCTTCATTATCCTATGAACCTTCTTAACGTTGACACATTCCCCTTCCTTGAAACGAAGATGCGCCCAAACCCGCCTGTGACCAAATGCCTCTTCTTGGTCCAGTATCCCTCGAATACGAAAAGCAAGCTCCTCATCTATCACAGGCTCTTTAACAGAAGAACTGACACCTCTATCCCTAAACCTATACAGAGTCGAACGATGCAAACCCAAAGCCAAAGCTACCACCTTGCGGGAATAGCCTCGACCCAAAAACCGCCCACTCAAGGCAACCGCTTCGTTTTTTTTAGACGGGCTACCTCTTCGAGTATCTCCAACTGGAGCGTCAACTGCCCTACCTTGCGCTCCAACCGGCTAACCTCTCGCTCCTTCGGATCCTTGCGACCACGCCGAGACTTCAGACTCTCCTGGCCCCCTTCTAAGAAACTATCACGCCAAGCATACGCCTGCGACTGGCTAATTCCATTCTTACGACACACCTCAGATAGATCTGCTCCTCTCAAAAGAGCCAACACAATCTCTCCCTTACGGGTCGCCGTCCAGCGCTTACCATCTTTCACTTCGGGGCTCGACACCTTGACCTCCCTTCTCAAACCCCAATTTGCGAAATATTTGTCGCTCTGTCAAGGGGAGCGGTATGATGATCCTTGTGCGAGTGCCAAGCCAGCATAGCTCATCATATAGGCGACTTTTTCCAATCTTTGTACTGATACTAACTTTGGTCTTAGTGTTGCGTCCTTCATCGGACTTTTATCGACAGGTTAGAGGTCTTCCACCTGTCGCACCGAGACGCGGTCGTGTTGATAAGATTGCAGATTTCCAAAAATTACACGTGGAACCGGGTGATAAAGTTCAGCCTCTGGATTGGACGGGGGGGGTTGTACATGCAATGCTTCTATCAAGGGTGGAAATAGCCACGCCTTTTATATACGATTTTCATTTTTATCATCATATTTCGAATCCATACATTCAAACATTACGCAAGCGATTTATGCAAAAACTCAAAGAAGCAGCGCCTCGATATGTTATTGAAATCGTCCATAGATACAAACCGTGGGTTTCTGGTTTAGATACGACCAGGAACTTTAAGAAATTAGGGCGTCTACTTAATGCTGATTACTTGGTGAGGATCAAGGGTAATGGATATGTGATCTATGAAAGGACGCGAAAAAAAGCAAAAGTCGTAAATCAATAGGGTATTATTAGAAGAAGCAAATTCATATAACAAGGTTTGGCAACTACAATTCGTTCCGACTAAAAATGTTTTCTATAGTCGTATTCTTGGGACTATTGGAAGATGAAGACTCTAGAATTTTATATCTCGATACACGCATTCCAGTCTAACAGAGCATTAGAATGGATTGTCAGGAGACGATACAGAGCCTATTCTATTCTATCGGCTGTCGTAGTTGTGATAGCCATATATTATCTGGTCGGGGTCTGGACCTCTGGTGGTCAAGCCGGCGTCCCGTTGGACGATGCCTGGATACATTTTACATATGCCAGAAATTTAGCCGATTACGGTGAACTGTCCTTCAACAAAGGAGAACCGAGCACTGGGACGACGAGCTTCCTGTGGACACTGCTTTTAGCGACGGGGTATTTAATCTCCAAGGATCCTCTGTGGACGTCAATCGTACTGAACATAGCCCTCTCAGCGTTATTGATTATTGTCCTGTACGAATTGGGATCGGAGATCTACAGGGGGAGAATAATCGGATTTATCTTCGCTTTGGCCTGTGCTTTGATCGGCAATCTGATGTGGCTTACTCTGTCGGGCATGGAGACCATACTCTTCCTGTTTTTAGGGTTTTCTGCGCTCTTGTTCTACTCCAAAGAACGCTACAAATTGTGCGGAGCAGCTCTAGGGGCTCTGACTCTGACGCGTCCAGAGGGACTATGCCTGGTTCTAATACTTGCCATTACAGAATGGATCACAGTCAGAGAAAAAACCGAGAGGCGGAAGATAAATTTTAGCCTCCTTATTGCACCTTTGATCTGTGTTATGATCTATTTTAGCATAAATCTGCTCATTTCGGGCAAGTTTTTGACCAGCACATTTGAAGGGAGAAGGTGGTTAGCAAAGCAGGATCTTTCAGTCGATCTTAGCATCGCGAAGATGTTGAGCGAGAAATCGGGCATATTCCTCATTCTGAATAGATGGGTCTATCATCTTCGTAAATACTTATTCGGTCTCTTCTCCTGGATAAATATGCCCGGAAAATTCTTGAATAACGTATTTTTGTCGATATTCATTATACCGATTCTATCTGGCATCTACATTTGTGCACTAAACTTTATAAAACATCTTAAAGAAACCAACACCCAGAGGCTAAAAAAGCTCCTGTTTTTACCTTTAGCCTGGGTTATAATATCGTACATATCGCTCGATACTAATGTCTTTATGGACAATTTAATAACAATAATAGTATTGTATCTGTTCTTTCAACTCTGCTTACTGCGCGCCTTTGATTCAAACATTGTTTCTATTTCCAAAATAGGCACTGTAATGTACGTATGGTTTATTTTGCACAATTTAATGTATGCCGTGTTAATACCGTGGAAAGGACATGCTGGAAGATACCAAGCCATAAATCTGATCTTAGTGACATTCTTCTTAATTGCGGGAATTGCCCTTGTCTATAAAAAGATAAAGGATATGAAGAATATCAGATCGGCTATATTATTGAATTCTGTCTACTATATTGCAATCCTTCTAGTGACAGCGACATATGTGGGAAGCACTATCGAGTGGAGGGATTTATATATCTCCAGTGTGCTTCATATAAATAGAGTGCATGTCTCGACGGGAAAGTGGATAAACGAAAACATACCCAAGGATGCAGTACTTGCCGCTTATGACATAGGAGCTATAGGTTATTATTCTCAAAGAGAGATCATAGATCTGGGCGGCTTGGTGGATCCATCCAGCATTCGCTACCTTTTTTCCGGAAATGCCCCAGAGTTTATGCGAAAGAAGAAGGCGACGCACCTGGCTATGGTTGAGTCCACATTGAAAAAGGTATCGTTAGGGGACCGAATGGGGATCTACAGACAAAATGGGAAAAAGTTCAAATTGACCCCCTTGCACAACGCTGAGGTTCCAATAGATGAGTATCTGCCACACTGGCGAGCGACAGGAAACGCCTATCCCAAGATAGTCGTCTACAGAATCAAATGGCTCAGCTCAAAAGATGGCTCCAGAAGATAGAGAGCATCTTTGCGGGGCAAATGGACCCAAGATAGGTCACTATGCAGTCAGGCTTGAAAAGAGACATCACCATAGCATCCGTATCGTTTACCCTCCCTATAAGGGTAAAATACATTTCCGTCATCCTTTCGATTCTGTTTGCGGGTCTTTTTATCGTTGGCTTTAGGATTGTTACCGCTTATTTGATTGATACATATAGGCTAAAGTCTCTGTTGCTTGAACTGAAGGGTAAAAATATAAATGCCTATCCTCTATACGCAATGTATGATCCTAATATCACTTCAAAGATCATCTTGCCTTTTCTATTTGCTCCCCTTTATTCTACGTCATACACAGAGTCTTAAAAAGAGGCATCAAAAACAGCAACCTTATATTAGCTCTCTTGGTATTGTCATCCTTTCTTCTGAACTTATGCGTCGCCTCTGTTGACGGAGATTTTGTCCAAGTTATAACGAAGACCTTCCAGCGAGATAAATTAGAATACTATGGAGATATAGGAAAGGTAAACGGAGAGTTTATTTTCGATTACGAGTCCCGATTAAAAGATCTTTCGCTCCATTCATCTACGCATCCTCCCGGACCAATTTTGTTCCTATGGTGTCTGTCAAGGCTGGGATTAGACGCATTCTGGTCCTCCCTATTCGTCGCTATCTTCGGAAGTCTAACCGTGGTTCCTATCTATAGGATAACCAGAAGACTATACGGAGAAAAGGGGGCCGATTTAATCTGTGTTCTCTATATACTGTCACCAAGTGTCGTTCTATACTCTGTAACGTCTATGGACGTAATGTTCATGTTTACAGCGGCGCTATCTGCGCTTTATTTCTTTAAGTGTCTGGAGAAATTCAAGTTGCTAAATTGCCTTGTTTTTGCCCTCTTATACTCGACAAGCCTTTTTATGACCTTTACCAATGGTCTTCTTGTAATATTCTTCCTTATGGTTGTCTGGCTGACTTTGAATCGTTCTGACGTGCAGGATAAAGTTGATATTTATCGCTCCCTCTTTCTTATGGGTTGGTTTGTATTGCTGATCCATATTGTGCTATTGGCACTTTTCAACTATAATATAGCTGAGGTATTTTTTAAGGCGAATGAATATAATCGACAACTCAAAGCCCCCTACAGAGCCTACGGATATTGGATTTTTGGAAATTGGGCCGACTTCTTCACCTTTTTGGGGATTCCCATTGCAGGGTTCGTCCTCCATTACTGCCTTCAAATCCTTCAAGATTTGAAAGGAAAGGTTCTCCGAAGAGAAAACATCGCCTTTATAAGCATCGTGGCCGCTTTGCTTTTAATTGATATTTCCGGGATAATACGGGGAGAAGCAGGTAGAATATGGCTCTTTGCTTCTCCGGTATTGTTTGTATCCATAGCTAACTTTGTTGAAAAAGTGACATCAGATAGTAATGTTATAGTATATGTCATAGTCGGGCTGCTCTTTATCCAGACTTTGGCTATGGAAGTGATGTATGAAACTTACTGGTAATTGAAGGGAGCATATGCCATGTCTTTAGCTTTGCGTGTCCTTTTATTCCTCTTTCTGGCCGTTTCAGATACTACGGGTCAGGGAGAAGACAACGGCGTGAAAGTTGTAAACCCAGCAATCGACGGCTCAAAAATTCCAAGACCTTTCGATCTGCTCCTGAAGGCCGGCACTTATACCGTCACCTTGAACTCCCAGATGGAAAGCTGGGAGTTTCCTGTCAAAGAAGTCGTGATCTTTGCCAACTCCAAAGGTCGAACCTTCTGGAAGGTCCAGGAAGGCCTTCCCACAATAATGACGCTCACAAGAAGGGGGAAGACAGGAGTTAAAGTCCTTATACCCGAATTAGAACATAATATCACAGGCGAAGCAAACCTGACTTTTAAAAGGGGAAAGGAGGTGCAGACCTTGAAAGTGGAAGGCTTTGGGAACCTCTGGCCTTCTGATAACTCCGAATATCTCTACGTAGGTCCAGGAGTCTATAGTTTCTCAACCGATTCCCATAGCGTTGTGCTCTGCGTTCCTGGCAACCAAGACCCTTATGGATGGTTCGAGATCGTAGAACGAGGTCTATCCAGTACCCTTGTAATCGATGAAAATGTCTCAAGGAGCAGAGTCTGGATATTTGTACCCAAAACTAAGAGGAGAAAGGCCACTGTGAGATTTATCAAGACGCAGGATATCCACTCCCTTTTGGAGAGGTTCTAAAGAAATATGAACCCACCCTTTGCAAATATCATAAATTCCGGAGTAAATATTGGGACTATATTCAGGATGCTTCTGCCTCTTGGAGTCTTTATTGTCACGGGATTCCTACTCTCTAATCTGTTCCCGCTAATCCGCAGGAAATTTGAGGACCTGTCCGACAGGATCGTTCTGAGCGTCTATTTCGGCATGGCCTTCTACTCATTCCTTTTCATGCTCTTCAACGGCCTCTTCCACCTTCAAATATCCCTGATAAACATATATGTTGTATTTCTTATAGTCCTTTTAGCCTGTGGAGTGTATTACCTTAAAAAGGGCATAGATTTGCGGGGTAATTTCTCCCGCGGTCAGCTTTTGATTCTCCTTTCTCTCTTTGTGATCTTCCTCTTATCCGTGGAACTCAGACTCACAGATACGCTCAAGCACCCGGATCTTCTCTTGACTACTGATCCTTATAGACACCACCCCAGAGTAAGATATATAGTCGAAACTGGCGACATTGCAAGATGGGATCCTTTGATTATGGGAAAAGTCCCTATCTTTGAGATGCAGGGCAGCTACGTACTTACGGCGGTTATAGCTTTGATCTCAGGATTTTCTCCGAAAGATGTGGTTAAATTTGGAAGCATCCTTATGGGATGTCTGGCAGTTATATCAGTCTACTTCCTTGGAAAATACGCAATCAAGAAGAGCACCCTTTTAGGCGTCACAACAGCAGCGGTCCTCGCCGCCAGTCCGGTACATATAGTAAGGACAAGTATTGGTTTCAGTCAGAGCTGGTCACTGCCCTACTTTGCCCTGTTGCTGCTCTTTTTCTTGCTCTTCATACAATCGCGCCGGCTTCAGTTCGCCGCGATTCTTGGCATCTTCTACACCGCTATGGTTATGAGCAACCAGGTTAATGGGGTTTTGTTAGCTCCTCTCTTGGTTCTCTTTACGGTCGGTACAGCCGTTGTGTGTGCCCTGAAAAAGGACCAAGAATCCAGCCGAAGTATAATACTCGGCTCTTTTGTCGCCCTGACCATTTTCCTTATAATGATCGGCGTATGGGCATGGAGTATCCTCGGATCATCCCTTGTCAGCGGGTTGTCCGTAGCGAGCCGCGAGGCAACGGATACGATAGCTCGAAAAGACGCCAACTTCCTATTTGAGCTGTCCAGGAACATAGGCCCTCCGGTCCTCTGGGGAGGAATCCTCGGATTGGTCTTCCTTATTGCAGGGTTTTTCCCAGGTAGTCCGCTTCGGTTAGGACTCACCGACGGACAAGACAAGAAGGGCGAAAACCGCCTCAAAGTTAGGATGTTCCTGCCGATTTTTGGGAGAGAGTATGTCTTGGTGAAGATATTCTTGGCCGCTTATATTATCTTCTTTTTTGTTCTGATCCTGGGAACGAGCTACGGACTCCCCACCGTGATAGGGTCTTATTATAGATATTTTCTCCCTCTTTCTTATCCTCTTTGTCTTCTTGCCTCCTTTTTCCTTATCCTGGCCGCCGATAACGTCATTGCCCCGATTCGGCAGGGAATAGAGACGCTGATCGAAAGACAAAAAGACAAAGTGGAAGAAGTTCTGTTCAGCGTCACGTTTCAATGGGGAAAAAGCATTAAAAGATACTCTGTAGCTGCAAGAAAACTTATCTATTTGCCCTCCGTTGCCGTCTACTCTGGCCTTATTATCTTCCTGTTTTCCTTTGTTGCCAACAGCCGGGGGTGGGGCAGATGGGGACTGACGTTTACGTCTTCTGAATACGCAGCCTGCCAATGGATCAAACACAACCTTCCTAAAAACGCCCTGATAGCTACTAACTGGTTCGCCGCCGATCTTGTCCGAAGCTATACGCACAACGGCACTGTCCTGACCAATCTCAGAAAAAACATTGACATGGTCAAGTCAAAAGACAATCTAAAGATTCCCGTTCTGAAAGGTCTGGAGAGCGTACTCGGGTTTTCTAAAAACAAAGATGTGGATCTGTACGTCCTCAAGGACAAATGGGGCCCCTATTACACGTTTAAAAATAACCCCAACTTCGAACTTATCTTCGAGACTGGAGAAAAAGATGACATCGCCCGGATATTTAAAGTTTCCAAAGGAGAGGTTATTACCGGTAACTTAGCCCTTTATGGCTTTCCCATCGGGGACTCCGAAACAGGTCGCATCATGAACCTAAACAGGATAAACGACGGAGAGACGCTCAACGGGAAATTGGAATTCACAGCTTCTAGCAGGGGAAGAGCCAAAAAGGCTGAATGGGCGTGGTTCGGACTGGAGTTTGAAAAATCAAAGATGATCTCCAGGATCGTCGCCTACACAGGGTGTTCAAACGATAAAAGCAAAATAGCCTTCATCCCCGACCAATACGTCCTTCAGTATTTGAGCGGCAAGAAGTGGAAGGACATTTCAAAAACCAGAGTCAGAAATAATAAAAAGTCCGAAATCTCCCATACGTTCAGACCGGTCTTCACCAAAAAGATCAGACTGTACGTTTACAGCCAGTGGAACGATTCCGGCAGAAAGAAAGGTGGGTTCTACAGAACATGCTTCAGAGAGCTAAAAGTCTATTAAATATGTAGGCAGTAGCCCCTGATCCCCGATAGACGTAATCGGGGATTCAATCGGGGGTAGACGGGGCACCCCTCGCCTGCAATAGTCCCACCATTTTGCATCTTCATAATCTTGTCCAGACTGTTTTGACCTGATATTCAATCCCAACATTGCTATAGTAGAAAGGGATTAGTGGGGTCCTATAGTTGAAATCCATACCTATCTGCATCTTCGGCAGGGACTTTCTACATCGTGCACGCAGCAAATAGACTCAAAACAATTAGAAAAGGTCCCTAAAGTATATGCCTCAAGGACCTTTCGATTGTTTTGGCTGCGCCCCAGGGATTCGAACCCCAATTGACGGATCCAGAGTCCGCTGTCCTGCCATTAGACGAGGGCGCAGCGCTCAAGTTTCTTCTCTTTTCACTGAGTCAACTACAGCAACTGCAGACTGCCATCTTTAAGAATAGATGCCGCCCTCGTAAGCCTCCCTATTACAGTCTCTTTTTCAAGGAGCGACATAAGTTCGAATAAACCCGGACCGAAGGACATACCGGAAAGGGCAAGCCTTGTGGGATGCATAATCTTTGCGGCGGATACGTTCAATTCCTCGGCTAAAGCCTTTATCGTAGTCTCAATTGTCTTCTCATTGAACTTATCGAGTCTATCGATACGCTCTGCAAGGATCTCTAATCTGTCCGGGACGTGTGCATCCTTCCAGTACTTCTTGACGCCCTTGCTCTCGTATTTCTCCGGATCCACAAAGAAGTATCGTCCCAGTTTTACAAAGTCGTTAAGAGTGCGGACCCTTGTCTTGAGCAGGTCAACGACTGAAATCAGCCACTCTCTTTTGTTCTGTAAGTCGGTATCATTAATTAATCCATCGGATTTGAAGAGACTTACGACCTCATAGAAGAGCTTGTCTGCGGGAGTATCGTTTATATACTGACTGTTAAGCCATTCTAATTTAGCTTCGTCAAATACGGCGTCTTTAACGCTGATTCCCTCGATGGAGAAGGCCTCAATAAGTTCGTCCATGTCCATCTTCTCCCTGTCATCGCCGGGAGACCAGCCCAAAAGGGATAGAAAGTTGACGATGGCTTCTGGCAGATAGCCCTTCTTTTTATATTCTAAAATGGAGGTAGCTGAATGTCTTTTTGAAAGTTTTCTTTTATCGGGAGCCAAGATCAAAGGCAGGTGGACAAATTTGGGTATAGGACATCCCAGGGCCTCAAAGAGCATAATCTGCTTTGGGGTATTGGATATATGATCCGCCGCTCTCATAACAAGGGAAATTCCCATCTGGGCGTCGTCCACAACGACAGCCAGATTGTAAAGGGGAGAACCATCGGCTCTAATGATGACAAAATCGCCTATTTGGTCGTTGTCAAATTTGATATGTCCACGGACCAGGTCATCAAAAGCTGTCCTCCCCTGCGGGACTTTAAATCTTATGACTTTGGGCGCGCCTCGTTCCTCGTACTTTTGAATCTGTTCTGAGGAAAGGTTGCGGCAGGTTCCGTCATATCTCCAGGGGATCTTATTCTTTTGAGCTTCTTTCCTCTTTTGATCCAAGCATTCAGGCGTGCAGTAGCAGTAGTACGTTTTGCCTTCTTCTAAAAGTCTGTATGCGCATTCTCGATGCGCCTCCGCGTTTTGGGACTGAAGAAGGGGCTCTTTATCAAAATCTATGCCGAGCCATGCAAAGCCGTCTAGAATGGTATCGATAGATTCTTGAGAGGAGCGTTCTTTATCTGTGTCTTCTATTCTTAGAAGCAACTTGCCGCCGTACTTTTTGACGTAGATCCAGTTAAACACAGCCGTTCTGACGTTGCCTACGTGGAATCCTCCCGTAGGAGACGGCGCGAACCTGAGTATTTCATCCTTCATCTGATATATTCTCGATTTGGACGGGGTTTTGATCCACGATTGAATCTATCGGCGACTGCGGTAGTTCCTGCTCCACGTCGATGCGTATTCCGCCAGCCCATTTGGAAATGAGGTTATAGACTATGACGCCTGCAGCCGAAATAGTAGCCCACAAGATACCCATAAAGGGAGCAAGGAAGAAGGGCACTACCAGAGCCATCCCAGTGGAAATACCCTCGGGTGCAAACTCGTCAGGTATTATGGCGCTAAAAAAGCCGGAGATGAGTAAGACAAAGGCGATCCAGAAGAAACCGTACAGAAGCCCTATAAAGAGTCCCACAAAAAATGTGATCTTGACGACTGACCAGACGTCTATGCGGCTAATTTCACAATTCATTGGTCTGTAAGCGTTAATAATGGCGGAGAGGGAGGGATTCGAACCCTCGGTAAGTTATAAAACCTACAACGGCTTAGCAGGCCGCCCCTTTCGACCGCTCAGGCACCTCTCCAGGAATTGTCATCTTTGAATCTTGGCGGCGGGGGTAGGATTCGAACCCACGGGCCTGGGTTACAGGCCGACGGTTTTCAAGACCGCTCCCTTAAACCGCTCGGGCACCCCGCCGAATCCAAGTGGGGAACAGCCCCCGATTGAATCTAGTCGGGGGTAGACAGGGCTTCTTCCCTCTATCTATTAATTTAGTGGCAGACTAGGGATTACGTATGTTGCCAATAAGAACTTTAAAATATAACAATTATTTGTCGAATAGTCAAATAAAAAGGGTTGCAGCCGGGTAATTTGGAAGCAGGGTTAGAGCAACATTGTTCGCTTGCCGTCGAGATTGACTCTACAATTGGAATCCTCTTTGTGTAACATCTTACAGTACAATATGATACGAAATAAATAGCTGATTTTACTTGCATTTAATGACTCAGTTTATTACTATTTACCTAGTGTATTACTATCTATATGTAGTTTATTTTGGACACTATATGGACACCAGAAAAAATAAGATGAAGGCTAGATAATGTCAAAACAAACTTGGGGATACAGGAACTGGGTGATGCTCTCCGCGTATATAGTTGCTGGTATAGGCTTATTAGGAGCCTATCTTGCCTATCGTAATGGATCTGGCCCTAAAGATATTATAGAACTGCTTCTCCTTGATTTCACATTAATATCGATAATCATCTACTCATATTTGACAGCAAAAATAGCATCACGCATTGATGGGGCAATCCTCTATGGAATTAACCCTGACCCACATCCGATAGAAGAATTGGATACGGACTTTTATTTACACAACAGGTCCAATATTGTGATCCATGCGTATGTTTGCATGAGTCTGAAAACCTATGGCCAAAATGTTCCAATAAAGCATAAAGCCTATATAGGAAAAAAAGTATGGACGATTCCTTCTGGCAAGATATACACTGGCCACTTCTCTATGGCAGAGTTGCTTGAAGACCAAGGAAAGAATGTAGAGGAAATGAAAGCTAAAAGGACTGAAGGAAGCTCTGTAGAACAGTTAGTATTAGATATTGATGTCCGTTACAATAGTGCATTTGGAGAACATCAAGCAGGCTATCAGAGTTGGCATTTTGATTTTGAAAGAATGAGATGGGTAGCAGATCTAACACAGAAGGAAGAAGACTAGAGACACTGTCTCTTCCTGACTGATTTTGATTAATCTTACAGCATCATAAGTTATCTCGGTGATCATTCACGACTGTTCGCATCAAGACAAAGCACAAACTAGCCCAGATGGAGGGAAAATTGGTTGACAACGACGAATTTTATTTCGGATTGAAGAGCGACAGATGGATAAGAAAGTTGTCTTTCGAAGCAGCGATGATAGAGCCTTTTGTGGAAAGTCAAAAGAGGGATGGCGTCATTAGTTACGGTCTTTCCAGCTATGGATATGACATTCGGGTGGCAGATGAATTTAAGATATTCACGAATGTGAATAGCTCTATTGTCGATCCCAAGAATTTCGATCCCCAATCTTTCGTGGATTTCAAGGGGGATGTGTGTATTATCCCCCCGAATTCGTTCGCTCTTGCAAGGACAGTTGAGTATTTCAGGATCCCCAGAAACGTCCTGACTGTGTGCCTTGGGAAATCCACTTACGCAAGGTGCGGTATAATAACAAACGTGACTCCTTTCGAACCGGCCTGGGAGGGGCACGCCACCCTGGAGATTTCGAATACGACTCCTCTTCCAGCCAAAATATACGCCAATGAGGGTATAGCCCAAGTGTTGTTCTTTGAAAGCGGTGAGGAGTGCGAGATATCCTATGCGGATAAGAAGGGCAAATACCAGTCTCAAAAGGCGATTACTCTGCCGAGGATATAATCCTTATCTTTTGCGCGATTGATATGTCTCGTCCTCATCCCTTAAGGCAAGCTCGCTCCTACCTGTAGTGACGGAGGACAGGGTCAATGGCCTCTTGCGGCCACTCTTAACCGGTTAAGGGTTCTCTCCAAAGCGGAATCGGCGCGGGCGATGTCGATTCCTGGATCTTTTACTCTGAGACGCTCCCTTGCCCTTGCCCTTGCGGCCTCTGCGCGCTCGGCATCTATTTCATCGAAGAATTCCGCCGTCTGGGCAAGGATTGTGACACCAGTTCTGAGAACCTCTGCAAAGCCGCCCGAAATAGCGGCGTATCTCCTATCTTTTCCAATTTCCCTAAGACTGATCTCACCAGTCCTCAAGGACGAAAGGAGGGGAATATGTCCAGTTAAGATCTCAAAGTCCCCCTCCGTGCCCGGGGCCCTCAATGCCTCGACATCGCCTGAGAAGAGGATGCGCTCTGGTGTCACTATTTCGAGCTTGAAGGACATAGTCTAATTGCTCATCTCTTTAGCCTGTTCCATCGCCTCTTCTATCGTTCCGACCATATAGAAGGCGCCCTCCGGAAGGTCATCGTATTCGCCTTCGACCAGACCTTTGAAATCCCTTACGGTGTCCTCAATCCTGACGTATTTGCCGGGTCTCCCTGTGAAGGCCTCAGCGACGAACATGGGCTGGGTGAAAAAATACTGTATCTTTCTGGCCCTTGTGACTGTGAGCTTGTCCTCATCTGAGAGTTCATCTATTCCGAGTATGGCTATGATATCCTTCAAGTCCGCATATCTCTGGAGTATAGCCTGAACCTGGCGGGTGACCTGGTAGTGCTCCTCTCCGACTACGTTCGGATCGAGTATCCTGGAAGTCGAAAGGAGCGGGTGAACGGCCGGGTAGCGTCCCTCTTCCACGATAGCCCTGTCCAGATAGGTGACGGCGTCCAGGTGCGAGAACGTCGTGACGGTGGAGGGGTCTGTGTAGTCATCTGCAGGGACGTATATCGCCTGCATCGAGGTGATAGATCCTTTATTTGTGGAGGTTATCCTCTCTTCAAGTTCGCCCAGATCCGTCGAGAGCGTGGGCTGGTATCCGACGGCAGAAGGCATCCTGCCCAGAAGGGCGGAGACCTCTGAGCCAGCCTGCGTGAATCGGAAGATGTTGTCTATGAACAGGAGGACATCACTGCCGCTTTCATCCCTGAAGTATTCAGCTAAGGTTAATCCCGTAAGTGCGACCCTTGCCCTTGCTCCCGGAGGTTCGTTCATCTGTCCGAAGACGAGGGCTACCCTCTCCAGGACACCCGATGCTTTCATCTCGAGCCACAGGTCGTTTCCCTCTCTTGTCCTTTCTCCTACCCCCGAAAAGACGGAATATCCGCCGTGCTCTGTGGCGATGTTGTGGATGAGTTCTTGCAGTATAACCGTCTTTCCGACACCGGCTCCTCCAAAGAGACCGATCTTGCCGCCTCTTGAGAAGGGCTGCATGAGGTCTATTACCTTGACCCCCGTCTCGAACATCTCAGATTCGGTGCTCAACTCCCTGTGTTCGGGGGACGGCCTGTGTATCGGGTACTTCTTTTCGTACTCTATTTCTCCCAACCCATCTATCGGATCACCGACGACGTTCATGAGTCTTCCGAGGGTTTTCTCGCCGACAGGAATCGCTATAGGTTCTCCCGTGTCTACGACTTTAGTCCCTCTGCTAAGGCCGTCAGTGAAGTCCATAGCTATAGCCCTGACCCTGTTCTCACCGAGGTGCTGAGCGACCTCCAATACGAGCCTGTTGCCATCTTCTCTTTCTATCTCTAATGAGTTTAGTATGGCTGGAAGGTTTCCTTCTTTAAACTCTACGTCTATGACCACTCCTATTATTTGAACTACCTTTCCCTCGTTCATATTCTCATTCATTTCAAAAGTTCGGCTCACAGACCCTGAACAGCTCCCCATTTTCATGGGGACAGGTATCAGAGAAGAGCCACCCTCCTTTCTATTGGTTCTATAATTTAATAAGCTTTTCCAATATGTTAAATTCTGTTTCTTTTGCTGACTTTAGATTTGTTGAGCTTTCTCAAATGTTCTCTTGCTTCTTCTGCTTAACACTAAAACGTTTCACAACACTTTTCATTCCAGATGGTCTGCGGCGAACCTGCCTATCGACTTTACCATATCTTCATCATCTTCACCATTGAACTCGTCAAAGCGACCGTGATCGGCATTGTTTCGAATGTCGGCGAACGCGGTTATTCGCTTCTGAGTAAGCAAATTGTATACCTGTGCCTTAGCCAAATCCATGTTGAGTCTGTCAATCTTTGTCTTTGCGGGGCACGGTAGCCCATGTTTTTGGCACAGCTTGCGCAGAGTGTCCTCTAGTACTGCGCCCGCAAGCGAAGCTGCAGGATTGTGGTACCCTTTGCTCAACAAGTATTCAGTTTGCTCTAAGAAATCACCCAGTAGCTCGGCCGCAACGAGAGACCGCAAGTCAAAGAGAAAACCGCCTTCGAAGTCACGCAGTGCGGCTTCGACCACGCCTAAGCATTCAGGAAAATGGTAGCTGTTGGTGGCGGATTCCTTTGATTCAGCAAGACGCCTCAATTCTTGATAATGGTCGCTGTCCTTGCCGCAGGCTCGTGCTATAAGGTTCAACGCTTCTGTCCGAAAACGCAGATAATCCTCGTGTTTGGGGAAAGAACTCTTAAACTGGTGGCCATTCCAGCCGAGTGACAAGAGGATATTACGGCCCTCCTCCACCAATTGTCTGAACTTCTCTAGAATCTTGTCTTCTGTGCTCAAGCATTTCTCCTCATGAATGTGCCTAACTCATTCATCTCCAACCAAAGTTCGGGAATCTCTCCTCTTGGGCGGATTATCCGAAAAGTCCGATCCTACGACAACGCCTCAGCGCCTCCCACGATGTCGGCTAACTCCATCGTGATGGACGTTTGTCTGACCTTATTCCTGGAGAGCGTGAGTTCATCTATCAGTTCACCGGCGTTCTTGGTGGCGCTCTCCATCGCGGTCATCCTTGCCGCCTGCTCCGCCGCGTTGGATTCCAGGAGCACCTGCCACATCTGGACGTTGAGATGCAGCGGCAGTAAACTTTCGAGAATTTCGTCTTTGGACGGCTCGTATAGATAGTCTGTGAAAAGCTCGTCGCCTACAGGTTCTTCGGGAACTATGGGCAGATATTGTTGGGCGACTATGTTCTGCTGTATGACGGATTTGAACTCGTTGTAGACGATATCTATTCTGTCGTATTGGGACTCGGAGTAGAGGGGAATTACCTCTTCGACTACAGCCTCTGCGTGTGAAAATTCGAGGTTGTTGAAGATGTTGACGTGCTCTCCTATGATTTCGTAGTCCCTTCTTGTGAAATAGTCTCTTCCCTTTCTCCCCACGCAGATGAGGCTCACCTTCGCAGCGCCGTATTCTTCTATCTGAGTTGCAGCTCGTCTTATCAAATTGCTGTTGAAGCTTCCGCAGAGCCCCCTGTCGGCCGTGACCACGACAAGGCATATCCTTTCGGGCCTTTCGGGAGGGCGCTCTACCAAAAGAGGATGCTTGGATGTCTCGACTCTGGATATCAGGTGTCTAAGGAGCGTATCTATCTTGCCGGAGTACGGGCGCGCTGCAAACATCCTCTCCTGCGCCCTTCTCATCCTGGCGGCGGCGACCATCCTCATCGCATTTGTGACCTGCTGGATGTTCTGTACGCTCGTTATGCGTCTCCTTATGGCGCGAAGGTTGGGCATTTTGACCTCTCCAGAAGATACGGATTAAGCTGGATGCACTCGGAACTTCCCTTTAAACTCCTCAATGGCTGCTCTCAGCTTTTCCTCGTTTTCGTCCGTGATCTCTTTCTTTTCGACTATTTCGTCTAATATGTCGCGCTTGTTTTCGTCCATAAATTGGAGGAATTCGGCCTCAAAACGCTTGACCTCTTCGAGCGGTATGTCGTCCAGATAGCCCTGGTTTCCGGCGAAGACTGCTACGACCTGGTTTTCTACAGGCATGGGGACGTACTGATCTTGCTTGAGGATTTCAACGAGCTTCTGTCCTCTGTTTAACTGCGCCTGTGTGGCGCTGTCCAGATCTGAGCCGAACTGGGAGAATGCTTCTACCTCTCTGAATCTGGCAAGGTCGAGCCGCAGCCTTCCAGCTACCTGTCTGAAGGCTTTTATCTGGGCGTTGCCCCCCACTCGGGAGACTGAAATGCCGACGTTTATGGCGGGCCTGACGCCCGAGTAGAAGAGGTCAGGCTCCAGATATATCTGCCCGTCCGTAATCGAGATAACGTTGGTAGGGATATACGTGGAAACATCTCCCTCCTGCGTCTCGATCACAGGCAGGGCCGTCAGTGATCCGCCTTGCAGATCGTCGCTGAGTTTGGCTGCCCTTTCCAAAAGCCGCGAGTGGAGATAGAAGACGTCTCCTGGATACGCTTCCCTTCCGGGAGGTCTCCGCAGAAGCAGAGACATCTGGCGATAGGCCCAGGCGTGTTTTGTAAGGTCATCGTAAGCTACAAGGGCGTGCCTTCCGCTGTCCCTGAAGTATTCTCCCATCGTGGCACCCGAATAGGGAGCTAAGAACTGCAAAGGTGCGGGCTGATTAGCCGACGCTGAGATGATTATGGTATAGTCCATCGCACCGTGATCATCCAGCGTCTTTGCGACCTTTGCAACCGAAGATGCCTTCTGTCCGATGGCGACATATATGCAGAATACATCTTCGCCTTTTTGGTTTATGATAGTGTCAATTATTATGGCGGTCTTTCCCGTCTGTCTATCGCCGATTATAAGTTCCCTTTGACCCCTTCCTATCGGAGTCATACTGTCTATAGCTTTAAGCCCTGTCTGGACAGGCTGGACCACCGGCTGGCGTTGGACGACTCCAAGGGCTTTGCGCTCGACAGGTAAATAGTCCTTAGCCTCAATCGCGCCTTTCCCGTCTATAGGCTCTCCCAGGGGATTGACGACTCTTCCGAGCATCTCTTCGCCCACCGGGATCTGGACGATTCTGCCTGTTCGCTTTACAGTGTCGCCCTCCTTGATGTGTATATCCTCGCCGAAGATTACACAGCCGACATTATCCTCCTCTAAGTTGAGCACCATTCCCATAGTGCCGTCCGGGAACTCCACAAGTTCGCTTGCCATAACGTTGGCAAGTCCGTGCAGACGGGCGATGCCGTCTCCGACCTGAAGGACAGTCCCTGCATCGTAGACATCAACTTCCTTATCGAACTCCAAAATATTCTTCTTTAATATATTGGAGACTTCGTCGGGTCTTACGTCCAGACTTCCTGTAGCCACAGTTTACAGACCTCCTTAGGAAAGTAGACAGTAGTCAGTAGACAGCATACAGGGACACCGTCTCCCCTCTCTTCTACTATCCCTAAAGCGGGGATGGGAAGGGCTACCCTGTCTACCGTTTGCTGTCTACTTGTCTTATCCGATCATCTGCATTTTCATAAGTTCAAGTTGTTTTGCCAAACTTGCATCTATTACGGTGTCCTGCAGGTTGACTATGAATCCTCCCTTTAAAGACGGTTCTACAGACACTTCGGCGCGCACCTCTTTGCCGGAGTAGATCGATAGCTTCTCTTCGAGGCGGACCTTCTGTTCATCCGTCAGGTGCACCGCGCTCTTAACTCCGGCGGCGATTATGCCCTCGCGCTCATCGAAAAGCCTCAGTGACTCCTGCAATATCTCCTTGAGTAAGCTCTCCCGGTCTTGATCAGCCAAGATGCACAAGAAATTGAGCGTGATCCGATTAAGCTTGTCTTCGAATAGCTCCTGAAAGGTCTGTCTTTTGAATCTTGTCTCTATAATAGGATTCTTGAGGAAGCTTTGAAAGTCGTCTGAGTCCTCCAAAAGTTGCAGGAGTCCCTCTGCATCTGATCTGACCTCTTCAAGAATTCCTCTTTCCTCTGCCGCGTCTAAGAAAGCTTGGGCGTAGCGGCGCGCCACCTTCGTCATAGTCACCCCTCTTTTAGTAGACAGTAGTCAGTAGACAGCATACTGGTGCACCATCTCCTCTCCCTTCTACTATCCCTAAAGTGGGGATGAGCAGGGTTACCCTGTCTACTGTCTACTGTTTGCTGTCTACTGATTTATTGTGAATTGTCTTCGGGTATGCCCTCTATAAGAGAGTCCAGCATCTTTTTGTGTCTATCTGCATCGAGTTCCTCGTCGAGAATTCTCTCAGCGGCGGTTATCGCAAGGTCCGCTACGGTGCCTTTTATCTCCCGAAGAGCGGTATCCTTTTCCCGCTCTATCTCCCGTCGATTTCGCTCCAATTCACTTTCTGCTTTCTGGCGAGCCTCCTCTATCATCTTATCCCTTTCGGACTCGGCGCTTTCTATTATCTCTTGCATTTTAGCTCTGGACTCTGCCTCCATGTCCTCCAGACGCTTTTGGACTTCGGATTGAAGCCTTTCCAACTCACTCTGGTCATCTTCCAGCTTGCGAGTCCTTTCTAGAACTTCGCTTCTGCGGTTTTGCAAAAGTTCGCCCACCTTCCCAAAGGCGTACTTCCACAGTATCAAGAAAACTATCAAAAAGCCCGCAGCTTGGATGATTATAGCTCTGGGATCTATTCCCAAGTTGTGAAATAAATCTTCCACTAATTGCCCTCCCAGGGTTCGATGGGGCAAAACCTACAACTCTGCCCTATCACACCAGCTTCAACGTTGGCTCGGATGCCTTGCAGATCATCCTCCTGCAGCCGTGGCTTTGATGATCTCTATAACCTGTTCGTAGCTCGGCAGTCGATCCTGCAGGAGGAAGAACATCAAAAGCGAGTAGATGACAAGTGACTCTATCAGAGCCAATCCGATGATCATCGCAAGCTGAATCCTCCCTGCCGCCTCAGGCTGTCGAGCTATCCCTTCCAACGCTGTCGAGGTGGCCCTTCCCTGGGCTGTTGACGCTGCAAGAACAGCTATCGGAAGTCCCAGTCCCACTGCGAACGCTAAGACTGCAAAGTAGAGCATCTTTCCCTCCCTGATTTAAAAAGTTTGGTGGTGTACATTGGATTCCTACATATTTCATTACAAATGAGGTTCGAATTTCTCAAAGTTGGCTTTGAGTTACTATAATGTCCCCGATTGAATCTATCGGGGCATGCCTCCTTTCTATCCCTTTGTAATGAATGCTCTCAGTGTTCCTCGTGATGTTCGCTTATAAAGGTAGCAAGGTATATCGCTGTCAAAAGTGAAAAGACTAAAGCCTGGATTAGACTTGAGAAGAGTCCAAAAAGCATCATAGGAAGTTGGAAAGGCACAGGCAGATAGACAGGCAAAACAGTTATCGCAAGAGTTGCAAGGACGATTATTATCGTGTCCTCACCAAAGATATTTCCGAATAGTCGGATGGAAAGGGACATAACTTTCGCAAGTTCTCCTATAAGGTGCAGAGGAAACATAAGGGGACCGAGCCATATAGGTTCTCCCAGAAAGTGCTTGATATATGGGATAAAACCGAGCTCCTTTATGGCTATGACCTGAACTCCTGAGATTGCGACCAGGGCCATGGCAAGTGTGGTGTTCAAGTCCGCTGTGGGAGATTGGAATCCTGGTATGAGCCCTAATATATTAAGACAGAGTATGAAGATGAAGAACGATCCCATAAAGGCCGTGTATTTTCTCCCGCGTTCACCTACTATGTCCGTGAAGAAATCCATAAGCCCGCCGACTACCATCTCCATAAAGTTCTGGAGCTTCCCTGCCGGAAGGGGCTTGAGGTTCCTCGTAGCCAATATAACGAAAATTCCGATCACCAAGATCATAAAATATGTGTTCGGTATGAGGTCGTGTTGTTCTTTCAGATTCTCTGATATTTCCGCTATAGGACCCCTGTTGAGCATATGGAGCCAGGAGTGATGGTGTTCGTGGCCTTCTTCCTCATGACGTCCTTCAGCTTCGGCAGCCCAAAGTGGGGTTGTCGCCGCCGCTACGGATAAAGCTATGAGGATAACAAACAGGATCTTCTTAATATTCAAGGACGTTCCTCCCGATTCATCGATCTCGAATTCACTGCGTTTACAAGTATTATCCCGAAGGCTTTGAGTATTATGATAGCCTGCACCAATCCCAATCCCACAACCAGAGCTGCTAAGCTCAGCCATTCTGATCTCATAAGGAAGTAGAAAAGCGTCACTATGAGAGGAAATTTAATCAACGCTGTAATGAGGATCATCGGTTTAGGCTTTTTCTTTTGAGGAGTTATGTATTTTTTAATTGCGTATTCCAGAGCCCTTAGAAATATTAGACTGACAGCCGCACCTGTGCTGAAGCTTAAGGCTATTCCTCGTCCTAGGTAAGTCCATATCCACAAAAAGGCAAATATCCCCACCCAAATTGACGTGCGATAGACCCTCAGAAGGAAGTTCTTATCTATTTCCAAGGGCTTGAAGTCCTTATGTCCCTTTATCCTTATTCTGTGCATCTAATTCTTCCAGGTATTTCTTAACCGTCTTGAACATCTGCATAAATCCTGCGGCGATCCCCAGGATCGCTCCGATAAATCCTCCCCAAGTTTTACTTCCCAAACTTTCGCCTATCCATGCGCCGAGGAAATATCCTATAGCTGTGGAGAGGACTAACGTCAGACCTATAGCACTAAGTTCACCCGCTAATCTCCATCCTCCCTTTTGATCTATGTTCATCCTTTCACCCTACATAATAGACAGGGCGGACTGTACGGCTAATTCCAAAAGCCACGAGGGCATGATGCCGATTTCGATTACTCCGAGGGCACAAAGCGCAAGGGTCAATGACAAAAGGACTGGAGTAGAGGCTCCAACCGCTGTGGATGGAACTTCCTCAGGTTCACTCATATACATTACTACCACAACTCTCAGGTAGTAGTAAACTGAGATGACGCTATTTACAACAGCGACGATGACCAGTCCTGTAAATCCTGCCTTTATTGCCGCTCTGAAGATATAGAACTTCCCTATAAATCCTGCTGTCGGAGGAAATCCCGCAAGCGACATCATAAAAAGGGTCATCAAAAGGGCGACCACGGGGCGTTTAAATCCGAGACCTGAATACGAGTCAAAGGTGAGGTTCTCTGCTCCTTCTCTTCCCATCATTATCAGGATTCCGAACGCCCCTATATTCATAAGCGTATAGACTAAAAGGTAGAAGATAAGACTTGAAACGCCCTCCTCTGCCGACGCCACGAGCGCTACCAAAGCATATCCTGCGTGGGCGATGCTCGAATAAGCCAACATCCTTTTTATATTGTTCTGCGATATGGCTATTACATTTCCCACGGTCATTGTCAATGCGGCGATGACCCACACTATCGCGATCCACTCACCTTGCATCGCCTCGAACGTAAGCACAAATACCCTCAAAAGGGCGGCGAATCCTGCGGCTTTAGGGCCTGCGGATATAAAAGCCGTGATCGCCGTGGGAGCGCCCTCATAGACATCCGGAACCCACATGTGAAACGGTACGAGGGCTATCTTAAACCCCAGACCGACGAGGATTAAAAAGCCTCCAACTAAAAGGAGCGGAGATTCTGCCGCCGTAGTGCTCGATATGTAATCGGTTATGCCCACAAGGTTTGTAGTCCCGCACCCGCCGTAGACGAGAGCCATTCCGTATAATAAGAATCCCGTGGCAAAGGCCCCCAAAAGAAAATATTTCAGTGCTGCCTCGTTGGAGGCAGGTTCGCGCCTCATGAACCCTGCTAGAATATACTGAGAAATGGACAAAAGTTCAAGCCCTAAAAAGATCATGATTAAATCCGTCCCCGCAGCTAACAACATCATCCCGACCGTTGCCAAAAGCAGAAGGATGTAATATTCAGCTTTGTCTATCTTTTCCCTCTTGACGTAGGTGAGGGAAATCCCAATAGTAAGTGCCGTCCCGATGAGGAATATGATATTGAAGAAGATGGTGTAGTTGTCCAGAGCGACCATATTGCTGAAGGATATGTCCTGACTCCCCCACAGTCTGATGGACTGAAAGATAGCCAACATAATCCCTACAAAGCTGAGCAGGGCCGCCTTGCTTCCCCTCGGAGAGATCATATCTGCGATCATCGCCACAAGAGCCGTGCCCGTAACTATTAGTGCGGGCGAGATGATCGTCCAGTTCATGTCCGGTATGGAGACGTCCATAAGCAAGTAGACAGTAGACAGTAGACAGTAGACAGGGCACATCCTTCCCCCTATCTACTACCTATTTGTTTGTTTCCCTTAGAAAAAGACGAATGTAACTACTACAAACAGGGGCATCAAAATCATAACGGAGTAGAGCATAAATCCGAAGAAGCTCGGCATCTTTATTCCGTTTTCCTCTGCGATGGATCTAACCATAAAGTTCGGAGCGTTGCCAATATAAGTTGTTGCTCCCATAAAGACTGCACCCGCAGATATAGCTTTGAGGTATATCTCCTGCCGTTCAATGAGCAATTGCACAGCCTCAAGTTCAGGTATTCCAGGAAAGAAGTTTCCCAAAGCCGTATTCAAGAACGTCAGATAAGTGGGCGCATTATCCAGGAAGCTTGAAAGTATCCCCGTAATCCAGAAGTAGTGCCACGGTTCTGTAACCGCCTGTATAAGAGACCCCAGTGCTCCCTCTGTCCCAGCCTTTAATATGGCAAGAGCGGGGATTATGCACATAAATATGCCAGCAAATAGATACGCCACCTCTTTTATGGGGAACCACGTAAATCCATTGGCGACTCTGAGTTCTTTCGACGTGAACCTAAGAGATAAAAGCCCCATAACTATCAGCGTTATGTCCCTTGCGATATTCTGGATTCCCACGTGGACTCCCGCCAGAGTCACAGCCCCGGGTCTCCACAGGCCACTCATCAAGACTCCACCTATCACTCCGAAAAGGAATATAAAGTTGTAAAGCCCTTCGATTCTCAGAGGTTTCTTCTCGACTTTTTCTTCTACTTCTATATCCGTAGGATTAGGTCTTTCGCGTGCATATAGAACACTGTCAATCATATAAAACAATATCAGAAGTAGGATACTGACGAACGCCATGTGCGGGAATAAGTTGAAAGTCCAGAAAAAGTCGACCCCGTGGAGAAATCCCAAGAATAGGGGTGGATCGCCCAGTGGAGTCAATGATCCTCCTATGTTGCTGACCAGGAATATGAAGAATACCACAATGTGCAACTTGCTCCTTCTGTGTTCGTTAGCCCTTATAATAGGTCTAATAAGGAGCATTGACGCCCCTGTAGTGCCTACCCAGGACGCTATTATTGTGCCTATGAGCAGAATCGTCGTGTTGACGATGGGAGTCCCCTTTAGAGTGCCGCTCACAAGTATCCCGCTGGAGACCGTAAAGAGCGCCCATAAGAGTATAATAAAGGGTATGTAATCGATTATGTATATATGCAGTATTTCCTGCAGAGCTTCGCCTCCGTAAGCAGCCGTAAAGGGAATGGCAAATATCAAAGCCCACGCGGCGGAGATCTTTCCGAAATGATGATGCCAGAATATCGGAGCCGCAAGGGGAAAGATAGCGATAGAAAGCAGTAAGCCGACAAAGGGAATGAGAGACCACAGAGGCAAGACCTTTCCGAGTACAGCTCCAGTGTGATCTTGCCCCTGGCCACTGCTCGCCCCACACGCCACGGGGAGGATCAGAGCAAGTACAGCAAGGAACAGAATAAGCCAGCCCATTGGACGCCACCGCCCGTTCGCATGAGCCCTCTTAAGTAGACGGGGACATCTTATCTCTGTGCTTGAGATAGCTTCAGGGGATTTCACCTCCCTTGCAATTACAATGCCAGTCCTTTGGTCATTGTGAGCAGAAGGAAGCAATCTCCCTGTATGCTGTCTACTATTTTGGATCTCTGTAATCATTTCGATTCGATACTTGAAACCGTGTCCTGGATCGGATCTCTATAGTCCGCATAGGCACTCTTTTCTATTCTGACCTGGTGTAGAACGTGCTCCACAGAGTGCTCCATTTTGCTCAAGAAGGGTCTGGGATAGACCCCTATGAATATGATCAAGAGGACTATGGGCGCAAGCACAAATATCTCTCTTATGTTGACGTCTTTCAATCTCCTGTTCTCCTCTTTTGTGATCCCTCCGAACATCACTCTCTGGAACATCCAGAGCATGTAGACAGCAGCGAAAATGAGCCCCGACGTGGCGATTACGGCGTATACAATTGCTCCGTCGTTCGCTGAGACGAACGTTCCCAGGAGGATCAGGAACTCCCCGACAAAGCCGTTGAGTCCGGGAAGCCCTATCGAAGACAGCGTAAATATCAAAAAGAACGAGGCAAATATCGGCATCTGCCTTGAGAGTCCGCCGAACTCCGAGATCAGCCTGGTGTGTCTTCTATCGTAGATCATGCCGACGATCAGAAATAGCGCACCTGTGCTCAAGCCGTGATTTATCATCTGAAGTATCCCGCCTGACATCCCCTCAGGCGTGAAGGCAAATATCCCTAACATCACAAACCCCAGATGGCTGACGCTCGAATACGCAACTAACTTTTTGAGGTCCTTTTGCATCATCGCCACGAGTGCCCCATAGATTATGCCGATGAGAGAAAGGACACATATCAACGGCGTAAAGTGAAAAGACGCTTCGGGAAAGAGGGGCAGGCAGAATCTTATGAATCCGTAAGTCCCCATCTTAAGCAGCACCCCGGCTAATATCACGCTTCCTGCAGTCGGAGCCTCCACATGGGCGTCAGGAAGCCATGTATGCAGAGGAAATAGGGGAACTTTGATGGCAAAAGCCAGTGCAAAGGCCAGAAAGAGCCAGTACTGGGTGTTCTTTGAAAGGGGCGTGGCGTAGAGACTCAAAAGGTCGAATGTGTATTGCCCTGTAGCCGTGTGATTTGCAAAATAGAGCGCAAGGATAGCGACCAACATTAGGGCGCTTCCGGCCATCGTGAAGAGCACGAACTTCATAGCCGCGTAGATTCTCCTTTCGTGTCCCCAGATCCCTATGATAAAGTACATAGGGATAAGCATCGCCTCCCAGAAGACGAAGAATAAGAACATGTCTAAGGCGCAAAAGACGCCGAGCATCCCCGCCTCTAAAAGCAGAAGTGAGGCGAAGAAGCCCCTTGTGCTCCTCTGTATAGCCGTCCACGATGCCAGAATGCATATAGGTGTGAGAAATGTAGTTATAAGGACCAGAAAGAGACTTATTCCATCTATGCCGAGGTAATAGTTGATGCCGAGTTCTCCTATCCATTCGGACTTCTGGACGAACTGCATGAGGTGTGTGTCGGGATCGAATTTGAAGAACAGATACAGCGATCCGATAAACTCTACTGTTGAAAAGATGAGGGCGAGCAACCTTATGGCCCCTGCGTTTTCAGCCTTCAAAAGGGCTAATATAATAGCTCCTGCAAGGGGAAAGAATATGACGAATGTCAGTATCGGAAATTCCATTTATCTATTCGCTGCCTTCTGATAACTTCCTTTCGAGGGCTTCTTCTCTATTGGCAACCTGTTTAATCTGTTCTCTAAGTAACTAAAATTGACCCCTAAACTCCTCTCTGAGATTCTCTTGAGATCTGGCTTCTTTGACGTTTCTGGAGATCTTAAAAGTTATAGCTAAAATAGCTACAAATAGGACAAGGACACCTAATCCTCCGAAAAGCCCCATCATAGTCGAACTAATATCATCCACTCTTTTTTCAATCTCTGCTAATCCCCCTTGAAGGTTTGAGCTCCTCGATTCTAGGCTGACCATGCGTTCTTCCAGTGCGGTTAGACGCTCATCATATACGTTTGTCCATACCCCTCAACTTCACCATCACGTCATTGAGCGTGTATTTGGATGATTCCTGTGCATAGACAGGAGCTATACACAAAAGACACGTTACTTAGGAAGATAGCAACTTTAATAGGAAGATAGCAACTTTTAGAGGTATTCTCATTTCTCCCAACTTTCTGCCCCCGATTGAATCTATCGGGGGCTACTGTATGCCTGTTATGCCCTACCTATCTCAGAAAGTAGTATCCAAGTATTACGACTGTTCCCAGGACCATGGCGAGGGCGTAGTTTTGTATATAGCCCGACTGCACTCGTTTCAGGACAGCGCTAAAGCCTCTTACAAAAAGTCCCACTCCGTTGACTATGCCGTCTATTATCCACATGTCAAACACGTTCGCAAGGAAGGTCGCAAATCCCCTGAAAGGGGCCAAGATGAGTGCATTGTATATTTCGTCCACGTAGTATTTGTTGGCCACAAGGATATACAGATCTCCCGCTCTATCGGCGATCTCCTCCGGCTTGATATAGCGTTTGATATAGATTATGTATGCCAGACCTATTCCCGCAAGTGCAAGGAGAACCGATATGGCAATAAGTGCCCCTTCAGAAAGCAGGGCAAACCCAGCACCCACTTCGGCTTGGGGTACTATTGCTCTCTCCAGAAAACTGTGTAACGGGCTGTGCTCTCCCATTCCGACCCAGCCAGCGATGACCGAAAATACAGCCAGAATGACCAGAGGGACGGTCATAATACGAGGCGACTCGTGGACGTGCGGTTCAACCTCAGGTTCTACTCTGGACTCTCCGAAGAAGGTCATAAATATTAGTCTGAACATGTAGAACGCTGTGAGAAACGCTGTAGCCGCACCCAGTGCCCATATCCCTATATTGCCTGAGGCGTACGCCTTTGATAGGATCTCGTCCTTGCTCCAGAATCCGCTCAAGGGAGGAATCCCCGAGATCGCAAGCGCTCCTATTATGAAAGTCCAGGCCGTAATCTTCATCTTTGAATAGAGGCCGCCCATCTTTCTCATGTCCAGTTCGTCCGACATAGCGTGCATCACGCTTCCTGCTGTCAGGAACATAAGCCCCTTGAAAAAGGCGTGCGTCATAAGGTGGAATATCCCGACGGAGTATGCTCCTATTCCCACAGCGATGAACATATATCCCAATTGGCTGACTGTGGAATAGGCCAGGACTCTCTTTATGTCGTTAGTTGTCAAAGCGATAGTCGCTGCGAATATCGCGGTGAAAGCGCCTATTAGAGCCACTACTTCCATTGAGAAGGGCGCAAGGTTATACAGGACGTAAGAACGGGCGACCATGTAGACTCCCGCTGTGACCATCGTGGCGGCGTGTATGAGCGAACTTACGGGCGTTGGACCTTCCATCGCATCGGGCAGCCATACGTAGAGAGGAAACTGAGCCGACTTGCCGACTGCGCCCATGAAGAGTAGCAGCGTTATGGCAGTGGCAACTCCTTGTGAGAGTTCCGTCGGAGCTGTGGAAAAGACGTCCACGAATTTCAGCGTTCCGAGGTGCATAAATATCAAAAAGAGCCCAAGAATAAAACCGAAGTCGCCGATCCTGTTGACTATAAATGCCTTTTTGCCCGCGTCGGAGGCGGACTTTTTCTCGTACCAAAATCCTATGAGCAGATACGAACAGAGTCCTACAGCCTCCCATCCGACGAACATCAAGAGGTAGTTGTTGGCAAGTACTAAAACGAGCATCGAAAAGACGAACAGATTCAGATATGTAAAGTATCTTGCGTATCCCCTGTCCCCGCGCATGTAGCCTATCGAATAGATGTGTATGCATAGACTCACAGTAGTAACAACAAGGATCATCACTGCCGAAAGTTCGTCGAGCTTGAATCCGACTGTGGCTTCAAAACTTCCTGCCGCTATCCAACTATAAAGGTCGCCATCGAATACTTTTCCTTTTACCACGTCAAGAAAGGCTTTAATAGAGCAGAGCCAGGACAAGCCAATGGCTACGTTGGCAATATACGCGCTCTTTTCCCTGAGTTTACTCCCGAAGAGTCCGTTTATAAGAACTCCAGATAGGGGAAATAAGATTATCAATAGGATTAAGTTCATCTCAGGCTACCCTTAAATAGTAGACAGCGTACAGGGACGGGAGGAGGTGCCCCCTGTCTACTTGTCTTACCATTTCATCAGATTTATCTCATCCACGTTTATGGTCTCTTTATTTCTATATATAGCTATAATAATGGCGAGTCCGACGGCCACTTCTGCGGCTGCGACGGCCATTATAAAGAATACAAAGACCTGTCCAGAAGGTGAGTTCAGATATTTAGAAAACGCTATAAAGGCTAAATTTGCTGAGTTCAACATCAACTCCACACACATAAATATTACTATTGCGTTTCTTCTGGTTAGGACACCGATTACTCCAATTGAAAAGAGCACGCCGGAAAGGAGAAGATAATAGGAAAGCGGTATCATTTTACCTCCTTCCCCGATGGGCGCTCGCGCTTTGCAAGGACTACAGCTCCGATGAGTGCTACCAGCAGGATCATGGATGCCACCTCGAACGGCAGTAGATAGTCCGTAAAGAGGAGCTTGCCCATAGTTTCAGCCGTTCCGATTCCTGTTATCTCGATATAGTTTTCCCACCGTACAAATATCAGATTGTTGGCGTTGACGATCAGTTGAAGAGCACGCGCCCAGGGGAGATTCTCTATCTCTATCCCTATGGGAGTAGTACGAGCTTTAGGATCAGTGATTGGAATGCTTGCTACCTTCTCTATTATCGTAAGGGCCTCGTTGAAAGGAACATCGGGGCTCAAAGACATGAGCTCTTGTCCGATCTCCGAAGGAGGAATCGTAGTCTGCAGATCTTCTAGGGGCGACGCCCATTGTGCGATGCTCCCAAATTCGGCTATTAAAAGGACGGCGAGTCCTATTCCGACCAAGGACCCGTATTTGAGCCTTTCTCTGCCTGCGTCTGGACGACCTAAATTGAGGAGCATGATCACAAAGAGAAAAAGAACCATTATCGCCCCGGCGTAGACCAGGACCTGCACAGCCGCTATTAGCTCTGCTCCTAAAAGAAGAAACAATCCCGCCATAAAAAAGAAGGTCACAACTAATGAAAGGGCGCTGTATAGGGGATTTCGGAATATTACGACGAAAAGGGCGGAGATGAGGGCAATCGTTGCGAAGATGAAAAAAAGTGTTTCCATCACCTTTACGAGATCAACATTATGACGGTTCCCGTCACAAATATATTAAGCAGAGCCAGCGGAAGAAATACTTTCCATCCCAGGTTCATCAACTGGTCGTATCTAAATCTGGGCAGCGTCCACCGCACCCAGATAAACAGGAAAAGAAAGAATCCTGTTTTGATTACGAAGGACAAGAGCTTCAGAATGCTTGGCAGAAGTGATGTCGAGTCAGGGGATATGATCCAGGGCACGTTCCACCCTCCAAAGAAGAGCGTGACCATAAGGGCAGATGATGTGACCATATTTGCGTATTCGGCCATATAGAACATTGTGAACTTCATGCTGCTGTACTCAGTGTGATATCCTGCCACGAGCTCCTGCTCCGCTTCAGCGAGGTCGAAGGGCAATCTATTAGTCTCGGCGAACGCTGCGATCATAAAGAGCACAAAACCCAAAGGTTGTGTCAAGACGTTCCATTTCGGGATGAAGCCCCAATATCCCGATTGGAATTCCACCACGTCGTTGAGCCTCAAAGACCCTGTCATCATAAGGACACCAACTATAGAAAGCCCCAGGGCAAGCTCATAGCTTATCATCTGCGCAGAAGCACGCAGCCCGCCCAAAAGGGAATATTTGTTGTTGGACGCCCAACCCCCCAGGACAATCCCGTAGACCCCCAGTGAGGTAATAGCCAGTATATAGAGAATGCCTACGTTTATATCGGCGATTTGAAGCTTTATGTCTCTTCCGAGCAGGGGGAGAGTATCCCCGAAAGGTATCACGGCAAATGTTATAAGAGCGGGGATCAAGACCACCGCAGGAGCCATAACGTATATTACTCGGTCCACGTGATTCGGGATTATGTCCTCCTTAAAGAGGAACTTGAGTCCGTCGGCAACCGGCTGCAATAATCCGAATGGACCCACTCTGTTGGGGCCGAGCCTGTCCTGTATGAAACCGCTTATCCTCCGTTCGGCAAGTGACAAATAAGCAACTGTGGTAAGCATAGCTCCCAGCACTACAACTATCTTGATTGTCAACTCTATTATCAGGGTTCCATCTCCTCAATTTTCCTCAAGGCCTCGGGGACTTCATATAGAGAAGTGACCTTTGTCGTCGGCTCTGCTTCGGGGCCATCAGCGTCTATAGGGAACCGGTCGTTCCACCTGTGCAATATACATTTGATGCCGTATCGGTTGGCTCCCACGATGTCCGTATCCACCCTGTCTCCGATCATTACGACTTCGGACGGTTCTAATGTAAGGCGATCCAATGCGACTTGGAATATCCCGGGGTGGGGCTTGTCAGAACCTACGTCCACAGACGTTATCACGGCTTCAAACTTATCCTTCCAACCCATTATCTCAAGCGCTCTTTGTATATCGGGTTCACGAGATGTGATCGTGTTGCTAACAAGGGCGAGTCTATATCTTCCTGACAGGTATTCGATAAGCTCGTCTGCGCCCTCTACCTTCAAGAAGACATCCTTTTGCCATATCGATAGGCCGCTGTCATCCTCGGCCATCAATGTATCTCCGAAGTCGAAAAATATTGCCTTGATCATTTTGCCGAATGGGCAAACACCGCAGGGCGCTGGCCCGCGTGTGTGTCCTGAAATATGGATAAATCGGTCGAACACACAGGTTCGCCGCTACTTATTTAAAGGGGCATCTACCGAGCTTTACGTGCTCGTGGAACTCGTCTTTGAACTTGAGGACAAATCCAGCCGAAGGCCAGGCAAACGCCGCTCCGAAAGCGCAGACCGTTGTGAAGGGGAGCTTCATAAATCCGCATACGTTTTCCGCTACATCGACTATTAAATCCATATCTTTCATCCGGCCATTTCCCTTTTCGATTCTCTCAGCTATGTTTCTTATCCAGGGCGCACCTTCTCTGCACGGAGTACACTGACCGCACGACTCGTGAGCATAAAACTTCATAATGTTCAAAAGAGCGTCCACCATACAGACCGTCTCGTCCATCACTATAACTGCACCTGTCCCGATGTGGCTCATCACAGACCCACCACCCAGCGAAAAGGACTCCGGCGTCATCTCCACATCCAGATCATCGGGTCCCAGTGGCGGATAGGAAGATCCCCCAGGCAGGACAGCTTTCAGTTCATGCCCGTCCCTTGTACCGCCGGCGTAGCCGTAGATTATGTCCCTTAGAGGAGTGCCCATCTCAAGCTCGTATATCCCCGGTCTTTTTACGTGCCCGCTTACGCAGAACACAGATGTCCCTGGCGTCTCTTGTGCACCGATACCCCTGAACCAATCTGCTCCGTTGTTGACTATTTGAGGTACATAGGCCAGAGTCATCACATTGTTCACCGTGGTGGGACATCCGAATATGCCCCTTTGGGCTGGAAATGGGGGTTTTATTCGTGGGTATGGCCTTTTTCCCTCTAAAGACTCCATAAGCCCCGTCTCCTCGCCGCAGATGTACGCCCCTGCTCCGAGATGGACGTACATATCCAAGCTGTAATCCGTGCCCAATATGTTTTTGCCCAGAAATCCCCTTTCGTAGGCCTCTTCTATGCACTTTTCTATCAGCTCTATCGTGTTGAACATCTCCCCGCGTATATAGTAGTAGCAGGTGCTGACCCTCATAGCGTAGGATGCGATTATTGAGCCTTCGATAGTAAGGTGAGGATCGCCCTCCATAAGGACTCGGTCCTTGAACGACCCTGGTTCGCTCTCGTCCGCATTTACACACAGATAGGAGGGGACCTTGGGCTCTTTGGGCATAAAATTCCATTTTAAGCCGGTCGCAAACCAGGCGCCGCCTCTCCCTTTGAGCTTAGATCTATCCACGTCCTCTATGACCTGGTCGGGAGTCATCTTACTCAAAGCCTTTTCGAGGGCTTTGTATCCACCGTGCTCTATATAGACGTCTATATCCTGTATGTTGGGGACGTCAACATTTTTGAGAAGAATTCTCTTTTCTGGCATATGCACTAATAGAGTAAATATTAATCAGTAGGGAGGGCGCACTGCCTCTCTTCCCTTGAGATTGCCCTCGATTGAACCCCCGACAGATTCAATCGGGGGTCGGGGATTGCTTCGGGGGTCTGCTCATCGTAATGACAGAAGCCGAGAACAAAACAATGTCATTGCGATTCTCCTGAACTGCTATTCAGAGCAGACCAATCTCAGTCAGACTGCCTCTCGGCGTTTGCTGTCTATCTTTCTCATTCCAATTTATCCAGAATCCCGTCCACGTTCTCGTCCGTCAGATTCTGGTACAGGTCTTCGTTTACCAGCATCACAGGGGCCGTCCCGCAGGAGGCGAGGCATTCCACTTTTTCTATCGAGAACCTCTTATCACCAGTCGTCTCCCCGATCTCCACTCTGAGTTTCTCTTTCAGATGTTGAACTAATGTCCTGGATCCTGTAAGCGCACAGCTTAATGTGCTGCACACCCTTATATGATATTTCCCCACGGGCTTCGTTTTGAGCATAGGATAGAAGCTCACCACCGCGGCGACCCTCACAGGAGGTATCTCTAAAAGATCGGCGACGTACTTTTGAGCTTCTACGGTAAGGTAGCCCCCCATTTCATTTTGCACAACATGGAGGACGGGGATCATAGCGGCCTGTTTGTCGGGGTATCTGGATATTATCCTTTGCAGATGTCCCTCAGTTTCCTTGGAGATATCCACTCTGTTCTGCATCATCTATCGAGCTCTCCTGCGATGATGTTGAGACTCCCAAGGACAGCCACGATGTCTGAGTACATATGTCCTTTGATCATATGAGGGAAGGCTTGATAGTTGATAAAGGACGGGGGTCTTACTCTTACTCTGTAGGGGAATCCGCTTCCGTCGCTGACTATGTAGAACCCGAGTTCGCCGTTGGGGGATTCTGTGCTGGAGTAGATCTCAGCTTTGGGGGGCTCTATCCCGTGCCCTGTCATTATAAGTTTGAAGTGGTGAATGAGCGATTCCATCCTGTTATAGACCTCATCCTTTTCGGGGAGTATGACTTTCGCGTCCGGTACTTTGACTGGTCCGTCGGGTAGATTCTCCATAGCCTGTTTTACTATGTTGTTGCTCTGGATCATCTCCTCCATCCTGACAAGGTAACGGTCGTAGGCGTCGCCGTTGTCGCCTGTGGGGATCTCAAATTCAAATTCCTCGTAAGAAGAATAGGGTTCGGCTTTTCTTATATCCCATTCAACGCCTGATCCTCTGAGAATGGGTCCTGTAAGGCTGTAGGATATTGCGTCTTCGGCTGAGATTACGCCTATGCCCTTTGTCCTGTCGATCCATATTCTATTTTTGGTCAAAAGGTCATCTATATCTTTGAGTCTCTTCGGAAAGTGTCTTGTGAAGTCTTCGACCATCTCCTTGAAGTTCTCAGGGACGTCCTCAAATAGCCCTCCGACTCTCGTATAGCTTGTGGTCAGCCTCGTACCTGTAACGGCATCAAAGATATCGTAGAGCTTTTCTCTCTCTTTGAAGGCCCACAGAAAGGCCGTAAACGCCCCCAGATCCAGAGCCGCCGTTCCGAGCCATACTACGTGATCGGATATTCTGGAAAGTTCATAGAGGATGACTCTGATGTATTGGGCTCTTTTGGGCACCTCGATGTCCAAAAGCTTCTCCACAGCTATCGCATATCCGATGTTATTAGATAGGGGAGACATGTAGTTCATCCTGTCCGTCAAGGTGATGAACTGGTTGTAGTCGAGGTTTTCGCCGAGCTTTTCGAACCCCGTGTGGAGGTAGCCTATGTCGGGTATAACGTTGACCACCTTTTCTCCGTCCAGTTCGAGGACGAGCCTCAAAGTCCCATGGGTGGCCGGATGCTGCGGTCCGAAGTTCAACACCATCCTCTCACCGGAGAGCCTGTCGCCTTCGGTCTCCGATTTGCCTGCTATCTTTTCGACTGTGGACATTGAGATTTCATCAAATCCGGGATCGGGATTGGCTATCCTGTCCCTTTCCCCCCTGCCTCTTAAGGGATAGTCCTTTCTTAGAGGATAGCCCTCAAAGTCTGAGGGCATCAGTATCCTTCTTAAGTCCGGATGTCCCTTGAACTTGATCCCGAACATGTCGTAGACTTCCCTTTCGGTCCAGATTGCCCCCATCCATATAGGCAAAACTGAGTCAAGAGTGGGGTCAGATTCTTCAACGGGAACTTTAACCCTGAGCCTCTGTCCTGTTTTGTAGGAGTAGAGATGATAGACCACGGAGAACCTTGGATGTCTGTCCATCGCGAGGTAGTCTACGCAGGAGAGGTCCACAAGATAGTCATACTGAAGGTCTGGGTCTTCCTTGAGGAATTTGAGGAGGTCGAAGGATCTCTGTTTGTTTATGTTTAAAGTGGTCTCATCCCTGAAATCTTCGACTTCAAGCAGAGCGCCGGAAAATCGGGAGTTTATCTTATCTATAGCTGATGTATCGTCGCCCATAGCATTTCTTGGACAGAACCCAGGAGACCTAATCCCAGTCCAATCCACCTTTTCTCCATACGTACAAAAAGCCGATGAAGAGTACGCCGATAAAAGCCGCCATCTCTATAAATATAAATGATCCTAGAGGCAGCAGTTTTCTGAAAACTACCGCCCAGGGATATAGAAAGACCACTTCTATATCGAATATGATAAATATTATGGCGATAAAATAAAATTTCACCGAGAATCTGAGCCTTGCATCTCCAACAGGAGGGACTCCTGATTCGTAAGGTGAAAGCTTAATACTGTCGCTTTTTCTGGGTCCGAAAAGATAGCTGGTCAGCAGAATAGCAGCGGCAAGGCCGACAGCTATTATCAAAAGCAGAAGTATAGGAAGATAGTCACTTGGCATAAACTGTTATATATATTGGACTTACAGACGAGTTCATTTCCAAAGAGGATTCACTATACAATGTAGACTTAGAAATAAAAGTATATGATAATGCGAGCCAAAAGTCAAGTGAAATAGGCGCAGATAGGCGAAAAATATCTGATTGATAGGGCAGGAATTGAGATCGCTTCGCTTGGCTCGCACTGACAATTTAGGGGACTCGCAATGACATTGCCCGGCTTGGGCTTTGGGTGATTGAGAGGGGCACTCCCCCAGGACTGCACCTGCAACTTTCGGCATGATCGCTTTTCACAGAATATGGCCTGCCACAGCCGATGCCTCTACAGCCGCTATAAGCCCCAAAGCCAGCACTTCAGAAGGAGGACTTGTCTTTGCATGATGAAGCTACTTTGTTTGTTGTGGGACAATGCGGCTTGCGATGTCTATAAGAAGATGTCTATAAGAAGATGTCTTTAAGAATCGAAGATGTCTTTAAGAATCAGAGTATCTCTACTCCTCTATGTTGCTCTTTGGCCTTTCGATACGCCACCGATGCGGCGGCTACATCTTCTACGGCGATACCCTGCGATGCAAAGAGCGTGATTGCCTCCTCATCGGAGCGTCCCTTAATCTGGCCTGCCACGATCTGTCCCAATTCGTAGACCTGCTCCCAGCAGATGATGCCCTTGTTTATGGGAAATACAAGATCGCCCGATTCTATTCTCGCCTGATCTTTCGAGTCCGCAACTAAGATATCACTCCTTCTCACTGCCTCATCGTCAATCTCGCGCTTTATGATAAAGTTAGATCCGGCGGCGTTTATGTGGACTCCGGGTTCTACCAATTTTCCGTCGAAGAGCGGCTCTTGCGATGTGGTCATGGTCGTGATGATGTCAACATCTCCCACCACATCTTCAGGCGCCTTGACTGGCTTCATCTCCACTTTGAGTCTATCCTGCATCATGGAACAGAACTTCTTTCTGCGCTCTTCGTCTCTCCCGTAGATCTTCGCCAACTGAATATCTCTGACCTGGCATATAGCTTCAATCTGCGTCTGGGCCTGATATCCTGTTCCGAACATCCCAAGGGTCGTGGCATTTTCCCTTGCCATATATTTTGTGGCCACGCCTGATGCGGCTCCTGTCCTTAATTGCCCAAGTCTCCTTGCTTCCATGACTGCAAGGAGCCGTCCTGTCTCTATGTCGTGTAGCATAAAGAGAAATTCTCCTCCGCTTTTGAATGTAGTATATGCCTTATATCCGATGTACCCGAACTTCTGGACTGACGCGGCCATGATGTGCAGCATTCCTCCCCGTCCGGTAGTCCTCCATCTGGGCGTATTGGCGACCTTGCCCTGTCCCTGCTCTTTGAAGACTTCCTCAACTGCGTCAATAGTCTCCTCCATAGTCAAAAGGTCATCGACGTCGCTTTCAGTCAAAAAGAGAGGCATGTACCTTCCCTTCTAAAGCTGTAGATAGAGGCACCTCTTCCTCTCCCATGAGATTGGTTCTGCTTCGCAACTCCTGACGGGGTCGGGGTTTCACCCCTCGCAATGACTAAGGAAAAAGCAATCTCGGTCAGGGGAGAGCAGAGGGAATCCCTATATGCTGTCTAACTAGACAGCATGTCTGTTCTACTGTCTACTCTCTTTAAGGACATAGGATACTCTTGAGGCCTTTCTTCTCCTCCGTGTTCTTGAAGGCCTTTTCCCAATCCTCAAGGGGAACACCTGCTGTGATAAAGCGATTCATATCTATAGTTCCCTCTGACAGCATCTTTATAGTCTTTTCCCAGGTGCTCCACATCTGACCTATTGTGCCCTGCACCTTCAACTGTTTGTACGTGATCAGCCCGAAATCCACTTCCACAGGCTCATCTATTATTCCTATCTGAGTGTACCTTCCCTCAGGGGCCAAGCAGTCTAAACATTGATTCGCAGATGGCCCCACACCGGCGCACTCCAAAGCCACGTCAGCGCCGTATCCGTCAGTTATATCCAGTGTTAGCTCCTTCAGGTTCTGGGAGTTTACGTTTACGGTTACGTCTGCTCCGAACTTTTCGGCGAACTTCAGCCGCTCTTTGTCCTCGGACGTGCCGCAGACTATGGTCTTTGCCCCGGTTAATTTGACCAGAGTCAGGCAGATGAGACCTATGGGTCCCGGGCCAGATATTAAGACTATATTGAGGGGTGAAACCTGTGTAAACTCGGTCACAGCCTGAACACAGCAGGCCAAAGGTTCGCACAAGGCTCCAGCTTCCCAAGGGACATTATGGGGAAGACGATAGATGAGATCCTGCTCGACAACACAGTACTCAGCAAACCCTCCGTCGGTCTTGCTCCCTACGGAGGATCGCTTCGCACACATAAAGTAGTGCCCTTTTTGGCAGTATCTGCACTTTCCGCACGCTCCCATGGCGGACGGATTTACCGTTACACGGTCGCCTATCTTGGCACGATCTACGTGCTTCCCCTTTTCGACCACTTCGCCGGAGAATTCATGTCCTAAAGTGACAGGGGGGTTAAAGCTGTAGCCTCCGTGGAAGATGTGTATATCCGTGCCGCAGACTCCTCCTGCCATAACTTTTATCACGACTTGAGAAGGGCCGCAGTCAGGCTCCGGGATGTCGCACAGGTCTACGTTTCCATATCCTGTAGATAATTTCCTTACTGCCTTCATTCTATTCTCGACTCGTTTGCAACTCCGTCGTAGAGTTCCACCCTGCTGATGTCCTCTTGGCAGGAGAGATATTTCTCCTTGGTAATGGGCGGTTTTGCTTTATCCAGTATCTCCTTTGCGTTCTCAGCGTTTCCCCAGAGGAGATCAACAGCCGCCATGGCCAGGGACTTTGCAGGGGCGAGGTATCCCAGATCGTGATCTGCTATGTGCCACTCTGCGCTGTGAGAGGGGCCTTGTGCTCCGGCGATGAAGGGATGCAGGGCGGGCATGATATGGCTTATATCTCCCATATCGGTTGAGCCTGTGCGATGGCCGCCCTCAGTCACCTCGTCCTCTCCAAATAGAGAAGCTGCGTTGTCCACGAAGATATCTTTTATACTCTGATCGTTAACAAAGGGCATGAATCCCCCGAGGGTCCGTATCTCAACTTTAGCTCCCAAAGCCATCGCGCCTGCTCTTAAGGATCTGTCCACCTTTCTGTCTGCATCCGAGATCGCCTCGTTAGTTTTACCTCTGATGTACGTCTCGATCCTCACATCAGAAGGTATGATGCTGACAACGTCACCACCCCGCGTTACTATGGGATGCACTCGTACAGTGTCCTCGTCTTTAAACGTCTCCCTCTGTGCGTTGATGGCAGAGAGAGCTACATTGGCGGCGTAGAGGGCATTAATTCCCTGGTGTGGCGCTGCTCCCGCGTGGGCAGCTCGACCTGTGAACCTGACCAATTTGACTATAGCTCCGTTGAAGGAATCGACTACCGTGGCGAATTTGTCCTCGGGATTGCTGTTGGTGTGGATCATCATAGCCATATCTATGTCGTCGAATTCTCCCAAGCTCACCAACTCCGGCTTTCCGCACAAAAATGCAAGTTTTCCTTCACCTATCAGCCTGGCCCTGTACCCCACTTCCACGCATTCCTCGGCGGGAACGGCAAAGAAGACCACATTTCCAGACAGGGAATCGGCGGCTTTGGCATCTGTCATTGCCATCAAAGCGCCCATGAGTCCCGCTATTTGAGCGTTGTGGCCGCAGGCGTGAGCGGCTCCCGTCTCTTTGTTCGATATAGGATGATCGGGGACTATGAGGGAATCTAATTCGCCTATTAAAGCCACAGTAGGTCCCGGTTTGCTGCCCTTTAAAACCCCCTTGACGCCCGTAATAGCAAGACCGTCTCTGTGTGGAATTCCCAGACTTTCAAAGGTCCCGGATACGAGCTTCGCCGTCCGAAATTCCTTGAATCCAAGTTCGGGATTTCGCATTATATCTTCGCCGATGGAGATAATATCGTCTCTGTGTTTGTCAACGGATTCACATATTTTCTTCTTCAGTTCGTCTTTGTTTTGCATTCGTGTTCCCTTCTATTTTAATGTGTTTTCATACAAACTGTTACATTCAGCTACGTGCATACGACCGCTGGAACATCGCCGTGTACTTATACGTCGCCGGTCAGTCGGACCCGTACCCCCTGAGCCTCCAATGCCGGGATCTGTTCATTGATAGCAGCATCGCTGAGAGGGTTGTTCCACAGAGACAGCTTTCTCAGTTCAGTCAGTCCAATGAATGGGGATAGATCGCTGATTTTGTTCTCGTCCAGACCCAACTCTCTCAGTTTTCTCAGTCCAGCCAAAGGAGACAGATCACTGATTTGATTGTGTCCCAGCCACAGCACCGTAAGTTGCGTCAGTCCAGATAGCGGAGACAGATCGCTAATCTGGTTGTTATGCAGAGTCAGCCTTGTAAGTTGTGTTAGTTCAGACAACGGAGACAGATCGCTGATCTTATTCCCATCCATCATCAGCTTTTTGAGTTGTCTCAGTTCAGATAGAGAAGATAGATCACTAATCTGGTTGTTAAATAGTCGCAGATCTGTCAGTTGGGTCAACTGCCCGATACCTGTCAAGTCAGTACTCTGACCCCTTCCCACCTCCAACTTGGTTAGTCTTGTCACATCTTTCGGAGTCAGTACCCCCTCAGGTTTGCGCAAGGCCTTCCGTACTGCCGTCTCCAGGTTGGGGTCGGCAAAGGTTATAGCTATAGAATATGTCGCTGTTACGCCTCGAGCCTCCAATGCTGGAATGTGTTTGTTGATAGCGACATCACCGAGCGGGTTGTCCCTCAGACTCAGCCTTGTCAATTGAGTCATTCCGAGCAACGGAGATAGATTGCTGATCTGGTTGCCCCAGAGGCTCAGTTTTGTCATTTGTGTCATCCCTGCTATCGGGGATAGATCACTAATCTTATTGGTACTGAGATCCAGGTGAGTCAGTTGCGTGAGTTCAGACAGCGGTGATATATCGCTAATCTGGTTTCTTCCCAGCCACAAGCCTGTCAATCGTATCAGTTCAGACAGTGGAGACATATCGGTGATCCGGTTATTTCCCAGAGTCAGCAATGTGAGTTGTGTCAGTCCTGACAGTGGAGACATATCGCTAATCCAGTTGTCTCCCAGAGTCAGAAATCTGAGTTGTGTCAGTCCTGATAGGGGAGATACATCCCTGATATGGTTGTGCAACACCTGTAGCTCTCTCAGTTCAGTTAGTCCAGCCAGTGGAGATAGATCACTAATCCCGTTGTTGAACATATACAGTTTTGTCAACTGTGTCAGTCCAGCAAGCGGAGATAGATTGCGGATCTCGTTGCCCCGGAGGCTCAGTTTTGTTAGTTGAGTCAGCCCTGCCAGCGGGGATAGATCACTAATCTGATTGCTACTCAGATCCAGGTGTGTAAGTTGTGTTAGTCCAGACAGCCGAGATATATCGCTGATTTGATTGCTATTGAGCAACAATTTTCTCAGTTGTCTCAGTTCAGATAGCGGCGCAAGGTTGCTGATCTCGTTGCCCTGTAGATCCAGATCTGTCAGTTGAGTCAGTTTGGATATCACGGAAAGATCACTAAGCTGGTTGCCCGCCAGAACCAGTCTTGACAGATGTGTTAGTTCGGATACCAGAGAAAGGTCGTTAATCTGGTTGAACCCAAGATCCAGCTCTATTAGTTGTGTTAGACCAGATAGCGCAGATATATCGCTAATTTGGTTGCCCTTCAGATTCAGTTTCGACAGTCGAGTCAATTGCTCGATCCCAGTCAAGGCCGTAATCTTCTTTCCAGCCAAATCTAACCCTGTTAGGCCTACCAAGTCTTCTTGGGTGAGTTCTCCCTCGGCTTTATCCACAACCTCACGTACTGCAGCCTCCAGCCTGGGATCAGCAAAATCCTTTACCGGTTTCGGAGCGTTGTCGCCACATGCGATTAAGACCAGCAGAATTGGCCCGACTACAATCGTTCTATCCATGCGATTCGTGCCTTTGGTGCTCGCCTGTTTCGCCTTTGATGAGTTCCACAGCGTGAGGGATCACGTCCTGGAGCCATTCTAAACACTCTCTTACGCCCTTGGGACTCCCCGGAAGGTTGATTATGAGCGTCTCTCCTCTGACCCCTGCGGTCATCCTGGAGAGCATAGCCCATGGAGTGATCTTCAGGCTCTTTGCCCTCAGAGTCTCGCCTATACCCGGGACCGCCTTTTCGATCACGTATTCTGTCGCCTCAGGGGTTACGTCTCTCTGTGCGACGCCCGTTCCGCCCGTGGTCAGAATAACGTCCATGCCGTCGTCGTCTGCCATTGTGGCTAAAGCCTCTGTTATCTCGTCAATTTCGTCCGGGACTATGCGATAGACCTCCACCTTTCCGCCGAACTCGGGCGCTATTTCTCTTATAGCTGCTCCGCCTTCATCCTCTCTTTCCCCCGCAGCGCTCTTGTCACTTACAGTCAGGACACCGACCTTTATCATCGCTTCTACACCTCCCTTACGAACGATCCGCTCTTTCCGCCCGATTTTTTTATCAGTTTTATGTCGGAGATGACCATCCTCTTATCCACAGCCTTACACATATCGTATATGGTCAAAAGAGCGACAGAAACGGCTGTAAGTGCCTCCATCTCAACTCCTGTCCTTCCGGGGACGGATACCTGGGACTCGACTTTTATCCTATCTTCTTCCACTTTGAATCTCACATCCACGCCCGTTATCTCCAGAGGATGACAGAGCGGGATTAGGTCCCACGTCCTCTTTGCCGCCATGATCCCCGCTATCCGGGCCGTCTCTATGACGTTTCCTTTAGGGGCTTTTCCGCCCACTATCATCTCGATTATCTTTCGGGACATCAGAATCTCGCCTTGGGCGATGGCTTCTCTTTGGGTCACATCTTTATGGGTTACGTCCACCATTCGTGCGGCGCCGCTTTCATCTATATGAGTTAGCTTATTCACAGGCTATCTGCCTCCCTGCACAAGTAGACAGTAGCCCCCGATTGAAGCTATCGGGGGTAGATAGGGGCACCGCCTCCCATCCCTTTCTACTACAAAGGGTCAATGCTTCCACAAGCTATCCGCCTCCTCTCAAGAGCTTGAGCTTCAGGCCCTTCTCTATGTCCCTATTCATATAGGAAAGCTCCAGGGTCAGTTCAGATACAGGTTTAAAACGGGCTAAGAGATGGTCTTTAGCGTTCTTTTCCTCTACAATTGCGGTTTCCTCTCTTCCGTCTATAAGGAGTTTCACAGTTGCGATTGAACCGTCCCGTTGGATCTCCAGAACTTCGGCGCCGTACCTTTCCAAAACTTCTTCTACGGCGTTCAAGCCGTCCTGGAGTTTGAAGGTGTAGAATGTGAGTTTATGCATGAAGGGTCCAAAGCAGTAGCCAGGGCACCCTCGCCCTTGATCTATCACTTTAAATTTTGTGGAGTATTAGCTGATTCTATAATGATTCTAAGCAGGTTAAACGTTATTGTCAATGTTCGTACCCGATTTCGTCCTCCTTTGGTGCGTAACGTTGCCAGGCACGCATACCGCTCCCCTTGACAGAGCGACAAATATTTCGCAAATTGGGGTTTGAGAAGGGAGGTCAAGGTGTCGAGCCCCGAAGTGAAAGATGGTAAGCGCTGGACGGCGACCCGTAAGGGAGAGATTGTGTTGGCTCTTTTGAGAGGAGCAGATCTATCTGAGGTGTGTCGTAAGAATGGAATTAGCCAGTCGCAGGCGTATGCTTGGCGTGATAGTTTCTTAGAAGGGGGCCAGGAGAGTCTGAAGTCTCGGCGTGGTCGCAAGGATCCGAAGGAGCGAGAGGTTAGCCGGTTGGAGCGCAAGGTAGGGCAGTTGACGCTCCAGTTGGAGATACTCGAAGAGGTAGCCCGTCTAAAAAAAACGAAGCGGTTGCCTTGAGTGGGCGGTTTTTGGGTCGAGGCTATTCCCGCAAGGTGGTAGCTTTGGCTTTGGGTTTGCATCGTTCGACTCTGTATAGGTTTAGGGATAGAGGTGTCAGTTCTTCTGTTAAAGAGCCTGTGATAGATGAGGAGCTTGCTTTTCGTATTCGAGGGATACTGGACCAAGAAGAGGCATTTGGTCACAGGCGGGTTTGGGCGCATCTTCGTTTCAAGGAAGGGGAATGTGTCAACGTTAAGAAGGTTCATAGGATAATGAAGCTTAAGGGGTGGCAGTGTAAGCTGTGGAATCGTCCCGGGAGAAAGGGGCCACAGGTTGCCCAGAAGCGTTCTGTGGTGGATAGTCCCGACAGTTTGTGGTCGAGTGACTTGACAAAGATTTACTGTGGAAAAGATGGTTGGTGTCCTCTTATTGCGGTGGTGGACAACGGAAGCCGGGAGGCTCCTGGGTATCGTTTTAGTCGAAAAGGGAGGGCACTGGAGGCCACAGATGCCCTGGATCGGGCCGTGATCTCTCGATACACTTCCAAGGAGGCTGTCCCCCAGGGTCTCACTTTGCGCTCTGACAATGGTTCCATCTTTTTGGCTCGGGCCTATTTGGCCAGTACCGAATATTGGGGAATTCGTCAGGAATACATACCAAGTGGTAAACCCGATTGGAACGGTGTTGTAGAGCGTTTTTTCAGGACCCTCAAGCAAGAGTGTGTTTGGCTTCACAAGTTTGAATCCTTTGAACAGGCTGAGAAGATCATATCTCAGTGGATCGATAATTACAACAAGAACAGGCTTCATTCATCCCTGGGATATAAGACCCCAAAAGAGTGGAGAAAACAATTTTATCTACTACCCCAGGTTGCTTAATTGGTGTCGCTTTCCTGGGAAGCAGTACACACGATGAATCTTTTGGGTCACTTAAGGGTATGGTTTTTCCTATATTTTCTTAGCTTCCTCCCAAAGAGCATCCATCTCCTCAATCGTGCTCTTATTTATGTCCTTGCCCTGCTTTTCCAACTCCGATTCGATATATTTGAAACGCTCCATAAACTTGTCTACAGTTTTTCTCAAAGCTTCTTCCGGACAAACCTTGAGGAATCTGGACACGTTCACAAGCGCAAATAGTATGTCTCCTAACTCCTCTTCTATCTTATCCCGCTCCTTATGGGCATATGCCTCTTTGAGTTCCGAAATTTCCTCCGCTAACTTATCGAGGGGCCCGTCCACGTTCTCCCAGTCGAATCCGACACCTGAGACCTTGTCCTGTATCCTTCTGGCCTTCAGAAGGGCGGGGAGTCCCGGTGGCACACCTTCCAGAACCGATGCTTTCCCCCTTTTCTTGTTCCTCTCGTTGCCCTTTATCCTCTCCCAGTTGGAGATCACCTCCTTTACTCCGTTCACCTTAAGGTCTCCAAACACGTGAGGATGGCGCCCGATTAGCTTGTCCACGTGATATTCTATCACGTCATCTATATCGAATCTGCCCCCCTCCCTGGCTATCTGGGCGTGGAAGACTACCTGCAAAAGTAAATCGCCTAACTCCTCCTTCAGCGCTTCATCGTCCTTTTTATCTATGGCTTCTATAAGCTCATAGGTCTCCTCAATAGCGTACGCCTTCAGCGTGTCGTGATCCTGTTCCCTGTCCCAGGGGCATCCATCCTCACCTCTCAAACGAGCCATGGTCTCTACCAAGCGGTCGAAATTAGACATTATTGAATCTGTTTCTCCTATCTTACTGAATGGGTGTCGAAATGCGAAGTCCGGAGCATTGCGATTTGTCTACTCCGCCAATAGCTCTTCCACATTTTGTTGGAAAATGAGCTTGTCCGATGGCACACCTACATAGGCATAGCGCACGACCCCCTTTTTATCGATCACGAAGGTCGTCGGGATAGCCGAGATGTCTCCGTAGTCCTCTCGCACCTTCTTGTCCGCCATCAGGAGGGGATAGTTGATCTTGTTCTCGGTCGCAAAGGACCGCACCACATAAGGGTCTTTGTCGGTAGAGATACCGATCATCGTGAATGCCTCGGAGGCATATTGGGACTGGAGGGCGATGAAGCCAGGTATCTCCGCCCGGCAGGGTCCACACCAGGTAGCCCAGAAGTTCACGATCATCACTTTGCCTTCGAAATCAGCCAGTTTTACCTCATTGTCGTCTGTGTCCTTCAGCACAAAATCAGGCGCCGGCTTGCCGACAAAGTCCGACTTGTCTCTACTGGGCATACCTCTGCTGGGTCCACCCGGACGCCCAAACTGTTCGACGAGCTTTGCCTCCTCAGGCGGAGTGAAGGTGAAAGTTTCCTCGGAGAATACAGGATCAATCTCTACAGCGGTATGGCGCTCCTTGAAGCCGATCTTCATCACTTCCATCCAAGACCACCTCTCCTTCGGCGTTCCCTCGGTCATCTGTCCAATATCCATCTTGAAGGCAACCTGTCGGATCATGAAGTCCTTCTCCCCAATCCACAGCTGAACTTTGATTGGTTTATCCATTCCTGGGCCAGCGTTCTTCTGGTAGCTCCACAACATGCCGGTCCGAAGCAACCGAGGTGGTTTCGTCAGCTCGACGATGGTTGTGGGAATGCTAGCTAATTCTTCGTGTCCTACCTTCTCGACCTCCTCTACACCCTCCATCAGGGCTCTGAGTGGGTCATCGCTCATTATTATCTTCTGTACGAATATACTTCTAGTCTGTTCTGCCATAGTCAGGTCATCAGCCGTTAGCTTCTCCGGGGCATTCTTCTGCGTGTACTGATTCCACATTCGCTGGTAAGTCACCAGCATTTTCCCATCGCTAACTACCGCTATATCTCTCATCGGCATGCCTTTGATTTCAAGTCGGATGTGGTTGGGACGCTGGAAGGAGAACGGCATCCGTGTAATCCTGCGCATGTCCATCCAAGGCTGCACAGTTTGTATCTCCAAGGTAGTCGTGTCTTGGTAGCTGAGGAGTGACTGGTACGCGGCCATAGATCGCTCCAGAATCTTGGGCAGCTTGATCGGAGTCACTTCAAAATCGGCATTAGTCTGCTGCCCCGGACGTACAGTGAGCCCTGCCACCTCCGAAGGCTCCATGCCCTGTCCGCCACGCACCCTCAAGGTGTACTCCCCGGGCATCAACATTATATGGTACTGTCCTTCTGCGTCGGTATGGGCACTCCCCGCCGGCTGATCTCCTCGGTAGGCTTCGATCACCAATCCGGCATAGGGCTCCTCCTCCTTAGTAACCGTGCCTGCGATAGAGCTCAGATCGCCGTCAATTGGTAGCAGAACGAAGTCAGCAGCAAGATCAACGTTGCGCCAGACTTCGTGCATGGGGGGAAAATCATACGACCCCTCGTAGGCCTCAGAGGTATCGTAATCCTTGAACAGAAACCCGACGTGTATAATCTTCCCTTCCTCTAGATCTACTATTGTGCTCGAATCAGGACCGCCAGGACTCAGGAACTCCCATGGGGTTACCATAAACTCATAAGTATAAGTACCATGTCCTCCTGTTTCGCCTGTGCGTGTCCAGCCTGTCTTTAGATAATCAGGAGCAAGGTCCCCTGTCCCGTCCGTCAGCCACCAGAAGGTGCCATCGTCCAGAAAGTACATAAAGCTGTAATAACCGTCTATAGGTGGTACAAGCATGGTGTAGAGCTGGCCAGTCGTATAGAACAACTGCTCTTGCTCTTTTCGAGGTAAGTATCTCCAGTCATTCTCATGAGGTAAGTATTTCCAGTGATTCTCATCAGGTAAGTATTTCCAGTCATTCTTGAAGAGCTCTCCGCCGCTGTGGTCAGCATCGAGCACGAAGTTAATGTCGTCGTCCCAGTTATAATCTGAGGCATTTTCACGTGCATTGTGCAGATAGTCATCCACTACTTCAGCCATAACGTAGATACGGTTTGTCTCCTTGTTCCAGCCTACGATGCACCTTACGTTGAAATCGGCAAGATCGACATCTCGCCAGATAGGATGATAAGTATGCGATCCTGACGGTAGTACCTCGCTCCTTTTGAAATCGTTCTCCAGAGTTATCCAGAACTTCTCTGGGACCATATCCCAATCGCTCAAGTCGCCGTCTATCTGCGGCAAGGCGTTATCGGGAAACTGGAAGGCGGGAAAGATCCCACCAGGTGGCTTGTGCGCTGAAACAACAGCCGACACAGCAAATATAATGCTGAGCGCAAAGAAACCTCTGATTAGTGTCTTCATATACTACCGCTTCCTTTTCGGAACGACAAAAGGTTGACTATACTAAAGCCCGACAATTTAAATTATCTCCCGCAAATTCCTTCGATTCTCCCCGACGCCAGATAAACCCTTATCGCCTCCACTCTGAGACTTCTGGGGTGGGGAATCCGCGGGCTGCACCTGTAGTAGTTATGCCCTCGTCCGTTTTGACTTTGACAAATAGCCATTTTCTCCCGCCGACTTCCGGTTTAGGGGACCTAGAAGCGTCAACAAGAAATGTCTTGACATCTATTATCTTCACGTTTTAGAGTGTACTGTCTAATCTTGTGAGCGCTTCGAATCGGTTAATACTACGGCTCCCTCTCTACTGCTTTTAACTCCAATCATGTCGGCTGCCATCTCTGCGGTTCGTATGGAAGCCCCAGGACCGCCTAATTTATCTTTAACTTCGCTCAAGTCTCTACGCACTTTTTCATATCTTTTGCTATCTTTGAGGTTACTGATAGATTCGGAGGCTATTCTTTGGCTATCGGCGGCCCTTTGAATAAACTCCGGGACTATCTCTTTGCCAGCGATTATGTTCGGCAATCCCACATGCGGAATTTTCACAAGTAACTTTGCAACAATATAGGATATATAAGACATGCTGTAAATTATAATCATAGGTGTTCCCAGAATAGCTGCCTCAAGCGTCGCCGTTCCGGATGCCACAAGGAGCAGATCAGAATGTCTCATCAGATCGTACGTCCTGCCCTTTAGCAACTTGACCTGTACTTCTTCCTTTGCGGCAATATCCTCGTAGAGGGAGGGTTCTATCTCATCAACGCATCCTACAAGAGCACACATATTCGGGAGGTTTTTACCCATACTTTTCAACGCCTCCAGCATAATCGGGAATATGCGCTCGATCTCATGTCTTCTGCTTCCGGGAAGGACGCCGATTATGATGGTGCAACCACTCCGTGTGGAGGCTCCGATGTCGTAGAGAAATTGTGCCTTTGTGGATTCGCACTTTACTACTTCTAACAGGGGATGTCCGACAAATTCTGCGTCGCCTCCACGCTCGTTGAAGATTTCCGGCTCAAAGGGAAAAACCGCCGCTATTTTGGAAGTAGCTTGTACTATCTTAGGGATTCTCCATTCTCCCCAGGCCCAGACTTTGGGAAGGATGTAGTACAACACAGGGATCCCTTTGTTGCGCGCTATACTGGCCAGTTTCAGGTTAAATCCGGCATAGTCTATGAGTATCAGAAGATCGGGCTTTTTATCCTCCAAGAGTCTTCGCATATCTGATAGAGCTTTCAGGACAAAGGGAATATGGCGTATTACTTCTACCAATCCCATAAACGCCATGTCCTCCGAGCGATAGTGTAATTTCACACCTTCAGCCTCCATCCTGGGTCCGCCTATGCCGAAAATCTCTATATCCGGGGATATTCTCTTAAGTTCGCCCACAAGGCCGCTCCCGTGAAGGTCACCTGACGCCTCGCCTGCTACAATCATAACCCTACTTTTCAAGTTTTTTCCTTTTGGAAACTTACCTCAATAGACGATTCCATAAAGAAGCAGGCAGGAGACAGGAATACCGTCTTCCCTGTCTTGAGATTGTCCTCGATTGAATCTATCGGGGATTGCTTCGGGTTTTTTCCCCTAGCGATGACCGAAGACAAGGGCAAGAAATGAGTACAGGGCGAAGCCAGCGCAGCGTGATAAAACCAAGCTTAATCGTCATTGGGGCCCCCTGATTAAGCGGGGGTAGCGAAGCAATCTCTATTAGACTGCCTTTCTCTCTGTATAGTGCCTACTATATGCTGTCTACTGTCTTCCACAGATCGGGCAGAATCTCTCCAGCTTTGCCAATTAGAACGTCGTCTGCTATTTTGCTGAACCCCGTCGGCTCCAAGTTTATCTCTACGGTGTAAGCTCCTACTCGGCGTGCCTCTTCCGCAAGGATGTGAGGTGTGGCTACATATCCTGAAGTCCCGATGACTAATGTCACGTCCACGCCCCCTTTGATAAAATCATAGGTTTCGTGGAACTCCCGGCCGTACTCCTCTCCGAAGAACACTACATCCGGTCTCGCAAGTGCTCCGCATCTTGGGCACACGGGCGGAATATGAGGAATTGGCGTATTCCGGTCCTCCCATGTATCTTCTTCGTCCACTGTGCACCGCATCCTCCAGATGCTTCCGTGAATCCCGATCACGTTCTTGCTCTCTGCTGCTTCGTGCAGATCGTCTATGTTCTGGGTGCTGATCAGAAAACGCGGATAGGCCCGCTCCATTTTTGCCAATATGATATGTGCAGGATTCGGCTTGCAGTGTACTATGCTCCTCCGGCGCATGTCGTACCATTCCCAGGCGCGCGCAGGATCGCGAAAAAATCCTTCGGGTGTGGCGAGTTCTTCAGGATCGTACTTCGTCCACAGGCCATCCGCGTCTCTGAAGGTGGGGACTCCGCTTTCTGCCGATATTCCGGCACCTGTGATGATTAGAACGTTGGAGGCGGATTTAAGGCTTTCTACTGTGGTCGTATCTATGTCTGAGGATGGCAATTTCCCATTGCTCTTAATGTAAGGACGAGGCGACGTGGGACACTGCGCGGGTTGTTGCCACTCCTCTTTGCAGGAGGTACGAAGTGCCAGCAAAGCACACAGTGGCTAAGTACATTTGCCCCTAAATTTTCGGTGTCAGCCTTTCCCTATCACTGACTACTGTCCGCTCGTCTATGAGATTGCTTTGGGGAGATTGCTTGGGGACCAAATCCCTCGCAATGACGTTGCTTATTTTCATTTTCTGTCATTGCGACCCCTCTCCCCCGATTGAATCTATCGGGGGTAAATCGGGGGGAGCGAACTAATCTAGAGGGATGGGCGGCAGCCCCTGGTTACTGTCTACCGCCTGCTTTCTACTTGTGTATGCTCTCTGCTGTCTTTCAGAATTCCCATAGGCTCATTGCAGTCGCGCCCAATATATGTTCCTTATCTTCGTCCGACAGGAATGCAAGTTCCCTTCTTATGAAGTTGAGATTCCTGATGTAGCCGCACTTGACAAGGACGTGCGGGAAATCTGTCCCCCAGAGCATCCTTTTGGCGCCGAATTCATCCCGCACAACCTTTATAATCTCGTGTGTATCGCCGTAGGGATACCGCTGCTTGGAATACCATCCGAAACCCGATGTTTTGATATATACGTTGGGAAGATCTGAAAGGCTCAGAAGCTTTTGGAAGCGCTTCCCTGATGTTTTCTCTTCTACGTTCGGATAGGCCATGTGATCCAGAACCAATCTTACGCCCTCAAATCGTACGGCCATTTCCTCCACTATATCCAGAGGGTGGGGACCCAAGAGCACGCATACTGGCACGTTCAACTTTTGTGCCCTTTCCCACAGTGGATATGTGTCCTTGTGATTAAACCATACTTTTTCCTCCGGCACTGCTGGTCGGAGTCGTATCCCCCTTATGTTGTTCTCCTCGACCCAGTATTCTAATCGATCTGGGGCGTCTCTGTCCCAGGGATGAACGACGCATACACCTGCGAATTTTCCCGGAAATCGCTTCAACACTGAAGATAGGTAAGTATTATCGGAGCCGTAGTACACAGGCTGAACAAGCACCGCCTTGTCGACATCCGCTTCGTCCATGTAGTCTAGAAGAAGTTCGGGGGAGGCCTCAGAGTGCACGCAGAACTGACCGGGGAAAGAGGATAGAGCCGGTCTGCCCGCTGATGCGAACTCGTCCCATACGTGAAGGTGAGCGTCAACTACTATGGACATATTGTTAGTCTCCCTTTTGCCCGAAATGTTCTTCGTGCGCTTCGCGCTTTGTTATCGTTTGCTCCTCGAATACCACCGGAAAGGGCTGGTCGCAATACACGCAGTGCTAACGCCGCATTATTGGGGTCACCTTAAAATTCCAACGCAACTCTGATAGCCCTGCCATCGTCTGCAAATTGAAACGCTTCGTTGATCTGGTCAAATCTGAACTTATGGGAGATGATCTTATGGAAGGGGTACTTATCCTTTGTCCTGACGAGAAAATCCAAGGCTCTCGGCATCACCCACTTTTCGTACGCTGTGATGCCCTTTATGGTCCTGTTCGGCCTGACTACCAGCGCCGGATCTAAGTTTGTCTTGAAGCCGACGTTTATGTTGCCTATCCAGAGATACCTTCCCCCGAATCTGAGCAGTTTAAGCCCCTCGTCTATTACCTGTGGGACCCCTGTGAACTCCGCGACAACGTCGGCACCGGCTCCTCTTGTCAGATCGTGTACCAATTCCATCCTCTGCTCCCTATTAGTTTCTATTACATTTACAACCCTGTCCGCGCCGAACTCTTTTGCCAAGTTCAATCTGTCCTCTAACCTGTCCAGAACGATAACCTGTCCTGCGCCCATCTCCTTGGCTATAGAGGAGGCGTAGAGTCCCAGGCCGCCGGCACCCTGTATCACTACTGTATCCTCCAGGGTGATCCCTATTTGATTCATACCGTATATCGACTCGCAAAGAGCGCAGTTCAGGGGCGAGACCACTTGATCGGGAAGTTCGTCGGGCACCTTGAAGACCCAATGTCCCGGCTCCATATAGTAATATTCCCCGTATGCGCCGTTGAAGTGCGGAAACTCGTCTGCTGGGACCCCTATCCAATCCCTGTATCTGTTGGGACACGCCGGTCCTCCGGTAAGACATACGGGACATTGTCCGCAGGGCCTGAAATAGGAATAGACGATCCTGTCTCCCTCCTTGAGGGGTTGTCCCAGATCGTCAGTCTTCACATTTTTCCCCAGGGCGTAAATTGTGCCGACCATTTCATGGCCTAAGATCTGATTTATGCCCTGGGGTATGCCAGGTCCGCGCCCCTTCCAGAAGTGAAGATCCGAACCGCAGATGTTTGACATCGAAAGTACCACTACTATAGCGTCGGCTCCTACGTCCGGCACGGGATATTCTCTTATTTCGAAGGGCGCGCGCGCCCTTGTGAATATAGCTGCCTTGCCGTTCATTATTAATCTTCCTTTCTGCTCTACTGCTTTGAAAACCACATAATAAGATCAAACAGACCTCCGCCTATAAGAGCGATGGCTACGGCAATGGCAAGGATTATCAACCACTCGTATTTATGCCTTTTGAGTTTGGGATGCTGTCTCAGCTTGTCTTGGTCTCCGAACATTATTGTCTCCGGGTAAGTAAAACGTTGATAACGCATTATACTCCACAGGTCATACATTGTCAATATAAATACAAAAGCGCATAAAAGTAGCGGCGAACCCATGGGCAGTGCACGGGAGATGTGGAAACAAGCCAGCCAGTGGTTGTCCCGACATCCGTATTTTCATGCTTGACACGTTGGTCAGAGCAGACGCATGGGTCTGCCCTGACTGTTCGCTCTTACCTTTCTTGCTTTGCTATCTGCAGGTCTATAAGCCACTGTGCTCATACGGACCAAGATCCGGATCCTGGCCTCGATGAAAGTTCTTGCCCATCAGATACTTGATTTCCATTTCCACATCGCGAATATATATCTGAGGTGTCACCTCTGGATCCCGCTTTAAGAGTGTCACCTTAAGGGTGTTAGTTCCCTTTAGAGGCCAGTGCTCCCGATCCAGCTTATAGACAAACCAGTAGTCTGAGCCAGTGCGATACCGCGGCGCATGCATCCTGTACATCTGGTTGATCTTGCGCAGAAGTCTATCGGGAAATTCTACTCCGTTGAGCTCGAAGCGCAAGTGGTCGATCTCAGTGGTGTTCATAATCCGCATGCGCAGGAGTACTTCATGCACGCGACCGACCTTGTCCCAGCGCTCCAGGTCATCGCTGATTTGTATATCTATCTCAACAGGTTTATTCTCCTCCAGGTTGCGGGGGAGCTGTCTGGTTGTCCCCGGTTCTCCAGCTGGTTGTGGGTTTCTACCCGTTTCGGTGAGGACGTAATAGTGTTTATCCTTGACGCCCATGACATCAGGATGGGGCAGCTCACGTAGTTTTTCATAGAAGGACGCCCCGTACGGCCAGTTGTTGAACCAATGCGCCAGGTATAGTCCGTCGATGCCCTGATCCCAGTAATTGCATGCAGCGGCGCGGATCATCTCGATAGTCGCATCGCCCAGACGATCGGAGTCCACATGGCTTTGGATGGCGGCGTGAATACGGCACTTTGTACCTTTTGCTGCTTCCACTAAAGGGGTGAAATTGGTCAGTTGATCGAGCAGTTCCGGGCCTGAAAAGGTCTGACCGATCAGGACGTCTACAATACCTTCTTTGATCCAGTCGCGCACGTCAAGACCGACCGATAAACATCCCTCGATGCTAACTGGGGTGCGGATCGCCAGCTCACGTTCGGAGCCGCTCTTTTTCAACGCCTCATAGACGCGCCCGATCCATTCTGTCATGATCTTACAGCCTGCTTCTACCTCTTTCGGATGAAAGTAATAGGGTTGGTAGTTGAGCTGTAATTCGAAGCCGTCAACAGGATAGTTAGTCAGTGTCTCCTGAATCAGTGCAAAGCGCTCTTCCTGCACCTCCTTATGCTTGAAATCCAGGCAGTCCAATCCGGGAAGATTAGGATCGAGGTCGCCTTTCGCGCCGATCTCCAGGTGTTTATTGTCAAAGCGAAAGTCCGATCCGCGCGTATCCTGACCGCGCTGGCCGCTGCCCTGTTGCACCAGGAGCGTAGGGTAGATCAGCATACCCTTTTGATGAGCGCGGTCGCAGACGATGCGCAGTGGATCGTAGCCTGCTTCGATCAAGTCTACAGCGTTTCGGTGGGCTCGTTGGAAGATCAGATGTGACCATTTATCCACATTATGGCCCCATAGCTCACCCACCTTAGTATCGTGGAGTACGGTGCGTCCATCTCCTAAACAGAACATGATCGCCTCTATCGGCGTGCCGACTAATTCATTGACAGCGGCCTCGCACTCCTCTTTCTGAATCGGCGGTTCGTACATATAGATCAGAGAGTGACGTGCGTCGTGATAGAACATCATGCGTGGTTGTGGCATGCTCCGCTCCTTTGATTTTACCTGTGAAACTGGGTTGAGTGTGATGTTTTGTCAGTTGTTTGTTACCTCCAAGGTACTCGATTTTGTCTCTCTTGTCAAATAAAGTTGACGGTCCATTACCTTAGCGGAGCTTCCTGCAGATACATCTTGACATCTGATCGATTATTCTCCATTTCGTGAACACTATAACTCTTATGTATGTGTAATATTGAACTGTTGTGGAAGCATACGCGCAAAACAAATGGATAGCAAAGAGCAGTATCAGCCCCGCGTGTCTGCCCTGACTGGGAGAACTCATGTGTTCGCCCCTACCTACTGCTGTCACTAAAATAGGTAGTCTTGGGAAAACCATAGAAAAAGCCCGCCAGTCTGGGGGGCTGTGTGTTCGAGACTCCTTTAGCTTTTGGGCAAAAGGGACTCAAGGAGCTTATCTCGTCAAGTGCAGCTTCCTTGTCTGCACAAATCCGATCCATTTCTAACCGATACAGATAGACCCTGCTGGTGAGGCTTTCTCCGTTGTCATCTTTGCCATCTCAGACTAAAGAATGACTGCCACTGCCGAAGGGCTTTCAAAGGATAGCGCGCCATCTAAGCCCCCTGTTAGGCCTTTTATGGGTAAGTTTCTGTTATCTCAATAATATTTCCATCAAGGTTAACCTTGGCCTTTACCCAGTTTACCACAACTCCTCCAAAGGCATTCTTGCCTCTGTAAGTCGTTCTAACCACGAGGTAATCCCCCATATCCCAATAGACCGTCTCAACATGGTCATAACTGTCAGGATCATTCATCTCCTTCTTAATGAGGCGATCAAGATTTCTATGGGAACCATCCCATGCGCTAAATTAACGTTCTATTTTCTCTTTCCGTTTAGCGGCAAGTCGCTGCTCCTCCTTTTCTTCTGCCGCCTTGGTCTTGTCATAAAGTAGTTTTGACTTATATTTTTCATTATCTGGATGTAACGCAAGCTCGACCTTGCGTACCCGGTGATTGAACGTATCCGCGATATAGATAACCCCCGATCCATGCACGAATACGCCATTAAGCTCCTTCAAGCTCGCACTGGTAGCTGGACCGCCATCACCGGAAAATCCACCGGCATCATAACCGGTACCCCCGCTTCCCGCCACAGTGGAGATGATGCCAGACGTATCCACCTTACGTATCCGGTGATTGAGATGATCCGCGATATAGATAACTCCTGATCCACCCATGAATACGCCACGAGGATTATTTAAGCTCGCACTGGTTGCTGGTCCTCCATCACCTAAAGCACCGGTGCCACCTCCCGCGACGGTGGAGATGATGCCCGACGTATCCACCTTACGTATCCGGTGATTGTGCTGATCCGCAATATAGATATTGCCCAATTCATCCACGAATACGTCATAAGGAAAATTCAAACCCGCACTGGTAGCTGGACCACCATCACCGGAAAATGCTTCAGTGCCATTTCCTGCCACGGTGGAGATAATGCCCGACGTATCCACCTTCCGTATCCGGTTATTGCGGATATCCGCAACATAAATATTGCCTGATCCATCCACGAATACGCTATGTGGAAAATTCAAACTCGCACTGGTTGCCGGACCTCCATCACCGGAGAATCCAGCAGTACCATTTCCTGCCACGGTGGAGATGATGCCCGACGTATCTACCTTGCGTATCCGGCAATTCCACGTATCCGCGATATAGATAACCCCCGATCTGTCAACGAATACACCATAAGGCCAACTCAAGCTCGCACTGGTAGCTGGGCGCCCATCACCGGAGAATGCATGCGTGCCGTTTCCTGCCACGGTGGAGATGATGCCCGAAGCATCCACCTTACGTATCTTGTCATTCCACGGATCCGCGATATAGAGAACGCCCGATACATCCACGAATACGCCAGAAGGAAAATCCAATCTCGCACTGGTTGCCGGACCCCCATCACCGGAAAATCCAGCAGTACCATTTCCTGCCACGGTGGCGATCACGCCTGGTTCAGCAGAAACTGAAGGGGCAAATGCAAAGATCCAGGAATACAAAACCAAAATACTAATCACAACATCTTTACAGAGATCCTTTCTCATATTGTGCACCTCCATCATTTTCGGATGACGGCCCAGCTAACCTCTCGCCTTCCAACGTTTCCATTATTCCTGTCTCCTACCAACTGTCTACTTGCCCATTGACTCAAGGATCTGTCCGTGAATGTTCCCGTTTGTCCCTAAAAGGTTCATTCGCAGATTGGAGTACGTCTTCGGCTCTCCCTTAAGAGGAAACACAGGTTCGCCTGAAAGATATGTGAATTAGCCTCCCGCCTCCTGGAGGATCAGGCCCGAGGCCGCTATGTCCCACGCCTTGATGTCCATATCTATATACCCGTCGAATACCCCTTCTGCTGTGTAGCACAGGCTCAAAGCGGCGCAGCCTATGGACCTGCACTTTGAGACGTTTGAGAATATCCTCTGCATATACTTCACCGTTCCAGGCAGCAGTTCATTTTCCACTATGGCCGTGGAGACGGCAAAAAGAGAGAGGGGTGTCAACTTCGGAGTATCGCTTACCTGAATCAAATCTTCATTGAGATATGCTCCGTCGCCCTCAGATGCGTAAAACATTTTGTCCCTTAGTGGATCGTACACAGCGCCCACTACTGGTACGCCGTTCTTCAGGAGTCCTATGGATACATCGAAGATCGGAAATCCGCGGGCGTAGTTGAACGTGGCGTCCAAAGGGTCAATCAGCCAGCAGTACTCCGAATTTAGGTTAAATCCGCTCCCCTCTTCTCCGACTATACCGTGATCGGGTAATGCCTTTTTGATAGCTTCAACTACGAAGGACTCCGAGTCTCTATCGGCCTCGGTTACCAGATCTCCGACGCCTTTCTCCTCTACATGCTCAATGTTCCCCAGATAGTCTATGAGCAGTCCTCCGGCTTTTCGGGCTGTTTCTATTGCCAAATTCAAGAATTCTTCTTTATCGTTCATCTTTGTATCTTTCTATATAGGAGAAAAATAGAGGAAAGAGAGGCAGTCTGACGGAGATAGGTTCCGCTTCGCGTCTCCTTCGGGGTTGGAAGTCCTCACACAGTCGCTTTCGCTGGCGATGGAAGTTTAGGGAATCCGGCGGACTCCCTTTTTACTGCCTGCGTCCGCTTGAATCTGCAGGGGACTATCAGGGGCTACTGTCCACTTGTTTGGGTGAGGCGACGCAGAAAAACCCTAAGGGCTCATCGCCGATGCTCTCAATCTGGTGTGGCTCGTTGGGGCCAATATAGATTACATCTCCGAATCCGACCTCTTTTTTTTCTCCGCCTACGAGGATCCTCGCTTTTCCTTGAACTATAAGCACTCCGTGGTCGTGCGAATGTCGGTCGAAGGAAGTCCGCCCGCCGGGTTCTACTTCGTAATATCGGAAGGTAAAATTATGAGCCCCCTCTTGCGGGCCTATGAAGGAGAGCTTAGTACCTCCAACTGCGCCGTCTCCTGTGTAAGGCTCACGATGAACGTCCTCCCAGTCGAACTTTCCGCTTTCGCCTTTGAATCTGTGGATTACTCCCATGGTCTCATCCTTGTGTCCCTTAAATATAGGGCGACGTGACGTTTACCGATACAAAAACGCGGGGTAAGACCGCCGTGTCATGTTAACGGTATTATTGCTATAACCGCTACAATAAAATAAGCGTCTTGAGAGAATCCCTGGCCTCGGAGGTCTTCCTGTAAGCTTCTTGTGTCTGTTCGATAGGATAGCGGTGGGTGATGAGCTTCTGGGTGGGGACTATGCCTTTCTCTATCATGTGGAGGGCAGATCTTGTATCGTGGGGTCCGCAGGAGTAACTGCATATAAGGTTTATCTCGTTGAAATAGAGATGGTACGGTTCGATATGGAGAATCTCTCCTTCCGGCGTCGGGGTGAAAAGGACAACCGTGCTCCCAAAGCCTGCGCATTCGATCCCTGATTCTATAGCCGAGATACTCCCAGGCCCGACTATGACCACGTCTGCCATTATCCCATCTGTGTATTCTTGCATTTTGTCTTTGAGGTTGTCTTTGGATACGTCAACGGCGTGGTCGGCTCCGAACTGGACTGCGCTTTCGAGTCTGAAGGGGACTAAATCGGCGGCGATAACTCTATCTGCTCCGTAGTATCTTGAGAGGATGACGTTCAACTGACCCATAAAACCCAGGCCTATAACCAGGACGATATCGCCCTTTTGCACCTTGGCTCTTTTTAAGGCTTTGACAGAGCAGGCTGTGGGTTCTATCAGTGCTCCATCTTCAAAGGAGAGGCTATCTGGCAGCTTAATTGTATCATTTTGAAGATTTAGCTCGGGGACTTTGACATATTCTGCAATCCCGCCTGGGACTATATGGGATCTTCTCCACGTTCTGCACATAGAGAAGTTGCCCCGCATACAGTGCCTGCAATTAAAACAGGGGGCGTGATGATGGATGAAGACCCTATCCCCCTCCTTGAAGTTCTGGACGTGCTCCCCAACTTCGTCTATGACGCCTGCAGGTTCGTGTCCCAGGACTACAGGAGCCTTGCGGTTGATGTACCATGGCGTCACATCGCCGCTGCATATCCCGCAGGTTTTCATCTTTACGAGTGCATCCCCAGGACCGATTTTGGGTATGTCTATTTCCTCTATCCTTACGTCACTGAAGCTGTGGACTACGGCTGCTTTCATCTATGAGATATTTAACTATAGTCAGGGATGGCAAGCGATGCACTGTCTGGCCTCAATTGAGTCCACAATAGATGTAATTGGGGATCGAGGGCTACTGTTTGCTCTCTACTTATAAGGTGGTCAGGGCGAATTTAACAGATTCGCCCTCCATCAAAAGCTGAAATGCCTTATTCAACTCTGTAAAAGGTAGTTCGTCCGTGATGAGTTTCTGGACGTCGAGTCTCTTCTCCACTAAATACCCGGCGGCCTTCTTAACAGCAACTCTTGTATAGTGAAAGGCGCCCTTGAGGGTGATCTGATCGTAGTGGAGTCTGGTTGTATCGAAGGAGACTGTTGTTCCTTTGGGACATCCTCCGAAGAGGACTACTGTGCCGCCCTTTGAGACCATGTGAATAGACTCTTCCCACACTGAAAGTTGTCCTGTACATTCAAAGACGAGCTCGGCTCCCATTTTACCTGTAAGTTCCATCACCCTTTTGACAGGATTTTCCACTGCGGCGTCTATGACTTCGTCCGCTCCGAGTTCCTTTGCAAGCTTAAGACGGAGATTCCTCCTGCCTGAGACTATTATCCTCTTTGCACCCAGGATCTTTGACACCATAATGTGCATCAGTCCGATGGCGCCTGCACCTATGATAAGAACTGTATCGTCGCTGTTTATTTCAACCTGGTCTATGCCGTTGACGACGCAAGCGAGGGGTTCTACCATAGCTGATTCAGCATATGAGAGATGGTCAGGCTTTTCAAACATTGTGTGCTTTACAATGCGCTCCGGAACTTTTATGTACTCTGCATAGGCTCCCAAGGCTTTGGTCGTCATTATCGTCTCGCAGAGGTTTTCCAATCCAATCTTGCAGTAGTGGCACTCTAAACAGGGAGCCGAATGAACTGCCATTATCTGATCTCCCACCTTGAAGCCGTTTACTCCGTTCCCCGCTTCATAGATGTCGCCTGAAAATTCGTGTCCAAAGAGCGTGGGCATAGGCATCTTGGGATGGCCTCTTTTAAAGGCTTTAAGGTCTGTCCCACAGGTCAGAGCGGATTTTATCTTCACCACGACTTCTCCGAAGCCCGGCTTGGGTGTCTCCACTTCTCTTAGTTCTATGTGACCTGGCTTTACGAGTATATTTGCTAACAAATCTTAATCCCTTTCTTTTTTCCCCAAAAAGTTCTTCGCTTTTGGGGGGGGTCCTACCTTCGCGCTGCTGATTTGAGACTATGTCGGCTGCTTTAGAACCTCTCTAACTCTATTGAAAGTTGAAGTGATGTCCTCCAGGTTATATGACGAGCCCAATGTCGGATCCGAGATGATGCTACCGTTTAAGATGGCAGCGGGAACAGGAAAGATCATAAAGATAGTCTTTAATGCGTCTCTTAGGGGGGGGCTGAATTTCAGAACGTCCCTGAGGAGCTTGGGCATAAGGTATAGCTGGTTCCTGGGGTCTACATATGTAATATCTAGATGATCTATGCCGATGTCTTCTTTGATTTTCATGTAGAGATCTCCCATAATCTCCTGTCCCTTTCTGCTGTCTTCAAACACGCAGTTTCCCCTCTGCCATACCGTGTCACCTTCCAATTTGCCGCAGCATCCGCTCCCCGTCAACTGTTCAGGAATTTCGCGTATTAAGATTAAAGAGGATTTTGACATTGTCTTATTGGTCTGTTTAGGGACCGTTGTAAATTTAATTTAGATCAAAAGTGTTGCTTTGTCAAGGATAAAGCCAAAACTTGGGATTGCGCTTGACGTTGGGACTGTGGAATAGTAGATTCATGGGGTGTACTGTTGAAGGTTCGCGGTAGGGATGGGTAGGGCCGCCCTGTCTACAGTTTGATGGCTACTGATCTAAGAGGTGATACTATTGTCCAGGGGACAGCTTCTGCGTATAGATGGATCGTACGGGGAGGGCGGAGGGCAGATCCTGAGGACTGCCTTTGCTCTTTCGGCTATATTGGGGCGACCAGTTGAGGTCACAAAGATAAGAGCCGGCCGAAAAAAGCCGGGGCTTATGGCTCAGCATCTTACGGGAGTGCGCGCTGTAGCTCGTGTATGCAATGGGAAACTAGAGGGGGCGGAGTTGTTCTCCCAGAGGGTCTGTCTGTTCCCGGGTGATACTGAAGCCGGAAGGTATGAGTTTGATGTGTCAGAAGTAAGAGAAAGCGCAGGCTCGACGGGCATGATATTTCAATCTTTAGCTCCGATCTTGGCTCATGCGGACGCCTCTTCGCACATCGTCTTGAAAGGGGGTACTCACACAAGGTGGGCACCTCCGATTGACTACATAAGGGATGTCTTTCTGCCTTCGGCGGAGCGGATGGGGTTCAAAGCAAAAATAGCGATAGCAAGGTGGGGGTGGTATCCGCAGGGAGGCGGCATAGTCGAGTGCGACATCCAGCCTGCGGACTCCCTGAGAGCGATAGATTTTATGGATAGGGGTAACCTTATGCGAATAAGGGGAATATCTGCCGTCTCGAATCTTCCTATGAATATAGCGCATCGTCAAAAGGAGCAGGTCGGAAGGAGGTTGAACGATAAGGGCTTAGACGCGGAAATGAATGCTATGGAGGTGCCGTCTGTGGGGAAAGGGACTTTCGTTAAGGTGATAGCGGAGTTTGAAGGTGCTGTGTGCGGCTTCAGTTCACTGGGCGAAAGAGGAAAGCGGGCTGAACAGGTGGCTGATGAGGCGATAGATCAATTCTTACAGCACTACGACACAGGTGAAGCTTTAGACCCTCATCTTTCGGATCAACTCATCCCCTGGATAGCTCTTGCAAAGGGCTGTTCCAAGTTTACTACGTCGAAGCTTACACGGCATCTGTTAACCAACATCTGGGTTGTGGAACAGTTTCTGCCTGTGCAGTTCAGAGTAGATGGAGAATTGGGGAGTCCCGGAGGAATTGAGGTGCAGGGGGTTGGGTTATAGGTTAAAGCGGGGGATTATGCTACTTCCTTGATAGTCAATTCGATACCATCGATCACAGGTAGGGATAGATTTCTATAAACCCGAAATAGAATACACTCTTCGAGCACTTCTTCGAGTTCTTCCCGACAGTCTTCGAGATTGCCGGAAGTGGCATACACGCCGTTACATTCTGGAATCTCCCCGTAGTACTTGCCTTCATCTGGTAGAATCTCGTAATGGGCGTGCTGCATAGCTGTCTTTATATATCTCGTTAGCATAGTTATCTTCCCCTACAAAAACGATAAGGGTGTCTTGGTCATGAAATCGGCTACACTTCTTCTGACATCATCGAATGATAGGCATCTTTGATATGTTCTTCAAGTTCATCTATTGTTTCCCCCTGGCTAAATACGCCCGGCACTTCCTTAAGCTTACCGACGTACCAGCCATCATCTGTCCAATATTCAAGTGTGAAGTGTCTTAACATAGTCGGTGCATCTCCGACTGGTTTTCAACCTATGGACAACATGGCTAACGAGTGAGTTCAAAGGGTGCATAGCGTTCCGATGCAGCCCGGCTCACATACCGATTGCCCCTTCCCTCATATAAAAATCCAGAGTCACCGCTATTGATACGTTGCCGTGGATCTCAGAGGGTGTAAGCGCGGCGTAGGATAGTCTCATCTCTTTAGGCTGTGTTTGCCTCAGGTAGTCGAAAAACTCGCTTGCCTGATCGTAGCTCCCACTAGCCCACAGTCTCTGTTCGAGTTTAGGAACGTAACTCTGTGGGGATATTCTTTTCTCTTCGCCAGTGAAGTTCAGACCTATCTCTGCGCCCTTTTTCTGAATCGCCTTGTCCAGGGATACGAAACCGGCCACTGTCAAAGAGCGATCTTCCGAATATCTTTCCGGTTCGGGTATCAAAGATGCGGACCCCCAGATCGAGAAGTTCAAAGCACCCCTTTGCGTCCCCTTTGGCATCGACATCTGTGCACTGTGCTTAGGGAGTCCTTTTTTCAAGGACGCCAGGAGTTCTTTTGCATTCTTAGGTGCCGGGGAAGATCCCTGGATAAAGTAATCTCCTGTGTAATTAACAGTTACCGAATTAATCTGAACGAGCGGGAACACCATCGCCCCCTTGACCTGCACAAGAACCTCCAGACATACGTCTTTCCCTCCGAAAAGTTCTTGGATGGCGAGTATCTTCTCCTTTTCTGCAGGCGGTACTCCCTCTTTGGAAGTCTCTGGGATTGCCGCTGTCAGTTGTTCTGTTGCTGATTTCTTCTCAAATATCCCTTTGGCGGTCGCGGCTATCATGCGTATCTCACCCTTAAGCTTTGACCTGAAAAAATAACCTCCGCTGCCTACTGCCGCTACTACCACAACTGCTGTGATTAAGAGGATCCAGCTTTTGCCTCCGCCCGTCTTTGGAGGCTTCTTTTGAAGAAGGTTTATCCTAATCATTTTTCCTGGAGCCCCCTGTACGCTAATCCAGCGCAAATACAAAAGACCTCGCCTCTGTCCAAGAGGTATTGATCATTCTCGGGGAGGGACGACACGTCTAATCCCCCGAATGGGTCTAAGATCTGTGGTGTGACTCCCAAATGCGCTTCCACAGCTTGAATTAATCTGTCTTCCTTGCCTTTATCTCCTCCTAATGCTACTTCGTCAATATGCGGCCTCTGCGGCTGCCCCTCTTCATCGTAGATATAGGAGGACGTAACGGCTCTTTTGATCCTCCTCGCTAGAAAGTTTTCCGGTTCTGTCTGACCTTCGCCGTTTTTCCCCTTCATATCTATTATCCCTGCTGATACAGGATTGCCGTTCTTAAACGCCGCAAAGCTTGCCACTTTCGATTCAACGGAGATCACAACTCCTAACTTATCCTCGTTAAAGAGGGTTATCACTTCTGCCAGGTTGAATAGGGCAAACGGATCTATATCCACCGCTTTTAGCTTGACGCCGGCCTTGGAACATAAGTCCATATACGTATCTATCACTTCTGTTCTGGCTCCGACAAGGAAACCATCTGCACCTGCGTCGTAGAAGTCTATTATATAATCTTCTACGCCCGAAGTCAACGACTGCTCCATCTCCCATCTCACCTGCTCCTCCAGATGTTTGCCTTTCCCTTCAAGCGGAGCCTTCTTCAACGTTATGAAGCTCCCATCTATTGAAACCACACACCTGGATGTATCTATGTGATGCGTCTCGGACATCGAAGCTATAGCTTCTGCTATCTGTGTCTTTATTCTATCGTCCAGCATATCCGGTGGCTTAAAGTCCGATGGCAATTGAGAATATCCCAGCCCCATCAAGACTGTTGCCTCCTTTTGCTTCTGTATCTCCATCATTCTGAGCGTCCCGCCGCAGATATGAATTCCGGTTGCTCCTTTAGCCTTAGCCACAGTTTTGTCTCCTTAACTTTGGCTTGTAATGCCATGGTCTACGAGATTCCTTCGTCCACTTCGTGGCAAGCCCTCGATTGAATCTTTCGGGGGCAAGCTGCCTCCCCAGCAAAGCGGCCACGCCGCCTCGCAATGACATTGTCTGGCTGCGATCTTAGTCATTGCTAAGGGTGAAACACGGAAGGAATCCCCTATCTATTGGGCGTGGTAACCTCGCCCCTGCCTACTATCTGCTGACTTTAGTCGAATCTTATCTCCGCCCAGAATCCTAGCTCTCTGATCTTCCGAGTCCTTTTACTGATATTATTAAACGTGTTTCCGACTTCTATCTTGGATCCCCCAGTCAGCTTTCGACTGAACTTGTAACTGGAATTGAACACAAGCGTCCAGCTGTTCTGATCCCTCCTTGGAACAGACCCCCTACGAATAGACCCCTCCGATAAAGGCAATTTGTTTTCCTCCTTAGTCCGACTCTTTGTGAACTTGAGCGTCATATCCACATCGCTTTTTAATTTTACCTTTTTCCCAAAGAAGGGTATTCCCCTGGAGGTACTGATCGAATAGTCCAAAGAAAAGTCCAGCGAATTTTTGGTAGTCTCTGTGCTACCCCTTTCCCTCCCGCCGGTAAAGTCCGTCCTAAAAGACCGGCTATTTGTGCTTTTGAGCGTCGTTCTAAGCTTATTTTTCCACCTTGTAGTCCACGCAAAGAGAGGAGAAAAGTCAGAAGTTGCTGTCTTCCCTCTCAGTTTAGCTATATCCAGACCTCCGTCTCCGTTCCATGAATTAACCCTTTTATACTTAAAATCCAAATTGGAGCTTGTGGCAACACGCTTTAAAAGGGGCATCTTTGCTAAACCGTTCCACCTGCTGCTTAAAGAGGGAAAGGTCACCTTCTTGGTGTGTCTCGGCTCTCTGTTGGCTATGTCCGATACGCTCCTGTCGTATCCGTAGTCTGTCTTTACGCTTATTCCTGAGAAGAGTTTAATTCCGCTGTTGGCGTTTATTCTGTCCGAAATCGTCTTGGAGTCACTCTGAGATACTCCGGAAAGATTTGCGCCCTCTACTTTCGGATCCTCTGTGAATCCCAACTGATAGGACAAGCTGGGGCGTTCTTCGAGACCGAACTTTCTAAAGCTTCTCTTTTTAGTGTAACTGCCGCTTACGGGACTCAATCTTCCTCCTAAAGCGGCTATAAGATCCAAAAGAGATGTCCCATTTCCCTCAGAAGCTCTTTCGATGCTTGCTGGGGATACCTTTCCTTTTTTATCTTCTTCTTTTGAGAGGGTGCCTTTTCCTTTATCTTTGGATTTCTTTTTGATATTGCCTATCGCTTTAAAAAAGGAAGGAAGCTGGAGTGTGAACTTTCCGGAGATGGAATTTTCGTTGTTTATGTCCCTTCCGGACTGCCCTGCACGCCTTGTCTTAGGATCGTTATTTTCCTTGTATCTGGCGTTGTAGCCGTAGTTCTGGCCGAGCCACTTTATCCAGTTCAGCTTCAGGTCAACGCGCACGTTTTGAGATCTTCCTATCTCATCTCCGAACTTGAATTTCCCTATATCCAGATTCCCCTCAAGGTCCTTTTTACGGTTTAGGGAATAATCGGACGACAGGCTCTTAAATGGATCGAACTTGGCTCTGTAATCTTCTACCATGATGAAGTTATCGTCCTTTGTCTCTCTTCTGTTTCTACGGTTTTGATCAACAGTTGACCTGAACCGCTTGTTTTTATTTGTCTTATTTGAGTAGGAGAATGACGATGGAAAGTAGCGAAACTTGCTTTCCGAGAAGAAATCGGGCAGAAACGCCGATGTCCATCCCAAAAGTTTTATTGCACTGTCGCTCCTTGGGGATAGATCGTACTTAAACGACCCGGAAAGGGATTCATTTAAAGTAGAGTCTCTGGGCGATATTCCGTCCTCGATTGTGCTGTTGAACGTAGCCGATGCGCGATCTATTGTGTACTTGATGAACGGATTTTTGGACTCCTTTTTGCGGAAGGATATATTGATGTTCTTGCGTGTCCTTTCCGTCCGTTCATCCATCTTTTCCTCGATTCTTAATATTACATCAGATCCGGGCTTCAATCTCGGAAGCGAAAGACTGTTGTTCCACGATACTCGAAGTGGCAGCGATACTCCCCAGTTGTTCGGAAAGAACCTGTCCAGGTTCGCGTCGCCTCTGAGATTGATATTCCTCCGAGTGCTACCTGATCCCCGTTCGCTTCGCAGCGTCCTGAAGTTGTCCTCCTGCCAGCTAAGACTTGTGCTTATGTCCATAAAATCTGCAAATCCTGCGTTTATCTGAAGCCGCGCTGCTGTTCCCTTTTCGCGTCTGACATCATCCAGACGCAGTTCATCAACCCATACCTCGCCTGTTATATCCTCTGTCCCTCTGTTGATCAGGCCTACAGTCAAAAGCTTTATGTTCGAGAGTGCGGGATTTCCCCTGACTCTGTGCATCTTCCCGTCCACCGTGGTATCTATGTATGTTGGTACATGCTGGCTATCTGCGCGAGCAGCTGCCTGCGCATCCAGGAGGTCTCCTTTCAGTCCGGACATAAGCTTAAGGTCTATGTCTACCTCGTTCCTTGTGTCCCATACGTCACCGGAGAATACCTTCGTCCTGTATTCGTAATAGTTTGTCGTATCGGCTCCAAACCTGATGAAAAGTTCAACAGTGCTCGTATCGGGTCGGAAACTATGCCCCTGTCCGTTGACGAACATCTTCAGTCTACCGTACTCAGTATAACTTTCCTTTCTGAAGAGGACCTTGTTTGCTGATACCTCTTGGCCTGGCTCGATATTTTCAAACTTCAACACCAGGGATTGTTCCCTTTCTCGGACGCCGCTTGTCCTATCGACCTGCCTTGATTCCTTCTCAACCGGAGAGATGTAGTCCTTGTTTTGATCTGTACTCTTGATAGAGACGTCGAGCTTTTGATCGCCAAGCAGCTCCTGGCTCTCTAACCATTCGTTTCCGGCTATCTCTATGGATGCAATAGAGATCTCTGTTCTACTGTCAACCCCTGTTACCCAAAGACGTACGTATTCTATACGCGTCGAATCGGGCGCGGCGTTTTGGGACCTTATTTGGGGCGAATCCCACAGCGGGACCCTGAAGAGTCTCCAGCCGTTGCTATATGTGTCTTCAACCAAAAATGGAATAGGATCTGCTGTATTATCGGTGTAAAGCGGGATAGAATATTGATAGTACGCGTTCCTTTCATCCAAAAAGCTGTTGTTGTTTATATCTTCTGTATCGGGAATTATCCCCCTGTCCGAATCGTTCTTGCTGTCTTCTGTTCCGTTGATCTGTTCGTAGTTGTCTCTGCTGTCCGTATCCGAATCGTAGTGCCAGTTATCCCCATTGGGATCGGGATTAAGGACGGGATCGTATCCTGGCTCAGCTTCATCGGCAAGCCCGTCTATTCCAACATCTTCACCCACGTCGAGGACGTTATTCCTGATCCCGGATACATTCCTGTCCTCAGTGTCCAGCATCCCTCGGTGCTCTTCTTCAAAGCCTTCATTTACACCCAGAAAGAAAATATCCTCAGATATATCTCCCAAATCTATGTTCAGTATCCCTTCATCTCCCTTTACCCACACCTCTATGAACTTAGACCGGGAAAAGTCATTGCCTCCTGAGGGGAGAGCCCGCATAACCCCTCCCCAGCGTTCGTCAATCGGTATTGTACCTGATACCTCCTCTTGATAGGTAGCTTTTCCCTCAGGATCGAAATCCAACACCAGGATATCTGTTTTGTTCTCCCTGCTTGAGACTTCCTTGTTGGGCCATATCTCCCTGGTGTCCACTCTATCGAAGGGATTATACCATATCAATCTTCCCTGAGTGGATTCGAAGCTCTTTGTCTCCTTTGATTCATCCACCGGTGGGCTGGCCTGGGTCCACACAGATCTGAATATCCCAAAGCTCGTCTTCCTACTGCTCCCCTCAAAGTCATCTATGAACGCCTGACCCAGTGTGTTCGGGTTCGGAAGGCTTTGAGCAAATTCAGCGGATATGTGAAGCTTCGAAGACTGCGACGATTTTACAAGTGGAATGGCGTTCACAAAGCTTGTCATAAATTGGGGCTCGAACTGGAGCCTCAAATCTGTGTCCCAGATTATTGTTCTTGCAGGCTCTTGACCAACTCGCACTCTCTTGTCGATCGATCTTTCGTTATTGTAGAGGAAGGTGCTCCCAAGGGACGACTTGCCCATAAATTTGTACTCAGCTCTGGTCCCTATGAGTGTCTTTTGTTGAGCCGCAAACGCAAAGAGCGGGCTGTCTTCGAAATTGACCACTACCTCTGCTGTGGGGGAGAGCGCTTCGTCTGTTAAGAACGTAATATCCCCTGAAAAATAGTCTATATTGTAATCGGTTCTCCTTTGAAGTCTCCTTCCGTTGAGGATGACTTCCTCAGAGCCCTCAAGGATGCCAAAGGAGCTGATGCTGACCCTGCTGGACTGTCTGTCCTGGACCTCCACCTCTATAAAGTACCTGCTGGCGTTTTGTCTGACTATCCGGTCTTGGCTTTCGTATATTTGGGGGATCGTCTCTTCAAGCGGCGGTATGTCAAGACCGTTATCCCTTGCCCAATCGGGGTTTAAGGGAGCAAAAGGCTGAAGGTCAGGTAATACCAATTCTCCTCTTTCAAGGTCTAGCGGGACGAAACGGAAGTTGCCTATCTGTATCTCCCCGAGATCTACAAGATTGTCAGATTGGGGGTTGTTATCTCTATCCTTATGGTCTAATCCTAAAATCTTTATGTAGGGGACGCCGTTTTGCGAATCGTCGGGATCGTCCCCGGGGAGATCCTTGAATATCCTGAGGTCGAATCCTTCGAGATTTATCCTCCTTGCTCCGAGGTTGTAGACATTTTTCCACTCGAGGTCCCAAGTTGTCTCCTGACCCGGGAACGGTCTCTGATTCTTGGCCTTTATCAGTTTTAAATTAAGTTCTGTGCCCAGCGTCGCGAGGCTGTCCACGTCTCCAAAGGAGTCTCCCCTCTTCGTCTCGTAGGTCACAGCTGCAACGTGGTAATCTCTTACGGGTCTGTTCAGAATTATGTATCCCAACCTGGGGTCCAGGAAGTAGTCATTAGGGTCTATCTCGTGGAACTTGCCTCTGTGGAAATTCGTAGCAGTTTTTTGGAAATTGTCCGGGTTGAACTCCTGTCCTCCATCCCAATAGTAAGCGAGTCCATCTATAGCTCTGTCTTCGGCATCGTTTTGCTGATTCTGGTCATCTACGAAGACTCTCAAGTTGAGTATAGAGAACTGGGGTTTGTATTCTCGTTCCTTGAACCTGTCTCTATATCCAATATCCAGAAAGAAGTACTTATTCCTTATGTACTGGAAATCCTTTATCCTTCTGGGTTTGTTCTGCTGTGCTCCGCCTCTGAAGGTCTTCTTCTTTCCCGAAGATTTCTCTTGACTCACAATAGTCGTTATATCGACAGAGCCTACCTTGCTTTTGACCCTGATTCCGAAGAGCCCTTTACTTTGAGCGCTGAAGCCCACAAACTGCGTTCCGGGGAGAGACAAAGTAGTGTTTCCTGCCTCTATCTCCTGAATTATTCCGTCCTCTATCCCGTCGTATCTGAGTTTTATAGCGTTGTCCGTTCTCCCTCTGCTGTCCTGGTCCACTTGAACGTGAATTCTCTCTCCGATGATCCCCTCTACGGTGAACCTGGACTCCTGCTTCATGTTGAGAGACGGGAACTTAGATGGCCTGGATGTAGCAGTAACGATTTGCCCATCTGTCCACTCGCTCCTGCCCGAAAAGTTGATCTTCCGCCTCCCTGACACCTTGACTCGGCTCCCTTCACCTATGATACTCCTTAGAGCCTTTGGTATCTTCACTGGAATATTGATGCTCAGTCCACCGTCCTTCTTTCTGTCCTTTTTATTCTCTCTTACGGCATCCCTGTCGAACCATAATTTCCCCCTGTCCATGTCTGTGCTCAGTTGGACAAAGTCATCGACACCTAACGTAACAGGCCACCCATATCGGGACTTCCCAAACATCTTCACAAACTTCACCCTATTCAGTCCCGGATACACTTCCAGCTCGTCCTGGATCATCTTGACGTTGCTTTCAAGAAGAGCTGGAGAATCGTTAGATAGCGATATCCTCCCTGATCTCCCGTTCCCGCCTTTGTTCCAGAATGTGCTGTAGTTATCCGGAATCTTAAGCCCCAGTTTTGACTGTGCTCTATTGGGCAACAACAGGAAGAGAGCGCAGACTAATATTGTGAAAACTTTCCTATTTCCCATGACGGTTTGAGCTCTAACATAGTAAAAGCACAGTGCATTGGATAATACCACAATAGTGCCTAAAGATCAAGTTAAATTTTGGCCGGCCGCAGAAATGCTTTTGTTTTAAGTCTGAAATATTTTATATTGTAGGATAGAGTCCACATAGATACAGTAGACAGTAAACAGTAGACAGGGCACCGCTCCTCATCACCACCTGTTTCCACCACCTCCTTCCCCTCAATGGGGCCAATAGACCTATGAGCATACTGCACCGCTATGTATTGAAAGAACATATAGCTCCTTTCTTCCTAAGTCTATCAGTCATCATCTTCATACTGATAATAAACAGGATCCTTTTCTTTGCAAATATGCTCCTAGGAAAGGGGGTAGGGTTACAGGTCATCGCTGAGTTCTTCTTCTTGAGCCTTGCATGGATGATCGCTTTGGCTATTCCAATGTCTGTTCTGGCCTCAACTTTGATGGCATTTGGAAGACTCTCCTCTGACAACGAAATAACCGCCATAAGGGCAAGTGGGGTAAGCATCTACTACCTGATGGCTCCTGTTCTGCTGGCCGCCTCTCTGCTTTCGGTCGGTTTGGTTCTATTCAACGACAGGATACTGCCCGATTTCAACCTCAGAGCCAAAAACCTCCTCTACGACATCCGCCGCAAGAAGCCCGCGTTGGAATTGAAGGACATGGAGGGCATCTTTATAAACGACTTTTCGGGATATAACGTCCTCTTTGAGAAGATAGATGAAGACGAGTCCAAGATGTATAATGTGACTATCTATCAGCAACAAGAGGGGAAGTACCCTGTCTCGATCCGCGCCAAATGGGGAGATCTTAAGTTCTCAGAGGAGACAGATAACTTAATTTTAAGCCTCTACGATGGGGAAATACATCAGCTAGATCCTGAAGACAGCGACAGATACGTCCGCACCACTTTCAAAAGACATTTGATAAACATACCGGATGTTGGCCAAACCTTCAAAAGGACCAGCTCTCTCGGCCGCGGAGACAGAGAAATGAGCGTCCGGATGATGCTCGACGAAATCAAGTCGCTCCAAAATCAGAAAAAAGTACATAGAGACAATATAGATACTATCACGGAACAGTACATAATACGCTATCTTCCTGTATGGGAGGCAAGTTCGACGCACATCGCTTCAGTGGATTCTCTTGTCGACCGTTTTTCAAACGGTTCCCATGACTTAGCACGAGACACCCGAAAGACCCTCATCCAGGTCCGCAGGGAAACTGCCAATATGGCCAGGAAGAACCGCAAAACAAACCAGTATCTTGTAGAGATCCATAAGAAGTTCTCCATCCCCACTGCCTGCATCGTATTTGTGCTTGTAGGGGTACCTTTGGGAATTATGGCAGGCAAGAGGGGTCAGGCTATTGCTGTCATAAGCATCGGCTTTTTTGCCCTTTACTGGGCCTTCTTAAGGGGTGGTGAGATCCTGGCGGACAGAGAAGTAATACCGCCATATCTTTCCATGTGGGCTCCGAACATAGTCATCGGAGCCTGCGGGCTCTACCTCACCTTCAGGTCAGTCAAAAAACACGCCCTAGCCGAACACCGAAAGCAAGCAGACAGTAACCCCGATCACCCCGATAGGTTCAATCGGGAGTAGACTCAATCGGGGATTGAATGGGGTGTAGACAGGGGGTACCACCACGCACCCCTTGAGATTGGTTCTGCTTCGCAACTCCTTCGGGGTCGGGGCTTTTCGCCCCTTGCAATGACATTGAGGATCCGTGCCTACAAATGTCAAGGCGATCCCCGATTGAATCTATCGGGGAAGCGAAGAAATCTCACTTAGACTGCTTCCTATGCGTGCGTGCTGTTTACTGTTCAAACGAAAGTTGCAGTGTTTCCCACAACTATGACCAAATTGAGACTCTATTAGTTGCAAAAATTATGCGAATCCTGAGCCGCTACATCGCCCGAGAATTCATAGGATGGCTTTTTGTAGGCCTTACTGCCTTCGTGCTTATATTCATAGTAGTCGATTCGGTAGATCACCTCAACAGATTCATGGACAGTGACTTCACAGCGATTAGGGTGGCTAAGTACTATCTGTACTACATCCCCTACATTGTGCTCCTGATGCTTCCTATGGTAATGCTCCTTTCGTCGTTATTCTGTTTAGGTGGTATGGCAAGGCAGAACGAACTTGTGGCGATGAAGGCCTCCGGGATGAGCTTGTATCGCATCTTATCCCCTGTCTTCTTCATAGGCATAATTGCCAGTCTGATCTCTTTAGTCTTTGCCGAAGTCGTAGTCCCGAGGACCAATCAGCGGAGGATGGAAATAAGACACGGGACAAGCCGCAGCGACAAATCCAGGACGATCAGAAAGGATGTCTTTCTCTCCGATGGAGACAACCGCCTGGTCTTTGCCAAGGTCTATGACCCTGTGAATGAGACCGCGGATGATGTCTCCATAGAAGAATACGACGGTTCATCTTTGATAAGGAGAATTACGGGGAAGAAGATGTTCTGGAGGGATAACGGATGGGAGGTCACGGAGGGGATAATAAGAGAATTTAGCGGCGAAGAAGAGAATATAACTCAGTTTGAAAGCAGGATCTTAGAGAACGTTTTGCTTGCCCCTATGGATTTTATAAGGGAATACAAAAAGCCTGAGGAGATGAACTACTTCGAGCTCAAACGATATATAGAAAGAGCCACGAACAGCGGAAAAGAGGCCGGAAAATGGCTGGTGGACCTCCATCTGAAAATATCGTATCCTCTGACCAATTTCATAATGGTCCTCCTCGGAGCCCCTATGGCTTCCTCTGTAGGAAGGAGGACTGGAAAGGCTGCAAGTTTCGGGATAACGATCCTGATCTCGTTTGTCTTTTACGGCTTCGTAAAGAGCGCGCAGGCGTTGGGACACAACGGCTATCTGCAACCCCTTTTAGCGGCCTGGATAGGGAACATCGTCTTTATAACTATCGGGATTCTATTGTTGGTTAAGACGAGGAAATAGGCATCGTTTTTGCTTGACATTTTGTGTTATGTTTCCTTATCTTGTGAGTCGTATAACATTACAGATGCCAAAGTTGAATTCTTCTCTGGCATAGCGCTATGTGGTAGGAAGGTTCAGAATTACAAAACTACATTCGGCTCTCCAACACCTAAATTAACCCTAACACAAAAGGAGGAACTAACCGTGAGAACTCTAACAACATTAATCGTGCTTTCGGCCGCTGTGCTCTGTATGGGTAATGCCTACGGGGCCATATTCGTGGCTGACAATAACTTGAATGCACCGACAGGGAATAACGTGTTCTCATCACTGCAGTCGGCTCTTAACGCGGCCCAGGTGGGGGATACAGTGCAGGTGACACCGAGTCCAACTGTTTACGGGAACATAACGATTGACAGAAGATTGACGGTTTACGGTGGAGGACTTAATCCGGATAAAGATCGTTATCTCCGGTCAGTAGTGGGCACTATCACCTTTAGCAGTAACACGTTATTTCAAACTAATGCTTCTGGTACGGTAATATCTGGCCTGCAAGCAGGGGCAGCGACATTTAGCGGCGGGGCACTCAGCAACATAGTCATTGAGAGATGTTGGTTTTATACTGGGGGGAGGATAAGTAGAAGCTCCGGTTCTTCTGTTGATAGCTTACGAATCAGGAATTGTATTATTGATATTAATAGGGAGACTCCTCTGCTAAATCTTACAGGTGGAGCATCAAATTTGGTAATAAGCAACAGTATTTTTTACGACTTTTACAGCGCCGGCTATGGCGGTATAAGTGCAGACAATAATACAGTGATCAGCAATAATATCTTCATCGCGACAGTGAACACGGACAGACGAGCGTTCGAGAACATTACTGATTGCATAGTTGCGAATAACATCTTCTACGGTGTAAAGCCAACCGCTAGGGTTTCAGCTCTGAGAAATGTATTCAATAATAATCTAACCTTCGGAACGAACGCAAATGGCTTACCTCCTGGTGGTGCTACAGGACAGGACAATATTGTAAATACCGATCCTTCATTTGAGAATTTTCCTCAGAGTGGGTCTAACAGTTTCTCCTTTGGCTGGGATTTCAACCTGAAAGCCGGTTCTCCGGCGATAAGTGCAGGCACTGACGGCACGGATATCGGTATGTTTGGGGGTAGTAATCCTCTTGATTCGTGGCCGCACGTCCTTCCGTCCATTCCGCTCATTCAGGTGTTCAACGCTTCAAGTGTAGTAAGACAGGGCGGTAATCTAAACGTGAAGGTAAAGGCAAGATCTAATTGATCTGCGGGTTCCACAGAAGTCTTTGGCATGTTCATCTTCTTCAAGATTACTACAATTTCAAGATTACTACAATGGACAAATTTAGATTGAAACTGATGCTTGCAGCAGTTATTCTGCTCCTGTGCCAGGGTCATCTGCACGCGCAGACACCTGATCTTGTGGCGGCAGAATACTTTATTGATGTCGATCCGGGACACGGATTGGGCACTGCTATATCTGTGTCATCTCCGGATACATCGGTCACGTTCTCAATATCCACAACCGGGTTGAGTACGGGCCTTCATACTCTGCATGTACGGTTTAAGGATGCTAATAACAATTGGAGTATGACCGAAGCACGACCGTTTTACATCTACGAAGCTCCCGCAGTGCAGGTAGCTTCGATAGAGGCGGTGGAATATTTTCTGGACGATGATCCTGGTCACGGTCAGGGGAGTGGATTTACTGTTGGTGTGGGCGATACTGTCGATATTACGGAGCAGATCAGTGCGGCCGGTCTTGCCACCGGTCTTCATACGTTGCACGTGCGCGCCCGCAGCCAGGATGGCAGGTGGAGTATGACCGAATCGCGGCCGTTTTACATCTACGAAGATCCTACAGTGCAAGTAGCTTCGATAGAGGCGGTGGAATATTTTCTGGACGATGATCCTGGTCACGGTCAGGGGAGTGGATTTACTGTAAGTGTGGGCGATACAGTGGATATTACAGAGCAGATCAGTACGGCGAGTCTTGGAAGCGGTCTTCATACTCTGCATGTGCGCGCCCGCAGTCAAGATGGAATGTGGAGTGTGACTGAATCGCGTCCGTTTTACATCTATGCAGAGGCAGGAGTGCAGGTAGCTTCGATGGAGGTGGTGGAATATTTCATAGACGATGATCCCGGTCACGGTCTTGCGAGTGGATTTACTGTAGATGTGGGTGATACTGTCGATATTATGGAGCAGATCAGTGCGGCCGGTCTTGGCACTGGTCTTCATACTCTGCACGTGCGCGGTCGCAATCAAGATGGAATTTGGAGTGTGACCGAAGCACGGCCGTTCTATATATACTCCCCGCTTGATGTAACCGCGCCGTCACCACTTGTAAGGCTGGAATATTTCTTCAACACCGATCCCGGATTAGGGGCAGGTGTTGAAATACCTATTTCGCAGGCAGAGTCCGTCAATGTAGGCGTGGGACTTCCTACTGCGGGACTTCCGCTGGATAGTCATACCGTCACTGTGCGGTCGCAGAATGCGGCTGGGACATGGAGTCAGAGGGAAACTAGATCTTTTAGCATTGCTGCAGGATCGAACGATACGCCGGTGGTGAAGAACACTATCCCTGACCAAAACATTGACCTGGATGCGGGAGACCCACCATTTGCCCGAGACCTGGTCTCCCCGGATTCCGTGTTTACTGATTCCAACGGTGATGTGCTGGTCTATCAGGCCAGCAGTTCTGACTCCTCGGTGGTCGTGCCGGGTATTTCAGGGAGCATCCTTACGGTCACGGCCCTGTCGGCGGGCAGCGACACGATCACCGTCGAGGCAAACGACGGCAACGGCGGGACAGCGCAGACCGCGTTTACGCTCACAGTTACCGGAACGATCGCCTATCCGGTTGTGACATCTATCAATCCCACTTCTGGCTCAGAATCGGGCGGGACGCATGTAACGATAAGAGGGAGCAATTTCCGGAGCGGAGTGACTGTGACTTTTGGTGATAGCACAGCCACAGGTGTGGTCGTCGTGTCGCCCGATACCATTACGGCTATAACTCCCGCTCACGCTGTCGGTACTTTGGATTTGATAATCACAAATCCCAGTGGTCTGGCAGACACACTTTTTGACGGATTTGAGTTTGTTCATTCCCTTTACATAAGCGATCTAAGTGGGATTAATGGCTTGGCCAGTGATGGGATGGACTTTTGGGTTACTGGTAATCTGTCAGCATCATCTACTCAGAAGCTCTATAAAGTACGTGCCAGCGATCGGGAGCTGGTTACATCTGTAAACATACCCTATTCAGTAGGTGTCGAGCAGCTATCGGGGGTTGCACACTATAGTGGATATATCTATGTCAGAATTCATCCAAGTGGACTGATCTATCAGTATGATCCCAGCACAGGAACTGTAGACGCTACTTCATACACCACACGTACATGGAGTAACGATATGGCCTTTCTGGGATCTGAATTGTGGCAAACACGCGATAATAGCATAGGTGGAGAATTTGAGGTTTACGATCAAAGTGGACATGAGTTCTTGGGGGAGATAGTCAGGCGTAAGTCTATTGCAAGTGACAGCACATACCTGTACATAGGAGATTATGGAAACCGTAGGCTCTGGAAGACTACAGGAGATGGGACAGTCGTGTCAGTGGATACAGTAGTATCTCCTTCTGGTTCTCTCCCTCAGTTCCTGACCTATCATAACGGTGGTCTATGGACTAATTCAAGTGGTCCGTCTATTGTTGAATTAACATTTGATCTTGTCTCGGTCAGCCTCCCGGACACATCTGTCTTTATCGACCATACTATAGTTTCAGTTCCCGTCGTTATCGAAGAGGATGTGACAGGGCTTGGAGTCATCTCAGCCCAGATGAATATCAGCTACGATTCAAATGTAATAGAGACAATAGATGTGACATCGGAAGGGACACTGACCCAAGGCTGGACGACGGCTGGCACAGTTGCAACAGGCATCGGAACATCTGTAGACACCGTCAGGATTGCAATGGCAACTGCGAGAGGCAACGCATTATCGGGGTCGGGCAATCTTGTGCTTATCAAGTTTGCACTTTCCGATTCAGCAGTAATCAGTGATTCCACGGCATTGGTATTTGAGGAATTCTTCTTCAACGAGGGAGATCCACCGGCAATCACACAGGATGGGTCTGTGCGAATTATCGAAAGGTTGTTAGGGGATGTCACCGGCAACAGACAGGTAACGGCATTTGATGCCGCTTTGGTGCTTGAACACACAGTCGGTCTCTTTGTAATCTCTGACACCCTGATAGCAGATGTCAGTGGAGACGGCACTATAAGTTCCTTTGATGCCTCTTTGATACTCAGGTTCGTCGTCGGGATAATAACTGAGTTTCCCGCCGAAACGGGAGGCATCTCTAAGTCTATACTTGCCGAAAGGATTATCAGTTTAGGTGATGTAGAGGCGTTGCCTGATGGACGCTTTGCCGTCGCTGTTCTCATAGACGAAATGGACGGTGTATTATCAGGTCAACTTGAACTATCCTTCGATTCCACCAAGCTCAAAGTTTCAGAGGCTATGACATCAGACCTGACATCTGATTATCTTTTCGCCAACAATGCTCAAGATGGCAGGCTAAGGCTATCGTTTGCCGGGGTAGAATCAGTTGAAGGCAGCGGTAGGATTGCAGAGATTATGTTTGAGTCTATCGGTTCGCAGATTGAGGCTATTGGTGAAATTGATCCCGTATTGAATCTATCGGGGATTGCTCTAACCTCTGCTCAATTGAACGAGGGCTTCTTCAGTGTGGTTATTCTCCAATCTGAAGAAGTTTCCGATGTTCCTGACAGCTATTCATTGCATCAGAACTTCCCCAATCCGTTTAACCCAGAGACGGTGATCCATTACGATCTTCCTGTCCAAAGCCACGTTGAGCTATCTGTCTATAATATGATAGGACAGAAGGTTGCAACATTGGTAAATGAGCAGATAGACGCAGGAAGCCACTCTGTATTCTGGGATGGCAAAGATGATAGTGGAGAGAGCCTTGCCAGCGGGCTCTATCTGTATCGCTTGAAAATGGATGGATCGGAAGAATTTGTGAAGATAAGGAAGTTGGTATTGGTGAGATAGACTTTGCCACTATCTGTAGTGTCAGATCAGCGTGTCTGCCCTGATAATGCAGCAGAATCGGGCGAACACATCGGTTCGCCGTACTTTCATTAGATTAGAAAAAAGCCGACGCTCAGTTCTGAATGGGTTCGGCTTTCTTATTCTTGCCATGAAGTTTGAGATTCTCCCCACAATTCCTGTTGACAGTTAGCAGTTTCATCTGTATATTCCCTCACAAAAGTTGCAAGCCAGGGAATATTTCACTGACGAAGGGAGGACCAACTATGAGGTTAGAGCATAAGATTGCGCTGATTACGGGTGCCGGTTCGGGCATTGGCCGAGCGACAGCACTACTCTTTGCAGAAGAAGGAGCCAGAGTCGCCATGGCGGACATAGATACCGACGGCGGCCAGGAAACAGCGGAAAAGATTCATCAGGCCGGGGGGCAGGCGCTGTTTTGCCGCTGTGACGTCTCGAAAGAAAAGGAAGTAGAGGAGATGATCAAGACGGTTGTCTCAGAATACGGAGGCTTGGACATCTTGGTAAACAACGCGGCTGCTTTCGTATTTGGGACGGTGGAAGAGGCAACAGAGGAGGATTGGGATAGGGTTTTGGGCGTCAACGTGAAGGGATACGCCTTCTGCACAAAATACGCCGCACCTGTCATGCGAGAGCGCGGCGGCGGAGCAATTGTGAATCTGGGGTCTATGAGTTCGTTTATCGCACAGCCCGCTTTTGTCCCTTATAATAGCAGCAAAGGCGCGGTGCTTCAATTGACCCGCTGTCTGGCTTACGATCTTGCAAAAGATAACATACGGGTCAATTGCGTCTGTCCCGGTGCTATAGATACCCCCGCTACCTTGCGGCACGCACAATTCACCGGGATGACCAAAGAGGAGCTGGTGGAGGAATTAAAGCCCATGCAGTTCATCAAGCGGATGGGAGATCCCAAGGAGATAGCCTACACTGTCCTCTTTTTTGCCTCAGATGAGGCATCCTTCATCACAGCTGCAACTCTGCTCGCTGACGGCGGTTACACAGCGCATTAGAGAATTGAGGTTTTAACGTTCACTTTGGCTATATGCAGTGGTCAGTAGCTAGGCGGAATAGAAAGGGAGAACTATGGCTCAATTGGATCTTATTAGCAGCGGATACCGAGTAGGAGAAGCCCCACTTTGGGATCCTGAAAATAATTGTCTATACTGGTCTGACCATGCAGAGCGAAGGGTCCACAGATATAGTGCTGATACGGGGGAAATTGAGCTCCTTATAGAAGATGCCCACGTGGGAGGGATGGCGCTGAACCAGCCCGGAGGGCTGGTTCTGGCAGGGTCCGATGGACTCCATTTGTGGAAGGATCGGGACAACTACATTACCGTCGCCTCTGAGTTTGAGGGCAGAAAGTTGCAGTTCAACGATATGACCGCCGATCCCCAAGGACGTGTCTTTGTAGGCTCGATGTTTGTGGGGGAGGATAAGGTGGAGCAGGAAGGGTTACTATACCGCTTTGACAACGATTGCTCCATTTCGGTTGTTCAGGGAGACATCCAACTTTCCAACGGATTGGGGTTCAACCCTCAGGATACGATCATGTACCACTCCGATTCAGCGGCTCGTAAGATATTCTGTTATGACTACAATATCGAGTCTGGTGCTGTCGCCAATCGTCAGGTCTATATTGATTTTTCCCAAGAGCCTGGAATGCCGGATGGAATCGCTGTAGATGCAGAAGGAGGTGTTTGGGTGGCTATGTGGTACGGAAGCTGTGTGATTCGCTACGACGCTGGTGGAGTCGAGGAGCGTCGCGTAGAAGTCCCCGACGTTCAGACTTCTTCCGTCTGCTTCGGCGGTGAGGATCTAACAGATCTCTATATCACCGCGGCGTCTGAACCTTTTACCTCTTTCTTACAGCCCCCTGGTTTCGATCCTGAAGACCCGAATTTACGGGGTGGACTCTACCTTTACAGATCGGACATCCCCGGTCTGGAGGTTCCCACCGCCGACCTGACAGAGCTGAAGTGCAGCTAATAGAACCATATCTACATTAAATCGTTACCTTTGAATAGTCAGATTATCGCTGATCCACCGAAGATTATTCAAGGCTCCGGGATGTCCGGGTTCGATCTTTAGAACCTCTTTATACTGCTCGAAGGCCTCGGCGTATCTCTTATTTACGGTAAGTATATAGCCCAGAATCATGCGGGGGCGTGTGTGCTCTGGATGTTCGGCGATACATCTTTTTACCTCCTGCACGATGTCCGAAAGGTGAACCTCCATATCCTCGGGCCTGTTCGCATAGACTCTGCTCCCGAGCGGATTTACGTATTTGAATTGGTAGGTATCTATTAATGAAGAGTAATCTTCCTCATTTCTTATATAGATTAGGGCAATGTCGTCCCAATATAAGAGCCTCCAATCGTCGCTTTCGGCGAGGAAGTCGTGGATAAAGTTTATGTCTCTTTGTCTGTCCTTTTCCGATGGATAGTTGAGAATAAAAAGGGCGATGTCGTAACTGGAAATAAGGCTCTCGAAGCCTTCGCCTCTTCCCAAGATAGTGCCGTAGTCGGACACGAGGATGTCTTCGTAGAGGAAGGTCCTCCCTCTCCCATCTATGAAGACCCTGTAGTGGGGAAATAACTCCCACATTATGTATCCCCCGAAAGTGTATTCGTTAAAAATGTTTCCCTTGATAGGATGGTCTCTCAAGAACTCTACTGCTCCCTCAGGGTACAAAGATCTTTTGGGTCCGAAGTATAGATCGGGGATCCTGTTATATCCGTACGAAAAGAGGACTATGAACAACATAGGATAGAGTAGATAGTCCGTGCGGAGGATCTTATCTTTGATGATGTGTCGAAGTGCAAAAGATAGGACTGCAACAGCGGCAAAGGAGAATATGACTCTGTGTCGGTGAGCTAAAAAGGGGAGATAAGCCAAGATACAAAAGAGTAGATAGCGAGATAGATCAAAATTTCTTACATCTATAAGGAGCAGAAGAGCGCCTGCGATAAGGAGCACAAAAAAGTAGGGGATATAGGTCTCATAGAGGATCTGATGAATGGGCATCCATTCGTTCAACGTAGCCTCTGTGAACTCGTCCGCCGTGAATCTGAATGCGTGGAGGATAGATAGATAGGAGTTAGGACCCACAAGCGAGGCTATGACCAGTAACAGGGCAATTATTAGGAGTCTGTTTTTTAGCACGACTCTGAGCGATAAAGCTCCTTTCTTGTGTCGAAGTGATTCAATGAATTCTCCGACTGCGAAGATCCCAGTTACACCTATTCCGAGTATGTGGCCACCGTGCAGGTTAGCCCATAAAATCTGGAGTAGAGGGAGATAATTGAGGCTATCTTTTCCCCTGTATTTGTAGCGAAAGATTATAAAAAGATAGCAGGAAAAGAGTAGATATGAAAATATCTGAGGTCTGACTACGAAGCGATTTTCGCTGATTAGGAGGGCAAGAAGCAGAAGGATTATGCATAGAGGTCTGTGGAGATTCGAGATTTCACACGTTTTCAAGAGGAAGTGGAATGTAAAGGTTACAATGATCACCTTTGCTATTATAAGTCCATCGATAGACAAGGCAGCGTAGATTATGTAGAATATGCATTGAGCCAGCCATTCGTGCGTGATCCAGGGCTTACCATAGGCTGTGTACGAGAATACGTCTGTTGAGGGGATAGTCCAGTTCTGTATGATATATTTTCCGGTCGAAAGGTGCCACCATATATCATCCGAACGTATTGGAGTAAGGGAGTATAGGATAACGACGAGGAAAAAGCAGACTACAAGAGGGAGGGTAAGTCTGTCTCTTATTATGGAGTTTTCTTCAAGGGAGGAGATTATATCGGGCTTTTCCATACATCAAGAGGGTTTTCTGGTGATATAAGCGCAGATTTCCCTGTAGGTTTCTTGAAGTTCCCTACTGCGAGAATCTATCTTTGCAAGGGACGAAATACCGTGTCTGTTCTTCAGGTGGAGGCCGGCTCTTATAAGTCCGTTGTAAGGGTTTAATATGAGTTCGTAGAGTACCTGAGCAAACTGGTTGTCTACGTGGTTTATGGGGATCTTAACTTTTCCCATTATGTAGCTTAATAGTTGAACGTTTTCCGCTCCCGCCAGAAGGTAGGCAATCGCTTCGACTCCCGTATAGATGCCTCCCGTGCCGCTTATGGGTATATCGAGTCCCTCACGTCTTACTCTTCTTATCTGTTTGAGGTTGGTCTTGAGAAGGGCTCGCCCGCCGTGTCCAGATTTGAATTTCCTGTTGAACATCCTGTTGGCAACCACCACTCCGTCGGAGCTGCCTTCGAAGGAGGCCTCCACCATCTGGAATTGATAGTTCAAACCCCATCGCATGTTCATTATCTTGGGATAGATTACTATATCGTCTCTGGCTCTCCTCATAATTTTGGGAGCGGTCCTGTACCATTCCAGTACTATGTCCCTGTCTTTCGCCTTTTCGAGGACGCTGGGCGTGGGGGAAAAAGCTATCTCAAAGATCTTGTATCCTACATCGCTTAAGACTTTCGTGGTGTAGAGCCATTCCTCCTCCATCCACTTTTCGTCTTTTGTTCCCGGCAGATGGCAAATTATCGAGGCTATCCTTACGGTGCGGCATCTTCTGCGCGATTTATATGTCCTGACAGCAAATGGAAGATAGTCCTCCAGGTTTCTGGTGTCGCCTTTCCCGTTCCAGTGGACTATGGGTCTTGAGCCGTCCACTCTGTAGCCAGGCTCGTAGTAAGTGCGCGTGTAGTTCCCCTCTGTTCTCCAGAAGTCCATAGAGCAACTGCCGTTTGGCGCCTCTCCCACGAAGGATTTGAGGACGAGTCCGCCGTAACCCGCTCTATCTTCCGAGTCTATCTGGTTGTCGTGCATGCTCATCTGTCCGGGAGCCACGATTATGGGATTGGGCAATTCCCTGTGATGGTACTTCGCCCGGATGTCAATCCCAAATATATCCACGATCCTCTCCGTGAGGTCCTTTGGGAGGTGATGCTTGCTGTAGTATTCGTAGAGCCTCGTAAGCTCCCTGAGTTCTTTGGTCTCCGCTTCTAACCACATATACTGTTCCTAGGGGTTGAACGGATTAGGATAGTTCTGGGAGAGGGCGTAGGTTTTGAATCTGGCTCGCTTCCGATAGGACGGCGGTCGAGGACGGATCGCACGGAGTGCGAAGAACAGATCGACGCAGTATTTCATATTCAATTCCTTCTCAGATATTCGCACAGTTCCTGGATTGCCTTCCCGTAATCGACTCAAGGGCCGAGAACGTGTGCCGGCATGAGATCATGTGTTACTCAGGCAAAAGGCCTGAACCCCTATACTCCGTGGGTTTTCCTTCCAGGAGCGTTTTCAACTGCTCCTCATACCTATTCACAAAACCTGATGTTTGGAGGAGATTGAGACAGTCTTTTGAGTACTCTTTAAGGTCCGTTACTCGGTCTTGCATGTCGTCTGGCATATTGCTCAGATTGGACAGAATATTGACTATCTGATCAAGAAAAGAAACGTGCTGTCTGCGTTCCATCCCTGTCTGATTTCGATCAGCTTGCTCTAGCATGTCTCGCAGATTCTTGAGCGAATCCCGTGTAAACGCGATGGTGGTTTCGTCACTCCCTGTTGTTAACAACCCAACATTGTTATAGATGACTTTGAGGTTACCCTCCATAGCTGAAGACGTCGAACTGCTCTCGATGAATTTCGCAATTTCTCTGGCTTTTCCCTCCACCATTCTGAGATGTCTGTGGGATCGAGAAAGGAGATAGACACCCGATGATAAAAGGGCTACGGCAAAGACCTGAAAAAGGAATGAAATCGTGCTTGAATCGAGGGTTCCTTTGACTCTTGTCTTTAGCTGCTCTAAGAAAGCCTTAAACTGTGAGGCAGTTTCTTTTTTCTCGGTTTTGGAGATCATGTCCAAGTAATCAGATATGTTGCCAAGCATCTCCACTATCCTCTGGTTTGTTTCCTGAAGATCCCAATAAGCAGCCACAACAGTGATAGAAACCACCAACAACACTACGATAAACATAGATATCATTAGGAAGCTACCAAGCCTGTCTATAAGTTCGACTATGTCACCTATAATGTTACTGACTGCGGCCACAGCCGAACCGATAGCCCCTATGATCGCACTGAAGTTACGTATAAATCGTCTGAACTTGTTCATCAGCCACACCTTTCCACCATTCGAGCTATGGTCACAACGAGCTTAAGAAGCTGTTTTGTGGGGTTTGTCGTACCTCTCTTCGGGACCAGGTGGATTCCGTCCAGTTGTTCTACCGACACGTTTTCCTTTAGCTCTTCCATATAGTCCGTATAGATTATGGTCCGCTTTCTCATCTCCGGGTTGTCTTTATAACATACTCGCGGAGCCATATCCAACCAGTTAAGAGACCATCGTGTGTGTCCTTCACCTCTTCAGGATTCAGTCCACACGGGGCCATATTCAGGTCTACAATGAGGCAATCGATCTCCTCCTCTTTCCAAAGCTCCTGGGCGTCATTGAATTAAAGCTGCTGAGAATGTTGTGTCCTTGTTCTGCTAGGGCCTTCTCCATATAGTATGAGACAGAGCCCCGGTCTTCTAATACGAGTATGTTCATTCCTGTCTCTCCTTGCTGACGTTGTGACTTTGAAAGTCATTTTCCAGTTGGGTTGCTGATCCGATATGCCATTCGCGCGAGGGTGGATTGGAGTATCTCAATCCTAGAGCCGATGAAGAGCAACCAGAGAACTGTATTGCAGCAGATGCTTCAACGCCTGCTTGCTTTAGCTGTCAGCTTTACCTGTCAGTCTCTTCTGCCCATGAGATCGATTTCTTCTACACGCTTAAGAATCTGTTTTGCGGGTCTTGTGGAGCCTCTCTTCGGGACCAGGTGGATTCCGTCCAGTTGTTCTTCCGACACGTTGTCCACTAGCGCGTCCATATAGTCCGTATAGATTATGGTCCGCTTTCTCATCTCCGGGTTGTTTTTATAAACATACTCGCGGAGCCATATCCAACCGGTCAAGAGACCATCGTGTGTGTCCTTCACCTCTTCAGGATTCAGTCCATTCGGGGCCATATTCAGGTCTACAATGAGACAGTCGATCTTCCCCAGCTCCCAATTGGATCGAGCGTCATTGACATTGAAGCTGCTGAGAATCTTGTGTCCTGGTTCTTGTAGGGCCTTCTCCATATAGTGTGAGACGGAGCCTCGGTCTTCTAATACCAATATGTTCATTCTTGCCCCTCCTTTGATGGTATCGTGACCTCGAATGTCACTCTGTACGTAGGTATGCTGATGGAATCGATCACTTCCTGCGGCGTTGGGTTATAAGATCTCATCTTGGAGTTCTCATCAAGTGCTATTATGTCTTCGTACATACCTGAATGTTTCAATTTGTCTAGCTCATCGGTCAGTGGCTCGATCAGAACCACGTCTTTTTGAAAGAGGTCTAATTCGCCTTCCTCTATCAATCTGCCCAATTGCTCACGGATCTGCTGGTAACTTCCCTTGTCCTCGGCACGGAAACCCGGTTGCAGATATGGGCCTATGAGCGGGACATTGAATTCGGAGACACGCGTGCAGGAGTGTCTGATTGAGCCGTTGTGCGCAAGCGCGATTTGCTCCGCAATGTACATACCTATACCCAACCCTTCTTCTTGATGAGTATTTTGTCCACGGTAATATAGTTCGTATGGTCTGTGTCCTTCTTCTATTTCGGGGCCGTAATTGGTAACGTACAAGGTGTGAGGGATTTGAGGACCTAAGTCGAGCTTTCTGCAATCTAAGTAAATATTCGTGCCCCGATAGCAGTACTTTACTGCGTTGTGCACCAGATTGTAGAGCACCTGTTCTAACAGTTCCTGGTCGCCGTAGATCTGAGGTCGGTACGGGTCCGCTTTGTATGTAGCGGCGGCGATAAACTGCAAACGTTTCCTATCTACTTCCAGACGATACGTATTGATCCACTTGAAGAGCAACTCACTATATGCCCAGAAATGAGTCTGTCCTTTCGGTTCGGGCTTCGAAACCAGCAGTTTGACTTTTTCGGACAAAGAAGAAAGCTGTCTTAGATACCCATCAATGTCCCCGAATACGTCCTGTGTTTTCTTCTTCGTCATCTTCCTCAGCTTGTCGACATCGGACAGCCACATATCGTTGAGCCACGTGAAGCCGGACGTAAGTTGTCCGGACTCATGTCCAAGAATTCGGAGCGTTATTTCCATTAGTTTTTGCTCGTTAGCAAAGAGGATGGCGGAGAGGGTGGAGAGTACCGTGTTGTAAAAAGATATGATGTATCTGTCTAAGTATCCATTGAGCCTATTCTCAATCCCAGTACGCGGATTGTCGGCTAAGTATCCTACCAAAACGAAGATGGAGACTCGAGGAAAAAACGGAAGAGGGTAGAGGCGAATAAGATTGGTGTCTTGGTTAAATATATCTTCAAATTCTTCGAAACCCTTGAAAAGCACCTCCTTCTGTGCGCTTGTGACGAACCCGATGCGGGCATCTTCAGGTATCTTGTTCAAATTGAATTTAAGTGAGCCCAGTACGCGCTCCATATCTGAGGGTATATCGCCTCGGGGAGTCACGGCTTCAAGCGTGTCGATGTCGCCCTTTGTGTAGTGTTTGATGCCGAAAACGATGGCGTATCGCACATGAAAATCTTCGATGAGAGAATCTAAACGAGGTTCCAACAACTTCCACAGGAGATCCAAACTGTCTTCGTTCTGGGGGAGCTCTTGGGGGAGACTGGCACGGAACTCTTTCGTGCGAAGATCCACCTTGTCCCTGCAATATAGCTTTCTTTGGATGTGCATCTCTTCGGCCAGCGTCTCCTCAAGCTTGGTGAGTTCTTCCGAAGCCTGCCCGATCAATTCGTTATATCTATCGTCGTCATATACGTTGCGTGGCTTAGAGACATACTCGTCGTGCAGGTCAGCTATCTTGCCTCTGATTTTCTCAGGTGTGCTTCCATGGTCGTCCAGGTATGTGTCAAAGCAGCGTGGATTGGCATCTAAGAATCTCTTACGTACTTGCTTGATGTCGTGGAGTCTATCTTTGAGACATATCTGTCCCACCATAAACACCGCAATTACTCTGTCTTCGGGTTTGTCTTCAGATTGTTCTTCCCCAAGTACCTTGTCTTTAAGAAAGATAGGGAAGGCCAGCTCCATGTAGCCGAGGATCGGGCAGACGTACTCGAGATATCCTCGTTCTCCATCATTGATGAACGGAGGTGTTACTCCTGTAACACGGATATCCTGCTGAATCTTGCCGCTGTCCCTTATACTATTCCTTATCTTGGTCGGGAAGTTGGACCTGATTAGCTTGCAGAAAAGCTCAGCATATGTATTGTGAGAATCGTGGCAGAACTTATTGCTGGTGCACTCTCGAAATATCTTGCATATTGGATGCAGAGCAAAGTCGAGCAGTTTGAGATCGCTGCACACAGGCTCCCCTTCGGGAGAAAACTCGATCATCGTGGTGGGGCAGTCCAAGTAGGCAGAGATCCTCGTCTGAATGCCTTGTAGATGCTCATTAGTGATGACGCCCGGACCGGTGAGCTTCGCAAGTTCGCCGCCGTGTTTCTCTCCATCGTTGGTGATATGCTCAGGTCTGAAGGGCCACGTTCTTAGTTTCATACTTGCATCCTCCTTCGCTCAGGGTTATCCAGTCTTTAGACCCTTTTGAAATAGTTACCAAATAAAAAGCGTCTAAAAATGCCAAATTCCCTCCATGTATAATATTATCAGTGGTATAATATAATACAGAGAGACTGCCTTACCAAGTTTTTTTATACTATTGTTTTTGATTCCAGGGTTTTTCAGAAGGCTTTTAGATTGTTTGTTTCCCGTAAGCACTTCTTATACCAGCTAGATCAGCTCATCTGAGAGTCAGTAGCTGTGGCCTCTCCGTGTACACTGCCAGCGGCTTAGTCCACAGCAAGTGCAAATGTCCCGTCCCCATTATTCATCAACACTGATACACCATCATCATGAGCTACGGCCAAGTCATTATCCCCATCCAAATCCGCAACGAAAACTGATGAGGGGAATCCCCAACGGCATAGTCAGTCGAAGGTCCGATAAGATCCTGCCCACAGGTAGGCACATTCAAAGTGACTAACAGTGCCAGAGCAGTATATAAGATTACACATCTCATTAGTATCGTCTCTTACTCGAGGGGCAGCAAAACAGATTTTACTTATGGCCAGCCCCCAGTTCCTAAAAAGAGAGAGGACCAAGGGGCATGTAAGTTTCGCTCACAGAATAAACGTTGAAATCATAATCTTTGCCATACTGATCTCGCCGTTTTATGCCTCCGCTGGCTGAATCTCAGCTATATCATACAGTTGTGTATCTATTTCCTGTATGAAACGGGACGGCTGTAGTATAGTCGAAGGTGAAGAGCTTCTACCTATATCTATTAAAGGATAGACTACGTAGAGTTCGTCTTTGGCTCTTGTGGCGGCTACGTAGAAGACGCGCCTTTCTTCCTCCTCTCCACCTTCCTCTTTCAGCGACCGATCTGCCGGGAAGGCTCCCTCGCACGCCCTTATCACGAATACGTGCTGCCATTCGAGTCCCTTTGCCCTGTGGATTGAGCTCAAAATTACCTTCTCGGTGTCATCGGATCCAGAGACTACGTCCTGCCCCTGAAGTTCCCCGAGCAGGACGAGCTCTGAAAGGAGGTCTTCAAGTTCAGAGTATTGCTTGGCAAAGAGCCCTAATTGTTCAATATCCTCAACTCTGGAAGTGTAATTGTCGTATCTTGACCTCAGATAGTCGAGGTATCCGCCTTCAAGTATGGCACTGATTAAAGCGGGAGGGTCGCTCTTTTTGTCTATCTCTATGAGTTTTTTGAGATCGCCAATAAACTGGCTCCAAAACATCAGGCTCTGTGAGGGCAGGACATCCGAGATTACGCCGGATTGGAGGGCCTTCAGGGGGTTGGCGGAGTTAGAGATCTGGTTCCATAACTTTCCCGCCGTGACGTTGCCGATTTTGGGAATCATAAGCAGGATCCTCCTCCAGGCTGTCTCATCGTGGGGGTTGACGAGAATCTTAAGGTAGGAGATTACGTCCTTTATATGGGCCTGCTCGAAGAATCTGATCCCATCCCTTATTTCGTAGGGGATATTGCGCCTTACGAGTTCTGCTTCCAGAATCGCGCAATGATAATGGGAGCGGTAGAGAACGGCTACCTCCTCTAATGGCACTCCTTCGTCTCTAATCTGGAGTATTCTGCTGGAGACGAAGTCCGCCTCCCCATAGGCGTCCTGGACGGGGACCAGGGCGGGAGAAAAACCGTCTTTCCTGACCGATTGCAAAACTTTGTCGTATTGATCTTTGTTGTGCCTTATGCTGTCGTTGGTGAAGTTTAATATCTGGGGAGTACTCCTGTAGTTGATCTCAAGTTTAAATATCTCGGTACCCGGATTTCGTTCGGGGAATCTGATGATATTGTCGTAGTTAGCTCCTCTGAAGGCGTAGATGCTCTGTGAATCGTCGCCCACGACCGTCAGATTGTTTCCGTTCTTGGAGGCCAGAAGTTCAACTATGTCCGCCTGGACTTTGTTTGTGTCCTGATATTCGTCCACCAAGACGTGCTGAAATTTTCTTCCATATTTTTCGAGGATTTCGGGAAAGTCCCTCAAGAGCACCAGCCAGTTTCCCAAGAGATCGTCGTAGTCCACAGAGTTGTTCTTCTTTTTTCTATCTCGATATTCGTCCTCTATCCGGATTATCTCATCCTGCAAGTGAGCAAAATAGGGATAATAGCGGTCCAGGATGGTCTCTACGCCCAACTGTGTGTTGAACGACAGGCTGATGATGTTTCTGACTAAAGCCGCCGATGGAAAGCGCTCCTTCTTGGGCTCTATCCCGATCTCTGATATACAGACCTTGATTAGATCCTTTTGATCCTCTTGGTCGAGTATGGAGAAGTTAGATCCATAGCCGAGGAGTTTACCGTCCTGCCTTAGTATCCTGTTTCCTGTGGCGTGAAATGTCCCTCCCCATATCTTTCTTGCCAGTGGTCCTGTGAGGACTTCAACGCGTCGCAACATCTCTTTTGCGGCTTTGTTGGTGAAGGTCACAAGGAGTATCCCTGACGGGTCTATACCTTTTGAGAGCAGATAGGCGACTCTGTAAGTGATTGCCCTGGTCTTGCCGCTCCCTGCTCCCGCTATTACAAGCTTGGGGCCATCTCCGGCTGTGACTGCCCGAAGTTGCTGTGGGTTGAGTTCTCTTTCAAACTGCAGCTTAAGCCGGCTCTTTTGTTCAGTTTTTATCGTAAATACTCTCAAGACTTTTCCCGATCGTTCTGCCTGTGTTTGTTGGGTCCTTTGTGCAGTGAAAAAGGTAACCAATTTGTCTGGGGCAGTCAATAGAAAAAGAGTTTGTGTTTTTTCCCATCTTACTATATATTCTTGGACGTGTAAACAGGTAGGAACATGCCAGGTGAAAGCCCAAGGAAAGGATGCGAAAAATGTCCCGAAACGTTATTGTATTTCCTGAGACCCATAAAGAGGGCATAGATCTCTTCAGGGGGAAAGGTATCCTTGAAGAACAAGGCGTAATGAACTTCACACAACTCGTGGAGAACGTGAGCAAGCCTTATTTGGAAACTATAGCATCGAGCGTGGGACATGAAGTCTTAGAATCTATCAAAGGAGAGGAGGAAATCAAGGTAGCGCAGTCCTTTCCCAGACCTGTGCCCACAGAGCGGGACATTACGCAGATTATAGAGGAACAGGATAGCGTGGACGGCATATTCACGGCCTCGGACGTCGGTCTTACATCCGAACATGTAGAATCCGCCTTGGACAAAGGATTGAGGGTTATCGGCACCTGTTCAGTGGGTTGGAATCACTACTGGGATGTTATGCCCCAGATAACCAACTGCGGCGTGCCGCTTGTTAACGCCGGAAGATCGGCTGAGAAGACTACGGCTCAGTACGGAGTCCTGTGTCTTCTTCAGGCGTCCAGGGACATAGTGAAAGCCGCAGGATCGTGCAAGGGCATACAGCTTGCCGAACGTCCGCTCAGCTACAGGTACGAAGAACTGATGGGGGTAGACCTTTTCGGAAAAAATGTGGGAGTCATAGGTGCCGGCAATATAGGTACGCAGGCCATACTCCTATTAGCCGCGCACGGAACAAACGTCTATTACACCGACATCGTAGCAGACGAAGAGAAGCGGAAGAGGATCACAGAGAGATTCAACACTATTAAAGAGCAGTTCGACTACAATACACGGATAGAGTTTATCCCGACAGAGGACGGCAGGCTATCGGAGAGACTTCTGAAAATTGTGGATTACATAACCATCCATGCCAACCTTACGGAACAGTCCAGGGACCTTATATCAAAAGTAGAATTTGAACAGATGAAAGATGGAGTCAGGATCGTCAACACAGCAAGAGGGGAGATCATAGAACCCGACGCCCTATACGACGCTCTTGTATCGGGAAAGGTAGCAAGGGCTGTCTTAGACCCCATCTGGCCCGAACCCATAAGACCTGAAGACCCCTATTGGAAGGTTGTGCAACATCCGAATGTGGACTTCACCTTCCATATAGCAGCAATCACAAACGAATGCTTCCGCACTTACACTATGACGGTTGTGCTTGCTATGACGGCCGTCATAGAAGGGCTTAAGCCTCTGAATGCGGTCAACAGCACCCCGTATCTAAGGAAACTTTTTGACATTCCTTCTGTGTATGAGACAAAGAAGTATAAACAAGTAGACAGCAAGCCGTAGACAGGCATCCTCTCGGATCCCTTGGGATTGATTTGCTTCGAACCGCCTGACGGGGTCGGGGTGGGTGCCCATAGCAATGACACCAAAGAATAAGGAACGTCATTAGCGAGTGGCTGATTGAATCTATCGGGGAAGCGAAGTAATCTCGGAGGGGGAAAGCTGTTCTCCCTCTACGCTGTCCACTGCTTTTATATGCAGGCCGCATTCCTTCTCCTCAGGGGACTCCCACCACCATCTTCCAGCCCTTAAGTCTTCTCCGGGTTCGATGGCTCTTGTGCAGGGCGCGCAACCGATGCTCGGGAATCCCCTATCGTGCAGGGCATTATAAGGGACATCGTGCTCTCTTATATAGTCCCAGACGTCCTCCTGTGTCCAATCCGCCAACGGATTCACCTTCACGATGCCCCCTTGTGATTCGTCCAGCTCCACCTTCCCAAGTTCAGTCCGCGTCACCGACTGTTCTCTTCTTAGTCCCGTAATCCATCCTGAAAGCCCGGAAAGGGCTCGTTTTAGAGGCTCGATCTTTCTGATGCCGCAGCACAACTTTCTAAAGTCTATACTCTCGTAGAACAGATTGACTCCGTTTTCTCTGACCATCTTTTCTACAGCATCAGTGTGAGGAAAGTAGACCTCGAAATCGACGTTATATTTCTTTCTTAATGTATCCATCACGTCATAGGTCTCCTGGTTTAGCCTCCCCGTATCCAGGGTAAAAATCCTGGCACGGGGGGCCAATTTGGTGAGCATATCCACCAGGACCACATCTTCAGCCCCCAAACTGCATGCAGTTGCTATATCGGGATGAAATTCATCCAGAGCCCACTTTAGCACTTCCAGGGCGGTCTTGGACTCAAATTCGGCATTCTTTTCCTCCACATCTACCTGCAAGAGATCGTTTTTCACTATCGTCCTCCTTGGTTCAAAGGTTACTCAATCTCATATATGATAATTGTCTTTATAGACCTTCTTCCCGAAGCTAAGCTTCTCCCATAAGCGCTCATGGAAGTAATAAAGCATTAATTTTACAGCCGCTTCTGCAAGACCCACTCCGATGCTCAACGCCAGTTCCTTTGTAAAGCTAAACACAATGACTGAGGTAGTCAGTGATGCCCATATTCTCCAACTTACAGCTTTTGCGATGCTTCTGGTATGAGTGTCTACCACACTGTTTCGGACGCGCTTATCCATCGTCTTCTTCCAAGAATAGGTAGGGCAAGGATGTACTCCCGTCAGTTGACTACGAGCACCTTAGCCTACTTCGTGCGGCTTTGCTGCCCCCACTCCCGTCAAAGCCGCCCACGGCGCCTCGAAGCAGTCTCAGAGCATCGGAGGCGGTGTCTTCTATGCGGTCTAATGCCTTTTTGCTAGCCCTTCTACCAGAACGTGTGCAACCTCAGGTCTGGTCAACTCCGGCGGAGGAGCCAATCCCGCTTCTAACATCTCTCTCACCTTTGTCCCGCTTAGCGAAAGGTGATCATCATCTCCGTGCGGACACGTCCTGGGCGAGGCCATGTTCCCGCACCTTTTGCAGTAAAACGTATAATCGAAAAACATAGGCGTAATGCCGATTTCACTTTGCTCAAATTCCTCAAAAATATAGTGGGCGTCGAACGTTCCATAGTAGTTTCCGACTCCCGCATGATCCCTTCCGACAATAAAGTGAGTGCACCCGTAATTCTTTCTCACAATGGCGTGAAAGACCGCCTCTCTTGGCCCTGCGTACCTCATCGCAGCCGGAAAGACTCCCAGAAGCGTTCTGTCCTGGGGATAATATTCAGCGATTATCACCTCATAGCTTTTCATTCTCACCCAGGCGGGGATATCGTCAGCTTTGGTCTCTCCGACCAGGGGATGAATGAGGAGACCGTCCACTATCTCTAAAGCGCACTTTTGGATATATTCGTGTGCCCTGTGGATCGGATTCCTGGTCTGAAATGCTACAATTCTCCTCCATCCTCTTTCTTGAAATATCCTCCTCATATCTGAGGGATATAATCTGTAGTATCCAAAATCCCTGTGTTTGGGCTGGTGAAGGATCGTCACCTTTCCGCCCAAAAGTACGTCACCCGATCTGCCGAGGTATGCCACTCCAGGATGCGCCGGATCTTCGGTCTTATACACATAGATGGCCTCGTCCTGTTTGCTGTACCTAAACTTTTCCTCCAGATGCAAAACTCCCAGGACTATTCCCTCTTGGTCCGCTAAAGCTATGTCGGTTCCCTCCCTCAGACCGTCGTCTTCTTCCCGGTTTACGGCCAGCGTGATCGGAATAGTCCACGGCAGTCCATTTTGCAGTCTCATCTGCTTAACGACGCTCTCGTAGTCAGCTCTGTTCATAAAGCCCTCTATGGGGCTGAATCCTCCCGTAGCTATCAACTCCAGATCGGAAACCTGTCTCCCGTTCAGTTGAACCCTCACCAATCCTCCAACCTTTTCCTGTAGCTTTTCCCTTTCGGCTCCGTTTGCAATCCTGTTTACCAGAGTTCCCCCGTGAGGACTCATCTGTGACATGCCTTCCTCCACTATAACCTGCACAAACCGATTTGCGTTGCTTGGAGCATATTTATATATATGTTGATCATATTAGTCAATAATATAAGATAAACAAAAAAATGGAAATGTCAATAGGAAAATACGGGCAGCTTAGGGTGGGCCGATTAGGGCGCGCAGATTAGGGTGGGAAGATTAGGGACGGTGAAACCTTACATGTTCAAAAGCACTTACTACTCTTCCTCTTTGATCGGCTTTGGTCTCCCACTGTCATCTACCGAGACATACACTACCTCGGCCTCTGTAACCTTCACCTTTTCTCCCGTTTCGATCCTTTCAGCCTGGACCTCCACGCGGGTAGTTATGGATGTCCTACCTATCTTCAGCGTTTGGGTGTAGAAGCTGACTACATCTCCGACACAGACAGGAGCTATGAATTCTACCTCCCGCATCGCCACTGTTACAAACCTGCTCCTTGCGTGCTTCCTTGCCTCTACACTCCCGGCCAAGTCCAGATGACTCAGAATTATTCCTCCGAAGATTGTGCCTGCACTGTTGGTGTCTTTTGGAAGCATTACGACTCTTATTGTGGGCTCTTTTGAGCTTGGCATGTGTCCTCCTTTGGATAGGGGCTCACCACCCTCTATCCTCAATGATAAATAAAACTAACGGTCACTGTAAAGAAAAAAAGGGAAAAATGTTCCTAAGATCATGGGATATCATGGGAAAAACTTGCATTGGAGATAAAAACGATTCTTCTATATTGTTTGTGATACAACAGAAATATTAACAATGACTTATGGACAATAATATATCTGCCATATTCTTCTTGGCACCATAATTGCTTGAACAATAGCGTGTAGCTAAACGTAAGGCGCGCTTAAATTCGGAGATCATCTTTCCACAAAAAGTTCTTGGATACTTTTTGTGGGCTCTTTAGTTCTGAAATCGCCCCATTCAATAGGGATATTATCTAACCTTTTAAGGAGGAATGGCTAATGGCAAGGATTAACACCAACATAGCAGCCTTAAACGCTTTAAACGCCCTTAACAAACTCAACAGGCGTTTGGACACCCACCAGCTCAGACTCGCGACGGGAAAGAGGATCAACGCTGCTGGCGACGACGCTGCAGGGCTCTCCATAGCTAATAAGTTGAAGGTAAGGGCGGACAGTTTAGGAGTATCTCTCAACAATATAGGCGACGCTAAGAACATGATGAGCATCGCCGAAGGATACCTCCAGAGCATTAATGACATCCTGGGACAGATGAGAAACAAAGCCACCCAGGCTGCAAACGACATCCTGGGAACTGCAGAAAGGACTGCGCTTAAGAACGAGTTAAAGCAGTTGGGAGATGAGATTGACGACCAGGTGAATCAGGCTCTGTTCAACAACATCGAAATCTTGAAAACCACGACCGGCGCGTTTTCCTTCCAGGTGGGAGCTGGAACTCTCGATTCGATAACGTTCGATCTTACATCGTCTGAGGTGGGATACACGACAGGATTCACAGCCAGTCAGCTCGATGTGGTTGTAGGCTCTGCGACTGCTTCTGTCTCCACTACCTACGATCCCGTAGGTTTAACTGTGGCTGTGGCTACTTCCCCTACATTCATTAACTCCGGCTTAACTGAACTTTCTGAAGGGTTCTACACAGTGGAAGTGACAAGCGTAGCCGCCAACTCTGCCGGGGCAGGTACTATCACGTTCCAGGTAAGAGATTCAGCTGGCGTTATAATCTCTATCGATGGAGATGGAAGCACCGGAACAACATCAGACACAGATACCTCTGTAGATCTTGCTTTCACGGGATTGGACCCCGCCGTCTTTGACACGGGTGTCGGATTTACGATAGATTTTTCAGCGTTATCGTCTGCGACCTCAAATCCCACGTCCTTCGGTATCGACTACGCACCGGATGGCGGCAGCGTAGCTACCAACGCCAATGCGGCAGCTTATATCCAGAACGTCGACGATGCCATAGAAAATGTCTCGAAGGCCTTGAGCTTCATAGGTGCAGTTACCAACAGGCTGACGTTCAAAGAAGATGCCCTGGCAGTTGCGCGGACGAACACTGAGGCAGCCAAGAGCAGGATCCTGGATGCTGACATTGCCTTTGAGCAGTTAGAGGCCACCAAGTTGCAGATACTGCAACAGACAGCTACAGCTATGCTGGCTCAGGCAAATGCCGCCCCACAAGCAGTATTAGCATTATTCCAGTAATACTTCGATACAGACTTCTAACGTCGAAGACTTCACAAGGAGGCTTTGAGAATGATTACTTCAGGCTTTGAAAATCAAGCTGCCGATGCGGAGGGTCTGGCGGAAAGTTCAGTTCCGACAGAGCCGTCTCAACTGGTACTCTTTCTGTACGACCTCATTATTGCGGCCTGCAAGAAGAGGGACTCCGAAGATGCCATAGGCACCTTGATTACTCTTATAGAGTCTTTGGACTTCAAGCAGGATGAGATCTCGAACGGTCTTTTCAGGCTGTACGAATTTTGCATGAGGACGATCAAGGAGGGCGATTTTGATACGGCTTTGAGGATATTGACCGAACTGCGGGATGTTTGGGCAGAGGCCACTGCTAACATGGAGGAAGTTGTAGTTTAGCATGTTTTCGGGGAGGAAACTTTCTTCCTCCCTTCTGTTGAAATAGTTTCCTGGCTCTTCCAAATCGTTCAGTAGGGCTATCGTCAACTTTACCCGCTGTGTCACACGTTGATGTCAGTCAAAGTCCCCTTGACCAAAGTCGAACCACAAGCCCCCTTCTGAAGCTTTCAGAAGTTGACTGTTGCCCTTTGTCAGAAGTTTCAACTTTGCACGGCGGTTGTGCCGCCCACTCCATGTAGTGCAGGGCTCACTTCCGTGTGTAACCACTGCAAGCTCTATAGATAGACCCTCGCGGATGGCATTTTGACAAAGGGCAATAATCCTCCCTCTACTTTTTCCACCCCAGATCTTCTGCAGCCAGCTATTCTTGCTTGACAACGGCTCTGAAACCCCTTATATTGGCAACTGTGTTCAAGAACTTGTTCCTCATACCCAGATCAAGTAGAGAGCGTTCAGTGGACGGGAGGATTCTTCTCTCGCCTTTCTTTGTTGTCTACTATGTGGGATCTTTATCATCACCTCCAGACCATTGTTGAACCGATCCGTGGGAAAGTCCGACCTTGAAGTATTGCAGTCTACTCATCCTGATATGGCTCTGGCTTCTGTCCTGTGCACCCACAAATACCTCTGAGTACATAGCCGAGGAGTTTATGGGAAGGTACTACGTACAGATAAACCAGGCTTATGCCCTTGAGATCACGTCAGGTTTTGCAAGGGAAAAGTTGATAGAGGAGCTGGATTTAGTTCGGTCTGTTCGAGAAGCGGGTGCCGATCCGCTTGAATCCCGACCTCACATAGAATACGAGCTTACAACGGTCAAAAAGCTCAGTGAGGATAACATTATGTTCATATACAAGCTTATAATTCAAAGCGGTGTGGAAAAGCCCTTAGCCCAAAGCGTCTTGATAAACACAAGCCTGATCGACGACCGATGGAAGGTAGTAGATTACAGGAACTTTAGCGGAGAATAGTCAGAATCACTCGTTGCTATCTGAGTACTTTGTAAGCTCATTGTTCCTGAGGCTATGACTTGCTCTTAAAGAGTCCTCAACAGTTGTTGCCGTTGTCCTTTCCACATGAGAAGAGGGAGAATTGGCCTGTCTTCTCTCCGCAAGCCTTTCTTCCAGGGAATTCTTCAACATATCCCCGATAATAAGGAGCAGGCCTACCATAACCAGGTCGATGATGATGACAATTAGATGCGTCTTCTTAAGGAATTTCATTGTCCTGGAACTATATCAGTAACGTTTCCGTCAGAAAAACGGATTGAATGCCTTCTCCTGACCTATCGTGGTCGCCGGACCGTGTCCCGGATAGACCAGGGTATCGTCATCCAGCGTAAGGAGCGTAGAGGCCACTGAATCTACGAGAGTTTGGTACGATCCCCCTTTTAGGTCTGTCCTCCCGATTGAACCGGCAAAGAGGGCATCTCCACTGAAGACTAACCCGGGGGTATGAAGAGATACCCCTCCTGGAGAGTGCCCCGGCGTGTGGAGAACCCTTAAAGTTTCATCCCCGAAGGATATGTCATCGCCTTCTGTGATGAAGCGATCTATCCGGGGTGGGGCATCTGCATGGATGCCGAACAATGCGGCTTGATCTGATAGATTCTCCACTAAAAACATATCTGCTTTGTGTATAAGCGTAGGGACCTTCAAGGCATCCTGGAGGCCCTTTGCTCCTCCTATGTGATCAAAGTGCCCGTGTGTGTTGATGATGTGCTTCACGTTTACGTCTTCTTTCTCAATCAGATCCAATATATCGGGCACGCTCCCGCCGGGATCTATCACGGCACCCTCTTTTGTTCTGTTACAGTATATCACATAGCAGTTGACTTCTAGAGGGGCAACCAAAAGAGATTTAACTATCATTAGTTAAGAATTGATCTGAATCAGAGGCCCGGCCGCTTTGCCCCACGTGCGTATTCGCAGGGGCAGAGTGATGCGGCTCTTGGGGCGAGTGGTCTCCGATTGAATCTATCGGGGATGGCCCCTACATTTAATTTCAGGTTGTAAGGGCAAGAAGGTCGTCCCAAGAAGGTACTCCAATGTGTGACAGATTCTTGAGAAGAGCAACCTTTCCGAATCACAACTGAACAACTGTCTAGCGCTCTCATTTCATTTGGCATTCAACCTCTACTACCTACTGTCCACTTACTCTGGCATTAAACTGAAATCGCCTTCGTGGCAGGTCTCGATAAATGCAGCCAGAAGGTCTATACTCGCCTCAATATCGTCTTTGCTGCACATTTCTATTGTAGAATGGACGTAACGCGTGGGAACCGATATGCATCCGACTGCCGCGCCCAAACCGTATCTTTGAATCGCTGCTGTGTCAGTCCCCCCGCGAAGGAGTATCTCCATCTGATACGGTATGCTGCGCTTTTCCGCAAGGTCCCGCAGGAAATCTACTACTCTGCTATTACATACAACGCTGGAATCCAGAATCTTGATCGCTGTTCCCACCCCCAACTTGGTCACAGATTCAAAAGCCTTAGCATCTGGCACATCGTTGGCAAGTGTCACGTCCAAACCCATGCCGATTTCGGGCTTTATGCTCTGTGCTGCTACCTGCGCCCCTCTGAGTCCCACCTCCTCCTGTGTCGAAGCGACGGCGTAGACCTCAACACTATGGGACTTTATCTTCTTGAGTGCTTCTATCATGACAAAGACACTTATCCTGTTGTCGAAGGATTTGCAGTTGACGTTGTTGCCCATCTCCACAAAATCGCGCTCACGGGTCACAGGATCTCCGATTCGTATGACCTTATCGACCTCCTCTTTGGGGAGTCCCACGTCTATGAAATAGTCCTCCAGCTTGGGGGGTTTCTGCCGCTCTTCCTCCGACATAATGTGAATGGGCTTTGTCCCCATCACGCCGATGACATCTTCCCTTCCGTGCACTATTACCCTCTGAGCCGTGAGGGTCTTGGGGTCGAAGCCGCCCAGAGGCACCGCCCTTATGAAGCCTTCGTCGTCAATGTGATTAACCATGAAGCCTATTTCGTCTATGTGGGCGGCCATCATAAACTTCTTGTCCTCCTTCCCCCATTTGATACCTATAATATTCCCCAATGCGTCCACGCTGAACTCATCCACGAGGGGCTTCATCTGGGCTGCTACGATCTTTCTGATCCTATCCTCGTAGCCCGGAACACCAGGCGTTTCACACAATAGCTTCAATAACTCGATATTCATCTTCTGTTGTTATCTCCGGCGCTCACATCTTCAGACAGACAGGTGTCGGGACTTCGGCTACGTTACCCGTGCCCATAAGCCCTCCGGTCTCTGGATCAATTCGAAACGTCACAACGTTGTCAGTATCCTGATTGGCGGCCAACAGGAGGGTGCCGGTCGGATCGATGGCAAAGTTGCGCGGATTCTTGCCCTGTGTCGGCTCGCAGTCTACATAAGTGAGCCTACCTGTATCCTCGTCGATAGAATAGATCACAATGCTGTCATGACCCCGATTGGAGCCATAGAGAAAGTTCCCAGATGGGGAGACGTGCACGTCCGCAGGGTAGTTTGTGCCTTCAAAATCCTCAGGAAGGGTGGAAAGCGACTGAATTTCCTTGAGCGTCCCGTTCGTGTCATCATAAGTAAATGCGCTCATTGTGCTGTCGAGCTCATTAATTACATAGGCGTATCTGAGGCTGGGATGAAAAGCGAAATGGCGCGGTCCAGCCCCCGCATGAACCTGAGCCCAGGGCTCATCGTTAGGCCTTAACTTCCCCTGAGTCAAATCGAGCTGGTAAATCATGATCTTGTCGAGTCCAAGATCTGCCGCAAAGGCGTAGCGATTGGCTGGATCCAGGGTGATAGAATGGGCGTGAGGGCTTCCCTGCCGTCCTGGATTGACACTTGAACCTTCGTGCGAAACCAAATCGGTGGCTTCTCCCAACTGCCCGTCTGCCAGTATGGGGAGGACGCAGAGACTGCCGCCCAAATAGTTCGCCACCAGGAGATATTTACGCTGCTGATCTACACTCAGGTGACAGGGAAGACCTCCATGCGAGGGCTGCTGATTTAAATAGGTCAGTTTCCCTGTTGCCGTGTCGATGGAGAAGGCGCTGACAGCGCCGCTCGGCTTGCCGGCAAACTCCGTAGCTTCGTTAACCGCATAGAGATACCGTCGTTGGGGATCAAAGTCCAGATAAGAGGGGTTGTCCACTCCTGCAGCCATGCTGGAGAATTCCAGGGCACCGGAGGCTGGATCCATGCGATAGACATAGATCCCTTGGCTCTTGCCACCTGTGTAGGTGCCAATATAGACAAGGATCTCTTCATTATCCCTTTTTATCATAGTCCGGTCACTCCCCGTTTTATGAATAGACAGCAGACGGGGGGGATGCCCTGTCTGCCTCTGCCCCCGATCCCCGACGTCCCCCCGATAGGTTCAATCGGGGGGAGAATCAATCAGGGGCCATCAGGCGTTACTGTCTAGGTGGGTAGGGGGAGAAGAGGCGGTGCCCCCCCACCTATTGCTGGAAGGAAATGTACTTCGCTGGTGTCACTTACGGTCTGAAGCAACCCCAGGCGCGAGACCTGACCGTCAACGATCACCGCAATGTTCGGCCTTATTCTACCTTCTTCACTCAGTCGGTCTTTAAGCCCGGGGTAGGTGGCCTCCAGGTTGTCCACCACCCGCCGAATTGTGGAGCCCTCTACTTTCACCTTCTCCTGGCCGTCGGTAAGGTCCTGCATCAAGGAGGGGATCCATACAACCGGCATAGAGACTACCCTTTCTCCCAGAGTGCTTCCAGGACGCGACCGGGGGACGCCGGCAGTAGCCTCATTCGAACGCCGACCGCACGATAGATAGCGTTTGCTATGGCGGCCGGAGGAGGAACTATAGGCACCTCGCCGACGCCTCGCACCCCGAAGGGATGGCCCGGATTTGGCACTTCGACTATCAGCGTGTCTATCATAGGCAGATCCAGACTCGTGGGCATTCGGTAATCCAGAAGACTCGCGTTCAGCATGTGTCCCTTATCGTCGTACATGTACTCTTCGTTCAGAGCCCATCCGATGCCCTGGACCGATCCGCCCTGCATCTGGCCTTCCACATAGCTTGGATGTATCGCCTTTCCGGCGTCCTGCACGGCGGTGTAGCGCAGAATCTGGGTCTTACCGGTCTCCGGGTCGACCTCCACATCCACTATGTGGGTCGCAAACGCTCCGCCAACTCCCGTAGGATCTACCGAGGCACGCCCCGCGACGGGGCCGCCGGTCTCATTCAGCTTTCCGGATAGTTCCTTAAAAGTGATGGTCTTGGACGGATCGCCTACAGACCGAAATGCGCCGTCCTCAAATTCTACCTCCTCCGAGGAGACCTCCCAGAGCTTGGCGGCGCGTTCGATTAGCTGCCGTTTGATGTCCTCGCCCGCCTCTATACAAGCCCATCCGGTGGCGAACGTCACACGACTACCTCCGGTGACCTCCGTGAATCCGACAGAATCCGTGTCCCCGACTATCGGGTGGACGTCCTCTGCGGGAATGCCTAACACTTCTGCCAGCTGCATAGCCGCAGATGCCCGTGTGCCGCCGATGTCTGAGGATCCTTCTACGAGGCTCACCGTCCCGTCAGGGTTCACGCTGGCCGAGGCCGATGACTGAAGTCCGACGTTGAACCAGAAGCCCGAAGCGACGCCTCTGCCTCTGTATGGCCCTTCAAGTGGCGCCGAATAGTGTTCGTGATTCAGAGCTGCCTCGTTGGTCTCTATGCAGCCGATGCGGGGGAATACGGGTCCATCGGCGCGGCGGGTGCCCTCTTTGGCGGCGTTTTTGATGCGAAACTCGAGAGGGTCTATTGAGAGTTCCTCACATATTTCATCTACCACCGTCTCTGTGGCAAAGGCTGCGCTGGTGGCGCCGGGTGCCCTGTAGGCGGAGGTCTTGGGTTTGTTCACCACAACGTCGAATCCGTCGATCACGACGTTGTCTATCTCGTAGGGGGCAAAGACGCACATAGCGCCTGCACCCACCGGAGAACCGGGATATGCCCCAGCTTCGTAGGCAAGGTAGGCCTGTGCAGCGGTGATCTGTCCTGCTTTCGTCGCTCCGATCTTCATCTTCATGTAGGTGGCGGGTGTAGGACCTGTGCCCTGGAAGACCTCGTCCCGGTTCATCACGATCTTGACAGGGTGTCCTGTCTTGCGGGAAAGGAGGGCAGCTACAGGCTTTATATAGACCTGAATTTTTCCTCCGAAACCGCCGCCGATCTCGGCTGGTATTACCTTAATGTTCGAGATGGGCATCTGCAGGAGTTCTGACAACTGATGACGCACGGTGAACGCCCCTTGAGTGCTGCACCAGACGGTCAGGTGGCCACTGTCTTGGCTTCCTACCTCCCCGTCAAAGCGGCCACTCTGCCGGTCGGGCTTCCAGAGGGCTGTTACGTTGTGCGGCTCGATGTAGCCCTGATGCACTGTAGCTGTGTTAAATTCGCGCTCGATCACTACATCCGCCTCTTTGAACCCCTTTTCAATATCCCCCATCTTGAATTGAAAGTGCTCGGCTATATTGCTCTGCACGTCCGTCTTTTCGCCCAGGGACTTCGTAGTCAGAGTATCGTGCAACAGAGGAGCGTCGTCCTCCATCGCCTTTCGCACGTCCATCACAGGCGGCAGGACCTCATAGTCTACGTCTATTAAGGATAACGCCTCTTCGGCCACATGTGCATTGACAGCCGCCACGGCGGCCACCGCATGTCCCTTGTAGAGCACCTTTTCTCCAGCAAGGACATTGTTGCCCAGAAACTTCAGATTCACGGCGCCTTCACCCAAATCAGCGATCTTGTCAGCCAGCTCAGGAAGATCCTTGGATGTCACCACAGCCTTCACGCCATCAAGTTTAAGTGCCCGACTGGTATCAATCGAACGAATGCCTGCGTGGGCATGAGGACTCCTCAACACCTTTCCGTGCAGGGTCCCTGCCATGTAGACGTCCGCTCCATATATCGCCCTTCCGGTCACCTTGTCCGTGCCATCGTGTCGGATCGGACGGGTGCCGATAACCTTATAGTCGTTCTTAACCCCTGTTGCCATTATTCTCTCCCGTCTGTTGATTGAGCCACATCCAGGACGGCTCTGATGATTTTATCGTAGCCTGTGCACCGACAGAGATTACCGGCTAACCAGTACCGAGCCTGATGTTCTGTAGGCTTGGGTATTTTATCTAAAAGGGCCTTTGCCGCTACGATGAATCCCGGGGTGCATACCCCGCATTGGAGGGCGGCGTGCTCCAGGAACTTCTGCTGGATCGGATGGAGCCCTCTTTCATCTGCGATTCCCTCTATTGTGGTCATCTCTTTACCTTCTACCTCCACACCTAAAACCATGCAGGAATTCACCAATCGTCCGTCCAGGATGACGTTGCACGCCCCACAATTTCCGTTATTGCAGCCCTCCTTGGTGCCCGTCAGAAAGAGTTCGTCCCTTAAGACTTCCAGGAGACTTTGACGAGGTTCAGAGAGGAACTCGACCTCTTCGCCGTTGATCTTGGTTTGCACATGAACTTTTCTACTCATTTAACGAGCCTCCTTACAGATTAATAGACAGTAGGTCAGGAATTCGTGTTCAGCGGCATAACAGACGATAATGTCTGTTCTATTGCTTGCCGTTTGCTGCTCTTTGAATCGCTCCGTTTATGGCGCGCCGGGTCAACACTCCCACCAGGTGCCGCCTCTGAGCGACTGTCCCGCGCATATCGCTTATCGGTCTGGATGCCGCCTCGGCCGCTTGTGCTGCGCTTGCTATGATCTCGTCAGAGACTTGACTTCCCGAAAGCAGCTCTCCTGCCTCCTCCACTAAAAGCGGCGTCGGGGCCACCGCTGCAAGTGCAACCTTGGCCGATACAAAGGACGTTCCAGCATCGTCCAAAACCACCGACGCGCCAGCTCCTACAACGGCTATATCCATTTCGTTTCGAGGGATAAAGCGGAGATAGAAAGCCCCCGAGTTTTCCTGTGGCGGCGGAATCTTAAAAGATAAAAGAAACTCTCCGTCTTTCAAGACAGTCTGCCCCGGTGCCGTGCAGAACTCCTCGGCAGGGACTTCTCTTGTTCCATTGGGGCCCGCAATTACACAGAGCGCATTCAGGACGATAAGGGGCGGTATGCCATCGGCTGCAGGGGAGGCATTGCACAGATTCCCCCCTACGGTGGCTCTCGCCTGTATCTGAATCCCGCCTATCAGTGAAACCGCATCTATCAGGCCCGGGTACTTCTGGACAACGGTCTTGTCTTCGTAGATTGTGTAGCAGGGGACTGCGGCCCCAAGATGGAGCCCCTCTGTGGGGTGATATGACAATTGGTTGACCTCTGGAATTTCCTTGATGTCCACCAGAAGTTTAAGGCTTCGGCGGTTCTCTCTGACCTGAACTATTATGTCAGTCCCTCCGCTTAAGACTCTGGCCTGATCTCCTTTTCCCTTGAGCAGGGACACCGCCTCATCCACAGTTTGAGTAGAAGCATAGTCAATCGCTTGCAAAACGCTTGTCTCCTTTCAATATAAGATCTAACCGGATGATTCCTGCCAGCAAATCCCATTCAACCGGTTCGGATCGTAAGTTCATATTTCTATCTTACCTTTTGCAGAGATCCCTATATCTATTGATATTTTTAAACAAATAATAATAGGAAACAATACCAAGAAAGTCAATCTAAATTTTAAATAATCGCAATTGTAGAATCCCACTGTCTGTTTAAGAACAGCGCATCGGAGTCTCACCATTCACCTGTATAAGAAATATTGTGAATTCTGCGAGCAAAATGGTTTGAGGGCAAAGAGCAATACTGTCTTCGGGAGATGGATGGGAGAGCGGTTCGTGAAAGTCAGAAAAATGGATGGCCTTTAGTACCTGTGAGCCGGCCTAAGGGAAGAGGCTATGCAATCACTTTAGACCATGTAGGGTATGTAGGGTTTTGCTATACTGTTTGCCACAAGAAAAACTTTTTTATAGATAAACACTAAGCAAACTATACATACCCTACATACTATACATAAAAGTAATACCTAACTGGCATTTTCTCAAAAGGAGGGAAAGATGGATATCCACGACATGCTTACAGTCAAAGAAGCAGCCAGGTTCTTAAGGTGTTCCGAAAGGCACCTGCGTCAACTAATACACTTCGGACAGTCCACAGCGTACAAGCCGGGCAAACAGTACCTCTTGCCCAGAAGCAGTCTCCTGGGGTACTTTAAGAGATCCCAATATGCCCCCTTTGGGTAGGGATTCTACCCGCGATAGATTCAATCGGGCACTCAAGGGGTGCGAGGTGATGGGCCTACGTGAGCAAACTTCGCCATCTCAATCACAGTAAGGGCATTAGATCACAGTGACTTGAAGTAAAGCTCTATAATCTGTTCCTTCGACGCGGGGCGAGGATTGTTGGCCGGACTCCCGCTGTCTATGGCGTCCTCTGCCATCTTTTTGACTACGGGCTTCAGTTTGTCCTCCGTTACTCCTATGTCGCCCAGACGAGGCATCTCTATATCCCGATTCAAGTCCACTATCGCCTCCACAGCTTTCCGGGCACTTTCCCTTAAGGATAGTCCCTCCAAGTTCTCTCCCATCGCAAGGGAGATGTCGGCAAACCTCTCCAGATTTCCCACAAAGGTGAACTCCATAACAGCAGGGAGCAGGACGGCGTTGGAAAGACCGTGATGTATGTGGAAGTACGCCCCTATCGGGCGGGACATGCCGTGCACCAGGGCGACAGACGAATTGCTGAACGCCATGCCGGCCTTCGTCGCTGCTATCGTCATATTGGTCCTTGCCTCTATGTCGTCGCCGTTTGCCCAGGCGGATCTCAGGTTCCCCGAGATAAGTCCCACAGCTGACAGCGCAAGGGCGTCTGTGATGGGCTGAGCCCTTTTGGAGATGTAAGCCTCCACCGCGTGCGTCAGAGAATCCACGCCGACTGCAGCCGTGAGCCCCGGAGGAACCGAGAGGGTCAAGAGCGGATCAACTAAAGCCGCTCTTGGAAGTAAACACGGACTGCTCATCATCATCTTCACATTCCTCTCTGTGTCCGTGATCACTGCCACTTTGGTCACCTCGCTGCCAGTCCCCGCCGTTGTGGGAATAGCTATCAAAGGAGCCCCCGGGTGCGGTATCTTGCCCACGCCCTGATAGTCTTGTAAATTGCCACGGTTCGCCGCCATTACGGCGGTGCCCTTGGCCGAGTCTATGGGACTCCCTCCGCCGATGGCAACCAGAAAATCGCAATTTTCCCTTTTGTATATCTCCAATCCGTCCATGACGTTCTTCCTTGTGGGATCGGGCTGGACGTTGTCGAAGACCGCAAACGATATTTTCTCATCTTTCAACTTCTCTGAAATCCTCTCCACATAGCCCAATTCGGATATGCCCTTGTCTGTAACTATGAGCGCCCTGGTTCCGCCTATCCTTTTTGCTTCCTCACCGACAGATGTAGAGGCATCAGGACCTGTGATCACCACAGGTGGAATAGTGAACATAGAACTTTGATTCATCTTTTTGGTCCTGTTGCCATTTTTTGCTCCTGTTGCCATAATCTATTGTGAGATGCCATCTGCATCTACTGGAGGGCGAACCATTTCGTGGGTTGTTGCCTTATCTGGCCTTACCCTGCCACGCGGGGTCGCCCTTTACATTCATTACGTAGTGTCAGACTCGTGTCTTCGCCCTACATTCTGTCTGGTATCTACTGGGCGGGTCTGCCCTTGCCTGTCCCTGCCTCCAATTGATGCTGTTGGGGGTCGGGAGCTACTGACCACTCTCAACTTGCCTGGGGACGGGCACGTTTAAGTCCTCTGCTGTGCTTCTTATCTTGTTCCACGTGGATTCCTCTATGTATATGCCAGCTTTGAGTCTTGCCTTTCGGGTCTCCTCCTCTATCTCTCCGGGGACGTATATCCTTTCGACTCCGGGCAGGGTCTTTGAGGATTTCACCCAGTCTGTCAGGATCTGAGCCTCTCTCTTATATTCCTCAAGGTCGATGAAACTCTCTATCTTGATAGCCATAGCCAAAAAACCGCAGGCGCCGCGCGTCGGGTCGGGCTGACTGCATCCCGCCCAGGAGAGACCTCCAGCGAGCAGGTCCACGATCATCCCGAGTCCGAATCCCTTGTGCCCTGCAGGTCCGCCTAAGGGTGGGACGAAAGTGGAGGGATCTTCGGCAAAATCTATGGGATCAGTAGTTGGACTCCCATCGCTTTTCATCACCCATCCCTCTGGCATCTTTTCACCCCTTGCGGCTTTTAGTTGTATCTTGCCTCCTGCGACCACGCTGGTCGTGATGTCCAGCATAATCGGTTCTCCGTCAGCTTTTGGAACGCTCACAGAGATCGGATTCGGGGGGAGCCTGCGCTCACTTCCGCCGAATGGAGCCACAAACCGGCCGCCGCCATTTAGAAGAACAATCCCGATCATCCCTTCTCTTGCGGCCCTTGGCGGATAGTCTCCCAGACGTCCCGTATGAGTGCAGCGATGTACGCCGACAGCGCCGAACGTGTGTTCTCTTGCCTTTTCTATGGCCATCTGCATAGCCCTCCGCGCCGCCACGATCCCGAATCCTCCCCTGGCGTCTATCACAGCCGTGCACGGAGTCTCTTTTACAATCTGGTAGAGATCTGTGCTGGCCTCACCGTGTCGCGGGTGTCCCGCTTGGATCTCGGTTACGTAGCTGGAAATCCTCAAAACTCCGTGCGAGTCGTGTCCGCACAGACTGGCATCCACAAGGTGATCGCTTATGATCCCTGCCTCATCAGGGGCGACACCGGCGTTTATGAATATACGAACGGAAAGTTCTCTCAAGTCAGTGTGTGAGAATATGGGCATTAGTCTGCTGCTGGAAATAGTAGACGGCGGAGGCTATCCAAAGTGTGTAGACGGTGCATACCCTGCATACGTATATATAACTTTGCCACACAATATTTTTTTTGTAGACAACAAGTACAGTAAGGTATGCACCGTATGCACCGTATGCACCGTATGCACCGTATGCACCGTATGCACCGTATGCACCGTATGCACCGTATGCACCGTATGCACCGTATGCACCGTATGCACCGTATGCACCGTATGCATAGATTGATTGGCCTTACCGCCATAGCCTTGTTTAATAAGCACTTCCACTTTTCCAGATCCTCCATCAATCTTTTGAATTAGTGACAAATTGCACATTTAAATCCATTAGTATTACCTTGATCTCTACGTTTTCGGAGGTCTTGATCCCTAACGTCTTGTAGATCTAACTAACTGATCTCTGATCCTTTGGAGGTCTGGGTCTTCAATGTCTAGTAGATCTTACGCTTGATCTTTAGCTTCTTGCAGGTCTGGTGCTACATCCAAAGACTTTATAACCGCAGTTCGACCCTGACCTCGATATTTTACGGATACATATCCACCGTCCACCAGTTCTTTCAATCTCATACTTATCGTGCTTGGGGACTTGCCGAGGGCGAGGGCTATATTCTCAATCCCTATGGAACAGCTGACACTTAGGAAAGGATTTATTGTGGTATACACCACAGAATAATAGCAAAATACAAGAGCTTTGCTGCGTCACTCAACTTACTGTCCCATAACACTGGTCTTATAGAGATCTCCTCCATATCCATTTTTCCCCCCTTTCGTCTCGACAGTATTATACTAATGTTCAGTATACAGGAGAAAATATTAATGAATGTCCGTCCTCTTGTCAAGCAAAAAACATATACCGACTTAAATATCTCTTAAGGGCGATTGCCAGGCCTCCTTCAGTTCAAATATATCTGCCCGTACGACTTCTGCCTCATTAAGGCCCATTATGACCAGTTCTGTGTCGGCTGTGGTCTTACCTATGACTCCAAAAGCCACATCCTTTAGAATCTCTTCAAATCTGCCTCTATTCTCGGGGGCTACCTCTACGATAAAGCGCGAGTTGGACTCTGAAAAGAGGATCGTGTCGTTTCTTTCTATCGGGCAGACACGTGCGTCTGCCCCTGCATTGTCGTGTGACGTGGGAACTTCGGCAAGTGAAATGGAAGCTCCTACTTCCCCTGAAAAGCACATCTCGGATACGGCAACTCCTATACCCCCTTCGCTGCAATCGTGACAGGTCCTGATGAGTCTCTCAGAGGTGGCTGTGCTCAGGGCGTCCATCGTCCTTTTCCCCTCAGAAGGACGGACAACGGGGCAGTTGCTGCCGGTATAGCCGTTCAGATCGTAGTAGTGTGAAGCCCCCAGTTCATCGTAAGTCCTGCCCACGACGTAGATCAGGTTGCCTGACTCTTTGAAATCCATCGAGATGACTTTCTGGACGTCGTCTATAACCGATATAGCTGAGATCAAAAGAGCCGGGGGAATAGGAACGCTCTTACCCTCTACGACAAACTCGTTGTTCAAGCTGTCCTTGCCGGAGATAAAGGGGGTCTCATAGACTTTTGCTATGTCGTAGCAGGCCTTAGCCGCCCTGACAAGCCCCCCGAGTCTGTCGGGTTTATATGGACTCCCCCAACAGAAGTTATCCAGAAGGGCTGTATGCTCTAAAGTCCCTCCGACCGATATTACTTGTCTTAGTGCCTCGTCAATGGCGGATGCCGCCATGTGATAGGGGTCTATCTTCCCATATTTGGGATTGAGACCGACAGATAGAACGATGCCCTTTGTAGAATTCATGACTGGCCTTGTGACAGAGGCATCTCCCGGCCCGTCGTTCCTTACGCCCTGAAGAGGTTTAAGCACGCTGCCCCCCTGAACCTCGTGGTCGTACTGTCTTATCACCCATTCTTTGCTGCATACGTTGGGAGATGACAATATGGACTTCAGAATAGGGGTCAGATCCCCTGGATCGGAGAAATCTGGCTCTTCGAAATAGGGCTTATCCCAGGTCGCCTTCAGATTCAATCTTGGGAGGCCGTTGTGCAGAAAATTCATATCCAGGTCGCATACGACATTTCCCTCATAGCGCAGCTTGAGCCTCTTGTCGCCCGTAAATTTCCCTATGACCGTTGCCTCCACGTCCTCCTGGGCGCAGAGCTGTATCAGTTCTTGCACATGTTGAGGAGGCGCAGCTAATATCATCCGCTCCTGAGACTCCGAGATCCATATCTCCGTGTAGCTGAGACCCTCGTATTTGAGCGGGACTCTATCCAGATCTACCTCGGCCCCTATTTCCACCCCCATCTCGCCGACCGCAGAGGAGAGTCCACCTCCTCCGCAGTCAGTGATCGAACTGTAAAGATCTAGGTCCCTGGCTTCCAGAATCACATCCACCATCTTCTTTTCGGTTATGGCGTTTCCGATCTGAACGACCCCGCTGGAGAGACTTGCCGTCAGGGCATCTGAGGAGAACGTGACGCCGTGAATCCCGTCTCTCCCCGTGCGCCCCCCGACCAGAACGATATAGTCTCCATCTTTGAGATGTTTGAACGACTTGTCCACCGGGAGGATGCCCACATTTCCGCAATAGACCAGTGGATTTCCTGTGTAGCCCTCGTCAAAATATATAGAGCCGTTGACAGTCGGAATGCCCATTCTGTTGCCGTAATCTCCCACGCCCGCTACGACGCCCTTGAAGACCCTTTTGGGATGAAGACATCCGGACGGGAGCTTATCGTTCGGCAGATCCAGCGGGCCGAAGCAGAAGACGTCCGTGTTTATGATGGGCTTTGCCCCCAGCCCGGTGCCGAGTGGATCCCTTATCGCTCCCCCCATTCCCGTCCCGGCCCCTCCGTAGGGCTCTAAAGCCGACGGATGATTGTGAGTCTCAACCTTGAAACACAGGTTGTAGTTTTCATCGAATTTGACGATCCCGGCGTTGTCCTCGAAGACCGAAACGCACCAGTCCTTATCGAGCTCCTCAGTGACCTTCATTATAGTGCTCTTGAGAAGATTATGGATCTTTTCTCCATCGTACTCTATAACGCCCTTGAACGTCTTATGCACACAGTGCTCCGACCACGTCTGAGCTACGGTCTCAAGTTCAGCATCCGTAGGATTCCTGCCTAAATATGTAAAGTGCTCCCTTATCGCCCGCATCTCGTCCAGGTTTAAAGAGAGCTGCCCCCTACGACTGATCTCATTTAGATTGTCGTCGTGCGCGCCCAATACCTGGACATAGACCAGCTCGAATTTGTAGCAGGGAGGATCAACAAAGGGAGACTCATGACTTACGGCTTGGTGCTGTATAATATCGTTCAGGAGCAGATTGTCCCTGATGGTTGTCAACTGGGAATCTGTGATTTCCCCCCTGATGACGTATCTCACGGCCGTCTTAAGGGCCGAAACTCCCCCGACTCCGAGGTCCTCTATACCCCTTTTAACACTCACCTCTACAGGGTCCATTACCCCGGGGTTGTACGCCACCTCCACAGTGCGGATATCCGGGCTAGATCCGTCCAATCTACAAGTCTCGTCTGATTCTTGGGGTATGCTGATGGAGTAATCCTCGGTCACACTGTCCCTCAGTAGTCTTTGGGAGATGAGGACGACATCCTCTTTTGATATTTCCCCCTGGATATAATATACTTGCGATGTCGAGCAAGATGTGATAGCAAGAATGCCGAGATCCTCTATTCCCTTCTTTATACCTTCACCCTGGGAATCGAAAAAGCCCGGCCTTATGCTGACTTCAACTCTCCATAGCATTTGTGTTGCGCCTCCGACGCTCACTCGTCAGTTGTCTGTTGTCTGGTTGAAAGCAAGTTCATAGTCAAATTACGAGGTCTTTACCCCCCCCACTTTGCGGTTCGCTGCCTCTGCTCCAGAACATCGGCCGCGCCGCCTGGGGACTTTCAAAGTAAATAAATCTGTGGAAAAAAGCAAGCGGCATTTGCGCCGATTCTGTGTTTGTCTGATTTACCCGTGTAGGGGCGAGGTTCCCTCGTTCCAAGGGCTGGGTTACCCAGCCCCTACATTATGCTTATTTGCCTCCATGCATAGATAGTCCTTGACGCCACAGAATTTTTGATGTTAATTTTAGATAAGAGGAGAAGAAGTAACCAGGGGTGATGTCTTGGCCTTTTGAGAGGGGCATCTAAGAACTTCTTGGAGAAACGGAGGATTGTGATGTCTAGTATCGTAGTGCCTAACGACGGAACGAAGATCCAGGTCGAGAACGGGAAGTTGAACGTGCCTTCCAATCCTATTATACCGTTCATTGAGGGTGACGGAACAGGCCCCGATATATGGAAAGCGTCCGTGGGGGTCTTCGACAGCGCTGTGGAGAAGGCATATTCGGGGAAGAGAAGGATCCACTGGATGGAGGTCTACGCAGGAGAGAGGTCTTACAGGCTGACAGAAGAGTGGCTGCCCGTGAAGACTGTGAATGCGTTCAGGGACTTTATAGTCGGGATCAAAGGACCACTTACGACGCCTGTGGGGGGAGGCATAAGGAGCCTGAACGTGGCGCTGAGACAGACCCTGGACCTTTACGTTTGTCTCCGCCCTGTAAAGTGGTTTAAAGGAGTCCCGAGCCCCGTGCGGCACCCCGAGAAGGTGGATATGGTGGTATTTAGAGAGAACACAGAGGATGTCTACGCAGGATTGGAACTTAAAGAAGGGACAGAAGAGGTAAAGAAGCTTATATCATATCTTGAAAAGGAGTTCTGCTGGAAGATAAGGCCCGATTCAGGAGTCGGCATAAAACCTATATCTGAGTTCGGGAGCAAGCGGCTTATCAGGGCTGCGATCAAGTACGCCATAGAGAACAACAGAAAGAGCGTTACCTTGGTGCATAAGGGCAACATTCAAAAGTTCACCGAGGGGGCTTTCAGGGCGTGGGGCTACCAACTTGCTACAGAAGAGTTCAAGGATTCTGTCGTAAGTTGGGATGAGTGCAAAGGGGAAGTCCCAGAAGGGAAGATACTGATAAAAGACGCCATGGCCGACATATCCTTCCAGCAGATACTCACAAGACCCGACGATTTCGATGTAATCGCAACGATGAACTTGAACGGCGATTATATCTCCGACGCCTTAGCCGCTCAGGTAGGTGGGATAGGCATCGCCCCGGGGGGTAACATTAATTACGACACGGGACACGCCATCTTTGAAGCCACGCACGGCACGGCTCCTAAATACGCCAATCAGGATAAGGTAAACCCCGGATCTGTCATTCTGTCAGGAGTCCTCATGCTCAGACACATCGGATGGCCCGAAGCGGCGGATCTTATAATCGGTGCATTGGAAAGGACTATATCTCAGAAGATTGTGACCTACGACTTTGCCCGATTGACACAGGGAGCCAAAGAGGTCAAATGCTCCGAGTTCGGGAAGGCCATAGTTGAGAATATGTAAATAGATAACTTGCAAGAGAACGGAGCAGGTTTATGTTTATGGGCACGAATCGGTTGTATTTTCGAGCCTGATTCTTTATATTTGCATATCGGGAGTTTCAGCTCAAAGATTTTCAAGGCGCCCAGTTATTGTATCAAAAATAGTTTCGACGACACAATTGAGAGTGCTTCGGGGATCTATCCCTGGCTTGACTGCAGGCAAAAGCAAGAAATCTAAAATACTTCGCTACTTGTATCTTCTCCTGGGTATCCAGGCAATGCGGAAGAATTTAAAACATAAGGCAACAGAGCTTCTTGACGGAAAGTGGCACGATAGAGGTAAGCAGGTGCGTCACATCTGGGAGGAGTTCTACGAGGACGGCGGCTTTATGGAGGCGGCCGCTCTGTCTTTCACTACTGTTTTGGCATTGGTGCCTGTGACCGCTATAAGCCTTGCCATTTTAGCTACTTTCTCAGGAAGTGAAGACGCGGCCGGGATAGGAGATACGATCAGGAAATTCCTCTCCGCACACCTGGTTCCTGACTCCAGGGAAATGGTGATAGATCGTATAACTAATTTTGCCGAAAAGGCGCGGACCATCAGCTTTGTGGGATGGGTGATATTGATATTGATCTCCCTTTTTGTGTTCAACGCCATAGAAAGCTCGTTCAATCAAATATGGAAGGTCAAAAACAGAAGACCGTTGGTGGCAAGGTTTATATCTTTCTGGAGCCTCATAACTCTGGGCCCCATACTTTTAGGAATATCTATTTATCTTTCTACAAATTTGAAGGATATGCCAATCATCAGCGGCTTGATGAATATATCGGTGGTAAGCGAAATAATCTTCTACCTCCTCCCGTTTCTGTTTACGTGGACGGCTCTGATATTAGGATATATACTGCTCCCGAACACTCATGTCAAGATGAAGACCGCGCTCGTTGGAGGTATCGTCGCCGGTACTATGTGGGAGCTTGGCAAGTTGGGGTTCGACTGGTATGCATCGACCATGGTCGAAACACATAAGGTCTACGGCTCGCTGAGCATCATGCCGGCATTTTTGGCGTGGATATATTTTACGTGGGTCGTTATCCTGTGGGGTGTACAGACCTGCTATGTGATTCAGAACCCCGATCCTTTAGAGGCGATCAGGAGCCGCCGCGATGAATCCTTTTCAGATGAAGTCTGCCTTGCTGTCAGACTGGTGATGGCTATAGGAGAAAGCTTCCTTGACGGTAAGGGAACTTTAAGCGTAGGTGAGCTTTCAGAAAAAATAGGAGAGGATAAAGATAGAGTGGGAAAGGTTCTATCTAAATTAGAACAAAATGACATCCTCTATAGAGCCGACGGAACGGACGGTTCAGTAGATTATCTACCCCAAAGATGGGTGGAAAGGACGACTGTAAGGGAGATCATAAAGATGATAAGCAAGATAGAAAGTGGAACTTAAACGCAGCTACGGGAGTCATTCTCAAAAGGTGGACTTTGTGGCTGATCGATAAGCTGCCAGAGGAGGTGCCAAACCGCAGAATCTGGACAGAGATGGCGTTGAATAAGTGTAAGAGATTCTAAACCATATTTTATTGTAAGGAGGAGTAATCTTAAGATGCACGACTTTAAAAGACCACTTCTTATGGCTTCCGCATTTGTCGTCATCGGAGTATTAATCGGGATTCTCCTATCTGCAAATTTCGGGATAACCCAAAAGGGCGTGGCCTTAGATAAACCTGATAAGGTAGAGTTAGGATCCAATGAAGAAATACCTGAAGACATATTAAACGCCAAGAATATTAGCGAAGCCTCCATAGCTATCTCGAAGGAGGTCAGACCAGCAGTTGTGAGCATAGCGATCTCCGAGACGATAAGGCGGCGCGGCAGTGGTTCAACACCTCGAAGGCCTTTCCATGAATATTTCCCCTTCTTCGGTGAGCCGCCTGAGGAGTATAAGAGAAGTGGACTCGGTTCGGGCGTCATAGTCAGCAAAGAGGGATATATCCTGACCAATAATCATGTGGTCAAAGACGCAGATAAGATTCTAGTGACCCTTATAGATAAGAGGGAGTTCAAGGCAAAGGTCATCGGCCGCGACGAACTGACCGAGGTAGCGGTGGTCAAGATAGAGCCGGACGATCTTCCGGTGGCAAGGCTGGGGGATTCGGAGAAGATCCAGATCGGCGAATGGGTTCTGGCCATCGGGAACCCAATGGCGCTGACTTCGACAGTCACAGGAGGAGTCATAAGTGCCCTGGGGAGGGATGTAGAGATCATTGAGCAACCCTACGGCATCGAGAATTTTATACAGACCGACGCTGTTATAAATCCGGGAAACTCCGGAGGGCCGTTGGTGAATATGAGGGGCGAGGTCATAGGCATCAATACCGCTATCCAGACGGAACGATCTCTTCGCACTTACATCGGCTACGGTTTCGCTATCCCTATTAACCTGGCCAAGAAAGTCATGGAGGACCTCATAACCCATGGCAGGGTTGTCAGGGGCTTTTTAGGGATTTCAATGACACGAATAGATGAGGCCATAGCGAAGGGATTCGGACTGGAAAGGCCTATGGGGGTCTTAATAAATGAAGTTTTCCCGGGAAGCCCTGCTGATAGAGCTGGATTGAAGGCGGAGGATATTTTGATTGAGATAGACGGTCAAAGGGTAGATCGTCCCAACCAGATTCAGGATATAGTCGCAAGGAAGAGACCGGGCGATAGGATCAAGACTAAGATTATCAGGGATGCGGACGAAAAGACGGTAGAGGTCGTCCTGGGGGAAAGGGAGGACTTTGCGGACGTGCTTGCATCCAAAGAAGGAGCACAGATAAAGGATTTAGGGCTTTCTGTCCGAGATATCACAAGAGAGGACGCCCAACGATACAGATACGAAGGAGAGGAGGGCGTGATCGTAAATGACGTAGCAAGGTACAGTCCTGCCCATGAAGGGGAAATAAGTAGAGGGGACATTATCCTGGAGATAGGTGTCGGAAAGAACAAGGACAAGATAAAGTCGGTGAGGGATTTTGAGAAGGCTTTGGAAAAACGTAATGACGATGAAGTTATAGTGTTCCGAATCTTAAGAGATGGAAGAAAGATGTTTAAGACAGTCGAACTTCCACAGGAGGAATAAGAGACCCGTAGAGAAAAGTGGCGGGGTAGACGGGACTCGAACCCGCGACCTACGGCGTGACAGGCCGTCACTCTAACCAAACTGAGCTACTACCCCGCGCGATGAAAATATAACATATAAAACCAAGATTGTCAACCTAAAAATTAGTAACGAACTCTTGCCATCTTTCCTTCCAAACTATCCATATTACGGCTCTTTCTTTGGATAAACAACCGAAAGATAAGCGATAAGCTGTCATCTGGGTTTAGGTGTAGAGCTTCCTTCCCGATCCGCAAAAATCCGATCAGCAACGCCTCCTCGTAAGTTCCACTTCACTCCATGTCGGAAAGGCGCACTCCTCCGACTGCCCAATGTTCCTTCGGGAGTTCCTCGATAGCGATGATCACGGCCTCAGGCTTGGCGTTGCATATTTCCACCAAATCCTTTGTTATAGCTGCCACAAGCCTTTTCTTCTGTTCATCTGTGCGTCCCCCTAACATCTTAACATTTACGTAAGGCATTTCCATCTCCTTTCCAGTCAGGTGTAAACTAGTAAAATATAATTTAGATTAACGACTTTGAACGTCTCCCGAAGCAGGGCCTTACGCCCCGGAAAATGAATGTAGACACTGACAAGGGATTCCGGATCTCCTGCTGAGTATATAAGACACGTTTCTTGAGTTTCCTCCCTAATATTATGGTCCGGTTTGAAGTGGAATATCCTGTCCAAGTATCATCCCTGTACCCTTTCCCACTTCCATATCTTGACCCACCCCTCAGCTGTATTACGCCCCAAGCGGGGATGAAATAGCTGTAACTGGTAGAGATTACCATCTCCATCTGTGACAAAATCATCTCCACTATTTGGTCTGGGTTGGGTTTTCTTAGGACAATCAGGAACTTTCCCAAGGTATTGCCTATCACTACTATAAAATTCCATACTTCTCTTTCGATCATCAAGTGCAACAACAAATGAATTTCCTTGTACATCAATTGCGGATACTGTTCCATGTCCCGATCCCTGCTTGTTTAATGTTACTTGCAGTCCTGATATGCCTTTTTGAGGGATTTGCGTATATCGCTCGAACGCCCCCCAAGGGTCTCCACTTTCCGGATTATATTGTATCAAGATGTAATCTGAAAAGGCTGAGGTATGTATTCGGTAAACACTCTCCCTTGATAGCACAGTCCTGCCTTCCCTGTTAAGAAATAAAGCACCTCTACCTAAGATGGATATATCCCCTTTAGAATTCACGCGCAGGGAAAGTTCAGTACCGCTTCCAAACTCTACCTGAAAGTGGCTCACAAACTTGGCTTGATTGTCTAATTTCCAGCCTCTCAAACCCCGCTTGTGGTCTGTCAATACATAAATATTATCCTGACTATCTACCTCTAAACTTGGCCCTACTTGTATCCACGATCCATTTTCAGGAGGCCTCCAGGAAAGTATGAAACTGCCATCCTTGTTAAATTTCTGTATCCGACGATTCACATCGTCTTGAATCCAGAAGTTACCTTTGGAGTCAATAGTGAAATCAGATGGGTACCGCGGCTCACCTTCTGGCTTTGGATTACGTCGTCCAAACTCTCCTGGATTAGCCCCTTCTGGAGCGGAGAGAACAAGCTTTGGTTTATTAAAGAGGCTCTGGGCTTTTGCCGAGACAATGCAACAGGCCAAGAACGCTGCTGTCACTACTATGGGAATCGAGCAAATCTTGCGCTTCATCTTCAGAACGCCTTGTTCATAAACTGAGAGGTTAATTTGAGTCAGTAGTGCTATCGGGATTACAACTCCATAACCACGCCGCCGTCTATGTGCATGGTCTGTCCGGTTATGTTCTTAGAGTCTTCAGAGCTGAAAAAGACTACGCCTTTCCCAATGTCTTCCGGGGTCTGCTCTCTATTTAGCGGTACGGCGTTTGTGACCCATTTGTCGAACGACTCTCTTGCGCTGAGTCCTTGAAGTTCAGGATATGTCTCTGCCATAAGAGGAGCGAGTCTCTCCCAGAAGGGCGTCCATATTATCCCCGGACAGATGACGTTGACGTTGATATTATGGGGTGCAAGGCCTTTGGCCAAAACTTTGGTAAAGCTAAGAAGCGCGGCCTTGGTTGCGCAGTAGGGTGCCAACATAGGGGGATTTCTCTTGGAAGCGATGGAGCTTATGTTGACTATCTTGCCGCTTTTCTGTTCTATCATGTGAGGAGTAACGGCTCTTGTGACGATAAAAGGGGCTTTCATGTTTATGGAGTAATTGAAATCCCAGTTTTCCTCATCGTCTTCGGTGAATGGCATTCCGAGGTTGTGCCCCCAAGCCCCGGCGTTGTTTACGAGTATGTCGACACCTCCAAATTACTTTACGACCCGGGATACCATGTTTTCCACGTCTTCTCTTTTTGTGACATCTGTCTTGATTATCATGACTCGGCGGTTCAGGGCCTTTACCTCATCGGCTGTCTTTTGGGCGCTCTCCGTGTCGAGGTCGGCTATTGCTATGTCCGCCCCGTCACCTGCGAGGCACAGGACTATCCCTCGCCCTATGCCGCGTCCTCCTCCTGTGACGATGGCTCTTTTGTTCTCAAGTTTCATAGGTTTTTCCTTTCTTCTGACGCTTTGATGGATCTATCGTTTTGGGACATGGATGTGCTCCTCATGGTTCTCAACTATCTCCCTGGCTCGGTCCGAGAGCACGTGATCGGGCTGCAGCCTCAATCCTTCTCTCATATGGAACATTGCTCTGTCGTAAGCTTGCCCAAGATCGTGATAGGTCAATCCTAAATTATAGTGGGCATCTGCGAAGTTGGAGTCTATCTTTATCGCCTCTTTGTAGTGTTCGATTCCGTCCTGGGGCATACCCCTGATGACGTATGCTTTTCCCAGGGCGTTATGCGCTCTTGTGTATGTCGAATCCAGACTTATCGCCCTCATATAGTGCCTTATCGCCTCCTCAGTGGCACCGCTTCCCGAATAGGCGTCTCCCAAATTGTAATGCGCCATCTCGTGATCGGGATATATTCTCAACGCCTCTTTAAAATGGAATATGGCCCGCTCTATTTTCCCCTTTATTAAGTAGACGTTTCCCAGATTATTGTGGGCGTTGGCGTAATCGCTATTGATCCTTAATGCCTCTGTGTAGTGAAATACAGCTTTATCGAGGGAATCTACATAGACGTACACATTGGCAAGGTTGTACTGCAGTTCATCGTAATCTGGGTTTTCTCTCACTCCTTCTTTATAGTTACTTATAGCCTCTTCGATCATTCCGTTTACGAAGTAAGCTCCCCCCAGGCCGTTGTAGATGTCGTGCTTATGAGGGTCAACATCTAAAGCCTTTCTCAGGACTCCTATCGCATCGTGCGTCCTGCCTTTTATAAGATATGCTTTGCCTAAGACCCTGAAGGCCTTTTTTTCGGGAAAATCCAGGCTAACGGCCTTCTCAAGCTCCAGTATGGCATCTGTTAGAGACCCTTTTATATTGATATAGGCGGAAGCCATATTATAGTGCAGTCTTGAGTTATCCGAATTTTTCGGGTTCTCCAGTGATTTGGAAAATATGGTGTAGTCATTTTTCCAGTCTTTATTGCGCCTGATTACAATAACGGAGTAGGAGCATATGAGGCACAGGAAGGCTATGGAAGCGATGGATTTTGCGATATTAAAAGAGAGGATTTGCTGTGGATGCTCTGCCTGAAGTGGACGTTCCACAGACCTTCCCGAAATGGCACTCTCCAGAATCGCTCCCAGAGCTATGCAGAAGCCGAGGGAGGGGATGTATAAGAATCTTTCGGCTATCAGCTCCCAACTGGGGATTATGCCCGATATGAAGGGAAAGAGACACAGAAACCAGAATATGCCGAATGAGACGTCCCTGGCCCTTTTGGTGGTGCGACCACTCCGTAGCGTCATGATGCCCGCATATATTACCGCTGCTGTGACTGCTATGGATACAAGGTTCGTAATCTGGAGCAGAGATTCGGGTGGAAAGATGTGAATTTCAGCGTCCAACCATAGAGGCAAGATCAGGATTTTAACGTAATGCGCAAATATCTGAAGGGTTTCGATAAAGGCTAATATAGGGTTCTCAGGGTAGTCGTACCCTCTTTCCATCGCCCTGTCTCCGATTAGGTAAAGGTGTAGGAAGACGTAAGCCGCGGCTGTTGTGACAAGGGGGGTGTACCTTCTTATAAAGTTCCTTTTGAAAAGCCTAACATCTCCCTCAGATATGTAATACCAATCGTAGAGGGCTGCGATTAGAGGGAAGGTTATGGCCACCTCTTTGGACAGGAGCGCAAGGGCAAAGAGGACTACGCATAGGGAGTAGAAAAGATGGCCTCTATATTCACGACGAAGTGGTTCCACCACTTTCTGAGAGCGGATGAAGGCCAAAAGGGCTGAGAGGAAGAATATTGCGGCGAGTATATCCGTCCTGCCGGATATCCATGCCACAGATTCGGTATGAACGGGGTGCAGGGCAAAAAGGAGTGATACAAAAACCGCTCCGAGCACGCTCTCCAGAATGGCATATCCCAGAAAGAAAACCAGCGCGGAGGCCACAGAATGCAACAGCACATTGGACAGATGATATCCGGCGGGGTTCAGGCCCCAGATGCTGTGATCTGCGACGAACGACAGTGTGGTGACAGGTCTGTAGAAGCCCGACCGTTCTTCCTTCTGGGGAAAAAAATCTCCCGTGAAGATCTTTCCCAATTGGTCCCAGTCCTTAATACGGGGATTATACTCTACTATGAACACATCGTCCCACACAAAGCTGTTGCCGAGCGTGTTCAGATAGAGAAAGGTGGCTACCACGAACACCAGGAGGAGGGATAATATGAGTAGACAGTTGTAATTGGACAGTATGCCGGGCATCCCTCCTCCCTGTTCGCAGTCTAATTTTGTATGTTCACTCTGGGAGGTTGTCATTCCCTTACCTTTACGGCCCTTTCTGTCTGCCTGCAATAGAATACACGTTGTGTAAATATATGTTCTGGAGTCAAAAAGTCAACCGAATTTTCCCAAGACGGCTGCAGCGCATCTCCTCCGTTGAGATGCGCAACGTCATTGCGACCCCCCCCGATTGAATCTATCGGGGGCTAACGCTGAGGTGGCTAAGCAATCTGAATTATGGGGAGAGTTTTGTGTTGACTTGGATGTGAATCTTTCTTTATCTTTCTTGCTGGGGAGGATTTCAAAAAAGACGCTTGCAGATGGTTGATTTCTCAATATGGGAGGTAGAAATGAGACTGGAGGGTAGGTCTGCTATTATCACAGGATCGTCGAAGGGCTTGGGAAGAGCGATGGCCATAGCGATGGCCAAAGAGGGCGCGGATATAGTGGTAAACGGCAGGGATGTGGAGGCTATGGAGGAGACTGGCGCAGAGATAGAAGCGCTAGGACGTAGGGCGATCATAGCAAAGGGAGATATACGAAAGATAGATCAGGTCAGAGAGATGGTAGAGAAGGCCGTCTCAGAGTTCGGGAAGGTGGACATTTTAGTGAACAACGCCGGGGGAGCGCTCTTTACCCCTGTATTCTTCGAGGAACTGACGGAGGAGGACTGGGATAAGGTTGTGGACACTAATCTGAGGGCTGTTTTCCTGTGCTGTCGGGAGGTCTGGAAGTATATGAAGGAGATGAGGTACGGAAAGATTGTGAATGTCTCCTCCCTATCGGGGAGAATGCACGGCGCGCAACTCTCGGGAGTGCACTACTCAAGCGCAAAGGCGGGATTAGGAGGGTTGACACGGCAACTGGCGTACGAATTCGGGCCTTTCGGGGTAACCGTCAACGCTGTAGCTCCGGGACTCTTTATGAGCACTCAGAGGGTAAGGGACCTTTGGAACAGCAGGGATGAGGAATTTAAGAAGGAGTTTTTAAAGTCTGTCCCACTGAGGAAGGTCGGCGAGCCGAAGGAATTAGCTCCGGCAGTTGTCTTTTTAGCTTCTGACGATTCGAGCTACATAACGGGCGCCACTATTGACGTGAACGGTGGGAGATATATGTGTTAGTTCCAAGGGGAACGCTGAAAGTGTAAAGTCTTTCCGTATTCATTCGGCTTTCAGCCATTGCAATTGGAGGTATCGAAAAACTTCTGGGGAAAAGGTACCAGATCCGACGCTGTCAGGAGTTGGGAAGCAGTACCAAACTAAGGGTAAATAGTATAAGTGAGATTACTTAGCTACCCCGTGCTACCCCCCGATAGATTCGATCGGGGGGTAGCAATGACGTTGCTTGGTTCTGTAGATGGTGCAGAAGGGAGGATCCGTCACCGTGCGGGATATTGTGCTTCGATTACTAATATAGGAACAGACGCATGTCAGATTCTGGCAGACAGGGCTCGTATCAGCAGTATGAAGTGGTCGTAGAGAGGAACGTAATGGTGCCGATGAGGGACGGTGTGAAATTGGCGGCGGACATCTATTTTCCCGCGCTGGAGGGCAGTCCTGCGAAGGGGAGATTCCCGGCCATTTTGGAGCGGAGTCCGTACGGCAAACAGATAAGGCTGGATATGGTCAAAAGCGGCAACTACTTCGCCCGAAGGGGTTATGTGGTCGCCTTCCAGGATGTCAGAGGGAGATTCGACTCTGAGGGCGTATGGTATGCCTTTGCAAATGAGGCGCCAGATGGGTACGACGCAGTCGAGTGGATAGCGCAACAGAAGTGGTGCGATGGGCAGGTGGGGACTATGGGTCTTTCCTACAGCGGAAGCGATCAAAGCGCTCTGGCTACTATGAATCCGCCTCATCTAAAGTGCATGTTCGTAAGCGAGGGGGCATCTAACTATCACACCTGTTCTATGAGGCACAACGGGGCGTGCGAACTCAGGTTCTTCGTCTATGCCTTTCGCATGGCCTTATCAAGCAAGGAGGCCTTGAAAGACCCTGCTAAAAGGACAGCTGCTGAGGAGGCCTACAGGAACGTAGGACAGTGGCTGACCAGACTCCCGCACGGGAAGGAAACTTCACCTTTGAGTCTCTTCCCAACTTATGAGCAGTGGATACTGGACATCATGACCACAGGGGACTATTATAAGTACTGGAAACAGAGGGGATACAGCATCGAGGAATACTACGACGAACACGCCGATGTGCCTGCGTATTACTTAGGGGGGTGGTACGACTCTTACACGAGAGCCACGACGGACAATTACGTGCGGCTGTCCACTATGAAAAAGGAGCCGATAAGACTGATTATGGGTCCCTGGTCGCACGGCGCGCAGACTTTGGAATTGTCCCGCTACGGTGATGTGGAGTTCGGCGCAGATGCCGCTCTGGACTACAACGATTTCAGGTTAAGGTGGTTCGACTACAATCTCAAGGGATTGGATACGGGGATTATGGACGATCCACCGGTCAAAATATTCGTTATGGGAGGAGGTGACGGTAGGCAGACTATAGACGGAGGGCTGAATCACGGCGGAAGATGGAGGTTTGAGAACGAATGGCCTCTGGAAAGGACTATATATACTAAGTATTACATCCATCTGGACGGACGCCTCTCTACCGGTGTCCAGGATGACGATCCTCCAAGCAGCTACACTTTCGATCCGCGCGATCCTGTTCCGACTATCGGGGGCAATATATCAGCCGCAGATGATGTGATACCGGCAGGGGCCTTCGATCAGAGGGGAAGGGGAGATTTCTTCGGGTGCAGGGATAGTATGCCCCTTTCGGCAAGGAACGATGTATTGGTATTCCAAACTGATGTCTTGGAGAAGAAAGTTGTGTACTGCCTCCCTGGAAAGCGACATCAATTACGCAAGCTGGGGTAGCAGATAAAACTGTTCCTCTAGTCTTCTCGGGTCTTATATCCCAAGGACGAATGGAAACGCTTTCTGTTGTCGTCATCGATCCTTTGGGATATCCCTGTGGTCCGCCTTGTCCTCTGGCATTACTTCTTTGAACTTGTCGAACCGATTGACCTTGATTCTTCTACTAACTTCTACTAGATTTCTACTGAACGAGCGGGAATACTATAAAATAACACTAAACAAGAATAAAGTCAATAGCCCTTATCGAAATACAGCACAACCAGTTAGGGAAACACACTAAACCGAAAGGAAAACCCATATCTGACTACAAGTCAGATGCTCTTGAAGGACTTGAAGTGAAGTCTTTGCACAGACATTTGAGGTAGAAGAGATAATTGGAAAAGCAGAGAAATTTAAGCAGAGAGCTGTTGATTTGTACAAAGTTTTTGATTCAGCAAGACGGAGTGTCTTGTTTGAATATTTCTTTTTCTTTCTTTTTATTCTTTGCCGGATCTGATGATATCAAGCAGATATTAAATTTTGATAAATAAAAAATTCTAAAAATTCACTCAAGCTGACTTTTGGGAAGAGACACGAAAAGCATTTAAGGAACTCGGTTGTCACAAGCTAACCATAAAAGTCTTTCGGGCAATTGTGTGGATTTGTGGCTATCGTCTAAAAGGGCCTGAACCGCGTAGCGGTTGGGAAAAGTTTGATCCAAGCTTATTTTGCGTTTAAGTCCATTGGTGTAGGATCTCTGATGTACCTTGGTTATGAATTCATCATGAGTAATATACCAGCCTATAGGCTTGGAATCTGTATCGATAACTCTGATCCACAACTCAACAACTGGGTCTCTTACCTGAAGCAAATTAACTCCCTTACGACTTAAAAGTTTGACGCCAATGACTTCATTGCCTAAACGGATAAAGCCGCTACCTTCGGCCCGATATTGGAGATATTCAATGGCAGTTAGGTCAGGTAGTGAAATGATGGATGGATACCTTTCCCCACAGTAGCTTGCACCGACGGCTTTACCAATCCAGTCCGATCCCAGTAGTCTCTTTGGGGGATGGGTGCACCCGGAACGTTAGACAGCAATGTTTAGTAAATACTGGTACTTGCACTAACTCTAGAAGCCCCGTTGCGATCTATAATTTTCAGTGTGTAGATAGCATTATGTTAAGACTCGACCTCCTCTAATTCCTGCTCCACATATTCGAGGTAGATCTTCCCTAGATCCATCCCTTCGAACGCATCTCTTGTGAATATCTTCGAGAGGTTGCCCTTGTTCATTATGCCCACTCTGTCGGCTATTTCTCTTGCACGAAATATATCGTGGGTCGTCATCCATATCGCCTTGTCCTCTCCTCTTAGTTCGTCCAGAAGTTTGAGAAACTCCGCGCCGCTTTTCGGATCCAGTCCACTCGTGGGCTCATCTAAGAGGATCACCTGTGCATCCTTCATAATCGCTATGGCTATCCCCAACTTCTGCCGCATCCCCTTTGAGAACCCGTCCAATCTCTTTGAAAAGCAATCCGAATCTAGGCCTACGCGAGCCATCACTGCATCGTAATCGTCACCTTTAGCGTCTTTTCTCCCGCCAAGTTTGGTGAAGAAATCCAGATTCTGCCTCGCCGTAAAGTTTCCGTACAGCATGACGTTTTCCGAGACATACGCCACATGCTTCTTCGCCTCCAAAGGATCTTTAGTAATATCTATTCCGCATATTTCGATCGTGCCCTCCGTGGGCTCGGTGAATCCCAACGCCACCATCAAGGTCGTGGTCTTTCCGGCGCCGTTTGCCCCCAACATGCCGAATACCTTGCCTCTGTTCACGGTCATACTCAGCTTATTGACCGCCAAAGTTCCATCCTCATACCTCTTGGACATATTGATTACGTTAAGCATTGCATACTCCCTTTCTTCAGGTCAATTCAGCAGGATCGTAAATAAGCTCCATTTCGACTATGAAGAATAGATCAATCGAAGACCAGGAGTCCTAATCTCTGTGGTCTCTGATACAACCCTCCAGCCTCCGGGATCCACTCGCAGTACTCGGAATCCTCTATCCTAACTCTGACCAGGTTGATTCTCCACACAGTACCTTTTCCTACCTTTGCGCCCTCTAAGTCCTCAAACGGAATCCCAAGCTCCAATGTCCAGAACTTTTCTTCTATTTTAGTCGCTAGATCGTAGTTCCCGTTCCACGAGGTATCTAGGAGGTTAGCGCTTGGTTCCCGATATGCGTCCCATATAGTCCCTATGGCGTTTATGATAATGTGGTGGTACGTCCTCTTGTCACGATTTATGTCCAGATGGACCTGAATGCAATCGTCCTCCCAGGTCTTGTTTTCTCTTTCTTTATACTTTAGGGTGAGATATTCTGTGGAATCCTCGTAGCCCTTGAAAGCTATATATAACTTATCGTGCGTGTATCCAATGAACGCCTCAGTTTTGCCATCGGTGGGAACAGACGACACCTTGGTTATAAGCTTATAAAAGTCCGTCACACGCTCAGCCTCCTTCCAGCAGGCATCGCCTATGTCTCCATCTACGATTGGAGGAACAGAAAGTCTCCGTGCGTACGCCAGCATGCCGTGTTCCCTCAAGATATCCATCCCCTTCTGTTCATCTTCGTTGTCGATGTAGAACATACCCAGGACCCAATTTGCGTTCTTGCTGTTCGGCACGAGCTCCAAGGCCTCTCTATACTTCTGTTCCGCACCCGCAAGATCTGCCCCTAAAGAAAGTTTATTTCCTTCGTCTATGATCTGCTGAGCTATACGTTCTACGAATTCTACCGCCTCATGTCTTACTCTCTCGTCCTTATCTTTTGAAAGCTCCTTAGTCGCTTCTGTAAGGCGTTGTCTCTGCTCATCCGTCATATGCTCGCCCCCAACAATTACCCTGTTTTTGATTTCCCATCCTCCTTGGCTCCTGAGCGCCAGAAGAGCCTGATACCTCACCTCACTTTCTTCATCGGTCAGCCTGTCCATCAAAACGTCCGTAGCCTCTTCGGTCTTGAGACGTCCAAACGCCTTGACGATTCCCTCCCTTATCTTAGGATCCTCGTCATCCACGTGCATTAGAAGAGTTTTCTCTATCCTCGGATCGTGTTCCCTGAAGGACAACCTGTAGAGAATCTCGACAACATCCGACCTTATATTGGGAGGCGTATTTTCATCAGAAAGCGCCTCGATGAGAGGAGGAATTGCATAATTCTTCGACAGCACAAGCCTCAACATCGCCTCGTCGCGCTCTTCCTTGCTGCCTCCGAGTCTCTTAATCTCCCCTTTCGGATCCGATCCACAGCCCAGAAAAGCTGTCAAAAGGACGAACGACAAGAGAAAGAGGATTGAAGTCAGTCTCCTTATATCTACCATCTAATATCACCTCTTTTTGTCATCTTTTAGTTTAGGTCGGCCCTGATGAACGACAGATAGGCCGCTACAAAGAAGACTAGGTTCCACAGCATCAAAAGAAGGAGATTCATTCCCGTCTCTCTCAATCTATCGGAAAGTAAGCTGTATTCGTAGCGGAATTGCGGATAATCGGTGACGTCGAACACCTCCGTGTTCCGGTCTGTCTCTCTTAACTGTGCCTGCTTTTCGTAGGAATAGTTGACCAATTTCTCTCTATAGCGCGAAACGACTTTCAAGAACCTATCTCTTTCCTTTATGCCTGTTCCCGATATATCGGTGGCAGAATAGATAAAGGGAGCAAGGGGTGATGCCCGCGAGAGATTCTTGGCGAGTCTGATCTGCTTGTCCAGATCTCTTCTGAAGTAATCGTTCAGCTTCTGTTGCTCCTCCCTGACGGCCTTTCTCCCCTCTCTTCGGAGGTTTGAAAAGAATGTTCCGGCCTCCTTACTCCACTGCTCCTTGGCGACTTGGGTCCAGTATTTTACCGACTTTTCCTGCATTTCTTTATTCTTCTCCCTCTCCATCTGCCTCTTTTGCCCTTCGAGCACCTGCACAGACTCCACAGAGCTGATCTGATTGGCGATGTAGGGCATCACGTTGGGAACTATGAGAATGGCCACGATCCATATCAAAAGAAGAACTGTTATCGAGGAAGACGCTGTCTCCGTCCTGGTCGATACGAAAAGTCCCAGGGAATATATCGCAGATATGTATAAGAGCGATACGAGCATTATGGTCAAGAGATTGAGCCAGTTGCCTTCCAACTTTACGTCGGGAAAGAACATAACTATCAAAGTCCCGCACAGAAGCGACAGGACAAAGGGAGCAACCAGCGCTAAGTATCCCCCGAACCACTTGCCTAAAATAACGGTGTGTCTCGGAATATCATACGACATAAGCAGCTTCAACGTCCCGGATTCCTTCTCTCCTGAGATTGCATCGTAGCTGAAGGCTACTGCCAAAAGACTCATAATCACGCCTATGAAGAAGGTTAGGTCTATGGCTGGAAAGAAGGGGATTATGGGATTTTCCTCATATTCGGCTTCGAACTGAGGATCTAAGAAGGCCGTGACCCTCACCGTCGCACCATTATTCTTCTCTATGCCCTTGAAGAATACCTTCATACTGTTCAGAGGCTTATCTATCTTCGTTCCTCTCCACAAAAGCTGTCCGGGCAGCTCGACGCTCAGAATCTCTTCTCTGTGCATAAATATGTTGGTGTTGTAGTCGACTATGGCCTCCTTGTAGTCCTTCGTCAAAACGAAGACACTGGACATTATAACCACAAAGCATATTATGCAGGACATGGTGAACCGAAGGCTTAAGATGTGATCCAAAAGCTCCTTTTTGACTAACAGAAAGAACATAGTTGATCTCCTTTTTAACCCCGACCGGGGAGGTGATCCTAGGTTACGTCGTATCTCATAAAGAAGAGGTAAGATCCTGTAAAAAATACTATGACAAACATAAACATCAAAATTACGTCTATCAGGACGAAATCTATGCTCTCGTTAAGATTAGCGTCGATCAGCCTTAATCTTGGGAGTTCCTCAGGACGGAGCCAGTCATCTTCCAATTTTCGGCTTCGCATTTTCTCCCATATCAGTTTCTGGTAGTCTTCAAAATCGTTCTCAAAGCGCCTGTACGCCTTTTTGAATCCGTCGTACTGATTTATTCCTGTCTGGGCCAGCTCCGAAGAGGCGTATTTGAAACTCGCAGAGGGAGAAAGGCGCGAAAGGACTTTGGCTATTGATATCTGCGTTCCTAGTTCCTTTTCAAAGAAGTCGTCCAGCTCCCGGTGGCGCCTCGTCTTCTCCTCTTCGAGCTCATCCAAGAGCTTCTTGTGGCGCCCCAGGTGCTTAAATCCGACCAGGTTCTCCCCGATTTCTCTCTTTCTTACAGTCATTTCCTGGTCTATGGCGGCCTTCTCCCCTTCTATCTTCTGAAGCGTCGGCACAGGAGAGGCTATTCTGGCGATAACGGGCGAGAGATTTGGAATCACTAAAATCCAGATCACCCACACAAAGAGCGAGACCAATAGCGCCGTAGCTGATCTGTGCGTAACAGTGGATATAAATATCCCCAGTCCACAGAAGAGCAAAATGTAAAGCATGGAGACGAACAAGAGCAGCGCTATCCTGAAAAGTTCTTCTGTGCCTAAGGGAACGACGGCCGAAATGTATACATATGCGAGTCCTGCAGATATAGCTATAATAAACGGGACAATAAGAGTCAGATATGCACCTGCCCACTTAGCCAGTATCAGGGCGTCTCTTGCGACCGAATTGGAAAGGACAAGCCTCAGAGTTCCTCGCTCCTTCTCCCCACAGATCGTATCGAAGACGAAGATCAAAGCCAGAAGGCTTAAGACGATGTTGACGATGTACGAAAAATCAGGGGTGGCGACGAGCAGGAAGAGTGGATTTTTGAAGAGCTCTTCGTTTACCTTTCTCGTATGCCCGCGTGAGACGTGCACCTGAGAAGGCATACTCTCTTCTAGTCCCTTGGACAGAAAGCTCAAGACCCTCGGGGGCCTCGGCGAGTATATGCCTCTGCTTCCCAAAAGCTCTCGGACCTTCTCCCCAGGATCTTCGATGGCATCTATCTCGTTTATGGCATCTCTGTTTGCCGCTTCATTTGAGTTATATTTTTCCTTATTTATTCTGTAATCGTTGGTAAGTATGTAGATACTCAGGAGTATCCCTCCGAAGAAAAGAGCGAACGTCACGGCAAATCTGGCGGTGAGTATGTTGGAGAGTATCTCCTTCTTTAAAAGAGTGGCAAAGGAGACGCTGGAGCGATCCTTTTCAAGTGCTTTCTTTCCTCCCTGGACTGCATCTGCGTCTGGCACTTCTTTCGTAACATCGTCCATTCTTGGCCTCCATCGCAATTATAAGCCGCCCTTACCAGAACGGGGTCAATCGAAGACGATAAGTCCGAACCCTTGAGGTCTCCCTAATCGAGTCCGTGCCCATTCCCCGTACTCGGCAACCTCAACTCTCATTCTGGCTACGTTAAATCCCCACATAGTGTCTCTTTCCACCTTGGCGTTTCCCAGGTCCACAAAGGGAATCCCGATCTCTAAAGTCCAAAACTTATCCTCTATCTTAGTCACCAAATCGTAGTTCCCGTTCCACGAGGTATCTATCTCACGGTTACGCCGGTGGGCGTCCCATATCGTTCCTATGGCGTTCACGATAATGTGATAGTACGACCTCCTGTCCCAATTTGTATCGAAACATATCTCAGCGCAATCGTCCTCCTAGACCCTCCCTTTATCTCTGTCCTTATACTTTAAAACGAGATTCTTCATAGATTCCTCGTAGCCTCTAACTCCTATGTATATCTTATCGTCTGTATATCCGACAAATGCCTCAGATTTGCCCTTTACAGGAACTGCTGCCAGCCGGGTGACATTATAAAACTCCGTAAGATGCTGTGCATCCTTCCAGCATGGGTCTGTTAAATACCCATCTATAATAGGTGGAGAAGAAAACCTTTTGGCGTAAGTCAGCAAACCGTGCTTCCTCAATATCTCCAGTCCTTTCTCCTTATCTCCGTTGTCTATGTAGAACATAGCTAACACATGATTTACGTTCTTGCTGTTCGGCGCAAGCTCTAGCGCCTCGTGATATTTCTGCTCTGCACCTTCCAGATCAGCATTCAGAGCCGACTTGTCCCCTTCCTGTGTAATCTGAGAAGCTATACGCTCTACGAACTCGACCGCTTCAACGCTAATTCTCTCGTCATTATCTTTTGCAAGCACCTTAGTCATATCTGAAAGACGCTTCCGTTGCTGCTCCGTCATATACTCGCCTCCCTCTACCCTCTGCCGCACATCCCATTCTCTCACCCTATCGAGTGCTAATAGAGCCTGATATTTCACCTGGCTATCTTTATCGTTCAATCTGTCCATTAAAACATCAGTCGCCTCTTCCGCCTTCATATACCCGAACGCCCGAACGATCGCCTTCCTTACTTCTGAATCCTTATCGTCTGCATGCTGCAACAGGGCAGGCAGGATCCTTAGGTCGTGCTCTCTTAAGGCCAACCTGTATAGCACCTCAACAACAGCTCTCCTTACATTAGGAGGCATTTTCTCATTTGAAAGTGCCTCGATGAGCGGGGGGATGGAGTAACTCTTCGACAGGACGAGCCTCAGCATCGCCTTGTCTTGCTCTTCTTTGTTTCCTCCAAGCTTCTTTATGTCTGCCTTGGGATCCGATCCGCATCCTTGAAGAGTCACGATTGCCACAGATAAAGAAAGGACAAACAACAAAAGGTAAAAGATGTAAGATAGTCCCTTCACATTTAGCACCTGACATCACCTCCTATTTGACCTTATAGTGGTTACGACAACGACCATTATCACTCCGATGACGGCCAAAACCAAAAGCGTATTTTTCAGTATATTCGCCTTCTCACTGACTCTGATAGTAACGTCCTTTTCGTCCGATTCGACTTTGATGTTTCCCACTGTGCCGAGGGCTTCCAATCGGATCTCATATTCTCCAATGACCAAATCCTCAGGCGGAGTAATAGTTATATTTACCGGCTCCTTTTTCCCCGCCTTCACCTCCGCTATCATCGCAGGGATGGCCTCAACCTCCCATCCCAAAGGGGCGCTCACGTCAGTCGTTACACCGAAGACGGCCAAGGTCCCCGTATTGTGGATGTCTATCCTCACCGACACCACTTCTCCTACCTTAATCTCCTGATACCTGTCGGTTGTCACGACCTCCATAGCCCCTTCGCCTCTCGGTAATAGTTCCAGTTTAACCTTACTCGCCTTCACGGTGTTTATCTGGGTCTCAGGGATAATGGTGTCCTTATATTTTGCCCTGAGTTTGCTTAATTCTTCAAACCCCTCTCTATCAGTCACCAAAACGAAGAACTCCAGCGTAGAGTCGATGTACTCCCTGCTCAACTTCTCAGGTATCGATATCTCCAGATACAGTTGAATCTTGGTCGTCGATTCCGTGAATTTCACCTGACTCAGACTCGCCTTGGTGCCCTGATCGACAAATGAGTAGTCTATCTCCATAGGAATATTCAAAAGAGCCAGCCTGAAGGTCTTTTCCTCCTCCGAGAGCCTCTCGAGGATTATGTCAAAGTTCACTATTGAGTTAAGATTCCCCTCTTGAGAGAACTGTGCCGAGTTTATCATAGGCAAGTCCTCCAGTGCCTCTTTTTTCAGCACCACGGGGATAGTCTTCTCTGTCTCCAAGTATTTCATCTTTATCCCAAGCTCCTCCACGTCCATAAGCAGTCGAAAGGTCAGGGTCTTTTCCTCTTTGAGTTTCAGAAACGGCAATATGACCTCGTACGGCTCGGCTATGATAAGACCAGAGGCAGACGCTCTCGAAGTGGCTTTTTTCTTCTGAGCTTTTTTCCGCGAACTTTCCTCGTCCTCTTGTTCTTCTTCGGGCCTTTTCGGTTTTTCCTCTTTCTTCGTCGTCCCTGTGCCCCCCGAGGTCAAAGAAATCATTATGTTCTGTATCTCTAGGAGCGAGACGACCTGGTCACGCGAAAGGTCTTTATTCAGATTCATAGCCTGGGCGATGTGAGACGAGTTGCCCAGAGTTATGTCTACCATCCTTCTGCCATCAGGCGTCCTGTACTTTCTGGCCTCCTTCACGGAGATATGCATCACACCTGCCAAAAACTCAAGTTTCTGCCTCTCAAGACCGATCTTCTGCTGCTTATACGCCAGTTGGGCGCTTTTGTACTTCCTCTCCTCTTGGTTTCTATCCTGAAGCGTTATGAGGCCCTCTTCAAAGAGCTGTTGCGCTCCCTCTGCCTCTCTCTTTGTTCTAGCCATCCGTATTTTAGTCCTCTCAAGCCCTAGTTCTGCCTCCCTGAGCTTGATCTCTTGCAGCCTCTCTTCCTTAGTCTGGGCATCTGCTTGTAGTGTGCATAAGAGCGACTGAATGATCAATAGTATAGATATCAAATGTAAAGAGAACATGGATTCTCCCATCTTGGATGTGCTCTGGTTGCTATCTTCTGCTGACCCTGCGTATAGCCACGACCATCCCGACGAGCATCAGAATCAACACGCCCACGAGAGTCAGACTGCCTGCGAGGCTCGCCTCTGAGCCGACCCTTATCGTGATGTTCTTCTTCACCGATTCAACTTTCACGTTTCCCACCTCTCCCTGGGCTTCGACTCCTACAGTATAATCGCCCACTCCTATGTCAGGCGGCGGAAGGATTTTGAGCGTGACGGGTATTTTATCGTCGGGATCGATGATCTTTATCAGGTCTGGCTCAATCTCATAGTACCACTCATAGGGCAGATCGGGGGCCAGTTTCACGTTGCCGACTCCGAGCGTCCCTCTGTTGTGGATCTCCACCTTCAAGGAGAGCTCGGTCTGGTCGGTACCTATCTCTTGATAGCGGTTTGAGATGACGACGACAAGCTCCCCAACGCCTCTGGGGATCAGCTCCAATTTTACTTTATCCCCCTTCAGCCTTTCTATCTGTTCTTCGGGGATCGTATCCTCTCCATATTTGTCCTTGAGCTCGTTTATCTTCGCCAGCTCCGAAGTCTGAGTCACCAGGACGTAGAAGGTCGAAGTTTTGTCTATCAGATCCCTGTCCAGATTCTCATGTATCGCCAGCACAAGGTTCAGGATGATCTTGGACGTCTGCTCGGTGAACCTGACCTGCGAAAGGCTCGCCCTTGTTTCAGGATCGAAGAAAGAATGTTCGATCTGACGGGGAAGGTTCAGAACCACCAGTCTGAAGCTCTTCTCATCCTCAGAGAGTCTCTCAAGTACTATTCCATAGCTAATTCTGGAATCTATCTCCCCTTCCTGTGAAAACTGGCTCGAGCTTATGGTGGGAACGTCGTCCAAAGACCCTTTCTTCAGCACCACAGAGTAGATCCTTTCGGATTCCAAGAAGCTCATCACCACGTCGAGTTGATCGGAATCTTTCAGGAGTCTGAAGGTAATCTTCTTCTTTTCGTGTAAGGCTATCGTCGGAATGATGACCTCATACGGCTCCCCCGCGATGGCCCCGTCTCTGATCGAGACGATCACGTTTTGAATTCCCAGAAGGTCGTCTAATTTGTCCTCTCCAAGAACCTCGGCCCAGTCGGCGTTGGATGTGTTCTTAAGGACTATATCGACCATCCTCTTACCACCTTTTAGGCTCTTGTACTTGTTCGCCTCGACTATGGTGATGTTGGAGACATCCTGCAAGAGATCCAGCTCGGTCCTTTCGAGGTCAATCTGGCTCTGCTTGTAGTCGAGCTCGGCCTTTTCATAGCCCTTTCGAATCTTGTTGAACTCCTGAAGTGTCAGGACATCCTCTCTGTAGAGTCTCTGTGCGTTTTCGAATTCTACCATATAGCTCTCCAGGGCCTCCTTCGCATGCTCCAGGCCGAGTCTGGCGTCCTGGATCTTAAGGAGACTCAGCTTTTTTTCCTTCGTCATCGCCTCCTCGGCAGAGACGGCCCAGGGAAGCAAAGAAACCAGGACAGACAGAATCAAAAAGAGTGTTGACAAATCTCTTATCATTCGAAAAGCCCCATTATGAGCCTCAGGTCCTCCCGAGCATTGATATACCTGTCTTGGTCTGCGAAGAATCTGTCCTGTGCCTGGAAGAACTGGAGCCTGAATCTCTCCACTTCGTCGTCCTTGGCCTTTCCTTCATCTTTGTATCTCTTGAATATCTCGAATCGTCTCTTGGCGATCTCGGCCCTCCTCTCCTGAATGTCCCTTTTAGTCCGGACCTCGAGGAGCGATTGATAGGCGCTTCTTGTGGCCAACTCGACCTTCTCGTTCTCGTTTGAGAATATCGCCTCGGCCTGTCTTAACCTCTCCCTTTGACGCTTCAGTTCACCGTATCTTGAGAGTCCCTCAAAGATAGGTATGTCCAATTGAAGATTGGCAAAGATGTCTCTTTCATTCCCTTTGAGCACAAACGAAGGGCTGTCGTCTTCTCTTTTGACAGCTACTTTTCCTTGGGCGTCAACGCTCCACGTATCGCCTTTGTTAGACAGATCAAAAAAGACCTTCTTACCGTCCTTCTCGATTCCGGACTGGAAGGTCAGATCTGGCATGAACTCCCACGCGACTTCCCTGGATACCCTCTTGGCCTCCCAGCGTCTTTCTTTGGCTAAGGCCACCGGGACGCTGTTTTTCAGGGCTATCTGAACGGCCTCCTCCTCGTTTATCTGAAAGTCCAATAGCTCGCCTCTGATCTGACTTTCTATGTTTCCTATTGGGCGTCCCAAGAGCTTCAGAAGCTTCAGCTTACTCCTGAACTGATCCCTCTGGAGTGAGTTTATCCTGTCCTTTTCAGTCAGGACGTCAAGCTCCGCCGCCAGGATATCCAAAGGATCGGCCATCCTGAGCTCCTCTTTCTTCTTGGTCCTCTCCCATAGCTTCTGAAAGTCTTCGAGAAGGCCCTGCCTTATCTTTATCTGTTCTTCTCTCAGAAGGACGGTGAAGAAGGATCGTCTCACCTCAGAGAGGACGCGCCTCACGTCAGATTCGTAGCCGTATATGGCTACTCTTCGATCCTCCCTGAAATTGACGTCCAGCGGGGAGTCCTTTCCGAACTCCAAGAACCTCTGACTCGCCACAAGTGAGGTCTCGTGTAAGTCGTCCTCTATCCTTCCCGGATCTTTTCTAGAGTAATCAAATAGCGTTAGAAAAGAAACATGGGGGAGAAATCTGGATCTGACGATTATTCGGTCTCCGCCTGTCTCTTCCACTCTCCTTATGGCCTTTATGATATCTTTGTTGTCTTTCATCGCGAGTGATATGCATTCTTTGAGTGTAAGTTCCGAAGTGTCCTTCGCCCATATCTCTGCGACGTAAACCAAACCGAACAGGACCGCAAAAGAGAACAAAGCTAACTTAGATCCAAGGTTCATAAGATCCCTCCTATACCATATGGGATGCGCGTAGGTTGAACTTCACGTGGAATTATCTGATACTTTGTCAAATTAGGTCAGTCCTTATGAACGACAGTTAGGCCGCCACAAAGAAGACTAGGTTCCACAGGATCAGAATGAGGAGGTTCAGTCCTGTCTGCCTCAATCTGTCGGAAAGTTCGCTCCATTCGTAGTGGAATTTCGGATAATCGCTGATGTCGAATGTCCCTCTGTCCCAGTCGGTCTCCGCCTGCTTGCTGCTTGTCTAAAAGTATCCTAATCTTTACCCCTCGCTCCAAAGCCCTGAGCAATGCGTCGGCAATAGGCTCTGAAGTAAAGCTATACATAGCCACATCAATCTATTTTCCGACTTGTCTATCTCTTGGATAACCTTTTCCGTGCAACCACCATTGGGGCTGAAGAACACCTCCTGACCATAAACAGATACATTGATAAATAAAAAGGCTATCACGATTGTAACACTGGTTAGCCTCCTCTTGTCCATCGCTTGTCCCTCCTTTTAAAGGGATCCCACAAGAATTGGCTATGAGTTACAAGAACAGTTGGACCGCTATAGACTGTCCTCAGAAATGATACGACAACGCCTGTACAGGGGGGCATATCACTGTAGAATCGATTCTTTTAACACTGATGGCATATTCCCCACTGGAATATTTGAAGCGATTTCTGGGCTATTAAACGACGATTCTACCGACGGACTCTATTTCACTAATACTAGCTTCCTTGTCTTCACAAATCCATCTGTTTCCATCCGATACAGATAGACTCCGCTGGCAAGGCTCTTTTGATTGTCATCTTTGCCGTCCCAGACTACCAAGTAGCTACCATCTGATCTGTGACCATCCACCAGTGTCGCTAACTTCTGCCCCATGAGATTGAACACAGATAGCTTAACGTGGCCTCCAACAGGATGATCGAAACGGATCACTGTCTGGGGGTTAAACGGATTGGGAAAGTTCTGCTCCAGGGTAAATCCTTGTGGGCGTCCGGCGATGTGCTCTTCCAGCACGGCGGTGATCGCTCTAGCGGTGACCAGGCGTATATCATCGAGAAAGAAGGTACCTTCCAGATTCCCAAAAAAACCGATACCCTCGATCGGCTCGGTCAGTTCAAGCGCTTCCAGACCAATCTCCACCTCCTGCCAGTCCTTCAGATCCAGATCCACTATATCTTCTTCCAGTAACTCCACGATATTGGGAGTACCTGCACTACGAAAGTCCACATTAAAAAGCGCTTCTCCTTCAGAAGGTCGGATCGCATCTCCTGGATGAAAGGAAAAACTTAGAGATTTATAAGACAGAGGATCTACAGGATCGGCCAGCAGATATATAAAAGCAAAACCTTCTCCCGGCGGGCCCCCGACCGGTGAAGGCCCGCTCTCCACTGCCAGGGCAAACTGTCCCTGGTGGACTACGGTATCTTCCTGGAAGTCCAGCTTCCCCTGGAAGGCTTGCACCTGCCCAATGTCCGCCAGTGCATCTGCGAAGATTACCAGATCCTCGGTCGGCAACCCGACCGGTACGCGGATGCCCTTAGACAAATTCGTCCAATAGGGTCCCAGCAAAGTGGCCTGTTCAATCAGGATCGATACAATCTTTAAGCCAGTGAGATCTCCCACCGCAAGGATCACCGGTTCCAGCCGGTAGGTGCCATCCCCCCTGTTCATAAGAGGCACCGCCTCAGGTCCACCGAGACCGCTCAGATCCGCTGTGACCCGGGTGATCTGGGCCCCCGCTTCAAAGAGGGCCGGCCGTACCGTGGCGATTAAATCGATTGTCTCGCCAACAAGCACGGAATCGGGGAAATTGTTTTCCCAGACCGCGGGGTGGACAACGTGGTAGTCCTCCCGTCCCTCGAAGACGCGGATCTTCTGATCCGCCGGAACATCGCTCAAAACATCCACCACCCCAGAAGGCCAGTGGATCTCCAGTTGATCTACCTGGGTGTGCGCTCCCAGACCGAAATGCACTACTATCTCCTCCTGGGTGAAGCCGTTGCCCCCGAAGATATCCCGCGTCTGTTGCAGATTTCCAGATGTGGCCACCAGCCGCGCGCCGATGCCGTTGCGATTGCTCTGAATGCCCACCAACTCCACCCGCAGATAGTGGTTGTCGTTGCCGTTGTTGCGGTACAACGCCGGATCGGAGGAGGTGAATTCTCCTGGGACACCGCTGCCCGATACCCACACATCCAGGAAGCCATCTCCGTCGAAGTCAGCGAACGAGAAAAAGCCCGCTGAGTTTATTCCCAACCGGCTTGTCTGCTCCACGAAGGTCCCATCCCCGTTGTTTTCAAAGAGCCGAATGAAGGGAGCCCCGATCAGCAGATCCAGCTCCCCATCGTTATCGATATCCACCAGGGTGGCTATCGCATTTTCCGACAGATATGTGGGCGGCACTTCATACAATATGGATAATCCCGCTTCATTGGCAACGTTTGCGAAACGGCCCTCTCCCAGGTTTGAGAACAAAAAAGAGGGAGACGGTGTAGTACCGCCAGCCACGCCGCCGCCGCCGGCCTGGAAAATATCCAGATCCCCGTCGTTGTCGATGTCCCCCACGGTCACCCCGAAGACTTTGCCAGAATCCTCGATCGCCGGCGTGGTAGCATCCCGGAACCCGCCTTGACCATCGCTCAGAAAGAGGCGGTTGGGCGCATTCCAGACGCCTAAGTAGAGATCTGGCCAGCCGTCGTTGTCGAAATCACCGGCCCCTATCCCGTGGACGCTCCCCCCCCCCGGTTGGGTGTAACTGCAGATCCAGGCCAGCTTGCTCGGTCACGTCTGTGAAGGTGCCATCCCCATTGTTGCGGTGGAGTTTGTTGCGGAGCTCCGGATCGTCCTCCGAACCACCAATTGAGCTCGGCAGAAACCAGTGTCCCACGTAGAGGTCCAGGTGCCCATCCCGGTTATAGTCCAGCCAGATGGCGTTGTCCGTGGGCAGGATATCCACCAGGCCTGCCTCCTGGGTTACGCCCCGGAACACTCCTTGGTTGTTGCGCAGAAGCGCATCCTGTCTGCGCTCGAATACATGTCCGACTGGCAGGTAAAGATCCAGATCGCCGTCGTTATCGTAGTCCCCGAAGACCGATCCTCCGCCTTTCAGTCCTGAGGGTATATCTGCTCGTATGGCAGCAGTTCGATCCGTAAACCGGCCATTGCCCTCGTTGTACAGCAGCCTTAACCCAGCCCCCCCAAACGCCGCGATAAACAGGTCAGATCGGCCATCGTTATTGTAATCTCCAAAGGCAATACTCCCGGCGTCGGGCCGCACACCCGGCAGCGGCCTTCCGATAATTCCTTCGGTCACATCCGTAAAGAAAGTCTGTGCAGCAATCGGGTCAGCCAAAAGAATGCTAAAGCAGAAGAGAGCATTCCACAATATAAATAACCCCAAGCGAGCTGGTGTACCAATCATCTCTTACCTCCCGGTCAATATTAAGAGGACTCCCATACATGGAAGACCCAAAGTTGTATTATGAAGTCTTAATTTAGCATACATTTCCCATTTGACTTCTAGACGGGGAGAATCCCCCTAACGACCAAGCTCACCTGCCCCTATGAAGCACAGCGGAATAGCAGTCGGGTGCAGCTGCTTTGTTAGGTTTTGTTATTTCGACATTCCCCATATCACATACATGAGGGATTATATTTCGATACAATCTTGTTTGTGAATGAATATTAACTTGTATTTCATTCCATTACTTAACTCTATCTTGGCGTTGCTACTCGTACTCGGTAGTGTCGAACAATCAGGAAAATGATATAAATGGGTAGATCAATTTGGTGGTAAGATACAAAATTAGACAGTGGATGTCAATAGGAATTGTGGGGCAGAAAGTCAGACTAAGAAACGCCAACGCTCCGCAACCGACTGCAAAAAATGTTAGGTGGAATTGTCTCTAACAGGTTGCTTAATATCAGATGTCTTACCGAGAAGGTCAAGGCTCCACAACCCGCTCCCGATCCATATGAGATAGAGGCACAGGGCAATGGTAATGGCCGGGATGATCGGCTTTTCTGGCTGCAAAGGGAACAGCCTGGGATCATCCACGACTAAGTGGACGTAGGTCGCAACCACCATCATCACAATCGCAGGGAGGATGGCCAGACGCGACAGAAACCCCAAGATGAAGAGTGCTCCGACGACAATCTCAACCGCCGGCACAACCCACATATTGAGCGAGTGGAACGGGATACCAGCTGCAGTTAGCTGGCCGGAAAACGCGGAACGGAGATCGGAAACGGCGAACTTCATAACGCCTGACGACAGGAATAGTAGCCCCAGAAGGATACGGATTACGGCGGCGGAATAGCTGGCCCGCGTTTGACGCAACTTGGTCAACGTCTCGTTCATCTTGTGCTCCTTATCGTCTTTACTTTCTGTAGAGAGAAAATATGTAACAAGATAAAAGTTGTCACGACATAAGGTGGAATCAGGTCAAACATTTAGATAGTGGAAGTCAATGAAAATAGGGCAGTTTTTGCCCTCAACAAATCAATACTATTGATAGTGGAGATGGCAATATCTCTCAGTTCTTTACTTCGGGTTCCCAGTCTTCTAGCCCGTGCAACGCACGAACGTCCGGCACGACACCCTCTTCAAACGTGCGCAGGGGCACGAATTTTAGATCGTTCCAGCGGGCAATGCCGAGCTCGATGGAAAACTCTTCCAGCTTATGAGGCTCTTTGGTCTCGACAGCCCAGAGGAAAGTGTGTTCGAGACCGGAATGATATCGGTCCAAAATAGCAGTGACTCCATACTTCTCCATCAACGGTCGGAGGTCCATCGCGTTGGCTGCGATTACCTCTTTAGCCGTCTCGCGATTGTTGACTGGGCAGTCGTGCCGGTTGTGCGCACCGTAGATTCCCCACAAAGTTGGTTCCGCCGAGGCGCTTCCAGCAAAGAACGATACCGATGCGATAATCGATGCATAGACGAGATGCTTCACTCTCATTACTGGTCTCCTTACTGTTTTAAGGCTTCTCATGCCAGATCTTCCAGACCTAAAACTTGTTACCCGCCATCTTGGCTCACTTCGTTCCATCCAGTAGGGTATAGTAAACATGATGCGACTCCTTTTGTTTTGTCTCTCCCAACAAACAATGCCGTGTAGCACTTGCTGCAGGTTTGAGTTTTTCTTTGGCATTTCCTGATTCCGAATGATGCATGTGTTCAGATGTTGTTCTTCCTCCATACAATGCCTTTCATATTGATAGACAGCTATGTTCTTGTTTGCTGTCCACGTTGTTGCCAGCTTGCCCTATGGCCTCAGTCCTGGCCTAACCTCTTTGACTTTGCGAGTGTATTCTTCCAAGGTTGAGACACCTATATATATAACCTAACTCGTCACCTATCGATAGCCATAAACAACGTGTTTAGTGATTCAGCCAGCGTGGGATGAGAGAACATGCCATCGCGAAGGGCAGTGTAGGGCAGGTTGCCCATCATCGCCAATTGGAGCATCGACATGATCTCGCCCCCTTCGATGCCCAGAATGACAGCGCCCAGAATTTGATCGGTATCAGCATCGACGATGGCCTTCATAAAACCTCTAGTCTCGCCGACATCCATTGCTCTGAGTACCATCGCCATAGGAAGTCTGGCAACTCGAATGTTGCGTCCTTGCGCGCGGGCCTCCGTCTCGGTCAGCCCAACCCGACCCAGTTGGGGATCGATGAATGTAGTATGGCGCACCACTTCAGGAAGACTCTCGGTAAGCATTGCCGTAACCGTGGTTCCCGTGAGCAGGCCGAATCTCGGCACCAAACCCGTAACCGCCCAGTCCCGAGTAATTTCGATGTCGTCAATGTGCACGAGCAGAGTGTCGCCCTTCTCCGCGCCATTGACGTAGACCGGTCATGTTTGCGGGTTCAAGTACGGATATTTACAGACCTCGGAATAACCTTGCTCTTCGCGCACCAAGCGATTCTCTAAGCAGTCCACACAGTGAATACGTACACGCTGCCCTGGCTCTACATCGGCAATCGCTTCATGGGCGGCCGAAAACGTATACAGATACCGTTGGTGTTGATGAATATCCAAGATTTCGTCACTCATACTACTGCTCCTTGCGAGTCCTTCTTCAGTTGTACGGCAGCAACCTGAGCGGGCTTCCGCCTTCTTCAACTCTGCGGAAAAATGTCAACTCGAGTTGGCTGGCCAGATCAGGTCTAGCCTTCAGAAGGGACAATCGATCCCGCACCAGAGGGGCGACCGGTGCGGCTTTGGCGCCGAGAGCGATGAGGTACCTGACTACATCCTTCCACGCCCCGGAATTCTCTTTGTCGCCCAGCAGCCCGACCATAGTTTTGAGGTCTGACTCCTCGCCACGAATGCAGAACAGGGCGTAGCACGTGTCAGCCAGGTGTGAGTTTTGCGGCGTGCGGTACCGTTCCAGGACCGGGACGGCCTCAGAGGCCGCCGGCCCTATCGCCGCCAGCGTGCGGGCGATCAGATTCTCATTGCCTTCGGATTCTTCGTACGCCTTCGCGAGGGTGGGAACAGCACTCGCAGCCCCCGGACCCATGCCCGATAGCACCTGCAAGCCGACCGCCTTACGGAGGTAAAGAGGGAAAGGACCATCATAGTGGGTTCCCAGCAGAGCCAACGCGTCAGGCAGCGCGGGTGCAGCCGCCTCACCGCAGAGGAACAGCCCGAGAGCGGCCAACTGCACGACCGAGCCGCCCCCGTCTCGCAGCGCCTGGCGAAGCGGTGCGACAACAGTACGAGCATACGGCGACAGATCATCCGGTAGGTAGCCCTTCACATCTTCATCCCAGCTCGGGGGACGCGTCATGCCGGTGAGGGCGAACGTTGCGCCCAGACGCACGTAAGCATCGGGATGCGACAGAAGCGACGACACTCTCGGCGCCGCCAGATACGCATCCGGACCGATCATTTCGATTGCGCGCAATGCCGGAATGCGAACCTCCGGATCCGCAAGCGCCTCGACCAGTGCATCCACGGCCGGGGATACCCCCGGGCCGTCCATCTCAAAGAGCGCCCACGCCGCAGCGCGACGCTCGGAGGTCTCGGCGCTTTTCAATCCCGCGATGCATTCATCCACCGACTTGCCCCGGAAGGCGGCGGCCTCGTCCTTGAGGTTCGTGACCGGCCACGGCTCAACGCGGCCGGTCGGCGCGCTCAGCTTCTCTATATAGTCGGACGCAGTTGCCAGTATCTCGTCGTATTCATCGAAGGTCAACGGTTTTCCCTCCTCGACCAGGTGGGGATCGAACGGGGCCAGGCGGGCCCGCAGGGCCTCGAGCCATGCGGCCGCCTCCACGGCTAGGGGATCACCCTCGTTCGCCGCCGCGCAGTCCTCGACCATCTGGAGATAGCGATAGTCGTCAACGCCCTCGCGACGCGCTTCCCAGCCGGTGAGGGGCATCGGCTCGTCACTGCCGGGCAACCACCAGGCATGGCCGTGGCGGGTTCCGTCGGTGTAGGCCCATACGACATTCCCCCCAAGCCGGTGCGCCCAGGTGTAAAGTCCCGCATAGTAACGCTGCCGAACCGGCTTGTAGCCTTCTCTCAGTATGCGATACGAATACGTCCAGACCTGCGCTCCGCGGCGCTCCGCCTCGGCCCGCATCTCGGGCGTGATATGTCCGTCATGAACGATCCACACATCGTGGACGTCACCGTGCGCGTACGTCGCCGTGCCAGACATGCCTGTCCCCAACCGCATGGACACGTCGCGCATAGGAAGATACGTTTCCCTCAACCCGGGTGCGGGATAGGGCGGCTCATCCCAGCCGTATACGATGATCTCCGGCCATCCCTGCTCCAGGCGTTGCGCCTCCAGCCACGCCACCGCCGCTCTTCTCTGTCCTTCCTCGATGTTCGCGATATTGCCCTGTAGAATGAGACACGGCACATCCGGATGGATGAGTCCCGCCTCCTTCGCCAACCCCAGGGACTTCGGCAGCCTGCTGCTCTTGGGTGGCGACTCGCTGAAGTCTCCCGCCCCGTAGAACGTGACTGAGTTCTGCCCGTGCACCGTCATGTCCCGATAGTCAGGAAGGGAACCCCCGCGATAGAACATGCCGAACGCGGCGCGCGGCGTCTGTAGCAGAAAGGGTCGCACCTGTACGTTGAGATCAACAACCGTCACCGGCTTGACCGCGGGTTTGATGCGGATCTTGCCCGCGTGCGGACCCTCGGATGTCTCGCGATCCGCAAGAAACGTCAGCCAGAAATTGACGCTCGTGCCCCTGGGAAGGTCGGCTACGACATCACCCCGCTGCAGATAGACTTCTCCGAGTATCGTGCTCAGCCACGGCATGTCCGTTTCAGCTAGTTTCTGATTGACGCCAGGGTCGATGCGATGATAAACGGTTACCTCGAGGTCCGATTCCACCTCGATCCGGACGTCCTTGACGCCGTCCGAGATCGCGTGCACGCCGAACTGAATAGACTCGTACTCATTCCTGGCTAAGGCGCATGAAAGTTTCTTCACAACGTCGCCCGGCGCGGGTACGTGCGAAGGCGGCAGGTTCTTCAGCGTGCTGTAATTAAAGACAACGTAACCCTTGTCTCGATCCAGTTTCATCCACTCCACGGGCGCACCTGAATTATCCTTCATGTTAGCTTCCCCCTCTTAGTTGGCATTGAGAACCGTTAATCCAACGGCCAGTAATGTATAGGCAATTATGCTGCGTTTTCTCATGTTCCATCTCCTTTCAGCGAGTTAGGATCCGTTTTGTCGGCACGTTGCGACCGGCCAATTCACTTCCCCACCGAAAAGACCCTTTATCTTTCCTATACCTTTTACCAGGTCCTACAAGCGACAATGTCTAGCGACATGGAAGTTCTCTTGCTTCACCGCAACAGCAATCTGAGAGGCGGCGCCCCTTCCTCCACTCTCTTGAAGAAAACGTCCTCGATGTAGCGCCTTAGCGAAGGATCGGTATCCAGAAGTGGTAGCCGTTCCCTGACCAGGGGGACAACCGACGCGGCCTCGCTGCCCAGGGCCGAGAGGAACCTGGCGGCATCCCGCCACCAGTCAGGTATTCCCGTCGTATCCGTTCCCTCCGCTACCTCAAATCGAATACCCTTGTTCCCTTCATATTGTCTTGTGTGGATAACGTCACCAAAAATAATCGGCTCTGGGATGCCTTCAGAAAAAGCCTCGCAACCCAAAATATCATTATCCCAAATATACTGAGGCATGTAATATCGACATACCACACAGATTGGAGCCACTCCAATGGTCACTTTGCACCAATCCTCTTTTTAGCTTGAGTATTTCTTCCTTGGCTTTTTTCTGTGCCTTCGGCGTTAGTTCAGCAATATATTTAACAACAAGAAGTATCTATCCAAACACTGTTTTTCATAATATCCAACAATTCTTTGTGGTGTCTAACGTAAGGAAGACTCTTAATTGCACATAGCGAAGGCTTCACCAATGTCTGATATTTACGTGGGTCTGAGAAAAAACCCAAGACAGACTTACACTATGAACGCAAAATGTACACCACATTTATATGGAGGAACTTCAGATGGAGATTAACTAAAGGAAATATTATAAGGAGGAGAACGGCGGAGAGCGACTGCGGAGAAGTAAAAGGAAAGGATAGGATATGCGCGGACAGAAAAGCGGAATGAGGCTTATCAGAAAAGCTGTCGGATAAATCAGGACCGCAGACGAACGCACACACACCGGAATGTGAGTCAAGATGCATAAAGGACAGTTGATCTCATCCAGATAATTTGTCCCATATGGATGTACATGCCCCCAGGCTTCTGTCCCATATGCATGAACGTGACCCCAGGCTATGAAGAACAACAATAGAAGAACCAGGGCTATAAGAGGCGCGAAAATTGAACCGAAACTATGTCTGGTATTGTTCACTGTAACGTACCCCGCTTAAAATCCCGGTCAAGTATGGGTTTTCTTTGTAGTAAATATGTTAAATGACAATGCCAAGGTCAAGCTCTTTTTGAAGCTTACATAAAAACAGCGAGGGCCAGAGCAACAAGATTTGGAAAGAATGTATAACAGGGCGGACAGAAGGAGGGCTAAATAATACTTACATTTTGCGACGTTTACAGGGAGTTAACGCTGCTTTTCAAAGCTATGAGATTCTGAACGGCGTTTTCGTAGTTAGGATCTAATCTTAAGGCGGCTCTGTAGCTGGATAGAGCCGATTCGTACTGTCCCATCTGCGCATAGCAGGAGCCGAGATTGGTAAGAACTTGGGGGTCAGCATTGCCACTCTCACAGTTGTTACGGTGGAGGAATCTTTCGTAAAGCCCTGCGGCTGTTTCGTAATCTGCAATGTTCACGCTTATGTCTCCGAGCTTCCTGATGGCTTTAAGTGACATGTCTTCGACAAGTTTTGTCCTTTCGACGATGCTTTTGACCTTGTCCCTTCTATCTTGAGCGATATATACCTGGGCCAGATTCAAAAGGGCTTCCGGCCAGTCAGGCTTGTACCTCAGGGCAGCATTTAACTCCTCTAGAGCCTTATCGAGTTTGCCCTTGAGAAGATATACATACCCAAGTCCATTGTGAGCCTCAGAATATGTGGGGTCTATCTCTGAGGAAGCTTTGTATGCCCGTTCGGCTTCCTCCAAAAAGGTCAGCGATTTTGAGGAAGAGTGGTGCGACCATAGTGAAAGGTAGCAGTATCCGATCAAAGAGTAGGCGATTGCATGGTCTTCTATGGTGTTGACTATGAGAAAGTTGAGCTTTGGGCTATCAACCCATTCTTGCCTTTTTGCAAGATAGGTCTGTAGAACTTGGATGGACTTTTCGTGTTCCCTTGTTTGGAGATAGACCTGTCCCAATGTAAGAAGGACGTCTATATCCGACATTCCCCATATCACATTCATGAGGGATTATATTTCGATACATTCTTGTTTCTGAATTAATATTACCACTTTTACATTTTTCAACAAGTACTTTTTTCAATTAAAATAGTATTTTCCTCTGAATTATCACTTTCTTTGTGTTTAAATCCTCCAATTAGAGACACCTCTCCATCGACTCACAAAAAAATGTGGCAGTTTAAACAGAATAACATCGCAATCGTTCAATCCGGGATAATATTTCGGCAAATAACCTCTTGTCTATCCCAACCTCAGCCATTTGAAACGTAATATATCCGCTGTGTCTGACAATCTTCGCTCCGATTTTGATAAATTTCACGAGGAGGCTGCGTAGTGACCAGTGTTTGATTTTCTTCGGAAGAACAAAACGTCGCAGGAAGTTGCCCAAGTTGTAAGCCAGAACAAACAGCCAGAGCCTCACCTGATTGGAGACGAAACGCTTGCATGAGAGTCGGGTCCAGTTCAGAGCATACTTGCCCTCCTTAATCCACTGCTCAGCTCTGCCACGGCCATTGTAGAAGTGTACCACGCCTTCTGGCTTGGCGCTCATGTTGGTCACGATAAATCCCACTCTTGGGAATAACTCCCCTTGGTGCCATTCAACCTTGGCGACCACTCGCCTCGATTGATCCCAACTGGCCGCTTTATATTGAAATTCATATAACGATACAATCGGTTTCCTCGGCGGTCGTCCAACTGGCCGAGTCAGCAGGTATCGTATCTTTTCATAGAGTATCTCATTTGCGGGAAGCCGAATGGCATACAAATAGCCGTTTCCCTCCAGATAATCATAAATCTCAGGCTTTGCGAATGCAGCATCGCCTCGAAAGTATTTCCTATTCTTCTTGCTCTCGTATCTCTTGACGATCGGTTCCAGAACTTCCTTCCAACGATCAGCACTGTGAACATTACCAGAGCGAAGTAGGACTCCTTCACAATCCCCGAACTGATTGAAGCAGAACACTGGATGAAAACAGGTACATCCGAAATGACCGTTGTAAGCTGATCCTTCCTGCTGGCCATGTACCGGACTCTCCGAACTGTCCATGTCCAGAATGATTCGTTGATGCTGTGTTTTACTCATCGCTTTTTGAACCCACTTGCCATTGATATCTGACAAGTTTCTGAGATTGTCATGCTGAGTCAGTATATCAGTTTCAAAACGTCCTATCGTGTTGGAGCTGGCAGCTTGCCTGCCTTTGTCCTTCTTTCCGGTAATCGCTCGCATGACGGGATCAACGGATAATCGCTCGGCGTCATTTACATCTTCATATCCTGCAAGACGGCTGTATATCGATTGACGCAGGAGAGTAGATATATCATGTTGGATATTACGGCCTGTGCGTTTATCGGTAAAAACCGCTGATACCGAATCAAATAATCCCAGTGCGTAATCAAGGTCACGATACGCAAGAAGTCCACCGTTTGATGTCACCTTTGCACCATGAAATTCAAGCTTTATTCCTCCATCAAAACCTACTTTCATTCTTTCACCCTCTGGATGATCAATATTTATCCGCCATTTATGAGTCTTATTTATTGTAATATAACATGTTCTGGCGACTTTGACAACCATTTTTCGGGTCTAATATGGCGAATGGGGGTTAATATCTCCTGTGCCATGATACTGTGCAGCGAAACTCTCCGCCCAGCTTTCCCTTATGGGGTCTGGTCCTGCAATTCATAGAGTGACACGAGCTTACTCTCATACTGGGGAATTGGGAATTCGTCCATCGTGAGACGGGCCACAGGGGAGCGCTGACCGCGTACCAGTCGGACGTGCTCTTCGACAAACCCCGTTATCTCACCACAATAGATCAGGTATGCATCTGCGGCCCGGTAACTCAGAATGAGTGTCCGACGCGGCTCTTTTGACGTGTTCGTGACAGAGGCGTGCGGGGTCATACAGCTCATAAAGATGGCCGAGCCCACTTCGCCTTCTAGCGGCACCGCCTGCGTCGCGTCCACCGGCTCTGTTACCTTTCCGCGGAAAAGCCCGTCAGAGCTATGCTCCATCAAGGATGTCTGATGGCGACGTGGGATCACCTGCAGGCAGCCGTTTTGCACGGTGGCGTCATCCAGGTAGAAGAGGATAGAGACGGAGTCCCGGTTCGTAAGGGGGTAGTAGGAGAGATCCTGATGCCATTCAACGGGTGATCCGATCCCGGCAGGCTTCATGTTAATTTTGCTGTAATGGAAAAGGATATTCGAGCCGAGTAACTGCTCCACACAATCCAGTAATCGGTCCGATTCGGAGAACTCCCGGAAGCGCTCGTAGTAAGTGCAGGGCTCGTTGATACGCCGGACCAGGGTCCCATCCGGGGCCTGCTTCGGCTCCATCTCCAGACGCGTGTTGTCGTGATGTGCAAGCGTATTGTCCGCGGTGATGGCCTCCATCTCGGCGTGAAAAGCCGCGACCTCGTCCCCGGACAGGAATCCCGGATAGACGCTGTACCCCTCGCGGTGGTAGTGTTCGACCTGTTGTGGTGATAGCATGGTTATGCCCTCCGGTTGCAGTAAGATTACTCGCCCAAAAGACACAATTCACCTATACCGCTTCTCGAACAAACGGACAGTGCTCTGCACGGTCAGACAGCCCAGTCTGACCCGCTACTCAAAGCTCCCGTACATGCCAAACTCGGTCCCGAATGCCAGTCCGTAGGTGCGCGACACCATCACAGACGCCGTGTTCTGATTAACCAGATCGCTGAGCTTGGTGGGCTCGCCGACGGTGCTCTTCAGAATCTCGGTCTCTTCCTCTGCCGCAGACTTTTCGGCACAACCAGCATAAGGCAGAATGGCCGCAAGGCAAAACATAATACTTATTACACTAAGCCAATCCCATTCCATATCGATTCCTTTCAGACTTGAAAATTAGGACAATAAATATATATCACACTCACATACGAATTGCCCGGGGTAGAAAATCGTCACCTGTCTACTTTACAGTAGAGATTTTCTCCAGGCATAGAAAGGTTCGCCTTCTCTCAGGCCATAGATCCATTGAAAAACCCCCGGTATCGTTAGTATTTTGTTGCCGTCTCCACCTTCTCCACGAGGAGCGTGTATGCCTTGGCGTAAAGTCGGTATGGCAACGCATATCCCCACAGGTCATGCCGGGATATACCTCCACCAACAGAACCGGCTGTTGTGCAGCATACCGGCCTATTCTTGCGGCAAACGCCAGCGAACCACTTCACAATTGAAGAGTTTGTCCGGTGTCGGCGGGTCCGGTGGCCAGCCGTCAGGTCGCCAATACGAATAGCTGGTTACCAGTGTACCATCGTCGAGCTCGACGGTGTTGCCGAAACCTCCACCCGAGCAGCGGCCGATGGGAGTTCTGATGTCAACCATGAAGACGTCGTGCTCAAAATCGAATTCAAAGCCGTCTTCGCTTTCACGGCCGAGTACCGCACGGACGCCGAGGGGAGGATCGATCGAGCGCTGAGTATAAGTAAACAGCAGCCGTCCATCCCTCAACCGCAGAATGGAATGAAACATGCGGCCGTAGTCGCCCAAATCCGCACCGGCCTGCCACGTATGGCCCTGGTCGGTGGAGAAGAAAGCTTTCAGTCTATGGAACTGGTCGAAGTTAAGTTCGGAAATACTCTGAGCAGGGGGCTCACTGTAGTGAAGCATGGTGATGGCAGCGTTGCCGAGTTCTTGGGGGGTCAGCACCCGCCCCGGAAGGGCATAGAACCGATGATCAACCCTGGCTATGGCGTAAATCTTCCCGGAACGCGCCTGCCAGAGCACTGCTTCGGCAAATATGGACCCTGGATAGCGTTCCGGTACCCCTTCTACTTCTATCGGGTAGCAGTCCGGCCACGTCCGACCCCCATCGTAGCTCCGGGCTACGTATTCGTCCCCGTATTGAGCATGGAGAGGAGGATTCTGTTCTTTTGGTATATCCACGATCTGCAGCAACGAACCGTCTTCCAACTGCAGTATATTTCGCGAACAGTTGTTCCCTCTGACCCTGCGCGAGTTGTTCCCCCTGACCCTGGTGGCAAATTCCGGAGGCAAGTGGTATTCCGACCAGGTGTGTCCATTGTCCTCAGAACGGTACCCCCACGGGCCTCCCGTGACCAACAGGGTTCCGTCTCGCATTTGAGATAAATAGGGCTCTTCGCCGTCCGGCAGGTTGGTAGTGTGACGCCCTCCCTCCCAGGTCCGACCGCCGTCGTGCGAACGATACAGATAGATGGGTAGCCCCGCTGTCACATCAAGAAGGTAGCACAATAGCAGCAACTCGTTTCCACCCAGGTATGCGATATTAGGCTTGTATTCAAGCTTTTGGCCTACCGGAACCCGTTCGGCTTGCAGCTTTTCTACCGTTAGCTTGCGCGGGTTTCGAATGGCAATGAAGTCCTGAAAGGGCTCCTGTGGTGAGTTATTCATCTCTGTCTTCTCCTTTCGATGGTTTTCTCTTTACGTGGTTGTTAAAGGTGACATTCTAAGCAAAAGGACAATTTCAACAAAGTTGCCTTGCCAGAGATATTCCACGCATCTTCAGTCACAGTTCTGCAATCTTGGAGTTCGTAATCATACTCGTCAGTGTTCGTCAATGCAGGAAGAAAGACATAAAGGTACAGATCAATTTGGTGGGAAGATACAGAATAAGACAGTGGATGTCAATAGGAATTGTGGAGTGGATCGTCAGGCTCTCAACGAACTATTACTCTGGACGGCGGGCTCATACTTTTTTAAGAAAGTTGCCGGTGTCCATATAGTGTCCAAAATATGTCAAAACAGATGGAAACAGATGGAAAGAGATAATAATAGATAACAGTAGATAGCGATATCCAATTTCTGTAAAATTAAGCACGTAACCTGTATCCTATTGTATTGCAATATCTTACACAAAAGGGTATGAATAATAATACATAATAATTGGCCGTCATTTCCCGATATACACACAAAATTTCCAGACATGGTTCCACTAATCTAAAACCCCTTTGATACCAGTAGCCTCGAGTAGTACTGCCCCACACAAAATACGTACAGGGAAACGGAATTTCATGAAATCTCCATATCAGTATTACGACCACTTCCGTAGCGGAGTATGCCGACCACTTCTGGACTGCTTTTGAGCCGAGCGATGAGATCTTCCAGATCCTGAAACATTGAATTTTTATATCCCTCATATAGAGTCAGTCTGCCTGCTCGCCGCCTCCGGGGTTTATGGGAGCTCCCTCCCAGAGTTGGAGGAATTCCTGAGCTTTTTGCGACGTGTGCAGATAAGAAAAGCGAGCCACCTGGCGTCCGATGTCCATGACCCTTTCCTGCAGTCGGTCGTCTTTCAAATTTCCGTCCTCATCGAACGCATTCCATGCTTCAGGGATAGATGCCTGTTCCGGGATGACCCATGCATGGAGCGCACGTCCTACCGTCCGGAGACTGTTCAAGGCGTTAAGACCGCCCATCTGTCCCCCCGATACGCCCACAAGCCCGATCATCTTGCCTTCAAACTCATCAAACCCCAGCAGATCTACGGCGTTTTTCAACACACCGCTGAAGCTACCATGATACTCAGGTGTCCCCAGAATAATACCTCGTGCCCTACTTACCTCTTCCCGCAGTTTAAAGATGTCCTCGGGATAGGCACTTTCGTCTTCCTTCCCATCGCACAAAATGAGGTCGTATTCCTTCAAGTCTATCAATTGGGTCTGGACACCCACCTCCAGAGCACCTTGTAGTGCGACGTTCACTGCCATGCGGGTATAGCTGCCATCTCTAAGGCTCCCACAGATGCCGACGATCAGGATGTTGTTTTCCGTATGATCTGTTTGATTCATGGTGATCTCCTTTTGACATTGACGTCAAGTAAACGTCCCTCAAATACGCTAAGAACGAACCGACTCTTTTACCGAATAATCACGGCTACAATTCTATCCGCTTATAGAGTCCCGCTGCATAAAGATGTGCCGCATCATTTAGTCTTTCTATCGTATGCTGGTTCCATTGATTTGTTCTGAGCACGGTGATCCCCATCAGTGAAGCATCAACCAACATTCCCCATATCACATTCATGAGGGGTTTTATATCGATACAATCTTATTTGTGAATGAATATTACCACTTTTATATTTTTCAACAAGTACTTTTTTCAATCAAAATAGCATTTTCCTCTGAATTATCACTTTCTTTGTGTTTAAATCCTCGGGGTCGAAGGGGCGTCCACTGAGACGGTAGTGGTTAAGCGTGATAGGGAACTCCTACATCCCAAATTGTCATGTGCACTTGCAGGCGACCATATGCACTCCGCAAGGCTAAATGCCTCACTAATGAGCAGTATGTATAAAGTACAAAAAATCCACCACAATCACAAGACAACTTTTGACCTTTACTTTTCTACCAACTTCTACTAAATTTCTACTGGAACAAGCCAAAACACCGTGAAACACAAAGAAACACCGTAGAAGGTGAAGGGTTGTTAGCCTAAATAAAATAAAGAGTTAGGTAACAACACGAAACAGCAGGGAAAACACTTAACTGACAGTGGGTCAGACAGGAATGTCACTGGAAGGTTTCCTCACCATAGCGTTCACCTCCTGCCGCCTAAGATACTACAGAACTAATAATAGGGCAATACTTAAGAGGAGTGACTACCTAGCCGCAAACTTTCCCCGCGAATTTTATAGTCAATTGAAGATAGGTGCAGTATAGTCTTCCGTCAAGAATGCATCTGTCCTTGTATTACTTAGTTGACACTCCATCACGAATTCCTTATATTACTTCATATCAGTCTCTCGGAACTCTACTTGAAATAATCAGGCAAGGCTGCAGGCGAGATTCCGTGCCATCCGTGTTACGATCGGTAAGAACACGACTGCTCAAGGCGAAAGAATGTACAGACTCTTCTTAACTTTCTTTGCAATAGTATCTTTGATCCTTTACACTGGATGCTCTCAGACAAGGCCGATAAAGACGGTCGATTCGATTTTACCGGAAGATATAAAAGAGGGAGAAGAAGCCAAGATTATCCTCAAGGATCGGACCACAGCCGAGGGCACGATTATCTCTTCAAATGAAGATGAGATAACCCTCAAAATTGTGTATCAAGATTACGAAAAAGGCGGGAAAAGAGCAAAGTTCATATCTTACAGATGGGATGACATCGAAAGAGTCGAATCCAAGTCACAGGGGGAAAAGACCAGAAGCAGCCTTCGCGTGGCGGCGATAATGACCGGTATTGTAATAGGTACCGGTTTTCTGCTTTTGGGACTCATAACAGATGCCCTGTCCAATTGATTGAGCTCTTTAAGTAAGAAGCTCCAAAAGTGCAACAGCAGAGAGTCCTGATGCCTGAAGAATCCTTTGTGCTGAATTAATACTGAAGAAGGACTACACCAAATATGAAGGTCAACAAAAAGGGAGTGGCTTTCTTGATTTCGGGGATGTGCAGCCCGTTTATCCTGCTCTTTCTGACCTCAATCCCTATAGTCTATCTGCATACATCTTCCCTCGGTTCCTTTCTGCTGTTCTTCTTTTTGACTCTTGTCTTTGTAATTATGGTTCCTCTGGTTTCTATTGTTATGCTGTTCGTAAAGGGGAAGATAACGAGCATACACATTATAGACAAAGGTGAACGCAAGCTCCCCTTTGTAGTGGTGATCTTAAGCGTGTGCCTCGGTCTGGTTTTTTTTTATCTTTTCGATGCTCCGCTGGAGCTTATCGCTTTGGCTATTACATTTATAGCTAATGGTATTGTTCTGGCGGCGATCACACCCTATTGGAAAGTGAGCCTGCACGTAGCCGCGGCGACGTGCTGTTTTACAGCGGTGACCGTGTTCTGCGGATGGAAGATGTCTTTTTCGTTTCTTGCTCTTCCTCTCATATCGTGGGCGAGGATCTCGAGAGGGAGGCACAATCTTGCGCAGTCGCTGGGAGCAGTTTTGGCCTCACTGGTAGTGACGATTTTGATGTTCTATATATTCCTGCCCGATTATATACACAGGCTGTTGTCTTTCGAGTAGCAACGAATGATATAAGGGGATGATCTGTTTGGACGATCTAAAATCGTGGCTGACTCTATTTAACATTAAGGGTGTGATAAGACTAATAAATCTGTATTAAAATGTGTAAATACGGCTCATGCGGTTATGGATCCTGAGCTTTTAGTTCAAACTATCAATGGGGTAAAGAATAGATAAGAAAGAGTGTATAGAATGCCAATTCATAGAGAATCAACCAACATTAGTGGAAAGTTAGTTCCTAATATTTTGATGGTAGGCTCAGGTCATTATACCACTGGTTGGGTTAAAGGACAACAAAACAAATCAGATAAGAAGATAGGTGTTATTGCTCCTGTTCTTTTTGATCAAAGAAGATTAGGTAATGTAGGAAATTTATCTATGGTTGGAACGAATGGAACAAGATTCCCTGAGATAAGATCACATTTAGAAGAACATGTTGCACAGGTCTATAGAGACATGGATACTTCTTTTAGATCATTTCCAAATGATGACGTTAAAAGTAATCCTTTGGCATATTTGGAAGCTATGGAAACTTTGGATCCCGGGGATGCAGTTATAATTACCACGCCAGATGATACCCACTTCAAAATCGCAAAAGCTGCTATAGAAAAAGGTCTTCACTTTTTGATTACAAAACCGCCAGTAAAGACACTTAAAGAGCATCTTGAACTAATTAATATTGCAAAACAACATGATGTACTGGGTGCTGTTGATGTGCATAAAAGATATGATACAGTGTATGCTGATGCAAGACAACAAATAAGGGAACAATTACAAAAACATGAACGTCTTACTTGCCTACAGGCACATATGACCTGTCAAAAAGAACGACTGGATAATGTCCCTTGGGCCGGAAAATCGAGCGATGTTAGTTATTATTTGAATTCACACCATATTGACTGGCATGTGTGGACTATGGAAGATTTTGCTAGACCCGTTAAGGTTTATGCTACTGCTGCCAAAGGTATTGCAAATAACCCTCCTCATAATTTACCGACAGAAGATATGATTATATTAACTGTTGATTGGGAACATTTCTCTGATCCCAAAAATAATGGGATAGCTGTGTACATAGCAGGATGGGTAGATCCAGCAAGTGATGTCTATACAGAACAAGGATTTACAATCAATGTACCAGGGTACAAAATAGATGCTGACCAAAGTCGTAGAGGTTACATGACATCAGAAGATGGTCCAGGTATTAAGTCACTAAATCCCTTTTATATGAAGTACTCACCTAATGAAGAAGGGTACTTTGATAGTAGAGGTTACGGGTGTTTATGCATTGCAGCTTTTATAGAAGCTATCGGTCAAATACTAAATAAACAAAAAACTGTAACAGATTATGATAGAACACTCCCCATAATTGCTAGGACAACCCAGATGACAGCAATTTTAGAAGCAGGAAGAGAAAGTTTAGATGCTGGAGGAGTTCCTGTGTCCATTAAATATGATAAGAAAGATAAATCGCTTCCGGTTGGGCTGACTAAGTACAAATTATTAAGAACAAGAATGTAACGAAAGAAAAAATGTGATTTTGCAAGACCTTGATTCATTATAGACAAGAAGAAACTTCGATTGGAGCAAGAAAGAAACTTTAAGTATAGACTTGCATTCTTTGCCTCAGTCGTACATTTCCCATACTAACTGATATAGTTGAAAATGAGGCTGACCCCCCCTACTTAGCTGAAGATTTACTCTAAAACTGGATAAGGATGCAGGAAACTTGTGCTCTCTCATTTTCTGATAACTTTCTCCTTCTCTTAATCCTAAGTCGCCTTACGAGATCTCTGTCAAGTGAACTATTAGATACGCACGCTGGCTTAATGCACAATAAGATTTGTATCATTGAATAATGTAGATAGGACATTTGCAGACAAGGTAGATTATGCCACTGGAGATACTGCCAATTGAGTCTTCAGTGCAGATTTAGATAGTGATGGTGATAATGACATGGCAGTGGCTAATGTTGACAGCGGTAGTGTATCAGTGTTTTTGAATCGCTCTGATATACCCACTGCTGGTGTCACTGCTGTAATCGAGTATAAAGGACCATTATCAGTTATTCCCGAAGCTTATGCTTTCTCGCAGAACTATCAAAATCCCTGTATCCCCTCAGACGGTGATCTATCATGATCTTCGTGTTTGAACCACGTTAACTTATCTAGCTTCAACATGGTGGGGCAGGAGGTGGCGACGTTGGTGGATGGAGAGACGGATGCGGGCAGGCATTCAGTGGTCTGGGATGCTAAGGATAGCGACGGATAAAGCCTTGCCAGCGGAGTCTATCTGTATCGGATGGAGACAGATGGATTTACAATGACAAGGGAACCGATATTAATGAGATAGACCTTCTCATCTTAAGTGATGCGACAGAGCCGGAGCTCAGTTTATAAGGGTTTCGGTTTTTTGTCTAACTGAATCTGCCCGATGAAGTTATTGTTGACATCTGTTTCGTTTTTCCTTATCTTGTGACCCATATCACAGTACGGACGCTAAAGTTTGATTATCTTAACTGAGATAATTAAATGTAGGGGCGGGGTTATTCCCCCCTATAGGATTGTAGTGGAACGTAAATTCAATAAGTCATCTTCAGCCCATGGATGAGGAGGTGATACGATTTATCCGGGCTTAAATAGAGTCGAAGTTTTGTCAGTTGGTCAATGTTTTTCAATCCCCGATAGATTCAATCGGGGATCAATCTCAAGGAGGTTTTTGCAATGACTGCCAAGATATTCTGCTTGGTCGTTTTGGTCATAGCCATCTGCGCGCTTGCAACGTCTGCCACTGCCAAAATTTGGCGGGTTGATAACAATCCTGGTAACGCGGCGGACTGGAGGACCATACAAGCGGCTCACGACGGCTCAGCAAGCGGCGATACGCTCTATGTTTCGGGTACTGCAATTAGCTATGGTAATTTGTTTGCTTCAAAGAAACTGTTTGTCTTCGGACCCGGTTATCTCCTGGGTGAAAATCCCAAAACCCAGGCAAATCTAGCCTCTGCCAAAACTGACGCTATTAGATTCGACTCGGGTTCGGATAGTTCACTCGTCACAGGTTTAGATGTACAGGGTACATTAGAAGTTAATATTGGTGTGAGCAGCGTTACTATCAAGAGAAATAGAATAGTCCACAGCTTTAGTCCGTGTGTCTGGATAGATGACAATACCACCAATATATTCGTTATACAGAATTACATACAAATGACTAGTAATTCTTCTGGCACCGACGCAATCCGAGTAGATCCTGGTGTCAGCTCTACTTTCATCAATAATAATTTCATAGAGGCTGGCGTCACAACTACCGACGCAATCGACGCAAGTACCACCTCATCTATCACCGTTGAGCAAAATGTTATCCGCGGAGATGTGATAGTATATAATACGGGTTTTAACAATAACGTATGGAGAGAGGGGACTTTTACCGGTACGAATAATGCCGTATTCAATAACATCACAAATAGTACACAGTTTGCAAGCTTTGATACAACCAACGCTAATCAATCCAGCGTAGATATGGCGACTGTTTTTGTGGGAACCGGCAGCACCGATGGCCAATGGCAATTGACAACAGGTTCTCCTGCAATCGGTGCGGGCTTAGGTGGTAATGATATTGGAATGTTCGGTGGACTTGATCCTTATATCCTTTCCGGGATGCCTGCTATTCCTGCCATTTACTTTTTCAGCGCCCCTGTATCGGGTTCAAACACCAGCGGCCTTCCGGTTCAAGTGAAAGTCAAATCGCATAACTGATAATCGACACAAACAGTAGGCAGCATATTTTTGTTGGGGCGAGGTTCTCTCGGCTAATGGTTGGGTAGCCCAGCCTTTACACGATAGGTGATACGGAGAAGAGAAGGTGCCCTGCCTACGAGATTGCTTCCCCCCGATAGATTCAATCGGGGGTCGCTCGCAATGACACGGTGTACTTTTGCCTTCGATCATTGAGAGGGGTGGAACCTCGACTCCGTCAGGAGTTACGACCCCGAGGAGACGCGAAGCGGAAGCAGAACCAAGCTCAAAGACTTTTTTCTAATGAAAAGTAATCAGTAGGGGCGAGCCCATGTGTTCACCCAGTGGGTAGGGGACACATCCTTCTCCCTATTTGCTAACAGAACAGACTCCTCCCCATAACAGGAGTATAGAGATGAGTAGAGTGCAGTATGCACTCAGCGCGGTAATTCTTGCCATTTTGCTTGGTCCACAGGCGCTGTACGCACAAAACATTGTGCGGGTGGAGTACTACATCGACTCAGACCCCGGATTTGGGAATGCAACTCAGCTGGGCATTACGCCTGCCCCCGAACTGGATCTAAACTTCAATGCAAATCTTTCAGGCATAAGCGCAGGCTTGCATACTCTGTATGTTCGAGCCAAGGACGATAGTAGTAAATGGAGTTTGTCCTATACCAAGCCCTTCTGGACTCTGGCGCTCGATGTTGCTCCAAACATTACGAAAGTGGAATATTACATAGACACAGATCCGGCCTTTGAAGCGGGCGTGGATGTGCCGATTACGCCGGGAAGTGACGTTACGCAGGATTTCACAGTTGACTTGAGTGGTCAAAGTACAGGCTTGCACGTGCTATATATTCGAGCCAAGGATCAAGGTGGCAACTGGAGTTTATCCTACGCAAAGCCCTTTATAACAGTTGCGTTGACTGTTACGCCTGATATTACGCAGGTAGAATATTACGTAGACACAGATCCTGGTTTTGGAGCGGGTGTGGATGTGCCGATTACGCCGGGAAGTGAAGTTACGCAGGATTTCACAGTTGACTTGAGCAGTCAAAGCGAAGGACTTCACGTTTTGTATGTTCGAGCCAAGGATCAAGGTGGCAATTGGAGTTTGTCCTATGCTAAGCCCTTCATAACACTTGCTTTGACTGTTGCGCCTGATATTGCGCAGGTAGAATATTACATAGACACAGACCCAGGATATGGAGCGGGCGTGGATGTGCCGATTACGCCGGGAAGTGACGTTACGCAGGATTTCACAGTTGACTTGAGTGGTCAAAGCGAAGGACTTCACGTTTTGTATGTTCGAGCCAAGGATCAAGGTGGCAATTGGAGTTTGTCCTATGCAAAGCCCTTCATAACAGTTGCTTTGACTGTTGTGTCTGATATTACGCAGGTAGAATATTACATCGACACAGATCCAGGCTTTGGAGCGGGTGTGGATGTGCCGATTACACCGGGAAGTGACATCACACAGACTTTCACAGTTGACTTGACTGGTCAAAGCGAAGGACTTCACGTTTTGTATGTTCGAGCCAAGGATCAAGGTGGCAGTTGGAGTTTGTCCTACGCCAAGCCCTTCATAACGGTCTCTCTCGCAGTTGCTTCAAACATCATGAAGGCAGAATATTACATAGACACAGACCCCGGCCTTGGAAACGGCGTAGAAATGCCTATTACTACACTGGGGACTGACATTACGCAGGATTTCACAGTTGACTTGAGCGGTCAGAGCGGAGGACTTCACGTTTTGTATGTTCGAGCGCAGGATGAAAGCGGCGATTGGAGTTTGTCCCTGGCAAAGAGCTTTACTGTCATTGTGGATGTTTCGCCTGAAGTTGTACAGATGGAATATTATATCGACACAGACCCTGGCTTTGGAGCAGGTGTGGACGTGCCTATTTCTACACCTGGAAATGACGTCACGCGGGGTTTCATAGTAGACTTAAGCAGTCAAAGCGAAGGACTTCATGTTCTATATGTTCGAGCCAAGGACCAAGGTGGTAACTGGAGCTTATCTCATGCCAAGCCATTTACAAAGGTGACTTTAGCTGTGGCGTCTGATATTGTTCAGATGGAGTATTATATTGACACAGACCCTGGCTTTGGAGCAGGTGTGAATGTTTCTATTGGTACACCGGGTGTTGACATTACACAAAGTCTCACAGTCGACCTGAGTGTTCAAAGCGATGGACTCCACGTTCTATATATTCGAGCTAAGGATCAGAATGGCAGTTGGAGTTTGTCCCATGCCAAGCCATTTACGAAGGTGACTTTAGCAGTTGCTTCTGATATTGTTCAGATGGAGTATTATATTGACACAGACCCTGGATTTGGAGCAGGTGTGAATGTGCCTATTGCTTCACCGGGTGTTGACATTACACAGAGTCTCACAGTCGACCTGAGTGTTCAAAGCGATGGACTCCACGTTCTATATATTCGGGCCAAGGATCAAAATGGGAATTGGAGTTTATCATATGCTAAACCATTTACAAAGGTGACTTTAGCTGTGGCGTCTGATATTGTTCAGATGGAGTATTATATTGACACAGACCCTGGCTTTGGAGCAGGTGTGAATGTTTCTATTGGTACACCGGGTGTTGACATTACACAAAGTCTCACAGTCGACCTGAGTGTTCAAAGCGATGGACTCCACGTTCTATATATTCGAGCTAAGGATCAGAATGGCAGTTGGAGTTTGTCCCATGCCAAGCCATTTACGAAGGTGACTTTAGCAGTTGCTTCAGATATTGTTAAGATGGAGTATTACATAGACACAGACCCTGGGTTTGGAGCAGGTGTGAATGTTTCTATTGTAACTCCGGGTGTTGATATTACACAAAGTCTCACAGTCGACTTGAGCGGTCAAAGTGATGGGCTTCATGTCCTGTATGTTCGAGCTAAGGATCAAAATGGGAATTGGAGTTTATCTTATGCTAAGCCTTTTACGAAGGTGACTTTAGCTGTGGCATCTGATATTGTTCAGATGGAGTATTACATAGACACAGACCCTGGATTTGGAGCAGGTGTGAATGTGCCTATTGCTTCACCGGGTGTTGACATTACACAGAGTCTCACAGTCGACCTGAGTGTTCAAAGCGATGGACTCCACGTTCTATATATTCGGGCCAAGGATCAAAATGGGAATTGGAGTTTATCATATGCTAAACCATTTACAAAGGTGACTTTAGCTGTGGCGTCTGATATTGTTCAGATGGAGTATTATATTGACACAGACCCTGGCTTTGGAGCAGGTGTGAATGTTTCTATTGGTACACCGGGTGTTGACATTACACAAAGTCTCACAGTCGACCTGAGTGTTCAAAGCGATGGACTCCACGTTCTATATATTCGAGCTAAGGATCAGAATGGCAGTTGGAGTTTGTCCCATGCCAAGCCATTTACGAAGGTGACTTTAGCAGTTGCTTCTGATATTGTTCAGATGGAGTATTACATAGACACAGACCCTGGATTTGGAGCAGGTGTGAATGTTTCTATTGTAACTCCGGGTGTTGATATTACACAAAGTCTCACAGTCGACTTGAGCGGTCAAAGCGATGGTCTCCACGTTCTATATATTCGAGCTAAGGATCAAAATGGGAATTGGAGTTTATCGTATGCTAAGCCTTTTACGAAGGTGACTTTAGCTGTGGCGTCTGATATTGTTCAGATGGAGTATTACATAGACACAGACCCTGGCTTTGGAGCAGGTGTGAATGTGCCTATCGCTACACCGGGTGTTGACATTACACAGAGTGTCACAGTAGACTTGAGTGTTCAAAGCGATGGGCTTCATGTCCTGTATGTTCGGGCTAAGGATCAGAATGGCAGTTGGAGTTTGTCATATGCTAAGCCATTTACGAAGGTGACTTTAGCTGTGGCGTCTGATATTGTTCAGATGGAGTATTACATAGACACAGACCCCGGGTTTGGAGCAGGTGTAAATGTTCCTATTGTTACACCGGGTGTTGACATTACACAGAGTCTCACAGTTGACTTGAGCGGTCAGAGTGATGGGCTTCATGTCCTGTATGTTCGGGCTAAGGATCAGAATGGCAGTTGGAGTTTGTCATATGCTAAGCCATTTACGAAGGTGACTTTAGCTGTGGCGTCTGATATTGTTCAGATGGAGTATTACATAGACACAGACCCCGGGTTTGGAGCAGGTGTGGATGTTTCTATTGCTACACCGGGTGTTGACGTTGAGCAAAGTTTTGTGGTTGACCTGGGTGTTCAGAGCGATGGTCTGCACGTTCTATATGTTCGGGCTAAGGATCAGAATGGCAGTTGGAGTTTGTCATATGCTAAGCCATTTACGAAGGTGACTTTAGCTGTGGCGTCTGATATTGTTCAGATGGAGTATTACATAGACACAGACCCTGGGTTTGGAGCAGCTGTGGATGTGGCTATTGCTACACCGGGTGTTGACATTACACAAAGTCTCACAGTCGACCTGAGCGGTCAGAGCGATGGACTCCACGTTCTATATATTCGAGCTAAGGATCAGAATGGCAGTTGGAGTTTATCATATGCCAAGCCATTTACGAAGGTGACTTTAGCAGTTGCTTCTGATATTGTTCAGATGGAGTATTACATAGACACAGACCCTGGGTTTGGAGCAGGTGTGGAGGTTACTATTGTTACACCGGGTGTTGACATTACACAGAGTCTCACAGTTGACTTGAGCGGTCAAGGAGATGGTCTGCACGTTCTATATATTCGGGCCAAGGATCAAAATGGGAATTGGAGTTTATCATATGCTAAGCCATTTACGAAGGTGCGTCGTGAAATAGCCCCAAATATCACTGCTGTTGAATACTATTTCATTAAGGATGGGACAAAGACCCAGGTCAGTACTTACACGAATTTCACATCCACAACAGATGTTGGGGCCAATTTCGTAGCGGATATATCAGCCTTGGATAATAATAGTTCCTACAATTGGCATATCTACGGCATAGCTGAGGACGACAGAAGGAGTTTGGAGTACGTTCACTCATTTACGGTCGGAAACGCCCCTCCGGTTGCCGTGGACGATACCGTAACCACGCCTGAGGACACGTCGATTGTCATCGCTGTGCTTTCCAACGATTTTGACGTGGCTGGAGACACGCTCAAAGTGCAATCGGTTGACACGACCGGCACTGTAGGAAGGGTCGTCGTCGATCCCGGTGATACTACACTAACGTATGCGCCGAAGGCCGACTTCAACGGTATAGATACGTTCGAGTACGTGGTAACAGATGGTGTAGTGACTGACACAGCCACGGTCACGGTTACAGTGGAACCGGTGAACGACGCGCCGGGGGACTTTGTCCGGCTTTTGCCCGCTGATAGTAGCCTCGTCCAGCGCGATTCTGTCCTTTTCCTCTGGACAGCAGCGTCCGATGCGGACAGGGATACGGTGGAATATACGATAAGTATCTCTTTCGCTCAGATCGATACTAGCTTTGTCGTGGAAGACACGACGTTAGTGGTCGATTTCCGAACGTTTGAGCTGCCCAAGGCCCAGCTTCCTGTGACGTGGTTGGTAGTCGCCTCAGATGGCATCGTGACCTCTGGGCCGACCAATGGAAACGGGAACTTTACTTTGAACACGCCACTTCTGTTCGGCGATGTATCGGGCAACGGCGAGATCACCTCCTTCGATGCGGTGTTGATCTTGCAGCATACGGTGGGGCTGATCACACTGACGGATCCCTTTGCCCGCGTTGCAGATGTCTCCGACAACGGCAGAATCAGCGCCTTTGACGCCGCTTTAGTGCTGCGCTTTGTCGTGGGTGGTATCTCGTGCTTGCCGGCTGACCCAGACTGTGGAGTATTAGCTAAGGGTAAAGCCGTTGCAGGCACACTTGCCTGGTCAGAGACTCAGTCAGGAGATGTGCCCGGGCACGTCGATCTACCGATCATGTGGAACAGTGAGATGGGAGATGTGATCTCCGCAGAGTTCACCGTGCAGATCGACACGAGTTTTGCAAAGTTAGTAGATGTGGTTTCAAACCTTCCGGGGGACTGGCAGATGGTGTATAGTTTCTCCAGCGGTGAGCTAAAAGTGGCGATGGCTGGTCTCACACGTATATCTGACGCACGCTTAGCTACGCTCCGGTTGCTGATGAGCCAACGGGAGACAGAGGTGACGATTCGCGGTGTAGGGTCGGTCAACGAGGAGCAGGAGCAGGAGTTGGGAGCTGCAAGGGTCCGGTATGTGCCGAAGGAATACGCGCTGGAGCAGAACTATCCCAATCCATTCAATCCCCAGACTGTGATCCGTTACGATCTTCCTGTCCGAAGCCAAGTTACCTTATCTGTCTTTAACATAGTGGGACAGAAAGTTGCCACACTGCTGAATGAGGAGATGGATGGAGGCAGTTACTCTATCGTCTGGGACGGTAAAGATCATAGTGGAAGGAGCCTTGCCAGCGGAGTCTATCTGTATCGGTTGGAGACAGATGGGTTTGTTCAGACAAAAAAGCTGGTGTTGATGAGATAGGATCCGTTCAAAAGAGATAATATCTTGTAGCTAAGGTAGACTATCCGCGGAGATAGGAGGCGATGCACAAATATCTTGATTTTCGGGTCAGTTTGGGGTATATTGTTACCTAAATTAGATCGTCACCTGATAGATAATCGTGTTTTTTCCATTTGCATCATAGTCAAGGAGATAGATTATGTATGGATGGACAGGAAAGATTCTGCGCGTTGAGCTTACGCGCGGCACGTGGCAGGTTGAGGATGTGCCGAAAGCGTGGATGCGCGATTTTGTCGGCGGACGCGGGCTGGCGGCCAAGTACCTATACGAGGAGATGGACCCTATGGTGGGCTTTAAGCCCCGAGAATAAGTTGATTCTGGCTACGGATCCCCTTACCGGCACGCCCGTCTCCTGCGGTGCGCGCTATATGGTTGTGACCAAGGGGCCTTTGACAGGGGCTATTACCACATCCAACTCCGGCGGACACTGGGGACCGGAGCTCAAGTTCGCAGGTTATGATATGGTCATCGTAGAGGGGAAGGCACAAAAGCCGTCCTACATCTTCATCTACAACGACCGCGTGGAAATACGCGATGCCAAGAACGTATGGGGCAAGACGGTCTCTGAGACTGAAGACCTTATCCGTGCGGAATTGGGCGTTCCGGGAACGCGTGTGACGGGCATAGGCCCTGCAGGAGAAAATCTCGTTCGGTTCGCCTGCATTATCAACGACAAGCACCGTGCGGCAGGGCGCTCCGGAGTGGGCGCCGCTATGGGTTCCAAGAACCTGAAGGCTATCGCCGTGCGGGGCACAAAAGCTGTCAGGGTCGCGCGCCCTGAGGATTTTATACGCTCTATGTGGGACTTTGCCCAAAAGCTCGCGAAAAGCCAGGAGCGAGCAGGGTTGACAGAATTAGGCACAGCTCCGACTATCGATCTTGTGAACGCCTTCGGCGGCCTTCCGACGCGCAACTTTCAGGAGGGACAGTTCGATCAGGCGGACAACCTCAATGGCAACAGCATCAAAGACCAGCGGCTTGTAACCAATAAAGCCTGTTTTGCCTGCAATATCGCCTGCGGGCGAGTGACGCAGTTGGGGGACGGATCCGGCAAGTTCCTGGTCAACACTCACCCGCGCAACTGGGACGTAGCCGGCGAAGGCCCCGAATACGAGACGGTCTGGGCGCTCGGCGCAGATACGGGCGTGGGTGACCTGAACGCGGTGATCAAGGCTAACTTCCTTTGCAACGATCTGGGCATGGACCCCATCTCGATGGGTGCGACACTTGCCGCGGCGATGGAACTCTACGAGAAGGGCTTCATCGATGACTCGATGGTTGAAATTCCCCTGGAGTTCGGAAGCGGCGACGCCCTGGTGCGTATGACAGAGGCGACGGGCTACCGAGAGGGCTTCGGAGACAAACTTTCCCAGGGCAGCAAGCTCATGACCGAAAAATTCAAGCATCCCGAATTATTTATGGGCGTCAAGGGCCAGGAATTTCCGGCTTATGACCCGCGGGGCTTCCAGGGCATGGGAGTCGCCTATGCCACCTGCAACCGTGGCGCATGCCACATTCGAGCCTGGACCCCCGCTGTAGAGGCGTTAGGGGATATGGACCCGCATACGACCGAGGGCAAATCCAAATGGGTAGTAGATGAGAAAGATAGGACGACGGTGCACGATGCTACGGGTATCTGTCTCTTCATCACAGCGGGCGCTTCGCTTGAGGACCTCCTGCCCTGCCTTATAGGAGCCACAGGGATAGACTACACCTGGGATGACTTCGTCAAAGCCGGCGAGCGCATCTGGAACATCGAGCGACTTTGGAACCTCAAGGCGGGGCTGACTTCCAAGGACGACACCCTGCCCAAGCGTCTGATGACCGAGGCGCACAAATCGGGACCGTCGGAGGGCGTCACCGTCAAATTGGACCGGATGTTGCCCGAGTACTATGAAGAGCGATGCTGGACGCCCGACGGAGTGCCGAGGGAGGAGAAACTTGTGGAACTGGGACTCCTGTAAGACGAACAGAAAAGCTACGGTGTTCCGTCTTCGTATCCTGTGCGACTGTCAAAGAGATGGTCGCCCAGTTTCCTATGCTCCACCATTATCCTCGCACTACAGGGTCGTTGCAGTTTGATACATACTTGCCAAGTAGTCTTGAAATGCGAGGGACAATGTTACACATTTCCCTGGTGCTGTTGTCCCCGATTGAATCTATCGGGGATCAACCTCCTGCTCCTTCGGATCCTTGCGACCACGCCGAGACTTCAGGCTCTCCTGGCCTCCTTCTAAGAAACTATCACGCCAAGCATATGCCTGCTACTGGCTGATTCCATTCTTCCGACATACTTCCGATACATCCACTCCTTTCAAAAGAGTCAGCACCACCTCTGCCTTTCGGGTCGCCGTCCAGCGCTTACTATCTTTCACTTCGGGGCTTGACACTTTGACCTCCTTTCCCAGATAGTATCACTCGGGGACAAGCCTCAAACCCCAATTTACAAAATATTTGTCGCTCTGTCAAGGGGAGCGGTATGCCGCAGCGTCTTCTACTGTAAGAAAATACGATGCCGATGGCAGTAAAAAGACGACTTTCGGCAGAGTTTCGGCACCTTCGCCAAAAACAAGAGGATCAAAATGAAGTCCCACTTCGCGATCGAAGGCAACAGCGTCCTCATTCATGCCCCTAACTTTTGCTTCGGTACACCTATGAGCAAATTGGAAGTATTGTTTAACTTCCTCAGTTCTTGGCATGTATTAGAAAGTTTTCCTGGGCAGATGTCAAAAAGCTGACTACAAAAGTTATGATCCATCGGAGGATGACACTGTTTGTTTAGGTTGGAAGACCGGTTAAGTTCTTTGGGTGAGACACATGGGAAAGGATTGATTCTTGTAAGAAAAAGAAGACTTTTCCTTGTTATCTGCTCAAAGATTTAGTATATTAATACATATCACCTATGAGCGGGGTAGAAATGTCTGAGGAGGATTTAAGTGAAAAAGTTTATTGTATTCGCTCTTAGTGGACCTGAAACGCTACCGGCCTCATTTACTATTCATGAAGAGCAGTTAATTCTACTTGCTGAAGAAGAAAAGAAAACAGTCGAATCCGTTGATCTTCCTACAGTTCAGAAACTTATGGGAGACAAGATCATCGAGATGACATTACACTATGCCCATCTTACCCCAGATCATCTAAAAGATTCTATCAATAAACTGAATCTTGGTGGACACTATTTGGAGGCCGAGCAAAAACTGGAGGGCAGGTAGAAACAGGATACTATTACGTATACTGTTGATAAACCACAACATACAGATGGATGATCTAAAATCGTGGCTAACCCTATTTAACATTAAGGGTGTGGGACCGAACCGCTTTCGGGCTCTTGTAGGGAAGTTCGGATCTCCCGCGGCGGCTCTTGAGGCGAGCACTTCTGATCTGATGTCCGTGCCTACTATAGACGAAAAGATATCAGCCGCTATAAAGGGGTACAAAAACGAGGTGGAGATAGAAAGACAGATGGCGGCTATAGAAAAAAAGGGAGTTCGTTCTATCACGTGTTTCGATACAGATTATCCCGAGTTGCTGAAGAACATATACGATCCTCCACCTATGCTGTTTGTGAAGGGAACTATAAAGCAGGAGGATTCCTCGGCAGTGGCTGTGGTAGGTACGCGCAACCCTAAGCGCTACGGGAAGATGATGGCTGAAAAGCTGTCCAGGGAGCTAGCTGATGGGGGAATTACCGTAGTAAGCGGGCTTGCACGGGGAATAGACTCACTAGCGCACAAGGGTGCGCTGTCAAGAGGAGGACGGACAATAGGCGTGTTGGGTTGCGGCGTTGATGTGGTCTATCCCCCTGAACATAAGAAACTCTTTGAGGCCGTTATCGCTAATGGTGCCCTCATCTCCGAGTTTCCGATGGGGACAAGACCGGAAGCACCGAACTTCCCCCGCAGAAACAGAGTCATAAGCGGCATGAGTTTAGGTGTTGTGATAGTTCAGGCGCCGGCCAAAAGTGGAGCTCTTTTGACGGCTCGATACGCTCTGGATCAAAACAGGGAGGTATTTTCCGTACCAGGGAACGTGGACGATATGCAGAGCCGCGGGACAAATGGCCTCATTAAACAGGGGGCAAAGTTAGTAGAAGATGTAGAGGATATACTTGAGGAGATAAAGAGCTCCCTAAGGATGCCCATAGAACCGAAGCCGCCTGTGCCTGATGACGTTGAGGAATTGGAACCTAATGAAAGGTCGGTGCTCCAGGCTCTGACGGACGAGCCAAAGCATATAGACGCCATATGCAATCAGACTAGATTAGAACCATCTATTACCTTGGCTGCACTCTTATCATTAGAACTTTCGGGACTGGTAAGACAGCTTTCGGGGAAGATGTTTTTAAGACAAGTATAGAAAGGAGAGCATACGGGATGACTAAGACGCCGAGAAAATTGAGGATAAAAAAGAGAGCAAAGCAAAACGCCGCCGACAGGAGGGCTACAAGAAAGGCAAGCAGAAAAAAGGTCAAAAGACAGTTGTGATTCCAAAGCCCTGCCGAAGTTGGCAACGCTCTCCTTTCTCTTCGGGCTTATTTCCACTTTATAGTGCAGCCAACAGCCTCCGTCTCAGTTACCGCAACTTCTGCTCCTGAAAGGACAGCGTCGATGGCGTTTCTGAGATCCGGGGATTTGATGCTGTCGGGGTCCTCCCAGTTGTCGTCAATTCTGCCTTGATAGCGCAGTGTGCGTTGGGAATCGAACAGGAACATCTCAGGAGTCCTCTCAGCTCCGTAGGCGGAGGCGGCACTCTGAGCTTCGTCTCTCAAATATGGAAAGTTGAAGCCCCTTTCCTCTGCCCGTATAACCATATTGTCGAAACCGTCTTCCGGGTGGTTCATATCCTCGTTGGGGTTGATAGCTACAAGAGCCACACCATTGTCCTGGTAGTCTTTCTGTATGGCAATAATTCTCTCTTCGTATGCCTGCGCATAGGGACAGTGGTTGCAAGTGAATACCACGATTAACACTTCTTTATCCTTGAAATCGTCCATACTGTGATTCACCCCGTCCACACCGGGAAGATCAAAAGGCGGTGCTTTGTCGCCTATCTTCAGATCTGCCATGCTATTTTCCTTCCTTTATATGATTAAGCTCTGCTCGTGGCATCACTTAGGAAGAATCAGTATTAATGCTTCCGTTGCGATTTCATCTTAGTAGAACCATCTTTCTTGTGGCGGTAAAGTCCCCCGCTTTCAAGATGTAGAAATAGACTCCGCTCGCCACGCTCCTGCCCTCTTCATCCAGACCGTTCCACACTAAAGAATAGCTTCCTGCGTCTGCCTGACCCTCCATAAGCTTCCTTACTGCCTGTCCGTTGATGTTGTAAATGACAAGCTTTGCCCTTGAGTCTTCGGGCACATCGTAAGCTATGGTGGTCTCGGGGTTGAAGGGATTGGGATAGTTCTGGGAGAGAGAATAGACGGTCGGTATATCCTGTGTGTCTTTGAAGCCTGACCGGGTCCGTCTGACGACGATCTGAACTGGATCCAGGGATTCTATCAGGTCAATGTCGTCTTTAGCGATCCCTTTAAGCTCTATTCTGGCGAGAGTGAAAGTGACCTCAGATCCTACGGGAAGTTCACCTGAAGGTATAAATGAGATTACCCCCAGAAGTCCCTCTCCAGAGGGAGCTGTCCTATGGTCGGGCTTCACAATGGCGTTGGCTACGATGACCCTGTTCTCCCTTTGCGTCTTCAAAGAGATGGGTGTTGCACCTCCCCTGGAGGATAGTATGTTGCGCTTCCCTTCACAAGATGCCAGCGTGGAAGGCTCGTTCCAGGAGAAAAGCTCGCTGTCATATAGGAGGTCTATGCGGTAAGCAGTCAGGTCAGATACGCCTTCTGCATAGACAGCCACATCTACAGTCTGCTGATTGGACTTATACAGATCGAGTCTCAGTGAGGCTGCGCTGTTTGTGCCTGCCATTGGCTCCGATATAGGCATCAGAGCGACAGTCAGAAGGATAGCTCCAATAACGATGACTCTGGATATCATGATTTCCTCCTCCATTTAGGGTTGAATTGAGATTATGCTCGATCTTTGTGAGTATGTTTACTGATTATGTTTACAGTTCTTATGCGTACAATATACAATATAATCGCTCAAAAGCCAAATCTTTTTTTTCATCAGAGAATATTTAGTCAATATACAACCGTAAAGCTATCCTGTTTTGCCGAAGTTATCCAGAAAAAGGACAAAGTCGGAAAGGCCTACCTCTTCATCATTATCCAAATCAAATGTAGAATCCCAATTGGTAGAACTGGACGTCGTCCCGAACACATCCAGAAAAAGGACAAAGTCGGAAAGACCTACTTCATTGTCGCCGTCGAAGTCTCCTACAAGTCGGATGGCAGCGCCGTCTGAGCTGAGGAACTGTATTTCATAAATGACAGCGCCACCGACAACCTGGAAGCTGATGTTATCAATGGCAAATTCCGGCGAACCAGGGATATCGTACCAACCGGTGACTCCAGCGGGTACAACCGCCTCATGTCCGTAGAGCGACGTCAGCCCACCTACACGAAAGCCCTCCTCAGTGAAGCCCCCTCCTAAATAGCCGAATACTCTGTATTGGTACATCTCTCCGAGATAGACCCGGATAGTCTGAAGCCGTACAGTGTCAGGCCACGATACAGCCAACAAACCGATCCAATCCCATACAAAAGCGGGAGCGTCCGGGTCAATATCGGGCGTGCGCCCATCGGTGAGTGAGGCTACATCGCCTGTCCAGGTGTTGTGCGTGGTGGCCATGGTAATTGCATCGGGGGTGATGTCTTTGGCAGAAAAGCTTCCTATGGTCGCGAGGATGATAGGAACTCCCACGATCACTAATATAAGGATAATCTTATACAAGGAGTTCTTATCCTATTCCCACTGACAGATTTGAGGAGGACTTTCCTGGTGCACTCAAAGAGAAAACCCTGAAGGTGAGAAAAGCTTATGCCTTCCACTCTTCAAGCCATTTATACTTCTCCGGCAAGTAGTCTCCCTGGCTCTCGTCGGCTGCTTGAGCATAGATCTGCAAAAGTCGGATGTCCATCTCAGATAAGCCATCGCCCTGCGTCGCTCCTACGTTCTCTACAACTTCATCTATAGAATTCATCGCCGGGATCGTGCTGGCAATCTCCTTGGCTTCCAGGATAAACCTCAATGCCGCCTGAGGGAGACTTGACTCGATGCCCTCTAGCTCCGCTAGAAGAGGATCTGAGGGCTCCAGGTTAAGCAAAGCTCCTCCGGCAAATGGCTTGATCCCTATGAGCCCCAGGCCGGCTTCGCTGATCCGGGTGGCAAAGTCGGGCTCGTCACAAGGCTCGAAGAAGCAGTCGACAGTTTGCTGAGCGGCTTTCGGCGCTCGGTCAGCAGTCACTCCCGCCTTGATCTGTCCCCAGGAAGAGGCCTGAGCTGAGGTGACAGGAGATAATCTCCGATGCCGGAAGTTATACGGTAGGAACAGGTAGTCCAATTCCGGATTGTCGCTAAGTAGCTCCAGCAATCTTTTCTGATCGTGATTCGTTACCCCAATGGCCCTTATCTTGCCCTGCTCCTTGGCCTGCTGCAAAATTTTGAAACGCCCGGTCTCGCCGCGCGCGTCGCGATAGAGATCGATGTAATCGGTATTGAAGGTCTTCAAGGCAAATTCGATCTCCCCCATGAGGTCGCTCTCCACGGCGACTAGAGATATTACGACATCTTGGCGCACCGGTCCCAACACCTCGCTCATCAGATCAAACTGATGATAATTGTGCTCATAGATGTCGAAGAGGTTTATGCCTAACTCTAAGCCTTTTCTGATTACCGCTGCTCTCGCCTGGGGATCACCCCTTTTGTCTTGATTGAGATGAGATCCAAAGCCCATCTCTGAGACGCGGATTCCTGTTTTACCCAGTGTTCTATATTTCATGTCCCCTGAAGCAGTCGTAGAGCCGGAACTTGCAACAGCAGGGGTTAACAATGCTCCAGCCCCTAAAGCAGCAGCACTCATCTTATGGATAAATTCTCGACGGGTGAGTTCTGTGGCCTTCGTTGACTGCAATCTATGATTAGAAGATCGAATAGACTTCATATCAGTACCCTTTCATTTGGGTTTATGTGATGACGGAACTAATGGACTTTAAGATACGAACAAGCAGGTCAAAGTCAATTCCTTTTTCACGGCGAATGACGACCATTATCGAGCGAACTGCGATTATTTGTATAACTTCATAATGCAAAGGATACTATCTGATTAAGATCAATTTCCTTGTCTGTACGGATCCATCTGCTTTCGATCCATACTTAGTTGGAGAAAGTTGACTTCATGCGGCCCCAGGTGTCAGCTTCGACCGATGTTGCAGGTACCCAGATGCTGGAATCAAAGGGGGCCAGGAGATAGTCGACGCAGTTGTCGGCATGATTGTCCAATCTTGTGGCCCCGCTGTTCGTCCAGAAGCCGTTGTAGCCCCCAACTTCGAGATCGTCATCGTCCATAACAGCAAAGCCTATTCCGATGATGGCCCCCTCTTCATAGGTATGTATTATGCTATCATCTACACTATTAAAATCTATATCGTCAAATCCCATGAAGTATGTCTCCACATTCAGCGTGCCCGGTCCACCAATTACACCAGCAAAGGTCCAGGTAAGGTCGGCATAAGGAGGCAATCCTGCCCATGCGGCCGCTCCCCAAAACCAGATGGGATTCTCTCTGTTCAGAAAATAGTGATAGTTTTGCGCCTGAGCTGAGTTGTACCTGTCGGGATCCAGATCGAGATCTTGCATGACCTGGTACTGTCCTCCGCTGTGGTCAGCATCGATGACCCACTCGATCATCTCCCGAATGTCCACCCCTGCGAAGGAAAGAGAGACATCGTCGTACCTATCTTCCATTGTATATATCAGGTTAGTCACCGGACTCCATCCTACGATTATCCGTTCGGCAAGGTTAGAGGAGTCCGGATCCCCCAGGCCTCTGACAGTCTCTATCAGATCGTCATGCGTCACCCAGAACTCTGAGGGAACGTTAGCCCACTCGCTTAGATCGCTGTCTACTTCAATGTTCTGGAACTCATCGGTGCCAATCGGCACCTGGACAGCAACGAAGTTCCTATCCGACCTCAAATGAGCAGAACCCGTACTTATAGCAAAAAGAACAAATCCCAGGGCTGTAAATATCGCAAATATTGTCTTCATGGCGCTATCCTTTCATTGTGAATAATTAGACTCCGAAATTATTGTGTCCTTCCGAAGTTATCCAGAAAAAGGACAAAGTCAGAAAGACCGATCTCTCCATTGCCGTCTAAATCAAATATAGAATTGGCTGAAGTGGTCGTTGTCCCGAACGCATCTAGAAACAGGACAAAGTCGGCAAGGCCTACTTCATTGTTCCCATCGAAATCTGCTGCAAGGTCTGGGGGAACAGCAGATATATCAGAGAGATTCAACAACACTGATACATTATCGCTGTTCCAATTAGCCACAGCCAGGTCATTTGTCTCATCGCCATCTAAATCTGAAATAAATACGGAATGGGGACCGTCTCCAGCATCAAAGTCCAGCTTATCTTCGAATGTCCCATCTCCTTTATTCAAGAATACTGACACATTATCGCTGAAAGAATTAGCGACAACCATGTCATTATCCTCATCACCATCTAAATCCGCGATGAAAACTGAGCGGGGAAAACTTCCGGCGTCGTAGTCTATCTTAGGTGCAAATGTCCCATCGCCATGGTTCAACAACACAGATGCGTTGTCGTTGAAAAAATTTGCCACAGCTATGTCATTATCTCCATCAGCATCTACATCCGAAACGAAAACGGATATGGGACCATTCCCAGTGGGATAGTCCACCTTGTCTGCAAATGTCTCATCTCCATTATTCATCAGCACTGATACGTTGTGGCTGGACGTATTAGCTACAGTCAGATCATTATCTCCATCCCCATCGAGATCCGAAGCGAAAATCGAATGAGGACCAGCGCCAGCGGCGTAGTCGCTCCTATCTGGAAATATTCCATCTCCTTTATTCAGCAACACTGACACACTATTGCTGAGCTGATTTGCCACAGCTAAATCATTATCTCCATCGCTATCTATATCCGAACTATAAACCGATATAGGACCATCACCGGCAGCATAATCTATCTTAGGCGCAAATGTGCCATCGCCATTATTCAACAGTATTGATACATTGTCGCTGCTGAAATTAGCTACAGCTAAATCGTTATCCCCATCGCCATCTAAATCACCAATGAATACTGATTGAGGAACATCTCCAGCGGGATAGTCTATCTTGGGCGCAAACTTCCCGTCTCCATCATTAAGTAGCACAGAAACAATATCATTGCTCAGATTAGCTACAGCTAAATCGTTATCCCCATCGCCATCTAAATCTCCACTGAATACTGATTCCGGTTTTTCCCCGGTGGCGTAGTCAGTCGGAAGTCCGAAAAAGACAAAAGCAAACGCAAATCCATTCTCAAGTGTGTCTGCCTTACCGTCAGCATTTGCAACTATCACATCGACAGTACCGACAGGGTGTGCGGGAGGCAGAGCGGTAATTCTATTGCTGGCCACTACGACTACATCTATGGCTGCCATATCCCCGAAAGTGACAGTCGCTCCGATCCCGAAATTACTCCCCGTAATCGTCACAAGCGTACCGCCCGATTCTGAGCCGACACCGGGCCTGATAGATGTCACAACAAGAGGGGGAGGAACAATAAACTCAAAGGCGTTAAAGAGCGTGTCTGTCTGACCGTCTGGATATGTGAGTATCACATCCACAGTACCAACAGGATGACCGGGAGTCAGAGCGGTAATTCTATTGCTGGCCACTACGACTACATCTGTGGCTGCCATATCCCCGAAAGTTACAGTCGCTCCGATCCGGAAATTACTCCCTGTTATCGTCACGGACGTACCGCCCAATTCTAGGCCGGAAGTGGGACTGATAGATGTTACAACAGGAGGAGGAGGAACAATAAACTCAAATCCGTTAAAGAGTGTGTCTGTCTGACCGTCGGGATTTGTTACTATCACATCGACAGTACCGAGAGGATGAGCAGGAGTCACAGCCCTAATAGCAAGGGAGGATAGTACGGCTACGTCTATGCCTGCCATATCCCCGAAAGTAACGGTCGATCCGATCCGGAAAGTACTCCCTGTAATCGTCACAGGCGTACCGCCCGATTCTGAGCCGACACCGGGCCTGATAGATGTCACAACAAGAGGTCCAGTAAGGACAAACTCAAAGCCACTAAAGAGCGTATCTGCCTGACCGTCGGGATTTGTTACTATCACATCCACAATACCGAGAGGATGAGCAGGAGTCTTGGCAGTAATAATACCCAGAAGTCCTACAGCTACATTTGTGGCTGCCATATCGCCGAAAGTAAGAGTCGCTCCACTCTGGAAATTGCTCCCCGTTATCGTCACAGGCATACCGCCCAATTCCGTGCCAGAGGTAGGACTAATAGATGTCACAACTGGAGAAAGCGGCACATTAGACCGATTCAACAACACTGATACACCGTTGAGATGAGCCGTAACCAGGTCATTATCTCCATCCCCATCTAAATCTGCAATGAAGACTGATATGGAACCATCCCCAGCGGTGTAGTCCACCTTAGGTGCGAATGTACCATCTCCATTATTCAACAACACTGACACATTAGCGCTTTCCAAATTAGCCACAGCAAGGTCATTATCCCTATCACCATCTAAATCTGCAATGAAGACTGATATGGAACGATCCCCAGCGATGTAGTCCACCTTAGGTGCAAATGTACCATCTCCATTGTTCAATAGCACTGACACAATACCGGGCCTGCTACTAAAGCCTCTCGCATTAGCCACAGCAAGGTCATTATCTCCATCTCCATCTAAATCCGCACTGAATACTGACCTGGGATCTTCCGTTGCGTGATAGTCCACCTTAGGTGCAAATGTACCATCCCCATTATTCATCAACACTGATACAGTATTGCCGGGACGTCCACTAGCCACAGTCAAGTCATTATCTCCATCCCCATCTAAATCTGCACTGAAGACTGAATTGGAACCAGACTCAGTGGTATAGTCCACTTTGTCTGCAAATGTCCCGTCTCCATTATTGAACAGTACTGATACAGTACCCACCACATTAGCCACAGCCAGATCATTATCCCCATCCCCATCTAAATCAACACTGAAAACTGATTGGGGACTATCCCCAGCGGGATAGTCTACCCTAGGTGCAAATGTTCCATTTCCATTATTCATCAACACTGATATACTACCGATGTCAACAAATGAAAATAAAGCAGAATTAGCCACAGCCAGGTCATTATCCCCATCTCCATCTAAATCTGCACTGAATACTGAATTGGGAACACGCCCAGTGGGATAGTCCACTTTAGGTGCAAATGTACCATCTCCATTATTCATCAAGACTGATACAGTGCTGTCGGGGGTGGGGGTGAAACCCCCGAAACCCCCATTGGCCACAGCCAGGTCATTATCTCCATCTCCATCTAAATCCACGCTGAATACTGACGAGGGTTTATGCCCAGCGGGATAGCTTGTCGGAAGTCCGAAAAGGGTAAAAAGAAACTCAAATCCATTCTTAAGTGTGTCTGCCTGACCGTCGGGATTTGTGACTATCACGTCCACAGTGTCAGCAGGATGAGCGGGACTCACAGCTCCAATAGCGAAGGAGAATTTACGGTTTACATCTGTGGCCGCACGATCTCCGAAAGTGACAGTCACTCCGCTTTGGAAATTGCTCCCTCTTATGCCCACAGCCGTGCGCACGAATTCCGGTCCGGAACTGGGAGTAATAGATGTAACGACAGGAGGTTCCTGTGCATAGGCAGTCGCATTCAAAGCGTACAGCAGTGCCAGCGCAGTGTAGAGTATGGTTAATTTCATTTTAGATCCCCCCTCAATTTTTGGTCGATCCGGTATAACTGCTCAGAAGCGGCTTCATAGAAAAGAAATTATAATATATGTAAGCAACGCTAACACCAAAAATCCGATCACGATTCTTATGACGAACGCTCCGATTTTCATCGCTATCCACAGAAGGACAAGGACTGCTATCGCGGCTATTATGATTTCTACTTGCGTGAGTTCGCCTGTGGAGAATCTTTCGACTATCGTATCGAGAAGCCCCACTTTGAAGGATCCTCCTTACTTTCTTATTGACTTTATCCCAAGGTATATCTATATTACTCCTTCGTTTCGGCAGAATATAATCAAGTTTCTTTTCAAAGTCAAGCGGATTTAGTCAACGCAAAACAGTCGGGGAATTTTGATAAATGAAGCATCATCAACAGCAAACAACGTTAAGCTCCTCATCGCAGACGTGGATGAAGTCCCGACCCCACGCAGCAAAGACGATACATTGTTGGTACTAAGGGCATGTAGGCCATGTACAGAAGAAATTCAACTCCAAGGACGGAAGTGGGATTTTATTTCTGAGAGAACTCGCAAAGCTCGAGGCTATGCTTTTCTCCCAGGATGGCACGCAAGTTATCTCAAAAAAAGCAGAATGGCTAAATATACGAGGGCTTCATCAGGGAGTGGAGCACAAAGTCTCGTATGAAGAAGGTCGGATTCTCGGTCGCAGTCCATGACGTTGTTACAGCCGTAAGACAGATCGTCCGCTATGTGACCTCGCGCTCGTGTAGCAGATGGAGCCTTCTGCGAGGTCTGTGAGATAATACTCAAAGCCAGAGGCGTAGGCCTAACGTGAGCATTGCTGGCATTTGATCGTAGTTCACAGGAATCAGATCTAGAGATGACAATTGGTTATGTAATAAAAGGTGCGCTTAAGAATCTGAGACATCATAAGATCGGGAAATGTAATATATGTGGCAACTTCACAGTCTTTATCTGCACAGACTTGATGACAGCGACCAACAACATGTACTGCCTTTTCTGCGTCAGCTCATCCCGGAAAAGACATGTTGCAAAAATGATCATTGAAGAGGTTATTCAGGGTATCTCCTCTATCTCCAAGATTCCGAAAGGTAAGGATATCAAGATTTACAATACAGATGTAGGTGAATCATTTTATAGAGTGTTACATAAGCACGAGTCATATATTTGCTCCGGTCTGTTCCCTGATGTTGAACCGGGGACTCAGATTAGGAAGAGGGTATTTTGCCAAAACATAGAGAATTTGACATTCCAGAACGATACTTTTGAGCTGGTAATAAGCGAAGATGTCTTTGAGCATGTAAGAGATCACGAAAAGGGATTTCGAGAGATTTGTCGTGTATTGAAAGTCGGTGGTTATCATATTTTTACAGTTCCCTGCTATTTCGATAGACCTAGCATCGCTTATGTTGATACCTCTGGCGACGAGGATGTCCATATTCACCCACCGCGGTACCACGGTGATAAAATCCGGGGCAAGATACTGGCTTATAGGATGTTTGGGATCGATATTTACGATCTTCTCAAATCTATCGGCTTCGAAACGAAAGTGAATTTTCCCAGATATGTGGATCGAAAGTACGGGATTTTTGATAGTCATGTATTCATCTCTAAGAAATTGGGTTAGCATCGCGTTCTAGCGATCTCTCTTGGAGTTGACTCAAATGACTTCGGGATTTTAGATAAACATGAACTGTAATTAAGCGGTTGTGATTTCAAGAGTGAACTTGTGATACTTCAGATACTGATATCCATGCGGCCCAGGCAGTGGATTAAGAACTTCTTCGTACTGGCGGCCCTGGTCTTTTCAAAGAATCTCCTCGATACCGATTCCCTGTACAAGAGCCTTGAAGCCTTTGGACTTTTCTGTCTCATTTCAAGTTCTGTATATATAATCAACGACATCCTCGATCTGGAAAAGGATAAAAGACATCCTGAAAAAAGAAAAAGGCCCTTGGCCGCCGGGAAGATGAGCGTCCCGACAGCTTGGGCCGCGGCTGTCACAATGTTGTCCCTTTCCCTATTACTTTCCTTTTGGCTTAAAACATCTTTCGGAGCCGTAAGCTCTGTATACTTGGTGCTCAACCTTGCGTATTCTGTCTACCTTAAGCACATAGTTATCGTAGATGTTATGATGGTAGCCTTCGGATTTCTGCTGAGAGCTGTTGCAGGAGCTGTCGTCATAAATGTTGATATATCATCCTGGTTTATGCTGTGCACCGTGCTTTTGGCGCTCTTTTTAGGGTTCGTCAAGAGGAGACACGAGCTTGTTATCCTCAAGGAAGGCGCATCAGATCACAGAAAGTCGCTCGAAGAATACAGCTCCCTGTTCCTCGATCAGATGATAGCCGTCGTCACCTCTGCCACTTTAATTTGCTACGCCCTCTACACCATGTCGCCTGAGGTCGTACGCAAACTCGGAACGGAGCGTCTGGACCTGACCGTTCCCTTTGTCCTCTACGGAATCTTGAGATACCTATATCTGGCCTACGAAAAGAGCGAAGGTGGTAATCCCACTACGACCATCTTACACGATGGTCCGCTTCTGATAGACCTGGGACTCTGGCTCTTGACTTTGGTGCTTATCCTCTACACTTAGCAAGTAGCAGCATCTCTTCCCGAAAAGAAGTCAGGTTACTTTGTGTTCTTCGCGCCTTGACGCTATATCCTGTTCAACCTGGCGCGGTAGCAATGCCCACAGCGCCCGTGAGACCTGCATGACTTAGATACGTTTCGGATAACCTCAGTATAACCGAAAGCCGATCAAAAGCCTCCAGACCTGATGCGTATTGTCCTCTTTGGGCCCTGCTCCCTTTTCAAATCTGCGAGAGAACTTGTACACTTTCCCCTGAAGATGGAGGTAAAACCTGTCACCTTCCTTGCGGCGTTTTATGTCGACTCCGATGTAATCTAATCCTTCCTCCATCCTGTCTATGCCCTCGTCTCCCGAAAAAGGCACAAGTGCCTCAGCCCTTTCACGGTCGTATTCAAAACCCACCCTAATGTCATTCCAGATCTGATAAGTCGTCCTGAAGAAAGCGTCTCTTTCTTCATTCCTGAAGCCCTGCTCTTCTGTGCCTCTCCCGACGTGGTGTCCTACAATCCAATCCCTGTAGATATAGGGGAAGTTGCCAGCGACATCCCCGCTGTGCGCATACCAGCCGTTCGGCGCCGAGATCCCTCTCCTCAAAAACCTACTTTCGACGACCTGAAATAGCCTTGCTAACTCTATCCTCAGATCCGCCCTTCCGTCCCTAAATAGGTCTCCAAGGTACGCACCTATCAAATAAGCACTATTGCGGCCCCAAGGTATTACCCTCCTTGCAAACCCCGGGTACCACACATCGTCTCCGGCTGTTAAACCATAGAGCTTAACGTAATCGTATAGATATACACTCCCCCCCACCTCAGCGATGGCATTGCCTCTTATATCCCCTGCTGTCTGATTAAGAATGCTCTCTATGGGGTTCTCCTTAATGACGCCCCCGACGCTTGCTCCTACAGCGATCTTGTTTAGACCGACATTCCCCATATCACATTCATGAGGGATTGTATTTCGATACAATCTTGTTTGTGAATGAATATTACCACTTTTACATTTTTCAACAAGTATTTTTTTCAATTAATTATAGTATTTTCCTCTGAATTATCACTTTCTTTGTGTTTAAATCCTCCAAATCGGAGACACCTCTCCATCGACTCACAAAAAAATGTGGCAGTTTAAACAGAGTAATATCGCAATCGTTCAATCCGGGATAATATTTCGGTAAATAAGCTCTTGTCTATCCCAACCTCAGCCATCTGAAACGTGATGTATCTGCTGTGCCTGACAAGCTTCGCGCCAATCTTGATCAATGTCACGAGGAGGCTGCCAAGAGACCCCGGGATAATATCAGTGTTTGATTCTCCCTGGAAGAACCAACCGCCTTAGCCCGATTAATTCATAAACTTGCTGGAGTTATTGCGAGGAGCAAAGCGGTCCCCGATTGAGTCTATCGGGGAAGCAATCTCAAGGTTTTATAGTGGTCTCCTATGAGAGTCGGAGAGTATTACATCTACCACAAGTAACCCCCGATTAAATCTATCGGGGGGATTGCTTCGCCTTCGGCTTGCAATGACACCGAAGGTGGTTAAACGGCATAACTATAATATAATACAATCCCTTAATTAATACACGGACTTTTTTTGTGAATTATTCGCCTCAGAAAGTTTCCAAGATTATAGGCCAGAAGAAATAACCAGAGCCTCACCTGATCCCTTTCTGAACCCACATAGCATTGATATCTGTCAGGTGATATCTGACAGGCTGTTGAGATTTTCCAACTGAGTCAGTATCTCCGTTTCAAAACGTCCTATCGTGTTGGCGCTGGCGGCGTGCTTGCCTTTGCCCTTCTTTCCGGTAATCGCTCGCATTACTGGGTCAACTGGTAAAGGATGAGCATTATTCACAGCTTCATATCCTGCAAGACGACTGTAAATCGATTGACGCATCAGTGTGGGCATATCATGTTGGATATTAAGTCCTCTTCGTAGATCGTTAAAAAGACTAGATACTGAGTCGAATAATCCTAAAACGTCATCGAGGTCACGATACGCAAGAAGACCACCATCAGATGTCACCTTGGCACGATCAAATTCAAGCTTAATAGTTCCATCAAATCCCATATTCATCCTTTCACCCTCTGGATGATCAATACTTATCCGCCATTTCCGAGTCTTATTTATTGTAATCTAACATGTTCTGGTGACTTTGACAACCGTTTTTCGGGTCTAATATGAGGAATGGTGGTTAGATATGTCCACTGGAGCCTTGCGGTAATAAGGCTTACCTCATCTCCGGTTCGACTTTGAAGACCGTCGATAATAGAGGTGCTCCCGGACACTGGACCCAAACTATGTTCTATCTGAATGGACCTAAGAGGAGGAGCGTTGTCTGTCAACACAAAATTTCCATGGTAGCCCGGTCCCCACCATTGTCTGCTCTTCCCAAATAAAAAATCGGTCCTCAGAAACCTTACTTTAAGATAGACCTCGTCTAACTTTGCTACGGTTCTCTCGTCCTTTCCGAAAAGGTAAGGAGATGCAAAAAAGGCAGCATAAGGCGTAATACTTGCTCCTACATCTATTTTGGCCCCGATGCTGCCGCCCTTGGAAAAGTGATAAGGCTCAATATTATCCACATTTTTAACTGCCGCTCTGGTAGCTCCAAAGAGGGTTAACTCCCCCTTTATGTAAGGGATAAAAAGTTTTTTCCTTTTTCCCCGCTCTGCCTTTGCTATATCCTCCAATTCGAGTCGAAACTCGTGCTCAAGGTCTAAGACCCATCTTTCTACCTCCAAAGACAATGCCGGCTTACTCTTTGACAGTCCATAAACTAAAAGAGCGGCCTCATAACGTCCGATGGGTTTGCTCTCGGACGGAGGACGCTCTAAAAGTCCCTTTGTGTTTAACCTTTCCAGGATACCGTACGCCCAGTGATGCAGGGGCAAAGCGACAGATGCTCTCCTTTCCTGGAACGGAGTCCACGTTCTACCTTGTGCCCAAACCTTACCGGCGTTAGCAGTACTGAGGTTCCCAAGCAGTATCGGAGAACTTTTTGGGGAAAAGAGGATTAGGGCAACATACGCACAACTTAAGAACTTCCACTTTGATGATTTCTGCAAAACTCCTGAAGTCCCTTCAAAAGTCCCTCTCTGTCTACCCTATCGACGTAGTCGATAATGTTTTGGATCTTCTTGTCCAGCCCATCGATCCGATTAGAAGACGTGATCCTTAGTATCTTATCGTGCACAGTAGGCTCTACCTTTTCGTCTCCGTTCCAAAGTTCTTCGTGCATCTTTTCTCCGAGCATAAGTCCTGTGAAGACTATCTGTATATCCTTGTCCACTTCCAGTCCGGAAAGATGTATCATGTCCTTTGCCAGATCCAATATTTTGATCGGGCGTCCCATGTTCAATATGAATATATCTCCCCTATTTCCTATCGCCGCTGCCTCCAATACCAACTGTGCCGCCTCTGGGATTGTCATAAAGTAGCGGGCTATATCAGGGTGAGATACTGTAACGGGGCCTCCTTCTGCTATCTGTTTCCTGAATATAGGGATGACACTTCCGTCGCTGTCCAGGACGTTGCCGAATCTGACTGTGACAAACTTGGCCCTGCTTTGTCTGCCGAAATCCTGGATGAAGAACTCCGCCAGCTTCTTGGATACACCCATAACTCCCACCGGATTAACTGCCTTGTCTGTTGAGATATTAACAAAGGTCTCCACACCGCCTTCCTCTGACAGCTGTGCCGCAGCTATAGTCCCAGCTAAATTGTTCTTTATGGCTTCCTCAGGGTTCAACTCCATCAAAAGCACGTGCTTATGAGCCGCAGCGTGAAAGACGATCTGTGGCTTGTGTTCGCCTATCATGGCCCTGAACTTTGCCCGGTCGTTAATATCTCCTATTATCTGGACAATCTCCGTATCTCTTGCAATCTTTTCAAATTCAATTCCCAAAAAGTGCATATTGTTCTCAGCTTTGTCATAGAGCACAATTTTGAAGGGATTATAAGCAGAAGTTGGCGGCATATCTCCGCACCGATAGAGCCCGCTGCTCCGGTTACTAATACAGTTTTATTTGCTATAAACGAGCGTAACTTCTTAGTATCTAAATTCACCTCCTCTCTACCTAAAAGGTCCTCAACCTTGACGTCCCTGAGTTGATTTATAGGAGATTTTCCATTTACCATCTCGGAGGATGCGGGTGCGATCTTGAAATCGATGTTGCATTCTGAGCATATATCTACGATCTCCCTGATCTCTTGTCCACTCGCATCTGGAACCGCCATGATCACTTGCCTGATCTGTCTGCTTTGAATGATGTTTTTCATCTTCTCCACCCCGCCTAAAATCTCGATTCAGTGAATCCGCATGCCCACATTGGCGCCCGAATTGTCTATGAATCCCTCGATCTTATACTGCTCCCGATGGTTATTCTCCACCTCCCTGACGATCAGCTCTGCTGTGCTTCCTATGCCGTATATTAGGACAGGTGCGGCAGATCCTCGCGGTCTCAGCACAGACTCCAAACTCGACCGGAATCTGATAACAAATCTGCTACCCCCGATAAGCAGGATCATAGACATCCAGTCCAGCAAGAAGACACGCCTTGGGAAGTCCACCGTGCGCAGGACGTATACCAAAGCGATCAGAACTATACTCCCTATCGTAATACTCTTGCATATCTGAACTAAGTCCTCAACACTTGCATATTTCCATAGTCTGCGATAGAGATTCGTAACTGAGAATATGCCTATCCTCACTGGGATCGCCAATACCACCATAAGCATCAGGTTATACCTCTGAGCTTCGGGGAATGAGAAGTTAGAGATCACCCCGAACGATAGGAAAACCGAAATTGCTATAGACAGCAAGTCTGCTACTATCAGGAGGATTTGGTGTCTTTTTAATCTTATGTTCACCGATTCGTGTCCCAGAATTTCAGCTTCAGAACAAAGCTTTTTTATTCTTACGTATTGCCTCTTTGAGTCTTTTGCACACGTAGTCAATCTGTGCCTGGGATATATTTCCGAAGAAAGGCAGCGCCAGGACATATCTTGACGCCTCCTCACAGACTGGAAAATCTCCCACTTTATATCCAAACCTCTCCCTATAGAAGGGCTGAAGGTGTATAGGAGAAAAATAGGGTCGCGATTCTACACCATCTGCTCTCAAATCCCTCATAATTCCTTCTCTATCAACATTTGTACTTAATCTTATTACATACACAAACCAGCTTATCTTCACACCCTTTGCCACATACTGAGTTCCTACTTCCTCTACATCTTTAAGGTTCTGATTGTACTTCTGTGCCGCCTCATCCCGCTTTGACAGCAATTCATCTATCCTTTCAAGTTGAGCCAGCCCCAGCGCTGAGCTCATCTCATCCAGGCGATAGTTAAATCCGAGTCTTTCGTGCTCAAGCCAACTTCCATTCTCCGAACGCCCCTGATTTCCCAGACTCCTCAAGAGCCTGGCTAATGCCTCATCATCAGTGACGACAACGCCCCCTTCTCCCATGGTCATCTGCTTGTTGGGATAGAAAGCAAAGACACCAGCCCTCCCGAAACTCCCCACGAGCTTGTCACCATACTTTGCTCCTGTTGCCTCACAGGCGTCCTCTACCACCTCCAGACTATGTTCTTGTGACAATTCCATAATAGCATCCATATCGCACGGATGTCCGAAGATGTGAACCGGAAGTATCGCCTTTGTCCTTTCTGTGATCGCCTCCTCTATCCTGCTTGGATCCATATTCAGAGTCAGAGGATCCACATCTACGAAGACCGGCTTGCCCCTGGCCATAAGGATGCAGTTGCTCGAAGCCACGAAGCTGAACGGAGACGTAATCAGCTCATCGCCTGGTCCTATCCCGATTCCTATCAAACAAAGATGCAGTCCACCAGTCCCACTCGAGGCTCCTACGGCGAACCTGCTCCCTATGTACTCTGCAAACTTACGCTCAAAATCCCTCAGCTTCGGACCCAGAGAAAGCCGCCCCGAGCGGAGGACTTCATTTACCGATCTGATCTCGAGTTCGCCTATATCGGGCGAGGAAAGGGGCACTTGCATAGCAAAATATGGGTTGGACTAAACACCTTTACGTCCAGAGCGATTCTCTGATTGCTCTATCAGATCGCAGATGATTTCAACTTCCGCGCTATAACTATAAGCCCTATTGTCTCCACAAAGATAAGACCCAGACCTAACTCTATCGGTAGTTCGACTACAAAGAGCGCGGAAAGACCGAAGAAGAATCCCATCCCAGAGCAGATAAGAACTGTGTGCTCCTGGGAAAATCCCATATCAATCAGCTTATCGTAGAAATGGCTTCGATCTCCTGAAAATATCGGCTTTCTGTTTGCTCTCCTTTGCACAACTGCCAGAAGCGTGTCGAAAATCGGCACGGTCACTACCAGAAGTGGTCCCAGGATCCACCTTAGATCGAATCTCTGCGACGGCAGGAGAAGGATCAGCATAAAGGCGCACATAAATCCCAAAAATAGACTCCCAGAGTCACCCATAAAGACGTCGGCAGGGTGCCAGTTGAAAAATAAAAATCCCAGGCAGATTCCCAAAAGACATAGGGATATAGCTATACCTATTGGAGACTCAGCCATGTAAGAAAGTAGCGCGAAGAATCCGAAGGCAATAGCAGACACCCCCCCTGCAAGTCCATCTATCCCATCCAGGAGATTCATAGCGTTGGAACTCCCCACTACATAGAGCACTACAAGAAGAACTCCCAAAAGTCCCAAAGGGATAACTTTTGTCATTCCGATCAACACAATTACAGCCGTTATCTGTCCCAAAAGCTTAGCAAAAGGTGAAATTCTCTTCATATCGTCAATAAGTCCTACTATAAAGATAACTCCTGACGACAAAATTGCTGTGATATAAATCACCAGAAAGTCCGAATTTAAATAATTAAATCGATATGCACCATATCCGACAACCGCAAATGTCAAAAACATAGCGATCCCTCCTGTTCTGGGGATCGGATAAGAGTGAACGTCCAACCTTCCCGGAGTATATACGATGTTCAATCTCTTTGCTGTCTCCTTTGCCAAAAAAGTTAAAGCTATAGATAGAGCAAGGCAGATCCAAAATAGAGCCGCATTGACCTTGATTCCTGTCAACTCAAAGCTGGCCCCGACAAGCAGAGCAGCCCATAGTGGGAGACGAAGAAAACGCCTGGAAGATAAATTTTCCGTCCTTTGTGTAAGACTTTTGCTCATAACTGTGGAATCCAGACAAGACTGACGAAGATACCGCAAAGCCCAGCAGAAACGAGAATTAAAATATACGTTATTCTACGTCAAAACACAAGCATTATCCACATAAAAAAATGTGGAGAGGGAGGGATGTTTGATTGGCCATGCGATCACTGGCCCGCTGCACCAGAGAGTTAAGGGTCTGTCGAGATTTTCGGCGATCTCCAAAGGTTCTGGGGCAGAGGGAATCTTGAAGAGTTGGCAATACTCCTTGAGGAGGTCCACAACAATAACATCAAGGGCTGTCGCTAATCTTCTCAGTGTCCTAATGGAAAAACTGCTGTCGGATTTCTCCCACTTCGTGATAACAGTCCTGTGAACGCCGACCTTCACCGCTAACTGATACTGTTTCAGCCCGCGCTCCTTGCGAATGTTTCTGAGGTTTTCTCCTACCGTCAAACTTGTCTTCTTTGCTAACGTATGGCTGTTCTGACAGGATGTCGGATACGTAAATAAAAAGGTAATGCAGTAGAAAACTTGCACCTGGTACATTGACAATTTGTTGATCTGTAGCGATATTTGGGACATGAAAAATTGCCCTCGCTGCAGGGGAAGAAAATTTTGGTTACTGAAGACTGGTCAGTTACGCTGTCGGAGGTGTAAATTGACTAGAAAGTTGACCTCCTCCTCCTGGGAGAAAACTCGAATGTCTCCGTACTGGAAGGGGAGGTTGGTTGAGTATTTTTGTCTTGGTGTTCCTGTTTACCGGTTGCGATTCCATGTTCCATACACGAGGAAGACTATGGAGCGCTGGTATCGGATCATTCGAAAGGAAATCTACCACCTCACCTTCAAGGAGCTTGAACTCCTTGAAGGTGAGGTGGAAATGGACGAAACTCTCTTTGGTGGTAGAAGGCCTGGTAAGAGGGATTGGGGTGCTTTGGGCAAACAGATGGTCTTTGGGATCTATCAGAGAAAGGGTAAGGTGTTGACGTTTCCTATCTCGTCAAGGAGTCGTGACTCACTGTTGCCTCTTATTACCCAACACATCAAACCAGGGAGCTTATATTACACTGATGATTGGATAGCCTATGCCTCCCTTTCTATCAGTGGCAACCACGTGGTAGTGCCGAAAGAGAAGGGAATAGCTAGAGGAAGAGATCACCTTAATGGCGTGGAAGGTTTCTGGTCGTATGCCAAACACTGGCTTTACCAGCGATCCCCGATTGATTCTATCGGGGAGGTGTTGACAAAAACTCCTTCCACCTTTACCTTAAGGAGATCGAGTGGTGCTTCAACCATCGCCACGAAAATCTCCTTCCACTTATAAGAAAGCTACTCGATCAACAAGCTGTCAAAGAGCTAAATTAGTGCAACTTTAGTTATGCATTACCAATAAAAATAACATATTTCTAGCGGCATTGGCAACTATTTTCTTGCACATGTAGAGATAATTTGTCATCTTGTGTGCCCAATATAGATTTTTTATTGCTTTTAACTCTAAAAAAGCTTATATTTTGACGTTGATTATCATCTGCCGATTTAACCTTAAAAGAGGCGTCCGTAATGTTTGACCAGCTCACAGACAGCTTGGAGCAAGTGTTCAAGAAGCTAAGAGGACGCGGCAAGCTTTCGGAAAAGAATATAGAGGAAGCGCTGCGCGAGGTAAGACGCGCCCTTTTGGAGTCAGATGTCAATTACAAGGTAGCCAAAGACTTCATCGAGAAGGTGAAGCAAAAGGCCACAGGTCGGGAGGTCTTAAAGAGCCTTACTCCAGGTCAACAGGTCATAAAGGTAGTCCATCAGGAACTTGTACACCTTATGGGCGGGGATGAGAGAGCTGATATAAAGTTCGCTGGTTCTCCTCCCACTGCGATAATGCTCGTCGGGCTTCAGGGATCAGGCAAGACCACAGCCGCTGCCAAATTGGCAAGACACTTCAAATCTAAGGGCAGCTATCCCTTGCTGGTAGCTGCTGATGTGTATCGCCCCGCAGCTATAGATCAGTTAGAAACACTAGGCAAGTCCATAGACGTTCCCGTCTATAGAGCCTCGGAGGGGACTGACCCTGTGGACATCTGCCAGGACTCCCTGCGAAAGGCGAAGGCTACAAACCGAGACCTTATCATTCTGGACACCGCCGGTAGACTCCACATAGACGACGAGATGATGCGCCAACTTGAGAGGATAAAAGCGGAGACTGTTCCGGATGAGATCCTCTTTGTAGCTGATAGCATGACAGGTCAAGACGCAGTGGGCGCCGCCACCGAATTTAGAGAGCGTCTCAACTTTGACGGTGTCTTTTTGACCAAGCTCGACGGAGACGCAAGGGGTGGAGCCGCTCTTTCTATAAGGGCTGTCACAGGTGCACCCATCAAATTCGTCGGAGTCGGAGAAAAAACAGATGCCATAGAACCTTTTTATCCCGACAGAATGGCGTCCAGAATTCTCGGTATGGGGGATATTCTGTCTCTTGTTGAGAAAGCGGAAAGATCTATAGATAGAGATAAGGCGCAGGAGCTTGAAGAAAAGCTCAAAAAGGATGCCTTCTCACTCGAGGACTTTATGGATCAACTCAAACAGATAAAGAATATGGGCCCTTTAGAGGAACTTCTGGGCTTAATCCCCGGAGCGGGTAAGGCTATGAAAGGGCTAAAGGTGGATGAAAAGGCCTTCATAACTATAGAAGCAGTAATAAACTCGATGACCCCACAAGAGCGCAGAAAGCCCAATATAATAGACGGTAGAAGAAAAAAACGCATAGCAAAGGGGAGCGGGACCACAGTCCAGGATGTCAACAGGCTCCTCAAACAGTTCGGGATGGTGCAAAAGATGGCTAAGAATATGAATAAGGCCAATCTGTCGTGGATTTAAGAAAACTATTTGGATATTGACAAGAGAATCGATCTAAAAGGGAGGACAATTTGTCAGTAAAACTAAGATTGATGAGGCTCGGAGGCAAAAAGAGGCCGTTTTACAGAGTCGTCGCAATGGACATCAGAAGTCCCAGAGATGGCAGACCAATAGATACGCTGGGATACTACAATCCAATTCCGGAAGAGTCTGAAACAAAGATAGACGAGGATAAGGTCTTCCTCTGGCTTGAGCGCGGAGCTACGCTCAGCCAGACGGTCAAGAGCCTACTTAAAAGCCAGGGGATCCTTCAAAAGTGGAATCTGATGAAGTTCGGTTCTGGAGAAGTCGAAACACCGCCGGAGGAGCCTTTCGAGGGAGTAACGCTCAAGGGGAAGGACTCCACAGAAGAATCGTCGCAATCCGAAGAGACTACCGAAGACGAATCTGACTCTTCCGAATAGTAGCTTCAACAGCAATATATGGCAGATACAGACAACGAAGTTTCTAGATTCGCGTTCGTCACGATAGGGGAAATAACAAAGACACGGGGCGTAAAAGGCGAAGTTAAAGTGGTTCCAGTTACGGATTGCCCCGAGAGGCTCTGCGATCTAGAATCTGTCTATGTCGAAGCGAAAGACGGGACGGTGCAGATCGCCCAGATAGAACGCGTGCGTCTTCATTCGGGCTTTGCGTCGTTCAAGTTCAGGGGCATAGAATCTCCTGAAGCCGCGGAAAAACTGCGCGGAGCTTTCATAATGGTTAAAAGAGAAGACGTATTCCCGCTTAAAGATGGGAAATTCTACGTATTTCAGCTTTTGGGCCTAGATGTTCAGACTGAGGACGGTACATTTGTTGGTACAGTGCATGAAGTCATACATTCTCCCGCTAACGATGTTTATGTCGTAAGAAACGGACAAAGGGAATACTTAATTCCCGCTGTTCGCCAGATTGTAAAAGACATAGACCCCGAAAGGGGGAAGATAACTATAGATGCCATAGATGGACTTTTGGGTTAGAAGATGCGTATAGATATACTCACTATATTCCCAGGAATGTTCAACGGCCCCTTCGGTTGTGGCATAGTCAATAGGGCCCGGGAAAAAGGCCTAGTGGAGATAAATATAAACAATCTGAGGGACTTCTCCCAGGACAAGCACAAACGGGTGGACGATTACCCTTATGGCGGTGGAGCCGGAATGGTCTTCAGACCCGAACCCATAGTTGGGGCTTTGAATTCCCTGAACTCCGATCAGGAAGGTTCAAGATCAAGGGTCATCTTCCTATCCGCCCAGGGGCGCACACTCAATCAGGCGCTTTTAAATGAGCTGTCCCTGGAAAATCACCTTGTTCTTTTGTGTGGACACTACAAGGGTGTGGACGAAAGGGTCATAGAAAAGTACGTCACAGATGAGATTTCAATAGGAGACTACGTCCTTTCAGGGGGGGAGCCGGCGGCCGTAGTCATAACTGATGCTGTAGTCAGACTTATCCCGCAAGTGATAAGCGACTTTGAGTCTGCAATGGAAGACTCATTTCAAGATGGCCTGCTGGACTGTCCCTGGTACACCAGACCGGTCGAATTTGAGGGCATGAAAGTTCCCCAGGTGGTCCTTTCCGGCGACCACAAAAAGATAAAAGAGTGGAGGAGACGGGAGTCCATCAGAAGGACGCTCCAAAGGAGACCCGATCTCCTTAAAGGGGCGCGCCTTTCGGATGAAGACAGAGAAATTCTGCAATCTCTAACTGAACAAGAGAACTTGAAAGTATAAGGCTATTAAGGAGGGAAAATGGACGTTTTGCAAACCGTAGTGTCTCAACACCTGAAAGACAATGTTCCTGACTTTGGCCCCGGCGATACGGTCAGGGTACATGTCAGAGTCATAGAAGGTGAAAAGGAGAGGACACAGATCTTTGAAGGGACAGTACTGCAAAGGAGAGGTGGGGGTATATCAGAGACATTCACAGTCCGAAAGGTATCCGCAGGTTACGGCACCGAAAGGATCTTCCCGCTCCACTCTCCTGGAGTAGCCAAGATCGAACGCATCCGAAGAGGGAAAAGCAGACGAGCGAAACTCTTTTACCTCAGAAAGCTCAAAGGCAAAGCCGCCAGAGTTGCAGCAAGAAGGTAGGTGGCGCACCTCTGCTAAGCGATGTTTCTTGCTCTTTTCCATTGCCCCATCACAGCTGTCCGATGGGGCGTTTTATTTATCCGTCAAAGTGGTGCGACCGCTCCGTGATATGAAGAAGATCACACCTTTCCATATATTAGCGATCGTTCTTACAGTATTCTTCTGCGCCGTAAGATACATTAGATGGCAGGAGCCTATGGGACTTGACCAGGGTCTCTTTGCCTACTTCGGAAGACACATCCTCACCGGCAGTGTCCCCTACTTAGACATCTGGGACAGCAAACCTCCCGCTATATTCTATATATACTCCATCAGCTTTGCTCTACTGGGGGACTCCTTTTTCAGCGTCTTTCTTAGCGAAACCCTATTCTTGGCTCTCACGGCCCTCTTGATCTATCTTCTGTGCGCAGAAGTTTTCGATAAGACAGTCGCCCTATTTGCCGCGGCCATCTACGTTCTCTTTTCCAACGCTTCTATATTCGACGGATTCTGGTCCACAGCACAGGCTGAGGTCTTCATGAACTTGCCCATAGTCGCAAGCTTCTACATCCTCACCAAGAACTTAAGGAGATGGCACTTTTTCGCCTCTGGGGTTCTTCTCGGACTGTCAGCGATGTTCAAACTTACCGCCCTATTCCTGCTACCCTCTTTTATCCTGTATCTCTACCTATCCTGCAAAGAGAGATCCCCGATTGAAGCTACCGGGGATGGGATTCACAGGTACACATATTTCGGCATCGGACTTATCATCCCCCTGTCAATCTGCGCCTTCTACTTCTGGATGCAGGGAGCCCTGGACGATATGATTTACACACTTGTCTCTTACAGCTACCGGTACTCGCAAGCCATAAACCAGGGACATCCTTTTCTCAAGACTTCCCTTGGACAGGTCATAAGGTTTGTCTATTTCAACCCCACAGTATCCATTTTATCCCTCGTCGGACTTATATATCTCCTTGTAAAAAGACGTTCTAAAGAAACGTATCTTTTAATATCCTATCTTGTGCTATCCTTTATTTCGGTCTGTGCGCAAAGACAGTTTGCAGGGTACCACTTCATCGTGCTCTCTCCTCCGCTTGCCGTTATCTGCGGCAGTGCATGCCCCGTTATATTCAACTGGATAGTCCAAGTCGTGCGACCACTCCGTAGTGCAAGGACGATCCTCCGCAAAAGATCCTCAAAGCCTCTGCTCAGGTCATCGGCAGCTATTATGACAGTTGTATTATTAGCCTCCCTTCTTTACGCGGACATTTCCCGTTATTATCGGTACTACAAACCCGACATCGCCTATGCTCTTGGAAAGATCCCCGAAAGACAATATCTAAAGACCTTTGACAGGGGGGCAATATCCTTTCTGAATAACAACTCTGTAGCTGACTATATAAAAAATAGGACCGATAGTGACGACTATGTCTTGGTATGGGGATTAGCTCCTGCTATATATTATCTGTCAGACAGAAAATCTCCCACAAAATACGTCTTCCACCACGTTCTGTTGACCGACGCTCCGCTGTCCCTCACTCTTGGCGGACTTGAAGAAAGGAGGAGGGAATTCATAGATAAAGTAAGTGAAAGCAAGCCCCGTTACATCGTCATAGGCATCAACGACAGGAACGGCTTTGAGCCGCAGGACTCCTACACTCAGCTTCTCAATTTCAAAGAGCTCAAGGACTATGTCTTTACAAACTACGATAGAGAGAAAAGAATCGGGAATTTCATCCTTATGAGGAGAAAAGACCAGAAAGTACTTTAAGTAACACCTAATTTTTCATATCAAAGAGGATTCTGGGTATTTAATCCTTGCGCCATAAGATGAAAATCGCTATTTTCTGGTGTCGGTCTGCTGATATTAGGAATAATCGTTCAATGTCCACATCAAAAAAGGCGGCATTCGAAGATGAAAAGAGAACTCATAATCTTGTTGGCAGGATGTGTGCTCATTCTTTACGGCTGCGGCGAAGATGGAGGTCCCACCTCCGGGACAAAGAGCGGACAGGTTCTATACCAGGAGGACTTCGATTCATACATCGAAGCAACTCTGCCCGATTCCTGGGTGTGGACCGGTGACCCAACAGGTGGAGGCGCTTTCACTGTTGAGGATAAAGTGTTCAAACATACCGTGGAAGGGGACGTGTACTACTTCTATCAACGGCAGACGTTCGGCAGCGGGACATATGAGTTCGACGTGGATAGCGATGACACCTCGTGGATCTTTGCCTGGAGGATTACGTCTTCAGATCCTTCGGAAGGGCAGGCGCTGCATCTCCAGTATAATATTCCGGTCGGCAGCAACAACCTGATCTTCTCCCAGTCGGATTGGTCCACACTGGAGCAACATCCGCACGGTCAATTTATGTGGCACAACGCATCCTTCACGACCCTCGCGGAAGCTAAATTACCCTTGTCCTCCGACGAACATCACATGAAAATCGAGGACAACGGAACAGGCGCTACCTTTCTCATTGACGATCAGATCGTATTGGGGGCCACACACGAGCTGGATTCTGAGGGATTTATCGGACTCGGGAGCCAAGATGCCTTAGGCATCGAATACGACAATATTTCGGTAAAGGCCCTCTGATTCTAAAGTGAATTCAGGCTGATCCTGCGTCTTGTTTCTCCCTATCGCCAGCAACCCACCGATAGGGAGTCTTTACATATCCAAGACATAAAGATGAACTACACAAAGAACATCGGTCTTGAGATACATTGTCAACTCGACACGGAAAGCAAGCTGTTCTGCGAGTGTAGTGCCAGATATTTCCAGAAATACCAAAGGACAGGGACTTCCAAGATAAAACCAAATATGGAGATATGTCCTATCTGTCTCGGGTTTCCGGGGATACTCCCTGTTCCTAACTTTGAGGCGATAAGGCTCTGCGTTAAATTGTCTTTAGCCCTCAACTGCGTAATCTCAGAAGAAGTGATCTTCCACCGCAAGAGCTATACGTATCCAGATCTTCCAAAAAACTATCAGATCTCGCAGTTCAAAAACGCAATAGGCAGTAACGGATACATGGACCTGGACCTGAATGGAGAGAATAAGAAAGTAACAATAACCGAAGTCCATCTGGAAGAGGATCCCGGAAAGCTCGAACATGAAAAAAGCGACACGGGGATAGACTTCAACAGATGCGGCATACCGCTTGCGGAAATCGTCACTGACTACAGAGATATAACCACGTTCAGGGAGGCCCAGGCGTTTGTTCTAAAGCTCAGAGATATAGTCAGAGACACAGAAGTATCCAACGGAGATATGGAGAAAGGATCCTTACGGGTGGACATAAATATCTCCGTCCTCCCCCAAGACGAAGGAAATTACGGCACCAAGACCGAGATCAAAAACCTGAACTCTATAAGAGCCGCAGGAGACGCTATTGACGCCGAATCTGAAAGACAGAGAAATCTCCTTGAATCAGGGGATAGAGTCAGACCGGTCACTTTAAGATGGGATGGTCACGGATTAAGCCTCCTCAGAGTTAAAGAAGAGGTCTCAGACTACAGATATTTTCCTGATCCTGACTTAGCCCCTATCAAATTAGACCTGGAACTTATAGAAGAGATAAAAAGCCAACTGCCGGAGGAAAGGGACGAGCTTTTCAGGCGACTTGTGGAAGAATATGCCTTGACGGAAGATCAGGCGGAAATCCTGATCTTCGAGAGGAGGCTTGCACGCTTCTTTGAACTTGGGGTCGCTGGGACAAAAGATGCGGAGCTTACTTATAACTTCCTTACATCCACGCTTCTTCCGAACCTTCAGAAGCGCAATTTGGAGCTTAAAGACGTTTCTTCTGAAAAGATAGCTCAATTCTTAAGGTACGTCAAAGATCACAACACTGATAAGACCCTTGTCCACCAGGCACTCAATCAGTCTATAGACCAAAAGACAGATCTTGTCGAGACTATAAAAGTAAAAGGCCTATCCTCCAAAAGAATAGGAACAGATGAGACCGAACGCATAGTGGATAAGACCATACAGAGTCTCAAGAAGGATGCCTCCGACGACAAGGGAAACGTAGTTGACAATGCCGTTGCGGAGTTTAAGGATATAGGGGAGTCCAAAGCCGTAAACGTTATAATAGGCGCCATAATGAGAGAATACGGCAGGAAGGTCGATCCCAAAGACGTAGGGAAATTGGTCAACCGGAAGATACAAGAGATGGTCGAAGCATAAGGATTATTATGTTCGCTGGTCAGCCGTGTAGACATCTACTGTCTCCACAGGGCGGAATTTTCTCTTAAACTGTCTTAAGCCAGCACTTCCCAAATCGCTCGCATCGTTTACAAGCTCGAACTTTCTCATTTCACTAAAGAAACAATATCTCGTATATTCTGATAGTCCTTTTATGTCCAGATCACCTTTGGAGACGAAGAAATTAGCCATCTCCTCCCACATCCTTCCCCCCATCCAGAATCCCCTTATCTTCCCATCTATCTCGGCAACCCACCCGGAAAGATCTGGAACTTTTGCATAATACTCTAAAGCGGATCTCGTATAAGCCCAGTCCAAGAGCCTCAGTGAACGTCCCTCTCTCCCATGTCTTTTAGCCTTTCTCCATGCACGCATAATTTCCATGCACCCGTCCACATCTTCTTTCCCCATCTTTCTACATAGGACTTTATAATCCTTTTCAGTCCGACGTATTCTCTTCCTCAGGTCACTGTAAGCGCTCCCTTCCATCTGCACAATCTTCTTTGGGTCATATATATACTCCGCCTCCTTCCACCTGAGATAGCAGACGCCCATCTTATCCATCGCCACTTTGTCACACCTGTCCACCCACAAGATTCTCCCCTCTTTATCTTCGTTAAAAGAGTTCATCAACTCTGTGCACTGCACAAGAGCACTATCTGAAAAGGGCAGGGGAGGGAAAAACATATTCATCCTGACGCCCTCAGGTCTGTGATTTACCACAAAGACACAGAGACACCCACTTATCTTCATCCAGAATATGTCTCTTGAGGGGGAGGCCCCGTAGCAGAAGATAAACGGAAAGTAGTAACACCAGGTCTTCTTTCGATTCTCGCTAAATGTCTCTCTGAACAGATCCGCATCCTCAAGCGTCAGGCGCTTTAAGTGTGTCTCAAAGAGGGCTATTTTACTATCTGCAGTAAGAAGGGCACTATCCGCGCTCTGCATCGAACAACCTCGTCCTTGAAGGCTTCAGCACCTTCTTCAGATGATCTACAATTACCGAACTGTCCATCCCACCTGGTGGCTTGCTGCCGCCCCTGAAAGAATCATTCGGGGACTGTTCGTCCCTCCCGTCACAGGTCAGAATATCCACAGCCATAAATCCCTCCTCAGCCCAGGTGTGGACGCTCACGTGCGACTCGGAGATCATGACAAATCCGCTGAATCCGTAAGGCTCGAACTGATGAAAGTGATGGTGCACGATCCTGGCACCTGAAAGCTTCACAGCCTCTATCAATACGCTCTTGACAGGCTCTACCTGCTTCAAGAGGTCTATGTTATCAAACCACATATCCAAAAGGATGTGGCTCCTTGTCATCTTTTCCTTTTCTCCCTCTTTTTCACCTGTAATGTGTACAGTTGTCCTTCATAGACGCTCCTTACAGAAGAGCGAGCTGAAGGCGTAGTCAGGGCGTGGATCAACTGACTCGATCCCGCCAGAATCTGAGACCCTTCATATCTATTGAACCCGGGAATAATCTCTCTTATAAGTAGACCCATAGAAATAGCGCTCTTGTGTATCCTTATCATCTCGTTCCACCCTTTATGAGCAAATGAAATGAACATCTGCTGTCCTTGATCATCTTTTAGTCCCTCAAGTCCTCGCGATACGAAAAGCTCAAACCCTTCCAGGGTATAAGGGGGATCTGTCGCAAGGACATTGAAACTGTTTTGGAATCTTTTGGGAAGAGGCGTCCTCAAGTCGTGCTGCACAGCCTCGATCATCAGATCCTCTTTTTTTGAAGTGTGCGATATATAATCTACTATCCTTCCATCTACTTCCAGGACGCATATACTCCCCTTCATATTCTCACTTTTGCAATATAGCTCCCTTTTCAAGAGTCCCAGAGCCAAAGACGCCAGATCGTCATCTCCCAGGATCAGAACATCCCTGCCCTCTACAGCATCGTTTTCATACATATACAGAGCCCTGTTCAAGGCCGTCTGTGGAGTATCGTGTGACTGATCCAGGGACCTGTCCACAGATGGCCTTTCCCTGCAATAGTGAGTCAGGGTTTCCAACAGCGGCTCTAATTCAGAAGACGCCAGGATTCCTCTCGCTTGGCAATGTGGGCAGTTAAAACGCTCTCTGCTCCATATCCCCATATCCTCCTTCAAAATATCATTTCCCACCTCCGAAAGACATAATCCGCTTTTTCTAACTAATATGCCCCTCTTTTCTAATTCTCTCCTCACAGCCGACACCACGGGCAAAGGGAGGTGGACCGACTGAGAGAGTTCCCAAAGACTTACGTTTCCCCTCCTGTAGACCTCCCTTAGAATGCGCCTTATAGCCTCAGGCCCTTCGTATATTTGTGTTGCTGCTGAAACCTCCGAAAGGAGATCGTCGCCTGTCACTATTTTCTCACTTTCTTGCTTACGGCTATCCTTAATCTACGACTTTCAAATAAGCCTATTTTATCAAAGTCAGCTTCCTCGTCTGCACAAATTCATCCGCCTCTAACTGTAAACTATCCTGTCGTGCCGAAGTTATCCAGAAAGATCACAAAGTCAGATAGACCTACTTCTCCATCGCTGTCCAAGTCATACGCAGAATCCCAATCGACTGAACTGGTAGTTGTTCCGAACACATCTAGAAAACGGACAAAATCGGAGAGACCTACTTCATTATCCCCGTCGAAATCTCCTACAAGGTCAGGGACGACAGTAAAGTCAGAGATATTCAACAACACTGACACACTGTCGCTCCATCTATTAGTCACAACAAGGTCATTATTTCCATCTCCATCCAAATCCGCACTAAAAACTGACACGGGACCATTCCCAACACTATAGGCCGCATTAATTTCAAATGTCCCATTTCCATCATTCAACAACACTGACACATTATCACTGTTCTCATTAGCTACAGCCAAGTCATTATCCCCATCCCCGTCTAAATCCACACTGAAAATTGATATAGGACTGTCCCCAACAGCATAGTTCATCTTAGGAGCAAATGTTCCATTTCCATTATTCAACAACACTGATACACTATCGCTGCCAATATTAGCTGTTGCTAAGTCATTATCTCCATCTCCATCTAAATCTGTACTGAATACTGATGCGGGTTCATTTCCAGCGTCATAGTCTGCCCTAAATGGAAATGCTCCATCTCCACTATTCAACAACACCGATACATTTTCGCTAATAAGATTAGCCACAACTAATTCATTATCCCCATCCCCATCTAAATCCACACTGAAAATTGATATAGGACCCTCCCCAACAGCATAGTCCACCTTAGGTGCAAATGTGCCATTCCCATTATTCAACAACACTGATACATTATCGCTGTTCCAATTAGCCACAGCCAAGTCATCATCCCCATCTCCATCTAAATCTGTAATGAATACTGACTCGGGACTACCCCCAACTGCATAGTCAGTCCTGGGTCCGAAAAGGACATCGACAAAAGCAAATCCGTCAGAGAGTGTGTCTGTCAGACCATTGGGATTTGTAACTATTACGTCTACAGTGCTAATAGGATGAGCGGGAATCACAGCGGTGATCGTACTGGAGGATACTATGACTACGTCTGTGGCTGCTCTATCTCCGAAAGTAACAGTTGCTCCACTTTGGAAATCGCGGCCTTTTATCGTCACAGATGTACCACCCAATTTCGTGCCGAAAATAGGATCAATAGATGTCACAATAGGGGGAACCCCAATAAAAGCAAATCCATTAGACAGTGTGCCAGCCTGACCGTCGGGATTTGTGACTGTCACATCCACAATGCCAACGGGATGAGCGGGAGTTGTTGCGGTAATGGTACCCCAAAGTCCTACAGCTACATTTGTGGCATCGCTCTCGCCGAAAATAACAGTCGCTCCACTTTGGAAATTGCTCCCTGTTATCGTCACAGACGTACCCTCTAATTCCAGGCCAGAAGTGGGATTGATAGAGGTTACAGCCAGAGAAGGTATCACATCGGAGAGATTCAACAACACTGATACATTATCGCTACCCAAATTAGCCACAGCCAAGTCGTTATCACCATCTCCATCTAAATCCACACTGAATACTGATTCGGGACGACTCCCAGCGGCATAGTCTACCTTAGGTGCAAATGGTCCCATTCCCATTATTCAATAACACTGATACATTATCGCTGAGGAAATTAGCCACAGCTAAGTCGTTATCTTCATCACCATCTAAATCTGCAATGAATACTGAATAGGCATGATCCCCAGCGGGATAGTCCACCTTAGTTACAAATGTCCCATTCCCATTATTCAATAACACTGATACAGTACCGTCGAATACAGAATTAGCCACAGCCAAGTCATTATCCCCATCTCCATCTAAATCTGCAATGAATACTGAAGAGGGACCAAGCCCGGCGTTATAGTCTGTCTTAGGTGCAAATGTCCCATCTCCTTTGTTCAACAACACTGATACATTATAGCTGTTCCTGTTAGCCACAGCCATGTCATTATCCCCGTCTCCATCTAAATCTGCGATGAAAACTGAAACGGGATTATCCCCAACAATCAAGTCTACCTTAGGTACAAATGTTCCGTTCCCATTGTTCAATAATACTGAAACGCTATCGCTCCCTGCATTAGCCACAGCGAGGTCATTATCTCCATCCCCATCTAAATCTGCAATGAATACTGAACGGGGGAAAACCCCAGTGCCATAATCCACCTTATGCCCAAATGTTCCATCCCCATTATTTAACAACACTGATACAGTACCTGGGGGGATGTTATTAGCCACAGCTAAGTCATTATCCCCATCTCCATCTAAATCCGCACTGAATACTGAACGGGGATATTCCGTAACACCATAGTCCACCTTAGGTGCAAATGTACCATCGCCATTATTCAACAACACTGATACAGTACCTGGGGAGATGCTATTAGCCACAGCTAAGTCATTATCCCCATCTCCATCTAAATCCGCACTGAATACTGAACGGGGTTTATCCCCAGTGGCATAGGAAGTCGGAGGCCCCAAAAGGGCTTGTGCATAGACAGGCGCATACAAAGCGACTAACAGGATCAAAGCAGTATATAAGATTGCACACCTCATTTTATTATCTCTTAACGGAAAGATCCGAGAGTTAAGCGACTCGCTTTAAGACTCGTTCGAAAGCGCTGATAGCCTCGTCTATATTTTCTCTACCGGTCGGGATGGAGATACTGTGCATTGTCAGACCGGGATTTGTGTGAACGCCCTCCTCAAGGAGTCCGAGATATAGCCTGTATGACAGCGCTCTATCACTCGCAGCGCCGGCGCGATAGTTGAGGATCTCCTGATTAGTGAAATAGATGCCGAATAGCGGCCCGATACCGATCACACAAGTTGCAATGCCGACCCGGTCTGCGGCTTCTTTTAATCCTCTTCGGATTCGGTCGCCCAGTGTTTTAAGGTGAACGTACATCTCATCTGTCAGGAGCCGCAGAGTGGCAAGGCCCGCGGTGGTCGACATGGGGTTGCCCGCAAATGTGCCGCTTTGAAAGAAACCCTTACCGGTCCTTGCGTCCAGAACGTCCATAAGTTCAGCTCGTCCGCCGAGCGCGCCGCCGGGGAATCCGCCCGCGATAATCTTTCCAAAGAGTGTAAGGTCAGGTTCAAAACCGTAGAGTTCCTGGACACCTCCGGGGGCAACAGAGAAGCTGACGACTTCGTCAAGGATAAGGTAGAGGTCGTACTTGTGAGTGATGTTCCGAACAAAGCGCGAAAATTCAGGACCTACTGACATAACGCCTGCCCGGACATCAAAAAGTACGCCCGCCAATTCATCCCGGTGTTCCGCCAATATGCGATCTACAGATTCAGGGTCATTCAGCGGCAGGACAACAGTATCCTCAGCCACGTGGCACGACACTCCTTTGACTGTCACGACAGGTTCAGGTGAATCGGCCGGACCTGCCATATCGGTCGGCGGAGCTACGCTGACCTCAACAGCGTCGTGGCTGCCATGAAAGGCCCCCTCAAATTTCGCGATTTTCTCCTTTCCGGTCAGGCCGCGCACCAACCTTACTGCGTTGAGGCTTGCTTCTGTGCCTGAGTTAGTAAACCGGACCCGCTCGACGGATGGGACCCGCCGACATATCTCCTCGGCAAGTTCAGCCTCTACACCGACTTGGCGGCCAAGGGCAAAGCCCCTGCCAATCTGGCTTTGCACAGCTTCAACGACATTCGGATGGCGATAGCCCGCTATAGCCGCCGTATGGTGATTAGCTACATCCAAGTAACGATGGCCGTCAACGTCATAAAGGTAACATCCCTCGCCACGCTCCATATAGAGCGGAAAGGGGAAGGTATCATAAGCCCCTTTGGCGACGCCTCCCGGCATAGAGGACAGACCTTTTTCGTAAAGGGCCAAAGACCTGGGGTTGTTCTTGAGATATCGAGATTCCAGGGTTTCGATAGATTCCACGTTGTATTCTCCTTTGCACGCTGTGACGGACGCGGCTGGACATGCCTCATTCTAAAATAACCTGATAAAGATGGAAAATCAAGTCAAATCATTTTTTTGGTCCCCGATAGATTCAATCCGGGAAAAGAAAATCCTTGCTTTGTGTCTCGATCTGCATTATCATATTTCAATCTGCTACGTTCCTTGCTATCTTAGGCTACTTTCAATCAGAGAATATTCAAATGGAAACTCCCCTTTTTCCCGGCAAACTGCCGCCCGGTCTCCTTAAACGCCTGACAGAGACGTACACAACATCAGACGAAAGAGTAGTAATAGGCTCAAAGTTAGGGGAAGACGCCACAGTCATAGACTTCCATGATACCTATCTTGTTGCGAAGACAGATCCCATCACTTTTGCGACCGACCAGGCAGGCTGGTACGCTGTCAACGTCAACGCCAACGATATAGCCGCAATGGGTGCAAGACCCAAATGGTTTCTGGCAACAGCTCTCCTTCCTGAAAGAGACGCTACGCCGCAACTTGCCGAAGAGATCTTCAGGCAGATCAGTCAGGCCTCCTCATCTTTAGGCATAGCCTTCTGCGGAGGACATACGGAGATAACTTACGGCCTCGACAGACCCATACTCATAGGCTGCATGCTCGGCGAAGTTCCGAAAGAAGGGCTCGTCAGATCGTCCGGCTTGATTCCCGGAGATAGGATCATCCTGACGAAGGGACTCGGCATAGAAGCCACATCCATCATTGCAAGAGAAAAAGAGGAGCAACTAAAAGAAAAGTGGGGGAAGGAATTTGTTCAAAGATGTAAGGACTACCTCTACAAGCCCGGTATAAGTGTAGTCAAAGACTCAGAGATAGCCTGCGCCACAGCCCGAATAAAGGCCATGCACGATCCGACCGAGGGCGGAGTAGCCACAGGATTGTGGGAACTTGCCCAGGCATCACAGGTTGGGATCGAAATATATGGTGAAAGGCTCTATATTTCAGAAGAATCCAAAGCCCTCTGCGAGGAATTCGACATCGTCCCTCTAGGGGCTATCTCATCAGGCGCCCTCCTGATAGGTGTCAATCGGACTGATGTTCAACCTGTACTTCAAGCCCTGCGGAGGGCCGAGATCGAATCTGAGGAGATAGGACAAGCTAAAGACAAGGACTTCGGATTAAGGCTGAACACAAAAGGAAAGCTTTCCGAGCTTCCCCGCTTCGACAGAGACGAAATAACGAAGCTCTTTGAGGGCTGATCTTATTATATTTGATTCTCCTCTGCAGCCCTGTAACAATTTTGCATCTTTTTGGACGACACAAGTAGTTTGGAATACATATAGGTACTGCATAGATTTAAGGATCGGTTCAGAATAGTCTGGACAAGATTATGGATATCTCAAATGGATATCTCAAATGGACATCTAAAATAGTAGACAGCATAGAGGGAGGGGGCGGTCTAACGAGATTGCTTCGCTTCGCTTGCAGCGACATCGCGGCCTTTCGGTACAGTCATTGCGAGGAGTGAAACCATGAAGGAATCACAAGAGATGGACAGGGCTGTCCTATTTTCTGTCTTCTACTTACTGTCGAGTTATTCAGTATGGGCATTACGGTATCCTATAAATCTCTGAAAGAATCGCCCGTCCCTGATGCATTTTGGGCTCAGATCGGGCTGGCAGGTCCTGACGGGTCGGTGGATCGAGCTAAGATCAAGAAGTACCAAGAGGTTGTGGGATTCAGCCGATATATTGTGGAAGCTGTCGAGACGTTGCCCGAAGATCAGGAGATCACCATTTTAGACTGCGGCTGTGGGAAGTCGTATCTGTCGTTTGTGGTAAACGATCTGTTGACGCGCCAGATGGGTAGGTCTGCCTACTTCATCGGCGTGGACACCAACGACGCGGTCATCCAGATGTGCGAACAGACTCGGGAGGGGCTTGGGTTCGATAATATGGTCTTTCACGTCGCCCGGACGCTCGATTTTGAGCCGGACAGAAGTGTGGATGTTGTGATCGCTCTCCACGCCTGCAACACGGCCACAGACGAGGCCATCGCAAGGGGGATATCCCTGGGGGCCAGGTACATAATGACAATGCCGTGCTGCCAGAATCAAGTCCGGGGACAACTCAAGGATAAGCATCCGCTGGCTGACCTGACCCAGTTCGGCCTTCTGAAGTACGCCTTTGCCAGCACGCTCACCGATGGCCTTAGGTCTTTGATCCTCAAGGGAGTCGGATATGAGGTCAAGCACTTTGAAGTGGTTCCTCCCAAGTGCACACCCAAGAATGTTCTGATCCAAGCCCGAAAGATTAAGCGCAAGCGGGAGCCGAATCTGTCTGAGTACGTGCGGGTAAGTCGTCAGTTCGGTGTGCGGATTGCCCTGGAGCATATGCTGCCTGAGGAATTGCGGGAAGTGCTGGCAAGGGCAGATATAGGATACAATGTGTAGGAGCGATTCACACTGCGTGCATTGCGACAGAGACGACAGCGATCTTTCGTTAATTGATTCTCCTTGACAGCCCTGCGACGAATTAGTATCTTTTAACCAAGTGCAAGGCTATTTTTTTGAAAGTAAAGGATATATCGATGAGATCTTATGGGGTATGATCCATTCTGGGAAATTACCAAGACTAAGGAACAGATATGGCAAGAGATATTAGAGACTTCATAATGAACTTGAGGTATTCACGAAAACCGGCGGACATTGTGATCGAGAATATGATTGAAGAAGTTCGTGATGGTACGCTTATTGTCGACCACCCTTTAACGGTAAAGCAATTTCTGGAAGTCGTTGAAAAAAGGTGGGCAGAAATTTCGCCTCGTCTAATTCAATTACTCTTCAAGCTCTTACTAAGTGAGTCTGAAAAAGCAGAGCTGCCTCCATCTTCTCATGATCAAATCCGCTCTATGTTGGTGGAGATACTAGGTAAGTTCAAGACTTCACCTCTTATTGAGGATGAAGTGGTGATAAGGAAAAGACGGGAAAAGAATCTGGAATATGCGCTGCAAGCTGTGGAGGAGATCTAAATCCAAGAAAAGGATAGACTTCTCTTCTTCCTAGGAGCAGGAGCTTCAAAGCCAGAGCCTTCAAATATCCCGACAATAAACGAATTGCTCCCAGAGATTTGGAAAAAATCAAGTCGAATGGAATCAAGGCCTCTTGAAAAACTTCAGCTATGGTGCACTGAAAACAACATATAAAACATCGAAGAAATGCTTACCGCAGTGACCCTCTCCAATTCTATAATCAAGGACTCGAAGGTTCACGGGCTTTTTAATTCGGTACTATATCCTGACGATACTTCGGAACAGACTTCCATTAGGGACATAGACACTTGATGATTACATTTCAAAAATGTTAGTCAAAGCAGTAGGTCAAGATCCAGAAAAACATGTAATCGCTGTTAATATTGATCACGAAGCAATCGATAGATGCAAATCCTTTATTAAACTACACGTGGAAGCTTTTGATGAAGATAAGAGGTTCTTTTCTATGCGAGGAGATGGAACCGAGCTTGTACCCAAGATAACAAGAGTGCTCACTGAAGTCCCGAAGAAAATATCAAAAAAACGCTCAATAGACCCGTCGAACAGGAATGGAGACTCTAAACCTCCGTCAGATCTACGGGCAACCGCGGACCTCTCTACAGACTAGCCATAATCATCAGACGAGGCTCACAATGACCCTCAAGGTCGTAATCTTCGACATGGACGGGACTATAACGAAGCCTTATATAGACTGGAAATCCCTCAGAGATGAAATAGGCATCCCACAGAATGAAATAATTATTGACTACATCGAATCTCTACCTTTCCAAGAAAGAAAAAGGGCTAACCGAATCCTTGAAATGCTAGAAGGGGAAGCCGCCCAAAACTCTGAGATCAACGAAGGAGCTGAAGAACTCCTTCAATTCCTTAAAGAAAAAGGCATAAAGACGGCCCTGGTCACGAATAACAACAGGCGGGCGATGGAACACGTCCTTGAAAGACACAGTCTGGATTTTGATATCCTGTTAAGCAGGGAAGATGGATCGGTCAAGCCCTCGGAAGAGTTGATATTAAGAGCCCTCGACCGCACAGGAGCAGAAAAAGATCAAGCCATCGCAGTGGGAGATGGACGATTTGATTTAGAAGCGAGCAAGAAAGCAGGAGTCAGATGCATTTACCTATCCAACTCTACCCCTGCGTTAGAACATAACTTCACAGCGCATACCTTACACGACGTAGTGGAAATAATAGACAAACTCACAGAGGCATAAACTAAGGAGTGAGGCGATCACTGTGCGAAAGCTTGCGCTTTTTGTCACAATTGCAGGACTTTCAGCGACGGGAGCCATTTTTTTCCTGGGAAAGAGGAGGAGGGTCTGCCCTGAGTGCAAAAGACGAGTGCAGGGTAATTGGAAATATTGTCCCCACGACGGCGCGAAGACTGAAGCCAAATACGAATGGGATTAAGCGGGAGAATTGGCGTGCCAAAGATACTGGTCATACATGGTCCAAACCTCAATTTACTCGGCACAAGAGAGCCCGAAATATACGGTTTACAAACTTTACAGGATATAAATAAAGCTGTAGAGGACTTATCTTGTGAATTAGACGCAGATGTGCAAATATTCCAGTCTAACCACGAAGGCGAAATCGTAGACCAGATCCAAAAGGCGGGGGAGTGGGCGGACGGCATCCTCATCAACCCCGGAGCATTTACACACTACAGTATCGCAATAAGAGACGCCCTTTCCGCGGTAGATCTTCCTGCAGTAGAGGTCCATCTGTCAAACCTACACGCAAGGGAAGATTTCAGAAAGAATTCTGTCATAGCTTCCGTATGCACAGGACAAATATCCGGATTTGAGGCAAGCAGCTATCTTTTGGGACTCAGAGCCTTAGTAGGTAAACTGAAAGAATAGCTTTGGAACTTCGATATGGCCAGATCGTACACACATAAGATAAAACCCCAGGTGAGAGGGCTAACTCCCTATACTCTCAAGCAGTACGACTACGACGTGAAGCTCAATCAGAACGAAAATCCATTCGACTTTCCGCAAGAGATAAAAGAAGAAGTCCTTCAATTTGCCCGGGAAAGATGTTGGTCGAGATATCCAGACTTCACACAGAAAGATATGGTACAAGCCCTCTCAAGGTACACAGGATGGCCGGAAGATGGAATTTTGGTCGGAAACGGTTCAAACGAACTGGTGCAGGCTACCCTCATAACTTTTATAGACGCTCCAGACACGACCGTGCTCATACCTACTCCCACGTTCACGCTCTACAGGCTGCTCTGCAAAGCCTTGGGAGCCAATGTCCTTGAGGTCTATCTTACTGAGAACTACAGATTCGACATAGAAGCTATAAAAGATGCCACTGAGACAAATTTTCCCGACGTTATGATATTCTGCTCTCCCAACAATCCGACAGGATGTGTCCTGGAAAACAGCGACATTGAAGACCTTCTAAACCTCTCTGACGGCCTGATCGTAGTGGACGAAGCCTACTATGAATTCAGGGGCGAAACCTGCTTTTGCCTTTTGAAGGACTATCCCAATCTGATAATCTTTAGGACCTTCTCAAAAGCCCTTAGTCTTGCTGGACTCAGAATCGGATATCTTATGGCACATCCTGAGCTTGTAGAGCAAATATCTAAAGTCAAACTCCCGTACAACCTCAATTTCTTCTCACAGATAGCGGCGATGAAAGCCCTCGAAAATAGAGATCTACTGCAAAAGAACATAGACTATCTTATCGGACAAAGGGACATCCTCTACAATGCACTCAAAGACATAGAGGGCGTGGTACCCTATCCCTCCTACGCCAACTTCATCCTCTTTGAGACACAATCGAATTCTAAAGATATATTTGAGGGACTACTTCAGCAAGGCGTTCTAATTAGGGATGTCAGCGGTTATCCGATGCTTTCTCGTGCCCTAAGATTCAACGTCGGCATCCAAGAGGAGAATACAAGATTTCTGGATGCCCTAAAAGAGACAGTGCGCTCGGCGCTTCGAAAAGGAAGTTTAAGCGTATGAGCTCTAAAAGACAGAGTCGTATAGAAAGAGGGACTGCAGAGACACAGATAGAACTCGTGCTCGACCTTGACGGAAGAGGGAAAGCCGACATCGATACGGGAATCGGCTTTTTTGACCACATGCTCGAGCTTTTTGCAAAGCATGGGTTCTTCGACCTTACTGTCAAATGTAAGGGCGACCTTAGTGTAGATCCGCATCATACGGTCGAAGACACAGGGATATGTCTGGGGTCCGCTATCGTTCAGGCTTCAGGGGACAAATCTGGCATCGTAAGATACGGATGCAGCTACGTGCCTATGGACGAAGCCCTTGCAAGGGTCGTTGTAGATCTTTCAGGACGCTCATCTTTCATCTTTAACGCTGAGATAAGGGACCGAAAGATAGGCCAGTTCCCGATGGAACTCTTGCCGGACTTCTTCAAAGCCGCAGCCGACAACGCTAAGATGAACCTGCATATAGACCTTATTAGGGGAGAAAATAGCCATCACTCGTCAGAGGCCATCTTTAAAGCCTTCGCCAGGGCCCTTGACCAGGCCTCGTCAATAAGCCAAAGAGTTCAGGGCGTCCTGTCTACCAAGGGGACTCTGCAGTGAGTACAGAGGTAAAATACGACTGCAGATACTTCAAAGGCGACGTCCCCTGCAAATTCAATAAATTAGACGGCTCCGTCTGCGAGTGCTGTGGGCACTACGATAAGGTGGAGGGGAAGATACTCATTATAAAGCTCGGCAGGGCCGGAGACGTTATAAGGACCACCCCTCTTTTGAGAAGACTCAAATATGTCTATCCAAAATCCCACATAACGTGGCTCACATGCTTTCCAGAATTCGTTCCGGATATAGTGGACTGCGTATTTACGTTCGATCCTCAAAACATCCTGTATCTCCAGCAGGTGCACTTTGATATCCTTTACAACCTGGACAAGGATGTGGAAGGCTGCACCCTTGCTAACATAGTTTCCGCGGCCACAAAAAAAGGCTTCCACCTCAAAGACGGAAAATGCCATCCTATAGACAAAGACGCAGAGCACAAGTTCCTCACAGGCATATTCGATCAGGTGAGCAAAGCCAACACCAAAAGCTATCCTCATGAAATTTTCGAGATATGCGGCTTTGAATTTAAAGGGGAGGAGTATATCCTCGAGAACTTCGCATCAGAGGGCTATAACTGGAGGATAGAGGAGCCGAAGCCCCTTGTAGGATTAAACACCGGCTGCGGTGGCACGTGGAGATCCAGACTCTGGGGCCAGGAAAAGTGGGTAGAGCTGGCACAGAGCCTCAAATCACAAGGCATAGGCGTCGTGCTACTGGGCGGAGAGGGGGAACACGAAAGGAATACATATATCTCAAAAGAAAGCAAAGCAAGCTATCTGGGATACTTCCCTATCAGGAAATTCGTCAACCTGATAGATCAATGTAACACCGTAGTGACAGCCGTCACCATGGCTACCCACATAGCTATAGGGCGTAGAAAAGGCATAGTCCTCTTAAACAACACGTTCAACCCCAGCGAATTTGAACTCTACGAATTGGGACAGATTGTAGAGCCTGACTTTGACTGTGACTGCTACTATTCTCCGATATGTCCCAACGACTGCATGCAGTACATCAGTCCCCAGAAGGTCTTTAACACATGTCTTGCAGTCCTCGAAAGCCAGGGGGAAAATCTTAATCTCTTATGAGAATTTACTTCATAGCTCCTGCTTATCCTCTAAGAGGTGGCATAGCTCAATACACAGCTCTACTTTACAAGAAAATGCAAGAGAGAGGACACGGGGTGAAAATCATCTCGTTCAAACGGCAGTACCCGGAGTTCCTCTTCCCCGGAAAGACACAGAAGGAGAGTGGAAAACAGATCATTCGTACCGATAGCGAGGCCATAATCGACACTCTCAATCCGCTGACCTGGCTTAAGGCTTTTGCAAAGATCAAAGCCGAGCGACCTGACCTGATAATCTTCAAGTACTGGCTCCCTTTCTTTGCTCCCTGCTATATCACCATCTCACTCTTGGTGCGCCTTTTTACAGAGTATAAAGTCCTTTACATCTGCCACAACATAATCCCTCACGAAAAGCGTCTGGGAGACACTGTACTTACAAAGATAGCCCTGAGATACTCAGACTACTTCATCGTCCTATCGGACGCGGTCAAAGGTGATCTCCTCAGATTCCGTCCCGACGCTGTGTATAGAAAAGTGCCGCTTCCTGTCTATGATTTATTCCACACAAACTACGATAAAATTACAGCCAGACGAAAGCTCAAAATCCAAAAGGAGAGGGTCATCCTGTTTTTCGGATACATAAGGGCTTATAAGGGCCTGCATCTTATTTTGCAGGCTATGCCCTACGTCCTTAAGCACATAGACATCACCCTCGTAGTTGCCGGAGAGTTTTACGATTCGAAAGAGAAGTACACAGACCTTATTGAAGAGCTCAATCTAAATGATCACGTGGAGATATTCGACAGCTTTATACCGGACGAAGAAGTAGGGACCTATTTTGCCGCCGCAGACGCCGTAGTACTCCCCTATATATCCGCCACGCAGAGCGCAATCGCTCAGATAGCCTACAACTTCGATAAGCCGGTCATAGCCACAGATGTTGGAGGTCTTTCAGAAGTCGTAGTCAACGAAAAGACAGGCTACATCGTCTGCCCCGAAGATCCTGAGGCTTTCGCAGATGCCATCGTCAAATTCTACTCCCAGAACAAAAATCGGGAATTCGTTTCGAACGTCAAAGTGGAAAAGGGCAAATATTCGTGGGACAGGATGGCAGAGGCTGTAGAGAGCCTGTTAGCCACAGGGTCAAGCCGTTCCTCGAAGAGAGGAGAGTCCCGATAAGAAAGTATGGATGAAAAGAAAGAGACATCACAGAACAGCGTTGCAAGTTCCGATCTGCCGTTGGTCTTTGTGATCGTTTTAAACTGGAACGGGAAAGAGGATCTGTTGCGGTGTCTGGGTTCACTTTCCGGGGTCGAATACGGCAATTTCAAAACGCTGGTGGTTGACAACGCTTCTGAGGACGGCTCCGTCCAGGCAGTCAGGGAGAATTTCCCCGAAGTTAAGGTCATCCAGAACAGCCGGAACTTGATGTTCTCCGAGGGTAACAACGTCGGGATGGAATATGCTTTAAGCCAAAGCTCCGATTATGTTCTCCTGCTAAATAATGACATTGTAGTCGCTCCGCAGTTTCTAACCGAGATGGTCTTGGTGGCTCAAAGCGATCCTCTTATCGGGATGGTAGGACCCAAAATATACTATTATGATAATCCCCAAAGGTTATGGTTCGCAGGTGGAAAGGTGGAATTATGGAGGGGAAGGATAAGCCATTTAGGAATAAGAGAGTTCGATTCTGGGCAGTACGATTCTACAAGGGATATAGATTATGTAACAGGCTGTGCGATTCTGGTCAAAAGAGAAGTCATAGCAAAAGTCGGTATGCTCGATGCTTCGTATTATATTTACTCGGAGGATGTGGACTGGTGCTGGAGAGCTAAAAACGCCCAATATAGATCGGTATTAGCACCAAAGGCTAAAATCTGGCATAGGATTTCAGCCTCTACAGGAGGAGAATTGACGCCGTTCAAGGTATACTGGAGGATAAAAAGCAGCTTAAGATTCTACAGAAGATACGCAAGTTGGTATCATTGGCTGACGGTGCCTATATTCGTCTCTTTTGACACAGCCAAGTTTGCATTAAGGCAGATATTTAAGGGGAATTTTGAGATAGTGTCCTCACTGTTGAGAGGCTTTAAGGACTCGCTTACAGGGAGCAAAGTTCCGACTGGAACAATACGATAAGCGGCCGAATATAAATAGATGCAACTGAGCAGGTATCTACACGAGGGCATCTGGGCGTTTCTGGATAAGTCCCTGCCCCTTATTTACGGCGTCTTTTTTATAGTCCTTGTGATTCGGACACTGCCTGAGGAGGAATATGGACTCTTTGTTTTAACTTATAATGGCATATTCATCACACTGACGTTAATTAGCAAGACTCTGATACTACAGCCGATGATAAAATATGTATCAGAAAAGGATGATACTAAAGCTGTAGTTACCCAAACGATATTTCTCAATTTTGCCATATTAGCGCTCTTTGTGCTTATCGTTATCCCGTCTTCGCCGATTGTAGCCAGGTTATTCCATTCATCTCGACTTGTTCCCCTTTTGAAGTTTGTGCCCTTTTTGTTAGCAGCCCACTTTATGAAGGACATAACCTTGGGACTGCTCACCGCCAAATATCGGATGAAGGAGGTATTTTGTCTTGACGCTGTCTATTTTCTCGGCTCTGCCCTTTTGATGCTGGTCTATAATCTGATGGGCCGTATGGACAGCGCACAAGACGTGTTGACGATTACGTGTTTTACGGCACTGGCAGCCTCGATAGCAGGGACTTTCCTGTCGAGGGACCTGTTAAGGCTCGACTGGAAAATAGACTTCAACACTATAAGGACAATTCTTAACTTCGGCAAGTACACTTTGGGTTCGGGCGTTGGAAATATACTGCATACTCAGATAGACACCCTTATGATCGGCTACTTTTACGATCCCTTTCAGGTCGCCTTGTACAACGCCGCCAAGATCTTTTTCAAGATATACAATGTCTTCTCACAGGCAATAAGCATGTTAGTTTTCCCGTTAGTCTCGAAGTTGCACGCAGAGGGCAAGCAAGATGAGATCAAAGCGCTCTTTGAAAAGATGGTCTGTTTTTATTATATTATTCTGATCCCCTTTAATTTAGTGCTGTTGGTACTTTCAAAAGAGATATTTGAAATTGCCTATGCAGGCAGATATCCTGACTCTGCTAAGATATTTATAGTTTTAATTATCGGGACGTTCCTAAGCCCATTAGGAACTGTAGGTTCTAACATTATCCTTGGAATCGAAAAGCCCAAGATCAATTTTAGAATTACCTGGCTTGCGGTAGCCTCCAATGTAATCTTGAATCTTCTATTTATTCCCAGATATGGAGCCTTCGGAGCCGCGGTTGCCACTGTTTTCTCCATGGGGATCGGTTATATACTTATTGCTGTGTTCACAAAAAGGATAACCGGCGCAACCTTTACAGGTGTCCTTGTAAGAGTGAAAGATGCGGCAAACTTTGGGAGGGAGATATTGAGTAATGTGCAAAAAAACTTTTCTGGAGAGATACGATAGGGATTTATCCTGACGGGGAAGTTCCGAATGAAATTTAATCCTTCATATGTGGAAGAACGTCCTGATGTACTTTCACTAATCCGGCCTGGCATAAGAAATTTGCTTGACATTGGCTGTAGTGATGGAACATTTGCCCTGTCTGTGAAGAATAAATTCAAATCTGTAGAGGTCTTAGGAGTTGAACTTGATCCTTCTATGGCTTCTGTTGCTAAACAAAGATTAGATATGGTTCATATTGCTGATTTAAACAAGGTTAATCTCAGTAATCTTTTTCCAGAGAAAACATTTGATTGTATAGTAATGGCAGATGTTTTAGAGCACCTTATTGATCCATGGAATATCATCAAACAAGCTTCATCTCTTTTGGCTGACAATGGAAGGATTGTTACAAGTATCCCAAATGTTCGTCACATTTCTACAGTTATAAGTCTAGTATTGAAAGGGAAATGGCCATACAGAAAACGTGGCATTCATGACATGAACCATCTACGATTCTTTACTCATTCAAACATTGTCGAAATGTTTGATAAAGCAGAATTGAAAATAGTTAGAGAAAAAAGGAATATGAGGATTGTTGAGCGCAGTTTTAAAAAAATAGATATATTTGCTAAGTTATTTGATATTCTAGGATTAAGAGAGTTTTTTACAATTCAGTATTTACATGAATGTGTTCTATCTGACGAATAAAAGAATCCGTGGTTTTCAGCGGGCTTACAGCGTCTAAGAGAGTAACATCTGGATGGTCACTATTCATCATTAGACTCAGGGAATTCGCGATGCTCAAGATCGCTTTCGCCAGGAAACTTATCCAGGGGAACATAACCGTAAGACGCGTTGAAGGAGCAAAGCCAAGATGGATAGAAGGGTTAGCATCTTTATTCTTAACTACAACGGAAGAGATCTTTTAGAGGAATATCTTCCTTCTGTAATGGAGGCTGTGGAGTACGATAGCGGCGGACACGAGATTGTCGTTGTAGACAATCTCAGCACGGATGACAGCGTGGAGTTTGTGGAGAGGAACTTCCCTGGGGTCTGTGTCAAGAGGATGGAGGTAAACAGACTGTTCTTTTCTTATAATCGGGTCGTAAAAGAGTGTAAAAACGATTATATTATCCTCCTAAACACCGATGTGAAGGTTGTAGAGCCCCACTTTGTAAGTCCTCTTTTAAGACATTTTTCTGATCCCGATGTCTTTGCAGTTATGCCCAAGGTCCTATCCGACAATCCTTCAGCAGAGTACCTTTGCAGATGTCCCGGTGTCTTTTGGCGGGGTTTTCTAAAGGCAGAGAAACGGGAAAAGTTTCCGGGGAGCGGATTTACACTCTTTGCGCTTGGAGGAGCAGCCGCCTACGACAGAGAGAAGTTTTTGGAACTCGGTGGATTCGATGATATTTATTACCCCGGGTATTCTGAAGACGTGGATATTTCCTATTTAGCGTGGATGAGAGGATGGAAGATTATCTTTGAACCTGAAAGCGTGGTGTTTCACAAGAAAGGCACTACGTTCAAAAGGACTTATAAAGATGATATGATACAGGCGCAAGAGGAGAAGGTAGCGATGCTCTTTGTCCTAAAGAATATATCTGATAGAAAGCTATTAGCAAGTTTTCTCTTTTGGTCGGTGCTCAGATTGGGTCAAAGGATTTTACAAACTAACTACCCTAAAATAAAGGCTTATTGGAATATTATAAAAGATTTACCCAGGATTTTGTCGTCTCGAAACAGGACGAAGGCTTTCAGGAAGATTTCAGATAGGGAGATACTTCAAATCATAAGGGATAATTAGTTTGAACGCTTGCAGGGGAGCATTTCATAGTCAGCCGGAAGTTCCTTGGAAGAGATAGTTTCTATGGCAGAGGAACTGTAGGTCCTGCCGGGGAAGACAGTGCGGTTCAGCTCCTTGCAGAATATAAAAAACTGTGTAAGGAGAAAAGGGAACAAAATTGAAGATCATCTTATCAGCAGGGGTTCGACCTAAGTTTATGAAGGTTGCACCGCTTGTGGAGGAGATTAGGAAGTTTCCGGAGAATCTTCAGGCTTCTCTCATTCACACAGGATAGCACTACGATGATCCAATGTCCAGGGTGTTCTTCTGTGATCTGAAACTTCCCAAACCGGACAGATATTTGAACGTGGGATCGGGAACTCACGCAGTCCAGACGGCCGGAGTGATGGTGGTATTTGAGCAGGTACTTTTAGAGGAAATGCCAGATTTAGTAATAGTGGTGGGAGATGTGAACTCGACTTTAGGGTGCGCACTTATCGCCGCCAAACTGGGCATTAAGCTGGCGCACGTGGAAGCAGGACTGCGCAGTTGGGACCGCACGATGCCTGAGGAGATTAATCGGGTTGTGACCGACTTAATTTCGGATCTACTGTTCACACCTTCGGAGCATGCAGACGAGAACCTACTCCACGAGGGGATACCCCAAGAGAAGATATTTTTCGTGGGGAATATAATGGTCGATTCTCTGCTTAGATCTAAGCGGATAGCGTTAAGATCCAAGATCCTGGAAGAGATAGGTTCAGCAGAAGACAACTACTGTCTGGTGACGCTGCACCGTCCATCTAACGTCGATGTAAAGGGGGTCCTATCTGGAATCATCAATGCATTAGACAAGATTCAGGAGCAGATTAAGGTAGTCTTTCCCGCTCATCCCAGGACGCAAAAGATGCTCCGGGACTTTGAACTGCTCAGAGTCTTGGAGGGTATGGATAATCTGACTTTGATAGAACCCTTAGGCTATCTGGATTTCTTGAAGCTTGAGATATGCGCAGAGGTAGTGTTGACCGATTCCGGTGGGATACAAGCGGAGACGACAGTTTTAGGGGTGCCGTGTCTAACTTTGAGGGAGAATACGGAAAGCCCCACGACTGTCGAGATCGGGACAAATCTGGTCGTGGGAAACCGAGAAGATGATATCGTGGTTGCAGTATATAAGGTTCTACAAAGTAAGGGTAAAAAGTGGAGCATTACAAAATTCTGGGATGGTCGAACATCAGAGCGGATCGTCAGGATATTGAAAGGTATTTAAGCCTGATTTAAGTGCGCCGTTATCCAATGCACAAGATCGATACCGTCAGCATTAACAGGTGACAAGACAGATGTTAAAACTTGTGGTCTTTTCGGAGATCAAGTGGAGTTACCTAAAAACTCGCAAACAACAGATCATAAGTCGATTTCCAAAAGATTGGCGCATACTTTTCATTGAGCCTTTTGTCCTCGGCACACGCAATCAGTTCTTGCCAAAAAAGACACAAAACGTCATACACGCAACAGTCCCGTTTTTCAAAATCGTTCCGGAGGGGGTTGTACGAAGAACATTAGATGAGAGAATCGCCAGAGCTATTATCAGTACTTTAGTCTTTTTATGGGTAAAAGCGATCTTCTTATTAACCGGCTTCACCGGAAAAAAGAGGGTCTTTTTCGTATCTAATATATACTACTCTTATGTTGTGCAAAGGCTTGCCAAAGCTCTCGTGCTATACGACTGCAACGACAATCCTTTAGCATTTCCCGGCACTCCCGGGTGGGCTGAAGGTTATTTTCATAAACTCAGTCGGCTCTCCGACGTGATATTTTACTCCGCTGTGGAGCTCAGCAAAAAGGTAGATTCTTGCCAAAGGCACAAGACAGTTTTCATCGGCAACGGAGTCGATTTCGAACTCTTTCAAGGAGAGCTAGTACACGACGAAGGGGCCCTGGAACTTAATCGCATTTCTGGGACGATTATCGCTTATGTTGGAGCTATCGATAGTCGGATGGATTTCCAGTTATTGGCTAAGATCGCCTCTGCATATCCGTCTGCTTCGATGGTATTCATAGGCCCGGTGGCTCCCAAGGTATCCGAAGAAGTCCAAGAGCTGAAGGAATACCCCAATATTTTTCTTTTAGGCACGAAGGTGCACGATGTTCTACCGTCGTATTTGAAAAGGGCTAAGGTATGTATTATCCCATTTGTAAAAAATGAGCTTACCGCCTCAGTAAATCCGGATAAGCTATATGAGTACTTAGCGGCAGGAAAGCCTGTAGTGACGTTGGATTTTTCCCCTGAAGTGTCTCAATACAGTGAGATCATTTATGTAGCTTGTGACCACGAAGATTTTACCAAGAAGGTGGGCCTGGCTCTAAGTAAGGAGCATGATACGGAGAAAATGAAGGCTATAGCCCGGGCAAACGATTGGAGTCAGAAGGCAAAGCAGATGATAGCTATTATTGACGAGTGCCTTAATAATAAGAAAGATTGCTCGTAGGCGATACACTGCTCCCCATCCTCAAAGAGAGTTTCACTGGGAACTTGTCTCCTTGTGTCTTAGCTTCTTCACTGTACCATCCCCAAAGTGTTGAACACAGTTGACAGCTTGCCTGAAAGAATATTACACCATACTGTTCCCCGTGGAATGCATGGGATTTAATTCTGCCCCTGAGGTTACCGCCAAAGTGTTAAAGAGGGGATATAAAATCTACGAAGTACCGATTTCATACGGTCCGAGAGGAAAAGAAAAGGGCAAGAAGCTACGCTGGAACGTCGGCTTAAAGGCTATTTGTACTCTGATAAAATATCGTTTTCTGTAAGGTTTTTATCAGGAGGAGGTTGTCATTAATTCCAAAAGACAAAAAAGGGCCCAAAAAAGGAAACCGAGCGCAGGGGAGCCCAAAATGTCAGCCTTCGTATTCTCCGAAAGAGGAAAAGAACTGATAGCGTGCTGTTTAATATTCGTATTAGTCCTGATATTGTTTCGCGAAGTGATCTTTCAGAATAAGAGCTTTGTCGTTCCGGACAGCAAGGCTCCCGCCGCTTTGACGGCACCTATGAGCGAGTCGTTGAACAACGATGGTATCTATCCGCTCTGGCATCCCTATATCTTCAGCGGTATGCCCTCCTTTGCAAGTCTGATATACAACCCCTATGTCTATGTACTCGGTGCCCTTATGTCTATATTCAATTTTGTTCTGCCTCCACTGAGCTGGCTTTGGATACACTATTTTCTGGCTGGATTTTTTACATTTATCTTGATGAGGTCGAAGAAGATAAGCATTTCGGGAGCTCTCCTTTCGGCAGTGACCTTTACCTTCACGCCGTACTTGGTGGCTATGGGGACGTTCGGGCACGGGAGCCAGATGATGACAGCTGCATATATACCCTTGGCTTTTTGGGCAGTCGACAGGCTCCTCGAAAAGAGGAGCATCCTGTATATCGCCTTGACGGCGTTAGCGCTCGGCCTTCAACTGCAAAGAGGTCACGTCCAGATTGCGTACTACACCTGGATGATGCTCGGCCTCTACTTTGTCTATTTTTCGTACTTGAGGCTTCGATCCGGAGCATCGGCTACGGACGTCTTGAAAACTGGCGGACTTTTAGCCATAGCCCTGGTATGGGCGTTTGCCTTAGCCTCTGTCCTCTACCTGCCCGTTTACAACTATACTCCCTATTCCATACGGGGCGGCGGTTCAGAAGGTGGCGTGGGATTCGAATATGCCACTGGTTGGTCGTTTCATCCTAAGGAGATGCTGACCTTCTTGGTGCCCTCTTTCTTCGGCTTCGGCGGCATTACCTACTGGGGAAAGATGCCCTTCACCGATTTCCCCAACTATATGGGCCTAATCCCGCTTTTTCTTGCAATCTTAGCGCTGATCTGGAGGAGGAACAAGACTACCGTCTTTTTCGGAATCCTCATATTCGTCTCACTTTTGGCATCCTTCGGCAGACATTTTTTCTTCTACCAGTTCCTCTACGACTTTCTGCCCTTCTTCAAAAAGTTCCGCGTGCCCGTCATGATCCTTATAATGGTTCAATTTTCCGTCGCCGTGATGGCGGGCTATGGGCTGGACAATCTGATTAGATTTTCCCGGGAAAAGATGGAAAAAACTACAAGCGAAAAGATTAAGAGGCTCACAAAGCGCCTCGCCATCGCCATCGGAGTCCTGATAGCCGCAGGCTTGATCCTGAGCCTTGGAAAGAAGTCGTTTTTCGGGACAATGTCAGAGATATATCCCCAAAGTGCCAGATACACCATTTTGGAACTTAATCAGATGAGATTCGACATGTTCTATAAGGATACCTGGAAGATGATATTTCTCTTTGCTATCGGGGGCGGCATAACTATCGGACTTTTAAAAAGATATGTAAGGCCTCATCTTTTCGGAATAGCTCTCCTTTTTCTGGCGACAGCAGACCTGTGGTTGGTAGACTTTAAGCTCATTCGTCCCTCTGGGCGGGGAGAGATGAACCGGTATTTAGCTCAGGATGAGACGATAGAGTTCATAAAAAGGGATGAGGACATCTTTCGAATATTCCCTGTAGGCAGGCTCTTTTCGGATAACAAATGGGCCGCACATCGCATCTTTTCTATCGGGGGATACCACGCGGCCAAGTTGAAGATATATCAGGAATTTTTGAGCGAGCAAGGCATCCCCGAGGGATTCCTTGCGAAGTACCTGAAGCCCTCTCGTACCACCGAGCAGGGCTACGTCCTGAAGGATATAGACGAAGTTTCACTCAAAGATCGCCGCGCCCACTCTGCGGCTCTGGACATGCTGAATGTCAAATACGTCGTCTCTCCATATCCTATCCCCGATCCACAGTACAGGTTAGTGGCACAGAAGAAGGGCTATATAGACCGACATGAAACTTCACTGAACATCTATCAAAAGCAGAGTGTGCTCCCGAGAACCTTTCTTGTCGGGAAAGTCAAAGTCGTCCCAGACGAAAACAAAATCCTGGATGAGATGAGATCCGGGGCGTTCGACCCCCACGAGTATGCCCTTTTGGAGGAAGTTCCCGAGTTTGAACCTGAAAGTGTCGAAAGCAGCTTTGCAAGGATCACAGATTATGGAATTCATAACATAAAGCTTGAGGCTTCCAACCTCAAGCCCTGTCTTTTGGTCTTAAGTGAGATATATTATCCTGAAGGTTGGAAAGCTCGTCTGGATGGGGAAGAGGTAAAAATATACAAGACTAACTACCTGCTCAGGTCAATCCTCCTTCCTCCCGGTGATCACAGGGTTGAGTTTGTCTTCGATCCCTGGGATTTTAAGTTGGGGCTTTGGATAAGCGTTGGGGCATGGGCACTGCTGATAGGCTTACTTTCTCTGAAAGGGGTACGATATTATCGTGCAGAAAGAGGACAAAAGTAGAGCTGAAGACGCGAAAAGAAAGAGCTTTTTTTCGATTGTGATCCCCCTCTTGAACGAGAGACCAAGCCTCAAAGAGCTCTTTTTCAGGATCAAGAGCGTAATGGGGGAGGTGGAGAAAGGATACGAGGTAATCTTTATAGACGACGGGAGCACGGACGGCTCGTTTGAGATCTTAGAGGAATTGAAAAAAGATAACAAAGAGGTGGTAGCGATTCAGTTCAGAAGGAACTGCGGGAAAGCTGCCGCTCTATCTGCGGGATTTGAACAGGCACAGGGCGAGGTTATCGTAACGATGGACGCCGATCTTCAGGACGATCCTGAGGAGATACCCAATGTCATACAGAAGATAAACGAGGGTTATGACATCGTCTCCGGATGGAAGAAAGAGAGGAAGGACCCTATAGGGAAGCGGCTCTCCTCCAAGGTCTTCAACTTCGTCACTTCGCTTGTCACAGGTGTGCATCTCCACGACATCAACTGTGGGCTTAAGGCCTACAGATGGGAAGTGGCAAAGGACATCACTCTTTACGGAGAACTCCACAGGTACGTCCCTGTCCTCGCCTACTGGAAGGGGTACAAAGTAGGAGAACTCGCCGTGGTGCATCACCCCCGAAAGTTCGGAAAGAGCAAATACGGAGTAAAGAGGTTTCTAAGCGGTTTCTTCGATCTTTTGACGGTTATGATGATAACCAGATACCTTACAAAGCCCCTGCACCTCTTCGGCACAGTTGGAGTCATACTCACACTGGCAGGAACGGCCATAAACTCATATCTTACGTACCACAAACTCACAACCGGTTCACTCGGTGGACGTTATCCACTTTTGATGTTGGGAATCCTTTTGATGATAGTAGGCATACAATTTGTCTCAACTGGACTCCTTGCTGAGATAATGACGACCTCGATGGGAAAAGAGAAATACCCCATCAGAAAGATATTGGAGTAGGACATTAGGCTTAAAGACGTATGTAAAGTTAAAGTTGCCGAAGATTCTTACTTCCAGACTCCCCATCCGTGTCCTGTTACGCAGCTTCTTTTTTCCCTTCGTCTTTTTTCGCTTTTCTGGCCTCTATTTCCTCTTTGAGATGGTCTATCATACGGGACGCCTTTCTCATTATTGGATTGTCCTTGAGGAAATTACGTGCTTTTTGTCGTTCCTCCTCTGTGAAGACTTCCTCTTCGACGAGCTTGGATATGAGGTCTTTTTGCTCTTTGGAGGCAGTTTTCCCGTTCCCGTTGCTTCCGAACCCACCGTTTCTCGTGCCTGTATGTTCCCGGGGAGGCTCCTTTATCTCATCCACAGAGCACATTCCTGTGGCGGTCGCCAACCGCATAGCCCTGTTGGTAGCTCTCCTTGTCGCCATTTCGATCGGATATTCTGGGAACTTTACAAAGCCCTTCAGGTTATGAGGGCTCGCCGTGCCGTAATCTACGAAGGGCTTTTCGAATCCTTCGACCCAGACTTCCCCTTTCATGACAACGAGGGGATCTCCCTCCTTGAGAGCTATCATCGCCCTCAGGAGTCTGTACTCCTCAACTGAGGGGGGGAGTGCCTGAACAGCGAATCTTCCTGCTCCGTACTTCTGCAGCATCTTATACTGGAGGCCCGCTCCGGTTATGTAAGGTTCACCATCTATAAATACCACAAATTCCTCAACCTTTTGGATAGGGAAGCGCTCAGAATCTGCGATCTCTTTTTGCATCTCTTTCAATGTCTTTTCCATCTGAAACCTCCACTCTAAAATAATAATCTAAAGGAACAATTCCCGAATAGTGTCGACACTACGAATATACTGTACATTAGTGTATTTGTCAAGGAAAAAATAAAGATTTTTCCAGATATTTAAAAAAAATGGAACGATCATCCGTAACGGTTTCTTGATGCTTAATTTTGTGGAACTGATAGGGCTATAAATACGGACTAAATCAGCTTGTAAAACCCTTACGAGATTTTGCATAGGTTTTGATTTTACTTGATTTCTGCGCATCAGATGAATATATTATCGATGTGCTCTTTGGACGTATTTCGTTTGTGGAAGAATAGAGTTGATCTGTCATCGGTGCACTGATAGAATCCAGGTAAGTGGGAGAAAAGGTGAATGGTTGAGCTTTTCAGTAAGGGCGGATCTTTTATGTATCCGCTCCTGTTCTTATTTGTCGTCGGAGTAGCTATAATTTTGGAGCGCATCTGGACACTCACCAGGGCTTCTGTCAATACGAAGAGATTCTTCTTTCGGCTCCAAACCGCCCTTGAGGAAAATGGTCCTGAAGGAGCAGCTATGGTCTGCGCTGATACAAGGGGTCCCGCTGCGACTGTCATCCATGCCGGACTTCTAAGGCTCCCAAGGGGAATTGATCACGTAGAAAAGGCAATTGGTGATTCAGGAGCTATCGAAATGGCATTTTTGGAAAAGGGGATGGTCTGGCTCGCTACGGTTGCCAACATAGCTCCCATGATAGGCTTCTTAGGGACCGTACGGGGTATGATAAGGGCGTTTCAAGCCATCGCTGAGGCGGGGGATGTGGAGCCCACGCTCGTGGCTTCTGGAATATCCGAAGCGCTCATTACCACTGCAGCCGGACTCGCCGTGGCTATACCGATGCAGTTCTTTCACAATCTCTTCGTCTCCAGAATTGACAAGATCGTTATCGAAATGCAGGAGACCTCTACAGCCTTTGTGGATAGTCTTATCGAAAAAGAGTTTGGTTAGGTGCGGCACGACGCAGAGGAAACAACGTGAGATTCGAGAGGAAATCGAGGATCGACCAGACAGTTCCGACCGCTTCGATGGCTGACATTGCCTTTTTATTGCTTATATTCTTTATGGTCTCGACGGTATTCATTACCTACCGGGGGCTACCTGTGATATTGCCCAAGGCCCAGAAGATAGAGGAACTCAAAACCAGAAGGAATATAGCAAACCTGTGGATAGGAACCGACGGCACCCTCGTTATTGATGACGATAAAGTGGACATCTCATCGATAAGGTCAGTTATGTACAACAAGCTGTCGGAAAATCCGAGGATCATAGTTTCGCTTAAGTGCGATGAGGAGGCACCCTGCGGCGTCCTGTACGACGTTCTGGTGGAATTAAGAGAATCTCAGGCTCTAAGGGTCAACTTCGCCACAGACAGGAAGAAGGAGACACGTTGATCAGAAAGAAGAACCCCAAGGTGGATCTCAAGCTCGAATATAAAAAGGTCTTTCCAGTATGCCTCTTCGTATCGGTCCTGCTGACCTTTTTGGTATTCTTCTTCAGCAGGGAATTTGACGTTAAAGCGTACGCCAAGCCGCCACAGAGAATAATCCTGCAGATTGAGGACATACCCGAGACTCATCAGATCAAAAGACCACCTCCGCCTCCGAGGCCCTCTGTTCCGATAGAAGTTGAGGCCGAAGATCTCGTAGATGATGTGACAATAGAAAGCACGGACCTAGACTTGAGCCAGATTCCAGCGGATATTCCTCCACCGCCCCCTCTGATTGAGACTTTTCCCGTTGAGCATTTGGCCGATGAGGAGGAGATAGTCGAGTTCTGGCATGCGGAGGTAAAGCCGAAGCTGGTTAAGTCTGTGGTCCCGGAGTATCCTGAGATCGCACGTAAGGCTGGGATAGAGGGGAAAGTCTCTCTGCGTCTTTTAATCGGTAAGGACGGTAAAGTGGAGGAAGTGGAGTTCCTGAAGGGCCCCGTAGTATTCAAAGATTCGGCAATAGAAGCGGTGATGCAATACTTATTTTCACCGGCTATGCAGAACGATAAGCCTGTGAGGGTATGGGCGGCTCAGATGATCAGGTTCAAATTGAAATGACTGAATGTAGGAGCTGGGTTTCCCAGCCCTTGTGGCGAGCGAACCTCGCCCCTACATCTTATTTGGGAATTACTTTATAGGAGAGGCTATAGATATTCTGGTGGCTCCCGCTAACTTGAGTTCATCTAATACATCGACAAAGGCTCTGTACGGGGTCTCCCTGTCCGACTGCAGAGATACTATAAGCTTATCATTTTCGGAGAGTCTTCGCTTTATCTCATCTGTAAGGTTAAACAGACTGATCTCCTCTCCATCTACGGCGATATCCCCGGCGGCGTTGAGCCAGATGTTGCAGATGTTTTTCTTGGGAACGGGCTTTGTCTTACCGGCGGAAGGCAGAATTAGTCCTATACCTTTATCCCTGTTTAAAGTGGTGGTCACCAGGAAAAATATGATCAGCAAAAAGGCGATGTCCGCCATAGCCACAACGGGGATGAAGACCGTTACCTTTCTTTTCCTTTTGGGTATCAACATCTGTGATGTCCTACTGTTTTCGGTGGACGTTCACTTGCCTGCTTTTTTCTTCCCCTTTTTAAAGAAATTGAGTTTTTTCTTCTCCTCCTCCGATATAGCTGGTCTTATAGACCATATCATCTGCTGAGCGTGCTCTCTCCATGTGGAGTCGTTCAAAGCTGATGTGAACTCCCGTATTGCCTCATCCTCCTTGCCTTTTTCCAGATAATATTCCCCGTTGAGTACCCTCAAGTGGCCATTTTGTGGGTCAATGGACAAGCCCATATTGATCCGGGCTTCGGCGCTTTCCATGTCTCCAGACTTGAGACTTCCTTCCGCCAGTTGAATAATGGAGGAAATATCGTGGGGCCTTATGCGCACCATCCCTTCCAATGCAAATATGGCATCCTCATCTTTTCCTAACTTCTGGGCGATCGAGCGTATCTTGGAAAATGTCGCATAGCTTGTCGAATCTATCTTTGCAATAGTTTTATATGACTCTAAGGCATCTTCATAGTAACCCATCTTGGACTGAAGACCCGCCAATTTGGTCAAGACTGTCATATTTTGGGGATTTAGTCGTAAGAGCTCTTTATAGGTTCTGATAGCTTCATCGTCCAAGGCGAGATAGACGCAAAGTTGGCCTATACGATTTAACATAGTACTATCCTTTTCCACAAGTTTGGACAATTTCCGCAGGTACGCTAACTCATCCAGGTGTAGGCCTTTATAGCGGTATAGGCCGGACAAGGTCCTCAAAACAGGTTCCTGCTCCGGTTCTATAGCAAGTATCGTTTCATATTCTCTTATAGCCGAATCGTACTGAGCATCTACATGGTAGATATTAGCAAGCATAAGATGCGCGTTAATATGCGTGGAATCTGCCTTTATCGCCTCAAGATATGCGGCTTTTGCAGCGTCGGTGTTCCCTTTTACCTTATGGTAGATACTTCCCAGGGCGTAGTGAGCTTTGGCATTATGGGGATTAAAGGATAAAGATTTTCTGTATTGCTGTATCGCGTCATCGTACATCTTATTTTGATCGTACTGCACGGCAAAGCTATAGTGTTTCCTCGCCTCAAGTACAGATACCGAATCGACATCAGCCGACCTTGCAAAAGTGGTGCTATCTGGCGTGTTTGCTGACGGAGTGGTCGCACCACCCCAAGAGGGTTCGGCAGACAACATAAAGGACGAAAAGAGTATTAAGAGTGAAATGACCAATTTCTTATCCATCAAAATATAGTAACTTACTGATGGGGACTTCGGGCTTATCAAAAATAAATCCGATTACCCCATAAAGTCAAGATATATCGGGATAGATAGAAACATAGGTAATAGTGAAGTAGTAAGGAGGGAGAAAGGCAGATGCGCTGAATTCACAGAAGGTAAAAGTCTATCGGAAGATTCTTAAATTGTCAACTTTAGAGCGCGATTCATCACTGAGATTCTGTAACAGGGGAGTCGCCTCTATATCGGGTCTGTCAGTTTTTTTGTGTAAATGGGATTTTCTTCTGTACCCTTTTCGGCTTATTCTATACCAAATCTCCCCTCGAAGTGGATGGAGAATTGGTGAATGGCCAAGCTCCAGTTCCTGATCGGCATCGTCCATTTTTTCTTGATATTCTTGAGTGTCATATAGAGTAACTTAATCGCTGTCTCGTCGTTTGGGAAGCTATTTCTGTTCTTTATTACTTTCCGTAGAGAGTTATTAAGCGATTCGATGGCGTTTGTGGTATAGATCACCCTTCGGATCTCTTCAGAGTAGGCGAAAAACGGGATGATCCGAGACCAGTTATTCTGCCACGATTTACTTATCATCGGATAACGGCTGTCCCAAGCCTCCTGAAAATCTCCAAGGGCCTCTTCAGCCTGTTCTACCGTGGGGGCTCGGTATATATTCTTGAGGTCGGCGGCAATCTTCTTACGATCCCTATACGACACGAACTTCAAGGAATTCCTCACCACATGGACAATACAGAGCTGGACCTCTGCTTGGGGAAATACGGATTCAATAGCCTCTGGAAGACCCTGGAGACCATCCACGCAAGCTATCAACACATCGTTCATCCCCCGATTCTTAAGCTCCGTGAAAACTTGCAGCCAGAACTTCGCCCCCTCGCTCTTTGCAATCCAGATACCCAAAACGTCTTTCATCCCATCCAGACCGACCCCTACCGCAAGATACACCGCCTTGTTTACGATCCGGCCTTCGTCTCTAATCTTCATCACCAGAGAATCAAAGAATACTATGGGATACACCCCTTCCAAAGGACGATCCTGCCACTGCTTCACCTCTGATATGATCCCATCGGTCACAGTCGATATCAAATCAGGGGCACCTCTACACCGTATATCTCCTCCAAATGAGCCTGTATATCACGTGTGGTCATCCCTCGGGCATACATAGACAGTATCTTATCATCAAAACCTGTAAATCGCCTCTGCCCCTTCCTCACTATCTGCGGATCAAACTGACTGTTCCGATCCCGTGGCACCGATATCTCCAGATCACCATAATCTGTCTTCAATCCCTTTGTGCTCCTACCGTTGCGCGAATTACCGCTGTTCCTCCCTTCTGGAGAACTCTTATCGTAGCCTAACTCATACGTAAGCTCTGACTCCAGAGCCCGCTCAAGAATCGCCTTCGTCAACTGCTTCAAAAGACCTTCCTAACCAATTATGTCTTCCGGCTTCTTGTAATCCTTCAAAAGCTCATCAATCAACTTCGGGTCTAGCTTGTCCATGTAAGAACTCCTTATGTAAATGGTGGACAACTAATATAACTCATTTCCCCATTTACACAAATTTCCTTACACACCCTCTATATCTCCCCTTCAATCTCCTTTCTCATTAAAGAGCAGAAACTGATCGCCCTCTTCAGACATCCCTCAGCCTTCTTTTGATCTACCTTGTTCTCTTTCTCAAGCATGTCCCTCTTTTGGGGCAACCATACATTTTCCAGATAGTCCATCTGCTCGTTCAGATTCGGGTCGTCCGCGCAGCTTATGAAGTAGTCGATGATCCCCAACAGTCCAAATTTCAAGCTTACAGAATATGATTTCGTCTCCTCATCCAAATCTAGGCAGATGTTTTTGCTTCTGTTCTGCCGTGCCGTTGCCAGTTTCCCGGCAGAAACGGTCAAAAGTGTATTTACAAAACTGTCCTTGTTCTGTACCCAGTCCGCCAGCCCCTCTACGTAGTCCAGAAGGTCCACCTTTTCGCCTCTAGAGATAACCGAGTAGGCTCGTATCTGCACGTTTCTGAAGAACGCCACGAGTCCAATGTTGGCGTCTATAGTGTCAGCATCGTACAGTATCCTCTTCTCCAGGGAGGAATATTCTCTCTCCACATCGCTTGGGCTTAATCTACTGGACTTGAGGTGGCCTACGATAATATCTGCTATCTTCTGACAGAACGTTTCGGGGAAATTCCTCATCCTTAATATCTCTTCTGAGATGAAAGCACCAGATACATTATGTATTTCTCCGAACAGATTGTACTTCTCGTATAGTTGAGTTACAATATTGTTTCCTGTGGGCAGCAGAGAATCGTTCAGCCAGAAACCATGCTCATTTAGAAGCCTGTTTCCGTTTTCATCCATGCTAACAGGACCGTCGTATCTTTTTGTAATATCGTGGAGCGTAGCTGCATATTTCAACTGATCTATGTCTCCACCTTCATCTTCACCCAAGGATACGCTCAGGTTCCTTACTCTCATCGTATGATTGAAGTAATAGTGTCTCCACAAAAAGCCCACCCGCTTTTCGTCCCACAGATTGAAAGTGGACCCTACAAGATCTTCTAACTCCTTCAATCTATTGTCTTCCATTCTTTTCTCCTGAAAGTATAGAACAAAGAGTCTAAAGTTGCCTTTCTTCTCCCCGTTTCAAAAGATATTCCTGAATATACGGAAAAGTTCCCAAGGCTGCAACAAGGGTTTCCCGCATCTAGAAGAATAAAGATACATGGTATCCACCCACACGGGACGCTCTTGCCTGTTGGGCGTAATCAGATGTTGACTGTGGAAGGTTACCTCTTGCCGTGAGAAGATCTCCAACAAGATGGTGCGGATGGGCTTCTTGGCGTTAGACCACTATGGAGTGGATCATCCCATGGATAGGGTCAGGTAGTTCCTATTGAGCCATCGCACACCAAACAGAGATATTCGAAGGCTTTGCCCTGGAATTTCCTGTCACCACCTATGTCTAAGACCAAAGGAGTATTCCACTTGGCTGTTTTCCTCAGTTTTGCGCGAGGGACTTGACAAGATCTCACAAATTTGCTATCTTTACAACGATTAGGGGTAAGATCTTGCGCGCCCATGGCTCAATTTGGATAGAGCATCTGACTACGGATCAGAAGGTTGGGGGTTCGAGTCCCTCTGGGCGTGCCAGAAAAAACAACGGGTTACGACAATTAGATCGTAGCCCGTTGTTCGTTTGGTGACATATTGGTGACAGAAAGCGGGCTGGTGACAGCTGAAAAGAGCCTGGTAACTCTTCTATGTACACGTCAGTAACAAATCATAATATTGACGGAATCTATTCCATAGCGGCTTCGGAGGAAAAAAGGCAGTTGATGCAAATACACATCAACGAACTCATCTGGACGTTCGCTGAAGTGAAGCCACGTTGAGCCACCACCTTCAGCGTGGCTCAACATAGGTACTCCGCAGAGCGGAGCTTCAAACCCCATGCTTGGGTGCTATCCCCTACACCCCCCGAGATTGCATTCATTCGCACTTACGCGCGATGGTATTCTGTCATAACTTTTGGTTCTTCTCCAAAAAGTGTAGTTATTGACGGAAGTAGTTTTTTGAGAATTTAATATTGAAAGGCATCTGTCTGTTCCTGTATAGTTTATAGTAGTAAGAACAAACAAATACAGGAGGGGGACAGGATGCCTAGTGACATGAGAGCATAATGGCTTAACCTGCCGAAAGTAAGAGTTAATCGCGTAACGATCCATAGTGACAGCACCGAAATTTATGTGGATCGAGATGCTCTCTTCGACTTTACTTGCTCTGGCTGTGGCCAGACATCCTTCTGGAGTTGGGATTGTCGGCAATTCAGGATTAGGGATCTGTCAGTTTTTGAATTTAAGGCCTACCTGATCATAGATAAATATCGCACCAATTGTCCAATCTGCGGGGTGAAGATTGAAGGACTTGACTTTGTTGATTCTTATTACCGATGCACTGCCGAACAATGGATTAAGGTAGGCAAATATGCTCTGAACTGGGTCCGGCTATCATGCCAGCGTCCCCGATTGTGATCCCCTATTGAATCTATAGGGGAGCGGGGATCAGGTGAGGCTCTGGTTATTTGTTCTGGCCAATAATCTTGGAAACTTTCTGAGGCGGTTGGTTCTTCCAGGGATAATCAAATACCGCTCTCTTGGCAGCCTCCTTGTGAAATTGATCAAGATTGGCGCGCAGATTGTCAGGCACAGCAGATACATCACGTTTCAGATGGTTGAGGTTGGGATAGACATGAGGTTATTTGCCGAAATATTATCCCGGATTGAACGATTGCGATGTTACTCTGTTTAGAAGCCTTGTGAAATAGTTATCTTGTAGGCAGCGTCTGAAACGTCTATTATGGGTCAAACAGTAGCATATCGTATCGTTTTGCTATGGAATAAGCAAAATAGTCTCATCAGAGTTCTGGTCAGCAAGGAATAGAAGCTGTTTGAAGAACAGGATGCACTGTCTTTGAAGGGTCTGTCAGTTTTTTTGTGTAAATGGGATTTTCTTCTGTACCCTTTTCGGCTTATTCTATACCAAATCTCCCCTCGAAGTGGATGGAGAATTGGTGAATGGCCAAGCTCCAGTTCCTGATCGGCATCGTCCATTTTTTCTTGATATTCTTGAGTGTCATATAGAGTAACTTAATCGCTGTCTCGTCGTTTGGGAAGCTATTTCTGTTCTTTATTACTTTCCGTAGAGAGTTATTAAGCGATTCGATGGCGTTTGTGGTATAGATCACCCTTCGGATCTCTTCAGAGTAGGCGAAAAACGGGATGATCCGAGACCAGTTATTCTGCCACGATTTACTTATCATCGGATAACGGCTGTCCCAAGCCTCCTGAAAATCTCCAAGGGCCTCTTCAGCCTGTTCTACCGTGGGGGCTCGGTATATATTCTTGAGGTCGGCGGCAATCTTCTTACGATCCCTATACGACACGAACTTCAAGGAATTCCTCACCACATGGACAATACAGAGCTGGACCTCTGCTTGGGGAAATACGGATTCAATAGCCTCTGGAAGACCCTGGAGACCATCCACGCAAGCTATCAACACATCGTTCATCCCCTGATTCTTAAGCTCCGTGAAAACTTGCAGCCAGAACTTCGCCCCCTCGCTCTTTGCAATCCAGATACCCAAAACGTCTTTCATCCCATCCAGACCGACCCCTACCGCAAGATACACCGCCTTGTTTACGATCCGGCCTTCGTCTCTAATCTTCATCACCAGAGAATCAAAGAATACTATGGGATACACCCCTTCCAAAGGACGATCCTGCCACTGCTTCACCTCTGATATGATCCCATCGGTCACAGTCGATATCAAATCAGGGGACACCTCTACACCGTATATCTCCTCCAAATGAGCCTGTATATCACGTGTGGTCATCCCTCGGGCATACATAGACAGTATCTTATCATCAAAACCTGTAAATCGCCTCTGCCCCTTCCTCACTATCTGCGGATCAAACTGACTGTTCCGATCCCGTGGCACCGATATCTCCAGATCACCATAATCTGTCTTCAATCCCTTTGTGCTCCTACCGTTGCGCGAATTACCGCTGTTCCTCCCTTCTGGAGAACTCTTATCGTAGCCTAACTCATACGTAAGCTCTGACTCCAGAGCCCGCTCAAGAATCGCCTTCGTCAACTGCTTCAAAAGACCTTCCTCACCAATTATGTCTTCCGGCTTCTTGTAGTCCTTCAAAAGCTCATCAATCAACTTCGGGTCTAGCTTGTCCATGTAAGAACTCCTTATGTAAATGGTGGCCAACTAATATAACTCATTTCCCCATTTACACAAATTTCCTTACACACCCACGAAATCGGACGGGTTAAGCAAGTTTTTTGCAATTTTGTGCTTCATACTGTGCCTCGAATTCTCCAGGCGTCAGATAACCAAGTGCTGAGTGGATACGCTGATCATTGTAAACCACATCCAGAAAGTGACTCAAATGCACCAAAGCGTCCTCAAAATGCACGTATTCTTGCTGCCATACTTCCTCATCCTTCAGATGACCAATCGCGCTTTCTACAAACGGGTTCTCCCAAGCTTTGGCCTCAGATGCCATGCTTATCTCGGCACTTACTTCCCCAAGCATCTTACGGTAGCCAGCCGCCGTGTATTGAGACCCCCGATCCGAATGGTGTATCTCCGGTCGGTGTCCTTTCTTGAATGCTTTGGAAAGTGCTTCTTGGGGCAAGGCACAAGACAGACTACGACTCAAAGCCCAACCCCGTATCATACGGGTAAAGATAGCTAAAAGCAGAGCAAGATAAAGCATAGAACCGTTTGCCAAGAAAATGTAGGTGATGTCCGCACACCATACCTGGTCAGGGCGTTCGATCTTAAGACCCTTCAACAGATTCGGGAAAGGAGGCTCGTGGGTCTTGCTTTTGGTCGTTAGGACTTTGCGCCGCCTGGGCTTAACCGACAAACTCATCTCTTTCATCAACCGTAGAACCCTTTTATGGTTCACCCGGTATTGTCCCCTATGGAGCATCGGGGTTCACCCTCCGATACCCGTAATGAGAATGGTGTAAACAGACGCTCTCAATTGCCTTTCGCAGTCCCTGGTCATCTGAAGCCTGACAAGTGTAATAAAAACTGCTGCGTGCTAAACCTATTACGTCACATAATAAACCGATATCAAACTCATTCGCCACTTGACGGACCAACTCCTTCTTCTGGGCTACCGAAAGGCGAAGTAGCCGGAGAGTGTTTTGAGGCTTCTAACTCCAAGGTCAAACGCCCTACAAGATGCTCTAACTCTCTAATGCGTTGCGCCTCAGCATTGTCCTGTTGGGAGTCGATCTCAAATATCTTGGGAGCTCGATCATCAAATTGCTGCCGCCAGCGGGTCAACAACGATTCACTCAAATTGTGTTCCCGGCAGATCTGAGCAGGACTCTTACGACCACTTAACACATCCAATACACACTCAAGCTTGAACTCAGGTGTAAAGATACGACGTTTAGATGACATGGCAACCCCCTTGGGGACTCTTTTTAAACTCTTACATGATTATAAAACTTGCTAAGCCATTTGTCCAGTTTTTGGGGTTCACGTAATACTTATTGCTTGCGTTAAATATTCATATTGATTCTCATTGCGAAAGACCTGCCTTATATAAGGGATACTGTATCAGGCATTACTGGCAGGTCAAGCGGTATGGAAGGCTAATCCCTGAGAGCGAAAGAGAGGTAGATCGGAGCAAAAGAAGGGAGGAGAGGAGCTAATGGCAGGAATAATTGCGTTTGACAACACTTTTTCAGACAACAGGAACAGATATCAGATTGTCTTTTTAAGAAGCTATGGCCAGTTTTTGTGCTACTACTATGCTACTATTTAGGGACAATAAGGACAAATATTGGTATTTAATGAACACTAATGTGAAAAAGAAATTCCCGATAACTTATTGACTATGAGGAACTTATTGGTGAGCCCGGCAGGAATCGAACCTGCGACCAACGGCTTAAAAGGCCGCTGCTCTACCGACTGAGCTACGGGCCCAACGTCTCTACATTTTGCCTTCGCGAAATGCGGTTATGTATTCCATACAAAATTCGTCTGCCCCGACAAGAGCGTTGTATGCTAACTGGTATTGTGTAGATTGAGTGTCAATATTAGAGATACTTTCAGATTTGATCTGTAACGGATCTATTATCCCGCTGTCGCACCCGGCTTCTACAGACAGATGGATAAATACTTCGTTTAAGAGCCTCCGGTTGGGCATTCCAAAAGAGACGTTGCTAAATCCTCCTGTAATATGAATCTCAGCGCCGTAGAGGTCTCTTACCTGTTTGACTGCATCCAGGAAAAACCTCCCGTATCGAGAATCTACGCCTATTGGGAAGACCAAAAGGTCAACGAACACATCGTTGTAGGAGATGCTGAAGCGTTCGACAATTTCCATCAGCCTCTTTACGTTTTCTACTCTCTCTTTATCATCGTCTGGCATTTTAGTTTCACCGAAGGCGGTAGCTATAATCTGGCAGTTTTTCTCCTTTGCTAATTCTACCATGTCGGGACGTTCCAGAGATGCGGAGTTGAGGATAGGCTCTCCTTTGGAGTAATCATAGATCTCAAGACCTGATTTGATATTGTCCGTTGCGGAGGAATCTATGCTCAGGGGCAAATCTACGTGTTGTTGGATTGTCGGTACTATCCACTCCATAGCCTGAGTCTGGACCTGGGGATTCGGTGCTATCTCATCTACATTTACGTCCAAGTAGTGTGCACCAGCCTCTACTTGTCTTCTGGCTGCGTAAAGGATATACTCCCGGGCTTCCTCCTGACCGTCTTTCTTTACTGATATTCCCTTGTCAACGGCGATCCTAATGTGCTTTATCTCATTTCGTTGATACTCCTGCGTTTCCTTGTAACTTTCAGGGATTGTCAAGTATCTGATATTCCCTCCAGAATCGGTGAACTTGATAGCGTCAGTGCCGTCTTCCAGCGCTTTGACTCTCCTGCCATCCCTTCTGTAAACTCTGGTTGTATGTATGTTTTCGCCTATTATGATCAGATCACACGGCACTTTTGGATCTCCTGTGTTAACCCGGAATTGGCACGTCAATTGGGCAAGAGAGAGGGCTTATCTTAAATATTAAACATGAACTAAAACTTCGGGAACGTCAAAATATAGGTGTTACAATTTTATGCCCTTTCCCTCTACTTAGTTCTGTATAAAGCTCACGAATTTTGTAAAGTCGTCTAAGTTGTTGTGCAGGAATCTGTACACATCCTTTATGTCAATCTCAGCGTATTCGTTCACCAATTTATTTCTGAACCCCCCGATGCCCGGAATAGCTCCTGCGAAATCTTGAGGGAGCACCCCAATTCGGCGCAATTTCTCTGTAACCTTGCTGTATTCTTCGCATCTGATAAGGGCCTCTGCTGAAAGGATGTGGCTTCCGATCTCTAGAACGTAGTGGATAGCTATCTGAAGACCATGCTCCCTTGCCCAGAGGATCTCTCAATTTCCTGCTGCATCCGCAAGACCATATCGCTTCAGCCCCTTGAGGGTCCTGACTGTGCTATCAATATTCCTATATTAGCCTTCAGCGTGTTAACATCATATATGATTTTGCACTTTGGCAAAGCGACCTCTCTCTATCCGTTTGTTGAGATAGTAGCTTTGTAGACCTTATAAGTCGTCCCCTGAACTGGATGATGTCGTCAAGTTTGAAAGCTTAGTAATAGTTCTGAAGATCGCTTGTAGTTATGCTGGTGACTTTAGACATATTGCTCTCCTTTGCATTGGCCTACAAAGACTTCAGTGATCTTTATAACCTTCATAGAGTTCTTGAAGAGATGTGGGAAAATAGCGTCCTTGCAATCAACGAGCAGTTGAATTTATTTGAATTGAATCTAGATGGAACTCGTACCATCCGTTTCCATGGAGCCCACTGAAGGTGGATTATCAGGAACGGGTGGCGACAAACTTGGAGTCTGGAGCAGTGATGCGGGCTAAAGTCTTAGCCAGGGGATAGGACTGTTCTACCTTTGCCGCTCCAACTCCCACGGGGATAAAATTGCCCCCTTGAGCGTCCCAGATGGCCTTGTTGAGACTGTAGCTTCGATCTCGGGCGTCATCGTACACGGGATCGGCAAAGACGTCATAAAGACCCTGAATTTCGCCTTTAGCGCCCAGTTTAATGATCACCGACACAGCTACACCACGACTATTGACGGTCGCTATGGCATCCTCAAGTGCAAGCGGCGTGGGGAACATATTGTGCGACCCGCGTCCATCCCCCTGAGTCATATAAAATCCGTCTCTCATAAATAAGTTGAGTGCGTTGGCCAGCGGCTCTACCGCCAGGAGCACAGGATCGTCTTTGCCGCGATATTCTCCGCCTGTGATTACGGCTAACTTCTCTGTGGACGCAGAAAGGAGAATATCGCCCAGGCTCTCAAGAGCAAGCTCCGGATCCCACTCCTCTGTGGTTCTCGTCCAGATGCGCTTAAAGTTAAACTTCTCGGTGGCCCCCAGGAGGTTTTGTGCCTGGTGCGTCTCGCTTTCGAAATCCAGAAAGATGCGCTTGTGTCCTTCGACATCCCAGACCTCGACGACTAATCCCTTTGCGTCCGTCCCCTCCAAGTAATGGTTCAGGCTACCGTCTGCTGTGGTCTTGTTTAGGCTGTACCAGACTGGGAGATTGAAAGCCGAAGGGCCAGATTTATCTATAGCCAAAAGTCCTACATTAGCAGCTTTGGGCATCGGAAGCTCGGCAAAGCCCGGCCCCTGGCCAGATACGTTCCCTGCAAAGACGGGCTCAGGCTTGTGCCCCGTTACTCGTCCTGTCTTCCATTGATTATATGCAGATTTAAGTTTATCTATATATATACGTTCGGATTCGGGCAGAAAATCGGGCAGAAGTTCTATGAACGCATCGTCTATTTCTGCTAATTCTTCAGTTGTTCGCCCCTCTGTCGCGTCTCCCACCAGGTCCTGTCCCAAGCCGTACCACTTATACCCGATAATTTCAGCCACCCACACCTGACGGAAAAAGGTCTTGTATGCAAAAAGATGAATCGGATTACAGTCAACGCCTTTATCGTGGCTCATCAAAAGGTGTCCGTCGTCTCCCACTTCTAATATCTTCGACGTTCCATATATTAGGCCTATATTTTTGGCCTCCTGGAGGCTCGCCTGTGCTACGTAGCGGAAGTGATTTGGCGGCGTGGTATGACCTATCTTTCCACCGCTGTCCGCCTTGATATCTGAGATAGTGAAGATGGACCGCGCGTTTGCTCTGACGACCACTCGATCTTCATGGTCAGGAATATCCATGAAGCGGTGCGACAGACGTTCGGCCTCTCCAAAGGCGCGCCCTTCGGCGGTCTCGGGATTAAGGTAAGGCTCAAATTCCCCGTGCATCGTCATATAACGGATCAGGTTCCCTGCGTCTTTTTGGAGCCTTCGGGTCTCCGGCCTGTTCTGGGAGAAGATGTCCTCAACGTCTGGCCCCTGGGGGATGCGGCCGTCGTCGTAGGATTGATACGCGTACGCTACGACCTTTACGGTTCCTTCACTTATGGCTGTACTCTTTGCCTCTTCAAAGCTTACAGGCATAAGCCCCACTCGATATCCGCCGTCTTTGCCCCCTGGTCCGAAGTAGAACTCTGCAGTGGACTGTGTGTACTCCCCTATCGCGGGTAGTCCCGATTGAGAGCGGCCGATTAAAATGGGTGCGAAATCTCCTTCTACCATAGCGGCTGGTTCGTCTTTAAGATCTCCTTCTCCAAAGCGTACCCCAACTGCGTATACCTTGCTCAATCTCCATTCATCGGCATCGGCAACAAGCGATTGCAGTTCATTCATCTGGCCCGGTCCAAATTCGTAGGTTCGCACTTGAGATTTAGCGGACCTGAGGTCTTGGATGCTCTCTACGAGGGCGGAAAAATAGTTTCCCTCGATGCGTCTTCCCGATCCTTTATCCGGGTTGAAAAATAGATTGAAGAGGGCGCGGTTGAAAAACCCCCAGCTTCCGTTTATGGCCTTTGCCACATAGATCGGTTCTGCGCCTCGCTCGGTGAAGGGGAAGTCCAGGTATCTTATGCCAAGGGCTTGAATCTGATCCTCAGGGTCCATGTCTATTATGCTCTTACCGTGGTCGGGCTGATAAAGTCCCATTTCATGAGCCTTTTTCAGAGCCTCTGTTGCCGCTATGCGCGCCAGCTCAGCGGCACAAGTAGAAGGATTATCGCGGTAAGAGTTTCCGTCGAAGAAGTCCCCGTTATAAGTCGTAATATGCAGATGGAGATCCCCTCCAAAAATGTTGGTCCACGCCCCTTTGAGCGTCCCGTTATCCACTTTGTCCCGCAAAAATTGCTCGGCTACCTGGAAGACTTCAACAGGTATATCACCGCCAAGAAGACTGCCCAGATCTATGCTGGCAATAATGACATTTGACTGAGTCGAAGTACGGTTTTCCATTCCTTTCAATCCCATGGTTTTTTCTCTCCCTAATCAAGATAATTTGACCACATTCCGACAGGTAATTCTACCTCAATATCGCTCTAGTGTTTGCTCCTTTTCCCAGGATCAGATAAACAAAAACCTGACGTGATAATATAAGACAATTCCAGTAAAAGGCAAGCAGTTTCTGCTTGGTGCAGGCATATTTAATTCTTTCAAAAGCGCCAGTTGAGTCGGAGCCAAGCGAGGTTTTGAGATCAAGTGTGAGAACTGAATGATCCTATTTATTGATCTAAATACACTATTTCGATGTGGCGGCTGCGTTACCCAGCCCTTGGGCGAGGGAATCTGGCACCTACACTATGTTCAATCAGTACTCGCTTACCACTGGAAAGAAAATTAAACGATCCTGGCCTGCTGTCCACGTTTCTATCTTTACGATGAGGCGGTCTCAGAAGACCAGGAGGCGGTCTCAGAAGACCAGCTTGGAACCACATCTTCGCCCTCAATCCAGCCTTCTCCTTTTTCCCACACCTCCTTTTTCCATATCGGAACAATCTCTTTCAAGCGATCTATCGCATATTCACAAGCTTGGAAGGCCTCCCTCCTGTGAGGTGATGCCACAGCGATAGCCACACTAGCCTCTCCTATTTCTAATCTTCCTATGCGATGAACGATAGCCAAATCTTTTATTCCCCACTTCTCTTTAATTTCATCCGCTATCTGTTTCATCTTCGTTTCGGCCATCTCTTCGTAAGCCTGATAGTCTAAGTACCTTACACCCTTTCCAAGAGAATTGTTCCGCACCACGCCTGCAAAGGTAACAACAGCCCCGTCTTCATCTTTCCTAACCATCTTTGCAAGCGCTTCCACATCTATTTCATCTTTGACTATTTTAAACATAATCAACCTCCAACGCAGAAGATATGACAGAGATCACATTTTTACAATTAACCGCCGCTTACCGGAGGTATAAAGGCTACCTCATCCTTGTCATTTAGCTGTGCTTCAAAGTCGGTGTACTCCTTATTCAGAGCCACAAAGAGATTCCCCTTGAGGTCCGATAGTTTTGGAAATCGATAGGCGATGTGGTGCCAGAGGTCGCCTACGGTTCCTTTTTCATCTAACTCTATTTCTATCTCATCTGCGCCTACAATATCCCTGCATGATGCGAAAAATTTTACGTTGATCTTCAATTTGTCGCCCTTTGTACTGTCACTGATTTGTCCTTTTTCTCCCGATTTTCTCCCAAAAGGTTCTTCGATACGCCCCTTTCCGCCAACCCTCATAGCCCACGACGAAAAATATGATCGTGGCCTGAATGACATAGACCATTACCGACGAGACTCCGGCTGCTCTTTGCATGTTCCCGGCGCCTGCGTTCATAGCTCCGAACAGAAAGGAAGAGAAGATCACGCCTATGGGGTTTAATCTCCCCAAAAGGGCGACAGCAATAGCGGTATATCCGTAGCCGGGTGAGAACTTTTCGTAGAGGCGATACGTCAATCCAACTAGCTCAACAGCACCTGCTATCCCCGCAAGACCGCCGCTTATCAGCATCGCCAGTAGGATGTTTTTTTCAACCTTTATCCCTGCGTACCTGGCAGCCTGAGGGTTTAATCCCACGGACCGAATTCTGTAGCCCAAGACTGTCTTGTAGAGCAGAAAATAGGCAAAACACGCCAAGACTAAAGCTAAAATCACGCCTGCGTGGAGACGCGTCGGAGGCGCTATTCTTGAGAGTCTTGCTGCCTCATATACAGCGTCGCTTTGGGGGAATTTGCCCGCCTTTTCCATAAGGGGGCCGTGCACGGCCCAGCTCACTATCTGGATAGCTACAAAATTGAGCATTATGGTGCTGATTACTTCCTGAACGCCCCTTTTTATCTTCAGTATTGCCGCTATGCCTGCCCATAGACCTCCAGAGATGAACGATACCAAAAGGATCAGGGGAAGGAGGATAAATCCAGGAGTAGAACTTATCGATGTCCCTATCCAGGCCGCTGAAAGTGCGCCCATATACAATTGGCCCTCAGCCCCGATGTTCCAGACGCCGGACCTGAAAGCCAAAGCTACCGCAAGCCCTGTAAAAAGCAGGGGACAGGTCTTCAACAAGGTCTCTGAGAGGCTGTATCTGCTCCCGAAGGCTCCATCTAATAGCGCCTCGAATGCGGACGTTGGACTCTGTCCCGAAAGATAGATAATGACGCCGTTTATGATCAAAGCCGACACCACAGCGCCAAGTGGAGTCCCCAACGCCCCAACTGTCCCCCAAAGAGTTCTTCGATCCATAACTTCAAGCCGCCCTTTTTTCACCCATCATCATCAAGCCTATTTCGTCCCTTGGCGTTTTGGGAGACACAATTCCCATCAGCTTGCCTTCGAACATAATTCCTACTTTATCGCTTAAGGACAGGAGTTCGTCTAACTCCGTAGAGATCAGGAGCACAGCGCTGCCCCTTTCCCTTGCCTCCGAAAGTTTGCTATGGACGTATTGCGCCGCCGCTATATCGAGTCCCCTCGTCGGGTTCACGGCTATCAGAATATCTGGCTTTCTTGACAGCTCTCTGGCGATGACGACCTTTTGTTGATTTCCCCCCGAAAGGGAATCCGCCGAATCGTTTGGCCCTTGGGCCCGAATGTCAAAATCACGGATGGCCTGAAGGGCAAAATCCCTTATCTTCTGGCTCTTTAAGATGCCCCACTTTGAATATGGAAGATTCCCGTGTGTCCCCAAAATCAGGTTCTCCAAGAGCGAAAATCCCAATATAAGGCCCATCTTACGCCTGTCCTGGGGTATATGCGACCCATTGTGTTCAAGCAATTTCTGAACCGACCAGTCCGTCTGTTCTTTTCCCTTAACCAGCATCCTGCCTGAAGCTATTTTCCTCAACCCTGACAGGGCATCGGCCGTCTCGGCCTGTCCGTTTCCGTCCACTCCTCCTATGCCAAATATCTCTCCCGATCTGATCTGAAGGCTGATTCCGCCGACGACTGGGACGCCGATTTTGTCAAGAACTTTCATATCCGCTACCTCAAGGACGACATCACCTCTCGGCACCTCCTTTTTTGTTATCTTTCGAGCGGTTTCTCGTCCTACCATCATCCGGGCTAACTTTCTTCTGTCGGTATCTTGAGACTTCATTGTCCCTATTACTTGCCCTCCCCTTAACACGGTCACCCTATCGCTTATCCTCATAACCTCGCCCAACTTGTGGCTGATGAAGACTATCGAACGCTTGTCCTTTTTGAGCTCCTCCAGTATATCGAACAGGTCTTCCACTTCTTGAGGAGTCAATACGGCTGTAGGCTCGTCCAGGATCAATATCTTGGCATCTTGATATAAGGCTTTGAGTATTTCCACACGCTGTTGAGCCCCCACAGAGAGGTCTTTCGCCAGGGCTTTGGGGTCCACCTTCAGTCCGAACCTCCCGGATAGGTCTCCCACGTCCTTTTGGGCCTCAAGTCTGTCAAGAATTATCCTCTTTAGAACATTCCCCCTACCTTCGTGTTGTACTCCTAATACGACGTTTTCTGCCACAGTGAAGACAGGGACGATCTGAAAGTGCTGGTGGATCATCCCAATTTTAGAATTTATGGCATCCTTTGGAGACTTGGGATCTATTCTTTTGCCGTTCAGGAGTATCTCTCCTGAATCTGGCCTGTAGAGGCCGTAGAGGATGTTCATCAGCGTAGTCTTGCCCGCTCCATTCTCACCCAAAAGGGAATGGATTTCGCCCTCCTCAAGTGAAAAATGGACTTCGTTCAGGGCTATGTTCGAGCCAAATTTCTTATTTATATTTTTAAGTTGCAATAGAGCCAACGTCAAAACTTTCCTCTAGGGACCTGAAATTCGCCCGATCTTATCTTAGCCTCCATCAGGTCTATTCTATCTCTGACGTCTTTGGGTATTCTATCCTCTAACCTGGGATTATAGGCCAAGGAAACTATCCCTTCCTTCATCCCTAACCACATAATATCAGGTTTAAACTGTTTATCTTTCACTTTTTTTGCCACTTCTAAAAAGCTACTCGGAATGTCTAAAACAGCGCTTGCTAGGATCACTTCCGGGGCAATGTGGTTCTGATCTGCGTTTGAGCCAAAGGCATAGACGTTTGCTCTTTCCTTAACGGCCTGAAAGACACCCAGGCCCGCAGCGTCCGCATTGTGGAGGATGAAATCTGCGCCCTGATCGATAAGAGCCAGTGTCGCCTCCTTGGCCGCGCCTGCGTCCTCCCAGTTGCCTATGTAGGACTTGAGGATTTTAAAGTCGGGAACTGCATCTTTTGCTCCTCCTTCAAAGGCTATAAACGTGCTCTTGACGGAGGGAATTGCCACTCCGCCGACCACTCCAGCGACCCCTGTTTTGGACATCAAAGCCGCCATCATTCCCATGAGGTACGTCGCCTCCTCAAGTTCAAAGACCATAGGAGCCACGTTGTCCCTTACAGTACTTCCCGACGTGGTTATAAAGACTGTGTTCACAAAATCGGGAGACACCGCCGCGGCGGCGTCCTGAAACTCGAATCCGTGTCCGAAGACTAAATCGAAGCCCCTGCTGGCGTAGTCTCTGAATCCCTCCTCAAACTCCGCAGGTGTGCCGGTTTGGACCTGACTTATCTGCGCTCCGAGTTCGTCTCTTATCCTCAAGAGTCCCTCGTAAGCTATAGCGTTCCATCCCGCATCACTGACTGGACCGGGGCTTAAAAGGGCTACCTTGAATTCTTTCTCCTCTGCTTGTTGGTCCTTTTTTGAGCAGCCGATAGCAAACAAGAGTGAAAACAGAAGTAATACCGATAAGATAGCTCTGAAAATCGGACCCAAAACGCCTTTGTGTATCATCGAACCTTCCCTTCTTTGCCTCTCTAATGGACATATATAAGAGTGTAACAATTATAATAAATTTATTCTACCGGGTCAAGCCCCTTTTTCTTGGATGAGCACCTGCTCTGAGGGGGGAGGAGTGGTACAGCGTACACTCCGCATGCGACCGGAAGAGAAAGTTGGCACCAAACAGCAGAAAGGGCGTCCTACCTAGGCTTTGTGTATAGATACATTATACTGCTCTGCTCGCTATAACGTTGCTTGCTGAAGCCTTCAATCCATGGCAAGTGCCTCCCGCAATGTCCCACAGCACGGTCTCGACCGCACCGATCTCGACGATCGTGCCTCCGTCGTTCCAAGAGTCTGATGTGGTGCATCTCTTGCCCATTCTGTTGGACCTGGAGAGGATCTTCTCCTGTAGGAATCTGTTCTAGTTCCCCGTCGGTCTGGACGATTGCGTCCCCTCTAGATTCAATCCGGGGATGACCAGAGACGGAGACTCGGCGTGCACAACCCCCTCGAAGCCCTCGTGCGTGTGCACCTGGACCACGGTCTCGATCGCCCGACCGGTCTTGAAAGTAAGATCGTCTCTACTTCCGCGATCTTCATGACTTCGTCCTTCCTGCTATTCTCCGATCATCCGTCGCTGATACTCTTTCCCGCTTGCACAACGCTAATCATCTTTCAAAAATATCACGAACGGAAGCCCCAATAGCATAACCGCTCCCGCAACGTAGAAGATCGTATCGAGACCATATGCATCTCCAATGACCCCGAAGATAGGCGGCGAAGCGGCGGCGGAGAGGAAGTTTAGAGTGTAGTATAGAGCATATCCCCGACTCCGACGCAGAGGATCAAACGTAGGCGCCAGCCCGATGTATATCACAGAGGACGTCCCGTTGAGCATAAACCCGAATACCGGCAAAAAGAGCACCATAACCCATCCCGGAGGGACCGAGGGGAGGGCGTAACAGCCGAGTATCATCAGCAACTCTGTGATCAGGATGATCCTTTTTGCTCCCAATTTCCGGATCGGCATGCCGCACAGGAGCTTTCCGACCGCTCCGCCGAAAAAGGTCAAAGACATAAGCCACACATAGCCTGTCAGACTTACAGAGTCCCCTTTGATTCCTCTTTCGATCAGTAGAAATCCCAAAAATGCCACAGCGGCGTTCCGAACTGCAATATCGAGGAATCCGATGATGGAGTAGAGGGTAAACTGGCCCGGCCTTTTGATGCCCCAGTTGGCAAAAAAAGTTCTTCGATGCGCCTCATTTATTTTATGCTCTCTGTCCTTCAGGGCTTTCTGTCTTCTGGCGCTGATGTCGCTTCGAAAAAAGAAGAGATACAAAAGGGACGTTAAAAGTCCGATGATCCCCAGTACAGCAAGGCTCCCTTGCCATCCAATTCTTGGGTCGATGACCAAAACTCCCGCTAAAAGGGGGAATAGCACCTTTCCAACATCTCCGGAAAAATTCAATGTTCCTATAGCCGGACCAGATTTTTCAGGCGGATAGACATTTGAGATCAGGGCGGTTCCCACAGGGTGATACGCGCCTCCCCCTATCCCGGATGCAAGTATCAGCATCAGCGTGATAGGGTAGCTGAACGCTAAAAGCAAAAGCATATAGCTCAGGCTGAACCAAGCAGTTCCTAAGCCCAGCGTTAGTATCTCTCCGATACTTTCGGACAGGAGTCCCGCCGGTATCTGAGCTGCGCTTATCGCTACGTAGCTAGCGGCCTTAAGGAGGCCGGACTGGGTGTAGTTCAGATCGAGATCGGATGCGATGAAGGGAAGTAGAAGGGCTAAACTTACAACGTAACCGTCGTTAACGATATGAAGGAGACTGCACCACCAAAGCTGTCTTTTCGGATTATATTGAATAGGTCTTTGCATTATTGAGAAACCTGCATCGAGTCTGGAAGGGGCCCTATCAAATCACGATAGTGTCCAGATTATGAAGCTTGTCCCCGATTGATTCTATCGGGGACTTGACCTTTCAGTTCCGACAAGATCCCTGTAAGCCTACTCTACTTCTGGAACCGAAGTCCTTGTCTCCATACGTTGAAGGTCCTTGTCACTTTGATATGGCAGGTAATCTATTACGAAATGCTATAGCTTTCTCTATTTGCAAGCATCTTGGTTCTGTTTCCCTCAGAAGACCCCGAGGGAATTGTTCACCATTCCTGTACAATAATCTATAATAAGCCATGTCCCTGCCACGACCATCTGCCCCAGGATCAGACCCAAGAAGAAGGGACGAGTTTTCCTGAATACTGTAGCACCGCCGTATTTGAGTATGACTACTTTGAATAGCCACGCTAAAAAGACGCTGAACCATTTGTGATTTATTATGGAGATACCGGTTAGTGTGTAGCCGATGGGATGGATAGGCCACCATATAAAGTGATAGCGGATAAAGGTCAGCAGGGCCATAATAAATGCTCCTATGCCTGTGGCTATCCAGCCTCCGATATTGGGGTTAACGGCTCCCTCCACTCTTTTAGCTATGTAATTGAACGGAGCTTTCGGAGCCCCGCCAAAAAACCACGAGTAGAGGTTGATTCCGCCTTCTTCGTATGCAAGGGTCATGACCATCCACATAGATCCTGCCAAACTCACAACGATGGATAGCATCATAGCCCAGAAGAGCGGTCTTCTCTTACCCCGGACCACATTGATCAACTTGAGGCCATTGGCGCACGAAGCCATAACGAACGTCCTCATCTCGCCGTGCCAGATGTATGTATACGCCAGAGCCACTAATCCCGTCGGTCCCAAAGCGGAGGTTCCAAGCCCCGATACGACGAAGTCCGAACTGATCATGGGAGGCCACATATCGGGCATTCCTCCTTCTGCCACTATGCGGGTAAGCGCTATAAAGAGGACAAAGGCCCCGAACAAGAATATCGGGACAATCCAAAGGGGCATTCCCGAGGCCCACAGCCACAAGCTCACAAAGAGTAATCCTCCGATCATCCCAAAGAGAGCTGTCCGGTAGGATAGAATCTCATCCGAATCGTCCACATTCGGATCGTTCTTAAGGGCTTTCCTGAGAACGCCTTTGAGGTGCTCCCGACCTGTCCACATCCCTAACATGACAAAGACTATCATAGCCCCCATGGTCTGATGGAGCATGTAAGGCGACCAGGAATGAGCATAAACGCTCATCTTTTCGGTGCTGTGGAAGCCAATCATATTGAATATTCCCTGTTCCGCGATGGCTAACAGGGAGAACGACCAAATCGCTAGGGCGATGTCGCGGGGTATAAGGTAAACGAATCCGATGACATGAAAGATGGTGAAGAAATTAAATCGAATTGTGTTGCGAAACATCGACATAGAGGCCTCCAGGTTTACCCTTGGAATGAATGGGTAGTATCCGTGGAGCGCCGTTACGCTGCCTATGATGAAAGGGATGGCAAATCCAAGCCACATAATAGGATTTTTAAAGAATGGCGCAAGATAACCGCTTTTGTCATCCCTTATCATCTCCATAGGTGTCTGAATAAGAGGATACGTCAGCCTTTCTCTCTCTACCCACTGCCTCCTTAGGATCACCATCATGCATATCATCACAAAATAGAGGGCAATGGCAAACGAAGACCAGTACAAAAGGGGCCTAATCCATATTCCCCAGGGTATGGCCTCTCCCCTGGGCAGACCTTCGTAGAAATACTTAATATACTCTGGATCACGGGGGGATATCCAATCGGGTATATATGGGTGAATCAAATTGACCCAATCGTTCTCATGGGTGGCAAAGTAAAATACGCCGACGACGACAGGAAGGAGATGTTCGGTGAAGCCTACGGCTACGATAGAGGACGATACGATCATCATAATGTAGATCGTGACCAATTCGGTGGCTTCGAACGCCATACCCCGTTTGACTATTTTCAAAAGGGTGTTTACTATACCTACGAAGATAAATAGAAGGAAAAGAGCTGCGCCGGTACCAAAGGTCCCAGCCATCCAGGAGCCTTTGATAAGAGCGTCGCTGTATGGGGCGGCAATGGATATAAAAAAGGAGAGCAGTGTACCTACAACAAAAGATCTGAAGGTGAAACGTCGAGGAGGCCTTTCCTGGTCAACGGCATAATCGGGACTGAATTCCTCAGTTGTTGTCGCCATAAATTGAAAAGGGTCCTTACACTCTTATGTGGTATGTAGGCCATTATGGAACGGATCAAACAGCGTACTGATATGAAATCATACCGACAGCTCTGGGGGTCCTAAGTCTAATAATATTTCACCTGGATGTCAAGTCATTTTGCTCTCCACCTCTGGAAAAGTGGCATATCATACAATTGATAAATCCAAGTCTATGATCTCGGCAATGAGCCTGACGTCCTCTATCACGTCTCTATGAGATACGGCCGTTGTGACCTCTGGATTCCTGGGGCGTTGGAGGACAGTGTGGTTCTCCTGCCTGACATCGACAACCACTATCACGAACTTTACCTCCGTGTGGCACAGACCCCCATTCAATACAGGACTCTCTCTGCTCATGCCTTCTATAGCTCTTGCAAATTGCGCCTTCAGATCGTCGCAGGTCTTATCGTCGTAGATACCTGATATTGAGAAAGATCCTCTCAGAATGGCACAATCTGTTCTTGGATCAGCATATCTATCATCTTGCTTCCTGTCCATCTGCGAGGAATGCAAGTCGTTTCAGGAGGAATGCTGATTTTTCTGGATAGAGATACACGATATCTAAAAGTTGTCAATACTTTTTAGGGGTCTGGCCTCTCCAGACTGTTGTGACAGGCTCTCTCGAAATCGTATTAAGGGCTATGGAAGGTTGATAAAACCACAATAGAAACCCTTCATGCAGGGGGTCTGAACCAAGAATGCAAGGGAAAACTCCGACCTATCCCCTCAGATCCTAAATAGTGCGGGGAGATTGGCTTGAAAAAGGGTTGACATCGACCCCAGTTTTTGGTATCTTAGCCTTCCGTTGGTTGTCACAGTATAAACCCCAAATAAAAGGGGACTGATATGAAGTCTATTCGATCTTCTAATCATAGATCGCAGTCAACGAAGGTCACAGAACTCACCCGCCGTGAATTTATCCACAAGATGAGTGCTGCTGCTTTAGGGGCTGGAGCATTGTTAACCCCTGTTGCTGCCAGTTCCGGCTCTACGACTGCTTCAGGGGACATGAAATATAGAACAGTGGGTAAGACGGGAATCCGCGTCTCTGAGATAGGCTTTGGATCTCATGTCGCACGGGAAAATATGAATGATCCCCAGGCCAGAGAAGCTCAGATTAGAAAAGGCTTAGAGCTAGGCATTAACCTCTTTGACATCTACAAGCACGGTTATCATCAGTTTGATCTGATGAGCAAGGTGTTGGGCCCGGTGCGACAGGATGTTGTGATATCTCTTGTTACGGTCCAGTCCGACGTCCGAAAGGAGGTAGAATTTGCCCTGACAACCTTCAACACCGATTACATTGATCTGTATCGCATGAACGCGTCCGGGATTAAGTCCAAGAGCGCAATAGAGACCACTTTAGGGACTCTGCAGCAGGCCAAGGAGGAGGGTAAGATACGGGCGATCGGGATAGTGAACCACGATCAGGCAAAGTTGGTGGAGATGCTTCATACCTATCCAGAATTGGACTATCTGTTGTTTGCGTATAACTTCCGGCATCAGAGACTCTCTCCTGCCACCTCCGTCCAGGCCGCCTCCGGAGGACAGATCAGGTCTGGAGTGTCTGCTGCCTCATCACCGAAAACCGCTGGACAAACTGTCGACTGCGCGATCGTGCCTTGCCCGGATCCAGCGTTTCCCGCTTTGGTCAGAGAAACCGGCGTGGGACTCATAGCGATCAAGCCCTTTGCCGGAGGAGCTTTGCTGAAATTGCAACCCTCCGATTCCCTCTTGGCGGAGCTGAAGGGCGTCGAGGCAAGTCTCCCTCAGGCGGCATTGAGGTTTATCTTGGGGGCCAAGGAGATTTCCAGCACGATCCCAGCGATGAATTCTATAGATGAGGTTGTGGAGAACGTAGGAGCGACGCAGTGTGGTGGGCTAGGTGAGTCGGAGATTCGACTTCTGCAGATCTATGCTCAAGCAGCAGAGGAGAGCCAGGGAGACTACTTGCCGGAGAAGTATAAGTGGCTTGAAGAGTGGACGGCATAAGGTTTCCGCACCTGCAGGATGTTCTCTTTGAGTGCACGAGGAAAGTCCCCTTCAAATGTGTCAGTGGGAATAGGATAAGAATCCCTTGTACAAGATTATCGCTATATTGCTGATCCTAGGGGGCCTTTTCATCCTTGCGACTATAGGGAGCTTTTCTGACAGGGACATCACTCCGGATGCGGTCACCATGGCCACCACGCACAATCTCTGGACAGGCGATGTTGCCTCACTCACCGATGGGCGTACGCCCGACATTGACCCAGGCGCTGCAGCTTTCGAGTGGGACTGGATCGGCTTGTTGGCTGTATCGTGGCCTGACACTGTACGCCTTGCGACTATCCGTGTCTATATCGGAACGATGGACCAATACAAAGTGTTCGGCTATTTAGGCGGGGGCTTCACCCAAGAGGGCTTTCGCGTAGATGTCGAGAAGTCGGTCTACGGACACGAGGGGGTTGTGCCCGCTGGAGTCACCGGCTGGTACGAAATCACCTGTTCACCGGAATTTGCCATCGATAACATCAGCTTCCAGGTTGTCGGCGGCGCTGTCATTTATGAAATAGAGTTCCTCAGACCGGAGAACACTGCCATCTGGCCTATCAACTTCTGGGGCATCAAGAAATTCTTCTGAAAGGCAAGTGAAGTTATTGATCACAACTTTATATGAAGAATGAAAAGGATAGCATGCCGTGTAACATTGCCTCTATGCCTTTTCCCTGCAACATATTAAGCGACTTAGCGTAACATCGTCATTGCCGCACGCATGTAGACAAGGGCGTGTGCAATTCCTGCATAGAACCCTAATCCGAGTTTCCTCACAGCTATCCTCCATAAACAAGTAGGCATCGAACAGCGGACGAGGCAATCCAGGTGGGATCGTTTCGCCCAATTGTGGCTTGCTGACCGGGAATACGGCCACGGTGACTGGCAATTACGCTTCAGGGAGGATGGGCGGTGCCCCCGTCTACTGTCTACTGTCTACTGTCTTTAGCCACTCCTCGTACTCCTTTTTGCCCTCTTCGTTTAGAGGGTAGTATTTTTCCACGTCCCCTGTCTCCTGGAGTTTTATCCTCTCGAAGATCTCACGTGTCTCCCGGGTGCGGCAGTATTCGATAACGTCAGGTGCAACTTTCGGAGGGATTACGACTACACCGTCGTCATCTCCGACTATAATGTCCCCCGGCATAACCAATACACCGCCGCAACCGATCGGTTCGTTGTAGTCCCAGGGATACATCTCAAAGTGACCGGCGTTGTGCGGCGTTGCTCCCCTTAAAAAGAGGGGAAGTCCCAACTTCTTGGCGTGCGGAGTATCGCGGACGCACCCGTCAACTACCAGTCCTTTTGAGCCTTTTGCATGGATAGAGGTCATCAACATGTCACCCAGACATCCGGTCTGCATATTGGCGCGGGTGTCCACTACAAGCACATCCCCTTCCTGAACAGCTATTACCGCGGCCCAAAGCGCGGAACTTACCTCCTGTTCCTCCTCGGCGCGTCCTTTGATAATGTCCTCTCGTTTAGGCAGAAAGCTTAACGTAACGGCCGTGCCGACGGCCCTAAGCCCCGGTGTGAAGGCCACGGGTCCCACCATAAAGGCCCTGAGAATCCCGCATCTTTCGCGCAGAGCAGAGCTAATGGTCGCAGTACCGAAATCCCAGAATGGCTCGATAAGTTCTCTTGGTGGACGATCGATCTCTTTGAGTTTTACCATATCGTATCTCCTGACAAGTCCCTGATTGAGTCTACCCCCGATTGAATCTATTGGGGGGGATCGGGGACAAGAATAAGTTACCCCAATGTTGAGGGATACGGACCGTATTCGACTACGATTTCCACATCTTCAATTATCACTCCTCCTTTGAACCCATCGGGTCTCCTATCCAGTGACACCTCTAACAGGTTCTCACCCTTGTGCGGACGTTCCCCTTCCAGGCGGAATTCCAACCACTGGCCGGCGTACGGAACATTACTATCTGTGATCTTATGTGTTCCACCGAAGGTGCGCGTGCAAGTCTCTTCGGACAGAGACCTCCCGTTCAGCAGGATCGCAAGGTTGTCCGCCGTCACCAGATTACTGACGTTGATCCTAAGTCGTACTTCACGCACGCGATCAGAAGAACCTTGTATATCATCTGATACATAGAAGGGGATCTCATAGCTTATGTTCGGGTCAGCAGACGGGATTTCAATCGGAAGTGCCGCATCGTAGACAAGCCCGAGGTCTACCACATTTTCGCACCGCCTCGCCAAAACGTAGTGCTTTTTCCCTGCTTTTGATAGTTCTGGATCGCCTATCTCCGTGAGAATTCTACGCTCTGCATCTCTTAATGGCCACTTCAAAAACCAGGTGTAGAGTCCATCGACGCCGCGATCCCAGAAGTTTCCCGCAGCAGCACGCATCATCTCAGGCGTGGCATAGTTTCTCAGATGAGATCCTACGCTCTCGTCTTCTGACCAGGGTTGAAGCACTGGGTAGACAGATACTCTGTCGTTTTGATGAGCCAATTGAATGAGCCAATCGATGGGCATGTCAGGGTCGAGTATAAAGTAGCCGTACAAAAGCGGCACCACAAAGTCAACGATTCCCTCCTCAAACCACGTGCGTACATCTAACCCCGCCTCAAGACACATCTTTTCGGTGGGGAATACTCGAGCGCCGATCTGACCGGGGTTGCCGGGCCTGTTCCGGACCATTTGGGAGATCTTACCGACGTACTCTGTCATCAATGGAGTTTGCTTTTCCACTTCGTCGGGCTTGAAGAAGAACGGGGGATAGCCGAAGTCGAGCTCTATCCCCTCTACAGAATACTCTGTGGCCAGCTCCTCAAGGACTGCAAACTGATGATCGCGCGCCTCTGGATGAGCTAGATTGAGACAGCCCTCCATCGGTCCGGGCACACCGATCTGATAGCTCGAATCAGTTCCGCTGAAGGATCCCATACGCAGGCTAGCAAAAAAGTCTAAACCTGCCTCGTGCGCCCTGTCGATTAGTACAGTCAGTGGGTTGAGACCCCTGTCAATCAGGCTCTGCATATTCTTCCGCGCACGCCAAGCATACGCGAATGGACTTGGATCTCCACCCCATTGTTGTCCGATCTTGGAGGGGTAGAAGAGTCCGCCGCTTGAGACGCCGTAGATGAACGTGTCAACGGCGGTGCCGGCGACCTCATCTATCGGCCTCCAGGCATCCTCCAACTTCATGGGCGGCTCGAAGGCGTACAGGTAGTAATGTCGCGCATCATTAAAGTAGATCGTTCGACGTCGTCTCATGGGTAGTCTCCTTACTTAAGTTTTAATCTGTTCATGAGTCTTAATCTGTTCATGAGTCTTAATCTGATAAGACGGGAGTTATCCGATCATGTAGAACGCCTAACTGACAAACTCCATTATCGTTTTGGCGGTTTGGAGATGACCAGTCATGCTATAAGAGAAGATCATCTTTCCTCTGCTACTATATAATGCCAGATCCTAAACTGAGTGCAATTACCGAAAGCATCACTGCTACAATGACCTGGATCGAACGCATTGTAACCTTTTTGACTAACCGATTTCCAATGTATGCTCCCAAGAATGCAGATAGAATAGCTGCGCTTAAGAGCGCATTATGGCCTGCGCCTGACAGTGAAAAATGAGAACTATAGATGGAGATTCGGGCGACATCCACCAGACAGGCTATCACAACGCCTGTAGCGATGAAACCTTCTTTTGTTAGACCGCACTTGATAAGAAAAGCACTTCGCAGTGCCCCTTGATGTCCTGAAAGGCCTCCGAAAAAACCGCTCAAAATCCCTCCAACAGGGAGATAATTCTTCTCAAATGATATATTTTCAAATCTCGGCAGCACTTCCAAGAGCGCAAAGAATATCATCAAAATCGCAACGATAAGTTTCACAGGCATAATTTGAAGGTGATGGTCTAATAGTTCGTATCTGATCAACGGCTGCAAATCCGAAAGCCACAGTAGACCCCGCGCCCCCAAGAGGGCCGCCAATATAGCGGGTAAGCCGAACCGGAATACTGTGGTCTTGTCGGCGTGTTTGCCCAACAGTACAACTTTAAACAGATTGTTGAAGAGGTGCACCACAGCTGTAAAGGAAACAGCCACATCTATGGGAAAGAATATCGCAAATAGAGGCATCAAAAGGGTGCCCAATCCGAAGCCGGAAAAAAGGGTCAATCCTGAGGCAATGACCGCACCGACGCAGATTATGAGATATTCCATAATGATTTGAAGACCTTGTGCGGTCTTAAACCCCGCAGTTCCTTTTTAAGCTGGTTCGGCGTCATTATTCCCTTTTCTGTAACCACGCCCTTTATATATTCCAAAGGGGTCAAGTCAAAGTAGTAGTTTACGGCCGTGACGTTGTGGATATATTCCGTTAGAATTTCGGCAGAATCTTGCAACTCTTGAAATTGAAGTGGATAGTCTGCTGGCAGGAGTTTCTCCGAACCGGAGAGCACATAGACGTCAATTGCCAACTCCTTAGCCGCCAAGGCCAAACACAGAGTGCCGATTTTGTTGACCAGCCCTTTGGGCGACAGGGAATCTGCCCCGATGAGCACTATCTGGGCCTGTGGCAACCAGGAGCAGACCGCAGCGTCAATTACAAGCTTAACTCTAATACCCTCACCACCTAACTTCGCGGCCAGATTTACGCCCTCGTTGATGGGTCAAGATTCTGTGCAGATAACGTCGAATCGCACCCCTTTTGCTTTTGCTAAAAGGAGCGACTTAAGGACTGTGGAACTGTACGAATGGGTTATTATGGTTGTATCGTTCTGTATTAGTTGCAGGGTGACATCAGCGATCGCTCGTCCAGCACTTTTCAACTGATTGGTGAAATCGCGACAGGAAGCGCGCAATACTTGCCTGATTTCCTCTGTCTTGCACACTTTATCAATGTCGCACAGGGTTCTATTTGCAAGATTGAAAATAGACGCCATAGCAGGTTGTGCCGCTGCCAGGGCTTTTGCCGCAGTCCCTATACTGTCAGTAAGTTGGCGAGCTGACGGGTTAGCGAAATTTTCAGTCAGGAGGGTCAGCGTCTCGGCAGCTTTTATCGATAGCTCCACAGCTCCGCTAGTGTTATCTGATCTTATTTCCTCAATCCCCGATAGAATCAATCTTTGGTCTTCAATCTCTTTGGGCAGTTTCATCGGCAGGTTCCCTGTGTTCTTGACGGAGTCAACGTTCGACCTTGTAGCTGATACGGTAAATTACGTCCGCTTGATCGTCTGAGACCAAGAGCGCCCCGTCCGGCATAACGAGCGCATCCACAGGGCGTCCCCATGCCCGGCCGTCTTGCAACCAGCCATCTGCAAAGACTTCGTATTTAACCGCTTGGTTGTCTACAACTTGTACGAGTGTTACGCGATATCCGATCCGAGTGCTGCGGTTCCAGGAGCCGTGTTCGGCGATAAAGATCTGGTTTCGGTACTTGTCCGGGAACATCGTGCCTGTGTAAAAGCGCATGCCGAGTGAAGCCACATGTGGCCCGAGTTTCATCGCAGGCGGTATAAATTCCTCGCATTTTCGCTTGTGGCCGAACTCCGGATCGGTAATATATCCTCCGTGACAGTAGGGGAAACCGAAATGGAGACCACTCTGCGGCGCACGGTTCAATTCATCCGGAGGAAGATCGTCACCTAACCAGTCGCGCCCGTTATCAGTGAACCAGAGCTCCTGCGTCTGGGGATGCCAATCGAATCCCACTGAGTTGCGAACGCCGTGGGCGAAGATCTCCAAGCCTGTGCCATCGGGATGCATCCGCATAATGGAGGCGTAGCGGCTATCCTCGCTCTCACAGACATTGCACGGTGCCCCGACCGGTACGTAGAGCATCCCATCTGGACCGAAGCGGATGAACTTCCAGCCGTGACTCCGATCTCTTGGGAAAGTGTCGTCCACTACCAGGGGTCTTGGGGGGTCTTTTATATGCGCTTCGATATTACCGTATCGAAGGACGCGGTTTACCTCGGCAACATAGAGTGCACCGTTTCGAAACGCCACGCCATTTGGCATATTCAACCCCTGCGCGATTGTGATGACCTCGTCGGCTCTGCTGTCCTTGTTAGTGTCCAGAATGGCGTAGACGTTCCCCGCTCCTTGTGTTCCGACGAATAGAACTCCGCTTTGGCTCAGCGACATCGAACGGGCGTTCTCCACGTTGCTCGCATAGATGCTGATCTGGAACCCCGGCGGCAGTTTGATTTTACCGAGCGGCAACTCCTGATCGCCGCAAGCGGGCAAGCAGAGGAGTGTGAAAGTCAAAAAGAGCAGACAGAGGACAGCCATTGAGCATTTAGGAACGTTATGCTTGGTAAATTTCATCACCTCCAACGGTATTTTTGACTTTATCAGAAATTTCTAATGTTCGCCTTCCGGCTTCTACCGTTTTAATAATTGCATCCACATCGTAGACACACCCTCCCCACGTGCCGCCGCCGATGTTCTGGAGTGCAGCCCACAGGCGCGTGTCGTCAGGAAGCATTTCGTCGGCGATAAGATCCGGACGCGGCGATCTTTCTGCCAGAATTTGGGTACCCTTTTCGACTCCGAAGGTCTCCCCTCCGTGACCGACCAGATCTACACTCCCTTTGAGGCGGTTCCGATCGATAACGATCTGGATCAGATCGCCGTCTATCACCTTTCCGATGGGGCCACCTGCCAAAGCTTCCGGGCCGATGTGTCCTATGCAGGCGCCGGTTGAAACACCCGAGAATCGGGCATCGGTGATCAGGGCGACATGCTTGCCAAACGGAAGATACTTGAGGGCGATCGTAATCTGAAGTACCTCCTCCATACCCGTGCCCATGGGGCCTCTGCAACAGAGTACCATAACATCTTTCGGTTTAATTCGATCTTCGCCCTGACTCTTGATAGCCCTGATCGCGTCTTTTTCACGGACAAAGACGCGCGCAGGCCCTGTTTTGCGATAGACACCGTCGTCATCGACGACGCTCGGATCGATCGCCGTGCTCTTAATCACTGAGCCTTCGGGGGCGAGGTTTCCGCGCGGGAAAGACACAGTGCTCGTAAGTCCGCGTTCTTTAGCGATTTCGGGACTCATAATCACGTCGTTCGGATCGACGCCGTCCTTTTCCAGCAGGAGGTCTCTTAGACGCTGGCGGCGTTCGGACTTTTCCCACCAATCGAGCGTTCGCCCAAGTGGTTCTCCACATGCTGTGACGACATCTTCGTTCAAGACGCTTAAGTTTCTTATGTGCAACATCACTTCGGGAACCCCGCCGGCCAAAAAGACCTGGACAGTCGGGTGACCGACGGGACCATTTGGGAGGACATCTACAAGGCGTGGCACTTTCCGGTTGACCTCGATCCAATCTTGCACGGTGGGGCGCCGTAGTCTTGCAGCGTGAGCGATCGCGGGGATATGCAAAAGCAAATTGGTGGATCCTCCGAAAGCGGCATGGACGATGATCGCGTTACGGATGGCTTCATCCGTAATGATCTTTTGCATAGTTATCCCCTTGTCCTCCAGATTCACAAGGGCGCGGGCGGATCGTTTTGCCATATCGAGCCAGATCGGCTGTCCTGAAGGGGAGAGAGCAGCGTGGGGGAGCGTGATCCCCAAAGCTTCTGCGACGACTTGTGAGGTGGCGGCTGTCCCCAGAAATTGGCATCCTCCACCCGGGCTTGCGCAGGCTTTACAGCCAAGATCGGCGGCGTCCTGCAGGGATATCTCCCCGTGCGCGAAACGCGCCCCGATCGATTGGATCTTAGCCGTATTCTCGCCTTCTGCCGTAGGCAGCGCCACACCTCCAGGGACTAATATGCACGGTAAATCGCACATTGCAGAAAGTGCCATCATTGCTGCTGGCAGTCCCTTATCGCAGGTTGCCACTGCCATCACGCCTTTGCGCCTTGGAAGCGACCGAATAAGGCGGCGGAATATCTGTGCGGCGTCGTTGCGATATGCAAGGCTGTCCATCATTCCGACTGTGCCCATCGTGCGCCCGTCGCACGGATCTGAACAGTAACCCGCAAATGGAATCGTGCCGAGCGCTTTGAACTCGTGCGCAGCCTCCTGCATTAGTAGCCCCACTTCCCAATGCCCCGTATGATAACCGAGAGCAATCGGAGTGCCGTCTGGCGCGCGGATTCCCCCCTGGGTGCTCAAGATTAAGAACTCTTTACGATTAAGCTCATCGGGCGCCCACCCCATTCCTGCGTTGTGGCTCAAAGCGAAAACATCGCCGCTGGACCAGTTGAGCAGCATGTCCTCCGTAAGAGGCAAACTCCCCTGGGGACCAGGCGAGTTGGTCTCTACATCATAGATAGCAGAATCTTCAAATCCAAGTATCTCGTCCAGAACTATCGTCCGACTAAGTTCGTTTTTCCTGGTAGATGCCATGTGGTTTCTCCCAACGAGATTTATCTTTTAACAATCTTATAATTCTTGAAACCTCCGATCTGTCTTCCACCCAAAAGTTTTTGCTCGATGTAAGTCAATAGCCTGTATCTAATTTTTTCATGTTTATACTTTTCCCTATTTGGATTCAGTCTACCTGTATATTGAAGTCTATCCTGCCAATAAAATTCGTCAATGCGATCCTTCATAACTTTAGGATGAGTTCCAGTAAACTCCTGTAATAAATCTAATGGCCCATAATCAAATGCCCCTTGAGCATTCTTATAAATTTGATTAGCCTTGTGCAGCCCCTTGTGAATTATATCTAATGCCCGTCTTTTGGTCTGCATGTATTCCGGCGGTCTTACCCAGCCGTAATGATAAATAGCTGCATCAACCCTGGCAACTTTGAGTTTGTATGTACCCTGTTTCTGTCTGTAACTTTTCCCATCAAAATCTGAAATCCTTCTGAAAGATTGTGCCGACTGCCACGAATGAATATCATCATTATTTCTAATAATTCTAATCTCGTAAGGATACCATCTATGTGAAATATGATAATGGTTGTAGTCCCCCCAGAAATGTTTGTATTTAAAGAGTAGGCCCTCTACTTCTTTATGGTCTATTAATGCTGCACATCTCCTTTTTATGATGGGCAAATATTTTTCGTGTACAACTTCATCTGCTTGTAAATAGAAGAGCCATTCACCAGTACATTGGCCTTTTGCAATATCTGTCTGGTGGGCATTTTCCATTCCGTCAGGATATGCTTCAATATCCCATATTGTATTGATTATTTTAATCTTATCTGAATCTATGCTTTCTATTTCTTCTCTCGTATGATCATCTTCATCACAGTTACCTAAAGCGACAATGAACTCATCCACAATCGGCAAAACAGATAGTATAGATTGCTTGACAGGATAGTATAATTTGGTGGCATTTTTGATCATAGTAAAGCCGCTAATCTTCATAAGAACCTCTACAAGGTTACCGAGCCGGCAGCCTTACATTGGATAGTTGCGAACAGAATAGACCAAAGATATACTCAAAACATCAGAATATCAAAGATTACACAACACTCTGATATTATAAGGAAAAATCCCCGTGTGATCAAGATAAAAATTTGCTTGACTTTTGATATAAGCTTGCTTAATTTCCGTCGTGATCCTTGTTCTCAATCACAAGGGTATTGACAGGGGTCTATTCTCATGTTTAAAATAATACGTTGACAATTGAACGATATTTTATCATATTTCCTTAACAAAATCTATGAAAGATGTCGCGCTCAAACGATTGGATGAACTCTTAGATAGCTTCTCATCTCTCAAGATCCTCGTCTTGGGGGATCTTATGCTCGACGAATACCTGTGGGGGAGGGTCGGCCGGATTTCGCCTGAAGCTCCTGTGCCTGTTGTAGAGGTAGATTCAGAATCCATAAGGCTCGGGGGGGCCTCCAATGTAGTCAACAACGTCAGTTCCCTTGGCGCAATCGCCATTCCTGTGGGAGTCGTAGGAGAGGACAGCGCGGGGGAACGACTGATAGAGGAGCATGAGAAAGCGGGTTTCACTACTGCTGGGATAATAAAGGATCCATTCAGAAAGACCACGGTCAAGACCCGTGTAATAGCCCACAGTCAGCACGTTGTCAGGGCCGACATAGAAAGCACTGATCCTGTAGATGGCAAGGTATCAAACAGAATAATTAAATTTATTGAGGAAGCAATTGATGATATAGATGCAGTTCTCTTTGAGGACTACAACAAAGGCGTTATCACCAGAGACGTCTTATCTCAAACTATACAGCTTACTAAAAGCAGAGGAAAACTTACCGCCGCAGATCCCAAATTCGACAATTTCTTCGAATTTAAAGAGGTGACTCTCTTTAAGCCCAATAAAAAGGAGGTTGAAGACGCGCTGGGAATCAGGCTCGGTTCAAACGAAGATGCTGTACAGGCCGGACTGGAACTTCAAAGGCGTCTCAAGTGTAAAAACGTTGTGCTGACAAGAGGCGCAGAAGGCATGTCTATCTTCGAAAAGGACAAAAAGGTATCTCATATTGAAACTCTCGCCAGGGAAGTCTATGACCATTCGGGAGCGGGCGATACGGTGATAAGTGCTCTTACAGTAGCTTTAGCCGCCGGATCAGACCTTAAAGAGGCCGCCATTCTGGCAAACCACGCCGCGGGGGTCGTCATCTCTGAAATAGGGATCGTCCCTGCATCGCGTGAAAATATCAGAAAGTCATTTATGAACAATTAGCGGATAGGAACTTGGGAAGAATAGTATCACTTCAGGAGCTGATCGCCATTAGGAAACAGCTCAAAAAGGAGGGTAAGAAAGTAGTCTTCACCAACGGCTGTTTCGACCTTATACACAGAGGGCACGTTGAGTACCTCAAGCAGTCAAAAGAAAGGTCGGATGTCCTAATAGTAGGTTTGAACACTGACGATTCCGTCAGGCGACTCAAAGGGAAGGGGAGACCCATCCTTCCCTTGGAGGACAGGGCTTCCGTCCTTGCGGCATTGGAGGTTGTAGATTACGTGTCCGTCTTTGGGGAGGACACACCCTTACAGATGATCAAAAAGATACTACCGGATATCCTCGTCAAAGGAGGCGACTACACCGCAGATCAAATAGTGGGCAAAGAGGTTGTTGAGGAATCCGGTGGACAGGTGTTGACTGTAGATTTGATAGCGGCTCTATCCACGACGGATATTATCCAGAAGACTAAGGGCAAGATTTAAAGCCTCACATCATCCTAAATATCTAGCCGTCCCTTAATGGGAGTGTTTAAAGATGGCTAAAAGCAAGATACCCGCACTTGAAAAGATAATCAAGAAGAACCCCAACTCAATCGTCTTCGCCCGCCTGGCGCAGAGCTACTTGGACAAGGGGGATCCGGATGCGGCTCTTCAAATATGTCAGGAGGGACTGAGCCTCTACCCTGACTATGCCACTGCTCATATAGTCAGGGGAAGATGCTACATGGCGTCTGGAGACAGAGACAATTCCAGAAGAGCCTTCAAAAAGGCTTTGCGCTACGATCCCCAGAGTCTGCCTGCCTTGGAAGGACTGGCTGATGTCAACCGAGATGAGGGCTCTGACAGATTAGTGTTGAGCAACCTGAAGAGGTCCTTGAACCTGGATCCGCTTGACCCTAACCTCAAAGAAGAGGTAGCAGCTCTCTCGGAGGCCGTTGAAGCACAAGTGTCGACGACTGTGACTGAGATTCCTCCTGCTCCCGAAGAAGCTCCTTCTTCCGATCAAGTTGGGGTAGAAGAACCCGTCGGTGCAGCTCCAGAGCCCTCCGGAGAAGCTGTGGACGTGGACGATGAGATGAACGCTATACTGTCTGCGGCAGGTATCTCCTTAGACGAAGAGAAGGAGGAAATTCCTGAGGCTGAAACGGCTGTTTTGGAAGAAGAAACGTCGGAGCAGCTGGCAGATATCCTTGAAACTGCCGGGGAACCTGCGGAAGCCGCGCCTGACACTGCTGAAGAATCAAGGGAAACTCCGGGTGACATATTGATGGAGCTGGAAGAGGTAGAAAGCCAGGTCACTCAAGAGGAGGAACCGATGCCGGGAGTCACTGACACCGTTGAGACTCCGGCTCTGGAGGAAGAACCACAGGAAGAAGCTCTTGGCGATACGGAGACATCAGTTGAGGAGGCTCCTACTGTTGAAGTAGAGGGGACAGAAGAGGAGGCCCCCTCTGAGACGTCAGAGATAGAGGATTTCCTTGCTGGGATGGATACAGAGGCGCATGAGACAGAAGTTGAGGCCGCTCCTTCTGTTGAGGCAGAAGAGGGAGTTGCTGCTGAGACATCAGACGTGGAGGATTTGCTCGCTGGGACGATTGCGGAGACTCAGGATACAGAAGTTGAAGAGGAGACTCCTTCTGTGGAGGTAGAGGGGACACCGCAGGAATCCCTCCCTGAGACATCAGAGATAGAGGATTTGCTCGCTGGGATGGATACAGAGTCTCGAGAGACAGAAGTTGAGGCGGTACCTTCTGTTGAGGCAGAAGAGGGAGTTCCTGCTGAGACATCAGACGTGGAGGATTTGCTCGCTGGGGTAGATACAGAGTCTCAGGAGGAAGAAGTTGAGGAGGCTTCTTCTTCTGAGGCAGAAGAGCGAGTTCCTGATAAGGCACCAGACGTGGAAGATTTCCTGGCTCAGATACAAGCAGAGTCTCAAGAGACACAAGGTGAGGAGGAGACTCCTTCTGTTGAGACAGCGGGGACAGAAGAGGAGGCCCCCGCTCAGACATCGGAGATAGAGGACTTTCTGGCTCAGATACAAGCAGAGTCTCAAGAGACAGAAGGTGAGGAGGAAGCTCCTTCCTCTGAGACTTCAAGCATAGAAACTGAGCCTGCTGAGGATGTAGCTTCGGATGTGACCGAAACAGCGCAAAGGCCTGCTATACCAGGGGAGGAAGATAGCGGTGACGACTATGATGAAATAGCCACTGCTACTTTAGCTGATGTATATGCCGATCAGGGTTTCTTCGATGAAGCCATAGAGATTTACGAAAAGCTCTTGGAAGAAATTCCGGACAATGAGGAGGTAAAGAGCAAAATAGAAGAACTCAAAAAAAAGAAAGCTGATCAGGAAGGACAGGGAGAATAGGGGGATATGGCGACAACAGCGGACTTCAGGAACGGAATGGTGATAAATCAGGACAAAGAACTCTATTTGATAAACTACTTTCAGCATGTAAAGCCCGGGAAAGGCGGAGCGTTCGTCAGGACAAAGCTCAAGAACGTTAAAACTGGAGCCATCAGAGACAAGACCTTTCGCGCTGGGGAGAAAGTTAAAGAGGTCAGGCTCGAAAAAAGAGAAATGCAGTATCTATACAAAGATGGCCAAACCTACTACTTGATGGACAGCGAGACCTTCGAACAGTATCCTATCTCAGAGAATCTGATCGCTGACGCCGCCAGATTCTTGAAGGAAAACGAGAAGGTCTTCGTCCTTATGGATAATGATGTTCCCATCACATTCGAGCTTCCGTTCTTTGTAGAGATAAAAGTGGTCGATACCGATCCTGGAATAAGAGGAGATACCGCCACAGGTGGGACAAAGCCTGCGACTTTGGAGACGGGAGCTGTAGTGCAGGTGCCACTTTTCGTAAATATCGGGGACACTGTAAAGATCGATACAAGGACAGGGGAATATATAGAAAGAGTCTGATAAACAGTGAAGGTAGTCGGTAGACAGGGAACTGCCTCCCGCCTCTGTTTGCTGTCTACTCCAAGGGGGGGCATTGAGCATATCTGGAATCAGGAGGTTTATAGAGAAACTTATAGAAATTATCGAGGAAAACAACCTCGATGAAATAGAGGTATCTCGATGGTGGGGTCTGACGAAAATCAAAGTTGTAAGGCGTAGTTTTTCTACCTCTGTGCCTGTCCAAAAGAAGGCCGAGTCCCAGGTTGAAGTACTTGAACCGGTTGAAGAGGTTCCCGAAGAAACTGTCCCCCATGGTCTCTATGAGATCAGGTCACCTATGGTCGGAACTTTTTATCACTCACCTTCTCCCGGTGCAGAGCCGTACGTCAAAGAGAAAGATATGGTCTCTCCAGGTCAGATAGTCTGTATCATAGAGGCTATGAAGATAATGAACCCAATAGAATCCGACGTCAAAGGGGAGATAGTTGAAATCCTCGTTGAGAACGCCCAGCCTGTGGAATTTCACCAAAGACTTTTCCTGATAAGACCTACTGCTTGAAAAGATCAGAAAGTGGCAGGGACAAAGTCGCGCACGTATTAAGGGCTTTCAACAATTAGGAGCCGTCTTACCCCCACTACCGTAGCAAATAAAGAGAGCGGAATATTGTTTAGCAAGATTCTGGTAGCAGACAGAGGCGAGATAGCGCTCAGAGTGATAAGGGCCTGCAAGGAGTTAGGAATAGACACAGTAGCCGTTCACTCAGAAGCTGATGCTAACTCACTGCACGTAAAGTTTGCCGACGAAGACGTATGCATAGGTCCCGCCAAAGGTGAAAAGAGCTACCGGAATATAACTAATATCATAAGCGCAGCGGAGATCACAAATGCAGATGCTATCCATCCGGGATACGGTCCTTTAGCTGAAAATAGCCACTTTGCAGAGGTATGTCAATCTTGTGGGATAAAGTTCATTGGGCCGACCCCTGAGACGATAAGCAAAATGGGTGATAAGGCACTTGCTAGACGATTCATGAAGAAGATAGAAGTGCCCGTAATCCCCGGTAGTGAAGGGCCTCTAGAAAATCTGGATATGGCGATACAGGAGGCAAGACAGATCGGATATCCTGTGATGCTCAAAGCCGTGGCGGGGGGAGGAGGGCGTGGGATGAGATTGGCCAGAGACGAAGAAGAACTCAAGCGCGAATGGCACCTGGTAAAATACGAAGCCCAAGCCGTTTTCTCTAATTCGGACATCTATCTGGAAAAATACCTGGAGATGCCCAGGCATATCGAGATTCAGGTTCTCGGCGACGAATATGGTAATATAGTCCGCTTCCCAGAAAGGGAGTGCTCCATACAAAGGAGACATCAAAAGCTCATAGAGGAATCGCCCTCTGTTGCAGTCAACCCGTCCCTGCGTCAAAAGATAGGTGGTGCTGCTCTATCTGCCGCCCAAGCTTTGAACTATTGTAGCGCCGGAACGATAGAGTTTCTCCTCGACAGAGAAAGGAAATTCTACTTTATTGAGATGAACACCCGAATACAGGTCGAACATCCCGTCACCGAGATGGTATGTGGAATCGACATTGTCAAGGAACAGATAAAGATAGCCCAGGGCGAAAGATTAAGTGTGGAGCAAAACGACATTTCCCTATCTGGATGGGCTATTGAATGTCGCCTGAACGCTGAAGATCCCTTCAGAAACTTCATGCCCACTCCTGGAACTATCCAGAATCTGAATCTGCCCGGCGGTCCAGGAATAAGGGTGGATACGCACATATATGCTGGATACAAAATTTCTCCATACTACGATTCACTACTTGCCAAAGTGATCGCCCACGGCAAGGATCGTGACGAAGCCATCTTGAGAATGAAGAGATGCCTCGAAGAGACTGTTATAGACGGAGTTACAACCACAGTCCCCTTCCATCTTAGGGTCTTAAACAACCCCAACTTTAGAGAGGGGAAGATCTACGTGGAAAGCGCTATCAGCTATTTATCGTTCGACAGCAAACAGTAGAAAGGGGAAGCGCTTCCCGTTCTACTGTCTACCGAGTACTGGCTACTATCTTTTGGGGTACTTATGGCTCAGGTGCCTAAACATCTGCTCTATACCCACGAACACGAATGGATCCTTCAAGAAGGAGACATTGGAACCGTAGGCATAACCGACTACGCTCAAAGTGAACTAAGCGACATAGTGTTTGTGGAACTGCCACAGGTCCAAGATAGAATAAAACAGGGAGAATCCTTCGGAACCATCGAAGCTGTTAAGACAGTCGCAGACCTTTATGCTCCCGCATCAGGAGAGGTCATCCAAGTCAACGAAACTCTGGAGGGAGACGCCGGAGCGGTGAACACAGATCCTTATGGCTCGGGATGGATGATCAAAATTCGCATAGAGGATCCATCAGAACTTGAAAACGTTATGTCTGCAGATACATATCAAGACATGATCGATAGAATGTGAAAGCTGTACAGACTCTACGGTTTGAAGATACTCATTTTGATGAAGATATTCCCCCTGATCTTTCTATCCGTCTTTCTCCTTTCCGTGCAGACAGCTCCCTCTCAAAATCCGCCCGTTAATGGAAGGTCCATTGCCAGACGCGATTCTGTTGTGACCCAAGCTTATAGTTTGAATGAACTCCTCTCTAAAAGAGATGAACTTATGAGCCGTGATATTCTCACAACCCTCGTCAAGGCTCAAAGGATAGATGCAACGGACCTTGCCGATCTTCTCAAATACACACCCGACGTAGATATAGTTGAAAGGGGGACCTGGGGGAGACTGCGCACAGCAGACATAGGGGGGTTAATTGGCGGAGGAGTCAGAGTGTTTACCAACGGCCGGGAGGAAATTCCAACCGACTATCGCGGTTTTGACCTCAATTTGCTCCCCCTCGGAGGAGTGGAAAGTATTCTCATCGATCCGATATTCGGAACTATTCGCATCCGGACGATATTGTCTCACAAAGGGCCACCGATCACTCGAGGCTGGGCGCAATTTGGGGGAGATCGAGTCAACACTGCGGGAGTTGAATTCTCCAAGCTGATGTCTCCAAGTACAGGCGTTTATCTCTTAGGCGACTTTGGAAACAGGGAAAGTGCAATCGATTTTCGAAAGAGGGTCATCACGGGCGGGATATTCAGAGACTCAAAAAGATGGAGACTTTCATCTTCCATTTCAACCTACAAAGGGGAAGGTGATCCCACTGCTCCCCAAAGTGTATTTCCCGTGGCGGAAAAACAGGATGAACGCGTCTCGCTCAGCGTACAGGCCGATGTATCACCTCGGGGGAATGTAATTCTTTCTTCAGGCGCGTTCATAGATCGCCTCGATCGCGAACTATCCGGGCTGCTCCTCCCGAGAGAGGACAACGTAGTTAGAGCATCATTCAAGGCCTCACTGATTTGGGAGAAGTATCTGATAGACGTTGAGTTTTTATCCCGAAGACGATCTATCGAGGATCAAAATGAGGGTCAAAAGACAGATTATGAGGAGAATACTAGTGAAGCTAGGCTCAACGCACTGGTATCCTTCTACAAAGACATAGATGTCCGATTATCTGGTTCGATAAGGCACCGTACAGCGTTCGACCTCCGAGCCGACGCCGGACTTGGTCTCAACTACCGTCTTCGAGATGGCATCAAATTTGCCGTATCCTTTCAAAGACTATCCCGCGAGCCAGAGTTTGACGAACTGAAATGGCAAAGATACGAAATAGCCCTTCCTCCTCAATCTGCAGAACTGAATAGGGAAAGCCACATCGTCTCAACCATCAAGACAGCGCTGGATTTCTCTAGTTGGTCTTTATTTCTGGCATTTTCCGACAGACGCTCTGAAAACCTCATAGAACTTTCAGATGCTCTACTCCTGTCTAATTTGCCCAGCGCCCGCATATCCAGATTCACTGCACAGCTTTGCATTTATCCCATCCACAACGTCTTTGCACAGTTAAACTACCTCTTTGTAGATGGCAAGAATCGTCAGACCGAAGGGGACCTTCTCCATCGTCCCCAAAGCCGTATCAAGGCTCTTATAGAGTGGAAAGATAGAATCTATCGTGAAAAGGTCGGACTCGGATTCCTCTTTGGGATAAGATATAGAGACACAAGCTCGGACTACGATCCTCTCTCGGACTACGATCCTCTCATAGTTGGAACTCCCGCAGTTCTGGGAAGGGGCACATTAATGGAAATCAGAGGCACCTTAAGCCTTTTGCGGCTTACAGCTACATTTACGTTAGATTATTTGCTTGACGTCAATCAGTTTATCCGGTTTCGCCACTTCCAACAAAAGAGGTCCTTTCGCTGGGGTGTATACTGGGAGCTTCTAAATTAGACTCTATTCTAATTCTCAATAACAGGTGACACTTGGAAAAAAAACTTGACTTTGTCATGCAAATATGCTAATTTTATTCACTTAAAGGTAACTTTAAGATTGGCCTCAAGATTTACACTACAGTAAGGTTTATCTATGTTGCTTAATCGCTACGTTCTCGTTTTGAATCGAAACTATGAGCCGCTGAGTGTGTGCAGCGTGCGCAGAGCTATACTCCTCATCTTCAGGGGCAAGGCCCATATAGTGGAGGAGCTGGACAGCAAAATCCGAACTGTCCGGGAACATTTCCCTGTCCCAAGCGTGGTGCGCCTTGAGATATACGTTCGCATTCCTTACAAAAACATTGTCCTCACCAAAAGGAATATTGTCAAAAGGGACAGACACCAGTGTCAATATTGCGGAACCACACAAGGTCCTATGACTGTGGATCACGTAATACCGCGCACTCAAGGAGGTAGAAACAGATGGGAAAACCTCGTCTGCGCCTGCATGAGGTGCAATGCTAAAAAGGGCCGCCAGTCCCCTGAACAGGCGGGTTTAAGCCTTATAAGAGAGCCCAGCTCACCTCATTTCCTTATGTTCATAAAAAACGTTGTTGAAGTCCCGGATCGAAGATGGAGGCCTTATCTGTTCATGGATTGATAAGGTGCTCTACAAATATTGGCATGAATCGGCACTGGTTGCTCTATGAAACTCCGGAGAGTAGATGTCTAAGGGCACGATATTGAGCGGAATGAGACCTACAGGAAGGATCCATCTTGGAAACTACGTAGGAGCCCTCGAAAACTGGGTCAATTTACAGAAAGATTACAAAAACTACCACATGGTAGCGGACTGGCATGTCCTGACTACTGGGTATGAGGATACGTCAGAGATTGAAAGACAAACCAGGGAGATGGTCATAGACTGGATAGCCGCAGGTATTGATCCTGAGAAGAGCCCCATATTTGTCCAGTCTCGGATCAAAGAACACTCAGAACTCCACCTGCTGTTCTCCATGCTCGTTACGACTGCAAGATTGGAGCGCAACCCCACGATCAAAGAACAGGTCAAGGACCTCAATTTAGAAGACAGGATAAGCTACGGTCTCTTGGGCTATCCGATACTCCAAGCCGCTGATATACTTATGTATAAAGCAGATGTCGTTCCTGTGGGAGAGGACCAGGCCCCTCACGTCGAGCTGACAAGGGAGATAGCAAGGCGCTTTAACTCTCTGTATGGAGAGGTTTTCCCTGAACCGGATTCGCTTTTGACCCCATTTGCAAGGCTCTCTGGAACCGACGGAAAAAGGATGAGCAAATCCGTCGGCAATACTATATTAATATCCGATTCCTCCGAACAGATAAGCAAGAAAGTCTATTCTACCATAACAGATCCTCAGAAGATATATAAGAATGACCCCGGACACCCCGACATCTGCACTGTCTTTACGTATCATAAGAAATTCAACCCGCCCGAGACGGAACAGATAAGAGCCGATTGCACAAGCGGAGCCCTGGGATGCGTTGACTGCAAGCAGAATCTTTCAAACAAACTTACGATATATTTTGAGCCCATAAGAGAAAAGAGGGCACAGTTAGAGTCCAAATCCGGCTATATTGACGACGTCCTTAACTTTGGCGACGAAAGTGCCCGTAAAGTATCTCAGGATACGATGAGACAGGTCCATGAGGCGATGAAGATAGGATAAAGAACAGTAGACAGTAGCCCCCGAGTTAGAGTTAAATCGAGGGCAGCCAAGCAATCTCATTTAGACCGTTTTCTTTGTATGCTGTCTACTTTCCAGATAGGATTATGTCATGGCTTCGGATTCAAGCGCTAATCAGACACAACTGTTCGGCGACTCATACGGCGTAAAATTAGAGGTCTTTGAAGGACCCCTGGATCTGCTTTTATACCTCATCAAAAGAGAAGAGATCGACATATACGATATCCCCGTTGCTCATATCACCAGACAGTACCTGGAGTACGTCGAACTTATAAAGATGGTTAACATAGAACAGGCGGGGGATTTCGTCCTTATGGCTGCCACCTTGATGAAGATCAAGTCCCAGATGCTCCTGCCAAGACAACAGGAAGACGAGGAGGAAGAAGAGGACCCCAGAGAAGAGCTCGTCCGCAGGCTCCTGGATTACCAAAGATACAAAGAGATAGCCGAGTGGATGGACGAAAGGGAAATAGATCAAAAAGATGTCTTCTACCGCACGTTCGGACCTGGTATAAAGAGTCAAGAAGAGCCCGAAGAAGGGCCCTTAATAACCGCTACCCTCTTTGATCTCCTCTATGCTTTCAGGGTGGTTCTGGAGAGCGCTCCAAAAGTTCCTCTTCACAGGGTAAGAGGAAGCGAAGTCCATATAGAAGAGCAGATAGACTTCATTTTGATGATACTGGATAAGAGAAAGAAAATCCTCTTTATGGATTTGGTCTCAGGTCAGGGAAGGCTCGCTATGATAGTCACGTTCATAGCTATCCTGGAACTCATCAAGACGCAACGGATAAGTGCAGTTCAGAATCGGCAATATGAAGATATATGGATACATAAAAAGGAGCAGTCTGATCTCTAATAATCACGTGAACATGATCGGGACAAAATATAGAGTTCCGAAATAGTTGACAGCGTACACGAGCAGCGAGGCGCCTGCCTGCTTGCTTAATATGGACTTCAAAAAGATAAAATCCATAATAGAGTCGGTTGTCTTTTCGTCAGAAGTCCCGGTCACGCCCGGCAGGTTGTCATCAATTTTGGACGGACTGGACGGAAGGACAATAAGACAGGCTGCAGATGCCCTGAACGGGGAGTACGCACAGACCGGTAGAACTTTCACAATCAGGGAAGTGGGAGGAGGCTACCTGATGTCAACGCTGCCTGAGTACGCATCTTGGATCAGAAAATTCCAAAAGGACAGGATATCGGCTAAGCTTTCGCAAGCTTCACTGGATACATTAGCTATCGTATCCTTCAGACAGCCGATTTCACGTCCACAGATAGAGAGTATAAGAGGAGTCAACGTAGACGGAGTTATAAAGACTCTCTTAGAGAGGAATCTGATCAGGATAGTCGGACGATCCGATAGGGTCGGCAGACCTCTGCTCTACGGAACTACTAAGGAGTTTTTGAGATACTTTGGGCTAAAGACCCTTTCTGACCTCCCTAAGCCCAAAGAGCTTGAGGAACTTTTGGGAAAACATGGACAGGAAAACCCAGGCGACGACCAGGCTGAACAGGTTTCTGGCCAAAGCGGGGATAGCATCCAGGCGCAAGTGCGATGAGCTCATACGATCCGGAAGAGTTAAGCTCAACGGCACAAGAGTCACCAGTCCAGCTGAATATGTAGACCTGTGGAAAGATCGAGTAACCTTTGACGGTAAGGACATAAGCTATAGTGCAGAGCCAATTTACATAGTGCTGAATAAGGCCCAAGGATATATTACAACTGCGTGGGATACGCACAACAGAAAGACGGTATTTGATCTAATTGATGGCATAGAAGGCAGGATATTCTCCGTCGGACGCCTCGACCTCGACACAGAGGGAGTTCTACTGCTTACAAATGACGGCCAGCTTGCTTTCAGGCTTATGCACCCAAGATACGAAGTAAGTAAGACCTACGAAGCCCTGGTTGAAGGGATACCAGACTCAAAGAGCCTGAAAAGACTATCGTCAGGAGTAGTATTGGACGGAAAAAAGACCTCTCCTGCCGCCGTCAGGATTAAGAGGAAAGCGGGAGCAGATGCCGTTTTGGAAATTGCGATCCACCAAGGGCAAAAGAGGCAGATAAAGCGGATGTGCCAAAAGATCGGACATCCTGTAGTGGAACTGAGAAGGACTAACTTCGGCGGAATATCTGCCGTGGGGCTCGCAAGTGGAAAGTGGCGCCATCTCAAAAGTATTGAAGTGGAAGCGCTCAAAAGCTCCGTAGGCCTGTAATTGGATAGAAAAGCCATTGCAATTGTTATAGATGGTCCTGTCGCCTCTGGAAAGAGTACTACTGCCAGACTCGTCGCAGAGAGACTCGGCTACCGATGCATCGACAGCGGAGCAATTTACAGAGCCCTTACGCTTAAGGCCCTGCGCCAATGCGTAGATATCCAGGACGAAGCAGCCATGGGGCGCTTGGTTTTGAGTACAGAGGTAGATCTGACGCAAAAAGATAGGAAACTGACAGTCCTTTTGGATGGGGAAGACGTGTCCGAACAGATACGCCTTCCGGAAGTTACAAACAGCGTTGCTCCTGTATCTGAGATGAAGAGCGTAAGAGAGATCATCGTTCAGAGGCAAAGGGAGTTGGGAAAAGATAAAGCGATAGTTATGGAAGGCAGGGACACAGGAACAGTTGTCTTCCCCGACGCTGAGCTGAAGATATTCCTGACAGCAGACATAAGAGAGAGGGCCAAGAGGCGACATCTTGAACTTAAATCCAAAGGTATACATGTCGCCGTGAATGAGTTAGAAGAGGATATAAGAGAAAGAGATAGAAGAAACGTCCAAAGGAAGTACGGACCTGAAAGAAGGTCCGAAGACGCCCAATTGTTAGACACTACCGGGCTTACTGTAGATGAACAGGTGGACAGAATAGTTCAGATGGCAGAAGAACTTATACAGAATAAAAGCAAAGGAGAGGATACACTCTCTTAGCATGTGATTGTTGATTCCCAAAAAAGCTGTGGCATCTAAATTTTACACTATTTCCTGGTGGATAGTACTAACCCTCTTTAGGATATTTTTGAGACTCAAAGTCGAGGGAAAGGAAAACGTACCGGAAGAAGGAGGTGTGATATTAGCAAGCAATCACGCCTCATATATAGATCCGCCCGTAGTGGGTGTGAGCACCAAAAGGGAGATGAAGTTCCTCGCCAAAAGAGAGCTTTTCGAACCACCTGTTTTCGGGACTATTATAACTAAGCTCAATGCTGTTCCGATAAATAGGAGCGGATTCGGCAAGGAACCTTTAGATGTTATGTACAAGGCTTTAGAAGAGGACATGGCCGTTATCGTCTTTCCTGAAGGTACAAGAAACAAAGGTAGATATTTGGGAAAAGCTAAAGCCGGTCTTGGGATGATAGCCTTACGATCATCCAAGCCCATCGTGCCTGTACATATATCTGGCACAAGATCTGTATGGCGCTCGTTGATCGGCATCGAAAGAGTCAAAGTCAGCTTCGGTAAACCTATAAACTTGGATGAGATTCCGCTCTCTGGAAACAGGAAAGATGATTACCGTACTGTTACCCAAGAGGTGATGCGGGAGATCGAAAAGCTGAAAGCATTTCAAGGTAAAGTAAAGCAGTAAAATCCACGAAAAGGAGGAGAACAGGCGATGCCTGAAGAGCCAAAATCGGCGCCGGAATCCGGCGAAGAAACCGTAGAGTTATCTACAGAGGAAAACGGAGGTGATGAAAAAGAATCTATCGTTCAATCGGAGACGACCTTGGATGCTGACCAGCCCTTACTTTCTCTGGATGAAGGCGAAAAAGAGTACTCCGATGAGGAGTTTGCCAAGATGCTCGACCTCTATGACAGCACAATGCAGGGCATCAAGGCTGGAGAAGTTGTAAAGGGGAAGATCCTGTCCGTAGGTGAAAACGAGGTGATGGTGGACATAGGCTTCAAATCTGAAGGAACTATATCTATAGATGAGTTCAAGGACCAAGAATCCATAGAAATCGGCAGCGAAGTTGAGGTCTATCTTGAGGACGTTGAAGATAAGGAGGGGCAGGTAGTTCTTTCCAAGCAAAAAGCTGATTTTATGCGCGTCTGGGATATGATCAAAGAGGCGCACGATAGTAATGATACTATCGAAGGCACCCTAACAAGACGTATCAAAGGCGGTATCGTTGTAGACCTCTTGGGCGTGGATGCTTTCCTACCCGGCTCACAGATAGACATAAAACAGGTCAGAAACTTCGACCAGTTCGTGGGCCAGAGCTTCCATCTTAAGATCATCAAGATCAACAAGAACAGGAGGAACATCGTCGTCTCCAGGAGAGCCGTCCTTGAGGAAGAAAGGGAAAAACTAAGGAGAACTATTATAGAGGATATCCAAGAGGGACAGATAAGAGAAGGGACAGTCAAGAACATCACTGACTTCGGAGTCTTCATAGACCTTGGGGGAGTGGACGGACTGCTCCATATCACTGACATGTCCTGGGGCAGGGTCAACCATCCATCTGAACTCGTGGCAATCGGAGACGAGATCAGCGTTGTAATACTCAGCTTCGATGAAGAAAAACAGAGGATATCTCTTGGACTCAAACAGCTTCAACCTCATCCGTGGGACACTATAGAAGAAAGATATCCCGTTAGTAAAAAGGTGGCAGGAAAAGTGGTCAGCATTACTGACTACGGCGCCTTTATAGAGTTAGAGGAGGGAGTGGAAGGACTTGTGCATATTTCAGAGATGTCCTGGACGCAGCACATCAGGCATCCTTCAAAAGTAGTCTCTATAGGTGGCGAGGTTGAAGTCGTGGTCCTGCGCGTTGATAAGGATGAGCAAAAGATATCCCTGGGCATAAAACAGGTCCAGCCTGATCCTTGGCTTACGATCGAGGAGAGCTATCCTTCCGGAACAGTCATCAAAGGCAATGTGCGCAATCTTACCAACTTCGGTGCCTTTGTAGAGATTGAGGAAGGCATTGATGGGCTCGTTCATGTCTCAGATATGTCCTGGACCAGGAGAGTTCGACATCCGAGTGAGATAATGAAAAAAGGAGATGACGTGGATGTAGTAATTTTAAGTGTCAATCAAGAAAGACGGAGGATCTCCCTTGGACACAAACAGGTCCTCGAAAACCCATGGCCTCAACTTGCCGATGAATACGCTCCCGGAACAGAGACCGAAGGTACAGTCTATAAACTCCTCGACAGAGGCATCGTCGTCGAACTTGAGGGAAATGTGGAAGGTTTTATACCGACCTCGCAATTGGGCGTACCGAACATTAGGAAGCTCACTGACCACTTCGAGGTAGGAGACAAGATCCCGATGAAGGTCATTGAATTCGATGAAGCTCAAAAAAAGATCGTCCTGAGCGTCAAAGAATACCTCAGAGACAAAGAACAACAGGAGATCGAAGAGTATAGAGAGAAGTATCAGCCCAAGTCTGTTACCATTGAAGAAGTGATAGAAGAAATCCCTGAAGCTTCCAACGCAGAGGACGTAGAGATTGAGACTGCTGCTAAAGATTCGGTTGAGAGAATAGAAGAGGAAGTTCAGAATGAGGCTCCAGAAGATGAGGGGATGTCCGAAGCAGCACAGGCTGAGGTTGCAGACGAGGCTGATGTGGATGCTGAAGCCTCAGTTGAGGAGGTAAAGAAGGAAGTTCAGAATGAGGCTCCAGAAGATGAGGGGACGTCCGAAGCAGCAAAGGCTGAGGTTGTAGACGAGGCTGAGGTGGGTGCTGAAGCCTCAGTTGAGGAGGTAAAGAAGGAAGTTCAGAATGAGGCTCCAGAAGATGAGGGGACGTCCGAGGCAGCACAGGCTGAGGTTGCAGATGAGGCTGAGGTGGATGCTGAAGCCTCAGTTGAGGAGGTAAAGAAGGAAGTTCAGAATGAGGCTCCAGAAGATGAGGGGACGTCCGAAGCAGCACAGACTGAGGTTGCAGAGGAGGCTGAGGTGGATGCTGAAGCCTCAGTTGAGGAGGTAAAGAAGGAAGTTCAGAATGAGGCTCCAGAAGATGAGAAAGACGTCCGAAGCAGCACAGACTGAGGTTGCAGAGGAGGGGAAGAGGGCTGTGGAGACGACTTTCAAGAAGGCTGACTAACCGCAAAACAGAAAAGAGTTGGGAATTTGACCCATTAGTTCTTTATTTTGGGAAATGGTATCTCAATTTAACACTTAGTGAATCGACTGCTTAGCGAAAATTCTGTATGGAATCAACGTTCGGATCGGTTGGCAGATCGCGCAAAGGTCTATTCTCAGAGATAATCAATCCTTTCCCCCTGTAAGCGATATATCTTCCCTTTTCCAAGCGCCTTAAGATTCTCGTTACTGTCTCTCGCGTCGTTCCGCAAAGGCTCGCAAGCTCTCTGTGAGTAGGCATTTTCTCGATAAAGACCACACCTTTCTCCCCGACCTCAGTTTTGGCACCCAACTCCATCAAGCTCCTTGAGATTCTCCCCGCGGCATCTAAAAGAGCAAGGGTTTCAATCCGCTCGTCCGCCTTCCGCAACCTCGTAGTCAGTTCCACCAAAAACTTGATTATAATCCCCGGATTCCTTTGCACCAGATCATAAAGGTCGTCCCTTCTAAGCACGAGAAGTTCCGTATCCTCAGTAATAGCTATCACGTTGGCTGAGCGAGGTTTATTATCTAACAGGGCCAATTCTCCGAAGAAGTCTCCTTCGCCGAAGAAATCCAGAAGTACCTCCCTTCCCTGTTTGTCTGTGATGATAACCTTTACCTTGCCCCTTTTGATGATGAACATCGCATTTCCTACTTGCTTTTCCAGGACTATCGTCTCATTTTTCCGACACTGGCGAGCTACTACTAATGTCAAGAGTCTTTCTAACTCATCTTGTGTCAGATCCTGGAAAAGCGGGACCTTTCTTAACAGATCTAATCCCATCAGGCTGCCCCTTCGTTTTTTATATTCTGCGACGTCAGGACAAGCGATCTATCCTGCTAGCAATTTAACTCCTGTTATTAGCACAAACACTAAGATTACTCTTGAAAAAGGCCACATCCGAAATACGCCTGTTTAGAAATATCCCGAGCATCATTCCTGCGGTAGTAAACGGAATAAGGGAGAGATCTTCCTTTAAGGTTTGTGAATTTAGAAATCCCAATTTGATATAGGGCAACATCTTTATCAGATTGATTGAAAAATATAGTACCGTCGCTGTCCCAACAAACGCTCTATTTGGCAACCTTTGTGGGAACACGTACATCATGGTAAGAACGCCTCCAATGTGAGCTAGAATAGAGAAGAACCCTGTGGCAATTCCCACAACTGTTCCATAGATGTAGCTCGGCTGCCAATGGGCATCTCTGCTTACTAACGTGTTCCTTGTAACCTGAATCAGCCCAAAGATAAAGGCTATAACACCAATCGATTTTTTAAGATAAAAGTTTGGGACTTCGTTGAGGACCATCCCCGACCAATGTTCCCGAAATCGCCCCAGGCATGAGGGACTTTATGTTTCCCATTCTCACAATCTCCAGTAGTAGAACAAAGATAGAATATCGGTCAACAAAAGCAGCGGGAGCATTATGCCTATCGCCTGCTTGGGTGGCATCACAACAACTAAAAGTGGTGTGGCTAATATTCCCGTCCCCCCACCGAATCCAGCCTTAGTCACACCTATTAGCAAAGATGCCCCGCATGAGGCGAGATTTTCGTAGCTTATATCTTTTCCTCCCTACCGAAGGATTTTCCGGAGACCATGACGATGGTCCTCTCTATACCCATTTTGAAGCTGACGCAGTATGTTCAGAGTATCTGAGCCCTTGTCCTCCTTTTGTCCCTCTTCCGTCCTAAAAGCACATGTCCCGCGCTCACCTTGGATGCCTTAACCTCCTTCAGCTTCATTCGAGGCCGTCTCCAAACTTGCGCTGGCGTACGATGTGAACGGTATCTCCTGATCCACTGGATCAACCCCTAGGTTGGCAAGAGAGGTACCTCTCTTGCCGCTACGCTCCTTAATCAGTGCCAAGAGGATATGTTCAGTGCCCGATAGCTGTGCCTTAAACGCGGCCTCCGACCGGGCGTATTGCATTAAGTTCCTTGCTCCTTCTGCAAAGAATTCCCTCTAGTTAACTGTCGGCACGACGGTTCAAATCTATTCTGTACTCCAGGGTCCCCGCCTCGTCTCGTAAGTTTTCCGCTGGCACATAGCCGTGTGCGTTCCCCACCAAGTTCTTAGCTTTTCTCAGGTCCCAGGTCTCTTTGCGATTCTTTTTTGAGTAGTAGGTTCCTATCGCATCAGGACCATTTTTCTTGTCTTCGCAAAGTCCCACGAGTCCCACGCTGTGATCCTGTAGTAATAAACCCCGCTTGCGACCTCCTTCTTGTTGTCGTCCAGTCCATCCCAACCAGTATAATGGCTGCCCGCTTCCATATAGGAATTTACAAGAGTCCTTACCTTTTGCCCACCGGTGTTGTATATAGATAAGGTTACCATTCCTGCAGATGGGAGATCATAATAGATAGTAGTCAGTGGATTGAAGGGATTTGGATAGTTTTGAAAGAGCCGGTGAACATCAGGCACAGCTGAGGCTCTATCACCTATAAGCTCTGTCTTTACGGGAATCAGTCCCTCGTTCAACTGGACTTTGCGCAGCCATATGTAAGCGGGGACAGGTAGTCCTGGAAGCAGGGATTTTACTTTGATAAAGGCAATTTCTCCCTTTCCCCTATATGGCTCAGACCCTGCAAAGGCTATCTTGAGCGTGCTTTCATCGACTTTGCTTGCAAACAATCCCACCCGGGTCAAATCCGACGGCAATGCGCCTGATATCTCAAGCTCTGTCGGATCAAAGGATATTTCGACATGTCCGGCTATTACCTTTTCCATATTGTCGATAAGTACAGGAACTTTGAACTCTCCGCTTTCAAGCTTCTGAGCATTACCCATACGCACTGTCCGAACTATAAATGATGACTGCAATCGGGGATCGTCCCCGACCGGAAGCGTTCTAATCTTTCCCTCTACAAATTGCAGTATCAGTGCGGCGTCGTACGAAGTTATCTGCTCCTGAACCGAACCGGAATTCCCGCTTACATTTGAAACTTTGGGTGTTAATCCGGCGTAGTCCGTGCTGTCCTTTTGTCCCACCGCAAATTGGAGTATCAAGGAGGCATCAAACGCCGATATTTCCCCATTTCCACTTACGTCAAAGTTCGTCTCTGCGTCAGCATTGTCCAGAAAGGAAAAGGATAAGATGGCGAATAAGAAAACGATTCTTAACGACCTTTCACATTTTACCATCGCACAGCCTTTCGCTCTCAAATGCCTCTTCATACTTCTTGGGTGCAGATATTCAAAGGTTTAGACACATGTCTTCCCAGATATAAACTAATCTACAAGTGGTTATATTAAATGTCAAGACAATTCGTGCCTGCCACTTGCACCTGCGATATGTAGAAAGACAAAGTAAGGTGGTGTAATTTGAAAGAGTAGATTCTCGACAAAGTTTGGAAGGAGTAGCGCGTCGGGAAGGCTCATGCTCACGAGCTTTTGTTCCGCCGTGCAGTCCGCTGATATATCAATCCTCACAGTCGAGGTCATAGCCATACGACAAGCCTGCCCCGATGCCTTATGTTCGGACATACAACAGCATTTCTGAGCCCAGCATGGAAAAGGTGAGGACCCATTCTTCTACAGTTGAAGATTAGCAGATGCTTCCGAAGTCGACAAGAAGACCACAGCGGACATAAACACTGTTTTCAAGGACAAACCCTTAACATCTGACACTATATGTGTGATCTTCAACGAACTTACCCCCTGCCTTTTTGAACAATCTCCCTGTAGAATAATACGAGATTTTCCAAAAATATGCAGGAGGAATCTTGATCTGTGCGCACAAAATAGGATGGTTTAGAAAGTGGGATTAACCCACTGCGTCCACATTCAGCCCCAAGTCAGTAATACGAGCTGTTCTTGGAGGGACTTGGCCTTCACTTACAAGTTTAAGGAGCATTTCTCCCTGAGATTGTACGGAGTCCTTGACCATATTGAGCCTGGCGGCCTCGAACTTTAACGCGGTCTTCAGTGTACTTAGAGTGTTTAACGTGTCTATTACATCATCCATGATCTGTAATCCTCCTATCTTTAAACGGGGCGCTCACGATGAAGAGAATGGTTGTCTCCGTATTTATTATCGGCGGATCAGAGGCGAACTTTAGATTATCGTCCAAGTCCGACTTCTATTCTTGACTTCATATCCATTTCTGTTTATCTTTCTAGAAATTCTATATGGCTATAAGATTGCTTCGAGGTTCGGCACCACGCAATGACGTTGCTTGCCTTTGCCTTGGTCATAGCGACACCAGCCCCCGATTGAATCTAGCGGGGTCAATCGGTGGGAGCGAAGCAATCTCATACTTCCTCGAGTTCTTAAATCAGGAGACACTTTTGTGTTGTCGAAGCGGAACAATTCCAGAGAAGATATAAAGAGATTGACAGAGACCGTCAAATGCGGTGGTTGAGCGTCTAAACTGAGCCCGGCGGAGCTGGAGCAAGTTATATCGCAACTGCCAACGATGGAGGATGCGAATCTTTTGGTGGGGTTTAATACGGCAGATGACGCTGGGGTTTACAGGGTGGGAGACGACTTGGCGTTGATCCAGACAGTGGACTTCTTTACGCCAATAGTGGACGATCCTTTTCTCTTCGGTCAGATAGCCGCCGCCAACGCCCTCTCTGATGTCTACGCTATGGGAGGAAAACCAATAACAGCTCTGAATGTGATCTGCTTCCCCAATACGACCTTCGACCTGGAGGTTCTCTCGGAGATTATGAAAGGCGGCATGTCCAAAGTAAGCGAAGCTGGCGCCGTTATCCTGGGGGGACACACTGTTCGAGATGAGGAGCTAAAATACGGTCTTTCGGTCACTGGTGTCGTCTCTCCCGATAAGGTAGTTACCAACGCCTCTGCACGACCGGACGACAAGCTTATACTCACCAAACCCCTGGGCACAGGTCTCCTTGCTGACGCCCTCAAAGACGGCAAACTGACCCAAGACGATATATCCGAGGCTTGTCAAGTAATGGCAACCCTGAACGCCTCTGCGTCCGATAGGATGGTCGAATTCGGAGCCACTTCCTGCACGGACATAACCGGATACGGTCTTTTGGGACACGCAGCGGAGATGGCGCAGGCAAGCGAAGTCGGAATGATACTCTACGCATCGAATATACCTTATTTTGATAAGGCATTACGGCTTGCCTCTGCTCCTCTTACCGGGGGCTCCCGTGATAACCAAAATTTCGCATCCAAGGTCGTAGACATAGACGCATCTGTCCCCCCGGCTATTATCAACCTTATGTTCAACGCCCAGACCTCCGGCGGACTCCTTATCTCCATATCCCCCGAGACAGCAGAAGACCTTGTGTCAGCACTTATAAAGGACAAAGTTCCCTCCGCCTCAATAATTGGTGAGGTAACAGATGAAAAAAAGGTACGTATAACTGTCCTTCCCTAAAGTCAAACCGATACGAAAAGCTGTCCACTGCTCAATTTAAAGGGTCACTGCAATTGATGACAATTGAAGAGATAATAGATCGGCTACCAAAGCTATCTGCTGTAATGAACGAGACATGGCTGCGCCGGAAATGTGATTGGGGTGAGAATGATAACTGGGATAAGAAAGAGGAGTTTATCAAACGGAATCTACCTTGGTTCGAGCAGATTGAGAGAGACCTAACTATTCTTGAGAAATATGTAGGCATCAAAAAACTAAAATCTTGCTATAGCAAAAAACTCCATAACCAGTCTGATACCCAGAAGTTTATTTTCGAAATCCACGGAGCTGCCCTGTTGGCGAAAACTGGTAGGTGTTTGGATCTACATGTCCCCCGAGGAGATGAAAGTGGAAAGGACTTCGATGTGAAAGCAGAGATCCGAGGATATACTATTAATGCAGAGTCCAAGACTCGGAAAGACGAATCTCTATTTAATCTGCCACCAAAGTTAGTCTTTGAGAGTAAGTCTCAGATAGCAGGTTTTGGTGACATCCTGGATATTCCTGAGTCGAAGGGAATTAAGGGAATTCAGGATAGACTATGTAAGGGTCTGAGCCAGCTTCCTGATCAAGGATACAATGTCATTATCTTCGGAAGTATAGAGGGGGAACATGATGTCTTAGAGGATGCGCTCTTTGGCTAGGTGTACGGGGCGCCCTGGCCTAACCGGAAGACTGGGAAGTCTACCTTTCCTCGTGACCCGGTAGGTGCATTCGGTGCTGGCTCGGTAGGATTCCAGTCTCTTAGTGGAGTCCTTTGGGTCGAATCGCGACAAGGGACTGGTGATAACTTCCTCAGGCGTGACTATGAGATCTACCGGAATCGTAATGCTCACCTACCTCTTCCTGCTGACGTTATTGAAGCCATCACAACTGTGATGAACTGCTCCTCCTTCTCCTGCTTGCTCCGACAGTGGAAACCTAGACGTTATTGAAGCCATCAGAACTGTGATGAACTGCTGGGCTATCCCTGTGGAAGATCAGGATCTTTAAGTAGGAGATTTGCGCTCTGGAGTAGCCATGTCGCAAAGAGTTGAACCAGTTGAACCTCGCTAATGAGAGTAGTATTTTGTTGTGAGCTAAGATTTGCACAACTCCTATTGACATCCAATATTCTATAGCTGACCTTTCTGGGTGGTTTTATCAACTTCCTATTACCCTTAATACAACTTCAGGAGGTCCTTTTGGAGAAGTGGGGAGGGGCGCAGGATACGAAAAGTTCTTGACTTCTTAGAGCGACAAGAGTATATTTTTTCGTCGATTTTTGGTAGTGGTTGACATTAAACACTTACAGGTAAATGAAGAAGAAAGGTGACATTATGAGCGAGGAGGAATCTTTAGAGGTTAGCGAAGCGGAAATAGCTGTTCACTGGCCGGAGGAGGCATATTTCCACCCGTCAGCGCAATTTATTGCACAGGCGAATATGACTGATCCGGGTATTTATGAACGGTTTAGTTTGGAACATTTTCCTGAATGCTTTAAGGAATACGCCGATATGCTTACCTGGTATGAGTATTGGCATACCACACTTGATACGAGCGATGCCCCTTGCTGGAAGTGGTTTGTCGGCGGAAGGATAAATGCGAGCTACAACTGCGTTGACAGACACCTGGAGAAGTATAAGAATAAAGCCGCAATTATCTATGTACCGGAACCGGAAGAGGAACCTCACGTGGCCCTAACTTATCAGGAACTATATGTAAGGGTTAATGAGCTTGCTGCGCTTCTTCGAGACTTTACCGGACTTAAGGCTGGAGATCGCGTGACCCTTCATATGCCGATGGTTCCAGAACTCCCGATCACGATGCTGGCTTGTGCTAGACTCGGCGTAATTCACTCCGAGGTATATGGAGGATTTAGCGGCAGGGCGTGCGGCGAAAGGATTTGGGACTCTGGAAGTCGTGTCTTGATAACCATTGATGGGTACTACCGATCCGGTGATCTCATCGATCACAAAGAGAAGTCTGACACTGCCCTTGGGGTAGCCGAAGAAAAGGGCCAAGCCGTCGATAAAGTCCTGGTTTGGAGACGTCATCCCGGTAAATATGTCTCAAAGACGCCTATGTTAGAAGGTCGCGATTACTTTATGGACGATGTGCTTTCCGAGTATGCCGGTAGGAGAGTCGATCCAGTTCCTATGCTCGCTGAAGACCCTCTCTTCATAATGTATACTAGTGGGACAACTGGAAGCCCTAAGGGCTGTCAGCACAGTACAGGTGGCTATTTAGCCTATGTTACAGGTACGTCAAAATATATCCAGGACATTCATCCGAAGGATGTTTACTGGTGCATGGCGGATATAGGGTGGATCACGGGTCATTCATATATTGTTTATGGTCCGCTGTCCCTGGCTGCAACGAGCGTTATGTATGAAGGTGTACCTACTTACCCGGATGCCGGGCGCGCCTGGAGAATCGCCGAGCAGCTTGATGTAAATATATTCCACACTGCTCCGACCACGATACGGATGTTAAGAAAAGCCGGCCCTGATGAACCCAGGAAGTATAATTACCAGTTCAAGCATATGACGACAGTAGGAGAACCCATAGAACCAGAGGTGTGGAAGTGGTATTACGAAGTCGTCGGCAAATGCCAAGCGGTCATTGTTGACACATGGTGGCAGACGGAAAATGGAGGATTTCTCTGCAGTACCCTACCGGCTCTTAGACCGATGAAGCCCGGAAGCGCAGGCCCCGGTATGCCGGGTATCCATCCGGTAATCTACGATGAGGATGGGAATGAAGTTGAACGGGGAACCGGTAAAGCGGGGAATATATGCATCAGGAACCCGTGGCCAGGGGCATTCCAGACGGTATGGGGAGATAGAGAGCGGTACGTCTTGCAATATTACCAAAAGTATTGCAAAGATAAGGATAGTAATGACTGGCGTGACTGGCCTTATTTTGCAGGTGATGCCGCCGTGCACGCTGAGGATGGATACTATCGAATTCTGGGCAGAATTGACGATGTCATCAATGTTGCCGGTCACCGACTCGGCACTAAGGAGTTAGAATCCGCTTGTCTTGTTGTCGAGGAAGTGGCAGAGGCATCGGTTGTCCCCCTGGCTGATGAGTTGAAGGGTCGGGTACCTGATATCTATGTGTCTCTTAAGTCCGGTTACGAGCCCGACACAGGAATAGAAGATAAAGTTACAAAATCTATCGAGGCAGCAATTGGTAAAATAGCCAGACCCAAGCACGTTTACATCGTACCCGATATGCCTAAGACTCGTTCTGGCAAGATTATGCGCCGTGTCCTGGCGTCTATCTCTAATAGGACAGACATTGGTGATGTAACTACATTAGCTAACCCGGAAATTGTCGAAGAAATTAGAGAAATGGTTCAAGGGTAACTTGTCTGCGAAGAGTCGAGTGGCCAGACAGTTTATGTCATTGCTCATCGAAAGGATAACCTTATCAGGTAAATACAAAAGAGAACTCAAGTGATCCTTTTGAAAGATCGAATAAGGCACATTCACCTTGTGGGCATCTGCGGCACGGCTATGGGAGCCTTAGCCGGGATGCTCAAATCAGGTGGATATAGAGTCACCGGCTCAGATAGCGTCGTCTATGAGCCTATGAGCACTTTTTTGAGAGCCCTCGAAATCCAGGTTTTTGAGGGCTTTTGCTCTTCTAACTTGAATCCACCGCCCGATTTAGTCGTCATAGGCAATGTAGTCTCCAGAGGAAACAGGGAGGTCGAAGAGGTTTTAAACAGAAAGATAAGATACGCCTCTATGCCCGAGGTCATTAAGGACTTCTTCATCAGGGGTAAGCGATCCTTTGTAGTAACCGGGACACATGGAAAGACCACTACGACCTCCCTTTTGGCCTGGGTCATCGAAAGTTCAGGAAGAGACTCCAGCTTTATGGTCGGCGGTATCCCCTTAAACTTCAACGCCGGATACAAGTTAGGACAAGGAGAGGACTTCATCATCGAAGGCGACGAATACGACACAGCCTTCTTCGACAAGGGACCCAAATTTCTCCACTATCTTCCCGATGTAGTCATAATCAACGGCATCGAATTCGACCACGCCGATATATACAGGGATCTCGATCAGATCAAAACTTCCTTCCGACGTCTGATCAACATAATACCCTCAGATGGTCTCCTTGTAGCATCTGAGGACGATGGGAACGTCTCCCAACTCATTCCCAATGCCTTTTGCCAAGTTAGGACCTTCGGTTTCTCCAAAAATGCCGATTGGAGAGCTGAAAATATGGACTTTAAGCCTCGTGGCGTATCGTTCGATGTCAGTGGATACGGCAATTTCTTCATACCTCTTATCGGGGAGCACAACGTAAGAAACACACTTGCTGTCATTGCTACAGCCGACTTTATAGGACTTTCCCGGGAGCAGATCAAAAGAGGCCTGAGCACTTTCAAAGGTGTAAAGAGACGCCTTGAGATAAGGGGAATTGTAGATGGGATAACTGTAATAGACGATTTTGCCCATCATCCCACGTCGGTCAAAGAGACTTTGAAAGGGCTCAGAAAATCCAATCCCAAAGTTAGAATATGGGCACTTTTCGAGCCTGCAAGTGCCACGAACGCAAGGTGCGTATTGGAAGAACGATATAATGAGGCGTTCGACTGTGCTGATAAGATTGTTCTGGCCAAAGTCCCAAAGCCAGAAAGGGCCGGAGAAGATGAGAAGATGTCTATACAAAGGGTAACAGAAGCCTTGAAAAAAAACGGCAAAGACGCCCTCTATATACCGGAAGTAGATGATATAGTAGAACATCTTAAAGAGAAGCTGATGGAAGGAGATATTGTGCTTGTAATGACTAACGGGAGCTTCGGTGGAATACACGACAAGATCCTTAACGTTCTTAAGAGTGTAAAACAATGATACTCAAGCCGCCGCCGCTAGAACCTGAAGATACGATAGGCATCGTCTCCCCTTCGGGAAGAGTGAAAGGGAAGGATCTCGAAGGCGGGATAGAGTATCTGCAAAAAAGAGGATATAATGTCAAGGTAGGGAAGAGCGCCTACGGGTGGAAGGGGTACTTGGCCGGAGGCGATGACCAAAGGGCGCAGGATATAAACGATATGTTCTGCGACCCCGAAATTAAAGCTATATTCGCATCCAGGGGTGGGTACGGATCTACCCGAATATTGGACAAGATAGACTACGAGCTTATAAGGAGAAATCCCAAGATATTCGTGGGATTTTCAGATACCACAGCCCTTCAGTTGTCTATACTCAAACAGGCAGGGCTTGTTACCTTTTCAGGAGTTCTCGCAGCTGTGGATATGAAGGATGCAAAGATGGATCGGCTTACTGAAAAGACGTTGTGGGAACTGCTTACGAAAGGAAGGATAGATGATATAGAAGGACTGGAAGTTATAAGAGGGGGATGTGCGAAAGGGAAACTTTTGGGCGGTTGTCTTTCAATTATATGTTCCCTTCTGGGGACCGCCTACCAGCCCGATTTAATGGGGGCCATCCTCTTTCTTGAAGACGTAGACGAAGCGCCCTACCGCATAGATAGGATGTTAACGCAACTCAGTCTGTCCGGCCTTCTGCAACAAGTTAGCGGGATCATCTTAGGGCAATTTAAAGACTGCTTCGATAGAGATGAATCCTCCGAGGTTGAAGAACTTTCCTTAAAGGACATGGTAGATGACCTAATGTGCGACCTGAACATCCCCATCCTATCCGATCTTCCCTACGGGCATTTTGCAAGTAGGGTCGTTCTTCCCATGGGCGTAAATGCTAGGATAGACGGAAATACAGGTAAGTTGGCAATGACTGAGAAAGCAGTAGATTAGGCAATTTAAAGGAATCACTGCCGAGTTGTGTGCAGTAATTTCAACTGAGGCAGAACCAGTTCTTTTAAGAGGACATTTGGTCAGAAATCAGCGAAATATCCTGAATGCAGGTGCTCTGTTGTGCAGATGTTTACATAAAAAATTATAGGAGCTGATAAAATACTTGACAAAGGCCCCTTGATTAACTATATTCGTATAGAATAACGGTGTGAGACTAACTCCTGCGCCATAGTCCACCTTAGGTGCAAGTGTCTCATCTCCATTATTCAACAACACTGGTAGCGTGCTGGTTTAGGCTGGCACGCTATTTTATTTGATTGCAGTTTAAATGGCCGTTCGCGACAACTCTGAACATCATTTGTAGTGTCTATTCTGTTTCCCTTATCTCTACCCAGGTGTATTCGTCGTACATATATTTCAGTGGTTTTGCCATATCTTCACTTATGTGAATCTTAGGGGCTTTCTTTGCGGAAAAGCTATTTTCAGGGTTCGATCACGACCTTGATCACATCCTCAGTGCCCGTTATCTTTATTCCTTCCTCTAAATCGTCCAATTTCATCTGATGCGTCACGAACTCTTCTAAACGGACATCTGTCTTCTGGAGGAAGGACAGGGCCGTCTTAAACTGCATGGGCGGATACGCCCATACGCCTAAGATGTCCACGTCTTTATTGCAGACAACGTGAGGTCTTATTTCAACTCCTCCGGGGTCTGTGTAGTGCCCCAACTCTACCAATTTACCCCCTCTTCTGACCATGTCCAGACCCTCTTTGAAGGCCCCTGGCACACCCGCGCACTCTATCACAACATCTGCCCCTACTCCTTCTGTCAGTTCTTTCACAGCTTTCGTGCGCTCTTCTTCTGAAAGCTCTGAGGCGTTTATGGTGTAATCTGCGCCCATCTTCTTTGAAGCTTTCAATCTGTCCTCGCTGAAATCCAAAGCGATTATGTTTCCGGCCCCTGTGTGCTTCAGGACGGCCACAACCAGAAGCCCTATCGGCCCGACGCCTATAACAGCGGCACTTTTGCCTATGCCGTAACCCTCGCCTATATACGGAATCCCAACAGGATACGCCCTCTCCACAGCCCTGGTCGCCACGGCCGCAGGTTCGGTCAGTGCGGCGATATGATCGGGCATATCGTCAGGTATCTTAAATACATTCGATTTCGAATGCAGATACATAAACTCCGAAAATCCTCCACAAAGATGCGGCTCGCTTTCGCAGTTGGAAAAGCCATATATAGTTCTGTTGGGACATAGAAAGGGCTTGTGCGGTATATTAACACAGAAATAGCACTTTCCGCATCCTGTCGAACTGGGCGTCGTAGTTATGCGGTCGCCCTCTACTAACGGACCGCCTACGACAGTCATAAGGTCGTTTGCCTTTTCTCCTATCGTTTCGACTGTCCCTGTAAGCTCGTGTCCAGGAATAACCGGAAAGTTCAAAGACGAATGTCCCAGATACATGTGCTTATCGCTCCCGCATATTCCGACTCGGTCGATTCTCAAAAGTATGGAATCGGCCTTTATATCCGGCTTTTTGAAGTCCTGAATTTCAATATTTCCCGGCTCCACCATAACGGCTGCTCTTACGTTCGACATCTTGCAATCCTTTTTAAGGGTTCTGTCTTACTACATTCATTGTTTCTATCTTATCTATAACTTTGAAACAGTACTCCTTTGATGGACAGAGGAGATTTCGCCAATCGGGGTCATCGTACATTTGCTTCAACCTATCTGCCTTGAAGAACTCTATCTTTGAAATCTCCTCGTTCTGAATTTCAAATCGGTCTATCTTCCAGTCAAGGTTTAGAAAATAGACTTTTTGGAACTCCCTGTCCAATATTCCCTTGGACTCATCGTATTCCTGTACGCTGTGTTTCCACAGAAACGTCAGCTCCTCCAGGTCGGCTTCCACTCCTAACTCCTCCTCTACCTCCCTTATAGCCGCCCTTTCGTAGTCCTCGCCCGCTTTCAGGTGTCCCGCTGAGGATACGTCCCACAGATTCGCAAATGTATCTTTATCTGGAGATCTTTTCTGAAGGAGTATCTCTCCCTTATAGTTCAAGATCCATACATTGGATACTCTATGCCAATTGCCATCATTATGGACGTGACTTTTCAATTTGATTTCAATAAGATTATCGTTTTCGTCTACTACGTCTATGTACTCGTCCATAATTATCCTTCGTTCATCCGTAAGATAAAAACCTACACCTGCTAAGATAAACTCTATCCAGAGGGGAGTCAAGGGCTTTTTGCCCGTCCTGTTCAGTCTTAAGGATTAATTATGCTTGACAGTCTTATGCTTGGTTAATTATCTTGGATGGTGAACCTATGTCGAATAGAATTTGGCAATGCTGAAAGGTTGAAAGAGAGGAGGAGTGTGATGAGCTTCCGCGACTGGGCCAAAAATGCTTTCTTGCTGATAGCAGTTTTGTCGATCGCTATTCCTCACCTCTCCTACAGCCGGACGATCACCGTATCCCCCATCGGGGTAGCCGATTATCCGACCATCGGTCAGGCTATCGCGACAGCTTTGTCGGGGGATACCATTCGGGTCAGCCCCGCGACGTATCGGGAGTCGGTGGGGTTGAAGTCGGGTGTGGTGGTGTTGGGAAATGGCTACGAGAATACCCGCATTGAGATAGACATTCTGGCCAATCCTGTGTACGCTGTGAACGTCTCGCATGCCAAGATCTCAGGCTTTACCCTCGCCTACACGGGCACCGAGATACCAGCTACGGTCTATGTCCAGTCCTCCCGGGTGACGATCTCCAATTGCCGGATTCTCAACACTACAGTTTCGGGGGTCTACGCTATAGAGGAATCCGAAGTGACTGTAGAAGGCTGTATTGTGGAACAGAACGAAGGCCACGGCGTTGTCACATCTGGCGGTTCGAAGGGGAGTATTCGGGACAGTCAGATCCAGGACAACCAGGTAGATGGGCTTTTTTTCGGCGGAGCGTCGTTTGGAGAGGTAACGGGGAACACTGTGACCGGGAATGGAGCCAACGGGGTTGAGGTGATTGGAGCGGGACCAGTGACGATGTCCGGCAACGTGACCTCGGGCAACACCTATGCTGGTATCCGAGCAGCAGACACCTCGCAAGTGGACGTTCGGGGGAACACGACAGTGGAGAATGGGACGTATGGGATATTGGTTCAGTCAGGGAGCGTGGCCTCCATCGTGGACAATATTGTGGTCTGGAATTCGATTGGTGGTATCTACACGAAGGGCGGAGAGGCAGGGGATGGGATCATCTCGGAGATCGGTTACAACGATGTCTGGGACAACGGCGTCACGGTTCAAATGACCGGCAACTTATCCAACTACCAGGGTTTTCAGGCGCCGGCAGAGGACATGTCCGTCAACCCTTTCTTTTTAGACGATGCGGCAGGGGACTATCGCCTGCGGTCCAATTCGACCCTGATCGGTGCGGGAAGGGACGGAGGGACCGTCGGCGCACTGGGCATTGTGTCCCCTGAAGAGGAAAGTGCCGTCCCTTCACCGGTCTTCATCCGGGCGTTTCCTGACACTGCCTACTGGACGCTGCTGCAGGGACAGGCCTGGCTGAGCGTGGATATCTACATCATGGTGGGGAACCTCGTCAGCTTTATACCGGACGAAGTGGAAGTGAGGTTCTTCGGGGAGGACGGGGGTATCGTCGTGTCAGAACGCATCCCGGCCTCGGACTTCAGAGCGACATCTGCTGTAATCGAGACGGATGTGACGAACCTTTAGATGGTGTGGGATGCGACGCTGACAGAGCTGAAATCCGCAACGCCACTGGAGGTTCCCCCAGGAGGACGGGACGTTTTTCTTCCCAAAGAGCACCCCTTTCCCCAGGCCGATCTCCCCGTGAGAGCTGAGTACGTAGTCCGGGGGCAGGAGGGGGGCAGAACCGTAGAACTGGTGCGCGAAGTCGTCCCTGAAATCTACCGTCAGCGCACTGACCTTCGCTTCCCCATGCGCGGGGGTGGATGGCAGGTCATCGCTGGTCCCCCTCAGGACAATCACCGGCACCGTGCGACAACTTTCCGGGGCAGAACCCTGGCGATGCCCGGCCGCTACGCGATGGACATCTGGAGGAGCTACCGGGGGCTTTATCGGACCGATGGACTCACCAAGGAGGACTACTGGGGGTACGGGGCTCCCATGTATGCACCGGGGGTCGGCCGTGTCGTCTTTGTGAGGAAGGACGCAGATGAGCCGGCCTTCGGAGAGGAGATTCCCGGGGGTGAGTCCAACACCGTCGTGATCGACCACCAGAACGGCGAGTACAGCTTTATGCTCCATCTTAAGAAGGGCTCGGTAGCGGTAGAGGTCGGACAGTGGGTGGAACAAGGCGATCTCATAGGGGCGCTGGGCAATTCGTTCGACAGGTGGAACGTCCCCCACCTCCACTTTGAGGTCAGGGACAGCTACATTTGGCCGGGTGAGGGCCTTCCGGTGGCCTTCACCGGAGGAAGGATCCTGGGCACGGAGATTCAGGATGGCATGCTATTCAGTGGGGCTTTCTTTGAGGAGGAATCCCTCGGGCCGGTTCTCCACGTGGCGGCAGACGGGAGTGCGGACTACAGGACCATTAGTGACGCGATGGACGTGGCTGTCATGGGTGATACAGTGCGGGTAGCTCCGGGCACATATCGGGAGACTGTATGGTTGAAGTCCGGGGTGGTGGTGCTGGGAAGTGGCTACGAAGGTACCCGCATAGAGATAGACATTCTGGCCAACCCTGTATACGCCGTGAACGTCTCAGATGCCAAGATCTCCGGCTTTACCCTCGCCTACACCGGCACGGAGTCACCGGTCACGGTCTTTGTCGACTCCTCCCAGGTGACGGTCGCCAACTGCCGGATTACCAACACCACTGTTTCAGGGGTCTACGCCGTGAATGGATCTAAAGTGACCGTCGAAGGGTGTCTTGTGGAACAGAATAAGGGTTTTGGTATTGCCATATATGGTGGTTCGGAGGGGTATATCTGGGACAATCAGATCCGGGATAATCGGTTGAATGGGGTTGTCTATGCCGAAGCGTCCTTTGGGCAGCTGATGGGGAACACTATCACCGGGAATAAGGCCAACGGACTGGTGATCGCTGGTGCCGGAGCGGTGACCGTTACCGGCAACGTGCTTGCGCGAAACAGCTGGGCGGGCATCATAAGTCTTACGGAGTCCGAATTGGAGGTTCGGGGAAACACGATCGTGGAGAACGGGACGTATGGGATTTTGGTTCTGTCGAGGAGTGTGGCTTCCATCGTAGACAATATCGCGGCCAGCAATCTGATCGGGATTTCCATACAGGGCGGCGAAGAGGGAGATGGCGTCGTCTCAGAGATCGGGTACAATGATGTATGGAATAACCGGGGTGGAAACTACTTAGGGTTTACTTCTACCCCTGAGTTGGATCTCTCCGTAGACCCACGATTCGTCAATGCGGAGGCCGGCGATTACCACTTATGGCGCGACTCTCCTCTACTTGGAGCCGGACAAGCCGGGGGTACAATCGGAACGTTCGGTATTCTGGAGGCCAGACGTCTGCCGGGAGACGTGACGGACAATGGTGTGGTAACAGCCTACGATGCTGTCCATATTCTCCAACACACAGTGGGACTGCTGACGTTGACCGGTGAGGATTCTGTAGTTGCAGATGTGAGTGGCGACACCACCATCTCTGCGTACGATGCTTCACTGGTGCTGCAATATGTAGTCGGACAAATCTCTCGTCTCCCTGTGAGGGGAGGACAGACAACAAAGGTAGCATATGCCACTCGGACGGTCCGGATGGGTGAGATGAAGGCGTTGTCGAATGGACGGATGTGTCTGCCCATCTTGATAGACGAGATGGACGCTGTAGTCGCTGGAGAGATGACGCTGTCCATTGAGGAAAATGGAGGAAATGTGACAGTCAGAAGGACGCACTTGACTCCTGGCTATCTGCTTGCCAGCAACGTCCAGAACGGTAGTATCAGAGCATCGTTTGCCGGAGCCGAGTTGAGTACCGGCTCAGGGCCGGTGCTGGAGGTGGTGTCGGACGCAGGACTCCTTAGTACCCTGAGGCTGGAGCGTGTGTCGCTGAACGAAGGGAGGATACCAGTCCGGATCGAGGGAGTCAAATCTGAGACACCCACAGTGTATCGGCTCAGTCAAAACTATCCAAATCCGTTCAACCCCCATACGGTGATCTATTACGAGCTTCCTGTTCAAAGCCATGTCGATATATCTGTCTATAATATGATAGGACAGAAGGTTGCAATACTGTTGGATAAAGGGATAGAAGTAGGTACCTACTCTTTAATCTGGGATGGCAAAGATGACAACGGAGAGGACCTTGCCAGCGGAGTCTATCTGTATCGGATAGAAGCGGATGGATTTGTGCAGACAAGGAAGCTGGTCTTGATGCGTTAGGCTTATTTCATAGTAGGAGATGAGGAGTGTAAAATGAGCGGCATAGTCTCTACTTTCAAGAGAGGAGAAAACAAAATTGTAGTTTACAATTTGGATTGTATCGAGGGGATGAGAAGCAAGATAGAGAACGGTTCTGTAGATGTCGTTGTAACTTCCCCTCCGTATAACCTGGGCATCAGATATGAAAAGTACGATGATGCTGTGCCGAGGGAGAAATATCTAAGATGGATCGGAATCTGGGCTGGCGTCGTAAAGGAAATTCTCAGTGATAAAGGGTCTTTGTTCCTGAATATCGGATCGAAGCCCACCGACCCCTGTGTGCCCTTTGAAGTCCTATCCCAGATGAGAAAGCACTTTTTCCTGCAAAATGTGGTTCACTGGATAAAATCTATCGCTATACAAAAGGAGGACGTCGGTGACTACCCGGGAATCAGCAGCAATGTGTCTATCGGACACTATAAGCCTCTAAATAGCAATAGATTCATCAACGACTGCCACGAGTACATCTTTCACCTGACCAAAAATGGCGATGTAGAATTAGATAGATTATCTATAGGAGTTGAGTACCAGGACAAGTCTAATATCGGGCGGTGGGACTCTGCGAAGGAAGACAGAAGGTGCAGAGGCAACACCTGGTTTGTGCCCTATAAGACGATAAGGGATAGAGCAAAGCAGAGGCCTCATCCGGCTACGTTCCCCGTAAGGATCCCTAAAATGTGTATTATGTTGCATGGGGTTGAGCGGACTCGCATTGTGGTCGATCCTTTTGTCGGGATCGGTAATTCTGCCCTTGCGTGCATAGAACTCGGTGTTGACTTTGTGGGATTTGAAATCGACCAGGCGTATTATGAAGAAACATGCATGGCGATGGAGAATGTGACAGAGAACGCTTAATTAAGGCAGTTTTGAACTCAAGGAAAAAGGAGAGGTGCTATGGATAAGATCAAAACTTTGCTATTTACGGGCGGAGAGACCCACGACTTCAAAGGCTGTGGAGGGGCTATTGAGGAAGGACTGATAGGAGCTGGGCATTTCGACATCACCAAGGTGGAGGATGATATGTCCGCGCTGGAAGCTCCCAATCTGGATCCGTACGACCTCATAGTCTTCTTTTACACTGGGGGGGAAATCTCCGATGCGCAGAAGAACGGTCTCTTAAACTTCGTAGCCAGTGGGAAAGGATACGCCGGCGTTCACCCGGCGGCTGACTCTTTCCGCGAGTGTCCGGAGTATCGGGCTATGCTCGGCGGTCACTTTATCACGCATCCCAAGTTTCGAGGGTATCAGGTGAGCATCGTGGACACGGAGAATCCCATCACAGAGGGGTTGGACGAGTTCATGGTTGATGATGAGCAGTATATCTTAAGTTATGACTCGAGAGTGAACGTTCTATGCTCCGCACTCTGGGAGGGTAGGACTATGCCCGTCGCCTGGACCAAGGAGTGGGGGAAAGGCCGCGTATTTTACCTGGCTCTGGGACACAATCCCGATGCGTGCCGACACGAGATGTTCAAGCTTCTGCTCCAGCGCGGGGCCCTCTGGGCGGGAACTGTACCTTCTAATGACCCAGCGTAGAACTGAATCAAAGGGTGATAAGAAGACACAAGGTGGGGGACAGCCTTGAAATCCAAAGCGATGGTGTTAGAGGAGTTCAACCAGCCTCAGTCCTTGAAAATGGTCGAAAATTGAGAGACGATTAAGGCTGTCTTTGTGTGAATAATATCATTTAACAATTATCCTCATCATCTTTCACTACTGTGCCGCTGAATATCTCCTTTACAAGATGTATCTTTTTCAACTCCTTGGGAGTTATCTTGAAGCTCACAAGGCGCCTGCATTCGTCCACTGTATAAGTGGGATCTGGCGCCACATCTTTGGTCTGATCCTCCCTTGCCACGATCCATATATGCTGCTTTAGGACCTTTGAGTAGACTTTTAATATCAGACCCTTTTCCTCGATCTCTGAAAGATTCACATCAGAAGTCTCCACAATCTCAACCTCCGATGTCTCCTCATTACGCGTATTCAACTTTCTTTCTAATCTTGTAAGGCAGACGCGCGGGCGTCCCTGACAATTTGGGGGAACCACTTCGTGGCTTGTTGCCACCACCTCACCCACCTCTCCCACTTCATGGCTCCTTGGCACATCTCCCCCTGCATTGCCACATGGCTTTGCCACTACTACCTTTTCACACGTGTCCCGTCAACATGATTCTCAATTCAGGCTAAGGGATTTATACAAATGTTAATATACAAAAAAGCAGGATCTAAGTCAACAAAGAGTCGAGCTCATGCAGTTGCCAGTATTCAGATTGTTTAGCTTCGGTCTTAGGTCATACCAGGTGTTGAAAAGCCCGAAGCAATTTCAAAGGCTTTCCGGTGCTTCTTATGAAAACTGAATTGCCGCTGACAAAGAGTCAATAGGGTTGAATCGGAAGCTACTTGTTAATAGGGGAAAACCACTTGACTTTCTTGCAAAAAGACCTTTTTATAAAGGAACCGTAATGTTAGTCCTGATGCAGATCTTTGCAATCGGAACTTATCTTGTTGAAGGGGAAAAAAGAGTTGGACAAGCCAATTACAAGCTTTAGAAATCCGTATATCAAATTCATACGCTCTTTAAAGCTGAAGAAATACAGAGATAAAGAGAAAAGATTTTTTATTGAAGGGATCAGGATAGTAGCGGCAGCAGCAAAATTTAACGCCCCTGTGGAATCTTTGATCTTCTGTCCTGCAAAGCTGGAAAGCCTGAGAGCTATCGCTTTAGTTGAGAGTTTAAGAAAAGAGGGCATAAAGACAGTATCTGTGGAGGAAGATCTCTTCGGGAAGCTCTCAGAGCGGGAAAACCCACAGGGGATAGGTGCTGTAGTCCGCCAATGGGAAACCCGATTGGATCAGATCGTCGTCAGTGGATGTCCTCTCATTGTAGTGATTGATGGCGCTGAAGGGCCTGGGAATTTAGGCACGATAATACGCACGGCTGATGGAGCTGGGGCGTCAGGAGCAATTGCCTCCGGGCAGATGGTAGACCTCTACAATCCCGCCACTATTCGATCCAGTATGGGCTCTTTTTTCTCCCTTCCGGTCGTAACCTGCAAGGACAGAGCGAAGGCCTTTAAATGGCTCAAAGACAACAAAATAGCCATCATCGCTACATCTCCGAACGCGGATGTCTGCTACTTCGACACAGACTATACGAAACCGACAGCAATATTGATGGGAAACGAAGCCAAAGGACTCGATAAGGAGGCTCTTGAGGGTGCCGATATAGTCGTTAAAATCCCGATGGCAGGGAGCACTGACTCCCTCAATGTCGCCGCTGCCTCCGCTGCAGTCATTTACGAAGCTGTGAGACAGAGGTTGAAAGGGCGACAGGCCTAAGCATATTAAAGGGACTTCCAAACATCCAGAGGATTTTAATCATACAGACGGCTTTTATAGGTGACGTTATTCTGACAACACCTCTTTTGAGAGCTGTCAAAGACAATTTCCCCAAAGCAAGGATTTCCTTCCTTTTGAATCCTACCACTGCTGAGATTGTAGAGACCAATCCCAATGTGGATGAACTAATCATATATGACAAAAGGGGCCGAGACAGGGGAATCCGGGGGATGTTCAGGATTATGCGTGTCCTTAAGAGCAAGAAGTTCGATCTGACTTTTATCCCGCACCGCTCCATAAGGAGCGCTTTCATAGCAAGAAGCGCTAACATACCAAAAAGAATTGGTTTTCACAACAGCGCGGGATCGTTTCTTTACTCTGATGTTGTGGGGCACCGAAGTGGAGTCGGAGTCCATGAAATAGAACGCAATCTGGATCTTATCGCTATCTTCAAGGCAAGTATAGGGAGCACCAGACCTGAAATCTTTCCCGATGATAAAGATAAGAAGAGGGTCTCTGCGTTCTTGAAGGAGAGCCGGAAATCTCCTTCTAAACCGATTATAGCGGTTGCGCCTGGATCTGTGTGGGCAACCAAAAGGTGGCTATGTGATCGCTTTGCCGAGGTGTCGAATCGTCTTATCAAAGAAGAGGATGCCCAGATAGTGTTGATCGGCGGTGCAGAGGACGAAAAGCTCTGCCGGCATATAGCCTCAAATATGGACTTTGCTCCTATAATAGCCGCAGGCAGGCTGACACTTCGACAATCTGCTGAACTCTTGAAAAGGTGCCGCCTTCTCCTTTCCAACGACAGTGCCCCTGTTCATCTATCCTCAGCCGTAGGCACTCCAGTAGTCGCTATATTCGGACCTACAGTCAAAGACTTTGGATTCTACCCTTATGGAGAGAGAAATACAGTCGTTGAGATTGAACTCTACTGCCGCCCCTGCGGATCTCACGGAGGCAACAAGTGCCCGGAAGGTCACTTCAGGTGTATGAGAGAGATAACTGCAGATAAGGTTTTAGGCAGGATAAGAGACATCAAATAGGCCACAAGTTTCCCAGCTACACCGCAGATTCTGAAGGATTTAACTCATCAGTTTTCTCCAGGAAGTTCTCCGCCCGCTTCGCTACTTCGTGGTTTGCTAGCTCCCCAGCAAGGTGGCCACGCCACCCAGTGGATGGTTTGGTGCCATTTCGTGCCCCTTGCAATCACCCCCTGTATCCCCCCTTGGTAAGGGCGGAATGAAAGGGGAGTGGCAGAAACGCACTAAGTACCCACGTCACCTTTTTGCGGCTTTGTCAAAAAGCATGTATCAATCAATCTTGTTATTCTTCCTGACACTTGCTACAGGATCGATATTAGATGGCAGCACGGCTCAGGTTGTAAGGAGAGAGCATCTCATGGTTGCCGACTTCTCAAATGTCGGAGAACCCGGTCAGTTCCCATCTGGATGGGCTTCCAGGGGAGGAGACGGGATAGAGGTGTATCGCCTTGAATCTGAAGATGGTGATCTCTTTTTAAGAGCCGCATGCAAAGGGAAGTCCGTAACTATCGGGCTTAAGTACAGAGTCAACCTGAGGATTCATCATATCTTGCAGTGGAGGTGGAGAGTCCACAAAATCCCTTCGTCCGCCGACGAACGAGAAAGGTGCTCTTTCAGGAGAGGGTAAACGACAGGTTCTACGGATGGGAAACCACCGCAGGGATCAAATTCCAACTCCTTACGGAAATGAAAGGTGTGAAGCGACGGGATCCTTCTGCCGCTATCGGGTTTAGGTACTCCCGTCCGTTAAACTGGACAACGCAGGTCAACGCCCGATTCGAGTTCAGCACGCCTTTTACAGGAGACTTTGCAGAACTCTACAACACGTCCTTTATCACGGACTTCATCTACGAACTTACAAACAAAATAGATTTCACGCTCCGCTACCTGGTAAGGGCCAATAAATCTAATAAAGATATAGACACAGACACTGTCAACTCATTAGGGGCCGCGATTACCTTCTTCCTGGAGAACAAGATCAATCTCACTATAAGCGAACAGTTCGACAAGGAGGACAAAAAAAGGATAGAACAGCAGTTCAATATAACGCTCAATTATAGAGTGTTCTGAGCACAGGCCAAAAACCGATGTCCGCTGCGCATGCAGGACTCTCTTGCGGACCTGCCACTGTTGCCCCAAAAAATGTAATACTGCTTTACCCAGTTCTGCTACTCGGAGAAGATCTGACCTTGGAGAATTCCTTGCGGATTACGACTTCTGGTAAAGCGACAACTCTTGTAAATGCTGCAAGTTTAGTCCCATCTGGAAGGGGTTTATCACATTCCCAATCTCCCTTCAACATAGATTGAGAGTGGGATTCTATTTGCAGCTTCTACTTTGTAGCCCCATAGGGCTCATATTCAAGAGGCAAGGGACAAAGGTGAGATTTTGATCAATTTGGAAAGAATATAAAATAAGATATCAGCTGTCAATTAAATTGTGCGGTGGATGGTCGGGTCAACAACAGACGTTAGCCTCAAGAATTGGCCTGATAATTTTCAGCGTCGATGCCTTCACTGGAGTGTCGCTCCGCGAACAACCACGGCTTCCACCTGGCTACCTGCGACAGTCAATAGTTTCGCGTTCACTAAAATTATTTCTGATCAACTCCATTGTGATCCAATTTGTTGCTGCTCATGACGTTGTACTAAATAATTTAAGACCTTGGACCAGCTCATTACCTTGTCCCGCGAGATCTCGAGGGTGAGCGGGGATCGTTTCCCAAAGTTAAGTCCCTTACCTCTCAGGCCGGTTAGTGACGTTCTCGCAGTAGATTTCACCAAGTGTAGAGATCATCTGGGAACCCAACTGGCGAAGTAGGTCGGCGACCACTTGCGCGTCAGTTGAAAAACGCGCTCCCTTACACAGCCGTGGTCTGGGGAAACCTCGATGTCGATATACGCCTCGGCCCCCGCTACAGTGGGAAATTCCGCCAGCCAGACGCGGTGCCAGGCAGCTTGGGGGGCCATCAGCTTAAAACACTCCAGCCGCATCAAACTATGCTTGTGGGTTACAGAGCGCATGCCCTCGATGTAGTCATCTTCCACCCGCTTTTCTCCGGAGCCGTGTGTCGGCTCCCCACGTTCGAAGAGCACTACAACCACACTGCCAGAGTCCACCCTTAGTTCTGGAACTTGGCGGGGATCAACGTCTTCCGGTACGATCACCGAAGGTGCAGCGTTCGCTACCCAGTCGGTGCAAAACTCCGGACGACAGTTACGCGCCAGGTAGTATTCGTAGTACCCATAGCGCCCATAGGGCGGCGCCATCTCTGCCTCAATCCATGCCTCGGCGCCCGCTAACGCCGGAAACTCAATGGTCCAGAAGCGCTCCCAAGTGCTTTGCGGCGCCATCAAACGGAACCCTTCGAGGCGCTGCAGCCCGTATTTGTGCGCAATTCCCAGCATCAGATCCACGTGCTCCTGCTGATAAGCTTTCTGTTCACGGGGCGACAAGCTGTGCCAGCTCAATAGCCGGCCACCTTTGTAGAGCACGACAATAGATTCGTCAGCTTCCATCTAATTTATCCCACTGTGGTTATTCTGTCGACGGATGATCTTTGAGCAGAAAAATCGGTTATAGAGTCAATTAGGATGAAGTTAATCCCTATACACTGTGGATCTGACAGCAAGACACTCTTGCCTGCGGATTCCAGTGACTTTAGCCTGTAATCGAGACGGATTCCGAATGGCTAGTCAGACCATTCGAACTGATGAAAGCAGGCGAAAGAGCCAGCCACTATGCAAATCCGTTCTTGGCGGCGAGGTCGAATTTGGAGTTCGTGCCTTCACAGTGGGAATGATCAGGTATTTGTTTATCGGTCCGGCAGATGCATTTAGCGTCGGCTGGCGCTGGGGTAGCCACGTCTACATGACGATTTCGTGCATATCGCCGATCCACTTGATCCCGGTGGGTCCGGGTACTTCGCATGCTCCCCCCATGGCAAAAATGCGGTCGCCCACCGTCGCCGCATCCAGCCACGCCTTCCCCTTCGGCAACGGCGCTTCGCGGATCCAGCTGTCCGCGTCGATGTCGTAGATTTCAGTCGTGTTGGTGTAGTTTTTGATGGGGTCGTTGTCGTCCTCGTTGTTGTGGCCACCGCAGGTGAAAATCTTGTTGTCGCCCATCAGGGTTATGCCCATGGATTCCCTTCTTGTGAACATCGGGGCCAATTTTTCCCACTTGACCACAGTCGGATCCAGCACGTGTGCGTCGAGCAGGTAGGACTCCTCCCGGGGTTGACCCGTTCGACAACCACCGAAGACGTAGACCCTGTCATCGACACCGATGGCATTGGGGGCCTGGAGACGGTAGGGAAAAGCTGGGCCCGACTCCCACTGGCCGCTCTGCGGATCGTAGACATCTACAGCCTCCAGTTGGGTGCCGGTTCACTCCATGGTGTTGCCGCCGATGATGTAGACCTTTCCACGGCAGGAAGCCAACGTCACTCCGGCCCTGGGACCACTGGGGGCAGGGGCCAGAACAGACCAGGTCTGCGTCTCTAGATCCAGCACCTCCAGGGCATCCTGCACGTTCCATCCGTCACCGATGCGCTCTATTTCCTCCTGTGTTCGGATAGTTTTGCCGCAACCCACATAAATCTTGCCATCCAGCAGGGTGGCTCCGCGCTCTAGCTGTCTGTGGCAACGTCGTAGATTCCTACCACGTGAATCGTCTGAGTGGTGGCGCCGGAGATGGCGTAGATCTTCTCGCCCACCTCTATGGACTGCAAATCGTGCCGCGGCGTCGGCATGGACGCCCGTTGGATCCAGTTTCCCATTATTCTTTCCTCCATGCCGGCGCGTCACATGATCCGAACCACGCCCAGTCGAGCTTCGTGGCCGGCATCTTGAGTTCGTATTCACTGACATTCCCCATATGAAATTCATGAGGCGCTAAATTTCGATAGACCCTTGTTTGTAAGTGAATATAACCGCTTTTATATTCTTGAACAATCACTTTTTTCAATCAAAATAGCATTTCCCTCTGAATTAGCACTTTCTGTGTGTTAAATCTTAAAATTAGGGACATCTCTCCATCTACTCACAACAAAAAGTGGCAGTTTAAGAGAGTGGCATCGCAATAGTTTAATCCGGGATAAAACTTCGGCAAATAACCTGTTGTCTATCCCAACTCCAGCCACCTGCAACGCGATGTATCCGTTGTGCCTGACAATTTTCACACGAATCTTGATCAATTTCACAAGGAACATCAGCAGAGACGACTGTTTGATTCTCCCTGTAAGAATCAACAGCCTCAAAAAGTTTCCAGGATTGTATGCCGGAACAAATAACCAGATCCGCACCTGATCCCTTTTTGAACCCACATACTATTGATAGCTGACAGGCTGTCGAGATTTTCCAGCTGAGCCAGTATCTCCGTTTCAAAACCTCCTATCGTATTGGCTTTGGCCGCATGCTTGCCCTTGTCCTTCTTTCCGGTAATCGCTCGCATGACCGGGTCAACTGATAAACTCTGAGCATAATTGACTTCTTCATATCCAGCAAGACGGCTGTAATCGATTAATGCACCAATGTGGCCATATCATGGTGGCCATATTATGTTGGATATTACGTCCAGTTCGTAAATCGCTAAGAGAGAGTAGATACCGAGTCGAACAATCCTAAAACGTCATCAAGGTTACGATACGCAAGAATGCCACCCTCACATGTAACCTTCGAACCATGAAATTCAAGATTAGTACTTCCATCAAATCCCATATTCATCGTTTCACTTCCTGAATGATCAATGTTTATCCGCAATTTTGTGAGTGTTATTTATTGTAATATAATATGTTGTGCAAACATTGACAACCGTGCTTAGAGCTTAATATGGCGAATGAAGGGTAATATTTCTTGACTAAAGTTATGGATGAATGTATCTTATATGACTGTACGGGGAGCTATTCTGATGGGTAGACTCCATAGCGCGGCAAAGGTGAGACGGACAATGCTGGCGTTTTCGATTTAGGTCTGGCCGCGAACGAACATGAGGGGATTCAGGAGTCCTAATTACGTTTCATGACCTGTAGATCCTGAGTGGAGACTACGGTCTGGAGACTACGGTGATGACTACAGAGAGTGAAAGCTCTGAGCCTGAACAACGTCGGGCTGTGAGGAGGCGTAGGTCAGGTTTTTCGGATAAGGAGATGCAGCATGCAAAGTAATGTCAAGCTGGATATAGAAGACGAAGAAATTGGTTTTATGAACGTCGACCAGACCGACTTCAGTTCGTTCACCCTGGGTGAGCGTATTCGACACGTTGAGGTAGAGGGCTACGTCGTTCTACCCGATACACTCGACAGGCGGCAGATTGCAAGACTCAAGTCCGAACTTGCCGATATTCCAATGCAACATAAGGATTATAGCGTAGCTCAGACTGTGTCTGAGGATCCTCCACAGTGGCAGAGTCGCGCCGTTGCAGAGCTGATCGGGCATCCGCCGGTTATCCAGTTTCTCAGGGAACTGATGGGCACGGATATTGTGTTTACACGAGGAGTATTTCAACGCACGAATCACGGCTCCCCAGGGATCTCTATGCACACAGACGGACAGCCCTTTGGGTCGTCAATCTTTGACTACGAGGGCAGTTCGCCCCGGCTGCTGCGGGTCCTCTATTACCTCGACGACCTCATACCTGAACGGGCGCCCTTTCGGCTCGTGCCTCGTTCGCACCTGTCCTTCCATGCAGAAGCGAACCCGTACCTCCGATACAAGTCGCACCCGGAGGAGATCACCCTTTGCCTGAAGGCAGGATCAGCCCTTATCATCCCTAAAGACCTCTTCCACGGGACACATCCGAACAACGACACCTCCTCCAGGTCGATGATTCAGTTCGGCTACCGGCCAGGCTGGTCCGGGCCGATCCAACCTATGGAGGAGTGGGACCCGGAGTTAGTGGCTGCAGCACCCGAGCAGGCCAAGCCGTTCTTGCAGAGTCTCAACAAGACGGGCGGTGTGTGGAAGCTGGAGAATAAGCCAAAGGGCATGGCGTCAAACGCTCCCGGGATCGACCCGCATCGCTGGGGAGACTGAGGGCATGAGGTGTAAGCCACTTCGGAGAACAAAAACTCAAATTCTCAGTATCCTGAGCGCTTTACGCTTCAAGGAGAATATCGTATGAAACTGGCAGAGTTGATTATTGTCGAGGCAAGAGAGCGCGGTTTGCGACATTTCTTCGGTCTTCCCGGCGGCGGTTCTCCCTTGGATATTATGGACTCCGGCCGGCGTCTCGGCGTCGAATTTGTTAGCGTTGCGCACGAATCTTCCGCAGCGATCATGGCTGCATATTACGGAATCATGAAGGACACAGCGGGGCTGGCTTTGGCTGTGAAGGGTATTGGGGCAGGCAATCTTGCCGGCGGTGCCGTAAATACGTATTTTGAACGTGCGCCTGTCGTATGTCTTTGTGAGTCCTCACCGACTCACGTGACTCAACGAGAGCTGGTACAGCACTACCAGCATGCCGAGCTGTTCGGTGCCGTTGTGAAGTTCCAGGACACCTTGACCCCCGATGCGGCTGCGGCTTGTCTTCAGGAAGCTGTGTTTCACGCTACGGACGGACGACCTGGGCCGGTCCTTTTAAATCTTCCCTCGGATTTGGGACAGGCAGAGTGCACTGATCCCCTGCCCGCAGTCTCTTCACCAGCGCCGCATCCACCGGACAGGGCCATGCTTGCCGACGCTTTAGAATTCATTCAAAGCTCTGGACGACCGGTAGTAATCGCCGGTTCGGATGTCGTGCGCGCTGGAGCGACGCCGGAGTTGTTGGACCTGGTCGAGAACATCGGCGCAGCGGTTCTTGTCAACATGGATGCCCGCGGTGTCTTTCCTGAATCTCACCCTCGCTGGGCGGGAGTGTTCGTGGGCAATTTTAGCCCCAATATCGTCGAAACCGAAATCATTAGCCAAGCGGACACGGTGCTGCTGGTCGGGGCAGATGCCATGATGTCGCACACTCCCTGGAACAGCGAACTTTCCACTTGTGAGTTAGTGGCCCGACCCGAATATGAGACGTTGTCGGAAAATCCTAAGGTGCGTGTGAACGGGGATCTGAAGGCTGCACTCACAAGCCTGTTGTCGCATAATCAGCAAGGCTTTTTCCAGAACCAGATCCAGACGACACGCCGGAAGATACTGCAGAACTTCAAGAGGCCGGGGCAGGCCCGACTAGCAGCCCAGGACATCATTGAAATCACACGCGCCGTCCTTCCGGCGGAATGCGCTCTATTTTCGGAGACAGGTGTTTACATCCCCATGCTCGAGCATCTATGGACGGTGGTTCGACCCGAAACCTACTGGGGCACAGCAGGAGGGCGGACCATGGGACTGATGGTGCCTGCCATATTGGGAGCAAAGCTGGCAAGGCCCGAAGTTCCTATGGTGGGCATCGGTGCAGACGGCAGCATGTTGATGCGCCTTGGGGAACTGGAGGTTTTTGCACGCACCGGTGTAGCGGTGCCGCTAATAATTATCAATGACCGGGCCTTAGGCACGATGAAGTCACGACAGAAATCTCGCGGCATGCACGAATACGGATTGGACCTCTGCTCCGTCGATTTTGCCGAAATTGCCACGGCGTGCGGTCTGATAGGCGTGCAGGTGGACGCCCCCGAACAGTTCGAAAAGGAGCTGAAGCGCGCACTGGAGGCAGATCGGACCACGCTCATCGACGCGCGGGTGGATCCTCTGGCTTACCAAGACAGCTTTGGCCCAACGATCGGTGTTCTTGCTTGACTCAATGAACCACGTAAGAACGCTCGAATCTTCTGAGTTGGCCCATTCGAATCTTACGCAAGACCGGATATGACTATCCAGGGCAAATATTGTGGAGATGACTTATAGAGATCCAAAATAGTAGGCAGCATATACGGAAAACTTACCTAAGCTAGCTTGCTGTCTAATTATATTCGAGAAGTTCTGTCAATCCATTTAGTTTCATGGAGATGTGAACATGAGTGCACACAAAAAGTATCGGCGCGTATTGTGCAACGACGACGGATGGATAATGGGCACATCTGAGCCTCCGCTGAGCGTAGACCAGATTAGGGACAAGATGATCTCGCCCTGCGAAGGGACACCGGTGGACACCTTTCTGTGGTCGATAGGAGGCCATGAGGTCTACCACTACGAGACCGAAGTCGGAGAACTATCTGGTGAGGGCTATGAAGATCTCAACCCACGAGGTAAAACGAAGCATCAAAACCTTCGGCACATGATAAAGGAGAACGGGGGGCCAGTAACGGTCATCGCGGATTTGTGCCACGCTGCGGGATTGAGCTTCTTTCCATCAGTGAGGATGAACACACACTACGATATTGAGGAGTCATCTCCAGACTACGGCCGGCTCAGAGGAGAACACCCGGAGTTACTCATCGGACGTCCCGGAGAGGAGATACCGGACGGGAGCCTCGAATGGGGCATCAGGACAGGTCTCAATTACGCGTTCCCCGAAGTGCGAGCTCACATGACCAAGATCATCTTCGAGCTGTTCGAGCGTTTCGACGTGGACGGTATAGAGCTGGACTTCATGCGCCATCCGGCCTTCTTCAGGATGGAAGAGGCATACGCCAACCGTTACCTGATGACGGACATGATAGATCACATACACCAGAGGATGAACCAGGTTGGCGCCCGGAGGGGAAAGCACCTCGAACTGGCGGTGAGGGTCCCACCGACGCTGGCCGACTCTAAGAGGATAGGACTCGATGCCGAAGTATGGATCAAAGAAGGGCTCATAGACATACTCATCGCGGGTGGAGGGTTCATCCCGTTCCAGATGCCCATCTCAGAGTTTGTGGAGGCAGCCAGGGACACCGATTGCCAGGTATGCGGATGCTTCGAGGCGCTCAGGCCGTTTGTGGATGAGGAATTACTCAGGGCTGCAGCCGCTCGGTACTGGAGGGCAGGTGTCGATGGAATCTATCTCTTTAACTACTTCAGCATGTCAAACGAGTGGAGACGCAGTGTCCTGGCCCAGATGGCCGACCCGGATGCGCTGGTGCTTACTGACAAGCTCTATGAACTGGACTGTTCTGATAGGGACAGGCCGACTACCCAGCTCTGGCATTCGTTCCGGAACGCAATTCCTTTCGTTCAGCTGCCCGTTACCTTAGAGGAGACCCTTGCCGAGCGCGGCACGATCCTCAGCATGGACATCGCCGACAACTTAGAGATGGCCTTCGCCGATGGAACATTAGCTAAATGCATCCTCGCGCTTCGGTTTGACGACATTGTGGATGGAGACGAGATAGAGGTAAGTCTCAACCAGGTATCGGTCCCATGGGAATCAGGTAAGATTCCCTCAAATGGCTGGAGTCGCCGGGTGTATGACCTAAATCAATATCCAGCTACGCTGAAAGAGACCGCTGTGGAAGGTGACTGCATCGAGTTTGAAATAGCCGCTCCTCCGCTTAAACAGGGGGTAAACGAGCTTGAGGTACGCCTGGTCAAGCCCGCCTCGGAGCGTACACAGCCGGTAGTCCTTGAAGGTGTAAGGTTGTCAATTCCCTACAGAAGATAATCGTCCAGTTTACCTCGTCGAACTATCCAACACGACAGGCAGCAGGAACCCCGGAAGGGCCTTCTTTCTCATGAACTTCGCTCTGATCTCATCTCCTCGATGAAACGCACGGCATTCCCTGAGAAGTTATCCTCGATCTCCTCTTGAGTCAATCCTAAAATGTTCGCCACCTGCTGCTCCAGGCGCAACTGCTCGTAAATCACAAACGTCGGTGTGGTATCACAGTGAGGAAGTTCGGACCCCCCCCGAAATACTCCCAGGCTCGGCCAGGGGTAATCTACTTGCAGCGAGCACACCCGGCCACGATGTTGTTCGAGACGAACATCACCTGTTTTCAATCCTCTTGTTTCATCAGCAGATAGTACGAGTATATCTCGTTCACGGCCGAAGCGACGTACCTGATATTCGGCATGTCTCTTGAGTACGTGGATCGACTCCTCCGTAATGAAGGCGTTGAAGGACCGGGCACAGTGCGCCAGGATCCATTGGGCCTTCGGGTACTCTTTGGTGTAGTACTGCAGGTCTTCAAGTTTTCGGGATCAGCAGCCCCGGTTTTCTTGGAAAGATGCATGGTGATCGCCAGCCCCATGTCGTGCGCTACCTCGATGAAGGACTCGTGCAGGAAGTCCTGAATCCGATAATTGATCGGATCGGGGGCAAAGAAACGATAGGGCTTTAATCCAAAGAAGTTGTACTTTCTTACTTGAGCGGCGACGTAGTCAGGCGTTATATCCGGTGTGACCATCATGTTGACCTCGCATTGAGTATCCTCCGCCATCTGTGCCGCCATCCAATTGTTGTGGCCCTCTAGATCCATTCCCGGAATCGGGCTCCCCAGGACCAGGTAGTGCATCTCGCGATCGGGATATAGTTTTGCCGCCCAGGCCAGGTACTCCTGATAAGCGATCTCCATCGCATACCTGGGCGAGGGCCTTTTAGTGCTCCTGTATGTGCCTCGGCACTGATGTGGGTGTGCATGTCGTAGATCACAGGGGGCACAAAGTTCTCCAATTCCTTTTCCCAGATATCGCGGTCCAAGCTTCGGTAATCAATAGTTCCCATAAATTTTCACTCACATATATGTAGCATCAAGCCCATTCAACCGCGGCGGTCACGATAGGTTGCGCTATCTAATTGTCGCTGTTGTTGAGCAACTGATGCTTGGTTTTGTATGGTAGATATGCGGCATCTCCCTCTTTAAACTGCTTAGGACTCACCATGCCCTTCATAAAGTATTACCATGGACCTTCCCAATTCTGGAAGGATCATTCGAAGAAAGTGAGAAATCAGTGGTAGCACACCTGCTTCGGCTGCAATGCCTGATGCAAAAACAAAGAGCCTGCAATCAGGGCAATTTAGTTTCTTTCGGAGGTAAGAGAGTACTGATGGAACGCTATGCAGAGACGAGGGCACTCCGGCCCTTAGGGTTTATTCGCAGATCTCCTCCCATCTGGGGTGGCAGGAGATTACGTAATGCTCACTGCGCCTCGCCCTAGGGTGCGGTAGCCAATCCCTGCATTGGATAGGTGTATTCAAATCAACCTAGGGGACAGCTCAGACCTGCCGCTAGGTCTTGATAGGTCGCTTGTATTCTACCGAACCAACGCTACTAAAAATTAAATAGCCCTGCTTGACATCTTGCAGTATTGACAAACAGATAGGAAAAGTTTATATTCTCAAATAACTCAGATGGTCATAGAAGATGCTGGTGGACTACGGAAGTTACTGAAATATCCAGGTGTTTCAGGTAAGTTTTCTTCAAGGACTTTCAGAAGGGCAATTATATGCCAGTATTTGCGCGGGAACGTCTAACTATCCTAAAGGAGAGCGGCTTGGCTCCATAAGTGGCTTAGAGAATACGATGCTTGTGGCGGTAGACGTAGGAAATTCAAATGTCTCGGTGGGGGTTTTTGCCGGGGACTTTCTTGAAGGGAGTTGGAAGTTTCCTGCTGATCAGAATCGGTCTGTGGAAGAATATGTTCATGATATATTGGTCGCCTTCAGGGACAGCGGAGTGTGTTGGGGAAGCGTAAAGCACACGGTTATATCCTCCGTCGTCAGCGAAATGGCGGATAAGTTCGTCGCAGTCTCCGGTGAACTTTTCGGGAAGGACGGGATCGTAGCTTCTACCCATATGGATCTTGGGTTAGAAATTGACCTTAAATGTCCTGAAGGCGTGGGTATAGACAGGCTCCTTGAGGCATCTGCTGCCTACGAATTATACAAAGGACCGTGTGTAGTTGTGGACGTCGGAACAGCTATAACTGTAGATGCCGTGTCTGTGGATGGTAAGTTCTTAGGGGGGGCTATAGCGCCGGGCTTGAAGATGTCTCTAAAGGCTCTCTCCAAAGGAACGAGCCTGCTCCCGTGGGTCGAGTTGAGCAAGCCTGATTCTGTGATAGGTAAAGATAGCCCCCATTGCATGCGATCGGGAGTAGTATATGGCTCTGTGGGACTGATAGATGGACTTGTAGAGAAAATGAAGGAAATATTAGGACAGGGGACCAAGGTGATAGCCACTGGGGGGGATGCTGAACTCATATCTGGGGAATTGAAATCGATTCAAGAAGTAGATCTATGTTTAGTCCTAAAAGGATTAAGGTCTGCCTATATAAGAAATTGGGGGACAATATGAAAGCAGTAGAAAGTTAAGAGTACAGAGCATAGGGGGAAACCCTGTTTAGAAACTATTGCCTACTTATAATAACGCAGCCGACCAGGAGGATAAGAATATGTCACAGGAGAGTCTAGCAGATAGCTATTTGGAGGAAATCTTGGGGGACATATATCCGAAAGTTGAGACTTTGAAGGACGGTACTGAAATTACCGTAAAGTTATTAGAGAGCGGGGATAAGGAGGAGCTTGTGGAGTTTTTCCGTCATATTCAGGCCAGAGACAGGATGTTCCTCAAGGACGATGTTACAGATGAGTCCGTTATTCAAGGATGGTGTACAAATATAGACCTCGGGAGAGTTATCCCTTTAGTGGCGAAGACAGAAGGAAAGATTGTAGCCGACGCTACACTCCATCATCAAAAGATGGGCTGGATGAGGCGCGTGGGACAGGTTCGGGTCGTAGTGCATTCTGACTATAGGCGTCGCGGCTTATCGGCTCTGCTGTTGAGTGAGTTGTCGGACATAGCCCTGCACGCCGGACTGGACAGGTTAAACGCCGAATGTATGATAGAACAGCATGGGGCTATTCAGATGTTTCTGGATATAGGTTATATTCAGGCGGCAACGCTCGCGGACCAGGTCATAGACCTAAGAGGACAGCCTCACGATCTGGTGATATTGGTAAACGATCTAAGGGATAGGGAATATCCCGAATTGGATTAAAATTATAAAGAGTGTTAAAAGCTTGACTCTCTGTACCCTGAAAATGTAGCCAGTTTAGTAGGAGTTTTTTATTTTTTGGTGCTGAATTAGACAAAGAACATTTATTTTATATGCTTTCTCAAAGTCCAAAGCGTTACCGAGAAAGAGGATCCAAATGAGCCGAAAATAATCGTAGCAATCCTGCTGAGTATCTTGTTGCATACCGCATGTAGTTCTACAAAACCCCTTGCAAGCTTTATAAGCGCCTTTGACGAGCCTGGGATATGGCAAACTGTTGAGATTTGAGAAGGGCTGAAGAAGGAAGTTTTATGGCAAATAGTATCGGATGGCTTAACTCAAAAAGTTGACCTGAAGGTGATCGACAAAGATAGTGGTTAGATACGTACTTCGTGAAAGTACAGTTACAGCGCTATAGGAAGGATCAATGAAAAATATAGAACGCGTGTATCCTCAAATTGATGGGCAAGGACGGGAAAATCTTTCAGTCCAGTCGGAGGCTAATTGGCTGAGTAAGGGTGGATCGGTACTTGGGAATGATACAAGGTTGTTAGAGGATATATACGGTGATCTTCAGGGGAGAATAGGGAGCGTGCGTGGCTAAAACTTCCGTTGCGCATCACTCCCACGTAAGCATTTTCCCTTAATAGAGAAAGTCCTGATCCTTACCGAGTAAAAAGTTCTTGACAGGGAAGGAATTGTTTCATATATTTATTAGCACTCAGATGATAAGAGTGCTAAAATCCTAACGTAATAAGAGTCTGTTCACAATTACTTATTGGCAGGAGGAGAAAGCAGAATGAAGGTGAAACCACTGGGCGACCGTGTTTTGATTAAGCCCGTTGAAGAAGAGGAACAGATCAAAGGTGGTATAATTATTCCGGATACTGCAAAGGAGAAGCCTCAAGAAGGAGAAGTCATCGCTGCGGGACCCGGAAGGATCACAGAATCAGGAGATAAGCTCGCCATGGAGGTAAAAAGTGGCGACAGGGTCCTGTATGGGAAATATTCAGGCACCGAGGTGCGTTTGAACGATGTGGAGCATCTTATTATGCCAGAGAGTGATATTTTAGCTGTTATCGAAGATTAGGGTCGAATTCTTTTAAGGAGGTTAAAAGCTATGGCTGCTAAGCAGTTGGAATTTGATGTTGATGCACGAGAATCCTTGAAAAAGGGATTGGACAAATTGGCTGAGGCGGTGAAGGTCACTTTGGGTCCCAAGGGACGTAACGTACTTTTGGATAAAAAGTGGGGTTCTCCCACAGTTACAAAAGACGGTGTGACAGTGGCAAAGGAGGTGGAACTTGAGGACCCTTATGAGAATATGGGTGCTCAGATGGTCAAGGAAGTAGCATCCAAGACCAGCGACGTCGCCGGGGACGGGACGACTACGGCTACTGTTCTGGCTCAGGCTATCTTCAGGGAAGGGTTGAAGAGTGTGACGGCCGGAGCGAATCCCATGGAGCTAAAAAGAGGAATTGAAAAGAGTGTATCTGCGGTGGTGGAGGAGATCCGGAGTATAAGCCGTCCTGTGTCGGGCAAGGCTGAGATAGCTCAGGTAGGGACGATTTCGGCTAACAACGACCGCACAATAGGTGAACTGATCTCGGATGCTATGGATAAAGTCGGCAAGGACGGTGTTATCACCGTTGAGGAAGCAAAGGGAACTGATACAACGATGGATGTTGTGGAGGGAATGCAGTTTGACAGGGGGTATCTGTCGCCCTATTTCGTGACCGACCCTGAGAGCATGGAGGCGGAATTAGAAGATCCGGTGATCTTAATCCACGATAAGAAGATCAGTTCTGTTAAGGATATTCTGCCTATACTTGAAAAGATCGCTCAGATTGGGAAACCCCTCTTGATAATCGCTGAGGACATTGAAGGAGAGGCGCTGGCAACGCTCGTGGTGAATAAGATCAGAGGTCAATTGAAATCCGCCGCTGTGAAGGCACCCGGATTCGGTGACAGGAGGAAGGCTATGCTTGATGACATAGCTATCTTAACGGGCGGCAGGGTCATCTCTGAGGAAGCTGGGTTTAAGCTCGAAAACGTCACAACTTCAGATATGGGAAGCGCCAAAAGGGTAGTGATTGATAAAGATAACACGACTATGATAGAAGGCGGCGGCGACTCAGATGCCATAAAGGGAAGGGTCCAACAGATCAGACGCCAGATAGATGAGACAACCTCCGACTACGACGGGGAAAAGCTCCAGGAAAGACTGGCTAAGTTGGCAGGTGGAGTGGCTGTAATCAATGTCGGAGCGGCCACAGAGACTGAGATGAAGGAGAAGAAGGCAAGGGTTGAGGACGCTCTTAACGCCACAAGGGCTGCCGTGGAGGAGGGAGTAGTGCCGGGTGGAGGCGTGGTGCTCATAAGGGCGATCTCAGCTTTGGAAAAGGTCGAAGCTGCGGGAGACGAGACTATCGGCGTGAACATAGTGAGAAAGGCTTTAGAGGAACCTGCACGTCAAATAGCCCAGAACGCAGGCGCTGAGGGTGCAATTGTGGTTGAGAAGATAAAGGAGGGCGAAGGGGCCTTCGGATTCAACGCTGATACCGAGGTGTATGAAGATCTGATCAAGGCAGGAGTTGTCGATCCGACCAAGGTGACAAGGATAGCGTTGGAGAACGCCTCCAGCATAGCTGGCCTACTTTTAACGACAGAGGCCCTGGTCACAGAGATACCTGAGGCGGAAAAGCCCGCTGCTCCTCCTATGCCCCCAGGAGGCGGCATGTATTAATAAGAAGTTGAGGTCAATTCTCTTCGAGCCCCCATAGGAACTCCCTGTGGGGGCTTCTTATTGCGGACAAAAAATGCTCTGCAATTAACAAAAATTACGCTATGGGGTATAATTCTGAAAGAGAGGGGAAGAATACAGATTGTCAAGTTTGCTGAAATTCAAAGCAGAGGGAAAGGGCCATGAGAGACTTTTCGGAACGTTTGAAGCAAGAGATTTTAGTGTCTGAGTGCGCTATGGGGACTATGCTTCAAGGCATAGGGCTTCAGACGGGCGTGGAATTCGGGGAGGAGTGGAACCTTACGGCAAGGGAGAAGGTTCAGTCGATTCACAAAGCAAACATAGATGCGGGAGCAGATATTGTATTTACAAATACGTTTGGGGCAAATAGGTTCAGACTTGAGCATTACGGACTTGCCGAGAAGAGCGGGGAAATCAATAGTAAAGCTGCCGAGAACATTAGGGAGATAGCGCCAGATTCCGTGTATGTGGCCGGGAATATGGGCCCTTCGGGAGGGATACTGGAAATCTGGGGTGGAAATAAGTCCCCTGAGGAGATATATGAGGCGTTCGTGGAACAGGTATTGGCTCTTTCAGACGGAGGAATAGACCTGGTGATAGTTGAGACTATGATGGACCTGGAGGAGGCTAAGATCGCAGCTCGGGCTTCAAAAGAGAATACAAACCTTCCCGTAATAGTTTCTATGTCTTTCGATAAGGATAGGAACGGTTACAGGACTCCCTGGGGGATAAGCCCTCAGATGGCGGTGGAAGAATTAGCTGCCGCAGGCGCAGATGTGGTGGGAGCAAATTGTCAGATTACCATAGCAGATATGGTAGGTTTAGCGGCTGAATTTAGGGCGTGCACAGACATGCCCATCATAGTGCAGCCGAACGCCGGAAATCCGGAGATGATAAAAGGAGTCACGTATTACAGACAGACAGCCCGGGACATGGCAGAATACTTAGACGAGCTTATAGCGGAAGGTCCTAATATAGTAGGCGGCTGCTGCGGCACAACTCCCGAGTACACAGAGCTGGTGGCCGAAAAAGTCAAGTAACAGGGCGTGATAGATGGGATTTATAATCGTCAGCCTTTTTATGTTTGCCACCTTCAGTCAGTTTATGAAGTTGACTGTGCACAAAGGATACAATCGCTTTGCCATAGCAACCATAAACTATTTGGTTGCCGCTCTGGCGGTGGGCTTGTATGAGCTGAATATAGGGATTTGTAAGTTCAACGGAAAAGTTATCGGGTTGGGGATATTGACGGGAATCTCTTTTACCGCGGGTCTGCTGTCCCAATTTAGGGGGATAGGGATAGGAGGGCTGTCAGTAACTCAGACTGTATCTCGGCTCTCCGTGTTGGTTCCTATCAGTCTGTCGATAATCATCTGGCACGAGACTCCAAGTTCGGGGCAAATAGCAGGGATACTATTCATCGTGTTGGCCTTAGTGTTGCTTAGCAAGAAAAGTAGCGTGGTCGTCTCCGAGAATTCGAGCAGATGGTCTGTGTGGATTCTGCTTTCGCTTATTATCCCTGCAGGTGCGAGCTCGACGATGTCGAAATTAGTGCACGAGGTGGGCTTGGACGACTACAGATCGGCCTATCTTTTTGTGCTTTATATATCTGCGACAGTTTTATCGGGGGCAGTTTTTTATTTTAAGAGGGATAAGATAAGCCGAGTGGAAGTTCTTATAGGGGTCTTGTTGGGGTTATGTAACGTGTCAGGAGTGTGGAGTCTGCTGATAGCTTTATCACAGCTCAAAGGTGTGGTGGCCTTTCCTATTATGAGCTCGGGCGCGGTGATCATAGTAACTATATTATCTACGGTGATATGGAAGGAGCATCTGCCATTGAGGGGTGTCTTTGGAATCCTGTGCGCTGTGGCGGCGCTGATACTTGTAAATCTGTGAAATTACCCTATTGGCCCTCTACTGTGAGCCGCATCACAGTACAGATGCTAATATGTGATTACATTTGACAATAAGGCAATTTTGAATTACTCGTTGCCGGAGCGTTTTTCGGATTTTTAGGGCTTTAACAATAAAAAGGCATACGATGAGAACAATGCTCATATTTCCGGCTCTGCTCCTTGTAATACTATCCTTCATAATTGATGTTCAAGCACAACAAAACAGTAAGTACGTTGAACATCAAGTGATTGTTAAGATGAGTGGAAAGATTCAAGCAGCGGATATCGTAACTATGAGAGAGAACCTTAATGCTTCAGTGCTCAAGAAATTTTGGATCGTTAACGCTGAACTTTGGGAAACACCCGGAATTACCGTGGAAGATGCTATCTATCAATATCGTAATGACCCTCGTATCGAATATATTGAACCGAACTATCGTGTCTGGGCTGTTCAAACTATCCCGAACGATACCAGCTTTTCTCAGCTTTGGGGATTGCACAATATCGGGCAGATAGGCGGAACAGTCGATGCAGACATCGATGCTGTTGAGGCCTGGGACATCCAAACCGGAGATTCCGTGTTGGTGGGCGTAATAGATACAGGCGTAGACTGGACGCACGAAGACCTTGCGGATAATATCTGGACTAATCCGGGAGAGATCCCAGATAACGGTATTGATGATGATGGAAACGGTTACATCGATGACGTCAGAGGATGGGACTTTGTAAACAAGGATAATGATCCTATGGACGACAATGGTCACGGAACTCACGTAGCCGGGACCATTGCTGCTGTCGGAAATAATGGAATAGGCGTTGTTGGAGTCTCTTGGTCGGCACAAATAATGCCGCTTAAGTTTTTGGAAGCCGATGGTTCCGGAATTACCTCCGATGCGATTCTGGCAATAGAATATGCGATGATTATGAGGTCAAAATTAACTAACAATAGTTGGGGTAGCAGTGGATTCTCCCAAGCTTTATATGATGTGATAGCTGTTTCAGGGAACGCTAACATCCTCTTCATAGCCGCCGCAGGGAATGGAGGTGATGATAACATCGGAGATGATAATGATCAGGTTCCCCACTATCCCTCCAACTACGATTTGGACAATATCATTTCCGTTGCGTCTACAGATCACAACGATGTAAGATCTCCCTTCTCCAACTTCGGCCTTACCTCAGTCGATCTAGGAGCTCCGAGCTCAAGTATTCTCAGCACGGTGCCAGGAGATACTTACAGCTTTCTCATCGGGACCTCTATGGCTACACCACATGTGTCCGGCGCTGCCGCTTTGATTTGGGCTCAATATCCAGATCTGACGAATCTTCAGGTCAAGAATAGGATTATGAGCACTGTAGATCCGATCCCTGCGTTAGGTGGCAGATCGGTTACAGGTGGAAGACTGAATGCCTTTGGTGCATTAGCAGGACCGGATAGTATCCCACCGGATACCGTGACCGATTTAGCCGCAGCAGACCCGACCTCAAATTCTATAACGCTTACATGGACAGCCAGCGGCGATGACAGCACCTTCGGCACAGCAGCGTATTATGATATCCGATATGTAACCTCTCCGATCGATTTCGGGAATTTTGATTTGGCTACTGAAGTTTTGAACGAACCGGATCCTCAAGAGGCTGGTTCTACGGAGACGTTCACAACGGGTGGACTAGGTTTCAATACGACCTACTATTTTGCCCTGAAAGTTTTTGATGAGCAGGGGAATGGGTCAGAAGTCTCTAACTCGCCATCGGCTGCCACGTTGGGCATACCCGATATTTCAGTTACACCGGATTCTCTGAGCGATAGTCTGCTCACAGCAAGCGCATCTACTCAAATCCTGACTATATACAATGTAGGAGAGGGAACGTTAGACTTTACTTTTCCGGATTTTGCTTCTGCCGCTTTATTAAACACGCCAGGGATTGAAAGGAACGACGTCTCAAGTCGTTTTGAGCATTTAGAACTCGAAAAGGGGCTGACAGATCTGCAAGAGGGGAATCCCCTCCTTTTAGGAGCAGGAGGCCCAGATGGCTTTGGCTATCGGTGGATCGATAGCGATGAACCGGGTGGACCCATCTTTAACTGGATTGAAATATCGAAAGTCGGGACATCGATATTGTTACTTGATGATGATGTTGAGGAAGTCGCTCTGCCTTTTACATTTCCGTTTTATGGAGAAGCAAAGACAACCCTCAAGATCTCCTCGAATGGCTATCTTGCGTTTAGTGCAGATGGGACAGATTTCTCAAATGATCCTATTCCAGATCCTGTTGATCCCAATGACTTAATTGCGCCATTTTGGGACGATTTGAATCCGAGCGCTGACGACACTATCTTTTACTATCACGACACTGATCAAAATCGATTTATTGTGCAGTACACTGGGCTTCCTCACTATGATGTTGGAGGGCCCTACACTTTCCAAGTTATCTTGTACCCTGATGGCAGTATGCTCTTTCAGTATCTGGATATGCTCCCTCCTTTGGATAGTGCCACGATAGGCGTCGAAAACCTAGATGCTTCCGATGGCTTACAAGTAGCTTTTAACACAGACTTTATCCATGATAGTCTCGCCGTTAGTATCTCAGCTATTCCTCAATGGTTAAGCCTTAATCCTGTATCTGGCACTCTTCTACCGGGTTCATCGGCGGACATTGCTGTAAACTTCGATGCAACAGGTTTGAACGGCGGCAATTATGATGCACATATTGTGATTGCAAGCAACGATCCGGATGAGCCACAGGTACGAGTTCCTGCGCATCTGCATGTGACAGGTGTGCCGGATATTGCTGTTTCCCCGGATACTTTGGATTATGGCTTTGCCCTCATTGGAGCATCTGTCGACGATACGCTGATTGTCTCGAATATAGGGACCGATACATTGACGGTGAGCAGCATTGTATCGGACAATCCAAATTATACCGTAGATTTAACCGGTCTTAGCTTATCTCCCGGAGAAAGTCAGGAGGCGTTGGTAAGTTTTGCGCCGGTAGATACAGGAATAAGTAGCGGGACATTGACGATAACAAGTGATGATCCGGATGCACCCATGGTGACGGTGACGCTAACTGGCGAGGGATTAATTGCACCGAATATTTCTGTTTCTCCAGATTCGTTAAGTGCAGATTTGCGAACTGGAGAGACATCGGAACAGTTATTGACAATCAAGAACACCGGTGGCAGTGATTTGACTTTTGATATTTCGATTGAAGGATTGGCAGCTGCTTCAGTGTTGGTAGAAGTTAGTTCCAGGAGTTTCGAGCGAAGATTAACTATTCAATTGCAGGATAATCCACAAAAGGAATGGAGCGACTATCGGCAAATTCGTCAGGTAAAGATGGCGATGAAGAAGCTACATCGCAAGGAAGATGCTCTGAGAACGTCGCTTCCTGTTGTGATAGAGGATCCTGTTGGTGATGGCGGCGTTGTTGACGTAACCGTTCTTCGGGGCGCCAGTACATCGAACAAACTTCAGATCGAGATGCAATTTAATACAGAAATTGATCCATTCAATTTTGGCGGTTTTCTTTCACTTGATATAGATCAAAACCCCAGTACAGGTCTTCCTCCAACTTTCGGGTTCGCTGGACAAGATATCGGTGCAGATTATGAATTTCGGTTTTTCACAGTTAGCAGCGGTTTCGTGGGACTTTATGATGTCATATCAGGTTTTGTAGGTGCCTATCCTGTTGAAGTTGGGATACATACCTTGCGTTTTTCTGCACCGCTGTCTGATATTGGCAATGATGATGGAAACATGGATGTCACGGGAGCTATAGGAGACGCATTTGGCTCTACGGATTGGTTCCCAGATGCAGGTCATGGAACTATCAATGGCGTCAGTTGGTTGTCAGTAACGCCCACCTTGGGCACCGTGCCAACAGGTAGCAGCGTGGACATTGCAATAATCTTTGATACCACGGACTTGGACATCGGTGATTACAACGCCAACATCGTGGTGAGAAGCAACGATCCGGATGAGCCAGAAGTTCGAGTTCCTGCACATGTGCATGTAAGGGAAAATAGCTCACCCGGATCCTTTACCCGATTACTCCCTGCAGATAGCAGTCTTGTCCTGCCTCAAGCCGTAATCTTCCGCTGGACAGCGGCTCCCGATGTGGATATGATTATCTATTCGCTGTCCATCAGCGTAAATGGGATCGATATGACCTTCACCTTGAAAGACACTACACTGACGCTTGATTTCCAGACGTTCGGCTTGCCGAACGATCAGCTTCCGTTGACATGGTCTGTGCTCGCCTCCGACGGCATTTCAACCTCAGCCCCTACCAACAGGCAAGGACACTTCACGCTGGATAACCTCTTCCTGTTTGGCGATCCTTCGGGCAACATTTCAATCAGCGCTTTTGATGCCACATTGGTGCTGCGACACTCCGTGGGACTTTTGACGCTGGCAGGCAGTGCCGCGCTGGCCTCGGATGTCTCCGGAAATGGCCTGATCAGTGCCTTTGATGCCTCCTTGATCCTGCAATACGTCGTCGGGATCATCGACTGTTTTCCTGTCGCTCAGGGCTGTGGGGCACCACTGGCTAAGAGGACAAGCGTTAGAGGTACACTCGGCTGGTCTGATGTCAGATCGGTCGATCTTTCTGAACTTGTTAGTCTGCCTATCCTCTGGAGCGGAGAAGTAGGAAGGGTTACTTCAGCGCAGTTCACCGTCCAGATTGACCCGACGCAGGTGACGGTTGAAAAAGTAGTCGCTCATGTACCTCAAGACTGGCAGTTGGTCTATAGCTTGGGGGACAGTGTGCTGTATGTAGCGATGGCCGGGGTGACCCCAATCTCGGCAGGCGATCTGGCAACTATCACACTGCAGGTGCACGATCCAGTAGCACAGGTAACACTGCACGGTGTGGGGTTCGTGAATGAAAACGCTGTACAGGAGCTCGGCGCGGTTGCGATCTCACAGGCGCCGACAGAATATGTCTTAGAGCAGAACTATCCCAATCCGTTCAACCCTACCACAGAGATTATGTATCAGCTGCCAGGGGCTTCGGAGGTACACCTGGTCATCTACGACCTATTGGGTCAAAAGGTGCGGACTCTGGTGAACACTCAACAGGCGGCGGGGTTCTATAGAGTCCAGTGGGACGGACAAAATGACGCGGGTGTGGATGTCGCATCGGGCGTCTATGTGCATCGAATCTGGACGAAGAACTATCAGCAGACGAGGAAGATGTTGCTGTTGAAATAACAAATAAACTGCATAAGTCTCTCCAAACTCATATAAATCACCACGCAAAAGAACGATGTGTTCCTCTTTCATCTGTCCATCTGTTCTGCTTACCTTTGCAAAGATGTTCTGATTTCCCCTAACCTCCTAAGTATCCTATCATATTCCCGACTTGTGCAGAAAGGCTACACGAGTTTTACCTTGACACTGAGGGCTTTTTTAGCTAAATTTCTGGAAGTTAAGAGAGCTGAGTAACCATTGAAATTGCAGTTTAGATAATTGTGCTATTTAGAGATCCTTAAGGGAGAAAAAATTCGTTGATAATGGTCAATCACAAAACGACTAACAGAGTTATTGCAGGAGCAATATTCTTAACTGTTTTAGGGGTCTATCTGAAGACTGTGGCACCTACGGTCTCCTTCTGGGACTGCGGAGAGTTCATAGCATCGTCTTACATAATGGGTGTTCCGCATCCACCGGGGACCCCGCTCTATGTTCTTATAGGGAGGCTGTTCAGTCTACTTCCGATAGGAGGAGAGATCGCCTGGAGGGTTAATATAATATCTTCTTTAAGCAGCGCGCTGGCGGTTCTGATGATATACTTGGTTACTGTACGCTTAATCTTGCTCTGGAGTGGAATTGGATTTTCTACGATTGAATCACAGACGGAAGACCTGTCACTTACGGAGCTTATCCCCGCATATGCAGGCGGAGCTATGGCGGCGTTCTGTGTGGCTTTTTCAGACACATTCTGGTTCAACGCAGTGGAGGCTGAAGTCTATGGTTCTTCTGTTTTGGTGACTATGTTGGCCGTGTGGCTGGCGATGTTGTGGATGGAACGGCACGATGATCATGAAAGCGACAAGATATTGCTCTTTACAGCTTATCTGTTCGGACTGGGGAGCGGGATGCATCTTCTGTCTCTTTTGACTATTCCGAGTATTTTGATATTGATACTCTTTACAAATGCAAGACCGCTCAAGAATCCTAAACTGTGGATCGCAGCTATATCCCTCTTTATTTTAGGGTGGTCTACGGTTTTTGCGCTCTACATAAGGTCCGGATTGAATCCGGCTATCGACGAGAATAATCCGGAAAATTTAGATAATTTTATGCAGTTCCTCCAAAGGAAACAGTACGGTCAAGAAAGCTTACTTGTGACTCTATTTAATCGAAAATCGGATTTCTGGGGATTTCAGGTATGGCATATGTTTGTGAAGTACTTCTTTCAGCAGTTTCCCCTCCCTGACGTGTTTCCATTTTCGCTATTTGGTAGGATCTCCCAGTTCAGAAAAGCTACAGCAAATGAGTATATGACAGTTAAGATCTCGCTTATCCCTTACATCCTGGGAATCGCAGGGATGTACGTCCATTTAAGGAAAGATTGGAAAAGAGCGCTTGCGTTTGTGGTGTTGTTTGTGATTATGGGATTCGGGTTGGTAGTGTACCTGAATATGCAAGATCCTCAGCCCAGAGAGAGGGATTATTTCTTCGTGGGGGCATTTACGATATTCGCCATGTGGATTGGAATAGCCCTGTCAGGAGTCTTAGATGGGTTGGCAGAATGGGTCAGGAAATCGGAAAGTAGATATGCTGTTATGGCTGTTGTAGTGTTGATATTTCTGGCGGTACCTGCGGGGATGTTAAAAGCGAACTATCACTCTCACGACAGGACAGGGGATTACGTTTCGTTCGACTATGGATACAATATAATTCAATCGTGTGATCAGGACGCTATATTATTTACGAACGGGGATAACGATACATTCCCACTATGGTTCCTTCAGGAGGTTATGCAGATAAGGAAGGATGTTAAAGTTGTAAATTTGAGCCTTTTGAACACGAACTGGTATATAAAACAGCTGAGGGATTTCGAGCCCAAGATTAAGATAGAGTACAGCGATAATTATATAGATAATGTGCTGTGCGGATCAACTACGGAGGCTGTGATGACCAGGAAATGGGATAAGGAACGGTTCGAAAAGGCGGTTGCCGCTGGGATGAAGTGGAAGATCCCATCTCCGGGTGGTAATTATAATATTCTCAGGATTCAGGACGTGATGGTCTATAATATCATACATTGGAATAAGTGGGAAAGGCCTGTATATTTCGCTGTGACTGCGGCAACGTCGAATATGATAGGTTTGAAGAGTGCAGGACATCTGATTATGGAGGGCATGGTCTTCCGCGTTATGAAGGATAAGGTAACAAGTTACAGAAACTTGGATCCAGAAAGGTCGAGGCATAACCTGTGGAATGTATATCAGTATAGAGGATTAAAGGACCCTGAGGTCTATAAGGATGAGAACACTTTGAAGCTGTTGGCAAACTACAGGGCGGCGTATCTCCAGCTTGCCGACGTCTACAGGGTTATGAGAAGACCCGATGAGGCTGTAGAGACACTCAAAAGGTGCGATGAATTGGTACCTATGTACTGGGTGGACTACAGGGTGTCGTCCCAGATATTAGCTGCGGCGGGCAGGCGCGAAGAAGCGGGGGAGTTTTTAGAAAAGGGGCTGGAAGATGCCAAAAAGAAAGGAAGGAGCGCCCTTCTTCAGATCGCCTCTTCTCTTATAACGGACGCGCATAATTACGACAGAGCGGTCAAAGTTTACAGAGAGGTGACAGAGGAATCTCCTTTTGAGAAGGACGCATACTACGGACTCGCGCTTGCCCTTGAGAAAAAGCAGGACTACAAAGCCTCAATAGAAACTCTGGAGCACCTTCTGGAACTTTTTCCTGAAGATAAGAAGGCCAAAAGCGGCATCGAGGGGCTCAAGAAGTTAGCCAATGTGGAGAAAGAGGAAGGGGATGCAGGAAACAGTGAACAATCTGAGTCGGGAATACCTTGAAGAAAGGAACAGCAAAGCTCAATCGTCTCCATACATTAATCTATGGGAAGGAGCCAGGGAGGAGATGAAGAATTGGATAGACGATAAGGTGCTGGAAAGATACGTTGAGCCTCTGTACATTTGTGGCTCTATGAATGGAAGTTATATAATCTACGCTTCACACGATTCATGGGCTGTTAAGAGGGAAAGGGATTATAAATGACTGATCGAGGACGTAATCGGCTCACGATGGATGTAGTTGGAGAGTATTAATAGGGAACGTAATGGCAGAGTGGATAAACAACTGGCAGGAGATAGAGCTTCCACCGGGATGGTCTGAGGTTTCGGTCCCCCAAAAGGATGGAAGAGTGCACTTTGATGGAAAAGTCAGGGAGTTTATACTCGGAGGGGAGAAAAACTACGGGGACTGCAAAAACAGGATAAGAATATTCTGGAACAGGAGAGAGGATGAAAAGCGGGGATGGGGTATATACCAGATGAAAAATGGGAAGGTCGCGTCTAAAATGATCGTAAGAGCAAAGAGGATAGCTCAAAAGGGGAGAGACCCTGAAGAGTTCCCCACTGAGGAATTATTGGACACAGTAGATAGGTTTGAGATCTTCGATTAGAGATAGGAGTGCATGGTAGGGTCAAGGATACAATTCAAGAGAGGATAGGTTATGAAACGGGCATTGATAACTGGAATTACTGGTCAGGACGGATCTTATCTTGCCGAGTTTCTACTGGGGAAAGGATACAAGGTCTACGGCTTAATAAGGAGGAGTAGTACGGGACATCTTGAGAGAATCCATCATCTGGAGGACAAGATAATTACTCTACCTGGCGATCTTTTGGATCAGAATTCGCTTGTAAGTGCCCTCAAGGAGTCCGATCCTGATGAGGTCTATAACTTAGGAGCCCAGTCCTTTGTCGCTGCGTCCTGGTCTCAGCCTATACTGACGGGGGAGATCACCGGACTTGGGGTTACCAGCCTATTGGAGTCCATAAAGGCGGTAAAGCCAGACGCTAAATTCTACCAGGCGTCCACCAGTGAGATGTTCGGTAAGGTTCAAGCGAGTCCGCAAAACGAAAAGACGCCCTTTTATCCGCGCAGTCCTTACGGTGTATCTAAGCTTTATGGCCATTGGATAACTGTAAATTATCGTGAGAGTTACAATATATTCGCCTGTTCCGGCATATTGTTCAACCACGAATCTCCCAGAAGAGGGTTTGAATTCGTAACCAGAAAGATAACAAGCACTATTGCAAAGATAAAGTGCGGATTGGCAGATAGACTAAGCCTCGGCGATCTGGATCCTGAAAGGGATTGGGGGTTCGCCGGAGACTACGTTGAGTCTATGTGGTTGATGCTGCAGCAGGATGAGCCGGACGAATACGTCGTGGCTACTGGAGTGGCTCACTCTGTCAGGGATTTAGTGAAACTGGCGTTCGAGTGCGTAGATATGAATTGGGAGGACCATGTAGACATAGACAAGCAGTTCTTCAGACCGGCTGAGGTCAATAATTTGGTGGGCGATGCGACCAAGGCAAGAAAAAGGTTAGGCTGGGAGCCGAAGGTTACCTTTGAGGAACTGATAAAGATGATGGTGGAGTCAGACTTGGCCCTGTTCAGCCGAAAGTAGAAGTCGTATTATCCCTTATGTATAATATATTAGTTATTGACTACAGGGATATTTCCCATCCCGAGGCCGGCGGCGCTGAGGTCCTTGTACATGAAATTTTCGGAAGGTTAGCCAACAGGGGACATAGAATAACACTGCTATGTTCAGGCTACAAAGGCGGAAAAGTCAAGGAGTATATAGGAGGGATGAGGATCTTAAGGGTGGGCAATCAACACAATTTCAATTTTGTGGTGCCCTATGTCTACCGCAGGAGACTTAGCAAAAACAGCTACGATGCAATTGTGGAAGATATAAATAAGATTCCATTTTTTATGCCTCTTTTTTCAAATACCTGTGTCCTGCCTGTGCTGCCTCATGTCTTCGGAACGACACTGTTCAAGCAGGCGCCTTTTCCGTTGGCTCTGTATGTGTACAGCTACGAGAAACTCATCCCTTTCGTATATAGAAACTGTAAGATCTCAGTCCTGTCCCAAAGCACGAAGGAAGATCTTATCGAAAGAGGACTGCCCGAGGAGAATCTACAGGTTATACATCCAGGGGTGGACCGGATTCTATATAATACAGGCGATGGAGTTGCAAAGGACTCTTCCCCGATAATCCTCTACGTTGGGAGGATAAAGCAGTATAAGTGCATAGATCACGTAATACGGGCTATGCCGAGAATTTTGCATAGGGTGCCAGACGCTCATTATCTTGTCGCAGGGACGGGAGATTATTTAGATAGTTTAAGACGTTTGACGTCGAAATTGGGTTTAGATGACAACGTTAAGTTCTTGGGGTACATAAGCCATGACGAAAAGGTGGACCTTATGAGGAGGGCGAGGCTTTTGGTCTATACGTCTCCGAAGGAGGGCTGGGGCCTGTCGGTGGTCGAGGCTAACGCCTGCGGGACGTGCGCGGTGGCAAGCCGATCTCCGGGGCTTAAGGATGCTGTGGTAGATGGAGAGACGGGGATTTTGGTGGAGCATGGAGATATAGAGGGCCTTGGGGAGGCGATAGCTAACGTGCTGTCGAACAATGCTCTGAGGGAAAGGCTTTCGAGAAACGCACGCGCCTGGTCCCAAAACTTCAGCTGGGAGAGGGCGGCAGATAAGACGCTTGAACTGATTGAGCAGGCGATCGAAGGGACGGATAGTTGAAGAGATTTCTAATCTCGGCCATAAAGATATGCGTGAGTCTGGGATTGATCGCCCTTCTGCTTTACAAAATAGGTCTTGAGCGTCTCTTTTTAGATATAAGTTCTGCAAGGTTGGACTATGTCCTCATTGCGATTTTGATATTTGTGCTGAGCATGTTGTTAGGGACTGCCCAGTGGTATCTTCTCCTTGTAGCTCAGGGTATCCAAATCTCTTTTGGCAAGGCTGCCTTGTTCTACTTTATTGGGATGTTCTTCAATAACGTCCTTCCGGGGAATATAGCGGGGGATGCGGTTCGAGTCTATGACGTAAGGAGACTGTCAGGTGAGGGGAGCAGGGCGTTCGCAGCGACGTTTATGGACAGGTTCCTGGGGTTTTTTTTCCTGATATCCTTTTCTATTGCAGCTTTTGCATTTTCGCCCGAGCTTTGGGACTACAGGTTGCTCGTTTTTTCTATAGGATTACTGTGCCTCGTGTTAGCAGGTGCGCTTTGCGTTGTGCTGAGCAGGAGACTCGGAACTTTAGCTGAGAACGCCGCACTTGCGGTCGCTCCCACGTGGATAGCTGAGAGGCTAAAGAAGGTGAAGGAGGCTCTATTCTTGTATCGTTCGAGGCTGAGGCTGCTCTGCTGCGTAGCTTTGATTTCACTGTGCGTTCAAGTTCTGAGGATCGCCGTGCACTACGTCGCAGGTCTGTCGTTAGATTTGGATGTGGGATTCAAATACTTTCTGGTCTTTGTGCCTTTGGTAGCTATATTCGGGAGCCTTCCTATATCGTTCGGCGGATTCGGAGTAATGGAGACTATAGAAGTTCTATTCTTTAGTCTGTTAGATGTGGAAAGTTCTACTGCTTTTTCCATAGGGCTCCTGGCTCGGTTTGCAGGTATAGCTTCAAGCGTTATAGGAGGAGTCCTATTTGTGATGAGAAGAGGCGAGAGGGAGCCCCAGGATGTGGAGGTACAGAGACTTCGAGATTGAGGTGAGAGCAATGCAGGAACCCGCATATATACGCATGTATGAGTCCGGTAAGTTTGAAGATAGAGTCGAGAGGGCACTGTCTCTCCTTGAGGATTGCCGCGTCTGTCCTCGGGATTGCAGTGTAAACCGAGCTCGAGGATGAATATGGCGTGTGTCACACCGGACGCTGGGCGGCCGTGGGAAGCTATTTTCCTCACTTCGGCGAGGAAGATTGCCTGAGAGGATGGAACAGATCGGGTACTATCTTCTTCTCCTACTGCAACTTAAAGTGCGTCTTCTGTCATAATTTTGACATAAGTCAGGAGGGCAAAGGGAGAAAGGTAAATCCGGATGAACTTGCGGGGATGATGATAGAGCTTCAGGAAAGGGGCTGTCACAACATCAACTTTGTGACTCCTGAGCACGTGGTTCCCCAGATGATGGAGGCGCTTCCCATCGCAATCGAGCGCGGCCTTCATCTCCCTTGAGTCTATAATACGAGCGGGTACGATTCGTTGGACAGTCTGGAACTCCTGGACGGGGTAATAGACATCTATATGCCCGACTTTAAGTTCTGGGACTCTGAGACATCCCGAAGGCTGGTCAAGGCTGTGGGGTATCCCAAAGCTGCAAAAGCCGCGATCAGGGAAATGCATCGGCAGGTGGGCGATTTAACTTTTGATGAAATGGGCTTGGCACAGCGAGGTCTATTAGTGCGTCACCTGATTATGCCCGGCGGATTGGCTGGAACTCGGGATGTGATGAGGTTCATGGCTCACCAGATTTCCCCTGATACATATTTGAATATAATGTCTCAGTACAGGCCCGAAGGGAAGGCCCATCTTTATCCGGAGATAGATAGGTCTGTAACTGTTTCGGAATACGAGGAGGCTATAAGTATAGCTGAGGAGGAGGGACTGCATCGTTTCGACGAGCGGAGGAAGACTCTTGTGAACCTGTAGTAATGCTATGAGTCTTATCGTGTATCTATAAGCAAGGGAGTACATTACAGCGATACTCTAATAGATCGGTTGAAGTATTTGTTTGATCTTAGATAATCGTTTCGGGAAGATAAGAAGATGAACGATCAGATATACAAAGTGCTTGTCCCATTGATTTATGGGATGAGTTCTATTCTCTACGTAGTTAATTTTGCAGAGAAGAAGAAGGGTGTGGGAAGGTTCGCGACCGGACTTTTGTACGTGGGATGGGCAGTTCATATCACCTTCTTGGCCATAAGGGCATTAGGTTCGGGCCACATTCCGTTTGCCAGTTTAGGCGAAGCTCTGTCAATTTGCGCGTTGATGGTCTGCTCGGTATATATGTATCTGGAATTCAGCAGCAAGGACAGATCGCTGGGGGCTTTTCTTATCCCTGTGGCGACGCTTATACAGACTGCGGGTTCAGTGATGATAAAGGGAGTAGCTCCTCTGCCAGAGAATTTGAGCAGTGGATGGTTTGAAACGCACGTATCTGCCTCGCTTGTAGCGTATACGGCGTTTGCAATTTCGTGTATGAGTTCCATTATGTACATATTCCTGTTCGACGAGATTCACGCCAAGCATCTGGGTTTCTTTTACAAGAGATTGCCCCCTTTGGCCACTTTAGATCACATAAATTACAGAGCGGCAATGACGGGCTTCTGGTTTATGACTTTAGGCATTATGTCAGGGTCGCTGTGGGCATCCAGCGCCTGGGAGGGATTCTGGCAGTGGGACATCAAGCTTATAAGCTCGTTTGCAATATGGATCCTGTACGGGGTCCATCTGTTCGGGAGGATGACCGCAGGATGGCAGGGCAAAAGGGCTGCTCATCTTTCTATCGCAGGCTTTGTCCTTGTCCTGTTTACATTTTCGGTGACGAGTATATTACCTGTGGGAAAACATGTTTTCTAAATATAGCCGATCCGTAGCATAAATCGGGGGAATATTATTGTGGAACGTAATATAGATTTAACCGTAAACGGTAGGGCTTTCAGTGTAGAAGTTGATAAAGAGAGGAGCCTTATATCGGTCCTGAGGGACGATTTAAGCTTCAGAGAGGTTAAGCAGGAATGCGACGACGGCTCGTGCCGTTCTTGCACCGTTATGATGGGAAAACAGGAGGTGCGTCCACTCCGTGCGGTAAAGTCATGCACTATCAAGGCTGTGGAGGCTGATGGAACAAAGATCCAGACAGAAAAACTCTATTATCCTATGTTCGTGGATATTATGGGCAGGAGGTGCCTTGTGGTGGGAGGGGGAGAGGTGGCGTGCAGGAAGGTTGAGGCTATTTTGAAGTACGGAGCAAAAGTGTACGTAATCAGCCCTGAGTTTAACGTAGAGATGGAGAGCATGATAAAGGATAGAGTGGTGACTGCGGAAAAGAGAGAGTTTAAAAGGGGTGATCTTGATGGATTCTTTCTGGTGATAGGGGCAACGGATGACAACAGTGTGAACAGAGAGATCTACGCCGAGGCTGAGGAGAGGGGGATTTTGTGCAATATTGTGGATGTGCCTCATCTATGCGGCTTTATAGTGCCCTCAATTGCAAAGAGAGGAGCGCTCCAGATAGCTATCTCTACCGCAGGCAAGAGCCCTGCATTTTCGAGGACCCTGAGGGAGAAGTTTGAAGAGGAGTTCGGGGATGAGTACTCCCAGTTTTTAGAGGTTATGGGTGGATTGAGAGAGGTTGTGAAGGATAAGTACCCTGAAGATGAGAACAAACGCAAAGAGATCTTTGAACGTCTTGTAAGGTCTGATCTTTTGGATTCCATAAGGATCAAGGATGAGGAAAGGATTCAGGAGATATTGTCGGAATGCACATCTTAGCTGTAGGTTTGAGCTATCACACGGCTCCTGTGGAGATAAGGGATAAGGTGGCGTTTCTGCCACACGGCTTGGACGAATCTTTAGAGGCTTTGAAGTCTCAGGAAGATTTCAAGGAGTCCTTGATCTTATCTACGTGCAACAGGAGCGAGCTTTACGCTGTGTGTGAAGATGCCGGGTCAGGTCGGGAGCGTCTCTTTTCGTTCTTTTCGGACTTTCACAATGTGGATCTGGAGGAGTTAAAGCCGTATCTGTTCTGCCTTGTAGATGGTGAAGCGGTAAGACACACGTTTTCAGTGGCGTGCGGATTGGAGTCTATGGTTATGGGCGAACCCCAGATCGCAGGCCAGGTGAAGGAAGCGCATCAAAGGGCGATGGAGCGAAAGACTACAGAAGTGCTGCTGAATCGCCTCTTTATGGCTGCAGCTGAGGTGTCGAAGAGGGCAAGGACTGAAACCAGGATAAGTGAGGGACCGGTGTCCATCAGCTTTGCGGCTGTCGAGCTTGCAAAGAAGGTGTTCGACCGCCTGGAAGGTAGAACAGCTCTCTTGATAGGGGCAGGTGAGATGTCAGAGCTTACGGCTATTCATCTTTCCTCAAACGGGATAAGTTCGATTATTATAGCCAACAGGACCCTGGAGCGGGCAGCTCAATTAGCGGAGAGAATCGGAGCTAAGCCCGTAGCTTTTCAGGAGGGCATAAACTATCTGGATAAGGCTGATATAGTGGTGAGTTCGACGAGCGCGCCTTACTACGTGCTGGGAGCAGATGACGTAGCTCGTGTGATGAGGAGGAGAAATAACAATCCGATATTTTTCATTGACATAGCTGTGCCGAGGGATATTGACCCGGAAATTGGGAATCTTTATAATGTGTTTCTGTACAATATAGACGATATAGAGTCTGTTGTGTCTGATAATTTGATGAAGCGGCAGGAGGAGGCACAGAAGGCAAGGGTTATCATAGATGAGGAACTTGAAAAATTCCTCTCGTGGTGGGGTTCTTTAGATGTTGTTCCTACTATTAAGTCTTTGAGAGAGAAGTTTCAAAAGGCGCTTGACATGGAATTGAATCGTCTAAAATCAAAGATGGACAATCTGTCTTATGAGCAAAAGGAGATGGTCCTAATGCTTATGAGAGGTTATATGAATAAGCTTTTGCATTCTCCGACTACAAGGCTAAAAGAGGCAGTAAATTCCAACGACGGCCTGGAGTATGTGAGCTCAATAAGGTATCTGTTCGATCTGGATTCGGAGCCCAAGCACGAAAAAGTAGACAGCAAAGAGTAAACAGCATTGAGCGGAAAGGTGCTCCTGCCTGCTGTCTACGAGATTGCTTCGCTGGTAATAACAAGTTATTCGCTATTGATGCTTTATGTCACTGCTCGCCGCAAAGCAATCTCAATAGTGAGAACTGAATGACCCCGAGAGGTGGTCTAACATTTGCCTGCTAATCTTAATATGTAATTTGGGCGTGCAAGTCTTACACACAAGGAAAGAAGTGAATGCGAATACATAGAAGAAGGCAGATAATTATAGGCACAAGGGGCAGCAGGTTAGCTCTGTGGCAGTCTGGGTTTGTCAGGGATCTTCTTAAGGATAAGTTCCGGGAGCTTGATGTGGAACTGAAGGCGATAAAGACCAAAGGTGACGTGGTTCTGAACGCTCCACTGTCGAAGATAGGCAGGAAGGGCGTGTTTACAAGAGAGATCGAAAATGAGCTTTTAAACGGAAATATAGATATAGCTGTGCACAGCATGAAGGATCTTCCGACAGAGCTTCCCGAAGGGCTAACCGTTGGGGCTATACCTAAAAGAGATGACGTAAGGGATGTCCTCGTATCCAGAGATCAAAAGGGTCTCCAGCAGCTTGCTGAGGGTTCGAGGATAGGGACAAGCAGTCTCAGGAGGCGGGCTCAGCTTGCAACTTTGAGAAATGATCTCGACTTTGCGGACATAAGGGGGAATATAGATACGCGTTTAAAGAAATTAGATTACGGGGACTACGACGCACTCATCCTGGCTTCTGCGGGCCTGGAGAGGATGGGCTGGAAAGATAAGATAACGGAATATATATCTCCGCAGATATGCCTTCCGGCTCCGGGCCAGGGGGCATTAGGCGTGGAGATCCGCCAGGATGACAGGCGCGTTTTGGAGTTCGTATCTGTCCTTGAAGATGAGGACACAAGACTCGTGGTCGAGGCCGAAAGGGGTTTTCTGCGGGGACTGGGAGGAGGATGTCAAGTACCAATCGGCGCCTGGGGGAGAATAGAGGATGACAGCCTCTGCCTTGAGGGTGTGGTTGCCCTGCTGGACGGCAGTAAACTGCTCAGGGAGATGGTAGTTGAGAGCAAATCAGACGCCGGCGGGACAGGCAAAAAGTTAGCGGACATGCTCATAGAAAAAGGCGCTGATAGAATACTGGAAAATGTGCTGACAGAGGCGGAGCGTCCTCCTCAAAACGCTTCAGAGACTGTCTAAACGCTGATCGCGAAATGGTCAGGCAAGGAGCAGTAATCATTAATCAGGAGTTACACACATGAAACTGAGCTCAGCAACTTTTACATGGCCTCTCCTGCCCATGGATGGGGCCGCTGCGATCTTGAGTCTCTTGGGCTTTGAATACGTGGACATCTCCGGCTACACAGATGCCCCGTTTGAGACGATTACGCCGTGGCAGATCTCCGACGATCCGGACGGGGCGAAGGCAAAGGTGAATGCCATGCAAAGGGAGCATGGACTTCAGCCGGCGGACTACTTCTTCAGTTTCGGCGAGGGCTTTAAGGGGTATCCGGTGAATCACCCGGACCCTGACGTTCGAAAGAGGAACCGGGAGACGTTTGAGAATGTCGTGTCCTTTTGCAAGGATCTCGGCTTTTCTCACATCACTCTCCTGCCGGGTGCTATCTGGAATGACCTGGGACCTGAACGATCGCTCGAACTTTCGGCTGAGGGACTAAGCGAAATTGTGGCTATCGGAGGTGAAGTAGGCATCCCGGTCGGAATCGAGCCACACTGGGAGTCCGTAGTTGAGACCATCGAAAGGACACAGCGTCTCTTAGAGATGGTGAACGGCCTGACGCTGACTTTAGATTACACCTATTTTATCGCTCAGGGCGTCGAGCAGTCCGAAGTGGATGTCCTTGCTCCTCACGCCTCGCACTTTCACGCACGGCAGGGGGCACCCGGACATGTCCAGATGGGAATGGACGACGGGACGCTGGACTATGAGCAGATCGTGCAAGTCCTAAAAGGAGCGGGCTACGACGGCTTTCTGACGCTGGAGTACACCTACCAGGAGTGGAAGGGCTGCTATAAGACGGAGAACATCTCTGAGACAATGCGTCTGACTGATCAGTTGAGGGAATTGATCTAAAGCTATGAGCAGGGCAAAGGTCTATCTAGTCGGCGGTGGTCCGGGTGACCCGGGTCTGATCACACTGAAGGGATTGGACTGCATTAAGCAGGCCGACGTTTTAGTATACGATTATTTAGTTGACGGGAGGCTCGTGGATGAGGCTGGAGAAGATTGTGAGAGGGTGTACATGGGTAAGAAGGCGGGAGAGCATACTCTAAGGCAGGAGGAGATAAACGATCTCCTTGTGGAAAGAGCGAAAAGAGGCAAAGTGGTGGTCAGGTTGAAGGGAGGCGATCCCTTTGTGTTCGGTCGAGGTGGAGAGGAGGCCTTAGCTCTGTCTGAGGCGGGAGTTGAGTTTGAAGTAGTCCCCGGCGTGACTGCGGCTGTCGCTGCTCCCGCTTATGCGGGGATTCCCCTGACGCACAGGGGACTGACTTCGACGCTGGCTCTGATTACGGGACATGAAGATCCCACAAAGGAAGGGTCGGATATAGATTGGAGCAGTATTTCGACGGGGATCGGAACTCTGGTCTTTTTTATGGGTGTGGGGAATCTTCCCGGCATAGTCAAGAAATTGGTGGAGAACGGCAGATCCCAAGACACACCTGTGGCTCTGATCAGATGGGGGACCAAGCCCTGTCAGATGACGGTTGTGGGATCTTTGAGGGATATTGTAGAGAAGGTCGAGTCGCACGATCTGAAGCCCCCAGCGGTTATTGTCGTAGGCGACGTTGTGAAGCTGAGAGAAAATCTGAACTGGTTTGAAAACAAGCCTCTGTTTGGAATGAGGATACTGGTCACACGTTCGAGAGATCAGGCAAGCGAACTCTCCAGAAGACTCGAGGATTTCGGGGCCCTTGCCATGGAGTTTCCCACGATAAGCATAAAAGAACCTCATGATTGGAGGCCGCTGGATAACGCTATAAGGAAGATCGTATCTTTCGACTGGATCGTCTTTACCAGCGCAAATGGTGTGGACAAGTTCTTCCTTCGTTTCTTTCAGTTGGTAGGGGATATTCGAAAGTTGGGGGGGATCAAGATATGCGCTATAGGCCCAGCGTCAGCAGAGAGAATAGAGAGACGCTATATAAAGGTCGACCTTCTGCCCGAGTCTAATACCTCTGATTCTATAGTTTCGGCTTTTGGGAAAATGGGGAATATCTCCGGGCTGAAATTTCTGCTCCCGAGGGCAGATATAGCGGGGGATTTCCTCCCTGATCATTTGAGAAGAACGGGAGCCGAAGTGGTGAACGTCGCAGCTTACAGAAATGTAAGACCGGAAAGAGTGGACGATGGGATCTTGGCTTTGTTGAAAGAAGGCAAAGTGGATATGATGACGTTTGCGAGTTCGTCCACTGTTAAGAATATTGCAGATATTATTGGTAAAGAACGGTTTAAGGACATTATAAATGATGTGAAAGTGGCTTCTATCGGCCCTGTGACATCCAGAACTATACTGGAATTGGGAGGAAAGATCGATATCGAGGCGGATGAAAATAATATCACTATACCAGGCTTAGTTGACGCTATAGTCTCTTATTATTCACGATTACAAGCAGACACGTGAGATTGCTTCAGGGCTTCACTCCTTGCAATGAACTAAGGCCCTGAGTAAGCAGTCCGATTGTTAGGTGGTGTAGCAGCGTTGCTGGGGGGCAAAAGTCACGACGTAAGCCAAGCAGTCTCGCGCTCGCGCACAGGGGACTTCATCTCCTACGTGCTGTCTACTGGGAGGTAATATAGATGCCGGAGCTTTTCAACGTGCTTGCGCCGGTTGCGGCGTATGAAACATTTCAAAAAGAGTTGTCGCCTTTAGTACAGGCGGAGACGATAGCAACTGAGGACGCTTTAGATAGGGTGACTGCTCAGGAGATTCGTTCTCCCATAGATCTTCCCGAATTCCCGCGTTCTACGATGGACGGGTACGCCCTCAGGGCTCAGGATACTTACGGGGCATCTGAGGGGCTGCCGGCCTATCTTAATGTGATAGCGGAGATTGAGATGGGAAATGCTCCTGACGTTAATATCTCGATAGGAGAGGGGGTGAAGATCCATACGGGCGGAATGATAGCTGACGGAGCGGACGCCGTTGTGATGGTGGAGAATACGCAAGAGGTTGACGACGCAACGATAGAGGTAATGTGCCCTGTAGCTATGGGAGAGAACGTGATCCAGATAGGGGAGGACGTCAAAAGGGACGAAGTTCTGCTTTCCAAGGGGTATATATTAAGACCGCAGGATATCGGTGGCTTGATGGCTGTGGGGGTCACAAAAGTCGCTGTGGCAAAAAGACCGCGTGTGGCCATAATATCCACAGGCGACGAAGTGGTACCGCCACAGGTCAAGCCCCAGATGGGGCAGATAAGGGATATAAACTCTTACACTGCTTCGACGCTGGTTACAAGGGCGGGAGGTATCCCCGTTTTGATAGGGATAGTGCCCGATAACTATAAGGCTTTGAAGGACGCACTCTCTAGAGCTCTCAATGAGGCAGATATGGCTGTGATCTCAGCGGGAAGTTCGGTCAGCGCCAGGGACATAACGGCTGACGTGATAAACGATGTGGGAGATCCAGGCGTGATAGTTCACGGCGTGTCAATAAAGCCGGGTAAGCCGACAATATTAGCTCTGATCGGCGATAAACCCGTGTTCGGACTTCCGGGCAACCCGGTGTCGGCTATGGTGATATTTGACCTTTTTATAACTCCTACTATCTATCGGTTAAGCGGTTGTGAAAATCCTCCGTCAAGGCAGGTTATAAGAGGCAAGGTCACCAGAAACATCGCCTCTACCGCGGGCAGGGAGGACTATGTTCAGGTCAGGATAGAGGAGAAAGACGGAGAGGTGTGGGTCGATCCTGTCTTCGGGAAGTCGAATCTTATTTACACGCTGATCAAGGCCGACGGCACGATGAAGGTGCCTTTAGAAAGCGGTGGATTATCTGAGGGCGCGATCGTGGATGTGAAGCTATTTTAGATTAGAGGATATTCTCCGACGTTCCAAGTAATGAGAAAGACACGAAGCAAAGGAGGTTCGAAGGACTGTGGAAGATCATAACAACAGAGAATCTGCAGCATTTTCGGTGAACATATCAAGGAGGAAGTTTCTCAAGGGAAGCATCGCTACTACAGCGGCTGTCTCTGTGGGAAGTTTCATGCCCGACAGAGCCGCGGCACAACTACCAATGGAGATCAACCAAGGAGGTTCTATGCCTATCATTGATGCTCACGTCCACGTCCTCAATAACTATGTGGCTATGGCTCCTCTTGAGGATATTGGGCGGCATGACCGACTCCTCTGGCATATGGATGAATGCGGGGTAGAAAAAGCGGTTATGCTGCCGGTGTTGGCGGACTTCTCGCCGAAGAACAATGAGGAATGTGCACAGCTTGCCAGAGAATACCCTGACCGTCTGGTCACCCTGACCTATGTCCATCTCGGCGAGCCAAACGCTGCGGAACAGATTGCGCGGGCGCGGGGGGAATTCGGGGCTGTGGGAATCATCTGCTATCCGTCGCCCAGGGATATCAAATGTATGACAGATCCAGCTTGTGAGCCGGTCTGGGAGGCCTTTAGTGCCAATGATCTGGTCTGCAACTTGCAGATCGCGCCGCCAAATTACGCCATTTTACTGGATCTGGCGCGAACTCATACAGATATCCGATTTGTGTGCAATCATATGGGCCTACCGCACAGTTTGAAGCTGGACGATGATAGCTACGGGGGTCTAATGGAAGCGGCGTCATTGCCCAATCTATTTGTCAAAGCATCGGCGTTCTACTCTCCAGCGGCGAGGTCCTGGGATTTCCGGTGTCCGCGGTCGCTGGGCTTTTTTTCGAATCTTCTGAAAGGATTGGGAGCAGATCGATTGCTCTGGGGATCGGACTGGCCGTCGGCAGGCAACCACGTTACCTACAGGCAGACCCTGGAGACTGTACGCACCTTTGCCGTAGACCTGGACGATGAAAGTCGTGCACTGGTTTTGGGCGGGAATGCCGCCAGGGTTTTCAAGATCTGAGGATCTTGCTGTAGCAAAGCCGAGACCGCTGTATCTAGATATAATCAGATTATGGGTCCTCAATTTCAATTAGAGACTTCTAACGCCAAGTTTGTCAAGACTCTGATTGCTACTTATAGATCGCCAGTGAAGGAGGTTCGAAGGACTGTGGACGATCATAAGGGCAAAGATCTGCGCCATTCCCGGTGAAGATATCGAGACGGAAGTTTTGAAGGGAAGTATCGCTACTACAGCAGCTGCCTCTATCGAAAGTTCCATCTCCGATGGAGCCTCAGCACCACACAAATGGTTATTAACCAAGGAAATGTATGCCTATCATTGATGCTCACGTCCACGTCCTCGACAACTATGTGTCAATGGCTCCGTTTGAGGATAACGGCCGGTATGACCGACTCCTCTGGCTAATGGATGAGTGTGGGGTAGAAAAAGCGGTTATGTTGCCGGTGGTGGCTGACTTCTCACCGAAGAACAACGAGGAATGTGCACAGCTTTCCAGAGAATATCCAGACCGCCTAGCTGCCTTGACCGATGTCCAGCTCAACCAGCCAAACGCAGCGGAGCAGATTACTCGCGCCCGGGAAGAATTCGAGGCAGTGGGCATCAGCTACTATCCGCCGTCCAGCGATCTCAAATGGATGACAGAGGCGGCGTATGGCCCGGTCTGGGAGGCGTTTCGTGCCAATGATCTGGTCTGCAACTTGCATGCCTCACCGTCCCATTACGCCGTTCTACTTGAGCTGGCACGGACTCATACAGATATCCGGTTTGTGTTCAATCATCTGGGCCATCCGGGCAGTCTGAAGCTGGACGATACCAGTTACGGGGGACTGCTGGGGTCGTCGTCATTGCCCAATCTGTTTGTCAAGGCATCGGCGTTGTACGCTGCAGCGGCGACACCCTGGGATTTCCGGTGTCCGCGGGCGCTGGGCTTTTTTTCGAGACTTCTGAAAGGACTGGGGGCAGACCGACTGCTCTGGGGATCGAACTGGCCACCAGCAGGATATCACCTTACCTACAGGCAGACCCTGGAGACTGTCCGCACCTTTGCTGTAGACCTGAACGATGAAAGTCGTGAACTGGTTTTGGGTGGGAATGCTGCCAGGGTTTACAAGATCTGAGGGATTGTTGCAGGAGAGCCGAGCCTGCCGTATCTCTATATAAGTCTACTAGTGATTCTCAGCTTCAAGCATGAGACATCCAACGACAAAAGGTGGAAATCCAAATCGGGTATGTGACCCCCCAATACCCGGTATGTGTGGGAATAACGGATTCCTTCAAAGCAGAAATAGATACAAGGGAATCAGTTTGAGTTGGAACAGTACCCCATAAATTGTTTTTATACAAGAAAGCCGATTAGAGGCAAAAGATGCACGAGCATAGATACAGAAAGGTTTATTTAAAGGAAACGTCTTTAGATAAGGGACTGGAGACGTTCTTAAGCGCTTTGAAGAAGGTTGGGGCACTTGAACCCCTTGAGGGCGAAACTGTTGCCGTGGCGGTTTCTCTGGGGAGGGTTACGTCCCGTCCTGTGTGGGCGAAGATCTCTTCGCCTCATTACCACGGATCGGCAATGGACGGTGCAGCGGTGAAGGCAGTGGAAACTGTGGGGGCGTCTGAGGTGTCGCCTGTAAGGTTGAAGATGGACAAGCAGGTTCGATGGGTAGATACGGGAGATCCTATACCTGCAGGGTTTAATGCAGTTATTATGATCGAAAACATCCATGAGATAGATAAAGAGACGATCGAAATTATGACACCTGTGGCTCCATGGAATCACGTGAGGCTCTTGGGCGAGGACATTGTGGCGACGGAGCTTATACTACCCGAAAACCACAGGATCCGCCCTGTGGACATGGGGGCGATAGCCGCATGTGGTCTCTCGGAGGTCGAGGTTAGGAGGAAGCCCCGCGTGGGGATCATGCCCACGGGATCTGAGCTTGTGAACCCCCGCGAATCACTAAAGGTCGGAGAAATAATAGAATTTAATTCTCTTGTGCTTGCGGGGTTTGTGGAGGAATGGGGAGGGACCCCAAAGCAGCTAGGTATCGTAAAGGACGAGTACAATCTTATTAAGGAAAACGTGGAGAAGGCCTTGGAGGAGAACGACATAGTCGTGATAAATGCAGGGTCGTCCGCGGGAGCTGAGGATTACACTGCCCCTGTTATAGATGAGTTAGGGGAGGTTCTGGTTCACGGGATTTCTATAAGGCCGGGTCACCCTGTGGTATTGGGAATTGCGAAGGACAAGCCTGTCGTAGGGATTCCGGGTTATCCGGTGTCGGCTATTCTGACGTTCGATCTATTAGTGAAGCCTGTGATATATAGGATGTTGGGGAACGCCCCTCCCACAAGGAGTAAGATGAAGGCTTTTATGACGAGGAAAGTGCTTTCTCCGATGGGCGAGGACGAGTTCTTAAGGGTCAAGGTGGGGGTGGTGGGAGACAGGGCTGTGGCTACGCCTCTTCAAAGGGGAGCAGGGATAATTATGTCTTTAGTGAGGGCTGACGGTCTGGTCAAGATTCCGCAGTTCTCTGAGGGTATCCAATCGGGATCCGAGGTCGAGGTTGAGCTTCTAAGAGAACAGGAGGAAGTCGAAAATACTATCGTTGCCATAGGCAGCCACGATCTGACTTTGGATCTATTGGCCAGCTTCTTAAGCAAAAAGTATCCGGATCTGAGTCTCGCTTCATCCAATGTCGGCAGCTTCGGGGGACTGACTGCTTTGCATAGAGATGAAGCACACTTTGCAGGGTCACACCTTTTAAATGAAAAGACGGGGGAGTATAACGTTTCATACGTAATGAAGTTATTGAAAGGCAAAGAGATAGTGCTTCTCAATTTAGTCTATCGGGATCAGGGATTGATAGTCCCAGTGGGGAATCCGAAGAATATAGTAGGTCTGGAGGATCTTTTGAGGGATGAGGTCAATTTTGTGAATCGTCAAAGAGGCTCTGGAACGAGGGTCCTTTTAGACTATAAATTAAAGGAGATGGGCGTAGATCCTTCCAAGATAAACGGATACGAGCGCGAGGAGTTTACACATCTTGCCGTAGCTGCGGATGTGAAAAGTGGGACTGCGGATACAGGCTTAGGTATACTTGCGGCTGCCAGGGCATTGGCTTTAGACTTCGTGCCGCTGTTGAAGGAAAGATACGATCTTGTGATACCGAAGGAGTATTACGAAAGCGATATACTTCAACCGCTTTTGAATATTCTACGAGGGAATGAATTTAAGGAAACGGTGGAGTCTCTGGGCGGATACGATGTATCGCAAATGGGACAGGTAATAGATGAGATAAATGTATAGGGTTTAAGAGCAGCTTTACGCGCAGCTTTAAGGGCAGCTGAAAAGCGCTTCAGAGGAAGTTCGCCTCTCAAAAATGGAAATAGAGGCTATATTTTTATTGTGTGAAAAGCAGATCGTCCTTATATTAAGCATTGTTCTTAAGTTCAGTTAAGCAGCGGCATCTGTATTGAGCAACTTACAGCTTGTTGCTGCTGACGTACAGAGGATTTTCATGTGAAAGCGTTTGAGTACTTCAGACCGAATACCATAGAAGAGGCAATAGAGATTCTGAGCCAATGGGGAGAAGTGGCGGTGGCGTTTGCGGGCGGAACAGATCTCCTCGTCCGGATGAAGGATAGACACTTAACGCCCAAGTGTCTGGTAGATATCAAGGGGATTCCAGGATTAGATGTTATCAAATACGATGAACATGAAGGACTTACCTTGGGATCTATGGTATCTTTCAGGGATATAGAGAAGTCTGAGGTGATCAGGAGGAACTACCCAATATTGGTTCAGGGCGCCGAGATTGTGGGGTCTTTTCAGATAAGGAACAGAGGGAGCATAGGTGGGAATCTGTGCAACGCCGCTCCGTCTGCGGACATCGTTCCTCCCTTGATAGTGCTCGGGGCTGTGGCCATATAGCGGGACCGGAAGGTGAAAAATCAATGCTTGTAGAGGAGTTCTTCCTGGGACCGGGGAAGACTGCGCTTGCAAACAACGAGATGCTTTTGAGACTGACTGTGCCTCCTTCCGTAAAAAGAGGCGGCGCCTACATGAGACATACGACACGGGAGGCCATGGACATAGCTGTCGTGGGCGTCGGAGCAATAGTCCAACTTGGAGAGAATAACGGCCTCTGCGAAGACAGTAAGATATGTCTGGGCGCTGTGGCTCCTGTTCCGATAAGGGCCCACAATGCAGAGGGGATACTCAAGGGAAAAGAAATTACGGATGAGTTAGTAGAAGAGGCGGCTTAGGCGGCGTCGGACGAATCGAAGCCCATAACTGATGTGAGGGGGACAGCCCAGTTCAGAAGGGAATTGGTCAGGGCGTTGACAAGCAGAATGATCAAGAAGGCGATTGAGGACGCAAAATCGAGGTAGATTTGAGGGAAACTGTGAAGCTTCATGTAAGCATGGTCGTAAATAGCGAAGATTATGAGGTCGAAGTGGAGCCCAGAAAGGTGCTGCTTACGGTTATGAGGGACTCCTTGGAGCTGATAGGGACCAAGGAGGGGTGCGGAACAGGAGACTGCGGGGCGTGCACGGTCATTATGAACGGCCAGACGGTCAATTCGTGTCTTGTGTTAGGAGTTGAGGCTGACGGAGCAAATATTGTGACCATAGAGGGAATTGATACGAGCGAAGGACTGAGTCCAGTGCAAGAGGCGATAGTGAAGTTCGGAGGGATTCAGTGCGGGTTCTGCACACCGGGGATAATTGTGTCGGCCAAGGCTCTTTTGGATGAAAATCGCGATCCGAACGAGGAAGAGATCAGGAAAGGAATCGCCGGGAATCTATGCAGGTGCACGGGGTACAGTAAGATCGTCGAAGCGATTCAGGATGCCGCAAGACTTAGACGTGAGACGATAAAGAATTAGCGCTATTTTCATTTTGCGCAAATGTTGAAGCCGATCGCTTTTGTCTTCTCTTAACTACTTCAGCTATCTGTCACGCGGATAACGGTATAGCTCTTGTAAGGTCAAACCAACGAAGAGGGAGGAGTGCAACAATGAATCGTATCATCGTAATGGCCCTTATATGCCTGTGCTGTACGGGAAGTAAGATAGATGCTCGGATTATTGACTTGAAACAGTCTCTTAATCTTGCAAAAGGCGGCACAATCTCCGCAGAAACTGTGGCAAACTGGGTAAAGGAAACTACAAGTGCAGATACGCTGCTGTGCAACTCCCTAGTGGTGAGAGGAGATATTGATTTCAGGAGTAATGGGATCGATACCGTATGGTGCATGCTTTACTTTAAGGAAACGACATTTCGAGGAAAGTCCTACTTCACAAGGACGATGTTTCAAGGAGGAGCCGACTTTACAGGAGCGACGTTTCAGGAAAAGGCCGACTTTGTAGAAGCGATCTTTCAAGGAGAAGCCGGTTTCGCAAAAGCGACGTTTCAACGTGATGCTGATCTCAGGGAAGCGATGTTTCAACGAGATTCCTACTTCACAGAAGCAACGTTTCAGCGAGAAACTATCTTCTGGGGAGTAACGTTTCAAGGGGAAGCTAACTTCACAGAAGCGACGTTTCAAGAAGCAGCCGATTTCACAGAAGCGACGTTTCAAGAAGCAGCCGATTTCACAGAAGCGACGTTTCAAAGAGGGACGGATTTCACAAAAGCAACGTTTCAACGAGAGACCGAATTCGCGGAAGCGATGTTTCAACGAGATGCCCACTTCGCAGAAGCGATGTTTCAACGAGAGACGAACTTCAGGGGTGTGACGTTTCAAGGAAAGGCCGACTTCAGGGGTGTGACGTCTCAAGGACAGGCCGACTTCAGAGATGCATTTTAGTCAAAAGCGAGAGAAGTGACAACTCACTTCCTGAACTCCTTCAAATTCCGTGATGCAACGGCCTTCGCTGATAAAATTTCCTTGATGGTATGCTTCAGCTCTTAGGGGCATTGTGTGAAAACTGCGTCGTTCCGTCTAACTTGTTGATGAGTGGACGTATGTTCTTGGGAAAGCGGCGATAGAGAGCATACATGAGTTTCCTTCGGGTTTGACATCTTGCAACAACCTAAGTGAGTCACTGTCTCCGGAAACAGAACCCTGCTGAAAGGTGAAAAGTCAGAACGGAAACCTGTCATCGTGAGCGATTACGAGTAAGCGCGGTTCTGTGGCTGAAAAGTTGTGAAAATCTAAGAATGATATTGCTTAGCTACAGATTCAAAGGTCGTTTGATATACGGAAGATCTAAGGAAAACTCAACCTTTCGGAAGCTCGGGCAATATGTTACCAAAGATTGCTATCCAGTCTGAGTTTTAAGTCACATGCTGCTGCTCGTCCTATGTTGACCACTCTAACTTTACTTCCCTAACACCCGCGTTGCTGTAGTCTTCCTCTAAGGATCCTCCAAATATCTCCTAATTGCCCTATTTACCAGTTCTGCCGTGGCTTTGCCTTCCTCTTTCGCCTTATTACTCAATGGTTCGTATAGTGCGTCTTCGATCCAGTGGGTTCTCCGTGACTTTGGACTTTTTGACTTCTGAAATTTCTGCGTGCTCTCAGCTTCTTCCTCGGCAAGCGACGACGCTTCCTGCGAGTCTTCGGAGACTTTGCTCTGGTTTGTCTTTGAATGATCCAATTCATAGAGACGGTCCATTGATGAGATTTCTGGTACGTTTCTTCTCCGTAGAATTGCGAGCGCGACCAGTCCAAGAGCTAGAGACAGTCCGCTCGTCAAAAAGAGTCCCAAAATGATCCATTTATACATCAGTTACTTTCTTTCTCTATGCCTGGATATGTATCGTCTGCCCCTAATCCAATTTGGGCCCTTACACACACTGCAGAGCAACCGCCTCCTACTCTTTCTCTCCTGGTGTCTTTATACCAGGAGCGCAGAGAAGAAAAGAGAGTTGCACAAGCCCAATGATCACCCAATCGAATGAGGGAATTACTGACTCGGGTGAATATACTGAAAAAAGAGAGAAAAGTCAATAACAATCGATCTGGATCCAGGTTCATTTAGGTTTTTCGGAGGTAAGCTAGCACTGACTGCACGCCAGGCGGGCCCGTCTGTTCGCTCCAAGCGCAGGGCAACACAGGCACTACATTAAGAAAGGGGTGCTCAAATCCAGCACACGACACAGTGCAGAAGTCTTACTTAATCTGAATACTGCACTTGGCTCCTACCCAAACTAAAGCTTCTAAGAAAATTAAATGGCCCTGCTAATCCAATTGGTTTCTCTTGACATCTAACAAGTTCGTCTGTATCATTGTAGGTTAATCGGTCTATATACTCCCCTTCCGTATTTTTTTGCAGCACAGTGAGAACCGACTATACTCAGGGGAGAATCCCAGTGCCTGGCCGGCCCTTACTGAAGCTATTGGATTCTGGGCACATCTTGAGGAGTGAGATAGCGCGCATTCTTTCCGCTAAGGATCTTGATCTCGAGAAGGCCGTAATCGGAGAGCGAAGCGTTGCAGCCAAAGACGATAATGTATATTGGGGTCACCTGCTCAACTAAGAGCAGAGCACTCATAAATCACGGAGATGTTAAAGGCAGGAGCCTGTGAGAATACAATATGATGTAATACCTACATAGCACGCAGATATGATGTTATAAAAGGAAGTATGACATAGGCCATAATATAACTTAATATGCAATAAATTAGATTACATAGCAAGACATTAAGTTTTACGGAAGGAAATATAGGGTATTACCTATTCGTAATACTACGAACGGGAGGGTTCTATCTAATATTGCCACTCAGAGCAGAGAAGAATTGACATCAGCGATGTCGCTGGATTGGATGAGCGAGCTGCTGGAAGCAAAGACGATTTTAACGCGTTTGATTGCCTTTGCATGAAATAAAGCTGTCAAGCAATTTTGCGCATGAGCGTCCTAAGAATTACTCTCAAAAATCGTACGAGACGTTAAGGAGCACCAGATGATCCTAGCTGGTGATGTAGGCGGTACGAAGGCGAGGTTGGCGCTTTACCAACTGGAAGATGGAAAGCTTATGCGCCAGCAGATGGAAACGTTTGTAAGCCGTGACTTTGCCAGTTTAGAAGACATAATACGTACTTTTCTCTGTAAGAATTCGTGCTCTGCTGCGAAAGCCTGTTTTGGCGTTCCCGGTCCTGTTATAAAAGGGTATGCGCAGGTAACGAACTTGCCCTGGCTTTTGGATGAAGCACGTATTGCCGCTGGTCTTTCTATCTCATCCTTTAAGTTAGTCAATGATCTTGTGGCAACTGCTATGGCGATACCCCTCCTTGCTCAGGATGATCTGGTCACTTTGCACAAAAGTGAGCTAGTAGATGAGAAAGAAACCTGTGCTGTACTTGCTCCTGGTACCGGTCTTGGCGTGGCCTTTTTGCGTAACGACGCTGGGCGCTGCCGCGCCTTAGCATCTGAAGGAGGGCACGTGGACTTTGCTCCCACAACAGAGGTAGAAATCGAACTCCTCAAATATCTGAAAGCAAAATTGGGTCGCGTCAGCTATGAACGTGTGCTTTCCGGCCCCGGGTTGGTTAATATCTACAACTTTCTTAAGGAAAGCGGTTTTGCTCCTGAACCTACGGAACTGGAAAAACGGTTTCAAAGGGAGGATCCTGCCGCTGTAATCTCCACTGCGGGGCAACGCGGTCAATATGAGCTTTGCGCGAAGGCACTGGACATCTTCGCTTCGATCCTGGGGTCCCAGGCCGGCAATATAGTACTGGCTACCCTGGCCACCGGCGGCGTCTACCTCGGCGGTGGAATCCCACCAAAAATATGTGAGAAGTTGCAGGACGGCACGACAGTGTCAGCTTACCTGAAGAAAGGACGGCTGTCAGAGGTAGTCAAAGCTACACCTTTGTATGTTATTCTCAATGACCATGTGGCACTTCTCGGGGCGGCATACCTTGCGTCAACACTCTAATCCAAGGAGTCAACACCTTTTGTCTACAAATTGTAGTTAGATGAAAATTTGAGCCTGAGAGAGTACAATTATGCCTGGAACACGCAGAAGGTGGTGGATAGCGGCTTTCTTAAGTTTGGCATTACCGGGCCTCGGTCAGGTATATAATGGACAGCCGAAAAAAGGTTTGCTGCTTTTCATCTTTTTAGTCATTTGGTCTTTTGTGGCATTGATTATAGCGATAGGAATCCCTCTTGCTCGCTTTAATCTCATACCTCTGATTCTTATATTGGTATTTCTTCTGTATATTTTGATAGAAGCTATAATTACAGCTAGAAGGCTGGGAAGCAACTATCAACGTAAAACTTATAACAAGTGGTATATATACTTGATAGTATATGCGATCGCGAGCTTCGTATCGGAGCTTGCTCTGACACCTCTAACCAAAAGTTGTATTATTCAGGCCTTCCGTATTCCTTCCGGAGGTATGGAAGATACACTTCTGGTTGGAGATTTTATCTTTGCCAACAAGTTTATCTATGGTTCGAAGATCCCGTTTTGGGATATAAGACTTCCGGGCTTGAGGGAACCCAAGCCGGGCGATATAATAATATTTAAGTATCCTGAAGATCCCTCACGGGACTTTTTAAAGCGCTGTGTGGCTGTGGGGGGACAGACAGTCGAGATAAGAAATAAGAAGTTGTACGTGGATGGAAAAAGATTCCCCGATCCTCCTAAAGTTAAGTACGATAGCAGCAGGATGTCAAGGGGCAGGATATTAAGTAAGAAGCGGGAACGTGTAGGAGATAACTACGGTCCGAGAAAATTGAAGGAGGGAGAACTTTTTATGTTGGGGGACAACAGGGATAACAGTCAGGACAGCAGGTTTTGGGGACCGCTTCCGATGGAGAATGTCCTCGGGAAAGCCGTTATCATCTATTTTTCTTGGGATTCTGCGGCTAAACGGATAAGATGGAACAGAATTGACCAAAGGATTCAATAATGCATTACTACCACGCTCAAACTTGATCTAAAAAATGTGCAAAATAATGAAAACACCTTTGTACGTGTTCCTGTGCCTGGTCTTTGTCGGCATCTGGCTTTTTGTCCCTCCATTGTGGGCGCAGCAGAAAGAGACCCAGTCGCAGTATCCATCTACCTCGCCAAAGTCCGGTGAGCGTTGCATCGTCTGCGGAGTCCTGCTGACAGAAAACGGCATAGTATTGATCGTTCGCGGCCGTCGGGTGCCATTAAAAAGAGCGATGGTCGATTCGTTCTTGAGTAATCAGGAAAAGTACTTTTCCCAAAAGCAGCCGAAAAGCGCCTTATTTCAGGAAGAACTTGATGTGCCGGTCGGTGTTGCACAAGGCGGAATCAGTTTGAGCTGGTTCCTCTTCGGCCTCTATGTGTTAGCCGCGCTGATTTTCGGCGGCATGAGCGGGTACACTGCGGTGTCAAAGGGTTTATCACCGATTCCTCATTTTTTAATCGGTCTACTGTTCAACGTGTTCGGCTATCTGTACGTGTTGACCCGGAAAGCCACCGTCCAGAAAGGCGAGATACCGGCTGGCCTGGTCAAAGTGCCGATAACGCGTACGCCAGTTCCCTGCTCGGAGTGCGGCAGGACCAATCACCCGTCAGCCAGACGCTGCGCAGACTGCGGAGCCGATTTGGAACCGAAAATAGAGTCAGAAGTAGATCGGACGTCCTAAATGAACTAGTGTCATTGCGAGGCGGCATGGGCGCTGCGTGCGTTGCTGCCACCCCGTTTTGCAGGGGGCACGAAGTGGGTGGGTGAAGCAATCCCCGATTGAATCTATCGGGGACAATCTCAAATAAACTTGAGGTTATATATTATGCCGGAAAAACGAGAGCAACTGTCTTTAGGAGATAAAATCAAAGATCAGATTGTCAAAATTCTTCACTCCGGAAGCAGCCAGAACGAGCGTCCCTATCTGAAGAAGCACAATGAGAGCAACATTCCCGGATTGTATATAATCGGAGACCTTGCCGGCGCGCCGGTGATTAAATATGCCATGAAGCAAGGGTACGAAATCATAGAGGACATCGCTTCGTTGGCCGGCGCTATCGGTGGAGATGACCCTGATCTTTTCGACGCAGTTATCATTGGTGCTGGTGCGGCCGGTTTGAATGCGGCGCTGCAAGCCAGAGAGCGCGGCATGCGTTACCTCCTCCTTGAAAAAGAGAAGCTCGCCAATACCATTGAAAATTTCCCCGAAGGCAAATGGGTGTACGCGGAACCCGATAGCCAGCCGTCCCAAGGTAAGCTCTGGCTCGATGGCGCCAGTAAGGAGGATTTGATCAAGCGTTGGCAACAGATCGTCAATGACAATCAACTCAACGTGCGAACAACGGAAGGGGTCACCAGCTGTGAGAAAAAAGACGGCATCTTTCATGTCCAAACGTCCAAAGGGGTATATCGCTCCAAACGGGTCGTATTGGCGACCGGACAGCGGGGGAACCCGCGCAAACTCAATGCGCCCGGTGAGGATCGGGAGCAAGTTTACCACCGTCTCTACTCACCGCGCAAGTACAAAAATGAGAACATCCTTGTAGTTGGAGGCGGAAACAGCGCTGTCGAAGCGGCGATCACACTTAGCGAAAGAAACAAGGTCTATCTTTCCTACCGCGGCGGTGAATTTGCTCGGATCTTCAAGGACAACAGAGAAAAGCTCGATGAAAAAATCGCCACCAAAAAGATAGAGCCACTTTTAAACTCCAATGTGGTTGAATTCGGAGAAGATCAAGCCACGTTGAAGATGGATCGCGTCGGGTCCAAAGATACTCAAAAGGTCCCCTGCGACCACGCTTTTGTCTTAATTGGCGCCGAGGTGCCGCGTGATTTTCTCAAATCGATCGGCATCAAAATGGAAAACGAGTGGGAGGGGAGCATCCTGCGCTCCCTCGCTCTGGTACTCTTGGGCTTCATCGGGCTGTGGATTTTCGGAGTGCGGTTCGGTGGACATGCATCGCTTGCTGGCGTTGACCTGTCGTTTATTCCCGGGTGGATCGGCTTGCTGATCTGGGCGCTAGGACTTTATGGATTGATCCACTTTGGGAAAAAAGGTGACCGCTTCGCCTGGTTAGGGTTATCGTTCTTCGTCTGCTACACGGTCTACGGCGCCAAACTCGGTGCGGGTGAGGAGTTCTGGCCATACAGAGATTGGGGCTATAGATTCCTTTCATTCTTTGATCGACCCTGGTCATTTTGGTACACAGTCCTCTACACGACCTTAATGACCGTCTTCGGCTTGCAGGCGCTCAAACGCTGGGGCCTCGACCGCAAGGACAAATTCCAAATCTGGCGCTATGTCAGTCTGATCAGCTTCCAGTTGATCTTCTTCTTTCTCATACCCGAGTTCCTCTTTCAATATGCGGTCAAATACCAGTGGGTCGGCGAAAATTTAGCTAACGATCCGGTCTTTGCCGAGCAGGCATGGCGCAGCTATGGCATCGTCTACGCCTGGCCGCTCTTTTTCTATACTTTTTTTTATAATCCGCATCAGATATGGGTGCTATGGGGCGTGTTTTTGACTTTTGTGATAATTCCGATTTTTGTCCTCTTTCATGGCAAACGCTATTGTTCGTGGATCTGCGGTTGCGGCGGACTGGCGGAGACATTTGGCGACCGCTGGCGACACCTTGCGCCCAAGGGTAAAACCTCAATCAAGTGGGAGCGGATGATTCTGGTAGTCTTGATCTTCGCCGCTGTCGTCACTGTGCTGGTTTTGGTCAAAGATATTTACGGAGTCATTGCCGGATCTGCGGATTTAGGGATACGTATCTACCGCCTCTGTGCAGATGTCTGGCTGGTCGGGATCTTGCCGGTGACGCTTTATCCGTTTATGGGTGGCAAAGTGTGGTGCCGCTACTGGTGCCCGTTGGCCAAATTGATGCATTTGCAATCGAATCTTTTCACCAAGCTCAAATGGAGCAAATATAAAATCGTCGCCAACGACAAGTGCATCAGTTGCTACGAGTGCTCGCGCAATTGTGAGGTGGGCATCGACGTGATGAGCTTTGCTCTGAAGCAAGAAGAGCTGAACACCTTGAACAGCTCCTGCATCGGCTGTGGGATCTGCGTCAGCGTCTGCCCGATGGATGTCTTAAGTTTTGGCAAAGAGCCTGAAAAAGCAAGTTCTGGACTAGTGAAGTTGTTGAATACCCAAGGCGAGGTTGTCACTTAAAAAAGTAGACAGTGAGATTGGTTCTGCTTCGTGTCTCGTTCGGGGTCGCAACTCCTGACGGGGTTGGGGCTTGGAACCTCGCAATGACTTAAGGGTCAAATCCAAGCAACGTCATTGCGAGTCCCCGATTGAATCTATCGGGGAAGCCCACAGCGGAGCGAAGGGTCAGCGAAGTAATCTCACCTCGAAAGGAGACGCGACGCAGAGTTCTGTCATTGAAACGGTTTTGCAGGACTTGTTTTTCCTATCTACTGAAGTTAAAGGGAATCTACTATGAACAAACAGGAATTCGGTTTAATAGGCCTGGGCGTTATGGGCCAAAATTTTGTGCTGAATGTTGAACGAAACGGTTTTAGCGTATCTGTTTACAACCGAACTGCTTCAAGGACGACTGCCTTTGTTGAGGGCAAAGCAGCGGGTAAGGATATTAAACCGACTTACTTGCTGGAAGAATTTGTGGCGTCTTTGGAAAGACCGCGCCGCATCATGCTTCTGGTCAAAGCAGGAGCGCCTGTAGATGCTACTGTTGGACAACTTGTGCCTCTATTAGACGAAAATGACCTGATTATAGACGGGGGCAACTCCTATTTTCTGGATACGGGGCGGCGTGCAAAAGAGCTAGAGGCTTACGGGATCAACTTTTTGGGTATGGGAGTTTCAGGCGGAGAAGAAGGCGCCCTGTGGGGACCGAGCCTGATGCCCGGCGGTTCTCCTGAGGCTTACAGGAAAGTTGAAGCGATTATGAAAGCTGTAGCCGCCCAGGCAGGGGAAGACGGGGAACCTTGTGTAACCTATATCGGACCGGGAGGTTCCGGGCATTACGTAAAGATGATTCACAACGGCATCGAGTACGGCGATATGCAGCTTATAGCTGAGGCATATGATCTCCTCAAAGGCGCTTTAGATCTTTCAGCGCTGGAATTCCATCAGCTTTTCTCTGAATGGAATGAGTCAGAACTCTCCTCTTTTCTTATCGAAATCACTGCCAAAGTTTTCGAAAAGATAGATGGAGAGACTGGAAAGCCGTTAGTTGACGTTATCCTGGACAAGGCAGGTCAAAAGGGAACGGGAAGATGGACCAGCCAAAACGCCCTGGAGTTGGGAGCCGCAATACCCACAATTACCGCCGCTGTGGACGGACGTATCCTATCGGCACAAAAAGATGAACGCGTTGCGGCGTCTAAGATCTTAAAGGGTCCGTCGGGAAAATATAGCGGCTCCTCACAGGAGTTGATAGGTTCGGTCAAAGATGCGCTCTATGCGGCTAAAATCTGCTCTTATGCCCAGGGGATGAGCCTGCTTAGAACAGCTTCAGAAGAATACGAGTACAATCTGAACTTAGGCGCTATTGCGAAGATCTGGCGTGCAGGGTGTATTATCAGAGCAAGGCTCCTTGATGACATCACGAACGCCTACGATCGCAATGGGGGTTTGCCCAACCTGCTGGTTGACGAAGAATTCCGAAAGGCGATCAACACCCGCCAGGGTGCCTTGCGTTTTTCGATTGGTAAAGCTGTAGAGTTAGGTGTCCCGGTTCCAGCTATGAGCGCTTCGCTGGCTTATTATGATGCCTACCGCAGCGAACGACTGCCCGCTAACTTGATCCAAGCTCAGAGGGATTTCTTCGGAGCCCACACCTTCCAGCGTATCGATAAGCCGGGCATTTATCATGCCGATTGGGATATGGAATAATCCCACAGCGGATAGGGTTCGCTAAGTAAGGACTCAAACTGACGAGGAGCATAAAATGGATCGATCCACACCCACCGTTATCGTTATCTTCGGTGCATCGGGAGATTTAACCAAACGTAAATTGATACCAGCCCTTTTTCAATTAGCCCACGAGGGTCTGCTTCCAGAACATACTCAGATTGTAGGCTTTGCCCGGAGGCCGAAATCGCACGATCAGTTTCGGGCTGAAATGGGAGAGGCCGTGAAGAATTTTTCCCGAGCTCGGTCCGCAAAAGGCTCAAAAGAGTGGTCTGACTTCGCCTCGCGCCTTTACTACCACACGGCAAGCTTCGAAGATGCCCGTGGATTCGTCGGTCTAAAAGATTTACTTGGCCAGCTCGATAGAGATAAGGGGATTCCTGCCGACACTGGCAATCGCCTCCTCTATCTTTCTACTTCTCCCGATGTCTTCCCTGATATCATCACCATGCTCGAGGCAGCCGAACTCATCGCAGATCCATATGATAAGAGCCGCTGGACCCGCGTGATTGTGGAAAAACCCTTCGGGCGAGATCTAGATTCGGCCCGTAGCTTGAACAGGGACATACTGTCGATATTAGACGAAGGCCAGGTTTACCGTATTGACCACTATTTAGGCAAAGAGACGGTCCAAAATATTATGGCCTTCCGCTTCGGCAACAGCATCTTTGAGCCTCTGTGGAATCGCCGCTACGTTGATCATGTTCAAATCACAGTGGCAGAGACCATGGGTGTAGAAGGGCGCGGCGGCTATTACGATCGTTCAGGGGCGCTGCGCGACGTGGTGCAAAATCACATGCTGCAGCTTTTGGCCTTGGTAGCCATGGAACCGCCTGCTTCCTTTGCCCCCGATGCTGTGCGAGGTGAAAAGGTGAAGGTATTAAGCGCCCTGCGTCCCATTTTGCCAGACGAGGTGGGTAAATATGCCATCCGCGGTCAATATAGCACTGGAACTATTAATGGACGGGCGATCCCTGATTATCGCACGGAGTCGAATGTGGATCCTAACTCCTCCACTGAAACCTACGTAGCCTTGAAGTTACATGTTGACAACTGGCGCTGGGCGGATGTCCCCTTTTACCTGCGCACTGGAAAAGCCCTGCCGGAGCGTGTCACTGAAATTACTATCCAGTTTAAACAGCCTCCGTTAGCCCTTTTTGGCCATGCCTACCACGACGGCCATAAAAAGGCTGATAAAATGCAGCCTAACACCCTGCGTCTTCGGGTCCAGCCAGATGAGGGCATCAGCTTAAATTTCGGTCTGAAAATCCCCGGTCCACAAATGATTTTGCAACCCACCGATATGGAATTTTGCTACAGCGAAGTCTTCGAGGCCGAACCGCCTGAAGCCTATGAGCGCCTTATTCTGGACGCTATTTCGGGCGACAGCACTCTTTTTATACGCCACGATGAGGTAGAGGCTGCATGGGAGCTAATTGACGGCGTTCTGGAAGGTTGGGCACAGGACAACCCGCCTCCGATTTACCCTTATCGGGCCGGTAGCTGGGGTCCACACACGGCAGATGAGTTTATAGAAAAAGATAGCAGAAGGTGGGCGGGATTACAGTAAATCAGAAAGAAGTAACTCAGCGACACACTTTAAGGGGAGTATCTTCCTTCTCCTCTGTTTCCTCATAAAGTAGTCTATCCACCAGTTACCGTTCCTTTTGATGACACCCATACTAGCACTCCTAAACCAGCGTTTGTTAGCTCTACTAAAGAAGCTTTGCCTTGATATACTGCTTACACCCTTGAGTAAGTGGTATTACCACCTCTTTAATGCCTAGGGGGTAATCTTTCACTGTTTTGATGTCAACATCTTGCAATCCAAAATGGTCAGCTATTTCTCTCATAAGCTTCCTTGCGTCCTTGCTCTTAGGATGATACTTGCCGGGGCCATGTGCAAATTTATTCCTGAGGCGGCGGACAAGATAGACCTCGTTACCACCTGTAGCCGTGCGCTCTAATTTCACACTTTGTCCTACTAGTTTGAGAGATTCCAGTAAAGCGTTTAATCGGAGGATGAAGTTCTGATTGTGCCAGTGAGCAATATCGTTGTTACGTCTTATCTGGTCTAGAGTTAGTCCATTCGGATAATACAATTCTACATCTTCTGTGTAGATAGGTGCTGTCCGGAAGAATTGCGAACCAGCATCGATTTCTCGCATATAAGGAAAACGTGCTCTTGTAGAGTCAAGATAGCCCACCCAGGTATCAAGCAAATCAAGTATGTTCTGAACATATTTAGCTGACCTTTTCACATGCTACTCCTTTCTCAAGTTCCACATCAAAAAAGAACTTCTAGCTCGCGTAATATACAAAAGTTCAGAGCAGTAGACAAGGATTTATGCCAATTACCCACAAGTTCCTATGATTCCATTGTTAAATCGTACCATTCATAGTGAGAAAAATACAAAGCCTCGCGGTAAAAGTCAACGTTTCAAAACTGAGGAGAGGCCAGCTAACAACTTGTGAACGAATCCATCTTTTCATGCGATTATTTCTCAAAAGTGATTGACAAACAAAGAAAGCCAAAGATTAAATTTCTAAGATAGCATAATGTCGGGATCCAGACCGTTGAGTATCTTTGTATTTTGTTTTCAACATGAGGGCAGAATGGCCTCCAAAATCAGAATAGGGTTCATAGAAAATGGGGGCATACGCGCCGACGTTCTGGAGGACATGAGTATGATGCAACTCTCCAATTATTAGGATTTGCAGCAAAAATATCTCCGGGAAGATTCTCCAAAGCCCAGACAACGGGGCGGGATTATTATCGGGAGGAATTGAGTTGTGAAAGAGACACAAAAGGCATCTTCACTTGTGGCTAATGTGGAGTCGATGATCGAATTTGCCAGCGACGGTATTGTGAGCAAGACGATTGCGGAACAGTCCTGCTGCAAGGTGGTGGTGTCCTGCATGTCGTCCGGACAGTCGCTGTCCGAGCATACAGCGAGTTCCGCCGCCGCGATTCAGATCCTCCAGGGGAGGGGAAAGTTACAGTTGGGAGAAGAAAGCTGTTGTACCGAGCCGGGCGTCTGGATATACATGCCTCCAGATTGTCCGCACGCTGTCCAGGCAGAAAAAGACCTCGTGTTTCTGCTCACGTTGTTCCCATCATAGAAACGATTTACTTTCTCAACACCTAATGTGCTCCCAGAGACGAGTAGACAGCATAACGGCAGCGGACAGTGAGATTGCTTCGGGGGATTTCATTCCTCTATCAATGCCTAAGTCAGAACCGAGGAATGACACAAGGCAAGAGCAGCCAGGGATTGAAGATCTCAGAAGCAACGTCATTGCGAGCTAAGCGAAGCAATCTCAAAATTGGAGATGGTGATTTCCCTATCTATTCCCGATTGAAACCCCAATAGTCCCCGATTGATTCTATCGGGGATGGCGTTCAGGGAAACTGTTTACTGGAGAAGGAAGAGGAGGGGTATTATGCGGTTTGTCGACCAGGTAGCCGTAGTTACAGGAGGCGGCAGTGGAATAGGGAGGGCTATCGCCTCTGTATTGTCGGAAGAAGGGGCGTCCATAGTGATTATGGACGTGGATAAAGGTGCAACAGACGAGACAGTGCGGGAACTGGGAAAAAATGATGTCATAACTTTGGGCCTGGAATGCGATGTCTCCGACGTAAGACAGGTACAAAAGGCTTTTCACTCTGCGATAGATCAGTTTGGAAGGATCGACATTCTGGTCAACAACGCAGGTATTCAGTTCAACTGCCCGACTGTAGAGCTTTCCCCGGAAGATTGGAAGCGGGTCTTGGGCGTGGATTTAGACGGTGTTTTCTTCTGCAGTCAGGCAGCGGGACGGTATATGATCGATCAGAAAGGCGGCTGTATCGTGAACATCTCCTCGGTAGCCGGACCTTTTGCCTTCCCAAGGAGAGCGCCCTATTGCGTAAGCAAATCCGGGGTGATAGCCCTAACCAAGGTGTTAGCTGCAGAATGGGCGGAATATAACATCCGTGCCAACGCCGTGGCTCCCGGATATGTGGAAGCGGGAATATTGCTCAAGTTTGCCGAACTGGGACAGGTAGATCTAAACGAGCTCCGGCAAAAGAATCTGATGAAGCGTCTGGCAGATCCTTTTGAGGTAGCCCGGACCGTGGCCTTTCTAGCGTCTTCCGATGCAAGCCACATCACGGGCGAGACACTCTTTGTGGATGGGGGATACAGCGTGATGAAGTGATAAAGGCATATGTATCACAACATCGCAATAAGCCCTGCCGATCCTACAGCCCAGCAGTAGTACGAGAATCTCTCAATTGTCCCTCTTCTTACAATTTCTAAAATGACCCTGATGGCTGCGTAGCCTGAGATGTACGCCGCCGCTGTCGCTGTGATAAGGGGGATAACAGAGGTATAGGATGCTTGCAAGGCGATCAGGTCGTTTATCTGGAACACTGTTACGCCGAGTATCGCAGGGATGGCCAGGAGAAATGAGAATCGAACGGCTTGTTCCTTGTGGACGCCTCTCAGAAGGGCTGTGCCAATAGTGAAGCCCGACCTGGAAATGCCAGGTAGGATAGCGAAGGCCTGCGCGATTCCTATAAGGACTGTGTCTTTTGCGTTCTGATCTCTTGCATGGTTAGGACTGTAGCGGGTGCACCAAAGGAATGTCCCTGTAACTATGAGCATGATAGGTACCAGCTGAGGGATGGAAAATAGGTATTCTATATGACTTTTGAAAAAAATGCCAGCTATCGCTATAGGAACCGTGGCAAGGAGTATGAACAGAATAGTATTGAGGTTTGGATCTTCGTTCAACAACAAGCGGAAGTTTCGACCTTGGAGGACGTTCCCTATCGCTCTGAGAGCGGAGGATATGAGACTTTTTAAGTCCTTCCGGAAGGCTGTGAATACGGCCAGAAGGGTCCCGAAGTGGGTTATAACTTCAAAGGAGATTCCAGGGGGATCGACATCTAATACGTATTGCAAAAGGACCAGGTGACCGCTGCTGCTTACAGGTAGGAACTCGGTTAGGCCCTGCACCAGACCCAGCAGGAGAGCTTGGGGTAGGGTCATGTTCCTTCAAAGCTCCATCGGTTTTAGCATACAGCCCTCTGTAAATATCTCAAAGAAGTCTGCCTCCTGTTCCAGTTCGATATGTTCTACCTTCTGGACTTCTGTCTCGAGGAACTGCCTCCTTTGTTTTGAAAGCAGTATTTCTTTGGCCCCTTCCAGAGCTGCGTTCCCGACCTTTACTATCTTTTCTTTGGGAAACGGCGGGATAAGGCCGATGGCGATGGCGTTTTCAGCCGTCATATAGTTTGCAAAGCCCCCGGCAAAGTAGAATTTCTGGATTTTATCTAAACTTATTCCGGATTTCCTCAAAAGTATCTGCTGTCCCGAGTAGTTGGCGGCTTTGGCCTGCGCAAGTTCGCTCAAGTCCTTTCTGGAGAGCGTGATCTTTGTACCCTCTGCGACCGTGTATTTGTCTATGCCGTCAGTGAACCTTGTGAGGTGATCGAGTCTGCCCTTTCTCAGAAGTTCCGCCATAAGGTCTATAAGACCTGAGCCGCATATCCCTCTGGGCTCTATGCCTCCTATTGTACTACATCTCAGTGTACCGTTATCGAAGGATGCGGACTCAATTGCTCCCTCCAGTCCGGGCATTCCGTAGGCGATTCCTCCTCCCTCAAAGGCGGGTCCTGCAGGACAGGAGGCTGCCAGCATGCGGTCTCTGTTTCCAAGCAGGACTTCTGTGTTCGTGCCTATATCTACGAGCATATTCGGCTCGTCGGATTCGAGCATTCCTGTGGACACAAGACAGCCTGCGGCGTCGGCTCCCACGTGGCATCCGACTAAAGGAGCGCCGTAGACATTCCCTTTGCGGTTTATTCTGACGCCCGTTTTGAACGCCCTTGCGCTTAAGGCCGTGGTGGATCTTTTACCCTGTTCCATCTCTATTTCAGTGACGGATTTGTAGGGCTTCTCTCCGATAGACTTTACACTTATTCTGAAGAATATATCTCTCATCGTGGCATTTCCGACCGCGACCATTTCGTATATCTGGTTCCTCCTGCAGGGAAAGTCTCTTATTTCGTTGTTTATATATGCCAGCAGGACTTTGTTGAGTTCTCCGTTTTGATGTTCGTTTTCATACTGGATTCTGTGCATTATGTCGCTGCCGCCGAACATCTGTGGATTTTCAAAGGAGGCCTTGGCTACTTCCTCTCCTGTCTGCAGGTCCATAAGACTCATCACTATTGTAGTTGTGCCGATGTCTGCTGCGATACCGTAGATTTTGCCTCTATATTGATCTATCTCCTCATCTTTGTAGAGAACTACCGCGCCTCTTCTTGTAACCACAGGGTCAAGTTCTATCTTCTTGGGCTCTCCGAACGTAAGTATTTTGGGGCGTCTTACGAGTGTAAGTACCTGTATATCTTTTGTGGAATCTGCTATTTTAGCCTGACAGGAGAGCCTGAAGTTCTCTTCGAGAAACTGTTCCTGTTCGGTTTTGGGTGTGAGGGCGCCGATCCCCTCCTTGATTTCGACTATGCATTCGTGACAGCTTCCGACTCTACCGCAGGAAGTGGGTACTTTTATGTCGAGATCGTCCGCAAAATCAAATATGGTTGCTTCTTTCCGGAGTTTTGTCTCTTTATAATTTATGGAGATTGTCCCCATTGTGGATTATGCCCTTAATCTTGATTTGTGAAAATAGCTTGACAATCCTCGTCATATTTCTTTAAGATCTGGAGAGGAAATAGCGGACAGATCCAACAGTGCTTAACATTCATCGAATAGGAGGGGCATGAAGGAGAGCATAGAGGGGGCAAGTGAGCAACTAAAAGAATTCTTTCAGGTGGCGCTCTTTACGTTTTGGACTTTCTTTTCCCTCTTTTTCTATCATATCCTGGTTGATGCCATTTTCATCCATTATCCTTCGGGCTACGTATATAGGGGCTGATACCCTGACAGCCAACGCTATCGCGTCACTGGGGCGGGCATCTACTTCCAGGGTGGAATCGTTGGTCTTCAGGCTAATAGTGGCATAATAAGTATTGTTTCTAAGGTCATCTACATATATGTAGAGAACTTCCACACCAAGGGTCCTGAGTACTGACTTCAAAAGATCGTGAGTCATAGGTCTGATCATCTTTTTTTTATGTGTCTCGCGAAGGATAGCCTCAGATTCACAGGTGCCTATGGTGATAGGGAGGAACCTTTCTTCGTCCTTGTCGCTCAGGAGAACGACAGGCAAACCGAGGACTTTGTCGGCGGCGACGGTATATATCTTAGCCTCAACAGACGAACGGGGAACATTGGAGGGCAATTTTCTCTCGGACGCAAAGATGTCACGGCTTCTGTTGTCGGAGCAGCCTAAAAGAGCTGCAAGAGCAACAGCTAGTAGCAGAAATAGTCTGGGTTTAACCATGGTGTCTCTCCTCTCTACATTGAAGATTTAGGTTCAACTTATGAAGCTGACGACTGCTCCATGCAGACAGGCATTGCATGTGAAAGTATAGGGTATATTGCATGAGAAGTCAAGGTCTTTTTTGACGCTTTCGGAAAGGTTGCTTTTAGAAGATTATGAGAAAGCTTTTGAGTTTGGTTCTCCTTTGCAACTCCTTCACAGGGTTGAGATTTGGCACGTATGAATGGCTCTGCTTGGCCTCGGACTCAATTCGCTGTCAGTCCCCGATTGAATCTATCGGGGAAGCCCAGAGCCACACGAAGGGTCAGCCAAGCAATCTCAATTATCAAGCAGCACGCAGGAGTTTACATTTTGGAGCACCGTAGTGATTGTCACATATCAATCAAATCTTCGTAACCAAATTATGGCGAAGATCAAGAAAGCCTCGGATGAGGATATGGAGGTGTCGAGCCTGTGAGATTGACCGGATAGTTTGTTGAGGGATACACTCTGGATTGCAACAAAAGAATAGTTGGGGGAAGACAGCTAAAAAAAGAGATAGTGGATCTTGTATTCATGAGCAAATACAGATTTGAGAGGAGTCCGGCAGCGGATATAGCTGATAGGATAAATATCTTTTCGACAAAACCAGACAATTTGCAGGCGTAGACGTAATAACAAACGCGCCTTCGGCGTTGAAGGGCAGGCCCTTTGATCTTATGCTCGTCATCGGAACGGAATGGGAAAAGAGGCGAGAAATTACGCAGGATGAAAAGCTCATAACAAAGGCGAGAAAAAACTATCTTCAGAAGATCATCATGATAGGTCGGTACCAAAAAGATGGTAACGTTAAAGGATCCTTTGCGATAAAAGATGCAGGCAACATCAAAGGAATGAAGGTTCTGCTTGTGGACGATCTTTACGATTTCTGTTCGACGGCGAACGAGTGTACAGCGGTACTGAAGAAGCAGAGGCGCCTGGGGACAATGCGTTGTGTTTAACCGAGACGATTCTTTTTATACTCACCAAATAGTAGATGGTAAAGAAAGTGTATTGGATTGGATGATCTCGAGTACATAGTGACGTTAGGACAGGTGGAGGGAATTGGGCCCAGGATATTCAGGCGGTTAGTGAGAGAATTTGGGACGGCGCGCAAGGTCCTGTCAGCTTCGCCAAATGATATCAGAGACATTCGCGGAATCGGAAATAAGAGGGCACAACTGATCCGTAAGGCATCGGGGAATGTGGGGCAGACAGGAAATAATATAGCGGCGATAAAGAACAGAGGAATAGATGTGATCACCTTTTCGGATGCATCCTATCCGAGGAACCTGCTGACTTTGAGGGAAGACGCTCCAATCTTTCTGTACGTGAAAGGTACTTTAAAAGTCGAAGACGAAAAGTGCGTAGCGATTGTGGGGACCCATAAAGCCACTCAAAGGGGAATGAAAGATGCTCTAAAATTAGCGCGCATCCTGGCAGAGGAGGGTGTAACTATCGCCAGCGGTCTGGCTTTGGGAATAGATACTGAGGCTCACAGAGGCGCACTGGACAAAGGCAGGACGATTGGAGTGCTGGGTTCAGGCTTAGATAAAATCTATCCTAAAGAAAATAAACAATTAGCTGATACGATCACTAAGGTGGGAGCACTGATTTCAGAGTACGAGCCAAGCACAGGCGTAAGTGTGGGACGGTTGATGTCAAGGAACAGGGTCGTCGTAGGCATTTCAAAGGCGTTGATAGTGGTCGAAGCTCTTATTAACAGTGCAGGCACAATGGAGGCCCTGGAACGTGCCAAACAGCAGAGGAAGACAGTTTATGCCTTAAAGCCAACGGGATTATCTGAAACTGCAGGTGGGTTTGAGGAGTTAATAAAGGTTGGAGCTATTGCACTTGAGAGGGCCAACCTCTTAGAGGTGGTACTGCAGAGCGTAAAGGGACAATAAAGAAACTTACCGTGTCCTCAAAGAGGTGGCCCATTTTAGACATCAGGTAACTTCTCTATTTACCTCGAACTTATATTAGACAAGTCATCTTATACTAATGTGCTTTTTCACTTGACAAATCAGGTATTTGTGTGTATAATAAAAGGGTTATATAATTTGGACATTCTATAAGGAATATACTGCAAACGCGGAGGATCGTCTTGACTGCTGATCTCATAGAAGCGACCGATATTGAGATAAACCTTCTGATCGTGGATGATGAAGCGCCTTTGAGGAAACATCTGAAGAAACTCCTGACCATGAAGAACTTGCAGGAGGAGTTAGGCAGGGCGATCTATATAGATGAGGCCCCGGACGCCGATACGGCGGATGCTTTGATCGAGAGGCACTACGATATTGTTCTTATAGATATGAGCATGCCAAATAGTAAGGGAGATCCGGACAAAGAAGTAGGGATCAAACTCCTACAGAGGATAAAGGAGAGGAGCCCGAAATCTGAAGTGATAGCCATAACGGGCTACGGGACGGACGAAAGGGCCATCGCTGCTATCGAGATGGGAGCTTTTTATTTTTTGAATAAGCCCTTCCCGAATGAGCTCTTGATTGCCCTGATTAAGCGGATCATCAATATGAAACATACTGAGAGATTAGCTCAGATAGACGGTTTGACAAATCTTTACAACAAGGCGTTCTTCAACACTATCTTAGAAAATGAAGTAAATAAATTCCCTAAGAAGGGGGAACCTAAAAGGAGGCTGGTCTCAGCCCTTTCTATCGCTATTGTGGATATAGACAACTTCAAACGGATCAACGATACCTACGGGCACATAGAAGGGGACAGGACACTGAAGGCGGTGGCGAATGCCTTAAGGAGTTCCTCAAGACGGACGGATATAGTGGCGCGATGGGGAGGGGAAGAGTTTACGGTAATACTCCCAGGAGCGACAACTGCACCGGCTTTGAATCAAGCTGAAAGGATACGAAAAGCTGTAGGTAATGTGTCAGTTCCGCGCGAGGATGGCAATGGGGAAATCCGCGTTACCGCTCGTGTAGGGGTGGCGACCTATCCATCTTTTTTTGAAGATGTGGAGGAATTACTCAAAAGGGCGGATGAGGCGAGCTATTTTGCAAGACAAAATGGGGGGAATACGACATGTGGGTACGATAGCGAAGGGAAGATCAGGAAGTTTTCGGAATTAGTAGAAAAAGTCGAAGCTTAGAGGTTGGAGAGGATAAGGTTGCAAAGAAGCCACAAAAACGACCGAACTGTAATGTATTCTGCTTTAGCGTGCGTATTAAGTGATGATTCAGGATAGCCTCCTTTAAGGTGTAGATTTGTATAAAGAATATTGAGGTCTAAAGGAATTTCCGTTCGAGAACGTTCCAGATCCGCGCTTCTTCTGGTCTTCCCCTGAGCACGAAGAAGCTCTGGTAAGACTATTCTACACTATAAGCAACCGCAAGGGCGCGGCTATGCTCACCGGGGAGATCGGGTCGGGGAAGACGCTCCTGAGCAGAACTCTGGTCAAAGCTTTGGGGAAAGATAAATATGAGATAGGATTGATAGCTAATCCGACCCTCTCTCCGATTGATTTTTTGAAGGAGATACTATATCAACTGGGGGTCAAACCTAAAGCTGACGATAAATTAGAACTCCTGCACGCTTTGAGCGATTCAGCTGTAAATAATATAAGGATAGGAAAGAATACTGTTGTCATTGTGGATGAGGCTCAATCTATAAAGGACGATGATATTCTGGAGGAACTGCGACTGCTTTTGAATTTTCAGTTGAACAACCAATTCCTTTTGACTCTTGTGCTTATAGGTCAGCCTGAGTTTAGAGAAAGAGTCGCCAAGATAAAACAGCTTGAACAGAGAATAGCTATCAAATACCACCTGAACAACCTGAATCTGGAAAACACCAAAAACTATATCAATTTCCGTTTGAAGAAGGCAGGGGCGCAAAGAAAGATATTTACGGATGCGAGTACCGAGGCGCTGTACCGATATTCTTTAGGGCTTCCCAGAGAAATAAATAATCTTTGCGATATGTCGCTCCTTTTTGGATTTAGCGACAAAGTTCAAGAAATAGACCTCGATATTGTAGGGAAAGTCGCAGATACGAGGAAGTGAGATTATGGTTAGATTATCGGACATCATAAACGAAGACGATCTGCTTAAGAAAGAAAAAGAGGGGAAAGATAGCAGCTCTGAGCACGATCGCAGTTCCAAGGATAAGGCCAGATTATCAGATATCATAAAGGGCGATAACCTTTCTAAACTGATTGAGGAACATAGCAGGAAAGATAAAGAAGGGGGCAAGGGTCCTGAGCTGGACCCAGGTTCCAAAGATAAGGCCAGATTATCAGATATCATAAAGGACGAGAACCTCTCTAAACTCCTTAAAGGAGACAACAGGAAAGATAAAGAAGGGGGCAATATCACGCTTTTGAGGGAGATTTACGCAGAGTTGGGTCAGGTGATCAATAAGGATGAAGGGGAGGATAAACAAAGCGTTTCCAGGATAGCCGATTTAAAAGAGATTCACGAGGAGTTGAGGGAGGTTTACGAAGAGTTGGGTCAGGTGATTAATCAAGATAAACCAGATACACAGGGACAGTTTCCACCTCAGAAGGATCGTTCTGTGTCACAGACAGCCAAGGACGTCGATGCTACAACCTCAGAGCTCAGTGACATCCCGTCATCCGACGCGTCGGATGACGACATAGAAGAAGTGGATAAAAGCGGAATAGAAAATCTTTACGACAGGATGTACAGCTACGTTGAGGCGGTTATATTTTCGATTAAGGAGGGAGGCGATTTTTCGCTGCAGGAGGCTTTCCAGATTGCTGAGGAAATTGTGGATTCGTCTGATGCTCAAAACACTCTCTTCCACAAAGCCGTGTACACTGAGGATGACCCGGACACAGATATTCTACACTCTTCGGTCATATCTCACTCTGTGAATGTAGCTATATATTCTCTGAGGCTAGGCAAAGGACTGAGTTACGATTACGGTAGAGATGAACTTATCCAATTAGTAGTGGCGGGACTGCTTCACGATGTGGGGATGGTCAAAGTAGAGGACATAATCCGCAAGGAGGGAAAACCTACGCAGGATGAGATGGCTGAAATTCGCAGGCATCCACAGTACGGCTGTGAGATCCTGGAGAAATTCGGTCCGGACTATTCGTGGCTGGCCGAAGCGGCGCTCCAGGAACATGAAAGACACGGAGGTCAAGGATATCCCGATCACCTTGCAGGCGAGGAGATTAGCGAATATGCCAGAATCATCGCTGTGGCCGATACCTATGAGGCTATGACTCACACCCGACCGCACAGGAAAGGTCTGATGTCCTTTGATGCTGTAACTCAGATAGTCCAGAGAGAGAAGGGGCAGTTCGAAAGAGAGGTGGTAAAGGCGTTGATAATGAAACTTTCAGCGTTTCCGATAGGATGCTACGTTCGATTGAACTCTAAGGCAGTGGGCAGAGTGATAGAGACGAGAGACGAAAGTCCCCTCAAGCCGGTCGTAAGGCTCCTTTATAATCCTCAGGGAAAGCCTCTAAAGGAGGAAAAAGAGATCGATTTAAGAGATATGTCGATGCTAAGCGTCTCAGAGGCTATCCACGAGAGGGATCTTCCCAAGAACATAAGGGGCAGGAGATAGAGATGGCCTGGAGAATGGAAGATAGATTCCTTCTTTCTTGTTCGAAGCTGAGTTTAGATGAGGATGCGATTTATGCCTGTGAGATTGAGTTAGATTGGGATTATGTCTTTTCAAAGTCCCTGGATGAAGGATTATCGGGTCTGGTGTATAAGAGTTTGAAACAGACAGCAGTAGAGGACAGGGTTCCACAGGATGTTTTAGAGGATCTAAAAGAGGAGTACTATAGGTCTTTCGGCCGGAACATGGTCCTCCATGCTGCTACCTTAGAGGTGTTAAAGGCGTTTGAGGATGAAGGAATAGATTGCATCGTTCTTCCGGGCGTATCGCTTATGGATGTGTATAAGGATCCAGGTTTAAGACCGATGGAGGACGTAGACATACTGGTACGAAAAAGGGACCAGAGTAAAGCAAGGTGGACGATGCGGAACTTGGGGTATCAGGACAGCGGAAGGTATAAAGATGTCTTTGTAAAGAACATGACGATCTTCTTCGATTTGCACACGGATCTTATGAACGCCTCAAGGATAGGTGCAAGGAGGTTTGCCCTCGGGATAAAGGAGGAGGATATATGGAGCGAAGCCCTTAAAAGAGGAGATGGTAGAGGGGCTTTCCTATCAAAAGAGGATACGATCTTATATCTGGCGGCTCATGTCCTTAAACACTCTTTCAACAGGAAGATATGGTTCGTTGACATCAGAAGATTATTAGAAAGTTGGGACATAAATTGGAGGCGGTTATTGAGTCGGGCCCGCCATTTCAACCTGGAAAAGCCCCTGTACTACTCTTTGACATACGTGAAGGAGATTATGGATGCGGATATTCCGAAAGACGTGTTAGAAGAGATGAAACATTTGAAATTTAACTTTCTGGAAAGAGCGGTTCTGCGTTCGGCTCTGGAAAACAGGAGCGTCGACAAATTGGGCGACCTCCTGTTGTTGTTTAACATAGAGCAGAGAGGGAAAAGGTTCGAGTTTCTTAAGGAGACCTACCTTCCCAGGCCTGAGGTGATGGCACAGGTCTTCCCAAGGGCGTCACAGAGATCTTCCTTTCTTGCGTATCTTTTAAGGTTTATACAGTTAGTCTGGGAGGGTTCTAAAGGATCAGCCGGGTTTTTGATGGGACTTGTGGGAGAACGGAGAGGATGGGAGACATAATCTTTTGTCTGCTGTCTACTTTTTAAAGGGTCTGTTTGAAAATAAAAGGAGGGAACTCCTATGGATCTCCAAAGAAAAGGAGTTATAATAGGCGTGATGGTCTTATTAGTAGGGTGTGCAGCAAGTGTGCCCGCCCCTCAAGTAGGAGATAACGACGGGGTTGGGAGGCTTGAAGGGGCCTATGTACATCGTTTGCCTGAGCCAGGCCCTGCTGAGAATAGGTCGTACACCGAGGAATTCGGCTTCCCTGAGTATCTGATAGGACCGACCGATGAGCTGAAGATAAAATTGGCTTTTGGGACCCAAGAGACTGAGGAGACCGTTGTCGTGCGACCGGATGGGAGGATCTCCTTTGAGTTGGTTCATGATCTGGAAGTGGCGGGTTTAACTCCAAGGTAAGTGGACGATCTCCTGACAGAGTCTCTAATTGTATATCTGAAAGTTCCAAAGGTGGATGTGTTGGTGGATAAATACAACAGTAGGAGGGTGGCTCTATTAGGCGCGATACAGACTACTCAGCAGGCGGGAGACAATGGACCGGGCGTCTATTCACTAACTGGGAAAAAGACCGTGTTGGATATTATCCTGGAGGCAGGCGGACCTACGGACGATGCGCAGTTGGACAGTATCAAGTTGACCAGGGGGAGTAAAGAATATATCATAAATCTTAATAGGATAAAGGACGCAAGTATCACTTTGGAGGGAGGAGACCTTGTACGAGTGCCCGGATTGTCGGTGGTGGATAGGAAGGTACTAGTGATAGGAGAGGTTAGATCTCAAGGGGTGTTCAGCTTCCCAAGCGACGTGAGTGTGATGGAGGCTGTTATCAGGGCCGGCGGCTTCACGAATGACGCTGTAAGGAAGGATATAAAGATTATAAGAGGAGACGCGTCTAACCCTCAGATGTTTTCTGTGGATGCGGAAAGCATATTGGAGAACGCTGATCTGGCTCAGAATATTATACTTGAAAATAACGATATTCTTTATGTTCCGAGGTCATTCATATCGGATATAAATGTTGCCATAAATAAGATAAACCCGATATTGAGCCTAATTGTGTGGCCGAGCACCTATAGGGACCTGTACACGACAGGCGGCGGCTTGAGGATAGATACGGGACCTCCGGAGACAGGCACTACCACCCTGCGGACGCTCCCAATAGGTAAGCCCACAGCGGGAGCGAAGGCTGTGGCTGACAACGAGAAAGATTCCAAGGAAAAAAAGACCTCTCAAGATGAGTAGACAGGGAAGGACAGTGGTAAAGAATGGCGTCTCAATATGAATTAAGCTTAAGAGACTACTGGCGGATACTGCGCAAGCGGAGGTTTCTCATTGCCTTCACTGCGTTGATGTTGGGGATATTCACCTTTATGGTGAGTTCTTTTTCAAGACCTGTCCTCAAATATAGCGCCTCTGCAAAGATACAGATTGAAAAGGAAACTTCACCGACCAGTCAATATACCGATGCACTATCGTCGTACTACGGAGGAGGAGGTGACCTGGAGACAAGAAAAGGTGTTATAAGAAGTCAGAAAGTTTTGTCTATCGCCTCCAAAAACTTAGGACGGATAGGAAAAGACATCAGTTTGACAGAAATAGCCGATACCCCTGAATATATTCGCAAGATCGAAAGCCTTGAGAAGAGCGTGAGTATTGAGCAGGAAGAACTTACCGATATTATAACCATCTCAGCCGTACACATCTATCCTGATACGGCGGCAAAGATTGCAAACGCTGTCGCAGAGGCATATAAGGATTACCACTGGGATCAGGTGACGAGCCAGCCCAGAGAATCCATAAGACGCATAAAGGAGTTGACGGACGCTGAGAAAGATAGTCTGGCGCAGGCCGAGATGAATTTGAAAAGGTACAGGGAGGAAAAGAATATCATCTCTTTGGTCGCTCAGACGAGCCTTGTGCTGAGCGAGAAGTCCATAACTCGAAGATCGCATTCGGAGGCAGAGTCAGCTTTAGATCAGATCAATGATGTTATTAAGCAGGTAGATAAGGTGGGAACTATATCGGAGGAGGCGCTGGAGAGCCTGCCCGAAAAGATCGCTACAGGTGTTTTCATGTCTTTGGCAACAAGCCTAACTAATCTAAACAGCGAAAGGGAAGTCTTGCTTCTAGACTATAGTGAGAGGCACCCTCAGATTCGGGTGACAGATATTAAGATCGCTCAGGTCAAGAAGGATATGGTCGAGGAGCTAAAGGGGATGCAAAAGACGCTGGAGGTCGAGCAGAAAAAGTTCAAGACGAGGCTGGACGCCCTATCGTCGGAGGAGAGTAGTATCCCTCAAATGAGACTGGAGCTTGAGAGGCTTATGGCAGAGGTGGAAGGAAGGCGTATCATAGTTACGGCTTTAGAGCAACAGTACCATACAGCGAGGATACAAAAGGAGAGCACCGGGGCCGAACGGGTGGTGATAATTCAACAGGCATTCGCATCCAGTGTACCCATAAATCCGACTAATCCTCTGTCTATAGCTGTTGTAGGATCTGCCATAGGCATGATATTAGGGCTCCTTTTTGCATTTATTGCTGAGACTATGGACACTTCTATAGGGACGATCGAGGACGTCGAAGAGTATGTGGGGGCTTCTGTAGTGGGGCTGATACCTCACATAGATATTGAAGAGGTCAAAGCGTCTCTGATGGCCAAGGGAGTGGCTGATCAAGATGAAGCGGCTATAGAGCAGAACGCCCGATTGGTAGCGCATTTTGATCCTCAGTCTAACATAGCAGAAAGCTACAGGGCCTTAAGAACGAACATCCAGTTTTTGACTGTTGAGAAGAACGCCAAAAGTGTTTTGGTCACAAGCTCCACCCAGCAGGAGGGTAAGACGACGACGATGGTGAATTTTGCCATGACCATGGCTCAGGTGGGGGAAAAGACGCTCCTTATAGACACCGATTTGAGAAAACCTGTGGTCAATAAAGTATTCGGGTTGGAAAGAGAACCTGGTATGTCGGACGTGATACTGGGCAATTACGACTACAAGGACGTTGTCAGGACTGTGGCGGACATAATGACAGGGGAAATGGGCATGGAGGATATTATGATGACCCCTGGGATGGATAATCTGAACATAATCACCAGCGGAACGATTCCCCCTAACCCCACTGAAATATTGAGCTCACAGTCTATGAAGGATTTCATAAGGGAAGTGGAGGAGGACTACGATATAGTGCTCTTTGACTGCCCCCCCATACTCCAGGCCACCGACGCAGCCATCTTGGCCCGAGAAATAGATGGGGTGATCCTGGTATATAGGGTGGGTGAGGTTCCGAGAAATTCCTTGAAGCGGGCAAAGCTTCAGTTGGATCAAGTGGATGCTCAGACGCTGGGGATTGTGCTGAACGGCGCTCGCGCGGATATAAGCTCGGACTTCTACGATATGAGGTATTACTATTCGTCGTATTACGCTTACGGTAGTGAACAGAAAGAGGAATCGAAAGCCGGACTGCTGTCCAGGCTCGTGGATAACGCCAAATCTCTATTCGGCAGCAGTAATGGTAAAGATTCAGAAAAGGGCGAACGCTCCGCCGAAAGCAAAGACAGCGAAACAGGAAAAGGCAAAGTTGCAAGATTAGGGGTCAACGTTTTCTTGTCTGCGTTTGTGGCCGTAGGGTTTATGTGGCAGATGGGTCTGATATCGCTTGGAAAGCAGATAGATAGAAAACGTACAGAAAACACAGAAATTACAATCGATAGAGAATTGACAGAAACACCTAAAGGAATTGGGGAGGGAAAGGTAGATGCCCCTATTGACAAAGAGTCCAAAGTAAAAGGGGCGTATCAGAGCCAAACGGGGACTCCGAAGAGTATTCAAGCATCTTTTGCGGAAAAAGGCGTTTCAAAGGAGACGAATGCAGATCCAGAACGAGATATTGCAGGGGCGTTGGACTCCTCCCATGAAACCGATGGGTCCCAAAGCGTCGCCACAGCAGCGCTTGCGCCCGAAGAGAAAGATCCAGTTTACTTAAAGGATATAGCAGAACGTCTACAGCGAACCGAGAATCTTCCCATGGAGACAAACCATGACAGAAAGAGACCTTTCTCCGTACATGTAGGATCGTATAAGATACTAGAAAATATGAATCTACAGATGGAACGACTCAGGGCAAAGGGATACGAGGTGTTTGTCGTGGGTGCAAATATGGGCGGTGACACCTTCCACAGGATTTTGGTAGGCGGGTTCGAAAACATCGTTGGAGCAAAGGTACAAGCTGATCATTTGAAAATGAGGGGCCATACAGATTATGCGGAGGTTATGGATTTGCCTTACGGCGTGGAGATAGGCACCTTTGACCTGAGGGAACTTGCCCAATATGAAGCTGATGAGTTAATAAAGGATGGCTATTATCCGTATATAACGGTTGCAGATGGACTGGACAGCGCAAGTTTCAGTTTAATGTTAGGAGCGTTTAAGACAGAAAAGGAGGCCGAAGCGTTCTCCCAAGAGATGGGAGGAAAGGGAAAGTCTAATCAGGTCATCCTCAGATAGGAAGATGGCCCTCCTATCGAAAAGTTCATATGCCTGATCTTTCCTGGCCACTTGTGTCATTGCTTGCCTGGCTTTTTAATCAAAGATATTAAGTAGCTTGAAAACTTGTTGGATATATTAAGTCAGTAGACAGGTGAGATTCCTTCAGGTTTTGGGCCTCGCAATGACAAAAGTCTTTGCACTGTCATTGCCATCCGAAGTCCAGAGCCTTGGCTCAGAGCAAAGCAAAGGCTCTGCGAAGGGTCAGTGAGCAATCTCCGTTAGGTCGCCTTTTCCTCTTAAGACGTTTACTATCTTGGATCTCTATAGTCTTGGCCAGAATATTTTCACCCGACACTCAGTTGGCGTAGATTTCAGGTCGAAGGGAAGGTGATTTCAGTGCCATATTCGAGCCATTCAAGGCACTCACGCCGTTCACGCCGTAGAAGAAGTGGACGATCTAATGTAAAGAGGGAGACCAAGCTATATCTGGCTATAACACTTGCGTGCTTTTTAGCTGCCGCTTTCATAAGTTTTGTGACAGGCGCAGCCCCCGATCTCATAAAGGGCTTTATCAGTAATTATGTCCAAAAAACGATAAGCACTGAGATCAAAAAGGCTCAGGAGGAAATATCCTCTGGGGGTGGTATGGACGTCGATAAGATGAAAGAGATGATGGGAAAATCAAAAAGGGGAAGATAGTTAGTCTTTTATTGAGTTTTGAACGTGTGGTTTTAGAACATATAAGGCGTAATATATGAACTCTAGCTATAGAAACTCAAGTGTGCTTTCCTTGGCAGGAATAGTTGTCTTAACGCTGTTACTGTCCCTGGTAGTATCGAGGATACCATACGAAATGAGTTTTGCCCTCGTTATAGGGGCCTGTGTGCTTGTCGTCAGTTTTTTGTACGCAGAGGCAGCTATTTATATCCTTATCCTTTCAATGCTCCTTTCACCTGAGTTTGGAACCAGAGAGACAAGCGGAGAGGGAGCGACTATCCGACTGGAGGATATACTTCTGGTGGTCGTAGGTTGCAGTTGGTTAGCGAGGATGGCTGTACATAAGGATCTGGGATTCTTTTTGAAGACGGAGTTCAACCGTCCGATTCGGAACTATGCAATGGCGTGTATACTTGCCACAGGAGCAGGGATACTCTACGGAGACGTTAAATCTCCGATCACAGGCTTCTTTTTCGTCTTGAAATACATAGAGTACTTTGTGATGTTTTTTATGGTGGTAAATCATATCGAGAGCAGAAGACAGGTCAGATCGTTTCTGATAGTGGCTTTGATAACGTGTTCCATTGTATGTTTTGCATCTTTGGCTCAGATACCGGCGGGAGGTAGGATAACTGCACCCTTCGAAGGAGAAGGTGGCGAGCCGAATACGCTGGGCGGCTATCTGGTTCTCATGCTGTCTCTGGTGCTAGGACTCCTTTTTAATATGGATGATCGGGATTCAAAAACGTATAAGAGGGCGCTGTTAGGACTTTCGTTTATGTGTGCAGTTCTGATTCTATTTACACAGTCGAGAGGGTCGTGGATGGCTGTGGGGGTTATGTACGTAACGCTGACTGTCTTAAGTAAGAGGAGACTATTGCTCATCCTGGGGCTCTTGGTAGTGATTCCTCTTTCTCCAGTTATCCTGCCAAAGGCTGTTAAGGAGAGGGTGTCGTACACGTTCAAAAAGGGCGAATCGGAGCAGTGGAGGAAAATGCAAAGGGACGTAAGCGGTGTTACTCTGGATACTTCGACTTCAGATAGATTGGGGGCTTGGGAGAACGCCTTAAAGGGATTTCTGCGTCATCCGATACTGGGATATGGGATTACAGGTTGGAGATTCTTGGACGCTCAATTTATAAAGACGCTGGTCGAAACAGGACTTGTGGGTCTCACCGCCTTCATCGCCCTCTTGGTCAAGATCCTTCAGGTGGCGTGGAGAACTTACAAACAGACCGAAGATAGAATGTACAAAGGGATATGCATGGGATTTTTTGTCGGTACGGTCGCTATGATCGCACATGGACTCTTCGCAAATACGTTTATTATAGTCAGAATCATGGAACCGTTCTGGCTCATCGGGGGGTTCGTGGTGATAATCCCTCTTCTGGAGGCAAAAGCAAAGGAGGCATCGTTGGAGACTGTAGCTGCTTAGGTCAAGCCGGGACATGTTCACACATCGGAAAATATGAAGAAACAAACGCAAATTAACGGAATGCTGTCACCACTATTGCAAAATATAAGGATAAAGAAGGCGTTACCCTTTATACGTGGAAATTGCATACTTGATGTTGGGTGTTCAGCAGGAGAAATGCTTCGATATCTTCCACATGATGTCGACTACATAGGAATTGAAGGAAACGCTACTTATTTCAAAAATGCGCAATTATTATATCCGGATCATAATTTCATCAATCTGTATATTGACGGTGATAACTCCGCTAATTTAGATGTACCTGAGAGAGACACAATTATTATGCTTGCGATTTTGGAACATTTAAACCAGCCGATGGAGACCTTAAGAAACTTAAGAAGCTATTTATCCCAAGAGGGAATTATTATTATCACGACCCCCAGTAACTACGCAAGATATGTTCTCCAGATAGGATCAAGATTTAGAATATTCTCTAGCGAGATGGATGAGCATAAGAATCACTTTTCCCAATCGGAGCTCATATCAATCTGTAGGGATGCAGGCTCAACAATTATCTGCTATTCCAGATTTGAGTTTGGGATGAATCATTTGATTGTGATAAAATAGTGATCGGTAAGTTCGACGGAGCCGATGGGGTGCTTTTGCAAGGACAGGTAAAGCGTACATTAGAAGATATTCCCAAAGACAAGGTTATGGACGAGACGTGGATATAAATGTGAGGAATGTCAAGTCATCGGTTAAGTTGGAGTGTCCACTGCGACGCGAGGATCTGTTGTGCAGAGAGATAGACGCCGAAGGTGTCGTCTACGACTGGAAGGGAAATTCAGTTCACTCTCTGAACCTGACAGCGGCTTTTGTCTTTAAGTTGTGCGATGGAGAACACTCTGTAGAGGATATAACAAATAAGGTTGCGTCTAACTTCGACGTGAAACGGGAAAGGGCCCAAGAAGATGTGGAAAGGGTCATTGAAGAGTTAAAGGAACTGAGGCTTTTGGAATAATACGGAGAATAGTGACTGCAAGAACGACGTATAGTTGAAAACATCCCCTGGACGTATAAGGACGGGTTTAGGTTTGTGAGTTTCGAGGTGCTTTTCAGGACTAACTGGGAGGATTTGAGCAGAAAGGTTAAGAGTCTCTATCGTTATTTTTATTCTGAGGATCTAGAAGAAAGGGATGCGATTTACTCTGTCGCTGTCCAGAGCGTAGAAGCAACAGATGAGAAGGTCTTTACGGTCTTTGAAAGGGGAGAAGTTCTGTGTCGAACGTATGATCTGGCACGTCTTCTCCCCTTTTTAGAAAACCAAATTACAGATACGGCTTTACGTGGGTTGGACAATTTCTTTCAGATCCACTCGGGGGTTGTAAGCAGAGGTGGAAAGGCTTTGCTCCTTCCGGGGCCTCAGGGCAGTGGGAAGACCACTTTGGCGCTCGGACTGGTTCTTTCAGGATTCAAGTATTTATCTGAGGAAGTGGCTTTAATAGAACCTAGTTCACTGGATGTGGTTCCATTTCCGAGGAGCCTGTGCTTTAAGGAAAGGTCATTTGCCACTCTTAAAAGGTTGATGTCTAAGATTGAAGCGAAGGACACTGAGTGGGGAATAGATCGTGGAGGAGTCCATTTTATAGATGTGACAGACATAGCTGCGGATCCTTACGGAGAACGCGCTCCTGTGGGATATGTGGTCTTTCCAAGGTACAACCCACACAGCAAGTCAGTTCTCTCAAAGATAAGTCGTGCTGAAGCCGCATCCCGGATTGCCCAGATGTCGCTGAACTTCTCCTGTTACGGCAAGAGCGGGGCAGATATAGCAGTAGAAATAGCAAGAAATGCAGAGTGCTGGGCTCTGTCTGTGGGTGATCCGGAGGAATCCGTAAGCTTAATTTCAGGGTTAGTAGGTTAGCGATCAGCTCTGGAAACGGTAATTGAGGGGTGTGCAGAATTGGAACTTGACAAGATGAAAAGCACGGTGTACGCTCTAATTCACGCCCCAGAAAGGATCGGTAAGACGTGAGATTAAAATCGATCTGGTATCATCAACTCAAGGCGTTGCTCCCCACACTGTTTACAGCATACATACCGATACTCCTTTTGCTCTGCATCCTTGCAATCGTGATATTGAAAACCAAAATACCCATCTTGGATCTTACACGCGACCCGGCAAGAACATTGAGAGCACCATTTTACATTGGACTTCTCTCACACATCGGCGTACTGCTTTGGTGTTCTTCTGCCGCTATTTGTCTTTTTAGTTTTGCACTGCTGCGAAAAGACATTAATGATAGAGAATTGCAATCATTTTTCCTGTTTGCAGGTCTCATAACGTCCGTTCTGCTATTGGATGATCTCTTCCAATTTCATGAGCACGTTTTTCCAATCTATTTACACATTCCTGAAAAAGTCATCTACATCGGATATGGGACGATGACATTGCTCTACATTATAAGATTTAAGCAGATGATACTAAAAACGGAACCTCTCCTTTTGCTATTTGCTTTCGGATTCTTTGGACTATCGATAGTTATTGATGCGATAATTATTTTACCCTTACACGACCTGTTTGAGGATGGATTCAAACTATTGGGAATTGTCAGTTGGCTTACGTATTTTACAAGAGTATTTACCAAGCAGATAAAATGTACAGTGGGGTGATGGGAGGCGGTGCCCTGCCTATTGACTACTCATTATTATGAATATCCTTATGATCACAAACGATTTCCCGCCTTTAAAAGGTGGTGTCGCTTCGTTTCTACACAATCTATGTGTTCAGTTGGAAAGGAACGGCCATAGTGTGCGGGTGCTCACCTTTTCGGTGACTCCGGAGGATTGGAAGGAGGACAAAACGGCACCCTACAGGATATACAGATGCAGGGCCCCAAGGAGGCTTTCGGCTCTCATCACGATTTACAATAGCCTGCTGCATTGTCTTAAGGATCGCATTGACGTTGTGTTCATAGGACATTTCATGACGGCCCATGCCCTGGGCGCCCTCCTTCTAAATATGTTGCTCTCCATACCGTATGTGATTTTGATTCACGGCCTCGATCTTGTGACTTTTCTATCCAAGTCGAGGCTCGATAGCTTAATATCGCGGGCACTTTTGAAGAGGGCATCTATGCTGATGGCTAACAGCCAGTTCACAAAGGATGAGATATTGAAAACTGGATACGGAAATCCCGATAGGATAGGCGTGGTGTATCCGGGGGTAGATGTCCAGGAGTTCAGACCAGATATTGAGTCAGACGGAGTCACATCCAGATTTGGACTTTTGGGCAGGAGAGTTCTGCTGACTATCGGAAGGCTGGTCAAAAGGAAAAATCATGAAAGTATATTGAGAGCGTTGCCGGGGGTTATTGAGATGTTCTCTGACACTGTCTATCTTATAGTGGGACAAGGGCGGGAGGAGGGCCATTTAAGAAGGATTGTAAAGGAGTTAGAACTTGAAGATCATGTGATATTCGGAGGATATGTAGATCAGAAAGATCTGCCGAGTTGCTACTTCGCGTGCGATGTGTTCGTTATGCCTTCGGATATAGTGGAGGGGAGCTTCGAGGGATTCGGTATAGTGTTTCTGGAGGCAAACGCATGTGGCAAGCCGGTAATTGGGAGCAATATAAGCGGAGTAGCTGAGGCAGTGGAAGATGGCGTGACGGGGTTGTTAGTAGATCCCAAAGACTGCGATGGGATAAAAGACGCGGTAGTAAGACTGCTCTCAGATAAGGAGTACTCCCGAAAGTTGGGGGAAAACGGGAGGAAGAGAGCTTCTGAAAAGCTCAGTTGGGAGATCGCAGGCAAGAAAGTGGATGTGCTTTTAAAGATTGTACAGACGGAATGTCGGTCTCCTCGACATACTTAGAAAACATACTCAAAAGCAAATGGCCAATTCCACAAAAAAGATAGCTTTGAACGCCTCTTTTCTTGCCATAAATGACATTGTCCTAAAGACGCTGTCGTTAATATCGCTTCCAATCATGATGCGCTATCTTGGAGTCGATACCTTCGGGATGTACGTATTTGCACAGAGCTTTGCGTCCATTATCCTGGTCGTATCGGACGTTGGGTTGAAGACGATCCTGGTAAGAGATGTTGCCAAGAATAAAGAGAGAGCGGGCGAATACCTCCACAACAGTATGATTTTGAAGTCTATCTTCTTTGTGATCGCGTTTATTATCACTCTCGGGATCGTAGATGGACTGGGGTATTTTTCAGAAAAGGCGTCCCTGATCTATCTGGTTATGTTATCAGGGATAACGGCCTCTTTTACAGTTTTGCTGTCCTCTTTTTTTAAGGCCTTTGAGGTGATGCACAAGAAAGCTATGGTAGACATTGCGGGAGGCCTGATCAGCCTCATCGCAGTTATAGCTGTTTTGGTATTACTCAGAGGAGGAATATACGAGCTTCTGGCAGCGTTTGTGGTGGGAAATCTTCTGATAGCAGTCTTGAGCTACAGGCTTGTAAAAGCCCAGATCGCTGAAACGACGTCCCGGCACCGCAACTGGAAGGTGGATTGGGGGGCTATAAAATCTCTATTTAGAGTATCGATCCCCGTGGGAATCTCAGGAATATTCGTGATGGTCTACAACTATTTTGATGTTGTAATGTTAGAGTGGATGAGAGGAGACTATGAAGTGGGTGTCTACGGAGCGGCGTATAAGCTGATCATAACACTGCACTTTATCCCTTATGCGATAGTTGGGGCTCTATTTCCCGTAATGTCAAGGCTTTCAAAGAGTTCGCCGGTGGAGCTAAAGTTTATCTTTGAAAGGTCGTTCAAGTACTTAGCGCTATTGGGACTACCGATAGCTGTAGGGGTCACGTTTACGGCAGATGAGATCATGATCCTTCTGGGAGGGGAAAAGTGGGCTGAGGCCGGCACGACACTCAAGATCTTGATCTGGGCGACGTTCATAGCGTTCTTGAACTATCCGATAGGGGCTCTTCTGATCACTTTAGATAGACAGAAGGTGGCGGCTTTCAACGCAGGGGTGTGTATGGTTGTCAACATAGGGTTGAATTTCCTGCTTATTCCATCGATGGGATTTAAAGGGGCAAGTATCTCAACTGTGGCAACCGAGGCTGTATTGTTCATGATGGGCTATATTGCTCTTTCGCGGGCGTTATATTCTCCTCCAGTGTTGAGCCTTTCAGCAAAACCAACAGTCTGTGGAGTAGGCCTTGCAGTGGTTCTGTACCTTTTAGGGAACATCGGGCTCTTTTTGTCCGTTTTGGCCTCCATCGCTGCGTATACGGGATTTCTGCTATTGACGCGGATATTCGATGAAAGGGACAGGGAGATGTTTTTGGATCTCCTTCCGGGGCAGCTAGAATGGAGAGCAAGAAATTGAGAATCTTTTATGTATGCGACGTATACTTAAATCATCAGATAGCCTGGACAACGCATGTCAAAGAGATTACTGAGAATATGAAGATGCTGGGACACGAGGTGATCCTGTTCGCTCCGGCGTACGGTAAGTACAGAGAGGAGACATCCGTGGATGTGGTCTACGTCCCCACAACTAACATCAGGTTTTTCAAGGTCTTCGTCTTCTATCTTTTGGTGTTTTTGTATATTTTTCTATACCGTCTGAAGAGGGGAAGACCCGATGTGGTCTATATAAGGGAGATGTATATTTCAGCTACGGCACAGCTATCTGCAAAACTTCTGAGCGTTCCTGCCGTGTTAGAAGTGAATGGGATAAATCAGGAGGAAAGGAGTGATACCTCAGGATCGAGTCCCGAGGTGATATTGAGCGGATTCTTTCAGAATTGGGGCGTTAAGATGGCAGATCGGGTGATCGCTATTACACCCAAATTGAGGGAAAAACTCGCAGAGAGGGCAAAGGTCCCTATTGAGAAGATATTTGTGGTGAGGAATGGGACGAATGTGGACCTGTTTAAGCCTATGGACGAGATGGAGGCTAAGCAGAAATTGCGCTTGGAGGGGGACAGAGATTACGTTTGCTTTGTAAGCAGTCTCTATCCGTTCCACGGTGCCCTGAATCTGGTAGAAAGTAGCCCTGATGTGCTTAAAGAGAGAGGAAATGTCATCTTTTTGATTGTGGGAGATGGATTTATGAAGGGTGAGTTAATAGAAAGAACGAGGGAGTTGGGCGTGGATAGAGATTTTGTGTTTACAGGTGAGGTCGCTTATGACTATGTGCCGCTCTACATCAACGCATCGAAGTTGGCTCTGTGTTTTATAAGGAATATAAGAGAAAGTGGCGAAGGCAGTCCGCTGAAGTTATTTGAGTATATGTCCTGTGGGAAAGCAATTCTAGCAAGCAAGGGCCGTGAGTGCGGCCAGTTTGTGGAGCACGCGGAGGCCGGAAGGTCTGTGGACACTGAGGACCCAAGAGCGATCTCCCGGAGCATATTGAGGCTTCTGGAGGACGACGAAGAAAGGGAACGCTTGGGCAAAAAGGGGAGAGACTATGCACTTCAAAATTGCAGTTGGAAGAAGGTTGCCGAACGGGTGTTAGAACTTTCAAGCCAGAACGACGAAATACCAAAGGGGACGAGGACAGCTTGAAGAGGAGGGAATCGGCATTAATCGCAGGCATCGCAGTTGTGGCTCTGGCTATAAGATTAGGGGTCATCTATAACTTCACTGTTCCTGTGGAAAAGGATGCCCTGGAATACGATAAGATAGCTGTGAGTCTGTCACAAGGGAGAGGTTTCGAAATCGATGGACATCCTACTTCGCAAAGGCCTCCGATGTACCCGCTCTTTCTGTCGCTTGTCTACGGTCTCTTCGGGCACAGCCATGAAGCGGCAACTGCTGGAAATGCCCTGTTGGGCGCCGCAGCATGTATCGCTGCATACTTAATTGGAAGAGAAATCAAGGACTTGAGGACTGGCACTATAGCAGCGACGTTGACAGCCCTGCATCCGTCTTTTGAAGTAGCCACAAGGCTGTACTCTGAGAATCTATTCATTCCCCTTGTAGGGTTATCAACATTGCTCTGCATCAGGGCAGTCCAGGATAAAAAGCTATATCTATATATCTTAGCGGGATCCCTCATCGGGCTTTCGACCCTCACAAGAGTGACTATAGGGCTTTTTTTGTTTTTTGTAGCACCACTTATGTTATTGGGGAAGAGAGAGAAACGGGAAGTTATTAAAGGGATTATAGTGGCATTTACGGCATTTTTAATAGTAATCGTCCCGTGGCAGACAAGAAACTGGTTTATGAAGGACAGGGTAGTGAATCAGGACTTATTGAACTTCGCATTTGCTTTTGCTAATTATCCCTTGTTTTCCGGAAGCAACTGGTGGACTGTCTTAGATATGGAGAAGTTTGAGATGGAGCGGGACCGCGGAGTCGAATTTGTCACGAGGAAGGCCCAAGAGCTGGGCGGACAAAATGGGGGATTGAGCAAGTTGAAACAGGAAGTATTTGATAAGATATGGGGAAATCCGAAAGGATTTATTAAATTATGCACCAGCAGGATTGCTATCTTCTGGCTCTCTCCTCCTGTGGGAACTTATCTTATCAAAGACAGAAGCAACACATTAGCCGCTTGGTGGATGGGGATAAACTACCTGTTATTGGGAACAGTCTTTTGGGGAGGCTACCTGTCCCTGAGGGATGGCAGGGTCGCCTGGATCGTTTTAGGGTTGCTTTTGTATTTCACTCTATTTCACGGACTTACACATAGCATTAGAAGGTACAGCTACACAGTGGTCCCTGAGATGATGGTACTCTCTGCCGTGTCAATTTCAACTCTTTATAACCGCTGGAAGGGGCTATGGCTCAAAAAATCGAACGGCGATTGCGCGGTGTCAGTCTGATAGTCCCGGCCTACAATGAGGAAAAGGGAATCGAAGGGGTGTTAAAGGGGCTAATTGACATTATGAACAATAATAAGACAGACTATGAGATTATCGTCGTGAACGACGGATCTACCGATAATACCGGCCAGATTATAAAGGAGCTTTCAGATATAGTAGTTGTAGACCATTTTCAGAACAAGGGATACGGAGCAGCGTTGAAGTCTGGGATAAGGAAGTCTCGCTACGAAACTGTAGTCATTACGGATGCGGACGGCACCTACCCAAACAGCCGCATACCTGAACTTGTAGAGGGGATCGGAGAATACGACATGGTAGTCGGTTCAAGAACCGGAGAGAACGTGAAGATACCCGTAATAAGGAGACCTGCTAAGAGCTTCTTAAATATACTTGCTAATTATCTGTCGGAGACAAAGATACCAGATCTTAATTCAGGATTGAGGGCCTTTAGAAAGGACACGGTAATGTGGTATTTTAACATCTTGCCGGATAGCTTCTCTTTTACGACTACGATCACTCTGGCTATGTTAGGTGACGGATTCGCCGTTAATTATATCCCTATAGACTACGGAACAAGGAAAGGGAAATCCAAGATAAAGGCCAGGGATGCGTTCAATTTTCTGGTCCTGATAGTGCGGACGATTATGTATTTTAACCCTTTAAGGGTCTTTCTGCCCATAAGTTTGGGACTCCTGTCGGCGGCGCTTATAAGGTTAGGATACGATATTTTTGTGCTGAGCAACATAACGGATTCTTCAACTATATTTTTTATCGCCGCTCTTCAGGTCGGATTGATAGGGATGTTAGCCGATCTTGTGGCCAAAAAGAGACAGCCGAGAGCTTGAATAAGTAGAGAAAGGCAACGTGTTCCCCATCCTTGGCGGTTGCTTCGTCAGACAGGAAGATCTGCCCCAACAGAGGACTAGGTAGAGGGACATTTTTGTCTCTCCTGGAGGCAAGAGCAGTCAATGACTGAACGTCGATGCTGATCGGCGTCATTTAGAGAAGAGTACAACTTCATTGCAACACTCCGATTGAATCCCCGATTGATTCTATCGGGGATCGGAGCGAAGTAATCTCATCATAAAACGACTCCAGATCAGAGTCACAATTCCATGCAAGAAGAAAATAGAAACAAAGAACTTAAGGCTTTGGAACTCCGGTGCCGGTTCGTTAGACATATGAACAGAGAGGACGAAGGGGCTGAGATAGAAGTTGTAGAGTACCAGGAAACAGGAGGAGACAGTCCGAAGATGTCGGTAATCATTCCGACATCAGATGCCTACAGGGACGGGTATTTCCCGCAGCTTTTAGAGCAGTTGAGGGATCAGTCCTTCAAGGACTTTGAGGTCATCGTAGTCAAAGGGGATAAAAGACAGGGCAGAGCCATAAACACAGGTGCCGCAATGGCAAGGGGCGATATTTTAGTGACTTTAGACGACGATACGAGGCTGGGACACGATGAGGTGTTAGAGAATCTCTATGGGGTTCTAAGTGATCACCCCGATATAGGTATGGCGGGAGTGGCGAATCTAGTGCCGGACGACGTCCCCTGGCTTCAAAGGAGGACTATGGAGGAAGTTCCGAGGAGGAACTCAGATGTGGTGGAGGTCATCACAGAGAGCGATATGGCAGAGCATCCGTGCTGTGCTATCCCCAAAAAGGTTTTCCGTGAAGTAGGCGGCGAGAATGAGATTATCCCGAGGGGCTTAGACCCTTATCTGAGGAGAGAGATAAGGAGGGCCGGATACAGAGTAGTCGTGATCCCGAACACTTATATCTATCACCTTCCGCCCCGTAGGTTTAAGGCTCTGGTAAGACAATTTTTCAGAAACGGTACACAATCTGCGCTCTGCACGAAGGTATATCCGGAGTGGGTCGTAGAATTGAGGGAGAAACACGGCGAGGATGTACCTGAGAACGCCACTTTACTCAAGCGGTCGCTCAGGGCGACTTGGAGGTTGATAAAGGCGCTGTTTTCTGGAAAGTTTATATGGTTGGTCACATCTTTGGCGTACCTCGCCGGCTTCGGGTGGGAAATGATCAGATTGAGCTTTATGTCTGAAAGGGAATAGAGTCATGGGGAAAACGATCTTGTGGGCGAACGACTTCCCGCCTGTGGTAAGTGGGATCGCCACGTTCTTCTACAATATATGGGTAGAACTCCCCAAAGAAAGTACCGTTGTGATAGCTCCGAAGGCAAAGGGCTATCGGGAGTTCGATAGGCAGCGCGATGTTGTTGTGAAAAGGATATGGCTGCCATTAGGCGAGTCAATATGGGCCAAGGTCATCAAGACACTTTTAACTCTGATATGGAGCCTCTATCTATCACTCGTAGTGAGACCTCGAAAGTTTCACTGCGGTCAGGTGCTATCTTCGGGAATTGCAGGGCTTCTGTGCAAAAGGCTGTTCAAGATAGCGTACGTGGTCTATGTGTACGGATCTGAGACCTTCCGGATGGGTAAAGGAAGAAGGGGAAAATGGCTGATGAGAAAGGTGTTAAACGAGAGCCAGACCGTAGTGTCGAACAGTGATTCCACTTCGAAGGAGCTTGAAGGGTTCGGCGTAGGTAGAAAGAAAATAGTAAAGATAAGTCCGGGGGTCGATTCGAGGCGCTTTTGCCCAAAGGCTAAGGATAAAGACTTGACAGAGCGTCTGGGGCTGGACGGGATGAAGGTGATCTTGACTGTTGCGAGACTCGACCAAAGGAAGGGACACGACATGGTGATGAAGGCTCTGTCAAGAATAAGCAGAGAGAAAAAAACAAAGAGCGTGCAAGGAGAAAAGCTGAACCCTGTTTACTCCAAATATGTGATAGTGGGTAAGGGAATTGAAGAGGAAAGATTGAAGGAGCTATCTGGAAAGTTGGAGATCGAGGACATGGTCCTGTTTGCAGGATATGTTCCCGATGACCAGATAGTGGATTATTACAATCTTTGCGACGTATTTGTGATGCCGAACAGGGTAACAAAAGGGACGGCTTTAGAGGGCGATATAGAGGGATTCGGGATTTCGTTTATAGAAGCTGCAGCGTGTGAAAAGCCCGCAATAGCAGGGCGTTCAGGTGGCACAGCAGAAGCAGTGTTAGACGGTGTTACGGGTATTTTAGTAGAGCCAGAGTCCGAGAAGGAAATAGCAGATGCGATAAGGAGGCTTATAGAGGATGAGGAGTTGGCGCTGAAAATGGGCAGGGCAGGAAGGGAAAGAGCGAAAAAGGAATTCGATTGGCAAAAACTGGCAAAATCGGTGGAGGAGATCCTGTGAAGTGGAACACCGGCTGCAAAGAGTTGGATGTATCGGGGGTTAAAATGAAAGGTGCCTTCCTGGGGAAAGTGACCTCGAAGGTACGAGATCTGGCCGGCTTGTTGAGTATGGGTGGTAAAGGCATTATATTAGACGTGGGATGCGGAAACGGTCTGTTCCTTGCGTCATTAGGCAGAGCGTCAGCTTCAAAGAATGAATTAGTCCTGGTTGGAGTGGACAGATCTATGCCGCTTTTGAAGGAGGCTAAGGGAATTTTCAAAGATAATTCCGTGGAGTGCGTAAGCCTCCTCCAGGGGAACGCTTTAGCAATGCCGTTCAAGCGTGGGTCGCTAGATTACGTCTTGATGATTAATACGCTTCTGAATATGCCGGATAGGACAGTAGTAGTAGCTATCCTTCGCGAGCTTATGTCTCTCTGCAAGATAGACGGAAAGATGGTTGTGGACATCCGCAACGGACATAATCCCTATATAAGGTTTAAATACTGGCTTCACAACAGAAGGGGGACATTCCCGACGAAGGCTTACAGATTAGATGAGATATGTCGTATATTTGAGAAAGCTGGGTTTGCAGTAGCCCGAAAGGTACCTGTCGGGATTCCTGCTTTATCTATGGCTTTTGCGTTTGTGTTGGAGGCAGTGAAAGTCCGAAAGGTGGATGAAGGATGCAGTTATTGACGCCTTCTGCTGGAACGCCCCTGGGCTTGGGAGACCTTTTACAGGGAATCACCTCGTCCAACGGGAGCGTCAGGGGACTTGAGGCGCAGCTCTCAGATTACGTTAAAGTCGGCTACTGTCACTTTGTAAATTCGGGGACGACAGCGCTCTACATAATTTTAGAGGTCTTAAAGGGATTATCAGACAAAAACAAAGTAGTGCTCCCGGCTTATACCGCGCCTTCTTTGATATTGCCGATAGAAAGAGCTGGATTAAGAGCTGTTCTTTGCGATGTATCGCTCGATACATTTAATTTGGATATAGAGCATCTGGAGGAATCCGCAGGAGAAGCTGCACTGTGCGTGGTTCCAGTCCATATGTTCGGAATTCCGATGGATATCGAAAGAGTGAAAGATGTTGTAGAGGATAAGAACGTATTTATCATAGAGGACGCAGCTTCCTCCTTCGGCTCAAAGATAAAGGGCAGGATGACCGGGACGTTTGGTGACGTGGGCTTCTACAGTTTCAACAGAGGGAAGAATCTCTCGACCTTGACAGGGGGATGTGTGCTCACGGACTCGGAGGACATCTCTTCAAGGATTGTTGAAAAGATTTCGAAGCTGTCAGAGTTGAGCTTAAAGTCAAGGTTGATTATGGAGGCAAAAGCGGCTGCGCTATCTATAGTTGTGCGCCCATTCTTCTATACTGCCTTGTACAGTATTGTATCTAAATTCAAATATACCGAGCTTCACACCGATTTTGTGTCGTTTAAGTATACGGACTTTCAGGCGGGAGTGGGGAGGGAAGTCCTTAAAAGGGCTGAGGATATTTTCGCAAGGAGGCATCAAAATGGGATTTTTCTGTATGGGGAGCTTGAAGGTACAGAGAGAATCGTACTGCCCCGCATTCCAGAGAATTCTACTCCAGTCTTTAATCAGTTTCCACTGCTGTTTGAGGCTACAGAGACGAGAGACAGGATTCAAAGGGAAATTTTCAAAGGGGGCGTGGAGATAACGATCCTTTACCGTGATCCTATTCACAGGATACACGATCTGGGATACGATCTGGATAACGATCCCTTTCCAAATGCGACGTACATATCTCAGAGATTGCTCTTAATCCCAACTCATCCTCTTATTTCTCTTGATAAATTGAGCAAAATTGTGGAGATTATAAAAAGAGAGGTTCGTTAAGACAAGCAAACAGTAGGCAGCATATAGGGAGAGGCAGTCTGAGTGAGATTCTCTGGCTGATCTTCGGAGACCCTTGGCTTGGTTCTGTGCCAGGGCTTTGGGCGTCCCCGACCCCCAATTGAGTCGCCGATAGACTCAATCGGGGACTCGCAATAGCTGAAGGTTGGAGCCAAAAATCGTCATTTCGAGGGATTAAAAACTCCGAAACAATCTGATGGGATAGGAGGAGGCGCCCCGACTACTGTCTACTATTCATGGTTCTATTAATCATAACTCGATTGGACAAGGGCGGCTCTGCTGAGGCTGTGATGCAGCTTGCCGAGGGCTTGAGAAAAGACGGCTACAGCGTCAAACTCACAACAGGGAGGACGCTGGAACCTTATGAGGATATTGAGAGCTTTAGCAAGCGGACAGATGTGCCACTGATCTTGGTCGATGAACTCAGGAGGTCAATAAATCCGTACTGGGATCTGAAAGCTCTGCTCAGATTAAGGTATATTATCAGCAAGGAAAAGCCGGATATTGTCCACACCCACTCGTCGAAGGCGGGATTCTTAGGGAGATTAGCAGCCCGGTGGGCGGGCGCAACCACGATAATCCACTCCCCTCACGGCCACGTTTTCTACGGTTATTTTGGGAAGCTGAGGACAGAGCTATATATCCTTTTAGAAAGGTTGACAGCAAGGATTACAGATAGAGTGATCACGTTGACCGAAAGGGGGAAATGGGATCACGTCAGCTTAAAGGTGGGACCATCTGAGAAGTTTGAGACGATATTTTGTGGGATAGATATAAGTAAATTCAAAGGGGCAGAGAGGGATAGAGAGTGGATCGAGACGGAATTGGGGATTCCGCGGGACTCATTATTGGCAGGATGGGTTGGTAGGCTGGTACCGATTAAAGGGTGTGAGCATTTTATCAGGGCGTGTAGTTTGGCGGTTAAGCAGAGGCCGGACGTTCGCTTTCTGATCGTAGGAGATGGGACTTTAAGGGGAGAATTGGAAGATCTGATGGGAAGTCTGCGTATGGAGAAAAGGATGGTCTTTGCAGGGGACAGGCGGGATGTCTCTGATATCATGGCTTCGCTGGATCTCTTTGTATTATCTTCGCTGAACGAAGGCCTGGGGAGGGTGTTAATCGAGGCTATGGCGTGCGGTTTGTCGGTCGTGGCGACGGATGTAGGGGGGGTGGGAGATATTGTGGCAGACGGAGAAACGGGGCTGTTGGTTCCCCCCGCTGACTCAATTAGAATGTCTGAGGCTATGGTCAAGGTTCTGTCAGATTCCAGGCTGAGAGAAGGACTGGGAAGAGCAGGGGAGAAGAGGGCTGGAATCTTTGAGGTGGAAAAAACTCTCGAAAGGACGGAGGAACTCTATTGTCGGCTTATAGACAAAAGATCACGATAGTTATAGTTGCGGCTGTGTCAGTGCTCATTCCCACGCTAATCTGGGCCCAGAACGTTGGGAGGGTTCCTTCGGTCGTTCACATAGATTCGGATGTAAGCGGCGGGGAGCTTTCTGTTCCTGAGCTTGCGGAGCTTATAGAGGAGAACGGACTTCAGGTGGCGATATTCACTGATCACGATAATATGAGAGTGGAGTACGGCATTCCACCTTTCCGGAACATTTTAGGCTGGATAACCGGAACACTGACGGAGGAGGAATCTATCTTCACGTATGGGACTCAAGAATATGTGGATATGTTTGAGGAACTGAACGCCCAGAATCCCGGAACCGTGCTAATCCACGGCATAGAGGCTGTGCCGTTCTATTACTGGGAGGGGAGTATCTTTGAGGGCCTTCTGCAGGCAAAGAACTGGCACGAGCATCTTTTGGTGATAGGACTGGAGAGTGCGGAGGACTACGATAATCTTCCGTCAATAGCCAAAGACTTTCCGGGACAGTACGATTTAGTCACCGTAATAATAAGTCTGTGGCCCATTGCGCTGATATTGCTGGCATATAATGTCTTTTTAAGGAGACCTCCAAAAGTATCGAAGAACGACTTTTTGAGGAGAAACGGCGGTATCAAGAGAGTGGTAGGGATATCGTTGGCAGTACTCGGAGCCTTGCTTCTGATTGAGAATTTTCCGTACCGTTATCCGATCTACGATCAGTACAGCGGTAACCTCGGGATCGCCCCTTATCAGCATCTGATAGACTATGTGAACGGGAGGGGTGGGATGGTGTTCTGGGCTCATCCTGAGGTGGACCAGAAGCTGTCCAGGGAGGCTCCGATTATAGGAAAGGTGGAGATAGTAACTGCGGCTTATCAGAATGATCTTTTGGAGGCGAGGGATTACGCAGGGTTTGCGGCATTCTGGGAAGGAATGAAATATACGGCCGTCCCGGGAGGTGTCTGGGATAAGGTCCTTCTTGAGTACTGCAGGGGGGAAAGAGAAAGTCCCGTCTGGGCAATTGGTGAGTCGGACTTTGAGGGAGAGTTCGATCCCAAAGTTATAAGGGAGGTTTCGACTGTACTCTTGATAGATGAGGTGACCAGGGAGTCCGTTTTAGATGCTATGAGGAACGGGAAGATGTATGCGACGAGGAATTTCCTTGCAGATTATGTCATCATCGACGAGTTTTCCCTTAAAGATAGCCAGAATAGAGACGTCGTCGGATATTCCGGCGAGACGATCGAAGTTAAGGGAGATCCTGAGATAGTTTTAGCCATGACAGTGGTAGACAGGACTAATCTGCGAAAGAAACTGAACGTAGAGCTGATCAGAGAGGGGCAGGTTGTAAAGAGAGTCAAATGGGATTGGGATTCTCCCATCAAACTTGTGGACAAGGACGCCCCGCGCGGCGTCAAGACCTACTACAGAGCTTCTGTTTTGACAGGCAATTATTCTGTTATGGTCACGAATCCAATATTTGTGGAGACTTCGGAGTGATTGCAGGCGCACATCAGCCTCAGTATCTCCCCTGGCTGGGCTATTTCGATAAGATAGATAGCTCTGACGTATTTGTGCTCTTAGATAATGTTCAGTATAAGAAGAACGAATGGCAAAACAGGAACAAGATCAAGACATCTTGTGGATGGCAGTGGCAGACAGTCCCCGTGCTTTACAAGTTTCCCGAAAAGATCAACCGGGTCAGGATAAATAATAAAGAGAGGTGGAGAAGGAAGCATCTACAAGCTCTAATTTCCAACTATTCCAAGGCCCAGTTTTTTAAGGATCACATAGAATTTTGGGAGGAATTCTATTCGAGGGAATGGGAGATGCTTACTGACGTAAATATAGAGGCGGTCAGGTATCTTTCAAGGGTATTGGGGATTCAGACCGAAACTGTCATAGGGTCACATATGGATTTGAGCGACGATCAGACAGGCAGGCTGGTTGATATGTGCCTCCAATTGGGAGCGGACACCTACCTTGCCGGTGCCGGAGCAGTGGACTATATGGATGTACGGAAATTTGAGGAAGCTGGGATAGAGGTCATCTTTCAGGATTTTAGGCATCCCCAATATAGACAGTTGTTCGGAGAGTTCGAGCCGTATATGTCCGCGGTGGACCTGATTTTCAACTGTGGGGATAAGAGTCTGGACATTATAAGGGAAGGACAATAAGATCAGGACTATTCAGTTTTCTCAAGAAGCGCTGAAAAGCCTTTGAGATTGCGTGGAGGTTCGACGATGACAGGGCAAGACAAAAAAACGCCATTGCCAGCCAGGCGATGCAATCTCAATGCATGATAACTGAGCGTTCCTGAGTTCAGAGTGTCGTTATGATCCTGAAATAAGACAGGAAACTGCTGACATCTATGAAGGAAAACATAAATGAATATTCTGGCAATTGGAGCACATCCTGATGACATAGAGATAGGGTGCGGAGGTACACTGATAAAGTACAGTCAATGTGGCAACAATATCTATCTTTTGATTATGACGGACGGGGGCATGGCGACAGATCCTGACATAAGGCGCAAGGAGCAGACAGCTTCCGCCCAGCTTATGGGAGCCAAGGATGTCTTCTTCGCAAACTATAAAGACACTGAGCTTGTCTGTGACAGAGAGTTGATAGAGAGGATAGAGGAGACTGTGGTAGAAGTGGAGCCGGATATGATATTCGTGCATTATCTTGAGGATACTCATCAGGATCATAGGAATCTGTCTCAGGCTACGGTTTCAGCGACCAGGTATATAGAAAACGTCCTCTTTTACGAAGGCCCGAGCACCGAGCAGAGCTTTATGCCGAGCGTATTTGTAAATGTTAAGAGTGTGTTGAATAAGAAGTTAGAACTTTTGGAGGCCCACGTATCCCAGGTGATGAGGGCCTCTGTGGGATGGTCATTAAGGGAGGACTCCAAGGAGATGTCCATAATTGATGTTGCAAGGTCCTTAGCTCGCTTCAGAGGTTGGCAGGGAAAAACCGAGTTTGCCGAGGGGTTCGTTCCGTCAAGGTTGTTCTTGGATATCTGACCGAGGAGGCGAAGCAGCAGGAAAGCACAATGGTCGAACAGGATAACTTAAAAAGGATTGCAGGAGAAAGAGGCGCAGAATACGTAACAGACGGTATGGTAGTGGGATTGGGCACCGGTTCGACAGTCTATTACACGCTGATCAAATTAGGTAAGATGATTCGCGAAGGTCTAAATATTGTCGGAATCCCGACATCTCTACAGACCGAGAGAATAGCCAAAGAGCAAAAGATAAGACTTTCGACGCTTGAGGAACATCCCAGGATAGATGTCACAATAGACGGAGCAGATGAAGTAGATCCAAACTTAAACCTGATCAAGGGCTTGGGTGGAGCTTTAGTGAGAGAAAAGGTAGTAGCCAAATCTTCGGAGCGTTTGATTATCGTGGTAGACGATAGCAAATTAGTCGAAAAATTGGGCATAAAATCGTCTCTTCCTGTGGAAGTCGTGTCCTTCGCCTGGGCCTCGGTTTTTGAGCATCTCAACGATATATGCAGTTTCCCGAGCCTGCGCAGAGAGCAAAACGACGATATTTTCCTCTCAGATAACGGAAACTATATCATAGACTGCACATTTGGAGGCATAGATAATCCAGAAGAAGTCGAAAGAGAGATTAAGAGTATAACAGGCGTTATAGACAGCGGACTCTTCATAGGCATAGCAAATAGGGTGATCGTAGGCTCTGAAGGTGGAGCGAGAGTTTTGTGCCGATGAGTGAGATTATTGGGCATTCCAGACCGACTCTGGGTATTGAAGAAGTAGAGGCCGTGCGCGATGTCCTCCTTTCAGGGCAAATTGCTCAAGGGGCGTGTGTAAGCAGATTCGAAAGAAAGATGGCGGAGTTTGTGGGCAGGAGTAGTGGTGTTGCTACAAGTTCAGGGACCGCAGCTCTGCACCTGGCTCTTCTGGCTCTGGGAACAGGAGAAGGGCATGAGGTAATCATCCCGACTTATGTGTGTACTGCGCTGTTGAACGCTGTAAACTACGTGGGTGCACACGCTGTAGTTGCAGATATTGACCCTCGCAGTTATAATATATGCCCTAATGACGTAAGAAAGAGAATTACAAGGAGGACAAAGGCGATAATTCTGCCGCATATGTTTGGACTCCCTGCGGATGTAGATGAAATTCTAAAGATAGGAATCCCAGTCATAGAGGACTTTGCACTGAGTGTGGGGGCCCTTTATAAGGGCAAGAGAGTAGGGGGCTTCGGAGCCATTTCGATTGTTTCTTTCTATGCCACAAAGATGTTGGGGACAGGGGAAGGTGGGATGGCCCTTTCAAACGATAAGGGTGCACTGAATAAAATGAAGGATTTGAGAGAGTACGATAATAAAAAGGACTATAAAGTCCGGTACAATTACAAAATGGCGGATATGGTGGGAGCTTTGGGGATTGCTCAGTTGAAGAAGCTTCCGGAATTCCTGCGAAGAAGAAAAGAAATAGCAAATAGATTCAACTGTGAATTTAAGACTCTAACAATTGCCCTCCCAATCAGTTATGAGGACAGAGATCATGTCTTCTATAGATATGTGGTGGATATTGGCAGGAAATCTGGAGAATTCATAGAGGCTATGGGAAAAAGGAAGATTACGTGCGCCCGGCCTGTGCATCTGCCTATACACGGGTATCTGGGATTGGTGGATTGTCCGAACGCGGATACGGCGTGGGAAGGAGCTGTATCGCTCCCGATCTATCCATCTATGTCTGAGGGCGAGGCGAACAGGATTGTGGAGGCGGTAAGGGATTTGCTAACACTGTAGCGGCCTGGGTATCGCCCTGGTTGAATAGGATCCTTGAGGGATCATACAAGATGGAGAGACAGAAAGAGAAATATCAAAAAGCAGGACACAAATCGATCTTTGTAGTGGTATTTTTCTTAGTGTTGATGCTACTTGCCATGTTTGTGTTGTCGCCAGGTATTAAAGGGATTTTCTTGGATCATGGTCTTAAATGGCTCTATATCCTTGCTTTCTCATTCTTTGTATCTTTCCTTGTGACTCCACTTGTGAGACTCTCGGTTTTGAGGATCGGCGTGCTGGATAATCCCGATACACGGAAGATCCATACAGACCCTATCCCGCTTTTGGGAGGCATAGCGATATATGTAGCTTTTACGGCTACTGTGGCTAACAATTTGGATTTTTCCGACAATCTCAAGGGAATCATCATAGGCGCGACAATGCTTATGTTGTGCGGCATGGCGGACGATGTTGTAGGTGTTTCTGCGAAGTTGAAACTACTGGTTCAAATAACAGCTTCTCTCGTCATGTCGTGGTTCGGCATTAAGTTCGATTTCCTACCGAACACGCTGATGGGGAACATAGGCGAAGTAGCGATCACCGCCTTTTGGGTTGTGGGAATTACGAACGCCTTAAACTTTTTTGATGGAATGGACGGACTCGCAGTGGGCATCACCGCTATAATGGCATTTTTTATAGGTCTTTTTGCGATTCAGGCAGATGGACAGAACCATCTGATGCTCCTGTCTTTATCGCTTATGGGAAGTTGCTTAGGATTCTTGCCGTACAATTTCAGGTTGCGAGGACCTGCAACGATATTTATAGGAGATACAGGGAGCATGTTGTTGGGGTTTTCCATAGCTGCGATGGCGGTGATGGGAGTGTGGGGAACTGTAATTGTAGATGGAGCGGAGAGAAATGACCCGGTCAAGGCCTTCAGCGTTCCCATTTTAATAATGGGGGTCTTGATCTTTGATATGATATACACGACTGTAGAGAGAATAGTAACAGAAAAAGTGTCTAATTTTAGAGAATGGATAGATTATACAGGGAAGGATCATCTACATCACAGGCTGAACGCTTTGGGGTTGAGCAGAAGGCAAAGTGTTCTTTTCATCTACCTTATGTGTACGGGACTGGGACTTTCCGCAATAGCGTTGAAAAACGGCAGACCGATAGATTCTCTGCTCTTGATCATTCAGGCTATAGTAGTCTCTTTAGCTATTCTAATACTTATGGTTAGAGGAGCAAAGAATCTTGAGGAAAAGGTGGAACGTCAAGAAAACAAGGTGAGGCTTTGATGGAAGATGAAGAGATTCTAATGGGGGATGAAGGACGATACGAGTTTGTGGAAGTGGCAAGTTTCCCAAGCATGATATACGCGGAGATGGCGAAGGAGATCCTGGAAAACAACGGGATTCCGTGTGCGATCCAGGGAGATGCTTTAAATACAGCTTACGGAATGAAAGGGACGGGAATAGGAGTACAGGCAGTTATAGTTGTCTCCCAATTAGATATGGAGGAGGCGAAGGATGTCCTAGGCGGAATTATAGATAGCCAGGACGGTGACTATCTTTATGATGATGAGCAGTTTTTATAAATATTGTAATGTGACAGAAAAATATACGATTGCTAAAGAGAGAAAATATGGAAAGGAAAAAAAGCTTTAATAGTCTTTTACGAAGAGGCTCGCCGTACTTAGGTGTCTTTACGTATCTCTTATTCGGCACAGATGCATACGGAGGCACATTCAACTATAACGCATTTGAGAAGACCTTGCACGAATACGTAAAGGACGGAAGAGTCGATTATGAGAGGTTGAAAAAGAGCAAATCTATGGATATTCATATATCGCAACTGGCGAAGGCCCATCTGGGAAGTTTGAAGACAAGAGCGCAGAGATTGACGTTCTGGATCAACGCTTACAACGCTCTGGCGATAAAGGGTGTCCTGGATAATTACCCCTTAAAGAGCGTGATGGACGTTGAGGGCTTCTTCGATAAGGTTAAATATGAGATCGCTGGCGTAGAGTACACGCTCAACGATATAGAGAACAGCGTTATAAGGCCGATTTTCGAAGATCCGCGGATCCATTTTGCATTGGTGTGCGCGTCTTTAAGTTGTCCAAACATAGAGGGCAACGCCTTTAAGCCGGAGGATCTGGACAAGGAGTTAGATGAAGCCGGGCGTAAGTTTTTGCAGGACAGTTCAAAGAACAAGATAGATAAGGATAAGGGGATCGTCTATCTTTCCAAGATATTCGAGTGGTATGCACAAGATTTTATCAAATCTTCTGGATCGGTTCTGGAGTTTGTAAGGGACAATTTTTCGGATGAGGACAGGAACTATCTTAGAGGAAGAGACTTGAAAGTAGAGTTTTGGGAGTACGACTGGAATCTGAATGACAAGGTCAATTAAAGAGGGAAGTAGATGTGACTAAACAGGAGCGTTTGAAGCAGCATCGTTTAAGACTGGCCCGGTATCAGAGCATGCTCAAGGATGTGGATAATCTGATCCAAAATCTGAGGCAGGACAGAGAGTTTTTACAAGAGCAGATCGAATCGGAAGAGGAGTCAATAGATAGGTTAGTTGAAGAACTCGTTCAGACGGCCAGCAGTTAGCAGATCCGCCAATTGTTTATGCCATTTTGACTGATGTAGCTGTCGTATCAACAGCAAGTATGTAATAATGGCAGTAACATCGGATTTCTGTGGTCTCCCTTCTCCGCTCTCTATATCTTTACTTAAGATCACTATACACAAATAGTTATTAAAACAAAATAACACCTCCTGTTCTTTTGGCACGAGACTTGCATGTATAAAAGCACGGAAGCAGGTTAAGAAAGAAACTCGGAAGTTGAAACGAACAACGGATTTGAGGTACTTAACAGGAGGTGTTAAAAATGGCATTAGTAAAGTGGCATCCTTTGAGCAGGTTGTCAGTCTTCGACAATCTCTTCAGAGCCAATTTTGACGACTTCTTTGGCTTCAGGCTCCCATCAGTATCCAGAGATAGCTTCTCAGGGAGCTCGGAACCGAGGGTTGATATAAAAGAGACCAATGATGAGATCACAATATCAGCCGAGCTTCCGGGGATTGACCGGAAGGACATAAAGGTCGAGGTTAAGGACAATGTCCTTTCGATAAGTGGAGAAAAGAAGGCCGAAAGCGAGGATGAAGGCGAGGGCTACTACCGCAGGGAGAGCAACTACGGGAAGTTCTACAGAGCATTCAGGATCCCTGAGGGGATAGATGTCGAGAAATCTCAGTCCAAGTTCAAGGACGGCGTTTTGATAATCAGTCTGACCAAGCCTGAGGAAGTAAAGCCTAAGGCGATAGAGATCAAGGTTGAATAACCCGTAAGCTGTAAGTTTAAGGCTCCTCTCCTGGGAAACCGGGAGGGGAGCCTTTTTATATGCCGCTTGTTGAGTATCTCAGCAGTTCTTTGCGCATCTGAAGCCGAAGTCGCTGAATCTATGGGAGGGATCTAAACTGCTGCGGGCGGCGCATCGGCTGATTTTTATTTCGTGGCGCCAGGAGCCTCCTTTGGCTACGCGCCGGGCTGCTGTATCGGGGCCTCTCGGATTGCACTCTGGAGAATATTGGAAGTAGTGGGGATCGTACCAGTCATAGCACCATTCGTGTACGCCGTCGTCCATGTTGTAGAGACCGTAGTTGTTAGGTTCTCCTGTTGCAACGGGTTTGAGCTCTTCCTGGCGCCCCAAGCCATAATAATCCTCATCCGAAGGTCTTTCATCTCCCCAGGGGTAATCTTTACCTTCCAATCCGCCTCTTGAGGCCTTTTCTCTCTCGGCTTCTGTGGGCAATCTGTACTCGTCTCCTGTCAACTGGATAAGCCATTTGCAGTAGGCGACAGCGTCGTACCAGCTCGGTCCGACCGCGGGCTGATTGGGATCGCTGAATTTCTCCTCGTACCAGAAATCGGGTTCCTGATGTCCTGTGTCCTGTAGAAAGAAGGCATATTCTCTCCTGGTAACAGCGTGTATCGCTATCCTGAAGTCATCTACCCAGACCCTCTGTACAGGTTTTTCATTGTCCCTTCCGTTGTGACTGCCCATCAGGAAATTGCCTTCGGGGATCACTACAGTTTTAGGAACTATGAATTCAGGCATGTAATTCAGAGAGGGAATATGAGTCCAAAGCTTATTACAAGTGTGTTCTTATCGCCGTCGGGTCTTACGAAAATCCTACCTCTTGAGGGTAGAAAGCCTCCTATCTCTATGGATGATACGAAGTCTCTGATCTCTGCTCGTATGCCGATATGACGAGAGATAAGGAAGTTGATTCCGCCTCCGAAGTTGAACGACAGTTCGCTTGTTGCATCGAGGTCTTCTATATCGGTGGTAGTCCCTCCTATGCCACCTGTGGTGAACGTGACGACGCGGCTGGACAAGATAAAATTGTAGGTCGCGTTTACGTGGTAGAGAAAGACTGTGGCATCAGCGTTGAGTTTTGAGACGGCCGTGTTTGTGGTCTCATTGATGACGGTTCCTGTGAAAGATGGACGGCTCAATGCGAATCCCGCTTCAAAGGAGTAGCGTCGGGTTAGATAGTATCTGTAGATAGCTCCGAAGCTGCCAGAATCGTCAAAGCGTCTATCTTCGAACTGAAAAGTTCCGATAAGGGCGGAGACCTCCGATCTTCCGGGAGTTATCTGCGCTGAGCATATAGTGCAGGACGTAAACAGTTTTAGAATAGCTAGAATGGTAGAGAATATGTAGGTTCTGTTTTTCAATGTCATATCCAAATGTTGGGTAGTCTGAGGTCACCCAAGCACTTTGCCGGCCTATTGTCCCAATTTCCTTGCCTGTCAAAGATAGTTGCAGAAGCCTTGGTTGTCAACAATTTTCAAGATCTTCCGAGATGAAGTGGATCATTTTCTATTGACAACGGTTACAGGCAATAGTATAATATGGTCAAGGACAATTGCTGATCCCAAAGATATAATGAAAATGTAAGGTGGAGTAGCTACAAACCTTGCGATATACTGTTATCATCATGTTCAGAGCAGTAGACTAAGCCTTAAGATTCTGTTCCCGACTTTCCTTGTCGTTGAAGGTCGGGATTTTCCCTTATATAGGGATAAATCGGCCTGTCATAACAGTGATTTGACCCCAGTCATTTGTCATTACAATTATTATGGATATCGTTCTTAAAGCCGAACGTATAAGATGCGGTTACGGGGATGCGGATGTGCTGAGGGGCATTGATTTGGAACTTGAGAGAGGAGACTTTATCGGAGTGATCGGTCCTAACGGTTCGGGGAAGAGTACGCTTTTGAAGGCTCTAAGCGCGGCTATAGGTCTGAAAGAGGGGAGTGTCTATCTGTTTGGAAATAGGATAGATAAGCTTTCCAGTAAAAAGATAGCTAGAAGGGTAGGGGTAATACCTCAGGATACGATTGTGAATTTTGCCTTTTCTGTGATGGATATTGTGCTTATGGGGAGAACTCCCCATCTGAGAAGGTTCCAATCTGTGGGAAAGAAAGATTTGGATATGGTTTATGAGGCTATGGATTGGACGGCTACAGTTCACCTGAAGGATAGACTCATAACGGAGCTTTCGGGAGGAGAAAGGCAGAGGGTGATCATAGCCAGAGCCTTAGCTCAAGAGACTGACATCCTGTTTTTGGACGAACCTACAAGCCATCTGGACATTAATCATCAGGTGGAGATATTCGATCTCCTTCATAATCTAAACCGGGAGAAGAACTTAACAATTTTATGTGTGTCTCACGATCTGAATTTTTCAGCGGAGTACTGCAGGAGGATTATGCTTTTGAAAGACGGGGTAACGTTTAGGTACGGGACGCCCCAAGAGATTATCACAGCTGAGAATATAAAGGAGGTATATGGAGCTGATGTCGTCGTTCAGCCGAGTCCCGTAGGCGGGGCACCCCATATTGTGATAGTATCGAATAGGAATAGACCTGAAACAACAGTGGGAGATAGACGGACATTACAGTCGAAATCATAGAATGTGATAGAGATCACAGGAAAAAGGCACGCATTTATATTTTCGATGTGCCTGTTGTGAATGTGCCGGGAGTGGCCAGGACGGCATAGCCTTTTTTACCTTTGCCATGGTGCTTGGAAGCGATCCTGATGTGATCTTTACAAGTTGTATGGTGCGGAATAGGGGTGAGAATCAAGAAAAGTAAAAGGCTGGACAGTCCTATCGGCTCTGATCGAAGGGAGCGAGTATTACATGCATATCTGGAACGGGCTGGGCAAAGGCTGTTAGATGCCTTAGAACCTATGAGGGAATATATTTTCTCCCAGATATTTGGGAGGTAAACCAGGGAAGCCGTCCTTCTTTGTAACTATGATAATATTCAAACAATTAAGGTTTATTATCCCTATTTTAGTAGTTGCCTTATGCGGGTCTGCGCTCCTCTCGATAAGAGTAGGTGTTGTTGAAATATCTTTGAAGGATGCAGTGGGGATAATCTTGAGTCAGACACCGCTTATAGGGAGCGTGTCTGCAGAATCGGTGTTTGATGAGACAAGCCGGACTATCATATCAAGGATCAGACTTCCGAGGCTGATTTTGACCATGCTTGTAGGGGCTGCGCTTGCGATGTCGGGAACGGTTATGCAGGGCTTCTTTCAAAATCCTATGGCTGATCCCTACATCGTGGGTGTCTCTTCAGGGGCAGCTTTGGGCGCGACAACAGCGATGGCTCTGGGGATAGATCTTACGTTTGTGGGGCTAAGCTCAGTTCCTGTGATGGCATTTTCAGGGGCATTATGTGTGACGTTCCTGGTCTATGGGCTGAGTCTGAGAGCTGGAAAAGTGATGGCTTCTATTCTGCTTTTAACAGGGATCGCCATAGGGGCTTTAGCATCTGCACTAACGTCGTTTATTATGCTGATGAGCGATGAGAATTTACACACTATTTTCTTCTGGCTTATGGGAAGCTTCTCCGCAGGATCGTGGAAGCATGTCCTGATGGTGTTTCCGTATATTCTTACGGGGTCCGCAATAATTCTGGTCTTTGCCAGGGACATGAATGTTATGCTTTTAGGCGAGGAATCGGCGCGTCACTTGGGGATAGAGGTGGAAAGGGTAAAGAGAATTCTTCTAGTTGTAGCGTCTCTTTTGGCTGCATCGGCTGTAGCGGTGAGCGGGATAATAGGTTTTGTAGGCTTGATTGTTCCCCATATTATGAGAATGGTGGTGGGACCTGACCACAGGAGACTCTTGCCAACTTCTCTTCTGTCGGGCGCAATATTGATGGTACTGGCAGATACAGCAGCAAGGATCGTGGTAGCTCCATCGGAGATGCCTATAGGGATCATTACTGCGATCCTTGGCTGTCCATTTTTTGTCTTCCTGCTATCAAGGAGAAAGGATATCAATATATAGGATTTACCTACTGAAATAGAGCAAATTGCTTGATAAATTGTGCGAATCATATTAGATTAAATTATATCGCTTTGTTCTTGAAGAACCTATCCTTTACAGGGGAAGAGAAAGTGGATTATCCCAGGATTCGTAATATAGAAGCCTTCCCGACGGAAATGTCGGGTCAAAAGGTAGTTTGTCTACGCGATCCGCTGCAGTTCACAGATAACATGCTTTTTGTGCCTTTTAACGTGTTCTTTATTATTAACATGTTCGATGGACAGCATTCTATCCTGGATATTCAGACGGCTTATTCCAGAAAGTATGGGGATCTCCTGTTCAGCGATCGTCTGAAAGAAATAATGGATCAGTTAGATTCCTATCTGTTTTTGGAAAGCGACAGGTTCAGCCAATTCAAGAGGAATATGGAACAGGAGTTTAAAGATAGCCAGATCAGGAGAGCGTCGCACGCAGGGAGCGCGTATCAGGAGGATCCTGAGGCCCTGAGATCGCAGCTAGGGAGCTTTTTCAGTTCTCCAGAGGGGCCGGGCCAGCCCGTAGTGGAGACTCCCTCAGGAGAGTTGAAGGGCGTGATCTCCCCGCACATAGATTTCAGCAGAGGAGGTGTGTGTTCTGCATGGGCTTATAAAGAGGTGGCTGAGCGGTGCGATGCCGATGTCTTTGTGATCTTCGGCACCGGGCATTCTGCTGCCAATATGTTTGCCGTTACATCCAAGGATTTTGGGACTCCGCTTGGAATTGTAAGATCGCATAGGGATTTTATAGGGCAATTGGGAGAATTATGCGAACAGGACATTTTTGAGGACGAGTTTGCGCATAGAACTGAACATTCTATCGAATTCCAAGTGCTCTTTCTCCAGTATCTTTTTGGAGGTAAGAAGGATATAAAGATAGTCCCAATTCTGTGCGGGTCCTTTAATCAGATGATGCTTGACGAAAGGATACCGTGTAAGGACGAACACTTTACAGATTTCGTGGAAGCATTGAGGATTGCTATAGATGCATGCGGCAAGAAAGTATGCTTCGTAGCTGGGGTGGATCTTGCTCACATGGGTGCAAAGTTCGGAGATCAAGGGCCTTTGACTTCTGGGTTTCTAGAGTGGGTGGAAGATGAGGATAAAAGAATGTTAGATTTCGTGGAAAAGGTGGACTTGGAAGGATTCTTTCACTCTGTCAGGAAGGATAATGACAGAAGAAGGATCTGTGGATTTTCATCTATCTGCGCTATGCTGAGCGTTATGAACGCAAAAGAAGGCAGGGTTTTGAAGTACGATAAGGCTGTTGACAACCTGACGCAGTCTGTTGTGAGCTTTACAAGTGTGGCTTTTTACTAATCTTGGCCTGCGGTTGTCTACCTTCAAATGACGGGGTCGGTAATAATGGCTGACACAGTGAGATGTGGAATCTCCATAACTCCTACACTTTTGGATAGGTTTGATAACTTGATAGAGAAGCAAGGATACTCAAACAGGTCTGAGGCAATAAGGGACCTTATCAGGGATAAGCTGGTGGAGACAGAATGGGAGGAGAAGGATCACGAGATTGTAGGAGCTATTACAATCATCTACAGCCATGAAACCAGGGAAGTTTTAGATAAGCTCTTGGATCTTCAGCATCACATTTTCAGTTCTATAATCTCCATCATACACGTTCATCTAAATGAGCAAAACTGCCTCGAAGTTATGGTCGTAAGGGGACGGGTGGGGTACGTTAAGGGGATAGCTGATAGGTTGATCAGTACTAAAGGTGTAAATCACGGCGAGCTTACGATGACTTCCCTGGGGGAACGGCTATGGTAAAAAGGGAGGGTATATGAAGGGAGACGTTATCCGTGTAAAGAATATGAGGTTCTATGCCTATCATGGGGATCTCCCCGAGGAGGCTAAATTGGGTCAGGAATTTCAGGTAGATTTGGACGTCTGGACAGACTTTGCTAAGGCTGCAATGACAGATAATGTCAAAAATACTATACACTATGGTACAATTTACAGGTTAACTGAGGAGTTAGTAACAGGCAAGAGATTCAATTTAGTTGAGAAGTTGGCCGAGGAGATAGCTATGACTGTGAAGGACAAGTTGGATGTGGACGGGGTGCTTGTCAGAGTAAGGAAGCCTAATACTCCTATAGAGGGGCACTTCGATTGCATAGAGGTGGAGATAAAGAGGGAGTTTTGTAAATAGATGACAACGGCTTACATCGCTCTGGGATCCAATTGGGGAGATCGAATGGGATTCTTAAGTTCGGCTGTGGTGGCCCTTTCTGAGTCTGAAAGGATAAATGTAACGGCCTGGTCGTCAGTATATGAGACGGAGCCTATGGAGGTAGAGAATCAGCAGTTTTTCTTGAATATGGTTGTGGAGGTAAAGATGGATCTAGGGCCGAGTCAACTCCTGGATAGGTTGAAAGAAATCGAAAGGAGCCTGGGAAGAAAGGATAAAGGTAAATTGGAGCCGAGGACTATAGATCTGGACCTGCTACTGTATGGGGATTTAGTTCTGAACGAAGATTCCTTGATCATCCCTCATCCAAGGATGGAAAGTAGAGCTTTTGTGTTAGTTCCCCTTGCAGAGCTGACTCCTGATCTGATGCATCCTGTTTCTAAGACGAAAGTATCCGATCTACTTGAAAATTGCAGGCATGGGAAGGTTGATTTCCTGGGCAGCTTGGATAATTCAGGATAATCACTATTCAAAATCTATAACAATAATAGTTTCATTTTGCCCATACGAGTGACCTTGAATCATCCGAAGTACATAGCTGTTGAGGGTATGATAGGTGTAGGGAAGACGACTCTTGCAAAGATATTGGCAGAGAAATTAGAGATGAAACTTATCCTTGAAGAAGTGGAGAATCCCTTCCTGCCGAAGTTTTACGAAGATCCCACAAGATACGCTTTCCAAACACAGATGTTTTTCCTGTTGAGCAGGTATAGACAGCAGCAGAGGCTCATCCAACCAGATCTCTTCGAAAGCTCGATTGTGAGCGACTATCTTTTTGCCAAGGACAGGATATTTGCCCATGTGAATCTGGGCGATGAGGAATTGGCTCTGTACGAGAGATTGGCGACTTTGCTTGAGAAAGATATTCCGAAGCCGGATCTGGTGATATATCTTCAATCGAATATCGAAAAACTGACGGAAACGATAAATCAAAGGGCAAGGGACAATGAAAGGGAGATAGACTCCGAGTATCTGCAGAATCTGAACGATGCGTATAATCACTTTTTCTTCCACTATGATGAAACTACACTTTTAGTGGTAAGGGCATCTAACATAGATTTTTTGAAGGATACTAAAGGTTTGATATCCCAGATTGAAAACCCTTTTGTGGGAACAAAATACTACGTTCCGATGGGATCCCAACAAATGCTATGAAAAAAGATAAGGTCACCGCGGTAAGACTCCTGGAGATGAAGGCAAAGGGCGAAAAGATCGCTGCATTGACGGCTTACGAGACGATATTCGCCTCCATTCTGGATGAGATAGGAGTAGATCTTGTTTTAGTCGGGGATACCTTGGGACAGACCTTTGCAGGCTACGATACTACTCTCCCTGTGACGGTAGATCAGATGGTGTACCACACTTGTATAGTGTCCAGATGTGTCGAGAGAGCGCTGGTAGTAGGAGATATGCCTTTTATGTCCTTCCAGGTGAGCCCTGAGGAGGCCTTAAAGAATGTGGGTAGAATTATAAAAGAAGGTGGTGCAGAGGCGGTAAAGCTCGAAGGCGGATCCCTGATAGTGGATACTGTAGACAAGATTGTGAACGCCGGGATCCCTGTTATGGGACACATCGGTCTGACCCCTCAGTCTGTGCATAGAGTGGGTGGATTCAAGGTCCAGGGGAGGGAAGAAAAGGAAAGCGCGAAGCTTATTCAGGACGCTAAGGCTCTTGAGGAGGCTGGAGTCTTTAGTCTAGTACTGGAAGCGATGCCTTACGATCTGGCCAAGGATATAACTGCACGCCTCAAGGTTCCAACTATAGGGATAGGCGCGGGACCTCACTGCGACGGACAGATACTGGTAACTCAGGATCTGTTGGGACTCTTTGAAAGATTTCTGCCCAAGTACGTCAGAAAGTACGCAGAGTTGGCAAAGGAGACAAGGCAGGCGTGTAAATCTTATATCGAAGATGTAAAAGCGCAGAAGTATCCGTCTCTGGATGAAAGCTATGGATGACAACGGACCGGAATTGCGCATAATAATAAGTCCGCAAAGATTCAAATGCCGCTTAAAACAATTATAGATGCTGTCGACCAAATGCATACTTGGGCAGACGAGGCAAGGTCTACAAAGATGAAAATAGGCTTAGTGCCTACTATGGGTTTTCTGCATCAAGGGCATCTGAGTCTGGTAAAAAAGGCAAGAGATAAGGCAGATCAAGTTGTGGTGAGTATATTTGTGAATCCGGGCCAGTTTGAACCGAACGAAGACTTTGAGGACTATCCGAGAGATTTCGAAAGAGATGTGACTCTGATAGGGAAGGCTGGTGGTGATGTGATCTTCGCTCCCTCTGTGGAAGAGATTTACCCTGAGGGTTTTAGTACTTACGTGAAAGTAGAGAAATTAACTGCAGGTCTTTGTGCGGTATCACGTCCCTCTCACTTCCAGGGAGTGACTATTGTTGTGATCAAGCTGCTCTGCTGTGTGAAGCCGCACTTTGCGGTGTTCGGTCAAAAGGACGCTCAGCAGGCGTTCGTTATAAAAAGGATGGTCCAGGATCTAAACATGGATGTGGAGATAGTAGTGTGTCCGACAGTCAGGGCGGAGGACGGCATCGCTATGAGTTCGCGGAATATGTATCTCTCTCACCAGGAGAGGGAAGATGCTACGATTCTGTTCAAGTCTCTTCAAAGGGCAAGAAAGATGATAGGAGAGGGACAAAGGGAAGCTGACAAAATAATCAAGGTTATGAAGGATATGATAGAGGAACAGAGGACGGCCAGGGTAGATTATGTGTCAATTGTAGATACTCTAAATCTGAAAGAGATAGATACGATTGAAGGGGAGGTGCTGATAGCTCTTGCAGTATGGTTTGGGAGCGCAAGATTGATAGATAATGCGATAGTATCAGTTTAAGACGAATCTAGCGGTTAGGTATAAATTGAATTGCCGCAGGACTTCGGTTGCATCAACTTACATTTGGTAAATTCGCTATCCAATGAAACATCTTAACTTAGGTGTTCTCGCCTCCGGCGGGGGCACGAATCTTCAGACAATAATTGACAATTGCCAAAAGGGTGCAATTGACGCGGAAGTGGGGGTTGTCATAAGTAATAATAGCAGCTCCGGGGCGTTGGAAAGGGCGCGAAAGCATGGCATTCCCGCTCTTCATATAAGCAGAATTAAGTTGGATTCAGACGATGAAGTAGATGAGACTATACTGCATGCCTTGGCAGACCACAATGTAGATTTGGTGGCATTGGCGGGATATATGAAGCGTATAGGAACAAAGGTTTTAGGTGCCTATCGAAACAGGATATTGAATATACATCCTGCTCTCCTTCCATCGTTCGGCGGGATGTACGGCCGTAGAGTGCACGAAGAGGTGGTAGAAAGCGGGGTTAAGGTCTCTGGGGTTACAGTGCATATTGTGGACCAGGAGTACGATCACGGTCCGATCGTGGCTCAAAGACCGGTTCCGGTATTGGATGACGATTCACCCGATGATCTTGGAGAGAGGGTGTTAAACGAGGAGCATAAGTTGTACTCTAAAGTGATTCAGTTGTTTGCCGAAGGGAGAATAAGAGTTCAAGGGAGAAAAGTAAAGATAGAGGAGCGCTAGAAATGGGCGATCTATGTGTGAAGGATGGGGAAACCTTTCTCTTTATCGGAGACAGCATCACAGACTGTGGAAGACAGGAAGACAAAGCTCCTTATGGAGACGGATACGTCAGTCTCTTTATAGATATTGCGACCAGCCGGTACCCTGATCGGAATATCACCTTTATCAACAAAGGGATCGGTGGCAATAGTGTAACGAGCTTGAAGGATCGCTGGGAAGCTGATGTGATCGCCGAGAACCCGGACTGGCTCTCTGTAAAGATAGGGATCAACGACATTCACTGCCACGTTCGCGGTGCGGACAATGCAGTCTCTCCTTCTCTATTCCGCCAGACGTACGACTATATCCTCGGCCAGGCAGTGGAAAAAACAAGTGCTCAGCTTGTCCTGATAGATCCATTTTATATCAGCGCGGATCGTTCGGACCAGACGTTCGCGAGTAGTGTGATGGAGATTATTCCAGAGTATTTAAGGGTTGTCCACGATATGACCCAACAATACAAAACCCGACTCGTTAAGACTCATGATGTATTTCAGAAACACCTCAACTACAGGGGCCCGGAGACCTTCTGCCCCGAGCCTGTACATCCCAATCGTACAGGGCATGTAGTCATTGCAATGGAGTTGATGGATGTGCTGACATGGTGATACAGATACAAGGACAACTTGGACAAGGAGAAGGAAATCTCAGATAAGTTTGAGGTGATCAAGTTTTGTCCCAGATGCGGAGGGCATCTGGAAAAGCGCATCTTAGATGGAATTGAAAGACCGGTGTGCAAGGACTGTAATTTTGTGTTTTATCTGAATCCTACTCCTGCGGCTGCGGTCGTGATACTGAATGACACTAAGGTTTTGTTTGTAAAGAGGGCGTTTGAGCCTCGAAAACGGGCATGGTCTCTCCCTGCGGGGTTTGAGGAATACTTTGAGTCACCGGAAGAGTGCGCAATCAGGGAAGTAAAGGAGGAAACAGGGCTTGACGTGGGAAATCTGGAACTTTTGGGCGTATATTCAGGTAGTGAAGACCCGAGGACCAGAGTGGTGTTAATCGTGTATATTACCGACACCTGGCAGGGTGAGGTCACCCCAGGGGACGATGCAAGTGAGGCTAGGTGGTTTGACATAGATAGTCCTCCGAAAGATATAGCTTTCCGTAATCATCAAAGGGCCGTGGATGCAGCAAGGATCAGAATTTAGAGGGGATCAGTTGATAGGAAGGATACTGGGCATAGACTATGGTGAAAGGAGGATAGGTATCGCCATAAGCGATCCCCTAGGGATAACAGCTCAGGGGCTGGAGACACTTGTCATAAGATCCAGAGATGAGGCCTTGGAAAAAATCGCCGGGATCGCGGAGGAAAAGGAGGCTGTGGAGTTAGTAGTGGGCATGCCTCTTAATATGGACGGGAGTACAGGAATAAAAGTTGAGGAAGTAAAAGTATTTGTGGAGGCCTTAAAGGAGAAAACGGGCTTAAAGATCAATGTATGGGACGAACGGATGACAACTATAGCAGCTCAAAGAGCAATGGGAGAGATGGGAATAAAGCTCAAAGGCAGGAAGAAAAACCTGGACAGGATAGCAGCAACCATGATCCTTCAGGGATATTTAGATAGGCTTTCGCGGAGCTCCGATGACGATAAGGAGTCATAGAAGTAACATCCTGTTGCGGGCTGCAGACTTGGGGATCTTATCTTTGTCCGCAGTTGCAGTGCTAACCGCAACTTGGGCATTAGTTCTCGCTTCTTTTATGTACTATGCAATAACAGCGCCATTTAGGTTAGCGTTCCTGCTCGGCCGCGGTCGAGCAGGACTGGCTATCGGGGTATCTTGCATACTGGCCCTGGTTACAGTGATAATCTTAGCCTTCCTTTTGAACCTACCTGTAGGAAAAGACTTAAACAGGGAGGTTATAATTAGGAAGGGCCTGACATCAAAAGAAATAGGGAAGGCTTTAGAAACGGATGGAGTGATTAGAAGTTCTCTATTTTTCCTCTTGGCCGTGAAGGTTTTAGGAACAGAGGAGAGGATAAGGGCTGGGAGATATAGGCTGCCAGATTCGGAATCTACACTTTCGATAATAGACAGACTGATTGAGGGCGGCTACATAACTCAGAATGTGACAATCCCTGAGGGACTGACAAGGAGCGCTATAGCTGATATTCTGGAAGATAAGTTAGATTTGGACAAAGAAAGCTTCTTGAAGCTTTCAGACGATTCTACGTTTTGCAATAGCTTGGGGATAGAGGCTCAGAATCTGGAAGGCTATCTGTTTCCCGACACGTATAATTTCGACTCGCACGCGGATGAAGAAGCTGTGTTGAGGAGGATGGTGGGAAGATTCAAAGATGTGTTTGTAGATTCTCTTAAGGACAGGGCAAGAGAGTTAGGATTTTCGACACACCAGATAGTAACTCTGGCATCTACAATTGAAAAAGAGGCGGCAGTTCCTCCAGAAAGAGCGATTATCTCTGCGGTATTTCATAGAAGATTGAGATCGAAGATGCGTCTGGACGCGGACGTGACTTTGGAGTATGCGCTGGGCAGGAGAATGACGACAAAAGATAAGAAGCTACGGTCTCCTTATAATACGTATAAATACAGAGGTCTCTCTCCAGGCCCGATAGCAAATCCGGGTAAAGCCGCTATCCTGGCTGCTTTATATCCTGAGGACGTGGACTACCTCTATTTCGTGGCAAGAGGCGATGGAACTCACGTTTTCAGCAGGACGAACAGGGAGCACATAAACGCCAAGAACAGGATTAAGCGGGCACGGCGCGGGAGAGTCTCAAGTCGTCAGTGAGCGGAGATGGTGTCTCTGCATAAAGTCAGTAGGTGTCGATAATGGCAAAGGATACCAGAGAGATCGAGGAGGAAACCGAGAACAGATTGGTCCTACTCAGCATATCCCGCGGAACAATATATCAGATCATAGACTCTTCAATTCTACTATTCATTGTCGTACTATTGCTGATCTTCTGGGTGAACAAAGCCGATTCTATTTCGTTCAGTTTTATTCTTATCGGTTTCATATTGGTTTCTGGCCTCGCCGCAAGCTGGAAGTGAAGAAAAGTCTTCTGGTACCCGCTAAAGTCACAGTGTTGTCATTGCCTGAACTGATTGGAGTATTTTTTGTAAAGACCGTTATATATGTGACGAGCATATTTGGCGGGGGGGCGGGGTCCTCTGGTATGGGAGGGCGGCAGGAGGAAATTAATGGACGGAATGTAGTCATGTTGACGAGGACCAAGAGGGATTATAATAGTACTGTGCTTTATTTCGTAAGTGGGTTTTTGGATGATCAGGACAGGGCTATAGTGAGAAAAATCACTGAATTTCTGGAGACGAAAGCCATTGTTGAGAGTACGGTGTCCTGCGATGCTGAAGCGTTTCAGGTTTTTTCAGGCAAAGACCTGGGTCCGGAGATTAAGGTGGAAGATTTATCCAAAGCAGAGCTGGGAGATATAGATGAAATCTGTCTCAATTTTAGATAGTCTAAATCCTATGCAGCGTGAAGCTGCGCAGGTTGTAGATGGACCTGTGTTGATATTGGCGGGCGCAGGGAGCGGTAAGACGAGGTGCCTTACCCACAGGATAGCCTATCTTATGGGAGAGATAAGCATAGACCCGAAGAACATCCTTGCGGTTACGTTCACGAATAAGGCTGCAAATGAGATGAAGGAAAGGGTGCAAGGGCTGATAGGGATGGCGGTGAAGGATATGTGGATAGGGACTTTTCACTCTATGTGTGCCAGGATATTGAGGATTGAGGCGGAACATGTAGGTTATAATAGAAACTTTACGATATACGATTCTAACGATCAACTCTCCTTAGTCAAGAAGATTATGAGGAATCTTGGGGTTCCGGAGAGTCAGGTTCATCCTTCTGCTGCAAGGGGAAGAATAAGCAGGCTGAAGAATTCTATGATCGAAGCAGCGGAGTTTGAGTCCTCTGCAACGACTTACGCTGATGAGATCATAGCAAAGATATACAGGCAGTATCAGGTTTCCCTGAGGGGGAATGGGGCTTTCGATTTCGACGACCTGCTTTGGGAGCCTGTAAGGATATTCAGTGAGTATCCCGATATTTTGAGTAAGTATCAAAGAAAATTCAGATATATACTGGTAGATGAGTACCAGGATACGAATAGACCTCAGTACGCGTTGACAAAAATATTAGCGCAGAAGCACAGAAATATATGCGTTGTAGGAGACGACGATCAGTCTATCTATTCGTTTCGCGGAGCAGATCTCAATAATATTCTTGACTTTGAGAAGGACTACCAGGACGTTAGAGTCATAAGGCTTGAACAAAACTACCGTTCAACGGAAAATATACTGGCCCTGGGCAATGCAGTCGTAAGCAATAATAAGGGTAGGAGAGGTAAAGAGCTCTGGACAGATAGAGGGCAGGGCGAGAGAGTAGGCTTCCTGAATTGTGAGGATGAGAGGGACGAGGGGAGAAGGATAACAGGGGTTATAGGTGATGAATTATCAAAAAATGGGCGGTCATTAGGAGACTTTGCGCTTTTGTACAGGACAAACGCTCAATCCAGAGCTCTGGAGGATGCGTTCAGGTCTGCCAGGATTCCGTATGTGATAGTAGGTGGAGTAAAGTTCTATGAGCGAAAGGAAATCAAGGATGCGCTGGCTTACTTAAGGGTCATAGCGAATCAGAGAGATTCCGTGAACTTAAGGCGCATCATCAATATTCCCAAAAGGGGTATAGGCGATACTACTGTCGAGAGATTAGAGACATTTGGCTTAAGAAATGGATTGTCTCTCTTTGAGGTTTTAGGGAGGCTGGATGAGATTGAGGAACTAACCCCAGCAGCAAGGAAGAGGATCACTGACTTTAAGAGCATGATAGAGGAGTTTATTGCCCGGAAAGAACAGGTAGAGATGGATATTTTGGTGAGGGATGTGGTGTCAAGGACAGGATATTTCGATGAGCTGAGGTCTGAAGGGACAATTGAGGCGGAGTCGAGAACAGAAAATGTGGAGGAGTTGCTGTCCGCTGTCGTGGATTTTTCTGAGAGGCGAGATGACGCGTCTTTGGAGGCATTCTTAGAGGAGGTGTCGCTGGTCACTGATATTGACAGGTCGGACGATCAAAAGGATGCAGTAACGATGATGACGCTGCACAGTGCAAAAGGTCTGGAATTTCCAGTTGTGTTCATAACCGGATTAGAGGACAGGCTCCTTCCACTGTCCAGGAGCATAGAGAACAAGGATGAGCTGGAGGAGGAGCGGAGATTATTCTACGTGGGGATTACGAGGGCAAAGGAGCGCCTATTGTTATCTGCCGCAAGCCAGCGTTCACGTTTCGGCTATAGGACGTGGAGCGAGCCATCTCGTTTTTTGGGTGAGATTCCGCCGGATTTGATTGAAGGAACTGTGAGAATTGCCAGAGAAGACTATCTCGTGGAGGATGATGATTTAAAGAAGCGTGATTCAAGTGATGACCTATATGCTGACCCGTACGATACGTCATGGCTGGACGTGGGCAAGTTGGTGATACATCCAGATTGGGGCAGTGGCAAGGTATTGGAGAGAAGCGGTAGGAGAGAGAACACAAAGTTAGTGGTCAAGTTCAAGACTTCACAGAAGAGGCTGTTGGTCAAATATGCCAAGTTGAGACCGGGAGAGGCAGTCTAAGTCAGATTGCCTGCGCTTAAGCTCGCAATGACGACTTAGTGAGAAGATATACCCTCTGTTTAGTTATGTAGAGCGCGACAAGAAGGAGCATGAGCTATGGCCGTTACGGTAGACGACGTTGACAAGGTAGCCTCCCTGTCAAGGTTATCATTTTCAGATGATGAGAGACGAAGGTTAGTGGATGACCTGAACAGAATCCTTGAGTATATGGATCAGTTGAACGAGCTGAACACTGAGGATGTCGAGCCTACAGCTTACGTTCTTTCGATGAGCAACGTGTTTCGGGAGGATGTAGAGAAGCCTTCTATGCCGAAGGAGAAGTTGCTGGCGAACGCTCCGAGTCAGGAGAAGGGCTACTTCAAGGTGCCGCAGGTGATCGAGTAATGGGACGGACGGCTGTGATAATTCCCGCACGATACGAGTCGAAAAGACTCCGAGGGAAGGCCCTTTTGAGAATTGCGGGTAAGCCGATGATAGAACACGTTTACAAGAGGGCGTGCAAGGCTTGTGTGGCATCTGATGTCATCGTAGCTACGGATGATATAAGGATAAAGGAGGCAGTTGAAGGTTTCGGTGGGATAGCGGTTATGACTTCTTCTGAGCACAAAAGTGGTACGGACAGGATAGCTGAGGTTGTGGAGTCGTTGAAGGATGTAGAAATAGTTGTAAATGTTCAAGGGGATGAGCCGCTAATTGATCCGAGTGTGATAGATCTTGTGGCCCATCCACTTATCAGGGATAGAAATATAGTAATGGGAACAGCAGCGTACAAGATCAGATCTTTAGAGGAACTATTAAGCACAAATGTAGTTAAGGTGGTCGTTGATAGAGAGGGCTTCGCCCTTTATTTCTCAAGAGCACCGATTCCTTTCATCAGAGATATTGAAGATAGACCTCACGTGATGGACGGATATTGCTTCCTGGGACACATAGGTATATATTCTTATAGGAGACACTTTCTTTTGGAGTTTGCTCGTATGGAGCCTGCACCTTTAGAAGATATCGAAAGGTTAGAACAGATGAGAGCGTTGGAGAATGGATATAAAATATATGTGTCCAGGACAGAGGTCAGGTCTGTGGGTGTGGATACAACGGAGGATTTAGAGAGGGTAAGGAGGGGGCTAAGTCGTTGTGACACAAGCTGAGGAATCGATCTGATACGCTTAGAAATCCAGTGTCAGAAGGAGATGTAGTGAAACTCTATCTTATTAGGCACGGGCAAGCAAGATATTTTGGGGATGACGGGAAGATACAGAACAGTCAGGGCTTTCTGACCGAATTAGGTCATCGTCAAGCAGAGAGGGTGGGGGAGCGTTTCAGGGATTCTAACGTAGATTATCTCTACAGCAGCCCCTTGAAGAGAGTTCAGGAGACTGTGAGCTATCTGTCTCGAGCTCTGGGAAAGTCCCCGGAGTTTCTTGAATGGTTGAGGGAAATCAGCGTGGGCGATTTTGATGGATGGGCGGAGCCTATGGTTCGAAAGCATCTTGAGGAGGTAGCACTAAGGCCGCTTGCAGAGTGGTGGGACGGATACCCGAGGGGGGAGACCTTTAGGGAGTTCCACAAGAGGGTGACAAGAGGGTTAGACGATCTTCTGAAAAGCCACAGCGTGGAAAAAGATGGAGATTCTTATAGAATGTTGGGAGAGCAGGATCAGCGTCTGTGTCTGGTCTGTCATGCGGGGACGATTTCAGTTATTGTTAGCTATCTTCTGGAGTTGCAGCCTGTGCCCTGGGAATGGCATAGATTCTCCTCAGAGAACACCGGGGTATCCTGTATTCAATTCGGGAGAGTTGCAGACGCACTTAAGCCCTCTTTGATCTTTTTTAATTCCATTTCTCATCTGAACGGCATTTAGGTCGTTTAAAGCGTGATGTACAGGAGGAAGGAAATTGAACCCTAAATATGAGGGCCCAAGATTAATCGTAGTAGCAGGCGGGGTTATTAGTGGTGTGGGCAAGGGAATCGCTACGGCTTCGATCGGGAAGATATTGCAGCAGTACGGCTACAGCGCAACTGCAATCAAAATTGACCCATACATAAATTACGATGCAGGGACGCTGAGGCCTACAGAGCACGGTGAGGTGTGGGTGACAGATGACGGCGGAGAGATAGACCAGGATCTGGGGAATTACGAGAGACTATTGGGGATTGACATCCCGAAGCGGAATAATCTGACGACAGGACAGATATACCGGACGGTGATAAATAGGGAAAGGGGAGGGGAGTATCTGGGACAGACGGTTCGACCTATTCCCCATATTACAGATGAGATTAAGAGGAGAGTCTTAGAATCGGCTGTGGGATTTGATATAGCTCTGGTGGAAGTGGGTGGGACAGTAGGGGACGACGAAAACGAACCTTTTTTATTTGCGATGAAGGGTCTGGAAAGAGAAATAGGGGAGAAGAATGTCATCTATATCCTCGTTACCTACCTTCCAGTGCCGTCTCATATTGGGGAGATGAAGACGAAGCCGACTCAACAGGCAATTAAGCTTCTAAGTGAGCATGGCATCTTTCCCAATTTTGTCCTGTGTCGGGCAAATGAGCCTTTGGATGAGGTAAGGAAGAAAAAGATAGAGATTTCCTCGAATATAGCGGCTGATTCTGTGATTTCAGCTCCAGATATCCAGACCCTGTACGATATTCCACTAAATTTGGAGAAGGACGGCATTGGTAGGAAAATCCTGGAAAAGTTCGGCCTGGAGCCTAGAAAGTCGCCGGATTGGACGAACTGGCAAAGTCTGGTAAGGAGAATAAGAAATCCTTCTAAGACTCTGCGTGTGGCGATGGTAGGAAAGTACGTGGATATAGGGGACTATAGTCTAATGGATTCTTACATATCTATAAACCAGTCTTTAGAGCATGCGGGAGCGGCGTTCGACGTCGGGATCGATATCGATTGGATAGACTCTAAAGGGATAGAAGAAGACGATAAGGGGACTGAGAGTCTGAAGGAATTCGACGGAATTATAGTTCCAGGGGGGTTCGGAGGAAGAGGTGTGGAGGGTAAGATAGAGGCTATCAAGTTTGTGCGGGAGAACAACACACCGTTCTTGGGATTGTGTTATGGGCTTCAACTTGCTGTGGTGGAGTTCGCAAGGAACGTCTGCGGGATGAACGGTGCCCATACCACAGAAATAGATCCCTCGACAGAGTACGCCGTTATAGATACTCAGCCGGGTCAAAGGGAAGTTATAGAAAAGAGTGAATATGGAGGGACCATGAGGCTTGGGGCGTACGCGGCTGTGTTGAAGAAGGGGAGTCTGGTCTATGAACTCTATAAGAAGTCCAGCCGTCTGGAGGAGGACTCAGAGAAAATTAAAACCATCAAAAAAGATAAGGATCAGGTGTTCAGACTGGGCTTGCTTCACAAGTGGGAGGATGCAGTTTTAGAAAGACACAGACACCGGTACGAGGTCTCTCCACTTTTTATTGAGCTTTTTGAGGATTATGGACTGGTGTTTTCAGGATATCACAAAGGGCTGGATGGCGTCAAGTTGATGGAGTTCGTAGAACTTCCAAAACACAGATTTTTCGTGGCAACTCAGGCACATCCAGAGTTTAAGTCGAGGCTGGAAAAGCCCGCCCCACTCTTTTTGGGATTCGTGGAGGGAATGCTAAAGTGCCAAGCCGAATATGAGGTAAAAGATGAGTTACATTCTACACTAAAGACAAGGTAAGTTTATAGATGAAAACCTTCGATGTAGGCAAAATCCGAATCAGTAGTGATAGTCTGATCCTTATAGCTGGACCCTGTGTAATTGAATCCCGGGAGCTGGTGATGAGGACAGCAGAGGCGCTAGGTAATATATGTCAACGTGTGGGGTTTCCAGTCATCTTCAAGTCGTCTTATGCTAAGATGAACAGGACAAGCATAGATTCGTTTTCAGGACTGGGGATAGATAAGGGCTTGAAAATCCTGGAGAGTGTAAAGAGCGAATTAGGTATGCCTTTGACCACGGATTTTCATTCTGCAGGAGAGGCAGATGTAGCAGCACAAGTAGTGGATATGCTCCAGATCCCTGCGTTTTTAGTAAGACAGACGGATATCTTGCTTGCAGCAGGAAAGACAAGAAAGCCGGTGAATGTGAAAAAGGGTCAGTTCTTAGCCCCTGAAGATATGGCTTATGTAGTGGAAAAAATAGAGTCTACAGGAAACAGACAGGTTATGCTAACTGAGAGAGGAACTGCTTTCGGGTATCATGATCTGGTGGTGGACATGAGGTCTTTAGGCGTAATGAAAGCCACAGGATATCCTGTAGCTTTCGATGCAACTCATGCAGTCTCCCTAAACCCGAGTAAGAACGAGAACAGGAAGTGTATAGAAGCTCTCTCCAGGGCGGCTGTGGCAGTAGGTGTAGATGCAATATTTATTGAGACACATCCCGATCCACCTCGGGCTCTGTCAGATGGAGCAAGGATGCTACCTTTAGATAGATTAGCGGAGTTATTGGAGAGACTGAAGAGAATAAAGGAGGCTGTAAGAGACAAAACGAAAAAACATTAAACCTCCTACAGTTTTGCGTGTCCAAGACAGTAGAGCAGGGAATGGAACACTGACAATCCAAACTTTAGGAGGGGAAAAACCGTGAAATTGCGGATGCGGGGAGAAGAGATCACTTTGATTGCGTTTGTCGGAGTGTTTATGCTGTATGTCTTCTCAAACTTCGCCCAACTGTTCTGAGCATTTGTTACCTCTTGAGAGTATTATGTCCGAACAGGGCGATGAAATATCACTTGTGAAGCAGTTTAAAGAGGGAGATGAGAGAGCATTTAACGAAATTGTCAGAACTTACCAAGAGAGGCTCTATTATCTTGCTTTGAAGCTTCTGGGGGACAGAGAAGATGCACAGGATATCTCGCAAGAGGCATTTGTAAAGGCCTATTACGGTTTAAAGAAGTTTAGGGAGGATTCATCTTTATATACGTGGCTCTACAGGATTGTGCTGAATCTGTGTATGAATCGCCGACGGAGGGACAAATTAGTAGAATTTGTTTCATTGGACGCTTTAGGTGAGATTACAGCGTCTAAAAGTGTTAATCCAGATAAGAAAGCGGAACATTCCGAACTTAATGCTGCTATTAAAGAGGCAGTAGATAGCCTTCCAGAGAAACAGAGAGCCATATTTATGTTAAGACAGTACGAGGAACTCTCTCATGGCGAGATTGCGGAAATAGTAGGCAGAAGCGTAGGTGCAGTAAAATCTAACTATTTTCAGGCAGTTAAAAAGCTTCAACAATCGCTGGCTAAGTTTAGATGATGTATAGTTTTAACTTCCAGGCGAAATAGAAATGAATTGCAATAATTTAAATGACCGTCTTATAGATTTTATCGAGGGGCAGTTGGAGAAGGAGGAGGAATTGGATGTTAAGAGACACATAGATTCGTGTGCGGATTGTCTGCAAGAGTTGGAAAGTTTGAGATCTCTTCTGGAAGATATAGGTTCTTTCGGAAAAAGTTATAATGAAGAGGAGAACATTCACTGGGCTAATTATCTTCCTCAGGTAAGGGAAAGGATAAATAGAAAAAAGAGAAGAAGCTGTGGATAAGGGCAGCTGTTCCAGCTATAGGGATTTTGAGTATAGTTATTTTGCTATTTTTTCTAAACGGCGGCGGCAAACCCGATTCCGGTATGGGAGAAGAATGGACACCCGTGACTGGTGCTGAGGAATGGTACATTGGAGAGCTTGTAGACTTTGTAGTAGACTCATCGGATGTAGAAAAGATCATTATCAGTAGGCTGATCAGTCCTGGAATGATTGAAGATATAGCTGCTTTAGAGGAGTCCGAAGGATTTGGGTATGATAATACTGATGTGGATGTCAGTAGCGAGCAGTATGGCTACGTAGTCTATGAATTTGAGGAACTGGACAGTGCTGCTTTGGACTATATAGTTGAAAGGTCGGATTTAGAGAGCCTTCTTGAAGATCTTGATAAAGAGAGTCAGGAGGACTTGCTCAAGAGAGTGGCGGCAATCTCCTTGTCGATGGGGTAGTGGACTGTCAAGTATATTCTCTTGAATGACAATAACAACCGACGGTCACAGAAGCAGATTGGCAGAAACTCAAAGTTGAGGACATAAGGAACGCGGACAGGGAAGCCATTCCCGATGAGTGCAGGTGGTGTAAGGATTTATGGATTAGTGGTCTCTTAAGGAGGCATGAAAAATGAAAAGTGTTTATGTTGTATTTATATTGGTCTTGGGAGGACTTATCGCTGTATTAGATAGTAGAGCTATGTCACAACCTAGGCCATTTGACTTCCCGGCAAGAGGGGAGAAAATGAGGGAGAGGATAAGGACTATTCGTACCTGGAAGATGGTTGAACTGATGGATCTGACTGAGGAGCAGTCGCAGAGGTTTTTCCCTATTATGAATCGGCGCGAAGATGGGGAAAGAGAACGGAATGAGAAGAGACATGAGATTATGCGGGAACTGCGAGAGCTTGTTGAGAATAAGGATACGTCGGATGATGAGTTGAAAAAGAAGATTGAGGAAGTAAGGAAAAATAACGTTGAACACCAGGAGAACAGCGAAAAGTTTCATAATGCTGTAGAGAAGGTGTTATCCGTGCGGCAACAGGCAAAGTTGATGTTCTTCGAGCCGCGCTTTGAAAGAGAATTAAGAGACATAGTGAAAGACTTTAGACATAGAAGAATAGGGGAGCTTTGGCAAGAAGGACAACCGAAGGAACAGATGCAGAAGTTGGAGGAGTGGCAAGAGGAAATAAGAAGGTATCAGCAGGAAATTAGAGAATTGCAGAAGAAGTTGCAGGAAGAAATAAAGAAGTAGGGGATGGAACAAACGGGGGAGAGTAGCAAAGAGATGGAAAGGCCGTAGACGATTTGCCTTTTGTAGTAAGAGTATCAAGATTGCCCGTGGGTCTGTCCAGAGGGTCTGTCAGATTTTTTGTGTAAATGGGATTTTCTTCTGTTCCCTTCTCCAGTTATTTTATTCTCAATCTCCCCTCGAAATGGATTGAAAACTGTTGGATGGCCTCTCCCCGATTGCTTCTATCGGGGAGAGATCCTACAGTAGAGAGGCCGGTGTCTGAAACCTAACGACCCGTGTGTTGGTTCAGCTTCCGGAAATCTACCTGCCGCACGAGAATTCCAGACACCGCACATTGTTTGGGTCTATTTTCTAGTTCCTATAATTAAAGTTATGTAAGCTTGGGAGCGATGTCTACTATCAGTACCACTGCTTTAGGTAAGTGTTCTTAAAGTTTTCTGAACTTTAGCAGGATTCTTAATGTTTCCTAAAATACAATCAGCTTGACCCGTGCCCGCCTTTGTTATAGTTATATCTCCACAACCAAACATTCTCTGGGAAGCACTCATTTTTAGTCTTATGTCTTGAATCCGATCTAAAGAAGTCTCGTAATAGATCGTATAACGCCATTTGATGAAAGAGGAGAGCATTACGAGAATAGCTAAAATTATGAAGAACTTGCCTCCGCCCGGGGAATCCGCGACAAACATCACAATAGCAAGAGCCATAAAAAACCACCCTAAAAATTGAGACACAAAGAGCGCGCATGCTGCAGCCGGGCGTGCTTCGAATACTATCTTTTCATCATCGCTTAATATGCTTTTGGGGATCAGCTTAGGTATGCTGTAAGATGGAATACTTATCTCTTTCTGTTTCTCCTCCTGGGCGGACTCCTCTTTCACTGCATCTTGAGCAGTCAGTTTTTGAGCGGGTAGCTGAACCCCACAGGCACTGCAGAACTTTGCTGTGTCAGCGTTCTCATGTCCACAGTCAGAACAATACATATTTATTTCTCCTTAACAAACGAGATATTTGTAAGCGATGTTACTGAATCAGCTGGATCTCACTAAGCTCAAGTCGAAGATTCTCCTTTGAATACGCAACCAAGTTATCATACGGCTCATCGCCGATGAACTGGTTTTCTTCCCATTGGTACCTTGCCTCTGCAATCTGTCCAGCAGCAATGTTTGCTTTGCCGGCGGTCAAGCGCGTGCGAAACAGAACATCGCCGAAGGCGTTTTTCACAATGAGGAGCGCTTTCCACGCTTTGATTCTCTGAGAGGTGTTATTCTTTACCATATTTTAGTTCCTATAATGTATATTATGTCAACTTACACTAATATTCAGTTTATTTCCGATACTTTTTATAATATGACTAGCCCGGATAATTCACTAAAACACGCCGTGTATTAATTAAGAGACTATATTATGTTATAGTTATGCCGTTTAACCATCTTCGGTGTCATTGCGAGCCGAACGTGGACCAATCCCCCGATAGACTTAATCGGGCTAGTTCCTCTTTCTTCCAGATATTTTGAACCATAATCCCTTACTCCTCCTGTCTTCCTCCAATCTGTTCTGCAATTCTTCTACTTTATATTCTAATTTCTCTTTTGCTGACTTATATTCCCACAAAAGCTCCTCTGTGGCTTTCAACTTGCCTATCTGCCTTAAGATTCCTTCATAATGCTCTCTATCCACTATTATATTTTTCTCCAGAAGATTGCTAATATCTCCTATTATTTCTATATTATTTCTAATCTTTGAACTAGAAAGATTCCTAATACTTTCTATGTCTATTATCCATCTTCCATTGACCTTATTAGCATCTAACATCCTATTTGATATATAGTTATAGATTGTCTTTGTAGACATTTGGAGTGCTACACTTGCCTCCTTAATAGTATAACCATCCATTAGAAGTCCTTCTACAATAGTTCTAATGTACTAAATGATCTTCTTTATCGTAGACTTGATAGGGATCTTGCAAAATTAGATTAACAACCCCCAAAAAGGCTCACATAGGTACGTAAACATCTGAACTCAGAGACACACTTACTATACCACTATATTCACAAGTTTCGATCGGGCCTGTTGAACCACTATGATCCTACGTACTTCACCCTTGCCTATATGACGCTGGACATTAGCATCTACAAGAGCCAGTTCCTTCAATTCTTCCTCAGAAATGTCGGGAATAACCAGAAACCTGCCGCAGCTCCTCTGTAGCTTTCAACTTGCAAATCTGCCTTAAGATTCCTTCATAATGCTCTCTATCTACTATTACATTTTTATCCAAAAGATTGCTAATATCTCCTATTATTTCTATATTCCTTCTAATTACTGAACTAGATATCCTCCTAATACTTTCTATATCTATTACCTATACCTATTTTACATTGACCTTCTTATCATCTAATATCCTATTTGATATATAGTTATATATTGTCTTTGTGGACATTTGGAGTGCTACACTTACCTCCTTAATAGTATAACCGTCCACTGGAAGTTCTTCTAAAATAGTTCTATGGTACTAAATGATCAACTTTATCGTAGACTTGATAGGGATCTTGAAAAATTAGATTAACAACCCAAAAAAACGCTCACATAGGTACGTAAACATCTGAACTCAGAGACACACTTACTATACCACTATATTCACAAGTTTCGATCGGGCCCGTTGAACCACTATGATCCTACGTACTTTACTCTTTCCTATGTGACGCTGGACATTAGCATCTCCAAGAGCCAGTTCCTTCAATTCTTCCTCAGAAATGTCGGCTGTAACCAGAAAGCTGCCGCGCACTTTTCCATTCACCTGCACAGCGGTGGTAACTTTATCTGCCTTTGCAAGTTCAGGATCGTAGTTGGGCCACTCTAGATCCATGATGCTGCCTTCGTGACCGGTTATTGACCACAACTCTTCAGCTATATGTGGAGCAAATGGAAAAAGGAGGAGAAGGAAGGCATCCCGGCTCTCTCTATCCAGTTTCCCATTACCTGCGTCCGGAGAATAGACGTAATTTACAAACTCCATAAATCTACTGATGATAGTGTTCAGCTTGAAGGCTTCAAGGCCTTTTGTTACCTGTTCTATTAGAGCATGCTGCCTCTCGAGCATGGAATCAGAAGGGTCCTCATGGTTATCCAGATTTGAAAGTACTAGGTGCCATACTCTACTCAAAAAGCGAAAGGTGCCCTCTATTCCCCTATCGTTCCATTCAGAATCCTGGTCAGGTGGACCAATGAAGAGATCGTATAATCTAAGGGAATCAGAGCCGTACTTTTCAACCAGTTCATCTGGGCCGACCACATTTCTCCTGGATTTGCTCATCTTGGCTCCCAGCCTATAGACCATTCCGTTATTAAAAAGATGGGTAAATGGCTCATCGAAGCCTATGTGTCCTAAATCGTACAGGACTTTCGTAAAAAACCTGGCGTAGAGCAGATGAAGTATGGCGTGTTCCACCCCGCCGATATACATATCTACCGGAAGCCACCTGTCTGCAATCTCTCTATCAAAAGGAGCTTTATCCTCATTCGGACTTATGTACCTCAAAAAATACCAGCAACTCCCAGCCCACTGAGGCATGGTGTCTGTATCTCGTTTTGCCTCTCCGCCGCACTCTGGACAAGAAGTATTAACAAATTCCGGTATGGCAGCCAGGGGTGACTTTCCTGTACCTGACGGCTCGTATTTCTCTACGTCAGGAAGGAGCACAGGAAGGTCTTCCTCCGGCAGCGGTACCTCACCGCACCTTTCACAATATACTATTGGAATCGGCTCTCCCCAATAGCGTTGTCTTGAGAAGACCCAGTCTCTCATTCTGTAGTTGACGGCCTCTTGACCGAGGCCCTGCTCTCTGAGCCACGCTGTTATACTATCCCTGCCTTTTTGCCCTTCCAGTCCATCAAACATCCCGGAGTTCACCATAATCCCCTCCCCCACGAAGGCCTCAGTAAGTTTTCCCTGATCGTCTTTAGTGCTCTGTTTGCTGTGTATCACTTCCACAATTGGAAGGTTGAACTTGGCTGCGAACTCAAAATCTCTTTGATCGTGGGCAGGAACAGCCATAATGGCTCCCGTCCCGTAAGACATAAGCACGTAATCGGAGATCCAAATCGGTATCTTCTGTCCATTAACGGGATTTAGAGCGTACGATCCCGTAAAGACACCCGTCTTCTCGCCTGAGGGCGACGTGCGGTCAATCTCAGAGGTCTTGCACACTTTCTCCACGTACTCGGATATCTCCTCCTTGCGATCATCCGTTGATAGGACTGACACTAACGGTTGCTCTGGCGCCAGTACCATATACGTAGCTCCAAACAGCGTGTCGGGCCTCGTAGTAAACACGGGAATCTGATGCTCCGAACCATCCGGAGAAAGACCTTTGAATATCACACGGGCTCCCTGGCTGCGACCGATCCAGTTGGCCTGCATAACCTTCACCTTTTCGGGCCACTTTAGCCTTTCCATATCGTAAAGCAGGCGATCTGCGTACGCAGTTATTTTGAGCATCCATTGTTCCATATCCCTCTTTTCCACTTCACTTCCACACCTCTCACAGCGCCCCCCTACCGCCTCCTCATTGGCCAATCCGGTCTTACAGCTTGGACACCAATTGATAGGAGCCGCAGCTTTATACGCCAATCCCTTCTTGTACATCTGAAGGAATATCCACTGGGTCCATTTATAATACTCAGGCGAACTGGTGTCTATCTCCAGATCCCAGTCGTACATCGTACCCATCTCTTCAAGCTGACGCTTCATATTGCCGATATTTTTGGCTATGCTCTTCTTTGGATGAATTCCTCTTGATATAGCGTCATTCTCCGCTGGAAGACCGAAAGAATCCCATCCTACCGGGTGAAGGACGTTATAACCACAAAGAGCCTTATACCTGCTCCACACATCGGATATTACATATGGTCTCCAATGGCCCACGTGCAGAGCGCTCCCCGAGGGATAAGGAAACATATCCAGGCAATAGTAGTTCTTATCCTCGGAATCCAGATTGGTCTTATATCTCCCTGTCTCCTTCCATATCCTGTGCCACTTTGGTTCTATCTCTCTAAAATTGTAAGGGATTCTCTCCCCAATTGTTCCCGTTGCCCCATTCATCTTTCTATAATCATCCTCCATACACGCTACTTAGTTCTAAGTCTGCAATACTTTAGCCGATACGATGCGATCCCAGATTCTGCTGAAAACAATTAAAAAAGACTACCGGAAATTGCGATCCGATAGCCTCTCAATGCTGCAGTTAGAACGCTTAGTTTGACGGCTTTGTAGGCTGCCTTTGATACCAGCGGGGTTTATCCGATCTCCCATCACCGCTCTCTGTCTCTGTGTCTTTCCTGTCCATAGTTGCTTTTCTACTCAGCTTGATCTTCCCCTGACCATCTATTCCTATAACCTTGACTGTGACGTTGTCTCCCACGTTGAGGACGTCCTCTACCTTATCCACTCTGTGGTATTCCAGCTCAGATATGTGCACCAACCCATCCTTGCCCGGAAGTATCTCCACAAAAGCGCCGAAATCCATAATCCTTTTGACTTTGCCATCATATATCTTGCCGACCTCTGCCTCCTGGACCAAATTCTCCACCATCTGCACTGCCTTTTCTCCCATCGCTTTATCCACAGATGCTATAACTACTCTTCCATCGTCGTCAACGCTTATCTTAGCCCCTGTAACTTCCTCCATCTCTCGTATAGTACTCCCCTTTGGTCCTATTATGATCCCTATCTGAGATTGCTTTATGTCTACTGTCGTGATCATCGGAGCGTAAGGCGACAGATCGGGACGTGCTTGTGAGAGGCTTGCATCCATAATGTCGAGTACCTTATGAAGGTCCTGCCCTGCCCTTTCCAATGCCTCCTGCATAATATCAAAGCTTATGCCTTCTATCTTGATATCCATCTGTATGGCTGTGATCCCGTCCCTGGTTCCTGCCACTTTCAAATCCATGTCTCCCCAGTGATCTTCAGCTCCCATAATGTCAGAAAGAATGCAGGCTCTGTCCCCCTCCTTTATCGAACCGATCCCGACACCTGCCACAGCTCCCTTCACAGGCACTCCCGCATCCATAAGCGACAAGCTTCCCGCGCATACAGTAGCCATAGACGACGAACTGTTCGACTCTAAAATCTCTGAAACTACCCTTATCGTATAAATGAAATCTTCCTGAGGCGGTATCATAGGCTCGATCGCCTTCTCAGCCAAGGCCCCGTGCCCTATGTCCCTCCTGCTTGGTCCCAATATCCGCTTAACTTCTCCAGTGCAAAATGGCGGGAAGTTGTAATCGAGCATATACCGTTTAAACGATTTTCCCTCTAAATCATCCACCATGCGTTCATCCAGCTTCGTGCCCAGCGTCGTCACAGCCAGACTCTGAGTCTCACCCCTTGTAAAGAGGGCAGATCCGTGAACCCTTGGTAGGACGCCTACTTCGCAGGTTATGGGTCTTATCTCATCAGAGGCCCTCCCATCAATTCTCTTGCCATCAGATATGACCATCTGTCTCATATCGGTCCTTTCAATTTCCTCAAGGACCTCAGCTATCTCTTTTTCCTTTTCGGGGAATCTCTCGGACAACTTCTCCATAACATCCGTCTCTAGCTGTCCCAGCGCCGCACTCCTGTCTTCTTTATCAACGCCTCTATTGGCTTCCTTGATCCTGATTGCAGCAAGTTCCTCAACGGCGTCTTTAAGACCTGGGATCTCATCCTTTTGCCGAATCTCTCTCTTTGGGACGCTGGGCGCCGCTGCTATGAGCCTTTCTTGGAGCTCTATAATCTCTCTTATAGCCTCGTGCCCGAACTTCAGCGCCTCAAGCATGTCCTTATCAGAAATTTCCAGCGCAGAACCTTCCACACTCATAATGGTATCCTTTTTACCCCCGACTACCAGATCTATATCGCTGTTTTCCAACTGAGACATCGTCGGATTGATTATGAGTTGGCCGTCCACTCTTCCGACCCTGACTGCTCCGCTGGGACCCATAAACGGTATATCAGATATACAAAGAGCCGCAGAAGCCCCTATCATTCCCAAAACATCCGCGTCGTTTTCCTTATCGTAGGACAGAACCATTACTATAATTTGAGTTTCACATTTGAACTCCCCGGGAAAAAGCGGGCGTATTTGATGGTCTATCATTCTGGCGCTTAGTACCTCCTGATCCAGGGGGCGCGCTTCTCTCCTTCCTATATTGCCCGGTATCGTACCCGTCGAATACTTCTTCTCTCTGTACTCCACCTGAAGAGGGAAAAAGTCCTTTTCCAGCTCTTCTTCTTTAGAAGCCACGGCGGTAGCCAATATTACTGTGTCTCCGTATCCTACTATCACAGCTCCATCGGCCTGTTTAGCCACTTTCCCGGTCTCTATATACAGATTTAGCCCGCCCAGCGTCATCTCCACCTTTTCTATCATTATTCTTACCTCCCTTAAAACCTTACTTTTGAAGTCGATTCTTTCTATCTTCGCTTATCGCCGCAGCCCTAATTCCTTAATTAGATCCCTGTATCTGCCCACGTCCTTCTTATCTAGATACCTCAGTAATCTCCTTCTTTTGCCCACCATCTTTAATAGACCTAAACGCGAGTGATGGTCTTTCTTGTGGGTCTGCAGGTGCTCCGTCATATACGCTATTCTATCTGTCAGTAAGGAAATCTGCACCTCAGGCGATCCTGTATCGCCTTTGCCTCTTCCGAATTGTTTTACCAGCTGCTCTTTTCTCTCACCGGTTAATGCCAAAGTTGTACCTCCCTATTTGACAAGTAGACAGTGGTCACTAATTAGCAGACAGGGAATCCCTGCCTCTCCACTGGTCTACATTTAGAATCTCCTCTCCTATTTCTTTATCTTTTTCGATCTGCTTTGCAAGTTGCTCTGCCGAACCGAATTTCATCTCATCTCTTATCTTTTCTAGAACCTCCACTTTCAATGTCTGGCCATAAAGATCGCTTTCAAATCCGATAATATGTACCTCCACCACGTGTTCCTTACCTCCGAAACTCGGTCTGTATCCTATATTCATCACTCCCTTATATCGGCGGCCCGACGCTTCCGTCCAAACGGCGTAGACGCCATCCGGCGGAATTAGCTTCCAAGGATCAACTATTCGTATATTGGCTGTTGGAAATCCCAATTGTTTGCCCCTGCTCTCACCCTTAACCACTTCTCCGCTAAAACTGTAGTTGCGCCCCAGAAGCTTAGAGGCTAACCTCATATTTCCCGATGAGATTAGCTTTCGAATCCTTGTGCTGCTTATCCTGTCACCATCTACTATTTGGGGGGGGACCACCTCTACCTCAAACCCTAATTCCTGGCCTAACTGTTCCAGCATATCTGTATCGCCTGATCTTCCCCTTCCGAATCCGTGATCGTGACCGATAATGAATCTACTCACACCTAATCTGCTCAACAGTATCCTTTCTACAAAGTCCTTCGGACTAAGAAGAGAGAAATCTCGAGTAAAGGAAAGGATCACGAAAGTATGTATGCCGATCTTTTCTATAATTTCGAGTTTTTCCTCCTTTGTAGTCAGAATGGGCGAGGCCGTCTTGGGATTCAGGACAGTCTGAGGATGCGGTTCAAAAGAAAGCGCTATACTTTCCCTCTTCAACTCTTGTGCCCTTGTCTGCACGGTGGACAGTACGGACACGTGACCCCTGTGAACACCATCAAACGTTCCGACTGTCACTACAGGCCGCGACAACTTGTGGCAAAATTCCTCTATATCTTCAATTATTTTCATCTACTACGCCCTTAACGCTGGGCCTAATACTGATTCCCCCCTTCGGCTGTAGAAAACCTTAATCGGTTTGAGGGAGTCCGAAGCTCTATCGAAAGCGCCTATTCCGATAAGCTTTCCACGCCTATCTTCCACTCTTATTCTTTCCAGATTTGTATTTTTCTGCGAATATGTAACTGGAACTCCATTGCAGAAGCGGAAGACATCTTCCACTACAAGCGTCAGGACCGGCATATGTTGTAAGGATTCGCTTATACTTATGACCCGCTCTCCAATCCTACCTTTCTTTGCGCATTCCTCGATCTGTTCCATCCTCATTGCGTCCTTTAAGTGGAAGGGTCCCGACCTGATCCTCTTTAAAGATCCTACGTAGGCGCCAGTTCCCAATTCTTTGCCTATATCGTTTACAAGCGACCTTATGTAAGTTCCTCTCGAACATACAACATTCAAGGTCAAATGTGGTGTTTCGTAGCTCTCGGTCAGGATCGAATCGATTCTGACTCTCCTTACTTGTGCTTCTACCTTTTCTCCTCTCCTTGCCGACTTGTAAAGCCTTTCACCATTCACCTTAAGGGCCGAAAATGCGGGAGGAACCTGCTCTATCTCGCCCTTGAATTTCTTACAAACTGTTTCTATATCCTGCAAGTCCACCCGTATATGCTGGATACTATCTATTATCTTACCCTCTGAGTCAAACGTGTCAGTGGATTTGCCTATCACAGCGACTACTGAGTATTCCTTATTTTCCTCCGGGAGAAACTGGATTATCTTAGTGGCTTTGCCTAGGCATACAACCAGAACGCCGGTGGCTATAGGGTCTAAAGTTCCCGTGTGTCCTACCTTCCTGATTTTAAAGATATCCCTTATCTGATCTACGACGTCGTGCGAAGTTGGGCCGGCTATTTTGTCCACTATTAATATTCCATCAATGTTTTCCTCCAACATCATATCTCCCGCAGAAATGGTAGACAGCAGCCCTTAGCTGGAATACAGGGCTGACTCCTAAGCGGCCAATTATGAACAGCAAGCAACACCCATTAACAGTACGGGAACGGATGCTCTGGCTACCGTCTACTGCAGTTTGTCATAGCTCTCTCAGAATCTTATCTATCCTTGTCCCGCTTTCTATTGAGATGTCATGATGGAACGTAAGTTCCGGAACGTGCCTTAGCCTTATACTCCCGCCCAGTTCTGCCCTGATAAAGCCCGATGCCTTTTTCAATATGCTCAGATGCTCATCTATATCCTTGCCGTCCATGAGGCTTATGTAGATCTTAGCCTGACTCAGATCGTTCGAGACCTTGATATCTGTCACAGTTATGAAACCTATTCTCGGGTCCTTCAACTTGTTGAGTATTATATCGCTAAGTTCTCTCAAAAGAGCAGCGTTAATAGTGTCGCGTCTGTAATGCACTTTCACTTCACCTCAAAGTTATGATCTAGAAGCTCCACCTGGGTCTCCCTTTCAATATCCCTTATCACCTTGGAGAGGACCTCGTTCGCATTGTTCGTCTCGTTAGCTGCCACGGCAAAGCCTAAAACTGACCTTTGCCAGAGATCGTTCCCATCCATCTCGGCAACAGATATGTTAAACTTGTTTATAAGTCTGGTTGTCAGACTCTTCAGAAGATGTCTTTTAGTTTTGCGCGAGCTGCTCTCCGGGAAGAATATATCTGCTGTGCACGAAACTATTGTCATGGATCCCAAGCCTATAGGCTCCTTGCAACCTCCACTACCTCATAGGCCTCTATAACATCGCCTGCCTTTATATCGTTGTAGCCCTCTATCGTCATGCCGCACTCGTAACCTGACGCCACCTCTCTGGCGTCGTCCTTAAACCTCTTGAGAGAGCTAAGCTTGCTTTCATATATCGTGACACCATCCCTTATTAACCGCACGGCAGAGCCTCTTTTGATCGTTCCTGAATTTACGAAGCAGCCGGCTATCGTCCCGACTTTAGATACGTTGAAGATCTGGCGCACCTCTGCTGCCCCTATTATCTCCTCAGTCAAGTCGGGCGATAGGAGCCCCAGCAAAGCTGCTTTGACATCTTCTAACGCCTCGTAGATAACTCTGTAGGACCTTATGTCCACCTTCTCCTGTGCTGCAAGTTCCATGGCTCTGGGCTCTGGCCTGACGTGAAAACCGATAATTATGGCCTCAGACGCAGAGGCTAAAAGAGTGTCCGACTCCGTTATGGCTCCTACGCCCTTATGTATAATATTCACCCTTACTTCCTCTTGTCCATCCTTATCCCCCCCTAATTGCATCAGAGATTCACATAGAGCCTCCACTGAACCATCTACGTCCCCTTTGACGATAAGGTTCAGATCTTTGACCTGTCCCTCCTGGATCCGTCCGTGTAAATCAGCCAGGCCTATTTTCCTGATTTTCCTGTAATCCTGCTCCCTCTTAAGTTGCTGTCGCTTCCGGCTTATTTCTCTGGTTTCTCTTTCGGAGGAGAGCACCGCAAAGGAGTCGCCTGCCTGGGGCATTCCATCTACCCTGAAGATTTGAACGGGCATAGATGGTCCGGCCTTTTCGACTCGGCGCCCACGTTCATCCATCATCGCCCTTACGGATCCGCTGTAAATACCTGTTACAAATGTATCTCCAACGTCCAGTGTCCCGGACTGGACGAGTACAGTAGCAACAGGTCCCTTTCCCGGGTCCAATTTGGATTCGATTATCGTCCCTTTAGCTTTCTTATCAGGATCAGCCGTAAGTTCCAGTACTTCAGCCTCCAGCACAAGGGTTTCCAAGAGCTTATCCACATTCTCTCCCGTTTTGGCTGAAATCTGGATGCAGCTTATCTTCCCACCCCAGTCTTCGACTAACACTCCGTGCTCGGATAGTTGTCTCTTTATCTTTTCAGGGTCGGCCTGCGGGCGGTCAATCTTGTTTATGGCCACTACAATTGGAACTTCAGCTGCTCTTGCGTGGTCTATAGCTTCTATCGTCTGAGGCATCACGTCATCGTCGGCTGCCACTACAAGGACTACGATGTCTGTTATCTTTGCACCTCGTGCCCTCATTGCCGTGAAGGCCTCGTGCCCCGGTGTATCCAGAAATGTTACCTTGTTTCCATCTTCTAATTCCACCTCGTGCGCACCAATGTGCTGAGTTATACCTCCTACTTCACCCGCTATTACATTACTCTTTCTTATATTGTCCAGAAGTGAGGTTTTGCCGTGATCTACGTGTCCCATAATAGTCACAACCGGCGGTCTGGGAGCTAATCTCTCTTCCTCCTCTACTTCCTCCTCTAATATATCTTCCCCATATTCTGATAGAGGCTCGACCTCAAAATCGAACTCGTCCGCTAACATTACTATAGTGTCCATATCCAAACGCTGATTTATGGTCACCATTAACCCCATGCTCAAGGATTTGGATATAACGTCTGTCGGCTTTACTCCCATTTGCCCGGCAAGTTCTGCAACAGATACGAATTCACTAACTCTCAGAACATTTTCCTCTTCATCTGCTATCGTCGTGTCTTTATCCGCTCGATCTCTGTATCTTTTTCTCGTTTGCCTCGATCCGACCTCCAACTGTGCCAAGGTTCTACGGACGCTCGCTTCAACCTCTCTCCGATCTGTCTCGCGCCGCTTCCGTTTGGGACGTTTTTTCCTGTCCTTTTTAATCGTGGGCCTTGTAGTCGCAGGCTGCACCGTAGTCGCAGGCTGCACCGTAGGCACGAATGATCCTTTCTTGTTTTGTCCCCTTCTTTTGCGATCCTGGCGCGAAAGCTGTGCCTCTTGCTCTTGTTTTTTCCTCTCCTCAGCTCCTGTTTTCTCCTTTTTAATCTTTTGTCTGAAGGTCTCCTTCTCCTCCTCAAACTTCTTTCTTATACTCTCCAACATCTGCTCATCGGCAGAACTCATGTGGCTCTTTACGTCATAGCCCAGATCTCTTACTATAGCCAACATTGCCTGGCTTGAGACATCATATTCTTTTGCTACATCGTATATTCTCTTATTTGTCATTAATGATCCCTTTTGGGATTTTCAAAGCCGCACCGAACAGAAGTTTGAATTGTCTTTACTCAAGTTTAAGTGTTCGATTCTACGCGCGACTTTGCAGCCTTAAATATCTTATCTGCTGTGGATTTTCCTATCCCCGGTATCTCAGCTAATTCTGAAGCAGAAAATCTGGAAACATCACTTATTGATTCGATGTTTGCCTTTTTTAGTTTCTCCGACGTTTTCGCTCCTACACCCGGCAAGTCTGTCAGTTCCCCTGCTTCCTTTCTTTCCTCTTTGAGTCTCTCTTCGTAAGCAGATTCGGTTAGTATATCGATACCATATCCCGTAAGTTGAGCCGCTAATCTTACATTCTGGCCGGACTTACCGATAGCTAGGGAATATTGGCTCTCTTCAACTATCACCACTATCCTTTCATCCCCATCCTTCCATATTACCTTGGGCACAGAGGCTGGACGCAGCGCCTCTGCCACAAACACCCTCAGTTCGCTATTCCACGGTATAATGTCGATCCTTTCGTTACTCAACTCTCGCACTATAGCTTGGACCCTTGACCCCCTGATGCCCACGCAGGCTCCCACAGGGTCTATCCGGTCGTCTGTCGAATGCACGGCTATCTTTGACCTTTCACCTGGTTCTCTGGCTACGGCCTTTATCTCCACTAACCCCTCATAGACTTCCGGGACTTCCATCTCGAAGAGTCGGATAAGGAAATCGGGATGTGTCCTGGAGAGCATAATCTGAGGCCCCTTGTTGGTTCTATCCACATCTATTATCAAGCACCTTATCAGATCGCCTTGACGGTATCTCTCCTTTCTTATTTGCTCATTGGATGTAATGATAGCCTCTGTTGCACCTAGACTTACTATTATATCTCCTTTGATAACCTGCTGAACGTTCCCCTGAATGAGTTCTCCTATCCTTTTTTGGAAATCACTGTAAGTCTTTTCACGCTCAGCTTCCCTAACCCTTTGAACGAGTATCTGCTTGGCAGTCTGAATGGAATTTCTCCCAAAATCTAAGAGCCTGATCTCTTCTGCCACCTCACTGCCTATTTCAACGTCCGAGTCTATCTCTCTTGCCTTCTCTACGGGGATCTCTACTGACGGATCTTCTACCTTTTCTACAACTGTCTTAGTGGCGAACATCTTGGCTTCACCGGTGTTCTGATCTATAACCACCTGTATGTTATCCGCTGTCCCGAATCGCTTCTTGGCAGCAGACAGAAGCCCCATCTCCAGGGTCTCTATCACCAGATCTCTGCTGACGTTCTTCTCACTTGCAATCTGTCCCAGGGCTTCTAATATCTCGTAGTTCATTTAGAGCTCCCTTCAAACCGCTTACTGCATATCCAGAGAAAGTTTGGCTTTGACTACATCCTCAAACATTATTTTCACTTCCCCACCATCAGATCTCTCCTTCAAGGTTATGCTATCTTCGTCATAGCCTATCAATGTCCCACTCAACTTCCCCGAACCTGTGGAGACATCTATCTTCTTGCCGACCGTACGGACAAAATCGGACCTACACTCTAAGGGACGGTCGAGTCCAGGTGATGATACCTCCAGCGTGTATCTTCCTTCTATAGGATCTTCCACGTCCAGAATATCTCCTAACGTCCGGCTGATATGAGCGCACTCGTCTAACTTTATGCCGCCCACCTTATCGAGGCATAATCTCAAGATGCTCCTGTTGCCTACACTTAAGAGGTCCATATCTATCAACTGTGCACCTGTATCTTGGAGGATCGGAAGTAAAAGGACGCGTACCAGCTCCAAAGTTTCCTCTTTTTCCACTATTTTACCCTCTTTCTAATAACCAAAAGAGTGGGCGCTGCCCACTCTAGTCTTCTGTTATAATATAGAACATTTCTTGTAATAACGCAAGAAAAAAATTATGAAGGAAACTGCTTGACTCTGGAGTCTTTCTTCTGTAAATTCAAAAGGTTATTTGCAGAATAAAGAGGCAAAAACGCAAATAAGGGAGCGCTGAACCCATGAATTCACTCCAAAACCAAGAATCGGTGTGGAAAATATCTCTATGTCTTGCGGGATTCCTCTTGGCAGTTATAATCCTTCTGAGCCTTGTCTCCTCCGATGAAGCAATCATCAATAAGGAGCAGTACGAAAAGCTCCTGGAAATGGACCTTATAGAAGGTGCTGTAATATCAGAGAATACCTTCCACGGCAAGCTGGAACGACCAATCAGCTTCAAAACTGAGTATCAGTCGGGTTCCTACGACAGAGTTTCCGTAGAGTTCGAAGCAATAACTCCCCAGATGATAGAAAAGTGGGAAGAGTCAGGGATTAGACTTCAGTTCGAAGGCATAAGAGATGAATCACAGTCGCAATCAAGCACAGTAGCTATCCTCGTACTTGTGGGATTCTTGTCAGTCGGGGGGTGGTATATAGCGGATAGTATTGTAAGGAGCAGAAGAGAAGGGCTTTCAGAGAAGGTCAAAGAGTTGGAAAAACAGAGAAAAGCTGGAACTTTAAGCGAAGCTGAGTATTGGATGAAAAGGAGCGAACTGCGCGGTGATATATGATATAAAACGGGGACACTGTTGAGATTGGCTCGCTACGCCTGCAATGACGAGCGTGCAGGAGATGATGAGGCACAATTAAATTATTGCTTATGGCATTGAGGAATCCTAGTTCGTCGCAATTTCCATTTGTACAAGAAATCTGACAGACCCGATACTTAAAAATCTCTCTCTACCAAAAAGTCCGACATAGCCTTTAATAAATCCACCGCATCACCCTCGGGCATAGCGTCTAAATACTCTACACTTTTGTGCGCCATCTTTTTGCACATCTCTTTGGCATAGTTTATCGAATCGTATTCCTCTAAAAGCGATATCACCCATTCTATCTCATCGGGAGTATTGCTGTTTCTGTCCATGTTCAAAATCTCCGACACTTTTTCCCTTTCCCCATCTTGACACTTTCCGAAAAGGTCTATTATCATCAGTGTCCTCTTGCCCTCAGCTATGTCGCCGCCCCTTTCCTTGCCGTACGACCCGCCTGAAATTCCCGGAGCGCTGCTGGATTCCCCGCTCTCTACCACAAGGTTCAAAAGATCGTCTCTTATTTGAAACGCCATAGCTATAGTTTCCCCGAAGTTAGCTATCGCTCTTCTGCTCTTTTCATCTGCATCGGCTATTATAGCTCCGGCGTCGCACGGTCCCCTCCCTGTGTACCATCCTGTCTTTTTCTTAAGCATCATGAAAAAATCGTCAGGATCAGGAATTTTGCCCTCTCTTATCCACCCCAGATCGTAAGCCTGACCCTCACATGTAATTTGAAAGCCGGTTATCATCTTCTCCATCAACGTAAAGGTCTTTTCGTCTCCCAAAAGATCTCTGTTTTCAAGGAGTGCTTCAAAGACCTTTCCAAAGAGGGCATCCCCCGCGTTTAGGCTCAGTGGCACACCGTATTTTCTATGGAGACAGGGCTCTCCCCTCCTCATCTCCGATCCATCCTCTATATCGTCGTGAACTATCAGAAAAAGGTGCAAAAGCTCAAACGCTACAGCAGTCCAGATAGTCTCCTCCTTTTTCCCTCCTAACGCCTCACACGAGAGTATAACTAAGGCCGGTCTGAGCCTTTTTCCGCCTCTTTCCGGGTAATCTCTCATGGGATTGTATAAGAACTCCAATGGATCGTTCTTTGGAAGAAAAGAATACAACTTTTCATCTATAAGAGGGATATTCTCCTCCAAGAATCTTCTATATTTTTCGCTTCTGTTCGGATCGCCCATATCTTTTCCCTATAGTGGCAAGGCTCTTCAGATTGCACTGGCTACGAACGAATACATCTCGATCTCCTCGCTAAATCCGAACTATATTATAACAATTCTACTCTTTGCTCACAAGTCTATTTTTCAACTTCTTCCAAGTCGATGGCCCTCAGTGTCCAGCCAATCTTAAGATGGGCCCAACGGCCCCACCCCCGCTTCGGACGAATATCGTAGCAGTGGATTCTTGAACTGCTCCTGCGGTACGTTTACCCAGTTGCGATAAGCCTTCGATCCCCTCTCCCAAAGTGTTCAGAAGGTCTTCTATGAGATCGCAAAGTCCTGCTAACTGGCTCCTGGGATCAGATTGATTCTAGTGCAGTAACTGTGCCCCTGTTGGGAGAGCTACACTTGGAGGACGTTGTATGTTCATATTGCCACCCTCCAAAGCTCGCTTTTGTACAGTTCAAATTCAGATTTCTTCCTTCAATACTGAATGGCGCAGGCTTCATCACTTTAAGAGGAGGATCTTCATAGAGGCTAAATCTCTACTACCTGCCCTCATCCTGCATATATAGACCCCGCTCGACAGGTCCGGTCCGCTCCATGCCACCGAGTGCCGACCGGCTGCCTGTTCAAAGTCCACCAGAACCTCTACGACCTGACCCTGTACGTTGTAAACCTCAATCGTTACAAGTGTCCTTTGAGGAAGTTCATATTCTATGATTGTTCTCAAATTAAATGGGTTCGGATAGTTCCTCAATAAGCTGTATTCCTTTGGTATTGAATAAACATCTGACACGTACTCTTCCACAGCGGTCTTATTCAATACGACTAGTGTTTGGGGAGGACTTTCCAGATCTCCTACTCTCGATGAAATCTCCGTCGCCCCCTCGCTTCGAGCCACTACTAACCCCTTTTCATCTTTCTCATTTCCCACAACTGCTACACTGGTATCAGAGCTTGTCCATTCTGCCACAGAAGTAACGCTTTCCAGACTCCCGTCGGAAAATATACCTATCGCCCAAAATTGGACCGAATCTCCCGCGGTTATCGAAGTGTCTTGAGACGCAAGCATTATCCTTATCAGCATTACCCGCTCTCTCCCTGGAGAGAACAGCGCTCCTTTTCCTGGGGTAGACATGTGCTCTACGAATGCCCCCGTCCCCTCGGGCCATCTTGTAAGCGACTGACCGTCTCCTCCCCTATCGTATGCTACGCTGTCCATCAGGGCGCCGGCTGAATCCATTAAGATAACTGAATCGCCCGAATTTGCCAGACCGTTTCCTATAGTTCCGTTGTCTACGTAGACCTGTCCAGCAAACCCCGAAGGGACTCCCCCACCGAACAGGACTATCCGTTCCCCCGGAGCAATTATCGTCTCCTCCGGAAAGACAAACCTTCCACTTTCTCCCACGTCGTCGTCCCCGAGCGTCCATCCGCCTATGTCCACGGGAGATTCGCCTGCGTTCATAAGCTCCACAAACTCGTCCTGGAAAGCATCCCTTATGCCATCACCGTTTGCATCCCCACTTAAGCCTTCAGCGGGGTCGAAAAAAATCTCATTGATGACCACAGCTCCACTGACGTGGACTGACACCGTATATCTCTGGAACCCCTGTCCCCCTCTCCCATCAAAGACGCTGACGTTCACCTCGTGTATCCCCTGATCATCCTCTCTCGGAGTCCAGGTTATGACTCCCGACTCCTCGTCTATCTCCATGCTCTCCGGTCCCGATAGTACAAATCTCAGCACATCCCCGTCCTCATCTATAGCCTCCACATTGTAAAGATATAATCTTCCGACAAACGCAGATTCGACAGGTAAGCTTGTAATTATCGGGAGGTCATTTGTATTCTGGACATTCAAAGTGAAAGTCTGGACGTCGAAGCTTGATGAACCCTCAGCCCTCACCCTGACCGAACTTGTCCCTACATCGCTGTTTCGCGGTGTTCCTCTCAAGACACCAGTTTCAGGATCTATCTTTAGCCAGTCGGGTCGCTCCTCTAAAGAAAACTGGATGTCTCCGTTGTCAGAAGTTGCGGTCACTCTATAGACGTACTCTTCGTCCTCTCTAGCCGTTCCTGTTGGACTCGATGTTATTGTGACAGTCACTGCAGCAGGAAATGAGCTTACCGACCCCGTCCCTGCAAATCCGAACCCTAACGCCCTTATTATAACCTCCCCCTCCCTCAGCGCCTCAACTGTCCCCTTTCCGTCAATCTCTATAACGGTGCTATCTGAGCTTTCCCACTCCACATTTGCTGTAATTATCCCGCTTTCCCCATCTGAAAATATCCCTATCGCCTCAAGCTGTCCCCCCTCTCCAACGCTGATTTCCAGGCTATCCGGCTCCACTGAGATTGAGGAGAGCAGAGCCCTACCTCTTCCAGGAGAGAATTTCCCTTTTCCCGGAAGAGACGAGTGTTGAACAAACTCGCCCGTCCCCTCTGGGAATCTCACCAAAGATTGATCCTTGTTCCAGTCGCCGCTTGTCAGCGCATCAACGGTGTCGCCCGCATCCGCGATAAGAAGGACTGTATCGCCCAAATTTGCCAGACCGTTTCCTATCCTTCCGTCATCTACAAAGACCTGTCCAGCAAACCCCGAAGGGACTCCCCCACCGAACAGGACTATCCGTTCCCCCGGAGCTATCGTGGTCCCATCAGGAAATATAAACTTTTGTCCCTCAGACACATCGCCCAGAGTCCAACCGCCTATGTCAACTATAAAATCCCCTATATCCACGATTGAATCTATCGGGGATATATTCAGAATCTCAATAAACTCATCTTCAAAGCGATCTCTCACACCGTCCCGATTTGCATCTCCTTCCAAGCTGTCAGTCGGAGGATCAGCCAAGACCTCGTTTATGACTATAATATCGAAGATTGGGACAATTACAATGGCTCCGTTCACAGCCACAGCCGGAATCAGATTAGCGTCCGCATCTCCTACAACAATCTGCACAACTCTAAGATCAGACCTGCCTGATGGAGCACCGTTGGCTATGTCAAAGAACAGCCTGAAGATAGCTCCCCCTCCCGGGGCTATCCTTATATTTCTACTCAGGTCCGACCACAATATGCGTATTCTATTCTCTTCTCGAAGCCCAGCCGTTACACGTGTACCTTCAGCCCGCCCTATCTCTATCACCTTTTTAGGTGTCAGGACTTGAGGATCAAACCCTATCTCTATATCTACTACAGCCACTTCCCTGCTATTTGTGAGAAAGATGTCCACGGTTACCGCAGTGTCCACTGGAACAACCTGTGCCTCACCCACTTTCAACGTATCCCCAATTTGAGCCCGGCAGTCGCTCGAATATAGGAACAAAACTAAACCGAGGGAGAACATTCTCCAAGGATTTAGCAGATTTCTTATCATTACGTGTCTCTCTCAGGAAGGCGAGATTGCCTAGAGTTCTCATCCGTCGCAAAGACAGAAAATGTAAACGGGAACAGGAATAGAAGAAATTTAGCCCCCCACTCAAGAGACAGAATGGAGGGCCAAAGTTTAACTTCTATGACAACACTGCTATGGATTACTTTAACAACAGCATCTTTCTCACCTTTACAAAGTCGCCGGCTTTTATCCTGTAGAAGTAGACGCCGCTTGAAACTCGATTTCCGGACTCGTCTCTGCCATCCCAGGTTTCAGAATAGCGTCCGGCGTCCCTGTGACCCTGAACCAGCGTCCTTATTTTCTGACCTATGACGCTGTGTATCACCAACTTAACTTCCCCCGACGCAGGGAGCTCGAACTTTATCGTGGTCTCGGGGTTGAACGGATTCGGGAAGTTCTGGCTTAGTGAGTAAGAATCAGGGATCTGATTTACCTCAGTGGTGATGCCCTCAGCCAGAGCCGCCAAGCCTGCAGCATCCACTAATATCAACTCCTCAATAGTAATACCCTTCAATTCGTCCGAATCGTTCAACAGACTGAACGGAATCTCAAGCATCGATCCTGATCCGGGTTCTATGCCACCGATAGTCGTGGAATACATCACTATTATAGCCTCGCCCTCCTTCACCTCGTTGTAGGCAAGGTCCATATTCCTGCTTCTGTCCGTAAGCATCATATCTGACAGCGACATAGAGGATGGGTCGTACGTTATCCTCATCTGAACCCCGTAGATCGGTGAGCTATTATCCAGAGACACTGGGAAGAGGGCTTGCCCACCTTCCAGAGATGCTCCAAGGAGGGACACCTTAGACGGCAGAACTGCCAGAGGAGGAAGCGTCTTTAACGGAATTCCTATTATTTCCAATACGACGCCTACAGCGTCGAATATATCGATCCCGCCACCTATTCTGAAGTCCCCTGCCAAGAGTTCAAAGGCATTTGCAGCAGGAGGTATTCTGACTATTATGTTCACTATCCTGACCACATCTAAACCTTCCAGACTGAAGCTGGCGTTTACATCGCCTCTTTCAAATACGCTCACAAGCGCTGAATCCACCAGTGCATTCTGCATGGCCTTGATATAGGTCATTCCGGGTCCTGCGCCTGTGGCCAACCCTGTACTGTCCACCGTCGCGACCGTATCAGCTGTGCTCATCCACATAAGACCCTGAGCAGCCATCACCGTATCCCGACTCCCATCTGTTAAGGTCAGTTCGACCTGGAACTGCTTCTGATCACCCACAAAGATAGAATCTTTCCCGACCTCAAACACATTTATATTCGTTGCCAAAGGAGCGCTCACCGTGACCTTGGTCGAATCCGCAAGATCGAAGATATTCGCCCTTATATAAGTCTTTCCTTGCGTTTTGGCAGTTACCTTCCCTGAATCATTTACGACAGCTATATTCGTGTCTGCACTTGACCACACCACCACACCTGTGATATCGGTTGTATCAGCAAGGGAGATTCCTTTCGCACTGAGCTGAGCTGTCAATCCCGCCGGAATTGCTACCGAATCGGGTTGAGTTGCTATAGACGAAAGTTCAACTCTGGCCTCGCCTGGAGAGGCTTTTTGTATAGCGTTCGGGCTATCGTGATCGGCAAATGCACCTGTGCCCTCAGGAATCCTCACCAGCGATGCACCTACAGGAGGAGATGGGGAGAACACAGAATCGACCGTGTCACCTCCAGCCGTCCTGAGCACGACCCCTTCTGGACCCCCCAGGCCGTTTCCGATAATCCCAATGTCTGAGAAGATCTGTCCTGCAAATCCTGTGGCTCCGGTCGTATCTCCGAAAAGGACTACAAACTCACCCGGAGCTATGCTGGTACCACCAGGAAAGGCAAAAGGAGGAACGGCAGAAGGAGACGCCGCGAAGGTGTCGCTTAACGTCCACCCAGTGATGTCCATCGGGTTTGCGCCGACGTTGTATATCTCTATAAATTCATCTTCGGCCTCGACAGTTGCACCGTTTCTGTTGGCATCCAATGTCCCCGCCGGATTGAACAATACCTCGTTGATCACGACCTGGAAACTCGAAGAGCCGCTTAAGGGTATTCTTAATGTGCCATTTCCAACCGAATCGTTGCTAGTGATGACCAGGGTATCCAGGAAAGAACCGGCACTGGTAGGACTAAATTCTACAACGACATTTGTCGAGGAACCGGGCGGAAGCGTATCTGGCAGCGTGACCTGCGATACGATACTAAATGGCGCACCAACGCCTGAAAGGCCGCTAATGATGAGTGTATCTCCGCCTGTGCTCTCTAAACTCACACTATCCCTTTTAGAGCTTACAACCTGCATAAGACCAAAATTCAGTGAGGCTGGAGAGACATTAATTATGGGGATGTTTGGAGGCTCAAATTGGAGGGTGGCTATATCATCGTTCAAATCCATGGTAGCCGATGCAAGAGAAGCAGACGAAGCACTGTTGCCCTTGCCATCCTTGGCCTCAACCACAACAGTTAGGAAGGTGCCCACCCCCGTGCTAAAATTCATCTTGACCAAACCGACTAATGGATTTGGATGCACCCCTGCCACCAAATCCATTTTAAGAGTGGCTGCTCCAGATGGACTAGTGAGTCCGCATATAGGCAAAGACACAATAGAACTAAGAAGATCTGTTACAGTTGCAGACACCAGAACTCCTACGGCAAGTGTGCCATCCTCGTTAAGTACCGTCACAGTAGCGTTTTGTGGAAGTCCGGGAGTGCCCGCGGGCAGCGTTTCGAACGTGCCACTGCTTGTGGTCCCCTCAGATCTAACCTCAAATAAATAACCTTCTGTTGCGGAAGTTAATCCGCCAAGGTCAACCTAGTGAGTGTTGAAACCGATACTCGACGCCGTGAACACAGTGTCTAGAGAAATGGTGGGATTAGACACAAATACGCTGTCTTCCCCTGTCGCCGCAACGTCAGTTAGCCACGTGATCTTCGCACCAGTCGCTGTAAGATTGCAGACCTTAACATCACTTATTACAGCCGCATAAGCGTTCACGTAGCCCAGCAGGACTATCCCAGCAAGCGCCGCTAATGTTTTAAGATCCTTGGGCATCTTTTTAGCCTCCCTCCTTAAGAACATTTAAAATTAAGTCTGTCACTGAGACCAGACAAGCATCTTGTAGTCGCTATCTCATAAGAAGCATTCTCTTGCTGCTCACAAAGTTATCCGTCAAAATCCTGTAGAAATAAATTCCACTGGCCAAATCGGTCCCATTATCGTCCATTCCATCCCACCTGACAACATAGTGAGACGCCTTTTGATGCTCATCCACAAGTGTTCTAACTGGCTGTCCTAAGAGGTTGTATATCCTTAGCCAAACGTGATTGTCCTCAGGCATATCATAGCTGATCTCCGTCTCAGGATTGAACGGATTTGGGAAATTCTGGAACAGAGTGTAAGCCTGAGGGACATCACCGCTATCATTCTCATCTAAATCGGGTAATTTCATCGTTATCGTCTCTGTCAGGATGAGTTCACTTATATCCTGAGGAGTGTCAGTTCCCACTTCACCCTTGTGAATTCCATATCGTCCCGAGGACCCATAATACTCTAACACTACATCATCTCCACTCAAATACTGGAATGGATCACCCGTCACACGATCCCTTAAATTCCCGAGATTCAAAGACCAATATCCACTTGCCGAAGCCGTAGCCGATATGCGATCCGATTCCTTCCCTTCGTGCACGACTTTGGCATAGACCAGTCCCCTATCTTCTATCTGATTACCACCCTCCTCTACCATTCTTCCGTAAATCACGTAGGGATAGGGAATCGAGGTTAAAGGAGGGGTAGTTTCAAAAGTGCGGGCCTTGTTCTCACCTTTACCGTTTGAATCCAACGGCAAAATTCTGTAATAATAGTTCGTATTAGGCGATAGTCCAATGATTTCCACTAAGTGCAAATCGTCAGGATATTCGACTCCTCTGACATCATATGCTATGTCGTAATAAGAGAAATCAGGATCAGTGCCATATTGCACCTGAGCTAAATGATTCTCGGAGCTGATCCAAGATACAGTAGCCGCCAAGTCGGTCACGTTAGATACCCTCACCTCGAAGGGAAACACATTGGGACTGACCTCTTCCTCAAATTTTCTATAATTGAGCTCGTAGGGTTCTGGGGTAATCGCTTTGGGAGCTGAAACAGGAGGCGTGAACTCGGTTAAAGCAAGAACCTTAACAAAATATCCCTCGCCCAACTCTATGCTGAACGCTTGTGCAGGATCTGTAATCACCGTACCATCCGAAGTCCTTATCGCAGATTCAAACAAGCTCGCAGCATTATTCCATCTGTCTATCTCCCTCGCATTCGGTATCAACGGCAGCAGTGTGTGAGAAGTAAAGCCCAGAGGAAACGGAACACCCACGATATTAAATCCCTTTCCTAAAGTGAGCGTTAGAGGAACCCTTATCGGAGACCCTCTGAACGTAACATCGGAAGCCGCTGTGACCTTGACAAAAATTCCCTCAGGATCTGTTACATCAAACGCTTCTGCAGGATCTGTAATCACCGTACCATCAGAAGCTCTTATCGCAGATTCAAATAAGCTCGCAGCATTGTTCCATCTATCTATCTCCCTTGCGTTTGCTATCAAGGGAAGCAGTGTGTGTGACGTAATTGTAGATTCGGGCACTACCGGCGGTGAAATCAGGGAGAATCCCCTGGGAAGGGGGATGACGACTTCTATAGCTGCACTCAGCTGCAGAGTGTCTATATTTACGTTTAGATTCATGTCAGAGGAGGCAAGGGGAGCAGACGAAGCGCTGTTGCCCCTGCCATCCTTGGCCCCCAGCACAGTTGAAAGGAATGTGCCCGCGCCCGTGGAAAACGTCATCTTTATCAGACCGAGTACTGGATGCCTCCCTACCACTAAGTCCAAGGGAAGAGTGGCTACCCCAGTTGGTCCGGTGAGTCCACATATGGGCAGAGACACAAGAGAAGTAAGAGGATCTGTCACAGTTGCAGAAACCAAAGCTCCCACAGCATCCGTGCTGTCCTCGTTAAGTACCTTCACAGTAGCGTTTTGTGGAAGTCCGGGAGTGCCCTCGGGCAGCGTATCGAACGTGCCACTGCTTGTGGCCCCCTCAGATCTTACCTCAAATGAATAGCCTTCTGTTGCGGCAGTTAATCCGCTTATACCCACAAGGTGAGTGTTGAAACCGATTCTGGAAGCAGTAAATACAACGTCCAAAGATATGGAAGGGTTAAGCACGCGCACACTATCTGTCACAGTCGCTGGACGATCTGTTAGCCACGTAATCGTCGCGCCAGTCGCTGTAAGATTGCAGACCGTAATATCACTGATTACACCAGGAGGCTGAGTCTCCCCTTTCAGCAAGACAGTAGTATCAGGATGGAGGGGATCGTTGCTGAAGATAGTTAATATCCCGTCGCTGAGTCCTACAGCTGAACGACCAAATTCAATTGTGACCTTCAGGCTATCCCCTACGGATAAGGTATCCCCTCGCGTCGGATCGGGAGGATCTAATATCGTATAGTCATTGTTGTTCACTCTCAAGCTGTCTATTATCAACACAGTGTCCGGATCCCCAACGCTGCGGATAGTGAGCATTCGTCGAACCGCCACGTTCACAGGTGGAGAGTTAAAATCGAGCAGGGTATCCGAAAGGGCGATCTCGGGTTCAGGAGGTGGGAGTCCAAATCCTATCAAGACCACAGTTGTATCTGGATGAACAGGATCGTTGCTCTTTATAGTCAGCGCATCTATCCTTCCAGCTTCTGCAGTGGGGGAAAACCTGACCCTTACCTTCAAACTATCATCAGGAGGAACTACCTTCAACCCAGGCGAAGGTTCTACTAACCTGAAGTCGGAGGTGACTGTAAAGAGACTGTCCACATTCAGAATAGTTCCGCCGACGTTGGAGATGAAGAATATCCTCTGGTTGAACCGTAATCTCTTGACAGCCCCAAAATCCAACGTATCTAACGGCGCAGGAAGGAGAGCTATAATAGGCCTTGGAGGACGGAGCCCGACACCCACCAGAGCCACAGTACTGTCGGGACTATCAGGATCGTTGCTTAAGATATGAAGCGTGTCTTCTCTGACCCCTGTAAACCCGGGCTCGAACTCAATCGTCACTCTCAGGCTATCGCCGGCCGGTATTGTCCTTATACCTATAGGAGTTGCAGGCTCTATTATCTGGAACTCACCTGTGCTGGCTATAAAAAGACTATCAATGATTAAGTCCGTCCCGCGCTCGTTGATAATATAGAGAATCCTTTGAGAGAAAGTGTCTATTCTAACGCTTCCAAAGCCCAAAACGGTGTCTGAAAGAGCAAGCGAAGGCACCGACGGCGCAGTGATCCTTATCTTCCCTCTTCTCACAGCAGGTATGATTCCCTCGTTCAACTCAGGATTCGGGCCGCTCCTCGGGCCAAAAATATCCACAATTGTCGAATCCCCCTCAGACCCTACGGCCGTGAACTTTATGAACACCAAAGGACCATTGCCATTTATCGGGTTCGCTGAAGCAAGGCCAATATTGATAACTCCATTTTCTACGTTGAACGCTAAACTTGGACTGTCAGTGACTATTGTCCCGGCCAAAGTCGCGCTGTCGGCTCTTATAACAGCGGGATTGTAGGTAATACCCATCTCAGCCGAGAAGATGAAGCCCCCCGGATTGCCCTCTAATATTACGGGGACTAACTCCATCTCACCTTCATTTATCTCTATGTTATCAGGTATCACCAAAACTACGGGAGCTACTACCTTTACTAACCCGTCCACTGTCTCTACAGAGTCCTCGTTCAAAAGACCGTTCTCCAGATCCAACACCGTAGAATCTCCCGGAGCACCCACAACCTCAAAATGCAGATCAACCAATACACCGTTGCCTGATATCGGCGTAGGGCCTGCCAACGCCACATTCAGCGATCCGGGGGATATTTCATTTGCCACAATCCGCCATAGATTATCCACTACAGAACCTGTAGAGAACATGGAAGTATCTGCTCTCAGAACTGCAGGATCGTAGTGAACCCTAAACTGAGCTGAGATCACCTGAGCTCCAGGGAATAAACTGTCTACGAACACCGGGACCTTTGCCCACTCCCCGGGTGAAGCTTCCAAGAAGCCAGTCCTCAAAATCCCTGGCGGCACAACTGCGAAAAGTCCGTCAATTGCCTCTACAGGGGTCTCGTTCAAAAGACCATTCTCCAGATTCAACACCGTAAAATTGCCGACATTTCCTATGACCTTAGCGTGTATGACTGCCAGAACGCCGCTTCCCAAAAGAGGAGGTTGAGCGCCCGCCATAGCCACGGAGACCTTGCCAGGAATAGTCACATTGACAACGAACTGCCACGAGGTGTCGACGACGTTCCCCCTAAAGCTCATCGCAGAACCAGGCTCTATTACCGTTGGATCGTAGAAAAGATCAAACTCGGCGGATACAAAGCCATCTTCCCGAAAGATTCGGTCCACAAAGACTGGAATCTCCACCCACGACCCTTTGACCGCCTTTATAGTGTCTGCACGAATGGCAATTGGAGGAGCCACACCCTGCACAAATAGTGATCCGTTATCCAGAATCCCCCCCAAATCGGTCACAAAATTCTTCTCGTTGGCAAGAGCTCCTGGCTCGAATACTATGTCCGTGGAATCTCCATCGGCTCCTACTACTCTAAATCCTATAAACGCTAAAGTTGTGTTCCCAACTAAAGGAGTGGACCCCGCCAGAGCGACCTTTACAGTATCACTGTTGGTTATGTTGCCGACTATTTGCCACGTGGCATCAGGCAGAGACCCCGGAAGCACAGAGGCCGGCTTCAAGACGCTTCCCTTGAACACAAGCTCCAACTGAACTGAAATGATGCTGTCTGCTAGCGTAATGCCATAAATACCCACAGGGACAACTATCAGATCGCCAGACCTGGCTGATGTATCCGGTACACTTAAAGCCTTAACAGCAAGTGGCGCTCCCAACACCCTAAACGAACCGTTATCTGAGGACGAAAGCCCAGGGCTTTCGTCGAACACCGCTTTCTGAAAGGTTAAGGAGGAGGTCTGTCCTGGAGAACCTACAACGTTGAACGATATAACAGCCAGTGTCCCTGTGCCGCTGAAGGGTTCCTGGAAATCGGCTATGGCGAACCGGACTATACCCGGATCGGAGAGGTTTGAAAAAGGTGAAGTGGCTGTCAGGTCTCCCTTTTTTACCGCAGTCGCTTGAAGTGCTGATGCATCATAAGTTATCTCTATGTCCGCAGAAAAAACACCTGGTCCCCCTGTCATCTCTGTCACTGTGACCGGAATATCGATGCTTATACTCGGATCTGCTGATGTATCAGGTAAAACCACACGAACTGATGTGCTGTCGATCGCAAATATATCAGAAGCGGGAAAGACCAGAATACAGGTCGCTACAACCACTCGTAATAGGAAGTTAAACAGAAACGTCGATTTCATAGTCATTCTACGCTCCTTTACAGACAGACGCTGGCTCGCTCTACGGTTAACAAGTCATTCAGCACTCTTTGCCCCAGGCATCCGACATAAAGCCTGACCATCATCTGGAACCCTGCGTCCACTTTTCAGGAATTCAGAAACTGCATCGTACTGACCCAGCAAATGTATAGCAAAATAGCACAATTGTCAAGGACAAATTCATAAAAACACAAAAAAATTTGACGATGCACCTTATTGGTGCGCACCGCATCGGACACCGGAATGACAACAATTGACGAATGATAGAAGATATACGCCTTAAATATATACTAAATGAATCTCTTAATCTGTGACAAGAATCACAATGTTATGGGGAATTCAAGAAATTTTAGTCTTCAGATTGGGATTTCTTAGAGTTTGTCATACGTTTTCTGTATTTAGCTGGGTTAATTCCCATCTGATCTCTGTATTTCGCTACGGTTCTTCGGGCGAGTTCTATCCCTTCCTTCCTAAGGAGGTCGGATATAACCTGATCGCTCAGCGGTGAAGAGGGGGTCTCCTCTTTAATCAATTCCCGTATCCTATCCTTAACCGCTTTTACGGACACATCCTCCCCCTTAGACGAGCTTACAGCCCCGTCGAAGAAGTAATCCAAAGGGAACACCCCATAAGGAGTCTGGATATACTTTCCCTTTTTTACCCTGCTTATCGTCGAGACATGCATTCCTACAGCATCGGCTATCTCCTGGAGCACAAGGGGTTTTAGATGTGTCACTCCATGTTCTAAGAAGCTCCTCTGAACGTTAACTATAAGCTGTGTCACCTTCAGCATCGTCGATTTTCTCTGTTCTATAGCGTTTATCATCCACCTTGCGTCGTTCAGCTTCTTGACCATGAAGTCTTTGACCTCTTGGTCCACTTCTCCGGAATTCTTTCTCAAAAGTAACCGATAGACCGCACTGATCCTTAACGAAGGGATCGTCCCATCGTTCAAGGTCACCACGTAATTGTCATCTATCTTGTTGACTATAAGATCGGGATATACATAGTCTGCAGGGTCAGATTCGACGGCGTTCAGACCCGGCTTCGGGTTCAGTCCAGAGATGACCTCTGCAACCTCTATAACTTCATCGTAAGCCACCTTCAATGACCTGGAGATCTCGCTGTACCGGACCTTTTGAAGGTCTTCCAGATGATCTTTCACAACCTTCATAGGTAGGCTGTCCTCCATTGCCCTTTCCCTTAGTTGGATCATAAGACATTCTCTTAGATCCCTTGCTCCTATTCCGGGAGGATCAAAAGTCTGCACTATCTTGAGCACTCTCTCAACATCTAGAGCCTGCACATCCAGAGCTTCTGCTATGTCTTCAACTGAACAGGTTAAGTAGCCTTCATTGTCAATGTTGCCTATAATGAACTCGCCTATTTTCCTATCCTCCTTAGAAGAGACAGCTAAATTCAACTGTGAGGATAAAACTTCAATCATTGAAGGCCGACTCCTGTCCCATAACGGATTTTCCCTTTCCTCCCCATCAGGCCCGTTTGGATCGTAGTCGGCATGGTTGTACGACCCAACATCGTAGCTTTCATCTAAGAAACTATTCCAATCTGCTTCGTCAAAATCCGACACGAGTTCCTGCTCGGCAATATCGTCATTATCAGGAGATTCATCCCTTTCCTCCTCCGGGCCCTGCTCAGAATCCTCGTCGAGCTCCTGGACCTCTTCCAAAAGGGGATTCATCTCCAACTCCTGGGAGATCAGTTGCTCAAGTTCAAGCGTGGTTACCTGAAGCAGTTGAAGCGACTGAATCATCTGAGGGGTCAGTCGCTGTTCTATAGTTAATCCTATAGACTGTGTAAGTTTAGGCATTTCTGTACGTTCAGTTAAAGGCAGCAATTGATAAAGGGTTCGTTAGCAATTATCGTACCAGTATTAAGGTAATAAAAAGGTCTCGCTTACACAACCAATTTCTGATCGGTACTACACTCTACCGCATTTTTCAATGGAGTGTAAAGCTCTCGCCCAGATATATCTTCTTTGCTTCAGGATCGTTTGCCAGAAACTCTGCCGTTCCTTCTATCAGTATTTCTCCTTCACACATAATATAAGCGTAGTCAGTGATCTCCAAGGTTCCCCTTACATTGTGATCTGTTATCAAAACTCCCAATCCCTTGTCCTTCAGCCTCAACACGATATTCTGGATATCTTCTACAGTGATGGGGTCCAGGCCTGCGAATGGCTCGTCCAAAAGCATAAACTTAGGTTCGATAGCAAGCGTTCTGGTTATCTCTACCCTTCTTCTTTCTCCGCCTGAGAGTGTACTGGCTCTGTTTCTGGCCAACTTGGAGATTCCGAGTTCATCCATAAGAAATAACGCCTTCTTTTTTCTTTCTCCTTTCGGTATGTCCATGGTCTCCAATATTGCCATAATATTCTGTTGGACTGTCAACTTCTGGAAGACCGATACCTCTTGAGGCAGATACCCTATACCTTTCTGAGCTCTTCTGTACATAGGAAGGGGCGTAATGTCCTCATCTTCTAAAATAATGCTCCCATTGTCTGGGCCGATCATCCCCACGATCATATAGAAAGTCGTCGTCTTTCCTGCGCCGTTGGGGCCCAAAAGTCCTATTACCTGGCCCCTTTTCACCTTCAGGGATACACTGTCCACTACTTTTCGCTTCCCGTATATCTTAACTAAACCCTCTGTCGCTAAGGACACAAACCTCACTGCCTCCTTTCAATCCCAGTCCCGCTGTCCCGATTGGGGCGATACACGCCCAAAATCCCATCTTTTACCGATACTCGAGCTATCCTCCCATCCTCAAAGTAGAGCTTTATCCTGTCCCCACTAACTTCGTTCATAGCCCCTTGCGAAACTGCATCGTCAGGCAGGTAATACTTGCTCGTGGCATTACCCTCAGCTATTAGCGTCTTTAATCCCTCATCCTCAAGTTCTATATGTATCTTTTGGGCGTCTAACATGCTTGGCTTTGAGATCACATCGGGGGAATAAATACTCACTGCGTTGCCCTCCACAATCGCTCTGTGAAGCTTATTATCTTCTAACTTCAACACTATCGTATCTCCACTTAGATCTACACTTTGAAGAGTATCACCGTAATCTCCCTTGCGGATCGAGCGTTCTTTTGCATTCCCAGTTACGGTTATTTCCCCGACTGAATCCCCTCTTAACAATATCTCTATAACTTCGCCCTCTGTCCAACTTTCAACCCCCTCCTCTCCATTGCGCGCAAGTCTGTGCGACGCCTTCGGTTCTCCTTTGAGCGTCAATTTCCCAACTTCATCCACATACCTTGCCTCGTGGGAGAAAGCTTCTACCTCGTCCCCTTTTATCCTCACATTCCCCACGACCGCAAGCTCCTCTCCCCCACCGTATATCTCTATTTTATCCCCTGTGATCTGCATATAGTCCTTGCTTTTGTACCCGAAAAGACTTCCTTTTCCCCTTACTGCCCTTGGAGAATCTAAAAAAACGCCCTTTTTCTCTCTTAGATTGTACTCAGCCCGTCCTCCTGAAACGACTATATCCCTTCGGCGCATAGCAACCTGCACATCCTCATCGGCCGTAAGAGTTTCCGACTGCTCCTCATATACCACCCTCTGTGCGGTCAAGACCCTACCCTCTTCGTCCACGACCTCCACATCTCCATATCCCTTTACCACCTTATCTTTCCTCAGGTAAACCGCCCTTTTTGCTCTCACTTTTCTACCGTCTTTCTCTATAGACACATTTCCCACTGCTACAGCCCTATCTTCATCCGGGAAATAGGCGATCCGATCCGCCTTGAGCGACCTGGATGAGTCCACCATAGACGCTTTGCCCGTAAAGACTATCTCTTCAGGTTCCTCTTTATAGATAACGCTATCTGCGGACAACTTCGTCCCATCGTAAGATGCCTCTACATTTCCCACATAATACTTTGTCAATTTCCCATCTCTGTGCACGCTCCTTGTGCTGTCAGCCCTCCCGATAAGGATTCTCTCCTTTTCTAAAGCAGGGGCTTCCCTGCTAAGCAGTGCTATAAATAGTGTTAGAGTTAATATTATCATAAGGTTATGGCAATCGGCCATCAGCAAAATATCACTGTTACTTCTCAGCTACCGTCAGACTTTCGAGAACGCATGGTCACCTCTTTCATAGTCCATTCCTTCAAATCTGGATCGGACTTGAAGCCTGTGCCCTCTTCAATACCGTTCTTTACAGATATTCTCACCCATTCATCTCCGTATATCTTCCCCTCCTTAGCGTTCCACCTTAACTCCTCGGTCTCCAGCTTAGACTCCTTATCGGACGATATCACAACCACATTTCCCATCACCTTCACATTCTTCGTATTCTCATTTACATATCCCATCTGAGCCGTCAAAGTAGAAGAATGATTCCCCTCTCTATCGTAGAAGTCTATCTGAATCCCCTCGTCTATCTCTAATTCCTTCTTTTCCTGGTACTTTTTAGTATGTCCGGCCTTTACGATAGCCTTTAATACTCCCAGATCTGACAGAATGATCTTGGAACCCCACGACTCGGAAGTTGGGACTTTTCCATGTTCACCCTCGTATCCTCCCCGATCTGCATCTTCACATGCCATGTTAAGCAACACAATACATGTAATTGTCAGAAAATATCTTATAATCATATTTATCCACTACAAGATCGCCATATTCAGGCAGTATCATCTCTTTTGTGTTTGCGTAGGACGGAGGTTATTATCTGTCCCACCTTCTCTTTTTACACGATGGTTGTGGTCAGAGTCGAAAGTCCAGACTATGAACTGTTAAATGCAAACTTTCTCACAGCCCGGGCAAAACCGTCTTCGTCATAGAGCGGAGCCATGCGCACATTTGTCCCTTCCACAGCCCTTTTAACCTCATCGGCAGCGTTCTCCATCAAAACGCCTATGCCCGCAGACAGTATCATAGGAAGATCGTTGTCCCCGTCCCCTATTGCCATCGCATCTTTCATCGAAAGCCCGTTCCTTTGACATATGCTCTCCACAGCCGCTTTTTTGCTCACATCTGGATGCATAAGCTCCAGCCTGTCCGTGTGCGTCTTGGCGATATAGAGTGAATCTTTGTATCTATCCTTAAGTTCGTCGAAAACTCTGTCCCGATTCTCTTCCCCCGGAAGCACCATCATTTTGGGAGGAGGCCCTAGTTTTTTATTCATTATCCTATCTGTAAGACCCTCATCAAACTCGTACGTTGCCCCTGTCTGGGTCTCGAGTATTCTCGTAGATGGGGAAGGACGAAGGACTATAAGTTTTTCATCCATCCGGCCGTTTCCGTCCATCTCAAACTGATAATAGACAAGATCATAGCCATTGTCCCGGACATAATCTGTAAGATCGAGCATCTTATCTTCCGTCATCCTCTGCACATAAATCAACTCCCTTGCGTTCCTATCCACAGGTTCCAGGACGACAGCCCCGTTGTAGGAAACAATATATATTCTCTCAAACAATTGAAGCTTATCGTTGAAAGGACTGCTGCTCCTGTCCACATTTCTCCCGCTCACAGAAGCTATTAGAATACCTCTTTGGAGAGCTTCCTCTAAAACTTTTATTCCATCTTCGGAGAATCCCCTGTCCACTGCTAAAGCAGTATCGTCCAGATCAAAAGCGATTAACTTAGCCAATTTTCCTCCCAAAAGTTTATCGAATTTAATTCACAATAATCACGCACTGTCGTCCAGAATCTTTCCCAGACTTCCACCTGGATAGCACTTGTGGAAATCCTGCTTTGTGAATTCCTTGGCGTCATTTAAAGACATTGCAAGGCAATCTTCAAGGACGAGTTGGCACGTTGTGCTTGGAGTAGGTGTCAACTCAAAAGATATCGCCTCTTTCTGCGCTGGGACAGGCAGAAGGACATTGCTCAACTTCGCAAGCTCAGATTTGTATTCCTTAAGTAATCCCTACAACGTAATCCCTATATCATAAGCTCATTTATGCTTGATCGTCCTGATGCCATCCAACAGTTCCCTTTTGGCATCACCCTGAAAGATAGCTATAACCACATCCCCTTCGTTGAGTTAATCGCTCTCACCGTGATTTACGTCAACGGGGTCGAGAAAATAGGCGGGAGTTCCCACACTCTGCAACGCAGGGGCGATCTTCTCGGCTAAAAGTCTCGGTTTACACAAAACCGTCACGTAAATACGGCCTCCCTTACTCTGAACGTTTCTTATCAACCCCATAGCTTCGCGATTATAATCCCCCCCATCCCTAAATAGAGAGCCCCTAATGATCTATCTGGTTCCTCACAGTTTCTATGCCTACGGAAGTGCAATCGTTCGCTCCTTCACTCTGGCCTATCAATATACCTTCAAGGGCATCTACTCTCCCTCTATCGTAGAGAGATCCTACATACTCCAGACTACTGTCCATAACGGGAAACGCGCCAGCCACAGTACAGCACGCAGCCCCGCACGCATTTGCAAGCTTTCCTATATCCTCTAAAGACAAGCCATAATATATCCCGGCAATCACGCCCCCCAGGAAAGCGTCTCCTGCTCCTGTCGTATCTCTCGCAACTACACTGTTGGACTTTACCCTCACGATAGAGCCCCCATCATAGAGAACGCTCCCTTCTGCGCCGTCCGTAACAGCTACTAACCTGGGGCTGTACTTCTGGAATATGTCCCTCGCCTTATCCTCAGATGTATCGCCCCCTACTATCTGGTCCGCAACGGCCTTGGCAGGCTTGATAAGATCAGCCAGAGAAAGAGCTTTTTCAAACTCCTTTCTACTTCCCAAGCCAGCCAAATCCACAGCGAAACTCGGGGGAACGTCCACATCTAAAACCGTCGGAACATCACTTTCCTTGGCTATACTCAGCACAGCTACAACAGCATCTAACGGGAGCTGTGAGATCTCAGTTGTCACCATCCCGGCGTTCGAAATGCACTCCGAGAACTCCCTTTTTATGTCCTCAGATGTCGTGGTCCCCGTCAGAGCCGACGCCATGTATATGGCCCTTTCCGCATGGGTATCCACGTTTATGATCGCAAAAGTGGACGATTTTCCCTCCTTAACCTTGACGTAACTCCTTTCGATCCCATGAACGTCCATAGTACCCCTTATGAACTTTCCGAATCTATCGTCCCCCTGAAATCCAAAGAGACCCGTACGGACGCCCAAGAGCCTGGCCCATGCAAGATGATTCAGTACAACTCCCCCTGCGACCTCCTTTACCATATTCCCTTCATTGTTAGGGAGGATATACGTCTTTTCATCTTTGCCCGCGATCCTGCGCACCCTGTAGATTACGTCCACCGCATTGCTCCCGATGCCCATAATCAGTTTATGTCTATCTATCTTGATCTGCATTCTTAATGTCCCTAAATAAGTAAATACTATCCCCCAACCCACAATATGAATCCCCGATAGACTCAATCGGGGATCAGGGGTTCAATCGTGGCTAGACAGCATCCCGACTCTTCCCCAGAGGTGTTGTCTACTCTTTTGGGAGGCACTTCACATATCCTAAAATTAGCATAGTTTAGGTTGGCTGTCAATGTAAAGCGATAAAAAGGAGAGGGGTTCAGTTAAGAAACCCCTCAATCAGAAACTCTGAACTATCCGGCCCTTTATCCAGTTCGGTCACTTGATCTAAAACGCGTTATTCATCTGTCCTGGGATGACCCACAATAGTCCATCCACCGTCAACTACCAGACTTGTCCCCGTAATAAACGAGGCGTCATCAGAAGCTAAGAATATCACAGCCTTAGCTATATCCTCAGGCTGCCCCATACGCTTCATTGGGGTCATCCGGGCCCAGTGGTCCATCTCTTCTTGATCAATCCCACTCCAGGCAGCAGTCAGAATAGCCCCCGGGAGCACTGCGTTCGCCCGGATCTGGGGTCCAAAATCCAGTGCCAAAGAGCGTGTAAGTCCTATGACACCGGCTTTTGCGGCATCGTACGCAGCATACTTATGAAAGGAGACAAGACTGTGAATAGATGCCGTGTTAACGACAGCTCCTCCACCCGTCTTCAGCATCTGGGGGATTGCAAGCTTACATCCCATGTATACAGCCTTGAGACAGACGTCCAGCGTATGATCCCAATCCTCCTCAGAGATAGTCATCGCCGTCCCTCCGGAATGCCAGTAGGCGTTGTTGTGCAAAACGTCTATCTTCCCGTAACTATCCACAGCCACTCCTATCATCTCTTCAACTCCCTTTGCAGTCCCCACATCGGCGTAACAGGAGACGCCCTTTCCCTCTTTCGATTCAATCATAGAAACCGTCTCTCTTGCGCCCTCCTCATCCACGTCTGCAACTATGACCTTTGCTCCCTCCCCTGCCATCAAGAGGGCTGTCCCCCGACCTATCCCCGACGCTCCCCCAGTAACAATCGCAACTTTATCTTGAAGTCTCACGGCTTAATTCCTTCTCCTACAAATAGATCTTGATACCTTCCGCCATACACAACGACGATTTTCAAAATCGCCGTTGAAATTGCGTCGGGGGATTTCATCTCTCTTGCAATGACCAAAAGTAAGCAATATCAATCAGAGTTTTCCGAGCGAAACTATCCTCTTTTTATCTATCTTCAAAAGATAGACGTTCTCGTTCTGATGGCTCTGGCTTCCGAATGAGATCCTCCCTGAAACCCCCTCAAAGTCCCTTACCTTTTGAAGAGTATTCTTCAAATTTTCCCTGGTCCTGTGACCTATACTTAGTTCTCTCAGCACCAGCGACATAGCGTCGTAGCCGAAAGCGGCTGCCGTTGAGGGCGACCTTCCAAATTTACGTCTGAACGAACTTATAAACCGATTGATCGCCGGTGATCCTAAATCTTCAAAATACCCGGATACGAATAGGGCTCCCTCCACGTAGCTCCCGCTCATTCTGATTATGTTCTGAGAATTCCACTGGCTTCCTCCCAAAAGTTGGGTCTCGATCCTCTTCAAAGCTATCTGAGGGGCTATCAATATCACATCATCAGAAGCGCCCGCTATCAGAACGCCGTCAATAGTCCCCACAGGCTGTAATTCCTCTTCCTCGGGGAGGTCCTCCTCAAAAGCGGTAGTGTCCACCCTTGAGGTATCCGCTGCCAATAGTATATCCTGGAGCAAGAGCCCAGCGTTCCTTATCCTCTGTAATTGCTCTTTGAAATCCTTTGTGCCCGGAAAATATCTCTCCTCCTGCAGGACTCTTCCCCCCAATTCCTCCACCCTCGATCTGAAACTTCTGGACATCTCCTGTCCGTACATATCCATAGAGGCGATTAGGGCAAACGTCTCCAGGTTCAGTGTCCCCACAGCGTATTCGGCCATCCTCTTTCCTTGAACCTCTGGAGTTGAGTTGATCTGAAACACGTAAGGTCCAATTGAGGCTATCGGGCCCTCTGAAGCGGTAGGAGCGATCAGTGGAACCGATTCGGAGTTTGCCACCGCTGCTGCCCCTATAGTCGTAGAACTGTAAAGAGGTCCGACTATAGCAAGGACTCTGTCCTTTTCTATCAACTTCTGGACCACCTTCACCGCAGTTATCGGATCGCTTCTTGAATTTTCAACTATTAATTCGATTGCCCCCCTACGGGAAAGCGAGGAGTGTTCCAAGGCTAACTTTGCCCCGTCTCTTAGATCCTCGCCGTAGATTCTTCCCTCGCCGGAAAGTGGACAGATGACACCTATCTTATCCGATGACCAGCTTGTACGATAGCTTACTTGCACTCCCACCTCTATCTCCTCCCTTAAAGCTATCGCCTCATTCAAGAATAGACCGTCTGGGAAGTTCCTAATGTAGCTGTCCACCTTCTCAGCCGCCAGATGAGAATAGCCCCACCTGAAAATCCATCTTGCTTCGCCTAAAAGAAGTCCTTCCTCCACAACTCCTGGATCGAACTTCTCTTTTATGTCCTCGATTTCGGATTTGGACAGATTTGTCAATGCCACGACCGACAGACGCTCAGCTGCTTTCAACTTTAAGTCTGTCTCCTGTGTCCCCACCAGGACAAGCGCGTATTTGAACACAGCCTCGACGAACCTTCCCTGACGAAAATAAGAATCGCCTGCCGCATAATCGGCGTCCCAGAGGTACCTGCTCGACGGGAACTCACTTTTCAATTCCTCGGCGACAGAGATCGCCAGTTCGTAGTCGCTCAGCTTGTAGACCGTCTTGGCTAACATCAACTTTGCTGCGGATGACTTCTGATTGATGGGGAATTTCTCTAATACCTCCTGAAATTCGAGCCGCGCTCTTTGAAAGTGTCCCTTCACATACCTTTCTATTCCTCTTTGGAAGACGTCCTCAGCCTCTTGATCGAAAAGGCGCGTCTCTTTATCTTCCGATTCTCCGAAAGCCTCTGTGGCAAAATAGAGAACCACTGCAAATAGCAGAAATATTCTATATTCTCTGACTGGCATCACAGCTTAAAATTCCCAAAATCTTCAGGATTAATCCTCTGTACTCTGTCCTTCAGACTTTCTCCACTTTCCTCTATATCTTCTATCTGGATACCCTCAACTCGTTCTAGAAGCTCCCCGGCAACAAATATTGGAGCGTGAGTTTTTAAAGCCATAATTATGGAATCGCTTGGACGGGCATCCACCTTTACAATCCTATTTTCCCTTTGAAGATAGAGTTGAGCGTAGTAGGTACTGTCTACAAGATTGGACACTTCCACCTTAATTACCTTTGCCTCTAAAGTGTCAAGGAGCATCTCCAGCAGGTCGTGAGATAAGGGACGCTTGTACTTCTGATCCTGGACCTCCCCAGCTATAGCCCTTGCCTCCGCCTCACCTATCCATATAGGAAGGACTCGATCCCCGCTCAACTCCTTCAACAAAACAATGTGTCCTGTCTGATCGATAAGAAGAGTGGCTATCTTTACCTCAACCATTAGTCCGACATTCCCCATATCACATTCATGAGGGATTATATTTCGATACATTCTTGTTTCTGAATTAATATTACCACTTTTACATTTTTCAACAAGTACTTTTTTCAATTAAAATAGTATTTTCCTCTGAATTATCACTTTCTTTGTGTTTAAATCCTCCAATTAGAGACACCTCTCCATCGACTCACAAAAAAATGTGGCAGTTTAAACAGAATAACATCGCAATCGTTCAATCCGGGATAATATTTCGGCAAATAACCTCTTGTCTATCCCAACCTCAGCCATTTGAAACGTAATATATCCGCTGTGTCTGACAATCTTCGCTCCGATTTTGATAAATTTCACGAGGAGGCTGCGTAGTGACCAGTGTTTGATTTTCTTCGGAAGAACAAAACGTCGCAGGAAGTTGCCCAAGTTGTAAGCCAGAACAAACAGCCAGAGCCTCACCTGATTGGAGACGAAACGCTTGCATGAGAGTCGGGTCCAGTTCAGAGCATACTTGCCCTCCTTAATCCACTGCTCAGCTCTGCCACGGCCATTGTAGAAGTGTACCACGCCTTCTGGCTTGGCGCTCATGTTGGTCACGATAAATCCCACTCTTGGGAATAACTCCCCTTGGTGCCATTCAACCTTGGCGACCACTCGCCTCGATTGATCCCAACTGGCCGCTTTATATTGAAATTCATATAACGATACAATCGGTTTCCTCGGCGGTCGTCCAACTGGCCGAGTCAGCAGGTATCGTATCTTTTCATAGAGTATCTCATTTGCGGGAAGCCGAATGGCATACCAAATAGCCGTTTCCCTCCAGATAATCATAAATCTCAGGCTTTGCGAATGCAGCATCGCCTCGAAAGTATTTCCTATTCTTCTTGCTCTCGTATCTCTTGACGATCGGTTCCAGAACTTCCTTCCAACGATCAGCACTGTGAACATTACCAGAGCGAAGTAGGACTCCTTCACAATCCCCGAACTGATTGAAGCAGAACACTGGATGAAAACAGGTACATCCGAAATGACCGTTGTAAGCTGATCCTTCCTGCTGGCCATGTACCGGACTCTCCGAACTGTCCATGTCCAGAATGATTCGTTGATGCTGTGTTTTACTCATCGCTTTTTGAACCCACTTGCCATTGATATCTGACAAGTTTCTGAGATTG